>NZ_CP119414.1:0-4583909 GCF_029223985.1 Paenarthrobacter sp. Y-19
GCTTTTCAGGCGTGCTGGTGCGATTCGTGCTCGGAATGGCTGACGGGCTCCAGTTGGAACGTGCAGTGCTCGGTGTCGAAGTGCCGGCCAAGGCAGGAGCCCAGCTGGTCCAGGATGCTGTCCGCGCCAGTGGCATTGAGCACCTCGTCCTGCACCACCACGTGGGCGGAGAACACCGGTACGCCGGAAGTGATGGTCCAGATGTGGATGTCGTGTGCTTCCACCACACCGTCCACGGCCATGATGTGCTCGCGGATCATGTTCACGTCCACGCCCTTGGGGGTGGCTTCAAGAAGTACGTCCACCACGTCGCGGAGCAGATGCCATGCACGGGGAATGATCATCAGGGCGATGAGGACCGAGGCGATGGGGTCGGCAGCCGAGAATCCGGTGGTCATGATCACGATTGCTGCCACGATGACCGCGATGGAGCCCAGGAGGTCGCCCAGCACCTCAAGGTAGGCGCCGCGGACGTTGAGGCTTTCCTTTTGCGCTCCCTGCAGGATGAGGAGGGAAACCAGGTTGGCGACGGCGCCCAGGACTGCAGCCCACAGCATTACGCCGGTCTGGATTTCGGTGGCTTCGCCGAACCGACGGATCGCTTCGATCATGATCACTACGGCGATCACAATGAGGATCAGAGCGTTGGCCAAGGCAGCCAAAACCTCTGCGCGCTGGTATCCGTAGGTCCGCAGATCGCTGGCCGGGCGGGTGGCGATCCATGCGGCCATGAGCGCAATGAAGACACCTGCAGCGTCGGAGAGCATGTGCCCGGCATCCGCCAGCAGCGCCAGGGAACCGGAAACGACGGCGCCGACCACTTGGATGCCCACGACGCCCAAGGTGATGCCCAGGACGGCGATCAGGCGTTTGCGGTGCTTTCCGGTTGCGGTAACGCCGTGCGAGTGGTTGTGATCATGCCCCATGCATACAAGGCTAGCCCCAGCCGAGCTCGTGCAAGCGATCGTCATCTATCCCGAAGTGGTGTGCGATCTCGTGAACCACGGTGATGGCAACCTCATCGATGACTTCCTGGCGGCTGCCGCAGATATCCAGGATGGGCTGGCGGAAGATTGTGATGCGGTCCGGTAGGGAGCCCGCATCCCACCAGGAATCCCGTTCCGTCAGCGGCACGCCCTCGTACAGTCCCAACAACACTGTGTCCGGGTTTTCCCCCGGCTGCGGGGTGTAGTCGTCCTCAATGAAAATTGCCACGTTGTCCATGGCACGGGCGGCTTTGGCCGGAATCAGCTGCAGGGCGTCGCTGACGGCTTCTTCAAACTCCTCGGGGGACATTTGGAAGGGCGGCCTGTGCGGCGCGTTCCGCTCCGGCAGCGGCGAAGAGGGACGCTCGCCGTCGGGAACGATGGGAAGTCCGGGAGGAAGATTCGCGGGCATGACTCGACTTTAGTCCGCCACGGCTGTATTGGCGCCCCATGTCATGAGGGATACTGATCTCAGTCCCTTTCCGATAGACACAGGAACCGCATGACTTCCACCGCTTCCCCCATGTCTGAACCCCTCGACGTCGTCGTTGTGGGCGAGGCGCTGATCGACATCGTGCAGTCGCCCGACGGCCAGGCCGAATACCCCGGCGGTTCGCCGACCAACGTTGCTTACGGGTTGGGCCGGCTGGATGTGAAAGCCGGTCTTTTGACGGCGATCGGCCGGGACCCCCGGGGTGACGCCATCGCAGCGCACCTCCAGAGCGCGGGGTGGTGCTGCTGCCCGGGTCCCAGTCCATGGGAAAGACCGCGACGGCGACAGCCAGGATCGCTGCCGACGGTTCGGCCGCTTACACCTTCGACATTGAGTGGGCGCTGGCCCCTTTGGCACTGCCGTATGCGCCGCGCATCCTGCACACCGGTTCCATTGCTACGTTCCTTGAGCCCGGCGCCGGAGTGGTCCGGAGCTTGTTGGAGCAGGCGCAGGGAGGCTGCATGGTCACCTACGATCCCAACATCCGCACCGATCTCCTGGGCAGCCATCACGAAGCACTTGCCCTCTTTGAGGAAATTGTGCCGCTGACGGATGTCGTGAGGATGAGTGCCTCGGACGCCCACTGGCTCTACCCGGGCAAGGCACTGGAGGATATCGCGAGCCATCTTCTGACGCTGGGTACCACCCTGGCGGTCATGACTGAGGGTGCGAAGGGCTCGTTGATGGCCACGCGCCACTTTCAGCTCGGGTCCGCGCCGTGCCGTCCACCGTGGCGGACACCATTGGCGCGGGCGATTCCTACATGTCGGCGCTCATCATGGGCCTTTTGTTGCGTGGCAGCGACGGGCTGGCGCCAACCGTGCTGGAGCGGATCGGCAGCATCGCGTCGATGGCAGCCGCCATCACTGTCGGGCGTCCGGGGGCCAACCCGCCCACGCACCGTGAACTCCTGGCAGAGATGGCCCGCTAGCGGCAGGTTCAGCTGGTCCGACGCCGTGTGAGCCCAACGCCCACCAGGCACACCACTCCACCGATCAAACCCCAGATGGTTGGTACTTCCTGAAGGACGGCCCAAGAGATCAGGATCGTTGTTCCCGGCACCAGGTATGTCGTGGCAGCGAGTTTGCCGGCCGAGATCAGCGAGAGGGCGTACGCCCACGTGGTGAAGGCGATGGCGGTGGGGAAGATGCCCAAGTACACCAGGCCGAGCGTGGCCGGAAGAGGCGCTGCCTGGACTTCGGTCACCAACTGACCTGCCCACGGCAGGCAGCAAAGCGCTCCGACCATGATGCCGAACCACGTTGCCTGGCCTGCTGAGAATTTCCGGAGCACGGGCTTTTGCAGGATTGCGCTCACTGAGGCGAGCACAGCGGCGAGGAGGCACAACAGCACTCCGGCGACATCCGCCGTCGAACGTTGCCCCGAACCCAAGGCGATCATCGCCACACCGCAGAAAGCCACCCCGCTGCCGATCAGCAGCCACCGCGGGAAGCCCTCCTTGAGGAAGATTCCCGCCAGGATGGCGATGAGGATGGGCGAGACGTTGATCAGCATGGCGCTGGTGCCGGCGTCGAGCATGTGTTCCGCGGCGTTCAGGGCGACGTTGTAGCCGCCGAACCACATCACCCCGTAGGCCACGATCGGAAGCCACTCCCGGCCTTTCGGCCAGACCTTCAGCGTCGGCAGCACCACAATGCCAAGAACGACGGCGGCGACCGCCAAACGCCCGAGCGTCAACGACCCGGGGGAGAAGCTGGGGCCGACCGCCCGGATGCCCACGAACGCGGATGCCCACAGGACAACGGTAACGATGACCGCAGCGATGCCCAGTTTGCTGATGGCCGCTCCCGGCGCGGGGGTGGTGCGCGGGGGCAGGCTCGGGGATGGCTGGCCGGGTTCGGCCGGGGAAGTGGTTGTCATGTGCCAAATCTATCGGGGCATCGGCCGGGACGGCTGGCGGTTTTTGGACGCGTCAGGGCAAGATCCTGCCAATGTTCGCGGGCTTCCGTTCTCGGGTCCCGCGAGGGGTGACCTTTCGACTCTTAGGAAGCCCCCAAAGGGGTGGGATCCAACCCGTCGGCGCGCTCGCGAGCGGGGGCCCGGGATGGTCCTCCAACCTCGATTTGGGAATATCGGCATCTATGCTCTAAAGTTTTAGAGTCCAGTTCGGACGAGCGAGACACGGAAAGAACGCGTAAAGCGTCCCTTTTCTTTGCAAAATCCGAATTGAGTTCAGGCCCCCATCGTCTAGCGGCCTAGGACACCGCCCTTTCACGGCGGCGGCACGGGTTCGAATCCCGTTGGGGGTACGCAAGGAAGTGGTAAATCGGACTGAAAAAGTCTGGTAAGCTAGAAGCCTTGAAAAAAACGCGGTAGAGATACTGCAAACGCAAGGCCCTGTAGCGCAGTTGGTTAGCGCGCCGCCCTGTCACGGCGGAGGTCGCGGGTTCAAGTCCCGTCAGGGTCGCTCTGAGCGCCGAAGAAATTCGGTTCTCAAGGTGACATGTCACCTAGGCTCTGTAGCTCAGTTGGTAGAGCGTTCGACTGAAAATCGAAAGGTCACCGGATCGACGCCGGTCGGAGCCACCACTGGGAAGCATCAGTTCTTTGGAACTGGTGCTTTTCTTCTTTTAAGGCCCAGGATCTCCGTTGAAGACGCGGCTTCTCCGTCCCCGCGTACCGCCGCCACCCACTTTGACACTGTGAGGGATCCAATACACCGTGTTGGATGTGTTGCCGGGCTGTCCGCCCTCGAATTGGATGGTGGGGGTACAGGGGTTTCCGCAAGATTCGACGTCGGCACCTGGGTGGTGTGGCTTTGTGACCTTGTTTGAGGCCGTTGAGTGCGCTTTTCCCGCGGTTTCGAGCTGTTTCGGGTTCAAAACGGGTCAGGAAGCTACTGTTCCGAGGCCTTAATGCGTTGGTTCGGTGGTGGGGCAGCCCCAGGAGTTGGGGTTTTGTTGGCAGGTGTCGGCGACGAGTGCTCTTTGTGTTTTCCAGACGTGGATGGTTGTGGCTGGTGTGGTCAGGTCCAGGGTTCCGTTGATGGGTAGTGGTGGGCCGTTGTTGACGGAGTAGGTGCCGGTGAAGCTGGTGGTGATGGTGGCGGGGTAGTTGCCGGTTTGGGTGTAGCTGTGGCTGGTGCGGGTTTCGGTGGTGAGCCATTCGGCTTCGGGGATGGGGTAGCCGGCGGCGGGGGTGGGGCCCAGGGTGGTGCCGTCGCCGAAGGTGTAGGTGTGGTTGGCGGGGGTGGCGGTGAGGTGGATGGCTTGGCCGAGGATGGTGACGTCGAAGGTTTGTTCGGTGGCGGTGGTGTAGAAGTTGGTGGGTCCGCCTTTGAGGGTGTGGGGGAAGGGTTGGGCTTGTAGGTTTCCTGGGTTGATGGGGAGTTGGCGGAAGTCGTTGAGGATGCGGGCGGCGATGTCGGCCAGGACGTTTTTCGGCTCTGCGTCATAGAGGCAGGTGGGGCCGGTGATGGGGATCCAGTTGGTCCAGCCGGGGTTGGTGATGGCTTTGGGGGCTTCTTTCCAGATGACGGGGGTGCCTTCTGGGCCACCGGGTGTGGTGGCGGGGCAGTCGAGGGCGTCGCAGCCGGGGTCTTTGGTGTCGGGTCCGTCGGCACGGCAGTGGGTATCGGCCATGTACTGGTTGGGGTCCTCGGCGGTGGAGGAACTGGCGGGGCCGACATAAGGAATGAACTGGCCGGTAATCGGGTCTCGCGACCATTGAGTTCCCGTCAACTTCAAGCCGTTGTCAACATAGCCGATGTCAATTCTCGGGTCCTTCGCTACGGCTGATTGGCACGGGACGGCAAACAGGATGCAGCATGTTCCGGCGAGAAGTAGCGATATTCTCCCTAGCTTCGCCATGGGTTACCGGATCAAACCGAGATCGATCATGCTCCAGTGATTCTCCTCGAACCGAAGACTTGCCCGACTCGCTGAGTTCGTTGCCGCAGTAGGTTCTTGGTAGAGCGAACCGTCCGGCGTTCTTATCTCAATCGATTCTTGAATGACTTGAACTGCGGCTACCTGCGTGGACGCGGTTGAATTGAAGTCCGTTTCAACCGTTGCGGATCGGAGTGTTCCGCCTTTGATCCAGCGACCTTCTTGCCAACCTGCTTCGATGCCCTTCTCAAGAGAAGCGCAGAGAGTACACGCCGGGCTACTAAGGGACAGCAGTTGCTTAGTTTCGCCCGTCTCGTAGGCATAGCTCATCTGCGCGTACCAGTACCGAATAAACGCTTCCAGCCCCGCCTTGGAGTTCTCCTTCGCCAACTCGGGCATCACAGGCACCGGCACGTTCTGCGCCTTCCCGCTAGCATCCGCCGGCTTGTACGCACCCGACGAAGGCGGAGCAGCCGAAGCAACAGGCGACGAAACACTTGAGGTGGCGACGCCGTCGTCGTGTGTGTTTCCGAGTTGCCCGCAGTGGGTGACCCGCCCTGGCAGCCGCTGAGAAGCACCGCTGCGACAACGACGATTGCCGCCGTTCGCGCACGGAGAGGCAACAAAGCGGCATACGTAAGGCGTGGCATGGCGAAGCTCCCCAGCAGCTGTTTCAGGTGATGTGTCGGCCAGTCTAGGCAGGGTTTCCAGTCGCCTCCCAGTCTGGAAACGGGCCTTGTGGATAACTCGTCTCTGGCCTCGGGGCGATGGCCGAAGTATTCTTGGCCTGCCAGCTTGTCATCGCACGCATCTTTTTGGGGGAATTCATGGTCGCCATCGAACGTTCACGCCTGTCCTTTTCCGGCCGCCTGGCAGCTGCCGGTCTCGTCGCAATGCTGACGCTCAGCGCCTGCTCCTCACCATCGCCGGCAGCTCAAAACACCCCGGCGGCGGCGTCCGAAACCCCCGCCGCGGAAGTGGGTTCAAGCTCCGCTTCCGCCAGCGCGCCCAGCCCGGACGGCTCGGCAGGAACCGACGGTGTATACGGCCAATTCACCTCAATGTCAGAGGCTTGCCTGTCTGTCAGCGCCACCATGCTGAGCGTCACCATTCTCCCCCTGGCAGCCATGACCGGCGGAAATGCTGAGGACATCCAGAAGGCCAAGGATGAGTTGTCGAAAATGCAGGGCAAGGTGCCGGAAGAGCTGAAGCCGTCGTTCGAGAAACTGCGGGCCTTCACTGAGTCCGCGGGGTCGGATTTCAGCAAGTACGGCGATGGCCAGTTCGAGGAACTCATGAAGCCCATCCAGACGTGGACAGAGAAGAACTGCTCCTAGGGCACCGCCGCGCGCACCCCTTGTCTCCAAAGCGTCGTAGCTAGACGCTAGGGTGGTACTCAAGAGAAGGGGAGTGCTCCATGGAAGTCCAGAACGTGCAGCCGGATCCTGTGCCTGGGGGCGAGATTCCCGGTACCGGACGCACCATCATCTCCGAGGCCGCGGTGGCGAAGGTGGCAGGTATCGCTGCCCGCACAGTGCCCGGTGTCTACTCTCTTGGTTCAGGTCCTTCCCGCGCTCTTGGCGCGATCCGTGACGCTGTCGGCAGTTCAGACCACGCAGCGGGCGTCCGCGCCGAGGTGGGCGAAACCCAAGTGGCAGTGGACATCACCTTGGTTGCCCTCTACGGCCATCCTTTGCATGGCGTCGCCAATCAGGTCCGGGCGGCGGTGTACCGCGCTGTCGAAGAACTGGTTGGCCTTCAGGTAATCGAAGTAAACATAGAGATTACCGACGTTTTCATCGCGCCGCCGGCAAAACAGCCCGGGGCCAAGACCGTCGTGGTGGAAAGGGAGGCACTCCAGTGAGCATGACCGTAGTGGGAATCGCGATCGGAGCCTTCGTGGCGTTCATGTCGTTCTCGTTCGGGCTGTGGGGTTTCCTCATCTCACTGCTTTTCATGGGAATCGGAGCGTTGTTGGGGCGGGCCGCCGAAGGGAAACTGGATCTTAGAAGTGTCCTTGACGCCATTACGGGCCGGCGCTCTTCGTCATGAGCGTGGCTGAGGCTGTGGAGTACACCACCACCAGCCTGGCCGGCCATAACCGGATCAGTACCCAGGCTTTGACTTCCCTGGCCCGCGCCGCTGCCGCCGAGGCGCTCGGCGTTGAGGCCAGCGACATCCGCGCGGATTGGGCGGACGACGACGGCCTGCTGGCTTTGTCGATTGTCGCACCCATCAGCGTTCCGGCTTTGACGGAAGTACTCCGGGATCCCAGGCGTGTCCAGGGTTTCGGGGGCTCCATCTGGGATCGCACCGTAGCTGCCAAATCCAGAGTCCTCGAGACGGTGACCCGGCTCAGTGGTTCCCAGCTGAGCAGGGTGGATATCAGGATCAGTGGGGCCCAGGTCAGGGAGGGAGGCCGCGTTCAATGACACAGGACCAGGAAACCGGGAAGTTCATGGCCGTGGGCCTGGACAACGACGCCGCGCCGGTGGCGGGGGAGGACCCCGCGATGAGCCGTATCCTCCGTCGCGAGACCCATTCATCACGGGCCGGCGCCGCCGTCATTGCTGCGGTGCTCGTCATTATTCTCTGCGTATACGCGTTGCTGGAAGCCGGAGTCCGTGCGGTCGGCCAGCCTCCTTGGCTGGTTGATCCCACCACTGCTGCCGAACGCATCATCGCCCTACCTGAGGGCATTTCACCCCTCCTGCTGGGAGCGAGCGGTGCCGTGGTCGCCATGGTAGGGCTGTTCTTCCTGCTCCACGCAGTGCTGCCTGGCAGGCGGGCCCGCCATCTGCTCCGGGACCCGCGGACCGCCGTCGTGGTTGACGACGAAGTCCTGGCCTCCGCACTTGCCCGTCGTGCCCGGATGGCAGCGAATGTTACCCAGGAGCAGGTGATGGTGGTGGTTTCCAGACAGACAGTGGTGGTCAATGTGCGGCCAACATCCGGGAGCCGCGTGAGCCACGACGCCGTGCTCGCGGCTGTGCAGGCTGAACTTGAGGAGATGTCGCCGGTTCCCATGCCCACGGTCCGGGTCAACCTGGCGTCGTCGGGGGTGATTGGGGCGTGAACGGAACACCCCGGGCACTCAACCGCGTCTTGCTCTTCATCATCGGGATCAAACTCCTGGCGGTGGGTCTTCTGCTCCTGCTGCTGGCGACTGTCCCTGCAGTGGCCGCCTGGTGGCATGGATGGGCTGCCGGCGTCTGGGCCGGAGCTGAGAATGCCTTCCGGCAGACGCGGTTTCCCGGACGCGAAGAGAGCTGGCTGTGGATTGTGGCGGGTGTGGTCCTGGTGGCCCTCATCGTCGCCATGATTGCGTGGCTGTCACAGCAGGGCAAAGGACGGGCCAACCTCCTGGTCGCCAGTGATGATGACAGCAATGTCGACGGCGAAGTCAGGATTGGCGGTGGCGTCGCCGAACAGGCACTGAGGGCTGCGTTGACGGAAAGAACCGACCTTGCCGGGGTGTCAGTGGCAACCTATGAGTTCAAGGGTCAACCGGGTCTGCGGATACGCATCCAACCGCGCCAGGGCGTGGCACCCCACCTCCTGGCTGCGGAGGTCTCACAACTGGTCGAAGCACTGGACCTCGTCATCGGACAGAAGACACCGGTGCTGGTGCACATGGTTTCGGGGGCGCGCTCAAGATTCACGAAAGCCGAACGGGTGCGCTGACGTTGCGTAATTCCGCTGCTGCAAATAGTTTGAAGCCAGAGGGGGAAACCTCCTTTGATGCGCAAAGCCACAACCCGACAGAGGAGTTCGTCATGACTGAGGAAAACACTGGAGCCGACGCCGTGAATGACGGGGCATCGAACGCGAAGAACGCTACAGGCGACGCACTTGAAAATGCCAAGGAATTTGCTGGTGACGCTGTGGAGAATGTCAAGGAATTCGCTGGTGAAGCCGCAGAGAACGTGAAGGAGTTCTTCTCCGGTGACGTTGGAGAGAATGCCAAGGAATTGGCCGGTGACGTCGCGGAGAAGTCAAAGGAAATTGCCGGGGACGTAGCCGAAAACGTGAAGGACCTCGGCGCTAAGATTGCCGGACTGTTCAAGGACGGCACGCAGCAGTAGTTTCTGCCATCGGAGGACAGGAGACAGCAGTGGCAGGATCAATGGCGCCCGAATCTTCCCTGGACGCGGTCCTGGCGGAGCTTGCCGCCTTGGAGGATCCCCGGGCCCGCGAGGTCAATGAGAAGCACGGCGACGATCACGGGGTGAATCTCAGCAAGCTTCGTGCTGTAGCCAAGAGGCTCAAAATCCAGCAGGATCTGTCCCGCGAACTGTGGTCCACGGGCGACACCGCTGCGCGTCTTCTGTCACTTCTGATCTGCCGTCCCAGGGACTTCGGAAAGAACGAACTCGACGCCATGCTCCGGGAAGCCAAGCGACCCAAAGTACATGACTGGTTCGTCAATTACGTCATCAAGAAAAGCCCGTTTGCTGAGGATTTGAGGGTGGCATGGTTTGCCGACCCTGATCCTGTGGTGTCCAGTGCTGGCTGGGCACTGACCGCCGAACGTGTGGTCAAACGCCCCGAAGGCCTGGACCTCGGAAAACTGCTGGACATTATCGAAGCAGAAATGAAGGACGCCCCGGACCGCCTGCAGTGGGCAATGAATAACTGTCTGGCGCAAATTGGGATTGAACACCCGGAGTACCGTCCGCGTGCCCTGTACATCGGCGAGCGGTTGGAAGTGCTGAAGGACTATCCAACGCCACCCAACTGCACTTCTCCGTTCGCCCCGGCCTGGATCAATGAAATGGTCAGGCGCCAAGCCGGAAACTAATGCCCGGGCAGCTTCGGGTGCCTATGCCGCGGATGTCTTGTCCCTGCGCTTTTGGGCGATGTAGAGGACAAGGGCGGCGACAACCAGGATCGCGGCAGCAATGCCTACGGCCAGGGGAGCGTTGTCATCGTTGGGTTTGACCTGTTCCGGTGTGGTTTCAGTCGCCGGGGCAGGGGTGCTGGACGGCGAAGTCGCTTCGGGCGTCGGCGATGGTGTCGCGGTGCGGGCTTGGGCAGGGTTTTGGACGGTGGTGGTCTCCTTGGCCGGAAACATCGCTTCCGCGGCGGCGTGTGCCTGCGCCGGAGCTGCGGCGACCGCAGGGGAAAGGACGACGGCGGCAATCACCAAGCGGATGCGCAGGAGTCGCGTTGTAAAGAGTTTCATCGAAGTGTTCTGCAATTCTGCTGGTTGGCCAGGGACAGGTAGGCGCCTAAGCCGCTCCCGGGCGTCTGCCCGGGGCAGTCCGGGGCAATGATAACGGGCCGCTTGGCGGGTGGTCAGCTATTTCACGGCATCGGCTACGAGCTGACGGAATTGTGCCTCGGTGTCCAGGGTGAGCATCTCACCGTTGAGGAAGAACGTCGGTGTTCCTTTCACTCCCAGGGTTGTACCGTCCGCGATGTCCTTCTTGATCCGTTCCTTGGTCTTGTCGTCCGCCACAGCAGCGTCGTAGGCACTCAGATCGAGGCCCAGTTCCCCGGCGAATGTGCGGAACAGGGGTGCTTGGGACTCCGTCTTCTCGCCCCACTGCGCCTGGGTTTCGAACATTTTTGCGTACATTTGCTCATATTTGCCCTGCTGGGCGGCTGCTTCTACAGCGAGGGCTGCCGTGGCCGAATTGCGGTGTGCCGGCAATGGGAAGTAGCGGTGGACGAAGGTGACGCGGTCTCCGAATTCCTTCTTCAGTTCCTCGACCACCGACTGCGCGGCGAGGCAGGCTTCGCACTCGAAGTCCAGGAACTCCACCAGTTGTGCCTTTTCGACAGCCGGGGAGGTGACTCGATGGCTGTCGTCACGGACCACTTGGGCTTCAGCAGCAGGCGTAGGTTCTGTCGGAGCGGGTTTGTTCAGCGTAAATACGGTGTACCAGATCACTCCAACGGCGACGAGGACAGCCAGCAGGACCCAGATGAATACCCGGACCTTCTTTGCCTTGTCCATGGGCTGGGGCAGTGTTTTGCTGTGCGTCATCAGTGGTGGATGCTTTCCTGGTCGCGGTGGGATGCTGGTTCGATCTGGAAGGTGGAATGTTCGACGCTGATGTCGAAGTCCTGGGCGAGGCATGCCTGCAGCTGAGCGAGGATGCCGGCCGCGTGGCCGTCGGTCATGCAGCTGTCTTCCACTGCAACGTGCGCCGAGAGCACCGGAGTTCCGGAGGCCACAAGCGAAGCATGAAGGTCGTGAACATCGATGACGTGCGGGAGAGCCAGGATGTGGTCGCGCACCTTGGCCAGGTCCAGTCCTTCGGGAGTGGATTCCATCAGCACGTTCACGGTGTCGCGGAGCAGCTTCAGGGTCCGCGGGATGATCAGGACGCCGATGATCAAGGACACGACGGCGTCGGCCTGAAGCCAGCCGGTGACGGCTATGACGATGGCCGCCGTGATGACCGCTACCGATCCGAGGGCGTCGTTGAGGACCTCAAGAAAGGCGGCCTTCATGTTGAAGTTGTGGTTCCGGCCGGAGGCCAGAATTACCAGGCCTACGGCGTTGCCGGCCAGGCCAATGATGCCGAACCAGAGCATCGTGGACCCGCCGATTTCAGGTGGTTCGAAGAGCCTGCGGACGCCCTCGACGATGACGAAGCCGCCGACGGCGAGCAGCAATGCCGCCTGTCCGGCCGCGGCGATGATCTCGGCGCGCTTATAGCCCCAGGTCCGTTTCAGCGTGGCGGGCTTCATGGCCAGCGACGCGGCGACGAGCGCTATCAACAGCCCGGCGGAATCGGTGAACATGTGCCCGGCATCGGCCAACAGCGCCAGGCTCCCGGTAAGTGCGGAGCCGATGATTTCGGCAATCATCACGGTGAAGGTGATGGCGAAGACCGTGATGAGTTTGCTGCGCCGAACCGATGCTTCGGAAGCGTGATCGTGCCCGCTCATGCGCGGGCCTGCCGGATGGCGGGCAGGACAGCAGCACCGTCCGCCATCACAGCCGTCACGCCCGACGCGATCAGGAACGGCAGTCCCGGGGAAATGGCCGGGCTGCCTCCTGCAAGTGCGGCTTTCAAAGTCACGATGGCTCCTAGGTGCTGATCCCCGGCCCGGCTCCCTCAGCCCTTGGCCGGGAGGTGCCAGGCATTCCGGCACCACTCCAGAATATATGTAGAGTTGTTCAGACGTTAATTCGTGGCCACGCCAAGCACGGCCGGACTCTGTGTCCGTCATCCTTTCGACGGCCGCCTTAGGGCAAGACAAATGCGACGCATTCGCAGGTAGGGGTAGTCTTGATGGATGACTGGAACAGCACGGGCACGGCAGGCGACGCCCCGTCGGGCCGGCAGCGATTGCGCAGTCCGTGTGGTCGACGCCGACCGGGTCGAGGAGGTCAGGGCGCGGATGCCTGCCGAGTCGGACGTGAACGATCTGGCCGTGATCTTCGGGCTGCTTTCGGACCCGGGCCGGGTGCGGATCCTCATTGCCCTCCTCGATGGGGAAATGTGCGTGTGCGATCTTGCTGCCACCACCGGGCTGAGCGAATCAGGAGTCTCCCATGCGCTGCGGCTGCTGCGCGGACCGCGTGTAGTGCAGGTCCGTCGGGCCGGCCGGATGGCGTATTACTCCCTGGCGGATTCGCATGTGCGGATGTTGCTCGACCTCGGGCTCACGCACGTCGGACACGCGGGCCAGGACAGGCTCCAAGCGGTCAGCAACGGCTAGACAGCACCCCGGTACACGGCGCGTTCACCAAGTGGGCGTGCTGAGATGGGCGAGCCTGGAATCGAGGGCCCCGTCTGGCTTCCCTCGCTGCCACCCTCGCTGGGTGAGTACCTCGCGCCGAACCTTCAGCCGGTTCCGCTGATTCCAGCCATGACACTGCTGGCGGCGGTGTTCTACCTCGCCGGTGCCATCAGCCTCTGGCGCAAGGGCCGGCACTGGTCGCCGGTCAGGACGGCGTCGTTCCTGCTCGGCTGCGTGGCCATTATGGTTGTGATGGGCGCCGGGATCGAGGGCTACGGACTGCGGATGTTCTCCGTCTTCATGTTCCAACAGCTGACCCTGATGATGGCCGTGCCTCCGCTGCTGGTCATCGGCTCTCCGGGCACCTTGCTGTTGCGGGCAACCCCTCATGGCCGCTTCGGCCGGCCCGTCTTGAGGATGGCCATGTGGGGGCTGCGTTCACGCTGGGGCAGATTGGCCATCCACCCGGCTTTCATGGTGCCCCTGTTCCTGCTGAGCTTCTACGGCGTCTATTTTTCCGGCCTCGCGGACCTGCTGCTGCCGAATTGGTACGGGCACGTGGGGCTGGAACTGCTGTTCCTCGCTGCGGGCGTCCTGTTCACCGTGCCGCTGATCTCGGCAGACCCGCTGCCCACGCGGCAGACGCACTTCGGTCGTATGCTCGACATCTTTGCCGAGATGCCGCTGCACGCCTTTTTCGGCGTGGTCATCATGATGGCAACGGCTCCGATGGTCAAATTCTTCGCCACCCCACCGGCAAGTTGGAGCCTCGACCCCATGGCGGACCAGGGCATGGCCGGAGGCTTGGCCTGGTCATACGGGGAACTGCCGGGAGTGCTGCTGCTCATGTTCATTCTGGTGCGCTGGCAGCGGGACGAGGCCCGGGGATGGGCTGCGGCCGCCCATAAGTCCGCCGTGGCCGGCGACCCTGAGCTGGACGCCTACAACGAATATCTGCAGCAACTGGCCAACCGTCCGATGCGCCGGAACTGAAGGAGCGCCGGCGAAGAACAGGGCATTCAGCCCCTGTTGCGGTGCATCATCCGGTAGGTGAGCTCTGCGAGGAGTTCCTCGTCGGAAAGATGTGAGGCCCGGGCGACGGGTGCCGCGGGAACGGCAATGCGGGGTGGTCCTTGCCGTGAGTCGTCCCCGGAGCGCATGTCGTCCGGCGTGATCATGTCCGGTGCGAAGTTCGATTTGCCCTTGAGGACTTCGGACACCGATCCTGCACGCCAACCCAGGGCATGCTCGAGTTTGCGTTGGTTGATTTCCTGCGTGCGTCGCGTGCCCGACTCCAGTGTCCGCACTGTCTTGATGGCGGTTCCTGCTTGTTTGGCCAGCTGCACCTGACTGAGACCTTGCGCGAGACGCTCTTCCTTGATGAGCCGTCCAATGGTCTGCAGTGCTTCGAGTTCATCCACGCTTCCCACTGTTCCATAGGCAATAGTGGGCAATCAAATCGACTCAAGGCCGCGACCATCCCAAAACGCATCCATGTCGGCAGAAAGAGTCCCCGCTTCCAGGGTGGTGGGCGTGAATAATCAGGCTACTTTGTATCGTTGTGGTCACGACGCGTGTAAGCGCTTGCATTTTGCTTCCTCCCGTGACTATTGTGAGCCTCACCACATCAACCGCACCGCGGAAAAACCTGGTCCACTCACCGAGGAGTTCCCAGCATGAAATCCAAAAGTTCCTGCTTCCGGCAGCTGTAGCCGGAGTCCTGGCTCTGTCCCTGACCGCCTGTGGTGGCGGCGGGGGTGGCGGCGGCACCAGTTCCGGAGGTGCCAGCGGCGACGCAGCCAACAACCTTGACGGCCGCGGGCCGATCACCTACGTCCAGGGCAAGGACAACAGCAACGTTGTCCGGCCCCTCATCGAAAAGTGGAACGCCGCCCATCCGGACGAGAAAGTAACGTTCAAGGAGCAGTCGGACCAGGCCGACCAGCAGCACGATGACCTGGTCCAGAACTTCCAGGCCAAGAACGCCAACTACGACGTCATGAGCGTCGACCTCATCTGGGTTGCTGAGTTCGCTGCCAAGGGCTGGCTGCAGCCGCTCAAGGACAAGACCGCAATCTCCACGGACGGGATGCTCGAGTCCACCGTCAAGAGCGCCACCTACAACAACACCCTGTATGCAGCCCCCCAGAGCTCGGATGGCGGCATCCTCTACTACCGTGGTGACCTTGTTCCCAACCCGCCCAAGACCTGGGACGAGATGATGGGAATGTGCGAGATCGCCAAGCAGAACAACATCGGCTGCTACGCAGGCCAGTTCCAGAAGTATGAGGGCCTGACGGTCAACGCTGCTGAAGCCATCAACTCGGCAGGCGGCAAGATCGTTGATGATTCCGGCAAGGCTGCCGTGAACTCCAGCGAAGCCAAGGCCGGCCTCACCAACCTGGTGAACGCCTACAAGGATGGCAACATCCCCACCGAAGCAATCACCTTCCAGGAAGAGCAGGGACGTCAGGCCTTCGAAGCCGGCAAGCTGCTGTTCCACCGCAATTGGCCGTACGTGTACAACCTGGCCAAGACCGACGGTTCCTCCACTGTGAAGGACACGTTCAAGATGGCACCCCTCCCGGGCAAGGACGGCCCCGGCGCCTCCTCGCTTGGTGGCCACAACATCGCCATGAGCGTCTACTCCAAGAACAAGGCAACTGTTGCGGACTTCATCAAGTACATCACCAGCGAGGAAACCCAGCGCTTCTACGCTACCCAGGGTTCGCTGGCCCCGGTCCTGACCAAGCTGTATGACGATCAGGAACTCGTGACCAAGCTGCCGTACCTCCCTGTGCTGAAGACGTCCATCGAGAACGCGGTTCCGCGTCCCGTGACGCCGTTCTACCCCGCCGTCACCAAGGCTGTGCAGGACAATGCCTACGCTGCCCTCAAGGGAGAGAAGACCGTGGATGCGGCAATCTCCGACATGCAAGCGGCTATTGAGTCGGCCGGAGCTAAGTAACCACCCGGGCTACAGTCCGGCTGCCTGTCCCTGAGGGGCGGGCAGCCGGACTGCCGGCCACGGCCTTCTCCCTGACAGGAGTCTTGACATGTCAACAGAACTACAAAAACCAGACGCGACGGCGGCTTCCGGACACACGATGCCCAGTCGCGAAAGCGCCGACCGGAAGCAGCTTACGCAGGGCCGTTGGGCATACACCCTCCTGGCGCCGTCGCTCATCCTGCTGGCGATCGTCATCATCTACCCGGTGCTCAACGCCATCATCATGTCCTTCCAGAAGGACTCCGGCCTCGACCCGGCCACGGGGTTCTTCTCCGAGGGCGGCCCGGCCGGCTTTGAAAACTACACGCACTGGCTGCTGCAGCAATGCACGGCCCCCGGCGGCGGCTCGCTGGCCTGCCCTCCGGGCACACTCGGAGCCCAGTTCTGGGACTCCATGGGCACTACCTTCTTCTTCACGGTGGTTACCGTGGCCTTCGAGACCGTTCTTGGCTTCTGGATGGCAATCATCATGGCCCGCGCCTTCCGCGGACGCAGCCTGATCCGCGCAGCCGTCCTGGTTCCGTGGGCCATCCCAACGGCCGTTACCGCCAAGCTCTGGTTCTTCATCTTCGCCTTCGAAGGCATCGCCAACAAGCTGTTCGGTACCCAGATCCTGTGGACCGGCTCGGAATGGCCGGCCAAGTGGGCAATCATCATTGCCGACGTCTGGAAGACCACGCCGTTCATGGCCCTCCTGATCCTGGCGGGCCTGCAGCTGATTCCGGACGAAGTCTACGAAGCCGCCAAGGTTGACGGCGCGTCCACCTGGCAGCGGTTCCGCCTGATCACCCTGCCGCTGGTGAAGCCGGCGCTGATGGTGGCCATCCTGTTCCGTGTCCTCGACGCACTGCGCATGTACGATCTCCCCGCCATCATGACCCAGGGCGCGAACGGCACCACCACGCTGTCCATCCTTGTTGTCCAACAAATCAGGCAAGGGTTCAATACAGCGGCGGCGCTATCGACCATTACATTCCTGGTGATCTTCCTCGTGGCGTTTATCTTCGTCCGCTTCCTCGGGGCGAATGCCGTGGACGCGGCCACATCTTCCGGAAAGGCCAAGTGAGATGAGCACAGCCACAGCTTCGAAGACCTCCGCCGACTCCGTGGAACGGCCCAAACGGCCCTTCAACTGGGGGTCGCTGCGCACCTACATCAGCGCCGCCATCATCCTCGTCTGGTGCATGGCACCCTTCTACTGGATGCTGGTCACGGCCTTCCGCGACGTCGGATACACGTTCGACACCACGCCGTTCTTCACCCACTTCACGTGGGACAACTTCGCGACGGTGTTCGATGAGAGCCTTGGCAACCACTTCGGCCGCAACCTGTTGAACAGCCTGATCGTTGGCGCCGTGACGACAGTCGTAGCGTTGCTGGTCGGTGTGTTTGCGGCCTACGCCCTGGCCCGGTTGAATTTCCGGTTCAAGTTCGTGGTCCTCGGCTTCATCCTGGGCGCATCGATGTTCCCCGGCGTTGCCTTGGTTACCCCGCTGTTCCAGTTGTTCACCAACATCGGCTGGTTCGGCACCTACCAGGCGCTGATCATTCCGAACATTTCCTTCGTTCTCCCGCTCACGGTCTACACGCTGACCTCCTTCTTCCGCGAGATGCCGTGGGAGCTCGAAGAAGCCGCAAGGATCGATGGCTGCACGCAGGGACAGGCGTTCCGGAAAGTGATCCTTCCGCTGGCAGCCCCGGCAACGTTCACCACGGCGATCCTGGCGTTCATTGCCTCCTGGAACGAATTCCTCATCGCCAGCCAGTTGTCGAATGACGCCACCAAGACCGTCACGGTAGCCATCGCGTACTTTGCCGGTGCGCAGCCGCACCAGGAACCGTACACAGCCGTTATGGCCGCAGGTACCGTGGTGACCATTCCGCTGGTTGTCCTTGTGCTGATCTTCCAGCGCAAGATCGTGGCCGGCCTTACGGCAGGCGCTGTCAAGTGACAAGTTACGGAAATCGACGTCGGGAGTCCCCCGCAGCGAAGCCTGACCCGGGCACCAAACGGGTACGGTCCGCGGAGGACTTCGACATCATCATCGGGTTCCTCGCCTTCTGGGGCCTGGTGCTCCTGGTGGCCACCATCTCGATGGAGGTCACCGGCCAGCCCGCCCTCGGCTGGGCGTTGGGGCTCCTGGCCGTTGTCCTCGCCCTCTGGGGAATGCTCCGCTTGCGGCGCAAGCTACCGCGCCGGACGACACGGCGGATTGGTTGAGGCGGCCCATGGAGAACACCAGTACCTGACCGGCGTCGCAATAACTTGTGCGAAATCGGCGAACAGCAGGCAGGCGGAATAGGCTGGAAGGTGCCGTCCGGGAACGAGCCCTCGGCTTTCGGCATGCACCAAAAAAGGGGGCTTGAGTGGCAAAGACGAACGAGCGGTCCCAACGCGGCGGCCACACCGGCGTCAGCATCGAGGACGTTGCCGCAGCAGCGGGAGTCTCGACGGCGACCGTCTCCCGTGCAGTGCGGGGACTGCCGCGGGTGTCTCCCGCAACCCGCGAGAAGATCCTCGAAGTAGCAAGTTCATTGGGATATGTGGCGTCGTCGTCGGCCTCCGGGCTGGCGACGGGCCGCACCCGGACCATAGGCGTCCTGGCTCCTTTCGTCAGCCGGTGGTTCTTCTCGAAAGCCATCGAAGGCGCCGACCGTGAGCTGCACTCAAGGAAATACAACCTCTCCTTGTTCAACCTAGGCGGCCACGGCAGTAACCGTGAACGCCTCTTCAGTTCCACCATGGTGTACAAGCAGATCGACGCCCTGCTGGTGCTCTGCATGTCCTTGACTGAGGACGAACTGGAGCATCTTCACAAGATCGACATTCCGTTGGTGGTGGTGGGTGGCCACGTTGAGGACTGCCCCTACATCGGCATCAATGACTACGACGCCGCATCCACCGCCGTGAAGCACCTGCTGGATCTGGGACACAAGGACATTGCCCTGCTGCACGGCGATGACGAAACGGATCTGAACTTCGACGTCCCCCGGGTGCGGATCCAGGCGTTCCAGGAAGTCATGTCCGACGCCGGGCTGGAAGTCCGCCCTGAGTGGGACCAGTGGGGTGACTTCACCGTCGCCAGCGGGCAGCAGGCCTTCAACCGGCTGTGGAGCCAGCCCGGCCGGAAACCGACCGCGATCTTCTGTTCCTCCGATGAGATGGCGATGGGCGTGATTTTTGAAGCCGGCCGCCACGGGGTGCGGGTCCCGGAGGACCTCTCCGTGATCGGTATCGATGACCACGATTTCTCGTCCTCGCTGGGCCTGACCACTGTCGGCCAGCGCCCGGACAACCAAGCCGAACTTGCGACCAAGATGCTGTTGGACGAACTCGACGGCAACGTCGGAGCGGTGCACTCCGCCGTGGCTCCCCACCAGTTGATTGTCCGCGAGACTACAGCGCCGCCGAACGGGAAATTCACCAACAGCCCCAACTAAGGACGCAGGAGCCCGCACAAGCGGGAACCTGGAAACCGTGAAGCTACGAAGCGCGCGCCAACTGCCGGATGGGAATCCAGCGGGAAGCCAGGCGCCGGTACGCGGCCGCGGCGCCTGTCATGTCGCCTTCGGCCAGGCACTCGATGCCCAAGCGGACATCCATGGGGGAGTCGTCCGGGTACACCTTGTCTGCAACGGCGCCGTAATCGAGCTCCACCATCGACTGGACGTGGAACAGCTCAAGCCACTCAGTGAGCTGCGTCAGGTCATCCAGCATGTCCAGGTCCGGAGCGGCCAGCGCCAGATGGGCCACGGAAAACCGGGCCCTTTCCAAGGCTTCAGTCAGTGGGGTCCATACCCGCACCGTCAGGATGCGGCCGTCGGACTCGACGACGTCTTTGCGGTCCGATTCGGCAAACAGCGAGAACCAGCTGAACGGGATACCCCAGGTTGAGGCCCGGGTGTGGACGCGTTTGGCGTCTTCGCGGGCGTTGATCCGGTCGATCCGCATCTGGTGTTTGTCCCTTTGCGAAACCGGAATGAGCAGGTCGGCCAGCGGACTGTGGACTCCGTCCATGAGCGCGTTGGCCGCCAAGCCGGCCCGAATCACCAGTTGGCTGGGGCAGTAAAGCAGCCGTCCGGCGTCGTCCTCATCATTGCCGGGAGCGGCGTGCCGTCCCATGGGGACCCGCGTCATGCGGACCAGATCGGTGCGGCCGGTGGGGAACGGATCGCCGCCGGAGCGGGTGATGCGTCCCAGCGAGGCCTGGAGCTCCGCATTTTCGACGGCGGCCCGGGAACCTGCCTTGCTGCCCTCCGCCACAAGCTGGCGCTGCTGCTCGGGAGGGAACGCCTCAAGCGGCTCGTAAATGCGCAGCGACGAAGAGAACGGCAGTCCCGCCTGGCCCCGGTACAGACTACCCGCCATGTCCAGCCACCCCTTTCGTCAATGAGTCATCAGGTGCAGTGCTCAGTCGGTGAGCTCCACGATCACGGGAGCGTGATCCGAGGCGCCCTTCCCCTTGCGTTCCTCGCGGTCGATGGACGCACCCGTGACGCGGGAAGCCAGTGCCGGGGAGGCCAGACAGAAGTCGATCCGCATGCCCTCCTTCTTGGGGAACCGCAGCTGCGTGTAGTCCCAGTACGTGTAGACCCCCGGCCCCGGCGTATAGGGACGTGCGACGTCGGTAAATCCGGCGGTTTCGAACGCGTGGAACGCTGCGCGCTCGGGTTCGCTGACGTGCGTGTAGTTGTTGTCGCGGAAAAGCTGGATGTCCCAGACGTCGTCGTCGAACGGGGCGATGTTCCAGTCACCCATGAGGGCGATCTGCGCGTTGGGGTCGGCCTTGACCCATTCGGCGGCCTGGTCCCGCAGGACTTCGAGCCACTTGATCTTGTAGGGCATGTGTTCGTCGTCCAGGGAGCGGCCGTTCGGAACGTAGAGGCTCCAAACGCGGATTCCGCCGCAGGTGGCAGCGATCGCGCGGGCTTCCTGGGCGGGGTCCTTGCCGGCTTTGCCGAAGGCAGGCTGGTCCACGAAGGTGCGCTCAACGTCTTCCAGGCCCACGCGGGAGGCAATGGCCACGCCGTTCCACTGGTTCACGCCGAAGTGCGCTACCTCGTATCCCATGCGTTCAAAGAGTTCCCCAGGGAAGTTCTCGTCCTTGCACTTGGTCTCCTGGATGGCCAGGACATCGCAGTCGCTGCGCTCAAGCCACGCTTCAACACGGTCGGCTCGGGCACGGAGGGAGTTCACATTCCAGGTAGCTATCTTCACAGCCACTAACTTACCGAACTTGGGGCTGAGCGCATCCCCCTACGGCTTTTTACCGCGCCGAAGCTAGTGGCCATACAGCGGCTGGGTGTTGGCCAGCTTGCGGAGACCGATGCCCGAAGCGATCAGGAGCAGGCCGGTCACAATGGCGAAAGCTGCGAGCATTCCCATCAGGCCGAGGAGCCCGATGCCCGGATTGACCAGGACCACTATTCCGAACACCGTGGTGATGAGGCCGGTGAGCAGCCATAGTCCCCAGCTGCGGATGAAGCTGCGGGCGGCAAGGGCCAGGATGATCTGCGAGATCCCCAGTACCAGGGCCCACAAGCCGATGATCACGCCAATGACGGCAGCGGTAATGCCGGGCCAGGCGATGGCCAGTATGCCGGCGGCGATGGAGATGAATCCACCCACAACGCTCCAGCGTGAGCGGCCGGCGGGGTCGTAGAAGTAGTGGGCCACACTGGTGATGCCGTCGATGATGGCGAAGAAGCCGAACACCACCACCACTGCAAACGCCGTGGCGCTGGGCAAGACCAGGACCAGCAGTCCGAAAACGATGGCGAGGGCTCCCCGGACCAACAAAGCTGTCCCTGGAGTTGTGAACATTCTGCGACCCGTTGTGTCCGACATATGGTCAGCGTAACCAACCGTGTGCCTTTACCGCATCCCCTCGCGCCGGATGGCTGTTGCGATGGCTGCTGCACGCGTCTCGACACCGAGTTTGGCGTAGATGTGTGCCAGGTGTGTTTTGACCGTGGCCTCGGAGATGAAGAGGCGTTTTCCGAGGTCCCGGTTGCTGAGTCCCTCGGTCAGCAGGCTGAGCAGCTCGGCTTCCCTCGGAGTAAGGATGTCGTCCGGATTCCGCATTTGCTGGAACAGCCGTGAGGCGACCGGTGCGCTCATCACGCTCTTGCCCTGCACAGCACCACGGACGGCTGCGAAGATTTCCTCCGGCGCGGCATCCTTGAGCAGGTACCCCATGGCTCCGGCGTCCACGGCGCGGACGATGTCGGCGTCGGAGTCGTAGGTGGTGAACACGATCACCGCTTGCTGCGGGTTGCGTTGCCGGAGCTGCTTGATGGCTTCGATGCCGTCCATCCCGGCTCCCATGGCCAGATCCATCAGCACAACCGCCGGCGAGTGCACCCGGGCCGCTTCCAGAGCGTCTTCGCCGGAGGAGGCTTCACCGACGACGGCGAAGTCCGCCTGGGTGCCCAACAGCGCCTTGAGTCCGCTCCGGACCACGGTGTGGTCGTCAACGAGCAGAACGGAAATGGCGGTCACAGGCCCTCCTTGGACGACCGGGCAGGCTGGCTGAGCGGCAGCTGCGCCGCGATGATGGTGCCTTCACCCGGCGAGCTCTCCACTGACAATTCTCCACCCAGCTGCTCAACCCGTTGCCGCATGGCCCGCAGGCCGTACCCTCCGGTTTCCGACGGCGCAGGTACCGCTGCGGGATCAAAGCCGCGTCCGTCGTCGTACACGTCCAAGGTGACCGACTCCGGGAGGTACCCAAGCGTCACGCTGGAGTGGTCCGCGTGCGCGTGGAGCTTGATGTTGGCCGCTGCGCTTTGGGTCACCCGGATCAGGGCATGGCGGACCTCTGCGGGGAGCGGCCGTTCATCGCCGGTGACGTGGACCTGGATGGTATCCACATATTGGCTCGCGGCGTGCTGCAGGGCTTCCGGAAGCGGGCCTGATTCGAGACCCGGCGCGGAAAGTTCGTGCACCAGGCTGCGGGTGTCGGCGAGGTTCCGCCTCAACAGGCCGGACGCCTTGGCAACGTCCCGCTGGGCCGAACCATCCGGCCAGGAGCGCTGCGCCGCCTCCAGCAGAAGCAGGCTGCTTGCCAGGCCTTGGGTCACGGTGTCGTGGATTTCCCGGGAGACGCGCTCGCGTTCGGTGGCGATCCCGGCCTGCCGTTCGGTTGCGGCCAACTGCTCCTGGTCGCGTTCGATCTTGTCGTAGATCAAGGTCAGGAGGGCACCCGCGGCGAGCGGGCCAAGCAGCATGGCAACGTCCGTCCAGCCGCTCATCCGGAAGAGCCCGACGGCGGTGGCCGCTGCGGTCACGCTGCTGGCCGCGTATCCGGCCCAGCCGCGGAAAGCCCTGCGCGCAAGGAAGAAGATGGCGAACGAGCACCACGCAAAGCTCGGAGCCACGATCACCAGGGCGGCCCACGCTGCCACAAGGGCGATCATCCACGGGATCCAGTGGCTGCCCCGGGCCGGGCGTCGATGTGCCAGGAGGGCGGTGATGGCGTAGAGCCCGCACACTGCCGCCGCCAAAGCCACCGTCCACAGGTTGTCCGCGGGGGAGTGCCGCATGACGTACCGGACCCCGGAGGCCACCATCAGCACGGCGAAGCCCACATGCACCACGGCATCGATGCGGCCGTCGAAGCGGCTGCTTGGCCCTGGCTGTGGAGGAGCAGTTGGCATGGATGGTTCCCGGTTCCGTTCCTGGCTGTGGCGGCTTCTTGCTGTGGTGGGCGATCTTTCCATGCTAGGTCCCGGGCGGTTATTGGTCTCTCCACCTTTTGGCTGATACAGCGTGCGGAAAGGATGAGCCCGGGGCCTGCTTCGGGCCGATGTGGCAACGGGGCCGTCCGGGAAGCATGGATGTGTACTCGGAATGTCCATGCAGTCCCGAAGGAGAACCCCCCGTGAAGAAGTCCAACAAGATGATTGCCGCCGCTGCTGCCGGAGCGCTGTTGCTCACCGGCGGAATCACGGCTGTGGCCAACGCCGTGGCACCTGTCGCGGCACCTGAGGCCGCGCCTGCAAAGGTTGCCGCGGATGTGCAGCCCGCCCCCGAGAACGTCGTGGCGCAGAACCGCATCACCGTGGGCGCTTCCAGCAAAGCCGTGAATGCCGCACTGGCCAAGTGCCAGGCGGACAAGCTGCCATTCGTTACCGTCGCTTTGGTGGACCGCTTCGGCACCGTCCAGGCAGTCCTCCGCGGTGACAACGCCGCCGAACACACCATCGAAGCTGCCAAGCAGAAGGCCTACACGGCTGCCGCGTTCGGTGCTCCCACCAGCGAGCTGGCCAAGCGCATCAACGGCAACGGTCCCTCGATCGCCGACCTCCCCGGCACACTGTTCCTGGCCGGTGGAGTTCCGCTGAAGGTCAACGGCGTTTCTGTTGCCGGCATCGGTGTTGGCGGCGCTCCCGACGGTGCCCTCGACGAGGCCTGCGCCACCGCCGGCGCAGAAGCCTTGGCCGCAGCGGCGAAGTAGCCTCGACCCATGACCACCCGCGCCCGAGTTTTTGTACACGTGATGCCCTTATGGGAGCCCCTTAAGGGCGATATCTGGACAAAAACTCGGGTGGTGGGGGCGGGGTTGGTGCTGGTCGGGCTCGTGGCCGGGTGCGCGCCGTCGTCGCCCGGGCCGTCAACTACACAGAGCTCGACGGCGGCCGCCTCACCTTCCGCCGCCTCACCTTCCGACCAAACGCCGACACAGGCAGCCCCCACTTCAGCCGAACCATCGGGCGCGGGTCCCGGCCCGACGTCGTCGGCTGCCGTGCCGCCCACCCTGACACCGGAGGCCCAAATGGAAACCGACCGACTCCTGATCCTCGCCGCGAAGGCCAACGACGTTGCCAGGGTCCGGGAGCTGATAGCGGCCGGCGGAAACGTGAACGCCAAGGACGACATCCAAGACTCCGCGTTCCTCTACGCCGGCGCGGAGGGCTTCAACGAGGTCCTGGAGCTGACCTTGGCAGCAGGGGCGGACGTGCGCAGCACCAACCGCTACGGCGGCACCGCCCTGATCCCCGCGAGCGAACACGGACACACGGAGACAGTGAGGATCCTTATCGCCGCTGGTGTGCCCGTGGACCACGTCAACAACCTGGGCTGGACCGCTATGCAGGAAGCCATCCTGCTCAACAACGGCGGCCCCAAGCAGCAGGACGTGGTCCGGCAACTCCTCGCGGCCGGAGCCAACCCGGACATCCGCGATCCACAAGGCCGAACCGCCCTGCAAAATGCAGAGCGGCTCGGGTTTACGGAGATCGCGGCACTGATCAGGTCCCGCTGACGTAGATGGACTAGACGGCTTCCAGCACGCTCACATAGTTGGCGATGCCCACGCCGCCCATGTTCTGGACGGCTCCGCGACGGGCTTTGGGCAACTGCATGTCGCCGGCGGTTCCGCTGAGCTGCATCGCGGCGATGACATGCTGCGACACACCGGTGGCGCCCACCGGATGGCCCTTCGCTTTCAGGCCGCCGGAGACGTTGATGGGGAGCTTGCCGTCCTTGTAGACCCAACCCTCCGTGACGGCCCGGGATCCTTCACCGCGGGGAGCCAGGCCCATGGCCTCGTACATGATGAGTTCGGCGATGGTGAAGCAGTCGTGAACCTCGGCGAAGTCCAGCCCCTCAATGCCGACCCCGGCCATGGCGAAGGCGCGCTCCCACGACGCCCGGGTGGCGGCGAATTCGGTGGGATCGCGGCGTTCTGCGGGGAAGAAATCGTTCGCGTGGCCGAAACCGGCCAGGCGCACGGGGGCGGTTGCACCCACGGTCGCCGACGTTGACAGCACGACGGCGGCAGCTCCGTCCGAGACCGGCGAACAGTCGGTGCGGCGCAACGGTTCGGCCACCATGGGGTTCTTGTCCGAAATGGTCCGGCAGAATTCCTCGCCGAAGTCGCGGTGCATCTGGGCGTAAGGGTTGTCCATGCCGTTGCGGTGGTTCTTGGCGGCGATGGAACCCAGGACATCGCCGAGGCCTTGGACACCGGGACCGGTGATGCCTGCGCCGTAGCGCTTGTCATAATGCTTGGCGACCTCCGCGAAGAGGCCCGTGAATCCGGTGCTGGAGGCTTTACCAGCCATTTCGTAGGAAGCGCCGAGCAGCGCTGCCCCCACGACGTCGGCTCCGGCGTCGGTCATCTTTTCCGCACCGATCACCAGCACGTTCCGGGCAGTCCCGGCCAGCACGGCTTTGACGCCTTGCAGGAAGGCGGCGGACCCGGAAGCGCAGGCGTTCTCCGTCCGGGTCGCGGGGACGTTGGCCAGGTCCGCGGAGAGCTGGAGTGCCAGGGACGACGTGAAGCCCAGCGGCTGCATGCCGGAGTTGAACTGGCCGAGGTAGATCTCGTCGATGTCCTTGGGGTCCAGCCCGGAGTTGCTGATGGCCTCCCCGGCCACCTGGACGATCAGGGATTCCAGAGTCTCATCGGTCAGCTTCCCGAACTTGCTGTGGCCCCATCCCGTGAGCAGGATGTCTTTGCCGAACTGGTCTTTGAGGCTCATGCGTTGGCTCCTTCGAGGGTGTGTTCAACAGAGGCGAGCGCTACCGCGAACCCGGCCCCGGTCTTTTCGCGGAGCTCTTCCACGGTGACGCCCGGGGCGAGTCGGGTCAGCAGCAGGCGGGTGCCGCCGTCGTTCCCTTCCGTAACCGGCACGATGTCGAAAACGGCGAGGTCCGTGATGATCCGGTCCACGCAGCGGAGTCCCGTGAGGGGGAGGGTGCATTCGGTGACGATCTTGGCCGAACCGTCCTTGGCGTTGTGCTCGGTCAGGACCACGACGCGCGGTGTCCCGGCCACCAGGTCCATGGCACCGCCCATGCCCTTCACCATCTTGCCGGGGATGGTCCAGTTGGCGAGGTCGCCGCTGCCGGACACCTGCATGGCGCCAAGGATGGCTACCTTCACGTGCCCGCCACGGATCATGCCGAATGACGTTGCGGAGTCGAAGATGCTCCCGCCGGGGGTGATGGTGACTGTTTGCTTGCCTGCGTTGATAAGGTCGGCGTCTTCCTCGCCCTCATAAGGGAACGGACCCATGCCCAGTAGCCCGTTCTCGCTCTGGAGGACTACCCGCACGCCATCGGGCAGGTTGTTGGCCACCAGCGTGGGAATGCCGATGCCGAGGTTGACGTAGTCGCCGTCGTTCAGTTCTTCTGCCGCAATCGCGGCCATCTGGTCTCGTGTCCAAGCCATGGTTTGCTCCTTCTGCTTCAGACCGTGAGGGGTTCGGCGTGGTGCGCTTCAGCACGCTGGCGGACTGTGCGCTGTTCGATGTCCTTGACCCGGTTGCTTGCCTGGACAAGCCGTTGGACGTAGACGCCCGGGGTGACAATGTGGTTGGGGTCCAGCTCGCCCGGTTCCACGATGACCTCGGCCTCGGCAATGGTTACGGTGCCTGCCGTGGCCACCACCGGGTTGAAGTTCCGTGCGGTGTAGCGGTAAATCAGGTTGCCGTCCGTGTCCGCGGTGTGGGCGTGGACCAGTGCGACGTCGGCAGTGATGGCGCGCTCGCGGACGTACGTGACGCCGTCGAACTCTTCGAGCGGCTTGCCTTCGGCAACCAAGGTGCCCACGCCCGTCCGCGTGTAGAAAGCGGGAATGCCGGCGCCGCCGGCGCGAAGGCGCTCGGCCAGGGTGCCCTGCGGGGTGAACTCGACCTCCAGCTGGCCAGCCAAATACTGCTCAGCGAAGAGCTTGTTCTCGCCCACGTAGGAAGCAATGACCTTCCGGACCTGGCCCGCCTCGATCAGCACGCCCAGTCCCTTGCCGTCCACGCCCATGTTGTTGGAAACAATGGTCAGATCCGTGGCGCCCGACGCGCGAACGGCGTCGATCAGGTCGGCGGGGATGCCGCTGAGGCCAAAACCTCCGACGGCGATGGTCAGGCCGTCTGCCATCAGGTCATGGAGCGCTTGGGCTGCGCTCGCGTGGATCTTGGACATGGTGGACTCCTCGTTGAGTGATGTTGAGTGTTGCTGAGTGGCATCCACTTTGTGGACAATCCGGTCTTTCCTTGGAGCCTAGGTTTATTGGGGGGACGGGTCAATGCTCTCTCCCGTTGGCTACTCACCCTATGGACGCTATGGTGGAAGCTGTCCATATTGTGGATGAAATCTTCAGGAGGTCGTGGTGACGGTACAGGGAGCGCAAGTGGTGGGGCGCGTAGCGCTGCTGCTTCGGCTGGTGGGACGGAAACCCGAGGGCACCTCGTTGGCGGGTTTGGTTCGTGAATCCGGGCTGACTAGACCAACTGTGCACCGGCTACTGACCTCGCTGGCTGCGGAGGGCCTGCTGGAACACGATTCAAGCTCCGGTAAATGGGTGTTGGGGCCGGAAGTCTTTCTGTTGGGGTCGGTGGCGGCGGCCCGTTTTCCCATGGAAGACATTGCCCGCCCGTCATTGCGCCGCTTGGCAGCCGAAACCGGGGAGAGCGCGTTCTTCTCCATCCGCCGGGGCAATGAAACAGTGTGCGTGCTGCGTGAAGAAGGTTCGTTCCCTGTGAGGTCGTTCGTGCTGCACGAGGGCGTCCGCTTTCCTCTGGGCATCGCTTCGGCAGGAACGGCGATCATGGCTTTCCTGCCTCTTGAGGAGCAAGAGTCCCTGCTGGCGGATTGGCCGGCACATGCGGGAGACTTCGCTTCAGGACACCCCGCGGACGTGGTGCGGGACAACCTGGAGCAGACCCGTTTGACCGGCTACTCCGTGAATCCCGGACTGATTCTTGAAGGCAGCTGGGGCATGGGGGCTGCGGTGTTTGACCCGCAGGGCCGGCCGGCGTGGGCTTTGTCCCTGACGGGGATCGAGCCACGGTTCCGCCCTGACCGGCAGGAGTTCCTGGGCAAGCTGCTGCTCGAGGAAGCGCACCGGATGACGGCGCGGTTACACGGCGCCTAATTGGATGGTTTTCAGCGCAGGTCCAGGCGCATGAGCACCCGGGGGAAACCGTTGAGCACGGACGTCGTCTCGGCCACCTTCTTGAAGCCGGCCTTCTCGAAGAGCTTTCGCGTACCCACATAAGCCATGGTCAGGTCCACTTTGCCGCCCTGGTTGTCCACGGGATAGCCCTCAATGAACGGGGCGCCATGGCTCTTGGCGAATTCGATGGCTCCGCGCAGCAACTCGTGGGAGATGCCCTTGCCGCGATGCCCGGGCCGCACACGGATGCACCACACGGACCACACCTTGGCATCGTCCACCTGCGGGATCTTTCGGTTCGTCGCGAAACTGGTGTCCGCGCGCGGGTGCACCGCTGCCCACCCAACTACTTCGTCGCCGTCGTACGCCAACACCCCGGGAGGCGGGTCTTCGGCGACCAGCTTCTCGACGTACTTTCCGCGCTCCTGTCTTTGGAGGCTTTGGTTCAGCCTGGACGGGATCCTGTAACTCAGGCACCAGCACACGTTGGAATCGGGGCGCTTTGGACCGACCATGGTCTTCACGTCATCGAACACCGTCGCCGGTCTCACCTCGATAGCCATGCCGCCCATCCTGTCACCCGGGCCGGTGGTGGGCAACGGACGACGGCGGGTGGACGGGTTTTGGGGCGACGGCGGGAAATATGCCAGGACTGCCGCGACGCTCAGGTAGGCTTGCGGTCGTGATGACCGGATCGGGCTTCTGCCCTGCACGGATCGGCTACCCGGCCGACCTCTGACGCGCCAGCGTGCTCCGCCTTGTGGATCGATGACCCAGCAACCCATCGAAACGAACCCACATAAAAGGAGTCATGAATGCCAGCGCTTTTCAACCACACCATCATCGCGTCCCTTGACCGCGAAATTTCTGCCAGGTTCTACCGGTCCATCCTCGAAGCCGACGAAGCTCCCGGCTGGGGACCATTCTGCAACCTCACTTTGGCTGGAGGAGTGATGCTCCAGTTCGCTGAGCCGCCGGTGGAGATCCAGATGCAGCACTATGCGTTCCTCGTGGACGACGCACACTTCGACCGCGCCTATCAGCGGTTGCTGAGTGCCGGCGTCGAACATTGGGCCGATCCGCAGATGACCCGCCCGGGTGAGACGAACACCGAGCACGGCGGCCGGGGCGTCTACTTCAAAGACCCTTCGGGCCACGCGCTCGAACTCATCACGCGGCCGTACTTGTAAAAACGGGGTTCACTTATGGCCCGGCATGGCCTCACCGCGGGCCATAAGTGAACCCCGTTTCAAAGGGTTCGAAAAACTTTTTCAATCCGCACCCATCCACCCTGCCCCATCCTCCGAATAGTTGGTGAGACACAAACCGGAGGTACAGCAAAAGCGGTACCTGCAGCCCGTGTCCCACCACCCAATGGACCCAACGCCCTGGTTCCAAAAACAAGGAGAATGACATGTTGTCCACAAAGCGCCCCGCCCTCGCCTTCGTTGGCCTCACTGCAGCCACCCTTCTCGGGCTCACTGCCTGTGGTGGATCCAGCACCTCCAGCTCGCCCTCTTCTTCGTCACCCGCCCCGATGAGTTCCTCCGCGGCTCCGTCGTCGACGGCACCGTCGCCGTCGTCGTCCCCCATGAGCAGCGCCGCCATGGATCCCGCCGCCAACCTTGTAGGCCCCGGCTGCGCCGGCTACGCCGCACAGGTTCCGGACGGTGCCGGTTCGGTCTCAGGAATGGCCAAGGACCCGGTAGCAACCGCTGCTTCCAACAACCCGCTGCTCAAGACCCTCACCGCCGCCGTCTCGGGCAAGCTCAACCCCAAGGTTGACCTGGTCTCCACCCTGAACGGCAGCGAATTCACGGTCTTCGCACCGGTTGATGACGCTTTCGCCAAGATCGACCCGGCCACCATCGAAACGCTCAAGACCGATGACGCCCTGCTGAGCAAGATCCTCACCTACCACGTAGTCCCCGGCCAGCTGTCCCCGGACAAGATCGTAGGCACCCACAAGACTGTAGAGGGTGGCGAAGTGACTGTTGCAGGCACCAAGGACGCCCTCACCGTGAATGGCGCCAACGTCATCTGCGGTGGCGTCCAGACCGCCAACGCCACGGTGTACCTGGTTGACTCGGTGCTGATGCCCAAGTAGGCCCAGGCCCCACAGCAGTACAAACAGCCCCACAGCAGTACAAACAGCCAACAGCAGTACAAACAAAAGCAGGCGCCGGAAGAATCCGGCGCCTGCTTTGCTGTTAAGTTGCGGTGCTAGTTGTTCAAGTCGCTGTCGACGTAGGAACCGGGGCGGCTGTGTTCCGAGCCGCAGGGACAACGGTCAACCTCGATGCGCAGCGTCATGGGCTTGGAGGCGTCCAAGGTGAGGGTCACGTCGTTTGCCTGGTGGCTGAGCCGGAGGGTTCCGTCGGTGGTTGAGATGTAAGACATGCGGGCCCTAACTATGTGGGATGAACTGTGCAGGTAAAGAACTGTGCAGGTGAAGTGCTTGGGGCGGAGCCGGTCACTTGTCTTCGGAGTTCAGCTGGGGTTTGCCGACGAGCGGTATGGTCCCTGTGGCCGTTCCTCCGGGGCAATCGGACTCGTTACATTTCCCGGCGCACTCATGCTTGGTGACGAGGTCGAACTGGACGCCGCCGTGTTGCTCGACACCGGTCCGGATGGCTCGTTCAACCACCGAGGTGGCAAGTCGCTTATGCAGCGACAGGGGATCGCGCCGCAGGTCCTTGGTCAGGGCGAAACAGAGCAGCAGCATGACGATCACGAACGGCAGCGCCGCCACGATGGTGACTCTTTGCAATCCGGCCAGGGCTTCGGATGGTTCATCACCACCAGCCAGCAGCATGACCGCTGCAACAGCACCGGTGAGGCTTCCCCAGAAGATGACCACGGCACGGCGGGGGTGCTCAGCACCGTTGGAGCTGAGTGAGCCCATGACGATGGAGGCCGCGTCGGCACCGGTGATGAAGAAGATCGCCACGAGCACCATGGCCAGGACAATGACAGCGGCCGTGGCCCAGCCGGGCATTCCAAGGTTCTTGACGAGGTCGAAGAGTGCGCCGTCGAAGTTGACTGAAGGGACCCCGTTGGTCGTGGTCACCAGGCCGGGCGTACCGGCCTTGTCCGCTTCCTGCTGGACGTGGAATGCGGCTCCGCCGAAGATGCCGAACCAGATCACGCTGACAACGCTGGGGACCAGAAGCACGCCGGTAACGAATTGGCGGATGGTGCGGCCTCGGCTGATGCGCGCGATAAAGAGGCCAACGAAGGGCGTCCAGGAGATCCACCAGGCCCAGTAGAAGATGGTCCAGCTGGTCATCCAGCTGCGCAACGCGTCATCGCCCACGGCTTCTGTCCTGGACGACATCTCCGCGAGGTCGCGGGCGTAGTCGCCGATGGCCGAGGGGATCAGGTTGAGGATGAACAGGGTGGGGCCGGCAACGAAGACGATGAGTGCAAGCACCACGGCCAGGACCATGTTGATGTTGGACAGCCACTGGATTCCGCGGCTGATGCCGGAAACCGCTGATGCTACGAAGCAGAACGTCAGGACGGCCACGATGACCACCAGCACGGGAGTGCCGATCTCACCCACCCAGCCGTTGGACGTCATGCCGCTGCCGATTTGCAGGGCGCCGAGGCCCAGGGAAGCAGCGGTTCCGAAGAGGGTGGCAAAGATGGCAAGGATGTTGATGAACTTTCCGATCGGCCCTTCGACCATCCGGATGCCGAACAGCGAAGTGAACGCTGCGGAGACCAGCTGTTTGCGGCCGAGGCGGTAGGTCCCGTAGGCCATGGCGATGCCAACCACTGCGTACATGGCCCACGGGTGGAGGGTCCAGTGGAAGATCGAGGTGGCCATGGCGGTCTGGATGGCGGCGGGCGTGCGGCCGTCCACGGTTCCTGGCGGGGGCGAGATGTAGTGGTAGAGAGGCTCAGCCACGCCGTAGAACATGAGGCCGATGCCCATGCCCGCGGCGAACATCATGGCCACCCAGGAGACGGTGCGGAATTCGGGCTTCTCGCCGTCCTTGCCCAGCGGGATGTTGCCGAATTTGCCCAGGGCCAGCCACAGGACAAAGACGACGAACAAGGAGGCGAGGACCATGAAGAGCCAGCCTGTGTATTCCATGACCCAGTTCAGGGCCCCTTTGGATGTTTCCGAAAGGCTGTCGCGTCCGACAAAGCCCCAGACCACGAAGGCGACGGCGATGGCGCCCGTGATCCCGAAGGTGACTTTGTCGAGGGTAAGTTTCTGGTTCCGGCGGGCGGAGACGGCCTGCTCGGTCTTGGCGTTGCGCAGTTCCACCAGGATCTGATCGTATTCTTCAGAATCGGGGAGAGTCTCTGCGCCTCCATCCTCGTCGTTGAGGGCTGCCGGGTTTGTTGCATCGGGGGAGCTGCTGATGACTTCTTCAGGGAGCTCCACGTGGGCGGGTCGGGTTGCTGGACTGCCTGCCGGACGATCGTCGGCAGGCAACTCCTCAGGTGTTAACGGTTTTATGTCACTGTTTGTAGCCATGAGCGGGTCCTTTGCTCGGCGAGTCATGGGTTTTGCGTTGATACACGGCCTTGGGCTGTGCGTTCGGAGAAGGTTAGGAACGTTCCGCATGAATCAACAACATTCGCGCTAAGCAACAGAGTGCGCCCCGTCACACATCAAAGTCAAGGCTTTTCCCGTCTTTGACGGCCACTTGATATATCAATTGGCCTTGACGTGGGGTGTTGCCTATCATGATGACCGTTGCGCCAAGAGCGCCGCGGGGGAAGAGCTGGTTACGGGTCCGGACTAACGGGGCCTGTAGCCCATCCTGGCGCTGATACTCAGCCCGGCCTCGCGCAGTCCATCGATGAGGCCCGGCTGCTCTTCTGGCGAAAAACGGAACGCCGGACCGGAGATGCTCACGGCGGCAATGACACTGCCGGTGTGGTTGAAAATGGGCACAGCCACGGCGGTGAGGCCGATCTCAAACTCTTCGTGGACCGTGGCGTATCCGTTGCGGGCCACGTCCAGCAGTTGCTTCTCCAGCTCTCCGCGGTTCGTCACCGTGCGGGGCGTTCGTGCAGGCAGCCCGACCGCCTTGAAAACCTGGGTTCTTTCGTCTGCCGTCAGTGCTGCCAGGAGAACCTTGCCGCTCGACGTGGCATGCAACGGCGTCAGGCTCCCCACCCAGTCATAGGTGGCCAACGTCGACGGTCCCATCGCCTGGTCCACGTTGACCGCATAGTTGGACCTCAGGACAGCCAGATTGACCGTCTCCTTGTACTCGTGAGCCAGGGCCTCCAGCACTTCCCGTGCCTCGTGGACAACACTCAGCCTGCCGGGGATGGATGACGCCAGGCGGAGGATGCCGAAGCCCAACTGGTACTTGCCACGTTCGCTGTTTTGCCGGACGAGGTCGCGGCCAACCAGGGAGCCCACAAGCCGGGACACGGTGGATTTGTGGACGCCCATCTCCTCGGCGATTTCGCTCACTCCGGCGTCGCCTTCCCGGGCCAGGATTTCCAGGATCTGGAGGGCGCGGTCCACTGACTGGACGCCTCCGCCCTGGGCGTCCGCGTCCTTTTCGAAGTCCGGGTTGTTGCGTGCGGCCATGCTGCCTCGTGTCGTTGTCCAGGCAGGCGGCCCTGGGCCTGGTAGCCCTGAACGGCCTGCACCCTCGTCTTTCCTCATCCTAGACGGAGTTTTACACGGACTCTTTCACATCATGGGGCACTCGTAACTTATGCGCTGACGGCCACCTCCGGGACGTTGGCCCGTGAATCGATGAGTCGTTCCCTTCCTGCATAGACGTTCAGGCTGTGGCCACGGCTGAAGCCCACCAGGGTCAGGCCGGTCCCCACTGCAAGATCGGCCGCCAGGCTCGAGGGTGCGCTGACCGCTGACAAGACCGGTATTCCGGCCAGCGCGGCCTTCTGGACGAGTTCGAACGATGCCCTGCCGGAGACCTGCAGGACCAGGCCCGTCAGCGGCAACAGGTCCTGGCGGAGTGCCCACCCCACCACCTTGTCGACGGCGTTGTGGCGCCCCACGTCCTCGCGAAGGCACAGGAGCTCCGGCTCGGAACCATCCACCCTGAAGAGTCCCGCAGCATGGACACCGCCGGTCCTGTCGAAAACGGCCTGGGCCTCACGGAGGCGGTCCGGCAGCCCGGCCAGGAGATCAACGGGAACCCGCAGCCCATCCAGGGACGCATCGTAGTGGATGGTCTTGCGCACGGCGTCGATCGAGTCGGTTCCGCAGATGCCGCAAGAGCTGGACGTGTAGACGTGGCGTTTGGTGTCCGGCAGGGGCACGTCCGGGCGCAGCTGGGCGTCGACGACATTGAAGGTCTGTGTCCCGTCCTTTTCGCCGGCACAGAACCGCAGGGAGAGCAGTTCCGATGGGTTCCGGATGATGCCCTCGGACACCAGGAACCCGGCCACAAGATCGAAGTCGTCCCCGGGTGTCCGCATTGTCACTGCGAAGGAGGTCCCACCGATCCTGATTTCCAGTGGCTCCTCGGCAGCCAGGACGTCCTCTTTGTGACGAACAGGGTGCTCGCCGCCCGTCCCATCGAGCTGGAAACGGTGGATTTTCCTGCGCTGCGTCATGCGGGCCATACGGTGGGCCTTCCTGGCTGGTTCTGGCCCGGGTTACCGATGGGCGCTGTCCATGGCAGGGGCAGCACGGGAACCGGCTCGCCGGCCACTGCTCCTTCCGGAGGCACCGCCATATACGCGTCGGCCCACGCGAGCCCGCGCATCATCCCGGGACCAGCGTGGGCGGCCGGGAACACCAGCCCGCGGATGAGCCGGCAGGGTATGAGGCGCGTCTTTCCCTGAACGGGTTCGATGTCGGCGCCGGAAAGCAGCGGAGTGGCCTCCTGGAAGGGGCGGTTTCCCAGGGCGGCGAGCAGGGGTTCGCCCAGGGTCATGAGGGCCAGCATGGCTGCCAGCGGATTGCCCGGCAGCCCGATGATGAAGTGACCGTCCGGCAGTTCGGCCATGACGGCGGGATGTCCGGGGCGCATGGCTACCCCGTCCAGCAGGAGCCGCCCGCCGAGCGCCCCAACGGCGGCACGGAAGTGGTCTGTACCGGATTTTCCGGTGCCTCCGGTGGTGATCGTCACCTCGGGACGCCGCCCGCCACCGGCGCCGTCCAGTGCCGCCAGCCACTCTCCGTACGAGTCGCCGATCCGTAGCTGCCCATCCGGCACTCCGCCCAATTGCGGGATGACGGCATTGAGCTGCGGACCAAAAGCATCGCGCACCTGTCCGGGCGCGGGGTCACCTGAGGTGACCACTTCAGAACCGGTCATGACGACGGCGACCCTCGGCTTGCGCTGTACCTGCAGCTGATCGTGGCCGGCCACCGCGGCCAGGGCAAGGTGTGCCGGATTGAGGAGGGTGCCGGCGGGTATGAGGACGTCGCCTGCGGTGGCTTCTTCGCCGGCCGGGCGGATGTGGCGGCCGGGAAGTGTTTCGCCCGGTTTCACCTCCGGCCCCAAGGTGAGGTGCCCGTCGTCGGACAGCTGTCCGCTTTCCTTGCGGAGCACGGTGGTGGCTCCGGCAGGAATAAGGCCTCCGGTGGCAATGACACTGGCTTCTCCGGCAGAAAGGCGCCGCCCGGGCCCGGTGAGTGCCCAGGGCCCTTCACCGCTGATGGCCCAGCCGTCCATGGCTGATGACGCGTAATGGGGAAGGTCCTGCCGGGCAACAACATCGCGGGCCAAAGTGCAGCCGATCGCCGCGTCGAGGTTTGTTGGTGCGGAGGGGAGGGGAGCTGCGCAGTGGTACGCCAGTTGCCGGGCTTCGGCCCACGTCATGGCATGGTTCCGCTGGAGGCCGGCTGTTAACTCCTCTTGTGCAAGCATGGATGTCCGTTTCCTGGGTGGTGCTTCCGGTGTGGAAGGCACCGGGGACTGCACGGCCTTCCCGTAATTACTGCCGCGCAGTCCCCGGTAGCTGTTGTCAGGCCTTCACGTAACCGTTGGGGTTCAGTACGAACTTGGTTGCGGCTCCGGCGTCGAATTCGGCGTAGCCGCGGGGGGCGTCTTCGAGCGGGATGGCCTGGGCGTTGACCGCCTTGGCGATCTGGACCTTGTCGTGGAGGATGGCCATCATCAATTGGCGGTTGTACTTCATCACGGGGCATTGACCGGTGGTGAAGGACAAGGACTTGGCCCAGCCCGTCCCCAACGACAGGGAGAGCGAACCGTGCTTGGCGGCGTCGTCGATTCCGCCCGGATCGCCGGTCACGTAGAGGCCCGGGATGCCCAGGGCGCCGCCGGCCGCGGTGATATCCATGAGTGAGTTCAGCACGGTGGCCGGGGCTTCGTGCGAGGCGTCCTTTCCGTGTCCCCGGGCTTCGAAGCCCACAGCGTCAACGCCGCAGTCCACTTCCGGAACGCCCAGGATCTGCTCGATCTGATCCTTGGGATCGCCTTGGGAGACGTTGACGGTTTCGCAGCCGAAGGATCGGGCCTGGGCCAGGCGGTCCTCGTACATGTCGCCCACAATCACGACGGCGGCCCCCAGCAGTTGGGCGCCGACCGCGGCAGCGATGCCCACGGGACCGGCACCGGCAACGTACACGGTGGACCCGACGCCGACACCGGCTGTGACTGCGCCGTGGAAGCCGGTGGGGAAAATGTCCGAGAGCATGGTCAGGTCCATGATCTTCTCCAGGGCCTGGTCCCGGTCCGGGAAGCGCAGGAGGTTCCAGTCCGCGTACGGGACCAGGACATACTCCGCCTGTCCGCCGACCCAGCCCCCCATGTCCACGTAGCCGTAGGCGCTGCCGGGGCGGTCGGGGTTGACGTTGAGGCAGATGCCGGTCTTCTGTTCCTTGCAGTTCCGGCAGCGGCCACAGGAGATGTTGAACGGAACCGAGACGATGTCACCTACCTTGATGAATTCGACGTCGGGTCCCACCTCCACCACTTCACCGGTGATTTCGTGGCCAAGGACAAGGTTCTGCGGTGCGGTGGTGCGTCCGCGGACCATGTGCTGGTCCGAACCGCAGATGTTGGTGGTCACTGTCCGCAGGATGGCCCCATGCGGGACCTTCCTGCCGACGTTGGCCGGGTTGACGCCCGGTCCGTCCTTGAGTTCAAACGTTGGGTAGTCGGTGTCGATGATTTCGACGACACCGGGTTCCTTGTAGGCGACTGCTCTGTTTCCTGACATGGTTACTCCCTGTTCCTTGCTGTTGTTGAACTGAGCTGTCCAACGGTCCGAAAGCGGTGCTTCGATGAGGAATACCTCCCCAGGTTTCAGGCCACCGAAGCACCATTCACGGACAGTTGGACATATCGATAAACGGACAAATGGACAGTTGTGGTGCGGCTAGGCCTTTTCCAGCCGGATGATCACGGACTTCGAGGTCGGGGTGCCGCTGGTGTCGGCGACGGAATCCAGCGGCACCAGGACGTTGGTTTCGGGGTAGTACGCGGCGGCGCAGCCTTTCGGCGTCGAATAGGAAACGATGCGGAAGTTTTCGGCCCGTCGCTCTGTCCCGTGGAACTCTGAGACCAGGTGGACCATGTCCCCATCGGCAAAGCCGAGCTCGCTGATGTCCCCTGCGTTGATCAGCACCACCCGACGCCCGCCGTGGATGCCGCGGTACCGGTCGTCCTTGCCGTAAATGGTGGTGTTGTACTGGTCGTGGGAGCGCAGGGTTTGGAGGACCAGCTTGCCCGGCGGGACTTTGATGAACTCCAGTTCATTGCCCGTGAAGTGCGCTTTCCCGGAGGCTGTGTCGAACTTCCTGGCGTCGCGGGGCGGGTGGGGCAGCACGAAGCCGCCGGGATGCTGGATCCGGGCTTCGAAGTCTTCGAAACCGTCGAAGACCGCCTCGATGTGTTTCCTGATCAGGGTGTAGTCGTCCCTCATGGCGAGCCAGGAAGCCCTGGGGGCGTTGGGCAAGCGTTGGTACCCGTCGGTGAAAAGCTTTTCCGCGAGGTTGCAGACGATCGCGACTTCGGAGTGGAGGTGCTCGCTTGCAGGCTTCAGGCGGCCACGTGAGGCGTGGACAGCACTCATGGAATCTTCCACGGTGACCCGCTGGTCACCGGTTCGCTGGGTGTCCTTTTCGGTGCGGCCGAGGGTCGGCAGGATCAGTGCCCGCCGGCCGGTGGACAGGTGCGAGTGGTTCAGCTTGGTGGAGATCTGGACGGTCAACCGGGTGTTGGCCAAGGCGTGCTCGGTGACCTCCGAGTCGGGGGCGGCCCGCACGAAATTGCCGCCCATTCCCATGAAGAAACGGACTTTCCCGTCCCGCATGGCACGGATGGCCGCAACAGTGTCATAGCCGTGGTCCCGGGGCGAACGGAATTCGAATTCCTGGTCCAGTCGGTCGTGGAATGCTTCCGGCATCTTCTCAAAGATGCCCATGGTGCGGTCGCCCTGGACATTCGAGTGGCCACGCACAGGGCAGACGCCGGCGCCGGGCTTGCCGATGTTTCCTTGGAGCAGCAAGACGTTCACAACGTCGCGGAGCGTGGGCACGGAGTGCTTGTGCTGCGTGAGGCCCATGGCCCAGCAGACAATGGTGGCGCTGGAAGCCAGAAGCCGTTCACCGGTGGCGTGGATCTGTTCCAGGGTGAGCCCCGTTGCCTCCACGATGTCATCCCATTCCACCTTCTCCAGGAAACGGAGATAGTCGTCGATGCCCACGGTGTGGTCATTGATGAACGCATGGTCAAGAACGGTTTCCAGGCCCGGGGTCTTGCGGCCCTCGGCTTCGGCTTCCAGGAGGTATTTACCCAGGCCCTGGAAGAGAGCCTGGTCGCCACCGGCACGGATCTGCAGGAAATCGTCCGTCAGCTGCGTTCCTTGGATCATTCCTGCCACATGCTGCGGGTTTTCGAAGTGCAGGAGTCCGGCTTCGGGAAGTGGATTGACGGACACGATGACCGCACCGTTCTTCTTGGCCTTCTCCAGCGCACTGAGCATGCGAGGGTGGTTGGTTCCGGGATTTTGCCCGGCGACGAAGATCAGCGACGCCGTTTCCAGATCGGTGAGGCTGACGGAGCCTTTACCGATACCGATCGTTTCCACCAAGGCGGAACCGGAGGATTCGTGGCACATGTTGGAACAGTCGGGCAGGTTGTTCGTGCCGATTCCGCGGACCAGGAGCTGATATACGAAAGCTGCTTCGTTGGACGTCCGGCCCGAGGTGTAGAACACCGCTTGGTCCGGGCTTTCCAGCTCCCTGAGTTCCCGGGCCATCAGCTCGTAAGCGTCGTCCCAGTCGATCGGGGTGTAGTGGGTGGCTCCTTCTTCAAGGACCATGGGATGCGTCAGGCGCCCCTGTTGGCCCAGCCAGTAGTCGTCGCGGGTCTTCAGTTCTTCCACTGAGTACTTGGCGAAGAATTCGGGAGTGACGCGCCGGCGGGTGGCTTCCTCAGCAACGGCTTTGGCGCCGTTCTCGCAGAACTCCGCCGCGTTCCGCTTTTCATGTTCGGGCCAGGCACAGCCCATGCAGTCGAAACCGTCCAGCTGGTTTACGGCGAGCAGGGTCTGGACGCTGCGCACCGGACCCATCTGTTCCAGCGAGATTTTCAACGCGTTGGCGACGGCCGGGATGCCCACCGCCTTGGTTTTGGGTTTGGTGACGGTCAGCTTTGACTCATCAATGTTTCCGTCGGGGGCTTTGGTAGCCATGAGGTTTCCCTTCAGATCCGGGCGGAGGAGGTGGCGGTGGCCAATTGGGCCGGCTCCTGCTGCCGTGCGGCTTCAACCGTGTGCAGGAGCAACAGGGCTGTGGTGACTGAGCCTACGCCGCCGGGCACCGGGGTCAACCCGGCCGCGACACCGGTGACGCTCGCCTCGTCAACGTCCCCCACCAGTGAGCCGTCGGGCAGGACGTTGGTTCCGACGTCGACCACTACCGTCTCCGGCGAGATGTGGCCGCCTTTAAGCAGGCCCGTCCTGCCGGCGGCAACAACCACGACGTCGGCCGGCCGGGTATAGCGCTCCAGCGGCCCCGACCTGGAATGGCAGATGGTGACAGTCGCGTCCCGCTCCAGGAGGAGCAAGGCCAGCGGCTTGCCCACTACTGCGGATCGTCCGACGACGGCCACGTTGCGTCCCGCGACGGGCACGTCGAAGTGGTCCAGCAGTTCCACCACGGCTTGCGCTGTTGCGGGGGCGAAGGCGGGTTGGCCTACAGCCAAGCGGCCGAGGCTGAGGGGATTGGCGCCGTCGATGTCCTTTTCCGGGGCGATGAGGCCCACCAGCGAATCAGCCTTTACGCCCACCGGCAACGGCGTCTGCAGGATGATTCCGTTGACCGAAGGTTCAGTGCTGAGATCCCCGAGGACGCTTGCCAGTACCTGCTCGGTGGCCTCGGGTCCCAGGTCCACGATCCTGCAACCGATGCCCAGCCGTTCGGCTGCACGTTCGATGGAGCGGACGTACCAAAGCGTCGACTCGTCATCGGTGGCAACCACCACGGCCAGGACGGGATGGCGCCCGCTGTTCTCCAGGGCGCGGACTTCTTCCCCGGCGCGCTGTTGAATGAGGGTTGCCAGTTGCTTGCCGGAAAGCACTTGGGTGTTCACGAGAGGATCCTTTCGCGGACGCGCTTGACCAGGGAATCGGCTGCGAGGACCACTTTGTCCTCAAGTCCGTCCGTCTGCCCCGCCAGGCGGCTGCGGGCGGCGCTGTCCTTGATGGCCACGACATTGATGTCGATGTTCACGCGCGCTGTCGTGGCGGCAGCGCGGGCGGCATCTGCAGCCGCGGCGACATCGCTGATGACGTTGGGGTTTGCCGCATCCAGGAGATCGGTGGCGAGGCTGACGACCTCGCCGGCGACCCGGATGAGTTGCGCGGGAGTTTGGGCTGCCTGGACCAGGGCATCCTGGATGGCTGCGCTGCGGGCACTCTTGAGTTCGTCCGTGTCCGACGGGAGTTTGTAGGAGTCAATGACGGTCTGGAAGGCGTGCTCATCGGCGTCGGCCAGGCGCAAGGCTTCCACTACAAGGTGGTCGGCGGCGCTGGTGATCCGGGCTACGAGCGCGGCATGCTGCTCAAACTTCGCGCCTGTGGTGTACCGGGCCACCATGGCAACCAACGCGGCTCCTTGTGCCGCGTGGAGCGCAGCGGCAGCACCGCCGCCCGGTGTGGGCTGGCGGGAGGCCAGCCTGGAGAGGTAGTCATTGATGGTTTCAGAGCTGATCATGTGCCGTCCTGGCTGAACTGGGTAAGAAAGGCTGAACTGGATGTGAAGGCCGGAAACAGCGGCCCGGACCCTGGTCTGTCGGGAGAGGGGAAGGGCCCGGGCCGCATGTCCTGGCTGCGGGTCGTTGACGGACCCGCAGTGCGCGGGGTCAGCCGCGTAGCCGGCTCATGGTGGGGTCGTACAGCGGATCCTCGGTGACCGTTGCCTGGATGCGGCGGCCGAAGTACTCGATCTCTACGGAGTCTCCCAGCGAGACGGCTGCCGGCAGGTAGGCGTAAGCGATCGGCTTGCGGACGGTGTAGCCGTAGGCTGCGCTGGTGACGTAACCCACCGCCTGGTCCTTGTAGAACACCGGTTCCTTGCCCAGCACGAGGCTCCTGCCGTCGTCGACGGTCAAGCAGCGCAGGCGGCGGGCGGAACCTTCCTCGGTGCGTCCTTCCAGGGCGGCCTTGCCAATGAAGTTCTCCTTGGCCATCTTCACGGCGAAACCGAGGCCGGCTTCGTAGGGGTCGTGTTCGGTGGTCATGTCCGTGCCCCAGGAGCGGTAGCCCTTTTCGAGGCGCAGCGAGCTGAAGGCAGCGCGACCGGCTGCGATGACGCCGAACGGCTGGCCGGCCTTCCACAGGGCATCCCAAAGGCGCTGGCCGTTGTCTGCGCTGGTGTAGAGCTCCCAACCGAGTTCGCCGACGTAGGACAAGCGCATCGCGGTCACCGTGACCCCGCCGATGGTGACCTTCTTGGCGCGGAAGTACTTCAGGCCATCGTTGCTGAAGTCGTCGTTGCTGACGGTGCTGATGAGGTCGCGGGCAAGAGGGCCCCACAAGCCGATGCAGCAGGTGCCGCCGGTGGTGTCGCGGACTTGGACCCAGTCGCCTGCGCTGCCGTTTTCGGTCTGGTGGCGGGCCGCGCGCTCAAAGTAGGCGGTGTCGATGTTGCCGTTGGCGCCCAGCTGGAAGGTGTCTTCGCTCAGGCGTGCCACCGTGATGTCGCTTCGGATTCCGCCGGCTTCGTCCAGGAGCAGGGTGTAGGTAACGGCGCCGGGCTTCTTGGCGAGATCGCCGGTGGTCAGTTCCTGCAGGAGCTTCAAGGCGCCGGGGCCGGAAACTTCCAGGCGCTTCAGCGGCGTCATGTCGTACATGGCAACTGCCGTGCGGGTCTTCCACGCCTCCGCCGCAGCGATGGGGGAGCTGAACATCCCGGACCAGGCGTCGCGGGCCGGCGGCTGCCATTCGTCCGGCATTTCCTTGAGCAACTCGGCGTTCGCTTCGAACCAGTAGGGGCGTTCCCAACCGGCACCTTCCAGGAAGTAGCCGCCCAGCTGCTTGTGGCGGGCGTGGAAGGGGCTGACGCGAAGGTTGCGCGGGGACAGCTTGGGCTGGAGCGGGTGCAGGACGTCGTAGATCTCCACGAAGTTCTGCTGGGACGTTTCGCTGACGTATTCCGGGGTCAGCTGGACCTCTTCGAAGCGGTGGATGTCGCAGTCGCCAAGGTCGATCTTCGACTTTCCGTCCACCAGCAGCTCTGCCACGGCGCGGGCGATGCCGGCGGAGTGGGTAACCCACACGGCCTCGGCTACGAAGAAGCCATCCACTTCCTTGGACTCGCCCACCAGGGAGCCGCCGTCCGGGGTGAAGGAGAAGATGCCGTTGAAGCCGTCCTCGATCTCGCTTTCACGCAGTGCCGGGAGGATCTGCTTGGTAGCTTCCCACGCGGGAAGGAAGTCTTCCAGGGTGAAGTCCAGGCGGGAAGGCATGTTGTGTTCGCTGATGCTGCTGGGCTCGTAGCTGCCCAGTTCGTCCAGGTCCACGGGCATGGGGCGGTGCGCGTAGGAGCCGATGCCGTAGCGTTCGCCGTGCTCGCGGTAGTAAAGGTCCTGGTCCTGGTGGCGCAGGATGGGCAGCTGTGCGCCGTTGGGCAGTTCGTTCTTGCCCTTCTGTGCAGGGACCGGTGTGGTCTTGACGTACTGGTGGGCCAGGGGCAGGAGCGGGACGGACATCCCGATCAGCTCGCCTACCTTGGCGCCCCAGAAGCCGGCGCAGGAAACCACGATGTCCGCGGGGATCACGCCGTCGGCGGTCTCGACGCCGGTGACGCGGCGGTTGGACTGCTCGATCCCGGTCACCTCGGTGTTGCCGATGTACTTGACGCCGGCGGCCTCGGTGCGCTTGATGAGCAGCTGGACCGCGCGGGCGGCCAGGGCCAGACCATCCGTGGGAACATGCAGGCCTCCGAGGATGTCTTCCTCGTTGATGAGGGGGTACAGCGCCTTGCACTCTTCGCGGGAGAGGATCTTGCCGTCGATGCCCCACGACTGCGCGTAACCCAGCTTGCGCTTGAGGTCCGCCAAGCGGGTTTCCGTGGTGGCTACTTCAAGGCCGCCCACCTGGTTGAAGCAGCTTTGGCCGTCCTCGGTCAGCGAGAGGAGCTTTTCCACCGTGTACTTGGCGAACAACGCCATGGACTTTGAAGGGTTGGTCTGGAACACCAGTCCCGGTGCATGCGAGGTGGAACCGCCGGGCATGTTCAGGGGGCCCTGGTCCAGGACGGTGATGTTGTTCCAGCCACGGGTGACCAGTTCGTCGGCGAGATTGGTGCCGACGATCCCGGCTCCGATGATGACAATGCGAGGCGTGGATGCCATGAAAATTCTCCTGCGGAAGTTCGTGTGGGGCGGGCTTGGACGGGCTGGTTAGCGGAAGACGACCGTGCTGGTCCGGTCCAGGAGGACGCGGTGTTCGCAGTGCCAGCGGACGGCACGGGAAAGTGCCAGTGCTTCAGCGTCCTGGCCCACAGTGGAAAGTGCGTTGGGGCCGTAGCTGTGGTCCACGCGGATGACTTCCTGCTCGATGATCGGGCCCTCGTCCAGGTCGGCGGTGACGTAGTGGGCGGTAGCACCCACCTGCTTCACGCCGCGGTCGTAGGCCTGGTGGTAGGGGCGGGCACCCTTGAAGCCGGGGAGGAAGGAATGGTGGATGTTGATCGCGCGTCCTTCCAGCTTGCGGCACAGGTCGTTCGAAAGGACCTGCATGTAGCGGGCCAGGACCACGAGGTCGGCCTTGTATTCGTCCACAAGTTCCAGGAGCTTTTGCTCCGCCTCGGCCTTGGTGTCCGGGGTTACGGGGATGTGGATGAAGGGCAGCCCGGCTGCCTCGGCCATGGCGCGGTGGGTCTCATGGTTGGAGACGACGGCGACGAGCTCGCCGCCGAGGCTGCCTCCGCGCCAGCGGAAGATGAGGTCGTTGAGGCAGTGGCCAAACTTGGAGACCATCACCAGGACGCGTTGCTTGGTCTGGTCGTGGAAGCTGAATTTCATATCGAAGCGGTCAGCGATGGAACGGAACTCATCCTCCAGCTGATCCGGTGAGTAAGTCTGGCCGCCGGAGAAGGCAGTGCGCAGGTGCAATGTCTGGCGCAGGCTGTCATCGAACTGCTGGTGCTCTTCGATGTTGAAGCCGCGCTCGAAGAGGAAAGTGGTGACTGCCTGCACGATGCCCGGCTGTTCGACGCACGACAGTGTGAGTACGAACTTCTGCGCCTGCTCGTCCTTGAGCTGGCCGCGTTCTGCCGGAAGGGTGCTGAGGTGTGAGTCTGAAGCCACGAGGGTCATGTGTCCTCCTTAGGTGTTTGCCTAGATATATTCCTGAAATACGAACTGATATATTAGGATTGGAAATCAGCGTATACTGGTGTCCGGGGCAGGTCAATAGATTTCCCGGTTTTGAAGAAGGAGCTCACGCTGTGGCTACTGGAACTCTCGCAAGCATTGGCGACGCCACCAGGAAATCACTGGCCGACGTGGCCTACGAACGGCTGCGCGACCGCTTGTTGATGCTTGAAATCAAGCCAGGGGACATCCTTAATGACGAACAGCTCGCCAAGGAGCTGGAAGTGGGGCGGACTCCCGTCCGTGAAGCTTTGAAACGGCTGGAGCTGGATCGGCTGGTGATTACCTACCCCCGGCGCGGAACGTTCGCCACCCGTGTGGAGGTAACCGACCTCGCCTTCATCTCCGAAATCCGCGCCCAGCTTGAACCGCTTGCCGCGGCCCGCGCAGCGCGGGTGGCTTCAGCTGCCACCAGGGAACATCTGCGGAACGTGATGCGGGCCGTGGAGGACTTCGATGTCAGCGCGGCGTCCGTGGTGGAAACCCTGCGTCTTGACGCGAGCGTGCATCAGGGCATCTATTCGGCTGCAGCGAATCCGCACCTGGAGGACGTGCTGATCCGCTATGACAATCTGGCCACGCGGATCTGGTGCATGGTACTTGACAGGCTTCCGGACCTCGAGCACCACGTGCGCGAGCACCTGGATCTTCTGCGGGCTGTAATTGACGGCAACGAAGAAGAGGCCGCCGAACTCGCCCGCGTCCATGTCAGCGGATTTGAGCAAGCTGTTCGTCAGGCGCTGTTCGCCGCCTAAGGGCGTCCGCCGCCAAAGTGGTTGACTCGGCGACGGGTCACTTGCATACTGGACTTCTTACTAATATATCACACGGATATTAGGCGCGGCCTACACCTGGCCCATCCTGGTCCTGTGCTCGTGATGCAATCACGGCCCCCACGTCCCTGGAGTACCACGTGACTACACGACACCCTCTTTTCGAACACATTCCGCTCACGGGCAGCAGCCGCGTTAAGCGGGGCATGGCTGAGATGCTCAAGGGCGGCGTCATCATGGACGTCGTTAACGTCGAGCAGGCCCGCATCGCCGAGGATGCCGGTGCCGTGGCTGTCATGGCGCTTGAGCGTGTCCCGGCTGACATCCGCGCCCAGGGTGGCGTGTCCCGCATGTCGGATCCGGACATGATCGATGCGATCATCGCTGCCGTGTCCATCCCGGTGATGGCCAAGGCCCGCATCGGCCACTTCGTCGAAGCCCAGGTCCTGCAGTCCCTCGGTGTTGACTACATCGATGAGTCCGAGGTCCTGACCCCGGCGGACTACATCAACCACATCGACAAGTGGAACTTCACCGTCCCATTCGTCTGTGGTGCCACCAACCTCGGCGAGGCGTTGCGCCGCATCAACGAGGGCGCGGCGATGATCCGTTCCAAGGGTGAAGCCGGTACCGGCGATGTTTCCAACGCCACCGGTCACATGCGCAAGATCCGTGCCGAGATCGCCAAGCTCGCTGCCCTGCCCGAGGATGAGCTGTATGTTGCGGCCAAGGAGCTGCAGGCCCCGTACGAACTGGTCAAGGAAATTGCCGCTACGGGCAAGCTTCCGGTGGTGTTGTTCACTGCCGGTGGCATCGCGACCCCGGCTGATGCTGCGATGATGATGCAGCTCGGCGCCGATGGCGTGTTCGTCGGTTCCGGTATCTTCAAGTCCGGCAACCCGGCAGAGCGTGCCGCCGCCGTCGTGAACGCTACTGCCTACTACGACGATCCTGACGTTATTGCCAAGGTCTCCCGCGGCCTGGGCGAAGCGATGGTCGGCATCAACGTCGACGACATCCCGCAGCCCCACCGCCTCGCAGAACGCGGCTGGTAGGCCGGGGTGCTGGACGTGAGGCCGGTGAGGACGGCGGACGGCCGGGGACTGCGGATGGATTGGGCCAAGCTGACCGGCCACACCGTGGAGGTGTGGCTTTTCGACGACCACGTCATGACGGGCGTGGTGGAGCAGGCGGCGGATGACGACTCCGTCTTGTGGATCGCCGCCGCGGGAGCCGACACCCGGCGGCTCTTTGACAAGTCCACCGGCTACCAGGTCTGGGCTTAGTCGGAGCGCTGTTGCCGGCCGGGCCGGTTTTGTTGCCGTGGGGCTCAGAGATCGTCTTCGGGCCGCGCCGCCAGAATCCGTTTGGCGCTGGCCTGCAGGATGCCCAGTGACTCCTGGATCAGGGGCGAGGCGATGCTGCCCCTGCGGACCGCTGCGACAATGCGGCGCGCAGGTCTCCCCTTGCCCGTAATGCGCAGCCGCACTACGTTCTCCGCGCTGTGCAGTGGCGCCAGCCGGGGCAGCAGGCCTACGCCAAGCCCGGCCCCTACGAATGCGATCTGGGTCTCCCATTCAACTGCCTCATGCGCGATCCGCGGCGTCACTCCCACTGCCGTAAATGCTGCGGTGAACAAGGAATGGTAGGTGGACCCCGCTGCCTCCGTGATCCACGGCTCCGACGCCAGTTCCTCGAGCGTCACCGTCTGCCGTGAAGCCAGGGGATGGTCCGCGGGAATGATGACGTCCAGTGGATCGTCCAGCAGGACCGTCTGCTCGAAGCGGGGATCGTCCTCGCCGTAGGTGTCGGACTGCATCGCCACAATGACGGCGAGGTCGATGCGTTCAGCCACAAGCAGGTCGAAGCAACGTGATGGATTTGCCTCCAGCACCTGCACCTCCAGCAGGGGCCGCGTGGAGCGCAGCGTTGCGGCCAGTGGCGCGAGAAGCTGCGCGGCCGCCGTCGAGAATCCGCCCAGGCCGAAATGTGACTGCACCTGGTCGCCGGCCTCCATTGCCGCGGCTCTCAGGCTCTCCCATTCGGCGATAAGGCTGTCCGAACCCGCCACGAGGAAGCGTCCTGTGGCGGTCAGCCGCACGCCCCGGCCGTCCTTGGTCAGCAGTTGCATGCCGAGGACGCGCTGGAGCTCGCGCAGCTGCGCCGAGACGGCGGAAGGGGAATATCCCGTGAGCTCGGCCGTCGCCCCCACGGTGCCACATCGGGCAAACACCCGAAGTGTTATCAGCCTCTGATCGATCATGGACCAATCATGCACCCATTGCGCATGGTTATCTCCTAAATATTGCGCTTTTGTTGCAGTGCATTCGTCCCTAATCTCGTACTACGAAGACTTCGATAACGCCGCTTGCGACGATGCACCCGCGGCCCCCAAGATCCCCCAACTTACCCAGCCTCCCGGGAGGAAACCCATGACTGCTCAAGTGAACGTGCCCCTGAATTCACGCGGAAAACTCGCCTCAACATTGCCTGCCGAGCAGCTGGCCGAGATCAGTGCCCTGTTCGAGTTCCGGCGCACCGGCTACTCCTTGGACGCCCCCTTCTACACCGATCCCACGATCTTCAAGATCGACATGGAAGCCATCTTCGGTGCGCACTGGATCTTTGCCGGAAGCGTCGCCGAACTGCCGGAACCGGGTGACTACATCACGGTGGACTACGGCCCGTACTCCCTGATCGTCCTGCGCAACGACGACGGCGACGTCAACGTCCTGCACAACGTCTGCCGCCACCGCGGTGCCCGGGTGCTGACCGAAGCCGCAGGCTCCACCGGAAACCTGGTGTGCGGCTACCACTCCTGGACCTACTCGCCCGAGGGCAACCTGATCCACGCCTCGGCCCCGGGGGAGACGAAGTTCGACAAGAACTGCTTCGCCCTCAAGCGCGCCCACAGCCGTGTGGTGGCAGGGCTCATTTTCGTCTGCATCGCGAGCGAGCCGCCGGCCGATTTCGATGAAACCTCAAAGATCTTCGAGCCCTACCTCGCGCCCCACGATCTGGCGAAGACAAAAATCGCCTACCAGCAGAACATCATCGAAGAGGGCAACTGGAAGCTCGTCATGGAGAACAACCGTGAGTGCTACCACTGCGATGGGCACCCGGAACTCGCCTGCTCCCTCTTCCCCACGTGGGGACTCACCGAGGGCCTGATTCCGGCCCACCTTGAGGAAGTCTGGGACCGCAACAAGGAAGCCCAGTCCTCCCTCGAGGAGCGCTGCCGCCGCTATGGCCTCCCCTACGAGGTAGTGGAGGAACTCGACACGCGCATCGCCGGCATCCGCATCTCCCGCGAATCCCTGGACGGTGAAGGCGAATCGTTCTCGCCCGACGGGCGCAGGCTTTCCAAGAAGCTCCTGGGCGATCTGCGCGACTTCCGCCTCGGCCGCTGCTCCATGCACCTGCAGCCCAACAGCTGGTTCCACTTCCAGAGCGACCACGTCATCACGTTCGGCGTCTTCCCCATCAACGAACACCAGTCGCTGGTCCGCACCACCTGGCTGGTGGCTGACGACGCCGTGGAAGGCGTCGACTACGACCTGGAAAAACTCACCTACACCTGGAAGCAGACGAACCTGCAGGACAAGGCGTTCGTCGAGCTGTGCCAGACGGGTGCCGGCAGCCCCGCCTACGAGCCCGGCCCCTACATGAAGAGCGAATACCAGGTGGAGGCATTCATCAACTGGTACGTCCAGCGCGTGCAGGAGCACTTGGCATGATCGAACTCCTCACTGAAACGGCAATCCGGGAGCCGCAGCGCATCCGGGGTCTTGAGATGCCGTGGAACCGGGTGATGGGCAGCAGCGAGGCACCCGCGCGTGCCGCACGTGCCCTGGGTCCCTGGCATCCGCAGGAGTTCATGGCCGAATGTGTCGAGACTGTTCCCGAGGCCGGCGGAATGATGACCTTCGTCTTCCGTCGTTGCGACGGGGCGCCCCTGGCGTTCCGTGCCGGCCAGTATGTCAACATCGCATTTCCGGTAAACGGCGAGGACCAGGACCCGGTGGACCGCAGCTACTCGCTGTCCAGTTCGCCCACGGAGCCCTGGACCTTCAACATCACTGTCAAGAGCGATCCCACTGGCCTTGTGTCGCCATGGGTTCATGAGAACGTCAAGCCCGGCACTGTGCTGGACATGCTCGGACCGGTGGGGGCTTTCCACCTGCCCGACGCCGACCGGCGCGCCAGGTACCTCCTGTTGGCCGCCGGTGCCGGCATCACCCCCATCATGTCGATGGTGCGGACCATCCACTCCCTGCCCGGCCATGCCGACGTCGTGGTGCTGTACCACGGAGCGGAGGCCGGCGGCTTCGCGTTCCACCGGGAGCTGGCATACATCGCCTCCGTGGACTCACGCGTGAAGGTCTTCTACTCCCTGGGCGACCGCAGCAAACCGGAAGGATGGGAAGGGTTCAGCGGACGGCTCACAGCGGCCATGCTCGAAGAGGTGGCCCCTGACGCCAACGGCAGGCAGGTCTATGCCTGCGGCCCGGAAGGCTACCTGAACACGGCCACTGAGCTGCTGAAAAAGGTAGGCGTTGACGACACCTCCATCTACATGGAGTTCTTCACCGGTGACCGCCAGACCCTCCTCGAATACCAGGCAGAGCTCGCGCTCGCGGCAGATATTGCGGAGGAAATCGCCGAGGAAATCGCCGATTCCGCCGAGGACTACTACGAAAGCCAACCGGCAGCGTTCGGGCTCTACGAGCCGGGTTACGACGCCGACGGGACTTTGGAAGCCACGGGACTCCCGCTGGAAACCTCCGACCCGGACGCCTCAGGTCAGCAAGCTTCCGACGGCGGTCCAAGCCAGGCGCCCGAGGCTGCAACGCCTGATGCCTCGAGCTTCGAGACCGTCGGAACGGGAAGCCTCACCCTGTCCTTCCTGCGCACCGGCGTCAATGTCCGCATTGACCCCGATGAGCACATCCTGGGCGTGGCCCAGCGGGCCGGTGTCAGGATCGGTGCCAACTGCAAAGAGGGTATGTGCGGTTCCTGCAAGGTGGTCAAGCTTTCCGGCGAGGTGGAAATGAACCACCAGGGCGGAATCCGCTCGCGGGAAATCGACGCCGGCAAGTTCCTGCCCTGCTGCTCCACGGCGCGCACCGATATGGTGATCGACGCCTAGCTGTTACCGGAGTCCCGCACTGTGGGCCAGCGCAATGGCCTCAGTGCGGGACCGGACGTCCAGCTTCCGGAACAGGTTCCGCAGATGGAATTTGACCGTGTTTTCACTGATGTTCAGCTCTGCGGCGATTGCCCGGTTGCGTTGCCCGGCGGCCAATGCCTGAAGAACTTCCAATTCCCTGGTGGCCAGGCCCCACGCCGCGACATCCCCCACGGGCGCTACCGGCGGGTCCAAGGGAAGCGCCACTGAGATGTCTGCTCCCCACCCGTGCATGACGTCGACGCTCATTTTGCCGTCAAGGGCCTGCACCTTCTGGCGAAGCCGTTCCATGTTCGGGGCATCCGGGGACAGTTCCCCGCGTCCGTCATCCCTGACATTGATCAGCAGGTTTTCCCCGTCGCAGTCCCATTGGGCGCGTACGCGGTGCACATCGGGTTGCTCGGCGATCGCCAGGACCAGGCCCCGGACGACGGCCCTGGCAGCGTGGGCTACCTCTCCGGGCAGGGCACGTCCGTTGGCGGGTGGCTCGATGAACTGGATGTCGATGTTGCTGAAGTGCATCAATGGACGGAGGTCCTCCCGGAGCCTTTGGAAGGCGGTGCTCACAGGTTCTTCCACGAGATCGCTGGTGCGGTCGTTCAGGGTCCTGAGGCCGATCAGTGCCTTGACGGCGAGGTCGGTCACGGAGATCCGGGCCGCGCGATCGTCCAAGGAGTTGGACCGCAGTGCGGCCAGCAGGGTTTCGAGGGTAGTGGAGTGCTGGTCCACCAGCTCCGCGGTTACGCGGATCCGTTCAGCTGATGCTGCCCGGGACTCCAAAAGATACGACGGCGGCGCGTCACTGACCTTCTCCTGGATACGGGCCGCTGTGAGTCCCCAAAGGTAGGAGGCGAGGCGCAGTGGTTCATCGTCTTCCGGCAACTCCGGGTCGGTGAGGACCAGGAGGGCGTTGCTGGGCGGGTAGGTGAAGGCCAGAATGTCGCGCTCCTGCCCCGCAATCCACGCTCGCGTCCGCCACGGCCCTTTCGCCTCCATGGATGCCCGGATCCCATCAAGCTCGGGGATGGAAACGCGGCTGACAATGCCCTCGGCACCAGCCTTTTTCTGGGGCCGGCCCGTGCAGTCTTCCGTGAAAATCACCAAGGCGCTGGAGGGGACCAACGGCGAGAGGGCCGTCCGCAGGCTCTCCGCGATACGCGCGAGGGGCGCTTGGGCGATGTCTTCAATGGCTTTGAGGAGCTGCCAGGGCACGGACGGTTGCTGGGGCATATCCCCAGCGTAGACGAGCAGCTACGTTCTTGCCTACCCGAACGGGTGGCCAGGACTGTCCTTTTTCGGCGTTTCAGCCACCTCTACCAGCCGGAAGAATAGTTACAAGGTCGGAAACCGCTATCAACCACCCACGAACGGAGTGAACCGTGAACGTCTTTGCAGACACCGCGACAGCCACAGCTGAAGACGTAGCCGGCAACGCCTCCCTGATCCTCGCAGAGCTTGGGGGCATTGCTTCCGAACTGGACTACGGCCAGGTTGCCCGCCTTGCAGAGGAAGTTGGCGCAGCGGAGCGCGTCTTCCTGGGCGGAGCCGGCCGGAGCGGGCTGGTGCTCCGCATGGCCGCGATGCGCTTGATGCATCTGGGCCTGACGGTCCACGTAGCCGGCGACACCACAACACCGGCCATCACTGCCGGCGATTTGTTGCTGGTGGCATCCGGTTCCGGGACCACCTCCGGCGTGGTCAAAGCAGCCCAGACAGCACTGGCCGCGGGGGCGCGGGTGGCAGCAGTAACCACCAACCCCTCGTCCGCTGTTGCGGGCTTCGCCGACGCGCTGGTGGTCATTCCCGCCGCGCGGAAGACTGACCACGGCTCCGACCTGTCCCGGCAATACTCGGGCAGCCTCTTTGAACAATCCCTTTTCCTGGTGACGGAGTCGGTTTTCCAAACTCTGTGGGAAGCCACTGCAGAGCCCGCCGAGAAGCTCTGGCTGCGTCACGCAAACCTCGAATAGACCGCAAACCCGTCCTCCAAAGCCACCCCAAACAAAAGAAAGCGATACACCATGAAACTGCAAGTCGCCCTTGACCTCCTCACCATCGAAGATGCCCTGGAACTCGCCGGCAAAGTTGCCGAGCACGTGGACATCATCGAGCTCGGTACTCCGCTGATCAAGGCTGAGGGTCTCGCCGCCGTGACGGCCATCAAGGAAGCCCACCCCAACAAGATCGTGTTTGCCGACATGAAGACCATGGACGCCGGTGAACTCGAAGCGCACATCGCTTTCAAGGCGGGTGCCGATCTCGTGTCCGTCCTGGGAACTGCGGATGACTCCACCATCGCCGGTGCCGTCAAGGCCGCTCAGTCCCACAACAAGGGCATCGTGGTGGATCTCATTGGCGTGGCCGACAAGGTCTCCCGCGCCAAGCAAGCCCGCTCCCTCGGAGCCAGGTTCATCGAATTCCACGCGGGCCTCGACGAGCAGGCACAGCCGGGCTATGACCTGCGCGGACTCCTCAATGCCGGAGAAGAAGCCCGTGTGCCGTTCTCCGTGGCCGGCGGCGTCAACGCATCCACCATTGCGGCCGTGCAGTTGGCAGGTGCCGACGTAGCAGTGGCCGGAAGTGCCATCTACAGTGCCGCTGATCCTGAACTGGCTGCGAAGGAACTCAAAGCAGCCATCCAGTAACAGGCTCCGTGCCTAGGTTTTGTCGGGAGTCCGGTGGTGCGCCCGCTCAACAAGTTCGGACATCCACGGCCGTTGCCCGTGATGGACCGTGAGGCCGTCGGGGATGCCCTGAACCGTCGCTTCCGTGCCGGAAGCGTCAATGGTGATCCGCCCGCCGCCCATGGGCGCATTGCGGATGTGCAGGTCCCCGAACGACGGCGGCAGCACCGGATCCAGCCAGATGCCGCCCAAGGAGATGTGCGTGTCGTAGCGCAACAGGCTCATGACCAGGTGGATGGGCGTCGTGGCGGCCCACGCCTGGGGTGAGCAAGCCGTGGGATAAGGGACGGGTTCCCGGAATTGCGTGCGGTCGAACCCGCAGAAGAGTTCGGGCAAACGGTCGCCAGAGATCTCGGCGGCTTCAAGCATTGCGGTTGCTATCCGTTGGGCTTCCTCCACGAAGCCATAGCGGAGGAGTCCGGACACGATCAGCGCATTGTCATGGGGCCACACGGAGCCGTTGTGATAGCTGGCCGGGTTGTAGGCGCCCATGTTCCTGGCCAGCGTCCGGACACCCCATCCACTGAACATTTCGGGGGACATCAGCCGCTCCACCACCGCAGGGGCCTTGTCTTCGTCAATCAGACCAAACCACAGGCAATGGCCCATGTTGGAAGCACAAGCGTCCACGGGCCGCTTGTTGCGGTCCAGCGCCACAGCGTAGTAGCCCTTGTCCGGCATCCAGAACTGTTCGTTGAACCGCTTCTTCAGGTCCTCGGCACGTTCCCGCAGGCTTTCCGCCAAGGTGAGGTCGCCGTCGTCGTACGCCATCCAGGCGCGCGCCACATAGGCGCCGTGCACGTACGCCTGGACCTCGCACAGCGCCAGGGGCGGTTCAGCGAGGGTGCCGTCCGCAAAATTGATGCCGTCCCAGGAGTCTTTCCAGCCCTGGTTGATGAGTCCGTGCTCGTTGGGCCGCCCGTACTCCACGAAACCGTCGCCGTCACGGTCGCCGTAGGTCCGGATCCATTCCAAGGCGCGGTCCGCGTGGGGGAGCAGGCCCGAGATCGCGTCTTTGCCGAAACCCCAGCGGCTCACCGAGCCAAGGACCACCACAAACAGCGGGGTGGCGTCCACGCTTCCGTAATAAGCGGACTTTCCGCCCAACGCCAGGCCGCCGGAGACGCCCAGCCGGACCTCATGCAGGATCTTCCCGGGTTCTTCTTCGGTGGCGGGATCCACCACCGTGCCCTGGCGGTCGGCCAGCGTTCGCAGGGTGCCCAGGGCCAGGGAGGGGTCCACGGGAAGGGCCATTTCGGACGCCCACAGGGAATCCCGGCCGAACAGCGTCATGAACCACGGGGCGCCGGCGGCCACCACCACCCTTTCGGGGTGGTCCGGATCCTGGATGCGGAGCGCGCCAAGGTCCTCGTAGCTGCGGCGGAGGGTGTCTTCGATTGACCGGTTGCTGAGCTGCACAACGGGGATCCGGGCTACCCAATCCTGCCTGCGCTGATCGCTGGGTGAGAGCCCGACCGGATCTTGGTGGGTGAAAGCGGCCCCGGCACTTGGTTGCTTTGGCACCACGCTGGCCCGCGTACTCCAGCTCCCGAACGCGGGAATTTTGGCCGTGAAACCCAATGCCCTGGCACCTGCACCGGCGCCGTCGGCCCGTATCAGGACGCTTTTCCGAATGTCCTCCCATTTTCCGCGGATTTCCAGGGAATCACCATCCGGCAGGTGGGTTTCGGTCCATTGCCGCGTGATCCGTGCTTCCTTGACTTCGAAAAGATCAGCGAAATCCGATTCGGCAGAAAGCAGGATGCGGCATTGTGTTGCCTGGTTTGAATAATTCCGAACGGTGATTTCTTCGCGGATTCCGTTTCCTACCTCCCGAAGCCGCTCCACCAACAAGGGGCTGTCGGCGTACCCATCCGGGCGGGGAACCCTGCCGACGAATGACGCCCGGTACGGTTCCCTGGTTTCTGCTGCCAAGGGTTCGATGACTTGTCCGTTGACAGTGAGCTCCCATTTGGAGAGGATCCGGGTGTCCAGATGGAAGACGCCCTGGGGCAATTCGGGGTGGATGTCTCCGTTGGCGGAGGAGATGCAGAAGGATGAGCCTTCCACCAGGGTCACTGTCCCGGCACCAAGGGGTCCGGCTGCTGTATCAGCGTTCCATCCAGCCACGAGACGCTCCTTATCGATCCGCTTGAGCTGCAGCCGATGCCGCCTGTCCGGCCGCTTGTGGAGATGAAGTCGACGCTACGCCGACGGAAGGATCGGCGCCAGATCCCGGCCGCTCTCCACACCCTCCATATGACTTCCCGGCGCAAGGAAGTGCCGGCCCGTCATCCAGAGTTAATCTCATTTCATCGTCCGGGAAACCAGAAGGGGTCTATAGTGAGAGAACAGGACATTCGCTGATGCAGCCCGGCGGCCCGCTTTTTCTTCCGACGCCGGAGGCCCCGTAATGACCGACACCCAAATTAGTAGCTTTATCCGCGACTGTGTGGTGTTTGAGGACGACACTGAGAACGGCTTGGAATTTGACACTTTCTACGGCCTGTACATCAGCTGGTGCGTTCTCGGACGAAAAATCCCCATCCCCGACTCCGCCTTCAAGACCGCCCTTGAGCGGGAGGGCCTCAAAACCATCAAGCTGAATGGCCAGCGGATCTACCCTGGCATGAGCATGGTCGGCCCGGCCGCAAGGGACTACGTAGTCAACAGCGTTCCCATGTGGAACGACTCCGCAGCCAGCGCCTATGCACTTTCCGAGGCTGTGGAGGATGCGGTTCCGTCCATCGCCTGATATCACGTCGCTTCTACAGCCCATGCACCTAGGATTTGATAGGGGCATGGGCTGTTTCCATGTCCGGGCTGTCTTCTGAAGGGAAATACGTGAAGCCTTCCATCGTGTGGTTCCGGGATGACCTCAGGGTTGCCGACAACCCGGCCTTGCGGGCCGCCGTCGACGACGGTGCTGCGGTGGCCCTGTACGTCCTTGACGAGGAATCGGAAGGCCTCAGACCTCACGGTGGCGCTTCCCGCTGGTGGCTGCATCATTCGCTGGTGTCCCTTCGCGACGACCTCGCGGCCCTTGGCATCCCCCTGCTTCTGCGGCGCGGCGACGCTGCCTCCGTTGTCCAAAAAACCACGACGGCGCTCGGTGCCGGCGGTTTGTACTGGAACCGGCGCTATGGTGCGGCCGAGCGCACCGTCGACGCCGGGATCAAGGCCTGGGCGGGTGAGGCCGGCCTGCATGTTGCCAGCTTCCAGGCCTCCCTCCTTCATGAACCCTGGGAGGTCACCACCAAGTCCGGTGGCCAGTACAAGGTCTTCACGCCTTTCTGGCGGACGGTGTCCGCGCAGGACTTCCGGGAGCCGTTGGCCGTACCGGAAAAAGGCCACGGATTCACCGGCAAGCTTCCGGCTTATGACGAGCTGGATTCCTGGAACCTCCTGCCCGGCAAGCCTGACTGGTCGGGCGGGCTGGCGGAGATGTGGACTCCTGGTGCTGCCGCAGGGCACAAGCGGTTGGCCGCTTTCGTGGCTGACGGTCTCTCCAACTACAGCGAGGGCCGAAACCGTCCGGACACCGATGGCAGCAGCTGCCTCTCGCCCTACCTGCGCTGGGGTGAGCTCAGCCCGTTCGAGGTGTGGCACGCGCTGGGGTCCAAGCGCTCCGAAAGTGCGGGGATTTTCGCCTCGGAGCTGGGGTGGCGGGAGTTTTGCTGGCACCAGTACTTTCACAATCCGAACTTGGCCACAGTCAACCTTCGTCCCGAGTTTGACCGTTTCCCCTGGGCGTGGCCGGGCAGCAATAACGGCAATGGCAAACATCCCGGCCATGAGTCGGCACCCGAGGAGTTCCGCGCCTGGCAGCAGGGCCGCACCGGCTTCCCCATGGTGGACGCGGGCCAGCGCCAGCTGTGGCACTCAGGCTGGATGCACAACCGTGTCCGCATGGTCGCTGCCAGCTTCCTGGTGAAGAACCTTGGCATCCATTGGCAGCTCGGTGAGCAGTGGTTCTGGGACACCCTGGTGGACGCCGATCCGGCGTCGAACCCCGCCAACTGGCAGTGGGTGGCAGGGTCCGGGGCTGACGCCTCGCCGTTCTTCAGGATTTTCAACCCGGAGGCCCAACGCGTGAAGTTCGATCCCCAGGGGAAGTACATTGCCCATTGGATTCCCGAGTTCGGCACTCCCGAATATCCGGAGGAGATCGTTGATCTGAAGACCACCCGCGCCGAAGCGCTGGAGGCTTACAAGGAGATGAGGGAAGTCCACTAAGGGGGTCCCGCAGGTCCCGCAGGCCCGGCGATAGGCTGGGTCCATGTCGACGGAGTCCATCCTGAAGGTCCTCATCATGGCGTTCGCGGCCATGTTCATCGCTGCGGTTGCCTGGTGGGCCCGTAAGCATCCCAACCGGTCCAAGGAGTACCCGGAGCGGGTTCGCATGCCAAAGGTTGTGCCGGGAGTTGGTTGGCTTTTCCTTGTTGTGGGCCTCCTGATGGGACTCGTCGCCTTCACTTCCGACCATGCACGGGACCCTCTGGCCTTCCGTATCGCTTCGGTGGCGATCGTGGTGGGTGGAGTGGTATTCGTACTCATGTACCGCAACTTCTATGTGGCACCCCGCGAGTTTGAGGTGGCTTTCCGCAGTGTTCTCGGCAAAGAGCACATTCTTCACTACAGCGACATTGCGCACTACAGCTTCCAGACCTTGAAGGGGCAGCCGTACCTGACGGTCAAGTCGGTAAACGGCGTCAAGCTCAGCCTGAATATCAGGGCCTACGACATGACACCGCTCTTGCGCGCCATCGACTTTCATCAGGTCACCGGGCACTGGCCCGCCCGGACGGAGGCGGTGGGCGGCGCTGCCGGATCCGAAAAACAGCCCTCTGGAAATTAGTAGGAAGTCCGAGTATATTCGGATTCAGAGATGACCTGGATCACAGTTGGTCACGTGTTCCCGCCGTGTTCCCAGCACTGAGCGGCACGGTAGTCATTCACGATGCAAAGGAGCATTCCACTATGGTGCGCGAGCTTTCACACTACGTAGACGGCCAGAGGGTTGACGGCACATCGGGCCGGTTCAGCGACGTCTACGATCCCTGCACGGGCGAAGTCCAGGCCAGGCTGCCGCTGGCCAGCGCCGACGAGGTTCGCAACGCCGTCGCAAATGCCGAAAAGGGCCAGCTCGAATGGGCAGCCATGAACCCGCAGCGCCGGGGACGCATCCTGCTCAAGTTCGTGGACCTCGTCAACGAGAACATGGACGAGCTCGCCAGGCTCCTGTCCTCCGAACACGGCAAAACCTTTGCCGATGCCAAAGGAGACATCCAGCGCGGCATCGAAGTCGTTGAATTCTCCGCGGGTGCCCCGCATCTGCTCAAGGGCGAGTTCTCGGACAACGCCGGACAGGGCATCGACGTCCATTCGCTGCGCCAGCCGCTGGGCGTCGTTGCAGGGATCACGCCGTTCAACTTCCCGGCCATGATCCCGTTGTGGAAGTCCGGCCCGGCGCTCGCAGCAGGCAACGCCTTCATCCTGAAGCCTTCGGAGCGGGACCCCTCGGTTCCGCTGCGCCTCGCCGAGCTGTACAGCGAAGCCGGCGTGCCGAACGGCGTCTTCAACGTCATCAACGGTGACAAGGAAGCCGTGGACGCACTGCTGGAGGACCCTCGGGTGAAGGCGATCGGCTTTGTTGGCTCCACGCCGATTGCCCAGTACATCTATGCCACGGCCGCCGCCCACGGCAAGCGTGCGCAGTGCTTCGGCGGGGCGAAGAACCACATGGTGATCATGCCCGACGCCGACCTCGACATGGCTGCCGACGCCCTGATTGGTGCCGGGTACGGTTCCGCGGGCGAACGCTGCATGGCCATCTCCGTGGCGGTGCCCGTTGGCCAGGAAACCGCCGACGCGTTGGTGGCCAAGCTGACCGAGCGCGTGAAGGACCTGAAGGTGGGCCACAGCCTGGACAAGGACTCCGACTTCGGGCCCGTGGTGGCAGCCACCGCGAAGGAACGGATCGAGGGCTACATCCAGTCCGGCGTGGATGAAGGCGCAACGTTGGTCACTGATGGTCGCGGCCTCACCGTGGAAGGCTACGACGGCGGGTTCTGGGTTGGCCCCACACTCTTCGACAACGTCACCAAGGACATGAAGATCTACAAGGAAGAGATCTTCGGCCCCGTCCTCAGCGTGCTGCGGGCAGCTGACTACGACGAAGCGCTGAGGCTCTGCAGCGAGCACGAGTTTGGCAACGGCGTCGCAATCTTCACCCGCGACGGCGACTCCGCACGCGACTTCGCCAGCCGCGTCGAGGCGGGCATGGTGGGGATCAATGTGCCGATTCCCGTCCCGATTGCCTACTACACCTTCGGTGGCTGGAAGGCCTCCGGGTTCGGCGACCTGAACCAGCACGGCGCCGACGCTTTCCGCTTCTACACCAAGACCAAGACCGTCACCTCGCGGTGGCCCTCCGGCATCCGCCAGGGCGCCAGCTTCGTGATGCCGGCAGGCAGCTGATGGGAGATCTGCAGGAGGAAGACGAAGTCCTGTTTGAGCGTCGCGGGCACTTGGGGGTTGTCACGCTCAACCGTCCCAAAGCGGTCAACGCCCTGAATCACGGCATGGTCAAAGCCATGCTTCGACAACTGGTTGCCTGGGCTGATGACGATTCGGTGCAAACTGTCTTGGTGCGCGGTGCCGGAGACCGTGGGCTGTGCGCCGGCGGCGACATCGTGGCCATCTACAAGGACATGCTGCACGGCGGCACGGAAACGGCTGCGTTCTGGGCTGACGAGTACCGGCTGAACCTGCTCATTTCGCAATACCCCAAGCCCTATGTGGCTTTCATGGATGGGCTGGTTTTGGGCGGGGGCGTTGGCGTTTCGGCCCATGGCTCGGTCCGTGTGGTCACCGAACGGACCCGCACCGGGATGCCGGAAACCACCATCGGTTTCGTGCCCGACGTCGGTGGCACGCTCTTGCTGTCCCGCGCACCTGGTGAAGCGGGCACCCACGCTGCACTCACCGGCGCCCACCTGTCCGGTGGGGATGCTCTGTTCCTTGGGCTCGCGGATCACTTTGTGCCGTCCGACAGCCTTCCCGCGCTGGCAGAAGCGCTGGAAAGCTCGACGGCGGAGGCCGCCGTCGAGCGCTTTGCGCAAGCCGCGCCGGACTCGGCGCTTGCGGCACAGCGGGGGTGGATCGATCCCGCCTACGCGTATGACGACGCGGAGGAAATCGTGCGGAGCCTGCGCGAAGCTGGGGGAGAGGCAGCGTCCGCGGCGGACACGATCGAGGCAAAATCGCCCACGTCCGTGAAGGTGGCCTTGGAGTCCTTGCGCCGCGTCCGGGGAGTGACGCTGGAGGAAGCGCTGGACCAGGAATACCGTGTGGGGCTGCGTTGCCTGGCCGGGCCCGATTTCCGGGAGGGCATCCGGGCCCAGGTGGTGGACAAGGACCGCAATCCGCAATGGAAGCCGGCAAACCTCGCGGACGTCCAGGCATCCGACGTCGAGGGCTACTTTGCGCCGCTCGGCGAACGGGAGTTGGGCCTCGCCGCTTTGGGCGCGAAAACCACATGACCTGCAGTCAGCAGCTATTCAGCAGCCAGTCGAAGGAGACGACATGACAGAGAACGCAGCATCCGCAACGGGACTCATCGCTTTCCTCGGCCTGGGTCATATGGGCGGACCCATGGCCGCCAACCTGATCAAGGCCGGCCACCAGGTGATTGGCTATGACCCCGTCCCCGCGGCCGTTGAGGCTGCGGAAGCGCACGGGATTCCCATGGCCGCCTCGGCACACGAGGCTGCAGCTGCAGCCGCGGTGGTGTTGACCATGCTGCCCAGCGGCAAGCATGTGCTGGATGCGTACCGGGGTGTGGACGGGCCGGGACTGCTTTCCGTCGCCAAGCCGGACACCTTGTTCCTGGATTGTTCCACCATCAACGTTGACGAGGCCCGGCAGGCCGCCGTCATTGCCTTGGAGGCAGGCCACCGGTCCGTGGACGCGCCGGTTTCCGGTGGTGTGGTGGGGGCCGAGGCAGGCACGCTGACCTTCATGGTGGGTGCTTTGCCGGAGGACTTCGAAACCGTAAAACCGATCCTTGAACTGATGGGGAAGAGGATTGTCCATTGCGGTGACCACGGTGCCGGGCAGGCCGCAAAGGTGTGCAACAACATGATCCTGGGGGTGTCCATGATCGCAGTTGCGGAAGCCTTCGTACTCGGCGAGAAGCTGGGCCTCACGCACCAGGCGCTGTTCGACGTCGCCTCCAATGCCTCCGGCCAGTGCTGGGCACTGACCACCAACTGCCCGGTCCCCGGGCCGGTTCCCACCAGCCCCGCCAACCGTGACTACCAGCCCGGGTTCGCCGGCGCTTTGATGGCCAAGGACCTGCGGCTGGCCGTGAACGCCTTGGAAAGCACAGGCGTTGCCGCCGAGATGGGTCCGCTGGCCTCCCGGATCTACGACGCTTTCGCGGCAGGCGAGGGCGCGGGGAGGGACTTCTCCGGAATCATCACCGAGATCCGGGACAAATCCGTGTGAGAGTTTGAGCTGTGTCCATGAGGGTTTTGACGAGAGGGAGAGTATGACGGAGCAGTACCAGAACATTGTGGTGGAACGGCGGGGCAGGGTTGGCTTGGTGACGTTGGACCGGCCGTCGGCGCTGAACGCGCTGAACACCGCTCTCATGAACGAACTCGTGGAAGCCGTGTCCGCCATGGACACCGATCCCGATGTTGGGGCGGTAGTGATCACGGGATCCGCCAAGGCCTTCGCGGCCGGCGCCGACATCAAGGAAATGTCTTCCAACAGCTATATGGAAATGTACGCGGCGGACTGGTTCCGGCACTGGGAGGACCTCACCCGATTGAGGATCCCCGTCATCGCGGCCGTTTCCGGTTTTGCCCTGGGTGGAGGGTGCGAGCTCGCCATGATGGCTGACTTCATCATCGCCGGTGACAACGCACGGTTCGGCCAGCCCGAAATCAACCTGGGCGTCATTCCGGGCATGGGCGGTTCGCAGCGGCTGACACGCGCCGTCGGCAAGGCCAAAGCGATGGACATGGTGCTGACCGGACGGTACATGGATGCTGAAGAGGCTGAGCGTTCCGGGCTGGTGTCCCGGGTGGTGCCGGCTGCGGAGGTCATTGAGGAAGCCGTCAAAGCGGCCGAAGTCATCGCATCCAAGTCCAAGCCCGTGGCGATGATGGCAAAGGAAGCCGTCAACGCGGCCTTCGAAACCGGGCTGGCCCAAGGGGTACTTTTCGAGCGCAGGATCTTCCACTCGCTCTTCGCCACCGAAGACCAGAAGGAAGGCATGGCCGCGTTCAGCGGAAAACGGGAGCCGGAGTTCAGGCACAGGTAGGAGTTCGCTCAAACCGGGCCGGCCGACACGCAGCGGCTGTTCTCCGCGTTTACTTCCGCAATGCAGCGGGGCCCGGCTCACGTTCCATCCCCCGGACCTCCGCCGGGACCAGCGCCGCGTCAAAGAACGCGCGCTCCAGCCGCACGGCTTCGGCGAAGGTGGTTGCCACGCGCCCCCGGGCTGCGGCGTCTTTAGGCTCGACGGCGTCGAACTCGTCGCTTAGCCAGGTCACCCATGCGTTGTACTCCGGGTTGTTGTGGAGACGGATCCACTCGGCGTGCTTTGCCGAGGTGGGCCACTGAGCGGGGTCGCCGGCGCGGGCTGCCCAATCGCCGTACAGCCACTCTGCCACCAGAAGGACCGCCAGGACCTCGGGGTAGGAGCGAGTGCCGAGGGCGCTGCGCATGAGGGCATCGAAGTCGCGGGTCACCCTGTGGAGTGCGGGTGCCGCGCGATCTGCCTCGGGAACGTCGAGCTCGGCAAAGCAATCCTGGAAGTAGGTGTTCTCATCGGAGGCAAAGGCTCCCAGTACACCGGCGAAGACCAACCGGGAGGGCAACGACGGCGCTGAGGCCACCGCTTGGCCCAGCAGGGCTGTGAAGGCATCACAGAACTGATAGTCCTGCACGAGGTAGTGGCGCAGGTTTTCATCGGGGAGGGAACCGTCCAACAACTGGTCCACGAACGGATGGTTGACGGCGGCGTCCCAGTCCTCGGCGTGCTGGTTCCTGAGTTCATTGGCAAAGCTCACGCTGTTTCCTCCTGAGTTGTCGGCCCTCGGAGCTTAGCAGCGGGGCTCTGCCCCCTCCGCTATGGAGGTCCAAGGCCCCTGCGACTTCCTTCGTTATATTGTCGGTGCCTGCTGCCAGAGTCGGGACATGGGGCTGATTGGGGAGAGTGGACCGGGCGCAGCAGTGGCGCTTGGGCGTGGTCGCTCCGCGCCGGATGCTGGTCAACCGGGCTTGCTTCCGCCCGGTGTCGGCGTACTTCCGGCCAGCACCGTCAGCGCGGACTTGATCGAGCAGTTGCGTGTCCTGGAGGAGATGAAGTCAGCCATCTGCGGATTGCAGGCGCGGGTTGCTGTGGCCTTTGACCTTGCCCAGCGCGCCGAACAAGCCGAGGCCAACGTCCCCGCATCGAAGCGTGGCCAAGGAGTAGGTGCCCAGGTTGCGTTGGCCCGGCGGGAGTCACCGAACCGTGGTTCCCGGCTGCTTGGTTTGGCGAAAGCCCTCGTTATGGAGATGCCGCGGACTTTGGCAGCGCTGCAGTCCGGGCAGCTGAATGAGTGGCGGGCCACACTGCTGGTGAAGGAGACTGCGTGTCTGTCTGTTGAGGATCGGTGCGCAGTGGATGAGGAACTCGCGCCCGATACCGGGACCTTTGCGGGCAAGGGCGACCGGGCGATCATTGCAGCTGCGAAGGCGGCGGCGTATCGACGGGATCCGAGGTCGGTGGTCGGGCGTGCCAGCCGTGCCGCGGCCGAACGAACCGTGAGCCTGCGTCCTGCGCCGGACACCATGACGTACCTGACCGCGCTGCTTCCCGTCGCCCAAGGAGTGGCGGTCTACGCAGCCCTGACCAGGGCTGCTGATTCGGCCCGCTGCCACAGTGAACTGGCTGGTGGGGATGCCGTATCTGCCGGGGTCGTCCCGACACGCGGCCAGCTCATGGCCGATACTCTGGTTGAGCGCGTCACTGGTACCCCGGGCGGAATCTCCGGGATCAATCTGGACCTCGTCATGACCGACCGGACCCTTTTTCAGGGCGATAGCGAACCAGCACGCCTCAACGGCTACGGAATCGTCTCTGCCGAGTGGGCCAGATCAATGGTCGCCGAGGGCCAAGTTGAGCAGGATCAACCTGATCAGAACCATGCCAACGAGCTCACTGTCTGGCTTCGCCGGCTATACACCGCGCCGGCCACGGGAGAGCTGCTTGCCACCGATTCCAAAGCGCGGCTCTTTACTGGTCGACTTCGGCGATTCATCGGAACCCGCGACGATACCTGCCGGACACCGTACTGCGATGCACCCATCCGGCATATCGACCACATTGTGCCTTGGCGTTCCGGAGGCGAGACCAACCTCGCCAACGGCGCAGGACTGTGCGAAGCCTGCAATCACACCAAGGAAAACCCCGGCTGGTCCGCCAGTGCCATCCACGGAGGCGTGCATACGCTCGAAATCAGTACCCCCACAGGACACAGCTACCGGTCAAAGGCCCCGCCACTACCTGGATACCGACCCTCCAGAACGTAGGGCCCTCATTGCCCTCGGCGTTGATGTGGGCGTTATTCTTCCGTGAAGTCTCCGGCATCCCTGCGGAAGGCGCCGAGTACGCGGATGAGGTGGTCGACGTCGTCGTCCCCGAAACCCGACTTGCCAAACACCTCCGAGTTGAGAGCCGCCGTCGCCTTTTTTGCGAGGGTGCGGCCCTCTGCAGTCAGCTCAATGAGCGTGGTGCGGCCGTCAGTGGGGTGCGGTGAACGCGCCACCAGGGCGGCCTTTTCCAAGCGGTCGACGGCGTTGGTCACCGAGGTGGGGTGCACTTGCAGGAGCGCACTGGCTTTGTTCATGGGCAGCGCGCCGCTGCGGGCGAAACTCAGCAGCGCCAGGAGCTCGTACCTTGCGAACGTCAGCCCGAACGGTTTGAGAACGGTTTCGATCCGCGCGAGCAGGATCTGTTGCGTGCGCATGATCGCGGTGATGGCTGCCATGGGCGCGGCGACGTCGCCCCAACCATGCCGTTCCCAGTTGCGCTGGGCATCGGCGATGGGATCGCGGGGGAGTGGGGTGCCCATGGGCCTCCTTGGTTGCTCGGGTGCTTAGTCTTTCAGATTCGGGAACTCTTCTTCGGTGTATTCCACCCCTAAACCTGTGGGAAGCGGACCGTCTCCATGCCGGGCAACTTCCGTTCCCCGGAGCTCCACCCGCCGGATCTTGCCTGAAATCGTTTTGGGCAATTCGCCGAACTCTAGGCGCCTGATCCGCTTGAAGGGTGCAAGTTGTTCCCTGCAGTATTTAAGGATGTCCTCCGCCACGGCAGGGCCGGGCTCGTAGCCCGCGGCCAGCACCACAAAAGCTTTCGGCACCGACAATTTCACGGCATCAGGCGAAGGCACGACGGCGGCCTCCGCCACTGCGGGATGCTCGATCAGGACGCTTTCGAGCTCGAAGGGGGACAACCGGTAGTCGGAGGACTTGAAGACGTCGTCATCCCGGCCGACGTAGGTGATCACCCCGTCGGCGTCCCGGCTGGCCATATCGCCAGTGTGGTAATAACCGTTGCGGAAGGCATCGGCCGTCTTGGCTGCATCGCCGAAGTAGCCTTTCATCAGCCCCACGGGCCTGGGGTCCAAGCGCAGGCAAAGTTCGCCGTCGTCGGCTTCCTCTCCGGTGACCGGGTCGACAAGGACGACGTCGTACCCGGGCAGCGGCCGGCCCATGGAGCCGATCTTGACCGGCTGGGCGGGGGTGTTGGCGATCTGGACTGTCGATTCGGTTTGGCCGAAGCCGTCGCGGATGGTGACGCCCCAGGCTTGCTCCACCTGGCCGATGACCTCCGCGTTGAGCGGTTCGCCTGCCGAGACTACCTTCCGTGGCGGGGTGGCCAGCTGGGTGAGGTCGGCCTGGATGAGCATGCGCCACACGGTGGGCGGGGCGCAGAAACTGGTGACGCCCTCCCGGCCCATCTGTTCCATGAGGGCTGCTGCGTCGAAGCGTTCGTAGTTGTAGATGAAGACCGTGGCCTCGGCGATCCATGGTGTGAAGACGTTGGACCAGGCGTGCTTTGCCCAGCCCGGGGAAGCGACGTTCAGGTGCACGTCGCCCGGTTCCAGGCCGATCCAGTACATGGTGGACAGGTGGCCCACGGGGTAGGAAGTGTGGGTGTGCTCCACCAGCTTGGCGCGGGACGTGGTGCCGGAGGTGAAGTACAGCAGAAGGGTTTCGTCGGCGCGGGTGGGGGCGTCGGGCGTGAAGTCCGTGCCGGCGTCGTACGAATCCGCGTACTGTTTGGCGTCCGGGTTGGTGCGCTCCGCGCCAACCTCAATGAGTTGGTAGTTGCCCTCGACGTCGGCGAACTTGCCGATGTTGGCACTGCCGACCGCCACCCAGGCTGCGCCGCCCCGCTCGACACGGTCCTGGAGATCCCTGGCTCCCATGAGCGTGGTGGTGGGGATCATGACGATGCCCAGCTTGATGCCCGCCAGCATGAGTTCCCAGAGCTCCACCTGGTTGCCGAGCATGATGATCATGTGGTCGCCGCGCCGTACCCCCTGGCCACGGAGCCAAGTGGCGAGCTGTGACGACCTGTCCGACAGTTCCTTGAACGTGCGCCGCGTGGAGCTGCCGTCCTGCTCCACGATGATGAGCGCGGGCTTGTTGCCCCGTTCCCCGTCCGCTGCGAGTTGGTCGAACCAATCCAAGGCGAAATTGAACTCATCGAAGCGGGGCCACTGGAATTCTGCGTGCGCGGTCGCGTAGTCCTCGCGCAATGCCAGCAGCCGGTCGCGGGCCGCACGGAAGTCTTCTGTGACTGTCATAGTCCGCCTTTCGCTGTGGGATTGCCAGGGCACCCTTGCCCGGCATCCCGCCTAGTGATCCACATCACCTTGCAATATACTAGGACATCCAAGGGTTTGGAAGAGCCTTCCGGGACATGACGAAGGGGTCTAATGCTCGAGCAAAAAGCTGCCGGCACCGTTACCAGCGGTCCAGCTTCAGAACGCGTCCTCCCTCCTTACCCGGAGGCGGACCTCATGCACGTGGTCGACCTGCTCCCCGACGGGGAACGGGAGCGGTACGTGCAGATCAGGGAGTTCCTACAGTCACACATCCGTGCAGCCAGTATCGACTACTGGAACCGGGAAGAATTTCCCTTCGGACTGCTCGCGGAGATGGCGGGGTTCGGGCTGGGCGGGCTGCAAACGGACGGCTCCTCGCAGCTGTTCAAGGGGCTCATGTACACCGAAGTTGCACGCGCCGACGTGTCCCTTTCCGCGTTGGTGGGCATCCACAATGAACTCATCGTCGGCATGATCAACGAGCTCGGCTCACCGGAGCAGAAGCGCAAGTGGCTGCCCGGCCTGCAGGCTTTCACCCAGCTGGGCGCCTTCGCGTTGACGGAACCGGACCACGGTTCGGATATCGCCGGCGGACTCTCGACGACGGCGCGGCGCGACGGCGGCGAATGGGTCATCAGCGGTGCCAAGCGCTGGATCGGGGCCGGCACCATCGCCGACTTCGCTTTGGTCTGGGCGCGTGATGTTTCCGACGGCCACGTCAAGGGCTTCATTGTTGAAACGGACCGGCCCGGCTACTCCGCGACGAAAATCTCCAACAAAATCGGCCTCCGCATCATGCAGAATGCCGATATTGTCCTGGAGGAGGTCCGGATCCCGGCGTCGAACCTCCTGCCGGGCGCAACAGAGTTCTCCCGCGCGAACGATCTCCTGCGGGATTCCCGTGCATGGGTGGGCTGGCAGGCTGCGGGCATCCAGTTGGCCGCTTTTGATATTGCGCGGTCCTACGCCTTGGAGCGGAAGCAGTTCGGCAAGGAACTCGCCCGCTTCCAGCTGGTGCAACAGCAGCTCGCCGACATCCTGGGCAACGCCAATGCTTCCCTGTCCATGATGGTTGAACTGGCGCGGATCCAGCAGGCGGGAAAGCTCCAGATGGTGCAGGCCGCCATGTGCAAGGCCACCACCACACGTCTGGCGCGTTCATCGGTGGCGATGGGCCGGTCCCTCCTGGGCGGGAACGGAATCACCACCGATTACGAGATGGGAAAGCTGTTCGGTGACGCCGAAATCCTCTACACCTACGAGGGCAGCTACGAGATCAACTCGATGATCGTGGCCCGCGCGGTGACGGGGAAATCGGCGTTCGTCTAAAAGTGGAAAGGGCATCCCTTTCGCTGGTGCGGAACCAGCGAAGGGATGCCCTTGTCGTGCTTGTTATGGGGTGTGATTGCCAGCGGTGTGCTTGCTAGGAATTGCGGGCCGCGGCGAGGGAGGGGTCGGCCTTTGCCGGGTCTGCCTGGTCTTCCGGCGCGGCAGCCGGCACGGCAGCGTGTTCGGCCAGGACCCCTGTCTTGTGCCTGATGCGGAGGCGGTAGAGGAGGGCTCCGCCCACCACCACTGCGGCAACGAACATCACACCGCCCCATTGCAGGTACCACTCGAAGGGCGGGACTGAGTTGTAGATCTCCGGTCGCGGCCACACCAGGTTCAGCGTCATCGCGCCGCCCCACAGGACTGCCAGGATGTTCACGGGCAGCCCCCACTTGCCGAGGCTGAATCCGGGTTCTGATCCGTCGTCCTTCAGTGGCCACTTTTTGAGGAACCGGCGCCGCAGCATCGGCACGGTGACCAGCAGGTAGGAGAGGTAGATCAGGACGATGCTGATGCTGGAGAGAATGGTGAAGATTGCAGGCTGCGAGATGTTGACGATCAGCGGGATCACTGCCACGACGCCGATGACGATGGCGGCCACCGTGGGGGTTTTCCGGGTGGGATGCACTTTGCTGAGCTGGCGGCTGAAGGGAAGGTTGTTGTCCCTCGCCATGGCGAACATCATCCGGATGGCGGCTGCGTGGACGGCCAGGGTGCAGACGACGACGGCCACGACGATGCAGACAAGGAAGGCCTTGCCGAAGGGGCCGCCCAGCACCGAAAGTACGATGTACTGCAAGCCGCCATCGGCCGCTCCGATTTTGGGATCGGAAAGATCCGGGGCTGCCAGGATTCCGCCCAGGAGGAGCAGCCCGCCCAGCAGGAAGGATGCTGTGACGGCACGCAGGATCGCTTTGGGGGCCGTGCGCTTGGGGTCCTTGGTTTCTTCACCGAGTGAACTGGCGGTATCGAATCCGTACATGACGTAGCCGGAAGCCATTGCGGCGATGAGGAACACGCCGAAGAAGCCTAAGGGGTGTTCCTCGCCGAACCCGGCGGTGTCCAGGAGAACTTCCGGTCCGCGCACGGAGTGCCAGATGAGGGCCACGATGAGCAGGACGGCCGCCACCAGTTCCACGAACACGCCCACGCTGTTGATCATGGTCATGAGCTTTACGCCGAACGCATTGATGAGCGTGGAGATGCCGATCATGATGCTGGCAAGGATGACCCCGTTGACGGCGAAGTCGTACGGGCCGGTACCGTCGCCGACCAGTTGGAAACCGCTCCAGATCTGCGGCAAGGTGATTTGAAGGGCCAGGGCAACAGATCCCAGCGCCATGATGGACGAGAGCAGCAGCAGCCATCCGGCCAGCCACGCCCATGTTCCTGTTGAGAGCCGCTTGGCCCAGTTGTAGACCGAGCCGGCCACGGGGTAGCGTCCGGCCAATTCCGCAAAGCAGAGGGCAACCATGAGTTGGCCGACGAACACGATGGGCCATGACCACGCGTACGCGGGACCGGCCGTGGAGAAGCCGAAGTAGAACAGTTGGAAAACGCCGGTGAGGATGGAGATGTAACTGACGCCGGCTGCGAAGCTGGCAAACTTTCCGATGCTGCGGTCCAGGGTTTGGGCATAGCCAAACTCGTCCATACCGCTTGCATCGCTCTTGCAGGGTCCTAATTTGCTGGGTTCTGACATTCGAACTCCTAACTCAGACATGCACGAATGGTGATGACCTGCGGCCGCCATTGGTCGCAGTCGAAATCAAAAGGCCGGGCACATCTGCGTGCCTCAGGCTGTTTCCCCCGTTGATGTTGCGTGGCTGGCCGGGACGTTCGAGGTGGTCGATGTCCGGGCCGGTCCGCCAAGCCACTTCCGTTTAAGTGTGGCGTGGGTCATAAGAAGCAGGTTAGTTCAGTTTGAACATGCGTTCAAGACTTGTGAATGAACAAATGTTCAAGAATAATGCGCGCGCCTTTCCGTTCACCACCGCGCCCCTGGAGGGTGCGCGGAAGCGCCGGTGAAGGCGCGCCCGCTTCACCGCTGGTTTCGGATGATGTCCCGTGCCCGCTCAGGCAAGGGACAAGCTGAAGTCCGCCTCCGCCGTCGTCGTTTCGCCCGACCGGCCGGCGCGGATGAGGTCTGCGCACCGCTCGCCAATCATCATCACGGTGATGTTGGGGTTTACCGTGACGTGCTCGGGCATAACGGAGGCGTCGGCCACGCGAAGGCCCGTTACGCCCTTGACGCGCAGCTCGGGATCCAGGGGCGACCTGTCGTCGCTCACCGGGCCCATGCGGACTGTCCCGACGGGATGGTAGACGGTGTTGTGCGTCTTGCGGATGTAATCCTGCAGTTCCTCGTCGGTCTGCGCTTCGATGCCGGGGGAGAGCTCCCGGCCGGCCCATTCGGCCATGGCCGGCTGGGCCGCGATTTCCCGGGCTTTGCGGATGCCGGCCACCATGACGCGCATGTCGTGGCCTTCCGGATCGGTGAAGTACCGGGGATCCACCATGGGCTTGTCGCGGAAGTCCCGGCTGCGGAGCCGCACAGTCCCGCGGGAACGGGCATGGGTGACGTTCGGGGTGAGGCTGAAGCCGTTCTCCGTGGTGGGGTAGCCGTAGCGCAGGGTGTTCATGTCGAAGGGGACCGAGCCGTAGTGCATCATCAGGTCCGGACGGTCCAAGCCCTCCTCGGTGGGGGTGAAGATGCCGATTTCCCACCATTGGGTGGAGGTCTGCACCATCGGCTGCTTGGCTTCGAACTGGACGACGCCTTCCGGGTGGTCCTGCAGGTGCTCGCCCACGCCGGGCGAATCCACCAGCACCTCGATGCCATGGGCCGCCAGGTGGTCAGCGGGGCCGATGCCGGAGAGCATGAGGAGCTTCGGGGAATCAATGGCGCCGGTGGAGAGGATCACCTCGCGATGTGCCGAGAGGCGGTGGGTGCGGCCGAAGGCTGAATCAACCACGTCGACGCCGGTGCAGCGCTTGTCCGCGTCGAACACCAGTTGGCGGGCCCGGAGGCCCGTGAGGAGCGTGAAGTTGGGGCGGTCAATGATCGGGTGGATGTAGGACACCGAGCTGGACGAACGGGTTCCGTCCGAGCGGCGGTTGATCTGGAAGAAATTGGCTCCGTTCACAACAGTGGTGCCCGTATTGAACTTGGCCCGGGGGATCCCTGTCTGCTCGCAGGCGTCCAGCAGGGCCACTCCGGCCGGGTCTGCCGGGGGAACATTCATCAAGTGGACCGGGCCGGAATCGCCGTGGTGGGGAGCGTCCGGGCCGGCGTCCTCGTTCGTTTCGAGCCTTTTGTACAGCGGCCAGGCGGCGTCGGCGTTCCATCCCGTGGCCCCGTACTTGGATTCCCATTCGTCCAGGTCCTCGCGGGGAGCCCAGAAAGCTATGCAGGAGTTGTGACTGGAGCAGCCGCCCATGACCTTGGCGCGGGCGTGACGCATGAAGGAGTTGCCGTTCTCCTGTGGTTCCACCGGGTAGTCCCAGTCGTACCCCGACTCCAGCAGTTCCATCCAGCGGTCCAGCTGCAGGATTTCGGGCAGGTTGCGGTCATCCGGACCGGCTTCAACGAGGGCCACCGTCACGTCCGGATCCTCGCTCAACCGGGCAGCAACCGCGGCCCCTGCGGACCCGCCGCCGATGACGACATAGTCGAACGCGCGCTCGCCGAGGGTTTCGATGTTGTCGCTGTGCATCTAGTTCTCCTTGCCGTGGTCAGCGAACCAGCCGGTCACCTGGGGGCTGGTGTTCTGGTAGATGTGCTTGGCTTCCTGGTACTCAGCCAGGCCGGTGGGGCCGAGCTCGCGGCCCACTCCCGATTGGCCAAAGCCGCCCCACTCCGCCTGGGGGAGGTAGGGGTGGTAGTCGTTGATCCAGATGGTGCCGTGGCGCAACCGGCCGGCCACGCGCTGTGCCTTGCCGGCGTCCTGCGTCCAGACGGCTCCAGCCAGTCCGTAGATGGTGTCGTTGGCGATGCCCACGGCTTCGTCCTCGGTCCGGAAGGTCTCCACGGTTACTACCGGGCCGAACGCCTCGTCGACCACCACAGACATTCCCCGGGTGACGCGGTCCAGGATGGTCGGCTGGTAGTAGAACCCGGCGTCGTACTTCTGTCCTTCAGGCGCCGAGCCGCCGGTCCGCAGCCGGGCGCCTTCCGCGATGCCGCGCTGGACGTACTCGTGGACTTTGTCGCGGTGTTCGGCGGAGATCAGGGGGCCGGTTTCGGCGTCCTCATCGAACGGCCCGCCCAGGCGGATGGTTTCGGCGCGGCGGACAAGCTCGTCGACAAAACGCTCTGCGATGGACTCCTCCACCACCAGGCGGGCACCTGCGGAGCAAACCTGCCCGGAGTGGACGAAGGCTCCGTTGAGGGCGTTGTCGACGGCGGCATCGAAGTCGGCGTCGGCGAAGACAACGTTGGGGTTCTTGCCACCGAGTTCCAGCGCCACCTTCTTGACGGTGGCGGCTGCGGCCGCGGCGATGCTCTTGCCGGTTTCCAGGCCGCCGGTGAAGGAAACGAGGTCGACGTCGGGATGTTCCGTCAGCGGTGCGCCCACCTTGCGGCCGGGTCCGGTGAGAAGGTTCGCGACGCCGTCGGGCAGGCCAAGATCCTTCAGCAGCTGCATGGTGAGAATGGCGGTGGACGGCGTCAGCTCGGCGGGCTTGAGGACGAAAGAGCAGCCGGCGGCCAGCGCCGGGGCGATCTTCCAGGCTGCTTGCAGCAGGGGGTAGTTCCACGGTGTGATCAGGCCGCAGACGCCTACGGGTTCGTAGACGATCCGGCTGACGACGTCGGGGTTTCCGGCGTCCACAACGCGGCCCGGCTGTTGGCCCGCGAGCCTGCCGAAGTATTCGAAGCAGGCCGCGATGTCGTCCATGTCGATCCGGCTCTCGATAATGCGCTTGCCGGTGTCCAGGGATTCTGCGCGGGCGAACTTCTCGCGGCGTTCGCGCAGTTCCGCGGCGACTTTGAGCAGGAACGCGCCCCGCTCGGGTGCCGGGACGGAGGACCAGACTCCGGAGTCGAAGGCCGCGCGGGCTGCGGCAATAGCGCGCTCGGCGTCTTCGCGGCCGCCCTCGGATACCGTGGCGACCAACTCGCCGTCGGCTGGGTTGTGAATGTCGCGGACCGCGCCGGATGCAGCCGGCTCCCACGATCCGTTGATGAAAAGAGTGGATGCGGAATCAGAAAATGTGGCTTGGGTCATACGAAGCAGGTTAGTTCACTTTGAACATCTGTTCAAGGAAAATCATGAACAGATGTTCAAAGTGGTAGCTGTCTCGTCCTTCCGGTGACGCGACATTCGTCAACCCATCCAAGCCCCGGGCCGCTACGAATCAGTTGCATGAAAAAGCTTGGATCCCGGACCAGAGGTACCGACAGCATGGCGGCGCTGGCAGGCGTGGTGTCGGCCGGCGTCGTTCTCGCCGTAGCGGAACTGATCGGCGCATTCTTCACTGCCAGGGCAACCCCGGTGTTTGCACTGGGATCCACCTTCATCGACTTCACGCCGCCCTGGATGAAGGACTTTGCGATCGCCACGTTCGGCACCAACGACAAGGCCGCCCTGTTCGTGGGCATGGGCGTAACCATCGCCGTGCTTGCCTGCGTACTGGGTGTGGTGGCCTACCGTAAGTGGGCCCTCGGCGTCCTGGGCGTGCTGTTCATGGGCGCAGTGATCGTGGCCTGCGTCCTGACCCGTGCAGGGGTGGGTTTCGCCGACGCCATCCCCTCGATCCTGGGAACCATCGCCGGGCTTCTGGTCCTGCGGCGCCTCATGGTGCCGTTGTGGGGGATGAAGGCGTGGCCGGAAGCTCCTGCGGACATGGCGGCCGACGCCGAAGTCCGCAACGGCAGTGCCGGCGTTGGCACCGCCGGGACCAGCCGCCGTCGTTTCTTTGCCGCTGCCGGAATCACCGCGGTGGCTGCCGGCATCGCCGCAACCGGTGGGCGGTTGCTCGGAGCCGCGCGCAACAACATAGCCGAGGCCCGGAACGCGCTGAAGCTCCCCGCGCCGGTCAAGGCCGCGCCTCCCGTGCCGGCCGGCGTCCAGTCCCCGGTTGAGGGAGTCTTTCCATGGCTGACACCCAACAGCGAGTTCTACCGTATTGATACCGCCCTGAGCGTCCCGGAAATCAACGTTGATGACTGGCAGTTGCGGGTGCACGGAATGGTCGAGGAAGAGGTCACCCTCAGTTTCCAGGACCTGCTCGATGCCGAACTGATCGAATCGCATGTAACGCTGACCTGCGTGTCCAACCCTGTGGGCGGAAAGCTGGCAGGCAACGCCAAGTGGCTGGGTCTTCCCATCCGCGAGGTCCTGGCCAGGGCCAAACCCAAGGAAGGCGCGGACATGGTGCTTTCGAAATCCATCGACGGCTTCAGTGCTTCCACCCCGCTCGAGGTCCTCCAGGATGACCGCGATGCCATGCTGGCGATCGGCATGAACGGGGAGCCGCTTCCGGTGGAGCACGGATACCCTGTGCGGATGGTGGTTCCGGGGCTGTACGGGTTCGTTTCAGCCACTAAATGGGTGGTGGACCTGGAAGTCACCCGCTTCGCGGACAGTAAGGCGTACTGGACTGAGCGTGGCTGGTCGGAGCGCGGCCCCATCAAGACCATGGCACGTGTGGACGTACCCAAGTCCTTTGCGAAGTTCCCGGCAGGCAAGGTCGCCGTGGGTGGTAGTGCATGGGCGCAGACGCGGGGAATCACGAAGGTGGAAGTGCAGATCGACGACGGCGAGTGGGTCGAAGCAACCCTCTCCGACGAGGCATCCACCATTACTTGGCGCCAGTGGTCTTATGAGTGGGACGCCACACCGGGCATCCACTACGTGAAGGCCCGCGCCACCGACGGTACCGGAGAAGTCCAAACGGAAAAGCGCGCAGATCCTGTACCTGACGGCGCCTCGGGCTGGCCGTCGGTGATGGTGACGGTGGAGTAGGTGTTCGGGTGCGGACCAAATAGCCGATAGCGACGGTCGGCCCCATCGACCCTCAGGGTCAAGCGGTGAAGGCCCCGGGGGTAGTACCCAAAACACGCCTGAAATGCCTGGTGAGGTGTGACTGGTCATGGAAGCCGGCCTCCACCGCTGCTTCAGATGCCGGGATGCCGTCCAGTAACAGTCGCCTGGCCCTGTCTACTCTTCGACCGGTGACGTAGCGGTAGGGGGCGATCCCGTACGCCTGAGAGAAAGCGCGCACCAAATGGCTCGGATGGGCACCCAGCAGCCGGGCGGCCTCGGCGATGGTGAACGACTCGAACAGGCGATCATCCAGCATCTCCCGCAATCGACGTGCCAGAGGTGCGTCGCGTGACCGCGTCGGGGGCGTGCCGAGGTGGGAAAGGACGGACTCGTGGAGGGCGAGGACACCACCTTCCGCGGCCATCGCATCTCCCTGGGATGACAGAGCTGCGTGGATGCCGACCACGGTTGAGACGATCTGCGGATCCAACAGCAGCGGGTGAGCCGCCGCAACGTCCGCGGCCCTTGAGGGCAGCCAGTCCTCGCTCAGGTAAAGGACACGCTTGCGAAAGGCTTTGCCTTCGACGGCGGAACGTCCGTCGTGCGGAACATGTGGCGGTAACAGTGTGATGGAGGCCGGAACGGCCTGATGTTTGGTGTGGTCCAGGTCGTACGCCACCGCGCCCTGGTCTATCAACAGGACGGTCCAGTCCTCGTGGGTGTGCGACGGATAGCTGTGGCGCTCAAACGTCGCATGGAGTACTTCCCGCACGTAGGGCACTGCCGGGTGCCACGCCCGCAGAGAATCACCCATGCAAGAAATGTACAAGACCGCCAGCGGGGCCAGCGACCAAGCTTGGTTCCATGCAGGAAAACCAAACAGCCATTATTGATTCCCCGTCCCCGGCATCCGGCCGATTCGATACGAAAGTGGTGGTGGTTCTCAATGAGGACCTGCTGCCTTGGCAAGAGCTCAACGTCACAGCTTTCCTCATGAGTGCCATCGCTACCAGCGCTCCCGGGCTGACAGGGGAAAGCTACAGGGATCGGGACGGAAACGAATACCTGGCAATGCTTCGCCAGCCTGTGCTGGTCCTTTCTGCTGGGCCCGACCTCTTGGCCAAGGCCCGCGAGCGGGCCCTCGCACGGGACATACCCACGGCTGTCTATACACGTGAGCTGTTCTCCACCGGTCACGACGACGCGAACCGGGCGGCAGTCGCGTCGGTCCCCGCCCGGGACCTTGACCTTGTTGGGATCGCCCTCCGCGGTCCTCGGAACGTCATTGATCGGATCGTCAAGGGTGCACGGATGCACAAATAGGAATGCTGAATCTCGAACCGGGCATCAAAAGACACATGACTTCCAGAGAAAGCACTGACCGCAAATGAAACATCCAGTACACAACCTCGATACCGCCTTTGAATCAATCTCCGGGTACTGGAAGCCGCACCGGGTGACCAGTATCAATGACTACGATGTGAAAGCGGTCAAGATCGAGGGCGAATTCGTGTGGCACTCCCATCCTGACACCGACGAAATGTTCATGGTCATCAGCGGGGAACTGACCATTCAGTTTCGGGACGGCAATGTTGTGCTCGGACCGAACGATATTTATGTTGTCCCGAAGGGGATTGAGCATTGCCCAAAGGCTGAATCCGAAGTGCACGTTCTGCTCTTCGAACCAAAAGGCACCGCCAACACCGGTGACGCCGGAGGGGAGAGAACTGAGCGACTCCGGGAACTATAGTTCGAGGAACCCTTATTGGTGCCGCGTAGGGGCGAAGGCAATCTCTTCCGTGCGCGCAATTCCCCTTTCGATGGCCGCCTTGTCGATGCCCAGAAGCGTGGTGAGCCACATGCCGTTTTGCACGACGACGACGTCATCCGCCCGGGCCTTGCATTCATCGGCGGAGAGCCCGGGAACTGCGTTTCCGATCAGTGCAGCCAGCCCCTGCAGGTACCGGTCAAAGGCTGCGGCGTTGATTTGTGCGAACTCCTGATCGGCCTGGGCGAGGGCCCACAAGTGAAGGCGAAGGGACAAATACCTCGTTGTCAGGAGTCCGGGGTCGGCAACGCGCCGAAGAGCCTCCCGCAGCTGCTCCTCGGGATTTGAAGCCGGTTCAGGCTCCACCAACAGAAGGTCGTGTTCCTCAATCTGGTGCAGCACCGCACGGATCAGGCTCGACTTGTCCTCGTAGTAGTAGTTCACAAGCCCCAGGGCGACGCCGGCTTCGCGCGCCACCGCACGCATGTTGATGCCCGAAATGCCGTGGCGGGACAGCAACTCCAGGGCTGCTTCGAGGATGCGTGTCTGCCTGTCAGCCTGTTCGCCGGTTTTTACGGTGCTTGTACCCATTCGGCCAGACTATTGCCAAACCCGGATCAGCGCATCCCGACCGCCTAGAGGTTTCTTTCCGCGTAGATACGCAGGGCATCCCGTACGAAAGCGGCCCCTGATTCCCCGCCGTAATTGGTGGCAAAACGCGGATCTGCCACATACATTTCGCCCAGGCCCGTGACGTAACCTTTGACGTCTCCGCCAGGTGCCGCCGTCGGGGTTCCCGGGATGCCGCGCAACCACTCGACGTGCCGTTTCGCGAGGTCCTGCGCTTCAGCGCTGTCCGGTGCGACGCCGGATTCGGCGGCCGCAATCCAGTCTGAGCCGAGCTTCCGGACGTTGTCCTTCCATTGCTGCTTTTCTTCGGCGCTCATGCCGCGCCACCAGGAATCGCCGGCGGCGTAGGCATCCTTGCCCCAGCGTTCCTCGACTTCGTCCTTGTACTGTGTGTGGTCGAAGCCATCAAACATGTCCTGTGCCATGTACTTTCCATCCCCTTGCATCGTGTCGATTGTTTGCCGGACTGAGGCGATTTGCCGGGCAAGCCGGTCCCGCTCCTGGCCAAGCCATTCCAGATGGCTGCTCAGTGCTTTGACCGTGTCCGTCTCGCGATGGAGCACTTCGGCGATGGCCGGCAGGCCGAGCCCCAGTTCCCGGAGCAGGAGGATGCGCTGGAGCTGGACCAAGGCCGGACCGTCATAGTAGCGGTAGCCGTTATGGCCGGTCCGGCTTGGCTTGAGCAGCCCGATGTCGTCGTAGTGACGCAGTGCGCGGCTGGTAGTCCCTGCGATCCTTGCGATTTCCTGGATTGACCAGTCCATCTGTCCTCCGTCTCCTCCTTGTTCTTCGACATTAGAGGTTGACGTTACGTCAAGGTCAAGGGGATTGTGCCTGCCACTAGTCGGCCAGGATCAGGTAGAGCGCCCGGCGGGTTTCGTCCAGCTTCTCGATTGCGGCCCGGCGCTGTTCCTCCGTGGCCGCGCCGCGGAACTGGTGGATGACCCCCATCAGCTTGCCGATGCTCTGGTGGAATTCCTGCATGTTTCCGTCGGCCTCGGTATTCCAAGCGTTGGCGAGTTCTTCCTCATGCTCGGCAACGTAGGCGCGGCCGTCATCGGTGAGGGTGAATTCCGTCCGGCGACCCTCGCCCACTGCCGTGATGAGCTCTTCATCAACCAGCTGCTGGAGGGTGGGGTAGACGGAGCCGGGGCTCGGGCGCCACGCTCCGGACGTCTTCTCGGCAATGGTCTTGATCAGGCCGTAGCCGTTGGACGGAGCCTCAGCGAGCAGGGAGAGGATTGCCGCGCGGACATCGCCGCGGTTACGGCGGGGGCCGCCCGGGCCGAACCCTCTCGGCCCGAATCCGCCGGGACCGAATCCGCCGGGGCCGAATCCCGGGCCAAAGCCTGGTCCGCGCCCTGGCCCAAAGCCGCCTCCGCCGTGCCCGCCCGGACCGCGACGGCCCTTGCTGCGGTTGAAGCGGTTGCGGCCGTGGGGACCTTCGCCGTGTTCCGGGAAAGAGTTTTCTTCGTGATTGTGGATGCCTTTCATAACAGCATCGTCCTTTCGATAGTTGTCACCGAAGGAGTATCGGCGATAGTTAACGATATATCGGTAGCTATCGCAGTGTCAATGGAGGTGAGGAAGGGTTTGGTTGAAGGGTGCGGGAGGTGAGGGAGGGTTCAAGCACGACGGCGGGTGCGGACTTATCGCTAAGTCCGCACCCGCCGTCGTGGATGTCTTTAGTGGCGTCCCTGGAAGGCTGCGCCTACTTCCACCAGGTATCGAAGATCGTGACCGGCACAGTCCGCTTGTGGCGGGTCCGGAGATATTTCTGCTCGATCAGTTCCGCTGACGCCTGGTCGATGTCGCGGCCTTCAAGGTAGTCGTCGATCTGGTCGTAGGTAATGCCAAGCTCGTCCTCATCGGTGCGGCCGGGCTTGTTATCCAGGAGGTCGGCCGTGGGGACCTTCTCCCAGACGCGCGACGGAGCTCCGAGCTCGGCAAGGAGTGCGCGGTTCTGGCGTTTGTTGAGGCCGAACAGCGGCAGGATGTCCGCGCCGCCGTCGCCGAATTTAGTGAAGAAGCCCGTCACGGACTCGGCGCCGTGGTCGGTTCCGATCACCAGGTAGTTGTGTTCGCCGGCCAGTGCGTACTGGGCGATCATCCGTGCGCGCGCCTTGGTGTTGCCCTTGTGGAAGTCGGAGATCGGAGCGCCGGTGGTTTTCTCGAACTCGTCCTCGAAACCGTCAACGGCCCGGGAAATGTTGTAGGTCCATTCGGTCTTGGCCTTGATGAAGTCCAGTGCTGCCTGGGCGTCGTCCTCGTCGTGCTGCACGCCGTAGGGAAGGCGGACAGCCACGAAGTTTGCATCGACACCTTCGGCCTCCAGTTCCTCCACTGCGAGCTGGGCGAGGCGGCCGGCCAACGACGAATCAATGCCGCCCGAAATGCCCAGGACAAAGCCTTTGGTTCCTGTTGCCTTCAAATAATCCTTCAGGAAGGTGACCCGCTTGCGGATCTCCTCCGCAGGATCGATCCGGGGCTGGACGCCCATTTCCTCAATGATCTTGGCCTGGAGTTCGCGCATGTGTTCCACACTAGTCAGCATGGCTGCGGACGCTCAACCATATTGCACACATCCAGCCCACGTGTCAGCTAGTTGGGGGACACCGGCCCCGTTGACCCCCGCACGGTGAGATGGGTGGGCATGACCGCAAGGCGCCGGCTGGAGCCTGCGTGCAGGGGGTCGAGTTGCGCCAGGAGCATCGAAACAGCCACCCGCCCTGCCTGTTCAATCGGTGAAGCCATGGTGGTGAGCGGCGGATTGCAGAAGTCGGCGCCAAAGATGTCGTCGCAACCCACAATGCTCATGTCTTCCGGCACGCGGATCCCGCGTTCCCTGAGGCGCTGCAACATGCCGATGGCCAGCAGGTCGTTGAACACGATGCACGCTGTTGCCCCGGTGCGCGCCGCAGCGTCGGCTGCTGCTGCCCCGGAGGTCGTCTTAGGCGTGAAGGGCCCGACGCGGGACGTCGTCAGTCCCCTGTCGCGGCTTTCGTCTTCGAAGGTCTTCCAACGCTTGGCGTTCGACCATGACGACGCCGGGCCGCCGACGTAGCAGATCCTGGTGTGGCCCAGTGATGTCAGGTGTTCAAGCGCCTGGACGACGGCGCCCGGGGTATCGATGACGACCGTGGGGGCATTGGCTGATGACCGGTTGATGGTGACGATTGCCTGCGACGTTGCCGCTTCGAGTATCTGGGCATCGGTGAGGCGGGAGGCGGCCAGGATGAACCCGTCAGCTGTCCGCTGCATCTTCTGGAGCGTATCGGCCTCCATTTCCGCAGACTCTTCGGTGTCAACCAGCAACTGCGTGTAACCCGCTGCCTTGAGCTGGTTCTGGGTGCCCCGGATGATGTCGAAGTAGAACGGGTTGGTGACGTCGGGAACAAGGAGCGCGATTGCGTTGGTGCGCCCCGAGCTGAGTCCACGGGCTTGTGAACTGGGGACGTAGTTGAGCTCGGCAGCCACCTTTTCGATGCGTTCGCGGGTGGCCCTGTTGACGCGGTCGGGGTTGGACAGGGCCCGGGAGACAGTGGACGTGGCCACTCCCGCCAAAGCGGCGACGTCCCGGATGGTGGGTGCGGATCCCCGCGCGTTTGTCTCAGCCATAGGAAGATTGCACCATTCATGGCAACTTTTGGCAACCGCTTGCCGCATCATTGCCGGACTCATAGACTCGATGCCGAAGCCCCTGTGACGTAGACCACTAACGGGCTGTGTATCCAAGGAGGAAACAATGAGGTTTGCACCATCAGCCAAACTTGCCGCCGTCGCTCTGACGGCGGCCCTGGCACTGACAGCGTGTGGGGGGAGCGACAACAGCAGCACGTCCAACAGCTCCGGGGGCGCCGTTGACGGAACGGGCAAGAAACTGAATGTCCTGACCGGCGTCAACAACCAGTACCCCGAGCAGCAGAAGGAATGGTTCAAGGACATCGCCGCAAAGTTCAAGGCGAAGACCGGAGCCGACGTCGAGTTCGAGACCTTTGCTTCAGCCAACGATGAGCTGACCCGCATCCAGACTTCCGTTGTTTCCGGCCAGGGCCCGGACGTCTACAGCCTGGGCACCACCTTCACGCCCACCGCCTACGCCACCAAGGCCTTCGTGACGTTGTCGGAGGATGACTGGAAGAAGGTCGGCGGTAAGGACCGCTTCAACCCGGCCGCACTGGGCATTTCAGGTCCTGACTCCGAGCACCAGGCCGGCATCCCCTTCGTCAGCCGCCCGTTTGTCATGGCGTACAACAAGGACCTCCTCGCCGCCGCAGGAATCGAAAAGCCCGCAACCACTTGGGATGAGCTTGCCGAACAGGCCAAGAAGATGACCAACGCAGGCACCGGAACCTATGGCCTGGCAACCGGGTACAAGGACAACTTCGATCCGTGGAAGTTCATCTGGGCCATGTCCGTGCAGGCAGGAAACCCCCTGGTGGACGGCGACAAGCTGAAGATGGATGACCCCACCGTCAAGAAAGCGTACGAGACCTACTTCGGCTGGCTCACCAAGGACAAGGTAGTGGATCCGGCAGCCATCGGTTGGAGCAACAGCAACGCCGTAGCGGCCTTCGCGTCCGGCAAGGCCGGATACCTGATGATGACCACATCCAGTTCGATCCCCACCCTGGACAAGTCGGCCATCGCCGGCAAGTACGCCTACTCCATCATGCCCACTACGGCTCCCGGGGAATCTTCCCCCAAGGGCGACGGCGACAAGGCCGCGAGCATCCTCTCCGGCGACAACGTAGTGGTTGCCGACTACTCCCAGCAGAAGGACCTGGCGTTCGCCTACATCGAGCTGATCACCTCCAAGGAAGAGCAGCTGAACTACCAGAAGATCTTCGGTGAGCTCCCTGCGAATGCCGAGGCACTCGCGTCCCTGACTGATCCCAAACTGCAGCCCATCGCCGATGCCGCAAGCAAGTCGAAGGCAACCCCCTTCACAGGCGCCTGGGGCGATATCCAGCTGGGACTCCTGAACGTCACCGTCCAGTCCATTCCGGACCTGGCCAAGGGCTCTGTAGACAACGGCGCACTGGAGACACGGCTAAAGGATGCACAGTCCAAGGGCCAGGCCTCCCTCGACCGGGCCGCGAAGTCCTAGGCAGGGTTTCCCATGTCCACTGATTCCTTCAGGGAAATGAAAACCGTGGCTGGTCCGGCTGCCCGCGGGCAGCTGGCCCGGTCCGGGCCGACAGAACCAGCGCTCGACGCCGGTGCCTCACCAAACGCAGGCGCAGGAGCCACCCAGCCGGCCGGCAATGGCCGGAAACCCGCCCGTCGCAAGGGCTTGAGTGAGCGCAACCGTCCACTGTGGATGCTGATCCCCGGCGGCGTCCTGATGTTCGTCATCATCGTGGTCCCGCTGTTCCTGGGCATCTACATGTCGGCGCTCAACCTTGACCAATACTCACTGCGCAAATGGGTCAGCGCACCGTTCATTGGTGTCGACAACTTTGTGGAGGCCCTGACTGATTCACCGCTGCTCCACTCGGTGTGGTTGAGCGTCAGTTACTCCCTGATCGCCATGGTGGTCACGTTGCCGTTGGGGATCGCCGCGGCTGTAGCCACGCAGAATGCCTTCAAGGGCCGCGCGCTGGTCCGTTCGATCTTCCTGATCCCGTACGTGTTGCCCTCCTTCGTGGTGGCAACGGTGTGGCGGACCATGTTCCAGCCGGACGGAGTGGTCAACTCGGCGCTGGGTGTCTTAGGCATGGACGGTGGATTGTGGCTCAACGGACCGCAAACGTATTGGACGCTGATCCTGGTCCAGATCTGGGCTTCCTGGCCGTTCATCTACCTGCTGGCCCTTTCCGGCCTGCAATCCGTGGACCACGAGGTACACGAGGCCTCCGCCTTGGACGGAGCGCTGTGGTGGAAGAAGCTGCGGTACGTCATCTTCCCCTATCTCAAGGGGCCGCTGGCACTCGCCTTCCTGATCGGCATGCTCCATCACATCAACAACTTCACGCTCCCGTTCGTGCTGTTCGGGGTCCCGGCGCCGTCCGACGTCGAAGTGCTTCCGATCCTCACCTACGTCACCAGCTTCCAGAGCTTCCGCTTCGGCCTCAGCGCCGCCATGGCGTTCGTGTCCTTGGTGCTGATCGCCATTCCGCTGTTCATCTACCTGCGCGCCGTCAAACTGGACGACGCCGAGACGCCGGGAGGCAAGAAGTGAGCGCATCAACCACCTCGGTCCGCGGCACGTCGCGCGGAGTCCCGGCCGGAACCACGTTCCGCCCCGGTTCCAGGCGGCAGCACGAAGTAACCCGTCTCCTGCCCGGCCCCATGCTGGCTATCATCCTGACAGTCCTAAGCGCCATCGTCCTGATCCCCGTGGCCTATATCTTCCTGGCCTCGGTCAACTCTGACATCGGCGTGGCAAATGGTGAGTTCTGGCCTTCCACGTTCTCCCTGGAGAACTACACCAAGATCTGGTCCAGTGTGGGCCTGGCGAAGGGCCTCGGCAACAGTGTCCTGGTCGCGGGAGCCACTGCGGTGGTTTCGGCTGCGATGTCCGTCTCCATTGCCTATGTCCTGGTCCGCTACCAGTTCCGTGGCCGGCTCTCCATCCTCCGCGGACTTCTTGCCCTGCAGTCGGTCCCGGGAACCCTGATGGTCCTTCCGGTCTTCGTGCTCTTTTCCTCGGCCGCCAGCTACCTTGGCGTCCAGGTGATCGGTACGCAGTGGGGACTGTTCATCACCTACCTGACGTTCGCGATGCCTTTCTCCACCTGGGTGATGGTCACCTATCTGCGTGGCCTGCCACGCGAACTGGAAGAGGCTGCACGGATCGACGGCGCCAGCAACCTGGGCGTCCTGGTCCGGATCATCCTTCCACTCAGCTGGCCCGGAATTGTGGTCTCGGGGATCTTTGCCTTCCTGCTCGGCTGGAACGATGTCCTGTTCGCCTCGGTGATGACCCGGCCCGACAGCCAGACGGCGGCAGTGGCCCTCCAGGTCTTCGGAGCCTCGCAAGAGGGTGGAGCCATTCCCCTGTACGGGCAAATGATGGCGGCCTCGCTCGTTTGTGCGGCGCCCGTCGTGATTCTCTACCTGATTTTCCAACGTTACCTAGTGGGCGGTCTCACCGCCGGAGGAGTTAAGTAGCAATGACCGGTCCAGCAACAGTCCAGTGGACGCTTTCGGGCTTCGGAGACGAGATCGACGACGACCCGGTCCTGCAGATCGCGGTGCTCCAGGCTTTGGGCGCGAACCACATCGAAGTCCGCAGTGCATGGGGGACCAACATCGTGGACCTTGATCCCGAACAGTTGGCGGAACTAAAGAGGCTCCTGGATGCGGCAGGCATGGGAGTCTCGGCGATTGCTTCCCCCATCGGCAAGGTGGACGTGACGCTGCCGGTGGAACACGAGGTTGAACGCCTTCGCCGTGCAGCCAACGCAGCGCAAGTTCTCGGCTCCCGCTACATCCGCATCTTCTCCTTCTACTACGGAGAAGGCGTGGACGTGGACAGCATCCGGGACGATGTCATCGAGCGGATGCGTACTCTGGCGGACGTCGCTGAACACTCCGGAGTGGTACTCCTGCACGAGAACGAGAAGGACATTTTCGGAGACACCCCCGATCGTGTGCTCGACATTATCGAGTCCGTGAACTCGCCGGCATTGAAAATCGCGTGGGATCCGGCCAACTTCGTCCAGGTGGGCGTCAAGCCCTTCGACGAGGGCTATGCCAAACTCCGCCCCCACCTCGAGTACCTGCAGGTCAAGGACGCACGGTTCGCGGACGGCGTCGTGGTTCCTGCCGGTGAGGGCGACGGCGATCTGCTCCGCACCGTGGAGGCGTTGAAAGCTGACGGCTTCGAAGGATTCGCGAGCCTTGAACCACATCTGGCCGGAGCCCATGGCCTGGGCGGTTTTTCGGGACCGACCGCTTTCGGGATGGCCGCCCGGGCCTTTGCCAAAGTCGTTAACGAAGCAGGAGTGGAAACCAAGTGAGCACCGAAACGTCCAACCCTATCCTCAACGTCGCCATTGCCGGCTGCGGCACTATCGGGCGCACCCATGCGGCATCCGTCGCCGAAATCGGTGATCTGCAGGTCACGGCCCTGGTGGATGAGATCGCGGAAGCTGCAGACGCGCTGGCCCAGCACATAGAAGACCAGGGGGCGGCACGGCCGGCCACGTTCCGGAGTCTGGACGAAGCTTTCGCAGGTGCCGACGTCGATCTTGTCATCATTGCTACCCCCAGCGGACTGCACATCGAGCAGGCTCTGGAGGTACTCAACGCCGGCAAGCACGTGGTGATCGAAAAGCCCCTGGACGTGAACCTCAACCGCGCCGACGAAATCCTCGCTGCAGCGAAAGCAGCGGAAGAGAAGGGACTTGTAGCCAGCGTCATCAGCCAGCACCGCTTTGATCCCGCGAGCATCGTGGTGGACGAAGCCAATCGTGCGGGGCGCTTCGGCCGGCTGACATCGGCCATCGCCTCCGTGAGCTGGTACCGCAGCCAGGGCTACTACGACTCCGGTGCCTGGCGTGGCACCTGGGCCATGGACGGGGGAGGTGCAGTGATGAACCAGGGCGTCCACACCGTCGATCTCCTGCTGTGGTTCCTGGGCACCCCGGTCGAAATCAGTGCCAAAACGGCCCTCCTGGCACACACCGGCGTTGAAGTCGAGGACACCGCGGTGGCCACCGTGACCTTTGAATCGGGTGCCCTCGCAGTACTTCACGCCACCACCGCCGCCTACCCGGGGCTGAGCGTCAGGCTGCAGGTCATGGGCAGCATGGGATCAGCCGTCATCGACAGCGACAACCTCCAGTTCTTCCACACTGCGGCCTCAGAAGAAGAGACACAGAGTGGACCGATGGGGATGCCCGGCGCCAGCAACCAGGCTGAGGCGGAACTGGCCAGGTTCGCGGACCCCGCACCGCAGGCAAAGCTGGACCCAACCCTCTATCCCGCCGGCCACATCCGCCAATACCGGGACGTGGTGGACGCCATCAGGAACGGCCGGCCGGCAGGCGTCACCATCCAGGATGCCGTCACGGCATTGGCCACGGTACGCGCGCTGTACGTTTCGGCCACGCTTGGCCGCCCCGTGCTCATCGCCGACGTGGTTGCAGGCAAGTACAACGACGTTGAGGTTCGGACCGGCAACGGCCACTTTGAGGAGGTCACGGCATGAAATTCTCGGTCTTCACGGCCTCCACACCGGAATGGTCACCGCAGGAAGCTGCGACGGAGCTGGCGGCCCAGGGCTGGCACGGCATCGAATGGCGGGTCACCGACCAGGCTGATTCGCCCGAACCCGGCTTCTGGGCAGGGAACATGGCCACCTGGCCCATGACCGGCCTTGAGGATTCGCTGCCGGAGATTGCCCGGATCACCACGGATGCCGGCTTGGAGTACTCCGGCCTGGGCGGTTACGCCCGCTGCGACAATCACGACGGCGTGGAGCGCGTTCTTGCCGCCACCGCCGCTTTGGGCGCACGCCAGGTCCGGGTCAACGTCCTGCCGCTCGGGAACTCCACCATGGGGGGCGGCGAGCCCAGCGGCCTGTCCTACCCTGAGCTGTTTGCGGCCACCCGGGAACACTACGAGTGGGTGGCCGAACGCGCCGCGCACCATGGCGTCAAGGCACTCGTGGAACTGCACCACGGCACGGTGACGGCCTCGGCATCATCGGCCCGCAGGCTCCTGGAAGGCCTGGACCCGCAGCACGTTGGAGTCATTCATGACCTGGGCAACCTGTTGATCGAAGGCTGGGAATCACCTTTGCCCGCCCTGCAGTTGCTCGGCCCGTATCTTGCCCACATCCACGTCAAGAATGCCCGGTGGATCCGTACGGAGGCACGTGACGAAGCCGGAGCTGCTGTTTGGGTGAATGAGTGGGCGCCGCTGGCCGAGGGGCAGGGGAGCGTCCTTGGCTACTTCAAAGCCTTGGCCGAGGTGGGCTACGACGAATGGGTAACAGTAGAGGACTTCTCCACGGATGTCCCGCTCACTGAACGCGCCGCCGGAAACCTGCAGTACCTGCGCCGGGTAGCAGACCTTGCCGGACTGTCAGTTCCTGCCAGCGCCGATCTCTCCGCCGGTTCCATCCCGAAAGGCTGACCATGTCCCATTCCCTTGCCACCCATCCCGACCGCCTCCTTCCAGCGGATCCGGGGACGCGCAGCATCGCGCGTTCCTTGCTGGGGCGTGTCCAGGACCTGCCCATCATTTCCCCGCATGGCCACGTGGACGCGGCAGTGATCGAACTGAACACGCCGTTCCCGGATCCTGCGGCATTGCTGGTCACCCCGGACCACTACGTGACGCGACTGATTCATGCTTCCGGTGTTCCGCTGGAAAAGCTGCAGCCGCAGGCAGGGGCGCGCAGCATCTGGCGGTCCTTCTGCGAGGCATGGCCCTTGTTCGATGGCACCGCCTCCGGGTACTGGCTGCGGACGCAGTTCGAGTCGGTTTTTGGGTGGCAGGGGGAGTTGTCCGCGGAGACCGCGGACGCGAGCTTCGATGCCATTTCAACCAAGCTGGCGGAGCCCGGGTTCCGTCCCCGGGAATTGTTCAAGGACTTCAATATTGAGGTCCTCGCCACCACCGATGATCCCCTCGACTCGTTGGACAGCCATGCCGCCTTGGCCGCTGATCCGTCCTTCCACGGCCGCGTGCTGCCGACTTTCCGCCCGGACGCGTATATCAACATCGCGCACCCGGCGTGGACGGCCAACGTCGATCGGCTCATTGCCGAAGCGTCCGACGGCGGCACAGGCTACCGGGGATACCTCACCGCCCTGGAGAATCGCCGTCAATATTTCGTGGATCACGGGGCAGTGTCCGCAGATCATGGCGTGAGGACACCGGCAACCCTGAAACTGGACGAGGCCGAAGCGGAGGCCCTGTTCGACAAGGCCCGTGCCGGCCTCGCCACGGCCTTGGACCGTGATGCCTTCGAAGCCCACATGATGTACCAGATGGCAAGGATGTCGGTGGAGGACGGGCTGGTGATGACCATCCATCCAGGCTCCTTCCGGAACCACCACCAGCCCACGTTCGAAGCCTTCGGCGCCGACACGGGCCACGACATCCCGTTCGCCGTCAATTACACCGAAGCGGTCCGGCCGTTGCTGCAGGACTTCGGCACTGCCAAGGACTTCCATTTGGTGTTGTTCACGCTCGATGAGACCGTCTTCTCCCGCGAACTCGCACCACTGGCAGGCTTTTACCCCTCGGTCTACATCGGGGCGCCCTGGTGGTTCCTTGACGCCCCGGATGCCATGCTCCGGTTCCGCTCAGCCGTCACGGAAACCGCAGGTTTCTCCAGGTCATCCGGGTTCATCGATGACACCCGCGCCTTCTGCTCCATCCCCGCCCGGCACGACGCCTCACGACGGATCGAGGCCTCGTTCCTGGCACGGCTGGTTGCCGAGCACCGCATCAGTGAGGACCGCGCACACGAGCTGATTGTCGACGTCGTCGATTCTTCCCCGCGAAGGGTCTTCAAACTGTGAGTGCCCAGACGACCCCCCGGCTCAGCCGCGCCAGCGCGTTTCCGGGGCAAGCCACACCGCCGGTCCGGATAGTGCACCTTGGCCTGGGGGCGTTTCACCGCTCCCACCAGGCCTGGTACACCCATCACGCCGGCGATGCCGCTGACTGGGGCATCGCGGCCTTCACCGGACGCAGGCCCGATGCGGCTGACCTGCTGGCCGGGCAGGACGGTGTATTCACTGTGGTGGAGCGCTCGGGCGCGGGCGACACCTTCGAGGTCATCGGCAGCATTGTGGAAGCCGTGGATGGTTCCGACGTCGGGCGGCTGGCCGGGCTTCTGGCCGCACCCGCCACGGTTGTGGTCACGCTGACCATCACGGAAGCGGCGTATGCGGCGGTTGGCGCGGAAACGCCGCTGGCCCGTCTGGTCACGGCGCTCGCTGCCCGCAAGGACGCCGACGCCGGGCCGATCGCCGTGGTCAGCTGCGACAACCTTGCGGAAAACGGCCTGGTTGCCGGGAAGGCGGTGCGGGCCCTCGCAGAGGCGACTGACCCGGCCCTGGGCGAATGGATCAATGCCAACGTGAGCTTTGTCGGTACCTCCGTGGACCGGATCACGCCGCGCACCACTCCGGAGGACCTTGCGGAAGTGGCCGAACAGTGCGGCTACCGGGATGAGGCCGCCGTGGTGGCTGAACCCTTCCACAACTGGATCCTCAGCGGTGACTTTCCGGGCGGCCGTCCCCGGTGGGAGGATGCCGGCGCGGTTTTCGTGGACGACATTGAGCCCTACGAAAACCGTAAGCTCTGGCTCCTCAACGGAGCGCACTCCATCCTTGCCTATGCTGGCTTGGTCCGGGGCCACACAACCGTGGCAGAAGCGCTGTCCGACGGGACCTGCAGGGCCGCCGTGGAGGCATTTTGGGATGAAGCATCCCGCCATCTGCCCGGCGAAGGCCTGGATATTCCCGGATACCGCAGGGCCCTCCTGGACCGCTTTGGCAACTCGCGGATTGCCCATCATCTGGCGCAGATTGCCATGGACGGAACCACCAAATTGCGTATGCGCGCCCTGCCTGTCCTGGCCGCTGAACGTGCCCTTGGCCGTTCAGGAGACGGCGCTGCCCGCATGATCGCGGCCTGGGCCGCGTACTTGTCCGCGGCTGAAGACTTCCAGGACCCCCTGGCAGACGACATCAAAACCGCAAAGACGCTCGACGGCGAACAACGCACCGCTGCGCTGCTGGCACTCCTCAGCCCAGGGCTGGCCGGGGACAGTGCCTTGGTTTCCCATGTTCACCGGCAGCAAGACGCCATCGCCGCTGCCCGCACCCACGCATAGCCACTGGAAGGAATGCCACACCATGAAAATCGTTGCCGCTGAAGTCTTCGTGACCAGCCCGTCCCGCAACTTCGTCACCCTGCGCATCACCACCGAGGACGGTGTGACGGGCATCGGGGACGCGACGCTCAACGGCCGTGAACTCGCCGTTGCCGCGTACCTGAAGGAACACGTCGCACAGCTGCTGATCGGCAAGGACCCGCACCGGATCGAGGACACCTGGCAGTTCCTGTACCGCAGCTCCTACTGGCGCCGTGGCCCCGTCACCATGGCGGCGATTGCCGCCGTCGACATGGCTCTGTGGGACATCAAGGGCAAGGTGGCCGGGATGCCGGTCTACCAGCTGCTGGGCGGGGCTTCCCGCAATGGGCTGCGCGCTTACGGCCACGCCTCGGGTGCAGATATTCCTTCCCTGTTCGACTCCGTCCGGGAGCACCTGGAGTTGGGCTACAAGTCCATCCGTATCCAGACCGCGATTCCCGGTATCAAGGCCGTCTACGGTGTGGCCGCGCAGGCGCAAGCCTCTGGCGAGCGTTACGACTACGAGCCCGCCGGACGCGGTGCCTTCCCGCAGGAAGAGGACTGGGACACCCGCGCGTACCTCCGCCACCTGCCCACCGTTTTTGAAGCAGTGCGCAACGAGTTCGGTCCGGAAATCCCGCTGCTGCACGACGGCCACCACCGCATGACCCCCATCCAGGCCGCCAAACTCGGCAAGGCCCTGGAGCCTTACGACCTTTTCTGGCTGGAGGACTGCACTCCTGCCGAGAACCAGGAAGGCCTGCGTCTGGTCCGCCAGCACACCACCACCCCGCTGGCCATTGGCGAAATCTTCAATACCGTGTGGGACTACCAGACCCTCATCAAGGAACAGCTGATCGACTACGTGCGGGCGGCCTCCACCCACTTCGGTGGCATCTCACCGCTGAAGAAGGTCATGGACTTCGCTGCGCAGTACCAGATCAAGTCCGGCTTCCACGGCCCCACGGACATTTCCCCGGTGGGCTTCGCCGCGCAGCTGCATGTGGGCCTGGCCATCCACAACTACGGCATCCAGGAATACATGCAGCACTCGGACAAGACCAACGAGGTCTTCCAGCAGTCCATGACCTTCAAGGACGGCTACCTGCACCCGGGCGACAACCCCGGCATCGGCGTCGAATTCAACGAGGAGGCCGCTGCCGCATTCCCGTACCAGCAGGCCTACCTGCCCTACAACCGCCTCGTGGACGGCACCGTTCATGACTGGTAAACCTCTGTCCGGTGCGAGCGCCCATCACCACATCGTGGTGATGGGCGTCGCAGGCTGCGGAAAGAGCACCGTGGGTGCGGCCCTCGCCGAACGCCTCGGCGCTGGATTCCTCGACGGCGATTCGCTGCACCCGCAGGCGAACATCGACAAGATGGCAGCGGGTACCCCGCTGAACGACGACGACCGCGCACCATGGCTGGCCGAGATCGGAAGGCGGTTCCCGGCGTCGGAATCTTCTCTTGTCATCGCGTGCAGCGCGCTTAAGCGCTCCTATAGGGACATCATCCGCGACGCCGACTCGTCCGTCGTGTTCGTGCACCTGCAAGGGACGCGCGAACTGCTGGACGCACGCATGAAGGCGCGGCCCGGGCACTTCATGCCGCCTTCGTTGCTGGACCCCCAACTTGCCACACTGGAAATCTTGCAGAATGACGAAGCCGGGGTAGTGGTGGACATCGCACAGCCCGTCGCGGACATCGTGAATGAGGTGGGCTCAGCGCTGGCTGGCCTGGATACCCCAACAACGGAGCGCGTCTGAAGCGCCATTGTCCTTTTCCGCCATCACGGAGCAACACCTCAAACCCGGCATCGCCCACCAGGCGGTGCCGGGTTTTGTTGTTCCGGAGAGTGACGCGGGTCATTGTGAACGCTAACAACGTTGTAAATCAAGACTTTGGCGAAGGGGCACTGCCTGCAACCAATTCGTGATCTACAGCACTTGACCCCGGGTATTGTTAGCGTTCACAATGGCATTCGCAATACCTTTTCAATGGCTTGTGCAGCCCCCAGCACGCAGGCCACATCCAGCTTCACCGTGCCGGACGCGCAGATGCTCCGGCTGCATCAGAGTTCGCGGCACTGCTGCCGCGGAAGGAGAGCATCGTGAGATTGAAAAAACTCCTGGGCGCCGTAGCGGTCGTCCTAACCTTGACCGTCGGAGCCACAGGCTGCGGCAGCCGTGGAGGCGCGGCGGAGTCTTCCAGCACCGCAAAGCCCAGCGATTCGCTGGTAGGCATTTCGATGCCGACGCAGACATCGGAGCGTTGGATCGCAGACGGTGCCAATGTTGAGAAATCCCTGAAGGACCTCGGCTACAAGACGGACCTGCAGTTCGCCAACGATGACATCCCCACGCAGGTTTCCCAGATCGAGAACATGCTGACCAAGGGTGCGAAGGCACTCATCATCGCCGCCATCGATGGCACCACGCTGACGGACGTCCTGGCCAAGGCCAAGGAACAGAACGTCAAGGTCATCGCTTACGACCGCCTCATCAACGGAACGCCGAACGTGGACTACTACACCACGTTCGACAACTACACCGTGGGCGTCCAGCAGGCCACGTCGTTGCTGACGGGTCTGGGACTCGTTGATGCCAGCGGCAAGAAGGTAGAGGGCAAGGGCCCGTTCAACGTCGAATTGTTCGCGGGCAGCCCGGATGACAACAACGCCAACTTCTTCTGGACCGGCGCAATGGATACCCTCAAGCCGTACCTGGATGCAGGCACCTTGAAGGTCCCCAGCGGCCAGACCAAGTTCGAGCAGGCAGCCATCCTCCGCTGGCAGGCACCCGTTGCCCAGAAGCGCATGGAAGACATCCTCACCTCCGCCTACAGCTCCGGCACCAAGCTCGACGGCGTGCTGTCCCCGTATGACGGCCTGTCCATCGGCATCATTTCCGCTCTGACCAGCACCGGCGGTTACTCCACCGGAAAGCTCCCGGTCGTGACCGGCCAGGACGCTGAAAAGGGTTCCGTGAAGTCCATCATCGCGGGCGAGCAGTACTCCACCATCTTCAAGGACACCCGCCAGCTCGGCGCCCAGGCCGTGAAAATGGTAGACGCCGTACTCAAGGGCAGTGAGCCCGAAACCAACGACACCAAGACCTACAACAACAAGGTCAAGGTTGTTCCGGCATACCTTCTGAAGTCCGTCATCATCACCAAGGACAACTACAAGAAGGAACTCATCGACTCGGGCTACTACACCGAAGCCGACGTCAAGTAACCACCTCCCCAATCTGTGGCCCCACCGCCCTGTGTTGCAGCGCGCAGCGGTGGGGCCACAGCATCCCAGTGCCTGTCGAGTCCTCGACCCGGCCCAGTTTCAACCAGTCAGCGGGAATTGACGATGAACGTACCCATTCTTCAAATGCGAGGAATCACCAAGACCTTCCCCGGTGTAAAAGCCCTTCAGGACGTCACCCTGGACGTCAACCGAGGTGAGGTTCACGCCATTTGTGGTGAGAACGGAGCCGGGAAATCCACCCTCATGAAAGTGTTGTCCGGCGTTTACGCGCACAACACCTTCGACGGCGACATCCTGTTCGAGAACGAACCCTGCGAATTTTCCAGCATCACGGACAGCGAGAAGCGCGGCATCGTGATCATCCACCAGGAACTGGCCCTGAGCCCGTATCTGTCGATCGCCGAGAACATCTACCTGGGCAATGAGCTTGCGAAGAACGGCTGGGTGGACTGGCGGAAGACCAACCTGGAGGCCGCCAAACTGCTGGCCCGGGTGGGCCTCAGCGAGAATCCCGTAACGCCCATCCAGCACATCAGCGTGGGTAAGCAGCAGTTGGTGGAGATCGCGAAGGCGCTCTCCAAGGAGGTGAAGCTGCTCATCCTCGATGAGCCCACGGCGGCGCTGAACGACGAAGACTCGGACCACCTGCTGGACCTCATCCTGCACCTCAAAGGCCAGGGCGTCACCAGCATCATCATCAGCCACAAACTCAACGAGATCCGCAAAGTGGCCGACGCCGTCACCATCATCCGCGATGGCAAATCCATCGAGACACTGCGCCTGGACCAGGGACAGATCACCCAGGAACGCATCATCCGGGGCATGGTGGGACGCGATCTCGAAAGCCTGTATCCGGACCGGACCCCAAACATCGGTGAAGAAGTCCTCCGCATCGAGGATTGGACGGTCCAGCATCCACAGGACCACTCGCGGATGGTGGTCAGCAACGCCAACCTGACGGTCCGTAAGGGTGAGGTTGTTGGGTTGGCCGGCCTCATGGGTGCGGGCAGGACCGAGCTCGCAATGAGCGTTTTCGGCCGCACCTACGGCCGTGCGGTCTCCGGCAAGGTTTACAAGTACGGCCAGGAGATCAACACGTCCACGGTTTCGGATGCAATCGAGCACGGAATTGCGTACGCCACCGAGGACCGGAAGCACTACGGCCTGAACCTGATTGAAGACATCAAGCGGAACATCTCCATGGCTGCCCTGAACAAGCTGGCCAAACGCGGTTGGGTGGACGGCAACCAGGAAACCACGGTGGCCAACCATTACCGCAAGAGCATGAACATCAAAGCGCCTTCGGTCGCTGCGATCACGGGCAAGCTCTCCGGCGGGAACCAGCAAAAAGTGGTGCTCAGCAAGTGGATGTTCTCCGACCCCGACGTCCTCATCCTGGACGAACCCACGCGTGGGATCGATGTGGGCGCCAAGTTTGAGATCTACACGATCATCGCCGAGCTGGCGGCCTCGGGGAAAGCGGTCATTGTGATCTCCTCCGAACTGCCGGAACTCCTGGGCATCTGCGACAGGATCTACACGCTCTCAGCGGGCCGCATCACCGGCGAGGTCCCCATCGCCGAAGCCACCCAGGAAACCCTCATGCACTACATGACTCAAGAGAAGGAATAGCCACCATGTCCGCCCTACGAGAATCCCTTGGCTTCCTCACAAGCCGCCTCCGCCAGGTTGGCATCTTCGTCGCCCTGATCCTGATTGTCATCCTCTTCCAGGTCCTCACCGACGGCATCCTCCTTCAGCCCCAGAACGTCACCAACCTGGTGGTCCAGAACAGCTATATCCTGATCCTTGCCATCGGCATGGTGATGGTCATTATTGCCGGTCATATCGACCTCTCCGTCGGCTCGATTGCCGGCTTCATCGGCGCCGTGGCCGGTGTGATGATCGTGCACTGGGGCTGGGCCTGGTGGCTCGCCATCCCGGCGTGCCTCCTGGTGGGAGCCCTTGTGGGTGCCTGGCAGGGTTACTGGATTGCCTACGTTGGTATCCCCGCATTCATCGTCACCCTTGCCGGCATGCTGATCTTCCGCGGCCTGACCCTGATTACCCTCAAGAACCAGCAGATCACCCCGTTCCCGAACGAATTGCGCGCCCTGGGCGGCGGCTTCCTGCCGGACATCTCCGGTGGCACGTCCGTCCTTGAGTGGCTGACCGTGATCCTGGGTGTCGGCGGTACGGCAGCCATCCTTTTCCAGGCTTTGAAGGAACGCCGGGTGCGCCGCAAGTTCAACCTGGAGAACGAACCGATGGCGTGGTTCGCCGTCAAGAACGGTTTCATCGCGCTCCTGATGCTCATCATCACCTTCCTGCTGGCCAGCTACCGCGGAACCCCGATTGTCCTGGTTGTCCTGGCAGTCCTTGTGATCCTGTACTCGGCGCTGATGAGCAACAGCATCTTTGGCCGCCACACCTATGCCATTGGCGGCAACCTCCACGCCGCCGAGCTGTCCGGCATCAAGACCAAGAAGGTCACCTTCCGGCTCTTCGTCAACATGGGCGTCCTGGCCGCGCTGGCGGGCCTGGTCTTCACGGCCCGCCTGAACTCGGCACAGCCTGCCGGCGGTACCGGGTTCGAGCTGGACTCCATCGCTGCAGCGTTCATCGGCGGCGCAGCTGTCCAAGGCGGCATCGGCACCGTGGCAGGAGCCATGATCGGTGGCCTGATCATGGGCGTCCTGAACAACGGCATGTCCATTCTCGGCCTGGGCACTGATTACCAGCAGCTCATCAAGGGCCTGGTGCTCCTGCTGGCTGTCGGCTTCGACATCTTCAACAAGAACCGGACCGGTGCCGGCGGAGGTTCCTCCATGGGCCGCCGGTTCAAGTGGAAGACCACGCCTCCAGCTGCCGAAGCGGCACCCGCTTCCACGGCGGAGCCTGTGGGCGTCGACGCGAAGTAGCATCTGATGCCACGCGGTGAGCAACCGCCAACACTGCGGCCCCGGGTTTTGCCCGGGGCCGCCCCCGACTCACCGAGCCGGCCCCCGGTAATGGGGGATGTGGCGAAGATGGCCGGGGTTTCCCACCAAACGGTTTCCCGTGTCCTGAACAACCACCCGAACGTCAGCCATAACACAAGGCAACGGGTGGAAGCGGCAATAGCCCGCCTCGGCTATCGCCGGAACACCGCAGCACGGAGCCTGGTGACGCGTCGGTCGCGGACCATTGGTGTCCTTGCCTGCGAAACGGGGCAGTTCGGGCCGGCGAACACGTTGCTTGGAGTCGAGCAGGCGGGCAGGGAAGCCGGATACTTCGTCAGCATCGCGAATCTTCGCGAAGTGACCAGTCACAGTATCAACGACGCCATGGGCCACTTCCGCAGCCAATCCGTGGACGGCATCGTCATCCTGGTTCCGCATCCCGATGTCCTTGCGGCCCTGCATGACGTTTCAGTCCCTGTGCCGATCGTGGCCGTAGGCGCCGGTGCGGGAAACCAGCTCACCGGAGCGTCCCTCAACCAGCGTTTGGGAGCCAGGCTGGCCGTGGAACACCTGATCGGGCTGGGGCATCGCAGCATCGCCCACATTTCCGGGCCCACGCACTGGATCGACGCGGCGGAGCGCATTGAGGGCTGGCGGGAGGCGATGGACACGGCCGGACTCGAGGCGAGCGTCCTGCTCCAGGGTGCCTGGGATGCCGCATCCGGATACCAGGCCGGACGGGAACTCATCGACCACGACTCCGTAACCGCTGTATTCGTAGCGAATGACCAGATGGCCGTCGGCGTCCTCCGCGCCCTCCAGGAAGCCGGCCGCCACGTACCAGGCGATATCAGCGTGGTGGGCTACGACGACCAGCCGGAGGCCGGGTTCTTCATGCCTCCCTTGACCACCATCAAGCAGGACTTCGAGGAACTCGGGCGAAAAACCATGGAAGAGATGCTGCACCAGCTGGAGGGGAAAGCAGGAACCCGGGACCAGATCGTGGATCCGCGACTGGTCATCAGGGCAACCACGGCTGCACCGGCACACTAAACTAGGAGCCATGACTTCCACCAGTTTCCCTGCAGTCGACACTGCTGCTGCCCGTGCCCGCCTTCTTGAACTCATCAAAGAGCTGGCGGTGGTCCGCGGCAAGGTTATCCTCTCCAGCGGCAAGGAAGCGGACTACTACATCGACCTGCGCCGCATCACCTTGCACCACGAGGCCTCCAAGCTGGTAGGCCAGGTAATGCTGGCAATGATCGACGACGCCGGCGTTGCGGTTGAGTGCGCAGGCGGACTCACCATGGGTGCCGACCCTGTCGGTACCGCTGTCATGCACGCTGCTGCCGATGCCGGCCGTGCCGTGGACGCCTTCGTCGTCCGCAAAGCCCAGAAGTCCTACGGCATGGGCCGCCAGGTGGAAGGTCCCTCAGTCGAAGGCCGCAACGTGGTGGTCCTCGAGGACACGTCCACCACCGGCGGGTCCGCGCTGACCGCCGTCGAAGGTGTCCGCAAGGCGGGCGGCAACGTGGTGGCCGTGGCTGTAATCGTGGACCGCAACACCGGTGCCAAAGAGAAGATCGAAGCCGAAACCGGCGTTCCGTACCTCTTCGCTTTCGGCAAGGACGAACTGGGCCTGGACTAAACAGATTCCGTCCGGTTCCTGATTGCAAGAGCACATCCTAAGGGCACCGACTGTGCACAAACTGCGGGGATGTAAGGCAGTGCCGCCGAAGCCTATGCTTGCTGCGTGGACGTTCAAGTAGGGAAGCTCCCGGCGCCGCCGGAGGTGACTGAAAACCCTCCCGCGCCGGTAACTCCGGAACCTGAAACGGCGGGGGATCCGGGCTCCTGGGCCCGGATCCTGCCTTACGCTGCCCGGCTCAAGAAGACGTCCCGCCGTAATTTCCTGACCTACGCCGGCATTTCCGCAGCCCTGGCCGGGGACATGCTATTCACCAGGCGCGTCCAGGCGGAGCGCCGGGCCACCAAAATCCTTCGGGTCCCGGACCCGTACTCGGACCTGTACTTTCCCAAAGCCAGTTGGATCCTCTTTCCCGGGTACAAAACCAGTTGGGAAGAAGCACAGTGGATCCTCAACTCGCTGCGTCCTGCACTGCACCAACGCGGCCGCCTGGCCGCCGTCGGATATTCCAATCTGGGCCTGGACGTCGATGAAGTAGTCCGCGCAATCATCCTGCATGTCCGCGAGCTGGAACTGGAGAAGCTGTACTTCTACGGTCACAGCTTTGGCGGAATGCTCGCGACCCAGGTTGCTGCACGCCTGCTGGAACTCCATGGCGTGGAAACGCAGGTGATCGTCCTGGATTCGAGTCCGTTCAGCCGCGCAGACGCCCTGGACCAGAGCTGGTTCGACGGCGTTGTGTTCCTTTATGAGAACGGCTTCCGCATTCCTTCGGTGCTGCGCGGGGGCTATGAGCTGGGGGAGCGCGTGGTTCACAAGGACGAGCGCACGTGGCGGCAGATCCTCGATCAGACGATGGAACAGCTTTCGCCCATCGCGCCTTCCAGTGTCCTGATCCAGACAGAGTCGGCCTACATCTACCACTTTGACGGGCTGCGGTTCGCGGGCAAGATCGGTGGCGCCAAGATGGCGTTCATGGGCAACTCCAAGGACGGCACCGTGGACTACGAATCGGCGCGTGCGGGATGGAGCAAGGTTTTCGGCGCCAACATGGCCCTGCCCACCCTGAGTACCGAGGGCGCACGGCCGGCGCACGCGAGTCCGCAGTGGAACGCCGGCGTATACCGGCCATTGCTGGAAAAGGTACAGGATGAGCTCCTGCCCCTGCCGCCCGAACCGGAGGAACCGTCGTACCAGGAGCCCAATGGGAAGATCATCAGGCCTGCGTAAGGTGGCTGGAGCGTTCAGCGCAACGCTTCAACCTCGACGGCGGTGAGGCCCGCTTCACGCAGGAAGCCGCCGACATCGCCGAATTCCTTGGAGAATCCGGCCAGGAAGTGCCGCATGGCAGCTTCCGGGCTCTGCAGGATCATGAGGTCGGGGCTGAAATACTCTGCCGCAGTTGATGGGACTCTGAGCCGCCATGTTTCGGCCATTACCTCCAGGACGTCCGGCAGGTTGGCGGTGGTCGCCACATAGTCGGCTACTACGTCGTCCTCGGTCCCGCCTGCTGCCAGGAGCCCGACCGCGGAAACCACGCCGGTCCGGTCCTTGCCCAGTGAGCAATGCACCAGCGTGCGTTTGCCACGCGCCACGGGTCGCAGGGCCTCAGCCACCCATTCGGGCCGCAGCCGGATCCAGCCGAGGTACAGCTCGCCCAGGTCCTCGGCCGTCTCCACGGCTTGGAGCGACCCCGCGATGGCGTTGGGGTCCAGTGGGTTATGGATGAGTTCGACGGCGGGTGGGGCTGCAGCGGCCGGCCCGCCGCCGCCGTCGTGAACCAACCACGGAACGAGCGAGCGCTCCAGCTCGCTGCGCAGGTCAACGATGGCTTGGATGCCGTGTTCCACCAGGAACCCTGACGTTGCCGCGGCATCCAAGCCGAACGGCTGGCTCCCCCTGAGAATCCGTCCCCCCGCCAGGGGACGCAGATTGAGCACAGCCATGGTGGTTCCTTCTTAGATCTGGCTCTTCAGGTCGGCCACTGAATTCAGGATCTGGTTGGGCCGGAAGGGGAAGGACACGATTTCCTCGCGCTGCGTGATTCCGCTGAGCACCAGGACCGTGTGCAGGCCCGCTTCCATGCCGGCCACGATGTCCGTGTCCATGCGGTCGCCGATCATGGCCGTGGTCTCCGAGTGGGCATCGATCTGGTTCATGGCGGAGCGGAACATCATGGGGTTCGGCTTGCCCACGATGTACGGTTCGCGGCCCGTGGCCTTGGTGATCATGGCCGCGATGGCACCTGTAGCGGGCATGGGACCGTCCTTGGAAGGGCCGGTGGCGTCCGGGTTGGTGGCGATGAAGCGGGCGCCGGCCAGGATGTGGCGGACGGCCATGGTGATCGCTTCGAAGGAATAGGTGCGGGTTTCGCCGAGGACCACGAAATCGGGGTCGGTGTCCGTGAGGATGAATCCGGCTTCGTGCAGGGCGGTGGTGAGGCCGGCCTCGCCGATGGTGTACGCGCGGTTGCCCGAATCGGAGGACTGCACCTGGTCCTTGAGGAACTGGGCTGTGGCGAGTGCGGAGGTCCAGATGTTCTCTTCGGGGACTTCCAAGCCGGACGCACGAAGGCGGGCTGCGAGGTCGCGCGGGGTGAAGATGGAGTTATTGGTCAGCACCAGGAAGCGCTTGGACGTATCCACCCAGCGCTGGATGAGCTCGGCTGCGCCGGGGATGGCCTGGTTTTCGTGGACGAGGACGCCGTCCATGTCCGTGAGCCAGCATTCGATCTCGTGGCCATTACGGTAAACCGACGTGGACGGGTGGGGCGTGGTTTCTTCTGCCATATTTGCCTCCGGCTGGGGTTGTTCATGCACTGCTTCCCAGTCTTTCATCATTCGGGCTGCCGGACATCACGTAGCGGTGCTGGTGTTTAACTATAAACTGAGTGTATAGATGGAGTCGTGAACAACTCACTTACCCTCCTTGGCCTCTTGAGCCGCGAAGCCAGTTACGGCTACGACCTCAAGCACTCCTATGACCGATACTTCGGGGCCGGAAAAGCCCTGGCGTTCGGGCAGGTGTATTCAACTCTGGCGCGCATGGTCCGCGACGAACTGATCCGCGCACTGGGAGAAGAGACCGGGGGCGGTCCCGACCGCAAAAAGTACGAAATCACACTGGCCGGTGAGGCCAAGGTCCGCGAATGGCTGTTCACCCCGGACGTCCCCTCGGAATCACTGCAAAGCAACCTGTTCGCCAAGACAGTGATCGCCCTGCTCCTTCACGACGATGCTGAGCGGCTCCTTGACCTGCAGCGCAGCGAGCACATGGCCCGGATGCGTGAACTGACCAGGCTCAAGAAGGACGCGGACTTGCTGCAGGTCCTGATGTGTGACCACGGGTTGTTCCATATCGAAGCGGACCTGCGGTGGATGGACCTTACCAGTGCCCGTCTGACCCAACTCACGAAGGAGCTGATGGGCGTATGACCACAGACAACACAGCCCCCATCCTCAGTGCCCGCGGTCTCCGCCACTCCTTCGGCCCAACGGAGGCACTGAGAGGCATCGACCTCGATGTCCACCCGGGAGAAGTTCTTGCCGTCATGGGCCCTTCCGGATCCGGAAAGTCCACCCTGCTGCACTGCCTGGCAGGCGTCCTGACGCCCGACGCCGGTTCCGTCACCTACAGCCCTTCCGGACGAACCCCCAGCGATATCAGTTCCTTGCGCGAGCCCCAACGCTCGCGCCTGAGATTGACGGAGTTTGGGTTCGTATTCCAGTTTGGGCAGCTCCTGCCGGAGCTCTCGGCCGCCGACAATGTCAGCCTTCCGTTGCTCCTGGACGGGATCAACCGCCAGGAGGCCCTCCGTAGATCTTCGGACCTCCTGGAGCAGCTCGGGCTGGGCGGCCTGAGTGCCAAGTTGCCTGGTGAACTGTCCGGTGGCCAGGCCCAGCGTGTGGCGGTTGCCCGTGCGCTGGTGACCTCCCCTGCCTTGTTGTTTGCGGACGAGCCTACCGGTGCCCTCGACTCACTGGCCTCGGAAGCTGTCCTGACCCTGATGCTGGAACTTGTGCGTCAGGCGGGAACCACGGTAGTGATGATTACCCATGATGCCCGCACCGCTGCTTACGCCGACCGGGAAGTCATCGTCCGCGACGGCGTCCTGGGTGCCGGCTACCGGGTGTCCCCGTGAATGCCGGAAAGATGCGACTGAACACAGGCTTGTTGCGCCTTGCGGTGCTTGGAAGCCGGTCCGCCTACGGCAGGCTTGCCGGAATCGCGGGAGGCGTCGCCGTCGGGGTTTGCCTGTTGTTATTGCTATGGGGTGGAGCAAACGGGCTGCAAGCCCGGGACGATCGCGGCGCGTGGCTCCGCGAATCGGGTAGTCCCTCCGTCTCCGGGACCCTCGACGCTTCAGGGAGCGCAGCCCCCATACCTTTGACGCCGGATAGCGCGCTGATGCGTACCAGGGGCGCAGAGGTCTTCCGGGACAAACTCATCGAGCGGCGCGACTTCGCGGCCCTGCCGTCCACCACCATGGAAATTCCCGGGATCGGCAGGCCGCCTGAACCAGGAAGCTACTACGCATCGCCGGCCCTGCAGCGCCTTATTGAATCCACGCCCGGGGACCAGCTGGGTGACCGCTTCGGTAAATTCGCCGGCATCATCGATGACTCGGCACTCCCGGGCCCGGACTCGCTGATGGTCATCACGGGTGGGCAGGAAGCTGAGCTTCGCCGAGGCGGTAGCGCCGCCATCGTGTCGGACTTCACCAGCAACCCCTACGGGGGCAGCGCGGCCAGCTACGTCACAGTATTGATGATCGGCGCCCTCGCGGTGTTCTTTCCGGTGCTGCTGTTGATCAGCATCGTCACTGGGCTGGGTGCCGCGCAGCGTCGGGAACGCTTTGCCACACTGAGGCTCATCGGAGCGTCAACACGCACGGTCTCACGGATAGCCGCCGCTGAGGTTATGATTCCCGGCCTTATCGGCGCGGTCGTGGGTGCGGGTTTGGCCGTCGTCTTGACCCCGTTGGCGGCGGAGGTACCGGTCAACGGCAGCAGGATGTTCGCCACGGACCTGCACACCGGGTGGACTGCTGCAGTGATGGTGGTGGCCATGGTGGTGGGGGCCTCAGCGCTGGTTGCCGCTTTAAGGACCGCCCGTGCCGACGTGGGGCCCTTGGGCGTGAACAGGACCGTGCACGACAAAGTCCCCACGGCCTGGCGCGCATTGCCGCTGCTTCTTGGCTTGCTCTTCATGGGATCGGCTGTGGTTATCATCCGTGTCCTGAAAATCCGGCTTCCCTGGCTTGAGTCGCCCTTGTTGGTAGTTGGCTTCATGGCCGTGTTGGCGGGGATCGTGGTGATCGGCCCCTGGATGACCAGGACCGTGAGCCGTGCCGGGTTGCGATACGCCGGGAGTGCAGCCGCGGTCATCGCGGCCAGCCGCATCCAGAGGACCCCGGTGGCGACTTTCCGTTCGGTCTCCGGTTTGGTTGTCGCCGTCTTCGTCGTGTCCGTGTTTGCCGGGGCATCCAGTATTGTCCAGTCGGACGAGGGTCCCGTGGCGCGGCCCGGTCTCCTTCAGCCCACGAGTCTGCAGGCGACGGTCCGTTCCGGGGATACAGAACGGCCGGGGGAGCTGCAGGCCTCTGTGGCGCGGACCGTCTCGGAGGCCACATCAAAGCCCGGCATCCGGAGCGCTGTTATCGGATACGGCCCCGCCGCGTTGTCTGAAGCCGGCGCTGGGTCCGAGCTCGTCTTCACCAGCAAGGACGCCTTGGAGTTGGGGTTCAAAGACATCCCTTCCTCCGGGGTCGTCGCTGTGGACGGGACCTTCCTCTACTTTTGGACCACGCAACCGCTGTCGCTGAGACCGGCGCCGGCCGGAAGCCTCGAGGGTCTGGTCCCCGTGGTGGTGGTGCTCGGGACGGACGGCACGCCTGAGGCCATGGACCGCGCCCGGACAGTATTGGACAGCTCGGCCGCAACGGCCACACCAGCGAGTGCCACCCCCGATGTCCAACTGCAATCGTCCCGCCGCCTGATCCAGGGTTTGGCTGCGTTGGCATATCTGGGCATGTTCGTCGCGGTTGCCATCGCCGGGTTGTCCCTGGCTGTCGGGACCGCTGCGGCCATCATGGACCGCAAACGCGTCTTCGGCCTCATGCGGCTCATGGGGATGCCCGCTTCTGTGCTTCGGGGGATCATCACCCGTGAAGCTGTCGTCCCCCTTCTTAGTGTTTTGCTGCTCTCCGTGAGCCTCGGCTTCCTGACCGCTTGGCTCATGGTGACGGCCATCAACGACAACTATCAAGTGGCCTGGCCGGAACCCGGCTACTTCGTTGCTCTGGCGGTGAGCCTTGCCCTTTCCTGTTGCGCCGTAGCGGGAACCTTCGGCCTCATCCGTGGAAATGCGGCCATGACAGCCACCCGTTTTGAGTGATGCGCTTCCCGTTGGGCCCCGGCATTTCGACGGCGTGACTTGCGTTGGGCGCGCCGGCCTGGTCTACGCTTGTTCCGGCGCCGGCCTGGATGCGGCGCTGGACTGATTGCGGCGTGCTCGCGCGCCGGCACCGTGGGTCGGGGGATCGACACGGTGAGCACCACGCCGTCCGCTTCAGCAGGTCCCTCGTTCCGGATAGACCACCGGTTGTGTCCGCAAGGATGTTCCGGTGCCCACAGCATGTGAAAGGGCCTTGCCATGAGCAACAACAACGGCGTACCCCAGCCTCCCTACAATCCGGACGGCGTACCGCAGCCACGCTACGACACGGGCAAAGAGCAGTACCGCCAGTACCAGCCCGGGCAAGCGCAGCCCATGTACCAGCCGGAAGCCCAGCAGCAAGGCCAGCCGCAGCCGGAGGGCCAGCAACGGTCGGAAGGCCAGCAACCGATCCAGCCGCAGCCAGCCCAGCCGCAGGACGCGCCGACGCAGGCTTTTCCGACGCAGGCTTTTCCTGCACAGCACGACCCCACCCAGGCCTTCCCCGTGCAGCAGGGCCATCCCGGTAACCCCAACCAGCTGGGCTACCCGGGCCACCCTGGCAACCCCAACCAGCCCGGTTTCCCACCGCCCGGCGGCCCCTACCCGGGCCAGCCAACGGGACCCGGCCAGAACCCGGGTGACCACAACAGGAAGTCCCTGTTCCTGATCCTCGGCGGTGTCGCCGTCGTCGTGATCATTGCCCTGGTAGTTGCGTTCACCTGGTTGATTCCGTCCCTGACCAAGCCGACTGCCGTTGACTCGCCGTCGCCTTCGGTCACGTCCTCGGACGAGGCGTCGGATGCGGCCGCTGAGCCGTCTGCGGATCCGTCCGCCGAGGCTGAGCCTTCCGGTGACGCGTCGGCGTCCACCGACATCCCGGCCGGGGCCATCCCGCTGCCGTCAGCATGGGAGAACTTCGCGGGCCCCAGCAACGTTCCAGCGGACGGCGACCCGTTGTTCAGCAAATGGGTCACGGGCGAATCGTCCTTCCAGTACTTGGCCGAGTGGACCCACGACGAATCATTCGGCATCACCAAGGACCCCACCACGGGCGAAGAGATCCAGAAGAAGGCCCAAGGCACGGTGGAGACCGACGGCGACGGGATCGCGCTCGCCTATGCCTTCTTCGCTGAATCCGAGGAAGGCAAGTTCGGCAAGGATCCGGCGGAAATCAAGAAGGCCCTGGAAGATATCGAGGCCCGGTACAAGGGCATGACAGCCACTGAACTGCCGCAGAACCTGGTAGGCCACAAGTGCGCCTCGGACTTCAAGACCTCCATGCCGGAGATCCGTGAGTTCCGTCGTGGTGCGGCTGTTGTTGTCGGGTTCACCTGCACCAACGCCCGCGGCGAGGCCATCCAGGCAGTGAACCTGTTCTCCGTTACGCCATGGGGCACTCCGCAGATGCTCGGTGTCAGCGGACACAAGACCTACTGGGACGCGCACCCGGGTCTCTTCGAGCAGCTGGCCAACTCGTACCGCATCAACAAGTGGAAGATGGGCTAGGAACCCGCGCTCCAACGGGCCACGGGCTCAATCGGGGCACGGGCTCAAGCGGGGAAACGGCAGGGCTAAAGTTGAGGGGTGACTGACCTTCCCCCCAACACAGCCCTGCCCGCACCTGCCGCGTCCCCGGAGGGGACCACCGCAGAAGGCGAGGCCGAAGCGAAGGCGGAGGTCGGCGTCGGGCCCTGGGAAGGCGAGTGGCCGGTTGGCGAGCACTGGGATCCGGACCTCCTGCGTGACGGCGACCGGCGCAACGTGGTTGACCAGTACCGCTATTGGAAGCACGAAGCTATTGTCGCCGACCTCGATTCGAAGCGGCACGATTTCCACATCGCCATTGAGAACTGGCAGCATGACCTCAACATCGGCACCGTGGTGCGGACCGCCAACGCCTTCCTCGCCAAGGAGGTCCACATCATTGGCCGACGGCGGTGGAACCGTCGCGGGGCCATGGTCACCGACCGCTACCAGCACGTCCGCCACCACCCCACGGTTGAGGACTTCGTCCAGTGGGCCGAGGGGGAGGGGCTTGCCGTGATCGGCATCGACATCTTCCCGGATTCCGTACCGCTTGAAACGTACGATCTCCCGAAGAACTGCGTCCTGGTGTTCGGGCAGGAAGGTCCCGGTCTCACGCCTGAGGTGCACGATGCCGCCGTCGCAACCCTGTCCATGGAGCAGTTCGGCTCCACCCGGTCCATGAATGCGGCCTCCGCGGCGGCCATCGCCATGCACGCGTGGGTGCGCCGCCACGTGTTCCAACAGCCGGTCTCGTAGCTTCCCCGAGGTGGCACTTAATGACAGTCCCGGTGCGGCGTCTTCAGGTGGCTAGTGCAACACCCCTGTAGTTGGAGGGGTGTCATGGTCAAGAAGTTGCCGTGGTCGGTTCGTGCGTGTGCGTATGAGCACTTGCTGGCGGGTGAGGACACGGGACGAAGTGCTGCCGCGGCTGGGGTGTCCCGGCAAGCGGTGTCGCAATGGGCGAAACTAGCGGGCATGGAACTTATCTCCGGCCCTGGTGGTGGCGTGCGTCTTCCGATGGCTTCGGAGGTGCTTTCGCGGGATAAGGAGCGAAGGTACCGGCGGCTGACTTTGGAGGACCGGGCTTATATCAAGGCCTGTCTGGGCTTGCCGGAGCCGCGTTCCATGCGACAGATCGCCAAGGAGTTGGGCGTGCATCCATCAACGGTGTCCCGGGAGATCCGCCGACACAGTATCGAGCATTGGGCCCGGCGCTATTACGACGCCGGGGTTGCCCAACACCGGGCACTGGTCCGCCGTAGACGGAACCGGCCCGTGAAGCTCTCTGCGGGAACGGCGGTGTGGAAGGAGGTCGTGGCACGCTTGAACCAGCGTTTCTCACCTCAACAGAGCGCTGCGGACCTGAAGAAGACGTTCCCCGAGCAGCCGGAGATGCACGTGTCCCACGAGTCAATTTACCAAGCCCTTTACGTGCAGGGCCGGGGTGCCTTGCGGCATGAACTTGCCGTGGAGAAGGCCCTACGTTCGGGCCGGACCGGTCGTAAGCCCCAATCAAAGCTGCCTGCCAGGAACGTAAGGCCCTGGCTTGAAGGGGCCCGGCTGAGCGACCGGCCCGCCGAAGTCCAGGACCGGGCCGTGCCCGGCCATTGGGAAGGTGATTTGGTCGTGGGTCCCGGTAACTCCGGGATCGTCACCTTGGTCGAGCGCTCCTCACGGTTCACTTTGCTGGGCCGGCTGCCGGGAGCCAGGGACAGCGCGACGGTCATCGAGGTCATGCAGAAAATGATCCACACCCTGCCCCAGGCGATCCTTAAAACGATCACCTGGGACCAAGGCACGGAAATGGCTCAACACGCCAAGTTCACAGTAGCGACCGGCTGCCAGCTGTTCTTCTGTGACCCGCACTCACCCTGGCAACGCGGCACGAACGAGAACACCAACGGACTGGTCCGCGATATCCACCCCAAAGGCACGAACTTCAACCAGGTCAGCGACGAAGAACTCGCCCACACCCAGCACCTGCTCAACATCCGACCGCGTCAAACACTCCAATGGGACACCCCAACTGAAAGACTGACCAAACTAATCGATGGTGTTGCACTAGCAAGCTGAAACCGCCTGCTCGGGATTGTCATTAAATGCCACCTCGGCGGGGCGCGTGCGGCGAAGGCTGTGGATAACCCGATGCGCACCCGGCGGACCAGCAAGAATGGGGCATGCGCAGGGCACCACTTCCGGATCATCTGGCCACGGGTTCCTTCTCTGTGCACGCATCGGACAAGGCCGGGGTAACCCGGTCACGGACACGTGCCAAGGACTTGGTGCTGGTTTCCAGGGGAATTCGTGTCCCGGCTGCGTCCGATGCTTCCGGAGCCGCCGCCTTGCGCGCCTACACGGACCTGGATGACTCCTCCATCCTCGTCTCGCTGTCGGCGGCGCGGCTCTGGGGTATTCCAGTGCCTGCCCGGCTCAGCGGGGATTGGCGCATCCACCTTGCACGACGCCGGGGATTCAGTTTTCCCCGCAGGGTCAACGTGGCGGGACACCTCCTCACGCTCCTTCCGGAGGAAACGGTGGAGTACGACGGCGTCCGAGTCACCTCGCCTGCGCGGACGTGGCTGGACTTGGCCGCGTTGTCCACCGTGGAGGACCTGGTTGCAGCCGGCGACTACCTCGTGTCCTCTCATGGCCCCGATTTCCCGGTGCCCAAAGAAGCGTTGTGCAGTATCGCAGAGTTGCAAGATGCCGTGGGAAGCCATCCGGGCATGCGGGGAGTGCGGACTGCTCGGGCGGCACTGGAACTCATCCGTGTCGGCGCCGACTCCGCCCCCGAATCGCGGATGCGTCTGGCCCTGGTCAACGCCAACCTGCCCGAACCCGTGCTCAACCACGCGATCCGCAATCAGTTCGGCCAGGCCGTGCTGTGGCCGGACGCCGCCTACCTTGAGTACCTGGTCTCCCTCCAATACGACGGCCAACACCATGGCGGCGCGGAGCAACACTTGCGGGATATCGAGCGCCAAGAGAAGTCGCTCGCCCTTGGCTGGCTGGAAGTCCGGATTTCCAAGCATGACCTCGAAGGTGAGCGGCCCGCCGTCGTCCATAAAGTCCGCCGTGCCCTCCAGAGCCGCGGCTGGCGCGCGAGGTGACATCTAATGACAATCGCAGCGCGGCGGTTTCAGCTTGCTAGTGCAACACCATCGATTAGTTTGGTCAGTCTTTCAGTTGGGGTGTCCCATTGGAGTGTTTGACGCGGTCGGATGTTGAGCAGGTGCTGGGTGTGGGCGAGTTCTTCGTCGCTGACCTGGTTGAAGTTCGTGCCTTTGGGGTGGATATCGCGGACCAGTCCGTTGGTGTTCTCGTTCGTGCCGCGTTGCCAGGGTGAGTGCGGGTCACAGAAGAACAGCTGGCAGCCGGTCGCTACTGTGAACTTGGCGTGTTGAGCCATTTCCGTGCCTTGGTCCCAGGTGATCGTTTTAAGGATCGCCTGGGGCAGGGTGTGGATCATTTTCTGCATGACCTCGATGACCGTCGCGCTGTCCCTGGCTCCCGGCAGCCGGCCCAGCAAAGTGAACCGTGAGGAGCGCTCGACCAAGGTGACGATCCCGGAGTTACCGGGACCCACGACCAAATCACCTTCCCAATGGCCGGGCACGGCCCGGTCCTGGACTTCGGCGGGCCGGTCGCTCAGCCGGGCCCCTTCAAGCCAGGGCCTTACGTTCCTGGCAGGCAGCTTTGATTGGGGCTTACGACCGGTCCGGCCCGAACGTAGGGCCTTCTCCACGGCAAGTTCATGCCGCAAGGCACCCCGGCCCTGCACGTAAAGGGCTTGGTAAATTGACTCGTGGGACACGTGCATCTCCGGCTGCTCGGGGAACGTCTTCTTCAGGTCCGCAGCGCTCTGTTGAGGTGAGAAACGCTGGTTCAAGCGTGCCACGACCTCCTTCCACACCGCCGTTCCCGCAGAGAGCTTCACGGGCCGGTTCCGTCTACGGCGGACCAGTGCCCGGTGTTGGGCAACCCCGGCGTCGTAATAGCGCCGGGCCCAATGCTCGATACTGTGTCGGCGGATCTCCCGGGACACCGTTGATGGATGCACGCCCAACTCCTTGGCGATCTGTCGCATGGAACGCGGCTCCGGCAAGCCCAGACAGGCCTTGATATAAGCCCGGTCCTCCAAAGTCAGCCGCCGGTACCTTCGCTCCTTATCCCGCGAAAGCACCTCCGAAGCCATCGGAAGACGCACGCCACCACCAGGGCCGGAGATAAGTTCCATGCCCGCTAGTTTCGCCCATTGCGACACCGCTTGCCGGGACACCCCAGCCGCGGCAGCACTTCGTCCCGTGTCCTCACCCGCCAGCAAGTGCTCATACGCACACGCACGAACCGACCACGGCAACTTCTTGACCATGACACCCCTCCAACTACAGGGGTGTTGCACTAGCCACCTGAAGACGCCCGCGCGGGATTGTCATTAAATGCCAACTCGGCGGAAGTGTTAAGAGCCCCAGTGACCCGAAACACGGCGCCCCCGCGGATATCGCTAGGATGGGTGCTAGCCGTAAGCGGTCTACTCCAGGGTTACCAACCCACAGACGAATTCAGCATAGGAGTCACCATGCCCATTGCAACCCCAGAGATTTACTCCGAGATGATCGACCGCGCAAAGGCTGGCGGATTCGCTTTCCCTGCGGTCAACGTGACGTCGTCGCAGACTCTGAACGCTGCGATCCGCGGTTTCGCCGAGGCCGAATCGGACGGCATCATCCAGGTTTCCACCGGTGGCGCAGCCTACTGGTCCGGCGCTTCGGTCAAGGACATGGTTGCCGGTTCCCTCGGCTTCGCCGCGTTCGCCCGCGAAGTTGCCAAGAACTACAACGTCAACATCGCCCTGCACACGGACCACTGCCCGCAGGACAAGCTGGCGGACTTCGTTCTGCCGCTGCTGGCCGCTTCCGAGGAAGCCGTCAAGGCCGGCAAGGACCCGATCTTCAACTCGCACATGTGGGACGGCTCGCACGAGACCCTCTCCGAGAACCTGCGCATCGGCCGTGAACTGCTGGAGCGCGCAGCTGCTGCCAAGATCATCCTCGAGGTTGAAATCGGCACCGTTGGTGGCGAAGAAGACGGCGTTGAGAACGAGATCAACGAGAAGCTCTACACCACCACCGAGGATGCCCTCGCCACCATCGAGGCCCTGGGTGCCGGCGAAAACGGCCGCTACCTGACCGCACTGACCTTCGGCAACGTGCACGGTGTGTACAAGCCGGGCAACGTGAAGCTCCGCCCCGAACTGCTCAAGCAGATCCAGGCTGAGGTTGGCGCCAAGATCGGCAAGGAAAACCCGTTCGACCTCGTGTTCCACGGCGGCTCCGGCTCCACGGAACAGGAAATCGCTGACGCCGTTTCCTACGGTGTCATCAAGATGAACATCGACACCGACACCCAGTACGCCTTCACCCGCCCGGTTGCCGGCCACATGTTCTCCAACTACGACGGCGTCCTGAAGGTCGACGGCGAAATGGGCAACAAGAAGACCTACGACCCCCGCGTCTGGGGCGCTTCCGCTGAAGCCGGCATGGCCGCGCGCATCGTCGAAGCCGCCCAGCAGCTCGGATCGGTGGGCAAGACCTTCTGATGTCCGACGAATTCCGGAAGAACCTGATGGGGCCGGAGCCCACGCTCCTGCCCGCCGAGAACGAGATCTACCAGCACTTGGCCCTCGGCAAGGAAGCACTGGACCTCGTGGCGCAGAACCCCACATCGTCACTGCTGTGGGCCATCCTCGCCGAGGAGGCCTGGGCGGAGGGCCGGACCATCGAGTCCTACGCCTACGCCCGGGTCGGTTACCACCGCGGCCTCGATTCGCTGCGCCGCAACGGTTGGCGCGGCGTCGGACCCATCCCGTGGGAGCACGAGCCCAACCAGGGCTTCCTGCGCGCGCTTTACGCACTGGGCCGGGCCGCTTCGGCGATCGGTGAAGCTGAAGAACCTGAGCGGATCGAGAAGTTCCTGAACGACTCGGACCCGAAGGCCAAGGCAGCGCTCGAAGCCCGCTAAAGCCAAGCAAACGAACGACGGCGACCCTCACCAAAAGGCGAGGGTCGCCGTCGTCGTTAAGGGCGTCAGTCCGTGACGGCTGAGTGCCGCGGGCGTCCCAGCGGGACCACCAGCGGCGTGTGCGTCACGGGGTCATCGATGATTTTGCAGGCCATCCCGAACACTTCCTCCACCAAGGACCCGGTGATGACGTCGGCGGGGGCGCCTTCGGCCACCACCACGCCGTCCTTCATGGCGATGATGTGGTCCGCGTAGCGGCTGGCGTGGTTGAGGTCGTGGAGCACGGCAACCAGTGTGTGGCCCTTGTCCAGGTTGAGCTCGCGGAAGAGTTCCAGCAGCTCGATCTGGTGAGCAATATCGAGGAAGGTGGTGGGTTCGTCCAGGAGCATCAGCGGCGTCTGCTGGGCGAGCACCATGGCCACCCACACGCGCTGCCGCTGACCGCCGGAGAGCTCGTCCACCAGGCGCCCGGACAGGGCCGAGACTCCGGTGGCTTCCATGGCCTCCGCTACCGCGGACTCGTCCTCCACACTCCACTGCCGCAGGAGTTTCTGGTGCGGGTACCTGCCACGGGCCACGAGATCAGCGACCGTGATGCCGTCGGGGGCGATGGAGGACTGGGGGAGCAACCCGAGCCGGCGCGCCAGTTCCTTTGCGGGCAGCGACGTCACGGATTTTCCGTCCAACAGCACCTGTCCGCTGCGGGGCTTGATGAGCCGGGCGAGCGCCCGCAGCAGCGTGGACTTGCCGCAGGCGTTGGGCCCGACGATCACCGTGAACTTCCCCTCGGGGATGCGCACATTGAGGTTCTCGGAGATGACGCGCTGCTCATAGCCAATGGTCAGGGCTTCTGCGTGGAGCTGCGGTGCAGCAGTGGTGAGGCTCATGATTTCCTTGCTTCCCTGGCCAGCAGCCAAACGAGGTAGATACCGCCGATGCACACCGTCACAACCCCAACTGGCAGTTGGATCGGAGCGAAGAGACGCTGCGCCGCGAGGTCGCTGGACACCAGCAGGAAGGCACCCATCACCGCGGAAGGCACCAATGTGATGCCGGCACTCCGGGTGAGCCGCCGGGCAAGCTGGGGAGCGGCGAGGGCCACGAAGGCGATGGGACCGGCCACTGCAGTGACGGCAGCCGTCAGCGCAACGCCCAGGATGAGCAGCAGCAAACGGGTGGGTTCGGCCCGGACGCCCAAGGCGCGGGCGGCGTCGTCGCCCATTTCCAGGAGCTGCATGCGACGCGCCACGGCCAGCGTGGCCAAACCAACCACAACAACCACGACGGCGGCCGGCGCCGCTTGCTCCCACGTGATGCCGTTGAGGGACCCGGCTCCCCAGACGGCGGCCGCCAGTGCGGCCTCGAGTTCGGCTTGCAGGATGAGCCAGTGGTTCAGCGCAGCAAGCATGGCGCTGATGCCGATGCCCACGATGATGAGCCGGAAGCCCTGGGAACCACGGCGGTAGGCCAGCAAATAGACGGCCAGGGCTGTGAGGACTCCGCCCACCAAGGCGCCGGCCGCAACTCCCGCATAACTGCCACCCACCGTGAGCATCACAATGAGCGCCCCGGTGTAGGCACCCGTATTGAAGCCGATGATGTCAGGGCTGCCCAGCGGGTTGCGCGTCATGGACTGGAAGATGCCGCCGCTCATGCCAAGCGCCGCACCGAACACCAGCGCCGCCACGACCCGGGGAAGGCGCCATTCCATGACGATTGTTTGGGCGAGCCCCGGGGCATCGCCGGTGAAGGCTTGCAGTACTTGTTGTACGGAGACCTCGTAGTCACCCGTGGCCAGCGAAACCACGGCTACGGCAAGCGCGGCCAGAAGCAGCGGAACGCAGACGAGCATGCTGCGGATATCCAGCCGGAGGCTCAGCGAACGGTTGCGGACCACAGCAACAGGCCGGCCGAAGTCGACCCTCTTCCCTGGGTCCAGGCGGCTCATAGCCCGCTCACTTTCCGGCGCCGTGCCAAAGCAATGAGTACAGGCGCGCCGATGAACGCTGTCACCACACCTACCTGCAGCTCACCGGGTGCGGCAACCCTGCCAACAACGTCCGATACCAGCAGCAGGATGGGGGAGAGCAGGACTGTCGTGGCCATGATCCACCGCTGGTCCGGGCCCACGATCCACCGGGCCACATGGGGAACCATGAGTCCCACAAAGCCGATGGCGCCAGCTCCTGCTGTGGCTGCGCCGCTGAGGAGGGTGATGGCCACGACGCCCAGGATGCGGGTGCGGTTGACGTTGGCGCCAAGGGAAGTGGCGAGGTCGTCTCCCAGTGCCAGGGCGTTGAGGCCACGGACGCAGAACAACGCCACGAGCAATCCCACGCCCATGAACGGTGCCACCGTGGCAACGGACTCCATGCTGCGGGTGTCCAGTGAGCCGATGCTCCACGAGCGCAGGTGGTCAAAGGCCTTGGGGTTCAGGAGCGTGAGTCCGGAGCCAATGCCGGTGAGGACGGCGCCCAGGGCAACACCGGCCAGTGTCAGCCGGATGGGATTCACCACGTTCCGTCCTGAGGTTCCGATCAGGTAGACCGCTGCGGTGGTGAGGATGGCCCCGCCAAACGCGAACCAGATGTAGCCGCTCAGGGTAGCTACCCCGAAGACACCAATGGCCACCACGATCGCAAACGAGGCACCCGCGTTGACCCCGAGGATGCCGGGATCGGCCAGTGGATTCCGGGTAATGGCCTGGATCAGCGCGCCGGCCATGCCCAAGGCGACTCCCACAGCGATCCCCATCAAAGTGCGCGGCAACCGGCTTTCAAGGATGATCGCGTGATCGGCGGTGTCCTGCGGGTTGGTGAAGGCCTGGAGAATGGTGGACGCCGGGATGAGCTTCGCACCGACACCCAGGCTTAGCACCACGGCACCGAGAAGGATTGCGGCCGCCGCGAACAAAAAGGTGACGCGCCAGCCGGATCTCTTGACGACGCCGCCGCGTGGGGCCGCGTTGTCACCTGACTGGGCCGCGGTTGCTGGCTCGCCGGCGTGCGGCTTGGGAGCGGGAGCCATCAGTTGGGACACGACAGGGACCATTTCAGAGAGGGGCAATAAAGGTAGGGCTATCCGTGACTGTCGTCACAACGTCACAGAAGTGTGCCCTAATTAGGTTAGCCTTACCCAGTGAAAAATGACGATTTTGAAGTTCAGCCGCCCAAGGGCTCCCGTGCGCGAAAGCTCGTAATGAAGGCGGTCGGTGCCACCTTGCTTATGGGCCTCGTCGCGGGCTGCGGCACCAGTGGTACCTCGGGTTCCAGCGCGGGCAACGCCGATGTTGCCACGGGAGGATCGAAGTTCACCACCGCTGACCAGGAAACGGCGAAGCTCGGCACGGACGCCGCGCCCGGCGTTTTCCCGCGCACCCTGACGCACGCAAACGGTGAAACAACCTTGGAAAAGAAGCCCACCCGCGTGGTGGTACTCGACACCGGCGAACTCGACGACGTCGTCACCCTTGGCGTCACGCCGGTGGGCATGGCCACCACCGAAGGCGCCAACCCTGTTCCCACCTACCTGGCTGACAAGGTCAAGGATGTCCCCTCCGTGGGCACCATCCAGGACCTCAACCTTGAAGCCATCGCAGCGCTCAAGCCGGACCTCATCCTCGGCAGCAAGCTCCGGGCCGACAAACTCTACAAGCAGTTGTCATCCATTGCCCCCACCGTGTTCAGCATCCGGCCAGGCTTCCCGTGGAAGGAAAACTTCCTCCTGGTCGGCAAGTCACTGGGCGAGGAAGACAAGGCCACCAAAGCCCTCAACGACTACCAGAGCGAAGCTGACGCGCTGAAGGCAGACGTCAAGGGCGACCCGAAGATCTCGCTGGTCCGCTTCCTGCCGGGCAAGATCCGCCTGTATGCCAACAAGTCCCTCATCGGCGTCATCCTGAAGGACACAGGCTTGGCCCGCCCGGAGAACCAGAACATTGATGAACTCGCGGCTGAAATCTCGGCCGAGAACATCGAGCAAGGCGACGCCGACTGGATCTTCTACAGCAGCTACGGCGACCCCTCAGCCACCGGGGAAACCTCTGTAGTTGAAGGCGCTGTCTGGCCCAAGCTCGGCGCAGTCAAAGCCGGCCACGCGAAAGCGGTCAATGACGACGTCTGGTTCCTCGGCCTCGGCCCCACAGGCGCCCAGCTGATCCTGAAGGACCTCCGCAGCATGCTGGTCGGCTGACCCGGCCCCACCACAAGAACCCCAACGACGACGGCGGCCCTCACCAAAAGGTGAGGGCCGCCGTCGTCGTGTGTGTTGTGGGGCCTGGTCTGCGGGGTTTCCCGGGGGATTGGGACGCAAAGCGGGCCCCACAACGAAGGTGAGTGTGTTGTGGGGCCTGGTCTGCGGGGTTTCCCGGGGGATTGGGACGCAAAGCGGGCCCCACAACGAAGGTGTGACTAGGCCTTGCGGGGAATGCCCGTGCGGGCCATGGCCTCGGCGTAGGCACCGTGGATGGCGTCCAGGTATTCCTGCTGGCGTGCCGGCGTGCCCGCGAAGGAGCGGCCACCGAGCGAGCGGACTTTGAACGTCTTGAAACCGCGGCGCGCGATGCTGGCTGGTGCAGCCTTCATGAGCTGGTCCGCCAGGCGGTGGGCTTCGTTTCCGTGTGCCACCAGGGCAGAGGTGCGCGGCAGGAGCTGCAGGAGGCGAAGCAGTGGCTTGAGGCCCTCGGTGATGTTGGCGGGGGTGAGCTTGCCCGGCTCCTCGTTGGGCTCGATCCACGGGTAGGCGTTCCACGGCATCATGAGCTCGGGGCGGAGGCCCAGCTGCCACTGCATGCCGAGCATGCGGGTGGCTGCTTCCTCGTCGCCGGGGGTGATGAAGCCCTCACCGGTGGTGGTGCGCTGATTGGAGAAAAGGCTGACGATGCGGCAGTCATCCATGCTGTGGGCGGGGTCGATGTAGAGGACCTCGCTGCCTGGCTTCTGCTCCTTGATGGAGTCGCACAGCTCGTTGACCTCAGCGATGTGCGGTTCGTAGCGGCGGTTCCAGAGGATTTCTTCGGGTGATTCAGTCGCCAGTTCTTGCATCAGGGGTTAGGTCTCCTAGGTGTTACAGCGCACCGTTCCAAGGGGCCGCGGGCATGCCGCAGCCGAACCTCAAAGGGTGCTGTTGGGGGCTAACTAACCTTACCGGACTTACTGCCCCAATGGGGGCCGTCCCGGCGCGCCACTTAATGCGACGCGGCGTGTTGCCCGGGAAACGTGTCAGGCATCTCGGCCCGCCCGCAACTGCGGCACAAGGTTCGACGCCGGTGCGGCGCTCCCTGCCAGCGTCGAACGCCGGCATTAACCCTAAAGTGCACCTCGGCCGGGTGGGGCTTTTCCCTCCCCAGATAATGACGTTTGAAACTACTGGTTCCGGGGGAACCGTTCGGCCTCCCCGCCAGCTCAGCATCATCAACTGTGGGGGTTAAACAATGGTCGCTAAGACGTCATCCAACAAGGCAACGAAAGTTCGGGCGCTCCTCGCCGGCGGGCTTGTCCTGGGCGTGGGAGCTGCGTTCACCTTGGCTGCATGGACAGACAACGAGTGGGTCTTCGGCAATTCCGGTGGGGACAACGGACCGGGCACGCTGACCTACCACATGGAGCAAAACACTTTCAGCAACACCAACGGTACGGGCGCCGATGCGTGGAGCGACAAGCCGAACATCCCCACCGTGCCGAGCTCGGCAACTGACGGGGCACTGACGTTCGGCGCCATCTCGGCCGCCCTCAAGCCCGGTGATACTGCTTACGCGCCCATGCAGCTCCGGGCCGCGGCAGGTTCCGAAGCCCTGACGGCCACTTTGGCGGAGGCAGTCAAGCTCGGCGGAACCGACACCACCACCAATTCCCTGGCCCTCTACAACGCCCTGACCTACCGTGCGGTCCAGGGCGTCACACCGGCCAACTGCGCTGCAGGTACGCTGACCGGCGGCACCGACATCGTAGGTTCGGCAGCTGCCGGCGTCCCGCTGACGACAGTTTCCGCAACCCCCATCACACTGCCGAAGGGTGCCGACGCAGCAACGGCCGGCTCCGCGGTGAACATTTGCTTCGCCATCACCCTCCCGTCCGCCGTGACGGACGTGACCCTGCAGGGAAAGCAGACGGTTCCGCTGTGGAGGTTCACCAGCATCGTCAGCTCGTAACGCAGCTCTGTGACAGAGCCCTTGACCCGGACCAGAAGCTCGTCCCCATTGCCCCCTTCGGCCCCTGCCCTAGGCGGGGCGGGCTTCTGGGCCGTCTTGTCCCGCATCCTCAAGGTCTCCCGTGAAATTGCCTTGACTCTGCTGGCCTTGCTCGGGCTGGTGTGCATTCTGGCGCTGGTCCTGGGTTTCGTCTACAAGGCGTCGTTCGTGGTCTTCCGGACCGGATCCATGGAGCCCATCTACCCGGTCGGGGCGCTGTCCCTTACCGTGCAGGTCCCCGCTGCGGAGCTGGTCCCGGGTGATGTCGTCTCCGTGAAACGCTCGGAATCCGGCGTCCTGGTCACCCACCGCGTGGTGTCGGTGGAGCCTGACGGCTCTGGTGCTTCCTTACGGCTCAAGGGCGACGCGAACAGCTCGGAAGATCCGCTGCCGTACCAGGTGGACACCGCCCGGAAGGTACTGGCAACGGTACCCGCAGTGGGTTCCTGGGTGATGGCCATGCGGGGGCCTGGTTTCATCGGCGCCGCAACCATGGCGGTCGCCGCGCTTGTGGTGTGGGCGTACTGGCCCAAGCGGGTACCCCGTCACAAAGGTGTGGTGTCAACAGGGAGGTGAAAGAGCTGTGAAGCAGTGGAACCGGGTGGTGAGGCCCGCAGCGGCAGCGTGTGCCGCCGTCGTCGGGGTGCTGTTCTGTGCCGTCCCCGCCCAAGCCGCAGACCAGCTCATCCCGGTACCCGAAAACGGAACCCCGGGCGTCCTTTGGCTTTCCTCTTCCGTGTACCCGTTGGAGTTCCCGCAACTGGCGCCAGGCGATTCGTTCGTGTGGCAGATCGGGTTGTCGCTGGAAAAGCCCCAAGCCACCTCCTCCTTGCAGCTCGTTGCCACAGGCGGCCTGGCCGCCGCTGACGGATACGGCATCGCCGTCGATGAATGCCCGTCCCCGTGGCAGGGCGACAGCGGGCTGAACAAGGAACTGAGCTGTCCCGAAGGCTCAACGCCCAGGATCCAGCCCACCCGCCTCAACGATTGGGACCAAGGCCTCCGTGTCCCGCTCAGCAACCTCCGGGCCGGGACCGCACCGTACCTCCGTTTCACCCTGGCAGGACCCGCCAGCGCCCCGCCCCAAGACGCGGCGCTCACCTTGGGGATCGGGGTCACCGCCATGGGAGACGACGACGGCGGCAGCGCGCCTTCGCTGCCACCGGCCGCCGACGGCGGAAGCAAAGAACCCCTTGGAAGCACGGGTGCCACGTCCCTCCCCGCGCTATTCGCCGGGGGCGCGCTGCTCCTCCTGGGAACCGCCGTCCTGGCGATGCTGAAACGGCCGAGTGAAGCCAAGGAGCAAGGCGTATGACACTCCGACGCCCGCTGAGCGAACCCTTGCGCCGGGCATTCCTCAACCGTCCACGCCGTTCGATTCTCGTGGCAGCAGTGGCCGCCATCAGCCTGGCCGCCACCACAAGCATCACCACAGCTGCGTGGACGGACAGCGAATGGGTGAAAAGCGCCGTCGGCGTAAGTTCGCCCGGAGACTGCAGCACAAACTCCATGTTCACCAACCAGGCCTGGGCGAGGGAACTGCACGGCACAGTGCTCAACACCAATCTGGACACCGTGGCAGGGGTCCAGGGGCTGACTGTGCTGAACAACGGCACCACCGCTTCGCCCACCCCGGTCTCTGCGGTGCTGGTACCCGGCACTACTGACGCTTATGTCACCAAGATTCCGGTGACGGCCTTGGGCAGCAGCCCGGTCTCGGTGGGGCTGGGATTGGGTGTTCCCGTAGGTGGCCTGGGAACGTATACGCAGTGGGCGCGCTCGCAGAAAAGCGGGCAGGCCCAGGGCGCTTCGGGGCTGGTGTCGGACCAGACGGGTGCTGTGGATGTCGCAGGGACAGCGCAGGGTGCAGGCAGTGCCCCGAAAGCGGCCAGTATTTCGCTGGGCAACATCGTTCCTGCCTCCTTGTCCGGGGTGACCCTTGATGTTGGGGCGATTGCATCGTCCTCCAAGGTGGATAGCTGTGTCATGAGCAACGGGTGGCCGATGCTGGACACCACACCTACCGTCCAGCGCCAGTACGGGATTGCCGGGCTGGACCTGACGGCGGCGATTCCCGCCGTCGGGACGTTGTCCACCAGCGGGGCTTCACTGGTGGGGACGGTTCCTGCGCAACTGAATGCGTTGCTGGGGCCGGGTGGGTTGACTACCGGGATCTCCGACGGGGTCTCGGCACTGATCAACCCGTTGCTGGGGACATTGTCGCTCGGGTCCATCAGCACCACTGCGACGCTCTCTGCCCCGGATCTGACCGGGGTCACCGCCATGATGACCGAGTCCATGACGGACGGGATTGTCACCGTCAACCTGGGAACCGGGACGGTCAAGGTCAACATCGCGGCCCTGACCGGCAGCTCGGTGACTGGCTTGAACGGCATGGAACCCAATCACGCTGTCGTTCTGGATGCGGCCACGACGACGGCGGTGACCTCCAGGGTTACTGCCTTGCTGGATTCGTGGAAGAACCGGGTGCTGGCTGCGCTGACTACCGCGCTGCGCGCCATCACATTGAACGCCACCACCAACATCACCCTGAAACTGGCCGGGCTCAACGCAGCGACCATCGGCGTCAAGATAGGCGCGGCCACCGGCGCCAGCACAGGTATATCTCTGGGCGACTTCCTGGATGGCACCGCCACGGCACCCCAAGTAACCGCCAACGTCATTGGCCTGGATTTGGGAGGTGTGGTGGCTGCTTTGCTGGGACCCATTACCTCGGCCCTCCTCACCGGAACCAACAACGTGGTGAAGACCGTCCTCAACGCCACCATCTTCAACACCGGCCTGGTCGCCAACCTGGGTACAAGCCTGCAGGCCTTGATCACACCGGTGATTAACGCCGTCGGGCCAGTCCTGACAGCTGTCCGGACGCTGGTGGCCATCAATGTCAACGTCCAGCCCGATCAGAGCTGGCCCGGCACCAAACCGGCGGATGTCACTGCTGCGGCGGGAGAATACAAGGTCTCGGCCATTCGCGTGGGGCTGGTGGACAGTGCCGGCCTGCTGAGCCTGTCGTTGGGGAGTTCGTCGGCCGGTCCTGCCGCCCTGGTTGTCCCCTGACTTTGTCCACAACTGCAGGCCAACGTTGGGCCAACACCAGAGAAACCGTTGCCATCGGCTAAACTTGGCTGGTAAGAGCCCCGAACTCTTGCGTATGCCAGCCCACGTGGCAGGCTGCACCGGTAACGTCGGGGCATTCTCATGTACGGCGCCAAGCCCCAGTCATCCTTCTGGGGTCAGCCCGAAAGAATGGGGGAGGATCCCATGCCCGCTATCGTGATCGTCGGAGCCCAGTGGGGCGACGAAGGCAAAGGCAAAGCAACCGATCTGCTCGGTGGCCGCGTTGACTACGTGGTCAAGCCCAACGGCGGTAACAACGCCGGGCACACCGTGGTTGTTGGCGGTGAGAAGTATGAGCTGAAGCTCCTTCCCGCGGGCATCCTGAGCCCCAACGCAATTCCCATTATTGGCAACGGCTGCGTGGTGAACCTGGAGGCTCTCTTCCAGGAAATCGACGGCCTTGAAGCCCGCGGCGCTGACACCTCGCGCCTGCGCGTTTCAGCCAATGCCCACCTTGTTGCGCCGTACCACCAGGTGCTGGACAAGGTCACCGAGCGCTTCCTTGGCAGCCGCGCCATCGGCACCACGGGCCGTGGCATCGGTCCGGCTTACATGGACAAGGTGGCCCGCCTGGGCATCCGCGTCCAGGATGTCTTCGACGAGTCCATCCTCCGCCAGAAGGTGGAAGGTTCGCTGCGCCAGAAGAACGAACTGCTGGTCAAGGTCTACAACCGCCGCGACATCGTGGTGGATGAAATCGTGGACTACTTCCTGTCCTTCGCCGAGCGGCTCCGCCCGTTGGTTATCGACAGCACCCTGGAGCTGAACAACGCCCTGGATGAGGGCAAGGTTGTGCTCATGGAAGGCGGACAGGCAACGTTCCTGGACGTGGACCACGGCACGTACCCGTTCGTCACTTCCTCCAACCCCACGGCAGGCGGCGCATCCGTTGGCTCGGGCATTGGCCCCACCCGCATCTCCCGCTCCATCGGCATCATCAAGGCCTACACCACCCGCGTTGGCGCCGGCCCGTTTCCCACGGAACTGTTCGATGAGATGGGCGTCTACCTGCAGAAGACCGGCGGCGAGTTCGGTGTCAACACAGGCCGTCCCCGCCGTTGCGGTTGGTACGACGCCGTCCTGGCCCGCCACGCTTCCCGCGTCAACGGTTTCACGGACTACTTCGTCACCAAGCTGGACGTCCTGACGGGTATCGAGCAGATTCCCGTCTGCGTTGCCTATGACGTCGACGGAGTCCGCCATGATGAAATGCCCATGACGCAGACCGAGTTCCACCACGCAGTGCCGATCTTCGAGTACTTCGACGGCTGGACCGAGGACATCACCGGTGCCCGCACCCTGGAAGACCTCCCCGAGAACGCCCGCAACTACGTGCTGGCCCTCGAGAAGCTCTCCGGCACGCGATTCTCGGCCATCGGCGTCGGCCCGGACCGCGACCAGACCATCGTGGTCCACGACTTGATCAACGACTGACCACCAGCTGATTTACGACGGCGGCGGGTCCCCTCGGTTCCATACGGAACCTGAGGGGACCCGCCGCCGTCGTTAAGTTACGGTCAGCTCCCACTGCCCAGGTGGATGGATACCGCGGTGCCGCCGCCCGGTGCGGATCCGATCTCCAGCCGCCCGCCCGCGGCGGCCACTATCCGTGCACAGGTTGCCAGGCCAAGACCGGTTCCGGGCGGGTCGTCTTCCCTGTGCAGACGGACCAAGGGGTCCAGCACCCGGTCACGGTCGGGTTCGCTGATTCCCTTGCCGTTGTCGATCACCCGGAAGGTTGCGCCCTCGTCCGTCCGTTCGCCCGTGACGTGGATGGTCGGCGGAACTCCGGGTCTGGTGTAGGTGACCGAGTTGTGGATCAGGTTCTGAAGCAAGACCCTCATCTGGCCGGGATCGGCACTGAACACAAGATCATCGCAGTCCACCGAAGCCCCGTTCACTTCAAGGCTCGCAGCCAAGTCCTGGACCACGTCTTCCACCAGGGCCTTGAGCGAGATCTGGGCAGGCCGCACATCTCCGCCGATAGTGGCGTAGGCAAGGACGTCTTCCACCATGCTCAGCATCCTTTGCCCGGAATTGGCCACGACGTCCAGGTACTGGGCAATGGTCGCATCGGGGGCGTCCTGGGCCTCCATTTGGCTGAGTTCGACGAAGCCGAGGATGGAAGTGAGTGGATTGCGCAGGTCGTGGCTGATGCGGCCGGCGAATTCGGCGAGCAGGGCGTTGCTGCGCTGCGCCTCGGCCAGCGCCTCGGCCAGTTCCCGTGCGCGGTGTTCAAGGGCGAGGGCTTCGACGACTTCCGCTGCCAGGATCTCGAGGCCCTGGCGTTGCCGGTCGCTGAGCCGGCCGGTTTCCCGTGCGCCGGCGCAGAGCGTGCCCAGAACAAAACCGTCGTCGCTGACCAGCGGCACGGAAGCGTAGAACCTGATCGCGCCGCGGCGGCCGTCCACAAACGGGTTGTCCCTGTACCGCGCATCAAGCGATGCATCTTCCACCACCGTTGAGGCCCCGCTTTGGAAACCGACGGCACACATCGAATCCTCGCGGCTGCACAGATACGGCTCCAGGCCGGCCGTGGCCACTTGGTACTGCAGATCCTCCGTGATGATGTTGATGGCCGTCACCGGTTGTCCGCACACCGTCCGGGCCAACTCCACCAGGTTCTGCAGCCGCTCCGAGGGTACGGGAACAGCGATGTCCAGCCCCGGTCCGGGGACGGGAAGGCCCTTGCGGGAGAGCATCGAATCCCTGGGTAACTCGCCTGTTCTCATCCAGCCATCCTGTCAGATGAGCACTACAGGTCCTTGTCACAAAACAGCCGTCCAGGTGGGTGTGCCGCTATGCAACAGCCAATGCCGGGGCGTTTCGGAAATGGCCGAGGGCGATGAGCGCCGCTCCGGCCAACGTCCACATGCCAAGAACCAGCCAGGGAAATGCGGACGGGGCATCCGGGAAATAGGAGAGGTCGCGCAGCAGTGTTCCTGAGGCGCCGGGCACCAACCACTGACCCACGTCGCCCCATGGTGCGGGAAGGAACTCCTTTGGCTGGGCCAATGACGAGAGTGGGTTGCCGATGAAAAGGGTGATGATCGCGCCAAGGGCGATGCCGGCGCGTCCGATGAGCGCGTTGAAGCCCACGATGATCGCGGCTGTCGCGACGACTCCCAAGCCGATGGCGCCGGCGTTTGCCCAATAACTCCCTTGGAGTGTGTGGAACCAGCCTTGCAGGATGCCGGTGAGCCCCAGGCCCGCCACCGCTCCATAAGCCAAAATGGCCCCGAGCCGGCGCCACGTTCCGGAGACGAACAGCGAGATCAGTACGCCGCCGATCATGCCTCCCATCGCGAGTGGGAGACCAGCAACTGCCAGTCCGGTGCCGCGTGCGTCATCGGACGAAAGCGGTACGACGTCGGTGATGGTCACTTGGGGAACCGCGGCCCCCTCCGCGCCCTGCGGCGCCTGACCCGCTTGGCCGTGCCCGGGGGCCTGGCCGCTGACGGCTGCCTGCGCTGCCTGGCCGAGAGCACTTTGGAGTCTGCCGATCACTTGCGCCTGTATTTGGGACTGCATTTGGGCGCCCATTTGGGTGAGTGCCTGCGAGGCGACCGGGCTGCCGGCGCTGGCGACGAGAATCTCCGGGGACGTCCCCAGGACGATCGCCCCATAGACCTGACGCTGCTTGATGAGCTCTACGGCTTCATCGCGGCTGGACGCAGTGCGTATGTCCAGGCTACCGGCAGGGGCCTTGGCAGCGATTTGGGAGACCTGGTCTGAGTTGCCCACGGCGGCAATGGGGAGGTTCTGGACCTTTGCGGTGACGCTCGGCCAAGCGAACGCCAGCAATACGGCACAAACGGCGACGGCGGCGAGCAGAGCGGTGCGCAGCGCTTGCGGCCAGGGGGTATGTGGACTCGCCACAGATGGTGACTGACGCCTCGGCTCTGTGAGCTCAGTTGTTGTCGACATGGGCTGTCCTCTCCAGCACTATAAAAAAAGAATGTTCGTTCTTCATTGTGAAGCGGTTCTATTCACTCGTCAAGAATGATCATTCGTTTTCTTTTCGCGGTACGGTGGGTGAATGCCGAAAGTTACCGAGGAACACCGCGGAGCCATGCGTGAACGCATCCAGCGGGCCGCTCTGGCGTGCGTTGCGGAGAAGGGCTTTTCCAGCGTTTCGATGGGGGATATCATCGCCGAGGCGGGCCTGTCCGCGGGCGCGGTCTATGTGTACTACCGCAGCAAAGAAGAACTCATTGTTGATACCGGCCGACTGGTCTTTGAAGAGCGCATGGCGGCGCTCGAACGACTCAGCAGCCAGGACGACGTCCCACCCCCCGTCGAGGCCGTGTTGGCTCTCATGTCCGGACTGGCGCAGCTTGACTTCTTCCCCGGGGTTGCGGTGCAGGTTTGGGGAGAGGCCGTTCGAAACGACAAATTGGGCGTCGTGGCGAGGGAGATCCTTAGTGAAATCCGGGGGCACATCGAGAACTACTTGAAAGGTTGGCTGCGCGGATCCAGGCCTGACGAAGAGGCAGCTGAACGGGCCCGCAGACTCGCCCCCGCAATTTTGGGGCTGATCCAAGGTTTCGCCATCCAGGCGGCGCTCGGAGGAGACGAAGCGGAAGCTGCCTACTTGGAGTCCGCCCGCACGCTGCTGTCGGATCTCTAGAGGATCAGCGCCCGGGACTAATTCCGTTACCCCCGCCGTTACCTCCTTTGGGGGCATGCCCCGGCAACGAACGCAACGAGACGACGACGGGGACGAGATACATGACTACAGAGACTGCTGACGGAGTCGGATTCCGTTCCCGACGCGGACCCATCCTCATTGCCTTGATGCTTTCCACGGGCTTGGTGGCCATCGATTCAACGATCGTCGCCACGGCCGTGCCGTCCATTGTGGAAGACATCGGCGGTTTCAGTTCCTTCCCCTGGCTCTTCTCGGCGTACTTGTTGGCACAGGCTGTTTCCGTGCCTATCTACGCCAAGCTTTCCGACGTCGTGGGCCGGAAACCGATCATCCTCAGCGGCATTGGCCTGTTCCTGCTGGGATCCATACTGTGCGGGGTGGCATGGAGCATGCCGGCCCTGATTGCGTTCCGGGTGCTTCAAGGCCTCGGGGCAGGCGCGGTGCAACCAGTGTCAATCACCATCGCGGGGGACATTTACACCCTTGCCGAGCGCGCCAAGGTGCAGGGATATCTGGCCAGCGTGTGGGCCATCTCTTCCGTGGTGGGGCCAACACTCGGTGGCGTCTTTGCGTCATTGGGGATCTGGCGCTGGATCTTCCTGATCAACATCCCGTTGTGCTTCCTGGCGGGTTGGATGCTGGTGCGCACCTTCCACGAGGACATTGAGCGTGCCAAGCACCGGATCGACTACCTGGGTGCCACCCTGCTGACCGTTTCCTTAAGCCTGCTGATCCTCGGTGCGCTCGAGGGTGGCCAGGCATGGGCCTGGAACTCACCCGTCAGCTCCACGGTCTTCGCGGTGGGTACCTTGCTGCTGGGCGCTTTTGTCCTGGCTGAGCGGCGGGCGGCGGAGCCGATCCTCCCGTCATGGGTTCTGTCGCGACGGTTGCTCGCCACCACGGCCTTCATTTCCTTCGGCGTGGGCGCAGTCATGCTAGGCCTCACTTCCTATGTCCCGACCTTCCTTGAAGGTGCCCTGAAGACGTCTCCCATTCTGGCCGGCCTTGCATTGGCTGCCTTGACCCTGGGCTGGCCGATCAGTGCATCACAGGCCGGCCGGTTCTATCTGCGGATCGGGTTCAAGCGGACGGCCTTGATCGGCATCTCCATCTCGGTGGCAGGTGCAGCAGTACTGGCGCTCACCGCGTCCTCACCCAACGTCGTATTGGTGGCATTGGCGTGCTTCATCGTGGGCTTGGGGCTTGGACTGGTTGCGACCCCCAGCCTCATCGCCGCCCAGTCGAGTGTTGAATGGAACGAACGCGGAGTGGTCACCGGAACCAACCTCTTTGCCCGTTCCATCGGCAGCGCCCTGGGAGTCGCCGTCTTTGGTGCGATCGCCAACGCCATCTACGCCGGCGGCCCAAGTGGTGGCGCTGATCCGCAAACCACCATTAACGCGTCTGCGGCGGTGTTCGTGGCGGTGCTTGTCAGCGCCGTCCTCACCGTCGTGGCCGTGATCGCCATGCCCGCTGCGCAGCGGGCGGACAGCAACACCCCGAAAGAAGAAAAGGCCGCTGTGACACCTGCGGAGGACTAATCTCGAACGCATGGATGAACTGATCACCGGCACTCTGGAAAAGCTCTTTGAAGGCACTGTGTGGGCCGAAGGGCCGGTCTGGATTCCGGAATCTCAGACGGTTCGTTGGAGCGACATCCCCAACAACCGCATCCTGGAGTTCAACCCCGCCACGGGCGCCACGCGCGAGTACGCCACCGCCGTCGAATACACCAACGGCCGGACGCTCGACCACGACGGGGACGTAGTGCAATGCAGCCACGGCCGAAGGCGCGTGGAGCGGGACGACGACGGCGATGTGACGCCGATCGTCGACTCGTTCGGTGAGTACCGGCTCAATTCGCCCAACGACGTCGTGGTCGCCGCAGATGGAACGGTCTGGTTCACTGATCCGCCCTATGGAATACTGCCGGGCACGGTTGAAGGTCATGAAGGCGAACAGGAGTACGGTGGCTGCTACGTGTTCCGCTTCGACCCCGCGACGGAGGAACTAAAGCCGGTGGTCACGGACCTGGTCCATCCCAACGGCCTGGCTTTCTCGCCGGACGAGTCACTGCTGTATGTTTCGGACACGGCGGGGGCCGCGCATGGCGTCCCGTTCCGCATCGCAGCCTACCCCGTGGAAGAAGGGGCGTGTGGGGCCGGAACCACGTTCGTAGAGCTGGAGGAGGAGCGGGCTTCTGACGGTTTCCGCGTTGACGTCGAGGGTCGGGTGTGGACATCGGCGGGGGCTTCTGTCCGTGTTTACGCGCCGGACGGCAGTCTGCTGGCCGCCGTCGAACTTCCTGAAAGGGTTTCCAACCTGTGTTTTGGTGGTCCCGACGGTCACGACCTCTACATCACGGCCACCACGTCTCTGTACCGCCTTCGCACCGGGACGCGCGACACTGTGTGGACGCGCTGACCCGGGCTCCCACTGATTTATAAGGTTGCTGTGGTTCTGGCCGGGCTGGTTCGATACGCTGGGTAAAAGCGACACCACTGCAACCAGGGGAGTGAGCGTGTCAGGACCTAATCCCGACCCGTACGAGGACAAGATCACAGGCTTGGAACCTGGTGGGGGAGTTCCGCCGGGCGAAACCCCGCCCGGCGAGTCGTCGACGGCCGGCCCCCAAGGCCACGATGAGGGTGGCCCGAGGAAGGGCACCCAGGTCCTGTGGCTCTCGATCATAGGCGTCTTTGTCCTGTTGTCGATGCTGTACTTCATCGGGTACATCGTGGGGTTCTTCGACTGAGCCGGCCAGCTAAGGAATAGCCGGCCTCAAGTGGAAGTTGACGCTCACATGAAGGCAATCACCTATAACAAGTATGGAAACCCGGACGTCCTGGAACTCACTGACCAGCCAATGCCCAAAGTAGGGCCGGGCATGGTCCTGGTCAAGGTCAAGGCGGCCTCAGTGAATCCGGTGGACTGGAAGATCATGGCCGGCTACTTGGACCCCCTCATGGACCTGCAGTTCCCGACCATTCCCGGGTGGGACGTCGCCGGCGTAGTGGAGTCGACAGGTATTGACGCTCCGCACTTCAAACCCGGCGATGAGGTCATCGCCTACGGCCGCAAGGATTACGTCCACGGTGGCAGCTTTGCTGAATACATTGCCTTGCCGGAGCGGCTCCTGGCCCGCAAGCCGGAGTCCTTGGACTGGAACGAATCCGCTGGCTTGCCGCTGGCCGGGTTGACTGCATTTCAGGTGCTGAAGCGGCTGGAACTGGCTGCGGGCGAGACTGTATTGATCCATGGCGGTTCGGGCGGCGTGGGTTCGCTCGGTATCCAGATTGCGAAGGCCCTTGGTGCGAAGGTGATCGCCACTGCCTCGGAGAAGAACCATGACTTCCTCCGGTCCCTGGGGGCCGAACCCGTGGCCTACGGCGAAGGGCTGGCGGAGAGGGTGCGTGCCCTGCGCCCCGAAGGCGTGGAAGTGGTTGCGGACTTCGTGGGCGGCAACCTTTCGACCACCCTGGAGGTCCTGAAGGACAACGGTCGCCACGCCTCCATCGCGGACAGTGATGTCGAGGAGCACGGCGGCACCTGGATGTGGGTGAATCCCGTGGGTGCTGAGCTGCAGGAACTTGCCGATCTGGTGGACGGGAACAAACTCCAGGTTGAGGTAGCGGAGACTTTCCCCCTTGCTGAGGCGGCGGAGGCGTTCCGCCTCAACATGGAAGGCCACACGCGCGGCAAGATCGTGGTCACGGTCGACGCCTAAAGGCATAACGGGAACGACGGCGGCGGGTCACGTTGGGTTTCGTTTCGGAACCTGGCGTCGGCCCGCCGTTTTTCGTGAAGCATGGTGCTTCTTCAGCAGGTGTTCCTTCAGTCCGGAGTTTCTTCAGCATGGGGGAATTTGCCTTGGAAGGCCATCTTTGTGAGACTGAAATCCTCTATTCCCCAGTGTTAGGCCGATGTTTTGACGGACATTCAAGGTTTCGCGACGCAAACCAAGCGCTGACACGCACCTGATGTCCTTTCGGGCCGGTGGTTGCAGCGCATTCGCTGAAATCACTGGAGTCCTGAAAACATCATGCCTTTTACAAAAAATCCCTCCATCACCCTGACTGACGTCCGCCTTCAATGGCCGGACGGCACCACTGCCCTCACCGGGATTTCCGGGACCTTCGGAGTGGGCCGCACGGGCCTGGTGGGATCCAACGGTGCGGGAAAATCGACGTTGCTGCGCCTCATTGCCGGCGTGTTGACTCCAACGAGTGGCCGGATCAGCACCAACGGCGAGGTCGGCTACCTTCCGCAGACACTTACCCTCAAAACCGACTCAACCGTAGCCGACTTGCTCGGTATCGGCCCTAAGCTGCGGGCCTTGCGCGCCATCGAATCCGGCGACGCCGCGGTGGAGAATTTCGAGACAGTGGGCGATGACTGGGACATTGAAACCCGTGCAGACGAGTCCCTGCGTCATATCGGCTTTTCAGGATCGGACCTTGACCGGAACGTCGGCGAGATTTCGGGCGGCGAAGCCATGCTGGTCGCGATCACCGGACTTCGGCTCCAACGGACGGCAATTACGCTGCTGGACGAGCCAACGAACAACCTGGACAGGGATGCCCGGGCAAGACTCTCCGGCCTCATCACTTCCTGGCCAGGAACGCTGGTGGTGGTCAGCCACGACCTCAGCTTGCTGGAGTTGATGGATAACACCGCGGAGCTTCATGCCGGGGAACTCACGGTCTTCGGAGGTCCATACAGCGCCTGGCGGTCCCACATGGATGAGCAGCAAGCAGCAGCTGTGCAGGCTGCCCAAGCTGCAAAGCAGGCTGTCAAGATCGAGAAGCGCCAACGCCAGGATGCTGAAACGAAGCTGGCCAAGCGTGCCCGGACCGGCCAAAGCAGCTACGACAACAAGAAGGGCTCCAAGATTCTCATGAACCAGCGGGCCTCTGACGCGCAGGTGTCTGCGGGGAAGCTGCGCTCGGGGTCGGACGACAAGGTTAACGCCGCCCGGACCGCACTGGATGAGGCATCGTCCAGAATCAGGGAAGAGGAGCGGATCAGCCTGAATCTTCCGGATCCGGACGTTCCACGCGGACGCCGGATAGCCGAGTTGCGCGGGACCAATCGTGCCTTCTTCGTAGAAGGCCCGGAACGGGTGGCCATCATTGGTGCGAACGGAGTGGGAAAGACCACCTTGCTCGAACGCGTGGTCGCCGGTGAGTCCTTGCCCGACAACGACGAGGTGAGTGACGTCGTCGAATCCGGCACCGCCGGTGGTCGCCTTCTCACCGGGCGTGCCGGCTATCTGCGGCAGCGCCTCGACGGCTTGGACGATGCCGCGACCACGCTGGAAAATGTCCAGGCTTCGGCACCAAGCGTTCCCGAAGGTGAAATCCGGAACCAGCTGGCGCGGTTCCTGCTAAGGGGCGACAGCGTCTACCGGCCCGTTCATACGTTGTCCGGTGGCGAGCGGTTCAGGGTTTCGCTGGCCCGGCTCCTCTTTGCCGATCCGCCGCCACAGGTACTGATTCTCGATGAGCCCACCAACAACCTGGACATCCAGAGCGTGGACCAGCTCGTGGAAGCGTTGAACGCCTATCGCGGCGCCGTGATCCTGGTAAGCCACGACGACGACTTCCTGGACCGTCTGGATCTGGACCTTGTGCTGAACCTGGACCATGACGGATCACTCACGGAGTTGCCGTCGTAAGGAAGTAAGTTCCGGAACCCTGAGGCGGGACGCGCGCCATGTAGTCTGGGAATTTCGATTTGGGGGAATTCATGGTGACTCGTCAGCGCAGCGGCTGCTTTTCCGTGGTGGCGGCAGGAATCCTGTTGATGGCGTGGATCGGCTCCATTTTCTGGACTGCCATCGACGAAGGTGCGGTGCCCGCCGACTCGTCGTTCCTTGCCGTTCCGTCGCCCAGCGAAGCCGGGGCGATCAGCACACACTGTGGTTCGGGAGGCTGTTCCCGGGTAATGACCGTAAACGTCAAGCCACCTCAGACATCGCAGTCGATTGCAGCGGAGATGGGGCTGATGCAGGAACGCTGCGAACCGATGAACCTCTGGACCATGCGGAAGACTTGTACCGGAGTCTCCAGTGACGCCGGGGGGCTCAAAATCTACCTGCAATACTCCACGTTCTTCTCCAAGTACTAGCTTCCAGGTACCAGGCACTAGCTTCGGGGTACCAGACACGACGACGGCGGCGCGCCACCCTCGGCTCCCATGGAACCGAAGGTGACCCGCCGCCGTCGTGCTTTAAGCGGATGACCGGTGAGGTCTACTTGGCCAGGAAGCTGAGCAGGATCTCGTTGATCTCAGCGCCGTGCGTCCAGAGGAAGCCGTGCGGTGCGTCCTCGATCTCGACGTATTCCGCCGCCGGCAGGCGCTTGGTGAATTCGCGGCCCGTGGCATCGATGGGCAGGATGCGGTCGCCTGTTCCGTGGACGATCAGGGACGGAACGGTGACCTTTTCGATGTCGGAGCGGAAGTCGGTCAGCCAGGTGTCCACCACGGCGAACGATGCGTACCAGGACGAGCCTGCAGCGACGTTCCAGGAGTTGCGCAGGGCTTCTTCGCTGAGCCGGTTACCGAGGAAGTTGTCGGTGTTGTAGAAGTCCTTGTAGAAGTTGGTGAACCAGGCGTAGCGGTCTTCGATGGCGGCGTTGCGGATGCCGTCGAACACGGATGACGGGACGCCCGTTGGGTTGTCGTCGGTCTGGAGGAGGAACGGCTCAAGCGAAGCGAGGAAGACGGCCTTGGCAACGCGGGACTCGCCGTACGTGCCGATGTAGCGTCCAACTTCGCCGGTGCCCATGGAGAAACCGACCAGGACGGCGTTCTGCAGGTCGAGCGTTTCAAGGACTGTGTTGAGGTCGGCTGCGAAGGTGTCGTAGTCATAACCGGTGGTGGTCTTGCTGGACTTGCCGAACCCGCGGCGATCGTAGGTGACGACGCGGTAGCCGGCGTTCAGGAGGGCGGCGGTCTGCTTTTCCCAGGAGGCGCCGTCAAGGGGGTAGCCGTGGATCAGGACAACCGGCTGGCCTGAGCCGTGGTCCTCGTAGTAGAGCTCGATATCCGTGGTGTTCTCAGTTCCGACTTTGATGAAGCCCATGATTCTGTTCCCTTTCCTCGAAGTAGAGAACGATCGTTCTCTCTCTGCTTACAAATACTATAGAACGATCGTTCTCATTTCAAGTAGTATTGGGGTATGGATATTTCCGAGGTCCGGCACCGCATCGTCGCGACGGCTGACGGGCTCTACAACGCCAAAGGAATCCAGTCGGTGGGTATGGACGAGCTGCGGACCGCGGCGGGTGTCTCACTGAAAAAGCTCTACCAGGAATTTCCGTCCAAAAGCAGCATTGTCATGGCGGTTCTGGAGCGCAGGCACGAGTCCTGGACCGAGGGGCTGGACGCGATGGTGCGCAAGGCCCCGGATCCGCGGGGCAAGCTCCTGGCCATCTTTGACTACCTCGCCGGATGGTTCTGCCAGGATTCGTTCCGGGGCTGCGGCTTCATCAACAGCTTCGCGGAGCTGGGTGCTGTCAGCCCCGAAGTAGCTGAGTATGCGCGGAAGCATAAGGAATCGTTCCAGGAATACGTTGCAGGCCTCGCCGCCGGGGCCGGCGCGCCGGCGTACTTGGCGCCCCAGCTTTCAATCCTCGCCGAGGGGGCGCAAACGACGGCGGCCATCGCCGGCTCGCCCGAGGCTGCGGGACAAGCGCGGCAGGCCGCCGAAGTGCTGATCGACGCTGCATTGGGCCAGGCTTCCTAGCCGGATTGCCTCCTGGTCCGGAACCTGCCGGTCCCGGCGCCGCCCTCAGCGGGCCTCAAGCTCCTCGAGTGTCTTGCCCTTGGTGTCGGAAGACCTGAGGGTGGCAATGGCTGAGATGATGCAGATGCCGAGCGTTGTCAGCCCGATGACCATGGGGATGTTGGCAGACCCCGGGGGAGCAATTGCGGTGAACAGGCTCGGGAAGAACGAGGCAATCATGAGTCCGATGTTCTGGGACACCGCGAATCCCGTGACGCGCATCCGCATGGGGAACTGCTCCTGGAAGAACGTGGCGAAGGTGGCGTTCCACATCTGGAAGAGGATGCCCTGGACGATCACAACGCAGACGAACACCAAGGGCAGGCTCCGCTGTTCGATGGCCCGAAGGTAGCCCATGGTCAGCAGCCCCCCGGTCATGCCGCCGGCCACCATCAAAGCACGCCGCCCGATCTTGTCCGAGAGTGCGCCGAACGCCGGAATGGTGAGGACGGCGGTGACATTGGCGGCCATGGTCACCCAGAGGAACTCGCTGCTGGAGAAGCCGATCCCGTAGCCCTTCTGGGTGGCGAACGAAACCCCGAAGATCAGGGTTGCCATGCCGATGACGTTGGTGAAGGTCATGGCAATGCAGCGGACCAGAACCCAGGGGTGGGTGCGCAGGAGGTCGACCAATGGGAACCGGCGTTTGGCGGGGGCTGCCTCGGACTGTGCCAGGTAGGCCGGTGGCTCCTGCACCCGGCGGCGAATAACGTAACCTGCCACGATCACTACGGCGCTGAGCAGGAAGGGAAGCCGCCATCCCCAGGAGTGGAACTCTTCATCCGGCAGCAGGGCGGCCAGGGGAATCAGCACTGCTGTGGCCAGAATCGAGCCGACCTGCGTGCCTTGGAGGCTGAAGCTGGCAAAGAATCCCCGCCGGGCGTCGGGGGAATGTTCCACGATCATCGCGCTCGCACCGCCGAGTTCGCCGGCGACGGCGAAGCCCTGGATCAGGCGGAGGATTACCAGCATGACGGGGGCCAGGAGTCCGACCTGTCCGTAGGTGGGGAGGAGGCCGACGGCAAAGGTGGCGAAACCCATGAGCAGCATCGCGAAAACGAGCACCTTCTTGCGTCCGTGCCTGTCACCGTAAGCGCCCAGGACCACTGCGCCCAGGGGTCGCGAAACATATCCCACTGCGTAGGTGGCCAAGGAAGCGATGATTCCCACCGTGGGATTCTCTGTGGGGAAGAAGATCGTGGGAAACAGGAGCGTTGCTGCCAGCGAGTACAGGGCGAAGTCGTAGTACTCCAGTGCGCTGCCGATCCAGCCGCTCATGGCGGCCTTCTTCGGGTCCTTTGGGGCGGTGCTTTCGCTGGCTACGGGAGGGATCTCCCTCCGGTGCATGACGGTCACGTCGCTGTACTCCTCTGGCGTCGCTGGCAAAGAACAAACTTCGTCTTGAATCGATTCATAATCCTACGACGTGACCTGGGTTACGTCAACGGAAGATTGGTTCCCGGATGCCATTGGATCCATGGCGCAGGAACCGGCCGATGCGCAGCGTTGCGGGATAGCCCCGACGGGCACGGCGGGGCTAGGCTTCTTGGACGCGCCGAACGGCGCGGCAGGAAGAAGACTATTCGTGTTTGAAGCCCCCAGCATCTTGTTCCTCTCAGCAGGCTTTGCAGTGTTGGCCGCTGCCGTCCTGCCAAAACTGTTGCGACGCATGCCGCTGTCCATGCCGATGGTCTTTCTTGGCAGCGGGATCCTGGCGTTCACTCTGCTTCCGGACCTGCCGGACCCTGATCCTGTCCGCTACGGGGAGTTCGCTACCCACCTCACTGAAATCTGCGTCATCATCTCCTTGATGGGCGCAGGTCTGGCCCTCGACCGACCGTTCCGGTGGCGCGGGTGGTCAACCACTTGGCGGCTGCTTGGCATCGTTATGCCCTTGTGCATCCTGGTGATGACGCTCCTGGGAATGTGGGTGTTGGGGTTGGGGCTCGCCGCCGCCATTCTTGTTGCGGCCGCGATTGCCCCCACTGACCCGGTGTTGGCCTCCGAGGTCCAGGTGGGAAAACCTGCGGACAGCGAAGAGGATCCGGACGAGGACGAGGTGCGCTTTGCCCTGACCTCGGAAGCCGGCTTGAATGACGGGCTTGCCTTCCCCTTTGTCTACCTCGCCATCCTCATCAGCCTGGTGGGAGCCGCGCCGGCTGCGTGGTCGGGGGAGTGGGTGGGTGTTGATTTGCTCTGGCGGATTGCCGCGGGGGTCCTGATCGGATTCGGCACGGGCAAGCTGTTGAGCCTGATCTTCTTCGCTGCCAAGGGAAAGAGTTTCCGCCTGTCCGAGCATTCCGAGGGCTTCGTTGCCCTGGCGGCCACGTTCTTGGCCTACGGCGCTACGGAGCTGGTGGCTGGATATGGCTTCATCGCAGTCTTCATCTGTGCCCTGACCATCCGTTCCGCCGAGCATAACCACGCCTACCACCAGGTCCTGCACAGCTATGTAGAGCAGTTGGAGCGGCTGATGACTGTGGTGATCCTGGTCCTCCTTGGCGGCGCTATTGCACGTGGTCTTTTGGAAGGCATTGGTTGGCCTGAAGTGCTGGTAGCCCTGGCGTTCCTCTTGGTGGTCCGGCCCGTGGCCGGCTGGATAGGGCTGATGCGTGGAAAGACCGGACCCCGCGAACGCCTGGCCATTTCGTACTTTGGAATTCGAGGGATCGGCTCCCTCTTTTACATTGCCTTTGCGATCAGCCACGGACATTTCGAAGACGAGGCCCACAGTCTGTGGGCAATGGTCGGATTGGTGGTGGCGCTGTCCATCGTGGTCCACAGGGCTACCACCGCGCCGTTAATGAACCGGCTGGATCGACTTCGCGTTGCGCAAGCGCGTAAGCAGCACGGTGACGAGGGCCGGGCTCCTACAACGGCTGTTTAGGGGCGGCTGTCCGCGTCCCGGCTGCCGCCGTCGCCGTATTTCATAAATATTTTGGAGTAATTAATCCGTGCTGGAAAGCCATCCCTAAACGCCGATAGTCAGCACCCTGATGGTTTGAGCAGGGACGATACCCAAAACGGCCGGATGGAGGGGTCGCCGGGGTGCTCCCGCACCGGGTTATCGCTCCATCGCCGGCCCTAGGCACACCGCGATCGCGGGCGTACAGTCCGCTGTATAGCTCCCCCGCATCCTGTTGGGCAGTTGCTTTGGGGCGGTCGCCCCGCTGGGGGAAGGAACTGCCATGCACCATAGCTCCGCGCGAAAAAATCCAGGGATACATTCAGCGGGATCGAGCCGCCGGCGCGCGTCGGTAACAGTGGGGGCCGCCTCCGGAGTTCTTCTCCTTGCCGGTGCCATCATGCTCCAACAATCACCTGCATTTGCGGCGACGCCGGTAAACCTGGGTACTGCGGGGTCGTACTCGGTCCTTGCCGCCACCACGGTGACCAACACCGGCCCCACCACCCTCCAAGGAGACCTGGGCCTGAGCCCCGGCACCGCCATTACCGGCTTTCCGCCCGGCACCGCTGCTGGCACAACCCACGCTGCCGACGCGGTGGCTTTGCAAGCACAGTCGGATCTGACCACCGCCTACAACAATGCTGCAGGGCAAGCGTTGACGGCGAGCGTATCGGGCGACCTGGTTGGCCAGACTTTGACGGAAGGTGTCTACAAGTCAACATCGTCGCTGGCGCTCAGCGGCCAGCTGACACTGGATGGCCAGGGTAATCCGGCGTCTGTGTTCGTGTTCCAGGTGGCGTCCACGCTGATTACTGCGTCCGCCAGCAGCATCATCTTCACCAACGGCGCCCAAGCCTGCAACGTGTTCTGGCAGGTCGGCAGCTCGGCGACCCTGGGCACTGCCTCAAGCTTCAAAGGCACCGTACTTGCGCTGACGTCGATTACAGCCCAGACCAACGCAGTGGTGGAGGGGCGGCTCCTGGCGCGTAATGGTCAGGTTTCCCTGGACACCAACGTGGTAACCGCACCCGCTTGCGTCACGACCCCCACCACCTCCGCGCCACCTGCAACAGCGACGGCGACGCCGACCGCGACGGAGACAGTGACAGAGACGGCGACGGCGACTGCGACGCCGACCGCGACGGAGACAGTGATAGAGACGGCGACGGCGACTGCGACGGCGACGGCGACTGCGACGACGACTGCGACGCCGACCGCGACGGAGACAGTGACAGAGACGGCGACTGCGACTGCGACGCCGACCGCGACGGAGACGGTGACAGAGACGGCGACTGCCACTGCGACGCCGACCGCGACGGAGACGGTGACAGAGACGGCGACCGCGACGGAGACAGTGACAGCGACTGCGACTGCGACCGCGACGGAGACGGCGACTGCCACTGCGACGCCGACCGCGACGGAGACGGTGACAGAGACGGCGACCGCGACCCCGACTGCCACTTCCACGGACGGCGCCACTCCGGTCCAGTCCGCACCCTTGGCTGGGACGGGTAGGAATCAGGGCACCAACGTGGACACTGCAGCAAGGGTTTCCAACACGGAGCCCATGAGCCGCACGGCCGTGCTCGGCACGATCTTGGTGGCCCTGGGCGGTGCAGGAATTCTGACCTTGGGCATCCGCTTCCTGACGGCTATTCGCAGGGAAAACCAGCAGGACTAGCAGCTTGCGTCGAGGATCTGTACAGCGAGGCAGGCACCGCCGTTCGCCGGGGCGTTGGAAACAACGGCGAACGGCGGTCATCGCCTCCATGGCTGTAGTGCTGTTGGCGGCGTTGCTTCCGGGGTGGTCAACGCAGGCCGCCACTGATTCCGGGCCAACGGTCGCGGCAGGTGAACCATCCAAGGCAATCAGCGCTATACAGCCGTTCACTTCGAGCAGCGCTTCTGCGGCACCCTCCACGGCACCTGCTGCTGCACCCGCGCCGCAGCCAGCGCCCAGCGAGGCAGCCGCAGCGGCGACCGGTTCGCCACCCTTGCACATAACGTACGCGAAGGTCGGGATGGACCAGGCGATCGTGCCCCTTGCCCCGACGGAGGCCGAACGGGAACTGGGTTCCATCGTCCCGCCGTACACACACGATGCGTATTGGCTCGACCCATACGGCATGCCGGGTGCGGGATCAACCAACACCACGTACCTGGTGGGACATAGCTGGGAGGGACAGGCGTCTCCCTTCAACAACATCAGCACCCTCGCGCAGGCGGGTGACCGCATCACCGTTACAACCGCGGAGGGGCTTCTGGAGTTCAGGGTCGACTCGGTGGCAACGGAGTACAAGGACACCCTGCGGGACAGTGAGATCTGGGACAGGGTGCCGGGGCGTCTCATTCTCATCACTTGCTACGCGGCTGATCTGTGGGGGAAAAACATCGTCGTGCTGGCGAGCCCGGAGCGCGTGCCGTAGCGGATTGTTGCGTTATGCGTGCGGGCTGGAGGGAAGCGGTGCCGCAGCGAGCAGGCCGTGGAAGACTGGACACATGTCTTCCCGTCCCGTGAAACCGCGCCCCCAGCCCGACGTCGTTGAAACTGACGGTCCCAAGCCTGCGGGCAAGGGGCGCCGCCACCTGGCCATGAGGCTCGACGACGCGTGGCTGGGTTTCCAGACCCGCCTTGCCATCCGGCGTGGCCGGGTGGAGACCGTGATTCCATATACGGGCTACGGCTCGACGACTTGGGTCCGGGTGCTGGCCCGCGTGGTGCGAAGTGATCCCCGCGACGCTGCAGGTCACGCAAAGCCCTTGCAGGAAAGCATGCGCGGCTGGCGGAACTTCACGAGTGCTCCCGTAGCCAACGCCGCGGTAAAGGTGACTGTGGCTGGTTCCGTCCATGACGTCGTCGCAGACCGCGGCGGTGTGGTTGACGTGCGCATCCCGGTGACCCTGACAGCTGGTTGGCACACCATCACGCTGCAGTCGGGGGAGTCCCACGTCGTGGAGGCTCCCGTGCGGATTGTTGCGGACGACACGGACTTCGGAGTCGTCTCGGACATCGACGACACGGTCATGGTCACCGCGCTGCCCCGGCCTTTCCTGGCCGCCTGGAACACGTTCGTGCTCAACGAACATGCCCGGACTCCCACTCCGGGCATGGCGGTGCTGTATGAACGGATCGCCAGGACTGCCCCGTCGGCGCCGGTACTGTATCTCTCCACCGGGGCCTGGAACGTTGCCCCGACGCTGTCGCGTTTCCTTTCCCGCAATCTGTACCCGGCTGGTCCCAAGCTGCTGACCGACTGGGGCCCAACGCCGGATCGCTGGTTCCGCAGCGGCCAGGAACACAAACGGACCTCGCTGGAACGCCTCGCGGAGGAGTTCCCCCACGTCAAATGGCTCCTGGTTGGTGACGACGGACAACATGACGAAGCCATTTACTCCGAGTTCGCCCAGCGGCACCCGGAGAATGTCCGGGCCATTGCCATCCGCCAACTCTCGGCCGGCGAAGCGGTCCTCGCAGGCGGTCGGTCGAAGACGGGCGGTCAACCCACACCGGGGGTTCCTTGGATCTATGCCCCGGACGGTGCAGGCATGTCGGCCCGGCTCGAGGAGTTGGGCATTATCCGGAGCGACGTCCGTTCCGCCGACGATCCCGAAGAAGGCGACATCCAGGCCTAGCCCTGGCCCGCCACGCGGCGGTCAGGGCCCGCTCTTTTGCGGACAGCTGGCGGTTAGCGAGGCACGCAGGGACGCCTAGGCTTGCATCAGGTCACGACGAGGTGGCCGGAATTGATGGAGGTCGAGATGACAACTTTACGGAAAGTGCCGCCATTTGATGCCGAACTAGGGGCTACCCTCGGGGCGCTGGGCGACCTGATTGCTCCCACCCTGACCCCGGACATGATTGAAGGAATGCGGGAGTCGTTCGTTGTGGCTCCCGTCGAAGATCTCTTGTCGGGACGCCCCGTAACGCACTTTGAGCGGACCGTTCCGGGCCCGTTGGGTGCTCCCGACCTCACAGTGTCTGTTTTCCAGCGAACTGACCACGCCCCTGGAGGGCCCGGTATCTATCACATCCATGGTGGCGGCATGGTCATGGGTGACCGGTTTCTTGGAGCGGACTCCCTGATTGACTGGGTGGAGCAACTGGACGCGGTGGCTGTCTCGGTGGAGTACCGCCTGGCCCCCGAAAACCCTGATCCGGCACCCGTGGAGGACTGCTATGCGGGCCTGGAGTGGATGGCGGCGAACGCAGAAGAGCTGGGTGTGGATCCCGAGCGGCTGGTCGTCGCGGGTGCCAGCGCGGGAGGAGGACTGGCTGCAGGCGTGGCACTGATGTCACGCGACCGTGGCGGCCCCGCCCTGGCAGGGCAGCTGCTGATCTACCCCATGTTGGACGACCGCAACGAGAGCCTGTCCAGCCACCAGTTCGACGGCATCGGCGTCTGGGACCGGACCAGCAACGACACCGGCTGGGATGCCCTCCTGGGTGACCGCCGCAAAACCAGTCAGGTATCCATATATGCGGCGCCTGCCCGCGCAGCCGATCTTTCGAACCTGCCGCCCGCCTTCATTGACGTTGCCTCCGCCGAAGTGTTCCGGGATGAGGACGTGGCCTACGCGTCGACCATCTGGGCCTGCGGAGGGGATGCGGAACTGCACGTCTGGCCCGGCGGCTTCCACGGTTTCGATATTTTCTTCCCCCAGGCAGCGCTTTCGGTCCTGGCCCGGGAAGCCAGGACCAGGTGGCTCCGACGCATATTGGGCACCTGATGGACCTGTCCCGCCGCCGCAGTTTGTTGCCGCAGCGGCAGGACTGGAGCACCATTGAGTTCCCGAAGGTTGACGATGTGGTGGGCGGTAGGAAATGCAAGGACTGGTGTGGCGCCTCAAGGCGCTCGACCCTGAGGCTTCGGAAAGCCTCAAAGTCATTACGTATTTCGATGCCCTGGTCAACAGCCGGGCCAATGCGGAAATGCTCATCCACGGAGCGGCGGCGCTCTGCGGGTGCCCCGTTGGCTATGCCATGGACGGCAGGAGCGTCTGCGTGGATGCCTCGGGCGGGAAGATCTCCGGGCAGCAGGGCGACTGGCCATCCAGGCCGTTCGGTGTCGACGGGAAGGCCTGGATCCAGCGCCCCGGCCTGGCGTACGCCAATGATGAGCTCATCCTGGAACGGCTTGCCATCGCTCTTGGGATCTTCTGGGACCGCAGGAGCCCTGTCGCTGCAACACGGCGGGCAATGGATACCCTCTTGGACGCTGACGCTTCCGACGACAAGCGCATGGAGGCGGCGCAACTCCTCCATCTGAACCGCGACGCCTTGTACCGGGTCCATGCAACGCCCGGAGCTACCCAGGGATCAGGTCCCACGGCTTTGCTGCACACCCCCTTCGGGGCCATCAAGGCGGCAATACGCCCGGTCAGTGCAATGGTTGAACAGCACGCCCCGGCAGGAATCGGCCTTCCCAAACCTCCCCGCGAGCTTTACCTCTCGTGGGAAACGGCGTTGCTGGCTCTCCGGCTCACCAGCCCGCGCCATCAGATCCAGGACGCCGGCGAGCTCGGCGGCTTGGTAGTCCTGGCAGGGGTGGCCACTGACACAACACGGGAACCGCCTGACCTGACGGCCTTGAAGCGGTTGATCGAGGCTCAGCCCAAGGCGTACCCCCTACTCGAGGCCATAGCGGAGGCAGGCAGCCTCCGTGCTGTGGCAGGGCAGCTCAATCTGCACCATTCGAGCGTTCAGCACCGGGCGGCGGAGTTTTCGACTGCCCTGGGCTTTGACATTCGAACGCCCCAAGGCCGTGTACGCCTTACCCTTGCGTTGGCATTGTTCCTGCTTGCCACCAATAACTTTGATTGAGCCTCAGCTGCCTGCCTTGCTGAGGGCGTCGGCGTTCCTGGGAGCACCCACGGAGCCGCGCTGAATCAAGCTCGCCGCCAGTTCGGGGGCAGGGGAAACTGATTTCCTGCCCTCGATCTGCCGGATCAGGGCTGACGCCGCCGCCATGCCCATGTCGTAGACGGGTTGCGCGATGACCGTGAGCGGGGGAGTGGTGAGCCGGGTCCACGCGAAATCGTCGTACATCAGGAACGAGACATCTTCCGGGATGGAGAGGCCGAGGTTCTGCACCGCTTCCACCACGCTCAACGCGATAAGGCCGTCCGAGGCGATGATGGCCGTAGCGGGATCCGGGCCGTGGAGCAGCTCGCGGGTAATGCGCATGATGGAGTCGGCGTCGCCGGCGTTGAGGCGGACAAGATCGGTGGGCTGCGGGAGGCCCGCTTCGTCGAAGGCCCTGTGTATTCCGTCCAGACGGTCTGAAATTTGTGAGGAGTCCAGCTTCATCCCGGCAACGTACGGGGCATTGGTCCGGACCGTGGAGACGAAGGCGATCCGTCGGTGTCCGGCCGCGATGAGGTGCTTGGTGGACTCGTAGGAGATGCCTCCCATGTCCACCGCGAACGTCTCGGCATCCAGCCCTTCGGCGGCACGGTCCAGCAGGACCAGCGGACGCCCGGACTCACGGACCTGCCGCAGGTGTGCGGTTTCCACCGAGGAAGCCGGAGCAACAATGAGTCCATCAACCCGTTTGTCCAGCAGCACCCGGACCGCATCCACTTCCGCGGCCTGTTCCTCGTCGGTGTTGATGAGGATGACGTTGTAGCCGCTCTTCTTGGCGGCGTCCGTGATGCCCCTGGTGGCGAGCCCGAAGTGCGGGTTTTCAATATCGCCTACCACCACCCCGATGGTGTTGGATTTGCCGGTGTTCATGCTGCGGGCGAGCTCGTTGGGGCGATACTCAAGTTCCTCGGCCGCGGCGAGGACGCGTTCACGGACGTCGTCGCTGACGGCGCCGTAATTGCCGAGCGCCCGCGCCGCCTGGGCTTTGGACACTTGCGCAGCTTTGGCGACGTCGGCAACCGTCACGTCCCGCCGTCGGGATCCGTCAGTGCTCATGTTCACCTTTCCGAAAGGGTGTTGACGCGGCTTTGTGAGTTCCGCTACATTTCAATCAATCGATGTGAGTCCGGTCTCAATCCTAGGGACTGAGACCGGACTCAGCAAGACCCGACATCGAGCAATATCTCCAGCGGCTCCTGACAGCACCGCTTTCCCTCCCACGATTGGATAACGCTGTGATCAAAATGAACTTCCGCCCGGCAGCGCTCGCAGCCACAGCCTTGGCGGCTATCCTCGCCCTTTCCGGCTGTGGTGGATCCTCAGCCGGCAGCTCACCGTCAGCCGACAACCCCTATGGACTCATCCAGCCCGGCACCATCCGCGTAGCAAGCCTTGGCGACTCCAAGCCGTACACCTTCACCGATGGCACCGGGAACTTCACAGGGTTCGACGTTGAACTCTTCAAGGACGTGGCCCACCGGGCAGGCGTGGACAATGTCGTCTTCACCGGCCAAGACTTCTCCGGGCTCCTGGCAGCGGTATCTAACGGCCAGTTCGACGTCGGCGTGGCCGCTATCGGAATCACCGACAAGCGCAAGGAAACCGTGGACTTTTCCGACGGATACCTGGCCGGTTACCTGACGGTCATCACCACCAAAACCTCTGGCATCAAGGATGTGGACGGGCTGAACGGCAAGCGCCTGGGCGTGGTCCAGGGCACCCTCCAGGAAGCCTATGCGGTGAAGAACTTCACCTCCGCCCAGCTTGTGAAGTTCCCTGACAACAACACGGCCATAGCCGCCGTCAACAGCGGGTCCGTGGACGCACACTTCCTCGATTACGAGGCCGCCAAGGCTTACCAGGAGCAGTTCGGCCTGGTCAGTGCCGCCGACATCCCCTCCTTCGATGCCCCGGCAGGATTCGCGATCGCCAAGGACAAGCCCGCCTTCAAGGAGGCACTGAACAAGGGCCTCGCCGCCGCGATGGAGGACGGCACCTGGAAGAAGCTCTACCAGAAGTGGTTCCCGGGCTCACCGATGCCCGAGCAGTACCTCCCCAAGGCCGAGCAGACCTCCAGCCCTTCCCCCACGGCCGCCAAGTAAGCCGTTCCGCCCAACCAACCAACGTCTGAGAGCACTCAATGGATTGGCTCAATACCATCAGCCGCACGTTCTTCGACTTTGACGCCATGGTCGAAGTGCTGCCCCAACTCCTCGGAGTTGGCCTCCTCAACACCCTCATCATTTCCATCGCAGCAACCATCCTCGGCGTAGTGTTGGGGATGGTGGTGGCGGTCATGGGCATTTCGCGCTCCAAATGGCTGCGGATCCCGGCAAGGATCTACACGGACCTGTTCCGCGGGCTTCCCGCCATCCTCACCATCCTGCTGATCGGCCAAGGATTTGCCCGGTTGAGCCAGTCGGTCTTCGGTCCTTCTCCCTACCCCTTGGGAATCATTGCGCTGAGCCTCATCGCCAGTGCCTACATCGGAGAGATCTTCCGTGCGGGGATCCTCAGTGTGGACAAAGGCCAAGGAGAGGCGTGCCGCGCACTGGGAATGAGCTACACCAAATCCATGGCGCTGGTAGTGGTGCCGCAAGGCGTTCGCCGGGTACTCCCGGCCTTGGTGAACCAGTTCATCGCCATCGTCAAGGATTCCTCCTTGGTCTACTTCCTGGGCCTCCTTGTCAGCGAGCGGGAACTGTTCCGGGTGGGCCAGGACGCGGCGGTGCTCTCCGGCAACCTCTCGCCGTTGGTCATGGCGGGCATTTTCTACCTGATCATCACCGTTCCCCTGACCCACCTCGTCAACTACTTCGACAACAAGTTCCGCACCGGCCGCCGTCGTCCCACGGCACCCACCAGCGGGCTGAAGGAAGTCAAGGAACTCGATGCGGCCTCGCCGCTCATCACCGGGAGCAACACGTGAACCTCACCAGCAGCAGTGCAACCAGCACCAACAAGACCAGCCAGGACATCGAAAAGTTCCACGGGTCCAGCCTGGAACTGCAGAACCTGACCATGGCCTACGGGGACGTGGAAGTACTCCGCAACGTCAGCCTCACCGTGGCCCCGGGCACCACCACCTGCATCATCGGTCCATCCGGCTCCGGCAAGTCCACGCTCCTGCGCGGCGTCAACCGCCTGCACGAGCCCAAGAGCGGCGACGTGCTCCTGGCCGGCGAAAGTGCCCTCAAGGTGAAGCCTGACATCCTGAGGGCCCGCATCGGCATGGTGTTCCAGCACTTCAACCTCTTCCCGGATCACACGGCCCTGGAGAACGTCGCACTCGCACTCTGGAGCGTCAAGGGCATGTCCAAGGCCGAGGCCAGGGAGCGCGCCCGACGCCGACTCGCCGAGGTCGGTCTCGCCGAACGCGCCGACCACCGGCCCCGGGACCTTTCCGGAGGGCAGCAGCAGCGCGTCGCCATCGCACGGGCACTGGCCATGGAACCGGAGGTCATGCTCTTCGATGAAGCCACCAGCGCCCTGGATCCGGAACTCGTCAAGGGCGTCCTGAACCTCATGGCCGGGCTGGGCCGGCGTGGCATGACCATGCTGGTGGTCACCCACGAGATGGGCTTCGCCCGTAAAGTCGCCGACCAAGTGGTGTTCATGGACGAAGGCGAGGTAGTGGAGATCGGCACACCCACCGAGCTCTTCGACAACCCGCGCAGCGAACGCCTGCAGCGGTTCCTCTCGGAAGTCCTGTGATGGGCGGGGCAACAGCGGCACCCATCAGGACCGCCGTCGTCGGATTCGGTGTTTCCGGCAAGGTCTTCCACACACCGCTCATCGAAGCCGACCCGAACTATTCGCTGGACGTGATTGTGACGGCGGACCCGGAACGGGCCGCCGAGGCCGCTCGCCTCTACCCTCAAGCCAGGATCGTGCCCACACCGGCGGACATGTTCAACCGCGCCGCCGAGCTGGACCTGGTGGTGCTGGGAACCCCGCCGCTGACGCACCTGGAACTCGGGGCAACGGCGATCGCCCATGGCTTGAACGTGGTGGTGGACAAACCTTTCGTGTCCACGGTTGCGCACGGCGAGGAGCTGCTGGCCCGCGCGTCCGACGCCGGTGTGCAGCTTACGGTCTTCCAGAACCGCCGGTGGGACGCTGACTTCCTTACGCTCCGGAAGCTTGTGCGGGACGGCGGGCTTGGCGAAGTGCGCACCTTCGAATCCCGGTTCGAGTGGTGGCGGCCCGAAGGCTTCGGCAACTGGCGCGATTCGGCAACGCTGGCCGAAGGCGGCGGGATCCTCCACGACCTCGGGGCGCATTTGATAGACCAGGCGATCCAGCTTTTCGGGCCGGTTGCGGAGAGCTACGGCGAGGTCGCCAACCACGGGCCGCATCCTGAGGCTGCGGATACCGAGGCTTTCGTCTCCCTCCTCCACGAATCCGGCGTCCGCTCGCGGCTGTGGATGAACGGCATGGCAGCGCAAGTGGGTCCGCGATTCCATGTGCTGGGCTCCAAGGCGGGCTACACCAAATGGGGACTCGACGGCCAGGAACCCGCGCTCGCAGCGGGCGTCACGCCGTCGGACCCGTCCTACGGTGTGGAGTCCCAGGAGTCTTGGGGCGTTCTGGGAATCGACGGTTCGGCAACGCCTGTCCCGGCGGAAAAGGGCGACTACCCCCGGTTCTACAGGGAACTCGCCGCCTCGCTCCGGGGCCAGGGCCAGCTGCCCGTGCAAGCTGCAGAAGCGCTGGAAACCCTCAGGATCATCGAAAACATTCACGCCTACGCATAACGGCGTTTCACCGCATCAACACATAGAAAGGGAGAACCATGTCCTCCACCAAGCACGTTGCCGTTATCGGAGGCGGCATCCTGGGCGTCTCCACCGCAGTCCACCTGCTCCGCCAGGGCGCCTCTGTGACCCTCCTGAGCGAGCAGGGCCTCGCCAGCGAAGCTACGGGCCGTTCTCTGTCCTGGCTCAACTCGGCCGGTGAACGCTCCACGCCCTACCACCAGCTTCGCGTAGCCGGGGTGGACCGGTACCGCACGCTCTTTGCTACCGATCCCAGCCGCGAGTGGTTGCAATTCGGGGGAGGACTCATGTGGAACGCGGCCGGGCAGGGCGAAGTCACGGAAGCCCGGCACGCTTACGAAAAGTCCATCGCCTACGACTCCAAACTGCTGGATCCGGATGAGATCGAGTCGGTCACCCCGGGTATTGATGCACGCGCTGTTCCCGAAAACGCCATTTTCAACCCGGGCGAAGGCTGGGTCAGCCTCCCGGACCTGGTGAACTTCCTGATGGAAGACTTCCACGCCTTGGGTGGCAACCTCGTTCTGAACGCTGGAAAAGTCTCGGTGACGGTCGACGGCGGCCGGGCCGCCGGCGTCGAAACCGCGGCAGGCGATACGTACGCCGCGGACGCCGTCCTGGTTGCCTGCGGTGCCGCAACACCCGCCGTCGTCAAGGCTCTGGGCGTCGACATTCCCAACGGTTCCCCGGTGTCCATGCTTGTGGTGACCAAGCCGGTGGAGCACAATGTCACCGCTGTGATGAACACGCCGCGGGCCGCTGTGCGCCCCAACCCGGGAAATACGTTCGCGCTGGATCACGACTGGTACGAGGAACGCATCACCGAGCACGCCGACGGTTCATTCACCATCCCCGATGAGGTGGTCCAGGAGCTGGCCGACGAGTCTTCCAAACTCATTGCAGGCAACCCGGAACTGAAGCCGGCGTCGTGGAAAATCGGCTACAAGCCCATTCCGGGGGACGGCGAGCCCGTGTTCGGCGAACTGGGCCAGGTGCCGGGCTGCTTCGTTGCCTTCACACACTCCGGTGCGACGTTGGGGCTCATTGCGGGTGAATTGCTCTCCGGAGAAATCCTGACCGGCGAGAAGCACCCGATGCTCGCGACGTTCCGTCCAGGGCGATTCTCATAGCACTTCCCTCGTGCTCTGAACAGGCCAACGGCCCCGATACGCCATCTGCATAAGCGTGTCGGGGCCGTTGGAGTTTCAGGGCTCGCCGGGCCTGATCGGGCTGGGGGGAAAGGAAACCGATCAGGCCCGGCGGGGTTTGGGGTGGTTTATTTGGTGGTTTCGGTGCGTTGGGTGCCGGTGAAGGCGAAGGCGATGGTGGAGGTGGCGCCTTGGAAGGTGTTGTCCGCGGTGGTGGGGAACGCGGTGGTGACTTTGAGGTTGTCGGTCTTGGCTGAGGTCAGGGAGGTGAGGTTGTTCAGGACCTTGTTCGCTGCGATGACGGGGCCGTTGGCCAGGACGGTGGTTTTGGTGCCGGCGCAGGTGTAGGGGGCGGCGGTGCCGGTCCAGGGGGTGGAGCAGTTTTCGATGGTCAGTTGCAGCCCGTTGGTGGTGTCGGTGGTGAGGAGGGAGGCGGTGGCGCCGGCGGAGGTGGTGAGGGTGACGTTGTTCAGGTCGGAGTTGCCGGTGTTGGCCAGGGTGACGAGTTTTTCGACTTTGTCGCCGGGCAGCAGGCCTGCGATGGGGACGTTGAGGGTGTTGGCTGGTCCGGGGGCGCCCAGGGCGATGGTGACGGTGCCTGCGGTGACGGCTTGGGAGGCGGAGGTGGAGGAGGTGAACGCGCCGTAGGTTCCCATGCCGGCGACGGCGGCTGCGGTGCCGACCAGTGCGACGGAGGCGAGGATTTTGCCGGAGGTGGTCTTGAGGCTGATGGCCATGGGGATCAGTGTCCTTTCGTGTGGCCACCGTGAGACCGGCCGGCCGTTTCTTCAGCCTGTGTGGCTGACAAGAAATACTTTGCCGGGCCTGGATCAAGAACCAATCCTGCAAACCCACAACACTTCCTCAGGAAACCCTCAAGAAAACCGCACCCACTGCTTGCTCGTCCCGGCTCTCAATGCCAAGCGACCAACGAAGTTTCCGATCGAGCAGTTTTGGAGAAGCCCCACGGGCCGCCGGGTCATAGCGTTGATGGTGTCAAGCAAAAAGACCAGGGGAGAGAGACCGCCATGACGGACAACCAGCAAACGGCTACCAAAGAAAAGTCCTACGACGGCTTCACCGAGGACGAACGGGCGGCCATGAAAGAAAGGGCGCAGGAGCTGAAGAAGGCGCCGCGCAAGAAGGCCTCCAAAGCCGACGGTGAGGCCGATGTCCTGGCCAAGATCGCCGAGATGCCCGAAGCGGACAAGGCCATGGCCGAACGCCTGCACGCCCTGGTCAAGGAACACGCGCCGGAACTGACCCCGAAAACCTGGTACGGAATGCCCGCTTATGCCCGGGACGGAAAGAACATCGTGTTCTTCCAGAGCTCCCATAAGTTCAAGGCCCGCTATGCCACGCTCGGCTTTGAGGAGAATGCAAAGCTTGACGACGGCGACATGTGGCCCACGTCGTTCGCCCTCAAGGAGATCACGCCGGCTGTTGAAGCGAAGATCGTCGAACTGCTGAAGAAGGCACTCGCCTGACAGTCGGACTTCCAGCTTGGGCGGCCGCTACACCGGCTGGCTGTTGGCCGGCGGCAGGTCCGGGTTGACCGGCTCAAGGTCAAGGTCTTCCGCCGTCCACACCTGCACGATGGCCCAGGTGACCGCGGCGATGGGTACAGAGAGGACGGCGCCGATGATGCCGGCCAGGATGGTGCCCGCCGTCAGTGCCATCAGGATCACCAGGGCGTGCAACTGCAACGACTTGCCCATGACCACCGGCTGGAGAAGGTCGCCCTCAAGCTGGTTGACCGCGATCACTGCAATGACCACGATGAGTGCCACGATCGGACCGTTCGCCACGAGGGCCACCAACGCCGCCAGAATGCCGGCGACGGTAGCACCCACCAAGGGGATGAACGCGCCAATAAAGACGATGATCGCCAGGGGGATGGCCAGCGGCACTTGGAGGATCAGCAGCACGGCTCCGATGGCGACTGTATCCACCAAAGCCACAATCGCCGTCCCCCGTACGTAACCGCCCAGTACTTCCATGGTCCGTTTGCCAACGCGGCGGAGCTTTGCTTCGCGAGTGCCCTTGAACGGACGCAGGAAGAAGTCCCAGATCTTGGCGCCGTCCTTGAGGAAGAAGAAGAGTATGACCACCATGAGGCTCGCGCCGGCCAGGAACTCGGTCACCACGGACAAACCGGTCACGGCACCGGAGCGCACTTGGCTGCTCTGGGCGAAGTCCACTACAGCTTGCCGGGCTTGGTTGAGCTGTTCCTGATCCAGGGGGAAGGGCCCTGTGAGCAGGAAGTTTTCCAGCTCGTCCAGGCCTTCTGCCGCTTGGCTGATCAGTTCGTCCCATTGGCTGCGCACCGACAGGACGATGATGCTCACAACGCCGCCCAGGACAATCAACAGTCCCAGGAATGCGACGGCGGTGGCGAGACCGCCACGCCAGCCACGGCGCCGGAGCATGTTGACGAACGGGCCGATGGCGGCGGCCAGGATCAGTGAGACAAGGACCGGGATCACCAGCAGCCGGATCTGCAGCAGCGCGAACACCACCACTACTGCCACGACCAGAATCAGGAGAATCTGGGCGGCACGGATAGCCGTCCGACCCAGTGAGTCCTTCCACAGGTCGGGCTTGGGTTTGTTGCGCGTGGAAAGGGGAGCCGTTTCCTCGGATCGCGTCATGTGAACTCCTGTTCGTTCGCATCGGTCAGCCGATGGGATCAAACGTAAGCCTACTGACTATTTGCGGGGGTGGCTCCTCCTGCGCGGGACAGGGGTCGGCGTGACTAGTAGGTGGGGTCCGGGTTGGGGGTGGGGGAACCGGGCCGGGGTCGGGAATCGGTGATGGTCCCGGCGTCGGATTGGGGTCCGGTATGGGGCTCGGAGGAAACGGCGTCGTGGGGTCCGGTGGCGGAGGTACGGGGCCGGGGTCGGGCGGGAACGGCTCGGGCTCGTGGGCTGGGGGCAATGTCATGATCTCTCCTCTGCGTTCTGGTGAATGGTGCTCGGGGTAGATACCAGCAGCCTAGGCGCGGGCCCCTTGCTGCGCCACCACTCCGCGGGCTGTTTCAATTTTTAGGTCATATGACCTAAAATCAGATTCATGAAAGATCATCTCAAGCTCGATACCTCCGGTCCAGTGCTGATTGTCGGCGGTTACGGAACGGTCGGCGCAGCGCTCACGCAGCATGCACAGGGGGAGTGGCCGCTTCTCCTGACCGGCAGGAACCCGGACCGCGGGAGCCACCTGACCAATGACAGAGTGACTGTCCGGGCATGGGACCTCAACCAGTCCGAGCCCTTCGAAGCACGGGTCCGGGCAGTAATCAGTACAGTCAATGACCCCGATGACAGGGTGCTTCGGGCAGCTGTAAGCGCCGGGATTCCGTACGTTGACGTCACCCGTTGGACCAGCCGGGTCACCCGGGCCGTCACCCTGTCCACCCTGTTGCAGCCCACGGCGCCTGTGCTGCTCAGTTCGGGGTGGATGGGTGGCGTCACCAATACCGTGGCGGCAGCCCTGGCCCGGGAAGTGGGCGGAGCAGCCGAGGTGGACATTTCCATCAGGTATGACATCAATGACCAGGCCGGGGCCGACTCCGTTGACTTCATGGACCGGCTGGGACTGGAGTTCGAAGCCCGCAAAGGCGGCAAGGCCGCCGTCGTACGTCCCTTGACCGACACGCGCTGGGTGGATATCGCCGGGCACCGCACCAAAGTCGCCAGGCTTGACACCCCCGAGCAGTTCACGCTGCCGCTCACCTTGGGTGCAGGTTCTGTGGCAACGAGGATCGGCTTCAGTTCCAATACATCGACGACGGCGTTGCTCGCCGCGCGCGCGGTGGGGCTGTTCCGGTGGGGCAGCGGCGAGAAATGGGCGCCGCTGCGTCGTTCGCTGCTCTACTCCCCGGGATCGGGCGGGACGGCGCATATCCGGGTGGAAGTGACTGGTCCGGGCGGCACCGGGACTGCCACTATCACCGATCCCCTGGGGCAGGCCCACCTGACGGCAGCGGGTGGACTTCTTGGGCTCCACACGGTGCTCAGCGATGATGCGCGGCCCGGCGTTTCCTTTCCCGAATCGGCGCCCGAACCGGCTGCGCAGCTCGCCAAACTCGAGTCATACGGTGTGACAATATTGAGGTCATGACCGAAAGCAAGGGCGCGCTGCGCAGGGCGGCCCTTCTGGACGCGGCCGAAGAAGTGCTGGTTACCAAAGGCAACGCAAACGCTGCCATGCGGGACTTCGCAGCCGCCGCCGGGGTGCGGGTCGGGCACCTCCAGCACTACTTTCCCACCAGGGCTGACCTCATTCGCGCGGTCCTTGAGCGATCGCTGGAGCGCTCGCTTCATCGGCTCAATGACGTCACCGACGTGGACCTCGCGCCGGAGGCTGCCGGCGGGCTTGGCATGGATGAGTCACAGCGGCTCCTGACCGCGTTGCTCCGGGAACACTCCGACATGGCCGACGTCAGGATGCACCTGGAGATCTGGGCGCTGGCCGCCTCGGATGAAGCAGCTGCCGGGGCCTTGCGGGGCTTCTATTCCCGGTACACCGCGCACGTGCAGGGTCTGGTCCGCAGGGGAAGGCCGGAGCTCCCGGACCAGGAAGCCAACGCAGCGGCCGCCGCAATTGTGAGCTTGTTCGAGGGTGCGGCCGTCACGCGTTCTGATATTGCGGGACTTCGAACAGTGCACGGTGACCAAGCGGTCATCCGTACGGCGCAGTGGTTGATCCACGGGCAGTAGGGCCAGTCTGTCCCTGCCCCGGCAACCCCGCCCGGTCCGGCGCTGAACGGCGCCGGAAAGGCTTCCAAAAAAAGTTTGTACTCCCGCGTAACCCTTTGCCGCGCTCCGACGATTACGTCTGTGAAAGGGCCGGGTTGGAATTTGTCCCCCATCATCTTCCAGCCCGGCTCTTCCATGTCCGGGAGTTCCTGCCGGTCAAGGGTTCGTCCTTTGGCAGGCCCGGCAGAGCAGTTACTCTTGGTGGGGTCGTCCGTTGCGGGAATCGGATGATCTGGCTCCCAGCCTGGACCAACCGCCGATCGAAAGTCCGAAATCTGTGACCGACGCATTGACCGACGAAGCGCTTCACGCACTCCAAGGCAATAACGCGGAACTGTTCAGCGCCGTTTACCAGGCCTATGCGGGCCAGGTTCTTGGGTACTTGACGGCCAAAGGCGTCCCGGACCCGGAAGCAACCACGCAGGATGTTTTCCTCGCTGTCCTTCCACGCCTGGACGAGATCAATGGCGGCGTCAACGGCCTCAGGACCTTTATCTTCTCGGTAGCCCACGCCCGAATGGTGGATGAGCACAGGAAGGAAAGCCGGACACCTGACCAGCACGAGTTTGAGCCCGAGCGGGATGCGCGCGAAGCGAGCTCGGCAGAGGCTGAGGCGATGCTGCGGTTGGCCCCCTACGAGGTGATGGCGTTGCTGGAACACCTCGGCGAAGAGCAGCGGGAGGTCCTGACGCTCCGCATCGTTGCAGGCCTCACCGTGGAGCAGGTGGCCGGAATCATGGGGAAAACCGCCGGTGCAGTGAAGCAGCTGCAACGGCGGGCACTGATCACCCTCCGTGAGCATTCGGCAGTAAAGGAATACGTGTCGCCATGACATACAAGGATTTGGACCGCGGGCAGATCGTGGACGAGCTGCTGCTCGACGCCGGTCTCAGCGACGCGTCCGATGTTCGGCAGGCGCTTCTGGCCATGGGTCAGCTTGCCGACGCGGCGGCTCCTGCACCCGGCGCGGAACTCGCTGCCATGCTGGCGGGACCGCATGATGAGGTTTCCAAACGACGTTGGCGGCATAAGCACCGGACCGCAGTAGTAAGTGTTGCCGTGGTTGCGGCTATGGGACTTGGTGCCAGCGGTGTTGCAGCCGCAAGTTCAGGCTTTACGCGGAGCCCGTCCTTCGAGGGTCTGCTGGGCACTGTCGCCCCGCATCGGGCCGCTGCAGCGCCCGCCTTGCCCGCTCCCGATGCTCCCAAGGTCAGCACCGCGCCGGCTCCCTCGGCGGATCCGGCCGCGATCCCGCAGCCCTCTCCGGTGCAGCCAACGCCGGCAACGATGATCCCGATTCCCGCGCAGCAACAGGCGCCGGCAGCATCCCAAGCAGTACCCCAGACGCCGCCGGGAACCGCGCCCGCTGCTGCCACCGCCGTCGTGCCCGCCGCGAATCCGCCAGCGCCGCAACCGGCCAAGGCTGTGCCGGGAGCGATGCCCGCTGCGCCCACCACGCCGGCGCCTTGGCTGCGGCCCGGCCCGGCGGGCCCAGGCGCCCTGCCCGGCAACGGCCTTTCCGTAGCTTCCGAAAAGGAGGCCTTGGCGCAGCTCAAAGCCGCTGAAGAAAAACTGAAGCAGTGGAAGAAGCAGCTGAAACGGCAGGATCCGGCACAGCCACGTCCGTGATTCCCCGCGTGAGGACGGCAGTAGGCTTGGACCATGATGCACGTCAACGATCCCGCCGTCGTCGAACGGTTGATGCGGACCAAAGGCACGTGGGCCATCGTCGGCCTCAGCAACAACGAGTGGCGTTCGGCCTATGACGTTTCGCTTTACGTCCGGGACAAGATGGGCATGGAGATCATCCCCGTCAACCTCAAGGGCGAGGACGTGCACGGCGAGGAGGGCTACAAAAGCCTGGGGGATATTCCCCTCGACAAGCACCCCATCGATGTTGTGGATTGCTTCGTCAATTCCGAACGTGTTGGTGCGGTCATCGACCAGGCAATCGAGGTCGGCGCCAAGGCGGTATGGCTCCAGCTGGGAGTCTTCGACGACGACGCCACGCAACGCGCAATGGACGCAGGCCTCGACGTCGTGGTGAATTCATGTCCGGCGCGTGAAGGCTGGCATTACGGCTTGTGATTCCTGCGCTGGTTCTTCTGCTAGATTGCTGCTGACTCATCTCTTCAGCCCCGGGGGACGGCCATGTCCGGCGACCATTTTGCAATGCCATTTTCCATTCCCAGCAGACGGGCCGCCTTGGGTATCTTCGGCGCCTCCATGGTGGCCGGTCTAACCGCCTGCACTGCCGCTGAAGGGGCGGAAAGTTCGACGCCGGCGCCTGCGCCGACTGACACGGCAACGCCAGCGGCCTCCCCTTCGGCGACGGCGACGCCCACCCCCACGCCGACCCCCGCAGCAACGAAGCGGATCCGCCGCTCCTTCATTCCGGACTTCCAGCTGCCGCCGGTCGTGGGCGGCCTCGCCCCAGTCATCACCAGGATCCCCACAAAGCACCCGGTCGTTTTTCTGACCATCGACGACGGCAACATCAAAACCCCGGAATCGGTCAGGCTCATGGCCGAATACGACTACCCGGCGTCGCTGTTCCTCACCAAGGACACCATCGCTGACAATCCGGCGTTCTTCAACGCCTTCAAAGCCCAAGGCAGCCTGGTGGAAAACCACACGGTCACCCATAACATCAACATGGTGCGCCAATGGGGATTTCAGCAGCAGCTCAATGACATGGTGGGAATGCAGGAGTACGCCCTCCAGCACTATGGCCGCCGGCCGACACTTTTCCGTCCGCCGGGAGGCGCATATTCCAACGTGATGCGCCAGGCCGTTGCCGATGCCGGCATGAAAGCCATCATTACCTGGGAAGCCAAGGCCAACGCGGGAAAAATGGACTACCAAGTGGGCAACGCGTTGCGACCGGGTGACATTGTGCTGATGCATTTCCGGGCAGAGTTCGCCGCGGACCTGGCTGCTTTCCGGGCTGCGCAGCTTGCAGCGGGGCTGGAAGTGGTGCTGCTTGAGGACTTCCTGGGCGTGGCGTAGCCGTACCTGCAGCGGTGGCGCTCCAGTAGGCTCGCTCCATGGATGTTTCCCAGCTCCGTGAGATATGCCTTGGCTTCCCGGGCGCCTTTGAGGACTTCCCGTTCGGGCCCGGGACATCGGTCTTCAAGGTCCGTGCCGCCGTCGCCGGTGGTGCCCGGCACGAGGCCAAGATGTTCGCGCTGTCCTCCATGGATCCGGACGACTGGTCCGTGAGCCTGAAGTGCGAGCCTGCGCTGGCCGAACAACTCAGGGCGGCCCATCCGGAAATCACCGGTGCCTGGCACATGAACAAGACCCACTGGAACGGTGTCCGACTGGATGGTGCCCTTCCGGACGGGATGGTCCGGGACATGGTGGAGGACTCCTACGACCTCGTGGTGGCCACGCTGAGCCGCAAGCAGCAGGAGCAACTCGGCTGGGCCCGGCTGGCGCGCCCGCAAGGCGGCTGATGCACCCCTCCCCATGGCGCTGACATCGGACTAGATTGATAGTGCATACCAGGCGACATCAGCCACCGGGCTGGTCAGGAGCGGTTTGATGGTGGATACGAAAGCACAGGCGCAGCTGTGGAACGTCCCACTGATCGCGCTGAGCCGGTGAAGCGATGCGCAAAGCCCACGGATATGCCACTGCTTCCCTGGATGAGCGAACCACGCGGCGGATGATTGCTTCGCGCACTCGCTCCGGAGTGTTTCCGGACGGTAAAAACCGCCTCACTGACCCTGCGACGGAGTCCGGGATGGTCGAAAATTGGGCGGAACCAAAGGGAACTGAACATCCCGACGGGGTGTATCGCCGGTCCCGGACGGAATGCGGAAAGGCTCTCGCGGAGGGACCGTGAAAAGATCACGCTTTGACAAATGTTGATCGAAACTGCGGAGAAATATTGATTTTCGATCATTCGTGGTGAAGTATGTCACACGAAGGTTGGTGCTGCCAGAGCGTCAGCCCAGACTGTCCGACTGGACGGCCCTAGCCGCCGGAGTCGGCCTTACGAGTCACTAGAGGGGTATTGAAATGACCATTCAGCACCAGTCCGTCGGTCGCCGTGGATTCCTGCGCGGGGCACTCGCAGCAGCCGTACTCGTGCCCATGGGGGGAACCATCGCATCCTGTGCTGCCGGGGGAGGCGGCACCACCACCGGCCCCACGGGCACCGTCTCCGACACCAACCCGTTCGGCATGGCTGACAAGGCCACCCTCGACGCCGTGATCTTCAAGGGCGGCTACGGTATCGACTACGTGGATTTCGCCGGCAAGATCTTTGAAAAGACGCACGAGGGTTCCACCGCAAAGATCGCTCCGTCCACGGACATCGCCCAGGAACTCCAGCCCCGTTTCGTCGGTGGCAACCCGCCGGACCTGATCGACAACTCCGGCGCCAAGGCAATCGGCTTCAGCACCATCCTGGCCCAGCTCGAGGACCTCACCCCCGTGGTGGAGGCCAAGAACCTCGAAGGCAAGGTCATCAAGGACACCCTGTACACGGGCGTGCTGGCTCCGGGCACTTTCGACGGCAAGCTTGCCGCGCTGAACTACGTACTGACCGTCTACGCCGTCTGGTACTCGGATTCCCTGCTCAAGGAAAACGGCTGGACCGTTCCCAAGACCTGGGATGAAATGTATGCGCTCGGCGAGCAGGCAAAAGCCAAGGGCAAGTACTTGTTCGTGTGGGGCAAGGAAGCCGCCACCTACTACCAGGAACTCGCCATCGCGTCCGCCATCAAGGAAGGCGGGGACGAAGTCCGCCTCGCGCTGGAAAACCTCAAGGAAGGTTGCTGGTCGCACCCGGCCATCCAGTCCGTCTTCACCGCACTGGACAAGATCGTGAAGGCCGGCTTCTTCAAGCCGGGCGGCTCGGGCACGCAGTTCACGGCCGCCCAGGCACAGTGGAGCAACGCCCAGGAGGCTGTGTTCTACCCGTCGGGTTCGTGGATCGAGAACGAAATGAAGGACCAGACGAAGGCCGGCTTCAACATGATGGGCGCCCCGGCGCCCTCGGTCAGCGCCAGCCCCAAGATGCCTTACACCGCCCTCCACAGCGCAGCCGGCGAACCGTACATCGTCCCGTCTCAAGGCAAGAACGCGGCAGGCGGCAAGGAAATGCTCCGCATCATGCTGTCCAAGGAAGCTGCAACCAACTTCGCCAAGACCAAGTTGGCTCCAACGATCGTCAAGGACACCGTTCCGGCGGACGGCTTCGGATCCACCGCGCTGGTCTCGCAAACCAAAATGTTGGGCGATGCCGGCGACGACGTCTACTCCTGGAACTTCATCGACCTTTACGGAACCAACAAGGACCAGCTCGTTGTCTGGAACACCTTCCTGGACGGCAAGTCGGACGTTGCAACCCTGACCTCCGCACTGCAGAACATCACCGACAAGGTCCGTAACGACAGCTCGGTCAAGAAGATCGAAGTGAAGTGACCGTAGTGAAAACACAGCAGAGCCGGAACGACGACGGCCTGGCCGCCGTCGTTCCGGCCGCAGCTCCACAGCAATTGGTCAAGCGGCGGCGCAAGCCGCTGACCTGGGACAAAGTCAGCTTCTTCGCGGTATTCCTCGGACTTCCGCTGGCGATCTACCTGTTGTTCGTGATCTGGCCGTTCATCCAGGCATTCGGCTACTCGCTGACGGACTGGTCCGGCTTCTCGCCCACGCAGAACTTCATCGGCCTGGAGAACTACACCAAGATCTTCACGGACGATATCTTCATGAAAGCCATGGGGAACAACATCCTCCTGGTTATTTTCCTGCCGATCATCACCATCATCCTGAGCCTGGTGCTGGCTTCCCTGGTGACCGTTGGCGGAAGCAGCAAGGGGCAGATCAAGGGCCTCCGGAATTCCAGCTTCTACCGGGTTGTGTCATTCTTCCCGTACACGATTCCCGCGATTGCCATCGGCATCATGTGGGGGCAGATCTACGATCCTTCGGGCGGTCTGCTGAACGGCATCCTTACCGGGCTGGGGCTGGACCAGTTCAAGGACTTCGCCTGGCTGGGCAACAAGGACACTGCCATGATCGCCACGATGTTCGTGATCGTGTGGGGCTTCGTTGGCTTCTACATGGTCCTGTTCGTTGCAGGCATCAAGGGCATTCCCGCTGAACTCTTCGAAGCGGCAAGGATCGACGGCGCGGGCCGCTTCCGCACCGCTGTGTCCATCACCATTCCGCTGATCCGGGACAACATCCAGACCGCCTACATCTACATGGGCATTCTGGCATTGGACGCGTTTGTCTACATGGCCGCACTGAACTCCGGCGGTGGTCCGGACAACTCCACACTGGTCATGGCGCAGCAGTTGTTCTTCACAGCCTTCAGCAAGGGGCAGTTCGGTCTCGCCAGCGCCATGGGTGTCGTGCTGGCCATTGCAACGCTGATCTTCTCCGGATTGGTCTTCTTGGTCAACCGGCTCACCGGCGGCGATAAGGATGTGAGCCTGTAATGACGACAAAAGTTTCAACTCCGGAAATGAAGTCCCTGCACTTCCAGCCGCGGACCCCGGCAACATCCACGTCCGACAAAGTGGTGGGAGCGGTCTCGCACACTGCCCTGACCATTTGGACGCTCATTGTCATCCTGCCGTTGCTGTGGACGGTCATGTCGTCCTTCAAGACGTCCAGCGAGATCTTTGCTTCGCCGTTCGCCTTGCCGTCCCAGTGGAACCTGGATAACTACACCAAGGCGTGGAGTGAAGCAGGCATCGGAGCTGCGTTCCTGAACTCCGTGCTGGTGGTCGCTGTGGCCCTGGTGATCGTCATGGTCCTTGGCGCCATGTGTGCTTACGTGCTTGCCCGCTACACCTTCCCGGGCAGCAGGGCCATCTACTACCTGATGCTCGCCGGCCTGACTTTCCCGATCTTCCTGGCCATGGTTCCCTTGTTCTTCGTCCTGAAGAACATGGGACTGCTGAACACACTGCCCGGGTTGATTCTGGTCTACGTCGGCTTTGCGCTGCCGTTCACGGTGTTCTTCCTCTTCTCCTTCTTCAAGTCATTGCCGCACGAAATCACAGAGGCAGCAGCCCTTGACGGTGCGGGGGAGTGGCGGACGTTCTTCCAGGTCATGTTGCCGATGGCCAAGCCGGGCCTCGCCTCGGTGGCCATATTCAACTTCCTGGGCCTGTGGAACCAGTTCCTGATCCCGGTGTCCATCAACGCCGCCGGCCCACGCGTGCTGTCGCAGGAACTGGCGGCCTTCGCCGGCCAGATGGGCTACGCGGTGGACTTCGGGGCATTGTTCGCCGCCGTTACCGTGACCGTGGTTCCGGTGCTGATCGTGTACATCATCTTCCAGCGCCAGTTGCAGGGCTCCGTTTCACAGGGCACCTCAAAGTAGTACAACCGCGCTAAAAACAGCGTTCGACGGCGGTCCGCACCCCACGTGCGGGCCGCCGTCGGGCGTTAAGGGCAGCGGGGGAGGGGGCGCGATCCGGCTCAGTCCCTGCCGGCTTCAATGAATTTAAGGGCGGTGTACCCGGGGTTTGTCAGGAGGACCTCGTGGCTGCCTTCCATACTGACCAGCCGGAAGACGCCCAACCTGTTTGATAGCCGGGGGTGCCGTCCCCATTCCCCCTGGGTGATGTCGTTGTCGTCCAAAGGCGCGATGTAACTGAACGCCTGGGGAACGCGCTCCCAACCTGTCATGTCTGCAGGGTCGGTGAATGCGCCGAAGGGCTGGGGGCGCAGTACATCGTAGATTTCCTGGGCATGTTCGGCGCTTCCATCGTTGAAGAATCCGTCCCTCCACACGAAGAACGGCAGGACCACCGAGCCGTCAGAGCGTTCGTCGGCGCTTGCCTGCAGGGCGGCCCGGAGGTGCGGCGGTACCTCGTCCACCAGCGCTTTGCCGTGCTCCGGCACGAACGCTGCAAAGTAGACGAGTCGTCGGATCCGTTCGGGCATTTCAATGGCGACCCTGGAGATCAGATAACCGCCCCAGCTGTGGCCCACCAGCACAAAGTCGCTGAGGTTGTGCTCCCTGATGTATTCGATGATCGGCTCGGCCGCACCGTTCAGGTTGACGTTTTTGCTGTCGTTCGGCCCCAGTCCACCCGCAGTAGGGGTATGAACTTCGTGCCCTGCCGCCTCAAGGTGGGTGCGAACGGGGTCCCACATTTCGCCGTAGTGCCAAGCGCCGTGTACAAGGACAAACTTCATGGTTCACTCCGAATCCGGGATCAATTGCCTGTCATCGAAGTATGTTCAACGGCGGACGGGGCCGCTATCGGAAAGACGACGGCGGTCCTATCGGATTCGCGCAGCCTTCAGGACAACGGAGGGCGTCGTGCCGTAGCGGGACTTGAACTGGGTGGAGAACTCACCCAAATGGAAGAAACCGCACTGCAACGCGACCTCGGTGACGCTGGTCCCGTCCGGATCTGATTCCCGCAGAATCCGGTGGGCGGTTTCGAGCCGTTTCATTTTCAGCCATTGGCCGGGCGTCGTGTCCAGCTCGCGGCGAAAGCTTGCCTCCAGGCTGCGGATGCTGATGCCGCAGCAACGTGCGACGCTGCTGAGGCTTACTGGTTCGCCAATACGCTCCAGCATGTACTCGGTTGCCCGGCGGACACGCAAAGACGCAATCCCTCCCGGGCTCCGTGGCTGGAAGGGGGTGGCAACGTCTCCGCTGGGGATGAGGAGGGACTCGATGATGAGCTCTTCAAGGTGAAGGCTCACCCGATGCTGCCAGCTGGAGTCTTTCACCGTCGATATGCTCATGCTGCTTTCGATCAAGCTGCAAAGCAGGGCCGGCGGCAGCCCCAGGGACAAGGGGAGCTCGACTCTTCGGCCTGGCCCAGTGGTCATTGCCTGGCCGGCCACGGTCTCGACGCGATGACGATCCAGCCTCAAAACCACTTGGTCGTAGTCGGCGTCGAGGTCGAATTGAAAGAGGTCATACGGGCCGACAACCACTGCGTTGTCAGGCGTTGCGACGGCGGTCTCCGAGCCGTAGCGAAAAAGTGCGCGGCCGCGGACGGGCATGCTCACCAGGAAGCTGTTCTCGTCGGGCTCCGCCGGCGACACCGTGACTGCAGCGCCGTAGTGCAGCCGGTTGATCGAAAGCGAACCAATCTGCTGATGGTCCAGCCGCGCCGCAAGCCGGGATGTCCTGCCGTTAAGGCGCAACGTGTGGGGGCGCAGTGTCCGCGTACATGCCTCCACCACCTGGTCCTTATCGTGCGCCGGGTCCAATATCCTCCGGGCTGTGGAGCTGAGGGTGGCAGCAATGCGTGAAAGCGTCATTGGGATCTCCACGGCGGAGGGAAGTACAGGAATTCTGACAGTATGGACAGTAAACATGGACGGTAAACCGCAACGCAACGAAAGGCAGCAACCGTGATCTTCATCGTGGTTAAATTCAACGTCAAGCCGGACTGGTCCGATCGCTGGCTGGATCTCGTCGGTGACTTCACCGAGGCCACCCGCGCGGAACCCGGGAACCTGTGGTTCGATTGGTCCCGCAGCGTGGAGAACCCGAACGAGTTCGTCCTCGTGGAAGCCTTCCAGGACGATGCCGCCGAGGCGCACGTGAACAGCGAACACTTCAAGAAGGCCATGTCGGACATGCCGCAGGCACTCGCCGAAACGCCGCACATCATCAGCCGCCAGATCGAGGGCAGTGGCTGGGACCGCATGGGTGAGCTGACCATCGCCTAGCCGGAGGGTAGAGGTGGTGCCCGGCTCGAACGAGCCGGGCACCACCTGTTTAACTCCTCAGAACATCCACGGAATCTCCGCGTGGCCGAAGTCGGAGAAGGATCCGAACCGTCCGGCCTTGAACGCGAGCACCTCGCCGTCCCGGTCCCGGCACGTGGTGACCTGGCCGAAGAAGACCTGGTGATCGCCGACGTCGTACTTCTGCACAACGGTGCAATCCGCCTGGGCGAGGGCGCCCTTGATCACGGGCAGGCCGCTTTCGGTGACGTCAAAGTCTCCGTCGCCGAAGCGGTCACCGCCGCGCACCGCGAACCGCCGCGCGATCGACTCCTGCTTGGACCCCAGGATGGACACCGCGAACTTGCCGCTCTCCATCAGGGCCTCACCGGTGCGGGTACCGAAGTTCAGCGAGATCATCAGGACGGGCGGCTCCAGGCTGATGGATGTCAGCGAACTGATGGTCATCCCGTATTGCTCGTCCTCGTGTTGGGTGGTGACCACGGCAACGCCCGTCAGGAACCGGCCCATGGCCCGGCGCATCCCCATGGCATCGGGAACAGTGAAAAGCGGTGCGAGGCTCATGTCAGTTGCTCCGCTCAGCTGGTGCTGGATCCGTGTAGTAGCGGACTTCGAACATCTTGGCACCGTTCTCGGAAACCCACGGGCCGTGTTCCATGCCGGGCGGACGGGTAGCCCAGTCGCCGGCTTTGAAGGTCCTGCCCAGGCGCTGGTCAACGAACGAGCCTTCGAAAATGAACACTTCTTCCCAGAAATCGTGGGTGAGGACGCCGTTGGGGGAGGTGTCCGTTCCAGGTTCGAACTTCAGGATTCGGGTGACTGAGTCGTTGTCCGAGTCCCGGGCCAGGATGGCCTCGGACAAACCCTCAATGTGCGGGTTGCAGGGTGCAAAATCCACCGAGTCCGTGGGCGTGAACTCGAATTCGGGCTTGGCCATGATCAGATCTCCTCCGACTCGGTGGTGCCGGCAATGCTGTAGGAACCAAGGAACGTGTCCAGCTCGGCGACCAGTGCGTCGTAGCCGTAGTTCCGGTAGGTGTACGCACCCCGGACTACAAACGGGGCGCCGGCGTAGAACATTTCGTACTGCTGGTGGCGGCCCGCGAACTCCGAACCGATGATGTCCCAGGCGAGCTTGAACAGCTTGACGCGTTCCTCGCTGGTGACGCCGGGGGACTGGACATAGCGTTCCATGTCCGGCCGCGTCACGCTGCTGGTCATGTCGGCGACGCTGGAGGGCAGCTGCAGCACGCCGCCGCCCACGAGGTCGCGAAGGATGGAAATCACTCGAGGGTACGTCTCGGACTGCAGGCCCATGGCCCCGTACAGTGCGCTCTTCCCGGGAACCCGCATGCCGGCGTCGTCCGTTGTTGCGGTGTACTCGGCGGCGAGCACGGCCGATTCGACGGACTGGACGATTGCGGCAAGTTCTCCGAGCTTCTCCTGCACGCCGGGGATCTTGTCCGTGCCATTCACCTGTGTGACCTTGCGGGCGACGGAGGCGATGAACTTGAGCTTGGTGGAGAACCGGATCTGGGCCTGCCAGTTGCCCAGGGCGTGGGCGCCGGTCTCGAAGAACTGGCGGCGCAGCGTGTCGATGTTCCGGTTGATGAATACCCGGTCCCAGGGGATGAGCACGTCGTCGAAGACCACCAGGGCGTCCGGCTCGTCGTAGTGGCTGGTGAGCGGGTAGTCGAAGTCGCTGGTGGCGGCAGGCGCGAACGGGCGGCGGCAGTAAAGCTTCAGGCCGTCGGTGGCCACCGGGACGGCGAAGCTGACGGCGAAGTCGACGTCGTCCGGTCCCAGCGGTTTGATGCAGGTGACGAAAACTTCGTCGGCGATCGCAGCGCCAGTGGCGAGCATTTGCGAACCCCGGACAATGATGCCCTCTTCGGTTTCGCGCACGACGCCGACCTGCAGGTATTCGCCTTCCCACCCTGACGCTGTGGTGGCGCGGGAGACCTGCGGCGGGATGATCGCGTAGGAAAGGTACAGGTTCTCGGACAGGATCTTCTTGTAGTACCGCTCCACGTTGCCTGCGAAGTCGCGTTCGTGGTTCTTGAAGACCTCCGGATGGGAACCGAACGCGGCAAAGAACGTGCCGACGTGGTCAGGGCTGCGGCCCACCCAGCCGTGCGTGTGCTTGGCCCACTTTTCGATGGCCTGCCGGCGCAGCACCAGCTCTTCCTGGGTCCGGGGAGCCGCGAACGTGCGGTTTGCCGGCCCGCCGATTTCCTCCGAATGGAACTGCATTCCATTGGCGGGATCAGCCGCGATGTCGAACAGCTCGGACATGGTCCGGGCAACCTTCGCGAAGGCCGGGTGTTCCAGGACGTTGCCGACAACCTCGCCGTCGAGGATAACCGTCCTGCCGTCATTCAGGGACTTCAGGTACTCTTTTCCGGTCCTCATCAGAGTGAGCCTTTCTTGATTTTGTAGTTATGTTCAATGGTGGTCCCATTTGGGAACGAGAGCTCCAACTTCCAGGAAGTTCCGTCTATGAACTTTCCGTCCAGAAGCGGCAGGGTGCCGCCGAGGCACATGAAGTCGGCGTCGCCGATGCCGGTCCGGGCCAGGAGACGCTCGACGACGTCGGCCGGCTTGCGCAGGCCGCTCAGCGAACCTTCCTGGTACAGGACTCCGTCAACCCACGAGCGCGCTGTGCACTCGTCGAGGTCGAGATTTTCCAGGTTCTCTACGGCGATCACCTCAGCGGCCACCGGCTTGGGGCACGCGCGCTTTGAATCGCCGATATCCCGGGCTTCAATGTCACGGTCTGTGTGGTCGGATCCGATGCCGAGGTAGTACTGGCCGTTGTGGCGGATGTACAGGGGCTCAATCTCACCGGAGGTCAGGTTTTCCGAAGCGTCGTGCTCGCCCGAGGTCTCGAAGAGGTCCGAGTCCATGCGGTAAAACATGGGCACCTCCGGGGGCGGGGCTACGCCGATGGCAGCCAGCTCGTCAATATGGTGTTGCACCGCTTTTGGATCCCGGCCTGTGTAGCCGGCCACCACTGCGTGGAAATCCGAAATGACGATTGTCTTGTCCGTGCCCACCACCCTGAAAGTGAGTGGGACTTGCCGTGTTGTTTGCTGTGTTTGCATTGGACTTCCTCTAGACGGTCAGAGTTTCGTAGCTGGCCAAGCGGTCATTGAGCACCGGGAACTCGTTGCGGACAATGCCCACCTGCTGCGGATCGATGTCCACCATGAGCACTGACTCCCCGGCGTCGGCCTCGGCCAGCACGTTGCCGGCGGGATCCACCACCCTGCTGTGGCCGCCGAGGTCCACGCCCTCCTGGACACCGGCAGCGTTGCAGGCAACCACGAAGATCTGATGCTCCAGGGCGCGGGCGGTGGTGAGGAGACGCCAGTGTTCGCGCCGGGCGGCGGGCCAGGCTGCCGGAACGATCACGATTTCTGCGCCGCGGGTGCTCAGCTCCATCCACAACCCCGGGAAACGCAGGTCGTAGCACGTGATTCCTGCCGTGGCCCCGAAGGGGAGCGGGACCACGGGCAGTGCGGCCCCGGCTGTCAGGAGACTGGCTTCCTTAGATTTGTAACCGAAGACGTGGATCTTCCTGTAGGTGTGGACCACGCTGCCGTCCGGGCCCAGCAGGATTGATGTGTTGCTGAGTTGCCCGTCCGCGCCGGCTTCAATGATGCTGCCGAGATGGAGATGGATGCCCAGTTCTTTCGCAACCCGTGAGCACATTGAAACGGTGGGGCCGGAGAGTGTCTCTGCCAGGGTCGCGTAGTCATCGAAGTGGAAGTAGCCTGCACTCCACAGTTCCGGGAGGACGATCAGCTCGGCGCCGCTGATGTTGCGAAGAATTTTCTCGACCCGGTCGATCCGGTCCCCGCGGCTTTCGGTGTCCGGACTGGCTACCTGGACCAATGCGATTTTCATGCTTGTTCCTTCTCTTTGCTGCTCGGCTCGTCCAGATCACTGAGCTTCAGGCCCTTGGTTTCCTTAGCAAACATCACCGAGACCATGGAGATCAGGCCCATCCCTGCCAGGTAGATGCCGATCGCGTAGCCCGTACCGAAGGCGCTGTAGAGAGCCAACGCAATGATGGGAGACAGCGACCCGGCGATCAGCGAAGCCAGATTGTAGGCCACGGAGGTGCCGCTGTACCGGACATCGGTGGGGAAGAGTTCGGAGAAGAAGGCGCCGATCACCGAGCTGTACGCGGCGAAGATCAACAGGCCACCTACCGCCGCGGCGATGATGCCCCACATCTGTCCGGTGTTGAGGAGGGCAAAGAAGGCGAATGCCCAGATGACGGTGGCGATCGAAGCCCCGATCATGATGGGCTTCCGGCCTACGCGGTCCGCGTAGATGGCCAGGACAGGAATAGCGACGACGGCCGCTGCCTGACCGATCATGACGGCGGTGAGTCCGGCTTGCCTTTGCAATCCCATGATTTGGGTGACGTACGTGATGATGAACAGCGAGTAGATGTAGAAGCCTGCGTTCTCACCCATGCGGCTTCCTGTGGCGATGAGGATTTCGCGCCAGTTGCGGCGGAAAAGGATGGCCAAGGGCATCTTGCGCTCGGACACTGCCATGGTCTCGCGCTTCCGCTGCGCTTCTTTGAACAGCGGTGTTTCCTGCACGTAGAGGCGGAGGACCAGGCCAATGATGACCAGCAATGCGGACAATCCGAATGCTATGCGCCAGCCCCATGCAAGGAATTCGCTCTCCGGCAAGGTGCCGGCGAGGATAGCGAGCACGCCGGCTGCCATGAGATTGCCCAGGGGCGGGCCCACGTTCGGCCAGGAGGACCAGAACGCGCGGCGTGAACTGTCATTGCTGTGCTCCGACACAAGAAGGACAGCGCCGCCCCATTCCCCTCCGAGTGCGAACCCTTGGATCAGCCGCAGCAACAGCAGCAGCAACGGTGCTGCAATACCAATGGCCGCGTATGACGGGATGAAGGCGATGAGGGTCGTCGCGACCCCCATGAGCATGAGGCTTGCTACCAACGTGGCGCGTCGGCCGTGTTTGTCGCCAAGGTGCCCCAGGACAATCGCGCCGAGGGGCCGGGCGAGGAAGCCGGCGGCGAATGTGCCCAGCGCCAGCATGGTGCCGACGAGGGGATCGTCCGTGGGGAAGAAGAGCTTATTGAATACCAGGGCAGCGGCTGTGCCGTAGAGAAAGAAGTCGTACCATTCCACTGCCGTACCGGCGAGGCTCGAAGCAGCAACCACGGGCAAGCTGGAGTGCTTTTGCTGCCTTGGCTCGGCTTTCTTCAAATCGGTCATTGTGGGGATCCTTTTGCGATTGGGAGCGGCCGGGCTTCTTGTGAGGCGGGCCGATGTCCCAAGAAATTGAGGGGTTCCAGTGCGTGAGCGGAATCACTTGAGCCGCCACTGAAAACTACTGTAGACGAGTTGTATACAACCTGTCTATAGTTGGGGTTAAAGATTCTTCCAGACGTCCGGGACCCTCCTGGAGGCAACTCGTATACTGGGCTTCGCGAGAAAGGCTCTCCATGATCCAAATGACTCCCACTGCGCAATCCCAGCCCGAAGTGGCTTATCAGTGGATGAAAAGCTACATCGCTGCCCTCCCGCGGGAGGAGGAAACGTTCCTCAACGAGGCCGTCCTCGCCAAGACCACGGGCACATCCCGTACGCCGGTACGGGAGGCCCTGCTGCGCCTCGAAGCGGAAGGCTTCGTCAAGCGGATCCCCCATAAGGGCGCGTTCGTGCCCCCAATTTCCGACCCCGATGTGCGGGCAATCCTGCAGGCCAGGGCCGTGGTGGAAAAGTGGGCCGTGTCAGCCCTGGACACCATGGCCGACGGACAGATCGACGCTTTCCAGAGCGTCATCGACCAGCAACGGGAAGCCAAGGACGATCCCGCGCGCTTCATTGAGCTGGATACCGAGTTCCATACGCTCATGGTTCAGGCCGGCGGAAATCCGGTCCTCGCCGACTTCTACGCCTCGCTCCGGCAGAAGCAGCTGAGAATCGGCGTCAAAGCAGTGTCCCGGGGATCGGATCGCGCCGGTGATGTGCTTCGCGAGCATCAACTGATTGTGGACGCCCTGCGCAGCCGAAGCCTGGAAGCGGCCCACCAAGCCATCGATGCGCACTTGGACTCCACCCGATGGGCCGTCATCGGCTACTAATCTTCGCTGTGCAACTCCCGCTGCCGTGCGCTAAGCAGCTCAAATTCAGGCCTGGCAGCCACGAAACGTTCAACGGCGTCGAGCACTTGCTGAAGGTGGGCGTGGTCAGGGGCCACCACAGCAGCGCCAATCAAAGCGCGCCGGTGCTGGTCCTGGAAGCCGGTCTCAGCTGCGGAGACCTCAAAGCGGCGCTTGAGTTCGGCGACCAGCGGCCGGACCAGCGAACGCTTCTCCTTCAGGCTGTGAACATCGCCCAGCAGGACATCAAATTCGATCCACCCGATCCACATAAACCCCATTCAACAGCAACGCGGGGTCACTTAAGGCCCATGTCAGGGGCGTTTACGGGCCAAAAGTGACCCCGCCTTGTTTGAGGTCTTGAGGGAATCTTGATCGAACGCAGCAAGGCGTCTTGAGTTCGGCCCGGCAGTGTCTATGAGGTGGCCCAAAAGGGCCCCCGACTCATCCGCTGCTAGTTACCCAGGACTGACATCGTGACCCAAAACCCTGCCAGAGCCCGCGCCCGATCCCGCACCACAGCCATACTCATCGCCTGCGCCGCCACCCTCGCGGTTTCCGCCATCACGGCCCCTATGGCTTCGGCCGGGCCCGCGCAGGGAGCAGTGGTCCGGGCGACCTCCAGCGTGTCGGCCATGGCCGGCCAGGTGGAGCAGACACTTGTGGTTCCGGTGACTGCGGGATTGGAGCCCACGCGGATCAAGGGCAGCATCGTGGTCTCCGGAAAGCCGGAAGGAACAGTCCGCGCAACGGTCAACGGCAGGATAGTCCTCGAAACCAACGCAGCAGCAGCCATCGCCCTGGACCAGGCAGTGAGCAGCGCAGACGTCATCAACCAACAGATGACCGTGGGACTGCAGTTCATCCCGGCGGCGCAGACTATGTGCGTCCTCTCAAACGCCACAGCCACGCTGAACAACCTCGCAGTCGATTTCTCCGGAACCGCGGAGGTTCCCACGACCGTCGGCGGGTTCTTCCCGGTGTCCGTGCCCGCCGTCGTACTTCCCGTCCCGGCGGACCCGGGTGCCGATGTTTCCGCAGCCGTCATGACTGCCGCCGCCTCGATGACGCACCGCTACCCGGACGCCTCTGTCAGCGTGGTCCCGGAAGCCGGACTTGCCGCCCGGGTGGCCGGCCTTCCTGCGGGCAGCCGGGTCCTCAGCGTCGTGGGTGACCAAGGCGAAACCAGCACCAAACTCTCCACCACAGCCGGCCTCCCGCAGCTCATCCTCAGCGGCCATGACGAACAGCTCCGTACCGCCGCGCGCGCACTGGCCAGCGACAATACAGCGCTCGCCGTGACGTCGTCCGTCACCGGGTTGACGTCCGCATTGCCTGCGTCGCCCGGCCTGACGCAAAGCCTCAAGGACCTGGGCAGCAGCACCCTGAAACTCTCCGGATACGGCACGCCGGAATCGTACGTGGGAGTCACACAGTCCCAGTTCGGCGGTCCCGTCCAATCAGTGAAGGTCCAGCTCAAGGGCACGCACACGGCGGTCCCGGCCAACGCCCAGGCTCAGCTTTCCGTCTTCTGGAACGATTACCTGCTTAGCTCCAGGAACCTCGACGGCGGTGACAGCTTTTCGGTGGACGCCGAAGTACCAGCCGGGCAGCTTCAGGCGAACAACGGCCTCCGGATCCGGCTCGCGGCCCTTCCCGCGGGCGGTGATTGCACCGGCCCCGCAGGTGTGATGCCCATGGAGGTCACCGTGGACACGGCAGGCAGCACGCTGACTGCCGCCCGGGGCGGTTCCATGAAGGCCGGTTTTGCACGGTTCCCCCAGGCCCTGGGACAGAGTGTTCCCGTAGCGTTCGGCGACGGCAACGCGCAGGCAAACACCGTGAACGCGGCCACCCTGGTAGCTTCCCTGCAGCGGCAGAGCGCCACCCTGCTGGACACCCGGGTGGTGGGCCTGGATACCTTGGCCGGCTCCAGCGAGTCCGGACTGGTGGTGGGCGCCACCGGCGATGTTGCCGACAAGCTCTCGGCACCCCTGCGTTTGGCCGAGTTCCGCACCATCTCCCCGAAGGACGTCGAATACGGGGTGGGCACGTCGGCACCGTTCGGTGTCCTGGAGGCGTTCGAACAAGGCGGCCGTGATCTTTTGCTCCTCGGGGCATGGGCACCGGACGGCGACGCTTCCGCGGCTGCGTTGCAGGCTTCCCTGACCTCGCACATCAGTGGTGTTGACGGCGGTTGGGCATCATTGTCCCGGAACCTCCTGGTCACCCAGCCCTCGGGTACGCCGGTCTTGCTGGAAAGCAACGTGGTGGTTCCGCAGAAGGCCGTCACCGACGACTACCGTCCCTACGCCGGGTGGATCGGCGGTGCAGTGCTGGTGCTGGGCCTCGCGTTCGCCGCCCGCACCATCCTGATGCGGCGCCGGGCCAAGGAAGCTCAGGCCTACGTGGACGCTGAACAGAAGGCGACCGAACCGGGCCATGGCAACTAGCGTTGCCACGCGGCGCCGCGCTGCCCACCGGCAGCCGGTGCTGCGGTCCCTGTCATCGCTGATGATCCGGGGTTGGGAACGGCTCGGCGCCCCGGTGGACGGACGCAAGGTCCCGGGCACCAGGATTGTGGCCTTGTTGGCCGCAGTGGTGGGCTACGTTGCTTGCCTGTACACCATCGGCCACGGCACCAACCTGGACTACTCCGACGCCCAAAGCCACCTGACCATCGCCCGGCGCATCTTCGACAGCAAGGCGCCCGGCTTTGAACAGCTCGGCACGGTGTGGCTGCCCATGCCCCACCTTCTGCTGGCGCCGTTCGTGGTGAACATGTGGCTGTTCAGCACGGGCTGGGCTGCGGGACTATTGGGGATCCTCGCCTTGTCCGCTACCGCCACGGGCCTGTACCTGATCGCAGCGCGCCTCGGTTTGGGCCGGGCGGGCCGCCTGGCGACCACACTGGTGGTCCTGGCGAACCCGGCGGTCCTCTACGTTTACACCACTGCTTTGACCGAACCCGTGCTGATCATGTGCATCGTGGGCGGCATGGCAGGGCTGGCACATTGGTCCACCAGCCGGCGTCGGATGAGCGCCGGTGAACTGGCTGTCTTCGCAGGCATTCCCTCGGCCGCAGCCGTCCTCTCCCGCTATGAGGGGTGGGCGCTGGTGATGACCGGGACGCTGTTCGTGCTGATCGTCTCCAAACGCCGCACAGGCCAATGGCGCGAAGCCCTCACCATGGCCGGCGGCTACGTGATGATCCCTGCTGCGGCGGTGCTGTGGTGGCTTTCGTACAACTGGGCCATCTACGGCAACCCGCTTGAGTTCATGTTCGGGCAGTATTCCGCTTACGCGCAGCAGAAAAACATCACCGACGGCGGCCTGTTGCCTACCAAGGGCAACCTCGGACTGACGCTGACTACTTTCCACTGGTCGTTGCTGGAAACCGCGGGGGTGGTGGTCCTCGCCCTGGCGGCGTGCGGCGCCGTCGTGCTGGTCTTCAGGAGGGGCTTCGCGAACAGCACCCTCCTGGTGGCGGTGACCGGCAGCGCCTACGCCTTTGCGCTGTTGAGCCTTTTCCTGGGCCAAACGGCCATCAACAATGACCACTCGCTTCCCACTACCTGGTGGAACAACCGCTTCGCCCTGACGGCGTTGCCGTTGGTAGCGGTTTTGGTGGCCGTCTTCGTGCAGGAACTGACCCGGCCGGCGCGGCTCCGGCCCTGGCTGATCTGTGCTTTGCTGGGTGCATTGGTGGTGCAGAACGTGTGGTGGAACGAGGACCCCACCGGGAGGTTGGCCGTCCTGGCGGAAGGCAGGATGTCAGCTGAATCCACCACCAACTCCACCGCCGCCGCCCGTTGGCTGAACCAGCACTACGAATCCGGCGGGATCCTGATGGACGAAAGCGCACGCGGAAACGCAGTGCTTCCAGTGATGGGCATCCCGCTCAAGGAAATCTACAACAGGGCCTCCGGCGATTACTTCGCTCCTGCGCTGGATGATCCGGCCAAGTATGCCAAATGGGTGTTCGTCAACGTCGAAGCAGGTACAGGAGCGCGGGATTCGGGCCCCACCGACCTCGTTTACCAGGCGATCATCAAGAACCCTTCCTTCGGCGTGCGCTACTCCGTCGCCTTTTCCACGCCCACGCACCGGATCTATGAAAGGTCCTCGGATTCATGACCCCTGCTTCCCTCGTCAAAGGACAGTTCAACCGGCAGTCGATCGGCCAGACACTGCTCGCCGCAGGCCTTGTGACCCCTGAACAACTGCAGCGTGCACTGGATCGGGCCGCGATCGAAGGCGGTTTGCTGGGACGGCACTTGATCCTGGAAGCCGGGCTGGACCGGCGTCGGATCTATGAAGTGCTGGCCCGGCAGTGGGACGCCCCGCTGGTGGATCTGGTGGCCGAGCCACCAGCGGACGAACTCATGGAGCAGCTCATTTTCAGCGAGCTTGCGGAACCTCAATGGTTGCCGTGGCGCAGCGAGGACGGCGTCCTGACCGTGGCGACGGCGGTTGTTCCGTCCGCGGCAATCGCCGAGGAAGCAGCAGCGAAGTTCGGGGCCACCGACGTCGTCTTCCGCACTACGACGGACTGGGACATCAACCAATCCATCCAACGCTCCTTCAGGCGCCACCTGCTTTACGAATCCGCTGAACGCCTGGCCGAGGAACGGCCGGGTGACTCCGCTCGCATCGCGTTGACGCCGTGGCAACGGTACCTTCCTGTGGTCCTTGTAGCGGCAATCATGGTGGGGTTCGTGATCTCGCCGCTGACGGCGGTCATCGTGCTGCTGGCTGCAGCGAACATCGTCTTCCTGATCAGCATCGGATTCAAGACGTTGGCCAGTCTCCGCCGGCCTTTCGACAAGCTCCACGAGGCGGCAGTGGTCCGGGCACGGAACAAGGAACGTGCACGACGCGGCCTTCCGCCGGTGGCCGATGAGCGGATTCCGGATTCCGAACTGCCCGTCTACACGATCCTCGTCCCGGTGTTCCGCGAGGCCAACATCATCGACAAACTGCTGACGAACCTGGGGCAGCTGGACTACCCCCGGTCCAAGCTGGATGTGCTGGTCCTCCTGGAGGAAGACGACGCCGAGACCATCGCCGCGGCCAAGGCCTCCAGGCCGCCGGAGTACGTCCGTATCCTCATCGTTCCGCGGGGCGAGCCCCAAACCAAGCCAAGGGCGTGCAATTACGGACTGACGTTTGCGCGGGGCGAATACGTGGTCATTTACGACGCCGAGGACCGCCCTGATCCGGGACAGCTGAGGGCTTCCATTGCAGCCTTCAAACGGGATGAGTTCGAGCGGGAGCACCTGAACCCCGGCCGCAAACCGCTCATCTGTGTCCAGGCCGCGCTGAATTACTTCAACGCCGACCAGAACGTGCTCACGCGCCTGTTCACCATCGAGTACACGCACTGGTTCGATTCCATGCTCCCGGGCCTGGACAACTCCGGGATCCCGTTGCCGCTGGGCGGCACGTCCAACCACTTCGTCACCGCGCTGCTCAAGGAAGTTGGCGCGTGGGACCCGTGGAACGTGACAGAGGACGCGGACCTGGGACTTCGGGCAGCCGTGGACGGTTACCGGGTGGGTGTCATCGACTCCACAACGTGGGAGGAGGCCTGTTCACAGGTGCCTGCCTGGATTAAGCAACGCACCCGCTGGATCAAGGGGTACATGATTACCTCGGCGGTGAATACCCGGAACTCCCTGAGGTACATCAAGAGCACGGGGGTAGCCGGAACCGTAGGCTTCCTTGGGCTGATCCTCGGCACGCCGCTGGCCTTCCTGGCTTATCCGCTGGTGGTTGGATTCACCGTGGTGACCTACATCGGTTACGACATCGTAGGCCTGGTCCTTCCCGGCTGGTTGCTGGCCGGAGGGGTGGTGTCCATGCTGTTCGGCAATGCCATGATGATCATCGTCTCCGGTGTCGCCACCTTCCGCAGGCATGGTTGGAGGATCGCGATTTTTGCCTTGCTGAACCCGTTCTACTGGGTCCTGCATTCCGTGGCGGCGTGGCGCGCGGCCTGGCAGATGCTGACCAGCCCCCATAAATGGGAGAAGACCCCGCACGGGCTGGAGGCGGAATACCACGACGACGGCCACTGGGTCGGGTGACGTACCGCACCTGATCTTGAGCCAATCTTGAGCAAATGCCGCAGAGAGGTTGAGTAAGCACCGCCACACTGAATCCAAAGCCGCAGGATGACCAGCTGAGGGGGTTGGACACGGTGCTCGATCCGTTCTCTGTAAGAGTCGCCCTGGGCGTCGTCACAGTAACCCTCTTGGTGTTGTTCTGTACCTCCTTCCACCGCACCCGTTCGCCGTATGCCGGTTGGTGGAGCCTGGCCTTGCTGCAATTCATGGCCGGTAACACAGCCTTCCTGCTCAACGGGTCCCCGCATCAGCAATGGGCCAATCCGGTGGGAAACGTCCTGGTGGTGGCTGGAGCATTCAGCGTGTGGGCCGGAGCCCGCTCCTTGCGGGACCTCAAGACCGCCCGCTGGCAACTTGCCGCAGGTCCTGTGGTCACTGCTGTTGCTTCTGTCCTCGAAAGCCCCGCCACCAATGTCTGGTCCGGGGGCTTCGTCTATCTGGCCATGATGGCCACCGGGATTGCCTTGGCCGCCCGGGATCTTTGGCTGATCAAAGCTTCCCATTCCCAGGTCCACAAGGCTTTGTCGCTGGCAGCAGGTCTCCTGGCCACGTACTATCTGGGCCGCTTTACGGTCTATGCACTGGAAGGGCCGGCAAGTGAGGCCTTCCGTATGTACTTCGGTCCCGGACCGTCGGGCCTGGTTTCGCTGGTGCTGTTGGTGACGGTGTCCTTCAGTATGACGGCCCTCACCAGCGACCAACTCATCAAGGGTTTGAAGGAGCGGGCGGCCCGCGACCACCTGACCGGCCTGCTCAACCGTGGAACGTTCCTCGAACTGGCCACCACCGAGCTCCACCGTTTGTACTCCACAGGATCCGGCGCTGCCGTGGTCCTGGCAGACCTGGATCACTTCAAGGCAGTCAACGACGAATACGGTCATGGCGCCGGGGATGAGGCCTTGAAGGCCTTCGCTGCGGCCTGCGCCGCGTCCGTGAGGTCCACGGACCTCATTGGACGCTACGGCGGGGAGGAGTTCATCCTTTTCCTGCCCGGGGCCACACAGGAGCGGGCTGAGAGCATCGCCGTCGAAATCAGCCGCCGGACCGCAGGCATGCGCACACCGGAAGGTATCCCGTTCCCCACCATCAGCTATGGAGTTACGTCCAGCATCTCTGCCGGAGCCGATCTGAACTTCATGATCGAGGTAGCTGACGCAGCGCTTTACAGTGCCAAGGCACAAGGAAGAAACCGGATTGTAGGAGCCGACCGCCTCGAGGCGGCCACTATTGCGGATGAGGCACGATCATGACGCTCAATGAACTGACCACCAGGATCCAGATCCAGCACAGCCAGGAGTTGTCCGTCTTCAGGAAAGACATCACCAGTGCTCCCTACAAAGCCGGAACAGTCACATCCTTGAACGCGGACCGGCGCTCGGTGCGGATGGGTCCTGTCCAGTCCGTTGAGGACGGAAACGCCAACCTGACCATCGTGGCCGATGTTGAAGGCCTTGCCTGGTTCACTGCGGACAAGGGTCTCCTGGGAAGTTGCATCACAGTGTCCATCGCCGGCCACCGGCGGAACACCGGCACGCGCGTCCATCTCCCGCTAACTGAATGCGATGCCTGGATCGAGGCCATCCTGGGCGGGTCATGGATCACAAACGTCTACCGCATGGGCAACAAGGCAAAGCCCGACGGCCGGCTGGATATCGCTTCCTATCGCTTGTTCCTGGACGAGCACCGCAACCCGGTTCCCAAGCCCCAGGCCGTAGCCGATATGACGCTGCGCAGCCTGGACGAATCGTGACCAGTACCAAGCCTCGCCGGCTGGTGTCCACCGATGATGACGACCCCCGAATACAAAGCCTGGAACGGCAGGTCCGGGCACTCATGCAAGAACTCCATGAGGTCCGGAATGAACGACGCCATGAGGCCCTTACCGACCCCCTGACAGGTGTCGGCAACCGGCTGGCCCTGGCCGATGCCTTCAAGGAAGCCGCGGCTGCCATGGCCAACAGCATCGCCCCGCCCGCGCTGCTCCTGTTGAACCTGGACGGATTCAAGACGTTGAAGAACTCTGCGGGCCATGCGGCAGCGGACCAGGTTCTGGTCACCGTTGCCATGCGCATCCGCTCGGCAGTCCGGGAGAACGACGTCGTCACCCGCCTGGGTGGCGACGAATTCGCTGTGTTGATGCCCGGCACCCCCAAGAACCGGGCTGCCGCCGTGGGGAACCGCATCCTGGCCGCGCTGGAACCCGGCATCGACCTCGGCAACAACAGTGTCCAGTGTGCTGCCAGCATGGGCCTGCGGATCGCCGAGCCGCACCACACCTTGGAGGACCTCCTCCAGGAAGCCGATTTCGCCCTGGAGGAATCCAAGAGCGAGGGCCGGAACAAGCTCAAGCTGTTCGATCCCGTGACCCTGCATTCCCGGCAACTCCAGCGGCAGATCGTGGGCGACTTGAGGGAGGGGATCCGCTCTGAGCAGCTGGTCCTCTATTACCAACCAATCGTTGACCTTGCCACGGGAACCATTGAGGGTTGCGAGGCCCTGGTCCGCTGGAACCATCCGATACACGGGCTCATCATGCCGGACCAGTTCATTCCCGTGGCAGAGGCCACCGGGTTGATTGCGGAACTGGGCAGGTGGGTGCTTCGCACAGCAATGCGCCAGCTGAGGCAGTGGCGGGATAACCCGGCGACGTCGGATCCCGCCTTCTCCATGCGCATCAACGTCTCTGCCGCCGACCTTCAAAGCCTGGAATTCGTGGACGACGTCCGCGACGTTCTCCAAAAGGAAGGATTGTCCTCGGATTCGCTGGTCCTGGAACTTACCGAGAGCGCCATCATCCAGAACAACGAGCTGGACCGTTACACCCTGATGAGCTTGCACAGGCTGGGTGTAGGCCTGGAGATAGACGATTTCGGCGCCGGTTATTCCTCGATGGGCTACCTGCGCAAACTCCCCGTGGATCGGGTGAAGGTCGACCGGCAGTTCGTGAAGGACCTGGAGAAGGACCCGTCCCAGCTGGAGTTCCTGGCGGCAATCCAGCAAGTCATCCGCTCGTGCGGGCTGGAAGGGGTCTGGGAAGGCATTGAGACAGCGCGGGAAGCGGAGTTGCTGCGGAGTATTGGCTGCACGAGCGGACAGGGGTATTTCTTCGGCAGGCCGTTGCCCGAAGCCGACTTCCTTGCCCGGTTAAAGGAAACGCGAGGTCACTTATGGCCCATCCCGGAGGGATTTACGGGCCATAAGTGACCTCGCGTCACTTCAGGCGGAGAGGATCAGCCGAAGTACTTCGGCAGGGTTCCTTCGTGGGCTTCGCGCAGGGCGTCCAGCGAGAGCTCATCCACGCCGTTGATCTCCAGCTTTCCACCGGCAGCGTCAACGACGCCGATCCGGAGGTGGGCGAAGCCACGGGCGGTGCACATGTCCTTGAAGCGGACTTCCTCGGAGCGCGGCACGGACACGATGGCCCGGGCCTGGGACTCGGAGACGAGGGCCGTGAACAGGTCCACGCCGTCGCGCTCCATGAGTTCCTCAAGGGCGATGCGGGCGCCGACGCCGTAGCGCAGCGAGGACTCCACCAAAGCAGCCGCGAGGCCACCTTCGGAGAGGTCGTGTGCCGCGTCGACCATGCCGTCGCGTGAAGCGTTGATCAGGATTTCACCCAGTGCACGCTCAGCTGCGAGGTCAACCTTCGGCGGCAGGCCACCGAGATGTCCGCGCAGGTTGGACCATTCTGAACCATCCAGCTCAGCTGCGGTGGTACCCAGCAGGTAGATGGCCTGGCCATCTTCACGCCAGCCCGACGGCGTACGGCGGGCGACGTCGTCAAGCTTGCCCAGGACCGCCACAACGGGGGAGGGGTGGATCGGCGTGGTGCCGGTCTGGTTGTACAGAGAGACGTTGCCGCCGGTTACCGGGATGCCAAGTTCCATGCAGGCGTCCGAGAGGCCACGGATGGCCTCGGCGAGCTGCCACATGACATCCGGGTCCTCGGGGGAACCGAAGTTCAGGCAGTCGCTGACGGCCATCGGAACGGCGCCGGAGGTAGCGACATTGCGGTAGGCCTCAGCCAGTGCAAGCTGTGCGCCCTGGTACGGCTCAAGGTAGGTGTAGCGGCCGTTGGCGTCGGTGGCCAGGGCAACGCCCAGGCCCGTTTCCTCGTCAACACGGACTACGCCGGCGTCATCCGGGAACGCCATGGCGGTGTTGCCGCCAACGTAGCGGTCGTACTGCTTGGTGATCCAGGACTTGCTGCACATGTTGGGCGATGCCACCAGTTCGGTGACAGCCGCAGCCAGCTCGGTGGGAGCCGACGGGCGGCCGGCGTCCTCAACGGAACCGGTGAAGGAGTTTGCCTGGACGGAATCCTGCCACTCCGGACGGGCGAACGGACGGTCGTAGACCGGGCCGTCGTGCGCGACGGTGCGGGGATCGACGTCGACAATTACTTCGCCTTCCCAGGTGATGATGAGGCGGCCGGTGTCGGTGACTTCACCCAACCAGGAGTACTCCACGGCCCACTTGTCCATCACGGCTTCGAAGGCTTCGATGTTCTCCGGGGTAACGACGGCCATCATGCGTTCCTGCGACTCGGACATGAGGATCTCGCCCGGGGTCAGCGTGGGGTCGCGCAGCAGGACCGAGGTCAGCTCGACCTCCATGCCGCCGTCGCCGTTGGAGGCGAGCTCGGACGTGGCGCAGGAAATGCCTGCAGCGCCGAGGTCCTGGATACCTTCAACCAGGGAGCCCTTGAAGAGCTCAAGGCAGCACTCGATGAGGACCTTCTCAGCGAACGGGTCGCCCACCTGGACGGCCGGGCGCTTGGACGGCTTGGTGTCATCGAAGGACTCCGAGGCCAGCACCGAGGCGCCGCCAATGCCGTCGCCGCCGGTGCGGGCACCGAAGAGGACAACCTTGTTGCCCTTGCCGGAGGCGTTGGCCAGGCGGATATCCTCGTGGCGCATTACGCCCACGGCCAGCGCGTTCACCAGCGGGTTGCCCTGGTAGACGGAGTCGAAGACCATTTCGCCACCGATGTTCGGCAGGCCAAGGCAGTTGCCGTAGCCGCCGATGCCGGCAACGGCACCGTGCATGACGCGTGCGGTGTCCGGGTGGTCGATGGCGCCGAAGCGCAACGGGTCCATCACGGCTACCGGGCGGGCGCCCATGGAAATGATGTCGCGGACGATGCCGCCGATGCCGGTAGCGGCACCTTGGTACGGCTCAACGAACGACGGCGAGTTGTGGGACTCGATCTTGAACGTTACGGCCCAGCCGTCGCCCAGGTTGGTGACGCCGGCATTCTCGCCGATGCCCACCAGCATGTCCTTCTTCATTTCCTCGGTGACCTTCTCGCCGAACTGGCGGAGGTGGTTCTTGGAGGACTTGTAGGAGCAGTGCTCGCTCCACATGACCGAGTACATGGCCAGCTCGGCACCGGTGGGGCGCCGGCCAAGGACCTTGACGATCTCGTCGAATTCGTTCTGTTTCAGGCCCAGCTCGGCCCACGGGAGTTCCGTGTCCGGGGTCTTGGCAGCGTGCTCAACGGTGTCGATGTTGAACTTCTTGGTGGTTTCCGTGGTCACTTGTCGCCTCCCACAATCTTGGTCAGTACGGAGGTGAAGAAGCCCAGGCCGTCGGTGTCGCGGGGTTCGCCGTTCAGCGACTCGGGGCCGAAGCCGGCCTCCACTGCGTGCTCGGGGTGGGGCATGAGGCCCACCACGTTGCCGGCTGCGTTGGAGATACCGGCGATGTCGCGGCGGGAGCCGTTTGGGTTGAAGCCCACGTAGCGGAACACCACGCGGCCCTCAGCCTCAAGGGCGTCCAGGGTCTTCTCGTCGGCGATGTACTGTCCGTCCTGGTTCTTCAACGGCACGATGATTTCCTGGCCATCGGTGTAGTCCACGGTCCAGGCTGTGTTGGCGTTTTCCACGCGCAGCGTCTGGTCGCGGCAGATGAACTTCAGGTGGTCGTTCTTGATCATGGAACCGGGCAGCAGGTGCGACTCGGTGAGGATCTGGAAGCCGTTGCAAATACCCAGGACCGGGAGCTTGGCGTCGGAGTTCGCGGCGTCGATGATCTTGGACATCAGCGGTGCGAAACGCGAGATGGCGCCTGCGCGGAGGTAGTCGCCGTAGGAGAATCCGCCGGGGATGATGACTGCGTCAACATCGCCGAGTTCGGAGTCGGCATGCCAGAGCGGCACCGCTGTGCCACCTGCGAGACGCACTGCACGGGCGGCGTCGCGGTCGTCAAGGGTGCCGGGGAAGGTGACGACGCCGATCTTGGCACCAGCGAGGCCACGAGCACCATAAGCGTCGGCGGCGATAGCCTCGCCGATCAGGGGGAGTGAAGTCATATCAGGCCTCGACGACCTCGACGTTGACGACATCCTCGATCACCGGGTTGGACAGGAGGGTCTCGGCAGCTTCGCGGGCCTGGGCCAGGATAGCGTCGGTCACCTCGCCGTCGACAGTCAGTTCAAAGCGCTTGCCCTGGCGGACTGCGCTGAAGCTGTTGAAGCCGAGGCGGGGCAGTGCACCCACGATGGCCTTCCCCTGGGGGTCCAGAATCTCGGGCTTGGGCATGACGTCAACGACGATCCGGGGCATCCGGTAACTCCTGTGCGTGAGTTGGGTGAACCTTAAATAAGGCTGCCGCGGAGATGCCGTCTCACGCCGTTCAGCCGCATTCAAACAGCGTTATGGACACAGGGTTAAACACGGTTGTGAACTGCATTGTTTGAACGGCATGGGGGCGCTCCGCGAGCTTGCACAACCATTCTACCGGGAGCGGCGCACATACCCTATTCAGCCCGATTCTGCGAGGACACCCCGCCGTCACGGCGGAAATCGTGCCAAGGGAACGTCCGACGGCGGCAGGCACGAGCGCCTGTCGGCGCTGGCCGCCGCGGCCCGGCGTCACTAGGATTGCCGCATGGCTGAAAAACCGAAATCGATGGTGCTGGGTGTTGTGGCCGCAGCCGTTTTTGCAGGTTTGGGCCGCATGGTCATCCAAAAGATCAGGGCTGACAAAGCTGCCCGCGACCACAGGGTGACAGCTCCCTTGGACGCGGAGACCCGGGCGAAAATCAGCGACGCCCTGCGCGGACCCCGGTAGGGAACCTGACATTAGCGCACGTACAAATGCGCTATTCAAAGGGGTTAAACGGCGTGATTCCGGCGTACTTTGGAGATACACGCGGGGGTTCACCCCCCTGGTAACACAAAGATAACCAGGAGGACCAATGACCGATCACATTGCAGAAGTATCCGCCTGTAGCGTTGGCAGCTGCGGATTCAACCACGATGGCTGCACCGCTTTTGGAATCACCATCGGCGGAACCCAGGACCACGCTTCCTGCGCAACTTTCATTGACACCAATGCCATGGGCGGCCTGCCCAAGGTCCTGGCCCACGTCGGCGCCTGCCAGCGGTCCGAGTGCGTCCACAACAACAACCTCATGTGCGAGGCCCACGACGTCAAGGTCGGACCCGGCCGCGAAGCCGCCGATTGCCTTACCTACGAGCACGCCTGATTGCTGACTAAGCGAAAAGTGGGCCCACCTCCTGTGAACTGAGCACTGGGGAGGTCGGGCCCGTTTTTGCTGTCAGGCTATTGCCCTGCGGTCCTGGATGTGGCCGACGTGGAGGGCGTTGGCTGCTGCGGAGCCGGGCTCGTCCGCTGCATTCCGTTGATCAGGAGTTGGGTGTGCAGGTACATAGGTTTCCTCACGTTGGCTCATGCACTACGTGGGATGGGAACCCAAGGAATTTCGCAAGTAAGTGGAGATTCGTTCAGCCCGCCACTTGATTGGCGAGCGGCTTGCCTTCCTTGAGGGCGGAAATGTTGGCCAAGACCAGCTTCGCCGAACCCTTGGGGCGGTTGCCCGCGACGTGGGGCGTGATGATCAGGTTGGGCGCCGACCACAATTCCGAATAGGCCGGCAGTGGTTCCACCTTGGTCACATCCAGTGCTGCTGATCGCAGGCGGCCCTCCTTCAGCGCTGCCAGCAGCGCGTCTTCATCCACCGTCGCGCCGCGGCCCACGTTGACGAACACAGCGGTCGCCGGCAGATGACGCAGGACCTCGTCATTGAGGGCGTCGGCGGTTTCCGGGGTCGCGGGCAATATTGAAATCAGCACGTCCGTGGTGCCCAGGACCTCCGGGAACCCATCCGCGGCCACCACCGGGAAGCCATAGCGCTCGCCGGCGGAACTTGCGACGCCGGTGACCTCCGCGCCCAGCGCGGCCAGCAGGGGAGCCAGCCGCCCGGCGATGGAACCGAACCCCCAAATGGTGACCTTGGCGCCGTCGAGCGTGTAGAGCTGTTCGGTGCCGGGGTTGGACTGCTCGGCGTTGTACGGCTGGTTCCAGGTAGCGGCTTTTTGCGATTCCAGGAGGACATCCAGGCGCCGCACGGCAGCCAGGACCAGCGCCAGCGCGTGTTCAGCGACCGGGCCGTCGTGGAGTGAGCGTCCGGACGTGATGGCTGTGGTGTCCCCGAATCCAGCGGCGAGTACGGAGTCGGGTCCGGCTGCGAGCGTCTGGACCAGCTTGAGTGAGGTCATTTCCTTGGCGGCATCGGCGAGGTTCTCCGACGTGTTCCGCCATGCCACCAGAACCTCTGCGTCGCGGTGCTCGCCGGGGATGGGCTTGTCCACTGCGTAGACCACGATCTCGTCCCCGGAGGTTGCGGGATCGGAAAGGTCCAGTTCGATGGTGTCCGGGATGAGGATTTTCACGGCAACTCCAAGGTTTACGGGCGTCGGGCAGTTTGCACTCGAGGCTACCGCTTTATCCCGCCGCGCATCTGCTCCTGCTCCATCTCTGGCAATGTGACGGCCAGCACTCTATGGTTGTAGGACGTTCGACGTAGCACGTAACACGAACGCCCATCACGAGGTAGCACTACACGCAAATCCCTGAACCAACCACGCGTGAAGTGCCAACCCGGAGCCGATTCGAAAGGACACTGGATTTGAAATCCATACCCCCTGCACCATCGCTCGCCCGCATCGCAGCTGCCGGGACCCTGAGCCTGGGCCTGCTGGCCGGGCTCGGCCTTCCGGCCACCGCCGCCCCCATCCCGCCCAACAACCCCTCTGCATCCCCCGGCACCTTCACCGAGGCCAACATCGCCGCTGACCGCACGGCTGCCAACTTCTTCTACCGGATCCCCGCCCTGACCTATCTGGGCAACAATGTGGTGTTGGCAGCCTGGGACGGACGTCCCGGCTCAGCGGCCGACGCACCCAACCCGAACTCGATAGTCCAACGCCGCAGCACTGATGGCGGCCAGACCTGGGGGCCGGTGCAGGTCATCGCTGCGGGTCACGTGGCTGACGCCAGCGGACCCAAATACGGTTACAGCGACCCCTCCTACATCTACGACGCGGAAGCAGGCAAGGTCTTCGCTTTCTTCGTCTACTCCAAGGACCAAGGCTTCGGCGGCAGCCAGTTCGGCAACGACGACGCCGACAGGGCAGTGATCTCCTCGGCAGTCATCGAGTCCTCCGACGGCGGAATCACCTGGAGCCAGCCCCGGCTCATCACCAACGTGACCAAGCCCGGGACCAGCAAGACCAGCCCGGCGGCCGGGGACGTCCGCTCGAACTTTGCCTCCTCCGGCGAAGGCATCCAGCTCAAGTACGGCCAGTACAAAGGCCGGCTCATCCAGCAGTACGCCGGCGATGTGCGCCAGGCCGACGGCACCAACAAGATCCAGGCCTACAGCGTCTATTCGGACGATCACGGCGCCACCTGGCACAAGGGTGCCAACGTCGGTGACCGGATGGACGAAAACAAGACCGTTGAACTCTCCGACGGCCGTGTCCTCCTGAATTCCCGGGACAATGCCAACCAGGGCTACCGCAAGGTGGCCGTTTCCACTGACGGCGGCGCCACGTACGGTCCGGTCACGCAGGACACGGAGCTTCCGGATCCCGCCAACAACGGAGCCATCGCGCGCATGTTCCCGAACGCCGCGCAGGGCTCGGCCGATGCCAGGAAGCTCATCTTCACCAACGCCAACTCCAAGACCGGCCGCGAAAATGTCTCCGCCCGTGTCTCCTGCGACGACGGGGCTACGTGGCCGGGCGTCCGCACCATCCGCTCCGGTTTCTCCGCGTACTCCACTGTGACCCGGCTGGAGGATGGCAAGTTCGGCGTGCTCTACGAGGGCAACTACACGGACAACATGCCGTTCGCCAAGTTCGACGACGCCTGGCTGAACTACGTTTGCGCACCGTTGTCCGTGCCGGCCGTCACCGCTGCTCCCGGAGCTACGCAGCAAGTGCCGGTAACCGTGACAAACCAGGAAGCCACCACGCTCACTGGCGCCAACGCCACTGTTTACACACCCAGCGGCTGGTCGGCCACCACAGTGCCGGTTCCTGACGTCGCGCCGGGAGCCTCGGTCACCGTCAACGTAGCCCTCACCGCACCGGCAAACGCCAGCGGGCCGCAGAACCTCAACGCGGCCTTCACGACGGCGGATGGCCGGGTTTCGCAGTTCACCTTCACCGCCACCGTGCCGGTGGCGCCCCAGGTTGGCCTCACCATCACCGGTTCTGCACCCGCACGCGATGTCGTGGCCAGCCCCTACCAGGTGGGCGAAGTCCTCAGCTACTCGTTCAATGTCAAGAGCACGGCCAATGTCACGGCCAACTCCGTACCGGTCTCGGGAACCTTCGATTCCGGCTTCCTGCCGCCCTCGGCTCCCAACTGCCGGTTCAACAACCTGGCCGCAGGCGCCGCGTACAACTGCACCACTGCCAAGCATGTGATCACGGCTGCGGACGTCCAGCGTGGCTACTTCGTGCCCGACGCGAGCTTCAGCGTCACAGCCAGCGCGACGCCGTCGCTCAGCAAAACGGTGCAGTTCACTGGTGCTGCGGTCGCGTTGCGCGACGGTCTGCTGACGGCCGACATCAGCGGGGCGCGTGCCGACGTCGGGCGTGACCTCGCAACCCGGCCCTACGCCGCAGGTGAGCTGGTCCCGTACACGTTCACGGTGAAGAACACGAGCCCTTTGGTGGAGAAAACAGTCCCCACCGCCGGCAACTTCAGCCCGTTCCTTCCCGAGGGTCCGGGGAACTGCCGTTACAGCGTGTTGCCGGCGGGGCAAAGTTACGAGTGCACCACCCCGCGGCACACGGTGACTGCCGCCGAAGCCGAGCAGGGCTTCTTCGTCCCGGACACCACCTGGGAGGTCAGCGCTGCCGGCCAAAGCACCAAGACCATTACGGTGAACGGCGGCGAGGTGGACCTCAAAGTGCGCGAACCGAAGCTTGCGGCAACGGTTTCCGCTGAATGGCGGGACGCTGACGGAGATCGTTTCGCCAGCCCTGGTGATCCCGTGACCTACACGTACACGGTGGGCAACGCGGGCAACGTTGCGGTAACCGGGTTGGAGGCCCCCGACGCCGGTATTTCCGCAGTCGCGCTTGCTGAGGGCGCCACGGTGACGTCCACCCGGGAGCATGTCCTGACAGCTGCGGACGTGGCCGCCGGAAGCCTTGCGGCAGTGGGTTTCGAGGCGACGGCCCGCAACGGTGCAACGGAAGTGGCTGCGGCTGCGGCAGCGGATCCGCTGGTACTGACTGTCCAGCCGGCCAAGCCGGGCAACGTGCCTGCGCTGACAGTCCAGGACTTCGATGGCCGGACGCCGCCCTTTGACCTGGGCACGACGGACAAGTACCGGACCGGACAGAAGGTAGAGCTCAAGGGTCTTGAATACGGTCAGTGGTACTACGTCTATCTCAACAAGACGATGTACCGTCTCGGCTGGATCTTCCCCACCACCGATAACACCGTGGAGTTCATCCTGCCTTCGGATGTCAAGAACGGCCGCGACGACGTCGTGGTCCTGGACAAGGATGGCGTGCAGGTTTCGTTTGACCGGCTCCAGGTGACACCCAAGGGCTAGTCCTTTACGGCTGGCTGCACACGACGGACCGCAGGGTTGTTCCCTGCGGTCCGTTGCTGCTTTCCATGACGAATCGCGGCCATTGTGACAAGACAAATTCGCTGAAATGTGCTGTATGTCATATTCGGCTCTCAGTAGATACTCTATGACTCGGCTGGTTGTGCGGCTTTGACAAGAACTGTCAAAGGTTCAACCATCTGAAAGTTGACAGGCCTTGGCGATGGAGCCCGGGCCTCCTCAGTGAAAGGTGCAACCACTCGTGAAATCACAAGGAAAGAGCTTCGTCAGAAGCGGGGGACTCCGGAAGGCCGCGGTGCTTGCCGTCGGCCTGCCGTTGCTGCTCTCGTCCATGGCGATGCCGGCCCAGGCCGCCCCTGCCCCGGAGGCGCCCGGAAATGTTGCAGGCGTGGCCAAGAAGAACCTTGACCCCGGTTCCTACAAGGACGGCCGCTACATGGTGGTCCTTGCCGAAAAGCCTGCGGCAACCTACGACGGCGGCACGGCAGGGCTCGCGCCGACCAAACCGGAGGAAGGCAAAAAGCTCGACGCCGACAGTGCCGAGGTGAAGGAATACCAGCAGCACCTGCAGCAGAAGCAGCAGGAAGTTGCCCGGCAGGAAAACGTCACCATCAAGCGCGAGTTCACCACCGCCGTCAACGGCTTCAGCGCCAACCTGACCGCGGACCAGGCCATCAACCTTGCCAAGGATCCCAAAGTCCTGATGGTCGCACCGGACACGCAATACGCTCCGGACTACTCCACCACCGACTTCCTGAAGCTCAGCGGCCCAAACGGCACCTGGGCCACCCAGTATGGCGGGCAGGAGAATGCCGGCAAGGGCACGGTCGTGGGCGTCATCGACACCGGCTACACCCCTTCAAACCCGTTCTTCGCCGGTGAGCCCGTGGGTCCGCTGGTCGGCAACCCCCAGGTTGGCGTTCCCTACCGCACTGCAGACGGCAAGATCGCCATGCTCAAGGCCGACGGCGACACTTTCGTCGGCGAATGCCAGCCGGGCACCGGGACGGGCGCCGACTACGACGGCAGCGCCTGCAACTCCAAGGTCCTCAGCACCCACTACTTCGCAGACGCCTTCCTTGAAACAGTTCCCCCGGAAAACCGGGCTCCCGAAGAAGTCATTTCAGCGGTGGACGTGGACAGCCACGGCACCCACACCGCCAGCACGGCAGCAGGCAACGGCAACGTTGACGCCGTCGTGGATGGCAGGAGCTTCGGAACCACCAGCGGCATTGCACCGGCCGCCAAGCTCTCCATCTACAAAGTCTGCTGGGAAGACACCGATCCCGCCACCGGTGGCTGCTACGGCTCCGCTTCCGTGGATGCGATCGAGCAGGCCATCCTGGACGGCGTGGACGTACTGAACTACTCCATTTCCGGTTCCACCACTTCCACCACGGATCCGGTGTCGCTGGCATTCCTGTCCGCAGCGTCAGCCGGCATCTTCGTCGCCACCTCGGCCGGCAACTCCGGACCAACCGCCAGCACCGTCAATCACGGAGCTCCCTGGCTGACCACCGTTGCTGCGACGTCCTTCTCCCAGGAACTCCAGGGCACAGTTGAATTCTCCGACGGCAGCAAGTTCCGCGGAGCGAGCATCATGAACCGCGAGGTGAGCGGGGCCGGCGTCGTGCTGTCCACCAACGCCGCAAGCGGCCAAGGTAACGCAGCGCTGTGTGCTCCCGGGTCCCTGGACCCGGCAAAGGTTGCCGGCAAGGTTGTTGTTTGTGACCGTGGCGTGGTTGACCGCACCGCCAAGAGCGCTGAAGTCCTGCGCGGCGGTGGCGTTGGCATGATCCTCGTCAACCTGACGGACTCGTCGCTGGATACTGACAAGCACGTCATTCCCACCGTGCACGTGAACCCGCCCGCCACGCAGACCATCAAGGACAAGGTCACGGCAAACCCGGCCATCACTGTGTCCCTGTTGAACCGCGACACCACGGGACTGCCGGCCGAAGCACAGCCGCAGATCGCCGGGTTCTCCTCGCGCGGGCCGCTGCTTGCCACTGACTCGGACCTGCTGAAGCCGGATGTTTCGGCACCCGGTGTCGCCATCCTCGCAGGTGTATCCCCGATCGGAACCGGAGGCGACAACTTCGGCTTCCTGTCCGGAACGTCCATGGCTTCACCGCACGTGGCCGGTTTCGGCGCATTGATCCTCGGCAAGAACCCGCAGTGGTCCCCGGCTACGGTGAAGTCCGCCATGATGACCACCGCTGGTCCGGTCAAGCTGGCCAACGGCGCCGTCAACAAGGACGTCTTCGCCACCGGCGCCGGACAGGTTGATCCGGCAAAGGTCCTCAACCCGGGCCTGGTCTACGACGCCACCACCGAGGACTACCTGAAGTTCATCCAGGGCACCGGGATGGACCTGGGCATGGAAGGGCTCGGCACCACGGCCGCGCGCGACATGAACGTTCCCTCCTTCGCGCTGGGCAACCTGGCCGGCAAGATCGAGGTCACGCGTACGCTGACTGCGCTGACGCCGGGCACCTACAGGGCCACGGCCAACGTTCCGGGCGTCAACGTCAAGGTGACACCGTCCGTGCTGACCTTCGGTGCGCCCGGTGAAAAGAAGACCTTCAAGGTCCAGTTTGAGAACAAGAACGCCGAACTGGGCAAGTTCGCCATGGGTTCGCTCAACTGGCAGGGTGCCAACAAGACCGTCACCTCGCCGATCGCCGTCCGTCCGCAGTCCGTCATCGCGGACAAGGCCCTGGCCTTCACCGGCACGGGCCCCAACGGCTCGGGCACCATCAACATCACCTCCGGCACCAACCTGCCGGTGGGTGTGACCATTGATGGCCTGTCCAAGGCTGATTCTTCGGCTATCGAGCTGGTTCCCGGCCCGTTTGCCGGCCAAACCAACGCATCGAACTTCGTGAAGAAGGTGACCGTTGGTGAGGGCAGTGCCCTGGCCAAGTTCTCGGTGATCTCCTCCAATGAGGCCGCCGACTTCGACATGCTGGTCCTGACTCCGTCCGGTCAGCAGCTGCCGGCCGCAACGGCATCCGCCAGCGAAACCCTGTCCGTTCCCAACCCGGCCCCGGGTGACTACTTTGTCTACGCCAACCTCTACGCCAGCCCCAACAACCAGCCCACCAAGGCAACCGTTGATGCTGCAGTGCTGGGGGCCAACCAGGGCAACGCCACCGTGACGCCGAATCCGATCCGACTCGCCAACGGCAAGACGGGCCAGATTTCGCTGAACTGGAAGAACCTGGAACCGGGTTCCTACATCGGCCGCCTGACCTTCGCAGGAACCAGCGAGCCGAGCTTCGTCACGGTCCTGGTCAACCCCGGCGGAGCTGTTGTGGTTCCGGATGAGGAAGACCCCAAGAAGGACAAGAAGGACAAGAAGGACAAGAAGCCGCGGGGCAAGATCCGCGGCGATGAGCCGACTCAGAGCAACAACGCCGGCTAAAACTCTGCGGGACACGCAAATGGGCTGAGGACATCCGAATCCGGGCGTCCCCAGCCCATTTGCGTGTCATGAGCCGGAAGTTGCGCCTCCGGTATTGCCCAGCAACGCCGCCATGGTCTTCCACCGGGCGATCTCGCAACCATCCGTCCTGCTGAAATGGCTATGGACTTTACGCCCACGGAACCATCCCCGGACTTCGGCTACCTGCGGGCCCCCGTACTGTTGCGTGCAGATCCGGTCCGGCCGCGGCTGCGGGAAGAAGATCTCCTCCCCGAACTGCTCGACGGCGGCAAGCGCCGCCGTCGCATCCGGCAGGTTTGAGTCGACCGAGTCCGGGTCGGGGGAGAGGACACCCCCTGCCGACCGGAGGTGGAATATCCGGCTGTCAGCGCCCGGTGACTCTGTCAGCGTGACAGTGAGGTCGACGTCGTATTCGCTTGCGTTTGCGTCGGTGGTGTCGCTGTTGCTTGGGGAAACCATGGTGACCTTTCGCTGGTGGCGTCGGGTGCTCAGGCGGCCGCGCCGCTCAGCTCGTCCAAGAGCGGGCTTACTGCCTGAAGCACGCGGGCCCGCAGCTCCTGGGATTCGGCTGCGAAAGCCCGCTGGTACTCAACGTACTCGGCCTTGCCCTGCGGTGTCTCAATCCTGATGGGCGGGTAGCCCCATTCTTCGAGATCGTACGGAGAAGCCTGCATGTCCATGGCCCGGATCCGCCACGACAACTCAAAGCAGTCCATCACCAGCCCGCTTGGCAACGCGGGCGTCAGTTTGTAGGCCCACTTGTACAGGTCCATGTTGGCGTGCAGGCAGCCCGGTTGCTCCATGGTCCGCTGGTTTTCGCGGGTTGGCGTGAGCTCATTAAGGGGCAAGGCGTCGGGGGTGTAGAAGCGGAAGGCATCGAAGTGGGAGCAGCGGATCCGGTTCTCTTCCACCACGGTGTCAGTACCCTCGCCGCCCAGCCTGAGCTTGAGGTATTCGTGGCGCAGCTCGAACTTTTCCTGCCGGTACACCATGGCCCACTCGTGCAGGCCGAAGCAGCCGAACTGGGCCGGACGTTTCGCGGTCCCGGAGAGGATGATGCCCGCGAAGCGGACGGCCTCGGCGCGGTCGGCCAGGAAGCCGGCCCGGTCGAAGGTGACCGCCGGTGTACCCGAGGGCAGCCCCAGTGAGGCGAGTTCGCCGTCGTCGGGTGTCCTGTAGAACTTCCACGCGCTGCGCTCCAATGCCCGCTCACCGCTGAGGACTACGGCATCCCCGGGGTGCCAGCGAAGCAACTGGCCCGGCTTCTGGGTGTAGTAGGTGAAGAGGAAGTCCTCCACGGGGTGCTTCTTCCCGGCCGAACGCCGGGCCAAGTACGGGTCCGCATAGCGTGCGACCCGAGTGTGATGGGCAGCCTCCAGCCCAAGCCATTCCTCTTGGGGGAGGTGTCGCAGCCTAGAAACCGCCATCTGATCCGAGGACGCTCTTGGCGACGTCCCACATACCGATCTGGCAGCCGTCGGTGCGGTTGAAGGCCGCGACTACTTCCTTGCCGTCCACGGCGCCGGTCACCTTGGCGGTTGCGGGGCCGCCGTACTGCATGGTGCAGGCCCGATCGGCCCGGGGCGGAGCCGGGCTGAGCATGGAGGGGTTGTTCTTGATCGCGGCGCATGCTTCGGCGGCCGACGGGTGGTTGCTCTCCGCAGCGGGAGTTCCGCCCGTGCAGACAAGGGTGAAGGTCTTGGGCGCGGCCTCGTGGGTTTCCAGGAGTGTGATGCTCAGTTCAGCGTCGCCGCGTCCGTCCGTCGCCGATTGGCTGCCGCCCGCCGTCGGGGTGCTGCTGGTGGAGGGGCTGCCGGGTGCCGTGCTGCTGCTTGAAGGGCCCGACGTCGGCGCCTGGGTTGGGGTGCCTGTGGAACCTGGTGAGGGGGCGCCGGAGCATGCGGCGAGGCTTGCGACAGCAAGTACTGCCAGTAACGGGCGGACACTTCGCATGCTCATGGGATCTCCTAGGTTGCCTCCATTTTACGTGGCTCGTCGGCGGTGCGCTGAGTGGCGGCAATCAGGCCGGTCATCGCTTGGTGGAGCTCGGCTACTTCTTCGCGGCTGAGGTGCAGGCGATTGCGGATTTCGCCGGGCACAGCCGTGGCCTGTGCGCGGAGGGCCGCTCCCTTGTCAGTGAGGGTGATGGCCAGTGCGCGCTCATTACCGGGCACGCGCTCGCGGGTGATGAGCTGTGCTTCTTCCAGGCGTTTGAGCAAGGGGGAGAGGGTGGCGGGATCGTGGAGCAGGCTGTCGCTGATGTCTTTCAGTGTCCTCGGGCTGCGTTCCCACAGTGCCAACATCACCAAGTACTGGGGGTGGGTCAGGCCGAGCTTTTCAAGAACGGGCTTGTAGACACCCACAACGCTGCGCGAGGCTACGGTGAGGGCAAAGCACAGTTGGCGCTCCAGAAGGAGGTCATCGGTTTCCTGGCTGGTATCGCTGATGGTCGTCATGGCTTCCTCCTGCTTGCTGCACTGACGAGGCTACACCGAACCAATTAGTTAGTGTACTAATGATTAGCGTACTATGAACGTATAGAGTCGTCGAACACTGAGGAGTCGATCCGCGTGGCAAAGGAATCCTTCACCCGGAAATTCATGCGCGCAACCGGAAAGTTTCGCGTGATTTTTGGTCCGGCACACAGCAGCTCCCTGGATCACGAAATGACGGAAGCCAACCGGAAGCTGCTCGCCCAGCGCCAAGCGGAGACCCAGCAGTGGGAAACCCTCCGCCGTCCGGATGGCAGTACCTACGTGGTTCCCCGCAATCCGGACGACAAGTCCCTGCGCTAAACCCCTTCTCCTCTCGCCGAGGTGGCACTTAATGACAATGCCGGGCAGGCAAAGTCAATTGGTGGGAGCAACGCTGGGGGTTAGGCCGCTTGTAGCAGCTGGTTTAGCCGGTTGGCTGGGGTCTCGAGGTTCAGTGTTGGTCTGGGGCGGCGGTTGAGTTTCGCTGCGACCAGGCGGATGTCCTCGGGGGTGTGCACTGAAAGGTCAGTGCCTTTCTCGAACCAGAACCGCAGGAGCCGGTTGGTGTTTTCGTTGGTGCCGCGCTGCCAGGGCGAGTGCGGGTCGCAGAAGTACATCGTCGTATCGAGAGCGGTCTGGATTTTTGCGTAGTCGGCCAGTTCGGTGCCGCGGTCCCAGGTGATCGACCGGCGCAGGTGATCCGGGAGGGAGGCCATCTCCCGGATCATCGCGGCGGCAACGGTTTCCGCGGTGTGGTCCCCTGGCAGGTGCAGCAGGATCGTGAACCGGGTTGAGCGTTCCACCAAGGTTCCGATCGCTGTCCCGTTGGCGCCGATGATGAGGTCACCTTCCCAATGCCCGGGCACTGCCCGGTCCTGGACCTCGGCGGGACGTTGGCTGATCTTGAAGGCCTCTTTATAGGGGCTGTTGGCGCGCCGGTCAGTGCCGTGGGGGATGCGTTGTTTGCGTTTCAGGCTGAGCTTTTCGGCCAGGTCCGCCCGCAGGTTCCCGCGGGTTTGGACGTAAAGGGCCTGGTAGATCGTCTCGTGGCTCACCTGCATAGTCTGATCGTCACCGAAGTAATACGCCAACATCGAGGAGATCAGCTTCGGACTCCACCCGTCATCCATCCAGACGCCGATCAGCCGGCACAAACCCTCGTCCTTGGCCAGCCTGAAGGGTTTGGGACGGCGCCTGTCCTGATGCGCTTTGGCGTGAGCGACCGAGGCGTAGTACTTCCCGTCCGCGCTCGTGTGGCGTTTGACCTCCCGCCAAACTACGGACTTATCCCGCCCGATCAATGCGCCGATCTTCGCGTAACTGAGGCCCATCCGCACACCCATCTGGATCATGCCTCGCTCTTCCAGACCCAACGCACGGCCAGGGCCCCCGACTGAAGGAGCAGGATCGGCAAGACCTCCGGTAGCACCCCGGTTCACGGTCATCATTAGGCCAGACTGAACCCACCAATTGTGCCCGGTAGCGTGCACCGCCCCGACACGCCGGGCAGCAGTACGAACAGGCATCCCCGCACACACCAAATCAAGAAACTCAGTACGCGCAGCCTTGGGGAACAACTTGACCATAAAACGCTCCATCAATCAGAGCGTTGCAACGACCCTATGACTTTGCCGCACTCGGATTGTCATTAACTGCCAACTTGGCGCACGGCCGACCCGGAGCCTTTTCGGGCCCGCGGGCGTAAAATTGGCTCACTGAACGGCACGCACCAGCCCTGCCGCTTTTTCGCTCTCCGGTAAGAAGGGAGGTGGAAAACATGGGACGCAGAATGGAAGGCTTCGTCCACGTGACCGAGCGGCTGCAGTCCGTTTTTGGACCGGCAACCCACGGCGATACGGACAGCCCCGTGGTGCATAAGCATGATGATTTCGAATCCGCTTCCGAGGAAGATTTGAAGCACTTCGATATCGAGACTGACTCCGAGGGTCACCACTACGCAGTCCGCAACGACGATCCCGGCCCCACCACCACTGACTATGCCCTGTAGGACTATGCCCTGTAGCGGGGCGTGAGATGCCGAAGGGCCGGACCGCGAACTCCGGCCCTTCCTTGCGTGCCGGCAAACGCGCCACCTTGACCCCGGTTTGGTGGCCGTGCCACTGTTGAGCAACTAGTCAGCATGCTTATTATGCAATTGCACGGTAGGTGCTGGCGTACTAAGGGGGCCGTCAATGAGTTTCCATGAAGATGCAGCAGGAGTTCCGGGCGGTTCGGCACGCCCGGACCGGGCCGGTTCCGGGCACCACGAGCGGGTGATCCCACCGCCCGCGCCAGGCCACGCCCGGCCCACCCGCACCGCAGCCCTGTGGGTAGCGGTGGCAGTCGGCCTGGTGGTCCTGGTGATGCTGATTGTGTTCTTCGTCCAAAACCAGGACATGATCACCGTCCGGTTCTTCGGGCTGGAGGGGACACTCGCCCTGGGCACCACGCTCTTCATCGCAGCGGTGGGTGGCGGAGTGCTGGTTGCCCTCGCCGGGGGAGCGCGCATCCTTCAACTCCGAATGGGCAATCATCGGCGCAAGAAGGTCGTGGGCGGTCCGGGAACGGCACCCTAGATTCATACGGCGCCCAGGTTTAACTGCGGAAGGACCGGAGCGCATGCTCCGGTCCTTCCGCAATTTAATCCCGACGCCGGCACTCCCTGACGACGTTCAGTCCGCCGGGGTGTTGGGGTCGTCTTAGCCTTCGCAGTCAGTGCAGTAGGCAACGCCATCTTTTTCGCGCGCAATTTGCGAGCGGTGGCGGACCAGGAAACAAGAGTTGCAAGTGAACTCGTCGTTTGCCTGCGGGATGACCTGGATGACCAGTTCCTCGGCGACGATTTCGCCACCGGGGCCATTGGCGTCAAGGCCGTCGGTTTCGTCCAGTTCCAGCACGACGCTCTTGGCCGTGGGGGCGCTGGCAGATTGAAGAGCCTGGAGCGACTGCTCCTGGTTCTCTTTTACATCGGTACGGAGTTCGTCGTAATCGGCTGCCACTTTTTAATGCCTCTTCGTGTTAGGGGGTTACCGGGTATGCAACGTACAGCATGCCATGAAAATTCCATACCATACCCCAGTTCTACAGCTTGTGGCGAAAACCACGTGCGTGGCGGTCAAAAAAAGGCTGCCACGCACGGAGATCCTACTCCTGTATTACCGGAGTTCTATGTCAAGGAACTGGAATTCGTCAGCTGCATGGCGACCCACCAGCAGGCGGAACGTGCCATGCTCAAACTGCCAGCCGCCGTCGTAATGCGCAAATGCCTTGGCGGGGATCCGGACTTCCACGCTCTCGGTGCCGGCTGGAGCGAGGTGCGTTCCGGCGTAACCGGCCAACCAGCGGACCGGGCGCTCAACCGCGGAGGCCGGTCGGTCCAGGTAAACCTGCACCACTTCGCGGCCTGTACGCGAGCCCGTGTTCCTGACGGGCACGTGGACCACAACATCGCTCCCCGCCGTGACCACCTGCGGTGCGTGGGCGGTCCCGAGCTCGAACGTCGTGTATCCGAGGCCGTAGCCGAACGGGATGGCCGGCTTGGCTCCGCCTTCGGCTTCCTGCTTCAGCCATGCGCGGTAGCCGACGTGGATTCCCTCGGAGTAGACCACCTTGCCGTCAACGGGCGTGGTGCTCAGGACGGGGACGTCCTCCAGCGCGGCCGGCCAGGTTGTGGGAAGGCGGCCGCCGGGCTCTTCCTTGCCCAACAGGATGTCGGCGATCGCGCTGCCGAATTCCTGGCCTCCGAACCAGCCCAACAGGACCGCATCCACCGTGTCGAGCCAAGGCATCACCACCGGTGAGCCGGAGTTCACCACCACCACTGTCCGCGGGTTGGCTGCTGCTACCGCCTCCACCAGCTGGTTCTGATAGCCGGGGAGGTTAAGGTCCTTCCGGTCGAAGCCCTCCGATTCGATCGTTGCGTTGGTACCCACCACGACGACGGCGACATCGGCCGCCTTGGCGGCCTCCACTGCCGCGTCGATCTCGGCCTGTGGATCAGCTACCACCGTTTCCTCGCCCAGGAGAATCGCGGTGAACGGAATGACCTGCTGCTTGGGCAGTTGGTATTCGGCCTCGATCCGCATGGTCTGCCCGGCAGCGGCTTCGATTGGGTGGGTTGTCTTGGGCGGATCGAACAGCGCGGCGCCGAGGACTTCCGTGTCGTCCTCAAGTTCACTGTTGAATACCTCTGTTCCGTCCAGGGCGAAACGGATCCGGCCCACAGTACCGACGCCCAGGTGGTGCACGCCCGCTGTTTCGGCAGTCCAGGCCGTTTCCATCCGGATGGAGGCGGCACAGTCGGGAATCCCCACGCCGAACCAGATCAGGTGGGACGCCAGGCGGTCTTCGCCCGAGATCTCCGAGCCGTCCTCCGCGAGGAACGTCACCCGGATTCCCGGAACGCCGGACACCGGGTTGTGCAGGCTCGTGCGGGGGAACGCCTGGATTCCCTCGGCCACCTTGGCGCCGCGCGCATAGGTGACTTTGACGTCGTCGGGCAATGCTTTCCGGAGGCCTTCGAGCGGGGACACGGTGTACTTGGGCATGACGGTGGCGCTGCCGCCGCCCTGCGTGCGGGCCTCGTCGGCGTTGTGGCCGATCACCGCGACGCTGCTGAGCGCCTTGGCATCCAGCGGCAGGAGGCCCTTGTTGCGGACCAGGACGGCCCCGCGGACCGCAACTTCACGCGCGACGGCGGCCCCGTCAAGCTGCGTCGGAAGCTGGGTCACCGCAGGTTCGAAACCCTCCAATGAGCCCACGCGGGCTGCCAGGCGAAGGATGCGGGTGACCTTTTCAAGGATGGCGTCACGGCTGACCCGGCCATCATGGACGGCGGCGAGTAGCTTGGGGCCCCAGTGGCCCACCGGGCCAGGCATTTCGAGGTCCTGGTGCGCGTTGGCGGCGTCGATTGAGCGGACGCCCGTCCAGTCGGAAACCACTACGCCGTCGAAGCCCCATTCGGTGGACAGCGGCGTTTCGAGGAGCTTGTTCTCACTGGCAGTGGTCCCGTTGATGGAGTTGTAGGAGCTCATGACCAGCCAGGCGCGGGCCTCGGTGATGGCGTCTTCGAACGCCGCAAGGTAGAGCTCGCGCAAGGGCCGCTCGTCCACCACGGAGTCCGCCGTGAAGCGCTCGGTTTCAGCTTCGTTGGCGAGGTAGTGCTTGGGCGTTGCACCGACACCCATGGACTGCACTCCGGCGACGTACCCGGCTGCCATGGTTGCCGTGAGCCGCGGGTCTTCGCTCATGCATTCGAAGTGCCGGCCGCCCAGCGGGGAGCGGTGCAGGTTGATGGTGGGACCGAGGACGGCGTGGACGCCCTTGCGCCGCGCTTCCTGGCCCAGGATCTGGCCGTAGCGGTGGGCGGTTTCGACACTCCACGTAGCCGACAACGCCGAGGAGGGCGGAAGGGAAACGGAATCGTGGCGCTCGTCGAAGTCTTCGCCACGGACTCCGGCTGGGCCATCCGACAGCACCACGCGCGCCAGGCCGATCTCCGGGATGGCGTGCGTGGACCAAACGTCCGCCCCTGTCAGAAGCCGGATCTGCTGCTCAAGGCTGAGGCTTCGGGCGAGTTCGCGGATCTTCGTGTCGGCGTCCTGGCCTTCGGCGGGCGGGACGGTGACGGCGGCCGAGAGTGTCGGGTTCATTTCATGACTCCTTCGTGGCCCATCGTTGGGCATCTTTGTTGAGTCTAATCGTCAAAATCTAGTATGACTAGGTTTTCGTTTGCTCATCTACACTGAACGAATGTCATCGTCGAAGGCCCGGGGCCAGTACGCAAAGGGTGCGGAACGCCGAGAACAGATCATCCAGACGGCCACGGACGTCTTCGCTACGGAAGGCTTCGAAGGAACAGCGCTCAAGCGGGTCGCCGAGCTTGTGGGGGTCAAGGAAGCCACGCTTTTCCACTACTTCAAGGGAAAGCAGGAGCTCCTTACAGCGGTCCTCACGGAACGGGACAAGCGCTCTCTGGCGGCAACGGGGCAGAGTGACATCGGGCTGAACCACATGCCCGCCATCGCCGAACGGAATCGGAGCGAGCCCGGGCTGACCACGCTCTACGCGGTCGCATCGGCTACGGCGAACGACCCCGGGCACGACTCCCACGCGTACTTCCAGGAACGCTATTCGGTGATCGTGCGCGACGTCAGCGCGGACATTGCCCGCCGCCAGGAAGCAGGAGAAATCCGGACGGATGTTGCAGCGATCCCTCTGGCACGGCTGGTCGTAGCTGCCTTTGACGGCCTTCAATTGCAGTGGCTGTACGACAAAGATGTGGACATGGCCGAGGGGTTACGGCAATTGACGAACATCCTGCTGGCTCCTGGCGCTGCGGCCCCTGCCGGCGGCGCGGAGGACGACGACGGTGCAGCCGACGCCGGGGATTCAGCCGGCGCCGCAGCGCCCGGATTGTGATTATGCTTGGAAGATTCTACGCTGCGTAGAATTAGTGCATCACGAGGAGGGCCCGCCCGGGCGGCCCCTCAACAGGCGGGAGGGACATGACGGCACGCACGGTGCGCTTCGCGCGCGGGTGGGCGGGAGCCGTTGCCGCCACCCTCATCGCTGCTGCCTCGCACGTGCTGTCCGGCGGCAACGCGCCGGGAGCCCCTGTCCTGATCCTGTCCTTGGCTCTTTCCGGGCTTGTGTGCATGGCCCTGGCCGGGAAAGTGCTGTCGCTATGGCGTCTTGCCACGGCCGTGCTGGTAAGCCAAACCGTCTTCCATGGCCTGTACAGCCTTGATCCCGGTGCCCACCACGACGACGGGACCGCGGCCGCAGCAGGGCACGCCGGGCACGGGGCGCACACACTCGCTTCCGTCGCCGCCGGTCCCTCGGACCACTCCTCGCCGTCGATGGTGGTGGGGCACGTCCTCGCAGCCGTCGCCACCATCGCAGTCCTGCGGTACGGCGAGGTCACGGCTGTCCGTTTGCTGGCCGCCCTTGGCCTGCGCCTGATTCCTTTCCTGAGGATCATCCAGCCCTTGGCTGTGAACCCCGGGCCGAACGTCATCCCCTCGGACTGGGCTGTACGCCCGCTGCGCAATCTTGGCGTTCCGTTGCTTGCCATGCGCCATCGAGGACCGCCACGGCGTCCAGCAACGTCCCAGGCGCCCGGCGCCTTCATCACCCTATAAGCCCCGCCACCCCGTGAGGGGAGGCCATCCTTCCACGGACTGCCGGACCTTTTTCACAGGCAGCGGGGCGGGAAGCAGCCATGGCAAGAAAATCCTTGCGTACTTTTTCATGGCGAAACCCAGGACCCGGCGGAGCGTTCCTCCTTACCGTCTTTGCGCTGTGCATCGCCTTCGGGCTCGTCAGCGCGCCGGCGGCGTCCGCCCATGACCAACTGGTTTCGTCCACACCTTCCACCGGCGAGCGGCTGGCCGTGCCGCCGTCGGCCATTGAACTGAAATTCAGTGCACCGTTGCTGGCCATCGGCCACGAAGTCCGCGTCGTAGATGCGGCATCAAAGAACTGGGTCCAGGGCGATTCTGCGCTGGACCGCGGGACCTTGACCCAGCCGCTCGCCCCGGGCATGCCCGACGGGGAGTACCAGGTCAGGTGGCGCGTGGTTTCCAGCGACGGCCACCCCATCAACGGCAGTTACTCCTTCCTGGTGGGGGCCGGCGCCACAGCAGGTGCCATCCCGGCCCCCGGAAACACGGCCACCCCCGGCGTTCCTCCCGGATCAGCCGAACCAGGAGCCACGGCCTCCACGGTCCAGGTACCCGATTGGCTGATTGCTGCAGCCCTCGGGGCGGTCGCGGGCCTCGCCTTGTATTTGGGCTGGGGCTTTTTCAAGCGCCGACGCCGGTCCGGCCCGCGGGGCGGCTAAGCCACCAACCTGCCATCCCACCTGTTCCGGAGCAGATTCAGCCCGGTGCAGCACACCACTTTCACAGAGAGCATCACCATGACAAAAAGAAAAGTCATTCCCGTCGTGTCCATCCTGGCAGCGGCCTCGTTGGCCCTGGTGGGTTGCGGACAAAGCAACACACCAACCACCACAACCCAGTCCGCTTCCCGGTCCTCCCAACCATTGACGGTGAGTGACACGTGGATCAAAGCCGCGGACTCAGGGATGTCGGCCGCGTTCGGGACCATTCGGAACACGAGCGACAAGGATGTGACCATCGTCAGCGCGGCAGCACCGGTGGCCACCATGGTGGAACTGCACGAAACCGTGATGGGACCGGACGGAACCATGAAAATGCAGGCCAAACAGGGCGGATTCGTCATCCCCGCGAAGGGCGAAATCAAACTCGAGCCCGGGGCAAACCACATCATGCTCATGGACCTGACCAAGCCGGTCCAGGCCGGGGACCAAGTCGCCTTCGACCTGAAGACGTCCGACGGCGGCTCGGTCACCTTTACTGCCCAAGCGAAAGACTTCACGGGTGCCAACGAGAACTACACAGCAGGCGAAGGCAGCGGTTCGGCACCCGCTGCGCCAGCCAAGTAGGGCAGCAGCCGTGGGAAGTTCCGAACGGGACAACACCACCCCCAAGCCCGGGGTCGGAGTGCGGCGGCGGCACCTCCTCTTTGGCGGTGCTGCCGCGGGCGTCGGAGCATTGGCCGCCGTGGGCACGCAACTCGCCGGGAAACCGGTCCCACCGCTGCCAAGTGATTCCGGGGACGGGGCAAACGGTGCCAGGACGGTGCCGTTTTACGGTGACAGGCAGGCGGGCGTTGGCACGGCTGCCCAGGCCCACGGTGTTTTCCTTGCTCTCGACCTGAAGGAAGGGACAACGCCTGAGCGGCTCAAGTCGCTCCTGAAACTGCTGAGTGACGATGCCGCGAACTTGACCCAGGGAAAGGCAGCGCTGGCCGATACCGAGGGTGAATTGGCGCTCCGGCCCGCACGCCTGACGGTCACGTTCGGCTTTGGTCCTGGCCTGTTCCGGGTTGCGGGCACCGTGCCGGTCCCGGACGGCGTATCCGGACTTCCGGCCTTCTCCATCGACAAATTGGTACCGGAGTTCTGCGGAGGTGACCTCCTGCTGCAGATATGCGCCGACGACCCCCTTTCGGTTGCGCACGCCCAGCGCATGCTGCTTAAGGACAGCCGCCGTTTCACCACGGTGCGCTGGGTCCAAACAGGGTTCCGGCGCGCCTACGGCACGGAACAGTCCGGAACGACCATGAGGAACCTTTTTGGCCAGGTGGATGGGACATCGAATCCAGTGCCGGGAAGCGCGGAATTTGAGAAGGTTGTCTATGGCGACGGCGGTACCGGGTCATGGGCGCCCCACGGAACATCCCTGGTGATCCGCCGGATCAGCATGGACCTGGACAAATGGGACGAGCTGGACAGGTCCGGACGGGAAGAGTCCGTGGGCCGCAAATTGGCGAACGGCGCTCCGTTGACGGGCACGGCCGAGCACGACGAGCCGGACTTTGCCGCCGTCACGCCCGTCGGGTTTCCGGTCATAGCCGATTTCGCCCATCTGCGGAGGGCTCGCCCGGACGACCCGTCCCAGCGGATTTTCCGGCGGGCCTTCAACTACGACTCCGTTCCCGGGGCCGGGAGCGTGTCGGATTCCGGATTGATTTTCGCGTCCTACCAAGCGGACATCGGACGGCAGTTCGTTCCCATCCAGCGCCGCCTCGACGAGCTGGACCTGCTGAATCTCTGGACCACGCCCGTGGGTTCGGCCGTCTTCGCGATTCCACCGGGATGCGCTCCCGGCGGTTTCGTCGGCGAAGGGCTTTTCGCCTGAAAGAAATGAAGGACCGGAGCACTGGCTCCGGTCCTTCATGTCGTCGTAGCGGCTGGCCTAGCGGCCGGTGCCGCCGTAAACGGTAGCCTCGGCGTCGCCGTCGAGCTCGAACGCATTGTGGATGGCGCGAACGGCGTCATCCAGGGCGTCGGCACTGGTGACAACGGAGATGCGGATTTCCGACGTGGAGATCATGTCGATGTTGATGCCTGCGTCGGAGAGTGCCTTGAAGAAGGTGGCCGAAACGCCGGGGTGGGAACGCATGCCTGCGCCGATGAGGGAGAGCTTGCCTACGTGCTCGTTGTACTCGATGCTCTCGAAGCCGATCTGTCCTTCAGCAGCGCGGAGGGCAGCCAGGGCGTCGGCGCCTTCCACGATGGGCAGGGTGAACGAAATGTCCGTGCGGCCCGTGCCGTGCGTGGACACGTTTTGGACGATCATGTCGATGTTAGAGTGTGCGTCTGCGATCACCTGGAAGATCGCGGCAGCCTTGCCGGGGATGTCGGGGACGCCCACAACGGTGACCTTGGCTTCGGACCGGTCGTGTGCAACGCCGGAGATGATTGGCTGCTCCAAGGCAACTCCCTCTTCAATCGTGAACTTTTCGTCGGCGCCCGGGATGACCCAGGTGCCTTCCTTCTGGCTGAATGACGAACGGACGTGCAGGGGCACACCAAAGCGGCGGGCGTACTCAACGCAACGCAGGTGGAGAATCTTGGCACCGGAGGCGGCCAGTTCCAGCATTTCCTCGCTGGAAATCCGGTCGATCTTCTGGGCCGACGTCACCACGCGGGGGTCGGCCGTGTAGATGCCGTCCACGTCCGTGTAGATCTCGCACACATCGGCTTCGAGGGCTGCGGCCAGGGCGACCGCGGTGGTATCGGAACCGCCGCGACCCAAAGTGGTGATCTCGTTGGTGCTGCGGCTCATGCCCTGGAAGCCCGCGACGATCGCGATGTGTCCCTTGTCCAGGGCGGTGCGGATGCGGTGCGGGTCGACGGCGATAATTCGCGCCTTGCCGTGGATGCCGTCGGTAATCATGCCGGCCTGGGAACCCGTGAAGGACTGCGCCGAGGCACCGAACTTGTTAATGGCCATGGCAAGGAGGGCCATGGAAATCCGCTCGCCGGCGGACAACAGCATGTCCATCTCGCGGGCAGGTGCGGAGTCCGTCACCTGGGCGGCAAGGTCCAGGAGTTCATCGGTGGTATCGCCCATTGCGGAGACAACCACCACGACCTCGTTGCCGGCCTTCTGCGCATCCACGACGCGCTGTGCGACCCGCTTGATGCCATCGGCATCGGCAACCGAGGAGCCGCCGAACTTTTGAACGATCAGCTGCTTGGTAATGGCAGCCTCGTTGGAGAGCTCTTCGATCTTCACTTCGGTAGTGGGCATAGTCATGCGCGCACCCTCACTGCATCAATAGGGTTCGAACGCGGCATGCTGGATTCCAAATTGGAGCACGCCTGCGTAGCTTATTTGCCCAGTTTATCGCCGGGTGGAGTGCTGGCAGGAATTGTGACCATATGGCGGCCACACAAACAGCGGCCGGGGGAGCTCACCACCCGGCAGTGTCCGGAGCGCCCTTGAAAGGACCCACGATGTTCCGCGTAATCCAGCCGCCATAGAAGTTCCCGTCCTGGGGCGTTACCTGCTCGCCGTCCACCTCGCAGGAGTCCATCCGGCCGGGGTAGAGGGCCACCCGGGTCCGCAGTGCTTCGAAACCGCGGCTGGGTTCCGGGTAGGTCCACCCGGCACGGGAAGCCACCATCCCGCCTGCCGCGACATCGAAATACCCGGCCATGCCCTTGTATTCGCAGAAGGTGGCGCCGTCCACGGGGACGAGCACCCCGGGCGCAAAGGCATCGAACGGCAGGTAATAGACGGGCGGATGACTTGTCTCCAGGACCCGCACTGAATCTACAGTGGCGGCAATGACATGGCCGCCAAGCCGCACCACGATTCGCTCCGAACGGGCCTCGACCCTCGGCGGCCGCGGATAGTCCCACACCGATTCCTGTCCAGCTTCCGGTGTGATGCGGTGCGGACGCTTGGAACGGGGGAAACCGGGAATGGGGACCATCTCTCCATGGTGCCACCTTCTCCCCGGAATGGATGTCGGTGCCGGTCCGCCCGGCGTACCATCCACATCATGAGGATTGCGTGTGGCAATGGCCGGCGTCCCTGACCATCCAGGCCGTGATGACGGCTGGAATGAGCCCGAGTACGAGGTCATCGGGGGTGGGCTGGTTGATGACCAGCCCCGTACCGGGCAGTCCGGCCATGGTTCCAATCCACCACGCGACGCCGGCTACAAGAACGCAGCCTTCAAGAACGCCGTCGGAATCGCCTGGCGGGATGCCCGGAAGTCCTTTTCATCGTGGCTGTTTTGGCTCTCGTGCTGTTCAGGGGTGGCCCTCGCCGCAGGAACGGCTGCAGGACTGGTGGCCTGGGCTCTGCGGAATGGTTGGATCGAGAACGCGATGCCCGCGGCCACCTTCGTGATTATGGCGGTATTCCTTGGTTTCCCGGCAGCCGTGCTCGGTGTCGTCTGGGGATTCCGGCACGTCCATGAAAGCGTCCTGGTGATGCTTCTGGCAGGCGCTCTGCGGGGGCTGGCTCTGGCTGTGGTGGCGTTGCCGTTTTTGCTCATGCTGGGCATCAGCAGCGGCGGGCCTCTCGCGCTGGCCGGTGCCGCCGTCGTCGTGGTGGTCCTTGAAGTGGCTGTGTTCGGGCTCATGGGGGCCGGTTCGCGTGCTTGCTTCGCAGCTACCGTCCCGGGCGTCGCCCTGGCCTCCGTGCTGGCGGCCTTTTTCTGCGCAGGAAATGTTGCCCTCACCGTTCTCCTGCTGCCCGGCACCACGGACCTTGCCAGCGCTTCAGTCCCCGTGAATGTGGAGCGCGACGACGCCGGGAGAATCACTGCCTACGAGTGTGTTGGCAGCTTGCACCAGGTGGAAGTGGCGCACACGGACAGGGTGGCATGGTTGGCGGCGTCGCACCCGGCCTTGTTGCTAGCCAGCGTCGGGGCGGAGTTTGTGCCGCCGGACAACGACGTAGCCTGGGTTTTGTCCGGGCTCCAGTTCGCGGCTGACGGGCCTGCGAGGGAAGTCCCGTGTCTCGGCGGGGTCTCCAGCGACGGACTGGCACCCGCGGTGCCGGTGGCTCTCACGGGGTTGTTCCTGCAGGGCCTGCTCGCCGCGGTGGTGCTTGCTGCAGGCCGCTGGCTGGCCTCCCGACGGATGACGACTGATTCGGTTTCCGGCTAGATCTTCCGCCGCACGTATTCGGAGATCACGACGCCCGAGTCGAATGCCGTGGTGCCTGCCTCGTCGAAAGCACGTGGCTGGTAGGTGCCGGGTGCAAAGAGCGGAATCCCGTCGCCAAAGAGCAGCGGGCTGCGTTTGAGCACAAGCCTGTCGATTTCATCGGCCAGCTGTGTGGCCAGCTCTCCGCCACCACAGAGCCAGATCGACCGGCCAGGCTCCGACTTCAACCGTCGCACCACCTCTACGGGGTCCTCGGAGGTCAACGTCAGGTTGGGATGTTCGCCCGGGATGTCAGCCTCGGATTTTGTCCGTGAGAACACCACCTGGCGGAGGTGTTGGTACGGGCTTGTCATGCCTACCGGCAGTCCGACGGCGTACGTGTTCCAACCCATCACTACGGTGTCGAACATGGTTCCGGTGCGCTCGATGCCCATGGCATCGGCAATGACCGTGGGGATGGCATCGGCAAAGCGTTCATTCTGGGCGGCCATATGATCGCCCTCCACGGGAAAAGCGTCGAACTCGCCTCCCGGACCGGCAATGTAGCCGTCCAGGCTGACGGCAACGTAGTAGACAAGTTCTCGCACGGGACCCCAATCACGATTGATGTTGTGGTTGCGAGATTACAACAGGGCGTTGCGTCGGCCTTCGAAGGCGCGTCCCAGCGTGACCTCATCGGCATACTCAAGGTCTCCGCCGACGGGCAAGCCGGACGCCAGCCGCGTCACCGTGATCCCGATGGATTTGAGCATGCGGGCCAGGTAGGTGGCCGTGGCCTCACCTTCCAGGTTGGGGTCCGTGGCGATGATGATTTCCTGGATGGCGCCGTCGTTGAGCCGCGTCAGGAGCTCGCGGATGCGCAGCTGCTCGGGGCCGATGCCTGCAATGGGATTGATGGCGCCGCCCAGCACGTGGTACCGGCCGCGGAAAGAACGTGTCCGTTCCACAGCCAGCACATCCTTGGACTCTTCGACCACACAGATCACCGAAGGATCCCGACGGGGATCACGGCAGATGTTGCATGTTTCCTGCTCGGTGACGTTGAAGCAGACGGAGCAGAACTTCACGCGTTCCTTGACCGTGGTGATAGCCGTGACCAGGCGTTTCATGTCCTCGGGGTCGGCCTCCAGGATGTGGAACGCCAGGCGCTGCGCTGACTTGGGGCCCACGCCGGGAAGCCGGCCGAGCTCGTCAATCAGCTCTTGAACTGCACCTTCGTACACAATGTCCTCGTTTGTTTGAAATCAATGCCGGGATCAGCGGGTTTGCAGGGGAGAACCGTCCAAGGCGCGCTCTTCGATCAGCTTTCCGCCCAGAATACGCTCCACCGCAGCCCTCCCAAAGACCCTCGATTCCTCGATGGTTTCGTCCTCGGGACTGGGAATGTCCTCCGGCGCGGCGGCCGGCGCTGCCTGCGTCCGCACAGGCGCCTGCACACGTCCTGCCTGGGCTTCGGGGCTGTTAGTGAGCCGTTGGTACAGGCTCTGGCGTCCGTTCGGATTGCCCGACGGCGCGTCGTCCTCGAGCGTGGCGACGGAACCGCGTGCTTCCTCAGGTTGGGTCGCCAACGACGGCCACGTGGGGATGCTGCCGGCGGCCGGTGCACCCGAAACGGCCGCGCTGGGCGCCTGAGTTCCAGGCCAGTTCGACGCCGGTGCGACGTCCCAGCTGGAGCTTGGGTTCTCTTCGGCGTTGGTTGGGTGACCGTACGATGCGGCGGGGGCCGGCTCCGGGACCTGTGCCGCGGCCGGCTCATAGTCCGGGGTGTCCGCTGCTGGAGCGACGGTTTCTTCTGCTGCCTGCGGGTTTTTGCCGACGTTGGATTCCGTGCCGACCACCCACGTGCCCGGAGCTTGTTCCACCGCGCGGGACCACGGGTCATCCGAGGAGGCGTGTGCCGTGGTGGCTTGAGGCGCGGCTGTGCGTGTGGGCGCGCTTGCTGGTGCTGGTGCAGGTGCTGGTGCTGGTGCAGGTGTTGGGGCGGCAGAGGAGGCGGAGGCTGCTTGTGGGTAGCTCCGGGGTTCCCCCTGGTGGCCGTACGGTGGCTCCCAATCAGCTGGCGGCTCTTCCTCCAGTGGAGGGGCGTCCTCGTCCAGGGGCGGACCCCAGTCGTCGTCAGGGTAGGAGTACTCTCCGGCGGAGGAGGGAGCGGTCTCGACGACGGCAGACACAGGCACAGGCGCAGCCTGAGCGGGGGCCGGTGGTCGTGTCGGTGTCGGTGTTGTAGCTGGAGCGGGAGCAGAAGCCGGAGTGGGCGTCTGACCGGTTGCCTGAGCCGGCGCCGTAGTGGCAGGAACTGATGCTGCTGCCGGGACGGGGGTCGCCGGTGGCTGGGGCTGCTCTGCAGGAGCCACATCAGCTGCACGGGATGGCGCCGAGGACGCAACTGTGCCCGCGTGAGGGCCGGCCGATGGAACGGTCCCCGAGGCAGGGGTGGCTGGAGCGAGGCCCCACGCCGAGTCGACCGAAGACACCGGAGCCGGTGCCGGGGCAGCCGTTGGCGTTGAAGCAGCCGGACTCTCCCGGCTAGTAGGCGCTTTTGGGTTTGGCTCAGAGCTCGCTGAACTGTTGCCGCCGGCCACTGCGACGATCTGGCAGTCGATGCCGATGGTCTTGTGGATTGCCTGGCGTAGGTTCTCGGAGTGGTCTGCGCGTCCAAAGGCACCAGCAAGGCCGCCGGTGGTGAACGCGAGGGTCAGCACCTGGCCGTCGAACTGGGCAACTTGGGCGTTGGGCTCAACTAGGGCCCACGTGCTGCGCTTGATCTTGGTCAGCGTTTGCAGCACATCGGGCCATGCCCGGCGAAGAGCCTCGACGTCCCCGCTGCCTCCGGCATTCGGAACCGGGGCAGCCGTGGGCTGCGGCGCTGACGCAGGTGCCTGAGATGCGGCCGGGGACGGCTGTGCCTGCGGCACTGCCTGAGAGGGCATCGCCTGAGACGGCGCTGGTTGTGACGGCGCTGGTTGTGACGGCGCTGCCGGGGGCGTTGCTTGTGATGGCTGCGTCTGCGGCGCTGCGGAAGCAGATGCCTGGACAGGCTCAGGCTGCGGGGTTTGTGCCGGGGTCGGAGCAGCCGCAGCACTCGGAGCAGACGGGGCCGCAGCGGCCTGGCCAGCGCGACCGGAAGACGTACGTTCCTCGACGGGCCAATCGTTGGTGGACACCCGCGGTGCTGAGATGGCATCGCGCGGACCAGCTGCGGTGGATGGTTCGGGAACGGCAGGGACTGAAGCCGCAGGGACCTGCTCCACTGCTGCGGGCTCAGTTGCAGGTGCGGGAGAAGCCGTGTGGGCCGGGGCCGACTGTGTAACGGGCGCGGCCGCCGGCGGAACAGCCGAAGCAGCCGCAGCTGTAGGCGCGCCGGCAGCAACAGCCGGTGTTCCGCCGTCGCCCGCGTAGTTCAGGCGACGTTCCACGCGATCGATGCGCGCGGCGATACCACGCTCGGTTTGTTCAGCGCTGGGGAGCAGGATGCGCGCGCACAGCAGCTCAAGGTGGAGCCGGGGCGAGGTTGCGCCCGTCATCTCCGTAAGCGCGGTGTTGGTGACGTCCGCGGCCCGGGACAGCTCAGCCGCGCCCAGGTTGGTTGCCTGGTTGCGCATGCGGGCGATCTGATCGGCGGGAATTCCTCGAAGGATGGCCTGGGCGCTTTCGGGCATCGCCTGCACGATGATGAGGTCGCGGAAGCGCTCCAGCAGGTCCTCGACGAAGCGCCGGGGGTCGTGGCCGGTCTGGATGACGCGGTCCACGGCGCGGAAAACGGTGGCGGCGTCGGCGGCAGCAACGGCGTCGACGATGTCATCCAGCAACGAAGCGTGGGTGTAGCCGAGCAGCGCCACGGCGAGCTCGTAGTCCAGGCCGTTAGGGCCGGCGCCGGCCATGAGCTGATCGAGCACCGAAAGGGTGTCCCGGACAGAACCCCCGCCAGCGCGGATAACGAGTGAGAGCACGCCGGGGGCAACAGGAACGTTCTCCTGCTGGCAGAGCAGCTCAAGGTAGTGCATCAGCGGCTCGGGTGGCACCAACCGGAAGGGGTAGTGGTGCGTGCGGGAGCGGATGGTGCCGATGACCTTGTCCGGCTCCGTGGTGGCGAAGATGAACTTGATGTGTTCCGGCGGCTCCTCCACGATCTTCAGCAGAGCGTTGAAGCCGGCAGACGTGACCATGTGGGCCTCGTCGATGATGAAAATCTTGTAGCGGTCCCGGACGGGGGCGAAGGTGGCGCGCTCACGGAGATCGCGGGCATCGTCCACGCCACCGTGGCTGGCGGCGTCGATCTCGATGACGTCCAGGGAGCCCGAACCGCCGCGGGCAAGTTCGATGCAGCTGGGGCACTTGCCGCAAGGCGTGTCAGTGGGGCCTTCGGCGCAGTTCAGGCAGCGTGCCAGGATGCGCGCGGAGGTGGTCTTGCCACAGCCGCGCGGACCGGAGAAGAGGTAGGCGTGGTTCACACGGTTCTTCCGGAGTGCCGTCATCAGGGGCTCTGTGACGTGTTCCTGCCCGATAACGTCCGCGAAAGAGTCCGGGCGATACCTTCGATACAGGGCAGTTGTAACAGTCACAAGTGAAACCTACCTATAGGGACTGACAGTTAAAGTAAGTGACCCCTCATGCACCCGCCAGAGCCCATCTACCCTTGCTACCTTCCGGTCCTGGGGGAGTTCAACAGGATGACGCCACATGAGGGGCCGTCGATAAGCTTACCCGAACTTGGTTCGGGGTTCGAATCGGTGCGGACGGCTGTGGATAACGCTCGACGGCGGGTGGTTGGGTCACTTTACTGTCGGGGCCGGGTGGTAAACCCGTAGTCAACAACGTCGGTTGGCGGGGAGGTTTGCGACTGTGGGGTGCCATGAGTAACGGCGATTGGTTGGATGTGGCCGATGCGTCCAACGAGATTCACAAGGACGTGCTGGCGGCGGTTCGAGCATTGGTGGCGGTGGGTTGGAGGCTGCGCAGGCAAGGGCACAAATTCTATTTGTATTGTCTGGGAGTCTTTGAATAGCTGGTCCGAGACTGGCTGGCAGGCTGATGTTGTGACTTTGGTCGTGTGTGGCTCTTGTGTCGTATTGCCCTCTGCGTTGCGGAGGTGCGCTTGCCGGGATCTGCCCACCCGTCCACAGATCAACATTGGTCCTGTCCACTGCGATGGCTTGATTAGAAGCTTGCCCATCTCAGAATTGTGGCTCATCCCAGTGCTGCCCCGCAGTGCACCTTGGTCCAACACTCACATCGTCCAAACAAACTGCAGGAGTAACGTATGACGGTCGTCGCGCAAACCAATGACTACGTAGTTGGCATCGACACACACTCCAAAACCCATACGTTGGCAATTATTTCTACGCTCACTGGCGGCGAGACCGCCAACGAAACTTTCCCCTCGACTGCGGCCGGTATGGCTCGAGCAGTGACCTGGATTTCACGTCGAAGCACGAAGGACCCCGGGCGAGTACTTATCTCCATGGAAGGCACTGGGTCCTATGGAGCCAAATTGCGTCAGTTTGCAACGCAGGCCGGCTACCGTCTCATAGAGGCCCCCTTTCCACAGCGACGGCTCAGTTGACTTCTTCTTCACCAATCGAGTCATTCAGGTAAGCGACGCAGAAACCGGAAACATCCTCTACGGGCATGGTCAAGGCGAGGTGCCCTGAGGCGAAAATCTATTGGTACCTCTAACCTCCTTGGTCCGACTGCCATGAAACCCCGCTTGACGGATCTAGAAGCAAACCCGGCTGAAAAACCTGCACATCACGGTAGGGGAGTCGGGTGTCGAGCCCTTGCTTCTATATCCGTCAATATCTAGCCACTAATGAAACAAAATTGGCTTTAGGAATCGAGCCCGTAGGCTACTGCTTGTTAATTATTTGCTTGCGTTGGCAAGCCTTGGGGATGAGGATCCAGATGAAGAAGTCTTTGGTAGTGATTGCTGCGGCGTCGATTGCTCTCGTGCTTAGCGGGTGCGCCGGAACGGCGGTCGAAGGCAAGGCATCTGATGCAAAGAGCTCGTCCAATGAGTCGAGTGCGCCTTCGACTACGGCTGGTAAGAGCGATTCGTCCTTCAAGGATGGTGTACTTACCACTCAGGATCTGAAAATTGTGATCACCGACCATAAGGTCCTGGCGGTGGGTGAGAAGGGCAATGAATACGGCAAGAAGCCTGTCATCGCGTTCTGGTATGAGATCACGAACCTGGGCACAAAGGACGTGAGTCCGATGAATTTCATATTCAACATCACGGCATTCCAAGACAACAACCCCAATGCTGAGAACAAGCTTGAGGTTGGTTCCCTTCCCGACGACAGGTTCTTAGAAAGCCAGACGGAGAAGATCAAGAAGGACGGAACCGTTGCAAATGCGATCGCCTATGAACTTGATGACCAAGAGACTCCCGTCGATCTCGTTGCATCTACCGACCTGGGTATGAACGAACTCGGTAAGACGAGCTACAAGCTCAAGTAGGACCAACCGCATTCACTGGTAATAGACGCCGGACGTTTGCTGTCGCTGGAGAACGACAATGTCGAGCCTGTTCCGCATGTCGGCGTGCCCTATAGGCCGTCGACATGCGGAACAAAGGCTGCGAGCCCAGCGGGTTTCTGTCCAACCCCACTGTTGTGACCGAGATTCTGAATGGTTTCTTCCCTGCATGCTGGCCACGAACAAGGCCGTCTGATACGTCGCCTATCCACTGTAAGCCTGGGTATGGCCGGGCATAAGGCCCACTCTTCCTGCTGGCGGAACCGTTTCAAGAGGCGATGGCACTGAAGTGAGTTGTCGGTAGATCTGGCGGGTGATGTAGCGCTTGAGGCTGCGGATGATCTCTTTCTTATTGCGTCCTTGGCTTGTCCGTTTTGCGACATAGTCTTTCGTGGCTTGGTCGCGGTTCATTCTGATGAGGGCGATGGTGTAGATCGCTTTGTTGAGTTGGCGCGCACCGCCGCGGTGCAGCCGGAATCTGGTGGTGCCACCTGATGAGGCCGGGACCGGGCAGGTGCCGGCTAGTGCTGCGAATGCGGCTTCGGATTGCACCCTGCCGGTATGTGACCAGGCGGTGAGGATGATTGCGGCAAGGACCGGTCCGATGCCGTAGACATTCAGAAGTCCTGGATGCACTTGCTGCACCAGTGTCTCGAGTTCTGCGTGGTTCTTGGCCATTTGTTCCTGGAGCGTCAGGATTTGTTTCGCTAACCGGACGGCCTCGCGGCGGCAGGTCTGAGTTCCGAAGTCCTCGTCCCGTTCCCTCCAGGCTGCGATGGTGCTAATTTGGGTGACGGTCAGGGGTTTGTGGGCGTCCACGGCGAGGTCCACGACGCGAAGGAGGGCCGTCAGAGCGTTGATAGCTGCGGTGCGTTCGCGGGCCATGGATCGGCGCGCACTAGTGAGGATTCGAAGTACCATCTGGTTCTGGCCCGATCGGGGTTCCCTGAGTCGGTCCATAGGGACGCTCAGGATGGCTCGTGCTGCACGGGTGGCGTCGATGGCATCGGACTTTCCCTGATACCTACCCAAACGCTGGTTGGGGACGGGCGCTTCGGTGACTTGGAAGCCGGCGTCGCAGGCTTGTTGCCTGAGTTTGGCGCCGTACGATCCTGTCCCTTCCATCGAGAGTAGAACTTGCTCAGGAGACGCGCCGGTGCGGCGGAGGATCCAGGACAGGGCGCGGTTGCCTCCGGTTGCGGTCGCCGGGAATGTCTCATTTGCGATTTCTCCACCGCTTGCGGTGTCGATGATGGCTAGGGTGTGCGTTTTCGCGTGGGTATCAATGCCGACGACGAAGCCGAAATGCTCTGCAACGATCATTTTTCCTCCTTGGTGCCGGGACTGGAAGCGCGTCGGTGGGTTACGGCGTGGCAGGTCTGTAATGGGCCACACCCGAGCACGGGTGGGCATGCTTTTAATCAGGCCAGCGCTGTAGACAGAACCGATGCTGGGCCCGGCCAGGGCGGACATATCCAAGAAAGCGCACTCCGGGGAAAGCTCAGATCGGAGGCAAGCCCATGGGTGAGTCACACCCCAGCCCGGCCACAGCACCAGACTGCCAGCCGCTCACGGAGCAACCGGGTAAAGACTTACAGACCATGGGGGACTGGCCTGGTTGCACAAGCTGATGCTTATTAGTCCGGTGAACGAAACTCAAGGCTGAGGTTGTTACCGGTGTGTATTGTCACGACGACCCCACTTGACCAGTCCGCCATCCTTGCTTCGACATTTGCCTTTAGTGCGCTGATTCGATCATCGTCGGGCGTATAGTCCTTGCTCGTGGTGAATTTGATGACGCACCACGGCGCCATTCCTCCGTCGCCCCAAGTGCTGTCGATGGTTGGAAGGGCCCCGGTGGCATGGCCAATAGCGGGCGAGAGTTTCTTTGAAAGATCGTCGCATTCTCCGGATGCAGCGTAGTCGCCAAGGCATCCTGTCAGTAGCGGGGTCAGCACCAGAAGGAGTGCAGCTGATGCAAATCCTCGTTTCATGCTCTCAAACTAGCAGCCGCGCGGTGACTTGGTGCCTGCGCATCCCGAACTGTAGAACTTCCATAGTTCCGGACGCAGAAATTTCCAACTGCCATGCCGGGGCAAGTTCTTGGTCAGCAAGGACGAGGTCTTCGAAGCCCATCGCCTCATCCCGATAGAAGCTGGCAGCCCTGGCCGTCGCTGTAGGCCACGCGCGATCAGCTCACGGACCTTGCGGCGAACGGACTTGACGAATATAGAAGCATCCCTGCGGGCCGGAGGGTGCGTAGTTGAGGGTGGATGGCACGCCCAGAAATGCTACACAGCGGGCGAAAATCCTGCTGCGTGATGCCCGGCGATGTCCTGGGCAACACGATCTGCTCAGAGGGAGGAGTTAGTTGTTGTCACTTGTCAACAACCGGAGATATCCGGAGGTCATGAGCATCGAGCAAACATTCGAAGTGAGGCTAAGGCTCGAGGAACTTCCGGACGAGATCGAAGACCTGTTGGTGGCGGAACTTGGCGGCATTGCTTCCCGCTTTGCAGGCGTTCCGTATGTGACCTTGCTTCAAGCGGCGCCCAACGGCCGGAAGGCTGCCCTGCGCCTTGTTGCGCGTGTGGTGGAACTGGGTGGCAAAGTCCGATCCGTCGATTTCGACTATGTCACCCGAAGCGAGATTGCAGAGCGGTTGGGGGCGACGAGGCAGGCCGTGACCCATTGGACAGCAGGACTGCGCCAGGCCGGCTTCCCCTTTCCCCGCCCGGCGATCCAAGCGGGGTCTCTTTGTGGTGTTGGTCCGATGTTGTGGACTGGGCTGTGGCCTCGAATCACCCCGTTGACGAGGATGTCAGCCTCTTGTCGGCTGATGAGATCGCAGTCGTCAATGGTGAGTTGGCCGCTGGTCGACTGCCCATCTTCGTCTAGTGGATTCCCCGGATCACCGCCAGCCGTTCACCGGCCACGTCATGAACGCCGGTTCCTCGTAAGGGTGCGCCGCCCGCAGGGCCAGCACCACGCCGTCGAGCGCTGCCTCCTCAACCACGCACTCAACCCGGGTTTCGGGCACCTGCTCCTCGATGCCGACCGCTCCCACGAAGGGCTGCGCGCCGGGCTGGGGAGTGAACCGGCCTGTGCCCGGGGACGTGTAGAAACAGTGGGAGTAGTCGCCTATCCGTCCCGCGCCGGCGTCGCCGATGGCCAGCAGGACCTCTTCGAGATGCGACTCGGGCACGTAGACCACCAAGGCATGAAGCTGCGTCATGGGGACATCTTGTCAGCAAATTAGGCTACAAAGCGGTCTCAACCATTGCAAAAGAAGGGGTGGCAGCGGACCATGGGTATGTACACCGATTGGGGCAATCTCAAGGTTGTGAGCTGCGGGGCCTGGGGGCGAGGGGCCGGACCCGGTAGCTCAACGGTTGTGCCGCAAGAATGGGCGCGTTGGGGGCGTCCATTTTTCCGTTAAGCGGTGTGCTCCCCTGGCTGGGCAAAAGGGGCGATTCGGCTCGATTACACGATGCCGAAATTCTCAGGTACAGTAGTATCTGCTTTCGAATCGGAAGCAAGGAGAATTCGCCTAGCGGCCTATGGCGCACGCCTGGAACGCGTGTTGGGTTAACGCCCTCGGGGGTTCAAATCCCCCATTCTCCGCGTTTGGCCCCGGTCCACTGGACCGGGGCCTTTTGCGTTCCCTGGACGCGGCGGCTAAGTCTGGCTAGCCTGCGTCCGCCTGTTGTTCGGCGTCCTGCTGCTGGGTTGCCGCCACGCGTTCCAGTACCTCGCGGCACGCTGCGGTGGCCGGGTGGATTCTGCCGGCTGTCCTGGTTGAGGTGAACACGGTCCGTTTCGGCAGGCCCGGGAGATCCAGGAGCTGGACCGTCCTGCTTCGCCCGGTCCAGACGAGGTCCGGCATGAGGGCCACGGCATTTCCGGACTCGATGAGCCGGATCTGCGCCTGGAGGTCGGCCGTTTCGTAGCGCACGTCCGGTTCGAAGCCTGCGGAGCGGCACGCCTGCTCGGCCCAGTGCCTTGAAGCGGCACCACGGGGCTCCATGACCCACGGCATCGAGGCCGTGTCGGCCAGGGTCGCAACTGTTTCGCCGCCCAGCCCGACCGGGGGAGTGGCCAGCCGGATGGCATCGCTGGTCAGCGTGACCCGGTCCAGTCCGCTGTGGTGCGGCGCGGCATGGCCGGGGTATTGCTCGGCTACCACCAGATCGAAGTCGCGGGCCCACGTTTCATAGAGGGCGGTCTCGGGCTCGCGCTGGGTCATTTCCACGCGCACTTCCGGGTACTCCCGGCGCATAATGCTGAGGAAATCGGGCAGCAGCGCCAGTGCTGCGGACTGGAACACGGCCAGGCGCACGGTCCCGGTCACCATGGACAGGGATGCAGCGAGCTCGGTTTCCGCCCGTTCCAGGGTCTCCAGCAGCGCCGCGGTGTGTGCCACGAGGATCTCGGCCTGGGGCGTCAACTGGACCCGGCGGCCCGCCTTGCGCAGCAGTTCCACCCCGGCTTCCTTCTCCAAGAGCGTCAATTGCTGGGATACCGATGAAGGGCTGTATTGCATCGCGTCGGCGACCTCGGCCAGGGTCCCGCGGATCTTCAGCTCGTGCAGCAAACGCAGCCTGCGGACATCCAGCAAGGCGGCCTCCAAAGGTTCGGGATGGGTAATCAATATTCGTCAGAAAAGATCGCTTTTCCTAATGAGATTGTAGATCCATACTGATGGAAACAAACAAACTTCTCCGTCTCAGAAGGAGCCCCCATGACCAGCACCCTCCCGGATGCCACCGCCCCGCGCACCGAGGAATCGGGGCAGTTCGATGCTCTGGCCCAGGAAGCCATTGCCTTGGTCCGCCACTGGTTGACTGAAGCCGGCAAGATCCCCGTGGACGTCTCCGCACAGCGCCTCGCCGGCGTCCTGAAGGACCCGAACGGCCTTGACTTCACGGTTGGATTCGTCGACGGCGTCATCCGCCCCGAGGACCTGTCGGTCGCCGGCCGTAAACTCGCCGAGCTCGCCCCGAAGGTTCCCAAGTTCCTTCCCTGGTACATGCGCAGCGCTGTCCGGGTGGGTGGCGTCATGGCCCCGATCCTGCCGCAGATTGTCATCCCGATCGCCCGCCGCGTGCTCCGCGAGATGGTGGGCCACTTGATCGTTGACGCCACCGACGCCAAGCTCGGTCCGGCCATCGCCAAGATCCGCCAGGACGGCGTGCACCTGAACGTGAACCTCCTCGGCGAAGCCGTCCTGGGCGAGCACGAAGCCCAGCGTCGTCTGGAAGGCACCCTGAAGCTGCTGGCCCGCGAGGACGTTGACTACGTCTCCATCAAGGAATCCTCCACAGTTGCTCCGCACTCCCCGTGGGCCTTCGACGAAGCCGTCGACCACGTTGTTGAGAAGCTCACCCCGCTCTACCGCCTCGCAGCGTCCTTCCCCAAGCCCAAGTTCATCAACCTGGACATGGAGGAATACAAGGACCTCAGCATGACCATCGCGGTGTTCAAGCGCATCCTGGACATGCCGGAGTTCAAGAACCTGGAAGCCGGCATTGTCCTCCAGGCCTACCTGCCTGACGCACTTGGTGCCATGCAGGAACTGCAGGAGTGGGCCTCCGCCCGTCGCGCCGAAGGTGGCGCACCCATCAAGGTCCGCGTCGTCAAGGGTGCCAACCTCCCCATGGAGCAGGTTGAAGCCTCGCTGCACGACTGGCCGCTGGCTACCTGGGGCACCAAGCAGGACTCGGACACCAGCTACAAGAACGTCATCAACTACGCCCTCACCCCGGAGCGCGTTGACGCCGTCCGCATCGGCGTCGCCGGTCACAACCTCTTCGATGTTGCCTTCGCCTGGCTCCTGGCCAAGCAGCGCGGGGTTACTGAGGGCATCGAGTTCGAAATGCTCCTGGGCATGGCAACCGGCCAGGCCACCGCGGTCCGCAAGGATGTCGGCAGCCTCCTGCTCTACACACCGGTGGTCCACCCGGGCGAGTTCGACGTCGCCATCGCCTACCTGATCCGCCGCCTCGAAGAGGGTGCCAGCCAGGAAAACTTCATGTCCGCGGTCTTCGAACTCAGTGAAAATGAGAGTCTCTTCAAGCGCGAGCAGCAGCGCTTCCTGAGCTCACTGGCCAACATGAAGAGTGAAGTTCCAGGGCCCAACCGCAAGCAGGACCGCCGCCTTCCGGCCGAACCCGCCCCCACCGAGGGCTTCCGCAACACCCCTGACACCGACCCGGCACTCCCGGCAAACCGTGCCTGGGGCCGCGACATCCTCAAGCGCATCCCGGGATCCACGGCCGGGAACAAGATCGTCGAATCCACCAAGGTTTCCGACGCCGCCCAGCTGGACCAGATCATTGCCTCCGCCGTTGACGCCGGGAAGGCCTGGGGCGCCCGTCCCGCCGCCGAGCGGGCAGCCATCCTGCACCGCGCCGGTGAAGTCCTGGAGGCCCGACGCGCCGAACTCCTGGAGGTCATGGCTTCCGAAACCGGCAAGACCATCGACCAGGGCGACCCCGAGGTCAGCGAAGCAATCGACTTCGCGCACTACTACGCCGAGCGCGCCAAGGACCTGGAAACGGTCGACGGCGCCACATTCGTCCCAGCGAACCTCACCGTGGTGACACCACCGTGGAACTTCCCGGTGGCGATCCCCGCAGGCTCGACGCTCGCAGCGCTCGCCTCAGGTTCCGCCGTCGTGATCAAGCCTGCAAAGCAGGCCCGCCGGTCCGGTTCGGTCATGGTGGATGCCCTGTGGGAAGCCGGTGTGCCGCGTGAAGTTCTGGCGCTGGTGCAGCTCGAAGAGCGTGACCTGGGAACCCAGCTGGTCTCGCACCCGAGCGTTGACCGCGTGATCCTCACCGGTGGCTATGAAACCGCTGAGCTGTTCCGCTCCTTCCGCCAGGACCTGCCGCTGCTCGCCGAGACCTCCGGCAAGAACGCCATCATCGTCACCCCAAGCGCCGATCTTGACCTCGCAGCCAAGGACGTCGTGTACTCGGCGTTCGGCCACGCCGGACAGAAGTGCTCGGCCGCATCGCTGGTGATCCTGGTGGGCTCGGTCGCGAAGAGCGCCCGCTTCCACAACCAGCTGATCGACGCCGCGCGCTCCCTGACTGTTGGCTACCCGGAGAACGCCACCTCGCAGATGGGGCCGATCATCGAGCCTGCCAACGGCAAGCTCCTGAACGCGCTCACCACCCTGGGCGACGGCGAAACCTGGGCCATCAAGCCCGAGCGCCTCGACGAGACCGGCCGCTTGTGGTCCCCGGGCATCCGTTCGGGCGTCAAGCGTGGCTCCTACTTCCACCTGACCGAGTTCTTCGGCCCTGTGCTGGGTGTCATGACCGCTGAAACCCTCGAAGAAGCCATCGCCATCCAGAACGAGATCGAGTACGGCCTCACCGCCGGCCTGCACTCCCTGGACTCAGCTGAAATGGGTGTCTGGCTGGACAAGATCCAGGCCGGAAACCTGTACGTCAACCGCGGCATCACCGGTGCGATTGTGCAGCGCCAGCCGTTTGGTGGCTGGAAGAAGTCGGCCGTCGGTGCAGGAACCAAGGCAGGCGGACCGAACTACCTGATCGGGCTCGGCTCGTGGGTACCAGCCGAGGCCAAGGGGCAGCGGGGCACCGTCCTTCAGGGTGCTGCTGCCCAGCTCCTCGCTGCAGCCAAGTCCGCTGACGTGACCGCCGAGGAATACGAGACCCTCCAGCAGGCACTCTTCAGCGACGCCGCAGCCTGGGAATCCGAGTTCGGCACCTGCAAGGACGTCTCCGCCCTGACCGCAGAGCGCAACGTCTTCCGTTACCGGTCCCTGCCCGTGACCATCCGCCTCTCCGAAGGCGAACGGCTCGCTGAGCTGATCCGCGTGGTGGCAGCCGGTGCAGTGGCGGGCTCGAAGCTCACGGTGAGCTCCGCCGTCGCACTTCCTGACGCTGTGGTGACCGCTTTCGCCGGTCTGGGCGTCAACGTGCGGATCGAGGACGACGCCGCGTGGCTGGGCCGTGCGGCCAACTTCGACGCCGGTCGGATCCGCTTGATCGGTGGCGACTTCGCCGCGCTGAGCGCAGCGATGGGTGGCCGTCCCGACGTCGCGGTGTACCACGGCGCCGTGACCCAGGCCGGACGGATCGAGATGCTGCCGTTCCTCCGCGAGCAGGCGGTGTCCATCACGGCCCACCGCTTCGGCACCCCGAACCACCTGTCGGATCACCTGATCTAGTTCGCGCGCCGAGGGGTGAGCTCTCGGCACAATAAATGCCCGTAAAAGGTTGAAAGCCAACCCCTCGGCGAACCCCACACAAAGTGAGGTCCCGCTGAGGGGTTGGCTTTCGGCATTTCGCGGAGTCCCCAAAAGGGTGAGAGCTCGCCCCTGGGTGATGTCAGGCGGCGTAGCCGAGACGTTGCAGTCTTTGCCGCGCCGCCTGTTCGCTGGGGCCGTGTGATCCCAGAGCGAGCCGGACCATGCCCAGCACCACCCTCGCCGCCGTGATGACCGGCAGCGGGACGACGCCCAGCTGGGCGCGCTGGAGCCCCAGCAGTTCCCTGTACTTCGGTTCAAGGCTTGCGACGGCGGCCGCGAACAGAATGCGGTAGCCGGGCTTGAGGAGCGGGCTCAGGGGAGGGTGCCGAATGAACGAGACGGTCTCTGCCAGGCGGTCATCCGCCCGAAGGATGCCGGAGGCGTACCAACCCTCCAGCTCGTCACGGACCTGCGCTTCGGTGAGCGGCGGATCCTGAACGCCGATGAGTCGGCCTGCCGCAGCCCATTCGCGGACGTAGGCGTCGGCCCCGCCCGGGATGGCAGCACCCCAAATGCGGTTGGCCGTGAGGAACGAGTCGGCGTAGGTGACGTGGACCCAGCGGAGGAGTTCGGGATCATTGGCCGCGTACGGTCGTTGGACGCCGAGCCCGTCCACGTAGGTCCCACGGACGCGTTCGTGGATCCGGCGCACCACGGCGGTTGCGGACTCGGCCGCTTCGGTGGAGCCGTAGGTCACGGTGAAGATCCACCGGACCGTGTTAGCCAGGCGCCCCAAGGGGTCCTTCTGGAAACCCGAGTGCTCATACACTCCGGCCAGCGCGCCGGGGTGGAGGGCCTGCATCAGCAGGACCCGGATGCCTGCCACGATGGTGGCGACGTGGCCGTGAACCGCCCAGACGGCCGAGCCCGGGAGGTGATATCCGGCGTCGTTCCCTTCCGCCAGGCGCGGCACCCACTCAGGCGGCGTCCCCGACGTGCCGGTGAACGTGCGCTGCAATTCGTGGCGGTACTCAGTGAGGTAATTCCTCATGCATCCCATGAGACCGCAGATTCGCCAGACCGTACAGAGGGAGTTTTTGTACAGCTAATGCCCTTACGAAGGGCTCATAAGGGCATTAGCTGTACAAAAACTCCGGGTTAGGGGCGGACGCGACGACGGGAGGGTGCCGCTGCCACCAGCAGGGCGGCAATTGCGACGGCGGCACTGAGGATGAGTCCCGGACGGTACTGTTCCAGCATGGCTTGGGCGCTGACGGTTCCCGCGGCCTGGCCGTGACCGCTGACCAATGCGGTGGTGACGGCGAGGACCAGCGCCGCCCCAACCTGGGTGCTCGTTTGGATCAGGCCCGCAGCGAGTCCCTGTTCGGAGTCCTTGATCCCGGCTGTGGCCTGGACGTTGATGGAAGGGAAGGCCAGGGCAAAGCCGACGCCCAGCAGGACCACCGAGGGCAGGATGTCCAGGGCGTAGTTCGGAGTTGTGCCCACGCGGAGGAAGAGGACGTAACCCAGGCCGAGGGCGGTAAGACCGGTGAGGATCAGCTGCGTGGCCCCGAACTTTTCAATGAGCCGGTCCGCAAACGGTGCGCTGGTGGCCACCAGAAGGCCGGCCGGCAGCAGGGCCAGCGCCATACCCAACGGTGTCCAGCCGAGTACGGACTGCAGGAACATGGTGACGATGAACTGGAAGCTCAGGTAGGACCCGAACAGTCCCACGGCGCTGAGGTTGGCCCTTGCTACCCAGCCTTCCTTCAGGATGCCGAAACGGATCAGCGGATGCTTGACCTTGTTTTCAATGATTGCAAAGGCTGCCAGCACGGCGACAGAAACTGCGAACCCGGCGATTGTTGCCACAGATCCCCAGCCCTGCTCCGGTGCTGAAACCAAGGTGTACACAAGGCCGAGCATGCCCAGTGCCAGCGTCACCGCACCCCAGATGTCGTGTCCGCTGTTTTCGGCGGACGGCTTGTCCTTGGGGATGAATTTGATCCCCAGCAGGACCACGACGACGGCGATCGGGACGGAGACCAGGAAGGTCCAGCGCCAGCTGAGGCTGGTCATCAGGCCGCCGACCACCAGTCCCAGCGAGAATCCGCTGGCTCCGAATGTTGTGAAGATGGACAGCGCCTTGTTGCGCTCGCGTCCTTCGGCGAAGTTCGTGGTGATGATCGAGAATCCGGTAGGTGCGGTGAAGGCCGCTGCGAGGCCCTTCACGAAACGTGTGGCGATCAGGACGGCGGGGTCGTCCACCAGGCCGCCAAGGAGCGACGCTGCGGCGAACACCGTCAAGGCGATGAGGAAGATTCGACGGCGGCCCAACAGGTCCGCGAGGCGGCCACCAAGGAGCAGCAGGCTGCCGTAACCAAGGACGTAGGCGGAGACGATCCACTGCAGCGAATCGGTTCCGAGGTGGAGTTCTTGTCCGATGGATGGAAGCGCGACGCCGACCATGGATACGTCCAGCCCGTCCAAGGCCAGGACGGTGCAGACGACCATCAACAGGAGCCATTGGGCCCGGGTCCAGCGAACAGCTGAAACCAAGGGCGGCTCGGCAGAGGTTTTGAGGGTGGTGGGTGAGGTCATGCGATCAATCTATATGACACGTCATTCAATGACAAGGAATATGACGCGGAATCTTATGACGTGGATTTTAACTGGTTCATGAACTAGAATCGGGGCATGGCAACGACGCGTGACCGCCAGCTGGAAGACCGTGAACTGGTCGAGCAGTGGCGCGACATCCAGAGCTCCTACTTCCGAACCGCAGGAGCAATCGACCGCGCCCTGGAAGCCAAATTCGACATCGGCCTCAATGAGTTCGAAATCCTTGACCTCGTGGCCGAGAGCGAAGAGTCGTCGTGCCGCATGAAGTCCCTGGGGGAGCGGACCCCCATGACGCAAAGTGCTGTCTCCAAAGTGGTGGACCGCTTGGAAAAGGCAGGCTTGGTGTCCCGGCAGACCTGCGAAGAGGACCGCCGCTCGCTGTTCCTGGAACTTACTGAGGCGGGCCGTGCGCTCCACTCCACCGCCGCCGTCGAGCACCGCGCGCTGCTCAAGGAAAACCTGGGCTGATCCGGCCGCGGGCAAACCCCGGGCGTCCCGAGGGGGGCTCCCTCAGTGGAACATTGACACTCGAAAACTTAGGCCCGTTTACACGTGCCCTATGTTGGTTCATAGTCGAGCCATGAGAGAGGCCGGCATTCTTCCTGAGGACGCCCCCGACCCCCGTGTCGCATGGGCCGACAACCTCAAACTCATGCCCATTCCGATCATTGGGCTCGCACCCCAACCTTCGCTGGAGGACACGGACTCCGTCGGGCTGACCTATTGCTTGGATGATCGTGGATACAGCGATATGACCGCAAGCATCACCTACACTCTCTGGCGAAACCCGGATGATCGCTCAGACCCGGTAAACCTTGCAGACCTCGACGAAAAGACACGCAGATCGATCGAGGAAGTTCCGCCATGGCCCCGGCCGCGCTGGCTGATCGAGCAGGTGGAGCGACTGCGCTACCCGCAACTGTGGGAGGCCGTGCGAACCGTCTGGCACCGCGCTCCATCCGAGCGCTCATCGGTTCAATGCCTCCTGGTTGACCATGTCAACCACATCCTGATGAATCAGTACCGGCAGGAGATTTGGCCGGGCAGCAAACCTTGGGACCAACACGCACCCCCAATAGCCGGTCGGGTGGTCAACAGTCAGGCCAGAATCGTCATCAATGGAGTCAGTGTGCCCGGTGCGGAGGTTGATACGGACCCGTTCGTCTACGGCGTCGGCGCCCAACTAGCAACCGGCGGCGTCGTGACGGCCGTGCTTCCACGCGTTGAGCTCAAGAGCATCCACCTCCAATTCACCACCCGCGTGAAAGGGCCCTAGCGTCCGCAAGGCGATCGGCTTAAGTACTTCTGCGCTCTACGACGCAGTAGGAGCGCGTTGCTCTGATGTGACCGCTAGCGTTAGCGCCTAGCTTCGCGGCCGGAACTTGCGGCGCTCGGCATTCCCTTTGATCCCGCGATGACGCCACCGATCAGGAGCACAAAGCCAAGTCCGCCGATGGCGAACGGAAGGATAAAGGTTGGGGGCTCAACCCTAAGGGAGCCAGCTTCGTCGATCCAGGTCCCGTATTCGGTGCCGTAAAAGAAGATCAGCACCACAATTGCAGCCCCAATCAGAGCGCTGGCCCACGCCCACACATTTCCTCGCATGGTCCCTATCCTCTCAGTTCAATTCACTTTCGGCGGCGGATGCTTGCTGGCGCCCGTAGAGGGTTGCCCCTCCAGCCGCTGCAGGGCTGCGGTGGGAGTGCCCGGTGAAGGATCCAAGGATCGCTCAACGTGCAGCAGAGCCCCCGTCATTTGCCGCGCGTGTGACAACATGTGCTTATGAGCGCGCAGCTTGAGGTTCCGAGGCTTGGAGACCTGAGTGGCCTCGGGATTGCGGTCGAGCCGTCTCATCAGTCTGGGGTAGTTTCCTTGGTCGCGAGGGCTAACGACGGATGCACTGTGACACTGACCTGGGATGAGATCGCTGGATCAGTGAGCGTCCGCTGGCTGGACGGTGCCGTAGTGCGGCTTGCTGTCGAGCGAGAGACCCCGGTCAAGATCAGCGTGCGCGACGAGCGCGGCGTCATTGAGTTCCGCGTCTGGTCGCGCTGGGAAGGACTGGGCGGCGAATTAGTGGTGCAGGTCGGTGAGCACGTATCTGTGCGCGACACGCTTCTGCGCATATAAGAGGGTCCTGCGTTCGGCCAGGATCCTTTACAGTGCGCCCATCACAGTCGCCTTAGATCAACCCTTTTTGGCCAGACTTTCCAGTGTTGAAAGAACCAGAGGACGAACGTCTGATGCCTCGGAGTACGGCACACTGCTTCCAGGCGAATACAGCGAAAGAACGTACAGCAACTCTTCCGTCCGGTCGTCGCCGAGATACTCGTCGATAAGAACTCGTTCCAACGCCTGTGCAGCATGCATGGACTCGTCGCCGCAAAGGAACCGATCGGCTGATTGCTGGAGTCTTTCTGAAACGCTCATGGTGCCCTTACCGTAGCAAGACCTCTAGTCATGTGGCGCTTCCCGCAAAGGGATCGGCGGATTCAGGCGGTTATTGCGACAGGAGTCCTTCGATCGGTTTTCTGAACTCTAGTCTTTTGCGTGGTCGGTCGTTGAGTTCCTGTGCGACCCAGTCGAAGTCTTCGGCGCTGTGGATGCTCAGGTCGGTGCCGTTGGGGAAGTGCCGGCGCAGGAGGCCATTGGTGTTTTCGTTGATGCCGCGTTGCCAGGGTGAGCGCGGGTCGTAGAAGTAGATGTCGATGCCGGTGTCTATTTTCACGGTCTTCCAGTCCTGCATTTCGATGCCCCCTCCGCTAAGTCTGCAATCACGGCAAGAACCCAAGGGTCCTCCACCGGCCGCCGTCGATACTCACTCGGCGCGCATCAATACTCCCTGCGTTCCGGGGTTTCCCGAAGACCCGCCCGCGTGAAGCCCGCCCGTGAGGCCCGCCCTCAAAACTGCCGGTAAAGGGGCACTTAGCGCAACGCATTCACTCGACGTACGGGTGCCTTTCGAGCCTGTCGTTTCCCATGAGTATCCACAGCAAAAGCGCCCCCGGCGAAGCTCAAGACGTCTTGAGCAAAAACTGATCCAACCTTTCGCTCCACGGCGCCCGCGAAGCCTTTATTTCTGAGGTGATACCCGCAACAATGGTGCTTGCACGCCAGGCTGGGGTTTGGTGCCGCTGGCTTTGGGGAGTGTTTTGTGGGCAAGCATCATGAATCAGACCGGGCGATTGACCTGATCCGCACTGAAAAATTCCGCCGCGTTCTTATCGCCGGATGCCTTGCGGCCTTGGCCTTCTTCGCCTTCGGCTTCCAGCCCCTGACGTCCGTCCCCGCAGGAAATGTGGACGGAACAGTTGCCCAGGGCGTCGTAGGCCCCACGGCATTGGGTAGTCTGACCCCGCCGGAAGCCGAAACCATGATCATTGACCCCACACAGGCGCCCCCCGAGCAAACGCCCGGCACGCCAATGGTCTTCTTTGACCGGGCGATGGTCCGGACAGTAAGCAAGGACGGTTCCACCGGGCTGACGGTGGCTTCGGCCGGACTCTCCCGTCCGCCCGCCGGCAGCCTCTACGCGCCTCTCGAAGTCCTCAATCCTAGTTCCCCCTACGGTTACCGCTACAGCCCACTGACCGGGCTGGCCGGTGAGTTCCACTGGGGGCAGGACTACGCTGCAGCTTGCGGAACGCGTGTTTATGCGGCCGACGCTGGCGTGGTCCGCGCGGTTGGCTGGCACATCTGGGGTGGCGGCAACCGGGTGGAGATCGAACACGGCAACGGCCTGGTCACCACCTACAACCATCTTCAAGCCATCGGAGTGACGCAGGGCCAGTCGGTCCGCGTCGGCGAAGTCATTGCCGAGGTTGGCACCACCGGTTGGTCCACGGGATGCCACCTCCACTTCGAAACAATCGTGAACGGACTCCACACCAACCCCAACGGTTGGACGTACCTGCCCATAAAGCAGGTGGATCCGCTGCAAACCATGACGTTCGTGAACTACCAGCCGGGAGTTGGCACGGGAGCCTCCGCGCCCCAGTGGGCCGTCCCCGTTGCCGACGGCACCAACCGCGCTGTCATCGGCGGCGAACACGAAGAACCCGTCGCGCCACCAGTGGTGGTCCCGCCCGTCACCTCGGTCAACCCGCCCGGCCCCGTGGTGACGTCACCGACACAATCCACGACGCCGGTACCGTCACCGTCCGTGACGGCGACGCCGACAGCCCCCGCGACGCCGACGGTCACCCCGACCCCCACAGCGACTCCCACGCCGACGGTCACCCCGACGCCGACGGTTACCCCTACGCCGACAATCACGCCGACACCCACCGATACTCCGACGTCCCCGCCCGCGGTTCCTGAAACCACCACAGCTCCGGTTGCGCCGACGGATCCGGTATCAACCGTCCAGGCACCAACCGTCCAGTCAGCTGTCGCACCGCCGCCGGCCGCCGTCGTCGAACCACCCGCACCCGCGCCGCCCGCACCCGCGGTCGTGGAGCCGGTACCTGCGGTGGCACCGATCGTTCCTACGGTTACGCAAGCCGTGGCACCCGCTCCGACGCCTGTGGCCCCGGCACCCGCGCCGACGCCGGTGGCGGTCCTCCCGTCCGCGCTTCCGGTTGTGACGCTCCCGCCCGGTTACATCCTGATCGCACCGGACCTGGTCCAGCGGCCGGACGGCGTAATAGTGCCTTTGTCCACGCTCGTCATTCCCGCTCCCTAAAAAACGCAAGGGCCTGCATTTCGTGGCCCTCAGCCGGCTCCCGTAAGCTCGATGGCGGCGATCCCGCCAGCCGAAGACGTCAGGAAGCGAATCCCATGACCAGCCTTTACAGCATTCCCATCACGTTCAATGACGGCTCCGAAGGTGACTTCGGACGGTTCCAGGGCAAGGCTGTAATGGTGGTGAATGTGGCTTCGGAGTGCGGCTTCACCCGTCAATACGCGGGCCTTGAGGAACTGTACGGCAAGTACCGCGGGCAGGGACTGGAGATTCTCGGCGTCCCCTGCAACCAGTTCGGCGGCCAGGAGCCGGGTGCAGATGCGGAGATCGCGGAGTTCTGCGAGCGTAACTTTGGTGTCACGTTCCCGCTGACCAGCAAGGCGAACGTCCTGGGCAAGGAGCAGCACCCCCTTTTCGCCGAGCTCACCCGGGACGACGACGGCCAGCCCGTCAAGGTGAAGTGGAACTTCGAAAAGTTCGTCATCAACCGGGCGGGAGAACTCGTGGGGAGATTCCCATCCGCAGTGGAGCCTGACTCCGAAGACCTTTTGACGGCAGTGGAAAAGGCGTTGGCGTAAGCCGCCAAACCTGAAGGGAGGAAAGTAATTTTCCAACATTCCGCCGGAAATTAGCCAGTTGTTGGCTTGTTGTCTGGTTGGATTGGCCCTACTGGATTGACACGGGAGACGCCGTCTCCCACCAAACGCTAAGGCAAGCTATGGAGCTCATCGAGGCAGAGTACCCCCACCCAGGTCATGTGCTTTTGCACTTGAGCGATCTTCACCTGGTGGGTGGTCCAGGCACGCTCCACGGCTCAGTCGACAGTTCTGCCCGGTTGCAGGAGATCTGCCAACAGATCATTGCTTCCCGGATCAAGCCCGCGGCCATCATTTTTACCGGCGACCTCGCGGACAAGGGCGAGCTCGAAGCCTACAAGCGCCTCCGCGTCATGATAGAGCCGGTCTGCGACGCCCTGGGTGCCAAGGCGATCTGGGCCATGGGAAACCATGACAACCGGGCCAACTTCCGCACCGCTTTCATGGACGCCTCGGAGGCAAGCCAGCCGCAGGACCCTGTTGACCGCAGCTACTTCGTCGATGGACTCCGCATCATTACCCTGGACACCACGGTCCCGGGCCACCATTACGGTGAACTGTCCGAGGCCCAGCTGGACTGGCTGGCAGCCGAGCTCGCGACCCCGGCGCCGGACGGCACCATCCTGGCGCTGCACCACCCGCCGGTCCCGTGCGTGCAGGACCTCGCAGTCCTGGTGGAGCTGCGCGGCCAGGCCGCTCTGGCCGCCGTCGTCCGTAATACCGACGTCCGGACCATCCTGGGTGGACACCTGCATTACTCCACGACGGCGAGCTTCGCCGGCATCCCGGTGTCCGTCGCCTCGGCGACGTGTTACACCCAGGACCTGGGCGTGCGCGCGGGCGGGCAACGGGGACGCGACGGCGCCCAGTCCTACAACATGATCCACGTGTACGAGCACACCATTGTGCACTCCGTGGTGCCGATGTCCGGCGGGGTCACCGTGGGCGAACCCGTGGACGCGGCGGAGGTTCAGCGGCGACTGGCTGCTGCCGGCATCCGCATCCCGCACGAGTCCCGTGTGGGGGCCCACACTTCCCCGGGAACCCTGACGTCGTCCTTGCCGCTTATTTCTCCCAAGGCGCCTTGACCGGGAAGTACTTCTCCAGGAAGTCGGTCACCAGCTCAGCTCGTTCTTCCGAGTCAACCTCAGGGAAGCTGCCGTCGTTCAGGCAGAAGAAGTCCATGTGACGCTTGGCCAAAAGCTTGGGCAGGTAGTGCAGCCCGGCCCACATGGTGGTGTCCACATACCTGACCTTGGCGGCGGTCTGCGTCACGGCGCGGCCGGTCAGCAGGGCGTAATAGTGGTACAGCGAATTGGTGACCGAGATGTTGTCCGCGGCGCGGAAACGGCTGCCTGCGGTCTTGGCGAACTCGGCGGGGAATTCCTTCTCCATCTGTGCCACCACGCTGCGCCGTAACGGGGCAGCGGTGTGCTCCAGGTGCCGCGTGGTGATGCGGCCGAACCGTTCCCAGAGAAGCTTGCGGTTGACGCGGGCGGCGTTCTCAAAGCCGCTGCGTTCGGCGTCGTTCTCGCCCAGGCCGATGCGGGTGTCCGCTTCGATGAACTTGGTGATGCCGCCGGGCGTGAAGAACATGTCCGGGCCCACGGGCCGGCCAAAGAACATGTCGTCATTCGAGTACAGGAAGTGCTCGGACAGGCCCTCGATGTGGTGGAGCTGGCACTCCACCGCCTGGGAGTTGTGGGTGGGCAGCACGGAAGGATCGGCGAAGAATTCCTCGCTCCGAACGATCGTCACGGCAGGGTGGTCGGCCAGCCACTCAGGGGCGGGAGAATCGGTGGCAATGAAGATCCGCCGGATCCACGGCGCAAACATGTGCACCGAACGCAGCGCGTACTTGAGTTCGTTGATCTGCCGGAATCGGGCCTCATGGTCATCGCCTTCACCAAGGACGGCTTCGGCCTGCTGGGCGCGCCTGCGTGCGATGTACTCGGGATCGCTGCCATCAACCCAGGAAAAGACAATGTCGACGTCGAAATCGATGTCACTGGCGTGGTCGGCGAACATGTTCTCGATAGTGGGCCAAGCCAAACCATGCCGCTGCACGGTTCCGCGGACGGCGTCCTGCCGGAGCATGGTCCGGCGCGTCAGTGAGTTCTCCACGGGGAGTTCCAGGTGGTCGCCTTCGAACCTCCACAGCTCAAGCTGGACGCCTAAGGCGGGGCCGTACCAAAGCCCGCCGCCGACCTCGACGCGGGGGCGGTACAGGCGGAAGATCCGGGCCTTCCTGTTGGCCGAGAGTTCGCCGTCGGCCACCAGCACGGAGGTCTTCTTCCGGGCGTCCACCGTCATGGCGTAGAAGGGCTCGTTCTTGAAGGCAGCAGCCAGTGCATCCCGGACGTCCTTGCGGGACTCCCAGTCGACGGCGATGACCGGACGTTCGTCGTTGCCCCGCACCAGGATGAAATCGATGCCTGCGGCATCCAGCGCGGCCCGCACAGCCAGGAGGTCCGAAACCATGGCCTGTTGAGGTGTCAGGTCGCTGTTGATCAGGGCGTACCGCCCACGGTGACGGACGACGTCGGACCTGTGCTTGAGATGCGCGACGACGGCAGGCGAAACCGCCTCCGCAATCGTGTCCTCTTCGACGGAAGGGCTGCCGTGGTAAATCGGATCGACCTGTGCTTGTGTGATGGCTGTTTCTCCGGGATCTTCGGTGTTTCTGGGTGTAGGTGGTGCTGCGTCGCCGCTAGATGGCCAGGGCCTCGCGCCAGCTGCGGAGGAACGCTCCGCCGGCGTCGTCGTGGATCACGTCCTCTGCAAGGTCAAGGTCTGCGGCAGTCAGGATGGTGTAGGGCTTCACCGGTACGCCGTCCGCGGGCCGGACATCCACGTGCTTCACGTCATGATCGTTGTGGTGTAGCCAGTCTGCCATGGCGTAGTCCGTCCGGGAATCTCCCACGGTGCGCCAGGAGAGCGGGGTGATGCCCTGGGCGGCCAGGAGTTCAACGGCCCGGCTTGCTCCAAGGTCCTTGCCCAGGCGCACGGACTCGATGTCCGTGGAGATGATGGTGGGGTCCAGACGGTAGTCCGCGGTGTCATCGGATCCGGGCGCGTGATGGTCCAGGATGGCGGCACTGAGGCCGTGCCGTTCCATGATGCCCAGGGCGTCGGCGTCGAAGAGTTTCTGTTCAGCCAGGTAATCCGCGCTGGCTACGTTCAGGTGCTGCTCCACGGAAACCATGGCGCGCTTTGTCTCATCGAAGAACATGTGGGCGGAGTAATCCTCGGCCACCAGCCGGCGGATATCGTCGCCGTAGGCCTTCGGTACCGCGAGTTCGTGGTCCACGTGGATGGGGCCGGGGCCGTCAGCGGTGTAGCTGAACCACACGGCTCCCTTCTCGCAAATGGCGTGGATCACCGTGTTGGCGGGCATGCCGGCTGCGATCATGGGTTCCATGACCTGCTGGGCGATGAAAGCGTCCGAGCGGCCCGTGTTGAAGATGACCGGGATTCCGGCTGAGGCAAGGGCCACCATGTCGGCGATGATGTCCGGTTTGACGTCGCGCGTCACAGGGCTGGCTATGGGGCCATCGACGTCCAGCAGCAGGGCCAGTGCGGGCTCGGTGCGGGCAGCGGCACGGTCAGTACCTGGGAACGGTTGGGTCATGCCCCTATTCTGTCAGTCCCGCAGACCCACCACACAGCTATGACGTCTGTGACGCCCCGCGAAGGATAGTCACCTTTTGGCTACAACCTGCCTGTGCCGCGGGTCACAAGTTCCGTTACGGCGGTATCTTCCATAGGCTTGCAGGGTGATCTTCAAAGCTGTGGGCGAGGGACGCCCGTACCCTGACCATGGATACTCCGCGCCCAGGGACTGGGCTGCCCTGCCCCCGCGCCCTGTCCGCCTGGACGATCTGGTCACCACCAAGCGGACCTTGGACCTGGAGGCATTGCTGGCGGAGGACTCCACTTTCTTTGGCGATCTGTTCCCGCACGTGGTCCAGTACCAGGGCGTGATGTACCTCGAGGACGGTCTTCACCGGGCGGTCCGCACGGCGCTGCACCAAAGGACTGCCATCCACGCACGTGTATTGGTCATCGATGGCTAGGCTGTCCGGTCCGGGGGAGGATAACTCCCGGCCAAAAAAACGTAAGCGTCCCAAAGATGTGACGCAGCTCCATGGCCACCGTGTTGTGACGGGGCCGGAGCTACGGGCAACCTTTGCCGACGACGCCCCGGTCCGGCGAGGCAGCTTCGGGCGTCGTTTGTTCCACGGCATTGTCCTGGTGGTGTTGCTCGGAGTGATCGCCGCGGGAGCAGTTGGTGCCTGGGCGGTCATGAACGGCGTCATCAAAGTCCCGACGGCGATTGCCAGCAAAGCCCCCACCAGCCTGTGCCCTTCCACCACTTTCGACTACGTGCCCAACAACACCGTGCGGCTCAACGTCCTCAATGCGACGTCCCGCGGCGGACTCGCGGCAACGGTAGCCGACCAGTTCACTGCCCGCGGATACACAGTGGCGTCCGTGGGCAACAGTGACACCACATATTCAGGCATTGGCGTGGTGGTGTCCGGGGTCAAGGGCCAAGCAGCCGCCTTCAACATCCAGCGCAACCTGGCGGGGACTGACTATTTCCAGGACAACCGCGAAGACGAATCGGTGGACGTCATCATCACCCCGGGTTATGAGAGCCTGGTGGAGCCGCAGCTGGTGGATCAGACTCCCGGCAAGCTCCTCTGTCCGCGTGAGGAACTGCGAATCGCGGACAACTCCAAGTGGCCCATCATCCCCACACGACCCGCAGGCTGACACGCTTGCCGGTTTTCGCCACTCAAAGTCGTGGGCGACGCGGGGATTTGCGTGGCGTCAGCCCGTTTGGGTGGCACTAAACAGTTGGGGTAGCGGTGGCCAGCAGGACCGGCCTGCCGGCGTCGTCGAAACGCGCACCCGCACCCAACTGGATGAAACGCACAGTCTGCGCTGTCTGCGCCTCTTGCGCGGCAAGAAGCCCGACGTCGGAGGCCGGGGGCGGCGGGGGAGTCCCGCCGTCGGGCGTCCGGTTGCGTCGCGCGGCACTTGCCGACAGTGTGCCGTGGATGAGCCGCGCGAGCTGGGTGACGTCGATGTCCGGAAGGTAGCCCTGGTGGACACCATCCCGGAGGATGTCCTCGAGCAAGGCGTTGAGGTCGCCCACGTGGTCGGCGAGCTTGGCGAAGGAGCCGGGGGAGAGGACGGCTGCCATGGCCGGACCCGGCGGCAGGTGGCGTCGGCTGAGGTCCTCCACCTGCGCGCGGACGTAGAGGGCCAGCCGGTCCACCGGGTTCTGGAGCGCGGCCAGGGATTCCCGGAGGTCGACGATGAAACGTTCGGTCTCGTCCAGGGCGTACGCGATGAGGAGCTGCTCCATGTCCGCGTAATAGTTGTAGACCGCTGTGCGGCCAACGCCTGCATGGCGGGCGACATCGGTCATGGTCAATCCGGGCAGGCCATGGGTGAAGAGGAGCTCGCCGAAGGCCGTGAGAATCCGACGTTGGGTCTCGGCGCGTTGGGCAGCGTTCGTGGGGGCCGTGATCCTGGGCATATAGACACTTTACAGTGATCTGTCAGCAAACCGGGTCCCGACGCGGAACCCGCGGAACCGGGCGGTAACATCGTGGAAAACGGGAAAATCCGTAAAACATTGCAGCAAGGGGGCGTCTTGCGCGCAACGGTCAAAGACGTAGCGCGTCGCGCGGGGGTCTCACCCAAAACGGTCTCGAATGTCATGAACGGAATCGTTCCGGTGAGTGGACCTACGCGGCTGAGGGTTGAGCAGGCCATGCAGGAGCTGGACTACGTCCCCAACCTCTCGGCCCGTGGACTGCGCAATGGACGCTCGGGTGTGATCGGCCTGGCATTGCCCAACCTCGGCACCCCGTTCTCTGCGGAACTCGCCCGAAGCCTCGTTGAAGTTGCCCATGCCCGGGGCTGGAGCGTGCAGATTGAAGAAACCGGTTCCGACCCCCAACGGGAACAGGAACTGATGACACGCGCACGGGCCAACCTGATCGATGGCCTGATCCTGAATCCTGTTGTTCTCGATGAGAGTGCCGTGCGGGTGGGTGTGGCGTTGCCTCCAGTGGTCCTGTTGGGTGAGGTGTCGCAAGAACTCGCCGACCGCGTTTTTGTGGACAGCTTTGCCGCGGCCCGGGATATGACCTTGGCCCTGGCCCGCCCGGGGCGGCGCCGCATAGCGGTACTGGGCATCAACAAGGGAAGGAAATCGGCCACCGCCATCCAACGGACCCAGGGATATGAGGCAGCCCTGCGCTCCCTGGGCATCCCGCGGGACGAATCCCTCATGATCGCCTGCGATGAATGGACGCCTGGCTCCGCGGCGGAGTCCGTCATGCGGTATCTCGACAGCAACCCGCTGCCGGAGGCACTCTTCTGCTTCACGGATTCAATGGCCCTTGGTGCCTTGAACGCTTTGTGGAAGCGCGGCGTGCGGGTTCCCGAAGACATTGCTGTGGCCGGTTTTGACGATATTGCCGATGGCCGGTTCGCTGTACCGTCGCTCACCACCGTGTCCTTTGACAAGCGCATGATCGCTTCCGAGGCGTTGCGCCTGCTCACCGAACGTATGGCGGACAGGGGCCATGGACAGCGCATAGTGTCCGTTCCGTACAGCATCGAAGAGCGGGACAGCACCCGATAGGTTCCCGAAAAAAACAAATTGTTGGCGCTAACAATTTCTCTTGCCCTGCACATTACAACGATGTAATGTGAGACCTGCGTCACCCGGGGGCCACCTTTTACCCACGCGTGGAGACGCAGCGAAGCCGGACTTTCGTGCAGCATTGTGTGTCCTTTCAGCGGACCCTTCCAAAGGAGTGACGGGTGAAGCAGTTTGAATCTTTGACCGGGAGAAGTTTGTCCCGGAGACAGCTATTGACAGGCTCGGCGCTGCTGGGCGGCGGGCTTTTGGCCACGGGCCTCACAGGATGCGGCGGATCGGCGGGAGCCGCGGCCGTCCCGACCATCAACTTCTGGCACCTCCTCTCCGGGGGAGACGGCACCAAGATGCAGGCCATGATCGCCAACGCCAACAGCGCCAATCCGGGCTTCAAGGTCCACCCCACGGTCTTGGCCTGGGGACCGCCCTACTACACCAAGCTGGCCATGGCATCGGCCGGCGGACGGCCGCCGGAAGTAGCCATCATGCATGCCAGTCGGGTTCCCGGCTACGCCCCCGGCGGCCTCATCGAGCCCTGGGACCTGGGCCTGCTGGCAGAGAACGGCATCACGCCGGAGAACTTTGCCCCGCGTATCTGGGAAAAGAGCCAGCAGGACGGAAAGGTGTTCTCGCTCGCACTGGACTCCCACCCGTTCATCATGTTCTACAACACGGACATCGCCGGTAAAGCGGGGCTCCTGGAAAGCAACGGCCTCTTGCAGGAAGTGAACTCGCCGGACGGATTCAAAGCCATGGCACTGGAGATGCAAAAGGTCACCAAGGCCCACGGCCTCTCCTTCGGATACCTGAACCTCGGCTCGCAAATGTGGCGCCTGTTCTACACGCTCTACAAGCAGCACGGGGCCGAGATCGTACTGACTCCAGGCCAGCCCATGCAGGCCGACAGGGACGCTGCCGTTGAGTCACTGGAATTCATGGCGTCGCTCTTTGATGACACGATCGCGGCCAAGGGCAACGACATCAACACCGGTATCGCCGAGTTTGTCAGGGGCGACTCGGGAATGCTCTTCAGCGGCGGCTGGGAACTGCCCACCATGAAGAAGGCCAAGCTTCCGGTTGACGCTGCCACCATCCCGACGCTCTACGGGACGCCTGCGTCGTACGCCGATTCGCATTCCTTCGTGCTTCCACGGCAACTCGCGGTGGATGAAGAAAAACGCAAGGACGCCTACAAGTTCGTCAGCGACATCCTCAAGGGTTCGTTGTCGTGGGCCGAGGCGGGGCACATCCCGGCATACCAGCCCGTAGTGCAGTCGCAGGCATACCGGGAACTCACCCCTCAAGTCCACTATGCCAACGCCGCAGACATCATCGCTTACGACCCCGAGGCCTGGTTCAGCGGATCAGGCTCGGACTGGCAGAACTATTTTGCCGAGTACATCCAGAACGTACTTCTGGGACGCAGCAAAGCAGCTGAGGGGTGGGACGGTTTCGTGGCCCGCACCAACGACCTTCTATCCCGGCCCAACCCGGTCTGACCGGCACAGCACACCGAGCGACAAAGGAGTCCTTCATGAGTTCCTCTACAGTGTCCCGGCAGACCAGCCAAGTACGGACAAAACCCACTCCCGGCACCAAGACCGGGCCCTCCCTGCGCAACAGCAGGGACAACGTGAGCGGCTGGACCTTCGCGGCGCCGTTCCTCGTCTTCTTCCTCGTGTTCCTTGTATGGCCAATCCTGTACGGCTTCTACATGAGCCTGACGGGCAAATCCCTCACGGGAGCCAACGACGTCCTCATTGGATTTTCCAACTACTCCGAGGCCTTTGCCGACGCCGGTATGTGGCGTTCCCTGGGAAACACGCTCTATTTCACCGTGATCAGCACCGTGCCATTGGTGCTGGTGGCGTTGGTGATGGCTGCGCTGTTGAACATCGGCCTTCCCGCCCAGTGGCTTTGGCGGCTTTCCTACTTCGCGCCCTTCCTTCTGGCATCCACGGTTGTCTCCCTGTTCTTCGTCTGGATGTACAACCCGCAGCTCGGACTGATCAACGATTTCCTGTCCAAGTTCGGCATCCCGAAGATCGGGTGGCTCAACGATCCCAATGTGGCCATGTGGTCGATCGTGATTGCAACGCTCTGGTGGACCGTGGGATTCAATTTCCTTCTGTACTTGGCGGCAATGCAAAACATTCCCGCTCAGCACTATGAGGCAGCATCGCTGGACGGCGCCGGAGCCTGGCGGCAGTTCTTCTCCATCACGCTGCCACAGCTCACCCCCACCACGGTGATGATCGTGCTGCTCCAGATCCTCGCTTCCCTGAAGGTCTTCGACCAGATCTACCAGATGACGTCCGGCGGTCCGGGCGGATCGACCAGGCCCGTGGTCCAGTACATCTTCGAAACCGGGTTTACCGGATACCGGCTGGGATACTCCGCAGCCATCTCCTACATCTTCTTCGGACTGATCGTGCTGGTCTCTGCCTTGCAGTTCGTCATCACCCGCCGCAGGAGTGCATAGCCATGGCAAATACAACCCTCACCCGATCCATCCCGCGCAGCACTGCCGGCCAGGTCATCCGCCAACCTCGAAAGAAGCGGACAGTGGGCAAGGCCGCAGCCGTCGTGGTCGCCGCCGTCCTCGCTGTCCTCTGGTTAGTTCCCTTCGCCTGGGCAACGGTCACCGCCTTTAAATCCGAAGCGGACGCCTCGGCCTCGAAGGTCAGCTGGATCCCGCCGTCGGGCTTTACGTTCGACGCTTTTGCCAACGTCTTCCAAGCCGGCAACATCCCGCTCTGGACATGGAATTCGCTCTACACCTCCGCTGCGATCACCCTCATCACGCTGGTGATCTCCGCCCTCATCGCTTATGCATTGTCCCGGATCGAGTTCAAGGGCAAGAAGGTACTGATGACGGCCATCATCGCCAGCATCATCGTGCCGCCGCCGGTACTCATGATCCCGCTTTTCTACCAAATGCTCGCGTTCAAGATGATCGATACCCCGTGGGCCATCATCCTTCCGCAGGTGATCCACCCCGCCATGGTGTTCGTCCTCAAGAGGTTCTTTGACCAGATTCCGCGTGAACTCGAGGAAGCGGCCGTGATGGACGGGGCCAGCCGGCTCCGGATTTTCATGCAGATCATCCTGCCGTTGTCCCGGCCGATCCTGGCCGCCGTCGCGATCTTTGTGTTCATCGGCGCGTGGAACAACTTCCTGTGGCCGTTCATCTCCACCAACGACGATTCCCTGCTGACCCTTCCGGTGGGCCTGCAGACCATCAAGAGCGCCTACGGCGTGCAGTACGCCCAGAACATGGCGTCGGCATTGCTGGCCGCGCTGCCGCTGATTGTCGTCTTCCTGTTCTTCCAACGCCAGATCATCAAGGGCATTTCCACCACAGGACTTGCCGGGACCTGACCGGTCCGCATTGCTGCACCACCAGACCTGAAACACACAACCAAGGAGATACATGTCCCGCGCACGCATCACCCTCGATCGCGACTTCACCATCGGGGAGGTACCCCGCCGGCTCTTCGGCTCCTTCGTGGAGCACATGGGCCGCTGCGTCTACACCGGGATTTACGAACCCGGGCACCCGGAGGCTGACGAGCACGGCTTCCGCCAGGACGTCCTCAAGCTCGTCAAGGAACTCGGCGCCACCGTTGTCCGATACCCCGGCGGCAACTTCGTCTCAGGCTACAACTGGGAAGACGGGATCGGTCCACGGGAAAACAGGCCCCGCCGCCTGGATGGCGCCTGGCACACCGTGGAGACCAACGCCTTTGGACTGCACGAATTCGTGGACTGGTCCAGGCAGGCCGGCACCGAAATCATGGAAGCCATCAACCTGGGCACCAAGGGAGTCGAGGAAGCCCGCGCCATTGTGGAGTACTCCAACCACAGCGGAGGCACGTACTGGTCTGACCTCCGGGCGAAGAACGGCCACAAGGACCCGTTCGACATCAAGCTCTGGTGCCTCGGCAATGAGATGGATGGCCCGTGGCAGATCGGGCACAAGACAGCCGATGAATACGGCCGTCTGGCCCAGGAAGCCGCCAAGGCCATGCGATACGTGGATCCGTCCATTGAACTCGTCGCGTGCGGCAGCTCGAATTCCAGGATGCCCACCTTCGGGGCCTGGGAGCAGACCGTCCTCACGCACACCTATGAGGAAGTGGACTATGTGTCCCTCCACGCCTACTACTTCGAGGAGGAGGGCGACGTCGGCAGCTTCCTGGCGTCCGCCGTCGACACCGACTACTTCATTGAGTCAGTGATCGCTACGGCCGATGCCGTCAGGGCCAAGGGCAAGCACAAGAAGCACATTAACCTGTCCTTTGATGAGTGGAACGTCTGGTACCAGCGGGGCCGGGACACCGAGGACCAGCTGAGCAACATCGTCAAGGCTCCGTGGCGCGAACACCCGCGTGTCATCGAGGACCAGTACAACGTGACCGACGCCGTGGTGGTGGGGACCCTGCTCAACTCGCTGCTGCGCCATGGCGACCGGGTAAAGATCGCCAATCAGGCGCAGCTGGTCAACGTGATCGCACCGATCCTTTCCGAGGAAAACGGGCCGGCCTGGAAGCAGACCATTTTCCACCCGTTCGCCCGGATGGCGGAGCTCGCCACAGGACAGATCCTGCGGCTCTCAGTTGATTCGGACAAGTACTCCAACAACCGGTTCGGGGACACCGACCTGGTGGACGTCAGCGCAACGTGGAACGAGGAAACGGGCCGGGTTGCCTTGTTCTTCGCGAACCGCGGCCTGGAGGAAGCGGCCGACGTCGAGACAGCCCTGCGCGGGTTCGACGCCCGGCAGGTGGTCCGCGCCGAGGTCCTGGAAATTCCCGACGGCGGCGACCGCTTCACCATCAACAGCCAGGACCAGCCGGGCCGGGTTGGGCTCAAGCCGCTGGACGGCGTGAAGGCGACTGGTTCGGAGCTGCGCCTGACGCTGCCCGCCTTGTCCTGGGCCGTCGTGGAGCTTGAGGTGGCGAAGGCCTAGCCCTCGCCAATAAAGCAACGCGGGGTCACTTATGGCCTATCCCAAGGGGGATTTTGGGCCATAAGTGACCCCGCGTTGGGTTAAACGCTGCAGCCGTCCGGGCCGCAGGCCTCGGCGTCGGAAGCGCCGACCGGGATCAGCGGGTTGGCTTCCTGCCATGCCTGGTTCAGGGCCTGGCTGAAAAGTTCGGCAGGCTGGGCACCCGAGATGCCGTACTTGCGGTCGATCACGAAAAACGGAACGCCGGTCACGCCGATGGCACGGGCCTCGTTGATGTCTTCATTGACCTCGTCCGTGAACTTGTCGGACGTGAAGAGTTCGGCAACTTCCTGTGCCGGCAGGCCGAGAGCTTCACCGAGCTCCGTCAGGTACTCCTGGTTGCCGATGTCCTTGCCGTGCTCAAAGTGGTCGCTGAGCAGTCGTTCCTTGGCGGCGTCCTGGCGTCCGTGGCCGGCAGCCAGGTGGATGAGGCGGTGGGCGGTGAAGCTGTTGGCCACAACCACCTTGTCGAAGTGGTAATCCAGGCCTTCGCCCTTGGCGGTCTCCGTGACGTGCGCGAACATCTGCTTGACCTGCTCCGGAGCCATGCCCTTGCGCTGGCTGAGGTAGTCCAGCTCCGTGCCGTCATAATGCCCCGGAACGGACGGATCCAGCTGGTAGCTCTTCCATTCGATGTCCACGGAGTCGCGGTGGGGGAACTGTGCCAGGGCGGTCTCGAAACGGCGCTTGCCGATGTAGCACCACGGGCACGCGACGTCTGACCAGATCTCAATCTTCATGGTTGCGTCAACCCCGCCCGGCTCCAGTGCATTCCGGCGGCGGCCTGTTATTTTCCTCACGGGACGCCTAGCCTTGAGGAGGGTTATGAAGCCAGCCCATGGTTTGGGGGTTATGCGCGGAGGCCCGGATGCGCATTGGACTCATTGTTGGACCATGGTTTACCGTCCCGCCCGAAAAATACGGCGGCACGGAAAGGGTGGTGGACGCCCTCGCCCGCGCGCTGGTTGACGCCGGGCACGAAGTCCTCCTGGCGGCAGCCTCCGACAGCACCTGTCCGGTGCCCCGCATCCCCGGTTTCGGCCCAAGCCAGCCGGATGAACTCGGACTGACCCTCAGCGAGCTGGACCACGTCATCAAGGCCTACCGCGGGCTGGGCGGGGTGGACATCATCCACGACCATACGCTGGCCGGACCCCTCTACGCTTACCGACCTCCTGCCATCCCCGTGGTCACCACCATCCACGGCCAGTTCACCGCCCAGTCGGCGGAGCTCTACCGCGCCATGGAGCGGGATACGTCCATCATCGCCATCTCCAATGACCAACGGTCCATGTTCCCGGACCTCAACGTTGCAGCCGTCATCCACCATGGGCTGGACCTGTCCACGGTCTCCATGGGGGACGGTCAAGGCGGTTATGCGTGTTTTGTGGGACGGATGTGCCAGGACAAGGGGCTCATGGAAGCGGTAGCGGTTGCCCGCGAGGCCGGTGTACCGCTGAAAATAGCCGCCAAAATGCACGCCAAAGACGAACAGGACTTCTTCCGGGAAGTCGTGAAGCCGGCCCTGGGCCCGCAGGAGGAGTTCCTGGGTGAACTCTCCGACCCCGAAAAATACGAGCTCATGGGCGGTGCCGTGGCATTGATCAACCCCATCCAATGGCCCGAGCCTTTTGGGTTGGTCATGATCGAGTCACTGGCCACGGGCACACCTGTTGTGGCCACCCCGATGGGTGCCGCTCCGGAAATCGTCAAGCACGGAAAGACCGGCTTCCTGGGCGAGGTCCGGGACCTCGCCGGCTTCCTGGATACCGCCGCACGCTTGAGCCGGGCCGAATGCCGGCGCTCGGTGGACGAGTACTTCAGCGCCGGCCGGATGGCTGCCGAGCATCTGGCCCTCTATTCGCGCATCCTTCAACAATTCAGCAGCAAGGGGCTTCCCGACGGCGGCTACGTGGAAGAGAATCAGAGGCAGGCCTCGTAGCCAGAGGTTGCTTGTCCGCGAAACCAACCCCGCCAGAGGAGCCCTGCCGCGCATGACCGCTTGGAACGCAGACACGGAAGCCGGAGCATCCGAACTGGGGGCGGTGATCGTCGTCGAAGGCTCGTCCTTCTGCATTTCCGCCCACCCGGGCGACATCCACGCAGGCGGTTCGCAAGGCGCGTATTACCAGGACACGCGCATTGTGTCCCGCTGGGTGCTGCGCATCAACGGCGAACCCCGGGAGCCCCTGGTGGCCCGCAACCCGACGTCGTTCCAGGCCGAATACGTGGGCCGGGCGTGTACCGAGGACGGGCGCTTTGAAAGCCCGCTGCTGGTCCGGCACCAGCGCAGCGTCGGATCAGGGCTCCGCGATGACCTCACCATCACCAACTACTCCGGCACCCCGTCAACGTGCACCATCGAACTGCTGATCGACGCCGACCTCGCCGACCTCTTCGACGTCAAAGGCGGCAGGGTGGGAACCGCCGAGGAAACCATCAAGGCGGCGCGGGAGGACGGACTGCACATAGACGCCCTGCACTCCAGCGGACAGCGGCGGGGAGTGCTGTTCCAGGCGCACGGGGCAAAAGTCACGGAGGAAGGACTGACGTTCAACGTCACCATCCCTGCCCGTGAGCAGTGGTCGACCACCATCATTGCCCTGCCGCTGGTCAACGGTGAGGCCCCGGACGATCCCTTCACCGCAGGAACGCCCCTTAAACACAGCACGGGAGCACGCCGGCAGACCCAATGGGAGGAGCACGTTCCGCGCATCACGGTCAGCGACCAAAACGTCACGGACGTCCTTGCCCAAAGTCAGCGGGACCTCGGATCACTGAGGATTTTCGACGACGAACACCCCGGCCGTGCCGCCATCGCCGCCGGGGCGCCGTGGTTCATGGCCCTCTTCGGACGGGACTCCCTGCTTGCCTCCTACATGTCCCTCATGGTTGATCCGAGCCTGGCCGCCGGGACGCTCCAAACACTGGCCGGACTGCAAGGCAGCAAGGTGGACCCCGATTCCGAAGAGGAGCCCGGGCGCATGCCGCACGAGGTCCGGCTCGGGATCACAGCGGGGTTGTCGTTGGGCGGCACCGCCTATTACGGCACAGCCGATGCGACGCCGCTTTTCGTCTCCACCCTGGGCGAGTTGAGCCGCTGGGGCCTGGGGGAGGACATCATCGAGTCCCTCCTCCCTCATGCTGACCGGGCCATCGAATGGATGGAGAAGTACGGCGACCGTGACGGGGACGGGTTCATCGAATACCAGCGCCCCAACAACCACGGCCTGGTGAACCAGGGATGGAAGGACTCGTGGGACGGGATCAACTTTGCTGACGGCCGGATGGCGGAGGCACCGATCGCCCTGTGTGAAGTCCAGGCCTACGCCTACGCGGCCTACGTGGGCCGGTCCCTGCTGGCGCGTGCGGCGGGCGACACCGCCGTCGAACGCCGTTGCGCGGACAAGGCCGCAGAGCTGAAGGAGGCCTTCAACAAGACCTTCTGGTTGCCGGACAAGGGTTACTTCGCCCTGGCGCTGGACAAGGACAAGAACCCCGTGGATTCGTGTACGTCCAACATGGGCCATTGCCTGTGGGTGGGCATCGTCGACGAGGACAAGGCGCCACAGGTGGCGGAGCGGCTGATGTCCAAGGAGATGTTCACCGGCTGGGGCATCCGCACCCTCGGCTCCGACATGGGTGCCTACAACCCCGTCAGCTACCACAACGGCTCGGTCTGGCCCCACGATACGGCGCTCGCCGCCACGGGACTCATGCGCTACGGCTTCGTGGACGAAGCCAGCCGGGTGGCCAGTGGACTGTTCGACGCCGCCGAGCACTTTGGCGGTCAGCTCCCTGAGCTGTTTTGCGGCTTTGACCGTTCAGAGTTCGCGGAGCCCGTACCGTATCCGACGGCGTGTTCCCCGCAGGCGTGGGCGGCTGCGGCACCGGTCCAACTGGCCCGGATCCTGTTGCGGTTCGATCCCGATTTCACGCGGGACGTGCTCCACTTGGCTCCGATCCTCCCGGAGTCCTTCGGCGGGTTCACGGCCGACAACGTGCTGCTCGGGAGTTCGCGGCTCACCGTGCGGGCGTCCGGTTCCTCGGGTACAGTCAGCGGCCTTCCGGAGGGACTCCATTTGCGCAACGACCCCCGGCCGCAGCTGGCCGGGGACTTGTTTGGCTAAAGCCTGTTCTCCATGACGAAGTCGTGTTCCACCGTGTTGCCGAGCTTGAACGATTTGGTGCCGACGCGCTGGAAACCGCTCTTCTCGTAGAAGCGGATGGCCTTGGCGTTCTCGCTGTTGACGCCCAGCCACACCCCGGATGCGCCCTTGTCCGCGGCCAGGGCCAGGGATGCCTGGATCAGCCGTGCTGCGGCGCCCTTTCCGTGGTGGTCCGGGTGGACGTAGCATTTGCTCAGTTCGGTGGAGGGCTGCGCCGAAAGCACCGAGGCGACGTCGGGGTCGCTTGCCGGCTTGGCAATCAGCATGGTGTACCCGGTGAGCTGCCCGTCGTCGTCGAGCACCATGACCGTGATGTTCGCATCGGCGAGGTATTCCGAAAAGTTGGCCTCGCTGAGTGTCTTCTCAAGGTGCGCCTGGATGTCGTCCGGTGAGGAGCCCGGCGGGCACGCCAGCGGGAAGGTGATGGCGGCAAGCTCAGCCAGCTTCCCGGCGTCGTTGGCTGTTGCGGTGCGGATAGTCTCTGGCACGTGGTCCCCCTTGCGAGTTTTTGTACAGGTAATGCCCCTAAGAACGAATCTTAAGGGCATTAGCTGGACAAAAACTCCCAGGTTAAGGGGTGGGACGGATGGCGTTGCTTGCCCGGTCGGCGGTGATTTGGGTTTCCCTACCCGAGTCGAGGATAGTGTTCCGCGCTGATTCCGGGTCCACCAGGACCGCGGTCACGGCCAGGTCTTCAGCCGCATCGGTGGTCAGCAGGGCATCCACCTGGGCCTCGAAGCAGTCGTCGCTGGCGTTGGCGTGCACGTTCAAGGCCACCACGTGGTTGTTGGAGACGAAATTGCCCGCGCCTTCACGCAAGCGGATGATGACCGGCGTTGCGCCCTCCGGACGGACGCTCTCCGAGTCGATGATCTGTGAAAAGTGGTTCCCGATCACCGAGTTGTTGTTGCCGCTGACACTGAGGACCCCGTGGAGGTCATCCAGCCCGTTATCGATCCCGAGGAACGGCGTCCAGGGCTCGTGGTCGCGGAGGAAGTGATTGGTGGCCACGAGGTTTTCCGAGCTGTTCCGCTCCAGGACCACCATGCCCGGATAGAAGGAATGCAGGCGGTTGTTGGTGATGCTGGAGCGCGTCACACCGCTGAAATGGACGCTGCTGGCACCCCGTGGGAAGACGTTGTTGGCCGTGACCAGGAGTCCGCCATGGTTCTCCGCATAGATCGAGTGGCCCTTGAATCCCGCGCCGATCAGGTTGTCCGTGATCTTCGATGCCTGACCCCAGCCTCGCAATTCGATGCAGCTTCCGCATTCGGCGATGAAGTTGTTGTGGATGGAGAGGGCATCGGCGTTGTGGATGGTCAGGGCGTGTTCGAGGTAGATGAAGCCCATCTCGTTGATCCGGAAGGAGTCGTTGGCGCTGGCAACGTGAATCCCGGTCTTGCCATTGATGTATGTATTCTCGGCCGGCAGGTCAGAGCCGTCCGGGGTGAAGTGCAGGCCATCAATGCAGAAGTTGGCGAACTCCACCGAACTGATCCGGGGGCTGCCCGCACGCTCAACAAGGAACGCTGCTCCGCTGGCGGGGTCCGAGCTGTCAGCGGGAGGAAGATCCACCAGCACGCGGCTGCCGCCGGGCCACAGCTCATGAAGGTCGGACCATTCGTCCTGGGGAACGTTGAACCTGATGCTCGAGGACGTGAACCCGTGGCCTGAGCCCTGGATCCGAAGGAAGCTGATGTCGATCAGGACCTGCGTGCGCAGCCGGTAGTCACCCGGTGGCAGGTAGATCACCGCACCGGGCTTGCCGCCGTCGTTCACATCTGTGGCGTTCTGGCGTTCCTTGACGTCGGCGATGATGCTGTTGATGACCTCGCCGACATCCTTGGACGGGTCGCCGGTGGGCCAGGTGGTCACATCGTAGTAGTTGCTGCTGGACATGGTGTGGATCCTCGTGGAGTTGGGGGTGGTCAGGTGGCGGGCTGGTGTTCGGGCAGTTCGGCCAGCAGCTCGTCCGACGTCGGCGGGTTGGCGCCCGCACGACGGACAGTGATGGCTGCGGCCTTGGCGGCCCGGCCGCCCAGGGACTCCAGCGCCTCCTCAGTGAGTCGGTCAACTCCGGTCTGGAGGAGCCCGTAGATCAAGGCGGACATGTACGAGTCGCCCGCGCCAATGGTGTCAGCCACGGTGGACGTCACGGAGGGAACCAAGACCTGGGCGCCGGTGGTCGAGAGCATGGATCCTTCCGAACCCTTGGTCACCACCACGAGGCCGGTCCCAAGGCCCAGGATGCGCCGTGAAGTGTCTTCGAGGGACAGGCCCGGGTAAAGCCAGTGCGCGTCCTCATCACTGAGTTTGACCACGTCGGTGAAAGGAATGAGTTCCTCGAAAGTGGTGGTGGCCTGGGCATGGCTGCCCACCAGAGCCGGCCGGATGTTGGGATCGTAGGTGACCACACAGCGTTGATGTACCTGCTCAAGAAGATCGCGCACAGTTGCCGCTCCGGGTTCCAGGAAGGTGGCAATCGATCCTGTGTGCAGGATCTTGGGCAGGGTGGTTGGGGTGATCCGGGGAAGGTCCCACTGAATGTCGAAGTCGTAGCGTGCTGAACCGTCCGACGCCAGGGTGGCGGTTGCCGTAGCGCTGCGGACGCCTGCGCGGGCACCGGCCAGGAGTTCGACGCCGGCACCGGCCAGGTGCCGCTGGATGGCAGCACCATGGTGGTCTTCTCCAATGGAGGTCAGCAATGAGGTAGGCACGCCGAGCCTGCCGAGGCCGTAGGCCACGTTCGCCGGAGATCCTCCCGGATGCTCCACGGTGCCGTGGGTCGAGACGACGATATCCACCAGGGCCTCGCCCACAACCATGACTTCGGTTGCCGGACTGCTGGTTGGCTTTTGGATGTTCTGCATTGGAACCTGCTCCTTAGGCGGGTGTTGAGACAACGAGCTTGAGAACTGTGGCGGTGCCGCCTTGGGCGGACAACCGGGTTTCCCGGCTGTCGGCATCCGGATAGACCAGGTCCGTCAGGACCACCGTGCCGTCCTGGGCGAAGACTTCCACGGAGCACTGGTCCACCACAATGAGCAGCTTGAGGACGCCGTCTTCCAGTGCAACCGGTGCGGATTCGACGGATGCGAACTTCCCGTGGAACGAAGTGTCCCCTGACTGGGTCCGGTCAAGGGTCAGCCTGCCGCTGCCCGGGGTGTAGTTCAGCAGGGTGCCTTGGCGTCCGTCGGAGCTGGCCAGCAGTCGCAGCTCAACACGCTCTGCGGTTCCCGGCGCGATCTCAGCCTCAATAACCTGCGCCGTGCCCGGTACGGCGTCCGGCAAGGCGAGGGCTTCCGACCCCAACTCGATGGTGCCCACGCGAAACAGTTCTTCCTCCGGACCCGCGAGGACGGGGTACTGGACCAGCCGGGCGGTGCCGCTGATCGATTTCAGCTTCAGCTCGCGGGCGAGGGTCATGGAGGACCGCCACGGTGCTGTGGGCAACTGGTTGGCGTAGTCCCAGTTATTCATCCAGCCGATGATGATGCGCTTCTCATCCGGGACGTCGCTGAAGGACACCGCGGCGTAGCAGTCGCGGCCCCAGTCCAGCCACAGGCATTGCTGCAGTGCCTCAGCCCTGGCAGATTCGTCCGGTAGGGAGGTGACTCCCGCTGGCGCCGCAAGGGAACCCGCGTCCGGAACGAAGCTGACGCCGTCGAACTGTCCTACGAAGTACTGTCCGCCGGAACCTCCCGCGACAGCGCCAGGATTCACGTTGACGATCAGCACCCACTTCATGTCCTCAGGATCCCCGTCCACCGCCAGGGGAAAGAGGTCAGGGCATTCCCACTCACCGGCGTCGGCGTTGGCCGGGCCAAAGTCGCTTAGGAAGTCCCAGGTTTTGAGGTCGTCGGAACGGTAGAGAACCACCTTCTGCTGTTGGGCTTCAACGGCGACCATGACCCAGTACGCGCTCGCTCCGCTGTGGTAGCGGAAGACTTTGGGGTCCCGGAAGTGGGCTGAGTCCCGGGTGAGCACCGGATTACCGCCGTACTTTTGCCAGGTCATTCCCGAATCGGAGCTGTACGCCAGGGACTGCGCCTGCGTGCCGCTGTGTTCGGTCCCGGGCTTGAAAGCGCTGGTATATATGGCCACCAAAGCCGGCGCCCCGGCTGTGCCGAAACCGGAGGTGTTGCCGTGGTCCACCACCACGCTTCCGGAGAAAATGTCCTCTGTTTCATCGCCTGCGATAGCCACGGGGTGTTCGGTCCAGCGCAGGAGGTCCGGGGAGGTGGCGTGCCCCCAGGACATGTTGCCCCAGACGCTGCCGTAGGGATTGTTCTGGAAGAAGAGGTGGTACAAACCGTCGTGGAAGACCAGGCCGTTGGGGTCGTTCAGCCAGGTGTCCTGTGCCGTGAAATGGATGGCAGGCCGGAACCTGGGAGTGACGGCCGGGGCTGTTTCCGGGCGTGCGGCGTCAAGGCTACTGGACATGTGGTGCGTTCCTTTTGGGACGTTGAAGGGCTGGTTGGGCTTACCGTGGAGCCGCGACCGAGTCACGGCGAACCAGGGGACAGCCCAGGACGGTGGGGTGGAGCGCCATTAAGGAAAGATCTTCTTTGCCCTCGATGGCATCAATAAGGTGATCCGTTGCCCAGGCCCCCATCTCGTAATGGGGGAGGGCCACGGTGGTCAGGCCGGGGTAGAGGTTGGCGGCAATGAGTTCCTGGTCATCGAAGCCCACAACGGAGAGGTCCTTGGGAATGCTGAGCCCTAACTCGGCGGCTGCCCGGTAGGCGCCCATTGCCATCCGGTCGTTGTAGCAGAACAGTGCCGTCGGCACGTCAGCGCGGTCTTCCCGGGACAGGATCCGTTTGGCAGCCGCATAGCCGCCATGAACTTCGGAGACTTCGGACTCGACCGGTGCGGCATCGCCGTCGAGCCCTGCTTCGGTGAGCATGGCCCGGAAGGCCTGGAGCCGCTGGCGGGTGGCGGGTACGTCGTCGGTGTTGTTGATGAATCCAATCCGGGTGTGGCCGGCGTCCAGGAGTGCCCCAACAGCGGCGCGGGCGCCGCCGTCTTCGTCCGGGACCACCGCGGTGATGTTTCCGCCGATGGCCACGGAGTCCACCAGGACCGACGGTACGTTTTCCAGGTTCCGGGGAAGTTCCACGTTGCGGTGGTACATGGTGGCGTACAGGATCCCGTCCACCCGGCGCTCCAGGAGGGCCTGGACGTCGGCTTGCCTCGATTCGAGACTGGCGGAGCCCGGGGTGTTGATGATCATCAGGTTGTAGCCCCGGGCCTTGGCCGCCTCATCAGCGCCGAGGATGATCCGGCCTGCATGGGGTGTGGTAGCGATTTCCTCGCTGACCAGGCCGAGCATTCCTGTCCGCTGCGTGCGAAGGGCCTGGGCCAGGCGGTTGGGCCCGTAGCCGAGCTCCTCGGCGGCGTTCCGGACTTTGTCCCGGGTTTCACTGCTGATCCGCGCGTAAGAGACCTCGTTAAGGACGTGGGAGACGGTGGTGACGGACACGCCGGCGGCGACGGCAACGTCCTTGATACCGATGTTCTTGCTGCTCATGTGGCTCCCACGTCCTTATGGTTGGCGATGCCCCGGAAGGGCTATCAGTAGGCTACTCGTTGATGGTGGCAGTGGCCTTGGTGGCATTAGCCCTTGACTGCGCCCAGCGTCATGCCCGCGACGATCTTGCGCTGCAGCAGAAGTGTCAGCAGGATGACCGGAATCGAGTACACGGCGGCGAGGGCCGTCATGGATCCCCAATCCAGGCCGAACTGGGTTTGGAAGTTCGCGATCACCACAGGTGTGGTTTGCGAACGGATGGCGGTCATCAGGAGTGCGAACAGGAATTCGTTCCAGGATGCCAGGAAGGCGAAGATCGCAGTGACCGCAATGCCGCCGGACACTACCGGGATCACTACCCGCCACAGGGCGCCCAACCTGCTGCAGCCGTCCACGGTTGCGGCCTCTTCAAGGTCCCGGGGGACGGATTCGAAGAAGCTGCACATCAGCCAAATGGAGAGCGGCAGAGAGATGGTGGTGTGCGCAATGGAGAGGGCGATCGGGGTATCGGACAAGCCCGCCGAGGCCATCATGGACGCCAGCGGAATGCCGATGGCCACGGGTGGAACCATGCGGGTCACCAGTGCAGCCATGATGAATACCTGGCCGCTGGGGGTCTTGTAGCGGGTAATGCCGTAGGCGGCCGGAACGGCCAGAACCAGCGATAGCAGGGTGCTGATGACGGCGGTCTGGATGCTGTTGATGAAGGATGCCACCACCCCGCTCCGGCCCAGGGCGTTGGTGTAGTTCTCCAGCGTCCATTCCCTGGGAAGGATGGTCGGTGGGACGGCGATGGTATCGATCGGCGTCTTGAAGGACGTGAACAGCAGGTACAGGAACGGGAAACCGTAGAGGACCATGGCCACTGCCAGCAGGATCCAAAGGATGGTCCGGGTGCTGCGCCGGCCGGCTTCGAGGCCTTCGCGGTTGGCCCCGCGCCGCTTGCGCAGCGGCTGCGCTTCCGGGAAGTCCGACGACGGCGGGCTGGCTTTGGTGGTGACGCTTGTGGTGCTCATCAGTTGTCCTTTCCTGGCCGCCAGATGGTGGTCACTGCAACAAAGGCAATGGCGAGCATTGCGAGGAGGTAGATGGTGCCCATGGCACTGGCCAGGCCGGGGTCGCCGAAGCGGATCATGGTGCGGTAGATCAACAGGCTCATCGTCTCGGAGGCTGACTGCGGTCCGCCGTTGGTCTGGATGAGGATGGTGTCGAAGGCCCTGGCCGCATCGATTCCGCGGACCACCAGTGCAACGGCGATCACTGGGCGGAGCAGGGGAAGGATGATCCGGAACAGGAGTGCCGGAGCCCGTGCACCATCCAGGCGGGCGGCCTCAATCAGATCGCCGGGGATGTTCTGGAGGCCTGCGAAGAGCACCAGGCACATGAAGGACGTGGTGAGCCAGATGTCCGGGATGGCCACCGAGAACAGCACGATGTTGGGGTCGGACAGCCAGCCGATCTGGTTGGGGTCCGAAAGGATCCCTGCCTGGTGGAGGAGTGTTCCGATCAGACCGAAGTTGTCGATCATCAGGAACTTCCACAGCAGGCCCGCCACGATCGGGGCGATCATCAACGGGTAGAGGAAGACGGTCCGCCAAATCTGGGATTTCCTGCCTAGCGTGGTGAACAGCAGTGCCATGCCCAGGCCGAGCGCGAATTCGAGGGTCACCACCACCAGGGTGTAGGCGAACGTACGCCACCCGGCGCTGGTGAAGGCCTCGGAGGTGAAGGCGGTGACGTAGTTTTGGAACCCCACAAAATCGCGGGGCCCGCCGGCGATGGGGGAGATCTTGAAGAAGCTGTCTGCCACCAGGCGGAAGAGGGGGTAGGCCACGAATACGGCCAGGAACAGTGCCGCGGGCGTCATCAGATAGAGGGCGAAGCGGCGATCGGAGATACGCACGGTATTTCTTTTCTGCTGGTTGGGACCGCGGCCGGCACTGTCATTCAGTTGCTGACGGTGCCGGCCGCGGAGTTCTACTTCAGGAGGTCCTGGATCTGCTTCTTGGCATCGGCCAGGAGGGCTGAGGTGTCGCCACCGGCCACGGCCTTCTGCAGCAACGGGATCAGGACGGTATCAACGATCTGCTGCCACTTGGCGGTGGCGGGCCGGGTGGCCGTGGCCTGGCCGTTGAGGGTCTCGATCAGCGGCTTGAAGCTCTCGTAACCGGGCTGGTCCTGGTACTTCTGGAAGGCGCTGATCCGGGAGGCCAGACCGAGCTTGGATTCGATTCCCTTGTCGTTGTAGTCATAGGCGCACTTGACGAACTTCTTGGCGGCGTCCGTGTTCTTGGTTGCCTTGGGAACGGACAGGTACCACGGGCCCGGAACGCCTGCGACGCCGGCGCTGCCGCCAATCATTGCTGCGGCTCCCACCTTTCCTGCCACCGGGGCATCGGCGGGAATCTGGCGGTAGGCGTGGGCCCAGAAGCGGGTCATGGCCGTCTTGCCCTGGTTGAACAGGTTTTGTGCTGCTGCCCAGTCAACCTGCGCTGCACCGCTCGGGGCATCCTTGGCCAAGCTCACGTAGAAGTCCAGGGCTTCCTTGTGGGCGGCGTTGTCGATGACCACATTGTTGTCCTTGTCCAGGACCATGGGGGAGCCCGCCTGAAGGACGTGGGCCAGCCATTCAGTTTCCACGGCGCCCTTGACGTCCGTGCCGTACATGCCGTCCTTGGTGAAGAACGCGGAAATGTCCTGGTACTGCTTCCACGTCTTGGGGGCGGCGAGCTCGTAACCGTACTAGGCTTGGAAGTCAGCCTTGTTCTTGGCGTCCTCGAACAGGTCCTTGCGGTACAGGATGATCTCGGCATTGGTCCAGGCCGGCATGCCGATGAAGTGGCCATCCACGTTGGCTTCTTTGACGAGGGCCGGGAAGATGTCCTTCTTGACGTCGTCCGTGAAGAGTTCGTCCAGGGGCTGCACGGCGTCCTTGAAGCTGGGAAGCCATACGGAGTCGAGTGCGGCAACGTCGAAGGAGACGTTGCCGGAGGAGAACTCGCTGGAGAGGCGGTTGAACATGCCGTCGTAGGGGAGTTCGACGAAGTTCACGTCGATGCCGGCGTCCTTCTTGCACTGCTCGGCTACGCCTGTCAGTTCGGCGTGGCCGCCGGCTTCAACCAGGACATTGATGGAGCTGGAGCCGCCCGATCCGCCTGAGGATGGTGCGGGACCGCCGGCGCCACAACCGGTGGCAACGAGTGCGACGGCGGTGCACAGCCCGCCGAGGGTGACGAGCTTGGAGATGGTGTTTCGAGTGGACATCGCTGTCGACTCACTTTCTCTTGAACGGAAATTGCAGAGAGATGGGGATTTCACGTCTTTGGCTTGAAAAATCGTTTTGCCAAAACGACTTGGCAACACCTTAGAGCTGGAAGTTCGGGAGTGTCAAGAGCCAATTGCGGCGCGCGGTCTTGCCAAAATTACTCCTCGGATTTTGTCGTTGACAGTGTTGTTCGATGCCACTTACTGTTTGTTCCGGCTCCCGATAAAACGATTTGGCATTTTTGGCATGGACGCCACGCTCACTACGCCATTGCCCGGACGCAGGAGTCCGGGCCAATGGGGCGGGGCCAATCAAGCAACACGAATGAACAAGGACCGGCAGGAGACCAATATGGAAATTGACGAGACGCTTGACGTGAAAAACACCAGTCGTCGGATGCTCGTCGGCGCTGGAGCCGTGGGCTCGCTGGCGGCCGCGCTAAGCCTGGGGATGTCCCCGAAAGCTGAAGCTGCGCAGGATGCGAAAGCCGGCCCCTTCAACTCGCCGAACACCTATGACGTCACAGCTTGGCGGATCAAGGGCCAGCCCAAGGTCACAGCTGAGTCGGATATCGGCGCCGTCATCAACGACATCATTGCCGACATCAAAAAGCGCCAAACGACGCCGGACACCAGGCCGGGAGCCGTGGTGATCATTCCCCCAGGGGACTACGACCTTCGCACCCAGGTGGTAGTGGACGTGGATTACCTCACCATCGCGGGCTTCGGCCATGGCTTCTTCTCCCGCAGCATCAAGGACAACGTGGACCCTACGGGATGGCTGAACCTCCAGCCAGGCGGCAGCCACATCCGCGTCCTGACGCCCCCATCCGCACCACAGGCATTCCTCGTGCGTCGGAGTGGCAGTCCGCGCCTGTCCGGAATCGTGTTCAGAGACTTCTGCCTGGACGGGGTCAATTTCACCCCGGACGGGAACAGCTACAGGAACGGGAAAACGGGCATCGAGGTCGCATCCGACAATGACTCCACCCATATCACCGGGATGGGATTCGTCTACCTTGAGCACGCCCTGATAGTTCGCGGCGCAGATGCCCTCCGGGTCCACGACAACATGATCGCCGAGTGCGGGAACTGCGTCGAACTAACTGGTGCCGGGCAGGCAACGATTGTCAGCGACAACCTGATGGGTGCAGGACCCGAGGGTGTGACGCTTCTGGCCGAAAACCACGAGGGCCTGCTTGTCACGGGGAACAACTTCTTCCCGCGAGGACGAAGCCTCATCGAGTTCAACGGCTGTAACCGCTGCTCCGTATCGTCGAACCGGTTTCAGGGCTTCTATCCTGGCATGATGCGCCTGCTGAATGGATGCAAGGAAAACCTCATCACGTCCAATCACTTCCGCAGGGGCACCGAGGGGTTCCCCCCTTTTATCAATCGCACAAACGGTCTCGATGACCTCTACGGCGTTCTCCATACGCTGGGAGACAACAACCTCATTTCAAACAACCTCTTCGCCTATGACGTCCCACCGAACAAGGTTGTCCCCGCAGGCGCCCAGCCAACCATCATCCTGATCGCGGGAGGGGACGGCAATGTCGTAGCCACTAATCACGTGGTCAGCAACGTGGCCACCCAGCACGTGGTTCTTGACGGATCCACCACCCATTCAAAGGTGCTCGACAGCGGATCCGCAACCACCATTACGTCCTACAGCCCGGACACGGCAATCCGGCCCACACCCTGACCCGGAAAGGAAGGCGCGGCTTTAAGTACGACGGCGGCTGGTCACCAAGGGCGACCACCCGCCGTCGAGCGTTTTTGTACAGCTAATGCCCCTAAGAACGCGTCTTAGGGGCATTAGCTGTACGAAAACTCCTAGTCCGCCTTCACCGCAAGGACCGGGCAGTCCGCTTCCAGGAGGATGCGCTGGGAAACGCTGCCCATGATGAGCTTGCCTACCGGGCTGCGCCGGCGGAGGCCGATCACGATCAATCCGGCGTCGTGCTCGTCGGCAGCATCAAGCACCTCGGCCGCTGCGTCATGACCGCGGATGGGTTGCTTGATGATGTGCTGGATGCCGTGCTCAGCCAGCCGGTCCTCGATGCTCTGGATCTCCGGCTCCTGGGCATAACGGTTGTCTACCAGGGCGTCGCCCTTGGAGGAATTGATGACCAGCAGGGTGTCGTTGCTCTTCTTGGCCTCGGCGATGGCCTGCGTCAGTGCTGCTTCGCCTTCTGGTGTGGGGACGTATCCCACCACGATGGTCATGGTTTCTCCTGCCGATGGTGTGCGGGCGTGGTTGGTTCGGTCTTCGTGGTTGAAGGCGTCGCCGGGGTCTGCGGCTCATCCTGGTCCGAAAGCATGGACGGCCCTGTAAGAGCTGCCGTCGGACGGTTCCGCCGGATGAGCTTGAGGACCAGCGGCCAGGCCAGGATGATGCCGATGATGACGTAAATACCGACGGCGATCGGCTCGCTCCAGAGCCCGGCCGGGTCGCCTGCACTGAGCTGCAGGGTCTTGCGGAGCTGGCCTTCCAGTCGCGGGCCCAGGATAACGCCAAGAATGAGCGGCAGGACGGGGAGTCCGAAGCGGCGCATCATGAACCCCAAAGCACCCAGTATCAGCAGGATCACCAGGTCGAATGCCTGGAGATTCACCGAGTAGGCGCCCAACGTGGCGAAGAACAGGATGCCTGCGTACAGGTACGGGCGGGGCAGTTGCAGCAGCTTCGCCCACAACGGTGCCAGAGGCAGGTTGATCAGCAGAAGGAGCAGGTTGCCGATGAACAGGCTCGCGATCAGCGCCCACACCAGTGGTCCCTGGCTCGAGAAGAGCTGCGGGCCGGGCTGGATGCCGTAGGACGTGAACGCTGCCAGCATCACTGCCGCGGTTGCGTTGGTGGGCAGGCCGAGGGCCAGCATGGGAGTGAGGGTACCGGCGGCGGCTGCGTTGTTCGCAGCTTCCGGACCCGCCACGCCTTCGATGGCTCCATGGCCGAACTCTTCGGGGTGCTTGCTGAGGCGCTTCTCGGTGACGTAGCTCAGGAACGTGGGGATTTCCGCTCCGCCTGCCGGCAAAGCCCCGAACGGGAAACCGAAAACCGTGCCGCGAAGCCATGGCTTCCAGGAGCGTTGCCAATCCTTCTTGCCCATCCAGGGACGGCCAACGGGAATGACATGCAACGGGGTGCGGCGCAGGTGTGCCGCCACCCAGAGGGCCTCGCCCACCGCGAAGATGGCCACAGCCACCACCACAATGTCCAAACCGTCGGACAACAGCGGCTGGCCAAACGTGAGCCGGCTCTGGCCCGTAACGGAGTCCAGGCCCACCAAACCGATGGCCAGTCCCAGGCCGAGGGAGGCGAAGCCGCGCAACCGCGACGACCCCAGTACCGCAGTGACAGCCAGCAGGGCCAACATCATGATCGCGAAGTAGCTGGGGGAGCCCAGGCTGACCGCGAACTTCACAACGATCGGTGCGCAGACCGCAAGGAGGGTAGTGCCAATGGTGCCTGCCACGAACGAGCCGATGGCCGCCGTCGCGAGGGCTTGCGCCGCCCGCCCCGCCTTGGCCATCTTGTTGCCTTCGATGGCCGTCACCACGGACGACGATTCGCCGGGAGTATTCAGCAGGATGGAGGTGGTGGAGCCGCCGTACATTCCGCCGTAGTAGATACCGGCGAACATGATGAAGGCGCTGGTGGGTTCAAGTGCGTACGTGACAGGGAGCAGCAGGGCAACGGTCATGGCCGGACCGAGCCCGGGAAGGACACCTACAGCGGTGCCGAGGATGACGCCGATCATGGCGTACATGAGGTTCAAAGGAGTGAGGGCGGTGGAGAACCCGTCCATCAAGGAGGACCAGACGTCCATCAGAGGATTCCTTCCAGGAGTCCGGCCGGCAGCGCAATGCCCAGGCCGAGGTAGAAGCCGTAGAAGGTCAGCAGGGAAAGTGCCACGGAGATGAGTCCGTCACGGACATAACGGCGGCTTCCGAGGGCCAGGACGCTGCCCCAGAAAAGCACCGTGCCGGAGATGACCCAACCAGCCCAATCGATCAGCAGGATGTTGAGCAGGAAGGCTCCCGCCAGCGGCAGGACGGTCTTCCAATCGGCAGGGTGCGCCAGGTCCACATCCTCGCCGCCTTCGGCCTCGCCCCTGCCGCCACGGAGGACATTGATTGCAAGCAGAACAGCGCAGGCCACCAGGAGTCCGGCAACGATGAACGGGACAGTCTTTGGACCCACCGGGTCCGATTTCGAGTACGGGGTTACCAGGCCGTTGGCGTCCAGGAAGACCAGGACTCCGACCACGCCGAGCAGGAGGGCGACCCCCAGCTCGGCGCGGCCTTTCAAGCCTGTTGCTGGAGAGCTCACGCCAAGCCAAGCTTGGTGAGGACGTCCGCCACCCGCTTGTCCTGGTCAGTCAGGAACGTCTGGAATTCGTCGCCGGTGACAAAGGCATCCGTCCAGCTGTGGGTCTTGAGTGCTTCCTTCCAACCGGCGGACTCGTGCATCTTCTCCAGCGCGGCGATCAGGGATTTCTTGTCGGCGTCGCTGATGCCCGGAGGGGCCACGACACCGCGCCAGTTGGTGAACACGAGGTCGATGTTGGATTCCTTGAGCGTGGGGGCGTCCACGCCGTCAAGCCGCTTCTCGCCGCTCGTGGCAAGGACACGGACCTCTCCGGACTTGATCTGTTCCAGGTACTCGCCTGCGCCGGAAGCTGCGAAGCCGAGCTTGTTGCCAAGGATGGCGGGAAGGAGGTCGCCACCGCCGTCGTAGGAGACAAAGTTGACCTTCGTGGCGTCGATGCCCACAGCGCCGGCCAACTGCATCGGCAGGAGGTGGTCCGGGCCGCCGGGCGAGGAGCCGCCGCCTACGGAGATCGACGCGGGATCTGCTTTCCACGCCTTCACCAGGTCATCGATGGTCTTGTAGGGGGAGTCCTTGCTGACCATGATGGCGCCCGGCTCTTCAATCAGCTTGGCCAAGGGCGTGGTGTCCGTCAGTTTCGATTGTGACTTGTTGGTGTAGCTGGCACCCACCACCCCCAGGCCCATGAGCATGGTCAGATCGCCGTTGCCCTTTTCGTTCACCACGCGGGCCAGGCCCACAGTGCCGCCTGCGCCTGCAAGGTTGAACACTTCAGTGTTGTTGGCGATCTTCTCATCGTCCAGGACCTTGGCCGCTGCCCGGGCGGTGGTGTCGTAGCCGCCACCGGGAGTGTTCGGAACCATGATCTGGAGGCCGGTGATGGGTCCGGCGGCAGCGCCGGAGCTTTCGGAACCAGTGGAGTTCTTGCCGGTGGCACCACAACCGGTGGCCATCAGGGCGAGGCCGGCGGCGACGGCGGCGACTCGCAATGCGCGGATCTGGCGCATGGTGTTCCTCTTCTCAGTTTTGAATTCTCTGCAGGGCGATCAACGTTGTGCCCCGTGAACTGATGCTAGGGGCCGCAGTGACGCCGATCACTCTTGTGTTCGCAGTGATCTTTAAGTTCATTGCGTTCACGGTCCTGGACGGTCCATCACGGCTCTGGGGTATAGTTCCGATACGCCACGCGGAGCGCCCCCAGACACCTCCGGACTCTGGCACCACCAAAGGAAACCACGCAGTGACTCGAAGAAGAGGAATGTCCCTTGCCGGGCAATACCTTGTGCTGCAGTTGCTGATCGTCCTGGCGGTGCTGGTGGCGGTGGTCGCCATCTCCCTGGCGCAGTCGGCCGCCGCGTTCGAACGGACTGAGGGCAGGCGGGCGTTGTCGGCAGCCGAAGCCCTGGGCAACAACCCCACCGTACGCGCGCTGCTCCCCACGGCGGAACCGCGCGGCGGTTCGGCGCTTCCCGCCGTCGCCGAATCCGTCAGGACGGTCTCGGGTTCAGCGCACGTGGCCCTGGCAAAACTGGACGGCACAGTCATCACGGCCTCGGACCCCGGACTGATCGGCCGGCCCTTGCCACTGGGAGAGAGCCGGGTGATGGAAGGAAGAGCCTGGACCGGCGTCGTCACCAGCAACAACGTGACAGTGCTGTCCGCCCACGTGCCGGTAATCGACGACTCCGGGCAGATGATCGGCATCGCATCCATCAGCCGCAACTACCCGTCCACCCTGGAAAGACTCGGCGACGCCGTTCCCAACCTCCTCACCTACCTGGGCGTGGCCAGCGTCCTGGGGGTGGCGGGTTCGCTTCTCCTGTCCCGTCGCGTCAAACGGCAAACCCTCGGCATGGAACCGCGGGAGATCACCGGACTGGTGGAAAACCGCGAAGCCATGCTGCAGGGCCTCAAGGAAGGTGTTGTGGCGTTGGACCCCCATGAGCGGATCACGGTGGCCAACCAGAGCGCCCGACAGTTGCTCGGATTGCCCGACGACTGCGTAGGCAGGAAGCTGCGCTCCCTCCCCGTGGAATCCGCCCTGAAAGTGGTGCTGACCCGCGAACAGTCGGACCCGGACCAACTGGTGCTGGTAGGGGAGCGGCTGGTGGTGATGAACCGGGTGGCGCTGCGCTCGCACGGGCGCGACATCGGTTCTGTGACCACCCTGAGGGACCGCACCGAGTTGTCCTCCCTTGAGAGCGAACTTGGTGCCACCCGTACGGTAACGGACACCCTCCGCGCGCAGGCCCACGAGTTCGCCAACCAGCTCCACGTCATTTCGGGCCTCATCCAGATCGGCGAGTACGATTCCGTGGTGCAGTTCGTCAACGGTGCCACCGTGGAGCGGACCCGGCTCAACGACGACGTGACCCGGCGGATCGAGGATCCCGCGCTCGCTGCCCTGCTGATCGCCAAGGCCAGCCTGGCCACTGAGCGCGGCGTCGAGTTGAAACTGGACCCCCGGTCCGCGCTTCCGCGCGTCAAGGACGAACTGTCCCGGGACATCACCACCGTGGTGGGCAACCTCGTGGACAACGCGTTCGACGCCGTCACTGGCCTCGCCGGGGCATCGGTCCGCGTGCTCGTGGAGGACTCGCCGGACGGTGTCGCGGTCACTGTCCAGGACAACGGCCCGGGAGTGCCCGCCGGTTCTGCCGAGGAGATCTTCCAACAGGGCTACTCCACCAAGGAACCGGGACCGGGGGATGCCCGGGGCTTCGGCTTGGCGCTTTCGCGGGTCATCTGCCGGCGCAGCGGGGGCGAACTGACCGTGGCCAACGACGACGGTGCAGTGTTCACCGCACGATTCAGCAAAGGGGCTCACCACAAGTGATCAAGGTCTTGATTGTCGATGACGACTTCATGGTGGCCAAGGTTCATGCCGGGTTCATCCAGCGAAGCCCCGGTTTCGGGGTGGTGGGTGTTGCCCACACCGGCGCACAGGCCTTGGCGGAAACGCGTAGGCTGCAACCCGATCTTGTGCTCCTGGACATCCACCTCCCGGACATCAACGGCCTTGACCTCATGCACCAGTTGCGGGACGTTGCCCCGGACCTCGACGTGCTGGTGATCAGTGCAGCCCGCGAGGTTGAGACCGTGCGCAAAGCCCTCCGCGGCGGCATCGTCCACTACCTGATCAAGCCCTTTTCCCAGTCCGATCTTCAGGAACGGCTGGAGCACTACCTCAGCGCCTACCAGGGGCTGGATGCTTCCAAGGTCGAGGCTGAACAATCCGACGTGAACAGGGTCTTTGGGTTGGGTGTTTCCGAGCGGACCCTGCCGAAGGGCTGCAGCGTGGAGACCCTGGAACTGGTGGAGTCCGCGTTGAAATCAGCACCGGGTGATTTGTCAGCCGCTGAGCTTGCCGAACAACTCGGGACCTCCCGTGTCAGTGCCCGCCGCTACCTTGAGTACCTCCACGACGAAGGCGCCTTGGACGTTCGACTCAAGTACGGCGTCGGACGTCCCGAAAGGCGCTATGTGCTGAAGGGGCGGTGAGGCCAAACCAGCCCTGGCCGGGTTCAAGCCCTGCTGCCCCTAAACCCCGACCGTCTTCAGGTAGCTCCGGATGCCATCGACCACCAGTTGGTGGTCCTCGTCGGAGCTGAGGCCGGACACCGTCACAGCCCCGATCACACCTGCACCACGCACGCGGAGAGGGAAGGAACCACCCGCCAGGGTGTAGTCCTCGTGGGCCAGCCACCCGTTGCCCAGGGGGCTGTGGGTACGGGAGGCAAACAGCTCGGTCAACAGTGCCGTGCTGTGCTCGAAACGCAGCACCGAAGCTGACTTCCGGCGGATCCACTCTTCCTGGTCCGCCGTCGCGCCGGGCAGGACGCAGCGGAAGAGCACGATGTTGTGCCGGCGGATGTCGATGGCAACCCCGAACTCCGAACTGATGGCATGATTGGCGATCAACGAACCAAGGCGCCAGGCGTCATGGTGATCGAACGAAGCAAAGACCAGTTCTTCTTCCTGCCGGCGAAGCTCGGCGAGGCGTGGGGATTCAGTCACGGTGGTTTCCTTCCGGGGCGGCATCAGCGTCGTAGCTCAGCCCGATCTGGCGGCGGATCTCATCCATGGCAGCCATGATGGAAACGCTCTCGTCCGGCGGAAGGATGGTGCCTGCGGTGGAACCTTCCCGGACCAGCCGCTCCAGCTCAGCTGCCTGGAACTGCATGCCGCGACCGTTCACGGGCTGCTCGTAGCGCTCACCCACGGAACCGTCGGCCGCATGAACGGTGAAGGGGACAGGGTTGTACCAGGTGTGTTCGACGTCGATCCAGCCTTCGGTTCCGATCACCATGGCCCGGTTGGCGCTTGCTGCGTCAAGTTCGCAGTCGACGATCGCCTGCGCACCGCCGTCGTAATCGAAAACCGCCGCAGTCTGGCGGTCGACGCCGGTAGCAGTCATGGCAGCGCTGGCCCTGATCGAGGCCGGCGTGCCCAGGATGTCGAACGCGAAGGAGACCGGGTAGACCCCCAGGTCCAGCAGTGCGCCGCCGCCCAGGGCGGGATTGTTGAGGCGGTGTGCCGGGTCCTTTGGGAGGTTCTGGTTGTGGCTGGCCACCACCTTGCGGACTTCGCCGATGGTGCCTGCGGCGATGATTTCCCGGAGACGGATCATGTGCGGCAGGAAACGGGTCCACATGGCTTCGAGCGCCACGAGCCCCTTTGATTCCGCGAGTCCTACAATGTCCCGGGCTTCACGGGCATTCATGGTGAACGACTTTTCCACCAGCACGTGCTTGCCGGCGTTCAAGGCCAAGAGGGCGTTCGCGTGGTGGAAGGGGTGCGGCGTGGCGATGTAGACGACGTCAACCAAGGGGTCGGCCACCAGGTCTTCGTAGCTGCCATGCGCGGTGGCGATCCCGAACTTTTCCGCGAAGGACCTGCTGGACTCTGCCGAACGCGAACCCACCGCCTGGACAGTGAAGCCGTTCTCCTTCAAATCCTGCGTTTGCAGCCCGGCTATGAATCCGGTGCCGAGAATGCCCCAGCGGATGGTTCCGTCGGAAGTACCGTTGCTTAGGGTCACTTAGTTAGTCCTTTGCAGAGTCAGTGAGCGGGTACGCCACATACGCAAAGCGCGCGGAGTCCGGCGACCAGCTGTTGACGTTGAGGGTACCTTGGCCACCGGAAAGTGGCCATGCTTGGAGTGGGGTGGTCCAGTCCTTGGTCGAAACAAGCACGACGTCGACGGGCAAGTCAGCGGGGTGTCCAACGGTACCGCCGGGGAACCGGATGTAGCTGGCGTAGTGGCCATCCGGGGACAGGTGGGGAAACCAGTCGACGGTGTCGGACTTCAGCAGCTGAGTAAAGTCGCTGCCGTCCGGTCGGATCCGTGCAAGCTGGGCATGCCCCGGAGTTGTTGAGAACGACTCCGTGTTCAGGTAGATCCATTGCCCGTCAGGCGAGTATTCGGGCCCGTCGCAGTGGCCTGAACCGACGTCGACCCGGGCGGCAGCGCCGCCGTCGGATGCCATGGTCATGAGCTTGCCGGGCTGCTTGAGGTCGCCGGCCTTAATTCCGACGTACGCGAGTTCCGTGCCGTCGGGGCTGGCGCCGTGGAGGAAATGGAAGGAGCCGTCGTCCTCGGTGATGCGGGTGGCAGGGCCGCCCTTGAGCAGTCCACGGTAGATATGGCCGTCGTTGGCGGAGAGGAAGATGCCGGTGCCGTCCGGTGCCAGGACGTGGTCGTTGTTGAGGTCTGGGATGCCACTGAGCGGGATTTGGGTCAGTTTCGCAGTGGAAGCGTCAAGACGCCACAGTTTCCCGTCCCCGTTCAGGATGAGGGCTGAACCGTCCATGGTCCAGTTCGGGGCTTCGAGGAGAATGTGGTCAGTGGCGTAGAGGGTTTCGCTGTGGCCCGTGACCGACGCGATCCGCACCTCGCAACGCTGGCCGGGTCGAAGGGTGCGGATCACGGTTGGCTCCTTGCCACTTTGGTGGGAGCTTTTGTACAGGTAACGCCCTGAAGAAGGCTTCTAAAGGGCGTTAGCTGTACAAAAACTCCGGAGGGTTAGTCCTGGCTGAAGGCGGCGTCGAAGCTGGTCTGGGAGGCGGGGAAATCGAACTTCTTGAGCGCGGCAAGGGCTTCGGGGGCGCCGTGCAGGCGGTCCATGCCGGCGTCTTCCCATTCCACGGAGATAGGTCCGTCGTAGCCGATTGCGGTCAGGGCGCGGAAGGACGATTCCCAAGGCACGTCGCCGCGTCCTGCGGAGACGAAGTCCCAACCGCGGCGCGGGTCGCCCCAGGGCAAGTGGGAGCCCATGACGGTGTTCCGGCCGGTGGGGCGGAGCTTGGTGTCCTTGCAGTCCACGTGGTAGATCCGGTCCTTGAAGTCCCAGATGAAGGACACGGGATCGATGCCCTGCCACATGAAGTGCGACGGGTCCCAGTTCAGCCCGAAAGCTGGACGGTGGCCTATCGCTTCGAGGGTCCGGACGGTGGTCCAGTAGTCGTAGGCGATCTCACTCGGGTGGACTTCGTGGGCGAAGCGGACCCCGCATTCGTCGAAGACGTCCAGGATGGGGTTCCAGCGGTCGGCGAAGTCCTGGTAGCCGGCCTCGATGACTTTCTCGGGGACAGGCGGGAACATGGCGACGTATTGCCAGATGGAGGAGCCGGTGAACCCCACCACGGTGTCCACGCCGAGCGCTTTTGCGAGGCGGGCGGTGTGTTTCATTTCTTCGGCAGCGCGTTGGCGGACGCCTTCGGGGTCGCCGTCGCCCCACACCTTGGACCCAACGATCGCCTCGTGGCGGAAGTCGATGGGGTCATCGCAGACGGCTTGGCCTTTGAGGTGGTTGGAGATGGCCCAGACCTTGAGGTTGTACTTTTCCAGGATGGCGAGTTTGGACTCGACGTAGCCGGGTTCGTCCCAGCGCCAGGCGTCCAGGTGGTCTCCGGAGACGGCGATTTCCAGGCCGTCGTAGCCCCAGCCCGAGGCAAGGCGCGCGACTTCCTCGAAGGGGAGGTCGGCCCACTGGCCGGTGAACAGGGTGTACGGGCGGGGCATGTCAGGCTCCTTCGGTAGGGTTTGCGTGCAACTGGATCAGTGAGCTTTTGGCGGCTGCGGACTCTTCCACGGCGGCGAGGATGTGCTGGACGTTCAGGCCCTCTTCGAACGACGGCGATGGCTGGCTGCCGTCGCGAACGGCAAGGAGGAAGTCCCGGATCTGGTGGGTGAAGGTGTGTTCCCAGCCGATGATGTGGCCTTGCGGCCACCATGCTTCAAGGTAGGGGTGAACGGGCTCGTTGACCAGGATCCGTCGGAAGCCCTGCTCCCGGACCGGGACGGTGGCGTCCAGGAAGCCGAGTTCGTTCAGTGCCTCGAGGTCAAACAGGATGGTGCCTTTATCGCCGTAGATTTCGAGCTTGAGGGAGTTTTTCTGGCCCGTGGCCACGCGACTGACTTCAACGGAGGCGATTGCTCCGGAGGCGAGCGTCAGCGTTGCCCAGGCGGCGTCGTCGACCGTGACATCTTCCGGACCATCCGGTCCGGGGCGTCGGTCCACGAACGTCTGCAGGCGGCCGGAGACCTCGGTAACGGCATCGCCCAGAAGGAACAGGACCTGATCAATCGCGTGCGAAGCGATGTCGCCGAGCGCGCCGGAACCGGCGGTTTCCTTACGGAGGCGCCAGGTCATGGGGGATTGCGCGTCGGAGAGCCAGTCTTGGAGGTAGGCGGCACGGACGTGGCGGACGGTGCCGAGGCGGCCCTCGGCGATGAGTTCGCGGGCCAGTGCAAGGGCGGGGACGCGGCGGTAGTTGAAGCCGATCATGGACTGCACTCCGCGTTGGCGGGCTTTCGCGGCAGCGGCGGTCATCAGTTCGGCCTCGCCCAGTGTGTTGGCCAGCGGCTTCTCCACCAACACATGTTTGCCCGCTTCAAGGGCGGCGATGGCGATTTCCGCGTGCATCCAGCCCGGGGCGCAGATATCGATGATGTGGATGTCATCGCGTTCAATCACGGAGCGCCAGTCGGTGGCGGATTCGGCCCAGCCGTACTTGGCAGCGGCCTCGGCCACCTGGGTGGCGTCCCGGCCAACGAGCACTTTCTGCTCGAAGGCCGGGACGTCGAAGAAACTGGCCACATTCCGCCACGCATTCGAATGGGCCTTCCCCATGAAGGCATAGCCAATGGCGGCAACCCCCAGGGGGGCCTTATCCTCGCGGGAAGCCAGGCTGTCGGAAGGCAGGGACGAGTGTGTGGGCGTGCTCATGGTCAGGTTCCTCGCTGTTGCTGCGGACTTAGAGTGTGGCGGTTTCGGGAGCCCAGTCCTCAGGGACTGCCGCCGAGGCCGGCGCGTTGCTGGTGACATCCACGAACGTGCCCGATTCCACGGACTCGGCGATCGAGACCATGCTGTCCAATACGTGGTAAGCCAGATCGCCGGTGGCGCGGTGCGGAGTTCCGGCCCGGAGCGCCCGGGCCATGTCCAGCACACCCAGGCCGCGGCCGTTGGCGGGGCCGGTTGCGGCGATGATCTCGGGTTCTTCCGCGCCTGGACGCCAGAGCTTCAGCTCGCCGTCGAAATAGTTTGGGTCCGGCAGTGAGAGGGTCGCCTCAGTGCCGGTGATTTCCACGAAGCCCATCCGGAGGCGCGGCGACTCGAAGGAGAACACGCTGTGGCTGGACTGTCCGCCTTCGAACTGCGCCATCGCGGACACATGCGTGGGAACCTCGACGGCGAACTCCTCGCCGGCCTTGGGTCCGGAACCGATGACGCGGGTGGCCTTGGCGGAGGAGCCGACGGCGGCCACCTTGCGGACGGAGCCGAAGGTCTGGATCAGGGCCGTGAGGTAGTACGGACCCATGTCGAACAGCGGGCCGGCGCCGTGTTGGAACAGGAAGGCCGGGTTCGGGTGCCAGGATTCCGGACCCGGGGTCTGGAACGTAGTCATGCCGGTCAGTGGCGTGCCGATGTCACCGCGTTCAATGATGCGGCGCGCGGTCTGCAGGCCGGCACCTAGGAACGTGTCCGGTGCGGTTCCGAGGCGGATTCCCGCTGCATCTGCGGCCTTGAGGAGGCCCAGACCGGATTCACGGTCCAGCGAGAACGGCTTCTCAGTCCATACGTGCTTGCCCGCGTTGACGGCAGCCGTGGCTACCTCGACGTGCGCCGCAGGAATGGTCAGGTTCACAATGATTTCGACGTCGGGATGGTTCAGTGCCAGCTCCGGCGCGCCAAACTCGGCGATCCCGTATTCCTCGGCGCGGGCCTTGGCTGCCTCTTCGAACAGGTCGGCGATCACCAGGACTTTGACGTCCGGGAAGGTGGTGAGGTTATCCAGGTACTGCTTGCTGATGTTGCCCGCGCCGATGACGGCGACGCCTACGGGGCCCTTGCGGGTTGAGGGTGTGAAGCTCATGCCTTGGCCCCTGCCGATTCTGCGTTGAGGAATGCGAGGCTCTCCGTGATGCCCTGGAAGATGTCGCCCGAATAATCGTCGAACTCCACCACGCCCACTTCCAGGGACTTGGCAGCTGCGATGACATCCAGCACCGGAATGGTGCCCTGGCCGGCGGGCTGCTGGGCTTTGGTGTCGGTGTTGCCGGGGCCATCCTTGATGTGGATGAGCTTGACCCGGTCACCCAGGCGGGCCAGGAGTTCCACTGGGTCCTGGCCTCCGACGGCTGCCCAGTACGTGTCTACCTCGAGGACGAGTTCCGGATCCAGCAGTCCTTCGAAGTATTCAAGCGCAGTGGTGCCTTCGATGGTGGACTGTAGCTCCCAGGCGTGGTTGTGGTAACCAACCCGGATGCCGTACTCGGCGCCTTTCTTCGCGGCGGCGTTGAGCTTGGCTGCCGTGCCCTGGATGGTTTCCGCATCCTGCCAGTGCTCAGCCGGGAGGAACGGATCGATGACGGTGGTGATGCCCAGCTCTTTGGCGGCAGCGAAAATTTCGTCCTGGTCCTGTGACAGGAGCGGGGCGTGACCGGACGGAGCGGTCAGGCCGTTCTCCTTCAAAGCCTTGCCGAGTTCCGAAGCTGTGGCCACGAAGTTGTACGGCTCCACCTGCGTGTAGCCGATCTCAGCGACCTTCCTGATGGTTCCAGGCAGGTCCTCCTGGATGGCGTTGCGGAGGGTGTACAGCTGGAGTGAGTAAGACATGGGTTTCCTTTTCGGGAGTGGTTTTCCGGGAGTTCGGGGACTTGGCGCCAGTCTAATCAGCGGCCGGCCAGGGAGCCGCCGATTCCGCCAACGCTGAAGTACTTGTTCAGGGTGGCGAAAACAATGATCGGCGGCAGCATCATGACCACGGCCAGGGCCATGACGGATGTCCAGTCAGTGGCGTTTTGCTGGAAGAAGGATTGGACACCCATGGGCAGGGTGAAGATCTCGTTGGAACGGAGGAACACGATGGCTACCAGGTAATCGTTCCAGGCGAGCAGGAAGGCGAAGATCGCGGTGGAGAGGATGCCCGGCAGCGAGTTGCGGAGCACCACCTTGGTGAAGGATCCGAAGACTGAGCAGCCGTCAATCCATGAGGCTTCTTCAAGGCTGATGGGGATGGAGTCGAAGTAGGCGGCCATCATCCAGGTAGCCACGGTCATGGTGGAACCGACGTAGATGATGGTGATGCCCAGGAGGTTGTCCACCAGTCCCATGGCAGCGAAGAGGATGAAGAGGGGGACCACGGAGGTGATGATCGGCAGGGACTGCATGACGAACAGGAGCAGTGAGTAACCGGACACTGCCTTGGAACGTCCGCGGGAGAGGACGTAGCCGGCGGGAGCGGCCACCGCGACCGAAACCAGGACCGTGGACAGTGTGGTGACCAGGCTGTTCTGGAGCCAGGTGGCGGCGAGCGTCCCGTTGAACACGTTGGCCAGGTTCTCGAACGTGAAGCCTGTGGCGGTGCTGTTGGCTCCGGGAGTGAAGGCCAGGACCACAGTGACCATGATGGGGACCAGGACGATCACCGTGATGGCCAGGATCAGGGCGAACCTCCACCAGCGTCCGCGCATACCGGCTTCGGAGAGCACCCGGCGGGTTTTTCCGGAGTCGGTGATGCCCAGGGCGGGACCGGATTCGGGGTGGGCGTGAAGTACTGTGCTCATTATTCGACGCTCGACTTTCGGATCTGGCGGTACAGGATGACGGAAATGACCACCAGGGTCATGGTCATCAGGAAGGCGATGGCGACGCCGGGGCCGGTGGCGAAGTCCTGGAAGACCGTGCGGTAGGCAAGGACCACCAAGGAGGTGGTGGCACTGACGGGGCCGCCGCCGGTGAGCAGGTAGATGGTCGGGAAGTCATTGACGCAGAAGATCGTCATGAGGATCCACGAGATGTACGTGGAGCGGGCGATCAGCGGGAGCGTGATCTGCGTGAACTGCTGCCACTTGGAGGCGCCGTCCATACTGGCTGCTTCGTAGACGGTGGTGTCCACCGAGGCCAGTGCCGCGGAGATCATCATCATCATGAAGGGGAAAGAGACCCAGACCTTGAACACCATCACGGTGATGGATGCCAGTGTGGGGTCGGCCAGGAACAGCGGTGTCCCCAGTCCCAGCCCGCGGAAGATCGACGGGATCAGGCTGTCGGGGGTGGCCACCAACCAGTTCCAGGCGGTGGAGGAGACGACGATCGGCACGACCCACGGCAGGAGCAAGAGGACCTTGAAGGTATTGCCTGCGGGGATTCTGGTCCGCAGCAGCAGGGCCAGGCCCAGTCCTACCAGCCAGGAGCCGAAGACTCCGACAATCGTGAACCAGAGCGTGAACTGTGCAGCTTTCCAGAACGCGGGGGAGGACAGGACGCTGGCGAAGTTCTCGCCGCCCACGAAGTTGCCCGTCTGGAGGAGGTCGCCGTCGTGGGTGGCCTGTACCGCGGCGTGGATCAGCGGGTAGCCGTGGATCAGGACCAGCAGCACCACCGAAGGCAGCAACAGCCAGAAGAAAGTACGGGTGGTCTGCGCGCTGAGTTTGCTCTTGCGTTTGCCGGGGCCGGCCCCCGAGCCGCCGGGGGCCACTCCCCGGCGGGCCCGGGACAGGCCCGATGTTGCAGTAGTTGATGACATGGCAGAGGTACCGTTCTACTTCTTCAAGACCGATTCGAGGCCGGACTGGAAGGCCTGCAGGGCGCTCTTGGCATCAGCTGCCTGGCCGGTAAGGATCGACTGGCTGAACTGGTTCAGCGCCTGGCCGCCGTCAAGGGCTGCGAGGTTTGCGTTGAGCGTGCTGCCCTGGGCTGCGAAGGTCTTGGCGATCGGCTGCCAGTCCTTGACGATCTTGACGTTGTTGGGGTCGTCGGCAAACTCGGGCAGCTCGGTGATCGACTTGAAGACGGGCAGTGCGGACATGAGCTTCTGCTTCCACAGTTCCTTGAGCTGGCCCAGGTAGTACACGAGGAACTCTTCCGAGGCTTCCTGCGACGGGGTGTTCTTGTACATCATGATGTTGTTCGGGAACACGATGGTTGCCTTGTCACCGTGCGGACCGGTGATGGGGTCGGCCACCAGCAGGTCTCCGGAGGTGTCGCCGACGCGTTGCGGCACGTTGACCTGGAACAGGCCGAAGCCGGCCTTGCCGTCCTTCCACTGTGCTGACATGTTGTCCGTTGTGTAGCTGACGGCTGCGGGATCCACGATGCCGTTGGAGACAAGCTCGCGGACGAATTCGATGGCTTCCACGTTGCGGTCGTTCAGGAGGTCCAGCTCGCCGTCCTTGTTCCAGACACCGCCGCCGTTGTTGACCATCATCATGATCATCGAGTGGTTGCCGTAGTTGTTGCCCGAACCGGCGCCCGTGGCGAAGCCGAACGCGCCGACCTTCTTCAGCGCCTTGCCGGCTTCAAGCAGTGACGGCCAGTCGGTGGGCAGCGACACGCCCGCCTTCTCGAACAGGGACTTCCGGTACCAGAACACGCGCATGTCCAACTGCCACGGCACGGCGACGTATCCCTTGTCGGACTTGAACGGGTCCAGCACGCCGGGCAGGAAGTCATCGAACTGACCGTTGGACTTCAGCTTTTCAATGACTTTGTCGGCGTACGCGATCTGGCCCTGCTGCTCGAACTGGAAGGCCTGGAAGCCGCCGCCGGTGGAAACGGCCGGGCCGGTCTTGGAAGCGATGGCCGAGGAGAACGTCTGGTAGAAGTTGTTCCACTGGATGATCTGGTAGTTGGCCTTGGCGTTGTTCGCGCCGGAGAAGCCTTCTGCGATCTTCTTGGCGGATTCGTTGTAGGCGGGGGTGGCCCACGGCATGTCCCAGAACTTGACCGTTCCACCAGCGCCGCCACCTCCGCCTTGGGTAGCCGAGCCTCCGCCGCAGGCTGCCAGCAGCGGCACGGAAGCGGCCGCCGCGGACAGGCCGAGGAAATTGCGGCGGGAGAAGGACCGGGTGGCTGCGGACTGAACATTCATAGTGATTCCTTTCGGGACCGGCGACGCTGTGCGTTGGTTTGCCGGTCCAGCTCAACTTTGAGTAGGGCAACGGATACTGAATGGCTGGTGGAACGGAGGTGCTGGTGTTTCAGGTGAGGGTTGCGATGGATTCCGAAACCGCAGCGAACTGCTGCAGATCCGAGGGGAGGGTGCCGGCGTCGAGGTGTTCCTTGAGCCGGCGCCAGGTGGCGCGGTGAGCGGATTCGTAGATCGTTGGCAGAAGCAGTTCACCGTGTGGACCGGTGACTTTCACGGTGGCCGGCCAGGCAGCCACCGGATCCGGCAGCGAAACGGCGGCGCCGCCGTCGTCCGTCAGCATGGTGACGGTGACGCTTGCGGCCCGGGCGTTGGAAAGGATGCCCTGCAGGGCCACCGGTGCGCCGTTGGCGAGTACCGCCGTCGCGGTGTAGCCGTGCGGCCTGCGGTCCAGGAGCCTGAGGTTTCCCAACGGTCCGGTGAGACGCACGACGGCGGCAAGTTGGTCCGCGAGCAACGCGCCGCTGTCGGTTCCCACCGGAGCGGTGGCGACGACGTCGAGGACTACGGCGCGGCCGGCCATGGACCGGACTGCGTCCTCGGCTGCCGCGGTGGCCGGGTTGGACGCCCAACGTTGGTCGAGGACCACGGCCGAATTGTGCCGTGCTGCCGTCTCTGTGAGCTCGTTGACGTTTTCGGGTGAAGGGTTGACCACCACGATGCCGCGGGCTCCCGCACTGATGGCTTCCACGGCGTGCCGGGTCCAGTCGGGCTGTCCGGCGATGACCTGGACGTCGGCGCTGTTTTCATCCGCGGTCGGGCAGAACGATTCGGGCAGGGAAGCCACTGCCAAGGCAACGGCGCCTGCTTTCTGCGCCTCGGGTGTGGCCTGGACTGTGTAGTGCTCGAAGGCGGCGGCGCTCATGCGTGGACTCCTTCGGAGACTGCGGGCTGTACTGCCGTCCGGCGATCAAGGGTGGCCACCGTGGCCTCGGCGATGTCCAGCGCGAACGTGAGGTCGTCAATCAGGGTTTGGGCCGACGGCGGCTGCTTGGTGCCGGCGGCGAGGGCCGCGAGTTCGCGCCATTCCCCTTCGTAACCGTTGTGCTCAAAGGGGCCAAGGATGGTTTTCTGCGACCCGCGGGAGAACGTTGCCACCGCTGAGCCGGCCTGGACGTACGACGGGGTGAAGTCGATGCGGAGGGACTCGTCGTCGGACAGGGCTTCGAAGCTCCATTCGGGCTTCCAGGTGTTGTTCATGGCTGCGCGGAGCTCAATGGTCCGGGTGGGGGTCCGGAGGGAGATGACGTAGCCGAACGGGCGGACATGGCGTGCTTCAAGCACTTCGATGTCCTTGAAGTCCGGCGTGAACCTGCGGATCAAGGGGAGGTCGTGGATGGCGAGCCCCATGACCCCGCCGCGGAGTGCGCCTTTGATGACCTCGGGGTCCGAGTAGTCGGGGGCACCGCCGGCGGGACGGGTGATGATCTCTGTGGCAAAGTCCTCAAACCGTGAGTTGGGCGGGAGGACGATGGAGGAACGGATCGTGTGTGCCTTCTCCGGAAGCTCGCCCCAGTTGTTCCGGGCGGCGAGCCAGCCGGGATCGAAGGTGTGCATGGCGCCCACGATGATCGGTACTCCGGTTGCCGCGCTGACGGCGGAGATGCGGGCAGCTTCTTCGGCGTTCATGGCGAAGGGCTTCTCGCAAAGGACAGCCTTCTTGCCGGCGTGGCATGCTGCGATGACCTGCTCGGCGTGGAACTGGTGGGGGCTGCAGATGGCCACGATGTCCACGTCCGGGTCACCCAGAAGGGCGTCGATGCTGGTGCTGTGGGTGGCGCCAACGCGGGCGGCAACGGACTCAGCCACCTTGGGGTCGACATCCATGATGTGGCGGACAGACAGGATGTGGCCCAACCGCGCCAAGGATGGCAGGTGGATGGCCTGGGTGACCGGGCCGGCGCCGAGGATGCCAACATTCAGGATTCGGGTGGCGTCTGTAGGGCTGGACAAGTTCAGTTACCTCTTCGTAAGCGGACTGGCGCATGAGCGGAACGGGAGGGATCGATGCTGTGGATCCCTGACATCGAGCGTCGTGATGTGCTGCTCATCACAACCTAGGGGGACTTTTGTCGATCGTCAAGCAAAAGTTGAAATATGGCCGACAAACTTTCATTGCATGACATGCATAAGCAATCGTGCTTCACTAAATGCATGACTCCAGCACCCGGAAACGACGCCGGAAACACCATGGTCTTAGAGGCCGGCAACCTGTCGCGCGCTGGCGATCTCTTCCAACTTCTCCGCGACGGCCAAGCCCGGACACGCGCCGAACTTGCCCTCACCACCGGACTTGCCCGCTCAACCGTCGCTTCCCGCATCGACGCCCTGATCAACTCCGGGCTGGTCGGCCCGGCCGGTGAGGCAAGCTCCAGCGGCGGCAGGCCGCCGTCGCGCTTTGCCTTCAACCCGGCCGCGCGCGTCGTGCTGGCGGTCGACGTCGGAGCGACCCACGTGATTGTTGCCGTCACCGACCTCGGGGGCAGCATCCTGGCGGAGCGCCGGCTGGGACAGGAAGTCGCCGACGGTCCCGAGGTAGTGCTGGGCCGCGTGGTTTCAGCAGGCCGGGAGCTGCTTGCCGAAGCCGGACGGGAACCGGGCGACCTCGCCGGGATAGGCATCGGCCTCCCCGGGCCCGTGGAGCATGACACGGGGCGGCCCGTGAAGCCGCCGATCATGCCGGGCTGGGACGGATTCGACGTCGTCACTTACGTTCAGCGCTCGCTGCCTGTTCCCGTACTGGTGGACAACGACGTCAACATCATGGCCCTGGGGGAGCGGACCGCCTACTGGCCGGACCACGACAACTTCCTGTTCATCAAGGTGGCCACCGGCATCGGTGCGGGCATCATCAGCAGTGGTGAGCTGCAGCGGGGTGCCAACGGCACCGCCGGCGACCTCGGCCACGTCCGGGTGCCACGTGGCGACGACGTCCTCTGCCGCTGCGGCAACTACGGGTGCCTTGAAGCGCTCGCCTCCGGTCCCGCCGTCGCGCATCAACTGCAAACGCAGGGGCTGGAAGCCACCAACGGCGCCGATGTCCTGCGGCTCGTGGGCGAGGGAAACCTCCAGGCTATCCAGGCGCTGCGACAGGCCGGACGCGATGTCGGAGATGTCCTGGCAACCGTGGTCAACCTGCTCAACCCCTCCATGATCATCATTGGCGGCAGCGTGGGGGAGGCAGGCGAACACCTTGTGGCGGGAATCCGCGAAGTGGTCTACCGGCGATCGTTGCCGTTGGCCACCACGCATCTTCGGATCGGCATTTCCATGGCCGGAGACCGCTCCGCGATCCTGGGTGCCAGCCAGATGGTGACCCAGTACGTTCTCTCGCCTGCGGTGATTGAGGCCACACTCCAAGCGACGGGCTAGGCCTTCATGGATGCCGTGGGGCGGCCGGGGGCGTGATAGCAATGAAACTGATGAAAACGCTTCCTGTCCCTTTCCGGTCCGCACCATGAGCCAGTTCCTCGCCAAAGTTCCCCGAGGCTGGCTGATCCTCGCCTGCATAGGGCTGATTGCCTTGAACATGCGCGGACCGTTCGTCGCCGTGGCGCCCGTAGTGGATCTGCTCCGACAGGACCTTGGCTTCTCCCCGGTTGAACTCGGACTGCTGACAGGCATCCCCGTGCTCTGCTTCTCCCTGGCTTCGCCGTTGGCTTCGTTGGCCGGACGCCGACTGGGCGCCGAATTCGCCGTCATGCTCACGTTGCTCGGCGTGCTGGCCGGTGTGGTGATCCGTTCCAGCGGCGGTGGGGCCCTGGTCATGGCCGGCACAGTGGTCATTGGCGTGGCCATCACCATCGGCAACATCGCCGTGCCGCTGATCATCCGCCGCGACTTCGCTCCCCGCCGGCAAGCGACAGCGATGGGCGTCTACACCGCGGCCCTGAACATCGGTTCGTTCCTCACCTCAGTGGCCACGGCTCCGCTGGCCGAGCTGGTGGGGTGGCGGCTTTCCTTGGCTGCCAGCGCGCTGCTGGCCTTGGCGGCAATCCTGTTTTGGGTGCCCACAGTGGGTACGCGCCGGGCCTTTGTCCCAGCCGCGGTTGAGGCTGCCGTCCCTTCAGGTTCGGGACCCGTTGCGGGGGTGGGCTGGTTGACCGTCGGCCTGACGCTCGGCTTCGCCGGCCAGGCGTTCTCCTACTACGGCGTCACCGCGTGGCTGCCAAGCTTCCTGTCCGACGAACTCGCCATGGGCACGGCCGAGGCCGGCGCGGGCTCCTCACTCTTCCAGATCTTCGCGATTGTGGGCGGCCTGGGCGTCCCGCTCCTGGCCCGTTTCACCAGTACGACGACGGTTGCGGTCACCTTGAGTGCGATGTGGCTGACCGTTCCCGTTGGCTTGTTGCTGGCCCCGGGCTTCTGGTGGTTGTGGTCCTCGCTGGGAGGCGTTGCCCAGGGTGGTGGAATTACGGTGATCTTCATTGCGATCATCAAGTTCGCCCGCTCGCAGGCCGCCGCAGGGAAGATGTCCGCCGTGGTCCAGGGTGTTGGCTACTGTTTTGCTGCCTTGGCGCCCACCGTTGTCGGATACGTGCACAGTGTTACCGACGGCTGGACGGGTCCGCTCTTCGTGATCCTCGGATCGGTGCTCGCGTTCTGTGTGTGCACGACGTTGTCCGTGCGCTGGGTGGCCCGGCAGCGCTAAGGGGCCGGGCCGCTCCGGGCCGCTGGGCCCCTCCAGCGGCTGATTCGGGGGTTCGCTGCACAGGATGCCGTGCGCACGGCATGGTGTGCAGCGAACCATCGAATCCGGAGGGCCTTGAGCATGGAAAAGCCCCGTTGCTGGGCTGCCTCCCCGACCATCGGGGTCACTTGTTGCGAAGAGTGCAGGCAGCCCAGCGTCGGGGCTTGGCGTGTCGACGACCAGTACAGTGCAGCTAGGCGGCGACGAGTTCCTCTTCCGTGGCCTCTTCACGGGCCTCGGTGAGGAAACGGGCGTAGGCGGGAATGGTCAGGAAGGTGGGGAATTCCTCAGCCAGGGTGACTTCCTCGAAGATGGCGCGGGCATCTGCAAAGCGATCCCCATCGAAGCGTTCCAGGCGGGCGAATTCCTCGTCCAACATGTCCTCTACCCATTCACGGCTGATGATGTCGCCCTGGTCAGTGATGGCGTGGGAGTGGATCCACTGCCACAGCTGGGACCGCGAAATTTCGGCGGTGGCGGCGTCCTCCATGAGGTTGTGGATGGCGACAGCGCCGTTGCCCCGCAGCCAGGACTCGATGTAGCGGATGCCTACCTCGATGTTCAGGCGTACCCCGGCCTCCGTGATGGTGCCCTCGGTGGTGGAGATGTCGATCAGCGCACGGTCATCCGGGGTGACGTCCTCGCGGGAACGGTCCAGCTGGTTGGGGCGGTCTCCGAGAACTGAGTCGAACACTTCGCGGCACACCGGCACCAGGTCCGGGTGGGCAACCCAGGAGCCGTCGAAACCGTCGTTGGCTTCACGGGTCTTGTCCGCACGGACCTTCTCGAACGAGGCGGTGTTGGCGGCCTCGTCCTTGCGGTTGGGAACAGCGGCAGCCATGCCACCGATCGCCATGGCACCGCGGCGGTGGCAGGCCCGGACCAGTTGCTCGGTGTAGGCCCGCATGAACGGCTGGGTCATGGTCACCTGGCCGCGGTCCGGGAGCACGAAACGCGGTCCGCGGGTCCGGAAGTTCTTGATCAGGGAGAAGATGTAGTCCCAGCGGCCGGCGTTCAAACCAGCTGCGTGGTCCCGCAGTTCGTAGAGGATCTCTTCCATCTCGAACGCTGCCGTGATGGTCTCGATCAACACCGTGGCGCGGATGGTGCCCTGCGGGATGCCGAGCAGATCCTGGGCCAGGACAAAGATGTCGTTCCACAGCCGTGCCTCGAGGTGGTTCTCGATCTTGGGCAGGTAGAAGTATGGGCCTTTGCCCTGCGCCAGCAAGCGGCGGGCGTTGTGGAAGAAGAACAGTCCGAAGTCCACGATTCCGCCGGCGATGGGTTTGCCGTCAATCAGCATGTGCTTCTCCGGCAGGTGCCAGCCACGGGGACGGACCACGATGGTGGGCAGATCCTCGGCCGCCTTGAGCTTGTATTCCTTGCCCTCGGGAGAGGTGAAATCGATCCGGCGCTCCAACGCGTCGGTCAGGTTCAGCTGGCCCTGGATGACGTTGCGCCACGTCGGCGTGGAGGAGTCCTCCATGTCGGCCAGCCACACCTTCGCACCGGAGTTCAGCGCGTTGATGGTCATCTTCTTGTCCACCGGACCCGTGATCTCAACACGGCGGTCCTCCAGTCCCGGTGCCGGGGGAGCGACCCGCCAGGACGGATCATTCCGGATACCCTCAGTTTCCGGGCGGAACCGCGGATCCTGACCGGCGGCGATCTGCCCACGGCGGGCATGCCGTGCCTGCATCAGCTCCTGACGACGATCAGCCGTAGCCCGGTGCAGTTGGCCGATGAACTCCAAAGCGTCCGGCGTGAGGACCTCGTTCTGCCGGCAAATGGGCTGAGCGGTCAAAGTGATGCCATTGATAGTGAAGTTGTCAGTGAAGCTGTTCATTTCAATCTCTCCTATGAGAAGCAAATGTTCGACGGCGGCAGTTGCATGAGCGGGCCAGGTTGGAGGGGGAAACCCTCCGCGTGCTATTCCCCATCCCGGCCGCATGGCCTCGCGGGGCTCGGCCGGCGGCCGGGACAGGGCCCCTTTTACGCACGCTTCCGGGTTCCCCCGCCAAGCCGGTGCGTTCACGCTCGGGCGACAATCGCCGTCGTGCCTTCCGGTGAGCGCAGCGAACAGCTCACCTTTGGGCGTTTGGTTAGTGGAATTGGCCCTCTTCGGTCGATCCGACCAGTGCGAGGGTGGATGCGTTCGGGTTGAGCGCGGTTGCGATGTCGTCGAAGTAGCCGGTGCCGACTTCGCGCTGGTGCTTGGTGGCGGTGTAGCCGCGGGACTCGGAAGCGAATTCCTTCTCCTGGAGCTCGACGTAGGCGCTCATACCTTCACGGGCGTAACCGTGGGCGAGGTCGAACATCGAGTAGTTCAGAGCGTGGAAGCCGGCCAAAGTGATGAACTGGAACGTGAAGCCCATGGCACCGAGTTCGCGCTGGAACTTGGCGATCGTGGTGTCGTCCAGGTGCTTGCGCCAGTTGAAGGACGGGGAGCAGTTGTAGGAGAGCATCTGGTCCGGGAACTCGGCCTTGACCGATTCGGCGAACTTGCGGGCCAGCTCCAGGTCCGGGGTGCCGGTCTCCATCCAGATGAGGTCGGAGTACGGTGCGTAGGCCTTGGCACGGGCGATGCAGGGTTCGATGCCGTTGCGGACTTTGTAGAAGCCCTCAGCGGTACGTTCGCCGGTGATGAATTCCTGGTCGCGCTCGTCAACGTCGGAGGTGATCAGGGTTGCTGCTTCGGCGTCGGTGCGGGCGATGACCACCGTCGGGGTACCGGCGACGTCGGCTGCCAGGCGGGCTGCGTTCAGGGTCCGGATGTGCTGCTGGGTGGGGATCAGCACCTTGCCGCCCAGGTGGCCGCACTTCTTTTCCGAAGCGAGCTGGTCTTCCCAGTGAACGCCCGAGGCACCTGCGGTAATCATGGATTTCATAAGCTCGTAGGCGTTCAGCGGGCCACCAAAGCCTGCTTCGGCGTCCGCGACGATCGGGACCAGCCAGTCTTCGACGGTCTTGACGCCTTCGGCATACTCGATCTGGTCCGCACGGAGCAGCGCGTTGTTGATGCGGCGGACAACCTGCGGCACCGAGTTGGCCGGGTACAGGGACTGGTCCGGGTAGGTCTGGCCCGACAGGTTGGCGTCGGCGGCCACCTGCCAGCCGGAGAGGTAGATGGCGCGGAGGCCGGCCTTGACCTGCTGCACAGCCTGGTTACCGGTCAGTGCGCCCAGGGCGTTGGTGTAGCCGCCGGTGGGAGCTTCCTCGGTGAGCTGCTTCCAGAGCTTCTCGGAACCGCGGCGGGCCAGGGTGTGCTCTTCGGAGACGCGGCCACGGAGGCGGACAACGTCGGAAGCCGAGTAATCACGGGTGACGCCTTCCCACCGCGGGTTGGCGGACCATTCGAGTTCCAGCGCTGCTGCCTGCTCGCTTGCTGTCTCCTGTGCGGAGTGCTGTTCTGCTGGTTCAAACGATGCGGTCATTGCATGTCTCCTAATAATCCAAGCGGGGCTCCCCGGGCCGGCCTCCGCTGCACCTTTGCTGCATCGGCCGGCTTACCCGGGTCTGTATTTCTTTTTCGTAAGACCTACTTTTCTGCACTTCCAAGAGGGTTGCTAGAGGAAAACTATGGAAAGAAATGCACTTCTTCGCGTATTCTCAAGAAATGTCGCCTGTGAGCTGGAATCGCGAAGTCGCGTCGCCGTCGTTGTCCCCTGCGTCCCCCGAACTGGACGTCATCAGCCTTGGCCGCCGCGTGCGCCATCTGCGCAAGCAGGCGGGGCTGACGCTCGATGACCTGAGTGCCGCCGTCGGGACCGCGCCAAGCCAGCTGAGCCTGATCGAAAACGGCAAGCGCGAACCCAAACTGGGGTTGCTTCAGCAGCTCGCTGCGTCCCTCAACGTGAGCATCGACCAACTGCTCGGGGCGGAGCCGCCAAGCCGTCGCGCGGCCCTGGAAATCGAGCTGGAACGGTACCAGCGCGGACCGCTCTACGAGTCGCTGAACCTGCCCAAAATCCGCATCAGCTCGCGGCTTCCGCTGGATGTTCTGGAGTCGCAGGTGGGGCTGCTTCAGGAACTCGAACGCAAACTTAACGAGCAAGTCGCGACGCCTGAAGAGGCCCGCCGCGCGAACGGCGAGTTGCGTGCCATGATGCGTGAGCGCGGTAACTATTTCCCCGAGTATGAAGCCGAGGCACAGAAGGTCCTCAAAGGGGTCGGGTACACCACCGGTCCGCTCAGCCAGCACGTCATTGCTGACATCGCCGAGAACCTTGGTTTCTCCCTCCATCACGTGGGCGATCTGCCGCACTCGACGCGGTCCGTGACCGATTTGAAGAACCGCAGAATTTATCTGACGCAGAACCAGCGCCAGGATCACGACCCCCGCTCAGTCCTGCTTCAGGCGCTGGGTCACTATGTCCTGGGGCATGAAACTCCGCGGAACTATGGGGACTTCCTGGCGCAGCGGGTGGCCACTAACTACTTCGCTGCGGCATTGCTGCTGCCGGAGCAGGCCACGGTGGAGTTCCTCCAAAAGGCCAAGGCCGCCAAGGAAATCGCTGTGGAGGACATCCGCGACGCCTTCGCTGTGTCCTACGAGACCGCCGCGCACCGGTTCACGAACCTGGCCACCAAGCACCTGGGCATCACCACGCACTTTCAGAAAACCCACCAGTCGGGCATCATCTACAAGGCCTACGAGAACGATGGCGTGACCTTCCCGCAGGACCACACCGGGGCGATCGAGGGCCAACCGTCGTGCAAAGCGTGGACATCCCGGGCCGTTTTCGATGTGCCGGACAAGTTCAGCGCCTACAGCCAGTACACGGATACGCCGTCCGGCACGTACTGGTGCACGGCCCGGACGGAGCGCTCGGCAGCCGGTGAATTTTCTTTGAGCATCGGGGTGCCCTACCAGCACGTGAAGTGGTTCCGCGGCCGGGAGACGACTGCCCGTGCAACCTCGAACTGCCCGGACCCGAACTGCTGCAAGCGGCCGCCTGCCTCGCTGGCGAACGAGTGGGCCGGCAACGCATGGCCTTCCGCCCGGGCCCACTCGCACCTGCTTGCCGCCATGCCTCCGGGCGCGTTCCCGGGCGTGGACGAGACCGAGGTCTACTCCTTCCTGGCGGCGCACTCCGAGCGCTGACGTCCACGCTCTATCACGTCCCGCGTGTTTTGGCTGGACGCTCGCTCACGTTCCGGGTGTTTGGGGGTGACGCTTGCTCACGTTCCGGGTGTTTGGGGGTGACGCTTGCTCAGCAGCGTTCGGAATCGGAGTCTCCGCTGCCATGCGGGCGACTAGTTGGAATGGTTTGTCCTCAATGCTAAAGAGGTGGCAGGGTGACCAGCTTTTGATCAATCGCGCACCAGGTTCGCGGTGGTCCCGCTGCTGAACGTGTGAAGACGTGGTAAGCCCACGTCATCGGCGGGACCGCAAAGCTCGGGCGTGGACAGCTGGAAGAGTGCATCTGCCAAGAAATCGCGTTCCTGCGGGTTCAGTGCAATATCTTCGCGTCCCTGCAGCTCCTCCGCCCATGCGCAAAGATCATCTGCACTGATCTTCCCAGCCCAGAATTCGTCAAGGGCGTGGCCGATATCCTGAGCGAAAGCAGTGGCTAGCTCCTCTTGGGAGGACCATTCAAACGTCAACAATCGAGCTGACAACTCGGCTAATGGACGACGCAACTGTATGGGGTCATAGAGCGCTTCGCGTATTTGATCCTGCGACACCACGGAAGTTCCCCCTTCGGTCCACTAACCGCGGAAATCATCCCAACTGGCTGGAAGTCATTCACACTTCTCGGCGTCCGTTAAGGGACCGATGCTTGCGGGAGCATTACTGCCGTGGACATTCCGGAAGTCCGTCGCAGTAATTTCTAGATACATGACGGCACTCGAACCACGACTGGCAGCGTGACGTGTTGAACTGGAACGAGTAACCCTCCGGCTAGATTTATTGCGTGAGTTCTCTTGTTGAAGAAGCCCTAGAGGTGCTTTATGCGGCGAAGGTTCCTCTGGCTCCGGGCTTATCGCCATGGCAGCTCGAGGATGTTGAAGAGCAGTTCTCGTTCGAGTTCAGTCCTGATCATGCGCGGTTTTTGAGTCTGGCGATGCCTATAGGCCCTGGCTGGGTTGATTGGCTGGGCGACCCCGTCGGAATTCAGAAGAGGCTCGACTGGCCGCGCGATGGCGTGTTGTTTGACGTTCGGGAGAGTGCTTTCTGGCCTGAGGAATGGGGCGAGCGGCCAACCGAAGTTGAGGAAGCCCTCCCAGCGGCACGTCAGCGATTGCGCGCGGTGCCTGTCCTCGTCCCGATCTATTCGCACCGTTTCATGCCCGCAGCTCCTGCACTCGCCGGCAGCCCGGTTTTTTCCGTGTATCAAACTGATGTGATCTACTACGGCAGCGATCTCGCCTCCTACTTTCAAAGAGAGTTCTTCAACACTGCTGACCGAAAATCATCCCCGCATCGCATCGAGTTCTGGTCTGACCTGGCAGAGGGCCGGTGGATCTAAAGGCGTCTGCTAAGGGAAGCGTCGGGTGGGCAAAACTTGATTGCGGACTTCATCGAAGCCTGGAAAAAACTGCACAACGAGGCAGTAGGAAGGTGCACCGTGAAGGATCCCGTTGCGGAGCATGCTACCGAGACCGTCGTTGCGGTGATCCTCCACGACGAAAGCGTTCCCCAGCTGGAGTCAGGCACAACACTCAACGGGGCTCCCGGCGTCCGGTGAAAGATCGTTACCCGGACACATCTACCGGCCGGGATGCGGCCAAGTGACCAAGTTCAACTGGGCGTAGACAAGCTGTGCTGCATTCCGGCTCCCGCCGCGTTACTCTATCGTCAGAGTCTTTTGGCGATACGGGGGCGTCTTATGAATGAAGGCAACACCGCTTTTACAGTTGCCTTTCCCGAGGCTAAAAGAACGAGAACGGCCAGCACCTTGGCCACAGCTTCCTTCCTGGTGTTCTGGATTCTGTGGGGTATCGATTCTTTCGGGGGTTCGGATGTCCCGGACCTTCCGTGGTTCAGCCTAAGGCTCATCTCATTCGCGCTGTTCGTGGCATTTTCCATTTACGGGTGGCGGAAGCAGAAAGAGCTTGCACCCCTCATCAACCAGCGATTCGCCGCAGAGTTTGCCGCGCACACCAAAGAGGACTACCCAAAAGACGTTGACATCTTGAAAGTACAACAGTCTGTGGCTGTTATGAGGGCGGACGGATCAGTGCGCCTCTGGGGCGTGAAGAGTAAGAAGAACGTCTTCAACGTGTTCCCCATGACCTGAATCATTGCACACCCGGAATCTTCACCGGGGCGGGGTGTCGAATTCGGCATGCTATCGCTGGAGGCTCCAGGGATACTTACTCGTGGACTGCATGATCAGGTATCGATACGTTGCGCCCGTAATCGACGGGCATCCAACATGGACTTGGACGCCTGACAGGTCAGCGGCCGCACGGATGAACTCAGACCCTGTTGTCGATGATTGGGCAAGATCCGGTTGATGATCTTCCCGCCACAGAACGCATGGACTTGCTCGTCAGTCTGCTGGACTTCTAACCCCGTAAGCAGAAATACGCCATCCCTAGCACGCCTCGGTAGCCTTCTTCATATGCAGCGCGCTGTTCCTCATGTCTCGCGCGGACGTGCTCTGCCGCGGGGTGGTCGGCATCATGTGCTTCCAGCCAGCGGGTGAACCTGTCGCGATACCCGGCCTCAAAGACGTCCCACTCCTGAACGCTTGCCTGGTCGTGGTCCACTACCTCGAAACCAGCAGCCCTGATCTGATCGCGTAGCGCATGTTCTGTCAGGTACTCGTCATCACGCCCAGCGAGTGGTGCGGTGGCCGCGGGATGAGGTGCTGCTGACCAGATTGCCTCGCCATAGACGAGCCTTCCGCCGGGCAGCACCAAAGCCCGAAGGGCCCGCAGGGCTGCGGCGTAGTCAAGCGGCTGCGCGTCCTCTACCGGCGGTCCCCAGATCTGGCTCGCACCGATGCAGATGACCGCGTCTGCGGGCCGATCCTGGGCTTCCAGCCCGGGCACTGAATCAAAAGTCACTCTCTCAAGCAGTGCACGAGCCAAGGCTTGTTGCCTGGCCCGGTTGATGAACACGGAAGCACTGTCCACTCCGCGTCCACGAGCCTGCGGGGCCGAGTCCAAGACCCGAAGAAGCAGTTCACCCCATCCGCACCCCATGTCCAGAACCTCAGCCGGCGCCGGGTCGGTCAGGAATGCCACAAGGTGTGCAGCACGTTCTTCGGAGAGCGGGGTAAGCCAGGTCAAGGACTCGTACAGGGGCGGCAGTTCAAGCGAAGTACTGTCGGTCACTCAATGATGTTCTCACGACTCATCGAAGCGACTGCTTGTCTACTCGCACTGCACTCCAGTTGGCTGCCGGGTGAGGAATCCATGGAGAAACCTCCCTCTGTCGCTGTACAGCGACATCGACTACCCCCAGAGCAGCTACCCCGTGGAGAAGCCGGATAGACTCCACTTATGGCCACTACAAGCGAGTCACCGTTGATGAGGCAAAGCCGCCTGCAGAGAGCACTGGCGCTCGTATTCGGCCTGTCGATGGTGGGTTTGTTGGCCTCGATTTTCCTGACGGGTGGTAGCCCGCTCTACCCGGGGATGACGGGACCGCTGCTGGTTCTGGTCTTCTTCCTCGCCGCCGCAGGTAGCGTCGCCGGATTGGCCATCACCAGGTCGAGGCGAGCTGCCGAGGAAGCCGTTCACGGCAACTAAGGGCCGAGCCTCAGCGGACCAAGCGGCCCACCAGCTCGGCCGCCGCACCCACAACCTCGTCCGCCTCACGCTTTGAGGTACTCAACGCCACTTCCTGCCCCGAAACAGTCACGATGTCCGTGATCACCGCTACCGTCAATCGACCGAGGGTGTCGTCGCTGGCGCCAAGCAGGACCGAGTTCTGCCGGACCCATTCGCGTCCGCGCTCGCGCCGCAAAACCTCGAAGCCCGGGGGAGTGTCGCCCTCAATGAACACCCTCTCCAGTTCCCGGTGCTTCCAGGTGTAGTCGAAGTAGCTGCGGCTGCCCACGTTGAACAGTGCCAGCGGGTCTGTCTCGCCTGCCTTGCGTGCCTTGGCCACTGCGGAAGCCACCAGTCGCTCATGTTCATTCTGGTAGTCGTTCCACAGGGCAAGGAACAGCTCGGTCTTGCCGCCGAAGTGGTGGTAGAGGCTGCCTACGCTCGATCCTGCGCGGGAAACAATGTCCGAGATGCTGGCATTGGTGAATCCATGTTCCACGAATACCCCGGCCGCCGCGTCCAGCAAGGTGCGCTGCGTAGCCGCCGTCCGGGTCCACTGCCAGGAGCCCGCGTTGCTGGCAACTTCGGAGGTCTTGCGGACCATGGTGGGGCTCCTCCCTCAGTCAGAACGAAGACCGGTGTGTCTGCTGCCTATTTTCTGGAATCCTACCCCCGGAATAATCCACATAGCGAACAGCGAACCTTGACGGACCAGCGATTGGAAGGAAATAATTCTGGAAGTCTGTTCTAGAAATACATATTGCGGCATGTATCCGAATGCTGCGATTTTTGACGTCGGACGCCCCGAAACCCGGGTGCCGTTTTCACCGTCGGGCTGCAACTGGTTGAATCGCTATATAGCGCCAACTGGTCGCAGCCAACCAAGCCAGAGAGGAACGCGGCCTGATGTCCGTTTCAAGCAAGTCGTCCGGGATCACGTCGAACAGGTGGTTCAAGCCCGTCGTCGTCACCGCAGGAGCTTTGGTGGTGGCACTGATCCTCGTGCTCGTTGCGCAATGGCTTCGGACCCTTCAGCCGGTCCAGCAGTTCCTGACGGACTACCCCGGCCATTCCGCAATCCCCGAAGGCACGCCCACGGGGTTCCCGGCCTGGCTTGGCTGGCAGCACTTCCTCAATATGTTCTTCATCGTTTTGATCATCCGTTCTGGCTGGCAGGTGCGCACCACCACTCGCCCGCCGGCGTACTGGACCCGGAACAACAAGGGCCTCATCAAGACAAAGAACCCACCCGCCAAAATCAGTTTGGACCTTTGGTTCCACCTGACGCTGGACGCCCTCTGGGTTTTGAACGGCATCATCTTCATCGTGCTCCTCTTCGCCACCGGCCAATGGTTGAGGATTGTTCCCACCAACTGGGACGTCTTCCCGAACGCCGTCTCGGCCGGCCTGCAGTACGCCTCCCTGAACTGGCCGGTGGAAAACGGTTGGAACAACTACAACAGCCTCCAGCTGCTGACGTACTTCATCACCGTCTTTATCGCCGCCCCGCTGGCCATCATCACGGGTATCCGGATGTCTGGGGCATGGCCCAAGAAAGCCGCGATCAACAAGTTCTACCCGATCGAACTGGCCCGCAAGATCCACTTCCCGGTGATGATCTACTTCGTAGCCTTCGTCATCGTCCACGTAACCCTGGTGCTGGCCACCGGTGCGTTGAACAACCTCAACCACATGTACGCCTCGAACAACGATTACAGCTGGTGGGGATTCGCCATCTTCGCAGCATCGATCGTGTTCACGGCGGCCGCTTGGTTCCTTGCCAGGCCACTGTTCCTGCGACCTATTGCCTCGCTCATGGGCAAAGTCTCGCGCTAAGCGCCTGCAAAAGAAGAGCCGCCCCGGAAGGCTTTCCAGGGCGGCTCTTTCGCGCGCAGGCGCTCGGCTTTCGTACGCGGGTGCCAGCCTCTCGCACGCAGGAGGCGCTAGCTCAGCGCGCCGCCCTGCCACAGGGCATCAAACGGCGCCCCCGAGGCCACACGGTTCTTGATACCCGCCGTCACGAAAGCCTTGGCCGTACGGGCTGCTTCCACCGGGGTTGCGCCCTTTGCCAACTCCGCGGTCACAGCAGCGGCAAGCGAGCAACCGGCGCCCGACACGGCAACCTCGCCCACCTTCGGGGCCCGCAGGACTTCCAGCGTGTCGCCGTCGTAGTAGACGTCGACGGCGTCCGGGCCTTCCAGCCGCACCCCGCCTTTGGCGAGGACTGCCGCGCCGCTGATTTCGTGGATGCGGATGGCAGCAGCCTTCAGCGATTCTTCGTCCGTGATGGTGAGCCCGGACAGCGACTCGGCTTCAAAATGGTTCGGCGTCACGAAGGTAGCCAGCGGCAGGATTTGTGCCTTCAAAGCCTGGTCGGTGTCCAGCGCGTGGCCCGGTTCCTGGCCCTTGCAGATCAACACCGGATCCAGCACCACGTGTTTGAACGAGCCGTCCGTCAAAGCCTTCTCCACCGTGCTGATGGTTGCCGGGCTTCCAAGCATGCCGATCTTCACGGTATTCAGAACCGACGGTGCGCCGGAAGCGGCGCCGTATGCCGCCGTCGTGGCTTCCAGCTGGTCCGCGATGACCTGCTGGTCCACCGGCACGAAGCGGTGGTTCCAGTTGTCCTTCGGGTTGAAGGAAACGATGCACGTGAGGTTCGCGATGCCGAACACTCCGAGTTCCTGGAAGGTCTTGAGGTCGGCCTGGGCGCCGGCGCCACCGGTCGCTTCGGAGCCGGCGATGGTCAGGGCAATGGCAGGGGCAACGGCAGAAGTCATGACTTCATTTTGGCAGTTGCTCCGGTTTGACTCCTAAACGGGGCTAGCCGTGCAACGCCCGGTAAGCGGCCTCAGCGGCCGGATGCAGCGGCACCCCGGCAGTGTTGATCAGCGTTTCGGGACTGAGGAACTGGACCCCTGCGCTGGACTTGGGAACCAGGTCCTGGGCCTGCTCCACCAAAAGTTCGACGGTCTGCCGGACAACGTGGTCGGCAAGATCGCTCCGGCACAGGAGAAGGTTGGCGACCCCCACCGTCCAGACGGCGGGCGCGTCCCCGTAACTGTTGGCAGGGATGAGGACCCGGTCGTAGAAGAAGCCTGACTGTGCTCGCGTTGCCGGAATCAGTTCGGAGAGATCAAGAAGCCGCACGCGAAGGTCCTGCGCAGCCGCGGCGATCGGCGCCGTCGGGACCCCTCCGGACTGGATCATGACGTCGATCGAACCATCGGCAAGGGCCGCGATCGCCTGGTTCAAGCCAAGATTGACCTGTTTCAAGGACCGGTCCGGCGTGGCGGACTGCGGTGCCAGCCCCGCTGCGGCGATGATCCTTCCGGCGGTGAGGGTGGTCCCCGAACCGACTTCGCCCACCCCCGCGGTCTTGCCGGCGAGATCCGCGAAGGACCGGATCGAACTGTCCTCCCGCACAATGCAGTGCACGTAGTTCTGATAGACCTTCCCCAAAGCCATCAGACGTCCTTCGCTGTGGCTGTTCGCGGCGGGTTGGGCTGCCGCATCGGCGAGGGCGACGGCGAAGGTCGCCTCGCCGGACAGCACCCGCTGGATGTTCTCAAGGCTCCCGCCGGTGGTCAGTGCCCGCGCCTTGTCGGCGATCCGTTCCCGTTGCAGCAGGTCCGCAAGGAGGGTGGCGAACTCAAGGTAGAAGCCGCCCGATTCGCCACCGGCCACCGTGAGTTCCTGCGGCCGTTCCTCCGCGGAGCAGCCAACCGTTGACGCCAGCAGGCCGAACGACACAGCTGCCCTCATGGCATTCCTTCGCGTCACTGTGCGGCTTTCAGGCATCGGAACCGCCCTGCGGGTGCACAAACTCGAGGCGCGCCGTCAGCCCGTGCGGCACGCGGGGTTCCAGCACCAACCTTGCTCCGTTCGCCTCGGCCAACCGTTCCACAATGGTCATGCCCAGGCCATTGCCCGGGATCTTGCTGTGCTGCGGCGCCCGCCAGAACCGGGTGGTTGACGCGGCAAGCTGATCGGCGGGGAGGCCGGGACCGTCGTCGGAAACCACGACGGCGGTGCCACCCGGGGTGGGTTCGGTCGCCACCGTGATGTGGGAACCTGGGGCGTATTTGACGGCATTGGCCAGAAGCTCGCCCACCATATGCGCAAGTTCTTCCGGATTGCAGGCGATGGTGATGGGCCGGACAGGCTCGAGAAGCGTGATCGTGGCACCTGCCTGAAGGGCAGAGGGCGTGGCCCGTTCCGCCTCACCTTGCAGGACAGGAAAAGGGTCGATGACCGTCAGGCGCTGGTGTCCCGTTTCCTGATCCCCGCGGGCAGCCCCGGCAGAGGCGCGATGTTCCGCGGTGGCCAGCTTCAGCACGCCGTCGAGCATTTCCTCCACGCGCTCAAGTTCAGCGACGACGCCCGAAGCGGCGGCCTTTTCCGGTTCCGATCGCAAGGCGACCTGCAGCAGATCGATCCGCAACCGCAACGCCCCCACCGGATTGCGGAGCTGGTGCGAGGTGTCGGCGATGAGCCGCCGCTGCGACTCCATGCTCTCGCTCACGGCCTGGGCCATGGTGGTGAAGGAGCGGCTGAGTTCGCGCAGCTCAGGCGGCCCGGCTTCAGGCAGTTGGGTGGTCGCGCCGGTGGTTTCGAGCTCGTGGACGGCTTTGCTGAGGCGCTGGACCGGGCGCAAAACCCAGCCGGTGATACGGGCAGCGGCCAGCAGGAGCAGCGCGCCAAGCGCCACGGCGGCAACGACGACGACGAGCCACCGCTCCCGTAGCTTCTGGCGGGCGGCGTCGAGGTTCACCTCCATGACAACTTCACCGAGAACCTGGCTGGCCGTGCCGAAGGACCTTGAGATGATCTCGTTGCCCGTCCCGAAGGCGCGGATTGGACTGAGCGTTGTGTCGCTCAGGTTCAGGCTTGCCCTGCCGAGCGCGTCCATGACCTCCGGTTGATCGTCGCGAAGGCCGCCGGAATGGATGCTCTGGCCTTGCATGTGGATCAGTATTCCTTCGCCGTAAAGCTCGGCGTAGCGGTCCATTTCACGCTGCAGTTGAGTGGTGTTATTGTCCTCCAGGGCGTCACTGGCCAGCTGGGCGAAGCGGTTGAGGGCAGCGACCCTGTTGATCTGCAGCTCTTGCGTGAGCTCCCGGCTGGCCGACGTCAGGATCACGCTGGACACCGTCACCACAATCACCACCACCAGCAGGCTGAGGATGCCCAGGACCCGGAGTTTCACGGCTGCTCGACGCGGTAGCCGACGCCCCGGACATTGATGATGAAGCCGGGCAGCTGGAGCTTGGACCTGAGACCGGTCAGGTGCACGTCCAACGACCGGGAGTGCGCAAGAAACGCGTCGCCCCAGAGGGCGTCCAGGATTTGTTCCCGGGTGACCACTGAGCCCGCATGCCTGACCAGCAGGCCCAGGAGGTCGAACTCCGTGGCGGTGAGGGCCAGTTGCTTGCCTCCGACCGACGCCACACGGCGGTCGAGGTCCACCTCCAGCTCACCGAGGGCGATAGTGTGTGGTGCTGCCTGGCCGCCGCGGTTGGTCCGGCGCGTCACCGCCTCGATCCTGGCGAGCAATTCCACGAGTTTCACGGGCTTCACCAGATAATCGTCGGCGCCCGAGCGAAGGCCAAGGACCACGCTCCGCTCGTCATCGCGGGCCGTCAGGATCAGGATGGGGATCTGCGTGACCTGGCGGAGTTTCCTGAGGACGTCCAGGCCATCAAGGTCCGGCAAGCCCAGATCGAGCAGGATGACCTCGTGCTGACGGTGGGCCAGGAGCGCGTCCTCGCCGCGGGAAACCCGGGTGTGCTTGTGCCCGGCAGAGGCGACGGCGGCGCTCAAGGCTGAGGCCATGGCGTCGTCATCCTCGACGATGAGCACATGCACGGTGTAGTCCTTCGGGGGTTCGCTGAGCGGGGATCGCTGGTGGGGTTTCGCTGGTCGGGTTCGTTGGTTGGGTTCGCTACTAGAGCTTAACGTTGTGAGGCCCGCTCTGCGCCCTTCGGAGTATCCAAAGAGTGCAGAACGGGCCCCAAGAGGCAGCCAAGTCAGGCGTTGACGCGATCCTTCTTGTCGCCGTCGTCGTCTGCAGTGGCCCGGGCCTTGAACGCGTGGCCCTGCTCCGCATCCAAGTGCGTCGGCTTCTTGTTCTTCAGGGCGAAGATGTACACCAGCAGCGAGATGAAGATGGCCGCCGTGACGTAGGTGAAGAACAGGTCCACCTGGTCCGACTTCTGCAAAGCTGCACCAATCAGCGGAACCGTACCGCCGAACAGCGAGTTGGCGATCGCGTAGCCGAGGCCCACACCGAGCGCACGGATGGATGCCGGGAAGAGTTCGGCCTTCACCAAGGCATTGATGGACGTGTAGCCTCCCACCATCAACAGGCCGCCGAACATCAGCAGGAATGCCACGAACGGATCCTTGGTCCCGGCCAGCGCCGAGAGCAAAGGCCACGTGAACAGAACACCCGTCACACCGAACCAGATCAGCAGCGGCTTCCGGCCGATCTTGTCCGAAAGCATGCCGTAGACGGGCTGGAGCAGCATGAAGATGAACAGCGCCCAGAAGTTGATCACGGAGGTATCGGTCTTGGCTATTCCGGACGTATCGTTCATGAACTTCAGGATGAAGTTGGTGTACGTGTAGAAGGCAACGGTGCCGCCGAGTGTGATGCCGATGCAGATCAGCAGCGGCTTCCAGTGCTTGGTGAACAGGAGCTTCATGGTTCCCGGCTGGGCTTCGCCTTCAACCTTGACGTGCGCAGCACGCAGCTGATCGGCAGAGAGTGTCTCCTCCATGGAGCGTCGCAGCCAGAGCACTACCAGCGCGGCCACGCCGCCGATCGCGAACGGAATCCTCCAACCCCACGCGGTCAGGTCTTCCTTGCTCATGGTGTTCTGCAGGATCACGAGCACCAGGAGTGCCAGCATCTGGCCGCCAATCAGCGTCACGTACTGAAAGCTGGAGAAGAAGCCGCGGCGTTTGGCCGTAGCAGCCTCGGACATGTAGGTGGCGCTGGTTCCGTACTCGCCGCCCACCGAGAAGCCTTGGACCATGCGGATGAAGACCAGGAGGATCATGGCCCACAGACCGATGACGTCCTGGGTCGGCATGATCGCAATGGCGAACGAGCCGGCGGACATCATGGTCACACTGAGTGTAAGCGCGGCTTTACGGCCCTTGCGGTCGGCGTAGCGACCAAAGAACCAGCTACCGATCGGGCGCATGAGGAACGACGTCGAGAACACGGCCATCGCTTCAAGGCCGGCTTGGAGATCGTCCGAGGAGTTGAAGAAGTGCGACTGGAAATACGCCGCAAAAGCGGTGTAAACGTATACGTCGAACCACTCCACGAGGTTGCCCGCGGAGCCTTTGAGGATGTTGCTCACTGCCTTGCGTGTCTGGGCGGCTTCGCTCAGAGGTGCAGCTTGTTGGGTGCTCATCAATGAACCTTCCTGGCGGCTGCGCATGCGGCAGCCGTGTCTTGCATGAGTTCGTTCTGTCCATGAAGCTCGTGCTCATGGCGTCCTTGCGCATGGCTCTTCGTCGACTAAGAAAGGCCCTCTTGGGGTGAAGAGGACGTATTCCAAACTATGGGTGATGCACGGCACAACCAACGTGGGAGGGGATTTCCTAACACTTCCTTAGGTTTCGGGGTGAGGTGAAGTGGCCCGTTCCGGGTACAACCGACGCTTGCTCACATCCCTAGGGTTTGGTGGGGACGCTTGCTCACATCCCGGGGGTTTGGTGGGGACGCTTGCTCACATCCCGGGGGTTTGGTGGGGACGCTTGCTCACATCCCGGGGGTTTGGTGGGGACGCTTGCTCACATCCATCCGTCCATGATCGGGAGGGGCCTATTGATGCGAACGAGCTTCCAGATTGCGAGCCGTCCGAAGCCAGCTGCACTGGCTATGGACATTGAAAAGAAGATCGCGCCGTTCGGGGAGAGCCCGCCGAATGGCGCGCAGACGAGCAACGGGGCGAGGAAAAAGACCGCCACGTGGATCCATTGGTTGGTGATGCGTCGCAGGACGAGGCCGAGCAGAGATCCCGCGGAAACACCGATAGCCCACACTGGAATCAGGCTGTAAATGAAGAAGACGAGGGCCCAGCCCCCCGGTGACTGGACTGCAAGCAACAGGCAGAAAGTCAGATGCGCCACCGCGACGCCGACAGCGAGGCCTCCGCCTCCGATCACTACCCGGTCTTTCGATCCGTATCGCCAGCTATTCCGCGACCCAGGCGCCACCAGTCCGTACTCGGACTCGTCCGCCCAACTGTCATCGTTCATAGTTGCTCCCGGTTTGGTGAGTAAGGGTTGGGCGGATGGGGCGGTTTGGTGAGTGAGGGTTGGGCGGATGGGGTGGTTACGTGAGTGAGGGTTGGGCGGATGGGGTGGTTACGTGAGTGAGGGTTTGGGGCGCCCTGTGGCGATCTCGTTGAGCGCACCGGCCAACGATGGGTATTCAAATGCGAACCCCGCGTCGAGCAGTTTCCGGGGCTCCACCCACCGGCTCTTCAGCACCAGCTCGGTCTGGGTCCGAATGAGAACAGAGCCAGCCTCGAGCAGCCACGACGGCGTCGGGACGCCAAACGCAATACCAAGGCTCCGCCGAACCAGTGCCATCAGCTCCCGATTGTCCACGGTGTAGGGCGATGCTGCATTGACCGGGCCGCTCAGTTCAGGCCTGGCGTGGAGAAACAACACTGTCCGGAACAGGTCCTCCACATGGATCCAGCTGAACTTCTGCGTTCCGGGCCCCATGTGCCCACCCAAACCCAGCCGCGCAAGGTTCCGGAAAGGAGTCATGACCCCGCCGCCGGGACCCAGCACGATCGCAATCCTGAGCGGAATCTTCCGGGTCTCCGGCACAACAGCCGACGCCAACTCGTCTTCCCATGCCCGGGCAACGTCCACGGAAAACCCGCTGCCCAGTTCGCCTGCGATCTCTGACTGCGGACGGTCCTCGGCATGCCGATAAATGGTGCCGGTACTTGAGTTGATCCATGTCCTGGGCGGCTCGTCACATGCAGCAACGGCCCGGCCCAAGGCCCGTGTGGTCAGAACCCTGGAGTCCAGGATTTCCTGACGGTGGCGCTCGTCATAGCGGCAGTTCACGGATCGTCCGGCGAGGTTCACCAGCAGTTCCGTGCCGTCCAGCGCCTTGGTGATGGCGCCGTCGTCGTTCCATTGCGCGTCAGACGAAGGGCCGCGTCCAACCGTCCGCACCTGCCATCCGGCATCAGCAAACCGCCGTCGGAAGTAGCTGCCGATGAAGCCGCTCGCGCCCGCGATCACCACGGTCCGGGTCATCACGAGTCCTCCTTCACACTACGCACGAGTCCCAGGACGTCGTCAAACACCTTGCTCACTCCGGGAATTTTCGCGAGCGACAATCCACGAGCCACCAGCGGTGCCGCACCGTCGATCAGTTTTCGCGTGCGGCGTTGGCCCGCGGATTTGTCGTAAACCCAGAACAACGCGACGCCCATGTATGCCAGCCATAGCAGTTCGGGCAGATCGGCGCGCAGTTTCTTAGCGACCGCGGGGGAGGAGCCCTCGACGGCGGAACGGAAGATCGCGAGCGAAGCGTCGCGGGCGGCGGTGGACGCCTCGCCGAACGGGTTGACAGGCGACGTCGGCCGGATGGCCGTTGAGATGAAGTCGGAACCGAATTGGTGATACGGCGCCATGACATCGATTCCGGTGTGGAGGACCGCCTTGAGCCGGCCCGCGAGGTCTTGGACATTTTCGAGTGCCTGCGCTGCGGCAACTGCATGCTCATCCTGTACCTGGATGTATAGCTCTTGGACCAGTTCATCCTTGGATGCGAAGTAGTAGTAAGCATTGCCGACCGACACCCCGGCTTCCTGGGCGATGGCGCGCATGGTGGTTTTTTCAAAGCCGACCTCGCGGAACATTTTCAGCGCGACGTCGGCCACCAGTTGGCGGGTCTGCTCACTTTTCGCGGCCATGCGGTGCTCCTGACGGAAATTTTGAACGTGTTCAGAAATGAGTATGGCACATTATTGAACGTGTTCAAAAGAGGAGGGGGTGGGGTGTGAGGGAGGGTTTGGTTGAAGGGGGTGGGGTGTGAGGGAGGGTTTGGTTGTAGGGGGTGGGAGAATGGTGGAGGTGCCGGCTGCATGCCCCACCACCCCAGTGCTAATACAGCGGGGCTCCTCGGAACAGGATGCCTGCGCGAACCACTACGAAATGGATGACCCATGCCCTCGCCCTCCGGCTCCAGCACGCTGAGCAAGCCTGCACCCCGCTTCGCCTCGATCGGATCACCGTACTTCGGCATCATGCTTGCCGTCATGGCCGTGGTGCTGATCCTGTCCAATATCGGCGCCTCGAAGGGTGTGGTGCTCGGACCGATCATCACCGATGGCGGGTTCTTTCTGTTCCCGCTGGCCTACATCCTGGGCGATGTCATGAGCGAGGTCTACGGCTTCAAAGTGGCTCGCAAGGCCATCATCACTTCCTTTGCCCTCTCGGTGTTCGCATCCCTCTGCTACTGGGTGATCATCATCCTTCCCGGCTTCAACGACGACTACGGAACCGCCAAGCAGGCCGCCATCGAGGGCGCACTCGGCCCCGTGCCGCAGATCGTGCTCGCGTCGCTGCTTGCCTTCCTGGCCGGCCAGACCATCAACTCGTGGATCCTTGTGAAGATGAAGGCACGCACGGGTGAGAAGAGCCTGTGGGCACGCCTCATGGGCTCCTCGGTGGTGGGCGAGTTCGTGGACACTCTGATTTTCTGCAGCATCGCGGCGTCGGTCATCGGCATCACCGACGCCGGCTCGTTCGTCAACTACGTCCTGGTGGGCTTCGTCTACAAGACCGCCGTGGAGTTCCTGTTCGTGCCGGTCACCGTGCTGGTTGTCGGCTGGATCAAGAAGCGCGAGCCGAGCTACGGAGTTAGCTGAGTTCGCCGGAACAGCGCTGCGGGAAGCGGGATCTGTGCGAGATCGCCGGACACGAGCGGCGATCTCGCACAGATCCCGCTTCCCGCGCAGTCCAGGCGATCTCGCGAACCAGCACGACGGCGGTCCTCGCGGCCGGCGTTGAGCTCACCGACGGAGGGCTTTCAGGACGCCCGCTTTGAACTCCTGCTCCTGAAACAGGTCCCGCCACTCCACCCGGATAAAGAACCAGCCGTCCTCGACGAGTGCTTTCTCCCGGCGTCGTTCCTCGAAGATCACCCGATCCGTACGGGCGTACTTGAAGTACTTCACCTCTCCGTCGAACTCCAGGGCAACCTTCTCCTTCTTCCACGCAAAGTCCATCCGGTAGCTGCCGATCCGGCTTTGCACCTCTACCTGCGACTCGGGCATCGGCAACTTGAGCCGCTGGAGGAGATCACGGCACAGCGTCTCACCTGCGGATTCGGAGGCGGGGTCAGCATTGGCCAAGCATCTCCGCAGGGTCGTGACTCCTCGGCGTCCCGTTGAGGCACCGGCGCACGCCATCATGAGAAGCCTGTCGGCTCCGAGCCGAAGCGCATGATCCATGATGATCAGGGCCTGCGGGTAGCTCAGGGTCATGGCACAGTCCACCACCGTTCGTTCCAGGTCCGTTACGGGTAGGTACTCCACGGTGACGATCTGGGAGGCCGGCAACCGCAGCCTGTGGCCGCGGACATCCTTGCCAAGCCGGCCGCTGGAGGGGTTGGTGGGAAGAATGACATGGATCAGCTGGTCCACGTTCCATAGGAACAAGCCGTGCAGGCGGGCCGCGGAAGTATGGCTGTAGACGAAGTCCCCTTTGGACGTGACGAGAGTTCCGTGAGCATGCGCGTGAATCAGTTGTTTACCGCGGGCATCGACGGGCTGTTTGTCCCACGCCGCCTTTCGGACGTAGCATCCCCGGCGTACACGGAGAAGCTCACCCTTCCGGACCAATCCGGCGATTGCGCGTGAACCAAGTCCCAGTTCGTTGAGTTGCTGTGTGCGCCACAGTGTTCCCAGCTGGGGGAGGGTCGGCATAAGTTTCTGGCTCATGTAACCAGCCTTGGCTGCGCGTCCGCCCCAAGACAGCCCCTGCTGCCGCTATGTGGAAAATGCTTGAGATCGCTGTAGTCATGCCGACGACGCGGGAGCTGTGCGAGGTCGCGGCTCAGCTCCAGCGATTTGGAACCGGACTAGCGATTTGGCGCCGGACCCGCGATCTCGGGGCGGGCGCGCCAGCGGGAGCGCGCCAGCGGGCGTCGGGCCGGGAGCGAGCGCAACCCCGGCCTACGAGTAGTAGCGCCCCAGCGTCTCGGCCTTGAACTCAAAGAAGTCCCCGGATTCGATGGCAAGGCGGGCATCGTCCACCATCTTCACCACGAACCGCTCGTTGTGGATGGAGATCAGCGTTGCCGAGATCATTTCCTTGGCCTTGAACAGGTGGTGGATGTACGCGCGGGAGTAATTCACGCACGTGTAGCAGTCACAGCCGTCCTGCAGGGGGCCGAAGTCCGTCTTGTAGCGGGCTCCCGACAAGTTGAAGCGCCCGAACGGAGTGTAGAACGCGGAGTTCCGGGCCACGCGGGTGGGGGAGACGCAGTCGAACGTGTCGGCGCCGTTCTCGATGGCCGTAAAGATGTCGTCCGGCTCGGAGATGCCCAGCAGATGCCGCGGCTTGTCCTCGGGAAGTTCCTCGTTGCACCAGCGGACGATCGTGCCCAGGTTCTCCTTCTCCAGCGCACCGCCGATTCCGTAGCCGTCGAAGGGCATGGCACCGAGGTCCTGGCAAGCCTTGCGGCGAAGGTCCTCATACTGGGCGCCCTGGATCACGCCGAACAGTGCCTGGTACGGCTTGCCCACGCGGGACGCGGTCAGTGAAGCGTGCTCTTCCAAACACCGCAGCGCCCACAAACGGGTCCGCTCCAGTGACTCTTCCTGGTACGCCCGCGAATTTTGCAGCGTGGTGAGCTCGTCAAAGGCGAACATGATGTCCGCGCCGATCTGGTGCTGGACCTGCATGGAGATCTCGGGGGAGAAGCGGTGCCGGTCCCCGTTCAGGTGCGACTTGAACCAGACGCCGTCATCGTCAATGTGCGCCAGCCGCTCCTTGCCGGGAGCCACGGCGTCATCGGGGCCGGAAGAATCCACGTTCTTCATGTCGATGACCTTCTTGAACCCCGAACCCAGGCTCATCACCTGGAATCCGCCGGAGTCGGTGAAGGTGGGCCCGGACCAGTTCATGAACGCGCCCAGCCCGCCGGCGGCGTCGAGGATTTCGGGGCCGGGCTGCAGGTACAGGTGGTAGGCGTTGGCAAGGACGGCCTGGGCGCCGAGCTCGGCGATGGACTCAGGCAGCACCGCTTTGACGGTGGCTTTGGTCCCGACGGCGATGAACGCGGGCGTCTGGATGGTCCCGTGCGGCGTGGTGATGGTCCCGGTGCGGCCCAGGAAGGCGCCGCCGTTGGCGTCCACTTGAGCGTCCGACGGCGAGCACGTCTCAGTCAGGCGCGTGCCCACCGAGAAGGAGAACTCGGATTGCCGGTCGGACAAACCGGGCAGCGCAGGGGAAGAAGCAGGAGCAGGAACTGAAGCTGGCACGCTACCAAGTGTGCCAGCTTTACCGTGGGTAACCTGCCCGGGTAAGGCTACGACCCGTAGTTTTCAGCTTTCCAGTTGTCCCACGACGACCGGATGTCCGCCAAGGTGTGGGCCCCCAGATCGTACGTGGAGGCAATCACCATGGAGCCGCCGTCGGGCCTTTTCTCCGGAATTGGCAGCTGCTCGGCGACGATCAAAAGCCCATCCCCGTGCTCGGCGTAGCTGTGGACGGTGAGGCCAACCTGGTGCCGGCTCTTGAACCAGACCTTGCCGGAGATCTTCTCACCCGTCGCGAGAGTGAGCGAGTACTCCTCCCCAACGGGCGGCAAATCTCCGAGCCCCAGCTTCTCGATCGCGGGGCCGCCTTTGCCCGGCAGCGAGACGAAATGCGTCCGCCGGTGCCCGTGCGGGTGCCGTTCCAGGGCGAAGCGCAGCTGGTGCAGGAAAGTGAGCCAGCCCTGCGTGATGTCCTCGTCCCAGTCAGCCCACTCGGAATCGTGGTCCAGGGCGACCCTGGTGATTCTTACTTCCGTGCCGCCGGAGACGGGGTGCAGTTCAAAGATGTCCCCGCCGTTGACGGTGAGGCTGGTGTGATCGGGTCCTTCCACAACGTCCGTGTTGAAGTAGATTTGCTTGATTTCGTCGGCGAGATCGTCGGCTTCCCAACCGTGCCATTGGGCAACCAACGACGGTTCGCGCAGCATGGTCCAAACCTGCTGCGCATCGGCATTAACCACAACGCTCAGATTGTTCGTCATGGCCCCGAATCTACCGCCGTTGGCGCCCACATAACAGGTCTTGAATTTCCCGGAAAACGGCTTAGGCGCGGACCGATTCCAGTTCGTTTGCGATCCTTCGGGCCAGCTCGTCCTCGCCAATGGTCTTGGACCCGCCGTGGGCGCGCAGGAACATCAGCGCTTCGAGGCGCAGGAAGCGCCATTCGCGTTCGGCTTCGTGGTTGCCGTTGTCGATCGCGCGGAAGATTTCCTTGTCATAAAGGTTGGGTTCGTTGAGCGAGCGCTGCCGCACCCTGGCGTTGATCCGGGCCTTGAACGGGTCCTCTTCCTGGGACTCCGGTGCCCGGAGCAGCTTCTCGTAGACGGCGGCGCGTTCAGGCTGGCCGGCCTCGCGGCAGATGAAACTGGACAACGCCAAAGCACGCTCGATCGACGCCCACCGGTCCAGGTTTCCATCGAACGGCAGAACGTTCAGCAGATCCGCGACCTCCAAAGCGTGGTCCGGATCCCGCAGCACAATGCACAGATCGAATGCGAGGTTGCTGAGGTCCCGGAGGCAGCTACCGGATTTGGTGTTGATGCCCTTCGCGAGCCGGTCTGCGAGCACTTGCACGCCGTTTTTGCCCTTGTGGTTGGCCGCGGCGGCGCTCACCACAGCTTCCGGGGTTCCTTCGGGTTCGGGAATGAGCGCGAGTTCTTCAGCACTCGGTCCGGTGTAGGCGGGCGGCGTTTCCGGGCGTGGAGGCACGACGACGGCGGGTCCGGCGGGAGCATCGGCGTCGGCTTCGGAGGAGGTGCTGGAGTCCGTGGTGCCGGAGTCGGGCCCGGGCGAGTCGGCCGTGCCAGCGTCGCCGGCGTCCGCGCCTGAGCCGGCCGGAGCCCCGTCACCCACAGGAACACTGGACGCGACAGCGATCCGCACCGTGCCGCCGTCGTCCATTGCCAGGCGCAGCAAAGCGGCAACGCCGTAGTCATCGTTCTCGACGTCGATACTGATGATTTCCTGGGCCGGCCCGTCACCGGGCGGGAACACAAAGTCCCCGGGCCGCAGGTCCCCAGCCTGCTTCTCTCTGTACTGCTGTGTGGCTGGGCTGTGAGTCATCGGAAGTCCTTTGGTTCTCTTGGGGTCCGCCGTCCAGTCTACAAAGACGCGCTGCTGCCGGGGCCGGGACCCGCTAGAGGATCACGCCCGAGAATGCCAAAGCCTGCCGCACGAGGTTGCCCCGGCCGCCGTCGAATTCCTGCTGGACGTTCTCGCTCAGCACTTCCTGGGGCGTCATCCAGGTCAGTTCCAGGGCGTCCTGGCGCGGATCGCATTCTCCGGTCACCGGAATGACATAGGCGAGGGAAACCGCGTGCTGGCGGTCGTCCGTGAAGCCTGTCTGGGACGGCGCCGGGAAGTATTCGGCCACCGTGAAGGGAACGGGGCTGATGGGCAGCTGGGGGAAGGCCAGGGGGCCGAGGTCCTTTTCCATGTGCCGTAGAAGCGCCGCGCGGATGGTTTCGCGGTAAAGGACGCGGCCGGAGACGAGGTAGCGCACCATGTTGCCATCGGCGTCGCCCTGCAGGAGCGTGCCAACCTCGTTTACGTATCCGAGCGGATCCAGCCGGACGGGGACGGCCTCCACGTAGACCATGGGGAGGCGGCCGCGGGCTTCGAAGAGGTCCTCATCAGAAAGCCAGCCTGGATACGGGTCCGGTGTACGTACGCTCATGGTTAAGTTCTACCGCATCCCCGGCCGAAGTTCCGTGGAGGCATTCCGGTTGCCGGGGCCGTTACGCTCTCGGCTGTATTACGGATGGGAGCCGGGGGCCTTCTCCACCACAATCGACGCCGGCGCGGAACCGCCCACGGCATCCGGATTGGCCACGTACAGGACGTCCTCGCTGATCCTCGCCTCGATGTCCGCTGCCTTCAGCCGTCCCAGCAAGGGTTCCAGATCGCCGTCGTATTCGAACGCGAGGTCGCCGTTGGTGCTGTCCGCGCCGTGGATAACCCGCAGGACGCCGCCGTTCTTTGTGGTGAAGGAGGCCGATTCGTCGTCGTCGGCGCGTGGGCGTGCGCCGATGTTCCGGAGGTCGACGGCGGCCAGGGCCACCAGCGGGCTGACCCAGGTCGCCACGACAGTGAGGGCGGGATCAGCGTCGGCGGACGTGGCCCAGGAGCCATCAGCGGCACGCGTGGCCGGGAAGGCGAAGAACTCGAATCCGTCGTCCGACGAGATCCGGACGGCAGGCCCGTCGGGGCCATGGTGGACTTCGGCTTGCGTGCCGTCGTCGTCGGTACGCCGCGCGAACTCATCCAGGTCTCCTGCCTCGACGCTGAAGACCGTGCTGCCATCCAGGGGGTGTCCGTGCTCCACACGCCCCAGGGCGACGCGCCCGGAACCGGCGTCGAACTCCAACCAGTCACCGTCCTCGACGGTCACCACCAAACCCAGGGCCCGCATGAGTACGGACCACTGTTCCGGACGGGACGTGTAATGGATGGGGCGTGCGCGCAACATTGGTCCTCCAGGTTCCGGGTTTCATTCCAAGCCTATTCCGCGTGGCCGTATCCGGTCCTGCCTTTTCACCAGCAGAATGGGACCATGCCCATTGAGCTTGAGGAATTGGTGGTCAAAGACGGCACAGCCTGGCGCGCCTGGCTGGCTGAACACGCAGCAGAGAGCCCTGGCGTGTGGTTGATCCTGCACAAAAAGGGCGGCAACGTCACGGAACTGGACTACGACGCCGCCCTGGACGAGGCCCTGTGTTTCGGTTGGATCGACGGGCAGTCCCGGAGCCGGGACGCCGAGAGCTACTTCCAGCGCATGACCCCGCGGGGTCGTCGCAGCATCTGGTCCGCGCGGAACGTGGGCCATATTGCCCGGCTCGAAGCCGAGGGCAGGATGACAGACGCCGGCCGCGCCGCCGTCGGCGCCGCGAAAGCCGACGGACGCTGGGAAGCTGCCTACGCCGGCCCTGCCGACTCCGTGGTTCCGGACGACCTCGCCGCTGCCATCGCCGCTGTTCCTGAGGCGCAGGCCATGTTCGACGTCCTCACGTCCCAGAACCGCTTCGCCCTGATCCACCGCACCAACCTCGTCAAACGGGCCGATACCCGGGCGCGCAAAATCGCCGGGTTCGTGGACATGCTGTCCCGCCACGAAACGCCTTATCCGCAAAAGAAACAGCCCGCCACACCCCCGAAACCCGCCGGCTAAAGCGTGGCGGCGGCCTCGAAAGTCATCCAGGCCTGCAGTTGGGTGGAAAGTTCGACGCCGGCACCCGCCGGATAGGTCTCGGTCGCCGGACTCAGGGGGTTGGGGGAGAAGAGCAACGGAGTGTGTCCTGTCGGCGTGCCGCGCACCAGCTCCGGTGCTTCACGGCGGCCTGTCCAAAAGGCCCCGGCGGTGGCGAGGACCAGTTCGCGGGCAACCGTGCGCGCCTCCAGGGGAAGCCGTTCGTCCCGTCCCGCCAAAGCGAGGTAGCGGACCAGGATCCCGGTGAACAGGCCGCCGTCGCCGGTTCCATCGCCTCGGATCACCCGGGTGCCGGGAACCGTCAACTCCCGGTCAACGGCCGCAACCAGGTGCGCTGCCCGTTCAAGGTTGTCCGGGCCGCCGAGTTCCAGGAGCGCCCCAAGAACCGGGCCTTGGTTGTAGGTGTACACGGCTTCCTCCAGGACGGGTTCACCGTTCCTGATCCGGATCCCGTCCTGATAAACGCCGCGTTCGGGATGAAGCAGCCTGGAATTGAGCCAGCCCACCAGGGCCTGTGCCCGCTCGCGGCGGCCGGTCCGGGCGAAATACAGGGCCACGGGTGCGGTAGCAGGAGTGTTCTTGAAGTCCCTCTTGGTACTCCAGAACGTCCCGCCGCCCAGGTCATCAGTGGACGCAGAATCGAACTGCAGCGTCAACCGTTTTTGGACGTAAGCGTTGCGTCGGCGCCCCGGCTTCCGGGTCTCCTCCGCGAGCCTTTCGAGCCTGAGCGTTGAGAGGGCGAGCCATGCCATGTCGTCGTAGTAGTGGTTCTCGAACCTGAACAGGTTCCTAAGCCGGATAGTGGTGACCAGCCGGGAAGCGAGCCTTCCGGCGCTCGGGCGGGACCCGCCGTCGAACCTTGTTTTCCTGGCGAGCTCCCGGCGACCCGTGTCCACCAGGCAATCCACATAATGTGCCTGCCACCAGTAGTGCCAGGGGCCCAGCAGGCTGCGGAGCGTGTTCCCCGGGATCCTGATGGCGCCGATGTGCGTGCCGGGCAGGAAGAGCAGCCGCCGCCCGAAGCTGCGGGTCACGGAACGGGCTGCCTGGTCGGCGCGGCCGGCCCAATCGGCATCATCCGGGGTGGGAAGCGGTTGGTTGTCGAGGGCATCGTGCACGGGCATGGGAACAGCCTATCCGGGGACCGGGTGTGCACTGGCTCACAATTCCAGTTAACATGCATTAACGGATTTGGGTTCTGCATCAAGGAGGATGGATGGACATCAACGGCACGGTGGCACTGGTCACTGGAGGAGCTTCAGGTTTGGGCGCTGCCACCGCAAAACGCCTGTTCGACGCCGGAGCATCAGTGGTTCTGGTGGACCTGCCCCAGTCCGCAGGCGAGGCCTACGCGGCGGAACTCAACGCCGGGAGCAGCGGAGGCAAGGCGGTCTTCGCTCCTGCGGACGTCACCAACGAGGCCCAGGTCCAGGCCGCCGTGGACGCGGCGACATCACTGGGGCCGCTGCGCATCGTGGTCAACTGCGCCGGTATCGCAACGCCGGGAAAGGTCCTCGGCCGGGACGGCGTCCTGCCCCTGGAGACCTTCAACAAAGTGATCCAAATAAACCTCATCGGCACGTTCAACGTGATCCGGCTGGCAGCTGCTGCCATGGTGGAAACAGAACCGGTGACCACCGGGCTGGGCGGTCCCGAACGCGGCGTCATCATCAACACCGCATCCGTGGCGGCCTTCGAAGGCCAGATCGGCCAGCCCGCCTACGCCGCCTCCAAGGGAGCGGTGGCTGCCATGACGCTGCCACTGGCGCGCGAGCTGGCGCGCTCGCTGATCCGGGTGGACACCATTGCCCCGGGCATCTTTGAAACACCCATGATGGCCGGACTTCCCCAAGCGGCCCAGGACTCGCTGGGCCAGCAGGTCCCGCACCCCGCACGCCTGGGCCGGGCTGCCGAATACGCCAACCTGGCCGCGCACATCGTGGAAAACGCCATGTTGAACGGTGAAACCATCCGCCTGGATGGGGCCATCCGGATGGGCATCAAATGATGGGCGACTACAGCGGCACACCGGTAACGGCGGGATCCTCAGGTGGCTCACAGGCGTCAGCAGCGGATCTTCCCACAGCGGACTTCTTCGACTTCGAGTCGCTCCTGAGCGTCCAGGAACAGCGGAAACTCAACGAACTCCGGGCGTTTCTCGCCTCCGAGATCGCGCCGTATGCCGGGCAATGGTGGGAGAAAGCGGAATTTCCGGAGCATATCCTGCCGAAACTCGCCGCGCTGCGGCTCAGCGCGCCGGCCCAGCGGGGGTATACCCATCTTTTCGCCGGCCTGGTCATCGCGGAGATGACGCGCGTCGACACCTCGATCGCCACCTTCTTCATGGTCCACCACGATCTCTTCGTCGAGTCCCTGTACGACTTCGGCAGCGACTCCCAGCAGGACCGCTACCTCGACGACGCCTCGAACCTCCGCACCACAGGCGCCTTTGCGCTCACCGAACCGGACCACGGTTCCGACGTCGCCGGTGGCATGGAAACCACGGCCCGCCGCGTGGCACGCCCAGCGTCCGACGGCGGCGACTACTGGGTGCTCAACGGCGCCAAGCGCTGGATCGGCAACGGGACGTTCTGCGATTACATGTTGGTATGGGCCAAGGACGCAGCCGACGGAGCCGTGCGGGCATTCATCGTGGACGCTTCGTTGCCCGGCATCACCAGGAGCCGGATCGAGAACAAAATCGCACTCCGGACCGTGCAGAACGCCGACATCGTCTTCAGGGACGTGGAAGTGGCCGAGGCAGACAGGTTCTCAGGCATCAGCAGCTTTGCCGACACCAACCACCTTCTGCGCGGCTCCCGCATCATGGTCGCCTGGCAGGCGGTAGGCCAGCAGTTGGCCGCTTTCGACGTCGCCCGGCAGTACGCCGTCGAGCGCTTGCAGTTTGGAAAGCCGCTGGCCAGGTTCCAGCTCATCCAGCAGCACCTGGTGGAAATGCTCGGTAACGCGGTGGCCAGCATGGGGATGATGGTCCGCATAGCCCAACTGCAGGAGGATATCTTCACTGACGCGCAGGGTCTCCGGCACGGTGGTGCGGATATGGCCCAAGTGGCGCTCGCGAAGGCCTACTGCAGTGCGCGGATGCGCGAAACCGTGGCGCGGGGCCGTTCCATCCTGGGCGGGAACGGGATCGTCACCGATTACCGGATGGCCAAGATCTTCGCTGACGCCGAGGCAATCTACACCTACGAAGGCTCCTATGAGATCAACTCGCTGATCGTAGGCCGCGCCGTGACGGGCGTTTCCGCTATCGCCTAGGCCCAGGCCGGAGCCGGGGCTGACTAGGCCTGGGGGACCTTCTCACCGGCCTCCACCCGGACATCGATCGAATTTCCCCGGACGGGCATGGGGCAGGTGCCGTATGGAGTGAAGGCGCTGGGGTAGTTGATGGCACGGTTGAAATCGATCACCACCGAGCCGTCAGGCCGGGGCCGGGGAATGAAGACCTTGCGCCACTCGTCCGTTGTGTCGCCATTGGTTTCATCGTGGAACGTGACGTTGAGCGCGCCGAGCTTCTCCGCCTCGGCATGGAGCCGGATCCCGTGCCCGATGCCGGGGACATGGAAAACAACCTCGCCCACGGAACGGTGTACGCCGTCCACCAGGGGGTTGGCCGTTCCGATGGGGACGTCCCGGGGTTCTTCATACGGCTCGAAGCGGCCAGTGACCACCCAGTCAGGGTTGTAGTCGTAGGTCGGCACGCCCGTGAACTCTGTCAGGACCGGAGATGCGTCATCCCGGGTCCGGATGGCGTACTTGTCGGCACGCATGGCCAGTTCAACCACTACCTGCTTGCCGTCTGCGCCTCCGTACTGGACCCACATCAGGGATTCTTCGTCTTCCAAGACCGCGCTGATGGTGCCGTCCACCTTGTCACCGCTGGCCACCAATGTGAGGCCGTCTGCGGCGCTGGCAGTCAGGAATGCTGTTGTTCCGTCAGTGGACCAGAGCCCGGGCGCGAGCTCGACCTCGGACGGTTCTTCGGCCAGCCACTGGAAGGAGGTCAGGGTCAGCCAGCCATGCCCTGTGGCAAGCGCTGAGTTACGGCCCTCACGGAACCGCTCCCATCGGGCGATCCGCGGGTCGGTTGCTGTGGCAGATGAACTCATGGCTCTCCTTGGCTGGCGGTGGTGCGTTGGTGCACTTTCCTCAACCATGCACCGGGCTGCGGCATTCCCCGAATTCCTGTCTCCGGCACATGGCGTTGGAACGGCTCGCGCTGGCCCCCAACCCATGCCAGCGCGAGCCGCGTTTGATGGTCGATCCCCGGAGAGCCCGGGAACGATCCATCAGAGGGTGAGTGGCCGTACCGCGCATTTCATGACGCGATGGAACCCGGGTCTTAGTTCGATTCGAAGAAAGAGACCACCGGGGCTTTGGAGGGGACGGCTGTTGATACTGCCGCCGTCCCTCCTGCCAGTGGATAGAACTTGATGCGCGACGGCGTGAGGGCGCCGTCACCGACCTCCTCCATGGCTGTTCTGCATTTCATCACCCGGGCGAGGTTGCCTTCACTGAGCGGAAAGAGAACATGGACGGCGGAGTCCAAGTACATGGCTGTGGCGCCTGTTCCACCCAGTTGCGCCTTGACGACCTCCCCTATGAGGGCCAGCAACGTCCAGCAATGACTGCGGGTTTCCTGCGGGCCGGGAACCGAGATGACGGCCAGTGCGTGTGCACCCTGACATTCAGTGGCGATCCCGGACACTTCATGGATGCGTCGCTGAAAATGGGCTTTGCTGGCCAGGCCCGTGTACACGTCGGTGCAGGAAATGGGCGGGGCCGTCTCAGCAACTTCCGCCCAGCCTTCTGCCAATGATTGGAGGGCATCGATGTCCAAGGATTGTTTGGCTGCAGTAAAAAGTGCCCTGAAATCCGTCATGGTCTCGCCGATGCTCACGCCGTTCCTCGCCCTGGCGGCGCCCAGGGATTTGGCTGAGGTTGCCGGAACCGCCGCGCTTGTGGCGAGGGAAGTCACCACGGAGCGGACCTCCGGCTGAAACCAATCCGAGCGGAAACGCCAGCCGGCCTGATAGCTGGTGCTCTGCCATCTGCGCAGCAGAAGGTGCCGCGCAAAGGTGCATTCGCCCAGTGATTTTGTGCGGAACGATGTCATATTCGAGCAGTGCACTTTTCGGGCGTTTCGTGACGAAACAGCTCCAAGAGATCGTTGGTAAACATTGTGGACAAATTCGCGTCACGACTTCCGGGCGACCCCCACTTCATATGTATGGGCAGGGTTCATTACGTTTTGGGGGCGCTTAGATGGCACGGCGGTCACGCTCGAGCAACAAATCAAACCGCGGAGTCAACGACGATGGACATCTGATTGAGCTGGTCCGCAGCGGGGATATGTCGGCCTTTAACCACCTGTATGAGCGCCACGTAGCCATTGCCTCCACCGTTGCCAAGCGCAATGTGGATAATCCGAGCGATGCTGAAGATGTCGTGGCCGAGGCCTTCCAGTCAGTTCTTCAGAGCCTGGTGGCCGGCAAAGGCCCGGACACATTCTTCCGGGCATATCTGTTGTCCACGGTGACCCGGTTGTCGCATCAGCAGAATCGTAAAAGCAGCAGGGTTGTTCCCAGCGGGGATGATTCGGTGCTGGACCAGACCATGGCCGAGCCCGATGCCGCCGTCCAGGCTTTCGAGTCGAGCACGGTGGCCCGGGCGTTTCGCTCATTGCCGGAACGGTGGCAGGCAGTCCTGTGGTACCTGGACGTTGAACGCATGAAACCGGCGGCTGTTGCGCCAATACTGGGAGTGTCTGCCAACGCCGTTTCCGCTTTGGCCGTACGAGCCCGTGAAGGTCTGCGGAGACAGTACCTGCAGTTCCACCTTGACGAAAAAGCCGAGGGCGCCTGCGCGGAGTTTGTCACGAAGCTCGGCTACTTCATTCGCGGCGGCCTCTCCAGCGGTGCCGAGGCCAAAGTCCGCGGACACTTGCGCGGCTGTGCAAAATGCACGGCAGCCCTCGCCGAGCTGAACGATGTCCAAGGAACCATGCGTGCCGTCCTTCTGCCCTTGATCACGGGCATCCCGCTTGCAGCATGGGTGGGGAAAGGTGCCGGACTTGGGATGCTGGGCGGGATTCTGCCGGTCAAGGGTTTCCTTGCCGTGCCTGCGCTTGCGCAGCCGGCGGTCATGGCACTCTCCACTGCTGCCGCCGTTGGATTGGTGCTCGGTGCCGTGGGAATCGTCGACCTCATTTCGCCCGATGCTTCATTGGAGCCCCGGGCCCTTGAAACCGGCGCTGTGCATGTGGATCCCAGTCCATGGCCCTTCACACCCCCGCTCCCACCTACACCCACTACCGCGCCCACACCTGCCCCTGCTCCCGTGGAAGAGCAACCGGTACCCGTCACTTCCCCTGAACCGGTGGCGACGCCTGCTCCGGTGCCGACGCCGTCCGCCGCCACCGCGCCCAAGCCGCCTTCGACGTCGCTGGCCGTTGTCGGCGGTTCAGCGAAATGGGTCACTACGACGGATCGGAACGGCGCGAAGACTTCCAGCGTTTCAAGCTGGGATATCGCTTTCACCGCATCAGGCACACAACCCCTGGGTAACGGCAAAGTCGTCATTGCGCTGGAAAACGGTGACCTGATCCAAGCCAGGTCCGTTGCGGCTCCTGATGGTTGGTCGTGTTCGGCAGCAAGTTCCAATGCTGTCTCCTGTGTAACGGATTCAGTCCAGAGGAGCGACCTCCACTTCCATCTGGAGTCCGCCCCCAAAGTGCCCAATACCGGCGGAGTGCTCAGGTACTCCCTCAGCGGCACGGGGCTCACGCCGGCCAACTTTGCCTGCGAGTACTGAGGGGAGTTGCGATGGTGCGGGTATTGGTAACAGGCGTTGGCGGTGCAGCCGGGCTTTCTTTGTCCCGTCAGTTGCGGGACCAAGGACACTGGGTTTTGGGCGTTGACATGCGGCGGGTCCACGCTTCGGCGGCAGATGCTTTGGCGGTGGTTTCGCCAGTCGACGCACCGGCGTATTTGTGGGAGCTGCGCGGACTCGTGGCGGCCCACGGGATCGAGTTGGTCATCCCTACGGTGAATGCGGAGCTGCTCACCGCCTCGGTTGCCCGGAAAGGCTTCGCGCCAGGGGTGGAGGTGCTGATCGCCGATCCGGCTCCGATGTCCATCGCCAACGACAAATACCTGACGATGGGATGCCTTGCCACCGCGGGGGTGGGTGTTCCCGATTTCGGGTTGCCGGGGGACTTCAGCTCCGTTAACGAGGCCATGGCCAGGATGGGCGGATGCCTGGTGGTGAAGCCAAGGGTTTCGCGTGGTGGCCGGGAGGCGCGGGTGTTGAAAAGACACAGCGACGGCGGCCGGAACGCCGAACGGTTTTGGCGTTCCCTGGATGACTCCTGGCTTGTTCAACGCTGTGCCTCCGGAACCGGATACGCGTCAATGGTTCACCGAGATGGAGCAGGCCATGACCACGACACCCTTGTGGTGGTCCTGGAGAAATCCAAGCTCACCCGCGGGCGTTCGGACAACGTGGTCCCGCTCAAGAGACTGGAAGCGTCGATGGCACCGGACGTGGCCAGGACGGCAGCGGCAGCGACTGAGGCGCTGGGGCTCACGGGCGCCGCTGCCATCGACATCCGTCGAATGCCCGACGGGCGCCCTGTGGTTTTGGAAGTCAATGCCCGCTTTGGTGCCAACAGTGCCTACGCGCCCGAGCTCCTGGAGCACGCCATGAGGCAGTACGCGGCCGGGCAGATGCTCCGGGGAGCCGTGTGACTGATTGCAGTCCGGCAGGCTGGCTGGAACGAGCTCGAACCAACCGGGTTGGGACCCGATGGTCGTCGCGGAGCCCGGCCATAGTGCGTTACGGACGGGAGTAGAAGCCCGTGCCAAATTTTGAGACGCATTCTTTGCTGGGGTCGGGGCCGGGTAAGATCCCGTAGGAAACAACAGTAATCCGGCTCACAGTATCCAGCGCAGTGTACGGGCCAAACCTGACCCCGAAGGTATGTATCCATGGTTCACACTGCCCATCAAGACACCGACCTCGCTGCAGAACTGCGGGCCGACGTGCGTCGCGTTTCGACTCTTCTGGGGGAGTCGCTGGTTCGGCAGCACGGTCCGGAATTGCTCCAGCTCGTGGAGCAGGTGCGTCTGCTGACCAAGGAATCGAAGGAAGCCGCGCGGGGCGGCGCGGATGCGACGGGTCCATGGAGCGCGCACGACGTCGTAGCCCAGGTCCGCGAGTTGCTCGCCTCCCTGCCACTGGACCAGGCGACGGATCTGGTCCGAGCCTTTGCGTTCTATTTCCACCTCAGCAATGCGGCCGAGCAAGTGCACCGCGTCCGGGGACTCCGCACCCGTCAGGAAAAGGACGGCTGGCTGGCCAAGGCCGTGTCCGAGATCGCCGGGCAGGCAGGCCCGCAGGTTCTCCAGGACGTCATCAATGAACTCGATGTGCGTCCCATCTTCACGGCGCACCCCACGGAGGCTTCGCGGCGTTCTGTGCTGGACAAGGTCCGCAAGCTCTCTGATGTCCTGGCCGAAGCTACGGAGGAAGGCACCTCGGCGAGGCGCCGCCAGGACCGCCAGCTTGCCGAAATCATCGACCAGATGTGGCAGACGGATGAACTCCGCCAAGTGCGCCCCACTCCCGTGGATGAAGCGCGCAATGCCATCTACTACCTGAACAGCATCCTCACCGACGCGATGCCGGAGATGCTGACTGATCTGTCCGAGCTCCTCGAGGAACACGGCGTGAAGCTGCCCGCAGCGGCTGCCCCTCTCCGTTTTGGTTCCTGGATTGGTGGAGACCGCGACGGCAACCCGAATGTGACGGCTGCCGTAACCCGCGAGATCCTGCAGCTCCAGAACCAGAATGCCGTGCGGATCAGCATTGCCCTGATCGATGAGCTCATTTCGGTCCTGTCCAACTCCACGGCCCTTTTCGGTGCCGACCAAGCGCTGCTTGATTCCATCACCGAGGACCTGAAGAACCTGCCGGGCCTGGATAAGCGCATCCTTGAACTGAACGCGCAGGAGCCGTACCGGCTCAAGCTGACCTGCATCAAAGCGAAGCTGATCAACACGGGCCGCCGGGTTTCCGGTTCCACGCACCACCAACCGGGCCGCGATTACGCCACCACGTCCGAGCTGCTGGCAGAGTTCGGCTTGCTCGAGGATTCCCTGCGGAACCACTCGGCCGGGCTGGTGGCCGATGGTGCCCTGGCGCGCGTTCGCCGGGCCATCGCCGCCTTCGGCCTCCACCTGGCCACCCTGGACATCCGTGAGCACGCCGACTACCACCATGACGCCGTCGGACAGCTTGTGGACCGCCTCGGTACCGAAAAGCCGTACGGCGAGCTGACCCGCGAGGAACGGTTCGCGTTTCTCGGTGCGGAGCTCGCGTCACGCCGGCCCCTCTCCGGCCACCCGATCAAGCTCGAGGGCACGGCAGATGGCACGTACGACGTTTTCCGGAGCATCCGCCAAGCACTGCACACCTATGGCCCGGACGTGGTGGAAACCTACATCATCTCCATGACCCGCGGCGCGGACGACGTCCTGGCCGCAGCTGTGCTGGCCCGTGAAGCCGGCTTGTTCGACCTCTTCGGAGCCAAGCCCCACGCCAAGATCGGTTTTGCTCCGCTGCTGGAAACCGTGGAAGAGCTGCGTGCTTCGGCGGAGATCGTGGACCAGTTGCTGTCCGATCCTTCCTACCGCGAACTTGTCCGCCTCCGCGGCGACATCCAGGAAGTCATGCTCGGGTACTCGGATTCCAACAAGGAGTCCGGCGTGATGACCAGCCAGTGGGAGATCCACAAGACCCAGCGCAAGCTGCGAGACATTGCTGCGAAGCATGGCGTGCGGGTGCGCTTGTTCCACGGCCGCGGCGGTTCGGTTGGCCGTGGTGGCGGACCTACCTACGACGCCATCATGGCCCAGCCGAACGGTGTGCTCGAAGGGGAGATCAAGTTCACCGAGCAGGGCGAGGTCATCTCGGACAAGTACTCGCTTCCTGAACTGGCCCGCGAGAACCTTGAACTGTCCCTGGCGGCGGTGATGCAGGGTTCGGCGCTCCACCGCACTCCGCGTACCTCCGAAGACGAGCGCGAGCGCTACGCCAACGTCATGGAGACCATCTCCGACGCCGCGTTTGCCCGGTACCGCAAGCTCATTGACGATCCCGACCTTCCTGCCTACTTCCTCGCCTCCACCCCGGTGGAGCAGCTGGGGTCCCTGAACATCGGATCACGTCCTTCCAAGCGTCCGGATTCCGGGGCAGGACTCGGCGGGCTCCGTGCCATTCCGTGGGTCTTCGGGTGGACGCAGTCCCGGCAGATCGTTCCGGGCTGGTTCGGTGTGGGCTCAGGGTTGAAGGCTGCGCGCGAGGCCGGGAACACCGGACAACTCGTTGAAATGATGGACCGTTGGCACTTCTTCCGTTCAGTTATTTCGAACGTGGAAATGACTTTGGCCAAGACGGACATGGAGATTGCGGGGCACTACGTTTCCTCCTTGGTCCCTGAGGAACTGCACCGCTTGTTCCACATGATCCGTGACGAGTACGAACTCACCGTGGCTGAGGTTGAACGGCTCACCGGTGAGATGGAGTTGCTGGACGCCCAGCCGACGCTGAAGCGTTCCCTGGAAATCCGCGACCAGTACCTGGATCCGATCAGCTACCTGCAGGTGGAACTTCTCCGCCGCGTACGCGAGGAGTCGGTCTCCGGTGCCGAGATCGACGAGCGGCTTCAGCGGGCCATGCTCATCACGGTCAATGGCGTGGCAGCCGGCCTGCGCAACACCGGCTAGGCAGCCGCCGGACCGGAATGCTCCCTCACTTCCTGGTGGGGGAGCATTCCTGCTTAAGCGGGCCACGGGAGGGCGTTAGGGTGGTGGGATGCCGTCGTTCCAGACCAAGTTGAAGATCACTGGCCTCAAACCGGGCAACGCTCCGGAGTCCGTCATGGCCGCAGCGGTCGAAGCCTTGGAAACCCGCCACCACGTTGAAGCGAACCAGCTGGATATCGTGGGCGGCGTCCCGCAGATCAGCCTTCGTTTCATGGTGGATGCCCGGGACTATTCGGGTGAGAACGACGAGGCCCGGACGTCGGCTGCGATGATGCGTGACGCCGTCGAACGTGTTGCGGTGACCGGCAGCCTGTACGTGCTGCGCCGGAACCGGGGCCGCTGGTCGCCTGTCTAGGGCTGCAGGCCCTCTTCGGGCCGCGCTACGTCGCCGGGAGCGTCGCCGTCGAACGGTTCGTCCACGGGGGAGCGGGTCCCGCGCCGCCGGGTGACGATCAGGCCAACAACCACGCCGATCACCAGGCCCACACCAACGCCGATAAGCGAGCTGGCCCAAAACGGCAGCTTGGTGGTGGAGCCGGTGAAGTAGCCCAGACCCACCTGCCACACAGCCCACAGGACTCCGCCCAGGCTTGCACACAATCCGAATCCGCGGACCGAAACGTTGGCAATTCCTGCGGCGGCCGACGTCGCGAGCCGGCCGCCGGGGATGAAGCGCGCGCCGATAATGGTGCCGTAGGTGGAGGAGCGGCCGGCTTTGGCGATGGCCTCGTGGATTCCGCGGTGGACCCGGCGGCCCCATGACCAGCGGTCCAGGACATGGCTGATCCGCCGTTTGAACAGAAGGAAGACCGCCATGTCCCCGAGCCAGGATGCGAAAGCGGCCAGGAAAAGAATCAGCCAGAAGTTGGCGTGTCCATCGGCTGCGAGCGCTCCACCGGTGATGACCACCATTTCGGAGGGGATGGGCGGGAAGATGGCATCGCCCAGCACAATGGGGACGATCCACAGGTAGATAGCGGATCCCCATGTCTCCGGGGCAGTGATGTCCATGGGCACAAGGTACCGCACTTGCCGACCCCGCCGCGCGGGCGCGAGACTGTGGGCATGCGCATCGACATCCTGCACGGTGACATCACAACGCGTTCAGTGGACGCAATCGTCAATGCAGCCAATTCGTCGCTGCTCGGTGGAGGGGGAGTGGATGGGGCCATTCACCGGGCCGCCGGTCCGGACCTGCTTGATGCGTGCCGGGGGCTGAGGCACGCGGAATTGCCCGGCGGGCTGCCGGTTGGCGCGGCTGTCGCGACGCCTGGCTTCCGGCTTCCGGCACGTTGGGTCATCCACACGGTGGGCCCCAACCGGCATGCCGGAGAAACTGATCCGGCATTGCTTGGATCCTGCTTCCGCGAAAGCCTGAAAGTGGCGGCCGGACTTGGTGCCCGGTCCGTCGCCTTCCCTGCGATCAGCGCCGGAATCTATGGATGGGACGCCCGCCAGGTTGCCGAGGTGGCGTCCGACGCCGTCGGGTCGTTTGCGTCGTCAGCGGAACGCGATGCGGCCGCTGGTCCGCTGGAGTTGGTGGAGTTCGTGCTGTTCTCCGAAGATACGACGGCGGTCTTCCGGTCCGTGTTCGACGCCTGACACCGGCTACCTTGGGTTGCTTTAAGAGGGGTGGGCTTCGCTGAGTTCCAGCTGGCTCCGGTATTCCACGGGCTGCTTGGTGATGGGGTCCACGAAGGTGATGCCGCGTGCCAGGAGTTGGAGCGGCTTGCTGTAGTCGTCCGAGGCTTTGTCCAGCAGGTCCGGATAGAAGGCGTCATTGACGATGCCCAATCCGAGCGAAGCCATGTGCACCCGCAGTTGGTGTGTCTTGCCGGTGTGCGGCTCCAGCCGGTACAGCGCGTGCTGCCGGGTTCCGGCGTCGAACGTCCTTACCTGCTCTATGCGCGTTTCCGCGTTCGGTTCGCCGTCGATGACTTCGGCCAGCAGGTAGCTGCGGGACTTGGTCATCCGGTTGCGGACGGTGGCGGGAAATTCGACGGCGGGAAAACCTGCGGCAGGTGTCGCGGCGGACACGCACTCGTATTCCTTCCGGACCTGGCGCTTCTCGAAGAGGACCTGGTACTTGCCGCGCGTCTCCGGGTTGGTGGAGAGCAGGAGCAGGCCGGCAGTCATGCGATCCAGCCGGTGCATGGGGATGAGGTCCGGGAGATCCAGCAGGTTCCGCAGCCGGACCAGGGCGGATTCCTGGATGTAGGTTCCGCCGGGGGTGGTGGGGAGGAAGTGCGGTTTGTCCACCACGAGGATGTGCTCGTCCTGGTGGAGGATGCTGATCTCCACGGGCAGCCGGGTTTCCGGGGGCAGGGTGCGGTAGTACCAGATGAAGGTGTGGTCCTCCAGCTTGGTGCTGCGGGTCAGCGGTACGCCGCCTTCGCCCACGATTTCGCCGGCATCGAACCGGTCCTCGATGCCCTGGGGGTCGATGTGTCCCCAGCGGTGCATCATGTAGTCCATCGCGGTGACCCAGGGCCCCTCGTCCGGGAGGCGGAGGCGGGTCGCGTTCACGCCGTCGCGCACGGGGAGGGGGGATTGCATCACCGGGCAATTCTACTTTGCCTGCGTTGTGAGGCCTGCTTTGCGTCCAATTCCCGGCTGAAAGCGCGCAGAAGAGGCCCCACAACAGATGCAGCTTCCGAACATAAAAAAGTTCTTGACAATAAAAGTTGTCGGTGGCCATACTGTAAGCATGTTGGACATCGAAGTGATTGAGGACCCGGCGGCGGCAGAAGCTTCGCTGGACCCCATCCGGACGCGGATCCTCCAAGAACTCGTCGAGCCGGCGTCGGCCACGCAACTGGCTGCCAAAGTCGGGCTGCCCCGCCAAAAGGTGAACTACCACCTCAAAGCCCTGGAGCGCCACGGCTTGGTGGAACTGGTGGAGGAGCGGCGCAAAGGCAACGTCACGGAACGGGTCCTGCGCGCAACGGCGGCCTCCTACCTGATCTCGCCCGTTGCCCTGGCTTCCGTCGCGCCGGACCCGCGGCGGTTCTCCGACCGCTTCTCGGCGTTCTGGCTGTTGGCGCTCGCCTCCCGCACCGTCCAGGAGATGGGCAAGCTCATCTCCGGTGCGGCCCTGGCAAGGAAGAAGCTGGCCAGCTTTGCCATCGACGGCGAAATCACTTTCCGCTCCGCCGCTGAACGCGCGGCGTTCGCGGAAGAACTTGGGGTGGCGGTAACGCGCCTCGTGGACAAGTACCACGACGGCGGTGCTGCCGCGGTGGCGGGCGGCGGGCGCAAGCACCGGCTCGTCGTCGTCCTCCACCCCGCACTGAAGACCCCCTCGCAAACGGAAAAACCGGCAGATAAGGACCAAAGCAATGACTGACAACCGTAAATTCGAAATCGTGGCGGACACCGAGCTGCCCGGCACGCCCGAACGCGTCTGGAACGCCGTCACTGCCGACACAGCGGCCTGGATGTTCCCCACGGACCAGTGGCCCGCGGAGAAAACGGTGGAGGAGTACCCCACTCATTTGGTGTCGCGGATGGAGGGCCCCGACGGCTGGTTCAACCAGTTGGAACACGTCCTGGAGCCGTTGGAAGGTGGCCGCGCCAAGCTGCACTACGTCCACAGCGGGATTTTCGCCGACAACTGGGATGAGCAGTACGACGGCGCCAGCAAGCACACCCGCTTCTACCTGCACACCCTGGGCCAGTACCTGCAGTACTTCGACGGCAAGCCGGTGACGTTCACGGACATCCAGGCGCCGGCGGCGTCGCAGGTGCCGGATGGTTTCGTGCAATTGAAGAAGGCCCTGGGAGTCGACGGCACCGCTGCCGGGACTGCTGTTGACCTGGAGCTCGACGGCGTTGGGCGGCTGAGCGGCGAGGTGGACTTCTCTGATGAGAACTTCCTCGGCCTGCGGACGGCGGATGCCATGTACCGGTTCTTCGGCCGCAACGTTTTCGGGGCCCCGGTGGGGATGACCGTGCACGATTTCAGTGGTTCCGGAGATGCGGAGCTTACCGCGAAAACCTGGGGCGCCTTCCTGGAGAAGGTGTACGCGTAGGGTTCCCCTGTCCGGGGATTAGGGGGCCCAGGCGCGGGCCACCGATTCCAGGGCGGCTTCGTAAATGCCGGCCCAGTCGGTTTCCGGCGCATTCATCCGGGCCAGTTCCAGGCCCACCAGGCCGTGGACCTGGCCCCAGATAGCCATCGCCACCACCGTAGGGTCTCCGGCCCGGAGCCTTCCCGCTTCCTGCGCGGAGGTGACCGCCTCCACCAGGGGAAGCATCGAGTCGGAGGCGACTTCCGGCGTCGGAGTGCATTCAACGTACGCCGCCAGCGCGCCGCCGAACATCAGCCGATACAGCGCCGGGTGGTCCAGGGCCCAGGTCCGGTATGCCCGGCCAAGGTCCAGCAGGCCGCCCGGAGCCGCCTGTCGCTGGGATTCGCCAAAGGAGCGGAAGCCGTCGTCGATGGCGGCCTGCAGCAACTGGGCCTTGCCGCCGAAAAGCGAGTAGATGGCCGATGTTGACGTTTCCGCTGCCGTGGCGACGTCGCGCAGGGTGACGCGGGCGGGGCCCTCGCGGTCGACGAGTTCGGCCGTGACGGCCAGGAGTCTTTGCTGGACCAGATGGTCATGAACGATGGGTCTTGCCATGCCTTCCATTGTTTCATAACATCGTTTCATAACGTTGTTATGAAACCGGACCTGAGAGTCCACAAAGCGAAGGAATGTCATGGCACAAAAAGTCTTTCCCGGCCGCTTCACCGCGGACATCGGCCGCAGCGACGTCACGGTCTTCCTCATCGGCATGCGGGCCAACAAGTGGTGGAAGATGGGCCAAGTAGCCAAGGTTGCCTCGGCCATGCCCGCCATGATGCAACACCTCGCCACCAACCCCGACGCCGGCCTGCTCGGGAGCGAACAGTGGTTTGGGCGCACCACCATCATCCTGAGCTACTGGGAAAGCCCGGAACACCTACGGCGGTTCGCGGCGGACCGGGACTCGCCCCACCTTGGGCCCTGGCGGAAGTTCATGAAGGAGATCGCGGGCAGCGGCGACGTTGGCGTTTGGCACGAGACGTACCAGGTTCCCGCGTCCGGCATCGAAGTGGTGTACAACGGCATGCCGCTGTTCGGGCTGGCCAAGGCGACAACGCAGGTTCCCATCGGCCCCGGCACGAACACGGCCAAGCAGCGGATGGGTTCAGCCAAGCTCGCGGGGCACTAGGCGACCGCGACGGCGGTGGCCGGTCCGGTCTTGAGGGTGCGGCGGAGCTGGGGTGTTGCGTCGAGCCTGTCCTGGGCGGCGCGGAGCGCACCGACGGCAATCTCCAACTGAGCCGGGGGCAAGGTGTAGGGCACGCGCAGGTAGTGCTCGAACGCGCCTCCCACGCCGAAGCGCGGACCGGCGGCCAGGCGCACGCCGAAGTCAGGTGCCAATACCGTCAGGGCGGTGCTGCATGGACTCGGCAGCCGGCACCAAACAGTCAATCCACCCTTGGGCGTTTCCACCTCCCACTCGGGCAACTGCTGCCCCAGGAGTCGCAACAGTGATTCCCGGTTATGGCGCAGCTCCTCGAGGCGTGCGTCCAGGGGATCGGAGAACGACCTGATCAGGCGCGCCGCTGCCAGTTGCTCAACCACGGGGCCACCCAGATCCATGACGGTACGGGTCGCTATGAATCGGGCAACGAGGTCCTCGTCCGCCCGGATCCAGCCGGTCCGCAGGCCCGCCCAATGGGACTTGCTGAGCGAGCCGATGGAAACCACGGCGGTACTGAAGGCGGACATCGGAGCTGTGCGGACGCCGTCGAGGTTCAACCCGCGAAGCGTCTCATCAACAACCAGCACCGTCCCCGCGGACGCGGCCGCGCGGGCCAGTCGCCGGCGCTGCAGATCGGACATGATGCGCCCGGTCGGGTTGTGGAAGTCCGGAACGAGGTAGGCCATCGCGGGCCGCTGGTGGTTCATCATGGCCACCATGGCGTCGATGTCCCACGCCGGAGAGGTTCCCGCAGGCAAGGCGACCGGGAGGATCCGGCATCCTGCGGCACGGATGGCATCCAGTGCGTTGGGGTAGCTGGGGTGTTCCACCATGACCCGGTCCTGCTTGCCCGCCAGGGTGCGCAGGACGATGTTCAGCGCATGCTGCGCCCCGGAAGTGACAAGGATCTGGTCAGGGGTGGTGGGCACGCCTTCTGCCGAGTATTTGTCCGCGATCGCCTCGCGAAGGGCCGCTACGCCCACGGCGTCGTAACCGAAGCCCGGCAGGAGCGCCGGCAGCTCGGTGAGTGCTTCCGCGAAGGACCGGTGCACTGCTTCACCCGCCGCGGGCAAGGAGGCGTAGGCCAAGTCGAGGATACCCTCCGGTGCGGCCAGGCCAGGCATGCTCGCCGGTGTCGAGCGGAAGGGGATGCAGGTCCGCCCGCGGCTGCCCTGCCCGGCCGTGAGGAATCCTTGTTCCCGGAGGCTCGCGTACGCGGCCGTCACGGTGGTGCGGCTGACGCCCAGCGACTGGGCCAGCGCCCGCTCGCTGGGCAGCGCGACGTCCAGCGGGATGCGACCGTCCATCACGAGTAAACGCACGACGTCGGCGAGCTCGCGGTAGGCGGGCAGGACGCCGGCGTTCCACTGCCCCAGGAGGCGGAGGAGGGCGGTGGGATTCAGTGAGGGAGCCATAAGACCAGTATTCCAAACTGGCTATGGAATACAAGGCCAGTTTTCTTGGAGGATGGAGAACATGATGACCCGCAGAATCACTCAACTCCTGATCGGCCTGGCGATGTACGGCATTTCCCTGGCCATGTTCATCCGGGCCGGCCTTGGGCTGGACCCTTGGGATGTGTTCCACCAAGGCCTCTCCCAGAAGACCGGCTTCAGCATCGGCGTAGTGGTCATCGCGGTCAGCTTCCTGGTTCTCCTGCTCTGGATCCCGCTCCGGCAGATGCCCGGCATCGGTACCATCGCCAACGCGGTCCTGGTGGGCCTCTTCGCAGACCTTGGACTCTGGCTTATCCCGTCGTTCTCGCACCTCGGCGGGCAGATCGCCATGCTGGCCGGCGCCGTCATCCTCAACGGCATCGCCTCCGCCTGCTACATCGGAGCCCGCTTGGGTCCCGGCGCGCGTGACGGGCTCATGACGGGCCTTGTCCGGCGCACCGGGTGGTCCGTGCGACTGGTCCGCACCGGCATCGAAGTAGTGGTCCTGGCTGTGGGGTTCCTGCTGGGCGGCTCCGTGGGAGTGGGCACCGTGGTCTACGCCCTGGCCATCGGTCCGATCGTGCAGGTCCTGCTGCCGAAGTTCATGGTCCCGGAGCGGCCAAAGGCAACGGCCCCCACGGAAGCCGTGGAGGCCGCAGCCGCTGCGTGAGCCTAGTCCTCCCGCTTAGCGGCACGCCCCCAAGTCCTCGCCGTAGCGCAACCAGTCCGGCAGGTCCCGGGCCAGCGCGTCGCGGATGGTGGGCGATCCTGCGCTCCTCCAGTCGACGTCGTCGTTAATCTCGATCTCGTACTTCTTCCACTCGAACCAGTTGATCATTTTCAACTGCGGATACTTTTGGTGGGTTTCGGCGGAGAAGACCTGGCGCCACCATGCCTGCTTGACGTCCAGCTCGGAGGCCCCGCTGCGGGCAGGAGTGAAAATCGCTGCGGTCTCCGGGATGGCCACAGGGCGGTTATGGTCCACACCGTACACCTGGTAGAAATCCGGCACGGCACTGTCGTTACCTGCTGTGCCGCTGTACGTGCCCGTGAGCATGGCCAGGAACTTGCCCGGTTCGGCAATGTCGTTGTTGCCCCAAGGCCGCTGGTTGCCCCAGTGATAGAGCGAGACGCCCACCCAATCCACGGCGTCATCCCCCGGATAGTAGGGAGCGTAGGTGTCATCGGACATCGTGAGCGTGCCATCGTGGTCGGTGTCCAGCGCGGCAAAATCCGGAGTGCCCGGACGGGCCGCGAACTGGCCACCCGTGAACGGATAGCCTCCGCCGTAGTTGGGCGCCCACATCATGGAGGTGCCGGGGGCTTGGGAATGAATGGCTGCCGCCACCTTCCGGAACACCTCCACGTAGTGGATCGGCTGCTGGCCCCACGAGTACCAGGAGCCGTTCATCTCATGCGCAAAACGCACGACGACGGGCGTCCCCTGATCGTTGATGGCCCGCAAGTCTGTGGCCAATTTCGCGATCACCTCATCGCTCATGGTCGCCAGGCCGCCGTGCGGCTCAAGGGTCAGGAGCAGCGCACCGCCCGTTGCCCGGACCTGGGTGACGGCGTTCGTGGTGTGGGACCACGTCTCGTCGTCGTAGGGGATGTCCGAGAACTGGACCACCACCGCGGGATCATGGCCGAGGTTTGCGCGGTGTTCGGCCAAGGTCTCTGAATCCCAATCCAGGTTGACCCCAAGAAGCACGCCATCTTTGGGAATGATGGATGCCGCATCCGCGGCCTTGCACAAGGACAACGCCTGGACGATGGGGACCACTTCCCTGGAAGCGAACCCCAAACCGGTGGCGGCCAGTGCTGTTACCAGGACGGGAACAAGAAGGCTTGCACGCCTCCGTTTGCGGTCAGGATGGCCAGTGAAGGAAGGCGGAGCCGGCTTCTGGCGCGGCGGCCGTGGCGGAGACACTAATGTCCGGGCCATGTCAGCCCCAACCAAGAGTGCGCGGACGTCGGGTGAACAGGTTGAGCCAGGCGAACCTGGACGTGAGGCGGCGTGCACGCACGAGTGTCCGACCACCGTCTACGGCTTCCTCGCGGTTCTCGTAGACACGGGCGACCTGCCCCAGGTGGGCCTGGAGGCGGGTGGTTTCGAGCGCCGGGGAGTTACCGAAGAGGCGAAGATCTCCTCCGCGGGCGCGCAGGAAGTGCAGCACCTCCAGAAGACCGACGACGCCGGACGCGCCGATGGTGGTCACTGCGGTCACGTCGAGCAGGACCAGCACGGGCCCGTCGGTTGCTGCCTTGGCTGAGTCCTGCCGGATGGCCTGAACGGTTGCCGCGTTCAACGCACCGGTGAGGGTCAGGTCGACGTGCGCCAGTGATGTGGGGACGATGTTGTGGACACGGGAAAGTGTGGACATGGTGGTCGCTCCTGGCTGGGGGTTGGAACGGCGGTCGTGGGGAAAGGTAGCCGGTCAGCTCTCACTGTGCGGCGTTGTGATGTGCGGTGCTCAGGTGTGTGGCCCTGCGCTGTGCGGGGCTCCAGCGGAATCCGGCCCGAGGACCTCAACGAGTTCCCTGGGGACGGGCACGGGATCCTTCAGGTCATCTCCGGGACCCCGGTACCTTGCGGCGCCGATCACCACACTCAAAAGGGCCAGATCCAAGGCCACCCAGGCAAGGGTGATGAGGGTGGGGTACAGGGGAGCTTCGCTGGTCGCTGCCCTGGCTATCCCTATGCCCGAACACAAAACCAGGACGGCCATGGCCCCGATCTGGAGCCGCACGTGCTGGAAACCGCGCCCAGTGGCCTGTTTGCTTTTGGCAGTGACCGAGAACGCCAGGTGTTTGCCCAGAAAGACGGCTGCCGCGCCGGAACATGTCGCCGCGATCCACGTGGGGAAGAGAGCAAAGGACCACTGCTGGCCGCGCCAGAGACCCTTGGCTCCGTTGCCCGCCACCTGGAAGAGCAGCTGGCAGGAAATGAAGAACGGCAGGAACAAACAGAAGAAGACCACGGGGCTCGCCGTGAGGGGGTAGGTTCCCGCGACCAGGAAAACCACCGGCGCCGCAATGTAGCTCAAGGCGGCGAAGCCGTTGAGGTAACTGGTCATGGTGCCCAGGTACATGAGGCGCTGTGCCAACGTCAGGCCGCGAAGGAACAGCGGATTGTCTTTGAAGAACACCTGCATGGTGCCGGCTGCCCAGCGGTGGCGCTGCGACAACATGGTGGACACGTCCTCCGGGGCCAGCCCGTGCACCAGCACTTCATGGTGGTAGACGCTTCCCCATCCCATGGCGTGAAGGTGCATGGCGGTTGCCATGTCTTCGGTGATGGTGGTGGTGTCCATCGGGTGGATGGCAAGTGCCTGGTCCGTGTGCGCCACATCCACCGATTCCAGCACCGCGTCAAGTTCAGGCACCACATCGTCCATGGCATCGGGGTTCCCCAACGCCGCAGCATGGAAGGAGACGCGGAGTTCGAAGGTGATTTCCGCCAGGACATCGCCCCTGCGGACCTGATGTTCCGCGCGGGTGATCGCCTCCAGCGCCTGCTCAACCACCGGCATGGCCGCCGGATGCCGCCTGCCCAGCTCGCCAAGGAGATCCTGCAACCGGGTGCGACCCCTGCGCAGGGCGCTCCATGTATGTTCGGTGGCGGTCCGGGTGTAACGCGTCAGGCCCAGGGCCATGAGGGCTTCCCTGCGCAGGACAGCATTGGAACCGCAAAAGAACGCCGCATCCCACCCGTCCTTGCCCTGCTGGATAGGTCCATAGAACAGCTCTGCCTGGCTGCCCAGGGGATCACGGTCCGGAACATTCCAAAAGTGCTGCGGCGTCTGGACGAACGCCACCTCTCCGGCATCAAAATAGCCAAGGACACGGTCCAGGAACCGGGGTTCCGGGACTTGGTCCGCGTCCAGAATGGCCACGAATTCACCAGTGGTCATGGAGAGGGCATTATTGACGTTGCCTGCCTTGGCGAACCGCTGCCGGCCATCCCATTCGGGGCCCCGCCTGATGTATCCGACGCCGATCTGCCGGGCTGCCGTGGCGAAGTCACTGCGGTCGCCATCGTCCAGGATCCACGTTTCGTGCGGATATTCCATGTCCCTGGCCGCGATGGCCGTCCTGAGGACGAGGTCGAGCGGCTCGTTGTAGGTGGCGATGAAAACGTCCACGGTCCTGCCCGGCAGGGCAGGAGGGGGAGGCGGCCGCCGTCGTGCATTCCACATGGTGGCCGCGTACAACGCCGATTCGCCCAGGCTGTACGTTTCCGCCGCAACGAGGGGCAGGGAAATCCACCATGCGTCCCACGCAACGGTGCCCGACCAGCGCCAACTGATGTAGATCAATCCAAAGGAAACCACCAGGACGGCAAGGATCCTTACCAAAATCTGCTTACGAATGCCCATTTTTAGCCTCCGGGTAACTGCTGGGGAAAAGGCAAAGGCACGTCAGTCTGTCCGGACGCCGCTAGGCGAAAGTTGGGAAGACACGGCTGACGCGCCTGGAGCATGCATCGTCGATGCTCAGAGGAAGGAAATACGTTGCGAACGGAATTTACCTGTCCTTATCCCACTCTCGCCCGCTCACATTTCGTCGCCGTTACGGACTTGATAAGTAATTTCGCGCGGAATATTTCCTCGCAGTGACGTTTTGCGTGTCGCTACAAAAAGCCTTGCGTGCGTGGCGAAAAGGCGGTCAGAGTGGCAACCATGAAGCGAAGACTCATGCCTTTGGTGATGGTCATCGTCGGACTGGCCGTCTCAGCGACACTCATCGCTCCTGAACCGCCGGCGCTGGCAGCGGCCGGCATGCCGGCTCCCGGGGCGTTGGTGTGGAGCGATGAATTCAACGGACCAGCCGGAACAGCGCCCGACTCCGCCAAATGGGTCCACGACACCGGGGGATCGGGGTGGGGTAACGGCGAACTTCAGTACTACACCGCCAGCACGCGGAACGCCGCCGCCGACGGGCAGGGCAACCTTGCCATCACCGCGCGGCGGGAAAACCCGGCCGGTTATCAGTGCCATTACGGGGCATGTCAGTACACCTCCGCGCGCCTCTTGACGGCGGGGAAGTTCAGCCGCACCCAGGGCCGGTTCGAAGCCCGGCTCAAACTGCCCAAAGGACAAGGAATGTGGCCCGCGTTCTGGATGTTGGGCGACAACGTTTTCACTGATGGCTGGCCCAACAGCGGCGAGCTCGACGTCATGGAAAACGTCGGCAAGGAACCCGGGACAACGTGGGGAAGCATCCACGGTCCCGGGTATTCAGGTGCAAACGCCGCCAACGCCAGCTACACCTTGCCGCACGGTGCCGCGTTGGGGGACGCTTTCCACACGTTCACCGTGGATTGGGCGGCGGATTCAATCACTTGGTACATCGACGGGATCCCGTACTCACACAAGACCAAGGCCAACACACCCGGGCCATGGGTATTCGACCACAACTTTTTCCTGCTGCTGAACCTGGCCGTGGGTGGTTATTGGCCCGGAGCGCCGGATTCAGGCACCACTTTTCCGCAGTCGCTCCTGGTCGACTACGTCCGTGTGTACGAGCTCGCTGCGGCTCCGTCAGCGGCTCCCGCCAGTGCCAGGATCCAGGGCTACGCGGGCAAATGCATCGATGTTGCCGGACGCCAGGCCACCGACGGTGCCCAGCTGCAACTGTGGGACTGTGAGGCGGCTGCCTCCGAACAATGGACGGTCGCTTCCAACGGCACGCTGCAGTCGTTGGGCAAATGCATGGACGTGGCCTGGGGTTCCACCAGTAACGGCGCTCGCGTCCAGCTGGCCACATGCAACGGAAACGCCGCGCAGCAGTTCGTGCTGAACTCTGCCGGAGATCTGGTAAACCCCCAGGCGAACAAATGCGTGGACGTAGCCGACTGGTCGTGGTCGAATGGTTCACGCCTGCAGTTATGGGATTGCGCCGGGTCCGCCAACCAGAAATGGTGGCGGACGGTGTAGAAAACGTCCGACGGCGACGCGCAGCCAGCGCGGATCCGACGACTATTGCTGGGGCGGCTGGGGAGCTTCCTGGAGTAGTCGGCGCGGTTTGCATGGGGCGCGGCGCCGTCGCGGCGGTTGCCGGTGTGCCCGGCCGGGACGAATCTGACGTCTCCGGCCGGGCCACGGTTTCACGGGCAGGTGTCTGGAAAGTGGGCTGGCAAGAGCCGGTGTCCGGGGACTTGGTCTCCAGGCAGCGGCTTCTAGGGAGCGGGTTGGCAGCGCGGGCAGAAGTAGATGTCGCGTTCTTCGGTTCCGTCCGGTCCTGACAGCAGGCCACGGCGGATCGTGGCGCCGCATCGCCTGCAGGGTTGGCGTTCCCGGCCGTAAACCCAGTAGCCGGGACGCAGGGCTCGTGGGCCCAAAGTGGTCCGGCGGCCAGGTCCAAGGTTTTCGCCCAGGAGGCGTTTGGCGTCGGTGACGGTCTTGGCCAGATCCGGGACTTCTCCGACCGGCAGGGCCGGGTGGATGCCCGAAAGGTAGCATGCCTCGCAGCGGTAAATGTTGCCGATCCCTGCCAGTTTCCGTTGGTCCAGCAAGGCGAAGCCGACCGTAACGTCCGGCTCGGCCTTCAGCCTGCGCAGGGCTTCTTCCTCGTCCCAGTCCGGCCCCAGGAGGTCGGGTCCGAGGTGTCCCACGATTTTGTCTTCCTCGGCGGTGGGCACGACTTCCAGGATGCCCAGGGAGAACCCGACCGCGTCGGCAGTTGCCGTGCGGAGGACGCAACGTGCCGTGTGGCCCGGCTTGGTCCATCGACCACCCGGCGGGTAAATCATCCAGTTACCCTCCATTTTGAGGTGGGAGTGGATGGTCAGTGCCCGGGGTTTCCTGCTGGCACCGGGCTCGTCGTCAACGGGGCCGGTCAAGCGCATGAGCAGGTGCTTGCCCCTGGGGACCACTTCGGTCATGGTCCAGCCAGTCAGGTTGAGGGTGGCGAAACGGGGTACGCGGAAGTCGGAAGCTGTGATGACTTGGCCCGCCAAGGCCTCGTTGAGCCGGTTGGCGGCCCGCCAAATGGAATCGCCTTCAGGCACGGATCCGTAGTCCCTTCGGAGTGGAGTAGGCCCCGGCGGACGCCAAAGCTGCGGCAATCGGGGTGTCCAGGAGGTCGTGGCCGTTGACCTTCTCCATGAAGAGCTTGTCTACGGCTCCGCGACGCACCACATCAACCAGCGCCTGGGCGGCAACAGCCAACACGGGCTCTTCCTGGTTGAAGGTGAGCAGCGTCTTGCCGCCGCGTTCGACGTAAAGGACCAGGGCGCCGTCGACCATGACCACCAGCGCCCCCGCCTTGCGTCCGGGCCGGTGGCCGGACCCGGCGTCGACGGACAGGGCCGGCCAAGGGAGCGCTGCACCGTACGGGTTCGCGGGATCGGTTGCGGCCAGTGCAAGGGCAACGGGCTCCGCCTTGGAGATGCGGGCGTCTTCAGTGGATGACCTCAGCCGGTCCACCGTCGCGGGGACGGCGAACTGGGCCGCTCCGAGGTGCTCGATGAAGTAACCGCGGCGGCACCGCCCGGCTTCTTCGAGCCGTGCAAGGACTTTGTACATGAGGCCGAAGCCGCCGATGATGTTCTCCGCCATGACCGAACCGCGGGTCACCACACCGTACCTGTCCAGCAGCAGCTCAGCGGTGCCCCGGGCATGGATGGTGGGGTCCAGTTCGGGCGCAGGCAACGCCGACCACCGGCCCACAGCCGAGGGTGGTGCCGGTGCAACGCCGCCGCTAACCGAGCCGTAGCGTCCGCCGGTGAGACCGGGCGAGCCCAGCAGTCCGGTCCCGTGCGAGCGGCCAAGCCTGCTCATCCGCGGAGTCCTCGCCCTGGGGGCCTTGGCAACTTGCCGGTGGGCTGTCTTGCCGCCGGAGATCATGGCCCGCACGGGGGCGAAGGTATCGCCGGTGACGCGGCCGGCCCACACCAGGTCCCACAGGGCCGTCACGACGGCGTCGTCGCTGAGTACTGCGTCCATGCCGCCTGCCACTTCGGTAAGTTGCCGGAAGAAGTAGCCGCCTCCGGCGCTGAAGTGTTCCAGGAGCCGCTGCTGTGCGTCGCCCGGTTCAAAGTCAGGTGCGGGGTTGAGGGTCAGTTCTGCGGAATCGGCCACGTGCAGGCTGATCCAGCCGTCGTTTCCTGGCAGCGACCCGGCCCCGGACCAGAGCAGTTCCCCGGCCGCCATCAGTTCATCGAGCATGGCCGGTTTGTAGTCAGCCACGCGGCTCGCCAGCACCAGCAGTTCCCAGGCGGACGCGGGGATGGGTACTCCGGAGAGCTGGTCCACGGCCGTGATGATGCCGTCGAGTCCGCGGAGCGCCTGGCTGCGGGACTTTCCGGGGGTGGTCACGTTCTGCCATGCAGGAAGGAACCGTCCGTAGGCTGCTGTGTCCACGGGTTCCACTTCGGCCCGCAGCGCGGCGAGGGAACGACGCCGGAGCTTCCTGAGGACCTCGGCATCGCACCACTCGCTGGAGGGCGGTGCGTCAAGGGTCATCAGTTCCGGTTCAACGGCTTCGGTGGGCTGCTCCGCCACAGCGTGCGGCCGGAACTCGCCTTCCACCACGCGGCCATCCCCGGCCAGGCGTTTCAGGGCGGTATTGACGACAGCGACGCCCAGCCCCAGCCTCGACGCTGCCTCCGCGGCAGTGAAGGGCCCATGGGTGCGGGCGTAGCGGGAAACGAGATCGCCCAGGGGATCGCTGACCGGTTCGATGAAGGCCAGCGGAACGCCCATGGGCAGCGGGACACCGATGGCGTCGCGGAGCCGGGCCGCGTCCTCTACCGCAGCAAAGCGTTCGACGCCGCCGATTGTCACCTTGAGTGCACGGTTGGCTTTCTGCAGCGCAGCAAGGTGGGATTCGGCGTCGGACACTGTGCCGTGGGGAGCGGCCGGAGGTGTTTCCTCAACGTGGTCCGGATCATCGGGGTCCAGCGGATGGTCCAGCGGCTGGTCCAGCGTGGCCGGTTGCAGGGCAGCCTCCGGCTGTTCCATCCCTTGCAGCCGCTCGGCCACCTCGTCGATGCTGAGTGGGCCGAGGAGTCGCAGCAGGTCGGCGACTCCTTCCATCCCACGGACCCGGCGGTCCGGTGCAAGCCGTTGCAGCTCCATTTCGGTTGCGTCGATGACCGCGGCGTCCAGGAGTTCGCGCAGTTCCACGCGGCCCAGGAGTTCGTTGAGCAGCGTCGAGTCCAGTGCCAGGGCGGCAGCCCGCCGCTCTGCCAAGGGGGAGTCGCCCTCGTAGAGGAACTGGGCTACGTATCCGAACAGGAGTGACTTTGCGAAAGGCGAGGGCTGCTGGGTGGTGGTTTCCACGATCCGTAGTTCGCGGCGCTCCACGGATGCTGCGATGTCTTTCAGCGCGGGCAGATCGTAAACATCCTGCAGGCATTCCCGCACCGTTTCGAGCACGATGGGGAAAGAGGGGTACTTCCGGGCGACATCCAGCAACTGGGCCGAGCGCTGCCGTTGCTGCCACAGGGGTTGACGCTTTGCGGGATTCTGCCGGGGGAGGAGCAGGGCCCTGGCGGCGCACTCGCGGAATCGTGAGGCGAACAGTGCGCTGCCACCGACCTCTGCCGTGACAATCTGTTCAAGTTCTTCGGGGTCGAAGAGGAACAGCTCAGCTCCGGGTGGTTCGTCCTCCATCATGGGCACGCGGAGGACAATCCCGTCGTCAGCGGCCATGGCCGAGCCATCCAGGCCGTAGCGTTGATGCAGGCGTTGTCCGACGGCGAGGGCCCACGGGGCGTGGACCGGCATGCCGAAGGGACTGTGCAGGACCACCCGCCAGTCTCCGAGTTCATCGTGGAAACGCTCCACCACCAGGGTCCGGTCACTGGGAACGATTTCCGTGGCTTCCTTTTGTTCCCGGAGGTATTGCAGCAGGTTGCTGGCGGCAAAGGCATCCAGGCCGCTGGCTTGGCAGCGTTCCATGGCGGGGGCATCATCGGCAGCTGAGAGTTCCCGGATGAAGGCGCCCAGTGCTTTGCCCAAATCAACAGGACGGCCCAGGGAATCACCCTTCCAGAAAGGAAGCTTCCCGGGCTGGCCGAAAGCGGGGGAGACCAGCACGCGATCGTGGGTGATGTCCTCGATCTTCCAACTGGTGGCACCGAGGGCGAAAACGTCGCCTACCCGGGACTCGTACACCATCTCTTCGTCGAGCTCGCCGACGCGGCGTCCGCCCTTCGCTGTGCGGGCAGAGGCCGTGGGTTCACTGCCGTCCGCACTGGCCGGGGAGGACGAGCCCTCAACTTCTGTGCCGATGATGTAGACGCCAAAGAGGCCACGGTCCGGGATGGTACCGCCGGAGGTTACCGCCAGGCGTTGGGCGCCGGGCCGGCCTTCGATGGTTCCTGCGTGCCGATCCCAGATGATGCGTGGCCGGAGCTCAGCAAATTCGTCCGAGGGGTAGCGGCCTGCCAACAGGTCCAAGGTGGCCTCGAACGCTGAGCGTGGAAGGCTGGCGAACGGCGCCGAACGACGCACCGTGCTGAACCACTCTTCGACGTCGATGCTTCCCAATGCCGTGGCTGCGACCGTCTGCTGGGCCAGGATGTCCAGGGGGTTGGTAGGTATGCTCAGCCGCTCGATCTGGCCACTGAGCATCCGCTCGACGGTGACGCTGGTGTGCAGGAGGTCAGCCCGGTGCTTGGGGAACAACACGCCTTCGGAGATCTCGCCCACCTGGTGGCCGGCACGTCCCACGCGCTGGAGGCCGCTGGCTACCGACGGCGGTGATTCCACCTGGATCACGAGGTCCACGGCACCCATATCGATGCCCAGTTCCAAGGAGGACGTGGCAACGACGCAACGCAGCCTGCCCGACTTGAGGTCGTCCTCGATCATGGCGCGCTGGTCCTTGGAAACCGAGCCGTGGTGGGCGCGGGCGAGGACAGGATCCGCGCCGGTGGTACTGCCTGCCTGGGCCATCATGTGCGCGGGGGTTGACGTGGAGGCCGGAACGGCAGGGTTGGGCTCGCCCGCCTTCGACTCGGGGGCCGCCCATTCCCCGCCTCCCACTGCCATCAACTGGCGTTCGGCATAGATCTCATTCAAGCGGGCCGTCAGGCGCTCCGAAAGGCGTCGGGAGTTCGCAAAGACAATGGTGGATTGCTTGGACAGGACCAGATCCACGATCTGTTCCTCCACATGCGGCCAGATCGACGCCTGCGGTTGCAGCCCTGACGCCGGGCCGGAATCGAACGCTCCGGCCGCACCCTGCAGGTCCGACATGTCCTCCACAGGCACAGTGACCGTGAGGTTCCAGTTCTTCTTTGACGGCGGAGCGACGATTTCGACGGGAGCCTGGCCGGCCAGGAACTGGGCCACCAACTCGCGGGGCTGGACCGTGGCAGAGAGCCCGATGCGCTGAGCGGGTTTGGGAAGCAACGCATCCAAGCGCTCAAGGGAGACAGCCAGGTGTGCCCCACGCTTGGTACCCGCAACGGCGTGCACTTCGTCAATGATGATGGTGTCCACTTCGCTGAGCGTCTCCCGGGCACGGGACGTCAGCATAAGGAACAGGGATTCCGGGGTGGTGATGAGGATGTCCGGAGGGTTGGTCAGCAGCGTGCGGCGATCCGCCGCCGTCGTATCTCCGGAGCGAACGCCCACCGTCACCAGTGGTGCCGGCAATCCCAAGCGCTTGGCGGTCTGCGTGATGCCGATCAGCGGTGACCGGAGGTTTCGTTCGACGTCGACACCCAGCGCCTTGAGCGGTGAGATATAGAGGACGCGTGTTTTGGTTTTCGGACGCTTGGCCCGCCCCTTGCCGTTCGCCGGCACGCTCTCCAGCCCGGGGAGCGTGTCAGTGGGGGTGGCGTGGAGTCTGTCCAGGGCCCACAAGAAGGCGGCGAGCGTTTTACCGGATCCGGTGGGCGCTACGACCAAGGCATGGGAACCCGAAGAGATGGCATTCCAGGCGCCGTCCTGCGCAGGCGTGGGCTCGGAAAAAGCGCCGAGGAACCATTCCCTGGTTGCCTGGCTGAAACGGCTGATGGCGCCAACGGACGTCTGCGGCTCCTGCATTCATCCATCATGCCCCACGGCTCCGACAGAATAAGCCGGAACCGTGGGGAAGCGGTCAAACAGCCTGGAAGGCAGTGACTGTCAGCAGCTTGATCCCGGCGTTGCTGCACGCATCGTGCTGTTCGGCGACAAACAGCGAGGCAGTGTCATTCGGCGGGTAGATGCGCAGCCCGGCCGCAGGAACCTTGGTGCAGTCGCCGTAGTTGCCCGCCTGCGTGTAGCGGATTTCCGCCCACGCCGACTTGCCCGGAGCCAGCTCGATCTTGGTCACCGGGGTGGTGGTTTCCCGGGTCGCCGGTTCGCCGATCGGTTCGCCATTGGCGTCCGCCGTCAGGGATACCCCGGCGAAGCCCTCAACAATGCAGGGAGCCGTTCCCGAGTTGGTCAGGATCAGCTTCTCGTAGACGCTGCCGGCTGCTCCGCCGCCAGTGGCATCGGTGGCCGCAGTCAGGCTTGCGGCCTTGCACTGTCCAACGGCTGCAGGAGGCGCGGACGTGGTGGTCGGGGTGGGAGACTGCGAAAGCGTTGTGGAGGCCGTCGCGGAGGGGGAGGCCGACGTCGACGATGCCGAGGGAGTGGAAGAACTTGGCGGGGCACTGCTTGATTCCGCCGGGCTGGGGCTTGGCCCGCAAGCCGCAAGAAGCAGCAGCGAGGCGGCCGCCGTCGTCGTCACAAGACCGGTTTTGATGCGCTGAGTCCACATGGGCACCAGCCTTGCTTCGGCGGTGGCGCTAGTCAATTCAGCCACGGGTTACAGGGCAGATTGGCGCCCGGATCGTGATCTTCCGGGCGCCACCTGCACTGATTTACTTGGTGTCTGCCTTCACTGCGGCGGGCTTGGCCGAGCGGCTGCGGAAGAACGCCGCGCCACCGAGTCCGAGGCCCGCGATGCCTGCGATCAGGCCGGCCCAGCTCCGGGCCTGCGACCCGTCGTCGGTTACCGAGGACGCCTGCTCGGTGGAGACGCTGGCGGCAGCGTGGTGGTCTCCCGCAGCGTCCGCCGGGGTGATGGCGATGGCCGGAGCGGGCGACTTCAGGTCATCCTCGCTCTGGCCGTCCTTGGGAATCTCGATCCAGTCCGTCTTTCCCGTTTCGCACGTCTGGAACGTGGGGAAGTAGATGGTCTTGCCGGCGGCGTCAGGCAGCTTCACCGAGAGGACCAGGGCATCGCGCATGTGCGGATCCAGTGGCGCCTTGGCCGTGTACACGATCTGGCTGGTGCGCTTGGTGATGGACGTGCCGTCGTCCAGCTTCTTGGGCTCGGCGAGGTTTTCCGTCACCTTCTCCACGTTCCAGTTCGGGTTGACGGTGGGGGTTGCGTCGGTCAGTTCCTCGGGGAGGCTGATGGCAATTTTGGTGGTGCCGGATGTGCCGCAACCGTGGGGAACGCTGAACGTCAACAGAGCGTAGGAGTTTGCCGCGGTCTTGTTGGGGTCGACACCGACGTGGGCCGACGCCCCTGCGATACCGGCCATCATCAGGGCAGCGGTTCCACCGGCAACGGCGGTAGCGGACAGGGTACGGCGAAGCGAGGACTTCTTCATGGGGTTGCCTTTCGGGTGCGCCAAGTGAGGGGGCGCTGGGGTACGGGTTTGGGAGCCCGTCACCGTGCAAAGGCGTTTGCTGGCTTTGCAGCATTGGTGCTTTGCAGCTTGGGTGCCGGGCGGAACTAGCTAAGGACGACGACGGCGGGCGGGCCGCGGCGGCTGTCTTGCCTTAGGTTCCGCCAGGGGCGGGGGATGAAAACGTCAGGTGCGCCTACTGCGACAGGCGACGCACCGGCGTCGGGCCTGAACAGCAGCGTGGGCAGGGCAACCAGCGGTCGGAGCCACGCGGCCAGCTGCCAGAGCGCATCCTCGCCCTTGGCCAGGACGAGGGCAGACCCCAAGGTGGCCGCGACGTGCGCCATCAGCATCAGGACGCCCACGGTGGAACCAAGCTCGTGGGTATGTTCTGTCACCGTTTGCAGGGCAGGGTTCAGTGATTCGTTGCCGAGGTGGTGGGCTGTTCCTGGTGAGTCGGCAGCAACGGGCCCGAGGGCAGTGAAAGCCTCATGGAGTGCGAGTTGTCCTGCGCCAAGCAGGGCCGCCATGGTGACGGCGTTCAGCCGGAACCGGGTGGCCAGCGTGGTGGCCAGCGCCGTCAGCGCGAGCAAGGCCAGGAGCACCGGGGCCATCGGCAGCAATCCGCCGCCAATGACGTGGGCTCCGGCAGCCAAGCCAAGGATGACCAGCGCGATCGCGCCGGACCGCAAGGCGTGGAAGGGTGCCCGGGGCTGTGAAGTGCGCACGGGTCCTCCCTTTCTTCTTGCTTGTGTTGGCTTGTCGACGTGGACGGCAACGGCTTCGATTCTATCGGGAGTTCGGTGCCGGTCTGGTCCCGGATGGGTTCGCTGCCGCGTCTTGGGCGGCGGCTGCCGTCCGCCCCGCGATTGCGCTGGCCGCAATGGTGATGAGCGCGCCCAAAAGCATCGCCGCGCCCTCGCCCGGTTGAAGAAGGTGCGACTGTGCGCCGATGGTCACGGCCGCCACGGGCACGCCGAGTTGGGATGCGGAGAGGACGGCCAGCGGCAGAGGCTGTCCAAAGAGCCGCATGGCGGCGTGAACCAAAAGGGTGCCTGCGCCAAGGCAGAGGCCCAGGAGAATCATTTGGGGGTTCGATCCGAGGTCGTTCAGGTTCAAGGACGCGCCAAGCCATACGAAGAAGACCGGTCCGAGGAAACCGTCACTCACTGCGAAAAGCTGATGGGCAAGCCGCCGGGGTTCACCCACGGCTGCCACGACAAGGCCAAAGGAGAAGCCGGCCAGCATCACGGACACGTGCCCCAAAACGGCCAGACCTGCCAAGGCAAACAATAAGGTCAACTGGATTCGTAGCTCCAGCGCGAACTTTCTGTCTTCGGAGACGTCGTGCAGGCGGCCGCGTGTGCCGCGGCGTTCCAAGGCGCGAAGGATGACGTACAGGAGCAGCGCGCTGACCGCTACCGCGGCGGCGCCCAGAGCTGCGCGGCCCGCGTTGGGCGGATCGACCGCCAGGGGGAGTGCCACGATGCAGGCTATGTCGGCTATCGCCACCTGGGCGGTCATGGTCAGTACCTTCGGTCCGCGCAGTCCCAAGGAATCGACGATCGGCAGCACCAAGGCGGCCGAAGACGACGCCAGCAACACGATGTACACGGGCGCATGGCCGGTTCCGAAAACGGCAGCAATCCCCAAACCCGTCACGACGGCCAGTAGTGCCGCGGCCCCCGCTCTGGTCGCGCCGCCGCCCACGGCAGCCCTGATCGCTTTGTCCCGTATAGGGACGTGCGTGCCGGCAACGAACATGATCAGCGCGAAGCCGACATCGGCCATCAACGTAAACGCAGGGTCCCCGGGGTCCACTGCCTGCAGGCCTGTCCGGCCAATGACGATGCCCGCCAGCAGTTGGCCCAGGACAACAGGCAAATGCCATTTCCGTGGCAACGCGAGCAGCGGCCCCAAGAGGGCCGCTGCCGAGATCAGGGCGAGCTGAAAGAATGTCAACTGCTTTGCCCGGGAGTTGCTTTGCGCCGCGGAGTGAAGGTCGGACCCGGCGGTGCCGGTACGCGGGCCGGATCGGCTGTGGACCTACGACGGCGGAGCTCAAGTTTCAAGCTTTCCTCACCTCGCGCCATGGCCCAGTGATGGTTCGCGGAGAAGGCCGGTTTGAGGAGCCAGCTCAGTCTGCGTAGTAGCGGTTTGGCTGTGCTGACCCGCCAGTCGTAGGTGATGACAACTTCGGGGCCGTCGGTTTCGAACGTCCAGCGGCCGGTTCCATTCAGGTCGCCCTTGGCTGTGAGTGCGAAGCCGTCAAGGGAGACAGGTTCGGTGATGGTGAGCCGCCACCGCAAGGTGTAGGGGAGCCATCCCTTGGTGTGGAGGTCGAAGGAAGCACCCACGCCGTCGGGGTCGCCCGGGGTTACTCTCGTAACGTCCAGGTAGACCGATGGCCACCACTCCGTGAGGGTTCCGGCGTCGCCGAGGACGTCCACGACTTCCTCACGTGTGCCGGCCACTCGCCACACGGTGACGAACTCGTAGTCCGTGCTTTTGCCTTTTTGCTGTGATGACGTGGCCATTGCCGCCTCCACGGTCCGTGAGGTTCCGAGGGTGCCATGCGGCATCCGGCCTAAATCTACTCCTGGCCGCGGCGAAGGGTTAGATCCCGGCTCTTTGCCTTCGCGAAAGTCCCGAAACCTCGCCCCTCGACGCGCTATTTGCCGGTTTTCAGCAATTTGTCCATGTCGAACAGGGCTTCAAGGAGGCCCGCGGTCTCGGTCAAAGGCTGATCGGATCGGCCACCGCAGTTTTCAACTGACTTGGAGTAGCGTTCCCCGCCGCTGTCCCGGATGGTGATTTTCGATCCCGTGCCTCCCGTGCAACCGGGTTTGGGTTCGCTGATCTTGGCGGCACGGGAGGGCAGGGTTTTTGCCGAGTCCAAGACCTGGGTCCACGTATCGGCCGGCATGACACTGGTCTCCTGGCCCAGCACGTCGCCATATGAGTCCACGGTGATGGATGCCTCGTCTTTCGAAGCTTTGATCACGAAGCTGCGGTGGTACTGGGGCGGGACTGAGCTGTCGCGGAAGCTGTACTCGACAGTTGTGGTGCCGGCATCCAACTGAAGAGGAGCGGAGCCGGCGCAGGATGTGGCCATTCCCGCACAGAAGACCGCCAATGCGGCCAACACGATGCGTCGACGCATGTGGATTCCCCTCTTTGGATGGCGGCAGTGGCCTTTCCGAAATGGCTTATTGGTGGACGACCACTGCTCGAAAAATACACCACAAAGACGCTGAGAATGCGGAAAAACCCCGGTTTCCCAGGGGTTCTCATTGGCGGTGACGGTGGGATTTGAAACCTCTCCCGCGACATCAGTGGGGGCGACAACCTTGAGATTGCGGGGATTTACATCACCCGACATCACTGGAAATAGCCGGAGATGTGCCCAAAATGTGCCCAGATTGTGCCCTCTGCGTCTGAGAGACTTGCCCACATGCCTCACCATCCCCAAGCAGACTGTTGCCCATGCCATGCCACCAAGCTCGCCTACACCTATCCGGAAGCCGCGGCCGCGGTGGGCGTATCAGTCCGAACTCTGCAAAGGCTCGTCGAACGCGGAGACATCGCAGTCAAGTACATCGGCAGCAAACCAGTCATACAAGCAAAGGAGCTGGACGCCTGGCTGGACGCGCTGCCGTCCGAACTTGGCTAGAAGTCAGGCGAAAGGGTCTTTCTCTGGCTCGGCCTCGGTCCACCACTCGTCCTTTTTTGACTGCTTTGCCCGTACCCAGACGATGATGTTGGTGATGTCGTCGGCGTGCAGCATGATGCGGTTTTTGCTAAGCCGTGTGTGATGGCCGGATTCTTTGCAGTAGCGCCGGAGTTCGGTCTTGGTCATGCCCAGCTCTGGGGCGACTTCTTCAGGCGTGCGGAAAGCTTTGTCAGCGCTCACGAGTGGCCACTAGGGGGCTCGGCCGGCAGCTCATCCAACCATTTAGCTAGGTCTTCCACTCGGATCACTCCCTTGGAATTGGCGTAGCGGGCCATGAGGTTGCCGTCATAGACGGCCTGCTTCAAGGTGCGGACGCTGAATTGGCGACAAGTCGAACATCTTCGTTGTTGACGTCTGTTTGGACGAGACAGGCGAGATCCGGACTTACCGCCAAGACAAGCTGGAACAGTTGCCAGACGGCGACTGAGAGAGTTTGTCCTGGCTCAGAGGTACATGATGGACAGGATGCTTGACACAGTGGAGCAGGTGAGGCCGAAGGCGGCCACAAGTGCCGGCCACTTGAGTGCTGAGCGGCGGGAGCGGAAGAGCTCGGGGATGTCATGCTTCATCCACAGTTCAACTTGGCCGTATTTGGTGACTTCCCCTCGTGCTGGATCTGGCATGGTGGGATACGTGCGGAAGAATGCGAAAACGGCGGCGCCGATGGGGAGCACCCAGCCGATGAGTTCGAGGATGATGCAAAGTATCGCCATGGCCACACAGTAGCTCAGCAAAGGGCCCCCGCCTTTCCGTGGAGGGCGGGGGCTCTTGCGTTGCTGGCAATACCGGTCTTACTTGCCCCTAAAACCTGAGTGCGGGGAACCCCGCGAGAGGCCGTAGAATTTGGCTTGACTTTGAAATTGTGACCATGGGGGTTATCTTGTCCAGTTCTTCGCGCCGCCGGGCCAAGCGCAATAAGCTCATTGCTGTCGGCGCCGCGGCTCTACTCGTGTTCGGCGGGCTAGGCACTGCTCTTGCCCTGGGTGTTGGACGTCCGGCTGTCCCCGAAGTTAGCAGCAAGGTCGCTGAGTACTACGCACAGAACAGCGCCGTGCCAACCCCTACCAAAGACACGCGCCCGTTGGCGGTTTTTATCGGGGATTCCTACACTCAGGGCGTCGGGGCCTCAGCCGCCCCGAACAAGTGGGTGGAAGTCCTCGCTGCTAAATCGAATCTGGCGTACGTGAACCTTGGCAAGGGCGGGACGGGCTACGTGTCCACGTCTGGCCCGTCTGGTTGCGGACTGTCGTTCTGCCCGGCCTACAAAGAAATGGTGCAGCAGGGCCTCGCTGAGAAGGACGCCACGTACTTTGTCGTCTCCGGTGGCCAGAATGATTTCGATGACTTCAAGAAAGACCCGGCTGCGGTCACGGCAGCAGTCGAAGACGTCTACCAAACCATCCGAGCTGGACTACCTACAGTCAAGATCGTCGCCGTTGGGCCGTCCACTCCCTGGGGTGTGGATCCTTTGGTGCTGGGCTTGGACAAGGCGGTCCAAGATGCTGCCGCCAAAGTGGGAGCCACCTACGTCAGCATGATTGATCCACCAGCCTTCAATGCCAACATGATCGCCAAAGACAAAGCGCACGTCACTGATGCAGGCCACGCGGCGATAGCGGAGCGCGTCGCCACGGCGCTCCGCTAGGCCCTCACGGAAGCGTCGTAAGGCTGATGGAGCCCCAACGCTGCGAAGTGGTGGATGGGTAAGCGATGAAGCCGTACCCATAGCCGCCTGCGATGGCCGGAACTGTGCCCGTAAAGAGCGTCGTCCCGTTGATGGAAACCGTGGCCGAGGTCCCGTTGAGATCTACAACAATCTGATCCCCCGGAGTTGGGACGGCCTCAAGCGTGGCTATGTCCGTGTTGACGCCACCGACTCGCTGCCGCAGGCGATACTTGAATGGGCTTGTCGTGTTGCCATCAAGCCAGAGATAGTTACTGACATTCTGGTAGCGCATCAGAAGCTCGCCACGAGCTCCCGCTGTCAGGGTTGCTGAGAGCCGGCCATTGGTGGTAGTTCCAGCCATGACGAACGCGAATTGCTCGGTAGTTGCTGTCAAGGCTACGGCGCCGCTGGAAATGACTGCCGTATCGGGTCCTGCCGCAGCCCAGGTGAGCCCACCCGTCGGAGTGGTAGATCCGTAGAGGTTTCCGTCGGCCCGTTCAAAATCGTCCGCGAATATCGTGGTGGGTCCGGGCGGAACCGTGCCGCCTGACACGTCAGGGTTTGCGAGGATCCCTTGATAGTAGCCGCGTGCAATCTTCTTGTGTCCCGCAAAGGTGGGGTGCACCCCGTCCGGCCCAAGATCAGCCTCGGTGATCCATGACTCCGCGATCCCATCCAGGAATGGGCGTCCCACAGCGATAGTGGCAGCCTTCACCGCAGAGTTGCGTCCACTAAACGGGCTTGTCGATGGGCCAGAGACGTAGACCTCTGGGATCGTGGCGAAGCTGTTCAGCAAGCTAGTCACTGCCGCTGTAAGAGCGGCGCTGTCATTCGCGTCATTTCGCGAGCCCAGAATGAGCAGGATATCTGGGTTGTATGTCAAGATATCCGCCGCCCGACCGCTGAACTTAGTGGTTCCTGAGCCGTCTGTGATCCAGCCAGTTCCTCCGATTCCAAAGTTAATGAAGGACCCAGCGCCCAGCAGTTTGGCCACAAAGTTGCACCAAGTTTCGAATCGCAAAGCCCCGTCAGGAGCAATGCCCGAACCGCCCGAATACGAATCTCCCAGGACGGCGAGTTTCCGTTGAACGGGCTCAGCAGGGCGAGTGAACGTGCCCGACGCGGCGATCATTCCGCCGAATGACATTCCGGAACCGCCGTACTCCATGAGTACTCGACGGCGACGCGCCGTCGGAAAGGTCAGGACGATGTAGTACGTCGCGCCGGAAGTAAGGCCAGTGAACCTAGTCGCCTCCTGTGTCACCCAACGCCCACCAACACTGAACCGCAGAGAAAGCCCTGTTAGGCCTGCGCGAACCTTGTAGGCGACTTGGGCAACTGCTGGTGTGTAGGTTTCGATGCGAAGCTGATACTGAGCTCCCTGCCCCGCACCACCTGGCAGGTCTGTCGTTCGGACAAAGGCTGCGGCATTCGCTGGATCCGCGGGGAGGCTGAGCATTCCGTCATACCTGAATGAGGGGTCATTCACTAGATCGACAGGGCCAGATGGGGCAGTGCGTAGCTCTCGCGCCAAAGTTCCGACCGGGGCTGTCGTGGTAATCGAGATAGCTGGTGTATCGCCGCCAGCGGGGGGAGCGAATGTCGCCGCGAAGTAGTCCACCGTGGGCGTCGGGAGGCCAGCCAAGGCATCCGCTATTTGCTCCGCAATAGCGGCCTGGATACCTGCTGCGTCGGGGCCATAAGTGGCATTCAGTGCCGTTGCTCCTAGGCGGGTGGGGAGGTTCGCGTCAGTTGTTTTGACGGAGGGCGGGAGGGTGAAGTTGTCATCTACAGATACGAGGCGGTTTACCATCGGTCATTCTCCAATCAGGTAGAAGCCGGGGTGTTCCGGATCCGGGATCAGGGTGCTTGCTTGGATGTTCTCCGGAGACAACCGATCCGGGAGATGCTTGTCGAAGATCTTGCCGGACTCATCAAGGGTCGGTACGTGCTTTACAGCCATTGTTGGCCTACCTTTCGGCTCGAATCGCAAGACACTGCTCCCCAAGAGTGGGAAGCGAAACACGCGGGCTTTGCCGCAACTGCGAGGTTTGAAATACGTGGGAAAAGTGTGTGCAGTACCGCGGCCGCCCCAAGTTGGGCGGCCGCGGCTTCCGTTGCATCCGGAGGGCTGAGGAGTGAAGGGGGTGGTTTCCTTTCGGTATAGTCCGGCCCATTTGTTCCGGTTGCTGGCGCTGGCGGATCGTCGCGTCGTCTGGTGAACGCTCCCCGCCATGCTTCGGCACTTGCCCTGTTGCAGCCCGCCGTGAGCTTGACGCCAAGTCATCGTCAGAAGTTCGGGGTGCCGTCAGCGGCGTAGGGCGTCCAGGGCTGGTCAGGGATCCACCCCATGTATGGCGGGAGATTCGCGGCCCCTCCGGCAAGGTTCTTGACTGCCCAAGCCTCACGATCCTCTTGCCAGACCTCATAGTCGGCCCAAGTGGCATCCGTAGGCTGCCGCCCTGGGGTGAAGTCCGGCAGCTCGCTCACCTTCTGGTTGAGACCTGTCAACCGGCGCCTCATGCCACCACTCCTGGGACGGATCGGAAGCCTACGCGCCGCTGCTGGGTCCGGCCGGCGGCTTGATCGTCGTCCATGGGGATCCGGAGCGAAGCCACAAGCTTGGCCAGCGTCACCCGCTGCTGGCGGGCCTCCACCAAGGCCGGGTGAGCTCTCACGCCCTGCGGCGAAACGTTCGTGACCCCTTCTGACTGAATGATGTTCTCGAGTTCATCCAATGCATCCACCGTCCTCGCGGCTTCTAGGAGAACCGACAGTTCGTGCTGAGCGAGCTCGAATTGATCCGTAACGGACTTCCACAGTTCGCCGCCTCTTTCCTTCAACCCGGCCGGTAGGTCGATTAATCCAGGGTCCGAGAGTGAATCTGGCACTATGCCGGAGGCGGGCCTGGGGGGACCCCCGGGGGCATGCTGCCCCCGGGTCCCTGGCTTAGTGGACATGGGTTACCTCGTCTGGGTCTACGTAGTCGATGGCGTGGATACCGGCTTTGGCTGCGGTCTTGTGTAGTTGGTCCTTTTCGGTGCGGTGGGCGTCGTCTTCGGGGTCGTGTGGGAGTTGGTAGATGCCGATGCCTCCGCGTTCTGCTCGTATTTCCATTGGGCGTGGTTCGCGGTATGCCTTGGCGTTGTTGAGTTCGGGTGCTTCGATGGTGGCGCCTAGTTTCCAGAGTTCGCGCCAGTGTCCGGCTCGTCCGGTGGTGTTGGTCCAGGCTTCCCAGACGCGGCGGCGGTGGAGGCCTGTGGTGTCGGTTGTGAGGCCGATGAGGCATTGGTCGTGGAGTCCGGTGGGTTCGGCCTTCCCTGCGAGCGTGGCGGCCGTGTGGAGGGCTTGCATGAGGTCGGTGAGTTCGAGTGCTCGGATGGGGCCTTCGGACCATGCTGCGCGGATCTTGGCTGAGGCTTGGACCATCTCTTCGGGGGAAGCTTCAGCGTCGGCGGTTTCCAGTGCTGCAGTCAGTTCGCGGGCTTTGTCGTTGAACTTTGCCCGGATGGTTTCGTAGTTCGCTGCTGCGACGGTGCGGTACTCGGCGCGGAGGGCTGCGAGGATCGCGGCTCCTGCTTCGTTCCGGACGGCGGCTTCCGTGACTGGGTTGGAGTTCTGGGCTGCCAGGGCGAGGGCTCGGAGCTGGGCGAGTTCCGCCGGCGTTGCTTCGGGGTCGAGGATGGCTTTGTTGAGTTCGTCCTGCATGGTTGCTTCGAGTTCCGCGAAGGTTTCCCAGCGTTCGGCGATGGTCTCGAACTTCTGGGTGATGGTGCCCCCGGCTTGTACGACGTTATTGACTTGTTCGATGTATGCCGGGGGAAGGGCGATGTTTCGCATTGGTTAGTTTCCGTTCTGCTGGCTGGCGTTGTCCGCGATGGCTTGGATGATGGATTTCTTGAGTTCGGGGCTGTTGAGCGCTGGGACGGGCTCAGGTGCTTCTCCTGGGTTGTTGAGGTCCAGGGTGAGGGGCTGCTTGATGGCGTCGTCTCCCCAGTGCGCGGCGAGGATGTCACGGATGGATGGCTGCTGGGTCATGTTGGTCATCTGCTTTCTGTGGTTGTGTGGCTGGCTGCGTCCACGAGGTCGTGGAGCTTGTCAGCCAGGTCTCGGGCTTCGTCGTATGTAAGGTGGGCTACGAGGTTGCGGCGCCAGAGGGACAGCCCGGGGACTTCCCTTCCGGAGCGGTCCTTCCAGGTGTATTCGCGGACCTTGACGTATGGGCGCTGTTCGCCGCTCACGATGCCTCGAACATGTCGGGGTAGCGGGCTTCCATGGCTGCGAGTTGTGCAGTGCGTCGGTCTTCTACTGAGGTGGTTTCGAGCAATCCAGGCTTTTCAGCCGCGCTCGCTCTGGTGAGGTGCTTTTGATTGGTGATTTGTACTCCTCCTTGTTTTTCATCCTGTATTCCTCCCAGTGGTTCCTCAGTACTCATAGGGGGCAATGTTTCGTTGGGGCTGTTCCCAATGTTTTGTTGGGGCACGTGGGGCAATGTTTCGTTGGGGGTTGGGGCAACGTTTTGTTGGGGCACGTGCGGCAATGTTTCGTTGGGGCTCTTGTCTCTTGGCACTGGCTCCCACGTGACGCCGCGGCCGTTCCCATCCCGCCCGTGGTCCCATTTGGCGTAGCTCTGTCCGGGGTCCAGAGTCAGGGCATATTCCGCTCTGACGCCGAGCCTCGCTTCGCCGCTGGATATGACCGCGCCAGCGACAGATAGTTTTGCGATTGTCTGCCGAAATGCTTCCTGGGAGCTTGCCCGCTTGTTCTCTGTATCGAGTCCTAGAGCGTCGGCTACTGCCTTCCAGCCTCCGAAGTAGACGGGGGGCTTATCGGCATCAAGGGCGATGAGAGCCATGTACGTCAGGGCGCGTGCTTCCCGGTGGCTGAGGTGCCGCCAGTGGACGAATACCTTGGCGACGTTCTGGGCTCCCATTCGGCGGCGTTCCGTTTCTGTGATTCGTCTTAGGCGCTCAGGCCGAAGATGAGATTGACGAGGATGTCCGGCAGCGACATGACGAGCAGCGCTAGGGATGTGATCACTGCAGCGGTAACCGTGCGGGCTGCTCCCTGGATGAGTTTCTGAGTCACTTTTGAGCCCCGATCTTCGCGACGGCTTCCGTTAGTTCGGTGGCCAATTGGTGCGCCTCACCTGGCGACAGTTGCCGATATGTCTCGTCGGGGTTTGTCGCTATCCACAGCTCGATGGCGTGTTGTCTGGTGGTGGAGTTCCAAGTCGGCGTGATGATCCAGCCGCGGGCGAATGTCTCAGCACCCACCCAGACGTCCGTGCCTCCGGGGGCCAACTCGTATCCTGTTGGTGGCGCCTGCTCCGTGGCGGAATACTCGCTTGTCTCAGAGGATTCGGCCGAGAAGTCTTCGTGGTCGCGATTCCACCAGTTCACGCCCAGGGTCTTGGTTAGGAGGTCTAGAACCTCCGCAAAGCCCATATCCAATTTTTCGGCGACTTCGCCAAGTTCTCGGATTGTGGTCGGCGCTTTGATAGTCTGCTTCATGGATCTACTCCTTGGTGGGTGTTGGTTCATCGGCGGTGACGGACTTTGGCGAGGCGTCACCGCTTTTTTGTGTCTTGAGGCTTACTTTGCAGGCTTTGGCCGGTGTCATCACTGGCACTGGCGGCCCTTCGCAGTAGCAGAGCCCGAGCCATTCGCAGTTGCAGCCGCTCATACAGGCACCTGCTCGCCAGTCTGCTGGCGAGTCTGAGCGTCGAGCCAAGCCGTCAAATCTGAGGCCCTATACCGGACTGAGCGGCCGGCCTTGATGAACTTTGGGCCTTTTCCCAGGTAGCGCTCCTGCGCTGCTGTTCCCTTGCTGATGCCCCTCCACTCGCAGTATTCGGCGACAGTGAGCAACTTTTCCTGCTCCATGCTTCCTCCAATAATCTCAAGTTGACCTTCATCTTTAGAAGGTTAGTTGTCATCTTAGGTTGATTCAGCTTGATCGTCAATAAACGCAGGTGCACTTTCATCTTTTGCATGTCAAGATAGATTCATGGCTGGAAAGAAGATGGACATGGGTCCCAGTGGCGAAACGGTCGCGGACAACATCAAGAGGGTGCGGGAGGCCAGGCGATGGACCTATACCGAATTGTCAAAGCGCCTGACCGACCTCGGGAGGTCGGTTTCTCCGCTCGCGGTGAGACGCATCGAAGAGAGGGAGCGCAGGGTTGATGTTGATGACCTGGTTGCGTTTGCCATCGCTTTGGAAGTCACCCCGAAGACTCTCCTTATGCCCTACAGCGAGAGCATGGAGGACATTGTGGGGATTACGGGAGGGGTTGATGAGCGTGCCGGCGTCATAAACGCCTGGATGACTGGCGAGGCGCAATTGCCCCATCAGTCAGGCACACAGTGGATCGAGTTCATGGCTCTTGCTGCCCCAGCGTGGCGATATAAGGAGATCGCGGCTGTGGTTAGGGGTGTGCGTGTCGTGAACTCGCTCGATGATCTTCGAGCAAGGCAAACCGGGGAGTTGCCGGGGCCTCGAGAAGCTGGACAGCTCAATGGCGACGATTGAGCCATACGAGACTTCGGCCGGTAAGCGATACCAGGTCCGCTATCGGAAGCCGGATCGTTCGCAAACCAAAAAGCGTGGTTTCAAGACCAAGCGTGATGCCGAGCTGTTCTTGGCTTCGGTTGAAGTGTCCAAGGCGCGTGGCGAGTTCATCGATGCGACTGCAGCGAAGGCATTGATTGGGCCCCTTGGTGCTCAGTGGCTTGCGCGTCAGACCCATCTGAAGCCATCGTCCCTCCGCCCAGTGGAGTCTGCCTGGCGAAACCATGTCCTGCCGGCGTGGGGTCACGTCCCTGTCTCCGATGTCCGTAGAACAGCAGTGCAGCAATGGGTGTCAGAGATGACGCTAGGGGACCTGGAAGCGAAGCCGCCGCGTAAGCCCAAGGGGGCAACACTCGTCATCCGCGCCTATGGGGTGCTGGCCGCCATTCTGGATGACGCCGTGAGTGACCGCCGCACGCTCAGCAACCCTGCCCGAGGCGTCGTGCTGCCCCGCAAAGTGAAGAAACCCCACGTCTATCTGACGCATGAGCAGGTCCACGCTCTGGCCGCGGCCAGCAAGTACCCGGCACTCGTGCTCACGCTCGCATACTGCGGCCTACGCTGGGGCGAGGCGACCGGGCTGAGGGTCAAGCACTTAGACATGCTCCGTAGGCGTTTCATGGTCGAAGAGAACGCCGTCCAAGTCGGTTCCGTGATTGAGGTGGGCACGCCCAAGAACCACAAGAAGCGCACCGTTCCCTTCCCACGTTTCCTGAGTGAGCAATTGGCGCTCCAATGCGAAGGGAAGGGGCGCGAAGATCTGGTATTCCCGGGCGAGGACGGGCACCATCTGAGACTGGCGCGGGTGCACGAGGACAACATGAGCTGGTTCGCTGGCGCCGTGAAGCGTTCCGGGATTCCCAGGATCACGCCACACGATCTTAGGCATTCTGCTGCGAGCTTCGCGGTCTCGGCCGGCGCCAATGTGAAAGCCGTCCAGAAGATGCTGGGCCACAGTTCCGCGGCCATGACGCTGGACGTCTACGCGGACCTCTTTGACGGCGACTTGGACTCGGTTTCGGACGCGCTAGATCACGCTGTATCTCTGGCGAATGTGCCCAAAATGTGCCCACCAGCCTGATTTGGACAAAGCAAAAGGCCCCGCCTCCCTTGTAAACAAAGGGAAGCAGGGCCTTTCTCATTGGCGGTGACGGTGGGATTTGAACCCACGTTGGCTTTTACACCAAACAACATTTCGAGTGTTGCACCTTCGGCCGCTCGGACACGTCACCAACTGAAATAGGGTACCGGAGTCGGGGCCGGTTCCCCAAAACGGGCCCGCGGGAAGCCGTCGGCAGAACCACCCCAAGCCCCGCGAAACAAGGTCAACTTCCATCCGAAGCGACCCACCGATAGATTCATAAGCATCATGACTATTCCTCACGATCAAGTGCACGAAGCCCACGCCTACTGGGTCACCAAGTCAGGCGATGGCGAACTACGCCCGGAGTCCCTGCCGCCGAGGCAAAAGGAAGAAGCCCTGGTCAGGACCCTGTACTCAGGAGTCAGCCGCGGAACCGAGCGCGTGGTCCATGAAGGCCGCGTCCCGGAGCGGGTCGCCGATCTGATGCAGGCTCCGCACCAGGAAGGCGACTTCCCCGGCCCGGTGAAGTACGGGTACCTGAGCGTTGGCACCGTCGAAGAGGGCCCGGAGGAATGGCGGGGAAAGACTGTCTTCAGCCTCCACCCGCACCAGGATTTTTACATCGTTCCCACCAGCCAGCTCACGGCTATCCCCGCGGACGTCCCGGCCCGCCGCGCCGTACTGACCGGCATCGTCGAGGTTGCCATCAATGCCATCTGGGAAGCCGGACCGAGGCTGGGAGACCGGGTCGCCGTCGTCGGTGGTGGCTTGGTGGGTGGCGTCCTGGCGACGCTCCTGCGGAAGTATCCGCTGGGCCGTCTGCAATTGGTGGATGCCGACCCGGAGAAGCGCAACCTCGCCGAAAAGCTCAGCATCGAATTCGCCGAGCCTGAGGACGCAGCCAACGACAACGACATCGTCTTCCACTGCTCCGCCTCCAACGACGGCCTGAAGCTGAGCCTGCAACTGGCGGGTGACGATTCGGACGTCATCGAGCTTTCCTGGTTCGCGGACAAGGAAGTCACCCTCCCGCTCGGCGAGGACTTCCACGCCCGCAGGCTGAACATCCGCTCCAGCCAGGTGGGCGCCGTCGCTCTCCCCAGGAGGCACCGGCGCACCAACGCCCAGCGGCTTCAGGAAGCTGTCAACCAGCTCAAGGATCCGCTGTTCGATACGTTCCTCAGCAGCGAATGCCAGTTCCAGAACCTGCCCACCACACTTGTTAAGTTGTTCGAACGGCCCGGCGGTTTCTGCCATGTGGTCGCGTACCCAAACCCGGAGGATTAGTACATGTTCAGCCTGACCGTCCGACGCCATTTCATGATCGCCCACAGCCTTCCCCGCGAAGCGTTCGGCCCCGCGCAGGGCCTCCACGGGGCCACGTTCGTTGCCGAAGTCAGCTTCCGCCGCCAGAACCTCAACGACGACGCAATCGTCCTGGACATCGGCGCAGCAGGCGGCATCCTCGAGGAAATCCTTGAAGACCTGAACTACAAGAACCTGGACGAACACCCCGCGTTCAAGGGCAAACTTTCCACCACCGAGGCGCTCGCAAAGCACATCGCAGACGCCATGGCCACCCGGATCCAGGACACCGAAGACGGGCCCGCGCTCGCCGGCATCGATGTCGTCCTCCGCGAGAACCCCGACGCCTGGGCCGGCTACTCGCTGGAGCTTCCGGCCAAGTAAGTGCACATCCGCTTCCTGGTTCCGGGGAACGTCAGGCACGGCTCCGGCGGCAACAAATACAACGCCAAACTCGCCGAGCACCTGACGGCCCTCGGCGCCTCGGTTGAGACGGTAACCGTCGACGGCGACTGGCCGGTTGGCAGCCCGGCGGACCGGCAGCGGTTCGCGCAAGCGCTCGACGGCGGCACCACCGTGATTGCCGACGGCTTGGTAGCGAGTGGGGCTCCGGAGGAGATCGCCGGCGCGGTCAAGGCCGGAACCAAGGTCTGGATCCTCTCGCACATGGCATTGGCGGAGCACGGTGACCTTGAGTCGAAGGCGTTGGCGGCCGCGACCGGGATTATCTGCCCTAGCGTCCACTCCGCCGCTGAATTGCAGGCTAAACACGGCTCCCTGGACATAGCGGTGGCCACCCCCGGCGCCGAACCAGCAGACCTCAGCGCGGGTTCACAGCCCAAGCACATCGTTGCTGTCGCGGCGTTGCTGCCCAACAAGGACCAAGCACACTTGGTAGAGGCCCTGAGCCAGATAAAGGACCTGCCCTGGACCGCAGCGCTCATCGGTTCGGAGGAAGCTGACCCGGCGTACGCGGCCGAGGTGAGGGCCGCCGTCGAGCGTCATGGACTCAAGGACCGCATCCGTGTCACCGGCGAGCTGACCGGCACCTCACTCGAAGAGCAGTGGCACCAAGCCGACCTCAGCGTCCTGCTTTCGCACTCCGAGTCCTTTGGGATGGTGGTGACCGAATCGTTGGCCCATGGCGTCCCGGTCCTTGTCCGGCAAGGGACAGGTGCAGTGGAGGCGCTGGGCGGTACCGGGGCGGGCGCCGCGTGGGATCCCCGGGAAGCTCTCGCGGACACTCTCCGGAGCTGGCTGACGGACGTCGAAATCCAAGGGTCCTGGCATGAAAACGCCATCCGGGCCCGCGACAACCTTTCGGGCTGGGACAACACTGCTGCGATTGTTTTGAAAGCCGTGACAGCTTCGCCCTGATAACCGGGTGCAGAATGGGGCCATGACCAGCATCGCGCCTGCCGCAGACACCCTGACCCCTGAACGGCTCCGGGCCTGGGCCTGGCACAAGCAGGGCCTGGACGGTTCGCTCCAAGGCAAAACCTCAGAGGAAGTCTTGGACCACGCCGGTTGGGCCCGATCCGTAGGCGGCGCCAACCCGTACCTGACGCTGTTCGCCAGGGCAGGAACCAGTCGCGAACAAGCTGACAAGGACGTCAGGGCGCTCAGAATCCACGAACTCCCGACCGCCCGCGGATGCACGTATGTCCTGGGCCAAAGTGACTACCCGTGGGCTCTCCAGATCGGCCGCGACGCCGCGATTGCCCCGTTCAAGGTGCTGGCACGGCTCGGCGTGGAACGTGGCGAGATCACCCTCCTGGAGGGCGAAGTGGAACACGCCCTCAAAGAGTCAAGTGAGCCAATGGACCCCAAACAACTCAGGGACGTGCTGGGCGATTCGGTCCGCAGCCTGGGTGAGGAAGGCAAGAAGAAGGGCGCCTCCACCACGCTGCCCACCGCCCTGGGGCTACTGCAGGCGGAAGGCCGCATCCGTCGCGTCCCGGTCAACGGCCGCCTGGACCAACAGCGCTACGCCTACACGAATTGGGGCCTGCCGCCCAGCGATATGGACGACGACGGCGCCCGCCGCCTGCTGCTGGAACGGTACTTGCGCTGGACCGGGGGAGCGACGTTCAAGCAGACCCAGTGGTTCACTGCCTTTACGGTGGCCCAGAGCAAGGCAGCGCTCGCCTCCATTGGTGCCATGGAGGTGACCACAGCCAGTGGAGATGTGCTCTGGATGCTGCCTTCCGACGTCGAGCGTTTGGCGGACTTCGAAGAGCCGGGTGACGAACAAATCCAGCTGTTGGCAGGCACAGATTCATTGGTCCTCCACAGGCGCAATTCGGGGGACATGTTCGCCGATGAGGACAAGGGAAAGAAGGTCCTGGACACCACGCTGGCACTTCAGGCCGACCTGCCGGACCACCCCATCCTGGATCGTGGGCGGATCATCGGACTATGGCAATACGATCCCGGTAAGGAACGGATCGCGGCGTGGACTTTTGACGCTCCCACTGCAGCTGTGAGCCAACGGATCGCCGAGGTGGAGGCCTGGATCCGCGATGAACTCGGCGATTTCCGTTCGTTCAGTCTGGACTCCCAGGCATCACGCCAGGTGCGGATCGACGCGTTGGACGCGGCGGCAGGGCGGTAGGGCGCGATCAGCCCGAACCATACGGCCGGGTGATCGCCTCCAGAAAGTGTCCGTCGGGGTCCGTGAAATAGATGCCGCGGCCGCCGTCGTTGTGGTTGATCTGTTGCCCGCGGGAACGTGCAGGGTCGGCCCAGTAGGGCACGTGTTCTGCGGTGATCCTGAGGAAGATCTGGTCGAACTCTTCTTCACTGACCAGGAAGGCGTAGTGCTGCGGTGTGATGTCCCCGTCCGCGCCCAGGAAATCCAGTGTCACGCCGTTCTCGAAGGACACCGTGACGAAGGACCACATGGGCTTCGGTGCCGGGAGACCGAAGATCCGGGCAAGGAACTCTGCGGATCGCTGCTTGTCCGTGGCGTAGACGATGGTGTGATTGAACGAAACTGTCATGGCTTGCTCCCGTGAAGGAAGGGATCAGGATGGGCGGTGCTCTACAGCGTGTTCCGCCGGAGCGTGTCCTGCCGGAGCGCGATGTGAGGCGAAGAAGTCCTTGAGGAGCGCCGCACATTCTTGCTCGCGGACCCCGGCGTAGACCTCCACCCAGTGATTGAGGCGGCGCTCGCGGAGGATATCGAACACGGATCCCGCCGCTCCTGCTTTCTCGTCCCACGCGCCGAAAACGACGCGGGGAATGCGGGCCAGGACGATCGCCCCGGCACACATGGCGCACGGCTCCAGGGTGACCACCAGGGTGCAGTCCTCGAGCCGCCAACCGTCGTCGCCCCCTCCGGAATCCAGGGCGCGTTGTCGCAGCGATGCGGCCGCCTGGCGGATCGCCACCACCTCGGCATGGGCGGTCGGGTCACCGTGCGCCTCCCGTTCGTTACGTCCGGAACCCAGCACGCCGCCGTCGGGCCCCAGCACCACGGCGCCGATCGGCACGTCGTCGGTTTTCAACGCCAACCGGGCTTCGTCCAGGGCAAGGCCCATCCAGGCCAGGTGTTCTGCGTGATACGGCTCGGTGGCGCTCATGTCTCAATGATAGTTTTGGGGGATGCGCACACTCGTCGTGGACCACCCGCTGGTCGCTCACAAGCTCACCGTTCTGCGGGACAAGAACACCCCTTCACCGGTCTTCCGGCAACTCACCGAAGAACTGGTCACCTTGCTGGCTTATGAAGCCACCCGCGGGGTCAAGGTCCAGCCAGTAGAGATCGAGACCCCAGTCACCAAGACCATCGGCACGGCTTTCACCAAGCCCACGCCGCTGGTGGTCCCCATCCTGCGCGCAGGGCTGGGCATGCTGGAGGGCATGACCAAGCTGGTTCCCACGGCCGAGGTCGGCTTCCTGGGCATGGCCCGCGACGAAGAGACGCTGGACATCATCACCTACGCCGAGCGCCTCCCCGAGGACCTCACAGGCAGGCAGATCTTCGTCCTGGATCCTATGCTCGCCACCGGCGGCACCCTGCGCGAGGCCATCAAATTCCTCTTCAAGCGCGGCGCCTCCGACGTAACCTGCATCTGCCTCCTCGCAGCCCCCGAAGGCCTGTCCAAGCTGGAAGAAGAGCTGTCTGACGCCAACGTGAAGATCGTCCTGGCCTCGATCGACGAGAAACTCAACGAAAAGTCTTACATCGTGCCCGGCCTGGGCGACGCTGGCGACCGCCTCTACGGCGTGGCTGGCTGACTCACACCCCTACCGGTTTCCCGGCGGCCCCGTTAGCCTGTGGCGCATGGACTGGAAACTTGAACTGGTATTTGTCCCTGTGTCCGACGTCGACCGCGCGAAGGATTTCTACGTCAACAAGGTCGGTTTCAACGCCGACTTTGACGAGCGTCCCATGGACGGCATCCGCTTCGTGCAACTGACCCCGCCGGGTTCGGCCTGCTCCATCGCTATCGGCGAGGGCTTGTCAGATGCTCCTCCAGGTACCGCCCCTAACCTGCAGGTGGTGGTGAGCGACATCAACAAAGCCCACGATCAGCTCAAGGCAAACGGCGTGGACGTCAGCGATGTCGACATCCAGGACTGGGGCCACTTTGTGTACTTCGCCGACCCCGACGGAAACAAGTGGGCCCTCCAGTACTTGCCGCAGCGGCCGAACGGCTAAGTCACACAGCAGCACCACGTCCCGCGGGTGCGGCAGGATGGAACCATGAGCCATCCTGCCCAGCCTGCCTCCCCGCCGGTGCTGAATGCCCGTGCCGTCCTTTTCGACATGGACGGCACCCTGGTCGATTCCACGGCCATTGTGGAACAGGTGTGGCTGGAGTTCGCCCAACGCTATGGCCTGGACTTCGACGAGATCCTCCGCACGTCCCACGGCGTCCAGGCAGGCGATACTGTGCGCCGCTATGCTCCCGCGGGTTCCGACATGGAGGCGCTGACTGCCGAGCTCGGTGAAATGGAGCGGTCCCGGACGGACGGTGTGATCGCGCTGCCCGGCGCCGAAGCGCTCTTGGCTGGCCTGCCGGATGAGGCCATTGCGTTGGTTACCTCCGCAGACCGCATCCTGGCCGAAATCCGCATGCAGGCCGCCGGGCTCCCCATGCCGTCCACCACCGTCACCGCAGAGTCCGTCACCCGGGGCAAGCCGCATCCGGAGGGCTACCTCAAAGCGGCCGCGCTGCTGGGAGCCGAGCCGGCCGACGTCGTGGTTTTCGAAGACGCACCGGCAGGTATCGCGGCTGCGCGGGCCGCGGGGATGCGGACTGTTGTGGTGGGCGACGCAGGAGGCGGCCTTGAGCCTGGCATGTGGCGGATCCCGGACTACTCGGCCGTGACGGTCACCGTCGTGAAGGACGCCGACGGCGGCCACCTCCTAACGCTGACCCTCTAGCTTTCAATTCGTACTGTTCCAGCCAGTTAACCGGGCGTAGGCTGTGCGCATGTCTGCGATGCCGGAGGCTTACGGTGCTGCATTGGAACGGGCCATGGTCCATGCCGGTGCTTGGCTCACGTCAGTGCCTACCCGCCCTGTCCGTCCTTCGTCCGACGCCGACCAGGTGGCTAAAAGCATCCTGCCGCGGCTGCCTGATGAGGCCACCGATGCCGCCGAGGTAGTGGATGAACTCGCCGCTCTGGCTGAACCCGGCCTCATGGCCATCCAGTCCGGCCGGTTCTTCGGATGGGTCATGGGCGGGACCCTGCCCGCAGCCATGGCCGCCGATTGGCTCGTATCGGCATGGGACCAGAACACCGGACTCCGCTTCGCCACACCGGCGGCGGCCGCCATCGAGGAATCTGCGGCTGCCTGGCTGCTGGACCTTCTCCACCTTCCGGCAACGTCTGACGTCGGATTCACTACCGGTGCCACCACCGCCAACTTCGTGGGCCTGGCAGCGGGACGACAGTTTTTGATGGATGAGGCAGGCTGGGACCTGGACTCGTTGGGACTCAACGGCGGGCCGCGCATCACCACTTTTGCCGGCAGGGAGCGCCACGCCGCCGTGGACCTGGCGCTGCGGTATCTGGGTTTGGGAGCATGCGTCCCTGTTGAAGCGGACCGGCAGGGAAGGATCATTCCCGAAGCTTTGGCTGCGGCCATGGATGAGCAGCCCGGACCGTCGCTGGTCTGCCTGCAGGCGGGCAACCTGCACTCCGGCGCTTTCGACCCGATGGAAGAAGCCATTGCGGTGGCCCACGACCGCGGAGCGTGGGTCCATGTTGATGGTGCTTTTGGTTTGTGGGCAGCCGTCAGCCCCACCCTGAGGCCGAGGCTGGCCGGCGTCGAGGAGGCAGATTCCTGGGCCACGGATGCCCACAAAACCCTGAACGTTCCCTATGACTGCGGATTGGCGATCGTCTCGCGGCCGGAATCCCTCCGCCGCGCGTTCAGTGTCCACACCAGCTACCTGATCGCCACGGAAACAGGCCTGGGGGATCCGTTGGAGAAGGTTCCTGAGATGTCCCGGCGCGCACGCGGCATCCCGGTGTGGGCTGCGTTGCGGCAGCTGGGCCGCTCCGGTGTGATCGCCATGGTGGACAGGCTCGCAGCGAACGCACGGGCGTTGGCGGAAGGCCTGGCCGCTATCCCTGGGGTTGAGATCCTCAATGACGTGGTGTTCACCCAGGTGTCCGTGAGCTTCGGCAGCGATAACCGGACCCACAGGATCACGCAGCGGCTCATGGCCGAGGGGGCGGTGTGGATGTCTGGATCTTCCTGGCGCGGCCGGGAAATCCTCAGGATCTCGGTGAGCAACTGGACCACGGACGCCGGGGACGTTGCAGCGTCCATCGCAGCCGTCCGTGGCGCGGTTGAGGCGGAACCTGAAGAATAGACGCCCGTTACTGTGCCCTGGCCTGCGGCAGCTCAATGCTGGGGACGGTGGGCGGACTTCTGCCCGCGCAGGACGACGCGTAACCCTGCGGCCACCCGGGCGGCCGATCCCGTCAGAACCAGCGCGGTCAGGGCGCCCGGCAATAAACCGAGGGGATTGGACGTCAGCAGGACAACAACGACGAAGACCGCAGCCCACCCCAGGGCGCGAAGTACTCTGCCGGGAATACCGCTTCCCGTTTCCGCCACCGCACCGAGCTCCCTCCTAAGCTCACGGACGGGGACCCGTCCCCGGGCGAGGTCGCGCATCAATCGCGCCATGCCGCGCAGATCGGCGAAGGCTGTCCGTACGACGTCGACGCTTGAGTTGGGATCGTCAGTCCAGTCCACGGGGACCTCGTGGACGCGCAAACCGCAGAGCTCGGCGTCGATCATGAGTTCAGTGTCAAAGAACCAGCGGTCGTCTTTGATGTAGGGGAGGAGCTTGCGTGCGGCGTCGGCCCGGATGGCTTTGAAAGCGCACTGGGCATCGGAGACGTGGGCGCCCATGAGGGTCCGCAGCAGGGCGTTGTAGCTGCGGGAAATGATCTGCCGCTGCGGGCTCAGGTTCGTGTGCGAGGCCGGTGACAGCCGGGTGCCGACAGCGACATCCGAGTGCCCGGAGAGCAGCGGGGCCAGCAGGGGTGCCAAGGCGGAAAGGTCGGCCGGCAGCTCGGCTTCCATGTAGGCCAGAATGGGCGACGGCGAGTTTTGCCAGACCTGGCGGAGTGCGTTCCCACGGCCTCTGTCCTGGAATCGGACGACGAGAAGTTCGGGCAGTTCCCGGGCCAGGCGCTCGGCTATCCGAAGCGTACCGTCCGTACTGGCGTTGTCGGCAACAGTGATCCGGAACGCGTGCGGCAGTGACTCCATGAGGTGGCCGTGCAACCGGCGGAGGTTCGCCTCTAGCCGCGCTTCCTCGTCGCAGACGGGCACGGTGAGGTCCAGGACAGGAACCCGGGCGGGGACGCCCACGCCCGGGTCCTGCGGGTGGTGGACTACGGTCCCTGGATCCGTGATGGTCATGGATCCAGAATGAAGGATCAGATTATGAACGCTTTAGGCGGAAGCTGTGACACTACTGTGAGCCCCGGCAAGCACCTGTGAAAACGAAAGAAGCCGCCCTGGTTCCCGCCATCCGCTCCAGTAAGAACTGAGGCAAACGGCGGAAGCCGGGGCGGCAATCAAACAGCTTGGCTTAGTACCAGTTGTTGGCCAGGTGGAAGGCCAGGGCAGCTGACGGGGATCCGTAGCGTTCCTTGATGTAGTTCAGGCCCCACTTGATCTGGGTCTGGTAGTTGGTCTGCCAGTCAGCGCCGGCAGAAGCCATCTTGCCGGCCGGAAGGGACTGGACAATGCCGTAGGCGCCGCTGGAGGCGTTGGTGGCAGTGGTCTTCCAGTTGGATTCCTTCTCCCACAGCGTGTTCAGTGCCGTCATTTCGGCGGCGCTCCAGCCGTAGCTGCCCAGAATGCTGGCGGCGTAGGCCTTGGCAGCAGCGGGGTCATCCACAGCCTTGGGAGCTGCTGCGGCGGCTGCGGCTTCTGCGGCGGCGGCAGCAGCGGCGTCGGCTGCCTGCTTTGCGGCAGCGTCAGCGGCGGCCTTTTCGGCGGCAGCCTTTTCTGCGGCGGCCTGGTCGGCTGCTGCTTGTGCGGCGGCGGCCTGATCGGCAGCGGCTTTGTCGGCGGCAGCCTTGTCAGCGGCAGCCTTTTCGGCGGCGGCTTTGTCAGCTGCGGCCTTGTCGGCGGCAGCCTTCTCAGCTGCGGCCTTCTTGGCTGCTGCGGCTTCCTCGGCGGCCTTGTTGTTGCTGGCCTCGGCGGCGGTCCGGGCTTCGGCCACGCGGCTTGCCTCAGGGAGAGTAAGAGCTGCGTTGGCGGCGGTTCCGAGCGATGCAACGCCCAGTGCAGCGGCTATAACACCGGCTACTACGGACATGCGTGCACCGGACTTGCCGTCACGGGCTGCCTTCTTGAGGACTGACTGCGACTTGGTCGACGGGTTGTCGTTATGGTCGCGGTGACGCGCGGAATGGCGCGTCTGATCGTTGAATTCAGACATGTGTGATTACCTCTCAGCGCCTGCGGAGTTAGCTGTCGGGTTCGGATGAGGTCATCCGGCCGCGCATCACGCTGCGGCTTCACCCCAAGGGCCGGCAATAAATGCCTGGGCCCGGAGACTCTGGGTCCCCCGTCTCTGCCTCGGAGAAAGTACGGACTCCGGGAAGTGGCAGAGCTCGGCGCATCCCGGATGTGGGCCAGTTGGGGCGACCCACCCTTTCGACGGTACAGGAGGTTTCTGCAGAAGTCACATTTAGGTAACAGAGATCACGACGACGGTGAGTCGCCTTGCCGGGATCGTTACAGTTGTCCGCCGCTCACGGTTGGAAGCCTCACGGCGAACTCCGTACGACCCGGACGGGAGGTCACTTCGACGCTTCCACCATGCGCTTCCACTATGGATTCCACGATCGACAGGCCCAGGCCTGACGTTCCTTCCGACCCCGACCGCGCTGCGTCGGCCCGGGCAAAGCGGGAGAAGATCCGGCCTTGGAAATCGTCCGGAATGCCGGGCCCGTTGTCCGTCACGGTCACCACTGCACTGCCGTCGGCCGAGAGCATCACGCCGGTGACAACCGTAGTTCCGGGATCTGTGTGCTTCCTAGCGTTCGAGAGCAGATTGGCCAGCACCTGGTGGAGCTGCGTGGCATCGCCGCGGACGGTGATGGGTTCATCAGGCAACGAGAGCTGCCAAATGTGGTCCGGGGCCATGACTTTCTCGTCGCTCACTGTCTCAACCACAAGGTGGGTCAGGTCCACATCGGTGACCTTGACCGGTTGGCCTTCATCCAGCCGTGCAAGCAACAGGAGGTCCTCCACCAGCGTGGTCATGCGCTCGGACTGGCTTTGGACCCTGGCCAGCGACTTCCTGCCGTCGTCCGTGAAGTTTTCGGTCATCCGCAGCAACTCGGTGTAGCCGCGGATGGCGGTCAGCGGGGTACGCAGTTCATGGGAGGCGTCCGCTACGAACTGCCGCACCTTGGTTTCGCTTTCCTGCCGGGCTTCCAGTGCGCTGGATACGTTGTTCAGCATTTGGTTCAGGGCGTAGCCGACGCTCCCTACTTCAGTGCCGGGATGGGAAGCCGACGCCGGGACCCGCACCGCAAGTGCCACCTCGCCGGCGTCGAGAGGGAGGCGTGAAACCTTGGTGGCGACTTCGGAGAGCTGCTCAAGCGGCCGCATGGTTCGCCGGATAATCACCGTGCCAACCAGGCCGATCACCACCAGACCGCCCAGCGATACCAGCACCATGGTCCAGACCAGGGACGCCTCGGCGGTCTGCTTGTCCGCCAGCGGCAGGCCCGTCACGATCACGTCGTCGTAGTTTGTTGTCACGGCCACCAGACGGTAGTCGCCGTTGGACAGGGAACGGTCCACAGGGCGGCTGTCCCGGGGGAGTGTCAGAAGTACCTGCTCGTCAGCGTCCGAAAGGGAGACCCTCTTGCCCTGGGCGTCGATCAGGCCTGAACTCCGAACAGTTGATCCGTCGATCCGGGCGTTCAGCGTCCCGGCGGCCTGGCCGCGGGCCTCCAGCGGATCCGGCCTCCCGGACGGTGCGTTCGGAAAGCTCGACGGCGGCCTGCCGAACTCGTTCGCGCGGCTGGAGGCCTGTTGAAGCTGCTGGTCCAGTTGCTTGTTGAACACCGCGTCCATGGAGGCGTAGCTGACGATTCCGACGGCGCTGCAGATTGCTACCAGCAAGGCCATGGCTACCAGCACCAGGCGGGTGCGCAAATGCCAGGTGGAGGGATTGAGCCAGCTGCGCCGGGAGCTCCTGGCAACTCCTGAAAGGGTGCCCAATGCCTAGTCCGCGGGTTTGATGACGTAGCCGGCACCACGGATGGTGTGGATCATGGGTGGGTGGTTCGCCTCGATCTTCTTGCGGAGATACGAAATGTAGAGCTCCACGATGTTGGCCTGGCCGCCAAAGTCGTAGTCCCAGACGCGGTCCAGGATCTGGGCCTTGCTGACGACGCGCTTGGGATTTTCCATGAGGTAACGCAGTAGTTCGAACTGCGTGGCGGTGAGGGTGATGTCTTCACCGGCCCTGGTCACCTCGCGGGTATCCACGTTCAGGGTCAGGTCTCCCACCACCAGTTCGGCGGTGTCCATGGCAGCGACGCCGGAACGCTGGACCAGCCGGTGGAGGCGGAGGAGGACTTCTTCCATGCTGAAGGGCTTGGTGACGTAGTCGTCGCCCCCGGCTGCCAAGCCAACGATGCGGTCCTGCACGGCGTCCTTGGCGGTGAGGAACAGCGCGGGAACTTCAGGGGCGAAGGCGCGGATGCGGTTGAGGACCTCCACGCCGTCGAATCCGGGCAACATGACATCGAGCACCAGCACGTCGGGCCGGAATTCTTTGGCAAGCTTCACCGCCCCGGGACCGTCTGCGGCCACAGCTACGGACCAGCCGGCCATGCGGAGACCCATGCTCATGAGTTCGGCAAGGCTGGGTTCGTCGTCCACCACCAGTGCACGGATGGGGGACCCGTCAGGATGGGTGAGCTGGGGAAGGTTGTTGGTCATGGAGTGCGAGGGGGCCATGGGACAACTCTCTGTTCTGCTGGTTTGCCAGCGCTTTGCCGGTCCTGTGAAGACGCTGTGAAGTCAACACTAGCGAGGTGGGACCCGGCCCGGGGTGGCACTTGGTCCTGAAACGGGGGACGATTTCGCCGTCTCTACCAGATTCCGGACAAAAAATTCGAGAAGTTGCCGGCCGACGATTGGACAACAAGTGTTTCAGAACGTGAGATTCCGAATCAGCTGCGATCGCGAACACGAGAGTGCGAATCATGCCCGATCAGCCGAAGAAAATTCACTGGAAGGCTAATATTTCTTCCTCGCAACGAATGAAATGGCGTTCATTTTAGGGGTCCACGGAATTGTGATTTGCAGCACAATAGACCTCTACGTCTCAAAATGTGGACGGTTCGGCGCTTTGTTACTTGCGTGTTGCCATTGTTACGTTGCACACTTCCAATGTGAACAAGAACTCAACAGCACCTGCAGCCGCAGCAACCTGGTCCAGCACACCCGCTGGCCATGATGACCGCTGTTGTCGAATGCAAGCCTAACTTTCCACCCCAAGAAGTTTCAGGCATTCGCCCCCTAGCCCAGCGTTGGGCGCCCCTCCCCAAACTCATTGCGGGGACATTCAGCATTCGAAGCCGCGATGACGGCTATTCACTTTTGAGGTAAGCACTCCATGTCAGTTGCATCTGGATACGTCCACATCTCCGTCCGTAACGCCAACAAGGCCGCGTCGAACGCAGGGCTCCGCCCCGGTTTTGGCAACCGCCCCGGCTACGCTCCCGCCCAGCAAGGCGCCGGCCAGCAGGCTCCCGGGTACGTGCCGCAGGGCTACAACCCCAACTCCTACGGCCAGTTGCGTGCAGTACCTGCCGCCGAGCCGGCACCCATGACTGCGCCCACGCCGGTGATCGCCCAGTCGGACAGGCTGCGCCCCGTCGCCAACGACAACGTGGCCCGCGGTTTCGTGCTCTACATGGGTATTGACGAAGAGACCGCAGCTGCGGCTGGAACCTCCATTGCCAAGTTGGCCCAGGAAATCCGTGCCTACGCGCAGTCCTTGGTGACCGGTGCCGAGAGCTACGCGGCAGTGGCCGTCGCTCCCGCCGGGGCACCCGGGTCCGCGCTCGACGTCGTGCGTTCCACCTTCGGCGACCCCACCGTAGCCTCCCGCCAGCGTGCGGAAGCGGCACGTCCGGCTCCGCAGCAGGAAGCCCGCCCCTCAGGCGTGCTGATCGATCTTGCCCGTCGCGAAGTGCACCTGGATGGCGAGTCGTTGAACCTGACGTTCAAGGAGTTCGAGCTTCTCAACTACCTCGTCGAAAACGGCACCCGCACCGTGGGCCGCGACGAGCTGCTGGAAGGCCTGTGGCGCAACGCCGAAGAGGTGCCGAACGAGCGCACCATCGACGTCCACATCCGCCGCCTCCGCTCCAAGCTGGGCCGCCTGGCGAACACCGTGCGTACCGTCCGTGGACAGGGTTACCGCTTCTACGAGCACCCCGAGGTCATCGTCTGGGCCGCTCCGGAATACTCGATCTAATCTTTTGACTGCGAAAGCGTCCGCCCTCCAGGGCGGGCGCTTTTGCGTTGTCCGGCCAGTGAGAATTGGCCTCCACGGTCAAGGGGACGGATAGGGTTGATCTATGAGTGACCATCACATCAAGCGGCTTGTGATCATGCGCCATGCCAAGGCCGACTGGCCCACGGGTGTGCCGGATCATGAGCGTCCACTGGAGGAACGCGGACACCGCGAGGCGCCGCTGGCCGGCAAGTGGTTGCTCGAAAACGGTGTTGTTCCGGACTTCATCCTCTGTTCCTCAGCCCTGAGGACGCGCCAGACCTGTACCTGGGTGTGCGACGAGCTCGGGGAGAAGGCACCCACGCCCAAACTTGAGGACGGTCTGTATTCCGCCTCGGCCAACCGCATGCTGACGGTCATCAACCACGTGCCGGACATGGTGACAACGCTCATGGTTATCTCGCACATGCCTGGGGTGCAGGATCTCGCCATGCACCTGGCCTCCCGGGATTCGGATCACGACGCCTACATGGATGCCGCCACCCGCTACCCAACCAGCGCGTTGACGGTCATGGAAACGGAAAAGTCCTGGGCTGAGCTCGACGGGCAGGATGCGCGGCTGACGCACTTCACGGTGCCCCGCCACTAGCTGCTGCTATTCAGTCAATTCCTCAGCGGCCACTTCACGCAGCAAGCGGACAACGTGCCGGATGTTGGGGCTGGCAGTCATGGTCTTCCTGTACACGATTCCCACGGATCGCTGCTGGGCAGGCCTGACCACGGGAATGGCCACCACGCCGGGCGGCAGGGTAGGCCTGCCCAGGCGGGGGACCAGCGCAATCGCCACCCCCTGTTCGACCATGGCGATGTGGGTAGAGAAATCGGGATCGTAAACGCGAATGTCCGGGACGCGGCCCAGTCCGGCGAAGATCTGCAAAAGAGCCTCATTGCAGATGGCTCCTGCCGGGGTGCTGATCCACGTCTCGTCCAGCAGGTCCTCACGCTCGACGGCGGTACGCGCCGCAAGCGGGTGCGTGCTGTTGACCAGGACATCGGCCTGGTCGACACACAGGTCCTCGTGCACGACGTTATCCGGTATCACCAGCGGAACGGAGTTCCAGTTGTGGACCACCGCCAGTTCGGCTTCGCCTGACGCCACGCGCTGCACAGCTTCGCGCGGATCCTCCGCCAGGACGGTGATGTCCAGCGCGGAATGTGCGGCTGCCATTCGTCCGAGGACCGGTCCCACCAGACCCCGGCAGGCCGTGGAGAAAGCCACCAACCGCAGCAGCCCAGACGGTTTGGCGGGATCGGCCAGAAGGGTTGCCTGGAGTTCCTCAAGTTCGCCCATGATCCGCCGGCCGTACCCTGCCAGCGCCAGCCCCCGCTCAGTCAGCAGCACTCCACGGCCGTTCCGCTCCAGGACGGCCACGCCTGTCTGCTTCTCCAATTTCTTGATCTGCTGGGAAACCGCTGAGGGGCTGTAGCCCATGACGTCCGAGGCGGCCACTACGGAACCGTGCTGTTCCACGGCGACCAATGCGCGCAAAGCCGAGATATCGATCATGAAGCAAATCTACTTGGTTCGTTGCTGAATTCAACGCTGGTGCTTCAAGGAAAAGGGCGTCAGAGTGTACTTGTGAACCTTCGCCACTCCTTCCTTGCCGCGCTTGTCGCCGTCCTCTGGGGCATCAACTTCGTCGCAATCGACCTCGGACTCCACACGAACGGCCGGGACGTCCCGCCGCTGCTCTTCGTGGCCATGCGCTTCCTCCTGGTGGTCTTTCCTTTCATCTTCTTCATCCGGAAACCGGACGTCGGCTGGAAGGCGATTATCGGCGTCGGACTCTTCATGAGTGCCGGGCAGTTCGGTCTGCTGTACCTCGGCATGGCGCTGGGGATGCCTGCAGGCCTGGCGTCCCTGGTACTGCAGGCGCAGGTGCTATTTACGGTGCTGCTTGCCGCGCGTGTCCTTGGCGAAAAGCCAAGCCGGAGGCAACTGGTCGGCGTGGCGCTCGGTATCGCAGGCTTGGCCGTTGTGGCGCTGGGACGCAGTGCCGTGGCGCCCGTGCTGCCGCTCATGATTGTGCTCGCGGCGGCATTGTCCTGGGCCGTGGGGAATGTGGTGGCGCGTCATTCCAAAGCTGCATCGGGCCTGGGGCTGGTGGTGTGGTCCGGCGCTGTGGTGCCGCTGCCGTTGGCCGGGTTGTCGCTGCTGGTGGACGGGCCCGGGGTCGTGTGGGGCACGCTCACCGATCTCCAGCCGGCCACGATCTTGAGCGCGGTCTACACGGCGGTGTTTGCCTCGTTGGTGGGTTACGGCATCTGGAACCGGCTGTTGTCGCTGTACCCGAGCTCCGACGTCGTGCCTTTTACGCTGCTGGTTCCGGTGGTGGGCATGACGGCTGCGTGGCTGGTCCTGAACGAAATTCCCACGCCCGCCGAAGTCATGGGTGGCCTGATCCTGCTGCTCGGCGTCGCGACGGCGGTGCTGGGAATCCCCCGGAAACGCCCGGATGTTCCCGTTGCGGGGCCCGCTCTGCGCGTCTAAACCTGGCGTAAGCGCGTAGAGCGGGCCTCGCAACGCAGGGGCGTTAGCGTTTGGGCGCTGCCTTGCGTTGGTTTGGAGCGTTCGACGCCGGCCGCCTGGCTGCCGTGGTCGGCGTCCGGGATGGTGCGGGGCGCTTAGGGGCAGCCGGCTTTGCAGTGCCCGCGGGGCGTTGAGCCGGCGCAACCGGACGCTTGGACTGCGTCGCCTTGCGGGAAGTTGGCGTGCGCGCTGCCGGCCGTTTCCTTGCCGCAGGGACGGGCCGTTTAGCGGGAGCTGCAGCCCGCGAACCAAACGAAGGCACCACGGCTCCGAGGAACATGACGGCCAGTGTTCCCACCCCGGCGGCCACCGCTAAGTAGAAATAGATGTCAGAGTCCTTGGTGCTCACCGCACTGCCCAAAGCGTTGGCATCCTGGGTGAACGCGATGCCCCACATCCGCAGGAAGGCGATGCTGCAGCCGATGAACAGGCTCGTTCCGATGGCGCCGAGCAGGATCACAAAGTACCGCCGCCGGTTGAAGACCTGGACCAGGGACGCCAGGTAGCAGAGCAGCACGCTGCCCAGGAACAGGTACAGCACCAATTCCTCGAGCACGACGGCTGCCATGACCAAGAGTCCCAGGGACACAAAGGCAGACACCACCGCAAGCTTCCCGCTGTTCCCCATGTGACGCATGAGGTTAATCATCGCCGACCATGTGGCCGCGCCACGCCGTCGTACATTGCAGTTGCATACCGTTGCGGGGCCTGCTGAGCAGGCTATGAGCGCGTCATGCCACGCAGACCGGGCCTCACAACGTGCTTGAAGCTACTTGATCACGTAGCCGTGCATGATGGTCATCACTGCGGCCACGCTTTGCTCGCGGGTCCGCTCCGGGTTGTACGTTTGCCGGTCCAGGCCCACCACGAAGATGGCCCCGAAGATGGCTGCTTCCAGGCTGCCCCGGACAATGCTTTGGTCAACCTTGTAGCCGGCGGCGACGCGCTCAACTGCGGAACCGATCACGTCCAGCAGCTCTGCGCGGAGTTCGGTGAACACAGCGCTCCACTCGCCGGGTGTCCGCCAGTTTTCGCTGACCCACAGCCGGGCGAAGGACGGGTAGTCGTCCATGAATTCCATGGCCTGTGCCACCATGTTCTTCATGGATTCCAGCGGATCACTGCTTTGCCCCTGGACGTCCTGGAGCCTGACCAGCATGATGTCCACGCCGTGCCGCAGGAGCTGCGCGATCAGGTCCGACTTGCTGCCGAAGTTGTAATACACAGTCCCCTTGGACACTCCTGCGGCGGCCGCGATCTCGTCAACCGTCACTCCCGCTGCACCACGTTCGCCAATCAGCTCCATGGACGCTTCGAACAGGCGCTGCTTGGTGGCGTTGGTGCGACCCGGGCGCAGTTTCTTTCCGGTATCGCCGGAATCGGATGGCTGGGTGGTGCTCATACTGCGATCTCCGGCTTCAGGGTCTTCAGGGTCCACATTTTGTGCTTGCGGACTGCCAGCGTGGACAGCGCCGCTCCGAGCAAAGTGTATCCAAGCAGGCCCAGAACCGTCGGCCAGATCATGCTGAGTTCACCGCCATAGATCAGGTGCCGCATGCCAGTGACGACGTAACCCATGGGCAGGACCTCATGCACCACATGAAGCGGCATGGGGGTGGTCTGCCAGGGGAAGGTACCACCGGAGGAGACCAGCTGCAGGACCAGCAGGATCAGCACAACGAACTTGCCGGGCGTACCCATCAGCGCCACGATGCCCTGGATGATGGCACTGAACGCCATCACCGCGGCCAGCATGAACAGCCACATCCCGATCGGATGGGCCGGATTCAAGCCAAGTCCGAGGTCCACCACCAGGGTGAGGATGGTGGCCTGCAGCACCGAGACCACGAAGAACGGCAGCCAGCCTCCGACGGCGATTTTCCAGGCGGGGGCGTTCGACGCCAGGGCCCGCTGGGTGATGGGCCGCATGGCCTGGACCAGCATGAAGACACCGATCCACAGGGCCAAGGTCAGGAAGAAGGGCGCCAATCCAGCGCCGTAGGAACCTGCCTTCGCCTGGGAGACGTTGTTCACCGAAACGGGGTCGGCGATGACCTTGGAGACGTTGCTCTTTTGTTCATCGTTCGGGTTGGGGATCTCACCCGCACCCTTGGCGAGCTCCGTGGCCAGCGTGTGCGAGCCATCGGAAGCGGTCACTGCACCATTGGCAAGTTGTCCCGCGCCGTCGTCCAGTTGGCGGGCGCCGTCGTCGAGCTTTACTGCGCCGTCCAAAGCGGTCTGCTGGCCGGCGGCCAGGGTTGCTGCGCCGGAATTCAGCTGCCCGGCACCGGCCGCAGCCTGCGAGATGGCATCGGTCAGCGTCGGCGTGGCGCCGGCAAGCTTCTGGGCGCCTGCGCTCACTGCTGCCGAACCGTCCGAGAGCTGCTGGATCTTGGCCGCATCACCGGAGATCTTCGCCTTGGCATCGGTGACCGGGCTGGATGCTGCGGCGGCATCGAAATCTGCCAGGACCTTATCGGCCTGCTCCTGTGTCAGCACGCCCGCCGTGACGAGCCGTGCGTTCGACTCCACGACGCGGTTGCGCAGGCCCTTGTCGGCGGCGTCCAACTGTCCGACGACCTCCTGGACCTTGGCGTTCAGCTCCGCATTTCCAGCGGCCACCTGGGCTGCACCGTCCGCGAGTTTCTGCGAATCGGCAGGCAAAGTGGCGGTTTTGTTCTTCAATTCCGTGAGGCCGGAACTCAGCTGGCCGGCACCCGTGTTCAGTTGCACGGCGCCATCCCGCAGCTGGGTTTGGCCGGACACGAGCTGATCCGCGCCGGTGACCAGCTGGCCGGTGCCCGTGTGGAGGGTCGCGGCGCCGTCGCTGAGTTTTCCGACGCCCGTGGCCAGCTCGGACGCGCCGTCGGCTGCCTTCACGATCGACGCGTGAATGGTGCCGAAACCGGTGAGGAGCTGGTTGGCCGTTTCCTCGCCTACTTCCTTGGCCACCGTCGAGTGCACGGCAGTGGTGAGTTTGTCCACGATGGTGCTCAGGAGGTAGTTGTTGGCGTCGTTGGTGGTGACGTGCAGCATGGCCTGGTTTGCGGCGTCGAAGCTGCCGGGCGAGACCAGGTTTGCTGAGAAATCCTTGGGGATCCGCAATGCGAAGGCGTATTCGCCCGTCCGGACGCCGGCGTCTGCTTCTTCCGCGCTGGAGACCTGCTTCCAGTTGAAGACATGGCCTTCTTCCAGGCTGTCGGCCACCTTCTTGCCGGCCTGCAGCTCGGTGCCGTCCTTCGACGTCGCTCCGGTATCTTCGACCACCAAGGCAGCGTCGATCTGGTTCAGGTTGCCGTACGGATCCCAGTTCGCGTACAGGTACACGGCGCCGTACAGCAACGGAACCATGGTCAGGGCGAGGATGGTCAGCTTGGGCAGGAGCCCGCCGGTCATGCGCTTGAGTTCGGAGCGGGCAAGCCGCAGAACAGTCACTTTGCAGTCCTTTGGAGGTTTTCGGTTTCAGGTTCTTCGGTCACGTCCGGGGTTGCGCCGGCGGCGTGCTTGGCTTTGGGTTCGACCGCCGGTTCGGCGACGGCGGCCGGCTCGGCCGGTGCCGGCGCGGGCTCCGCTTCCGGTTCAGGGGGATGGGTCACTGAGTTGCCGATCACGGCTGCGGCGCCCGTCCAGTTGTCCGGGAGGGCACCGACGACGGCGACGACGGCAAGCGGCCGCCCGGCGTCGGACGCCAATGCCTGGAGCCGGGGCAACCAGGTCTCAGGATCCGCGCTGTGTCGGTCGGGGGAGTCGATGACCAGGAGGTCCGTGGCAGGGTCTGCCAGGGCGAGGGCCGTCAGCAGTTCAAGGCGTCGGCCGGCGGGAAGTTGTTCGATCCAGAGGCCGGCGATGTCCTCGAAGCTGTTCACTTTGAGCCAGGGTTTGCTCAGCAGCGCACCGCGGTAGCGTCGCGGGATAAGGGAAAGGTCTTCGGTGACGAGGTCGCGGACGCTGAGGTGCTGCTCCGGTTCGTTGACTCCGGGGGAGTCCACCAGGGCGCTGGCAAGCCTGATCTTCTTTGTTTTGGTGGTGTTGTCCCAGCTGAGGACGCCGTTGCTGGGCTTCATGCGGCCGCTCAGGGCCAAAGCGAGGGCGGTCCGCTGGTCCTGGCCTTCCCCTGCAACCAGGAGGAGTTCGCCGCGGTGCACCTGGAGCGAGGTTGCCGGGAGGAGATCGTCCCGGCGGCCGTTGATCTGGAGTTGCTGTACGGACAGCACAATGATGCCTTTCGCAGAACTGTTGTCTGCTGAAAGTCTAACTGAACTGACTGGTCAGTTCAAATAAGAATCAGAGGCCATACTTTTCCATAAGCCGCAGCCATACCTCGCTGATGGTCGGATACGACGGAACCGCATGCCAGAGCCGGTCAAGCGGCACCTCCCCAACGATGGCGATCGTCGCCGAATGGAGGAGTTCGGCGACGCCGGGACCTGCGAACGTCGCTCCCAGGATCACCTTCCTGTCCTCATCCACCACAATCTGGGCCCACCCCTTGTAGTCCGGGGAGTACAGCTGTGAGCCGCTAACGTTGATGGGAAGTTCAACCCCCGTAACGTTCCTGCCCTGCAGGAGTGCCTGCTCAAGGCCCTGGCCCACGGACGCAACCTCGGGGTCGGTGAAGACGACGCTGGGCACCGCGTGATCATTGGCGGTATGCGCCCAGGGGCTCCAAGGCTGCGGACTGCCTTTCAGTTCGCCCTTGGCCCGGGCCACGATGGCGTCCCCCGTTGCCCTCGCTTCGTATTTGCCTTGGTGTGTCAGGAGCACCTTTCCGGCAGCGTCTCCGGCGGCATAGAGCCACGGTGCGTTGCTTTCGCCGCCGGATGGGCCCTCGACGAGCCCGCTGGCATCCGTCGTGAGCCGGAGCGGTTTGCCGTCCCCGGCTTCAAGGCCCACGCTTTCCAAGCCCAGGTTGGCCAGGGCGGGATGCCGTCCTGAGGCGACCAGCAGCTGGTCGGCAACGAGTGTCTTGCCGTCGAGCACCACGGTGATGGAACCGTCGTCGTTCTTCTCCACCTTGTGGACGTCGCTATGGAGGTGGACCGCGACGCCATCGGCGCGAAGGCCGGCCAGGACCAGGTTCGCTGCTTCCTCCGCATAGCTGCTCAGCAGCCGCCCGCGCGCCACCAGCGTGACATTGGAACCCAAGCGGGCGAATGCCTGGGCCAGTTCGACGCCGGCCACGCCACCGCCGAGGACGACGAACCGCTTCGGAACTTCCTTGGCTGCTGTGGCCTCCCTGGTGGTCCAGAAAGGTACGTCCTGCAGGCCTTCGATGCCCGGGACGGTGGGCTTCGAGCCGGTGGCGAGCACTACGGCGTGGTGTGCCTTGAGGGCGTAGCTGTTGCCGTCAAGCCCATCCACGTGAACCTCGCGGTGGCCGGTTATCCGGCCGCGCCCGCGAATCAGGTCAATGCCGGCGCTGTCCAGCCATTCAACCTGGCTGCCATCCTGCCAATTGTTGGTGAACCAGTCCCGGTGCTTCAAAGCTGCGTTGGCATCAATTGTCCCGGTAACGGCCTCCGTCGCACCCGGAATTCCCTGGGCGGCATGGAGGACGCTGCCGGGGCGGAGAAGTGCCTTGGAGGGGATGCAGGCCCAGTACGAGCATTCGCCGCCAACCAATTCGCTTTCAATGATCACTGCCGAGAGGTCGCCCCGAACCACCCGGTCCGCCACGTTTTCCCCAACGGCGCCTGCGCCGATCACTATTACGTCGTATTCGCGGGAGCTCTCGGCAGTCATGGGGAAAGCCTACAACCGCTCCGCTGGCGTTGTGAGGGCAGGAGCTTTGCATTGTCCATATATTGATATCCATATCTCAAAATATGGATTGATTGATTAGGCTGCCGACATGAACGAACACCTGAGGCCGTTTGTTGATTGGAAGTGGTGTGCGGGGCGCCTTGAGGGCATCGTCCTGGCGGACGCCCGATGGTATCTCGACGGCTCGTCCGGGCGGGACGAGTACCTGCGCGGCCATCTCCCCGGCGCGGTGTTCATCGATCTGGACCGCTGGCTATCCGGTCCGGCGTCCCCTGAGGCCGGGCGGAACCCGCTGCCCGATCCCGAAGTGTTCGCCGAGGGGATGCGGGCCGCCGGTATCAATGACGCGGACACAGTAGTTGCCTACGACGACGCCGGTGGAGTCATCGCGGCCAGGCTCGTGTGGATGCTCAGGTCGACGGGACACAAGGCAGCGGTCCTGCAGGGAGGGATGGACTCCCATCCAGGCCGGCTCACCAATGAAACCGCGCCAAGGCCGCGAGGGAACTTCACGGCCCGGGCATGGCCGGCGGGCTATCTCGCCGATATCTCGGACGCTGCTTCCGGGAGGTACGTGACGTTGGATGCCAGGAACCGTGACCGTTTCGAGGGCAAACAGGACCCCATCGATCCTCGTCCGGGCCACATACCCGGAGCCGTCAACGTTCCCTGCCGCGGCAACCTCGACCCTTCCGGGCAGATGCTGCCCGAACTCCGGATCCGTACAAACTTCGAACGGGCAGGCATAAAGTCCGCAGACAACACCATTTCCTACTGCGGCTCCGGGGTGACTGCCTGCCACAACCTGCTGATGATGGAGCACCTGGGAATGGGCCGCGGCAAGCTGTTTGTCGGCGGGTGGTCCCAGTACGGACAGGCGCTGGACAGGCCGGTGGAGACGTCCTGGGGACAGGTTCGTGGAGATTCTGCTGGATCATCGCCGTCCCGAGCGGGGTAACCCACGCCATGTGGGGCCCACGCAGGGTGGGTACACGGAATGATCCAGCAGAAAATGCAGCTACGCGTGCATCGCACCCTTGAACCAGCCCGTGATGCTGGCCGGGTGGGTGATGGCGGTCCCGACAACCACGGCGAAGGCGCCGGCGTCGAGGGCTTGGCGGGCCTGGGCGGGGGTGTGGATGCGGCCCTCGGCTATCAAGGGCTTTCCCAAGCCGGCAGAAGCGATCCGTTCCAGGAGCTCCAGGTCCGGCCCGTCGGTCTTGGGGCGCTCGCCGGTGTAGCCGGCCAAGGTGGTCCCGATCAGGTCCGCGCCCGCCTCAACGGCGGCGACGGCGTCGTCGAACGAACCGCAATCAGCCATGACCAAAGCATGGGATTCCGCATGGATTCCGGCAACGGTCCCGGCGAGGGAAAGCCCATCCGGTCGGGAACGCCGTGTCCCGTCAATGGCGACAACGTGTGCACCGGCATTGGCCACAGCGAGGGCGTGCCGCAGTGTGGGAGTGATGAAGACACCGTCGTGTCCGTCCTTCCACAGGCCTATGACAGGGACCTCGACGGCGGTGCGCGTGAACTGCACGTCGGCCAACCCCTGGACACGGATCGCCGCAGCCCCGCCGATCACGGCCGAGGCGGCCACCTGCCCGGTGGTCCGGGGATCGCGCATGGGCTCACCCGGGTAGGCCTGGCAGGAGACGATCAGTTGGGCACGGAGGCCTTCGAGGCCTGCTGGAGTGAGGATCAAGATGTCTTCCTTACTGAAGGACGAGTTTCGCAGCACCAACAATGGCAGCGCTGTTGCCGAGGGTTGCCCGGACTACCGGCACGGAAAGCAGCGGCGAGAGCAGTTCCCTGCGCAAGGCGATCTCCATGGGCGTCCACCAGAGGTCGCCCGCGTCGGCAACGCCGCCGGAGACCACGACGGTTTCAGGGTCCAGGATATTGATGAGGCCACCGACGGCTTGCCCGGCGGCGGCAGCGCCGAGTTCAACGGCTTGGGCCGCGGCGAGAGTGCTCGCGGTGGCTGCGTCGGCGTTGCTGTCAGGTTCGGCCAGCGCGAACACGCCACGGGTGTCAGCGGCATCCAGGGCAGAACCCCCCAAGCGGAGGTAGGACTCGTGGATGGCAGGTCCGGAAGCGATCGCCTCCACGTGCCCGGCAGAGCCACAGACGCAGGCCAGGGGAACGCCGTCGAACGTGGCGTAAGGCGAAGCGAAGTGCCCAACATGCCCGCCGACAAACCGGTGGCCAAGAACAGGGGTGCCGTCCAGGACAAAACTGCCTCCGACGCCGGTCCCGAAGGCCACCATGAGGGAACTCGACGATCCCTCGGCGGCACCCAGCCAGGCTTCGCCGAGGGCATGGGCGTGGACGTCGTTGACGGCACGCACGCGCAGGCCGAGGCGCGCCGACAGGCCGGCGGCAAGCGCCGTCCCGGCCCAGCCGAGGATGGCATCCGTTGCCGACACCACGGTCCCGGAAGCGGCGTCGATAACCCCTGCGGAGCCCACACCGACGCCGGACACGGTATGTCCGGCGTCGGCAGCGCGCTCCACCAAGCCCGCGATCAGCGCAGAGGTGGCGTCGAGGATCGCTTCACCACCTGCCCGGTTCAATGTCGGAATGGTCTCCGACATCAGCACAACACCAGTGGAGTCAACAACCCCGGCAGCGGTTTTGGTGCCGCCGAGGTCAACGCCGATCACGTGGGTCGCTTGGGCTAGGGGAGCGGTCATGAATGCTTAGACCAGCCCGTTCCGTTCAAGGATTTCGCGGATCGCAGCAGTCTCGGATTCATTCAGGGACAGCATGGGCGAGCTCATGGTGTTGGACTCGATCACGCCCATCACCTGCAGCGCGGTCTTGAAGGCACCCAGGCCGGCGGCACCGCCGGAAACGCGTCCATTGGGGGTGTAGACGATCTCGAAGACGTCGGCCAAGCGGTCCTGCTCGCGGGCCGCACCTGCCCAGTCGCCTGCTTGCGCGGCGTCGAACAGGCGGCGGTAGCCTGCCGGGTCAACGTTGCCCAGGCCCGGAACAACGCCCTGCGCGCCGCCCAGGAGGGCGCCGTCCACCACAACTTCGTGACCGGTGAAGATGTCGAAGTCGGGGATGTCCTTGGCTGCGAGGAGCAGCTGGCGGAAGGAAACGTCGTCGCCCGAGGAATCCTTGACACCGGCAATGACGCCGTCACGGCCGAGGCGGACCAGGAGGTCGGTGGGCAGCTTGAAATGCGTGCGGACCGGGACGTCGTAAGCGAAAATCGGCTTGTCGATGGCGGCGTGGATGCTGCGGAAGTGCGTTTCGGTTTCCGCTGCGTTGCCGATTGCGTAGTACATGGAGGTGACTACGATCGCGTCAGCGCCCAGGTCAACCACCTTGCGCGCTTCTTCGATCACGCGGTTGGTGGTCTGCTCGTTGGCGCCCACGATCAGCGGAACCGCGCCGGCGTTGGCGTCGGCGATGGTGGAGACCACCAGCTCACGCTCGTCGTTGCTGAGGTACGGGACTTCGCCGGAGGAGCCCAGGACGAAGAGGCCGGACACACCGCCGTCGATCAGGTGCTTGGTGACGTTCTTCAGCGACGCGGTGTCGATGCTGCCGTCAGCGTGGCGGGGGGTGATGACCGGGGGGATGACGCCCTGGAACTGAGTGGACACAGAATTCTCCGTTGTTTGTAACTTGTGAAGGGAAAAACTAGATGTGAAGCAAGCTCGGCGCGGCGCCCAGCAGCTTCTTGGTGTAGTCGTTGCTCGGGTTGTCGAAGACCTGCGCGGCTGTGCCCTGTTCGACGATCTTGCCGAAGTACATGACGCAGATGCGGTCCGAGACGTACCGGACGGTTTGGATGTCGTGCGAAATGAACACCATGCCGAGGTTCAGTTGGGTCTTCAGGTCGGACAACAGGTTCAGGACCTGCGCACGGACTGAAACGTCCAAGGCCGACGTCGGCTCATCCGCCACGATGATGTCCGGGTCCAGGGCCAGTGCGCGGGCGATCGCCACACGCTGGCGCTGGCCGCCGGAAACCTGCGACGGCGTCACTTCGGCTGCCGATTGCGGCAAGCCAACCAGCGCCAACAGTTCCTTGACCTTGGCGTCGCGTGATGACGCGTTACCGATGCCGTGAATCTGCAAAGGATCCGTGAGGATGTCCTGGATGGTCATGCGCGGGTTAAGTGCCGTTGCCGGGTCCTGGAAGACCACGGAGACGGAGCGGCCGAACTGCTTGCGCATGGCGGCGTTCCGTTTGATGGCAGGCTTTCCGTGGAACATGACCTGGCCCGACGTCGGCGGCTGCAGTCCCACGAGCACTGACGCGAGCGTGGACTTACCGCAGCCGGACTCACCGACGATGCCCACGGTTTCGCCGCGGCTGATGGTGAAGTCCACGCCGTCCACGGCTTTGACGATGTTCGGCCGGAACAGGCCACCGGTCCGTGCGTGGTGGTAGACCTTGACGTCCTTGAGTTCGATGACCGGCTTGCCGGTTGACTCGCTCATTTCGCGTCCTCCTTCAAGTGGCTGGCCCAGTAGTGGTCGGCATCGTCACCGTTTGCGGAGTCAACCGAAGGAACCGTGGTGAGGACCAGCTTCTGGTGGGGGTCGGCGTCGGGTCGCAGTGAGCGGGCCGCGAAGCGGTCGCCCGTTGCGAAGTCCCGGGGCGACGGGACGGTGCCGGGAATCTGGTGGAGACGAACGGCGTCGGCTTCGATGGAAAGGACGGCGCCCAGCAGACCCCGGGTGTACTCGTGCTTGGGGTTCTGCAGGAGTTCGGAGGCTCGTGCGGATTCCACCACCTGGCCGGCGTACATGACGGTGATGCGATGCGCCAAGGAAGCCACCAGCGCGAGGTCGTGGCTGACGAATACCATCGCGAAGCCGAGCTGTTCGCGCAGTTCGTTGAGGAGATCCACAACCTGCTTCTGGACGGTGACATCCAAGGCTGTCGTGGGCTCGTCGGCAACCACGATCTTCGGCGAACGGGACAGGGCCATGGCGATCAGCACACGCTGACGCTGGCCGCCGGAGAGCTCATGCGGGTAGCTGGCGAGGGTCCGGACAGGGTCCAGTTTCACCATTTCAAGGAGCTCGGTGGGCGTCTTCCGTCCGCCGCGTTTGGTGAGCTGCTCCAGCTGGTCCTTGATCTTCATGGACGGGTTCAGGGAGCTCAAGGCGTCCTGGTAGACCATGGCAATCTGCTCACCGCGGAGGCCCTCGTACGCCTTGGAATTGCTGTGTTGCGTCTTGGCATCCAGGAGTTCCTTACCGTCGAACATGATGGAACCGGTGACCTGGGCTGTTTTGGGAAGAAGGCCCATGACGGCCAGCGAGGTGATGGACTTGCCGCAACCGGATTCGCCCACTAGGCCCATCGTTTCGCCTTCGCGGACGGTGAAGGACACGTTGTCCACGATCGCGATGTCGCCGAAGCGGCCCGGGAAGCGGATGGACAGGTTCTTCACCTCAAGGACGTTGCGTGCGCCGGCCGCAACCTGGGGGAGGCGGTCGGTGCGCTTCGCTTCGATGGCTGAGAGCAGTTCCAGCTCACGGTCCAGCAGGAGGTGTGGATTCGCGGCAGCGAGTCGGACGTCGGTGAGCACGGCTGAAGTGGCCACATCAGAAGCGGATCCGTCACCGGAAGCCGCAAGGACGCCGTCGAGCTCATGTTCCTCAACCACCGAAGGCTGGGCAACTGAGGTTGCCACCTCAGTGTCAACGGCCACAACTGCGGCGGATCCGTCGTCGTCCTTTACTACGGGCGCACGGCGGAGTTTCGGGTTCACCATCGCATCCGTGAGGCCCTCGGCGAGGATGTTCAGGGACAGAACTGTCAGGAGGATGGTCAGGCCGGCGAAGGTGGTGGCCCACCAGCCGCCGGACAGCACCAGATTGCGTCCGTAGGAGATCACGTTGCCCCAGGACGGGGCGGGATCCTGCACACCGGCGCCGAGGAAGGACAGGGAAGCTTCCAGGATGATGGCGTCTGCCACCATGACCGTAGCGAACACCAGCACCGGAGCGGCGGTGTTGCGGACGATGTGCTTGACCAGGATGTAGAAGCGTCCGGCACCGATCACCCGTTCGGCTCGGACGTAGTCTTCGCCGTACTGTGCCAGCACGTTGGCGCGGACCACGCGGGCCAACTGCGGGGTGTAGATGATGGCGATCGCGATGATGATGGTCGGGACCGAGTTGCCGAATGCTGCCAGCAGCACGGCGGCCAGGGCGATGCCTGGGAACGCCATGAGGATGTCCATGAGCCGCATGATGATTTCATTCACGGACTTGCTGGAGGTCGCCGCGAAGGAGCCCAGGAGAGCGCCGGCGAGGATGGCCAGAGCCACTGCACCGAGGCCGATCATCAGCGACGATTGTGCGCCGAACAGGAGCCGGGAGAAGATGTCGCGGCCTAGGCGGTCGGTACCGAAGAGGTGCTCGGCGCCGGGCGGGGTGGCTGGAATGAAGGTTTCCAGCGGATCGTGCGGGGCAATGACCGGCGCGAAGACCGCGGCCAGGACAATCACGATGAGGAAGAGCAGGGCGATGCGGGAGCCCCAGGGCAGGGCCTTGAAACGAATGCCCGGGGCACTTAGCCGTTCTGCGAGCTTGCTGCGCATGAGCTATACCGTCCTGATTCGGGGGTTGATGAGCAGGTAAAGAAGGTCCACCACGATGTTCACCAGAACGAAGGTGACGGAGATGGTGAGCACCACGCCCTGGACCAGGTTGACGTCCAGGTTGGTGATGCCGTTGAGGATCAGCTGGCCCATGCCGGGCAGGGCGAAGATCATTTCAATCACGACGGCGCCGCCCAGCAGGTAGCCGACGCGCAGTCCCAGCACGGTCACCGGGGTGACGAGTGCGTTGCGGAGGACGTTCTTGGAGACGACCTCACGGTAGGGGACACCATTGCCGATGGCGGTTCGGACGTAGTCGCGGTCCAGTTCTTCCACCATCGAGGTGCGGACCACGCGGATCAGCGAGGCGGACACGGGAATGCCGAGCGCGAGGGCCGGGAGGGCCATCGAGTTGAGCCAACCGCCGAAGCCGGATTCCGGCGTCGCAATTCCGCCCGAGGGGAACATCGGGTTCTCGCCGAGCGCGAACCACTGGATGAGCAGGATGCCCAACCAGAACGACGGCGTGGCGATCGCGGCGATGGAGAAGACGCGGACCAACTGGTCCTGCCACTTGTCGCGGTAGAGCGCGCCGAGGATGCCGAACGCCAGCGAGAGCACGATGGCGATGAGGACGCCCAGGAAAGTGAGCTGGAGCGTCAGTGGGAAAGCCGAGCCGATCATGGAAGCCACGGACTTGGCCGGCGGGGTGGTGGTGCCAAGGTCGAACTGCAGGAGCTTGCCGAGGAATCGGAAGTACTGCAGGACCAGGGGATCGTTGAGGCCATTGTCCTGGCGGTACTGCTGCTTCGCTTCTTCGCTGGCGCCGTCACCGAGGGCTGAGCTTGCCTGGTCTCCGGGAGCGGCCTGCAGGACGAGGAAGACGAGCAACGTGATGCCCAGGATCATCAATGGCAATGCTGCAAGCCTGCGGCCAAGCAGACGCAATATCGTGACCAATTTGTTCTCCGGTTGGTTGGTGGTGCTGGTTGCGGGGCCTGCTCTGCGGGCTCTGTGGGGGTTTCAGGCCGCAGAGCAGGCCCCGCAACGCGAGGGGTGCTTAGGCCGTGCGTCCGACGTCGATGAAGGACAGGCCGGTGGTGGGCAGAGGCTGGAAGCCGTTGAGCTTCTTCTCGTCCCAGGCGCTGGGGAGCTGGCGATGGAAGACCGGGTACAGGGGAACCTCGTCCGAGACCATGTCCACGATTTCGCCCACGATCTTCTTGGCTGCATCACCGGAGGCCTGGGAGCCCTTGTCCATGAGGTCCTGGAGTTTGGTGCGTTCCGGGGTGGTCCAGAAGGCGCGCTTGTCCATCCAGGTTGCGCCGGAGTAGAACCAGCTCAGGAGGAGGTCCGCGTCGTTGCCGAAGACTGAGGGGTCGCCGGGTGCTGCGACCACGGAGTAGTCGCCCTTGCCCACGCGGTCGCTGTACAAAGCACCGGACTGGAGGCTCTTGACCGTCACCTTGACACCGGGGATCTTGTTCCAGGATTCCAGGATCAGTGGGGCCACATCCTTGACCCAGGCGGTGTCCGTGGTGAGCAGCTCGAATTCCAGGTTGGTGACGCCGGCCTGCTTCAGGAGGTCCGCGGCCTTGGAGGTATCAAAGCCATAGACGTTCTTGGCCTTGACGTAATCCGGGTGGCCTTCCTGGAAGTAGGACGTGGCTGCCTTGGCGTTGCCGAACAGTGCCTTCTTGATGATGGCTTCCTTGTCCAGGCCGTAGTGCAGGGCCTGGCGGACCAGCTTGTTGTCGAACGGTGCTTTGGCGCAGTTGAACATGAGGAACAGCAGGCCGAAGGACTGGACGGATTCGACCTTCACCTTGGACTTCAAACCGTCGACATCCAGGTACGGAACGTCCTCGATTGCCTGGACGCGGCCGGACTGGACGGCGGTGACGCGTGCTGCTGCATCGGAAAGGAGAAGCCAGGTCATGCCCTTTGCCAGGGCGGGCTTGGGGCCGTTGTAGTCGGCAAATGCCTCGAAGACGATCTTGTCGTCCTTGACGGCGGAGACCAGCTTGTAGGGGCCCGAGCCCACCGGCTTGGCGTCGAAGGCCTTCAGGTCGGTGGCGAGGGCCTTGGGGACGATCTTCACTACGGAGATGCGTGGACCGAAGCCCGGGAAAGCGTACTTGAGCGTGAATTCAACCGTCTTCTCATCCAGCGGCTTCACGGCCTGGATGAAGGGGATGAACTGGGAGAAGAGGGACTTGTTCGCCGGGTCCATGACGCGGGTGAAGGAGAAGGCAACGTCTTCGGTGGTGACGGGGGAGCCGTCGTGGAATTTCGCGCCGTCGCGGATGGTCACCTGGTAGGTGGTGTCGTTGACCTTCTTGGGGTCCGCTGCCGCCAGGGCGTTGTACGGCTGGCGGGTAGCCGGGTGAAGCTCGATGAGTCCTTCGAAGATGTGCAGGTTGGCTGCCATCGGGGTCGCACCCGAGGAGCTCAGGGGGTCGAAGCCTGTGGAGAGTGCATAGGAAATGCCTGCCTCGATGATGAGGTCCTTGTTCACTGCAGCTGTGTTCGTTGCGTTGCCGGTCGTGGTGCTGGCAGCGCCGCCGCACGCAGAAAGGGTTGCCGTGAAGGCGGCTGCTGCACCAACTGCGCCGCTCAGCTTCAGGAAGTTCCGGCGGCTGGCATCGTTGACCAGCGGCAGGCTTTGGATCGTCTTGCTCATAGGGTGCCTCACCATTCGAGTTTCGTGGGTTATCGGATGTAGGACGTCCGATGCTCGTATGGAAACTGTAAGGGCGGTCACAGCGGAACGTCAAGTGAGATTGAGCGGCCGGGGCGCAGTCCGCGCGCCTTGCGGTTATCCGGCTACGGCCGGTTCGTGGCGGAAATCTCAGGGATATCCGGGGAAATCGCACTCCACGTCTATCAGGGAGGTGGGACATCCGATATTGTATGTTGCGAGCTACTCATTCTGTGGTGAGCGCTAAGCTCGCCTCTATATTAACACCGCACCACTTCAAACCCTTGGGGCCGGTGCACGGCAAGGAGAAAGCCATGACAACTTCCGGTGTGGTTCCGCAGGCGCGGTTCAGCGCACAGGCCCGGCTGCGCGCATTGCAGTCGGACATTATGGAATTGATCCTTGAGCGCGAGCTTGAGGCCGGCGATCCCTTGCCCACGGAAAGCGAACTGTCGGTAGCCCTCGGCGTAGGGCGCAACACCCTCCGTGAGTCACTGAAGGTGCTCCAGGCGTTGGGCGTCATCGAAATCCGCCACGGGTTCGGGATGTTCGTCGCGCCGAGCAACTTCGACGCGCTCGCCGACGGGCTGACCTTCCGTGGCAGGCTCTCGCTGCGTCACCAGGGACTCGAAGCGCTGCAGTTGGTGGACGTACGCCAGGCCCTTGAGTCGGGACTGATTGGTTCCTCCATGGACGTGATGACCAAGGAGCAGTTGGCGTCCATTGAAGAATCGGTCAAGCAGATGGAGGAATTGGCAGGAGCCGGCGAGAACTTCGTTGCCGCCGACGCCGAGTTCCACCGACGCCTTTTCGAGCCCCTCAACAACGAGCTCCTCATCAACCTCATGGGCGTCTTTTGGAAGGTCTACCGCAAGATCCACGTGGAGATCGGCCCGGGCAACGAGGACCTCGTCAAAACAGCAGCGATGCACCGCGACATCTACGCCGCCGTTGCCGCGGGGGACAAGGTAGCGGCCGCTGAGCTGCTCAACCGGCATTTCGATGGCATTCGCCGCCGCATCAGCGAGGCCGTCGGCGAGTAACGCACTCCACCCAAGGGCCGCCGTCGTACTTTCACCGGAAGTACGACGGCGGCCCTTGCCGTTAACGGCGCGGCTCAGCTTCGCGGGTCAGTGGCCGCGCCAGCCGGCGATGAGGACTGTCCGGAGGTAGTCGTAGCGGAAGTCGTTGATGTTCGGCAGCTCCGACAGGGAAGCGATGCGGCGGGGGAGTGCGGTGCCGGTCAGTGCGCCCACGCCGAACATGTAGGCCCACTCGTGGAACCCGGGTGGTTTGTCCGGAAGGGCTTTGCGCATCACCTGGATGAAGTCCCTGGCCATGGGATCGAAGTATTCGGCAAGGATTCCGCGGTCGTGGGCTGACGGGTCCGAGGCCTCCCGAAGGACGAGGCGGGCGAACAGCTTTCCGTCCGCGGTTTCCTGCGCTTTCAGGGTCGGCATCAGGAAAGCGTCCACAATGCGTTCGACGGCGTCGGCCGCCGAAGCATCCACCGCGAGGACCTGCCGGCGGCGTTCCTCATTGAGGTACTGGTACCGGGCGAAGACGGCCCTGTAGAGCTCCAGCTTGGTGGCGAAATGGTAGATCACCAGGGGTGCCGTTGTGCCGGTTTCCTCCGCAACCGCCCGCATGGTGGTGCTTTCAAAGCCGCGGTTGGCGAACATTTTCACCGCGACATCCAAGATCTGCTCCCGGCGGCGGGTTCCGGCGGTATTTCCCTGTACTTCCGTGGACATGAGTCCCACCTTATCGGCCTCCTTGCTGGTCGGAGCTGTGAGCGTTGACACAAATTGAATGGGTGTATAAATTCTATTCCAGCAGAAACTGAACGGGTGTCAAAGTTCTCTTTCTGTTCCGGGCAACGATGCCCCCATCGAAAGGGATCCCATGAAACGTGGAACCAAGTGGTTCATCCTTGTTGGGTCGTTCATCATTTATCTGTTTGATGCACTGGAAATCGCAGTGCTGTCGTTCGCGCTACCGGCCATCAGTGCCGAACTGAAGCTGACCCCGGTTGCCGGCGGCCTCCTGGCTACCGCCACGCTGCTTGGCATGGGTTGTTCCAGCGTCGTGACCGGGTGGGTGGCGGACAACCGCGGCCGCCGCATCGCGCTCATCGGCTCCATGGCGGTGTTCGTTGCCCTGACGTCGGCGCTCTTCGTGGTGCCGAACTATGGCGTGTTCGTCGCCCTCCGCTTCCTGGCCGGCATAGGCCTTGGCGGAGTCTGGTCAGTTCTGTCCACGTACATTGTGGAGACCTGGCCCGCCGAACAAAGGGGGCGGGCCGTGGCATTCGTTTTGGCCGCCTATCCCTTGGGCGGGGCGGCCGCGGCGCTGATTGCAGGCGCTTTCATGCCCGATTGGCGGCTCCTTTTCCTGGTTACCGGTTTTTCGGCACTGCTGCCCTTGCTCATGGTTGTGTTCTTCTTCCCCGAATCCAGGGCCTGGCTGGAAGAACGCGCACGGCAAGAGAAGGGCAACGTCACCGTCAAAGAACTCTTCACCGGTACCTATCGCCGCCGCACAGTCATCGCCACCGTGGTGGCAGTCTGCGCATTCGTAGGTTTCTACGGAGCCTCAACGTGGATGCCCAGCTACCTCTCCACCGAGCGGGGCCTCGATCCCCGGCAGGTCAGCCTCTTCATGACCGTCCTCAACCTGGGCATGTTTGCCGGCTACATAGTGTTCGGCTGGATCGCCGACCGGATTGGCAGGCGCAACGCCATCCTGCTCTCCCTGGCCGGCACCGGACTGTTGATGCCGCTGTACGGCCTGGTCACCAACCAGTCGGTCCTCTTGTGGATGGGACCGCTGTACGCCTTCTTCATGACCTTTGCCGGACTTTTTGGTTCGTACCTCGGGGAGCTGTACCCCACCAGGATCCGTACCACCGGCGCCGGTTTCTGCTTCAACATCGGACGCGGAGTGGCGGCGTTCGCACCCCTGGCGATGGGTGGGATTGCAGCCTCCTGGGGGTTCTCCACCGGGCTGATCCTGTCCGGAGCAGTCTTCCTGGCCGGTGCTGCCCTCATGCTGCTCCTTCCCCATACCCACCGCGGCGCCTCCACGGACAACTCCCCAACCGACTTCCATTTTGAGAAGGAATCCATCAAGAATGCCTGACCTGATAGACCTTTCCGTCAGCCTCCGAGCCGGTATCGCCTCTGATCCACCCGGAATGACGCCGCATATTGACTACTACACCCACAAGGAAACGGCCAAGGACCTGGTGTCCTACTTTCCGGGGATGGGCGAAGAGGACCTTCCAGGGGAAGAAGGCTGGGCCATTGAGCGCATCAGTGCCACGACCCATACCGGTACACACCTGGATGCTCCCTATCATTACGCTTCCACCATGGACGGGGGAGCGCGCGCCATCACCATTGACGAAGTTCCCTTGGAGTGGTGCTTCGGCCGCGGGGTGAAACTGGACTTCCGTGGATTCGAAGACGGCTACGTTGCCACGGCCGCCGACGTCGAGGCCGAGCTTCACCGGATCGGGCACGAGCTGGTCCCGGGAGACATCGTGGTGGTCAACACCTCTGCCGGCACCCGGTACGGCTTTGACGATTACCTTTCCAAGGGTTGCGGAATGGGCCGCGAAGCCACACTCTTCCTTACCAGCCGGGGCGTTCGCGTCACCGGCACCGATGCCTGGAGTTGGGACGCCCCTTTCATCCACACCGCCAAGCGGTATGCGGAATCCGGCGATAACACGTTGATCTGGGAAGGCCACAAAGCCGGGATGGAGATCGGTTACTGCCACATCGAGAAACTGCACAACCTGGAAGCGCTCCCGGCCACCGGGTTCAATATTTCGTGCTTCCCGGTGAAGATCCACGGAGCCTCCGCAGGCTGGACCCGTGCTGTAGCCATTCTTGATTCCGGGGTGGCCGCGTGAAATTCTTCAGACTCCTCCTTGACGGCTTACCGCGTCTTGGCCAAGCCGACGACGACTTGGTGTCAGGCCGCCTGTACCCGGCAGGGCTCGATGCCTTCGACGTGCTGGACCGCCCCTGGACAGCAACGGAGGGTGAGCCCCTGGATTTCGCGGCGGTGGAACTGCTGCCTCCCGTCGTGGCTCCGACCATCCGGGACTTCATCACCTTCGAGCAGCACACCGTCGGAGCCCTGCGTTCAGTAGCCGCAGGGAAGGGCATTCCCTCCGCCTGGTATGACGCGCCGTCGTTCTATTTCACCAACCCGCACGCGGTGACCGGACACAACGCCACGGTCGCGATGGCTCCAGGTACCGGGCAATTCGACTCTGAGCTGGAGGTTGCGGCGGTCATTGGTGCGGACGGCTACAACCTCTCGGTGGAGGAAGCCGGCGAGCACATCGCCGGGTACATGATCCTGAACGACTGGTCCGCAAGGGATCTTCAGCGCGGCGAGATGACCGTGGGGCTGGGGCCGGCCAAGGGCAAGGACACCGCCACGTCCCTGGGCCCGGTCTTCGTGACCAAGGATGAACTCGCCGACGTTACTTCTGACGGCTTCTTGAATCTCTCCATGAGCGTTTCTGTCAATGGACGGGTTCTTGCCACGGATTCGCTGGCCAACATGGCGTGGACCTTCGCGGAGCTTGTGGCCTACGCCAGCAGGGGAACCTGGGTCCGTCGCGGTGACATCCTGGGATCCGGGACCAGCGGGGGCGGCTGCCTGGCTGAATTTTGGGGATGGTACGGGGCCATGACCCCGCCGCCGCTGGAACGAGGCGATGTTGTGAGCCTGACGGTGGAGCGTCTGGGTACTTTGACCAACCTTGTGGGCCGCGCGGCCCCTGTCCATGAGGTCCCCAAGGCCCGGCGGCGCGTGTACGCACCGCCGTTGCCGTTTATTCCGGACGCTTGAGCGGACGCCAAGGGCCGCCGTCGAATCTTCTGAAGAAGCCCGACGGCGGCCCTTGCGGTTTTCGGGACGGCTCGCCTGCCGCTGTTCTGGACATAAAAAAGACCCGCACCGGCGAACCGGTGCGGGTCTTGATTTGTGCGCCCAAAGGGATTCGAACCCCTGACCTTCTGTTCCGTAGACAGACGCTCTATCCAGCTGAGCTATGGGCGCATTTCGCGTGATTCTCTGCGGTCTGTTTCTCTGACCCCCTCGAACCTCAATAAACTTTACAGAAGTTCATGTGAAGTTCCAAATCGAGAAGCTGTAATCTGCGCAACTAGACCGGTCTACGTGACCTTAGTCACTTAAAACGCCGCGTCCTCAATCCGAATCGTTGATTTTTAGGGGTTTTTACTTTTCGAGTAGGTGGATGTCCGATGTCTGACAGGGGAATGGTCTGGTCCGCGGCCCCTATCGTTTAGGACACACCACTGAACCCGAGGAAGGGAACCGCAATGGGCGATCTGGCGCGACTGCCGCTGCTTGAGAAGGCACCTACTACGCATGCACGCCTGCTGGCTTGGGTTGAGGAAGTTGCCGAGCTGACACAGCCGGACCGCATCCACTGGGTTGATGGCAGCGAAGCAGAAAACAAGAAGCTCACCGACGAACTCGTCGAGGCCGGCACGCTGAAGCGGCTCAACCCGGAAACGTTCCCGAATTCCTTCGCGGCGTTCTCGGACCCCGCTGACGTTGCCCGCGTGGAAGAGCAGACCTTCATCTGCTCCGAAAACGAACGCGACGCAGGCTTCACCAATAACTGGATGGCTCCGGCTGAGATGAAGCAAAAGCTGCGCGGCCTGTTCGCCGGCTCCATGCGTGGCCGCACCATGTACGTCATCCCGTTCGTCATGGGCCACCTTGACGCAGAGGACCCCAAATTCGGCGTCGAGATCACTGACTCCGCCTACGTCGTAGCGTCCATGCGCATCATGGCCCGCATCGGCACCGACGTCCTGGACCGCATTACCCAGACCGACGCATTCTTCGTTCCCGCCCTCCACTCGCTGGGCGCACCTCTGGAAGCCGGCCAGGCCGACGTCGCCTGGCCCTGCAACCCGGACAAGTGGATCGTCCACTTCCCCGAAGAGCGCTCCATCTGGTCCTTCGGCTCCGGCTACGGCGGAAACGCCCTCCTCGGCAAGAAGTGCTACGCGCTGCGCATCGCATCGGTCATGGCCCGCGATGAAGGCTGGCTCGCCGAGCACATGCTCATCCTGAAGCTGACCTCCCCCGAGCAGAAGACCTACTACGTCTCCGCTGCGTTCCCCTCCGCTTGCGGCAAAACCAACCTCGCCCTGCTGGATCCCACCATCAAGGGCTGGAAGGTCGAGACCCTTGGGGACGACATCACCTGGATGCGCTTCGGGAAGGAAGGCGAACTCCGCGCCGTCAACCCCGAGGCCGGCCTGTTCGGCGTCGCACCCGGCACCGGTTGGGGCACCAACCCCAACGCCATGCGCGCCATCGCCAAGGGCAACAGCATCTTCACCAACGTTGCCCTGACAGATGACGGAGGCGTCTGGTGGGAAGGTATGACCGAGGAAACTCCGGCGCACCTGACCGACTGGCGTGGCGAGTCCTGGACTCCGGACTCCGATACCCCGGCAGCGCACCCCAACTCCCGCTTCTGCACGCCGATCGACCAGATCGACATGCTGGCCGAAGAATACTTCAGCCCGGAAGGCGTGGAGCTGTCCGCGATCCTGTTCGGCGGCCGCCGCAAGACCACCATCCCCCTGGTGACCGAAGCCCGCAGCTGGTCCAACGGCATTTTCATGGGCTCCACGCTGTCCTCGGAAACCACTGCTGCTGCCGCCGGTGCAGTCGGCGTTGTGCGCCGCGATCCCATGGCCATGCTCCCGTTCATCGGCTACGATGCCGGCGATTACCTGAACCACTGGGTCAACCTGTCGGCCAAGGCAAACCCGGAGCGGCTGCCCAAGATCTTCCTGGTCAACTGGTTCCGTCGCACGGCCGAAGGCGGCTTCGCGTGGCCCGGCTTCGGGGACAACGCCCGTGTCCTCAAGTGGGCCATCGAGCGCCTCGAAGGCAAGGCCGACGCCGTGGAGACGCCGATCGGGTTTGTCCCGACCGGCGAGTCCATCGACCTCGAGGGCCTGGACATGACTCCGGCCGAGGTTGAGGCCGCTGTTCGCGTCGATGCAGACGAGTGGGCAACCGAGCTGGCGTCCATCGAGGAATGGTTCGCTAACTTCGGCGAATCTCTCCCGGCGGCACTCCAGTCCGAGCTGGACGGACTCAAGACCCGTCTGGGCTAGACCTCTTAGGAACAACGGCGTTCTTAAGTGAACGACGACGGCCCGTCACCTTTCGTTGGAAAGGTGGCGGGCCGCCGTCGTGCTTGGTGCTGGAGTCCCTGGGCTGCAAGTTTCCCTGGCGGTCCGGCGTTAGTTTGCGAGCCAGACGTCCGGTCCAAAGACTTCGTAGTGGATCCGGGTGGCCGGAATCCCGGCGTCGATTGCTTCGTCGCGGATGGACTTCATGAAAGGGAGCGGGCCGCAGAGGTAAAGTGACGCGTCAGCCGGCAGGTCCATTTCGCGAAGGGACATAAATCCCTCCTTGGCTCCGGCGTGCGGCGTCTCCAGCCAGAGCTCGAGTTTGGCGTCGATCCTGGATGCGTCCTGGGTCATCTGGCCGCTGAGTGCCCAGTTGTCCATGGCCTTTTCGGCGTGGAGCACGATGACCTCGCGATCCGTGCCGGATTCGGCGAGTGAACGCAGGATGGATGCGGTGGGAGTGCAGCCGATGCCTGCCGAGGCGAGAATCACCGGTCCCTCACCGTCCTTGAGGGTGATCTCACCATAGGGATTCGAGATTTCCAGGATGTCACCGGGTTCGACGTCGGCATGCAGGACGGTGGACACCTCACCGCCGTCGTTGAGCTTGGTGGTGAAAATCCGGCTGGTGCCGGCATCGCCGGACAGCGAATACTGACGGACCTGTCGGAGGCCGTCGGCGAGCGTCACTTTGACGCTGACGTACTGGCCCGGTTTGGCTTCGGTGACCGGGGTTTCATCCGCGGGTTCCAAGGTGAAAGTAATGGAATCCTTGCCCGCGGGTTCCTTTGCGACCACGCGCCACGGCATCCACATCCGGTCGTTTGCCTGGCTAGCGTAGAGGTCCTTCTCGAGCTTTATCAGGGCATCGGCCATGAGCCAGTAGACCTCGGTCCAGGCCTCGGCAATTTCCGGGGTAATGACGTCGGCCAGATCCGCCGCGATTGCTGCGAACAGGTGCTTGTAGACCACGTCGTACTGTTCCTCGGTGATGCCCAGGGAAGCGTGTTTGTGAGCGATGCGGGAGAGGACCTTCTCGGGCAGGGAGTCCGGGTTAGTGAGCAGGTGCGAGGCGAAAGCGGCGATGCTCCCGGCAAGTGCCTTCTGTTGTTCGCCTGAACGCTGGTTGGAGCGGCTGAACAGGCCGTCCAACAGTCCGGGGTGCGCGGTGAAGAGGCGGTTGTAGAAATCCGCGGTGATTTCGCCTATCCGGGATCCGACCAATGGCAGGGTGGCTTCAATAACGGGACGGGATTTTTCCGAGAGCATGGTTCTCCTGGCGGTTGAGGCCGGGCCTTCTGTCCGGCCGGATAAATACACGCATTGGGAATGCATGTATTTACTCCAAGTTCTACACCTCGTAGAAATCATGTGCAAATTATGAAGCGGGAGGCTTCGTGAAGGCCTTTTGCGCGAGGCTATGGGCCGCTACTGCGCTGCAGGCATCCGGATCTCAGGCCGAAGACCGATTGACTGGAACACCGGGTTCATCTGCCGGGCGTGGGGAAGGGATGAGATGACCACCGCATCGAGCTCACGGTAGAACGCCTCCCTGGCGCGCGTCATGGCGTGACGGAGTCCGCACTCGGTGATGAGGGGGCAGTTCTTGGTGGGGGACTGGCACTCTGCCGGGTCCTGCCGGCTGTCCAAATGGCGCAGCACCTCGCCCACAGTGGCTTTCCGCCCGGCTTCGTTCAACCGGGACCCACCCAGCCGGCCCCGTTCGACGTCGATCAGCCCCAGTGAACGCAAACGGACCATGGCCTTGCTGACGTGGTTGTACGGAGTTCCAACAGCATCTGCCACTGCCTGGGTGGTCAGCAGTGCACCCTCGGGAGCTGCGGCCAACACCATGATGGCCCGAAGGCTCACATCTGCGAAGGCGTTGATTTTCATGGAATCAGTCTAGATCGTAGGTCTAGTCCACCCAGATGGATGGCTCGTGGGTGTCCGGTTCCATGGCAGCGAAGGTAAATCCCTCAGCTCCCGGGACATACGGGATGATGGCGGCCAGAACAGCACCATCACGGTGCTCCGCCGCGCCGTGAATGCCGTCTGAACCATGTTCGGGCAAACTGACATCGCTGACGATGGCAACCGCACGGTATTCATCCCGGCCTTGGCGCAAGAGTTCGTGAAGATCGGTCAGCATCTGACCGGCATCTACCTGGCCATCCTCGTCAGGTTCCCCGGGAGTCACCATGACGATCCGGAGTTCGCCATCACTCCCGAGCGTGATGCCGAAGGGGAAGAAGCCGCCATTCTGCTGGAGATGCTCCTGGGCGGTCCCGAGGCCAGTGCCCAGGGTCTCCCGGAGCTCGCGGTCCTGGGCTGATTCTTCCGATTCTTCCGGCACTGATTCGTCCGGGACGGCGCCAGAGCTTTGTTCGCTCATACTGACCACACCTGGGCGTCGGTAGGAATAACCGCCGAATCACCGAAAATGACCGCTCGGGATTGCCCGTCAATCTCGTACGGCTTCAAGATGTTCATGGACAGTCCTTCGGAGTGTTCGATGTGCAGTCGGACTGCGTCCACGGCCCCACCGTTTTCAACCTGAACCAGAACGTCCGACAGGATGCAGGTTCCCCTCAGCGTGTCTTTTTTGTTGCGGAAGCCCTCGGCCATCATCTGAACGGACTCCGCAGAATCTACTTCGCCGTCTGCGTTGGCCTCATGGTAGGCCATGTGATGCCCCAACTCGCCGGCGAGGTCGGTGGTGATCCCGTACGGGGCCAGACCGCCGTTCCTGGACAGCTGATCCTCGGCGAACGGAACTGCGACACCCACAAGCTTGAAAACATCCTGGATGGCCTGCTCCGAAAGTCCTTGGTGCCACCATTCCTCCGCTGGGGCCAGTGCCTCACCGTTCCACAGGTGGGCCGGCTGATCCTCGGCCCGGGGTTCGCTGAAAGTAGGGTGCTTGAGGAACTTCTTGCGCGTGAAGTCCACACGGATGAGCTGGGCAATGCCACTGCGGTGTTCAGCCCAAAGATGGAGTGTGTCCTCGGCCTTGCCCGATAGCGGATCCAGTACAGCCACCATGGCGTGGAGGTTCTCTGCATATCCAGCGAAGAGGTCGAGGGTCAATTTCACGGCTACCACTGGATCCGGGGGCATGGTCCCCCGGATTTCCTCGGGGACCTCGCCGTTCTGCACGATGCCCTCGGCGTCGAGCATAAAGACGAATGGGGCGAAGCTCTTGTTAAGGACCAGCCGGGCGTCTGCCAGCTTCAGAGCCTCGGCCACGACAGCAGCCAATTCGGACTCGGGAGAGGTTCGTTCTTCGGGCGAAAGCTGCATCATGCCAGCAGGCCTAGCCCCGGACCAAGGCAAGAACGCGGTCGCGGATCTTCTCCATGGTGGGCTGGTCCTTGGCCTCGGCGTTCAACCGCAGGAAGGGCTCGGTGTTGGACGGGCGGAGGTTGAACCACCAGCTGCCGTCCTTCGCGGTGAAGGTGCTGCCGTCCATGTGGTCGATCTCGATGTCTTCGCTTTCGAAGTCCACGCGGACACGCTCTACGGCGCCGGCTTTGTTTTCGATCTCGGAGTTGATTTCGCCCGACGAAACGTAGGGTTCGTATTGGCGGCCGAGTTCGGACAGCGGGCCGTCCTGCTCGCCGAGGGCAGCGAGTACGTGCATGGCTGCGAGCATGCCGGTGTCTGCGTTCCAGAAGTCCCTGAAGTAGAAGTGCGCGGAGTGCTCCCCGCCGAAGACCGCACCTTCCTTCGCCATGACGGCCTTGATGAAGGAGTGCCCCACACGGGTCCGGACGGCACGGCCGCCGTCCTTTGCCACGAGTTCGGGAACGGCCTTTGAGGTCAGGAGATTGTGGATGATGACTGGAGTTTCTTCCCCGGCCTTCCGTGCCCGGGCGATCTCGCGGCGGGCAACCATGCCAGTGATGGCCGACGGGGACACGGGCTCGCCCTTTTCGTCGATCACGAAGCAGCGGTCGGCGTCGCCGTCGAACGCCAGACCGATGTCCGCGCCGTGTTTGACGACCGCCGCCTGGAGATCGCGGAGGTTTTCCGGTTCCAGCGGGTTGGCGGGGTGGTTCGGGAAGGAACCGTCCAGTTCGAAGTAGAGCGGGATGATCTCGAAGGGCAGGGCCGGGAGCAACTTGTCTCCCAGGACGGCAGGGGTGGTGAGGCCGGCCATGCCGTTGCCGGCGTCGACCACGATCTTCAGCGGCCGGGAACCGGAAAGGTCCACCAGCTTGCGCAGGTACTCGGAGTAGTCCTTCAAGACATCATGGACACCGATCTCGCCGCGCGTCGCTGCGGACGGGATGGTGCCTGCGTTCAGGTACTGCTCCGCGAGTGCCTGGATCTCTTTCAATCCGCTTTCGGAAGAAATGGGTTGGGCGCCGGCCTTGGCCATCTTGATGCCGTTGTATTCGGCGGGGTTGTGGCTGGCGGTGAACGTGGCGCCGGCTGCATTCAGGGCGCCGCATGCGTAGTAGAGCTCATCGGTGGAGATCAGGTCCAGGAGTTGTACATTGGCCCCACGCGTGGCCGCGCCGTTGGCGAAGGCCTGGCTGAACTCCGGTGACGAAGGACGCATGTCGCCACCGACCAGGACAGTTTCGCCCTCAAGGCCCAGGACGTCGATGAAGGCAGCGCCGACTGCCTCGACGATTTCAGACGTGATGGATTCACCCACGATCCCCCGGACGTCGTACGCCTTGAAGGATGCCGAGAGGTCGAATGTCTTGTTCTGCTCGCTAGTCACGGGCTCAATCCTACTGTGGCTACCCAGCACGGCATGAACCGGGGGCCTCCCCATGTGGATAGCAGTCATCCACTGGCTGTTTATCCACATAGCTGATCTGCTCCGGTCTTGCTGTCAGGGGCGACTGGAATACTGGGGTCATGGCCAACAACTCCCCAAATACTGCCGCTCCCGTGCAATCGACAACCCAGCAGGAGGCACTGGCTTGCCTTCGCGAACTTGTAGGCCACCCTGAGGCGCAGTTCCACGATGGCCAGTTCGAAGCGATCGAGGCTTTGGTGGATGCCGGCCGAAGGGCGCTAGTGGTCCAGCGTACCGGCTGGGGAAAGTCCGCCGTCTACTTCGTTTCATCCTTGCTCTTGCGCCGCAGGGGAGCCGGACCGACCCTGATCGTCTCACCCCTGCTGGCGCTCATGCGTGACCAGGTGGCCGCCGCTGCGCGTGCAGGTGTCCGTGCTGTGGCCATCAATTCCGCCAACGCCCTTGAATGGGACACAGTCCTGGCCCAGTTGGCGGCAGACGAGGTCGACGTTCTCCTCGTGTCTCCCGAGCGCCTGACCAATCCGTCCTTCCGTGAGAACCAGCTTCCGGAGCTTATCCGGAGGACAGGGCTTCTGGTGATCGACGAAGCCCACTGTATTTCCGACTGGGGACACGACTTCCGGCCCGATTACCGCCGCATCTCCGACCTCATCGCCCAGTTGCCGGAGACCGTTCCAGTCCTGGCAACCACTGCTACTGCCAACTCCAGGGTGGTCCATGACATTGAAGAGCAGCTCGGCGCAGGAGTGCTGACCATCCGCGGGGGCTTGGGGCGGGAGTCGCTGCGTCTTGGGGTCCTTAATCTCTCCGACTCCAAGGACCGGCTGGGCTGGCTGCTGACCCACCTTGCAGACATGCCGGGGAGCGGCATCATTTATACGCTCACCGTCTCTGCGGCCGAGGACACTGCGCGGTTGCTTGCCGGAGCCGGACACAACGTGCTCTCTTACACAGGCAGGACCGATCCCGCTGACCGGGAGCGGGCAGAGCAACTGCTCAAGGACAATCAGGTGAAGGCGCTGGTGGCAACCTCTGCCCTGGGCATGGGCTTCGACAAACCCGACCTCGGCTTCGTGATCCACCTTGGGGCGCCATCATCACCGGTCGCCTACTACCAGCAAGTCGGCCGCGCGGGCCGTGGCGCCGCCAATGCCGATGTACTGCTCCTTCCTGGGTCGGAAGACCGTGAGATCTGGCAATACTTCGCTACAGCATCCATGCCGTCCGAGGAGAAGGCAGCTGCCGTGCTGGCTGTCCTCGGCGACGCCGGCACAGCCATGTCCACCGTCGCATTGGAAGCCCGCGTGGACCTTCGCCGGACGCCACTGGAATTGCTCTTGAAGGTTTTGGCGGTGGATGGCGCCGTCGAGCGCGTTGGCGGCGGTTGGCGGTCAACCGGCCGGCCGTGGAATTACGACGCCGAACGCTATGCGCGCATTGCCGAGGCGCGGGTGGATGAGCAGGATTCCATGGTGGTCTACCAGGACACGGCCGGTTGCCGGATGGAGTACATCACCTCGGTGCTCGATGATGAAACTGCTGCCGCCTGTGGACGTTGTGACAACTGTGCGGGCCGATGGTTCCCCGTGGAAGTGGCGGAATCGGCGGTGGAAGCGGCAGGCCAGACTCTTCGCCGGGCAGGAATCGCCATTGAGCCGCGCCTTCAATGGCCCAGCGGAATGGACCGGCTCGGTGTTGCGGTCAAGGGAAAGATCAAGCCCGACGAAAGCGTTGCCGAGGGACGTGTGCTGGCCAGGCTGACAGACCTGGGCTGGGGTGGCGCCCTCCGCGAACTGTTTGCTGCTGGCGCGCCGGACCGGGCCGTAGATCAGGGGATGCTGCAGGCATGCGTGCAGGTCCTGAGGGAGTGGTCAGGCGCCGAGGGTGGAACGCCGTGGAGCGGCGTCGGACGCCCGGTGGCCGTCGTCAGCATCCCGTCGCGAAGCAAACCGCAACTCGTGGATTCCCTGGCCCAGGGGATAGCCGGAATAGGCAGAATGCCGTACCTGGGGCAGCTCCAGCCCGCTCACGGTGGTCCAACCGGCGCGCGTGGCGGCAATAGCGCCTACAGGCTCGCCGGTGTGTGGGACCGGCTGGTGGTCGGGCCTGAACTTTCCCAGGCCCTGGCCGATATCGGGAGCCAGCCTGTGTTGTTGGTGGACGATCTGGTCGACAGCCGCTGGACGATGACGGTATCGGCGCGGGCTTTGCGGCAGGCAGGCGTAGCAGCGGTCCTCCCACTTGCATTGGCGCAAGCGGGGTAGCGGAAGGTAGGAAAGCGTCATTTTGTGATCGCTCCCACACCTGGTCTATAGGATCGAGGAAACGCCCCCTGCTGCCTTCGTGGAGCACCAGCGACGAACTTGGACCGGAGCCATGACCACAAGACCCAGCGCAGGCATCGAAGAAGCCAGCGAGACCAGTTGGCGCCCCCGCTTGGCCTTGTTGGTGGCCGCGACGTTTTTCATGGAGTTCCTTGACGGGACTATCCTGACCACCGCTATTCCGAGCATTGCGTCCGACTTCCGAGTCGCACCGGCCGACATCAACATCACCATGACGGCCTACTTGGTGACGGTCGCGATGGGAATCCCACTGAGCAGTTGGCTCGCTGAACGGTTCGGCGCTCGCCGGATCTTCTGCCTGGCCATAGCCGTTTTCACCATTGCTTCCCTGCTCTGCGCCGTGAGCACCGACCTGACCATGCTCACACTCAGCCGGGTGGCCCAAGGGATGGGCGGGGCCATGATGGTTCCTGTCGGGACACTGGTGGTCCTGCGGGGTACGCCGAAATCCGAGCTCCTCCGGGCAACGGCCTATCTGGTCTGGCCCGGGCTCCTCGCACCGGTACTTGCGCCGATGGTCGGTGGCGCCCTCACAACGTTCCTTTCATGGCATTGGATCTTCCTCATCAACGTCCCGCTGGGCCTGGCAGCCTTCATCGCTGCACTTCGGCTGGTGCCTCGGACGCAATTCGATGGAAAGCGCCGCCTTGACTGGTTCGGGCTGATGCTGACCACCCTTGGCGTCGGGGCGTTGGTGGTGGGGCTGGAAACCTTGGGCGGCCATGCATCCAACGTCCTCGCTGTAGTGGTGGTAACCGCCGGAGTGCTGTCCTTGGCAGGGGCGGTCTGGTGGATGGGGAAAGCGAAAGTACCACTCTTCAACCTCAGCGTCTTCGGTACCAGGACTTTCCGGGCGACCTCAACCGGTGGCTTCATCTACCGGCTGACCATCAGTTCGGTCCCCTTCTTGTTGCCCCTGATGTTCCAGGATGGATTCGGCTGGGACCCGCTGAAGGCCGGCGTCATGGTGGCGGCAGTCTTCGTCGGCAATATCGGGATCAAACCTGCCACCACGCCACTGATCAGGCGCTTCGGGTTCAAAGCCGTGCTTGTCTTCGCGTCGTTCGCTTCCGCCGTAACGTTCGCTTTGTGCGCGTTCCTTGACGCCCAAACACCGGAACCGCTGATTTTCGCTTTGCTGCTGTTCAGCGGCGCCTTCCGCTCCATCGGTTTTTCCGCCTACGCTTCGGTGCAATATGCGGACATCGTCCCGGGGCAGCTGCCCTCGGCCAACGCCATCTCGGCAACCCTCGTTCAGTTGGCAGCCGCGGCCGGGATCGCGGTGGGAGCTTTGTTCCTGCGCCTCTTCGAAGCCACGGGTCTTTTCGGGACGGACCAGGTGGGGGCATACAAGGGTGCTTTCATCGCCATGGCCGTCCTGATGCTCATCAGTACGGTGGACAGCCTGACCCTCCACCGTCACGCAGGAGCCGAGGTCAGCGGTACCTCAGCCGGGGCAAAGCGCGCCTGAACCCTGCCGGCGGGCGTCCCGGCTTGGTCGCTGGCGCTGCCACGGGCGCTGACACTGGCGCTGCCACGGCCGCCGCCACTGGCGCTGCCACGGCCATTGGCTCGCTTAAACGCAAAAGGCCCCGGTTCGAAAACCGGGGCCTGTTCGCGGAGACGGGGGGATTTGAACCCCCGGTGGAGTTGTGCCCCACACTTCATTAGCAGTGAAGCCCATTCGGCCGCTCTGGCACGTCTCCCTTTGCTATTGCTAGCCCACCAAGGATACGCAGAACCTGCCGTCCAGCGCAAAACACGCCAGAGCCGGGTGTCCGTTTCGATGTTCCGCTGCTATTCGTGCCGTGCGCGTGGCCTTGTGCGCAGGGAACCATCGAAACAGGCGTCAGTTGCTTCCGGCCAGGGAAACCCACAGGAAGTGGTTGCTCCGTGCCTGCAGTGCTGCAGCCTGCCGGTTGTCCGAGGCTCCCGCGTGCCCACCTTCGAGGGCTTCGTGGAACCAGACGTTCGGAATCCCCATGGCCTGCATCCGTGCCGCCATCTTCCGGGCCTGCACCGGCCCCACCCGGTCGTCAGAGGTTGCTGTCCAGATGAAGGTTTCGGGGTACTCCACGCCGTCCCGAAGCAGGTGGTACGGCGAGAAAGTCCGGATGAAATCCCATTGTTCCGGCACATCCGGGTCACCGTACTCGGCAATCCAGGAGTAGCCCGCCGAGAGCTTGGTGTACCGGCGCATGTCCAGGAGGGGCACACCGCAGGAGACAGCGCCAAACAGTTCCGGGTACTGGGTCAGCATGTTGCCCACCAGCAGGCCACCATTGGAGCCGCCCACGCAGCCCAAGCGACGACGACTGGTCACGCCACGCGAGATCAGGTCCTTGGCTACTGCGGCGAAGTCCTCGTAGGCACGGTGACGGTTCTCCTGGAGTGCTGCACGGTGCCACGAGGGGCCATACTCCCCGCCGCCGCGGATGTTGGCAACCACGTACACGCCGCCGCGTGAGTGGGCGGCAGCCCCGTCGTCGGACGCTATGCCCGCAGTACGGCGCTCCAGCCAGGCGCGCCCGATCGTCCCGCTGTACGCCGGGGTACGGGAAACTTCGAACCCGCCGTAGCCGGAGAGCTGGGTGGGGTTCTCCCCGTCCAGTACCAGGTCCTTGGAGGCCACCTGGAAGTACGGAACCTTGGTGCCATCCAAGGAAACCGCGAAGTGCTGCTGGACCTCGTAGGCGGCTTCGTTGAAGAACGACGGCGACCGCTTCACCTCGGTGTGCCGGCTCACCACGCCACCGTCAGCCACGTCACCGTCGGCCGTGTCCTGCGCTGCTGCAGGCGAAAGCGTACCCCGGGTCAAAGTGGTGGGTGTCGTGAAGCCTGTGGCCACCAACCAGAAGTCGTTCCCGGCGCCGGAGTCGGAGACGTCCTCATCATCCACGGCGTAGGCATTGACGTCATGCAGGGGAGGGCAGGCGTCCAGGACGGTGGAGGCCCACGAGCCTGAGGCGTCAACAGCCGACGGATCCAGGACCCTGATCTCGGAGGAGACGTCCCGGAGGAGGTTCAGCAGCAGGTAATCCTTGGTCCAGCTCCAGGACTGCAATGACGTGTGCGCATCAGGGGTGAACAGGACCAGCAACTTAGCCGGGCCAGCCAGGTAGCTTTCGAAATCTGCGGCCAGCAGGGAGCCGGCCGGGTACGTGACCCCCGCTGCTTCCCAGTCGCCCTGGGGGCGGAAAAGCAGCCAATCGCGGTGGACGCTGATGTTGACATCGGTGGGCACGTCAATGGCCACCCACGAGTCGTCGCGCAGCAGCCACGTACTGCGGTTGTAGAAGTCGATGTAGTCAACGGCGAAGGTCCGCTTGAAACCGGGCGTGGAATCGTGCGCCACCATGGCCAGCATGTGGTTCTCCGGAATTTCGAACAGGCGCTCAGCGTCCGCGAGCGACTGCCCGCGGCGAAGCTTGACGCCGGTCCGCGCATAGGAGGACGACGTGGCGGGCAAGCCTTCAGCTGTGCTGGACACGAGAAGGGTGTCGGCATCCAACCAGCTGATGTTGCCTTTGGCTGTGGGAATGTCGAAGCCACCTGCTGCCGGGTCCACGAAGGTTCGCGTTTCGACGTCGAACTCGCGGTGGCGGTCGGCGTCGCCCCCGTCGGGGGAGAGCGAAACCATGGCAAAGCGGTACTCCGCGCCGTCCGAAGGACGGAGGAAACCGGCACCGTGGAACACCCACTCAACACCTTCAGCAGCGGCAAGGGCATCGACGTCGAGCAGTACATCCCACTCGGGATCCTCGGTGAGGTAGCTCTCCCAGGTGGTGCGGCGCCAAAGGCCCTTGGGGTGCTCCTGGTCCTTCCAGAAGTTGTAGTAGAAATCGCCGCGTTTGTTGACCATGGCGATCCGGTCCGTGGAGTCCAGGACTTCCAGGATGCCGGACTCGACCGCCGCGTAATCGGCGTCTTCGAGCAGTTCCTCGGTGCGGGCGTTCTGTTCCCTGACCCAGGCCAACTGCTCTTCGCCGTGGATGTCCTCAAGCCAGGCGTTTTCATCCGTGGGCTCAGGTGCGGACTCCGCCGCGTGGCGCGGTCCGGAGGCCGGCGCGGTGTCATTCCCGGAAAGTGGCGACGGATCAGCTTCTGTGGTGGTCATCGCCCCATCCAAGCAACACACTTCGACGGTAAGCAAGTCACGCAGAAGTTAGGCTGGAGCGTGGCTAAATCCCAAATCAACCGTGTTGCCCTTGTGGGGGCAGGCCCTCGGGGCACCAGTGTCCTCGAACGGTTGCTCGCGAATTGGGCTGCGAAGAGAGCTGAAGGCGCCACCCTGCAGATCCATGTGGTGGATCCGTACCCCGCCGGCTCCGGACACGTGTGGCAGCCGGAACAGTCGCGCCTCTACCTGATGAACACCCAGTCGTTCTATCCCACCCTCATCCCCGAGGATTCCGGATTGGCGGCACCGTTGGCGGGTGGTTCCTTCGACCAGTGGCGCGAGGCCCGGCGTCGCGACGGTGCCGGGCTGAACGACGCCGAAAAGGCAGAGCTGGCCACGCTCGAGTCCCACGATTTCCCCAGCCGTGCGCTGTACGGGCGGTACCTGCGCCAAACCCTGGCCGGGTTGCTGGAGCGGAAGCCCGACGGCGTGGAAGTCACCTTCCATGAAACGCTCGTCGTTGCGGCGCGGCCCGCGGACGGGATGTTCGACGTCGAACTGGCCGACGGCGGCACGCTCACCGTCGATTCGGTGGTGCTGGCTCTGGGGCACATCGAGTCACGGCTGAATCCGGAGCAGAAATCATTCAAGCGCGCAGCTGACGAGTTGGGCCTGCTGTACTTCCCGCCGGCACCGCCCGCCGACGTTGACTGGCAGGTTGTGCCGGACAATGAGCCGGTTCTTGTCCGCGGCATGGGCTTGAACTTCTTTGATGTGATGGGCCAGCTGACTGAAGGCCGCGGCGGCAAGTTCCTTGAAGCCGGAACGCCCGGTGCCGGGGTGTTGGAGTACCGGGCCTCGGGCCGGGAGCCCAGGATCATCGCCGCGTCACGCAGGGGAACGCCGTACCGGGCGAAGGCCGGTTTGGAGGGCTATTACCCGCGCAGCATCACCATGCGCTACCTGACCGAGGACGCAGTGGACCGGTTCCGGGCCGCAGGCATCCAGCCCGGCTTCGACCATGACCTGTGGCCCTTGCTGCACCGGGACGCGCTGTGGGCCTACTATTCGACGCTGGCCCGGTCCCAGCCGGCCGCGATCAAGGACCCGGCGCAGTTCCTGGCCGACCTCGAAGACGCGCTCCAACCTCATGCCCACACCACGGCAAACTGGGAAAGCGACGTGGAGGTCCTGGTTGAAAAGCATGTGGCGGCATCACGGCGTTTGAACCTGCGCGGGCTCGCGGCGCCGTTGGCAGGCCGGACGTTCGCGTCACGGCGTGACCTGGATGCTGCGATCACCGCGTACCTGGACGACGACGCGCGGCGTTCGGCGCTGGGCGAATCGGACCCCGTGAAGATGGCCATCGGCGCGCTCCACACCGGCCGTGCCATCCTCAAGACCGTTGTAGCCGACGGCGGCATCACCGACGAGTCCTGGCTGGCAGGGCTGCGCGGCTGGTTCGAGTCGTTTGTCGAAGGGTTGGCCAGCGGACCTCCTGCGCTGCGTTCGGAGCAGCTGGCCGCCTTGGCGCGTGCCGGCGTCGTGAGTTTTGTGGGACCGGACCCCAAGTTCAGCGTCGATCGTGGCGCCAAAGTGTTCCGGGCGGCGTCACCCTGGGTCCACGAGGGGCCCGCTGAAGCACGCACCCTGATCGAAGCGATGTCACCCGCCAACAGGGTGGGCATCAACATTTCTCCGCTGCTCGAACAGCTCATGGCCGACGGCCTGGTGCGGACCAAGATCATGATGAGTGTGGAGGGGACGCCCATGCAAACCACCGGCCTGGACGTTGAGCCGCATCCTTACCGTCCCATTGCCGCCAACGGATCCATCACGGAAAACATGTACGTTCTGGGCTTGCAGTTGTCCGCGTCGCAGTGGGGCAATGCCATTGCCGCCGAAGCCCGTCCCCGCTCCGGGCGGGCCTATGCCAGCGGCCAGCGGACCTTGCGCGACGCTGACGAGATCGCCCGCAGCATCCTGGGCCTCTAGCCGTCACAGGCTTGCGTTGCCTGCCAGCCTTCGTTACTGTGTGAGCTGCATCACCCGCAAGGGTGTGCGCGCTTTTGATCTGCGGCGGGAGAGTCCTGCCGGTACATCCCGTCAGGCGCCGTAGGAGCAAACCCTCCCCAGGAATCTCTCAGGCCCATGTACCGCCGCGGCGAGGCAACTCTGGAAAGCAGTCCGGCCATACCGGACTCACCGAAGGTGCAAGCAGGCCCATGCCCGCGGAAACTCTCAGGTCCACGTACAGAGCGGGGAGGAACCCGAATCAATGCGGCACCTTGTGCCGCCTGAACGACGGAGTTCCTTTGACGATTCATCCTTCCGCGAGTGCCGGTTCACCCCATCTCGAACGCCAGCTCAGCAACCGCCACATCCAGCTCATAGCCATCGGTGGAGCGATTGGCACCGGCCTTTTCATGGGCTCGGGAAAGACCATTTCCGCAGCCGGCCCATCCGTCATTTTTGTGTACATGATCATCGGCTTCATGCTGTTCTTCGTCATGCGTGCCATGGGCGAACTGCTCCTCAGCAACCTGAACTACAAGTCCTTCAGCGATTTCGCCGCGGACCTCCTGGGCCCTTGGGCCGGGTTCTTCACCGGCTGGACCTACTGGTTCTGCTGGGTCATTACCGGGATCGCCGACGTGATCGCCATCGCCGGCTATTCCAAGGAATTGTGGCCTTCCCTGCCCTTGTGGGTTCCGGGACTCATCACCATCGGCATTCTCCTGCTCCTGAACCTGGCCACCGTGAAGGCCTTCGGTGAGACGGAGTTCTGGTTCGCGCTCATCAAGATCGTGGCCATCGCTGCGCTCATCATTGTTGGCCTGTTCATGATCTTCAGCGGCTTCGAGTCCGACGCCGGTCCGGCCGGTTTCTCCAACCTGTGGAGCCATGGCGGCTTCTTCCCGAACGAGTTCATGGGCTTCGTGGCCGGTTTCCAGATCGCCGTGTTCGCATTCGTGGGCATCGAACTGGTGGGCACCACCGCTGCCGAAGCCAAGGACCCGGAGAAGAACCTCCCCAAGGCCATCAACTCGATCCCCATCCGGGTTCTCCTGTTCTACGTCGGTGCCCTCATCATCCTCATGTCCGTCACACCGTGGACGCAGTTCGCCGCCGGCCACAGCCCGTTTATCGCGATGTTTTCCCTGGCAGGCCTCGGCGCAGCGGCCACCATCGTCAACCTCGTGGTGCTGACATCGGCCATGTCCTCTGCCAACTCCGGCATCTATTCCACGTCCCGCATGGTGTTTGGTCTCGCCCAGGAGGGCGACGCGCCCAAGGTGTTTGGCGCCCTCTCCGGACGCAAAGTACCCCGCAACGCCCTGTTCCTGTCCTGCGTCCTGCTGCTGTCCGGCGTCGTGCTCATGTACGCCGGCCAGGACGTTGGCAAGGCCTTCGACATGGTGACCACAGTGTCCGCGGTGTGCTTCGTGTTCGTTTGGTCGATCATCCTGGCCAGCTACCTTGCCTTCAGGAAGCGCCGGCCACACCTGCACGAGTCGTCAGCGTTCAAGATGCCCGGTGGCGTGGTGATGGTGTGGGTGGTGTTCGCGTTCTTCGCTTTCGTGCTGTGGGCCCTTACCACCCAGCCGGACACCCTGATTGCCTTGCTCGCCACTCCCGTGTGGTTTGTGATTCTGGGGGTCGCGTGGATCATCCTTCGGCGCCGGCCCGCGCATCTGGCACGCTACGCGGAGTTCCAGGCCGAATTGCAGCGGGATGCTGAGAGGACGGCCGTGCCGGAGCCGGCCACCAAGTAGGCTTCCCGAACGCAAAAGCAGGGCCCTTCACGCTGGCTGCGTGGAGGGCCCTGCTTATGTTGCTTTTGCCGGGAGTGGTCAGCCCCTCAAGCACTTCTGGTAGTCCAACCAGGCGAAGGCATACCGCAGCCAGCCCGCGATGTCGTACCACTTGGACGGCTTGGTGGGTGGGGTGCACTGGGGCGGTTGCGGTCCGCTGTCCGCCACAGTGATCAGAGCCTTCACCACCGTTCCACTTTCGACGGCGGTCAGCACCAGGGTGCCGGTACCTGCAGCTGCCGCCGCGGGAACCTTGAGGTTCACCGTTGCCGCGCCTGCCGTCACCGGCACGGAACCGAGCGCCACAGCGGCGCCCTTGCTGTCCACGAAGACGGCGTTCAGCGAGGCGTTGGCCGGGCTGCCGATCGACGTCAGGTTCAGCTTGGAAACAGCCAGGGTGATGGGCTCACCGGCCTTAACCTGGGCCGCCGTCGAGTTGGCGACGGCAACCGAACGGCGCCCGAAGTCCGGGGACACCGGGTTGTGTTCGCGCAGGTACTTGATCCACGCATCACGGTCCACCAGGCCGGTGTCCTTGGTGTTGCTGCCTTCCTTGAAGACCCGGAAGTTGTCACCGCCGGTTGCCAGGAAGCTGAAGGTGCCGATCCTGTACAGCTTGGCGGGGTCGATCACGGCGCCGTTTACCCAGATGCCGGTGATGCGGTCACCTGCAGGGCGGGCGGCGTCGTAGGTGTAGTTGACGTTCTTGGACAGACCCAGCTGCTGGTACGGGCGGCTGGGAACAGTGCCGTCCGGGTTGGTCTGCCACTGCTGTTCAAGAAGTGTCTTGAACTGCGTGCCGGTCAGGGACGTAGTCCAGAGGTTGTTCACGAACGGCAGCACCGCGTTGGCCTCGGCGTAGGTGATGGTGCCGTCTGGTGCGTAATAGAGCTCGTTGCGCAGGCCGCCGGGATTTACGACGCCGATCTCCGCCGAGCCCAGTTCAGGCGCCTTGAGCGTGTCCACCAGTGAGTCCGCCACCAGGTTTCCCAGCGTGGACTCGCTCGCGCGGTCGTCACGCTTGGGAGCCCCGCCGGCGGGGTCCGGGGTGAAAGCGGTGGTGATATCAGCGGTCACTGCACCCACCGGCTGGTTGCCGATCTCGGCAGCCTGGGCAAGGGCCTTGTCCACGATGGTCTTCACTGCCGCCACCCGCGGGTAGCTGGCCACGAGGCTCTCGGCGGTATCGGTCGTCCGGTCCACCACAGCGGCCTTGTAGGCAGTGACGGACTTGCTTGCGGTGTCTACCGTGAGCGTCACGCTGCCCACGTTTTCGCCGTAGTTGCCGGTCTGCACGATCGGCCGGGTCTTGCCTGTGGGCTGGCCGTTGGCGTCCAGGACCGGTGCGTCCCAGGCGTACTCCTTGTGCGTGTGGCCGGTGAAGATGGCAGCGACGTCAGGAGTGGTTTCGTTGACCAGTTTGGCGAACGGTCCGCCTGCTGCGACTTCCTGTTCCAAAGTGGCGCCTTCGGGCGTACCGGAAGCGGCGCCGTCGTGGTTCTCCACAATGATCAGGTCTGCCAGGTTCTCAGCCTTGATTTTTGCCGCCACCCGGTTGATGGCTTCCACGGGGTCCCCGAACTCAAGATCGGCAATTCCGGCCGGAGTTACCAAGGAGGGAACTTCCTGGGTGACGGTGCCGATCACGGCCACGCGCATCCCGTTCATGTCCAGTACCTTGTACTCCGGCAGGACCGGGGTGGTGGTGCCCTTCTGGTAGACGTTCGCACCCAAGTAGGCGAACTTCGCGTTGGTTCCTCCGGCGATGACTCGCTCGCGCAAGTCCTGCCAACCGCCGTCGAACTCGTGGTTGCCCACAGCGGAAGCCTGCAGCTCCAGCGCGTTGAGGATGTCGATGGTGGGCTGGTCCTTCGCCACTGACGACGCGAACAAGGAAGCGCCGATGTTGTCACCAGCGGAGATGAACGCCGTTGCGCCCGGTGCTGCAGCGGCACGGAGTTTCTCCACGGTTCCTGCGAAGAGCACGGTGTTGGTGTCGATGCGGCCGTGGAAGTCGTTGATGCCCAGGAACTGCAGGTCAACGGTGGCCGGTGCGTCGGGAGTCAGGTTCAGTCCAACCACCACGGGGTCATGGTCGCTGGCCCGGAATTCGTCTGCGGCGTAGTAGTTGGTCACGTTGTTGTTATACCTGCTGTATTCCAGCGCGACGGACTCTACGGAGTTGATGTTCCAGATGTCGGTCCCGGTGACTTTTTCCGCAGCCGCCGGGGAAGCGAGGATGTGGTCGAGCGAACCCACCATGCCACCGAACAGGTAGGAGTGTTTGCCGGTGCCGGCCTCAAGGTCGGTGTAGCCGGCGCCCGTCAGGACGTTGATGGGATCTTCCTTGGCGTAGGCGTTGAAGTCACCGATGAGGAAGACCTTATCCGTGCCCTTGGAAGCCTGCAGGTCCTTGGAGAAGGCGAGCAACGATTCGGCCTGCTTGGTGCGGGCGATGTTTGAGGCACCCTGGCCCTTGTCGGTATCGTCCGGGGTGGCCGCGGAACCCTTGGACTTGAAGTGGTTCACGATTGCTATGAAGTTCTTGTCGTCGGCAGCGCCCACCGGCTTGAATACCTGTGCCAGCGGCTTGCGGGCACTTGCGAAGGCCACGGTGTCGTTGTGGATGATGGACTCGCCCACGGGCTCGGCAGCGGCCTTCTTGTAGATGAACGCGGTGCGGATCATGTCCTCATCGCTCAGCGGGGGAGCGTTGGCCGGAGTCCGCACGTAGTCCCAAACACCCGGAGTCTTGACGTTGAGCGCGTCAACCAGCTTGGACAGGGCATCGTCGCGGCTCTTGCCGAACTGTGCCGAGTTCTCGATCTCTTCAAGGGATATGACGTCCGCGCCGGACTTGGTGATGGCTGCTACGATCTTGGCCTGCTGGCGCTCGAAGTTCTCCGCGTTGGCGGCTCCGCGGGCGTTGCAGCCTTCCTTGACCGTAATCGGGTTGCCCTCGCGGTCGGTGTAGAAGACGCAGCCGCTCAGCTGGTCCCCGGTGGTGGGGAAGTAATTGAGCACGTTGAAGGACGCCAGTTTAAGGTTTCCACCAACGTTGGCCGGACCATCGGGCCGGGTGGAGGTGAAAGACGCAGGCTGGACTGAGTCCGCGTTGGCCGGGGTCAGCGCGGCCAGCGGCTGGAATTTCCAGGAGTTGTTGCCGTAGCCCAGGATCACGTCGGTGCGGAACTGTGCCGGCGATCCGACCCGCACGGGATCAGAGGTGCTCAGGTACGGCAGTTGTTGTGCCTTGGTGGTGGCGTCCTTGAGGAAGTTCGTGGACGCGCCGTCGTCGAGCTTGATGGCCCGCAGGGCGTTATCGGCAACCACAGCGGCGTACTCCGGCGAACCGTAAGTGGCCACTGCCGTCGGCTGCACCAGTGGTGATGTGCCGGCCGCCAGGCCGACCTCGCCGTACTGGTTGAGGGAGTAGTTGTCCGTGACGGTGAACTCGCCCTGCGGAGCGACGAGCATGCCCTCCAGGCTCTCACGGGCGGCTTCATTGGCCGGCAGGGAGAACGGGGTGGACTTGACCTCGGGCGCTGCCTCGCTGAGCTTCTTCAAGCCTGCGGCTTCGACCGTGATCTGGGTCTGGTTGGCGAATTCGCTCACCGCTCCGGTGAGTTCCAGGTAGTCACCCGGCTGTACCGTTGCCGCCGTCGTAGGCGAGTAGACGAACAAAGCGTCCGACGCCGTCCTGGCCGCCCCGCCGGCGTCGCCGCCGGTTCCGGGGGTCTGGACGTAGTAGCCGTTGAATCCGCCGGTTGCGTAGACGGCCGTGACCTTGCCGCGCGTCGTGACGGCGCTGCCTACGAACGGGCTTGCCGTGCCGGTGCCTTGGATCTCTGCGATGGTCTTGACGCCGGGCTGCGGACCGGGGTCCGTGGGCGGGGTTCCGCCGTTGGAACCTGTCGGGGTGATGGTGGTGCTGAGGCTGAAATCGGCGGCGTTGGAGTCGGTGTCCACACCGTTGGTTCGATTCAGGCTCTTGACGTCTGCGTTGCCGGCAGGTGCGCTGGCTGCGGCGGTCTCGAAGGTGTTGGAGGTGCCGTAGCCAAGGAGGTCGGCAATGGCGGGGTTTCCGGTGACCGAGCCGGCAGGGAGCGGTGAGACCGCGTTGGCTTGCTTGGCCAGGACCAGGGTTCCCGTGGTGCCGCTGGGATTGAGGGTGCCGGTTGCCTGCACATCGGGCGTTGGGAGGTTCGGGGCCGTGGAACTGCCGTTGTTCGTGGCTCCCTGAACCAGGTAGTAGCCCTTGGCCGGGATGCTGCCCGTCAAGGGAGTGATGCCGGTAGGTGCCGTAGTGGCGGTGGCTGATCTGTACTGCAGAGACCATCCGGCCAGGCTGACGGGAGTGTCCGAGGAGTTGTAGAGCTCCACGAACTTGTTCTTGAAGGCGGCGCCGGTACTGCCGCCGCTGAGGTACGCCTCATTGATTACCACAGGCGAAGTGCCGGTGGGTGCTGCCGGATCGTCCGCCGCGAAGGCGGGTGCCGCGGTCAGCGGGGCTGCAAGCAACCCGACTGACAGGACCGTTCCCGCAGCTGATTTCCAATATTGATGTTGCATCCGCTCTAACTTTCATTAGGGAGCCCTGTGGGGCCCTGTGGACGACGCCCGCTGTCTTGTGAAGTGGGCGATATGCCCGGAAGTTACTCCGGGGTAAAGCTGCCTCGGGCATAGCTGAACACGAACGGATGAATGGGAGGTGGCGCATCGGTGGCCGGAAGGTTCTCCCGGCCACCGAGGCTCCTACTTGGCCGCGCCCTTCAGGGTTCCGGTGGTTGCGGCTCCAGCAGCAGCGCCGATCAGGCAGACGATCTCACGATCGCCGGTCTTCCAGGAATCGCTGGTGGGGTGGAGGAAAGTGACATCCAGGGCGGACTCTTCGAAGGGTACGCCTACGAAAGTTGCGAACTGGGCACCGCAGAACTCCTCCGCCTTGGTGCCCACTTCGGTGTCACCGGGGAACGCGGACGTGTCCATTTTGGTGACGGCGTAGGCCTCGAGGTCGTGGCTCTGGTCGCACGGAATGATGGTGACGTCCACGACTTCCTGGGTATCAGGGTTGGCGATGCAGTCGCCCAGTTTCACTTTGAAGGCGTCTGCTTTGGACGATTCCGTTGCTTTGCCGGATTCATCCCGCTTGGCGTCCCCGCTGCTGATGAGCGAACATCCCGCCAGTGCCAGCGATGCCATGGTCAGCACGGCAGCAGCCCTGAGGGTCTTTGAAAGGTGGAGCATTCTGGTCCTCATTCCAGAAGGAGCACAGGATTCCTGATCGGAAAGGCACTGTGGTCAACGATGAGGGACCCAACAAGGTATTCCCACGCCGGTCGATCCCCCAAGGCCGACGATGAGAGGCTCCGGCCGGACTGCCCCTGGGTAGGAGGCAGACCGGCTGGACCCGAATTTTCATAGTCTAGGCCGTCTGGCCCTGCTCCTGGATCACCTTGAAGACGGCACCCGTGGGATCGGACAACGTTGCCAAGCGGCCGAAGGGCGTCTCTTCGGCGGGTTCCATGACGGTGGCGCCCAAGGCCGCAGCCTGCTCAACGGTGGCATCGGTGTCCGCCACCGCGAAGTACACGCTCCACATGGAAGGGACCTGCGGGGGGAGGAAGCCGGAGGCATCCATGATGCCGGCCTGCGCGTTGTCTCCCGAGCCGAGGGTGGTGTACCGGAACTCAGGGGTGTCGCTCATGACGTCCGTTTCCCAGCCGAACACCTTCTGGTAAAAGGCGACCGCGGAGTCGTAGTCCTTGGAGAGGAGCTCATGCCAAGCTGGAGCGCCGGCCTCGGCTGCGATCTCATAGCCCTTCATCTCCCCGAATTGCCAAGCACCGATCGAGGCACCCGAAGAGTCACCGTACATGGCCATGCTGCCTTGCTCGGGAACCTCCATCGGTTCCAGGTACACCTGGCCGCCGTTGGCAGCTGCGGCTTCCGTGGTTGCCTTGATGTCATCGGTGCGCAGGTAAGTGGACCACACATCCGGCATGGCTCCCATGTCCTCCTGCTTCTGCATGATCCCTGCAACCATCCGGCCGTCCTTGGACGCTGTGATGTAGCCGCCGTACTTCTCCTGGTCGCCCGTCTCGAACGTCCAACCGAAAAGGGTGCCGTAGAAAGACTTCGCCTGTTCGGTATCGGAGGTCATCAGGTCGATCCAGCAAGGTGCTCCCGGAGCGATGTCAGGGGTTGGCATAGGTGAGGCTCCTGTTGTTGTTCCGCGATGAAAACCGCGTCTGATGTCGGTCGTGTGGAGACAGTCAGAACACTATGCCGGGGGTCTGACACTTTCAATGATCTGCCGGAAGCCGGTTCCCGGAGCGGGGGGCGAGCAGGTACTGGAAGCAACAAAAATGCCCCGGGTTGAAGAACCCGGGGCATTCGTTGGCGGAAGGTAAGGGATTTGAACCCTTGGTACGGGGTTACCGCACACTGGTTTTCAAGACCAGCTCCTTAGGCCGCTCGGACAACCTTCCTCGCCTAGTAGTGTTTCATAGGGAGTTGGCTGTTCCAAAACATCACGTCCACCAGTCCCCGTCCCGGGGCCGGCGGACAAGCAAGAAACCGGGAGTTCGTCATGAAAGCCGTCTTTATCCCAGAGCCGGGCGGGCCCGAAGTCCTCGAGGTCCGCGAGGTCCCCTCCCCGGTGCCGGGCGATGGCGAGGTACTGATCGACGTCGTTGCTGCGGGCCTGAATCGTGCGGACGTCCAGCAGCGCCGCGGCTTCTATCCACCGCCGCCCGGGGCATCGGAAATCCCCGGACTCGAGGTTTCCGGTCGGATCTCCGCTTTCGGCCCCGGCGTTACCAAGGCCTTCTCCGTGGGGGACAAGGTAGTGGCGCTGCTTTCCGGCGGCGGCTACGCCCAACAGGTGGCGGTTCCTGCCGAACAGGTACTTCGCGTTCCTGAAGGCGTGGACCTGATCACCGCAGCTGCCCTGCCGGAGGTTGCCGCGACCGTGTATTCGAACCTCATCATGACGGCCCAGCTGCAACCCGGAGAGACGGTGCTCATCCACGGCGCCACCGGCGGAATAGGCACCATGGCCATCCAGCTCGCGAAAGCCTACGGTGCCACAGTTGCGGCAACTGCGGGGTCGGATGAAAAAGTCGGCACGGCCAAGGCGTTCCTCGGGGCCGACATCGCCATCAACTACACCGAAGAAGACTTCGTTGAAAGCCTCAAGGCACAAAACGGCGGCAAAGGCGCGGACGTTATCCTCGACGTCGTGGGTGCCAAGTACCTCCAGCAGAACGTCGACGCGCTCGCTGAGTACGGCAGGCTCATCATCATCGGGCTGCAGGGCGGCGCCAAGGCGGAGATCAACCTGGGCCAGCTCCTCAGCAAGCGTGCAGCCGTGATCGGCACAGCCCTCCGGCCCCGTTCGGTTGCCGAAAAAGGCATCATCATGACGGCGGTGCGCGAGTCCGTGTGGCCCATGGTCACCGACGGTCGCATCACGCCGCTCGTCGCCAAGACTTTCCCGCTGGACCAGGTCCGCGAAGCGCATGAGTACTTCGACTCGGGGGAGCACGTGGGCAAGGTCCTCTTGCTCCTCTGACATTCCAGCCAACCCGCAGCAAGGAGCTCCATGTCCATCCGGCACAGCCTTCTGGCCCTGCTCCAGGACCAGCCCAGGTATGGCTATGAGTTGCGTGTCGAATTCGAGGACCGGACCGGCGCCGCCTGGCCGCTGAACATCGGCCAGGTTTACACCACCTTGGACCGGCTTGAGCGCGACGGCCTGGTCAGCAAGGACGGCGACGACGGCGGCGGGCACGTCATCTACAGCATCACTGACGCTGGGGTCGAGGAAGTCGCGGCGTGGTTTTCCGGGGCTGTCGACCGGGGAAATCCGCCGCGGAACGAGATCGCCATCAAACTGGCGCTCGCCGTGACCATGCCCGGGGTGGATGCCGCTGCGGTGATCCAGTCCCAGCGTGAAGTTTCCGTCAAGGCGCTGCAGGAGCACACCCAGGCGCGCAAAGCGGTCTCGGCCAACCAGCGCTCAGCCGACACGGCGTTCCTGCTGGTGCTCGATTCCCTGGTGTTCCAGGCAGAGGCCGAAGTCCGGTGGCTGGACCTGTGCGAAGCCCGCATGGTGCAGAGCCTGGGCAAGGGCGGGTCAAGCACCGCTGGTGCCAGCTAGCTGTACAACCGGCCCACCGTTTGCCGCAGGCAGGCTACCGCTCAGCGCAGCCAACGGATCCGGCGGTGAGTACGGCCACTTCCCGGGGAACCTTATTGCTAACTTGCCCGTGACGCACGTCCGAGCCAAGGCAGCGCAGCAGTTCTCAAGGAGGAGATATGGGCAAGAATCCTGACCAGACCGGACTCATGGAAGGACTTGATCCTACGCTGCCTGCACCCGCGGTGGACCATTCCGCCCGGGACGCCGAGGAACGCAAATGGACTCCGGCGAAAATCGGTCTTTGGGTGGCGATTTCGCTGCTCGGTGCAGTGGCGTGGTTCATGCTCGCCCTGGTTCGCGGCGAGACGGTGAATGCCATCTGGTTTGTCTTCGCCGCAGTCTGTACCTACCTCATCGGCTACCGCTTCTACTCCAAGGTCATTGAACGCTACCTGCTGAAGCCGGATGACCGAAGGGCTACGCCCGCCGAGTATAAGGCCGACGGCAAGGACTACGTCCGCACGGACCGGAACGTCCTGTTCGGGCACCACTTCGCGGCGATCGCCGGTGCAGGCCCCTTGGTGGGTCCGGTCATCGCGGCGCAGATGGGTTACCTTCCAGGCACCATCTGGATCATCATCGGCGTCGTGTTTGCCGGTGCCGTGCAGGACTATCTGGTGATGTTCTTCTCGATGCGTCGAGGCGGCCGGTCCCTGGGCCAGATGGCCCGTGAGGAACTGGGAGTCATTGGCGGTACAGCGGCCTTGATCGCAACGTTGCTGATCATGATCATCATCGTGGCCATCCTTGCGCTGGTAGTGGTCAATGCCCTGGGTGAGAGCCCGTGGGGCGTCTTCTCCGTTGGAATGACCATCCCGATTGCGCTGTTCATGGGCGTGTACCTTCGGTTCATCCGGCCCGGCAAGGTGATGGAGGTTTCCATCATTGGTTTCGTGTTGCTCATGGCGGCCATCATCGGCGGCGGTGCTGTGGCTGGTACCGAGTGGGGTGCGGCATTCTTCCACCTGGACAAGGTGACCATCGCCTGGGGCCTGATCATCTACGGATTCATTGCCGCGATCCTGCCCGTGTGGCTGCTGCTCGCGCCGCGCGACTACCTTTCCACGTTCATGAAAATCGGCGTGATCGTGATGCTGGCCCTCGCCATCATCGTTGTGCGGCCGGAAATCACCGTCCCTGCCTTCAGCGAGTTCGCGGGCCGCGAGAACGGCCCGGTGTTCTCCGGCGCGCTGTTCCCGTTCCTGTTCGTCACGATTGCCTGTGGTGCCTTGTCCGGTTTCCACGCCCTCATTTCCTCGGGGACCACCCCCAAGTTGATCGAGAAGGAACGCCAGACCCGTTTCATCGGGTACGGCGGCATGCTGATGGAGTCGTTCGTGGCCATCATGGCGCTCGTGGCTGCAATCTCGATTGACCGCGGCATCTACTTCGCCATGAACGCGCCCCTGGCACTGACCGGCGGCACGGTGGAGTCAGCCGCCACCTGGGTGAACAGCCTGGGCCTGGCCAACGTGAACATCACCCCGGACGTGCTGGCCCAGACGGCCAAGGACGTGGGCGAGGAAAGCATCATCTCCCGCTCCGGCGGTGCCCCGACGCTGGCAGTTGGCTTGGCGCACATCATGCAGCAGTTCATCGGCGGGCCCGCCATGATGGCGTTCTGGTACCACTTCGCCATCATGTTCGAGGCGCTCTTCATCCTTACCGCCGTGGACGCCGGAACCCGCGTTGCCCGGTTCATGCTGCAGGATTCCATCGGCAACTTTGTTCCCAAGTTCAAGGAAGCTTCATGGCGCCCCGGTGCCTGGCTCTGCACGGCCATCATGGTGGGTGCCTGGGGCGCTGTGCTGTTGATGGGTGTGACGGATCCGCTGGGCGGCATCAATACGCTGTTCCCGCTGTTCGGCATCGCCAACCAACTGCTGGCAGCCATCGCCCTGGCGGTGTGCTTGGCCATCGTGGCCAAGCGGGGCACGTTCAAGTGGCTGTGGATCGTGGCCGTCCCGCTGGCTTTCGCGGCTGTCGTCACCATCACTGCCAGCTTCCACAAGATCTTCTCCCCGGTACCGGCCGTAGGGTATTTCGCCAACAACCAGGCGTTCTCCAAGGCACTTGCCGATGGCAAGACGGAGTTCGGCACGGCCAAGAGCGTCGCGGCCATGGAAGCTGTCGTCCGGAATACGGCCATTCAGGGATGGTTGTCGGTGATCTTTGTGGTCTTGAGCATCATCGTGATCCTCACGGCCCTGATCGCCACCGTCAAGGCCATCCGGGCCGGTGGGGGACAGGATCATGAAGATCCTGCCGTACCGTCCAAGGTGTTTGCTCCTGCAGGACTCCTTCCCACCCCGGCTGAGAAAGCGCTGCTCGCCGAATGGAACGCGTTGCCTGCTGACAAGCGCACCCACAAGGCGGGGCATCACTGATGAACGCGGTCACCAGGGGCTTTCGGGGCTTTGCCGCATACATGGGTTCGCTTATGGGCGCTGACGCGTACACGAAATACCTTGAGCACTTCACCGCCTCCGGCCACGCCGGTCCCGCCATGACCGAACGCGAGTTTTGGCGGGACCGGATGGACCGGCAGGACAGCAATCCCCAGGGCCGCTGCTGCTGAGCTGTAGTTTCGCTACGAACGAAGTCCAAAATCCGGCTGTGGCCGGAGGTTCACGGGAAGCACATGAGAGTATGAACGAATGAGCGATCTGAACGACATTCAGCCCACGGATGAGGCTTCGGACGACACTCCCGTGGAAGGAACCACACTGGACGGGGATGCGGCTGCGCCCAATGGCGGGCAATCCCCGCAGGGCGAGGCAGCGAACGACGTCAAGCCCAAGCCCAGCAACCTTCAGGAACTGGTGGACGAGCCTGCCAAGGTGATGCGGATCGGCACGATGATCCGTCAGCTTCTGGAAGAAGTTAAGAGCGCCCCGCTTGATGATGCAGCGCGCGGTCGCCTCGCCGAAATCCACGAGCGGTCCATCAAGGAGCTCGAAGATGGGTTGGCACCTGAGCTCATTGATGAGTTGGAACGCATCAGCCTCCCGTTTCCCGAGGACAAGGCCCCCTCGGACGCTGAGCTTCGCATCGCACAGGCCCAGCTGGTGGGGTGGTTGGAAGGGCTGTTCCATGGCATCCAGGCAGCCATTGCCGCCCAGCAGGCAGCGAAAGAACACGCTGCCGCGCAAATGCAGCTTCGGCAGCTGCCCCCGGGTACGGTCATCGCGCCGGGCATCATCATTGGTGAAAACGGGCAACCGCAGCGGGCTGCTGCGCCCGGGGCTTCGGGTGCTGCTTCCAATGGACGCCCGGAAGATCCCGACCACGGCCCGGGCCAGTACCTCTGAGTTCGCGGGTGGGTTTCTTTGGGGCCGTCCGGCAGGGACGGAAGGACGATCTTGAGCTCGGCAAGGGCCTGTGGCGCCGCGCCCACGACCGCTTCCATCGCGGGCTGGACCGTTATCACCAGGTCCTTGAAGGCGTGGACGACGAGCAGCTCTACAACGAGCTTGTGGAGATCGCCAATGAACTGGCGGAGTTGTCCCCACGGGTGCGGAGCATCTGCGTAGAGGCGCAAAAGCGCTCGCCCAGCGATGGGCTGGACGTGCCAGGAGCGCTCGCGGGCGTGCACCGGGCGCTGTCCAAAGCCGGCAACTCGCTCGCCACCACAGCTGAGGCTGCGGCGATGTTGCGTCTGGCTGTAGGTCCTGTACCGGTCGGTGCATTATCCGTGCGGCGCCGTGCTGAGTCCGTCTTCGAGCAGGTGGCCGACGCGGAGCGCCAACTCAATCCCTGATCCGGAAACTAAGTAATCAGGAGTAATCCGGAAATAAGGCAGGCGTTGACAACTACACGCGTGCGCCCTTATTCCCTGTATGCAAGAAGTTAAGCGGATAGCTGATCTTCGTCATAATCGGCCCATGACCCAGGCGGTAGCTGGCAGGATGACAACCATGACTTCGTCACCAGAACTTACTTTTAACGACGGCAACACCATCCCCCAGCTCGGCTACGGGGTATGGCAGGTTGAAGACGATGTAGCCGAAAAGGTAGTACGCCAGGCTTTCGACGCCGGGTTCCGCCACATCGATACCGCAAAGATCTACGGCAACGAGGCCGGCGTTGGCCGTGCCATCGCCTCTTCGGGCCTCTCCGCCGAAGAAATTTTCATCACCACCAAGCTGTGGAACGCGGACCAGGGCTACGAATCCACCCTGGAGGCCTTCGAGAAGTCGCTCGACCGCCTTGGCCTGGAAACCCTGGACCTCTACCTCATCCACTGGCAGCAGCCCAAGCAGGAGAAGTACGTCGATACCTGGAAGGCCCTCATCGAGCTCAAGAAGCGCGGACGGGTGAAGTCCATTGGTGTCTCCAACTTCACCAAGGAAGGCCTGCAGCACATCATCGATGAAACCGGCGTCGTTCCGGCCATCAACCAGGTTGAACTGCACCCCTTCTTCAACCAGGCCGAATTGCGCGAATTCAACGCCTCCAAGGGCATCCTCACGCAGGCATGGTCCCCGCTGGGCCAGGGTGGCGAGCTCCTGGAGAGCGCCACGATTGCTGAGATCGCAGCCAAGCATGGTGCCACGCCGGCGCAGGTTGTCATCGCATGGCACCTGGCCATCGGCAACGTCGTGATCCCCAAGTCGGTCACGGAGTCCCGCATCCAGGAGAACTTCGCAGCCCTGGACGTCACGCTGGACGGTACCGACGTCGAGGCCATCAACAGCCTGGACCGCGGCGCTGAAGGCCGCATCGGCCCGGACCCGGCAGTCTCCGACTTCGCCTAGGCCCCGCGCCTTACTCAGGTGCCCCGCTCCCTTCCGGGGGCGGGGCACCTGGCGTTTCACCTGATGGGCGCGAGGGTGGTCACTGAGAAGGGCACTTCCAGCAATGTCTTTACCGCTTCCACAAAGTCCTTCACATGCTGTTGCCGGTTGTGGGCTTCGAGATCCTCGGCACTTGCCCAGCCTTCAAACATGACGAAGGTGCCGGGCTGCTGCCCATCGGCGAAAACGGTGTACTCCAGGCAGCCCTGGTCCTTGCGGCTGTTCGTCTGCAGTGAGCTGAGGACTCCTTGCAGCTCGCTTTCGCGTCCTGCTTTGGCGATAAATACCGGCATGAGCCACACTTCTGCGGGCTCTTTGTGGGTTGGGCTGGTCATTCTTGTTTCCTTGATGATGGGCCGGAGGGGCCGGGAGGGACGGAACTTCGCCGTCCCTCCCGAAAGGGATCAATCGGTGATTTGTGGAACCTCAACCCAGGACTCTTTGGCCGCGGATTCGACGATCGCGTCATCGATGAGGGCGACTTGGTAGCCGTCGGCGAAGTTGGGGCTAACGCTTCCGCCTTCGGCGATGGCTTTGAAGAAGTCATGGGCCTCGATGATCTTGGTCTCTCCGTAGCCGATGCCCAGGGCCGGAATGGGCCACAGCCCCTCACCGTAGGGGTGGGCCGGGCCTGTGTAGATGGTCCGGAACCCGCGACGGTCTGCTTGGTCTGAAGCGAAGCAAACCTGGAGCTCGTCGCGCCGCTCGTAGTTGAAGACGATGCTGCCTTCGGTTCCATGGATTTCGAAGGTGATGTAGTTGTTCCTGCCGTGCGCGTTGCGTGTGGCTTCGACCGATCCAACCGCTCCATTTGCGAAACGGATCATGGTCATCACTTCGTCGTCGACGTCAACCGGGCCCTTCGGGCCCTCTCCGCCGCGCACGGTGCCGAGGGCATCGGCCCCGCCGGTTTGGAGTGGCCGCTCGGGGATCCACGTCGACAGGAGTGCGTTGACGGCGCTGAACTCTCCCACGAGGTACCGCGCCATGTCTATGACGTGGGTCGCGATATCGCCAAGCGCGCCGGAACCTGCGATGGACTTCTGGAACCGCCATGACAGCGGCGAGTTCGGGTCGGCGCTCCAGTCCTGGAGATAGGTTCCGCGGAAGCTGAGGATCTGGCCAATGGCACCTTCTTCGATGTACTTCTTTGCCAGTGCAACGGCTGGAGTGCGCCGGTAGTTGAAGGCAACCATGTGGACGATGTCCTTGTCCTTGACGGCGTCATACATGGCCTTGGACTCTTCGCCGGTGCGTGCGAGGGGCTTCTCGCAAATGATGTGCTTGCCCGCCTCGGCGGCGGCGATGGCGATTTCGGCGTGAAGGTGGTTCGGCGTCGCGATGTCGACGACGTGAATGTCGGGATCGTCGATGATGGACCGCCAGTCCGAGGTCGAGTTCTCGAAACCGAAGCGCCTGGCGGCTTCTGCGGCCAGCTCGGGGTTCGCCTCGGCGATGACTTTGCGGACCGGCAATGCCGGGGCAGGCCAGAAGAACATGGGCATGGCGGCATAGGCCAAGGAGTGGGCCTTGCCCATGAAGCCTCCACCGATGAGGCCAACGTTGAGGTTTTGCATGTGGATCAGGTCCTTCCGTAAGGATTGCTTAGAGGAGTGTCTCGAGGTATTTCTTGCTGATTTTTGCTGCTTCGGCGGGGTCGCCGTCGTAGTTGTCGAGTTCGACCATGAGCCAGCTGTCGTAGGCGCTCTCCCGGATCGCAGCGATGATGTCCGGGAAATCGAGCTCACCTTCGCCCAGAGGGAGGAAGTTGAACGGGTCTTGTTGGAAGTCCTTGAGGTGGACATGCTGGATTCTGTCGGAGTACTTGCGGATAACCGCGGCCGGGTCCGCCCCGCCTGCCGCAAGGTGCGCCGTGTCCGGGCAGAACCCGATCCTGGTCAGCGGCATGAGCTTTTCCAGCTCGTCCGGGCTCTCCACGATGGTGCTGAGGTGCGGGTGGTAGCTCGCGGACAGGCCGAAGCTCTCCGCGATGTCCGCTACGCGGTCCAGCGCCTGGCCCAGCAGGTAATAGTCCTGTTCGGTGGTTCCAGCAGCCCGGCGCGCGCCGCCGCCAACCACCAGCCGTTCAGCTCCGAAGTTCGCAGCCAGTTCTGCGGCCTTGTGGATTCGGTGCATCTCGTCGGGAAGGATGTCGGCGTAGATGAAGTTGGCCCCGGTGTAGACACTCGTCAGCACGACTCCGTTGCTGCTGAGGATCTCTTTGAGTTCCTCCGGCTTGTCGGCATATTCGGCCAGGTTTCCGTCGAACATCTCCACGCCCTCATAGCCGACGGCGGCGATGTCACGCACGGCGTCGCGCATGGATCCGTGGGTCATGTAGAAAAGGTCCTTGACGCTGGTCACGCCTTGCGGGTGTCCGACGACCCCGCCCCAGGTGATGGAACAGTAACCGAGTTTCATTGCATTTGCCTTTCAACTGCCGGAGAAGAGCTGGGAAAATCGAAGAGGTTGCCGGTGGGAACGTCCACCCATGACTGTCGTGCCGCGGAGGTAACCACTGCGTCCGTGAGGAGTGCTGCCCGGAGGCCATCCCGGAAGGTGGGCAGGCCCTCGGATTCGTGTCCTTGGACAGCTGCATAGGTGTCAGCGACGAAAGCGTTGAAGCTGTCCTGGTACCCCTGGGGGTGACCCGCAGGGAGCTTGGCGTAGCGCCCGCCGCCCGGGGTGGACAGGGTCTCCGGCCCCACAGGAATGTGCGAAGTGGAATCCACGCGTCCGATGTGCAGGGTGTCCGGTGTTTCCTGGTTGAAGCTGAACGATGCCGCAGTTCCATCGAAAGAGAACCAGAGGCGGTTTTTTCTTCCTGGACTAACTTGGCTCACCACCAACGAACCGGCGGCCCCCTTGTCGGTTTCGAAGAGCAGTGTTGCCCCGTCCTCAGTTGATACCGGGGATAACTGGCCAAGGCTTTCGCGTTGATCATGGGCCCGGCTGGTACTGGCCATGATCCTGGAGATGCGGTGTCCCGTGGTGAACTCCATCAGGTCGCACCAGTGCACTCCGATGTCACCGAAGGCCCTGGATGCTCCTCCGAGCTTGGAGTCGACCCGCCAGTTTGTTGCCGCTGCACCTGCCAGCCAGTCCTGCAGATAGGATCCGTGCAGCAGCCAGAGGCGGCCTGCCTCCCCGTTGTGGATGCGCTCGCGGGCCTCCCGGACGGCCGGATAGAACCTGTAGACGAAGGGCACGGCGGTGACCACATTTGCCTGTTCTGCAAGGTCCGTCAGTTCCTTGGCATCCTCAATGGTGGTGGCCAGGGGTTTCTCGCAGATGACGGCCTTGCCGGCGGCGATGGCCAAGCGTGCAAGGTCCGCATGGGTGGCGTTTGGGGTGCAGATGTGGACGACGTCCACGTCATCGCGGGCAATCAGGGCTTCGGGGGAGCCGGCCGCGGCCTGTGCACCCAATCGGGCCACAGCGGCCTCGGCACTGGCCAAACTACTCCCGGCTACTGCACTGACCGTGCTTCCTGCGGCCCGGACGGCATGGGAGTGGACTGTGCCCATGAATCCTGTGCCGATAATCCCGGCACGTGGTGTGGAGGCCATGGACTGTCACTTCTTCCGGGCGAGGGCGACTGCAAGGATGATGATGGCTCCGCGCACTACTTGCTGCTGGCTGCTGTCGAGGCCTGCAAGGATCAGTCCGTTGTTGATCAGGCCGATCAACAGGGCGCCGAAAAGGGTTCCGATGATGGAGCCGAATCCGCCGAAGAGGCTGGTCCCGCCGAGGATGACCGCAGCGATGGCTGAGAGTTCGTCACCGGCGCCCCACTGGAACCGTCCGGACTGGAGGCGGCCGGCGTAGAGCATTCCGGCAACACTGGCAACCATGCCGGAGATCAGCAGCACCTGGAACTTGATGCGCTTTGTATTGATGCCAGTGAATTCGGAGGCGTTGCGGTTGCCACCCGTAGCCAGGACCTGCCGGCCGAATTTGGTCCGGTTAAGCACGACGGCGCCGATGGCTACGAAGATGCCGCTCCACACCACAAGGCCCGGAATGGGTCCGAAGTTCCCGGATCCGAACACCGCGTTGAAGGTGTCGTCCAGGATGGGCTGGGGCGCTGAAGCGGTGATCCACTGCGCGACGCCCACGGCAATGCCGAGCATGCCGAGTGTCACGAGGAAGGAAGGGATGCCCAGGAGGCTGACCAGTGCGCCGTTGACCGATCCGACCACGAGGCCCACGGCCAGGCCGGCAAGTATGCCAGGGACCAGGCCCCATTGGGACAGGGCCATAGCGGTGCAGACGCTGGAGAGGCCGGCGACGGATCCCACGCTCAGGTCGATCTCGGCGCAGGCGATGACGTAGGTCATGCCCACTGCGATGACGGTGATGGTGGCCGTCTGCCGGAAGATGTTCAGCAGGTTGTTCGGTGACATGAATCCCTGGTCGCGCAGCAGGACCGCGAAGATCAGGAAGACGACGACGAAGCCGATGTAAATGACGTAGCGCCGCCAGTCGAGGTCCTTCAGGATGGTGCCGACGTTGCGGGGTGCCCCGGTGTCCCGTGGCGCGATGGTGTTTGTCTTGCTCACTGTTCAGACTCCCTGGACTGCAAGTTGTAGATATTCCTCGTCAGCAATGTCGCTGCGGGGGATGTCGCGGATGATGGAGCCGTCCTTGAGGACGAGGACGCGGTCGCTGACCGCGAGTAGTTCGGGATACTCGGAGGAGATGACGATGATGGCTTTGCCATCGCTTGCCAGTTCGCGGATCATGTCCAGGATTTCGCTCTTGGTGCCAATGTCGACGCCGGCCGTCGGCTCATCGAGGATCAGGATGTCGGGATCGGTGCCCAGCCACTTGGCGATGACCACCTTTTGTTGGTTGCCGCCCGAGAGCAGCCGCACGGGCCGGTGGGGGTGGGCGACCTTGACTGCGAACCTCTTGATCAGCGACGCGGACAACTCGTTGCCCTTGGCGCCATCAAGAAGGGGGCCACGCTGAATGTGCTTCAGGAGCGGCAGCAGCAGGTTGTCCTGGACCGAGTGTTCCAGGACGAGGCCTTGTGCCCTGCGATCCTCCGGGACAAGGGCGATACCGGCGTTGATGGCCTGCTGCGGAGATGCCAGGGTAACTTTCCTGCCCCGGATGAGGACCTGCCCGCTGTCCAGTTTGTCGATGCCGAAAAGTGCCCGCGCGAGTTCTGTCCGCCCGCTGCCCATGAGCCCGGCCAGGCCGAGGATTTCGCCGGGCCGCAGTGCGAAAGAAACGTCCCGGACCCGTAGGCCCGCGTTCAGCCCGCGCACTTCCAACAGTGGCTCGACGTCGGTGCCCACATCGTTCCGCGCCCGATAGGAAAGTTGGCCCTCGACCTTCTTGCCCACGATTCCTTCGACGATTTGTTCGGGAGTGACCTCCGTCAGTGGCTCGGTGAAGAGGTGCCTTCCATCGCGCAGGATGGTGATCCGGTCCGCCAACCTGTACACCTCATCCATGCGGTGGGAGATGTAGATGATGGAGATTCCGCGCTGCTTGAGGCGGTCGATCAATTCGAAGAGCGCCTCGGACTCGTGCCGGGCCAAACTTGCCGTGGGCTCATCCATGATCAGCACTTGTGCGTTCTGAGCGAGGGCTTTGGCGATCTCGGTCAGCTGCCAATAGGCGGTGCCAAGCCGGGAGACCTGGGCGCCGGCGTCGACGTCGACCTCCATCTCGGCGAAGACTTCCTTGGCCCGTCGCACCGCGGCGCGGTCATCGATGAGGCCGCCCCGGCCGAGCGGCTCTGCGCCAAGGAAGATGTTCTGGGCAACGGTAAGGCTGGGTACGAGGCTGAATTCCTGGAAAACCATCCCGATTCCGGCGGACTTCGCATCCTGGATCGAGTTGATGGCGGCCGGTTTGCCGCCAATGAGGATTTCTCCGGCATCCGTCTGGTAGACGCCCTGGAGGATCTTCATGAGGGTGGACTTGCCGGCCCCGTTGCCCCCGGCCAGTGCGTGGACCTCGCCCTTGCGGACATCGAAGCCGACATCCTTCAGAACGGACACGCCGTTGAAGGCCTTGGATATCGAGCGCATCTCGACGACATTGTCTGCGGTGTTCATTTCCCGCCCTTTCGGCGCGGTGCGGGGGCCTGGGCCCCCGCACCGTAGGATCTGGCTACTTCTTGTAGGAGTCCTGGATGTCCTTGGGAGCGTCCTCGTGGTAGACCTGCTTCCAGGCTTCAAGGACGTTCGAGTGGTCAACAGGGAGGGCGCTCAGGGCCACGTACGGAGGTGCTTGCTTGCCGAGAAGTGCTCCTGCCGCGAGCCGGGCTTCGGTGACACCCTGGTCGAACGGAACCTGGGCGCCGAGGCCGACGACGAGTTCGTCCTTGGCCAGGGCGATGGCCACGTTCTTGCCGAGGTCTTCCGTGGCGATTTTCAGGTCCTGCCGGCCGGCCGCGCGGGCCGCCGCCATGACGCCTTCAGCAGGGACGTCCCACACGGCCCAGATGCCGGCCAGGTCAGGGTACTTGCTGATCATCGCGTTGGCAGCAGCCTGTGCGTCTCCAGCGAAGTCCGGGCCCGCGATGCCCTTTTCTTCGACGATCTGGATGTCGGGGTATTCCTTGGCGATAGTCTCCTTGAACCCTTCGTGTCGCTGCTTGGTCACGAAGAAGTCGGCTTGGTGAAACACGAGGCCGATCTTTCCCTTGCCGCCCAGGGCTTTGGCCATCTGGTGAGCGGAGACGACGCCGTTGCCGTAGTTGTCAGCCGAAACAACTGAAACGTAGTCCGTGCCGGGAGTCAGACCCTGGGGGACGTTGTCCATGAAGACGAGCTTTGTGCCGGCAGCCGCAGCCTTTTTGTACGCGGAGGCCGTGGCCACCGGGTCCGTGGGGATGGAGACGATGACATCCGGGTCCTGCGTCATGACGGTCTCGATATCCGAAACCTGCTTGTCCGGCTTGAAATTCGCGTCCGTTGTCGCGATGACCTTGACGCCGAGCTTTTCGAATTCACTCTTGAGGCCGTTGACCTGGGCCGTTGCCCAGTCGTTGCCGCCGTAGTGCATCACGATTGCTGCCTTGGCGTTGAGTGCCTTGATCTTCTCGATCTCCTCCGGCGTCAGATCTGACACGGATGCCGGGGAGGGGGATTCGCCGTTGGGGCCCTTGCTCAGGACCTGGCCCTTGATCTTGTCGAGGGCCTGCTGGGCCTTTTCGGACACGCCGGCGTCGGGTGCGTTCGACGTGCTCGCCGCCGAGCTGCTGCACGAGGCTACGGAAAGTGACAGGACAGCGGCCAAAGCCACGAGGGGAAGCCTGCGGATCATCATTGTTCTCCAGTGCTTATGAGGGGATGTGGTGGTGGAGGGCGGGAACGAGCGCGCCTGCAACCGGTGTTAGGGCGGACGGACCCTTTCCGGCGGAACCGTCGATGGTGGACGCCGAAGAGTCTGCGGGGGCGGTCCGCTTCATCCTTGGTGAACCCGGACCGTAATCGCTAACGGGAGTTCCGTGAACGTTTACGGAACCGATCGTAAACGTTTACGGTAGAGAGTGTCAAACATCACGCCCCGCCCATTTCGAAGTAACCGGATGGGACGGGCGCACGTAGTATTGGTACGCATCGGCCCGGTTGGACGGTGTGGGGACAGGAGAGAGCGTGTCAGGCATAACGGTTCCACGTGGAGCGAACGGGCAAACAGGAGCCACGTTGCGGCGGAAGCCGACCATCAACGATGTGGCGGAGATCGCGGGCGTGTCCTTTGGTACTGTCTCCCGCGTACTGAACAACGCCCCGGACGTGAGTGCGGCCACCCGGGAACGCGTCCTGCAGGCCATAAAGGACATCGGCTACCGCAGGAACCGGGCAGCCACTGCCCTTGTCACCAACCGGTCAACATCCATCGGGCTGCTCTCTGATGGTTCCCCGCGGTTCGGTCCGGTAGGGACACTCATGGCCCTGGAAACCGTTGCACGGAAGAAGGGGTATGCCACAACAGTCATCAGCGTGGATAAACCCTACGACGAGTCCGTGCAGGCGGCCTTGGACACTCTGGACGACACCGGCGTTGGGGGCATCATCGTCGTCGCACCCTTGGTCGACATGGCGTCGGCTGTCTGGAATGCCTCCTGCCGGGTACCCGTGGAAATGATCGCGGCAGGAGCGTCATCAACTCCGAATGTCTTCACTTACTCGGAAAACCAGGAACTCGGAGCCCGGCTCGCCACCCAGCATCTCATCGACCTCGGCCACACCGACATCGCGCACTTGGCAGGCTCCATGGACTGGTTTGACGGGCGCGTGCGCAAGCGCGGCTGGGAGGCGGCCCTGGGTGACGCCGGACTTCCGCCGGGGCTGTGCCTGGAGGGCGATTGGAGTCCCCGATGGGCCTATGAAACCGGCCTCCGCCTTGTCCGGGAGGGAAAGGTTCCCCAAGCTGTTTTTGCAGCCAGCGACCATACGGCACTCGGACTCATACGGGCCTTGACCGAAAATGGAATCCGTGTCCCGGAGGACGTCAGTGTGGTGGGATTCGACGACATCGAAGGTTCAGACTACTTCCTGCCCCCGCTGACCACTGTGCGCCAGGACTTCACAGCCCTGGCGCACATGAGCATGGAGGTCCTCCTGGGCGCCATGGAGGGGCGGGAGGTTGACCGCACCCCGATCGCGCCCACCCTTGTTGTGCGCGAAAGTTCCACGCGGGCAACACGCCATTCAGGAAGAGATACCTAGCCTTCAGGGTCCTGCTGGCAGGTCAGCTTGAGCGGACCTTCCGTAGGGACCTGAACACGACGACGGCGCCTGCAACGAGCGTCAGCCAGCGGACGATCCGGCCTTCGCTTCCCGGGGCCATTTCTCAGGCTGGCGCTCGGGGAAGTCCCAGTGCGCGCCAGTCTCGATGCCTGGTTGTTCGCGGGGGTAGGAGGGGCGGTCGGCGGGGTCGAGATCGGCACCCCACCCCGGGATCCGGGCCCGCAAAGTGTGCTCCCTTCAGGACTGGCAACCCACGAAAATCTTCACCCCACCCTCACATTCCGTTCATGACGGCCGGAAAGGGTGGATGCCATGACCGACTTTTCACGCCGCACCCTCGTCAAGTCCTCCCTCGCCGGCCTTACGCTGGCCGGCCTCACCGTAGGGGCCGCCGGCCCGGTCGGCGCAGCACCCGCAGCCATCCCGCTGGTCCGCAAGCGACTCACGCTCCTCACGGGCATTGCGACCGGGGACGTCACCACGGATTCGGCCGTCCTGTGGTCGCGCGCCTCAGGACCCGGACGTCTCACCGCCACCCTCAACGCCATCGACGACGCCGGGGAGCTCCTGCGTGGACGCTACGGGTTCAGCCGAACCATTCGTGGACCCCTGGCCACGGAAGCCAGTGACTTCACCGCGAAAATTAACGCCAAGGGACTGCCTGCGGGCACCAGGTTCAGGCTGGAGCTGAACTTTGAGGATGAGAACGGCATGGGCGAAGCCGGGCAAGGCACTTTCAGCACGGCGCCCGGAAACAAGGAACCCAACGACGGCGGCCCCTCGGGCGGCCGCGGGGGCGGCAGGCCGGCGTCGTCCTCCCAGTCCTTCGTCTGGACCGGCGATACCGCCGGCCAAGGCTGGGGCATCAACGAGGAGATCGGCGGCATGCGCGGTTACAAGGCCATGCATGACGTGCGGCCGGACTTCTTCATCCATTCGGGAGATACCATCTACGCCGACGGCCCCATCGCGGAATCAGTAATTGAGAAGGACGGCCAGGTCTGGCGCAACATCGTCACCGAGGAAGTCTCCAAAGTAGCCGAAACCCTCAAGGAATTCCGGGGCCGGCACCGCTACAACTCCCTCGACGCCAACATGCGTTCCTTGTTCGCCGACGTGCCGGTCATCGCGCAGTGGGACGACCACGAAACGCACAACAACTGGTACCCGGGCCAGGTCCTGGACGACGCGCGCTATACCGAACGCAACGTCAACGTCCTCGCCGCGCGCGGGCGGCAGGCGTGGCAGGAGAACATGCCGATCGCGGACTCGGCGGCGCTGTGGCGCCCCGGAACCTACGACGCCGGCCAGTACCAGCCCGCACGCATCTACCGCAAGATTCCGCGTGGCCCGCAACTGGACATCTTCTGCCTGGACATGCGGACGTACAAGTCGCCGAACACCGACGGCAAGGAGCCCTACACCACCAACATCCTGGGCCAGGAGCAGGTGGACTGGCTGATCAAGGAAGTCCGGCAGTCGAAGGCCACCTGGAAGGTCATCGCCGCGGACCTGCCCTTGGGCATCGTGGTGCCTGACGGTCCCGTGAACCAGGAGAGCCTGTCCAACCGGGACAATGGTGCGCCGCTGGGCCGGGAACTGGAGATCGCCGGGGTTTTGAGCGCCTTCAAGAAGTATGGCGTGAAGAACACGGTGTGGCTCACCGCCGACGTCCACTACTGCGCCGCCCACCATTATTCTCCGGAGCGGGCATCCTTCAAGGACTTCCAGCCATTCTGGGAGTTCGTTGCGGGGCCCATCAACGCCGGCTCTTTCGGCCCGAACGACATGGACGGGACCTTCGGGCCGGACGTCGTGTTTTCCAAGGCGGGACGGTTCCCGGGTGAGTCCCCGCGCAACGGGGAGAACCAGTTCTTCGGGCATGTGGAACTCGGTTCGGATGATTCGTTCACCGTGAGTCTGCGCAACGCCAACGGAGCTGCAGTGTTCTCGAAGGTGCTCAGCCCCGAACGCTGACCGTCGCCGCGCTCCGCCGCTCCGGGAGTCCGTGGTCAAATTGACCCGTACCCATGAACCGGAGCGGACGGAGCGCGCATGGTGCTGTTTGACCCCTTGGAACGGCAGATCGTTGCCGCCTTGCAGTTGGACCCCCGCTGCCCGTGGCGCAAGATGGCCGCGGTGCTCGGGGAGGCCGAGCGGACAGTGGCGCGCCGTGGATCGCAGCTGCTGGAATCCGGTGCGGTGGCCGTTGTCGGGATTCGCCCCAGGCCCGCTGTAGTGCTGGTGCAGATGCGATGCATGCCTGGAACGGTCCGTGCCGCCGCTCAGGCCTTGTCGCAGCGCAATGACACTACGTTCGTCTACACCACCACGGGAACCGGCGACTGTGTGGCCGAGATCCTCACCGAACCGTCCCGTATGGGCACCGTCCTGTCCGATGAGTTGCCGTCCACTATTGGTTTACGCGATTCCACCAGCTATCCCGTTCTTCGGTACTTCCGCACTATCCGAGGTTGGCGGCCTGAGATCCTCACCGCTGACCGGGTAGAGGCATTCCGTTCAGCCCTGACCCCTGATTCGGGCGTCCTGGTTCCGCGGCAGGAGCTCAGCCGCCAGGACAACGAGCTCATCGATGCGCTGTGTGCCGATGGCCGGATGAGTTTCGAAGCGCTGGGGCGCCGGGTTGGTGTTTCCGAGGCTACGGCGCGTCGGCGCAGCGAATGGCTGCTGACCAACAACCAGGTCCACTTGCGGACGATCGTTGAGCCCGCCGCTTTCGGTCTTGGTGTCGAGGCCCTGCTGTGGATCCGGGCGTCGCCGCACCAGGTCGAGCCGGTGGGCAAGAGCCTCGCGGAGCTCCCCACTGTCCGCTATGCTGCGGCAATTGCCGGCGACTATCAGATCATGGCCGACGTCACTGTGGAGGACATGTCGTCCCTCTATCGCTTCATCACCGATTCGGAATGGGCCCGGAACGCCGCTGGCGTGGACGTTTCCATCCTGCTCGATGCCCGCAAGCGCGGTGGTCGGCTCATGCGCTCACCGTCGTAAGCCGTGCCGGTTCTGCTGTGACAACAGGGGCGACGGCGGCGTACTCCGTCTGCTGCTCGAAGGCGCGCCCATAGCGGAGAAGCTGCATATCGGTGTAGTGGTTGGAAGCGAGTTGAAGCCCGATGGGCAGCCCGGCGGAGCTGAACCCGGCGGGGACGCTGAGGACGGGGAGCCCCGTAGCGGACAACAGGCACGCCGAGCGCATCCAGTCCAGGTAGGTTCCGGAGGCAACGCCCGCGACGTCGTCGGGATAACGAAGCGTAGCGTCGAAGGGAAGGACCTGGGCGCAGGGGCTTGCGAAGAGATCGAAGCGGCCGAAGAACTCCTGCACGCTGCGTTCCAGGCGAGTCCTGGCAGCCATGGTTTCGATGAGGTCGCGGGCAGTCAGCGCGAACCCCTTGTTCACGTTCCAATGCACTTCCGGCTTGATGACGTCGCCGGAACGCTCCAGGATCGGGCCCAGTCCTGCGGCGAAGTCCATGGCCCGGGTGTTCCCGAAAACGAGGTCAGCCTCGCTGAAGTCCGGCGTTGCTTCCTCCACGATCGCACCCAGGTCTGCGAACACCGACAACTGCCGTTCCAGGTGCTCCAGGATCTCCGGTTCCACCGGCACGCCGATCCCGAAATCCCGGGACCAGCCGATCCGCACACCCCGCATGTCCGTCTCCAAGCTGGAGCGGAAAACCTTGGGATCCAGCCCTTCGGGGTGCGGTACACGGGGATCACTGCCTGCGGTCACGGACATGAACAACGCAATGTCCTCCACGCTGCGGGCCATAGGCCCAGTCCTTCCCAGCCACGCATAGGCGTTGACGTCGGACGGCATGGGGATCACCGCCGTCGACGGCCGGAAGCCCACCACGTTGCAGAACGAAGCCGGGATCCGGAGCGAACCGCCCATGTCGCTGCCGTCGCCGATCGCCTGGATCCGGGAAGCGACGACGGCGGCCACCCCGCCACTGCTGCCCCCGGCGCTCAGGGCGGGCGCGTACGGGTTGGTGGTGGTTCCGAAGAGGTCGTTGAACGTGTGTGATCCGGCTCCGAACTCGGGAACGTTGGACTTGCCGGTGCTGACGACGCCCGCCGACTTGAGCCGCGCAATGATGAGGTCGTCGGCGTCGGGCACGAAGTCGCGCAACGCCAGGGAGCCTTGGGTGGTGCGCATGCCCGCAGTGTTGTTCGTGTCCTTATGGGTCATGGGCAGGCCATGCAGGGGAGGCAGTTCGGCCCCGGACGCCGTCAGCTGATCGGCATTGAGCGCCAGGGCACGTGCGCCTTCGGCATCCAACGTCACCACGGCGTTGATCACCGGGTTCACATCCGAAATCCGCTGGAGATGATCGTCCAGGGCTTCGCGCGCCGAGATTTCCTTGCTGCGGATCGCGGCGGTGAGTTCGACGGCGGACAGCTCGCCAATGGTGCTGGACATGGTGCTCCTTTGCTGGATATTCGCTTGCTGAAAGTGTGTCGAGTCACATCGCACCCCGGAAGGGCGCCCCACCCAAGCGGCATCGTTTGACTGTTTCGGCCAGATATTTGGCGGATTCCGTCAGCTATTGTGTGTGATCCGGCTCATAGCGGAAGGTGTTGCTAACCCTGCTGGCCTGGTTCTTCCGCGGAAAGCAGGTTGCGGCCGCCACGCCGATCCACATCGAATAGCCGCCGCCCCCCACACCGTCAGCACGCAGCAGAAAGAAGAAGACCATGACCCAAACAGCCACTGTCCTCCAGCTCGATACCGAACAGACCACGGCGCTCCACGAGCTGTACCGCAGGCTCCACGCACACCCCGAACTCTCCATGCAGGAGCACGCCACGGCTGCCCTTATCGAGGAACAGCTGGACCGGCTCGGTGCGGACCACTTCCGCTGCGGCGGGACAGGGGTGGTCGGCATCCTGCGCAACGGTGAGGGGCGCGTAGTCGCGTTCCGCGCGGACACGGATGGGCTGCCCATCGAAGAGGCCACAGGCCTGGACTACGCCAGCACGGACACGGGAATGCTGGACGGTTCCGAGGTTCCGGTGATGCACGGCTGCGGCCACGACACCCACGTGGCCAGCCTGTTGGGAGCTGCGGAAATCCTCGCCGGAAACCAGGACGCCTGGTCAGGGACGCTGGTGCTGATTTTCCAGCCCGGTGAAGAAACGGCCGCCGGGGCGCTGGCCATGCTGGAGGACGGGCTCTGGGACAGGGCTCCCCGCCCGGAGGTCGTGTTCGGGCAGCACGTCATGCCACGGCCCGTGGGCACAGTATCGATTTCCAGCGGTCCGGTGGCAGCAATGGCAGATTCCCTCCGCGTGACGGTCCACGGACAGCAGTCGCACGGCTCGCAGCCCCAGGACTCCATCGATCCCATCGTCATGGCAGCCCACATGATTACCCGGCTGCAGACCATCGTGTCCCGCGAGCTGGATCCCCGGAAGTCCGCCGTCGTAACGGTTGGAACCTTCCACGCCGGTCTGAAGGAGAACATCATCCCGGCTTCCGCGGAGTTCACCCTCAACATCCGCACTTTCGACGAAGAGATCCGAGGCCAGGTCCTGACCGCTGTCCGACGCATCATTGAGGCCGAGGCAGCTGCCTCCGGAGCACCGGGCCCGAAGATCGAAGAGCTGTACCGCTTCCCGCAGTGCTACAACGACCCCGACGCCGTTCCTTCTGTTTTGGAGGCACTGCGAGATGCGTTGGGGGCTGAGTCTGTCGAGGTGACCCCGCCCATGATGGGCAGCGAAGACTTTGGACACCTGGGTACGGCCATTGGCGTCCCTTCCGTGTTCTGGATGTTCGGCGGTACGCCGGGTGCTGTGTTCGACGGTCCGGGACCAGTCCCGGTCAACCATTCGCCCTTCTTCGCCCCCGAGCTGGAGGGTTCCCTGGCCGGGGGAGTCTCTGCCGCCGTCGCCGTCCTCCTGTCCCGCCTGGGCAACTGAGCTGCAAGGAGCGTCGCCATGACTTCAGCATTGACCGAACCGGCACCTGCGCTTCAGGACACCGGCGGCCCGCTTTCCGGCAGGCTCGTGGTGGACCTCAGCCGGGCGCTCGCAGGCCCGCATGCGGCCATGATGATGGGCGACCTGGGAGCACGGGTCATCAAGATCGAGAATCCTGGCACGGGGGATGACACCCGCGGGTGGGGTCCGCCTTTCGTCGGCCCCGAGGACGATCCACAGGCCACCTACTTCCTCTCCTGCAACCGAAACAAGGAGTCCCTGGCCCTTGACCTCAAGAGCGACGACGGCGAGACAGTCCTGCGCCAACTCCTGGAACGTGCGGACGTGGTGGTGGAGAACTTCCGGCCCGGGGTCCTGGACCGGTTGGGCTTCAGCACCGACGCCATGCACCGCATCAACCCGCGCCTGGTGATCCTGTCCATCACCGGATTTGGCCACGATGGTCCCGAATCACAGCGCAGCGGTTACGACCAGATCCTCCAGGGCGAGGCCGGGCTCATGTCGCTGACGGGCTCGGGACCCGATGATCCACAACGCGTGGGGGTGCCCATCGCGGACCTGCTCTCCGGCATGTACGGGGCATACGGGGTGGTCGCGGCATTGCTGGAACGCGAACGGACCGGCCAGGGGCAGGTGGTGCGGACGTCGCTCCTGGCATCACTGGTGGGGGTCCATGCTTTCCAAGGGACCAAGGTGACGGTTGCGGGGGAGTCGCCTGAAGCCCAGGGCAACCACCACCCCTCCATCGCGCCGTATGGGCTCTTCCGTTGCCGGAACGGAAGTGTGCAGATCAGTGTCGGCAGCCAGAAGCTATGGGCGGCCTTCACCTCCGCCTTTGGCCTTGATCCCACGGCCGACGGCGTTGCCACCAACGCTGATCGGGTGCGGAACCGCACGCACGTGATCGACGTAGTCGAAACAGCGTTTGCCGACTACGACGCCGAACCGTTGCTGGCGAAACTTGCCGGCGCGGGAATTCCCGCCGGGAAGGTGCGCTCCTTGAAAGAGGTCTATGAGTGGCCCCAACTGGCATCCCAAGGCCTGCTGATCGACGTTGACCACCCGGTGCTCGGAGCTGTCACGCTGCCCGGACCGCCGCTGCGTTTCTTCGACAACATCTCCGGGGCGGAAGCCACCCGGCGAGCCCATTGTGCGCCTCCGGTGCTCAACCAGCACAACGAGGAGATCCGGGGCTGGCTCGCGGGGGAGGACATTGATGACTGAAACGGCTACGCGACGGCGCCTCGGCGCGCGCGAACTGCTGGATTACATGCTCGACGCCGGGAGCTACCTTTCGTGGGACGCCCCGGTTCGCGGGGTGGCAGGCGACGGGACCGGAAACACCGGGTATGCGGCCGACCTGGCAGCGGCCCGGGGCAAGTCCGGCAGCGACGAATCCGTTCTCACCGGGGAGGGCCGGATACGGAACCATCGGGTCGCCGTCGTGGTTTCCGACTTCGCTTTCCTGGCCGGGTCCATCGGGCGCGATGCCGCCCAAAGGTTGGTGTCCGCCGTCGAACGCGCCACCAAACAGGGCTTGCCTCTCATCGCCATACCGGCATCCGGGGGGACGCGCATGCAGGAGGGAACCCCTGCGTTCCTGGGAATGGTGGAAATCGTGGCGGCCGTGCAGGCACATCGAACCGCGGGCCTGCCGTACTTGGTGTACCTCCGGCATCCGACCACAGGGGGAGTCATGGCATCGTGGGGTTCGCTCGGGCACGTGACTGCTGCCGAGCCGGGTGCTCTCCTGGGTTTCCTGGGCCCGCGCGTCTATGAGGCACTGCATGGAGAGGCTTTCCCCTCAGGTGTCCAAACGGCGGAGAACCTCTTCGACCACGGATTGGTGGACGCCGTGGTTCCGCCTGAAGGGTTGGGGGACTACTTTGGGCGGGTGCTGGATCTGCTTGAGCCCGGGCACGTGGTGGGCGGCGGTGCGCTGCCGTCCACCAGCTCCGCCACGGCCGGGGCAGCCGGGCAGACTGCTTGGGAGTCCGTCCTCCGTTCCCGGGATCCCCTGCGGCCATCCACTGCTGAACTCCTGCGGCATGCCGCGGGCAGTGTTGTGTTGCTGCGTGGGGCGGGTGATGGCACCAAAGACCACGGCATGCTGGTGGCCCTTGCCCGATTCGGCGCCACCTCGTGCGTACTGGTGGGGCATCAACGCAACAACGCGATGGGACCGGCCTCGCTGCGGGATGCCCGGCGCGGGATGCGTCTGGCCAAGGAACTGCGGCTGCCGCTGGTCACCGTTATCGACACACCGGGGGCCTCCCTCTCCCGGGAGGCCGAAGAAGGCGGGCTCGCCGCCGAGATCGCCCGCTCGTTGTACGACCTCCTCGGAGTGGGAACAGCTACGTTGTCAGTCCTGCTGGGTCAAGGAACCGGGGGAGGGGCGCTGGCCTTGCTCCCGGCAGACCGTACGATCGCAGCCCAGCATGCGTGGCTGGCACCCCTGCCCCCGGAAGGGGCGTCAGCGATCGTGCACAGGACCACGTCCCAGGCTCCCGCGCTCGCCGAGAGCCAAGGCATCACTGCCTCTGTGCTTGCAGGTCGGGGAATAGTGGACGTGGTGGTGGAGGAAGTCCCGGAAGCGGCGGCCGCCCCGGTGGAGTTCTGCCGCCGGGTAGGTGCGGTGATCGCCGTCGAGCTTCAAGGCCTGGCGCGGCGGGGTGCGCCCGGTTTGCAGGCACGGCGGTCCAAGTACCGGGCGCTGATCGGCTAGGTTGCGAGCATCTTCCGGCGGCTCATGGGCGAACCTGAAGCTTGGAGAAGCGCGGTACCAGTGCCACCTCAAAATCCCCCTTTGATCAATATTTCGAACATATCGACCCGTTGGCGGATATGTTCGATATTTCGACCATCGCCGAGGCGTCTAAAAGCAAAAGAAAACCCCCGGAAATCACATGATTTCCGGGGGTTCCTTGTCCGAGCTTCCTATCAGAATCGAACTGATGACCTTTTCATTACGAGTGAGAACCAATAGTCAGTAATCTAAAGGGTTCACGCCGGTTGAGGTGTCGAAAAAGTGACGACCTTACTTCCAGTTCATCGCTTCCAATGCTTGATTCAGGCGCTCGGCACTGTCGTGGAGATCGTGATCAAAAAGTCCAGCGTAGGTGTCCAGCGTCATCGTAGCGCTGGCGTGCCCGGCGATTCGTTGGACCACTTTGACGTTGGCTCCGGAGCTGATTGCCAAGCTCACGGCGGTGTGGCGGAGATCGTGAAATGTTGGACGGGGAAAGTCAGGATCCTCGGTACGGACGCGTGCGATGGCAGGGGAGTAGTGGCGTTTGGTCCACGTGCCGTTACGGAGAGCTGATCCTCGCCCACCGCTGAACACCCGTGTTCCTGGGGATGTGGCTCCCGTGGTGGCTTCGAGCCGCTCGGCGACGACCTTCGGTAGGGGCACAACCCTGTTTTCCCCGCTCTTTGTAGGGCCCAAAACCAGTTTGCCCCCGATCTCCGTGTAGGCCTTGTTCACGCTCAGGCTCGGCTTGGCGCCGAACTTGAGATCCCCATGTGTGAGCGCGGTAATTTCGCCCCACCTGAGGCCGCACGTCCCGGCGAGCATCACCATCAGCTCAAACCCCTTACAGGCCCTGGCCAGGGCGGCCAGTTGAGGCATTGTCAGATACACGTGGGCGCGCTGCCTGACGCGGGCTGGAATGTAATCCGTCTGCCCGAGGGCATCCTTGGCGGGATTTGCCGTCAGCAGCCTGCGCTTGACCGCGTGACCCATGAGTCGACCGAAGTATAGGCCAACATCATGGCGGGTGGCATCACCCGCCGGTTGCCCATCCTTGCCTTTTAGGCCGATGATCCAGGCCGCAACGTCGTCATAGTGCACCTTGCTGATAGGAGTCGCGCCCCAGTGCGGACCCACATAGTTTTCGTAGCAGCGCCTGTAATTGTCGAGGGTCTTTGGACTGGCCGGCTTCCGGCCTTTGGCACCTAGTGTTGCAACGCGTTGGATCCACTCTCTATAGAGTTCATCGACAGTGAGCTTGGAGGCAGCCCTGGGGTCGATGTACACCCCGTTGCGTACGGCCCGCGTCATTTCGTGCCAATGGTCGTCGGCTTCCCGCTTGGTGAGGAACCGCTTGCGCTTCCGGCGCCCATCCGCGGTGGTCCAGTCGGCTTGCCAGCGCTTGACGCCGCTGGAGAGCTTAGTGACGGCCATCAGGGTTGTCCTTGCGTGCGCGTAACCTCATCCAGAGCTCGTTTGACTGTCTCAGATAGGACGGAGCTATCCGCGAGTTGCGGCCTCGCCCCTCGAGTATCCCCTTTGCACGGGCTCGACGCAGCCTCGCCGACCATGTGTCCACGCTCTCGCCGGTCCACTCAGCGAGTCTTTTGATGGGCTCCACGGAACAGGATCCCAGGGCAACGTAGGCGCATGACACGTGGACGTAGTCGGCTTCCGAATCGACGCGGGCTGGGAGCGGCGTTATTTCATCCTTGAGGGCGGCAACCGACAGTTGCTCGTGCCGGTCGCGCATAAGAGCACGAGCATGCGCCATGGGGATGGAACGCAAGAGGGACGTGGTTATCCCGTCCAACGGACCCACCTGGTGGGAGTTGCCTTCCGAAAGCCTGCTATAGAGGAATTCGTCAAAGTCGATCCTGAGTTGGTCAGGCTCGCGGAAGCTTCCCATGTCGTGGTCGACGGTCCAGCCGATCTCGATCGAGAAGTTGTCGATCCGGTAGCGCGCGGACAGGCGGTGGAAAGGGGAGCTGTCAGCACCAGCCAACTTCTCGTCGGGACCCGACGTATCTCCTAAGTATTCAACGTTCGGTCCGAACGCCGGAAGCGAGGGCGAATTCATGGCCAAACGCTAACACGGTTTCCCTGTCAGCGAAACTGTGCTTTGCGACCGAGGCTTCGTTGGTCAGCTCCATAGAGTGATCTGTATCACCCAAGACTTCCGCTGAACGTCGCGGGAGCCTTCATGAATACGCACAGTTCGTTTGGTGACCAAACTGTGCCATCCGAGAGGAGATACCCCTTTGAACAGTTTTGTGGTTGGCGATTCGGGAACGTCCGGATTTGACGAGTCCTTGCCCGCTTCGCCTTACATGACCCGCAAGCAGGTCGCTGCCTACCTGAATGTCACCGAGAAGTGGTTGGCGGAGTACAAGGCATCTGGTCCTCGCTTCTACAAGTTCGGCTCCCGGTGCCGCTATCTGCGCGACGACGTCCTGAGTTGGGCCCGCCAGCAGCGGGCTACGCGGCATTAGCGACGTCGACTAGCGCCGTGCGGCGGCCAGGGCGAGTGCCTGCTCCACATGCACGAATCACACCATCCTCCAGCGAACTCCGGCTCACACGAATTGCCGGTCTTCACAGCCGAGATCATTCAGGAGACAAATGAATCCACATACCGCCGCGCAGTGTTCGCGGCAGACTCGTCCGTCCGATGCCCACATGCGGTATTCGATTACCGGCCGGGAGGCCAAATGAGCTTCGGGGTCAATTCGTACAGGGACGCCTGGGTTCGCGCCGTCAATAATGACATCACCGTTAGCGCCGAGGCACGCTCTGCGGCACAGGCGATCGGACGCACTATGGGCATCGGGCGGATTGCCACCAGCAGTTGGCATCGTCTCAACGATTTCATGAATCGTCGTCGGGCAGACCCCGATGTTCTCATCGGCATCACAGAGCTCAAGGACGCCGGCTACCTTGAACGGCACATTGGCGATGAGGGCCGGTATGCATTTGGTTGGCTGTTGACACTTCCCGGGAGGGTGCTGTGAAGGCTCCGATCCGGGGGATTCCGTCCCGCCCGCTGCAGTACGCGAAGGCGATCAGCAATTCGGACCTTCCCACGACGACACGGACCGTGTGCTGGGCGATTGCCAGTTTCGCCAACAACACCACGGGCCAGGCATATCCGTCGCTGCGAGCCCTTTCCAAGGCCACAGGGCTTTCCACGGCTACGATCTCCAAGCACACGATTCTTGCAGAATCCCAGGGGTATCTCCTCAAGCATCAGCGGTTCAACAATTCCATCTGGTACGTCATCACAACGCCACCGTCGGGTGAACCGGAGCCGGTAACGATGGCCACAGGTGATGAACCCGAAGTCCATTCGGACGCGTGGTTTCGCAAGCTTTACGGGTTGGACGAACCAACTCTGGATCCATAGAAATCGAAGGCCTGACGCCAGGGTAGGTGCTGCAGATAAGTGTGAGCGGACATCCTTCTGCAGCTACCTACCTGGCCTTGACAAGGTACCCCTACCCACAGCGGACATCATGAGGTAACCCGACCAAAGCGTTCCCTAACTACCTCACGGTTACTACCTCAGAGTAGAACTACCTCAGTAGTTCTACCTCTACGGAACTACCTCTATTACAACTACTCCAATGGCCACGATGTCGTAGCCCCGAAGTCGGGGCCCTTGACTGCGCCCCTCCTAAGCAGCGGTGCCGCACTAAAAATCCAGCCTACGGCCGTTCCCGCCTGCCTTCAGGGCAGGAACATGTTCCAAATATGCATCGCATATAAATTACCGAATTCATCGATTCGGCTGTGAAGGCAAGCGGAGCGCCGCGCAGCCCGCAGGGCGGAGCAAGCTCCGCGTAACTCAATGATTTCTGAGACGTGCCTCCGGCACAAACAACCCGATAGAGGAAACCATGACAAAATTTGCGTCCGGGCGTGCCGCATCTGTGGAAACCGTCAGGCAGGCCCGTTCGTTCGACGCCTACAAGCGCCGTTATGTCCGACTGGGTCTCTGCTACCCCTGTGCCGCTCAGGCGGCATACGGACACCAGTTGGGCTTTTCCCTGTCCAAGCCGCCCTGCCACGCATGCCAGGCAGTTGTGGACACCTTTCCCGTGAAGCGGGTAAACGGGTGGAGCTCGTGGAGCCCGCGCCACGGGGCCAAGCTCTCAGCGGGGCTGCGCCCCAGGAAGGCCATTTAGCGGCCCTGAGCGCCGAATTTCTGACAACGGTCCCAGTAACAGGAACCGCGAGGTCCATCCTCACCCGAGAACGGTACCGATCATCAGCAGCCGCTTTCAATGTGGTTTTGACAAGACGGCGGGTCCAGTGACGTCGTATGGGGCACTCGAAGGCACCGGGAGCTCGGAGCTGAACCTTCCGCGCAGCCCCGTCCATGGCAAGTGATGATGCGGATTGACTGACGTTGGAGCCCTACTCCTAAGCCGATGGATTGCCGTTGAACGTGCTCAGACGGCCGTGGGCCTGTATTTCTTGACAACGCCTCATCTGCCCCCTGACGTACTTAGAAAGATGTGACATCACTCCACAATGCGAGCTTCTCGTAGCGCGGCTTCCGCCGTGTCACGCAGGGCCAGCCCGGCCCTGAACGTCGTGACGCCGGGCATGCCGCCGACGTCTCGGTACCTAACCTGAAGGGACACGCCCAGCCTCAAGTGAAGTCATTCCGATGAAATGGGCTTCTCGTGGCGCGGTTTCCGCCACGTCACGCAGGGCCAGTCCGGCCTTGAGTATATTGACTGCCGCGTTGACATCGGCGTCATCAACATGCCCACATGAGAGACAACGGAAAAACTTGCCATTTCGGTTGGCGGCTTCTCGGTGCCCGCATTTGCTGCATGATTGGGACGTGTAGGCGGGGTCGACCTGGATGAATTCCCGCCCGGCGCTCTCAGCCTTGGCACGTATCATTTCCAGGAACAATCCCCAGCCCGCGTCGTGGATGGACCGGTTGAGTCCAGTCTTTGCGCTCCCTCCGTTGTGCTCGTAGCCCCTGGCCCCGTCGGGCCGGGGCGCTGCACGCCGAGTCATGCCAGCGATGTTCAGGTCTTCGGCCACTATGACGTCGTACCGGTCCACGAGCCGGCGTGCCGCCTTGTGGAGGTAGTCATGGCGCTGGTTCCTGATCTTCCGATGCACATCGGCGAGCCGCTGCCGGGCCTTGCGTCGGCGGTTGGATCCCCGCTGGGTGCGGGACAGCATCCGGTCGGCGTCAGCCAGCCGGGACTGGGAGGCCCTGCCGTATGCGGGGTTTTCGATGCGCTCTCCCACAGAGGTGTACGCCAGCCCGTTGGGCCCAGTGGCCAGGTCAATCCCAACCATGACGCCGGTCATTTGCAGCGCCGCCGGCAAAGCCTGATCGGCGGCCAGGATGACATACCAGCGCCTGCCTTCCCGCTTGATGCCGATTCTGGTCAACCGCCGTGCAACGACAGGGCGATGCTGCCTGACCTTGATGTGGCCAACACCTTGAAAGTAGACCTTGGTCTGAGTCGGGTGTGAGTCCCACTTAGCACCGTCGCCATTGCGGTGGTCCACCGTGTCGAAGTAGCCGATGCCCTTGAAACGGGGATATCCAGGGGCTCTACCATCTCTGACGCGCCGGAAGAAGGCCTTAAAAGCCTTGTCAAGCCGTCGGAGTGTCTGTTCCTGCGCCGAATAGGACCAGCGCGCTTGATCCTTGTCCTCTGCACGTATCGCAGTCAGCTGGGCATCCTGATCGGCAAACCAAATCTGCTTCCCACGTTTCCACGCATCCCTACGTTCCTGCAATGCAGCATTGTAGAGGGACCGGTGGTCGTCCAGCATCGCCCGGAGCAGTGCGTCCTGCTTCGAAGTCGGGTACATGCGGAACTTGTAAGAGCGGATCACCGCAGGTCCTAATGTGGCGAAAGCCACCCCGTCTAGAAGCGTCAAAACTACCATGTGTTACTAGTGCGGCAGACAAGCCCCAGTGTACTTCGACTGGCATTGATTTGTGCCTACACGTCCGCAGCAGTCTTCCGAGGAGCAAACGCTCCGATGTGCTGAAAGGCGGGAGCTTGTTGGGGGCCGCATCCGGGAGATTCGCCTTGAGCAGGGCGTGTCACAGGAAGCCCTGGCCTTGGAGTCAGGCCTGAGCCGGACCATGATCATCGGGATCGAGTGGGGTCGGAAGAGTGTTGCTTATGAGCGGTTGTGAGACATCGCCGCGGTCCTCGACTGTGACGTCACTGAATTGTTTGTGCCTGCTCAGAGCCGTCCATCAGTCACTCCGTATCGAGGCGGCAGCAGAGCGATGAGCAAATCAGATACAAGTAGTGTCCCGAGCATGCCATAGGCGTAAAAATGGAGTTGTTCATAGAATCGCGCGCGGCCCGGATGGGACTCCGGATTTCATGTCTACCGCGAGTCTGGGACCTGCCTTCGGCGGAACAAATGCACAACGGGTGGATATCCTGCAGGGCCTGCCACATGTTCGAGGCGTAGTGCGAGCGCCTTTCCTCGCGTACGGAATGGGGAGCCGCCAGGATCAGCAGGATTCAGCGTTGTTGCTGGGAAGGGATCTCCTGGGGCGACCAATTTCGGGACGTGTTGGAACTCCGGCGAAACTGGCAAGGTGTCCCAACCCGGCCGGGTTCCCGTAGGGCAGACCATTGGCTTCGGCCCACGCGTCCATTTCCGGGCTGACAGGGATGTGGCCCAAGACCCAGGCCGTCTCGGGGGGAGCAAAGGCTCTCGCATCGCGGCGCTTGGTGTTTACAGTCCCGGTGACAACCTGCATGTGGTCTGGCCGCACGCAGAGCTTACGGTTGCAAATGTGGTCCAAAGTCTTACCCTTGGCGTGGCCACCGTAGAACCAGACGTATGCGAAGCGGTGGGCTAGCCATGGCCCGCCAGCGTGAAACTTTCCGTAACCGTCATCAGGGGTTTCTCGCCATAACCAGCAGCCATACACCCAGTCAGGTTCGATAGCGCTAAGGAATCTGACCAGTGTCTTCTCTTGGGCAGCTTTGGATCTGGTTGTGAGAGCTAGCTGCTCGTGGGGCCGACAGTAGTCGGATCTCGTTTTCCTGTCCATGGGGAATAATCTTGTAGTGCAGCCTTTCGCCCGACACTGCGGCTGCTTACGCAACCACGCCTTGTAATGCTTCTCGCACATGTCCCGCTTGATTGCCGGTGCCTGGCAGCCGCCCTCAAAGCAGGTCTTCCCCTTAACCAAACCGCTCCCATCCTTGTCCCACTTTTCAGCCTCCTCAGCCTATCCGGCCCCTGGTTTCCCGGCGTCACTGGGCGGTTTTCGGTCTGCTTTCGATTGCTGGGTTCGCAGTGACCCTTTTAGGTATTTGGTGGGTGTTAACTGCTGGCGGCCGCCGGAGCCAGCAGTGGAGCGGCGGGCTGACAAGCTATCAGTTGATGGTGGGCTCGGCAGGAACCATAGAGTGTCTCCATCTGAGATCTGTACCGGGCCTCCGGATGGAACGTCCCGGGGCTGTCATACTCCCACCGATCGTTTGGTTCCTCGCGGGCACCTATGGCATTTACCCACCCTGACACGGTGCGTCGCCAAGCCCATCACTGCTGTCCAGTTGGTGAGACGTGCATGCGACGACAGCGTCACCCGCGCAGTAACGAGAATCCTGAGATCCGAACTCGTGGTGATCGATGACATCGGCCTGTTGCCCGTGGCCACCGACGCCGCCGATGTGCTCTACCGGGTCCTGGACGCCGTCTACGAATAAACGCTCCGTCGCGATCTTCCCGAACCTGCACCCAGCCGGGCTTCGACGAGCTCATGCCAAAAACCTTGGCCACAGCAACCGTGGACCGGCTCCTGCACCACGCCCACGACTGCCAAAACAGTGGCGATTCCATCCGCCTCACCCAGGCCCTCGCCGGAAAAGGAGTCACCCAACTGAACTAACCGAAACCGACCATGGCCAATCCCGCCGAACCAATCAGTGGGCAGATCCATTGGTCATCACCGGGCGGAACTACTGGCCACCAGCGGGAACATCAACTGGCCGCCCGTGGGCAGAAACTAATGGTCATTGACACCGTGCCGTCAAGACACACGTCCTTGGCTTGTATCGTCGTACCACCTTTGTCGGAGTCACCTGCGTCTCTCGTACGAACGAGGGCGAGGTGGGAGGTAAAAGCACCCGCGTCTCTCTCGCGGAAGAACGCGGAGCGCATCTGCGTCTCTCAGATGGACTACGCGTGTGGCTCATCCCCAGAACCACCCGCCTCTCGTGGAGATCGAGGATGCTCTATCGCGGGAATCACGTTACATCGAAAAGATGCACGTGTGTTGTCGGGCTACTCTGACCCGGGGCACCCGAAGCGTCGTCAGAATATCGGCGCGCACGGCCTCCTGTGGGCTGCTGTGCCCGCAGGCACCACTACGGATGTCACTGCCAGCGGGGTGCGAATGGCTCTCTCCTAAGAGTCGATGTGCCCACGCGACTACTTGCTTGACGGGTGCCGCTGACTGAACCGTGGGCATGTCCGACCCTAGTCGGCGTTCGTCTGGTGGGCCCGTTCCTGTCGGATTTCCTCGCGGCCCCTAAGTATCCACTCCGCAAGCGACATTGCCATTATCAATGCGATGTAGGCCCAGGCCCATAAGCCAGTCAGGATGCCGGTCGCCAGCAGCACGAAGCCGAGGGCAACGAGTGCCCAAGACGTGACCTTGAGTGCGCGCACAACGCTTGCGACTGGCATGAAATGATCATCCCTTTCCCAGTGACTGCCGTAAAGACCATGCCAAAGCCCTTGGTGGCGACTTCGAGCAGTCCATGAGTGCACCATCCCGACGCATTACAGGGTGATATTCGCCTTGCCTGACGCGTCTGGTCCTACCGGCATCTGAGAATGAGCTGTGACAGCATCCTTGGGGCCGATAACCCGACGGTCAATATGGGTAACAACTACCATGGCCACGCTTCGGATCGCAGCCACCACCGATGGGGTGGGGGTATACCCTTCGATTCTGCGGGCCCCTGCCCGCCGGTGATAGCGCCTGACTACTCGTACGGGTTAAAAAGTTCTCCCAGTCCCGTTCCGCATCATTTCAGCCCGGGGCTGACGTCACATTCTTTGTCTCCGCTCTCGTCCGCCTCCCGGGTCATACCGAAAGGCACCAACGGACTGACCGTAACAGTGAACGCTTGCGGACTCTGCCGCGTTACCAATATTCCTATGCGGAGTTCTGTGGCAATGTCGCGTAGCGATGTGACTGCAGCCTCGAGACGGTCGTCGCGTTCTTGGCAATTGTCCACAGAGACAGTCACGGACTTCTGCGCCTTGTACTCTTCTTGCATGACGGGTCTTTCTTGTCGGAAGGGCTGTCGCGAATCCTGCTGCAACGTTTGAAAGGCCCAGGAGTGCGGCGTGGCACTCTGGGTGTCTCACGTGAGGTACCGAAACACACCCCACCCTGGAGTGCAGACGACGCAGCCGTTTCGGTGGCGTGCCCCGAATGTGGGCCTTCGCCTGGCCGATGAGGACTGAAACGCTGCCGGGGCACCGCAGCCTAGGCATACTAATGAGGGTCGCAAACGTCGCTGTATCTCGGGGTCCTGACGGTCAAACTCTTCAGCTTCCCACTCTCGGCCGTCGAAATCGCTCTTAGCCCATCTCATCGCATCAGATTGGACCGGCGTGCGACCCGCGGCTTGCCTCGCAAGACATGCGCGGATCGCAGTCACCGCCCTTTTTGGATTTCCTAAGACCCAGCCGGAACAGCGATGCCCACGTATTGGGTGGAAAGGTATTCCTCAATGCCCTCAAGTCCACCTTCGCGACCGAGTCCGGATTGTTTTACTCCTCCAAAGGGGGCTGCCGCATTGGAGATGATCCCTGCGTTCAGCCCCAGCATGCCGGTATCGAGCTTCTCGCTCATCCTCAAACCACGGTTCAAATCCCTAGTGAAAACATAGGCAGCAAGCCCGTACTCCGTGTTGTTGGCGAGTCGGATCGCTTCCTCCTCCGTTGAGAAGGTAACGATGGGTGCGACGGGGCCGAATATCTCTTCGGAGAGAATGGGAGACCCTTCGGTCACTCCTGTGAGAATTGTTGGCGCGTAGAAGTAGCCAGGCCCATCAATTGGGGCCCCGCCGGTAACTGCCGTGGCGCCGGCAGATACCGCCTCTGTCACCAAGGAGTGGATTTTGTCCCTGCTCTTGGCATCGATCATGGGCCCGATCTGTGAGCCTGGCTCCGTTCCGCGGGCGGTAGTCAGCGAGGCCATGCGTGCTGCAAATTTCTCCGTGAACTCGTCAGCGATTGACTCCTGGACGATGAACCTGTTCGCAGCGGTGCAGGCTTCGCCCATATTGCGAAGCTTCGCAAACATGGCGCCATCCACGGCGGCATCAATATCCGCATCGTCGAAGACGACGAACGGCGCATTCCCACCCAATTCCATCGAAGTTCGCAGCACCGTCTCCGAGGCATCGGCAAGCAGGCGCCTACCGACCTCCGTGGAACCGGTGAATGAAAGCTTCCGTAACCTGGAATCTTTGATCAGCGGTCCGGTGGTGGCGCCAGCCCTCGTGGACGGAACCACGTTGAGAACCCCGGCGGGAAGGCCGGCCTCCTGCATGACCTGGGCAAATAGCTGGGAAGTAAGTGGAGTCAATCTTGCGGGCTTGAGCACCATGGTGCACCCCGCGGCCACGGCGGGCGCGATCTTCCTTGTGGCCATAGCGAGGGGAAAATTCCACGGTGTAATCAGGAGGCAGGGCCCCACCGGCTTCTTTTGAACCAGGAGCCGTGACTTCCCATCGGGAGAAACCGAGTAGCGGCCCCAGGTACGGACGGCTTCTTCCGAAAACCAGCGCAAAAACTCGGCCCCATAAGCGACTTCACCCTTGGCTTCGGCCAAGGGTTTGCCCATCTCGAGCGTCATAAGCAGGGCAAAATCATCGGCCCGCTCTGTGACCAACTCGAAAGCGCGGCGAAGGATTTCACCGCGGTCCCTCGGTGCGACGGCGGCCCATGACTCCTGGGCGGCAGCGGCCGCGTCGAGGGCACCCAAGCTGTCCTCGGGCGCAGCGTCCGCGATGCTTGCCAGGACCTTGCCAGAGGCGGGATCTTCGACGTCAAATGTCGCGCCGGAGGCAGCCCGCCGCCATTCGCCGCCAATCAATAGGCCGGTGGGTACCGAGGCGAGCAACTCGCTCTCGCGCAGGACAAATGTCATCTTGTTCTCCTTGCTAGGTGGTGTCGTTTCATTCTATCGCCATGCGGACTTCCTGTCTGCAGGGCGGGAATATGAGTTTCTTGCTTGGGGCTAACGAGCCCCGTATCGTCAATGTGAAAAGGTTGTCCGCGGGGTGAGAGAAGTAATATGACTGAGAATTCGGAGGCTTCCGTCGGAGGCATGGGCTTGGTGACCAAGTCGGCCGCCGTTCTTCAGGCTCTGGCCGCCTCGGGGGAGCTCACTGTTGGGCAGTTGTCTGCAGCGACAGGGGAGCCCGTGAGCTCGCTGTACCGGTTGCTCTCGTCGCTGGACGCAATCGGGTGGGTTGAGCAAGGCGCCAAGCGCGGCAAGTTCCGCCTTGGCTTGGACTTCCTCCTGCTGGGATCTCGACTCGAAGCCCAGCTTGACCTTCGTCAGCTTGCCCTCCCGGAACTGATCCGCCTCCATGAAGCTTCCCGGGAGACCGTGTTCCTCTGCATCCGTCGCGGGACGTCGGCCGTGTGCATCGAGAGAATCGACGGGCGGGACGTCCAGATACACAGCCTTCGGCTGGGCGAGTCGCTGCCACTGGGGGAGGGGGTTGCCCCTAGGGCGATACTCGCCTTTGAAAGCCCGGAGTTCGTGGCCGGATACCTTCGAGATTTCGCCTCCAAGCCTCCCATTAGTGCAATAGCCCCCGATGGCGCTCAGTTGGTGAAGCTGTTGGATGAAACGGCTGCGACTGGTGTGGCTGTTGCCGAGGCCGACTGGGTTGATGGGATTGGGGGCGTTGGCGCTCCGATCTTTGACCACAAGGGTCATGTCGTCGGCGCGCTGTCGATCAGCGGACTGTCGCGCCGTCTCTTTTCCGGCGAATTCGATGCCGTCGCATTGGTGACCCAAGCGGCGCGGGCCGTGAGTGAAAAGCTCGGTTCGGATCTACGTGATGGAAAGGTGGACCATGGCCAAGCCAATCCAGTTGCTAGCTAAGAGTAGTAAGCTGCTCCATTCCCTGGCTGAGAAGGGAGCCCTGCCAATCAGCGAGTTGGCGGAGGAGCTCGATATGCCGCGGCCCAGCGTCTACCGGTTGATCGACGCACTGAGGCTGGTAGGTCTGGTCTCCACGACCGAGGACGGGCGTAGTCAGCTTGGTGTGGAAGTGCTTCACCTGGCCCGTGCGGTTCTGGACGCGCTTCCTGAAGCTCGGGCGGCGCAAGGCGAACTTCAACGGCTGAATCAGGTCACAGGTCAAACCGTCTACCTTTGCGCCCCTAGGGATAACCGAGTTGCCTGCCTCGATTGGGTCAGGGGCACTCGGGTCTCCCTTCTGGCTCTCAGTCCCGGCGGCACGTTGCCGGTCAACGCTGGTGCAACCAGCCGGGCTGTCCTTGCTTATTCTCCCGGCCTGCTTGCTCGGCTTTCAGGTTCCCCTTTTGAACAATTGACGCCCAAAACTCTGGCTTCGCTGGAGTCGCTGGAACGCGACGGCAAGGCGATTCGCGACCGAGGCTACAGTGTCTCAAACGAAGATGTAACCCTCGGCGTTTCGGCATTGGGTGTTCCGGTCTTCGGGCCCGCTGGCGAACTTAGCTGCGCCATATCACTGGCCGGGTTGACTGATGACATATTGGGGAATGAGCCGGAGTATGCCAACGAGTTGCTGACGTCCGCCTTCCGGATCCAGGAAGCGCTCAAGGCCTCCCAATAGGCCGCTGCCTCGTCATCCTCCCCTCGGACTACCCCTGTAGCTCACCCCGGATTCTTGATGCTTGGCCGTGGCGCGCGCCTCGTCCTGCGGCAGCTAAGTACTCCACACCTTTTTCAACTACCTCCAGCGCTCGCGTTCATTCTCTATTCTCATCTCATAGACAAGATGTCCATATGGCGGTAAATTGAGGATACGTCGTTGAGAGAGGTTTACCCCATGAACATAAAAACCGAGGTCCTTACAGACCTGGAACTGAGCAGCATCATTCAGGAAGCCCGATGGCGGGTCATTGACACTGTTGCCTCCAGCAAAGCCGGACACATCGGTGGACCCTTGTCCGCTATGGACGTGCTTGTATCGCTGTACTTCAAGCACCTGCGAATAGATCCAAATAGCCCTCAGGACCCGGACCGGGACCGGTTCATCCTGTCGAAAGGCCATTGCGCCGTCGGCCTCTACACGGTGCTAGCCCTGCGCGGGTATTTTTCGGTAGACGAACTGGCCAGCTTTGATCACGGAGACTCTCGCCTTCAAGGGCACCCGGATATGCTTCTGACCCCCGGAGTCGATGCGTCCACCGGATCATTGGGGCAAGGCCTCTCCAGCGGTGCGGGGATGGCGCTCGGAGCCAAAAAGCTGGGAAAAGACTTCCATACCTGGGTCATGCTGGGTGATGGCGAGATCGAAGAAGGCATGGTGTGGGAGACAGTCCTCTCCGCGCCAAGGTTTGGACTCGACAACCTTACGGCGATCGTGGATGTCAACGGACTCCAACAGTATGGCTGGCCGGCTGGGCCGGAGGACCGCTTCGACCGCAGCGAACCCGTGGGGCACGTGGACTTGGAGGCCGTGTTCGCGGGCTTTGGCTGGAACACGATCAGCATCAATGGGCACGACCTGAAAGAAATATCGGACGCCCTCACCTTTGCACAGTCGTTTCGCGGAGTCTCGGGCAAACCGACCGCGATTATTTCGAACACCACCAAAGGGTTCGGCGTCTCGTTTACCCAAGGAACCTACAAGTGGCACAACGGCATAGCCACTGAAGAACAACTGCGGATCGCCCGCGAAGAACTCGGCCAGAACATGGAGGCAGCCAAGTGAGCATCAAAGCGCAGCGTCAGGTTTGGGGTGAGACGCTATCTGAGCTTTCGGATCTTGATGAGCGGATCCTCGTTCTGGATGGCGATCTTGCAACTTCAACCAGGGCAGACATCCTGGCTGAGTCCCACCCTGACAGGTTCATCCAAGTAGGCATTGCCGAGCAGAACATTGTTGGCATGGCTTTCGGCCTCAGCACCCTCGGATACCGACCATGGTTGTCCTCGTTCGGAGTCTTCTTCACCCACCGTGCCCTGGACCAAGTGAGAATGCTTGTTTCACAGACCAAGGCCCCGGTTCGTATTGCGGCGGCCTATGCCGGCTTACTGAACGGTTCCAGTGGCAAAACGCACCAGGACATCGAAGACTTTGCCATCATGCGGGCCATGCCGAATATGACCGTCATCGCCCCCGCAGATGCTGCGGAAGCGCGCGCGGCGATTAAGTGGGTGGCGGAGTACGACGGACCCGTATACATTCGCTTCGCGCGGGACGCCGTTCAGGCCGTCTTTGAAGACGACTACGTCTTTACCCCGTACAAGCCTGTCGTCCTTCGGGATGGCTCCGATCTCACGGTAGTTTCCACGGGCGTGCAGACCTCAAGGGTTTCTCAAGCCTTAGATTCCCTCGAGCTGGAAGGTATTGGGGCGAAACACATTCACGTACCGATGTTGAAGCCCCTGGATGAGCATGAGTTGCTGCATGAACTCGGCGGCGCTCAGTTGATTGTCACTGTGGAAGAACACAGCGTGCTGGGGGGACTCGGCGGGCTCGTTTGCGAGCTTACTGCTGGATCTCCAGAGCCCGCGCGGGTGACCCGGATCGGACTCGAGGATCGCTGGTCCGAGTCTGCACCAAACGATTTCCTTTTGGATAAATACGGATTGTCTCCTGCCAAGGTCGCCCAGCAGATCAAGGCTAGCCTGAACACGCGGAAGTGAATGAAGGCCATGATGTCCAAGCCACTCCAGACCCTGGGCCCACGTGAAACAGTGAAGCAGGCCGCGCTATCATCTTTGTCGCGTATCGTTACCCTCACTCCCGCCCCTGCGATAGACAGGGTCTACTTTCTTGATCGAATGGTCGAGGGCCACGTCAACAGGGCCACCAGGGTGGAAACGTACCTCGCAGGCAAGGGCATCAATGTTGCACGCGCCCTTAGCCTCGCTGGGAACGTCGCCACCGCTGTAGTGCCCATCAATGCCGAGGACCTTGAACTGGCCGAGGGCAGCGAAAGCGTTCGTAAGAAGGTCTTCAAGACCGTGGAGGTCACTGCGCCCACACGGGTGAACGCGATAATTGTCGACACGGACGGCGCGACCACGAACTTCAATGAGAGTGCCGCACCTCTGTCCACTGCAAAGTGGCACCAACTGTGCGCGGCAACACTTCACGAAGTCGAACGAGTCAAAGCAGACTGGCTCGTCCTCGGAGGATCCCTGCCGGCGGACACCACCACGGGCCGCGAAGTCGATCCCGGAGACCTCTTTCGGGCGGCACGCCGGGCTGGTGCCTCAACCTGCCTGGACACGTCAGGAGAAACCCTCAGAGCTTGGGCGTCCTCAGCAAATCCGGTGGACCTGGTGAAACCAAACAAGGAGGAACTCGCAGATATCACCGGAACGCAGCTGAGGACTATGCGGGATGTGGTCTACGCAGCGAACCTGCTCCGGAAAAGGGGAGTTCGGACGGTCTTGGCCAGCCTGGGCAGTGACGGACTCGTTGAAGTGAACGAGCACGAGGTCCTCTGGGCGCGGGGACCCTCCGCTAAAGTCCTCAACACCACCGGGGCGGGCGACGCTGCCTTGGCCGGATATCTCAGCGCGTTGCCCCACGCCTCGGCCGCCCCCTTCACGCATGAGGTGGTTCGTGAGGCACTGGCCCGGGCGGTTGCCTGGGGCGCGCTCGCCGTCCAGGAACCAACCACCATCCTCCCTCGAGTAGTTTTCTCTCCAAAGGGAATCTCGGTTTCCGCCCCGGACCCCGACTACCTTCTCTCCCGGTAAGTTCGCCACTACTTACCATCCACAATCCGCCAGGGCCCGCGTCTCGCAACCACGGGCCCTGGCTTCTTTCGGCCGCGGATAGTACCTACGGAATGTAGCGGTTGTTGCGCAGGAAGTTCAAGTGATTCAGGAGGCTCAGGTGGGAGTCGATGCAGTCGTGGAAACCGGCCTGGCGGATCTTGATGGTGCTTTGCACCATGTCAAAGTCGGAAGCCAGCCAGCCTTCGACAAATGGCCACGAGGCAATGGTGGCCCATGGGGTTGGACGCAGTCCATACTGGGTGACCATGGTTTGCCAGAGGTCTTCCTTATCGCTCATGTGCTCAACCAAGGGCACCGGCTGGGGTTCCGCCGTCGGCATGTCGAAGAAGTCGGCTAGGTCGACCCAAAGCTGGCTCCAGCGGAAGTTATCGCCGTTGGTGACGTTGAAGATTTCTGCGTGTGCGCCGTCAGCGGTCAGCGCCCACGAAATGGCGCGTGCCAGGAGCGCCGAATCTGTGGCTTGATGCAGGGCATTCCACGTTCCAGGGAGGCCGGGGAAACGTAGCGGCACAGTCTGTTCTTTGCTGACTGCGGCAAAAACGGCCAACCCGTTGACGATATTCATGGGAGATCCTGCACTGAAACCGAATACCCCATCGGGACGCAGAACCGTCCAGGAGAATTTCCGGTCGAGAGCGCGCTGCTTCAGGGCGTCTTCCTGGTTGTTGTAGAAAATAGGTCCCAGGAAGCGTGGATCTGATTCCTTCGCGGGTGTCTTATAGTGGCCCAAATGTTCCCCATAGGATTTTCCGCCTCCCACCATGACCACTCTGGTGAGATTCACCCCTAGGGACTGAAGGGCATCAAGCGTATTCATCAGCATGGCGGTGTTGGGCGCCACGGCTGCTCGCATCGGCAGGTCGAGGTAGGCGGCGTAGACAACGTGTGTGACCGCCGCCAAGGGTGCGAAACGCTCCTTCACCGCGTCCAGATCCAGTAGGTCGACACTCACGTGCAGGACATTGCTCCGGGTTTTCAATTCTTCCAAAGGCCCACGCCTAGCAACGGTCACCACGTCCCAGCCCGCGTTGGCGAGCTCCAGAGCTGCGGCCCGCCCTATGACTCCGTGTGCTCCAACCACCATGACCCGGCCGTGTCTCACGTTCCGAAGTTCGTTCATTACATTTCCATCCCAGTTCGCTGCTTAAGTCTGAAAATAGCTTGGGCCGGGCCTATGGCCCGGCCCAAGCCGTTATTCACGCACTATGTGCGCGTTGTTGCTGTAGCGTTTGGACGCTGCTTTCCCCTTAGTGGGAGTCGGCACCTTCGAGGGCATCGTCGCTCGCCACTGCTTGCACGTGATCGTGCGGGTCTCCCTTGTAAGCCCAGATCCGCTTGTAGGAGCCGGATCCAAGATCGTCCAGCAGATCAGGTCCTACGGGATTCCAGCCCAGCTCTGTGCGAGCCTTCGCCGAGTCCACACGGCTGTTGCTTGAAATGGCCACGTCCACCCAGCGCTGACCCAAGGCCTCGTACGCGACCTCCGGCGGGCACGACTCGGCAGCCTGGAGGCCGACCAGCCCTGCGATGGTCTCTGCGATGTCTCCCATGCGCGCTTCACCAGCCGCCAGGTTGTAGGCGCTGCCGGTGGGAGCGTTGTGCAAGGCAAGGAAGTAGGCTTCTGCCAGGTCGGCGATGTATACGTTGGACCAACGGTTGTCACCGCGGCCGACGTATAGGCTGCGGCCTGACGTGATGGCCTGGCGGATGAGTAACGGCAGCTGTTCGCTGGCGCCATCGCCAAAGATCATGGAGGGACGCAGGACAACAGTGTGGATACCCCTGCCGGCGGCGTCGATCACGGCAAGGTCCGTGGCATATCGCGTTGCAACAATCTCAGCAGGGGAATGCGGGACCTCTTCGGTAAAGATAGTTGGGTTCAGCTCGCCCTGTGCTAGGTCCGTGTAGATACCCGTTCCGCTGGTGCGGATGAATTTCTTGCCGGTTCCCTCCAGCGCGGTGAGGAACACTTGGGTGGACTCAGCATGATCGGCTGTTGCCGTATCAATAACTGCATCCGCAGATAGGGCTGCTGCCCTGAGGACCGTAGAGTCATCGAGCCCTCCGAACACAGGAACGATGCCGCGGGCGCGCAGCGCCTTGGCACCGCTTTCGCTCCGGACGAGACCGCTGACGGAGTGGCCGGACTGGAGGAGCCGCTGGGAAACGGCCTGTCCGATGTATCCGGTGGCACCAGTGACGAAGATATGCATGGGTTTCCTTAGTTTTGCGGGGTTTCTCTATGGGACTGCTTAGGCCAGGTGGCTTAGCGGTTCTTCCTGCTGCTCTGGCGGGAGGATGCTGGGAGTGTCGTCGTCCAGGAGGAGGCGGCGAATGTCTAAGCAGACGCTTTCGGCCAAGACCCCAATGGGGGCGTGTTCCGGGTGTTCGAGATAACGTTTGTAATTTTCTTCCGACTCAAACACGGACACATAACCGGTGACGTTGACGTCATCATAGGCGCGGATGACCCGTACCTCTTCTAGTTCCCGGATTTTCCCGGGAAGGGCGCGCAATGCGTCCTCGAAGCTGGATCGTGCCTCCTTTGTGATGTCCTCGGGGAAAGTGAAGCTGACGAGTTGGTAGAACATCGTGTTTCCTGCGCCCTATCTCTGTTGTTGTTTCAGTTGTTTGATATTGGATTTGTGCTCAACGGTGACGAAGACCAGTTGAGACTGCCCGATGTTTTCCAGATCGTGAAGAAGGTATTCGCCGGGTCCGAAGTGAAAGTGACGAGTGTCACCCTCGGCGTAGTCCACTTCCCTGGTGGTCCCATCGTCCTCGTGCTGTCGGCTGCGTCCGGCGCTGACGGCGGTCCAGAAGTAGTTCAGAACATGGCGGTGGGCGGGCAGTCGGTGGCCGGGATCCAGCCTGATTTCCCAAACCCTTAAGTCTTCTGTTTCGGAAACTATGCGCTGCCCCACCGTGAAGTTGTGGGCGTTGTCATGAAATTCCTGGAGGACCTCGGCAGGCCAGCCATCGAAGTTGCGGGCTACCACGGCCCCCGCCCGCTGGCTTCCGTGCGGAATGGTGGCTTGGTTTTCTTGGGTTGGCACGATGCATCCTCTTAATAGCGGGTGAGAGAGGATCACACGAATGTCGTGACGCCTCCATTGACGGTGTATTCGGCCCCGGTGATAAAGCCTGCGGCCGGTGAGGCGAGGAAGAGGATCACTGGAGCGACATCGTCGGCGGTCCCCAGTCTCCCCACGGGGAGCCCTGTGTCTTCCACGAAGGCCTGGATTGCTTCTTCTCTTGGCACTTGAAATTTGCGTGCCTGGGAGTCAAGAAAGCCTCCGGGCCTATCCCACATAGGTGTGTAAATATGCGCCGGAGCTACAACATTGGACCGGATTCCGTTCGGTCCGAATTCCCGGGACAGGAGCTTGGACAGGGACAAAATAGCCGCCTTTGAAACGCTGTAGTCTGGAGCGTCCACCAGGGGAGTTCGTCCTGCTTCCGATCCCACGTGGATGATTGATCCTGAACCGGTTCGAAGCATATGAGGAAGAACCTCCCGGCACATTCTGACGTAGCCCATAAAGTTGAGTTCCATAGTGGCTTCCCACATTTCATCGGTGACATCAAGAAAGCCCTGCCGGACCGCTATGGCCCCTGCGTTGTTGACGAGGATGTCGATCCCGCCGAAGCGTTGTAGGGCCTGCCGTACCGCGATCTCAGGGGTCGCGGGAAGAGACAGGTCCGCGGAGATATGGAGAAAATGGTCGGCATTCGTGCTGGTTGTGATTGTCATTTCCGCTGGTTCGCGGCTGACTCCAACAACATTCGCTCCTTCCTCGAGGAAATGTTCGGCGGCCGCGAGCCCGATTCCTTGGCTCGCACCTGTGATGAGGACAGTTTTGCCACTGAAGATTTTGTGCATGGTCCGTGTGCCTTCCTCTGTTCATGCAAATTAGGTATTCGCAGAGGACACCGAGCTTAGCTGCCACGCGGCGGCGGGTCTCGGGTTCGAGGATCAGGAATTGATGGGGTGATTTTGCGTAGGCGGGTAGTGGAGAATCCTGAGGCCCTCGACTTGGGCTTGTTTCAATGTTTCCACGAAGGCGGGCAGGGCGTCCAAGACCAGAATGCAATGCCGGACCAAAGCGCTGCTTATGGCTTTGGGATGGCTGATTTTCCGTAGCTGACGTTAGTCGGTTAGGACCACATCAAGGCGTATGAGCCTTCGCGGAGCTCGTCCTGTAGGCCCGGCCCTTTGGGCAGCCATCCAAGCTCAATTCTGGCCTTCGTGGCATCAACCCGGCAGTTGCCGGCCACGACGCCGTCGACGAATTTCACTCCGTATGCCTCATAGGCGGCGTCCATGGTGCATGACAGTGCTTCTGGGTAACCCAGAATTGTTGCGATGTCCTGAGAAATGTCAGCCAGGGATGATTCGCCGGCGGCGATGTTGTACAAGCTCCCGGATGGTGCTTTCTCCACCGCCAGGACAAACGACTCCGCAAGGTCCGCAAGGTAGACATGTGATTGCCTGTTGGCGCCAGGACCAACGTAGAGGCTTCGTCCCGCGGTGATGGCGCGTTTTATCAGCCCTCCAATGACCGGACCGCTGGCCTCTCCATAGGGAATAGAAGGCCTCAGGACAGTGGTGTGAATACCCATTTCCGCCGCCTGCAGGACCTGGGTATCCGTTTCGAGGATCTCGGCAAGTCCGCGAATGGGAGATACTGTCTTGCCCTCTTTGTGGACGATCCTGCTCAACGAACCGAGTGAGGCGTCCACGTAAACCCTCGAGGTGCTGTTTCGGATGTATCGTTTCTCCGTCCCCTCCAAGGTGGCCAGAAAAAGCTTGGCGGCTGGCAGGTGGCCGGAAACGTCGACCACAGCGTCAACGAGCTGTGTGACATTCCGGATGGTTTCGCCGTCTTCAAGCGTGGCCAGGATCGGAGTTATCCCCCTGGACTCCAGGACTTTCGTCCCCGTGACAGTGTCGGTGAGCCCGAACGTTTCGTGGCCCGCCGCTTTGAGCCGCAACGCAACGGCCAGCCCGACGTATCCGGTTGAGCCGGTGACGAGTACAGACATTCTTGTTCCCTTCGGCTGAACGTCTACCGGACGCTTCGGATCCCGCACTGAGACGCCCGTTGATATCGTTTCATGGTAAGGGGCGGGCCTCTAATAGAAGTCTGTTTGGACTCCCATGAGCGGTGGTTATGGCTGGGAGTTGTTTTGTTTCCGGTGATGACTTTCGGGCGGCTCAAGAACTGCAGGAAGTTTCTGCAGAAGGTCCACATATCTCTTGGCCGTGGGCGATAGCTTGGTGCGGCTGTACACGGCCAAGTCGCGGGTCAAAGCGGGAAACGGCTCTACAGCGACCCCGGGGCCGTCCATCGGTAAGGCATTTGCCGGGAGCAGGGCAACCCCCGCACCCGCGCCGGCCAGTTTCACAGCGCTGTCTATTTGACCTGTGTGGAACACGAAGTCAGGAGTCACGTCGGCGGACTGCATGTATTCACGGATGAACTCACCCAGTCCATGGTTTCCCTCGAAAGTGATCCATGAATGAGCATGGAGGGCGCTCACGGGGAGGACTCCACGTGACTGTGGCGCCCCCTTGGGCACCTTGCCCTCGTATGGCTGGACCTCCTTCAGAATGGGGTCCTCGGGGGCCAGGTACAGCACAAAAATTTCGTGTCCAAGATCGACGACGGGGCCACTCCACTGCTTTGGTGTAGGCCCGACGGCGAGATCACCGGCGCCGGATGCCACCGACTCTTCGAGGGTTCTCCTGTGGGCGTACTCCAACAGCGTGACCGGGATCCTCGGATTGTCTGTGTGCCAACGGAGGAGGGACGGAGGGAGGATTCCGGCGGCTATCGAAAGTACCGTGGCGATCACCAGTTCACCCGCTTCTCCACTAAGGACTTCGCGGGCGGCCTTCCTAGCGTCTTCGGCTGCCTTCAACGCAATTCGGGCATGCTCGGCATAAGCCCGACCGGCGGGGGTCAACCGCACAGTTCCCGTGGTCCGCTCGATAAGTTCGCCGCCCGCCGTGCGCTCAAGCGCACGAATCTGCTGACTCAATCCCGGCTGGGAAACGCGAAGGAGCTCAGCGGCTCGCGTGAAGGATCCCTCTTCGGCCACTACCAGTAGATATTCCATCTGCCTCAAAGTCACCTTATAAGCATAGGTTATGCATTTGGCTGGAAATAGCTCTTGGACTTTCCTGTGTGCCGCACCACAAGCTGGAGGCGTCAGATCATGAAAAGCGGCTTGGCGTCCGCACTTCAAACGCCCGAGTGCGGGTTCCGACTCAGTTGCAGCTCTGCATAAATCCTTGGAGGAAAAACGATGAAAAACGGAATGTTCGTCTTCGACTGCGTGGTTCATACGCAGGACTTCACCGACCGGCAGGTGCGGCCGGGCGGGGACGGCCGGCAGGTCCGGGCCCACCGCACCAACCAGGGGCAGTTCAACAAGCTGATGGCAACAAAGGGTCCTGCCGACAAGCCGGACTTCTATGATCCGGTGGACGTTGACTGGGCGAACAAGACGCTTTTCGAAGAGTCGGACACTGACATAGCCATGGTGTGCACCGTGCCGCTCTTCGGGCAGTGGCAGAACTCCTTGGGACCAGCGGAATTGAACTATCAGCTGGCAGCTTCCAACCCTTCCCGGTTCTACTTCACCGGCGGGGTTGACCCTGTCTGGCAGGGGTTGGACTTCGCTTTGGAAGAGATGGAACGGCAGGTGAAGGAGTGGGGAGCTGTCAGCTTCAAGTTCTACCAATATCACGATGAGAACCATCATTGGCGAGCTGACGATAAGGAGATCGCCTACCCCCTATGGGAAAAGGCCATTGAGCTCGGAATCAAGATGGTGCAGTTCCACAAGGGATACCCCTTGGGCATGCAGCCAGTGGAAGCATTCCGTCCCAACGACATACAAATGGCCGCCTACGATTTCCCGGAATTGAACTTCGGCATCCATCACCTCGGCGATCCATACGTTGATGAGCTGGTCAGCATCGCTTCGCGCTTCCCCAACATCTATCTGATGCTTCCGCTGTGGCACAACCAGTACTACCTTCAGCCTTATCCCATGCTGCACCGGCTAGGCCAGACGCTGCTCTTCGTCGGCGCGGACAAACTTTTGAATATGTCAACTAAAAATGGCCCCGGTAGGACGGCTATTTCTGGCCCCAGCTTGAGGATTGGGCAATCTTAGATTCGAAGTGCCGCCCCAGTGTCCTGGGTTTCTTTGGCTGCATGCGGGTCGGAGACGGAAGGATGGCTGATTGACGGAAACGGAGACCGGCCATTGCCCGGCCGTGTAACGGCCGTGGATTGACCGGCATCCTTTGTCGGCCCCTGCCGACCCCACGAGTGTAGAACCGGTTGGGGGAAGCGATCGGTCTGATGGTTTGGGCGTGGCATCGAGGGCGGCCGTGTATGAGAAGGCCCAGCTTGTGGGGACGGGGCGCGGACTAGCAGTGGTTGCCTTTACCCATCCACCCAGCGCTACGGGCAGCAAAGAACGTCCCTATAGTGCTTGCGACGGGGACGAAGAGAAAGACCATGATGGCCTGGATGTCGCCACCGCTGACAACGAACGCAACTATGGCGATCCACCAAGATAGCAGGGCCGTAAACCCGCAAAGGATTGCGATCATGGCCCGGGCGCGGGGCAAAGCGAAGCGATGCCTGCGGATTGGCGGGGTCTTGAAGTATCTGCCCCGAGCGTTCCGTTCTCGGCGCACAACTACAAACGCTAATGCAGTGACCAGGGCAGGGACTACGAGGTATGGGGTGCCGCCGGAGTTGTTCGCCGTCCCGGCGATACCAATCCACCAGCATAGGGCGGCCGTGAAGCCCAGGAGAATGCCCTTCACCGGTCTCGGCGCGGGATCCGCCCGAAACAACGGTTCAAGATTCCCGTTCATGTCTGCTCCCTTGTGCGAACCCGTCATCACTACTCATCAGAGCACGGCGAGGATTCCTTGGCGAGGGCCGGGTTTCCGAATCGGTCGCCCGGCCCTAATCCAGGACTTAGGTCAGGCGACCGCCGGAGTCTCCCCAGGCGTGGATGCCACCCCATGACCCTCCATAAGATGTGGGAAAGTAGGTCTGGGTGAAGTTCGCTGCCGAGCTCCACCCGTAGCCGTTGCCCCAATTGTCACGGACTGCACTGGTGACTTTGACGTTTCCAAACCAGCAGTAATTACCGCTTTCGGAAGTTTGAGCTTTAGCTAAGCCATTCGGGAAGTCGTACCAGCTGGTTCCGTAGAACGTTCCTGGGTTGCAGTTTGTTGGTTGAACGTACCAGCTGTTGCTGCCCCAGGCATTCGCGGCCTGGCTGGAGCCAAGCACCAGTGCTGTTACGGCGAGAAGGGTTAGTGAGGCGCGTTTTACGACGTGCATGTCGGGTCCCATCCAATTCTGACGTGAGTGTTCGAAGGGTCGAATTCGGCCGGCCTGTGTTCAGGCACGCCCTCGGGTTAGCGGGTGCTTCCCTTCACGAGAAAATTCGGAGCGGTAGCGTCCCATTTTTCGGGGTCGCTGGCTGCAGCAGCTTGAGTGCTGCCCGGGACTACAAGCCACGCTTCTTCGCTTTTGTCGGGGTTGGCCACGCGGAGGCCATATCCTTCGAATCCCTTGACGAAGGTGCAGCCCATCATTTGACCGGAGCCGTCCTGTCCGACCGTGACGATGCAGATCTGATCGCTTCCCATGGCGGCCGCAAAGTATTGAAGATTGGTGGTTTTGCCCACCAACCGTACGGATGCCGGATCGATGCCGGTTGACGAAAACGTCTTGGCAGCGGACTCGGGTAAACGGTCTGACAATTGCTGTTGGGATGCCATCGCGGGAACGATGTCCGCTGCTTTTCCGACAGCGTGTTCAGACGGTGATGACGCAGCAACAGCGGCTACACCGACGCCAGCAACGGCTACGGCTGTTAGCGCAATTTTCCATTTGCCATGCATTACTTCTGCCCCCCCAGAGAGAGTAAATCCATTGGATGGAGCAAGGCTAATGCCTTGATGGCCTTTGGGCAATGGCCCCTGACAGGGGCAATGAGGCGGAAATGAAACAGTCTTATGAAGGCGGAAGACGGCACAACTGTCATCGGTCAACGCACTGTCGGCAAAGCCGCCCCGAACGACGCACCCAAAAAGAACGAAGCTCTTGACGTGAGTATCCACCCCTGGACACCGGGCCGGCTACCCCGTTTCCTCTACATCTGGGCCGAGGCGGCGCTCCTTTGCGGCAGCTGTCCCTAACCGTCCAGGTTGGCTCCAATCAGACTGACGAAGGCACTTGTTGGGCGATGGTATGGGCTAGCCGATAAGAGTCGGTGCCAGTTTCGATGATGGTTCCGTTGAAGGTCAGCCGGTCCACGATTGCGGCGCAGAGCCGAGGGTCCGTAAAGGTCTTCGTCCAACCCGAGAACGACTCGTTGGAGGCAATGGCGATTGAGTTTTTCTCTTCGCGTTCGGTCAGGACCTGGAAGAGTAGTTCGGCGCCCCGGCGGTCCAGTTCCATGTATCCCAGCTCGTCGATGCAGAGCAGATCGACCCTGCCGTAACGGGCGATGGTCTTGGCAAGCATCTTCTCGTCCGCAGCTTCGACGAGTTCATTTACGAGCCTTGTTGCAAGGGTGTATCGGACGCGGTAGCCCTGTTCAGCGGCCGCCGTGCCGAGCCCGATCAGCAGGTGAGATTTTCCGGTTCCCGAATCCCCGATCAGACATAGGGGTGCGCCTTTGCGGATCCAGTCCCCGGTTGCGAGCGTGTGAATTGTCGCGGGGTTGATGTTCGAGTTGGCATCGAAATCGAAGTCACCGAGCCACTTGTTCCGCGGGAAGTTCGCGGCCTTCACCCTTCGGATGGACGAGCGCCGGTCACGGTCATCGCATTCTGCCAGTAGCAGCTCGGCCAGGAAGCCCTGATAGGTGAGTTGTTCTTTCCCGGCCACGGCAAGAGCCTCGTTCAGGACCGCGCGGACGGTGGGTAGCCGGAGCCTGCGGCAAGCCTGATCCACGGCGGCGATGGCGGCTTGTTCGGTCAGGCCACGCCGTCGGCGCAGCGTTGGTGTGATCGTGGCCGCCGGGGCTGTTGGGCTCATGAGATGTTCTCCTTCGATGCCGTTTCCTTATCGGTGGTGTGTTGACTGCGCTTGGCCAGCAACTCGTCATAGGCATTGACCGAGGGCAAAGGCCGGGTATCCCGTGGCAATCCTGCGATAACGGCTGCCGGATCGGTCAGCCGGCGCTGAGTCAGGCTGACAACTCGTTGCATTTTCACGTCAGCGTGTTCACCGGGATGGCGATCCGAGCTGGCCCCACCCGATGGGGCTGCGGCGGCGTGGCGCCGGGCCTCTACCGCGACGACGTCGGCGCTGACGGCCCCAACGCCAAGGGCGGCGACGATCCCAGCTTTAACATCATTGGGATCCATGCAGCGGTGCAGCAACAGGACATCGATCAGTTCCCTGGTCCCGTCGGCATCGCCGTTGACCTTGCGCGAGGCAGCCCAGAACGCTTCATGGGCGCTAGTGAACGCACCTGATTCCCTCGCTTTGGCCAGGGCGGTAGACCCGGGAAGCGCGCCGGGCTTGGTCTTCAAGACCTCCAGATAGTGGTCCAGCTGGACCGAGCACCCCGTCCGGGCCGCGAGCCGTTGGTGCCTGGCCACCACCACGCGTCCGTCAAAAACCACGACGTCGGATGCCCGCAACGAGACCCGGACCTGCCGTCCGATGAACCGCGCCGGAACGGAGTACTTCACCATACGAACGGTGACCATTGATGAACGATCAACGCGTGGGTTCAATGCCAGCCCGGGATCAAACTCTTCCACGGGCAACGGCCCCAAGCAGGGCCGTTCTGCCGCATAGTCTTGGCCGATGGTACGGATCCTGTCGTTGATCCTCCGGTCCTCATCTTTGGACTCCCAACCTCTGATCCGGTCGTTTAGCTCCTCCAGGGACGCAGCCACAGGCATCGGCGTGAGCCGGTTCCGACGGAACCATCCCACCTCGCCCTCGACCCCGCCCTTCTCATGAGCGCCGGCGATCCCTGGTTGGCAGTAAAAAGCGTCAAACCCGTAGTGGGAGCGGAATAGCACCCAGCGGTCGTTTTCATGCCGGTTCCTGCCCTGCCCGAACAACACCGAGGTTACGGCGCTGGTGAGGTTGTCGTAGCGGATGTGTTTGACCGGAATACCGCCGATCTCCTTGAACGCCTCGATATGGCCTTCCAAGAAAGCTTCTTGGGCTTGGGTAGGGTAGACCCGGTGGATGGCTTTGCCGGAATGGGAGAGCCGGAACACAAACATGTGGCACTTGGTCTTCACACCATTGAGCACGACAAAGACCTCACCGAAATCGACCTCCGCTTCGGCGCCCGGTGCGTGTTCCTGAGGGACAAAGACTTCGACCCTGCGGCCGGCTTCCAGATCGATCTGGGCCCGGCGCACCCTCACGTAATCCCTCACCGTCGAATACGACAGCTCTGTCGCTCCGCGCTCCTCAATCAGCCGCGCCAGTATCCTTCGGGCTGTATGCCGCTGTTTCCGTGGAGCAGCCGTGTCATCGACAAGCATCTGGTCAATGGCGGTCTTGAACGGTTCCAGCCGCCAAGCAACACCGCGCCGCGGTTTCCGATCCGGAGGAATCGCAGCCTCTAACGCCTGCCGCACGGTTCTGCGATGGACCTTATGCCTTGCCGCCAATGCGCGCACCGACAAACCCTCAACCCGGGCATCCCGTCGGATCCGCGCAAACAACTCCACCCTCGACTCCATCCGGACCAACCCTCCGTCGCATCCATCCACTGATGGAACCAACGTTGAAGGTGGGGCCACATATAACCGTCACAAACGCCCGGCGAGTCTAGAATTGGGGCCAGAAATAACCGTCCTACCGGGGCCATCTAAACCTGTCACAACCAAACTTTGCTACGGATCAGAGGGATTTCTCTGGCCGCACATGCAGACCTACATCGACACGTGGGCCAACCTTGAGATGCCCGAGGAACTCCAGGACAAATATGGTTACCCGGAGCTGACGCCCGAAATCAAGGAACAGGTGTTCGGCCTGAACTTCGCCCGGGGACTGGGGATTGATCTTGAGGTCAAGAAGAAGGAGCTGGGGCTGCTGTGACCGAGAACCAGGGCGTTGGGCCCTTGGAAGAGGATCTTCAGGAGGCTCTGTCCTATATCCGTCCCTTGCTTAAAGGCCACTCCGGTGACCTGACTATTTTAGGTGTTGAGGATGGCGTGGTCACGGTCGCGTTTCACAACGCCTGCCATTCGTGCCCGGCAATCTCGGTGACGTTTGCCGGCTTGGTCCGGTCCCGGCTCATGCAGGTGGATGGCGTCCAGGACGTGAGGTCTTCCCAGGTCCATGCATCAAGGCGTGCCCTGGATCGCATCGCCGCCACGCTTGGCGGTTCAGCACATTACCGGCCGGCGCAGCCAGCCTTGAGGACGTCGATCCCCCTGCGGCCTAGGCAGCCCGGGGCCTGTCAAACGCAGGCAGCCGCCGAGGTGGGAGAACACCGGTATGAGCCATAGGAAGCTTTCGTTCAGGCTCGACGACGGCGTAGCGATGGTGACGGGCGGGGCATCGGGAATAGGTAGTGCCATTGCCATCGCCCTGGCCCAGATGGGCAGTCACGTGGCCGTGGTTGACCTACCTTCCAGCGATGCCTCAGCAACCTTGGAAGCAATAGAAGCGGAGGGAAGGGAGGCCGAGTTCATTGGAGCCGACGTAACCAGCGCGGAGCAGATGGCCTCCGCCGTGAGACGGGCCGAGGGCTCGTTGGGGCCCCTCACTACGGCAGTGAATTCTGCTGGGATAGCTGGGGCAGTTCCAGCGAAAGACATGACCGCGGAGCAGTTCGAACGCGTGTTGCGTGTAAACGTTACGGGGGTCTTCCTCAGCTGCCAGGCACAGGCCCGGGCAATGAGGGAAAACGGGGGAGGGGCGATCGTCAACCTGGCCTCCATCTCCGGAATCGTCTCCCACCGGGAGATGTTGCAGTCCCACTACAACACTTCCAAGGCTGCCGTGGCGCACCTCTCCAAATCGCTGGCCACTGAGTGGGCCCGGTACGGCATACGCGTCAATTCCATCTCTCCCGGGTTCACTCGGACACCCATGAACGATCGAGCTGAGGTGGCGAGCATCCTGGACGAGGCTGTCACCAGGAACACCCCGCTGGGGCGGCCGGCCGATGCCTTCGAAATGGCAGGTCCTGCCTTATTTCTGTTGTCTCCGGCTGCCAGCTTCTGCACGGGGACGGACCTCGTTGTCGACGGAGGATTCACCGCTTGGTGAGTAACACCGTTTCGGCAATCCGATAATCAGGGGTTATCAGCACCGAAGAATCTTTGACTTGGACTTATCGTGACGCTGCTCACAAACTGGAAATAGCTTCGCAGGCGTCCGGCCCAATCTCCGGCCTCGCCAGAGAACATGGCTCATCTCAGCAAAGCCAAGAGCCACACTCCCCAACCCTCATCACCGTTCGAGATTTTCTTACAGAGAGGTAAGGCCCATCGTGATGAACGAATCAAGCCGCACAATACATTCAACCCCTGTCCAACTTGGCCAAACGAGGAAACACAGCACCCGCCGCCCGCTGGGCATCGCCTTGGCCATGCTTGCCGCGGCCGCTTTGGCTCTGACCGGCTGCAGCGCCGACAACGCTGCCAATGCCGGGGCATCAGGTAAGAAGACCATTGGTGTTTCGATGCCTGAATTCCAGTCCCTCTTTTACGTCGCCGCTGTAGACGGCATGAAGAAGGCTGCCGCTGACGAAGGCTACGAACTTGTAGTACTCAATGCGAACGGCAATTCGTCCCAGCAGGTCAATCAGGTGCAGAACCTGGTGACACAGCAGGTAGGGGCAGTTATCTTCGCCATGCAGGACGCAACAACAGGCGCTGCAGGAGTGGCGGAGGCCAAGGGCGCCAATATCCCGGTAGTTGCCATCGACCAACGCCCTCAAGGTGATGTGGCCACGTTCATTGGCAGCGACAGCGTCAAAGCATCCACCGAGTTATGTGATTACCTGGCCAAGCAGATGGGCGGCAAGGGGAACCTCGCAATCATCAAGGGTGTTCTAGGCTCTTCCACGGAAATTGAGCGTTCCAAGGGATGCGGAAGCATTTTGGAGAAAAACCCGGACATCAAGGTAGTCTCCACCACCAACGCTGACTGGGACGAAAACAAGGCCTATAACGTGGCCCAGGACGTGCTTACTGCCAACCCGGACCTCCAGGCAATCTTTGCCCAGAACGATGGCATGGCCCTCGGCGCGGCAAAGGCTGCAGCCCAGGCCGGCCGCTCCAACCTCAAAATCGTCAGTGTGGACGGCTTCCCGCAGGTTTACGACGCCATCGAGTCCGGGCAGGTTCTGGCCACGATGTCCCAGGAGCCGTACCAGATGGGCGAGCTGGCTGTCCGGACAGCTATCAAAGCCATGAGTGGCGACGCCTCGTCCATTGAGAAAGAACAGCTTCAGCCCACGGTTCTTGTCACCAAGGAAAACCTTGACGAGGCCCGATCCGCCGGATACTACGGCCCGGCGAAATAGCACACGTCCGGCCTGCCCGGTGTCCGGGCAGGCCGGAACCCCCAAACCACGAAGGAAATCATGTCAATCCTGAGCACGGGACCGGCACCTCTCAATGGAGGATCGCTGACCGAGGAGCCCAAGGCCCTCAAGGGCATAGGCCTCACCAAACAGTATGGCGGCAACACTGTGCTGCATGGAGTGGATATCACCCTGAGAGCAGGGACGGTTCTTGGATTCATCGGGGAAAACGGCGCCGGTAAATCCACCCTGAGCTCCATATTGGCAGGCATCAAATCACCGGATGCAGGAGAGATGCTGCTCAATGGAGTGCCCTACGCTCCCACGGGTCCGGCTTCTGCGCTGAACAGCGGTGTGGCCATTATTCACCAGGAAATTAAGATGGTCCCACGCCTTAGCGTTGCCGAAAACATGTTTCTGGGACGATGGCCCAAAAAACGGGGCCGGGTGGATACGGCCTCCATGGTTGACCAAGCGGAGGCGGCCTTGGCTGTTTTAGGAGCCAAGATCAACCCGCGCCGACCGGTTGCCGGACTCTCCATGGCGGCGCAGCAGGAAATAGAGATCGCGAAGGCCATCCTGCGGGACCCGTCCTATGTAATCTTTGACGAACCCTCGGCGTCTTTGGGGCAGGAGGAAACAGAGAAGGTCCTGGAACAGATCCGAGTCCTTCGCGATCGGGGAGCTGGTGTGATTTACATCAGCCACCGGTTGGACGAAATTTCGGCCATTGCTGACGAAATTCTCTGCCTCCGCGATGGACACAGGGCCATGGCCTGGGATTCCGGGGATGTCAGCAAGGACCAAATGATCCGTGCCATGGTGGGCCGCGAGTTCGTTTACGCTCACGAGGCCCCTCAACCGGCTGAGCCGGAAATTGTGCTGGAGGTCAAGGACCTGGCACGACATGGAGCGTTTAGCGATATCTCCTTCTCTGTGCGCAAAGGGGAGATTCTTGGGATGTCCGGTCTTGTAGGAGCAGGCCGTACCGAGGTTGTCAGGACGCTTGCCGGTGCCGATCGTGCGGACGCCGGGACGATCGCCGTCGACGGCGAAACGGTGAAGATTAGCAATGTTGCCAGCGCCATTCAGCAAGGCATTTTCATGGTTCCCGAGGACCGCAAGGGCCAGGGACTGAACCTGGGCAGAAGCGGTGGCGAGAACATGGTCCTGCCGTGGGAAAAAACGCTGACCCCCAGTGGTTTTGTTTCCAGTAGGACCGTGAAGCGCGTCGAGCGCGCACAGGCACAGGAGTTGGACATCCGCGGGAACCTGGACATTCCTGTCCTTTTCCTATCCGGAGGAAACCAGCAGAAAGTACTCCTGGCGAAGTGGCTAGTGCGGAAACCAAAGGTCCTCATCCTCGACGAGCCTACGCGTGGCGTTGATGTCGGCGCAAAGGCCGCAATCTATGAAATTGTTCGCAAACTGGCCGCCGACGGGGTAGCCATCATCGTCGTCTCCTCAGAGCTCGAAGAGGTCCTCGGACTCTCTCACCGTGTGCTCGTCATGGCAGGGGGGCAGCAGCGCGGCATTCTCAGCCGTGAGGAGGCCCTCCCTGACCGTGTTATGGAACTCTCAGTGCCGTAGCGCACCCATACCCTTCAAAAAAGAAAGATAAGACTGTGCCCTCTACAAACACCGTCGGCCCTAAAGTCGAGCCAGGCGCCCGGACGAATACCGGCTCAGGTACTGGCCAGGAACCATGGCAAACGAGAATCAAGCAGCTCGCCAAGAATATTCCGGGCCCGGTGATTGGGCTAGTGGTCATCTGCATCGCAATGTCCCTGCTCTCGCCCTACTTCCTGACGCCGAACAACCTCATCAACGTTCTCAGCCAGGTTTCCTACATCGGCATGATGGCCGTAGGCGCCGCCTTGGTCATTATCCTGGGAGGCATTGACCTGTCTGTGGGCTCAACCATGGCGTTGTCGTTCATGGCCACCGCATTTCTTTACAAGGAAATAGGTTTGCCTTTTTGGCTCGCGATGGTCTGCGGGCTCATTCTTGGGGCTTTCATCGGCCTGGTGAACGGACTCTTGGTGACTTTCGGGCACGTCCAGCCATTTATCGCCACGTTGGCAACCATGTTTGCCGGGGCGGGGCTCGCTTTGTACATCACCAACGGGAACCCGGTTATCGGCTTCCCTGAGTGGTTCCTCGGCCTGTCCCGGACGAGACTGCTGGGCATACCTTTGCAGGTGTATCTGATGCTGCTGGTCTTCGTCCTCGCAGCGCTATGGTTGCGGTACCGACCCTCTGGAAGGCAGCTCTACGCCATCGGCGGCAATGAAGAGGTCGCCCGCCTCTCCGGCATCAGTGTCAGGCTGGCCCAGGCACGCGTGTACGTCATCGCCGGTTTCCTGGCCGCCTTGGCGGGCCTGGCTGTGGGAGCTCGGCTGGATTCAGCCCAGCCAACCGCGGGCAGTGCTTCAGATCTCCTAAGCGTGATCGCGGCAGTGGTCATCGGTGGTGCCAGTCTTTCAGGTGGTGTTGGCTCGATGTTCAGTACGTTCATAGGTCTTCTCATCATCGGAGTTCTCAACAACGGGCTTACCCTGTTGAACGTGTCGCCGAATCTCCAACCCGTGGTCATTGGAGTGGTCATTGTGCTGGCCGTCATCAGCGACCGTGGCAATCTTCCTCTCAAACGGACTTGATTGACACATTGACCCAGCGAAGCTCCCTGCGCGATTTGCGCAGGGAGCTTTTCGTTCCGGCACCCTGGTAGGGGTGCAGCGGGACATTACTTGCTGCGAACAATCCAGCGATAACGCTGGAGATCCGTTCCGTTTGAGTACTTTCCACAGATTCGCACGCGCCCGCGCCTACGTTCGGTGGAGACCCTGTTGACGTGTCAGGTGATGTATCGGACAAGCTTCCCCAGCATCAGTCGAAATATACCGAGAGAGAGCCTGCCGCGTGCCCGCGTGGGTCGTTGGACCCTGACGCATTGCGTCAGGTCACCCGGAACCGTCTCGGAGTAACCGATGCGATTCCGGGAGACGCGGTCATGTCTAAAGGTCGTTGGGATTGGGCTGGCCGTTCCAGGCCGTCACACCACCATCTGCGGTGAGGATGTGCCCGTTGACATAGGAGGCATCAGACGAGGCCAAGAAGGTAAAGGCCGGTGCTATTTCTTCGGATGCCGCTATGCGGCCCAGGGGGATGGAGCGTCCGAATGCCTCCTTCAGCCCCTCCATGGAGTCGAGGTTCTTTTGCAGCAAGGGCGTGAGGACTGGCCCGGGTGCCACGGCGTTGCAGCGGACACCCCGTTGGGCGTAATCGACCGCTACGCTGCGCGTGAAGTTAATGACAGCACCCTTCGAGGCGTCGTAGGCGGCATAGTTGTAGTCCGCGCCAATGCCCGAGACGCTTGCGGTATTGACAATGTTGCCTTGGGACCGGATCAGGTGCGGGAGCGCCGCCCGTGTTGCGTAAAACAAACCATCCACGTTGACCTTCATGACGGACCGCCAAAGTTCGTTCGATGTAGTCGCTGCGGGCCCGGTCGGAGCTATTCCAGCGTTGTTGACCAAGACATCCAACGCGCCTAGTTCTTCCACGCTTTCATTGATGATTGCTTCGATAGCATCGGAGTCACCGACGTCGGCAACTTTGAGCGTCATTTGACCGGACAGGACGGAGTTCCGCTCACGGAACCGCTCCATTGATTCTGCGCTGAGGTCCACGCCGATTACGTTTGCTCCTTCAAGGAGGAACCTCTTGAAGACAGCAGCGCCCAACCCGGACCCAGCGCCCGTGACCATGACTGTTTTTCCCAAGAATCGATTCTGATCCATTTCCTACTCCACTTTCATCAAGCCAAGCGCCTAAACGCCAAAGAAATCAGCGATGCATCTATCGCAATACGGACAATTTGTCCGTAGCATAGAAAACAGAGTACTTCACTCGACAGTCGTTTCGAAGGGATTCCATTCACCATGAAGATAGATCTCACCGGTAAGACCGCCTTGGTTACAGGCTCATCCCAAGGTATTGGCTTGGCCATCGCCAAGGAGCTGACCAAGGCCGGAGCGACGGTGGTGCTCAGCGGTCGCAGCCAGGATTCGCTGGACAGCGCCGCTGCCGACATCTCGGCTGCCGCTGATGTCCGCAAGCCCAGGACCGTAGCTGGGGACCTCGGCACCAAGCAGGGGGTTGCGGCGCTCGCCAGCGAGGTAGGAGGAGTGGACATCCTGGTGAACAACCTCGGTATCTACGAGTCGAAGGATGCCTTGGATATTACGGACGAGGACTGGCAAGAGTATCTGGACGTCAACCTCCTTTCCGCTGTTCGGCTGACGCGGGCCCTCCTGCCAGCCATGATGCGCCAAAAATGGGGGAGGGTTCTCTACCTCGCCAGCGATGCAGCCATCTCCGTGCCGCATGACATGCTGCACTATGGCGTTTCCAAAACTGCCCTGGTCGCCGCAGCTAGGGGCTACGCCAAGGTTGCCGCGGGCTCCGGCGTGACGGTGAATTCGGTGATCGCAGGGCCCACAAAGACCGATGGCGCCGTCCGCTTCATCGGAGAGAAGTTTGGCACGGATATGCCCTGGGATGAAGCCGAGGAGAAATTCATGTCCACCGAGCGCTCGGCCTCCCTGATCAAACGGCTCATCGACCCGCTGGAGATTGCCAATATGGTGGTCTACCTCAGCTCGCCTCAGGCCTCGGCCACCACGGGAGGCGCCTTGAGGGTAGACGGTGGATATGTCGACTCGATCTTCCCCTAGGAAAAAGCCGGCAGGACGTGCTTCGCAACTTCCTCCAGCGCGTCTTCGACGGGGCGCTGGCTGGGTCGGAAATTCAGCGCCACATGCCCGACGCCGGATGCCTCCAGCTCCTCGAGGTACCGGGCAAGGGAGTTGCGACCCAGGCGGGCGCCAAACCGGATCGGTTCGGCGGTCGCCCGGGGATCCTCCACCAAGTCAAGCAGCATGGTTGTCAGCAAGGGCTTGTGCTGGCCGTCCGGGACTGCGTGGTTCCACCGGTTCACGACTGGTTGCATCAGGGGCCCGGGACGGTGGTAGGTCATGTAGCCGTCCATGGTGGAGGCGATCCAGTCAGTGGTTTGTTGTGCGCGTCCCACTGCTACCAATGGAATGGGGTCCTGGGCGGGCGGGGGCAGGACCTTCACGGTGTCCTCCGGTCCCAAACTCTCCCGCCAGGCCGTCCGGATGGCGTTTACTGACGAACGGAACCGCTCCCCGCGGGAGTCGAAATCGGCGTCGAACGCTGGATATTCGTTGGGCCGGTCGCCTGAGGCAACCCCGAGTATGAGGCGGCCTCCGGACAGCTGATCAATGGAGGCGGCCATCTTGGCCACGTGCAGCGGATTGCGCAGAGGCAAGACCACCGCGGCTGTTCCCAGCAGGATCGAATCCGTGACCCCCGCCAAATACCCCAGATACGGGAACGGGTCAAACACCTGACCGGCGTCACCAAAGGCTGGAACCCAAAGGGGAACATCGCGCAGCCATAGGGCCTTAAAGCCCAGCCGGTCCGCCAGCTCGGCCCTGCGGCGCTGGTGGGTCAGGTCCGGAATGCCGAACTGTCCGGTGGACCCTGGCCGACCATGCCGGGCAAAGTCGTTGTCCAGAGGGAACTCGACGCCGATACTCAAGCCGGCGCCGTTCCGGCAGAGGGCATCAAGGGCGGGCAAAGGAGCAGTGAAGGGGGCTGTTTTCAAGGTCATGATCATCTCTCGATACGGGGGAGGGCTAGAGCTGGGATCCCGCGAGGTGCTGCTCGGTTGTTTGCTGTCCTGCGGGGGATTGTGCCTCTCGCTGGGCGGCGCGTCGGGCGGCTGTCGCAGCGAACACCATGACGATGAGCCCAAGTAGCGTGATCCCCGCGCCTGCCCAAATTGGGGAGGTATAGCCGAGGCCCGCGGTGATGGTGACGCCGCCCAGCCAGGCTCCCAAAGCGTTGCCCACGTTGAATGCGCCAATGTTTGCCCCGGATGCCAGGGTGGGGGCACTCTTGGCATAGGCCATGACGCGCATTTGCAGACCTGGGACGGTAGCAAAGCCGAATCCGCCCATGAGTACCAAGGACGCGATGGCAAGAGGCTGGTTGTCCGCGGTCAGGGCAAACGCCACCAGGACCACAAGCAGCACGGAAAGTATCACCAGCAAAGTCCGGTCCACGTTTCGGTCAGCAGCCTTTCCTCCAAGGGCGTTTCCCACGAAGAGTCCCACACCGAAGAGGATTAGCAACCAGGGGACGGTGGCGGCCGTGAAGTGCGAGACCTCGGTCAGCGTGAAGGCAATGTAGGTAAAGGCTCCAAACATTCCGCCGTATCCCAGGATGGTGACGGCAATGGACAGCCAAACCTGCCCCGACTTGAACGCCCTGAGCTCGCTGCGAAGGCTCGTGGACTCAGTGGAGTCGGCGTCCTTGGGACGGGGGACCAAGGTAAGGATTCCCACGAGAGCCAAGATGCCGATCACGCTGATGGCCCAGAAAGTGGAGCGCCAGCCTGCTGCTTGTCCCAGCATGGTGCCGAACGGCACTCCCAGGACGTTGGCGGCGGTGAGGCCGGTAAACATGATGGCAATAGCAGCGGCCTTTTTGTTGCGGTCTACCATGCCGGCTGCGACGACGGAACCAATGCCAAAGAACGCTCCGTGTGCCAACGCGGCAATGATCCGGCCCGCCATCATGGTCCAATAGTCCGGAGCGAACGCCGACAGGACGTTCCCTACGATGAAGACACCCAGGAGTATGGCAAGGGCCGTTTTCCTGTCCATGCGCGACATCGCCAGCGTCAGCAATAATGCGCCCACCACTACGGCGAGGGCGTAACCCGAGATCAGCCAGCCAGCTGTGGCCTCGCTGACCGCGAAATCAGCGGCGACCTCCGGGAGAAGTCCCATGATGACGAACTCCGTGAGTCCGATTCCGAAGCCACCCAAGGCCAAGGCTATGAGCCCAATGGGCATGACGTTCTCCTTTTAACTGTACGGAAGAGGATAGTGCGCGTAAGCTGTTAGTTGCAGGCGCTGTATAGATCATTGCATACGAAAATATAGTGCGCAAGCAACTATCTCTCATTCGGTGTAACGCCACCTCGAAAGGAACAACCATGAGCATCAAAGACGACGCCGTAGAAGTACGCGCGCAAGGCTGGAGAACGTTGACTGCCCTTCATGGGCTGATTGAAGGAGCGCTCGAACAAGCCCTGCAAACTACGGCGGGCCTTTCCGTGGTTGAGTTCACCGTCCTGGACGCCTTGGACCGGCAAAATGGATGGCACATGCGTATGCAACAGCTGGCGCGGGCCACGGCTCTCTCTCCGAGCGCAACGACGCGGCTGGTGAACAGGCTTGAGCAGCGCGGACTACTGCGGCGGATCCTCTGTGCCGATGACAGGCGCGGTATCTACACCGAGCTCACAGGCGAAGGGAGCGAATTGCTCGCTTCAGCCCGGCCCGTGCATGACGGCGCCCTGGAACAGGCACTAGCGGAGGCCGAAGGAATTGCTGAACTGGCACCCTTGGTGCGCACTTTGCCACAAGGATCCTCCGTGTGACCAATGACTCTCGTGGGGTCCGGTTTAGTGTGCCCCTGTATCAAGGGCGGTAAGAACATCCTCCAGCTCCAAAGCTGCGGCGAGATGCGTCAGTGTGGCCACATTCGTCAGCTCCCTACCCAAGAGTTTTTCGACCAACCGTCGGTCCCTCGTAATCGCATCTATATCCAGTGATAGCTGTGCGGCTGTCATGCCTGCGTCCAGGTTGTTTCGCATCAATGTCCTGAGCGTCTGAAGCAGTGTTGTCCGTCGGGACGAATCATGCCGGCGTAAAGGCCCCAGGACTTCCTCGCAAAAGGATCGGACCTTGGAGGAGTCCTGCACCTGAAGCAATAGCCCCGCCATCCCCAGATCGGACGCCAGCAGGGTCCGCCCCCGCATTCCCCTGAGCCGGGCCAGATGCGCCGCACCCCGGGCCACTGAGAACGCCTCGAGGTAGCCTTGTGGGCCGGATACGGGTCCCGTAAGTACCGACAGGGAGCCCTCGGTTCCCTCGCCGCCGTCCCTCAGGACGAGCCGCAAACCTTCTGCGATGGGGCGGACGGACTCCGCTGGGCTGTCCCCTAAAGGCCACAGCATGACAAGAAAATCCTGGTGAAAGCCCAGCAATGGTTGGGGACGGGAGTACTCCACCCGGTGGTGAACCGCGGCAGCGAGCCGCTCCTGCAGGCCAGTGGTGTTTTCTGGGATGCCAGACGAAAGAATCAGGGCATGCGGTTGGGATAGATCGTGCCCCATCCGCGCAGCCTGTGTGATGAGCGAAGCCGGCAGCGGACCCCGGGTGGTAAGGATCTCCCGGAGGAGTTCCCCCGCCTGGTGCCAAGCCGCTTCGGCGGAGTTCCGGGCGCTGAGGAGTTCCAAGGCAACAACTGTGGCTGCGTGCTCGATCGCTCTCAGGTCCAACGGGGTGAATTCTTCTACGCTGCCGATAGTCCACATCCAGGCTACGACTTCTTCCTTGACCACCACTGCAGCACGAACGGCAGAGGCTCGTGACCCATCACCGAATGACAGCATCACGTTGGAAAGGCCTGTGCCGGTTTTTACGGGATGCTGGACGCCTTGGGTTGCCGCTTGCATCAGCGCTTCCAACTGCATGTCCGACTCAAACGAGGGGCCGCACATCACCGTTTCGTGGCCGCTTCGGATTACCACGGTGCGTGATAGCAGCTCAGACAGCGCCGTTCCTATGTCATCCAAGCCACCTCCGCTGAGAGCCAATGACGTAAGCCGTTGGTGAACTTCGGCCACTTGCCGTTGGAGGTCGTATTGTTCCTCCAACGTCTGATTCAGCGCATTCAGCTTAGAAATGGTGATCGCTTGTTCGGCGCGAAGTCGGGCAGTGTTGATGGCGATTGCAGCTTGGTCTGCCAGGACCGAAAGCAGTGACACTTCGTCGGCGTCGAAGTAATGGGCCTGACGTGTGAAGCAATTGAGGATCCCCAAGGTGCCGCCCGGGGCGTTGAGCGGGATAGCAATCATCGACGTGTAGCCCTGCTCCAGCGCTGCCGGGGCCCATGGGCCAATGGACGGATCGGTGCCGGCATCATGGATTTGGATGGGAACGCCCATTGCAAAAGCCTGGCTGGACGGAGAGCGCAAGGACGTGCCTCGCAAGCGGATCGGGTGGAGTGAGTTGACGTCCCGGATGTACTCATCGGAGAGGCCGTAGGAACCTCGGATCTGCAAGACCGTGCCTGTGGCATCGGGGACTGTCACCGAGGAAAAATCGTAACTCATCAATTCGCTGGCGGTTCTGGCCACCATGGTCAGAAGCTCGTCAACGGATACTCCCTGGTTCACTGCAGAACCTATGGATCCGAGCGCCTTCAGCCAGTTCCGGAGGCGTTCGGACGCTCGATCTGACCGCTCTTTCACAGTCTTAGTATTGCCATTGTTGGGTAGGGAGGATAGAGCTAAACGACGGCGACGCCTCCGCGCCGCGGTTACCAGCGGTCCGGACGGGTCGCCGTCGTTGCGGTTCTTAGCGGCTGAGTCTACTCGCTGAGTGCGGAGACGACGGCGGCCGCCACAGCCTCGCTTGACTGCGGGTTCTGACCGCTGATGAGGTTGCCGTCGCGGACCACGTAGCTGCTCCATGCAGGGCCAGCCTTCACGATCGCGCCCCGCTCGGCGAGCGTGGTGGCGACCAGCCAGGGCGTTTTCTCGCCGGTGCCGCCGGCGAGCTCTTCCTCGTCTGTGAATACCGTCAGCTCACGGCCAGCGAAAGCGAAGCTGCCGTCCGGGGCAGTAGCACTGAGCAAGCCCGCGGGGCCGTGGCAGAAGGGAGCGATGATTTTTCCGCTTTGGTCCGCCGCTACGAGCAAGGCACCGAGCTGGGCGTCCGTGGCAAGATCGGCCATGGGACCGTGCCCGCCCGGCAGAACGACGGCGTCGAACTCGGCCACATTGACGGAGCCGAGGGAGTTGGGGGTTTCGAGTTCGTCTGCTATTTCCCCGATGTACTGCTTGAACTCCTCAACCTTTTCCTCGTCGCCGACGATGTCCGGGTTCAACGAGCCAGGGTCCACTGGTGATTTCTTTCCGCCCGGGCTGGCGATGGTGATGGCTGCGCCGGAGGCTTTGAGGGCTTTATGGGCCACTACGAGTTCCTCGGCCCATACGCCCGTGGGGTGGAGGGTGCCGTCAGCGAGTTCCAGAGAATCGGCTGCTGAAACAACCATAAGAATGCGGGACATGAGGTTCCTTTCGGGAGAAGGTAAAGCGGTTCGCTATTCGATGGTGCTCCTCGCGACTGTGGTATTGGCATAGAGAATACTGTGGCCCTCATAGGAATTCTTTGGGCGTGCCCATGCGAGGATTGCACCGATGGCTACTCACAACATGGAACACTTGCGGACCTTCCTCACGGTTTACCGTGTGGGGTCGCTGACCGAAGCCGCAAGAATGCTGGGTATTTCCCAGCCAACAGCCTCCACACATGTCCACTCCCTGGAACTGAATCTTGGCTTGCGGCTCTTTGAGCGGAGCCCCGTGGGCGTCACCCCGACTCCTAAAGCCGACGAATTGGCGCGTGACATTGCCCCGCACATCGACGCCTTGGACGATCTCGCCTTTATGTCCAACGTTTCAGGAGCAGATGAGTCTCTTCACTTAGGCGGTCCGGCAGAGTTCCTCACGGCCATGCTTTTGCCGGGAACCCCGGAGCTCACCCAAGCCATTGGAGTCAGGCTAAGGATTCGCTTTGGCCTGGTTGACGACTTGCTTGAGCAGTTGCGCGCCGGCCACCTGGATCTGGTGGTCAGCGCAGTCCGTCCCCGGGTCCAGGGTGTTACGGCATCGCCCCTCTTCGACGAAGAATTTGTACTGGTGGCAGCGCCGTCCTGGCAAACCAGCCTCCCGGGTGACGAGCCTGTGGAGGCTGAACTGGCACGTATTCCTGTGGTTGCCTACGCCGAGAACCTGCCGATCGTTCGCCGTTACTGGCGGACCGTCTTCCACCGACGTCCTGATGATCTCAGGAGCAACTGCATCGTTCCCGATCTTCGCGGGGTGCGCGCAGCCGTTCTGGCTGGCGCCGGAATGTCCGTGTTGCCCAGCTATTTGGTGCAAGAAGACCTCGTCGCGGGGAAACTCGTGACCTTGCACACTCCCGAGTTTGCGCCGCTGAACACTGTGTATCTGGCGACCCGAACCGGCGACCTCAATCGCAACCATCCGTTGCGCTCCCTCGCATCCGCTATCGAGCGCCTAAGTCAGATCTCTGGTAACAGTCCAACAAAGCCGTGACAGTCAGGCCACCATCTTGGTTGGGTGCAATAGTAAGTTGCCCGCCATGCGCCTCGGATATCTTCTGTACCAGCGCCAGGCCAAGACCGTGTCCTCCATTCGGGCTTGCCTCCAACCGGTTCCTGACGCGGTAGAACGGTTCGACCAGGAGATCCACAATATCCGGGGGAATCTTGTCTCCGGTGTTCATCACCTCAACAAAGGACTTTCCCTGGCGGTTTCCTGTCTTGACAGTCAGTCTTCCGGCCCGGATATTGTGCCGAATTCCGTTGTGAACAAGGTTTAGGACAAGCTGGCGCAACAGGACCGGGTCACCTTGCACCGGAGCGGCTTCGTCTTCGATGGAAATTGAAACCGTCAGCGTGGAGGCCTCTGCCCGGGTCTTCTGGACGGCTTCCCTGGCAACGGCTGAAAGGTCCACGGGCGCCTTCGTTAACGGTGCCTGCGTAATGGAATGCAGGTGCAACAGCGATTCAACTATCTCGCTGCTATGACGATTAACCGCGCGCAGGCGCTGCAACAGCTCTGGAAGTTCCTGTCGTCCCGGGTGAGCTATCGCGACGTCGATCATGGTCCTGCTTGCTGCCAGTGGCGTTCGCAGTTCATGGGAAGCATTGGCAGCAAAGCGCTTGTGGGCGCTGAACGAGCGCTCGAGCCTAGCGAGCATCTCGTCAAAAGGTTCCTGCCAAGTCGGCTATCTCGTCCTTGGGACCCTCAAACCGGATGCGGTGGTCCAATGCACCCTTTCCGGCTTCCCGCGCGGCATGGTTTATCTGTTGGAGGGGTCTGAGCAACCGCCCGGCCACAATCCAACCCGTTCCTATCCCCGCTATGCCCAAGGCGGCCAGGACCAGAAGGGAGGTAATGAGCAAAGTACTCAGAATATCGTTGGCACTGCTGAGGACTATCGGCGAAACAACGCCCAGGGTCCTGTCGGGAATTTCGGCATCAAGTGGCTGATCCGTTTGCGCCATCGACGGCGTGCTGCTGGTGCTCATGATCTGGTAGGTAGGCACAAACCGCATGAATCCGTAGATCACGGCCAGCATAGTGGCCGCCGTGACGGCCAACATCACTGAGTAGGCGAGGGTCAGGCGAGCCCGCACCGTCAGGCGCAGCCTCCTGCGGACGGGGAGTGAACTTTTGGCGGGCACTTTAAAGGTCTGCCTGAATACGGTACCCGACTCCGGGTAGGGTCTCGATCACTGCTGGCTGACCCAGCTTCTTCCGCAGAGAACTCATGGTGACTCTAATGGCGTTGGTGAACGGGTTCGCATTGATGTCCCAGGCCTTCTCCAGCAGAAGCTCCGCGCTGACAACTCCCCCGCATGCTTCGAGCAAGATCTGCAGAACCGAGAATTCTTTACGGGTAAGTCTTACTGGCACGCCGTTCCGCTCAACACTGCGTCTGAACGTGTCGAGTCGAATTCCACCGTAGTGGAGTACAGGCGGGACCGTTCTCTGCCGCCGGCCCAAAGACCTCAGCCGCGCTACCAGCTCAAGGAACTCAAAGGGCTTGCCGAGGTAGTCATCGGCTCCTATTTCAAAACCTGCAACCTTGTCGTACAAGCTGTCCGCAGCTGTGAGCATCAGCACGGCAGGACCGTCCGGATCTGCAACCACGCGACGACAAACCTCGTCTCCGTGCATCCCCGGAATGTCACGGTCCAGCACCACCGCATCGTAGGCGTTCTCCATGAGCTGTTCCACGGCCGTTAAACCGTTGTTTACAAGGTCCACGGACATCCCCTCAAACCGCAGCCCCGAAGCCAGCGCTTCTCCAAGGTATGCATCATCCTCGACTACCAGCACCCGCAATAGACTCTCCCGTTCCAACTCGTCCGGCGGTGTTCCGGCAAGAACAAAGATAGCCGGGCAAACATGTGAAAAACGTAAAAAACTCTCTGACGTCCCCTGAATGTCCCCACCGGTGTACTTGCTAAATGACGTAGCCGAACGGCCATGAACCACCCCGCTCAGGAGGAAAAGATGAATGTGTTACAGAGTCGCCGGACCAAGCTGGCCGTGTGGGCAGCCATCCCGCTCTTGGCCCTTGGCCTAGCCGGATGTGGTACCCAGCAGAACAAGGAAGCGGATGGCGGCAAACCTCGGGCTGAACAATTGATACAGGACTGGCAGGTGAGCTACGCCTCCTGCATGCGCCAAGAAGGCGTGGATGTTCCTGATCCGGGGAAAGACGGAAACCAGGCAGTACCAGCCACCGAAGATTCCCCCCTTCAGATCGCTGCGAATAAGACCTGCCTCGAAAAGATCGGTGAACCTCCCGTCGGTGACAAGGAGACTTCACCAGAGGAGTTGGGGGAAGGAGCCCTCGATACTAACAAGTGCCTCCGCGAAAACGGTGTGGATGTGAAGGACCCGGCAGCGGGGGAGATGACGGTGCTCCCCGATGTAAGTCAAGACATTCTTGATAAGTGTGGCCTCGTCGGCGTACCGGCGGGATGATGTTCGATTCGTTCCATGTCTCCCGGCCTAAGTCCTTTAGGCGATCCGAAGAGACAACGATCGGCTATGCATATATATGCCAAGCCCCCTCCGCCGATCATATTTCGAGACGAACGATTCCGTTGGAATCCCGGGCTTTCTCCAAAAGTTTCTCAGAACTCACATTTCCGTCACCAGAAGAAGACTTATGGAATTCAGGTACTGATAGTTCCCTAGCCTGGCAGTCGTGGGGCACCATCGTATTAAATGATGCGGTCGAAAAAGTCCAAGAAATCCGTCGAGTTCAAACACTGGCGAATTATTGCATGTAGCCAGGGCTTACTTAAAGGCCAAATATTTGCATTTATTGCAGCCCTTAATTACTGGGGAGCTTTAGTGAAGATCACTCCCATCATCGGGGAAGACACAATGCAGGAGGATATTTAATGACTAGTTTCTTTAGAAACGGCAGGACAAAGTTTGCGCTATTGGTGGCTCCGGTCCTGTTGCTCGGGCTTGGGGCTTGTGGTGCCGCTCCAGATGCTGGACCAGGCAAGGACACGAAGGCCTCAACTGCCGCGCCGAAGACCATGCAGGATTGGTCTCTGGATTACGCGTCTTGCATGCGAGGTGAAGGCTTCGATATGCCTGATCCCAGCTCCAACGGAGTCGCGGAAATGCCTCAATTCGATGACGACAGCGGAGTGATGGCCGCCCATGAGACCTGTGTAAAGAAGATCGGTACCGCCCCTGTCCAATCGGGTGGAAAGAGCAAGGAAGGCATGCAGGAGGCCCAGCGAAAGATCGCGCAGTGCCTGCGTGATCAAGGAGTGGATATCGAGGACCCCAAGCCTGGCATGGGTATGGCCTTGCCAGAGGTGAGCGAACAAGTTATGGCTGCTTGCGGTCTGGGCGCCAAGGGCAGGAACTAGAAAATGACACTTTCACGGGCGAAACAATTTTGGGCTAGCGCACACAGAATTGACTCATCAACACAGTGCGCTGTTCGGCAACATGACGGTAGCTCTCCGAGGAGTGGGCGATGAAGACACAAAAAGCCTCTCCCGCTGCTGATGGTTCCAGCCGCCCGTCCCTGAGGTCCAGAAGAGTCAGAATCTGGTCAGTCATCGCAATTGCGCTCCTTATTGGAGCCATCGGAATGGCGATGGCACTCCAGCTAACCAACGCATCTGCAGCGCCAAAGGAAGAACAAAAGGAACCTCCCGCGACGACGGCCGAAGTCAAACGAGGTGATTTGATGTCCTTAACGCGTGCCCAAGGAATTCTTGAGTACGACGGGACGCGGCAGATCTCATCCGGCGTGGGTGGTGTCCTCACAGGCCTACCCGCGGCTGGTGGTTCCGTCGGCCACGGGGGGACGTTGTTTTCGGTCGACAACGCACCCGTGGTCCTCCTACACGGAAACCTCCCTGTATGGCGAGAGTTTGCGGCAGACATGACCGACGGCCCTGATGTTGAACAGTTGGAGAAGGGGCTGGCGGCGCTGGGATACTTCCCGTACAGCCCAAATCAAAGGTACGACTGGAACACCATCGTGGCCGTGAAGGCCTGGCAGAAGGCTCTTGGTTTAAAGCAGACGGGAACCATTGAGTTGGGCCGCATCCAGTTCAGTCCGGGAGACGTCCGTATTTCGAAGATTCTGCTGAATATTGGCGATCAGGTCGGCGCTGGAGCAGGCGTCATGACGGTCACATCTGCGGACAAGATCGTCAAGGCGGAACTTGACGTTGCCGATCGCAGCTCGGTAACGGTTGGGGGAGCTGTGAACGTGACATTGCCGGACAAGACAGTCTTGACCGGCAAGATCAAAGAGATCGGTCAGCCGGTGGAAGTGGAAAAACCCACCGGCAAGAAGGTCGTCGTACCTATCCTCGTATCAGTGGATGATGTCACCGCGACGAAGGAACTGGCCGGCATAGCCGTCAGCGTGACTATTGAACAGGTTAGCCGCAAGGATGTGCTGTCAGTGCCCGTCAGTGCCCTGATGGCCATTGCCGAAGACAAATATGGTGTTCAAGTCGTATCCGACGGATCCCTCAGGCTCGTCGAAGTACAGACCGGTGTGTTCGTAGGTGGCTTCGTGGAAATTCTTGGTGGCGAGATCAAAGCTGGAGACAGAATCGTGGTCGCGGGATGAGTGAGTCGATCGTCGAACTCAAGGATGTGTCCCGCGTCTACGGCAGCCCCCCGGTGCGGGCCCTCGATGAGGTAAGTCTGAAAATCACCAAAGGCGAGCTAGTTGCGGTTGTCGGACCGAGCGGGTCAGGAAAGTCAACGTTGCTGAGCATCCTCGGCACCTTGGATCTGCCATCCGCAGGCGAAGCATTTATAGATGGCTGCAATATCACGGACCTTAGCGATAGAGGGTTGGCTGCCCTCCGCGCTTTCCGAATTGGATTCGTATTCCAGCAGTTCCACCTTGCGGAAGGTGTGACCGTCTTGGACAACGTCTCCGACGGATTGCTCTACACGGGAACTTCCCTGACTGAGCGACGAGAACGAGCAGAAGCGGCACTCCTGCGAGTCGGGCTCGGGCACAGGTTGAGTCACCGACCCAACCAGCTCTCGGGCGGGGAAAAACAGCGCGTGGCGATAGCTCGTGCGGTTGTAGGAAATCCAGCCCTATTGCTGGCCGATGAGCCTACCGGGAACTTGGACACGCATGCCGGCGAAGGCATTATCGATCTCCTGTTCGAGCTCAACGAAGCAGGCACCACCATCGTGGTCATTACTCATGATCTCGATTTGGCTGCTCGTATTCCCCGGCGGCTGATGATTCGAGATGGGCAGCTGACAGGGCAGGAAGTTTCGAACAATCTCGGGGCGAACTCGTGAACGATTCAAGAGTGCCGCGCCTACTGTGGTGGGACATTGTGCGGCTGGGTTCCAGCGGACTTCGTACGCGTCCGATGCGCTCAGTACTTTCTGCCCTGGGCATTGCTATAGGTATCGCCGCAATGATCGCCGTCGTCGGTATTTCTACGTCCAGCCAGGCACGCTTAAATGAGCAGTTTGCACAGCTTGGCACAAATTTGCTGACCGTCACACCCGGCAAAAGCCTTACCGGGAAGGAGGCGCCCCTTCCCTCGGACGCCGTCCAGCGCGTTCGACGCATGGCTGGCGTGGAGAGGGTGAGTTCGATATCGGAGATAAAAAACGTCAACGTGTATCGAAGTGACGTCTCTGATCCTCGAAGCACGGGTGGACTCATTGCTTACGCGGCAGATCTGGAACTTCTTGATGCGGTTGGAGCAAACCTTTCTTCGGGCAAGTGGTTGGATGCGGCGTCGAGTAGATACCCTACCGTCGTATTGGGCAGCAAGGCGGCGTCCCGACTAGGTGTTGCGACCCCTGGAGGACAAGTATTTTTGGGGGGAAAGTACTTCACAGTAATGGGAATTTTGGAGCCTGTTCCTCTGGCGCCAGAACTCGACACGGCTGCGCTCGTCGGTATCCACGCTGCGAGAGACTATCTTGACCACGAAGGCGAGCCCACTACCGTCTACGAAAGGTCAACGGAACAACTGGTGGAGCAGGTGCGGAAGCTTCTCCCCGCCAGCACGAAACCCGAAGCCCCCAACGAAGTCAACGTGAGCAGGCCCTCCGACGCCTTGGCAGCAAAATACGCGACGGACCAAGCCTTTACGGGGATGCTTGTAGGCTTGGGGTCAGTCGCGCTGCTCGTCGGTGGGATCGGTGTAGCGAACACGATGATAATTTCGGTGCTGGAAAGGCGCAAGGAAATCGGCCTGCGGCGGTCCCTCGGGGCAACCAAATCACATATCAGAGGACAGTTCCTCACCGAAGCTGTCCTGCTTTCTGCCCTTGGTGGTCTTGCCGGGGCAATCCTGGGATTCGGCGTGACCGCCGTGTTCGCATTATCCAATGGTTGGTTGCTGTCGATTCCTCTGTCGGTGTTCCCGATTGCCATCGGCGCCACTGTGGCAATTGGCGCCTTCGCAGGGCTCTATCCGGCAATACGCGCCGCTCGACTCCCACCCACCAGTGCCCTCAACGCCTGACGCCGCCGCCTCCGCATCCTGGAAAATCGAAATGCGGGGGCGGCAGTACGGACGCTAACGACGTAACGGGTCGCTTGGCACCTTGCTGATCCCGGCTGACCGGATGGAGGACGGCATCAGCCGAACAGCGGACATAACGACTAACCTGCAGGAAGAACATGCATGAGCCTGGACTTGAGCGGACCGACAATTGCACTCCTTACCACCTTAGGCATAGCCGCTGTTCTCTTCACATGGAACTTCTTGGCCTTCGTGGTCGTCCTCTTGGTCGCCGGTGCCGGGCGTGCAGTAGCATTGCTCGTCTCGCCCAGCCTACGAGTCCGTAACCTCCGCCGGTATCCGCCAAACCGCTGAGTTGACGATCGTCGGGTTCGTAGTCATTTGTGGCCGCGGCAGCATTCCATCATTCCGGCGTGTGCGCTCGAAGCGGTAGGGAGCAAACCCTATGTGAGAGGCTCCTGCACATTCATTTGGAAGCGCTGAGGGCGGTTCCACAATCGCCCAGGGTGTTCAGCGATCAACTGGTCCTCAAGCACTTTTGCCTCTGCCTTGGTCGGCACAGTCTGCCAGCGAACCTCCAGATGCGCATGGTTGATCGCGGAGCGGGCAGCCGTTGTCGCGCGCATCGGGCGACCTGCGACGGCCTCGTCGAGGCGGGCTTGAAGCCACGCAGGGTCGGCCAGTGCTCGGTCCATCGCGTGCTCACCAAGACCAGATGTCGCTCCCCGCCCGCTCGCGTAAATGGATAGCCGACCACGGACGCCTGTCCCCTTACGTTCCCCCGCCATCCCGATGTACACCGGACCGGCTTCCGGCTCGTCCGCCTTCCGGAACATATACACACCCGGGAACAACGGGGCCAGCGGCAGCGCTAGATTGAAAGTCACCCACTCAGACCAGACCCGATGCCCTGTATCAGTCGCCGGCAGCTGGTGATCCACAACTTCGGAAGGGGGAGTGTGAGCAGTTGGTGCACTCTTTCGTATGACGAGGTGGCGGTCATACTCGGCAGCCAGCTGCTCCACATACCAGCCGGCCAGATACCACCGGCCGTTCTTCCTGTTGGGGATTTGAATGGCCCCTGCAGGTCTTTCCGCACGTAGCCGATTGCGCAGCTCCAGTCCCTCGATGCCCAGTAGACCGGCTGCTTCATTTGCCGTGATGCTGTAGTCGTCCATCGACCCATCCTTCCAGCCCGAGGGTCATTGCCAGACAGGGATGGCGGGCTATCGGCACAGTTCGTAGCACTTTTCCGAATTCCGGGGCCTGAGCCTAGGCGGTAGGAGGATTCAGCAGGGGCAATTTCCCCTCTTTTACGAGGTACCCAAGAACGACTAGCCCGACCGCCGCGGAGGTACCGATCGCTACGACCCTTGCGAAAGAACGCTCGTTTGCCTGCCGAATTTCCTTCTCATTTCCTCGAACCTGTCCGAGCACGCGTTCTTGGGCTTGGATCAACCGGTACCTCTGCTCCGGGCTCAGCCCCCCGCGGGCGAGCTCGTTGTCTATCGAATCAATGAGCTTGTCGGCGGTCTCCTTCACTCGCTGCGCGCCGCGGTCATTGGAAGTGAGGAACTCACTGAATCCCTCTCGGACCGACTGGTGGCCCGCAGCGAGGTGGTCGAGCACCTCGGCTCGGTTCTGAATCATTCCGACGAAACGAGCCGGGTGCTGCAGCGTCTCGTCGACGAGTCGGGCGAAGGTGAGGGCAAGTCGCTGCTGAGCTCCTCTGCTGCCTCGCCCTTCTCACTCTCATCGGTCATCGTGTCCCCTATCTCGGCGCCTGCAAATAATGGTAACGGCTGTTCCAGTGGCGATGCCGATACCGAAAGTACGGCATGCCATCGCCGCTCGGTCCTCGGCGCCCCTGCAAAGAAAGGGCGGTTACTCGAAGTCCTCGGGATTTGCTGCCTTCAGAGCGTCCCAGGCTGCAGCCGTCCATAACGCCTCGGCTGTGCTCCTGGATGGAAGATACTCAACGAGCAAGCCCTGAGCTTGCTGAACCAACTATTGCGATCATTGTCCATATTGCTGCGAGCTCCGTGCACGTGTGTTCCCTAAATCCGCCTCAGCCTCAGGCCCATATCAGGAAGCCGACAACTTTAATCCTTCGCGAGTTCGTACAGCGTGCCGTGTTTGCTCATCATCGTGGATTCAACTGATTTGGACAGTGCGGAGTCTTGAACGAGGAGGCCGAACTCGATGTTGCGGTTCTCGGCACTGAACGAAAAGTTGGCACTAGTCAGCAACAGGATTTCATGGTCGATGACGACGAACTTCGCGTGACTGACTACGGGCCTTCCGTTCGGCAGAATGGCGGATCTATAGACGGTCGCACGTCCGAGATGGGATTTGACTTTCGCGGCATCGGCTTTGTCCCCGTCTACGTACACGGTGACGGTGACGCCGGGTTGTTCAGCACTTTCCCGGAGCACTGACCACATCTTAGAGGTCTTCTCGAAGTTGTACGTTGCGCAGGTCACCGACTGGCGGGCGGACCGGACGAGCCGGTGAAACTCACCTGTTAGGTGCCCGATTTTGGCTTCATTGCCGGGCATGGTCCAGACAGGCGTCAGGTCCCGATGGGCAGTCTTAGCTCCGGCGACAGCCTGTAGGACGGCAACGGACCGCTCGATCTCAGTGTGCCCCAGCCCGGCGACTGTAAGGAGAACACGGGCTTTTTCTCGACGGGATGCGCTGACCGCTCCGAGAGCCTTGGTGACGTGCTGTCCCGTGGCGAGCTGCGCAGCTATTCCCTCGGCTTCGGCAGCTGTGAGGAACTCCCCGAGCGCGGCGAAGGGGTCAGACGGCATCCACGCTCCCGAAGAACCCGGGCACGGTCGGACCCATCGTGGTTGGAAGGTTAAGCAGGAAACGCCGATCCAGGAACCGGTTCGACTTCTCGCATGAGGTCTCCGACACAAAGGTGCAGCAGTGGCACGCAGCGCCATGGAGAAAGTCCTCCGGCTCGCTGGGAGTGCGCACCGCACAAACGGGGTCCGAAGAACACCGCGCCGCTCTGCGCAAGGCCCGCATTACTAGGCCTTCCAGTCTTGTGGGTTCGGAAAGTGCAACGAGCCCGCCGAGCGTTCCCTCGCTGTCGGAGGCTGTGGTGCAGATGAGCAGGCCTGCCGCCGCCTCGCGCTGCGGCCCCGTAGGCCACCCGTAGATGCGTTCAGTGAGGCTGGCCGCGCCATAACCGCAGGACATTGCCATCTCGCGAATGAGCGTATGGGCAAAGGTGTGCAGGAGCCAGTACCGTGGGCCAGGCAGTCGGGTATCGGGATCCACTGATGCGGCGGTCTCTGAGAAGCGGCGGGAGAAATTCAACTGGTGTGCTTGCTTATGAGCCGCCCACAGGGGAGAGCCGAGGATCTTCTTTTCCCAGGCGTCCACAGCGTTCAGGTCGAGCTGGAGGAAGATACCCTCGCCGCGGTCCTCGGTGGCCGGGACCCAGGCAGGCTTGCCCTTGCGCGTCAGTTTGACGAGCCGGCTGGCAACATCGTTCACGCGGTCCATCTCGTCGAGCCGGGTGAATCCGAGAACGGCATTGATTTTTTTCATCCGGTTCACTGCGACCACCCGTGCGATTCGGGAGTGGAGACTCTGCCCCCGCTCCATCTCGGTGACCATCAGCCCGCTGGAGTTCTGCTGCTGTGGGAACAATGCCGGCTTTTGCAGGTACCGCCATTCCGGGACAAGAAGTTCCACCGGATCCCAGGTGGCGAGCTTTTCCTGACGGACCTCTTCCGGGTCGACAGGCGCAAGCACGTCCGCGACGGCCGCCGCGAGATTGGGGTCCGTAACACCCTTGAGGTCGACCTTGCCGTCGGCCACGTCTTTGAGCGTGCCAAGATCGGAGGCATATTTGGCGATCTTGTCGATGCCCAGCGCTGCCCGTAATTGGTCGGCGAGAGCCTCGGCTTCTTCTGCTTCTGTGCGCGGCATGACGATGACCGACTGGGTGGAGGAGAACCACAGGTTGGATGCTCCCATCATGATGAGCGCTGGGCGTGCATTACATTCGGCATCGAAGGCGTTCAGGTGCGGGTGCCTTCCACGGCATTTCTCCGGGAGCTTATCCCGCCCGGCCGTGCCCTGGGCTTCGGCCATGCCACGCGTGGCGTTGCAAGACGCGCAGCTGATGACCGAACCGATGCTTTGGCCGATATTTGCGTCCCGCATTTTCAGATCGGGCAGCACGGCTTTCGGACATGGTCCGCCGCGGTGCACCCATAATTTATAGGGGAATTCATCGAGGTGGCCGTTGGTGCAGGTCAGCAGGTGTGGTGCGGGAACAGCAGGGCTCTCGCGCTTCCGGCCGGTCGATCCGGCAAGCTTCCTGCCACGGCCTGGACAACTCTGGTGAGTGAACTGGGCGAGGTCCGGGCGGAAGGGGTGGGTGTTAGTGTAGCTGAAGCGCGGCAGGGGTCCTAAATAGTCGCAGCCGGTGCAGCGGAACCACTGGGGGAAGGCGCGCGCCGGAATGCCGAGGTCGGATCCTTCTTTGGACATTGATCCCTTCTTCGGCTGCCATGGGAACGGGCGCAGAGAATCGACTTGGGGTCCGAGGTGGAGGCGTACGACATTCAGCAGCCGCGGTTCGACGATCGTCGGAACGAACTCTCGGCGCTTCCAGATCGGTTCCCAGTCATCGAGCCCGGCAGGCATTACAGCGAAGCCCGGAAGGTCCATGATCGCACCAGGACCATAGGTATACAGCAGCGAGGAAGGGCGCGCCGAGCCAACCTTCGCGCGGTTCTTGACCCCGCCTTCCTCGGCGTCTGCGAGGGGGTCGAGCGATTGCCCGGCATCGTGGATCATAGCGGGACTGCCGGTTGGCTCCATGTTGTCCTTATCTGAGGTCATGGTTTCGGCCATCAGTTGTCCTCTCCCACAGGCAGAGTCCACTCCGGGGCTCCATCGGGTGCTCGCAGATATAGCCGGTCGGGAACCGGGCTGACTAGAACATTGATTTCCGGCTGTACCTCACGCATCGAGTTGGCGATAATGAAGGGTGCCTCGGATGATCCTCCAGCGGATGCCCTGGCGTTCTCGGGGCTGATGATCAGCGGCAGGTATTTGTCGCCTTCTCCAGTGCGTTCGTACACCAGGGTCTTGCTCATCTCCGCGGCCAATTTTGCGCGTTGGTTCCAGCGGTCGATCCGGTTGACCAGCAGGTCGCTTGCCCGCTTGGCTGTGTCTTCGTCCTGAGCGGCAGCGGCAATGCGTGCCTTCAGCCTCTCAGCCAGGGCCTTCACCGCCGTTGGATTGTCCTTGATGCGCCAGGCGTCGCGTTCCGGTGAGAGACCCTCGGAGGCGGGGGCCTGCAGCACCCGGGCAGCACTGACAAGCAGGCCGTCGATGCCTCGCTCCAGCGAAGTGGGCGAATATGGTGTCACAGAAAGCGCCTCGACCTGGGCATAGAACGTGGCGTGGTAGTTCCGGAACTGCTCGAAATGTGCCAGGTCTCGAGGCCGGGCCCAGTTCCCGAGGGCGACCACGAGGCCGGGCCGGTCAGAGGCATCGCGGCCGACACGCGAGGACGCTTGGATATACTCCGCGGTGTTCTTCGGCTGCCCGACCACGAGCATGAGCCCAAGGCGCTGCACGTCTACCCCGACCTGCAGCATGGAAGTCGCCAGCACGACGTCAAATGGTGCCTCCTTCCTGGTCAGGGCCTTCTTGTGTTCCCGGATAGCGGCCACGCGGGACTGTGCTGCGGTCGTTGTGTCGAAGCCGGGATCGAACTCCAATCCGAGCCGGTCAAGCGTCCTTCCGATCTCGGCCGATGCGATACGCGACGTCAGTTCGGCAGTATGCAGGTTGCCGAAAGCCGCCCCAAATCGTCGGGTGAAGCCTGATTCCTTACGTGGGCTGCCGACCCGGCTTGCTACGTCGTCAGCTATGTACCTGGCCATGCCCGCCAGCTCACGGGTGGCATTGAAGTACCCCACCAAGGTCATGTACGGATCCGCAGCACTCCCTGCCTTGTCGAAAAGGAGTTGGCCGGCCAGCAACAGCACCTCGGCGACCCGGACCTCCGCACTTGAAAGCCGCACGCCCTGGGCGCTCACGCCGATATACCGGCGCCCGGGATTCGCCCGGCTGATCGGGACGTCCCGTGAAAAGTAGGTATCGGCGACATCGAGCACCTGCGGGGGAAAGATCTCGACCTGACGCCCGTACAGCCCCCGCACCTGATCCTGGGCATTGCGGACGGTCGCCGTGGAGGCCACGATCAGTGGCTTGACCAGTTTGCCGGCCTGGGTTTCCCAGGAGGAGAGGGTCTCCACTGCTGCTTCGAACAGGCCGACCGCCGTGCCGAGCGCACCAGTGATTAGGTGCAGCTCGTCTTGGATGATCAGGTCCGGGGGGCGCAGCCGGTTTACCGCCTGAACCGTTGCTGCCGGGTGTCCGTTCTTGCTCGCCGGGTGGGTGGTGCTGATGTCGCAGTTGGTGTAGTCGGCATGAACGTATCCGTGTCGTCCGCAGCGGCGGCTGACATAGCCGAATAATGCGGCGGCTTCGCCCTCACGGGCAAGCCGGGCGAACTTATCCACAGTTGCGATCAAAAACGCGGGGGCGAGGCGGTAAATCTCCTCATCGACGGTGAGTACCGGCAGGCCTTCGGCGACAATGCCGCCCTTGGAGAAGGGGCAGCGGGCGAGGTCATCGCCACAGTAGACGAAAACGCGGCGGACTGTTGAATCGGTCTTGACCTGGGCAGCGGTGATGGGTGTGCCGCACCACGGGCACCGTTGGATCTGGAGGACCGTCAAACGATGTGATCCATATTCGTTGGCCTTGGTGAGCTGCTCGTCCGCCTCCTCAAACCGCTTCGGACTTACGTCAGTGCCGACCCACAATCCAATGCGGAACGGCTCCGCGCCCCACGTTTCCTCGTCCTCGCGCCGTGTCAGTTCGGCAGCACACATCAACGTGGTCGCACGTTGGAACTGCTGTGCCGTGAGCAACCGCAGAGTGTAGCGCATAAGGACCGCGACGCCCTCCCGTCCGTCGAGGGGACCGTCAGTTGAGTCCACCAGTCCCTGGCGGCGTCGGATCGCGAAGGTGTAAGCCGCGAGGCCAAGATACGCCTCGGTCTTGCCGCCACCAGTGGGGAAGAATAGCAGCTCCACCCGCGCCAAATGCTCTGCACTGCGAGACGGTGCCGTGGGATCGGTCAGCGCGCCAAGCTGCATGAGAATAAACGCTAGCTGGAACGGGCGCCAGGATGCAGCGTCTGTTCCTTTTTCGGCCACCACCGCCTGTGCTCTTTCGATCGTCACCGTTGGGTCAGATGCCCGCAGGGCGGCAACCTGGGAGGCGATGCGCTGGTCGCGCATGACGCGGTTCATGAATTGGAAGCAGCGCAGCGCTTCAGGATCACTTGCAACGTGTTCAAGCCCGTTGGCCAGCCGTTGGTGGGCCTGGCTGGCATCCCACAGGACTCCCTCAGCAGTGCCCTGCAAATGTTCCGGAAGACCCGATGCCGTGGCAGCCTGTTCCTCGAGCCATGCACCGTATCCAGAGATCAAGGGAGCCATGCCCGCTCGAAGATCCGCAGGTGTCACTGTCGAGAGTGCATCCATCGACAGCTGGGCATCTTTGACGGAGCGTGCGAGCGTCTGGGGAGTCTCGGCGACGGGAAGCCATGTCGTGGAGACGGCGGCCGCCCGCCGTGATCCTTGGCGGACCACCCAGTCGACAGAGCAGGTGCGTCCGATCGCGAACTCCAAGCGGTTGCGGTACTGGAGGTTTAGCCGCCTGACCTCTTCGTCGTGTTCCGGCCAGTTCTGCTCCAGCTCGTCACGCACCGGGAGGAACACCTCGGCCCCGCCGGCATCGATGCGGAGGTGGGTCTGGAACATCCACATGTTCATCGGGATCGGCATCGGCGTCTCCCTGTCGTTGCACAGCGCGATCTCCACCAGAGTTCGGCCGAATTGCGGGTCGTCGTACCGGTCGATCCTCAGGCAGATCGACTCCCGCAACGTGATGGTGGCGGTCTTTCCCGGTACCAGATCAGCGAGCTCCACGACGCGCCGTTCCACGGCGGGCGTGCGCTGGTAATGGCGGATGGGGCGGCCCGACTTGGTGACTTGGTCGGTCTCGACCGTTGAGTAGGTGCCCCACGACGCTGTCACCGTGAAGGAGCCCAGGTCTGCGGGGACCTGGAACCGCAGCCCCATTGAAGCCGGGATCATCAATCCCTGCTTTGGGGTGCGGTCATCAGGGTCATCGTCCTCGGCATCTGCCGTGCTCTCGTCGGCGGCATTGGCAGGTACACCGCGCTGCTCACGGGCGGAGTCGTCGTCCATGCGGGCTTCTATCAGATGCCCGATCTCCGGGTCGCTCTCGAAACCGCTATGCTTTAGCGCCGTGCTTGTGAGCTTCACCGGGGCAATATGCCCCACCAGGTACTGCGAGCGGGGACTGAACGGTAGTACTTCCTCAGGCCCGTGAATCGGCCCGAGGAGTTCCCGCTCCAGTATGTCCGCCAAGTTTTCGCGCACCATGAATGACGAACCGTCCAGCTGGTGGTTGAGCTCGTAAGGCTTCTGGGGCGCGCGGGCCGTCGTTTCGCTCATGAGAACAGTGCCTCTGCCTGTTGTGACTTCGACTTGCCTTTTCTAATGCTAGTAGTCTTCTTCGGGCTTGCAGCGGCCTCCACTGCCGCCCGGCGGTGGTTTTCCTCGAGCAGGCGACGCCGCAACTCGTCGCGTTGAGCGGGATCGCACGTAAAGCGTCGAACTCCTGCCAGTTCATGAAACCCGTGGTTGAGGTCGAGATCGTTCCACCCGTAACTGGCTACTACCGCACCATCAAGGGCCATCTGTGCCTCTCGAAGTCGGGCGACCGCATTCCCGCCCGCACTTGGCTCGTCCAAAAGGTTGTATAGCTTCGTCGGCGACGTGACTTCTAAGAGAGCCTCGTCCCGCACCGCAATGAAATCGTTCGCAGCGATCAAGAGATCCGGATTCTCAAGGTCGGGAAAGGGAAATGTTCGAAGGCAGCGCGACACAACATAATTGCTTGTGGTGCCGCGGCCGGTGCGTGTGCGTTCGAACCAAGCGGAGTGCACGGTCGATGAGAGAACGCCCAAGACGGTAGCAGCCGCTGACGCGATTACCACGACCTTATGCGAGAGGAGCGGACGGTGATCCTCTCTGAACAGGAAGACTGGCACACGCGTGTCACCTGCCAGCACGATGAACCGTTCCAGTTTTTCAACTTCCCGGAAGAGCTCCTCGCGTTTATCCCAAAACGCCCAGTAACGATGTTCATGCACCTGACTTGTGATCGCATCTCTGACAGGCTTGACAGTCAGACGGAGATGCTCAAACAGATTTGGCATTTCACTGCGAAGTGAATCTTCATCGAAGTACCTCCCTACATCGATCACATGACGTCCCGATTGAAGTCCTGCCATCAACGTCTGGCCGTTGACGAACGGGCGCAATGCAAGTTGCTCCGCGTCATTGAGAATCGCCAAGATCGGTGCGTCTGCATCAAGAACGAATCCCTCGCCGTAGGCCTGAATTCCTCTACCGGCAAGGAAAGGAAGCTTCAGAGGCGAGGCAGATGTAACATCCGCCTCACCTGCGTCACTAAGCGCGGGAGATAACGCCGAGACGGCCCGGCCATCAAGGATTGGTTGAATCTGTGATGCGGCTGAGCTTCTTTTGGATGCCCAGATAATCGCCGCGCCCGTTGATACCTTCCCTGGCCAACGGAAGGCCGACACCGCTCTATATAGGGTTCCTTGCTCTGCCAGGAGTTGAGTACTCATAAGTGCAGTATCGCCCTGCCCAATTCGATCCGTGGCGATCAGCCCCAGGGATCCGCCTTCAGCCAGCAGCAGCCACGCCCGTCGTACGAAATGAGCACTTATGTCTGCTGAACCCTTTAGCCCCCTCAGATCTGCCTTGATCCAACCTTCAAAGTTCGAGCCATTTGCAATGGCAATCTTCTTCCCTGCGAAGAACGGCGGATTCCCCACGATGGCGTCGAAGCCGCGGTGGTCGACCATGACGTCTGGAGTTTTAAGCACCCAGTGGAGGGGCTGCCAACGCTCGTAATCGGTTTCCACAGTGGGTCTGAGCCCCTTGTCGATGATTGCATCGAGCCACGTACTGTCAGTTTCCCCACCGCTGGTTCCGAAGTGCGCCTCCTTCACGGCCGCCCGCAGATTCTCGTAGGCCTCATCGAGCGCTTTGCTGGGCTTGCCCCCATGGGGCAACCCAGCGGCGATCACGCCGTCAGCGATCGCCCTCAATGATGCGGTTACCTCGTGAAGCTCTCGCAATTGTCGGTACTTCGCGGCGCTGCTGCGGGCAGGGTCGTCTTCATCGATCTCCGAGGCGAGCCGATCACGCAGGGCCACCGCTTTGCGGATGATGACGTCAACGTCGGTGTGGAAGATGTCGAGCATCTCGTCGGGAGTCGTCCGCATGGTGTCAAAGTGGAGTTTGCGGACTTGATCGAGATTGGTGAGACCGAGCAGGGAGTTGCCGACAAACACCTTGTCGTCCACGAAGGAGAACGGCATATCGCGGTCGAGGGACACGAGCCAGAGCGAGAGCTTGCACATCTCAACGGCCATGTGGTTGATGTCAGCTCCGTAAAGGCAGTTCGCGACAACCTTGCGTATGGCTCGTAAGTACAGGTCCTTGCGACGGGAATTCGTTGGGTCTTCCTCGGTCCATGCCTCTACCAAGCGGTCGGCGAGGTACCGAGCGGCGGCGACCAGAAATGCTCCGGATCCGCAAGCTATATCGGCGACCTTGAGCCCGAGCAACTCATCTGAGGACCTGAGTTTCCAATGCTTGCTGACGGCGGTCTCGTGCGGGCCGGGCGAGTAGCACAGCGGCTGGAGAGCGTGAAACACGACATCTTCGGCCAGAGACTTCGGTGTGTAGTGGGCGCCCGCGTTCCTGCGTGACGGGGTCTCTTTCACAACCAACCCGCCGGCCACGACAACGAACGGGTGGCCTCGCAAGTCGGCCCGGACAAGACCAAGCCAAGGCTTGATGCGATCGCGAAGCGAGTAGTCGTCGCCGACAGCCTGGGCAAGGGCACTGATTGCGCTTGGGCCAGCCTCACTCGTGATGGCTTTGGCGATGGCAACCGCCGATGCAGGACTTGCAGATGGTTGGTCTTTGGCGATCCATTCACGGACTGCCGCGGCAAGCTTCTTCGGATCGGGATGGACGGTTGCAAGCTCTTCGAGTGTGGCCAGCGGGATCTCGGGCTCGGCGCCGGTGGATCCGATAATACCAAGGGTGGGCTCGCTGACGCGTATTGCTGTGTAGCCGAGGAGGCCCTCGTAGATGTAACCGATTTGTTCGACGTCGATATCCCTGAAAGAAATCTGGCGCGTCTCCCCCTGAACATATGCGGTTTGGATGGAGCGCAGCACATGCAGCATTACGCGATCGGAGACTGTTATGACCAGGGCGCCCTGTTCATTTGTGTCCGTGAGGAAAGGGAACCGAACCGGGTCGAACAGCGATCCGCCATATGCGGGCATGCGCAGGTTTTCGAACGAGGCCCCTTTGTAGAGAGCTTGGCTGGTTGCGAGCAACCGATGCCAGGCCAAAGACGTTGCGTCGAGCGCTTCCTCGCTTTCCTCATTCTTCCGGCCAGTGAGCCGCTCTAGTTCGCCGGCGATACCGTAGCCCTGCTCGAAAAGCTCGCCCGCAGGAAGGAGACCGCGCTCTTCGGCAAACAGCAGGAACACTGCCCGCATCATTACGGTGACCGCGGCCTCGTAGATGTCGTGGGAACGGTCAGGAAGCGGGTTGGGCAGGCCACGGCGTTCAGCTTCGGCAGCAGATTCTGAATACGACTGGATGAGCAGTTCGACAGCCCGGCGTACCTGCGCGCCGAGGGCCTCGGTAATCTCGTGGGCTGCGGCGATGGATTCCTTGAAGAGCACAGGAAGGCGCTCAGCGGGGTCGCCGCCGATTATGTGCTGTCGACCTATGACGGTGAGGAATGCGTCACGGGCGCGCGGTTCTTCAACCCAGCTCAGCGCGTCCACGATGCCGGAAGCGGCCATGCTGCCCTCACGGGCGCAGACCAAGCCCCACCAGCGGCCGTCGGTGACGACGCCGACCTCAACATTGTTTTCGCGCAGCAAGGCCTCACAGCGATCGACGGGCGTTGCTGCCCACAAGTCGCTGGGTGTCTGGCGAAGTGAGTCTGTCGGATCCACGACGAGCACGAGCGCATGAAGGCCGTCTGTGCCGACAAGTGCCCCCTGGGCAGTGATGGTGACGGCGCGGTTGGGAGACTGTGCCTCTACACCGGGGACGACGCCCCATTCCAGCGACTCACCCCAGCCGACGACCTCACGCAGAACCGTCTCGACCCACTTGTCGCGTTCTGTCCGGTAGTCGCTCAGCCTGATGTCACTGTCGGCCTCACGGTCGAGTGTCTCCCATGCAGCCTCGAACGCCTTGCGGGCATCCACCAGGGCCTCGAAACGGTCAGGGTGAGTGGTGCGGAAGTCCGGGATGCCGTTCGGCCAGACCCTTTTGAGCGGGGGAATGGCGAGGAAAGGCCCCTCAGTGTCGACCAGTTGGAGCCACGCCCTGTGCAGGTCTGTAGCGTTGCTCTTCAGACCCGTGACCTTTTTTGGTCGCGCCATCAGTTGGTCCATCCTTCTGCGTCTTCACGGGTGAGGGCAAACACGACCGCTGCGGCCGTGGTGTGCGGCTTGACGTCGACATACCGCTCTTTGATCGCATCGATCTCACGGGCTTCTTCGTCATCGAGCTCGGCCAGGCGGCGTTCCATTGCCTCCATGTCCCGGCGCCGCTGGCGTTGCTGGTCATCCGGCAGGAGCATTGCGGCCGCCTCATCCTCGGCACGCCGGAGTCGGGCGAGCGATTCGCCGAGGTTGGTCCGGAATGCCGAGAAGATGTCCCGTGCCCGCTGGACGTCTGCTTCCTGACGTCTTGTGAGCTGTTCAAGTACTAGCTCGTGGCGACGGCCAGCGCGGGCCTGCATGGACTCTTCGAGCCGGATTCGCAACGGGGCGTCGGAAACGTTCCATAGGTCGCAGAGCTGGTCACGGACACGTTCGTCCGCCAGTGAAATGTGCTCCCCGTCGAGTGCGTGGTCAAGGGCGGCTTCAGCCTTTTCCTCTGCCATCGCGCGGCGTCCGTGGAGGCGGACACCGACCAGGAATACTTCCTCGTGAAGGCGGATGCCGCCCCTGCCGACGAGGACCATACGGGTGACTGCGGCGACGAACGACTTAGGCAGATCGTCGACCACGACGGCGGTGACTCGACTGAGAGGGGAGTCGACGCTCCAGAGTGATCGGCGCAGAAGTCGTTGTGCCTTCTGCACGATCGGATGTCCGAGGTGCACGTACACGACTTCATTGCGCCCGTCCGCTGCTTGGGCATCGAAGGTGATGGGGCGTAAGGAATCTGGTTTAAGACGTGTCGGCAAGCCTCTGACGGCGGCACTCCATCCCGCCGACAGGCTTGGCACATCGAATACCTCGGATTCGGTGAGCTCCTGAAATTCGTGGTTCGGCGAGAGTAACTGCTGGTGGTTGATCCGCAACGCGGTGTCGACTACCCTGCGTAGGTTTGCCGGGTCCAAGTGCATTTCCGTGCGTGATGCCTCGTAGCCCTGTTCAAGCTGTGTCAGCCGCGCGTTGAGCTCCATGCCGCCGGCTAGGGCGGTGTTGATGACGTCATTGGTGTCTACTCCCCTTGCCTTGGAGCGTGCAGATGAGCGCTTGCCGAAGTGGCGCTGGATCTCGTCGCCGATGACCTGGTTGACCGAGCCCAGGTCTTGTTCGACGGTTGCGACCTTCCTCGCGACACGGGCCATGAAGGAGGCATCCGCGGCGTAGACGGAGGAGTCGCTGGCAGGAGCGAAGTGATAGACCAGCGGCGCCTGTTTCTGGCCGTACCTGTCGATGCGGCCGATGCGCTGCTCCAGGCGCGACGGGTTAAACGGAATGTCGAAGTTCACCAGCCGGTGGCAGTGCGTCTGGAGATCGATGCCCTCGCCGGCGGCGTCCGTGGCGAGCAGGACGCGGACCGGTTCTTTCTTCGGGTCCTCTGTAAACTGTGACCGGATGTACTCGCGGTCCTCCGGCGACGTGGTGCCCTGGATAACGGCCAGCCTGTCCCCGTACCCGCGCTGGGTCAGCACACGCGTCAGCCAATCGACGGTGTGGGCGTACTCCGTGAATACGACCACACGATCCGTCGAAAAGGCCGCACCATCCGGACGGCACACCGAGTCGAGGAACTTCAGCAGCTCATCGAGCCTGGAGTCTGCGCGGGACTCGTAGCTCAGCCCCCATTCCATGAGGGCTTTGAGCTGCTCGGGTTCCGCCGCGACGAGTGGATCGGAACTCTTGGATTCGCGCAGCCGCTCCGCTTCGTCCTGCTCCCACAGACCCTCTTCCTCATCCGACTGCCCCTCGCCGAAGACGTCATCGTAGTCGTCATCTGCCACGCCACGGCCTGCCCTGGCGCTCAGGTAGTGCGAGAGGGTCTGTCCGAATGCAAATGGACTGGACAGGAACCGCTTCTTGAGCAACATGGTGACAATGTCGCCGCTGGGCTTTGTACCATTGGCCTTGGCACTTCGGACGACAATCTGATCCAGGAGCTCGAACATCTCCTGCTCGTCCTCGCGCGGAGTGTAAGGCAGGGAGCTGACCTTGCGCTTCTTGAAGTCCTTGCCGGTCAGGTCGGTCTTCAGTCGACGCACTGTGACGTCTTTGAGCGCTTTTGAATCCAGCAGCGCGCCGCGGGAGAAGCGCCTGGAGTCGATCATCTCCATCAGTGCAGTGAAGGACTCCGGGTGCCCATTGTGCGGCGTCGCAGAGAGGAAGAGCCGGTGCTCGCAGCGTTCCGCGAGATCCCTCACTGCGACGGTGCGCTGGGTGTCCACCGCGTACCCGCGGCCGCCGGCGTTTGCCGGGGGACTGGCAGGAGCCACGTGGTGGGCCTCGTCGACAACGAGAATGTCGAATGCGAAGCGTTTCGCCGTCTTTGGGCTTTTCACTTGGGCGTACACATCGCGCAGCAGTCGCTGCGAGCGGACTTGGGGCAGCCAAGCCATGCTCACGATGACACGGGGGAACATGAGGAAAGGGTTGGCGTGCAGCCCGTGCGTGCGGCGGACCTCTGCCATCAGCTCAGAGTTGACGATGGTGAAATCCAACCCGAACTTGTCGTGCATCTCATCCTGCCACTTCAGCGAGAGGCTCGGAGGACATACGATCACCGCGGTGCGGGCACGGTGCCGCAACAGCAGTTCCTGGACCACCAGGCCCGCTTCGATTGTCTTCCCTAGGCCGACATCATCAGCCAGCAGCAGGTTAGTGCGGGGCGCTCCGAGGGCACGGCGCAACGGTTCAAGCTGATATGCCTCGACGTTCGCGCCGGACCAAAATGGAGCCTGGTAGCGGTTAGGGTCAGCACTCGTGACCGCACCCCACCGCATTGCATCCACAAAACCGGCCAGAGTAGTCGGGTCATCGAACTGCTCAGCATAGATCGTCTCCGGCAGTCCCTGTGCCGGGGTGACCGTCTGACCGACTTCCAGCTCCCATACCACTGACAGCTGCTCCCCGAGACGGTCCTCGTCAAGGGACTGCAAATCCACCACATGCGTAAGCTGCGCCGCTGATTCGTCCGCCGGGCTTCGGGGCAGCCCTTGCGCCCGAACGTTGGCCACAGCCCATGTTGACCCACGAACTTCGACGACCTGGCCGGGCTCCGGCAACGGCGGTGCGACAACAGCTGATGCTGACACGTGTATAGCTCCTAGCTCCGTTGTTTCACCCCATGCGGTTCCCTTGCGGCGCAACGGGACGCATAAGGTCGTCTTCATCTAACCACCTGTCCGGAATTCATCGTAAACCGGTTCCTCTCGGATGCTGTCGGCAGGAAACTGGGCTCTCGGGCCGCAGGGGTGGATGCGGACTCCTGATCAGGAGTCAGTAACCCCAGGGAAGTCTGGGCCCCACGTCAAGGTGACGTCGTGCGCAGCGCACATCGGCCTCCAATGGTTATGCTCCCGGGGCTTCTCTTCAAGGACAAGGAACAGCCTTGGCCGGAAGCCGCGGCCTTCCAATCGGTGGCCGTAGTCCAGCACCTGCCCCAGGCCGTGCCTGATCTGGAAGGCCTCGTTGTCGAGCGTGTTGCTTTTCACTTCGGCGACACCGTAGTCGCCGTCCTCGAGCTGCCAGGCTATGTCGTAGTTGCAAGTCCTATCGAACGGTGACAAGGGAGTGAAGCCGTTGCGCAGCAGGTGTTTTGCCAGGTCGTCCTGCGTCCGGGAGTGGGCTTTTAGTCCGCGGTCCATGATGTCCGGGTCCCGGTGGTGTTCGCCGTCCCCCTGAAGCGCGCTGGCGTAGGTACCTGACCGATACGGGGCACCTACGGTTCCACCTTCGGTGGCCTTGGAACGGGCAGGGGCAACGGGCACGTTCGGTTTCAGGGCCGGGGCGGGAAGGCTGGAGCGGAGACCGAAAAAGCCCTCGGCGTCAATAATCTGAATATGATGGCCCGCCCGTTGCATCTCCGCAACTTGCTTTTCTTTATTGCCGTAGCTCCCGTATCTCCAGCGGGCGCTATAACCGCGAACCAGGACGTCCGTGCTGTACCTGGCTACATCGTCCTTTACTCGGGAGGCTCCCAAGCTGTTGACGGCCATCGCTGTCAACTCCGCCTCGCTGTAGCCCGGTATAGCCCCGGTGAATACTACTTCCTTACCCTTGAGGTCAAAGACCCACTCGCTCGTCATGGAGTGATAAAAACGGTAAAGAACAGCGGGGTGCAAATAGTCCGGCTTGGAAGAAGTGGATGTTACGACGGCTGGGCAGGCTATTGCCCTTCATGGGGACGCCGGAGAGGTCTTAGAGGGCGACGGTGAGGAAAAGGCGCACAGGCACCGGGAAGACATCGTCCCAAACAGCAGTCATCAGCTTGCCGTGGTGCGCCGCCGGCAGCATATCAGGGGAACCGCTCGATCACGAGCGCAGGGGACGGGCTAAGCAACAGGTATGTCAGAGAACGGCGCCCAAGGCAAGGTTTACACCCATGCGGAGGTCCGATCGACCGAACTGCGGGCATTGATAGCTTCACGCGGCGAAATGCTGAATTAACAATGTCATCGTGGCCTAGGTCAAGCGCTAAGCCACATTTCGGGTCCCGTGTCGGCAACTCACGGTCCGTCAGAAACGCGGAATCACAATGTAGGTGTCAAGGTGCGCCGGCCACAAACCGACGAGGGCTAACCACCTGCAGTCGGGGGTTAGGGGATTAGTTGTGGTCCGCCTTTTCTGGCTTCCGCCTATGTCGTCGTCTTACGTGGGGCCCGGATCCGAGCCTCCCTAAGGGGCAGTCGGGGTGAGCAAGAAGTATGTCAAAGCGAGTGATCGTCCACAACGCACCGGCAGGGGTAAGGATCGCGCTACAGTGGGACACGAGGACCCCCTGGTATCTGTGCTCCTCTCGACAAGCTGCACAGAGCACGGGGGGTCCTCTTTACTTGTCCATTCCAGCCCATGTCCGGCAGGATCCGCGACACCGGAGGCCACCCGAGCCTGGGATGACCGGGCGATGGAAGCAAACAAATGAACTTAGAACCTGGCTGAGGGCGCAGATTCCTGAAGACGCCGTCATGGGCGGGGATCCGGTCGACCACGCATCCGGACAGCCGGGCCGTCGACTCGCGTGCGTCTGGTCGTAAGAAGGGCGGGCTCGCTCGTTCTGCGCGACCAGATGGTGACGAAAAAAGTACGAAGACCACCGGGTATCGCAGGTATCCGGCCACATGCACAGGTGGTCGGTCTTGTCAAGAAAAAATTAGAACCCCCGGAAATCCGCAGATATCCGGGGGTCCAACCGAGCTTCCTATCAGAATCGAACTGATGACCTTTTCATTACGAGTGAAACGCTCTACCGACTGAGCTAAGGAAGCACCGCGTTCATCCCCGGTTTCCCGGGCGATCACGCAAGACATAACTGTAATAGAGGCACCGCGCCCGGGTCAAAACGAACACGGTGGCGGCCGTTGCGGGGATGTTCACCCGGGCGTCGGGCCCGGTTCAGGCTGCGGTTTCCCGCTCGCCGGAAGCTGGGGAATCAACTGCGGCGGGGTCCACTCGCCGCGAAGCACAGCCGAAGGAGCCGCTCAATGACCGGGGACGCACTGACCAGGGACGCCAACCACACACCCAACCGGCTGAAGCTGGCGGTCGTGGACATGGTGGGGACTACCATCACCGACGATGGCCGGACCGGGCAGGCTATGTCCCGGGCGCTGGTGGAACACGGGATTGAACCGGGCAGCAGCCGTTTCGAGAGCATGCTCGGCTATGCCCGGGACACCATGGGCTTCTCGAAAATGACGGTTTTCGGCCACTTGTTCGAGGACCCTGCCGTGGCCCGGAGTGCCAACAACGTCTTCGAACGGGCGTACGACGACATGATTGCCGACGGCGGCATCCGCCCCATTCCCGGAGCGGAAGACGCCATCTTGTGGATGCGTGAGGCCGGGATGCAGGTCTGCCTGGCCACCGGCTTCGGACGCCACACCCAGAACATGGTGCTCGAATCATTGGGGTGGATGGGCCTGGCCGATCTCAGTCTGTGCCCGGCGGATGCCGGACGCGGACGACCCTACCCGGACATGATCCTCACCGCAGTGCTCGCACTCGACCTCGATGACGTGCGCGAAGTCGCCGTGGTGGGCGACACCAGCTCGGACATGCTCTCGGGCGTCCGTTCGGGGGCCTCACTCATCGCGGGGGTGCTGACCGGCTCACACTCAGAGGCAACCCTGCGCGCGGCCGGCGCCACCGCCGTCGTCGATTCCATCAAGCAGCTCCCGCTCCTGGTGGAGAAACGCGAAGCCAGGCACCTCTAGCAGGTGAGGCCGTCCTGCGGCAGCTTTCCGTCAATAAAGTAGTCGTCGACGGCGGAGCTGACGCATGAGTTCGAGCGGCCGTAGGCGGTGTGCCCCTCGCCTTCCCACGTGACGAGGGAAGCGTTCTCGAGCTGCTTGCGCAGCGACTGCGACCACGCCAGGGGAGTGGCGGGGTCTCCCGTGGTGCCCACCACCACGATGGGAGCTTCACCGCTGTACTTGACGGGCGCCGGTGTCCGGGTGTTCGGGTACGGCCAGTCCTTGCAGTTCACGCCGCCGTAGGCAAAGAATGCACCGAACGTGGGGGAGTCCTGGATGAGCCTGGCCTCCTCCGCACGCATGCCTGCGGTGTCCATGACCATGGGGTAGTCCAGGCAGTTGATGGCTTGGAAAGCGAAAGCGGAGTTGGAGCTGTACGTTCCGTTGGGTTCGCGGTCCGCGCCAAGGTCGGCGAGCCGCATCATCTGCGAAACGTCGCCGGAGAAGGCACTGTCCAGGGCCTGGGTCAGTGCCGGCCAGCTCTGGTCGTTGTAGAGGGGCAGGATGAGGCCGTTGACGAAGTCGTTGCCGGTAACTAACCGGCCGTCCTTGGCGGTCTGCGGGTTCTCGTCCACGGCGCTGATGAGGTCCCTGATTTCCTGCACACCGTTTTCCACCGACCCGCTCATAGGGCACTGGTTCTGCTTCTGGCAGCTGGCTACGTAGGTGTGGATTGCCTTTTCGAACGCCTTGGCCTGGCCTGCGGTCAGCTCCTCATTGCTGATGGACGGGTCCACCGCTCCATCGAGGACCAGCCGGCCAACGTTGTCCGGGAAGAGCGAAGCGTAGGTGGACCCAAGGAACGTCCCATAGGAAAAGCCCAGGTAGTTGAGCTTGGCGTCGTTCACCACGGCACGCAGGATGTCGAGGTCCTTGGCCGCGCTGACGGTATCAATGTGTCCTAGGACGGGCCCTGTCTGCTGGGCGCACTGCTCGGCAAAGGACTTGTTGAACGCTATCGCCGCTGCCAGGCCTTCGTCGGTGTTCTTGCGGAACACCTTTGCCCTGGCGGCATCACGCTCGGCGTCGGTCATGCACTTGACCGGCGCGGAGTCCTTCACGCCACGGGGGTCGAAGCCCACGACGTCGTAATTCGCCCGGAGTTTTTCTGTGAAGTGCGTGGTGCCTGCATCTTTGATGAAGTCCACCCCCGAGCCCCCGGGACCCCCGGGGTTGACCAGGATGGAGCCCTTTTTGTCTCCGGTGCTGGGCAGTTTGATGGCCGCGAGGGTTATCTCCGCGGAACCCGGCTGCGCGTAATCCATGGGGACCTGGATCTTGCCGCACTGCAGTCCGTCTCCGCAAGAGCTCCATTCCACGGACTGCGAGTAGAACTTCTCCAGGCCCTTGGGGGCCGAGGCCGCGATGGAGGGATCCACAGTGCTGGTGGAGGGCTTCGCGGTGGGCGCCGGCAGGAACGGCACCGTGCAGGCGCTGAGGACCAGCATTGACGCCAATGCCACGCACATCGCCGCGAACCCGCGGCTGCGGGTTCCACGTCGTGCAGCCCCCCGAGGAACGGCACCACCCGCAGACAGCCGGGCAGACCGGTCCCTTGAAGGGTTGCCGGCTGGCCGGCGGGGTGCGGACGTCATGCGTTCTCCTATTGCTGGATGAGGCTGGTTGCCATGGACTCGACCGCCAACAGCGGGGCCACGTTGGTGGTGGTGATACGGACCCGGGCTTTGTTGATGGCGTCCATCCGGGCCAGGGTGGTTTCCGGCGTTGAACGGCCTGCGTATTCTTTCAGATCACCCTTCAGCTCAACGTTGACCAGTTCAACGGCGTTCCCCAATTGGATGATCAGTACGTCCCGGTAAAAGGACAACAGATCCGTCAGGGTACGGTCCAGGGAGTCCGTGATGGAGCGTTTGGCGCGACGCTTCTGGTCATCCTCAAGCTGCTTGACCTGGCTGCGCATGGAGGGCGGCAGAGTCCCGGACTCGGGGGCGCCAAGACTCGCGAGCAGCGCTATTTTCTCAGCGGCGTCCCGTTCATCGTTGGAGCTGTTGGCTTCCTCCGTGGCGATCTTGACCAGCTTCTCGGCCATCATCACAGCGGCCGTGACTCCCCGCAGGCCCAAGGGGATCCGAACGGTCTCCAGGCGGCGCTCCCGGGCATCCGCGTCGCGGGCGAGGCGGCGGGCAATGCCGATATGGCTCTGGGCCGCCCGCGCCGCCCGCTCCGCAAGCTGGCGCTCGACGCCGTCGCGCCTCACCAAGAGGTCCGCGACGTCGGCAGCCGGCGGAAGCCGCAGGCTCACCGGACGGCAACGCGAGCGGATGGTGACCAGGACGTCGGCTGGCGAAGGGGCACACAGCATCCAGATGGTGCGCGGGGTCGGTTCTTCGATGGCCTTCAACAGGACATTGGTGGTGCGTTCGGCCATGCGGTCCGCGTCCTCCACCACGATGATCCGCCAGCGGCCCGTGGCCGGACGGTCTCCGGCCTTGGAAACAAGCTCGCGGGCTTCATCGATGGTGATGGTGACTTTTTCCGTCCGCACGAAGGTCACATCGGAGTGGGTCTCGCCGAGGATGGTGTGGCACGCTGCGCAGACACCACAGCCACGCTGCGTGACATCATCCTGCTCACAGTTCAGTGCCGCGGCGAACGCTTTTGCCGCATTTGAACGGCCGGAGCCGGGGGGACCGGTGAAGAGCCACGCGTGGGTGAGGCCTGTGTCGCCCTGCGCCGCCTGCTTCAGTTGTGCGACAACCGGGGCCTGCCCCTGGAGGTCGTCCCAGACGCTCACTGGCGTGAACCGGGAACCCGGTCACCCAACAGTGACTCCACGCGCTCCAGGATCCGGGCAGCCAAGGCCTCGATTTCCTCGCCGGCCGGCAGGACCAGATAGCTCGATGGTGCGGCCTCGGCCAGATCCAGGAAAGCGTGGCGGATGGCTGAATGGAACTCGTCAGGCTCGGATTCCAACCGGTCCTCGGCGGTGTCCCCTGCGGTGCGGCGTCGGCGGCCATGGGCGGGGTCGACGTCGAGCAGCACCGTCAGGTGCGGATGGAGGCCTTCGGTGGCCCATTCGTTGAGGGACAAAACGCCTTCAGCGCCCAGGCCGCGGCCAACACCCTGATAGGCGACGGAGGAATCAACATAGCGGTCCGTGATGACCACCGTTCCCTGAGCCAAAGCCGGGCGGATGACCTGGTGCGCGTGGGCCGCGCGGGCAGCGGCAAACATCAGGGCCTCGGTACGGGCATCGATGGTGCCGTGGCCATGGTCAAGCACAAGGGAGCGCAGTTTCTCGCCAATAGGGGTGCCGCCCGGTTCCCGGGTGCGCAGTACGGTGAGCCCCCGGGATTCGAGGGCGTCGGAGAGCCGGGCGGCCTGTGTGGACTTGCCCGCTCCGTCCCCGCCTTCGAACGCGATGAAAAGACCTGTGCTCTGAATACTCACGCGTCTAGCCTACCGAGCTTCCCTGACAGCAAAGGCGCGTAATGCCTTTCATCCACAGCATTCCCCGCGACTACGCTGAAAGCATGAGCCTTTCCGATCAGCACGCCGCCGAATTGTCGCCTGAAACCGTTGTGGTTGCTGCCGGTCGTCCTGAACGCGCCCACGACGAACCGGTGAATCCACCCATCGTCCTGTCCTCCACATACTTCGGTACAGGCAGCCTGGGCGACGGCGACCGGGGCTATGGCCGCTACGCCAACCCCACCTGGGACCCCTTCGAGGACGCGCTGGCCAAACTTGAAGGCGCCACCCTGCCGGGACTGCTTTACGCATCCGGGCTGGCCGCGGTGAGTTCGGCGCTCTCCCTGGTTCCCGCCGGGGGCGTCGTGGTGATGCCGTCCCACAGCTACGCAGGTTCGCTCGTCATGGCCACGGAGCTGGCGGAGAAAGGCTTCCTGGAACTCCGCACCGTGGACATCACGGACACGGAGGCGGTGAAGGCCCTGATCAGCCCTGAGGACGGCAAAAAAGCAGACCTGCTGTGGCTGGAAAGCCCCACCAATCCCATGCTCGGAATCGCTGATATCCGCGCGCTCACTGATGCCGCCCACGCCGTCGGCGCCCTCGTGGTCACGGACAATACCTTCTCCACGCCCCTGGTGCAGCAGCCCCTCAGCCTGGGCTCCGACGTCGTGCTTCACTCGGTGACCAAATACCTGGCCGGGCATTCGGACGTAGTCCTCGGGGCTCTGGTGACGTCCAACCCTGAGGTGCGCGCCACGCTCCTTCACCACCGCATCATCCACGGCGGAATCGCCGGGCCGTTCGAGGCCTGGCTGGCTCTTCGCGGCCTGCGTACCCTGGCGTTGAGGATCGAGCGCTCGCAGGCCTCCGCAGCCACGCTCGCTGAAAGGCTCAGCACCCATCCACGCGTGGAAGCCATCCGATTCCCCGGCCTCCCCACGGATCCGGGCCATGAGCGCGCGAAGGCCCAGATGAAGGGTTTCGGCTCGATCCTGTGCATCCAGATCGCCGGCGACAACCAACGCAGCGGTGCCGAAGCTGCTGACGAACTGGTCCGCGCGTTGCAGCTCTGGCTCCCGGCAACATCACTGGGCGGAGTTGAGTCGCTGATTGAGCGACGACGCCGGCACACCGCCGAGCCGCTGAGCGTTCCGGAGAACCTGGTCCGCTTGAGCGTCGGAATTGAGAACGTGGAAGACCTCTGGTCCGACCTTGAGCAAGCACTGAAGGCGTTGGACAGCTAGGCTGGAGGACGTGGACGGAAAAATCTTGATCGCGTACGTCACCTCCGGGGTCTACATCATCCTGGGACTGGTGGCCCTTGCCTTGGAACTGTGGGCATTCGTTGATTGCCTGCGCCACCGACCCACCCTGTTTGTGGCCGCTTCCAAGCGGACCAAGACGTTCTGGTTGGCCCTCACCGGCGTGGCTCTCGCCATCGGTGGACTGACGATGCTTACCGGCGGCGGCAGCCTTGGCCTCTTCGGCATCGCCGCAGTCACAGCCTCCTGCGTCTACCTCGCCGATGTCCGGCCGGCAGTCCGCGAGGCTGGCAGCGGCGGAAACCGCAACGTCGGCCCGTACGGACCCTGGTAGACCCAGCCCCTGCTGTATCAGCGCTGGCCCTGCTGTATCAGCGCTGGCCGGGCGCCACCGCGTCCCAGGCCACCGTCATTTCTCCAAGGCGCCACCGCGAAGGACCATCCTGAAGCGGCCATCCGGCGTCGCGCAGTGAACGGCACATCCCGGTCCAGCGCTGCCTGTTGCCGAACGAAGCCAGCGGCGCCGCCTCCAGCCAGGCCTTGTCCATTGCCTGCAGGAACGCGTGGATCGGCTCACCCGGTACGTTCCGGTGAATGAGCGCCTTAGGCAACCGCTCGGCAACTTCGGAAGGCAGCTCGAAGCTTCCGAACCGGACAGAAAAACTCAGGCTCAGCGGACGCTCCGGATTCAGGGCCACCCAGGTGACACGGCGGCCGATTTCGTCGCACGTGCCGTCAATGAACAGTCCGTTCGGCGCCAGGCGGGACTGCACCAGGGCCCAGATCGCGGCGACGTCCGCTTCTTCATATTGCCGGAGCACGTTGAATGCCCGGACCAGCACGGGATTGCCCGGCACCGGAACTTCGAAACCGCCTACCGAGAAGCTGAGTCCGGGTCTTTCCAGGGCCTTGGCACTGCGGACACGCTCCGGTTCAATCTCGATTCCACGGACCTGTACATCCGGCCGGACGGCCTGCAGCCGTTCGAAAAGCTCCACGGCGGTGGCCGGCGAGGCGCCATAGCCCAGGTCCACTACCAAAGGCTCGACGGCGGTGCGCAGCCGCCACGCCTGCGGGCCGGCCAGCCAGCGGTCCAGCCGCCGCATCCGGTTGGGGTTGGTGGTGCCGCGGGTAATATTTCCGATCGGTTTGCGTAACGGGTTGCCGCCCCGACTGCGGGGAGAGCCCACCCGTTCCGCCTTTTGCACCACGGCCCCACTTTATCCTGCAACCCGGGGTCTCTTATGGCCCGTTCGATGGCGTCTGATGGACCGTGACTGAGCCCACGTTGCTGTTCGTAACGCCGGGCGGGGCACCGGAGCCCTCGGCTAGGATGAAAACCATGACTTACAAGCTGATTCTGCTGCGCCATGGCCACAGCGAATGGAACGCCAAGAACCTGTTCACCGGTTGGGTGGACGTTGACCTGAACGACCAAGGCCGCAAAGAAGCAGTACGCGGCGGGGAGCTCCTGGTAGAGAACAACATCCTCCCGGATATCCTCTACACCTCCCTGCTGAAGCGTGCCATCAACACGGCCAACATGGCTTTGGACAAGGCCGACCGTGGCTGGATCCCCGTCAAGCGCGACTGGCGCCTCAATGAACGCCACTACGGTGCGTTGCAGGGCAAGGACAAGGCCCAGACCCTCGCCGAATTCGGCGAAGAGCAGTTCATGGAATGGCGCCGCAGCTACGACACACCGCCGCCGCCGCTGTCCGATGACAGCGAGTTCTCCCAGGCGCACGATGTCCGTTACAAGGACCTCGGCGACGCCCTGCCCCGCACCGAATGCCTCAAGGACGTCCTGGTCCGCCTCCTCCCTTACTGGGAATCGGACATCAAGGAAGACCTCAAGGCTGGCAAGACCGTTCTGGTCACGGCCCACGGCAACTCCCTGCGAGCCCTGGTCAAGCACCTGGACGGCATCAGCGACGACGCCATCGCCGGCCTGAACATCCCCACCGGCATCCCGCTGGTTTACGAACTGGACGAGGACTTCCAGCCGATCAAGCCCGGTGGAACCTACCTGGATCCCGACGCTGCTGCTGAGGCCATCCTCGCGGTAGCGAACCAGGGCAAAAAATAGGGCTTCGCGGTTCTTCGCCCCAGACTAACGACGGCGGCCGGTCACCTCAGGTGACCGGCCGCCGTCGTATGTTCTGCGGTTTGTGCGTTAGAAGCCCTCAGGCTGCCATTCGCCCGTCACCAGGTAGGTGACCTTGCGGGCAACCGAGACGCCGTGGTCGGCGAAGCGCTCGAAGTAGCGGCTGGCCAAGGCAACATCCACCGTGGTGGCGGGGTTCTCGTTCCATTCGGGGGAGGCAATGGCCTTGAAGACGCTGAGGTGGAGGTCGTCCACGGCGATGTTGATCTTGAGGATGTCGCGGGCCACTTCAAGGTCGCGCGTCTCGAGGAGCTCGATGACCTTCGCGGTGATGTCGATGTCGTGCTGGGCCATGGCCTTGAAGGTCTGGGTCAGCGAAGCAGGAATCACGGTTGCCGGGTAGCGCAAGCGGGCCAGCTGGGCCACGTGGCGGGCGAGGTCGCCCATGCGCTCCAGGGAAGCGCTCATGCGGAGCGAACCCACGATCATGCGGAGGTCGCTGGCCACGGGACCCTGCAATGCCAGGATGTCGATGGCGCGCTCATCAAGGCTGTTCTGCAGGAAATCGATCCTGGCATCTGCCGCAATGACATCCTGTGCAAGGTCCACATCGGCGCCTTCGAAGGACGTCGTGGCCTTCGTGATCGCTTCGTGAACCAGCTTGGAGATCTCGATGAGGTCGTCACCTACCTGGGTGAGCTCCTCCTGAAAAACCTTGCGCACTAAGGCGTCCTTTCCTTGGAAATCCCGGGCCCCCTGAAGGGACAGGACTTCAAAAACATTGGCAGTCCAACCAGTAACTGTGTCAGGGCCCCGTGAACTGTTTGGCACCTTTAGATGAACGTTAGTTGAACCGTCGGCATTTGGCGCCGGATCAATGCTCCGCCCTGATTCCACAGCATAAGCTGGACACGTGGATCCGTTGCTCATAGGTGTCATTGCAGGCCTCGTTGGCTTGTCGCTGGGCGTCTTTGGCATGCTCGCTTTCAGGATCAGCGAACGGCAGCGCAGCATCGTGGACCTCGACGTCGCCGAGCCCCTCCTCCCTGAGGGGGCAGCGGAAGTCCTTGCCGTCGTCGGGCGTGCGTTCGTCGTTGTGGACGCGATCGACGGCGTGGTCCGTGCGAGCCCCGCCGCTTACGCCTACGGGCTGGTCCGCGGCCACACGGTAGTGCATAAGCAGCTCCTGGACATGACCGCCAAGGTCCGCCGCGACGGTGTGATCCTGGAGGAACAATACGAACTTCCCCGCGGGCCGCTCGGCAAAGGCACCATCGTGGTGCAGGTACGGGCCGCCATGCTCGGCTGGGAATATATCGTCCTCCTGGCCGATGACCGGACCGAGATCACCCGCACCGAGGAGATCCGCAACGACTTCGTGGCCAACGTGTCCCACGAACTCAAAACTCCCGTCGGCGCGATCTCGCTCCTGGCCGAGGCCTTGGAAGCATCGCCCGATGACGAAGAAGCGGTGCGCCGCTTCGCCAAGCGCATGCACAAGGAGTCCGGCCGGCTGGCGGCCCTGGTCCAGGACATCATCGAACTTTCACGGCTCCAGGGCGCCAACGTCGCCCAGCAGGGCCACGCTGTGGACATCAATACGGTGATCACCGAAGCCGTGGACCGTTCGCAGCTTCCCGCCGAGAGCAAGAACATCCAGATCGTGGTGGGCGGCCACTCCGATTCCCTGGTCTTCGGTGACCGCGACCTCCTGGTCACTGCGCTGCGCAACCTGATCGACAACGCCATCCGTTACTCCCCTGAAAACACCCGCGTGGGCGTGGGTGTCCGGACTCGGGAAGGCGTGGTTGCCGTCTCCGTCACGGATCAGGGCGAGGGATTGACGCCCGAGGACCAGGAACGGGTGTTCGAACGCTTCTACCGCGTCGACGCAGCACGTTCGCGGCACACCGGCGGCACCGGCCTTGGCCTCAGCATCGTCAAGCACGTTGTCTCCAACCACGGCGGCGAAGTGACCGTCTGGTCGCAGCCCGGCCAGGGTTCCACCTTCACCATCCGACTGCCCGAGATGGAAGGCCAGGACGACGACGCCGGCCTCCCGCCTTCGGCTGCCACGGCGGCGCTTCCGCCCGGGCCCGCAACGGCTGGTGCCGCCGTCGGGCCTGGAATTGCTGCCGGGCAACCCCACCACGTGAACCACCAAGGGGGCGCCACTGGCGCCCGAGAGCAAGGAGCCAGCGCTTGAGCCGGATTTTGATAGTGGAGGACGAAGAGTCCTTCAGCGACCCCCTGTCCTATCTTTTGGGCAAAGAGGGGTTCGACGTCGAGGTAGTGGACAACGGCAGCGATGCCCTGGTTGAGTTCGACCGGAACGGCGCCGACCTCGTCCTCCTCGACCTGCAGCTGCCCGGAACGCCGGGAACAGAGGTGTGCCGCCAGTTGCGCCAACGCTCCAGCGTCCCGGTGATCATGCTGACAGCCAAGGACTCGGAGATCGACAAAGTTGTGGGGCTGGAACTCGGAGCCGACGACTACGTCACCAAGCCGTATTCCTCCCGCGAGTTGGTGGCCCGTGTCCGCGCGGTCCTCCGCCGGCAAGGGGAGCCCGAGGAGCTCATCACCTCCACAGTCCAGGCCGGTCCTGTCCGGATGGACATTGAACGCCATGTGGTCAGTGTGAACGGCGAGCAGGTTTCCTTGCCGTTGAAGGAATTCGAGTTGCTGGAGATGCTGCTCCGGAACTCGGGCCGCGTCCTGACGCGTGGACAGCTCATCGACCGTGTGTGGGGGTCCGACTACGTGGGGGACACCAAGACCCTGGATGTCCACGTGAAGCGCCTGCGCAGCAAGATCGAGCCGGATCCGTCAGCGCCGCGCTACCTGGTGACCGTGCGCGGCCTGGGCTACAAGTTCGAGCCGTAACCCCTGGCGGAGTTTTTGTACAGGTAACGCCCTTTAGAAGCCTTCTAAAGGGCGTTACCTGTACAAAAACTCCAGAGGGGGCAAAAAGGAAGGGTCCCGCCGCGGCGGGACCCTTCCTTTTGTGTGGTTCTTGGCAGGGGCCTTAGTGGCCGGCTGCGGAGCTCGTGGAGGTAGCGGACGGGGTGGCCGAGCTGGTCTCGGTGCCCGTTGCGCCGGGAGTTGCCGAACCGCTCGGGCTGGCCGAAGGGCTGGGGCTCGGGAGGTATTTGGCGTACTCGGGGAGGGTGCCGTCAACCACCGGGACGTTGATCGTGGCGGAGTCGGAGCCGCTGCGGATCGTCACGGGAGTCAGCCCGCCGGGAATGACTCCAGCGCTGCTGAGGATGGCGGGGTCGGCAGCGTCGTTGAGATAAGTCTCGGACATTGCCTTGACCGGGATCTCGGTCTGGGAGCCGTTGGCGCCGCTGATCGACAGCGTGGCGTCGGAGTTCGACTGGTTGAAGACCGCACCGATGACGCGGCCAGGCTGGTTTTCGCCGGAAGCAACAATCAGCATGTTGCGCAGCTGCAGCTTGCCGAGGTCGGCCTTGACCCCGTCTGAAGCCGAATACTGGTGCGAAGTCTGCTGGGCGTTGACGAAGCCACAGCCGGTGACGGACAGAATGCCGACGCCGATTGCAGCGGCCGCAATTGCCAGCTTGCCGCGCTGGACAGTGTTCATCGCAGAAATGCGCACGACACCTACTCCTAGAGTCATTGGAAACTTTTTCAGCCATAGCCTATCGGCAAACGGTCCAAAACAAGGATTCGGGAGGGCTTTGTGGCGGAGTCGGTGGAGAAGTCCGGCCGCTCACACTGGGTGCCTGATGCATCTTTCGGCGAATACGTCAAGAGGTTGGATGAACCCGTTTAAGGCCTGTTTCCCTGTATTGGCGCGGGTGAGGAGGCCTTTGGGTGCCAGTCGTATGCCTTAATCGTGATAGACTAATCTGCGGGAAAGGGGAAAGTCCACATGGTTTTTGAGGTCGGCGAGACAGTAGTTTACCCTCACCACGGTGCAGCAAAAATTGAGGAAATCAAGATGCGCACCATCAAGGGCGAAGAGAAGATGTATCTCAAGCTCAAGGTGGCTCAGGGTGATCTGACCATTGAAGTTCCAGCAGAGAACGTTGACCTTGTTGGGGTCCGGGACGTAGTGGGCAAAGAAGGCTTGGAGCACGTTTTTGACGTTCTCCGCGCCGAGTTCACTGAAGAGCCTACCAACTGGTCACGTCGTTACAAGGCGAACCTGGAGAAGCTTGCTTCCGGCGATGTCATCAAGGTGGCAGAGGTCGTTCGCGATCTTTGGCGCCGCGATCACGATCGCGGCCTTTCGGCAGGCGAGAAGCGAATGCTGGCCAAGGCACGGCAGATTCTGATTTCAGAACTGGCCCTGGCTGAGAAGACGGACGAAGAGAAGGCTGCAAGCGTTCTTGACGAGGTCTTGGCTTCCTAAGAATTGAGCCCCGGTGGTGCGAAAGCGCCGCCGGGTTTCTTTTTGCCACAAATCACCCCTGATGCCTCGCAGTACTCTGGTGACCATGAGTATTCCTTCCAAGCGCGCCGTCACGGCCGTGATCGTGGTTGCCGCCGGCTCCGGTGAGCGGCTCGGCTACGGCATGCCCAAAGCCCAGGTTCCGCTGGGCGGCGAGACCATCCTGATGCACGCCCTGCGCGGAGTTGTTTCGTCCGACGTCGCACGCCAGATCTGCGTAGCCGTGCCCAAGGGCGACACCGTCCTGCGCGAGTCCATCGCGGACTTCACAGTCGACCTGGTGGATGGTGGCCCCGAGGTCACAGTCGTCGACGGCGGTTCCTCCCGCGCGAATTCCGTCCGCGCTGCCCTGGCTGCCTTGGAAGACGGAACGGAATTCGTCCTCGTCCACGACGCAGCCCGGGCGCTCACCCCTGAACGGGTCTTCCAGAGGGTCGCCGATGCGTTGTCGTCCGGCGCCAAGGCGGTCATACCCGCAATGCCGGTGGTGGACACCATCAAGACCGTCGCAGAAACGGATGGCCAGGACGCCTCCATAGCCCCCGAGGTTGTCACCGGCACGGCACCGCGCGAACAGCTCCGCGCCGTCCAAACCCCCCAGGGCTTCGAACTCGCCACCCTGCGGCGGGCACATGAGGCCGCAGAACTCTTTGACGACAAGCAAGCCGCCGCGGTCACCGACGACGCCATGCTGGTGGAACTCCTTGGCGTCCCGGTCCACGCCGTCCGCGGGGCAAGCCAATCCCTCAAGATCACCACGCCGCTGGACCTCATCATCGCCGAAGGCCTCCTGGAAGGCCCCCTTGGGATTCGTTGGGTGGAGGGATAGTGGCCCCGGAAAACATGATCCTGCCACGCACCGGCATCGGGATGGACGTCCACGCCTTCGCGCCCGAAGACGATCCCCAGCCGCTCTGGTTGGGTGGCCTCTTCTGGGAAGGCGAACAGGGACTCTCCGGCCATTCCGACGGCGATTGCGTCGCCCATGCAGCCGCTGATGCGCTCTTCTCCGCCAGCGGCATCGGGGATCTTGGCACGCACTTCGGTACGGACCGTCCCGAGTACGCCGGCGCATCGGGCGTCAAACTCCTCGGAGAGGCAGCGCGGCTCGTCCGTGCTGCCGGCTTCGAGATCGGCAACGTAGCTGTGCAGTTCGTGGCCAACCGCCCCAAGTTTGCTCCGCGTAGGGAAGAATCCCAGCGGGTCCTCTCCGTAGCCGCCAACGCTCCCGTGACCGTCACGGCCACCACCAGCGACGGATTGGGCTTCACCGGACGTGGAGAGGGCATCTCAGCCGTCGCCACAGCATTGGTCTACCCGATGCCCGGCCATGAGGTACCCGCCGCAGTGCCTGGGCCCGCGAAAGGGGCGCCGCATGCGTAAGTTAGGTGCCGGCGTCGTGCGTTCCGCTGTCCTGCTGCCGGCGGCCCTGGCGGCCGCGCTCCTGCTGGGCGGTTGTGCCGGTACGCCGAAGATGGACGTGAAAGCCAGCTGCGATTTCCTCAACAACGACGCCTTCAAACCGGACGGCAACCAGCAGCAGCAATCCAAGCAGATCGCTGAGCATTACCACCAGATCGCGGACAAGCTGGCTCCGGAGATCGGCGACCCCATCAAGGAGATGGCCGCGATCATGGATAAGGCTGCAGCGTCGTCGCTGGGCGTGGCCACCCAGGAGCAGCAGGAAAAACTCAAGGTGCAGTTCAATAAGATCGGCGAATACTGCAAGTAGGCAGGTCACGCCGCGTCATCGGCTAATCTGGAGCGGTGACCCTGCGCTTTTATGACACCGCTTCCGCCGAAGTCCGCGACTTCGTTCCCCTCGAAGACGGCAAGGCCAGCGTGTACTACTGCGGGGCCACCGTCCAGGGAATGCCCCACGTGGGCCACGTGCGGTCCGCGATCGCCTTCGACCAGCTGACCCGTTGGCTCGAATTCCGTGGCCTCCGTGTCACCGTGGTGCGCAACGTCACCGACATCGACGACAAGATCCTGGCCAAGTCCGCCCAGTCGTTCGGCCCGGACTGGGACGCCGAACCCTCCGCACGGCAGAACGAAGAATGGTGGGCCCTGGCCTACCGCTACGAGCAGGAATTCGAGAACGCCTACGAATCCCTCGGCGTCCAAAGCCCCACCTACGAGCCGCGGGCCACCGGACATATCCCGGAAATGCACGCGCTCATCCAGCGACTCATCGACCGGGGCCACGCCTACCCCGCGCCGGACGACTCGGGCGATGTCTACTTCGACGTGCGCTCGTGGAGCAAGTACGGCTCCCTGACGCGGCAGAACATCGACGACATGCAGGGCGCCCCCGACGTCGAAGCCCAGTTCGTCAGCCGGAAGCGCGATCCCCGCGACTTCGCACTGTGGAAGGGCTACAAGGAAGGCGAACCGGAGTCCGCGAGCTGGGCGTCGCCGTGGGGTGCGGGCCGTCCGGGCTGGCACCTTGAATGCTCCGCGATGGTCACCAAGTACCTTGGTGCGCGCTTCGACATCCACGGCGGGGGATTGGACCTGCGCTTCCCGCACCACGAGAACGAGATGGCCCAGTCGCAGGCCGCCGGCGACGAATTCGCCAATTTCTGGATGCACAACGGCATGGTCACGTACGAGGGCGAAAAGATGTCCAAGTCCATAGGCAACACCGTGAGCCCGGCAGAGATGCTCGACCTCGCCTCACCGCGGGTCGTCCGCTACTACCTCGGCCAGGCACACTACCGCTCGGTGCTCGATTACCGGCCCACGTCGCTGCAGGAGGCCGCGGCCGCCGTCGAACGTATTGACGGATTCATTTCTAAAGCGTCCGCCAAAGTTCCCGGCAGGTCAGGCGCGGACGTGGCACCGCAGGCCAACATGCCCGCCGCGTTCACTGCTGCCATGGATGACGACCTCAACGTCCCGCAAGCCCTCGGCGTGCTGCACGAAACCGTCCGCGCGGGCAACACAGCCCTCGCCAGCGGTGACCTGGACGGCGCCAAGGCGGCCCTTTACAGTGTGCTGTCCATGACCGAGGTGCTGGGGCTGGACGCCGTGAAGCAACCCGAAGCCGTACAGGGCCGTGAGCATGCGGCGCTGAAGGTCCTCGTGGACGCACAGCTCCAGGCCCGCGCTGCCGCAAGGGCCAACAAGGACTGGGCAGCCTCCGACGCGATCCGCGACACACTCGCCGCCGCCGGCGTCGTCGTCGAAGATGGTGCGGACGGGGCCACCTGGAGCCTCAAACGCGACTGACAAACGGGCGCTGCGGCCGAATTGCATCGGGTCAGTAGACTTGATTCCAGACTTACTCACAAAATCAAGGATGGAATCTCATGGCCAACAATGGTCGCCGGTCGGTCAAGAACAAGAAGGGCCCCTCCACCGGAACCGGTGGCCATGGCCGCAAGGCCCTGGAAGGCAAGGGTCCCACGCCCAAGGCGGAGGACCGGACCTACCACAAGGCGTACAAGAACAAGCAGCTCGCTGAGCGCTCGGCCGCCAAGCGCGGACCGGCACGTCCGGGCGGCGCCGGCGCCCGCTCCGGCCCCAAGGGCCGCGCCACCGAGGAACTGGTCACCGGCCGTAACTCCGTGGTCGAAGCCCTGCGTGCCGGCATCCCTGCCAAGGCACTGCACGTAGCCATCCGGATTGAAATGGATGACCGCGTCAAGGAGTCCCTCAAGCTCGCGGCCGAGCGCGGCATCCCGCTGCTGGAAACCGGCAAGCCCGAGCTGGACCGCATGACCGAGGACGCCGTCCACCAAGGACTCGTGCTGCAGATCCCGCCGTACGAATACGAGGACGCCTACGACCTCGCCGAGCAGACCCTCGCCAAGTGGAAGAAGGGGCACATTTCCAATGCGCCGATCTTCGTGGCTTTGGACGGCATTACCGATCCCCGCAACCTCGGCGCCATCATCCGCTCCGTCTCCGCGTTCAGCGGGCACGGCGTGATCGTACCCGAGCGTCGTTCCGTGGGCGTCACCGCGTCCGCATGGAAGACCAGCGCTGGTGCCGCTGTCCGCGTACCGGTGGCCCGCGCGTCGAACCTCAACAACGCGCTCAAGCAGTTCAAGAACATGGGCATCTACGTCCTGGGACTGGACGGCGACGGCGACGTCTCGCTGCCCGACCTCACGGTCGCCACCGAACCGGTCTGCATCGTGGTTGGTTCCGAAGGCAAGGGCCTCAGCAGGCTCGTGCGCGAAAACTGCGACCAGATCGTCTCCATCCCGATCGACTCCGCCATGGAGTCGCTCAACGCATCCATGGCCGTCGGCATCTCGCTGTACGAAGTGTCGAGGCAACGCTCCGCCCAGTAAGCAGTGCCCAAGGCGGTGGTCGCAGACGCGACCGCCGCCTTTCGCATGCCCGACGCTTGCTCACGTTCCGCGTGTTTGGGCCGGTCGCTTGCTCACGTCCCGCGTGTTTGGGCCGGTCGCTTGCTCACGTTCCGCGTGCTTGGGCCGGTCGCTTCCTCACGTTCCGCGTGTTTGGGCCGGTCGCTTCCTCACGTTCCGCGTGTTTGGGCCGGTCGCTTGCTCACGTTCCGTGTGTTTGGGCCTGATGCTTGCTCACGTTCTCACCCTTTAGGCCGCTCTGGAATCACGACGGCGACAGCGGCCTCGGTTTGTCCACCCGCCTGAGCGCGAATCGCGCGGAGGTAGACCGCCTGGCGTCCTGCCTTTTAGCAGTTCGATTCCTGACCGCGAATAGACCAAGGGCAGCATTGGCCCACAGCCAAAAGTTGAGTGAGTGTCGATGTGAAGCACGGGGGATGTGAGTGAGCGTCGGCGGGAAGCCTTAGGGATGTGAGGGAGGGTTGGCGGGAAGCCCTAGGGATGTGAGTGAGCGTCGGCGGGAAGCCTTAGGGATGTGAGGGAGCGTCGGCGGGAAGCCTTAGGGATGTGAGGGAGGGTCGGCGGGAAGCCCTAGGGATGTGAGCGAGGGTCAGAAGTCGCGGCGGTTGGCCAGGACGGGGAGCTTCTGCCGGGCGTCGTCCACTACTGAGGCGTCGAGGTCGGCGAAGATCAGGCCCGGCTCACCTTGGAGGGCTTCCAGAACCTGGCCGAAGGGGGACACGACGGCGGAGTACCCGACTCCCGTGGGGGCGGCACCCTTGGCTTCAATTCCCTGAGTGGCTGGATCACCCTGGCCGCAGGCGAGGACAAACGTCGTGGTGTCCACTGCGCGGGCCCGTGCCAGGAGCTGCCACTGATCGGCCTTCCCCGGACCAGCTCCCCAGGACGCCGAAACGATGTTCACCACGGCACCGCGCTGGGCGTTGGCAGTGAACAGGGCGGGGAAACGGATGTCGTAGCAGGTGGCTAAACCAAAGGTGAGGCCGCCGGCGTCGAACGTCACGGGTTCTGTACCGGCCTCAACGGTGTCCGATTCAGCGAAGCCGAACGCATCGAAAAGGTGGATCTTGTCGTAGCTGGCGTCGACGCCGGGCCCGGTGGCGAGAAGGGTGTTGCGCACACGCGGCGCCCCGGACTCCGCAGCAGCGCCGGGCGTGAACATGCCCGCCACGATGACCAGCTGCAGTTCCTCGGCGATGGCACGAACACGGCCTGCCCAGGGACCGTCCAGCGGTTCCGCGATGTCCAACAGTGAATTGCCGAACGCGCGCATCATCGCCTCGGGGAAGACCACCAGGCCGGCCCCACCATCCTTGGCCCGTCGCGCGTACTCCTCCAGGAGACGCAGGTTTTCGGCCAGGTCGCGGCCTGAGATGACTTGGGCGAGTGCCACGCGCACGATAGAACCTCCACTTCTCTGCCTCCCAGTATGCCAAGGAAAACAAAATCGCTGCCTCGAACGTCGTCATATGGGCTGCGGGCACTGCACATACCGGGCGTGGAACTAAACTTGCCTTCAATGGTTATGCCTATCTTTGACACAGCAGCTGCCGTCGACGCGTCGCGGCCACGACCCCTCGGACTGAGCACGCCCCAGCCCGGTCTTACGGATGCGGAGAGAACGCAAAACCAGGAAGTAAACGTCGCAGTCTTCGCGCCCGACCTGGAACGGGTGGAGATCGTATTCCAAGCGCCGGGCGAACCGTGGCGCGCCCGGATACTTCCCAACATCGAAGACGACGTGCATTTCGGGCTGGTGGGCGGCTTCACTCCGGGCACGCGCTATGGATTCCGCGCGGCGCCCTTGGAAGACGTGCTGCCCATGTCGGTTCCGGCGCTGGACCCGGATGACGACGGCGGACAGCGGCTCCTGCTCGATCCCTACGGTCGCGCCGTGGATCAGCATGGCGAGTTCCTGACGAGTGTCCACGTGGACACCGGCTTTGACTGGGGTGAGGACAAACCGCCCCGGACCCCCATGCGGACTTCGGTCATTTATGAGGCCCACGTCCGCGGCCAGACGATGCTTCACCCGGAAATTCCCGAGCACCTCCGCGGCACGTATGCCGGGATGGCGCACCCTGTGATGATCCAGCACCTCACCGAGCTGGGCATTACCGCGGTGCAGCTGCTGCCCATCCATTTCCACTTGGATGAATCGCACCTCCAGGACCTCGGCATGACCAATTACTGGGGTTACAACACCGCGGCCTTTTTCGCCCCGCATTCGGACTACGCCACGGAAGCTGCCCGCGACGCAGGTCCCCACGCTGTGCAGGACGAACTCAAGGGCATGGTCAAGCTCCTGCACGCGGCCGGGATCGAAGTCATCCTGGACGTGGTCTATAACCACACTGCCGAGGCCGGTCCTGACGGGCCGGCGCTGAGCTTCCGGGGACTCGGGGAGAAACGCTACTACCGTCATGACGCGCATGGCCGTTACCTGGACACCACTGGCTGCGGCAACACCTTGGATTTCAGCGACCCCGTAGTGGTGGACCTCGCGCTGGACTCGTTGCGTTACTGGGTCAACGAGTTCCACGTCGACGGATTCCGCTTCGACCTCGCCGTGACCTTGTGCCGTGACGCCGGAAACACCTTCGATCCCCAGCACCCCTTCCTGCAGGCCATCGCCGAGGATCCGGTGTTGTCGGCAGTCAAACTCATCTCCGAGCCCTGGGACGTAGGCTACGGCGGCTGGCAGACGGGCCGGTTCCCGCAGGGATGGTCGGACTGGAATGACCATTTCCGGGATGGCGTCCGCAGCTTCTGGCTTTCGGACCGCGCGGCCATCGAAGCCGGTGGCCAAGGAGGGTCGGTGGCGTCGTTGGCTGAGCTGATGGCCGGTTCCGCGAACCTCTTTGCCTCCTCCGGCCGCACCCGGCTGGCGTCGGTGAACTTCATTACGGCCCACGATGGCTTCACCCTTAAGGACCTTGTCAGCTACGACCGCAAGCACAATGAGGCCAACGGCGAGCAGAACCGTGATGGTCACGGCGACAACCGCAGCTACAACCACGGTGTGGAAGGCCGCAGCGAGAACGAGGCCATTGTGGCGGCGCGGGCGTTGTCCATCCGGAATTTGATGGCCACGCTGCTGATTTCCATCGGCGTGCCCATGATCACTGCCGGCGACGAACTCGGCCGCACCCAGCAGGGCAACAACAATGCCTACTGCCAGGACAACCCGACGGCATGGCTTGACTGGAGCCGCACGCAGGAAGCCAACGCCATGTTCCGGACCACCCGGGAGCTTGTCAGGCTCCGCCGCTGGTTCCTTCGGCACCAGCCCGAGAGCTTTCCGGGCCAGGCCAACAATTCAAGCCTTCAGTGGTTTGATGACAAGGGCAAGCGGATGACACCGGCACGGTGGAACGATCCCGGCGTTCGTGCGGTCCAGCTGTTGATGGGTCACGAGGACAGCGAAATCCGTGGCCTGATCGTGGTGAACGGCAGCAACCAGGACGTGAAGATGGTGCTTCCGGAGATCCTGAGTGAAACAGGGATCGGCAAGCGCATGTTCGAACTCCGGTTCACCACGTCGGTGCTGCACGACCGCCGGAAGGGCGCGTTGGTTGCCTCCGGGGAGCGGGATATCCTGCAAGCCAATACGATCAACATTTACCGCACGTAGGCACCAACCACACAGGAGAACTCCGCATGAACCGCAGCCGCAGCAAACTCGTGGCATTCGCGGGTTTGGTGATCGCCGTCGTCGTGCTGGTGGTCGCGATGGTGGGCGGAGGCGCGCTGACGGCGCCCTCTTCCACACCAGGGGGCGGCGTCCAAACCACGACGCCGTCCGCAGGCTTGGTGCCGACCCCACCCGCCGCCGTGCCAAGCCGGACGACGGCGGCAGCTGTGGAGAACCCGTCGGGCCTGCCGTCGATCAATGCCTCCCAACTGCCGAAGGAAGCCCGCCAAACCCTGGCCCTCATCGCCAAAGGCGGCCCGTATCCCTACGACCGGGACGGCGTGAACTTCGGCAATTTCGAGGGCCTGCTGCCCAAGAAGTCCGGCGGCTTTTACAAGGAGTACACCGTGCCCACCCCGGGAGAGTCGGATCGCGGCGCACGGCGGATCATTGTTGGCAAGGACGCTGCGAAGTACTACACGCCGGATCATTACGAGTCGTTCAAGTTCATCGTCGAGGACAAATAGTCGAAGACAACAGAGGAGCCCATGAAGATCTACTCAGCCGACACCTGGACCATGGAGGAACTGCAGGAGCAGGTATCCGACGCAGGCCGCAGGACAGTACTGGTCCCACCGGCAACCACCAAGCAGACAGTCCTTGAGGTCTTCGGCCAGGTCCTGGATTTCCCCGAGTACTACGGCGTGAACCTGGATGCCCTGAACGATTCCCTCCACGACTACGCGGACGCCCTCTCCGAGGACGAGGGCAGCCCCGTCACGATGATCTGGCAGGTCCCCGCGGCATACCGCACGGATCGCTCCTTCGGTGTCGTCTGCGAGATCCTGCAAGACGCAGAGCGCTACGCCGGCCGCGACCTGGCAGTCATTGCGGTGTTCGAAAACTAACCCGCGAACCCGCCCGGGCCCCACTGGGCAACAGCGGTCCGGCAGCGCTCGTCAAAACGACGAAGGAGCAGCGCGCAGCGGATCAGTGTTGCCCAGCGGGTCAGCCACGTTATTGCGCTTAGGCGTTCGCGATCAGCCCCAGTTCAGCCTTGGACGCCAGCGCGCTGTGCTTCGGGAACACCCGGACGGTGTAGCCGAAGGAGCCCGAACGGTTGATGACCAGCGATCCGTTGAAGAGGTGCCGGCCGTTGCCGAGGTCCTCCACGGAGTCCAGTTCCGCCACTACGATGTCTTCGAGTTCGTCGGATTCCTCGGCGCGGCCGAAGGCCACTTCCACGGAGACATCGTCCGGAGTCAGGTTGTTCAGTGCCACGTAGGCGTTGACGTGGAGGCTGTCGCCGACCTGGGGTTCCTCGGAAACACCTACTGAATCAACGTGTTCCACCACGACCTCGGGCCATGCGCTGCGGACCTTGGACGTCCAGGCTGCGAGCTCCTTGGCTTCCTTGAATGATTCCGCAACCGCCCGGCGTCCGGAGACGGCGGCGGGGCAGTAGAGGTTGTTGACGTAGTCGTGCAGCATCCGCTCGGCGGAGACGGCCGGGCCGAGGTTGGCGAGGGTGTGCTTGATCATGGACACCCAGTGGGTCGGCACGGTTTCCTGGCTGGACTCGGACGGGCCTGCTGCTCCTGCGCCCTGGGCGACGGTGGTGCCGTAGAAGCGTGGTGCCACTTGGGTTTCCAGGAGCTCGTACAGTGCCGAGGCTTCGATGTCGTCGCGTTCGTCGGCGGATGCGCCGTTGTTGGCCGTCGGGATGGCCCAGCCGTTTTCGCCGTCGTACATTTCATCCCACCAGCCGTCCAGGACGGAGAGGTTGAGGGAGCCGTTGATGGCGGCCTTCATGCCGGACGTGCCGCAGGCTTCGAGCGGGCGCAGCGGGTTGTTGAGCCAGACGTCGCAGCCGGGGAACAGGGTGCGTGCCATGGCGATGTCGTAGTTCGGCAGGAACACGATCCGGTGCCGGACCTCGGGGTCGTCGGTGAAGCGGACCAGGTCCTGGATCATCTTCTTGCCGGCGTCGTCGGCAGGGTGTGACTTGCCGGCGATGACCAGCTGGATGGGATGCTTCGGATCCAGCAGCAGGGCCTTCAACCGGGCGGGGTCGCGCAGCATGAGGGTGAGCCTCTTGTACGTGGGTACCCGGCGTGCGAAGCCGATGGTGAGTACGTCCGGATCCAGGACGGAGTCCGTCCAGCCGAGCTCGGCATCGGCGGCGCCGCGCTTCTTCCACGAAGCCCGGAGCCGGCGTCGGACGTCCTCGATGAGCTGTGCCCGCAGTTCGCGCCGGAGGCTCCAGACGTCTTCGTCGCTGACGTTGTAGGCCAGGTCCCAGCGTCCCATCGCCTCAGCTTCGGCGCCGAACTGGTGCCGGGCCAGGGAGGAGATCCGGGGGTCCACCCAGGTGGGAACGTGGACGCCGTTGGTCACGGAGGTGATGGGAATTTCGGAATGGTCGAATCCCGGCCACAGACCGGAGAACATTTCGCGGGAGACCACGCCGTGGAGCTTTGCCACACCGTTGGCGCGCTGCGCCAGGCGCAGGCCCATCACGGCCATGTTGAACACGGAGGGGTTGCCGCCGTCGTAGTTTTCGCGGCCGAGTTCCAGGATGCGTTCGGTGGGGACGGCAGGTGCCAGTCCGGCGTCGAAGAAGTGCTTGATCTGGAGGGACTCAAAACGGTCGATCCCGGCCGGCACCGGCGTGTGCGTCGTGAAAACGGTGGACGCGCGGCCGGCCGCGAGGGCTTCGTCCCAGGTGAGGGGCTCGTTGGGATCGGACATGGCTTCCTGGATGCGTTCGATCCCCAGGAAACCGGCGTGTCCCTCGTTGGTGTGGAAGACCTCGGGCGCGGGCGTGCCGGTGAGTGCCTGGTAGACGCGCAGGGCCTTGACCCCGCCCATGCCCAACAGGAGTTCCTGCTGCAGGCGGTGGTCGCCGCCGCCGCCGTAGAGGCGGTCGGTGATGCCGCGGGCGGCTTCATCGTTCGACGGGACGTTGGAGTCCAGCAGCAGCAGCGGAACGCGTCCGACGTCGGCACGCCACACGTGCGCGTGCAGCTCGCGGCCGTTCGGCAGCGGGAGGGAGATCTGCACCGGCTTGCCTTGGGCGCCGTCCTTGGCCGGGTGGCGGAGCAGGGTCAGGGGGAGACCATCGGGGTCCAGCACGGGGTAGGTTTCCTGCTGCCATGCATCGCGGGACAGTGACTGCTTGAAGTAGCCGGCCTGATAGAGGAGCCCGACGCCGATCAGCGGCACACCGAGGTCGGAGGCGGCTTTGAGGTGGTCGCCGGCGAGGATGCCGAGGCCGCCGGAGTACTGGGGGAGAACTTCGGTGATGCCGAATTCGGGGGAGAAGTAGGCGATGCAAGCCGGCGCATCTTCGCCGAGGCCCTGGTACCAGCGCGGCTCGCTGAGGTAGCGGTCCAGGTCGGCTGCGGCGTGCTGTACGCGGTCCACTACCTCGCCGTTGTTTGCCAGGTCCTGTAGCTGCTCGCGGCTGATTGATCCCAGGAGAGCGATGGGGTCGTGCTGCGAGGCCTCCCAAAGAGCCGGGTTAAGGCTCGCGAAAAGTTCCCTTGTTGGCCGGTGCCAGGACCAGCGCAAATTGGTCGCCAATCGGGCCAGCGGCCGGATGGGCTCGGGGAGGACGGTACGGACTGTAAACCTTCGAATAGCCTTCACGAGCGCCACACTAACGGACTCCCATGGCAGTCGGAACTGCATTGGGTTTCTTTTAGGTAAAAGTCATCTTGCGTCAAGGAGAAACCTCGTTTGCTTAGCATTCTGTGATTTTTGTCGCTAACGTCGTGGTTGTGACGAAAACTGCGCGAACCACCACCGTTCTGAATTCCAAGACGACCTCGGACATCACCGCCGGCCTTCGCTTCGGGCGGTTCCCCATCACTGCCGTGCAGCCGGTGGTTGAGGGTGGCCGTTTCCCCGCGAAAGCGTTGCCTGGCGAGGATCTGGTGGTCGGAGCCACCGTCTTCCGAGAGGGGCATGACCAGCTGGGCGTCTCCGCCGTGCTGCTCGATCCCCGGGGCAGGGAGCGCCAGCGCGTGCGACTGCACCCGGCCCAAGGCGAGCAGTGGAAGGGCCTGGACCGCTGGGAGGGCCTGTTCACCCCCAGCGGAACCGGCGCCTGGTCCTTCGTCATTGAGGCGTGGCATGACCGCTACGGCACCTGGCACCACAATGCCGAGGTGAAGGTCGCCGCGGGCATTGACGTTGAGTTGATGCTCGCCGAAGGCGCGGCCCTCCTCGCGGGAGCAGCCGACGACGCCGGTCGCACCGGCGCTGAAAAGCGCACCCTGCGTGCCGCTTCCGTCGTGCTTTCCGATACCACCAAGACGGCCGAGGAGCGCCTTGGCGCCGGCTTCAGCCCTGAGGTGCTGGCCGCCGTCGGGCGTCTTCCCATCCGCGAGCTGGTGACCGTTTCGGAGCGCTTTCCGCTCCAGGTGGAGCGCGACCTTGCGGGGCGTGGGTCCTGGTACGAGTTCTTCCCGCGTTCTGAAGGCGCCGTCCTGGACCACTCCACCGGGGTGTGGACGTCCGGCAACTTCCGCACGGCGGCCAAGAGGCTCGACGCCGTCGCGGACATGGGCTTCGACGTCATCTACCTGCCGCCCATCCACCCGATCGGTTTCCAGCACCGCAAGGGCCGTAACAACACCTTGACTCCGGGGCCGCAGGATCCCGGTTCGCCATGGGCCATTGGTTCCAAGGACGGCGGACACGACGCCATCCACCCGGAGCTCGGAACCTTCGAGGACTTTGACGCTTTCGTTTCCCGGGCCAATGAGCTTGGCCTGGAAGTGGCCCTGGATTTGGCGTTGCAGGCAGCTCCGGACCACCCCTGGGTCACGTCAAACCCGGAATGGTTCACCACCCGCGTGGACGGTTCGATCGCCTACGCTGAGAACCCGCCAAAGAAGTACCAGGACATCTACCCCCTGAACTTCGACAACGACCCCGCGGGTCTCTCCAAGGAGATCCTGCGCATCGTGCAGTTGTGGATCAGTCACGGGGTCAAGATTTTCCGCGTGGACAACCCGCACACCAAGCCGGTGTGGTTCTGGGAATGGCTGATCGGCAAGATCAATAAGAAGAACCCCGAAGTCGTGTTCCTTGCAGAGGCCTTCACACGCCCGCCCATGATGCATGCCTTGGGCAGGGCCGGATTCCAGCAGTCCTACACGTACTTCACCTGGCGGAACACCAAGACCGAGCTGGAGGAGTACTTCCACGAAGTCAGCCACGTGAGCCCGGCATACTTCCGTCCGAACTTCTTCGTCAACACCCCGGACATCCTTACCGAGTACCTGCAGTACGGCGGACCCGCGGCCTTCCGCATCCGGGCCGTCCTTGCAGCGACGGCCAGCCCGCTGTGGGGCGTCTACGCCGGCTACGAGCTGTACGAACACGTGGCCCGTCCCGGCGCGGAAGAGTACATCGACAACGAGAAGTACGAGTACAAAGCCCGGGACTGGGACGGTGCCGCCGAATCCGGCCGGACGCTGGCCCCGTACATCACACGCCTGAACACCATCCGCAAGGACCACTTGGCGCTGGGGGACCTGCAGAACCTGACCATCCACCGCAGCACCGATGACGCCACGATCGTCTACTCCAAGCACAAGACGTTGGCTGACGGTACCAAGGACACCTTGATCATGGTGGTCAACGTGGATCCGCACAGTGCCCGTGAAAGCACCGTTTCACTGGATCTGGCGGCCTTGGACCTTGACCCGGCCGATCTCAACGAAGACGGGCTCTTCCGTGTTGACGACCTCATCAGCGGCCAGAGCTGGTGGTGGGGCGAGCACAACTATGTCCGCCTCGATGCCCACGTTGAACCGGCACACGTCCTGAGCATCCGGAGGCAGCCTTAGTGAGTTTTTCTCCGCAGAATCCCAGCCAGTACTTCACCCCGAAGAACACCTTCGAGTTGAACGCCCCCGGCCTCCAGCATGATCCGCTCTGGTACCGGAAGGCAGTCTTCTACGAGGTACTGGTGCGGGCTTTTGCGGATGCCAACGGGGATGGTTCCGGCGACTTCCAAGGCCTGATCGACAAACTGGACTACCTCCAGTGGCTGGGCGTTGACTGCCTCTGGCTGCCGCCGTTCTTCCATTCCCCGTTGCGCGATGGCGGCTACGACATCGCGGACTACACCTCGGTGCTGGACGAATTCGGTACCATCAGCGACTTCAAACGGCTGGTGGCCGAGGCCCACGCCCGTGGCGTCCGGGTGATCATCGACCTTCCGCTGAACCACACGTCGGACCAGCACCCCTGGTTCCAGGAGTCCCGCAAGGATCCCACCGGTCCCTACGGTGATTTCTATGTGTGGAGCGACACGGACGAGAAGTACCAGGACGCCCGCATCATCTTCGTTGACACGGAGGAATCGAACTGGACCTTCGACCCCATCCGTCGGCAGTTCTTTTGGCACCGGTTCTTCAGCCACCAGCCGGACCTGAACTTCGAAAACCCCAAGGTCATCGAGGCTCTCTACGACGTCATCAGGTTCTGGCTGGACCAGGGCATCGACGGCTTCCGGGCTGACGCCATTCCGTACCTCTTCGAAGAGGAGGGCACTAATTGCGAGAACCTGCCGGCGACCCACACCTTCCTGCAGGACCTGCGCCGGATGGTGGATGCGAACTATCCGGGCAGGGTGATCATTGCGGAGGCCAACCAGCCTCCGCACGAAGTGGTGGAGTATTTCGGGACAGAAGAAGCGCCCGAATGCCACATGGCCTTCCACTTCCCGATCATGCCCAGGCTGTATTACGCACTCCGTGACCAGAAAGCCGCACCGATCATTGACACGCTGCGCGATACGCCGGAAATCCCGCGGGGTGCGCAGTGGGGTACCTTCCTGCGGAACCACGACGAGCTGACTCTGGAGATGGTGCCTGCGGAGGAGCGTGCGGCCATGCTTGGCTGGTACGCGCCGGATCCACGCATGCGGGCCAACATCGGTATCCGCCGCCGTCTGGCACCGCTCCTGGACAACTCCCGCTCCGAGATCGAGCTCATCAATGCGCTGCTGCTGTCCCTGCCCGGCAGCCCGTTCCTGTACTACGGGGACGAAATCGGCATGGGCGACAACATCTGGCTTGATGACCGCGATGCCGTCCGCACCCCCATGCAGTGGAACCCGGACCGCAACGCCGGGTTCTCCTCGGCGGACCCGGGCAAGCTGTATCTTCCGGTAATCCAGTCGCTGGTCTACAACTACAGCATGGCCAACGTCGAGGCCGAAGCCGCACACTCAGGCTCCCTGCTCCGGTGGACCCGGCAGATCCTTAGTGTCCGGAAGAACCACCCGGTATTCGGCTTGGGCGGTTTCCGGCACATCGAGGCCGACCACGAGGTGGTGTTGGCCTACGTCCGTGAGCTTCCCGCAGGAAACCCGGAAGGGGAAGACGCGGAAACCATTCTCTGTGTCTTCAATCTCTCGCAGCACCCGGTCGCGGCAACGTTGGATATTCCCGAGTTCGCAGGCCGCGGCTTGCGCGATATTTTTGGCGGCCAGCCTTTCCCGGCCGTCGGTGACAACGGTCACCTGACCGTGATGCTGGGCAGCCACAGCTTCTACTGGCTGCGGGTACGCTCGGCATTTTCGAATCCCTCGTCGCCTTTTACCCAGGCGATTCCAGTGGTGACCTCCAAAGGATGAGATGAACAAGGAAAACTTGAACCCCTCCATTGAAGGACTTCTGCGGACCTGGCTTCCCGGCAAACGCTGGTTCCCGGTCAAGAGCCCCGACTTCGCGTTGGAGCAGGTGGGCGGCTTCAGACTTCAGGGCAGCGGCGACGCTGTGTTGGAGGTCCTGGTGCTGGCCGTCACCCACCGGACGGCCGACGGCGGTCCCCGGACCGATGTGGTCCAGGTGCCGTTGAGCTTCCACAGCCAACCGCTTGTGGATGCGCCTTCGGCGCTTTTGGGCGAGTACACGGATCCGGAACTGGGCCTTCGTTTGGTGTACGACGCCGTCTACGACTCCGAATTCGTCACGGCGTGGCTGCAGCTCATGCGCAGCGAAGGGAATGTTGGTTCAGCCCGCGGCCACCTCACCCGTGGCCGCGTCCCGCTTCCGGAAAACCCGGTGTCCGTGCGGGTCCTTTCCGGCGAACAGTCCAACACGTCCGTCATCATCGACGACGGCGACTCGGCGGCGATCGTCAAGATCTTCCGGGTGCTTTCGCCCGGCCGGAATCCCGAGGTTGAGCTGGGTGCGGCGCTGACCGCTGCAGGGACCAGCGAGGTTCCCGCGACGCTGGGCTGGATCACGGGCTCGTGGAATGAACCGGCGTCGAAACACGGTGCAGTGGCCACAGGTGAGCTGACAGTCGCGCACGAATTCCTGCTCGGCGGCCTGGACGCCTGGCGTCTGGCTGTTGATGCCGCCGCGGCCGGCAACGACTTCACGGCTGAAGCGCGGGGACTCGGCAACGCCACCGCCACGGTTCACGCCAGGCTGGCGGAAACCTTCGGCACCCATGACGGCCAGGAGCAGGGCCCGGACATCATTGCCACTGTTGCCCGGCGGGTCCGGCAGTCGTGGGCTGAGGCGGCGTCCGCCGTCGGGCCCTATGACGCAAGCCTTGAAGAACTGCTGGCGGCCCTGGAGCCCCGGGCCGTGGGACAGCTGCAGCGCGTCCACGGTGATCTCCACCTGGGCCAGATCCTGCGGGTTGCCGGTAACGGGGCGCAACCGGGCCGCTGGGCGATCCTGGACTTTGAGGGCGAGCCGCTGCGGACGATCGACGAGCGGAACACCCCTGATCTTCCGCTCCGCGATGTCACCGGCATGTTGCGCTCGTTCGACTACGCCGCCGGTGCCGCGACCAGGGAGAATCCTGACGCGCAGGTACCGGAGACCTGGGTGGATGACTGTGCTGCCGCCTTCCTTGAGGGGTACAGCGAAGTCACCCCGGGAACCATTGACCTCCAGTCGCCGCTCTTTGTGGCATTGTGGCTGGACAAGGCCTTATACGAGGTGGTGTACGAGCTGCGTAACCGGCCCGACTGGTTGTCGATACCGGTGAACGCATCCCGACGGATCCTCGACAACACAAGCCGCGGCAAGCATGCGGCAGCAACAGCGGAAGGTAATGACATGACTGGCTCAGCACGTACCGAACGGCCCCGAGTTCCCTTGCACGTGGACTCCGAGACCTTGGAACGCGTGGCGGCCGGCGCTTACCACGCGCCGCATTCGGTCCTTGGCGCCCACCTCGATGACCACGGCCACGTGACCATCAGGACAGTGAAGCACCTGGCCAAGTCCGTCACCGTGGTGACGGAGACCGGCCGCACCCCCATGGAACACGAGTCGCACGGAGTATGGACTGCGGTCCTGGAACCGCTGCAGGCCGGGCATGTGCCGGACTACCGTTTGGAAGTGGTGTACGACGCCGAACCCGTCACCATCGATGACCCCTACCACTACCTGCCCACGGTGGGTGAGGTTGACCTGCACCTGATCGGCGAAGGCCGCCACGAACGGCTCTGGGATGTCCTGGGTGCGCACGTTCAGCACTACCGGTCCGCCTTGAGCGACGTGGATGGTGTTTCCTTCGCTGTGTGGGCGCCGAATGCGCAGGCTGTCCGCGTGAAGGGTGACTTCAACGGTTGGGACGGACGCTCGCACGGAATGCGCTCGCTGGGGTCCTCGGGCGTCTGGGAGCTCTTCATTCCAGGTGTTGTAGCAGGGGCGTGCTACAAATACGAGATCCTGACCAAGGCGGGTCAGTGGATCGAGAAAGCCGACCCGCTGGCCTTCGGGACCGAGGTCCCTCCACTCACGGCATCGCGGGTAGTGGACGCCAGCTACCGCTTCAAGGACGCGGACTGGATGGCTGCCCGGGCCAAGCGGGATCCGCACAACTCGCCCATGAGCGTCTACGAAGTCCACCTGGGCTCCTGGCGGTTGGGTCTGGGCTACAAGGAACTTGCCAAGGAACTCGTCGAGTACGTGAAGTGGCTTGGCTTCACCCACGTTGAATTCATGCCCGTCGCCGAGCACCCGTTCGGCGGCTCATGGGGTTACCAGGTGACGTCATACTTTGCCCCGACCTCACGCTTCGGGCACCCGGATGAGTTCCGGTTCCTGGTGGACTCGCTCCATCAGGCCGGTATCGGCGTCCTTCTGGACTGGGTCCCTGCCCACTTCCCCAAGGATTCCTGGGCGCTGGCCCAGTTCGACGGCCAGCCGTTGTACGAGCACTCCGATCCGGCGCTGGGCGAACACCCGGACTGGGGCACGCTGATTTTCGACTTCGGCCGCAGCGAGGTCCGGAACTTCCTGGTGGCCAACGCGCTGTATTGGCTGGAGGAGTTCCACATTGACGGCTTGCGCGTGGACGCCGTGGCCTCCATGATCTACCTCGACTACTCCCGCGAGGAGGGTCAGTGGCGCCCGAACAAGTTCGGCGGCAGGGAGAACCTGGAAGCCATCTCCTTCATGCAGGAAGTCAACGCGACGGTCTACAAGTCACACCCCGGCGCTATCGTCATTGCCGAGGAGTCCACCGCATTCCCCGGCGTTACGGCACCCACCAACCACGGCGGTTTGGGCTTTGGCCTGAAGTGGAACATGGGCTGGATGCACGACTCCCTGAAGTACATCTCCGAAGACCCCATCAACCGCAAGTGGCACCACGGCACCATCACCTTCTCGCTGGTTTATGCGTTCACGGAGAACTTCCTCCTGCCCATCAGCCATGACGAAGTGGTTCATGGGAAGGGCTCCATGCTGCGCAAGATGCCGGGCGACCGCTGGCAGCAACTGGCCAACCTTCGTGCCTTCTTCGCGTACCAGTGGTCGCACCCCGGCAAGCAGCTCATCTTCATGGGTACTGAGTTCGGCCAGGAAGCGGAGTGGTCCGAGCAGTACGGACTGGACTGGTTCCTCTCGGACATTCCGGCTCACCGCGGCCTGCAGCTCCTGGTCAAGGACCTCAATGAGGTGTACGCCGCCACCCCTGCGCTCTACGAGAAGGACAACGAGGCCGGCGGGTTCCAGTGGATCAACGGCGGGGATGCGGACCATAACGTCCTCACCTTCATCCGCTGGGGCAACAACGGCAAGCCGTTGGTCTGCGCGGTGAACTTCTCCGGCGGTCCGCACCAGGAATACATCCTGGGTGTTCCGCTGGCGGGGGAGTGGACCGAAGTCCTGAACACCGATGCCGAAGCATATGGCGGGTCAGGTGTGGTGAACGCCGGTTCGCTGAAGGCCACTGCCCCCGGCACGGACGGGCAGCCGGCGGCGCTGTCCGTCACGCTGCCGCCGCTCGGAGCATCCTGGTTCACGCCGGCTGAGTAACGCTCCTCCAGTTCCCGCGTGATTGGGCCCGACGCCCGCTCACATAACCGGTGTTTCCAGGCAACGCTCCCTCACTGCGGCGGGGGGGCGTTGCCTGCTTTCGTTGGGGCCAGGGAGTCCATCGGATAGGGGCTTTGCCAACCCGGCAGAGTGTGTGTATAGTTAATACCCGCGCTGCTCCACGAGTTGAGATCGCAAGCTGACAAGAAACCGCAAGGAAAAATGAAGTCAAGCTTGCCGATTTGACTCGGAGGGAAGCAGCGGGTAAGTTTGGAAAGTTGCTCCGGAGCGATCCTGGACCCTGTGGGGTGTGGGTGGTGCCGGTTGTGTCTGTTGTTTGAGAACTCAATAGTGTGCCAAGTTTGTTGATACCGATTGTTTTATTGATTGGTTGAAATTTTGCCAGGTTGCTGCGCACCCCCGTGTGTGGTGGTCTGGTTTTCAGCTGGTTTCGAATTTTGTGCAGCCGCGTTTTGCCGTTATTTCCGGTGGGTGTGGTTGTGTCTGTTTGATTTTGTTTTATTTCAACGGAGAGTTTGATCCTGGCTCAGGATGAACGCTGGCGGCGTGCTTAACACATGCAAGTCGAACGATGATCCCAGCTTGCTGGGGATTAGTGGCGAACGGGTGAGTAACACGTGAGTAACCTGCCCTTGACTCTGGGATAAGCCTGGGAAACTGGGTCTAATACCGGATATGACTCCTCATCGCATGGTGGGGGGTGGAAAGCTTTTGTGGTTTTGGATGGACTCGCGGCCTATCAGCTTGTTGGTGGGGTAATGGCCTACCAAGGCGACGACGGGTAGCCGGCCTGAGAGGGTGACCGGCCACACTGGGACTGAGACACGGCCCAGACTCCTACGGGAGGCAGCAGTGGGGAATATTGCACAATGGGCGCAAGCCTGATGCAGCGACGCCGCGTGAGGGATGACGGCCTTCGGGTTGTAAACCTCTTTCAGTAGGGAAGAAGCGTAAGTGACGGTACCTGCAGAAGAAGCGCCGGCTAACTACGTGCCAGCAGCCGCGGTAATACGTAGGGCGCAAGCGTTATCCGGAATTATTGGGCGTAAAGAGCTCGTAGGCGGTTTGTCGCGTCTGCTGTGAAAGACCGGGGCTCAACTCCGGTTCTGCAGTGGGTACGGGCAGACTAGAGTGCAGTAGGGGAGACTGGAATTCCTGGTGTAGCGGTGAAATGCGCAGATATCAGGAGGAACACCGATGGCGAAGGCAGGTCTCTGGGCTGTAACTGACGCTGAGGAGCGAAAGCATGGGGAGCGAACAGGATTAGATACCCTGGTAGTCCATGCCGTAAACGTTGGGCACTAGGTGTGGGGGACATTCCACGTTTTCCGCGCCGTAGCTAACGCATTAAGTGCCCCGCCTGGGGAGTACGGCCGCAAGGCTAAAACTCAAAGGAATTGACGGGGGCCCGCACAAGCGGCGGAGCATGCGGATTAATTCGATGCAACGCGAAGAACCTTACCAAGGCTTGACATGAACCGGAAAGACCTGGAAACAGGTGCCCCGCTTGCGGTCGGTTTACAGGTGGTGCATGGTTGTCGTCAGCTCGTGTCGTGAGATGTTGGGTTAAGTCCCGCAACGAGCGCAACCCTCGTTCTATGTTGCCAGCGGTTCGGCCGGGGACTCATAGGAGACTGCCGGGGTCAACTCGGAGGAAGGTGGGGACGACGTCAAATCATCATGCCCCTTATGTCTTGGGCTTCACGCATGCTACAATGGCCGGTACAAAGGGTTGCGATACTGTGAGGTGGAGCTAATCCCAAAAAGCCGGTCTCAGTTCGGATTGGGGTCTGCAACTCGACCCCATGAAGTCGGAGTCGCTAGTAATCGCAGATCAGCAACGCTGCGGTGAATACGTTCCCGGGCCTTGTACACACCGCCCGTCAAGTCACGAAAGTTGGTAACACCCGAAGCCGGTGGCCTAACCCTTGTGGGGGGAGCCGTCGAAGGTGGGACCGGCGATTGGGACTAAGTCGTAACAAGGTAGCCGTACCGGAAGGTGCGGCTGGATCACCTCCTTTCTAAGGAGCTGCTTGCAATGGCTGGTGCCCTGCATGGGGTGTCTGGTTGTTGTCAGTGTTGCCCATTGCGCAGGCGTTTGTTCTGCGGTGGGTGCTCATGGGTGGAATATCAACGAATCATTTTTTTGGCATGGCTTTCGTGGTTGTGTCCTGGTGCTAGTACGGCGGTTCGTGCTCCTGCTTTGTGTGGGGGTGTGGGTTGTTGGGAACGTGTCCGGGGTGCGGCTGGTGGGGGTTGTGTTTGGCGCACTGTTGGGTCCTGAGGCAACAGGACCTTTTTGCAGCAATGCAGGGGGGCACTTCTGGTGTTTCTTTTGTTCCTGCAGCCGGTTCCTCCGGTCTTTGTGTTGCGGCCTGCGTGTGTGGGTTGTGGCGGGTTGGGGGGTTGGTTGATGGGGTTGTTGTTTGAGAACTACATAGTGGACGCGAGCATCTGGGACATACACGCTTTGGTGTGTGTGTTCCATACAGCAATTTCTTATGAATGAACCTTGGGCCGTAGTGGCTCGTGGTTCTCTCGAGTAAGTTTTTGATCATGTTTGTGTGGTCAAGTTTTTAAGGGCACACGGTGGATGCCTTGGCATTAGGAGCCGAAGAAGGACGTAGGAATCTGCGATAAGCCTGGGGGAGTTGATAACCGAGCGTTGATCCCAGGATGTCCGAATGGGGAAACCCCGCACAACGCTGTCATGGTGATTGTGTGACCCGCATCTGAACACATAGGGTGCGTGGGGGGAACGCGGGGAAGTGAAACATCTCAGTACCCGCAGGAAGAGAAAACAAGAGTGATTCCGTTAGTAGTGGCGAGCGAACGCGGATCAGGCTAAACCGTTTCCATGTGTGATAGCCGGCGGGCGTTGCATGGGCGGGGTTGTGGGACTTTCCGTTCTGGTTCTGCCGGGCCAGTGAGGTGAGAGTGCGTGCATAGGTGAACGGTCTTGAAAGGCCGGCCAGAGAGGGTGTGAGCCCCGTAACCGTAATGTTGTGTGCCGCCTGGAGAGTATCCCAAGTAGCACGGGGCCCGAGAAATCCCGTGCGAATCTGTCAGGACCACCTGATAAGCCTAAATACTTCCTAATGACCGATAGCGGACCAGTACCGTGAGGGAAAGGTGAAAAGTACCCCGGGAGGGGAGTGAAACAGTACCTGAAACCGTGTGCTTACAATCCGTCGGAGCAGTCTTGTTACTGTGACGGCGTGCCTTTTGAAGAATGAGCCTGCGAGTTAGTGTTACGTCGCGAGGTTAACCCGTGTGGGGTAGCCGTAGCGAAAGCGAGTCTGAATAGGGCGAGTGTAGTGGCGTGATCTAGACCCGAAGCGGAGTGATCTACCCATGGCCAGGTTGAAGCGACGGTAAGACGTCGTGGAGGACCGAACCCACTTCAGTTGAAAATGGAGGGGATGAGCTGTGGGTAGGGGTGAAAGGCCAATCAAACTCCGTGATAGCTGGTTCTCCCCGAAATGCATTTAGGTGCAGCGTTGCGTGTTTCTTGCCGGAGGTAGAGCTACTGGATGGCCGATGGGCCCTACAAGGTTACTGACGTCAGCCAAACTCCGAATGCCGGTAAGTCAGAGCGCAGCAGTGAGACTGTGGGGGATAAGCTTCATAGTCGAGAGGGAAACAGCCCAGACCACCAACTAAGGCCCCTAAGCGTGTGCTAAGTGGGAAAGGATGTGGAGTTGCGAAGACAACCAGGAGGTTGGCTTAGAAGCAGCCATCCTTGAAAGAGTGCGTAATAGCTCACTGGTCAAGTGATTCCGCGCCGACAATGTAGCGGGGCTCAAGTACACCGCCGAAGTTGTGGATTTCACACAGTACCCTAGCCTTCGTGGTTCAGGGGTGTGGAGTGGTAGGGGAGCGTCGTGTGGGCAGTGAAGTCGCGGTGGAAACCAGCGGTGGAGCCTACACGAGTGAGAATGCAGGCATGAGTAGCGAAAGACGGGTGAGAAACCCGTCCGCCGAATGATCAAGGGTTCCAGGGTCAAGCTAATCTGCCCTGGGTAAGTCGGGACCTAAGGCGAGGCCGACAGGCGTAGTCGATGGACAACGGGTTGATATTCCCGTACCGGCGAAAAACCGCCCATGCCAAGCGGGGGATACTAACCGCCCGGAGCCTGCCCGCTCACCCTTGTGGTGTTGTGGGTTTTGGCCGAGCGCGGGACCTGATCCCGGGAGGTAAGCGTATTAACAGGTGTGACGCAGGAAGGTAGCCGGGCCGGGCGATGGTTGCCCCGGTCTAAGGATGTAGGGTCAGGGATAGGCAAATCCGTTCCTGTGTGCTTCGAGCACGTTCCTGAGATCTGATGGGACTCCCGTAAGGGGGGATCCGGTGATCCTATGCTGCCAAGAAAAGCATCGACGCGAGGTTTTAGCCGCCCGTACCCCAAACCGACACAGGTGATCAGGTAGAGAATACCAAGGCGATCGAGAGAATTATGGTTAAGGAACTCGGCAAAATGCCCCCGTAACTTCGGGAGAAGGGGGGCCTGCCCCGTGATGGAGACTTGCTCTCCGTGAGCGGGTGTGGGCCGCAGAGACCAGGGGGAAGCGACTGTTTACTAAAAACACAGGTCCGTGCGAAGTCGCAAGACGATGTATACGGACTGACTCCTGCCCGGTGCTGGAAGGTTAAGAGGACCGGTTAGCCACTTGTGGCGAAGCTGAGAATTTAAGCCCCAGTAAACGGCGGTGGTAACTATAACCATCCTAAGGTAGCGAAATTCCTTGTCGGGTAAGTTCCGACCTGCACGAATGGAGTAACGACTTCCCCGCTGTCTCAACCATAAACTCGGCGAAATTGCAGTACGAGTAAAGATGCTCGTTACGCGCAGCAGGACGGAAAGACCCCGAGACCTTTACTATAGTTTGGTATTGGTGTTCGGAGTGGCTTGTGTAGGATAGGTGGGAGACGTTGAAACCCGGACGCCAGTTCGGGTGGAGTCATCGTTGAAATACCACTCTGGTCACTTTGGACATCTAACTTCGGCCCGTGATCCGGGTCAGGGACAGTGCCTGATGGGTAGTTTAACTGGGGCGGTTGCCTCCTAAAAAGTAACGGAGGCGCCCAAAGGTTCCCTCAGCCTGGTTGGCAATCAGGTGTCGAGTGTAAGTGCACAAGGGAGCTTGACTGTGAGAGAGACATCTCGAGCAGGGACGAAAGTCGGGACTAGTGATCCGGCGGTACATTGTGGAATGGCCGTCGCTCAACGGATAAAAGGTACCTCGGGGATAACAGGCTGATCTTGCCCAAGAGTCCATATCGACGGCATGGTTTGGCACCTCGATGTCGGCTCGTCGCATCCTGGGGCTGGAGTAGGTCCCAAGGGTTGGGCTGTTCGCCCATTAAAGCGGTACGCGAGCTGGGTTTAGAACGTCGTGAGACAGTTCGGTCCCTATCCGCTGCGCGCGCAGGAAATTTGAGAAGGGCTGTCCTTAGTACGAGAGGACCGGGACGGACGAACCTCTGGTGTGTCAGTTGTACTGCCAAGTGCATCGCTGATTAGCTACGTTCGGATGGGATAACCGCTGAAAGCATCTAAGCGGGAAGCTCGCTTCAAGATGAGATTTCCATACACATTATGTGTGAGAGGCCCCCAGCCAGACCACTGGGTTGATAGGCCGGATGTGGAAGCGAGGACTAAAGACTCGTGAAGCTGACCGGTACTAATAGGCCAACAACTTACACCACACACAAAACACTGCACGCGTCCACTATGTGGTTCCCGAACAACAACCGTTCCAGGAACCAACAACAACAACAACTACATAACACCACAGTTGTAACCACAAAGCTTCCCACCCACCCCCACACCAACGGGGTCGGGACGGGTAACAGAGTTACGGCGGTCATAGCGTGGGGGAAACGCCCGGTCCCATTCCGAACCCGGAAGCTAAGACCCACAGCGCCGATGGTACTGCACCCGGGAGGGTGTGGGAGAGTAGGACACCGCCGGACAACCATTAACGAAGAGCCCCAACCACGGTTGGGGCTCTTCCATTTAACACACACTTCAACTTCACCACGTACTGGCCCTCAGGACCACAATGCGTCTGGGCCCGGTCCACCGGTAGAGTTGGTGGTCATGGAAAACCTCTTCAGCCACCCCGAGTCGGAGCCTGAGTCGGCCCAACAGGGCAGCAACGACCTCGAGCCGCTCATCGTTTGTGTCGTGGTCCCCAGCAACGTCTCCCACGCCTTCCAAGGATTCACGGACCACCCGCATCTCTGGTGGCCCTTGGAAGAGGAAAGCGTCTACGGTGCGGGCTCCCACGTTGAGTTCGAGGAGAACCTCATCCTGGAGACGGCTGAAGACGGCCGGACGTCCGTGTGGGGAACAATCGATGACTGGCAGCCCCCGCTGTCCTTCCACGCCAGCTGGTATCCCGCCGGAACTCCCTTGTGGTCCACCGAGATCCGGGTGGTGTTCAGCGCCGTCGAAAATGGTACGGAGGTGCGCCTGATCCACGATGGCTGGGAGGGCGCGGAAGATCCTGCGGCCTCCAGGGCATCCTATGCCGAGGGCTGGCCTCGGGTCCTCCAGCGCTACGCCCGGTTTATGGGCGGAGCAGTTGCCTAGGGTCCGCAGGCTCCACGCAGGCGATTGGCTGCTGCTCAAGAACGTCCGGCTGGAGATGCTTGCCGACACCCCCATGGCGTACGTGGAGAGCCTTGCAGCTGCGCGGCGTCAGACGGACAGCCAGTGGCGGGAACGAGCCGCTGCCATGTCCGGGGAATCCAGCGTTACTCTGGTGGCTGACGGCGGCGAGGACGGCTCCAGACTCTGTGGCCTGATGCGGGTAGTGGCCAAGCATCCACAAGATCCCGAGCGCCCACTGCAGGCGATGCTCATCAGCGTGTACGTCGCAGCTGAGCATCGTGGGCTGGGCCTGGCTGACGAGCTTCTCCAGGAGGCCTGCGCAGCTGCGGCAAACGAGCTCGGGGCCGGCTATCTGGAGCTGGGCGTGCATGAGGACAACTCCCGCGCCCAGGCCTTCTACAGACGCCACGGATTCGAAACCACCGGAGCCAGCAAGCCCTATCCGCAGGACACCACCAAACGTGAGCTCGTGATGGAGCGGCGGCTGTCCTAGGTTGCGCCCCGGCTTAGGCTGAGCCCACCTTGGGCACTGCCGTGCTTGTACGCACCACCAGTTTGGTGGGGTGTTCGGCGTCTTCGGGCTCCAGTACCAGGCCGTTATTGATGGCACCCAGCAGAGTGTGAACCGCCAGTGCCCCCTGCCCCTTGGCATCCTGGTCGATCGTGGTCAGGCCCATGACGTTCCCCAGGTCGTGGCCGTCGATGCCCATCACGGAAAGGTCCTCGGGAATCCGCAGCCCAAAATCGCGGGCGGCCAGGATGGTGCCGATCGCCATCTCATCCGATGCTGCGAACACGGCGGTGGGCCGTTCGGGCGCACTGGCCAGCAGTTGCCGGGCAGCGGCGTAGGAGCCTTCGATGGTGAAGTCCGCCGTAACGATCCATTCGGGCCTCACCGGGCAGCCGGCGTCGTTCATTGCTTTTTCGAAACCGCCGCGGCGGGTTCCGGGCAGCTGGAAGTCCTGGTCGTAGGTTTCGCTTCCCGTGATGTGGGCAATCTTGGTGTGGCCAAGCCCCAGCAGATGATTGGTGGCCTGCATCGCGATGCCGGCATCATTGATCCGGATGGTCGAAGCCCCGGGAAGGGGGCCGCCAATGCCGACAATGGGCCGGTGCATGGCATGGAGTTGCTGGATTTCGGCTTCGCTGAGTTCCAGGGAAACAGCGATCACGGCGTCCACCCGTTTGCGGAGCAGGAAGTCACTGAAGACGCTGTGCCGATGAGCCGGGTTTTCACCGATGTTGTACAGGGTGAGGTCGTAGCCGGCTTCGAGGAGGGCGGCCGAAGCGCCCTCGATCACCGCTGAAAAGAACCAGCGGTGGACCGAGGGCACCACCAGGCCAACGTTGTGCGTACGGCCGGAAGCGAGGCTTGAGGCATGGTAGGACAACACGAAACCGAGCTCCGCGGCTGCTGCCCTCGCGCGTTCCCGGCTGGCGGGGGACACGTGGCCCTTCCCGCTCAAGGCCCGTGAAACAGTGGCAACGGACAGCCCTGCGCGCTCGGCTACGTCCTTGATGCCGGTCATGCTGCTCCTTGGTGGGAAAGTTAGCTGGCTGACAGCCAGATTGTCTCCCCCGAGCCTAATGGATGGGTGGCGTCCGCCGCGGAACTGCGCAGGATGACCTCGCCCGCCGGAAGCGGAAGGGGTTCTTCGCCGACGTTCATGACCACCAGCGTTTCCCCGTTGAGGTACGCGAGTGTGGACTGCGTGCAGTAGTCCTCCACCCAGGCGAGGGACCCGGCGCCCAGCCGCAGCCGTGCCCGTTCCGCCAGCAACGCCCGGTACAGGTTAAGGTGCGACGCCGGATCAGACTCCTGCTCGTCCCTCGCCAGTGCGGGCCAGGACTCGGGCTGGGGCAGCCAGGGGTCCCGACCGTGACCGAATCCTGCATGGGGCTCCGCGGAACGCCACGGCAGGGGTACGCGGCAACCGTCGCGTCCGATCCTGGCTCCGCCGGTTCGCGCGAAGGTGGGGTCCTGACGCAGGCTCCCGGGAATGCTGGATGAATCGGGAAGGCCCAGTTCTTCGCCCTGGTAGAGATAGGCACCGCCCGGGAGGCCGAGCATGAACATGGTGGCCGCGGCAGCCCGGCGTCGTCCCAGCTGTTCGTTGGGCTGAACGTCGTCAGGGCCGATGCCATCGCCGTCACGGGGACCAGGGCCGTCGTAGCCGAAGCGTGAGACGTGGCGGACGACGTCGTGGTTCGAAAGGACCCAGGTGCTGGGGGCGCCTACGGCGTCCAGCGAGACCAAGGAGTCGGTGATGATGTGGCGCAGGCGGTTGAGGTCCAAACCTGCGTGCAGGTAGGGGAAGTTGAACGCCTGGTGCATTTCGTCCGGACGTACCCATTGGGCCAGGCGCGGGAGCGGGTCCACGTTGGCTTCGGCGCACAGGATGCGGTCCGGACCGTACTCTTCCAGGATGGTCCGCCAGCGGCGGTAGATCCCATGGAGGGCAGGCTGGCCGAACATGGGGGCGTCCTGGCCGGGGAAGCCTTCCGTGCTGTTGCCGTCAGCCCGGCCACCCCAGTTGGGCAGGCCGGGAGCCTTGACCAGGGCATGGGCGACGTCGACCCTGAAGCCGGAGATTCCACGATCCAGCCAGAAGCGGAGCACGCGTTCGAACTCGGCGTGCACTGCGGGGTTGTCCCAGTTGAAGTCGGGCTGCGAGGAATCGAAGAGGTGGAGGTACCACTGTCCTGGCCGCCCGTTGGCTTCGATGACCCGCGTCCAGGCGGGTCCGCCGAAGTGCGACTGCCAGTTGTTGGGTGGCTCGTTGCCGTCTTGTCCCAGACCGTCCCGGAAGATGAAAACATCCCGCTCGGGGCTGTTGGGGCCGGCGGCCAGCGCTGCCTGGAAGGCGACGTGCTGGTCCGAGCAGTGATTGGGAACGATGTCGGCGATGACCCGGAGGTTGAGCCTGTTGGCCTCCGAGATAAGGGCATCGAAGTCCGCCAGGGTCCCGAACAGTGGATCGACGTCGCAGTAGTCGCTGACGTCGTAACCGGCGTCCCGCTGCGGTGAGCGGTAGAAGGGCGACAGCCAGACGGCGTCGACCCCTAAGCGTGCCAACTGGCTGAGTTCGGCAGTGATGCCCGCCAGATCTCCCACACCGTCCCCGTTCAGGTCCCGGAAGGAGCGTGGATAGATCTGGTAAATCACAGCGGAGCGCCACCATCCGTGAGCCGTGGAGGCGTCGTGGACCGGGGTGAGCTGTGTGAAGGCTGCAGGGGGCTCGTGGGCCGCAACCTGGAGCAAAGAATCAACGGACATGGAGTCATCGTAGAAGAGAAAGCGCGAAATTGTAAACGTTTCCAGTCCTAAGGATGCTTTCTTTACAGGCTGATTTGCAAGCGCACTTTTCAAAAGGAGCAATTGCCCTGTAGTGTGTGGAAGCGCTTGCAGTTGTGAGCCATGTCACCGGCGATGCGACCGGGCCCAGAGCCCCTGCCGTCGAAGGAAAAAGAACGAAAGGGACACCAATGAAGGTGCACAACACCCTCGAGACTCGAACCACCCGCCGCGTTTTCACCACGGGAGCCATCTCTGCCGTGGCAGCCCTGGCCCTGAGCGCTTGCGGCGGAAGCGCTTCCACATCGCCCACCTCCGAAGCCGCAAAGCCCGACCTCAAAGCGTCAGGAGCCGGTGTCATCACCATGTGGGTAGACGCCGAACGCTCGCCGGCGTTGAAGGACATCACCGAAAAATTCAAGTCGGACACCGGCATCGAAGTGAAGCTCGTGGTCAAGGACTTCGCAGCGGTCCGGGACGACTTCATTACCCAGGTGCCCACCGGACAGGGGCCGGACCTCATTGTTGGACCCCATGACTGGATCGGCAAATTCGTCCAGAACGGCGTCATCGCACCCGTGGAACTCGGCGACAAGGCCGGCCAGTTCCAGGACTCCTCCATCACGGCCATGACCTACAACGGGGCTGTTTACGGTGTCCCGTACGCCATCGAGAACATCGCGCTCCTTCGTAACACCGGCATCGTGGACAGCAAAGCCGCCACCTTGGACGAAGTTGTGGCCAACGGAAAGAAAGCCGTTGCTGACGGTAAAGCCACGTTCCCGTTCCTGGTCGGCATGGACCCCAAACAGGGCGACCCGTACCACCTGTACCCATTGCAGTCCTCCATGGGTTCGCAGGTCTTCGGCAAGAATGCCGATGGTGGCTATGACGCCAAGCAGCTCCTCATTGGTGACGCCGCCGGCGTCGAATTTGCCAAGAAGCTGGCTGCTTGGGGCGATTCCGGCGAGAAGATCATCAACTCCAACATCACCGGCGACATCGCCAAGGAGAAGTTCCTGGCCGGCGAATCCCCGTACTTCCTGACCGGACCGTGGAACGTTCCGGACGTGCAGAAGAAGGGCATCAAGTTCGCAGTGGATGAACTGCCGACTGCCGGTGGCGAACCCGCCCAGCCTTTCATCGGCGTCAACGGCTTCTTCATCAGTGCCAAGAGCGCCAACGCCTTGGCCACCAACGAATTCGTCACCAACTACCTCACCTCGGAATCTGCCCAGGACTCCATGTATGCAGCCGGTGGCCGTCCGCCGGCCCTCAAGTCCTCCTTCGAGAAGGCTGCCAGCGATCCCGTGGTGGAAGCGTTCGGCAAGATCGGTGCCACCGGCGTTCCCATGCCTGCCATCCCCGAGATGAGTGCAGTGTGGGCTGATTGGGGAGCTACGGAGCTTGCCATTATCAAGGGCCAGAGCGACCCGGCTGAGGCATGGGCCAAGATGGCCGCCAGCATCAAGTCCAAGATCGGCGGCTGATCCCGCACCGGTGATTCCACCGGTCTGCCCAGGGCCGGGCGGCACACCACCGTCCGGCCCGTGCCTGCCGCCATCCGCTTGACGCAAGGACCCACAATGCCAACCCCAGACCTCCAAGAACTCCCGGCAACCGCCGCCAGCACCGCACCGCCCCGGCCGCGTCGCGGCAATACCCGCCGCATGCAGGGCAAGCACCACCCCGATTCCCTCAAGGGCACCATCCTGAAGATTGTCCTGTTGGGCCTGGTGGATGCCTTCGCCGTCTACGTGCTGATGATGCTCTTCCTGAGCCAGTCGTGGGCTGCGCTGGGAGTGTCCGCCCTGGTGGTCGTTGCCATCAACTGGATCTACCTCCGCAAGGGTGGGCTGCCCGCCAAGTACCTCGCTCCCGGTGTGCTGTTCCTGCTGGTTTTCCAGGTCCTGGTGGTGGTTTTCAGCGGCTACATCGCGTTCACCAACTACGGAGATGGCCACAACAGCACCAAGGATGATGCCATCTCCGCCATCCAGTTAACTGCCCAGAAGCGTGTCCCGGATTCGCCCGCTTACAAGGCATCCGTGCTCACCAAGGGCAGTGATTTCTACCTGCTGCTCACGGACCCCTCCGGGAAAGCGCAGATTGGCAGCACCGGGCAAGCACTCGCTGACGCGACGGCTGCGGGCAAGGATTCCACCGGCAAAGCAAACTCCCTGCCCGGCTACGAGACCCTCAAGTTCCAGGAGATCGTGGCCAATCAACAGGAGATCCTGAAGATCGCGGTGCCGGTCTCCAGCGATCCCGCTGACGGAACGCTGCGCACTGCGGACGGCAGCACGGCCTACCAGTTCAAGCCCGCCCTGCACTATGACGCCGGCACGGACACCTTCACGGACACTGAAACCGGTACCCAGTACACCGACAACGGCAAAGGTGCGTTCGCGGATTCCAAGGGTGAAACGCTGGCTACCGGCTGGAAGATCGACGTTGGCCTGGACAACTTTGCCCGCGCCTTCACCGATCCCAGCCTCCGCGGACCGCTCCTCGGCGTGATTATCTGGACCTTCACCTTCTCCATTGCATCGGTGGCACTGACCTTCATCATGGGCCTCTTCCTGGCCATCACGTTCAACCGTGAGGACCTCCGTGGCAAGAAGGTGTACCGGATCCTGATGATCCTGCCCTACGCGTTCCCGGCCTTCCTCTCCGGATTGGTATGGTCCGGCATCCTGAATCCCGAGTTCGGCTGGCTCAACCAGACCCTGCTGGGCGGTGCGAACATCGGGTGGCTGACCGACCCCGTCCTGGCCAAGGTCAGCGTGCTGGTGGTCAACGTGTGGCTCGGCTTCCCGTACATGTTCCTCGTCTGCACCGGCGCGCTGCAGTCGCTGCCCTCCGAAATTGACGAGGCCGCACGCATGGACGGCGCCTCTGCCTGGCGGGTGTTCCGCTCCATCAAGCTGCCGCTGCTCCTCGTGTCCGTTGCACCCCTGCTCATTTCGTCCTTCGCATTCAACTTCAACAACTTCAACGTGATTTACATGCTCACCGGCGGTGGGCCGCGCTTCGCGGACACCGATCGCGACATCGGAGCCACCGACATCCTGATCACCTTGGTCTACAAGGTGGCTTTCGGCCAGGGAACAGGCCGTGATTACGGGTTGGCCAGCGCACTGGCCATCATCATCTTCATCATCGTGGCCACGATCTCGGCCATCAGCTTCAAGCAGACCAAAGCACTCGAGGACGTGAACTGATGAGCGTACGCACTCTCGCCGCCAGCAAGGAAACAGCGTCCGACGGCGGCCCCTCGCCGCTGGTGCCCAAGCGCCGCCCGTTCGGGGTTTGGTTCAAAGACAAGGGGTGGCGGCATGTGGTGGGAGTCGTCACGACGATCTTCGCAGTGTTCCCCCTCCTGTACGTATTGTCCGCGGCACTGGACTCCAACGGCACCCTGGTAGGTTCCAACGGGCTGTTCTCCAGATTCGACACCGGCAACTTCACGGCTCTCTTCAGCGATCCAAGCCGCCCATTCGGCCGCTGGTTCGTGAACACGCTGGTGGTGGGGGTGGTGACCTCAGCCGCCACGGTGTTCCTCGGTGCCATGGCCGCGTACGCTTTCTCCCGGATGCGCTTCAAGGGCCGCCGGGTGGGCCTGCTGACGCTGCTCCTGCTGCAGATGTTCCCGCAACTGTTGGCCGTCGTCGCGATCTTCCTGCTCCTGAGCGGCATCTCACAGGTGATCCCGGCCCTGGGGCTCGGCAGCCAACTGGGCCTCATCATGGTGTACCTCGGAGGTGCGTTGGGCGTGAACACGTATCTCATGTACGGGTTCTTCAATACTGTCCCGCAATCCTTGGACGAAGCCGCCAAGATCGATGGCGCCAGCCACGTGCAGATCTTCTTCGGCATCATCCTCCGCCTGGTGACACCGATCCTTGCTGTCGTGGGACTGCTGGCATTCATTGGAATCTCCAGCGAATTCGTCATCGCCAGCGTGGTCCTGACAGACCCCGACAGCCAGACACTCGCCGTCGGGCTTTACTCCTACGTGGCCCAGCAGCGTTCGGAGAACTGGGGAGTCTTCGCAGCCGGCGCAGTCATCGCGGCCATCCCTGTCATGGCGCTGTTCCTGTTCTTGCAGAAATACATTGTCAGCGGACTCACCGCCGGCTCAGTGAAAGGCTGACCATGCCCATCGCGCTTCCGCACCACGACGGCTCCAGCCTCTTCGTCTCCACGTCCTCCCCTCAGTCCGTATCCCTTGGCGATACCGTCCGCCTCCGGGTACGCGTCCCCCAGGGGTGGGGTCCGGCGTCGAAGGTCTGGGTCCGGTCCGTCCAGGACGGGGAGCCGCGCTACGACGCCGCCATCCGGCTGGGCACGGCCGACGGCTGGGAATGGTGGGAAGCGGCGATGCTGGTAGCCAACCCCGTGGCCAAGTACCGCTTCCTGCTGGAAGTAACAGAAGCGCACGACGACGGCGCTCCCGCCGGCACGGCGGTATCTGGCACGGCGATATCTGGCACGGCGGTATCCGGCACGGCGGTATCCGGCACGGTGGGGCGGAGCTACTGGAACCTCAACGCCCAAGGGCTTTTCCGGCGCGATGTGTCCGACGCCGCCGATTTCAGGGTGACAACGTTTGCCCCGGCGCCGGAGTGGCTCCGCCGAGGCACCATGTACCAGGTGTTCCCGGACAGGTTCGCCCGCTCGGAGCAGGCAGATGGCCACCCTGTTCCCGATTGGGCCATCGGATGTTCCTGGGATGAGCCGGTTGTCGGGACGGGCGGGCAGGCAGCTACTCAGTTCTACGGGGGAGACCTGCCGGGAATCACGGGCAAGCTTGATCACCTCCGGGAGCTGGGCGTCGATGTCCTGTACCTGACTCCGTTCTTTCCGGCCCGCTCCAACCACCGTTACGACGCATCCACGTTCGACTCGGTGGACCCGCTCCTGGGCGGGGACCAGGCCCTGGTGCAGCTGGTGGAAGCGGCGCACGCACGCGGGATCAAGGTCCTGGGGGACCTCACCGCGAACCACTCGGGCGCTGCGCATGAGTGGTTCGTCAAGGCGCTCGCAGATCCGGGCTCGGAGGAAGCCGGCTACTACTACTTCAGCGCCGACCATTCCAGCTACGAGTCCTGGTGGGGAGTGCCGTCGCTGCCCAAGTTCAACTGGGCCTCGGATGCTCTGCGCCGACGCTTCATCACCGACGAAGACTCGGTGGTGGCGCGCTGGCTCAAGCCACCATTCAGCCTGGACGGTTGGCGGATCGACGTCGGCAACATGACCGGGCGCCTCGGATCCGTGGACCTCAATCACGAAGTAGCCCGGCTCATCGCGGACCGGGTTCGCGAGATCAACCCGAATGCCGCCCTGCTGGCCGAGTCCACGTCCGACGCAGCCCCCGATGTCACCGGTGAACACTGGCAGGGTGCCATGACGTACTCCAACTTCACCCGCCCCTTGTGGTCCTGGCTCGCCAAGGACGCTCCGGATGTGAACTTCTTCGGCTCGCCCCAAACAGGGCCAAACAGGATCGGCGCGGAAGATTTCCTGGCCACCCACCAGGACCTGTCCGCCGGATTTAGCTGGGGTGTGCGACAAAACAACATGAACGCCCTGAACACGCACGACACCGCCCGGGCGGCAACGGTCATGATCGACGGCGGCCCGGAAGTGGGCGCAGTAATCGCCTTCTGCCTGCCGGGCGTTCCCGTCATGTTCGCCGGCGATGAGTTCGGCCTGGAAGGGTTCAACGGCGAAGACTCCCGGACCCCCATGCCCTGGGACGCCCCGGAACGGGTGGGCAAGGACTTGCGTTCGGCTTACGCCACCCTGGGACGGCTCCGCAAAGAGCTGCCGGCACTGGGCGACGGCGGGATCCGATGGCTCCACGCCCAAGGGGATGCACTGGTCTTCATCCGTGAATGCTCCGGGACCTCAGCGCTGGTCTTCGCCGCGAGGTGCGACGCCACTGTCGTCATGGATTCCTCTGTCCTGTCCGAACCGCAATTGCGGGCACTGCTGGCCGCGCCACGGCACCAGTCCGGGACGGTGATGTCGGCACCGGCCGGACCAACCGGCGTCGACGGCGCGCGGCTGAGGGCGGAAGGGCCGTCGGCCGGCGTCTGGGTGCTCCCGGGAACCGCAGTGCCGGGCCGATAGGGGGCGCCGGGTTCCGTGCCGGCCGACGCCGGTCTGGCTAGACTGGCACCACAGAAAACACTGCGAAGACTGCCGGTTTGGCGTGTCCGCGGTGCACATGTGGAGGGAATGTCTTGTCGGACGAAACGGCTATCGCCGGAACATCAGGAGAAAGCGTCAGGAGCCGCACAGCCGGCGGAACAGAAACTGCACGGCACACGACCGCGCAAAGGGAATTCCTGGCGGAACTGGCCAACGGCCTTGAAGACCGCCAACTCGCCCGGGACGAAGAAACCCTCACGGTCTACTCAATCGACCAAGGGCCCACAGTGGAGCGACACCTTCCATTGGCCGTTGTGTGGGCAGAATCCGTAGAGGACGTCCAGCACGTGGTTCGCAGCTGCGCCGCCCATCACGTGCCGATCGTCGCCCGTGGCGCGGGAACCGGCGTATCGGGAGGAGCGCACGCCACCGAAGGCTGCATCGTCCTGAGCCTGGAACGGATGAACCGCATCCTGGACCTCAACCCCGATGACGAGACCGCCGTCGTCGAACCGGGCGTCATCAACGCCGAGCTGAACGCCGCCGCCGCCCCGCACGGCCTCATGTATGCGCCCGACCCGGCGAGCTACAAAATGTCCACCATCGGCGGCAACGCGGCCACGAACGCTGGAGGCCTGCGCTGCGCCAAGTACGGTGTGACACGCGATTCCGTGCTGGCGCTGGATGTTGTCATGGCGGACGGTTCGCTCATGCACACCGGCCACCAGACCTTCAAGGGCGTGGCAGGCTACGACCTGACCGCGCTGCTGGTGGGCTCCGAGGGAACCCTGGGCATCGTGGTCGGGATAACTGTCCGGCTGAAGTACCTCCCGCGCGAAGTCCACACCATCGCTGCGTTCTACCAGGACTTCCGCAACGCTGCCGCCGGAGTGCTGGCCGTTGGCCGGGCGAGGGTACAACCCGCCATCATGGAACTCCTGGACAACGGCACCCTTGAGCAATTGGACGAATTGCACGGAGGCGACCTGCAAAAGCGCGGCAAGTCCCTGCTCCTCATCCAGACCGACGGCTTCGGTGCCGCTGCGGAGGCCGACGTCGTCCGGGAGGTCCTCGCCGCGGGCGGCGCCACAGTCACCACCGAAGCCAGCGCCGAAGCGGAAATGCTGGTGGAACTGCGCCGCAACAGCCGCGGCGTGGAAGTCGACGACGAGTTCAGGGTAGGGGAAGACATCGCGGTGCCGCGTTCACGCCTGGTGGACTTTGTCGCCGAACTGGAAGCCATGGCCGCACGCTTCCAGGTCCGCCTCAAAGTAGTGGCCCACGCCGGCGACGGCAACCTACACCCCACGTTCTGGATGGACCGGGTAGACCCCGCCACGGATGCCGACGCACTGGTCCGCCTCAACGCCGCCCTCGACGAATCCATCCGGGTAGGCCTGGAAATGGGCGGGACCATCACGGGCGAGCACGGGATCGGGCAGTACAAGCTCCGCTGGCTGGGGCTTGAGCAGCCTGAGCCGGTGCGTGAGTTGCAGCGGCGGATCAAGGAGTTGTTCGATCCGCAAGGGATCCTGAATCCGGGGAAGGCGATCTAGGGCAGTCCGTGGGCGCGTGGGCGCGTGGGCGCGTGGGCGGCCCAAAGGGCCAGAACGCTCTGCGCGCTCGGTCGTTCCTCCCTTAGACGCGCGCTGCCGCGTTCCGGCCCTTTGGGGCTGTGCGCCTTGGGCACCCACTGGTATCCCAAATTTTACCGACCGCTTATTACACTCCGCCGATTCCCAGCATTTACTTTCCGCCAATCACCTCATAGTCTTACTTGGTATACCAAAGTGGCTATGAGGAGATTGACGTGGAAGAACGGCGCAGAGCTGGTGTCCTACCTTCGGGGAGTGGGGGCCGACTCGCTACGGGGCTCGTGCTGCTTGCTCTCGTGATGGTTTCCATCAATCTCCGGCCGGCCATTACCACCGTCGCCGGGGTGATGAACCAGGTTCCCGGGGTGTTTGGGCTGGATCCTGCGCTGCTTCCGCTGCTGGGGACCCTGCCGGTGCTGGCCTTTGGTATTTCGGGTCCGATCGGGCCTTGGCTGGCCCGGCGGGTCGGAACCGGGCGTGCCGTTGCGGTGGCCCTATTGGTACTGGCTGCGGCCTTGATCGTTCGGGCGACCGTGCCTGCACTGCTGTTGCCCGGTACATTCCTGGCGGGCTCGGCGATCATGACCGCAAGTGTGCTGGTACCGCAGATCGTCAAAGCCAATCGCGGCACCGGCTGGTGGACTGGCCTGTGCACTATGGGATTCGGTCTCGGCGCTGCGCTGGGCGCGGGACTCGTTCAGCCCCTGGAGCAGGCCTTCGGCGGAAACCTGCCCTCAGCCCTCGCGGTGTGGGCGGTGCCCGCTTTGATCGGCGCGTTCCTGATCCATCGGTCCGGAGGACGGCCGACGGCGGCACCCGCCGCTGCGGGTACGGTTTCCGGAGCCTCCGGTGCAGCCGCACCGCTGCGGAGACAGCGCACGGCGTGGGCTGTCACGGCGTTCTTCGGCCTTCAGGCGATGCTGTACTTCGCCATCACGTCGTGGCTGGCCGTGTACCTGGTATCCCGGGGTCTTTCGCCAGCCGACTCTGCGGCATTGCTCGCTTGGTTCAGCCTGGCGGGACTCCCGGCCAGTTTGCTGGCCCCGGTCCTTGCCAGCCGCCCGCGTATCCTGCGGGTCATGGCGCCGGGACTGGGGTTGTCGGTGGCCGTTGCCCTCCTGGGAGTCCTCACCGCACCTACGGAACTGCAGTTCATCGCCGTCGGGGTTTTGGGGGTTGTCCAGAGCGCAGGCTTCGGATTGGCCATGGCCCTGGTAGTGATCCGGTCAGCCGGGCCGCAATCTGCCGGGCGGCTATCGGCCATGAGCCAGGGCTTCGGATTCGCCCTGGCCTCCCTTGGCCCGCTGCTGGCAGGGTTGCTGCATGCGGTGACCGGAGGGTGGGAGGTGACGTTCTGCGTGCTTGCCGCGGAAGCTGTGGTGCTGGCCGGTGCTGGATTCTTCGCAATCCGCGGACCATTGGTCAGTGTGGGATCAGCCGACTCAGCCCCGGAGCCGGCCGGGCCTGTCGGGGCGCACCCCCGCGGCGTATCCTCGGCGTTATGACGAACTCATCAGGGACGAACCAGCCAGCAACACCCGCCACCGAAATCCTTGAAACCAACGAATGTTGGGAGCTCCTCCGGAGCGTCTCAGTGGGCAGGCTTGCCGTGTGGGTGGACGACCACCCGGACATCTTCCCCGTGAACTACAAGGTTGACCACGGCACCATGGTGTTCCGGACCGGCGAGGGTACCAAGCTCCACGCTGCCCTCGGCGACGCGCCAGTGGCCATCGAAGCCGATGGGGTCAACGCCGAAACCGGCGTGGCGTGGAGCGTGGTGGTCAAAGGCCAGGCGTCGGCCGTGAAACTGACCCAGGAGGTGCTGGACACCATCGGGCTCCTGCTCTTTCCCTGGGAGGCAGGGCAAAAGGACCAGTTCATCCGCATCACACCCAACAAAGTCACGGGACGGCGCTTCACGGTGACTCCTGCCGTGACCTGGTGGACGCCGCTCGATAACGCCCCCACGGCCCGCGCCGAATAGGCCGAACCAAGAAACCGCCCCTGTCCGGCTTCTTCCCCTTGCGGGGCGGGAGCTCGGTCAGGGGCGGGTTTCGTGCCGGCTAGACGAGTTCCAGCTGGTCGGCCACTACCTTGCCGGCGTGGATGACCGTGCGGTCCCTGCCCCGGTCCATCACCGTGGACGCCACAGTTTCGCCGTCCACCAGGAGCAGTTCCGCCGGATCGCCAACCTCGACGCCGGGACGGTGGGCCGTATCCTTCAGCCGGGTCGCGGAGGGGTCCAGGATGCTCGCGCCACCGATGGTGGCGATGGCCAGGCAGTGCTCGATCAACTCGTCCTTGCGGAAGCCATGGGTAAATGCGAGCTGCCACGTCCGGTCCAGCATGTCGGTGTTGCCATAGGGGGACCAGTAGTCACGCTGGCCGTCCTCGCCCAGGCCGAGCCGGACGCCGGCCTCGGTCAGCAGCGGGATGGGCAACTGGCCGGCAGCAGCTGGAGCCACCGAAGCCATGGAGACATCAAGCTCTGCGAAGGCGTCAATCAGCCTGCGGGTGGTGGCCTCATTGACGCTGCCCAGTTGGTAGGCGTGGGACATGGTCACCTTGCCCTGCATCCCCAGGGCCCGCGTCCGTTCCAGCACGAGGTCCGTGCTGAAGACGCCGAGTTCGCCGGGTTCGTGAAGGTGGATATCGATGGGGACCTGGTACTTCTCGGCGAGGCCGAACACGATGTCGAGGTGCCTCGCAGGGTCCCGGTCCAGGGTGCAGGGATCAATGCCACCCATCACGTTGGCACCGGCCTTGAGCGCTTCCTCCATGAGTTCCACCGTCCCTTCCTCCAGTAACAAGCCGGCTTGGGGGAAAGCAATAATGTCCACCGAAGCCTGGCCGGCGAACTTCTCCTTGGCGGCAGCAACGGCGTCGAAGCGTTCCAGCCTGCAGTCCACGTCAACCTGTGCGTAGGAGCGGACCCGGGTGGTGCCCCTCGCGATCATCCTCCCTAGGGTGTCGTTCACGCGATCCTGCAGTGGCACCTCGGCGTTGCGCCAGTTCTGCCGGTCGTTCATCATCATGGTCCACACACCCGGACCGCCGGTGTGCTCGCGGAACGGCAAACCGATCCGGGTGGAATCGAGGTGGACGTGGACGTCGGAGAAGGATGGCAGCAGCAAGCGTCCGCGTCCCTCCACTACGGTCACGTCGGCTGGAACGGCGCGGTGCGGGTCATGAGGTTCGACGCCGGTGATCTTGCCGCCTGCTTCACCCGCGACGATGGTGACATCGCTGAGCGCTTGCCCCCACGGGCGGACGGCACGGATCAGGGTATTCAATGGTTGCTCCTTTGGTTGTGGATCAATTGCCTGCGTCTATTTCACGCCCGCCAGGGCCGTTGCGGCCATACCCGCGTGGTGGCAGGCCGGCGCGGCGGGCGTCGCCGGTGTTGGAATCTCGTCGATGCAGCGCTGGCGTTGTTCTTCCGGGAGGGTCCCGATCAAGGGGCAACGGGTCCGGAAGACACAGCCGCTGGGCGGATTGGCAGGAGAGGGCAGGTCACCTCGAAGCCGGATCTTCACCTGTTCCCGGGCAGCCCTTGGATCGGGCAGTGGCACTGCCGAGAGCAGGGCCTTGGTGTAGGGATGCAGGGGGTTCCGGAAGAGCTCGTCGCGGGGTCCCTGCTCCACGATCTTGCCCAGGTACATCACCGCAACTTCGTGGGAAATGTGCCGGACCACGGAGAGATCGTGGGCGATGAAAATGTAGGAAACGCCGGTGTCCTGCTGGATCTGCTGCAGGAGGTTCACCACCTGGGCCTGCACGGAGACATCCAGCGCGGAGACGGGCTCATCGCACACAATGACCGACGGGTTCAGGGAAATGGCCCGGGCAATACCCACGCGTTGGCGTTGCCCGCCGGAGAATTCATGCGGGAACCGGTTGTAGTGTTCCGGCTTCAGGCCAACCTGGTCCAGAAGTTCCTTGACCCGGTTCTTCAGGCCGCCAGGCGGGTTGATCTTCTGCGCCACCATGGGAGCGGCAATGGCTGTGCCCACGCTCTGCCGCGGATTCAGGGAAGCGAAAGGATCCTGGAAGATCATCTGGACCTTGCGGCGGAAGTTGTACAGCTCCCGGCCCCGCAACTGGCTGATGTCCACGCCGTCGATCACTATCCGCCCGGCCGTCGGGTCCATAAGCCGGGCCACCATGCGGCCGGTGGTCGACTTGCCGCAACCGGACTCACCCACGAGCCCCAAAGTCTGGCCGCGGGCGAGACTGAAGGACACGCCGTCGACCGCTTTGACCGATCGCTTGGCGGCTCCCGGCAGCAACCCGCCCTTCAGCGGGAAGTGCTTTTGCAGGTTCTCCACCTGGAGAATTGGTTCATGTTCCACGGCTGGTCCTAACGCGAATTCCGGATGGTGATGATCTGCGGGCCGCTCAAGTGGCAGCGTTGGCCGTGGCCGTCGTCGATTGTCAGCTCCGGGCGCTGCTTGGCGCAGACGCCGTCGCCGACGAGTTCGGCGTACTGACACCGTGCGCTGAAGATGCACCCCTTGGGCAGGTCAAGGAGCGACGGCGGCTGGCCGGGTATCGGATTCAGCCGGCCTGCGGCGCTGTTCAGCGTGGGCATGGAGTTGAGCAGGCCCAGGGTATAGGGATGCCGGGTGTCGTAGAAGATGTCGTCCACCGGCCCGGACTCGACGCACTGGCCGCCGTACATGACCAGCACGTTGTCGCAGACCTCGGCCACTACGCCGAGGTCGTGCGTGATGAGGATCAGCGCAGAGTTCGTTTCCTCCTGGAGCTCTGACATGAGGTCCAGGATCTGCGCCTGGACAGTCACGTCCAGGGCGGTGGTGGGTTCGTCGGCAATCAGCAGCTCCGGCTCGCAGATCAGCGCCATCGCGATCATGGCGCGCTGACGCATTCCACCGGAGAAGTGGTGCGGGTACTCGTCGAAGCGCTGCTCCGGGCTGGGGATACCCACCCTTCCCAGCATGTCGACGGCGGCTGCCCGGGCCTGCTTTTTGCTCGCCTTGTTGTGGACCAGGTAGGCCTCGGCAATCTGGTGGCCCACAGTGTAGAAGGGGTGCAGTGCCGACAGTGGATCCTGGAAGATCATTCCGATGTTGCGGCCGCGGAGCTTGCGCATGGCGGACTCGGGCAGCGTCACCAGGTTCTTGCCTTGGAACATGGCCTGCCCGGTCACCTGCGCGGAGGTGCCTTTGAGCAGGCCCATCAAGGCCTGGCTGGTGACGGACTTTCCGGATCCGGATTCACCCACGATGCCCAGGGTCTCGCCACGTTCCAGGGCGAAGTCCATGCCGTTCACTGCGGAGACAACGCCGTCATCCGTAGGGAACTTCACTGTGAGGCCGTGGACTTCAAGGAAAGCAGCGGTTGCTGTACTTCCGGCAGTAGCGCTCGCGGTGTTGGTCTGAAGCTGGGTCATTGGAGCCTCACTCGGGGATCGATGGCGGCGTAGGCGAGGTCCACGGCGACGTTCGCAACGATGACGAAGAACGCGGCCAGCATGGTGATGGCCATGGTGACTGGAAGGTCGCCGGAGATGGCCGCATGCACTGCCGTGAAGCCCAGGCCCGGGACGGAGAAGATCTGTTCAGTGAGGACCGCGCCGCCGAGAAGGAGGCCGATGTCCATTCCGAGCATGGTGACAACCGGGGTGATGCCCGCACGGACGCCGTGCTTGAACGTGACCGTCCGGGGTGCCAGGCCTTTCGCACGGGCGGTCCTGATGAAGTCCTCGCCAAAGGTTTCAATCATGTTGGTTCGGGTGACGCGGATATAGGAGGCGCTGAACAGGACAGCCAAGGCGATCCACGGCAACAGGTAGTTCGCCACCCAGGCCCCCGGACCCTGTGGTCCGAAGGGACTGTTGATTTCGTTGGTGGTGAACGGCAGAAGATGCAGCTGGTTGACGAACAGGAGCAGCAGAAACAAGCCGGTGACCGGGATGGGCAGCGAGACCCCCACTGAGGCAGCACCCACGATGAACTTGTCCACCGGCGTTCCTTTGCGGAGGGCGGCCAGCAGACCCAGTCCGACGCCGGTGATGGTCCACAGGACCAGCGCGCCGATGGCCATGGAGAAGGTGTAGGGGAGCGAGCGGCCGATGATGTCGGCAACGTTCTCATTGGTTTGGAACGACTTGCCGAGGCAGGGCCATTCGCAAAGCGTCTGGGCTCCCGGAGCGCCGATCATGCGCGAGGAGAAGAAGCCGCGGATGTAGTCGATGTACTGGATAAGGAATGGCTGGTCCATGCCCAGGGCTACGCGGGCTTCAGCCACGCGTTCGGGAGTGCACTCCTGGCCGCAGGCTGCGGCGGCGGGATCAGACGGACCGAGCTGGAAGAGCGTGAACGTAATGAAACTGACGGCGGCAAGCAGCAGGACCAGCGATCCGGTCCGGCGAAGAATGAAAGTCATCATGGTGGTGGTTGCGGGCCGCCCGCCGGGGCAGGCGGCCCGCTTCTCCTTCTGGACTATGCCCGAATGGTTATCAAAGCCCGGTTACTGCTCGACGCCGACGATGGAGAGGTCGATGCCGCCGAAGAAGTAGCCCACCTGGGCATTGCGGACATTCGAACCGACCACGCTGTTCGTGTGGCTGCGGATGAGCGGGACGATCGGGTAGGTCTTCAAGGCAGAACCGAAGGCCTCTGCCCACTTCTTGCCAAGTTCCTCGGAGGTGCCGTCCGTGTTGCGCAGATCGAACATGGCCTTGGACACAACGGGGTCGAAGTAACGGGAGGTGTTGGAGAAGCCATAGCTGGTGCCCTCATTGTTCGGTCCCAACAGAGGGTCGGCGGAGGTGCGGACCGATGCCGGGTCGGCGCCACCGCACCAGCCGGAGCGGCCCATGTCCGGGAGCTGTTCGCTGGCGAGGACCGAGTAGTAGTTCGGGGCGGGAATCGGAACCAGTTCCACGTCGATGCCCAGGGCCTTGAGGTTCTGCTGGACCACCGTGCCGGTGTTCTTGAAGGCGTCCCGGTTGTTGGCGTAGCCGTACGTCAGGGTCTTGGGGTAGTCCTTGCCTTCCAGGAGCTTCTTGGCTTCCTCGAGCTTGGGCTTGCCGGTGGGGTCGAGTTCCAGCTCCGTTTCCACATAGCCGCGCATCTTGGCGTTCAGCGGGCTCTGGGTGATCTCGCCGAAGCGGCGTCCTCCGTACTGCACCAGGATGGACTGGCGGTCCAGGGCCAAGGCGATCGCCTTGCGGACGTCCGGGTCCTTGATCTTCTGGGTGTTCAGGCTCAGGACGTCGTTGCAGCCCAGCAGGCCCGAAGCTACGCGGTCCTTGACCTTGGCATCTGCCAGCTTTGCGGAGTCGGAGGTTTGGAGCGCGCCGTTGGAGTCGAGCGTGATGGCGTTGGGGTCCGAGTCGGCAAGCAACTGCTGGCTGATGGTGGCCTGGGACGTGGACAGCGAGAAGCTGAAGGTGTCCGGGAGGGCGGAGCGGTTGGGGTCGGTTGCCGGATCCCAGTGCGGATTGCGGACCAGCTTGAGGGACTTGCCGCGGTTGTAGGACTCCACCATGTACGGGCCCGAGGAAACGGGGTGGTTGGTGTAGTCCAGCTTGGTGTCCTTGGCTTTGGGGACCGGAGCCGTGTTGGAGCGCGACGCCAAGGCCGGGAACTCGGCGAAGGGCTTCTTCAAGTGGAAGACCACGGTGCGCTCGTCGGGCGTTTCAACAGCCTGAAGCACAGCGGCAGGATCCTTGTACGGACCCTTGTACCCGCCGGCGTCGAGCGCTGCATTCAACTCCTGCGGCGCCTGGGTGAAGACATCCTGGGCGAGGGTGCGTTCCACTCCGTACTTGATGTCGGCGGAGGTGATGGGTGTTCCGTCCTCGAACTTCACGCCGTCCTTGAGGGTGAACGTCCAGCTGAGGCCGTCATCGGAGACCTTGCCCGTGTCCGTGGCGAGGTCCGGGACGACCGTTGGCGGTTGGCCCGCTGTTTCCTTGGCCATGGTGAGCGTGCGGTAATACAGCTGGCCGACGTTGGCCGTCTGGACGTAGTTGCTGTTGCCCGGGTCCAGGGTCTGGAAATCGGAGGACATCAGGACGTTGAGGTTTCCGCCCTTGGAAGTGAAGCCGGACTTGACCACATTGGGGGCCAGTTCGGTGACGGACTCTGCGGGCTTGGAGTTGCCCGGCTGGTTCTGGCCGGCGCCGCAGCCGGTGGCTGCCACGGCAATCAGCACGGAAAGAGCAAGGGCTCTTGCGGGGGTTTTCATGATGCTCCTTGTAGAGGATGGGGCGATGCGGGGAATGGTGCGGAATTTGTCGGCGGGGTTCTTTGTCAGCGGGAGGACTTGGGATCCAGCGCATCCCGGACGGCGTCGCCCAGGAGGTTGAAGGCCAGCACGGTGACGATGAGCATGATGCCCGGTACAGCCAGGAACCACGGGTCGCTGAGGTACCAGTTGCCGGACTGGGCGGCGTTGAGCATCTGGCCCCACGACGGTGTGGGGTCCTTGACACCGACGCCGAGGAAGGACAGTGCCGCTTCGGCGGAGATGTTGGTGGGGATCAGCATGGTGGCGTACACGAGGACGACTCCCATGACGTTGGGGATGATCTGCCGGAAGAGGACGCTGAGGTGGGAGGCACCGAAGGACCGGGCGGCTTCCACGAATTCGCGCTCGCGGAGGCTCAGCACCTGGCCGCGGACGATGCGTGCAAGGTAGGCCCAGCCGAAGAAGCCCAGGATGATCACCAGCGAGGCCATGGGCAGGAAGCTGCCTTCGCCCAGCGGGGTATCGCGGAGCCGTGACTGCAGGATGGGCGTCAGCGAGAGCACCAGGAGCAGGTGCGGGAACGCGAGGAACAGGTCCATGATCCGGCTGATGATGGCGTCTGTCTTGCCGCCGAAGTAGCCGGCGGCTGCGCCAAGGACCGTGCCGAGGACCACGGAGACTGCAGTGGAAAGCAGCGCAATGGTCAGGGAGACCTGGCCGCCGTAGGCAAGCCGCGCGAAGAGGTCCCGGCCCAGTCCGGGCTCCACACCCAACCAATGCTGCGCCGAGGGGTACATGAACCCTGGGAGGGGCAGCCCGGGTGTTTGGAAGTCGTCCAGGACTTCGGGGCTGGTGTTGGACGTGTAGGGATCGTTGCCGGACATGGCGCTGAGCACAGGGGCAAGGATGGCGAACAACAGGATTGCCACCACGACGCACAGGCTAAGAAGTGCCACCTTGCTGCGTCGGATCCGCATCCATGCGGTGGCGAGCAGTGAGCGGGCTTCGGCAGGTGCCGCCACTTTGCCTTCCGGCGTCGTTGCCGGAGGCAGCGGCGGACTGCCGGTACTTGGTTCGACGGACTGTATCTGGGTCAACGGTTCTGCTCGTTTCGTGATCAGGAGCTTGCTCCGGAGTTCTTGTATACCAAAATAGACTAGAGCAGGATTCATGCGATGTAAATCACAAATAATGTACTGTTTGGAATACCAGAGAGTAATACGAGTTGTCCGGACGGGACAGGAAACAGGAGACGACGTGCGCACAAAGGTCACCGCCCGCTACGTGCTGGGCCACCACAACGGACATCACGTGCTGCTGGAAAACGCGTGCGTGGTCTACAGCGGCCACACCATCGACTTCGTGGGCCATGACTTCACCGGTCCTGTGGACGAGGAACGGCACATGGGGGATGCGCTGCTCATGCCCGGCCTGATCGATCTCGATGCCCTGACCGACATCGATCACCTCATCCTGGACAGCTGGGCCGGCGCTGAGCAGGCCAAAGGCCACCAGTGGTCCGAGGACTATTTCCGTAACCGCCGCACCGATGTCTTCACGGCCGGGGAACGCCAGCAGATCCGTGAGTACGCCCTGATCCAACTCGTCCTGCACGGCATCACCACCTACATGCCCATCGCCTCCGAAGTGCACTCCGAATGGGCGGAATCGTTCGAGGAGCTGGCGGGCATGGCGGAGACCAGCCGGCGGCTGGGCCTGCGCGGCTACCTCGGTCCGGCCTACCGCTCGGGCGTGAACGTCGTGTTGGACGATGGCAGCCGTTCAGTCATGTTCGACGACGACCGCGGCCGTGAGGGTCTTGCCGACGCCTTGCGCTTCATTGACCACGCGAACGAGCTCAACGATCCCTTGGTCAACGGAGTCCTGCTCCCGTGCCGCATTGAGACGCTGGACATCGAATTGCTCAAAGCCACTGCCGCAGCTTCCAGCGAGCGGGACGTGCTGGTGCGCCTGCACTCCCTGCAAGGGCTCGTGGAGCGACAACTCATCCAGGACTGGCACGGCGTAACGCCACTGGAACTCCTCGACCAGGTAGGCCTCCTCAACGAGCGGCTCCTGATCCCGCACGCCACCTACACGGACAGGAACCCTGCCGTCCATGGCGAGGATCGCGGCGACCTCGCGCAGTTGGCGGACAGCGGCGCCAGCATCATCCACTGCCCCCTCACCTCCATGCGTTACGGCAGCACACTGGACTCCTTCAACGCCTACAAGAGCGCGGGCATCAACATTTCGCTGGGCACGGACTCGTTCCCGCCCGATCTCATCCGGGGCATCGATGCCGGCGTGCAGCTCGCCAAAATCCTCGCCGGAAGCAACGACGCCGGAGACGTCGCCGGATACTTCGACGCCGCCACGCTGGGCGGTGCCCACGCCTTGAGGCGCCCGGACCTGGGCCGGCTTGAGCCCGGCGCCCAGGCTGACCTGGTGGCGTTCTCCTTGGAAGACATCCGTGACGGCGTCCACGACGACCCGCTGCGGACCCTCCTTCTCAACGGCACAGCCCGCCAGGCCGTGCTGTCCGTCGTGGCAGGCCGGACCATCATGGTTGACGGGACGATCGAAGGCGTTGACCTGGCCTTTTGGCGGTCCAAGGGGCAGGAATTATTCGACAGGATGCGTGGAGCCTACAGCAGCCGTGACTTTGGGAACCGCCCGGCCGATGAGCTGTTTCCGCCCGTGTATGCTCGGTTGGAACGCTGACCGGCGCCGTCCGGCGGCGGCAGCGTACGCAGTGATGAAGGGAAGTTCCACAGTGGCTGAGGCGATGCCGGAAACCGGGAATGGCCGCGATGACGAGGCCCGCGCAGAGAACGTCTACCAATTGGTACTGGAGGGCATTGTCACGGGCAAGTACGCCCAAGGCGTGCGGCTGCGCGAACGCGAACTCTCGGAGATTTACAGCGTCTCCCGCATCCCGGTCCGTGAGGCCATCCAGCGCCTGGAGCAGGACGGCTTCGTGGAGACCTTCCCGCGCCGCGGGGCGGTGGTCCGCCAGCTGACTCTCACGGACGTCAATGAGCTCTTTGATATCCGCCTGTGCTTGGAAACCTTCGCCGCGAGGATGGCCGCCACCCGGGTGGCCGAGGGCAGCGACGGCGGCCGGTTGGAGGAACTCATGGAGGCCTCCAACGCCGCCATCGACGAGGACCGGACCGAGGATGTCGCCGTGATCAGCGCAGAGCTTCACGCCGAGATCGTGCGCCTGTCAGGGAACAGGCTCCTCATCGAATCCGTGAAGCCGCTGTTTGGGCGGATGCGCTGGATTTTCGGGCTCACGCACAACCGCAGCAACGAACTCCAACGCGACGAGCATACGGAACTCTGCAACGCGATCCTCAAGGGCAAGCCGGACCTGGCGTATTCACTGGCGTACTCGCACATCGAGCTGGGCCGCGAGCCCGTGCTGAACGGGCTCGCGGAAACCCTGGAACCCTGAGTTTTTGTCCAGATAACGCCCTTTAGGAGCCGTCTTAGGGGTGTTAGCTGTACAAAAACTCCATTAGTCGTCGGCGTCCGGGTACTCGTCCTCGTCGTCGTACCGGCCTGACTCCTCCACCTCGACCTCAAGGATCTTGAGCAGTTCCGTGTCCGGGTTCAACATGATGGCCGCCTCGTCACGGCGGTGCTGCAGCACAGTGTCCAGGTAGGACTGCACGGTTTCAGCCAACGGCACGTACCTGTCCTGTTTCTGGCTCATGTACCAGCGGTGTTCCAGGACCTCGTGAACAACCTCAGCCGGCTCCAGCTTTCCCGCCAGATGGCGTGGGATGGAGCGGACAATGGGCTCGAAGATCTGGCTGACCCAGATGTGCGCGCTGATTTCCTCGTCCAGGTCAGGGTTGTTGTCGGCCCGGAACTGGTCCATGTCGTTCAGGAGCCTGCGGGCCTGGTTCTCCTGGGCGTCCAAACCGGTCAGGCGCAGCAGCCGGCGCTGGTGGTGCCCGGCGTCCACCACCTTGGGCTGGAGCTGGATGGTGGAGCCGTCCGCCGTCGTCTTGATGGCGTACTCTTCCACGTCGAAGCCGAGCTCGTTGAGGCGCCGGATGCGTGCACCCACGCGCCAGCGCTCGCCCAGTTCGAAGGATTCCTTCTCGGTCAGTTCAGTCCACAACCGGCGGTAGCTGCCCATGATCAGCTCACTGGTGGCTACAGGATCCACCTTCTCCTCAATGAGGCCGCCGTCCAGCAGGTCCATGAGCTCACCGGCGATGTTCACCCTGGCGATCTCAAGGTCGTATTCGCGCTGGCCCATGGAAAGGTCCGGGTAGAGCTCGCCCGTTTCGGCGTCCACCAAATAGGCGGCAAAGGCACCTGCGTCACGGCGGAACAGCGTGTTGGACAGCGAGACGTCGCCCCAGTAGAAGCCGATCAGGTGCAGGCGGACCAGCAGGAGGGCCTGCGCATCAATAAGGCGGGTCAGGGTGTCCTTGCGGAGCATCTGCGAAAACAGGGCACGGTAAGGCATGGAGAACTTCAGGTGCCGGGTCACCAGCACCGGATTGAGCGGCCGGCCATCCGCCGTGGTGCGGCCGGTAATGACGGCCACCGGCTCCACGCAGGGGACATCCAGCCGCGCCAGTTTGCGCAGCATGTGGTACTCGTGCCGTGCCACGTGCTCCGACGTTTCCTTGATGGCGATCACCGAACCGCCCAAGTGGGCGAACCGGACAATGTGCCGGGAAATACCGCGGGGAAGGGCGGCAAGGTTCTCAGCCGGCCAATCCTCCAACGCAATGTGCCAGGGCAGATCCAGCAACTCCGGATCTGCCGTTGCCGCCGTGATGTTCAGCGAACCGATGACGCTTGCCGGAGGGGCGGCATCCTGCGCGCTGGCAGCCTCGGTCCGCGGGAGCTTGCCGATCTGCCCGTAGTCGGTGGGTTCGTCGTGCCACTGGGCTTCGTTTTGCTCGCTCATGCCTCAATTGTTCCGTACTCAGGGGAAGCGGACGCACCCGCGTCCGTGAAGGGGTTCAGCGGCGGGGCTGACCATTCGACGTCGGGGGCCTCCTGGAAGACGACGCCCTGCTTGGTGAGGCGCTCACCAAAGGCGCCCAGCCGACGTCGGAAGTCACCGGCGTTGCGCAACTCCTGGCCGGTCCAGGCGACTTCCGCCAGCGAGATGGCCCGTGGGTAGAGCAACCACTGTGCTTGTTGGTTGTTGCGGACGGTCTCGGTCCAGAGGGGGCCTTCGACACCCAGGATCTGCTTGTCCGTCAGGCCGCCTTGGGCCGGGTCCCAGTTGTAGTACTCGGCCCAGGTGAAGGGGCCGCCCTTGACCCATTCAAGGCCCACAGGACTCTCCGGGGAGTACTTCTGGTCCAGATAGGTGTTGGCTGCCGGCGACATGATCACTGTGGGTGTGCTGGTATCAGCCTGCTGGACAATCGCTTCCAGATCTCCGAACCAGTACTGGATCACGGCCCCGTTCGGAAGCTCTGCCTCGGCAAACTCGTTCCAGCCCACCACGGTCTTTCCGGTCAGCGAAGCCAAGCGGGCAAATTCCTGCATCATGTCGAGGTAGTTCCGGTGCCCCGTTACCAACGCTTCGTCGCCACCGATATGCAGGTAGGGGCCAACGGTTATCGCGGCAAGCTGGCCCAGGACCTCGGCTACGAACTCGTAGGTGGCCGGGAGTGAGGCGTCCAGCGTTGACCAGCCGACGTCGGCAGTGGTGCTCATGTCCTTGGCGACGCCGTCCGGGTTGAGCTGCGGAATGGCCGCGAGGGCGGCGTTGACGTGTCCGGGAAGGTCGATCTCCGGAATGACGACGACGTTCCTGACAGCGGCATACGCCTGGAGTTCCTTGAAATCCTGCTGGGTGTAGAAACCGGACTTGCCGCGGGGCGGAACTGCCGTGGCGACTTCCACCGCTCCCTGCCCGCCCACGTCGGTCAGCTTGCTGTAGTCCAAGCCGGACGGGTTCTCTTCCGGTTGGCGGATTTCGATCCGCCAGCCTTGGTCGTCGGTCAGATGCAGGTGAAGGGCATTGAACTTGAACTGCGTCATGACGTCGATCTGCTCCTTGACCTCCTCCACCGTGAGGAAGTTGCGGGCAACATCGAGCATGAGGCCGCGGTAGGCAAAGCGCGGAGCGTCGAGGATCTCGACGGCGGGAACCACCCAGGTGCCGGCGTCGAGGTTTTGGGCGGCGTCGGTTTCTTCGATCGCTGCGGGGAATAGCTGCCTGAGCGTTTGCAGTCCGTTGAACAGGCCGGCAGGGGTGGAGGCGGTAAGCCGGATGCCATCCTCGGCGACGGTCAGTGTGTAAGCCTCACGGCCGCCGTCGAACGAATCCACCAACTCCAGGGCGATATCTCCTGGGCGGTGTTCTTCAACCAGCGGCAGTGCAAAGCCGGTGGCGGTGCGGAGCAGCGCGGCTAACTGTTCAGCGGGCTGCGCGGCGGCATGGCCGGCCGCGATCCTGGCGCCGGGGGAGAGGGTGAAAGCCGGGCCGTCCTGGGGTGCGACGTGGGAGGGCCGGGGAATCAGGTGATCTGTGGTGTTCATGCCGTTCTTTCCGGGAAGAAGGTTAACGTGATAACGGCCCGACCGGAAGGGTCGGGCCGCCATCACAATGCGGAACGTACAGACGCGATTAGTCGCCCAGGCGCAGGCCCGTCTTGGTGTCGAACAGGTGCACGTGGCCGGACTGCGGACGAACGAAGACGGACTCGCCCTTCATCGGAGGGCGGCGGCCGTCGACGCGTGCGACGATGTCGTGGCTCTTGCCATCAAGGATGGTGTGGCCGTAGACGTAAGCGTCGGCACCGAGTTCTTCAACCACGTCAACCTCAACCTGGAGGCCTTCGCCGTTGCCGACGGTCTCGAGGTCTTCCGGACGGGAACCAACGGTAACGGTCTGGCCGTGGGCTTCCTGGAGAACGTCACGCGGCACGGCGTAAACCGTTCCGCCGAACTGGACGCCGCCGTCGACGACCGGCAGTTCCAGCAGGTTCATGGCCGGGGAGCCGATGAAGCCTGCAACGAAGACGTTCTTCGGGCGGTCGTACAGGTTGCGCGGGGTGTCAACCTGCTGGAGCAGGCCGTCCTTCAGGACTGCAACGCGGTCACCCATGGTCATGGCCTCGACCTGGTCGTGCGTCACGTAAACCGTGGTGACGCCGAGGCGGCGGGTCAGGGATGCGATCTGAGTACGGGTCTGGACGCGGAGCTTGGCGTCAAGGTTGGAAAGCGGCTCATCCATGAGGAAGACCTGCGGGTTACGGACGATTGCGCGTCCCATGGCAACACGCTGACGCTGACCACCGGAGAGAGCCTTCGGCTTGCGGTCCAGGTACTGCTCAAGGTCAAGAAGCTTGGCGGCTTCGCGAACACGCTCTGCGCGCTCTTCCTTGGAAACGCCGGCGATCTTCAGTGCGAAGCCCATGTTGTCCGCAACGGTCATGTGCGGGTACAGGGCGTAGTTCTGGAAGACCATTGCGATGTCGCGGTCCTTCGGGGGAACATCCGTGACGTCGCGGTCACCGATCAGAATGCGGCCGGCGTTCACATCCTCAAGACCTGCGAGCATGCGCAGGGAGGTGGACTTACCGCAACCGGAGGGTCCAACAAGGACCAGGAATTCGCCATCGGCGATGTCGATGTTGAGCTTATCGACGGCGGGCTTATCTGTGCCCGGGTACAGACGCGTAGCGTTATCAAAAGTAACTGTAGCCACAGTTATCAATCCCTTCACCGGCAGGTACGTGCCGGACGATCCGTTGTGAATGGTTCATTTTCTTCAGTTGAACTCCCCGGCCTGAGGCCGGGGAGGATCGTGTAACGCCGCACGGTACTGTGCGTCACATCACAACCAAGAGTATGTCAGACTTTTTGACTAACTACCTAAATGTTACGAACATCACATATGCAACTGCTCACATATCAGGCCTCCGCGGTGACCCGTCGGCGCTCCCGCAAAAGCGCTTCCAGCAACTCCGCCACGTGGACGGGAGCCTCCACCCGGTACTGTGCCTGGGTGTAATCCAAGCCAACCTTGATGCCGACGTCATCACCCATGAGCCTGCCCAGGGCGTCTTCATCCGTGACGTCGTCCCCGGCAAACAGGATGGCCGTGGCACCTGTCGCCTGGCGGAGGAACTCCACGGCTTCGCCCTTGGAAGCGTGGACCACGGAGGTTTCCAACACCCGCTTCCCCGTCTTCAGGTACACCCCCGGATAGTCTCCCAGGACCCGCGTGGCGGCCTCGACGGCGTCCTCCGCCACGTCGTCGTCGGCCATCCGGGTATGGAGGACCACCCCGGCAGGCTTGTCTTCGAGGACGGTCCCGGGGGCGATGTTCACGATTTCGGCAAGCACCTCACGGACGGCAGCCAGTTTCTTCCGCTGGTCCTCATCCAGTTCCAGGCCCAGGGATCCTTCGCCTAGCCACACCTCGGCGCCGTGGCTGCCTATCAGCAGCGTGTTGGCCGGCGGAGAGGCGACCAGCCGCAGACTGTCCAGGGCCCTGCCGGAGATGAGTGCCGTCGTCGTGCGTGGCAGTTCGGCGAGGCTCGCAAGCGCTGCAGCCGAACGCGGAAGGGGACGCGCGTCCTCGGCCCGGTCGACGATCGGCGAGAGGGTTCCGTCGAAGTCCAATGCCACCAGCAGGTGCTCCGTGCCGGAAATACGACGGACGGCGTCCAAAAGTTCCGGTGACAGCGACAGGTTCTCAGCTGTCATCACGAACCACCTTCTCCTCCAATGCGGCCAGGAACTCGGCCGACCAATGATCGACATCGTGGTCCAGGATCTGCTTGCGCATCAGTTTCATGCGGCGGCGTGCTTCCTTCGGGGAGAGATTGATGGCGCGCAGGATGGTGGACTTGAGGCCGTCGATGTCGTGCGGGTTGATCAGCAGGGCCTGCTTGAGCTGATCGGCTGCGCCGGCGAACTCACTGAGGACCAGCGCGCCGTCGTCCTCGGAACGGGCCGTGACGTATTCCTTAGCCACCAGGTTCATGCCGTCGCGCAAGGCCGTCACCAACATGACGTCCGCAGCCAGATACAGAGCCACCATCTCTTCCACCGGGTAACTGTGGTGCAGGTAGCGCACGGCCGTGTTCTGGATGGTGTCGTACGTGCCGTTGATGTGGCCTACGGTGCCCTCGATTTCCTCGCGCAGAAGCCTGTACTGCTCCACGCGCTCCCTGCTGGGGCTGGCCACCTGGATAAGGGTAGCGTCCTCTACCTTGATATGCCCGTCCGCCAGGAGTTCCTCAAAAGCCTTGAGCCTGTGCCGGATGCCCTTGGTGTAGTCGAGCCGGTCCACGCCCAAGAGGATGGTCTTGGGGTTGCCCAGGTCCGTGCGGATCTGCCGGGCCCGCTCAATGATGTCCGGCCTGGCGGCGAGCTCGCGGATCTGGTCCACATCAATGGAGATGGGGAACGCCTGCGCCCTGGCGATGTGGGTCACTTCCCCGTCCGGGCCCTTCACATGAACCTGCTGCTGCTTCACGCTGGCGCCCAGGAAGCGGCGGGCGGAGCGCATGAAGTTGCCGGCGTCGCTGGGGCGTTGGAAGCCCAGCAGGTCAGCGCCAAGGAGGCCGTCGATGATTTCGCGGCGCCACGGCAGCTGGGCAAAGATCTCCGGCGGCGGGAAGGGAATGTGGTTGAAGAAGCCGATCTTGAGGTCCGGCCGGGATTCCCGCAACAGGCGCGGAACCAGTTGGAGTTGGTAGTCCTGCACCCACACAGTGGCGTCCTGTGCTGCGTGCCGGGCTACGGCGTCGGCGAACTTCCTGTTGACCTTGCGGTACGAATCCCACCAGGTCCTGTGGAACTCCGGCGGTGCGATGACGTCGTGATAGAGCGGCCAGATGGTCGCGTTGGAGAAGCCCTCGTAGAAGAGTTCAACGTCATCGCTGCTCAACTGTACGGGGATCAGGTCCATGCCCTCATGGCTGAACGGGCGCACGGTCTCATCCGGAGCGCCATGCCAACCTACCCACGCGCCGTCGGACTTGGTCATCATCGGCGCGAGCGCCGTCACCAGGCCGCCGGGCGAGCGGCGCCAGCCGTCCTTCTCATCTCCGTCGTCGCTGATCCGATCGACGGGCAACCTGTTGGAGACCACCATGAAATCGAACTTGGTTGCCGTGGGCTTCTTGACGGGAGAAGCCCGTACGCCCTCTTCGGTTGTGAGTTTCTCGCTTGCCAAATCCTGCATCAATGCTCCCTGGGGTTGCTGTGACTCAACTCCCAGCCTACTAGCGGAATCTTCCCCGGCGGTTGATCGTTCAACTACCGGGCGGACGGGTGCGCGGTAGAGCTCCAAGTTGGCTCCCGTAAACTGTCCCCGTTGCCCTAGCTATTCACTACGACGTCGAGTAACCCGAGGAACTGATGAGCCCCGCAAACGAATCCCGCCTGTCAAAGGCTGAACGCACCGCCCAGGCACGGGAAAAAGCGCGAGCAATCCGCGAAGAACAGTTGAAGAAGGAGAAGCGCAACAAGCTTCTGGTCGGCTGGGGCATCGTGGTTGCCATCGTCGTCATCATTGCCATAATCGCCGCAGTGGTCATCGGCAACATCCAGAACAACGCTCCGGTTGCAGACCAGGGCCCGACGCCGGCCAACGGCAACGTCCACGGCGGCGTCACGCTGCTGGCTGGCAGCGAAGTCGTCAAGTCGGAGCCCGGCAGCGTCAACGTCGCCGATGTTCCCTCCGCTCCCGCCACCAAGCCCGCCACGGTGACCGTGCCCGGCGGCGAAGCTGAGGCCGGCAAGCCCGTCAAGGTGATCGCCTACATCGACTTCATCTGCCCCGTCTGCAAGCGGTTCGAGACCACCTACGGAGAGTCCCTGACCAACCTCCGCAACGAAGGCAAGATCTCCCTCGAATACCGCCCCCTCGGGTTCCTGGACCTGCAGTCCACCACCAACTACTCATCCCGCGCAGCCAACGCCGCAGCATGCGTAGCGAACACCTCCCCGGAGAAGTACGCGGACTTCTTCAACCTGCTCTTCGAACGCCAGCCGGCCGAAGGCAGCGCAGGCATCTCCGACAAGGACCTGAAGGCCATGGCCACTGAGGTTGGCGCCGCCAACATCGACTCGTGCGTGGACAGCAAGCAGTTCCGACCTTGGGTGAAGGTTGCCACGCAAGAAGCAGCCGCAATCGGCATCACCGGCACGCCGACCATCTTCGTCGACGGCAAGCAGTGGGACGGTTCCACTGACCTGAACGCCGAGATCCAGACCGCCATCACGGCAAAGGGCTAAGCCTTTATCTGACATCCCGACGGCGGCCGGTCACCTTCTCGTTGAGGTGGCCGGCCGTTGTTGCTCAGGCAAATTTCGTTGACGGGGATGGTCTGGGCTAACCTTATCTAGCGCTCTTTCGCGCATGGTTCCGGGTAGCCGGAACGTGCCTCCTTAGCTCAGTTGGCCAGAGCACCGCTCTTGTAAAGCGGGGGTCGTCGGTTCGAATCCGACAGGGGGCTCCACGAACCCCTCCGTACCGGCGATTTTGCTCGGAACGGAGGGGTTTTTCGTGTCTGAAATGCAGGGCACTACACGTTTTCTACACGCTTTCAAGAAGGCAGACGACACCAGCGGGCTCCCCAGCTGCATAGAGGGAACCATGCAGTCAGAGAAGAAGGCCCTGAGGGCGACGACGGACCGAGACAACGTAGGGACGCTCAGGGATACAAATAAGACCGTCGGCAGGTGTCAACCCATTCCGGCGGATACCAGGAACAACACCTGTGCCGGCTGTACTTCCGACGCGTCGAAGCATCAGAGTTGCAGAGGCAGTGTGCGAAGGACGGCCAAGTACCGGACTGATTCTGAGCCTTTGAACGGGACCTCCTGATGGGAAGGTCCAGCCTGCCGATTGGCACTTGGGGAACGATCAGCGCCGCGAAGGACGAGACGACAGGGAAGTGGCGGGCCAGTTGCAGGTTCCGCGGCTGGGACGGGGCCACTCGGACGTACAGCAAGTTCGGTTCGACCAAGGGCAAAGCCACAACCGCGCAGCCAACCCCACTTTGAACGTGCGACGACAGACGCGAGAGACCAGACTTGAAGCTGTCAGCGGTCTCCTGGCCGGCTGGGGTGCAGCTAGTAATAGAGCGTCTCGCCCGTATCGAGGCGCACAACAATGCCCCATGCCTTTGGCCTGCTCTTCCCCATCACAGCCCTTTCATCTGGCCTCAATCTTCGCACTCAGTATCGGGCCCGCAGGATTGGCAGGGCGCACACTGCAGTGGCTCCTAATATTGACACATATCCTTACCTGGGTATGGTTTAGTGTATGCAGAACATGGACGGGATGACCGTCGCGGAGGTGGGGGAGAGGCTCGGTATCACCCGTGCGTCCGTTCATGGCCTGCTCGGCTCTGGCCAGTTGACGGCCAGTGGCAGGGCTGGCCGCATGTTGCTCATCGATCGTCAGTCGGTGGAGCGCCTGGCCCTGGCCGGTACCCGTCGCGGCCGCGCCTGGACGGCCAGGATTGCTTGGGCTGCATTGGCGCTGCTCTCTGGCCAGAACCCCACCTGGATCAGCGCTTCGGAGAAGTCCCGGTTGAAGAGGCGACTGCGTGAGCTGGACGCCGACGCCGTTCGTGTTCTTGCCCGGAACAAGGACATAACCCATCGCTATAGGGCGACTTCGGACGGGCTGGCCGCACTTAGCGACCACCTGATCCCAAGTGGCGCCTCGGCCATGCGCGAGGAGTCCATTGCAGGGACCTTCGGGATGGCCGGCGGGAGCGGGACTGCAGAGGGCTATGTCATGATCGGCGACGTATCCGCCCTCGCGGACGCGTTCGGCCTGGTTGAAGATCCAGACGGCAACGCCATCATTCATGAAGTCGATTTGGATGAACCCTTTGCCGACGGCCGGGCGCCGGTGGCAGCGATCGCCGTGGACCTCATGGACTCACTGGCAACCCGCGAACGCAGCGCCGGACAACGCGTCATCAACGAACTGCTCCATGTCTGAACCTGAACTGGACGCAGTCGCCGAAGCGGAAGATGACCGCGAGACCTGGGACGTGCCTGTGCCTCCTGGAGGCTGGGGAACACCATGGCCACAGTGCGTGGAACTGGCCCGTGCCCTGCCGTCCACCCAATGGACGTTGGTCGGTGGGCTCATGGTGCAACTGCACGCTGCGGCCGCCGGTCTTGCCGTCTCCAGGCCAACGGCGGATGTCGACATTGTGCTGCACATCGAGACCGGTGCGGCGACGACGACGAACCGGTACTCATCAGCATCCCGAATGCCCTCGGGGCGTTGGTCTTGAAAGGCGCGGCCTACCGCGAGGACTCCCGCGACAGGGATCGGCACCTCGATGATGCCGTCGTCCTCTGCGCGACCATCAGAACACCGCTGGCCACGGCGGCCCAGATGAAGGGCAGCGATAGGTCACGGGTTCTTTCCCTGCACAAAGAGCTGGCCGATCCGGGGCACCGATCGTGGCAGCTGCTGGACCCGGTCGACCGGACACCGGCGATGGACGCGCTGCGCATACTTGCCGCCAATCACAGCCTGCCGCCAGCCAACCGCCTCAAATCCGGCTGACAACGTCGAGGAGCGGCTGTCTAAAAACAATGGTCATAAAATCCCGGCCATTGTTATTTGACGTAAGAGCAAAGCGCAGGCTGAAACTACGCATGTCAAAGTTGAAGGGCTTGATGTGGCAGCATGCATGCTGTCGGGGCGATCAATCGCCCGTTCAGGAAGGGAACTCATAGTGCCACCGCGTCAAACACCTGCCCAAAAGTTGTCAGCGAAGCTATTGCTGGGCAATGAATGGGCGCCGATCACCACCCGGATGGGTTTCATCAACCTGCCCTTGGACGACAGCGCTCACGAGTGGCGGGTGTGGGCTCAAGGCCGTCCGACGGAAGGCGGGACAGGGGTTGGTGTCACTGAACTGAACGGCACGCTTCCCGAACTTTTCGAGAAACTCCTACCCCTCGACTGGAGCTATCGGTGGCTTCTTCTGGAGACGAGCAACCCGGAATGGACTGCCATCGTGGACAACTCCCGCGGAGGGTCCAACCTTCATGCCGCCCTTCACATGCATTTCCCGGACGCCCGCGGAATCACTACTGTCGAGGTCGAGGACGAACCCCGGAACATCAAACGGTTCGACGATGAACCAGGCCGAGGCCGTTGGGGTTCACGGACCTTCACAGTCCACGACAAGGAAGGGCTGAAGCGGTTCCTGAGCCTCAGCAACTTTGAGCCGTGGAAATTCAACCAGAATGGCGAGCCCTACGATTTCGAGGACACGTCCAAGTACGAGGAACCGAAAACGACGGACCGGTTCACCCACGAGATGCTCGTCGAGTACTGCCGTCAGCTTGGACTGGAGCCGTTCGAGGATGACTTCTACGTCGCGACCGGCCGCGCAGTGATGATCGAATTGCTTGGGGATTCCCGGGAACGGCTCGGATACACCTTGGCAGAAGCCAGAGCAGGCTACGAGGATCTGACCCAACGGGTCTGCCAGGAGCCGGTTGAATGGAAGCAGCTCCACCCGTCCGGCGTCGAATACCCGCCCTATGATGCGACGTTCCCGATGACCGGGTACAAGCGCTTTGCCAAGCCCACCCCTTGGGATGACGCCCGGACCGAATTTGAGCAAAGCCTGCAGCGGTACAGCTCTCATCCGGCGGAGGCATCCCTGAGCGTAGGCCTCGATGAGCATGGGACATTGGCCTACCCGACGTTTGAGATCACCAACCCGCGACTCAGTGTCCTGGTCGCCCCGACACTGCTGGAAGCGCCGGCAGCGGTGCGTGAGTACACGGCGGCGTTCATCAGCGTCCAGTACGAGAAGTTCAACGGTATGTCCGTCTACAAGGCGTTCTATCCGAACAAGAAGCAGATGGCCGTCATCCGGAAGCTCTACAAGGACCAAGGCCTGTACCCGTTCGACCAGCCATCCGATGGCGTCTACTACACACTGGCGCTGGACAAGATGGTCCGCATGACGACAGACCTGAAACTGACATCGGAGCTCGTGGACTGGGAGAACACCATCGCTCAGGCAGGCCCCAAGGAGGTGGCTGCGCCGGACCGGAGAAGCCACTCGAAGGCGTGGGACATCCGGCTGCACATCCAGGAGAACGAGGACGCCATCTGGAACGCCGAACTCGACGACCGCTGCGTGTGAGGTCTGCGCCTGACTACTACTGACCGGTGGCGTGCTCGGCCCAGTAGATGGCTCTGCGGACGGCCTCGGTCCGCTGTTGGGTCGGACAGGATGAGGCTGATTGCGTAGAACGGGATGAAGATCAGGGCCATGAGCGGGCCGAAGATGACCCCTGCTTCCTTGGCAGCGTTCAAGGCCGACAGTTGATGTCGTCAGCCTCAAACTGCTGTGGTGAAGTGAACTAATGTCCTACCGATCGCCGAGCTTCTCCAAGACCTCGGCAGGCGGCTCCGGTGTTGGCCGGTCCGCGGGGATGACGACCCAGACGATGCCGTGCTCGTCCTGTCGGGTGGTGGCCGCAAGTGTGCCTAGGGGTTCGGCAAGATTGATCGCTATGTCCCGCGCGTAGCCTTCGATGGTGCCGTCCGCTGAGGTGGGCGTGAACTCGAACCGGTGGCCCAGGATCGTGGTTGGGTCCATGGAGCGGCGGTGCACTACGCAGGCGGCCGGTCCGTCCTCCCAGATGCCGATGATCTTCACGTCCACGGTCCAGTAGCGGTCGACCGCGTCGTCTATGTGCTGAACCAGGTGCATGGCGGGCCAAGCTTTCTAAACAACTCGCGCCGAGCCGACGTGCCTTAACTATTCGAGACCAGAATGTTGGCGTGTACCTTGGTGAAGCCGGAAGCTTCCAGGTCTTTGGTGTCGTAGCCGTCTGGGACGAGAATGGATGTTTTCTGGTCAGGCCCTGACGCCTTCAGGATCTCTCCACGTCCTGAACCCTTTCCTGCGCAACTGGCGTGCCAGCCGGCGGGGTTTTCAACGGGATAGACAGCGAGGCATGAGGTAAGCCCTTCCTCATCCTGTCCGAGGAAGAATTTCTTACCGTTGGCCTCGGCGACCAAAAGTACTTTGCTCAGGTTTGTGTCGGGCCCGAAATTCACACCGTCGGGAAGGCTGTCGCTCGCTGTGGATTGACGCTCGAGCGCCTTGAAACCGGGTGCCTCGCCGGAACAACCCGCGAGAAACGAACTAACTGCGAGCGTCGTGACTAGGAATGCGAACTTTGGCTTCTTAATGGCGCTGCCCCCTCAGGCTCTTGTGTGTTTGATTCTAGCCACAACGCAGGAAAGCCCCGCCGATGGGGGACCGGCGGGGCTTCCAATTCAAAACTATGCCTGTCTGGTTCCACCACCAATTGGATTCGCTAACAGCATTTCGCTTGAATACGTAGCTGTCATTCGAGCTGAAGCAGACGGCCGGTCTGCGGAGTCAAAGGCGACGGAGGATCTCTCCGTCGCCTTTGACTCCTGCGTATAGGGACCGTCAGTGGGTTCGTTTTGCGTTACCGCGGGCAGCACGGCGTGCGATGCCCTTCGGGATGCCGCGTTTGGCTATGTAGATCAGCACTCCCACGACGATGAGAACGAGTATGACTACTGCGGCAATGATGAGGTGCCAGGCGGCGATTCCACCCATGGTGATCCTCCTTGGATAATTAGGACGAGTAGGTCATGTAGGCTCCGCCGAAGCCAACATTCAGCTGAACCCAGAAGTTGAACGCGAAGGGCGTACCGGCAGGATAGGCGAGGACGGTCAAGCGAGCCGTCGCGGGGGCCCCGGGTGTTTCATACTCTCGAGTTACCGCGAACTCCGTCTGTTCTGCGCTCGATGCTCCGCCGATGATGTAATCGGGGGAGTAGATGCTTCGAATGTAGTCGACATTGTTATCGACAGCAGAGTAGTCGGCGCGGAAGCCCATGTAGACCAGGCCCGCCCAGAAGTCGACCAAGCAATTGTCGTAGTTCTCGGTCGCTCCGACACGGTAGTACCCGCACTCGCTGATACCACGGGTTGTTATTTCGCCCTCTTGAGGCGCGGCCGCTGGCTTTTGAATTGACGTGACGTTAACGGAGCCGTCAGCGAACCGGGAAACAGTTTCTGTCTTGCCCGTCTTCTCGACGGTTTGGGTATCCACCGGCGTGGCCCCATTCAATGAGTCCCAGGTCTCACCACGCTGGTATTTGGCGACCAGTCTCTCCTGAGTTTCCGCCGTTACGTTGTAAAGGGTAAGGAACTCACGAGCCTGTTCCAGGGACTGGTTCACGTCTGAAACGGCCACTTTGGGTGCCGGCGACTGAGCAGCTGTTGCTGCCGGAACAGATGCCATGGTCAAACCAGCAGCAAGAAGAATTGCGGTTCCGAACGCGGATTTTTTCAAGGTATCCCCCAGTAATCTTGACTATTTTTCGGTCCGTTGCCGATCAGTCCAGTGTTAAGAGAGGATCTGAGGATTGCAAGTCAAGTCCCCCACTGCAGTGAAAGGTCCGCTGTGCCGGGTCATAGAGGGTGGGGTTGTGGCTTGGCACCACGAGCCTCGCGGAGCCGCTTCCCAGCGTCTGGAGGGAAGCACACGTCTCATAAGGCAGCGATGATTATCTCAGGTGTTTACGGGCTACGAGCCGCCGAGCAGGTAGTGGAGCCGGTCCCGCCTGCTGACCCCGTGGCGGCGTTGCAAGCCAGCCGGGCAGGTGGAGCCCAGCAGCCTTTCCGGACCACACTGTTCCACACCGGCATCAATTCGGGGCCGGTCACCATGACTGTAGACGTCCTAGGTGCCCGTCCCGAGTCTGTTCTGGAAGGGTGGGAGGACGTTCATGAAGTCTCAGCCAATCTTCCTGCAGGGCGGGTGGCCGCCGGCGGACCCATGGAGGAACTGACGGCCTTGGGAGAAATGGGGGAGGACGAATCCGGAGACTACAGAATCCGAGTGTCCGCTGTGGGCCGCGATGCGGCTCCCGACTTGGTCTCTTCGACAGCTGTTGAAGACTATCTGGTGCAGATCTGGCCTGAGGCGGTGTTAGCGCCGCGGGTTCTCTCCGCAACTTCGCAGCAGCGCCAGTACTGGGCGGCCAGGCTGGGCTAAGCGTGTGGTGGCGGAGCTACTTGAGCTCAGCCGCCACTTCGGCTCCCTGAGAAACTCTTGCGGAGAGGGCATGGCGCCTACATCTGGCGGACATGGGCACCCCTGCCCATATACGCCAGAAACCCCCGCTGATAGTTTCGCTCTATCCATACAGGACTATTTGGGGGAGTAACCATGAAACGCAGAATTGCCGCAGCATTGCTCGGATTGGGCATCGCAGGTTCCACACTCGTCGGCGGTGCGATTCCTGCCCAGGCGGCCACGTTGAGGGTGTACACCTATGAGTCACTTTCAACGTGCAACCAGGCCGCTGAATACTACGCCCAGCGCGGCACTATCGTTCAGTACTGCACCGTCATCAGCACCGTCAACGGTGTGCCGGTCAAATGGCGTCTGATGTTCAACATGTAGGAGTGTGCTGGCACGTCGCTGCCCGCCACGATGCCTTATTCAAGGACTACAGCAGGCCCACTCCAGGCATGACACGAAACGGGACACGCCGTCTCGTAGGGCGAGGGATTCAATCTGCTCCGGCCGATCGATCATGCAGATCTTGTGGGACTCCTGAGGGGTCGTCTCCCTAAGCCGAGTCACGTCGCTTATTCGCCCCAGCCTACGCAACGCACACGATGGAGCGGGCCCGACGAGAAGTAGAAGCGCTGCATGGACGTCAGCCGGGCTACTGGGGTTTGTACGATCTCAGCTGGCTGATCTTCTGCCGTGTCGCCACGATCAGAGGGCGTGCCGCGACAACCCCTGCCTTCAAAGTGCCAGGAACCTTACTCCAGCTGCTGCGGAACGGCTCCCGGTCTCGCAGGTTTTGCGTCAGTCCCCATGTTGTTCGGGTGAAGTGCACGGCCATCACTACGGTGAACAGGGAAATCGCCAGGCCGGCAGCCGATGCCACTACGATCATCACGCCGGTGATGTGCACTAGGAGGACGGCAGGGATCACTACTGTGGGGGCGTCAAGAAGGTCCATATTCGTTTCTCGTTGGTTGGTCTGGTGGATCGGCTGTTGTGCGGTGTGGCCGTGGCTGGGCGGCGGTGTTACACGTCTTTCAGCGGGCGCACCTTCATATTATTGAAAGTCTCGGGACGCTGTTCGGCACTAATGCCGGACGCTGGCCCCTGGCGTGGTCTTCTGACGAAGCTGCGTCAGGCCGGCGACAGTCAGCCCGGCGGTGAGAGCCAACGCTGCTACCCAGAGGGTCAAGCCGACGAGGTCGTGAACGGCCATTTGGGGGAGACGTCGGTCCGGTACAGCAACGACGCCGATGAACGCGCCAATGAGTCCGAAGTAACTGCCGGTCATAAATCGTTGGTGAGCGCGGATGTTGCCCTTACGGACGGACCACAAGCCCAGGGTCAAGGTGCAGAAAGTCAGCACAGAAAGTGCGTGAAGCCAGTTGAACCCGCCGTCGATGGTCCGGATCCCGAATGAGGTGAGGACGACGACGTACATGGTCGCCGCCCAGATGCGGCCCAGGATCTTGTGTGCTGCGGTGCCTTTGTTGCGCTTGAGCAGGTTTACGGCGCCGAAGATCAGGGCGTAGCCCGCAGCGATGGCGTGCAGGGCGATCAGGAAAGTCCACGGCGAAGGCATACGGCCAGCCTAGCGAGTCGGACGGGCAGTGACGGACTGCGGCAACATGGGCGCAATGATCGGAATCGCTGCCCTGTTCGGCTCGAACGTCCGTAGTCTCTGGCGGCGATCAGAATCGTGGCCGCTATATTGGTCAACTGGATTCTCCGGAGGCACACGGTAGTGGCAGCTACTCACTGCAAATCCTTGCCTGCGTAGCCTTCGAGCGTTTTTATGGCGTGTACTCGCCCGGCCAGAACTCCTTGGCACCTGCAGCAGCAGCCTTGAGCTGTCCGCCGTCGAGAATTAGAGAGCTTTCCTCGATGCCGAGGGCGGGCCATTGCGTGACCAGCCGAAGGTCGCCTTCCTCGGGAAGGGGCCACAGCCAGAGTGATCCCGAGCCGGCAAGTTCGTCGTCACCGCCACTGCCTCCACCGCCGTTGAAGGAGAGGACGGGAGCTGTGGGCTGCTGTGACGGGTCCATGTACCGGCCACCTCCGTGGGCTCCGGTGAAAGCGCGGGAACCGTCAGGGAGTTCTACGCCGAACAGCAGAAGCACGTCCAGCAGATTTTGTTCGGGCTTCGGCCGGAACCCGTGCTGGAAGAACACGCCATTGAGGGCTTCCCATTCCTCGTCTGTCTCGTCGGCCCGGCGGATGATCCAGGTCAGATCGAAATTGCATCCGGTGGAGAACACTTCAACGCCCTTGACGGCGATCACCCTGGTGGGGCTGAAGTACAGGAACTGACCGATGTGGACCAGCGCGGGGAGCTCGTAGCGGGGTGTTCCGGACCATGGCGGGGGAACGAAGCGGCCTTGGCGCCCACGTTTGGGCTGGGTTGGAATGGGGAAATCCTGGAAGAAGGCCATGGGGTCCTTTGCTCGCTGGTTTCGACCGACCAGCGGAACGACCGATGATGCCGCGCGTCGTTGTGGATCCCCCAATCCGTCCTTCACGACGAGTCTAGCCGTGTAGGTCGGGATGCCGGCAAGAAGCTCCTTGTCAGTCTGCATTGACGCAATGACTCATGTCAGTCTAGCCTGACAGCATGGAAGCTGATGAACTCTCCGAGCAGATCCACTCCACCAACCCCGCCGTCGGATTGCGGGCCGTGGGTGCCCTTCACCGCCTGGCCGAGCAAGTGGAAGCCGTCCATGTCCGGGCGGCACGCGAGCAAGGCTGGACGTGGGAGCAGATAGGTGACGCTTTGGGTGTTTCCCGGCAATCGGTGCATGCCAAATACAGGGAATGACCAGTTACGGAGAATGACCAAGTACAGGGAATGAGTTGAGCAATGTTTGAGCAATTTACCCATGACACCCGCCGGATCGTGGGGTTTGCCATGGAAGAAGCACGCAGTCTGGGCGACAAGCGAATGGGAACTGAGCACCTGCTCCTGGGGGCACTCCACGAACGCGGCCCCGCTGATGTCCTGGGCGTCTCCCTGGACGATGCGCGGAAGGCGGCGGCCAGGCTTGACGCCGCTGCGCTGGAGGCCATCGGCTTCAAAGGCAAGGGACTTGTACGAGCACCCATGCCAACCCGCGGAAGGAAGCCGCCTTTCAGCTCCGGAGCCAAGGAGGTCATGGCGAGCATGGTGAAATCTGCTGTGGATCAAAAATCCCGGAAGATCACCGCATCGAGCCTTTTACTCTCCCTGTTGGATCGGGAGGAGCATGACCCCGTGTCCGCCCTGTTCGAGGAGCTCAAGGTAAACCGTGAAGCTGTTCGAGAACGGCTGCTCTCCCAATAGTCCCGAAGAGAGTCCAAGTAGCGGGAGGCTCCAACGGGAGCAAAAAACGAGTACACATTACTCGTGTCCCCGCGGGTGGGGGCGACTTGACTGAATCCAGCGGATCCAAGCAACGGCCCATGACCCCCCTCGTCGGCCGGTGCTGCCCATCGGATCTGCGGCGCAGGGCCGGACGCATCTCCCGGAAGTGCTGTCCGGCCCTGACGCGAGGGCTGCGCGGCTGGGACGACGACGGCGACGCCCCAGCGTGTGGAGGCGTCGCCGTCGTGATGGTGCCAAGTGGCGCCTATGGCGTGGGGCTGCCCCCGTTGACGTTGAGGGTCTCGCCCACTACGTAGCTGGATTCCGCCGACGCCAGGAAGACATAAGCCGGAGCCAATTCGGCCGGCTGCCCGGCGCGGCCCAGGGGAGTGGACTGGCCGAACTCGGGGAGCTCTTCCTTGGGTTGACCGCTGCTGACCTGCAGGGGAGTCCAGATGGGTCCGGGTGCAACAGCGTTGACGCGGATGCCCTTCGGTGCGAGCTGTTGCGCGAGTCCCTTGGTGAAGTTGTTGATGCTCGCCTTGGTCGTGGCGTAGTCCACCAGGGTGGGCGACGGGTTATATGCCTGGATGGACGTGGTGTTGATGATCGTCGAGCCCGCCGGCAGGTGCGGGAGCGCCGCTTTTGTCAGCCAGAACATTGCATACACATTGGTCTTCTGTGTGTGGTCGAATTGCTCGTCCGTGATGTCAGCCAGGTTCTCCTGGGCAACCTGCTTTCCGGCGTTGTTGACCAGGATGTCCACGCCGCCCAAAACCGCGACGGCGGTGCCCACCAGTTCCTGGCAGGTCGCCGGGTCCTTGAGGTCGCCGGGGACTTTCACGGCCTTACGGCCTGCTGCCTCGATAAGTGCCGCAATCCGCGCGGCGTCCTCTTCTTCTTCGGGCAAGTAGGACAGTACGACGTCGGCCCCCTCACGTGCGAAGGCGATGGCGGTGGCTGCGCCGATCCCTGAGTCGGCGCCGGTGATGATCGCCTTGCGCCCCTCAAGCCGTCCGGTGCCGCGGTAGCTTTCCTCGCCGAGATCCGCCTTGGGCGTGAGTTCGGCGTCGAGGCCGGGCTCGGGCTGGTGCTGCTTTGGCGGGGAGATCTGCTCGTAGGCGGTGACCGGGTTGCGGAAGGTGTACTGGTCAGTCATTGTGGTCCTCCGGTTTCTTAGGCGTGAAACACGAAAGCTAAGTAAGCTTATGATTTCCAGCCTAGACACGTGAAGGCGTCCCTGCCAAACCGGGGAACCACCTCCCGTATCAAGCTGCTGTGTGCACCGCCACGGAAGCCCGTTCAACGGCGGGGCACGCGATTTTCACGGGGCCGTCGCCAGCGGCCTGATCCAGGCCGAGCAACATGCGGACGCCGGCCGCCCCGAGTTCGTAGTGCGGCAGGGAAACGGTGGACAACGGCGGGCGGAGGTGCGCGGCAATGACCTCCTGGTTATCGAAGCCCACAACGGCCATGTCCTCAGGAATGGCGAGCCCGTGTTCCCGCAGGCCATCGTAGAGGCCCATGGCCATGCGGTCGTTGTAGCAGTAGACGGCGGAAACGTTGAGCTTGAGCAGCTCCTCCGTCGCGCCGTAGCCACCTTCCTGGTCCGGGTACGCCTCCATCACCAGTTCCGGATCGAAAGCAATTCCCTCCGCTTCCAACGCCTCCCGGTAGCCCTCGAGCCGGCCGTCCTTGGCCGGAGCGGGAGTGGTGGTGTTGATGAAGGCGATACGACTATGCCCCCCGCGCAGCAGGATTTCCGTGGCCGATTTCCCGCCCTGGGCTTCATCGGGCACTACGGCACGGGATGCCGGCGAATCCGGCGAAAAACAGTTGACCAGCACGAAGTCGGACTCACGAAGGGTTTCCGGAACTTCCGTGGCCCGGTGGAACCAGGTTGAGTACAGGATGCCGCGGACCTTGTACTCCAGCATCATGGCGATCGCGTCCTTTTCCAGGTCCACGTTTCCTTCGGTGTTGGCGATCAGCAGGGCGTAACCGTGCTTCCAGGCTTCGTCCTGCGCGCCGTGGATGATCTGCCCCGCGAACGGGGTGGTTGCCACGCCGTCCGCTACGAGTCCGATGAACTTGGAAGTTCCGCTGACCAGATTCTTCGCCATCGCATTGGGCCGGTAGCCCAGGAGCTGGATGGCCTCCAGAACGCGCTGCCGTGTGTCGTCAGCGATGCGGGCGTTCTTCTTCTTGTTGATGACCAAGGAGACAGTTGCCGTCGAAACACCGGCTGCTTCAGCAACTTCGCGGAGGGTTACCGGATGGGCGCGGTCGGTAATAGTTGGAACATCGGCCGCGCTGCCTGAATTTTTCTCCTGCGAAATCATCTGTCCTCCATCAGGAGTATATCCATCCGCTGTGGTGGTCATCCCTTGCTCGCCCCGCTCTCCAGGCCCTGGATCATGGCCTTGTTCAACACCAGGAAGACCAGCAGCAGCGGTGTGATGGTCACGCAAACAGCAGCAAATGTTGCTGTCCAGTCCACCTTGCCCATGGCGCCGATGTAGTTCTGCAGACCGAGGGGAATGGTCTTGAGGTCCTCGGAGAGGACAAAGGTGTTGGCGAAAATGAAGTCGTTCCAAATGAAGATGCTGTTGACCAGGACCACGGTCACCACGGTGTTCAGCGACAACGGCAGGGTAATCAGGCCGAAGATCCGGTACGGCCCGGCACCATCCAGGGAAGCTGCTTCATAGGTTTCCCGGGGAATGTACTCAAAGAAGGACGAGAACAGGTAGATGGACATGGGCAGCGCAAAGCCGGCCAGGGGAATGATCATCGACTGATAGGTGTCCAGCAGATTCACGGTGGAGTAGTCGATGAACAGGGGGACCAGGGCGATCTGGACGGGAACGATGATGCCCACCAGGAACAACCCCCGCACGAACCGGCTCAATCGGAAGCCAAGGACCTGGATGGCGTACGCGGCCATCATGCCGAACAGGACGATGAGAAGGTTGGCGCCCATGGTCACTATGAAACTGTTGAGGATGTTCCGGCCGAGGTCACCCGTCTCAAAAGCCCGGGCGTAGTTGTCCCAGGTCAGTGCGCTCGGCAGGGCGAACGGGTCTCCGGTGGCGAAGTCCTGTTCCGTGCGGAGGCTTGTCAGGAACAGCCAGGCCAACGGATACACCTGGACGATCACGATCAGCATGATCAGGACCCGCGAAAGCGTCCGGTACAGGCTCGGCTTGCGGCGACGCCGTTTGGGTGCCGGCGCGGACGGCGGAACTGCCGGTGACTTGGTGGCCGGGGCTGTCTGGGCGATCATGAGTCTGCCTTCCGCTTGAGCATGAAAAGGATGAGGCCGACGGCGACGAGGCACTCGATCACGATGAAGACGGAGATGGTGCTTGCGTAGCCAAAGTCCGTACTGGTGAACGCTGTCTTGTACATGTAGGTGGTGAGCAGCTCGGAGGATTGTCCGGGGCCGCCGTTGGTCATGAGATAGGGGATGTCGAAGCCGCGCAGGCCGTAGGTGGTGGCCATGATGGTGGTAGTGATCCAGACAGGGCGGATGTACGGAAAACGGATCTTGGTGAAGAGCGTCCATTTGGAGGCGCCATCCAGGACGGCGGCCTCTTCAAGTTCCTTGGGAACGGCGATCAGTGCGGCGTAGATGATGAGCATGTAGAGCCCGGTGAATCGCCATCCCTCCGGGGCCGAAACTGCGGCAAGCACGGTATTCACATCGGAGAGCCAGGCGCGTTCAAAGGAACCGAGTCCCACCCAGTGCAGGAGCTGGTTGAGCAGGCCGACGGGATCGATTGAGTAGATGCGCACGAACAGGAAGGCGATCGCCACAGTGGAGATGACCGCGGGTAGCAGGTACAGGGTCTTGATGAGCTCCCGGCCCCGGCGCAGCGAGGTCAACAGGCTGGCGACAACCAGGGCGCCGCCAAGTTGCAGGACCAGGCAGATGGCCAGGTAGAGGAGCGCGTTGAAGAAGGAGCGCCAGAAAACATCATCGGCGGTGAGCATCCGGACGTAGTTCTGGAGCCCGACGAACTCCATGTCGCTGATGCCGTTCCAGGAAAAGAAGCTGAGAAACAGGGATTGCAGGATGGGGAACAGCACGGCTGCGCAGTACAGCAGCAGTGGAGGGAGCAGGAAGACCAGGACGGACGTCCTTGACCGGTTGGGAAGCATGGCGGGGCCTTTCGGGCGGGGGGCCTTGCGACCCCCCGCTGCTACGTTTACTTGAAGAACTTGGGCGCGTTCTGCTTGATGGCGTCGTTCATCGTGCTGGTGAACTGTTCGGGCGTGATGTTGCCTTGGACCAGCAGGACCAGCTCTTGCTGGAGCCTGCCGTTGGTGGTTGGGTCCAACTGCGTATCCCACGGCATGGCCTGCTTGTCACCAAGATCGTTGGCCGTCTCCAGCGCTTTCTTGTAGAGCGGGGTGGCGTTGGCCGGGATTGCCGTCTGAACATTGGTGGTGGGGGACAGTGCGCCGGTGGCCGCGTACTCGGACGGGTACTTCTCCAGGGCGAACTTCAGGAAGTCGCTGACCAACGGATCGTAGGTCTTCGAGTTCACGGCCATGCCGATGCCGGACGGTGAGACGAACTCGTTGGCCGCGGTCACGGACCCCTCAGTGGTGGGAAGGGTGAAGAAATCTATGTTGTCCCGGACTGCCGGGTTGAGCTTGTCCGTGGCAAGGCTAGGCAGCTCCCACGTTCCGATGTTGTACATGGCCGCCTGGCCGGACGTGAACTGGTTCTGCGCGTCCGAGTATCCCTGCGAAGAGAACCCGTCCTGGAAGCAATTGGCCTTGCCGAGATCAGCCATCCACTTGACTGTCTTCTGGCCCGGGGCGTCGGAGAATGAGGACTCGCCCTTCTTCAGTTTCTGCACGAAGTCAGGACCGGCTTCGCGGAAGGGCTGGTAGGCAACGTAGCGTTCCAGCGGCCACTGGTCCTGCCCGTCAATGGCGATCGGGGTGATCCCGGCCTTCCTCAAAGCCGTGCACATGGCCGGGATGTCATCGAGGGACTTGGGGATGGAAACGCCGGCCTTCTCCAGGAGGGCTTTGTTGTACCACATGAATTCCAGCTCGAATTGGAACGGAATCATGTAGAGCGAACCGTCGTCGAAACGCTGGTAGTCCAAGGCGCCCGGACGGTAGTCGTCGTAGAGGTTCAAGGATTTCAACAGCTTGTCGGCGTCCACCATCTTGCCTTGCTTCGCCAGTTGCTGGGCGAACGGGGTGGCGTCGGTGTCAAAAAGTTCAGGAAGCTTGTTCGCGGCAGCCAGGGTCTCAAGCTTCTGTATGTAGGACGGCCGGTCCGGTGTGGTGATGAGGTTCAGCGCGAAGCCGGGGTGGTCCTTGGCATAGTCATCGGCGAGCTTCTTCATGATGTTGATGACTGCGCCGTCGGCGGGCCTGGAGAGCAGCCACGAGATTTCGCGGGGTTTGATCTCGCCGGTGGGGCTGACGTTGGCAGGGTCGGCGGTGCTTCCTCCGCCGCCGCAGGCTGTCAATGCCAGTGCGGCTGCGGCTGCGACGGCGGCAACGCGGAGTAGTTTTTTCATTGCGGCAATCTCCCTTGATTGGAACAGAGGTTGGGGTTGGGGGTATTAGTTTTCGGTGCGTTGACGGATTTCGAGTTCGGTGACGCTGACGGAACCTTCACCGGCGAAAACGCCGATCCGTCCCGCCGTCAGGTCGTAGATCCGGGCGCTGAGCGCAACTTGGCGGTCGACGACGGCGACGCAAGTGTCGCCGTCGACGATCACCTCAAGGCTGTGCTCGCCCGGGGTGAGGTCGCAGGGGCGTTCCAGTTCGATATCGAAGGGGACGTCCCCGGAAACGTGCCACTGGGCGTCGCCGGTGATGGCGCGGGGCCATCGGTCAAAGACCAGGCGGCCGCGCTTTGGTTCCAGGCGCAGGATGTAGGACTGGTCGCCGTCGTGGCTTGCCCGCAGGAGCAGGCCGCATTCGGTGGTGTCGGGCCCTATGTCCAGCACGGCTTTGGCGTAGAACTGCGAGGGGAGCTCCTCCCGGGATACCAGGGCTGCGTAGCTGTCCGGCACGTCCAAAGCTGCCGGCAGCTCGTCCGCCAGCGATACGTGCACGTCTTCCCAAAAGCTCTCCACCAGTTCATCCGCGAAGGAGAACCCGAGGGTGCCATCCGGATTCTGTCGGGCCTCCAGGACGGACATGGTGCCGGCCCATTCCCAAGGGCCGTGGTCCTTGTTGCCTTCCTTGCTGGCGATCCATCCGAAGAAGAAGCGGCGTCCGTCGCGTTCGGCTGTTTTGGACGCATAGAAGGCCCGGCCATCGATGCTGTCCAGGTTCGGTACGGTCCATGGGCCGTCAGGGCTCTTGGCCATCCGGTACCGCGTGGTGAACGATTCCGAGAATTCTGAGTAGACCATGTACCACCAGTCGCCCCACTGGAAAACGTCCGGGCATTCGTGAGTGATGTAGCGGCGGGGATCCCAGAAAGGCTCGGTGTGCTCCCAGGTCATCAGGTCCGTGGATACGCACTGGGCGATGACACCGCGACGCCGCTCGGGTCCTTCTGAATGCCGAGCCGCGAGCAGCATCCGCCACTGGCCTTTGGCTTCATCCCGAAAAACGAAGGGATCCCGCCAGTCCCCGGATTCGTACCCGTCGGGAGCTCCGAAGGTGAGCTCCGGGTGCTTGGTCCAGCTCTGCATGCCGTCGGTACTGGTGGCGTGCATGACCAGTTGGAGCGGTGCGCCGTCGGGGCCCAGGTTGCGGGGGTTCTGGCCGGTGTAGAACAGGTGGTGGACTCCGGCGTCATCGACGACGACGCTGCCCGTGTAGGCGTTGAAGTCCAGTTCCGCTTCGGTTCCGTGCGGGAGGGCAACGCCGTGGTCCTCGAACTGGGTGAGGTCCTTGGTGGTGATGAGGTTCCATGAAGTGCCCGGTTTGGGCTGTGACCGGACTTCATGGAGGTAGTAGAGCCAAAACTCCCCGTCTTTCTCGAAAGGGATGAGGTCGCCGACCCAGCCGTCGGCGGGTTGGAAGAAGACTGAGCGTTTCATCTGCGCTGATGTCCATTCTGCTAAAGCGTTTGATCACACTGAAGGTAGCGCAGGTCACACACATTGATCAAGCGTTTTAGCAAAGTTAATTTGCTCAAAAATATTCTTCGCTAAAACGCTTGACCACCGAAACCCCCAGCCACTAACGTCCTTGCTACCGGAGGCACACCTGTGTCCCTCGACGCCGAGCAGACACCTTTGGTCACGCCCACCGGACGAAGTAATCCAGTTCCTTTGATGGCGCACTTTGGCGTGCCCGGATGCGCAGCCGTATCCGCACACCCACCGCGTTCTCAACCAAAGAATGTTTGAGAGGAAACCGCTTCATGACGCCCAAATTTCCACGACGAACCCTTCTCCAAGGCACCGGAGCCGGCGCTTTGGCCCTGCTGATGAGTGGTGCCGTGTCCGGCTCCGCCCAGGCTGCTGCCTCGCAGCGGGCGGTCTATCACATGACCCCGCCGTCCGGATGGTTGTGTGATCCGCAGAGGCCGGTGTACACCAACGGCGGCTACCAGCTGTACTACCTGCACTCCAGCATCAACAACGGCCAGGGCGGTTGGGATCACGCCACCACAACTGACGCGGTGTCCTTCAGCCACCACGGCGTAGTCCTGCCGCTTCAACCGAACTTCCCCGTCTGGTCCGGGTCGGGGGTGGTGGACACGGCCAACACCGCAGGCTTTGGCGCGGGAGCCGTCGTCGTGCTGGCTACCAAGCCGACCGACGGCATCCGCAAGTACCAGGAGCAGTACCTGTACTGGTCCACCGACGGCGGTTACACCTTCACGGCCCTGCCGGATCCGGTGATCGTGAACACTGACGGCCGGGCCGCCACCACACCTGCCGAGATCGACAACGCTGAGTGGTTCCGCGATCCCAAGATCCATTGGGACGCGGCACGCAGCGAATGGGTGTGCGTCATCGGCCGGGCCCGCTATGCGGCCTTCTACACCTCCGCGAACCTGCGCGATTGGCAATGGACCTCCAACTTCGACTACCCGAACCACGCCCTTGGCGGGATCGAGTGCCCGGACCTGTTTGAAATGACTGCTGGCGATGGCACCCGGCATTGGATCTTCGCCGCGAGCATGGATGCCTACAGCGTGGGCCTGCCCATGACCTATGCGTACTGGACCGGCAGCTGGAACGGCTCGGCCTTCATTGCCGATGACCTGACGCCGCAGTGGTTGGATTGGGGCTGGGATTGGTACGCCGGGGTGACTTGGCCGGACGTGGAAGCACCGGAGACCAAGCGTCTTGCCGTTGCGTGGATGAACAACTGGAAATACGCCGCCCGGGACGTCCCCACCGACGCATCCGATGGGTACAACGGGCAAAACTCGATTGTCCGGGAGCTGAGGCTGGAAAGGCAGTCAGGAGGCTGGTACAGCCTGCTGAGTTCCCCGGTCGCTGCCTTGCAGGGCTACGTCAGCGCCACCACCGCCCTCCCGGACCGTGTCGTCAATGGCAGCGCCGTCCTGCCATGGACCGGCCGTGCCTATGAACTGGAGCTCAGTATCTCCTGGGACGCAGCAGCCAACGTCGGGGTGTCAGTGGGCCGTTCGGCCGATGGAACGCGGCACACGAACATCGGAAAGTACGGCGATGAGTTGTACGTGGACAGGAGTCCCTCCGAGCTGGCCGGCTATTCGCTGGCACCGTACACCCGTGCTGCCGCACCCATTGATGCCAACACCCGCTCCGTCCACCTGCGCATCTTTGTCGATAAACAAAGCGTGGAGGTCTTTGTGAATTCCGGACACACCGTTGTTTCGCAGCAAGTTCACTTCGCGGACGGGGACACCGGGATTTCCCTCTATGCCGATGGTGGCCCTGCCAACTTCACGGGGATAACCATCCGTGAGTTCGGCAACCCCATCTAGAAGCTCTTCGTGGCGTCGCGGATTCCGCGGCTCAGGGGCAGTTCAGCGTGCCGGTCAGCGGCTGGCCTGCCCAGCTGTTGGTGGAGTTGGGCACCTTGTAATAACCGCGGATCTGGTAAGTCCACGTTCCGCTGAGGTTTCCCACGCTCTGGATTCCCGAACTGTAGGAACGGCCGGACGACTTGCTCAGATCTCCAGTGAACTGGACGACGCCGTCGGGATCGATGACTTTGAGCTCGTAGTAGTTCGCATAGGTTACGGCGGTGTAGCTTCCTACACTGATCTTGGCCTGGCCGAACCACAAGAAGGAATCACAGCTCTTGGTTACGGAGACGGTATTGGCCGCCGGTGCCGGGATCCGCGCCGCCGCCACGGCCATGCCGGCGCTTTCGGTGTCGTGGAACTGTGCATGGGCCGGAGACAACGAAAAGCCCATCAGCATCAGCAGGACGGCCAGGAAGATGGCCGGTCCGCGCCAGAGGATGAACTTGATCCGCATGCTCGTCGTCACTTCCGTTTCTGATGGTGTGGATTGGCCTTGATCCAACTCTCCCAAGGGATCCTCAGGAAAGGATCCTTCGGACCCTCAAGGTCTACTCAAGACTCAGGGAAAGCCTGGATTTGACCGGCACAGTAATGGCCGGGAACCGGCCTGAAGGGCAAGACGGGCCGGTTCCCGGGGTTTGGGGTGGTTTATTTGGTGGTTTCGGTGCGTTGGGTGCCGGTGAAGGCGAAGGCGATGGTGGAGGTGGCGCCTTGGAAGGTGTTGTCCGCGGTGGTGGGGAACGCGGTGGTGACTTTGAGGTTGTCGGTCTTGGCTGAGGTCAGGGAGGTGAGGTTGTTGAGGACCTTGTTCGCTGCGATGACGGGGCCGTTGGCCAGGACGGTGGTTTTGGTGCCGGCGCAGGTGTAGGGGGCGGCGGTGCCGGTCCAGGGGGTGGAGCAGTTTTCGATGGTCAGTTGCAGCCCGTTGGTCACATCGGTGGTGAGGAGGGAGGCGGTGGCGCCGGCGGAGGTGGTGAGGGTGACGTTGTTCAGGTCGGAGTTGCCGGTGTTGGCCAGGGTGACGAGTTTTTCGACTTTGTCGCCGGGCAGCAGGCCGGCGATGGGGACGTTGAGGGTGTTGGCTGGTCCGGGGGCGCCCAGGGCGATGGTGACGGTGCCTGCGGTGACGGCTTGGGAGGCGGAGGTGGAGGAGGTGAACGCGCCGTAGGTTCCCATGCCGGCGACGGCGGCTGCGGTGCCGACCAGTGCGACGGAGGCGAGGATTTTGCCGGAGGTGGTCTTGAGGCTGATGGCCATGGGGATCAGTGTCCTTTCGTGTGGCCACCGTGAGACCGGCCGGCCGTTTCTTCAGCCTGTGTGGCTGACAAGAAATACTTTGCCGGGCCTGGATCAAGAACCAATCCTGCAAACCCACAACACTTCCTCAGGAAACCCTCAAGAAAACCGCAGCACCCCAAGGCGCTTATCCACAACCCAAACTTCGTAAACGGCGCAGAGCCGTGCCTCGCGCTAGGCTGGTCATCTCGGCTGATGCAAGTGGCCGCAGGAACCACCAAGCGGAGCCACCTTTCCATGTCAGTTGACCTTGCCCTGACTGCCCTTGCGGCGTCCTCCTTTTCCCTTCCTGAGTTGCGCGATGGCCAACTCGCCGGCATGAGCGCCCTTGCTGAGGGCCGTGATGTTTTGGCAGTCATGCCGACCGGATACGGAAAATCTGCCACCTACCAGGTCGCGGCACTTCACCTTCACCAACAAACCAAGCGCCCCGCCGTCGTGGTTTCTCCCCTCATTGCCCTGCAGGAGGACCAACTGGAGGGCCTTGCCGGGGACCTGGGGGAGGGTTCCGCCGTCGCCATAAATTCGTCCCGCAGTGACTCTGAAGTGGAGGCCGCCTGGCAAGCGGCCGAATCCGGCCAGGCTGTCTTCCTTTTTCTCGCGCCGGAGCAATTGGCCAGGCAGGAGACAGTGGACCGGATCGCCACGTTGGACATCTCCATGTTCGTGGTGGACGAGGCTCATTGCGTCTCCGCGTGGGGCCATGACTTCCGCCCCGACTACCTGGAGCTGGGCAACGTCCGCGAACGGTTGGGCAACCCGCCGGTGATAGCGCTGACGGCAACAGCTTCCCCGCCGGTCCGCGATGAAATCGTCCAACGGCTTGGCATGCGCGATCCTTTGGTCCTGGTCCGGGGGTTCGATAGGCCCAACATCAGCCTGGACGTCATACGCCACCAGGAGGACAAGGCCAAGCGCAAAGCCGTGGTGGAACAGGTAGTGGAGCTGTCCGCGTCGCAGGGGATGGGGCTTCTGTACGCGGCTACGCGAAAAGACACCGAAAAGTATGCTGCCAAACTGACCGAACGGGGCCTGCGTGCTGAGGCCTATCACGCGGGCAGGACGGACGCGGACCGCGAAAGCATTCACGAGCGCTTCCTGGACGACCAACTTGATGTGGTGGTCGCTACAACTGCTTTTGGCATGGGCATCGACAAGCCCAACGTCAGGTTCGTCGTGCACGCGGACATCCCCGAGTCACTGGACTCGTACTATCAGGAAATCGGCCGGGCGGGCCGTGATGGCAAAGCTGCTGCGGCCATCCTGCATTACCGGGCCGAGGACCTGGGCTTGCGCAAGTTCTTCGGTACCCATTCGCCGGACCCTGTTGCCCTCAAAACGATCCTGAAGGTGATCAGGAACGCCGGTGGGCCGGCTCCGAAGAGCGCCCTGGTGGAACTGACGGGATTCCCCGCCCGGCGGGTTACCGGGCTGGTCAACCAGTTGGAGGAGGCCGGCGCGGTGAAAACCGGCAAGCGCGGCACCCGGCTCATTTCCAAGGCAAAACCGGCTACGCTGGTCAACCGCGCTGTGGATCTGGCCGAGTCACGGCAAAGGGTTGACCAGTCCCGGCTGACCATGATGCGGGCTTACGCTGAGACGGATGCCTGCCGCCGCCAGTTCCTGTTGGGCTACTTCGGGGAGGAGTTGCCGGAGCCCTGCGGCAACTGCGATTCCTGCGCTGAGGTCCAACAAGACGCACCGGGTTCCGGCAACCCCGCGGCCCCGGGCGGCGAGGAACAGTTCCCCCTGCAGTCCACCGTGGTCCATAAGGAGTGGGGGCCTGGTCTGGTGATGCGGCACGAGGACGACGTCATTACTGTCCTGTTCGAACAGGAGGGTTACAAGACCCTGTCCCGTACCGCCGTCGTGGAGCATGAGCTGCTGAAACCGGCCTAGGCGGTGGCGGGAGCCGCGCCGGATCGGCCATTGGTGACCACCACGATCAACCCGGCAAGCAAGGCTGCCGCACTGACCGTGTACAGCACTCCGCCCCACGGGGCGTAATCGCCACCGGAAATGAAGAACGCATCAGCCAAAGCCATTCCGGCGTGGAAAGACACCAACGAATAGGATGGGGCGCCGAGCCCAAGGATCAGGAGGTCGAGGAGGACAACGGTCCTCAGCCGCCTGAGAGAGCCGACCGCTGAAAGCAGCACCACAACGGCCCCCAGCGCTGTTCCCAAAAAGGCCCATGTCACAACCGTGGGCGCTGAGATTGACTCGTTGGCCCGCGCCAGCCCTTCATGAATTTCGTCCAGGCTGGCACCGGGCACAGCTGCGAGGGGGTTCCAGACAAGAATCTGGAACGCTCCCACAACTGCGAATGCAGCTATTGCAGCCAGCCCGAACAAACTGGCAATGACACGCGGTGTTCGATTACTTCCCCCGATTGTCCCCATGCTGGCAGCCTAGTGGAGGACTCAGGTGTTCAGTTCCACCATCAGGGCCGGCAGTTCGTCGGCGAGCTCCCGGGCCAGGAATCCGAGGGGACCCAGTTTGCTGGCCAGGCGGTCCGCAGCGGCTGCATGCAGATGGGTACCCCAGCAGGCGGCCTGGGCGTCGCTGGTTCCGCGGGCCCTGAGACCGGCAATCGCACCCGCCAGGACGTCCCCGCTGCCCGAGGTTCCCAACCCTCCGTAGCCTGTGGTGATCTTCCAGAGTCCGGATCCTTGATCCGACATCCCCTGCGGGCCGGCGATGAATCCCTGGCAGCTCACCACGGCATCGAACCGTTGGGCAATGTCCATCACTGCAGCTTCCAGGTCATCGACATCCTTCCCCAACAGGACCCCGGCCTCTGTGGGATTGGGGGTAAGGATCAGGCGCCCACGCCATGGTCCCAGCAGCGACTCAACCTTCCCAAGTGCCCCCAGGGCATAGGCGTCAAGAACGACGGCGGGACCGCCCGCAGCGTCAGCGGGACCGTTGGATTCCTCCCGCTCCAAGAGCGCCCGCAGCATCGTCCCGGCCAGATCCAGATCATCCAGCCCCGGCCCAATCAGCAGGACGTCGGCCCGCTCCAGGTCGGATCCGATTCGTTCCAGCCCTTCTCCGGTCAATGACCCGTCGGCTGTTTCGGGAAGACCGGGTGAACCGCACTCCGGCAGGGTTACGCCCACCTGCACCGCCGCGGATTCGGCCACGGCCAAGGTTATTTTGCCCGCCCCGGCACGCAGCGCCGCCGTCCCGGCGAGTATGGCCGCCCCGGGGGTCGCGCGTGCCCCGCCGATGACCAGGACTGCCCCGCGCGAATACTTGTCCTCGCCAGGGGCCGGCAGTGGCCAGTCCCGCAGAAGGGACGGAGTCACCAAAGTGGGTTCACTGGGGGTGGACACTGGCATCTCCGGCGTGTTCGGTGACTGTGACACCCTGCTCTGTGAGGTGGTCGGCGACGTTGAAGCTCTCCAATTCCCAGGGCCCCGAGCCGGTGGGACGCACATAGCGCGTGATCGAAGCATTCAACACCGACGTCGTCGCAGCGAGGTCCAGGATCTCCTCTTCGGACATGCCTTCCAGGACGTAGCGGACCAAAAGGATGACGGCATCGTGGCAGACCAGCATCACCCGCTGGCCCGAGCCCAAGGTGTTGAGTTCGTCCAGCACCGAGCGCAGCCGGAGGGCAACATCGGCCCAGGACTCACCGCCGGGCGGACGGTAGTACAGCTTGCCCAGCCACAGACGCCGCTCGGCCTCATCCGGGTAGCGGTTTTCCACGCCCCGGCTTGTCAGCCTGTCCAGGATGCCCAATTCCCTGTCCCGGAGGCGTTCGTCGGTGAGCACCTTCACTGGCCATCCGGCAGTTTGGACGGCGATTTCCGCCGTCTGCCTGGCACGGGCGTAGGGGGAGGAGACAACAGCGTCCGGCCTCATGTCTTCGGCGATGCGGGCCAGCGCGGTCCCAAGCGCTTTGGCCTGGTCCTGTCCGGTGCCCGAGAGGTTCACGTCGGGGTCCCGGGCCGGGACCGCAATGACCTCCGCCCCTGCCAGCCGCGCCTCGGTGGCCGCCAGGTTTCCTTCGCTCTCACCATGCCTGACCAGCAATAATTCCACGGCACCGGCCTCCTGCACGGCGTCCGTCAGACCGTCCTCGTTCACAAAAGCCACCCCTCCGCGTGCGTTGCCGAATGCAGAACACTACCCACTGCGTACCCATCGGTCCAGAGAATAAACACGCGACGACGGATCGGGAACCTCTGTTGCCCGGACCCCCGGTGAAGTATGTTGCTCGCATGAAGGACACATACCAGGTCATTGTGGTCGGTGGCGGATTTGCAGGCGTTGCAGCAGCCAGGGAACTCGGCCGCAAGGGTGTACAGGTCTTGCTCATCGACTCGAACAACTACCACCAGTTCCAGCCCCTCCTCTACCAGCTTGCTACGTCCCAAATCGGGGTGTCGGCCATTGCCCGGCCACTCCGTTCGGTGTTTCGCCGCCTCAAAACGGTCAAGGTCCTCACCGCCAAAGTGGAATCCGTGGACGCATCGCAACGCACAGTGACGACGTCCGACGGGCAGACCCTGCGGGCGGACATCCTGGTCCTTGCCGTGGGGGCCGTCCCGAACTTTTTCAACACTCCGGGCGCGGAGGAACTGGCCTTCCCCCTGTACTCCGTCACAGACGCAACAAGACTTGGCGGCGGGCTCACCCGGTTGCTGGACCAGGCTGACGGGAATCCCGACAGCTTCGTGGATGTGGTGGTGGTCGGCGGCGGTCCCACAGGTGTAGAGACAGCCGGAGCGATGGCTGAAAACGTCAAATACGTGGTGCGGAAGTACTTCTCGCCCGAGCTGGCTGCCCGCTGCCGGGTACACCTGGTGGACATGGTTCCCAGCGTGTTGAACATGTTCTCCCCGAAGTCCCAAAAGTACGCGACCGAACACCTGCAGAAAGTCGGTGTCCAGCTTCACATGGGAGTGGGTGTCACTGAGGTCCGGCCTGATGGTGTCACCTTGGCGGACGGGAGCTCCGTCCCGGGGCAGATCGTCGTTTGGGCCGGCGGCCTGAAAGCGGGCGGCATTATCGCCGGATCGGGGCTGGCCCAGGGGAGGGGTGGACGTGTCGATGTCCACCCGGACCTGACAGCGCCGGACGTGGATGGCGTTTACGTCATTGGGGATGCTGCCAACATCACGGACTCAACGGGAGCCAAATTGCCGCAGCTGGGCTCGGTAGCCCAGCAGGCGGGTAAATGGGCGGCCAAGAACATCCTTGCTGACCTTGGCGGCGGCAGCCGAACGCCTTTCCGGTACGTCGACAAGGGCTACATGGCGATGGTGGGACGCGGTGCGGCAGTGGCGGAACTTGGTCGCAAGCGCATCCAGCTTCAGGGCCTCTTTGCGTTTTTGTCCTGGCTGCTGGTGCACTTAGCCCTGTTGTCAGGGCTCCAGCAAAAGATCCGGGCACTGTTTTCCTGGCTCAACGGCTATCTCCTGCACAGTCCCGCCCAAGTGGTGGTCAGCGGACCCTTGGACAAGGAACCTCCCGGGCAGGGGCCGCCTGTGCCGGCACCGTTAAAGGAATCTTGAGGGGGCCTGTTTCTTGTAGTTGCGGTGGGACAACACCGCGTGAACCCCAAGAAGTGTGCCGGCCACGCCAAACAGGGGTACGTGCAGAGGTATCGCCATCAGGACCAGCAGTACTCCCAAAGCGGCGGCCATGACGTCACGGAGGCGCGGGTGGATGGGGCCGCGCACGGGGACACCGGATTCCAGTTGCCGGGCGAGGTGGGGATCCTGGATGAAGAGCTCCCGCTCAAGCTGCTGCAGAACCCTGCGCTCGCGTTCTGAAAGCGGCATAGTGGTCCTCCTCGGCGCTAGGTTTCCAAATTAGCTAAGCATGCTGATTATTAAGATCGCAAGCATCAATTTGCCGGCAATGAGCGCCCGTGGGGATCAGCTGGGAAGATAGCAGGAGGAATTCGAACAAGGAGCAGCATGACACTCAAAGAACGCTTGAAGGCAGACGTCGTCGACCACATGAAGGCCGGCAACAAAGTTGCCCTGACCACGGTTCGCAATGTCCTGGGTGAAATCACCACCCGTGAAAAGTCAGGCAAGACGCCAGTGGAGCTCGACGACGCCCAGGTCACCTCGCTGCTGCAGAAGGAAGCCGCCAAGCGCCGGGACACGGCGAAGATCTATACCGAGGCGGGGGAAGCTGACCGCGCAGCGGCCGAAGTTGCCGAGGCGGAGATCATCGAGGCCTACCTCCCCAAAGCGCTCACCCGCGAAGAGGTTGAGGCCATCGTGGACGAGGCCATTGATGCCTTGAAAGCTGAAGGCCAGGAACTCTCAATGCGTTCCATCGGTGCCGTCATGAAGCCTGTTACCGCGAAGGTCGCAGGACGTTTCGATGGCAAGACCGTCAGCGAGATCGTGCGCGCCCGCTTGGCCTGACCGCCACCGGGTCAGTTGACCCCAAGCAGCCACCGCAGAGTGTCAGCGTTGCGCACGGCGTTACCACCGCCGTCGTTGTTGAAGTAGACGTACACGTCCTTGCCGGCGCCGCTCCACTCGCGGATCCTGTCCGCCCACCACCTCAAATCGTCGTCCGAATAGGAGCCGCCGTAGAGGTGTTGGTGGTCCGGGCCGTGCATGCGGATGTAGACGAACGGAGCCGTGGCCCGGAGGATGCAGGGCAGATTGGCGCCGCTCATGATGCAGTAGGCGGTCTGGTGGCGTTCCAGCAGCGCGTACACGTCCGGGTGGTCCCAGCTGTCGTGCCGGAACTCGACGGCGACGCGGATCCAGTGCGGCAGGGCGGCCAGGAAGTAGTCGAGCCGGGCATCATCACGGGCAAAATCAGGTGGCAACTGCGCCAACAGAACCGCCCTTTTGTCGCCGAGCTCGTGCCAGCAGCGCACGATTCTTTCCACCCATACCTCGGGGCTGTAGAGCTTCTTGGCATGGGTAAGGCCACGCGGCGCTTTGACCGACATCGCGAAGCCTTCCGGCAGGCGGTTCCGCCAACCCGCGAAGGTGGTGTCCCGGGGCCAGCGGTAGAAACTCGCGTTGAGTTCCACGGTGGTGAACCGCGCAGTGTAGTGGGCCAGCCGCTTGGAGGCGGGCAGTCCCGGGGGATAGAGCACGCTTTCCCAGTGATCGTAGCTCCAGCCCGATGTGCCGATGTGGATGCCCATGGGGAGGATGTACCCCTGTGGGTGGTTTCTTAACGCACGGTTCCGTTGCCAGCGGTCCTCGCCATCAGCGCGCGGAGGTCATCGGCAACATTAGCTACTTCCCGCTGGCGTGCTCTGCGGGGCTGCTCGTCAGAACTTCGGGAAGCGTCAGCAAATGTACCTGGCAGTCCTCTCACGGAGTGGGTGCCCCGCGCAATCGGAAGGGCTGGATCGATGGCGTAGGAGTCCGGCCGGCCGAGGAAGCCGACATCGTAATTGCTCCTAGCCCCACAGCGCCTTTTTCAGCAGTGCCCGCAGCTGCGTGTTCTCGTCCTCGCTGAGCGCTGCCAGCTGTGTCTGCTCGCACACCTCAAGCGCAGCCCGGGCCTTGTTGTGGATCCGGCGGCCCTCCGCAGTGGAAACGATGATCTTGGCCCGCCGGTCCTGCTTGCCTTGCGCCCGCTTGACCAGACCGCGGTGTTCAAGGTCGTCAACCAGACTGACCACTTGGCTGGGGTCCAGGCTGAGGAAATCGGCGAGCTCGCGCTGCGTAGGTTCCAGGCCGCTGCAGGCAAGTGTCAGCACGGAGAAGGACCGCTCACGAAGCCCGTAATCCGCCAGTGCCTTGTTGTTCAGAAGGGAGCCTGTCGCGTGCAGTTTGGCCAGCAACAGGCCCACATCGTTGCCGATTTTGGCTTCGGCCAGGCGCGGGGTTTCCACTTCGGTGCTTTGCGGGCCCATGACAACTCCAATAGTAATGAAAAACAATCGTTGACTTTATCAATGATCCGTATTCTCATTGATCATGACAAGGATCTCACGACGCAGTGGGATCGGCCCCACCGGCTCCGGCCGGTTACTGCATGCGAAGGAGCACGCCATGAGCTTGAACGGCAAGGTTGCAATCGTTACCGGGAGTGGACAGGGTCTTGGTCTCGCTTACGCGAGGGAGCTCGCCCGCCAGGGTGCCGCCGTCGTCATTAATGACGTGAACGCTGAGACCGCAGCGCAAGCAGTCGCGCAGATCGAGGCCGACGGCGGCCGGGCCACCGCCGTCGTCGTTCCGGTGGGCACCACGGATGCCGCCAAGGCACTGGTCGCCGGTGCCGTGGAGACGTTCGGTCGCTTGGACATCCTGGTCACGAACGCAGGAATCCTCCGCGATAAGAGCCTGTTGAAGATGACCGACGAGGACTTCGACCTTGTCATCAACGTCCACTTGAAGGGCACGTTCACCTGCGTCCGTGAGGCCTTCGCGTACTTCAAGGAAAACAACGTCGCGGGCCGGATCATCACTATCGGTTCGCCTACGGGCCAGCGTGGCAACTTCGGGCAGACCAATTACGCGGCTGCGAAGGCGGGGATCGTGGGCATGGTCCGGACGTGGGCGCTGGAGATGAAGAAGGCCGGCGTGACCGTCAACTCTGTCATTCCGGTGGCGGCGACGGCGATGACCAAGACGGTCCCTTATTTCCAGAAGGCCGTGGAAGCTGACGAGCGTGGCGAGGCCATGCCGTCGTTCTTCCGTCATGACCTGGGTTTCGGAACTGCCGACGACGTCGCCGGGCTCATCGCCTTCCTCGCCTCGGATAAGGCGGCCGGCATTACCGGCCAGGCGATCGGTGCCGGCGGTGACCGGCTGCAGGTCTGGACGCACCCGACGGCGGCAACCACCGAATACCGCGACGGCGGCTGGAGCTACGAAGCACTGGTAGAGAACGCCGGATCACTCTTCGGCCCCGACGCGTTGCAGAGCTACGGTGAGGAATTCCTGCCCTTGCCGGAAGAACTGCAGCCTGAACCGGCCAAGCCCGAAGCGGTACAGGCCCGCTGATCATGGCTGACCGATACGAGCTCGGCATCGACGCCGCTGCCCTTGATGCGATCGACATGCACGTCCACCTCGAAGTGGACAGCTGCGGCCACGGCTCGCTCCCGGATGCCCTGACGGAAGCCTCGGCCAAGTACTTCAAAGCCGAGGACAGGACCCCGTCCCTGGACAGGATCGCCGAGGTGTACCGCGAACTGAACATGGCCGCCGTCGTCTTTACCGTCGACGCAAGGACGCAACTAAAGCACGAACCAAACAGCATCCCGGAACTCATCGCCGGAGCCGGGCGGAACAACGATGTTCTGATTCCGTTCGGCAGCGTGGACCCGCGGACGGGTGAGGACGCGATCGCCGGAGCCAAGCACCAGGCCGTTGAGCTCGGTGCCCGGGGATTCAAATTCCATCCTTCACTCCAGGGCTTCGACCCATCCAACGAGCAGTTCTACCCGCTCTGGGAAACGCTCCAGGAGCTGGGGTTGCCGTGTATTTTCCACACGGGCCAGAACGGTATGGGTGCCGGGCTTCCCGGGGGATACGGCATCAAGCTGGCGTACTCGAACCCGCTCCTGCTCGACGCCGTGGCGGCCGATTTCCCGGGCCTGCAGATCATCATGGCCCATCCCTCGGTGCCGTGGCAGGACGAGGCAAATTCGATCGCCACACACAAAGCCAACGTGTTCATCGACCTCTCCGGGTGGTCGCCGAAGTACTTCCCGGAATCGCTGGTGAAGGCCTCGAATTCGGTGTTGCAGGACAAGGTCCTGTTCGGGACGGATTTCCCGCTGATCACTCCGCAGAAGTGGCTGGGCGCATTTGCCGACCTGCCCTTGAAGGACGAAGTCCGCCCGAAGATCCTCAAGGACAACGCCGTCCGGCTGCTCGGGTTGGGTAGCTGAGATGACCACGAGTGTTGCGGATCAGCGACTGTACTCGGTGGCGGACTGGTACGACGCCGAGGCGCTCCTGACCACCGAAGAGCGCCGGGTGCTGGGCAGGTTGCGGACCTTCCTGGAGACCGAAGCGAAGCCGTTGCTCGCCGAGTACTGGGAGCGGGGCGAATTCCCTGAACAACTGGCGCAGCCGTTGGTCGACCTTGATCTGATGGAACCGGATGAGCTGACCGTCGATGCCCCCGCGAGGGGGATCTTCCACGGCTTCCGGATCTTCGAACTTGCCCACACGGACGCTTCCCTGGCTACGTGGTACACGGCGCAGGCTGGTTTGTTCCGGACAGCGATCCGGGTGGGTGCGTCCGAGGAGCAGCAGAAGGAGTGGATGCCCAAGGTCATCGATTTCTCCCTCAAAGGTGTCTTCTCGCTGACCGAACCGGAGCACGGTTCGGACATCGCGGGAGGGCTTTCCACCACCGCACGCTTTGAACCGGGAGACGGCAGCTGGGTTTTGGACGGCGCCAAGCGCTGGATCGGGGGTGCCTCCACGGCGGATGTGCTGTGCGTGTTCGCCCGGGATGTGGCCGACGGACAGGTCAAGGGGTTCCTCGTGGACCGGACCGCGCCCGGGGTCGGCTTGGAGAAGATCCACGGCAAGACGTCCCTGCGGATGATGCAGAACTCCCACATCACCCTGAAGGGCGTCCGGGTGCCGGAAGCCATGCGCCTGCACAGCGTAAATTCCTTCAAGGACGTGGCCGCGATGCTGCGGGCCATGCGATCCGATGTCGCGTGGATCGCCACCGGTATCCAGGCCGGTGCCTTCGAAGCCGCCCTTGCCTACGTCAGGGAACGCCGGCAGTTCGGCCGCTCCTTGGGGTCCTTCCAACTCGTGCAGGAAAAGCTGGCGCGAATGCTCGGAAATACCACCGCCTCGCTCTCGTTGGTGACCCGCCTGACCGAACAACAGGCCAAAGGCATCTACCGGGACCAGGACTCCGCCCTGGCCAAGATGCAGACGTCCCTGATGATGCGCGAAACCGTCGCCCTGGCCCGCGAAGTCGTGGGCGGCAACGGCATCACGCTCGCCGCCGACGTCGCCCGTTTCCATGCCGACGCGGAAGCTGTCTATTCGTACGAAGGCACCCACGAAATCAATGCACTGATCGTCGGACGCGCCCTCACGGGCGAGAGTGCTTTCACCCACTGAACAACGCACAGAAAAACACAACAACCAGGAGGCAACGATGCCCAATCTCGTCGTCGATTTCGACACTCTGCTCACCATGTCCGGCAAGGACCTGGGCACCACCGACTACCGTGAGATCACCCAACAGCAGATCAACCTGTTCGCCGATGCCACGGACGATCAGCAGTGGATCCACACTGATCCCGAACGCGCCAAGGATGGTCCTTTCGGTGCACCGATCGCCCACGGCTTCCTCACCCTGTCCCTGATCATCCCGTTCTGGGGCGAACTGTTCGACGTCGACGGCGTCACCACCAAGGTCAATTACGGCCTGGACAAAGTCCGTTTCACGTCACCGGTGAAGGTGGGCTCCAAAGTCCGTATGCAGGGCAGCATCGCCGAGGTGACCGAGGTCAAGGGCGGCGCCCAGATCAAGGTCAACGCCACCATCGAAATCGAAGGCCAGGAACGGCCCGCCGTCGTGGCCGAATTCCTCGCACGCTTCTACAAATAAACACTCCCTTTCCAGCAACTTCCCTCCTCTTCCAAGGAACAGCCATGTCAGGACACACTGCGCTCGCACAGTCGAGCACGGCCGCAAAGCGTAAAGAAGCGCGTACGGTCATCCTTTCCAGCTATCTGGGCAGCACCATCGAGTTCTACGACTTCCTGCTGTACGCGACGGCGGCAGCGGTTGCCTTCCCCAAGGTGTTCTTCGCCGGAACGGACGAGTGGGTGGGCGTCGTAGCTGCCTACGCAACGTTCGCCGCCGGTTACGTTGCCCGGCCCTTGGGCGGCATCATTTTCGGCCACTTCGGCGACAGGATCGGCCGGAAGGGAATGTTGATCGTTTCCATGGCCATGATGGGCGTCGCGTCCACACTGATCGGCTTGATCCCGGGATCCAGCGTGATCGGTCCTTGGGGTGCCGTGCTGCTGGTGCTCCTGCGCGTCTGCCAGGGCATCGCCGTCGGGGGTGAATGGGGTGGCGCCGCGCTGATGGCGCTGGAACATTCCGATCCCAAGCGGCGCGGTTTCGCTGCCTCGTTCGTGAACGCCGGTGCGCCGACAGGCGCCGTACTCGGCACGGTTGTGATGGGTATTTTCTCCGCCCTGCCGCAGGACGCCTTCCTGGCATGGGGCTGGCGCGTGCCGTTCCTGCTCTCCTTCGTGCTGCTGATCGTGGGCATGTTCGTCAGGCTCCGGGTCTCCGAGAGTCCGATCTTCGCCGAGGCCGTAGCCAAGGAAAGCGCCCAAGGCAGCAAGCGGAAGATCCCGCTGCTGGAGGTCCTGAAGCGTCCCAAAGCACTCATCATGATCATGTTTGCCGGTGCTGCTGGCTTCGGCCTTCAGGTAGTGCTTCCCACGTTCTCCGTCACCTACGCGGTTTCCAAGGGCGCACCGCAGCAGGGAGTGCTTTATGCCTTCGCGGGAGCTTCGGCGATTTCCATCCTGTTCGTCCTCCTGGGCGGCCGCTTGTCGGACCGCTTCGGCCGGCGCCCCGTGATGGTCACAGGTTTGGCCCTGTTCATCCTTTACCTGATCCCTATGTTCGGGATGCTCAGCTCAGGAAACATCGCCCTGATTTTCCTGGCATTCACGGTGGCGCTGGTCCTGCACTCGTCACTCTACGGACCCCTTGCAGCGTTCGTGTCGGAACAGTTCGGCACCACCAACCGCTACACGGGTGCTGCGGTCGGCTATCAGCTGGCTACCTTGATCGGCGCCGGGTTCACCCCTGGAATCGTCGCCGGACTGTACAAGGACGCAGGCCAGAGCATCGTCCCCGTAGTGGTGTTCCTGTCCATCATGTCCTTGGTGTCGATTGTCTTCATCCTGCTGACGCGGGAGTCTAAGAACAACGACCTCTCTACGGTCAGTTAGGAGAAACCACCATGGACAACAACGGAGTTGGATCCTGGCTGCACCGCCGCCGCAGCAAGTCCGGAAACGCAACAGCACTTGTTTCCGGTGACCGGAAGCTCAGCTACCTCGAACTGGCTGACCGGGCAGATCACCTGGCCAACGCCCTCAAGGACAGGGGAGTAGCCAAGGGAGACCGCGTTGCCTACCTCGGGGAAAACCACCCCTCCTTCGTGGAAACCTTCTTTGCCTGCGGGTTGGTGGGCGCCATCTTCGTGCCTCTCAATACGCGCCTGGCCGCTCCCGAGCTTCAGTTCCAGCTGCAGGACTCGGGAGCCCGGATCCTCATCAACGCCGCGGCTCTGGAGCCTGTTGCGACGGCCGCCGTGGCTGACACTGCGGTCATCAACCGGTTTGTGGTGGCTCCCGACGGCGGACCTGAAGGGTCCGCGGTCAAGCTGCCGACCGGCGTCGAACCTTATGAGGAGGTGATTGGCGCCTCGGACGGTACAGCGATGGATGTTGCGGTGTCCCCGGACGACGCCGCCATGATCCTCTACACCTCCGGCACCACAGGGAAGCCGAAGGGTGCGCTGCTCACGCACGGCAACATCACCTGGAACTGCATCAATACCGTGGTGGACATGGACCTGAGCCGCAACGACATAGCGCTCATGATTTCGCCTCTCTTCCATGTCGCATCCCTGGATATGGGTCTGCTCCCGATGCTGCTCAAGGGCGCCACGGTGGTCCTCGAATCCAAGTTCGACGCCGGTCGCGTCCTGGAACTGGTGGGCCGGCACAGGGTCACCACCCTGAACGGAGTCCCCACCACCTTCCAGATGCTCTGCGACCATCCGGCATGGTCGACGGCGGACCTCAGCTCCCTGGACAAACTCACCTGCGGCGGGTCCGCCGTTCCGCAGCGGGTGTTGGACGCCTATGAGGAACGTGGCATCGGATTCACCGCCTGCTACGGCATGACCGAAACCGCCCCGGGAGCCACCATGCTCCCGGTCTCCGCTTCCAAGGTGAAAGCCGGATCAGCGGGTTTGCCGCACTTCTTCACGGATGTGCGGATCGTTGACCCGTTCGGGAGCGTCGTGGGCGCGGGCGAAGTGGGGGAGATCCAGATCTCCGGGCCCAACGTCATCAAGGAATACTGGAACCGGCCGGAGGCAACTGCCGACAGCTACGCGGACTCCTCCTGGTTCCGCTCCGGGGACATGGGACACCAAGACGAGGAAGGCTTCTTATTCGTCTCCGACAGACTCAAGGACATGATCATTTCCGGCGGCGAGAACATCTACCCGGCCGAGGTGGAAGCAGCCATTGCGGAACTGCCCGCCGTGGGAAGCGTGGCCGTGATCGGCGTCGCCGACGGGAAATGGGGCGAAGTCCCGAGGGCGATCGTGACTTTGCGGGAGGGTGCTGCCCTGACCGAAGAGCAGCTGCGCTCGCATCTGGACGGACGATTGGCACGATACAAGATTCCCAAGTCCGTGGTGTTTGTGGAAGAGATGCCGCGCACGGCCAGCGGGAAGATCAGGAAGACCGACCTCCGCAAGCACTACGCACAGTAGCCCTCCCGACGCTTGCTCACGTTCCGCGTGCTTGGGGCGGACGCTTGCTCACGTTCCGGGTGCTTGGGGCGGACGCTTGCTCACGTTCCGGGTGTTTGGGGCGGACGCTTGCTCACGTTCCGGGTGTTTGGGTGAGACCCTCCCTCACGTTCCGCGTGTTTGGGTGGGACGCTTGCTCACGTTCCGGGTCTGAATGCGGCTTTCGGGCGACATATTCCGTTACTGGGCTAAATCCCGGTTAATTTTGTCCATCGAACTGCCTAAACAGCGTTCGGGGCATTACGATTGGGTCGACTCGTCTCTGAGTACGCATTCATCACAACGAAACCCCGGGGGATATACCAATGAGCTACCCGCAACAACCGCAACAGACCCAGCCCTACGCAGCGCAAGCCGGCGAGCCGCCGCTGTGGGCACCCTACTATGGCGCTCCGATCGGTGCAGCCGTCAAGCGTTTCTTCAAGAAGTACGCCGCGTTCTCGGGCCGTGCCAGCCGTAGTGAATACTGGTGGGTCGCCCTTGTACTGGGCGTCGTGGGCTTCGTCCTGCAGCTGCTCACCGGCATTCTCGGCGCCGCTGGTGCCACCACTACAAGCAGCGGAACAATTCCCGGTCCTGGTGCTGCAGTGGGGCTCATCCTCGTCCTCGTCTTCTACTTGGCAGTCCTGATTCCGTCTCTCGCCCTGTTGGTTCGCCGTCTCCACGACGCCAACCTCAGCGGCTGGTTGGCATTGCTCGTTGTGGTGCCGATCGTTGTTTTCGTGCTCTCGCTCCTGCCGTCCAACCCGGCCGGCCAGCGTTTCGACCAGCCGACCGCGTAGTAACCCACGCACCACGCAAAAAGGGGCGGTACCCAGTGTGCCGCCCCTTTTTCGTGCCCGCACTGCGTGCCCGCGGGGCCACTCCGTGAAATGCTGTCCCTTGACGCGGACCGACCCCGATGACGAGGAGAGCCAGCCATGAAACCAGTCAAGCGCTGCGCCGTGGTTGGCGGCGGGATCATCGGCGTCGCGGTTGCGCGGGAACTTTCCAACAAGCTCGACGGCGTCCAGGTCACCGTTTATGAGAAGGAAGGGCGCCTCGCTGCCCACCAAACAGGCCACAACTCAGGGGTGGTCCACGCAGGGCTGTACTACGAACCCGGCGGGTTGAAGGCACGGCTGTGCCGCAGGGGAGTGGAGCTGCTGCAGGAATTCTGCGCCGCGAAGGCCCTTCCCTACGAAGCATGCGGGAAGCTGGTCATTGCCCAGACACCAGAGGAGCAAAAACGCCTGGACAACATCTTTGCCCGCGCCACAGCCAACGGGGTGCCCGGAGCACGGATGCTGGGCGGCGACCGGATAAGCGAGGTGGAGCCGAACGCCGTCGGGCTTTCCGCTTTGCACTCGCCGGAAACGGCGATCGTCGACTATTCGGCCATCACCGAAGCGCTCGCCGACGACGTTCGGGCCTCGGGAGGGACCATCCGGCTTGGGCAGGAAGTCACGTCGGTGGAACAGCAAGCGAGTGGCGCGGTTGTCCATACGAAGGACGACAGTGAACACTTTGACCTGGTGGTCGCCTGCGCCGGCCTGCAATCGGACCGTTTGGCGAAGGCGGCGGGTGAGGCCGCGAACCCGAGGATCGTGCCGTTCTTCGGGCAGTACTTTCTCCTGGACCGCGCGGCCCGCGAGCAGGTGAAGGGCCTTATCTATCCTGTCCCGGACCCCCGGCATCCCTTCCTGGGCGTGCATCTGACCAAACGCATTGACGGCGAAATGATGCTCGGACCGAATGCGTTCATTTCCTTTGGCCGGGAATCCTACGGCTGGAAGGATGTCAAGGTCCGTGATGTCCTGGATTATGCGCTGTTCCCGGGCTTTTGGAATTTTGCGCGGCAGAATGTGCCGTCGGCCGTTCGTGAATTCCAGACTGTGGTGAGCCGCAAGAAATTCATCCGCGAAGCTGTCCGCTTTGTTCCGTCCCTGGAGGGCGCCACTGTTCTCCCTGGCACCCGCGGCGTCCGCGCCCAGGCCATGAACGGCGACGGATCGCTGGTGGACGACTTTGTCATCGCACGACGCCGGGACACCGTTTTGGTGCGGAACGCGCCGTCGCCCGGGGCTACTTCGTCCATGGCGATCGCCGAGTACATCGTGGAGCAGGCGCTGGCGGACTAGCAGGCGAGGGCTGTTTGGCCGGGGAGGGTCGGGAGCGGCGTGAGTTAACAAGGCCGTGACGATCCGGAAACGGCGCCCACATGCGGGGTGGATAGCTTTGCTCCATGATCACCTCACTGGCCGCACTTGCTACCCGACTCGGCGATTCCCTGGGCCGCTGGATCGAGGCCGCGTACGTCCTGGATTGCGCCGGTCCCGAGCCTGAAGGACCGCACGGGTCGGCTTCGGATTGGACATGGCTTCCAGCCCTGAGCGGGGTGACAGTGGCAGGAGCCCAGGCCATCCAATCGCACGCAGGACGCCCGCCGACGGCCACGTAGGAACCGCGCTATAAGCTGCCCAATGTTGCGTTGAGCACACTTTTCGTTGATGCCGGGTAGTATGCCCTAAACTGCTTCACTGAGGTGCCGGAATAGGCACTATGCAGCAACGAAAGCGAACCCTCAATGGCTACTGATTACGACGCCCCGCGCAAGACAGAAGAAGAGTCTCCCGCTGAATCACTTGAGGCTCTCCAGGCGTCCCGCGGGGGCGGTGCCCAGACCGCTGTCATCGACGTGGAAGACGTTGATACCGCCGAAGGAATCGATCTTCCGGGCGCCGATCTTTCGGGCGAGGAACTGACCGTCGTTGTGGTTCCGGAGCAGTCGGACGAATTCACTTGCGGGTCTTGTTTCCTGGTCCGTCACCGTTCGCAGATTGCCTTGGAAAAGAACGGCCTCAAGTTCTGCAAGGACTGCGAAGGCTGATAACGCGCTGATCACGTTATCTTCGGTCACGAAAACGTGGTTGAAGCCGACTGAAACGGCCCGGAATTGATGCCGGAAGCGGCTTCGGATGACCCGCCCGTAACCTGACGGGGGTCCTCTTAACGGTTGTGCTCCGAAGCGGCCACAACCCGCTAAAACCCGTGGATGCACTCCTACAGTTGAAGTATCAACTTCGCCTGAAGGGGGCACAAAAAATGAGGAAAATTGGAGCGGGTTTGGCGGCTGTTGTGGCAGCGGCCGGGCTCGGTCTGGCAGCACCGGGGCCAGCCTCGGCGGGTTCCTATTGCGGCATCACCTGGGGTTCCCTGGCCAAGGCCGACCCCGATATGAGCGCCGCGCAGGTCACCAATGTCCGCACGGGCCAACAGCTCTGCTACGACCGACTGGTGATCGACATGACCGGGAAAGTGGCCGGTTATTCAGTGCAGTACGTTCCGGTGATCACCCAGGATGCAACGGGCTTCCCCATCCCGGTGCTCGGTGACGCCGACCTGCAAGTGGTGGTGACGGCGCCGTCGTACAACCAGTACAGCCAGCCCACCTACGTTCCGGCAGCCAAGGCCGAGCTCTCCAACGTATCGGGCTACCAGACGTTCCGTCAGGTGGTCTACGCCGGGAGTTTCGAAGGAATTACCAGCATCGGCTTGGGTGTCCGTGCCAGGCTTCCGTTCCGGGTCTTCACCCTGGACGGACCCGACGGCGGCTCGCGGCTTGTCGTGGATGTCGCCCATCACTGGTGAAACACTGCCAAAACGCGCGAAAGCGGCCAGTTCGCCGGATAGCTCCGGCGAACTGGCCGCTTTCCGGCGTTCTCGCTGTTCGGCGCGCCCGGCTACTCAGGGACCACCAGGGCGGGAGTGTCTTTCCGGATGGTCTCGCCACGGAAGAACCCTGGCCGCATGCGGGCCTGGATCAGCATGACGACGGCACCCAAGGCCAGGATCCCGATGCCGAGGATGAACACGAGGCCCACCCCGAAGATCTCCGAGCCGCTGCCGAACTCCGGATCCCAGCTGTCCATCGCGGTCTGCAGGAACACAACGAACAGGCCCACACCACCCAGCACAGGGCACACCAGGCGCAGGAGGAAGTTGCGGGCGCTGCTGAAGACGCTGTTGCGGAAGTACCAAGCACAAGCAATGGCCGTCAGTCCGTAGTAGAAGCAGATCATCAGGCCCAAGGCCAGGATGGTGTCGTTGAGGACGTTCTCGCTGATCACGTGCATCACGGCGTAGAAGCCCGCGGACAGTACGCCTGCCGCAATGGTGGCGAAGCCCGGCGTCGAGAACTTCTTGCTCATGTGGCTGAAGCGTTCCGGCAGCGCGCCGTAGTGCGCCATGGCAAGCAGGCTCCGCGACGGCGAAGTGAACGTGGACTGCAACGAAGCCGCAGAGCTGGACAGCACCGCCAACGACATGAGGATCGCGAACGGTCCCATGACCGGAGAAGCGAGTGCCGTGAACACGTTGGCGTGGTTCTCGGGGTTGTTCAGCCCGATTCCGGTGTCGCCGACGCCGGCGAACATCATTGTGGCGATGGTCACCAGCAGGTAGATCCCCAGGACGATGACTGCCGTGAGGGTTCCGGCGGCGCCCGCGGTCTTCTTGCCGTTGGCGGTTTCCTCGTTCACGGTGAGGCAGACATCCCAACCCCAGTACACGAAGATGGACAGCGAAATGCCCGCGGCGATCTGGCCGAAGGTCTCGACCTTCGTGACGTCGAACCAATCCCAGCTGAAGGGAACGGCGGTCTCGGACGAGGACCAGTTGGCGAAAGCCATGGCCACGAACAAGCCCAGAACCAGCAGCTGGAAACCCACCAGCCCGTACTGGACGATCTTGGTGGTGTGCAGGCCGCGGTAACTGATCCACACGGCCAGGGCCACGAAGACAAAACAAGTGGCTACGTTCAGCAGCTTGTTAGAGGCGAGGTCGGCCAGCTCAGGGGAACCTGTGGCCTGGGCGAGGAAAAGGTAGAAGAAGTCCACCGCTACACCGGCCAGGTTGGACAGGACAATGATGTTGGCTGCGAGCAGGCCCCAACCGCCCATCCAACCCACCCAGGGTCCGAATGCCTTGGTGACCCAGGTGAAGGTGGTGCCGCTGTCCGGGGAGTCTGCGTTGAGCTCCCTGTAGGCCAGCGATACCAGGATCATCGGAATGAACCCGATCAGGAAGATGACGGGCAACTGCAGCCCGACTTCGTTGACTGTTGGACCGAGCGCACCGGTGAGCGTGTACGCCGGGGCGATGGTTGAAATGCCAAGAACGACGACGGCGAGGAGCCCCAACTGCCCCGTCTTCAGTCCCTTGCCGCTGATGTTGTGCGACTCTGCAGCGGCTCCAGTGCTTTTGGAAGCACCGGCGCGGATTGTCTGGCTCATGAAAGGCCCTTTCTAGATGGCCGAAGGCTGTTGCTGCGTAATGCAGTGGATGCCGCCGCCCCGGGCGAAGAGTTCGCGCGCGTCAACACTGACAACGCGGCGTCCGGGGTAGGCATCGGCGAGGATGCGGAGCGCTTTCTCGTCCATGGGGTCGTTGAAGCTGCACGCAATGACCCCACCGTTGACTACCAAGTGGTTGATGTAGCTGTAGTCCACGTAGCCCTCGTCGTCAGTGAGGGTTTCGGGTGCCGGAACTTCGATGATGTTCCAGTCCCGTCCGGCTGCGTCATGGGTGGTGCGCAGGAATTCGATGATCTCCCGGGACACCGCATGATCGGGGTGCTCAGGGTTTTGCTGGGAATGGACAAGGAGTGTGCCCGGGGAGGGGATGGCGGCCACGATGTCCACATGGCCGCGTGTGCCGAACTTCTCCGAATCGCGGGTGAGGCCGCGCGGCAGCCACACCACGTGGGTAGCGCCGATGGTGCGGGCGAGCTCTTCCTCGATGTCGGACTTGGTCAGGCCGGGATTGCGGCCCTCGTCAAGCTGTACGGTCTCGGTGACAAGGACGGTGCCTTCGCCGTCAACCTGGATGCCGCCGCCTTCGTTCACGATCCCCGAGGGGAGGTGTGTGGCGTTGGCATGGCCGGTGATGTTGGCAGCGATCTGCGAATCCTTGTCCCACGCCGCCCAGTCCTGGGCGCCCCAGCCGTTGAAGATCCAGTCCACGGCGCCGAGCTGCTTGTTCGCATCCAACACGAACGACGGTCCGATGTCCCGCATCCAGGCATCGTTCAGTTCTGCGGTGAGTACCTCGACGCGGGGGTCCAGGTAGCGGGCGGCTGTTTCGACGTCGTCGGGCGCTACCACCATGGTGACCGGCTCGAACTCAAGGACGGCATTCGCGACGGCGGCCCAGGTGGAGCGCGCTGCATGCGCCTCTTCCTCGGTGTCGCCCAAGGTGTAACCGCCGGTGGGGAAGGCCATCCAGACGCGGTCCTGCGGTGCCGTTTCCGACGGCATGCGCCAGACGCTCACGCGGAGACCGCCTGGTAGGCAGTGGCGATAGCGCTTGCTCCCAGTGGCGCGTTGGGGTCCACCGGTGCGGTGAGGCGACCGTAGGTTTCAGGGCGGCGCGTGGCCAGGAACGGGAAGAGCGTGAGCCAGTCCTTGCGCTGGTCGAGGTCGAGGTCGGCGACCAGTACGGCGGATTCGTCCCGCGGTGCCTGGACCAGGATGCGGCCGTAGGGATCGGAGATGAAGGAGGAGCCGTAGAAGTTCAGGGTGCCTTCGTTGCCGTAGCGGTTCGGCGCGATCATGAACAGGCCGTTGGCGATGCCGTTGCCCACAATGACCTGCTGCCAGAGCGGCTGCGTGTCGAAGTCTGGGTGGTCCGGTTCGGAGCCGATTGCGGTGGGGTAGACCAGGATCTCGGCTCCGCCCAGAGAGTACATCCGGGCGAGTTCGGGGAACCATTCGTCCCAGCAGGTGGGCATGCCCAGGCGTGCACCGCCGAGTTCGGCCGGTGCGTACACTGCGTAGGCATCCTCGGCTTCCGGGCCCTTGCGGAAGAACTTGTCTTCGTAGTAGCCGGCGGTGACGGGGATGTGCAGCTTGTGGGTGCGGGCTACGAGTTCCCCGGCGGGGGAGACCAGGATCGCGGTGTTCAGGCCGAGGCCGTCGTCAGTGCCATCCGGGTTCTCAGCCCGCTGGTACAAGGATGCGTGGACCGAGACGCCGAACTTTCTGGCAGCTTCGGCAGCGAAGGTGAAGGTGGGGCCGGTGAGGAGGTCCTCGGTGATGTCCGAAGGACGGATGCCTGCCGCGGGGTTGTTCTCCGGCCGGGTGTCGGCGGGGTAGCGGGAGAGCGTCAGTTCAGGCAGGAAAACAACAGTGGCTCCCAGCTTGGCGGCGCGCTCGATGCCTTCGGTAAGTTCTGCGCGGAGGGCGGATTCGTCGGCATGCCAGCGGTGCTGGACAACGCCGACGCGCAGCGGCGTCCGCGTGGAGGGTTCGGTGCGAGCCAGGGAAGTCGGGGCTTCGAGGCGGGTTATTTCAATCATGGTGGCATGTACTCCGATGAGACGACAGTCACTAAATGAATAGCGTTCATTTAGTATGACGCGAGTCACGCCGTAGTGCAAGGGGAAAACGAATGCCAATCATTTATGACAGCCCGGACCCCTACCCGGCACCCCTGCGGACGCCCTGGCCGAGCGCCCCTCCCGCCCCCTCCCGCCCCGGGAGCAGGCCTAGCCGGCCAGGGTGGGCAAGGTGAGGATCTCGGCTCCGTCCGGGGTGATGGCGATCGTGTGCTCGCTGTGGGCCGTCCGGCAGCCGGTGACGCTGCGGAGGGTCCAGCCGTCGGGATCAGTCACGAGCTGGGCGGTATCCGCCATGACCCACGGTTCCAAAGCGAGCAGCAAGCCAGGGCGCAGCTTGTAGCCGCGGCCAGGGCGTCCCATGTTGGGCACATGCGGTTCCTGGTGCATGGTTGAGCCGATTCCGTGGCCGCCAAACTCCGTGTTAACGGGATATCCTGCCTCGCCGAGGACTGAGCCAATGGCGTAGGACAGATCGCCGATCCGCGCGCCGGGCCGCGCCGCTGCTATGCCGGCACGCAGGGCGCGTTCGGTTGCCTCGATCATGGCCACGCTTTCGGCGGGCTTAGCGTCGCCGACGATGAAGCTGATGGCAGAGTCTGCTGCGATCCCTTTCAGGGAGACGGCCAGGTCAAGGGTCAGCAGGTCGCCGTCGGCAAGCGCGTAGTCCCGCGGCAGTCCATGGAGGACGGCGTCGTTGACGCCTGTGCAGATGTAGTGGCCGAAGGGGCCGCGCCCAAACGATGGCGCGTAGTCCACGTAGCAGGACACCGCGCCCGCCTCGAGGATCATGGCCTTGGCCCACGCGTCGATCTCCAGGAGGTTGGTGCCAACAGTGCACCGGCTCTTGAGCGTGTGCAGGATGTTGGCCACCAGGGTCCCTGCAGCCCGGGCACGGGTCAGTTCGCTGGTGCTGAGGATCTCGATCATAGGGGACCTTTCCGGGGTTGATGCCAATAACTATCCCGGCCATATTATCCCGGTATTACAATTGGAGCCATGGTCAGGTTGCCGCTCACACCCGCAGAGGCCGAGCGCGGACAGCGTCTCGGTGCCCTGCTCCGCCGTGCGCGGGGCGCACGCTCCATGCTGGAGATTGCCCTCGATGCCCGTGTTTCTCCCGAAACGCTGCGCAAAATCGAGTCGGGAAGGGTTGCCACTCCCGCCTTTCCCACGGTGGCGGCCATTGCCGATGTTCTTGGACTTTCGCTCGATGAGGTGTGGTCCGAGATCAACCAGCCCGACGCCGGAGCGGACCCCGCCGTGTCGCGCCGCAATGCCCGGGAGTTCCTGGCTTCCTAGATTTCCGCCTGCTGGTCCTGCCGCTTGGGCCGTGCCCGGACGTGCAGGCGCTCGCCTTGCTGGCCGAACAGGGTGAGCAGTTCCACCGGTTCAGAGGTAGCGCTGGCGAACCAGTGTGGGGTGCGGGTGTCGAATTCCGCCACTTCCCCGGGTTTGAGGATGAAGTCGTTCCCGCCCAAAACCAGCCGCAGTTTCCCATTGAGGATGTACATCCAGTCGTAGCCTTCGTGGGATTGCGGGTCTGGAATTTCCTTGCCCGTTCCGGCTTTCAGCACCATCTTGAAGGCCTGGATTCCGCCGGGGCGGCGAGTGAGGGGCAGCGCGGTGCCCCAATGATGGACGTGTGGCTTGAGATGGATGCGGGGGTCGCCCGTTTCCGGGGCGTCGATCAACTCCTCAAGAGGTACTTGGTGAAGCCGTGCAATCGGCAGCAACAGTTCCAGGGTGGGCTTGCGCTGGCCCGACTCCAGGCGGGACAGCGTGCTCACCGAGATCCCCGTGCCTTCCGATGCCTCTGCCAGCGTCAGGTTCCGTTGGGTCCGCATCGCGCGCAGGCGCGGGCCGACGGCGTCGAGCATTGCGCTGAAATCCTTTGCCATGTCTCCAGTTTGCCATAGTGGCAATTTTTCTTGCCGCTTCTGTCGACATCGACCAAGGATGGTAGGAGCGGCGGAAGGCCGCAGCGAGTCGACGGAGGCACAGTGAGCAGAGATACGAAGACGGACACCGCGGACGAGTACCAGGTTGTGGTGATCGGAGGTGGCGCAGCTGGGTTAAGTGCCGCCGTGACGCTTGGCAGGGCCCTCCGGTCCGTCCTGGTGATCGACGCCGGCGAGCCGCGGAACGCGCCGGCTGCCGGGGTCCATGGTTTCCTGTCCAGGGACGGCATTGATCCCAGGGAATTGTTGGATATGGGGCGGGAAGAAGCACGCGGCTACGGGGTGGACTTCATCGCGGGCGTCGCCGTCGCAGCGCGCTCGACGGCGGGGGCCGAGGAAGGCGCGGAGCTCTCCTTTGATGTTGAACTGGCCGATGGGCGGACGGTGAAGGCCCGCCGGATCCTTGTGACCACGGGGCTGACCGATGTTCTGCCCGACATCGACGGCATCCGGGAGCGGTGGGGTCGTGATGTCCTGCATTGCCCCTACTGCCACGGCTGGGAGGTCCGGAACAAAGCGATCGGCATACTGGGCTCTGTTCCCATGGCGTTGCACCAGACGATGCTCTTCAGGCAGTGGAGCCCGAACATCACGCTGTTCCTTAATGACGTGGTGGAGCCGACGGACGCAGAGTGGGAGCAGCTGGCTGCACGCTCGATCAGCGTGGTGGAAGGCAAGGTGGAGTCACTCGCCATCCAGGATGATGCGTTGAGGGGCGTCGTCCTGGCCTCGGGAACAGTCATCCCGGTGGAGGCCGTAGTGACCGCAACCAGGCTGGAGGCAAGGTCCGCAGTGCTGGAGTCGCTTGGCGTCCCGGTGGTGGAACACCCCATGGGAGTAGGGCACCACGTGGAAGTGAATCCCATGGGCGGGGCCACCGCGGTTCCCGGCGTCTGGGCTGCGGGCAATGTCGCGGACCTTATGGGACAGGTCATGGCGTCGGCCGCTTCGGGCGTCATGGCCGGGGCCGCCATCAACGCCCACTTGGTGGCGGAGGAAACCAGGTTGGCGGTGGACGTTGCGCGGCTGTCCAGCCTCGCCCGGTGACCACCACAAGCTGAACGGAAACCCTGTAAAAAGTGGTCGACTGCAAAAAAGTGGTCGACGTGCGGCCGGAGTGCGAGGACTATTAAAGAACGCCACTAAGGGAGGTTGTATGTGCTACGCGTACTATGACGACTTCGAGCGGCGCACGAAGAAGGACTCCGCGCGCAAGCCCGAGACCACAACTGAAGAGGCCAGGAAGGAACCGGTTGCCCCGGCGGAGACCCGCCAGGCATCGGAAGGGACACTCTGGACTTTCCTGGCACGCCGTCGCAGGGAACCTGTGGTTTACGAACCGAAGGTTGACCGCATCCACGAGAAGGTCTAGGCCCCGCCTGGACTGGAACGAGTAGAAGATCACGAAAAAGGCGCCGGTCTGCCGGCGCCTTTCCCGTGTGCCCGTCCACGCGCAGGCTAGTTGTTTCCGCCTGTTGAACCGAGGTACTCCAGAGCGGCTGTGACCAATGCTTCCGTTCCCTTGGCCAGCGTGGGCTGGATCAGGGGCGCGAAGTAGGGCGAGTGGTTCGAGGGAATATCTTCGGGGAGGCGCCCCGTCGTCGCCCATTCGCGGAACAGGGCAGGGTCGGCGCCGCCGAGTAACCAAAACACCAACGGCGCGTCGGCGCCCTTTGCCAAGGCTCCTACGTCTTCGCTGCCGGATACGGGCCCGGGATCAATGACCTGTGCCTCGCCGAACCTGGCCTTGAAGGCCGCTGTAATCCTGCCTGCTGCCGACTCGTCGTTAACTGTCAGCGGGAAGTGCTCTTCGAAATGGATCTCCGGGTCCTTGGGGGCGCCGGATGCCGCTGATTCCCCGTGCACAATGCGCTCAATCGAACCGAGGATTTTGTCCCTGGTGGAATCGCTGAAGGTGCGGACACTGAGGCCGAGGGTTGCCGTCTCGGGGATGATGTTGTTCTTGGTACCGGAGTGGATCTGTCCTACGGTGACCACAGCGGAGTCGCTGGCGGCGAGTTCGCGCGACACGATGCCCTGCAGGCGGATGGTGGCAGCGGCGGCCATCACCACCGGATCAATGGTGGTTTCCGGGCGCGATCCGTGCCCGCCGCGGCCGTGCAGGGTGATGTTGAGGGAGTCTGCGGAGGCCATGGTGACGCCGGCCCGGACGCCGAACCATCCGGCGGGGAAGGGGGCCACGTGCTGTCCGAGCACTACATCGGGCTTCGGCACGACGTCATAGAGACCGTCGCCAACCATCGCCTGCGCACCGCCACCCCATTCCTCGGCGGGCTGGAACACGACGATCAGTGTGCCTTGCCACCGGTCACGTTGTCCGGCCAACGCTTCTGCTGCTCCCACGAGGCAGCTGACATGGACATCGTGTCCGCACGCATGCATGACCGGAACATCATTTCCGTCAGGATCGACACCCATGGCAGTACTTGCGTAGTCCAGTCCCGTTGACTCTTTGACCGGGAGGGCGTCCATGTCGGCCCGGAGCATGACGACCGGCCCGGCTCCGTTCTCAAGGATGCCCACCACGCCGGTCTTGCCGATGTTGCGGTGGACGGTGAGGCCAAGATTCTCCAGGTGCCCGGCTGCGATCCCGGCGGTCCTGGTCTCCTGGAAGGACAGCTCCGGGTGGGCGTGCAGGTCCTTGTAAAGCTCTTCGAGGTCAATGGTCATGGGTTTACCCTTCGTTCGACGCCTTCGGTCCGGCCAGTGTATCCATCCGCTTTGTGCGAACCCTGTGTGTGCGAACCTGGCTGTCACGGCACACTTGATGGCATGACGAATTCCGAACCCGCCACCACGCAGCACTCCACGGTTGAGGACTGGACCGCAGCCCTGGCAGAGTCGAGCGGCTCGCCCGGGGGCGGCGCCGGCACCGGGGTGATGCTATCCATTGCGGCTGCCTTGACGTCAATGGTGGCCGGGTACACGGAAGCCGAGGGGCAGCAGCGTGACGAGCTTTCCGCTATCCATGCCAGGGCCCATGAGCTCAGGGAAGCGGCTCTCCGGCTCGCGGACGAGGACGCATCTGCCTCCAACGCCTTCGGAGCTGCTTTCCGCCTCGACCCCGGACCGGAACGCGAAGAAGCCATCCACCAAGCCTCCGTGGACGCAGCCAAGGCATCCGCCGTCCTGGGTGAACGGGCCATCGACGCCATTGAAGACCTCGGCTGGCTCGCTTCCCACGGGAACCCGGCCCTCGTTGCCGACGTCGTGGTGGGTTTCGGTGCGCTGCGGGCGGCCATAGCGGGGGCGAGGACCAACGTGAGCTTCGACCTCGCTTCCCTGACCTCCGCGGGGACTTCCCTCGAGGAGGTCAGGGAGCAGCAGCCCTGCCTGTGGACAACGGTCGGCCGGCTCGGCGATGCCCTGGAGCGTATCGACCAACTGACTGCCGGCGTCGACACGAAGGCGGCACCCACGGAAGCCGTGTAGCTTCCCTTATTGCGCTTTGGGAACCTTGCGCAGTACGACGGCGGCCATCACTGCTGCTCCGGCCATCAGTACCAGCCCAATCGCCGCTGTGATGTGGACGCCGGAGTCGAAGGCTATCCGCGCGGCGGTGGTCAGTGCCTCCGACAACTGGGCGGGGAGCCCGGATGCCGCGTCAACCGCACCTGCCAGAGTCTCCCCGGACTTCCTCGCCGCCTCTGTGGGCACGCCGTCGGGAATGACGAGGTTGTGCTGGTAGGACGCGGTCAGGATTGAACCGAGCACGGCTGTTCCCAGGAGGGAACCGAGTTCGTAACCGGTCTCGGAGATGGCAGAGGCCGCCCCTGATTTGTCTGCCGGCACGGACGCCAGGATGAGGTCGTTGGAGATGGTCTCCGCTGCACCCACGCCGACGGCCAGGACCGTCAGGGCTGACAGGAGGAACACCGGTCCGCTGCCGTGGTCACCCACGACGGCCACCAGGTAGCCTATGGCGCTCAGAGTCAGTCCGCCGGCCACCACGAATCCGGGCCGTACTTTCTTGACCAGCGGTACTACGAGCAGGCCGGCGATGACGGTGGCCAGGAGGGCCGGGATCATGGCGATGCCGGCTTCCATGGGGGACTGCCCTTCGACCAGCTGCAGGTGCTGGGCAAAGAAGTAGATGAATCCCGTCATGGAGAACAAGGACAAAACATTCGCCACGATGGCCGTGCTGAACACCTTGTTCTTGAACAGGGAAACATCCAGCATGGGGCTTTCGATCCTTTGCTGGCGGCGGACGAACAGAACGCCCATCACCAGGCCAAAGCCCATGAAGGCAGCAGCTGAGGCACCGAAGCCGTGGACCGCGAATTCCTTGATGCCGTAAACGAAGGGCGCCATGGTGACCACGGACAGGACAATGCTCGGCACATCCACCCGGCCGGGGTTGGCGTCCTTGGACTCGGGAATGAGTACCCGGCCAAAGGCAAGGAGCGGCAGAAGCAGGAATGCTGCTACCAGGAAGACGGCGCCCCACCAGAAGTGCTCCACCAGCCAGCCGCCGAAGATGGGGCCGAGGGCTGCGCCGCCGGAGAATCCGGCAGCCCATACAGCGATCGCGAGCCGACGGCGGTTGGGGTCGGTAAAGATGTTCCTGATCAAGGACAACGTGGATGGCATCAGCATGGCGCCGAAGACGCCGAGTGCAGCGCGTCCGGCAATAAGCCACTCCGCGGACGGCGCGAATGCCGTAGCAGCCGAAACCGCGGCGAAGCCTGTGCTGCCGATCAGAAGCAACCGGCGTCGTCCGATCCGGTCACCAAGGTTGCCCATGGAGACCAGGAGCGCAGCGAGCACCAGCGGGTAGGCGTCAACGATCCACAGGAGCTGTATGCCGCCCACGTCCAGGGAACGGGCGATTTCCGGCAGGGCAAAAGTGAGCGCGGTGTTATCGACGGCCACCAGCAGCACCGGGAACATCAGCAGTGCCAAGGCCGTCCAGTCGCGCCACGGTGCAGCCGGGCCCGTCAAGGGGGCGGCTGCACGGGGTGCTTGGGTTGAGGACGGCGAGAACATGCCTCTTACTGTACCGTCCAGACGGTATAGTTACAAATTCAACCCCCGCAATTCTTTAGGGAATGATGTACACATGCCACGAAAACCAGTTGCCCGGGACGCCGTCCTGGATGCCTACGAATCCCTCCTGATCGAGGTAGGGGAGCGGGCCGCTACCCTGGATGCCGTCGCCAAGAGGGCCGGTGTCTCCAAGGGCGGGCTCCTGTATCACTTCCCCAACAAGGAAGCCCTGATCAGCGCCTTGCTGGAACGCCTGGACGATTTGGCGCAGGAGGACATTGAGCAGATGAAGGCCGCGCCGGACGGTTCCGCCGCCTACTTCATCCGGTCCTCCCTCTGGGCCGACACCCCCATGGACAGGGCCTTCGTTGCCGCCACCAGGCTCGCTGAAGTAGCCCATGAGGAAACGCGGCGGCGCTTCGCAGGAATCCAGCAGCAGTGGCTTGATGTCCTGGCCGAAGACGTAGGACCGGAGATCGCCAAGGCCGTCAGCTACATGGGCGACGGCCTTTATTTCAACGCGATGTTCGAGGGCGGGCAGGGGGCCGGCAACGCCGGCCGGGAGGCCGACGTCGAAATCCTGCTGGGGGTCCTGGACCGCCTCCGGAAGTGACTGCTCATCCATTTGCCGCAGGGCCTTGCACGTAGGACAATTAAGCCTTGTGGCGTGCCCAGCGTGGCGCCCACAGACAACTGAACATGCCTTTGATCTGCGGCGGGAGAGTCCTGCAGGCACGTGATGCAGGCGCCGTAGGAGCAAACCCTCCCCAGGAATCTCTCAGGCCCACGCACCGCCGCGGCGAGGCAACTCTGGAAAGCAGCAGGCACTCCACGCCATTGACGTGGGATGCTGTGCTCACCGACGGTGCAAGCGATTCGTTGTGCGGACAACACGCGGAAACTCTCAGGTCCAATACAGAGCGGGGAGGAACCCGAGCCGCTGTGGCGTACCCAAACGCCGCCCAAGTATTGGAGTTCCTTCGTGACGGTTAGTTCTGCCTCCACCACCTTCGTCGATCGGCATATCGGCGCCCGCCGCCAGGCCGACATTGAGACCATGCTCAAGTCCGTTGGCTACGACTCTGTTGACTCGCTGGTCGACACTGCCGTTCCGAACGACATCCGCCAGGACGTCGCCCTCACCTTGCAGAACGCGCTGAGCGAAGTCGAGGTCCTGGCCGAGCTGCGCAAGCTCGCCTCCAAGAACAAGACCGCGGTCCAGATGATCGGCCAGGGCTACTACGACACCATCACGCCGCCGGTCATCCGCCGCAACATCCTTGAGTCCCCGGCCTGGTACACCGCTTACACCCCGTACCAGCCTGAAATTTCGCAGGGCCGCCTTGAAGCACTCCTGAATTTCCAGACCATGGTCCAGGACCTCGTTGGCCTGCCTATCGCCAACGCCTCGCTGCTTGACGAAGCAACCGCCGTGGCCGAGGCCGTCCTCATGATGCGCCGCGCCAACAAGAACAAGGCCGTGCAGGACGGCAAGACTGTGCTCGACGCAGACTGCCTCCCGCAGACCATCGCCATCGTCAAGGGCCGTGCTGAAGCCCTCGGCTTCGAGGTTGAGGTTGCCGATCTTTCAGCCGGCCTTCCGGAAGGTGCCATCAACGGCGTCGTCCTCCAGCAGCCCGGTGTTTCCGGCCACGTCTTCGACCACTCCGCCGTCATTGCCGAGGCCAAGGAACGCGGCGCACTGGTCACCGTTGCCGCCGACCTCCTTTCCCTGACGCTCATCACCCCTCCGGGTGAGCAGGGCGCTGACATCGCCGTGGGTTCCGCCCAGCGCCTGGGTGTCCCGCTCTTCTTCGGCGGCCCGCACGCGGCCTACATGGCCGTCCAGAAGGGTCTCGAGCGTTCCATGCCGGGCCGCCTGGTGGGCGTTTCCAAGGACGACGCCGGTGTCCCCGCCTACCGTCTGGCCCTGCAGACCCGCGAACAGCACATCCGCCGCGAGAAGGCCACGTCCAACATCTGCACCGCGCAGGCGCTGCTGGCCATCGTCGCTTCGATGTACGCCGTCTACCACGGCCCCGAAGGCCTGAAAGCGATCGCCGAGACCGCCCATAGCCACGCCCGCACGCTCGCAGCGTCCCTGAAGGCTGCCGGCGTCGAGGTCCTCCACGGTTCGTTCTTCGACACCATCACCGTCCGCGTCACGGGCAAGGCGGCAGAGATCGTCGCCGCCGCCGAGGCCAAGGGCATCAACCTGCGTGGCATCGATGCTGACACTGTTGGCATCTCGGTTGATGAGACGACTACGTCCGACATCGTCGGCCGCCTGCTCGATGTCTTTGGCGCTTCGGTCACCGATGCTGCCGAGGACTTTGCGCTGGAGGCTTCCGTTGAGCGCACCAGCGCATTCATGCAGCACCCGGTGTTCAACACCCACCGCTCCGAAACCCAGCTCCTGCGCTACATCCGCAAGCTCTCTGACCGGGACCTCGCGCTGGACCGCACCATGATCCCGCTCGGTTCCTGCACCATGAAGCTCAACGCCACTGCCGAGATGGAAGCCATCTCCTGGCCGGAGTTCGCCTCAATCCACCCGTTCGCTCCGGATTCCCAGACCGAGGGCTGGCGTGAACTCATCAGCGACCTCGAAGCCCAGCTGACCGAGATCACCGGCTACGACCAGGTCTCCATCCAGCCGAACGCCGGCTCCCAGGGCGAGCTCGCAGGCCTGCTGGCCATCCGCGGCTACCACCTGTCCAACGGCGACGAGCAGCGCAACGTCTGCCTCATCCCGGCGTCCGCGCACGGCACGAACGCTGCCTCGGCAGTGCTGGCCGGCATGAAGGTCGTGGTGGTGGCCACCGCTCCTGATGGCACCATCGACCACGTTGACCTGAAGGCCAAGATCGAAGCCCACCGCGACGCCCTTTCGGCCATCATGATCACCTACCCGTCCACGCACGGCGTGTATGACGCCGACGTCCGCGAAGTCTGCGATGCCATCCACGAGGCCGGCGGCCAGGTTTACATCGACGGCGCCAACCTCAACGCACTTGTGGGATTGGCCCAGCCGGGCAAGTTCGGCGGCGACGTCTCGCACCTGAACCTGCACAAGACCTTCTGCATCCCGCACGGCGGCGGCGGACCGGGCGTTGGCCCGGTTGCTGCCAAGGCACACCTGGCGCCGTTCATGCCCGGTGACGCGGCATCCTGGACCGAAGGCAACGATGTCCCGATTTCGGCATCCCGCTTCGGTTCGGCCGGTGTCCTCCCGATCTCCTGGGCGTACGTGAAGCTCATGGGTGGCCAGGGCCTGACCGAAGCCACCAAGTCCGCGCTGCTGGCTGCGAACTACATCGCATCGCGCCTCAACGAGCACTTCCCCGTGCTTTACACGGGTGAAGGCGGACTCGTGGCCCACGAGTGCATCCTGGACCTGCGTGAACTGACCGCGAAGACCGGCGTCACCGCTGAGGATGTGGCCAAGCGCCTCATCGACTTCGGCTTCCACGCCCCCACCCTGGCCTTCCCGGTTGCGGGCACACTGATGGTGGAGCCCACCGAGTCCGAGGACCTCGTGGAGATTGACCGCTTCATCGAAGCCATGATCATCATCCGCAAGGAAATCGACCAGGTAGCCCACGGCGACTTCTCCGTGCAGGATTCCCCGCTTCGCCGGGCGCCCCACACGGCTGCCGCCGTCGTAACTTCTGATTGGGACCGCGCGTACCCGCGCGAGCAGGCCGCTTTCCCGGTCCACCACCTCAAGCAGGACAAGTACTTCCCGCCCGTTGGCCGCATCGACGGCGCAGCCGGAGACCGCAACCTGGTCTGCTCCTGCCCACCGATCGAAGACTTCGAAAACTAAGGACTCGTCATGACTGAGAACTACACAGCCCTTTACGAAGAGCACAAGAAGCTCGGCGCGTCCTTCACCGACTTCGGTGGCTGGCAGATGCCGCTCAAGTACTCCTCCGAGTTGGCCGAGCACCACGCGGTCCGCAAGTCCGCAGGCCTGTTCGACCTCTCCCACATGGGCGAAGTCTGGGTCACCGGCCCCGAAGCCGCAGCCTTCCTGGACTACGCCCTGGTGGGCAAGATCTCGGCCATGGCGGACGGCAAGGCCAAGTACTCGCTGATCTGCCAGGAAGACGGCGGCATCATCGACGACCTCATTACCTATCGCCGTGGTGCCGACAAGTTCCTGGTGGTGCCGAACGCCGGCAACGCCAAGGTTGTGGCTGACGCTTTGCTTGAACGCGCCGCCGGTTTCGACGTGGTGGTTGAAGATGCCTCTGCCCGGACCTCGCTGATCGCCGTGCAGGGTCCGCTCGCCGAAGCCATCCTGCTGCGCCTGGTTCCGGCCGACCAGCACGCGCTGGTCACCGGGCTCAAGTACTACGCCGCAGTTGAGGTGACCTTCCTGGTGGCAGGCAGCGGCCAGGACCTTCTCCTGGCACGCACCGGCTACACGGGGGAGGACGGTTTCGAGATCTTCGTACCCAACGAATCCGCCGCCGCGCTGTGGCAGGCAATCGCCGCCGTCGCCGAAGAAGGAGAACTGGTTCCGGCCGGCCTTGCCTCCCGCGATTCCCTGCGCCTGGAAGCCGGCATGCCGCTCTACGGCAACGAGCTCTCCCGTGAAGGCAACCCCTTCGCTGCAGGGCTCGGAGCCGTGGTGGCGCTGTCCAAGGAAGGTGACTTCGTTGGCAAGGACGCACTGGCTGCGTTGAAGGCCGACGGTGCCGGTTCCACCACGGGACGCAAGCTCGTGGGCCTCAAGGGCCTGGGGCGTCGCGCCGGACGCGGCCACTACCCGGTCCTCAAGGATGGCGCAGTAGTCGGCGAAGTGACCTCCGGCCAGCCCAGTCCGACCCTCGGGTACCCGGTAGCGTTGGCATATGTCGACGTCGAACACACCGAGCTTGGAACCGCGCTGGACATTGACCTGCGTGGCAAGAGCGAGCCGTTCGAAGTCGTCGCACTGCCTTTCTACAAGCGCCAAAAGTAGCGAGTTTTTGTACAGCTAATGACCCCATAGCCCAGCTATAAAGGCATTAGCTGTACAAAATCTCCACGTTTTTCATTTCGACCACGTAAAGGAAACAGAATGCCCAAAGTAGCGCCCGAACTTCAGTACTCCGACGAGCACGAGTGGGTCTCCCGCGGCGAGGGGAACTCGGTGTCCGTCGGGATCTCCGAGGTTGCCACCGACGCACTGGGTGACATTGTGTACGTTGACCTGCCCGAGGTCGGTTCGACTGTGACCGCAGGCGCGACCTGTGGCGAAGTTGAGTCCACCAAGTCCGTCTCCGACCTGTACTCGCCCGTCACCGGCGAGGTCACGGAAATCAATGACGCCGTTGTTTCGGACCCGGCCCTGATCAACAACGACCCCTACGGCGCCGGCTGGCTCTTCAAGGTCGCTGCTGAGTCCGACGGCCCGCTGCTCTCGGCAGAGGAATACGCCTCCAAGAACGGCGGCGACCTCTCCTAAGGTCCGCGCTCCAGCACGGAACGAGCGTGCAGGGCGTAGCGTTTGTAGTAACTGAATAATTTGCGACGCCGGGTTGCCGCCTTTGGGGGCCATCCGGCGTCGTGCTTCGGTCGTCTGCCGCCACAAGCGGGGGAGGCCATCCGGCAGGACCATCTGCCGGACCGTTTCAAGCTGTATAAAAGGGATCCCGGCTATGGCTGTTGGTGTTTTCGATCTGTTCTCTGTGGGCATTGGTCCGTCGAGTTCCCATACTGTGGGGCCGATGCGGGCCGCCGCTGTGTTCGCTGGTGAGTTGAAGGACGCTGGTGTCCTGGACTCGGTGGCGTCGTTGCGGGTTGATTTGTATGGTTCGTTGGCGGCGACGGGTCGTGGTCACGGAACCATGACGGCGACGTTGCTGGGCTTGGAGGGCTACCACCCTGAATTGATCCTTCCCGAGGAAGTGGAGGAGCGGCTCGCAACGATCGCTGAGAGCGGTGTGCTGAACCTTGCGGGGGCATCCGGCGGGGGTGTGGAGTTGCCGTATGCGGTGGAGGATATGGTGTTGCATCCGTTGACGGTGTTGCCGCGGCATACGAACGGGATGAAGTTCGCCGTGGCTGATGCTGAGGGAAACACTGTGCATGAGGCGACGTTCTTTTCGGTTGGTGGTGGGTTCATTGTCCGTGAGGGTGAGGAGGACGCTGCGCGGCAGGAGTTGGAGGAGTCGAAGAAGGAGTTGCCGTTGCCGTTCAGGACGGCGGCGGAGTTGTTGGGCAGGTGTGCGTCCAAGGGGTTGGGGATTTCGGACATCATGTTCATCAATGAGCGGGCGTCGCGGTCTGAGGAGGAGATCCGGGAGGGTCTTTTGCATATCTGGTCGGTGATGGAGGCCTGTGTTGAAACCAGTTTGAAGCGTGAGGGTGTGTTGCCTGGCGGGTTGCGGGTCCGGCGTCGTGCTCCTGATTGGTTGGAGCGGTTGTTGAAGGAGGACAAGGACCGGAATGATCCGAAGTATTGGCAGGAGTGGGTGAACCTGATTGCTTTGGCGGTCAATGAGGAGAACGCTTCTGGTGGTCGGGTGGTGACGGCGCCGACCAATGGGGCTGCGGGGATTATTCCGGCGGTGTTGTATTACGCGTTGAATTACGCTCCGGGCATGGATCAGGCCAGTCAGCAGGACAGGGATGATGTGGTGGTGAAGTTCCTGCTCGCTGCTGGTGCGGTGGGTGTGTTGTACAAGGAGCAGGCGTCGATTTCGGGTGCTGAGGTGGGGTGTCAGGGTGAGGTTGGTTCGGCGTCGTCGATGGCTGCTGCGGGGTTGGCTGAGGTGATGGGTGGTTCGCCGGGTCAGGTGGAGAACGCTGCGGAGATCGCGATGGAGCATAATCTGGGGTTGACGTGTGATCCGATCGGGGGGTTGGTGCAGATTCCGTGTATTGAGCGGAACGCGATTGCTGCGGCGAAGGCGATCAACGCGGCGAAGATGGCGTTGTGGGGGGACGGGACGCACCGGGTTTCCCTGGACGAGGTGATCGTGACGATGCGTGAGACGGGCAAGGACATGTCCGATAAGTACAAGGAAACCGCGATGGGCGGCCTCGCCGTCAACGTCGTCGAATGCTGAGTCTTTTTACTGTCAGTGCGTAGTGCCATGCTGTATCCATGAGCGGGGGATACGACAGGGATTTTTTGCGGGCACGCCTTGAACTGCCCAGTCCGTCGGCAACGACGATACTGCTGGACTACACCCACTTCTCCGTGCGTTTCCGGGCTGCCCGGAAGCTCGCGGCGATCGTGGGAGTCAACATCAGCGGTGCAGAACTGAACCCGTTGGCGCGGGAAGGAACCTGGCATTTCGATGACAGGGTCCCCCGGGAACAGCAGGCGGGTCCGGACGTCTACAAGAACAACGCCTTCGATCGCGGCCACTTGGTGCGCCGGCTGGATCCCGTCTGGGGGGACGCCGCCACTGCCAAGAAGGCCAACCAGGAGACGTTCTCATTCACCAATGCGGCGCCGCAAGTGGACGATTTCAACCAAGGCAAGGAACTCTGGGTGGGCTTGGAGGACCATGTCCTGGGGCACGCCGATGCCCATGACGCCAAGATCAGCGTCTTCACGGGGCCGGTCCTGCTTGAGGATGATCAGCCCTACCGTGGTGTCCGGATCCCTCGAAAGTTCTGGAAGATTGCGGCATGGACCAACGATGCCAAGCTGGCCGCCGTCGGGTTCGTTCTGGACCAGTCACCACTGCTCGGGAAGGTGGAACTGAAGAGGGCCATTGATCAACGGCTTCTGGAAGGCGAACCTCCGCCCCTGGGTCCCTTCCGGACCTTCCAGGTCCCTATCGGGGAGATCGCCGACCTCACCGGGCTGAGCCTCAGCCGCCTCGCGAACGCCGACCGTCTTGGCAGTGGCCGGCGTGAACTGGGGAAGCGGCCGAAAGCCATCGAACTGGAGAGCATGGAGCAGATCAGGCTCTAGGCACGCCCACTTGGTGGAACGGGGTCACAGCTTGGCCATGATCAGATCCAGGTAGGCGCCCTTCGCCAGATCCGCAGGGCTGATTCCCAGGGCTTCCATGAGTTGATGGGCCTGTTCGGTGGCTTCTTCGGGTCCGAACACTCCACCCACGGCCACTTCCAGCTCGATGAAGTCACCGAGCCCGTCCACGGAGTCCAGATGGATCCTGGCCTCTCCCACCTGGACCACGGCACGGTGCTTGCGAACGCGCCCAATTTCCCCGTAAGCATCGGCCAGGACCTGACGCAGACCATCCGGATCGGACGTTGTTGAATGAACATAGTAGGAAGACTTCGGACCGGGTTCGTCTGCCCTGCGGTAGAAGATCAGCACTCCGTGGCCATCGCCGGTCACGCGCAGCTTGAGCCGGCCGCCTGGACACTCAAAGAAAGTATCGTCCTGCGAGCTGTGCCCGGGTTCCGAGCCACCCAGGGAAAGCACGGTGGGCAGCAGACGTTCGATGCTGTCTACATGCGCTTTGATTTCGATGTTCGTTGGCATGGATTTCCCCGGATCAGCTGTGGACGATGTACGCAGTGGAACGAGTGGATGGTGGCTTCCAAGCCTAGCGAACCCCTTGCCGGGCTTGTGCTGAGCGTTTCGTTTGCCCGGTCCGCCCGGGAATCAGCCCGATTTTTCTCGGCCCGATAGACTTGGGGCTGCATGTCCGCATGCGCACGATGCTTTTGAACACTGCACCAAAACCCTGAGATTGGACACGGCCACCTTGCGAGAATTTACCGCCCGCTTTGCCACTGCCGAGGAAATCGATAATTGGGACAAGCACGTCACTGCCAACCCGAACGGTGGCAACATGCTGCAGTCGGACGCCTACGCGGCAGTCAAGGACGGCAATGGGTGGCTTGTCCGCCGGCTCGTCATCGAGACCGCTGACTACGCCAGCTACAACCTCCTGCTGGAGAAGAAGTTCCCCGTCCTGGGACGGCTCTGGTACCTGATCAAGGGTCCGGACGCCGGGTCCGTTGACGACATCAAGCCCATGCTGGACGCCGTCGCTTCCTTGGCGCGGGAACAGAAGATGAACGTCTTCACCATCAAGATAGAGCCCGACGTCGTGGAGTCGCCTGAGGTGGCCGCTCACCTGAAGGCCAGTGGCCTGGTCAAGGCCCCGAATATCCAGTCCAACGACTCCACCGCGCTGCTGGACATCTCAGCGCCTGCCAATGAAGTGCTTCGGAGCATTTCCTCCCGGGCCCGCAACGCAGTCCGCCGTGCAGAACGCGAGGGCTGCATTGTCCTGCAGGAAGAGGCCGGCGAGGAAAGCTACCGCAAGCTCTACGCCCTCATGCAGAACACCGTGAACGCCAAGGGCGCCATGCCTCTGCGGAGCTATGAGTACTATGCCGCGTTCTGGGGTGCATTCTGCAGTCGTGGACAGGGACAGTTCTTCTTCGTGTACGAGGACGATGCCCCGAGCGTAGGCGCGTTTGTGATCAATTACGGTTCCAAAGCCACCTACAAGGATGGCGGGTCGACACAGAACCGCAAACAGTATGGCGACTCCCACCTGGTCCAGTGGGCTGCCATTCAGCGCATGCAGGAACTTGGCTGCGTCGAGTATGACTTCTGCGGCACCCCTCCAGGAGCCCGGATCAAGGACAAGACCCACCCGCTGTATGGCCTGGGATCGTTCAAGACAAGCTTCACCAAGACGGTCACGGACTTCGTGGGCTGCTACGACCTCGTGCTGGGTCCGGTCCGTTACAAGCTGTGGCTCAAAGGGGCCGAGCGGGTGTTCCGTCGACTTGAAACCATGCGCACCGGAGGCCAGTTCTACTGACCGGCAGCAAAAGCCAACAAGCCAGCGAAAAGGCCCGCCCCGGCCACCAACGGGCGCAAATCTAACTTAGGCGAGGTAATTTCTTTGACTCCGATCGAGGCTGGAACCGACATGGAATTCGTGATTCTCAGCGACGCTGATTTCGAGACGTTTGCCAAGGGACACCCGCAGGGGAGCTTCATCCAGTCCATGGACCTGACGCGTTTCCAGCGCGCCCGCGGACAGGAAGTCGAGCTCTTCGGCGTGACCCGGGGCGGGAGCCTTATCGCAGCAGGAAAGCTCGTGTACACGTCCAACCGTTTTGGCTACAAGACAGCCGACTGCGCCAAGGGACCACTGATGGACTACAGCGACCCGGCAGTGGTTCGCTTCGTCGTCGGGCAGTTGAAGAAGCACGCGGCTTCGAAGAAGGCCGCAGAGCTACGGATATCACCCAACCTCCGGTACATCGCGCGCGATGAGGACGGCGCGGAGCACCCGGAAGTCGAGGACAACCGTCCATTGCTCAAGGAACTGGAAGGCCTTGGCTTCCAGCACCAGGGCTTCGACATGAACTTCGCCAACATCAACTGGATGTTCATCAAGCAGCTCGACGGCATCGCCGATTCCGAAGAGCTCATCATGGGTATGAACTACCGCACCCGCAAGGCCATCAGGAAAGCGGAGAAGAACGGCGTGTACCTGGAACAGGCCACGCTGGAAACGCTGGATGACTTCTACAGCGCGCTGAGCACTGCCGGCGACGAGAAGGGCTTCACGTACCGCGAACGCGAGTACTACGAGCAACTCCTCAGGAACACCTCCGATGAGTTCACCAAGCTCATGATGGCCAAGATCAACATCCCGGAGTACCGGGCCTCCATTACCGAACGCCTGGAAGCTGAATCCGCCACCCTTGCTGACCTCAAGCGGGAGGTTGAGGAAACCGGCAGCAAGAAGAAAGCCAACCGCGTCAAAGTGGTCCAGGATCTCGTGGACAGCTACGAGCGAAGCCTGAAGGACATCGAGCGCTTCCCGGACTCCGTGGGCGTGGCTACCGTAGCTGCCATCCACTTTGCGTGTTCAGGTGACGAACTCACGTGCGTCATCGGCGGCACCGTGCAGGACTACATCTACTTCAACGGCGCAACGTCCCTTTACTGGGGCATGATGTTACACGCGCTGAACAACGGCTACTCCCGCTACAACTTCTACGGGACTTTCGGCATCCAGGGCCAGGACGAAACCGGGCACGGTGGCTATGAATTCAAGAAGGGATTCGGTGGCGAGGTAGTCCAGCTGCTGGGTGACTTCGTTGCTCCGGTCAGTCCCCTAAAGTACACGGCGTACCGTGTGGCCAGGAAGCTCGCAGGGGCCGCCCAGACAGTTCTGGGACGATTGCCGCTGGGCAAATTGCCGGTAGTACGAAACCTGCGGGGTAACCGCTGATCAAACAGCCAAGGGAGGATCGCCGCGTGACTGAACGCCCCGATGGGTCCGCCAGCCGGCCCCAGACCGACGGGTTGCCAAAGACCCAGCCGTTGCGCCCGTCGCAGGTCCGGCAGAACGTCAACGCCAAGCGCATGCTGATGCGCCTGGTGCAGGGCGATAGTCCGCCTACCGCTCCCATGAACATCGTGGACCGGCTCGCCGGGAGTCCCTACGCCAATCCCACCATCCAGGTGGTTGGCGTGGACGCCTCGGCCCGCAAGACCATCGACTTCGCGCTCCATTTGGCCGAAGTGATGTTCCGTTACGGTGCGGGTGCGTTGGAAGTAGAGACGAGCATGATCGCTGTCACGGCCGCGCTCGGACTGAAGAACGTGGAAGTGGACATCACCAACCAGTCGGTGGCCATCAACTACGCTCCCAAGGACCAGACCCCCATCACCCTGCTGAGGGTGGTGCGCTCCTGGACCAACAACTACGCCGGATTGGCTCAGGTCCATCAACTGGTCACCGACATCGTGGCCGGGGGAGTTGGCCGTGACGAAGCCGTTCGCCGGCTGAACGGCATCATCCGCAGTGCCAAACCCTTCCCCCGGTGGATGGTGACGATCGCCTTCGGTATCTTCGCCGCAGTCTTTGTGGGTGTGTTGGGTGGCGGCATTGGTGCCTCGGCGGTGGCTTTCGGTTCCAACATCCTCATCAGCCTGCTGTCCCGCCAGCTTGTTAGATGGCGGACGGCGGACTTCTTCAACACCATGGCCTGCGCCTTCCTGGTCACGTTCGTTGCCCTGATGCTCCGTTGGGCGGGGGTGGAGATCGCGCCATCCATTGTGGTGGCCGGTGGAATCCTGCTGCTCCTTCCCACGGGCCGGCTGGTGTCCTCGGTGCAGGATGCCATCAACGGCTTCCCGGTGACTGCCGCAGGCCGGTTCCTCTCCACGCTGCTGACCTTTGGCGCGATCGTTGCGGGCATTGGCGTGGCCGTGGTGGTCGGGACACTGATGGGCAGTGCCGTCCTCGACGTCACCCAGACGTTCCCCGACGCGTACCCGCTGTGGGGCCAGGCCATCCTGATCGCCGTCGCCGTGGTGGCAATCGGCGTGACGGAACAGACCCAGATGCGGTTGTTGATTCCGACGGCGGCAGTCGGGTTGGTAGGTTTCTTCGTTTTGTGGGGGGTCGGCCAGGCCGGCCTGGGGGACCGTTTGTCTCCAGCCGTTGCGGCCGTGGCCATTGGCCTCCTGGCCCGTGTGGTGGCGTTGAAGCTGGGTGCCCCGCAGCTGGTGGTGGCTGTTCCGGCCGCGCTCATCCTGCTGCCGGGGCTGACCATTTTCCGGTCAATGTATGCCTTGACCGTGGAAGGCGGCAACATCCTGCTGGGTGCGGGCGGAATGCTGAATGCAGGCGCGATCGTACTCGGGGTAGCCGCTGGAATCGTGCTCGGCGACAACCTCGCCAGGCCGCTGACCAAGGGTCTTTCCAGCAACGAACGCCGCCGGGTGCGCCGGCGCTAGGCCGCCTCCCCCTCTCGAGTTTTTGTACAGATATGGCCCCTAAAACGTCTTTTTAGGGGCAATATCTGTACAAAAAGTCAGCTAGATCTGGCCGACGGGAAGCTTCTTCTCAGCTTGGAACACTTCTTCCACGCGGCCCTGCGCCCAGTACCCGGACAACGAAACCTGCGAACGCTCCAGGCCGCGCTGGACGAAGAAGATCTCCCTGAGGCCCTTCATGTACCCCCGCTCGCCGTGCGCGAAGACGTCGACGCGTCCCGGCAGCCATTCGGTGCTGCGCAGGGCGTCCAGGAGCAGGGGGCTGGAGCCGGCCGGCGTGCCCTTGCGCAGCAGCCAGTGCAGTTCGACTCCGTGGGGCGCTGCGAGGGGAAGAATGTCGGCTTCGCTGTCCACCTCGAGGTAGGCGGTTCCCCGGGCGTCGGCGTCCAGGGCCTCAATGCATGCGGCGATCGCAGGGATCGCTGCGTCATCTCCGGCAAACAGGTACCAGTCGGCGTCGGGGGATGGTTTGTAGCCGCCGCCCGGACCAGTGAAAATCAGCGAATCCCCGGGCCTGGCCTTGGCCGCCCAAGGACCTGCAAGGCCTTCATCCCCGTGCACCACGAAGTCGATGGCCAGTTCTTGTGCCTCCAGGTCCACCCAGCGGATGGTGTAGGTCCGGGTATGCGGCCACTGTTCGCGTGGCATGGTCTCGCGGATGGCCCACAAGTCCAGGGGCTGCTCGTAGTCGATGCCGTCCTGCGGGAAGACGATCTTGACGTAGCGGTCCACGTAGTCGTTGTTGACGTAGTCGTTGAACCCCGGACCGCCGGCCACGATCCGCACCATGTGGGGTGAAAGGCGCTCGTTCCGCAAGACGGTCAGGTTGACCTGCGGACGGCTTTTGCGTGTGGCGGACGAGGTGACGGGGAGAGCAGTCATATAGGTAAGCCTAAGCTAATCGACTGGGCCCCGGCCGGGTATGAGTCGAAGGTTACAAGTCGAAGGTTACAAACGCTCCCTCACGTTGCGCGTACTTGGGCCAAACGCTTCCTCACGTCCTACAGGACCGGGAGTTCCCAGTCGACAGGTTCCGCGCCTTGTTCGACCAACAATGCGTTGGTCCTGCTGAAGGGTTTGGAACCGAAGAAGCCCCGGGACGCCGAGAGCGGGCTTGGATGGACGGAGACCACCGACGGCGCCCCCTCCAGCAGCGGCACGACACTTTCGGCGTCTTTGCCCCACAGGATTGCGACCAGCGGCTTCTGCCGTCCCGCACCGTCCGTCCGCTGTGCGACGGCGGTGACTGCCGCCGTCGTGATGGCCTCCCATCCCTTCCCGCGGTGGGCGCCGGCATTGCGGGCCTCGACCGTGAGGACGCGGTTCAAGAGGAGGACGCCTTGCTCCGTCCATGCGCTGAGATCGCCATGGACGCGGGGTGGGAGGCCGAGGTCGTCATGAAGCTCTCGGTAAATGTTGGCAAGGCTGCGGGGGATGGGCCGTGTTTCGCGCGAGACGGAGAAGGAAAGTCCCACGGCGTGTCCCGGTGTCGGATAGGGATCCTGGCCCAGGAGGAGGACTTTGACGTCGGACAAGGGTTGCTGGAACGCCCGGAGGATGTTCCCGGAGGCGGGGAGGATCTGTTTGCCGTCGTTGGCACGCCGGGCGGCAAAGGACAGGGCATCGCGCAGTTGGCCTTCGACCGGACGCAGGGCATCGGCCCAGTCGGGAGCCATCAGCTCCTCAATCGGACGGTCAAGCAGCGCAGCCAAGCCCGCGTCCTCCGGGCCCGCAGGTTCAAGATCAAAGAGAGCATCCTCGCCAGTCACCCGGCCATTGTCTCCCGCGTGGCGGAGGTCGGGCGAATGACAGTGATGTTATTCGCCCGTAACATGGGGGTAGGACATTTTCCCCAACAAGCGTCGAAGGAGTGTGCCGTGGCAGAACCAGCACCGGAACCAATGGCGCCGCAGGCCGACGGGTTGGCCTTGGAAGATCTCACGGCCGGTACCCGAAGCGACTCCCCGTTGAGTGAGCGTGATCAGCAGATGTTGGCGCTGGAACGGCAGTGGTGGAAGTATGCCGGCGCGAAAGAACAGGCTATCCGGGAGCTCTTCGACCTCTCTGCCACCCACTATTACCAGATCCTGAATGCACTGATCGACACCGAGGACGCGCTGGCCCACGACCCCATGCTCGTCAAGAGATTGCGTAGACTACGTACGTCCCGCCAACGCGCGCGGACAGCGCGGCGCTTGGGGTCGGACGCGTAAATCGCCAGGCTGATCTGTCAGCAGCAACCAGCAAGGACAACGCTTCACCATGACCAAATATGCCAGGGACGAATTCGACCAGGTCCCACAGAACACCTCCCGGCAGGGCATTCATCGCGACGGCCAGGACATCGCGCGTCCCACCTTGTGGCCGGTTCTGACTGTTGGAGCTGTGGCTCTGGTGCTCGGCCTCGTAGCGTTCCTCATCCTGCCGAACCTTGGGCTTGTCGCGCCCAGCGCGTCGTCAAACGTCTCGACGCCGGTACCCCAGCAAACATCCACCTCGCCGTCCGCTGCGCCTTCCGAATCGAGCAGCGCCCCGCCCGCTTCCAGCGAACCGAGCACCCAGCCGACGCCGTCGAGCACTCCGTCAGCGACGCCGTCATCGGCGCCGGTAGACAAGAGCGTTCCGGTGGCGGTTTACAACGGGGCAGGTACTGCCGGCTTGGCGGGCAGGGTTGCAGGCCTGGTGCAGGGCGGTGGCTGGACGCTCAGCACGGTAGCCAACTGGGGCGGCATTCCCCAGCAGACCTCGGTGATCTTCTACAACGCTCCGGCGCAGAAGGCCAATGCAGAGGCCTTGGGAACCCTCCTGGGCATCCAGACGATCATTGAGACCCCGGATGTGCAGCAGCCGCTGGTTGTCGTAGCGGGACCCGGCTACCAGTAACGGCGCGGCTCCACGGCCCAAAACGGCCAACTCGGTTAAGCCTCAATAACAAAACCAGCACCCCGCCCATTGGGGGCAGCGCCGGCGGAGTGACTGTGGTTACAGTGGACTAATTCCGGTCCGGAGATCCCGGCAACCGGTCTTGGCTACTGCGAAAGTGTGGGCATCATGGCATTGGGAACCGTCAAATGGTTCAACGCCGAAAAGGGCTACGGATTCATCACTGTGGATGAGTCCGGCGACGACGTCTTCGTGCACTGGTCGGCTATCCAGATGGATGGCTTCCGTGCCCTCGAGGAGGGCCAGAGGGTTGAGTTCGAACTGGGGGAGGGCCAGAAGGGACCGCAGGCCGAGGGTGTTCGCGTCGCCTGACTTTCAGGGTTGTCCCGCATCGCCATCAGCTATCGGCTGAAACCCGTGTTTTTACTGCGAAAAGTGGAGACTCTGCTTGCACTCTCCCCGGTCGAGTGCTAATTATTGATTTAGCACTCCTGCGGTTCGACTGCTAAATCCGGCCCGGGTTTCCCCGGTGGCGGACAGTGGTGGGATCGCTGGGAGATCAAGAAACACCTTGGTGGGGTGAGGTTCGGAACGCGGGGCATACAGAGGCCGCACGTGAAGGACCGTCCGTCGCGGGCACCCCATCTGACAGGTACCTTCTTAACGACTGTCCCGAAAGGACTACCGCCGTTATGGCCAAGATCATTGCATTTGATGAAGAGGCACGCCGCGGCCTCGAGCGGGGCCTGAACATCCTCGCAGACGCCGTCAAGGTCACCCTCGGCCCGCGTGGACGCAACGTCGTCCTCGAAAAGAAGTGGGGCGCCCCCACGATCACCAACGATGGCGTTTCCATCGCCAAGGAGATCGAGCTGGACGATCCTTACGAGAAGATCGGTGCAGAACTGGTCAAGGAAGTTGCCAAGAAGACGGATGACGTCGCTGGCGACGGTACCACCACTGCAACCGTCCTCGCCCAGGCACTGGTGAAGGAAGGCCTGCGCAACGTTGCCGCAGGCGCCGACCCGCTGTCCCTCAAGCGCGGTATCGAGAAGGCTGTTGAGGCAGTCATCAGCGAACTGCTGGCCTCCGCCAAGGAAATCGAAACCAAGGAAGAGATCGCAGCTACGGCTTCCATCTCCGCCGGTGACCCGGAAATCGGCAGCCTGATCGCCGAAGCCCTGGACAAGGTGGGCAAGGAAGGCGTCATCACGGTTGAAGAGTCCAACACCTTCGGCCTGGAACTCGAGCTCACCGAAGGCATGCGCTTCGACAAGGGCTACATCTCCGCTTACTTCGTCACGGACGCAGAACGCCAGGAAACGGTCCTCGAAGACCCGTACATCCTGATCGTCAACTCCAAGATCTCCAACGTGAAGGAACTCGTCACGGTTCTGGAGAAGGTCATGCAGTCCAACAAGCCGCTGCTGATCATCGCCGAAGACATCGAGGGCGAGGCCCTGGCCACCCTGATCGTCAACAAGATCCGTGGCACCTTCAAGTCTGTTGCCGTCAAGGCTCCGGGCTTCGGTGACCGCCGCAAGGCCCAGCTGGCCGACATCGCCATCCTCACCGGTGGCCAGGTCATCTCCGAAGAAGTTGGCCTCAAGCTCGAAAACGCCGGCCTGGACCTCCTCGGCACCGCCCGCAAGGTTGTTGTCACCAAGGACGAGACCACCATCGTTGAAGGTGCCGGCGACGCTGACGCAATCGCAGGCCGCGTGGCCCAGATCCGCGCCGAGATCGAGAACTCCGACTCCGACTACGACCGCGAGAAGCTGCAGGAACGCCTGGCCAAGCTGGCCGGCGGCGTTGCAGTCATCAAGGCCGGTGCCGCCACCGAAGTTGAGCTCAAGGAACGCAAGCACCGCATCGAGGACGCAGTCCGCAACGCGAAGGCTGCTGTTGAAGAAGGCATCGTTGCCGGTGGTGGCGTTGCCCTCATCCAGGCAGGCGCCAAGGCATTCGCCAACCTCACCCTGCAGGGTGACGAGGCAACAGGTGCCAACATCGTCAAGGTTGCCATCGACGCACCGCTGAAGCAGATCGCTTTCAACGCCGGCCTGGAGCCGGGCGTCGTGGTGGACAAGGTTCGCGGCCTGCCTTCCGGCCACGGCCTGAACGCTGCCACGGGCGTCTACGAAGACCTTCTGGCTGCCGGCGTCAACGACCCCGTAAAGGTCACCCGCTCGGCTCTCCAGAACGCTGCTTCCATCGCTGGTCTCTTCCTGACCACCGAAGCTGTTGTTGCAGACAAGCCCGAGAAGAACGCTCCGGCTCCCGGCGGCGACGACATGGGCGGCATGGGCGGCTTCTAAGCCCCACAGCTGTAGCGATACAGCGCCAGGCTCACGCTTGAAAACACGCGACGGCGGTCCCCACTCCGGTGGGGGCCGCCGTTGTGCGTCTGCGGCCAGGTTTTCTGGAGCCTGCTGCTGCTGGCTGCCGGGGCGCGGGCGCGTTTAAGTGTCGGTGCGGTCTGGCAGGATTAATGCATGACGATTATTGCTGCCGCCGATGGGTCTGCCCTCGGTAATCCTGGACCGGCCGGCTGGGCCTGGTACGTTGATGACTCCTGTTGGCGCGCGGGAGGGTGGCCGCACGGCACCAACAACCAGGGTGAATTGATGGCTGTGCTTGACCTTTTCCGGTCAACAGCCCACGTACCTCACGAAGAACTGCTGATCCTTTGCGACAGCCAATACGTCATCAATTGCATAACCAAGTGGATGCCGGGCTGGAAGCGAAAGGGTTGGCGGAAGGCCGATGGGAAGCCCGTCTTGAATGTGGACCTCCTCAAAGAGATCGACCACGCGATCGCGGGACGCAAGTACACGTTTGAGTGGGTCAAGGGCCATGCCGGGCATGACCTCAACGAGGCAGCAGACGAGCGCGCACGCGCGGTGGCCACGGCTTATCAGCAGGGCATAGCGCCGCGCAGTGGCCCCGGCTTCCCTGGAGCCCAGGAGAAGGCAACCGCTGCCGGCGAGGGATCTCCGGCAGCGACGACGGTATCGGAGGTACCGGTCCGGTCCGAGCCCGTTGCCGTGGCCTCCGGGGTCGCTTCTGTGTCCGCCTCGAATGCACTTCCGGCGTCCGCGCGTCCTGACCGGAGCGTCCGGCCGCATTTCGAGCCCACCTTGTTTGGCGAGGCGGGCCTCTTCGGCCAGCCCGACCTGTTCAGCGAACTGGGAGATGACACTTCAGCGCCCGAGCTCTCGGCTGAGGACACCGTCCTTGCCTTGGAACGCGAACTGCTCAGGCCGGACGTCAGGGCCGACATCGGAAGGATCGGAGTTCTCCTTCACCCGGACTTCGCCGAGATCGGCAGCTCGGGACGCTACTGGACCCGCGATGCCATGATGATGGCCCTGGAAGAAGACCCGGGAGAGGCAACGGAACTGGAACTCCTGAGCGCGGACCGGCTCAGCGAAAACACCATCCTGCTGACTTACCGTAGTTTCAGCCATTCCGGTTCAGCGCTCCGCAGCTCCGTCTGGACGCTCGACCGGGGCCAATGGCGGCTGCGGTTCCACCAGGGCACGCTCGAAAAACAGTAGCTGAGACAGCCCGGTATAACCTGCAGGGCCGGATGCACAGGGGGAAGACAGCCGGCCCTGCAGGAGTTCAACGGCCCCGCAGGAGTTCGAAGCGTCCTGGATCGGGACGTTTGGTCCGAGTGGATCCTAGTAGGCGAAGCGTTGGGTATTGCCTTGTTCCACCTCTGAGTAGCTGGTTGCGGCCGAGGCCAATGCCATGGTGATGGAATCCAGAGAGGCTTCGACCTTGCTTTGGGTGAGCGACCATTCCACCAGGAGGGCCTGGAAGTTGTTGGCCGCTGAGCCTTTCCAGCTGGCCTGCAGTTCTTCCAGGCCGCGTCTCATGGTGTGCACGTCTGTACTGATGCGGTCCACAGTTCCTTTGACGTTGGCGGACTTGAGCTGCAGCAGCTCGGTATCAACGGAGATGACGGTCATGGATGGTGCCTTTCGATGAAGATGTCCCGCCGTATGCGCGGGCTGCTTGGGAAGCGTGGCCACTGCATTCAGCCTAGGGGCTGCGCCTGCAGCCCGTAACGGCCCTTCATCGCTATGTGGATAAGACTGCTATGTGCAAAAGCACTATGCGGACGGCACCTCGGCCGGTTCTTCACGGAAGGGGAGGCTGACCACCAAAGTGGCGCCGCCGCCGTCGGTCTCTGTCACCTGCACCGAGCCGCCGTGGGAGCCGACGATCGCCGCCACAATCGCCAGTCCCAGGCCACTGCCACCGGTTTCCCGGGTCCGCGAGGTGTCTGCCCGGTAAAAGCGTTCGAAGATCTTGTTGGTTTCCGACTCCGGAATCCCGGACCCGTGGTCGCGGATCTCAATGACGGACATTTTCCCGGCGGGAGTGGTGCTTACGCCGACGGCGAGCTCAATCGGGCTTCCCTCCGGCGTGTACCGCAAGGCGTTGCCCACCAGGTTCCCAATCACTTGGCGAAGTTTCGCTTCATCTCCCTGGACCGGCGCCGCAGAGGGGGCATCGCCGTCGAGACCTGTGAGGGTGATGGTCCGGTCGCCGGAGGAGGCCTTGGTGTCCACCATCGCGTCGTGGGCAAGGAGCTGCAGGTCTACAGGCTTGAGCTGGAGCGGCCGCTGTTCGTCCAGGCGCGCCAGAAGCAGCAGGTCTTCCACCATTGAGCCCATCCGCTTGGCTTCGCTTTCGATCCTCCCCATGGCCATGGCCACGTCTTCCTCGGTGGAGAGGGCTCCGTGCCGGTATAGCTCGGAGAAGCCTCGAATAGTCACCAGGGGAGTCCTCAGTTCGTGGGACGCGTCCGCGGCAAAGCGGCGCATCCGGCCCTCAGAGGCGGCACGTGCGGCGAACGAGGCTTCGATGTGGGCGAGCATGGCGTTGAGGGAACCGCCGAGCCTGCCCACTTCGGTATGCGGATTGTCTACTTCCACACGGCGGGAGAGGTCGCCTGCGGCAATGGCCGCTGCGGTCTTTTCCACCTTGGCCAGGGGGCGGAAGGACCGTGCAACTGTCCAGGTGGCTATGAAGAACGCCAGGACCAGCGTTAGCAGGCCGACGCCCACCACCACGAGGACGGCGTGCTCCATGACCTTGTCCACGGGAGTCAGCGGCAGCCCAATGATGACCACGCCATTCTGCCCGTTGGCCACGACTCCCACAGCAACAACCCGCCAGTTGGTTCCGGCGGTTCCCTTGACCTGGAAGGGCGCATTGGCGCGCTGCTTCGCTTCCAGCGGGGTGATGTTGGAAATCGCCGGACGATCGCTCTGGCTGCCGCCGAATGGATACGGTGCAAGGTCAGGGACGTAAAGCGTCAGGGAATAGTCCGTGGGAACCGCGGTGTCTGCGGGCACGGCGCTGTTAGGCTCGGTCAGCCTGTCGAAGGACTGGCGGTCCTGGGCCAAGGCGACAGCGGCCTTGAGCTTGTCGTCGACTTGGCCCTGCAGGTAGCTCTTGACGAGCGTCAGGGTACCCGCGCCGGTTGCCGCGAGGGCAAGCAGGAGCAGGCACATGATGATGGCTACCAGCTGCGACCGCAGGGAAGCCGACTTCCAGCGTTGCAGCAAGGTCAGCGCTTCTCTGCCGTTCGCAGCACGTAGCCCACGCCACGCTTGGTCTGGATGAGGGCTGCGGCATCGGGATCGATGTCCACCTTGCGGCGAAGGTAGGAAATGTAGGACTCGACGATCGAGGCATCTCCGTTGAAGTCGTATTCCCACACGTGGTCAAGGATCTGGGCCTTGGACAACACGCGGTTGGGGTTGAGCATCAGGTAGCGGAGCAGCTTGAATTCGGTGGGGGACAGCTCGATCACGGTGCCGCCGCGGCGCACCTCATGCGCGTCGTCGTCGAGTTCAAGATCATCAACGCGGATGACGGCGTCATCGTCCTCCAGCGGCTGCGTGCGGCGGAGTACGGCGCGGATCCGGGCCACAACCTCGTCAAGGCTGAACGGTTTGGTGACGTAGTCATCGCCGCCCACCGTCAGGCCGGTGACCTTGTCTTCAGTGTCGTCCTTCGCGGTCAGGAAAAGCACGGGGAAGTGCTTGCCGGCCGCGCGGAGGCGGCGGGTGACGGTGAAACCGTCCATGTCCGGAAGCATGACGTCCAGGACCGCCAGGTCCGGGGCATGAAGGTCGGCGGCGGCGAGGGCTTCGCGACCGTTGGCCGCGGCCACCACCTCGAAGCCGGCGAAACGCAGAGACGTGGAAAGAAGCTCGCGAATGTTGGGCTCGTCGTCAACCACAAGGAGCTTGGCTTCAGGACCGTTCTTTTTCATGACACCCATAGTGCTCCCAGAAACTGGGAGTTCTCTGAATGCTGCATGTGAGCCCCCCAAGTGCCAACGGCGTGTCACGTTGGTTATGCCTGCAGGACCAACCCGACTCCCAGCGCCACCATGGTCACGGCAATCCCGCCGTCCAGGAACCGCCAGGACAACGGACGGGCGAAGAAGCCGCGGAGGAACCTCGCACCGAATCCCAGGGAACAGAACCAGAGGATACTGCCCACCATGGCGCCGGCCCCGAACCACCACTGCAGGGGACTGCCTTGGGCGTTCGCCAGCGAGCCGATGAGGGCGATGTCCAGGTAGACGTGCGGATTGAGCCAGGTCAGTGCGAGGACGGTGGCTACCGCGGCCAGGGCACCGCCCTTGCGGCCGGTACCACCGTTACCACTGGTGCTTTCGCCCGTCGTCAACGACTGCGGCCGCATGGCGCGCCTGGCCGCCATCACGCCGTACGTCACCAAAAATGCGGCCCCTACATAGCGGAGGACGACGACGGCGGCAGGCGCTGCCGTCATCAGCGCACCTGTACCGAAGACTCCGGCCGCGATCAGGACGGCATCCGAAAGCGCACACACAGCGACGATGGGGACGAGGTGTTCGCCCCTGATGCCTTGGCGCAGCACGAACGCATTCTGGGCGCCGATGGCAACAATGAGGGCAAGACCCGTGGCCAGGCCGAGGCCTGCGGAATGGAAGTAGTCAAGGGAAGTCACCCTCCCGAAGTTACGGCGGTACCAAGCCTAAGACCAGCTAAAGTTTCTGAATCTGCGTAAGCTGAGCTTATGAGCCAGTTTCCATCCGAACAGTTGCTGACCTTTGCCACTGTCCTCTCCGAGGGCACGTTGGAAGCGGCGGCGCGCATGCTTCACATCACGCCGTCGGCGGTGTCCCAAAGGCTGAAAGCACTGGAACAATCCACGGGCCGGGTCCTGCTGCAACGCAGCAACCCTGCACTGGCAACTGAAGCCGGCGAGGTTGTCCTGCGGCTGGCGCGGCAGGTGGGACAGCTGGAAGCGGACGCGGGCAAGGAACTGGGTCTGGATGGTGGCCAGCCCCAACTGGCCCTGCCGATCGTGGTCAACGCGGATTCTTTGGCGGTGTGGTTCCTGAAGGCGCTTGCCCAAGTGCCCGGCAGCCTCAACGTCACGTTCGATCTCCACCGTGACGACGAGCAGCACTCCACGTCGCTGCTCCGGTCAGGCACGGTCATGGCTGCTGTGACGGCCACGCCCGAGCCCGTCCAAGGCTGCCGCGTCGAAAGCCTCGGCATCATGCGGTACCTCCCCGTGGCCGCTCCGACGTTCGTGGAACGTTGGTTTCCGGGCCTTCCGAAGGGCCTCGACGGCGCAGCACTCAATGCTGCGCCAACAGTGGACTTCGACCGCAAAGACACCTACCAATGGGCCTTCGTCCAGTCCGTGATCAACGCCGAGGGGCGGCCGGTTCCCGAGAGGAAAGGCCCGCGCCACTATGTGCCGGCATCCCAGGACTTTGGCGATGCGATCCGGCTGGGACTCGGCTGGGGTCTCATCCCGGAAGTCCAATGCGGTCCCGACATTGCGGACGGGCGGCTGATCGAGCTCGCTCCGGAGCAGCCTTTCGATGTGCCGCTGTACTGGCAGCGGTGGCGCACGGCGTCCTCTGCACTGGACACGCTCAGCGAGACGGTCCGCCGGGTGTCGGCACAATACCTCCGCCAGTCCTGAAGACGCTAAATCCGAACACGCCCGCCGATGCTTCCAAAAATGTCGGTGCCCCGTTCCACACTTAAAACATGGCAAACACAGCAGCTCCAGTCAGCATCCATCACCTCACCGGTGAGGTCGAATTCCATGTCACCTACCTGGACACGGACACCGGACGGGTCCGGCGTGAAGACTTCCAGGACCTCATGGAGGCAGAACGCTTCGCCAGTGCGCAGCTCCGCGACGCGGACTCCTGGGCCGTCATTGACCAAGTGGACACCACGCCCTCAAACCGGATGGTCGCCTGAACCCCTGGCAGGTCGCCTGAACGCCTTACTCGGGCCGGTTCCCGGCGTGGCCGCCGTGGACGAACGGTGATGACACGCCTTCGTATTTGAGCATCATCATCATGCCCTCGGCAGCATGATCCAGATTGTGGCAGTGATCCATCCAAATTCCCGGGTTGTCGGCATGCAGCAGTACTTCCCATACTTCGCCGGGCAGCACATCCACGGTGTCCAGGACCAGTGGTGAGCCGCTGGGTGCCACGCCGTTCCTGCTCAGGACCTGTACGTGATGACCGTGCGGATGCATCGGGTGGGGTTCGGCGGTCCTGTTCACCACCGTCACTTTCACGGTGTCACCCTCCGCCACCTCAATGGACGGCACCAGCGGGTACGCCGCCCCGTTCACAGTGAAGGCATACCGCGGGACACCATCGACAAAACGAAATTGCCGGTCCAGCACCACTACCTCTTCGCGGGTGACAGCAGAGGCAGGTGAACCGGACGCCTCTGTCGGAGTCCCGGCCAGCGTATTCCCGGCGGACAGTGGACTGCCATAATCCAAAAGGTCCAGCACAGGAGTGGTGGCAAAAACGCCTGACGGCGCCCGCCCTTGGGCCGTTGTGGGGAATCCGGGTGGGGCAATGACCACCACGGCGTCGGCTGCCGAATCCGAGCGCAGGGTGACGGGGGAGTCCGGCATGCTGAACGCAACATCCACCCGGCCGCCCGCTCCCAGCCGCACCAACTTTCCCTTGATGTCCCCGGGCTCATTGACGTCGGTACCGTCCACGGCCACGGCCTTGAAGGACGTGCCTTCCACAAGGTAGCGCTGGGGCAAGGAATCGGTGTTCACCAGTCGCACCCGCACACTCGTCCCCGGGGCGGCCCGGTATTCGCTGCTGCGGTCTGAGGAGCCCAGCAACCCCAGACCGCTGAGGTCGTGCCCCGCCACCACGATATCCGTGTCAGCACGGACCTTCGCGGGATGGTGCACGACGAATGCGCCGTAGAGGCCCTTGCGGACCCCCTCGGCCGAATCCTGATGTGTGTGATACCAGTACGTACCGGCCTGTGCTGCGGTGAAGCGGTAGGTGGTGGACTGGCCAGGCATCACTGCGTCCTGCGTTGCTCCAGCCACTCCGTCCATGGCATTGGGGACGTCGTAGCCGTGCCAATGGACAGTCACACCGACGGCGACATCCCGGTTCTTGAGAACCACCTCCACTACCTCGCCCAGCGTGGCTTCTATCATCGGGCCAGGAACGCTCCCGAAGGTCCAGGCTTCCATGGTTCGTCCGGATGGCAGGGTCAGCTGCTCCACCCGGGCGGTCAGTTCGTAGTGCCGGACCACCGCATCTTTGGGTGTCTCACCCACAAGGCTGGTCACCGGCGTCGGGTCCGCGACCGTGGCGGCGCTGTTACCGCGGTGATGGCTTACAGCGGCGGCTATCGCCGCGCCATCGGCGGAGCGGCTCCCGAGCCATGCAAAGACTCCCGACCCCAACACTGTGCAAAGCATAAGGGCGGACACGGCGGCCGACGCCGTCGTCGAACGTCTGCCATGGGTTCGCGCGACGCCGGTGCCGGCCGGCTTTCCCAGGGCGATCCAGGCGATCAGCATTGTTCCGCCCACCATGAAGAGTAGTACTGCGATGCTCCACGGTGCGGGGAACGGTCCGAGGACCAGGACTAGAACCAGTGCGGCGGCAGCGGACGAGGCCGCCGCCACCATTGCCATCACCGCCCCTCGGCGGCTTCGCCCGAACCACCACCGGGCCCTGGCAGGTTTGGCGCCGGTGTTCCGCCTCCTCAGCAAGAACGGAACACCGGCCATCGCGGCCCAAGCCGCGGGGATGGCGGTCAGAGGCAGACTGATGATTATGCGTTCGCTGGCAAACCACCAACCGCCGGCCACCAAAGACGGAAGCAAGGCATAGCGTGACACCGTCACGATCACGGCAATACCCACCAACAGCAAAGCCAGGTCAATCCCGCGGCGCGGCCCCGGCTTGGGGTCAGTGCTTGAAACAACAGTCATCCACACGGCAGCCGTCCAGGCTGCGGCCGCGAGGATGGACAACACCAAATCCACCGCCAGCAGCTGCGAGGTATTCACAGCTGCCTTTGCTCAGGCTGCGCTGGAGGAGGCAGAAGCATCCGAAGCAGCAGCTTTCGGAGGCAACGGCTGCGGATTGAGGGCCGCTGCGCGTGCGCGGTTGAAGAGCCAGTAGGACATGAAGATCATCAGCACACCGGTGATCGGGTGGATGGAGACAACCCATGATCCGGCAGGGGTGATGAAGTCTTCCGAAGAACCGGTCAACATGCCGCCGATGATGAAAATGAACAGCTGGACCCAGGAGAGCAGGAAAATTCCGGCTGCCAGCCAGATTGTCCGGGCGCCCATCCGGGCGATGGCGGCCACAATGGCGGCGAGGAGCGCCGAGTAACGCAGCACATACTGGCCGTTCATCACGTGGAAGACGCCCGCTTCACGCTGGGCTTCAATGGTGTTCTGGAAGTGGAAGTATCCTGCGAAAAACAACTGCGCGAGTGCTGACAACAGGACGATTGCGGAAATGACCAGGAGGGCTTTACGCATGGGGAATCCTCTGGGGAAAACTTCTTTTCGGATTCTTCTAGGCCTTCGAACCGCCGGCTCCCTGGCTGCGGGCTACCCCCACCGCCGACGGCTGGCCGCCGGATTGCCTGGACCAAGGGCAACCACGTAGGGCGGAGAGCTTCACTAGGAATCGTAAATTCGCTGGAGGTGAATAGCAAGGGTCCTGAGGTACATTCCCGGAAGGGCCGCTACTGTTCCTGACCCACGTCCTTGCCGACATCCTTTGAATCCATGATCCGGTAGGCGTAGCCCTGTTCGGCCAGGAACCGTTGGCGTTTGGCGGCAAAGTCCTGGTCGAGCGTATCCCTGGCCACCAGTGAGTAGAACCGGGCAGCCCTGCCGTCCTGCTTCGGGCGCAGGAGGCGCCCCAGCCGCTGCGCCTCTTCCTGCCGGGAACCGAAGGAACCTGACACCTGGATGGCCACGGACGCTTCGGGGAGATCAATGGAGAAGTTGGCTACCTTGGAGACCACCAGGGTTTGGATCTCGCCTTTGCGGAAAGCGTCAAAGAGTTTCTGGCGGGCCTTGACAGTGGTTTCGCCCTTGATCAGGGGCGCGTCCAGGCGCTCGGCAATTTCATCCAGCTGGTCGATGTACTGTCCGATCACCAGCAACTGCTCGCCCTTGTGGACGGCCACCAGGTCTTCCACCAGTTTGGTTTTGGTTTCGGAGGTAGCGCACAGGCGGTACTTGTCGGCATCATCGGCCATGGCGTAGGCCACGCGTTCGTCGCGGGGGAGGTCCACCCGCACTTCGACGCAGTCCGCGGGTGCGATGTAACCCTGTGCTTCGATGTCCTTCCATGGCGCGTCGTACCGCTTGGGACCAATGAGGCTGAAGACTTCGCCTTCCCGGCCGTCCTCACGGACCAGCGTGGCGGTGAGGCCCAGACGACGGCGGGCCTGCAGATCCGCCGTCATGCGGAAGATCGGGGCAGGCAACAGGTGGACCTCGTCGTAGATGATGAGTCCCCAGTCGTGCCCATCCACGAGTTCCAGGTGCGGATACAGGCCCCCGCGCTTGGTTGTGAGGACCTGATAGGTGGCGATCGTGACGGGCCGGACTTCCTTGACGGAGCCGGAGTACTCACCGATTTCGTCTTCGGTGAGGGACGTCCGCTTGAGGAGTTCGTCCTTCCACTGCCGCGCCGAAACAGTGTTGGTCACCAGGATCAGGGTTGTTGTGGAGGACGTCGCCATGGCTGCCGCGCCCACCAGTGTCTTCCCGGCACCACAGGGGAGCACGACGACGCCGCTGCCGCCGGCCCAGAAGTTCTCCGTGGCCAGCTTCTGGTACGGCCGCAGCTGCCAGCCGCTCTCGTCCAGCATGATGAGGTGTGGCTGCCCGTCAACGTATCCAGCGAGGTCTTCGGCGGGCCAGCCCAGTTTGAGGAGCAACTGCTTCAGCTGTCCCCGCTGCGAGGAATGCACCACCACGGTTTCACCGTCGATCCGCGGCCCCAGCAAGGGTGCGATCTTCTTGGCGCGGATGACTTCCTCGAGTACCGGATAGTCGTCGGTGCGCATCACCAGGCCGTGTTGGGGGTCCTTCTCCAACCGCAGGCGGCCGTAGCGGGACATGGTTTCTTCAATGTCGATCAGTAGTGCGTGCGGCACGGGGAAGCGCGAGTACTTCAGCAGGGTATCGAGTACCTGCTCGGCGTCCAGGCCCGCAGCGCGTGCATTCCACAGGCCCAGTGGCGTGAGCCGGTAGCTGTGCATGTGTTCCGGGGCGCGCTCCAGTTCGGCGAAGGCCGCAATGGCGTGCCGGGCTTCGGTGGCGAGCTCGTGGTCGACTTCGAGCAGTATGGTTTTGTCACTTTGTACGATCAGGGGACCGTCGTTCACAGCTGAATCCTCACGTTCACAGTTGAATCCTCACGTTCACAGCTGAATCCTCACTTGGCACCGTCAAAGCGCCGTTTGGCTGGCAGCGCTGTTTTCATGAACGCATTTCTCCGGCGGGTTCCACATCGATGATCCGGTGGATGGACAACACCCGTTCGGTGTCCTTGGCAGGATCGAACACCCTGACCCGTCCGCCGGAGACGGATACAGGAACAACGGTTTCGGTGTTGGCATTCCCCAGGCTGTCCACCACGTTCATGGTGACCGCCTGTTTGAGCCGGATCGCGGTTTGGAGCGTCTCCAGGCCCAGCTGCGTGGATGCCTCGCCCGTCGCCTCGGCCGGGACGCCGCGGTGCTGACGAAGAACCGTCAGCTGCGCCTCGACGTCGTCGTCCGGGGGTGCGGTCCTGGGGGCGGTGTAGACAGGCCGCGCGCTGCCCGGCACCGCGGTGGTCCGCTTGAAACGCACGACGGCGGGTTCGGCCTCCTGCACGGCCGGCGAAAGTCCCAGCTCGCGCAGGACGCGGGCCGTTTCACGGGGGCTGGCCGAGGACGTGAGCACGGTGGGGGCGATGCGTACCAGGCTCAGCACGGAGGTCCTGGCTTCCTGCAGGAGATCGGAGATGGCGGTTTCGTCGTCGCTTTGGATGAAGCTGGCACTGGTTCCGATCCGGAGGCGGCCGTGGCGGGAGGCTGTGTCCTGGATGAGGTACGCCAATGGCTGGGGTACCTCGGTGGCCGAGTGCTCGCGAAGGAAAGCCAACAGCGACTCCGCGTCCTGTCCGGCGTCGAGGGCCCTGCGGATGGTGATGGCAGAGAAACGGTAGATCGACGCCGGCCCCTGGCCTTCGGCGTCGGCCATCAGCAACAGCGTCTCGCTGAGCTCCGGAGCCAGGTAGCCCGGGGCGACGGCCGTCAGGTCGGCCTGCAGGAGGATGTGGTTGACGGCGGCCGGCAGATGCTCGCCGAGGATGGTGATGGCCTGCTCCGGCTGGGCATCGGCAATGGCTGAGCCCAATTGCGTCAACGCCCCGGAACCCATCAAACCCAGCAGGGCGGCCTCTTCGAGGATGCCGCGGACCAGGGAGCTGAAACGGCGGGACATCCTCGGCTGAGCCCACTCGGCGCGTTGGAGTACGGCCCTGGCGTCCAGGACGGGTGCTTTGCCGTCGGGCGCGGCTGCCTCGACGGTCAGCTCGTTCAGGATTTCAAGGACACGACGCCGGACCACCGGGGCATCCGGCCGCTGGGCCTCCGCGGACAAGGCGTTGATGGTGGTGCCCGCTGCACCATGATGGGCCGTCGAGGACGAAGGGCCCGTCAACGGCTGCCCCACCAGCGAAGGGGCGCGCTCGCTGGCAAGCCAGGCATTGACCAGCCACAGCCATTGTTCCTGCCGGGGCAGACTGAGCCATTCCAGGGACGGCGGCTGGATCCACGTTGAACTGTCGACGTCCAGGCGCAGCAGGCCGGACAAGGCACACAGCTCCAGGAGAATCGCCGTTTCGTGCACACCCAGGCGGATCGACTCGGCAAGGCGACGCAGTTCCCGGACGCCCACGCCACCGCTCCGGAGCGTGGTGAGGGGCTGCTCCCGGACAGCGAACAGCAGCTCGTTGGCCAACCGCAGTGTTTCCGCGATGGCACCCATGGCCGCGTTGCGCCGCAGTGCCGCACTGGTGTGCCCCAACTCCGGAACCGGCGGGGAAAGAGTGAAGTCGTCAATGATGGCGCCGCCCCGGAGCGCAAGGCCCACGCTGTGGGGCAATTCGACGTGGCCGGCATCCAGGGGAACCAGCAGGCCGCGCGCCAGCAACCAGTCAATGGGCCCGACGTCGTGGCTTTCGTGCGTGACGGAAGCCCGCCGCTGTGCCTGGGGTACTGCGCCCATGGCCCAGCTGCCGAACTTGTTCAGCAGGCCAAGCGTCCGTTCGGGCGCTGACGAAAGGATGGCCCGCAGGTTCTCGGGAGTGGCCGTCCATCGCTGCAGGGCCAGGGCCGCATCCATGGGTGTGCTGGCCGGATGGATTCCCAGGCCGCTTTGGTGCAGCTCGGCGACCAACTGGACCACCCGCTGGGCGAAAGCGGGTTGCAACCGCACAAGTTCCGTGTAGCTCCTGCCCAGTCCAGCCGGGTAGATGCCGATCACGTCCTTGAGGCTGCCCACCGGAAGGTAGAAACGCTGGCGCGACGAGGTGGGCGGAGAACCCTGGGGCGGGTCAGCCCGGTGGATCAAGGCCAGCTCCTGCAGCTTTGCGAGGATCGGGTCCAAGGCCGAAAGAGTGGAACCGGCGATGACCTTCTTCAACCCTGCCGCCGAAACGCTGTGCCCGGTATCGGTGTTGGTACACAGATGGAGGGTTTCCAGGACCTGCATTTCCGGCTTGTTCAGGCGTTCAAGTGCCCGCTGCACACTGACGCGTGCGCTCGCCCTCGCAGCCAATGCCGCAAAGTCCGGCGCCATGGGGGAAATGAGATCAGGCCGCGCGGCAAACAAGGCCCGCAGCGAATTGTCGCTGCGCGCTTCCAGTTCCTTGCTGAGCGCGCGAATAAGGGACATCAATCCAACGTTACCGCCCCGCGGCAACTCGTGCCCGATCCTGGGCCGGCCGCCCTACTGCCGGCGGCGTTGCCGGACTGCGTCCAGCATCAGAACCATCGCGAGCGTGAAGGCCACAGGCAAACCATAAAGGGCAGTGGAGGTAACCCAAACGGGCGCCACGCCACCGTAATATGCCACTGCTATGACCACGGCAACAGCTGCCAGGGAAAAGGCGGCAATGGCGACGGCGGCAATCATAAGGGGGCGGCGGTAACCCGGGGAAGTCATGCCTTCAACGCTAGCAGCAGAGAGTCCGGGGCTGCGCGCCGCAGGAAATGAAGCCGCAGCTGGCCCGTGCATGGCCGACAAAGCGGGATTAGGGGGTCCGGCAGGATAACCTTGAAGGAACAGACCAACACGGACCGGACTGTCACCCTCGATCCCGTAGCTATCTGCGGATGCGGTAACGGCCCGGCGTGTCTCCCACAGCAAGAACGAAGAAGGTTGATTACGTGCCTACCGGCAAGGTCAAGTGGTATGACAAGGAAAAGGGCTTCGGCTTCCTCGCAGCTGAAGACGGCCAGGAAGTCTTCCTGCCCAAGACGTCCCTGCCTGCGGGCGTAACGGAGCTCAAGGCCGGTACCCGCGTGGAGTTCGGCGTCGCCGACGGCCGCCGCGGTGCCCAGGCACTGGGACTTCGCGTCCTGGAGAAGACTCCGTCGATTGCCAAGGCCAAGCGCATGAATGCCAGGGACCTCGCTCCGATGGTGCAGGATCTGGTCACCGTCCTGGACAACCTCTCCGGTTCGTTGTCCTCCGGCAAGTACCCCGATGGCAACAAGGCCAAGGCCATCAGCATGGCGCTGCGCAAGGTTGCCGACGAGCTGGAAGCCTAGGACCGGCCATGACCTCGGAATCCGCACAGGAAACAACGCCCGCACAGGATGTCCTGGATAACGCCGGGGCAGGTCCTCGTGGTGCCCAGGCTCCTGGCAACGGGGAAGCTCCCGCGCGGAAGCCCACGGCCACCAAGCCGCGTGCCGGTTTGCCCGTGTGGCGCACAGGCAAGCCGGACGCCTTCCTGGCAGCCGCCGTCGATACTGCCCGTGAGGCTGTGGAGGGCATCGCCAAACCGGGCGAGGTGGGCGCGCACCTTGGCGCCAAATCCGAAGGTGACCGAGTGGTCACCCACCTGTTTGAGTCCAGGCTTGCCGGATACGGCGGCTGGCAGTGGTATGCCGTGGTGACCCGCAACTCGCGTTCCAAGATCGTCACTGTGAGTGAGCTCGGGCTGTTGCCTTCCGAGGATTCCATCCTGGCGCCGGAGTGGGTGCCTTGGGCCAAGCGTGTCCGGCCCGAGGACGAGACACCCTTGGTGGAGGAGACAGAAAGTGACGTTTCCGAAGAGTCCGTGCAGGCTGCCGAAGACGAGGCAACCGGCCCGGCCGCCGAAGACGACGACGAACCGGACGAGTCCGGGGACGAAGACATCGCTGTGGACAGCGACGAAGCCGGGGCTGAATAAGCATTGCGGAAACACTGGGTGACTCAATGGATGGCGGACACTGATGTCCACGTTTAGGTCGCTCGGAATCCTCAACTACCGCATCTGGTTCTTCGGTGCGCTGATATCCAACATCGGGACCTGGATGCAGCGCACAGCCCAGGACTGGCTGGTGTTTGACCATCTGACAGCGCATGACGCCGGGGCGATGGGCATTACCTTGGCCCTGCAACTGGGGCCTCAACTGTTCCTTGCGCCCTGGGCGGGCCTGCTGGCCGACCGCTACAGCCGCCGCAAGCTGCTGTTCATCACGCTCATAGCCATGGCCTTGCTCAGTACCGGCCTGGGCATCCTGGTATTGCTGGGCGTGGCTGAGCTGTGGCACGTGTACATTTTCGCGTTGCTCCTGGGAATCGTGACTGCCCTGGACGCGCCGGTGCGCCAGACATTCGTCTCCGAGCTGGTTACCGACGACTACCTGTCCAATGCGGTGGCCCTCAACAGCGCTTCCTTCAACGTGGCACGCATGATCGGACCCGCGGTCTCGGGCGTGTTGACGGTGGTGGTGGGCCCCGGCTGGGTTTTCCTTATCAACACGGTCTCGTTCGTGGCCATGCTTGTGGCATTGAAGCTGATTCCGGTGTCGTCGCTTCGTGCCCAACCCCGTGCCGCCGCCGGGAAGGGACGAATCCGGGAAGGGCTGCGCTACGTGCAGAGCCGGCCCGATATCCAGGTGGTCCTGGTGGCCATTTTCATCGTGGGCACTTTCGGACTTAACTTCCCGCTGTTCATCGCAGCCATGGTGGGTACGCAGTTCGGCATGGATGCAGGCGCATTCGGGCTGCTGAACTCCGTCATGGCCATCGGCTCAGTGACGGGGGCGCTGCTGGCCGCGCGCCGTGGCCGGCCCCGCCTCAGGCTGATCTTCGCTGCAGCCGGTGGCTTCGGCGTGGCAAGTGCCCTCGCAGCCCTGGCTCCCAACGCCGTGATGTTCGGGCTCGCCCTGGTCCCTTGTGGCCTGTTCGCCTTGACCCTGATTACCAGCGCCAACGGTTACGTACAGTCCACCACCGAGGCAGTCATGCGTGGCCGCGTGATGTCCCTCTATATGGCTATTTTCATGGGCGGCACACCAATTGGCGCTCCGCTGGTGGGCTGGGTGGCCAACGTGGGCGGCCCCCGCTGGGCTGTCGGCGTCGCGGCCGTAGCCGGCGTCAGCACCGCCGTCGTGGGTTTGGTGTGGATCATCAGGGCCAAGCAGCTGCGCCTCCGCTTCGATCGCAGGGCCCGCGGCCTGCGGCATTTCCGGGTGGAGTCGCTGCTGTCCGGTCCGGTTACCGAAGACGGCGACGGCGGCGCCGGGCCGGTCCGCTAAGGCGCCTTGAGGGATTTAAACGTGGGGGATTTAAACGGGGGAGCCGCCCGGGCATGACCCAGGCGGCTCCGTTCGATCCTTTTTTGAGGGAGCTACTTCTTCAGTTCGCCCACCACGTAGTCGATGCTGGCGAGCAGGGCCGAGACGTCGTCCGGTTCAATGGCCACGAACGTGGCGATGCGCAGCTGGTTGCGGCCAAGCTTGCGGTACGGCTCGGTGTCCACCACGGCGTTGGCCCGCAGGACCTTGGCGATGGCGGCGGCGTCAATCGAATCGTCGAAGTCGATCGTGGCGATGACGTTGGAGCGGTCTTCGGCGTTGGCGACAAACGGCGTCGCGTACTCGGAAGCTTCTGCCCATGAGTAGATGCGGTTGGCCGAATCTGCCGTGCGCTTGCTGGCGAAGTCCAGCCCGCCGTTGCTGTTCAGCCACTGCACCTGGGCATCCAGCGTTACCAGGGTGGAGAGCGACGGCGTGTTGTACGTCTGGTTCAGCTTGGAGTTGTCGATGGCTGTCTGGAGGTCCAGGAAGTCAGGGATCCAGCGGCCACTGGCTTTGATGCGGGCGGCCCGCTCCAAGGCGGCGGGGGAGAAAAGACCGAGCCACAGGCCGCCGTCGGAGGCGAAGTTTTTCTGCGGCGCGAAGTAGTAGACGTCCGACTCCGAGACGTCGACGTCCAGGCCGCCGGCGGCGGAGGTCGCGTCCACCAGGACCAGCGAACCTTCGTCGGCTCCCTGGACCCGCTTTACGGGAGCCGCGACGCCGGTGGAGGTTTCGTTCTGCGGCCACGCGTACACGTCAACGCCGGCTTCTGCCTGAGCGGCAGGACGGGTGCCGGGTTCGGATTTGATGATGGAGGACGCATCCAGGAAAGGTGCCTTGTTGGTGGCGGCGGCAAACTTGGAACCGAACTCGCCGAAGGAGAGGTGCTGGGCCTTCTTGTCCACCAGGCCGAACGCGGCGACGTCCCAGAACGCGGTGGAACCACCGACGCCGAGGACAACCTCGTAGCCGTCGGGGGCGCGGAAGAACTGGCTCAGGCCCTCCCGGACGGAACCCACCAGGTTCTTGACGGGAGCCTGCCGGTGGGAGGTGCCCAGGATGGTGGTGGCAGCGGCAGACAGGGCCTCGAGCTGTTCCGGGCGGACCTTGGACGGTCCAGCGCCGAAGCGTCCGTCTTTCGGCAGGAGGTCGGCGGGTATGGTGATGCTGTTGTCGCTCACGTGTGGCTCCAAAGGGTATCGGCTCAAGATGGGTCGTGGCAGGTGGCGTCAGCTGCCCCTTCGACACCCCAATTCTGCCTGACATGGCCCGCGCGCAGGAACCTGCCCCTGTCATAGTCCGCCACGTGGAACGCGGACGAACAAGATGCGACCGCAATGGGTCCGGAATTATCCGGAGTAATTCCAAATAAGCTAGGCTGGGGGTTGGCGTTCAAAGGGTGGCGGTGGCACCGCCCACCCCGGTATGGGACGCGGTACGGTGGAGATTACGCAAGAACTGCGTTCGAGGAGAGCTGAGCTGGATGACGGATCTGATCGATACCACTGAGATGTATCTTCGGACCATTTTGGAGCTTGAAGAAGAAAACATCGTGGCTCTCAGGGCCCGCATAGCCGAACGCCTGCGGCACTCCGGCCCCACGGTCTCCCAGACCATCGGCCGGATGGAGCGCGATGGCCTGGTGATTGTGTCCAACGACCGCCACCTGGAGCTGACCGAAGTCGGACGCAAGCGGGCCACCGAAGTCATGCGGAAGCACCGTCTGGCTGAGCGGCTCCTGGCCGATGTCATCGGACTCGACTGGGCGTACGTGCATGATGAAGCCTGCCGCTGGGAGCATGTGATGAGTGAGCGCGTGGAGCGCCGGCTCTATGAACTGCTTGAGCATCCCACCGAGTCACCTTACGGAAATCCGATTCCGGGACTGGAAGCACTGGGAGGCATGGCCGGAACACAGTTCCCCCGGATCGACGTGAACCTCCTGCAGGCCATGGACGGCTACGCCTCCGACTCCCGGGTGGTCGTCACGCGGCTGGCCGAGCCCATCCAGGTGGAGCCGGAACTGCTCACCCAGTTGGATGAGGGCGGAATCCGGCCCGGGGCGCCGGTCTCCCTCGAGCGCGTGGGCGAGTACATCTCCGTCCGGGTGCCCGGCATCGAAGGAGCCTTGGAGCTCCCGCCTGAAGTTGCAGCGCACGTCTTCGTGTCCCTCAACTGACAGCCTTCCGGTCCGACAACCCTCCCGGCAGTGTCAAACCTCACTTTAAGGGGCTTTGGCGCGCGTGTGACCTGCGGTTTTTCGAAATTGATGATAAGGGCCCGCCGCCGCAGGCGTCTTTCTGTTGATAACGAATTTATTACCAAGGGCCTTAATCCCCTATAGTTATCTACTAGCGCTGATACCAAAGCGTTACCTGATCCGGAGCCGAGCTCTGCCAGCGGATCGGGTGAACCATCACCACTGGCAGAGGCGGGGGAACCACAAGCGGCTGTCTAAAGAAGCAGCCTTGGGGTGAAGTCCGCAGCAGAAGTGCCCATTGATGCAAGTCCCTCCTTGGATACCTGTGTGCCGTGAGCGCTTCGTGCGGACCGGGTCTTTGAACTCTCTGACCCGAATCCGACAGCTAACTTCGCAGGCTTTTCAGAGAGGAACAGAGTTTGACATCGCAGAACGTCAGGGGCCGCCGCCGTGCGTCCGGCCCCGCTACTGAGCTGCGGCCAGCCCGCGTCGTAACGGAGATCCGGCCCCGCGACACCGAACGCCAGGTGCGCCGCCGTAAGAGCCCGTTGCGCCAGGTTGCCGACTTCGCCGCAGCAAGTGGCGTCGGGCAGAAGGCCGGAGTTGCGCTTGCCGCCACCGGACTTGCCCTGACTGTCGGCCTGCCGGCCACCAGCCCCGTCATGGCCACCTCGGAATCGGGACAGTCCGAATCTGCCCTGGCCGTTGGCGGCACTGTGGGAAGCCAGCCCGAGGTTTCCGCGGCAGCATCAGCCAAAATCGACTTCAGCCGCGCAGCTGTAGCCACCGCTGCGGACCCTGACGGAAAACTGAAGCAACTGCTCAGCGCCCAGTCGGCCGGCAGCATCCAGCGTGCTTCTTCCGTGGGCACCCTCGGCAGCCCCCTCGACACGCTCACCACCGCTTCCCCCTTCGGTTACCGCGTCAGCCCCCTCACGGGCGGCACCGGCGACTTCCACCGCGGCCAGGACTTCGTGGCCCAATGCGGAACTGCCGTGCATGCAGCTGCAGCAGGCAAAGTGACTTTTGCCGGGTGGCACGAGTACGGCGGAGGCAACCGCGTGGTTGTGGATCACGGCAACGGCCTGGAGACCACGTACAACCACCTGTCGTCCTTCAACGTCCAGGTGGGCCAGACGGTCAACCGCGGGGACACCGTAGCCCTGAGCGGCACCACAGGCGCCTCCACCGGCTGCCACCTCCACTTCGAAGTACAGGTCAACGGCGAGGTCGTTGACCCCATGGGCTGGCTCTAAGCCAGTTGATGGTGCTCTCTCGCATTGATGACAGGCCTCGTGACCTGAATGTGACATTCGCTTTCAATTGTTATAACCTTCAGAGCGCATCGGCTTTTTAGGGGGCCGGTGCACTTGAGTGGATTGCCTAGCTCTGCCACCACTCGAGGTCCGTTCGCAAAATCGTCTGGCAGGGGCGGGGGAACCACTTCTGGTCTTCGAATGAAGGCCTTGGGGTTAAGTCGCAAAGTTTCCCAGTGAAGCAGCGCGGCCGGATGACTCCCATCCGAATCCGACAGCTCACCTCGCAGGCATTGGGAGAGGCTACCTACGTGTCATCACGCACTACCCCTGCGCGCCATCGCGCTGAATCGGTTCGTTCGAACCCGTTGAACACTCTTTCGAAGGCTGTTTCCTCGAACGCCGGTACCGTTGGCCGCCAGGCCGCCGTGCTGGCAGCAGCCTCAGGCCTCGTCCTTACTGTCGGGTTGCCGGCTCACGCCGCTGACACCGACGTCTCCACCTCGGAAGTCTCCAGCACCCAGCAGCTGGCTGCCACCGCAGTGGTCACTGCAGAGCCAACTGCCACCGTCTCCTTCGAGAGCCCCGTCGTGGCCACCAAGGAAGCCCCCAAGGTTGTCCAGCGTGCGGCCCTGGTCACAGAGCGCACGGCGGATGAAGCTACTGCAGTCACTGCCCAGTCCTCCGAAGCCAAGGAGTCCGCCTCCAGCGCGGCAGCATCCGGGCTCGCAGCGATTGCCTACACAGGAATCGGCTCGCCTTACGTATGGGGCGGCACTACTCCGAGCGGCTGGGACTGCTCCGGCTTCACCCAGTGGGTCTACGCCCAGGCCGGCATCAGCATCCCCCGCGTCAACGCCTGGACGGCCATGAAGCCCACCAGCGCCCCCCAGCCCGGTGACCTGGTCATGCAGAACGGCGGTGCGCACGTAGGCATCTACGTCGGCAACGGCATGATGATCAGTGCTTTGAACCCGGGCCAGGGAACCCTGCTGCACTCCGTGGCCTCCACCGGCACGTCTTCGTTCTTCACCCTCCGCTAGAAACAACCCGATTCGGGGCCGGCTGACGTACCCCTGCCAGCTGACCCACTACCCACAGGTACCCCAACTGCCTGCGGATACGAAAGAGAAAACAATGACCAGTGCACACAAAGTTGCACGGCACCGCGCTGAGGCCCCCAAGACCAGCTCGCTTGCCGTCATCGCAAAGGCCGTCACCGTCAACGCCGGTGGCGTCGGCCGCCAGGCAGCAGTCATCGCCGCAGCTTCAGGCTTGGTGCTGACCAGCGGTATCGCTGCCAATGCTGCTGAGACGAATGTCGACCGCGAATCGACGTCGACGTCCGCCCTCGATGTCCAGTCTGTTGCCCAGGCCACCATCGCTGCGGACTCCACGGTTGCCATCTCTTACGAGCGTCCCGTGGTCACCACCGTGGAAGCTCCGGCTCCCGTGGTTGAAGAGGCTCCGGCAAAGGTTGAGGCCAAGGCATCGACCAAGTCCACCGCCACCGCGGCTCCGGCCACGAACGCCTCAGTGGCCGTCAGCACTGCCACCCCTGCACCCGCTGCTCCGGCTGCGTCCAGCGGACTCGGCGCAGCAATTGCTGCCGCCGCGTACGCCCAGCTCGGTGTCACGCAGGACTGCACCATGCTGGTCACCAACTCCCTGGCAGCAGTGGGAATCCACTTCCACGACTGGCCCGCCGGTTACCTGTCGCTTGGCCGCACTGTCAGTGCAGCCGAGGCACAGCCCGGCGACCTCGCCTACTACGCCAACGGCGGTTTGGCCGGACAGGCACACATTGCTGTGTACGTCGGCAACGGCATGGCAGTCCACGGTGGATGGAACGGATCCACCACGGCACTGTTCAGCGTCAACGTCGGCTCCGGCCCGGTCTTCATCCGCGTCAACGGCTGACAATCAGCTCCCGGAACACCCCGCAGGCAGATGCCTGCGGGGTGTTTTGCTTTAATCACGCGTGAACTTTTGCCGACACTGTGAGCGAAACGACAAATAAATTCGTTGATACGGCATATAAGTGCTTACCCTTGTGTTGTCGATCCACAGCCCGTACATGCAGAGGGCAGCCGGCCCTCGTGCCCCTGACGGGTGCGGCCGTGAAGAGGTACGTGCATGCGCACACTCGTTCTGAATGCTGGATATGAACCGCTGGCGGTAATAACATTCCGCCGGGCGCTGGTCCTTGTGCTCACTGGGAAAGCAAGCGTAGTGGCCGAAGGCGACGAGCCTGTCGTCGGGCCACAGGAGATTCTCGGACGCCCCTCCGTGATCCTCCTTAACCGCTACATCCGCCCCAAGTACAACAAGATCACTGCCGTGAGTCGCCGCGGGGTTCTTCGCCGCGACGGTCACCGTTGCGCCTACTGCGGGAAAACAGCCCACACCATAGACCACGTCCACCCCAAGTCCAGGGGCGGCGCGGATTCCTGGGAAAACCTGGTTGCGGCGTGCTTGAAATGCAACAACGCCAAGAGCGACCACACACTTGCCGAAATGGGCTGGAAACTCCGTTTCAAACCCGGTGTGCCCCAGGGGACCATGTGGCAGATCAAAGAACTCGAGAAACCTGCGCCGGACTGGGACCCGTTCCTTCTGCCGGAATCCGCTGCCTGATCGATTTCTGCTGACCTCCCGCCGTCCGGGTACGCTGGGCGGATGGAGTTCAACGCCGTTGTTTTGGCGGGTGGCAGGGCCACCCGCCTCGGTGGCGTGCCCAAGCCCACGTTGAAGTACGACGGCGGCACCCTCCTTTCGCACGCACTGGAGGCTGCCCGGGCTGCTGCGGCCACCGTAGTGGTGGGTCCCGGCGAGCACGGAGTGCATTTGCCCGGATCCGTGCTGCTCGCGCGTGAGGAGCCGGCCTATGCGGGCCCGGCAGCGGCGATCGCCGCAGGGTTGTCGGCACTTGATACGGCCGGGATGAGATCCCCCTGGACACTGGTTTTGGCCTGCGATATGCCCAAGGCATCGCAGGGGATCGGCCGCCTGTTGGAAGTGCTCGCTGGGCACCCCGGGGTAGAGGGTGTCATGGCGGTATCCACTGACGGGCGGAAGCAGCCGTTGTTGGGCATTTACAGCACGGCCGCTCTGGACCGGGAGGTGGCCTCGGCCATCCGGGGTTCCGGGTTAACGAACTCTTCAGTGTTCAAGCTGCTTGCTAGGCTGAACCTGCTGGACGTTGACGTCCCCGCGGGGTCCACAGACGACGTGGATACGTGGGAGGACGCCGCGGTGCTGGGTATTGACTACGAGTTGGAGGCGGACGTGAAGAGCCAGGAAGAAACGCTCGAGGACTGGTGCCGCATATTGCTGCAGGCGTTTGAGCTTGAGGGCGTGGAAATAGACATCAACGAGGTACTGGCCGTGGCAGGAGTGGCCGCGCATTCGGTGGTTCGCCCGGCCGCGCCGCTCACCACCTTCATTGCCGGCTTCGCGGCGGGAATGGCCCGTGGTATTGGCCAGGCCAGCGATGACGCCTCCATGAAAGCGGCCCTGGACCTGGCCCGCAAAATCGCCAAGGAGTACTCGGAGACCGGGACTGACGCCGAATGACGGAGGCCCCCGGCGAGGGCCACCACGCGGCACACACATGGCAGGAGGCCCGGCAGCGCGCGTTCGACGTCGCCACGCCCATACCCCCGGGGCCGGTTTCGCTGGCAAAAGCCCTTGGCCGTACCCTGGCCTCTGATGCCCTGGCTCTCCAGGACATGCCCCACTACGCCTCCTCCGCGATGGATGGGTGGGCAGTGAACGGCAGCGGCCCGTGGATCCTCAGTGAACCCGGTCAGCGTCTGGCGCCCCACCAAGCGAGCCCGATAGTCACCGGCGGACTCATTCCGCCCGGCGCCAAGGCTGTCTTGCGAAGCGAGAGCGGTATCATCACCACCGACGACGACGGCCTGCCGGTTCTCGTGCTTGGCGGCGCCGCCAAGCCGGGGGAGCCCCGCAACGGCCAGCACATCCGCAAGGCCGCAGAAGAAGCGGCCGAAGGTGACGTCCTGCTCAAGGCCGGAACACGCCTGAACCCCGCGCACATTGCCCTAGCGGCCCTTGCCGGCCTGGATCACGTGGATGTTCTGGGAAAGCCCTTGGTCCGCTTCCTCCTGACAGGCTCGGAAGTGGTGGAGCGCGGCATCCCGCAACCGGGTCAGGTCAGGGACACTTTCGGGCCACAATTAGGTGCAGTAGTGGAACTCCTCGGCGGAATCGCCGGCGAACAACTCCGGGTGGGTGACAGCTACGAGGAATGGATGGCCGCGCTTCAGGATACTGAGCCGGAACCAGGCGGACCGGACGCAGAAACAGAGCCGCCGGCCGACGTCGTCATCACGACCGGCGGGACCGGGCGCTCCGGAACGGACCACTTCCGGAGGGCCGTGGCCGAACTCGGCGGCCGCCTGCTGATCGATGGCATCGCGATGCGGCCAGGGCACCCGGCCGTTTTGGCGGAACTTCCTGATGGAAGGTTCGTGGTGGGGCTGCCGGGCAACCCCTTGGCCGCGATGATGGCTCTCTTCACTGTCGGGGCGCCGTTGCTTGCAGCCCTCGGACATGCCCGCCCGGCTGACGTGGGAGAGGTGCCGTGCGGCACCACCATCGATGCTGATCCGGGGCGAACGCGTCTGATGCCCTTCAGGCTGGTCTATGGCCTGGCGTCGCCGGCCCAGCACACAGGTCCGGGAATGATGCGGGGATTGGCCGGCGCTGACGGGGTCATGATTGTGCCTCCCCATGGAGTCCAGCTGGGGGAACTGGTCCCTGCTTTCCCTTTGCCCTGGGCGAAGCCGCTGCCCGCGCCGAAGCCGCCGGAGGACAAACCGCGGAAGACGCAGGCCCGGCCCCCGCGCAAGGCTCCCGCTGGTCCTGTCGATTGGAGCGGACTGGACGCCTGAGCGCAGGATGCAAGATGCAATGATGGACCTATGAACAGGCACGCTCCCGAACAGGACATCAATGAAGATGACCTGCAAATCCATCCGCCCAAACGAGCCGCAGCAGGTGTCAAGGCCGTCACGGTCGCCCTCGAGCGCGGTTATGCCCAAGCCGGTGTAACCCGGACTGTCCGCTCCATGCTGCGGGTCAACCAGCATGACGGCTTCGATTGCCCCGGCTGTGCGTGGCCGGAATCGATCACCGGCAGGCGGAGCCCGGCAGAGTTCTGCGAGAATGGCGCCAAAGCCATCGCCGAGGAAAGCACCACCCGTACAGTCGGTGCCGGATTCTGGGCTGAACACCCGATTGCCGAACTGGAAGGCAAAACCGAGTACTGGCTGGGCAGCCAGGGCCGCATCGCCGAGCCTGTCGTCATCAGGCCGGGGGACACGCACTACTCACCGATCAGCTGGACCGATGCTTTCGCCTTGATCGGCGAACACATCAATGCCACCACCCCGGATAAGTGTGTGTTCTACACCTCCGGAAGGACAGCCAACGAGACCGCCTTCATGTACCAGCTGTTCGCACGAAGCCTGGGCACCAACAACCTGCCGGACTGCTCCAACATGTGCCATGAGTCCTCAGGCAGTGCGTTGAACCCCACCATCGGGATCGGCAAGGGAACTGTTTCGCTGGAGGATATCCACCACTCGGAGCTGGTGCTGGTAGTGGGCCAAAACCCGGGCACCAACCATCCGCGGATGCTGTCCGCCCTGCGGGACTGCAAGAACAACGGCGGCAAAGTGGTGGCCGTAAACCCGCTTCCCGAGGCCGGACTCCTGAATTTCAAGGACCCCCAGTCCCTCAATGGCGTGATCGGTGGCGGCACCACCATTGCCGATGAGTTCCTCCAGATCAAGGTCGGTGGCGACCTCGCGCTGTTCCAGGCCCTGGGCCACCTGCTCCTGGAGGAAGAGAAGCGCAACCCGGGCACCGTCGTCGACCATTCCTTTATCGAGAGCCAGACCGAAGGCTTTGACGCCTACCGGGAAGCGCGTTCCGTGCTGGACTGGGCTGAGACAGAACGGGCCACCGGACTCTCGCGCGCGGAGATCACCAAGGTTGCCGGGATGATGGCAGCTTCCAAGGCCACGGTCATCTGCTGGGCGCTCGGGCTGACCCAGCAGCCGCACTCGGTGGACACGCTGCGCGAGATCATCAACCTGCTCTTGCTGCAGGGCAACTTCGGCAAGCGCGGCGCTGGTGCTTGTCCGGTTCGTGGCCACTCCAACGTGCAGGGCGACCGCACCATGGGGATCTGGGAGAAACCCAAGGAATCCTTCCTGGCTGCCCTGGACCAGGAATTCGGCTTCCACATGCCCCGGGACCACGGCTACGACTCCGTGGAAACACAGCACGCCCTGGAAAAGGGAGACGTGGACGTGTTCGTCTCCATGGGCGGGAACTTTGCCGCCGCCGGCTCGGACACGGCGGCGTTGGAGGAGGGCCTGAAGAGGGCCGGGCTGACCGTGCACATCTCCACCAAACCCAACCGCGCCCACATTGTCCATGGCCGGACGTCGCTGATCCTGCCGACACTGGGGCGGACCGACACGGACGACAAGCACCCCAAAGGCAAGCAGTTCCTTTCGGTGGAAGACTCCATGTCCGTCATCCATAAGACACAAGGCAGGCTGGAACCGGTCTCCGAACACCTGCTCAGCGAACCCGTGATCGTAGCCCGCATGGCCCAGGCCACCTTTGGTGACGACCACAGCGTGGACTGGCGGGCCATGGCCGAGGATTACGACGTGATCCGGGACCACATCTCGCGCGTCATACCTGGATTTGAGGACTTCAACGCAAGGGTCCGGACCAAGAACGGCTTCGTACTGCCAAACCCGCCCCGTGATTCCCGCACCTTTGCCACGGATATCGGAAAGGGCCGGTTCTCCGTGCGGCCGCTGGAGTACCTTGAAGCGCCCGAAGGCCACCTGATCCTGCAAACCGTGCGCAGCCACGACCAGTACAACACCACGTTCTATGGCCTGGATGACCGTTACCGTGGCGTCTCGGATGGGCGCCGGGTGGTCCTGGTCCACCCGGACGACCTGACGGAGCTGGGTTTCAATGACCGTGATCTGGTGGATGTCATCTCCACCTTCGCCGGAACGGAGCGCCGGGCCGACAAGTTCCGGCTCATCGGTTACCCGACCGCCAGGGGATGCGCTGCGGCGTACTTCCCGGAAGCCAATGCCCTGGTGCACCGTGAGCTGGTGGCCCGGGAATCAAACACCCCCGGTTACAAGGCCATGACTGTGCGCTTTGTAAACCATGAGGAGAACGGATCCTGACGTGGGACGCGTGACGCAACGCCGCAAGGTGCACAAGTTCGTCCTGGACGGTTCGCCCCAGGCTTTGGAGCATCCCGTCCGTTTCAAGGAAGATGTCCTGGCGGTGGAGGAGCCCCTGGAAATCCGGCTTGGAGACATGTCCTTCTCGGTGACCATGCGGACCCCGGGGGACGACTTTGACCTGGTGGCGGGCTTCCTGGTGTCGGAGGGCATTGTGTGGGAGCCTTCGCAGCTGATTTCCGAGCGTTTTTGTTCGGGGGAGGACGAGAACGGGGTTCAGACATTCAACGTCGTGGATGCCCAGCTCCGTCCTGACGTGGAGCGCCCTGACACGGGCAGGAACGTGTACACGTCCAGTTCGTGCGGCATTTGCGGCACGGACTCGATCGAGGCCGTCCGCAAGTCCTCCCGCCACAGCCCCAAGGAGGACGACGTCACCATCCCCGTGGCGGCGCTGGCCGCACTTCCGGACCGGCTCCGCGAGGCACAGGCGGTCTTTGACAAGACGGGCGGCGTCCACGCTGCCGGACTCTTCCGGATTCACGACGACGGCACCACCGAGCTGCTGTGCCTCCGGGAAGATGTCGGCCGGCATAATGCGGTGGACAAGGTGGTGGGCTGGGCACTGCGCGCCGGCAAGCTGCCCTTGCGCGGTACCGTGCTGCAGGTTTCCGGGCGGGCATCTTTTGAGCTGGTGCAGAAAGCTGCCATGGCCGGGATCCCCGTCCTGGCCGCGGTCAGCGCGCCCTCCAGCCTTGCTGCTGAACTTGCCGTGGAGTCCGGCATCACCTTGGTGGGCTTCAGCCGGGGATCGAGCCTGAACGTGTACGCCGGCCGCGACCGGATAGTCGGGCAGCCAGGTTAAAGCTGGTGGGTGCCTGGGGATAGTGTCCATCACTTGGCTATTGTCCGCGAACGCCGTAGATTTTATCCATCGATTGGAAGCGCGGCGAAAACCATAAATGCCGTCCACGCCAAGCACGCCGGGGCCGGGTCACCAAGCCTGGCCGCCCAGCCAACGCCCAAAGGGGAAATAATTGCACGACGACCGCCGGATCACTGAACAGCGTCTCGACCGATTTGTTCGGGACCGCATTCTTCCGGCCATTTACGGCAGGGCGATACCGCTTGAACTCAGCAGCTGGGATGTACCCGGAGAACCGGTGCCGGCCGCAGAGGCGATGCGCCAACTGTTCACACCGCAGGAGCCCGGGGCGCCCTGGGGTAAGGCATGGAGCACCAAGTGGTTGCGTCTGCAGGGCGAGGTTCCGCCGGACTGGGGCATGTCCGATGCGACCGCTGTGGAGATCATCGTGGATCTGGGCTTCAACAGCGACGTCCCGGGTTTCCAGTGCGAAGGAACTGCCTGGCGTGCCGATGGAAGCATCATCAAAGCAATATCGCCCCGGAATTACCACGTTCCGCTGAAGCTGCTGGGTGGCGGACAATCCGTTGACTTCTATGTGGAAGCGGCGGCCAACCCGGATGTGGCGCAGGGCTGGTCCTTTGCCCCCACTCCGCTCGGGGACAAGGCCACTTCCGGCGACGAGCCACGGTACCGCCTTGGCAGGATCGCCATCGCCGAGCTCAACGAGACCGTCTGGGAACTCAACCAGGACATCTGGACGCTCACCGGCCTGATGCATGAGCTGCCCATGGAGCTGCCCCGCCGCCACGAGATCCTGCGCGCCCTTGAACGCATGCTGGACATCATGGACCCGGACGACGTCGCCGGTACCGCCGCAGCCGGCCGTGAGGCCCTCAGGGAGGTGCTGGGCCGTCCCGCGTATGCCTCAGCCCACGAACTCCTGGCGACGGGCCATGCACACATCGACTCAGCCTGGCTGTGGCCTGTCCGCGAAACCATCCGCAAGTGCGCCAGGACGTTCTCCAACGTGGTGGCGCTCATGGACGAAGATCCGGACTTTGTGTTCTCCTGCTCCTCGGCACAGCAGATGGCCTGGATCAAGGAATACTTCCCCGAGCTCTTTGTGCGCATCCGCGAGAAAGTGAAGGCCGGCCAGTTCATCCCCGTGGGTGGCATGTGGGTGGAATCGGACACCAATATGCCCGGCGGCGAGGCCATGGCGCGGCAGTTCGTGGAAGGCAAGAGCTTCTTCCTCAAGGAGTTCGACATCGAATGCCGGGAGGCCTGGCTCCCCGATTCCTTCGGCTATTCCGGCGCGATTCCGCAGATCGTCAAGGAAGCGGGATCCCGGTGGTTCCTCACGCAGAAGATTTCCTGGAACAAGGTCAACCGCATGCCGCATCACACCTTCTCCTGGGAAGGCATTGACGGCACCCGCTTGTTCACCCACTTCCCACCGGTGGACACCTACAACGCCGAGCTTCATGGCCGCGAGCTGGCGCACGCCGAGCGCAACTACCGTGAGCACGGCCGCGGCACCATGTCGCTGGTGCCCTTCGGATACGGCGACGGCGGTGGCGGACCCACGCGCGAAATGGTGGCTGCGGCACACCGCACGGAGAACCTGGAAGGCTCACCGAAGGTCCGGATGGGCACGGCCAAGGACTTCTTCACCAAAGCGGAAGCCGAGTACACCAACCTTCCCGTTTGGGTGGGGGAGATGTACCTGGAGATGCACCGAGGAACCTACACGAGCCAGGCCAAGACCAAGAAGGGCAACCGGCGCAGCGAACACCTCCTTCGCGAGGCTGAGCTGTGGTCCACCACGGCTGCTGTCCGGCTGGGCAACGAATACGAGTATCCCCGCGAGGAACTGAAGCGGCTGTGGCGGCTGGTTCTCCTCCAGCAATTCCATGACATTCTTCCCGGCAGCTCCATCGCGTGGGTCCATCAGGATGCCGAGCGGAATTATGAGGCCATTTCCCGCGATCTTGAACGGATCATCACCCACGCGGCCCAGGCGTTGGCAGGGCCGGGCACCGAGGAGTTCCTGCTCAACGCCGCTCCGCACCAGCGTCATGGCGTGCCCGCTCTTGGCATCGGGAAGATCAGCCAGGACGATTCCGTGGTTGAGGTGGACCATTCCGGCGATGGTTTCGTACTGGATAACGGACTGATCCGGGTTGTGGTGGACGCAAACGGCCTCCTGACCTCCGTGGTGGACCATGCCAGCGGCAGGGAAGCCATCGCTCCGGGGCAGGCCGGCAATCTGCTCGAATTGTTCCGGGACACCCCCAATGAATGGGACGCCTGGGACATCGAGGAGTTCTACCGCCGCAACGTCACTCCGTTGACCCAGGCAGAAGGAATTGAGCTGGAGCGGACACCCAACGGAGCCGTCGTCGTGGTTAAGCGCGCGGTGGGCAGCTCAACCATTACCCAACGCCTGACGCTCGACGCCGGCGCCAGGTCGCTGGGGATCTCCACTACGGTGGACTGGCAGGAACGGGAGAAGATGCTGAAGATCGCCTTCCCCCTGGACGTCAGGGCGGACCGATCTGCCTCGGAGACCCAGTTCGGCCATGTCTTCCGGCCTACCCACACCAATACCTCGTGGGAAGCGGCGAAGTTCGAGATCTGCGCGCACCGTTGGATCCACGTGTCCGAACCCGGCTACGGCGTGGCCATCAGCAACGCTTCCAGCTACGGACACGACGTCACCAGGGCGGTCCGCGACGACGGCGGAACTACGACGACGGTCCGCACCTCGCTGCTGCGTTCGGCCCGTTTCCCGGATCCGGAAGCAGACAGGGGCGAGCACACGCTCGAGCTGTCCATCAGGCCCGGCGCCGCAATCGCCGACGCCGTGGAGGAGGGCTACCGCACCAATCTCCGTCCGCGGTTCGTTACCGGCGGACATGCGGTGGACCCAGTGGTTGTCGTATCCAACCCGGCAATCGTGGTCGAAGCCGTGAAGCTGGCTGAGGACGGTTCGGGTGATGTCATAGTGCGGCTCTACGAATCACTGGGGGAGCGGTCAGTTGCCCTGGTTAAGCCTGGCTTCGATGCCAGGCGAGCCACTGCCACGGACTTGCTGGAGCGCGCCACCGACGCCCCTGGCGTGACGGTGAAGGACGACTCCGCTGTCAGCCTGGCGCTGCGTCCGTTCCAGCTGGTCACGCTGCGTTTTTCCAGGTAAAAAGCGGTTGAGGGTCCTGCACAGAAGCGCAGGACCCTCAACGACTGCCTACTTGGTGGTCAACTCGACGTCGATCGTGTCTTTGAGGATCTGCTCCCTGGCCGGGATCACCGCGTCGAAGTGCTTGATGTCGGCTGAGACCTCTTTGGAAAAGACATTCTCCACTGTGGAGGGCATCTCCTTCACTCCGGCCAGGTAGCGCTTGGCTGCAAAGTCGAACTCGGAGCGGTTTGTACGTATTTGGGCGTTGACTGCCTTGGCGTCATCGGCAATTTTCTGCACTTCCGCCTCCGGGGCGTTGCGTGCCTCAGCATCATCCGCCCTTTTGACGAGGTCGTCCTTGAGCCGGACAAACCCAGCGTAGTTTTCTTCGCCCTTGGCCGTAACTTCGGCGCGTTCCTGCAGCTCAGCCACCTTGTTGTCGAACGTCCGGGCGAACTCCACGTAGGCATTGTTCTTTGACTGCAACAGATCGCTTGCCGCCTTCCGGCAAGGCTCCGCGGCCTGGGCAAGCAGGGTTTGGCGTTCCCGGAGGGTGGATGCTTTCGAGCCGACGAACAGGCCGTTGCATCGGGCCGCGTCGTCATCGCGGAAGAGGCCCTCAAATTGCGGGTAGGACTCCACCAGGCCTTCCATGTAGTCAAAGTAGTCCTCGTGGGATTCGACCAGCTGGTGAACAGCGACGCCGACGGGAGTGTCGACGGAGTCATTCCCTGACTTCAGCTCCTGCAGGGCAGAGCGGGCGGACTTCGATGCCTGCTGGAATTCGTCCTTTTCCTTTTGGCTGTCCTTCACGGCCTGCTCCCGCGAGGCAGGGGCGTTCCGGGCCTTCTTGTAGGCGGCCAGGTACGCATTGGCTGCCGGCTGGACCTTGCCCCTGGCGTCGCCCAGTGCGTTGAGGCGGTCTCCCTTCAACGCGGAAAGGCTTTCGGCCTTTTGCTGTCCGGCGAAGTTGTTGACGGCCACAAGGGCGCCGACGGCGATCGCCAGCACGGCAAGGACAATGCAGGTCACCAGGATGACGGGGCGGCGGCGTGAGCGGGCGGGTTCGGGGGTGACCCCGGGGTTCTCGTAGGTCATGGCCTATTTCCCCTCCTGGCCGGAGGCCTTGAACTGGTCCAGCCGGGATTTTAGGACACGTTCGAGCTCGGCATTGGCGGCATTTGCGTCGTCGACGAGTTTGGTTGAGCTGGCCTTCACGGCGTCCTCATACGTGGTGCGGACCTTGTTCAGTGCATCATTGATGTCGAGCAAGGCCACTCCCGCAGTGGTGCTTTTGGCGAGGCGTCCGAGGTCATCCGTCGCGTCCAGGACTTCCTGCTGCTTGTCGCGTTGTCCTTTGACGATGCCTTCGATCCCCTGCAGGAGTTGGACCGTGTCCGCATCTGCCTTGTCCTTGGCACCTGCCAAGGCCAGCAGGCAGGAATCGGCCGTCTTGACGTACTCCTGCGCATAGTCGCCACCGCTGACGTTCAGGTCCCTGTGGAGCGGGGCGCACGGTCCCCCCACAGAACGGGTGATGTTGGCCGTATTGATGAGCCGTTGGTCGTTGTAGGCGATCACCGCTACGTATTGGTCCTTGAACCGCCGGAACGCCTCGGCAATCTCCGGCTCCTGCGCCACGGGAGAAGCGGCCATGGCGTCGAGCCTGCCGGTGTTGGCGGCGGACTCGCGTTTGATCACATCGCTTTCCCGGGTGAACACCTGCTCTTTTTCCTGATCGCCCTCTTCCTCGGCGACCACGTTGGTGTACCGTGCCGTGAACTCCTCAAGCAAGGGGTCGTAAAGGTTCATGGAGCGATCCACGATGCCCCGTTGCTTGTCCAGCCGCTCCACGTCCGCGCGCTGCACTCCGGTTGGCCGGAGAAAGGCGAACCAGGCGCCGAACCCCCCGGCGGCCAAGGCCAGGACCACCACGACAACAATGATGCCTGTACGCCGGGAATTGCTGCGCCCGGAGTCCTTGTTGGTCTCGTCCAAAGTCTGATCCCCCATATTTTTGAAAAGGCTAAACGTCGTGTTGAAGCCGCTTCACGAAGAGCTTGGTACGTTCCTGCCGTGGCGCCCGCAGTACCTCGGCGGCCGGGCCACGTTCGACCACGACTCCACCGTCCATGAAGATCACCTCGTCGGCAACATGCTGGGCGAAGGCGAGTTCGTGCGTCACGATCACCATGGTCCAGCCTTCCTCGGCCAACTCCTTAATGACGCCCAGGACATCACCCACAAGCTCCGGGTCCAGGGCGGACGTGGGCTCGTCGAACAGCAGGAGCTGCGGCTTGAGGGCGAGGGCCCGGACGATGCCAACACGCTGCTGCTGGCCGCCGGAAAGCTCGAACGGATAGGCATCGCGCTTGTCCGCCAGGCCCACGCGTTCCAGGAGCCGCTCGGCCTCCGCGATGGCTTCCGCCTTCGGCCGCTTCTGCACCTGGACGGGCCCCTCGATGACGTTCTTGAGCACCGTCATGTGCGGGAACAGGTTGTAGTGCTGGAAAACCATGGCGCTGCGGTCGCGGAGCGCTGCGATCTCCTTCTTGCCCACCTTGGCCCCGAAATCAATGGCCAGCCCGCTTGAGGCATCGCCGCTGCCGAAGGTGACCGTACCGGCGTCGGGAACTTCCAGGCCGTTGAGCGAACGCAGGACGGTTGTCTTACCGGAGCCGGAAGGCCCGATCAGGGCCACCACCTGGCCGCGGCGGATGGTGATATCGATGTCCCGCAATACTGTGTTGCTGCCGAAGGCCTTGGCGAGGTTCCTTGCCTCCAGGACCATGGATGACGGATCAGTGGGCGACATAGCGGTCCAATCTTCTTTCGACCGCGGACTGCGCCGTGGACAGAACCAGGCAGATCACCCAGTAGACCAGGGCTGCCTGCAGGTACAAGGCCATGAACTCCTGGCTGAAAGCGGCGATCTGCTGGGCGTTCCGGAACAGTTCGGTGACCAGGATCAGTGATGCGAGGGACGTGTCCTTCACCAGGGAAATGAAGGTGTTGGACAACGGTGGAACCGAGACCCGGGCAGCCTGCGGAAGGATGATCCGTACCAGCGTCTGCCGGTTGGACATGCCGATGGTGTGCCCGGCTTCCCATTGGCCCTTGGGCACGGAAAGGATGGCGGCGCGGATGATCTCGGCGGCGTAACCACCCACGTTCAACGAAAACGCGATGATGGCACTGGGCCACGGATCAAGCCGCACACCGATGCTGGGCAGTCCGAAGAAGATCACGAACAGCTGCACCAGCAGGGGAGTGCCGCGGATGACCGAGACATAGAACCGGCCAATGCCGGACAACAACCGGTTGGGGCTCAGGCGCATCAGGGCCACGACCAAGGCCAGCAACAAGCCAAAGGCGAAGGAAGCCAGTGTCAGGGGGATGGTCCCTGTCACGGCGCCGGTGATGAGTGGTCCGAAGGAACTCCAGATGAGGTCCCAGTTCATCTATTTGGTGACGTCCGCGCCGAAGTACTTGTCCGAAATCTTCGCCAGGGTTCCGTCCGCGCGGAGGTCTTCAAGAGCCTTGTCCACGGCCTTGGTGAGCTCGCTGGAACCCTTGCGGAAGACGAAGGCACTCTCAGTCTTGTCCGGTGCTTCGGCTGCCACCTTCAAGCCGGAGTCGGGAGTGGTCTTGGCATAGTCCAGGTAGGTGAGCTTGTCGTTCACCGTGGCGTCCACACGACCCTGCTGGACCAGCGTGGCGGACTGGGCCCATCCTTCAACGGCCTGGACATTGGCACCGGCTTCCACGGCCATCTTGTAGAAGTTGCTCGTGAGGGACTGGGCGGTGGTCTTGCCCTTGAGGTCGGCGAAGCTGTTGATGCTGGAGTTGTCCGACTTGGTGACCACTACGCCGGTGGAGATCGTGTACGGGGTGGAGAACTCGTACTTGGCCTTGCGGTCGTCGTTGATGGAGATCTGGTTTGCGATGGTATCGAAACGCTTGGAGTCGAGGCCTGCGAAGATGCCGTCGAACTGGGTTTCCTGGAAAGACGCCTTGACGCCGAGCTTCCCGGCGACGGCCTGCGCAATCTCGACGTCGAATCCGGTGAGGTCGCCGGCTCCCTCGGCGTGGAAGCTGAACGGGCGGTAGGTGCCCTCGGTGGCAATCACCAGTTCGCCCTTGGACTTCACGTCAGAGAGGGAGGTGTCCCCGCCGGACTGCGCCGGCGTTGAACCACCACCGCACGCCGAAAGAGCGAGGGCAGCGGAAGCCAAGGTGGCGGCAAGGATGGAACGTCGGGCGCGGAGGCTGTTCATGGAGCCATCTTAGTCACCGGAGGGAACGGGCACGGCGGTGGACACCAGTGCCAGGTAAAGGTGCGTTAAAAAGGCTGAGTGGGGGCGGTCCCCAACAGCCCGCCACCACTCATCCCCCCAATTGTGATCCCGTGGGCGCCACATCCACCGGAAACCCGTTCTCTGATTCCGGTGTCAGGCTGCAGCCGCGTTCACACATTCATGATTGTGCCACGATCTAATGGTTTTGTGAAAGTCTTACGCTGAGAGACGCCGTTTTCGACGCGCAACTGCTTTCGAGAACCAGATTCCGGCCAATCCGATACACGTGAACATGGCTGCGGAGTAGTTGATCAGCACCCGCAGCCAGGCCTCCGAAAACGGGATCAGCGGAAAAAGCTGTGACAGCAAAAGCAACGAAAGTCCCAGCAAAAGCAGGCCCGAGGCGACGCGCAGCAACACAGGCGCCTGGCTCGCCACCGTGCGCCAGATGGCCGGCACCAGGCAGGCAGCAACGAATCCCGGGTAGAAGCGGCCCATAAAGGCATAGGCCTCCAACGACGGCCCCCACACCAGCCCGCTCATCCCCGCCGACGAGCCCCGGGTGTCGGTGATGAGGAAAAAGTAGATGGTCAGCACGCCCACGATTGCGGCAACCGTGATACCCAGTGGCCCGCGGATGGCCCGCACTGCCGATTGGGAGCCGAACGCGGTGGCGATCTTGATGCCCATGAAGAAGAACGTCGCATACAGCAGGAAACGCAGAATCAGGTTCCCAACGTTCATCCCGCCAAGCCAGCCGTCGATGACAAGGTAGGGCGCCTCGATGCTGATGAAGATGCTCAGTGAGATCAACGAAAAGATGTAGAAGACAACGCGGTTCTCCCCACGCAGTGCGCTCGGAATCCGTGCGATCGTAATCGCCAGGCAAACTGCCAGCGTGACCCAGGGCAGGACAGCCGTCATCCGAGGTTCTCCCAAATTCGTTCAGTTCGTTCGTGGTCTTGTTCCTGGCGGCGAAGGGTCTTTCCCAATGCCAGCAGCCGCTCACCGGCAAGGGTCACCAGTGCACTTTGGGACATTGCGTCCAAGGCCTCCCGGCGTGCATTGGGTGGCCAGCCGGCTTCGGCTTCGGTGATCAGTCCTCCGGCCACCAACCCTCCTGCCGGTCCCACCCCGGCCGCACGGGAGGTGGCAATCGCCAGCTCCGGCGGAAGCCTGTTGGCTGTCAGGTGGGCCGAGAAATTCTGGGGCGCGATGCCGGTGGTGTCGCTGACCCGGTGCCGCAACTCGCCGTCGTCGATTGCGTCCACCCAGTTGCGCACGGAGGTGGGGTGAGGTGGTTCCGAAAGGCGGGCCACGGGCGCGGAGCCGGGCTCGCTGCGCTCCACTACGGCACGCAGAAGATCGATCGTGGCAACTTGGCTGACCAGTTCGCAGCCCGTGGGCGGAACGGGGTCGCCGCGGAGATCGGAGTAGAGGTCGAAAGTGGCCAGGGCCTGCACAGGGTTGATGTTGAAGCCCCGGCTGATGCTCACCAGCGTGGACTCGGCCACCTTGCCGCGGACCAGCTGCTGGGCCAGGGTTGTCCGTTTGATGCCGGCGATCCTGCAGACGTCCGCCGTGCTGGCATCGGGCGCAACGCCATGAAGCCAGCGCTGGAACGCCTTGGACTGTAAGGGCATGTGGAACTCTCTGTGATGTGGGGCGCGGCAAACCGGCAAATTGCGGTAAGTGGGAGTACAGATCGATTTTACGCCGACGCCACATTGAATTATGCTTGATGATTGAACCCGCTGGTCCGTACACCCCCCAAGTTCGGACCAGCGGGTTTTTCCATGCCCGCGGGAATCGGGGCCTGATGATCTGCGTTTCCTTGCTGGAGGATAGACAAATGACTGCAACCTTGGTGGCCAAGGAACTGGCCGGTGGGCATGGCCACCGCACACTCTTTTCCAAGCTGTCCCTCACGGTGGCGCCCGGCGACGTGGTGGGCGTAGTGGGAGCCAACGGCGCCGGAAAATCAACGCTGCTCCGTATCCTGGCGGGCGTCGACCAGCCGCAGGAAGGCAGCCTCAGCCTTGCACCCTCGGATGCGTTCGTGGGTTGGCTGCCGCAGGAACACGAGCGCACCGAAGGCGAAACCATCGCCGGCTACATCGCCCGACGCACTGGTTGCGCGCAAGCCACCACCGAGATGGAAGCCACTGCCGAAGCCCTCGGCTCAGGTGCCGCAGGAGCCGACGACGCCTACTCCCTTGCCTTCGACCGCTGGATGGCCTCCGGCGCGGCAGACCTGGAAGACCGCATTCCCGCCGTTCTGGCCGATCTCGGGCTGGAGGTTGGCACCGAGGCACTGATGACCGGCCTTTCCGGTGGCCAGGCCGCCCGCGTGGCTCTGGCGGCGCTGCTGCTGAGCCGCTTCGATGTAGTGCTCCTGGACGAACCCACCAATGACCTGGACCTCGACGGGCTGGCACGCCTTGAAGCCTTCGTCCAGGGCCTGCGCGGCGGAGTGGTGCTGGTTTCCCACGACCGCGAATTCCTGGCCCGCTGCGTCACCACAGTGGTGGAGTTGGACCTGGCCCAGAACTCGGTAGCTGTCTACGACGGCGGCTACGAAGCCTTCCTCGAAGAGCGCGCGGTGGCCAAACGCCATGCCCGGGAGCGCTACGAGGAGTTCGCCAACACCAAAGCGGACCTTGTTTCCCGCGCGCGCACCCAGCGGGAGTGGAGCTCCCAAGGTGTCCGCAACGCCATGAAGAAGAACCCGGACAACGACAAGATCCGCCGGACCGCCAGCGTCGAATCGTCGGAGAAGCAGGCGCAGAAGGTCCGTCAGATGGAGTCCCGCATTGCCCGGCTCACTGAGGTGGAGGAGCCCCGCAAGGAGTGGCAGCTGCAGTTCAGCATCGGCCAGGCACCCCGCTCAAGTGCCGTCGTCGCGACCTTGCGTGACGTCGTCGCGCGCCAGGGCGACTTCACGCTGGGACCGGTGAACCTCCAACTCAACGGTGGGGAGCGGATCGGCATCACGGGTCCGAACGGCGCCGGCAAGTCCACCTTGTTGCGCCTGCTGCTGGGGACGCAACAACCCGACGACGGCGTTGCCTCCATGGGCGCGTCCGTCGCCATCGGCGAAATCGACCAGGCACGCGGATTGCTTGACGGCGGGCAGCCGCTCGGCGACGCGGTGGAAGCCGTGCTCGTGGACTGGAACAGCGCAGACGTCCGCACGCTCCTGGCCAAGTTCGGGCTCAAAGCGGACCACACCTCACGCACTGTGGACTCGTTGTCCCCGGGGGAGCGGACCCGGGCTGCGCTCGCATTGCTGCAGGCCCGCGGCGTGAACCTGCTGGTGCTGGACGAGCCCACCAACCATCTGGACCTTCCGGCGATCGAACAGCTTGAAGAAGCGCTGGAGAGCTACGACGGTGCGCTACTGCTGGTCACCCACGACCGCCGGCTGCTGGAAAACGTCCGTCTCGATTCGCGGTGGCACCTGGACAACGGACAAGTCCGGGAACTCCACCACACCCCAAGCCAGGAGAAGTAACCCATGAGCATGGACCGCGTGGCCTGGAGCTCGCTGTACAACATCACCACTGCCAAGAGCGGCTCCAAGCCGTTCTCCAAGGAAACCCTCAAACGGGTCCTCGCCTTCGCTGCCCCTCACAAGGGGAAGCTGATTGCGTTCGTCATAGCTTCCATCGCGGGCGCCTTCCTGGCAGTGGCCACCCCGGTGCTTGCCGGACAGGTGGTGGATGCGATCATCGCGAACGCAGGCGTGGGAACGGTCATCTGGCTGGCCGTCCTCATTGCGATCGTTGCGGTGGGTGAGGCCGGAGTGGGCCTGCTGACGCGCTGGTTGTCGTCGATCATTGGTGAAGGCGTCATCGTGGACCTGCGCACGCGGGTGTTCGACCACGTGCAGCGCATGCCCATCGCGTTCTTCACCCGGACACGGACCGGCGCTTTGGTGAGCCGGTTGAACAATGACGTCATCGGGGCGCAGTCCGCCTTCGCCGGCACGTTGTCCGGTGTGGTCAGCAACGTAGTGGCACTGGCGTTGACCCTCGCCGTGATGCTCAATACTTCCTGGCTGGTGACGGTGCTCGCCATGGTGCTGCTGCCGATCTTCCTCATCCCCGCGCGGCGCATGGGCTCCAAACTGGCAGATCTTCGCCGTGAGGCTGCAGCCCACAACGCCGCCATGGGCACGCAGATGACGGAGCGTTTCTCGGCGCCCGGTGCCACGCTGGTGAAACTGTTCGGCCGCCCGGACGAGGAATCGCGTGAATTTGCCGACCGGGCTGGACGGGTGCGGGATATCGGAATCCGCACCGCCATGCTGCAGTTCACCTTCGTCACCGCCCTGACCCTGGTCTCGGCGTTGGCACTGGCCCTCGTGTACGGCCTGGGCGGTTGGTTAGCCCTCAGCGGCCAGCTGGCACCGGGCGATGTGGTGGTCCTGGCGCTCCTGCTCACCAGGCTTTACGCGCCGCTGACCGCGTTGTCCAACGCGCGGGTGGAAATCATGAGCGCACTGGTCAGCTTTGAACGGGTCTTCGAAATCCTGGACCTGAAGCCGCTCATCACCGAAAAGCCGGATGCCATTGAGGTGGCTCCGGGCCCTGTCGCGGTGGAATTTGATGACGTCCGCTTCTCCTACCCCTCAGCAGACAAAGTGTCCCTGGCCTCCCTGGAGGAGGTGTCCACGCTGGACACCCGCGGCGGAGACGAAGTGCTGCACGGGGTGAGCTTCCGGGTGGAACCGGGCCAGACAGTGGCCCTGGTGGGTTCCTCGGGTGCCGGCAAGTCCACCATCGCCCAGCTGCTGTCCCGCTTGTACGACGTCGACTCCGGAGCAGTGCGCCTTGGCGGGAACGGGCCCCGGACGGGTGCCGATGTGCGGGACATCAGTTTCGATTCCCTGCGCGACACGCTGGGCATGGTGACCCAGGACGGCCACCTGTTCCACGAAACCATCGCCTCCAACCTGCGCCTGGCACGGCCGGATGCTACCGAGGACGACATGTGGGATGTGCTCAGGCGCGCCCGCCTGGAACCGATGATCCGTTCCCTGCCCGATGGCCTGGAGACAGTGGTGGGAGAGCGTGGATACCGGCTCTCCGGCGGCGAGCGCCAACGCCTTACCATCGCACGTTTGCTCATCAAGCAGCCGCGCGTGGTGATTCTGGATGAGGCGACGGCGGCGCTGGACTCCACCAACGAAGCCGCCGTGCAGGCGGCCCTGGGTGAGGCGCTCGAGGGACGTACCGCCGTCGTGATTGCGCACCGCTTGTCCACCATCCGCGCCGCTGACGCGATCCTGGTGGTTGAGGACGGCAGGATCGTGGAGCGTGGCACGCATACCGAGCTGCTGGCGGCGGACGGGCGCTACGCCGAGCTGTACCAGACCCAGTTCGCGGAGGCCACGGCAGTGGCGCAGGAAGCTGTCCCGGAGCTCTAGCGCTACTTAAGGGCCGGAAGGACGTGGTCCGTGAGCAGCGGCGCCAGGTCCGCGGGCAGGGGTGCTGAGAGGTCCAGCCAGCGGATTTCCGCGATCTCGGCGGAGGGGTGCGCGTCCCAGGTTCCGGGCGCCGTGAAGACGGTGGCTTCGATGTTCGTGGCGGCTTCGTTGGCGGCTACGGCGAGCCAGACACCCAGGGGTTCCAGCTGCTCCGGTGATACCTTGATGCCGACTTCCTCGGACAGTTCCCGGGCAGCGGCCTGGGCGGCGGTTTCACCCGGTTCGGGTTTGCCGCCGGGGTGCATGAATTTGTCCGTGCCGCGCTTGCGGACGGTCAACAGCTGCCCTTCGTTGTTGTAGACGCACACGGCGCTGACCACGATCAGGTCCGTTGTTGTCATTCATGCCTCCCGGCGTCGATGCGGACCAGATGCGATTCCAGCAGCAAGTCCTTGGCGGGCCCTGTGACGTCCCAGGTGAAACTGAACGAATCCGGGCCGTTGTAGGTGTAGTTGACCTGATAGTCGTCGGGATCGCACCAGTGCTTGTCCTCGCGGCCCTCTTCGGAGAATCCCATGACGTGGAAAGGCCTGCCGTCGGGGAAGGACACATCCATGGAGTCCGGTGCGGCGCCGGGTGTCAGGACGTATTCACGGAAGGCGGGGCCGGTGTGGGTGGGCCAGTGCATGGTGCCGTCTTCGCGGTAGTCCAGGCCGCCGTCGGGGTTCGGGCTGTAGTGCACGACGCCGGTGAAGGTTCCGCGGGTGCCGGAGGCGCGGTCCAGGAGGTTTCGCTCCACCCTCCAGCTGCCGGCCAGGTAGGCCCGCAAGTCCTGGATGCGCTGCTGGTGCTTCAAGTGCCCTCGATTGGAATCGAACCAACGACACCGGCTTTAGGAGAGCCGTGCTCTATCCACTGAGCTACGAGGGCCTGTGTGTCCATGGCTCGGAATCCCACTGCTGGAGCTCAAGGGCCCGGACACGACTACAAGCATACAAGCTGCCGGGGCGATGCCAGAACACAGCTAGGCTGGCCACCATGAACGGGCGTGCAACGGCGTCGGCACCGGCGGGATGGTTCCTTCCGGATGTCCGCAGCATCAGGGCAAATATTGGGGGATGGGCGCAACTGAGCGTCGTCCAGTACTTCGTGGCCGAGGCTGCTGTGATCGAGGCTTGGGCCGGTCCGGAGCCCTACAGCAGGGCCACCGGCTTCATCAGCGACCTGGGCGCCGTTTCCTGCGGACTGTATGAGGACCGGTCAGTCTGTTCGCCCTTGCATTGGCTGATGAATGCCTCTTTCGTGGTCCAGGGGCTGGCGTTGGTCCTCGGGGCAATCCTCCTGACGGCCGGGCTCCTGTGCGTCGCGGCGAGGCCGGAAGTCCAGGCCAGGCGTTTCCGGGCGACGCAGGAGGGTGAAACGCCCATCCGCGTGCTGGCCGTGCCCTGGATCATGGCGGTCGCCATCCGGATCCTGACGGGCGTTGCGGGGGTGGGCACGGTGATTGTGGGACTGGTACCCGAAGACCTGGGCTCGCCGTGGCATTTTGCAGGGGCCCTCATGTTCTTCATTGGGGGAGGGTTCGCCTTGCTCCTGCTGGCCGTATTGTGGTTCAGGCAAACCCCCGTCAGTTGGTTCCTCGGAATCTGCGGGATTCTCTGCCTTGGGGCGCTGGTCATTGGCGGCATCACCGCGATGGATGTACCCCGGCCCGGAACTCTGGAACGCTTCATGGGGTATCCGGTCACTATCGGCCTGGCCACTGCAGGCCTTGTTATTGCCCAGCGGGTACGAACGGAACGAAAAAGCGCTCAGGGCCGATTGAGGAAGTACTCGCGGAAGTCCACGAGTGAAGTCCCTCCCGCGTAGCCGAGGTCGCCAGCACCCACCGAAACCGAGTCGTCGGGTGAAAAGATACTGACCGAGAAGGATCCCGAGTCCAAGTCCGTGGTCTTCTCCAGCATGGCCGGAAGGGCCTCTTCCAGGGCCTGTGCAAGCGCGGCGTGCTCGGAGCCGGTTCCTGTGAGCTTGGCGGTGATGAAGTTGCCGGACGTATTCATGTTCACATGGACCTGGGCGTCCTTTACTCCCGGCACGGACGCAGCAGCGTCCTGCATGTCCTTGCCGAGCCGCTCGGCCTTGGACGGGCCACCCACACCGCAAGCCGTGATGCCCAGAATCAGCATCATGATGATCAGGGCCGGCACCGGCTTGGGAAGTTTCTTCAAGGTCACTGCTTTCGGGAGATGTTGGACACGGTTGAGGACACCTGGCCGGCATCGCTTGTGAGGAACTGCTGGGTGGATTCCTTTTGACTGTACTGGGCGATGGGACCCCCGGCTTCCTGCTGCGCTACCGAGTCAACGTAACGGTAGGAGTCGTGGTAGCTGATTCCGGCGAATCCCGGATCGATGTCCGGATTGGGCAGCGTCACCACCAGGGCGTTGTTGTCCCGGCTCGTGGTGATGCTGCCGCCGGGAAGCAAAGTGGCATCCGCCAGGTCCACCTGCGGGACGGGGTCACCGGCGTGCTGAAGGGCCAGGACGTCGATGGATGCCGGGATGGGTGCCGAATCCACCGGCGATCCGTACGTGACAACGTTGGTGACGTTGAACCTGTCGGTGAAGCTGCTGTCGGATGCCAAGGCCGTGGCGATCATGCCGCCCTGCGAATGACCTGACAGCATCACCGGTGCGTCCTGGGGAATGCCGGCTTTCTCCATGGCGATGCGGACCGCTTGGGCGGCAGTGGACAGGTTTCCGCCGGCAAGTTCAAGGTTCCCGGTGAGATCGGTGGGGTTGGCCGCGCCGTCCGGCATCCACCGGGTGGTCCCTGGAATGCTGATGATGTAGGCAGGGGGACTGCCCGGCTTGTCGACTGTGGTGATCCGGATCCCGGTATCTTCCGTGCCCGCGATTCCTGCGTCGGCGTAGGCTGCGTCGGTGGCGGCCAGGACGGAGCTGATGGTTGACGGCACGGGCGTGACCGGCCTGCCGTTCACGTCGGCGGTTCCGGGTTTGCCAACGCTCAGGGGGATGGGCTCGCCGGCCACCGGCCTTCCGTCATCCATCAAATGCGGATTGTGGAAGCCGAAACTCGTCACCGTCGCGGCTGTGTTCAGTGTCGCCGCTACGAACAGCACTCCGTTGGACACCAGCTGGGTGATCGACGGTGGCTCGCCCGAGGTCAGCCACCCCCAGCCCATGTTCACGAAGTCGCCCAGCCGCGAGGCACGGTTTTCCTCGGCATCCATGAGGTTCCCCACAGGGAGGGGAGCCAGGTCCTGGGCAAGGTTCCACATGGTGGACGCAGTGCCTGCCAACAGGCTGGTGACTTTTCCGCTGGCATCCCACAGGTCCCCAGCCTCCCCGGCGGCGGCGTCCAGGAGCCGGTCAAGGACGGACGGATCCCCGAAGCCGGCCGCGGTGGTACTGGCGGCCATTTGTTCGTCGACGTTGCGTTGCACGGCACTGGAGGCGGCGGCGAGCGCATGCCCTGCCGCGATGAGCTGGCTGCGGTAGGCCATCCACTCCTGCGTGAAGCGCTTCCCGTCATCGCCGTGCCAGTCCACACCGGTGATCAAGGGAGTGAGGTTGCCGCTCAGGTCCAGCAGGCGTTGGCTGCTGCGGGCAAACTCTTTGCTGAGGCGTCGCCCGCCCTCCAGATCCATTCCGTAAAGGCTCATGAGCGCACGCTCCGACCGGCGGCGCTGCCAAGGTATTCCTTTGCTCCCAGGAGGGACCAAGCGAATTCGAGCCCGGGGTCCGTGGATGGAACGGCGGTCAGGGTGGGTGTGGTGTTCTGTCCTGGCCCGGTTTCCACGGAGTTCAGCTGGTCAACGGAGTACAGCTGGTCCGCGACGGTCCAAACGCGCCGGCTGGTATACGGGCGGGAACCTGGCGCCGGAGTGCCTGAAACATCAAGGTGGCCTGACACCTCAAGGTGGATGGTGCAGCTGGTGTTGGCCGCTACCGCCTGCGGCGTCGCTTCCGGCAAGGGCTCCAGCTGATGGAGCCGGGGAAAATGGCGGCTGAGGGCAGCCCACGCATTTTCCTCCTGGAAGAAGGAAACCTCGACAGCGTTGCGGACTTCCGTCACCACCACACCGTTTGGCTGGTGGCTGATACGGCGTCGATAGGAGACGGCGACGCCCCGCCCTCCTGCCAGGCCGGCCCTGCTGTGGATGGACTGGTCTTGGAACTGCACCACCGTGGTGGCCGTCAGGGGTGCCGATACAGCGAGGGTAACCGCCAGTATCCATTGCGGTGACAAGGTGCCCTGCGCATCGAGGATGCCGGCACGGCGAAGTTCGTCCCCGGCGTCCTGGTGGTGCGCGTCCGGATGTGGAAAGTACTCCGGATAGGCGGCAGCGTCGGCCTCGCTGCCCGTTGCTTCGGCCGCCCTGCGGACAGTTTCTGCCCAGGCGATTCCGCTGAGCTCAACGATGTTGAGCCTGGCATCGACGTGAATTTCCCCCATTGATCCCCCAAGATCCACTTACTGCGCGCCAGCACTTGGCGGCAAGCGCAACACTATCCGGGCGGGCCGGGACGCGGAATGGGGAGAGCTATCCTCAGTGGTTGCTGCGGGGGCGGGGGCGGGGGCGGGGAGGTGGCCCCCCGTTTCAGGACGCGCGCTTCTTTCCCAGGAAGACGGCAACGACGCCACACACGAGGCTCACCAGGAAAAGTACCCAGGAGGCAACGGTGACGGCCGATGCCACGGCGACCGAACCGGCGTCGGGCGTCTGTGCGGCCAGCACCGAATCAATGGCCACGTTCGACCACAAGTGGGCCACGGCAAAAAGCAGGGGAGCGGCCCACATGGCCCAGCGCCACGACTTGCGTGCCACGTTGGTGCCGATGAGCAGCAGCCAGCTGAAGCCGAAGATCAACGGGAACAGTGTGCCGGCCGTCTTGTGGACGTAGTTGAGCTGGCCGCGTGCCGCGTCATCCATGGCTGCGCGCAGTTGGGCGATGTAGTCCGGGGAGAAACCGCCGATCAGGGAGTCCGGCATTGCCAGCCCGCCGGAAAGCTGGGTCATCTGGTTCAGGGTCAACAGGTGCAGGTACCAGAAGAGGAACAGGCTGGCCACCACGCCGGCAATCACGATCAACCTGGAGTTGTTTTGTGCCTTCTGCGGCGTCCGCGCGGTGGTGCTGTTGATCACGGGAGGCAGTGTGTGGTCGGGAACCACTGCCTTCGCTCCGTGCTTTTTGATCCGCTGAGCTGGTGTCTTGGCCATGTCATTCATTATCCCGCCACCTAAGCTGGATCCATGACCACCGGCAGGCACACCGCAACTGAACTCGATCCTTCACTTGATGACTACCAGTTGGCCAGCGCCCTGGTCCGGGAAGCAGGGCAACTGGCGTTGCTCATGCGGATGGGCGGGTTGCAGGGCGAACGCAAGACGTCCGTCTCGGACGTCGTCACCGCAGCCGACCACGCAGCCGAGGCCTACGTCCTGGAGCAACTGCGCCGTTGCCGGCCGGAGGACGGCATCCTTGGTGAAGAGGGTGCCTCGGTGGCCGGGACCAGCGGACGGACCTGGGTGATCGACCCCGTTGATGGCACCTATAACTTCCTGCACGGCTCTACCTACTGGTGCTCGGCCATTGCCTTGAAGCGTGATGACACCGCCCACAGTGGCCAGTCCGGCAGCCCGTTGGTGGACCCGTCGGTGTTGCTGGGGGCGATCTACCAGCCCGAACTGGACAAGCTCTGGCTGGGCGGCGAGGACCAGGCGGCGACGCTCAACGGAGAACCCATTTCCGGTTCCGGCGATGTTTCGGTGGCCGGGATTTGCGCAGCCACGTACATCCATCCGACCTGGCTCGCGGATCCGCGCACGGCCATGCCATGGCACGCGGCCGCCATCACCGCCGCCTCCTTGCGGATGTTTGGCTCAGGTTCCTGTGACCTGGGCCGGGTGGCCGATGGCGAACTCGGTTGCTGGTTCCAGCACAGTTGCCCCGAATGGGACTGGCTGCCCGGCAAGGCGATCGTTCGCGCGGCCGGCGGGGACACCGCCGTCGTGAAGGTCAACGGGATGAACTGGTTCGTTGCCGGAAGCCCGACGGCGGTCCGCGAGTTGGGTGCCGCGCTAACCTCGGTTCCGCAGTTCGCCTAGCTGGCGCCATCGTACCCCGCAGGGTATTGCTAAGTAGCCTTAGTAATGGTTTCCTTGTACTGGGACGAATGGTTCGTCCCGCTGCCCAGGTGCTGACCGGTCAGCTGCCGAGCCCCAGGAGACGCCATGCAAGGCATTGGTGGTCCCAGCCTTCCACGGCTGACGCAAGACATGCGGCCCCTTGGCTGCCCGCACTGCGGAACGAACGAAAATGTTGCCATCGAATCCATCGAGTCCCTGCCGCCGCATCCGGGCGAACTGCAGGTCCAGGTCGGGTACGTCTGCCGCAAATGCCAAGGCAACTACCTGCACAGGGCACGGTTCCGTGATGTGGCAGCGGTCCTGAACAAGGTGCGCTCGCTGGAGGGATTGCTCCGCTTCGCAGGAGAGTACTTCCATTGCGGCGAAGCAATGTCCCTGGCAGGCTCCAACGTCAAGAGCATCTACGCGCCCTTGTCGACGGACGAACCCGGCGGCGACGCTTCGGCAGTCGACGTCGGCACGAAGTTGCTGCGGTGCCAGTGCGGCTTCCAGCTGGAACTGCCGGACTGACAGCAACTCAGTAAATAGAACAGCTATAGAACCAGGACGCGGGTTAACCCCTTCGGGTACCCCCGCGGACCTGGCCCCATTCCCCTTGTTATTTTGCACCGGGGGGCGTTTGCCCCCACGGTCTCAGCTGCAGAACAGCCCTGTCCTGCAGCGTTCGCAAGGGGGAAATACTTGAACAGCAAGAGCAAGCTGTGGCCCACAGCCGTCGGCGTCACCGCCGTATCGGCCTTGGCAATCGGCCTCGTGGCCGCACCAGCCGCAAACGCAGCGCCCACCGACGTCATCTCGGTGGGTAGCGGACAGATCATCGATGGTTCTGTCCTGACACTTCCGAACTTTGCCAACCTGGCATCCAACGGAGCAGCAACTGCCCAGCAGATCGGCACCCCGCCGAGCGGCCCGGCAGTCATTGAGGCCACCGACCCGCTGGATCTCAGCGCAGTCTTCGGCGTCGTCAACGTGGGCGCGGGCAACATCCCGCTGCTCCAGAACAACGGCATCATCCAGGTTGGTGCTGTCAGCCAGTACGGCAAGGCAGTCAACGATGGTTCCTCGGAAGCATTCTCCGGTACCGTGAGCGGCGCTCCCGGTCTGGTGACCCTGCCCGGCGGCCTTCCCACGTCCGGCGATCCTGCCATCCCGGCAGCCCGCGTCAGCCTCGGCACTGCAGCCATCCTCGGTGGCACGGACCTGGTCAACGTCAACCTTCAGGTGGCCACCCTCGCGGCGGCAGCCAAGAAGGACCAGGGTGCAGCCCCCCAGGGTGCCTACTCACTGGCCGGCGTTTCGGCTGAAGTCGGCGGCACTGTCATTGGCGGCGTCGCAGGCACCATCAGCACCGCCATCAACACGGCCAACGCCGTCCTGACCCCCTTGGGCGTCACGGTGGCCAACCCGGTGGCCGGTGGAACCATCTCCATCACCGAGGCAGACCTGCTGGCCGTTGCCGGCGTGCCGGACCTGAACTCCCTGCCGGCCGGAACCGACCTGATCTCGTTCCTGCCGCAGGCTGTTGCCAACAAGCTGACCTCCATCGTCAGCAGCACCCTGGCAACCGCCACGGCCGCCGTGAACGGTCTTGGACCGATCGCCCAGCTCGTCGCAGGACCTGCTCTGTCTGTCCTGACCACCACCCTGAACGGCGTGACCGGAGCAGTTGCTACCAGCGTTGTGGCTCCTCTGAGCACCGCGCTGACCGCCCTCGTTTCGGCCAAGGTCAACGTCCAGGAAACCGCTCCGTCGGGCGCCTTTACCCAGCGCGCCCTGCAGATCGCCGTTGCCGGCGGCTCCATCGCCACCGTCAACCTGGCCAACGCAACCGTCGGACCCAACCTTGACGCAGCGGCGATCCCGCTGGTCAACGCCGACACCATGGCCATCAGCGGTGGCGTGGCCCTCCTGGCTCTGCTCACCTGGTTGTTCGTCCGCTCACGCCGCCGCACCGCGGTAGCCGCTGTCTGATCGCCCCGGCGATCACGCACGGCGAAAGGAGAACAGTCAATGTACGGCAATAACTGGACCGCAGGTGGTACCGCCGCCGGCGGTACCACGCTCGCTGTCACGGGAGCCCCAACCCTTGGTTGGGTCATCCTCGTGGGGGTAGCCCTGCTGATTACCGGTTTTGTAGTCCTGCGAAACAGCAGGCTCAAAGCCGCAAAGCGGGGAGCACATCCCAACTCGTAATACCATCGGCGGGGCGGCTCTTTCCGGGCCGTCCCGCCATCCCCATTTTTCCCGGGCCATTCCGGCCTCGCCCAAGCATCGGAAGTAAATGTCGGTACTCGAATCCGCACAGGCGCTGGCTTTTGTGCTCCTGGTGGTTTTTCTGTCGTACATCCTGGTGATTCTGGTGCCCTTCCTCCGGCGCAAACCCGATCCCGAGGGCGATCCCGACTCTTTCTCGTGGCATGTGTTCATTCCGTGCCGCGATGAAGAAGTGGTGATCGGCGAAACCCTGGGATTGCTCCGCAGGCAATTCCCGCAGGCCCACGTATGGGTTGTCGATGACGACAGCGACGACGCCACCGCCGACATCGTGGACGCGGCCTCTGAGCGCGACGCCATGATCCACCTCGTTCGCCGTCGCCGGCCACTGGCCCGCACCGGCAAGGGAGATGCGCTTAACGCCGCCTACCGCACTTTGGACGGTTGGCTGCCTGCCGACGTCGACCGGTCGTCGGTGATTGTCCTGGTGGTCGACGCCGATGGCCACCTGGCTGACAATGCGTTCCGTCAGGCGGCTGGTCCCCTGGCGTTCGGTGACCCGGAAGTCGGCGCCGCCCAAACCGCCGTCTGGATGTCCAACCTGCAGGACCCCGCCCTCGAAGGCGGCACCGGGATGCAGCGTCTCAGGAAGTCCTTCGGACGGTACCTGGTCCTGATGCAGGACATGGAGTTCCGCACCACCATCGCGGCCATGCAGTCCCTTCGGCGGCACACCCTGACGGTCGGCCTGGGCGGCAACGGCCAGTTCACGCGGTTGTCCGCCCTGGATGTCATCGCCAGGACGTCCGGCCAGCCATGGCACGGGGCGCTCCTTGAAGATTACGAACTCGCGATCCACATCATGCTGGGTGGTTACAAGACCGTCTACATGCATGACACCCACGTAGCCCAGGAAGCACTCCCTGACCTCCGCAGGCTCCTCACGCAACGCACGCGGTGGTGCCACGGCGGCATGCAGTGCAGCGTCTACCTCAAGCGGATCTTCGAATCGCCCTACTTCAGCAACGTCGGCGCGATCGAATCCAGCTACTTCCTGGTCCAGCCTTTCATCCAGATTCTCGGCTTGGTCCTGTGGCCAACGCTGTTTATCACCATGGTGGCGCAGGGCTCATTGACCATGGGCAGCTTTGGCGCCTGGATCAGTGCGGCATGGTTCATCATTCCCCTGATCTTCGCAACAGGCGTGCTGCCGTTCGCGCTGTGGGGCCTGGTGTACCGGAAGCAGGTCACACCGGAGAAGAACTTCATGCTCGGTGTCCTCTGGGGCTTCGGCTACTGGCTCTACATGTACCAGAATTACGTCACGGTGCCCAGGGCAACCTACCGCCTCATCACAGGACGGCAGGGGTGGGCCAAGACCCGCCGCAACCAGGAGACAGACGTCAAACTCCTAGCGAAGGAAGCCTAGTGGCCATGAGCGCCGAAGCCGGCAACATCAGCGTCCCCACCGGACCCCGTGCGATCCCCGTACGGAAGGCCCGTGGCGGGGGCCTCATCGGGCTGGTCTTCATCGCTGCCGCGGCTGCGGCCATGCTGCAGCAGGAGCACATCAGGGCAGCCGAAGCCTGGCTCATGTCCGCCATTTTCGACGGCGTCCTCGGCGGGGCTTCCTACAGCGTGGGCGACATCATTTTCCACAATGTGGGCGGGGGCCAGCCCTTCGCCCTCCAAGTCACCGGGCTGTGCTCCAGCGCCGTCCTCCTCACGCCGATCGCAGGCCTCGCCGGGATTCTTTTCCTGATGGGACGCATCCCCGTCTCCCGGCTCATGCCCGCGGCCCTCATCGCACTCCTCATAGTCTGCATCAGCAACGCAACCCGCTATTTCATGATCGCAGCGGCGCAACAGAGCTGGGGGCAGCAGGGATTCGATGTCATGCACCACTTCCTGGGTTCCTTCGTGGTGATTTTCGGCTTCGTCGCGGCCATCATCGTGCTGGTCCGGGCCGCCGTCGTCCGCAAAGACCGTGCAAAGACCCACAGCAAGGGCCGGCGTGCGTCCTCGTAGTCTGTTCCGGGCGTCGGCCGTCATGGCCGCGGTGATGATAACGGCAGCCTTGGCCGCCTGTGATGAAGGAAAATCCGGGGTGGACACGGCGAGTCCGGAAACAGGACTCTGCCATGCCGTGGTGTCCCCGGAAGAATTCGATGCCAGCAGCGAAGCCAGCCCGCCTGTTTCCTGCACCGAACGCCACACCACCCAGACTTTCCTGGTCACGACGATGCCCGAACCCCTGGCCCGCCAGGAGTCACGTCCCAACCAGCAGCAGCTCAAGGCTGCCGGCAAACGGCTGTGCACCAGCGAGGACCTGCGCACTTATCTCTCCGCGTCCGACAGGGACGGGACCTTCGGACTGGCGGTCACCAGTTACTTCCCTGACAGGGACGCCTGGGCTGCCGGCAGCCGGGCGGTTCGTTGCGACGTAGCGGTCACGGACCAAGACGGCACCCCGCAGGAAACCGGCCTTGACCTCAAGGATGCTTTGGCGGGACCACACTCGGCAGCAGTACGGCTCTGCTACCGGCAGGAATACAAGGACGGCGTTCTTTCCGACGACGGAACCGATGTCCCGTGTTCGGAGCCCCATACCGCGGAGGACATCAGCGCATGGATCGCCCAGGACGCGTCACTGGCAACACCCGTGGCGCGTGAAGCGCGTTGCCTTCCCTATGCGCTCGAATTCCTCGGCACGGAAAAACTGCCGGCAGGCGTCACAGTCCATCCCATCATCCGGACGGTGGGCACTGCCCGGACCGTCCGCTGCGCCGTGGCCTCCGCCCGGCAGCCAGTACCGGGTGAAGCTCCGGAATTGGTGACCGGAACCCTGGCTCCCGTGCGCGTGCCTGTCACCGGGGGAGCAGTAAACAATGGCTGATCAAGGATCCGGGAGCGCCACGCAGCTCCGTGAACGTGGCGGGAAAGCGCAGAGAACGTTCACCCCTGCCCCTGTGCGCGGACGCAAGGGCACCAAGGCCCGTCCGCTCGGCAGCCTGGGACGATACTTTGCCAGGACCTTCGGTCCCGGTACCTTGACGCTGGGACCAGTCCACGGCGCGGCCCTGATCGCGGGGCTGGTAGCGGCCGCCCTCATGATGGTCCGGCTGTTCATTCCGGAACCTGTGGGGATGGGGGACCAGGGCGAGGGGCATGGTCTGCTGTGCTCGCTGGGGGTCATGAACCAACGGCCCTGGGATTACGCGGGGTTCACGAAGTACATCCACCCTTCCTGGGTCCCGCACCAGTTCTACGGTGAAGGCTGCGGCGCCAACGGCACCGGGGAGCCGTACTACTCTTCCCAGCTGCTGTTCCTGTGGTTGGGGAAACTGCTGACACCCCTCCTGGGCTGGGGACCAGGGCTGGACACCCGTGCCGTTGGAATCGTCTGCTGTGTGGTCTTCGGATTGCTGATCGCGGCCCTGATCAACGTGCTGCCTGGCCGGACCTGGTTCCGTATCCTCATCGCCGCGCTGGTCACCGGGGTGATGGCAGACGGCGTCTTCGCTGACTTCTTCGTCTCGCCCTACAGCGAACCCGCGGCCTTCCTTGGCATTCTTGCCGTGTCCGTTGCGCTGCTCCACTACTGGAACGGCAGCGGTCCGCGGTGGCTGGCTTTGCTGCTGGTCGTCTTCGCGACGGTCTTTACCGTTGCGGCAAAAACACAAACTGTCTCGTGGCTGCCCGTTATTGCCCTGGCGCTGCTCTGGGTGCCGTGGCGGCGGGGTGCAGCGGACGGTGAGGCGGCCGTCGTCGTGCCTCCGTCCGACGGTAAACCGGCCGACGGTGCGCTCGGCAGGGGTCGACATTGGCGCGCGCTATTGCTGCCCGCGACGGCGGTGCTGCTCATCGTTGCGTTTTCGGTGGCATTCATCAACGTCCAACCCAAGCGCTTCTCGGAGGTGAACCTTTACAACGCCGTCTTTGTGGAGCTTCTTCCGTACAGCCCAACCCCTGAGGCAGACCTCGAATGGTTGGGGCTGGACCCAAGTTTCATCAACTCCATGGACACTACGGTGGCCTCCACACGTTCGGCTGTTTACAACCCGCTGTACCCCCAGTTCCAGGAGAAGATCAGCCTGGGCACGATCGCCGGTTTTTACGCCACGCATCCGGAACGGCTCATCACCATGGGCGAACGCGGAGTGACTGCCATGCTGACTCCGGAACTGGGCTATGTTGGCTCGTACCTTGAGGGTTCCGATCATGGCCCTTATGAAAAGGAACGGCGTTTTCCCGTGGTGTTGGGCCTGTTCAGCGCCGTAAAAGCTGCTCCGGTGGCCTTCGTCGGGATGCAGTTGGTGACGCTGCTGCTGGGCCTGGCCGTGGCTTTCCGGAAGCGGAGTGCTGTGGGAAGGCTGGCGGTCATCATGGTGCTGGGATGCTGGTTCCAGTTCTGGGCCGTCATGCTCAATGGCGGCCAGGCCGAAATTTACAAGCAGATGATCATTGCGGGCTTCATGGCGGCATTGTGCGGGCCATTGCTGGTGGCCCTGATCAGCATCCTGGCTTCGGAGCCGGGGAAGGTGCCGGCGCGAAAGCGCAGGGGCCGGCGGGCCAAGGCACAGCAAGGGTCAGCTGATCCAGCCATCGTTGCTTAACTGCTTGCGGAGGCTGATGACATTGCCGAGCTTGATGCCGGCCGTGGCGTAGCGCTGCCGGATCCGGTGAAGGTGCGCCTTGACTGTTTGCTCGCTGATTCCCATGGCATCCGCAACGCCACGAACGGACATGGCGTCACTGCCAAGGTACAGCTCGGCAAGACGCTGTTCCCGGGGTGAAAGTGTGATGCGCAGCGGTGTGCTGCTGTCATGACCGGCCAGGACGTCAGGATGCAGATATTCCTGTCCGGATGCGGCGGCGCGGAGGGCGAGTTCCGTGTGCCGGGGGCCAGCTGCCTTGGGCACATAACCCAAGGCACCGGCAGAGCGGACCGCGCCCGCATCCCAGCGGTCCAGGGCGGTGGCAAGGACTACCACCCGCAATCCGGCCCGCACCAGCTGTTGAACTGCCGGGACCAGTTTTTCCCGGCGATCGAGGGTACCCAGGACAGCCACCGTCACCGAAAGGCCGCCCAAGGCCTCCTGCTGGAGTTGCGTGGGAACGGTAGTGAAGCCCGCCGCGACCACCAGGTCCGGGGCGTTGCGGCGCAACCACGCATCCAAGGTATCGATCATCAATTGGTGCTGGTCCACCACCATCAGGCGCGTCACCATGGCTTGGGTGCCTTGATGGGGACAATGATGCTGGCTCCTCCGGGGTCCGTGTGAACGCGTGGCGAACCCAGGGCTTCCACCTCGCTCCACAACGCGGGGGTGCAGCGGTTCGGATTGAGTCCGGTCACACGCCAGGTAATCAGCAAATGATCGTTCACATGCGGCTCCACATAGACATGTACCCTTCCGGGCAAACTGCTGCCTTGGCGCGGCCCGTCCGGCACCGGCTTCAGCAGCAGCATGGTGACCGCGAGGAGTGCCGGGCGCTGTGCCTGCGGGATACGTTGAAGGAGGTCCGGCTGGGCCGTCACAGTGGCCGTGGAGTCCAGGCCGGCCAGCACCAAGGACTCCGACAACCAGTCGCTGCCCTGTGCCACCATCAACTGGGCACGCAACCGCGAGGCGAGCCACTGGGCTTCCTCCGCCAGGCCCGGCGTCAGCGGGTGGCTTTCGCTCCGGGCTGCCCTCGCAAACAGCTCCTGGATCTGATGGTGTGTGGCTGACAGCTCCTCGGTGTGGGCCGAACTGCGGGTATCAGCCTGCCTGGTCAGGGCAGTCATGGCCTGGGCGGAATGCCTGGCGAGCTGTTCCTCCATGCGGCTCCGGATTCCCACGACGAACAAAGCGCCCAAAAGCCCCGGGATAAGCGTGATGAAGAAAATCAGCAGGCCCTCGCCGGACCCGAATCTCGGAGTGGTGGCGTAGTAGAAGCTGCTCAGGACCGAGTTGGCGGCCGACAGGAGCATGAAACCCATCAGGTCCCACCGCATGCAGACAAGGAAGACCAAAGCCGACCCCAGCATGACGTTGAAGGCGAGGGCCAGGTAGCCCGAGCCCAGCGTCACCACTTGGGCCGTCATCACGCCCGAAATAATGGACGTGGCCAGCCAGGCCAGGCGCACATAGGGAAGATGCCTGCGGGGCGTTGCCGGCGCAGACGCCAGGAAAGCCGCGCAGCAGCCAATGAGGTCGAGGGCCACGGCAGCAAACCTTGAGCGATCAAGACTGCTCCCGTCGAAGGACACCACCTGCGTCATGGCCGAAAATATCCAGAGCGTCAGACTGATGCTCACCAGGATGCCCCGGGACAGGAAAAGGGGACCGGCAGTGGCCCCGTGTACATCCGGAAGGAATCGGTTCATGCCGCCTCGACCTCAAGGACAACAGTGGTACCACGCCCTGGTGTCGACAACAGCCTGGCGTTCCCGCCGACCTGTGCCATTCGCTCAATGATCGAATGCCTCACCCCGAAGCTCTCCGCCGGGAGGGACCCGGGGTCGAATCCGCGGCCCGCATCGCTGACGAGGACCGACACCACAGGACCTGTGCGCGAAATGAGCACATCCACGTGATCGCTCCCGGCATGCCGGGCCGCATTGACCATGCATTCCCCGGCAGCATCAGCAACCGCCCGCAAGGTATCCGGCGGCAGGGTTCCGCCCTCGCCGAAAACGTCCACGGTGAAGCCGTTCCGGCTGTGTTCGCGGGCCCGCTCTTTCAGCAACGACGCCACGTCAGCGGCAGTGGAAGACTCGACGACGGCCAGCCCGCCTCCGCTGCCAAGGGCCGCGCGCCGGCCGTCCAGCGTGGTGGCTTCCGCCGGGGTGCCGGGGCTCCGGTGACCTGACCCGACGCCGTCGTACTCTCCAGCGGCGAACATGCTGCGGAAGTCCTCCGGAGCCAACCCGGCGCCGCCCCGGGCCAAGAGGGTCAGCCCCCGCAGCACGGTGTCGTGAAGCAAGCGGGCGTCATGGGCGGCTGCACTGGTCCGGTCCCGGACGACCGCCTGGGCAGCAAGGGATTCCGCCTTCACGGCTTGGTCGCGCAGGAAAATATCCAGGGCCCTGGGCGCTGAGTGACGGATGGCGAGCATGATGAGCCAGAATCCCACAAGAATCGAGAAGGTGATGGGACCGAGGCGATGCAGGATTGATGTCGCGATGGTATGCCCAAATACCAGGACGGCCAGCAGCGCCGTATAGACCGCCGACTGCCAAGAAGCGCGCAAGGACAAGGCCACCGTGGAGCTGGCACCGATCAGCAGGCTGTGCGCCAGGAGCAGCGAGTCCGAATCCTGGCGGTAGCTGACTCCTGCCAGGAGTTCGGACAGGGCGATCAGGCCCACGACGGTCATCAGCCGAAGGGGCCAGAAATCGGTCCGCAGCATCGTAGCGAAGCACATCACCAGCATCATCACGAGCACCCACGCCAAGGCCCGGTGCCACAGGGGTCCGCCCATGATCGGAAACAGGTATAGCCAGGAGGCCGCCACGAAAACGAAGCTCATTACTGTCCCGGATCTGGCCAGCAGGTCCGAGCGCTCCAACGCGGGCCGGCAGGTTGCCAGCCGCGTTATCCATGCCCCCATGAATGTCTCCCCAAAACCCGTCATCGGAATATGATGACCACTTAGCCAGCATCATATGCGGGGAGGACCGATTTAAGTGCGATACCCGGTGTCCCGACCCACGATCGAAGTGGACATCGTGGAGGATCACGCCGTCCTGCTCGAAGGGCTTTCCCAGTGGCTCCAGGACAACACCACGGGCATCCGTGTGGTTGGCCGGTTCGCCTCCTGGGCCGAAGCCGCAGCAAGCCTGGGTGCCCTGTCCGATGTCGTTATCCTGGACGTTCTCCTGGGTGACCAGGTCCCGCTGCGCGCCAAGATCGAGGCCATCCTTTCCTCCGGCCCGCAGGTTGTGGTGTGCAGTTCTGTCCTTGACCCTGCCGTAATGCGCCAGGCCATGGCGGCCGGCGCCATGGCGTACATCCCCAAGACCGCCTCCGCGAGTGTGGTGGAAACCGCGCTCCGGCGCGCAGCGCAAGGGCTGCAACACATCACCCCTGAAGTGGCCGCAGCCATGGATGCCGGCCGGGGGGAACCGCAATTGTCCGCCAGGGAGCACCAAGTGGTCTCCGTCTACCTCGGAGGAGAGGCCGGGACCATGGCGGAGACAGCCCAGCTGCTGGGTATCTCCGTGGATGGTGTGAAGAAACACCTGGCGTCAGTGCGCCGGAAGTTCCAGGACGGTCCGGAGCCCCTGACGAGGCTGGGACTCCGGGAGCGGCTCACTGCCGGCGGATGGCTGCTGGAGGACCCGCGGCAGTAGATTCCGGTGGTTGGCCCCGGGGCCGTGGACGTACCGCCCTATAGTGTCGGGGGCACCGCCTAGACTGGTAGGCACCATGGATATGTTGTTTGACCCCTACGCAGACGGACCCTTCAAAGCAGGCACCAAAGCCGCAGTCAAGGCTGCCCCGGAGCTATCACGCCCAGGTGGTGGTGCGCCGGGTCCCCGTCTTCAGGAGGGCGGCGGCGGCCAGTCGGAGGCTCCTGCCTCAGGGGGATGGGGCAACCCGGGCACGTCCGGGCTCCCCTCTGCCGATGCCCTGCTCCAAGGGCTGAACCCGCAGCAGGAAGAGGCAGTCAAGCACGCCGGAAGTCCGCTGCTCATCGTTGCAGGCGCAGGTTCGGGCAAAACGCGTGTGCTCAGTAACCGCATCGCCTACCTCATCGCCACCAAACGGGCACATCACGGCGAAATCCTTGCCATTACCTTCACCAACAAGGCAGCAGCCGAGATGCGGGAGCGCATTGAGGCGTTGGTGGGGGCGCGGGCCAAGGGCATGTGGATCTCCACCTTCCACTCATCCTGTGTCCGTATCCTGCGGCGCGAGGCCGCCAACGTGGGCCTGAACTCGAACTTCTCCATCTACGACTCCGCCGACTCGCTGCGCCTCATCACCCTGGTGGCCAAGAACCTGGACCTCGATCCCAAGAAGTTCGCGCCCAAGGCCATCCAGCACAAGATCTCGGCCCTCAAGAACGAGCTCATCGACGCCGACTCCTACTCCTCCGCGGCGAATCACAACGACCCCTTCGAAACCGCCGTGGCTGATGTCTTCAAGGGCTACACGCAACGCCTGCGCCAGGCCAACGCCATGGATTTCGACGACCTCATCGCAGAGACCGTCTACATGTTCCGGGCTTTCCCTGCGCTCGCGGAGTCCTACCGGCGGCGCTTCCGGCACGTCCTGGTGGACGAGTACCAGGACACCAACCATGCACAGTACGCGCTGGTCAGGGAGATCGTGGGCCTGGGCACTGACACAGAGGTCCAACCCAGCGAACTGACCGTGGTGGGTGATTCGGACCAGTCCATCTACGCCTTCCGCGGTGCGGACATCCGCAACATCGTGGAGTTCGAAGCCGACTATCCTAACGCGCGCACCATCAAGCTGGAGCAGAACTACCGTTCCACGCAGAACATCCTCAGCGCAGCCAACTCCGTCATCTCCCGCAACCCCAACCGCCAGGAAAAGCGGCTGTGGACGGCTGAAGGCGATGGCGAGAAGATCATCGGTTACGTGGGCGAGAACGAGCACGACGAAGCCCAGTTCATTGCCAAGGAAATCGACCGCCTGCAGGACGAGGAAGGCCTGCGTCCCGGAGACGTTGCCATCTTCTACCGGACCAACGCACAGTCGCGCTCCATTGAAGACGTCCTGGTCCGCGTGGGCCTGCCGTACAAGGTTGTTGGCGGCACCCGCTTTTACGAGCGCAAGGAAATCAAGGACGCCCTGGCGTACCTGCGCGTCCTGGTGAACCCGGACGACGACGTCAACCTCCGCCGCGTGCTCAACGAACCCAAACGAGGGATCGGCGACCGTGCCGAGGGTGCCGTCGCCGCCCTTGCCGAGCGCGAGCGGACATCCTTCATGGCTGCGGCACGTCGGGCGGACCAGGCGCCGGGCATGGCCACGCGTTCGGTCAACGCTGTCCTCGGCTTCGTGAAGCTCCTGGACGACCTCGCGGAAGTCGCCTCCGGATCCGGCGCGGCTGCAGCCCTCGAGGCAGTCCTGGAACAGACCGGCTACCTCGCCGGACTGCGCGCCAGTTCCGACCCGCAGGACGAATCGCGGGTAGAGAACCTTGCCGAACTTGTAGCCGTCGTCCGTGAGTACGAAAGGGACAATCCGGAGGGGTCACTGGGCGAGTTCCTGGAACAGGTGTCCCTGGTGGCAGATGCCGACCAGATTCCGGACGCTCCCGGCGCGGACATCGATGCTGCGGTGGCAGAAGCCAAGCGCATGGGAGTTGTCACGCTGATGACTCTGCACACAGCAAAGGGCCTTGAGTTCCCTGTGGTCTTCCTGACCGGCATGGAGCACGGGATTTTCCCGCACCAGCGCTCGGCCACGGACCCGAAGGAACTGGCAGAAGAGCGCCGGCTGGCCTACGTGGGGCTCACCCGGGCACGCCAGCGGCTCTACGTCACGCGCTCGGAGGTCCGCAGCATGTGGGGCCAAAGCCAGTACAACCCGGCCAGCCAGTTCCTCGAAGAGATTCCGTCCGAACTCGTGGAGTGGAAGCGCGAAGGCATGAGCCGGCAGGCGGGCGGATGGGGGAGTGCTCCCATCGGTTCCAACCGTTACGGTGGTTCGTTCTGGGGTGCGGGTACCTCCCGCGGTGTGGCCGCGAGCCCAACCGCAGGGTTCGACGCCGACGTTCCTGCCGCCGTCGCACGCAACAGGGTGCAGCCACAGAAGGAAGTCATTTCCGTAGTGGTGGGGGACAAGGTCAACCACACGAGTTTCGGCAACGGCGTGGTGCTCGGCGTCGAAGGTGCGGGCGACAAGACGGTCGCGAAGGTGAAGTTCGACGTCGGCGAGAAGCGCCTGTTGTTGCGTTATGCGCCGCTGACCAAGCTTGATGCATGAGGCCGCACGGCATAATTGGTGCCATGCGTCGCACAGTGTGGGGGATTCTGGCCGCTTTGCTCCTGGTGTTGGTGTCGGGTTGCTCCTTCGCCACCAAGGACCCGGACTACGTTCCGCCTGCCCCTTTGCCGCCGCTGGAGCAACTGCAGCAGGTACCTGTCTCTGAGCAGACCACTCTGGCTGCGGGCGAGGACGTCACAGCTTTCGTCACCGGGGACCGGAACATCGTGTGCGCCATGACGTCCTCAAGGGGCGGTCACCTCAACCTCCCGTACGAGGCCAACAGCTACTCGGACGCAGCCAACAACAAATTCGCGGTAGTGCCGGTGGTGCACTGCGAACTTGCCGCGTACGCCAAGGCTGAGCTTGACGACATGGCGGACGATTGCGCAGGCACCGGGCTGGGCTACCTTGGCGGAACAGCGCTCCTCACTCCGGACAAGGCCGTCTACGGCTCGTGTCGTTCCGGCGTAACACAAATGGAGTCGGAGTTCGGACCCAAGGGCAGCCGCAACGGTCCCATCTCCAAGCTTCGCGAGCTGGCCGACGGCCAGAACATCGAACGCAACGGCCTGCGGTGTTCTGCCTACAACGGGGGAGTAGCCTGCGGAAACGTCTCCGGGGGCGTGGCGTTCTTCGTCAGCCGTGAGGGTTACCAGTTGGTTTCCGACGGCGGCAAGACGGTCCGCGGGAGCCTGAAGGAAGGCTTCTGATGGGCTTTGCACGGATCCGGAAGAACCCAAAATCCGCGTGATTATGCGGTTTTTCTACATACGATAGAAGTGTAAGGTTACTCACTTAACGGGTACTGTGTAGCTGGCGGGACTCCTCAAAGGGCTAAAGTTCCGAGAGGACCTTACGCAATGTGACCGGCTTCAATCCTGGTTGTCACCGCGTACTCTCCGCAGCTGGCTATCGCGGTCATCGCGGTTCCCGGCTGAACAGAAAACTACTTCGACGTAGAAGGACACTAAACCGTGGACCTGTTTGAATATCAGGCGCGCGATATGTTCGAAGCGCACGGTGTACCCGTGCTCGCCGGCATCGTGGCGCACACTCCTGAAGAAGCGAAGGCAGCTGCCGAGAAGATCGGCGGCGTAACAGTCGTCAAGGCACAGGTTAAGGTTGGTGGCCGCGGCAAGGCCGGCGGCGTCAAGGTTGCCAAGTCTGCCGACGAGGCACTTGAGCACGCCACCAATATCCTGGGCATGGACATCAAGGGCCACACCGTCAACAAGGTGATGATCGCCCAGGGTGCTGACATCGCCGAGGAATTCTACTTCTCGGTCCTCCTGGACCGTGCCAACCGCAACTACCTGGCCATGTGCTCGGTTGAAGGCGGCATGGAAATCGAGCAGCTTGCTGTCGAGCGTCCCGAGGCCCTGGCCAAGATCGCTATCGACCCGGCTGTGGGCATCGACCAGGCCAAGGCTGACGAGATCGTCGCAGCTGCAGGCTTCGCTGAAGAACTGCGCGGCAAGGTCGCCGACGTCATTCTGAAGCTCTGGGATGTCTTCAAGAAGGAAGACGCAACCCTGGTTGAGGTCAACCCGCTGGTCCGCACCGGAGCAGGCGACATCGTTGCCCTCGACGGCAAGGTCTCCCTGGACGAGAACGCAGACTTCCGCCACGTGCACCACGCAACGCTGGAAGACAAGGACGCAGCTGACCCGCTCGAGGCCAAGGCCAAGGCGCAGGACCTCAACTACGTCAAGCTGGACGGCGAAGTAGGCATCATCGGCAACGGCGCCGGTCTTGTGATGTCCACCCTCGACGTCGTTGCTTACGCCGGCGAGAACCACGGCAACGTCAAGCCCGCCAACTTCCTGGACATCGGTGGTGGAGCTTCCGCCGAGGTCATGGCCAACGGCCTGGACGTTATCCTGGGCGACTCCCAGGTCAAGAGCGTGTTCGTGAACGTCTTCGGTGGCATCACCGCGTGTGACGCTGTTGCCAAGGGCATCGTGGGTGCACTGGCCGAGCTCGGTTCTTCCGCGAACAAGCCGCTGGTTGTTCGCCTCGACGGCAACAACGTTGAGGAAGGCCGCCGCATCCTGACCGAGGCCAACCACCCGCTGGTAACCCTGGCCGCCACCATGGACGAGGGCGCCGACAAGGCCGCCGAGCTCGCCAACGCAGCTAAGTAAAGGGACGCGACAATGTCTATCTACCTCAACAAGGACTCCAAGGTCATCGTTCAGGGCATCACCGGCGGCGAGGGCACCAAGCACACCGCCCTGATGCTCAAGGCCGGCACCAACATTGTTGGTGGCGTCAATGCCCGCAAGGCCGGCACCACGGTCCTGCACGGCGACAAGGAAATCACGGTCTTCGGCACCGTCAAGGAAGCCATGGCTGAAACCGGCGCTGACGTCTCCATCGTCTTCGTTCCGCCGGCATTCACCAAGGACGCCGTGGTTGAAGCCATCGAAGCCGGCATCGGCCTCGTGGTTGTCATCACCGAAGGTGTTCCGGTTCAGGACTCCGCAGAGTTCTGGGCACTGGCCCAGTCCAAGGTGGACGCCGACGGCAAGCAGGTCACGCGCATCATCGGACCGAACTGCCCCGGCATCATCACCCCGGGCGAGGCCCTGGTTGGCATCACCCCTGCGAACATCACGGGCAAGGGCCCCATCGGCCTCGTGTCCAAGTCCGGTACCTTGACCTACCAGATGATGTACGAACTCCGTGACCTCGGCTTCTCCACCGCGATCGGCATCGGTGGCGACCCCATCATCGGCACCACGCACATCGACGCCCTGGCCGCGTTCGAAGCTGACCCCGAGACCAAGGCAATCGTCATGATCGGCGAAATCGGTGGCGACGCTGAAGAGCGCGCAGCCGACTTCATCAAGGCCAACGTCACCAAGCCTGTTGTTGGCTACGTGGCTGGCTTCACCGCTCCCGAAGGCAAGACCATGGGCCACGCCGGCGCCATCGTCTCCGGTTCCGCTGGTACCGCACAGGCCAAGAAGGAAGCCCTCGAAGCTGCAGGCGTGAAGGTCGGCAAGACGCCGTCCGAGACCGCCAAGCTGCTGCGCGAAGTTTACGCAACGCTCTAGGTTCCGCAGTAAGACTAACGACGGCGGCCCGGTGCCTTCCCATGGAAGGTGCCGGGCCGCCGTCGTATTTTAAGCGTTCGTTGTGGGGCCTGATGTGCGGGGTATTCGCGTGTTTTGGGGGCGCAGAGCGGGCCTCGCAACGTGAGGTTCCTCGTTGTGGGGCCTGTTGTGCAGGGTGTTCGCGTGTTTGGGGGCGCAGCGCGGGGACGAGTGACGCGCATGTTCGCTGGGGACGCGCATGTTCGTTGGTGACGCCCGTATGTGGGTGTCCTGGGTCGGGTTGGGTGTCGCTCAGGAGTTTGGGTGTCATTTACGACGGCGGCCCGGTCCCTTCCCCGCGGAAGGTGCCGGGCCGCCGTCGTACTTTAAGCGTTCGTTGTGGGGCCCGCTGTGCGGGGAATTCGCGTGTTTGGGGGCGCAGAGTGGGCCTCGCAACGTGAGGTTCCTCGTTGTGGGGCCTGTTGTGCAGGGTGTTCGCGTGTTTGGGTGGCGTAGCGCGGGGACGAGTGACGCGCATGTTCGCTGGTGACGCGCATATTCGTTGGTGACGCCCGTATGTGGGTGTCCTGGGTCGGGTTGGGTGTCGCTCAGGAGTTTGGGTGTCATTTACGACGGCGGCCCGGTGCCTTCCCACGGAAGGTGCCGGGCCGCCGTCGTACTTTAAGCGTTCGTTGTGGGGCCTGCTTTGCGGGGTATTCGCGTGTTTGGGGGCGCAGAGCGGGCCTCGCAACGCTCAAGAAAAGGCCCGTCCGGAATGTCCCGGGCGGGCCTTTTCTGTACTCCAGATGCAATTGTTTGTTAGTATGTCAGGACAAACTACTCCAGGAGGATCGCAATGCCGCTTGTTCGAATCGATGTAAACCAAGGTCGCTCGCCCGCGGAGCTGGCTGCCCTTAGCCGCGCCATCCACGACGCCATCCTTGCCGAGTATGGAATCCCCGAGCGGGACTACTTCCACATCCTTACGGAACATGCGCAGGGTCAAATCGTCGCCCAGGACGCGGGCCTCGGTTTCGAGCGCACCGACAGTGTGGTCATGATCCAGATCTTCACCCAGGGTGGACGCAGTCAGGAGGCTAAGAGCTCCCTCTTTGAGGCCATCGCGACTGGCCTGGCCGCTGTGGGCGTTGCGGGCGAGGATGTCTTTGTTGGCTACGTGGAGAACTCGCCGGGGGACTGGTCCTTTGGCTTTGGGCGCAGCCAATATGTCAGTGGGGAACTGGCTGTTCCGAGCAAGTAAAAGCTGTCCGTGTCATGTTGTAAATATGTCAGTACAAACCTTTGACAGGACATGAAATCTGGTGCAAAGTAGTCATGTGGCCCCGCTCACTGAGGGGTGGCAAGGCATTGGGGCCCAGCGCTCAAAGGTTCAGAGTTCACAAGAGAAAGGTCAACGATTACCGTGACCCACGAACTACTCACGATCGGGCGCATCAGCGTTGATATCTACCCGAATGACATCGGAGTGGACCTGGAGGACGTGACGTCCTTCGGTAAGTACCTCGGAGGCTCGCCCTCCAACGTGGCTGTTGCGGCAGCCCGCCATGGCCGCCGCACCGGTGTCATCACCCGGACCGGCGATGACGCCTTCGGGAAGTACCTGCACCGCGAACTTCACAAGTTCAATGTTGACGATTCGTTCGTGTCGCCGGTTGCGGAATACCCCACGGCAGTGACGTTCTGCGCGATCAAGCCCGCAACGGACGAGTTCCCGCTGTACTTCTACGGCCGCTTCCCCACGGCGCCTGACCTGCAGATCAAAGCCGAAGAGCTTGATCTGGAAGCTGTCCGCGAAGCAGGAATCTTCTGGTCCACCGTCACCGGCCTGTGCCAGGAGCCCAGCCGCAGCGCACACATCGCCGCACACCAGGCCCGTCCCCGGACCGGCTTGAAGCCGGGCCAGTTCACCATCTTGGACCTGGATTACCGCCCCATGTTCTGGTCGTCCGAAGAAGAAGCCCGCACCGAGGTCGCCAAGATCCTCCCGCACGTCACTGTCGCGATCGGCAACGATAAGGAATGCGCCGTCGCCGTGGGTGAGGGAACGCCTGATGAGCAGGCAGACCGCTTGCTGGCCGCTGGCGTCGAAATCGCCGTCGTGAAGCTTGGCGCTGAAGGCGTGATGGCCAAGACCCGCACGGAACGCGTGGTCTCGGCGCCTGTCCCGGTGGAAACCGTCAACGGCCTGGGCGCCGGCGACTCCTTCGGCGGCGCTTTCTGTCACGGACTGCTGTCCGGCTGGCCGCTGTCGGAAGTCCTCGACTACGCCAACGCTTCGGGCGCGATTGTCGCCTCCCGGGTGTCGTGCGCGGATGCGATGCCGACGCCGGACGAGGTCACCTCGCTGCTCGCCGAACGTGGCCGGCCCATTCCCGGTGCCTCACTTGCAGCCTCCTCGACCCTCGCAGAAGGAGCAGTGCGTTGAGCCTCAACGATGACCCCCGCCGTTATGAGCACCTGAGCCGGATCAGGCTTGAAGACCCGGAAGCTGTTGCCCGCGCTGCAGCCACGCGCCGCAGGCACCCTGGACTGAAGCACGGCAAGCAGAACTTCATCGTCGCGGCTGACCACCCGGCCCGTGGTGCCCTGGCCGTCGGCTCCGAGCCCATGGCGATGGCCGACCGCCGCGACCTCCTGGACCGCCTCCAGATTGCGTTGGCCAACCCCGCCGTGGACGGCATCCTCGCCTCGCCGGACATCATGGACGACCTCCTGCTCCTGGGCGCGTTGGATGGCAAACTCATTTTTGGTTCCATGAACCGTGGCGGCCTGGCCGGTCTGGTCAACGAGTTCGACGACCGTTTCACCGGACACACGGCAGAGGCCCTTGAAGCACTCGGCGCCGATGGCGGCAAGATGCTGACCCGTATCTGCCTGGGCGACCCGGACACGGTGGCCACCCTCGAAGCCACTGCCAAAGCCATTGATTCCCTGGCAGCACGCAAGCTGATCGCCATGGTGGAGCCGTTCCTGTCCGTGCGTGACGCCCACGGCAAAGTCCGCAACGACCTCCGCGCAGATGCTGTGATCAAGTCCGTGGGAATTGCCGAGGGCCTCGGCTCTACCAGTGCCTACACCTGGATGAAACTGCCGGTGGTGGCCGAAATGGAACGCGTCATGGCCTCCACCACCCTGCCGACCGTACTCTTGGGCGGCGACCCGGACGGTACCCAGGACGAGGTGTTCGCTAGCTGGCAAGCGGCATTGGCACTTCCGGGCGTGCGTGGCCTGACGGTCGGGCGCACCCTGCTGTACCCGCACGACGGCGACGTCGCAGGTGCCGTAGCAACGGCCGCCTCGCTGCTGAACAACACTGCGTCCGTGCCCGCCGTTGCGCCGCAGAATGGCGCTGATGCCCGTATTCCAGTGAAAGTATCGGAGTAGAAGACCCATGGGAACAGCAACCCGTCGGATGACCGTGGCGCAGGCCGTGGTCGAGTTCCTTTCCAAGCAGTACACCGTGGATTCCATTAACGGAGTGGAGTATCGTGAGCGCCTGATTCCGGGCACGTTCGGCATCTTCGGACACGGCAATGTTGCTGGTGTGGGACAGGCCTTGAAGCAGTACCAAGCTGCGGACCCCACCATCATGCCGTACTACCAGGGCCGCAACGAGCAGGCCCAGGTCCATCAGGCGGTAGGGTACGCACGGCACACGCGCCGCCGCCAGACGTTCGCGATCAGCACCTCCATCGGCCCGGGTTCCTCGAACCTGCTGACAGGTGCCGCCTTGGCCACCACCAACCGCCTTCCCGTTCTGCTGCTGCCGAGTGACACCTTCGCAACCCGCGCGGCGGACCCTGTGCTGCAGCAGTTGGAGCTCCCGTACGCTTACGACATCACGGTCAACGATGCCTTCCGTCCGTTGTCCAAGTTCTTCGACCGGGTCTCGCGTCCGGAACAGTTGTTCTCCGCGTTCCACCACGGGCTGCGTGTTCTGACGGATCCGGCGGAGACTGGTGCCGTCACCATTTCGCTGCCGCAGGATGTCCAGGCCGAGGCCTTCGACGTCCCGGAAGAGTTCCTGGCCGAACGTGAATGGCGGATCCGCCGCCCCGAGGCCGAGGATGACGACATCCGCCGCGCCGTGGAGGCCATCCGCGCGGCCAAGCGCCCGCTGATCATCGCCGGCGGTGGAGTCCTCTACGCCTACGCCAACGATGAACTCGCCAAGTTCGCTGAACTGACCGGCATTCCGGTAGGCAACACCCAGGCCGGCGTGGGCGTCCTGCCGTGGGACCATAAGTTCTCCCTCGGTGCCATCGGTTCAACCGGCACGACGGCGGCCAACGCCATCGCCGCCGAAGCGGACCTCATCATCGGTATCGGCACGCGCTACGAGGACTTCACCACCGCGTCCCGCACGGCGTTCCAAAACCCGGACGTGAAGTTCGTGAACATCAACGTGGCCCCCATCGACGCTTACAAGCACGGGACAACGCTCCCGATCGTCGCTGACGCCCGCAAGGCATTGGTGAAGCTGAACGAGGCCCTGGGCGGGTACCGCGTCGGTGCTGACCTCGAACAGAAGGTCGCTGCGGAAAAGAAGCGCTGGAACGCGATCGTGGACGAGGCTTTCGAGACCCGTTACACACCGCTGCCGGCCCAGAACGAGATCATCGGTGCCACCAACAAGGCCATGGATGACCAGGACGTTGTCATCTGTGCCGCCGGTTCGCTGCCGGGTGACCTGCACAAGATGTGGCGTGTCCGCGACCCGTTCGGCTACCACGTGGAATACGCGTACTCCTGCATGGGCTACGAAATCCCCGGCGGGCTGGGCGTGAAGCGCGCAGCGCTGGCCGAAGCCGCCGCCGGTGGTCCGGACAGGGATGTGGTGGTCATGGTGGGGGACGGCTCCTACCTGATGATGCATACCGAACTGGTCACCGCCGTCGCCGAACGCATCAAGCTGATCGTGGTCCTGATACAGAACCACGGCTACGCCTCCATCGGTTCGCTGTCCGAGTCCCTCGGCTCGCAGCGCTTCGGTACGCAGTACCGCGTCCTGGACAAAGAACAGCACAGTTTCGACGCCGGTGAACACCTGCCCATCGACCTCGCCACCAACGCCGAATCCCTGGGCGCGAAGGTCATCCGGATCGAGCCTGGGGAGAACGTCATTGAGTCCCTGGGCGCAGCCATCAAGGAAGCCAAGGCAGCCCCGGAGACCGGCCCGATCGTGATCCACGTCGAATCCGATCCGCTGCTGGATGCGCCGTCCTCCGAATCCTGGTGGGACGTCCCCGTCTCGCAGGTCTCGGACCTGGAGTCCACCCAGCAGGCTTACAAGACGTACACCGACCACAAGAACCGCCAGCGCAAACTGCTCGGCTGATTCCCGCACACGTCACGCTACAGACCAAAGGAAGTCCGCACATGTCGACGACGACCACACTGACCACCATTCACCACTTCATCAACGGCGCTGAAACCACCGGTGAGGGCGACCGCACCCAGCCGGTGTACAACCCGGCCACCGGCCAGGTTACGGCTGAACTGCGCCTGGCCAACGAGGCTGACCTGAACACAGCGGTTGCCGCCGCGAAGAAGGCCGCGGAGTCCTGGGGTGACATTTCCCTGGCCAAGCGCACCGCCGTGCTGTTCAAGTTCCGTGAGCTCGTGGCCGCCCACGTGGACGAACTCGCTGAGCTGATCACCGCCGAGCACGGCAAGGTCCTCTCTGACGCCAAGGGCGAGATCGGCCGTGGCCTGGAGGTCATCGAGTTCGCTTGTGGCATTCCGCAGTTGCTCAAGGGTGACTACTCTGACCAGGTCTCCACGGGCATCGATGTTTTCTCGTTCCGTGAGCCGCTGGGCGTGGTAGCCGGTATCACGCCGTTCAACTTCCCGGTCATGGTTCCGTTGTGGATGGCTCCGATGGCCATCGCCACCGGCAACGCGTTCATCCTCAAGCCCTCCGAGCGCGATCCGTCCGCCTCGATGCTGCTGGCCAAGCTGTGGAAGCAGGCCGGACTGCCGGACGGAGTGTTCCAGGTCCTGCACGGTGGCAAGGAAACCGTTGAGGGCCTGCTGACCCACCCGGACGTGGACGGCATCTCCTTCGTCGGCTCCACCCCGATCGCCCAGTACGTCCACGAGACCGCCACCAAGCACGGCAAGCGCGTCCAGGCCCTGGGCGGGGCGAAGAACCACGCCATCGTAATGCCCGACGCCGACCTCGACAACGCCGCAGACCACCTCGCCGCTGCCGCTTTCGGCTCAGCGGGGGAGCGCTGCATGGCCATCTCCGTCGCTGTGGCCGTCGGTGACGCCGCCGACCTGATCGTGAAGAAGGTCGAAGAACGCGCCCTGGCCGTGAAGGTCAAGAACGGCACCGAACCCGACGCTGAAATGGGCCCGGTCATCACCCCGGCTTCCAAGGAACGCATCGTCAAGATCGTCACCGAAGCCGAAACGGCCGGCGCGGCAATGGTGGTGGATGGCCGTGACCTGGTGGTCCCCGGCCACGAAGACGGCTTCTGGGTGGGCCCCACCGTGATCGACCACGTCAAGACCGAAATGACCGCCTACACCGAGGAAATCTTCGGACCCGTCCTGGTGGTGGTCCGCGTGGCCGACCTCGAAGAAGGCATCGCCCTGATCAACTCCAACCCGTACGGCAACGGCACCGCGATCTTCACCTCCTCCGGCGCGAACGCCCGGAAGTTCCAGCGCTCCGTGACCGTGGGCATGGTCGGCGTCAACGTTCCCCTGCCCGTGCCGGTGGCCTACCACTCCTTCGGTGGTTGGAAGAACTCCCTCTTCGGCGACAAGCACATCTACGGCCCCGAAGGCGTCTCCTTCTACACCCGGGGCAAGGTCATCACCTCACGCTGGCCCGAGCCCACCCACGCCTCCGGCGCCTCGTACAACTTCCCCTCCAACTAGCAGCTTCCCGAAGAAAGACAACGCTGTCATGACTGATGTTGAGAACAAGCTGATCATCGGCACCGCCCCTGACTCCTGGGGCGTATGGTTCGCGGATGATCCCCAACAGACCCCGTGGGAACGCTTCCTGGACGAGGTTGCGGAGTCCGGCTACAAGTGGATCGAACTGGGCCCGTACGGCTACCTGCCGAACGACCCCGCACGCTTGGCTGAAGAGCTCAAGCAGCGCGACCTCAAGGTCACTGCGGGAACGGTCTTCACGGCTTTCCACCGCGGGGCCAAGCAGTACGACGAGGCGTGGGAACCGGCGCGCAAGGTTGCCGAACTGACGGCAGCCATGGGCGGTGAACACGTGGTGGTCATCCCCGCGATGTGGCGGGACGATGTCACAGGCGAGGCCGTGGAAAACGGTAACCTGACGGATGAGCAGTGGGCGGACCTCTTCGCAGGCCACAACCGCATGGGCAAGGTCCTGCTGGAGGACTTCGGGCTGCACCAGCAGTTCCACTCGCACGCCGATTCGCACGTCGGTGCGCAGCAGGACATCGAAACCCTGCTGGCGGCGACGGATCCGCGGTACTTGAACCTTTGCCTGGACACGGGCCACGCGGAATACTGCGGCGCTTCCAGCCTGGAACTCATCAAAAACTATCCGGACCGCATCGGCTACCTGCACCTCAAGCAGATCAACCCCGAGGTCCTTGCCGAGGTCAACGAGAAGAACATGACGTGGGCAGCTGCCAACATTGCCGGCGTGATGACCGAGCCGCCGAACGGACTCCCGGACCTGCGCGCCGTCATCGACGCCGTGGAGGCGCTCAACCGCCCCATTTTCGGCATCGTGGAGCAGGACATGTACCCGGTGGCATTCGATGTGCCGATGCCCATCGCCAAGCGGACCCGCAACTATCTGCTTTCCTGCGGATCCCGTACCCGCGTTGAGTAACGCAGTCCAGTAACGCCTGCCAACAGCACCCCCACAAGAACCTCACGAAGGATAAGAACAGTGACCAAGACTCTCCGCGTTGCCGTCATCGGTGCGGGCCGCATGGGTGCGGACCACATCAAGCGACTCAGCACCCGCATCCACGGCGCTGAAGTTGCCGCCGTTGTCGACGTCGACCTCGCCCGCGCGCAAGCCGCCATTGAAGGCATCGACGGCGCCGTGGCGCTGGCCAGCGCCGACGAGGCCCTCAACAACGGTGACGTGAACGCCGTCCTCATTGCCACCCCGGGATTCCTCCACGAGGAAATCCTCTACAAGGCGCTCGAAAAAGACTTCCCGATTCTTTGCGAGAAGCCGCTGACCCCTGACGCTGAAAGCGCCTGGAAGGTTGTTCAGGCCGAGCAGGCGCTCGGCCACAAGCGGATCCAGGTGGGCTTCATGCGCCGCTTCGACGCCGAGTATGCGGCGCTCGGTTCGGTCATCCGCAACAGCGAATTGGGGGAGCTGTTGATGCTGCACCACCAGCACCGCAACCCGACAACGCCCGAGGGCTTCACCAACGAGATGCTGATCAACGACTCCGTGGTCCACGAATTTGACGCGATCCGCTACTTCACCGGTGAGGAAATCACCTCCGTGCAGGTCCGCCTGGGCAAGGCGACGCGTAACGCCCCGAATGGCCAGCACGATCCCCAGCACGTGTTGCTGGAAACCGAATCAGGTGTGCTGGCCGACGTCGAAATCTACGTCAACGCCAAGTTCGGCTACCAGGTGGCCACGCAGGCTTCCTTCGAGGACGGGATCGTGAGCATCGGCGGGGACTCCGGCCCCTACATCCAGTCCGCGGGCAAGTGGGGCGGCAACGTCACCCCTGGCTTTGAGGAGCGTTTCGGAGCGGCGTACGACGTCGAGGTGCAGGCTTGGGTGGACGCCGCCCTTCGTGGCGAAATCGGCGGGCCCACCGCTTGGGACGGTTACGCCACCGCGGCTTGCTGCGAGGCAGGCGTCGAGGCTCAGAAGTCCGGCGAGAAGGTCAAAGTCCAGCTGAACACCAAGCCGGACCTGTACAGGTAGGGGATTGAGCATGAAGATCGCACTGGATCCCACCCCGTTCCACCACAGTCACAGCCTGCTGGAGTTCCCGCGTGTGGCCGCGGACCTGGGCTACAAGTACCTGCAGATGACCCCGCACGCGGACCTCATCCCGTTCTTCAACCACCCCAAGGCAGACGACGAGCTGGTGGGGAAGCTGAAAGCAGCGTGCAAGGACGCCAGCGTCGAGATCGCCTCGGTCCTGCCGGTCCTGCGCTGGTCCGGTCCGGACGAGGATGCGCGGGAAGCCGCGGTCCGCTACTGGAAGCGCGCCATCCAGATTGCCGTGGACCTTGGGGTGCAGACCATGAACACGGAGTTCAGCGGCCGTCCCGAGAAGGCCGAAGAGTCGGAGCGGGCGTTCTACCGCTCCATGGAAGAGCTCCTGCCCATCATCGAACGCGAAGATCTGGACGTGCTGATTGACCCGCACCCGGACGACTTCGTTGAAGACGGGCTTGCTGCCCTGCGCGTGATCCGCGGCGTCAACTCGCCGAATATCGGCATGGTCTATGTCGCTTCGCACACGTTCCACATGGGGAACCAACCCTTGGAGATCATGCGGGCGGCCGGGGACAAGCTGCGGCTGGTCCACGTCTCGGACACCATGAACCATCACGCGTCCCACGGCCTGCGCTACATCACCAACCCGCCCGGCAACGCCGTACGCGTCCACCAGCACCTGAAGATCGGCGACGGGGACGTCAACTGGGACGAGTTCTTTGGCGGGCTGAAAGAAATCGGCTTCCTGGACAAGGCGAACACCGTGATGGTTTCTTCGGTCTTCGCCGAGGATGAGAACGCGGAAGACGTGTCCCGCTACCAGCTCAAGACGATGAACGACTACGTCGCCCAGGCCAAGTAACGCGAGTTTTCGTACAGCTAATGCCCCCAAGACCGCGTCTTGGGGGCATTAGCTGTACAAAAACTCAGCCGGTTAGGCCGTGAACGGGAGCCTGGGATCGATGTCCTGGCCTTCCCAGGTCCGGCGGATCCAGCCGTGGTGGGGGTCGTCGCTGATGAGCCAGTCGCGCACGCGGCCAGGACCGGCCATGACATTGAGGTAGTACAGGTCGTAGCCCGGCGCCGCCATGGCAGGTCCGTGCCAGCCATACGGCACCAGCACTACGTCGCCAGTGCGGACCTCGGCTGAGACATCGATGGGGCGCTCGTCGGAGGCGTACACGCGCGCGTGGCCGAACGCGTCGGCGTCTTCAGGCGCGGGCGAACCGGCAGCTACCCGGGTCTCGAAGTAGTAGATCTCTTCAAGGCTGGTCTCGCCGTCCTTCTCCTCATCGTGCTTGTGAGGAGGGTAGGACGACCAGTTGCCGGCCGGGGTGATGACTTCGCAGACGATGAAACGGTCCGCTTCCAGTGCGGCGGGCGTACCGAAGTTGTGCACCTGCCGCGAGCAGTTACCGGCACCGCGAAGTTCCACGGGGGTCTCGGCTGCGGTGATCAACCGGGTCGGGTACGCGGCCTTGGCCGGGGCGGTCGCAATGGCGACCCTGCCGCCGTCGTTCGAACTGATGGTGACTGCCTTGTCGATACCCGTGTACAGGACGTCGCTGGGCCCGTGGAAAACGGACTGCCGCCCGGCGAGGACGTACTCGCCGTCGTCGACCGTTACGGTGAACGAGCCGCTCAGCGGCACCACTATGCGTTCTTCCGCGGCTGCGGGAAGTTCGACGGCGGCCCCGGCGGCGAGCGTCGCCACCTTCAGTCCCGTGTGGGCCCAACCGTCGACGGCGAGGTTGGAATCTGACGTGCCCAGGGAGATGTCCCACTTGCCGTCATTGGCTGTTCCCAGCGGGTAGACCCAGTTGGCCATATGTAATCTGTCCTTGCTTTAGCGCTGTACGAGTGTCATTTCAAAGCTGTAGGAGTCGGCTCGGTAGACGTGGTGACCGGTTTCCACCATGCGGCCGGTGTCGTCCACGGCAGTGCGTTCCATGGTGACCAGGGCTGAACCCACCTCTGCTTCGAGCAGGGGAGCCTGGTAGTCGTTGGCAATCATGGCGCCGATGCGCTGCGATGCGAGCCTGAAGTTGACGCCACCACGGCGGAGGATGGCGTAAAGGCCCTCCTTGGAAAGCTGGGCTTCATCCATGCTGGTGATGTCATCGCGGACCCAGTTCTCCATGAGCGCCAGCGGCTTGCCGCCCACTTTGCGCAAGCGCGTGAAGTGGTAGACCTTGGAGCCGGCGGGCAATTGGAGGGCTGTGAGCGTGAGCGCGTCGGCTTCGACGTGGGAGAAGCTCAGGACTTCGGTGGTGGGCTTCTTGCCGTTGTTGCTGAGGTCGTCGTAGAGGCTGGAGAGTTCCAGCGGCCGGCGGACCTGGCTGGCTACCACCTGTGTTCCCACCCCGCGTTTGCGAACCAGGAGACCGGCGCGGACGAGCTCATCCATTGCCTTGCGCATGGTGGGCCGGGACAGGTTGAGTTGTGCCGCGAGGTCGATCTCGTTGTCCAAGCGGCTCCCGGGTTCCAGGATGCCGCTGTGGATCGCGGCCTCGATGCCCTGGACCACTTGGTGGTAGAGGGGCACTGGAGACGAACGATCGATGCTGAGACTGAGTTGGTTCGCCACTGGATTCTCCTAGACGCCTGCTGAAGACCGGCCAGGGAAGCAGGATGTGGCTCCTCTGCCGGATGGAAGCGTATGTCCGGTCATGTTCTCTTGATAGGACATACTGCCTTTTTTGATGATAGCAGCCGGGTTATGGCCGTCAAGGTCATCGCCCCACGCGGGACGTTCTTTGTCGTCTACACGAGGAGGTCAAGTAAAAACATCCTAATGTCAGGACAAACTATTGACAAAGTGTGAGGCGAGTCACCATGATCGGTGTAGTGGGGAGATCCGGATACGAGTCTTCGGACCCCTCAACCTGAAATCAAAGGAGATAACGGTGGCAAAATTCTCATGGCGCAAAGCGGCGGTCGTCGCTGCAGTGGTTCCCTTGGTGGCACTGAGCGCTTGTTCGAGCCAGGGTGGCAAGCCGGCAGATTCCGGTGGGGGAGCAGCCGCCGGCCAGGTGGCCGGCACTGATCGCATCAAAGTTGCCCTGATTACGCACGCCGCTGCCGGTGACACCTTCTGGGACATCGTCCGCAAGGGTGCGGAGGAAGCATCGGCGAAGGACAATGTCGAGTTGCTGTACACCAGCGACCCCGAAGCCGGCCGCCAGGCGCAGCTGGTCCAGCAGGCCATTGACCAGAAGGTGGACGGCATCGCCGTAACGCTGGCGACCCCGGACGCCCTGAAGGATGTACTGAAGAAGGCCACCGATGCAGGTATCCCGGTGGTCAGCCTCAATGCCGGCGAATCCGTCTCGGCCCAGCTCGGCGCCTTCACCCACTTCGGTTCCAACGAGCAACTGGCCGGCGAGGCCGTCGGTACCAGGCTCGCGGCCGAAGGTTACAAGCACCCCGTCTGCGTCATCCAGCAGCAGGGCCACGTAGGTTTGGAAGCCCGTTGCGCCGGCGTCAAGGCCAAGGTTCCCGCAACGGAGATCCTCTATGTTGACGGCAAGGACATGACAGCCGTCCAGTCCACTGCCACTGCCAAACTCCAGGCGGCCAAGGACGCGGATGTGATCATCGGGCTCGGTGCCCCGATCACGCTGACCCTGCTCAAGTCTGTTACCGACGCTGGAAGCTCGTCCAAGGTGGCCAGCTTCGACCTCAACGCCGACCTCGCCCAGAAGATCGTTGACGGAGCAGTCATTTTCACTGTTGACCAGCAGCCGTGGCTTCAGGGCTACATGTCCGTGGATTCCCTGTGGCAGGCAAAGCGCGGCGGCTTCAAGATCGGTGGCGGCCAGCCGGTCCTGACCGGACCAACCATCGTGGACAAGTCCAACGCTTCCGACGTCCTCAAATTCGCCCAGCAGGGCGTCCGCTAGATCCCGGCATCAGGCTGCGCGGCGGGCAACCGCCGCGCAGCCTGGACAACAAGGAGTCACTCCCATGGCAAACACAGCAACCCTGCCGCCGGCGACATCGCCTGGTGATGAACGGGTCGGCCGCCGCAACCCCTTCCAGAAATTCCTCGCCAGGCCCGAGGTTGGTGCCCTCGTTGGTGCCGTGGTCCTCTTTATCTTCTTCGCCTCGGTGTCGCAGACGTTCACCCAACCGAACGCCCTCGCCACCGTCCTTTACGGTTCTTCGACCATCGGCATCATGGCCGTGGGCGTGTCGCTGCTGATGATCGGAGGCGAGTTCGACCTTTCCACCGGCGTGGCCGTGATCTCGTCAGCGCTGACCGCCTCGCTGTTCAGCTGGAACTTCTCGTTGAACGCCTGGGTTGGTGTGGGCTTGGCCCTGGTGGTCTCGCTGGGCATCGGATTCATCAACGGCTGGATCCTGGTCAAGACCAAGCTGCCAAGCTTCATCGTCACCCTGGCCACGTTCCTGATGCTCACCGGCCTCAACCTGGCGCTGACCCGCCTGATCGGCGGCAGTGTTTCCTCCCCGTCCATCTCCAAGCTTGACGGCTTCGAATCAGCACGTGCGGTTTTCGCGTCCTCCGTCAGCATTGGCGGAGTGGAAGTGAAGATCACCGTCTTCTTCTGGATCGTCCTTGTCCTGATCGCATCCTGGGTGCTCCTGCGCACGAAGGTCGGCAACTGGATCTTCGCAGTGGGCGGTGACGCCAATGCTGCCCGGGCCGTAGGTGTCCCGGTGACCAAGACCAAGATCGGCCTGTTCATGGCTGTGGGTTTCTGCGGCTGGATCCTGGGCATGCACAACCTCTTCGCCTTCGACGCCGTGCAGTCCGGTGAAGGTGTCGGCAACGAGTTCCTCTACATCATCGCCGCAGTCATTGGTGGCTGCCTCCTCACCGGCGGCTACGGCTCAGCAGTGGGCGGCGCCATCGGTGCCTTCATCTTTGGCATGGCCAACAAGGGCATCGTGTACGCACAATGGAATCCGGACTGGTTCAAGTTCTTCCTTGGCTTGATGCTCCTGCTGGCAACCATCGTCAACCTCATCGTCAAACGCCGGGCAGAGCTGAAGTAAGGGGCCGGAACCATGAACGCACAACAGATTGACCAGCAAACCCTGCTGAAAGACGAGAAGGACCCTTTGACGCACACACCGGTGCACCTGCTCTCACTCGATGGCATAGGCAAGCACTACGGCAACATCATCGCCCTGCGCGATGTCACCATGGCCGTGGACAACGGCCGCGTCACCTGCGTCCTGGGCGACAACGGCGCCGGCAAGTCCACGCTGATCAAGATCATCGCTGGTTTGCACCAGCACGACGAGGGCACACTTCAGGTGATGGGTGACGAGCGGAAGTTCAACTCACCCCGTGACGCCCTCGACGCCGGCATCGCCACCGTCTACCAGGACCTCGCCGTGGTCCCGCTGATGCCCATCTGGCGGAACTTCTTCCTCGGCTCCGAACTCACCAGCGGTTTCGGTCCGTTCAAGAGCATGGATGTCCAGAAGATGAAGGACATCACCAGGAAGGAACTCGCCGACATGGGCATCGACCTGCGCGATGTCGAGCAGCCCATCGGCCAGCTTTCCGGTGGTGAGCGCCAGTGTGTGGCAATTGCCCGTGCTGTGTACTTCGGCGCCAAGGTCCTGATCCTGGACGAACCGACAGCAGCGCTGGGAGTCAAGCAGTCCGGCGTCGTACTTCGCTACATCCTGCAGGCACGCGACCGGGGCCTGGGCGTCATCTTCATTACCCACAACCCGCACCACGCCTTCCCCGTCGGTGACCGGTTCCTGCTGCTCAAGCGCGGCAAGTCGATCGGCTACCACGACAAGAAGGACATCACCCTGGATGAACTGACAGCCCAGATGGCTGGTGGCGCGGAGTTGGCTGAGCTGGCCCATGAGCTGGAGCAGCTTGGCGGACACTCCGCGGCGCTCGAGGAAGTCAAAGCCGAGGTAGCGGATGTCGCCGAGGCCACGACGGAGGCCGCCCCCAAGCGCCACTAGGCAGCCCTTCATGGAATTCTGCCCGGAGCCTGCAACGGTTCCGGGCAGAGTTATTTCAGCAGCAGGGCCTCAGCGCGTGGACGTTGTGCCGCGCAGTACCAGGGCGGGTTCAATAAGCTTCCGCTCGGGGAGGAGCGCGGGGTCCTCGATCCGTGCGAGCAGTCTGCGGGCGGTGTCCACTCCGACCAGATCGCTCCGGTTGTCGATGGAGGTCAGGTCCAGATAGCGCGACTTCGCCAAGGGGGAGTTGTCGTAGCCAATCACCGAAACATCATCCGGCACGGACAAGCCACGGGCCTTGAGGGCGGCGAAGGCGCCCAGGGCCATGGTGTCGTTGGCTGCGAAGACTGCGGTGGTGTCCGGGTGGTGCTCCAGGAGCCACACGGTCGCAGCGTAGCCGTCTTCCTCCGACGTACCGACGGACTCACTGACAACAGACCCGACGCCGGCAGTCTCCACAGCGCGCAGGAAGCCGGCCCGCCGGTGTGCGGAGGCGCCGTCGGAACCTGAGAGGTGACCGATGCGGACGTGGCCCAGTTCCAGCAAATGGTTGGCGGCCAGGCGGCCGCCGGTGTCGTCGTCGTTGGTGATCAGGTCCGCGCCTTCCGGGATGCCTTTGCGCCAGCCTGCCACCACGGTGGGAACCCAGGTTCCGGACAACATGGCTTCGCTGGGCTCGGCCGCGAGTGCCAGGGCATCGACATGCATGGCAAGCAGGCCGTCGGTGGCTTCCTTGATGCGGTTCTCGCCTGGCCTGGAGTCCGCGAGCATCACTTGGTAGCCCAGATCGGAAAGGACGGACTCCATGCCGCGGAGAAGATCCACGAACCAAAGGTTCCGGTAGTCGTCGATGACCAGGCCGATGCTCTTGGTCTTGCTGCTCGCCAGGGTGGTGGCGGCCCGGCTGGGCCGGTAGCCGAGCTCCGAGATGGCCTTCTGCACAGCGCCCCGGCGCTTTTCGCTGATGCGTGCAGGATCCTTAAGGAACAAGGAAACCAACGACGGCGAGACTCCCGCCTGGGTAGCGACGTCGTAGAGCGTTGGCCGACGGGCCAGGGGACTGTTCTGTGTTCCGGGGCTTGTCACGGGATTCCTGGATGCCTTTCGTTCTGTCTTCGAGGATAGTCGGTTAATGATTGACAGGACATATAGACATAGTTACGATCAAATCCAGCGTAAAAATTGTAGCGCTACAAAATGCCGTAAAGCGCCTCGGGCGCAGGCGAAATTTCGAAGGAGAAATCATGGCTGAAAGCCTCGGCGTCGCCGTCATCGGTGCGGGCATGGCCGGCAAGGCCCACGCTGCCGCTTACCGGACCGCATCCGCCCTCTACAGCCCGGTGCTGCCACCGGTCCGCCTCGTCTCGATCGGCGACGTCAATGCTGAATTCGGCTCACTGGCAGCACGCCGTTTCGGGTACGAGCGCAACGACACCTCCTGGCAGGCCATTGCCGAAGCTGACGACATCGATGTGGTCAGCGTGGTCATCGCCAACTCCCTGCACCGCGAAGTGGTCGAAGGGTTGTTGGCCGCCGGCAAGCATGTCCTATGCGAAAAGCCGCTCAGCGATACCTTGGACGACGCACGGGCCATGGCCGACGCCGCCCGGGCAGCGGAAGCCCGCGGAACCCTTGCCCGCATCGGTTTCACATTCCGCCGCACCCCTGGCATCGCCTACATTCGCGACCTGATCCGCAATGGAACGCTTGGCAATGTGCTCCACTTCAGTGGCCGATACTGGACGGATTACGGCTTCAGCCCCGCCGCGCCCATGAGCTGGCGCTACAAGGGCGGGCCCGGATCAGGTGCGCTGGCCGACGTCGGAAGCCACCTGACATACGTCTCCGAATTCCTCTGTGGCGACATCAAATCCATCAGCGGCGGGCGACTGACGACGGCGATCGACAAGCGTCCCCTGCCGCTCAGCGCCGTGATGGGCCATGACCATGTTGCTGTCAGTGACGTATTTGAAGCCGTGGAGAATGACGACTACGCCGCTTTCAACGCTGAGTTCACCAACGGTGCCGGCAGCTTCGAAGTCTCACGTGTGGCGGCAGGCCACGCCAACAGCCTGCAATTTGAAGTCTTTTGCGAGAACGGCGCAGCCAAGTTCGACCAGCGCAGGCCTTCAGAGATCCAGTTGTTCCTGAACGATGGATCCGGGAATGAGAACGGCTACCGCCAAGTCATCCTTGGCCCGGGCCACCCCTACATCGCCGGAGGCCTTGCCATGGATGCGCCCGAGGTTGGTTTCGGCCAGAACGACGCGTTCGGCTACCAGGCGCGGGCCTTCCTGGAAGAGGTTGCCGGCCTCAGCGCGGAGTCCTCCCTGCCCCGCTGTGCAACGTTCGATGAAGGTGTCCGCAATATGGAGCTCCTTGGCGCCGTCACCGACTCCGCTCTCAACAACGGAAAGAAGATCACGCTATGAAGCTCGGCGTCTACAACGCGATCCTGCACGACCGCCCCCTGCCCGAAGCGTTGAAAGTCATTGCCGACCTTGGGCTCACGGGGATCGAGATCAACACGGGCGGCTTCCTGCCCGCTGTGCACGTGCCTACCTTTGACCAGATTCTGGAAAGCGACGCAGCCCGTGATGACTACCTCGCGGTCTTCGAGGGCACTGGCGTGTCCATTGCAGGCTTGAACTGCAACGGCAACCCCCTGCACCCCAAACGCGAGATCGGTGAAAAGCACGCGGAGGACATTCGGCGCTCGATCCGCTTGGCGAGCCGCCTGGGCCAGAACCGGGTGGTCACAATGTCCGGCCTTCCCGGTGGTGAGCCTGGCGCGAGTACCGTCAATTGGGTGGTCAACGCCTGGAACTCGGCCGCACTGGATGTGCTGGATTACCAATGGGGCGTGGCTGCGGATTTCTGGAAGGAAACCGATCGCCTCGCTGCCGATCACGGTGTCAAGGTGGCTTTGGAGCTGCATCCGCAGAACATCGTGTTCAACACCGCCGACGTCTACAAGCTGATCGAGCTCACCGGCGCCACCCATGTGGGCGTGGAGCTCGACGCTTCCCACCTGTTCTGGCAGCAGATGGATCCGGTGGCCGTGGTCCGGGAGCTTGGCCCGTTGGTGTTCCAGGCGGCCGCAAAGGACGTGCGCGTCAACCAGGAAAATGCCGCGCTCTACGGTGTGCTGGACAACAGCTTCCGCAGACTCTCAGCCGACGAGAATCGCACCAACCTTGGCGGCGATGAGTGGGCCAATGAGTGGCCCAAGAACTCGGCGTGGGACTTCGTTGCCCTGGGTCGTGGGCACGACACCGCCTTTTGGACCGAATTCCTCCGGGCGCTGCATGACGTGGACCCGGACATGCTGGTGAACATCGAGCATGAAGACGTGTCCCTGGGGCGCATCGAAGGGCTGGAGGTCGCGGCGAAGGTCCTGTTGGATGCGGATGCTGCACTGGAGGAGTCATTGAAGCAAAAAGTTTGACAGGACAAACTAACAAGGTCTAGTCTCGCTTCAGGATTCTCGCCCCGAGACCGCTTTCTGCTGCAGTGACGGAGACAGAACATGACGAACGAAGTGACCCTCGGACTGGTAGGCGTTGGCCGGATCGGTGTGATGCATGCGAATAACATCAGCGCGCTGAACGGCACCATGGCGCAGGACGGTGTGAAGGTACGACTGAAGCTGACAGACGTCGCGGAGGAGCATGCACGCGCGGTGGCCGGCTCTGTCGGCGCCGACTTCCTGGGCTCTGTGGAGGAATTGATTGCCTCCGGGGTGGACGGTCTGGTCATAGCCACAGGCACGGCAACCCACCCGGAGCTCATCCGTGCCGGTATCGATGCCGGGATCCCTGTGTTCTGGGAAAAGCCTGTGGGCGTGAACGTTCCGGAATCCCTCCTGGTCCTGGACTATATCCGGGAGAAGAACGGCGTGGTGCAGATCGGGCACCAGCGTCGTTTCGATGCGGGTTACCTCGAGGCAAAACGGGCCTACGAAGCCGGAGAGCTTGGCTGGATCCATTCGCTTCGGGCAGTCACCTGCGACATGACCCCGCCGCCGGTCCAGTTCCTCGCCACCTCGGGTGGCTTGTTCCGGGACTGCTCCGTCCACGACTTCGACATCCTCCGCTGGCTCACCGGCAAGGAAATCGTGGAGGTCTTTGCCAAAGGCTCCAACAACGGCGATCCGGCAATTGGTGAGGTTGGCGACGTTGACACTGCCTTGGCGGTGGTGACGTTCGACGACGGCACGGTAGGTACGGTCTCGGCCAGCCGTTACAACGGGGCCGGCCATGATGTCCGGCTGGAACTCCAAGGCTCCAATGGCTCCGTCCTGGTTGGGATGGACGAGCACATGGCCATGCAGTCCGCCGAACCCGGCGTCGCGTTTCCCACGGGCACTCCTCATCTGACTTTTGCGGAGCGGTTTGATCAGGCGTATCGCTCGGAGATGGCTGCGTTTGTTGAACTGGTGCGCGGGCAGCGGAAGAATCCCTGCACGCCGGAGGACGCTGTGGCTGCTTCCAAGGTGGCGGATGCAGCACAGGAGTCCCTGGAGACGGGTGCGCCGGTCAGGGTTTCTGCCTAACTGAGACGTGTCTGCTTCGCCCGGTGTCTTGTTTTGGGTGGTGTGTGGTGGTGGTTGCGTCGGGGTGTTTGGTGGGGGTCGATGTGGGGTGGGGGGATGAACCAGGGGACGCCGTTTTGGATGGTGATGCGCCAGTGTTCTTTGTGGATGAGGTGGTGGTGGTGGGAGCAGAGCAGGGTGGCGTTGTTTGTTCCTGTGGTGCCGCCTTGTGACCAGTAGGTGATGTGGTGGGCTTCGCACCAGGGTGCGGGGAGGGTGCAGTCGGGGAACGCGCAGCCGCCGTCGCGGGCGGTGATGGCTTTGCGGATGTGGGGTGGGAAGATCCGGGTGGTGCGGCCGATGTCGAGTATTTGGGAGTCGGTGCCGAGCAGGACGGGCAGGATGTCGGCGTCGCAGGCTATTTTGCGGATGGTGTTGGGGTGGATCGGGCCGGTGAAGGTCGCGGTGCCGGTACTGACAGTGTTCCGGGGGCCCGGCTGATGTGTCGCGTTGGGCTGCTTCGGGGTGTTGGTTTCTTTTGTGGCGCTCGTGGTGGTGTGGGTGAGTTGTTGGAAGAGTTCGTGGTGGTCGATGGTGACGGTGAGTTGGGGTCGGAGTCCGCCGTTGCTGGGCAGTTTCCCGGTGGTCATGGCCACGGCGCAGGCGCCGACGAGGCCGTCGAGGAGTTTCTGGGCGCGGGAGCGCCGGTCCAGCCCGGGGACCGCACCGTTCGGAACACCCGCATCCGGTGCCGACGCGGTCGCCGTGCCGTGGTCAGCGCCTAGGGCCGTGCCCTGAACCGTGCCTTGGACAGTGCCTTGGTCAGGGCCGGTGGTGTTGGTGAGTCGTGGGTTGGTGGCGGCGTTCATGGCGGTGGTGAGGGTTTCGTATTGTTCGGTGGTGGCGAAGATTTCCAGGTGGTGGAGTCCGTGGCGGCGTCGGCGTCGTAGGAACGCGCCTTGGACGTGGTGGAGGGCTTCTTCGGTGGGTTCGGGGCCGTTTTGGTCGATGTGGTCGATCCAGCGGTTGGCCATTGTGGTGACGAAGTCGGGGTCGGATTGTGTGGCGGTGGTGGTGAGGGCGTGTTCCATGCCGGTGAGGGTGTCCGGGGCGGTGAAGTGTTGGGCTTTGTCCAGGGCGTTGCTGATGATCGTCGCGGACCGGGACGGGACCTGTCCGGTGTGGAGGGCGTCGGCGAGTCTTTGACGACGGGCCGGGATTTCCTGGCCGGTTATTCCGGCCCCGGGCAGGACATCGTTCGCGAGGGCGAGCCTGCGCCGTGCTTCGCCGATCCCGATCCTCAACCGGGCCCGCAGGAACTCCGCTGCGTTCCGGTACCCATCATCCAAAACACTGCCACCACCAGCACCATCCGCTTTGACGGTGCTTCCGGGGGCTGCTTCACCCGTACCACCACCGGATCCACCGCCACCTTCTGACTCACCGGCTGGTTCTGTCCACCCCGTCCGCCATTCCTGCGCGCCGGACGCCGGGGACTGTCCAGGCTGCTGTGCCGGCACCGCACGCTGCGCCTCCGTCCGGGTCCGCTCCACAGTCTGCGCCGCAACGACCTGGAGGTACTCAAGGGCCCGGGAAATCTCTTCGACCGATCCTGCGAAATCTGCGGCTTCCGTGAAGTCAAACAGCCGTGTCTCCTCGGCCGCGAGTGAACGCACAGCTGCCACTGCTGCAGCACCCAATGCCAGCGATTCGGCGAGTCCTGCAGCTCCGGCGCGGCCCTCAAATGACATACCGGCGGTTGGCCGCGCGCCAGGGTCGCTGCCGGTGAGCGCGGCGGCGAGTGACGCCGTCGAACCGGTTTTCTCGCTGTGACGGACGCGTCGGGGCAGGACTTTGGCGCCGGGCGAACCTGCCCGCCGCGCCAAAACATCCCCAATGCTTCCCATGCATCAACCCTGCCAGGAGGGTCTGACATTTTTAGCAGCCCACCCCGGACAGGCTCCGGACATGGCTGACGCGGGCCGAAGAGTCTGGGGGAAAACTCCGACCCGCGCCAGGTCCAGGGGGTTGGCTAGCCGATGATCTTCATGGCCTGCCAACCGGTGCCGAGGCTAGTGGGCGGGACGTTGCTGAGAGTCCCGTTGCCGCTGCCTGGGTAGAGCCACAGGGTGTCTCCGATGCGGCCGATGACGTCGTTCTTGTTATCGCCGTCGAGGTCCCGGGGGCCTGCGATCGATGTTCGGTTGTCCCAACCCGCGGAGATTTGCTTCCATGCGAGCCATCCGCGGGTTCCATCGCCGGGGTAGAGCCAGAGGGCGCCAGTATCCGAACGCCTGGCCAGCACGTCTCCCGTACCATCTCCATTAAAGTCCCCGGTGCTCAGAATTGCATTCATAACATTCCAGCCGGTTCCAATCGTGATTGGCGTCCGGAGCCCGCCGCTGCCGTTGCCTTCGTAAAGGCGCAGATCGCCGGTGCTCCGCCTGGCGATCAGGTCAGGGATTCCGTCGCCACTGAAGTCGCCCGGGGAGAACAACTGGCTCATGGTGCTCCATCCGGTGCTCACCTGGACCCTGGCGCCGAAGCTGCCGGCGCCGTCGCCCGGGTAGAACCACAGGACGTCACCTGCACGGGCCAGCAGGTCCGGTTTGCCGTCCCGGTTGAAGTCGCCGGGGGTTATGGTGTCGGTGATCGTGGACCATGCAGGTGCCGCCAAGGCCGTTTGCCGCGGCCCCAGACCGCCTCCGCCATTGCCCGGGTAGAGGTACAGGTTGCCGGCAGTATCGGAGGACAAGACGTCGGCCTTGCCGTCGCCGTTGAAGTCATGGGACGACGGCGGCCCGGCTGCGGGAACGCTGTACGTCTGGGTTCCAATGGGTGAGGTGTTCCCTGCAGCGTCCACACCGATGTACTTCAGGGTCAGCTGTGATGTCCCCATGACCAGCGGAGCCGAATACTTGAAGTTGGTGGCAGACTCCGTAGCCGTGGGGCTGCTGCCGTCTGTGGTGTAGTAGATGCTTGCGCCTGGTTCATCGGCGGAAAGCGTGATGGTTGCCCCGCTGGCCAGCGCACGGCTGGTTGGGTTTGCCGTCACCACAGGCGCCCGCGTGTCAGGCGGAACGTTGTAGGTCTGCGTGACGACATCGGACACGTTTCCGGCAGGATCCGTGGCGAAGAATTTCAGGGTCATCGGATCCGGGCCTGCGAAGACAATCGGCGTGGAGTAGACCAATCCTGCAGTGAGGGGATCGCTGCCGTCCTTGGTGTACTTGATCACGGAGTTTGCCTCGTTGGACGTAAGCGAGATGGTGGTGCCCGGGGCGTAGGCGCCGCCCAGCGGATTGGCCGCCACCACAGGCTTGGTGACATCAGGTCCGGTGGAGTAGCTCTGCGTTATGACGGTCGACGGATTGTTCGCAGCGTCCACCGCGAAGTACTTCAGTGTCAGCGGACCATTCACGGTGATAGGCGCGGCATATTTGGCACTCGCCGTGGTGGGCGTGGTCCCGTCCAGCGTGTAGTAGATCGTCGCGGGTTCGTTTGCAGTGAGTGTGACCTTTTGCCCGATGTCGTAGGTGCCGCCGGGAGGTGTTGCCGTCACTTGGGGTGCAACGACGTCTGCGGTGATGTAGGCCTCGAACTCGGACAAGCCCACGTTCGTGGTGGAGCCGCTCACGGAGGTGATGTTGAAGCGGACCGAACTCACTGTCCGTGCCGGGAAGTTCACTGTGAGCCCCGAACCGTTGTTGGGCAGGGCGCCTACAGGCACGGTGCTGCCGTCGGAGAAGGCGAGGTTGCCGCCGGTTACCTGGTCGCTGAGGATCGGCCGGTCAAAAAGCGTCACGGCGTTGATGGTCCGGGCAGGGGAGAAGTTGTACTGGATCCAGCTGCCTGCCTTGCCGCCGTTGGTGACCCATTCGCGGTTGGCGTCCATGGGCGTACCCCATGCGTACCCGTCGCGGGCCTTCTCGGGGCTCTGCCCCGAGGCCTTCTGCGAGGAAGCGCTCACTGTTGTGCCTGCTGATTTGGCAGCATTGCCCGTCCACTCGATGGCCGTGATGTACTGCCGTTTGAGCCAGTCGCTGTAAGGCGGCGCCGGGCAGGGAGTGTCGCAGAGGTACTTATCGAAATCGGCGAAGCGCACAAAGGTGTTGACTTTGTTGGTCAGGTCCGCGCCCGTCACGTTCTGGGCGTACTCATCGATCACGTAGGCGTCGTATGCAGACGCCGTATGGGGACCCGTGTAGGCCCTGCTGGCCAGTTGGGCAAACTTTGCGGTGGCCCAGTGGTCGCTGTGGTCGTAGGGGTCCTGGTAGTTGCCCGTCCAATCCTGGGTCCGGAAAGTGGTGGGTTGGTAATTGGTTACGAGCTGGTTCAACGTCGTCTGGAATTGCGCCTTGGTGAACGCGGCGGCCCCGTCAACCGGACGGATGGAACTGAGCCGGCCGTCCCAGAGCTTCAGGATGCTCTGGCCGTTATAGCGGCTGCTGCCCTTCCCGTCAGGGAAACCATCCGGAAGCCGCATGAAGACGACGGAAATGTTGGGTGCGGCATTCAAGGTCTGAAGGGTGAGGGGCCGCCCCGGGACGCCCGCGTCGGAGGTGGTCCAGGCATCGGCAACGCCTGCCATTTTCGCGTAGCTTGCCCTGATGCCCGCTTCGAGGCTGTTCCAATAGGCGGCCCCTTCACCGGCTTCACCCGCCGTTGCGTACACGGTCTGCACGCAGCGCTTGGACTGGATGTCACGCATGAAATCCGGACTGATGAAAATCAGGTCATCATCGGTGTGGGCCACTATCTGCATGGCGCCGCCGGTGCCCGGGCACGGCGGGACCGCAGCAGCGGCAGGCGCCGCGATGCCAACGGTCAGGGCAGAAAAGGCAACAGAGGAACCCAGCAGGAAAACAAGGATTTTCCTGAAAAGGGAACGGGCAATGAGAAGGGCGGAATGAGTATGACGCCGAGCGTATTTTGGACGGTCCACAACCATGCTCCTCGAGCAGATGTTGGGCCCCCCAGCCGGCAAGCTTACGACGCCTCCGCGACGTCATTTCGGAATTCAGTTGGGTACTGCAAATACTTTTCATGGATCGAAAGTGGAGCAGTGATCGATACTGTACTCCTCGCGGAAATTCATGGCTAGGGTCCAGACCGGTATGGGCGAAATCCCAGCGGCGCGGGCAAGCCCGCTACTACGCTGAAATCATGAACCGCACCGCAGCTTTGAATCCAAGTCCCCGAACACTCGACGTCGAAAGCGTGGTTCATTTCGATCGGCTGGTCAGTGCCGGAGCCCGGTCAATGCACGGTTGGCACGCGCAGTCGCTGGACCTTCGCGGCTACTCGCGCCAGCTCAAAGCGATGGATCCGCAAGGTGCCATCTTCCTCGGCTGCACCTTTGACACCGGCGTGGAAGAAAGTCTGCGAAGCCGTGGCGCACTGATCTTTCCCAAGCTGCTGGGTGTTCCCTTTGACCCGTACCGCGGCACTCTCTACACCCCGGCGGAGCTCTATCAGGACATCCCAAGCACTGAATACGAGTCCACCCTCGACGCGCAGGTCTACCAGTGGAGCATCCTGCCAGGCCAGCGTCAGAGCCTCGACGCCACGCTCGCCGCAGCGCTGCACGATCACGCCATAGGCGACGCCCTGGACGAGGCATTGGATCAGGGCCCCTTCGCAGGAAGCAGGATTGTGGGAGTCATGGGCGGCCATGCCGCCCAGCGAGGATCCAGGGAATTCGCCGACGCCGCCCGGCTGGGCAGCCTGCTCGCCCAAGCCGGCTTCGCCGTCGCCACGGGCGGGGGTCCCGGTGCCATGGAAGCGGCCAATATGGGCGCCTACTTCAGCGGAAGGCCCGACGCCGAACTGCAGGCGGCCCTTGCGACCCTCGCCGATGTACCGGGGTTCAGGCCCTCGGTGACGGCTTGGGCGCGTCAGGCGGCGGCCGTCGTCGAACATTACCCGCAAGGCACCCCGACCCTCGGCATCCCTACCTGGTTCTACGGGCACGAGCCGCCCAATTTGTTCGCCACCCACATCGCCAAGTACTTCGCCAACGCCATCAGGGAAGCCATCCTGTTGGAAGTCTGCAACGGCGGGATCGTGTTCCTGCCGGGAGCTGCAGGCACGGTGCAGGAGATTTTCCAGGACGCCTGTGAGAACTACTACGGGGCGCCCGAAACCATTACCCCCATGGTCCTCGTGGGCCGCGAACACTGGGAACGGACCTTCCCGGCGTGGCCTATGCTGCAGAGCCTGGCCGCCGGGAAGCCCATGGCGGAGCGTATCTTTTTGGTGGACACGGTGGAGGATGCGCTCGCGGTGTTGGCCCGCTAAGACACAGCCCGGCTCAGAAGTCTTTGCTGCAGGGACCTGAACCCAGTTCCGCGAGCCCCGTCAGGTCGCCTGCGGCATATTCCCGTACCCACGATGCCTGCCCGAACATGAGTTGCCGGGGATCGTCCACGTGGTCCAGGCCCACCAGGTGTCCGAGCTCGTGCATGATGACTGCCACGCCGATGTCCTCCCCGTCCGGGGTGTCCACGATCCCGGCAAACTGTGGCGCATCCAGTGAGACTGTCCCGGTCACGTATGCCTTGTAGCCGTTGCTCAGGCCAATGGAGGAGCTTCCGCCCAGACCCACCGTCTGCCCGGTCAGGCGCGGTACCTGCTCCGGGGTACTCCAGGCGATCAGCACCGGCGCCCAACGGTCCCCGTATCTGGCCGGCTGATACCCGGAACGGTTGGGGGAGGGAACCTCGGAACTCGGCCCGTCGTAAATGAATCTCAACCCCGTAGCTCTCCCGGTTTCATGGACGGCCTTCTCCACAAGAACCTGCCAGGAAGCCGGTGCGAGGTCCGAATTCACCACGTAGTGGATGGGCCTGCAGGGCGAGTACGCCAAGGGCGTGCCGTCCTCTTTGACTGCCAGGAACTTGTACGAGCTGCTGGCTTGGACCAGCGGGGGCGGCGTGCCGAGGGGCGCGTCGGCTTCTTCACGTCCGGGCAGGGGGTCGTCCCGTTGTCCGAAGGGTGCCAGCCCGGGACGTGGCGGCTGGCTCTGGCTTTCCGATGATCCGTAGAGGAATTGCTGCAGCTCTCCGCCGAAATAGGCTCCGGCCCACACGAGTCCCAGAATGCCCAGCAGGAACAGGATGGCGGCGACGCTGCTGTGCTTGATCGGCGGGCGGGGCTCAGGCGGCTCGTGCGGACCCGAAGGCGGAAGGTAATGGGGCCGGGGAGGATCCGGGTCCGGCCACTTGGACGACCCATAAGGTTCCATGGAACCCCCTGACGTGGAGGCCGCGGACGGGCGGTGGGGCGCCGCCGTCGGCCGTATTCGCCAGCATAAGTCCAGTGTCCCCGTGAGTCCATGGCCTTTGTACCCAACGCCTGAACGCTGCTAGATGTCCTTGCGGCAGGGGGCTGATGCCAGGAGATGGAGGCCGTTCAGGTCACCGGCGGCCAGACCGTCCGGTGCCCCGATTTCCGGGTACATGAGCTGGATCGGATCGTCCACATGGTCCAGTCCCATCACGTGTCCCAGCTCGTGCTGCATGACGGCAAGGACGTAGTCCGCACCGCCGGGATCGGCCAGAAGTTCCGCGATCTGGGGTGTGTCCAGCTCCAGGCTTCCGGTGATGTAGCTTTTGGGGCCCTTGTCCAGCGAATACATGGTGCTGCCGCCCGTGCCGATGACCTTCCCTTCAAGGGCCGGCGCCACTTCTGGTGTGGTCCACGAGATCAGCAGGGGAGCCCACCGGTCGCCGTAGCGGTTGGGTTGGTAGGGCTCTCGCCGGTCCGCGGGTTGTTCGTCGGTTGTTCCGTCGTTGACGAACCGGATGCCCGAGGCTGCAGAGATATTGGCAATGGCCGTCGTCAGGAGGGGGTCGGTTCCTTCGGGAGCGGAGGCGTTGTTCACCACGTAGTGCAGCGGCCGGCAAGGGGAATAGCCCACCGGGGTGCCGTCGTCGTTCATGGCCAGGAACTTGTACGAATCATTGGTGGTGCCCGGTGCCGTCGGCGAGGCCAGCGGGGCGTCCGCTTCCTCAAGTCCCGGCGGTGGTGCGTCCGGAATGCGGGCCGAGGTGGGCTGTATCTTCCCGGTTTGCGGGCCGCCCGGGACGCTGACGCCCGGGAACAGTGCCGTGATGCGGGGGTCGCCATTCAGGAACCAGGACACCAGCACAGCGACCGTCGCCGCGATGAATGCCATCAGCAGGCCGAGCAGAACGCGCTGGGTTGTTCCCGATCGCCGGTGCTTCGGCACGTGCGTAGCTTCCCGCTCCCAGTCCACGGTTCTCCATTCCTCAGGGCCCTTGGTCACGCGGGGCAGCGCGGAGGACGAACCAACATTACGGTCTGCCGGGGGAGCAGTCCAAACTCAGACGATCGCCGCGCCGAACAGCAAACCGAGACCGTAGGTGGCAGCAGCTGCTCCCAGCCCGATGGCCAGTTGCCGCAGGCCGCGGCTGAGCGGCGACGTACCGGACAGCAAACCCACGACGGCGCCTGTCGCCAGCAGCGCGATGCCCACCAGGACTCCGGCCACCAGGAGCGCGGCCATACCCGTCATCCCGAAAAGGAAGGGCAGGATCGGAACGATGGCTCCCGAGGCGAAGAAGCAGAAACTGGACAGCGCCGCGCCCCACGCCGAACCCACCGATTCATGCTCATCGGCCACCGGCTTCTCGGGCTGCAGGGAGAGGCTGGGATCGCAGTCGCAGCTGAACAATCCCATGCGCTCGGCTGCCCGGTGCTCGGCGGCTTCGCGGGTCATGCCGCGTGCCAGGTAAACGAGGACCAGCTCGTTGTGGTCGATGTCCAGCGACGGGGCTGCGGTCAGGGTGGCCTGGGTGGGGAGGGTGGCGTTGAGCAGTTCGCGTTGCGAGCGGACGGAGACGTATTCGCCGGCACCCATGGACAGTGCGCCGGCCAGGAGCCCTGCAACGCCGCTCATGAGGACCACGGAACTCGGTACACCCGTCGCGGCCATGCCCATGACCAGCGACAGGTTGCTCACCAAACCGTCGTTGGCGCCGAAAACTGCAGCACGGAAGGTACCCGAGAGCCGGTTGCGTCCACGGGTCGCCAGGCCCCGGACTACTTCCTCGTGGATTTGTTCATCGGCCACCATCGCGGGGGTGGCGGCCGGCTCGGTTCCGTAGGGGGAGCGGCCCTCTGCACGTTGCGCCAGGGCCAGGACGAAGACCGAACCGAAGTTGCGGGCCAGGAACCCCAGGAACTGGCTGCGGGCGGAAGCTGCTTTGGGCATGCCTGCGTGCTCACCCAGGAGTTTGAGCCAGTGCGCTTCATGCCGCCCTTCGGCTTCGGCCAGAGCCAGCAGGATCTGCCGTTCCTCGCCGTCGCGGCGCTGGGCGAGTTCGCGGTAGACCGCAGCCTCGGCGCGTTCATCGGCAAGGTACTGCCGCCACCGCCTGATGTCCGACGCAGTGGGTGCTGCCGGGTCTGCGGTGTGGTGGAGGGCTGCGGGTTCGATTGCGGGGTCCGGAGCGGGGCTCGACGAACTGTGGGATTCCTGGTGCATCTGCACTTTATCTCCTGTGCTGGGTGGGGTAGTTGCGGCCCCATTGCACGCCCCACACTACCGCTTATTTGCAGGGTTTTTTGGCTGGTATTCCTTAGCTGGAATGTTCGGTGCACCGTAATTTCCGGCTCTGCTTGACCCTCGCTTTGGCCGGTGCTCAGATGGAAGGACAGGGGCGGGGAGCCTCCCCGCACTCGGTTAGCGGGCTCTTACAGGCCCACGGGACGGAGGTTGCACCATGGACACCACCGAATCACACGCCAAGTACCCGGAACGCACCACCATCGAGTCGGACCCGGCCTACGACTACGCCGAAGACCAGGAAGTGGACGAGCCCTGGGTTGAGGAAGTGGACGCCCCCGAGGACGATGAACGGGTGGTGCCGATCGATGAGACCGAGGAATTCCGTGGGGAGGAAGAGGAAATCTAGTCCTCGTCCCGGCTGCCGAGGGCGAACAGGCGCGGCTGGCCATCCCGTTTTCCTGTCGCGGCCACAGTAACCGTCAGGGTCCGGGACGCCTCGCACCACGTTGAGGGCCGGACGGCCTGGGCCAGCGCTCTGGCGATCTGCTGCGGATGGGGATGCCGGAAGAATAGGGTTTCGTTCCTGGCCACTATGGTGACCGTGCCCAGGTAAAGGTCGACGGCGGGAATCACCGTGACGTTCCGGGCTTCGGTTTGGCCGGTGGTGTTGTGGGCGTGGCTGGCATCGCTCTGATACGGCAAGGTGCTGCTCCTGTGGAGAGTGCTCTTGCCCGCTCGGTTGTCTCAGGTCCGGGACGGGCCGCTTCCTCATCCGAACCACCCGTGAACATGGGGTTGGTGCATGGCCAGTCGGAGCTTGGCGCCACATCTCTTGAAGCTGGGACAACAGTACCGCACCTGCGGTTGTGAAGGCCCTTTTGCCGGGGACACAACAACGGCGGTGCTGCCCCGCAAAGGGGGCGGCACCGCCGTCGGGTATTGCCTGGTTACTTGCTGCTGCCCACCGGGTGGACTTCCGGCGGCAGTTCCTCGGAGATGGCGCCGGCTACGCGCTTGTCCCAGGCCTCGCGGACGGCTGCGTCCGTGGGCGGAGTCAGCAGGGAGACCACGACGTAAACCACCAGGGAAGCACCGAGGCCCCAGTAGATGGGCTCGTTGGCGTAGACGCCGTCTTCGCTCGGGATGACACCAACCGCGTACATGATGAGCAGGGCCAGTGTCAGAACTGAGCCGACTGCCATGGACCATGCAGCCGCGATGCCCGTTCCGCGCTTCCAGACCAAGCCGCCGAGAATGGCGACCAGGAGTCCGCCTACCAGGATGTCGTAGGCGATGGTCAGGGCAACAACGACGTCCTGAGCTGCCATGGAAATCAGGACGGCAACGATGCCCAGGCCCAGGACCCAGTAGCGGTTAGCCTTGACGTCGTGCTCGGGGTTTTCCGTGTCGTCTGTGTTGATCGTCTTGCCGAACCAGCTGGCCACGAACGGGACAACGTCTGCGCGGGCCACCGTGGCGGCGGCGATCAGGGCGCCCGAAGCGGTTGACATCATCGCAGCCACAGCCGCGGCCATCACCAGTCCGCCGATGCCGACGGGCAGGATGTGGGTTGCCACCTCTGCGTAGACAACGTCCTTGCCGAGGTTGGCGACATCGATGTCCGGGAGGGCGACGCGGGCAGCCAGGCCGATCAGTGCGCCGGCGATGCCGTAGAGGATGCAGTAAACACCGGCGGTAGCTCCGCCCCAGCGTGCAACGGTGGCGGTCTTGGCGGTGAAGACGCGCTGCCAGATGTCCTGGCCGATCAGGAGGCCGAGGGTGTAGACCACGAAGTAAGTGATGATTGTCTGGACGCCGATGCCGTCGATCTGGAAGAAGCTGGCGTCAAGGCGCTCACGGATGCCGTCCATTCCGCCGGCTGCGTTCAGGACGAACGGCAGCATCAGGAAGAAAATGCCTACGGTCTTGATGAGGAACTGCACCTGGTCTGCCAGGGTGATGGACCACATGCCGCCGATGGTGGAGTAGACCAGCACGATGGCGCCGCCGACTGCGATTGCCAACCAGCGTTCCCAGTCGAAGAGCACCACGAAGATGGTGGCGTAGGCGCCGGTGGACGTGGCGCAGAGCATGAGTGTGTAGGCCAACATCACGATTCCGGATGTCTGGGTGGCTTTGCTGCCGTATCGCAGGCTCAGCATTTGGGAGACCGTGTAGATTTTCAACCGCTGGATGGTGCCGGCGAACAGGAGGCTAAGGAGCAGCACGCCGGAGCCGATGGCCACCACGAGCCACATGCCGGAGATGCCGAACTTGTAACCGAGGCCCACGCCGCCCACGGTGGATGCGCCACCGAGGACCACGGCGGCCATGGTGCCTGTGTAGAGGAAGGGTCCCAGGCGGCGGCCGGCCACCAGGAAGTCGCTGTTGTTCTTTGTGCGGGACTTGCCCCACCAGCCGAAGGCCAGCATGGCGAGCAGGTACACCACCACGATTGCGATATTAATAGCCGAAGATTCCATGAACGGTCCTTGGAGCTGATGCACGGAGGTTGGGGTTTTCGACGATACTCCTGCGATGCGTCGAAGTCTCTGTGCGGATGATTGGAGATTTGGGTTTGGAGCTTGGGGATGTGTTGTGTGCCTCACAGACAACACTTGTTGCCTATGAGGATATGTTGTGATCGGAGTAACAGTCAAGATCCTTTGGACTTGGTTACGCCCGCAGTGGCCCTGTTGGCGTGCCTCCCGGCTACTATTGCTCCAATGACAGGGCCACATGACAGGCCTGAAAGGTTCGTGAATGAAGGCTCTACCCGTTGAACCGAGCAATGTTCCCGTTGCCATCGGTTCCAGAATCCGCGCAGCCCGGCAAGCGCAGCGCCTCACCATCGAGCAGGTTGCGGACGCCACCGGGTTGACCAAAGGCTTCCTGAGCCGCGTGGAGCGCGACCTGACATCGCCGTCGGTTGCTTCCTTGGTGACCCTCTGCCAGGTTCTGTCCGTCTCCGTCGGCGACTTGTTCGCCGCGCCGGAGACCCATCTGACACGTCGCGACGACGGCCCCAGGATCTCGCTGGGCGGCCAAGGCATTGTGGAACGCCTGCTGACCGCACGTTCCGAGCGGCGCCTGCAGATACTCCAAGCCACCATCGAGCCCCGCGGGCGCGGCGAAAACGAGCTTTACGCGGTTGACTGCGACGTGGACGTGCTGCATGTGGTCAAGGGCCGCATCAAGCTCATCCTGACCAACGAAGAATACGACCTCGAGGAAGGGGATACCCTCTCCTTCCCGGGCCGCGAACCGCACACGTGGATCAACCCGACGGACGACACCGTGGAAGTGCTCTGGGTGCTGGTGCCCGCAGCAAGCCGGTAGTTTCCCTCCCGGCGTTGTGCACTCCCTCCCAGTTACCTCCTGTATTGGAAGCCAGGGACCGGGCCGATCCCCGAAAGTCCGGGGCTCGGCTGGGCAAAGCCGTCCACCAACCGGGCGGGATCGTCACGACGCAGCTTGAGAACCGCCTGGATCTCCGCGATCACGCGCTCCGGCTCGAACCAGATGACTTCCGGTGGGTACCTCAGGACCAAATACCCGTTGATGGTGGAGGCGTTGTTGCGTGCCAAGTCGTTGCGGAGGGCCTTTCTATCGGAGTGAAACGCGAAGCCGTCCACTTCAATAATGAGGAACTCTTCCAGAAGGAGGTCGACGCGCCCGATGCCAGGTATTGCCACTTGGGCGTCGAATGCAATGCCGTGGGTGCGGAGCAGATGCTGTGCATCGACCTCCACAATGGACTCTGCACGCAGGTCGAGATCCTTGAGCGCGTTGAGGACGGGCCGCGACCTGTCTCCCTGCAACTGTTCCTTCAGCAGTTCCAACGGCACACCGTGCAGTCGAACCGCCGAGATTGCCATTGCCGTTGAAGCGGGCGGCGCCAGGCAAGCCATGGCATGTAGGACTACATCTTCCACCGCGGCGATTGGGAGGCTGGGATGAGGTTCGAATCTCATGGTCCTGTGCCTGACGAACCCGGTGCCGTGACCGTGATCGCATGCTAGATGGTGGAGATCAGGTGCTTTGCGTATCCACAATCCGTAGTGTTGAGCTGCGCTGGCGCAGGAGACGTAGGAGTTGTAGCGGAGGGCGGTTGCCAACTCGGGTCTGTGATCCGCAAGCATGAAGATGCCCCGCCGGGGTTGTTTCGCACCCTTGCTTGGAAGGCGCGCGATGTCCCGGCGCGAATAGCCTGCGGCCAGGAGTTGTCCGGTCCGAGCCACGCCGCCTACTTTTTCGAGGTACTGGAAGGCGTCCATCGGACCAGTCCACAGGCTTCCAACGTTCCACGAAATGACGCACTTGCCGTATGTGGGCAACTCCAGCCGACGCTCCATCCCGGTTTGAGCTCCTGGTGGCGGCGCTCCTCCCCGGTTGCCGCCGCCCTTCGTCCCACGGGCCAAGCGGAGCGCCCGAAATCCGGGGATGAGCGGAGTCCGCGGGGGGACGAACTGGGGAGGAGCGCAGCCTGCGAAGGGACTAACCGGGCAGGAGCGTGCGAGGCGGCTAGCCCACGTGGACCCAGGGGCGCCGGGTGATGTCCGGCTCGGCTTCCCGGAGCACTTCGCGGGTGACGGGAGCGATCTCCCCTTCGCCGAAGAAGAGGAAGCGGCTCAGGTTCGAAATCGGGTTGCCCTCAGTCCATCGGAAGTAGATGTGCGGCATGAAACCGGTGACGTCGCGGATGTGGAGGAGTACTGCCGCCAGCGTGTTCGGCACGTTGTTGCTGTGCACTTCCAGGATCTTGAACCCGTGCCGCTCCTTGCCGACTACCTGGAGTTCCTGCTCGAAGTCTGAACTGTCGTCCACGATGATCTCGATGAAGACGGCATCGCAGTCCAGGGGGAGGTGGTTGGCCTGCTGGGCGTGCTGCAGCTTCTCCCGGTACCTGTCGGCACTGAAGCGTTTGGGTTCGTGCGCGATGATCCGGACCGGTCCGTGCGTGTTGTTGGCCGTGAACTCCAGGGCCTTCCGGTCCATCTTGATGTGCGTTGCCCGCAGCTCGAATGCCCGCCTCATCCTGGAGACGAAGCTGACCACCAGAATGCCAAGGATGAACAGGGCGGCAATTTTCAGGCCGTCCGGGCGCTCGATGGAGTTGACCACGGTGGTGTAAACGAAGACCAGGGAAATGAGGCCGAAGCCGATGACCTGTGCTTTTTGCTTCCTTCGGCGTGCCGACAGCGTCACGGCGATGGACGCGGAAGTGATCAGGACCAGCACGCCAGTGGCATAGGCGCCACCCTGGGCATTGACATCAGCCTGGAAGATGATGGTGACGATGAAGGCGATGACCGTGAAGACGAGGACCAGGGGGCGGAGTGCCCGCGCCCAGGCCGGTGCCATGCCGTAGCGCGGCAGGTACCTGGGAACAAGGTTCAACAATCCGGCCATCGCGGAGGCTCCGGCGAACCACAGAATGGCGATTGTGCTGATGTCGTACACGGTTCCAAAGCCATCGCCCAGGAACTTATGCGCGAGGTAGGCAAGGGCGCGGCCATCGGCCTTTCCGCCGGGTTCGAATTCAGCGGCCGGAATCAACATGATCGTGGTGAAGCTGGAGGTGATGAGGAACGAGCTCATGATGATCGCGGCGGTGGTCAGGAGCTTGTGGGCACCCTTGATGCGGCCGGCCGGATTGGCTTCCGTGTCCGTGGCATGGCCTTTGATCTGCGGCATGACGGCGACGCCTGTTTCAAAACCCGAGAGGCCCAGCGCCAAGCGGGGGAACACCAGCAATGCCAGGGCGATCATCATGATCGGATCGCCGTGGGAGGTGGTCAAAGCAGTCCACCAGTCCGTGATGATGCGGGTCTCGGTGAAGACGTGGCCGATGGATACGGCGATGACCACAAGGTTGAGCATCAGGAAGGCGCCCACCAGGACGACGGCCACGTTGATGGCCTCCTTGAATCCGCGGAGGAAGACGATGCCCAGACCCGCGATGAGCGCCAGGGTGATGGCGACGTTCTGGCCTTCAAGGAAGTCCGGCGCGAACGGGTTCTCGATGAGGTGGGCCGTGGCGTCGGCAGCCGACAACGTAATGGTGATCATGAAGTCCGTGGCCGCGAAGCCAAGGAGTGCCAGGACGAAGAGCTTGCCGCCCCAGCGGGGGAGGAGCCGCTCCAGCATGGAAATGGAGCCCTCGCCGCGTGGACTTTCCTTTGCCACCCGGCGGTAAACCGGCAGCGCTCCGGCCAGGGTTGCTGTGACCAGCAGCAACGTCGCCAGGGGAGAAAGCAGGCCCGCTGCCAGGGCGGCGATGGCGGGCTGGTACCCCAGTGTCGAGAAGTAGTCCAAGCCCGTGAGGCACATGACCTTCCACCAGGCCTGCGGCTTGTGGGACTCCGAGGGCTGTCCGTGGGGGCCTTGCCGCTTGCCTGAAGTGTCCGGCATTCCCTCAAGCAACCAGGGTTTGAGCTTGAAGGAATTCTTGGGCCGGTTGGCCGGGTCGGCCGGAGGCCTCGACAGGGTGGTCACGGTGTCCTTTCGCGCAGCACGGTACTGCTTCCGCATGGAGCGTATGGCCCGGTTCGACGCCGGGACACCGGTTTTTATGGAATCTTTACGCCTGCTGTGAGCGGCGTCTCATCCTTTTGGAAGGTTGTAAACAAGTGATGCATATTAGACAACTTTGAGTGTATGATGGGTGTCACAGTCCGCAGAATCAATCCCCCTATTCACTCAAGGAGTGGCGTACTTTGGAAGAGCTCCGCATCGAGGCCAACGGCAACCTGGGCCCCATCGATTCATCCCGTATCCCGCGCTACGCCGGTGCCGCCACGTATGCCCGCCTGCCCCGCCTGGACCAGGTCTCCAAGGCCGACGTCACCGTAGTCGGCGTTCCCTTCGACTCCGGCGTTTCGTACCGCCCCGGAGCCCGCTTCGGCGCCAACCACGTGCGTGAGGCCAGCCGTCTGCTCCGCCCGTACAACCCGGCCTGGGACGTCAGCCCGTTCGAGAACATCCAGGTAGCCGACGCCGGCGACATGGCAGTGAACCCGTTCAACATCAACGAGGCCATCGAAACCATCCAGCAGAACGCCTTGGACCTCACGGCCAACGGCAGCAAGCTGGTCACCCTCGGCGGCGACCACACCATCGCCCTCCCGCTGCTCCGGGCAGCAGCGGAACGCGCAGGCGAACCCATCGCCATGCTGCACTTTGATGCCCACCTGGATACCTGGGACACCTACTTTGGCGCCGAATACACGCACGGTACGCCGTTCCGCCGGGCCGTCGAAGAAGGCATCCTGGACACGGAGGCCATCAGCCACGTCGGTACCCGCGGTCCGCTGTACGGCAAGAAGGACCTCGACGACGACCACCGCTTCGGTTTCGGAATCGTCACCTCCGCCGACGTCTACTACCAGGGCGTCCTGGAGACGGTGGCAAAGATCCGCGACCGCATCGGCAACCGCCCGCTGTACATCTCGGTGGACATCGATGTCCTTGATCCGGCCCACGCCCCCGGCACCGGCACCCCCGAAGCAGGCGGCATCACCAGCCGCGAACTGCTGGAGATCATCCGCGGCTTCCGCGGCATGAACCTCGTTGGCGCGGACGTGGTGGAAGTCGCCCCGGCCTACGACCACGCAGAAATCACCGGAGTCGCCGGCAGCCACGTTGCCTATGAACTGGTGACCCTCATGGCAGACAACGCCGTTGAAGGTGACCGCCACGGTGCCCCGAACGGCTACGCGCAGCAGGCCCTCGGCGCCCGCATCCAGGAAGTCGCACAGGCCATCGGAGGGCAGCGATGATCGATTTCGATCCTGGCACAGCAGCTCCCACCAAGGGGACCAACCAGCGCAACGGTGGGGACCTCGTCGTCGAGACCCTTGAAGCGCTGGGTGCCAAGACTGTTTTTGGTATCCCGGGCCAGCACGCCCTGGGTCTCTTTGATGCCATGGGCCGCGGCAACCTGCACTTCGTGTCCTCCCGTGTGGAGAACAACTCGGCGTTCGCAGCTGACGGCTACTCCCGTGCCACCGGCGAAGTCGGTGTGCTGTTCCTGTCCACCGGTCCGGGCGCGCTGACGTCCCTCGCCGGCCTCCAGGAAGCGTATGCCACGGGTGTTCCCATGGTGGTTGTTGCCAGCCAGATCCCGCTCGACGGACTGGGCGCACGCCGCAAGGGTATGCTGCACCAACTCGATGACCAGAAGGCCTCGGCGGCGAACGTCACCAAGAGCCAGCGCCTCATCCAGCACGCATCCGGCATTCCGTCGGCCATCCAGGACGCCTGGACCGAGGCCATCTCCTCGCCCCAGGGGCCGGTCTGGATCGAAATCCCGCAGAACGTCCTGCTGGATCCGATCATGGTGCCCCCGGTTGAAGACGCGCTCGCCGAAGCCTTCGACAACCCGCCCCGGGTGGAGCTGGTCCGCGAGGCTGTGAAGTGGCTTTCGACGGCGGAACGTCCGGCGATCATCGCCGGTGGCGGTACACGCCGTGGGCGGGCCGAAAAGTCGTTGCTCTCGATTGCCGAGCAGTTGCGCGCACCGGTCATTTGCACCCCCGGCGGCAATGGCGCGTTCCCGTGGACCCACGAGCTGTCCCTGCAGTCGTGGATCGAGGACCGGTACATGACCGATGTCCTCGAAGACGCCGATGTGTTGATTGTGATCGGCTCCTCCCTGGGCGAGGTGACGTCGAACTACTTCACGTTCGAACCCCGCGGCCGCATCATCCAGATCGACGCCGAACCCCGGGTCCTCGAGTCCAACCGGCCCGGCCTGGGCATCCGCGCCGACGCCGGCCAGGCCCTCGCGGCCCTCGACGAAGCGCTCAAAGCAGCCGGAGCCGCGAATGCAACAACGCGCTCCTGGCACGGAACCGCTCCGGAAGATGTGGTCAAGGAATCCCTGGCGAAGGTCAAGGCCCGCCTGGAATCCCAGGACCTTGCCAAGGAGCTGAAGTTCATGTCCGACATCCGCGAGGCCGTCCCGGCGGATATGCAGACGTTCTGGGACATGACCATTTCCGCCTACTGGGGCTGGAGCTGCTGGGACGCCCGGCAGGGCCAGTTCCACTCCGCCCAGGGCGCCGGCGGGCTTGGTTATGGTTTCCCCGCGGCCATCGGCGGAGCCGTGGGCCTGGAAACCACCGGCAAGACCGGTGGTTCTGCACGAGTGCTGGCTGTCTCCGGTGACGGCTCCTCCATGTACTCCATCTCGGAACTCGCCACCGCCAAGCAGCACAACGTCCCGGTCACTTGGCTGATCGTCGACGACGGCGGCTACGGCATCCTGCGCGAGTACATGGTGGGCGCTTTCGGCCAGGCCACAGCCACCGAGCTCGCCCGCCCGGACTTCGTGAAGCTCGCTGAAGCCTTCGGTGTCCCGGCCCGCCGGGTTGCCCCGGAGGATGTCGGGGACGCGCTTAAGGCGTCCTTCGCAGCGGACGGACCCAACGTCGTCGTGGTTGAGACGCTGCTGAAGATGTTCGGCCCCACCCACCTGGACGACTAAGGCGATCAAGCCCCTAAAGAGTCAGCCCCCGCACGGAATACCGTGCGGGGGCTGACTGCGTTGCGGGGATGCCGGCGGCAAGGGAAGCGGTTAGTCGAGTTCGCGTTGGGTGCCTTCGGGCGTGGCCTTCACGGCGATGGCCGATGCCAGCATGGCGGCAATCCAGAAGACCGCGATGAGCCAGATTCCACCGCCGGCGGCAAGGCTCAGTCCGGCTACGATCATGGGCGTGAAGCCCGCACCGATCATCGAGGCACCCTGGTAGGCCAGCGATGCTCCCGTGTAGCGGTTGCGGGTAGGGAACTGTTCGGCGACGTAGGCGGCAATCGGGCCGTACAGGAAGCCCTGGACCAGTCCGTTGCCCAGGATGATCGCGGCCGCGAAGCCCCACAACTCACCGTTGCTCATCAGCATGAGGATCGGGTAGACCAGCACGGCGCCCAGGAGGGACGCACCAATGAGGACACGACGCCGGCCGATACGGTCGCTGAGGCGGGCGGAGTAGAAGCAGATCACCAGGGTCAGCAGCGCGGCAACAGCCTTGATATTCAGGACACCGTTCTTGTCCGCCCCGCTCTCGACGGCGACGGAGACGCCCCACACCGTGGTCATGGACTGGCACACGTAGAACGAGGTGGTGGCCAGCAGGCCCAGGACTACGGCGCGGGGGTTGTTCTTCAGTACGTCGAGCAAGGGCACCCGGCGCTGTTCGCCGGCAGCTTCCAGGCGCTGGAAGGCGGGTGTTTCGGCCACCTTGAGCCGGATGACCATGCCGACGACAATGAGCAATGCGCTCAGCAGGAACGGCACGCGCCAACCCCACACGAGGAAGTCATTGCCGGAAACCGCGGCGAACAAGGACAGGGCAAGGGTGCCGAGAATGGCGCCGGCCGGTCCGCCGGCGTTGGCGAAGGCGGCCGCAAAACCGCGGTGCTTCTTGGGGGCGTGCTCGATCGCCATGAGCGCGGCACCACCCCACTCGCCACCGACGGCAACACCCTGGACTAACCGGAGAAGGACCAAAGCCAGCGGCGCGGCCATGCCGATCTGGGCGGTGGTGGGCAGCAGGCCGATCGCCGTGGTGCCCAGTCCCATGATGAGCATGGACAGGACCAGCATTTTCTTGCGGCCAAGTCGGTCACCGAAGTGTCCGAAAATCAGGCCGCCCACCGGCCGGGCAACGTATCCCACGGCGAGCGTGACGAACGAGGCGAACAAATCAAAGCCGGGGCCGAGGTTGGCGAAGAACACCTTGTTGAAGACCAGGCTTGCTGCCGTGGCGTAGAGAACGAAGTCGTAGTATTCGATGGCGCTGCCAATGAAGCTGGATGCGAGGATGCGGCGCATGTCCTTGGTGTTCATGGACGCATCCGCCGAAGTGGCCGTGCCTGTCTTCGGGGCGGTTGGTGCTGAGCTCATGTGCTTCCTCAGTGTGGGTATTGGCTCGTCAGCGCTGACGGGCGAACGGGATGGTGTCGAGATCATTGGGAACCGTGAACGTCCCGGAGAAATGTTCCCCGGCTTCCCGCCATACGGCTTCGGAAGCGGAACCGGGCACGAGGTGGTGCAGGGCCAGGTGGCCGGCACCGGCAAGCTCGGCGAGCTTCGCGGCTTCGCGGACGCTGGTGTGGGACTTGTAGTGGTGGTCGCGGGAAGCCCGGCTGGACTCATCGGTCTTGTCTGCGTACAGCGACTCCACCCAGTTGAAGTCGATCGCTTCATGCAGCAGGAGGTCCGTGTCCTGCGCCAAGGTGATCATGTTTTGCGTGTAAGCGGTATCACCGGAAATGGTCACGGAACCCTCGGCGGTGTCGAAGCGGAAGGCGAATGCCGGGGCCACGGGAGGGTGTTCCACCAGGATCGCGGTCACGGTGACGAGTTCGTCGCGGTAGACCTCGAAGGGTTCCATGTCCGGCGTCGGGTTGTTGTTGGGGTGGTAGCCCGATTCCGCCGGGATCCGGATGTCTTCGGCGTGGAAGATGTCCAAGGGGCTGGGCCGCAGGCTGTCCAGGATGCGGTCGTTGAGGTCGGTGGCGTGCGCTTTCATGAGCTGCTCGAACATCTGCCGGGTACCCGGCGTCGGATTTTCAGGCGCCAGCGGCTGAGGCTCGACGACGGCGCGCGGCGACACGGCGGGCAGCTCGCCGCGGTTGCCCGGTCCAATGATCTTTACGGGGGAGTCGAGGCGGTCTGTCAGGGCGTAGAGGCCGAAGATTCCCAGCCCGGCGAGATCGTAGACGTGGTCCGAGTGCAGGTGCGTGATGAAGAGTGCCCGGAGGTCCTTGAGCTGCAAGCCGGACTGGCTGAGCCGCCGTCCGGCGCCCTGGCCGAAATCCACCAGGTAGAAAGCATCCCCCACCACCACGGCGGTGGCGATCCCGGTGCGCTCGCCGGTGTCAGCCGCTGCCCACCATCGCGGTCCGCCGGCCGTTCCGAGGGTGACGATGTGCGGCTTCAGGGATGACGTCGGTGTCATGGATGCTCCTTTGACTGAATGGGCTTTCTTCCAGTGTGGTGCGGACCACGTCACTTGTATAATCAATCAATTCAAAGAAGTTCATAAGGAGAATTGATGGGTGAGTTTACGCTTCGGCAGCTGGAATATTTCGTGGCCGTGCTGGACCACGGTTCGCTCACCAAGGCCGCCAGTGAAAGCAATATCTCCCAGGCTGCCGCATCCATGGCCATCGCCCAGTTGGAGAAAAACCTTGGCCTGGACCTGCTGATCCGGACGCGCGCCAAGCGGGTGGAACCGACGCCGGCCGGAGTTGAGCTCGGCGTCCGGGCCCGGCGGATCCTCCGTGAAGCCGCAGATCTCCAGGGGGCACTTCGTGGTTCCCATGAGGACATGCGTGGTCGGGTCGCCATCGGCTGCATGATTGCCATCTCGCCTCGCTTGATTCCCGAGCTGATCCATGTCTTTGCGGCCAAATGGCCGGAGGTGGAGCTCGACTTCGTGGAGGGAAACGCCGAAGAGCTGCAGCGTGCCGTGGGGGAAGGCGAGTTGGACGTTGCGTTCATCTATTCGCTCCAGGCGGTTCCCGGCGTCGAAATCCTGACGGTGGCTCCATCCCGGCCGCAGTTCATGCTGGCCGCCGATCATCCTCTGGCCGGCAGAGCCTCGCTGCGCTTTGCCGATCTCGCCGATGAGGATGTAGTCCTGTTCGATGTTCCACCAAGCGCGGAGCGGGTCATCGCGATGTTCCATTCGGCGGGCATCGAGCCGAAAGTGCGGTGGCGCAGCGTGGTGGCCCAGACGATCCGCGGCATCGTAGCCAGCGGCCGGGCGTACTCGGTAACGAATGTCTGGCCGGGAATCGAGTCCCTCTACACGGGAGCGCGCGTTGCGCTTGTCCCGATCGAGGACAAGGTGCCGGCGAACGAACTGGCAGCCGTGGTGGCGCCGGGCGTAAGCCGTCCGCGCCGCGTGGAGGAAGTCATCAACGCGGCCCGGGAGCTGACCCGCCCGGAGGCCTAGGCTCTTCTTTTAGTTTCCCAAAGCAATCAATCTGCGTTATAGTTGCTTTAGGCAAACAAAAAGGGGTGTTTTACATGTCTGTCGGTTCTGCCACAGCAACCGATCTAGTGCATCAGATCTTTGACCTGCAGCGGACTCTGCGCTGCGTGGTAACCGCGCACATGGCCCGCGTTCCCGACGTCGGAATGGCGGTCCAAGGGGTGATGCGGTTCATCGGCGAGGGGGAGACCCGTGCCACGCACCTGGCCGCGCGCCTTGGCGTGAGTGCGCCGGTACTGAGCCGCCACGTCGCGGAGCTCGAAGAACTCGGCTTCGTTACCAGGCGGCCGGATCCCGCAGACGGCAGGGCGCAGCTTCTGGCCCTGACTGAACGCGGGACGGCGAAGCTGCACGAATTCGAAGAACAACGCAGCGTGAGACTGCGGGATTACCTGGCGGATTGGAGCGAGGCTGACGCCCTCGAGGCCTCCCAGGTCATCAACAAACTCACCGAATCCCTCAAGGATTCAATCCGGGCAACGGCGGCCGGCTCCATCACAACAGACCAGACAGCTTAGGAGCCCACGCATGGCTACAGCAGCACCACAACATCCGCAGGCGGTGGACGCCGCAGCCAAGGCTGCCGCGCCCATGACCCACCGTCAGATCATGGAAGCCCTGACCGGCCTCCTCGCGGCCTTCTTCACGGCGATCCTCAGCAGCACCATCGTCGCCAACGCACTTCCCACCATCATGTCCGAGCTCAAGGGCACCCAGACCGACTTCGCCTGGGTCATCACGGCCGCCCTGCTGGCGAACGCGGCCACCACGCCCATCTGGGGCAAGCTCGCGGACCTCTTCGACAAGAAGCTCCTGGTCCAGCTGAGCATCATCATCTTCGTGGCCGGCTCGGTCATGGCGGGCCTGTCCGAAACCATCCCGCTCCTGCTGACCGCGCGCGTTATCCAGGGCATCGCCATGGGTGGCCTCACGGCCCTGGCACAGGCGATCATCGGATCCATGATTCCGCCCCGCGACCGCGGCAAGTACTCCGGTTACATGGGTGCCGTCATGGCTGTCGGCACGGCCGGCGGCCCGTTGCTGGGTGGCTTCATCGTGGACAGCCCGCTCGGCTGGCGCTGGACGTTCTTCGTCTGCGTGCCACTGGCCGTCGTCGCGCTGATCCTGCTCCAGATCACCCTGAAGATCGAGCACATCAAGCGGCCCGCCAAGATCGACTGGCTCGGTTCCATCCTGCTGACCTCCGGCGTGAGCCTGCTCCTGATCTGGGTCTCCTTTGCCGGCAACCCGGAGTACTACGACTGGGTCTCGTGGCAGTCGGCACTCATGGTCGGCGGCGGCGTAGCACTCCTTGCACTCCTGGTGTTCGTTGAAACCAAGGTTGCCCAGCCGATCATTCCGCTCAAGATCATCTCGGAGCGCACCACGGCGCTGGCCATCGTTGCTTCCGTTGCGGTTGGTATCGCCATGTTCGGCTCCTCCACGTTCCTGGGACAGTACTTCCAGGTAGCCCGCGGAGCCACACCCACCGAGGCCGGCCTGCTCACGCTGCCCATGATCGCCGGAAACCTCATCGGTTCGGTGGCATCCGGCATCCTGATCAGCCGCTTCGGCAAGTGGAAGAGGTTCCTGATTGCAGGCTCCGTTCTCCTTATCGGCGGGCTTGCCTTTGCAGGAACCATGGACCACACCACCGAACTCTGGATCGTGGCCATCTACACAGGCGTGTTCGGCCTGGGCCTGGGCATGCTGATGCAGAACCTGGTGCTGGCCGTACAGAACACCGTTCAGGCAAAGGACATCGGCACCGCAAGTGCATCGGTGGCGTTCTTCCGCTCGGTGGGTGGCGCGATCGGCGTCTCCGTTCTTGGCGCCATCATGTCCAACCATGTGAAGGACCTGGCGGTTGAAGGCATGGCCGCCGCCGGCATCCCCGTCCAGGGCGGCGCTTCAGGCGCCAGCATGGACCTGGCGGATATGCCCGCTCCCATCGCAGACATCATGCGTGCCGCCTACGGTGACGCGACAGCACAGATCTTCCTGATCTCCGCGATCATCAGCGTGGTGGCCCTCCTGGCAGTCCTCTTCATCAAGGAGCGCCCGTTGCGCCGCACCGTTGATGCCGCACCGGAAAAGGAACTCGTGGCCACGGCCTCGGGAGAGGCCGGCATGTCGCTGGACACTGCGTCCATGGACGCGGTGAAGACCGGCGACAGGGTGAAGACCGACGACGCCGCGAGCCCCGTGGGTGCCCGTCGTCCCCTTCCGGGGGCCGGGCGTGAGGTACGGCCGGAGGATTCCGGTTCCGACCTCGACCTCGAGTTCGCCCGCATCCTGACCCAGGAGCGGCCCTCAGCGACGGCCGACGTCAAGGAAGTACAGGAGCAACTGACACGCACGCAGTACGTCCTGGCCGAACAGCAGTTGCAGCTTAGCCGTGCCAACGTGGAACTGCAGGCCCGCTTGCGGGATCAGCAGACCATCGCGGAACAGCAGACCCGCACCGCTGAGGAACTTGCCGCGATCCGTAAGGAACTCAAGCGCGAACGCAGGCAGCAGGAACGTATGGCGTTGCTTCTGCTCCAGGGTGTTGAAGCGCGCCAGGAACACGGCAAGCACGCAGGCTGAAAGGCACTGACCCCACCCGGTTCGGGATTCCGGGCCCGCAAGGGCGGCTGCAGCGAAACATGAGCAGCTGACAGGTCCAGGGAACGGGGCCCGGGACAGGTCCAGCGAACAGGGCCGAACAGGGCAGGACTGAAAGCGCCGGCTGGGATTCCAGCCGGCGCTTTGCTACGTTCCGGCAACCTTCTGCCGCTGGGGGAGCATGCACGACACGGCAGATACTCCGCTGGGATGATCTTTTCCCGAAGTTGTTTCGTCGGGGCAACGGATTTCGTAGAGTGGGGAGGCTAATACTGTCGGCCTCTGCTGCCAAACTTCTTTTCATCACATTCACGCACTCTTTCTAAGGACCCGTGGGCATGCTTGTCACCCTTATACGGCGCTACTCAAAGCCGTATTTGCCGCAGATTGTGGCCGTGCTGTTTTTTCAGCTGGCGTCCACCATCGCCACGCTCTACCTCCCCAGCCTGAACGCCAAAATCATCGATGAGGGAGTTTCCCGCGGCGACACTGATTTCATCTGGCAGACCGGTGCGCTCATGCTCGCTGTCGCCCTGGGACAGGTGCTTTCCGCCATCATCGCCGTGTACTTCGGCGCCCGCGTGGCCATGGCCATCGGCCGCGACCTGCGCCGCAGCGTGTTCCGCCAGGTCAGCAGCTTTTCCGCCCAGGACGTCAACCGCTTTGGCGCCCCTACCTTGATCACCCGCGGCACCAACGATGTCCAGCAGGTCCAGATGCTCGTGCTGATGGGCCTGAACTTCATGGTCTCCACGCCCATCATGTGCGTTGGCGGCATCATCATGGCCCTCCGCGAGGACCTCAGCCTTTCCTGGCTCGTCTGGGTTTCGGTCCCTGTCCTGGTGGCAGTGGTTGGCTATCTCGTTGTCCGGCTCATGCCGCTTTTCCGTTCCATGCAGACCAAGATCGATGCCATCAACGGCGTTCTGCGCGAGCAGATCATCGGCATCCGGGTTGTCCGCGCCTTCGTTCGCGAACCCCACGAGGCCAAGCGTTTCGGCGATGCCAACCAGGACCTAACGGCCGTGTCCGTGAAGATCGGCAACCTCTTTGTCCTGATGTTCCCGGCGATCGGCATGATCCTGCACCTGTCCACTGCCGCCGTGCTTTGGTTCGGCGGGCAGCGGGTCGATTCCGGTGACATGCAGGTGGGTGCCCTCACGGCCTTCCTGCAGTACCTGCTCCAGATCCTCATGGCCGTCATGATGGGAACCTTCATGGCCATGATGATTCCGCGCGCCTCCGTCTGTGCAGACCGCATTGGCGAGGTCCTGGACGTTGAGCCGTCCATCCACAACCCCTCCTCGCCGGTAGTGCCGGCCGAAAAGAAGGGACGCGTCGAATTCCGGGACGTCACCTTCAAGTACCCGGGTGCTGAAGCACCTGTCTTGAGCAACATCTCCTTCACGGCGGAGCCGGGCAAGACCCTCGCCATCATCGGATCCACCGGTGCGGGCAAGACCACCCTGGTCTCCCTGCTGCCGCGCCTTTATGACGTCGCCTCCGGTGAGGTTCTGCTCGACGGCGTTCCTGTCACCGAGATGGATGCCTCTGAAATCACCAGTCGTGTATCGGCGGTACCCCAGAAGCCGTACCTGTTTTCCGGAACCATCGAGCACAACCTGCGCTTTGGCAAGCCCGATGCCACGGATGAGGAACTGTGGGACGCGCTGGAAACCGCGCAGGCCAAGGGTTTCGTGGAGGAGAAGTCCTCCGGCCTCAACCGGCGCATCGCCCAGGGCGGTACCAACGTCTCCGGTGGACAGCGCCAGCGGCTTTCCATCGCCCGGGCTTTGGTGACCAAGCCGAACGTGTACTTGTTTGACGATTCCTTCTCGGCACTGGACGTGGCTACCGACGCCCGGCTCCGGAAGGCCCTGAAGGGGAAGACCAAGGATGCCACGGTCATCATCGTGGCCCAGCGTGTCTCCACCATTGCCGATGCTGACGAAATCCTTGTCCTGGACAACGGCCGCATCGTTGACCGGGGAACGCATGACGAACTGCTGGAGACGTCACCGACGTACCAGGAAATCGTCGAATCCCAGCTGAGTGTGGAGGAAGTGGCATGAGCGAGCAGAACCAGCAGAAGAAGCGTGGCTGGGCTGCCAAGGCCGAAGCCGCGAAGGATGCCAAGGCAACCACTGCGGCAGAGGTTGCAACGGAAGCACTGGACGACGACGACTTCGTTGAGGAGGAGTACGTCCCCTCGGAGGCCGATGGCGGCATGTTCGGTGATGTGCCCGCAAAGAAGGCCAAGGAATTTTGGCCTTCCGCCAAGCGGCTCATGGGCTTGCTGAAGCCCGAACGCATCGGTGTGTTCATCGTGATCGGCCTCGTGATCGTTTCCGTGGTCCTCAACGTGATCGCACCCAAGGTTCTGGGCAGTGCCATGGATGTCATCTTCGGCGGTGTGATGGGCAAGCAGATTCCGCCCGGAGTATCGCAGGAACAGTTCGTTGAGCTCATGCGGCAGCAGGGCCAGGGGAACTTTGCCGACATGGTCTCCAAGATGGAACTCACCAACGGGATCGACTTCTCCAAGCTGACGTTCCTGATCTCGATAGTGCTGCTCATGTACTTCGTGGCCAACATCTTCCTGTGGGCGCAGGGCTGGTTGCTCAACAGGATCGTCATGCGGGTCATCAAGAAACTGCGCAACGATGTCCAGGCCAAGCTCAACCGCCTGCCGCTGAACTACTTCGACACCCGCCAGCGCGGCGACATCCTGTCCCGCGTGACCAACGACGTCGACAACGTCCAGCAAGGCCTCCAGCAGGCGTTCTCCCAATTGGTCAGCTCCGTCCTCACGGTCCTGGGCATTACGGTCATGATGTTCATCGTGTCCTGGGAGCTGGCGCTTATCGCGTTGATCGCACTGCCGCTTTCCGGTGTTGTTGCCGGGGTCATCGGTGCCCGCAGCCAGAAGCTCTTCGCTGCGCAGTGGAAGAACACCGGCGCGTTGAACGGGCAGATCGAAGAGTCGTTCTCCGGCCATGACCTGGTCAAGGTATTCGGCCGTGACGCTGACATGCTGACGCGCTTCGACGAGAAGAACGAGGAACTCTACAAGGCATCTTTCGGTGCACAGTTCGTCTCAGGCGTGATCTTCCCGGCCATGAACTTCGTCTCTTACCTGTCCTATGTCGGGATCGCCGTGGTGGGTGGCCTGCGGGTTGCTTCGGGTTCCATGAGCCTGGGCGATGCCACTGCCTTCATCCAGTACTCACGCGAGTTCACGCAGCCGCTGGGCCAGATTGCCGGCATGGCCAACATGCTGCAGTCCGGCGTCGCCTCCGCGGAGCGTGTCTTCGAATTCCTGGACGCTGATGAAGAGGTCGAAGAGAACGGTACGCGCCACCTTCCGGCAAAGACTGACGGCCATGTTGAGTTCGAGCATGTCTCGTTCAGCTACGTGGAGGACAAGCCACTCATTGAGGATCTTTCCTTCAGTGCCGAGCCGGGCCACACTGTGGCCATCGTTGGGCCCACAGGAGCCGGCAAGACCACCCTGGTGAACTTGGTGATGCGTTTCTACGAGCTCAATTCCGGCCGCATCACCCTGGACGGAGTGGACATCAAGGACCTCACTCGTTCCGAGCTCAGGTCAAAGGTGGGCATGGTGCTGCAGGACGCCTGGCTCTTTGGCGGGACCATCTACGACAACATCAAGTACGGCAAGCTGGATGCCACGGAAGAGCAGATCATGGAAGCGGCGAAGGCCACGTACGTGGACCGCTTTGTCCGTGCCCTGCCGGATGGCTACCAGACGATCATCGATGAAGAAGGCAACAATGTCAGCGCCGGTGAGAAGCAGCTCATCACCATCGCCCGCGCATTCGTGTCCGATCCTTCCTTGCTGATCCTGGACGAAGCCACCAGCTCGGTGGACACCCGTACGGAACTGCTGCTGCAGAAGGCCATGGCAGCGCTCCGGACGGACCGGACCAGCTTCGTCATCGCCCACCGCCTGTCCACCATCCGCGACGCCGATACCATCCTGGTGATGGAAAACGGCCAGATCGTGGAGCAGGGTAACCACACCCAGCTCCTCGCCCTCGAAGGCGCCTATTACCGCTTGTACATGTCCCAGTTCGCTGGCGGGGAAGAGACTGCGGTGGATGATTCGACGGCGGTGCACAGCTGAGTACGCAGCAACCGGAGGAGTCCGTGGAACCCCGGCGCATCGAGGTCCTGGTGCCCATGCGCTGGGGTGACATGGACGCTTACGGACATATCAACAATGTCCAGATTGTGCGCATCCTCGAGGAAGCCCGCATCGCAGCCTTCGGGCCGCCCAGCGGTGCGGGGCTTCCCGGCGTCGAACCACCGGCAGCCCTCTTCAACGACGTCGAGGAGGGCGTCATGACCCTGGTGGTGGAGCACAGGGTCCGCTACGTCCGGACCCTGGACTATCGCAACATCCCGGCGGTCGTGGAGATCTGGGTGGGCGCCATCAAAGGGGCCAGCTTCGATCTTCACTATGTCGTCAAGGATCCCGTGACCCGGGAAGACTGCGTGAAGGCTACCACCCACCTGGCCTTTGTCGCCGAGGCGACGGGGAGGGTCCTGAGGCTCACGCCAGACCAAAAGGAAAAGCTCGAACGCTATAAGGCGTAGCCAGGACTTTGCCCGATTGCCCGTAGAGTTTCACCATGAAACTTGAAATCGCTGTGGTCAGCGCCGCCGGTGCAGGTGTGGCTGCCGCTGAGGGTGCCCATCGCATTGAGCTGTGCAGCAGCCTGGAACTGGGCGGCGTCACACCCAGCCAGGGGTTGCTGGAAGCCAGCATGGAACACGTCGACGGCCGTTTGGAAATCCATCCACTGATCCGCTCCCGGCCCGGTGATTTCCTGTACTCGGCCTCCGACGTGGACACCATGGTGCATGAAATCAGGCATCTGCTGCGCCAAGGAGCAAACGGGGTTGTCATCGGGGCACTCGAACCCAACGGGACAGTCGACGTGCACACCATCCGGCGCTTGCTGGAATCTGCAAGGGACACCAAGCCGGAGGCACAGCTGACCTTCCACCGGGCCATCGACCAATCGAAGGATCCGTTGGCTGCCCTGGACCAGCTCATGGAGCTGGGGTTCACCAGGGTCCTCACCTCGGGGCATGCAGCGACGGCGGGAGAAGGCCTCGGCACGCTCGCCACCATGGTGGAACGCGCCGGAGGTGCCATCGAGATCATGGCCGGCGGGGGGCTGGCCCTGGCAGACATCCCGGCGATGCACGCTGCAGGTTTGAGCGCGGTCCACCTGTCCGCCAAGAAAACCGTCTCCACGCTCGGCCGAGGAACGATTTCCCTGGGTACCCAGGACGGCAGCGATCCCACGGCCTACACGGTCACGGACCGCGAAACCGTCCGTGCCGCCAAAGCGAAAATCAACGCCTTGAATCTGGCTAGGCTGAATTAGTCCTGCCGTCCAGCCTCTGGCAGGGCAAATCCCAGTGAGTACGCATCGCAATGACCCTTTACGATTCCGCGGAACGACCGGATGATGTAAGGATTCACCAACTCGGTGAAGAAGCCCCGAAGCTACTTCCAGGAGTCCCAGCGATGCCGCTGCCCTCGCCGGTTTCACCGGCCGTCAATTCCCGTCCCCCCAGCAGTCGAAGCAACAGCGCAACCTCCGGCCATCCTGAGGTGGCATGCGGCATCGGAACGTGGGACAAACTGCTGTACGGCAACCACCGCTTCGTGGTGGAAGTTGCCCCAACGGCCCAGGTTGTCCCAACGGCCCCGGCTTACAAGCCTGTCCTGCCGTGGCGGCGCCAAGATGAGGACCCCGCGACAGTGGATGTCATCGTCGTCTCCGGGAAGACGGGCGCCAGGGTCCGCAATGTGGTCATAGAGGAGTGCACCAGGGAATCAGGAACCCTCCTTTTGGAAGCCATCGAGGGCCCGGGCACCTACTACGTTTACTACCTGCCCTACGCGATGCTGGGCAAACCCCACTATCCCCAGGCCCAGTACCTCCCGCGTCGTCCGACGGCAGAGCCGGGGTGGGCTGCCGCCGTCGGGTATTCGGCCTGGCGGGAACCGGCGCAGGCTGGGCTGCCCAACGCGACGGTCGTCCGTTACGAGGCCGCAAGTGAGCGGGACTCGTTCGCGCCGATGAACTTCACGGCCCGGGCGGACGAACTGGAAGAGTTCCATTCGTGCCACAAGGGCGAGGCCTTCCTGGTGTTTCCCGAGGACCGCCTGAATCCCGTCTCCATGAGCACTGACCTGCCTGCGCACTGGGTAGCCAACGGGCCGTCAGACACCTTTCGGGCGGGCGCCGTTGCGGGCGAGGACTATGTGGTGCAGCTGGGGTTGTACGCGCTGAAGGACCTTGCTGGCGTCTCCGTGGACGTCGTGTCATCAGCCGGGGGCCACTGCATCAACTCCGACGGCGTAGACCGGCTGGGCAGGCCATGGCACAAGGAGCTGGCCGTCCCGGCGGGCACGGTGCGGGCCCTGTTCGTGGTCCTTCCCGTGCCCCGTGGCGCCGCCGGAAGCACGCATTCCGCCATGGTCACCATCCATGCGGAAGGTGAGGCTGGGCAGGAAATCGAGGTCACGCTGGACGTGGCGACGGAAACGGACCCGAGCATCCTGGAAGGTGGTTTCGGTGATCCACGTTTCCTTCGGCGCTTGGCCTGGCTGGATTCTGCCGTGGCCCAGGACGTCGAGCTTGTGGCTCCTTTCACTGCCATCACCGTGGACGAGCGGGAACGAACCTTGGGGATCCTTGGCCGGAGCCTGCGGTTGTCGGCATCGGGGTTGCCTGCTCAGGTGACGTCCAGCTTCACGGGCGACGTGACGTCGACGGATGGTCCCGCCGTCGGGCTTTTCGACGTTCCGATGGCTGTGCACATCGAGGGGACCAGCTGGGAGTTTTCGCCACTGACGTTCAACGTGGAAGGGCCTGCACGGGTCTCGTGGGGCTGCAACTGGACGGGCAGCCAGGAAGGCGTTGCGGTGTTGTCGCTGGAGCTGAACGCCACCCTCGACGCCGATGGAACAGTTGAGTACTCGCTGCGGCTCGCGCCGCGGAAGACTCTGGACGTGAACGACGTCGGGCTGCAGCTTTCGTTCGACGAGGACGCCGTGCCGCTTGCCATGGGTTTGGGCGTCCCGGGCGGGCGGCGCCCGGAGACCCTGGATTGGACGTGGGACGTGGCCGCCAGGAACCAGGATGCACTGTGGCTGGGAGGGGTGAACGCCGGGCTTCAGTTGTCGTTGCGGGATGAGAAGTACCAGCGTCCCCTGAACACCAATTTCTACAGGGAAAAGCCGTTGCTTGAACCGGCGTCGTGGGCCAACCGCCAGGAGGGCGGGGTGAGGGGTGGCGTCCGGCTTCGGACTGCCAACGGCAAAGTGTCGGTCCGCGCGTTCAGCGGTGCCCGCACGCTGACGCCGAACGAGCCGCTCCACTTCGATTTCCGGCTTCTGCTCACACCCTTCAAGCCGATCCAACCCGGCAGGCATCTGGGCAAGCGCTACTTCCACGCCCCTGAAGACCCATCGGAGATCAGGGCGGCCGGAGCCACTGTGGTCAATATCCACCATGCGACAGCGCCTGCACCGTATATCAATGATCCGTTGCTCACGAAGGAAACGCTTCGGCAATACGTGGCGCAGTGCCATCGGGAGGGCCTGACAGCCAAGATCTACAACACTGTCCGTGAGCTCACGTTCCACAGCCCGGAGCTGTTGCCGCTGCTGCATTTGGACCACGAGATCTTCAGCGACGGTCCGGGCGCCGGCCATAGCTGGTTGCAGGAGCATGCCGGCAGTGGCTACGTCTCGGCCTGGTTTGCCCCGAACGTGGAGGACATCGCGGTGGTGACCACGGGCGGGTCGCGGTGGGAGAACTTCTACGTGCGCAGCCTGCAGGAACTGGCTGCCGGTGACGACGGAATCGACGGCATTTACCTCGATGACCTGGCCTTTGACCGGCACGCCATGGTGCGCGTCCGCAAGGTCTTGGAAAGGGCCTGCAGGGACAGGGGAGTGGAGGGCCCGGAGATTGACCTCCACTCTGCCAACCAGTTCACCGCCAACGACGGCTACGCCTCATCAGCCAATTTGTACATGGAGCAATTGCCGTATGTGGACAGGCTGTGGCTGGGGGAGTATTTCGACTACAACGGCACAGACCCCGACTATTGGCTGGTGGAATTGTCCGGCATTCCTTTTGGCCTCATGGGCGAGATGCTCGAAGGCGGCGGCAATCCGTGGCGCGGAATGGTGTTCGGCATGACGGGCCGGGCACCCGCGGTGGACAACCGTCCGCTGTGGGAGTTCTGGACGGCGAACAACCTGGAACGTGCCCGGATGCACGGGTTCTGGGACCCCCACACGCCAGTGCGGACCAGCCACCCGGATGTCCTGGCAACCACGTGGTTGACGGACAACGGGATGGTGGTGGCGCTGGCCTCGTGGGCCGGGGAAACTGAGGACGTGACGTTGATCTTCGGCGACGCGGCCCTCACCGACGAAACCTCCACAGCCCCCGCCGCCAGTATCAAGGCGCCCGCGATCCGCGGCTTCCAGCCCGCCATGGACTACGCGCCCGGCGAGGCCATCACCCTTGAGCCGCAGCGCGGCCTCCTTCTCACGATCGGATACTGACGTGCCAGACACCGCAACTTCCAGCATCACCGTCACCACCATCTCCCTGACCATGGCTGAGCTCGGCCCGCTCAACCCGCTACCGGTGGTTGCCGCCGAACTGGACCAGCCCTACACGGTAGGCGAAGGCGTGCCGGAGGAACTGCAGGCATCGGCCCGCTACGGCGTGGTGCCCAACATCTACCCGTATCTCATGCAGGACGGCTACAGCCGGGAGGCGGCACCCAGGGAGTTTCCCGCCGTCGTGCTTGAAAACAGCAAGCTCAAGGTGACAGTCCTCCCGTCCCTGGGCGGCCGCATCTGGGAACTGTTCGACAAAGCAACAGGCAAGCAGCTCCTCCACACCCATGACGCCCCCCAGCTGGCCAACATCGCGTTGCGCAAGGCCTGGTTCGCGGGCGGGCTTGAGTGGAACATCGGGACCCGCGGTCATTCGCCCACCAGCTGCGATCCGTTGCACACGGCGATCGTCCACACCCCGGACGGCAAACACATCCTGCGGATGTGGGAGTACGAACGGCTCCGGGAAGTGGTGTTCCAGGTAGACATCTGGTTGCCCGCAGAATCGCCCGTGGTGCTGGCAGCGGTTCGGATCCGGAACCCGAACGACCACGACGTCCCCATGTACTGGTGGAGCAATGCCGCGATCCCGGAGACTGACCGCACCCGTGTCATCGCGCCCGCCCACGAGGCCTACGGCAGCGACTACACCACGGACATCACCCGCGTCAGGCCCACCACCCACGAAGGCTATGACGGCACGTGGCCGGTCAACAGCCCGCACGCGGCGGACTTCTTCTTCGACATCGACCCTTCCGAGCGGCGCTGGGTTGTGGCAGCGGACGACGACGGCGACGGGCTGGCGATGCTGTCAACGGGCCTCCTGCGGGGAAAGAAGCTCTTCGTATGGGGCCAGGGACAGGGCGGCAAACGCTGGCAGGAATGGCTGAGCCCGGGAGCCGGCCCGTACGCGGAGATCCAGGCCGGCCTGGCACAGACGCAGTTCGAACATCTGGTCATGCCCGCCGGTGCAGAGTGGGCGTGGGTGGAGGCGTACGGCAACGGACACCTGAACACGGATACGGCCCACAGCACTGACTGGGATGCCGCGGTAGCCCACGCCGGTGAGCGTTTGGAAGAGCTCCTGCCACACGAATCCCTTGAAGCCATGCTGCCCGAGGCCATCACCAATGCCGACGTCCCGCCGTCGAAAATGCTCCTGCACGGCAGCGGCTGGGGCGTGGTGGAGAGGGCCCGGCGGCTGAAGGCCGGTCTGTCGTGGATTGACGAAAGCGGTACGCCGTTCGTGGACGAGGGCGTTTCCGCGGAACAGGAGCCATGGCTTGGGCTGCTCAAGGGAAAGGCGTTCGACGGCGCGACCAGTTTCGTCGCGGGGGTGGACTGGGAACAGCTGCTGGCCGATCAGGACGGTCCTGCGGCTACGTTCCACCTGGCCACCATGCGCCATGCCCGGCAGGACCTGGACGGCGCCAAGGATCTTTACCGCGAGGTAATCTCCGACGACGGGGTAGCACCGGGTATCAAGGCGCTCACGCACCGTGGACTGGGGCTGGCCTTGCTCGCAAACGGCCAGGACGCCGAAGGGCTGGCTGAACTCCGCAAGGGCGTCGGGGCAGACTCTTCCAACAGAGCCCTGCTCACGGAGGCCGTGACGCTCAGCATCCGCCACGGGGACCCCGCCATGGCCCTGGAACTGGCGGAGTCGGTACCCCACGATGGTGCCGCCGTCGGGCGTTTGCGTTTCCTTAAGGCGCTGGCGCTGGCACGAACGGGAAACGCCAATGAAGCGGCCTCGATTCTGCGCGAAGGCGTGGAGGTTCCGGACCTCCGCGAGGGCGAGGACGCGATTGCCGCGCTGTGGCAAGAGGTGTGTCCTGACGAACCGGTGCCGTCCGCTTACCAGTTCGGAATGCATTGAGGGGTGCCCCGGTGTGGCCTCCCGCACATCCGGGGCAACCTCTGAAAGCGTGTTCTGGACGACTCAAGCGACGATGAACGGAGCACGGACGTGATACCCGAAATTGCAGGACTCCCGCCCTTGGAGTGGACCTCGACGGTCGGCCAAGCCAGCTACGACGACGCAGAGGGAGCGCTGGTGCTCACCGCCGCACCCGGCGTCGACTGGACCAACGACTCCCTTGGCGGAGAGCCGCAACACGGAGCCACAGCGCTGGGCTTCAGGGCCCCAGCGGCTTTCTCGCTCTCCGCCAGGGTTTTGGTCGCGTCGCCCAGGACAACGTTCGACGCCGGGGTGCTGAGTCTGTGGGCGGACAGCGAACACTGGGCCAAGCTCTGCTTCGAGTTCTCTCCGCAAGGCGAGGCCATGGTGGTCAGCGTGGTGACCAACAGCTATTCGGACGACTCCAACGGGCCGGTGGTCACCGCGCCCTGGGTATATCTGCGGGTCAGCCGGGTAGGGCCGGCATGGGCGTTCCATTCCTCTGCGGACGGGCGGGAATGGTCATTCGTCAGGCTTTTCCGGTTGGACACGGAAAAACCGGTCCACGTGGGTTTCATGTCCCAGGCGCCACTCGGACCCAGCTGCGAGGCGCGCTTTGACGCCATCGAGTTGACGGAGGAACCACCCGCCGACCTCCGGGACGGCAGCTAGCAGCAGGTGGGGCCAATAGCACGTGAAGCTTGTGGATATCCAGATGCTTGGTTAAACCAAACAAGGTAAGTTGGCAGGGTGATTCCCTCCCTGAAACCTGCCATTGACCGCGCCCCCGGAGTCTCCAAGGAGATCGAGGACGCAGCCTGGTATGTGCTCGGTCCGGCGCTTCACGGGAAACCCTCGGCGCTGGATGGCCGGACGCTCACCTGGACTGCGGATGCTGCCGCCGAGCTCCTCGAGAGGCTCGAGCGCGGGGTGGAAGACTCCAAGGCGCCCATGATGACCAACCTTCGGAACAATCTGGAGGGCGCTTCCCGGGAAGCCAAGCTGCTGGCCGTCGAATTGCTCTTCCTGCAGTCGCTGCCGCTGGCGCACGAGGTCAAGTCCCTGAGGGTCAAGCGCGCCCGGGTAGCCGAGGCTGCGTCGTGGGTTGAGCCGCCCATCGAACTTCCGGAAGAACTGTACGAGGGCATGACGGACCACGGGGTGATCCGCGACCGTACCGCCGAATTCAACTGGACCATCTGGGACCACCTGAAGTGGCTGTGCCGTTTCGTTGCCCACGTGGACAGCCAAAGCACGGCAACCATTAACAGGGCCCTCGCGGACCCTTTGATGTTCCACGAACTGGCAGCAGCAACGCCCGATGACCAGCCTGCCCTGCGCCGGAGCATCGAGTACTTGGTGTGGCCAAGTTATTTCGAGCCCGTGGTGGCTGACGTTGAACGCCAGGAAATCCGGGACGCCTTCGCCTCGCTGGTGGGCGGTGCCAAGGGTGACACGGATGAGGACATCACAGCGGACATCCACCGCATCCGGCTGCACCTGGACGAGCAGGCCGGGCAGCGCATCGATTGGTACGCACGGCAACTGGTGAGCCAATGGCGCAAAGTGGGAGACCCGGGACGCCGGTCCTGGCTCCTGCGGACCCACCATGACAACGCGGAGTTGCTCGCCTCCTGGGTCGCCGAAGAGAAGGCAACCCTGGACGTGCAGCACCTCCGCACCCTGACCGCGGGCGTCACAGCCGGTGTCGTCCAGCACGCCGTGGACGAGGATTACAAACACTTGGGCTACGTGGAACGCGAAGACACCAAGACGGCTGTTTTCGCTTTCCTCACCGTCATGAAGCCCGGCGATCTCACGCTGTACCAGCATGCCGGCCGTGTGCGCGTCGGCGTGGTCCTTGGCGAGCCGGAGCACGACGAGGACAACCGCCGCATCCGCCGCAAAGTCCGGTGGTTCGACGACAGCTATGCCATCCCCGAACTTCCCCGCCACGCCCAGCGGCAGCTGTCCACCCCCGGCATCCTCGTCGATGTCACCAGGGTCATCCAGGCGCTGCAGGAACTGCTCCCCGTGGAAGCCGAAACCGACGGCGAGGACGAAGCGCCGCCCACTGTCGCCGTCGAGGTTGTGCAGCAGGGCTTCCGGCCTTTGACCGAAGAGTTCGCAGCGTCCCTGCACATGGACCTTGAGCCGCTGCAGGAGATCGCGGAACTGCTCGAAGAGAACCGCCAGCTGGTCCTCTACGGCCCTCCGGGGACCGGCAAGACCTACCTCGCCAAGCACCTGGCCGCTGAGCTCGCCGGTGACCACACCGATGAACGGGTGAAACTGGTCCAGTTCCACCCGTCGTACGCCTACGAGGACTTTTTTGAAGGGTACCGGCCGGACAAGACCGACGACGGGCAGGTGTCCTTCAAGCTGGTCGCCGGACCGTTGCGGCGACTCGCCGAGGAAGCGGCAAAGCCGGAAAACGCCCACAAGCCGTACTTCCTGATCATCGACGAGATGAACCGCGCCAACCTGGCCAAGGTCTTCGGTGAGCTGTACTTCCTGCTGGAGTACCGGGACGACCGCATCTACTTGCAGTACAGCCCCAACGAGCCCTTCAGCCTGCCGGACAACCTCTACATCATTGGCACCATGAACACCGCGGACCGCTCCATCGCCATGATGGATGCGGCCATCCGCCGCCGCTTCGCGTTCATCGAACTGCACCCCAAGGTGGAACCGGTCCGTGGTTCGCTGCGCCGCTTCCTGGAGGCCCGCGGGCTGGACACCCTCAACGCGGACCTGCTGGATGCCCTTAATGATTCGATCGACGATTGGGACCGGGACCTCATGATCGGACCCTCGTATTTCATGAAGAACGCCGCCCAGAACCCCACAGGGTTGCGCCGGATCTGGAAGTACGAGCTCATGCCGTTGCTGGAGGAGCACTACCACGGGCAGCTGAACCGGGCCCAGTTGGAAGAGCGCTTCGGCCTGGACCAGTTGCTGGGACGTCTTGGGGACCGCTAACGCCATCCCCCCAAGGCCGGCGAGGGCACCGTCCAGTGCCCGGGGCGCCAACAAGGGGCCCCGGCACATCGTCATGGACGAGCTCTCGGGTGGGGTGGTGGAAAAACTCGATCCCGAATCCGCGGCTTTCATCAACACCAGCGGGCTGGCCAAGGCATCCCCCATGGGCATGGGCCTTTACCGCATTGAGCCCGCGGGCAAGGTGGGCTCCGTTCGGGCGGCCACAGTGCAACTGGAAGTCCGGCCCAAGGACCGTTTGGGCCTCAGCCGCTTGCTGTTTCTGCTCAGCTACGCCGGGGACCAAGGTTTTCGCGACCATTCCGTGGAAGCCGTTGAGCACCCGGACCTGTGGAGTGCGCTGGCGGAGTCCCTGGCGCAGCTGGCCGATAAAGCGCTCAGCCGTGGGGTTCTGCAGGGCTACCTCACCGTCGAAGAGTCGTTGCGCACCGTCAAGGGCCGTATCCGGATCTCGGACCAGATCTCACGGCGTCCGGGAATGATGGTGCCGCTGGAGGTCTCCTATGACGAGTTCACCGAGGACATCGCCGAGAACAGGATCCTCCGGGCCGCACTGGAACGCATGGGCCAGGTTCCCGGGGTCCGTCCCGACGTCCTGAGCCGCTTGCGGCAGCTTAAGGGAAAGCTCGACGCCGTGACCCGCCTTCAGCCCGGCGCGCCGCTGCCGCCGTGGCGGGCCAGCCGGATGAACCTGAGATTCCACGCGGTGCTGCGGCTGGCCGAGGTCATCCTGCGCAATGCCTCAGCGGAGGCAGGCCACGGTAAACAGCGGACGGCGTCCTTCGTGGTGGACATGGGGCAGGTGTTCGAGGAATTCGTGGGGACCGCCCTCAGAAGCGCCATGGCAGCCCACCCGGGAGAGATGCGCCTGCAATACGGCGCGCTCCTGAACGAGGCCGTCCGGGATTCAGACCGTCTGACCGTCCGTCCGGATGCCGTGCACTTCCTGGGTGGCCGGCCCGTGGTGGTGTACGACTCCAAGTACAAGGCAGCTTCCGACGCCGGGGCTTCACTCAGCGCGGACCACTACCAGTTGCTGGCCTACTGCACCGCCCTGCGGGTCCCCACGGCCTGGCTGGTTTATGCCGGGGCGGGGGAAGTGAAGCTGCGGCGGATCCTGAACACGGACATCGACATCGTGGAGTACCCGCTGGACCTGTCCCGGCCGCCGTCGGAAATCCTTGCTGCAGTGGCAGACCTCGCTGAACAGTCGTGGGGCGAAGTAGTACGCCAGGCTGTGGCGGGACGATCGGCGTCGGACTAGCCTGTGAAGTAGACCTTTCGCCCTGAGGAGGCACCATGGCCGGCAAGAAAACGTGGCGTGATATGAGCAAAGGGCAGCGCATCTCTGTGCTGGTCAGTGGTGCCGTGAACCTGGCGTTGCTGGTGGCAGCGCAGCGAAGCATCGCCAAAACCCCGGACTCGAACATCAGGGGGAAGAAAGTGATGTGGCGTGCGCTTTCGTTCATCAATTTCTTCGGGCCGGTCAGTTATTTCCTGTTCGGCAGGCGACGCGAATCCGGCTTGGTGGGCGGCACCCCGGCAAAGCGCTGAGAGCTAGGCGGGCATCTTCACTGTGAAGGTGGTTCCGCGCCCGGGCTCGCTCTCCAAGGTGATGGTTCCGCCATGCGCTTCAACAATGGCCTTGCTGATGGGCAATCCCAGCCCAACCCCGGGGATGGCGCTCTTGCGGACCCCGCCGGCGCGGAAGAATTTGGTGAAGGCCTCGGCCTGTTCTTCCTCGTTCATGCCCATGCCCGTATCGGTGACACGGCAGAAGACAAAGTCCTCATCTTCCCAGGCCGCAACTTCCACATCGCCGCCGTCGGGGGAGTACTTGATGGCATTCGACACCAGGTTGTCCAGGACCTGGGCCAGGCGTGACGAGTCCACGCGTGCTTCCAGGGCATCGGGCAGGTCCATCGAGAGCCGGATGCCGGCCTTGGCTGCGCGGGGCTCGGCGGAGGTGACGCTTCCCCGCACCAATTCCGCAACGTCTGCCGTGTGTCGTTGAATGACGATCTGTCCGGATCGCACCGCCAACAGGTCCGAAACCAAGGTCAGCAGCCGCTCCGCGTTCCGTCTGACGACGTCGAGTTGTTTGCGGGAATGAGCATCCAAAGCAGGGTCGTCCAGGATCAGCTCAACGTAGCCCAGGATCGACGTCAACGGGGTGCGGAATTCGTGGGAGACGTTGGCCACGAAGTCATCCCTGGCTGCCAGCGCATTCACCAGATCCGTGACGTCGCTGAAGACCACCACAGAGCCCGCGAACTTCCCGGCGTCGTCCAGCATGGGACGGGCGCTGGTGGTGAAGGCCCGCTGTTCCTCCCCTGTACCCAGCCAGACCAGCTGGTCCGTGAAGCGTTCGCCCAGGACGGCGCGCCGCACCGGCCGGCGGTCGGGCGGCAGGGGAGTGCTCCTGTCAATGTCGAACACCAGCAGCTGGGATTCGTTGGGGTCGTCGTTGTCCGGCGGTGTGGCCAATGCGTGGGTCTGGCGCTGGCGCCTGTTCATGAGGATGTCGTGCCCGTCGCCGTCAACAGCCACCACGCCCAGCGGCAGGGCTTCCATGACGGTGTTCAGCAGCCGTTCCTGTTTGGTGCTGATACCCAGCGCTTCTTTCAGGGCCTCGTCCTTTTGCTCCAGGACGCGCTGCTGGCGCACCATGCTCAGGGTGAGCACACTCACCGAGACGCCAATGCCGAGGATAAGGATGGGGAACAGCAGGGGTTTGGTGAGGGCCTGTTCGCTGACCTGGTTATGAAGGAAGACCGGTACCCAGACAATTCCGAGCGGGCCCAGGAAGGACATGACGATGGCCAGCCGGGGGTAGAGGCCGGAAGCGCACAACCAGATGACAGGCAACACCACCAGGACACTGAGGCCGGTGAGCGCCTCCTGTCCGCCTTCCCTGCCGAAGGCTATGGAAACCATGTCCAGGATGGGGATGATGAGGAAACTGGCGAATGGCAGGCGGTGCCAAGGAACCACAATGCACAGTGCCAACAGGAATGCCTGGCTCAGCAGGAAGATGAGGAACAACGGGTTTTCGAGTGTGGCGGGGAAAAACAGCCACACCAGAATTGCCGAAAGACAGACACACACCGATAACGGCAATTGACTGAGGACAACCCGCATCCGCAGGGTATGTTCATGGAACGAGCGCTGAAAAATCAACAATTTCTTCTTATCGCCAATATCCCAAGCTGAGGGTTGGGTCATGGCACAACCACCACGGGTGCGGAAGAAATTCGGTTCATGAGATCAGCCTAACCATAACGGATATACTTCTGAGGTTATCGAAGGGGCTGAGGGGCAGCGATGAGTGAAGTACGTGTGGGGCTGGTCATTGAAGACGACCAGGATATTCGCGAGTTGGTGCGGGTAGTTCTTTCCCAAGCAGGATTTGATGTTCACACGGCGTCGACGGGTTCTGCCGGTGTGACGTCGGCACGCGAACTCAACCCGGACGTCATCACCCTGGATCTCGGCCTTCCTGACATCGACGGTTTCGAGGTCGCACGGCAGATCCGTAAGTCCTCCGACGCCTACATCATCATGCTCACGGCCCGCGCCGAGGAACTCGATACTCTCATGGGCCTGGAGGCCGGTGGCGACGACTACCTCACCAAGCCTTTCCGGCCGCGCGAATTGCGTGCCCGGGTGGAGGCCATGATGCGCAGGCCGCGTGCGTCGTCGGACACCAAGAGCGCGCCGGAAGAAGCGGATCCGGAGATGATCCACAACGGGCTGGCCGTTTCGGCCGGTTCCCGCACGGCAATCCTCAACGGCACCGAGTTGAAGCTCACCCGCACAGAGTTCGATCTGTTGCTGGCGCTCCTGGAAACCGGCCGGATTGTGCGGACCAAAGCCGACCTCGCCCGTCGCCTTCGCAACGAACCCTACGACGTCGGCAGTTACGTCAGCGACGCGGACGAACGTGCCGTTGAGGTGCACATGGGCAACCTGCGCAAGAAGCTGGGCGACAGCATCCAGGGCCCGCGGTGGCTCGAGACGGTCCGCGGCGTCGGGTACCGGCTAGCCCCGGCCGTCAACAACAACTAAGCAACCCGCAAGGGCTCGGCCGCGACCACAGGATGGTCGCGGGCCGGATCCTCGAAGAACTCGGCGTTCGCCCGGACGTAGTCTGCCCACTCATCCGGGACGTCGTCCGCGTAGTAGATCGCTTCCACCGGGCATACCGGATCACAGGCCCCGCAGTCCACGCACTCCGAGGGGTGGATATACAGTGAACGGTCGCCTTCGTAAATGCAGTCGACCGGACACTCGTCGATGCAGGCTTTGTCCTTCACATCCACGCACGGCTGGGCGATCACGTAGCTCATGGCGGGCTACACCCCTGTGTAAACGGTCTTGCCCCAAGTGAAGAAGTCCAGCGCGGATCGGCCTTGTTCGCGGAACGTGTTGGTGGAGGAATCTTTGACTCCGCCGAAGGGAACGTTCAGGTCCAGACCCGCTGTTGGACGGTTCACTTTCACTACTCCGGCCTGTGCCCGTGCAGCAAAGTCGCTGGCCAACGCCAGCGAGTCCGTGCAGATTCCTGCCGTGAGGCCGTACCGGGAATCGTTGATGGCGGCCAGTCCCGCTTCGTAGTCGGCAACCTCGAGCACGGCCACTACCGGACCGAAAATCTCCTCCGTGACTGCGGCGTCGTCGAACGGCAGGTCCGTGAGGATGGCCGGTGCGAGGAACAGCGGACCGGTGGGGTCACCGTCGTACTCTCCGTGCAGGAGCGTCGCACCGCGTTCGACGGCGGTCCGCACCGCGTCCTGGTCCTGCTCGAACTGCTGCCTGCTCACCACGGCGCCCATCCGGGCTTCGCCCGAATCACCACTGCCAAGGCCGTCTCCGGGGTTATAGGTGGCCGCTTCCGCTACGAGGGCTTCCAGGAAGGCAGGGCGGATGGCGGGTGTCACGTAGACGCGCGACGTTGCCGTGCACGCCTGGCCCGTCAGCCCGAATGCCCCGGCGGCCACCACCTGCGCGGCTTTGCGGGCATCGGCGTCGTCGAGGACCAGCACCCCGTTCTTGCCGCCCATTTCCAACTGGACGCGGGCCCGGCGTGCGTTGAGGATTTCCTGCAACCCGAGGCCTACCTTGGTTGAGCCGGTGAAGGACAGTCCGGCGATCCGTGGATCCCGGGCCAGGGCGTCGCCCACGATGCGGCCCTTGCCGTGGACCACATTGAAGACTCCTGCCGGGAGTCCCGCATCCTGGAGGGCGCGGGCAAGGTGCGTGGCCGAGAGTGGAGTGAGCTCGGCGGGTTTGATCACCACGGTGTTGCCGCTGATGAGGGCCGGTGCGGTCTTCCAGGCGGGGATGGCGATAGGGAAGTTCCAAGGCGTAATGAGCCCGACAACGCCCAATGCTTCGCGGCGGGTGGTAATGGTGGTGTCAGGAAGCCCACTGGGCAGGACTTCACCCGTGGCGGCCCAGCCCAGGGAACCGAAGAAGCGGAGCACGTCGGAAGCCCGTTTCACTTCGCCCTTGGCTTCGGCCAGGGTCTTGCCCTCTTCACGGACCAAATCCTCGGCAATGGCGGCCTGGCGGTCGAGGAGGAGGTTTCCGGCTGCGATCAGTATGGCACCACGAGCCGGTGCGGGCAGGGCGGCCCACGCAGGCTGCGCGGCAGCAGCGGCCGTGATGGCGGCGTCCACGTCCTGGGCGGAGCCGCTGGGGGAGAGCGCGGCGAGCTCATCCGGACGGGCCGGGTTCATCCGCCTGGTTCCGGCCTCGCCGAGCCATTGGCCGTTGATGAGGTGCTGGGCGGTGAGGTGTGGTCCGGGGGTGCCGCCGGTTGTGAGGCTGGTATCAAAAGTCGTGGAGGTCATGTCGGTCCTTAGGTAGATGGGTTACAGGCTGCGGATCAGGCCGCCGTCGCACCTGAGCGCGACTCCGGTGATGTACGACGCCGGTGCGCTGCACAGGAAGGCCGCGGCGGCACCGAACTCGGCAGGTTCTCCATACCGTCGGGCGGGTATGGTCTTGCGGGATTCGAGCTGGATGTCCTCCAACGTGGTACCCCGGCGTTTAGCGGCGGCCTGGTCCAATTGGGCAACGCGGTCCGTGGCGATCCTGCCGGGAAGGAGCAGGTTCACCGTGACATCGTCCAAGGCGACTTCGGCCGCGAGGGTCTTGAGGTAGCCGGCAAGCGCGGCACGACCGGTGTTGGAGACCGCCAGGTTGGGGAGCGGGGCAGTGACCCCGCTGGAACCGATGGCCAGGATGCGTCCCCAGCGGCGTTCACGCATTCCCGGCAAGACCCTGGAGACCAGGGCGTGATGGGGTTTGACCAGGAGGTCGAAAGCCGCTGCCATGTCCGCCGAACTCAGGGTCGCGGCGGCGCCGGGCTTGGGCCCGGGACCGTTGAGGACCAGGATGTCGATCGGGCCGAGGTCTGCCACGGTCTGGTCCACGGCGGATTCGATGCCTTCCTCAGTGCCTAGGTCAGCTTCGATCGCGACCGCGTCGAAGCCGGTGCTGCCAAGCGTTCCCGTGCCGTAGGCGGCCTGCAGTTCGGCAACGATTTCCTTGGCCCGCTCACGCCGCCTGCCCACCACTGCCACCCGGACGCCTTCGGCGGCCAGTGCCCGTGCAGCGGCCAACCCAAGCCCGCCTGTCGAGGCCGCTACGAGCGCTGTCTTTCCTGCGATGCCCAGATCCATCAGATGCTCCCTGCTGTGGTGTGTGCTGCCAGTGCGGCAGCGGCTTCTGCCAGGTGCACGTTCATGGCCTCGCGCAGCACGTCCGGGAATCCGGCCGCCGGTGCACGGACGCCGGAGTCCTTGATAAGGCCGCGCTCGCGAAGGCATTCCTTGCGGATGGCGAGGGCAACCTTCGCTTGTTGCTCAAAGTTGATAAGCGGCAGATACGGCTGCAGTTCGCGTTCGGCGGCTGCATATCCTGCGTCCTGCCAGGCCCGCACGCAGGAAATGAGGGCTTCCGGATAGGAGAAACCGGTCATGGCACCGGCTGCGCCTGCCAGGAGTTCATCCAGGAGGCCCTGGCCGCCCAGGCCGCCGAAGATGGAAACCCCGACGGCGGTCCGCAGCTCCGCGATGGCCACGCTGGTGGGCGGGGCTTCGGCTTTGACTGCGATGACCGAGGCGCAGGCGTTGACCGCAGTGATCAATGCCGGTGTCGGGATGCTGACACCGCTGGCCAGGGGATAGTCCTGCAGGACAACCTTCGCCCCTGTTGCCCGGTGGATGGAATCAAGGTGGGCGATGACTGCTTCGGCGCGGGGCGAGTTCGCTTGCACCATGACCGCGGCAAGGCGCGGGCCGGCGATCTGCTGTGCGGCCAGGACCTCTTCGATGGCCGGCCGGGTGGCCAGAGCGGTGATGCCCACCACCAGCGGAAGGGTGGTGCTGTCGATAACCGTTTCCAGGACATCGCGGCGTTCCTGCGGTGTCAGGGAGGCCGCTTCGCCGAAGACGCCCAGGACGGTGAGGCCGGTTGTCCCTATGGCCTCGTAGTGCTCCACGAGTCCGGCGAGGCTGTCCAGGTCCACGTCCAGGGTGCTGCCTTGGAACGGCGTGGCGACAACGCCCCATACGCCGGGCGGGAGGGATTCACGGTTTTTGGGCGCAGAAGAGAGAGGCATGTGGTTCCTTTCAGTGCAAATGCGGTGCTGTGGTGCCGGAAGTGGCTGGTGGTGGGCGCTTACTCAGCGGCCGGGCCACACAGGCGGACGCTTCTCCTGGAAGGCCCGTACGCCTTCTGCGGAGTCCTCGCTGTCCAGCGCGGCCATTAGGGCGGGAAGACGCATGCCCCGGGCTTCCTTGGCCGTGAGGTGGCCGGTCCGGCTGACCATTTGTTTGACGGCTTTGACCGAAGTGGGCGCGCAGGCAAGGATCTGGTCCACCCAGCGCTGGACTGCGGCGTCGAGTTCCTCGGCGGGTACCACCTCGTTGACGAGCCCCATGGAACGCATTTCGGCAGCATCGGCCTTGCGTCCGGTCAGCAGCATTCCCATGGCCTGCGTGTAGGGGACACGTCGCACCAATTGATGGATACCGCCGTCGAGCGCCAAGCGCCCGACCCGGGGTTCGGTCAAACCGAACTTCGCGGTATCGGCCGCCACCACGATGTCTGCGCCGAGCACGATTTCCATGCCGCCGCCCAAGGCATACCCGTTGACCCGGGCGATGACGGGGATATCCAGGCTGGTGCGGAGGCTGAGGCCGCCGAAGCCGTTGGGGTCCAGTCCTGCCCAGTATTCCAGCCCGGTCTTGTCCACTGCCTCTGCCGACATGTCGGCGCCGACGCAGAACGCGCGAGGCCCGGCGCCGGTGACCACCACGGCCCGCACGGATGGATCTGCCTCCAGCCGGGCCCAGATTTCGTTGAGCCGTGCGTGCGTGGCGCCGTCCACGGCGTTGAGCACGCCCTGCCGGTCGATGACCACGGTGGCGACTCCACCGGTGATCGTCAGCGTGACCTCGTCCACGGTTTCTTCAACCACGACGCTCATCGCAGGACTCCCAACTGCTGCAGGCGTTCGATGGTTTCCTCATCGAAGCCGTTTTCCAGCAGGACCTCGACGTTGTGCTCGCCCAGCCGGGGTGCTGTCCTGCGGATGGTGGGAGGGGTGGCGGAGAGCCGGATGGGAGCATTCAGCATTTTCACGGTGCCCACCGTCGGGTGTTCAGCTTCGACGATCATCCCGTTGGCTTCGGTCTGTGCGTCGGCGAGCGCTTGCTCCAAGGTGTGCACGGGGGCGTTCAGCAGGCCCTGTTCCTCAAGCTTCGCGGTCCAGTATTCAGTGGTGTTCGTGGCGAAGTGCTCCCGGAAGATTGCCTGGAGGGCGGGTTTGTTCTTGAACTGTTGTTCCAAGGTGGCGAACCCGGGCCGTTCGGTGAGGTCCTCGTCGAGGTCCAGCGCATCGGAGATCCGGGCCAACGGGTCCGGGGTGAAGCCACCCACCATGCACACGGCGCCGTTGGTGGTTTCGAAGACTCCGCTCAAAGGCATGGCACCCCAGTTGACCTCGTAGCCGCGGTTGAGCTGCATGCACGCTTCCTGCATTTGGAGGTGCAGCATGGAGTCGTACATGGTCACTTCCACCTTTTGGCCGGTGCCCGAGGTCTCCCGGGTACGCAGCGCCAGCAGGATGCCCTGCATGAGGTGCATGCCGGTGATGTAGTCGCACAGGGTGGTGGGGTAGATGGCCGGCTTGGCGTCTTCGGACTCGCGGCGCCACATCACGCCGGAATAGGCCTGGGCGATCGCATCCTGGCCGCCCTTGTGCGAGTAGGGTCCAACGGGGCCGAAGCCGGTACCGGAGGCCCAGATGATGCCCGGATTCTTATCCTTGAGTTCCTCGTAGCCGAAGCCCATGCGTTCCATGACGCCTGAGCGGAAGTTGCTGACCACGACGTCTGCGTCGACCATGAGCCGGTGCAGTACCTCGCGTCCCTCATCAGTGCGTGTGTCTACGGAGACGCTGCGCTTGTTCCGGTTGATGGACAGGAAGATCGGGTTGTCCTGCCCGTCCTGGTCCGGGAAGGAGTTACGGGAAATGTCGCCGGCGCCGGGCCGTTCCACTTTGATGATGTCGGCACCGTAGTCGCCCAGCAGCTGGGTGCAGGACGGGCCCATGAACACTTGGGTGAAGTCCACGATCTTGATGCCGTCCAGGGGGAGCCGCATGGGTGCCCGTGACTCTGCGGCGTGTGCCGCCGTCGTGTGTTCTGCTTGTTCCAGGGTCACGGTGCTCATGCCGGCACCGCTGCTTCGGAGTCGACGGTGGCGTTCGACGACGGGACGTCGCCCGGGTCTGCACCGTGGCGGCGCATGCCCTGCTGGATGTCCGCTGCCGCGACATCGCGGACCAGGACGTTGTTCTCGACGGCGAGAGCCGCCGCGACGCCAACGGCTTGGCCCATGGCCATGCAGGGCGGGATCTCGCGGGACATCTTCTGGGCCTCGGGCGTTGCGGAGTAGTGCCGTCCGGCCACCAGGAGCTGGTCCACTTCCTTGGGCAGCAGAGAACGGTAGGGGTAGTAGTAGTCCCGGCCGCGTGCCACGGTGTCTGCGAAGTGGCGGCGCTGGGTGACGTCGTCCTTGGTCATGACGTATTCGCCTTGCAGGAGCCGGGTCTGGCGGACGCCCATCTGGGAGGCGACGTCCAGCATGTAGCAGTTTTCGAAGCCCGGGAGGTTGGCGCGGACGTAATCCACGGCCTCGGAGATCCGGTCACGGGCAGCGAACTCTGCTGCGGTCATGTCGGCGGGGTCGACACCGTCGAAACCGGTCATGTGCGGGGCGTTGCACCAGACGACGCCGTCGATGGGGGTCTTGAGCCACCACAGTTCCCAGGCGCCGCCGAGGAGGCGCTTGATCTTGCGGTTGATGGCGCGGGCTTCCTTCGGATTGGCCTGCTCGAAGGCTTCGGCCGCGTTGGTGTCGACGTTCCCGAGGCGGAAGACCAAGGTGGTGAGGTAGTTGTCCTTGGCGAAGCTGGCACCGGCACGGGATGCGACGTCGATGTCACCGGTGGTGTCAATGACGACGTCGGCCATGAAGGCCTGCGGGCCAAGTTTCGTTTCGCAGATGACGCCCTTGATCACGCCGTTGTCCACGATGGGACGGGAGAACCAGGAGTGCAGGCGGAGGTCCACTCCGGCTTCGCGGACGAGGTCGTTGGATACCCGCTTCCAGCCGTCGGGGTCGAAGGCGGCGGCGTAGCAAATGGGCTTGGGGTTGGTGTGGGAGTGGAAGTCGAAGGTGCCGAAGCGCCCCCACTTGTTCCAGAGTTCCTCGGAGGTCTTGCGGTCATCGGCCGGCGGGACGATGGCCAGGCCCAGCTTCTGCAGGCGTTCGACGTACTCGGAGACGATACCGGTGACGGTGATTTCCTGGCCGTTGATCATGTCGTCGAGGACAAGGACCATGCCGCCGGAGGCGAGGCCACCCAGGGATGAGTAGCGTTCGAGCAGGGTGACCTTCGCGCCGGAGCGCGCTGCGGTGACGGCGGCGGCCACACCGGCGGGCCCGCCACCTACGACGAGGACATCGGAGCGGGAGATGACCGGGGCGGTGAGGTCCGCCGTCGAAGTGCTGAGTTCGAGGGACGTGTGGTGTTCGAGCGGGTTCATGGTGAAGTCCTTACTTGCCGACGAAGATGCCGTTGCTGCGGCGGGCGGCGATGTAGAAAACGATGCTGAGGATGGACAAGACGGCCACGTAGACCGGGAAGATCCAGCTGAGGTTCAGTGATTGGAACCAGACCAGGAGGTAGGAGGCGGTTCCGCCGAAGAGGGCCACACCGATGCCGTAGCCGAGGGCTACGCCGGTGCCGCGGATGTTCTTGGGCATCAGGGAGGAGCTGACCACGTTGTAGAGGGTCATGTTGAGCACCAGAACGATCGAGCCGCCCAGGAGGACTGCCGCGAAGCCTCCGATGCCCGGCTGTACGTAGAGCAGCATCAGGAAGACCGCGGGGATGGCAAGGATGCGGGTGACCAGGAACCAGGTGGACATCGCTTTGCCGTCGGCGAGTTTTCCGATGACCCAGCTGCCAATGACCAGGATGACGCCCAGGATGGTGGTCAGGGCGAATACAGCGGTGGGATCTTCCTTGAATCCGCTGCGGGCGGCGCTGGGGAGGCCTACGTTCCAGGCGTAGTTGTAGGCCTGTGCCGCGCCCACCACGAAGATGATGGCCAGGACGGACAACCAGTGCTTGCCGACGCCCTTCCAGACTGCGCGGGGGGTGTTGGTTGCCATTTCCTCCTGCTTGAGGGTTTCCGGGAGGGAACGGCGAAGGTAGAGGACCACGAAGCCGAAGAGGGCGCCGATGATGAACGGGACCCGCCAACCCCACTCGCCCATGGCGGTCCCGCCGATGACCAGGCTGCAGAGGAAGCTGACCAGGGAGGCCATGAGGATGCCGATGTTCACATAGAAGGACATGATGCCTGCGACGTACCCTTCGCGGCCTTCCGGTGCCAGTTCCACGGCGTGGGACGTGGAGAGCGGAGCTTCGATGCCGGTCGAGATTCCCTGCAGGACGCGGCACACCAGGAGGATGATGCCGGCGGCAGGGCCGATGGTTGCGTAGCTCGGGGTGATAGCGATGATTAGGGTGGTGCCTGCCATCAGCATGATGGACAGGAGCATGACGCGTCGTCGGCCGATCCGGTCCGCCAGCGTGCCCAGGAGGATGCCGCCCAAGGGGCGGAAAGCGAACCCGACGGCGAACACGGCCAAGGCGTTCAGCGTTGCCGAGAGGGGATCGGTGTTGGGGAAGAAGTTGGGGCCGATGAAGGCTGACAGGAGGCCGAAGACCATCCAGTCGTACCATTCAAGGGCGTTGCCCAGGCCAAGTCCGAGGAGGCCCTTACGGACTTCCGGGGTGAACCTGGCGTTCTTCACGGCAGTGGATTCATGGGTTTTGGGTGAGGGGACTACGTTGTCCGTTTGGATGTCGAGCATGGAAGTGTCCTTACGCTGACGCCCGGGAGGGCGTGGGAGGGTATGACGCAGGAACGCCCGTTGGAGGCGTTTGATGCGAAAGTGGCAAGGAGTGTCAGCGGCCACGTGTTCGTGCCCGGACGGTTAAGGGAAAACGCCGGCGCCGTTGTACGGCGGCAGGGTTACCACGCGTGTGGTGCGTTGACCCAGATGGCTACGCATACCTCTTCGTAGCTGTTCTTGTACCAGTGGGGGATCTCTGAGGAGTAGGTGATGGAGTCGCCCTCTTCGAGGCTGTAGCAGACGCCGTTCAAATAGACGTCTTTACGGCCGGAGATGATGTAGCAGAACTCTTCACCGCTGTGGGTAAAAGGGGTGTCGCTGGTGTCGTGCCCTGGGGGCGTGCTGATCCACTGTGCTTCGATGCTTCCATCGCGGTTCGGGGTGAGCAGTTCATGTACTGCTTCACCGACGGATTCGCGCGTGACGTTCTTCAGGTTGCGTCGATCGGACCTGCGGACCACGGGGGACTTTGATTCGTCCTGGCCTATGAAGAATCTCCCTACGGGGATGTCCAGGCCGTGGGCCAGCTGGGCCAACGTGGTGAAGGAAGGGTTGGCCATGCCGCGTTCGATCTGGCTGACGATTGCCTGGCTGAGGCCTGTAATGTCCGAGAGTTGGGCGAGGGTCATGCCCTTTGCCTTGCGCATGGTGCGCACCTTGTTTCCTACAGTCGCCAGCAGTTCGCTGGTGGCTGGTGGGGCAGGAGTCTCGGTGGTCATTGCCGCATCCTTCGTTGGTGAGCTAACTCACACAACTATAGTGAAGATTTTTAGCGAGTCAATGGTTTTCTTCATTAAGGTGAAGAATTTTACGGAATCGGGGTTTCCAGCTCCCGGATGGTCCCGAAGACGAAGTTCTCGATCGCACGGACTTGATCCGTCAGTTCGTGCAGGTGATCGGCAGTGGGCAGCAACCGGATGCTCATCTCCAGTTCCGTCGCCAGGCGCTCCATGCAGATCGCCCCCACCATATGGCTGGACGTCTTCAAGCTCAGGACCGCGTCCATGGCGTCTTCGATGTCGAGATTGTCCAGGGCGCGGTGCAGCCGGGAAACCCGCCAGGGCAGCAGGGCCACGTAATTGCGAACGAATGCGTGGATGATGGTGGGGTCGCCGCCGAGCTCGGCTTGGAGTCCAGTGAGAACGGTGTGATCCACCAAGGCGTCTGTGCACTCGTCATACTCAGACACCAAACCCCTCCCGCCTCCGAACAATCGATTCACGCTTCAACAGTAGAACCCGTGGAACAGCGGAAGTGCCATAAAAGCAAAGCTTGATCCAATCTTGAGCGGACTCAGAGGGAGTCTTGATTCCCGGGCCGCAGAGTAGGGCGAACAGAAGAAATCCCTGATCCGGGGGACCTTCCAGCGTCTACCAAGGAGAGGGGAAAAGCGTGGACAGCAGTGCTCGCCCATCGCCTGGGCTGATGGTCACTATTGCCTTTTGCCTGGCGATCCTCCTCGGCATCGGCGGGACCGCGGCCTATGCTCTCTGGGAGCAGGGATCACACAGTGTTGGCTCCGATCACCCCGTCGAATCTGCCCCCTCAACGTCCTCCAGGCCGTAGCCGGCGCGCCTGCCCAGGAAATCCGTCAAGCGGTTTTCGAGAACCGGAAGATCCTTCAGCTCGCATTCCCAGACCGTCAGCACCTGCCAGCCGGACGCACCGAGTTGCTCCCGCTGCCGGGCATCCCGCTCCCGGGTCCGGGAACGCTTGGCCGCCCAGAAGTCCGCATTCGCGGCAGGAGCATGCAGGCCGGCCTTGCAGTCGTGGAAATGCCAGAAGCAGCCGTTGACGAAGATGACCTTGCGGCGGCCGGCGAACACCAGATCGGGCCGGCCGGGGAGCTTTGATCCGCCGGATTGGCCGTGCAGGCGATACCTGTAGCCCTTGGCATGCAGGAGCCTGCGGACCAGCAACTCCGGTTTGGTGTCCTTTCCCCGGATTTTGGACATGTTGCGGCTGCGCTGCTCCGGTGTCAACAGGTCCCGGCTTACGCCCATAAGACCACTCTACCCAGGGAGTTTTTGTACAGATAATGGCCTTATGGAGCGCTTTTAGGAGCATTATCTGTACAAAAACTCGTGAGGGGGTGGCGTGAACACTCGGCCGTCCACCCCAACGGCGTGACCTGGACCTTCATGCGCCTCCGACACGCCGGGCAATAGCGCGGCGGCTCCATCACCAACTGCTGTCGGCAGCTTTGATGAGCGTCCGACGTCGGGCCCTCACCTCCGCAGTGCCCGCAGTAGGCGGGCGGCACCGCGGCCCTCACAGCGACTTCTGGAGCTCCTTGATGGGCATGTTCAGCTCCACCAGGAGATTGAGGTCGGCGTTGGCAGGACGGCCCAAGGTGGTGAGGTAGTTGCCGACAATGACGGCGTTGATCCCGCCGAGGAGACCCTCCCGGGTGCCGAGGTCGCCGAGTGTCAGTTCGCGTCCTCCCGCGTAGCGGAGCACGGTGCGTGGCATGGCGAGGCGGAAGGCGGCGATGGCGCGGAGGGCGTCCTTGCCGTCCATGATCCCTTGGTTCTCCAAAGGCGTTCCGGGGCGGGGATTGAGGAAGTTCAGGGGGACTTCGTGCGGTTCAAGGGCGGCGAGCTGGGTGGCCAGTTCGGCGCGTTGCTCCACGGATTCGCCCATGCCGATCAGGGCGCCGCAGCAGAGTTCCATGCCGGCAGCCTTGACCATGGCGCAGGTTTCGAGGCGTTCTTCGTAGCTGTGCGTGGTGACGACCTCGGGAAAGTAGCTGCGGGCCGTTTCGAGGTTGTGGTTGTACCGGTGCACGCCCCACCCGGCCAGCTGGTCCACCTGGCGCTGGGTGAGCATGCCCAGGGAGCACGCGATGTTGATGTCCACTTCTTCGTTGATGCGGTCGATCGCGAACTTGATCTGGTTCATGAGCTTGATGTCGGGGCCACGTACGGCGGCGACGATGCAGAACTCCGTGGCACCTGTCGCGGCGGTTTCCTTGGCTGCCTTGACGAGTTCCGGGATGTCCAGCCAGACCCCGCGGACGGGGGAGTCGAACAGTCCTGACTGGCTGCAGAAATGGCAGTCTTCAGGGCAGCCTCCGGTCTTGATGGAGATGATGCCTTCCACCTCCACGTCCTCGCCGCAGTGTTTCAGCCGAACTTCGTGCGCGAGTTGAAGTGCCGCCGGGATGGCCTCATCAGGCAGCCGCAGAATCTCGACAAGCTGGTCTTCGTTCAGGCCCTCGCCGCGTTCCAGGACCTGCCGACGGGCGGTGTCAAGAATGGCGTGGACGGTCTTTTCCTGGGGTGCGTGGGTCATGTCCTCGACGGTATCCGTGCAGGTGGAAGGGCATTTTGTGGGGTGCGCACAAAGGGTGATCCGGGATTTTGGTGATGGAAGCTTTGGTAGCCCTGATGCAGAAGTTACAACTGCGAAACACGCCCGTGACTGAATTGACGCGCTGCGTGACTAGCGTCGTGGACGAGCCCAGGACCCACGAAGAAAGCGAGCCCGCATGAGCGACGACACGACGAGTACCGCAACGCTGGAGCCGACGACGGCGGCAGGCCCCGCCGTCGTCAACGGCACCTCAACCGTTCCAGCGTCAGGCAACGCCGACGCAATGAGCGCAGCGAAAGAAAGCCTGGAGGACTACACGCTCCGGTTCGCACCGCGTTCCTACCGGAAGTGGAGCGCCGGCGTGGTGGCAACCAGCGCCCTGGGTGGAATTGCGTACCTGGCCGACTTCTCCATTGGAGCGAACATCGGGATTGCCTATGGAACGGTGAATGCCATCTTCGGCATCATCGTGGCCGCCGTGATCATCTTCGCCACAGGTTTTCCGCTTGCCTACTACGCGGCCCGTTACAACATCGATCTTGACCTCATCACCCGTGGCTCTGGTTTTGGTTACTACGGCTCGGTGGTCACCAACATCATCTTTGCCACCTTCACGTTTATTTTCTTCGCCTTGGAAGGCTCCATCATGGCCCAGGGCCTCCAGCTGGGCCTGGGCATTCCGCAGTGGATCGGCTATGCCGTGTCCACCATCATCATCATTCCGCTGGTGATCTACGGGATGAAGACCCTGGCCACGCTGCAGGTATGGACCACGCCCCTATGGCTCCTTCTGATGGTGGTTCCGGTGGGCTACCTTCTTCTTTCGCACCCTGAGAGCATCGACGCCTTCTTCGCGTTCACCGGTGCTTCGGGCGACGGCGGACCCAACCTGGCGTCGGTGATGCTGGCCGCAGGCGTCTGTCTGTCCCTGATGGCCCAGATCGCCGAGCAGATCGACTACCTGCGCTTCATGCCGCCCAAGACCGCCGAAAACAAGGGCGCCTGGTGGCGTGCAGTGATCCTCGCCGGGCCGGGCTGGGTGATCTTCGGCGCCATCAAGCAGATCATCGGCCTGTTCATCGCCATCTACCTCATCGCCAAGCTCGACCCCGCAGCCGCAGTCCACGCCAATGAGCCGGTCCACCAGTTCCTGGGCGTCTACGAAGAGATGATGCCGGCCTGGCTCGCCATGACCCTGGCCGTGGTGCTGGTGGTCATTTCGCAGATCAAGATCAACGTGACCAACGCCTACTCCGGATCACTTGCCTGGACCAACTCCTTTACCCGCATCACCAAGACCTACCCGGGTCGCATGGTGTTCGTGGTGGTGAATCTGGTGATCGCATTGATCCTCATGGAGTCGAACATGTTCGAGTTCCTCAACACCATTCTGGGCTTCTACGCCAACTGCGCCATGGCGTGGGTGGTCACGGTAGCCTCGGACATCGCCATCAACAAGTACCTGCTGAAGATCTCGCCCAAGGTTCCGGAATTCCGGCGCGGCATGCTGTACGCCGTGAACCCGGTGGGCTTCGTGTCCATGCTGGTTTCCGCCGGAGTTTCCATCGCGGTGTTCTTCAGTGCTTTCGGCTCCGCCGTCCAGCCGTTCTCGCCGATCTTCGCTGTGGGCCTGGCGTTGGTGCTGCCGCCGGTGCTGGCTCTGGCGACCAAGGGCCGCTACTACTTGCGCCGCACCGACGACGGCATCGAGCTGCCGATGTTCGACGCCGACGGCAACCCAAGCGACGCCAAGCTCCTCTGCCACGTCACAGGCCTGGAGTTCGAACGCCCCGACATGCTCCGCTCCGGCCAGGACGGTCCCGACGGCGAACCGCAGTACATCTCGTCCCTCGCCTTGTCCACGGACAAGTCGGGCGGCCTGGTCCTTCCCGCTCAAAAGTAGCCGGACCCACCCAACGGGGAGCGGCCGACGCGGTTATCAGAACCCGGACGGCATTGATTGCTACTTGCTTGGCCGACGCAGAACGCCCCGGCTTCCTTTGGGGGAGCCGGGGCGTTCTGCTGTGTGTTCTGCGTTTGTTGGTCGAGCTGTGGGGCTTACTTGTCGAAGGCGTCCTTCGCGGCGTCCTTGACGTTCTCGCCTGCCTGCTTGGTCTTGGCTGCTGCCTGGTCGGCAACACCTTCGGCCTGCAGTTTCTCGTTGTTCGTGGCGTCACCCAAGGCTTCCTTGGCCTTGCCGGTGACTTCCTGTGCCTTGTTGCTGATCTTGTCTCCGAGTCCCATGGGATCTCCTTCGATGTAGTCCAACGCTGACAATTGCTAGGCTAACGAGCAATTCTGGGTACTTCCTGAACGTACTCCGCCAGCGGCCAGGATGCTTACACTGAAGCCATGGTTCAGGACACCCCGAATGGGGAATCGGGACAAGCGGACTTGGATGAGGACATCGCGATGGCCTTTGTGAACCAGGTAATCCGGCCTTCCGAGGATCCTCCCGAAGACGACGCCCAGGAATCCGAAGCTCCTGTTGGCGCAAACCCGGCCGCAGCCAGCGGGCCTCAGCTCCAGGACCCGGGGTGGGCTGAGGCCGGGATTGCCCGCCCGGACTACGGCGAGCGCAACTATGTTGGCCACCACCGGATGATGGGCATGCGCACGTTGATCACCGGCGGTGAACGCGGTATCGGCAGGGCCGTGGCGCTCGCCTACGCCCGTGAAGGCGCCGACGTCGCTTTTACGTATCTTCCGGAGGATGAGCAGGAGGCCGAGCAAACCGTCAAACTCATCGAAGACGCCGGAAGTCGGGCGCTCGCCCTTCCCGGTGACCTGCAGGACGAGGAGTTCTGCCAGGAAGCCGTAGCGCAGACCGTTGCCGAATTCGGCGGACTCAATGTCCTGGTGAACAATGCCGGCTATCAGCTCTTTACCAGCCATGGTCTTGAAGACCTGGGCAACGAACAGTTCGACCGGACCTTCAAAACCAACGTCTACGCCCTGTTCTGGCTCTGCAAGGCTGCACTGCCGCATCTGCAGCCCGGGGCTGCCATCATCAACACTTCCTCATACCAGGCCTACCAACCCGGCCGGTGGCTGCTCGACTTTGCCGCCAGCAAAGCAGCCGTCAACAGCATGACTTTTTCCTTGGCCGAAGCCTTGGGACCCCGGGGGATCCGCGTCAACGCCGTTGCTCCCGGGGACATAGGAACAACGGCGCAACCGTCCGCCCCGCCCGCGCAGAACCCAGCCCACGAAGAACGGGGGGAGTCCCCTTTGGGCATTCCGCTGGGCCGGGCCGGACAGCCCGCCGAACTCGCGGCTGCCTATGTGTTGCTGGCCACCGAGGATTCCAGCTACATTTCGGGCTCGGTCATCGGTGTCACGGGCGGAAAGCATCTGGCGTAGGCGTCCGGGATACCCGTCCCACCGTCAGGGCTTCGCACCACCTTGATGCAGCCGTCCTGCTTCTTCTGGAACTTCTCGTAGAGCGCAGGCGCCTCATCCAGGCCACCGGTGTGCGTGACCAGGTTCATCACTCCCAGGGGATCGGCGTCGTCCTCTACCAACGGGAGCAGGTCGTCCATCCAGCTGCGTACATTGCATTGACCCATGCGGAGCTGGATCTGCTTATCGAACATGGTCATGAGGGGCATGGGGTCGGCTTGGCCGCCGTAGACGCCGCTCAAGGAAATGGTGCCACCGCGGCGGACCATATCCACGGCCGTGTGGAGCGCGGCAAGCCGGTCCACACTCATGGTCTCCATGGCGACCTGTGCGGGCTTGTCCGGAAGGAGGGATACCGCCCGGTGAAGGAAGGAAGCCACCGGGGAGCCATGCGCTTCCATGCCCACGGCGTCAACCACGGCGTCGGGCCCCCGGCCAAGCGTTTCCTCGCGGACTTTTCCGGAAACGTCCGAACTGTAGTCCAGCGTTTCCACACCACGCGACTCTGCCATGGCACGCCGTTCCGGAACGGGATCGACGCCAATGACCCGGAAGCCCTTGTGCAGGCCGATTCTGGTGACAAACTGGCCTACCGGTCCCAGGCCCAGGACCGCCAGGGTTCCACCTTCGGGAACATTGGCGTACTCCACTGCCTGCCACGCGGTGGGCAGAATATCGGAGAGGAAAAGATAGCGCTCGTCCGGCGCGTCCGAGTCCACTTTCACGGGGCCGTAGTCCGCGAAGGGCACCCGCAGGTACTGGGCCTGTCCGCCCGGAACGGAGCCGTACAGCTCGGAATAGCCAAACAGAGCCGCTCCAGAACCCTTTGCTTTGACCTGAGTGGTTTCGCACTGGGACTGCAGGCCCAGGTTGCACATGTAGCAGTGCCCGCACGAAATGTTGAAGGGGACAACCACGCGGTCGCCCTTCTTGAGGCGATGGACCCCGGATCCCACTTCTTCCACGATGCCCATGGGCTCGTGGCCAATGACGTCGCCTTTATGCATGTACGGTCCCAGGACTTCATACAGGTGAAGGTCCGAGCCGCAGATGGCTGTGGAGGTGATGCGGACAATCGCGTCCGTGGGCTCCTGGATGGAGGGGTCCGGAACGTCTTCGACGCTGAGTGAGCGCCGGCCTTGCCATGTCACTGCTTTCACTTTTGGATCTCCCTGCTGTGCTGCTGGGGGTGGGTCCCGCTCTTCTGGAGACCTTCCCAGCGAAACAGAGATCATGCCGAGGCACAAGGTCGCCCGCTCTCGACACGCTTCCCCGGCGAAGCCTACATTGAGGCCATGAGCGAGGAAGCAAACAAGGCTGGAGAGACGCCAGCGGAACAGTCCGGGCAAGCGGCGCCTGCCGCCGTCGAACATGACAAAGGCACCGCCGGATCGGGCGACTTCACAACTGAACTGGACCCTACTTTTGTCCCGGATGACTCCGGGGAGACGCCGGACGCGAAGCGCGCCAGGGAAGATCCGGAGGAGACCGGCAGCTGAAACTAGTAAGTAACCTGATAACTAGCTACCATAAAGGAGAGGCGGACCCGGAAACGTTTAGGAATAACCCGATCTGGGTACGACTCGGATATTAAGCACAGCGAGGGCCGCGAGCGGCGCCCACAGAAGCCCGCTCACCAGGGAGGTAATCCTTATGGATACAGGACAACTGGTACTGATCATCGTGCTGGCCGTGGTGGTCATCGCCGCTGTGATCTTCGCGGTCGTCGTCGGACGCCGCAAGAAGGCCGAAGCCAACCATCGCAGGGCCGAGGAATTGCGCGAAAAGGCGCAGGAAGAAGCCATTGGCGCCCATCAAGCCAAAGCGGATGCTGCCCAAGCCGAGGCCAATGCTTTGCAAGCTGAAGCCGAAGCGAACCGGCTCCGTATGGACGCCGAAAAGCACGCGGAAAAGGCCGACGAAGCGCACGGACGCGTCGAGGAACACCTTCGGCATGCCGAAAAGCTTGATCCGAATGCCGCATCGGCCCGGCCCGCCGATGCCAGCCGCGCAAACGACCGCGGCACCGCCGGCGCGGACCGTGCCGAGGACGTGAACGGTTCCCACGACGGGAACCGTGCCGACGCATCTGACCGCTCCAATCTGGCTGAGGGTGAGCGGCTCACACGCGACCGGAGCAGGCGCGACGGCTCGACGCGTGAGGATGAAAGGAACCTGTAGTTTCAACGACGAAGCGGAGGTAGGAAAGTGAGCATTGTGGTGAGACGGACAGGTCAGGCGATCCGCGGTACGGAGTCGAAGGCGAACCGACATGCGGTCGACGTCGTCCTTGGCCACCTTGGTGAGATCGGCCCGGCCGTGGCGGCATTGCGCCGGGAGTCGTCCAGGCTCGCCGAGTGGGGCGAAGAGCTGGCCCGTGTCCGCCTGCGGGGAGGCAGTGTGTTCGCTGCCGGAAGCGACGGCTCAGCCCACGAAGCCGACCGGTTTACCTCCGAGCTGACCGCCCATGGCGCTGCGCATCCTCACGACGGCAGCCCCGGCTCGTTCACGGCCATCGTCGCCAGCAAGGAAACCGGGGAAACCATCAGTGACCAAATTCCCTCAGTGGTCAGGCAGGGAGACATCGTGGTGCTCCTGGCTGCCAAGGGGATTACGGACGATCTCCGCAACGCCGCGACCGCTGCCAAAGCCGCCGGCGCCAAGGTGTGGGCTCTGACAGGCAGGGACTCCAAGGACCTGGCCCAATCCGTCAGCGAAGCGATCAACATCAACACGGACCCCCCACATGCCGAGGAAGCGCACCTGGTGGCCGTCCTTGCCCTCTGTGAGTGCTTCGACGAGTCCATGCGGGAGCTGACCAAGTAACAGCGGCGGCGTGTGTCACCCCGGGCTGGGCGCGTGGCCGTGACACTCTATCCCTGTGAAAAGTACTGTTATTGGCTATTTTGCGGTGCTGGCGCTCTCAGGGCTGGTGTCCCTTAGTGTCCTTGGTGCATCCATGCTGCAGCGCAACGACAACCGGGGCATCCCTGTTCTTGCCTTGGTGGTCGGTGGCCTGTTGCTGACCTTCGTTCAGGGGGTGATGCTTGGGCGGAAAAGCAAGGCCGGGAGCGCTGTTGGGTCTCCCGGGGCCATCGCGCGGGAGTCGACGACGACCACCGTCGTTGCCTCCGAGGATTTTGCACACTCACCGTCCGCCGTGTGGGCCGTCATTCGCCCTGCTGAGTCGTCCCTCTCCTTGGAGGACGGCGTGTACCACGCCCTGTCCGTGCCGGCTATTCCGGATGGGCCGGGCGAACTTCAGTGTTTCTTCCACCGCAACGGCTACATCGGCGTACTGGAAGTCGTCGAAGAGGTTCCGGAGCAGCTGGCCGTCACCCGCCCGCGGGTGCCGGTCGGCCCTGACATGCTGACGAGGTACAGGCTGGAGGGCACTGGAGGCGGATCCCGGCTGACCATTGAGAGCGACCTTGAAGTCTCTGGTGACTTCTCCTTGGAAGGAGAAGAATACCGCCGCTACTGGGGCTCCTACCTCCGCAGAGTGAATGCGTTGCTGGATCAGCAAGCGGGGGGACCTGGCGAAGCAGGAGCGGCCACGAGGATGTGATCTGCCACTCAGTCGGAATAGTTGCAGACGCCATGCAGTTGTGCGCAGTGAACCTGTTTCATTCTGAAAGGAACTGCGCATGCTGTTTTCCCCCTTGGCCCTCGGCGAGCTTGAACTTTCCAACCGACTGGTAATGGCCCCGCTGACGCGACTCCGCGCCGGCGAACAGGGTGTGCCCGGTTCCTTGATCGCCGAGCACTACCGTCAACGCGCCTCCTTGGGCTTGATCGTGAGCGAAGGAACCTACCCGACGCCGGCAGGCCAGTCTTACCCGGGGCAGCCTGGCCTCGTGACCGAGGACCAGATTGCCGGATGGAAAAAGGTGACTGATGCCGTTCACGCAGAGGGTGGCCGGATGTTCGCCCAGATCATGCACGGCGGCCGGGTTTCGCATGCCGACATCACTGGTGGCCACGAGATCGTGGCTCCCAGCGCGGTAGCCATTGACGGTGAGGTACGGACCCCGCAGGGCAAGCAGGCCTACCCCGTGCCGCGTGAACTCCGCACTGACGAGCTCCCGGGAGTGATCCAGGAGATCGTCACCGCGTCCAAGAATGCCATTGCGGCCGGCTTCGACGGCGTTGAGCTCCACTCCGCCAACGGTTACCTCCTGCACGAGTTCCTTGCCCCGAATTCCAACGTCCGTACCGACAGCTACGGTGGTTCTCCCGAGAACCGCGCACGCTTCGTGATCGAGACCGTCAACGCTGTGGTGGAAGCCTTGGGTGCCAACCGCGTTGGCATCCGGATCTCCCCGGAGCACAACGTGCAGGGGATCGCCGAGACGGATGCCACCGATGTCCGGGCCACCTACGAAGTGCTGGTGGACACCATCGCCCCGCTCAACCTTGCGTACCTGAGCATCCTGCACCACGAGCCCAAGGGTGCGCTGGTCCAGGATCTTCGCGAGCGTTTCAACGGCACTTTCCTGGTCAACACCGGCTTTAGCGAGATCACTACCCGCGATGAAGCGTTCGCCATCATCGAAGAAGGCCTCGCCGACGCCGTAGTGGTTGGCCGTCCCGCCATCGCGAATCCGGACCTTGCCCGCCGCTGGCGTGAAAGCCTGCCGCTGAACGAACCGGACGCTTCGACGTTCTACGCGGACGGCGCCGAGGGTTACACGGACTACCCGTTCTACGCGAACTAACCCACAGCACGCCACGACGCCGGCACTCACCACTCGTTTCCAGTGGTGCGTGCCGGCGTCGTGCCTTAAGTACCGGTCACCTGTAACTACCGGCATCGAGCGCAATGTGACGACGTCTCCCTATCGGCCATGGGTCCGCGTTCCTATAGGATTTGTGGCATGTCTCAACCTTCGCCGGCAGTCGCCCGCCCCGGCTTTCCTGTCAGTCGCCAAGTCCTGGCCGACCACGTGTATGAAGCCTTGCTCGAATGGCTCATGGACGGCCGGTTGGAGCCCGGAGCTGCCGTCAGCATCGACGGAATGGCGCGGGAACTGGACGTTTCGCCGACGCCGGTGCGTGAGGCGCTGGCCCGCTTGGAGCATACGGGGATGGTGCGTCGTGTCGCGCTGAAGGGTTACCGGGTGGCGCCGGTCTTCACCCGCGAAGACTTCGCCGAATTGATGGAAGCCCGGCTCTCAATTGAGCCCGTCAACGCCCGCCTGGCGTGTGCCCGCATGACCCCGGAGGGCTTGGAAGCACTGAAGCAGGCTGTGGAGGACTTGAAGACAGCTCCCAGGGGCGGGACGTTCGCTGAATACCGCAACTATCTCGAAGCGGACGAGCGATTCCACCAGCTCATTGCGGCCCAGGCCAGCAACCAGTTCCTCTTGGCGGCCTATAACACCCTGGGCGGACAGATTCAGCGCTTCAGGCTGTTCGGGGGAGTGGGCATCACTGATGCTGAGCAGGCAATCTCCGAGCACCAGGCCGTGCTGGATGCGATGATGAGCGGCGACCCGGAGAAAGCCGCGCGGAAAATGACCGAGCACGTGGAAAAGGTGCGCGGCCGGGCGATCGCGGACGCGCCGGCAGACTAACCGGCCGACGCCGGCAGACTAACCGGCCCGCGTCTGGTTCGGGCATGGACTTGCCCGCTGACCGCACGCGCATGCCCGCAGAGCCCCGTGCGCCCCGTCATCAGCTCCTGTGACCCCCTTCACAGACATATGTATGACATATAGGATCTAGGAAGTTTCCGAAAAGGCTTGACAGTTCCTCTCTGTTCGTAAATCCTATAGGAAACAGGATTCCACGAAGGAGTGATCATCATGGCGTATACCGCCGAGAATTGGCCCATTACAGCGGCCCTCCTGCAGTTCCCGGGCACCGACAGCACGGGCCGGGACATCAACGACGCCGATGCTTCCGTTTGGGCCGAAGTCCTTCAGGAAGTGAAGGAAGCAGGGTTCGCGAACGCCGACCTGACCGACAGCTGGGTCCGTCCGGGAGACCTCAGCAAGGACCGCCTCGCCGAGTTCAAGCAGACCGCGGACCATGTGGGCATCGGGATGCCGGTGATCTCAGCAATTCGTCGCAGCGTCATCCACACCACGGACTGGGCCGACAACCTCGCCTACAGCCACCGCACCATCGACGCCGCCGCAGAGCTCGGTTGCGAAGTTGTCTCCATCGGACTCCACCAGGCCATCACTGCCGAGCAGCAGAAACAACTCTGGTTCTGGACCGTGGAGGGCTACAAGGATCCGGTCGGGGACAAGGAAGCATGGGGCAACGCGGTCTCCCGTATCCGGGAACTCGGAAAGCACGCAGCAGAGGCCGGCATCCTGCTCTCCTTGGAAATGTATGAGGACACCTACCTGGGCACCTCCGACTCTTCCGTTCAGCTGGTCCAGGACATCGGCCTGGACAACGTTGGCCTGAACCCGGACCTTGGCAACCTGATCCGCCTCCACAGGCCCATTGAGGACTGGCGGGAAATGGTGGCCAAGACCCTCCCCTACTCCAACTACTGGCACATGAAGAACTACATCCGCGACGAAGACGTAGCCCGCGACAGCTACATCACCATGCCTGCCCCGATGGAAAGCGGACTCATCAACTACCGCGAGGCCTTCAAAGTGGCGCTTTCGGTGGGCTTCCAGGGCATCCTCTGCACTGAGCACTACGGCGGAGACGGCCTCAGCGTGACCGCGAGCAACCAGGACTACCTCCGCCGGCACGTCCTCCCGAAGTCCGATGGCTATGCGCTGGGAACGAGCCAGGTCGCCCAGGGACGGCAGCAACCCGTGGCAGCGTTGGCAGGAGCCGCGAAATGACACAGATCTTTGACAACCCGGCAGACTTCGCCGACGAAGCCCTCGACGGTTTCGTCGCTGCCAACCGCGGCTACGTAGCCAGGGTGGACGGCGGAGTGGTGCGCTCCACCGAAGTACCCGCCGGCCAGGTGGCGCTGGTGGTTGGTGGCGGTTCCGGGCATTACCCGGCCTTCGCAGGACTCGTCGGACCCGGCCTTGCGGCTGGTTCGGCGTGCGGCAACATGTTCGCCTCCCCGGCGGCCGGCCAAGTCTACCGCGTGGCCAAGGCTGCAAATGCGGGCGGGGGAGTCCTCCTCAGCTACGGAAACTACGCCGGCGACGTCCTCCACTTCGGCCAGGCCCAGCTGCGGCTTAACGCCGAGGGCATCGAAACCCGCACGGTCACCGTCACCGACGACATCGCCAGTGCGCCTATTGAGCAGATCGAAAAGCGCCGCGGCATTGCAGGGGACCTCACGGTCTTCAAAATTGCCGGCGCCGCCGCAGAAGCAGGACTGAACCTCGACGACGTCGAGCGTTTGGCCATCAAGACCAACTACCGCACACGTTCCCTCGGTGTGGCGTTCGACGGTTGCACGCTCCCGGGAGCCACGGATCCGCTGTTCCATGTCCCTGCCGGCCAGATGTCCCTCGGCCTGGGGATCCACGGCGAACCCGGCATCTCCGAGCACCCCATGCCCACGGCCTCCGAGCTCGCCGATCTCCTGGTGTCCAAGCTGCTGGCCGACAAGCCGGAGGACGCGGGGGACCGCGTCGTAGCGATCGTCAACGGACTGGGCACCGTCAAATACGACGAACTTTTCCTGCTGTTCGGGAAGATCGAAAAACTGCTCAGTGCCGCAGGACTGACGGTCGTTGAACCTGAATGCGGCGAGCTGGTGACCAGCCTGGACATGTCCGGACTCTCGCTGACGCTGCTGTGGCTGGACGAAGAACTCGAACAGTATTGGGCAGCACCCGCCGACACTCCCGCCTTCCGAAAGGGCAGCATGGCACCGCGCGCAGCCCGCGCGGCCGCGGCCATCGACGACGCCGAAACCGCCGACGTCGAACAGCCCACCCCGGCTGCCGCCGAACTCGGGCGGCAGGCCATTGCGGTCCTCGCCCAGGTGCGGGACGTCGTCGTCGAGCATGAAGAGGAGCTCGGCAAGCTGGACGCAGTCGCCGGCGACGGCGACCACGGTATCGGCATGCGCCGCGGCGTGGATGCCGCCGTGCAGGCCGGAGAAGCTGCGAGCGGTTCTTCCGTTGCGCGGATTCTTGCCAGCGCCGGTGAGGCGTGGAGTGAGCGGGCCGGTGGCACTTCGGGGGCGCTGTGGGGTTCGGCAGTCATCGCAGCCGGGTTGTCGCTCGGAAACCGGGAGTCCTACAGTTCCAAGGATGCCGCTGCTGCGGTGGAAGCCTTCACCAGCGCCATCACCGAACTCGGCAAGGCCGACCCCGGTGACAAGACCATGGTGGATGCCCTCCTGCCGTTCCGGGACGCCTTCCTTGCAGAGCTCGACGGCGGAGCTCCCGTTGACCGCGCACTGGCAGTCGCCGCTGCAGCGGCCGAGTCCGCTGCCGCCAATACCGCTGACCTCCGGCCGCTCAAGGGCCGCGCACGTCCCCTCGCCGAGAAGAGCATCGGCCACCCTGATCCCGGTGCAGTGTCCTTCGGCCTGATCGCCGCAAGGATCTCCCACCACATCGATTCACAACTGGCCGTCGCGGCTCCCTCCACAGCGGCCGGAAACGGAGCTTCAGAATGAGCAACACACCAGGCTGGCGCATCATCGTCGGCAACGATGAAGCCGGAGTGGAATACAAGAACGCCCTCCTGGCCCTGTTGGAAGCTGACCCGCGTGTTGCGTCAGTGACCGACGTCGGCGTGGGTCCCAACGATTCCACGGCCTACCCGCACGTGGCCGTCGACGCTGCCCGCAAGGTGGCAGAAGGCGAAGCGGACCGGGCACTGCTGATCTGCGGAACGGGACTGGGTGTGGCCATCGCGGCCAACAAGGTGCCCGGCATCCGCGCAGTCACCGCGCACGACAGCTACTCCGTGGAACGTTCGGTCCTGAGCAACAACGCACAGATCCTCACCCTCGGCCAACGGGTGATTGGCCTTGAACTGGCCAAGAAACTGGTCGGAGAGTGGCTCAGCCACCGTTTTGACGAAAACTCATCCTCCGCCGCCAAGGTGGACGCCATTTGCTCGTACGAGCCCGACTACACAAAGGCAGTCTGATCATGACCGTTTCCGAAGGCACTCAAACCACTGAAGCCGCTGTGAACAACGCAGCCCGGAAGATCGCCGTCGTTGGCTCCGGCTACATGGGCGGCGGAATCGCGCAGGTCCTGGCACTCGGTGGAGCACGCGTTGCGCTGGCTGACGTGTCCGCCGAAGTTGCGCAGAAGAACTACGACCGCCTCCTGGTGGAGTCCGAGCAGTTCATCGCGGACGGCCTTTTCCCTGAAGGCTCCACGGAGATCCTCAAGCAGAACTTGTGGGCTGCCAAGGACATCGAGGAGGCTGTTGCCGACGCCGACTTCATCGAAGAATGCGTCCCCGAGGTGCTGGAGATCAAGCACCAGACGCTCGCACGGATCAGCGCCGCGGCCCGTCCGGATGCGGTGATCGGCTCCAACACCTCCACGATTTCCATTGCGGCGCTGGCCGAGGCCGTGACCAACCCGGAGCGTTTCCTGGGCGTCCACTTCTCCAACCCGTCACCGTTCATTCCCGGCGTGGAGGTTATTCCCCACGCAGGTACTTCCGCGGCAACGGTGTCCGCTTCGCGTGACCTCGTCCACGCGGCCGGCAAGCAGACCGCCGTCGTGAAGGACGTCACTGGCTTTGTCCTCAACCGCCTGCAGTACGCGCTGTTCCACGAGGCGGCACAGCTGGTGGAGCAGGGCATCGCAACAGCCGACGACGTCGACACGCTGGTGCGTACGACGTTCGGCTTCCGTTTGCCCTTCTTCGGTCCGTTCGCCATTGCGGACATGGCCGGCTTGGATGTCTACAACTTCTGCTACAAGTCGCTGCAGACCGGATTCCCGGAGCGCTTCGCGACGCCGAAGATCCTCTCCGACTTGGTGGAGGCCGGCAAGCTCGGCACCAAGACCGGTGCGGGCTTCCTCAATGTTCCGGCAGAACGCACCCCGGAACTGATCGCCTACCGCAACAAGGCCTACGTCGCCATGCAGAAGCTCATTGAAGAGCTTGGCCCGGCCCCGATCAACTAATCCAGGAGAAACCACATGACTTTCCCCGCAGAACGCACCGCAATCGTCACGGGTGCTGTTTCCGAGCGCGGCATCGGCCGCGCCACCGTCAACTACCTCGCCGCGCAGGGCTGGAACATCGGCATCATCGACCTCGATGACGCTGCCTGCAAGGCTGCCGCCAAGGAGATCGCCGCCGAATACGGTGTCCAGGCCCACGGCGTAGGCGCCAACGTTGCCAGCGAATCCGAAGTACGTGCAGCCATTGACGAGCTTGAGGCTGAACTGCCCCAGATCGTGGCACTGGCCAACGTTGCCGGCGTCAGCTCGCCCATCGGCTACCTCGAACTCGAGCCGGCCGAGTGGGACCGCGTGCTGAACATCAACCTCAACGGCGTCCACTACGCCACCCGCCGCGTTGCCGAGTCCATGGTGAAGAACCGCATCGGACGAATCGTCAACATTTCATCGGTTTCAGCCCAGCGTGGCGGCGGCACGTTCTCCAAGACCCCGTACTCCGTGGCCAAGGCGGGCGTTATCGGACTGACCCGTGCTACCGCACGCGAGCTGGGGGAATACGACATCACCGTGAACGCCATCTCACCCGGGCCCATCGACACCGACATCATGGGTGGCACGTTGAGCCAGGAGCGCAAAGATGAACTCACCAAGGACCTCGTGGTGAACCGCGTGGGCTCCACCCGTGACATCGCCGCCGCCATCGCCTTCCTCATCAGCGAGGACTCCGGATACATCTCCGGCCAGACGCTGAATGTGGATGGCGGACTGTACATGCACTAGGCCTTCGCCGATGAAGACCTGGACCCGAGAAAGAAAGATCTACCTTGCCGTGGGCGTCGTCGTCTGCGTCGTGGGCCTGGTGCTCATTTTCTTCCCGCGCTGATAGCGCACTGAGGTTATCTCCCCCCCAATTGACTACTCAAAGAGGAGTTTCGATGTCTGTTGCCTCGAGTTCCACCAAGGAATTGCTGGATTCGCCGGTCCTGAAATCGGCCATATCCAAGGCTTCATTCCGGCTGATGCCCATGTTGGTCATCCTGTACGTAGTAGCTTTCCTTGACCGCACCAACGTGGGCTTCGCCGAAGCGGCACTCGGTGTGGACAAGGGCATCACCGCCGGGGCCTACGCCCTGGGTGCCGGTATTTTCTTCATCGGCTACGCCCTGTTTGAAATCCCCAGCAACCTGCTGCTGACCAAGTTCGGCGCGAAAATGTGGCTTGCACGCATTGCGGTCACGTGGGGCATAGTGTCCGCTTGCTTCGCGTTCGTGCAGGGTGAAACCTCGTTCATCATCCTCCGGTTCCTGCTGGGCGTGACTGAAGCCGGGCTGTTCCCCGGCGTCATCATGTTCCTCGCCGCATGGTTCCCCAACAAGGTCCGTGTGAAGATGTTCGCCATCTTCTACCTTGCCCAGCCGTTCTCGCAGATGATCGGCGCCCCGCTCTCGGGCTGGCTCATCAACATTGGTGACCAGGTTCCGGGGGTTGCCGGGTGGCAGGTGATGTTCTTCGTCGAAGGCATGCTCGCTGTCCTGGCAGGTATTGCTGCCTTCTTCTTCCTCATCAACAGCCCCCAGGATGCCAAGTTCCTGAGCAAGGAAGAAAAGGTGGCCCTGACCGATGTCATGGCGCTGGAAGACACCGTGAAGGAAGAATCCGGCCCCCGCGGTGTCATGGCTTCGATGAAGAATGGCAAGGTCTGGTACTTCACCGTCATCTACTTCTGCCTGCAGATCGCGGTGTACGGTGTCACGTTCTACCTTCCCCAACAGGTGTCCCAGCTGACAGGACAAAAGGTTGGGCTCGCCGTCGGACTGCTGACCGCCATCCCATGGTTCTTTGGCATCTTTGCCTGCTTCTTCATCGGGAAGGCAGCCAACACGGTCCTCCGCCGGCGCCGCTGGGGCACGGCTTTGTTCGTCTCCACAGGTCTGTGCATCTTCGGTTCCGCCTGGGCCGGCGCCAACCACCAGCCGGTCCTCGGCATCATCTTTATCACCCTGGCGGTGTGCAGCTTCCTGGCGATCGGTCCGATCGCATGGTCATACCCGACGGCGTTCCTCACCGGAACGGCTGCAGCTGCAGGCATCGGCCTCATCAACTCCCTGGGTAACCTGGGCGGTTTCGTCGCACCGATCCTGCGCACCTCAGTCAACCAGATGACGGCCTCGGACACGGGGACCATGGGTGTTTACGCCCTTGGGGTCCTGCCCTTCCTGGCCGCGGTGATGATGTTCGGCACCCGTGTCTTCTCCAACAAGGCCGACGAGCTGCTGGACAAGTAGTAATGATGAGAAAAGCCGTGACCTCTCCGGACACCCTGTACATCGGAGTCAGTACCAAGATGTACATGGGGTACGCCCGCAGCCTCGCGTGGCTGGAGCAGTTGGTGGCAGAAGTGGACGCCCGTCCGGCCCTCGCGGCCGGGCGGGTCGTCCCGTTTGTCATCCCCTCGTTCCCGGTCCTCCCTGCAGCGGCTGCGCTGGTGGCTGACTCGCCGCTGGTCCTCGGCGCGCAGAACTGTGGTTGGTCCGACGGGCCCTGGACTGGTGAGGTAGCGCCGTCGATGCTCGCTGAGCTTGGTGTTGGCCTGGTGGAAATCGGGCACGCCGAACGCCGCCGGCACTTTGCCGAAGACGATGCCATGGTGGCACTGAAGGTGGGCGCCGCCGTCGGGTCCGGCCTTATTCCGCTCTTGTGCGTTGGCGAGACCGAGGCCTGCGCGCCGGAGGCCGCAGCAGAGATTGTCTTCCACCAGATCAAGGCGGCCGTGTCCGGCGACTGGGCCGTGGCTGCCCGGCTCGTGATTGCGTATGAGCCGGTGTGGGCCATTGGCGCTCCCGAACCGGCCTCGGCCGAATACGTTTCCCAGGTGGTCGGCGCCTTGCGGGAGGCTTTGGCGCAGCATGCTTTGGCGGGCCTTCCCGTGATCTACGGGGGCTCGGCGAAACCCGGCCTCCTGCCCCGACTTACGGGTGTTTCCGGCCTCTTCCTTGGCCGCTTCGCGCACGACGCAGCGAACTTTGGCCGTGTCCTGGATGAGGCCCTGAGTTTTTGTACAGCAGACGCCCTTAAGTCGCCCTCTAAAGGGCAGTAAGTGTACAAAAACTCCGCTGGCAGAGGGCCACGAAGCCGCCCAGGTTTTCCAGTCCTTCCGGATGTGTCGGCAGGTAGTTGGTCAGTTCGGGAGAACGCACGACGACGGCCCGCCACTGTCCGCGGGAGACCGCCACGTTGATCCGGTTGCGTGAGAGCAGGAACTCCATGCCGCGAGGGACTTCTCCGGCGGCGGATGCAGCCATGGACACGATGACCACGGGAGCTTCCTGGCCTTGGAACTTGTCCACTGTCCCTACCCGGACCTTGTTCAGGCCGGCAGCGTGGAGTTCATGCTTGATGAGCTGTACCTGCGCGTTGTAGGGCGCGACCACCAGGATGTCGCTCTCGTCCAGGGCACGGCCCTCCAAAGCACGGCCCTCCGGGGATGGGCCCTTCGGGGATTGGGAGGGGTCGTGCCATGTCAGGCCGAGGTGGGCCTGCACTTGCCGGAGGACTTCCGCCGCTTCCTCGGCTGAGGATGTCGAGTTCCCGGTGTGGTGGACGTAGACGGTCGAAATTCCCGGGCCGGCACCTTCCAGCCAGCGCTCTGAGGCTGCGGGTGCCGCTTCCAGCCGGGAGTCGTACGAGAGCTCGGACACGGCACTGCACAGATCCGGATGCATGCGCCATGACAGCGCCAGGAAGTAGCCAAGCTCAGCCGGCAGTGTGTTGTATCCGTCGGATAACCAGCCCAGTGCTGACTCGTCAACGGGCTCAGGGTGCGTCCCCTGTGTGACCTGCGGGAGCTGCTGGGGATCACCCAGCAGGAGGAGCCGCTTGGTTGCCCGGCTGACGGCCATGGTATTGGCCAGGGAGAACTGGCCTGCTTCGTCGATGACCAGCAGGTCCAGGGCTCCCGCAGGGACCTCCTTGCCCACCATGGCCCAGGCTGTGCCGCCGATCAGAGCACCGCCGGGCATGGACAACGCCTCCGCCACGTCGGCCTTCCCGCACCCGTTCCACGGCACGGGGTCGTTGTGTTTGACCTCTTTGGCCACCCGCATCGGGTCCACCCCGGCCTTCTCGACGGCGGCACACAGCATGTGTTCGACGACGGCGTGTGATTGTGCCACGACGCCGACCTTCCAGCCCTCGGCCACGAGCCGGGCCAAGACGTGCGCGCCAACGTAGGTTTTTCCACTCCCCGGAGGGCCCTGGACAGCCAGGTAGGAATGGTCAAGGTCCTTCACTGCGGCGGTAATTGCGTCAATGTATCCGTCGGGCCCGGACCCAACAGCGGGCAGTGCGTCGAGGCTGCGCAGCCTGGGTGGTTGTCGGCGGACCAGATCCAGCGCCGCGTCCTTGGGCCATGCGGGCAACCCGTCCCGGAGCTTGGTGGCCAAAGCTGCCAGCGCTGCCCTCTGACCGTTCGTCGGAATGGGGCTGTCAGGGGTCAAAGCCATGGGCAGTTGCGTGAACTCCGTGGAGTCCTTGCGGAGGCTTTCGGCGATGATGACTGACTCGAAGTCCCCGTCTTCGCCCACTTCGGTGACCTTCGTGTTGCTCCAGCCGGCGCGGCCAAGAACTGATGATTCCTTCGCTGACAGGGCCTCCGGCAGCGGGGGGCCGTACATCCTGAAGTAGCTCTTGCCCGGATCCAACCCCGCACCGTCACCGGAACGTCCAAGCAGTTTGACGATCCGGACCGGGTTGCTGCGGGGCGTTGGCCTGGCCCAGTCCTGCAGCAACTCGGCATGGTCCACGATGAACAAGTCACGGGCGTCGTCCCATTGGGAGATGGGTTTCTCAAGACGATCGAAGTGGCCCCACCAATGCTGCTTGTCCTCACGCCGGTGGTAGCCGACACCCGCTGCGACAATGCGGATGGCCAGGGCATCCGGAGTGGCTCGTTCGGCCTCCGGGAGCCCGGCGAGGTAGTCGAACAGTGCCGTCTCTTCGGGCGCGGCCTCGTACTTGTTCGCGTCCCGGTCTTTCGGGTTCCCTGGCTGCGTGTCACCGGTCTCGTCGCGGAACGATCCGGGAATGATGGAGCGTTCCGCCGCCCGCGCAAGCAACCAGTTGCGCAGTTCCAGCGTGGAGAGGCAGTCGTACTCGTTGTAGTCCCGGATACCTTCCAGGATCTCAGCGGCTACGGCAGCCTGTCCGGTGTCCCGGGCCGTACAGAAATCCGCATAGGCCACCACGGACGCGCCAGCGTCGGTCACGTCACCGGAGCGGAGGTGCTGGCCCATGTACAAGGGCTCAAGTTTCTTGATGCTGTAGGAGTTCGAGGAAATCCGGATACTGTGCCGGACGGTGTCGTAAAGGTCCACGAGGACGCCTTCGCGCAGGAGGTCGTCGACGGCGGTTTCACCCACCACATGTGTCAAGGAAAGATTACGCAGTGCAGTTTTTTCATAAGCAGCGTAGTGGTAGATATGCATGCCCGGATATTGTGCGCGGCGCTTGGCGACGTATTCCAGGAAGTCCACGAACGCCTGGCCTTCCTCCGTCCGGGAGTGCGCCCAGAAGGGACGGAACACCGGAGATGCGCCGGGCTCAACAGGGTTCTCCACGACACCGAACAGGTATTCCAGGCCCCATTTTCCGGTAGCTGGATCCTGCCACAGGGGGTCGCCTTCGAAATCGAAGAAGATGTCCCCGGGGTCCGGCGTCGGGAGGCGTCCCAGCGTGTTGTCAGCCAGCACGTTGTAACTGATTGCTTTGGCTTTTCCGGACGCGTCCGTGTACTCCACAGTGCCGTCCGGGGTCCCGGTTCCCGTTTGGAGCCTCGCCTGTTCCCGGAACCGCAGCAGCGTGGGATCGCCCGTGGCCGGCAGGGCGGCCAGCTGGTCGATGGTGGTGACGCCGTCCTCGATCAACTTCTTGCGTCTGCTGATACGCATGCCCGCGACCATGAGCAGATCCCGGTGCAGCTGGACCTGCTCCGCGCAGTAGTCGCAGCGGCCACACGCAGAGTACCGGGGGTCGCCCCAGGCAACCGGTTCGCTGCCTGAACGGTGCGCAGCGGTCATTCCGAGGAACCGTTCGAGGCGTTCCTTGAACATGGGCAAAATTTGGGAAAGCGGATGATCGCTCTGGACCCGGTTGCCCAGCACCAGGGTGACCTGGGGGTCCGGTGTGATGCCGGCCTGAATGAGTTGGTCCCCATAGGCGGCCAGCTGCAGGAGGGCTGTGACTTTGGCGTGGCGCGCCAGCTTGGTGTCGAACACTGCATACTGACCGCCTGGCCGCTTGACCAGGAAGTCGGATCGACCGTGGAACGTGCCATCAAAGAAGGCGGCCTGGAAAACGACATCCGCACCGGCACGCAAGGCATCGAGGGATTCCGCATGCTTGGCCCTCAGCGTGCCGCGGTCCATCGCAGTGGCGGGAACGACGTCGTAAACCCCGGTTCGCGAGGCCGGGTCCCACTGGCCGAACCGGTCCACGAATTCCTCCAGAACCCGGTGTTCGTGGACGTCGCCGAGTGCCGCAGTGCGTTCCAGCATGGCATCGGCCGGGAAATCCGGCTTCGGAGTGCGGCCCAGTTTTTCGTCGAGCTTGCGGAGCAATTGGTACTCGCAGGTAGCCGCGATCACCAGATCGCTGGCCGAGAAGACCAGATCCTGCGGGGCGCCTGCCGGCTCCGGATCGAGAAAGAACACCGCGGGCCACCTGCCTTCCTTGGTGTGAATACCCTTGCAAGCCAAGCTATCAGCGGGCCCCGACAATATGGCCCGGCAATGTAGCCTCCCTCCGATTTAGACTGCACCCATGACCGAAACAATGCCCACAGCAGATCCCGCGTTCGAAGCCGCCTACCAAGCCGCGCAGAAGAGCCTCAACGAGGGCGGAATCCCCATCGGAGCCGCCTTGGCGAGGGCCGGAGAAGTCATAGCAAGCGGGCATAACGAGCGCGTCCAGCACGGCGACCCCATTGCGCATGGGGAAATGTCGGCACTGCGTGCGGCCGGCCGGCAAAAGAGTTACCGCGACACCACCCTGTACACCACCCTTGCCCCGTGCGCGATGTGCACCGGGACCATCATCCAGTTCAAGATTCCGCGCGTGGTGGTGGGGGAGGCCGAGACGTTTCCGGGCGAATTCGAACTCCTGCGCTCACGCGGCGTGGAGGTCATTGTGCTGGATGACCAACGCTGCGTGGACATGATGCGCACCTTCCAGGATGAGCATCCGGAACTCTGGGCCGAGGACATCGCGGAGGACTGAAATCCTTCTGGTCACGGCTACTTGGCGGGCGTAGTCTGGCATCATCGGCGTTGGAGCCGAAGGGCCCCGCGTCGATAATCCCAATCGATGAAGGAGGACCCATGAGTGCCGTGCGTGAATTCATGACGACGAATGCCCAGTGCATCGCCGAGGACAAGACTCTCCAGGAAGCCGCCGTGCTGATGAGGGACCTGGACTGCGGTTCGCTTCCCATCTGCGGCAATGACGGCAAGCTCACCGGCTTCATCACGGACCGCGACATCGTGGTCAAGTGTTTGGCCGAGGGCAAGGACGCCCGGCAAGTCCTAGCCAGCGAGCTCGCCGGCGGCAAGCCCTACTGGGTGGACGCCGATGCCAGCGTTGACGACGCCGTGGCCATGATGGAGGAGCACCAGGTGCGCCGCCTGCCCGTCATCAGCGACCACAAACTGGTGGGCATCATCAGCCAGGGTGACATTGCCCGCAACCACTACGCCGAGCAGCGCCTCGGCGAAATGGTGGAGCACATCTCCGCCAAGGAGCACATGGCGCACTAAACCACGCCGGAGGGCAAGGCCAGCTGCCGCGAGGCACTCCCGCCACGGGAACGCCTCGCGGCCCGTTCCCACAGGCAAGCCCTCGTGAGGCAAACTGTCATGGTGACTTCAAATCTCCAACACCAGTCAGCCGACTCCGCCATCCACGCACAAATCGCAGAAGAACTCGGCGTCAAAGCCTGGCAAGTCAAGGCCGCGGTGGAACTGCTCGACGCCGGATCCACCGTCCCCTTCATCGCCCGCTACCGCAAGGAAGTCACCGGGACGCTCGATGACACCCAGCTGCGTGACCTAGAAGAGCGCCTCAGATACCTTCGTGAGCTGGAAGAACGCCGCAAGGCCGTCCTCGAGGCGATTGCCTCGCAAGGCAAGCTGACCCCGGAACTGGAGGCCGCCGTCGTCGGGGCCGATACCAAAGCCCGGCTCGAAGACATCTACCTTCCCTTCAAATCCAAGCGGCGCACCAAAGCGCAGATCGCCCGCGAAGCCGGTCTTGAGCCGTTGGCTGACGTCCTTCTCGCCAACCCGCAGCTGGACCCCGCCGCCGAAGCCGCCAAGTACTTGAACAGCGAGCACTTCATCGAGGACGCCGCCACGGCGCTCGCCGGTGCCCGTGCCATTTTGGTGGAGCGCGTCGGGCAGGACCCGGACCTCGCCGAGGACCTCCGGGAACGCCTGTGGAAGCAAGGCCGCATGGTGTCCCGCGTCAAGAAGGGCATGGAGGCCGAGGGCCAGAAGTTCAAGGACTATTTCGAGTTCACGCAGGTGCCGTCCGGGATGCCGTCGCACCGCGTGCTTGCCCTGCTGCGAGGCGAGAAGGACGGCGTCCTTGAGCTGGATCTCGCCGAAGCAGACCCGGCCGACGACGACGCCCTGGCCGCCGCCCGCGGCAAGTACGAGAACGCTGTGGCCAAGTGCCTCGGCGTCGCCAACCAGGGCCGTCCCGCCGATGCTTGGCTGATGCAGACGGCTCAGCTCGCCTGGCGTGGCAGGATCCTGGACCGCCTCACCACGGATCTTCGCGGCCGCATGTTCGCTGACGCAGAGGACGAGGCTGTGCGCGTCTTCGCGGCCAACCTTCGCGACGTCCTGCTCGCCGCCCCGGCAGGCAACCGGGCCACCCTGGGACTGGACCCGGGTCTGCGGACGGGTGTGAAAGTGGCTGTGGTGGACGGCACCGGCAAGGTGGTCACAACGGACACGATCTACCCCCACGCTCCCGCCAGGAAATGGGACGAAGCTTTGGCAACGCTGGGCCGGCTCGCCAAGCAGCACAACGTGGAACTCGTGGCGATCGGCAACGGAACGGCATCCCGTGAGACGGATAAGCTTGCCACCGAGCTGATCAAGTCCCTTGAAGCTGCCGGCTCCAAGGGGATCCAGAAGCTTGTTGTCTCCGAGGCCGGAGCTTCTGTCTATTCAGCATCTGCCTTAGCGGCTTCGGAACTTCCCGGGATGGACGTTTCGCTGCGTGGCGCCGTATCCATCGCACGGCGCCTCCAGGACCCCTTGGCGGAACTGGTGAAGATCGAGCCAAAGTCCATCGGCGTGGGCCAGTACCAGCACGATGTCACTGCCGCGAAGCTGGACCGGTCCTTGGATGCGGTGGTGGAGGACTGCGTGAACGCCGTGGGCGTGGATGTGAACACCGCCTCGCCTGCGTTGCTGAGCCGCGTGGCCGGCGTCGGGCCGCTGCTGAGCGAAAACATCGTGGCCTACCGGAACGAGAACGGTCCGTTCGCCAAGCGCAGCGACCTCAAGAAGGTTCCCCGATTGGGGGCCAAGGCGTTCGAACAGTGCGCCGGCTTCCTCCGCATCACCGGGGGAGCGGAGCCTCTGGATGCCTCCAGCGTGCACCCCGAAGCGTATTCCGTGGCCCGCAAGATCCTGGTGGCAGCGGGCGGGGGTCCCGCCACGGCGCTGGATCCGCAGGAGTTCGTTGACGGTACCTTCGGCCTGCCGACGGTCAAGGACATCATGTCCGAACTTGAGAAGCCCGGCCGCGACCCTCGTCCGGCGTTCAAGGCGGCGTCGTTCTCCGAGGGCATCGAGAAGATCTCCGACCTCAAGCCGGGCATGATCCTGGAAGGTACGGTCACCAACGTTGCCGCGTTCGGCGCTTTTGTGGATGTCGGGGTGCACCAGGACGGTCTGGTGCACGTCTCGGCCCTGTCCAACAAGTTCGTCTCTGATCCGCGCGAAATCGTGAAGTCCGGCCAAGTGGTCCGCGTCAAGGTGCTGGAGGCCGACCCGGAGCGCAAGCGCATTTCCCTGACGCTCAGGCTCGACGACGAACCCGGCTCTGCGGGTGGCCGCACCTCGGGTGGGCGTGCAGCAGGAGGGCGCGACTCGGGCGGTCAGCCGGGCCAGCGGGGCGGCGGCCAGTCGGGTCAGCGCGGCGGTCAGCCGGGCCAGCGGCAAGGCCAGGGCAGCCCGCAACAACGCAACCCGCGTCAGGGCAAACCCCAGCAGACCCAAGCAGCTCCGGCCAACACCGCCATGGCTGAGGCCTTGCGCCGGGCGGGGCTTGGCAAGTAGGCCTGCCGCCTACGGATCCCCGCGGGCTGCCCTCGTTTGCGTACCCTCCCGTGCTGCTACGGGCTGCAAGGCCCACTGCAGCGGGCCAACAACGGCGGGACCGGGCGAGGGCTACAAGCCCGCTGTCCTGGCTTCCCACTCCATGGCGTCGGCCGGTTGCAGGGCCATGGGCAGCCAGCGGCCGATGCGCTCAAACGCTTCCCTGCGGATGGGTTCCGGGGAGAGGAAGATGTCGTGGAAGGCGTTCGACAGCCGGCTCACTGTGACTGTGTCCGCCAGGGACAGGGCACGGTGGGCCACGGCGTCCACGTTCAGTGCCACGTCCGCAGTGAGCGCATCGGCGGACCACTTCGGTTGCAGGTAGCTCTTGTCGGAGAGCAACACGAGCACGGGTGTGTCGATGCCCAGACCTGCGGCGACTGTTGCCTGGCCGCGGAACACAGCGTCCAGGAATGCCGGCGTGATGGGGAATCCCCGGTCGGGGCGCCAGTCGAGGTTGTAGTCCCATTCGCCGTCGAGGGCTGCTGAGACTGCACGGGTGTAAATTCCCGGATCCACGGGCGGCAGCGGCGCCAGCGGGTGGAGCCGGGCATGCAGACCCACAAGCGGCGCAATTGCGCGGCGGCCAAGTTCGGTGGCCTGGAACTCCAGCCACGGGCTGTTGAGGACCAGTGCCGAGGCCATACCGGGATGGCGGTGCGCCCAGAGGCTTAGTGTCAGCCCGCCGGTGGAGTGTCCCAGCAGGATGAGTGGACGGTCTTCACCCGGCACACCTGAACGCCCCATGGCGTCCAAGGCGGCCGCGATGTCGGCGTCGTAATCCGTGAGGTTGGTGACGAACCCCGGTACCAGTCCGGGCCGCAGGCTGCGGCCGTAGTTATGCAGGTCCAGGGCGTAGAAGCGCGCCCCGGCCCGGTGCCAGAATTCGGCAAGGTGGCGTTGGAAGAAGTAGTCGGACCAGCCATGAACGTAGAGGACGTCTGCGTCGAGGCCAACGCCCTCCGGAGTATCGAGCCATTGCGGACCGGATCCGACGTAACACACCAAGGTGGCGACAGCGTCGCCGTCGAGCTTCAGCGTTTGCTGTTCAAAGCCTTCGCCAAGAATGTCCGGTCCCCACGGCTGCGTCATGCATCCGATCGTAGCGGCTCGGTGGCGTCCGGGCTTTTTTCCTTCTGCCACGGCCAGCGGCCGGTTATTTCCAGCTCGAGCGAAAAGCTGAGGAAGGTCCGGATGAGCACGATGATCGCCAGGACGCCGACACTCTCGAAAGTTGGCGTCACCGCGACGGTACGGATGATGTCCGCCGCCACCAAGAGCTCAAGGCCCAACAGGATGGAGCGGCCCAGCAACTGCCGGTAGGCCCGGTACGGGGTGAATGGCGCCAAGCCCCTGGCCCGTTCCGGCTGGTAGCCGCGCAGGGCCATGGGGATGGAAACCAAAGCTCCAACCACCATGACGGCCACCCCCGCAGCATCCATGTACCTGCCAACGGCCTCGATGATGTGCTGGAAATCCATGGCCCTCCCTGCGTTGGTGGAAACGTGCTTCTACTGCGCGGGTGCGGGGACCGGGAAGAACCCCCGGGGATCCTGCAACAGCGCCGGGTAGTCGAAGTCGGAGCGTTTGATCACGTTGGTGACCTCGAAGTTGCGTGCGAAGCGGCCGTTCACGGTGATGGGGCGCCCATGGATAAGGCCGACGGCGAAGGTCTGGCCGCCGTCGAACGGGACGGCCAGTTCGGTCTTGCCGGGCAGGGTGTTGAAGGCCTGCTCCTGGGCCTGGCGCTTGCGCGTGGGCTTCTTCTCAAGCTGCTTCACCGGGCGCTTTTTGGGGCCCTTCACTTGCCGCCGCGACTTTTCCTCGGCATAGACGAACTGGTACTCGTCTGGGTCCGCCGGCGCCGCGGAACGGGCCTTGCCATGCGGAGGCATGCTGACGGTGGTGAGCTCTTCGGGACGAAGGTCCTCAACGTTGGAGCGCAGGATCCACAGGCTGTCCTCTTCGGGATCTTCCGGGTGGAACTCATGCTTGGGCTCCGGCCACACGTATTCCAGCTTTTCCTCGGTACCCGGGAAGATCTGTGTGTAGTGCTTGGGGTCCTTGCTGATCAGTTTTGAACGGTGGCTGAGGTGCAGGTCCTCGTGTCCCAGCCACGGCGGCATGATGATCCTGGACGCGTAGTCCGGGTGGGCGGCCTGCGGTGCGAACTCCGCGATGTTGGTGCGGGTGTTGTCCGGGTGGCCGCGTTCCATCCATTCGTCGGCCATGGCCAGGCCATACATGGTGAGCGCCGGGACGTGGCCCATCCACATGCGGACCGCCGGGTGGGACTGCCAACCGTACTCCGGGATCACCAACGCGCGGAGGACCTGGAGTGCTTCGACGCGCTGTTTGCCGAGCCTTGACGTGTCGAGTGCCGCAGCGCTCTGACGGAAATCGGCGAAAGGGAGGAAAGTCTGCATCCTTTCAGTTTGAGGGTGCCGGGCGTGAGAACCAAGTTGAGTGCTCCGGGACACGTGCCCGTGTTCGGGCCTAGAGTTGCAGGGTGGAAACTATTGGCGAGAAAACAACCACCCCGGCACCTCCGGTTGCCGAACTGCACCTGCACATCGAAGGGACCCTCCAGCCAGAGCTGATCTTTGCCCTGGCCGAACGCAATGGCATTGAACTGCCCTATGAAGACATCGAAGAACTCCGCGGGAAGTATGAATTCTCCGACCTGCAGTCCTTCCTGGACCTCTATTACGCCAACATGGCCGTCCTGCAGACCGAACAGGATTTCACGGACATGACCCGCGCCTACCTGGAGCGCGCCGCCGCCGGAGGAGTACGGCACGCGGAAATCATGATGGACCCCCAGGCCCACATCTCACGCGGTGTGGCCTTGGAGACCTGCGTCAACGGCGTGGCCAAGGCCCTGGCAACATCGGAAGAGGACTTTGGTGTCTCCACCCTCCTCATTGCCGCCTTCCTGCGGGATATGTCCGAGGAATCCGCGCTGGAAGTGCTGGACCAGCTCCTTGCCATGCATGCTCCCATTGCGGGCATCGGCCTGGACTCGGCCGAGGTGGGCAATCCGCCGTCGAAATTTGAACGCCTGTACCAGCGCGCAGGCGAGGCCGGACTGCGAAGGATCGCCCACGCCGGCGAGGAAGGCCCCGCCTCCTACATCACGGAGGCGCTGGACGTGTTGCATGTTGAGCGGATCGATCACGGCATCCGGTGCATGGAAGACACCGACGTGGTGCAGCGGTTGGTGGCCGAGCAGGTGCCCCTGACGGTCTGCCCCCTGTCCAATGTCCGGCTTCGCGCCGTGGACAAGCTGGAGGACCACCCGCTTCCCGAAATGCTGGCGATCGGCCTGAACGTCTGCGTCAACTCGGACGACCCCGCCTACTTTGGCGGGTACGTGGACGATAACTTCGGAAAGCTGGTTGAGGTCCTGAAGTTCTCGGTGCCCGAGCAGGCTACCTTGGCTGCCAATTCCATCCGGTCATCCTTCGCCAGCGAGGCGCGCAAAACAGAGCTCCTGGACGAGGTCACAGAGTGGGTCAAATCATCGGTGACGCGGGCCTGAACCGCTCCAGCCGAGACCCGTGGATCACTTGCGGCGATTGTGATGTCACACTCAGTCACGACACACGGTGTTTACCAACTGCAGTCGCGGGAATTAACAATTCATTGGCAAACTGCAAGGGAATAACCACCGTAGAAGGAGAAGCATGGGCGCGAACACCGCCGAGAACACCAACCTTCGTCTGAAGGCCGTCCTGGACATCCTCGCAGAGGGCGTATGGTCCGGGGCAACGCTGAACGCCGGCGAAGTGCTGGCCGAAGCGACTGCGCGCGTTCCTTTCAACGACCACGAGGCCGAACTGCTCAGTGGCGGAATTCCGCGCGGCCACAAGACGCTCACCTCCGCCTCGGCCAAGTTGGTCAAGGCCGGCTGGCTGGTCAAGGGACGTTCGGGCTGGACCATTCCCGAGGACGGCTTGCGTGCGACGGTCGCGTTCGGCGACGTTGCAGCTTTTGCAGCAGCGCTCGACGCCGGAACGCCGGTACCAGCCGACGTCCCGGTTCCCACCGCGCCGCCGGTGAAGCCCCAGGCGAAGAAAGCAGCGGCGACCAAGCGTGCTGCTGCGAAGAAAGTGACCGCACCCAAGGAAGCGGCCACCGACGTGGCCGAGCCGAAGGTTGCCGCCGCCAGGGTGTCGGCCCCGAAGGCCACTGCCACTAAAGCTGCCGCGGCGAAAGCCGCACCTGCGGCAAAGAAGGCCACCACGCGCAAGGCGCCGGCCAAGGGCAAGGCGGCCACCGCCGTCGAGACGTTGCCGCAGCCGGACGCCGTCGCGATTGCCGGGGACTTCAACAAGATCCTTGGTGCCCCCGAGGATTGGGCGCCGCAGTATGACGAAGCCCAGATGACGTTCAACCCGTTGGTCCAGGTATGGACGCTGACGGCTGAACTGCCCGCTGGTTTCTACACCTACAAAGTGGCCTTGAACCGCTCGTGGGACGAGAACTACGGTGCGTTCGGCGTCCGTGACGGCGCCAACCACGAGTTGAACCACGACGGCGGCACGGTCACCATCACCTACAGCCACGAAACGCGCGACATCGTGATCGGCTAGCTTGTTTGCTGCCGGATCCCGCCCTTGTCAGGCCCGCACGCCCTTATACGGTGAACGGGCCGGACAAGGGCGGATCTGGTTAAAGTGGAGCCATGACTGACGGGACCGTTCGGCTCACAGCCCGCATCACCGGCGTCGTCCAGGGGGTGGGCTTCCGTTACTGGACTGCCCGGAAGGCCGACGAACTCCTGTTGACAGGGACGGTCCGTAATGATCACGACGGTTCCGTCCGGTTGCTTGCCGAGGGTTCGGCAGCCGACGTTGACCGCCTCGTGAAGTGGCTCCAGTCCACGCAGGCGCCGGGCCACGTTGAGAAGGTGGCTTTCGAACTCTCCGACGGTACAGGGGAGTTCGACGACTTCCGGATCGTGGGGTAGGCCTGGCTAGGTTCCGGGCGACGTGGTCGTGAGCCCGGATTCCTTCGCGGCCAAGCACAGTTCCTGGTCATAGGCCACCACGGAGTCCACTTGAAGCCGGATGGCGGTTGCCAAGTGAATGGCGTCTGCGCTCCGAAGTTGCCTGGGCAGCGCTGAGGCATACATTAGATCCGAACGGGTGACATCAACAAGGTTGAGGCCGGCAAGGACGTCGTTGACTTGGTCAAAGGGAAGGCTGCGTCGGCGTGCAGCGCAGTGAAGCTCGGTGTAGAGGAGCATGGAAGCCACCAAGTGACCTCCAGCTAACCGGACTCCCTGGAGATGCGCGGCCAGAGCTTCAGATTCCTGCTCATCCACAACAAGCTTAAGAATCGCGGAGGTGTCCGCGTAAACGATCACCGGTCCCCGCGGAGGTCAGCCAGGATGTCGGCCGTGGTCATATCGCTGCTGACACGCGCCACAAGGCGGAAGTCCACGGGTGACTCGATCGCAGGCCGGATGCTTCCTGCTTGGAGTAATCGTTCAAAGGGCGAAGCGGATGGCGGAATGAGGGTGGCCGCGACCTGGCCGTTATTGGTGACGTCGATGACTTCGCCATTCTTGACGCGTTCCAGAATCTTGCTGCTCTGGTTGCGCAGTTCCCGGTGGGGAATAGTTGTCATGATGATCCTCCGTAGCAACTGTAGCACCTAACCCGGCTGTTTGTGGAAATAATATATAGACTGGTCTATTATCTAGATATGTCTTCTTCATACCCCAAGGGACTCGCAACCCGGCAGCGTTTGGTCGAGTCCATGCTTGATCTGGTCCAACTTCACGGCTATCACGGAACCGGACTCAACACTGTCCTGGCCCGGTCCGGTGCTCCCAAAGGCTCGCTCTATTTCCATTTCCCCGAAGGAAAGACGGGGCTCGGTGTTGCCGCCGTGGCGCTGGCCGGCGATCACTTCGGAGAACTGATTGGCAAGGCCACGACGACGGCTACCTCACCTGCGGCGGTAGTGGATGCACTCATTGCCGAACTCAAAAACATCCTGGAAACCAGCGATTATCAGGCAGGTTGTCCTGTTTCCTCCGTCGCCTTGGACGCGGCATCGGAGAATGAGCCGCTGAGGGAGGCGTGCAGCCGCGTCTACGACGGATGGATCCAGGCCGTATCCGGCTACTTGTCCACGTTCGGGGTGGAAGAGGGAAACGCCCATAGCCTGGCGACATCGATCATTTGCCTGGTGGAGGGCTCGCTCATCCTGTCCCGCGCTCACAAGTCCACCCAGCCAATGGACGCAGCCGCCGGGACGCTCAAGACATTGCTGGCAGCAACCCAGGCCGGAGCAGGCGCATGAGCCTCCGCCATGCCTTGGTGTTCGGAGCCACGGGCCACATCGGGCAGTGGCTGGTGCGGGAACTCCTGCACCAGGGGGTGACCGTCACAGCCGCGGTGCGCAGCGAAGATTCCTTCCACCGGCTGGCGGACTGGCTCGCGCGTCACGATGCCGACGGCACCGCAAAGCACGTGCTCGTGAACTTTAACGACGCCGGCTTGGGTGTTGATCCTGGGTCGGACGAATTCCGGACCGTGACTGAAGTCCACAATGTCGCCGGTGCGTTCGCGTTTGGCATGACGGCCGATGGTGCCTACTCCGCGAACGTGACCAGCGCAGAACGCGTGGTTCGTTTCGCCTCGCAGCTGCCGGCACTGACCAGGCTGGTCCATCTGTCCGGCTACCGGGTGGGCGGCCAAGACCCGAACGAGGTGCCGTGGGACGACTCGCGCCGCGCCAGGGAATACAAACACCTGGGCGCCTATGAAGGCTCCAAGGTGGAGTCCGACGCCGTGGTGCAAGCGACAGCGCGTTCCCTGGGCGTCCCTTTCACCGTGGTCAATCCGGCCTCCGTGATCGGAGATTCCGTCAACGGCGAGTCGCGGCAGGGCCTGGGCCTCGCGGCGAGCGTCATGGACCTCTCCCGTGGAAAGCTGCCCGCACTGCCCGGGAACAACCGCACGTTCGTCCCCGTGGTGACTGTGGACTACCTGGCGTCATTCATGGCGCTGGTCCCCGTCACATCCGAGGCGGAAAACTCCTCGTACTGGGTGCTCGACGACGCCACGCCGCCGTTGCCGGAACTGTTGCGTATGCTCGGCAAGCACCTGAAGGTCAGGGTCCCGTGGTTGAGAATCCCCAGTGCTCTTCTGAAGAGGCTCCCGCCCAAACTCACCGGCGCGGATCCGGAGACGTTGTCGTTCCTCTCGGAAGAGCGGTATCCCACCGCGGCAGCGCTCGCCTTGGCTGAGGCACACGGATTGCATCATCCGCCTGTGGAGACTGCCCTGAAGCGGTGGGCGGATTACTTGGTGGCGGCGGAACCCGCTGCATCAGGCAAGCGCGTCGCCTCAATGTAGTGTTCCAGGGACTGCAAGGCGGGCTGGGACGAGGCATCGCGGACGGCGTCAGCGCCCACGGCGTTGGCTACGGCCAAGGCATGGCTGTGGTCCAAGCCGGATTGCAGGGCCAGGACCAGGGCTGCGCAAAAGGCGTCGCCCGCGCCGATGGTGTTGGCGATGTCCGTGACTTTTACCGCCGGAGCCTCGGCGACGCGTTCGCCGTCGACGAAGATTGCCGAGCCCTCGCCGCCGTAGGTCACCGCGACCAGCGGCGCATTCTTGAGGGCGGGGATCAGCTCGTATTCGGTTTCGTTCACGATCACCAGATCGCAGCGCTCCAGGAGTTCCGGCAGGATCGGCGCTGCCGGTGCGGCGTTGAGTGCGAAGAATCCCGGTGCGCGGCGGGCAGCTTCCAGAACCACGTCCTGGTCCACTTCGAGCTGGCACAGCAGGGCTTCTTCTTCGCCGAATGACACCCCGTCCAAGGCCACTGAGCCGTTGGCGCCGGGGCACACCACAATTTGGTTTTCGCCGTCGCTGTCCACCAGCACCAAGGCAGTTCCCGTCGCCGCTTCCACGCGGGCAACGCTGTGGATGTCGACGCCGGCACCGGCCATTGCGTCCAGAAGTGTCCGGCCGGCGTCGTCCTGGCCAACGGCCCCCACCATGCGGGAGCGGCCGGAAAGCCGGGCCGCGGCGACGGCCTGGTTGGCGCCCTTCCCACCGGGCTGCTGGCGGAGGACTGCTCCGCCGACGGTTTCACCGGGGGAGGGCAGCCGGCTGGCCGTTGCCGTGATGTCGAGGTTGATGCTGCCCACCACCGTGAGCGAGGAGCTGGAAATGGGCGCGGAAGAGTGCAGGGGAGTGCTCATGGAAGGTCCTTTTTGGAAGAAATCAGCTGAATGTCAGGAGGACTGGATGACGGAGAGGTGGCCGGCTTTCGCGGCTACGAGGCATTTTGCGAGGTAGAACGGGGCGCCGTTCCGGCGCACGTACTGGGTGAGGACCAGCACCGGATCAGAGGGGCGCAGTCCCAGCAGCTTTGCACGGCTTGGCCCGGCCGTGCTGAGGCTGATCTCGCATTCGCCGGGTCCCAGGGAAGCGCCGGGTAGTCCGCTGAGCACCTCCAGGAGTGTGGACGCGGAAAGCGTGGGCGCCTCTGCGGCCTCGGCGAGCTGGTCGGCTTCGGGAATTCTCTGTGCGACGTTTTCCTGGAGGTGGGCCACGGGCTCGCCGTTGCGGATGAGTACGCTCTCCCAGAACCAGACGTCCTCATCAGGCTCCACTCCGATACCCGGCGCAACGAACTCCGACGCCGGTTGTTTGATGGCTGCCACGCGCTTGACCTGGATGTCCTGGTCCGGCCCGCCAAGGAGTTGATCGAACGGGCGGATGTGTTCAATGCCGATCCTGGGCAGTGAATCAGCCACGAACCGTCCGACTCCACGGCGTGCCCGGGTGAGGCCGTCTTCTTCCAGCAACATCAACGCTTCCCGGATCACGGTGCGGCTGACATCCATCATGGTGCCCAACTCGGTCTCGGTGGGGAGCAGCGAACCCGGCGGCAGGATCTTTGTCCGGATCGCCTCTGCGATGCGCGAGTACGCGGCAACACGAAGGGGCTGCCCGGGCTGGGTAGCTATGGGACGGGACAGGAACTGGACGGCTTTGTCGGTCAAGGAAGGCCTCACTTGGAATGGGTTACCGACACTGTACCGGATGAGTGTGACAGGTTGCACAAGCTCGTAATACATGCTTGTATAACAACTCACATCTTGTGGCGCCGCCCCGCGCCCCTGGACAAAGGAGTTTGATGTGAACATCCCCACCGCCACAGGCCAGCAGGCTGCAGATCCGCAGGCCGTAGACCCGCAGACCTCGGCCGGCGATCTTGACGCCCCCGATGAAGGCAGGGTGCACGGCAAAGCTGCCGCACTGCTGATCACCACGCTGGTCCTGGCCGTCCTGGCGTTCCAACTCAACGCCAGCATGATCACCCCCGCACTGCCGCATATCGGCTCCTTCTTCGGCGAGACCCCGGAAGCCGTCGCACAGGTTCAATCCATGTTCTTCCTCGCCGGCGCCATCTCCGGTCCTGTGATTGGCCGGTGGAGCGACTTCATAGGCCGCCGCAACGCATTGCTGCTGGTGCTGGCCATCATGGGCGCCGGAACCGTGTTGTGCATCTTCGCCCCGACCTTGCCGCTGCTGGTGACGGGCCGCTTCATGCAGGGCGTCTCCAGCGCGATCTTCGCCCTCTCCTACATCGTCCTGAACGAGTACCTGCCCGCCCGGCTCTTCGGCACCTCCATTGGGATCATTGCCGCCATCAACGGTGGAGTTGGTGGCGTGGACGGCTACTTCGGCGGGCTCATGGCCGAGACCCTGGGCTTCCAGTCGATCTTCGTCGCCGTGCTGGTGCTGGCAGCCATCGCCGTCGTCTGTGTCATCAAGGTAGTCGCGGGCGGTAGGTCCAGCGTGGCTCCGGGCCGGATGGACTGGTGGGGAGCGGGTTCCCTGTCCGTGTTCCTGGTGTTCATCACCTACTTCGTGTCCACGGGTTCCTCTGCCGGCTGGACTTCACCGGCGGCCCTCGGACTGCTGGCCGGCAGTATTGCATCGTTCACGGCCTTCTGGCTCATCGAGAAAAAGCGCGAAACCCCGTTGGTTGCAGTCCACCACCTCCGTTCCCGCCAGGTGTGGCCTGTCATCGCCACCACCGTGCTGACACTTGCGGGCATCTTCGCCATCATCAACTTCACCGTGGTATTGCTCAGCCAGGACAAGGACAACGGCTTCGGACTGTCCGCGTCGGTGGCAGCCCTGCTGTTCCTCACCCCTGCAGCACTGATTGGCGTGTTCGCCGCTCCGCTGGCCGGCTGGATCGCCGACCGCCGCGGTTGGATCAAGACCGTCCGTGTAGGCACCGCAACCAGCCTCGCCTGCGCGATCATCGCCGCCCTGTTCGCCCACAACCAGATCGCGGTCCTCATCGCCATCGCCGCGTTGGGCATTTTCTACAACGGATTCTTCCTCACTGCCATCAACGGCCTGTCCGTCCTGCTCTCGCCCAAGGAAGCACCCGCAGCTCTGCCGGGCATCAACGGCGCCTCCTTCGGGATCGGGGCGAGCCTCGGCGTCGTGGTTGTTGCGCCGTTCGCAGGCCAAGGCACCGCCGCCGGGTACTCTGCTGCCCTCTGGATTTCGGTATCGATCACCGCCCTGGCGTTCATTGTCAGCCTGTTCATCGCCGCGCCGAAGGGCGAAAAGATCTAACGCGCGACGCCGGTCCGCCGGTTCCGCGCGGACACCCAGCAGAACCCCCATCACCGTTACACCTGAAACGAGAGACCTGTGAACCAGCCTGCACCCTTCTTCCTTGACTGCGATACCGGCATCGACGACGCCCTCGCCCTCGCCTACCTCCTGGCCTCACCCAAGGCCGAGCTCGTAGGAATCGGGACCGTGAGCGGCAACGTCAGTGCAGCCGGCGGCGCCCGCAACACCCTGGACCTGCTGAACCTTGCGGGCCACCCGGACATCCCCGTGGCAGTCGGCGCGCACGATCCGCTGGTGGGCACCTTCCACGGCGGCGCGCCGCACGTCCATGGCGATAACGGCATCGGCGGAGTGGACTTGGCTCCGTCCGACCGCGAACCGGTGAAGGCCACGGCTGCCGAACTGTTGGTCCAGTTGGCTCACCAGTACGCCGGGGAGCTGCGGTTGGTGGCCATCGGCCCACTGACCAATATCGCCGAAGCCTTGCGGCTGGAACCGAAGCTGCCTGAGCTTATTGCCGAGGTGACCATCATGGGCGGCGCTGCGCTGGCACCGGGAAACATCTCTCCTGTGGCCGAAGCCAACATCGCCAACGACCCCGAGGCCGCAGCCGAGGTCCTGGCCGCGGACTGGAACGTGACGCTGGTTCCCCTGGATGTCACCATGACCAACGTCCTGGAGGAAAACCACCGCCAGGAGCTGCTGTCCACCGAACACCCGGTGTCCCAGGCCTTGGGGGAGATGCTGGGCTACTACTTCGGCTTCTACGTCGACATTTTCGGACGGGCCTGCTCGGCCATGCACGATCCCCTTGCCGCCGCCATCGCCGTCAGGGGAGTAGAACCCACCCTGGCCCCGACCGTCCGGGTCCAAGTGGACACCACCGACGGCCCGGGCCGGGGCCAGACGGTCTGCGATCTCCGAGGACAGTACGCCGGGTTCCCGGAGCAGCGCGGCGCGCGATGCCGCGTCGTCCTGGAGATCGGCGAGGATTTCGCTCCCCACCTGCTGGGCACCCTGCAGGCGGCTTGGCTCAGCGAAGAGCAGGTAGTACAGCCCGTCGCCTGACTGGCGGGAGATTGAGGTATCGACGACGACGGCGGCAGCGGCCCGCCGTCGTCGTCCTTCTTTAGGGGGCTTATGCGTACATCAGCGAACCGGGCGTGGTGAGCTTTTCCCCGGTTTCCAGCCAGGTCTTCAGGCCGGAGAGGATCATGGGCCAGCCGCCGTAGAGCTGGTCGTTCGCGCCTTCGCGGAGTTGATCGTGCGTGACCGTAAGGTGGCAGGAATCCCCGACAGGTTCGATTTCCCAGGTGATCCGCGACGTCCCCTCGGCCTTGACGTCCTCGCCCCACAGCGCCGTCATGGTCTGGACGAGCCTGCGTGGGGGATCGACCTCGATGTTCTCGCCTACACCCAGCGGCGCGTCCGCTTTGGGGTTGCGCATCTCGAAGCGGCTGCCCGGCGTCCAGTCCGACGCCAAGGTGTTCCCGAACTGGTATTTGCTGCGGATTTCGCTGTCGGTGATGGCCTCCCAAAGCTTTTCCGGCGTGGTCTTGATGTAAATCTCGAAGATCTTTTCCATGGGACTTTCCAATCTGGATTTGAGGTCGCTGAGGGCAGCGGCCCATGGTTCTGCGTATTTACTCACCCAGCGATCGTGGATGAGGCGGATGGGGACCGGATTCAGGAAGTGCAGCTTCTCGCGTCCTCGACGGCGGACAACCACCAACCCGGCATCCTCAAGGAGTCTGAGGTGCTTCGCGATGCCGAAACGGGTCATCTCGAACCGGGCTCCGAGGGCGGTGGCGGATTGGCCATCCGCGCGGAACAACTCGTCCAGGAGTTCCCTGCGGGTGGGGTCAGCCAAGGCCTTGAACACGGCGTCCATGGGATTAGAATAGGTGACCTTTTGGTCACGTGTCAACGGATTTTCGTTGGGAGGGGCGGGCTGCAAGGCCTATGCTTCGACGTCCGGAGGAGTCACCTGTTCCCGCAGGATATCCGCGTGCCCGCAGTGCTGGGCCAGTTCACGCAGCATATGCAGATACACCCAGCGCAAGGGGAGGGGGCCGCGGCGGTTGCCGGGGAGAAGGTCGTCCAGCCCCAGGTCCGACGTAGCCTTCCGCGAAGCCTCGCAGGCCGCCGAGTAAGCCGCTTGAATGCTGGCGATGGTGTCTTCTTCACCGAGGATAAAGGACTCATCCGGTGTGGCCGGAATGCCAATCTCGGCCCGCGACCTGCAGGTGATGGCTTCGTCGAACCACACCTTTTCCACGAAAGTCGCGTGCTTCACCAGGCCCAGAAGCGTCGTGCGCGACGGGACCAGCCGCCGTCGTGCCTGTTCTTCGGTGAGACCGTCCAGACTGGCGGTGAGCGCACGGCGGTGCTCGTCCAGAAACGCCTCGAACTGCGTCCGGATGTCCTCGTTGGTGACCTCTTGCGTAGATGCGCTCATTCAAAAACCACCTTTCCGTTATTGTCGATTCGCCAGCCGGGGTTGTACGCGATCTCCCAGACGATGCCGTTGGGATCCTTGACGTGCCCGTGGAAGATGCCGCCGAAAGCGCCTGCCTGTGCGGGTTTGATCAGCGTGGCGCCGGCGGCCACCAGCGTGTCGATGGTGCGGGAGACCTCCGCTGCGCTGCCGACGTTGTGGGAGAGCGTCACTCCACTCACACCAGGGGTTTGGATGCCGCTGGTCAGGTCCTGGTCGAACTTTTCGGCGTCGAACAGGCCGAGCATCAAACCCGGGGCAACCTGGAAGAAGAGGATTTCGCCGGGCACGTCCATGAGCGGCTCCCAACCGAGCCCGTCCTTGTAAAAGGCGCGGGTCCGGTCGAGATCAGGCGTGGCGAACGTGATGAAGTGCAGTCGCTGGTCCATACGGACATGCTAGCGACAGGGTACGACGCCGGGACTTAGGCAAGGTGCTGACGGGTACCGTTCAGGTGGGAAGCCGGGGCGTCAAAGAGCGCGGCGATGTGTTCGGCAAGTTCCTTGACGTGCGTGTAGCCGGGGAACTTGCGGTGCGGCGCGGCCTCCTTCATGGCGTCGTCCAAGAGGGCTTTCACAACGAAAACCACTGCGGCCGAGGTCTGTTCCTTGGGCTCAGTCTTGTGGCCGGACTGGGCTGCGTTGAAACCGTCCGCGACGCCGAGGACCCATGCTTCCGAAGCTGCCTTGATGGCCGAATAGCTGGCGCCCCCGGCGGTGGGGTTCGCTGCCGCCGTGGCGGAAACGATGGCGAGGCGGCCCCGCGGCGATGCCTCCAAATCCGGGTAGAGAGCGCGGGAGGTATTCCGGAGGGTTGTCATGATGCTGGTGTGCAGGACGTCCCAGTCGTCATCCCTCTGACCCGTGATTCCGTCGCCTCCGCGCCAACCGCCGACCAAGTGGATCAATCCGTCTACCTGACCAAGGTCGTTTCGAACGGAGGCCGCCAGCTTCTCTACCGACTCCATGTTCGCGAGGTTGCAGGTGTAGGGGACTACGCCGTCGTGGTTCCTGGCGAGTTCCTCCAAGCGGGCGGCGTCCAGATCGACGGCGGCAACCCGGGCTCCCGCAGCGAGCAGTGCCGCCACCACTGCCTGGCCGGCGGCACTGGTTGATCCTGCCACCACAATGTTGAGGGCCGGTGTGGATGCCACGTCGTTGTGGTCATTCGTAGTAGGCAAGGTGTGTCCTTCCAAGACGTAATCACGGTCGGAAGGAGCATATCCGGTGAACAAGGTTGGCTTATGCCTAGATTAGCTTAGGGATAGAGGATCTAATGCTCAGTGCTTATTGGGTCCTCTAAGCAAGCCAGTGAGTGTGGCTGCTTGACGTTGAAGTTCCGATCGGTGGCAGCGTCTGCGGGCCCAAAAATCCAGATGATTGAGCGACTCGCCATGGCCTGTTGAGGCACCGTCGGCAGCGGTGGGAGGATGGAGCGGTGGAACCCCTCTTCGACTTCCTTGGCAGTTACTGGTGGCTCATCTTCCCCATCGGCGGGATGGCTGGCGGTTGGGCGAGATCGTGGTCCAAAGCCAGCGAGGAGCGGCACCGCCGCAAGGTGGAACTGCTGAAGCTGCGAAACCAATTGGCGGTGCACGAGGAAGCAAACCAGGCTGAGGTGGTCTCACTGATGACCGCCCACGATTCGGTCAATCACAGATGGCTGGAGTACGAACTCGACGTCGGGAACCTCATCGATTTCCCTTTGATGTCCGATGTCCGTGAGCCACTGACCGTCGCTTTCCTGCGGGCAAAGAAGGAAGCCGATGGTTTGCGGCCGGGCGCGCCGGAGGAGATCTCGACGCCGGCCCGGCTTGCTGAATATCGGGCGGCCGTTCACAGCTACGAGTTGGCCTTCGACGTAGCCGAGCGCGAAGCCCGGAGAATCAAGGACGGTAACTTCAGCGGCCCGGAGCGGCAACGACTGGCTACGGCCCGGAAACTGCTGCGCATTGCCGAGGACACCGCAGCTACACCTGCGGAACGGCAAACTGCGTACAAGCGCGCACGCAAGGAACTCGACGGCCTGATCGTCCTTCCCGAAGCAACAGTTGCCGCGCTGGAAGGCAAGATCGCCGGAATGCTGGATACCCGGAAGGACCCGGACACGGACGTGAAGTTCGCGTGACGCCGGAGAGGCAGCTAACGGAGCTTGACACCCATCACGGTCCGAACCGTGGAGCCCGCAAGGTCGTCCTCAAGGTGCCGCATTCCGATCTGTTCGGCAACGCGCCTGGAGGCAATATTGTCGGGGTGGATGATGGCTACCAGGCGATCAACTTCCACCGCATCGCGGGCAAATTCGCGGCACGCCATGGCGGCCTCGGTGGCATACCCGCGGCCTTGGAGCTCTACGCGCACGTGGTAACCAACCTCAAGCTCGGACCGGCCATTGACGTTCTGCCACGTCAACCCGCAGTCGCCCACGAATCCGCCGTCGTGGGTTTCCACGATCCACAACCCGTACCCGTGGTGGGCATAGTTCGCCCGGTTCCAGTCGATCCAGGCGGCTGCTTCTTCCCGGGTTTTGGGCGCCGGGTAGTACGTCATGACGTGGGGGTCACCGAGCAGGCTGCTCATCTGGTCGATGTCAGCAGGCGTCATCTCGCGAAAGCGCAATCGTTTGGTTGGGGGGGGGAGCATCTCCGAAGCCTACCGGCCGCTGACCCCGCCGTGGGCCGTGCTTCCGCTACCTTCTTTGAACTCCGTTGGACGCTTATGCAACCGGAATCGGCTGAATTTGGGGCCACCGAATGCCAAAGTGGGTCGTGAACCTACAGGATCGAGCTGGGGACTGAGTTGGTGGTGAGGGGCTCGACGGCGGGGCCGGCTAAAGACTGAGGGCGTCGATGGATTGCAGGAACAATGGGATGAGTGGGTCGTTGTTTCCGCGCAGCCACGCGGTTCCAATGCTCCACACTGAGGACTCGAGGTCGATGGGCACCAATTGCACGCCTTCCGGAACGATGGCCGAGGTGCTGGCGGGAACCACGGCGGAGCCGGCTCCGGCTGCAACGAGCGCCAGCACAGTGAGAAGGTCCGAGGTCTCATAGAGGACGCCTGGCCGTGCGCGCAGATCCGAGAAGAGATTGCTGGTTTGGGCAGTGAGTCCTGGGCCGCGCGCCGGATTAAGGCGAATGAGAGGACGACCATCGATGAACCGATGCAGCGCATCCCGGGTTGATAGGGGAGCCGACTCACTCTTGGGAATCGCTAGGGCCAGACGATCGCGGCGAATCATCCGGGTGTCAATGTCCGGTGGGGCAGGCAGCCGAACAAATCCGATACTGAGCGTCCCGTTGCGCAGTGCCTCGAACTGCGCTGTGGATGACATGTCGTCCAATCCGATGTCGATGGCCGGATGTTCGGTCCTGAAGGCGGCCACAGCACGCGGAGCCACGTCGATCGCGGACATGCCGAATCCCACCTTCAACGCACCCTCAGCCCCCGCCGCGATACGTTCCATGCGCTGTGCGAGCCCGTCGGCGCGGCGCACGAGGTCGACCGCATCGGCAAGCAGCGCCTCTCCGGCACGGGTGAGTGCTGCCCCATGCCGACCCCGGGTGAACAGCCGGCTTCCGGCCTGACGCTCCAGGAGCTGAATCTGTTTGGTGAGGTTGGATTGCGTGGTGGAAAGCGCCTTGGCCGCCAACCCGAAGTTCCCGGTTTCGGCGACAGCAACGAAGGAGCGAAGCAGCCGTAGTTCCATTCTGGGATCCTAGTTTCATTCCTGAAGGGAATCAAAAGTCCTCAAAATTTCATTAGACGGAATGATAGGTGGCGGCGAGCATGGGAGGTGTCCCAACCAAGGAGAAACCAATGATCACCGCCCCCACCCTTCGCGCTTCGGTTGTCCAGTTCGAAGCCGCCCCGGATCGCCCGGACCTCAATCTAAAGACCATTCGCCGGCTGGCCATCAAGGCGGCGAGGGACGGCGCCCGGATTGTTGCGTTCCCGGAAATGTGCCTGATCGGTTACTGGCATCTACGCAAGAAGACCCCGGAACGCTTGTATGAATTAGCACAGTCCGAGGACGGTGAACACGTCCAAACCATCAGGAAGCTTGCCGCAGAGCTCGAACTGGGGATCGGTATCGGGTTCCTGGAAGTACAGGCCGACGGGAGGCTTTTCAATTCCTACTCCGTCTGCCTCCCGGACGGGACCGTTCACACCCACCGGAAACTCCACGCCTTCGAGCACGAGGCCATCAGTAGCGGCTCGGAGTTCACAGTGTTCGATACACCTTGGGGTGTCAAAGCAGGGATTCTGATTTGTTGGGACAACAACCTGGTGGAGAATGTGCGTGCCACGGCCCTCCTCGGGGCAACGGTGCTTATTGCTCCCCACCAGACGGGCGGGACCAACTCGGCCAGTCCCCGGGGGATGAAGCCTGTCCCGGCAGAGCTATGGGACAACCGTGCAGCGGATCCCGCGGCCATCGAGGGCGCGTTCCGGGGGGTCAACGGCCGTGGGTGGCTTATGCGGTGGCTGCCTGCCCGTGCCCACGACAACGGCATGTTTATCCTTTTCAGCAACGGTGTGGGCCGCGACGACGACGAGATCCGGACGGGGAATGCGATGATCATCGATCCCTACGGAACGATCGTGGCCGAGACCTGGGTGGCGGACGAAGCCGTGGTAACGGCAGATCTGGACTTTGATCTCGTGCCACTTTCAACCGGGCGCAGATGGATTCGTGGCCGCAGGCCAGAGCTGTACGGCATCCTCGGCCGCCAGCAGGGAAACGAGCTGGACGCTCGTGCAGCGCGCTTCTCCAAGGACCCTGTGGACGTCTGAATGGACTTTCCCTCGTGGCCAGCGGCTAGCGGGCCCGACTCAGGGTGGGGGGGTAAACCATCAGGGGGCGTTTCAGCATAGCCGCAGGTCAACGACGTCTTGCGCCGCACTTTGTACCGTCGATCGTTGGGCGATAAGGTATTGCCAGACCGTTTTGCAGAGGGCGGCCCTTTTCGCTCCTTTGCTGTCTGCTGGGGACGCATTTCAGTCAGTAGGAACGTGCATGGTCAACCCCCTCCCCGAGCATGAAGCTCTCCAGAACGGATACTTTTTGGATCTCGTCCTGGGAAGCGAGGACGTTGAGGCTTTTCTCAGCGACCTCGCGGCTTTCTCAGCCGAGAGCCTCTCTCACCCGGAGAGCCCGGTATACAGCGGCATCACAGTGTTACGTCGCAAGAAGTCGGCAACTGCCGCAAGCAGTGACGAGCGCGCCCGCGTCATGGATCAGCTCCAAAGCACCTTCGAAGGCCCCTGCCTCACGGCCATGGACAAGCTCACCCCCGTACTGGTCCCGGACCTCCTGAGCGACCAGCGTTGGCCGGCCTATATCCAGGCCGCCTCCGACCAAGGGCTTCGCTCCATCCTGAGCGTTCCGCTCCTGGTCGAGGGCGATACGCGCGCTGCCCTGAACCTGTACTCCGAGAAACCGGATGCGTTCCAAGCCGAGGACATGGAACGGGCCGAGGTCTTCGCCTCCCACGCCTCCAAGTCGCTGCGTCTCGCCTTGAAAATCGCACAACTCAGCGATGCCCGGAACGACCTGGCAACAGCGATGCAGTCGCGCACCGTCATCGACCTCGCGGTCGGGGCGATCATGGCGCAAAACCATTGCAGCCAGGAGGAAGCTTTCACTATCCTGCGGACGGCCTCCAGCAACCGGAACATCAAGCTGCGGCATCTGGCCAAGTCCATCATCGCGGCTGTGTCTTCCGGGAAGATCACCACGCACTTCGAGGAGTGAGTACATTCTGCTGGATCATCGTCGCCCGCACATCGGTGCACCCGCGGAATTCCAGGGTTGGGTGCCGGTGCCACTCCGGATGATCCAGCAAAATTTGCCCGAACCAGTAAGTCCGCCCACCGAACCCGTTTCGTAACCCGAGGCAACCATGGAGCAGACTGGGTTGGGTGACCGCCAAGAAACCCCGTCCTGGGCTCGCGATTGCTGCGCTGAGCCTCGGAACTGCACTGAACCCGCTGAACTCGTCCATGATCGCTGTGGCACTGGTGGTCCTTCGGGAGCATTTTGAGCTCGACGTCGCAACAGTCACCTGGGTGATCACCTCGTTCTATCTGGCGTCCGCGGCAGGGCAACCCCTCATGGGCAGGCTGGCTGACCGCTTCGGGCCCCGGCGGCTGTTCATGTTCGGCATGGCCTTGGTCGCTGTTACTTGTGCGATCGCACCGTTCCTGCCCAACTTTGCGCTGGTTTGCGTGGCCCGCGCGCTCATGGCTGTAGGGACCGCGACGGCGTACCCGTCCGCCGTCGTGATGGTCACCGAACTAAGCCGGCTGGCGAACTTGCCGTCCACCCGGCCGCTGGGCCGGATCCAGATGGCCAACACCTCGGCCGCTGCTGTGGGTCCCGTGGTGGGCGGCCTGTTGGTGAGCCTGGTGGGGTGGCAGGCGCTGTTCGCGATCAACGTGCCCATCGCGTTGCTCGCGTTGTTTGTTGTCCGGCAAACTGCACCTGCCGATTCCGGGAGGGAGACCGGTTCGCTGGGAACGCTGATACGGGATTCCGACATCCCCGGCATCCTCGCGTTCGTCACCTCCCTCATGCTCGCCATGATGGCGCTGCTCAACGTGATGCCGGGCTACCGCTGGTACCTTCTGGGAGCGGCTACCGTGATTGGCGCACTTTTTGCCTGGCGCGAGCTGCGGTTCAGGCCGCCGTTCCTGGACCTCCGGCTGCTGGGCCGCAACCGCCCGCTGTTGCTGGTCTATGTGCTGTTCATTGTTTTCAGCGGCGTGTATTACTTTGCGTTCTTCGGCCTGCCGCAGCTTCTGCAGGAAGCAGGCCATTACGACGCCGGTGTGGTAGGCCTGCTGATGCTTCCCCTTGCGGCGTTGTCGGTTGTGGTGACGCCACTGACGGTGCGGTTCATTGAGCGGTTCGGTGTGCGTTCGGTGCTGATCGCCGGCGTCGGGATCCTGACACTCGCGGCAGGAACACTTGGCGTCCTGACGATGACGTTGTGGGCTCCGGTGGTGTTCGTGCTGACTGCCTTGATGGGTGTTCCGTATGGCGTGGTCAGTACGGCGTCGAACCAAGGCCTGTATGTTTCGGCCCGTCCCGAGGAGAGGGGTGTGGCGGCTGGCATCTTCCAGACGTGCCGCTACCTTGGCGCGATCACCGCAACCGTGCTGATCGGCGTGCTGTATGGACCGGGTGTGAACCAGGCGAACTGGGGCATCATGGTCCTGGTGATGCTCGGGCTTAGTGCCTTGGTGCTGGTGCTCGCGGTGATGTGGCGGAAACCGGCGGCCGTTTAGCGGATCGGTTGGGCCCGATTCGATGGCCCGCTGCACATTCGACGTTGCCCGTCATCGAATGTGCAGGTGAACATCGAAACGGGACCCTGGCAGTGGTGCCAGAGTCCCGTTTTCATGCTGAACCGAGGGCTGTGCTTAGCGGTTGAGGAACGCCTCGTGCTGGCGGTGGGCTTCTGCCACCTGTTCGCGGATCTTCTCCACGTCCTTGGCCTTGTTCCGATATTTCAGGGGCATCTGGACGATCTGGGCTTCCTCCGCGGTCAATGCCCGGTAGATACGCTCGCGCTCATTGGCGTCGGCGGTGTAGTCGAGGTCCAAGTAGTCCACGGCGTGGCGGCGGGCGTTGTTGATGGCAGTTTGGGCCTTGCCTGCCGGGCTAATCAGGGAGAGCACCACTGTGATGACCAGGACGCCGATGATGACGCTCAGCGAGAGGCCTGTGGTGATCTCGATGACGTTGACATGTTCGCCGCCATTGATGAACGGAAGGTTGTTCTCGTGCAGCGCGTGGAGGATCAGTTTGACGCCGATGAACGCGAGGATGGCCGCCAGGCCGTAGGAGAGGTAGATGAGGCGGTCCAGCAGTCCGTCGATCAGGAAGTAGAGCTGGCGCAGGCCCATCAGCGAGAACGCCGTCGCCGTGAACACGATGAAGACGTTCTGCGTCAGGCCGAAGATAGCGGGGATGGAGTCGAGGGCGAAGAGGATGTCCGTGCCGCCGATGGCCACCATCACCAGGAGCATGGGAGTCAGGGCACGCTTGCCGTTGACCATGGTGAAGAGCTTGTCGCCGTCGTATTTATCCGTGGTGTGGAAGAGCTTTTTGGCGAGCCGGATGATGAAGTTGTTCGCTTGGTCGTCGCCGTGGTCGCCGGGTTTGAGGAGGTTGCCGGCCGTAAGGAGCAGGATGAGGCCGAAGATGTAGAAGACCCAGGCGAACGAGTTGATGAGCGCGGCGCCGAGGAAAATGAAGCCGGTGCGGGCGATCAGTGAGAACACGATGCCGAACAACAGGACCTTCTGCTGGTCTTCACGCGGCACCCGGAAGCTCGCCATGATGATCAGGAAGACGAACAGGTTGTCGACCGAGAGGGCCTTCTCCGTAATGTATCCGGCGAAGTACTCCGAACCCATCTGTGCTCCGCCAAAGACCAGTACCAGGATGCCGAAGACGACGGCCAGGCCTACGTAGATGGACGACCAGATGGCTGCTTCCTTCAGGGAAGGAACGTGGGCCTTGCGGATGTGGAAGAAGTAGTCAAAGGCCAGGAGCGCCAGAATGACGACGATGGTGATGCCCCAGATGAGGGGAGAGACGGTCATATGATCCTGCTTTCGTGAGGCGCGCGAGTGGTGTTGCTCACCGAGGGTCAAACTCGTGGAATCAAATTTACCGGGTCTGGTGGGGCTGGTGGTAACGGGAGGGCAGTGGAAAGTACTTGACAGAGTGGAAAGTACTTTCTTAGGGTTGCTCTATCAAGTAAACGCATCTTTGGGGGAACCATGAACGACACCACAGGCGGCCCTTCCGCTGCAGAAGCACGCGAGCTCCTTGCCAAGGCAGAGGCCATCAGTGCCACCTCAACCAACGCAGCGGCCTGGCCGGTTGCCGTCACGTTTACCAGCCTCGCGATCATTGGATCGCTGCTCATGATCGGTATGCACATCGTGCTCGTGACCGGTTACGGCGCAGCCCTGTTAGCCATTTCGGTGGGTGCCTGGGCTGCCGTCACAGCCTCCGTCTGGCCCATGTTCCAGCGGTCCACCAAGGCCGGCTACACCAGGCGCTTCCTCACGTCCCTGTTTGCGTACTTTGCCCTTTACATCGTGGCGCTCGTGGTGGGCGCCTCGTTCTTCCGGGACGGCAACCTGTGGTTCTACCTCCCGGCGGCCATTGCTCTCGGTGCAGTGGGCCTGGCAGCGGCTTTCCGCGAGTTGCGCGCATGACCACTCCCGCAGAACACCCGCGCCACAAGCTCAACGAACTGGTCCATTCACCCGTCCGGTTCTCCATCATGGCTGCGCTCGCCGGCGCGGAATCGATGGACTTTAAGGACATCCGCGATGCCATCCAGGTGAGCGATTCCGTCTTGAGCAAGCAACTGGCCATCCTGGAGAAGGCCGAGTACGTGAAGATCAAGAAGAGCTTCGCGGGGAAAATGCCGCGGACGTCGGCCAGCCTGACGGCATTGGGCCGGGACGTATGGGCTGCGCACCTGCAGACGCTGCGGGAGATTGCGGGCGGGTGACGGCAAGCCGTCGGAAGCCGTACGACGGCGGGGCGCGGCTTGCGGGGGCCGGGCGCCCGGCGGGTAAGCGCCCGGCGGCTAAGTGCCCCTAAAGGGTTTTTTTCAGGCGGACGTGGTCACTGCCGCCGGCGATCTGGGGTTTGGTGTAAAGCCATGCCAAGATGCCAATGAGCGGCAGGGCGAAGATCAGTAGCGCCCATACAGTTCGCGTTGCTTGGTCAAGGCGCTTGTCACCAAGAACGTCGAACAAGCCCCAAATGATTGATCCCATGACAAAGAGTGCCGCGGCTCCCGCCAAGATCGCTGGTATCCATTGCAAAGCTTCCATGCCGTTCCCCCTTGAACATGCGGTTCCCTGCAATGTAGCAGCCGGTCTAGGTGCCGAGCAGTGCCCGCACATATGAGCCCAGGTCTTTCGTGACCAAGAGCTTGGGAGCTGATGAGACTCGCGTGGCGAGCCACATGAACACCCGACCATGGGAACCGGCGACTAACCCCCGGACTTCAGCAAGTTCAAGACTCCACCCGACGGTTGCGACGCCGTTGATGGTTATGGACGTCGGCTGGGCGCTGGCGCTGGCGAGTGCCCGGAGCAGTTCCGTGGGATTCGTGGCAACCATTTGACCAAGACCAAATCGAACAAGTTCCTTGGCTAGAAGGTCAATAAGCTGCCCGGCACCCAGTGGATGGTTGAGAACGGGCTTGAGGGTGATCAGCCATTCTGTCGGTGGGCTGGTTTCACCTTCAATAGGCGGATGGTCGAAGCGTGCATCGACCACGAGCCCTGTCTCGACTTCCGATGGACCCGAGATCGAGAGCGGGCTCGGCGCGGTAGCAGAGAATCCGTAGGCGAACTGGCCGAATTCCTCCGCGCGGGAGCTGCGAGCTCGGCGGGCATCCTCCGATACTGAATAGTCGTTTGCCGCTTGATACATAGATCCACCCATACGAGTGATTCTCCACCTACTTCGAGCCATAGGCGGGAACCCGTCACCGCGGCGATCCTAGCCCACGCTCACCAACACCTGCTCGATCCGCCCCAGCAGGCCCGGCCAGCCGTTGCCCATGCCCTCGATGGCCTGCCGTCCCATGGGTGAGTCCAGGTTGAAGCGGGCGTGTTCGAAGTGAAGTGTTGTCCCGGCGTCGACCGTTTCCAGCGTCCAGGTGATGGTCGTATCCAAGGTGCCTTCGGCGAAGACGAAAGTGATCGACTCGCCGGGCTCGACGGCGGTGACTTCGCACTGCTGCTGGCCCCAAGCGCCCATGTCCATGGTGAAGCGGTGTCCGACGACGGGCGCGATGTCCCCGGGTGCCCACCAACGGGCCAGGAACTCGGGCGTCGTGAGGGCGGCCCACACTGATTCTTTGGGGAGGGGGAAGGTGCGCTCGAGGCGGATGGCGTTTTCAGTCATGGGTATTCTCCTCATCCAGAAGACCGGCCAGGGCATCGAGCCTCTGGTTCCAGTAATGCTCGTAGTGCTGCAGCCAACCGCTGACTTCACGCAGTCCTTGCGGCTGGAGGTGGTAGATCCTGTGCCGGCCTTGCCGTTCCTCGCGGATCAGGCCTGCCTCCTTGAGGACGGCCAGGTGTTCCGACGCCGATGAGCGGCTGAGCTCCAGTCGACCCGTCAGTTCGCCTGCGGTCAGGGGACCGGCAAGGAGGGTGTCGAGGATGGTCCGCCGCGAAGGGTTCGCGAGGGCGCCGAAGACGTCGGAGGGCACGGGTTGATGATATGTCGGAAATTTCCGAAATGAAAAGTTAGTCCTCTTACGCTGTGACATTCGGGTTGTTTCGTAGACTCACAGTTCAAGGAAGATGTCGCCAGTTCGGGGGGAAGACCTGTGAAGAACGCACCGAGCCCATTGCAAGTAGTGATGTTCTTTGCCTTGGCGATCATCTTTGCGATGTGGCCACCGCTGGTCTGGTGGCGGGCCGCGGGAGCCGTGCTCATGCTGGGATTCGGGTGCTACGGAGTTTATGTCCTGCGGAAAGCCAAGCGGAATGCTGCACCCCGGGAGGGCGGCGAGTCTGAGTGATCCGATAGTGATGGACTGGATGCCAGCTCTAGGTCTGCGTAGATTTCGTGGGATACTGCATCCCTGGTGGCAGGCTCTCCCCAATGCCCGCTACGAAGCCGAAGTCTATTCCGCCGTCGTCCGGTTTTGACTCGCGCTCCAGCTTCCGTACCTCGCTGGGCGTGAAGTAGCTTTTCGCGATTCCGCTTTCCGTTTCGAACGTGAAGGATCCAAAGATTGTTGGGTCGGAGCGGTGCCTTAGCAGCAGTGGTGTCTGTGCCATTTATCTCCACGGCCGCCGGATGGTAGCTGTCCATGCTCCGGCCCCATATGGGGAGGGAGAGTGGGAAGGCCAACTGAACGGATTCAGGAAAGGCGCGGGGGACGCGCTCTATGGAGAGGGAATGCTGGGCTGCGCCGTCAACCTGAACAGTCATGGTGTGAGAGTCAAAGCTCTGGGTGGTTCCGTCCAATAGCCGCGTCGCGGACCATATGAAGCCTCTTGGAAGCACTGAGATGGCGTACCGCTCAGTGTGCCCACCAGCTTGGCATAGTGGGATTGCATCGTAGGAAGTGCCGTCACCACCCACCATGGCCTTGCCGATTGCGATCGCCAGCTGCTCAGAGGAAGTGTCCACGCCTCATCCTTGCATGGGTGAGGCTGGCTGCTTAGGCGGGGCCGCCGTCGTTGTTTGCCAGGAGGAACTTCCGCAGGAGGTTCGCCAGCTGTTCGCGTTCGGTCTTGGAGAGGCCGTCGAGCATCTTCTGCTGATTCTCCACGTGATGTTCCACCACCTCGTCAACCAGGGCAAGTCCCTCGGGCGTCAGGCTGACCAGTAGCTGACGGCGGTTCCCGGGGTTGGTTTCGCGGTGGATCAGGCCGCGGTTCACCAGGCGGTCGACGCGGTTGGTCATGGCTGCGGAGCCGATCATGGTCAGACTGGCGAGCTGCCCGGGCGTGAGCGGCGCCTCGGCCGCGGACCGGCGCAAGGTTGCCAGGACGTCGAACTCCCAAGGCTCCAGCCCGAACTGGTTCATGAATCTCTGCACATCGAGTGACGCCAAACGGTTCGCCCTTGCGAGCCGGCCCAAAATGCCCATGGAGCTGACATCCAGATCGGGGCGCTCCCGGTTCCATTGGTCAAGAATCGTGTCCACTGCGTCGCGGTCCATTGCCCTCCCATGCTTGACCTCAAACAGTACAACACCTACATTGTCATACATCAAATAGTTCGACATCGAAATGTATGGAAGTGAATAATGGCTCGGATGTCTCCCCGCGACCTTTTCATCACAGCGCTCGCGCCGATGGTCTGGGGTTCCACCTATCTGGTGACCACGCAATTCCTCCCCGCCGACAGGCCGCTCCTTGCCGCAACCGTGCGGGCCCTGCCTGCCGGAATCGTGCTGATGCTCGTCACCCGGACGTGGCCGCGGGGAACCTGGTGGTTCAAAGCAGCGGCACTGGGCGCACTGAACATCGGGCTGTTCTTCTTCCTGCTGTTCTTCACCGCGTACCAGTTGCCGGGTGGGTTGGCGGCGTTGGTCGGGTCGATCCAGCCCCTGTTCGTGCTCTTCCTAGGTGCGTTGCTGCTGGGGGAGAGGATCCGCCTCGCGCACATCGTGGCGTGCGCCGTGGGAGCTGCCGGGGTCGGTTTGCTGGTCCTGCGCTCCGACGCGTCGCTGACGGTCATTGGTGTGCTTGCCGGGATGGCGGGTGCGCTCAGCATGGCGGCCGGCATTGTCCTGACGAAACGTTGGGGAAGGCCCGACGGCGTGGGGCTGCTTGGGTTTACCGGCCTTCAGTTGGCGATGGGTGGGGTCATGCTCCTGCCGGTGACGCTGGTGGTTGAGGGACTGCCGACGTCGGTTACCTTGCCCAATGTTGCGGGCTTTGCCTACCTCAGCGTCATTGGTGCGTTGGTGGCTTACGCCGCGTGGTTCCGGGGGATCCAGCGGCTGCCCACGATGATGGTCTCGTTCCTGGGATTCCTGAGCCCGCTCGTGGCGACCGTGCTGGGGTTCGCGTTCCTGGGGGAAGCGTTGTCGGGCTGGCAGATTGTGGGCGCGGTGTTGGTGCTGGGGTCGGTGTATTTGGTGCAGCGGGCTGGGGCGGCGGCGGGTCAGCCCGTGCCGGCGAAGGTGAAAGTGCTTAGCTGACGGGAGTGGAGTTCTGATGCTTGTCCCGCAGGGGTGGCGGGAGGACGATCAATTTAGCCCTAGCGCTGGAATGCGCTCGCGGTGTTGTGTCGTCGCGGCCCCGAGCCGTATCCAGGAGGCAGTGCTCATCGGCTGGACGTAAGCCGGACTGGCGCTGGCCCCGAGGTCTTACTTCGCGTTCAAGTTGGTGCGTTGATGAACCGCCATGGCTGGCTCGTTCGACTGACTGCAGGGTTGGTCGCGTCGATGCTGGCCGGATCGGTGCTTGCCGGGTGCACATCACTGGGCCCGCCGCCTTCGCCGTCTCCATCTCCTTCGGCCTCGCCGTCGCCGTCGTTCAGCGACGCTGAGGCCATCAGCTCCCTGGAGTACGCGATGCAGACCTTCATGGACCAAGACGCTGTGGCTGTCCTCGCCCAGCTGCGGTGGCCAGGTGGTGAATGGTCGAAGGCTTACGGAGTCCGCGATCTAGACACGAGGCAACCGGCCCGGCCGCAGGATCGAGTCCCCGTTTCAAGCGTTACCAAGACCATGACGGCGGTTTCTGTGTTGAAACTCGTTGACGACGGACTGATCGCTCTGGATGATCCCGTCAACGGGCTTTTGGAGAGCTTTGGGGTTGGCCTCAAGCCTCCCGTCCAGATCACTCTGAGGCAATTGCTCTCCCAGGCGTCGGGAATGCCAGATTACCGAGACGTGATGATCCGGAGCTTGGAGGACTTTGTGTCTGCTTCCTCCCAGGGCCTGACAACTCCGCAGGCTCTTCGGCTCGCCGGTACGTTGCCTTGGGAAGCGCGAACTGTCGGGCTATTCCAGTACTCCGACTCGAACAACCTGGCATTGGGACTGATCCTGGAAAAGTTCCGTGGCAAGTCATACCCTCAGATTCTTCGCGACGACATCATCAGCCCGCTCGGGCTGACCCATACGACTATCGACGAGGACGCGCCGGACGCCCCTGACCTGATCAAGGGCTACGTCAGCGTCCGAGGCAAGCGCGTCACCGGTGGCCCGGTCCTGGAACAGCTGGGTTCCCCGCTGCCAGTCGTGGTCTCGACCATGGCCGACGTCAATGACTTTATGGCTGCCCTGTTTGGTGGTCGGGTCTTGTCCGCCAATTCGTTGACGGAGATGAAGAAGGTGGTGATCGGACCCTTTGCGTTGGGGCTGGTCAAGTGGTCCCCGGACTGCGGCGGCGCACCGCGTTTCTTCACGAAAGGCGGTTTCCTCGACTTCCGGACCGTCGCGCTCAGTTCCGACGACGGGCGGTACCAAGCGTCGATGGCGGTGTCTCCTGCTCCGGAGCCGTCATTGCGGGCGGGTGAGGACTTGGTGGACGAACGCGATTTGATGAGCAGTCAGATGCTGTCGGCTCTTATGGAGGTGCAGGATCGGTTGTGTGGGTAGGGGCGCTGGGCGGGTAAGGCACGACTATCCGACGCTAATGCGGTCGATGCGTTCCGTACGCGGACTGCCGTCTAGCGTGTTCGTGTAGCCGCCGTCCAGTTGCCCCACACCCGATTTACAGCATCCAAATGAGGGGCTCGGGGAAGGTGCAGAAGATCCTTCCGCGTGATGGCAAGCTCGTCGAGTGCTGGGCCGGTTGGGCTGGCATGCAACATCAAGTCTGTATCCATGCACCAGTAGCCGCGGTCGAAGGCTAAATGATGATTCGCGCAAAGCGGGAGGCCGTTGCGTGGGTCATCGCTTCCTTTGCGCTTCTTCGCGAGCAAGTGTGCTGCCTGCAGAAGGCCTTGGATGCTCAACCCACAAACGGCGCACTCGTGGCCGTAGCGCTTGTAAACGTCGTAGGCGAAACGTACTTGATTCGGTCTGTTCCTCCGAGCGCTGTAGCTCGACGCGTCGTCCTCAATTGTTAGCCTGAAAGCCTCATCATGTTCCGTCGGCAGCGGTGGCGGTGGAGGGAGTTCCGACCGCGTGAAGGTTATGAGCATCACCCTGTTCCGGTCGTCCAGGTCTTCGATGTAACCGCGGTACACGGTTCTTGTCGTTGATTTGCGGCCCGGTCCTATGACGAAAACTGGAAGGCTGGCTCTGTACGCAGCCTTGGAAGCTTCAATTTCGGACGCATCGTGTCCGGATCTGCCCGTCGTCGGATAGTGATAGATGACGCCCGTATCTGTTAGCTCGTCATCGTAGTGGCGACCTGTATTGAGGAACGAGAGGGCAATGCCCCTGGGAGTTTCCAGCGTTCTGGTTTCCGCGTTTGGGACGAATATGCCGGCTTGGTTGCCGTAAATCCCAAGTGCCCTTGGCAGAGCCCGTGGAACGTCGGTGGGCCCACCCGCCGCGAGAAGCGACGCCCATAGTGCCTCTCGTCGGACTCTCTCCGCCATGATGGCGGCTGAAAGCTGTACCCGCGCCGTGCTTTCGCCATCTTCCGGGTTCTTCAGTACGTGCTCAACCACGGCGATCTGCTCGATTCCTGTCCCTTTTGTGCCAGCTACGATCTGGGGGCATCGAAGCGGCGGATCGTCTGAGTCTGGCAGTGCTGCCAACGATCCTTCCTCCAAAATATACGAAAACCGCGTCACATTCGGTTCCTGGATTGCACATAAATAGGGGATGTCTATCTCCATTCAGGGTGATGCCATCGTCCCAGGACTGGATGCACCACGAGGACAGATCTCCTTAGGCTTCTTGGACGACATCGTAGGGGGACGATTCCGAAAATGACTACGGCACGTAAGCTCCGCATTTTGAACATTGCATCCACAGTCCTGCTGTTAGCCGTTTTGACTTTGCAGTTCACCAAAGTGATCGATGGGTTCTGGAGCATGACACTCCTGGTGCTGGTCGGGGCCCCGACGACGGTGGCTTGGGTGATTCTTGAGCGGCGCCAGGGCGCCGAGAAGATGCGGGACTCGGCTTAGCCTGTCTTCTCATCTACCAAGGCCAAGACGGTGGGCCTGTGCCAGCGCAAGATGCTGTCGGCGTCGTCGTATCTGTCCGGTGACCATTGCCTAGTCGCCTCACCTGTGGAACTCTCGACTTGATCCTGCCGCCGGGGTGACGGCAGGCAGCAGGGAAGGAACCCGACATGGGACTGATCCACATTGACCTGTTCACCACCCTCGATGGGGTCGCGCAGGCACCGGGCGGGCCGGAAGAGGACACTGCCAACGACTTTGCGTTCGGCGGCTGGCAGGCGCCGCTCATCGACGAGGTTGTCGGCGAGCAGATCGATTCCGGAATGGCGGGGATGGACGCGCTGTTGTTGGGCCGGCGGACCTATGACATCTTCGCTTCGTATTGGCCGCACCAGGATGGCAAAATCGCGGAGCTGTTCAACCGAATTCCGAAGTACGTAGCCTCGCGTCAGTCGCCGGAGCTTGAGTGGGAGGGATCCACACTCCTAGGCCCAGACACAGTGGCTGAATTGCGGGAGCTACGCGAGAAGCACCAGAACATTCATGTCATCGGCAGCCTCGATTTCGTCCAGACTCTTTTCGCTGAGCGCATGTTCGATCAGCTCAACCTTTGGGTTTATCCAATCCTCCTGGGCCGAGGGAAGAAGGTGTTCGCCGATGGGGTGGTGCCAACGAACCTTCGGCTTATCGAGCCCGTGGTTGCCTCCCCGAAAGGCGCTGTGATGCAACGCTACGCACTGGTTGAGGGGACGCCGGCAGTGGGAAGTATGGCGGAGATCGATCAGGCGTAGGGGCCACGAAAGCGGACAGCCAGACGTGGTGCGCAAGTCACGCCGATCGAAGCCTTCGTCTTTCGCCGACAGGAACCGCCATGCCAGTCCCTGACGCCCGCCGTCGCTCGAGGCGCATCAATAGCCCAGGGCTTGGAATACTGGCGCCTTTATGCCGATTGCAGTGACTGCAGGCAGCCACGAAGTTCCGGAGCGAGGTGGCTCCGCCTTTGGACCATGGATAGAAATGATCTCCGTGTTCCGCAGCTCGGCTGCAGCGCCTCCCGTAACCCGATTCCAGTTCACATATCCCGCCAGCCCGCAGCATTCCTTCGCGACGCTGGTGCCGCGTGAACCGACGTTGCGGATCTCGACGCCGAACGTCGCTCGTCCGCAGGGCGATAGCTAGGACCAGCAACATCACAATGAATGCTGCGGGCGGCCCGATGGCGATCCAGAGGCCGCCAAAGACTTCCCGTATGACGTTTTCGAATGAGTCAATACCGAAGTCGCCGAGGGCCCGCGGTCTTGCAAAGAACAGGTAAGCGGCCACGAACAGCCAGACGGCCGAGACAACGACAAGTAGACGAAGGCACTGGCGCGTCCAATAGATACGCCGCAATTCAAATCGAAATGACTGGCCCTCTGTCATGACGTGACATTAGCAGCAACGCACTCCGTTTACGGGCAGGCCGGGGCGAATGTCAGTCCGCCGCAACCCGCCCCGCCACGTACTCCGCGTCCAGCCCCACGCCTCCAACAATGGAGGAGTAGTGCCGGGTCAGCCACGGCAACCCGACCACATACAGCCCAGGAATCTCCGTCACCCCGCGCGAATGCTTCGGGTAGCCCCATTCATCCACCAGAGGCAGGTCCACAAACCCAAAGTCCAACTTGTATCCGGAAGCCCACAACACGGAAGTGATGCCCGCCTCCGCAAGGCTCACCCGTGAAAGCTCCGCAGGCAACCAGTCATCCGCTTCCGCAGCCGCCTGCTCCGGTGCATCGATCCCCGCTGCCGCAATATACGCATCAATCGCCTTGCGTGAACGCTGTCCAAACGCGGACTCAACGGCTGCGAGGCGTTCGGGGAGGTCGTCGCTGAAGGTGATGACGCCGTCGTCGACTGATTCAAGGTGACCGTGCAGGTGCATGCCGCGGCGGCCGAGTTCGCGCAGGTGGATGCTGTGGCCGCCGTCGGTGCCCGAGAGCAGGGGATTGGGCGCAAACCGCAACGCGGGGGAGGGCAGTGCCTCACGGGTGAGGGCGTTGACGCCGTAGTCAGGTCCGTGTTTGCCGGTCTCGAGCATCCAGTAGATGAGGTCCTGGCCACGGTAGCGGCGAGGGGCTTCGGGAACGACGGAGATGGCTAGGTGGACGTCGCGGCCGGCGTCGTGCAGCTCCTCGGCGACCTGCCCGCCCGACTGGCCGGTCCCTACGATCAACACGGCGCCATCGGGCAGCTGCTCCGGATTGCGGTAATCGTGGGTGTGCAGCTGGGTCACGCCGGCGGGGAGTTTGACGGCCGGGGCAGGAACCTTGGGCACCTGATACGCGCCCGTGGCCAGGACGACGTTCCGGGCTCTCAGGCTCCCTTGGGAGGACTCGATCAGGAACCCGCCCTCCGGAGAAGCGGACAACTGGGTCACGTCAACGCCCGTGTGGACCGGCGCCGCAATCAGCTCAGCGTATCGCCTGAAAAGGTTCACGGCGGCGTCGCGGGGGATGAAGGCGTCACGGTCGCCGTCGTCGAACGGCATCCCGGGAAGGTCCAACGAAAGGTTGGGCGTGTTCATGTAGAAGCCGTCCCAACGATCCTGGAAAGCGCCGCCCAAAGTGTCGCGCCGCTCCAGGAGCTGATGCTCCACGCCGAATTGCGTGAGCCAATAACTCGTCGTGAGGCCGGCTTGGCCTGCGCCGATAACGACGGTTTCCGGGATGCGTCCCATGGGTGGACTTTACGCCCGGCCACCCCTTGGGAACAGTGCGTTGGGGAGAACTTTGCGGAGCACATCCTCCACACCGGGAGCAACGGACGGCGCCTTGCCGCCCAGCTCGAACAGGGGCAGGTAGCCCATGTGCCCGGCGGCATGATTCGCCATGGCGAGAGGTCCGACGTCGACTCCGGACAACGGCTCCCCGCGCAGCAGGCGTGAGGCGCTGCGCTCGCATCCAGAGATCTCAATGATGACCTTCAGGTCGAAGTTCCGCAGCAAATGACTGCTCCAAGGACTCTTGGGATGCGCGGGATCGGACAACGATCCGCCAGGCGGGATCTCGGTGGTACTCAATGTGACTGGCCCCCTGGGCGCTCGCAGTGTTCCTTTAGGAGAAGTGCGGGCTGAGGCCGGGTCGTGACGCGAACGCCGTCATATCCGGCCGGCTCGGATCACATACAAGAGGTGCCTTGTATCAGAGGAAGGGCACGCGAAGGCGGATCTCGGAAAGGCTGGGCATGGATTTTTGGGTGGATATAGCGCAGATTATGGGGGCGCTGGCTACAGCTACGGCGCTGTTCTTCGTCGCCAAGGCAGCACGCCATTCGCGGCAGACGGTGGAGGAGTCCCAGCGGATGCGCCGCTTGGAGGCAGAACGGGACGAAAGAGCAATAACGACGGCGGAGCGGCGCCAGGCCGGGCGGATTGCCTTCTGGCCCGTCAGCAAGAAGTACCAGGGCAAAGAGCAGTGGGGGATTGAGCTGGTCAACTCCAGTGAGGCACCGATCTTCCGGCTGACCCTTGAGCGGCCCGAAGGCGTCACCCGGAAAGGCGTCCCGATCCCGGCGATCAAGGCGACCGCCAAGATTCTCCCTCCGGGTCGCTACTTCTTCAGCCATCAGGATCGCTGGCCAACGTACATCGACGCGAGCCATGTCTGCGAACCCCTTCCGGGGAATGTCGACTACATGGGCAACGTGACGTTCATGGACAGCGACGGACGTCACTGGGCCCGGGGCACCGACGGGAAACTTCAGCAGGAAGCTCCGGAATCCGCCGCTGCACAGGCACCTCAGGGACCATAAATCAGCCGATTCCAGGCCAATCCGGCACATCCGATGGATAAAACATTTCCCAGCACTAGCTATCTGCTCAGAACTCTGTAGACTTGATGGTGTTGTTGTGTTTGGCATTTGGTAGTTCAGGCAGTCCCCATGATCCATCTGGATCGTGACCTTCTGAAGTAACGGTGGAGAACACCCCACACCGGAGACCCGAAAGTCGGGAGAATCTCCACCTTCAGTAAGGACTGAAAAAAATGGCTACAGGTACCGTGAAATGGTTCAACTCCGAAAAGGGCTTCGGCTTCATCTCTCCTGAAGATGGCAGCCAGGACGTTTTCGCTCACTACTCTGCGATCAACTCCTCGGGTTACCGCTCCCTCGAAGAGAACCAGAAGGTTTCCTTCGACGTCGAGCAGGGCCCCAAGGGTCCCCAGGCAGTAAACATCCAGGCTATCTAGTCTTCGGATAACGCAAAAAGCAGGGCCGGTCACTGACCGGCCCTGCTTTTTTGTCGCCCTCAACCCATCGTTAGACAAACTTCGTCATGCGCGACCAGATAACTATGGACATCAGGCCAGCCAAAACCAAGCCCCCCGCCATGAAGGCCAATCCGACTTCTACCTGAACAGGGAATGGCGGACGTGGACTGAATCCACCCCAATAGTTGAAGATGCCCTCTCCGGCGGCCGTAAGGATATTTCGCGGATCGTAGGGCCCTGCGAAGGGCGCCACCATAAGCAGCCCGCCGGCGGCCAAGCATGGTATCAGCATGCTTCTGGTCACCAACCCGACAAATAGACCAAGTAGCCCGAACAGGATCGCCGTTGACGCGCTGAATGCAATCTGGACTGCAGGGCTTCCAGCTGAGGCTTCAGCTACAGGGTAAGGAAAGCTCCCACCGGCCGAGGGCAGAAACGCAGCCCTGAGGACAGGCGCCGCAACCAGACTCAACGTGGCTGCAATCAACACGGCAGCCGGGGAAACGATTACGACAGTAAACGCCTTCGCCACGACGTATGGCCTGGCGCCTTGCATCACCACCCTATCCTTCAGGATCCGACGACGAGCGTCACCAGCCGCCACTCCGCATCCGTATACGAAGAAAAGTAGTGGGATGACCAAGAACGTGATCATCTCAAGCCCGGTACCGACTGCGTTCGTCCCTTCAAGAGCTTGGAAAGCGAAATAGGCTCGTTCATAGTCGTAACGTAGCGGATTGTCCACCAGCTTCTGACCGTCCTGGACCGCCAACCTTACGGGTTGCTCCATTGCCTGTGGCAGGGAAACCCCATTAGCGGATGCCTGGGCCTCCGTCGCCTGGAGACGAGTCATGCTGGCATCTACGTTGCTGACACTCCCAGTGAACGCGAACACTAGAGACAGCGATAGTCCGGCTATGGGCAGCAGCAGCATTCTGCCCCAGTACTGATACCTCAGTTCGGTTCGTATGGAACGGAGAAGGTTACTCATCAAAGTCGTCGACCTGGATTGGTGGTTCGCCTGCATTTCGCTGAATCTTTCCGCATCGTATTGAGAACTCAGAGGAGGCGACGTCCCGATAGAAGGAGGATTCATGATCAGAGATGAGCACACAGCTCCTATCTGAAGCGTGCTCCAATAGCTCTAGTAAGGCGGTGCGGCCCGTGTTATCCAGGCCGGATAGCGGTTCGTCCAGCAAGATACAAGGTCTCCCTGATGCAAAAGCGGCCGCTAGTTTAATCTTTTTCTTTTGACCGAGGGAGTAGGTTGCCGATCGCTTTGCAAGTAGATCATGGTTGAAAAATGCCTTCACCGAAGGCTCCTCCAGAACCGCCCTAGGCGATGCGTCCAGTAAGGCTCCCAAGTTCTGTGCACCTGTGAGACTCCCATGTACTGTGGAGTCATCGAAAGCTGCGGCAACGTTATTCGCCAATGAACCATTATGCCAAAGAATGCTTCCCTGGTACCTCTCCAGTCCAGCCAAGCACTTTAGGAGAGTGGTCTTACCGTTTCCATTATCTCCGCGAAGTAGATGTATTCCTATCGAAGGAAGAGTCAATGATACATTGAGCAATACGTCCTTACGCCCATAGCGTTTGGAAAGATCTAATATGCGTAGCATGAGTCCTCATCATTGGAGGGCCGGCCGTTGACGGCCGGCCCCAAGACTGCGGGTTATTTGCCTAGTCCTGCCACGCGTACCAAGCGCCATCGCCGTAAACATTTGCACTCTGGACGACGGTTGTGTGATAAATGTTGACGTTGCCCCACGGGGTAGGAGTGCCTATCCCCGCGTCGGTCAGTGCAGTGGTTGAGTAAGTTGGTTCTCCCTTCTTGAGGGTTGGCTGCATCGTGTTGCCATTGTTTGATGCAGATCTAGGGGTGGTCATGTCTTTGAGCGTCTGTGTGCTGTCAGGATCGTTGGCGGCATGAGCGGGAACCGCCGTCGTGGCAATGATTGCGGATAGAAATACGGCGGCAATGCTGGAGCGTGGTTTCATGATCGGGTTTCCCCCAATGGAAATGGGAATTGTGCGCAGAGCTGTGTTGCATTTGCTCGCAGATGCATGAGAAATCACTCTCGCTGTTGGCGGCTCGTTGCGCCGCAGACTGCACGGGTGATTGTCAATACTCTCAGCCGGGAGCGGCAGTTTGTCAAGCATTTTTATTTGAGGGTTATGAGGTAAGAGTTTCCCAATTGTCGGCACCACTTAGGTGACAACATTCAGCACCTAAATTTGCTCTTTTCGCCACCTAGAAAGCCGCATATGAGTCTGTGCATGACGGTTTTGCCACCTAGTCCGCGTTTCTCGGTGTAGCCCGCCTAGGTTCGTAGGTCGGTCGACTCCGCCCCCTACTCCGCGATCACACCAGCGGCCTGCGGCTCCCTCCATGAGGCGTCACGTAGGCATTGAGCCCTGCCGGTCAGGGATGTATCCTCCTTTTGTCGCTCCCCGGGTAGAAGATGTCTACTATCGATGGAGAGTGGATTCGAATACATATCCACATAGCGAATTACACCAATGTAATTCGTCCAACGCAGACCGTAGCGTCGGTAGCAAGAGACCACGACGCAAGGGGTACCGATGATCTGCCCGAACACCAAACACCAGCGCGAACTCCGCCGCCACCACCTAGTTGATGCCGCTCACCACCCGAATCGACCCAAATCATCACCTAGATTTGGCAGATCTCGCCTGTGCAAGCCATTTTCAACACCTAGTCCGCTGTTCAAGATCTAACCTGCGAGGTGAGCCGAATGTCGGTCATGCACAGAAGCAGAAGGTTGGATCGGGTGTTCGATGTAGAGGTCCAGCGTGTCCTGGACTATGTAGCGCACGGCATTGGTGTGCGCATCGTTGGGGTACCCGGCAGCGGCAAAAGCACGGTGGTGCGCAACGTCATCGCAAGCCTGGAGAAATCCGGAGCGATGGTCCATGTCATCGAAGGTCTCCGTACACACAGGAACATCCCCTTCTCGGCCATCAAGAGCCTTGGACTCGATCTGCGGCCAGGCCGCAGCGGGGTGTTGGATCTGGCTGATGTCCTTTCAAGTCACCTGGCCATGAGTGGCAAACATGTCCTGATCCTGGATGACATCCATTTCGTTGACGACGAATCCTTGGCTGTTCTTGAAGCTGTCCGCGGCCGTTCGAGCAGCCCGTTGATTGCCACGGCACCCGAGAACGTCACCTTCTCCGAGAGCCAACTGGCTGTCCTCAACCACGGGCGGGAAGCCGTCCTCCAGCTGGACCCTCTTCACTACGAGCAAGTCCACACCCTGCTCTCCCAAGTGCTGGGCGGATCAGCCGATGCTGACACGACAGCGCGGATTCTGACCAAGGCGGCCGGCAACCCTCGCCTCATCGTGAAGATCGCAGAGACCGCCTCACTGAGCGATCTGTTGGCCAGGCGTGGTGGGTTGTGGCGCATGACAGGTGAGACGCTTTGGAGCGATCATCTCCGCGGAACCATCGAGGGGTTGTTGGCGGAGCTCACCGCGGACGAGTTTACGGGGTTGAACACCATGGCCATTCTGGGTACGGCCCGTATCGATGTCCTTCAGAAGATCGTGCACCCCGACGTGCTGGATGCGCTCGAGCGCAAGGGCCTGCTGTCCGTCATGGACGATCACCACAACGGCGCCACGGCGGCGGTCAGCCCGCCTGTGGTCGCAGACTACTTCAACGGGCAGAAGTCCCTACGGGACAGGCACCTGCTGCGGAGCAGAATCGCTGGTGTGCTGGAGTCAACGCCAGCGGCTGCCGACACCTTCACCACCGCAGACTGCCTCTCCCGTGTGCTCGCCTCACTCCGCCGAGAGCGCAGCAGCGACGACGCCGTTACGGCCAGGCACTTTCATGAACACAGCACGGTCCGTGAGCGCGCCCGCTTTGAACGGTGGGAAGCCGAAAAGTCTGTCGCCAATGCGGCTGCGCTGTTGCGCATCTATTGGGGCGCACCCGTGGATGTGAAGCGCGCCCAGCGCGTCTGCACGGAAACATCAACCCACGACGCCGACCCTTCGGACCTGCTGCTGTTCACCATCTCCAAGGCCCTCCTCGCCATCAACACGGGCAGGGGATTGAACTCGGCCGTTGGGATTCTGAAGAACTTGGGTGAAACACATCCAGGACTAAAATTTGGTGCGGACGCCGCCATTCTATTTTTCAGCGGATCCCACAGCCGCGTCCCCATGGCCCGGCTTGAGTCGGGAACAGGCCAGGTGCCGGGGATCGGCAAGCTGATCGAGGGCCTTATGCATCTCTACCGCCTCAATCCGACCATGGCCCTGGAAGTCATCAAGGACACAAAGGACGACGAGACCTTCCCGCACCTACGGCCATTCATCACCGGCTTCTCCCTCTTTGCCAGTGGCAAGATCGACGAATCGCTGGTGTTCGCACTGGACTGGCGTGCCGAAGCCCGTAAGAACCTCGACCAGTTCGGAGTGGTCAGCAGCAGTTACATCGCGGTCCACGGGCTGCTCTACCGCGGCTACTTCGAGGAAGCCGAATACCTGATGAGCAGCGTGTTTGCGATGGGCCGGCCGGGCTTTGTGGTGGACGTACTTTACGACGCCATGCTGCGCCTTGCGGGCCTGCGGCACGCCACGTCTTCGGCGGCGCCGGAACTATCCATCGCCACTCAGGCGCGGACGGAAGTGCCCGACGTCGGTCCGTTGCCTGGTGTGGGTAAGGGGACTTACGCACTGGTCGCCGGCAGCAACACTCGGCCGGCGGGATTTGACCGCCGCGCCTTACAACTGATCAACCGGCAGCTGAAGAGCGGTTACGTACTGGAAGGAATGATGACGGCGCTGCTGTGCACCTGCCTGAGTCCGGCTCGCCCGGTGCTGGACCTGCTGAAAAGGATCCTCAGGGAAAGCAACATCACCGTTCATGAACAGTTCCTGGCCATCGCAACTGCTGTGGTGGAGGGAGACCACAAGACGCTCAGCAGTTTGTTGAAGCACTACGAACCGGACATCGACCTCTACCAGGTTGGCATGTTGCTCCAGGGCGGCCTCAAACGTCATGTTCTGGACGGCGACTCAGACACTGCGGAAGTCCTCGCGGGGGAGTCATCACTGTTCGCGGCCCGATTCCCGGCAGCCTTCGAACCGGTCTCCTTCATTGCGGTGAAGTCAATGCTCCTCACGGACAGGGAAACCGAAATAGCCTTGCTGGCCGGGTACCGCTCGAATGTGGAGATTGCTGAACAACTTGGAATCAGTGCCAGGACCGTGGAGAACCACATTTCCAACGCTCTGCGAAAGACCGGCGCAACTTCGCGCAATCGTCTCTTCATCCTGGCCAGAAATTCACTGCCGCCCGAGTGACACTGGATATGCTGTCAGCGTCCCTCCCATGGCACTTACATAAGTGCCGTGGCAGATGCTGAAAGGGCTCTTGTGAACCAGCCACCCACGTTGGCCCGACGCCTAGGTACCTTCGACGCTTCCCTTATCGGCTTGGGATCCATGATCGGAGCCGGCGTCTTCGCGGCCTTCACCCCCGCAGCCGCAGCAGCCGGATCAGGCTTGTTGATCGGGCTGGTGATGGCGGCATTCGTGGCCTTCTGCAACGCCACCTCCTCTGCGCAGCTCGCGGCGAGGTACCCCACTTCCGGGGGCACCTACATTTACGGTCGTGAACGGCTCGGCCAATGGCCCGGGTTCCTTGCCGGATGGGGGTTCGTCATCGGCAAAACGGCCAGTGCCGCCGCGATGGCAATGACCTTCGCCGCCTACGCCGCACCGCAGGGCTGGGAGCGGCCGGTGGCGATCGCCGCCGTCGTACTTCTGACCGCCGTGAACTATCACGGCGTGACCCGAACCGCGGGCCTTACCCGGGTGCTCGTGGTTGCCGTGCTGGGTGCCTTGGCGATCGCTATTGCAGCAGTCTGGGGTGGTTCCGGCCCGGACTTCGGGAACATTGTGGGCGAGGGGCTCCTCGCACACGGCTGGTACGGCGTCCTCCAATCGGCCGGCCTGCTGTTCTTTGCGTTTGCCGGCTACGCCAGAATCGCAACCATGGGCGAGGAAGTACGTGACCCCCGGCGGACCATCCCCAGGGCAATTACCATCGCGCTGGGAATCACCATTGTCATCTACGCCGTCATCGCGATTACCTTGCTCGGAGTGCTCGGTCCGCAGGGGGTAGCGGAGACACCGACGCCACTGGCCGACGCCGTAGCGACAGGCTCGATGGCGTGGGCGGCTCCGGTGGTTCGAGTCGGCGCGGCCGTGGCCTCGTTGGGGGCGCTGCTGGCCTTGATTGCGGGCCTCGGACGCACCAGCCTGGCGATGGCCCGGGAACGTGACCTACCACCATGGCTGGCTGCCGTGCACCCCAAGTACAAGGTCCCGCATCGGGCAGAAACGGCCTTGGCCGTTGTGGTGTGCCTCGTGATCGCAGTGGCGGACCTCCGGGGCGCTATTGGCTTCTCGTCCTTCGGTGTGCTGCTCTACTACCTGGTGGCCAACGTGGCCGCGTACACCCAACCGCAGGAAGACCGCCGATATCCCAAGTTCCTTCAGGTGGCTGGCGCTGTGGCCTGCGTGGGTCTGGTGATGACGTTGCCGCCGCTCTCCGTGGGGCTTGGTGTGCTGATGTTCGCGGCGGGGATCACCTACCGCCTTTTGCGGCTCCGCCGAAACCGGACCTAAGCGTAACGAGGTCCGGCTGGGCACGACTCCACCGGGGGTAGTGGGGTGGAGCCGTGCCGTAGTGCCGCCTACGTCTGGAGCAGGTGGGGTTACCCGCCGGACACCGGGATCCCTGCTCCGGAGGCACAAAAGAACCATATGGCCGGATTTCCGGCCCTAGGTATCGAAACCCCGAAACTAGGTGGTCCTGGGCGCGGTTTAGTTCGCAAAGAGCATGAAATTAGGTGTTGGGTGGGGCCGCTCTAGGTGTTGGCACGTCGTCGGGCATTCCTGCGCTCAACGGATTCCATGAACGCGACAATGCTGGCGAGGGTCATGGCAAGGGAACACATCACCGCCAGCACTGCGGGAGTCTCCTGGAAGGGAACAACCAGCAACGGACTGAGCATCATGGCGTTGCCGAATCCGGACGCCGCAAACACTCCCGCTTTCAGCAGCAAACACCTCAACGGGTCCATTACCAAGGCGGCTACCGGCGCCACCACACCCAATGCCATGGTGAGCACAACCGCGGTAGCCCGCAGGTCCGCGGGATCAAGTACCTTCAGGCCTTCCGGGGGTGGAGCCATTCCCAGGAGGGTAGCCGACACCGCAGAACAGACAGCAACGATGCTCGTGAGTATTCGAAGGGCTGCAGGGTAGAAGTGCGTAATCACTGGAAAATCCTTGTCGTTCGTCGGCACTACCCCCGGCATAGGGGTAGTGCGACGAACCGCGGACCCATGACGCGAAATACCGCCGGCTAATCCTCCGGATGCGCCAACCGCTTCAACAGGGGGACTAGGTCACCGGCGGAAGCAGGTCCGAAGAAGTGGGCATCGGCGAGTTCAACGGCGGCAATGGCAAGCGGGGCCAGCTCTGCCCCCGCCGCTGTGACTCGCAGCCGCTTGGACCGTGTGTCCGCAGGGTCCACTTCGCGCTCGATGAGGCCCTTCTGTCCCAATGTGCGCAGAACCTGCGACGCCATCTTCACATCGGTGCCGGCCTGACGGGCTACGGCCAGCTGATTGGGATGGCCGCCCTCTTTGTTGAGCCACCAGGTGCACGCCAACAGGACGAACTGCACGTGGGTGATGCCGTGCGGGGCCAGGGCCGCCGCGACCTCACGTTGCCAGCGAAGAGTCGCGTGCCACAGCAGGAATCCTGGACTTTCGCCGGGGCTGAGCGGCATCAGAGCTGTGCGTGTTCGACGAGGGAAGCCATGGTCTCGGGCCAATCTGCCGTGATACCAGGTCCAATGCCGGGCCCGATATCGTCTGCCCCGGCGCCGGAGATCTCCATCCGGTAGGTAACCCGGACGCGACCGCCGTCGAGCTTTTCGATGCGGTGGGTGGTCCGCAGCAGCAAACCGTCGAATCGCGCTTCGTCAACGAAAAGCTCACCCGGCACTACCTCGGCGAGCTGCAGCGCGATGGGGTCCTCGCCCGGAGGTGTCATCAGGATGGTCGCGCCCTCAGCGAAGGGGCCGTCGATCTCGATCCGCTCGATCTCGGCGTTCCAGTCGCCCCAACTTTCGACGTCGGCCCACAGGCGCCAGATGTCCTGTTGTGCCGCGCCGGTCTCAACGCTGTGTTCGTAGTCCCACATGGCTGCCTCCTCTGGAAGATGATCTATGCACAGACTATCTGTGCATAGATCATCTTGTCCATGGAGCGCGAGGATTTACTTTTCGCAGCCGATGCCATCGTGGTCGTTGTCCAGGCCGTAGATGTCCGAACCGATCACAGTCACAGGGCCTCGGACGTATGAGGGACCGTTGCCTTTGCCGCCAGCGCAGTCGACGTCGGAGTCAATCGGCACGCAGACACCGGCATAGTTCGGGTCGCATTGGCTTTGTGCCGGCGCGACGGGAACCGCCTTGGGTGCCGCGTTCGCGGCTGCTTGGTCGGCTGCAGCTTTGTCGGCCGCGGCCTTCGCTGCAGCTGCCTGGTCGGCAGCCGCCTTGTCCGCTGCTGCCTTTGCCGCTGCGGCTTGGTCAGCTGCCGCCTTGTCTGCAGCTGCCTTATCCGCCACTGCCTTGGCCGACGCGGCACGCTGGTCATTCAGTGCCTGTGCTGTGGCTGAATCCAACCACGTCAGTTTCCCTGTCTGATCCACGGCGCACACGTAGGTCTCGCCCGCCAGAACCTGGGTCTTTTTCTCCGCAGAACAGGACGTTCCCGAGATCTTGCTGGGTGTTGGCGTGGGCTTTGGTGATGAGGTGGTGGCCGGCGACCCGCTGGAGCTGCTCACTGAGCTGGCAGTTCCAATCGGTGCGCAGGCCGTCAACAGAATGAACAGTGATCCCATGGCCGCGATGCCAAGTGGTTTGGGCCGAGTACTCCGGCTGGATGCTGACTGTTTTTCGGCGCGCGAAAATTGTTTTTGCAACGTAATGCCCCCTTTTAGTGCGCCGATGCGATGGCGCGTGCTGCGACCATAACACCCGCCTTAAGGGCGAGAGCGAAAAAGTCGCATATTACGTGCCACATGGCTGAGCCTGCCCTGTGTAACCATGGGTGGATGCTTGGGGAGAACGAGACCATGGGAAAGGCTGGGCTTTTCCGTCTCTTGGCAGCGGATTTGCAGGCACTCGGGGCTGGACGGCAGCTCGTTGGCATCGACGGCGTGGATGGCAGTGGCAAATCAACCTTCGCCGAGGGGTTGTCGGAAGCGCTTACGTTGTCCCAGGCCCGCCCCGTCCTGGTCATTCACGTCGACGATTTCCTCAATCTTCAGGAGGTCCGACACCGCCGGGGCCGGGCATCGCCCGAGGGATTCTGGCTGGACACATATGACTACGACGCGCTCGAAAAGTACGTCCTCACCCCGCTCGGGAAGGGCGGCGACGGAGTGTATCGTCCGGCAGCTGCGGATGTCCGAAGGGATGTGCCGCTACACCCCGAACCCCGGAAGGCGCCGTCCGATGCGATCATCCTGGTGGAGGGAATGTTCCTCCACCGCGACCGGATGGCCGGCCACTGGGACTACTCCGTTTTCCTCGATGTTCCCTTCGCGGAAACGGCCAGGCGCATGTCCGTCAGGGATGGCAGTAACCCGGACCCTGAACACCCCTCTATGCGCCGCTACGTTGGCGGGCAGCGGCTCTACTTTGAAGAGAGCCGGCCATGGAGGAGTGCCACACGAGTTGTCGACAACACTCTTCCCGAACAGCCAAGGCTGCTGTCTGCAACAGAGGCCGCACAGCGGCAGCGCTGATCAGCCGGCTACGCCCGCGCGTGCCGCTTCCGGTCGGCACCGCCGGTGGTGCCTTCCTCGTCGACAACCACTGACGCGCCCGTACCCAAGCCGCGCACCGTCCACCCGGCGCCCCGCCAGGCCTCTGCGTCCAGTACGTTTCGAGCGTCCAGCACCATCCGGCGTCGTACCAGTGAACCGGCAACAGAGGGCGACAACGCGACGTACTCGTCCCATTCGGTGAGCAGCAACACCAGTTCGGCGCCTTCGAGGGCACGTTTGGTGGAGGCCTCGAAACGGATCTGCGGGTAGCGGATCCACGCGTTGTTGATGGCTTTGGGGTCGGTGACGGTGACGTGGGCGCCGGCGTCGGCGAGTTGCTGGGCGACGTCCAGTGCGGGGGAGTCGCGGATGTCGTCTGTGTCCGGTTTGAAGGCCGCGCCGAGGATCGTGACGGTGCGGCCGGAGAGGAAGCCGCGGCACATTTCGCGGGCCACCTCCACCGCGCGGGAACGCTGGTCCAGGTTCACTGAATCCACCAACGCCATCCACTCATCCACGGACGGTACGTCCAATTCACGCGCCTGGGCCCGGAAGGAGCGGATGTCCTTGGGCAGGCAGCCGCCACCGAAGCCGAGCCCAGCGTGCAGGTAGCGGTTGCCGATACGAGGATCCAGGCCCATCGCCTCACTCAACTCACTCACGTCCGCGCCCGACGCGTCGCACAGCTGGGCCATCGCGTTGATGAAGCTGACCTTCGTGGCCAGGAACGCGTTCGACGCCGACTTGATCAGCTCCGCAGTCGCGAAGTTGCAGACCAGCCGCGGGATGCCGGCGCAGATCAGAGGTTCGTATACCGCATCCAGCACGGCGGTGACGGGCGCGCCCGCAGCGGCGCCCTTGCCACCCGGAACCCCATACACCAGCCGATCGGGCACCAGCGAGTCCTTCACCGCGGTGCCTTGCCGCAGGAACTCCGGGTTCCAGCCGAGCAGCACGTCCGAGCGTCGGGCCAGCACCGCGCGAAGCGTTTCGACCGTGCCTACCGGCACAGTCGATTTACCGACGACGGCGGCGCCCTTCGCCAAGTGCGGCAGGAGGCTCTTCGTGGCGCCCATCAGGTACGAGAGGTCCGCGGTGTCCGAGGTCTTGGACTGCGGGGTACCCACGCAGAGAAAGTGCACCTGCGCGTCCGCTGCAGCCGCGAAATTCGTGGTGAACACGAGCCGGCCCGTGGTGCGGCCGTCCTTCAGGAGCTCATCCAGCCCCGGTTCATGGAACGGGGCCAGCGCCTTGTTGAGCTGCTCCACCTTGGCGGCATCAACGTCGATGCCCACCACGGTGTGGCCCATGGACGCCAGAGTTGCAGCGTGGACTGCCCCGAGGTAGCCGCAGCCGATCACGGAGATCTTCATGAAGAGGGTCCTTTGCTTGAGGTGAGTTCCGAGGGGCCGGTTGTTTCGCTGGGCACGCCGGAGATGACTTCGTTGTAATGACGGACCAGCTCGGCGCTGAGCACCGGCCACGTCCGGCCCTGGACCGAAGCGGCAGCTGCCGTTGCGAACGCGCGGCGCTTGGCGTCGTCGCCCATCAGGTCCTGGACGTAGGCGCGGAGCTGGGTGAGGTTTCCCGGCTCGTACAGCCAGCCGGTGCGGGAGTTTTCCACCAGGTCCAAGGGGCCGCCGCGCCCCGTGGCCACCACCGGAACGCCCGACGCCATGGCTTCCTGGATGGTTTGGCAGAACGTCTCGAACTCGCCGGGGTGGACGAAGAGGTCGAAACCGGCGACGGCCTCCGCCAGGGCTTCGCCGCCGAGGAAACCGGCGAAATGGGCGTTGGGAAGCGCGGCTTGGAGAGCTTCGCGCTGCGGGCCATCGCCGACGACGACCAGCTTGGTGTTCGGCACGTCCGCCAGCACGGCGAGATCCTCCACCTGCTTCTCGACGGCGAGCCGGCCGACGTAGCCGATGATGCGCTGACCGTCAGGCGCTACTTTGTTGCGCCACGCCGGCGAACGTTTCGCGGGATTGAAGCGCGCGGTATCCACACCGCGCCGCCACATGTCCACGCGAAGGATGCCGCGTCCGCGCAACTGGTTCAGCGCGAAAGTGGACGGCACCAGGGTCCGGGTGGCCAGGAGGTGGATGTTGTCCACGCGGTTCCAGGCCCAGTTCTCCAGGAACGGCACGCCATAGCGGCCCGCGTAGCTGGGAACTTCGGTTTGGTAGATCGCGACCGTAGGGATGCCGAGTTGGTGGGCGGCCTGCACGGCGCGCCAGCCGAGGACGAAAGGGGAGGCGAGGTGAACGACGTCCGGCGCGAAATCGGCAAGGATTCGCTTGACCCGATTCACACCACCCAACGCCACCCGCACATTCGTGTAACCGGCCAGCGGCACGGAGGGAAGCCGGTGCACATACGCGCCCTTCTCGACGCTCGAAACATCAGTGTCCGAGGTCGACGGCGCGATCACCATCACCTCATCCCCGCGCTCCTGCAGATGCTCCAGCACCCGCAGTATCGAGTGGGTAACCCCATTCATCAGTGGCAGGAATGATTCGGCGACGATTGCGATCCTCACGCCTCCCACGGTGGTCGCGGCGGGTGGCTTACTGGGTGCGCGGGGGTGGCCTGTGCGGGAAGAGTGGGTTAACAGGTGGGTTGGGCTGGTCTCCGACTCGCAGCAAGCAGGGGGAATCTTGAAGAAAACACTCGCACTGGGAGTAGGAAAGCCGGAAGCGACTTACTGATGTTCGGTTGGTCGCCCACCCTGTGCCCTCTTCAAATCCTTCCGCAGCCCCCGGTTGTCCGCGCGGAGTTCCTCGTTGTGCTCACTCAGCCCACGGTTGTCCTCGCTCAGCCCGCGGTTCTCCTCCTCGAGCTCCAGTACCCGCTTCACACCGGCCAGGTTCAACCCTTCATCCAGGAGCACCCCGATCCGGCGCAGCGTGGTCAGGTCGTTTTCGCTGTAGCGGCGCGTGCCGCCGTCGGTCCTCTCGGGGGTGAGCAGACCCTTGCGCTCGTACTGCCGGATGTTCTGCTGCCCGGTTCCCACCAGTTCCGCGGCAACTGAGATCGCATAGACCCCTTGCGTGTCCCGGCCACCATCAGTGCCGCCGTCGGACGCTGGGGTGGGCAGGCCGCCGTCGTGCTCCTGGGCAGCATTCGCGCGATCCGAAACCGCCATTAGAACCTCCGAAAATCCTCCAAAAAGCTACTTGCACCACTCTCTCACCAGTGCTATAAAAAATCTATACCAGCCAACACAGATCGAACAGGCTGGAACCTACAACAGAATCAGCATCAAAACCAAAGGAGTGAGAACCCAATGCTGATGCGCACTGACCCGTTCCGCGAATTCGACAGGCTCGCCCAACAGGTTTTTGGCACAACAGCACGCCCGGCCGGAATGCCGATGGATGCATGGCAGGAGGACGGACAATTCGTTGTTGCCTTCGATCTGCCTGGCGTAAGCCCTGATTCGGTGGAGTTGGATGTCGAACGGAACGTCCTGACGGTAAAGGCAGAACGGAAGTCGCCCGCGGGCGAGAACACGGAGATGATTGCCGCCGAGCGCCCGCAGGGTGTCTTCAGCCGGCAACTCATCCTGGGTGACACTTTGGACACCGATGGCGTCCAGGCCAGCTACGACGCCGGGGTACTCACACTCCGCATCCCCGTCGCCGAGAAGGCCAAGCCACGGCGCATTGAAATCACATCCAATGGGCAGAGGCAGGAGATCAACGCATAATCCAGTCCGTCCTGCCGGAAGGCTCACCCGGGGGTGGCCGACCGGCAGGGCAGCGACCGGGAACGACGGAGGCGGCCGCATCGGAAAAGTCGGGCGCAGGCTTCGTGCCACGTCACAGCGTTTCTTAGCGCACATGAAAGCGACCCCCGCCCGTCGTCTCCCGATTGATGGCCCCCGGCCCAGGCCGGGGGCCATCGCCTGATCCGCAGCATGAACCGGAACCCGCAGTGAGTACGCAACCCGACTACTACGCCACCCTCCAGGTGCAGCCGGACGCGACGGCGCGTGAAATCACCCGCGCCTACCGCGCACTGCTGCGAACCCACCACCCGGACACCCGCCAAAAGGTCGACGACGGCGACACCACCTCCGCGGCCGACCTCCAGGAACTGCACGCCATCATGCAGGCGTACGTCGTGTTGTCGGACCCAGGAAAGCGGGAGGCATACGATCGGGCGCGGCGGAGTGGATCCATTGTTGGTGCCGGCGGAACACCCGTGAAGGTCCGGGTGCACAGGCGCGAACCACGGCCTGGGACGAGCGGCGAGCAGTCACCGCTCACCTTTGGGCCCACCCGTTGGGAACCTTCTTCCAGAAACCTGAGAACACCAAGGAGTAATCCATGAGTGCTTGGCGTCCGTATGACGGCCACATCATCCCCGCGTTCTACGAGCGGTTCGAACAACGCTGGGGCAGGGGGACAGCGCCGTTCCTGGACCCGGAAGTCCACGAACAACCCCTTCCCCGGGCGCAGTGGATCAACCCGGACACCGGTGCCGCGGTCGCCGTCGTCCCCATCTGGACCGACGATCCAGAGCATCGCTCCTTCGGGGTGTTCTATCTGCCGCCGGCAGGTGACATCTGGATGCTGCGCCCCGGACCCACCACGTTCGTGGAACCAAAAGGAGGCGCCAACCAGGAGCAGGTGACACTTCGCAACGACGCCTTCAAGAAGGCTGTCAATCATGCCAAGGAGTTCATCTACGGCCCGCAGTTGTGAGTGAGCGTTCGAGCATCTTGTGGGTTGCCGCGAGGGGTGAGGTCTCGACCCAAAGGTGTGCTTGCAAAGTGCCGAGAGCCAACCCCTCGGCGAGGTGGGTGCCGACGCCTCGGCCGGCGTCGAGCGTTTATGACGCGCAAACCGATGGCCGCCATGGATACGCATTGACGACACCCAAATTTGGGTGGCATCAATCCGTTTGCGTGGCACAGGTCGGGAAGGTTGGCGCAGGGCAGGAGGTGTGGCCGCCCCAACCCGGCGGACCGCCGTCGTGGTTTCCGCGAGGGGCGAGGTTTCGACCGAAAGGTGCGCCCCCAAAGTCCCGAGAGCCAACCCCTCGGCGAAAGGTGCGCCCCCAAAGTGCCGAGAGCCAACCCCTCGGCGAAAGGGCGCCCCCAAAGTGCCGAGAGCCAACCCCTCGGCGAAAGGGCGCCCCCAAAGTGTCGAGAGCCAACCCCTCGGCGAAAGGCACCCCCCCAATGTGCCGGGAGCCAACCCCTCGGCGAAAGGTGCGCCCCCAATGTGCCGGGAGCCAACCCCTCGGCGAAAGGTGCGCCCCCAATGTGCCGAGAGCCAACCCCTCGGCGAAAGGTGCGCCCCCAAAGTGCCGAGAGCCAACCCCTCGGCGCAGGAGCGCCCCCAAAGTGCCGAGAACCAACCCCTCGGCGAAAGGGCGCGTGGGCAAAAGAAGGCTGGTGCAGCCTGGGAAAGAATTCCAAGGCGGCTGCACCAGCTGCTAGTACGACTTTCTGTTAAAAGTTGTGACACCTATCCATTGGCCGCTCCTAGTTCCCGGCTTCGGTTTGTTTCCGGGCTTCAATGTCAGTCAGGGGGTGGTGGTCTGCCCCGGGAGAACACCTCCCATCTTACGGCGACCAGCAGGAAAAAGCGCTGAAATTCGCGGTATTTCAGGGGCGCCTGACGGGGGAGAGCGGCTCGTCGTGGCACGATTGAACACGATGAAACTGCGCGCTGATCAGACCGGAAACCGTGGCCTCCCTATGCCCCTTTGGCTGCAGGGCGGGTTGGAAGCGGCCCAGGCAGCGTTCATTTCGGCCATTGTTGTGGTGCTTCCGCTCGTCGGAGTGTGGGCTACAGACGGTTTCCAGGACCGCGCCGTCGACACCCTCGCACGGCTGGGTGGGCAGGCCTGGTTGCTGATCCACGGGGTGCCGCTGGAACTGGCTCACGTGAACGTGGGCGCCGCGGCTGCGCAGCCGGGGTCGGGACTGTTGTCTTTGATTCCGCTGGGTTTGACCCTCATCCCGTTCCTGCTGGCATGGCGTGCCGGTCGTCGCTTGGCCCGTGCCTCCTACACCGATCAGCTGTGGCAGGCGTTCCTGGGCGCTTTCGTTGTGTACGCGGCGTTCGGCGCAGCCACCGGATTTGTGTGCCGCACACCCGAAGTAGTCATCAATCTGTGGTTGGCCATGTCCATCCCCTTGATCTCGTTCGGCCTGGGCATGATCGTCGGCGCCCGACGCGAGGCCGGTTCCTGGAGCCGCCTGATCGGTGTCGACGCCGTCGCCTGGCTCTCCAAGACCAGTCAGCATTCACGATGGGCAGGCTCGTATGTCGGCTCAGCACTGAAGGCCGGTTTCGTGGCCGCGATGGCCGCCGTGTGCCTGGCAGCCGTGCTGTTGGCTGTGACCATTGTGTGGCACTGGACGGACATCATCGCAGTCTACGAAGGCCTGCAGGCCGGCGCCTTGGGCGGCGCTGTGCTCACGATCGCCCAACTCGGCTTCCTGCCCAACCTGGTGATCTTCGCTTTGTCATGGTCCTCGGGAGCCGGCTTCTCACTGGGCATCGGCTCCACCGCGGGTCCGCTGGGCACTTCCGTGGGACCACTTCCGGCGGTCCCGATCCTGGGCAGCCTGCCGGCTGGGCAATTGGATTTCGGAGCCATGGCGCTCGCGTTGCCGGTAGTGGCAGGCATCCTGGCCGGCTGGTGGTTCCTCCGAGAAGGCGAAAACCACTTCGACGAGTGGCTTTCCATCAAGATCAAGGCCCGCTGGTTCACGGCCACCGTGTCCACGCTGTTCCTGGGCGCTTTTATTGGTTCCGTCGCGGGCCTGCTTGGTGGCGCACTGGCGTGGGTCGCGCGCGGTTCTGCCGGCATAGGGCGGCTCACGGAAATTGGGCCCCACCCGCTGTGGACGGCAGTCTGGCTGGCTGCGGAAGTGGGTATCGGCGTCGTGATTGGCTACGCAGTCGGGCCCTGGCTGGAACGCCGCCAGAAGCTGCGTGAGGCCAACCTGGACGAGGCAGCGTACGACGACGAGCACGCCTGAGCGCGCAGGTCCGGTGTTGCTGGGCTACCTGAGCGAGCCCGGCATGGACTTCTCAAGTTGCGTAAGGCACTGCGTCTTCGCGGACTCCGTCAGTGCTGACCGGGCGCAATCCTGGTACGTGCTGACCTGCTTGAAGAAAAGGGCCGACGTCAGGATGAGCAGGCACATAACGCCGGTCACCACCAGGCCTGAAATGGTCCCGAAGAGAATCAACCGCGGGTGCTTGTACTTGACGGTCCGCACCAGAACCGCGATGCCCAACACCAACGCGGCCAGCGTCAGAATGGCACTCAACCACACGTAATTCACGTTCAGGGAGAACACAAAGAACGCGCCCAAAGCCGACAAAAGGAAAGCGCGGAAGAGGTTCTGGGTCACGCCGAGGGCGGACTTTTCGGCCTCGGAGCGAGGTTGCTGGCTCGGCCGGGGGCCGACGTCGGGATTCATGTTTTCCAGCCTACGCGAGCCGCCCATAAGCTAGTGCAATGCGCATTGTTGTCCTTGTCTCCGGTACCGGTTCCAATCTCCAGGCTGTCATCGACGCCGTGAAGTCGGGTGAACTGGATGTCGAGATCGCCGCTGTGGGCGCTGACCGTCCCGATACCTACGGTGTGGAGCGCTCTGACGAAGCCGGCATTGAGACGTTCGTGGTGAACTTCAACTCGTTCGAAACCCGCGCGGAGTGGGATGCTGCCTTGCGGGACAAGGTCCTGTCCTACAGCCCGGATGTTGTGGTCTCCTCGGGATTCATGCGGATTGTCAGCGCGGAGTTCATCGACGCTTTCGGCGGCAAGTACGTCAACACGCACCCGGCCCTGCTGCCGGCATTCCCCGGCGCCCACGGTGTCCGCGACGCCATGGCCTACGGCGTGAAGGTCACCGGGTGCACGGTCCACTGGGCCGACGCCGGTGTGGACACGGGGCCCATCATCGCGCAGGAAGCTGTATCAGTGCTTCCGGACGACACTGAGGAAACCCTGCACGAACGCATCAAGGTAGTGGAGCGCCGCCTCCTGGTCCAGACCCTCGCCGAGCTCGCCGCCGCAGCCAACTGAGCCGGCCCACGCACGGGAACCCCAAGGGCCCCCGTCCCCTCGCTGGCTAAACGGGCTAGTCGAGGATCTGCTGTTTGGTCTCCGGGGCGAAGAACGCCATCCAGAGCACGGAGAGCAGCACCAGCCCACCCGCCAGCGCGAACGACGTCGCCAACCCGAACTCCGGCCAGAAGAAGGAAGCAAACACCAACGGGCCGAATCCGGCGCCGATGCGGGAAAACGTAGAAGCCCAGCCGAAGCCGGAGCCACGCAGCTCCGTCGGATACAGCTCGGAAACATAGGCGTACAGGACCGGGATGGCCACCTGCACCACAAAGCCGAACACCAGTAGCCAGAACACGGCCGCGGAGGGCACATCCACCACGAACGCCACAATCACCAGCGTCAACGCGGACAGCGGACCGGTGATGGCGAGGATCCACTTGCGTCCCACACGCTCCACCAGGACTGCGGCCACCACGACGCCCAACAGCCCGACGGCGGCCATTCCCGCCGTAGTCACGAACGCCTTGTACTCCTCAAACCCCGCGCCGATGAGAATGCGCGGCATCCAAGTCAGCGACAAGTAGTAGACCAGCAGAATGCTGAAGAACAAAGCCCACGCAGCCGTCGTGATCTTCCAGTTGAACTGCCAGATCCGCTGCAACTGGGTCCACGCGGAACCCGCCGAGAGCCTGGGAGCGGCTTGGGGTTCGGGCAGGCTGTAAGCCCGCGGCTCAGCCTCGGTCGCGTCCACCAGCCCATCGATGACGGCCGCTGCCTCGGCCCGCCGGCCCTTTCGGATCAAGAACAGAGGAGACTCCGGAACACTGCGCCGGATCCAGAAAACCAGCAACGCGGGGAGCACCATGATCAGCATGGTGAGCCGCCAGTCGCCGTAAGCCGCAACCAGCCAGGCCGATACGAACCCGCACAGGGCAGCGCCCACCGGCCACCAACCGTCCATGGCTGTCAGTACCCGGCCACGTTGCTTGCGCGGCGTGAACTCACCCACCAACGCATAGTCCACGGGAATGCAGCCGCCAAGGCCGAAGCCGGCCATGAAGCGGAAGATGCAGAACCATACGATGTCCGGCGAGAACGCACCCAGAACGGTGAAGATGCTGAAGATCATGAGGGTGGCGGTGAAAGCCTTCTTCCGCCCAATGGTGTCGGCGATGGTACCCCAGGCAAACGCACCCACTGCCATACCGATCAGGTTGGCGGTACCGATCCACGCAGCGTCGGCCGGCTGCAGCGACCAGTGCTTGGACAGCAGGGGGATGAGGATGCCGTTGAGCGTGACGTCCCAGGCATCGAACATGAACCCGAGGCCACCGATCAGGAAAATCCTGCCTTGAACCTTCCACCGCCACGGCAGTTCCTGCACTACTTGTTCGCCGCTGGGCACGGCTGTGTATGTATTCATTGGGCCTCCTGCATGCAACTTTATGCGCTGCCGGGCAACGTTACTTCTGGTTCTCGATGGCCCTGCGCAGGAAACCGCCGGCTTCCTCCAGCGCACCCTTGGCCTGACCAGCATCGATGCCCGTCAGGAGCACCAGAATCGCGGCTTTCACCGAGCCGCCCACGGAGTCCAATGCGGCGGCGGCTTCCTGGGCGGAAACCCCGGTGGCGTGCTGGACGGTCCTCTGCGAACGGGCCTGCAGCTTCTCGTTCGTCGCACGCAGATCCACCATGAGGTTTCCGTAGGTCTTGCCCAGCTTCACCATCACCAGCGTGCTGATCATGTTGAGGACAAGTTTCTGCGCCGTGCCGGAGTTCAACCGGGTGGAGCCGGCGATGAACTCCGGACCCACCACCACCTCGATCGCCGCATCCGCCACATGGCTCACGGCCGAGCCCTTGTTGCACGCCAGCGACGCCGTGAACGCACCGCGCTTCCGGGCTTCCTCCAGCGCGCCGATCACGTACGGGGTCCGCCCGGAGGCAGTGATACCGACGACGGCGTCCGCCTCGGTCACGTTGATATCGTGCAGGTCGCGTGCGCCGGCCGTTGCGTTGTCCTCGGCGTATTCCACAGGGTGCTGGATCGCTTTGGGTCCGCCTGCGATCAGCCCGACGACGAGTCCCGGCGGGGTGCCGAATGTCGGTGGGCACTCACTGGCGTCGAGCACACCCAAACGTCCGGCCGTCCCGGCTCCCACATACAAAAGGCGGCCTCCGCGCTGGAGCCGCTCCGCAACGGCGTCGACGGTGTGCACAATGGCCGGGCTGGCCGCTGCGACGGCGGCGTGTACTCCCGCGCTGTGGGCGAGCATGGCCGCCACGAGTTCTTCGGTGCCCAGGATGTCCAGGTTGTCCAGGCCTTCGGCGGCGGCTTCGGTCTGCAATCCGGCTAGTTCCGAGCGCAGGCCTGCGAGTTTGTCCGCGTCAGTCGGGCCAGTTTGTTCCGTCACGGTGGATGTACCTTTCCTGGATGAGCCCGCGGCGCGTCGCAGCGAGGGCAGCACCGTCCAAGCCATCGCCGAGCGGCGCCACCACCTCAATCCCAGCCGAAGCGAGGGACTTCCGCAAGAGCGCGGCAAAGAAGTCCGATCCCACCACTCCGCCCAGCAATGCCACGCGCCGTGACGTGCCGTCCCCGCCGGAGGCGAGCTCCACGGTGCGGGTCAGGATGCGGCATGCCTCACCGACGATGCCATTCGCGACGGCGTCACCCGCCTCCGCTGCCTGCAGAACCAGCGGCGCGAACCGGGCCATCGCCCGGTAGGGGTTCTCCTGTTCGGCCAACCATCCCGGAAGGAGTTCCGGCGACTCGACCAGCGCCCCTGCCGCGGCCGACAACGACGTGGAGGGACCGCCGTCGTGCGCTTCGAGGACTGCCTGCAGACCCCGCTGGCCGATCCAGCGGCCGCTGCCGCGGTCACCCAGGTACGGTCCCCAACCGTCTGCCCGGTGCAGGACCCCGGCTTCATCAAAGCGGAAGGCAACGGCGCCCGTGCCGACAATCAACGTAGTGCCCGGGGCGCCCTGGAGTGCGCCGAGCTGGGCGGCCGTGGCATCGGACAGGACAGCTGCGGGGACGCTGAAGCGCTGCGACAACAGGGTGGCCAGTTCCTGGGCCTTCGTCTCGGAAGCTGCCACGCCCGCTACGGCCGCCCCGACGCTGGTGACCGCACCTAGGGGAAGAGCGGGCGGAAGCAAGGCGACAGTTTCAAGGAGCAGCTCGAACGCCAGTGTGGGGCCATTCTCCACGTGGACGCCGGGGAAACCGTGTTGGTCTGCGGCGCCCAGCAGCTCAGTTCCGCGGCGCAATTCCACGCGGCAGCGGCTCTTTCCTACATCGGCAACAAGAACGACATCGTTGGGCGCTTCCATGGCTCAACCCTATGTTGCACGTCGTTGTGGGGCCGGCTTTGCGTGCCAGTGTTCGGATATCGGGCGCAGACCGGGCCTCACAACGCCCTGTGGAGGAGGGGTCGCCCCGGCTCCAAGGGACGAATCTGTGGATAACTGAATGTTGGATATCGTTTTTCGGGAGCATGGTTGAATGCGAAATCCGACACCCTTGCCAGCCTCCCTCGATCCCGGTGGCTTCCTCGTGAAAGACGCCTACGCCGAGGGAGTCCCGCGATGGCGCCTTCAGACCGGCGACCTCATCACCCCCAGCAGGGGCATACGAGTGCCAAGAACCGGGGAGCCCGACCTTGAGTTGCTGGGCCGGTTGCACTCCGCAGTGACGCCACGGAGCGCCGTGAGCCATGTGACCGCCGCGCTTCTGTGGTCCATTCCGCTGCCCCTTTATCTGGAAGAGGAAGGCCGCAGCGGCCTGATCCATGTCACTCGACGCCAGGAGATAGGCCGCGTAAAACGTCGGGGAGTGGTTGGGCATCGGGCTCCACTCCTGGCCAGGGATGTCCGGGTCTTCAAGGGCATCAACCTGACATCTCCGGAGTGGACGTGGGTGGATCTCGCGCGACACATGGGCCGGGCTTCCCTCGTAGCCTCCGGCGACTACTTGCTGGCGCGGACGAACCCGCTTTCTTCGATCGATGCCATCCAGGAAGTCATTGACCGGCGCCCCAAGGTTAAGGGAATCCGGATGGCTCGAGAGGTCCTGCCGCTGTTGCGCCCAGGAGTGGACTCACCGCAGGAGTCCCGCTTGCGCGTGATGATCGACGACGCCGGTCTGCCGGAGCCGGCGGTTACCCAGCCGATCTTCGACGGGCGTGGAATCTACATTTCTACGCCCGACCTGCAGTACGAGGAGTACAAGATCGCTCTCGAATATGAGGGTGACCATCATCGGAGTGACCCGGTGCAATGGGGTAAGGACATTGAACGTGATGATCGGCTCCGGGCCATGGGGTGGATCGTGCTGAGGTTCTCGCAGGTCCAGATGAATGCTGGCTGGGCACATTCCGAGCGGAAGATCAGGGATGCCCTGAGTTCGCGCGGGTGGCTGCGACTGCCGTCGTGAATTGTGGGGCCTGGTGTGCGTCCCATGTGGGAACAATGCCGCGCAGAGCGGGCCCCGCAACGGGGTGGCCGAGTTTGTGGGGCCTGGTGTGCGTTCCATGTGGGAAGGATGGCGCGCAGAGCGGGCCCCGCAACGGGGTGCCGCAATCCAGGAGCGAAGACGCAAAAGCGGGGTGCCAACGAAACACGATAAACTCTCCGTATCCCCACCACCCGCGACATCTACGCGAACTAAGACGGAGACTTTTGTGAGCTTGACGCAGCTTGACCGTGTTCCCATCCGCCGTGCACTGATCTCGGTTTACGACAAGACGGGACTGGAGGAGCTCGCGAAGGGCCTGCACGCAGCAGGCGTCGCCATTGTTTCCACCGGCTCCACCGCCAAGAAGATTGCCGCCGCAGGCATCCCGGTCAAGGAAGTCGAAGAAGTCACCGGCTCCCCGGAAATGCTGGACGGCCGGGTCAAGACCCTGCACCCCCGCGTGCACGGCGGCATCCTGGCCGACCGTCGCGTTCCGGCGCACATGGACACCCTTGCCGGCATGGAGATCGAAACCTTCGACCTCGTGGTGGTGAACCTGTACCCGTTCGTCGAGACTGTGAAGTCCGGCGCGGCGCAGGATGACGTCGTGGAGCAGATCGACATCGGAGGCCCCGCCATGGTGCGTTCGGCCGCGAAGAACCACGCCGCCGTCGCCATCGTCACGGACCCGAACTTCTACGGTGCCGTTGTCGACGCCGCTGCGCACGGCGGTTTCGACCTGAACACCCGTCGCCGCCTGGCTGCCAAGGCCTTCGCGCACACGGCCAGCTACGACAACGCTGTTGCCTCCTGGACCGCCAGCCAGTTCCTGGACGAAGACGGCGACGGCGTCATTGACTGGCCCGCCTACGCCGGCTTGGCCTTGGAGCGCTCCGAGGTCCTCCGCTACGGCGAAAACCCGCACCAGCAGGCTGCCCTCTACGTGGACAAGGCCGCTCCGGCGGGCATCGCCCAGGCCGACCAGCTGCACGGCAAGGCAATGAGCTACAACAACTTCGTCGACGCCGATGCCGCCCTCCGCGCAGCGTTCGACTTCGCCGAGCCGGCTGTCGCAGTGGTCAAGCACGCCAACCCGTGCGGTGTCGCCGTCGGTTCCGCTGACGCGGCCGACCCGATCGCTGACGCCCACGCCAAGGCACACGCCTGCGACCCCGTCTCCGCTTTCGGTGGCGTCATCGCTGCCAACCGCACCGTGACTGCAGGCATGGCCCGCACCGTTGCCGACATCTTCACCGAGGTCGTCATCGCACCTGACTTCGAGCCCGAAGCCGTGGAGATCCTCTCCAAGAAGAAGAACATACGCCTGCTCGCCCTGCCCGAGGGCTATGGCCGCTACCCGTCCGAGATGCGCCAGGTTTCCGGTGGTGTCCTGGTCCAGATGAGCGACAAAGTGGACGCCGAGGGCGACAACCCCGCCAACTGGACCCTCGCTGCCGGCGAAGCCGCTGACGCCGCCACCCTCGCGGATCTCGCATTTGCCTGGACTGCCTGCCGCGCTGCGAAGTCCAACGCCATCCTGATCGCCAACCACGGTGCTGCCGTGGGCATCGGCATGGGCCAGGTCAACCGCCTGGACTCCTGCCGCCTTGCCGTGGAGCGCGCCAACACGCTGGGCGTCCAGGTGGAGTCCGACGTCGAAGGTGCCGGCGGCGCGTCCAACGCCAGCGGTGCCAACGCACCGGAACGCGCACGCGGCGCGGTTGCGGCCTCCGACGCGTTCTTCCCGTTCGCTGACGGCCTGCAGATCCTGATCGACGCCGGTGTCCGCGCCGTCGTCCAGCCCGGTGGCTCGGTCCGCGACGAGGAAGTCATCGCCGCAGCCAACGCTGCCGGCATCACGATGTACTTCACCGGCGCACGCCACTTCTTCCACTAGTCCCCACCGCCGCCCTAACCTCGCTGCGCTTCGGCCAGGGAACCCGGGCGGCGTGGGCCCACAACGGAAACGGCGGCCGCCCCCGGAAGGGGACGGCCGCCGTCGTTGTTAACAGGGACTTGCTACATCAGTTACGAAGCCGCAGCGGTGTTGTAGGTGGACTGGATTACTGTGCCCCAGTAGGGCCCGTACATGGTGCTGGAGTTGCTGCCGTAGCCGTAGCTGTTGACGGAGTTCTGGTAGCCGCTGGAGCTGTTGCCGATGAACCACGGACCGCCCGAGGAACCACCGGTCATGTTGCAGGGGATGCCCTGCGTGGCGAACTGCGGGTTGTAGGGATCGTTGGTGGCGGTGCCGGAGCAGCTCTTCAGCGATTCGCCGTTGAAGGGTGAGGCTGCCGGGTAGCCGAAGGACTTGTAGCTCAGGCCGCGGGCGGCGTTGAACTGGACACCGGAGGAGCCCACGACGTCGGCGAGCTTCTGGCCGTTGAGGGTGTTCATGACGGCGAAGGCGGTGTCGTACTGCATGTTGCCGTTCGATGCCCACTGGGTGGGGGCGTACAGCGCCTTTGCCGTCCACTTCCCGTAGGGTGCTGCACCGTTGAGGTAGGCGGGCACGAAGACGAAGTTGGTTGCGTAGGCGCCCGGACCTTCGTTGAGGCAGTGGCCGGCGGTGGACACTGTGCTCTTGTTGGCCGCTGTCACGGAGTTGCCGGAGCAGACGTAGTTGGAGCCGCCCAGGGTGAAGAAGATCTTGCCGATGTGCTTGACCGGCGTTTCGCTTTGGTTGACCTTCCGGTCGATCGTGGTGGAGTCGGTGGCCGCAGGCTGGCCGGCGATGCTGCTGATGGCGCCCGGGGCTTCGGTGGCTGGCGCTTTGCCCAGGTTGAGGAGCCGGCCGCGTTCCAGTGCCTTTGCGGCCAGGATGTCGCCGGACTTGGCGTTCTTCATGCGTTCCGGTGTCCAGTAATCTGCAGCGCCGGCGTCGGAGACTGCATGGCTGCTGACCGCTGCGCCGCTGGTGTCCGCGTCCTTTGACGGTGCTGCGTTGGCGCTGGTTGTTCCTACCAGCGCCAGGATTGCGGCAGCGGACAGACTCAGCAGGCTTGTGGCCAGGGTCTTGGTTTTTGTCACGTTGTTCCTACCTATCGAGGGAGTGAGGCGGCCAGTGATGGCGACCGCCGACTGACGGAATCGAAGCTACCCAACGTATGACAAGTTTGTAAAGAGATGTTTCAGAGTTTGTGATAATTTGCTGTCATTTCCTTGTCGTGCTGTGGGGGGGAGTACACGACGGCGGCAGGCAGCTGCGGCGGTCAGGTCGCCGTCGGGGGTAAATCGCTTTCCCGGGCGGTAACCCACAGAGTGATCCCGGACACGAAGGGCCGCCAAAACGGTCTACTCGGGTAAGTTAGGAGTGTTGAAATCTGCAGACTTTCAGGGAGAACCCCGCCAATGGCCAAGATTATCTATACCCACACAGACGAAGCGCCGATGCTGGCAACCTACTCATTCCTGCCGATTGTGGAAGCGTATGCCTCGACCGCAGGTGTAGAGGTGGAGACCCGCGATATTTCGCTGGCCGGCCGCATCATCGCCGTCTTCGGCGATTTCCTGACCGAAGAGCAGCGCACGGGCAACGCCCTTGCCGAACTTGGTGAACTGGCAAAGCAGCCGGAAGCCAACATCATCAAGCTGCCCAACATCAGCGCCTCCGTGCCGCAGCTCAAGGCTGCCATCGCCGAGCTCCAGGCCCAGGGCTTCGCCCTCCCGGACTACCCGGACAACCCCTCCTCGGACACCGAGACGGACATCCGCTCGCGCTACGACAAGATCAAGGGTTCCGCCGTGAACCCGGTGCTGCGCGAAGGCAACTCCGACCGCCGCGCACCCCTGTCGGTCAAGAACTACGCCCGCCAGAACCCGCACTCCATGGGTGCCTGGTCCGCTGACTCCAAGACCAACGTCGCCACCATGGGCCAGAACGACTTCCGCTCCAACGAGAAATCCGTCGTCCTCGACGCCGCCGACTCCCTCAGCGTCCAGCTGGTCCGTGAAGACGGCACCACCAAGGTCCTCAAGAAGGACTTCCCGGTCCTGGCCGGCGAAGTTGTTGACGCCACCGTCCTGCGCGCCGACGCCCTGGACGAGTTCCTCAAAGCACAGGTTGCCCGCGCCAAGGAAGAGGGCATCCTCTTCTCCGCACACCTGAAGGCCACCATGATGAAGGTCTCCGACCCCATCATCTTCGGCCACGTGGTCAAGGCTTACTTCTCCGAGCTGTTCGACACCTACGGCAAGCAGCTGGCAGCCGCCGGCATCAGCCCGAACAACGGCCTCGCCGCCATCCTGAGCGGCCTGGAAGACCTGCCGGAGGACGTCCGCGAAGGCGTCAAGGCAGCCATCACCAAGGGCCTCGAAGAGGGTCCCGCGCTGGCAATGGTTGATTCCGACAAGGGCATCACCAGCCTCCACGTTCCCTCGGACATCATCGTTGACGCCTCCATGCCGGCCATGATCCGTTCCTCCGGCCACATGTGGGGCCCGGACGGCAAGGAAGCCGACACCCTGGCCGTCATCCCGGACAGCTCCTACGCCGGCGTGTACCAGGTTGTGCTGGACGACTGCCGTGCCAACGGTGCGTTCGACCCCACCACCATGGGCACTGTCCCCAACGTGGGCCTCATGGCGCAGGCAGCCGAGGAATATGGCAGCCACGACAAGACCTTCGAGATCCAGGCAGCGGGCACCGTCCAGCTCGTGGACAGCAAGGGCAACGTCCTGACCGAACACCAGGTCTTCCCCGGTGACATCTGGCGCGCTTGCCAGACCAAGGACATCCCCGTCCGCGACTGGGTCAAGCTGGCTGTCACCCGTGCACGTGCTTCCCAGACCCCGGCAGTGTTCTGGCTGGACGAGGGCCGTGCACACGACGCCAACCTCATCGCCAAGGTCAACGAGTACCTCAAGGACCACGACACCGAGGGCCTTGAAATCAAGATTCTCTCCCCGGTTGAGGCCACGGCCTTCACCCTGGAGCGCATCCGCAAGGGCGAGGACACCATCTCCGTCACGGGCAACGTCCTCCGCGACTACCTCACGGACCTGTTCCCGATCCTCGAGCTCGGCACCAGTGCCAAGATGCTCTCCATCGTTCCGCTCATCAACGGTGGCGGCCTGTTCGAGACCGGCGCCGGCGGCTCCGCTCCCAAGCACGTCCAGCAGCTGGTCAAGGAAAACCACCTCCGCTGGGACAGCCTGGGCGAGTTCCTGGCCCTGGCCGTGAGCTTCGAGCACCTGGCCACCACCACCGGCAACGCGCGGGCACAGGTTCTTGCTGACACGCTGGACCGCGCCACGGGCACGTTCCTGCTGGAGAACAAGTCCCCGCGCCGCAGCGTCGGCGAGCTCGACAACCGTGGAAGCCACTTCTACCTGGCCATGTACTGGGCACAGGAACTGGCCAAGCAGACCGAGGACGCCGAGTTGGCCAAGGACTTCGCCGGTATCGCCGAAGCCCTGACCTCCAACGAGGAGACCATCGTCGGTGAGCTGGCAGCCGTGCAGGGTCCCGCCGTCGACCTCGGCGGTTACTACCGTCCGGACGCCGCCAAGGCTGCCGAGATCATGCGCCCGTCGGCTACGTTCAACAAGGTCGTTGCGACCCTGAAGTAGTCACCGCGAAAAGACCCCGCGAGCATCACGCTTGCGGGGTCTTTTTCGTCCACATTGGAGTTTTTGTACACATAGCGACCTTAAAAGCCCCTCTAAAGGGCATTAGGTGTACAAAAACTCCTAGCGGTCGGCCAGGAACCGGTCAGGTGCCACGCCGCCGTCGACGATGTCCTTCAGCACCCGGCCAATGGCCGGCGTGAACTTGAAACCGTGCCCCGAGAATCCGGCGCCCACCACCAACGGGCCGAAACCGTCCAGGACGAAGTCCTCCGTGGGGGTGGTGGTGTAGGTGCAGCTGATGGGAACCGCAGTGGAAGGATCGACGCCGGGGAGCCACTCTTCCGCGTACCGCACCAGGGCTTCGAGCTGCTGGGGGATGGGCTCGAACGTGCGCTCATCAGGGTCCATGACGGGCCCGACGCCGTGCCAGCCGGCCTTGACGCCCTCTCCAGGGGTGAGCATGCCGTAGACCGGGCTGAACCAGTATTCGTAGAGTTCGTTGTTCGGGTCGGGGTCCGGATTGTGGTTGAAGCTCGGCCACACCAAGGTGTTATCGGTCGGGGTGAAGTGGGCGGGCTGCTCCTGGGTGACCACCAGTGCGGGCAGCTTGACGAGGTCCTTCAGGACTTTGGGGGTCCAGGCTCCGGCCGTCACCACCACGCGGTTGGCTGTGTACTCGGTTTCCTCCGTCACCACCACCACCGAATCGGCGCCGTCCACCCGGATGTCCCGGACCGGCGTCGAATACTTGAAGACCGCGCCGTGCGACTCCGCCGATTTCCGCAGCGCCACCAAGGCGTCAGCCGAGCGGATCCGGCCGGATCCTGGCACAAAGAGGACATCGGTGGAGAAGTTCATGCCCCGCCAACGGTCCGCGGCCTCGTCGGCGGACATGAAGTAGCTCTCGATGCCGCGTTCCTGGTGTGCTTCCCGCACCAGTTCCAGCTTGGGGATGTTGCCATGGTTGGCCAAGCCCACGAGGTCCAGCAGCGGCGCCCCGTTTTCTGCCGCGAGCTCGTCCCAGAGGGTCTTGGACTCTGCGAGGAGGTCAAGGTAGTCGGCCTCGGCGTAGGCGGTGTTGAAGTTGCGGGTTGCTCCGTGGGAGGCGCCGATGTGGTGGCCGGCCTCGAACTGTTCCAGCAGGACCACCGAACGTCCGGAGCGGGACAACTGCCATGCAGCGGCCGATCCCATGGCTCCTCCGCCAACAACTACAACATCAACCTGCATGCCTGCTCCATCCACAACGTCCGCGAGACCAACCGTGGCTCCAAGAAGAGCCACCTCCCATTCTGCCCCCAGTTGGGTTGGAACGTGGATTGGGCCGGAATGCGGGTTACGCAGCCAACCGCCGGCGGATCCACGCGGAGAACTGGTCCACCACGACGATCAGCACCAGCACGATCAGGATGTGCGTGAGCATGGAATCGAACTGGAAGGACTTGATGGACTGGTTGATCAGCAACCCGATGCCACCGGCGCCCACCAGGCCAAGGACCAGCGAGGACCGCACGTTCACGTCGAAGCGGTACAGCAGCAGGCCCACGAATTGCGGGATCACCATGGGCAGCGTGGCATTGGCTGCCTGGTGGATCCGGTTGGCGCCGGCGGTCCGCAGTGCCTCCTGCGGCCCGGCGTCGATCTCTTCCATGGACTCGGCCCACAGCTTCCCCATGACACCGGTGTTGTGGCAGATCAACGCGAGGACGCCCGCGAACGGACCCAGGCCCACGGCGGTGACAAAGATCAGGGCAAACACTATGTCCGGAACCGCCCTGAAGAAGGACAACACAGCCCGGGCAGCTTGGTACACCGAAGGATGCGGACTGGTGTTCCTTGCCGCAAGCGAGGCCAGGAGCAAGGCGAACGGCACGGAAAACGTGGTGCCGAGCAAGCCGATCCACAGGGTCACGAGCGTCGCTTCCAGTCCGGGCTTCACGGTCCGTTCCCAGCTCAGGTCCGGCGGGAAGGCATCGCCGATGAACGCCGCCATGCCTCTCCAACCGTCCACCAGCAACTCGGGTTTGAAGCCCGTCCCTTGGATGGCCACAGCGTGAAGTCCGACGACGACGGCCGCCACTGCCGCCGTCGTGATCCACCGCAGGGGCTTCTTCGGGCGGACCAGAGCCACGCGGCTTTTGCTTGTTGAGTCCCGGCGCGCGACGGCGGGAGTCAAGGTATGGGGTGTCATGCTGCGATGTTCCTGTCCGGGGCATACAACGTGTTGAGGTGTTCGGCGGTGACTTCCGTGGAGGGAAGGTCGAAGTTCACGGAGCCGTGCAGCAGCCCGATGGACCTGTCCGCGTAACGCAGTGCAAGGTCCGGCTGGTGCAACACGGCCGCGACGGCAAGGCCTTCGGTGTGTGCGAGTTCGCGCAGCAGTGCCATGACTTGTTCGGCGGCGTGCGGGTCCAGTGCGGAGACCGGCTCGTCAGCGAGTACGACGTCGGCACGCTGGCACAGTGCCCGGGCTACTGCCACGCGTTGCTGCTGTCCGCCGGAAAGCCGGCCAACTCGGTCGAAGGCACGGTCCGCCATGCCAACGCGGTCCAGGCAGTCCAGGGCTTCCTGCTGGACTTCGGCGGGGAACAGCAGCGGAGTGAGGGAACGGACTGTGGGGATGCGTGCCAGGGCTCCGGCGCAGACGTTATCCAGGGCCGTGCGGCGCGGAATCAGGTGGATCTTCTGGAAGATCATGGCCATCCGCTGCCGCGCCTGCAGGAGTTCGCGGCCCTGGAGACGGTCCAGTGCCATGCCGTCAATGCTGATGCTTCCGGCATCGGGAGCGGTGATGCCCATGACGCAACGCAGCGTGGTGGACTTGCCCGAGCCGTTGGCGCCGAGGAAGGCAACCAGTTCACCGGGGGCGACGGAGAAGTCGACACCCTGAAGGACGGTCCTGCCGTTGAAGGACTTACCCAGCCCTTGGACGGAGAGCGGCATTACAGATCCTTCTCCGTGAGGTGCATGGTCTTGGCGAGCTCGAACAGGGGCGTGTAGTTGTCCTTGGTGACCTCCAGCAACGGGCCGGGAGGGGTCACGTCCAGGAACTCTCCAACCTTGGCAACGTCGGCGGGCTCCAGTGACAGGAACGCCTCCTTGACGGCTTGTTTGAAGGCGGGATCGGCGTCGCCGCGAACGGTGATGGGATCGTTCGGGATGGGGTTGGACGTCCAGACCTGGCGGAAATCGTCCCTGGCGAAGGTTCCCGCGGCGATCGCCGTGGCCAGCGTCTGCGAGTTGATCTCGGCCGCGTCCACCTTCCCGTTGGTCAGGGCAAGGAGTGCCTCCGGGTGGCCGCCGGTGTAGTCCATGGTGAGGTCGGCGTCAGCGATGCCTGCCTCACGGAGACCGAACCGGGGCAGGACATCGCCGCTGGTGGATCCGACGCTGCCCAGGGCCAGGGACTTGCCCTTGAGATCGCCGATTGCCTGGATGGGGCTGTCCTTGGGTACCCAGATTCCGGCCGTGTAGCTGCTGAGCTCCTTTTCTGCCGTGCCGAATGAAACCAGTGGTTCTGCGCCTGCCTTGGTGTCGGCGAACACGTAGCCCAGCGGCCCGAACTGCCCCAGGTCCAGCTTGCCGTTGCGCATGGCGAGGACTTCGGCTGCGTAGTCCTCCACCACCTGGACTGTGACCGGGCATTCGAGCTTTTTGGAAAGGGCAGCGGCCAGGACGTCGTAGGCGGGCTTCAGCTTGGCCGGGTCCTCGTAGGGCTCGATGCCGAACTTGATCCCGCCGTTGGGGCAGGTGGCCGACGCCGTCCCGGGGGAGGACTGGTCTGGAGAGGACTGGGCGAGCCGCCGCATGCGGTCAATGCCAAAGCAGCGGCGAGGGCAAGCGCGGAGCCGGTGAAGAGCGTGGTTTTCATGGGAATCCTTAGGCGAAGGGAGGGGTGGGGGAACGGAGGAACTCAGGACAGACGCGACACATTGCGGTGTGCCAGGCCAAAGGACAGGGTCATGCCGACGCCGGAGGTCACGGACACCACGGTGACGCCCGGTTGGATGTTGCGGACCAGGATCGGGGCAACGTCCGAGGACGCGTAAATGCCTTGCCAGCGTTCGATGATTTCCAGGGGCCGGCCGATCCTGCCGCTGATGTCGTTGTTCAGGGCGTCGGTGACTGCCTCGTCCAGGAACGGGTCGGCGGTGCGGTGGTAGTGGTGCGAGTCGCCCAGGATGATGGTGCCGTCGGGGCGTTGGGTGAACATGACGTTGGCGCCGATGTCCAACAGTTCCGGCTGCTTGGCTTCCACTTCGGAGCGCAGGGCCTCCGCCGCGGGCATATCGGTGAAAGCCGGGTAGCGGAGCATGGACGTTGCGGTGAGCACAGCCGGTGTGAAGCGGACTCCGGCTGGCCCGGCAGCCAATGACATCTGGAGCGCGCACCGCTGGATCCTGTGTTCCGCAGCGAGGTCCGGGAACAGGTAGTCGACGTCGTGGCCCACGCACACGAACACTTGCTTCGCCTGCAGCGCGCCGCGCGATGTCTGCACGGTCACGCCGTCCGGCGATTGGCTGAAGCCCAGTGCCGCGGTGTTCCAGTGAAGTTCGACGCCGGACTGCCGGCTCAGCCATTCGGCCAACTTTGCGACGGCGGTCCGGGGATCGACGCGGAGGTCGTCGCGGAGGAAGGCTCCACCGACCAGGCCGGGCCAAACGCTTTGGCGGGTGCCGCCGTCGGGCAGTCCGGCCGCAACCGGGTCCAGGCGCTCCCGTGTCGCGGCAGGGGAGAGCAGTTGAACTTGGCCGGGCTCCCGGGCTGCGGAGAGTTCGCGCAGGACAGCCATTTCTGCATCGGTACGGGCAAGGACCACTGCTCCGGATTCAACGGCCCAAAAACCTGCCTGCTCGGCGAACTCGAGCCAGTACTTCCGGGACGTCCTTGCGAGCTCGTACAGATCGCCGGACTGCGCCGTGATGCAGCAGTGGCCGAAGTTCCGTACCGAGGCGCCGGCGGCGTGGTGGTCGCGTTCGATGATGGTGACAGTCAGTCCGTTGGCAACAGCGTGGGCGGCATGCGCCAGGCCGATGATGCCGGCGCCGACGACGACGACGTCGACGGCTTGGCCGGGGCTGTTGCCGGTGGCTGAGGTGGGGTTGCTTGCGTTGTTCACACTATCGACCTTGACGGCACGCAAGAAGCGAATCAAGCTACATCGCCACTTGTATATACAAGTTAATCAGAATTTAACCTCCGTTCATGTTTGTTCACGCCGGATTCATGTGGAATGTGGCGAAAGAGGCCTTTTTGGTACTGGCAACTTGTATTATCAACTGGTGAGTACTCAGCAAAACGCACCCCTCCATGTCCGGCTCAGCGAGGAATTCATGCGCCGCATCACTGACGGTGAGTGGCCGCCCGGTTTCCAGCTTCCAAGCGAGGCGGAGCTGTGCCGGGAGTTCGGAACCTCCCGCGGACCGATCCGCCAGGCGCTCGCCTTCCTCCGTTCCGAAGGCGCGGTTACAGGTGGCCGCGGCCGTCCCCCGATGGTCCGCTCGTCCGTGCCGTCGCAGTCGTTCTCCACCTTCAACTCGTTCACCGAGTGGGCGCTGGGGATCGGCAAGAAGCCCGGCCAGCGAACCCTGGAGGTGGCACGACGCGAAGCGAGCCCGGAAGCTGCGGAAGCGCTCGGACTGGTGCCGGGTACAACGGTTGTGGAAGTCCTGCGGGTCCGCTATCTGGATGAAGCTCCGGCCATGATTGAGCGCACCACGTTCGTCCTGGACGTAGGCCGGAAACTGTTCGACTTCGACACCGACTCGGGATCCATTTTTGCGTTCCTCAAGGACCAAGGCGTGGATCTGCACAGCGCACGGCACACCATCGACGCAGTAGCGGCCAGCGACGAGGACGCCGAACTCCTGGAGCAACCCGAAGGAATTCCGCTCCTGCGCGAACGCCGCATCACCCGTTCCGGTGACGGCCAGCCCCTTGAATACTCAGAGGACCGCTACCTGCCGGCCCTTACCAACTTCACCATCGACAACACCGTGGAGCGCAGGGCAGCCCTGGTCCGCATCCACACCGAAGGAGCCACCCCATGATCAAGCTCGTAGCCTGCGATATGGCCGGAACCACCATCGACGAACACGGTGACGTCTATGTTGCCCTGGCCCGCTGCGTCGAAGAAACCGGAGCCGCCACCAGCCCCGAGGCCGTCCAGGAGTGGATGAGTGCGGACAAAGTGGAGGCCATTACCGCTTTGATCGAAGCCGGGGGAGGAGCCGCAACGGAGGACGCAGTGACCGCAGCGTTCGCGCGGTTCAAGGAAATCCTGGGCGGGTTCTACGATGCCAACCCGCCCGTCCCGCTGGAAGGCGTCGAAGACGCGTTCCGCGAACTCCGCCGCCAGGGCGTCAAGGTGGCCCTGACGACAGGCTTTTCACGCGACGTCGCCGAGCCGCTTCTTGAGCGGCTGGGGTGGGGCGTCGGCGACGGCAACCTGCTGGACGCCGTCGTGTGCTCCGACGAAGTAGCCGCCGGGCGTCCGGCGCCGTTCATGATCCACCGCGCCATGGAGCTGACGGGAGTCCAGGATGTCCGCTCGGTCATGGCAGCGGGCGACACTGTCAACGACCTCGCTGCGGCCAACAACGCAGGGGTCCTGGCCGTCGGCGTACTAACCGGCAAGCTCGGGCGCGACGAGCTTGCCGCGCACCCGCATCACCACATACTGGCCGGAGTGAAGGACATCCCGGCGCTGCTGTCCTAGCTTCTCTTTCCAAGGTCGCCGGATTGCGGGCGTTTGGCCGGGAGCGCCGGGCATGGAAGATTGGACTGCGTGAAATTTCTTCACCCTTCACCCAAGTCCTCCGCCCGTGGCGTCACGATACTCCGCGTGGTCTTCGGCGCGCTCATCATGGTCCACGGCTTCCAGAAGTTCATGGCCGGCCATGCCGCGTTCGCAGCATCCGTTGCTGCCATGGGTGTGCAGAAGCCGGAAATCGTTGCGTGGCTGGTGATCGCCGGTGAGCTGGGGCTGGGGCTGCTGCTGGTCCTCGGAGCGCTGACCCGCGTGGCAGGGTTCCTGTCGGCTTTGATGTTCGCCTCGATCTGGTTCGTGACGGAAGCGGGCAAGCCCCTGCTCACGGACAAAGCGGGCGTGACGGCGGAGCTGCTCATCATCTACTTCGCCGTGTCCGTGGCCTTCGTTTTCCTGGGCTCCGGGGCCTTCTCGCTGGACCGCAAACTGGCCAGGCAGCCAGGCCGCAAGGGGTCTTAACCCGTCCTGGTTAAATCACCGGGCGTCATTGGGGTAACGGACGCCCAGCTGGGAACGGACGCCGTCGAAGAGGCGCATCACATTGATGGAGTCTTCCAGCGGCATCACCGGGCTCTCGAGGAGTCCTTGCTGAACACAGCGGGTCACCTCGCGCAGTTCATAGGTGTAGCCGATGCCTGCAACGTCGAAGTGCTCGTGACGGGGCTCGTCCCAGCCGACCCTGACCAGCAGCTCACGCGGATTGTTTACCGATCCCACTGTCTGCAAGTAGCCAAGGCCGCCGGCAACAGTGGCTGTCCTTGGCCCATGGGCCATCAGGGACGACGTCAATTGCGCCTGTGCGCCCGTGTCATATCCCAGCGTCAGTGCGTTCTGCGTGTCCACGCCGTCCTCATTCAGCGATCCGATCGCCGTGACCGACTGCGGGAAGCCCAGCGTCCCCAAGGCCCAGAGCAAGGGATACACCGTGATGTCCAAGAGCGCTCCGCCGCCGTCGTTCAGGGCCCAGATGCGGGCCGAAGGATCGTACGGTGCCGGGAATCCGAGATCCGCGGTAACCCACTGGATTTGCCCCAGCTCACCGGACGCTGCGATCTCGAAAGCCCGCTGCATGCTCGGCAGGAAGCGGCTCCACACCGCCTCCATGAAGAACACGTTCTGCTCACGCGCGATCTTCACCAGTTCCATGGCCTCACGGGCATTGATGGTGAGGGCCTTCTCGCATAAGACGTGCTTCCCGGCCCGCAACGCCGCAGAGGCGATCTGGAAGTGCTGGGCGTGAGGTGTCGCCACGTAGACCACGTCCACCGCAGGATCCTCGAACAGACGCTGGTAGCCGGGAACACCGGCGTCGTTCCCATATCCCTTGGCGAAACCCGAAGCGTTGGCGAAGGCATCCGCGGCAGCCTGGGTCCGGGAACTCACGGCGTAGAGTTCCGCGTCCTCCAAGAGGGCCAGGTCCTGAGAGACGCTCTTGGCGATATTGCCCGTGGACACCACGCCCCACCGCAAAGGTTGCCCGGTGGCAGCGCGAGGATCCTGGTTGTCCTGGGTTGTGAGCCACGGCACGGCAATAGGAAGAGTCATGCCAGCCATCCTCTCATTCCGCGCAGGCGTTGGCGGCCAGGGGCACAGCCGTCCTTGTGGGCGCACTCGCCGGAGCCATTCCGGCGCTCGTGGCGGTGCGCGTCAAGGTCATCGACGCGATCCGGTTCTGAGCTCCTCGGTCAGCCGGCCCTGCTGGAGGCGGAAGCAGCGTTCGGTTTTCTGAGCCAGGCTGCGGTCGTGCGTGACCACCAGGATGGTGGTGTTGTAGTCGCGGCTCAGGGAGCTCAGGAGTTCGATGATGTGCTCGCCGGTCTGCTCATCGAGGTTTCCGGTGGGCTCATCGGCGAGGATCAGCTTGGGCTCGTTGGCCAGCGCCCGGGCAATCGCCACACGCTGCTGCTCCCCACCGGACAACCGGTTGGTCCGCCGCGAATGCTTCTCCGGATCCAGCTGAACCTGCTCAAGCAGTTCCTTAGCCCGCTTCAGCCTGGCCGCTTTACGGACTCCGGCGAACTCCATGGGCAGCATGACATTGTCCACGGCACTGAGGTTGGGGATCAGGTTGAATTGCTGGAAGACGAAACCGATGTCGCGGCGGCGGTACTCGGTCAGCTTGCCGTCCGGCAGCCCCGCCAGGCTCACGCCATCGACAACGACGTCCCCTGAGGTGGGCTTGTCCAATGCGCCCAGGAGGGACAACAGTGTGCTCTTGCCGCTGCCGCTCTTGCCCACGATGGACGACAACGAACCCTTTTCGAGCTCGAAGCTCACGCCGTTGACGGGCTTGATGGTCCGGTCACCGGACTTGAACTGACGGACCAGGTCCTTGACTTCAATCACGGCTATTCTCCTCGGAGTACTTCGATGGGACGGATGCGGGCGGTCAGCAGCGCCGGAACCAGCGCACCGATGATGGCGACGGCGAACACCGCGGCGATGCCGGCCGCGAGGACGCCGGGGGAGACGCTGGCCGTGACGGAGCTGAGCAACTGTGAGGCCCCGCCAAACGGACCTCCCTGCCCGCCGCCGGGGAAGCCGCCACCACCGGGTACCGCCCCGTTTGGCATGGCGCCGGCAAGGCCGCCGCCGCGCTGGTTGGTGGGGGCCGCCGTCGTGGTTGTGTTTGAACTGATCAGTGCCGAGGCGATGCCGCCACTGGCGAACGATGCAATCACCGCGCCCACTACGCTGCCCATGGCAACGAGAACCAGGGACTCGAGGACAAATTGCAGGCCGATGGTGCGGTTGGGAGCACCGATGGCCTTCAGCACGCCGATTTCGCGGCGGCGTTCACGGACCAGCATGACCATGATGAGCAGGATGATGATCCCCGCCGTGGCGAGGGCCGCAATGAAGGCGACCATGGAAATGTTCTTCACGCTGTCCAAGGAGCTGACGGCTGTTTCAAGGTTGCGCTGGCCTTGGGTGACGTCGGCTTTATCCGTGCCGAGAGCCGATTGGACGGCCGTTTTGGTGCTGTCGACGTTCTCCATGCTGTTGACCGTGACGATTATGCTGGAGAGCTCGTCCGGTGTTGACGCCAGGGTCTGGGCTTCGGGGAGCGTCAGGTAGACGGCATTGTTGCCGAACGCGGTGCCGGCGTCGAAGATACCGGCCACTGTGAACGTCTTGTCCTGCACGGTGAAGGTGGACCCGACACTCAGGCTGTTCTTTTCTGCCAAGGACTTGCCTACCAGGGCCTTCCCACCGGCAGCCGTGTATTCGCCCAGCCCGGTGCCGCTGGTGATATTCAGTGCTTTGCCGGTGCTGTCGACCTCCGCACCGATGCCCGTTGCCGTGATCGGAAGGGCCCGGGCGGGCAGGGCGGTGGTGCCCGTTCCCGAATTTCCGTTGGCATTGTTGCGGTTGCCCAGGGTGCCGGCGTCGATGGCCGCTGTCAGGTTGGTGCTGACCGTAGCCTGCTGGCCGCCAGGGCCGAAGCCGCCTCCAGGACCCGCCTGCTGCGTGGTTCCTGTGGTTCCTGTCGTTGCAGTCTGCAGGCGCAGGGCCTTGGTTCCGACTACCGAGGTGACATTGGCGACCGACGCCACGGTCCCGGCTTCCGCCGTCGTGAGGGGTTCGCCGCCGCCTTCGAAGCCTTGCCCGCCGGCCGGGTTGACCGTCAGGGTGGTGCCTACGGAGGCGTTGAGCTCCTGCACTTTGGCGCCCACCGCCTGGTTCGCAACGAGCATGGCCAAAGCCAGCCCGATCGCTACGGCGAGGACGGCGACCACCGCCGCTGTTCTGATTTTGTTGCGGAAGGCATTGCCTACGCTTCGGGCAAGGACGCTCACGTTTCTCCTCTGGACCTGCAAGTTCGTGGCCCACGGGACGCGGGCTGCAGGTCCAACATTGCTGAGCGCTGCTGTGCGGCACTCCAGCCGAAGCTATGTGTGGGCTGTGAAAGCCTGGGGTCACGAATTCTGCTGGATCATTCACTTTCGCTGTTACCCGGAACCCCGAATTCCGGAGCTCTGGCCCGCCCCGGGGGCTCGATGATCCAGCAGAACCTGAGCAAGCAAAAGCCCCGGCCCGCCTGCTGGCGGACCGGGGCTTGCTGTATTACTTGGTGCTCGGGTGTTACTTGGTGATCGGGCCGAGTACCGGATCGTCGACGTAAGCCGTCTTGACGTTCTCAGCCGTAACGATCTGCGGCGGCAGGAGGAACGCAGGAACGGTCTTGACGCCGTTGTTGTAGGAGTCCTTGTCGTTGATCTCCAGCTGCTTGCCGGCCTGGAGGTCCTTCACCATGGTGATGGCGTGCTCAACGAGCTTGCGGGTGTCCTTATTGATGGTGGAGTACTGCTCGCCGGCCATGATGGACTTCACGGACTCAACTTCGGAGTCCTGGCCGGTGACCACGGGCAGCGGCTTGCCGGCGGCCTTGACGGACGTCAGCACTGCACGGGCCAGGGTGTCGTTCGGGGACAGGACGCCGTCGAGCGAAGCGGTGCCGTAGCTGCCGGTGAGCAGCGTGTCAGCGCGACGCTGTGCGTTTTCTGCCTTCCAGCCCTGGGTAACGGCCTGCTCGAAGGAGGTCTGGCCGGAGACAACCTTGAGGGTGCCGTCGTCGATCTTCGGCTTCAGGACGCTCATGGCGCCGTCGAAGAAGACCTTGGCGTTGGCGTCATCAGGGGAACCAGCGAAGAGCTCGATGTTGTACGGGCCGGAAGGCTTCTTGGCCTTCAGTCCGTCCAGCAACGCCTGGCCCTGCAGGACACCGACCTTGAAGTTGTCGTATGCCACGTAGTAGTCCACGTTGTCCGTGTTCAGGAGCAGCCGGTCGTAGGCGATAACGGTGGCGCCGGAGTCCTTGGCCTGCTGAAGCTGGGTACCCAGCTGGGCGCCGTCGATGGCTCCCACGATGATGACCTTGGCACCCTTGGTGACCATGGCGCTGATCTGGTTCTGCTGCTCGGACACGCCGCCGTTGGCGAACTGGACGTCGGCCTTGAAGCCGGCGCCGGAGAGGCCATCGTTGAACAGCTTCTCCGCGAGGACCCAGTTTTCACTGGTCTTCTGCGGAAGTGCGACGCCGATCAGCGAGTCCTTGGGGAACGCTTCCCCGCCTGCCGTGCTGCTGCTTGAGCCGCTGTCAGTGCGGCCGCAGGCTGTCAGCGCCAGTGCCGCGATGGCAGCGACTGCTGCTGCCTTTCCTGCTTTACCAAACATTCGCATATCTTGGTTCACTTTCTGTGTGGGTGGGGTGGAGCGAGTCGAGCGGAAGCGGGATTACGCTTCCTTGGAGATGACCTCTTTGGTGGAGGTGGTTTCGTCGGGCTTGAGTTCGTTGTTGTTGCGCTGGAAGTTCTTCAGCAGCAAACCGGTGATCGAACGCTTTCCCTGGGACTTGTTGTAGACGTCGAAGGCAACTGCGGCCAGGAGCACCAGGCCCTTGATGATCTGGGTGAGGTCGGCGCCGACGCCCAGAAGCTGCAGGCCGTTGTTGAGGACGGCCATGACAAGGCCACCGACGATCGAGCCGATCACGGTACCGACGCCACCGGTAACGGCTGCGCCACCGATGAAGACGGCTGCGATGGCATCCAGTTCCCAGCCAACGCCATCGAACGGGCCCGATGCCGTGGAGCGGCCAACGAAGATCATGCCGGCCAGGCCTGCCAGGACGGACATGTTCATCATGACCATGAAGTTGACCTTCTTGGACTGCACGCCGGACAGCTCGGCTGCGTGGCGGTTGCCACCCACAGCGTAGACGTGGCGGCCAAGGACCGTCTTGTCTGCGATGAAACCGTAGATGAGGACCAGGACGGCCAGGATCAGGCCGGGGATGGGGAAGGACGTTCCGGGGCGGCCGGTGGCGAACAAGTACGTGGCGTAGAGGATCGCTCCGCAGATGAGGACCAGCTTGGTGACCTCAACCCAGAGCTCGGGAACGTCTGCGCCCAAAGCCTTGTTGGCAGCGCGGGCACGCAGCGACATGATGACGACGAATGCCGCAGCAACGATGCCCAGGAGCAAGGTGAGGTTGTTGAAGCCGGTGTTCGGGCCGATCTCCGGAAGGTAGCCGGAACCGAGGTACTGGAAGTCCTTGGAGACCGGGATGGTGTTGGACTTGCCGACAAACTGGTTGAAGCCGCGGAACAGGAGCATGCCGGCCAGCGTCACGATGAAAGCGGGTATGCCGACGTATGCCACCCAGAACCCTTGCCAGGCACCGATCACGGCACCAAGGAGCAGCCCGAAGAGCACACCGGCCCACCAGGGCAGGCCCCAGTCACGCATTGCGAGGGCCACGAACACGCCCACGAATGCTGCCACTGATCCCACGGAGAGGTCGATGTGGCCGGCGATGATAACCAGGACCATGCCGATGGCCAGGATGAGGATGTAAGAGTTGCCGTTGAACAGGTTGATCACGTTGCCGGGCGTCAACGTGCGGCCGTCCGTGAAGATCTGGAAGAAGACGATAAGTGCCACCAGGGCGAAGATCATGCCGAACTGGCGGGTATTGCCACCAAATAGCTTCTTGAGCGCGTTCATTGTTTTGGTCCTTGTGTCAGGAAGGGGCGGGGCTGGGCCAAAGGGTCAGGCTGCTTTGCGGGAGGAAGTCATCAGCTTCATGAGGCTTTCCTGGCTTGCTTCGTTCTTGTCCAGGACGCCGGTGATGGCGCCTTCGAAGATGGTGTAGATACGGTCGGACAGGCCCAGGAGCTCCGGAAGCTCCGAGGAAATGACAATCACTCCCTTGCCCTGGTCGGCCAGCCTTTGGATGATGCCGTAGATCTCGTATTTGGCGCCCACGTCAATGCCGCGGGTGGGTTCATCCAGGATCAGGAGGTCCGGGTCGGTGAACATCCACTTGGCCAGCACCACCTTTTGCTGGTTGCCACCGGAGAGTTTGGCTACGCCCTCTTCAACCGATGGGGTCTTGGTCCGAAGCGACTTCCGGTATTCCTCCGCGACGCTGAACTCCTTGCGGTCATCAACTACGGTGTAGTTGCTGATGGCGCGAAGGTTGGCCGCAACGGTGGTCGTCTTGATGTCGTCCAGCAGGTTCAGCCCGAGCGACTTCCGGTCTTCGGTCACGTAGCCGAGTCCGGCGTCGATCGCGGCCCTGACGCTGCGGAGCTGGATCGGCTTGCCGTCCTTGAAGATCTGGCCCTTGATGAACCGGCCGTAGGAGTGGCCGAAGACCGACCTGGCAAGTTCCGTGCGGCCGGCACCCATAAGGCCCGCGAAGCCGACGATCTCACCGCGGCGTACAAAGAAGTTGGATCCCTTGCAGATGAGGCGGTCCTGGATCTGGGGGTGACCCACTGTCCAGTCCTTGACCTCGAAGAAGACTTCGCCGATTTTGGGCTCGTGGTCCGGGAAGCGGGACTCGAGCGTCCGGCCGACCATGCCTTTGATGATGCGGTCCTCATCCACGCCATCGCGTTTGACGTTCAGCGTTTCGATCGACTTGCCGTCGCGGATGATGGTGATCTCGTCCGCGATCTGTTCGATCTCGTTGAGCTTGTGGGAAATGATGATCGAGGTGATGCCGCGGCCTTTGAGGCCAAGGATCAGGTCCAACAGGTGCTGGGAGTCCGATTCGTTCAGTGCTGCGGTGGGCTCGTCCAGGATCAGGAGCTTCACGGACTTGTTCAGCGCCTTGGCGATTTCCACCAGCTGCTGCTTGCCGACACCGATTTCCTTGATGGGGGTGTCGGGGTCTTCACGGAGGCCTACCCGAGCAAGGAGTTCGAGGGACCGCTTACGGGCCTCGGCCCAGTCAATGACACCCCACTTAGTCGGTTCGTTGCCCAGGAAGATGTTCTCCATGATGGACAGTTCCGGGATCAGTGCCAGTTCCTGGTGGATGATCACGATGCCGGCCGCTTCACTGGCGCGGATGTCCTTGAACTGCTGCGTTTCGGCCTGGTACACGATGTCGCCGGTGTAGCTGCCGTAGGGGTAGACCCCGGACAGGACCTTCATCAGCGTGGATTTGCCTGCACCGTTCTCACCACAGATTGCGTGGATCTCGCCGGCCATTACGCGCAGGCTTACGTTCGACAAGGCTTTCACTCCAGGGAATTCCTTGGTGATGGAGCGCATCTCCAAAAGGATGGGCTCGCCTTGCGTGTCGAGGGTTGTCATCAGCCCTTACGCCTCCAATGCATGACTTCGTTGTCGGCCCCGCAAACGGCGGAGCTGTCTGATGAAAAAGTAAACTGGATCACCTATCTTGTCGTCAAGACTTGAACGCATGATCCAGCTAACGATTTCGTTACCTACCAGTAATACCGGCGTGCTGGAACACCAAAGCGGCCGCTCCGAGGGCCTCTGCCCGGGCGCCGAGGGAGGACATTGCCAGGTGCGTCGTTTCGCCCACCACGGGCACGGCATGGCGTACCAGGCCCCTGCGGATGGGGTCCAGGAGCAGGTCGCCAAGACCAGCCAGCGGGCCACCGACAACAATGACCTCGGGGTTGATCAGGTTGGAAACGTTCCCCAGTGCACGTCCCACGGCCAGGCCGGCGTCGTCCACGACGCGCTGTGTCGCGGAGTCCCCGGCGAGGCAATTGCGCACGATGTCCTGGGGCGTCAGCAATGTCTCCTGGCCGCGGCCCAACAGCTCGATCATGGTGGTGGTGGACGCTATCGTTTCCAGGCAACCCCGGTTCCCGCAGCGGCACACGAGGCCGTGTTCATGGATCGTCGCGTGGCCGATTTCACCGGTGATGCCGACGTTGCCGTAGTACGGGAATCCGTTGAGGATCAGGCCGGCGCCAATGCCCGAACCGATCTTGAGGAACATGAGGTTGGAGACCCCGCTGTGCGGTCCCCAGGTCACTTCGGACAGCGCGCCAAGATTGGCGTCGTTGTCAACAAAGACGGGGCAATTCAGTGCTTCCTCCAGCCTGTGGAGGATGTCGATGCCCACCCATTCGGGAAGGATGGCGCCTTGCGCGACGGTGCCGGATCTGCGGTCGATCGGGCCGGGAATGCCGGCTCCTGCGCCGACTACGGCCGTTCGGTCGATGCCGTTCTCACGGAGCAGTTTCTCCAGCAGGCGGACCGCAGCGGCGATGCCCTCTTCCGCCTGGTGACCCAAGGGCAACTCGATGTAGTCCTCGGCAATAACGTGGTAACCCAGCGAGGCCAGAACCACCCGCAGGTGGCGGCGTCCGAAGTCGATTCCGACGGCGACAGCCCCGTTGCTGTTGAGCCGTACGTTGGTTGCGCGGCGGCCGGAGCTCGTGGTCGGTTCGGTGGACACCAGGCCGGCGTCCTGCATGATTTTGACGATGTTCGAGATCGTGGCGGTGGAGAGGCCGGTCTGCCGCGAAAGCTCGGCTTGCGTGGACGGTCCGCTCAGCAAGCACTCGATGATGCGCTGCTGATTGAGGTGGCGGAGCGCGGACTGCGAGCCGGGTTTTCTTGGGTGGCTCTTCGTTGAGCGCTGCGTAGCGGGCATGACAAGAAGATTGCCCCAGAAGATGCGTTGTAGTCAAGAAGTGAACACAGCGAGTCAAGCATCACTGACATACTCCAACGCAAGGACACTCTCTAAGTACCCCTTGTGAGGCCCGATATGCGCCCTATCCCCAACTTTTTAGGCGCAGAGCGGGCTCGGCAACGGGGGAGGCGCGTGCAATGCGTCCCGGGTTCGCGGCCCGCAGGTCCAATTGCATCGCCGCATGCAACGGAGCGAAGCCTAGGCTTGAACCAAGAAGATGTCCCATGCCCACGGACGGCAGGGATCAGGTGAAACAAGGTGGTAATGATGCTGCTCGCAATCCTGCAGGCGAACGCCTCCGTCATGGACGTGGACGCCAACCTGCGCACAATCGAGGACGCAGCCCAGCGTGCTTCCAGCGCGGGAGCTGCTCTGCTGCTCACCCCGGAGCTGTTCCCTGTTGGTTACGCGCCACTGCGCCTGCATGCCGAGTTGGACCCCGCCACTTTGCCGGCAGTTCGCGAACGCTTGGCCGGGATCGCGCGCACTCACGGCATTGGCTTGGTCTACAGCCTGCCGGCCGTCGCCCCCAAGGAGGCAGCACACGACGACGCCGCGCAGCCGGCTTTGGCCGGCGACGCCTGGCACATCACGGCCACTTTGCTGGACGCTTCGGGCGATGAAATCCTCAATTACGCCAAGGTCCACCTCTTCGGTCCGGAGGAACACAAGGCGTTCGTCGGCGCCCAGGTACCTCCCGCCGTCGTGGATTTCAACGGAATCCGCACGTCGATGCTGATCTGCTACGACGTCGAGTTCCCTGAAGCAGTGCGTGCCGCGGCCACCCGCGGTGCTGAACTCCTGCTGGTGCCGACAGCCCTTTCCGCCGGGTTCGAGAACGTGCCGCAAGTCCTCATCCGCGCCAGAGCGTTGGAAAGCCAGCTCAACGTGGCCTACGCCAACCATTCCGGCCACGAGGACATCTACAACTTCCTGGGCGGCAGCGTGGTGGCCGGTCCTGACGGTTCGCTGCTCGCCGCCGCGGGGGAGGGCGCAGCGTTGTTGTTCGCGGAGGTCGGTACGGAAACGGTCAAGGCCGCCCGTGACGAAGTCCCGTACCTGCGCGAACGCAGGCCGGAACTGTACAGCGAGTGGGAGCAGCAGGCCTAGGCAGTGGCCTCCCGGTCCGCCGTCACCAATCCGTCCACGTACTGCAGCGCGAACCACAACTCTGCCCGTACCTGCGCCTGGTTGAGGTCCATGTCCAGCAGCTCCCCGAGGACGCCGATCTGCCGGCGCACACTGTTCCGGTGCAGGCCGAGCAATTTGGCGGAGCCGTCCCAACTTCCGTTTTCGCTGAGCCATCCCCGCAGCACGGACAGCAGCGGATCCCTGCGGTCCGGTTCCAACGCCAGCACGGGCGCCAGAAGCCGCTCGGCCAGCATGGTCCCCGCTTCGCGTCCCAGAAGGCCGGTGACCGACCACGTCACCTCGTCCACGCGTGCGCTCATGCCACTGGAGACAACCCGGGACCGCAGGGAGCTTGCCCGCTGGTAGGCCGCTGAGAGCCCGTGAAGTTCCGTCGGTTCGCCAATCACCAGGCGCCAGCCCAGTTTTTCGATGTCGGCCAGCAGCGAATCATCGACCCTCAAACGGGTGATCGCCGCGAAACCGTACTCGGTGATCTCCACCAGCTTGGTGTCGAGCAGACGCCGCCATTGGAGCACCTCGCGGACGGGACCGTCGTCGGCCGCCCCATCCACCCGGACACCCTGCACCACCCGCATCTGCGCCGACCTGGTGGACGACAAACTCTGTGCCAGCAGGTCCTTGAGGCCGTTGACGTGCTTGGTCCCGCCGGTAGCCAGGGAGTCCGGATGAAGCAACACCGCGGTGGCGAGCTGGCTCGGAGCCAGGGATCCGCTGGTTCGTTGCCGCACCAGCAGTTCCAGCAATCCCACGGCCGACTGCACCACGTTGTTCTGCGCAGGTGTCAGCGGCGCGTCCGAACCGAGGATCAACGCGCCAAGGTTCGCGTCTTTGGTACTCCGCAGGGGGTGCCCAAACACCAGCGCCGATCCCGGCTGCTCAAAGCCGTCCATCTCCACGCGGGGACCGCTGCCGGACAGCAGCCGCTCCAGCATCGGTGCCAGCAGTGAATGCTCGACGCCGTTGCTGCCGCCGGCATTGTGCCCGCGTGCCCTGACCCGCCCGTCCGCCCCCACCAGCAGCGCCCACACCGGTACGCGCTGGACGAGGGCTGCCAGCAGTTCGTGTTCCGGCCTGGGGGAGAGGACCGCGCGCATGAGCTGCCGGTTGGTCTCGGCGAGCTGCCGGAAAACGCGTGCGTTGTCTGTCTCCAGAAGCTGCGAGAATTCAAGACCGATCGCGGCGAACGGGACGGACTCCGGTACCTCGAAAAGGGTGAGGTCGTGGGTGCGGCACGCTTCGACCAAGGCCTCAGGTACGGCGTCGAAGTAGGGCCTGATGCCGAACCCCAGTGCAGCGACCTTGGCGTCCACGAGCCGGCGGACGTAGGCGTCAACCTTCGCCGCCGTGCCGCCCTCCCCAAGGAAGGGCAGCCCGGCGGTGAGGAGGAATTCGCCCTCGGGCAGGTAGGGCGTGGGGTCTTCGAGCTCACTGGGTTCCACCCACCGCAGCAGCGAGCCGCCGCTGCCGCCGTCGTGAATCATTTTCAACTCGGGCGGCAGCTGCTCCAGGAACTGCTCAAGCGTGACGAAGCTCAGGCGGGCGGTGGCGGGTTCAGGCGACATTGCCTTGCCCGGCGGCTGCCGGCTCCTGGTAGTCGGGGCATTGGTAGGCGGTAGTCGAGTAGGCACGGGGGAGGCGCGGTGCGATCCTGTTGATGATCTCGTCTCCATGGCTGCCGATCGCGGCACCCCAGTCGTCGGCGCTCGCCGCTCCGCTGGAGGGATCGCCGAACAGCACGGCGGTGTCTCCCACTGCGATTCCGGACGCATCCGGCCCGAGGTCCACCATGAACTGGTCCATGCAGACCTTGCCGATTACCGGCACGCTGCGGCCAGCGATGTTCACCACCGAGCGTCCGCTGATGCCCTTGGGAATGCCGTCCGCGTAACCGAGCGGGATGAGCCCCAGATACCGGGGTTCGTAGGTGATGGCCTGGTGTTCGTAGCTGACCCCGGTGCCCGCTGGGACCTTTTTCACCATGACCAGCGGCGCAGTCACGCTCAGCGCCGGGCGCAGCCCGAAGTCCGCCGGGTTGAGGTGGTCCGCCGGAGCGAGGCCATAGATTGCCAGCCCTGCGCGGACCATGTCGAAGTGGAATTCGGGGCGGTCCAGGATGTTGGCGGAGCTGGAAACGTGCCGCAGTTCCGGGGTCAGCCCGGCGTCACGGGCTTCACGGACGGCGTCCTCGAACTCGGCGACGGCGGCTGCGTTGCCAGGGTGTGCCGGGACATCGGCCCAGGCCAGGTGGGTCCAGAGGCCGCGGACGCGGAGGGTTCCGTCGATTTCGGCTTGCCGCGCGTGCGCCACGAGTTCCGCCCAGTCTTCCTTGCGCGCGCCGCCACGGCTGAGGCCGCTGTCCAGTTCGAGATGGACGACGGCGGGGCGGCCAAGGCGGCCGGCGATACCCGCCAGGACCTCCAGTTGGCCAACGCTCCCGAGGGACACGTCGATGTCGTTTTCCAGCGCCTCGAGAATGGTGGCACTTGTCTGGGATGCCAGATAGAGCCAGGAAAGGATGGGTAGGGTGATGCCTGCTTTGCGGAGGGCGATGGCTTCCGTGAGTTGGGCTGTTCCCAACCAATCGGCCCCGGCATCGGCAGCAGTTTGGGCGACTTCCACCAGGCCGTGCCCATAGGCGTTGCCCTTCACCACGGCCATGAAGAACGGCGCCTCGGTGCGCTGTTTCAGGGCCTTGACGTTGTCTGAAATGGCGGACAGGTCAACGGTGACCTGTCCGGAGAGGGCTGCTGCAGCAGCCTCTTGATAGTGTGCATTACGTCTCATGGTTGAACACTATAGGTCATTTTGCACCGTGGTGAGAGGTGGCTCACATGCCAGTCTTGTGGAGGGGAAATCGAAACTACTTTGAAGGGACGTCAAGGGTGACTGTGCCTGTGAACACCGAAAATCCAGCGGCGGTGGGCGCTGCGAGGCCGAGCCTCGGAGCCCAGTTGCTGCGCCGAAAGCCCATTGGGCAGATGGTCAGCGAGTCCGGCAGCGGCGAAGGCGGCACTCCGCTGGTCCGCAGCTTCGGCGTGCTGCAGCTGACCATGATCAGCGTTGGTGCCACGCTCGGCACCGGCATCCTCGTCATTCTCGGCGAATCCGTTCCGCTGGCAGGTCCGGCCATCTGGATCTCCTTTGTCATCGCCGGCCTTGCTGCGCTCCTCTCCGCTGTTTCGTATGCCGAGATGGCGGGCCTCGTGCCGGTTGCCGGGTCAAGCTACTCGTACTCCTACGCCACCATGGGTGAGGGCATGGCGTGGATCTGCGGCTGGTGCCTGGTGCTGGAGTATGCCGTCTCCGTGGCAGCAGTTGCCGTCGGCGCCGGACAGTACGTCAATGAGACCCTGGCCGCCTTTGGGCAGGTCCTTCCGGACGCGTTGTCCCAACCTCCGGGGGATGGCGGGCTGGTCAACATACCGGCCGTGGTGATCGTGGTCTTCGCCATGATCCTGCTGGTCAGGGGTGCCCGCGAGAGTGCGTGGATCAACACAGCGATTGTCATCATCAAGGTGGGCATCCTGATCTTCTTCTGCGCAGTGGCTTTCACGGCTTTCAATGCCGGCAACTTCGAGCCCCTGCTGCCCATGGGCGCCGCAGGTGTTTCGGCAGCGGCCTCCAGCGTCTTCTTCTCCTACATCGGCTTTGACGCCGCCTCCACGGCAGGGGAAGAGGCCAGGAACCCCAAGCGTGACCTTCCCAGGGCCATCATGCTGTCCATGGTGATCGTCACCAGCATCTACGTCCTCGTATCCGTGGCCGCCATCGGCGCCCGCCCGTGGGGATGGTTCGACGGTACAGAAGCGGCCCTGGTGCAGATCCTGCACGAGATCACCGGCCAGCCTTGGATCGCCCTGGTCTTCTCCATCGGTGCTGTGCTCGCCATCGCCAGCATCGTCCTGACGGTCCTCTACGGCCAGACGCGCATCATGCTGTCCATGTCCCGCGACGGCATGGTGCCCAAAATCTTCGGCCGCGTCTCCCCGCGGACCGGCACTCCGGTGGCGGGAACGCTCATCATCGGCACCGCCGTCGCCCTCACTGCGGGCCTTGTCCCGCTGGGCGCGCTGGCGGACGCCACCAGCATCGGCACGCTGTTTGCCTTTGCCCTGGTCAACGTCGCCGTGATCTACCTGCGACGCAACCGCCCGGACCTCGAGCGAAGCTTCCGCGTTCCCCTATACCCGGTCACGCCGATCCTGGGCGCCCTGATGTGCGCCTACCTGATGCTCAACCTCGGCGCAGATACCTGGATCACCTTTGGGGTGTGGATGCTGGTGGGCATCGCCGTCTACTTCGGCTATGGACGCCGGAACTCCAAGGTAGCCGCGCTCAGCGAGCAGGACTACCGTGAAATGACCACCAGGGCCATGAGCCCGGAACCTGTGAAAGCAGCAAAACCATGACCATCGCCACCGAACTTCCCCTCGCCGGGGAACCCGCAGCACCCGGCGCCAGTGAAGCGCCGATCACCATGCTGAACCCGGACTTCCCCTTCAGCTACGACCACTACCTGGCACACCCGGACGGGCTTGGCTCCGTCCCGGAGGAAATGTACGGCACCGAAGTCGCCGTCATCGGTGCGGGCCTCTCCGGACTCGTGACCGCCTACGAACTCATGAAGCTTGGCCTCAAACCGGTCATTTACGAGGCCGACCAGATCGGTGGCCGGCTCCGGACCGCGAGCTTCCCGTCCGCGCCCGGCGTCGTAGCCGACCTCGGCGGCATGCGCTTCCCGGTTTCCGGCAAGGCGTTCTACCACTACGTGGACCTCCTGGGGCTGGACACCAACGAATTCCCCAACCCCATGGCACCGGCAACATCCAGCACCGTGATCGAGCTCGCCGGTAAGAAGCATTACGCCACCACCGCCGACGAACTGCCCGTGTTCTTCCGCGAAGTTGCCGATGCCTGGAAAGCCGCGATCAACGACGGCGCAGCCTTCGCGGAGATGCAGGAAGCCATCAAGGCCCGTGACACCAAGCGGATCAAGGAACTGTGGAACGCGCTCCTGCCCGAACTCGACGAGCAGACCTTCTACGGCTTCATCGCTGCCAGCAAGTCCTTCAAGGAAGCCGGCTTCGCCCACCGCGAGGCATTCGGCCAGGTCGGCTTCGGCACGGGCGGTTGGGACACCGACTTCCCCAACTCCATCCTTGAGATCCTGCGCGTCGTGTACACCGACGCCGACGACCAGCACCGCTCCATTTCGGGAGGTGCGCAAAGGCTCCCGGAGGCACTTTGGAACCACGCGCCGTCGGGCCTGAAGCACTGGCCGGAAGGAACCTCGCTGGCCTCCCTGCACTCAGGTTCGCCGCGCGGTGCCGTGGACAACATCCGCCGGGCAGAGAACGGCGACCTCGTGGTGCGGGAAAACTGGGGACGTGAAGCCAGCTACCAGGCCGTGGTCACCACATGCCAGTCGTGGCTGCTCTCCACCCGTATCCACACCGAAGAGGCACTGTTCCCCGCGGAGATGTGGACCGCGATTGAACGCTCGCACTACATGCAGTCGTCCAAGACCTTCGTGATGGTGGACCGGCCGTTCTGGAAGGACATCGACCCGGAGACCGGGCGTGAAGTCTTGTCAATGACCCTCACCGACCGCCTCAACCGGGCAACGTACTTGCTCGACGACGGCCCGGACAAGCCCGCCGTCATCCTCTTGTCCTACACGTGGAACGACGACGCCCTGAAGTGGCTCGCCCTCACTGCGGAGGAGCGCGTCAAGTTGATGCTCCACTCGCTGGAGCAGATCTATCCGGGCGTTGACATCGCGAGCCACATTGTGGGGCAGCCGATCACCGTCTCCTGGGAAGCGGACCCCAACTTCATGGGGGCCTTCAAGGCCAACCTGCCCGGACACTACCGCTACCAGCAGCGGCTGTTCACGCACTTCAAGCAGGACAAACTGCCCGGGAACCAGCGCGGCATCTTCCTCGCCGGTGATGACGTGTCCTTCACCGCCGGCTGGGCCGAGGGCGCCGTCACCACGGGCCTGAATGCCGTCTGGGGCGTGGTGAACCACCTGGGTGGCTCGTCCGCCGCCGGAAACCCCGGCCCGGGTGACCTGCTGGACGAGCTCGGCCCGATCAGCTTGGACTAGTCCCTTTTGCATTGCGAGGCCCGCTCTACGCCCCAAACCCACCGCAGGGGACGCAGAGCGGGCCTCGCATTCGGCGTTAAGCGTGCATGTCCCGGTGCGCCGCTGCGAGTTCCTTGTAGTGGGCGGCGTTGTGCTTCACGCCCTCCAATTCTTCGTCCGTCAATTCGCGGCGGACTTTGGCAGGAACGCCCGCTACGAGGGAGCGCGGGGGAATGACGGTGCCTTCCAACACGACGGCGCCGGCAGCAATGAGGGAACCCGTGCCGATCACCGCGCCGTTGAGGATGGTGGCACTCATGCCGATGAGACAGTCGTCCTCCACTGTGCAGCCGTGGACCACAGCGCTGTGCCCCACGGAGACGCGCTCGCCGACGGTGCAGGGAAAACCGGGATCGGCGTGAAGGACCACGTTGTCCTGCAGGTTGGAACCCGCCCCCACCTTGATCGCGGCTGTATCAGCGCGGACGGAGACGCCGTAGAAAGCGCTGGAATCCTGGGCCAAGGTGGCCTTGCCGATGATGGACGCGGTGGGCGCCACGAAGGCGGTTTCATGGATGTCCGGAGTGTCCCCGGCAAAAGTGTAAGAAGGAGCCATGAAGCCCAGCCTAGTTGGCTGAAGGGGTGCGGAGCACCAGGAATTGGTAGTGCTGCTCCCAGTTTCCCGCGCCGGGGCCGGACTCAACGCCCACACCTTCCGGCCACGTTCGGAAATGCTCCACCACGCCGTGTTCCCCAAAAATCCGCTGCACGGTTTCGTCACTGCGGCGGCTGAAGAAACGCCGCGGTTCTTCCAGGTCCTCCGGGTTCAGAACTTCGTCGTCGTCACCGGACCAGAGTCCGACGGCGATTGGCGCACCCGGTGCGGTGACCCGCACGAGTTCGCGGACGACGTCGTGAATCCCGCTGTTGGGGACATGTAACAGCGTGCTCATGGTCCACGCCGCTTCGAAGGCCGAATCCGCAAACGGCAGGTCCCGCCCGCTCGCAACCGAGGCGTCGAGTCCTGCGGCGCGGGCCACGTGGACGCTCTCCGGCGACAGGTCCACACCCGTGTAGTGCAGCCCGGCGCGGACGAACTCCACGCCTTCAACACCGGTGCCACAGCCGAGCTCCAGCAAGGAACGACGGTGTTCGGACTTGAGCAGCCGGATGAACCACTCCCGGCACTCAACCCGGTGGGGAGTCAGCGAGCGGGTATTCCGTGCGGCGGCATGGCGGTCGTAATAGACGGCGAGGTCGCGCTCCGGATCAGGAAGGCCCTGCATACCCCCAGCTTAGGAGTGGTGTTAGTTGAACACCACGGTCCGGGTGCCATCCAGGAGGACGCGGTGCTCGGCGTGCCACTGCACTGCCTGGGCCAGCGTGCGGCCCTCCACGTCGCGGCCCATCTGGACGAACTGGGCCGCCGTGCGCGCATGGTCCACTCGGATGACCTCCTGTTCGATGATCGGCCCCTCGTCCAGGTCTGCGGTCACGTAATGTGCCGTGGCGCCGATGATTTTCACTCCGCGGGCGTGCGCCTGGTGGTAGGGCTTTGCGCCCTTGAAAGAGGGGAGGAACGAGTGGTGGATGTTGATGGCTTTGCCGTTCAACTCCGTGCAGAGATCGTTGGAGAGGACCTGCATGTACCGGGCCAGGACGGTCAATTCGACGTCGTGCTCGGCGATCAGCTTCAGCAGCTCAGCCTCGGCCTGCGGCTTGGTTTCCGGTGTTACGGGGATGTGGTGGAACGGGATGCCGTAGAAGTTGGCCAGTTCCTCCAGGTCGCGGTGGTTGGAGACGATGGCCGGAACCTCGATGGGCAGGGTGCCTGTGCGCTGCTGGAACAGCAGGTCGTTGAGGCAGTGGGCGTCCTTGGAGCACAGGATGATGGTGCGCACCTTCCGGCCAACGGGGTTGATCTGCCACGTCATGCCGAAGGTATCGGCCACCGGCTGCAAGGCGGCGGCCAGTTCCGTCTGGGTGCTCGACGTCGTCGCCTCCACGCGCATGAAGAAGTTGCCGGTGGTGGGGCTTCCGTATTGTTGCGAATCGGCGATATTGCACCCGGCGTCAAGGAGTGCGCCGGCAACAGCGTGCACGATGCCGGGGCGGTCGGGGCAGGAGAGGGTCACAACAAAAGCGGTGGAGTCAGTCACACGGACAAGCCTACCGGTGCTGCCTTGTTGTACTGTTAACGGGTCGCAACTGGCGTTGGGTGGACTACCACCAGGGAGCGGCAATCACGAAGACCACGGATCGTACGCCTGGGCCGAGGGTCATGTCTTACCGTCGCACGCAAGTGACCGATGCCTCCTGTCATCAAGGGGACGCGGGAATGCTGCTGCCGGTAGCCTGACCTGTAGCACCACCCGTTCCCTAGCCAGGAGATCTCCGTGACTACCACCACTTCAGCGTCTGTCAGCAACCAGTCGCTCGCCGAACTCGATCCCGAGATCGCAGCAGTCCTCGACCAGGAGCTTGGCCGCCAGCGCGGCACCCTGGAAATGATTGCCTCCGAAAACTTCGCCCCCCGCGCCGTGATGGAAGCCCAGGGCTCCGTCCTGACCAACAAGTATGCCGAGGGTTACCCGGGCCGCCGCTACTACGGCGGTTGCGAATACGTCGACGTCGCTGAGCAGCTCGCCATCGACCGGGTCAAGGAACTCTTCGGCGCCGAATACGCCAACGTCCAGCCCCACTCCGGTGCCCAGGCAAACGCTGCAGCACTGTCCGCCATGATCAACCCGGGCGACAAGATCCTCGGCCTGTCCCTGGCCCACGGCGGACACCTGACCCACGGCATGAAGCTCAACTTCTCCGGCAAGCTCTACAACGTAGCGGCTTACCAGGTGGAAGAGGACAACTTCCGCATCGACATGGACAAGCTCCGCGAGCAGGCCATCGCCGAGAAGCCGCAGGTCATCATCGCAGGCTGGTCCGCCTACCCGCGCCACCTCGATTTCGCAGCTTTCCGTTCCATCGCCGACGAAGTCGGTGCGCTCCTGTGGACCGACATGGCGCACTTCGCAGGTCTTGTAGCAGCAGGACTGCACCCGAGCCCGGTGCCGCACTCCGACGTCGTCACCTCCACGGTCCACAAGACCCTGGCAGGTCCGCGTTCCGGCGTGATCCTGGGCAAGCAGGAGTGGGCCAAGAAGCTCAACTCCAGCGTCTTCCCGGGCCAGCAGGGCGGCCCGCTCATGCACGTCATCGCAGCCAAGGCCGTTGCCTTCAAGATCGCCGGCGGCGAAGAGTTCAAGGAACGCCAGGAGCGCGTCCTTGAGGGCGCCAAGATCATCGCTGACCGCCTCAACCAGGCCGACGTCGCCGAAGCCGGCGTCTCGGTCCTGACCGGCGGCACCGACGTCCACCTGGTCCTGGTTGACCTGCGCAACTCCCAGCTGGACGGCCAGCAGGCCGAAGACCTCCTGCACTCGGTGGGCATCACCGTGAACCGGAACTCCGTTCCGTTCGATCCCCGCCCGCCGATGGTCACCTCCGGCCTCCGCATCGGTACGCCCGCCCTGGCTACCCGCGGTTTCGGTGCCGACGAGTTCACCGAGGTTGCCGACATCATCGCCACCGCACTCGTAAAGGGCGCCGCCGGCAGCGTTGATGCAGAGGCCCTCCAGGCACGCGTCGACAAGCTCGCCGACAACTTCCCGCTGTACCCGCAGCACGAGCAGTGGTAACCAGCGGTTCCTGCGACAACAAGCGCTGAACACGCATTACCCCGGCACTGAACCGGAGCCAACGGGATCCGCCGCCACACCTACGGCGGCGGGTCCCGTTGGCATGAGCCTCCCAGCAGAAAGAGCAGATGGAATGACACAGTCCACCGCACAGATCCTTGACGGCAAGGCCACCGCCGCTGCCATCAAGGCAGAACTGACCACCCGCGTTTCTGCCCTTGCCGCCAAGGGCATCGTCCCCGGCCTGGGCACCATCCTGGTGGGCTCCGACCCCGGCAGCACCTGGTATGTCGGCGGCAAGCACAAGGACTGCGCAGAGGTGGGCATCCAGTCCATCCGCCGCGACCTCCCCGAGGACATCTCCCAGGAAGACCTCCTGAAGGTCGTCCAGGAACTCAACGAGAACCCCGAGTGCACCGGCTACATCGTCCAGCTCCCGCTTCCCAAGCACATCGACCAGGACGTCATCCTGGAAGCCATGGACCCGGAGAAGGACGCCGACGGCCTGCACCCCATGAACCTTGGCCGCCTGGTGGCCAACGTGAACGGTGAAATGAAGTCGCCGCTGCCCTGCACGCCCAAGGGCTGTGTGGAGCTGCTTCGCCGCCACGACATCGACCTCAAGGGCAAGCGCGTCCTGGTGGTTGGCCGCGGCGTGACCATCGGCCGTCCCATCGGACTGCTGCTGACCCGCAAGGAAGTCAACGCAACGGTGATCCTGGCCCACACCGGAACCGTGGACCTGCCCGCGGAACTCAAGCAGGCCGACGTCGTGATTGCCGCCGCCGGCGTGCCGCACATGATCAAGGCGGAAGACCTCAAGCCGGGCGCAATCGTGCTCGACGTCGGCGTCAGCCGCGTGGACGACGGCAACGGCAAGGCTGTTGTCACCGGCGATGTGGACCCGGCAGCTGCCGACGTCGCCGCCTGGTTGTCCCCGAACCCGGGCGGCGTGGGTCCGATGACCCGCGCCATGCTGCTTGCCAACGTCGTGGAGAGCGCCGAGCGCCAGGCCGGCATCGCGTAACCTCGCTGAATGCAGAAAGGGCGCCTGCTCCCGTTGGGAGCAGGCGCCCTTTTCCGTCCCGCGGGGAGCGCCCCAATGGACCTCGGTCATGGTGTTTTCGCTGCGAAGACGACGCGGTACAGGGCGGCTGCAGCGATGGCTCCGGCGATGGGGGCAACGATGAAGACCCAGAGCTGGCCCAGCGCCCAGTTGTCGGCATACAGGGCCGTGGCGATGGAACGGGCCGGGTTCACCGAGGTGTTGGTCACGGGAATGCTGATGAGGTGGATGAGGGTCAGGCTGAACCCGATGGCAAGTGCGGCGAATCCGGCCTGTGCACGCCGGTCAGTGACGCCAAGGATGACCAGGACGAAGACAGCGGTCAGGACGAATTCGGTCATCAGCGCCGAACCAAGGCCAAAGCCCCCGGGGGAGTGGTCGCCGAAACCATTGGAGGCGAATCCGGCTGCCCGGGCGGCAGTGAAGAAGCCGTCGGAGCCGCCGGCAGCGATGACGGCCAGCACACTGGAGCCTGCCGCGCCGCCCACAAGCTGCGCCCCAATGTAGGCCGCTATGTCCTTGGCCGGAAAACGCCCGGCGACTGCCAGGCCGATCGTCACCGCAGGGTTGAAGTGCCCGCCTGAGACGTGACCGAAAGCGTAGGCACCGGCGACGACCGTCAGGCCGAAAGCCAGGGACACGCCCAGGAATCCAACCCCCAAGGCGTTAGCAGGATCCGGGAAGCTTGCTGCGAACAGCGCAGTTCCCACGCCACCGAAAACCAAAATAAATGTGCCCAAAGCTTCAGCGCCGAGCCTGGAGACCAAAGCCGGGCCGGCACCGGGATCCGTGGGTCGTGGGATGGTCTTGGTATTGCGGCTGGCCATGCTGAGCCTTTCAGTTTTGGAGGTTGTTTGCGTTGGGGGCGGTTCACCCCAAGAACGTCGTGCGGCTGCTCGCGCGTTTGTGACGCGATTCCGGGCCTGTCTTTCGGGAAGGACAGCTGGTTGCGGGCGCAGGTCCCCGGTGCCTGCATCGGCTAAATCCAGAAAGTTGCGGAACACATCTTTCACATGTCGACGGGCGCTACTAGTCTGCTGAGGGTGCACAATGAAGCAATCCGTTCCCCGTCACCGTCACCGACACCGTCACCAACACAGTCACCAACACAGTCAGAATCACTGCAACCCGGCTTCGACATGAACCGACCCACCGTCATCAGTGCCCGGAACCTCACCAAGGCCTACGGTGACCTCACCGCCGTCGACAACATCTCCTTCGACGTTCCGGCGGGGGAGTCCTTCGGCCTGCTCGGGCCCAACGGCGCAGGCAAGTCCACCACCATGAAAATGATCGGTGGCGTCTCCCAGCGCACGTCGGGCTCGCTGAGCATCATGGGCCTGGACCCCGAAACGCACGGCCCCGAGGTACGGGCGCATCTGGGCGTGGTGCCGCAGCAGGACAACCTGGACGAAGAACTCAAAGTCCGCGAGAACCTGATTGTGTACGGCCGCTATTTCGGCCTGCCCCTGCGCTACCTGCGTCCGAAGGCGGACGAGTTGCTCGAGTTCGCGCAATTGACGGACAAAGCCAATTCCAAGGTGGACGCGCTCTCCGGCGGCATGAAGCGGCGATTGACCATCGCCCGCTCGCTGATCAACGAGCCCCGCATACTCCTCCTGGACGAACCCACCACCGGCCTTGATCCGCAGGCCCGCCACATCCTCTGGGACCGGTTGTTCCGGCTCAAGGAAAGCGGCGTCACCCTCATCCTGACCACCCACTACATGGACGAGGCGGAGCAACTCTGTGACCGTCTGATCGTGGTGGACAAGGGCCGGATCATGGCGGAGGGGTCGCCTGCCAACCTCATCCGCGAGCACTCGTCGCGAGAAGTACTCGAGCTCAGGTTCGGGTCCGAGCGGAACGCGACCATCGGCGTCGAACTTGAAGGCATCGGTGAGCGGCTGGAGACCCTCCCGGACCGCGTACTGATCTACGCGCACGACGGCGAGGCCGCGCTGGAGCAGGTGTCCGCCCGCGGACTGCGGCCCATGACCTCGCTGGTCCGCCGCTCGTCGCTGGAGGACGTGTTCCTGCGGCTGACCGGCAGGAGCCTCGTTGACTGAGAAGCAAAGCACGACGACGGAGCAGCCTTTGCGGGCCCACTCGCCGCAGGTTTCGGCCGCCAGGGCTCGCCGCTGGGGTTCCTTCTACTATGCGGAGCAAGTCCTCCGCGTGATGCGCAACTACGGCTGGTCCGTGGTCCTCTACAGCGTGGGGCAGCCCGTTGCGTACTTGTTCGCCATGGGAGTCGGGCTGGCCACGTTGGTGGACGCCAACAGCGTGTCGGCGTTCGGCGGCGTCAGCTACCTGGAATTCGTTGCGCCGGCGCTGCTGGTCTCCGCAGCGGTGATGACGGCGTCCGGGGAGTTCTCGTACCCCGTCATGGATGGCTTCAAATGGCGCCGGGTGTTCTATGGCCCGCACGCCTCGCCGTTGATTCCGCAGCAAATCGCCAGCGGGCACATCATGGCGAGCTCCCTGCGCTTCCTCCTCCAATCAGTGGTCTACTTCGCGGTAGTGGCCATCTTTGGAGCTTCACCGAGTCCGTGGGGCTGGGTCTCTGCGCTGGTGGCGACCGTGGCGGCGCTGTCCTTTGGCCTGCCCCTGATGGCCTATGCGGCAAGCATCACTCAGGACAAAGGGCAGTTCGCGCTGGTGCAGCGGTTCATTGTGATGCCCTTGTTCCTGTTCTCCGGGACCTTCTTCCCGCTGGATACCCTGCCGTTGGCTGTCCGCTGGATCGGCTGGATTTCGCCGGTCTGGCATGGAACCGAGCTGGGCAGGGTGTTCACGTACGGACTGGATGAACCGCCGTTGCTGACCATCACCCACGTGGTGTTCCTGGTGGCGGCTGCCGTTGGGGGCTGGGTGCTCGTGCGCCGGCAGTTCGTGAAAAGGATGGGTTCATGAGTGTCCTCACGGGTGGCCACAGCGCCACCGACCTTGCCCGCGAACGCAAGTTTGGTTCCCTGTACTCCCGCAACGCAAGGGCTGTTGTGGGCCGTGGGCTGATGGCGGCCAAGAGCAGTACTTGGCTGGTCCTGGTGTCCGGGTTCTTTGAGCCCGTGCTGTTCCTGCTGGCCATGGGCGTGGGCATGGGCTCGATCGTCGGAACAGTCGAAGGCCCAGGCGGCCAGGAAATCAGTTACGCGGCCTACATCGCACCGGCGCTCCTCGCCGTGTCCGCCATGAACGGCGCCATTTACGACTCCACCTGGAACGTCTTCTTCAAGATGAACTTCGCAAAGCTCTACCAGGGGATGCTCTACACCTCCTTGGGGCCGCTGGATGTCGCCATTGGCGAGATCTTCCTGGCGTTGCTGCGGGGACTTCTCTATGCCACAGGGTTCACCGCGGTCATGGGTGTCATGGGCCTGCTCACCAGTTGGTGGTCCCTCCTGGTCATCCCGGCGTCGGTGCTGATCGCCTTCGGATTCGCAAGCTTCGGCATGGGCATCACCAGCTTCATGAAGACGTTCCAGCAAATGGACTGGATCAACTTCTTCCTGCTGCCCATGTTCCTGTTCAGCGCCACGTTCTACCCGCTCAGCGTCTACCCGCAGGTCATCCAGTGGTTTATCCAGGCCATGCCGTTGTGGCACGGTGTGGAGTTGCTGCGGCAGATCAGCGTGGGGTCTTTCAGCCCGGCCACGGCCATCCATGTGGGCTACTACGTCGTGATGATTGCGCTCGGCATCATGCTGACCACCGGAAGGCTGCGCCGGCTGTTCCTCAAGTGATGGAGTTTTTGTACACCTCCTGCCCGTAAAAGGGCGCGTTGAGGGCATCTGGTGTACAAAAACTCCCACGGAAGGGGGCTCGTGTTCGCCGTCCGTGGAAGAGTCCCGGGCACCTTTCGGGGTTTGAGAGAATGGGCTCATGCAATCTCTCGGTGACCCGCACCCGTCCACGTCCCCCGCCGGCAAAGGCATGTTCAAGGGCTTCCGCATCGGCGGCCTGGGGATGACCGTTGTCATCATCGCCTTCCTGGTGGCCGTCATCTTCGCGGCAAACCAGAACGACGTGGTGGGCTGGGTAGTTGCCGTCGTCGCCTTCGGTTGGCTGGCCCTTGCCACCTTCGTGGTGTTGAGCATCCGCAGGGCTGCACAGCGGGCCGGGGCAAAGCTGAGCGAAGCCCAAGCCGCCTTCAACTCGGCAACCGGCCGCGCGCCGTCGTCGAACGTTGCGGACAACGGTGGCACGCGGGTGGTGGCCGAGCGCAGCCAGGCCGATGAGGTTCGTGACCTCAAGCTGGACCACTCGTTCAAGATCGTGCAGGTGCAGGTGCGCGTGGTTGACGGGGAGCGTGCAAAGGGCGCTGCCGCGGACCAGGACACCATCGACCGCGCGTTGGAAACCATCGCCATTACGGCCACCAACGCCAGGGATATGATCAAGTCTTCCGGCGGCTCGGACGAGCCCGTTGCCGGCACCATCATCGACTAGAGTAGAGCGGGTGAGTACGGCATTGAAGAAGGACTTCCTTCGCATCGCATCAGTCAACGTAAACGGCCTCAGGGCTGCCTACAAGAACGGCATGGCGGAATGGCTGGAGCCCCGCGAGGTTGACATTCTCTGCCTGCAGGAAGTCCGCGCCCCCGATGACATCGTCCGGAAGCTGATCGGCGAAGGCTGGCACATCCTCCACACCGAAGCTGAAGCCAAGGGCCGTGCCGGTGTTGCCGTTGCATCCCGCGAAGAGCCCACGGCCACCCGGATCGGCATCGGAGATTCCTACTTCGACACTTCCGGTCGTTGGGTCGAAGCGGACTTCAACGTCAAGAACAGTGCGGGGGAGTCCACCACCCTCTCCGTGGTCAGCGCCTATGTGCACTCCGGCGAAGTGGGAACCCCCAAGCAGGACGACAAATTCCGTTTCCTGGACGCCATGATCACCCGGCTCCCTGAGCTCGCCAAGCACAGCGACCACGCCTTGGTGGTCGGCGACCTCAACGTCGGACACACGGAACTCGACATCAAGAACTGGAAGGGCAACGTCAAGCGTGCCGGCTTCCTCCCGGAGGAGCGCGCCTACTTTGACCGCTTCCTCGGCGAAGAAATCGGATGGAGGGATGTCCACAGGGGCCTGGCAGGAAATGTCGCCGGCCCCTACACCTGGTGGTCCCAGCGCGGTAAGGCCTTTGACACTGACACTGGCTGGCGCATCGACTACCACCTGGCTACGCCGGACCTTGCTGCAGCTGCTTTCTCCGCTGTGGTGGACCGGGCGCCTTCGTGGGACACCCGTTTCTCCGACCACGCACCGCTGGTAGTCGACTACCGGCTCTGAGCTCCCTAAGGTATTTCTCCATGACAAGTTCCACCACGACTGAAACCGATCCGGTGGCCGCACCGGAAGCCGCCACGTCCACCAAACCGGCAGTCGGCGCCAAGCACCGTGTCCTGTCCGGCATGCAGCCCTCCGCGGACTCCCTGCACCTGGGCAATTATCTCGGCGCCTTGGTCAACTGGGTCCGCATGCAGGATGAGTACGACGCCGTCTTCTTCATTCCGGACCTGCACGCCATCACCGTGCCCCAGGATCCTGCGGAACTCGCACGACGCACCCGCGTTACTGCCGCCCAGTACATCGCCGGTGGCGTGGACGTGGACAAGTGCACCTTGTTCGTCCAGTCACAGGTACCCGAGCATGCGCAGCTGGCATGGGTCCTGAACTGCATCACGGGCATGGGCGAGGCCGCCCGGATGACCCAGTTCAAGGACAAAGCCCAGAAGCAGGGATCAGACCACGCCAGTGTAGGTCTGTTCACCTACCCCATCCTGCAGGCGGCCGACATCCTCCTGTACCAGCCGCACGGCGTACCGGTGGGCGAAGACCAGCGCCAGCACGTGGAACTCAGCCGCGACCTCGCCAACCGCTTCAACAGCCGGTTCGGGGAAACGTTCCAGGTCCCCGAGGCCTTCATCCAGAAGGAATCGGCCAAGATCTACGATCTCCAGAACCCCACGGCCAAGATGTCCAAGTCCGCGGAATCACCGGCGGGACTCATTAACCTGCTGGACGACCCCAAGACCGTGGCCAAGCGGATCAAATCCGCCGTCACGGACACCGAAACTGAGATCCGCTATGACCGCGAGAACAAGCCCGGCGTTTCCAACCTGCTGACCATCTACTCGGCCATCAGTGGTACGCCGGTGGAGAAGATCGTGGCCGACTACCAGGGCAAGATGTACGGCCACCTGAAGGTCGACCTCGCGGAACTGGTCTCGGGGCACCTCGCTCCCATCCGTGAACGCGCCAACGAACTCCTGGCCGATCCCGCGGAACTGGACCGGCTCCTGGCACACGGCGCGGACAAGGCACGGGAAATCGCCTCAGCCACCCTGACTGACGTCTACTCCAAGGTCGGCTTCCTGCCGTACCGCGGGACTGCCAACGGTGAGCAAGGGGTCCGCTAACTCCATGTGCTCTGCTGGCCAGCTCAACGTCAAGACCGACACCCGTAAGGGTGTTGGTCCTGACGACTCTCGCCAGCCTGCTGTCACCGGCGCCGACTGCGGCGCCGGTGACGCCATGTGCGTTGGAGTGATCCTTGGCTTCCCCCCGGAGATAGCCCGCGAACTCCAGCAATGGCGGGCTTCCTTCGGCGATCCCATGGCCGAAGTCATCCCGGCCCACATCACCTTGATCACCACCACTCCCACCCAGGACTGGGACGCCACCCGGGAACACGTCAGGGAAGTAGCCCGCACACAGGAGCCGTTCCACATTACGATTTCCGGCACTGGTTCGTTCCGTCCGGTGTCGCCGGTAGTGTTCGTCAACGTCGAACAAGGCTTTGAAGAATGCGTGCAGTTGCACGAGAAACTTCAAACCGGTCCCCTCGAGCGGCGGCTGCCCTTCCCCTATCACCCGCACGTCACTGTGGCTCACGATGTCGCCCAGGAAAATCTTGATGAGGCCGAAACGGTCCTCAGAGATTACCGGGCCACCTTCCCTGTGGTTAGCATGGGACTTTACGAGCACGACACCAACGGAATATGGCAGCTACGGGAAGAGCTCGACTTTGGCGGCGATACTGACGAAGAACAGCAAGCGGATTCAGGCCACGGAGGCGGACACTCCTCCACTGCCAACTGAGCTGGCAAAGCTCAAGCTTGAGCTGCTCCGGAAGCGGCAGGACTGGGGCCATGCCAAGCGTGCCGGCGACGGCGCACTGAAGAAGGCCGGCGCCTTCTTTGCGTTGTTCATGGCGCGGCTGAACACCAATCGCGTCATGCGCTCCTTCCAGCACTACACCCGACAGCACGGGCCCCTGTTGAGTGCGGGCATCGGTTTCAACATGTTCTTCTCGGTGACAGGTTTGCTCACCACGGGCTTTGCCGTCGCAGGGATTGTCCTGGGCGGAAATCCGATTTTGGAGGACGCCGTGATCGGCAGCGTTGCCTCCGCGGCGCCCGGCTTGCTTCAGGTCAATGGCGGTGAGGGCTTGGTGGATCCGCAGTCCCTGCTGAACCCCTCCGGCCTGGGCTGGACCGCGGTCATCGCCGCCGCCGTCACGATCTTCACGTCGCTGGGCTGGATCGCAAGCGTCAGGGAGGGGCTGCGCGGAGTCATGGGTTTGGGCCCCTTGGTCCGCAACGCCATCCTTCAAAAACTCATCGACGCCGGAACCCTGCTGCTCCTTGGCGTGATCCTGGTGGTCAGCGCCGGGGCATCCCTGATTTTCGGCACCGCGGCCGACTGGTTCTTCGACCTCCTGAAGCTCGACGAAACCGTCGCGGCCCCCATCGCGGCGGTTGTCAAGATCGTCGTCCCCCTCCTTCTGAACTGCGCGACGGCGGCCGTCCTGTTCCGCGTCGCCGGCAGCCTGGCGTTGACGCGCCGGGCGTTCCTCGAAGGCGTGGTGCTGGCCGGCGTCGGGACAACGGTTCTGCAATTCTTCAGTACGGAACTTCTGGCCCGCTCCGGCAACAACCCTGTCCTGGCTTCGTTCGCCATCATCATCGGCTTGCTGATCTGGTTCAACCTGGTGAGCCAGGTCTACCTCGTTTCAGCGTCCTGGTCAGCCATCCGCGAGGCCGACCTCGCATCGGGGGAGACCCCGCGCAAGAAAGTCCTCGGTTCGCGTCGCGTAGCACCGCGTACCTGAGCATCCAGTGGAGGCGCAATGAACAATCAGCTGTGGATCGCCTGCCTCCTGGGCGCTGCCGCGGGCTTGATAACAGGGCAGCTGATCTTCAATTCGCCTTTCCTGGGCATCCTGATCGGCGTTGGCCTCGGAGCGCTCGTGGGCGCAGCAGTGGGCCCCCGCCGCGGTTAGGAGCAGTGCCCTCCAGCTAGGGCGATTGCACCAGCCCTTCCCACGTCACGGTCCAGTCTTCGGGGAACCCGGGAGCGTTCCGCTCGGGTCCGTTGTCCCAGCCGGCCGCCATCAGTGCCACGGCGGCCAGGAGACCGCCGTTGCCCGGCAAGTACAGCGGCAACGAATCAGTCTGGCGGTTGTGGCCGTTGGGAAGCACGGTGTTCTTTCCCGCATCAAACAGCAGCGCCTCCACCGCGGCCTCGGGATCTCCCAAGCGCGCAGCGGTCATCGCCATCACCGGATAGTCCCACCCCCAGGTACTCGCCCAGTCCCAATCCGCCAGCACGTCCTTCAAGGTGGCCCGCATGATGTCAGGATCGATCAGCTCGGTCCGGGGGAGGACACCCAGTGCGCACAGCATTGACGGGTGGTCTGTGCGGATGGTGAAGGGTTCCACGTCGATGGCTGCGTAGACGCCGTCCACCACCCTGGGTTTCACCATCGCCTTCGCTACGACGGACCATTCCTCCACAGGGTCCAATCCCAGCCGTTCGCGCCAGGCAGCAGCTGTTTCCAGGCCCCATTGCCAGTACGCCAGCTCAAAAGTTGGGTTGGTGACCGATGCCCTGATGGAGCCGTAACTCTCCTGTGCCGGGATCAGGGGTGGACCCAGCTCGAAGCCCCGCTGGGTCGGGTGTGCGAAGCCGGCCATGAACGCGGCCGACTCGAACACGATCTCCGCGAACTCCTCCAGCACATCACGGCTGGGATTGGCCCGGTACACCAGTTCGGCAAGGTAGATCGGATGCGGCTGCTGCCAGATCAGGAAGGTGCCGATCGGGCTGGGGCTCTCCCGCCCGTCCGGACCTACCTGCTTGGGCCAGCGGACGCCGTCGAATCCTTGTGCCTTGGCCGTTTGCCGCGACACCTCCAGGATGCTTGCGTACCAGCGCAGGGAAGGCAGAAGCAGCTCCACCCGGTTCCAGTGCGCGAAATGCGCCGCATGCCACCAGTGCATTTCCAGGTGGAAGCGGCCGCGCCAGGAATTACAGACGAGTCCCGTCTCCTGCGGCGGCAGCGAACCTGAACAGTTGATCGCCGTCAGGTACTGGGACAGCACGATCCTGCGTTCCAGCTCCGTGGCCCGTGGATCCGCCGTGGCATGGAGTTCCACGGCACCTCCCGTGGACCAGAACCCGGGCCAATGGGCCGAGGAGGCCACGGCAACGCTGCTGCCCGGAGAAAGCACGACGCCGGTACGTGCCGTGGCGGTGCCGCCCGGGTCCGGCGCATGGTCACCGGAGCTGTGGTCACCCCGCGGAAGGCAGTCGCCGTCGCCCGAAGAGCGGAAGGAAATGCTGAAGTCGAGGACGCCGTTGGTGACGGGGTGGGCTGGACTTCCCGGGAGCACACGCAGCCGGTGCTCTTCCGTTTGCTCCACGGTGAGGTCCGGGCCGGTGATTAGGACCTGGTAGCGCGATTCGTCCAGCTCCCGGTCAGCCGTCCACACAGTGGAACCAGCATGTAGATCGGATGGCGTCCCACCAGCCAGGACGGTCCGGTGTGCCCCCGGGTTGTTCCAATCGGCCGCGTCATGCCATGCACCCGAGCCGTAAGGGAAGGCGACGCCTACCACCAAACCGGCCCCGAGGGCAGGCGACTCCACACGGAAGCCGAGCTCGTCGCGGTCCGGGTGGCACGCCGTCGTGACCTTGACGGGGTGCCCGGCGAGGAAGAAGCGGCTGGTGACCACTCCGGTCCACAGGTCCAGCGTCTGCACGGTACGCGTGAGTTCCCCGGGCTGTACCTCGCGCTCCACACCGTTCTCGAGCCAGCGGAGGCTGATGCGGCCCAGATCGAGCCTGTGGGAGTTGGCACGGAGCCAATCTTCGGCTGCGGATGTGTTGGTCTCGCGGTCGTTGACGATGTCGCCCACCATGTCGACGTAAGGGACGGGCCCGCGCGGCGAATCGTAGAGGACGGTGGACCCGGCGAGGTCGTAGGGTTCCGCCGGCGGAATGGTGTGCCAGCCCCACTGCGATTGCGTGCCCAGTAGTGTGCCCGCCGGAAGATTATCGCGGGAAGCAACCGGGTAGGCATCGGGCAGCGTCTGGAAACCGGTGAGGTCCATGGTGAAGGCAAATTCGCCGTTGCCCACGGATACGGGGCTCCGGGAATCCAGTTCCTGTTGGTGGACGTTATGGCGCCGCACCAGTGATTTCCGGTCGATACCGCCGGGGGAGTGCGGCCCACCCACAGGCTCCAGCACCACTGTGTTTTCCAGTTCCCGCAGCGGGAAGAACGCCGCCCGTTCGTGGGGGTTCTTGTTGGGCTGGTGCAATGTCAGGAACAGGCTGCCGTCCAGTTTCCGGCCGATCATGCCGTGGCCGCCGTCGGTGCTCCACAGGGGTTCCACCTCCTGGATCCAGGGGCCAGGGACGGTCCCGGATTCGCTGCGCGCGATGCCCATGGCATATCCGTTGTGGGCAAAGCTGGACCACAACATGATGAGCTTGCCGGTGGCGAGCCTGTGGAGGAACGGACCGTCGGTGACGTAGACGGGGCCTTCCTTGGCTGCGCTGGATGCCTGCTCCAAGGCTCGCGACCATGGAGCCTCGGAGGCGGTGAACAGCACCACCGGTTCTCCCTCGGATGTACGCAGGTCCGGACTGAGGCGTTGGGCGACCATCCCGCCGTCGTTGACCTGCTTCCATTCGTGGCAGAAAACCATCCAGGGGACGCCGTCGTCATCAACATGAAGCGTCCCGTCGAGGCACTCCCAATCCCGGGGCGTGACGGGGCCGTCGCTCCATGGTTCATAGGGTCCGTGCGGGGCCGCAGCCGACAGTATTTGGGTCCCACGGGTGTGACCCGGAGCGGTGAAGGTGGCGAACATGAAGTAGCGGCCCTTGTACTCATGGACTTCCGGCGCCCAGTACTGCTCCTTGCTCCAGAAGTCCGGAGCAGGACGGAAAGCCGGGTACGGGCCCTCCCAGTCCACGAGGTTGCTGCTTCGGTAACAGTCGAACCCGGTAGCTGGTCCGGACCAGATGTTCCGGTCCGTGCTGCCGAAGAGCAGATACTCCTGCGAGCCGGGCAGCGTCAGGACGTAGGGATCCCGGATCTGGATCTGTTCCAAGGGCTGTGACACGGCGGGCTCCTCTGGGAATGAATAGTTCAAGCTCAAAACTATTGACGAATATACACCGCCTTGATACGTTTCAGGAACCGTTTTCTCAAGGTTGAAAGAAGCTTACCCAATGACGCGTAAATCCCTCCGAAGTATTCGCAAATCCCTGGCCTTCGTGACGGCCGTGGGCATGCTGGGCCTGACCGCGGCCTGCTCCAGCCCCTCATCAAACCAGCCCGAGGACGGGCCCGTGGAGATCCGCTTTTCGTGGTGGGGCAATGCGTCCCGCGCCGAACTGACCAACAAGGCAATCCAGGAATTCGAGGCCGCCAACCCCAATATCAAGGTCAAGCCCGAATACGGCGACATCAGTGGCTACTTCGACAAACTGGCCACGCAAGTGGCTGCCAACGATGCTCCCGATGTGATCACCATGGGTGGTGCCTACCCGGCCGAATACGCCAACCGGGGTGCTCTCCTGGATCTGTCAAAGGTCCAAGGCTCGCTGGATCTGTCGAAGCTGGACCAAGGCGCCCTGGAAAACGGCCAGGTCCAGGGCAAGCAGTACGGTGTCTCCACAGGTGCCAACGCGCTGGCGGTTGTAGTGAATCCTGCTGTCTTCCAGGCAGCCGGCGTAGCCGTCCCGGATGACAGCAGCTGGTCCTGGGACGACTTCGCCAAGACCGCCTCGGAAGTGACGGCTAAAAGTCCCAAGGGAACGTACGGCACGGCCACCGTCCTCACGCACGACTCCCTGGACGCCTTCGCCCGTCAACGCGGCAAGTCCCTCCACACCCAGGATGGCCAGCTGGGGCTCGACAAGGACACTGTGCAGGACTACTTCGACTTCTCGCTGAAGCTCAGCGAGTCCGGCGCGGCCCCCAGCGCTTCGGAGACCGTGGAGAAGCTCAATGTCAGCACGGAGCAGACGCTGATGGGCATGGGGCAGGCTGGCATGATGCTTACCTGGAGCAACTCCCTTTCAGCACTGAGCAAGGCTTCCGGCGCGGAGCTGAAGCTGCTCAAGCTCCCGGGCGAAGCTCCCACCCCGGGCATCTGGCTCCAGTCTTCGCAGTTCTACACGATTTCGGCCCGCAGCAAGCACACTGATGCCGCCGCCAAACTGGTGAGCTTCCTGGTCAACAACGAGGCCGCCGCCAAGATCATCCAGAGCGACCGCGGGGTGCCCAGCAACCCGGGCATGCGCACGGCCATCCAGGACCTGCTCACTCCCCAAGGCAAGGTTGAGGCCGCCTACATTGACCAGATCGGCAAGATGGACTTCGCGCCGACGTTCATCGGCCCCACCGGTTCCACGGCGGTTTCGGAGATCACTGCGCGCATCAACACCGATGTCCTGTTCAAACGCCTGACTCCTGAGAAGGCTGCCGAGCAGTGGCTCAGCGAGAGCAAAGCGGCCATCGGCAAGTAGCCAGGAGCAACGCGGGGTCACTTTTGGCCCGTCCAGGGGTGGAACATGGGCCACAGGTGACCCCGCGTTGCTTTAGGAGACTTCCAGGTAGGGGTCGGCCCACGCGCCGATGATCCGCGCCACGCGCGCAGCCTGGCCCTTCCCCGTGAGGAGGTGCTCGCTGCCCTCCAGGGAGATGAAACTCCGCGGGTGCCGGGCGGTTTGGAAGATCTCGCTGGCGTTGTCGATACCCACCGTATTGTCCGTGGGGGAGTGCATCACCATCAGCGGCTTGTGAAGCGTCCGGATGCAGTCGCGCAGGTCAGCGCTTTCGACGTCCTCCACAAAGTGGCGGCGAACCTCCATCGGACGCCCTCCCAGGTCAACCACGGCGCTGCCGTCGCGCAGGATGGAGTCGATCTCAGTGTCGAACATGTGCTCCACGTGCTTGGGCTCGTAGGGCGCCGCCACGGTCACGACAGCGTTGAGGCCGGGGATGTCGCGGGCAGCGGCGAGGACGGCTGCGCCACCGAAGGAATGACCCACCAGCAGGGAAATCGCGCGTCCCTGCTCACGCATGAAGGCTGCGGCCAGGATCGTGTCGGCCACCTTGACGCTGAACGAGCCGGCGGACCATTCGCCACCCGAGCCGCCAAGGCCGAGGTTGTCGAACCGGAGCATCCCTACTCCCTGCTCAGCCAGGCCCTTGCAGATCCGTGAAGCGGCCGGGCTGTCCTTACCCAGGGTGAGACCATGCGAGTAGAGGCCCCAGCCGCGTACCGGTCCCTCGGGCATGTCCACGATTCCGGCCAGCGTATCGCCGGTGCTTCCCGTGAAGGTGATCTTCTCAGAGCGTGACACGCTGGTCTCCTTGCGTTGCGATGTGTGGTTGCGGGAGTTGATTAACGACGACGGCGCCCCTCACCTGCAGAGGTGAGCGGCGCCGTCGACGTGCTGTTCTTCGAGGAACGGCTGGTTAGATCTTGCGGGCCAGGATGGCTTGCTTGACCTCAGCGATTGCCTTGGTCACCTGGATGCCGCGGGGGCATGCTTCCGAGCAGTTGAAGGTGGTACGGCAGCGCCACACGCCTTCTTTGTCGTTGAGGATCTCAAGGCGCATGTCGCCGGCGTCATCACGGGAATCGAAGATGAAGCGGTGTGCGTTGACGATTGCTGCCGGGCCGAAGTACTGGCCATCGGTCCAGAAGACCGGGCAGGACGAGGTGCAGGCTGCGCAGAGGATGCACTTGGTGGTGTCGTCAAAACGCTCACGGTCCTCAACGGACTGCAGGCGCTCCTTGGTGGGCTCGTGGCCCTTGTTGATCAGGAAGGGCATGACCTCGCGGAAGGACTGGAAGAAGGGTTCCATGTCCACGATCAGGTCCTTCTCCACCGGGAGGCCCTTGATCGGCTCGACGGTGATGGGCTTGGACGTGTCCAGGTCCTTCAGCAGCGTCTTGCAGGCGAGGCGGTTGCGGCCGTTGATGCGCATGGCGTCGGATCCACAGACGCCGTGGGCGCAGGAGCGACGGAAGGAGACGCTGCCGTCGATTTCCCACTTGACCTTGTGCAGGGCGTCCAGCACACGGTCCGTGCCGTACATGGTCAGCTTGTAGTCGTCCCAGCGCGCTTCTTCCGAGATCTCGGGGTCGTAGCGGCGCACGCGGAGCGTGATGTGGAACGTGGGAATTTCACCGTCGCCGGCAACACTCGCCGGAAGCTCGATCTTTGATGCGGGCTCTGCCATTTCGGTCGTCATTAGTACTTACGCTCCATCGGCTCGTAACGGGTGAAGATCACGGGCTTCGTCTCCAGACGGATGCCCGCAACGGATTCCGCCGAGGAGGCGGCAGTGACGGACGTGTCCAGGTAAGCCATGGAGTGCTTCATGAACTTTTCGTCGTCGCGGTCCGGGAAGTCCTCGCGGTAGTGGCCACCGCGGGACTCTTCACGGTGCAGAGCACCGACGGTCATGACCTTGGCCATGTCCAGCAGGAAGCCCAGCTCCACTGCTTCCAAGAGGTCCAGGTTGAAGCGCTTGCCCTTGTCCTGGACGGTGACGTTCTTGTACCGCTCTTCGAAGGATGCGATGTCGCGAAGGACCTGCTCCAGGGATTCCTTGGTACGGAATACCTGCATGTTGGCGTCCATGGTGTCCTGCAGTTCCTTGCGGATCTGGGCAACACGCTCGGTGCCGGTGCCGCTGAGCAGGCCATCCAGGATGCCGCGGGTCATTGCTTCCGGGTCCTCGGGCAACTCGACGAAGTCGGCCGTCTTGGAGTACTCGGCAGCTGCAATGCCTGCACGCTTGCCGAAGACATTGATGTCCAGGAGCGAGTTGGTGCCAAGGCGGTTGGAGCCGTGCACGGAAACACAGGCAACCTCACCGGCGGCGTACAGTCCGGGAACGATCGTGTCGTTGTCTTGGAGTACCTCGGTGGTGATGTTGGTGGGAATGCCGCCCATGGCGTAGTGCGCTGTGGGGAACACGGGGACGGGATCGGTGAACGGTTCCACACCCAGGTAGGTGCGGGCGAACTCCGTGATGTCCGGGAGCTTGGCTTCGATGTGGGCCGGCTCGAGGTGGGTCAGGTCCAGGAGGACGTAGTCCTTGTTCGGACCACAACCGCGGCCCTCACGCACCTCGTTGGCCATGGCGCGGGCCACGATGTCACGGGGAGCGAGGTCCTTGATGGTGGGGGCGTAGCGCTCCATGAAGCGCTCACCTTCCGAGTTACGCAGGATGGCACCTTCACCGCGTGCACCTTCGGTGAGGAGGATGCCCAGGCCTGCAAGACCTGTCGGGTGGAACTGGAAGAACTCCATGTCTTCCAGCGGAATGCCGCGGCGGAAGGCGATGCCCATGCCGTCGCCCGTGAGGGTGTGTGCGTTGGATGTGGTCTTGAAGACCTTGCCCGCGCCACCGGAGGCAAACACCACGGACTTGGCCTGGAAGACGTGCAGCTCGCCCGAGGCGAGGTCGTAGGAGACCACACCGGCGACACGCTTCTGCTTGTACGGCGTGCCGTCTTCGCGGACGGCGTCTTCCTCGACGATCAGCAGGTCAAGGACGTAGTACTCGTTGTAGAACTCAACGTTGTGCTTGACGCAGTTTTGGTACAGGGTCTGCAGGATCATGTGGCCCGTGCGGTCGGCTGCATAGCAAGCGCGACGGACAGGAGCCTTGCCGTGGTCACGGGTGTGGCCACCGAAGCGGCGCTGGTCGATGCGCCCTTCAGGCGTGCGGTTGAATGGCAGACCCATCTTTTCCAGGTCCAGCACGGCGTCAATGGCTTCCTTCGCCATGACCTCGGCTGCGTCCTGGTCAACCAGGTAGTCGCCACCCTTGATGGTGTCGAAGGTGTGCCATTCCCAGTTGTCTTCTTCGACGTTGGCCAGTGCTGCGCACATACCACCCTGGGCCGCACCGGTGTGCGAGCGGGTGGGGTAGAGCTTGGTCAGTACCGCTGTGCGTGCACGCTGACCGGACTCGATCGCGGCGCGCATGCCGGCGCCACCTGCACCGACAATGACGACGTCGTACTTATGGACCTGCATACCAGATGCTCTCTCTTTCAAAAATTCAGATGGTCGGCGGAGGCTGCTCCGCTACGTCAGGCGGGCCGGCAAGCCGGCCACGCCAATGCGGCACGGGCCGCTACGGGGCCGGGCAGAATCCGCCAGGAAGCTGAACGCCGTCGACGACGGGGCACGGGTTGAACGTGAAGATCACCAGGGTGCCGAGGATGATGATGACCAGCGTGGCTGCGTAGAGAACCATCTTGAGCCAGAAGCGCGTGGAATCCTTCTCGGCGTAATCGTTGATGATGGTGCGGACACCGTTGGTGCCGTGCAGCATGGCAAGCCACAGCATGGCCAGGTCCCAGAACTGCCAGAAGGGATCGGCCCACTTGCCGGCGACGAAACCGAAATCGATGGCGTGGATGCCTTCGCCTACCAGCAGGTTAACGAAGAGGTGGCCGAAGATCAGCACCACCAGGACGATGCCGGAGAGGCGCATGAAGAGCCAGGCGATCATCTCGAAGTTGCCACGGCTGGAGCCGGTGCGGTTGTACTTCGGGGCGATCTTTCCGCTGCGCGGAGATTCGATGGTTGTCATGGCTTAGTGGCCTCCCAGCGCGAGGGAAAGGTGGCGGATGGCGAAGCCGGCGAACGTGACCAGCCACAGCGCAAGCACGACCCAGAGCATCTGGCGCTGGTACTTTGCGCCCTTCTTCCAGAAGTCGATCGCGATCACACGCAGGCCATTGAAGGCGTGGAAGATGATCGCGGCGACCAGGCCCGTTTCCCCCAGGGCCATGAGGGGGTTCTTGTAAGCACCAATGACGGCCGTGTAGGCCTCAGGGGACACGCGCACCAATGAGGTGTCCAACACATGGACCAACAAGAAGAAAAAGATCACTACACCGGTAATACGATGTCCAACCCAGGACCACATGCCTTCACGGCCGCGGTACAAGGTGCCAGCTGGTTTTGTCGGCACTGATTAAACCTTCCTGCAACACAGCGGCGCTGGCATGGGATCCACGCGGGGGGAACGCCTGCTGCGAGAGCACTCGTAGCTCACGCCTAAATCTAGGCTTCGCTCACAGCATATTCAATTTAGGACGGGCTTCTCTGCTTGTTAATTCCATGTTTCCTGCCCGGATTCAGGCGATTTTGGATACTGTCTGAGACGAACGCCACATGCGTGGCGTTCTGCGGAGCTTACCGCTTGCGTCGGATAAAGTGTTGCGGTGAGTACAGAAGACGCGAAATACCCGGAATCGCCCATGAACCGCTTCCATGCGGTTATTCCGGCGGGCGGTGTGGGGACCCGGCTATGGCCGCTCTCGCGTGCCGCCGCGCCTAAGTTCCTGCACGACCTGACCGGGTCCGGCAGCACCTTGTTGAGGGCTACCTACGACCGCCTGGAGCCACTGGCCGGCGAACGCGTACTGGTAGTGACGGGCGAGGCCCACCGTGCGGCTGTCTGCCGCCAGCTCCCGGAAGTAGGGGATGACGAATTGGTGCTCGAAAGCGAGCCCAAGGATTCGGGTGCGGCGATCGGCCTGGCCGCTGCCATCCTTTACCGCCGCGACCCGGAGACCATCATGGGGTCCTTCGCCGCTGACCACGTGATCAGCCCCGACGACCTGTTCCAGGAGACTGTCCGGGAGGCGATCTACACGGCAGCCACGGGCAAGATTGTCACCATCGGCATCAAGCCCACCCACGCCTCCACGGGCTTCGGCTACATCCGTTCGGGCGCTGCGCTCAACGTTGACGGCGCTCCGAACGCGCTGGCGGTGGCCGAATTCGTGGAGAAGCCCAGCCAGGAAGTTGCCAATAAGTACGTCGAAGCAGGGGACTACGTTTGGAACGCAGGCATGTTCGTGGCTCCCGTCGCGTTGATGCTCAAGCACCTCGAGGCCAACCAGCCCGTACTCTTCGCCGGCCTCCAGGAGATCGCCGAGGCCTGGGACACCCCGCAGCGGGCTGAGGTTACCGCCCGTGTGTGGCCCACCCTGCCCAAGATTGCGATTGACTATGCAGTAGCCGAGCCCGCAGCGGCAGCCGGCGACGTCGCCGTCGTGCCTGGCACCTTCCGGTGGGACGACGTTGGCGACTTTGCCGCGATCGGTCGCCTGAACAACGCCGGCGACGTCGACGAAGTGACGGTTCTCGGCGAGGGCGCACGCGTGTTCGCGGAGGATGCCAGCGGTGTGGTGGTCTCGGACACCAAGCGTGTGATCGCCCTGATCGGTATCAAAGACGTGGTCATCGTGGACACCCCGGATGCCCTGCTGGTCACCACGAAAGAGCATGCCCAACTGGTGAAAGGCACCGTTGACGCCCTGAAAGCCAGCGGCGACACGGACGTCCTGTAGCCCGAGCCTTATACCGTGAGCCACCTCTTTGCTTGTCCTGCGTCTGAACGCGGCGTAACCAAGAGGTGGCTTTCGGTCTTCGGGAGCCCCGGATGGCTAGAGTTGTGACGTGCGCAATTACACGACTGAAACCGAGCCCGCCCCCGTTGTGAGTCCCTGGGTTGATGAACTGCTCCCCGGGCTCATTGAGTTCCGCCGGGACCTCCATGCGCACCCGGAACTGTCGTTCAAGGAATTCCGCACCACGGACAAACTGGTGGAGCGGCTCGAAGCAGCCGGACTCAAGCCGCGCCGGCTCGAAGGAACCGGGCTCACCGTCGACGTGGGGGAGGGGCCCATCGCCACGGCTCTTCGCGGGGACATTGACGCTTTGCCGATCATCGAGGAAACCGGCCTGCCGTTCGCCTCCAAGAACCACGGCGTGACGCATGCCTGCGGACATGATGTCCACACCACTGCGATGCTGGGCATTGCCCTGACACTCCAGCGGATGCACAAGAACAACCCGCTGGGCGGCACTGTGCGGATCATTTTCCAGCCCGCCGAGGAAACGATGCCAGGCGGCGCGTTGTCCTGCATCGAGCAGGGGGTGCTTGAGGGCGTGCCGCGCATCCTGGCACTGCACTGCGACCCGAGGATCAACGTGGGCCAGATCGGCACGCGCATCGGCGCCATCACGTCAGCGTCGGACACCATCAAAATCGAGCTTTCCGGCCGCGGCGGCCACACCTCCAGGCCGCACCTGACCGAGGATCTGGTGTTCGCGTTGGCCCAGATAGCGGTGAATGTTCCCGCAGTGCTGTCCCGCAGGGTGGACGTCCGCAGCGGCGTCTCCGTGGTGTGGGGACAGATTTCGGCAGGCTCGGCGCCGAACGCCATTCCCGGTACGGGCTACATGGCCGGCACCATGCGTTGCCTGGACCGCGATGCCTGGCACAGTGCGGGCGAGTTGCTGGACGACGTCGTCAGGCAGGTCGCTGCGCCGTACGGCGTGGACGTGCACCTGGAACACACCCGCGGCGTGCCTCCCGTGGTGAACTCCGAGCATGAGACGGCCCTCATCGAAGCCTCTGCCCGCGCGGAACTGGGGGAGAACGCTGTTGTGCTCACCCCGCAGTCCATGGGCGGCGAAGACTTTGCGTGGTTCCTGGCGGACCTGCCCGGCGCCATGATGCGCCTGGGTACGCACACCCCCGGCGGCGAGGAATACGATCTTCACCGCGGCGACTTCATCGTTGATGAGCGCGCCCTTGGCTACGCTGTCCGCGTCCTCACTGCGGCTGCACTCCGTACCATCCGCGACCTTCCCCAGTAGTCCAACCGGGGGACAGCAGATGTCCCGTTGAGCCCTCTTTGGAGCATTCGCTGTCCCTTGCTTGGGCAGCCTGCCTCCAATTGAGTTGTGCACAATTGAATTGTGCACTATCGTTTTATCCATGAGTGATGCACCCCGCCTCCGCCACCAGGTCTGCTTTGCGCTGTACTCGGCATCAAAGGCCGCGACGGCGGTCTACCGCCCCGTCCTCGACGACCTCGGCCTGACCTACCCGCAGTACCTGGTGATGCTGGTGTTGTGGGAGCAGGAGCCGCGAAGCGTCCGGGAACTCGGTGCCGAACTGGGGCTGGATTCCGGAACATTGTCGCCGTTGCTAAAACGGCTTGAAGGCCTGGGGCTCGTTGAGCGGAAACGCTCCGCCGAGGACGAACGCCGCGTGGATGTGGTCCTGACCGACGCCGGAACAGCGCTGAGCGCCAAGGCCCAGGCAGTGCCCCAACGGTTGGCCGACGCCGCCGGACTTTCCGCAGCCGAAATCGAGCAGCTCCACGCAACCCTCGGCAAGCTCACCGCAGCCCTGAACAGCTCACTTTGAGGCCCTGAACAGCTCACTCTGGATTTTTCCATGCCATCCCATTCCCGAAGAGAAACGGAAACACCATGAAGACTCTCTACACAGCGGAGGCGCTTGCCTCCGGCGAAGGCCGTGACGGCAACGCCCGCACCAAGGACGGCAAGCTGGATGTAGCCCTCGCCAGCCCGGTGGAACTCGGTGGCAACGGCCAGGGAACCAACCCCGAGCAGCTGTTCGCGGCCGGCTATGCAGCCTGCTTCCACTCGGCGCTGCGGCTGGTTGGCCGCAAGGAGCGTGCCGACGTCAGCGACTCTGCCGTTGCGGCGAAGATCCACTTTGGCGCGCTGACCGACAGCGAAGGCTACGGCCTCGCTGCCGAACTCGAGATCGCCTTGCCTGCCCTGGACCGCGAAACCGCCGAAGCCCTGATGGCCAAGGCGCACCAGATCTGCCCCTACTCCAACGCCACCCGCGGCAACATGAACGTTGACCTCAAGCTCGTGGAGTTCGCAGCATGAGCGCCGTAGCAGGCACCCCGGTGCAGACCCGCGAAATCCACCTTGCCTCCCGCCCCGTCGGCCGTCCGGCGCCGGAGAACTTCCGTCTGGCACAGGCTGAACTGCCGGAGCTCGCTGAAGGCCAGCTCCTGGTGAAGAACCAGTTCATGTCCGTGGATCCTTACATGCGCGGCCGGATGAACGACGTCAAGTCGTACTCGGCACCGTTCCGCCTCGATGCAGCGCTCGACGGCGGTGCCGTAGGCGAGGTGATCGCGTCCCGTTCGGACGCGCACAAGGTGGGTGACGTCGTCGTGCATCAACTGGGGTGGCGCGAACACGCGGTGGTTGACGCTGCGGCCACCACGCCGGTGCCGGGCGGACTCGCTCCCACCTCGGCCTTCCTCGGCGCGCTGGGCATGACCGGCCTCACGGCCTATGCCGGCCTGCTGAAGGTTGCCGAGTTCAAAGAGGGCGACGTCGTGTTCGTCTCCGGAGCGGCCGGTGCCGTCGGTTCCATGGTGGGCCAGATTGCCAAGGCCATGGGCGCCTCCAAGGTCATCGGCAGCGCCGGTTCGCCGGAAAAGGTCGCACGGCTGCTGGAACTGGGCTTCGACTCCGCGTTCAACTACAACGATGGTCCCGTCCTCGAGCAGCTCCAGGAAGCTGCAGGGGAGCGCGGCATCGATGTGTACTTCGACAACGTTGGCGGGGAACACCTCGAGGCCGCCCTGGCAACGCTCACGGTAGGCGGACGCGTGGCAATGTGCGGTGCGATCGCCCAGTACAACTCCACTGAACCTCCGGCAGCGCCGCGGAACATGGCAGTGGCGATCGGCAAGCAGCTGACCCTTCGCGGGTTCCTCGTCGGCGGGCAGCGCCAGCATGCTGCCGAGTTTGCCCAAAAGATGGCCGGATGGCTTGCCGACGGCACCATCAGCTACGACGAGACGATCGTTGACGGCTTGGAAAATGCGCCCCAGGCGTTCATTGATTTGCTGGATGGAGCGAACACGGGAAAGATGCTCGTCCGCCTGTGATGCGACAGTAGCCGGGTGTGACTTGCACACCCGGCTACTGCTTGGTAACAAAAAGTCAACAATCTGAGCGGCAGGCCGCCTTTGTGCTATCCGGGTGTGTTCCAGGCCACTAGGGTGGTGTCATCAATGCGCTTCGGCGCAGCTGCGAGCATCAGTGAAAACAGAATTTCTGCCTCAGGTATAGGAAACGGACACTCATTGACCATCCGTCGTAGCGCCAATCACTTTCTTCCTGGAGGAAAATTGAAGAAACCACTGCGTGCCACCCTGAAGCGCGGTTCAATGGCCGGTGTTGCAACCGTCGGCGCAGCAGCGCTCCTGCTGACCGGCTGTGGCCAGGCCCCCGACGCCGGATCCGGCGCCGCCACCAAGAGCGACTTCCTCGGATGCATCGTTTCCGACTCCGGCGGATTCGACGACCAGTCGTTTAACCAGTCCTCCTTCGAGGGACTGAAGAAGGCCGAAGCAGATCTGGGCATCCAGACCAAGTCGGCCGAATCCAAGGCGAACAGCGACTTTGAGACCAACCTCAACGGCATGGTCTCCGCAGGCTGCAACCTGACTGTCACGGTGGGCTTCCTCCTGGGCGACGCCACCAAGGCCGCTGCCGAAAAGAACACCGATAAGCACTTCGCGATCATCGACTTCGCGTACGACGCCCCGATCGCCAACGTCAAGCCCGTCGTCTACGACACCGCCCAGGCTGCATACCTTGCGGGCTACGCCGCTGCTGCAACCACCAAGACCGGCAAGGTGGGAACCTTCGGCGGCATCAAGATCCCCACGGTGACGATCTTCATGGATGGTTTCTACGACGGCGTCCAGGCCTACAACAAGGCCAAGAACAAGAACGTCCAGGTTGTCGGCTGGGACAAGAACACCCAGGACGGCTCCTTCACCGGCGATTTCGAGAAGCAGGACACCGGCAAGCAGGTCACCATCAACCTCCTGGACCAGGGCGCGGACATCGTCATGCCCGTCGCCGGTCCGGTTGGCAAGGGTGCCGGTGCCGCGCTTAAGGAAGCCAAAGCCGCCGGTAAGGACGTCAAGCTGATCTGGGTTGACTCCGACGGCTACCTGACGGCTCCCGAATACAAGGACCTCATGCTGACCTCCGTGGTCAAGCAGATGGGCGAGGCCGTCGAAACCGTGGTGAAGGACGACAAGGACGGCAAGTTCAGCAACAAAGCCTACGTTGGCACGTTGGAGAACGACGGCGTGGCCATTGCCCCGTTCCACGATCTCGACTCGGCTGTTTCTGCAGAAACCAAGTCCGAACTTGACGCTCTGAAGGCGGATATCGTCTCCGGCAAGCTCGTGGTCGAATCGAAGGCAAGCCCCAAGAAGTAAGCAATTCCTGGACGCGCCGCCAGTACCGAGCCCCGGTACTGGCGGCGCGTTTTTGCCCTGACTAGGCTGAACCCAAAGCTCGTAGCTTTGGAGCTGTTCAGCTGTCCCTCGGACTCACAGAACGGTGGGAGTTGTGAAACTCGAATTGAAGGGGATCTCGAAAGCGTTCGGGACCTTCTACGCCAACCAAGACATCGACCTCGTGGTCGAATCCGGCCAGATCCACTGCCTTCTAGGCGAAAACGGTGCCGGCAAATCAACCCTCATGAACGTGCTGTACGGGCTCTACGAGCCCACCGCCGGCCAGATCCTGGTAGATGACCAGCCCGTCAACTTCCGCGGCCCCGGCGATGCCATGGCGGCGGGCATCGGCATGGTGCACCAGCACTTCATGCTGGTCCCGGTCTTCACGGTCGCCGAGAACGTTGCGCTCGGTGCTGAACCGACGTCGTTCGGCGGTGTCCTCAGCATCGATGAAACCCGGAAGAAGATCCGGGAAATCTCCGACAAGTACGGCTTCGACGTCGATCCCGATGCCCTGGTGGAGGACCTCCCCGTGGGCGTCCAGCAGCGCGTGGAGATCATCAAGGCGCTGGTACGGGAAGCCAAGGTCCTCATCTTGGACGAGCCCACAGCCGTGCTCACCCCGCAGGAAACCGATGAGCTCCTGGACATCATGCGCCAGCTCAAAGCCGGCGGCACGTCCATCGTCTTCATTTCGCACAAGCTGCGGGAAGTGAAGGCAGTTTCCGACGTCATTACCGTGGTCCGCCGCGGCAAAGTGGTAGGCGACGCCCCTCCTACGGCATCGGCCACGGAGCTTGCCTCCATGATGGTGGGCCGGCCGGTCAGCCTGAGCCTGAACAAGGCTGCCGCGCAGCCGAAGGAAACCACGTTCGTCGTTGAAAACCTCACTGTCCGCGCCGCCAACGGCACCAACGTCGTGGACGGCATCAGCTTCGATATCGCCCAAGGTGAGATCCTCGCCGTCGCCGGTGTCCAGGGCAACGGCCAAACGGAACTGACGGAAGCCATCCTCGGCATCCAGGAACATGTCACAGGTTCGGTGGTCCTGGACGGGAAGCAGCTTCTCGGCCTGCCCGTCAAGGAAGTCCTGCGTTCCGGCGTCGGCTTCGTTCCCGAAGACCGCACCGTGGACGGCCTGGTGGGCCCGTTCTCCGTGGCCGAAAACCTGGTGCTTGACCTCTACGACCAAGCACCGTTTGCCAGCGGCATCAGCATGAAGCCTGCCAAGGTTGCAGAGCATGCCAAGGCCAAGATCGCGGAATTCGATATCCGTACCCCCTCCGCGGGGTCGGCTGCGGGGACCCTGTCCGGCGGTAACCAGCAAAAAGTGGTCATGGCCAGGGAGCTTTCGCGTCCGCTGCGGTTGTTCATTGCAAGCCAACCCACACGCGGTGTGGACGTCGGTTCCATCGAGTTCCTGCATAAGCGCATCGTCGCCGAGCGGGATGTCGGAACGCCGGTCATGATCGTTTCCACAGAGCTTGATGAAGTCATTGAGCTCGCAGACAGGATAGCCGTGCTGTACAAGGGCAAACTCGTGGGCATCGTCCCGGCGGGAACACCACGCGACACGCTCGGCTTGATGATGGCCGGCGTCGGCCCCGAAGGAGGCTCCGATGACCAGTAGCAGCGACGGGTCCGCCAAGGACCAGAGACCTGAAGAATCCACCGCGGAAGTCCGGGCAGCTGACGTTGCCTTGGATACTGCCGGCGGTGCGCTGGAGCCGTCGATCGTTCCTGTCTCCTCCCAGAGCGGCGAACCGGGGCACCAACAAGGCCACGTCATGCGTCGGATCGTGATGGGCAATGGCTTCGTTTCGGTCCTGGCCGTGATCGTGGCCCTTTTCCTCGGTGGACTGTTGATTGCCAGTACGGACACCCAGGTAGCCAAGACCGCAGGGTACCTGTTCGCCCGCCCCAGCGACTTCCTGAGTGCGCTGTGGTCTGCCATGACGGACAGCTACGTGGCCCTCTTCCAAGGTGCGGTGTTCAACACCCGCCAGGGGTTCGCTCCGCTGCTTGAAACCATGACAGTGGCGACGCCGCTCATTTGCGCGGGCCTGGGCGTGGCCCTGGCGTTCCGCGCAGGCCTGTTCAACATCGGTGCGCAGGGGCAGATCATCATCAGTGCCACCCTGGCCGCCTATGTTGGTTTCACCTGGCACCTGCCGTTTGGCCTGCACCTCCTCCTGGTGATCATCATGGGTGTCCTCGGTGGCGCCGCATGGGGCGCAATCGTTGGGATCCTTAAGGCCAGGACCGGCGCGCACGAGGTCATCGTGACCATCATGCTGAACTACGTGGCGCTGTTCCTGCTGGACTTCCTCCTGAACACCGCCGCCTTCCGGCGCCCTGGGGACAACAGCCCCATTTCGCCGCGTCTGGATGAATCGGCCACCTATCCGGTGCTGATCCCGGGATCCCGGCTCCACCTGGGCTTCCTGGTGGCCATCGCGCTGACCTATGGCGTGTGGTGGCTGCTGAACCGCTCCACCATCGGTTTCGAATTCCGTGCCGTCGGCGCCAACCCCGTGGCCGCGCGTACGGCCGGGGTGAAGGTGCCACGCGCCACCATCATGGTGATGGCTTTGGCCGGTGCCCTGGCGGCGTTCGGCGGTGTCGCACAGGTTGCGGGCACGGAGAAAGTCCTCACCGGCGGCGTGGCTGCACAGATCGGATTCGACTCCATCACTGTTGCCCTGCTGGGCCGCAGTACACCGTGGGGCACGTTCTTCGCCGGACTGTTGTTCGGGGCTTTCCGTGCCGGTGCCGTGCAGATGCAGATCCAGACGGGAACCCCCATCGACATCGTGCTCGTGGTCCAATCCCTGATCGTCCTGTTCATCGCCGCACCGCCCCTGATCAGGTCGATCTTCCGGCTCGAGGGCAAGAAAAAGAAGAAGAACAAGACACCGAAGGCGGCTCCTGAAGCTGCCCTTGCCAATGCCACCGGAGGTGCCAAATGAGCGCGACAACCACCGCTCCAACGCCCGGGTCCACGGCCCTGCCGGGGTTCCGGCCCTCACTGAAGGTTCCGGTTTCGCTGGGCGTCCTCGCCCTCATCGCGCTGGTGTTCTTCGGCTTCCTGGGCTCGGACAAGACCGCGGAGATGAAAATCAGCGACGCCGGTGACGCCGTTGCCGTTCCTGCCCTCATGATTCCGGGACAGGTGGGCGGCATTGTCTTCGGCATCCTGCTGCTGGCCATGGCTGCCTACTCGATCTACCTCTGGACGCAGGGGGAAAAATCGCCGAAGTGGCTCCCCATTGCCTTTGCCGTGGTCTTTGTCTTCGCCCTCCTGGTGTGGATCGTGGCCGGGGCCCGCCAGCCATCCATCTCATTGGCGGGCCTGGTCGCCGGGTCGGTGACCCTCGCTGTTCCGTTGGTTTTCGGCTCGCTGTCCGGTGTTTTGTGTGAGCGCGTCGGCGTCGTCAACATCGCCATCGAAGGCCAACTTCTGGGCGGCGCTTTCACGGCGGCGCTCGTCGCCACCATGACCGGCAGCCCGTACATCGGCCTGATTGCGGCTGCTGCCGCCGGCGCGGTGGTGTCCATGGTCCTCGCGGTCTTCAGCATCAAGTACCTCGTCAACCAGATCATCGTCGGCGTGGTGCTCAACGTCCTGGTCTCGGGCCTCACGGGCTTCCTGTACGGCACCCTCATGGTTCCCAACAAGGAGCAGTTCAACACCCCGGGCCGCCTGGACATCCTGCCGATCCCGCTGCTCTCGGATATCCCCATCATCGGGCCCATCCTGTTCGAGCAGTCCATCGCGGGCTACCTCATGTACATCGCAGTGGCCGTGGTGTGGTTCGGCTTGTTCAAGACCCGCTGGGGCTTGCGCGTCCGCGCTGTCGGTGAGCACCCGCAAGCGGCCGATACCCTGGGCATCAACGTCAACGCCACCCGATTCTGGAATGTCACCCTGGGCGGTGCGATCGCCGGTATCGGCGGGGCTGTGTTCACCCTGGTGACCATCGATTCCTTCACCAAGGACATCTCTGGTGGCCGCGGCTTCATTGCCCTCGCTGCCCTGATCTTTGGCCGTTGGAATCCGATCGGCGCGTTCCTGGCGTCGCTGCTCTTTGGTTTCGCGTACAACCTGCAGTCGATCCTGGGCATCATCGGTACCCCGGTGCCCAGCCAGTTCATGGCCATGCTGCCGTACCTGGTGACCATCTTCGCCGTCGCCGGTTTGGTGGGTAAGTCGCGGCCACCGGCCGCAAGCGGCATACCGTACGTGAAGGGTTGACGATGCCGGAAAACGACGTCGACTGGCCCGCCCTGGAAGCAGCCGCGAAACAGGCCATGGAAAACGCCTACGCTCCGTACTCGAAGTTCCCGGTGGGGGCTGCTGCCCTCACCGACGACGGCAGGATCGTCAGCGGCTGCAACGTCGAGAACGCCAGCTACGGGCTGACCCTCTGTGCCGAGTGCGCGCTGGTGGGCCAACTCCACATGACCGGTGGCGGAAGGCTTGCCGCGTTCTATTGCGTGGACGGGCAAGGCAACATCCTCATGCCGTGTGGCCGCTGCCGCCAGTTGCTTTATGAATTCAGGGCCCCCGGCATGCAGCTCATGACCACCCAAGGCATCAAAACCATGGACCAGGTACTGCCCGACGCCTTTGGTCCGGAACACCTGGAGGAAACCACGTGACCAGTACCGAAGCGTTCGACGCCGTTCAGATCATCACCATCAAGCGGGACAAGGGCACGCTCACGCCTGAGCAGATCGATTGGACAATCGACGCGTACACCCGTGGCGTGATCGCCGAGGAACAGATGGCAGCGCTCAACATGGCCATCCTCCTCAACGGCATGGACCGCGCCGAAATATCGCGGTGGACTTCCGCCATGATCGCCTCGGGCGAGCGGATGGACTTTTCGTCCCTCACAAGGCCCGACGGCGGCATGAAGGCTACGAGCGACAAGCACTCCACCGGCGGGGTCGGGGACAAGATCACGCTGCCGCTGGCACCTCTCGTGGCCGTCTTCGGCGTCGCGGTACCGCAGTTGTCGGGCCGCGGACTTGGCCACACCGGCGGGACCCTGGACAAGCTTGAGGCCATTCCCGGATGGCGGGCCAACCTCAGCAATGACGAGATCATGTCCCAGCTCCAGGACGTGGGAGCGGTCATTTGCGCGGCAGGTTCGGGGCTGGCGCCTGCGGACAAGAAGCTGTACGCACTCCGCGACGTCACCGGAACGGTGGAGGCGATTCCGCTGATTGCTTCCTCGATCATGAGCAAGAAGATCGCGGAGGGCACGGGATCGCTGGTGTTGGACGTCAAGGTTGGTTCGGGTGCTTTCATGAAGGATGAAGCCAGGGCCCGGGAGCTTGCCGAAACCATGGTGGCCCTGGGCAAGGACGCCGGCGTGCACACCGTGGCGCTGATAACGGACATGTCCACCCCGCTCGGATTGACGGCCGGAAACGCCATCGAGGTAGAGGAATCCGTGGAGGTCCTGGCCGGCGGCGGTCCGGAAGACGTCGTCGAACTGACGGTCCGCCTGGCTGAGGAAATGCTGGCCGGTGCCGGTATCCACGATGCTGATCCGGCAGCGGCGCTGAAGGACGGCAGGGCCATGGATGTCTGGAACCGGATGATCGAAGCCCAGGGCGGCGATCCCCGGGCCGCACTGCCGGTAGCCAAGGAATCCGAGGTTGTCTACGCCCCGGCAGATGGGGTCCTGGTGGAACTGGACGCTCTTTCCGTGGGCGTCGCAGCCTGGCGCTTGGGCGCCGGCAGGGCACGTAAAGAGGACCAGGTCCAGGCCGGGGCGGGCGTGCGCATGCACGCCAAGCCCGGCGCTTTGGTCCGCGCCGGCGAGCCGCTCATGACGCTCCTGACGGACACTCCGGAGAAGTTTGATCGTGCCAAGGAAGCCCTGCAGGACGCGGTGGTCATTGCCCCTGAGGGTTCACGTCCCGCCCGTCAGCTAATTATCAGCCGCATCGCCTAGGCTGGATTATTCCGGGCCGTCCTGCGGATGGCCCGGAATAATCGTCGTCCGGCGCCTGTGGGGGAGCCGCTACTCGAAGGAAACCGTGCAGGGCATCAACGACTTCATCCTCGCCGCGGCGGAACAGCCGTGGGTGTTGTTCCTGGTGCTCGCCTGTTGCCTCATTGACGGCTTCTTCCCACCGATCCCCAGTGAGTCCGTGGTGGTGGGCCTGAGCGCGGTCTCGGGCAGCAGCGGTTCGCCGAACATCTGGCTGCTGGGCTTGATGGCGGCACTGGGGGCTTTCGCCGGCGACAACATTGCCTACATCATCGGCCAGCGGATCGGCACGCAGCGCTGGCGCTGGATGCGGAGGCAACGGATGCAGGGCGCCTTCCGCTGGGCCGGCAAGGAACTGCGCAGGCGTGCTGCTTCGCTCATCATGGTCGCCAGGTTCATTCCCATCGGCAGGGTGGCGGTCAACCTCACCGCCGGAGCCACGCATTTCAATCACCGCCGCTTTGTTCTCCTGACCGCAGCCTCGGCAGTTCTCTGGGCCAGCTACTCAGTGGTGCTCGGATACTTCTTCGGCGTCTGGTTCGAGCACAACCATCTGCTGGGTGCCGTTATAGCGATTGTGGTGGCAGTGATCCTCGGCATCATCATTGACCGCATCATCAGCCGGGTGCGCGGATCCGTGCCCCTGGACGGCAAGAACATTCCCGGGCAGGACGTCCCGCCTCCACCCACGGTATGACACTCACGGCCTCCCAAGATCAGTCCGCCGGTTGACGCCTCCACGAAGGGTGACCGATAGCGTTAAGCGTGTGATCCCGGGGCTGGGGCGTAGCGAACGACGTCCCGGCCATGGGACACTAAGAGCGACTTCGGTCACACTGTCAAGTCATATTCATCTAGGAGCTACCGCCGCGTGGAGTTTTTGAACCAAATGCTCGAGCATGCAGCCGGGCAGCCCTGGATATATCCGGTCCTTCTGGTCTTTTTCTTCATCGACGGATTTGCCACCATCCTTCCCAGCGAAACAGCCATCGTTGGCCTCTCGGCGCTGTCCCTTCACAGCGGAGAGCCCAACCTGTGGATACTGGGGGCAACCGCCCTGGTGGGAGCCATGGCGGGCGACAACATGGCCTACATGCTCGGCCGCAAGATCGGGCTCACACGGTGGAAGTGGATGCGCCGCCCCAAGGTGCAGAAGATGTTCGCGTGGGCCCAGTACGAACTGGACAAGCGCGGCGCGGTGCTCATCTTCACGGCACGCTACATCCCGTGGGGCCGCGTAGCTGTCAACTACGTCGCCGGGCAGACCGGATTCCGGCACCGGACCTTCTTCCTGCTGGACGCCTTCGCCTGCATCACGTGGGTGGCCTATTCCATCGGGATCGGTCTGCTCGCCGGGCAGTGGGTCCACAACAACCCGCTCCTGGGCGTTGGCATTGCGGTTGCCTTTGCCGTGGTCCTGGGTATCGTCGTCGATCACGCGCTCCGCTGGTGGCACAAGTACCTCGAGAAGAAGGATCACTCCAAGGACGCCGCCGCGAGTGCCGAGGCACCTGCGGTGGAAAAGTCCCAAAAGGCGGTTGTCGGCGTCGACCGTTCAAAGCCTGCTGGCTAAGGTCCCGCCGTCGCCCTAGTCTTAGTACGTGACTGAGCCCATACTTGACGCCGCCCCTGCCCTCGACTTCGATCTGAAGAGCCTCCCCAAAGTTTCCCTCCACGACCACCTGGATGGAGGCCTGCGCCCCGCCACCATCATCGAACTGGCCGAAGCCGTAGGCCACACGCTGCCATCCACCGATGCTGTCGCCCTCGGTGAATGGTTCCGCGAGTCCGCCGACTCCGGCTCGCTGGTCCGTTACTTGGAAACGTTCGACCACACCATCGCCGTCATGCAGACCAAGGAAGGCCTGTTCCGGGTCGCCAAGGAATTCGTTGAGGACCTGGCTGAAGACGGCGTGGTGTACGGCGAAGTCCGTTGGGCCCCGGAACAGCACCTCCAGAAGGGCCTGACCCTGGACGAAGTGGTGGAAGCCGTCCAGACCGGCCTCGAAGCGGGCGTGGATGCAGCAGAAGAGCGTGGCCAGCAGATCCAGGTCGGGCAACTCATCACCGCCATGCGCCACGCCGACCGTGGCCAGGAAATCGCTGAGCTCGCCGTCCGTCACCGGGCCAATGGAGCCGTCGGCTTCGATATCGCCGGGGCCGAGGACGGTTTCCTGCCCTCGCGCTTCAAGGATGCGTTCACCTACCTGGCGGAGAACAACTTCCCCGCCACAGTCCACGCAGGAGAGGCAGCCGGACTCGAAAGCATCCAGTCCGCACTCGTGGACGGCCGGGCACTGCGCCTTGGCCATGGCGTGCGGATCGCCGAGGACATCTCGGTTGAGTTCGAGGACAACTCGGACGACGACGGCGAAGACACCGTGGGCATGGTGACCATCGGCAGCGTGGCTGCCTGGGTCCGCGACCGCGGCATCGCCCTGGAGATCTGCCCGTCGTCCAACCTCCAGACCGGCGCCATTTCCGGTTTTGGCGAGGGCATTGAAAGCCACCCGGTGGACATGCTCTTCCAGCTCGGCTTCAACGTGACCATCAACACCGATAACCGCCTCATGAGCGGCGTCACCCTGACGGATGAGTTCGAGCTCCTGGTGGAGACGTTCGACTATGACCTCGATGACCTGCTGGAACTGACACTCAACGCAGCCGAAGCGGCCTTCCTGCCGCTGGATGAGCGCGAGGCGCTGGTCGAGTACATCAACGATGCCTACGCCAACCTCGGCTGACAATTGCTACGGGCTCACAGAGCTCATCGGGACGATCGCCGCACTGCGTGAGCATTGCCCCTGGATGGGTGCCCTGACTCATGAGTCGCTGGTGGAGTACCTGATCGAGGAAGCCTATGAAGTGGTGGACTCGATCGAGGCGGGTGCTGTTGACGATGAGCTTCGCGGCGAGCTGGGCGATGTACTGCTTCAGGTAGTACTTCACGCCCGGCTCGCCGAGGAGCGCGGCAGCTTCGACTTCGAGGCCGTGGCCGCGGACATCAATGCCAAAATGATCCGGCGGAACCGGCACGTCTTCAAGCCCGACGGTTCCCTCCAGGAAAGCTTTCCGGCTAGTGTCGAGGAAATAATCCTCAAGTGGGACGCGGCCAAGCGTGCGGAGAAACCGGAGCGGGAGGACCCCTTCGAGGGCATTCCGCCCCACCTTCCGGCGTTGGCGGCGGCGCAGAAGTCCCTGGACCGGGCGGTCCGTGCAGGCTTGGACGTCGACGCGCAAGGCGCACCGGCCGGCGTCGTTGTTCCCGTCATCCCTGCCACGGAAGAGGCGCTCGGCGAGTTGCTGCTGGCGGTCGTCGCCGGGGCCAGGGAGCAGGGACTCGACGCCGAACGCGCCCTTCGCGCCGCAGTTCGATCGTTTCAGAACAGCCAGGCCCGGCCTTCATGACGTGAAAGGTTGGAAGTCGTTCCGTAACCTGAGCCACTCTGGACTACGCTAGTAGCGACGAGGACGTTGAGAATTTCCCTCCTCATTCCTGTAATTTGCCCATAAGGAGCACATCCATGGCGCTTATCGATGCCATCCACGCACGCGAGATCCTTGATTCCCGCGGAAACCCGACCGTAGAAGTTGAGGTCCTGCTCTCCGACGGCCAGATCGGCCGCGCAGCAGTTCCCTCCGGTGCTTCCACCGGCGAGCACGAAGCTGTCGAACTCCGCGACGGAGACAAAGGCCGTTACCTCGGCAAGGGTGTCCAGAAGGCCGTAGACGCCGTCATCGACGAGATCTCCCCGGCACTCATTGGCTTCGACGCCACTGACCAGCGCAGCATCGACCAGGCCATGATCGACCTCGACGGCACGCCCAACAAGGGCAAGCTGGGCGCCAACGCCATCCTTGGTGTTTCCCTGGCCGTGGCCAACGCTGCAGCAGCTTCGGCTGACCTGCCGCTGTACAAGTACCTCGGCGGCCCGAACGCCCACGTGCTTCCGGTTCCCCTGATGAACATCCTCAACGGTGGCTCGCACGCCGACTCGGACGTCGACATCCAGGAATTCATGATCGCCCCGATCGGCGCCGAAACCTTCTCCGAAGGCCTCCGCTGGGGCGTTGAGGTCTACCACAACCTCAAGGCTGTCCTCCAGGAAAAGGGCCTCTCCACGGGCCTCGGCGACGAAGGCGGCTTCGCCCCCAACCTGCCGTCCAACCGCGCTGCACTGGACCTGATCCAGGAAGCCATCAAGAACGCCGGCTACACCCCGGGTACGGACATCGCACTGGCCCTGGACGTTGCCTCCTCCGAGTTCTTCAAGGACGGCGCCTACCAGTTCGAAGGCAAGGCACTCTCCGCCACCGAGATGAGCGCCTACTACGCCGAACTCGTTGCCGACTACCCGCTGGTCTCCATCGAGGACCCGCTGGACGAGAACGACTGGGAAGGCTGGAAGACCCTTACCGACACCATCGGTGACAAGGTCCAGCTGGTGGGCGACGACCTCTTCGTCACCAACCCGGTCCGCCTGCAGCAGGGCATCGACGCCGCCACGGCCAACTCCCTGCTCGTCAAGGTCAACCAGATCGGTTCCCTGACCGAGACGCTGGACGCCGTTTCCCTGGCCCAGCGCTCCGGCTACACCACCATCACCTCGCACCGCTCCGGCGAAACCGAGGACACCACGATCGCCGATATCGCCGTTGCCACCAACGCCGGCCAGATCAAGACCGGTGCCCCGGCCCGCTCCGAGCGTGTCGCAAAGTACAACCAGCTGCTGCGCATCGAAGAAGAACTCGACGACGCCGCACGCTACGCCGGCCGCAGCGCTTTCCCGCGTTTCAAGGGCTAGCCTTCAGCGAAATCAGTTGACCGGTGGCTATGGTGGAAAGACCATGGCCACCGGTTCTGTTTAAAGCTGGCCAGATTCGACAAGCAAGTTTCGACAAGCAAGTGCAGCAACCCCGCCAGGCAAGCACCGGGCATTACAGGAGTGTCATGGCCACCCGTCGTCCAAAAGTACCCAGGGCCGACGCCCTTGGCCGTCCTTCAGGCACAGCCCGCCCCGCAGGCGCAACACGCCCTCCCGGTACGTCCGCTGGCGGCCATGCCACCCCGCAGGCCTCCGAGGACGCCGACGTCATTTCCCTGGGTGCCTCACGCGCTGCTGATAAGCCGCGCACCTCTGACAAACCGACGGCGCCACGCACCACAGCGCCCGGCACCCCCGCGCCCGGCACCGGCAAGGCCGGAACAGGTTCCGGCAAAGCAGGCGGCAGCAAGACGGGCTCCGGCGGCAAAGGTGCGTCAGCAAAGGCGGGCGACACCGCAGGCAAGACGGACAAGGACGCCGACAATCTCGATCCCGTGCCCGCAAAAGCCTTCTCAGGCAGGATGCTGGCGCTGGCCGTGGTGATGATTGCCATCACCATCCTGTTGGCGCCCACCGTGAAGATCTTCCTGGAGAAGCGTGCTGAAATCTCAGCCCTGGAGGCCGAAATTGCCAGCCGCAAGGCGGAGCAAACTGAGCTGAACAAGCAGATCTCACGGTGGCAGGATCCCAACTATGTGAAACAGCAGGCCCGCGACCGCATTAACATGGTTATGCCGGGTGAAACAGGTTACTGGGTGTTTGGCGGGGAAGATGCCGCCGGCACGCCGGGTGGCCGCACCGGCTCCGGATCAACTGCAAACCCGGAGAATCTGCCATGGGTGGATGCTCTCTGGGAGTCCATCAGACGATCGGCAACAGACTAGACGCGGCGCCCACCGCCGTCGTGTCCGCATGGGACACGGCAACAAGGGCAGGAAGGTTGGCAGCGCAAGTGGAAGAGAACACGGCAGCCGTGCCGCAGGAATCCCGCCAGCCATCAGCACACGACCTCGAGGTCCTCAGCCGCCAGCTCGGCAGGCCGGTCCGGGACGTCGTGGAGATCCCGGCACGCTGTGTGTGCGGCAACCCGCTGGTGGCGGCGACCGCGCCGCGGCTCAGCAACGGGACCCCGTTTCCCACCACGTTCTACCTGACCCACCCGGTCATCACCTCCGCTGTTTCGCGGCTTGAAGCAGGTGGGCTCATGAACGAAATGAACCAGCGCCTGACCGGTGAGCAGGACCTTGCTGACGCCTACCGGGGCGCCCATGAGGCGTATCTGCAGGCTCGAAACGACATCGCCGGCCGCTCCGGCACCGGTGCCGTCCCCGAGATCGACGGAATCTCCGCCGGGGGCATGCCGACCCGCGTGAAATGCCTGCACGTGCTGGTGGGCCACTCCCTGGCCGCTGGTCCGGGCGTCAATCCGCTCGGCGACGAGGCCATCGAAGCCATCTCCGAGTGGTGGACCAAGGACCGTTGTTACTGCGACGGAGCATGGGACACCGCGGGGGAGGCGCCCTCCCGGGACTTGAGCCGACACGGCCCCCAGGGTCTTCCGGAGATCGTGGGACGCCCGGCGCCGGTGCGCAAGGTCCAGTCCACAACCCCTGCAGAAGAGGGAAACGCATGAGCCGTGTGGCCGCCATCGACTGCGGAACCAACTCCATCCGGCTCCTCATCGCCGACGCTTCGGCGAGCGGCGCACCGGGGCCGCTGACCGACGTCGTGCGTGAGATGCGTGTGGTGCGGCTGGGCCAGGGCGTGGATGCCACCGGCGAGCTTGCTCCGGAGGCCCTTGAGCGTACCTTCGCAGCCGCCCGCGATTACGCGCGCCTGATCGAGAACCATGGCGCCCGGCGGGTCCGTTTCGCAGCAACTTCGGCTACCCGCGATGCCCGTAACCGCCAGGTTTTCGTGGACGGGATCCGGGACCTGCTGGGAGTTGAGCCCGAGGTCATCTCCGGTGACGAGGAAGCTGCCTTGTCCTTCGCCGGCGCAAGCAGCGTCCTGCCCGTCACGGGGGAGGACGCCATCCTGGTGGTGGACCTCGGCGGCGGGAGCACGGAGTTTGTCCTGGGCGACTCTGGCGGCGTGATCGCCGCCCGATCCGTGGACATCGGCTGCGTGCGGCTCACCGAACGCCACCTTCGCAACGATCCGCCCACTGCCGCTCAAATCGCTGCCGCAGAGGCCGACGTCGATGCCGCGATCAACCTCGCGGCCCGGACGGTCCCGTTTGACCGCGCCACAGCCGTGGTTGGAGTGGCGGGCTCCATCACCACCATCACCGCGCACGCGTTGGGCCTGAGCGAATACCAGCCCGAGCGGATCCACGGCGCATCCCTGGACCTTGTGACCATCAGCGACGCCTGCACCAGCCTGCTGGAAATGACCCGGGCCGAACGCGCAGCGCTTCCCTACATGCATCCCGGACGCGTGGATGTCATCGGGGCCGGAGCCTTGGTGTGGCGCCGGATCCTGGCCCGGCTGGCTGAGGCCGGCAACGGCAGGATCCGTGGAGCCGTTTCGAGCGAGCACGACATCCTGGACGGCATTGCCCTGAGCATCCGGGACGCTGAATGACGGTGCTGCGCCGCGGTACCCTCTCCGCCGCCCTTGCCTCCGTGCTGGCCGGCGGTGCGCTGCTGGGTGCCGTCGTGACGGCTCCGGCCGCGGTGGCGGACGCCTGGCGTGACAAGGAGTTCTGGATCAAGGATTCCGGGGTTGCCAACGCCTGGCAGGTCTCCAAGGGGGCAGGGGTCAAAGTGGCGATCATCGACAGCGGCGTCGATGGGAACCACCCCGACCTCAAGGGTGCCGTGGTGGGCGGTACGGATGTCTCCGGAGCCGGTACCCCCGACGGGCAAAAGAGCATCGGTGCCAAGACCGAGCACGGAACGCTGGTGGCTACCATGCTGGCAGGGCGAGGGCATGCGACGCCGACGCCCCCACCGTCGGCGTCGGCTTCGGCTTCCGCGACACCCTCGTCCCCGCCTGTCCCCACGACTCCTCCTGCCGGGGGACCGGACGGGATCACCGGCGTGGCACCGGAAGCCCAGATCCTGTCGGTGTCCACCTGGCTTGGTTCGCCCAACCCCGGCGGGAAGACCGATCAGGAGCAAATTCCCGACGCCGTTCGCTGGGCCGTGGACAACGGCGCGAAGGTCATCAACATTTCCCTCGGCAGTACGTCACCGGACTGGCCGCAGAGCTGGGACGCGGCTTTCCTCTATGCGGAGCAGAAGGATGTCGTTATTGTCGCTGCCGCAGGCAACCGCGTGGGCGGAAACGTCCAGGTAGGGGCCCCGGCCACCATCCCGGGCGTCCTTACCGTCGCCGGGCTCGACGGCGAAGGCCGCGCCAGCGTGGACTCGTCGTCACAGGGCATCAGCATCGGGGTGGCCGCACCGGCGGAGAACCTTGTGGGAGGCATTCCCGGCGGCGGCTACGCCGAATGGGCCGGAACCTCGGGCGCCGCTCCCATCGTTTCCGGCGTGGCGGCCCTCATCCGCTCCAAATGGCCGGAGATGAGTGCCAGCCAGGTCATCAACCGGATTGTCAGTACGGCCAAGGATGCCGGAGCGCCTGGGAAGGATCCGCTGTACGGCTATGGCGTCCTCGACGCCGAGGCTGCGCTCAAGGCCGATGTTCCCACCACCAGCAGCAATCCGCTGGGATCCATCGCGGACTGGATCCGGGTGCATCGCCGCGGGGTGCTCAGTGAGCCTTCACAAGCACCAGTAGCCAGCCCGACCAGTGCTGTGCCCACCCTGGCCGACCCCACCGTTCCTGTCGCCAAGTCTCCGGCGACCGTCGACGATGCCTTGCCCGCCGCCGTCGTACTGGGCTTTGGCGCGCTTTTCATCGCCTTGGTGGCCGGCGCCGCCATCCAGCTGCGGCGGGTGTCGAAGTATCCTCCCGCCGTGCCTGAAGAGGTTGAAACCGGCATTTTGGAGACGGTGGATCCGCCCGGCAAAACGTAGTTAGTGAAGATTTTCACAAAGTGTTGTACTCTGGATCCATGGCAACCACCCCAGAGCTCATTGACCGTCCCCGGGTTCTCGTCGTCGGCGGCGGCTACGTCGGCCTGTACGTAGCACTCAAACTGCAGAAGAAGATCGCGAATGCCGGTGGCATCGTCACCGTCGTGGATCCGCTGCCCTACATGACTTACCAGCCGTTCCTCCCCGAGGTGGCAGGTGGCAACATCGAGGCACGCCACGCCGTCGTCTCCCACCGTCAGCACCTGAAGCAGACTGAGCTCATCCAGGGCCGCGTCACCAGCATCGACCACGCCAACCGCACTGCGGTCGTGGCTCCTTCCGATGGCGGCGAGCCTTTCGAGATCCCGTACTTCGACGTCGTGATCGCAGCCGGCGCCATCACCCGCACCTTCCCCATCAAGGGCCTCGCGGACAAGGGCATCGGCCTGAAGACCATCGAAGAAGCCGTTGCGCTGCGCAACAAGGTCCTGGAGCGCATTGAAGCCGCTTCCACCATGACCGACCCCGCAGAGCGCGCCAAGGCACTGACCTTCGTAGTGGTCGGTGGCGGCTTCGCAGGCATCGAGTGCCTCACCGAAATGGAAGACCTCGCCCGCGCAGCAGTCCGCAACAACCCGCGCGTCCGCCAGGAAGAAGTCCGCTTCATCCTGGTTGAAGCCATGGGCCGCATCATGCCCGAGGTCACCGCCTCGCAGGCCGAGTGGGTCGTGGAGCACCTCCGCAGCCGTGGCATCGAAGTTCTGCTCAACACCTCCTTGGACAGCGCCGAGGGCAACCTCAAGCTCATCAACCTGCCGGACAAGACCTCTGCCGGTGAAGTCGAAGCAGACACGCTCGTTTGGGCTGCCGGTGTGCAGGCCAACCCGATGATCCGGTCCACCGACTTCCCGCTGGAACCGCGCGGCCGCGTCCGCGTCCTCCCGGACCTGCGCATCGCAGGCGACGAAGGCATCGTGGAGAACGCCTGGGCGGCCGGCGACATCGCCGCTGTTCCGGACCTCACGGGGAAGGGCCTGCCGGACGGCACCTGCGTCCCCAACGCCCAGCACGCACTCCGCCAGGCCAAGAAGCTTGCCAAGAACCTGTGGGCTTCCCGCTGGGACAAGCCGCTCCACGACTACAAGCACAAGAACCTTGGTGCTGTTGCCGGCTTCGGCGAGTGGAAGGGCGTTGCCAACATCAACCTACTGGGCCGCATCGGCCTCAAGGGCGGCCTCGCCTGGCTTGCACACCGTGGCTACCACGGCATGGCCATGCCGACGGTTGAGCGCAAGTTCCGCGTGATCTTTGGCTGGATCCTGTCCTTCTTCGCAGGCCGCGACACCACCCAGCTGATCGACCTCGACAACCCGCGCGGTGCGTTCGTGGCCGCAGCAACGCCGGCTCCCAAGCCTGCCGCAGCTCCGGCGCCCGCTCCTGCGCCCGGGAAGCCTGTCGAGGACAAGACCCCGGTGACTGCTGACGCCAAGTAGTACAAGCACCAATTAGTACAAGCACGACGGCGGCCGCCCCCTGCGGGGAGTGGCCGCCGTCGTCGTTTAATCCGTCTTCTAGACTGAAGCCATGCCCGGTGAAACAGATCTGACCACCCTGCTGGAATCCCTGCACCCCGTGTTCCGCGACGGTGACTATGTGTACGCGCTCTGGCCGCACGGGCGTCCATTGGAAGGCGCCATTGAGGCCGCTGTCCGGGAGGCTGAGGGCCTGACGGTGGTGCTGCACCGGGATGAGGCGGACAGGCTCGGACTCAGTTACGACTTTGTGGCCTCGTGGATTACGCTGCAGGTCCACTCCGCGCTGGAAGCCGTGGGATTGACCGCTGCAGTCAGCGCAGCGCTCACGCACGCGGGCATCAGCTGCAACGTCCTTGCCGGTTTCCACCACGACCACCTGCTGGTGCCGGTGGCGGACGCGCCGCGGGCGATGGGTGTGTTGCGGCTGCTGGCGCAGGGTCTGGTCCTGCGCACTGAGCGGCCGGCAGACCGCCCGGAGATCCTGGAACTGACCGCGCGCGCTTTCGCCATTTCGCCGGTGACGGGCGAGCCGGTGGAGGGCGTTCCGATTGAAGCAGGGCTGCTCCGGGAACTCTTTGACTGCAGCGGGTACCTTCCGGAACTCAGTGTGGTGGCTGAGGCAGGCGGCGAAATAGTGGGCCATGCGATCTCAACCCGGGGGTGGGTGGGAGACTTGGAGCTCCTTGGGCTGGGGCCGATCGGCGTGCTTCCGCAGTTCCAGGGCCGTGGCGTCGGTTCTGCCCTCATGCGCGAGACGGTGGCCCGTGCCACCGCCATGGGGGAACCGGGGATCGCGCTGCTGGGAAGCCCGGGCTACTATCAGCGGTTCGGCTTTGTGCCGGCAAGGCCCCTGGGCGTGGCACCACCGGAAGCGGGGTGGGGAGATCACTTCCAGCTGCTGGCACTGCCGGACTGGCCCGACGGCGTTCACGGCACCTTCCGGTACGCCGAACCCTTCAACCGGCTGTAGCTGGGATACCATGGTCCGGGCGCCCCAGTAGCCCAATTGGCAGAGGCAGCGGACTTAAAATCCGCGTGTTGTGGGTTCGAGTCCCACCTGGGGCACACAGGGCAAGTGGGTGCCCGCTCCGCAACATTGTTGCAAATAGGCTGGTCAGAGGGCTTTCCCGTGGGTGCACGAAGGTGATGCTGGAGCGTTGGGTGGTGGTGCGGACTGGTGCGCACGATTGCGCCGTGCAACCCCGGAGTTGCGGATGCAACCCTTAACGCAACCGGTGCAGGGTCGTCGTGTGAGCCACGCTGCAATAGCGGGTCCCGTCAACCTTCACCTGCACGTCTCGCCTGACGAAAGGTTTGCCTTCACTGCAGTGATGCACACTCGCTCGCCGCAGTAGACGCGATCGCTGCCGGCCAGCACGACCGCGGTTGCTCGCGACCAGCGGGCACGGCGTCGCGTCGCGTCAATGACATGCTCGGCAAAACTATGCATGAGATCCCGCAAATCGGGCTCGGCGGACGCCATAATCGCCACATGGCTTCCAAAACCAAGCATCTATTGGCCGGTGCGATGGGGATCGCCTCGTGGAAGGCACGGGCGACCTTGCGCGAGTACGAAGATGCGTCGAACTAACAGGCGCGGTACTCAAAATGAAAAATTCCGTGGTGGCATCGGGAAAACCGGTTGCCTGGTCCTTGAACGAGGTCGGTGTCACGGACACCGTGATGACCGCTCTCTGGCGCCATGCTGGAGAAAATGCGGTATATGCCGTGACGTCCGCGGCGGAGAAGGCCGTTTTTGGTGGCGATCTTGCAATCGTCGACAGAGCGAAGACGATCCGCGTCTACCAGGCCAAGCTCGTCAAGGAAATTGATTTCGCCGCCAACAAGTACGTCCTAAAATCTGCGCTCACTCAGAAACATTTAGGCCACCTCAACACGGCCTCGTTCGTTTGGGATGGCGACACCTATGAGAAACACGGTTACCTTGCCCTGTACCAGCGAGAGCTTCAAGTTATTCGCGGCAACTGGACGCCTTGCCGGTCCGACTGGTGGGAGCAGACAGCGATGTCGGTGAATGCTCCGCGGCTCGGCGGGGTCTACTACTGGCACATGATGGAAGGAAAACAAAACAGCCCCGCGCGTTCCGCGTCTGCCCGAGGCATTATGGCCGTTCGTGCGCCGGCCCAAGGTGTCAGCAAGCTGCCAGTCAGCAGGCTGCCAATCGACAGCAGCTGGCCCTGGGAGTACAACGTGGCAAACGTCTGGTCCGGGCCGACAGGCCCGGACCCCAAGCCGGACCATGCGGACAGCTTTGAGATCCCGAAACCTTTAGACGAGTCCGGTAACCAACTCTCCAGCCAAGAGCGCGAGGCCTTCGTCTCCGCGCTCTTCGAAGACATCCATGGAGACACGCCAGGGACTCTGACAGTAGTTTTCCTGTAACCCTGCCGACCCTGGTGACCACGATCGACGAGACATTCGGGCGACGCGAGCGCCGCACCCTGGTGGGATCAGAGGGTGGACACCCAATCGCGCTTCGCGTACGTCATCCTGTCCCTCCGTGGGGAGCAACGTGCATGTAGCTGTCGGCACGTCTACGAGACGGACGGACCACCCAGCCCGAGAGGACCGCCTTCGATGGATAGCGTGCCAACAGACACGGATAGCCAAGCAAATCGCGGCCAGGCGATCCCGGTCGCACCGCTGGTCGAGCGAACTCACAGTTGGTATCCGCCTCGGCGGCCGCGCGGGCGGGTTGTCCTGCCCGCGGTCGATACCGCCCGACGGGCTGAACCCTGGCTGACTCCAAAGTGCAGTCCGATCTCTGTCAGCGTCATCCCGCTCTCGTAGAGATTCCGGGCCTCGGGCACATGCTCATCTGCCAGCCCTCTTGTCCGCTGCGGCACCGTCCGGCGAACGAGATGCGCCGTGGCAGTCCGATGGTGTACGCCGAATCTCTCGCCTAGTTCCGGCAGAGTCATGCCTTGCACATACAGAGCCACCAGTTCATCGATCTGGCCAGCACTCAGAAAGGTGTGCACCATCCCAACCGCTCGCACCAACCGGCCTCGCGTATCCGTGATTGATGGCTCCGACGGCCTCCGACTACTCTGGTAAACGCCCCGAGACAGGCGGGAGGCCACGGTCTTCAGGGCCGGGCCAGGGTTCTCGAACTGTCTACGGAGGTGCACATCGGCCTTTTGTCATGGAGTTTTATTCGCCTCCCAGCAGGACCGGCGCGCGAGGGCCGCGCTCACGTTGTGAGCGGGAAGAATACTGTGGCCCGCAATCCTCCCTCGGGTCGCGCCTTCAGGTCGAGGTCTGCGTCGAGGCGCACTGCTATGGCGGAAACAATGGACAAGCCAAGGCCGCGACCAGTCGACCCTGAGCCGGTTGATCGGGTACGACCTTCGGCACGGGTGAACGGTTCGGTCAGCTTCGCGAGTGTCTGCTCGTCGACCACCGGGCCACTGTTGAGAATCTCCAAACGGGGAAGCGCGTCGGCCGTGCTCGCCGCGACGCTCACCTGCACAAATCCACCCGGCTCATTGTGACGAATTGCGTTCTGCAGAAGGTTCGAGATGAGCTGCACGAGGAGCGCCTGGTTCGCATAGATGACAACCGGGTCCAGATACAGTTCGATTGCAACACCGCGGGACCGGGCCTCGTCTGCACAGCTGGCGAGTGCCTCGTGTGTGGCCGTTGACAGTTCGGTCGGCGTCAGCGGTGCACTCGTGGCCTCGATCTCGGCCAGATCCAAAAGTGCCTCAACGATGGTGATGCTGCGCTCGTTAGTGAGCCGGAGACGGCTCAGCAGGCTCAGTTCTGCGGGATCGGTTACCCGCGCGACGGCTGCGTCGAGCATCGCCCGGTTGGTGGCAAGGGGCGTGCGGAGCTCGTGGGAGGCATTCGCGGCGAAGCGACCGGTCATTGTCATTGAGTGTTGCAGCCGGTCAAGCATATGGTCGAAAGCCGCGGCAAGGTCCGAGATCTCATCGCGGGGCCCCAGCAAATTTACACGCTGGTCAAGTGTACCGGTGGCTGCCCGCAGGGCCGCTGCGTTGATGGCCAGGAGCGGAGAGACCATTCGCCCGGCTATCCACCAACCTGTTGCGATCCCCGCGACAATGAGGATAAGCAGGACCACGGCCGAGGTCGCAAGCAGTACGTTGAAGAGGGTTTCGGTTGAGGAAATGAGAAAGGGAGCGGCCGCACCACTGGTGACGCTGTTACCACCATCGGGTGGTACCGACGGGCCAACCTGCAGCGTTTTGCCGTCGAACACAGCGAAGTCGTAGTTCGGCACATAACGCATGAACAGGTAGATCATCGTCAGCATGAGGGTGCCGGTGGCAATGGATAGTCCGGCGTAGGTGAGTGCGAAGCGCGTTCGAATGGTCAGCCGACGGCGGCGGGACCGGGAAGCGGGTCGGACGGGCATATCAGCGGCCAGGGTCAGTGATGGAATAACCGACACCAATCACAGTGGTGATGGGATCCGGAGACCCGAGTTTCCGCCGGAGGTTGCTCACTGTGACTTTGACGGTTCCAGTGAATGGGTTGCTGTTTTCATCCCAAGCCTTCTCCAGAATCGTTTCTGCGCTGATGATTCCCCCGCCTGCGCGGAGCAAAAGTTCCAAGACAGCGAACTCTTTGCGGGTGAGATTCACAGCCCGGCCATTTCGAGTCACATCACGGCGGAACGGGTCCAGCGAGATCCCGCCGGAACGGAGGACGGGTGGGTGGGACACAAACTGCCTTCGGTGGACCGCACGGAGTCTGGCTATCAGTTCGGTGAACTCAAACGGCTTGGTGAGGTAGTCATCTGCACCGAGCCCGAGTCCGCCAACCCTGTCATCCAGATGCCCGGACGCCGTCAGCATGATGACAGCCGGTCCCTCCGGGTTCGAGGACAGCAATTGACATAGCTCGTCTCCGTGGATGCCTGGAATATCGCGGTCCAACAGAACAACGTCGTACTGTGTGTGCGTCGTCGCCTCCAGCGCAGCGTCACCATCAAAGGCGATATCCCCGGCAATAGCGTCGACTTCAAGACGGTCGCGGATGGCCTCGGCCAGGAAAGCTTCATCTTCCACGATCAGAACCCGCATGCGCGAACCCTCCTCTCTTCCCGGAAACAGTTAAGCAGAGCCGGGGTTACTTCCTGGTAAAGCCGCTGACGAGGGATGATCCAACGCCGGGTCCGGCCCCGGTCTCCCGGGGCCCTCGTTTGAGGCAACGCTGGTGACGTCTTGACGGCAAATTCGACTATGCCCGGCCCGAAAGCCGATCTCTTTACGCTAACAAAACCTGCTCCTTGATGTGCTTCATCCAGACGGTGACACAAGGTCTCCGTCAAAGCAGAAGTATCGAGGACCCGGATTGTTGAGAACCCGAACCCATTCAAAACCGTTTTTTGCATGTTCACTGCTGGGCACGGCCGCTGTGGCGCTGATATTGTCGCTTGCTGCGTGCTCCCCTGAACCGGATACGGACCCTGGCACGGCGCCGAGTGCTGGAAACGGGCAAGCACTGATGGCGGATTGGCAGACGAAGCTCAACGACTGCCTCGCAGCAGAGGGGGTGGATCCCAACCGTAAGAGACAGCCGAATGGTGGTTCCCAGGCCGCCTACACGAAGTGCTACGCCGAGGTCGGCCCGCCCCCGCAGGTCGACGGTCCGCCGCGACCGTCCAGGGAGGAAAGCCTGAAGATGGACCTTGCTTTTGCAAAGTGCATGCGCGAAGCCGGATACGACTACCCGGACCCGGACCCCGACGCGGACGACACCTCGGCCGGACAAGCCGTCAGCCCGGGGGACTTTGACCGCACAATCCTCACCGACTGCATGTCCAAGGCTTATGGCGAGAACTTCCTTAATGGTTTCGGAGGAAGCAAGTGACCTCGACAACGACTGAACCCGCAGGCCCGGCGCCGGTACATTCCCGAAGGTTGCGGCGCATCAGGGCTTTCACCGGCGCAGGGCTGGCGGTCGCTGCGACACTGGCCCTTGTTGGGGTCCTCATGGAACCGACGCCGGAGTCGAAGGCGACGACGGTCACTCTTGAGTCGGTCGCGGTGACCCGGGGAGACCTCACCGAACAGGTTCGGGCTTCCGGCACCCTGGCTTACGCCGGGATGAGGTCAATAGGCACCCCTCTTCCCGGCGTCCTAACAGCGCTACCGGACTTGGCGTCCGTAATTGGCGCAGGGCGGGAGCTGTTTCGAGTCGATGACCAGCCTGTTGTTCTCATGCACGGCGCCTTACCGGTGTGGCGCGGGTTCGCATCCGGGATGGAGGCTGGAACGGATGTACTCCAGTTGGAGCAAAATCTGGCGGCTCTGGGGTATTTTACTGGTCAGCCCGACCGCGAATTCAGCTGGCAAACAGCCGATGCGATCAAAGCCTGGCAAATGTCAATCGGCTTGGAAGTCACTGGTACCATCCCCGTAGGCCGTATTGTCTTTGCGGGCGGCGATGTGCGGGTATCGGCCATCAATGCATCGGTCGGCGACCCTTCGGGCCCTGCACTGCTCACTGTGTCCGCGCTCGGCAAAGAAGTAGTCGCAGCCCTGGACCCGTCGCTTCAGTCTGTGGCCGTGGCAGGGGCAGAGGTCACCATTGCCCTGCCGAACGGTTCCAAGTCGACAGGAACGATCTCCAAAGTCGGACTTCCGAAAGAAATGGAGGATAAGTCCCTCAAGATCCAGGCCACTGTTACCCTGAACGACCCTTCCGCGGCGAACGACTTCGACAACGTCACCGTGACCGTGGGCCTTACCCAGGTCAGGAGCCGGAACGTGCTGATTGTTCCGGTACTCGCGTTGCTCGCCCAAAGCGGCGGTGGATATGCCGTCGATGTTCTTGAGGAGCCGGGAAAGACCCGTTCCGTTCCAGTGACGTTGGGCGCCTTCGCCAGCGGCAATGTTGAAGTGACCGACGGAGAGCTCACCGAAGGCGACAACGTGGTGGTCGGACGATGACGACTGACATCGTCGCCCTTCAGGGGGTAACGCGCGTCTACGGTTCTCCGCCCACCCAGGCGCTCAAAGGGGTCGACCTGCGCATTACCCAGGGGGAGTACCTTGCAATCGTTGGCCCCAGTGGGTCAGGAAAATCCACCCTGCTCAATCTGATCGGCACGCTTGATCGCGCGTCCTCAGGCACGACGTCCATTGCGGGCAGGGACGTGGAAGGGATGACCGACGCACAGCTCTCAGCGTTGCGCGCCTACACCATCGGATTTGTGTTTCAGCAGTTCCACCTCTTTGACGGGGTGAGTGCGGTCGACAACGTCGCTATGGGCTTGCTTTACACGGGTGCTCCCGCCCGTCAACGTCGGGCCAGGGCCGCGATCGCACTCGAACGTGTGGGACTTAGCCGGCGAATGCGTCATCAGCCCAAGCAAATGTCCGGAGGAGAACGCCAGCGGGTGGCCATCGCCCGCGCCATCGTCGGGGAACCGCCGTTGCTCCTTGCGGACGAACCTACTGGCAGCCTCGACACCAAGTCCGGTCGCACCGTGATGGAAATCCTTGACGAACTCAACAATACGGGCACTACGGTGGCGATAATCACCCATGACGAATCGCTTGCCGCGAAAGTACCGCGACGGGTGGCCATTCGCGACGGCGAAATCATCCACGATACGAAGAACGGAACCGCATGAGTGCGCCGCTTACCTCCCGTCTACGACTCAGTGATGTCCTGGTATTGGGCGTTCATGGCCTTAAGGCCCACCCTATGCGCATCGTTCTCTCCTCGCTGGGCATCGCAATTGGCATCGCTGCGATGGTAGCTGTTATCGGCATCTCCTCATCAAGCCAAGCCTTGGTTCAACGCGAACTGGCTTCTTTGGGCACGAACCTTTTGACAGTGACAAGCGGCGAGGACGCCTTTGGCAAAGAGACCTCACTTCCAAGTAACTCGGTAGCGGCCGTCCGCCGTATCGAGGGCGTCGACTCTGCGAGTTCGACGTCGACGATAAAGAACGTCCCCCTTCTGCGCAATGCAGAGGTACCGAAGAGCCACTCCGGCGGATTCACGGTAGTTGCCGCGGACGTCAACCTACTCGAAGCTACGAGTGCTACCTTGCTGAGCGGTACGTGGTTGAATTCAGCGACCATCGAGCTTCCGGCCGTAGTTTTGGGGTTCGATACCGCACAACGTCTGGGCCTCAACGCGCCGGGGGCGTTGGTTGATGTTGGCGGCAACACCTTTTCCGTCGTCGGAATCCTGAATCGTTCACCGCTGGCTCCTGAACTGGACATGTCAGCGCTGATCGGCGAGCCTGTTGCCGCATCGATGTTCGGCTATGACGGCGCCCCTACCACCATCTACCAACGTTCCGCCGATTCCGAAGTCAATCGCATTCGTCAATTGGTCCCCGCCACCATCAACCCTGAAGCACCAAATGAAGTGCTGGTCAGCCGACCGTCGGATGCGCTCGCGGCGAAGAACACCGTCGATCTAGCTTTCACGGGGCTGCTCGTAGGCGTCGGTTCAATCGCACTGTTGGTCGGGGGCATCGGGGTGGCTAACACTATGGTCATCTCCGTACTGGAACGACGCCGTGAGATCGGCCTTCGACGCGCCCTTGGTGCAACCCGCCGGCACATCAAAGCACAATTCCTCGTTGAAGCCATGCTGCTCGCCGCCTACGGCGGGATTGCGGGCGTCACTCTCGGGTGGTTCATTACCGCGATCGTTTCCCGCAGCAACGGATGGCTCACCGACATACCTGGTGAAGTGCTCGTGGCTGGAGTTGGCGCCACGGTGGCCATAGGCGCCGTGGCAGGTGTTGTCCCCGCAGTTCGGGCCGCGAGAACACCGCCTACTGCCGCGTTGAACAGTTGACGGGCACCGGTACGGCCGTCGACGGCTCCCCCTGCCACAGGAAGCAGGGGGAGCACATTCCCTCTTCAGTGAAAATTCCCAGTGACCTCGTAGATTCCCCACAGGCAACGAGTGTTATAGGGATGTGACCTGAATCACTTATGTTCGCCGATCAATTGCACTAGTTTGAGTCTTAATCAGGAACACCTGAGTAATCGCATCAAAGGCAGTTCGCACCTTTCGATCGAGGAGACAACGAATGTTTGATCTTTCCCCAGCGGCGCCCCGAGCCGCCAAGCTAACAGCGCTTGGCATTGGGGTCGCCCTTTTGGCCACAGCTTGTGGCGGGTCTTCGACGCCGACACAGACTGGGTCTTCCTCCGCTTCCGCGGCGGCAGGCATCTCCTGCCCGGCACCGAGCGGCGGAGCGGGAGCCGGCAACAGCCAGGCTGCCACCAACACGGGACCTGTACCCCCCTCGACCACCACAACGTCCACACCGCTCAAGATTGGTTCGCTCCTGCCGACAACGGGGTCGCTGGCGTTCCTCGGCCCACCCGAAATCGCTGGTGTGAACCTTGGTATCAAGGAAGTCAATGATGCCGGCGGCGTCCTTGGCGCTCCGGTTTCCGTAGTTCACCGTGACTCCGGCGACACCAAGACCGACATCGCGACGCAGTCCACCACGGCACTTCTGGGCCAGGGGGTCAGTGCGGTCATCGGTGCGGCGTCTTCGGGTGTTTCCAAGACTGTCATCAACCAGATCACGGGTGCCGGCGTCATCCAGTTCTCGCCCGCGAACACCTCGCCCGACTTCACCACCTGGGATGACAAGGGTCTGTACTGGCGTACTGCACCGTCAGACGTCCTGCAGGGCAAGGTCCTCGGTAACTACATGGCTACCTGTGGCGCCCAGACCGTTGGCATGATCGTTCTCAACGACGCTTACGGCACCGGCCTGCAGAAGAACGTCAAGGAGGCCTTCGAGGCCGCCGGCGGCAAGGTTGTAGCTGAGGAACTCTTCAACGAAGGCGACTCGCAGTTCAGCAGCCAGGTTGACAAGGTCCTGGCCGCAAAGCCGGATGCCATTGCCCTGATCACCTTTGACCAGGCCAAGAGCATCGTCCCCCTGATCACCGGCAAGGGCATCAAGCCCACGCAGCTGTTCATGGTCGACGGCAACACCTCGGACTACAGCAAGGACTTCCAGGCAGGCACCTTGAAGGGTGCACAGGGAACGATTCCCGGTACGTTCGCCAAGGACGACTTCAAGAAGAAGCTCCTGGCCATCGATCCCGCGCTGAAGGACTACAGCTACGCAGGTGAATCCTACGACGCCGTGAACCTGATCGCGCTGGCTTCCGAAGCCGCAAAGAGCACCAAGGGCACGGATATCGCAGCCAAGCTGAAGGAAGTCTCTGAAGGTGGCGAGAAGTGCACCAGCTACCCCGCCTGCGTCACTCTGCTCCGCGAGGGCAAGGACATCGACTATGACGGCCAGTCGGGTCCGGTGACGTTCTCCGACGCCGGTGACCCCACCGAGGCGTACATCGGTATCTACGAGTACCAGGACGACAACACCTACAAGCCGGTTCGTGAGGAGTTCGGCAAGCTCTAAGCCGAACACCGACAGACCACGGTCTGCAACAGGTCCCCTTCCACACCAGGAAGGGGGCCTGTTCCGCGTCAACCCGGATTTGCTGCGTCAACCGGGATAGGGTTCGAAACCGTCAAGCACTCTTTCCACCATCCGAACGCCCTGTTGTTCAAAGTCCCGGTCTCCCACGTGGTGTGCCCAGACCACTGTTCCGACCGCCTGGTTGAGGTTCTCCAGCCGCCACGACTGCCATTCCTCTTCTGTGTCCACAAGCCTGCCCAAACCCTCATGGAAGGGCGCTGACAGCCCGGGTTGCTCCAGGAACTGCTGATGGCCGAGACGAACCAGGTCATGGACCCAAGGGCGCAGCTCGGCCCGCCCGAAGTCGATGACGCGGATGGTCCCGGCATCGTGGAGCCAGTTCCGGGGCTGATAGTCGCCATGGGTGGTCACCACCTCGACGGGAAGATGTTCGACGGCGGCAATCGCCGAAGCCAGGGCGCGCAGCACGGGCCGCGCCAACAGCCCGTGCGCCTTGTCCAGCATCGAGCTGGTTCTGATGCTGAGTGACCTCAGATAGCTGCCCGACGTTCCTGCCGGCTGATGCAAAAGGCGCAGGAGTTCCCCGGCCTGCCGATAGGTCTGCGCATCGTCCTCTGCCGGCGTACCTGCCACCACCGCCCCCGGAAGGTAGCGCGTGACCAGGAGACCGGCGCCAGGGGCGGCGTGGAGCATGACAGGGACGTTGCCATCAAGCCCGGGTAATCCACGGGAATAGGCTGCAATCTCGCGGCGGATATGGTGGCTGGTCTCACTCGCCTTGATGATGACCTGGTCTCCGTAGGCGGTTTCCAACTGCAGCACGGTGGTGTCCTGGAGTGGCCAGGAATGATCCCGCACCACCCGGTAGTGGCCCAGCCAGGACTCCAGCAAGGCGCGCTGTTCTTCAGTGAGGCCTTCAGTCATCCGTCCAGCATGCCAGCAACAACAAAGCGGGGTCACTTCCGGCCCGTTGGGAGACCCAACATGGGCAGGAAGTGACCCCGCTTTGCTTTTCGCTAGACCTCGTCAGCCAAGGTTCCCAAGTAGAGCTGGATGACTTTGGGGTCCTTCATGAGCTCCCGGCCGGTGCCTGTGTAGGCGTCCTTGCCCTGGTCCAGGACGTAGCCGCGGTCGCAGATCTGGAGACAGCGGCGGGCGTTCTGCTCCACCATGATCACGGACACTCCGGCCCGGTTGATTTCGTGGACCCGAAGGAAGGTCTCGTCCTGTTTGACGGGGGAGAGGCCAGCGGATGGCTCGTCCAGGAGCAGCACTGCGGGATCTATCATCAGTGCCCGGCCCATGGCCACCATCTGGCGTTCACCTCCGGAAAGTGACCCTGCACGCTGGGCGCGCCGCTTGGCCAACTCCGGGAAGAGGCTGGTGACGAAGTCAAAGCGTTCGGCGAACACCTTGGGCCGCTGGAACATACCCATCTGGAGGTTTTCCTCGATGGTCAGCGTGGCAAAAACGTTGTTGGTCTGCGGTACGAAACCAACGCCCTGGGTGACCAGCTTGTTGGCCTTCAACCCGGTGAGGTCCTGTCCTCGCACCACAACGGTGCCCGAGTGGACCTTGACCAAACCGAACATGGCTTTCAGCAGCGTGGACTTGCCGGCGCCGTTGGGGCCAATGATGCCGATGAGTTCACCTTTGCGGGCTTCGATGCTGCAGCCGTTCAGGATGTTGACGCCCGGGATGTAACCTGCAACGAGGTTGGTGACCTTCACCACTGAATCGCCTGTGGGGGCCGGAGCCGGAGCCGGCATGGCGCTGGTGCTGCTCATTTCCCCTCCTCATTCCTGGGTTCAACATGATTGGGTTCAACGTGTTTCGGTTCAGCGTGGCTGGGTTCAGCGTGTTTCGGTTCAACGATCCTGGGTTCGACGATGTCCGACAGAATGCCGGCGTCTTCCGTGCCGACCACCGACTCGTCGTCGGCCTCCAGCTCGGCCTCGAGTTCCTTGATGCCTTCAGCGTCGCCAAGATCGACGTCGTGGTGGGCACCAAGGTAGGCATCGATGACGGCAGGGTTCTTCATCACTTCGCCAGGAGGTCCCTCGGCCACTACCTTGCCTTCGGCCATGACCACCACCCAGTCAGCGATGTGGCGGACCATGTTCATGTCGTGCTCGACGAAGAGAACGGTCATGCCCTCGGCCTTAAGGTTCTTGATGTGGTCCAGCAGCGACTGCGTCAGTGCCGGGTTCACGCCTGCCATCGGCTCATCGAGCATGACCAGTTTGGGCTTGACCATCAAGGAGCGGGCCATCTCCAGGAGCTTGCGCTGGCCGCCGGAAAGCGACGCAGCATAATCGTCCTTCTTGGCATCCAGCTTGAACTTCTCCAGCAGGATGTTGGCCTGGGCGGTGATCTCCTTTTCACGGCCGCCCCACATGCCCTTGAACAGAGCCCTGGAGAGCCGCTCGCCCGGTTGGTCTGCTGCCCCCAGGCGCATGTTTTCCATAACCGTCAGCTTGCCCATGACCTTGGTGAGCTGGAAGGTCCGGACCATGCCCATGCGGGCCACTTTGTAGGAGGAAACTCCGGCAAGGCTGTTGCCTTCGAACTGCCACTTCCCGGAGTTGGGAGTGTCAAAGCCCGTCAGCAGGTTGAACAGGGTGGTTTTGCCCGCACCGTTGGGTCCGATCAATGCGGTGATCTTGTGGCGGGGAATTTCGAGGTACTCGACATCCACAGCATTGATGCCGCCAAAGGAGCGGGTCACGTCCTCTGCCACCACGATCGGATCGCGTTTCTTGCAACCGGGTGTGTTTTCCCCAACTGCGATCGGGCGCGAATCTGTCATGTAATCAATATTTTCGCTGTTGCCGATATTGCTGTCGTTGGTCTCACTCATGCGAAAGCAAGCTCCTTCTTATTGCCGAACACGCCTTGTGGGCGGAAGATCATCAGGAGCATCAGCGCCACGCCCACAAGGATGTAGCGCAGCTGGCCCGCCTGGACCGTTGTCAGCCAGGTGACCGCCCCTGATTCGATGAGGCCATAGAGCAGGCTCTGGGTCAGGGAGAGGACAACCCAGAAGATCATTGCTCCGATAACGGGCCCCAGTACGGTGGCCATGCCGCCGAGCAGGAGGCATGTCCAGAGGAAGAACGTCAGTTCTGTTCCGTAGTTGGACGGCTGGACAGCACCGCGGGGGAGCGTGAAGATCATGCCGGCCAGGGCGCCAAGGACACCACCGATGACGAGTGCCTGCATCTTGTAGGCGTAAACGTTCTTGCCCAGGGACCGGACAGCGTTCTCATCCTCACGAATGCCCTTCAGGACGCGGCCCCACGGGCTGCGCATCAGCAGCCACACCAGGACGCAGCAGACGATAACCAGGCCCCAGCCCACGACGCGGATGAAGAAATCGCGGTTGTTCATTCCCATGTAGGACCCTTCGGGGAAGGGATTCATGGCGTAGAACGTGTTCTCGAAGGCAGCCAGGCCGTTGGCGGAACCGGTGACTTTGGTGAGCTGGTTGGTGGTGACCACGTAGCGGACAATTTCCGCGGCTGCGATGGTGACGATTGCCAGATAGTCGGCTCGAAGCCGCAGCGTTGGGATACCCAGAATGAAGGCGAAGATGACCGAACAGATGACCGAAACGAGCAGGGCTAAAAAGAACGGGGCATCGAAGGTGAGAGTGGAGATGGCGAAACCGTAGGCGCCGACAGCCATGAAGCCTGCCTGGCCGAAGTTCAGGAGGCCCGAGTAGCCGAAGTGCACGGCAAGGCCCAAAGCGGCAAGCGCGTAGGCCGCCGTCGTCGGGCTGAACAATTCACCAAGGGCGCTGGAGAAAATAAATCCGAAATCCATGGCCCGCTCCTAACCCACACGCTCACGCCGGCCGAGGATACCCTGCGGTCGGAACAGAAGAACAACGATCATGATGAAAAGGGCACCGACGTATTTGAGGTCGGCGGGAAGGCCGAAGACTGTTGTCAGTTCCACGAAGATGCCTACGACGATCGAACCGATCAGCGCACCGAATACTGTGCCCAATCCACCGAGCGTCACACCCGCAAAGATGAGCAGCAGGATCTGCGAACCCATATCGAAGGTGACACCAGGGCGGTAGTAGGCCCAGAGGATGCCGCCCAGGGAGGCCAGGACGCCGCCGACGATCCACACGATCCGGATGACGGAGTCGACGTCGATGCCGGAGGCTGCTGCCAGCGCCGGGTTGTCGGCGACCGCGCGGGTTGCCTTGCCCAGCCGGGTCTTCAACAGGATGAACCCGATCAAGGCGATCACCACGGCACTGATGAGCAACGACCACAGGTTGTTGGGGGAGATGGACACGGGGCCGATCTGGATCTCAGCGCTCTGTGCTCCCGGCAGCTGCTGTGTAGCACCGCCAAAGAAGAACTGGATGACGTACCGGATGGCAAGGGCGAGGCCGATGCTGACGATCATCATGGGGACCAGTCCGGAACCGCGCCGCCTCAGGGGACGCCAAAGTCCTGCGTCCTGGACGTAGCCGAAGAGCCCACCGCCTACGAGGGCCAGCAGGATCGCCAGCCAGAAGGGGAGGCCGAAGCCGTTGAACATGAAGACGAGGACTGCGCCGAGGGTCACCATCTCGCCGTGGGCGAAGTTGGTGAGGCCGGTGGTTCCGAAGATCAGCGAAAGTCCCACTGCAGCCAATGCGAGGAGGAGGCCGAAGCTCAAACCCGCCACCAGGCGGTTCAAGAGGTTCTGGCCGAAGTCCTGTTGCTGGACCACGATGCCTTTGCCGAAGGCGAAGATCACCGACAAGTTGGACGTCTGGCTGAAGGTGACATCCCTGGGGTTGTCCTGGCCATCCGCGAGCTTGATGCCATCGGGCAAGGTCGAGGTATCGAGCTCAACGGTATAGGTGCCTTGGACTGGTACGCCGATGCTCCACGCACCGTTGGCTCCGGAGGTGGCTTCACCTTCGAATCCGTTGCCCGAGGCTTTGATCTTGACGCCGGGTATGGGGGCCCGGGCGTCATCGCGGAGGAACCCGCTGATGTTGTTTTGGAAATTGGTGGGTGATGGCGAAGGCGAGGGGGTGGTTGCCTGTGCCGAAGGGGCGGCGATCAACAGAGTTGCGATCAGGGCTGCGAACAGTGCCCCCACGACTCTCTGCAGTCCCTTGGACCGTCTCTTGGACGGGTCGCGCAGTGTGCTTCTCAAAATGGAAACCTCCACAGTGGGGGTGGTCCCGACTGCGCCATTGCAGCCGGTGCGAACGGGTCATGGGGCTTGTGAACAGTTCTTGCCTAGCTGCCTCGATTGTGATCTAAGTCACCCATGTGTGGCCTATGTTACCGCTCGACGGACCGAATGAATGCCCAGTTCGGGGGTGCGAAGATCGCGATCAGATAACAACTGTGAAGCTATAGGCAACTATTAATGCAGGATTCCTAAACAAAAAATTTGTTGTGTGGCAGTGTCACTTAAGTTTCGCGGGCCGAAACGCGTCCCGGATTCGTCCCCTGCCTTGTCACGGTTGCGTTTCGTCTCGGTGAACAGGGGAACTTTCCCTGCCGCGCACGCGTGGTAATTGGTACCGTGAACTATCACTTAGCCCTTTTTCAGGAGGACACCCGTAATGGCACTTGGCGGAAACCCAGTCTTCAACGGAAAGAATTTCCGTGGAGCAAAGCAGGCCCCGCCTGTACCGCAAAATCCGTACGGCCAGCAATTTAACCAGGCTGGCCGGGCGCCCGGACAGGTCATGGACGGCCAGGCCGCATGGTCAGCCCAGCAGCAGGGCATGACCAACGAACAACTGCAGCAGATGTACAACCAGCCGGCAGCAGGCCCCGCTGACACCGGCCGCATGACTTATGACGATGTCATCATGAAGACCGTTGCCTGCTTGGTGGTCCTCGTGATCGGCGCAGCCGTGACGCTGTTTGTGGCACCTGGCCTGTCCAGCCTGCTGATGATCGTTGGCGCCTTGGGCGGATTCGTCCTGGCCCTGGTCAACACCTTCAAGAAGCAGCCGTCACCGGCCCTGATCCTGGCCTATGCCGGACTCGAGGGCCTGTTCCTCGGTGGCCTGACCCGGATCCTCGATGGCATGTACCCGGGCGTCGGCCTGCAGGCCGTCATCGGTACCCTTGCAGTCTTCGGTGTGACACTCGTGCTGTTCAAGAGCGGCAAGGTTCGCGCTACGCCGAAGATGGTGCGCTTCTTCATGATCGCGACCATCGGCTATGCGGTCTTCGCGCTGATCAACCTGGTCATGATGTGGACGGGTGCCGTGCAGGAGCCCTTCGGCCTTCGCACCAGCATCACCATTGCCGGCATCCCGCTGGGTGTCTTCATCGGTATCCTGGCCATCGGCCTGGCAGCGTTCTCGCTCATCATGGACTTCACCAGCATCGAAGAAGGCGTCCGCGCCGGTGCCCCGGAGCGTTACTCCTGGGTTGCAGCATTCGGCCTGACAGTCACGCTGGTCTGGCTCTACGTCGAGATCATTCGACTGCTCGCCATCCTGCGAGGCGACGACTAGCTACACAGCAAAAAGCCCCGAAGATTCGTCTTCGGGGCTTTTTCGTGTCTTCGAGGGGTGAGGTTTCGGGGGAAAGGGTGTGTCAAAGGGGTGGGATCCAACCCCTCGCGTCAGCTCAGGCGTTCGAAGACCACGGCCATGCCCTGGCCGCCACCCACGCAGAGTGTTGCCAGCCCCAGTGTCCCGTCCCGTTCCTTCAAACCGTTCAGCAGAGTGCTGGTCATGCGTGCGCCAGTCATGCCGAACGGATGTCCCAGGGCGATGGCGCCGCCGTGAACGTTGAGTTTGGCAGGATCGATGTCCAACTCCCTGGCACTTGCCACCACCTGCACGGCGAAGGCCTCGTTAAGCTCCACCAGATCGATGTCGTCCATCGTCAGGCCAGCGAGGGAAAGTGCCCGCCGGGTGGACTCCACCGGCCCCATGCCCATTAGTTCGGGTGAGAGTGCGCTGACGCCTGTTGATACCACCCGCGCCAAGGGTTCCAGGCTGAGTTCGCGTGCCCGGGTATCACTCATGACCACCACGGCCGCCGCGCCGTCGTTGAGGGGACAGGCATTACCTGCCGTCACAGTGCCCCCTGGGCGGAACACGGGCTGCAGTGCCGACACCGCCTCCAGTGTCACCCCCGGCCGGGGAGAGTCGTCACGGTCAACCACCACTCCGTCCTTGCGCGTGAAGGGTGTGATGTCCCGGGCGTAGAACCCGGAGGCAATTGCAGCCTCGGCACGATTCTGGCTCAGGACGCCCCATTCGTCCTGCTCGGCGCGGCTGATGCCGTAGCTCGTGGCGACGTTCTCCGCGGTCTGGCCCATGGAGATGTAGATGTCCGGCAAGCGGCCGCCAAAACGGGGGTCCGTCCACGGGATGTTGGAAGCGGCGCGGGCTGCGGTGCGCTGGGCGGCTGCTTCGAAGCGGGGATTGTGGTCGGCGGTGTCGGTTTCGCCGGCGCCCACCCAGTTCCGGTAGCGCGAGACGCTCTCCACCCCGGCGGAAACCACCGCGTGGGCCTCCCCGGATTTGATGGCATGGAAGGCCATCCTCAGGGTTTGGAGGCTCGATGCGCAGAAGCGGTTGATGGTGGCTGCCGGAACCTGGTCCAATCCGGCCAGCACCGCCACGACGCGGGCCATGTTCGAGCCTGCTTCGCCGCTGGGTTCCGCGCAGCCCAGGAGGATGTCGTCCAGGCCGCGTCCGTCCTCCGAGCCCGGGTCGAAGCCAGGAACCTTGGCCAGTGCCGCCTGCACCATGGCAGTGGCGAGGTCGTCGGGTCGTTCATCCTTCAAGGACCCTTTGAAGGCGCGCCCGATCGGGCTTCTGGCAGTGGAAACAATGACAGCCTCAGTCATGGCCCCAGCTTACGCCCGGCATCGCTGTGCTTACCGGGCGCAGGCCGGGCGCGTCAGGCCAGGCGGAAGGCGCCTGCAGCGGGGGTGACAGTGAAGATGTCCGGTGCGGTGAAGCCCGCCTCCGCAAAGGAACGCACGACGGCGTCCCTCACCTGCTGTTCCTGGCCCACCGGCGTCAGGGCGATGGCAGAACCACCGAAACCGCCGCCGGTCATTCGCGCACCGATTGCGCCGCTGGCACGGGAGGTATCCACGGCCAGATCGAGCTCCGGGCAGGAGATCTCGAAGTCGTCGCGCATGGACACGTGGCTGGCGTCCAGCAGGGCTCCAATGCTCGCAGGTCCCCGGCTGCCAAGTATCTCGACGGTTTGGAGAACGCGGTCGTTTTCGGTGACCACGTGACGCACCCGCCGAAGCGTGGTCTCATCCAACAGCCCGGAAGCTTCCTCCAAATCCTCGACGCCGACGTCGCGCAGTGCTTTAACGCCGAGGATTTCGGCTCCCAGCTCGCAGGACGCGCGGCGCGAGGCGTATCCGCCGTCGGCGTGTGAGTGTGAGACCTTGGTGTCGATAACCAGCAGGACCAGGCCCGAGGCCTCGGCGTCGAACGGGACCAACTCAACGTGTTGGTCGCGGCAATCGAGGAAGACAGCGTGTCCCTTGGCGCCACGCAGGGATGCCGACTGGTCCATGATTCCCGTGGGAGCCCCGACAAAGATGTTTTCGGCGCGCTGGGTGGCCAGAACAAGCTCCTCCGCCGCAAAGCCGGCACCCGTGAGTTCGTTGAGTGCGGAGATGACGGCGCACTCGATGGCGTGGGAGGAAGACAGCCCGGCGCCCGAGGGGACATCGGAATCGAGCAGCAGGTCAAAGCCGGGTACGGTGATGCCGCGCTCCTGCAGAGCCCAGGCGACTCCCAGGGGATAACGGGACCAGCCTTCGCCCGAGCCGGGTTCCAGCTCCACGAGACTGGCTTCCACCATCCCGTGGCCGCCGAATGTGGACAGCATGCGCACCGTCGAATCGTCGCGGACGCGCAGGGCCACCTTCGCCGTCCTGTCGATGGCGAAGGGAAGCACAAAGCCTTCGTTGTAATCGGTATGTTCGCCGATCAGGTTGACGCGTCCCGGTGCCTGCCACACGCCGTCGGGAGCTGCTCCGAACGTTTCCTGGAAACGGGCGGTGAGGACGCTGGCGTCCGTGGTGGTGGTCATGCTCGGATGCCTTCCATGGTTTTGTCGGTGGCCGGTGCAGCGGCGACGTTGCGGAGCCGCTCGGCCACGGCTTCGGGGGTGGTGTCGTTGATGAACGCTCCCATGGCCGCTTCCGATCCGGCCAGGTACTTGAGCTTATCGGCCGCGCGCCGGGGGGAGGTGAGCTGCAGGTGCAGTTGCCCCGCCGGACGAAGCGAGGGATCCAGCGGGGCCTGGTGCCACGCGGAGATGTACGGCATGGGAGTGGGGTACAGGGCGTCGAGGCGCTTGAGCAGGTCCAGGTAGACGTGCGAGAGCTCGTCCCGCTCGGCCCCTGTGAGCGCCGCAAGGTCAGGCACGCTGCGGTGGGGCACCAGGTGGATTTCCAAGGGCCAGCGCGCAGCGAAGGGAACATAGGCGCTGAAGTGCTCGGCCTCCAGGACCATGCGGCTGCCGTCTTCACGTTCCGCCTTCAGGAGCGAGGCCCCGAGCGTTTCCTTCGCGTCGACGTCGTCGTAATACTTGCGGGCTACGGCGCCGAGTTGGGCGGCCCGCGGCGTCACGTACGGGTAGGCGTAGATCTGGCCGTGCGGGTGGTGCAGGGTGACGCCGATGTCGGCGCCGCGGTTCTCGAAGGGGAAGACCTGCTTGATGCCGGGCAGGGCGCTCAGCGCCTCGGTCCGCTGTGCCCACGCTTCGATCACTGTCCGGGCGCGGGTCTCGCCCAACCCTGCGAAGGAGCCAGTATGCTGCGGCGTGAAAGCCACGACCTCACAGCGGCCAAAAGCGGGACCTGTGATGCCGCGGGCGTTCTGTCCCGCTGCAGGCAGCGGAGGGATGTCGCCCAGGGCCGGTCCCAGGGACGGGAAGCGGTTTTCAAACACCACGACGTCGTAGTCCGGCGCCGGAATCTCCGAGGGGTTTGCGGCAGTGGTGGGGCAGATGGGGCACTGATCGGCCGGAGGGAGATGCGTCCGTGTTTGCCGGTGGGCTGCCACAGCCACCCAGTCTCCTGACAATGCGTCGTACCTGACTTCGCCGGGCTCGCCCCGTGCGGGGAGCCGGCGATGGTCAACCAGCGATTCCGGTGACCGTTCCGGCGTTCCGGGGTCGTCAAAGTAGATCAGCTCCCGGCTGTCCGCCAGGCGGGTTGTGGTGATGCGGCTCATGACTTCATTGTTCCACAAATGACCAAAAGCGCATAGTTTCTAACAAAAGCAAACATTGCCGGGTCCGGTCCGACCTCCCAAATGCAGTACGGTAATGCCATGCCTGCCTCTTCGATGCCAGCCGACAGCGCCCACCACCCCGAATCCCGCCGTTTCGCCACGGGTCGGCAGTTCGAGCTGCGACGGGACAACGCCGTTGCTGTCGTCACGGAACTGGCTGCGGGACTGCGGCTGTACTCCCGCGGCGGCGTCCAGCTGACCGAGAGCTACGGCGACGCTGAAATCTCTCCAGGGGCCACCGGCATCACCCTTGCGCCGTGGGCCAACCGGGTGGAAGACGGAATCTGGTACCTCGACGGCAAGAAGCAGCAGCTCGACATCACGGAAGTTTCACGCAACAACGCCAGCCACGGACTATTGCGCAACACCGGCTATGCGCTGGTGGATGAGTCCGAATTCTCCGTCACCCTGGAAGCCACTGTTTTTCCCCAGCACGGCTACCCGTTTCTGGTGCTTCACCGGGTGCGCTACGAACTCGACGACGCCCTGGACCTCCGTGTTTCCCAGACCTTGATCAACCAAGCGCAGAGCCCGGCTCCTTTTGTCCTTGGCGCCCACCCTTACTTGCGCTTGGGCGACACTGCCCCCGAAGACCTCATCCTTACCGTCAACGCCCGGACCCGGCTTGTGGCGGATGAGCGCCTGATCCCGCGCAGCACGGCCCCGGCGGACGGGCCGTACGACTTTTCATCAGGCATCCCGGTTGGCACGTCATTGGTGGACGTCGCGTTAACGGACCTGGAGTTCGACGGCGGCGCGGCCCGCCACACGCTCACCGCACCTGATGGCCGCAGTGTAAGCCTGGAGCAGGACACGAACTGCCAGTATGTCCATGTCTTCATCACTGACACCTTTCCTGGACGTTCCAGGGCAGTGGCCATCGAACCGATGACTGGCCCGGCGAACGCCTTCAACAGTGGTGACGGCCTCCGCTGGTTGGCGCCGGGGGAGGCGTTCACCATGAACTGGGGCATTACTGCATCCCTTTAGTCCGCGGCGCTGCCTGCGGGTCGGTTTCCCATACGGAGCGGGCTACGGAATTATGGGTTCATGACGCCAACACCGGACGCCAAGCCCCGTTCTGACCGCCAAATCGCCGAGGACATCCCCTATGGGGTGCGCATTGCTGCAGCCTGGTCGTGGCGGGCAGGTCTGATACTGCTCATGATCGGTGCTCTGGTGTGGCTCCTGGGGAAGGTCAGCTTCCTCATCATCCCCGTCATGGTGGCAGCGCTGCTGGCCGGTCTGCTCTATCCGGTGGTGGCCTGGTTGCGGAGCCGCAAACTTCCCAATGGCGCTGCCGTCGCCATTACCGTAGTCGGGTTCATCGGCGTCATTGCCGGCGCCCTGGCTCTTGTGGGCCGGCAGTTGGTGTCCGGCTTCGGCGCACTGTGGCAGGAAGCCCTCGCCGGAATCCAGCAGATCCAGACCTGGCTGGCCGACGGCCCCCTCCATCTCACCGCCGACCAGATCGACCAGTACATCGCCGATGGTGCCAACGCCCTGCAGAACAACAGCAGCAGCATCCTCAGCGGTGCCTTGTCCTTTGGCAGTACCGCAGGACACTTCGCGGCCGGCCTGGTGCTGGCGCTGTTCATCCTGATCTTCTTCCTGCTGGAGGGAAGCCGAATCTGGGCCTTCCTGGTACGCCTTCTGCCTAAAACGGCGCGGAGGGCAACCGACGGTGCAGGCCGGCGGGGTTGGACCTCGATGGTCAGTTACGTCCGGATCCAGATGTTCGTTGCCTTCGTGGACGCCGTAGGCATTGGTGTCGGTGCTGCGATCATCCAGGTCCCCTTGGCACTGCCCCTCGCCGTCCTTGTTTTCATCGGCTCGTTCATCCCTGTTGTGGGCGCGCTGGTCACCGGTGCCATCGCGGTGCTGCTGGCCCTCGTCGCCAATGGGCCCGTCAATGCCCTGATCATGCTGGCCATCGTCCTGCTGGTGCAGCAGCTTGAGAGTCACATCCTGCAGCCGCTGGTCATGGGCAAGGCTGTTGCCCTGCACCCGGTGGCCGTCATCCTCTCGGTGGCTGCAGGCTCTTATCTGGCAGGCATCCCGGGAGCCCTGTTCGCAGTTCCCCTGCTCGCCGTAGTAAACACGGCAGTTCGCTACATTGCCGGCCGGACGTGGGAACATGATGAAGGATTGGGTGGCGCCGGACTCCAACCGGCGGCCGCTTCCGCGGGTTCCGGCGACGCCAACTTCAAGGAAGTGCACCTTCCAAAGTCCGAATCCCGTCTCGCCAGGGGCGGCGCCGGCACGACCAAGGCTCCGGGGAGCACCTCTGCTGAGGGCCCCGAGGCCGACACCAACAAAGGAGAATAGTCAGTGAATACCCTCGATACCCTGCCCGTCACCCTGGACGATGTCCTCAAGGCGCAGGAGCTGCTCGAGGGCATTATTACCAAGACTCCGGTGGAGTCGTCCCGGGCGCTGGGCCACCTTGTGGGCGGAAATGTCTTCTTCAAGTGTGAGAACCTGCAGCGCGCCGGCTCGTTCAAAGTCCGTGGTGCCTATGTACGCATGGCCCGCCTCACTGCCGACGAAAAGAAGCGCGGTGTAGTGGCGGCCTCCGCCGGCAACCACGCCCAAGGTGTCGCAGTGGCCGCCAAGAGCCTGGGCATCAACGCCCGGATCTACATGCCGCTGGGCGTCGCCCTCCCCAAACTCGCCGCCACGCGCAGCCACGGGGCAGAGGTCATCCTTCACGGCCACAATGTGGACGAGGCACTGGCCGAAGCGCAACGCTACGCCAACGAAACCGGTGCCGTCTTCGTGCACCCCTTTGACAACGTGGATGTCGTAGCGGGTCAAGGCACCATCGGTCTGGAGATCCTGGAACAGATCCCCAATGTGGACACCATCCTTATGGGCGTCGGCGGCGGTGGACTGCTGGCCGGCGTGGCCGTGGCCATCAAAGCCCGCGCCAAGGAGCTTGGCCGTGAGATCAGGGTCATTGGTGTGCAGGCAGAAAACGCCGCGGCGTACCCGCCCTCCCTGGCTGCCGATGCCCTGGTGCCGCTCAAGAAGGTATCCACGATGGCTGACGGCATCGCAGTGGGACGACCGGGACAGCTGCCGTTCAGCATCATCCGAGAGCTTGTGGACGACGTTGTCACCGTCAGCGAAGACTCATTGGCCCGTGCGCTCATTTTCCTGCTGGAACGCGCAAAGATGGTCGTTGAGCCCGCCGGCGCGGTGGGAGTAGCCGCACTGATGGACGGCAAGATCGAAAACCCAGGGAACACCGCCGTCGTGCTTTCCGGCGGCAACATCGATCCCATGCTGATGCTGAAGGTCATCCAGCGCGGTTTGTCGGCTGCAGGCCGCTTCATGACGGTCCGTATGATGCTCGATGACCGTCCCGGCTCATTGGCTACGATCGCCCGGATCATCGCAGAGAACGATGCCAACGTGACCGGTCTGGACCACACGCGCCTGGGCGGTTCCATCAGCATGGGCGATGTCTCCATCACCATCAACCTGGAAACGAAGGGCCACGAACACGGCGAACAGGTCCTTGGCGCCTTGCGGGCCGAGGGCTTCCAGCCGATCGTGGTGCACTGACGGGAGGAGCGCCCATGGTGCTTGGAACGCCTGAAGGATCAAGAGCCGAAGCCGAGGAATCGCTGGCCGGGCGGGCGAAGGGCGGCCTGCTCTTCATGGGCGGTTTCGTGGTCCTGCTCTACGTCATCGAGATTCTCAATACGCTGATGCGGCACGCCCTGAACGCCACTTTCGGACTCCGCCCGCGCTCCATGGACGGTGTCCTGGACATCCTCACCTTTCCTTTGCTTCACGCAAACTTCAACCACCTGATCTCGAACACCTTGCCGCTGATCATCTTCGGTTTCCTGGTGTTCCTGTCCGGCATCCGCGTGTTCATCACGGCCCTGGCGTTCAGTTGGCTGGGGTCGGGGTTGACTGTGTGGCTCATCGGCGGGGGAGGGGTGACGGTTGGGGCCTCCGGGTTGGTGTTCGGCTTCTTCGCGTTCCTGCTGGTCCGGGGTTTCTTCAACCGGAGCTGGTGGCAGATCCTGCTGTCCGTGGTGCTGTTCATGGCCTACGGCAGCATCCTCTTCGGGGTGTTGCCTACGGTGATGGGCTACATCTCCTGGCAGGCCCACCTTGGTGGCGCCATCGGTGGCATCATCGCGGCCCTCTTGCTACGGCCCAAGCCCGCCATCACCCCCTGACCCAACGGGGACAGTAAGTCCCAAAGCTGGGCCGGGCACAAAAAACGCCGGCACCCTCCACAAAGGAGGGGCCGGCGTCGTGCTTGTGGTGCCCGGGCTGATGCCTAGGCGACGTACGGCTTGGCGGAGACGATCTCTACCGCGATTTCCTTGCCGTTGGGAGCGACGTAGCTGAGGCTGTCGCCTTCCTTGTGGCCGATGATGGCTGCACCGAGGGGCGACTTCTCGCTGAAGACATCCAGATCGGAATCTCCGGCGATTTCGCGCGAGCCCAGCAGGAACGTCTCTTCGTCACCGGCGATGCGGGCAACAACCAGCATGCCGGGCTCGACGATTCCGTCGTCGGCCGGGGCCTCGCCCACGTGCGCATCGCGCAGAAGGGCGGTCAGCTGGCGGATACGGGCTTCGATCTTGCCCTGCTCCTCCTTGGCTGCGTGGTAGCCGCCGTTTTCCTTGAGGTCGCCTTCCTGGCGGGCAGCTTCGATCTTCTGGACGATTTCCGCCCGGCCAGCGCCGGAAAGGTGGTCCAGCTCAGCCTTCAAGCGGTCGAAAGCTTCCTGGGTAAGCCAAGCCGCAGTGGCGCTGTTGGTGGTAGACACGGATTTCTCCTCTAGATCTGACAATGCAAAAGACCCCGCCGAGGTGGCCACTCGTAAAACTCAGTAACCAACTTAACGGGGTGAAGGTTTCATCCATTGTAGTAAATCCTCTGGACGAACCCAAACCGGTTGAGCCGTAGGTCACACGTTTGTTATTTGCCGCTGTCCACAATCCAGCAGTTATCCACGACGCCGGAGACAGACGGGGACTCGGTCCTCAGGGTGGTCCGCTGGACAGTGGTCCTCCCGCCGTCGGGGTCGTCCTGGGGCTCGTTGGCGCCGATCTCGACCACCTTCCAACCCACTACTGCGAACTTCGAGTCCAGGGCCTTGATGGCGCATTTCGCGGTGGCGCGAGGGGACTTGGTGACTTGGTAATCGACCTCGGCCTGGGTATCGTCCACCGTGCTGTAGCCAATGTCTTTGAACGTGACCGGAGCCTGCGCGGACCCTGTCGCGACATACCCGGCCAAGCCAATGGCGACCACCAGCGCGGCGATGATGATGTTCCGCTTGGTTTTGCCTGTCATGGCGCGCTTTTGACCGCCGTAGCGATTGGCTAGGCTGGTGCTTGCCGGTACTTGGGTGGCCGAAAGGTCCTCTGAAGTCACCCATCCAGTTTAGTGCCGATCCCGGTGGCACTTTGCCGCCCCTGAAGCAGATCCATGAAAGAGGAGCCGTCACGTGACAGCGTCCAGCAGTTCCGACCAGCAGCTGCGGCTGCTCGCCGTCCACGCCCACCCGGATGATGAGTCCAGCAAGGGTGCAGCAACCATGGCGATGTACGCCGCCGCAGGCGTGGACGTCATGGTCGCCACGTGCACGGACGGATCACGTGGAGACATCCAGAACCCCGCCATGGAGGATGCCCCGCATCCCAAGCGTGACATGGCCGGTGCGCGCCGGCTGGAAATGGCCAACGCGGCAGCGGTGCTGGGAATCAAACAGCGCTGGCTCGGATTCGTGGACTCAGGCCTGCCGGAAGGAGATCCCCTCCCGCCGCTGCCGCCGGGATGCTTCGCGTTGCAGCCGCTGGAACGGGCTTCAGCTCCACTGGTGCGCCTGGTTCGTCAGTTCAAGCCTCACGTCATCCTCAGCTACGACGAAAACGGCGGTTATCCGCATCCGGACCACATCATGGCCCATAAGGTGGCGGTTGAAGCTTATGAAGCCGCGGGCGATCCCGAACGCTATCCCGGCATGGGCGAGCCGTGGGCCCCGGACAAGCTCTACTACGACCGTGCTTTCAGCCCCGCACGTTTCCGTGCGCTCCATTTCGCGTTGGAGGAAGCAGGGCTGCAGTCTCCGTACGCCGAGCGGCTGGCGGCGTGGTTGGAGGCCGACGCCGAGGGACACACGCCACCCGCCGGCGGTCACCAGACCACAACCCAGATCGACTGCGGCGACTACTTCGAGGTCCGCGACGACGCCCTGCGGGCCCACCGCACCCAGATCGACCCTTTGGGCTTCTTCTTTGCCGTATCGCCGGAACTGCAGCGGACCACATGGCCTTGGGAGGACTACACCCTGATCAAGTCCCGTGTGCCTTCCGAGCTGCCGGAAAAGGATCTCTTCGCAGGGATAAGATAAGAACGCCGGTAGTTTCTATCGTTCGTAGAAATTACCGGATGGCCCATCAGCATCCCGGTTACGCTTTGCCGGCCGGCGCGCACCAGTTCCCATAGAAGGTTTGACCGTGCACCACTTGATTCTCGCCCTGACCGTCACTCCGTCGCCCGATCCCACGGGCACGCTGCGGCCCGGCCTGTCCGAGGATCAGGTGACGCCGGGCACGTGGGGTTTCGTCCTCACGGCCTTCATCGTGATCCTCACTACCTTCCTGATCGTGGACATGGTCCGGAGGATCCGACGCGTCCGCTATCGCGCACAGGTAGAGGAAGCCCGTCTGGCTGCTGAAGCGGGTGAGCCGTCCGCGGACGGGAATCCGGCACAAAGCGGCGGTCCCGCTGACGAGATCGGCAATGGCGGCCCCGGAGCCCGCTAAAACGGGCGGAACCGGCTGTCCCGGGGCAAGCGATGCCCTGGGTTCGGAACCCTCTGCCTATCTCCGGCAACACGCGGGCAAACCCGTCCACTGCCGTCCGTTCGGGGATGACGGCTTGGCGTTTGCCGCTGCCGGGTTGCGGCCGCCGTCGCCGGTCCTGGCTCGCGGCATCGCCGCGAACTGTGCGGCGCGTTGCTGACGTCGCCCGCCCAGGGGTGGTGGTCGCCATCAAACGTACGACGACGCGTCCCCGGCCCCCGAAGTGACGTCCCGTTGCTGCCTCCATAACTGGGGCGCGGCTTGCCGCCATGGCTGTGGGCGGTGAACCCGTCTTTCCGGGTTAGCTTCTTTGCGGGCTAGCTCAGGACGGCCATCATGATGGCGATGAAGTGCGCGGCGAAGGCCAGCACGGTAAAGGCGTGGAACAGTTCGTGGAAACCAAAGTTCCGGGCGCTGAAATTTGGCTTCTTGAGGGCGTAGAACACTGCGCCGGCAATGTACAGGGCGCCGCCGACGCAAATGAGGATGGCTGCGGCGGCATTCGCGGCGAAGAACTGCGGCAGGTAGAACAGGGCCCCGCAACCGAGGGCGATGTAAACCGGGACGTAGAGCCAGCGCGGAGCATGGGTCCACAGAATCCGGAACAAGACGCCGACGATCGCCCCGGACCACACAAGCCATAGCAAGGTGACAGCTTCAGAGCGTTCCAGCAGGGACCATGCCAGGGGCGTGTAGCTCCCGGCGATCACCAGCATGATGTTGGTATGGTCCAGCCGTTTGAGGAGCATGCGGACCTTGGGGGACCAGTTTCCCCGGTGGTACACGGCGCTGACGCCAAACAGCAGGAAACCGGTCAGGGCATAAATGGTGGACGTGACTTTGCGGTCCGGAGTGGGAGCAACCGTCACCAGGACTATCCCTGCTGCAAGTGCAAAAGGAGCGGCAACTGCGTGGATCCATCCACGCCAGAGGGGCTTGGTTTCGAGGAGCTCAGCCATGCTCCAAGAATAACCTACGTTTCGGTAAGTTACTTCTGGGTAACAAGTGTTGGGCGGTTTTTGACTGTCCACTGCACCGCCCCGGCAGCTCGGGAAGGTAGCCTTGGATGTGCGTCGTCGTACAAGCAAGGAAGTCAGGTGAGAGTCCGGTGGAGCTGCCCGGTTTCCTCTATGGCTTCTACGAGCGCAAACTCCTGCGCTCACTCAAGCAGGACCAGATCCCACGGCACATCGGCGTCATGGTGGACGGCAACCGGCGCTGGGCGCGCCAGTTCAATGCTCCCACCAGCCAAGGACACCAGGCCGGCGCAGACAAGATCCACGAATTTCTGGGATGGTGCCAGGAACTGGGCGTCAAGGTCGTCACGCTCTACATGCTCTCCACGGACAACATGAACCGCTCCGGTGAGGAGCTGGACCTGCTCATGGGCATCATCGCCAACACCATGGACCGGCTCGACGAAGACGAAGACGTGTCCGTCCACGCCATGGGAGCACCGGAACTTTTGCCGGACTACCTGGCTGACCGGCTGAACAAACTCACGTCCCGGACGCCGGTCCACGAAAAGATCCACGTCAACGTCGCAGTCGGCTACGGTGGCCGCCGCGAAATTGTCGACGCCGTCAGGGAACTCCTGCACGACGCCGCCTCCAAAGGACGCACCATGTCCGAGGTGGCAGATGAACTTTCAGTGGACGACATCTCCCGGTTCCTCTACACCCGGGGCCAACCCGATCCGGACCTGGTGATCCGCACTTCAGGCGAGCAGCGGCTCTCCGGATTCCTCATGTGGCAAAGCGCTTACAGCGAGTTCTACTTCTGCGAAGCCCTGTGGCCGGCCTTCCGCAAGGTCGATTTCCTCCGTGCGCTCAGGGATTATGCCGGGCGGCAGCGCCGCTACGGAACCTAGCCCAGGCGCGGTTCACCGAAAATTAACGAGCCCGACATGCGACTTGCCGACGACGGATTGCGGAAATGAATGTGTCGGGGATTACGTTAATCCCATCAGCAGGCAAAACCGCCCGCTGATCGGGGAGGCCAGTATATGGAGCGGAACATCGCACCAGTTACATGGGAGGCCACGCCCGGCCTTCCGGCCGAGCCGCTTCACCATTAGGCCGGGCGACCGCCCGGGGCTGGAGTCGATGTGGCTATTTCTGAGCAACTGCCCGCAATGGTTTCCGACGGGGAAAGTGCAGCTACCTCTCGCGCCAAGCGGGTCCCACAAAAAGCGCGGGCAACAGCGTCCGCCACGGGCCGCAGCTATGTGATCGATACATCCGTCCTGCTTTCCGATCCCCACGCACTCCTGCGGTTCGCAGAACATGAGGTCATCGTTCCCATCGTGGTCATCAGTGAACTCGAGGGAAAGCGCCACGATCCGGAACTTGGCTACTTCGCCAGGAAAGCCCTGCGTCTCCTCGACGATCTCAGGATCGAACACGGCGGACTGGACCGGGCCATTCCCCTGGGGAACGACGGCGGGCTGCTCAGGGTGGAAATGAACCACATTTCCCCGGACGTGCTTCCTGCGGGCTTCCGCGGTGGCGACAACGACAGCCGGATCCTGGCCGTGGCCAAGAACCTGGCCAACGAGGGCCACAACGTCACGGTGGTCTCCAAAGACCTCCCCATGCGGGTCAAGGCGTCCGCCATGGGACTCCAGGCGGACGAGTACCGCAACGAACTCGTCAAGGACTCCGGCTGGACCGGTATGGCGGAAATAGAAGCCAACGACGACGAAATCACCACGCTCTACGGCCATGAACCTGTCTTCATTCCCGCAGCCGCCGAACTCCCCGTGAACACCGGACTGGTGCTTCTGTCGAACAGGGGATCCGCTCTGGGTCGCGTGGGAGCCGACAAGCAGGTCCGTCTGGTCAAGGGCGACCGGGACGTCTTTGGCCTCCACGGACGCTCCGCCGAACAGCGGCTGGCCATCGACATGCTCATGGACCCTTCCGTGGGCATCGTGTCCATCGGCGGACGGGCAGGCACAGGCAAGTCCGCGCTCGCCCTCTGCGCAGGCCTTGAAGCCGTACTGGAGCGCCGTGAGCACCGGAAGGTGGTCGTCTTCCGGCCCCTGTACGCAGTGGGCGGCCAGGAGCTCGGCTACCTTCCCGGATCCGAATCCGAAAAAATGAACCCGTGGGCCCAGGCCGTGTTCGATACCCTCGGCGCGTTGGTCAGCCAGGAAGTCGTGGAAGAAGTCATGGACCGCGGCATGCTGGAAGTCCTGCCCCTGACCCACATCCGCGGGCGTTCGCTGCACGATGCCTTCGTCATCGTGGATGAAGCCCAGTCGCTCGAAAAGAACGTCCTGCTGACCGTCATGAGCCGCATCGGTCAAAACTCCAAGATCGTCCTCACCCACGATGTTGCCCAGCGCGACAACCTGCGCGTGGGACGGCACGACGGCGTTGCCGCCGTCGTGGAGACCCTCAAGGGGCATCCGCTGTTCGGGCACATCACGCTGACCCGGTCCGAGCGGTCGCCGATTGCTGCCCTTGTTACGGAATTGCTGGAGGGTGCCGAGATCTAAGCATCTCCTTGGAACGTGGTGTCAAGGGCCGTGGTCCGGTTCACCGGGCCACGGCCCTTCGCCGTCGCTTGGACACAACGCAGGTGCGGCTAGAGCTTCAGGTAGTTCTTGAGTTCGTCGTGGCCTTGGACTGTGAGGGTCCAGTCGGGGCGTTTGAAGGTGGTGGGGGTGAGGCGGACTCTTTGGACTTCTTCGACCTTCTCTCCCCAGGCGTCGCGGAAGATGCCGTTGGGTTCGTAGCCGAGGCTGGTGGAGACGCCCAAGGACTTCCGGTTCCAGACGGCGGCGTCGGATTCGGCCACTTCGGCGCCAAGGTAGTCGAAGGCGTAGCTGACGACGGCGGTACGCATCTCCTTGCCGACGCCCTGGCCCTGAGCGGACTGCTTGAGCCAGGAACCCGTGCTTACTGTTTTGAGCGTCGCGAAGTTCCTGGCACCGAGGTCCTGAACGCCGAGGAATTCGTCGTCGCGCCAGACCGCCAGGAGGAGGGTCCAGGAATCCTTGGTGAAGTTTGCACGGCACCGCCAGTACCACTGGGCCATGTTCGGTGCCAGCTCGTCCTCCGGCATCTCAGCCCACGGCATGCTGAAAGGGCTCTTGCCGGGTTCGTGGATCCCTGAGCGGGCCGCGTCCACAGCGGCGGGGATGTCGTCGTCGAGAATCGGACGGAGGGTCAGCCTCGGGGTGGTGAGAATGAGTCCGAACGGGGGCCAGAAGTCTGCCAGCGATGTCATCGCCGTAGTTTAGCCCGAAAAGGCGAGGCGGTCAGGCGGCCGGGCCGATGTCCCACGGAATGTGCCGCCGGACGTCCGTGAGATTCATGGACTCCGCCAGGAACAGGTCATCGAGCATGTACTCGTCCACACCCAGGATCTTCAGCCAATGGCCTGTACCGGAGGTGTCGCCATCCAGGCTCTGACTGGCCACGCAGACCCCTGTTCCGGTGTCGATCCTGATCAGCGTCCGGCCGGGATGGACCAAGGGCTGGGCGGGATCGGAAGGAACGTAGGTCCGGCTGGGCGTAACGATGGTTTCCAGGGCAGGACGGCCCTCGTGGTCCACTTCCCTGGGGGGTTCGAGGAAGACGCGGTTGGTGTCCGGGAATTCGATGGGAACCGGCGCGTTGCCGGCCAACTCCACTGGATCCAAGGCTGCAGCCAGGCGGCCATTGCCGAAGGACGGCTCACCGTACGCCGCCTCGGGACGCCTGCGCACCAGCCCGGCGTCGTCGTAGACAGGCGTCACCAGATGCGCCGGCAGCAGCCAGGACCGTCGCGTGGAGCTGACGTACAGGTCATCCCGGGAGTCGTTGATGCCGGTGGTGCTGTGGAGCAATTGACCCTCAGCCGTCTCAAGTCGGAGGGCGCCCGGGCGCCGCAGCCAGGCACGGACAATATTGGCGCCACTGCCGGGCCGCTCAAGATACTCAAATCGCAGGGTGGTCCATTTCCATGGCGAAGAACGGCATAGATTCCGGAATGTGGAGGACAAGTCAAAGCCCGGTTCGTCTGCACTGTAGCGCCCCATATCCACAGTTTACCCAAGCGTTCAAACGGGTCGGACGAGCAAAACGGGGTAGCATCCGAGGGTGATCCGACGACTCTCCGAGCTCTGGACAGCCAGCCCGCTGGGTTTTTGGCTGGTGGCGGCAGCCTGCCTGTATTTCGTGGTGATGGCTGTCCGGCTCACGGTCATCGACGTCCGCAGCCACTTGCTGCCCAACCGGATTGTGCTTCCGTCCTACGGGGTGGCCGGAGTGCTGTTGCTCGCTGCCGCGATCGCGGCCTCGCTCCCCGGTACCCCTACGCGAGGGGCAGCATCCGCCACTCTGTTGGGGGTGCCAGGGCTGGCGGTTCTGGCCGGCGGCGCGGCCCTCTGGTTCTTCTATTTCGTGCTGCGGTTCATCCATCCACCAGGGATGGGCTTTGGCGACGTGAAGCTGGCCGGGGTGCTGGGCCTCTACCTGGGCTATTTGGGTTGGAGCCACATCTTTGCCGGAACCTTTGCGGCCTTCCTCCTGGGAGGGCTGTGGAGCTTGTTCATCCTTGCCGCACGGCGGGGAACGCTGCGTTCGGCCATTCCGTTCGGTCCTTTCATGCTGGCCGGAGCAGCTGTTGCGATGGTGCTGCTGCCCGCATGAGGCTAGCCTGTCTGCAAGGCTGCAAACCGCGCCGGGACCGACCATTCTTGTGAGGAACGCTGAACCATGGGTGCCCCGGATTTTGTGCTCAGACTGCGGAAGAAGATCGGCCATGACCCCCTCTGGCTGCCGGCCGTCAGGGGAGTGGTCTTCGACGACGAAGGCAGGGTGCTGCTGGGCCAGCGGGCCGACAACGGGCACTGGGCCCTCATCACCGGAATGCTCGAACCGGGCGAACACCCCGCCCCAGGGCTGGTGCGCGAGATCTTCGAGGAGACTGCGGTGGTGGCGGAAACGGAACGGATTGTCGGCGTCGGCGTTGTAGGTCCCGTGACCTTCCCGAACGGCGACGTGTGCGACTTCCTGGACATCACCTTCCGGTGCAGGTACGTCTCGGGAGACGCCAGGGTCAATGACGACGAATCACTGGCCGTGGGCTGGTTCGCCTTGGACGATCTTCCGGAGATGAGCGCCGGCAACCTTGAAGCCATCAGGCTTGCCACGGAGCCCGAAGGCCCCGTGGCTTACCAAATGGAGGATTAGTGCTGTTGGCTTCCGGCGTCGGCTGTCAGGCGATCCGTCCTGAGGTCGTCCTCGTCCGGCGCCGTCTGCGTGGTTTCACGGCGCTCAGCCTCAAGCCTGTCAGCCTCCGCGCCCCCGATTGCTTCACCACGGGCCACCATGCCGGCGGTGTCGGAGAGTGGGATCTGCTTCAGCGTGATGGCCAAAACCAGGGCGATGGCGATGAACGGCACCAGGTACCAGAACACTGGAGCCAAGGAATTGGCGTACGCGTTCACAATCGCATCCCGCAACTGCTCAGGCAGCTGCGCCAGGGCTTGGGGATCAAGCGTGCTGGTGGACTGCGAAGCCTGCTCCGCAGAAGCGCCGGCACCGGTGAATGCCTCCCTGAGTGATTCAGCCAGGCGGTTGGTGAAGATGGAACCGAACACTGCGACACCCAGTGATGCACCGACCTCGCGGAAGTAGTTGTTGGTGCTGGTTGCCGTGCCGATCTGGTCCGCCGGAACGGAGTTCTGCACCACCAGGACGATGACCTGCATGATCAGCCCCAGGCCGGCACCGAAGATGAACAGCTGCACGCAGATGACCCAGATCGGGGTTGCTGCCGTCAGGGTGGTCAGCCACAGCATGGCCGCAATGGTCAACGCCGCACCCAGGATCGGGAACATCTTGTACTTGCCGGTCTTGGAAATACAGATACCGGAGTAGATGGACGTGCCCATCAGGCCAACCATCATCGGCAGCATGAGCAGCCCGGATTCGGCTGCTGAAGTACCGGAAGACATCTGCAGGAAGGTGGGCACGAACGCGATGGCAGCGAACATGCCCAGGCCGAGCGTGAAGCCGATGGCGGTCGCGTTGATGAAGATCGGGTTCTTGAACAGGCTCAGCGGAATGATGGGGTCCTCGGCGCGCCGTTCAACCAAGACGAAGGCAAAGGCGGCCAGCACCATGCCGGCGCCAAAGGCCCAGGTGAGGGGCGAATCCCAGCCTTCGTCCTTCTTGCCGCCGAAGTCGGTGAAGAAGATAAGGCAGGTGGTGGCGGCAGAGAGGAAGATGACTCCCAGGATGTCGATCTTCTTTTCGGCCTTTTTGTTGGGAAGCGTCAAGGTGAACCATGCGGTGATAAACGCCGCGATTCCGATGGGGATGTTGATGTAGAACGCCCATTCCCACGTGAGGTGGTCCACGAAGAAGCCGCCCAGCAGCGGTCCGGCGACGGCGGAGAGACCGAAGATGGCGCCCAGCGGACCCATGTACTTGCCGCGCTCCTTGGCGGGAACGATGTCGGCGATGATGGCCTGCGAGAGGATCATCAGGCCGCCGCCGCCCAGACCCTGGATGGCGCGGAAGATCACGAAGCCCCAGAAGTCGGTGGCGAAAGCGCAGCCCACCGAAGCGAGGGTAAACAGGGCGATGGCAACCAGGAACAGGTTGCGCCGGCCCAGGATGTCACCGAACTTGCCGTAGATGGGCATGACGATCGTGGTGGCCAGGAGATAGGCCGTGGTGATCCAGGCCTGGTGCTCGACACCGCCGAGCTTTCCCACGATGGTGGGCATGGCGGTGGAAACGATGGTTTGGTCGAGGCTGGACAGGAGCATGCCTGCGATCAGCGCCGAGAAGATGATCCAGATCCGTTTCTGGGTCAGCAGCAGTGGTTCTGCCGCCTTCGAGAGTGTACTCATGCGGGGTCCTTCGGTGTCTGTACAGGAGTGGTGTCCAGCGGTTGCGATAAGAGTTTCCGGGCTGCTGCAAGGTTCTGGTCCAGGAGCTCGCGGTAAGGCCGCGTGTTGTCCTCCGAGAAGAACTGATGGGATGTCTTCTTGGAAACAGCGCCGAACACGGCTGAGGCCATGATGATCTCCGGATGTCCGGGGGAGAGGCCCTCACGGGCGGCGATCAGTTCCATGAACTGCCGCTCCCTGGCCTCGCCTTCAAGGGTCATGCGGCCCAGGAGCTGGGGCTCGGCCTTGATGGCAGCAATCAGTTGCTGGATCTCGGTACGGCTGATGGTGGAACGCTCCACGATGTCCACGGTGAGGTGGTACAGCGCAGCGAGCAACGTGGCGGAGATGCCGTCTGGCAGCCGTTCAGGATCCCGGTTGAAGTTATCCAGCGAATCCTGGGGCAGGTCATCGGAGAATGCTCCGATGACTGCGTCTTCCTTGGAGTGGAAGTAGTTGAAGAAGGTCCGGCGGGAGATGCCCGCCTCTTCGCACACCTCTTCCACGGTGTAGCCATTCAGGCCGCGTTCGGCGGTCAGGGTTCGTGCGACTGCCGTGATGGCCAGCCGCGTGGCGGCGCGCTTGCGCTCGCGGAGGCCGCCGTCGATATTTGCACTATTACTCACAAAGTAAAGTTTTGCACTTTCCGCCGAAGGGTGCAAAATCTCGCTCGGGGGTTTTGTACACCTGATGCCGCTAAGGAGGTTTCTTGAGGGCGCCTGCTGTACAAAAACTCCCGGGTACGACGACGGCCGGTACCTCTCGTGCGAAAGGTACCGGCCGTCGTCGTGCTTTGGGTTTAAGCCAAGGGTCAGGCCTTGTGGGCCGGCGACGTCATGGTGGTGACGTCCAAAGCCTTATCGAGGTCGGCCTCGGAGACCTTGCCTTCGCCTTCGCCAACGAAGCCGAGCTGCTCGGTAGCCTGGCGGATGGTCAGGCCCTCCTTGACGGCGGTCTTGGCGATCTTGGCGGCGTTTTCGTAGCCGATGTACTTGTTCAGCGGCGTCACGATCGAGGGGGAGGCCTCGGCCAGGAACCGGGCACGCTCGACGTTGGCGGTGATGCCGTCGATCATCTTGTCGGCCATGACGCGGCTGGTGTTGGCCAGCAGACGGATGGACTCGAGGAGGTTGGCGGCCATGACGGGGATACCGACGTTGAGTTCGAAGGCGCCGTTGGTGCCGGACCAGGCGATGGCGGTGTCGTTGCCGATGACCTGGGCGCACACCATGATGGACGCTTCGCAGATGACCGGGTTGACCTTGCCGGGCATGATCGAGGAGCCGGGCTGGAGGTCCGGAAGGGCGATTTCGCCCAGGCCCGTGTTGGGGCCCGAGCCCATCCAGCGGAGGTCGTTGTTGATCTTCATGAAGGAGATCGCGATGTTGCGCAGCTGGCTGGAGCCCTCGATCAGGCCGTCGCGGTTCGCCTGTGCCTCAAAGTGGTCGCGGGCTTCGGTCAGCGGGAGGCCGGTGTCGGCTGCGAGGAGTTCGATGACGCGCTCCGGGAAGCCTGCCGGGGTGTTGATGCCGGTACCAACAGCGGTACCGCCCAGGGGGACCTCGGCTACGCGGGGGAGAGCGGCGTTGATGCGCTCGATGCCGTAGCGCACCTGCGCTGCGTAACCGCCGAATTCCTGGCCAAGCATGACCGGGGTCGCATCCATGAGGTGCGTACGGCCGGACTTGACGACGTCCTTGAACTCCACGGCCTTGCGGTCCAGGGAAGCTGCCAGGTACTCGAGGGCCGGGATCAGGTCATTGATCAGGGCCGAGGTGGCGGCGACGTGGACGGAAGTCGGGAAGACGTCGTTGGAGGACTGGGAAGCGTTGACGTGGTCGTTGGGGTGGACCACCTTGTCGCTGCCGGCGGCCGAGAGGGCGCGGGAAGCCAGTTCCGCGATGACCTCGTTGGTGTTCATGTTGGACGAGGTACCCGAGCCGGTCTGGAAAACGTCGATCGGGAAGTCGCCGTCGTACTTGCCCGTTGCAACCTCATCGGCAGCTGCGGCGATGGCCTCGGCGAGCTCGCCATCGAGCACCCCCAGTTCGGCGTTCGCCAGTGCGGCGGCCTTCTTGACCCGGGCAAGGGCTTCAATGTGTGTGCGCTCGAGCGTTTTGCCGGAGATGGGGAAGTTCTCCACAGCACGCTGCGTCTGGGCGCGGTACAGGGCGTTCACGGGGACGCGAACTTCGCCCATCGTGTCATGTTCAATACGGAACTCAGTGGTGGAAGTCATGGGGCTAGCTTATGGCGATCCGACGCCTCACAGAAAACCCGGAGGAGAGTGCTACGTGCTCCGGCGTTGCCGCCGGAGCACGTCCCCTTAGAGCTTGCCGATCCCGGAAACGAGGGCCGCGCGGCCCTCATCGAGCTTGTACGACAGGCCGATGACGGCGACGCGGCCGTCGTCGATGGCGTCGGAAATCACACGGGAGCTGTCGGCCAGGCGTGCGGCGGTCTGCTTCACGTGCTCCACCACCATGTCGTTGACGTCTTCCTGCTCGTTGCGCTTGGCAGTCAGGACGGAGGGGGTGATGCGTTCGACGAGGTCCCGGATGAAGCCCGCAGGCATCTCACCGGTCTCGACAGCTGCCTTGGTGGCCTTCACCGCACCACAGCTGTCGTGGCCGAGGATGACGATCAAGGGAACCCGGAGTTGGCTGATGCTGTATTCCAGGGAACCGAGGACGGCATCGTCAATCACCTGGCCGGCAGTCCGCACAACAAAAGCATCACCAAGGCCGAGGTCGAAAATGATCTCTGCAGCGAGCCGGGAATCGGAACAACCGAAGATGACGGCGAAGGGGTTTTGGTCCTCGATGAGGGACGAGCGACGGGCGGCATCCTGGTTGGGGTGCAGGGATTCGCCGGAGACAAAGCGTTCGTTGCCCTCGCGGAGACGGCGCCACGCCAGGGCTGGAGTCAGGTAAGTAGGCACGAACCTTACTTTACGACGCAGAGGCAGCAGTCAGTGAAACTGTTGCGCGCCAATCGGTCAGGCGGACGGGGCAGCTGAGGCCGAAGGTGCGGTGCCCTGGTCCGCTGACTTGACGACGGCGGTGGCCAACGTCGCGAATTCCTCGAGGCTTGCCGTGCCGCTCAGGATGATGGTGGTGCCCTTGTAGTCCAGGACCATGCTGCGCTTTTCCTTGCCCGAATCGCGCAGTTCCCACTCCTGCCCGCCGGCGTTGCGCGTGCCGGTGACCGGGAGGTTGCCCGTCTGCTGCAATACCCAGGTGGGATTGGCCTTATTGGTCTGGGTGAGGCCGATGAAAGCTTCCTTGGGAGTCAGGAAACCGACCTCCCAAGTGGGCACGCCTGTCCCGCTGCCCGATTCCCACCGCGCGTAATTCGGGGTAAATGTGTCGCCGGTATCGGGAGTGACAGGTGTGAATCCCGCCACACCTTCGGCGTTCCTGGCGATGGAGGAGACATCGATGGGAGGCCTGAAGCCGTCGCCCTTCGGAGCCGGATTCATCAGGACGATGGGGAGGAAAGCCAGCACGCAGACCAAAAGGGCAATGACCATGCCAATCACGGACGCGTTGGCCCGTTTGGCAGCTTTCGCCGCGATGACGGGCTTGAAGGGGGCATCCGGGGCACTGGTTGGCTCAGCCGCGGCAGCATCCGGTTGGTTGCCGGCAGCGGGCTTGTCCTGCGTTTCACTCACCCTTCCATGATCCCTTATCGGGGCAGGGAACACACATCGGGCAACCTCACCGCCGGTATTGCGGCCGGTGGTCATTCAACCACCCGGAGTGGACGTGGCGACTATGATCGTTGGTAGAGGAACCCCGGGTTGCCCCGCGCAACCATGTCCGGTCCCGTGAATCGTCACTCGAAGAAGAGGTTCAAGTGTCTCCTGCACCAATGACCCAGCAGTATTCCACGATTTCGCCGTCGCTCGCCGTCGGCATCGACGAACCCGACCGCAACCTTGCGCTTGAACTCGTCCGCGTCACCGAAGCCGCGGCAATTGCCGGCGGCCACTGGGTAGGTTTCGGCGACAAGAACAAAGCCGACGGTGCCGCCGTCGACGCCATGCGTTCGTTCCTTCACACCGTCCACTTCAACGGCGTCGTGGTGATTGGTGAAGGCGAAAAAGACGAAGCCCCCATGCTGTTCAACGGCGAGCAGGTTGGTGACGGCACCGGTCCCGAGTGCGACGTCGCCGTCGATCCCATCGACGGAACCCGCCTCACCGCCCTGGGCATCAACAACGCCCTCGCAGTGCTGGCAGTCGCTGAGCGCGGCTCCATGTTCGACCCCTCCGCCGTCTTCTACATGGAGAAGCTCGTCACGGGTCCCGAGGCCGCCGACATGGTGGATCTGCGCCTGCCCGTCAAGCAGAACCTGCACCTCATCGCCAAGGCCAAGGGCGTCAAGGTCAACCAGCTCAATGTCATGATCCTTGACCGTGACCGCCACCGCCCGCTGGTTGAAGAGATCCGCGAAGCCGGCGCGCGCACCAAGTTCATCATGGATGGCGACGTCGCAGGCGCCATCGCAGCAGCCCGTACCGGCACCGGCGTCGACGCCCTCATGGGCATCGGCGGCACCCCGGAAGGCATCGTTGCGGCCTGCGCCATCAAGTCCCTCGGCGGCGTCATCCAGGGCCGCCTCTGGCCGACGTCGGACGACGAGAAGCAGAAGGCCATCGACGCCGGACACGACCTCGACCGCGTCCTGTCCACCAACGACCTCGTCACCTCGGACAACTGCTACTTCGCAGCCACCGGCATCACCGACGGTGACCTCCTGCACGGCGTCCGCTACCAGAAGGACCGCGTCCTGACCCAGTCCATCGTGATGCGCTCGAAGTCCGGCACCGTCCGCTTCGTTGATGCTGAGCACCACGCATCCAAGTGGGAGACGTACGCGCGCAAGGCGTAATCCCTCCACTGCAGTCGCGTCTTTGACGCGAAAAGCGCCCCATCGCTCTGCGGCTATCTCCTCGTACCTCGTCGATTTGATGCCGCTCCCGCGATTGGGCGCTTTTCGCTGTTTGGATGCGTTGGTGCCGGGGCTTCCGGCTTCGCGCGATTTTTGGGTAGGGGTAGGTCGGGCGCGGGAAAGGCTTAGCGGAGTTTGTCGCGGAGCTTCCTGGCCAGCTGGTAGGCGCCGTAGCGGAGTTTGTTGACCGGGAGGTCCCAGGTGCCGGGGTAGGAGACTTCGCGGCCTCCGAAGGATTTCTTGAACGCCGTGAAGCCCGCCCACTTGTGGTCCGGCTGGTCCTCGGGTGCGACGCCCCAGAGGTCCACGTGCTTGAGGCCCTTTTCCTTGGCGTCTGCCATGAGGGTTACCAGGAGGGGGATGCCTGCGCTGAGCTTGCGGTGCGTGTCATCGAGTGCCGCGTGCGCGTAGACCCGGGTATCTGCCGAATCGTAGGCGAAGGCGGCCGCGATGGGCTCACCTTCCAGTTCGGCGATGAACAAGGTTCCGGCCCCTGCAGGCAGCAATGACGCCGCCACCTGGGTCAGGTATTCATCGCTCTGCGGCTTGAAGCCATTCCGCGCCGCCGTCAGGTGGAGGAAGTGCAGCAGGATGGAGATGTCCGCCGGGTCCTGGGAGGTCCGGAACGTCACTCCCTTTTTGTGGATGTTCCGGTACAAGTTCCGGTTTGTTGGCTTCATGCCCGCGAGGACGTCCTTGAAATCCCCGTCCAGATCCACAATCCAGCTGAGTTCCGGCTGCTGGTTGACCGGCGCGGGCCGTAAGCCCCGCGCGCGGAGCAGGGGACCGGCGTCGGACGCGGTAAAACCTGCCGCAGCAGGTTCCATCCGGACGAAGACGGCGTGCTCCGCCTTGGCCAGCGCCACCAAAGCCGCCGTGGCGGCGTCGAATGCTTCGACGGAATCAGCCACCGGCCCATAGGGGGCATAGATGACTTTGCCGGCGGGGTTCTTCTCCTCAATTGCGAGGAAACTCCATCCGGGGCCGGATTTTTCGTGGACGCGGCGCCCCAGGGAACGCTGGACTGCCGCCCATGCGGGCGTCTGGAGGAAGAATTCCACGGTTCAGTTCCCCAAGCCTGTCGTGACTGCGAAGGCAATGCTGGTGTCCGTCGCGCCCTGGACCGGGTGGACGTTGACCGGGGCTTCGACGTCGGGGATGAACGCTGCAGCGCCACGTCCAAGCTGGAGGTCGCTCTTGGGCGAGTCGAGAAGCACGGCGCCGGAAACAACCACGACGACGGCGGGCCCGGTCTGCGCCAGCGGCACCGGTGCTGCGTCAGGGCCGAGCTCGATGCGCTGGAGCTGGAACTCCTTGAACGGCGGGCGGTACAGCTCCTGTCCGAACTCCGTCCCGCTGGCCTCGACGCGTGGAACCCCGAGGGATTCGAAACGTACGGTCTTCAACAGTTCCGGAACGTCCACGTGCTTGGGCGTGAGCCCACCGCGAAGGACATTGTCCGAGGACGCCATGACCTCGACGCCCAGGCCGTGCAGATAGGCGTGGATGTTCCCCGCAGGGAGGTAGACCACTTCACCGGGTTCGAGGGACAAATGGTTCAGGAGCAGGGAGATGAGGACGCCGGGGTCGCCGGGGAAGGCTTCATTGATGTCCAGCATTGCGGTCAGCGCTTCCCGGTGCGGCTCCAGCGGTGCCCCGGCAGAAAGTACCGCGACTACCTCGTTAATGGCATCGGAGACGTCACTGCCGCCCTGGATGAGCCGGCTGAAGGCAGCCTTCAGCGCAGCGGAAGCATCAGCTTGCGCAAGGTCGGTGACGACGTCGGCGATAACGGCGGGAACGTCGATGGCGGCGGAGTCAAGGACGTGCGCCAGGTGTTCAAAGATGCCGCGGGAGTCAGCAGGGGAGCGGAAGCCGCACAACGCCTTGAAGGGCGTGAGGGCGAAGATCATTTCCGGCTTGTGGTTGTCATCGCGGTAGTTGCGTTCAGCGGCGTAGGGGGCGATCCCGGCGGCGTTCTCGCGGGCAAATCCTTCACGGGCCTGCTCCAGGCTCGGATGGACCTGGAGGGAAAGCGGCTTTTCGGCCGCCAGGAGCTTGGTGAGGAAGGGCAGACGGGGACCAAATCCAGCGAGGCTTTCGGAGCCAAGGAAGCGCTGCGGATCCGAGGCGATCAAGGCGTCCAGGGGCTGGGTGACACCGTTGGGGTGGATGGCCGTCGAAGGGGAGTCCGGGTGGGCCCCGATCCACATTTCAGCCTCCGGGCCGCCCGAGGCCTGCCGGCCCAGCAGTCCGGCGATGGCCGTCGTCGAACCCCACGCATAGGGCCGCAAAACATTCTCAATCTGGTACACGAAAGAAAGTCCTTATCGTTGCGCTGGACGTGGGATGGAGCTCAAAGGGGGAATTTACAGTGGTGCGCACTGGCCGTTGGTGGCCACGAGGTCGCGGATGCCTTGCTCATCGCCCTGGGCTTTGAGACCGTTCAACAACTCAATGGTGATCGGCGTGCCGTCGGGGGTTGTGGTCACCGGAGTGAAGTCCGCAGAGGGTGAAGGCAGTTGGCTTGCGGGCAGCAGGCCAGTAACCGGACCGGCGGCCATGACGGGCCCGGCGCCCGGACGGTCATGGGTCACGACGGCGTCACTTGCCTTGGGGCTGTTGGACGAGGAGGCGAGGACTTCCTGGACCTTGGAGTGGATCAGGTCAAAGTCAGGCACCGTGGAGAAGGATGCGTCGAAGTCCGGTGGCCCGATGGTGAGCCGTTTGACGGGCTGGTTCTTGGACTTCAAGGCGAGGTCCACAAAGCTGCCCAGCTGGTTGGACGAGATGTTGGAATCGACCACCTTGGTCCCGGCATTGGCGATGTCCTCGAACTTGGTCAGGAGAGTGGCGGGGTCCAGCTGCTTGAGCATGGCCTGCTGCACGCATTGCTGGCGTGCAATGCGTGCGTAGTCGTCCACGAATTCGCGGGAGCGGCCGTACCAGAGGGCGTGGAAGCCGTCCAGATGCTGGTCTCCGGCAGGGATCCAGCCGTCGGGCATGCCGTGGATTCCGTTGGCCTCATCGGTGACGGGGCCGCTGATGGGTACCCAACCGCCGGCCTTGATGCGGATGCCGCCCATGGCGTCGATGAGTTTGGCGAACCCGTCCATGTCCACCAGGACATAGGCCTGGACCGTGATTCCGAGGGTGCCGGACACAGCTTCCAGGGTTGCCTGTGCGCCCGGGTCCTGAACGCCCGGATACAGGTCCTGGTACTTGTTGGTGACCTCGGTGTTGACGGCGTTGATGAGGCACTCGTCGCCGCAGTTGTAGCCCTCGGGGTAGATCTTCCGCATGGGCGAACTCTCGCTGAACTGTGCGTTCTGGAGGTTGCGGGGGACCGAAATGATGGCGCTTTCGCCCGTTTTCGCATCGACGCTGATCACGGACAGGCTATCGGGACGGCGTCCCGTCCTGTCGTCGCCGGCGTCGCCACCCATCATCAGGAAGTTGTAACGCCCGTCCACGGGATCGATCGCGGGACCGGCCTCGAAAATACTGCCGATTGCGTTGCGGCTGACGTTCAGGACATAGGCAATGTAGCCCAGCGATCCGCTCGCCAGCACGGTGGTGATGGCCACCACGACGGCAATGATGGGACGCATGCCGGGTGCCAGGAGTGTCGGCCTGATGATCCGCAGGGTGTTGAGGAACAGGTAGGCCCATCCCAGGGCCAGCGCCACGAGGACCACGATAATGAACAGCGACCCCACGGGGTGGGTGACAATGCTCAGCAGCATGGTCCGGTTGGTGACTGCGATGACGATGGTTATCAGCGCCAGCGCCCACACCGTGAGCGTGACGCGCAGCGCGATGCGGCCAAGTTTGCGGTCGCCCGCAACGATTTGTGCGCTGCCGGGGACCAGGAGCGTGAGGAGGACCAGCACGAAGGCGCGTTTGGTCCGCACCGGCGCACTGGCGCCGGATGGATAGCGGACAGGATCAGTCAGGGCGGAACCGGGCTGATTCGTGTTCTTGTGCATGGTAGTCATCCGCTGCCTTCCTAGCGGGGGCTCCGGGCTGACGGGTTGGCAGGGGAGAAGACTTCCTCAACCTTGTGGCGAAGGTTCTCCCCTTTTTTGGTGGCCACATCGTTGAGTTCCTGGGCGAAAGCCAGGAGGTCGCCACGAAGCTTGGCGGCAAGTTCATCAGTACCGGAGGCCAGCATCCGCACGGCCAGGAGGCCGGCGTTGCGGGCCCCTGCAATCGACACCGTGGCGACGGGGACGCCGGCCGGCATCTGCACGATCGACAGCAGGGAGTCCATGCCGTCCAGTGTCTTGAGCGGAACCGGAACGCCGATTACCGGAAGGGGGGTCACCGAGGCCAGCATGCCCGGAAGGTGGGCCGCGCCGCCGGCTCCGGCAATGATGACGCGGAGACCGCGCTGGTGGGCGTTCTGTCCGTAGCTGATCATTTCCGTGGGCATACGGTGGGCCGAAACGACGTCCGCTTCAAAAGGTATGCCGAACTCGGCCAGGGCATCGGCCGCGGCCTCCATGACGGGCCAGTCGGAGTCCGAGCCCATGACGAGTCCTACCAGCGGGGCCTGCGGTGTTGTCGTCATACGGTCTCCTCCAGAGTGGGCTGCTCAGGCTTGCGGCCGTCGCGGATGATGTTGGCCACGGTGGTCGCGCGCTGGCGCACCGAGTCGACGTCGGAGGCAGAGGTGCCCACGAGGTTGACGTGACCGATCTTGCGGCCGGGGCGGACGGACTTGCCGTAGGAATGCACCTTGGCCGCGGGCTCATAGGCCAGCGCCTGGGGGAAGGCCTTGAAGAGGTCCTGGTTTTCGCCCCCGAGGAAGTTTTTCATCACCACTACCGGAGCGAGCGCATCGGTGGCGCCCAGCGGCAGGTCCAGAACTGCACGCAGGTGCTGTTCGAACTGGCTGGTGATGGAACCATCCTGGGTCCAGTGGCCGGTGTTGTGCGGACGCATGGCAAGTTCATTGATCAGGAAGCCCGCGCCGACGCCGGGAGTTTCGAACAACTCTGCCGCCATCACGCCTGTGACGCCGAGCTCATTGGCGATGCGGAGCGCAGCTTCCTCGGCAGCGGCAGCTACTTCCACGGGAATGTTCTGTGCCGGGGCGATGACTTCGTCGCAGACTCCGTCCACCTGGATGGTGTGGACCACCGGCCAGGCCCGGGACTCGCCGCTGGGCGTGCGCGCCACCAGGGCTGAGAGTTCACGGCTGAACTCCACCTTCGCTTCGGCCAGCAGGGGGCTCATGGCCTGGAACCAATCGTTGGTCTCCAGGGCCTCCTGGGCGGAGTCGACAATTCTGACGCCCTTGCCGTCGTAGCCGCCACGAGGTGTCTTCAGCACTACGGGCCAGCCGATCCTTTCACCGAAGGCGACCAGTTCGTCAACCGTGTGCACGGCAGACCATTCGGGGTTGGGCAGGCCCAGACGGTCAATGGCGGCCCGCATCACGAGCTTGTCCTGGGCGTTGACCAGGGCATCGGGGCCGGGCTGGACATTGACGCCTGCGTCCAACAGCGCCCTCAGGTGCCCGGTGGGGACGTGTTCGTGATCGAACGTCAGTACGTCCAGGCCTTTTGAGAACTCAAGGAGGGCCTCGAGGTCCTTGTAGTCGCCAATGGGGGCCGTGGCTACGGCAGCCACAGCCGAAACGTCCTCGCCTTCGGCCAAAACGCGGAGTTCAAAGCCCAGTGCGGTAGCGGGCGGAGCCATCATTCGTGCGAGTTGGCCGCCGCCAACAACGCCAATTACTGGAAAAGTCACAAGGTTCAGCCTACCGAACCGGCAGGGGGATCACTGATTCTGCCGCCCTTTTGGCGCCATTTATCGTCAGTTCCGGCCACTGTATTGGCGTTCTCACAGCGTACTCCCGGGCAGCGCTTGGAAATCGGCGCTAAAATGGTCGAGGCCCATCGGCCCACTTTCAACGGCCATGGAGGGTCATGATCACCACACTCGCAGATCGCATCCGCGGACTTGCTTCGCTTTTTTGGCGCGAAGTAGCCAAGTTCGGCGCTGTTGGTGGTGTTGCGTTCGTTATCGACAACGGCCTTACGTACTACCTGATGCATGGCCCCATGACCGACAGCCCGTCCAAGGCACGTTTTGTCGGTGCCGTGGTGGCGACGATCTTCTCGTGGATTGCCAACCGGTTCTGGACCTTCCGGCACCGCCGGCAGGACAACGTTGTGCGCGAGTTCGTGATGTTCGTCATCATCAACGGTATCGGCATCGGTATCTCCACCGGCTTCACGTTCATTGCCAACTACTGGTTGAACATCACTGACAAGAACATGCTTTTCGCGGCCGGCGTGGTCGGCATCCTGGTGGCGACAGTAGTCCGCTTCTTTGCCTACCGCTTCCTGGTCTTCAACAAGGAACTCGACCAGGAACCCGAGTTCTCGCACGACCACGAACTTCTGGACATGCATCCCAAGGCCAAGGCGGGGGCGGAAGCCGGCGCCGGCAACCCGTCGACCGGCGAGTTTCCTTCGGTCAAGAAACCCTGATAAACGCTAAGGCCGGCACAAACGCTAAGGCCGGCTGACGCGCTCGTTGTCCAGAAGGTGCGCGGTGACCTCGACATCTTCGTGCACCAGCACTACGGAGCCGTCTTCTTTCCATGCTCCCAGGGCGGCCGAGAGGCCTGACTCCAAGCCATCGCCGGCGCGGACCAGGAGGCGGACACCCGGTTCCTGCGCAGCCGCGAATCCCTCGAGGAGATCCGAGTGTGCGTATCCGGCCGTGCCACGTACCGCGGAGTTTTCCGCCCCGGGTTCGTCATGCGCCATGAACACGTCGCCATGGGAGCGGACTTCCGCCGCGTAATCCACGACGCCGGACGGCAGCTCGCCCGGCCAGCGCATCGCAAGCGCTGCGAGCGGCACGGCGACGACCGCGTCGAAGCCCGCCCCGGCGCCGTCGTCGGGCTTGTCGGTTACCAGCAGCTCCGCCGAGGTTCCATCAAGCACCACTTCCATGCCCAACTGCCAGGCGGCAAGGGCCCACACAAAGGACTTCCAGTGCGCGGGGAGGTCCAGCCGGACGGCCATTCCGGGCTCGGCATCTAGCTCGTCCTGCAGCAGGTTGCCAGTCTTGGCCACCCAGTTGTCGAAGACCCGTCCGGAGAGTTCAACACGCTCGGAGCCGGGGCCGTACCAGGTGAGCCTGGGCGAGGTGGAATGCCCGGACCTCAGGGCGGTCATCAAGTTCACTGCCGGAATGCTCATGGATCAATCTTGCCACGCAGGTCCCGCGCCACTCCGGGCAGCAACCCCTTGGATGTGAATTGCGACACATCAAAGTTTGTCCATTCGCTGGGCTTCGGGAGGGGGCCGCTGCTATTTCCGCGGAAATTCAACGAAAGTTAACCTCAACCGATCCTGTGCTTCCATTTCCCGCGGCAATCCGCGGAAGCCGCGGCCTGGATGTTGGGCGTGGCGCATCCCACTTTTCCACAGCTTCTTGATTATTATCCCGGCGCGGCTTGACTGGCGGGTAGTTACACGCGTGTAATTAGTAATCAACGCCGCTGCGCAGACAACCGGGACACCGGGAATCGGAAACACATCCAAGCAGCAGCTGCAAACTCAGGAGGGACGCCATGGGGCAAGCGTTGCGTATCCAGGAAGATGCAGTCGTCGCAGAACATGCGTCGGTGAAATACCGTTCGCGGGAGGTGCCGGGAGACTGGTACGTAGATCCTGCGGATCCGGAAGCGGCAGACCGATACAACCAGAATGTGCAGCAGTCTTTGGAGGATCAGGCGACAGCCCTCCTCGCAGCACATGAGGCGTTGATTGGCGACCTGCCGGCTGGTCCGGAAGAAGACCTCGACGATCCTCCCATGGAGCTGCGCCGTCCGCTTGAGACGCCCGGACAGCCTGTGTGGATCGGTCTCCCCGGCCAAGGGGATTTCGATGACGAAGGTGAACTTGGCTGGCAGACGGACGCGCTGTGCGCGCAGACCGATCCTGAAGCGTTTTTCCCTGAAAAGGGCGGATCGACCCGGGATGCCAAGAAAGTGTGCGGAGCGTGCAACGTTCGCTCGCAGTGCTTGGAGTATGCCCTCGCCAATGACGAGCGGTTCGGTATTTGGGGCGGGCTTTCCGAGCGGGAGCGCCGTCGGCTAAGGAAGCGAGCGGTCTAATTCTCAAGGAAGTGCACGTTACCGCCGTCGTGGTTTCCCACGACGGCGGCAACTATCTGCCCAGGACATTGGCGGCATTGTCGGACCAGACGCGTTCGGCAGATGCCGCCATTGGCGTTGATACAGGTTCCACGGACAACTCCCTGGACCTGCTCCGGGAGGCCTTTGGCCAAGGCAATGCCACCACCTTCCACCAAGCCAAGTCAGGCTTTGGCGCGGCTGTCCGTGCGGGGTTGCAGGAGCTCGCTCCCGCCGCTGCTGCGACCGGTGACAGCCGGACCGTGGAGTGGATCTGGCTCCTGCATGATGATGCGGCGCCCGCGCCTGACGCGTTGGCGGAGCTGCTCCATGCCGTTGAGCGCGCGCCGTCGGTAACCGTCGCTGGTTGCAAGCAGCTCGGCTGGGACAACGACCGGCACTTGGTGGATGTGGGCCTCTCAACGAGCCGCTGGGCTGAGCGACTCACCCTGATTGACGCCGACGAAGTCGACCAAGGGCAGTACGACGCCCGCTCCGACACATTCGCGGTCAATTCGGCGGGCATGCTGATCCGACGCGATGTCTGGGAACAGTTGGACGGGTTCGACCCCGCGCTGCCCGGCAGCGGCGACGACGTCGATTTTTGCTGGCGGAACTGGCTCGCCGGGAACCGCGTGGTGGTTGTGCCCAGCGCCCGGATGTTCCACGTTGAGCACCGTCCCCATGGCCTGGGAACGTCCTCGGCAGCGCGCAAGGCCCAGATCCACCTACGCCTGAAGCACACGCCCTGGTGGAACGTTCCCTTCCAGGCTTTGGGAGCACTTTTTGGCGCGGTTGTCCGCCTGGTGTTGAGCATCCTGGTGAAGGAGCCAGGCTATGGCTTCTCCCAGTTCACTGCCACCCTTGCCGCTTTGATGCGTCCTGTCGCAATCGCGAGGGGGCGCCGCACAGCTGCGAAAACGCGACGGGTCCATCGTTCCGTCGTCCGGGGCCTCCAGACACCAACACGCGAGGTCCGGGCCAACCGGCGGTCCTTGCTGGAAGCCATCCGGCCTGCCGATGACGCCGCGCCCGTGAGCGACCTGCTGGCTCCCGAACCAAGTGGCGACGCCGCCGACGACTTCGCCGCCCTGGCCACGAACGAACGTGGTTGGGTGGGAACGGGTGCTGTTGCCGCCGCATGCGTTGCCCTGGCAGCGGCCCTCGTGGGTTTGCTGGGTCTGCTCCGTTCCGGCGCGATCACCGGTGGTGGGCTTCTCCCGCTTTCCGCGACACCGGCCGGGATCTGGGCCAACGCCTCCACGTGGTGGATTTCCCTGGGCGCCGGACTTCCGGGCCACGGTGATCCGTTTGGCTACGTCTTATGGGTGCTGTCGCTCCTCGGTGGCGGGGATGCGAATGCATCCATGGCGTGGCTCCTCGTCCTGGCCATGCCTTTGTCCGCTGTCGGAGCGTGGTTCGCATCGGGTGCCTTGACCACCAAGCGCCGGTTCCGGACCGTGGCAGCCCTGCTGGTGGCCGGTGCGCCGAGTCTCCTGATCGCCATCAACGAAGGCCGCGTCGGTGCCCTCGTGGCGCACATCATGATGCCGTTGCTGCTCCTGGCCTTGGTGCGGGCGTCCGGATCTGCCATCGGTCAAACGAGCACGGCACAATCAAGCACGGCGGGCGCGCAGCGAAGCGCGTCAGCCGTTGCGGGCCGGTTCCCGGCCCCTCTTCGCGGTAAGCCCGGCATCAACGGGACACCCTCCTGGACGGCTGCAGCGGCCGCCGGCCTGGTGATGGCCGTCGTCACCGCCTCAGCACCATCGTTGCTAGGCCCCATTGCCGTTGCAGTGATCCTCGCTGCCGTACTTCTGGGACAGCGCGGCAAAACCATGTGGTGGTCGTTGCTGCCGACTCTTGCGTTGTTCCTTCCGTACGGCATTTCAGTCCTCGACAGGCCCCGGTCCCTGCTGGCTGATCCTGGACTTCCCCTTGCTTTTGATGCGGCTCCCTTGTGGCAGCAGCTTCTTGGCCAACCGCTGGCTTTCAGTATCGACGGCGGCCTGACAGGACTGTCGGTGTTCGGTCCCGGTGCTGTTCCGTGGGCTTTGATCCTGGCTTTGCTGATTGGTGCTCCGGTGTTGCTGCTTGCGGTGGCCTCGCTGTTCCTCCCCGGCAAACGCACAGCATTGGCCAGGGTGTTCTGGTTGGCTGCGCTGGCCACCTTGGCCAGCGCCTGGTTGGTGGGGCATGTAGCCACCGGCGTCAACAACAACGTCATTGTCGGGCCGTTTACCGGTCCGGCGGTTTCAGCATCAGGCATGTTGCTGCTCGGTGCTGCCCTGCTCGGAGCGGAGAAGCTCTTTTCGGCGAGCCGGCGGACATCCGATCCTGCCCGCCGGAAGTTCCAGGTGCGTCGCGTCGCGTCCGGTGTGGTGGTTGCTCTCCTCGTTGCCGGGCCTGTGGCCGGAATGGGTGCCTGGGCTGCGCAGAACGTCCTGCAGCCCTCGACGTCGACGGATTCACCGGCTGCCCCGGCAGCCCGGCAAGCGGCCTCGTCATTGGGTAGCCCGCGTCAGGTCCGGCCGATGGAATCAGGCACGCTGCCTGCTACCGCCGTCGACCGCGGCCAGGGACCCGAGCGGACGCGGACATTGGTGATCACCAGCGGCGAGCAAGGTGCGTTTACCTCCTCGCTCATGCGAGGGGCCGGAACAACCCTGGACAGCTTGTCCACCATCGCCTCGGCGAGGACCATCATTGGCGCTCCCGGACGCGAGGAAATCACGAGCGATGACGCCGCTACAGCGTCTTTGCGGCGGGCAGTGGCCACTATCGTGGCGAGCACCGGCGTTGACCCGCGTCCCGACCTCGAGCAACTCGGTGCCGGTTTCGTGGTCCTCAAGGCCGCGGACAATGCTGCCCAACTGACGGCAAGCAGAATCGACGCCGTCCCAGGGTTGGTGGCTGTCGGCCAGACCGACGCCGGGTGGTTGTGGCGCGTAACTCCGCGGAACCAGCCCTCGGCGGGCGCCGCAGAAACGGCGCATCGTGTCCGTATCATCGACGCCCAAGGAAGCACTGTGGGCACCTTGCCTTCGGAGGATGTGAACGTCAACGCCAGCGTCCCATCCGGTGATGAGGGCAGGAAAGTGGTCGTGGCTGAGCGATCCGATCCCGGTTGGACGGCCACGTTGGACGGTAAGCAGCTGCAGGCAACAACATCCGGGTGGTCACAGGCGTTCGACCTGCCGGCCGGTGGCGGACAGTTGGAGATCCGCTACACGAACCCGTGGGCCCTGTGGCTCGGGATCCTGCAGGCCGTAGTGATCGCCTTGACGGTCCTGCTGGCGATCCCGATGCCTGCCCGCCGGTCCCGTACCGGCATGTCGAGGGACGAAGTCTCCCTCCGTAAGGAGTACAGCAGTGTCTGACGAGCAGAAGAAAAACGCCGACGACGCACCGCAGACCGCCGGCGAAACGCCGGTCGAGGACAAGCCAACGTTTAAAGGAAAGTCTCGCCGCGGCGAAAAGTCTTCCCGCAACGAACAGTCTTCCCGCAGCGAACAGTCTTCCCGCAGCATGCGGGGGTCCCGAAGCTCCAGCAAAGGCATGGTCACCGGTGTTCTGTCGGCAGTGGTCATCCTGGCAGCCGGGGGAGGCGCTGTGGCTGCCAGCTCGATGGTTCCGGGTCCCTCCGGCGGCACGAGCACCGACGTGCAGCAGGCGGATGTTCCCGCCGGCAGGGCCTTGGGCGTCTGCCCGGAACCGGCCCGCCTGGTCAACGGGACAGTGGTGGGCACGGATGCTGACTTCAGCCCCGTGTCGACGACGGCTACCAGCGCGCTCAACGCTGTGGTGCTGAGCAATCCGGCCGGCACCGTTCCCGGCAGCAAGGTCACTTCCCTTGGAGGCGGGAACGTCGCGGAAATCGCCAAGACTCCCACGAGCACTCCTACGCCGACGGCGGGTCCCCCTGTGCTTGCTGCGGGCGTGGCTTCCATAAGCCCGGTAACCTCGCCCACGGTGGTGGAAGCCGGGCCCATCGGAAACGAGCAAGCATCCTTGGCAGCCCACCTCAGTTACTCGGCAACCGACGGCGACCTCCGTGGCCTCGCTTCCGCACAATGCCAGCCGCCGAGCAACGATGCGTGGGTGCTGGGCGCGAACACGGCTGTCGGCCGCACAGCTGTCCTCAATCTCAGCAATTCATCAGAGACGCCCGCCACGGTGAGCCTTGATCTCTACGGGTACGAAGGTCAGATTCAGGCTCCGGGTGCCAGGGGGCTTCTGGTGGCGCCGGGAACCACCCGCTCCGTGAACCTCGCCGGGCTCGCTCCGGGCCAATCCCAGCTGGGCATCCGCGTGCGCAGCACTGGCGGTCCGGTGGCCGGGACCATCCAGCAGAGCGTACTGCGCGGGCTGGCTCCCGGGGGAGTCGAATACCTCTCACCGGGCGAAGGACCGTCCAACCTCCAGGTGATGTCCGGCGTCGACATCCAGGACTCGGAAGGCATCAAGGCACTCGCCGCCAAGTCAGGATTCGCGGACGCTGTGCCGGCCCTCCAGATCGCTGTTCCGGGCTCAACGGACGCCGTGGTCCAGGTCAAGTTGTATGGTGCGAACGGCGAGCGAAAGCTTCCCAACGGGGGAGTGGTGACGGTCAAGGGTGCATCCGTTGCCTCGCTGAGCCTCGATGGAGTTCCGGCCGGTAGTTACACAATCCGTGCCAGCTCGGACGTTTCCTTCGTGGCATCGGCCAGGGTCACCCGCGGCTCAAAGGCCGAAGAGGCCACCGATTTCGCCTGGTCTCCAGCATCGGCCCGGCTTGGCAGTCAGCACCTGGTGGCCGTTCCCCGCGATGGCCTGCGTTCCCTGAGCTTCGGGGTGCCCGAAGGCCGCGCTACCGTCAGCTACGCCCCGGTCACGGCCGACGGCAAAGTAGGCAAGGCTGTTGACATGGACCTTGCCGGTGGAACCACGTCAGTCATTGAACTCCCTGCAAAGGCCGGGGACGCGGTCATAGCGGGATACGTTGTTTCCGCATCCGGCGATCCCGTCTACGGCGCGCTGGTCCTTGGAAAACAGGGCCGCAACGATGTGTCTGTTGTCGCGATCCAGGATGCTGCGGCGGGACTTGAAAAGGTTCCCGTTTCCGTCGGCTACTAGCGGCGGTTCGGTCCGCTACAGGCCTCACCGGCCAGCCGGGTGACCGGCGTCGTCCTATTGGTACCGGCGCCGGTACACCGGGTCCAGTGTCTCCGGCGGTACGCCCAACATTTCCGCGGTGTATTCCACCACGACGTCATGGACGAGATCCTGCAACTCTTCCCTGGTGTTGGAGCCCTGCTCCACCACCCGGCGGTAGACCGTGATCATCGGCGGTTCGCCACGGCCGCCGGGAGTGTAGGACCCCATGGGTGCAGGGTTGCCGGTGGCAACGAGCTGTTCCAGGTTCGGCGGGATCTCATCAACGGCGAAGAGAACGCCGTCCAATTGTTTGCCCCACATGTCCTGGAGGCGTTCGGCGGAGTCAAGCACCATGTCGTCGAAACGCTCGGAACGCGTCCGGAAACCCGGAAGATTGGGCAGCATCAGCTCGCCACGCAGTCCCCTGCCATGACGGTTGCGGCGGCGTTTCCGGAATCCCCGCACGCTCGGTACGGCGTGTTCCTGTGTCTGATCGCCATCGGCGTCAGTCCACCGGACGGTAAACCCGGGAACATGTGGCTGTGACTGCATATATCGACTTTAGTCCTGAGGAACCGCCAGCGCGACATCATCGTGCGCACCGCGCCGGAGCTGCCGATACCAGCCCCTCCCGGGCAGCCACGGACGCTCAATGCGCGCTACGGGAGCCAAGTGGCGCTAATCTGGGATGTTGTGGGTGCTATTCGTCAGTGTTCAAGATCAGCCTGCCGCCAGTCTGCGGTGGCCACTTTGACGTACGTGTACGCCGATTCAACGGCCGTCCTGGGTCCCCTAGCCACGTACGCCGAACCGCACGCCTACGACCTCTGCACGCAGCACGCCGAGAGCCTCACCGTTCCCCGGGGTTGGGAAGTGCTGCGCCTGGCCATGCCCAGCACGCCACCGCAGCCCGGACCCGACGATCTGCTCGCTCTGGCCAACGCCGTCCGTGAGGCTGCCTCCGCGGCACCCGAAACGCCGGCCCGCCACAACCACACGCAGATGGAGCCGCCCGCAAGCGTCGAAGGTACCCGCCGGGGACACCTGCGGATCCTCCGCGAACCGTCCTAAGCCACCGAAGGTGACTGCACCGGCGTCGTGACTCAAAGCGGCGTCGTGATCAAAACCCTGCGATCTTGCGCGGTAGTCTGGAATCTGCAGATAAATCCGCCAGCGGCGCCAGGCCGGCGCCACCCAGGGAGCATCATTCATGCCAAAGGTCAGTCCTGAACTGTTGTCCATCCTGCGCTGCCCCGTGACGGGTTCACCGCTGGTCCAGGAGGGCGAGGAGCTGGTATCAACAGCTGCCGCCGCGGACGGCGAAAAGCTCCGCTACTCGATCGAGGACGGCATTCCGCTGCTCCTGCCGCCGGAACTCCTGGCAGCGGCCAACGCGGCCGGCTCCAGCCAGCATGATGCCAAGGCCTAGCAGCCCCCTTTTCTTAACACCCGCACGGTACCCCTAAGGACTTCCATGACTTTCGACTACAAAGTGGCTGATATTTCCCTCGCCGAGGCAGGCCGCCACCAGATCCGCCTTGCCGAGCACGAAATGCCCGGCCTCATGTCGCTTCGGGCCGAGTTCGGTGCTTCGCAGCCGCTCAGGGGTGCACGGATCGCGGGTTCGCTGCACATGACGGTCCAGACCGCCGTTCTCATCGAGACCCTCACAGCGTTGGGCGCAGAGGTGCGTTGGGCCTCCTGCAACATCTTCTCCACCCAGGACGAAGCCGCGGCTGCCGTCGTTGTGGGCAAGGGCACCCCGGAAGATCCCCAGGGTGTTCCGGTTTTCGCCTGGAAGGGCGAAACCCTTGAAGAGTACTGGTGGACTGCCGAGCAGATCCTTACCTGGCCCGGCGCTGAGACCAACCCCGAGCTGGGTCCCAACATGATTCTCGACGACGGCGGAGACGCAACACTGCTGCTGCACAAGGGTGTGGACTTCGAGGCAGCCGGCGCAGTTCCTGCCGCCACCGAGGACGATCCCGAAGAGTACGTCCACATCCTGAACCTCCTCCGGAGGACCCTCGCAGCCGACCCGCAGAAGTGGACCCGCCTGGCAGCACGCATCGAGGGTGTCACCGAGGAAACCACCACCGGTGTCCACCGCCTGTACCAGCTCGCCGAGCAGGGCAAGCTGCTGTTCCCGGCCATCAACGTCAACGACTCCGTCACCAAGAGCAAGTTCGACAACAAGTACGGCATCCGCCACTCGCTCCCGGACGGCATCAACAGGGCCACGGACGTGCTGATGGGCGGCAAGGTCGCCGTCGTCTGCGGTTATGGCGACGTCGGCAAGGGCGCCGCCGAGGCGTTGCGTGGCCAGGGTTCGCGGGTCATCGTTACTGAGATCGACCCCATCTGCGCCCTCCAGGCAGCAATGGACGGCTACCAGGTGGCCAGGCTTGAGACGGTGCTGGCGCAGGGCGACATCTTCATCACGACCACCGGCAACAAGGACGTCATCATGGCCGAGCACATGCTTGGCATGAAGAACAAAGCAATCGTGGGCAACATCGGCCACTTCGACAACGAGATCGACATCGCAGGTCTTGCCAAGGTTGCCGGCGTCAAGAAGGTCGAGATCAAGCCGCAGGTCCACGAGTGGGTCTTCGACTCCGGGACAGCCTCCGAGCGGTCCATCATCGTCCTGTCCGAAGGCCGCCTGCTGAACCTGGGCAACGCCACGGGCCACCCGTCCTTCGTGATGAGCAACTCGTTCGCCAACCAGACGATCGCGCAGATCGAACTCTGGACCAAGAAGGACCAGCCAGCCGGGGAGCGCGAGTACCAGAAGCAGGTTTACGTTCTGCCGAAGATTCTGGACGAGAAGGTGGCGCGCCTGCACCTGGACGCCCTGGGAGTGGAATTGACCGAGCTGAGCAAGGACCAGGCAGACTACCTGGACCTGGACGTTGCGGGTCCGTACAAGCCGGAGCACTACCGCTACTAGCAGCCATCCGCAAAGAACATTCGATGGCGAAAGGCCGGACACGCGAACAGCGTGGCCGGCCTTTCGGCTAGAATTGGGTGTTCGGTATAGCTTGCCGGGGGACAGGATGACGGGAACCATGACACAGGCCGCCAAACGGAAAACGGGCAAGGTCCTTGCCATCATAGGGATTTGCGCCGCCATTGTGGCAGGCGGAATCGGCGTGGCCACCGTACCCGGATTGCTCCCCGGTTCTACGCAGAACAACGCTGCTGCACCTTCCCCGACTCCCACCATCGAGGCCAAGCCCGTGGAACTGGGCATCACTCCGCTGGATGGGGCTGTTGAATGGAATCCCGTGGTGGGTCCCCAGATCAAGGCGGTCAACGGCAAGGTCAAGGATGTCGTTTTGACCCCTGCCGGTGGCGGAGCGCCCGTGGTGGGCAAGATCAGTCCTGACGGCTCTACCTGGACTACCCAGGAAGTCCTGAAGTTCAAGACGCAGTACAACTACTCCTTCACCGTCGTGGACACCGCCGGCAAGGAAACCAAGAAGACCCAGACCTTCACCACGGTTTCCGCCGCGTACGAGGCAGACGCGTCCATCTACCCCCGCAACGGCACCACGGCAGGCTCAGGCCAGCCCATCGAAATCAACTTCAGCGAACCCGTCGTGGACAAGGTGGCCATGGAGAAGCGGGTGGCCATCACTGTGTCGTCCGGCCAACCTGTGGCATGGCACTGGTACTCCGACAAGAAAGTGCGGATCCGGCCCGAGGCATTCTGGGCCTCCGGCACTACTGTCACAGTGGACATGAAGCTGCTTGGCGTGGATTTCGGCAACAACATGATCGGTAATGGGGACGTCGTCTCCACCTTTACGACGGGTCCGCAGCGGATTGCCGTGGTGGATGACACCACCAAGACCATGAACGTGTACTCCGACGGCCAACTGCTCCACACCGCGCCCGTGTCTCTCGGCGGCGAAGACTGGCTCTCGCCCACCGGTTACGCAGTGATCCTGGAGCAGGAACGCAAATCCAATTTCAACGCCGGCAGCATCGGCCTGAAGCCCGGCGATAAGGGCTACTACGCCCCAATGGTGGTGGACTACGCCAACCGCCTCACGTGGTCCGGAGTCTACGTCCACCAGGCCCTGGAGTCAGCGTGGGGAGCCATCGGCCGTGTCAACGTCTCGCACGGCTGTGTCGGCCTGCTGCCGGATGATGCCGCTTGGTTCTTCAACAACATGAAGACCGGCGACGTGGTGCAGATCCTGAACACGGGAGCCCCGGCTGTCGAGCCACTGGAGGGTTTCGGCGACTGGAACATTCCCTGGGCCAGCTACGCCCAACGGTAGACCTGCTGTTAAGATGGCCGCAGTGATTATTTCCTGCGCGCTTTGACCCGGACTTCGCTTTGACCCGGACTATTTGTGCCGACCATGTGTTGGCCTCCACTTTGTGCTGCCCTCTGGTGATCACGGGTGTCCCTCAGGGGAACCCGCTGACGGGTTCCCCGGCTCCTTACCCCGGACCCTCTTCATCATTTGGAGCACCGCATGACCATCACACCAATTCTTCGCCCTGACTGCAGCAACTGCTTTGCGCTGTGCTGCACCGCACTGGGATTTACCCGCTCAGCGGACTTTGCCATCGACAAGCCTGCCGCCTCGGCGTGCCCAAACCTGGCCGGGGACTTTTCCTGTGCCATCCACCAACGGCTGCGCCCCCGCGGTTTCCGCGGCTGCACAGTTTTCGATTGCTTCGGCGCCGGCCAGCTCGTTTCCCAGCACACTTTCGGGGGAAACAGCTGGCGGGACAACCCTGCCTCCGCGTCCTCGATGTTCGACGTTTTCAAAAGGGTCAGGCAACTCCACGAGATGCTCTGGTACCTGAACGAGGCCCGGCAACGGACGTTCGACCCCGAGCTCGCCTCTGCAGCCGCCCACCTTGCGGAACAGCTGGCGACCACCGCCGTGGGTGACGCAGCCACGGTCCTGGGTGCCGACGTCGAAACCTACCACGGGCAGGTGCGGGCCCTCCTGATGGAGGTCAGCGAAGAAGTCCGCGCGTCCTACGGCGCGGAAGACCGGCAAAGTCACGACGGCGGCCTCCAGCCGGGTGCCGACCTGATGGGCGCAGACCTGGGGAACCAGCGCCTCTGTGGAGCAGATCTGCGGGGTTCGTACCTGATAGGGGCCAACCTGGCAGGCAGCGACCTGGCTGCCGTGGATCTTCTGGGGGCGGATCTTCGTGGTGCAGAGCTGGCGGGGGCGGACCTGTCCAGGGCCCTCTACCTGACTCAACCGCAGGTCAATGCTGCCGAAGGCGATGCACGGACGCTCCTGCCCACGGAACTCACCAGACCGGATCACTGGCTCCGGCAGCCCGGAACTAGGGCTCCTGGGTAAACGGCAGCTTGCGCAAGCGGGCGCCCACCGTGGCGTTCCGCTGTTCGGCCTGACGCAGGCGCGCCAGCTCCCGGTTGCGTCGTTCCCCGAGGACTGCGCCAATGTAGTCCTCGGGGATCGTGCCGGGCGGCGGTGGCGGTGCGACATAGCGTGCGAGTTCCGTGGCCAGGGACATCGCCATGGCCAGGCGTGAGGCGGGAGCCATCAGGTAAGCCTGCTGTACAAACGTCCCTGCCCGGCGCGCGGTGGCGTCCGGGACCCTGCCGATGTCCGCCATGGCAATCCACCCCTGCAGATAGTGCGGTGCGTTGGGCACGATACGGGGTTTCGAGGGAACGCGCAGGCGGAGCGAATACGTGCCGGCAACGATATCGCCCAGCCGCTTCGATTTCTCGTTGAACAGCGCCACTCCGATGGCCAGTCCGCCGAAGGTCAGGTAGATTTCCAGGAAACCGAGGAGCCCGCGGATAAGGGCGTGCCGGAAACGGATGGAACCGCCGTCGTCACGGACGATCCGCAAACCCGTGGCGAGCTTACCCAGCGACCGGCCGCGGGTGAGGGTTTCCACAGTGACAGGGACGACCACCACAGAGAAAACGACGCTGCTGAGGACCAGAGCCCGGATGGCCGACTCGTCCAGGTCCGAAGAAGCCATCAGGACCAGGGTGATCAGGAGTATCGCGAGGACCACCTGCGAGATGACGTCGAGGATCAGGCCCAGCCCCCGGGCCGCAAAAGACGCTGAGCGCAGCTCGAGGACCACTGCCTCGCCTGTGATGATCGAACTCAAGCCAGCCCCCACGCCTTCCGGACAATGCGGCGCCCAGCAGCGCCTGCACAACGAGTCTAGCGGCGTGACAGGCCAAAACGACGCCGATCAGGCGCTCGCGCGGGCCTCAGGCATTAGGGTGGTGCCGTGGACATCGATGCCTTCTCGGCCGTACATGGGGACAAATGGTCGCGGCTTCATTTCCTGGCGCACAAGCGCCGGTTGACGGGAGACGAGGCGGATGAACTGCTGCGCTTGTACCAAACAGTTTCCGGGCACCTGTCCCTGATCCGTTCGGTGGCTCCTGAAACCGGTCTGTCGTCGTCGTTGTCCGCCGCGTTGGCGCAGGCGCGCACCAGGTTTACCGGTGCCCGCTCGAACTTCATGGAAGACCTGGCCCGCTTCTTCGTCATCTCGTTGCCGGCCGCCTTCTACCGGATCAGGTGGCTGACCCTTTGGTGCGGGCTGGCCTTCACGGTTGTCGGTGCCGCGTATGCCTTCTGGATAGGTACCTCCCCGGATGCGCTTCGAGCCGTCTTCGGCAGCGACGAGAGGGTGCGCAGGTACGTCGAGGAAGACTTCATCGATTACTACTCCGAGAATCCGGCGGCTTCCTTCGCCGGCGCCGTGTGGACCAACAACGCCTGGATTTCCGCCCAAGCCGTAGCCTTCGGCATCACAGGATTCTGGGTGCCCTACATTCTTTTCATGAATGCCCAGGGCGTGGGAGTTGCCGCCGGTGTCTTCCTGGCAACGGGCAAGGTCGACGTCTTCTTCAGCTACATCCTGCCCCACGGTCTGATGGAACTCACGGCTGTGTTCATTGCATGCGCCGCAGGGCTCAGGATTTTCTGGGCCATGGTGCGGCCCGGCCCCAGGACCCGGATGCAGGCCGTTGCGGATGAAGGGCGGTCATTGATCACCATCGCACTGGGCCTGGTGCTGGTCCTCCTGGTTTCCGGCATAGTTGAAGGATTCGTCACTCCGAGCCAGCTCCCCGTCTGGGCCAAGATCACCATGGGCGCGCTGGTGCTGGCCGGCTATTGGACGTACACGCTGCTTGTCGGCGGCCGGGCTGTCCGTGCGGGGGAGACAGGTGACTTGGACGCCAACGATGGCGGTTACAGAAGCATCGCCGCGTAGACCTTACAGTTGCGTTTCAATCTGCTCCAAGGCGGGGTAGTTCCTCGTGTCGGCGCAAAGCCGGGCGGTAGGCTCGAAGGCAGACAAGAGAGCCGGCAGCACGCAATCGCCGGTGGATGCCTACGGAAGTGAACCCCCGCTGTGAGCGACAAGAGCCCAAAACCACAAGAACCGGACACGGACGTCCACGAGGACCCCAACGAACCGGCCTTCGACTGGATGAAGCCAAAGACGTCCAGTGGTGCCTCATCCGCGGCCTCAACCGCCGCGCCTGCACCGGCGTCTGGAGCGCCTGGAAAAGCGTCAGCTGCGCCCGGAACGGCCCAGCCGGAGAGCCGCGCAGACCGCAAGGCTGCAGAAGCCGCCGACGCCGACACGGAGCCGCCGCTGTTCGCTGACACACTTGCGAATGCCTCTTCCGGCAAGCAGCCGTCGCACTATTCCGAACCTCTGCCGACGTCGGCCCTCCAGGTCCGGCCGCCGGAAGATGAGGTGGCCAGGCGCAATGCTGAACGGGAGCAGGCGGCAAAGGTCAAGCCTGTAGGGCCCCGGGTTTTCCAAGTGCTGTTGGCTGTCTTCTACCCCGTGATCCTCCTGGTTCTGGCAGTCAGGGCGGTCACGAGTCCACTGTTCCTGTGGGTGGAGTACAACCGTCCCGGTTTCCCCGGTGACGGCTATGGCTTCAACACTGACGACCGTATGACCTATGGCTCCTATGCCGTTGACTACCTCAGCAACTGGGCGGGTCCCCGGTACCTGGGAGGCTTGGTCAACCAAGACGGCGCCAAGCTGTTCAAGGACAGCGAAGTGGCGCACATGGCGGACGTCAAGATGGTGATTCTGTCCTCATTCGGCGCGGGAGTCCTGCTCATCATCCTCAGCATTATCGCCATTGTGTACCTGCGAAAGCGCAGCAATGGCGGGATCCGCCGCGGCTTGTTCGCCGGCTCCATTGTCACGCTTGTCATCATCATCGGCCTTGCGGTTCTGGCAGCTTTGAGCTGGCAGCAGTTCTTCACCGAATTCCACCGGATCTTCTTTGCCAATGGCACATGGACGTTCTCCTTGGAGGACACCCTGATCCGGCTCTTCCCGGGACAGTTCTGGGTTGACGCGGGCATCGTGATCGGTGCTTTGGTGTTCATCGCGGCGACGTTGACGTTCATCTTCACGTGGCCCACGAAGCGGCGCCGCGGCGTTGCCGTTTCCCAGGAGAAGCTCGATGACGAGGATTCTGATGGTGCGGTTGACGGCGCAGCCGAAGACGATGATGCCCTTTCCAAGGAAACGACGAGCTCAAAGCGCTAGACCTACTGTCCCGGAGGGTGACTTCCGGTCAGAACACAAATGAGCTGTTCAGGGCGGTCCGTGCTGGCGATAACGGCCTTGCCGCTTTTCATCTTGATATGGATCTCGCGACCGCCGACGAGGTAACCGACCATCCCGGGCCCCAGATAGCGGAGTTCTTGAGGACGATCAGCACCGGGCTTAGCGTAATCATGGTGAAACCCATGATTCGCGGTACCAACGTAGACCGGACACGCGAATAGTAGAGCGCGGGTGTTGGTATGCGTGATGGACTTGTCATGAGATCCCTTTTGAACGTTGGTTCGTGAAGGAAACGCTACGGGTGCACCAGGACCACCTAGGCAGAGATTGGCCTGGCTAGGTGGTGATTGGGCAAAATTAGGTGCTGAAAAGGGCAGAACCAGGTGGTGGCCACGAGCTGCTAGGTGGTGGGCCTACTTGGCGTATAGCTTTTCGACAATCGACGCGAAGTCTCCCACCACAGCCGCCCGCTTGAGCTTGAGTGACGGAGTCAGGTGTCCGGACTCGACGCTGAGCTCCGCCGTGATGAAAGCGAACTTCCTGATGGATTCGGCGGCCGAGACGAGCTTGTTGGCCTCATCAACAGCAGACTGCACGGCCGCCTTGACGCGGTCGTCGTGGACTGCTTCTTCGAGGGACAGGGCACCGGTTTTGTTCTCCGAGCACCAATCCGCAAGGCCTTCGGGGTCGAGACTGATCAGGGCTGCCACAAAAGGACGCCCGTCTCCGACCACCACGGCCTGACCCACCAGCGGGTGTTCGCGCAACTTTTCTTCCAGGGGGCCGGGAGCGACGTTCTTGCCGCCGGCCGTCACCAGGAGATCCTTCTTGCGGCCGGTGATGGTCAGGAAGCCGTCGGAGTCGAGCTCGCCCAGGTCCCCTGTGCGGAAGAACCCGTCCACAAAGGCGGCCTCCGTGGCCTCCGGGTTTCCGTGGTAGCCCTTGAACACTCCGATGCCCTTGACCAGCACCTCACCGTCGTCGGCCACGCGGATGGTGGTGCCCGGCAACGGGATGCCCACCGTTCCGATCCGGGACATGGTGGGGGTGTTCACTGTGCAGGGCGCCGTGGTCTCGGTCAGCCCGTAGCCCTCCAGGACGGGCACCCCGGCACCGTGGAAGAAGTGGTTGTCCCGTGGGCTCAGGGGACTGGCGCCGGACACCGTGTAGCCGACATCGCCGCCAAAGACTTCCCGCACCCTGGGATACAGGAGTTTATCGAAGGTCCTGTGCTTGGTTCTCAGCAGCCAACCCGGACCCGGCCCCTCACCGCGGGAGGCGAGGTCCACCGCCGTCGAATATTCCACCGCTGTTGAAGAAGCCGCCGAGAAGAGGGCGGACTTGCCTGACATTGCGGCCTTGTGGCTGGCCCCGGCGTAGACCTTCTCGAAGATCCGGGGAACCGCAAGCAGGAACGTCGGCTTGAACGAACCCAGGTCCGCCATCAGCCCGCTGGCACCGGCGCTGTGCCCCAGGGTGATACCGGCAGTGAGGCAAACAACCTGCACAGCCCTGGCCAGGACATGGGCAAGCGGAAGGAACATGAGGGTCCGCGCGCCGGGCTGCATCAAAAGCTCCGGGAGGAACGGAATAACGTTCCTGGCCACCAGCACAAAGTTGCCGTGGGTGATTTCGCACCCTTTGGGTTTGCCTGTGGTGCCTGAGGTGTAAACGATGGAGGCGATGTCGGCCAGTTTTGCCGTGCTGCGTTGCCGCTCCAGCTCAGCGTCCATGACGCCGATACCGACGGCGGACACACTGGTCAGGTTGGGTGCGTCACCGTCGTGCTCCATCCGGATGATGGCGACGGGGTCCTCGCCGAGGAGGCCTGACTTTTCCACGACGGAATGGACGAGCGCGGCCTTCGCGGCGTCCTCCGCGAAGATGCGGCGGGCTCCGGAATCAGCCAGGATCCATTCGATCTGGCTGGCAGAGGAGGTCTCGTAGATGGGCACCGTGACGCCGCCCGCCATCCAGATGGCGAAGTCCACCAAGGTCCATTCGAAGCTCGAACGTGACAGCACCGCCACAGGGTCACCTGGGGTGAGGCCGCCTGCGATGAGGCCCTTGGCCAGGGCGGTGACGTCCGCCAGGAACCTGGCAGCTGACACGTTCAGCCACCCGTTGGGGGTGTTGTGCGCGTACAGGACGCCGAACGGATCCTTGGCGCACCGCTCCAGAAGGAGGTCGGTGACGTTGGAGTCCGTGTCGGCTTCGAAGAGGAGCTCCGTGCTTGCTTCCCTCACTGCTTGCCTCCTAGATCCACGATGGCATCCACATTCTCATGCGCCATTCCTGGTAACTGATGACTTCTGCCGTGAGCACCGGATAGAAGAAAGCCGTTGCGAGGACAGCCAGCACCAGGACCACGGCCACGACGTAGAGTCCTGACCGTCGCCGCCACGGCGGATCGCTGCTGCGGCCCAGCACCAATCCCAACACGTACGTCAGGCCTAGCACGAGGAAGGGCTCAAAGGAGACCGCATAGAAGATGAACATGGTGCGTTCGGGGTACATGAACCAGGGCAGGTAGCCGGCAGCAACACCGGCGAGGATGGCACCGGCCCGCCAGTCGCGACGTCCCGCCCACCAGAACAAGAGGATGACCAGGGCAATGGTTCCGCCCCACCAGACCACGGGATTTCCCACGGGCAGGATCGCCGAGGAGCAGGTCTCCACGAGGCAACCCGAGGTTCCCTGTTTGGGGGACTGGTAATAGAACGACGTGGGACGGCCCATGACCAGCCACGTCCACGGGCTGGATTCATAGGGGTGGTCTGAGCTGAGCCCCTGGTGGAATTTGTAGGCTTCCAGGTGGTAGTGGGCCAGGGACCTTACCGGGTCAGGCAGCCAGTCCCAGCCAGGTGCCGGGTTGGTGGCGGCCCATTGCCGGTAGTACGCATCCTTGGACAGGAACCAGCCGGTCCAGCTGGCGATATAGGTGACAACGGCAACCGGAATGATGGTGAAGAACGCCGGGATCCCGTCCTTGATGATGCCTGCGCTGAACCAATTCCGGATCCCGGCAATCCGGCGGGCGTTCAGATCCCAGAGCACAGTCATCACGCCGAAGGCGGCCACGAAGAACAGCGCCGACCATTTGGTGCCCACAGCGAGTCCGAGGCAGATACCGGCAACGAGGCGCCACCACCGCATGCCCAGCCAAGGACCTGCCACCAGCTGGCTGGTCAACGGGATGCCGCTTGGTGAAGCAGCCGCCTGCGCGGCGAGCCGGGAAGCCAGACGACGGCGGCCGTCGTCGCGGTCCAACAGCAGGGCACCGAAGGCGGCGAAGATCCAGAACGCGAGGAAGACATCCAGCAGGGCTGTCCGGGAGAGCACCAGGTGGTGTCCGTCAACGGCGAGCAGCAGGCCCGCAACCGCCCCGAGCGTGTGGGAGCGGAAAAGCTTCATGGCGATGAGCGCCACGAGGAATACCGTCAGTGTGCCGGTCAGTGCCGCGCTGAAGCGCCAGCCAAAGGGGTTGTCTCCGCCGAACAGCCACATTCCGAAAGCGATCATCCATTTGCCCACCGGTGGATGGACCACATACTCGGGGGTGTTCAGGAGGACATCGGGATTGCCGGCATTGAAGGAGTCGTTGGCGTTGGAGGGCCAGCTTCGTTCATAGCCGCTCACCAAGTAGGAGTACGCGTCCTTGACGTAGTAGGTTTCGTCAAAAACCAGGCTGTGCGGGGCGTCGAGTCGGAAGAAGCGGAGAATTCCGCCCAGGACGGCCGTGATGGTGGGAATCAGCCAGAACCACAACCGCAGGGACGCAGGGTAGTCGCGCCAGCTCTGGATTCCGCCGATCAGGCGGGTGCGCAGGGCCTCCATGCTGAAAGCCTCTGCGGGCCGCTCTATCCAACGGTGGCGTTCAAGGCCCCGGCCCGGCAGGTATCCGTTGCCGGCCTGCCTGGTGCCGCCGCGCACTGCGTTATGTGCTTTCGCGGCGTCGTCGAGGTGGCCGGCTGGACGTTGGACTGCGGGCTCATCCGTTTCGGCTACGGCGGACGACGCCACAGGAGTGCCGGAAGCGGCGGCAGGAACGGGCGACTGGTTCACCCGCCCATGCTACCTTTCCATGCTTGCCGCAGCGTTGAGGTGAGGCGTTGCAGGCATCGCGGCATTAGGCTTGGCAGGTGGACGAACAGCGCAATACCCCGGACGAGGCCCGCTTCAGCGACGACGAGGACGGGGCGCTTCCTTCGGTAGCCCCGGGTTCCGGTGCGGCACCGGGGGTCGGCAGGATCGTCCTGGCGGCGACTCCCATAGGGAACGTCGGCGATGCGTCCACCCGTTTGGTGGAGCTCCTGGCTACGTCCGACATCGTGGCGGCAGAGGACACCCGCCGCCTGCACCGTCTGGTGACAGCACTGGGCGTAGAGGTTTCCGGACGCGTCATCAGCTACCACGAGCACAATGAAGTAGCCAAGACAGGCGAACTCCTGGACCACGTCCGCGCCGGAAAAACCATCCTGATGGTCAGCGACGCCGGCATGCCGGCAGTCTCGGACCCCGGGTTCCGTTTGGTGGAAGGTGCCGTTGCAGCCGGTTTGACGGTCACTGCGGTCCCTGGTCCTTCGGCCGTTCTGACCGCCCTTGCCCTGTCCGGGCTACCCACGGACCGCTTCTGCTTTGAAGGCTTCCTGCCCCGAAAGTCGGGAGAGCGGAACTCGCGCCTGGCCGACCTCGCTGATGAACGCCGCACCATGGTCTTCTTCGAGGCTCCGCACCGGCTTGAGGTCATGCTGCGCGCGTTGCACGAGCGTTTCGGCGCCGAACGCCGGGTTGCTGTCTGCCGGGAACTCACCAAGACCTACGAGGAAGTCATCCGCGGAACCCTCCGTGAGCTGCTGGAGTGGGCCGAGAACAACGAAGTCCGCGGCGAAATAGCAGTGGTAGTCGGTGGTGCGCCTGAACAGGAGCCCGGCAAACCCGAAGACCACGTCGCGGCAGTCAACGAGCTCATATCGCAGGGGATCCGCCTCAAGGAAGCGGTTGCGGCAGTAGCCGAGGACGCCCGGGTCAGCAAACGGGAGCTGTACTCGGCGGTCCTTGCTGCCCGCTGACATGGCTGTGCACCTGCACAAATTGGCATCCGTATGGCAGTGCGTCAAGGCGTAGACACTGCTTCCGGCCGGGCAGTACCGTGGCAGTAATTCAAGCCACTTCTGGCAAGGAACCCCCAGTGGTGCAAATCTCCAAAGCACCCTAGACGAAGGAGTCGCCATGACTGTCACGGTTGAACGCGAAAGCGAACTGCTGGCTTCCGTTCCCACCGGCCTGCTGATCAACGGTCAGTGGCGTCCGGCCGGATCGGGAAAAACTTTCGATGTTGAGGACCCGGCCACCGGCAAGGTCCTGCTCAGCATCTCCGACGCCGGTGCTGAGGACGGCGCCGCCGCACTCGACGCAGCTGCTGCCGCCCAGGCTGACTGGGCCCGCACGGCCCCGCGCGAACGCGGCGAGATCCTGCGCCGCGCCTTCGAGCTGGTGACTGAGCGCGCCGAGGACTTCGCCCTCCTCATGACCCTGGAAATGGGCAAGCCGTTGGCCGAGGCACGTGGTGAGGTGACCTATGGTGCCGAGTTCCTGCGCTGGTTCTCCGAAGAAGCGGTGCGTGTTTCCGGCCGCTATTCCGCAGCCCCGGACGGCAAGAACCGCCTGCTCGTGCAGAAGAAGCCGGTTGGTCCCTGCCTGCTGATCACCCCGTGGAACTTCCCGCTGGCCATGGCCACCCGCAAGGTTGCCCCCGCCGTCGCCGCCGGTTGCACCATGGTGCTCAAGCCCGCCAACCTGACCCCGCTGACCAGCCTGTTGTTCGCCCAGGTCATGCAGGAAGCAGGCCTCCCGGCCGGCGTCCTGAACGTCATCCAGACCTCCACGGCCGGTGCCGTGACGGGTCCGCTGATCAAGGACGACCGCCTCCGCAAGATCTCCTTCACCGGCTCCACCCCGGTGGGCCAGGCCCTCATCCGTGAAGCTGCGGACAAGGTCCTGCGTACCTCCATGGAACTCGGCGGCAACGCCCCGTTCGTTGTCTTCGAGGACGCGGACCTGGACAAAGCCGTTGAAGGCGCCATCGCCGCGAAGATGCGCAACATGGGCGAGGCATGCACGGCGGCCAACCGCTTCATCGTGCACGAGTCCATCGCGGATTCCTTCGCTGAGAAGTTCGCCGCGAAGATCGGTTCGCTGACCACCGCCCGTGGTACCGAGCCTGAGTCCAAGGTTGGTCCGCTGATTGACGGCAAGGCCCGCGACGGCGTCCACGCCCTCGTCACCGAAGCTGTCGAAGGTGGCGCCACGGCGGTTACCGGTGGTGCGCACGTGGATGGTCCCGGCTACTTCTACAAGCCCACGGTGCTGAAGAACGTTGCTGCTGATGCCCGCATCCTGCAGGAAGAGATCTTCGGACCGGTAGCCCCGATCATCACCTTCTCCACGGAAGACGATGCCGTCCGCCTGGCCAACAACACCGAATATGGCCTGGTGGCCTACGTCTTCACCAAGGACCTGAACCGTGGCCTGCGGATCAGCGAACGCCTCGAGACCGGCATGCTTGGCCTCAACGCCGGCGTGATCTCCAATGCCGCCGCACCGTTCGGTGGCGTCAAGCAGTCCGGCCTGGGCCGCGAAGGCGGCTCCGAAGGCATCGAAGAGTACCTCTACACCCAGTACGTAGGTATCGCGGACCCGTACGCCGACTAGACTGCGCAGGGATCCCGTCCACCGCTCTCGCAACAAGACGGTTGACGATTGAAGGGCCCGGCAGCGGAACCACAAGTTCCGCTGCCGGGCCCTTTAACGTTCAGTGACGTAGACCGCCGGCGCTGCGTCAGCGCCGCTGGGGGAGGACCCCGCGCAGGGACCGCCAGCCGCGGACGGCTGCCCAAGCCAAAGCCTTGCCCAGCGCAGCCACGGCCCGGAACGGCGCACCGAGTACCCGGGCCCAGCGCCGCATCATCGACGGGGGGAGCCACTCCGCGCGGAACCGGACCAGCCAGCGTGCATTGTTCCGCAACGACTCACGCACGACGGCGATGCGGGGCGCGGCCGCCGGGGCCGCCACCGTAAGGCGGCCGTAGCGTTGCCGTTCAAAGTCCGAGGTGAGGGACGCGACGGCCTGGTGCGCGGCGTCGTCGAGCCCTCCCGACTCGCCCAAAGCGGCGCTGGAACGCAATTTGCTGGAGAAGTGCCGGGGCGTCTCGCTGGAGGTCGAAGGAACCCCGTAGTCGCTGGCAAGATCCTGCAGTTCAGCCCATGCCAGTTCCGGGGCGGGATCCTTGAATCCGGGCGGCAGAATGTCCGAGTCAGCCCTGGGTTTGATGCTCAACCGGCGTCGTCGAAGGGCAATCCTGCTGAGCCTCGGCGAGCACAGGAAAGCAAGCAGCAATAACACCCCTGCCGTCGCGGCTGCGATCGCAGGGAAGGGATTGACGCCGGGGGACCCTGCTGCGGGTGTGCCCACCTCCGGGATAGGGACGGGAGCGGTAGCCACCGGGGCGGGAGTGGTGAGGGTTTCTTTCTCGTCAGTGTTGGTGCTGAGGTTGCCGGCAACGGAGCTTTCCGTTGCGTAGTCGGGTACCACGCCGCGCGAGGGTGTGGGCTCGAACGGGACCCAGCCAAGACCTTCAAAGTAGAGTTCAGGCCAAGCGTGGGCGTCCCTGGCGTCCACCTCATATTCAGGGAACGAACCCTGTCCGACCAGGGCAACCGATTCTCCCGTGAGGCGGCCGGGAGCGTAGCCAACCGCGATGCGGCTCGGGATGCCTTCGGCGCGCGCCATGACGGCCATGGCTGAGGAGAAGTGGACGCAATAGCCGCTCTTGACCGTGAGGAAATCGGCCAGGACAGAGAGGCCGTTGCCGTCGTAGCCGTTCTGGACGGGTGCTTGCAGGGAATAGGTGAACGCGCCCGACCTCAGGTACTTCTGGATGGCCAACGCCTTGGCGTAATTGTTGTTGCCCGCGGGCGCCGTAACGGAGTCTGCGGTTTGCCGTACGATGTCCGGCAGGTTGCCGGGAACCCGGAGGAAATCATCGGAGATGGAGCGGGGTGGCGCAGTAGCTTGGGCCAGGGCCGCTGCCGTGACTTTGGGTGCGGCCGAGAAAACCACGTAGCGCTGTGCTCGCGTGGTGGTTTCCGTACTCATGATGCTCAGGGTGTCAGGGTCCCAGGTCCATCGACCGTTGAGGCCGTTGACGGAGGCAGGGGCGAACGGCGCGGGGAGGTAGGGGCTGGTGAACTGGCCGGCGCTGACGGAGGTAACGGCATTAACGATTTCACCCTGGACTGCATAGCCCGTTTCGATCCTGTCCGCACCTGCCCGGCGCTGCGCCGTGCGGTCATCCGGCGCCCAGGTTTCGCCGTCGAAGTGGTCAATGGTGACCGAGCGCAGGTAAAGCGGTGCGCTGGAGCTGGTTGAGTAAGTGATCCGGCCTGATCCGGTGGGGCTCCGAAGGCTGTTGCCCAAGGTGATCATCGGGTTTAGTCCGTTGGAAGCACCCCAGGGACTCAGCCGCGAACCCTCAGGAAACGTTCCCGTTTCGAATCCCGGAATCGCCAGGGGCACCACCATGGTCAAGGCCAGCGCCAGGCCGCCGGTCACCAACGACCGCCGGAACTGCCCGGCGCCCCGCCCCGCCCCGGACTGCAGGCGGGCATCGGGGGCGAACCAGTGGCTGCACCCGAGAATCAGCAGGTATCCCACGGCGGCACCCAGGAAGCCGGCAACGCCCACGCTCTGGGGTTTGATGGTGGCCGGGACCACCATCACCGCCAGGATCCCGATGCCACTGGCAGCAGGCATGGACAAAGGAACCGCCAAAGCGTCAATGAGGATCACCAGGAGCCCCAGGCACGCACACATGACGAATACGATCCCGGCGTTCGGTGCCACCGGCGCGCTCTCCGAGACCACCGTCTCGGCCGCTCGTTTGATCAGGCGCCCGACGGCGGTAAAGGTACTGGTAGTGGGGATGAAGCCGGCCAGGCTGTCCTGGCGGCAGAAAGTGAAGGTGAGCACGGCTGCCAGGGAGACAAAGGATCCAAGCGTGGCCAGCAACGGCTGGGCGCGGAGGGCCCGAAGGACGGCCAGGGTCAGGGAAACCACCAGGACAGTGGTGATCAGCGGCAGGAACCAGGCCCAGCCCCTGAGGACACCGTTCAGCGACAACGCGGCGCCCAGGACGGCTACGGAAATGGCAGCGGCCATGACCCATGGGTAGGGTCCCGGACCCGCAGTCCTTGGGCGGGCCGGTGGTGTTGGCTGCTTCTGGCCGGGCGTTCCGTTCGCTGGGTTTGAGGCCGGGGAGTTCCGGTGGGAAGTAGTCGTCATCGGGGCACCGCCGCTCCACGCCTGACATCCATGGCAGCCCCTGCGGCGGCGACTATTCCACCTTCATCGAAGGAGGACCAGGCAGACGCCAACTGGGTCTTCGAGGTCACGGCGGCAACCCGCCAGCCCGCCTGGCGCAGGATCTCCAGGGCATCCTCGCTGCTTCGCGAAGAATCGCTGACCACCAGGGCGAAGGCGTTGGCGCCATAGGCGGCCGCAGGGGCCAGCGCCCTGGCTTCCGCGGGTGTCAGCGCACCCAACAACGCCAGAAGCGGTCCCCGCAAACGGTGTGCCGCCAGCTTGTCCATAAGCCTGTCGTCGAAGACTGAATCTGCAGCGTCGGCCGGTGCCTGGCCCGTCCTGACGTCGCGTTGCCCTGTTGCCGGATGTTCGGTGCGTGCAGGCCGGGGCCTCGGGCGGCCGGAACCGTTCTCCGGCCGGTGATGCTCCGCCCTGGCGTGCCGGGGACCGCTGAGCTCGATGGCCGCCAACCCTTCCGCGATGGCCTGGAGGCCGCCAACACCGGAGAATTCCTCCGCGTCGGGATCCGGTGCCGAGCGGGAACGGAGGAATGCCGGTGCGCCGAACACATCCAGAATCCGCAGCGAATAGTTCCGCTCCGACAGATGCGCCGCGATCGATACGGCAGCGGTCACCATCCATTCAAAATCCGGGCCAGTCACCAGGTCGGAGTCTTCGTCATGGCCGCCAAAAACGGAACCAGCGCCGGCAGCGAAGGCCGAGAAGCGCTGATCCAGGACAATGGTGGCCTCCGGGGTGGTCACGGATTCCTCTTGGCGGACCATGAGCTGGCCGTGACGTGCCGTGGCAGCCCAATGGACGCGGCGCATGGGGTCGCCGTGCCGGTATTCGCGGGTCATGATGTCGTCGTCGCTGGGGTTGGCGCGGATCCGCGTCGCTGTCACGCCGTCGTTCCCGCGGGCCCCGGCGAGGCCGGTGACCGGAAGCTCGACGGCGGCCGGCGTCACGGTGAGGAGGTCGCCGTCGTCGATTGAGTGCCGCCGCAAGGAAAGGCCGAAGGGATCGCTGAACTCTGCGGTGACCGGACCGATCCGGAACTGTCCGCGCTTACCGGATCGGAGGTGGTACTCGTAGCGGCTTGTGCCTCCCGAAGCGGAACGGGCGGGGAAACGGAAAGCAGGCGGCTGGCCGAAACGGGGCGGCAATTGTTCCTCCATGATCACATGCCCCGTGGAATAGGACGTCCGCGCAACAGCCAGGCGGACTGTGGTGGTGCTGGATGTTTCCACCGTGGACGGATTGAACTCCCTGTACACCTGGAACTTGGGCTTGAGGACCCGTACTCCGGCAAGGGCAACCAGGGGGAGCAGGAGCAGAAGTACCGAAAGGGTCAGAAGATCGCGCCGGCCCATCACGTAGGCGGCCCCAAGGGAGATTGCGCCCGCGGCCAGCAGACCCCAGCCCCGGGAAGTGAACAGGTGTTTGGGAAGCCGGTCCATGAGTGCCATTGCGGGTACCTCCTAAACGGCGTGGCGGTCCCTGCGCCACGCACCGGGCGGGTCCTGGGCCACCGGCAGCGACCCCAGGATTCCACGAAGGACGCTCTGCGGCGTATCACCGGAACTGGCCGCCTTGCGGTCCAGGATGATCCGGTGGGCGAGCACTGATTCAGCGACATCCACCACGTCATCCGGAAGGACGAAATCCCGGCCATCCAGAGCGGCTGTGGCCTTCGCCGCTCGCAGCAGCTGCAACAGGGACCGCGGACTGGCACCCAGGCGAAGGCGGGCACTGTCCCGGGTGGCCCTGCCGATTGCCACCGTATATTCCTTGATCGCAGTGGAGACATGGACCTGTTGGACTGTGGCGATCATTGCCGCGACGTCGCTGGCCGTGACCACCGGGGTCACTTTGGCCAGGGGAGAAGTGGCCTGGTGCGTTTCCAGCATCTCGATTTCTGCGTCCTTGTCCGGATACCCCATCGAGATTCTGGCCATGAACCTGTCGCGCTGGGCCTCGGGCAACGGATAGGTGCCCTCCATCTCGATCGGATTCTGGGTTGCCACCACCATGAACGGCAAACCCAGCTGGTACGAATGGCCGTCCACAGTGACTTGGTGCTCTTCCATGCATTCCAGCAGAGCAGACTGGGTTTTGGCCGATGCCCGGTTGATTTCGTCGCCAATCACGATGTTCGCGAACACCGCTCCGGGACGGAACTCGAACTGCCGTGACGACTGGTTGTAGATGGAAACGCCGGTCACATCCGAGGGCAACAGGTCCGGGGTGAACTGGATACGGGAGACGGTGCAGTCCACGGTGCGGGCCAGCGTCTTCGCCAGCAGGGTCTTTCCGACGCCGGGTACGTCCTCCAGCAGCAGATGGCCTTGGGCGAGCAGGACAGTGAGCGCGAGCTTGGCGGCATCGGCCTTGCCGTCGATGACTTTGTTAATGGATCCAAGGATGCGCTCGCTGGCATCATGGAACCTGTCCTGGTCCAGGACCTGCGGCCTGTGCCCGTTCAGTCCTGCGCCATCACGGGGCAGCGAACTGTAATCCTCGCCCTGAAGAGGCGAGGATTCAACGGTGGCTTGTCGCTTTGACTCCATGGAATGCCCTTCAGCCTTCGCCGCGGCACCGCCGGTGCTGGCCGCCTGTCCGTTCCAGACTACCCAGACTTTGGCCGTCCCTGACATAGTGCTCCCGGAATTTATGTGCCAACTGGAATTTATCCGGACTGCAGGAGGACCGCAGTCCGATTAAGGTGGGAGCATGTGCAATTCCCTTGCTCCTGCCCCTTACCGCGCGTCACCGGGCGCTGACGAAAAACCGGACGCCCGCCGGGAATACCCGCCCGCGCCCGAACCCCTGCCCGTACCGGTGATGGACAACCACACACATCTGGACTTCCGGCACGGATTGATCGAGGTATCGGTCCGGGATGCCATGGACTCCGCAGAGGCAGTTGGCGTGCAGGGAGCTGTGCAGGTTGGCTGCGACCTTGAGTCTTCGCGCTTCACTGTGCAGGCCGTGGACGCTGATCCGCGGCTGCTGGGGGCAGTGGCAATCCACCCCAACGATGCTCCCGTTTATGCGGGCTGCGGTGAATTGGATGCCGCGCTCGCGGAAATTGAGGAACTGGCAGCACATCCCCGTGTCCGGGCCATCGGCGAGACCGGCTTGGACTTTTTCCGCACCCACGGTGAGGGGCTGGCCCACCAGCGCTATTCCTTCCGTCGCCACATCGACATCGCCAAGCGCCTGGGACTGACCTTGCAGATCCATGACCGCGACGCGCACGACGACGTGGTGCAGGTACTGCGGGAAGAAGGAGCACCGGAACGCGTGGTGTTCCATTGCTTCTCGGGGGACGAGGGACTCGCACGGATCTGCAATGACAACGGTTGGTACATGTCCTTCGCCGGCACCATGACCTTCAAGAATGCCGGAAACCTGCGATCGGCGCTGGCCATCGCCGAGCCAAGCCGGATATTGGTTGAAACCGACTCGCCCTTCCTGACGCCCCACCCGCACCGCGGCCGTCCGAACGCGAGCTACATGGTCCCGTACACCGTCCGGTCCATGGCCGAGGTGACAGAAAGTGACTTGGCCGAACTCTGTTCGCGCTTGGCCGAAAATACCTTGGAAGCCTACGGTTCCTGGGACTGAACCAGTAGTGATTTGCGCGCAGCGGCGTTCGGGGATGGATACCCGGTATGCAGAAGTCTTGGTTCGTTTATAACAGATCGGTTACTGTGTTAAACAAGTAGCCGGGGTCGGGGAAGGCCTACGGACAACTGGTCCAGTTGATTCCGGACCGTTCAGTTGAATGTTTTTTGGCGGCACAGATGCCGGCAGCAAGAGTGGGACCAGGCAGTTTTGCCTGGCCCCTCGGTTTTGCGGCTGGCATTATTTCTGTGCTTTTCCCCGTGCCCGGATGGTCTGAGAGTTATGGGCAATCGTGATCAAGTTCTTCACAACGGATGGCAAGTTCAGCTTCCTCAAAGTAGGTGCCCAGTTGCTGGTAGTTGCAGCACTGGTGGTCGGTGTGGTCGCCTTCGTCGGCAACAACAAGACCGTCACCCTCAACGTTGACGGAAAGGTAAGCTCCATCCAGACCTTTGGCGGCACTGTTGACGAAGTAGTCAAGGCAGCCAAGGTCGAGCTGAAGGACGCAGACCGCGTTTCACCGGCCCTGGACGCGCGTGTCGATAACGGCTCCGTGGTGAACATTAACCTGGCCAAGGCGGTCTCCATTGAACTGGACGGCGCCCGCAAGACGGTCAACACCACCGCCTCCGACGTCGCCGGACTGGTCAGTGAACTTGGTGTAGCCAGCTCCTCGCAGGTTTCCCAGCCGAAGGAAGCTGCCCTGGAAGTTACGGGCTCCTTCGTCTCCATTTCCACCCCCAAGACCATCAGCGTGGTTGCCGACGGCAAGAGCACCAGCACCACCACCACAGCTGCTGACGTTGCCACCGTCCTCAAGGACGCCGGTGTCACGGTCGGCGCCAACGACCGCCTGTCCCAGCCCGGCAACGCCCCCGTCATCCAGGACATGGTCATCAAGGTTTCCCGCGTGGACACCAGCAAGACGGCCGAGGCCACTGAAGAAGTGCCGTTCGACAGCGTCAAGACCGAAAGCGCCGATCTCTTCAAGGGTGAGGAAAAAGTCACCCAGGAAGGCGTCGCCGGTTCCCTGGTCAAGACCTTCAAGCTGGTTCTCGTGGATGGGCGCGAAGCGTCGCGAACTCTGGTCTCCAGCAACGTGGCCACCCCGCCGGTCGCAGAAAAGATCAGCGTAGGCACCAAGGCCCGCCCCGTGGCAGCACCCGCAGCCGCTGCTGCTGCAGCAGCCCCTGTATCAAGCGGTCCCACCGGTGCCCCGAACGAGGCCATGTGGGACAGGATCGCCCAGTGCGAGTCCGGTGGAAACTGGGCCATCAACACCGGTAACGGCTACTACGGTGGACTCCAGTTCTCCGGCCCCACCTGGCTTGCCAACGGTGGTGGCGCCTACGCTCCGACCGCAAACCTCGCCACCAAGGCCCAGCAGATCGAGATCGCCAACCGCCTGTACGCCAAGAACGGCCTCAGCGACTGGGGCTGCGCGCACGCAGCCTGACCCCGGACAGGCGATACGATACCTAGGTGACTGAACCGAATTCCGAACCCGCCGCCGTCGCGCCTTTGATGGGCGCAACCGACATCCGACGGCTCGCCGAGGAAATCGGTGTACGCCCCACGAAAACACTGGGGCAGAACTTTGTGATCGATGGAAACACCATCCGCAGGATCGTGACAGCGGCCGCTATCGATGCCGACGAGACCGTACTGGAAGTGGGACCCGGACTGGGTTCCCTGACGCTCGGACTCCTGGATGCGGCCAAGAATGTCGTGGCCGTGGAGATCGACCCCGTCCTGGCAGGAAAACTGCCCGAGACGGTGCGGGAATGGCGCCCCGAGGCCCAGGACAATTTCCACCTGGTCCTCTCCGACGCCATGAAGGTCACGGAGCTGCCCGTCGATCCGACGGCGTTGGTGGCCAACCTCCCGTACAACGTGGCCGTTCCCGTGGTCCTGCACCTCCTCCAGCATTTCCCCACCCTGCAACACGGACTGGTCATGGTGCAGGACGAAGTGGCCGACCGCCTTGCTGCAAGCCCGGGCTCCAAGATCTACGGCGTTCCGTCGGTCAAGGCAGCCTGGTACGGGCACATGCGCAAGGCCGGCGTTATCGGGATGAACGTGTTTTGGCCCGCACCGAAAATCCACTCCGGACTGGTCGCCTTCACCCGGCACGAACCTCCCGTTACGCACGCCACCCGCGAGCAGGTCTTCGCCGTCATCGACGCTGCCTTCGCCCAGCGCAGGAAGACCCTGCGCGCCGCCTTGGCGGGCTGGGCCGGAAGCGCCGCAGAGGCTGAACGCTGCCTCGTGGCGGCCGGCGTCGACCCCACAGCACGCGGCGAAGTCCTGGATATCTCCGCCTATGTCAGGATTGCCGAAGCCCGCCACCCTGTGGGCGCATGAATCCGGGAACCAGCAGACCGGGCGGTCTCCCATTCGCGGGAGACCGCTTCCACGCCCGGACAGTCCGCGTCAAGGCACCCGGCAAGGTCAACGTCTCCCTAAGCGTTGGTCCGCTCAGGCCAGACGGCTACCACTCCGTGGCGAGCGTCTACCTGGCCGTCTCCCTGTACGAAGAAGTTGCGGCCACCAGCACCGAAGGCCCTGGAATCACCGTCAGCATCAGTCCGGACAGCACGCTGGACCTGGACGGCGTGGATATTCCCTTGGACGAACGAAACCTCGCCTACAAGGCTGCAGCAATAATGGCCGAGGTCTCCGAAAAGCCCACGGGTGTGCACCTTGAGATCACCAAGCGGGTCCCGGTCGCCGGCGGTATGGGCGGCGGTTCCGCGGACGCGGCGGCCACGCTCCTGGCCTGCGATGCGCTGTGGAACAGCGGCCTTTCCCGCGAGGAACTCGCGCATCTGGCGGCTGAACTGGGCGCAGACGTGCCGTTTTCGCTCCTTGGCGGCACCGCCGTCGGGCTCGGCGTGGGCGACAAACTGTCGCCGGCTCTGGCCAAGGCCCAAATGGACTGGGTGCTCGTCTTCGCCGATTACGGGCTCTCCACCCCGGACGTCTTCCGTACCCTGGATGGCTTGCGTGACTCCGAAGGTGCGGACATTCCCGAGCCGGTTGCCGTGGATCCCACCATTTTGCAGGCCCTGCGCAACGGGGATCCCGAAACCCTGAGCCGCGTCCTCATCAACGATCTCCAGCGGGCTTCGATCGCCCTTGCGCCGCAACTGCGCGACACCATCGGCTTGGGCGAAGCACGCGGCGCCCTCGCCGGCATGGTCTCTGGTTCCGGCCCTACCATCGCCCTGTTGGCCCGGGACTCCGTCTCCGCCAGCGTCCTCGCCGAGGAGCTGACCCACCGCGGGCACACCGCGGTGGCCGTCCACGGCCCCGTTCCCGGAGCCCGGATCATCTCCGATACCCTCCTTTAGTACCTCTCCGCATTCCCGGCAGTAGAAAGTAGTACCCATTGGCCCACCTGCTTGGCGGCGAAAACCTCACCGTTTCGTTCGCGACCCGCACTGTCCTTGACGGCGTCACCCTCGGTTTGGAGGATGGCGACCGGATTGGCATGGTGGGCCGCAACGGCGACGGCAAGTCCACGCTCATGCGGCTTCTGGCCCTGCGATCCACCCCGGATTCCGGCCGCGTCACCAAGCGCGGTGACGTCACTGTGGGCTACCTGGACCAGGGAGACGTGCTCGACGGCGACCTGACGGTAGGCGCTGCGATTGTCGGTGACCGCGCAGATCACGAATGGGCGGCCAACGCCAAGATCCGCGAAGTCATGGGCGGCCTGGTGGGGGACGTCGACTGGCATGCCAACGTCCATGCCCTCTCCGGTGGCCAGAAGCGCCGTGTGGCCCTGGCCAAGCTCCTTATTGAAGACCATGACGTCATCATGCTGGACGAACCCACCAACCACCTCGACGTCGAAGGGGTCGCCTGGCTTGCCCGGCACCTGAAGACACGGTGGCGCACCAACCAGGGCGCCTTCCTGGTGGTAACCCACGACCGTTGGTTCCTGGATGAAGTCTGCAACTACACCTGGGAAGTCCACGACGCCATGGTGGACATGTTCGACGGCGGTTACGCCGCCTACGTTCTGGCGCGCGCCGAGCGCGACCGCATGGCCGCCGTCGTCGAAGGTAAACGCCAGCAGCTCGTCAAAAAGGAACTTGCCTGGCTGCGCCGCGGTGCGCCCGCCCGGACAGCGAAACCGAAGTTCCGCATCGAAGCTGCCAACGACCTCATCGCCGACGTGCCGGACCCCCGCGACTCCGTGGCGCTCAGCAAGATGGCAACAGCCCGCTTGGGCAAGGACGTGCTGGACCTTGAAAACGTCACCCTGGACTTCGAGGGTGGCCAGAGTGGTCAAAAACTGTTTGACAACATCACCCTCCGGCTCGCACCGGGCGAACGGCTCGGCCTGGTCGGTGTCAACGGAGCCGGCAAGTCCACACTCCTGAAACTGCTCAACGGCGAGATCCAGCCGACTTCCGGCAAGGTCAAACGCGGCAAAACCGTAGTGACGGCAGTGCTGACCCAGGACGTCAAAGAGCTCGATGACGTGTCGGACTTGCGTGTGATCGAAGTCATCGAACGCGAAAAGCGGTCATTCAGTGTTGGCGGCAAGGAGTTTACCGCCGGACAGTTGGTCGAGCAGTTGGGGTTCACGAAGGAGAAGCAGTGGACGCCCGTGAGCGACCTCTCCGGTGGCGAACGGCGGCGGCTCCAACTCCTGCGCCTGCTGGTAGGGGAGCCCAACGTCCTCATGCTCGACGAACCCACCAACGACCTCGATACCGACACCCTTGCCGCCGTCGAAGATGTTCTTGATGGCTGGCCGGGCACCCTGGTGGTCGTCAGCCACGACCGCTACCTCCTGGAACGCGTCACCGACAACCAGATGGCATTGCTGGGTGACGGCAAACTCCGTGGTCTGCCCGGAGGTGTGGACCAGTACCTCGAACTGCGTGAAGCCGCCTTGGCATCGGGCGCCGTTGGTGGGGGATCCGGTGCGCCGACTTCTGCCAGCGGGTCTTCTTCGCCCGCAGCCGCTCCGTCCGGTGCCAGTGAAGCCGAGAAGCGTGAAGCCCGCAAGGACCTCAACAGGATCGACCGGCAGCTCGGCAAGATCGCGCAGCAGGAAGAGAAACTCCACGCCCAGATGGCGGCGAAGTCCGAATCCGGTGACTTCGACGCCCTGGGAGAACTCAATACCAAGCTCCGTGAGTTGCTCGACGAAAAAGAGGGCCTGGAACTGGAGTGGCTCGAGGCCGCTGAGATCCTGGGCGAGTAGTCCGCGCCTTGGTGCGTCCGGCGGCAATCTCGTCGGCTGCGGCGGCGGGGTCCGCCGTCGTGTGTTGCGTCCGGCGGGGTCCCGCCGTCGCTTGGCCACGACGCTCCCTCACATCCCTAGGGTTTGAGCGTGACGCTTGCTCACGTTCCTGGGGTTTGGGCGTGGCGCTTGCTCACATCACGGCGTGGGTTCGTAGCCAATCAGCCAGTGCAAACCATAACGGTCGATGACTTGACCATCGGAAGCTCCCCACGGTTTCTTGGCCAGGGGGTCCACGATGCGGCCGCCGTCGGCGAGCTTGTCGAACCACTCGTGGAGGATCCGAGGCTCCGCCGTGCCCAGCAGCGAGAGCATGGCGCCTTCGATCCGGACAGGCATTTGGTCCGCGGCTGCATCGGCTCCGTATAGGGCAACGACGCCGGTGAGGACTCCGTGGGCGACGGCGTCGGCGGGACCGTCGGTGCGCGAAAAGTCCTCATAGGAGTGAAGAGTAAGTTCTCCACCGAACACTCCTGCGTAGAAACCCAGAGCTTCGCGTGCTGTGCCGGGAAAGCTGAGATAAAGCTGGGGTGCTGTCATGCGCACATCCTACTCATGCCGCGGAGGGATGGGGTGAAGCTTGAGGGGTGTGAGGGAGGGTTGGGGTGAAGCTTGAGGGGTGTGAGGGAGGGATGGGTTGAAGGGCGTGGGGTGTGAGGGAGGGTCAGTCCTCGGAGCGCAGTCCGGGTTCCTTCTGGAGCCCCGTCAACCCGTTCCAGGCAAGGTTCACCAAGTGGGCTGCAACGGCGCGTTTATCGGGCTCGCGGCTGTCGAGCCACCACTGGCCGGTCATCGCTACCATCCCCACCAGCATCTGGGCGTACATTGCTCCATCGGCTGCGCTGAAGCCGCGGCGGGCGAACTCGTCGGAGAGCAGGTGCTCCACCCGTGCGGTGACATGCGATAGCAGAGTGGAGAAAGCTCCCTCGGGCTGCGACGGCGGCGCGTCGCGCATCAGGATCCGGAAGCCGTCCGTGCGGTCCTCGATGTAACCGAGGAGAGCCAAAGCGGCCCGCTCAACCAGCACGCGGGGCTTGGCTTCGGTGCTGAGGGCCTCGGTGATGGAGTCCAGGAGGATCCGGAACTCGGTCTCGACGACTTGCCGGTACAGCCCTTCCTTTGAGCCAAAATGTTCATAGATCACGGGCTTGGAAACACCGGCAGAAGCGGCAATTTCCTCGATGGTGGTGCCGTCCAGGCCCCGGCTGGCAAACAGCGCACGGCCGATGCCGATCAACTGCGACTTGCGCTGTTGGCCCGTCATCCTGACGCGCACTGGCTGGCCTTCGGACGCTTGGTCGAGCGGGGCAGAGGTGCCCACAGGCCGGGAAAGATCAGTGCGCTTGCTCACGTGACCATCATGCCCCAGATGGCCGGTGGTGCGGGTGAACGCACCGTGCAATGGTGCGTCGCGAAGCGTTTGCCGAGGGGTCAAGTCGCGAAGCATGCAAAGGTCATGGCAAACTAGTTTCTTGTGTGTGGAACCCGGTGAGCCGGGAGACCTTACGGGCCGCTGGTCCGAAGGATGAACCATGCACGGTCCGCTCTGGTGTAACGGCAGCACCCCGGCCTTTGGAGCCGTGGAGTATAGGTTCGAATCCTATGGGCGGAACGGTCGGAAAACGCGCTCCTTCTCTGTACCTGCGACGGCTCTAACGGTGCCTGGGTCCATTGTTGGATGGCAGCATTCCGAAGCCGGGTTACCCGGGACATACCGAGCAAGGAGAGCCAGTACGTGAGCCCCGAAACCAACGGTCCCGCAGCGGTGATCGTCTTGGCCGCAGGCGCCGGAACGCGCATGAAGTCGCGCACTCCCAAGATCCTCCACGAAATCGGCGGCCGGTCAATGGTTGGCCACGCCCTCCTCGCAGCCCGGGCCATTAACCCTTTGAAGCTCGCTCTGGTTGTCCGGCACGAGCGGGACCGGGTAGCCGAGCACGTCTCTGCACTGGACCCCGAGGCCCTCATTGTTGACCAGGACGAGGTTCCCGGCACAGGCCGTGCAGTGGAAGTCGCGCTGAACGCCCTGGACACCGAAGGCGAACTCACGGGCACCGTGGTGGTCACTTACGGCGATGTTCCCCTCCTGACCGGCGAGCTCCTGGCCGAACTGGTCACCACTCACGAGTCCGAAGCCAACGCCGTCACCGTTCTCACTGCAGTCCTGGATGACGCCACCGGTTACGGCCGCATTCTTCGCGCCGCTGACGGCACCGTTACGGGCATCCGCGAACACAAGGACGCCAGCGATGCTGAGCGCAGCATCCGCGAGGTGAACTCCGGTATCTACGCCTTCGACGCTGCAGTGCTCCGGACCGCCTTGGCCAAGGTGACCACTGACAACGCCCAAGGCGAGATGTACCTGACCGATGTCCTCGGTTTGGCGCGCGACGCCGGCGGCCGGGTTGCCGCCGTCGTGACCGAAGACCGTTGGCAGGTGGAGGGTGCCAACGACCGCATCCAGCTTTCGGCACTCGGCGCCGAGCACAACCGCCGCATCATCGAAGCCTGGATGCGCGCCGGAGTGACCGTGGTGGACCCCGCCACCACGTGGATCGACTCCACTGTCACCCTCGACGAAGACGTCCGTTTGCTGCCCAACACGCAACTGCACGGTTCCACCACCGTGGCGCGCGACGCCGTCGTGGGTCCTGACACGACGCTCACCGACGTGAACGTGGGGGAGGGTGCCAAGGTGACCCGAACGCACGGTTCCGGTTCCACGATCGGCGCCAAGGCAAGCGTGGGACCTTTCACGTACCTCCGCCCGGGCACCGTGCTGGGCGAGACCGGCAAGATCGGCGCGTTCTACGAAACCAAGAACGTGACCATCGGCCGCGGTTCCAAGCTTTCCCACCTGGGCTACGCAGGCGACGCCGAAATCGGTGAGGACACCAACATCGGGTGCGGCAACATCACCGCAAACTACGACGGCGAGAAGAAGCACCGCACGGTGATCGGCTCGGGCGTCCGCACCGGTTCCAACACCGTCTTCGTCGCCCCTGTCACCGTTGGTGACGGCGCCTACAGCGGTGCCGGGGCAGTCATCCGCAAGGACGTGCCGGCAGGCGCCCTGGCCGTCAGCCTGGCCGCCCAGCGCAACGCTGAAGGCTGGGTCATCGCGAACCGTCCCGGCAGCGGCTCCGCAAAGCTGGCCGAGGCCGCGCAAGAGAAGTCCTCCTCCATTCCCTCACAATCCCCGGCAACCACAGAAGAAGGCAATCAGGCATGAGCGAAATTACCGCACACGGTGAGAAGAAACTGATTCTCGCCGCCGGAAGGGCGCATCCGGAGCTGGCGCAGGAAATCGCGAAGGAGCTGGAGACCGAGCTCCTGCCCATCGACGCCTACGACTTCGCCAACGGTGAAATCTATGTCCGTTCGGCCGAGAGCGTGCGAGGCACCGATGCCTTCGTCATCCAGGCGCACCCGGCACCGCTGAACAACTGGCTCATGGAGCAGTTGATCATGATCGATTCCCTCAAGCGCGCCTCTGCCAAGAGGATCACGGTTGTCTCGCCGTTCTACCCGTACTCCCGCCAGGACAAGAAGGGCCGCGGCCGCGAGCCGATCTCGGCCCGCCTCGTCGCGGACCTGTACAAGACGGCCGGCGCGGACCGCATCATGTCCGTGGACCTGCACACCTCGCAGATCCAGGGCTTCTTCGATGGCCCCGTTGACCACTTGATGGCCATCCCGCTGCTGGCTGATTACATCCGGACCAAGGTTGAAGCCGACAACATCACTGTGGTTTCCCCTGATACCGGACGTGTCCGCGTTGCGGAGCAGTGGGCCGAACGCCTGGGCGGCGCCCCGCTCGCGTTCGTGCACAAGAGCCGCGACCTCACGGTGCCCAACCAGGCTGTCTCCAAGACCGTTGTGGGCCAGGTTGAGGGCCGCACCTGTGTTCTGATCGACGACATGATCGACACCGGTGGAACCATCTCCGGCGCTGTCCAGGTGCTGAAGAACGCCGGCGCCAAGGATGTCATCATTGCCTGCACCCACGCTGTTTTCTCCGATCCCGCAGCGCAGCGCCTGGCCGATTCCGGCGCCCGCGAAGTTGTGGTCACCAACACCCTGCCCATCCCGGCTGAGAAGCGATTCCCGTCGCTCACGGTTCTGTCGATCGCACCCTTGATTGCACGCGCCATCCGTGAAGTGTTCGACGACGGTTCGGTCACCAGCCTGTTCGACGGCAAAGCTTAGGCCTGAAGCCAGCTGACTGAACGGGCCATCCGCCGCCTCCGGGCGAGTGGGTGGCCCGTTTTTTCATGCCCGTTTTCAGAAAGCGGACGTTCCGCTGCTAGACTCTTGGGGATACCTTGGCGAGGGAGAGCACATCCGGTCCGCAGTTCGTGGACCAGATTGCGGGTCTCCGTTATCGACTGGGTCTGCATCTCCTTCAACACAGGCAGAACGGCTGCTCCGCGGCCGGCTTCAGCCGGGCGTAGAAGGTCTCCAGACCTCCGCCCTTGCTGAAATACCAGCCCGGATCCTTCCGGGCGCCACAGTAATCAAGGAGTACACATGTCTGAGCAGAAGCTCACCGCAGAACTGCGCACCGAATTCGGCAAGGGTTTCGCCCGTCGTGCACGCATGGCCGGCCAGATCCCGGCTGTCATCTACGGCCACGGCGCAGAGCCGATCCACATCAACCTGCCGGGCCGCGCCACCACGCTGGCCGTGCGCGTTTCCAACGCCCTCCTCGCAATCGACGTCGACGGCGAGCAGCACCTGACGCTCGTGAAGGACATCCAGCGCGATCCCGTAAAGCAGATCATCGAGCACGTTGACCTCCAGACCGTGAAGGCCGGCGAGAAGGTTACCGTCGACATCGCCATCCACGTCTCCGGTGAAGTTGCTCCGGGTGCTGTTGCCAGCCTCGAAGCCACCACGGTTTCCCTCGAAGCCGAGGCAACCCACGTGCCGACCGCCGTCGAGGTCAACATCGAAGGCCGCAAGGCCGGCGAGAACATCCACGCTTCGGACCTCGAACTGCCGAAGGGTTCCACCCTCCTCACCGAAGGTGACACCCTGGTGGTCCGCGTTGCTGAAGAGGCAAGCACCGAAGAAGAAGAGACCACGGAAGCAGCTGCCGAGTAGTCTTTTGACCGCTTGAGGCTGACGCCGTTCAGTGGCCGGGTCCCTTTGGGTCCCGGCCACTTTCCTTTGCTCCAGCCCTCCGCATCTCCGCTCCTCCCAACTACGTTCCCTAGGATGAGACCCATGACTGACACCTGGCTGATCGTCGGCCTCGGCAACCCCGGCAGTGAGTACAGCAACAACCGGCACAATGTTGGCCAGATGGTGCTGGACGAACTGGCTTCCCGCATGGGTGGAAAGTTCAAGGTCCACAAGGCCCGCGCACAGGTAGTGGAGGGACGCCTGGGCGTCGGCGGTCCCCGCGTGGTGCTGGCCAAACCGATGACTTACATGAACGTTTCCGGAGGTCCCGTGGCGGGGCTGTGCAAGTTTTTCGACATCGCTCCGGACCATGTGATTGCTGTCCATGATGAGATTGACATCCCTTTTAACACAGTCAAGTTAAAAATTGGCGGCGGCGAGGGAGGCCACAACGGTCTCCGGGACATTTCGAAGGCCCTGGCTACAAAGGACTATCTGCGTGTCCGTGTGGGCGTTGGAAGGCCTCCTGGACGGATGGATACGGCCGACTACGTGCTGCGGGATTTCGCCACCGCGGAGAAGAAAGAGCTGCCCTTCCTCCTAGACGAGTCAGCTGACGCTGTGGAGTTGCTTATCAGCCAGGGCCTGTTGGCGGCCCAGCAGAAGCACCACCCGGCCAAAGCTTGAGCAAATCTTGAGTAAAGCCTGATCAAAGACTGACGGTCCGGAGGACCTTAAGGCCTACAAACTGTCGGCGCCCGAAGGTAGTGTGCATGGTACGCAGATGAGCGGTGGGGGACTATCGCGAATGTGTTAGCTAAGGATGCGGATGTCGTCGGAGTTGCTAAACAGGAGCGGTGGAGGCGCAGCGAGGGCTGCGGCTCCCGATCTTGTGGGCGGACCCAGCGATCGCCAGACCTGGTCGCTTCTGGCCCGCAGCCACGACCTGTCCAAGGCCATCAAGTACCTTGAATCGCCCCTGACCTTCGGAGTGGTCCTCACCGGCGAACGGGGGATCGGCAAATCGGGGCTGGCCAGGGCAGTGGTGTCATCACTCGGCCCCAAGGTCCACAGCCTGCAGCTCCGCAATACCGTTGCGAACGGCCAAACCCCCTATGGATGCCTGGGTTTCCTGCTGGCCCGTTTGCCCTCGGAAGCCGTGGGTTCCCCGACAGGCATCCTGCACGCGGTCACCAACCTGATCAGGACTGAAGCCGCCGGACGTGAAACGGTCTTCATCGTTGACAACGCGGGCGGCATGGATCCGATGAGTACCGGCGTGCTGTTGAACCTCATGGCCACGGGCACGGCCAAAGTGGTGGCCACGGTGCAGCGGGCCAGCGATCTCCCGGCGGATTTCCACCGCATGGTCCTGGACGGTGAACTGGGCGAGGTTCACTTGAACACGCTCAGCGAAGAACAGGCAAAGCAGGTGCTTGGTTCGGTTTTGGGCCACTACGTATCAACAACCCTGGCGGGGTCGCTGCACGCGGCCGTAGGCGGCAACCCCATGCTGCTGCATGCGCTCCTGGAGGATCAGCGCCACAGGGGCAACCTGGTTCTCAACGACTCCGTGTGGACCCTCCGTGACCGGATCACGCTGGAGGGAGCCACGGTGGTGGAGGACTTCGTCCGTTCCAGATTGGCGCGCGAACCGCAGGCCAGCAGGACGGTCGTCAAAGTCCTGGCTTGCGCGCAGCGCGCTACTCTGGTGGATCTTGCGGCCATCTTTGGGACACAGGTCCTGGTGGAGATGGAAGAATCCGGGCTGCTCACCGTCCAGAGACATGGTGAACACTGGGTCTCCTTGCGGGATCCCTACGTGGGCGAGGTAGTGCGTAGCTGGCTGAGCACGCGCCGTACCAAGGAACTCAAGACGATGCTGTACGGCCCCAAAGAGCCGGAGCTCAGCGGACTGGCTCCACAGGACCTGTTGAGCTATGCCGCATGGATGCATGCCTGCGAGGACGAACCGCAGCCTTCACCGGCGTTGGCCCTTGCGGCAGGCCGCGCCGCGTTGAACGATTACGACCCCAACTTCGCCATCCAGTGCATCGCATCCCTGGACCCCAAGGACAGTGAATGGGTCCGTGGCCAGCGGCTCAAAGCCGCTGCCTACCTGATGCTGGACCTGCCGCTGCACGCAGCCCAAGCGTTGGATGAGATCTCCGAGTCCCACCTCGCCGGGCTGGACCCATTGGAGTTCGCCGAGGTCACGGCAGCACAATGCCAGGCCATGACCTGGATTGACGGCCGGTCCGGAATGGTTCCGAGTGTCATCGCAGATGCCTTCGAAACGCTCGAGGCGAAGTCCGCCGATTATCCGGCAGAAGAACTGTCAAAGGCCCGTAACCGTCTGCAGCTGTGCAGCTACGAGTACAAGACGTTCATGGGCGAGTACGCGTCCATGATCGAGGACCTGGAACGGGAACTGGCCAAGGACCCCGGCGAGGACCGTGAGCACTGGCTGAGGTCCTCGTTCTTCCTCATGGAAGCGCGGTGCATTCTGGGAAGGGAGCTGGAAGCGCAGGAGCTCGCCCGACGTGTTTCACGGCATCTGGGGGACACGGACAGGCCCGCCCAACTGGAGGAGGCGTTCGCCAAACACGCTTTCCTGGTTCTCCTGCTGTCCGGCCAGTGGCGCAAATGCATCGAACTGATGCGGCGCACACCGTCAAGGCCGTCCCGCCTCCAGTACCGCGGAGCACTTACTGAGCTGGGCGTTGGTTTGGCGTACGCCTACGCCGGCAAGCCCGCCAGCGCGATCGAACCGCTGCGTTCCGCTGTTGCCCAGCTCGAGCTCCGACCCGCCATGAACATGAACAAGGTGGCCTACGCTGCCACCGCGTTCGCTTACGCCCAACTGGGCAATTCCGCCGAAGCAGGCCGCTACCTGGACCTGTACAGGACCTGCCGGGGCGTGGGGATGTACTTCTCCGAGTCCGTGGCGGAGTTTTGCGCCGAGATGGCGGGCAGGTGGATGGGCGACTCCGACGTCAAGGAAAGGCTTCTTGCCAGGGTCCACGACGACATCGGGCAACAGCGGTACACGACGGCGGGCATCTGCCTTTTCGGCGCCACGGTGGAAGGCTCCGATGAGGAGTACAGGCTGCTTGAGGACATTGCCGGCCGCCGCCAAGGGCCGCTCGCGAAAATCTCCGGCGACCTTGCCCGTGGCTCGTTGAGCAAGAGCTCACGGTCCCTGTTGGCAGCCGCCGACGCCGCCGCCTCCTTGGATTTGCTGGTAGTCGAAGCACGGTGCGTGGCCATGGCATTGGACTTCGCACGCGATGCCGGCGAGACGACAACAGCGCGGACGGCCCAGTTGAGGCTGGAACGCCTGGAGCATTCCGTCTCCGCTCTTCCCATCCAGCCAAGAAGCGACGCGCCGGTATTGACCGAGCGGGAACGCCAAATTGCTAAACTCGCCGGAAAGGGTGTCAGTAACCGCGAAATCGCGATGGATATTGGGGTGTCTGTGCGAACAGTAGAAGGCCATTTGTACCAGGTATTCACCAAGCTCGGTGTGTCGTCTCGGGGCGAGCTAAATGGGCTCCTGTGAGGTAGGACGGGCAGTATCCGCAACTCCGGCACGGGCTGCACATGCAGGCTGAGCACCTTGTTGGCCGGGACTCCGAAATGGAGCTGGCCCTGGAGATATTGCGTCAGGAAGGTGCCGGGGCCGTTCTGGTCGTGGCGGATCCCGGCATCGGTAAAACCGCCCTTTCCGATGAGATAGCCGCCCGCCTGGCATCGGAAATGGTGGTGATGCGGGTCCATGGCAGCCCTGCGCTGTCCGCCGTTCCCTATGGTGTCCTGGCGCCCTATTTGCTGGACCTTCCTGTGGAGCAGGCCACATCGCCGGTGGCCATCCTCCGTGAATTCTGGTCGCAGTTCGAGAAGCGGCGTGGCGGCGAAGGTGCGCGCCTTCTGCTCATCGTTGACGACGCCCACGAGCTCGACGAAGGCAGCACGCAGATCCTGGCTGAACTGGTCACTGCAGGCTGGGCCCGGCTGGTCGCAACCAGCAGGCCCAGGCCTGGCCTTCCGGCGGCACTGCTCCAACTTTGGTACGACGGTTTGGCTGAGCGGTTGGAGCTACATCCCCTGGACAAGGAAACAGCCACGGAACTTGTGGAGAAGACCCTGGGCGGGACGGTCATGGCAAGCGCGGTGGACGTGCTGCATGGATTGTCCGAGGGCAATCCGCTGCTGTTGCGCTGTCTCCTGGATGACACCAGGGCGGACGGGAACCTGGTGCGGCGAAACGGCGTCTGGCTCCTGACACGGGAACCCTCGGGCAGTGGCGAAAACCTGGCCGAGGTTGTCCGGAACAGGGTGCTGCGAACCAGTGAGGCCGAACGGGAGGCGATGTTCGTCATTGCCTTGTCCGAGCCCGTCCCTGCCGCTTTGCTGGACGCGGAGGTCGGCAGGGACACTGTTCGGGCTTTGATGGACAACAGGCTCGTGATCCCCACGAACGGCCCCGGCAGCCCATTGAAGATGTGGCATCCGATGTACAGCGAGGCCCTGCGCCAGATCGTTTCGCCTGCCCGCAGCCTCCAGATCCGCCAGCGGATGGTGCAGCATCTTGCGGTGGAACCGGCCACGGCTGAGGGGCTGCTCCGCATGGTGAGCTGGGCGCTGGACTGTGGTGCCGACGTCGCCGATGAACAGCTGCTGCAGGCAGCTTTCCTTGCGGCCAAACTCCTGCAGAATCCTTTGGCGGTTGCCGCCGCCAGCAGAGTCCGCTCAGAGGCGCTGCGGCCGCGGGCTCGCGCTGTGATGGCCATGGTCAGCTATAACGACGGCGATTACAGCAGTGCCGTGCGTCTGCTGGAGGAGGGAAACGGGTTCTTGGACGCCGATCCGCTGGGACCGACGGGCGCGGGCTTGTTGTGGGCTGCCGCCCGCTCGGCCAGAGGCGATTCGGCGTCCAGCATCGCAGCGGACGCCCGCAACGCCGCCAAATCCCTGACGGACGGGTCAGCGTCGTCGGACCCCATGGCCGCGCAGGTCAACAGGCATGCCTCGGCCCTGGAACTGGCCGCACTGGCCCACGAAGGCCGTTACGGTGAACTTCGCGAGGGGCTGGAGCTGTTTGCCGAAGGACTCCGGACCGACGAGCCGGACAGCGTGATGAACCGGATTTTCCTCCTGGCCATGAAATGCGAGCTCCTCACCGTTGAGGGCCAGCCCGAGCAAGCCTTCGACGCCGGCCGCGAAGCCATGGTCCTCGTGGATGAACACAGCGACAACCTGCTGTACTTCGGCGACTTCGTCCTGGTCCGATACGCGTTGGCGGCCTTGGAATCGGGTGACTGGGGTGCAGCCGATGCTGCCCTGGACCGGTATGCGGCAAGCTCAGCCATGGGGCTCATCACCTTCGGCGGAGACATCCAGGCGCTCAAGGGGTTGGCCCTGCTGCGGCAAGGACGCACGGAGCAGGCCACGGAACTCCTGACCCCCGCAGTCGAAGCCCTCCGGGTGAAGGACCCGCAACTGCTCAGGAGCCTGGGGCACGCCCTGGCGTTCTACGCGGCCGGCAAAACCGGAAACACTGCGCTCGCACAACGGCTGGCAAGCGAACAGGTCCCTGGCAGGGGGAGCAACTACGTTGAGGCGCTTGCCGGGCTGTTCACGCTGGCCGGCCAAGAACTCCTCAGCAAAGGATCCGGACTTCCAAAACTGCGGGACCTGCCGGAGGCCGGCCGTTTGCACGCGTTGCCGGGCCTGCACCTGCAGAACCTCATCCTGAGGACTGAACTCGGGGACGTCGCTGCAGTGGAGTCCATCGAGGAGACCGCATCCCTGATGACGGGCGCCTGGGCGGCCGGATGGCAATCGCTCGCCGCAGCCCAATTGAAGGGTGGCGGCCAGGCCTTCGTGAACGCAGGAAACCTGCTGTCCGCGGCCGGGATGCCGGGGCCTGCTGCAGCAGCGTTCGACAAGGCGGCGGCAACCTTCGACGCCGAAGGCAAGCGTCCGGAAGCGCGGCAGGCCGCCGTCATGCGGGACGTCAACCAGGCCAGCCTGGGCGACTCCGTAGTCCATGACCCCAACACCGAGACCGATCACGCCGTGCCCCTGACCCGGCGTGAGCAGGACATTGTGGCGCTGGCCGTATCAGGTCTCACGGATCGCCAGATCGCCGAAAAACTCATGGTCTCGGTTCGCACCGTGGAAGGCCACTTGTACCGCAGCTACGCGAAGCTGGGCATCCGTCGTCGTGAAGATCTTGGCGCTGCTGTCCGTCACTGACGCGGAGCCCGATCGAGTACCCGAAAAACTCCCTTCAGCGCTCTGACGCGGAATCCTGCCCTATTTAACCAATCAATGGAGTAATTCGCGGGTTTTTCGTGTCGGAACCAAGTAGTGCCCCTTCCCCGTACTGAGTACAACACAGTATCCAGCCCTGAAAAGCCCCCCAGTAATCGAGTACCGATTACTGGTGTTTGGCTTTTGCGCCCCCGGCAGTATTGATCTTGGAAGAACGGTTCAGCCCCAAGCATCACCGGGATTCCGAAAGTCGCATCAACCGCATCGGTGGTCTCTTCAGCCGATGCCCCGGCCACCGAAGGGTGGTCCGGCCCTGAACGAAGCCGGCGGCGACAGAGTCTTCTGAGACCGAGACTCTCCCCCCAGCCGCCGCCGGCTTCTAAGCCAGGGACCCCGCGAATCGCGGACATCAAAACTTCCCGGACATGGGACTGCTGCTATTGGAGTGTGCATGCTGCCGGACCCTTGGCTGGACGAAGACACCGTCGCAGCCAGGCTGGGATCTCCGACACTGCCCGATAGGGCGCAATTGCTGGAACTCGTCTTTTCCGCCGTACGGTCATCTTCCAAGAGCGGCATCCTGGTGGCAGGGGAGAAGGGCTCGGGCAAGAGCCACATGTTGCTCTCCCTCAAAGCCGGACTTCCCGGGACCATGGATGTCAGGACCTTCGCCGGAAGCCTGGACCTGACGGCGACCCAATACGGTGTCCTGGGTGCCTCAACAGGCGTCCTGGGTGGCGCCGCGCGTGTCCTGGGGGCCAGCACCGGGGGGACCGGCGAGGGCTTGCTCCCAGGGCTCCATGTCCTGCGCGCCCTGACCAGCACACTCGGACCGGCCAGCTACCTGTATTCGCCTCCCGTCGCCCGGCGAGGCAACAAACGCCGGAACCAGCAGGCCCGTCCCCAGCTGGTGCTGCTGGTGGACGACATCCACTACGTGGATCCTGCCTCCCTGGGTGTGCTGCTCCAGCTCATTCCTGGATTCGGTGCCAAACTCGTTGCCACGGCTGACAGCCGGAGCCCGCTGCCGCAGGATCTCTATCAGCTCTGGGAAGACGGCTTCATGGAGCAGTACCTTCTTCCCCCTTTCACCTTCACGGAGGCGCACGCCCTGTGTGTTTCCCTCCTTGGCGGAAAGGTCCAACGCCGGGCCAGCAGCCTTCTGGCAGTCATCAGCGGCTTCAACGTGGGCATCCTGTGCCTCGCCGTGGAGGACGCACGCCGCGCCGGGCTCCTGGTGCAGAGGGAAGGGTATTGGACGATCAACACCCGGGCGCATTGCCAGTGGCCTGGCGTCGTGGATCGCGTCCAGGCGGAAAACGCTGCCCGGCTGCCTGAGGAGCGGCTGGCATTGGAGCTGACAGCGCTGGCCGAGCCGGTCGCCGTCGAGGTTTTGGAGCGCCATTGCGGTCACAAAGCCGTAGAGAACCTACTGTCCGAAGGCCAGATCAGGCTGTTGCCCGGCAGGTCTCCGATGGTCCGGATGGGCTCGTGGTTGCGGGGGGAGGGCCTCCGGCTTGCAGTTCCGAGGTCCCGGAGCCTTGCCCTTCATCAACGGATCGAGGACCCCGGACTCACGCTTGAGACGGCACCGAGCATGTTGCGGTGGATGACCTGGACCCTGGACTGCGGGCTGGGCCTGCCGGATGAGCTCCTGCTGGCGGCGGCGCCGGCCGCCGACCGGCCCGTAACCGCCGAACTTGCCCTCCAGGCTGCCTCGGCTGTGAAGGCTCCGGGCCACCTGGACGAAGCAGGAATGCTCAGGGCCAGGGCATTGATTGCCGAAGGCCAACTGGCTGAGGCCGCACCTGTCCTCCGTCACTTGGCTACGGCGGCGAGCTCGGCGGAGGTGAAGGCCGACGCCGGTGGGCGGCTCATGGCGCTGGAGCTGCTCGGCGCAGCGCACGGCGGGCTGACTGCAGGGGACGTGGTTGCCGACCCCGCCGCGCGGATCGCAGGAAAGGTGCGGGAGGCCGAACGCTTGCTCCTGTCCGGCGCGGCCGTCGAGGCCCTGGAAAAGACCACTGAGGCAATGAAAGTCGTCGGTGGTGATCCGTCCATGGCGACGTTCCGTGCGGGCGCGGCACTTCGGCACGTGATCTGCCTGCGGCACAATCTGGGGTGGAGTGCCCTGGTCCCGCTCTTGGAGTACTCCGCCTACGGGGTGCCCAGCCACCTGGCCGCATGTTCAGAAACAGCACGGGCCTACGCCCAGCTCGGCCAGGGATTCCCTCGTGCGGCGCGCGTCACGCTTGAGGCGGTACTGGCAGAACTGTCCGACGCCGGGCTGCCGCCGGTGCGATCCTTGGCTGCGGCCATGATGGCCTACTGCGAGGCGCTCAGCGGAAACCCTGGTGAGGCACTGGAACTGGCCGCGCAAAGCACCTCGGGAGCCGAAACAGGGTTGACTGGGGGGTCGCCTGACGATCTCCTGTCGCGGATGAGTGCCCTCTACTGTGCCGCGGCCAGGGACGTTTCGTCCGGTACCTTCACCCACCTGATGGCGCTCGCGGACGAAGCCCAATCCGCGGGAAGTGTCTTGTTGGAAGCTGAGGCGCTGTCCCTCCTGGCGCTCAACGCAGGTCGTGCCGGCGTCGTGGATCCGGCCATCCTGCCGCGGCTGGCGGCCGCGTCTTCCGCCGTCGAAGGTACCGGTGGTGCGGCGTTGCGGACTTTTGCGGCCGCCATGGTGGAAGACGAACCCAAGTCGCTGGAGGCGGCCGGCCGCTCACTGTCAGCAGACCGGCAATTCGCCCACGCAGCACTTTGCTACGCACGTGCGGCTGCCGGTTACCAGGCGAAGGCCCGCACTGCGGCGGCCCGGCGGGTATCCGTCCTCGTTGAGCGGCTCCGCGGTGTCACGGAGAGCGAGGCCGTGCCACCTCTGGGTTGGGTTCCGGGGAGGGCCGGGAACTGACGTGCTGTACGGCACACCGCCCGATCCGGGCCCACGTGGGATAATGAGGAGTCCCTGAAGGATTCCCAAGGAGCGCCCCTTGACTGCCGTATCAACTCCAGCCTCACTGCAACAGTCCATGCATGCCATGGACAACGCGGAGGTGTTGCGGATCCGGAACGACTTCCCGGTGCTGGACCAACTGGTCAACGGTAAACCGCTGATCTACCTTGATTCCGGTGCCACCTCGCAGAATCCGCTCAGCGTCATCGAAGCCGAGCAGGAGTTCTACGAGCAACGCAATGCTGCCGTACACCGTGGCGCCCACCACCTGGCTGTCGAAGCGACCGAAGCCTTTGAAGACGCACGCCAGACCGTGGCGGACTTCATTGGTGCCCGCTACGAGGAAACCGTATGGACCTCCAACGCCACCGAGGGTCTGAACCTCATCAGCTATGCCCTGTCCAACGCGGCGCTGTGGGCAGCCCAGGGTCGCGGCAGCTCCGCCTTGAAGGAACTGGCCATCGGTCCCGGCGACGAAATCGTGGTCACGGAGATGGAACACCACGCCAATCTCATTCCCTGGCAGGAACTCGCCTTCCGCACCGGTGCCACGCTCAAGCACATCCCCATTACCGACGACGGTGCGCTTCGCCTTGATGCCGCCGGAGAGATCATCGGGAACCGGACCAAGCTCCTTGCTTTCACCCACGCCTCGAACGTCCTGGGCACCATCAATCCCGTGGCCGATCTTGTGGCCATGGCGCGCCGCGTCGGGGCGCTGGTGGTGCTGGACGCCTGCCAGTCAGTTCCCCACATGGCGGTGGACGTGAAGAAGCTCGACGTCGACTTCGCCGTGTTCTCCGGGCACAAGATGCTGGCTCCCACCGGAGTCGGGGTGCTGTACGGAAAGCAGGAGCTCCTGGACGTGCTGCCGCCGTTCCTCACCGGTGGCTCCATGATCACCACCGTCACCATGGAACGTGCGGAGTACCTGCCCGCGCCGCAGCGGTTTGAAGCCGGAACGCAGCGCATCTCCCAGGCTGTGGCGTTGGCCACCGCCGTCAACTACCTTTCCGAAACGGGCATCGACCGCATCCATGCCTGGGAAGCCACCCTGGGCCAGCGACTGGTCAAGGGACTCGAGAGCATCGACGGTATCCGCGTCGTTGGCCCTGCGTCCGGCGCTGAGCGGATCGGTTTGGCAGCCTTCGACGTCGCCGGGGTCCACGCCCACGACGTCGGGCAGTTCCTCGACGACCGCGGCATCGCTGTTCGCGTCGGCCATCACTGCGCCCAGCCGCTCCACCGGCGCCTCGGCCTAACGGCCACAACCCGGGCCAGCACCTACCTCTACAACACCACGGACGACGTCGATGCTTTCCTCGACGCCGTCTCGGGCGTGCGGGCCTACTTCCAGGCCTGATCACACTGACTTTGCAAAGAAACGGGCATCAGCACCATGAGTCTTGACCAGCTTTACCAGCAGATCATCCTGGACCATTCCAAGCAGCGGCACGGCAGCGGGCTCGCCGAAACACTGGCCCCTGCGGGTGCCTCCACCGGTCAATCGCACCAGCTGAACCCCGTGTGCGGGGACGAAGTGACGTTGCGGCTCGCCGTCGCGGACGGAACAGTCCAGCAGATCAGTTGGGACGGTGCCGGCTGTTCCATTTCCATGGCCTCGGCCTCCGTGCTCAGCGAGATGGGTGAGGGGATGTCCGTGGCGGAACTGCATTCCGTGATCGACAACTTCCGGGAGGTCCTGCGTTCCCGCGGGAAGGTGCAGGCAGACCCGGAGATCCTGGGCGACGCCGCAGCGTTCGAGGGAGTAGCCCGCTACGCAGCCAGGGTCAAGTGCGCCATGATCTCGTGGGTGGCTGCCGAGGACGCCCTCAACCAGGCAACGGCCTAGCTCCGAGGCACCTCCGCGTCAGCTGCGGGCAAAGACATCAGGTACGCCGTCGCCGTCGTCGTCCCGTTCTTCGTCCGCCTGCACCTGCCGGTACCGCCGGTTACGGGCCTTAAGGACGACGGCGGCCAACAGCGCCGAGATCAAGGAACCCGCCAAGATGGCCACCTTGGCGTGGTCGTTGTGGGCTGAACCTGCACCGAAGCTCAGCTCCCCGATGAGCAGCGAGACGGTGAAGCCGATACCGGCCAGAAGCGCCAGCCCGAAAAGGTCGATCCATGCGATGCCGGAATCCAGGCTGGCGCGCGTGGTCTTGGTGACCAGGAACGTCGTGCCGAAGACGCCCACAGCCTTGCCGAGCACCAACGCGGCCACGATGCCCAGCGCCACGGGATCCCGCAACGCCGCGCCCATGCCGTCCAGCCCGCCCAGGGCCACACCGGCGGAGAAGAACGCGAACACCGGAACGGCAAAACCTGCCGAGAACGGGCGCAGGCGGTGCTCAAAGTGCTCGGCGAGGCCCTCGGCGGGCTCACCCTTCTTCCCACTGGCAAACACAGGGACGGCGAAGCCCAGCAACACCCCTGCCACGGTGGCGTGGATGCCGGATGCGTGAACGAACCCCCACGTCGCCAGGGCCAGCGGCACCAGGAGGTACCAGCTGCGGATCCGCTTCTGTACCAAGAACGTGAAGAGCGCCAACGGGACGAGCGCGGCCAGCAGCATGAGCGGCTGGAGCCCAGTGGAGTAGAAGAAGGCGATGATGCCGATGGCGATGAGGTCGTCCACCACGGCAAGCGTCAGCAGGAACGTCCGGAGCGCGGCGGGAAGGTGCGTGTTGATCACAGCCAGGACCGCCAGTGCGAAGGCAATGTCCGTCGCCGTGGGAATGGCCCAGCCCTTGAGGGTTTCAGGGGAACCGAGGTTGAAGAGAACAAAAATCAGCGCAGGGACTGCGACGCCGCCGATCGCCGCAGCCACAGGAACAACAGCCCGGGCTGGTTTGCGGAGTTCCCCGGCCACGAATTCGCGTTTGAGCTCCAGTCCCGCCAGGAAGAAGAACACCGCCAGCAGTCCGTCGGAGGCCCAGTGGCCCAGACTGAGCTCAAGGTGCCAGGGTTCGTAGCCTATCTTGAGGTCGCGGAGTGCGAAGTAGCCGTCGGCTGCGGGGGAGTTTGCCCAGATGAGGGCTATCACTGTTGCGGCCAGGAGAAGTGCTCCGCCCACGGTTTCCGTACGCAGGATCGAGAGGATCCTGCGATACTCCGGGTAGCTGGAGCGGGTGAAGACTTTGCTGGAGGGGGTTTTGGGCGGGACGGGAGGCAGTTGGGCCACTGAGGGCTCCTAACAGTGGGCGGTCATAGGGCGGGTACAGCAAATACACGCCGACCAGACTTCCCGGCACACCAATGTCCATCTTACCCAACCTGGGGACGGCAAACGCTCCACTGAGGGCTCAGTGGAGCGTTTGCCGTCCCCAGTCGGGTGGGACGAAGCTCAGGCGACGAGGCCCGCGATTCCGATGACCGCCGTCGCCAGTCCCAGCACCATGGAGATGGTGACCAGGACGACGTGGACCGTCAGGAACTTTGTGGCCTTGCCTGCGGCGTCGCGGGCCCGGGGATCCTTCATGACGCGCTTGAGGAACTGCGGCCACACAGCCAGCGACCACACGCCGGCCACAATCAGGACCACCGCAAGGATTGCGGGAATCTGCATGCTAGTGGCTTTCGAGCCAGGCCTGGGCCTGCTGCGACTGGATGCCCAAGGCCTTGCCCACCATGGGCTCGGCAGCGTCAGCGATCTTTCCACCCAGGAACGGAACCGAGGACGTCACATTGCCTTCGAGTTCGATCCGGGTGCTGCCGCCCTCGGCCACGAGCCGTTGGACCGCGGTGACATCCAACGGTGCGCCGGCGATCTTCAGCGCGATGGTGCTGGCGCGCGAGCCGTCGGCAGCCGGGGCTTCCCACTGCTCGGTCTGGGTGACCTTCAAGGTTTCGCCGACGAACTTGCGGGCGATCTCCGGCAGGCGGGTGGTGGGCAACGTGCGGACGGTGGTGGTGGTGAAAGCGCCGGCAGTGTCGCCGTCAACGGTGAACGATTCCAGCGAGCCGCCCACGTATTCGCTCGTGTGGCGCAGGAAATCCTCGTCGACAAAGACGGCCGCTACGCGGTCAACGCTGTGGGGCAGGGTGGTGGATGCACTCAGGGCCATGGGTCCTCCGTGGATGGTGGTGGTGAAGCTTTTTAGCTCCCAACATCCTACGGGGTCCGGGTGGACACACTTGAACCCGATTCCTCCTGAAGGGTGGTCGCGGCTGCCGAAATGTTGCGGGCCATGGACGGAAAGATGAAGCCGTGGAACGGATACACGCCCAGCCAATACAGCCGTCCGGCCAAGCCGCGGGGGAAGAAAATCGCGCGCTGCTTATAGAGGCTCCCGTCGCCGTCGGGCTCCACCGACAACTCAAGCCAGGCACCACCCGGGGCGCGCATTTCGGCGCGCAACCGCAGCAGGTGGCCGCGGTCGATGGCTTCAACCCGCCACCAGTCCACCACTTCGCCGGTGTTCAGCGTCTTGGGGTGCCTGCGGCCGCGCAGCAGCCCCGCGCCGCCCTGCAGCTTGTCCAGCCAGCCGCGCACCCGCCACGCCAAAGGCAGCGAGTACCAGCCGTTCTTGCCGCCAATGCCCTCGATGATGGTCCACACATGCTCCGGCTTGGCTTCGCTATGGAAGGTCCGCTCGTCCAGGAACACTTTGTAGCCGGCCCAATCGGGGTCGCTGGGGAGGGGATCGGCGTCGATACCGGCGTTGGCCCAAGTGGTCTCCACCTGACCGTCCCGTTCCTTGCCCAGCGCCAAGGCTACGGCTCGCCGGTAGGAGGTCAGGCCGCCGTCGGGCTGCTTGATGTAACGGTCGACGTCGTGCTCCCGCGATACGGCGTCGTGCTGCAGTGACTGCACCAGCGGCAGCGACATGGACAGCGGAATCGGTGTTACCAAGGCGACCCACAGTCCGGCGAGTTTCGGCGCGGGAACGGGAAGCGCGATGACCAGCCGGCGAGGCAGGCCACGTTCCACGGCGTACTCGTTCATCATTTCCTTGTACTTCAGGATCTCCCGTGAGCCGATGTCGAACGAGCGGTTCAGCTTGTCCGGCAGGGCCGCCGCCGCCACGAGATAGTGCAGGACGTCGCGCACCGCGATCGCCTCAATCCGGTTGTTGACCCAGCTCGGCGCGGGCATGACCGGGAGGGTGTCTGCCAGGTGCCGGATCATTTCGAAGGATGCGGAGCCGGAGCCAATCACCACGCCCGCCTGGAACACGATCGAGTCCACGGGTGATTCGAGGAAGACTTTGCCCACGGTTTCGCGGGAACGCATGTGTGTGGACAGTTCCGTGTTCTCCGGGTGCAGTCCGCCGAGGTACACGATCCTGTCCACTCCGGCCTCCGCAGCTGCCCCGGCGACGAGGCGGGCCATGGCTTCTTCCTTGGCCTCGAAACCGCTGCCCGAGGCCATGGAATGGACCAGGTAGTACAGAACGTCCACCCCGTTGAGCGCCTCGGAGAGGCCGTCGGCGTCGGACAGGCTGTTCTCAATGATGTCGACGTCGTCATGCCACGGAACGTCTGCGATTTTTTGGGGCGTGCGGACCAGGACTTTGACCTTGTGGCCGGCTTCGAGGAGCCGGGGGACCAGCCGACCGCCGATGTAACCGGTGGCGCCGGTCACCAGCACTGTCCTGGTGTCCTGCGTGGTGTTGGAATGCGTAGCTTCCGAAGGCTGCAAAGGAACTCCTGTGGCTGGGGGTGGAGGTAGGCTGGAATGACCCGGCATTCATCTGAATTTCCGGGCATTTGTGTTGCCTGCCCTTGGACCCACCCTAGGAGTTTCTGCCATGAGCCTCAACGGTCTGCGCCGCGCACTGGCGGAGGACAAGACTTTCGCGCGCGTTCGTACCGAGGCGGCGCGGTCCTTCAGCGACCGGAACGCCGACTACCAGATCAGTGCCCCCACGGGGATGCGTGCGGTGTTGCTCGCCGAAATGGCCGATGCCCTGGCGGACACCGGCGCCGATGACGCGGCAACCCCGGTGGTCCTGGCCGTGACCGCCACCGGCCGTGAAGCCGAAGACCTCACAGCGGCGCTCTGCTCCTACCTCCCCGCGGACTCTGTGGCCACCTTCCCCAGCTGGGAAACCCTCCCGCACGAGCGCCTTTCGCCGCGGTCGGACACCGTGGGACGCCGCCTGTCCGTTCTGCGCCGCCTGACCCATCCGGAAACCTCGACGGCGGCCCCGTTGCGTGTGGTGGTGGCTCCGGTCCGCGCTGTGGTCCAGCCGATCGTGGCCGGCTTGGGTGACCTGGTGCCGGTGACCCTGCAAGTAGGCCAGGAACGCTCCTTCACCGACGTTGTCCGGGCCCTCTCCGACGCCGCCTACGCGCGCGTCGACATGGTGACGCACCGCGGCGAATTCGCCGTCCGTGGCGGAATCCTCGATGTCTTCCCACCCACCGAGGACCACCCGATCCGGGTGGAGTTCTTCGGCGACGAGGTGGATCAGATGCGCTGGTTCGCCGTGGCCGACCAGCGTTCCTTGAGTGCACCCGGGATCCACCACCCCACGGAACTGCATGCCCCTCCGTGCCGGGAAATCCTGATCACACCCTCGGTAATGTCCCGTGCGGCGAAGCTGAAGGCAGACATGCCCGCGGCGGCCGACATGCTGGAGAAGATCGCAGGGGGCATTGCGGTGGAAGGCATGGAATCCCTGGCCCCGGTGCTGGTGGATGCCATGGTTCCGTTCGTGGACCAGCTCCCGGCCGGCTCCCTGTCCGTTGTGATCGAACCCGAGAAGGTGCGCACGCGCGCGCATGACCTCGCGGCGACCAACGAAGAGTTCCTGGAAGCGGCCTGGTCCACGGCGTCCGACGGCGGTGCGGCGCCCCTCGATTTGTCGTCACAGGCCTCCACTGACTTGCACGCCGCGAGTTTCCGCTCACTGACCGATACCCGTTCAGCTGCGCTGGAACACGGCGTGTCCTGGTGGTCCATCACCTCCCTCGCCTCGGACGAGGACCTGGTCCTGGACATCGATGTCCTCAACATGCGTGCCCGCGAACCGCGTGGCTACCAGGGCGATGTGGCCGAGATGCTGGAGTTCATCGGCTCCCGTGTCCGCGAGCAGTGGCGCGTCGTGGTGGTTACGGACGGCCCGGGTCCCGCGCAGCGCCTGGCTGAGCTGTTCCACGACGCAGAGATTCCCTGTTCCCGCGTCGACTCCCTGGATCAGGAACCCCAACCGGGCATCATCGAGGTGACCACTGCCGCCGTCGGACGCGGTTTTGTCCTGGACGGCCTCAAACTGGGGCTGCTGACCGAAGCCGACCTGCTGGGACGGGCGACAGCGAGCTCCACCAAAGACATGCGGCGCATGCCGTCCAAACGGCGCAACGCCGTGGATCCTTTGCAGCTGCACGCGGGTGACTTCGTGGTCCACGAACAGCACGGAATCGGCCGGTTTGTGGAGCTGATCCAGCGCAAGGTGACCGGGACGTCGTCGTCCGACGCCGGGCTGCGCGAGTATCTGGTGCTGGAGTACGCGCCGTCCAAGCGCGGTGCCCCTGGCGACCGGCTGTTCGTACCGACGGACCAGCTGGACCAGGTGACCCGCTACGTGGGCGGGGACACGCCTGCGCTGAGCAAAATGGGCGGCGCGGACTGGGCCAGCACCAAGTCCAGGGCACGCAAGGCCGTCAAGGAAATCGCCGGGGAACTGATCCGGCTGTACTCTGCCCGCATGGCATCCCGCGGCCACGCTTTTGCACCGGACACGCCGTGGCAGCGCGAGCTCGAAGAAGCGTTCCCCTACGTGGAAACACCCGACCAGTTGACCACCATCAACGAGGTCAAAGCCGACATGGAGCGGGAAATCCCCATGGACCGGTTGGTATCGGGTGACGTCGGCTACGGCAAGACCGAAATCGCCGTCCGCGCCGCCTTCAAGGCTGTCCAGGACGGCAAACAGGTGGCGGTGCTCGTACCAACCACCCTGTTGGCGCAGCAGCACTACGAAACCTTCACCGAACGGTTCTCCGGCTTCCCGCTGCGCGTGAAGCCGCTGTCCCGGTTCCAGACCAGCAAGGAAGCCAAGGAAACGGCCGAGGGCGTCAAGAGCGGCGCTGTCGACGTCGTGATCGGTACCCACCGGCTGCTGTCCAAGGACTTCGAGTTCAAGGACCTCGGCCTGGTGATCGTGGACGAAGAGCAGCGCTTCGGCGTGGAACACAAGGAAGCGCTGAAGAAGATGCGCACCAACGTGGACGTCCTGGCGATGAGTGCCACGCCCATTCCGCGAACACTGGAGATGTCCCTGACGGGGATCCGCGAAACGTCCACACTGGCCACACCGCCGGAGGAACGCCACCCGGTGCTGACCTATGTAGGTCCGTACACCAACAAGCAAACCTCCGCCGCGATCCGCCGTGAACTCATGCGCGAAGGGCAGGTGTTCTTCGTCCACAACCGGGTGTCCTCGATTGAACGCATTGCCGCGCAGATCCGTGAACTGGTTCCCGAAGCCCGGGTGGAAGTTGCCCACGGCCAGATGTCCGAGAGCCGCCTGGAAAAAATCATCGTGGACTTCTGGGAAAAACGCTTCGACGTCCTGGTGTGCACCACCATCATCGAAACCGGCCTGGACATCTCCAACGCCAACACCTTGATTGTGGACGGGGCCGACAAGTATGGCCTCTCGCAGCTGCACCAGCTCCGAGGCCGCGTAGGCCGTGGCCGTGAGCGCGCCTACGCCTACTTCCTCTACCCTTCCGAGAAACCCTTGGGTGAGGTGGCGCTGGAACGGCTCAAGGCAGTGGCGGCGCACAACGAGCTCGGCGCCGGCATGCAACTGGCCATGAAGGACCTGGAAATCCGCGGTGCAGGCAACCTGCTCGGCGGAGAACAGTCCGGCCACATCCAAGGTGTCGGCTTCGACCTCTACATCCGGCTTGTGGGCGAGGCCGTGGCCGAGTACCGCGGTGAGGCTGAAGAGAAGGCCGCCGAGATGAAGATCGAGCTGCCGGTCAACGCGCACCTGCCCCATGACTATGTTCCCGGGGAGAGGCTGCGTCTTGAGGCGTACCGGAAGCTCGCTGCCGCCATCACGTATGAGGCCATTGATGAAGTCCTGGCCGAACTCGTGGACCGTTACGGTGAGCCGCCGCTGCCGGCCCAAAACCTCATTGCCGTGGCGCGCTTCCGGGTGGGTGCCCGCGAAGCCGGCCTGTCCGACGTCGCGCTCCAAGGCAACTTCATCCGCTTCTCGCCGGCGCAACTGCCCGAATCCAAAACCATGCGCCTGAACCGCATGTACCCGGGCTCCCAGGTCAAGCCTGCGCTCGACGCCGTGCTGATCCCCAAGCCCAAGACCGCCCGGATCGGCGGCCGTGACCTCCAGGACGCCGAGATCCTGCAGTGGGCCAACAACGTCATTGAAGCGATCTTCGCCGAAGCCCCCGTGAAGGCAGGCTAGGCGAATGATGGGAGGACACCACGCCGCGTCGGGAGCCGCGGCGTGGATAGCTATTGCCTCAACCGGCCCCTACGCGCTCGGCTGGTACCCGCTGGATGCCACTGGAATCCTGATTGGCGCCATGGCGACGGCGGGAACGGCCTTGGTATGCGACTGGGACCACCGGCACAGCACCATCGCCAACTCGCTGCCGCCACTGTCCAACGTGATTGCCGTGGGCATCGAGAAAGCCAGCGGTGGGCACCGGCAAGGGACGCACTCACTGCTCGGCGCCTCGGCCTTCGTGGTGCTGGCCGCCATGGCGGCGCAATTCCAGATGGTGACGCCGGTGGGAAAACTGTCGGTGGGTGCCGGACTCTTGTGCATGTTCATGATCAACCTGGCCGCCAAGGCGCTGAACCTGTTCCCCAAATCCGGGTGGATCACCAACTGGCTGTTCGCCCTGCTCATGGCCGGCCTGGTGACGTGGTTCGCCCCGGCCCAATGGGGTTGGCTCCCGTTGTCCATGCTGACGGGCGTGGTGGTCCACATTGTGGGGGACATGATCACCGTTGGCGGGGTGCCGCTCTTGTGGCCGATCGTCATCAAACCACCGAAATTTTTGCGGAAATCCGTTGTCAGTGGAATCTGGCGGGCGAACGGGGCTTTCTCCCTGCCGCTGTTGGGCAGGGCGGGGTCACGGCGGGAATGGTTGGTGCTGATTCCTGTGAGCGGCTACGCCATGGTGGGGATGGGGGCCGCTGCCTGGACACTGGCGAAGCTGCACTGGCCCGCGTTCCTTGCCGCGCTGGCGCTTTAAAAGCCAAACGCGGTGTGACTTACGGCCCATGGTCCCCTTCGGGATGGGCCGTAAGTCACACCGCGTTGCTGTTTGAGGTTTAGCTTTCGCCGGCGGAGTCCGACCGGCCGAGAATGGTCTGGGGGATCCAGAAAGCCAGGGCGAAGAGGCCAAGGCACACGGCCATCGGCCACGGGTTGTCCAAGCTCAGGAAGGAGAGCGAGTAGATGGCGCCCAGGAAGAGCACGATCATGACCAGGAACAAGACAATGCTCGTGCCGAGATTGTTCTCTTTTTCAATGGGGGCACTTGTGGTGTTCTTGGACATTCATTCCTCCTCGGCCCCGCAGGGCTCAAAAATCTCTGGCGGTAGCGGAAGCCTTAGTAGGCAGATGAACCCTGTTCACCTTTGACGATGGCAATTCCGGAACTCGCTCCGATACGTGTTGCACCAGCAGCAATCATAGCCTGTGCGTCGGCCAGGGAGCGCACGCCACCGGAGGCCTTGACGCCGAGGCCGGGCCCAACGGTCTTGCGCATCAGGGCAACGTCTTCAACCGTGGCACCACCGCCGTTGAATCCCGTGGACGTTTTGACGAAGTCCGCGCCTGCCTCCGCTGCTGCCTCGCAGGCGATGACCTTCTGCTCGTCATTGAGCATGGATGTTTCAATGATCACCTTAAGGATGGCTTCGCCTGCGTGGACCGTTTCGGCCACAGCTCGGATGTCGTCCACCAACGCGCCCTTGTCATTGGCGCGGGCCGAAGCCATGTTGATCACCATGTCGATTTCGTTGGCACCATCCAGCACCGCACCTCGGGCCTCAAACACCTTGACGTCGGTGGGCGTGGCACCCAGCGGGAACCCGATCACCGAACAGGTCAGGACGCCTGAGCCCTTGAGCGCTTTGGTGACGGTCTTGACCCACACGGGGTTCACGCAGACAGATTTGAACCGGTACTCCACGGCCTCCGCGCACACCTTGAGGATGTCTGCCTCGCTGGCCTCGGGCTTCAACAGCGTGTGGTCGATGTAAGAGGCGATGTTTGCAGGGGCGACGGCTTCGTTGCTCATGGGATCCTTCCGTGCAGGGCGTGGCCGGCCCGGTGGCCGCAGGGTTGTCACTGCCCGTCAAAGGACCATCTTGCCACATCCGGCGGGGCTCCCCGCGGCCCCGTGGGGGTCGCTGGTGGGTGGGGCGCGGGGATTTCCGCGGGTGCTGGAGCGGGGTTTTCCACATAGGGGGCTCGGTGTCTTTTGGCTGTTGGTGGTGGCTGGAAGGGTTGCGGTATGGAGTGGATTCGGGAGGGGCGGGAGCCGGTGGAAGGACAGTCGGCGGCGGGGCCGGTTGGTTCTGCTGGGGCGTCGGTGGTTGAGAGTGATCCCGGGCCGGCTGCTCCCGGTTCGGGTGTTGAGGGCCCTGGGTCCCTAAGTGGTGACTTGATTGGGCAGTTGCGGGTGTTGGAGGAGATGAAGTCGGCGATTTGCGGATTGCAGGCCAGGGTTGCGGCGGCGTTTGAGGCAGCCCGGTCTGCTGAGCGGGCCGCGGCCGGGGTGCCGGTGTCCGAACGCGGCGATGATGTGGGAGCCGAGATCGCGTTGGCGCGGCGGGAATCCCCGAACCGGGGAGCGCGGCTTCTGGGGCTGGCGAAGGCGCTGGTGTTCGAGATGCCGCGCACGATGGCGGCCTTGGACTCGGGGATGTTGAATGAGTGGCGGGCGACGTTGTTGGTGAAGGAAACAGCGTGCTTGTCAGTGGAGGACCGGGCTGGGGTAGATGCGGAATTGGCCGCGGATACCGGGACTTTTGAGGGCGTGGGGGATAAGGGCGTGATCGCGGCTGCCAGGGCTGCTGCGTATCAGCGTGATCCGCGCTCGGTTGCCCAGCGTGCGGCCCGTGCAGCCGCGGACCGAACGGTGACTTTGCGACCAGCGCCGGAGACAATGACGGTTTTGACTGCCCTGCTGCCGGCGGCCCAGGGGGTTGCAGCTTACGCGGCGTTGTCTCGTGCCGCGGATTCGGTCCGGGCCCGCGGGGGTGCTGGCTCAGGGGCTGCGGAACGGGGCCGGGGCCAGGTCATGGCAGATACCTTGGTTGAACGTCTCACAGGCAAGGCCGGCGGGATCAGCGGGGTTGAAGTCCAGCTCGTCATGACCGATCGGGCCCTTTTCCAAGGCGACAGTGAACCCGCCCGGTTGCAGGGCTATGGCGTCGTCCCGGCACAATGGGCGCGCGAACTTGCAAACCCGGAGGCGGCGGGGAACACAAGCCATGACGCTGGACAGGCCGGGATTTCAGGACGCAGAAACGGTGGCATGGGTCGGGCAGGAACGCTTTCCCAAACCGTAGCGCCGGTTCGGGATTCCGAGTACGGACTCTGGCTTCGGCGGCTCTACACCGCCCCGACCTCCGGGGAACTTCTCACCACGGACTCCAAATCCAGGCTGTTCCCGCCGCGGCTCCGGCGTTTCATCGAAACCCGTGACTACACCTGCCGAACCCCTTACTGCGACGCGCCCATCAGGCACATCGATCACGTGGTGCCCTGGCAGCACGGCGGACCTACCACTGTGGACAACGGCGCCGGGCTCTGCGAAGCATGCAACCACACCAAAGAACATCCTGGCTGGACCGCAGCAACCACGGAGGCCGGAACCACCCAGCCCATAACAACCGAGGCCGCAAACACCAGGCCCGGTAACCCCACCCCGGCAAATCCCGGCACGAGGACCCGCCACACCCTCAAACTCCGAACACCCAGCGGGCACAACTACGAATCCAAAGCCCCACCGCTGCCAGGGGGCTCGGACAGAATCAGGTCGACCAAGGATGGCCGGGATTAGTTATCGCTGGCGGCCGTGAGTGAAGTTTCCCAGGTGTCAAGGCCGTGAGTCGCACGCGTCGCGCCTGAAGACTGCTTGCGTAGGAATCGTCACCTGCTCTTCCCTGGTTCCCGACACCCGGCGGGAGCTACGGAGTCGGCGAATCACGCAGCCATGGCTGGCTGGGGTTCGCTGCTCACGGCTCCCAGCAGCATGCCGGAAGCGCAGAGCATTGCGGAAGATTCCGCGGACAGGAGCAGGCCCAGGCGAAGGCCGTCGCAGGAAGCGGCATCACCGATCGCCCAGATGCCAGGGACGGACGTGGCGAGGTCGCGCCCCACGGCGATCCCGCCGTCGGACGCGATCCGGAGGCCGGCACTTTCGGCGAGGCCATTGCGTGCGGTGCGTTCCTCGGCCAGGACCACGAGGTCGCCCTTCATGCTGCTGCCGTCCTCAAAGACGATTCCCGTGGGGGACAGGGCTTGCCCGGGGATGGCCGAATCAGCAATGGAGGCAACCACAGCCGTGGGGCGGAGGGTGGTTCGGACGGGACGTACGCCGCGTGCCCGGAGAACCGCTTCGGCCTGGCCCGCTGCTGGACCGTTGCCGACGAGTATTCCCAGCGGACGGCGGCCGACAGACCGGGTGACGTCCTTCACGGCTTCGCCAATGGAGGCGGCATCGTCGATGGTGGAGTAGCTCAGGACCGCCTCGGCACCGTCTACCGGGGGAAGGAGGGGGGCCGAACCCGTGGCGATGACCAGTTGGTCGTAAGCGAACTCCATGCCGTCCACCGTGGTGACTACCTTGGCCTCAGCGTCGATGAAACTGGCGGCCTGGCCGAAGCGCACGGAAACCTGGGGCAGTTCGGCGAGTTCGAGGAGGGCGTCCGGGCAGTCGTCGCGATTGCTGAGCACTGTGATGGTGCCGGCGAAGAGCCGCTGACGGGTGTCGGTCCTGCCAGCCAATCGCCGCACCAGTGCCTGGGCTGCCGGGCCTGCGCCGGCGATGACGATGTGAAGGGAAGTAGAGGACATGGTGGGCCCTTTCGCTGATGACCTGTTTGGTGCTGTTGTTCATCAGCGTAGGATGCCGGTTTTTCGCGGGTGTTTCACCGCTGTTGCCATCTTTGGCGCATTCGTAGCGTGCCGTTTACCCGCCGGTAATAACGTGCATCACATTGAAGCCGGGACGCGGTTAGTATCGGCGCAACAGCTCCCGGAATCCGTTGGCTGTGAAGCGGGCTATTGCTTGTGCCCGCCCGGCCAGGCCGTGTACGCCCACGGGTTCAACAGAAGCCAGGAGGCCGGCCGCATCGATCAGGCTCATAGTGAGATCCACCACCTGTTCGCCCAGGTGGAGCCGGGCGTTCCGGCTGTCTGACCACGCATCTGCTCCGGGATCGTCGTGCAGGGTCCGGATGACGGCCGCATCCCGCCACCCACCGTTCAGCCGCAAACGGAAGCGATAGGCCACGTCATCCCCCACGGTCTCCGCATGACCGCCGGCAAGGAAGACGCGCCCCCACGGCGGGTAGTCCAGGTGGCCGCTGAGCTGCGCCAGTCCTTCTCCGGGCTCGGAGGGCGTCACGACGGCGGCCCGGAATGTCAGCGGTTGACCGTCCAGTTCGCCGTGCAGGACATCGATGAAACGGACTCCTGGCGACGGCTCGGTCATCGCCGTGCAGAGGGGGTCTTTGGCGAGTCCGGTCGGCGACATCGTCCCTATATATGCCCTGGCGTCGCGGTACCCCATGCCGATCAGTGTGTCGGCGTCGATCCGGCCCAGGTAAAACTCCGGATCCAGCGGCAACGGGTGCTCGGGCCGGATTACATGCAGCACAAACTCGCGCCCCGCGGCGGCGGCAGCTTCGAAGTCGGCCAGGAGGGCACCCATGGCACTCATCTCGATCATGTGAACGTACTGTTCCAGCGGCCCGTCCCCCCAGTACGGCGAGTTGCCGATGCACCAAATCAACCAGATTTCCTCGGCCCCCCGCCGCAAGGCTTCGCGAATGTTGGCATCCCTGACCCACACGGCGTCCGTCCAGATTTTCCCGTCCCGGCGCAGCGGCCTGAGGAAGATGGGCAACGACATTCCGGCCGCCATCAGTTCGGCGTCAATGTGCGCGGCATCGATGGCGTGGCATTGTTTCGAAGTGAACTCCACTACGTTGAAGGAGCCTTCGACAGCGTCCGGTCCGGCCGCGCGGTTTCGGATGCTCTTTGCGTTGATGCCGAGGGCCGGGAAGATCTTGCCCAGGATGCCGTCGGCGTCTCCCAGCGCGGGGAGGGACCACGGCCCTTTGACGTAATCAGCAAAGGGCAGGGCGGAGCTGAAGTCTTTGACGTCCACGCCGGACCAGCGGCGGCACATTTCCTCGGCGGGAATTCCGGAGAGCATCATTCCGGCCGTGAGGATGCCGCCGGAGGTGCCATCGATGTGCTGGAATTCCAAACCCTCCTCGGCAAGCGCCTTGACCACGCCTGTCTGCCACGCCACCCGCATCCCTCCGCCGGCAAGGACCAGGGAGCGTTTCACGGTGTTCTTCCTCCGGCGAGCCCAGGGCTGGCTGCAGCGAAGCGGATCCTGCGCCAGTAGACGAACAGGAGTCCCGCCGTCGCGAGGTCAAAGAACGCGACCCAGAGTGCAATGGGAGAAAAGACCCCGTTCAGCACCCCGATGCCCACCGCGCTGAAGGCTCCGGCCTTCTGCAGTCCTGACCAAAGGACTACGTCGGGTGAGGGGGCGCCGCTGAGGAGTGTGTGGAGGAGCAGCCCGCCCACCACCACCATGAACATGCCCACTGTCCCGAACAGTTGGCGGGTAGTTGCAGTGTCCTCGGAGCCCAGCAATTGAAGGATCGGACCGCCGAAGGGCAATTGCGCGGCGCCGGTGAGGACGGTGATGGCGGCAATGAACGCGAGAACCGCACGAAGGGGATCATTCATGTGAAGGACTCCAGCAGCCGGCCACGGTCAACGAGCAGCCACACCATCGAGGCCCAGGCCAGGGTGGAGACGTAGAAACGGATGTCGTTGAGCATCATCCACCGTTTGAGCAGGGACCGGAGTTCGGTGTCATCTGCGAAGTCGCCGCCGCGGATCCTCACGTTGATGGGGATGATGAGGCCTTGCCCGACAAATGTCAGTGCAATGATTCCTGCCAGGCAGATGATGGCGAAGACGACGCGGATGGTTCCCCATTCGGACCACACCAGGATGCCTCCGGAGATGAACATGACAGGCACCACGACGGTAAAGAACTTCGTGGCGGCGCGGGTGGGGATGCCGAAATGCATGTCTACGTTGTCCCGTGCCAGCGAGTGCCAGGTGGGGTAGAGGAAGAACTTGAGAACCCACATGGTGCCGACATACATGGTGGCGCCGAAGAGAAAGTAGAGGGCGTTGATCAGGAGGAGCCAGTTCACGGTGTGCCGCCGGCATGAGGGTTGGAAACGGCGCCCGGTACCCTGCTGCGGTCCGGGGGCGCGAGCCATTCCTGGCTTTGGCCGAGGTCCGTGACGCTGTCCAGCATGTCGCCCCCTTGAAGGGCCGCTGCTTCCAATGGGGTGGGGGCGGTGAGGAACCAGGCTTCGTAGTGGTCGTCCAGGATGCCGTGGGCCTGGGGCAGCCAGGCTGTGAAGACGGGTTTGGTCTCCACTTGCAGTTCCTTTAAGGGTTCGACGCCGGGAACGTCGCCGAGGATGAGGCGCGCCTTGGCTTGTGCTCCCAGGGCGATGTCTCCGATGGCTTCGAAGTAGATATCGGACTTCCACAGCATGTTCCGGAAGACGCAGTAGTTGGATGCGGCGAGTTTCAGGGGCAGCGCCAGTGGACTTGGTGCGGCGGGCCGCTCTATTTCGATGTAACAGCCCAGCTTCCCGTCTTTCTCGTAGAGCGCTGAGACGGTTGAGTCTGTGACGACGAAGTCGAGGTTGGCCTGGTGCTTGGGCATGCCCCAGATTCCCTTGCCGCCCTTGACCGAAACTTCCGTGCTGACTGGCAGGTCCACCACGAACTGGCCCAGCTTGAACGTCCTCTGGAACAGCAACGGCAGGATGGGCGGCGCCGGCCGGCTGCCATGGGTGATGGCAATGGCCAGGGAGTATTCGATGTACTTGCCGATGTCCGTGGATTTGTAGTTGACCACTGTGACTACCAGCAGCCCTTTGCCGCCCAGGCTGAAGGGGCGCATTTCAGTCCCGGGAAGAACCGCTGCGGCCGCGCGTTTGTTGATGGGAAAGGCTGCCATCAGCACTGGTGAGTCATCGGAATTGACCGGCATCACATATTTGATTCCGTCGGCGAAAGCATGCTGGCCGCGAAGGCGTTCCTGTCTGCGGGGAACCGGTGAGGGCATGAGCTTGAGCAGGGGAGTGACCAGTTGGGTGAGGGTTTTCATGTGTTCGGCTCCTTGGTTCCGTTCAGCTCCTGGAGGATGACGGGGAATGTGTCCCGCCAGGCATGGTGGCCAAAGAAGACATCAAGGTGGCCATATCCGGGGATGAGATGGAGCGAATCTTTGCCGGGACGGTGGTGCTGGAAGAAGTTGTAGGTACGTTGCTGGCTTTCGGGAAGGAAGCAGCGGTTGTCCAGACCGGCTATGAAGGCGAACCGGGCATCCGTTTGCGGGGCTTCCGCCACAAGGTTGTCGGGGAGTTCGGCGTGGTTGCCGGCAGCCACCATATGCCCGGCCTTGATGCTTCGGCCCATCTCTTCGAAGAAGGTCACGGGCACCTCTGCGAACTCGCCGCTGAGCCACTGGTGGGTGGCGTCGTCGAGGTTTTCGTGGGACCAGAGGGCCGGCCGCCCGCTGCCGTAGGTAAAGCTGACCATTTTGCAGACGGTGTTGTCGCACTCGTGGTGGGTCGCTTTGACCAGGCCGCGGATGGCCCGGGTGAAGTAGCCCTGGGATTTGTATCCCCAAGCGGGCGAGAGATACGGGGTGAAGACTTTCACCACCGGCGTGAGGTAGTCGATCTTGAGGCGGGAGAAAGGTGGCACTACCGGATGGAGCGAGACGGCGTTGGAGACGATCGTGTCCACCTGGGGCAGCAGCCCGGCGACGGCGGACATGGTGAACGACGTCGAGCCTTGGCAGTGGATGACGGCCTTCATCGTTTCGGCTCCGGTCGCGTTGAGGACGTGTTCGACGGCGGCAGGGTGGTCGTACACGGCGGCGTCGGCGAGCGTCCAGGACAGGGGGTCGAGGTCGATGGAGGCCCTCCAGTTCAGCATCCACACGTCCCAGCCGTCTTCGAGGAGTACATCGACAATGGTGGTCCTGACCGGTGGCCTGAACAGTTCTGCCCTGACGCCGGATCCGTGGACCAGCAGCACCGGCCCTTTGGTGGTTTCCGCCGGCGAAGTCACGTGGACCAGGCTGAGCGGAGTGTTGTCCCGGGCACGGAACGGGATGACCTCGGTCCGGTGTCCTGCACGGGTGATGATCATGATGCGGGTCCCTCCTGTGCGATGGTGATGGGCTGTTCAAGCAGCCGGACGGCAGGAAGGCCGGCCTTGGGAAGCAACCGCGCGCCGTCGTCGTTTCCGGTCAGCTGCCAGTCGCGGCAGATGGTGTCCACGGCCAGGGGGTAGACGGTCAATGAGCCGTCCGAGTCCAGGTGGAGGCGGAGGAAGCCTTTGTGGTCCTCGATGGATTGTCCTGACATTTTCCAGGTGGACACTTCCCCGCTTGGGGTAGCCAGGATGTACAGTGCGAAGGCTTCGCTGCCCAGCACCCACCCGCCAACGTGGACCAATGCCAGCGCCAGGAGCACCACCACCACGTCCGGCCAATTGCCGGGCCACGGAACAAGGATGACGACGCCGGCACTCACCGCGAGCGCCGCGAGTTGGAAGAGCGCTCCCCGGGCGAAGACGACAACGCCGGAACTGGCGATACGGAAGGTCCGGGCCGCCAGGGTGGTCACGCCCAGCAGCACGGGGACGACAAGGACCAGCACGGCAAGAAGGAGAAGGGTGTTTCCGCGCGTGAGCCCGTGGAGCCCGTCCACGAACGATTCACCGCGGAAAGCACTGAACACCGTCCATGCCGTGAGAGCGGCAACCACATGGAGCAGGCCAATGGACAATCCGAAGCCCGGGTTACGCACCGGTAGCCATGAAGGGGACAAGGGGTTGGCCAGGCGTGGTCCCAGGAGGTGTGAGTCGGACTGGTCAGGATAGATGGTGGAGCTTCTGGTGAAACGGCGTCCCGCTGCCGGGTGGCTCCCGGCGGCGGGCACACTGAACGGGTCTCCCGGGACGGCGTGTGCAGGCAGGAGGAGTTCGTCCGGCAGCCAGTGGGCGTCCGACAGGTACGCCCCACCCAGCCCGCACGTGATGAGCTGTGTCTTTCCTGCATCGGCGTCGGAAGTGTCTTGTTCATAGCGGGAGTAGTGGTGGAGGTCCCCGGTGAGCCAGAGCCGGACGTTGGCCCCTGTGTCCTCGAACAGCTGCGTGGCCGGATTGAAGCGGCGGCGCAGATAGTCCTGCTCAAAGAAGCTCACTTGCTGGAATTCAGTGGTTCCTTTGACCCAGAAGGGGGCGGCTACGCAGAGGATGATCGCGTCTCCAGGCTGCAGCTGGGACGTGACGCTGCGGTAGAAGTATTCCAGTTGTGGTTCGTCGATGTACTGGCCCAGTTGGCTGTCCAGGCCCAGCAGCCACCAGCCCGGAACGCCGTGATGGCCGGGCCGTGGTGGTTGTCCGGTGAGCCGCAGGCCGAAGTAGCTGCGGGTCTGGATGGTCCGCCATCCGCCGATGCTTCGTTGCCGCGTGAAGACCCGGATGAAGGAGGTCAGGCCGTCGTACCAATCGTGGTTTCCGGGGAGGGCCAGCATGATCGGCGCCAGGTTTGGTGGCATGCCGGGAGATGGCGCCTGGTTTCGTGGCAACGCCATCCGGTACGGCCCGACCATCCGGTCCTTATATCCGGCCGGGGACGCCACGGGGTAGACCTCGTCGCCGCCCAGGACCAGGACGCGGCCCCTCGGGAGGACCAGGCCCCCGACGCTGAGGGCATCCTGGGCCAGCAGGGAGGCAACCGTGTACGTGGCATCGAATCCGTCGCCGAGGTCCGCCGCGAAGTCGAGCCACAGTTCGGCGGGTTGATCCGGGCTGCCTGGATCCGGGCCAGCGGGATCCGGCAGGCCGCGCTCGCTGACCACCGGTTGCGCAGGCTGGCCAGCGTCGGGCAGCTTGTCCAGGCTCAGCGGATCGTCCGGGAAGCTGCCCTCCAACTCTCGTTTGTCGCCAAAATCGGCGAAGACGGTGGCGGCCATGACCTTCAGGGCGGTACGCGCCAGCGACATGGGCGAGAGCCAGCGGACCGCGGTCCGTGGAGTGAAACCCAGGACGGCGTGGTGTTGCGCGAGCTCCCGGATCTTCATTGCTTCGGCGTGAATGGAAAGGATATGCGTCGGGGTGTTCGCCCGTAAACCTGCCAGAGTTCGCCCCCGAACAGCTTCCCGAACGTCAGCAGTCCAGCGGCCGGCTCAGCGCCCTCGGCCCGGAAGGTGGTCAGTTGCCGGGCGAAGTCCAAAGGCCGGATGTAGAGGATGCCGGCGCCCACGGTGCCCTCCTGCCGCACCCTTGGGGGTTCAGCAGGGACTTCAGGTGGCGCGTCCCTTTCAGGTGGCGGGACATGGCCCCGGGCGATGGTTGCGTAGAGAGTGGTCGTGTCCGGCCAGAGATCGAATCCCGCTTCATTGTGGATGAGCTTGTGACCCGTGAACGTGAACGGCGTACCGCCGGGGTCGCGCAGCCACAACCTGTACAGCATGCGCCTGGCCGGCCCGCCGTCGTCGGAGGTGTCCGCGACGAACAGGTTGAACCATCCACGTTCCACCGGCATCCGGCCGCCGAAATAATCAGCCAGCACATACCCTTCGGCCTTGGCCGGATGCTCAGGATCCGCAGCGAACTGATCGATGTCTTCGGCAGTAATCGTGAGCTCGAACATGATCCGCCGGGACCGGTCCCTGCCCAGGCTGCGCCCCTTCTCCGGATCACTGACTCCTGGACTGAACCACCCATGCATCTGCTCGGTGAACCGAACGGAGGTCGCTTCCTTCCTTGAGCTCCCGGGCTTTGCCAGGCCACGGGTGCCGGGCCCCTCCGGACGCTGCGCTGTGCCCGGGGCAACGGCGCTCGCAGGCCGTTCCGGGAGTGCGGACTTGCCCTTGGTGGCGTCGGGGGCCAAAGCGCGCGGAGCCACACTTCCGACGTCGACGACGGCGCCGGCCGCCTCCTGCTGAACGGCCACCGCATCGCTGGGGCTGATGCCCCTGTGGCGGGCTTTGTCACTGGTCTCGACGATGTGGGCGCACGTGCGCTCAGCGAAGGCGGCGATGGTCAGCGAGGGGTTGGCGCCTACCGGTCCGGGCATTGCGGCGCCATCCACCACGAACAGCCCGGGGTAGCCGAAAACTTCACCGTAGGAGTCGCACACTGCCTCGCCCGGGTGGCGCCCGGCGGGGGCTCCGCCAATGGGGTGGACGGTGATGACGCGTTTGGCCCACCAGAGCGGGTTGTCGATGAAGTTGCCGTCGAGGTCCTTGGCAATATCCGACATCGTTCGGCGGACACGGTCGAAATACGCGGTGGACGTCGCCATGGTCCAGGCGATGGCGAGGCGTCCGTCGCGCAGTGTCATGACGCCGTCGGGTATGTCGCGCCCCATGCCGAGCAAGGGGATGGAACTGGATGACAGGCGCCCGTCTCCCAGGGCGGCGGCGAGGTCTGCCGAGACGTTGGAGCGGCCGGCGTCGAACAGTCGGTCCTTGAACAACTGACCCGCCACCTTCGCCGTGCGTTTTACAGCGGTTTTCAGCTGGGCCGTCTCGATGAGCCAGTTCATGAAGGCCGGGTACCCGGCGTCCTCCACGTAGTAGCCGCGGCCGTCGCCGCCGTCGTCGTTCCCATCCGGGACCCTGACCGCTGTGGTGATCACCGGCCCCTTGCTCCCGGAGAGTGCCCTGACTCCTGGCCGCGAGCCGTTGCTTGCGGGTGTCTTGGCTTCCATGATGAACGTCAGGAGGTCACCGTTGCCGCTGAAGCGGGTGCCCAGGGCGTCGCTGAGCGCGGGCAGGGAGCCGTGGTTGCGCAGCAGGAGGAAGTTGGTGCCGAAGGTGCCCGCTCCCAGGATGAGCCGGCGGCAATGGATGATGCGTTCGGTGAGCAGTCCGCCCCCACGATCCGGTTCGTGGATGACGTAGCGGAGTTCGTAGCCGCCGCCGTCCCGGTCCAGGGGCCGGATGCCGCGGACGTCATGGAAGGTACGGATATCGGCGCCTTTGAAGGCAGCCGCCGAGAGGTAGTTGTGGTCGAGGGTGTTCTTGGCGCCGGCGTTGCAGCCGATGTCGCATTCGCCGCTGAGCGTGCAGGTGGTCCGCACGGTGTTGGGGCCGTGGATGCTGCCGTAGTGGGGCAGCGGGAGCGCCTGGTTGGTCCGGGGTGCCGCTCCTGGTTCCGCGGCGAAGGTGACCGCAATGGGTGGCCGGGTGATGGACAGTCCCAGGTTTGCTGCCGTCTTTTCCATGGCCACGGTCTTGGCGGTGTCCTGGTAGGGGTAGGGAACGGGTTGAAGTATGGCTTCGGCGGCGTCGTAGTAGGGGTCCAGGTCGGCCCGGGTAAACGGCCAATTCTCGTAGCCGCCGCCCGGGATGGGGGATTCGTTGACGAACCACTTCTCGTCCTTGCGCAAGAGCACGTTGGCGTAGATGAGGGAGCCGCCGCCGAGTCCGCTGGATACCAGCCCCTCTGTCCCGCGGAAGGTCCAGGCGTCGAAGAGGCCGTACAGCCCACGGTCGGGGTCCCAGAAGTTCTTGCCCATCTCCGACGGCGTACGGGCGAAACTTCCGGGCGGGTACGGTTTGCCGCGTTCCATGAGCACCACGGACTGTCCGGCTTCGGCGAGCCGCAAGGCTGCCACCGAGCCGCCGAACCCCGATCCGACAACCACCGCGTCCACCTTTTCGATGCGGTCCAGGCTGTGGCGTCGGGGATCATCAGCGGGTTCGGGACCCGCATCCCCACTGTTCCCGGTCCCCAGACGACCCATGGCCGTTCCTCTCAGAGGAGAGCTGACTACATGGCAGCGGCAGAGGATGCCGGGCGTGGCCGGGCGTTGCCTCCGCGGACTATGGGCCTTATGTTCCCACCGGGCAAGGGATCTGTAAATGAGGTGGAGTAATGCTGTTGGTGCACAGGGTTCAATGAATCCGCGAGTAAACCATGTCGAAGTCGTGCTCCAGTGGGCCTCCGGGATAGGTGCCGCGCTCCAGGCGGGCGGTGATGGTGTTGCCGTCCGGGCTGATGTGGCCAACAAAGCGCTGCGGCCAGTCCGGTCCGTCCCTGAAAAGCGTCCATACATTGTCCCTGAGCGTCATGTCGTAGATGCGGGCAACGCCGCGTGAGTCGAAGTAGTGCTGTTGGAATGCCCGGTCCGAGCCCGTTGCACCGATGACGCTGACTGCGTTGGGGTATTCGGGCCTTGCCACGGTGGAACGCTGGATGAGGAAGCCGCCACCTTCCAGCCATTCAAAAGTGGTCCGTCCCTGTGTTCCGGCACTGGGGATGGTGGTCTCCCACGAACCCACGAGGATGTTCAGTTGCTCAAGCGTGGGTCCTGGTTTCCGTGCCATGGCCGCCTTCTTTCCGCGGTGCTGATTCGTGGGTGCTAAGAGGTCCAGCGTAGAACCCGCCGGGGCCGCGGCATAGGGTCAAGGGATGACGTTGGAAAAAGAAACCAAGGTTGCCGTTGTCACAGGCGTAGGCAGGCGCCGCTCCATCGGGGCAGCACTGGCCAGGGGCCTGGCAGCCGACGGCTGGTCCCTTGTCCTGAACCACTGGAAGCCCTACGACGACCGGCTTGGCCTCGAATCGTCACCTGGCGATGCCGCCGCCATAGCCGCCGGGTGCCGCGCGGAGGGTGTCGCCGTCGAACTCGTATCCGGGGACCTCAGCGACCCTGGTGTACCGGCGGCACTCGTTGCAGCGGGACGGAAACTGGGCCCCGTGACCGGGCTGGTGGTCTCGCACTGCGAATCTGTGGACAGCAGTATCCTCACTACTTCGGTGGAAAGCTGGGACCGCCATTTTGCCGTCAATGCCAGGGCCCCATGGCTGCTCATCAAGGCGTTTGCAGAGCAGCTGCCCGCCGTACCTCCCGGCGAAGTGGCCGGCAGGATCGTGGCGTTGACCAGCGACCACACCGTCCATAACCTGCCATATGGTGCGAGCAAGGGTGCCCTGGACCGGATCGTAACGGCGGCCGCCGTCGAACTCGGGGACAAAGGGGTGCGGGCCAACGTGATCAATCCCGGGCCGATTGACACCGGCTGGATGGACGACGACGTACGCGGCTGGACGACCCGGGCGACCCCGACCGGACGCCTGGGTACACCCACGGACACCGCGAACCTGGTGCGGTTCCTGTTCTCGGACGCGGGTTCCTGGATCAACGGCCAGGTCCTGCACAGCAATGGCGGATTCAACGTCTCCTGAGGCCGGCGTGCTCTGGTGGCCCCGGTGCGCCGATGGCAGGATGGGCGCATGACCCTCGTTACGTGTGACCTCACTGTGTCCCTTGATGGCTTTGTTGCCGGACCGAACCAGAGTATGGAACAACCGCTCGGCGAAGGGGGAGAGAAGCTGCACCGTTGGCAGTTCAAGGAACGGGATACCAACGCCGCCGAGGTCGCCGGGATCCTCGAAGCCGGCGCCTACATCATGGGCCGGAACATGTTCGCTGGACCGGGCGAGCACTTGTGGCCGGAGCAGTGGCGCGGCTGGTGGGGCGAAGAACCCCCGTATCACGCGCCGGTGTTCGTTCTCAGCTCGCACCCGCACAAACCCATGGTGATGGAGGGCGGCACCACTTTCCATTTCGTCAATGACGACATCGGCTCAGTGCTCTCGCGCGCCAAGGAAGCTGCGGGCGGGAAGAACGTTGCCATCGCCGGTGGAGCCTCAACCGCCAGACAATTCCTGTCCGCTGGCCTCATTGACGAGTTGCGGCTCCATATCGCGCCGATCGTCCTGGGCGCAGGTGAGCGTTTGCTGGACGGTGTAGGCGAGCTGAAGCTTGAACCCCTTCAGGTCCGTGGTACCAGCCTGGTCTCGCATCTGCGGTACAAGGTGGGCTGAACCCGTCCCTTCTTGGATCAGCCCCGGACCAGGCCGCTGATGATCATCGCAACGCCGGCGAAGGCCGCCACAAACGCCCAGTACTGCATGGGCAGGAAGAAGAGGCTGTGCCGGTTGAAGTACCCGCGCCGGGCGGACTCGGCCTCGTATTTCAGTTGCTCATCCGCGAGGGCACGTGCCTCCTCGAAGGATTGAGGAGCGGGAAGGCCGGGGTGCTGGTAGGCGCCGACCTCTACCATTCTGGACAATTCCTGGCTTCTGGCGTTGACCGCTGCCTCGTAGCCCGCTGTGGGCCTGGTGCGGTTGAACCAGTTTCCGAGATACCAGATCCCGGCTGCACCGGCCAGGAAGCCCACACCTACTGCGATCGGATTGCCGTGCGACAAGCCGCCCGCCAAACCACCGCAAATACCGAACACGACGAGGACCAAAATTCCCCAACCACGCCAAATAATCATTTCATTAGACTAATTCATCCACGACGTGAATGTCCGCAGTTCGCTGTACACTCAGTTATCGAACATATATTCGAATAAAGGTGTGTTGTGGGCGTGATAGTCGGCCCCCGCGTGATAGATGCGGGCTTGTCCTTGATGTCGGTGCTGTTGGCTCCCGTGTCCGTGGCTGCGGGGTATCCCTCGCCGGCGCAGGACTACTTCGATGGCCGCATCGACCTGAACGAGCACCTGATCAAAGACGTCACCAGCACGTTCGTCGTCCGGGTGACCGGCCAATCGATGGAGGCCGCCGGCATCAGCGACGGAGACGAGCTGATCGTCAACCGGGCGCTGGAACCCAAGGATGGGTCCGTCGTCGTGGCTGTCCTGGATGGTGAGCTGACCATCAAACGCTTGCGCATCACCCCGACGGGCGTGGTGCTGCAGGCGGACAACCCTGCATTCCCGGACATCAGGGTGGCTGCCTTGTCGGAGTTGACTATTTGGGGCGTCGCAACCACGTGCCTGCATCACGTCTGAAGGGGCGGCGGTGCTGTTGAGTTGCGGACCACCAGCTCAGGCGTGAGCCTTTCGTCGGCGATGGGGCCCTCCGGGTTTCCGAGCCGTTCCAGCGCTATCGCGCCCGCCCTTTGGCCCAACACTGCGGCATGGAGGTCCACTGTCGTGAGGTCAATGCCGTGAAGCTTGGCGATCCGCGAATTGTCATAGCCCACCAGCGACAGGTCCTGCGGGATGGACAAGCCCAGGGAATAGGCGGCTTCGCGGGCGCCCAGGGCCAGTTGGTCGTTGTGCGTGAAAATCGCCGTCGGGCGCTCGGGTTGTTTGAGGAGGAGCATGGTGGCGCGTTCCCCGGCTTCCTGCGTGAAGTCCTCGGCCGCCAGCGTTTGGGGCTTCAGCCCGGCGTCGCGCATGGCTTGTTGGTAGCTCCGCCTGCGGACGGTGTGTCCGTCGTACACGGGACCCGCCAGATGGGCGATGCGCCGGTGCCCGAGGGTGAGGAGATGTTCAGTCGCGGCCCTGGCCCCGACGACGTCATCCGAATAGACGCTGTCCACGCCCGGTACCGGCCGTGTGACGCTGACCAGCGGCACGATCTGCGCCAGTTCCTGCACGCGTTCGTCCGGATCCAAGAGCGTGGCGGCGATGATGATTCCGGCCCGAGCCTCTATGAGCGACTCCAGCGCGCCCCGGTCAACACCATCAACCGAGCGGGATACGCTCAGGATGAGCCGGTTGCCGTCCTGCGGGAGGGCCACGCGGACGCCGCTGAGAATGTCGGCATAGACCTCGTTGCGGATATCCATCAGGTAAAGCCCGACGGCGGAGCGGTGCTTGCGTGCCAGGTCGGCGGCTACGGCGTTGGGTCGGTATCCGAGACGCCGGGCGGCTTCGAAAATGGCTTCTTTGGTTTCGGCGCTGACTCCAGGAGCGCCCCGGAAGGCGAAAGACACCAATGTTCGGGAAACGCCTACTTCCCGGGCGACATCACTTTGCGTAGCTGGGCGGAGTGGGCGGTCGGGGGCCATGTCCTCCATCTTCCCACGTCACAGAAAGGGTTAATTCGGGTGTTTGTTAGTTTGACCTTACATTTAAGCCTTTCGCGCGTTAGTCTGTACTCAGAGCGGATGAGTATGACCCGCAACACACTGACAAAGGAGTCCTGATGTCTGCAACGCAAATGCAGCGGGAAGGCGCCCAAGCGGCCGCCCTTCCTCCGCTGACCAACGGCCCGCACAGAAAGCGCCTTGGCCTCGTAGCCCTGGTTGCAACCTTCGGCGGACTGCTGTTCGGCTATGACACTGGTGTCATCAACGGTGCCCTGAGGCCCATGACGGCCGATCTCGGCCTGACGCCCCTGACGGAAGGGATCGTGACCAGCTCCCTGTTGTTCGGTGCGGCAGCCGGAGCCGTGGGAGGTGGCCGCCTGTCCGATTCGTGGGGCCGCCGCAAGTCCATCCTCCTGCTCGCGGTGCTGTTCCTGGCCGGCACCATCGCCTGCGTCTTCGCGCCCAACTTTGAAGTGATGGTGCTCGGACGCGTTGTTCTCGGCCTTGCCGTCGGCGGAGCGTCCACCGTGGTGCCTGTCTTCCTTGCCGAACTGGCGCCCTACGAGATCCGGGGCTCGCTGGCCGGCCGGAATGAGCTCATGATCGTTATCGGCCAGCTGGCGGCGTTTGTCGTCAATGCCATCATCGGTAACGTCTGGGGAGAGTTCGGGGGAGTATGGCGCCTCATGCTCGCCGTTGCCGCACTGCCTGCCATCGCGTTGTTCTTCGGCATGCTCCGGATGCCCGAATCGCCGCGCTGGCTGATATCCAAGGGCCGTTGGGAAGAAGCCCTCGTTGTCCTCAAGACGATCCGGTCAGTGGAACGCGCAGAGGCCGAAATGGCCGACGTCAAGCACCTCGCCGACGAAGAGCGGGCGTCGAAGGCGACGTCGTGGGGCGCGCTCAAAGACAAGTGGATCCTTCGCATCATCCTGGTCGGCATCGGCTTGGGTGTGGCCCAGCAGCTGACCGGCATCAACTCGATCATGTACTACGGTCAGTCGGTGCTGGTCGAGGCTGGATTCGACTCCAACGCAGCCCTCATCGCCAACATCGCTCCCGGCGTGATCGCGGTGGTCGGAGGCGTCATTGCCCTGACGTTGATGCAGCGCGTCAACCGCCGCACCACCCTGCTCCTGGGCTTCACCTTGACCACGGCATGCCACTTCCTGATCGGCATCGCCTCCGTCCTCCTTCCCGTAGGAAACGAGGCCCGTCCATTCGTGATCCTGTTCCTGGTGGTGGCGTTCGTCGGCTCGATGCAGACGTTCCTGAATATCGCCGTCTGGGTCATGCTGTCGGAGATCTTCCCGCTTCACGTCCGTGGTTTCGCCATCGGCCTGTCGGTATTCTGCCTGTGGATCGCCAACGCGCTGCTGGGCCTGTTCTTCCCGACCCTGGTGGCCGGCGTGGGGATCACCGGAACCTTTTTCCTGTTCGGCGGCGTGGGCATCGCGGCCCTCATCTTCATCTACACCCAGGTCCCTGAGACCCGTGGGCGCACCCTGGAAGCGCTTGAAGAGGACGTCACTACCGGGGCCATCTATCTGGTGCACAAGAAGGACGCCGCCGCCCGCCCGTAGCCGGGCTCATGGTGTGAATCTCATAGCGCGAAATATCCCGCTCTTCGGACTTTTCCGCAGTCCGGAGGGCGGGATGTTTCGTAACGTGCGCAATAAGGCCTGCGCAAACAGCCCCGGCTCCTCGTTGGCTCCGCTGGCCAAAGCTCCACGATGACGTCAAAAGCGTGGTTGGATGACGGTGTAAGGAAACGGTTGCCAGGCGACGATGTAACGGCGACCCGGTTGGGCGCTTCTCGAGTGGGGACGGAGGTTTCCGCGGAAACGGATTCGGCGCGATCTACCGCAGCGCGGCGGCGCCTCAAGTGGGGCATCGTGTTGGCCCTCGTCTCGGTGCTGCTGGGAGTAGCAGCCCAAGCTTCCGCAGCGTGGGTCAGTGATTCATGGCCTGAGGTTCTGGTCTACTTCGTCATGCCGGGGTGGACGCTCATTCTCTGTTGTCACCTTCTGAGCGGGGCTGCCGCCTTGGCAGCGCTGGTTCTGCTGGTACCGGCGCTGGTCGCGCGGATTCCACGCGGCCGGATCCGTCGGCTGACTGCCGTTCTTGCAGTTCTGGCCAGTGCCACGGCGGCTCTGCCGTGGTCTATATATGCTGCCGGCATGGGGCTAGCCGCCGCGGCGGCAACATACGCCCAAGTGACGGCAAGCAGCGGAGACAGTGTCGTCGTCGAACAATCAGGTTTCGATCCACAAACCTATTCCGTTTACTCACAAAAATCGTGGGGACTCTGGCAACGAACTGTCCCGTGGCTGTCCGCCACAGAGGTCTTCGACCCCAATGACTGCATACTGACGGACGGAAGCAGCGATCTCGTGCTCCACTGCGGAGCCGATGGCATCGTGGTGCCGCGCATGGGTGATTAGCCAAGCCCTTTCCTCCTGAAGCGGGCTCAATTGCTCAAAGAAGTTTCGTTGTCGGTGGGTGGCGGTACAGTTGACTTATTCGAACATATCTTCGAATCAGCGGCGTGTCCTCCTATTTTCCGAGGTCGCGCATGTTAGTGACCAATCGAGGAGGAGCATGTCCAGGCCGGCCCTTATGCACACGATGCAGGAGATCGCCCACGTGGACATCAATTGTTTCTATGCCTCAGCAGAACGGGCCTTCAATCCCGCGTTGGAGGGCAAACCCCTGATCGTGCTCTCCAACAATGACGGTTGCGCCGTGACGAGGTCGCCGGAGGCGAAGCAGCTTGGCATCGGGCTGGGCGACCCATGGTTCAAGCTGGCTCCACGGGCCAAGGAATGGGGGCTCATTGCGCTGTCCAGCAATTACGAACTATACGGAGACATCAGCTCGCGCGTCATGGAGCTATTGCGGCGCTACTCGGCGTGGCAAGAGGTCTATTCGATCGACGAAGCGTTCCTGGGCGTCAAGGGCCGGCCAGAGGAGTTGCTGCAGCTGGGGCGAACCATCAAGGATGCTTGCCGCAGGAACGTTGGAGTTCCGGTGTGCGTCGGAATCGCCCGCACCAAAACGCTTGCCAAGCTGGCCAACAAATGGGCCAAACACAATCCGGCTTTCAACGGCGTGTGCCGTTGGGATTCGGTTCCTGAAGCCCGGCGCGAAGCGCTCATGGCCCGGCTGTCCGTCATCGAGATCTGGGGCGTGGCTACCAGGCTCACCAAGCGGCTGAATGCGATGGGCATCTTTTCAATCCTGGACCTGGTTCGGGCAGATCCCGTGGCCCTCCGGGACAAGTTCTCCATCGTCATGATGCGCACCGTCCTGGAACTGCAGGGAACGCCGTGCATCCCCATGGAAGAGGAAAGGATCGGACGGGACCAGCTGATCTTCTCGCGTTCGTTCTCGACGCCGATTACGACGGCGGCCCAGCTGCGGCAGGTGCTCAGCGTCTACGGGCAGATGGCCAGCGCCAGGCTGGCCAAGCACGACCTCCAAGCCAAGCTGCTGACGGCGTTCGCAGCAACGTCGGTGTACAACCCGAACGACAAATCGTTTCCTGCTGTGAACGTCAAGCTGCCCATGCCCACCGCCGATCCCGTGCTGCTCACCAAGGCTGCGCACGCCCTGGTCCCCAAAATCCAGGAGGGCGTCAGGTACGCCAAGGCCGGAATCATGGTCACCGACCTCCGTCCCAGCGGCAACCAGAAGCCCTTGGAGATCTTCGAGAACCGCCACGAGGAACGGGGTATCGGAAGCTTGCTGGAGGAGGTCAGCAAACGCTATGGCCGCGGCTCCATCGGATTGGGGCATGCCGGCATCAAGGGCGGCCCGGACTGGTCAATGAAGAGGGATATGCTCAGCCCCCGCTACACCACCAACTGGGATGAACTGCCCTTGGTGAAAGCGGCGTAGCAGGGCCGCAACCCTAGGCCCGCAGCCGATATCCGCGTTTGACCACTGTTTCCACGAGCTTGCCGTCCGGGAGCGCGGACCGAAGCCGGCTGACCGTCATGTCCAAGGCGTGCACGGAACCGCGCAGATCCAACAGGTCAGAGAGCGCCTCACGCGACAAGACCGCGCCGCCCGCGCCGAGCAACGCCCGCAACAGCAGGAGGGGAGCGGGGGCCAGCTCCACCACTTCGCCGTTGATCCGCAGGCACCGTCCGCGCAGCTCGATGGTGGCACTCTTCGTCTCCAGGCGGCGGACATGGTTCAAGGACAAGTGCTCGGTCACAAGCCGAATAAGCGCACCCATGCGGTAACGGTCGGGGATCAGGGGCGTCAGCCCGGCGTCGACCAGGGGCTGGGCAGTCACCGGCCCGACCGCGGCGACCGTCACCGGGCCCTTGAGCGCTTCAATGAGCTGTCGGTAGAGGCCCATCTCATGCGCCGTGCTCCACATGGCGTCCACTGCCGGGGCGCTGGTGAAGGTCAGGACGTCCAGGTTCCCATTGACCACGGCCTCGATCAGGCGCGGCAACTTGTCCTCACCATCGGGCTTCACCCACCGGTAGGGAGTTACCGTCAGCACGGTCGCGCCGGACATGCGGAGCCGCTCGAGCTGGCGAACGTCCGTGTACCCGTGCAACTGCACAGCCACGGTCTTGCCGCGAACTCCCTCCACCAGCAGCATGTCCACCAAGGTTGCGGTGGTTTCGTCGCTGCTGATTCCGACGTCGGCAAGCCCGGCCGCGCGGACTGCACCGCGGGCCTTGGGCCCCCTGACGAACATGCGGCAGGCGGACAAGGTCTCCAGGAGCTGCTCGCCGATGCCAAAAGAATCGGCCGCCTCGCACCAGCGGCGCATGCCGTAGGCGGTGGTGGCGATGCAAATATCCGGCTTCGCTTCGATGATGGTCCGGGTGTCCTCTACGAGGATCATGTCCTCCTGGACCGGGGCGATCTTCAGGGCAGGGGCGTGCAGGACACTGGCGCCGCGCCTCTCCAGGGCCTCGATGAGGTCACGGGAACGGCGGTGCGAGGTGACGCCGATGCGGAATCCGTCCAAGGGCGCCTCGGGCGCCTCGGAAGTGTCCGGAGCGGCATTGGGGTCCAGGCTTTCGATGGCACGTGCAACAGTCATGTGTTCTTACCTTCAGGCTTCAAGAAGCGAAGCCGCGAGTCGGCTCAGTTCAGCGGATGCTTCGGCGTGATTCCGGTTGGCCTCGGCCACCCGGACCACCTCGCCGATCACCAGCACGGCAGGGTTGCTGCAGCCGGTCGCTGCTGTTTCGATACTACCGAGGTCGGCAATTGTGGTGCGTTGGCCCGGCCGATACCCACGTTCCACCACAGCCATCGGCATTTCACGATCCATCCCTGCCCGACGCAGTCCGGCGGCCAACTGGGGGAGAGTACCGATGCCCATGAGGACAATGATCGTCCCGCCGAGTCCGGCAAGGTGGGTGTGCTCCTTTTCCGTCAGGGGCGCGTGCCCTGACACTACCGTGAACATGTGGCTCACTTCGCGGTGCGTCACCGGGATGCCCGCGGCAGCAGGCACGGAGATGGCGCTGGTGACGCCGGAAATCACCCGGACCGGAACACCGGCCGCAACACAAGCGGCTACCTCTTCCCCGCCCCGACCGAAGACGTAGGGGTCACCGCCCTTGAGCCTGACCACGTTCTTGCCCAGCAGCGCCGCTTCCACCATGAGCTTCTCAATGTCGCGCTGCGTCACCTTGTGTAGGCCGGGCTGCTTCCCCACATCCACGAGGTCCGCGGAGGTCAGGCCCGCCAGCTCCTGGTAGGGGGCCAGACGGTCGAAGAAGACGACGTCGGCATCCCGCAAAGCATCGACAGCGCCCACGGTAAGCAGCTCAAGGCTTCCAGGACCTCCGCCCACCAATGTCACGTGGCCTTCGGCGCCCGGCTGCGGTTCGAACGCAACAGGGATGCCGGCCTCACGGCACCGGTCCACCAGCGCACCCCAGCCGTCGTCGCCGTCGTCCACTACCGCCACCAGGAACGGACGCTCGGGGAGCTGGCCGTCGGCCGGTGCGCCGTCGGGCGTGCTCAGCCGGTAGACGTTGGCTCCGGCGCTCCGATAGCGGCGGACGGCCTGGCGGGCGGTTTTGTCGGATCCTGTGACCAGGACATCACGGTCGGTCAGGTCAATGGTGAGCTGCATGGGGACCCCTTGTTATTCGCTGCGGACCGGGATGGTGGAGGCGATGAGCACGCCGCCCTTTTCTTCGTTCGTGGCAGGGCGGATCTGGCCGCGCTCCGGAACGAAGGAGATGGACTCGTCCTTTTGGTTGGGGGCGTTGACGAAGGAACGGAAACGGCGGAGGCGCTCCGGATCCTTCAACGTCTCGGCCCACTCGTCCTCGTAGGTGTCGATGTGCTTGGCCATGGCGGCCTCGAGCTCAGCGGCAATGCCCAGGGAGTCGTGGACCACCACGTCCTCGACGTGCTTGATGTCGCCGTCGAGTTCTTCCTGCCAGCGGGCAGTGCGCTGCAGGCGGTCGGCCGTCCGGATGTAGTACATCAGGTAACGGTCGATGTACTTCAGCAGCGTTTCGTCGTCCAGGTCCTTGGCAAGCAGTTTGGCGTGCGCCGGAGTGGCACCACCGTTGCCGCCAACGTAAAGGTTCCAGCCGTCCGCGGTGGCGATCACGCCGACATCCTTGCCCCGGGCTTCGGCGCACTCGCGGGCGCAACCGGAAACACCCATCTTGAGCTTGTGCGGGCTGCGCAGGCCCCGGTAGCGCAGTTCCAGTGCGATGGCCATGGCCACGGAATCCTGGACACCGAAGCGGCACCACGTGGATCCAACACAGGACTTCACCGTGCGCAGGCTCTTGCCGTAAGCCTGGCCGGACTCGAAGCCGGCGTCCACCAGTTCCTTCCAGATATCCGGCAGTTGCTCAAGGCGGGCACCGAACATATCTATGCGCTGGCCGCCGGTGATCTTGGTGTACAGGTTGTACTTCTCAGCCACCGCAGCGATGACACCTAGCCCCTTGGGCGTAATCTCGCCGCCGGCGATGCGGGGAACCACGGAGTAGGTGCCGTCCTTCTGCATGTTCGCAAGGGCGCGGTCGTTGGTGTCCTGCAGGGAACCACGCCCGGCGTCCAGGACGTAGGCGGAGTGCTGGCTGGCCAGGATGGAAGCGATGGTCGGCTTGCAGATGTCGCAACCGGCACCGGTGCCGTACTTGGCCATGATGTCTTCGAAGGACGTGAGCTCCAGGACACGGATGGCATCGAAGAGTTCCTGACGGGAAAGGCTGATGTGCTCGCAGAGGGCCTTGGAGACCTCGATGCCGGACTTGGTGAGTTCGCCTTCCAGGAGCTTCTTCAGCATCGGAACGCAGGAACCGCACTGGGTTCCGGCACGGGTGCAGCCCTTGAGTTCGCTGAGTTCCTGCACGGGGGCGTTGCCTTCACAGGCGCCGCAGCCGTTGATGGTGTCACGGATGGTTCCGGCGGCCACGTTGTTGCACGAGCACAGGATCGCGTCATCGGGAAGTTCGGTCTCCGGAGCCTCGCCACCACCGGCGGCGCTCAGGTAGGCACCCGGTTCGGCGGACAGCTCGCGGCCCAGGAGCGGGCGAAGGCTCATGTAGGGCGAAGCGTCGCCCACGAAGATGCCACCCAGGAGGGTCTTTGCGTCGTCGGTAGTAACGATCTTCTGGTAAACGCCGCGAGCGGGGTCGGCGTAGACGATTTCAAGTGCGTGTTCGGTCCTGGCGAAGGCATCGCCGAAGCTGGCAACGTCCACACCGGACAACTTCAGCTTGGTGGCAGTGTCAAAACCGGGGAATGTCGCCTCACCGCCGTGCAGCCGGTCCGCCACGATCTCGGCCATGGTGTTGGCGGGAGCCACGAGGCCCAGGCACATGCCCTCGAAGTTGGCCACTTCGCCGATGGCCCAGATGCCCTCCACTTCGGTGGCGCAGAAATCGTTGATGACCACGCCGCCGCGCTGGCCCAGGCTGAACAGCTGCTCTTCGCCTTCGGCTGCGCGGAACAGTTCGTCGCGGGGCCTGACACCGATGGCCACAATCACGAGGTCGGCGTCGATGGTGCGTCCGTCAGCCATCAGGACTCCGGTGACCTGGCCGTCGTCGTCCGTTTTCACTTCGGAGGGGAAGACACCGCCGTGCACTTCGAACCCCTTGGCCGCGATCAAGCGGCCCAAAGCCTGGCCGGCGCCTTCGTCCAATTGGGTGTTCATCAGCCACGGCGAGCCGTTGATGACCACAGGCGTCGCCCCGAGTTGCTCCGTGCCGGCAGCCGATTCGAGTCCCAGGAGGCCGCCGCCGATGGTTACCGCGTTGACCTTCCGGCCGAGTTTCGCGGTCAATTCCTCGATGGCCTTGTTGATGGACCAAACGTCCTCGAGCGTGCGGTAAACGTGGGTGTGCTCGGACCCGGGAATGGGGAGCCGGGCGGCATCGGAACCCGTAGCGACCACCAAATGGTCATATCCGTAAACGTTGCCCGCCGCGGTCACCACGTTCCGGGCAACGGGATCAATCCTGACCGCGCGCTCGCCGGTCTTCAACTCCACCGCCTGGTGGTCCCACATGGAGGCGTCGCCCAAGGTGAGGTCGACGTCGGTTTCGGTGAGGGCCTTGCTCAATGCCACGCGGTCGTAGGGGAGGTGTGCCTCCTCGGTCAGTACCGTGAGCTGCCAGCCTTCAAGACCGCGATTGACCATGGCGTCGGTGAAACGGTGGGCAGCAGGTCCGCCGCCGATAACGACGACGCGGCGTGGAGTCACTGTGCTTGAAGTGTGTCCGGTCACTGGTGGGCCTTTCGCAGATGTTGCAGACGGATCTCCGCAACTTGTGATCCCAGCCTAGGGACGGGCAGTTTCGCTTCAGTTTCCCTTTTGTTTCGTGGTCTTAACTTCTGCATCACGAACGCGTTTCAGCTCGTGTGAGGTGTCTTTTACCCGCCGGACACAAACGAGCACCCCGGCTGAAACACCCCGGTCCTAGCGTGGAGGAGTGGCCGCAAGCGTGGCCCGGTCCGGGGAGTGATGACCGAATATGCCAGCACCCGGACACAGTGAGAGGGGCTGAAATGACCGTAATTCTGGACCGTGCCGAGACTCTTGACAGTGCCGGGGGCCCGGCCGCAGCCGCCACCTGGCACCGTGTGTGCCCGCTGGACGAACTTGAGCCCGCCTGGGGAGAAGCAGCACTGATCGAAGGCCGGCAGGTTGCGCTGTTCCGCACCGGGCCTTCGGAAGTCTTCGCCGTAGCCCAGCAGGACCCGGCGACACTCGCCAACGTCATGGCGCGCGGCATCATCGGGTCCCGCGGAAGCCGGCCCACCATCGCCTCGCCGCTTCACAAAGAGGTTTACGACCTTGAAACGGGTGAGTGCTTCACCAATCCCGAGCTCCGCCTTGACGCCTTCGCTACACGCTTGGTGGACGGCTTCGTTGAGGTCGGGCTCTAGGAAGTTACTGTCCCAGTGCTTCGCGGACATCCCTGAGGACATCGTCCAGGGAGGTCCGCGCGGCTTGGCGTGCTTCCGCGAGTTCCGCCGCGGATTCCACGGGGCGGATCACTTCGAGGTAGCACTTGAGCTTCGGTTCGGTGCCGCTGGGCCGGATGATGACACGGCTCTGGTCGCGAGTGATGTACAGCAGCCCATCCGTCGGAGGAAGGTTGTCGCTGCCTTCGGCCAGGTCAACGGAAACCTCCACCGTGGACCCTCCGAACGCTTCCGGCGGGTTAACCCGGAGCCGGTTCATCATGGCGTCGAGAAGACCCAGGTCAGCAACCCGGATGCTCAATTGATCGCTCGCGTGAAGGCCGTGCACGAGGTACAGGTCGTCCAGGGTGTCGAAGATCGTCCTGCCTTCAGCTTTGGCGGCTGCCGCCAGCTCGGCGATCAGCACAGCGGCTGAAATACCGTCCTTGTCCCTGACCAGCTCCGGTGCCACACAGTAGCCCAGGGCTTCCTCGTAACCGTAGGTGAGGCCCGGCACGCGGGAAATCCACTTGAAACCCGTGAGTGTTTCTTCGTGGGCGTAGCCCGCGGCGGCCGCAATCCGCGAGAGCAGCCGTGAAGAAACGATCGAGTTGGCGAATACGCCGGCATGCGGCTCGTCGGGTGCGGCAGCGGCCAAACGCGCCACAATGTGCGCTCCCAGGAGGGCTCCGACTTCATCGCCACGCAGCATGCGCCAGGCATTGGTCGTGGGGTCCAAGGCAGCGACGGCGGCGCGGTCGGCGTCGGGATCATTGGCCAGCACGATGTCCGCGCCGGCAGCAGCCGCCGCAGCGAGTGCCAAGTCCAACGCCCCGGGTTCTTCCGGGTTCGGAAAAGCGACGGTGGGGAAGTCGGGGTCCGGTTCGGCCTGCTCGGCCACCAGGGTGACGTCGCTGAACCCTGCCCCATTCAGGACGGAGACGGCCGTCCCGCCGCCCACCCCGTGCATCGGAGTCAGGACAATCTTCAGCTCCCGCGCCGGGAAGTGTTCACGGTCGACCAGCCCGGCCATTGCGGATTCGTAGTCCGAGGCGATGGACGTCGGCAGTACTGACCAGCCGGAATCGGCCAACTCGATGGACTCCAAGGCACCGACGGCCTCGATCTTCGCCGCGATTTTGGCGTCGTACGGTGCGACGATCTGGGCACCCCGGCCGCTCTCGGACACCGCATGGCGGCCCAAGTAGACCTTGTAGCCGTTGTCCTGCGGCGGGTTGTGGCTGGCAGTGACCATCACGCCGCCGTCGCAGTCGAGCTTCCTGACCGCGTAGGCGAGCAACGGCGTTGGAAGCGCGGCCGGCATGAGGAACGTTTCGATGCCCGCGGCTGTGAATATGGCGGCCGTTTCTTCCGCGAAGATGTCCGAGTTGTGGCGGGCGTCGAAACCGACGACGGCGCGTGGCCGGGTTCCCGGGGCCGCCGCGGCGACGGTTTCGGTGAGGAAGGCCGCCAGGCCCGCTGCTGCCCGGCGGACGACCACGCGGTTCATGCGGTTCGGACCTGGACCGAGGGCTGCGCGGAGGCCTGCCGTGCCGAACTGGAGGGTGCCGTTGAAGCTGTCGCCCAGCTCCTGGGCAGCTCCCGCATCGCCCGCGCCGGCGAGGTCGGCGAGCTCCAGGAGCGCCGCCGTCGTCGTCGGGTCCGGGTCTTGGGAAGCCCAGTGGCGGGCGTCGGTGATCAGCTGTTCAAATGCGGCATCGCTGGATGTCATAGGGTCAAAACTATCCTCATTGCGCACAGCAAGGGCAAGGCGGGGTCGGGTATGGCCCATAAACAGGGTCGTAATGGGCCATATCCGACCCCGCGTTGCCTTTAGAGGGGACGGGATTGCACCGAGATGGTGGATTCGCCGTCCACGCTGAACACTGATGATCCCGTAGCGTCCCAATCCGGGAAGAACGTGTCCGATATGACGGCCACGCCATCCTGGGCGAAGACTTCCACGGACGAGGCATCGAGGAGGATGGTGAGCCGGACTTTCCCGTCGCTCCCGGCAGAAGGAAGCGGGACTTGGTGGTACGGGCTGAATTTCTCGGAGAAGTTGGTGGTTCCCGCCTGCGAACGGTCGACCTTCAGGGTCCGGGTTTCCTTGGTGTAGGAGACGCGCAAGCCGGAGGTGCCGTCGGAGGATTGGCGCAGGGTGACCCCGGCCTCCTTGGACGATCCAAGGTCCAGCTCCAGTTCGATCAGCTGGCTGCGTCCCGTGAAGTCCGCTCCCAGGTCCTGGACTGAGGAGCCGATGGTGAGGTTTTTCCTTCTGACCTCACCGCTGCGGCGTTCCAGGGCCTCCCGGGCTGCGGTGGCGATGGCCGAGCGCAGCTCGTAACGGTGCCCGCCCCGGACCAGGGTCAGCTCCCTGGGAATCGCCATGGAACCCCGCCAGGGTGTCGTGGGAACGTGCTGGGCGTAGTCCCAGTTGCCCATCCAGCCCAGCAGCACGGGCTTTTCCCCTGGCGCGCCGGTAATGGAGTTCGCCGCGTAGTAGTCCGCGCCGTGGTCGAGCCATTGTGAGTCGCTGAGGGGTGCGTCCGGGGCTGCCGCGTTCTCTGCCGTGAAGTGCGTGCCGTCGAATTCGCCCACGAAGTACTGCATGCCCGAACCTCCAGCGATGCCGCCGGGGTTGATGCTCAGCAGCATGACCCACTTCTTGGCGGTTGAGCCTTCCACGTTCATCCTGACAAGCTCGGGCACTTCCCAGAGTCCTCCTTGCGCACCCGCGCCGGAGAAATCGCTGAGGTAGTCCCAGTGGAGCAGGTCGGTGGACTTGAAGAGCTTGACCACCTGGGCGTCTGCCACCACCGTGGTCATCACCCAGTACTGGCCCGGCTCGTACCAGAAGACCTTGGGGTCCCGGAAGTTGTTGTTGGTAGGCGTGAGGTTGAGGACTGGATTGCCCTGGTATTTCTGCCATTTGGTGCCGCCGTCAAGGCTGTAGGCGACGGACTGGGCCTGGGCGCCTTGGGGGAGCGCGCCGTTCTTGCCGTAAGCGCTGGTGTAAAGGGCAACCATGGGCGGGTTTTCCGCCGAACCGAGGCCCGAGGCGTTCTTGGTGTCCATCACCATGCAGCCGGAGAAGATCTCTTCCTCGCCGCTCGCCTCCATGGCCAGAGGCTGCTGCTCCCAGTGCACCAGGTCGGTGCTGGTGGAGTGGCCCCAGGACATGTTGCCCCACGAGTTCGCACGCGGGTTGTACTGGTAGAACGCGTGGTAGGTGCCGTCGTGGTAGACCAGTCCGTTGGGGTCGTTGAGCCAGTTCTTTTCGGCTGTCAGGTGCGCCACGGGACGCCACGGGTCTGAAGGCGTAGGCGTCCGGCCCGCCGGGGTGGGGGACGGCGTCGGGCCGGCTGTGCAGGAGGCAGCAGCGAAAGAGACCACGACGGCGGCACTTGCGGCCAGCATCCGGCGGCGGGACAGGAGGGGGTTGGGGTAAGTCATGGGGAGAAATCCTGAAGGGTTGGGGGTGGCAGGGGTGCCGGCTCTTCTGGAACCGGCACCCCTGCCGTGGCCTGACGGCCGGGGTGTGCCGGCCTACTTGTAGAGGCCTTCACCGCCAACGCGGACGTTGGTGGGCAGGTAGCCGAACGGACCGAGGCCGTTCTGGCCGAAGCTGCGGTCAACCTGGGTCACGCCGCCCTTGAAGTTCATCTTCACGGTGGGTGACAGGGAGCCGCCGCGGACGCCGTCGACGTTGTCGATGAACGACTGGACGAGGCCGCCGGGCTGCACGTAGTGCGAGTAGGCCTGGAACTGCCGCCCGTTCTGGCGGGGGTCGGGACCCTCCGGTGCGTTGGCCGGCATGTTCAGGTCCGTGGGCGAGCCCAGGGCCAGCCCGCTGTTGTTCACCGGCTGGTAGTCGGAGCGGACGCCGTCGCCTACGAAGCCGTAGACGCCGTCGGGGCCACGCATGCCGTCGGCATAGGTGAACTGGTGGCTGATGGTGAACAGGTAGTACTTGTTCTTGCCGTTCTCGTTCTGGATGAAGATCTGCGGACGCTCAGTCTGGTCGTTGACGCAGTTCGCTGACAGGATCGGGGGAAGGAAGGTCCACTTTGTGAGGTCCTTGTTGTCCGCTACTGCCAGGCCCACGTTGGCGGTCTGGTACCAGGCGCCGGTGGTGCTGTTGACCTGGTCGACGGTCTCGGCGTGGGGATCGCCGGGCCGGTAGCCCAGGTCTTCCTGCTTGCACTTGTAGGAGCCGCGGGTGCCGCCGGTGTTGCCTTCGAACACCATGTAGGTTTTGCCCGGGTGCGCAGGGTCGCTGAAGGTGTACGGATCACGGAACGCGAAGCCCGGGTTCTGGGCCTTGTTCTGGTAGAGCTTTCCGTCCGGTTCCAGCAGCTTGGTGTGCTGGAAGCCGTCGAAGGTCACGCCGTTCTTGGTGGCGTGGATGTTGCCCAGGGCTTTGGCGATCGCAGCGTCGGGAGCGATCCCGCCACCGCCTGCGTTCCGTTCGGCGACGTCGTAGAACGTGGTGGCCGTGTAGAACACATTGATCTTGTTGCCCTGCATAAGGCGGGTGGAACCGGACCATTCGGTGTTGCCGATGGAGGTGTTGTCCAGGAACAGGTGTCCGCCGTAGTTCCACTTGTCCTTGGCGGGATCGGCGTTGGTCTTCCGGAAGAAGTAGCCGATCCGGGCGTTCCAGTGGCGTTGGTCGAAGCCGTAGCCGGCGTGCCGGTCGGCAACCAGGGCGAAGATGACATCCCAGCCCTTGTAGCTGATCTGGTTGGCGTTCTCGTCAGTCAATGACCAGGTGTCCCAAACCCAGACGTCGTCGTTCATGGCGGGGAAGTCCTTGGGGATTTCCGGCATGGTGACGTTGGGGCTCATGGAGTTCTGGCCGGGTGTCACATTGGTGTTGCTCTGGGCCATGATCTGTTTGGCGTCGGCGCGCGTCCATTTGGACGTGAAGTCCGCGGCCGGGTCATAGGCCTGCTGGGTGTGCTGGCTCGGCAGCGGGAAGCCGGGCGTGGGCGCCGGCATGGTGCTCGACGGCGGATCGGCCGGCAGGTTTGCCTGTGCCGCCGGCGTGACCAGCAGGATGCTGCCCGCCACGCTGGCTGCTGCTGCGACGGCTACTGCCCGTCGCAGACGGCGCCGCGGCCGTTGAGGGGTTGAGTGCGTGTTCATGCTTGCTCTTCTCGCGGAGTGTTGGACTTCGTGGAGTGGGGCGCATGCCCTGTTCCCCGGTTGGGGATCTCTACTCCGGCGTCCCTCGATCCGCTGGTGGCGTCTTCGAGGGACGCCATCGTTTCGAGGTGGCGGTGAGCCCGTCAGGGCGCTCGCCGCACATGGCTCCGGCACGTCGACTTACCGGAGCACACTCCACGCTAGACACGTGTTAGGCCGCAAATCAAAGGGTGTTTCGTGGGTCGTCCGGGCTACCCGCCGGTAGATGCGCAAGCGCTTACATTGCCAACGGGCGCGCGTGCCACAGGCCAGCGTCAGGAATCAAATGTTGCGCAATAAATCTTATTTAATCTGGGAATTTACTGTGCGTTTACTTTCGGCCGTGCCTGTTAGCGTGCACACTCCATTGACGGTTAAACAACAATGCGCGGGCACCCAGGCGGTGGCCGCGCATTGTTGCTGGTGGATCAGAGCTTGGCGATGATTTCCGCCAGGAGCTTGGAGATACGCTTTCCGGCCGCCTGTCCCGCTTCCAGTACCTCGGCGTGGCTGAGGGGAACCGGGCTGATGCCTGCAGCGAGGTTGGTAACCAAGGAGATACCGAAGACTTCCATGCCCGCGTGCCGGCCGGCAATTGCCTCCAGCGCGGTGGACATTCCTACCAGGTCCGCTCCGATCCGCTTGGCGTACTGCACCTCGGCGGGTGTCTCGTAGTGCGGACCGGTGAACTGCGCGTACACGCCCTCCTGCAGGGAGGAATCAACCTCACGGGCCAGCGTACGGATGCGCGAGGAGTAGAGGTCCGTGAGGTCCACGAACGTGGCGCCCTCCAGCGGCGATGTTGCTGTGAGGTTGATGTGGTCGCTGATGAGTACCGGAGTGCCCGGGGTCCAATCCTCGTTGAGTCCGCCGCAGCCGTTGGTCAGTACCAGCGTCTTGCATCCGGCGGCTGCCGCAGTGCGTACGCCGTGCACGACAGAGCGGACGCCGCGGCCTTCGTAGTAGTGCGTCCTGGCGCCAAGGACCAAGGCTCGCTTGCCCTCCTTGGTGAGGACGGAGCGGATGGTGCCGACGTGCCCCACCACGGCTGGTTTGTGGAAGCCCGGGACCTCCGAGGCGTTCAGTGTGGCCGTCGTTTCGCCGATCAGATCGGCGGCTTCGGCCCAGCCGGATCCGAGCACCAGCGCTACGTCGTGGGACTCGACGCCGGTCTCCGCGGCTATGAAGTCTGCGGCGGCCTGTGCGGCTTCGAAAGGGTCTGTGTTCATCAGCTCAGTGTTACTCACTGGTACAAGCTACCTTGCCGCCAGCTGAATCAGGTAGGGGCGGAGGTGAGGGTGGGCTGACTGGCAGCCACGGAGGCAATGAGCGAGAATTGAGGATTGTGACCACCCAAGTTGACTTCAGTGCCCCCCGTATCGCGATCCTGGGAGGTGGTCCCGGCGGATACGAAGCTGCCATGGTAGCCGCCTCGCTCGGCGCCCACGTCACCATCATTGAGCGTGCCGGCCTCGGCGGATCCGCCGTGCTGACCGACGTCGTGCCTTCCAAGACCCTGATCGCCACCGCCGACCTCATGACCCGCGTGGGTGAGGCGGACGAGCTTGGAGTCAAGTTCGACGGCGACGGCACGGCCTCCAAGCCCCGCGCCGACCTCAAGCACATCAACGACCGCGTCCTGAACCTCGCCCACGGCCAGTCCAACGACATCCGCGCCGGCCTCGAGCGCCTGGGCGTGGAAATCGTCATTGGCTCCGGCCGGCTGCTGGACAACAACACCATTGAGGTCCTGACCCTCGAAGGAACCCGGACCATCGACGCCGACGCCATCCTCCTGGCCGTCGGCGCCCACCCGCGCGAACTTCCCACTGCAAAGCCCGACGGCGAGCGCATCCTCAACTGGGCCCAGATCTACAACCTGGACGAACTGCCCGAGGAACTGATCGTGGTGGGTTCGGGTGTGACCGGCGCCGAATTCGCCTCCGCCTACAACGGCCTGGGCTCCAAGGTCACCCTCATCTCCAGCCGCGACCAGGTCCTCCCCGGCGAGGACACCGACGCCGCCAAACTGCTGGAAGGCGTCTTCGAGCGCCGCGGCGTGCGCGTTTTGTCCAAGTCGCGGGCCAACGCGGTAGAGCGGACGGACGACGGCGTGAAGGTCACCTTGGGTGACGGTTCCGTCGTCACGGGCTCACACTGCCTGGTATGTGTCGGATCCATCCCGAACACGGCCGGCGTCGGACTCGAGGAAGCCGGCGTGACGCTGACCGAATCCGGGCACATCAAGGTTGACGGCGTTTCCCGCACCACGGCCCCCAACATCTACGCTGCCGGCGACTGCACGGGTGTTTTCGCGTTGGCTTCCGTTGCTGCCATGCAGGGCCGCATCGCGATTGCACACTTCATGGGCGACGGCGTGAAGCCGCTCAAGCTCAACCAGGTGGCGTCCAACATCTTCACGTCCCCGGAGATCGCCTCCGTGGGCGTTTCGGAGGCCGACCTCGCATCCGGTAAGTACCAGGGCGATGTCGTGATGCTGTCCCTGCTCAGCAACGCCCGTGCCAAGATGCGCAACACCAAGGACGGCTTCGTCAAGATCATCGCCCGCAAGGGATCCGGCACCGTCATTGGTGGCGTGGTGGTGGGGCCGAACGCTTCGGAACTGATCTTCCCGATCTCCGTGGCCGTGACCCAGAAACTGCATGTTGACGACGTCGCGAGCGCTTTCACCGTGTACCCGTCGCTGACAGGATCCATCTCGGAAGCTGCACGCCGCCTTCACGTGCACATGTAGTTCCAGCGCAGACGCCCGTTTCGGGGCTTCGCTGCGGGCCATGCCGTACGCGCGGCATGATCCGCAGCGAGCCATCGAAACGGGTTTTGCGTTCCTAGGAGTGCAGTTGGTTCACCGCTTCGGCCACGGGCAGGTGCAGCGCGGGTCCGTGCCCCGGGAGGATCACGCGTGCTTGGACTTCCTCCAGCCGGCGGGTTGCTTCGAGGGCGGCCGCAGGATCGTGGTGGAACATCCTGTGCAGCATCTGCGGGCCTTGCCTGCTGCTGATCGGATGCCCGCTGACAAATGTGTCTCCTACGGCAATCGCTCCCGCATCCGGCAGCAGGATCGCTACGTTGCCCGGAGTGTGGCCCGGCACTGCAATCGGCGTGGGTTTGCCCGGAAGACCGGCGAGCCTGTCCTGGGTCCAGGCTTCTGCATGCGTGGCCGGCTCTGCCTGCAGGGCCTTTGCCTTGATGACGTGGAGCATCCAGCGGAACACCTTCGGACGCCACACCCGGGCCAGGACCTGGCCCAGGGTGACCTGGTGCTTCTCCTTGCCTTGGACGTGGGCAAGTTCTTCGGGGGAGCACAGGATGGCTGTGCCGAAAGTCCTTGAGAAGTAGGCGGCCGATCCCGTGTGGTCCACGTGTCCATGGGTGATGAGCATGGCTTTGGCATCGGCAGGGTCCAGGCCGAGTTCGCGGACAGACTGCAGCACCAGGTCGCGGTCGGCGGGGTAGCCGCCGTCGATCAGGATGAAGCCGGAGTCGCCCGTTGGGGCCGGTGCACTACGGACGATGAGCCAGTTGGATGCGGGTCCTTCGACGAAGTGGACGCCGGGCGCGGGTTCGGAGATGTTCACTCCGGAAGTTTAGACCGTCTGTTTCGATGCCTCGCTGCTCACGATGCCGAAGGCGCGGCACTGTGAGCAGCGCGGCCACGAAATGGCGGATTCAGGCGGTTGCGGCCTGGAAGTGCTTTTCGATGATCCCCTTGATGTCCTCATGGCATCCTCCGCAGCCGGTCCCTGCGCGGGTGGCCTTGGAAACCTCGCCCACGGTGCCGCAGCCAGCCAGCACGGAATCCTCAATGCTGGCCGCATTCACGCCAGCACAACGGCACACGGTCCGCTGGGGATCGTTGCTGGAGGCGCCGGCGTCGAGTTGGTCGGGCCCGTCCAGCCGGAGCAGCAGGGAGCGGTCCGCGGGCAGCTCCGAGGAGCGTTCGAAGAGCATCACCAGTTCAGCGGCGGTGCGGGGCATTCCCACAGCCACCAGGCCCTCCAGCACTCCGCCGCGCGTGGTCATCTTGACGTAGCGGCCGTGCTCGGGGTCGGCCCACTGGGAGATCTGGCGTCGTGCACGTCCAGCCGCAGCGCCGGCTTCCAGGACTTCTTCGTCCCAGGGATCGGCTTGGTTGTCGCCTGCCATGGCCAGGTTGATGCCGCGGGCCTTCAGGATCACAACGCCGGGCTTTTCCGAGGGCAGGGGTTCCAGGGAGTCCGCGGCCGACTGGCCATCGCGGGCCAGGACCAACAGGTACTCCGCCAGCCATTCCGCCTGTCGCCAGCCCGGCCCCACCAGTCCTGAAGGGCCGCCCGCGGTCCGGCACTCCTTGCAGGAAGGATCGGCGCAATGGACTTCGGCGCAGTCACCGATCGCGAACATGTGAGGCTCGTGATGGGTCCGGAGGTGGTGGTCCACCAGGATGCCGGACGCCACGGGAAGCCCGCAGCCCTCCGCCAGTTCAAGGCGAGGGCGGACACCACAGGACAACACCAGCAGATCGCCGTCAATCGCGGATCCGTCATCGAGCAGCAGGGCCGAGAATGAGCCACCAGGACCTGCAGTCTCTACCCCGGTGGAGCGGGCATTGCCGGCCATCCGGACGCCACTTGCACGCAGGCTGTTGCTAAGGACGGAGCCGCTGCCTCGGTCGATGCTGCGGGCCAAGGGGAAGGGGCCGTTGTGGACCACGGTGGCCTTGGCGCCCTCCTCCGAGGCTGCCAGTGCTGTTTCCAGGCCGAGGACGCCTCCGCCCAGGACGACAACCCGCTTCTGCTGCATAACCGCCGCACGAAGCACGGCGGCGTCCTGAAGATCGCGAAGCGTGATGACGCCGGGAGGAAGGACGGGGCCGGAAGGATCCGGGTTGAGCCCTGTGAGGTTGGGAATGACGGGTCGTGACCCGGTAGCGAACACCAGGCGGTCATAGTGCTCCGTGGTGCCGTCGGCGAGGACCACGTGCTGCCGGGCACGGTCGATCCTCTTGACCTTGACGCCCAGGCGGAGCTGCACGCCGTCGGCCTCCAGCCCGGGAACATCAGCCATGGCCAGTGCTTCGGCGCTTGTCCGCCCGACACCCAGTTCTGCCACCATCACGCGGTTGTACGCAGGGTCGCTTTCCTGACCGACCACCAGCAACTGCACGAGGCCGGTCCGGACAGCGGGGAGAAGCTCCTCGACGAGCCGGGCAGCCACTGGCCCGAATCCTACGACGACAATGCGCTCGCTCATGAAGCCTCCTTGATGTGCAGTGGAATTCCCGCTCCGGCAGGAACGCCATCCAGGGTTCGTGAAGAGACCGCGCGCCGGACCCACACCCTGCTGGTCTTGAACTCCGGCATGCCGGAGATGGGATCTGTGGCCGACTCCGTCAGGCGGTTGGCATTTTCCTGGCCGGGGAAGTGGAAGGGCAGGAACACAGTGTCGGGGCGGACCGAGGTGCTCAGCTCGGCCCGGCACAGGACTTCTCCCCGCTCATTGGTCACTGTGGCGTAATCGCCGTCGGAAATCCCGCGTGCTGCCGCGGTTCCGGGATGGATGAGGAGCCGTGCCTGGGGTTGGGCCGCCAGCAGCTCGGCAACCCGGCGGGTCTGGGCGCCGGACTGGTAGTGCTCCAGGAGACGACCCGTAGCGAGCGCCAGGGAGTCGTCCGCAAATGAACGCGCAGCCCGTTTCGACGGCGTCACGGGAACCATCACGGCCCGGCCATCAGCGTGGGCAAAGCCGTCACCGAAGAGCCGCGGAGTGCCGGTGCTGCCGGCTGGATACGGCCAATAGGCTGCCTCGCCACGGTCCAGCATGGCGTAGTCGATGCCCGAGTAATCCGCCAGGCCGCCGGCCGAGGCCAGGCGCAGCTCTTCGAAAACGGTCTCAGGGTCATCGCTGAACGTAGAAGGGGCTTCGAGCATCTCGGCGAGCCGGGCCATAAGCCACAACTCGCTGCGCACGCCCGGGGGAGGAGTGAGTGCCTTGCGACGGCGGATCACCCGGCCCTCCAGGTTGGTCAGGGTTCCTTCTTCCTCGGCCCACTGCGTGACAGGCAGGACCAGGTCCGCTTCGGCGGCCGTCTCGGACATGAAGAAGTCGCACACCACCAGGAAATCCAGGCTGCGCAAGCCCTGTGTCACGGCGTTGGTGTCCGGTGCGGAAACCACCACGTTGGCGCCGTGCACGAAAAGGCAGCGGACGCCGTCGGGCTGTCCCAGCGACTTGAGCAGTTCGACGGCGGGCAGGCCGGGTCCGGGGATCAGCGACTCGTCAACGCCCCAGACGCTGGCCACATGGGCACGCGCGGCGGGGTCGGTGATCTTGCGGTAGCCGGGCAGCTGGTCGGCTTTCTGTCCGTGTTCCCGGCCGCCTTGTCCGTTGCCCTGGCCGGTGAGGGTGCCGTAGCCGCTGCGGGCCGAGCCGGGCAGTCCGAGGAGGAGACTTAGATTAATGGCTGCGGTGGCGGTATCGGTGCCGTCCACGTGCTGCTCCACGCCACGGCCGCTAAGGATGTAGCTGCCGCCCGCGCGGGCACCCTGGGCCAGGCGCCGGGCCGTTTCGCGGATGAGGTTGGCAGGGACGCCGGTGATGGACTGGACCCGCTCCGGCCAGAACGCGTTGAGGCTGCGCACCAGGGCTGAATATCCACTGGTGCGTTCGGCGATGTATTCAGCGTCCACGAGCCCTTCGTGGACCACCACGTGCGAGATGCCCAACAGCAGTGCCAAATCGGTGCCGGGCGTCGGCTGCAGGTGGAGGCCGCCGCCGTCGGACGTGAACGCGGCGGTAGCCGAGCGGCGGGGGTCCACCACGATCAGCCCGCCGGCGTCGCGGGCGCCCTGGAGGTGCTGGACGAACGGGGGCATGGTCTCCGCGACGTTGGATCCGAGCATAAGGATGACCGACGCCGAATCGAGGTCGGTCACGGGGAAGGGGAGCCCGCGGTCCACTCCGAACGCCCGGTTGCCGGCGGCCGCGGCCGAGGACATGCAGAACCGGCCGTTGTAGTCGATGCGGGACGTGCGCAGTGCCAGGCGGGCGAATTTACCCAGCAGGTACGCCTTCTCGTTGGTGAGGCCGCCGCCGCCGAAGACCCCAACAGCGTCGTTCCCGTATTGCTGCTGGGTGTCTTTGACGGCTGCGGCGATCAGCATGAGGGCCTGGTCCCAGGAGATGGGCTGGTGGACGCCGTCGGATCCTTTGAGCATCGGCTCCGTGACCCGGCCGCTATGGCGCAACAACGACGCCGATGTCCAGCCTTTGCGGCACAGCCCGCCCCGGTTTGTGGGGAAGTCGCGCCCTGAAACCTCGAGCGGGACGGCGGGGGTGGCCGGTTCTGCGGCGGGCGCTGCCGCTGTCCCTTGGACTGCGTGTGCAGCCGGGGTCAGCGTCATGGCGCACTGGAGCGCGCAGTAGGGGCAGTGGGTATCGGCGCCGTTGGGCATCTAGATGTGTCCGATCGTGTTGCGCTTCCGGGCGGGGCGGATGTAGCAGACCCAGCAGACTGTGAGCATCAGGACGTAGGCTCCGACAAAGCCGTAGAAGGCCGGGGTGTAGGAGCCGCTGGCTGTGTTGGATGCGTTGAGCACCTGCGGGATGACGAAGCCGCCGTAGGCGCCGATCGCCGAGATCAGGCCGAGTGACGATGCTGCGAGGCGTGCTGTGGCGGCGCTGCTGGCGCCGGAGCGGGCAGCACGGCTGGACGTTGCGAAGATGACCGGGATCATGCGGTACGTCGCGCCGTTTCCGAAGCCGCTGGCCAGGAAGAGCAGCAGGAACAGGCTGAGGAAGAGCCAGAAGTTCTTCAGCGGCAGCGTCCAGATCATGGTCAACGTGATGACGGCCATGGAAGCGAACGAGGCGATGGTCATGCGTGCTCCGCCCATGCGGTCGGCCATGCGTCCGCCGTAGGGTCGGGCCAGGGAACCGACCAGTGGGCCGAGGAAAGCCAGGGACAAGGCCACAGCGCCAACGTGGATCGAGGAGAAGTCCGGGAAGTAGTCCTTGATCAGTTTGGGGAAGACGCCCGCGAAGCCGATGAACGAGCCAAAAGTTCCGATGTACAGGAACGCCATGATCCATAGGTGAGGTTCCTTGAGGGCGGCCAGTGAGCCGGCCACATCACCTTTGGCGCTGGTGAGGTTGTTCATGTATTTGTACGCGCCGAAGGCGGCGATGATGATCAGCGGTATCCAGATGATGCCCGCCATGGGCAGGTTGACGGTACCGGCGGCCAGCAGGGTGATGGCGATGGGGACAACAAGCTGTGCGACGGCGGCACCGAGGTTGCCGCCGGCGGCGTTCAGGCCCAGCGCCCAACCCTTTTCGCGCGCCGGGTAGAAGAAGGTGATGTTCGCCATCGAGCTGGCGAAGTTGCCGCCGCCGAAGCCTGCGAGGGCGGCGATGAGGAGCATGACACCGAACGGAGTCTGCGGATTCGACACGCAGATCGCCAGCCCGGTGGTGGGGATCAGGAGCAGGAGGGCCGAGACGATGGTCCAGTTCCGGCCACCGAACTTCGGAACCATGAAGGTGTAGGGAATGCGGAGTGTGGCGCCCACGAGGCTGGGGATGGAGATGAGCCAGAAGATCTGGTTGGAATCGAAGGTGAAGCCTGCCGCGGGGAGCTGGACCACCACGATGGACCACAGCTGCCAGACGACGAAGCCGAGGAATTCGGCAAAGATGGACCAGTACAGATTCCGCTTGGCGATGGACCGGCCTTCGGCTTCCCACTGGCCCTTGTCCTCGGCATCCCAGTTGGCAATCCAGCGGCCGGGGCGGTGCTCAAGGGCGGGGGTGGCAGCAGTGGTGGACTGGATGGGGGCCAGTGCATCTGCGGTGCTATCAACAGTCACGGAGTGCCTCCTTGGTGGGGGACGTTGTTCTTCCAAGGTAGGTTTGGCGCATTTCACGGACGGTCGCTGTTTGTAAACGCCCTGTGACATTTCCCTATCGGCGGGGTCACCAGCGCGTGAGACGGCGGTGAGGTAATGTGGCGCAGACCACATGGTGGGACTTTCTCGTTCGTCCGCATATTGGACTTGGTTGTCCAGTCAATGGACAGCGGGAACTATTATTGAACTCTCAAATAATCCTTCGCCGGGCAAGCTCCGAGGGGCATCGGCCGGTATGAACGAAAGCTGCAACTACATGTCTTCCACCGCACCATCCAAGGAAGGCGAGTCCACTAAACCAGTGAACTCGCGGGGCAAGGTGATCTTCGCGAGCCTGATCGGCACGACGATCGAGTTCTACGACTTCTACGCCTATGCCACCGCGTCGGTACTCGTCTTCCCCAAGCTCTTCTTCCCGGACGCCACCGACATCAACGCGCTGCTCAGCGCCTTCGCCATCTTCGGTGTAGCCTTCTTCGCGCGTCCCATCGGCGCAGTGGTCTTCGGACACTTTGGTGACAAGATCGGCCGCAAGGGCACCCTGGTTGCCTCACTGCTGACCATGGGTATTGCAACCTTCCTCATCGGCCTCCTGCCCACCGCCTCCATGCCGGGTTGGGCCATCCTCGCGCCGATCATGCTGGTCGTGCTTCGCTTCTTCCAAGGCCTCGCCCTGGGTGGCGAGTGGTCCGGTGCTGCCTTGCTCGCAACGGAGAACGCGCCTGAAGGCAAGCGCGCAATTTACGGTACGTTCCCGCAGCTGGGTGCGCCGATCGGTTTCATCATCGCCAACGTGATCTTCATCTGGATGAACGTGGCGCTCAGTGCTGACGAGTTCCTTGCCTGGGGTTGGCGCGTGCCGTTCATCCTCAGCGCCGTGCTGGTCATCGTCGGTCTCTACGTCCGCCTGAAGCTGGTGGAGAGCGTGTCCTTCACCAAGGTCATCGAGCAGGAGAAGGTCCAGAAGCTGCCCCTCGCTGCAACGCTCAAGAGCCACTGGCGCCCGGTCCTCGCTGGTACGTTCATCATGTTCGCCACGTACGTGCTCTTCTACATCATGACCACGTTCACGCTGTCCTACGGCACCAAGCCAACGTTGGCCGGCGCCCAGGCCGCAGCCGAAAAGGCCGGCAAGCCGATGACGGCCGAGCAGGTCGCCGCGTTCGTCCCCGGGCTGGGCATCACCCGCTCCGACTTCCTCTGGATGCTGATCATCGGCGTCGTCTTCTTCGGCATCTTCACTGTGGTTTCAGGCCCGCTGGCCGAGAAGTGGGGCCGCCGGAAGTTCCTGCTGGGCGTCACGGCCGGAATCTTCGTTTTCGGTGCCCTCTGGTTCACCATGTTTGGACCCGGCCAGGCCGCAGCCATGGTGGGCCTGATCGTGGGCTTCACCCTCATGGGCCTGACGTTCGGCCCGATGGCGGCGATCCTGCCGGAGCTCTTCCCGGCGAACGTGCGTTACACCGGCTCGGCTGTCGCCTACAACCTGTCGTCCATGATCGGAGCGGCCCCTGCGTCCTTCGTGGCCATCGCCCTGTGGTCGGCGGCAAACGGCAGCACTTGGTTGGTGGGCGTCTACATGGCCGCCGCTGCCGTGGTCACCTTCATTGCCTTGCTCCTCACCCGGGAGACCAAGGACACGGACTACGAGAACAACGTCGCCTAAGAACCTTAAGAACAAGCTGCCCAATAACGACGCCGGCCCCGCACCGAAAGGTGCGGGGCCGGCGTCGTTAAGCGTCGGTTCCTAGTCCTCGATGGTCGCGATGACCGCACCGGCGGCCACGGTTTCCCCGGCGCTGGCAGACAGGCCGCGGACGGTGCCCGACTTGTGGGCGGTGAGGGGCTGTTCCATCTTCATGGCTTCGAGAACCACGATCAGATCGCCCTCGGCCACCACGTCACCTTCGGAGGCCGCCACCTTGACGATGGTGCCCTGCATGGGCGAGGTCAGTGCATCGCCGCCGGCAGCGGCGGCCGCAGCACCTGCCGAGCGGGAACGCTTCTTGGACTTGCCGGACTTCGTACCCGTCCCGGCGGAGGCGGTGGCGACGCCGGCACCCAGGCCGGACGGCAGAACCACTTCAAGGCGCTTGCCGCCAACCTCGACGACGACGCGCTGGCGCTCACCGGCGTCGGGCGTTCCGGCGTCTGCGCCCGCAGCAGACCAGGCCGGGATGCTGTTGACGAACTCGGTTTCGATCCAGCGGGTGTGGACCGAGAAGGGGCCCTCCGTGGGAGCGAAAGCAGGGTCGGTGACCACTGCGAGGTCGAACGGGATGACGGTGGGGATACCCTCCACCACCATTTCTTCCAGTGCGCGGCGTGAACGCTGGAGTGCTTGCTCGCGGGAAGCGCCGGTGACGACCAGCTTGGACAGCATGGAGTCGAAGTTGCCGCTGATGACGTCGCCCTGCTCGATGCCGGAATCCACGCGGACACCCGGGCCCGTGGGGTTCTTCAGGGTGGTGACCGTACCGGGCGCGGGCATGAAGTTCCGGCCCGGGTCTTCGCCGGTGATGCGGAACTCGAAGGAGTGGCCGCGGACCTCGGGGTCCTCGTAGCCAAGTGCCTCGCCGCGGGCAATGCGGAACTGCTCGCGGACAAGGTCAATGCCGGTGACCTCTTCGGAAACACAGTGCTCCACCTGGAGGCGCGTGTTGACCTCGAGGAAGGAAATGGTGCCGTCCTGGCCCACCAGGAACTCACAGGTTCCGGCACCCAGGTAGTTGGCTTCCTTGAGGATGGCCTTGGAGGATTCGTAGAGGCGCTTGTTCTGCTCTTCGCTCAGGTACGGGGCAGGGGCTTCTTCCACGAGCTTCTGGTTGCGGCGCTGCAACGAGCAGTCGCGGGTGGAGACCACTACCACGTTGCCGTAGGCGTCGGCCAGGCACTGGGTTTCGACGTGGCGGGGGGCGTCCAGGAACCGCTCAATGAAGCATTCGCCGCGGCCGAAGGCTGCAGTGGCTTCGCGGACGGCGGATTCGTAAAGCTCCGGGATTTCCTCCATGGTGCGCGCAACTTTGATGCCGCGCCCGCCGCCGCCAAACGCAGCCTTGATGGCAACCGGAAGGCCGAATTCTTCGGCAAACTTGAGGATTTCGTCCGCGGATTCCACGGGATCAGCCGTGCCGGGGACCAAGGGTGCGCCCACCTTTTCGGCAATGTGGCGGGCCTGGACCTTGTCGCCCAAAGCCGAAATGGCCTCAGGTGACGGACCGATCCAGTTGATGCCGGCGTCGATGACTTTGGCGGCGAACTCGGCGTTCTCGGCCAGGAAGCCGTAGCCGGGGTGGATGGCATCCGCGCCCGACTGCTTGGCGACGTCGATGATCTTGTCCATCACCAGGTACGACTCAGCGGCCGTGTTCCCACCCAGGGCGTACGCTTCGTCGGCGAGGCGGACGTGGAGGGCGTCGCGGTCCGGGTCTGCGTAGACGGCTACGGAGGCAATGCCTTCGTCCCGGGCGGCTCGGATGATGCGGACCGCGATTTCGCCGCGGTTGGCAATCAAGACCTTGGTAAGAGGGCTGGAAATGGGCTGCGCCGGGTTAGCTGACAAGTTGTTGACTCCTTCTGTCCTTCAGGGAGCCTAGCGCGATTGTGAGGGTTCCGCCCATATTGATGGGGGATTCCGTGTGTGAGGCGATGTTCCTTTGTAGGGTTGCTACAAATTGCCCTACTGGCTGTCCGAGCCCCACAGTTCGGTGATGCCCACCTTGGCATGCACCAGCAAGTCGCGGAGGGTGGAGATGGAAAGACCGACGACGGCGTGCGGGTCCCCGTCCACCTTGCGGATGAAGGCCCCGCCCAATCCGTCGATGGTGAACGAGCCAGCGCAGTGGAGCGGTTCACCGGTAGCGATGTAGGCGTTGATCTCGTTCTCGCTCATCGATGCGAAGTGCACCTCGGCGCTCGACACAGCTCCCACCGTAGCGCCCGTGCCTTCGGCGGGTTCATCGTTTTCCACGTTGGCGGCAGTGTCCCGGCAGTCAACCAGCCAGTGTCCTGTGTGCAGCACGCCTTGTGAGCCGCTCATGCGCAGCATCCGCTCGCGGGCAACCTCCGCGGTGTAGGGCTTGCCGTGGGACTCGCCGTCGAACTCGAACACGGAGTCGCAGCCGATCACCAGGGCACCTTCGGCCTCAGGCAGGGCAGCGACGGCCTCCGCCTTGGCCCTGGCCAGCAGGAGCGCGGTGTCGTGGGCGTCGGTCACACCGTACTTTGCCTGCACCGCGTCCTCGTCCACGTCCGAAACCAGGACCTCGTGCCTGATCCCAGCCTCGGCGAGGAGTTTGGTGCGGGCGGGGGACTGGGAGGCAAGGATCAATCGGGTCACGCTCCCCAGCCTAATATGATCCTCCCTCACATCCCGCGTGCTTCCCGTAGAGGCTCCCTCACATCCCGCGTGCTTGCCGTAGACCCTCCCTCACTGGCGAGAAGCAAGTGAGGGAGCGTCCGTGGTTATCAGTGGTGATGTGAGGAAGGGTTAGTGCACCAGTTCCTCGGCGCCGTCCTTTGAGCGGTCGCTGCGGTTCAGCTTTGCGCCCTCAACATCAACGTCCGGCAGGATCCGGCCAAGCCACTTGGGGAGCCACCAGGCCTTTTCGCCGAGCAGGTACATGATGGCCGGGACGATTGTCATGCGCACAACGAACGCATCGATCAGCACGCCAAATGCCATCGCGAAGCCGAGCGGCCGGACCATGGTCAAGTGGCTGAAGATGAAGCCGGAGAACACACTGACCATGATGATGGCGGCCGCGGTCACCACTGCGGCGGCGTGGCTGAAGCCGGAGCGGACGGCGTGCTTGGCTGACTCACCGTGCATGAAGGACTCCCGCATGCCGGACGTAATGAACACCTGGTAGTCCATGGCCAGGCCGAACAGCACGCCGATCAGGATGATGGGCAGGAAGCTCAGGACGGCACCCGGATTGGCGACGTCGAAGATTCCTCCCAGCCAGCCCCACTGGTAAACGGCGACCACTGCGCCGAAGGCGGCGGCGAGGGAGAGCAGGAATCCACCCGTGGCCAGCAGCGGCACCACGATGGAGCGGAACACCAGGAGCAGCAGGATCAGGGAGAGTCCCACCACGATCGCGAGGTACGGCGGCAGGGCCGCGCCGAGCTTGGCGGAGACGTCGATGTTGCCTGCCGTCTGGCCTGTCAGGCCGATGGTCACGCCAAGGTCGTCGTGGATGGCCGTGCCCTTGGCCCGCAGATCAGAGACAACCTGGACGGTCCCGGCGCTGGCCGGGCCTTCCTTGGGGATGACCTGGAAGACTGCGGTGCGGTGGTCGTCGCTCAGCGCAACCGGAACGGCCGCAACCACGTTGTCGACGCTCCGGAGCTGGTCGGCGACGTCGTACTGCTTGTTCTTGGCGTCGTTGTCGTTCAATCCCTCGGGGAATTCGCCCACCACGATGATCGGGCCGGTCATGCCTTCGCCGAAGCTGCTGCGGGTGAGGTCGTAGGCCTTGTATGCCTGCGAATCGACAGGTTCCGATCCGCCGTCGGGCAGGGCCAGGCGGAGCTGCGAAGCCGGCAGCGCCAAAGCGCCCAACAGCACGACGCTTGCGATCAGGGAAACCCATGGGTGGCGCGTCACAAGGCCGCCCCAACCGCCGCTGCTCCGCTTCTCTTCGAGTTCGCGGTCGGCAGCTTCGTGGCCGGGTTCGGCGTTGTGCTTGGCGGCCTTGGCCCAGGCGCGCTTGGAGATGAGCCTGCGGCCAATTAGGCCGAGGACGGCGGGCGTCAGGGTCAAAGCCACGACGACGGCGACAGCAACTGTCGCTGCGGCGGCAACACCCATGACAGCAAGGAACGGCAGGCCCGGAACCACGAGGGCCGCCAGGGCGATGATCACGGTGAGGCCCGCGAAGAGCACCGCGTTGCCGGACGTGCCGGTAGCCAGTGCGGCCGATTCTTCTCCGTCCATGCCGGCGAGGAGTTGGGTGCGGTGTCGGTTGACGATGAAGAGGGAGTAGTCGATGCCCACTGCGAGGCCGAGCATCAGCGCGAGCATGGGGGAGATGGAGCTCATGTCGATGACGCCGGTAAGCGCGAACGTTCCACCGACGCCCACTGCCACGCCGATCAGGGCCATCAGCAACGGCAGGCCGGCGGCGATAAGGGTGCCCAGCATGAGGATCAGGACGAGGGCCGCAACCGCGACGCCGACGATTTCAGCGATGCCGAAGATTTCCGAGACGTCCTCGGTGATCTCCTTGCTGGCGTAGGCTGTGACGCCTGCCGAGGAGACGCCGTGCACGATCTCCTGGACTTCTTCGCGAACAGCGGGATCGACGGCATTGATGGAGGTCTTGAACTGGACCTGCGCGACGGCGGCCTTGTTGTCGTTGGAGACGAAACGCAGCCCCTCGGAGGCTTCAGCCTGCCGTTTGCCGAGCGCCAAAGCCGCGGCGCCGTCGGCAGCTTCCTTCGCCCCGGCGTCGAGCTTTTCCTTGGTTGCGGCAAGTTCAGCGCGCTGCGGAGCCAGTTGCGCTTCGATCTGGGCGGGCGTAAGGCCGGATGCTGCAAGCTGCTGCTCCACACCGGCAAGCTGTGCTTCGCCTGCGGTCAGCTGCGCGCGGCCCGCGTCCAGCTGGGCCTTGCCTTCGGCGGCTTTGGCTTCACCGGCGGCGATGTCGCCGGGTGCCTTGTCCAGCTGCTCCTGCGTGGTGAAGGGGTTGACCGTTCCCTGGACGTCCGGCAGGCTCTTGAGCTTCTCAAGGGCTGCGGACACTGCGTCCTTCTTGGCCTGGTCGAATCCGGCATCCCCGGCGTCGAAGACCACGGAGGCTGACCCGCCGGAAGCGTCAGGCAGTGCTTCTTTGAGCTTGTCGGCCATCCGTTGGGTTTCGGTGCCCGGGATGGTGAAGTTGTTGGACATGGTGCCGTGGAAGGCTGCGGCCGAGCCGCCCACTGCCACCAGGACGGCCAGCCATATCGAGATGACCAGCCAGCGGCGGCGGTATGAAAACTTGCCGAGACGGTAGAGGAACGAAGCCATGTCAGAACCGATCTGTGGTGGTTGCGGCGGAGGTGGGGACGGGATGGCGGGAGGCGCCCGACGGCGGCGCGAAGCCGGCGCCGAGGAGGCCCATCGCATCGATGAGGTGCTGGCGCAGGGTCGCCAGTGATTCGGAGGAGAGGTCCGGTCCGCGTTCGGCGAACCAGACATTCATGGCGGCTTTGCCGCAGGAGATGACCGAGCCCGCCAGTGCGTGGAGGTACAGCTCGCTGACGCCGGAACCCAATCTGGTGCGGGCGGCGTCGATGATCTGCTCCGTGCAGTGGTCCCAGGCTTCAAGCTCGGAGCGGGCCAGCGAACGGTTGTCCTGGGTGAGGCTGAACAACTCGGCCATGGGGGCAACGGACATCGGGTCAGCGAGGGCCATCAGTGCGGCCCGTGCTGATTCGAGGATGGACTCGTCGGCCGGGCGCAGCCGGAACTGCTCCAATGCGTGGTCCATGAAGCCGTCCGCCACGGAGGCGAGGGCGGCTTCGAGGGTGGGGAAGTAGTTGAAGAATGTGCGCCGCGATACACCTGCGGCGGCAGCGATGTCTTCGACGGTGAAGTTGCCGGACCCTTGGCTGCGCAGAAGGTCCAGGGCTGCGGCCGCGATGGAGCTGCGGGTGGCCGCTTTGTTCAGCTCGCGCCGTGATGGGGTGCCGGCACCGGAGAGGGCAGGGGAATCGGCGGCGGGATCGTGGGTGTTGCTTTGGGTCACGTAATTACACTAAGTGCAAGTTTGCACTCTGCGCAATTTGAAGGTGGTGAATGTGGAAAGTCCCGCCCTCGTTCGAACGAGGGCGGGACTATCGGAGCTTCAGATCAGAACTGCTGAGGCGGGGCTGGCGGAGTCGGCTGCTGCGGCGGAGTCGGCTGCTGCGGCGGGGCCGCGGGGGCTGGCTGCTGCTGGGAGGCCGTCTTTGTCAGGTACACCGACTGTCCCGTGGCGCCGGGCTCGCCCTCGCCCAGGGGCAGGACGTAGACGGCCGTGCCGTAGGCGCAGACTTCGGTCCAGTTGGTGCCCATTTCGGAGGTGTCAAAGCGCATGGCAACGATGGCATTGGCGCCGCGCTGCTGTGCCTCGTTGACCATTCTCGCCATGACTTCCTGGCGGCTTTCGTAGAGTGCCTTGGTCATTTCGGGCAGCTCGCCGCCGCCGAGGGAACGGAAACCGGCAAGCATCTGGGAACCGATGTCCCGCGAGCGGACGGTGAGGCCCATGACTTCGCCGAAAACGGCGTCGATCCGGTGGCCCGGGATTTCATTGGAGGTGACGATCAACATGGTCAGAGCCTATCCAGCTTTCCGTCCTTTAACGGGGAAATCCCCCGGGGAGATCTCCCCGGGGGATTTCCGTCAGTCCGTACTGGCACTGAGGACGGCAGGCGTTAGGCCTTGGAACCGGCCAGTTCACGCTCGTCGGCTTCAGCTGCTGCCTTGTCTGCCGCGTACTCATCGGCGAAGGCGGCACCGTTGCGCGGCGCGTTGTACAGCGACTCGTCCAGGATGCCCTGGCGCTTGGCCACGATGGCGGGGATCAAGGCCTGGCCTGCCACGTTGACGGCCGTGCGGCCCATGTCCAGGATGGGGTCGATGGCCAACAGGAGGCCGACGCCGGCCAGCGGCAGTCCCAGCGTGGACAGGGTCAGCGTCAGCATGACGACGGCGCCGGTGGTACCTGCCGTAGCGGCGGAACCGAGGACGGAGACCAGCACGATGAGCAGGTACTGGGTGAAGTCCAGGTTGATGCCGAAGAACTGCGCTACGAAGATTGCGGCAACGGCCGGGTAGATGGCAGCGCAACCGTCCATCTTGGTGGTGGCGCCCAGGGGCACTGCGAAGGAAGCGTAACCGGAGGGCACGCCTAGGTTCCGTTCAGTGACGCGCTGCGTGAGCGGCAGCGTGCCGATGGAGGAGCGGGAGACGAACGCCAGTTGCACTGCCGGCCAGACGCCGGAGAAGTACTGCTTGATGGAGAGTCCGTGAGCCCGTACCAGGATGGGGTAAAGGACGAACAGCACCAGGGCCAGGCCGATGTAGATGGCGGCGGTGAACTTGCCCAGCGAGCCGATGGTGTCCCAGCCGTAGATTGCAACGGCGTTGCCGATCAGGCCGATGGTGCCCAGCGGGGCGATGCGGATGATCCACCACAGGACCTTCTGGATGACGGCCAGTGCGGAGGCGTTGAAGGTCAGGAAGGCCTCAGCCTGCTTGCCCACCTTGAGGGCTGCGATGCCGACGGCGATCGCGACCACCAGGATCTGGAGGACGTTGAAGCTGACGGAAGTGCTCACTGTGGTGGCTGCGTTGGCGCTTTCCGTGACGGTGGAGCTCGCACCAAGGCCCAGGAAGTTCTTCGGGAACAGGCCGATCAGGAAGGCCCACCAGTCACCGGTCTTGCCGGCGTATTCGGCTTTCTCGGTGATGCCCGTGGCGGCGCCGGGCTGCAGGAGCACGCCCAGGCCGATGCCGATGAGCACCGAAACCAGCGAGGTGATGGCGAACCACAGCAGCGTGTTCCATGCGAGGCGCGCGGCGTTGGAGACCTGGCGCAGGTTCGCGATGGAGCTCACCACGGCGGTGAAAATCAAGGGAACGACGGCGGTCTGCAGCAACGAGACGTAGCTGGAGCCGATCGTCTGGAGGGTTGCGCCGAGACCGTTGGGGGCTGTCTTGGTGCTGCCCGTGTACTTGGCGATCAGGCCGAGAACGAGGCCGATGATGAGGGCTGCGATGATCTGGACGCCGAAGGATCCGGCCCACTTGGGGAGCCGGAAGCCGGATTTTCCAGCTGAAGGGGAGGTGTTGGTTGAGGTGCTCACCGGAACACGGTAGGTGCACCTCAAATAACATAGCGAACGGACGTTGAGAAATGTTACGTGCGTGAAAGTTATTCCCGCCCGGGACGTGGCGTGCGTCTCGCCGGACGCCCGTCCCGGGCGGGTTTTGGCTAACCCAGCAGTGCCCGGCGCAGGACGTCCAGCCCCACCGAGCCGATGTTCAATGCTTTGCTGTGGAACGATTTCAGGTCAAAATCCTCCTGCGACTCGAGTTCAGCGCGGATCTGTTCCCAGAGGCGCTGCCCCACCTTGTATGACGGAGCCTGTCCGGGCCAGCCGAGGTAGCGCGCGAATTCGAACTGGAGTTGGCCTTCGCTGATATCGAGGTTGGCCTTGAGGAAGTCGAAGCCCTTTTCCGGGGTCCAGGTTCCGGTGCCCCAGCGTTCGGGGACGGGCAGTTCCAGGTGGACGCCGATGTCGAACACCACGCGGGCTGCACGCATGCGCTGGCCATCGAGCATGCCCATGTGGTCGCCCGGGTCTTTCAGGTAGCCCAGTTCCAGCATGAGCTGCTCGGCGTAGAGAGCCCAGCCCTCGCCGTGCCCGGAGACCCAGCACACGTTGCGGCGCCAGTTGTTCAGGAGTTCGCGCCGGTACGTTGCCGTCGCTACCTGGAGGTGGTGGCCGGGGACGCCCTCGTGGAACACCGTGGTGGTTTCGGACCAGGTGGTGAAAGTGTCTTCGCCGGCCGGTACGGACCACCACATGCGGCCGGGCCGGGAGAAATCATCGGACGGGCCGGTGTAGTAGATGCCGCCTTCATCGGTAGGGGCGATCATGCACTCAAGCGTCTTCATGACGTCGGGGATGTCGAAATGGACGTCGGCGAGTTCCGAGACGGCGCGATCGGAGAGCTCCTGCATCCAGGCCTTGAGAGCGTCGGTGCCCTTGATCTGGCGGGCAGGATCGTTGTTGAGGATGTTCTTGGCTTCCTCGATCGACGCGCCGGGCTTGATCTGTCCGGCTACCTTCTCCTGCTCGCCGATGAGCCTCTCAAGCTCCTGGACACCCCACACGTAGGTTTCTTCGAGATCCACTTCGGCGCCGATGAAGGACCGGGATGCGAGGGCGTAGCGTTCGCGTCCCACTGCGTCCTTTTCCGGGGCTGCGGGGAGCAGTTCGTCCCGCAGGAAAGCACCCAAAGAGCTGTAGGCAGCGCGTGCCGCGGCGGTGCCGGCATCGAGCTTGTCCTGGACCCCGGCGGGCAGCGGCGAGCCATGAATGGCCGCGTTGGCAGCCATCTTGGCGAAGAATCCGTCCCCGGCGGCGTACCGGCCGGTCTGCTCGATGACAATCCGGACCTGGCGGGCTGCGGCCACCCTGCCGTCTTCCTTGGCCGCGCGCAGGGACGAAATGTAGCCCTCGATGGCCCCGGGAACGTTGGCCGCGCGGCCGGCGATGTGTTCCCACTGCTCCACGGTGTCCGTGGGCATGAGGTCGAAAACGGCGCGGATGTCCTGGGCGGGAGAGGCGATGTTGTTCAGGTCCGCGGCATCCCAGCCGGACTCGTGGATCTCAAGGTCCAGGCCCAGCCGCTCGCGCATGGCGTCGAGGGTGACGGCGTCCACATCATCGGAGGGCTCAAGGCCTGCCAGGGCGTCCAAGGCCAACCTTGTGGCCTCCGCATGGGCTGCGGCCCCGGCAGGCGAGTAGTCCTGGTACTCCGTTTCGTGCCCTGGCAAGCCCAGCGTGGTGGCGAAACCGGGATTGAGTTCGATCAGCTTTTCTGTGTACGCGTCAGCGACGGCATCAATGGCGGACTTCGGGCGTACGGGGGTGTTTGCAGTAGTCACCCACAGAGCCTAACCGCGTCCGCGTCTACGTGAAAGGGTTGTTGAACTCTTGGGCGGTAGGAAAACTACCCCCGGCTGCGCCGCCACGCGCCGGGACCCGGGCTGGGGTCCAGGCGCAGTTGTTGGCGACGGACCCAGTGCCGGACGTTCGGCTTGGTTGGAGCCGCTTCCTGCGGAGCGTTGAGGGAAACCACGACGGCGGCAATCGCCGCGAGTTCCTCGGCCGTCGGTTCGCCCTTGACCACTGAGAACAGGGGCTCGGCGGCTGCTTCGGCGGGCAACTGGTCCGGCGCGGAATCGGCGCGGTGCTTGGGTGCGGTCACAGCGGGATGTTTCCGTGCTTCTTGGTGGGCAGGCTGGCGCGCTTGTCGCGGAGGGCCCGCAGGCCGCGGATGATCTGCAGGCGGGTGTCCGAGGGGGCGATCACTGCGTCAACGTAGCCCAGCTGTGCAGCCTGGTAAGGATTGAGGAGTTCTTCCTCGTAGCCCTGGATGATCTCGGCGCGCTTGGCCTCTACGTCTCCACCGGCCTCGGCGACGGCAGCGAGATCGCGGCGGTAGAGGATGTTGACGGCACCCTGGGCGCCCATGACGCCGATCTGTGCCGTGGGCCAGGCAAGGTTGAGGTCGGCTCCGAGCTTCTTGGAACCCATCACGATGTAGGCGCCACCGTAGGCCTTGCGGGTGATAACGGTGAGCTTGGGGACCGTGGCTTCGGCGTAGGCGTAGAGGAGCTTGGCGCCGCGGCGGATGATGCCCTGGAATTCCTGGTCCTTGCCGGGCAGGAAGCCGGGGACGTCAACCAGCGTGATGATGGGGACGTTGAAGGCGTCGCAATGGCGGACGAACCGTGCCGCCTTTTCCGAGGCCGAGATGTCCAGCGTGCCGGCGAACTGCATCGGCTGGTTGGCGACGATGCCAACGGTGTGTCCCTCGACGCGGCCGTAACCAATGATCACGTTGGGCGCGTAGAGCGACTGCATCTCCAGGAAGTGGGCATCGTCCACGATCTGCTCGATTACCTTGCGCATGTCGTAGGGCTGGTTGGCGGAGTCCGGAATCAGCGAGTCCAGGGCGAGGTCGTCGTCGTTGAGTTCCAGTTCCTGGTCGTGCTCAACAACCGGGGCTTCGGAGAGGTTGTTGGACGGAAGGAAGTCCAGGAGTTCGCGCACGAATTCGATCGCGTCGGCCTCGTCCGATGCCAGGTAGGTGGAGGTACCGGTGGTGGCGTTGTGCTGCCGTGCGCCACCCAGGGTTTCCATGTCCACGTCTTCACCGGTGACGGTCTTGATGACGTCGGGGCCGGTGATGAACATGTGCGAGGTCTTGTCCACCATCACCACGTAGTCGGTCAGGGCGGGGGAGTAGGCTGCGCCGCCGGCGCAAGGGCCCATGATGAGGGAGATCTGGGGGACCACGCCGGAGGCATGGACGTTGTTGCGGAAGATGTCCGCGAACATGGCCAGTGAGGCCACGCCTTCCTGGATGCGCGCGCCGCCGCCGTCGTTGATGCCGACAACCGGGCAGCCGTTGCGGAGGGCGAATTCCTGGACCTTGACGATTTTCTCGCCGTTGACCTGGCTCAGCGAGCCGCCGTAGACGCTGAAGTCCTGGCTGTAGATGGCCACCAGGCGGCCATCTACGGTTCCGTAACCGGAGACCACGCCATCACCGAGCGGCTTCTTCTTTTCCATGCCGAAGGCTGTGGAACGGTGGACCGCAAGGGCGTCGAACTCAACGAAGGAATCCGGGTCAACCAGAAGGTCGATGCGCTCACGGGCGGTGTTCTTGCCGCGTGCGTGCTGCTTCTCAACCGCTTCCGGGCCGGAAGGCTGCTCTGCCCGTGCCTGGCGGTCGCGGAAGTCGGCAATCTTTCCCGCTGTCGTTGTCAGATCGTGGCTCATCAAGTGTCTCCGGCTCTGTAGCTGATATTCGCTGGCGCAGTCCTGGGTGCGGACAGAAGCTCACTTAAGTAGCTTCCGTACAAAGAACAGGCCCCGCAGGCCAGTCTAGTGACGCCTTTGCCGCGAACCGCTGTAGAAACCCTACAATTTTCCGCGTCGTAGCCAAATCCTTCACTATGTTACCCGTCGGTAACATAGTTGGGTTAGAGTGTCCCCATGAGTTCAAGCAACGACGCTTCCAGCACACTTTCCCCGAGTGGCAGCCCCTACGTCGCCACGGGTTCGCTCAAGGACCGGACCATCCTGATGTCAGGCGGAAGCCGTGGCATCGGGCTGGCCATCGCCACCCGCGCGGCCCGCGACGGGGCAAACATCGTCCTGATGGCCAAGACCGGCGATCCCCACCCGAAACTGGAGGGTACGGTCTTTACGGCTGCGGAGCAGTTGGTCGCTGCCGGCGGCCAGGCCCTGCCGCTGGTGGGGGACGTCCGCAATGACGACGACGTCGCCGCGGCAGTCACTGCCGCCGTCGAGCGTTTCGGAGGCATAGACGTCGTGGTCAACAACGCCTCGGCCATCGACCTGTCCCGCACCGACGCTGTCGACATGAAGCGGTACGACCTCATGCAGGACATCAACGTCCGTGGAACATTCCTGTTGTCCAAGCTGGCGCTGCCTGCCCTACGGGAATCCAGCCACGGCCACATCCTCACGTTGTCCCCGCCACTGAACCTCGACCCGAAGTGGGCGGGGATGCACCTGGCCTACACCATGGCCAAGTACGGGATGAGCCTGACGACCCTGGGCCTCGCGGAAGAATTGAAGGACGACGGCGTATCGGTCAACTCGTTGTGGCCATGCACCCTGATCGACACCGCCGCGATCCGCAACATGCCCGGTGGGCGTCAAATGGTACAGGCAGCCCGTGGCCCCGAAATCATGGCCGACGCAGCGCATGCAGTGCTGACGGGGTCCGGAGCCACAGGCAACTTCTATACGGATGAGCAGGTCCTGCGAGCGGCCGGCGTATCCGACTTTTCCCCCTACAGCCTCGGTGCGCCGGAAGACCGCCTGGTGCCGGACATCTTCCTCTAAGCGTTTTCACGGGTTCTTTTCAGGGCCGCCGGCATTCCTGGACGGCACAACTGGATAGGATTCAGCTATGGATGCCGAACAGCCAGACAGCAGCGAAGCAGTTGACCCGCCCAGCGGCATGGAGCGGCCCGCATTGGACCGCGCGGCGCTGCTGGATCCGGACTTCCTGTCCTCCGCCGGCATCTCGCAACTGAAGATTGTGGACTCCACAGGGTCCACGAACGCGGACCTGGTTCGGGCCGTGACAGTGGAGCCGGGCAAGTGGGCCGATCTCGCGGTGCTGACGGCCGAACACCAGACGGCCGCACGCGGACGCCTGGACCGGCACTGGGAAGCCCCGGAGCGCTCTGCGGTCTCAGTCTCGATCGTGCTGCGGCCCGTGACGTCCCAAGGAATGCCCGTTCCGACCCAAAGCTACTCGTGGTTGTCACTTCTCGCAGCCGTTGCCCTGCGCGAAGCCCTGCAGGAAACGGCCGGGCTGCCGGCCGACATCAAGTGGCCGAATGATGTCCTTGTTAACGGGCGGAAGATCGCCGGCATCCTTGCCCAGATGACGCCTCTCGGGGACGGATCTGTCCCAGCGGTGATCCTCGGGGTGGGACTGAATGTCTCTCTCGCCGAGGACGAGCTCCCCGTACCGACTGCGACATCGCTCGCCGTGGAAGGAGCCACGACGACGGACCGCACCACGCTGCTGAAAAGCTACCTGTCGCGTTTCGCCCGGCTCTACCGCAGCTTCTGCAACTCCGAGGGTGACCCTTCGGCCGGTTTGGCCGGGGGAGCGTCCTTGCATAAGCGGGTCGAATCGGCCATGGTCACCTTGGGCCGGGAGGTGCGCGCGCATCTGCCGGGCGACCTCGAGCTGGTCGGCCACGCGTCCCGTCTGGATGAGCATGGTTCGTTGCTGGTGGTGGACCACGGTGGCCGGGAACACGTCATAACTGCCGGCGATGTGGTGCACCTCCGCGCCACAGAAAGCGGTTATGCGTAAAGAGTTGCTTCCGGGGGAGCAGGTCATCACCATCACGCGACAACAGGCCCGCTCGCTCTTCTTTCCAGTGCTGGCCTTCATTGTGGTTCCTGCCGTCGCTGCCTATGCCTGTGCCTGGGTTATCAAGGGCAACGCCCAGCGGCTGGTGCCCTTCATATCAACGGAGTGGACACCGTGGCTCGTGGGTGCGTGCGTGGTGCTGGCGGGGTGGTTCCTGCTGGCCTACAGCATCAAGCGGGTACTGAAATGGCGATCCATCAGATACACCCTCACCAGTCGACGCATACTTGCCAGATACGGAATGTTCAGGCGCAACGACTGGCAGATTTCCCTGGCGGCCATCCGCCATGTGGAAGTCCATCAGAGCCTGCTCCAACGGACATTGCACTCAGGGAATATATCCTTGGATACCGGGCACTCCGGAACAGCGCTGCTGGCAGATGTCCCGGAGGTGGGGAAATTCAGGGGCTTCATCCTTGACGCGTTGGACGAACTCCCGCAAGGTGAGGTTTTTGAGGGTGAACTGTTGGGGGACTATGAAGAATTGCCGTGGGAATTGAGAGAAGGTGGATGAGATGAGCGTTGAGGATCAGCAGTCCGGCGAGGACCTGGACCAGGAGTTCGACGCCGTACCCGAACCTTCAGTGGACGACGACACGGAAGAAGACGACACGGACGACGACGGCACGGACGACGACGACACAGACGACGACACAGCCGCCGGGCCATCCCAGGCCTCCGTTCCTACAGGCCCGCCCACTGGCGTGATGTCGGCAGAGCGGCTGGCGATCAAGGCCCTGGAGGCAAAGCTTCTTGGCGGCGAACGGAAGCTGCGTCGTCGTGAAGTGGCCGCTGGCGCGGGCGTTTCCATTTTGTCTGCCCGTAAGGTGTGGCGCGCGCTGGGTTTCCCGAACTTCAATGACGAGGACGTGGCGTTCACCGAGCGCGACCAGGCTGCACTGTCCAGCATCCTGGACCTGGTGCGCGCCGGCATTCTGACCGAAGAAGCCGCGATCTCCGTGACCCGCTCCATCGGCCAGATGACAGACCGCATGGTGGTCTGGCAGATCGAAGCGTTGGTCGAGGACATGGTGTCCGAGCAGGGCATTCCGGATGCCGTTGCGCGGAAGCAACTGGTGGGACGCTTGCCGTCACTGGTGGATTCCCTGGAAGAGATCCTCGTCTATTCCTACCGACGCCAGCTCAACGCCGGCGTCCAACGGCTCGCTGTCCGGGCCGAAGCCGGTTTGCAGGCCAGCGAGGAAGGCCGCGAAGGGGACGAGGACGATTCCCCGTTGCCCTTGGCACGCGCAGTGGGCTTCGCGGACCTCGTCTCCTACACCAGCCTTTCCCGGCGGATGAACGAGAAGACGCTGGCCCAGTTGGTGCAGCGCTTCGAGAACAAATGCGCCGAAATCATCTCCGTTGGCGGTGGTCGACTGGTCAAGACTGTCGGCGACGAAGTGCTGTACATTGCCGAGACGCCGGCCGCCGGGGCCGAGATCTCGCTTGCTTTGGCGCAGGCCTTTACCGAGGACGAGATCCTGCCCCAATGCCGGGTGTCCATGGTGTGGGGACGCATTCTTTCGCGGCTCGGCGACATTTATGGTCCCACCGTGAACCTGGCCGCGCGCCTCACGACGCTCGCCCAGCCCGGGACGGTGCTGGTGGACGCCATGACCGCAGCTGCCCTCGGCCAGGACGACCGCTTCGTGCTGGTGCCCCAGAAGTCGGAGAACGTCCGTGGCTTTGGCGAGATCCATCCGGTCATGCTGGCCCGCGGCCGTGGCAAGGGCCTGGTTCTCGACTAGGACTGCTCGTTCCCGGACAATGCCCGACCTTCCCCGCCCATCGCTGGGCGGGCCCCACGGACTGTTGCGTTCCTGGCAGCCCATGTTGCGCACTCTTGGCTAATCGATGGATTAACCCGGTACTCTTAGCTTGTTTGTGTTGTGATGGCCCGGGGTTCGGTGCTGGCTGCCTAAAAGTGGGGAATTTGGATGACTCTGACCAATGGGTCCGGGAATCGTCGTGGCAAGATCCGGCGGCGGAGGGTTATCACGGCTACCGCCTTCACAGCCGCCGCAGCAGTGCTCGTGACGGGTGCCATTCTCTACCCCGGGTTCAAGACCACTGAAGTGGACCTGAACGACGGCGGTGTCTGGGTAGTCAGCAAGTCCAAGAATGCCGCCGGCCGGCTCAACTATCCGTCCAAGTCCCTGGATGGTGCCGTCACTCCGGCCAGCAAGGACTTCGACATCCTTCAGCAGGCCAGTGACGTGTTCATTGATGATGCCGACGGCGCCACCATCAATCCCGTCAGCGCCGCCAACATGCGCCTGGGCGGAGACCAAAAGCTCCCGGGGTCGGCAGCTGTAAGCTTCGGCAACAAGGTCCTGGCCGTCACCGATCCCTCCAAGGGCAAAGTCTGGGCGCTCACAGCCGGTTCGGTCGGCGGATTCAGTGACGAGGCCGAGCCCGTCCTGGAACAGTCCACCGGCATCGTGTCCGTCGTTGGCACCGATGACACCATCCACACCGTGGATCCGGAGACCGGCAGCCTGACGGCCACCAAAGTCGACGCCAACGGCCAGTCGGTGGATTCCCAGGTTCGCAAGGATGATGCGCTGAAGGGCGCCGGCGACCTCCAGCTGACCGCGGTGGGGGACAAGGCTGTGGTCCTCAACGAGGCCACAGGAAACATCGTCCTGCCGGGCGGAGCCACCGTCCACTTGGACGACGCCCGCGACGCCAAGCTCCAACAGAGCGGGACTGCCGCGGACTTCGTGGCCATCGCCACCAAGAAGGCAGTGTTGCTGCAGCCCCTGGACGGCAGCACAGCCAAAACCATCCGAGCTGACGGCGAAGGCGTGCCCGCAGCGCCTGTCCATCTGGGCTCCTGCACCTACGCGGCCTGGTCCGGGGCCAACAAGTACCTGCGCGAGTGCACGAACGAGGCTGACAACCGCCGCGCCGACGTCCCCAAGGCGAGTGCATCGCCGTCGTACGTCTTCCGGGTCAACCGGGACCTCGTGGTACTGAACGACGTCAACTCCGGCAACGTCTGGATGGTCAACCAGAACATGCAGCTGGTCAACAACTGGGACGACGTCATCCCACCCCAGCAAACATCTGACGACGCCGACAAGGACTCCGCGGACGAAGTCCAGCAGACAGTCCTTCCGGACCGCAGCAAACCGAACACTCCACCTGTCGCGAAGCCGGACGCTTTTGGCGTGCGGGCGGGTAAGACAACGCTCCTGCCCGTGCTTGACAACGACGCCGACTCCGACGGCGATGTCCTGACCGTCTCGGCCGACCAGGTGCTCAAATCAGGGGCGTTGGCCCCCGTCTACGGCGGCACGGGATTCCAGATCACGGTTCCTGCCGATCAGTCCGGGAGCGAATCGTTCAAGTACTCCGTGGATGACGGCCGAGGAGGGACTGCCTCGACCACCGTGGATCTGAGGATCGTTCCCCCCGGTGAGAACGCCGCACCGCAGCAGAAGCCCAACCGGAACAACGCCTTGGTGGTGCAGGCGGGAAAGATCGCCAACCAATACATCCTCAGTGACTGGATCGACCCCGACGGCGATGACCTGTTCGCCGTGGCGGCCAGCAGCAGCGATCCCGCGGACCAGGTGCGGATCAGGCCCGACGGGCTTTTGACGTTCCAGGACTCGGGGGCCGGTCCGGGGAAGAAGACGATTTCCGTGACGGTCTCCGATGGCACGTTGAGCTCCGAGGGGCGGATCAGCGTGGATGTCCGTGCGCCGGGAGCCCTGCCACCCATTGCCAACGCAGACCACGTGGTGGCCGTCGCCGGCCAGGACACGGTTATTGCACCCCTCAAGAACGACTCCGATCCACAGGGAGGCACGCTCCGCCTGGCTCAGGCGCAGGCGGATGACCAGGCGACGGCCGTGATAGGTCCGGACCAGCAGACCTTCTCGTTCAACTCCACGAGTGTCGGTCCGCACTACGTCACCTACATGGTCACCAACGGACCTGCCAGCGCGCAGCAGCTGGTGCGCGTCGACGTCGTGTCCGGCAGCAACGACGGCGCGCCCGTGGCGGTGCGCGATATCGCCCTTCTTCCCAGCGGCGGCAGCACAGTGGTGGACGTGCTTGGCAACGACTCGGACCCGGCCGGCGGCGTGCTGGTTGTCCAGTCCGTGACGGCCGCGGACGGCCTGCCTGTCACGGTGGCGGTACTGGACCACTCGGTGGTCAAGATCACCGATATCCATGCCACGGGGCAACTTTCCCTCAAGTACACGATTTCGAATGGCAAGGCCTCCGCCACCGGAGACATCTCGGTCCAGGTGGTCCCCGCCCCCAGCAAGCTGCAGGCACCGCAGGCGAAGCCCGACGAAGTTTCAGTACGGGTTGGCGATGTGGTCACGATCCCCGTCCTGGAGAACGATTCCGACCCCAACGGCGGTGAGCTGACCCTCGATCCAGTCCTGGCGCAGCAGCCGGACGCGGCCGACGGACGGATGTTCATCGCGGGCAATTACCTGCGCTTCATTGCGGGCGACGTCCCCAAGACGGTGTATGCGATCTACAAGGTCAGCAACTCCTCGGGGCAGACCGACTCGCAGCAGGTGACCATACGCATCCGCGCCAGGGATGACGCCACCAACACCCGCCCTGAGCCCCGGAACCTGACCGCCCGGGTAGTTGCCGGGATGACCGTCAAGATCCCGGTTCCGCTGGACGGCATTGACGCCGACGGCGACTCCGTCCAGCTCATCGGCGTGGACAAAGCACCCGCGATGGGCACCGCTGTGGTGCGGGACGGCTACATGGAGTTCACCGCCGGCGGCAAGTCTGCCGGGACGGATACCTTCAGCTACCGCGTGCGGGACCGCATCGGCGCCGAAAACACAGGCACCGTCATTGTGGGGATCGCTCCGGCAGAGGCCAACAACCAAAAGCCGATCGCCGTCGATGACGCCATTGATGTCCGGCCGGGGCGCCGCATTGCGGTGGACGCCCTCAAGAACGACTCCGATCCGGACGGCGACCCCATCGGCCTGGTCAATTCATTCGAGGCCAATCCTGATCTCCAGGTGGAAGCTGCCTCCGGCAAGATCCTGCTGACAGCACCCGGCGTTGCCGGAACCGAGAGCATCAGTTACCGGATCCAGGACGACAAAAAGGCCGAAGCCAGCGCGGTGGTCAGGGTCCAGACAAGTCCAACGGCAGCCCTCCACGTTCCTGTGGCTGTGGACGACCGCGTCACACTGGCTGAGACGTTGGGCAAGACCGCCGTCGACGTTCCGGTATTGAAGAACGACTCCGACCCCGACGGCGTCGCCGAGGACCTCACCATTTCACTGCCGGATGGAAATCCAAACGCACGGGTAGGTACCGCCGGCAACGTGGTAGTGACCCTCGTCCCGCAAGAGCAACTGATCCCGTACACCGTCACGGACATGGACGGTCAGTCAGCCACCGCCGTGATGTGGATTCCAGGCCAGGGCCTCCAGTACCCGACCCTGGCAAAGACAGAACCTGTGGAAGTGATGTCCGGCAAGGACGTCACGCTGGCGCTGCAGGAATACGTCCGCGTCCGGGAAGGCCGCCAGGCCCGCATCACCGTGGCGGACAAGATCCGCGTTCAAGGCGGGGACCCCTCAAACGTCATCTCCGGTGATGGAAACGCGCTGCGGTACGCAGCCCAAGCCGACTACGTTGGCCCCGGATCCATCACCTTCGAGGTCACTGACGGCTCCGGCCCGGACGACTCCCAAGGGTTGAAGTCCACGTTGACCATCCTTACGAAGGTCATTCCGGACCCCAACGCCAACCACCCGCCGACCTTCAGTGGAGCATCCGTGGAAGCTCCCAAGGGTGAGACTACGGACGTTGAACTGGCCAACCTGGCCAAGGACGTCGACGAAAGGGACCAAGGCAACCTGAAGTTCGAGCTCGACGGCCAGCAGGCGGCAGGTTTCCAGGCCAAAGTGGAAGGTACCGTCCTTAAGATCACCCCGGACCTCTCGCTCAATCCAGGGGCCGTAGGCTCGTTCCCGCTCAAGGTCACCGATGGCCGCTCCGACGCGGTGCGCGCAACTGTCACCGCCACCGTCGTCTCGTCGAACCGGCCGCGGCCGGTTGCCAACGACGACGCCGTTGAGAAGGCCAACGCGGGCCGTTCGGAAACAGTGAACGTCCTCGCCAACGACTTCAATCCTTTCAACGACGCACCATTGACCATCGAAAACGCGGCAGTGGAGACCGGGTCCGCCGCCGGCCAGCCGACGGTGTCAGGAGAGTCGATCACCGTCACCCCGGCCGATGGTTTCAAGGGTGTCATGGTGGTCCGGTACACGGTGCTGGACAAGACCAAGGACCCTTCCAGGCAAGCAACCGGCCGTGTCCGCATCACAGTGCGGGACAAGCCCGATGCTCCGTCCGCCCCCGTAGCGACCGACGTCAGGAGCCGGACTGCCGTCCTCAAGTGGACGCCGCCGTCGGACAATGGCGCAGCCATCACCAAATACACCGTGAAGGCGGCAGGTTTCGAGCAGGTATGCCCGACCACCACCTGCACGCTGTCCGGACTGACCAATAACGTGAAGTACGTGTTCACCGTTTACGCCACGAACGAGGTAGGCGACTCGCCGGCATCCACGGCGTCCAACGAAATCCGGCCCGATGAGAAGCCCTCGCCGCCGGATGCCCCTACGGTCAAGGCCGGGGACAAGAACATGGCAATCACCTGGACCCCTGCCAAGACGGAGGGGTCGCCGGTGAAGCACTACAACCTGGAAATCTCACCGCCTCCGGCCAACGGCATTGCCGTGAAGAACGAGGTCACAGGACTCACATACACCTGGCCGGGACTGACCAATGGTGTGAAGTACAAGGTGCGTGCCCAAGCGGTCAATGAGCTCGGGCCCTCCGATTGGGGCATGTATTCCGTTGAGGACAACCCCGCAGGCCTCCCGGGGGCACCGGCGGCTCCCACTACCGCTGTGGTGCAGTCCGTGGGAGCCCAAAACCAGATCCGCGCCGATTGGACTGAACCGGATGTCAATGGTGATCCCATCAAGGCGTACTACGTCACCATGAGTGGTGGCAATGGGGTGCCCCAGACGCAAACGATCCCAGGCAACGTCCGCTCCGCAGTCTTCACCGCACAGAACGACGAAAAGGGCTACACATTCACTGTTCAAGCGGAGAACAAGGCCGGAAAGGGAAGCGTTAGTGCGCCTTCCGCTCCCCGTCGTGCAACGGGCATGCTCGGCACCGTCAACAACGTGTCGGCAACCCCGGCAAACACCGGGGGAGCAGGTCGTGCGGTGACCATCAACTTCACCGTTCTCGACCAAAGTCAACGCAATGGGTCCAGCCAAAGCGAAGTGAGCTACCGCTACGTCGCCAGTACCGGACAGTCGGGTCCCATCAGCCCAGGGCAGACGGTGAGCGGCTTCACCAATGGGCAGGCCACCACCATCACGGTCAATGCCGTTTCCACGGTGGCCCCAAGCTCCAATCCCAGTGCACCCGCCACCACCACACCGTATGGTTCGCCTGGCACCCCCTCGGCGTCCGGTGCCAACGGTGGCCAGAACCAAACCACGCTGACCCTTAACTGGTCATCGCCTTCCACGGGCAGCAACGACGTCGCCGCGACCAAGATCAGGATCACCGGCGGCGGAACGGACACCGGGTGGATCAACGAATCCGCCTCCGGCAGCCGGGTTGTGAACACGGGCGGCTACAACCAGACCCGGACCATTGAGGTCCAGACCTTCAACTCGGTGGGCCAAGGTGGAGCCGTGGCTTCGGCCAGTGCCCAGAGCGGTCCGCAGAAGACGTCGTGGGATGCCACCTTGCCGGCCGGCAGTTTCCGTACCTGTACGGACACGGCGGCATCGGGACAGACGTCCTGGGACCCGAACACGCCGGGCCACCGCTGTGACGGCGTGGTCTACGGCACCCCGTGGCAGTACGAGTCAAACGGTTCCTTTACGGTCAATTGCTACATCAACCGCAGTACCCCGTACCTGAACTACGCGGCGTGGTACCGGCTGACCAGCGGTCCCAATGCCGGACGCTTCATTGCGCAGGGCAACACCACCCTGGGCGATCCCGGACCCCACCAGATACCGCAATGTTGAGGCCATCAGCACCGCGGCGCGGGGCAGTTGTCCCCATCGCGCTTCACGGCTCCAAGACAGTACTCTGTCAAAGCCATTGGATAGCCCGGTCTCGGGTTTCCTTGGCTGGCCGTGGGGCGCGTGGGATAGTCTTAGGGACTGAAAATTCCGCCGCCGTTCGGGGGTACTGCGGATTGTACGGCTGCCGGCACCTGCCGGATGGCTTGGAAGCCACTGGGGGGCGGCTGCAAACAAAGGGAATTCTGGGGCTGTGACAACTTTCTTCGGCAAGCTGGGGCTGAAAAAGCGTCAAAACAAGAAATTCATAGCGGGCACCGGTGCCACTGCAGCAGGGGCTTTGCTGGTCGCGGGTGCTGTTCTGTACCCGGGCTTCAAGACCACCGAGGTGGACTTGAACGACGGCGGCGTGTGGGTTGTGAGCAAAACCAAGAACGCTGTGGGGCGGCTGAACTACCCGTCCCGCGTCCTCGATGGTGCCGTAACGCCTGCCACCACCACGTTCGACGTCCTGCAGCACGACGGCAACGTCTTCGTCGATGACGAATCCGGTTCCACCATCAACCAGGTGTCCGCCGCCAACCTGAAGCTTGGCGGCGATAAGCAGCTGCCGTCGTCGTCGCAAGTCAGCTATGGTTCCACGGTCCTGTCCGTGACCGATCCTGCCCGTGGCAAGGTGTGGGCACTTTCTCCGTCCACGGTCAACGGCTTCGACGAGGAAGGCACCGAACCCGTCCTGACCGGCGATCAAGGCATCGTCTCCGCAGTCGGCGCGGATAACCGCATCTACACCGCAGACCCCGGCAAGGGCGAGATCACGGCCATCACCGTGGACGCGGACGGCCAGCGGACCAACTCCGAAGTCACCAAGGTGGACGAGCTCAAGGGCGCAGGCGATCTTCAAATCTCGGTGGTGGGAGACAAACCCGTTGTCCTCGATGCCGCCTCCGGAAACCTTTTCCTCCCCGGTGGCCGCAAGCTCCAACTCCAGGATGCCCGCGAAGCCAAACTCCAGCAGACCAGCGGGGAGAGCAGCTACGTCGCCATCGCGACCCGCAAAGCCCTCCTGAAGCAACCCCTGGACGGCTCTACAGCCGCCACTGTCAACGCCGACGGCGAGGGCGTACCGGCCGCTCCTGTCCAGGTCAGCAAGTGTGTCCACGCGGCCTGGTCCGGCGCCAACAAGTACGTCCGCGACTGCGAGAACGACGCCGACGACAAGAAGAACGACGTCCCCAAAGCCAGCGCTTCCCCGAGCTATGTGTTCCGCGTTAACCGCGACCTCGTGGTGCTTAACGACGTGAACTCCGGCAGCGTATGGCTGGTCAACCAGAACATGCAGCTGGTCAACAACTGGGACGACGTTGTCCCGCCCAAGAACCAGTCCGATGACCAGGACCAGGAGTCCGCGGACAACAACACCATCAACGTCCTCCCGGACCGCACCAAGCCAAACCGACCGCCGGAGACCAAGCCGGACGAATTCGGCGTCAGGCCGGGCCGGACCTCCATTTTGAGCGTGCTGGACAACGATTCAGACCCCGACGGCGACGTCCTCACCGCTTCGGTGGGTCCGAACGGCCCCAAGATGGGGACGCTGGAAAACATCTACGGGGGCTCCGCTTTCCAGATCAAAGTTCCCACGGATGCCAAACCGGGAACGGAAGTCTTCGACTACAACGCCGCAGACGGACGGAGTTTGTCGGCCGGTGGCAAGGTCACCCTCCATGTGGTGGCTCCCGAAGAGAACAAGCCTCCCTTCTTCAAGCGGGGCGAGCCCACCACCATGCTCGTGGAGCAGGGAAAGTCCGTCAGCCAGAACATCCTCACCGATTGGATGGATCCCGACGGTGACGACCTCGTCCTGCTCGATGCCAAGACGGACAACGACCAGGACCAGGTGAAGGTTCGCCGCGATGGCCTGCTCACCTACCAGGATTCCGGCGCAGCACCGGGCAAGAAGAACGTCACCATCACCGTGTGGGATGGCAGGGCCACCACCACGGGCCGAATCGTCGTCAACGTACAGCCCCCGGGCGCGCTGGCACCCGTGGTCAACGCCGACCACGTGACAGCCGTTGTGGGGCAAGACCTTGTCATTGCGCCGTTGAAGAACGACGTCGATCCCAACGGCGGCGCATTGCGCGTTGCCCACGTTGAGGCGGCCGGGCCCGCTGAGCTGGGACCGGTGACCGACGGCGGCACTTTCACCTTCCGGAGCGCCACGCCGGGTCCGATCTACCTGACGTACATCGCCAGCAACGGGCCGCAGAGCAGCCAGGGCCTCATCCGCGTCGATGTCGAGTCCGGCAAGGACGCAGGAGCTCCCGTTGCCGTCCATGACGTTGCCTTGCTTCCCGTTGGAGGCAGCGTCCTGGTGGACCCCTTGGCCAACGACTCCGATCCTTCCGGGGGAGTACTGGTCCTGCAGTCAGTGACGGTTCCGGACGGCTCGTCCGCCTCGGTCAGCGTCATTGACCACAGTGTCCTGCGTGTCACCGATGTCCTCGGTGCCAAGGACCCCTTCGTCTTCACCTACACCATGTCCAACGGACGCACCTCAGCGACCGGAACGGTGGGCGTCGTCCCGGTGCCGGCTCCCGCCGTCGTCGAAGCTCCCCAGCCGAAACCGGACGAAGTGAACGTGCGGGTGAACGACGTCGTCACCATTCCGGTCCTGGACAACGACACGCACCCGCAGGGCGAAGAGCTCTCCGTGGACCCCGTCCTGGCCCAGGGCATTCCCGAAGAAGACGGCAAGGCCTTCATTTCCGAGAAGACCCTGCGCTTCATCGCCGGACCCACGCCGAAAACGGTGCGCGCCATCTATAACGCAGTGGACCCGCAGGGCCAGAAGAGTGCTGCCGCGGTAACCATCCACATCCTTCCCCTGGAAGGCACCCAGAACTCGCGCCCGCAGCCGCAGAACCTGACCGCTCGCGTCGTGGCCGGAGGCAGCGTCCGGATCCCGGTCCCGCTGGACGGCATCGATCCCGACGGCGACTCGGTGCAGCTCACCGGCATCGACAGCACACCCACCATGGGAACCGCGACGGCGGGAAGCAGCTTCATCGATTTCGTCGCCGCCGGTGACGGTGCAGGAACGGACACGTTCCGGTACAAAGTGATTGACCGGCAGGGTGCGGTCAACACCGGAACCGTCACGGTCGGCGTCGCGCCCCGGGGGGAGAACAACCAGAAACCGGCTCCCGTCGATGACGAGGTCAAGGTTCGCCCCGGTCGGCAGATCGCCGTTGATGCCACTGCCAACGACACCGATCCCGACGGTGACATCATCCGTATCCTCACGGACAGCATTGAAGCCGATGCGGGCCTCGACGCCCATGTCAGCAAGACCAGCGGCCGCATACTGGTTACCGCGCCCGCCGCTGAAGGCACCGTCAACGTCCGCTACTCCGTGGCCGATGACCGTGACGCAGTGGGACAAGCCAGCATCCGCGTGGTGGTGAAGAACGACATCCCGCTCCAGGCACCGATCGCCCGCGATGACCGGGTGACATCAGCCCAGACACTGGGCAAGACCGCCGTGGATGTTCCGGTCCTGAAGAACGACGAAGACCCCGACGGCGTGGGGGAGAACCTGAAGATCAGCACCGACGTGACAACCGCGCGCCCGGGTCCCGAGGGCAATGTGATCGTCGAACTCACCGAGCAGCCGCAGTTGGTGCCCTACACCGTGGAGGACGTGGACGGACAGAAATCCACGGCCATCATCTGGGTTCCCGGCATCGGCCAGCAGGTTCCGACGCTCGCCAAGGACGAGGTCATTGAACTCGTTTCGGGCCAGTCGGTGACCGTTGACCTGGCCGAATGGGTGAAGGTCCGTGAGGGCCGCTCGCCACGGCTGACGCAGACTGACCGCATCAAGCTCATCGGCGCCGACGGCGCTGATCCCGTGGCCAACGGTGGTACCGGCCTGAAATACACTGCTGGAGCCGAATACGTGGGTCCTGGCTCCATCAGCTTCGAAGTTACAGACGGAACCGGGCCGGACGACCCCAATGGCTTGAAGTCCACCCTGAGCATCCGCACCAAGGTCCTGCCTGATCCCAACAAGAACAACCCGCCTGTCCTCCTGGGCAGCGATGTGGAAGTTCCCAAGGGTGATTCCGCAAGCCTGGATCTTGGGAAGCTGACATCGGATCCTGACTCCGACGATGTCCAGAACATGAAGTACGAGCTCACTGGTTCTGCCACGAGTGGCTTCAAGGTGTCGGTGGACGGCAAAACCCTGAAGGTCTCCGCGGATGACTCCGTGCAGATCGGGCAGTCCGGCACTGTCCAGGTGAAGGCCAAGGACCCCCGTGGCCTGGAAGCTGTTGCTACCTACAAGCTCGCGCTCTCGGCGTCCAACCGTCCCAAGCCTGTTGCCAACGATGACGCTGAACCGGATGCACAGTCCGGGAAGCCTGTCACCGTGAACGTGCTGGCCAATGATTCGAATCCGTTCCCGGACACCCCGCTGAAGATAGTCTCGGCGGTCACGGAGACGGGGCAGGGAACTGCCGAGGCCAGCGGCGACAGTGTGACCGTGACGCCTGCCGGCGGCTTCACAGGGACCATGGTGGTTGCCTACACGGTGCAGGACAAGACGGGCGAAATTTCCCGCTACGCCACAGCGCGTATCCGCTTGACCGTCAAGGACAAACCAGCGGCGCCCACCACACCCTTGGCTCAAAGCGTCGGTGACCAGACAGCGTTGCTCACGTGGAACGCCCCTGCAGACCGCGGCTCACCCATCACCAAATACACGGTCTATGGCGAGAACGGCTTCAAACAGGATTGCCCGGCCAACACGTGCACCTTGACCGGCCTGACCAACAACGTGAAATACCACTTTGCGGTCACTGCCACGAACGCCATCAACGAATCCGAACGCTCCCCGGTCTCGGCCGAGGTCCGGCCGGACGTGAAACCGGACACGCCGGTTGCTCCAACGCTGAAGTTCGGCGACAAGCAATTGTCGGTTGCCTGGGTTCCCCCCGGCAGCAAGGGTTCGCCCATCAAGTCGTACGACCTTGAGATTTCCCCGGCCCCGGCAGGACAGAATCCCCAGATCCAGAACCTGACGGGCAACAGCCACGTCTGGACGGGCCTGACCAACGGTGTGGCCTACAAGGTCCGGGTCGTGGCCCGCAACGACGCCAAGGAGCCTTCCGAGTGGAGTACCTACTCTGCTGCGGAGACCCCGGCCGGTGTCCCCGCGACACCTGCCGCTCCGTCGGTGGCCGGCGCAGGATCGGTCGGCAGCCAGAGCCAGTTGCAGGTCAGCTGGGTGGCGCCGAACAACAACGGCGACGCCGTGTCCAGCTACACCTTGACCACGTACCGTGGTGGCGCCGTCGTGGGTTCGCAGGCTGTAGCAGCGACTTCCCAGAACGTGACCGTTGACAACTCCGAAGCCGACTATTCGTTCACTGTCTCGGCCACGAACAAGGCAGGCGTCAGTGGCGTGAGCCAGCAGTCCAATGCCATCCGTGCTGCAGGCAAGCCCGGAATGGTGGGCGCGCCGTCGGCGGCCCTGGTGGAAACCAACGCCGACGGCGGCAAGATCCGCGTCGCGTTCAACCCGCTCTCCGCGTCAGAACGCAACGGTGCCAACGCCAACGAGATCAGTTACCGATATGCGCTGACCTCAGGCGGCGGCAGCGGTGCCATTCCCGCCGGCGGCGGCGTGGTGGCAGCACCCAACGGTACAGACACCGCCGTGGTGGTTTGGGCGATCTCGACCCGTAACCCGACGCCCGGTGATCGCAGCCCGGCGTCGAACACTGTGAATCCTTACGGCCTTGCCTACGCTCCGACCGTTACCGGCAGCAAGAGCAGCGGCGTGGGGGACAAGACAGTGTCCTGGACCTGGAACGCCCCCAATGGCAACGGCCGGCCGGTTACCGGCTACCAGTACAGCCTCGACGGCGGAGCCTGGCAGGACACGGGCCAGCGGAGCTTCTCCACGACTGTTGGATTCAGTGAAACGCACACTCTGCGGGTCCGTGCCGTCAGCGGCGGGCAGGCAGGACGGGTTGGCAGCGACACCTCGCGCAGTGGCGATGCGCCGCCGCCCCCGCAGCCTCCGGCAGGCGAGATCAGGGCCCACAACAACACGTGCCCCGGTAAGCCCGGACAGGCCGATACCTACAACCCGAGCGGCCCGAGCTGCGGCGTTGGCTGGGTCTCCAACTCCGAAGGGTGGTTGAACGTCAACTGCACCAAGGACATCTACAACAACGGCACTCCCTGGTACCGCGTCACCCAGGGCAGCCACCCCGGCTGGTTCGTGAAGTCCACCACCGTGGATCTGCGCGGAACCAAGCCCGGCGGTTGCTAGCCACGTCCGGCCGGCCGGCATCAACAACAACTTCATCCCAACACCCCAACACAAGGAACAGGATCAACCGATGACCATGACAAACGAGCAGGCCGCGTGGTTTGCAGAAACGTTCGAGAAGCTCGTTGCCAACGTGGGCCAAGCCGTCCTGGGCAAGGAACACGTCATCCGGCTGACGTTCACTGCGATGCTGGCCGAGGGGCATGTCCTTTTTGAAGATGCACCCGGCACGGGCAAGACCTCCCTGGCCCGTGCTTTGGCTGCCACGGTGCAGGGTTCACACAACCGCATCCAGTTCACCCCCGACCTCCTGCCCTCGGATGTCACGGGTGTGACCATCTACGACCAGAAGACGCAGAAGTTCGAGTTCCACAAGGGACCGGTCTTCAACAACATCGTTCTCGCCGACGAAATCAACCGTGCTTCCCCGAAGACGCAGTCTGCGCTGCTGGAAGTCATGGAGGAGTCCCGGGTGACCGTGGATGGCACCACCTACGAGGCAGGCCGCCCGTTCATGGTCCTGGCCACCCAGAACCCCATCGAGCAAGCTGGTACCTACCGGCTTCCGGAAGCCCAGCTGGACCGCTTCCTTATCAAGACCTCCATTGGCTACCCGGACCACGCCTCCACCGTCCGGCTGCTGGGCGGGGCCAACCTGAAGGACCGGTCGAAGGATCTGACGCCGTTGATCACGACGCAGGCCGTGGCCGACATGGCGGATCTCGCCGCCACCACGCACGTGGATACCGCAGTGCTTGAGTACATTTCCCGGCTGTGCGAGGAGACCCGTAACGCCTCCGAAACCCGCCTCGGCGTTTCGGTGCGTGGAGCCCTGGCCATGGTCCGTGCGGCCAAGGTATGGGCAGCGGGACAGGGCCGGAACTTTGTGCTTCCGGACGACATCAAGGAGCTCGCTCCAGTGGTGTGGACGCACCGTTTGGTGATGGATCCTGAGGCAGAGTTCTCTGGCGCCACGCCGGACGTCGTGCTCACGCGCGTCCTGGCCGAAGTGGCCGCCCCGCAGCAACGCGCCACCGCCTAAGCCAGCGCAGTTCCCTTCTCGCACCGTTCGAACAAAGGCCCCTACATGTCCTCCAGCAAACCCCTGACCAGGGCTGCTGATTCGCTTAAGCGCGCCACGTCAGCAGTTGGCGGCACGATGCGCTCCCTGCGTGGCTCCGGCAAAGAAGCGGGCAACCGCCCTGGCAGCCGAAGCACGTCCGGAAAAACCAGGAAACTGCACCCCGCCGCAGTGTGGGCCGAGGCTGCTGGCACGGCAGGGGAGTTCCTCGCGCCGGCCTGGGAGAAAGTCCGTGCCCTATGGCTGCGCTTTGTCTGGCCGGCACTCTCCGTTGTCAGCCTGCTCGGCTGGGTGGTGCTCGCAGCGGCGATCGGGCTCTGGTGGGCAGGCCAGTCCTGGGGCTGGCAGGAAGCCAAGTCCGCGGCCCTGGTGGCCTTCCTGCTCTTCGTGCTGGCCGTTGGCTTCATTGTGGGCCGCTCGGCGTACGGCGTGGTCCTGGACCTTGCCCGCACCCGTGTCGCGGTGGGTGACGACGCCGTGGGGAGCATTGCCGTTTCCAATGTCTCCACACGCCCGTTGCTGCCTGCCGCGCTGGAACTTCCCGTGGGAGCCAACACGGCCGTCTTCCACCTGCCGCGGATGAAGCCGGCCCAGGTCCACGAGGATCTCTTCACTATTCCCACGGCCCGCCGTGCGGTGATCGTGGTCGGACCGGTGCGCTCCGTTCGCGCCGACCCTCTCCACCTGCTGCGCCGCCGCGTGCTCTGGACCGAACCGGTCGATCTGTTCGTGCACCCGAGGACCGTGGCGCTCGGGGGTTCCGCTGCCGGGTTCATCCGCGACCTCGAAGGCATGCCCACCACGGAACTTTCCAGCGCCGACGTCTCCTTCCATGCCCTGCGCGACTATGTGCCAGGCGATGACCGGAGACACATCCACTGGAAGACCACGGCCCGCACCAACAAACTCATGGTCCGCCAGTTCGAGGAGACGCGCCGGGCACACCTGGCCATTTCCCTGTCCATCAACACCGACGAGTACGACACCGAAGCGGAATTCGAAATGGCCATTTCGGTGGCGGCCTCCATCGGCCGCCAAGCCATCAGTGAACAGCGGGACCTGGACGTCCTGACCCAGAAGGGGCCGCTCCGCTGCGAAACCGGCCGCAACCTCCTGGACGACATGACCAGGATTGTCGGTGCACCCATGCGGAAGACCGCCGTCGATCTTGCCCGGACCCTCTCGGATACCGTCCCGAATGCTTCCGTGGTGTTCTTCGTGGTCGGCAGCCATGTCACGGCCACGCAATTGCGTTCGGCCTCAGCGTCCGTCCCGCCGGGAGTCCGCAGCCTTGCCGTCCGCGTCCAACCCGGCGCCGCGCCGTCGAGGGCCAACATCGCGGACTTGACGGTCCTCACTGTGGGCGACCTGGACGATCTCGCCATTGTCCTTCGAAAGGCGGCAGCATGAGCACCGCGCCCAACCTCCGCGTCCGTCCGCGTGCGGAAAAGCAGGCTAAGTCCGGTGCCCGGGCCAAGGCACGAGCCGCAGGCGGATCTGTCTTTGCCGACGACCGGCCATTGTGGCACTTCTTCGTGGACTGCGGCGCCCTGACAGTGCTGCTGTTCCTCGGCGTTCTTGGCTTCACGCTGAGCTTCGGTGGGGACGCACGCTTCCTCGTCGCTGGTTTGGGCGGGGTGATCCTCGGGCTCGGCATTGCCGTCCTGAATGCCCATCTCCGGCTCGGTCTCCTCATCACAACAGCTTTGGCCTTTGGCGCCTACATGGTGTTCGGTTCTGCGCTTGCCGTGCCGGATTCCGCGGTTCTCGGTTTCCTGCCAAGCTTCGATTCCCTGCGAACGCTCCTGTTGGGCATTGTGTTCTCGTGGAAGGACATGCTCACGGTCGGCGTTCCGGTCGGAACAGCCAACGGCACGTTGATCGTGCCGTTCCTGAGCTCGCTGCTCATGGCCCTGGCGGCAGGGCTGTTGACCTGGCGGCTGAAAAGCCCATACTGGCCGTTGCTGCCGGTTCTGGTCCTGTTCGTCACGGGCATCGCCTTCAGCACCAGCTCGGGCTTCCTGAACGTGGAGCGCGGCGTGTCCTTGACCATAGTTTCGATCGTCTGGGCGACGTTCCGCCGGGACGTGCTCCGCCAGCGCAGCACCCGGACCGTCTCAGCCAACAGGCCGGATTCCGACGCCGGTGCGGCCCGCCGCGGCCAGCTCCGCCGCTTGGGGACTGCAGCCGCGGTCATCGCCGTGGCCGTGGGCGTAACGGCCATCGCATCCCCCCTGGTGACCGCCAGCGACGACCGCAAGGTGCTGCGGAACACGATCGTCCCGCCGTTCGACCCCCGTGATTACATCACTCCACTGGCGAGCTTCCGGAGCTTCGTCAAGGACGAAAAGGACACCACGCTCTTCACGGTGAAGGGCTTGCCCAAGGACGCCCGTGTACGGCTGGCAGCGCTGGATGCGTTCAACGGCCTGAACTACACCATGGATCCGAACAGTTCCGGCAACTTCAGCAAAGTTGGCGACGCCAAGTCGCTGAACACGCTGGCTGATTCCGGGAGCCCGGTGGAAGGCACCAACTACACTCTGGACATCACGGTGGAGGACTACCAAGGTTACTTTGTCCCTGGCGGCCGCCACACCACCGGGATGAGCTTCGCGGACACCTCCGGCGCGGCATCGGGGCTCTACTTCAATGCGGGCACTGATACTGCGGTGACCACCAAGGGACTGGGCAAGGGCGAGAATTACACGGTCCAGGTTTCCGATCCCGGCACTTTGGAGCATGGACAGCTCACCCAGTACGACTTTGCGAAGCTCACGTTGCCCGACGCTGAGGAAGTTCCCCCGATCGTTGCCTCGCAGGCCAACGAACTGTCCGCGGATGCACCCACAGCGATCGACCGTGTCCGGCAGATCGAGGCCCACTTCCAGAAGGGTGGTGCCTTCAGCAACGGCCTGGTGGCAGAGGGGCAGCTGCCCAGCCTTCCGGGCCACAGCGCGGCCCGCATCCGCAACATGCTCTCCGCCAAGCAGATGCTGGGCGATGACGAGCAGTACGCAGTATCCATGTCCCTCATGCTCCGCCATTTGGGCATTCCTTCGCGCGTTGTGATGGGTTTCTACCCGGATCCCAAGAGCCCCGAAAACGGCGCCGGCGATGTCAAGATCACGGGCAAGGATGTCCACGCCTGGGTAGAGGTGGCCTTTGACCGCGTTGGCTGGGTCTCCTTCGATCCCACACCGCCCAAGGACAACGTGCCCATCCCGCCGGATCCGCAGAACAAGTCAAAGCCGAAGCCCCAGGTACTGCAGCCGCCACCGCCGCCGCAGGAGCCCGCGGACCTGCCGCCGGACTCCACTCCCGACGCCCTGGACGCGGACGAGAAGAAGAACAACCCCTGGTTGTTCTGGGGACCCCTGCTGGCTGCGATCGGTGTTGCCCTGATTCCTTTGGGGATCCTGGCTATCCCGCTGCTGTTGATCCTCCTGTTGAAGTCTCGACGCCGGAAGGCACGTTTCCGTGATGGCCACCCGGCCCAGCGGGTTGGCGCAGGATGGAGCGAGGTATTGAGCCTTGTCACCGACATGGGTGCATCGATCGACACCAAGTCCACCAGGCGCGAGTCTGCCTCGGTGATTGCGGACGCTTTCCCCACAGCCGGCAACACCACTACCGTGCTTGCGCACCGCGCCGACGCCGCGGTGTTCGGTGCCGGCCAGCCGAGTGAGTCGGAGGTCAAGGAGTACTGGGAGATCGTCGACTCGTCCCTGACCGATATCACTGGAAGCGTCGGATTCTGGAAGCGGCAGCAGGCACGGTTCTCTCCGCGCTCGTTGTTGTCCGACGGCAGGGCGGCCCTCCGCCGTCGGAAACAAGACCCTTCCAATCCCGGCGGGCGGCGTTTGAAACTGCCATTCACGAAGGACACCACGGATGAGCAGTGACGTTGAACTGTGCCCGGCCTGCCGTCACGCTGTCCGTCCGGGGGCGGCGTTCTGCAACCAATGCGGATCGCCGCTGAACAACCGGGGCGCCCGTAAAGAAGGCAACATCAACCATGCCCAAAGGGCGGCCCTGGAGTCCGCCGCCCGGCAGGGCGTGGCCGATCCCGGTAGTATCTCCGTAGTGTCGGCGCCAGTATCGCCGGTGCTTCCGGGGACAAGTGCCGAACCGGACAGACTGCAGGGGCCAGGGGGAGGGACCATCATGACCACCAAGCTCGACCTCGTACCCGCTTCCGCCGGGAAACGGATGGGCGCGGCAGCCTTGGACTGGTTGGGTCCCGTCGCCGTCTTGGCCACGACATTTGCCATCGGCATCGCCGGCATCACCCAGACGCGTCGGAACGGCTTTATTGTCTACGACACCGGCCTGCTGGTTCTTCTTGGCAGCATCGGCCTCGCAGTCACCGTGATCTACACGTTCGTTCTGCTGGGGGTGGAGGCAAAGTCGGGCAACACCATCGGCAACCAGCTCATGGGCATCCGCAGCGCCGACGCGGACGGCTACGCACCGGGTGCTGGGGCGGTTTTCGTTCGCGGCATCGTGACGGGTGGCCTTCTCGTTGTGGGGTCCTTGGCTGCAGTCATCCTGTCGGCCCTCGGCCTGCTGGGGCTTGTCGCGTGGATCGCGCTCCCGCTGATGGTGCTCGGTGTTGTATGGGCCATCCTGGTGGTGGTCTCCAACGCCTGGGACAAAAACGGCAAGTTGCGCGGCTGGCATGACAAAGCGGCAAAGTCCTTGGTGTTCGATGTCAACGCCGGCCGGAATCCGGTAATCTCGGGCGGCATCCAAGGTCCCTACAGCTTCGCTCCCATGGACCTTCCCCCGGTCCAACCGGTTGCTTCCCCCGTGCCGTCCGGGCGGGCCCCGGCCCCGGCGCAGGCTCACCCAACCCAGGCGACCGCGCCGGTGACCCCGACCGCCCAGGCCGCTCCGGCGTCGTCCGTTGCACCGGCCGTGCAGCCCTCGCATGATCCCAACCAGTGGCGTCCACCGACCCCGCCTCGCCAGGTTCCTGTCACGCCACAGGTGCAGCTTGCCCCCCAGCAGGCCGCCGCGTCCCATGCGGCTCCGGTCGTTCCGCAGCCGGCTGCGGCCGCCCACCCCGACGACGACGTCGAACGCACCCAGATGCGTCCCGGCACAGCCCGCGCCCAGGCAGTCCTGCGGATAAGGGTGGATGACGGCCAGGATGTCCAGCTCGGCGGAACCGTCCTGCTGGGCCGCAATCCCGCTGCCCAGCCCGGGGAAAACGTTGAGCAGCTCCTGCCGGTGTCCGATCCCGGCAGGTCCATCTCCAAAACCCATCTTCATCTCCGGGTGGACGGCGACGGCGTGTGGGTAACGGACCGCAACTCAACCAACGGCAGTGCCGTCACCACCCCTGACGGCATCCAGACCAGGCTCCAACCGGGCGAAGCTGTCTTCGTCCGCCCCGGTTCCACAGTCCACTTCGGGGACCGCTCCTTCCACCTAGGACAAGCATGAATTCACAGCCGGCCACTCCCGCAAACGCCGACGCCGGCCCAGCCGCAGGCGGTACCTCATTCCGTCTCAGCTACGGATACGGAACCGACCGCGGACTTCGTCGCGAGCTGAATGAGGATTCGTTCATCGCCGCGGACCCAGTCTTCGCCGTCGCGGATGGCATGGGCGGGCACGAGGCAGGCGAGATAGCCAGCGGCATGTGCGTGCGCACCCTGGGCAGCGCTCCCGAGTTGGCTTCCGGGGTCCGCACGGCGTCAGCGGCGGATCTGCAGGCTTGCCTGTTGAAGGCCGACGCCGCCATCCGCGACGCCACGGGTGCCCGCGCCGGCACCACGCTTTCGGGTGTGGTTGTGGTGGAGCAGATGGGCCTTCCGTACTGGCTGGTCATGAATATCGGTGATTCCCGGACCTACAGGCTCAGCCAGGGCGAATTCGCCCAGATCAGCGTTGACCACTCGGAAGTCCAGGAGCTTGTGGACTCGGGGGATATCACCTCCGAGCAGGCGGCCGTTCATCCCCGCCGGCACGTTGTGACGCGCGCGCTGGGAACCGGCGATGAGACGGAGGCCGACTTCTGGTTGCTGCCCATCCAGGAGGGCGACCGGATCATGGTCTGCTCGGACGGACTCAACGGCGAACTCAGCGATGACCACATGTTCCGCATCCTCAGCACCGTCGCCCACCCGCAGGACGCGGTGGACGCACTTATCCAGGCTGCGCTGCGGAGCGGTGGACGGGACAACGTCACAGTGATTGTGGTTGATGCCAAGAACGTCCTGAACGACGCCGGTATCGCCATTACGGCGCCCCGCCCGGAAGTCGGGTCCGAGGTGGAGGAGGACACCCTTCCCAAGGCCTGGGTAAACGGCACCGGGCAAAACGACCAAGAGGAAGGCAGCGATGGCAAGCAGTAATCTCCTCTCCCACACGCGGTACCAGCAGGGTGAATGGTTTGGTGTTGTTCGCAATGGAACCGTTGTCCTTCTTGGGCCGGAAACACCCCATGCCTTGATCGACACTGTCTGGGAGCTGCTGGAATCCTCACCCGAGGCCCATGAAGTACTGAACGAAGTCACCGGGGCTTTTGGTGTCTCGCTTAGCCGTATCCCGCCGTTCGGCATCATTGATTCCAAGGACGCGCTGCGGGTGTTCCTCCGTGGCGACCTCGAATTGGCAGTGCATCTGGACGGGCGCCAGGAACATCTCACAGGCCGTGACGTCACCACCTGGACGGAGCGCCGCATTGTCGGTGCGTCCTCCTTCAACGTCTACATCGGTGCGCCGGCTGCCGCCGGGATGGACCGGCCGCTTTTGGATTCCCTCCCCGTCAAGGACGGCGTGGTGCTGTTGGCTTCCCTGGAAGCCGCCGGTTCGGCCCCTTCAGCGGCGGATCCCGTGCCGGAAAGCGACATAGCGCCGGAACAAGACACAGCGCCGGAACAAGACACAGCTCCTGAACAAAACATGGTTCCTGAACAAGACAGGGCGCCCGAAACCCACGTGATGCCGAACGCGCACGTCGCGTCTGTTTCCGACGAAACCATGGTCGGCTACCAGGAAGCCGACCTAGGGCTCACGATTGCACCAGGCCAAGCCCACGCCATCGAGGGCCCTGTCCCGGCCGCACCTGAAACGAAGGCCGTCGACGACGGGGACAGCGGACAGGAAGACACGGAGCAGGCCGGGCTCGCAGTGGGGGAGCCTGAAGTGGGGGAGCCCGCTGGACAGGAAGACCCTGCGGGGTACATTGCTGCTGAAGCCAAAGAAGCTGAAGTCCGTTCCGGCGATGAAGAACTCCCCGCTCCGGACCGGTCCGGCGAAGACGGTGCCGTGGACGATTCGGAAGTCCCGGTCCACACCAGCACGACTGATCCCGTGGGTCCCTCGCTGGAGAACACCACGAACTATGACCATTTGTGGGACAAGACGGTGATGCGCACCATCGAAGACGCCGCAGTCCGTCTGCAGAGCGACTCTGATGACCACGACACTCCTGCGGGCCAGGCACTTGGCCCGCAACCGCCGGCGGCTCCGCAACCGCCGTCGGAGCCGGAAGGAACCGTCCCGGACCCGGCTGGCCCTGAACCGCTTTCACCTCAACCGCTTTCACCCCAACCGTTGGTTATCCCGCCAGTGCAGGCAACTGCGCCGGTGGCCGGTCAGTCCGCCGCCGCAGCGCCGGCAGGTGGACTGATTGATTCGGTGCCGTGGCTGCGCAGCGCTACGTCGGCGCCGGTGGCTGCTCCCGCCCCACAGGTGCCTGCAGCCTGGACACCCGCGCCTACCAGCGGCCCGGTGGACGAGGACGCGGACCACGACGGTCAGACAATCATGAAGAGCAGCCTGCCCGCGGCCGATGACGGGGAAGCTGCCGCCGCATCCGGTGCGACGCCGGCCGTCAACGGTCCCAGTGTGCTGGCCAGGGTCTGCTCCCAGGGACATGCCAACCCGCCCACCTATCCGCTGTGCTCGGTGTGCGGAGTTCCCGTCTCCGGGGATGCTGTCCATGTCCCGCGGCCCCGTCTGGGACGCATGCGGCTTTCCACCGGGGAACTGATCGACCTCGATCAGTCGCTCATCATCGGCCGCCAACCCTCGGTTTCGCGCGTCCAGGGCGGCACCATGCCACGGCTGGTCCAGGTGGAGAGCCCCGGCGGGGACATTTCGCGATCCCACGTCGAGGTCCGCCTTGAAGGCTGGCACGTGATGCTGTGCGACCTGAAGGCGACCAACGGCACCGTGCTTATCCGCGAGGGCCAAGCGCCCCGACGGCTTGCCCAAAACGAGATGGCCATCCTGCTGGATGGCGATATCGCCGAACTCGGCGACGACATTTCATTGCGTTTCGAGGAGATTCTTTGAGTTCCAAGAGGCCCCCCGCGCCGCCTCCGCCCATCCCGGGGTTCAAGTACATCAGCTTGCTTGGCTCCGGTGGCTTTTCCGATGTTTACCTTTACGAGCAGGACAGGCCGCGCCGTAAGGTGGCGGTCAAGGTGCTGTTGTCAGACCTCAAGACGGAAGGGGCGCGCCGCCGCTTCGAGTCCGAGGCGAACCTGATGGCGCAGCTGTCCTCGCACCCCTACATCGTGACGATTTTCGAAGCGGAGATCACTGAGAGCGGCCATTCCTACCTGGCCATGGAGTACTGCTCCCGGCCCAGCCTTGACGTGCGCTACCGGCGTCAGCGCTTCAGCGTGGACGAGGTCCTTGCCGTCGGCATCCAGGTGGCGTCCGCCGTCGAGACCGCCCACCGGGCCGGAATCGTGCACCGTGACATCAAGCCGGCCAACATCCTGGTCACCGACTACAACCGTCCGGCCCTCACGGACTTCGGCATCTCAGGCACCATCGGTGCCGATGCCGAGGACGACGCCGGCATGTCCATTCCATGGTCGCCGCCCGAGCAGTTCCGTGGTGGTGCCGTGGAGGGCGTTCCCGTGGACATCTGGGCCCTGGGAGCTACGCTCTACACGTTGCTGGCGGGCCGGTCACCTTTCGTGCTTCCGGGGCAGGACAACTCGCAGCGGGAACTGATCTCGCGCATCACCAACGCGCCCCTTCCCAGGCTGGGCCGCGCCGACGTTCCGGAATCGTTGGAATTGGTGCTGGTCACCGCCATGGCGAAGTCCCCAGGCTCCCGCTACTCCTCAGCGCACGCCTTCGCTTTGGCGTTGCAGCGGATCCAGACCGAGCTGAACCTGTCCGTGACGCCCTTCGAAGTGCTCGAAGAACCAGGTCACGGCGATGAGCAGCACCCGGATGACAACTTCGAGGAAACCCGGGTCCGGAGCATCGCGTCGATCGACCCGGACGCGTCGGGCACAGCCACGACAGGCTCTGCACCGACCTTCCCTGCCCGAACTTTTCCTTCGACTGTTCCCGGGAACAACCAGCCGCAAACAGCCCCGCAACCGGCAGCACGGCCGACCCTGTCCCAAGGCTCTGCCCAGCAGGCAGCAGCTGCTGCCCAACAGACAGCGCCGCCGCGATTCCACACGGCCCAGCCGGTCTTGGACGAGCCCGATTCTTCGGAGTCCACCGTCCTTCGCGGCTGGCAACCCTCGGGCAGGCAGGACATCGTTGACGATACTGTCAGTCGCTCCGCGTCGCAGGCATCCCAGGACACCGGCAATGAAGCGCCGGCTGCGGACCACAGCAAACGAAACTTGTGGCTTGCTGCAACGGGCGCGGCGGTGCTGGTTGTGGCGATCGTGGTCGGAGTGGTGCTGGGCGCCCAGGCGCAGCCGAAGGTGGCACCCACAGAGGCGGCCAGCAAGCCGCCGGCGGACCCGATAGGCGATGGTGGGGTTCCCGAGGTTACGGACATCACTTACGAGATCCAAAGCGGGGGCACCTCAACGACGCCCTTGGTGGTTTTTCGCTGGGACAGCCCTGACTGGAAGGTGACGGACACTTTCAAGTGGCGACTCAAATCCGCGAAGTCCGAGGGCACCTACGAATCGACGTCCGAACTTTACGCCATCATCACGGGCCACGCCGAGCGGCCCCTCTGCATCCAGGTCATCATGGTCCGGGCGGATGGTTCGGCATCGCCGGGCGGCCCTGAGTCCATTGCCTGTGTGGAGAAATAGACGGCTCATGACAGAAACACGTTGTCCAGCAAGGAGGCACAGATCATGGGGGATCTAGCAATAGATTTCTGTGGGGAATGGTACGAACCATCCGACGAGGACGTCTTTGACATCGGCCGTGAAGGTGACCTGGAAGTAGACGACAACCCGTACTTGCATCGCCGCTTCCTGCAGATTGCCCGTTACGACGGAATCTGGTGGCTGAGCAACGTTGGCAGCATGCTGTCGGCCACGATCGCGGATGGCTCCGGAGGCATGCAGGCATGGCTGGCACCGGGTGCCAGGATCCCGTTGGTGTTCAGCCACACCAACGTCATTTTCACCGCGGGCCCCACCACCTACGAGTTTGCGGTACACCTGAAGACGCCGTCTTTCCGGCACGAGGCACGCGAGGAAGACCAAGCCGGGGACACCACCATTGGCCCCGTGGTCTTCACCGATTCACAAAAAGCACTCATCGTGGCCCTCGCTGAGCCGATGCTTCGCCGGGAGGGTACCGGTTTCAGCGCCATACCGTCTTCTGCGGAGGCCGCCAAACGCCTGGGGTGGGCCCTGACCCGTTTCAATCGCAAGCTGGACAATGTGTGCGACAAGCTCGACCGCGTTGGCGTCGTGGGTCTTCGCGGTGGAGCCGGCAAATTGGCCACCAACCGCCGGGCGCGCCTGGTGGAGCATGCCGTGACGTCCCATCTGGTGACGCCGGCTGACCTGCATCTTCTTGAGAAAATGAGTGAGGTCGACGAAGGATGAAGTTCCGCCTGACATTGCGGCGTGACCCTGCGGAAGCAAAGGACCTCGCCGTAACCGTGGATGGCCGCGCCACCGTGGCCGACATCGCCACCGAACTGTGGGCTGCCGACCCCGCACGCAAGGGCACCGAACCGCCGTCGAACCTGTCCATCAGCGTGGACGAAGCGTTCGTCGGCGGTGGCTTGTCCGGTCATGTCCTCAGGCCCACGGAGAACCTCCTGGAATCGGGCCTTCGCCCGGGTTCCAAGGTTTCGCTGGCGCACGTCAGTGAGGAATTCGCCTCCAACGGCCACGGCACCAACAGGGGCCCAGCCGCGGCGACGTTGCGTGTCATGTCAGGGCCCGACGTCGGACGCGAATTTTCGCTGCCGTTCGGCACCAGCTACATCGGCCGGGACCGGGACGCCGACATCCGGCTCTCCGACCCGCTCACCTCCAAGCGCCATGCGCGCATCACCGTGGGGGAGACGGTGGAGATCGTGGACACGAACTCCGCCAACGGTCTCCTCATGGACGGCCTGCCGGTAACACGGGCCACGCTCGCATCATCGGACACCGTGACGCTGGGCGACACTACGGTGGGCGTCGTCTCCCTCTCCCGCAACCACGGTGGCGGCCCGTCGTCGCCACTGGTGGATTTCAATCGCTCGCCGCGGGTGCTGCCTCGGTTTGAATCGCCCAAGCGGGTTCCACCAGCTGGTCCGAAACGGCCTGAACACCAGCCGTTCCCGTACATCATGCTGGTTGCCCCGCTGCTGATGGGCGGCGTGCTCTTCGCGGTAACCCAGAACCTCCTATCCGTGCTCTTCATGGCGATGATGCCGCTGTTCATTGTGGGCCACTACGTGGATCACAAGATGCAGGGCAAGCGCCAGGCGAAGGAAGGCCACAAGCAGTTCAAGGCCGCAATGCTGGCATTCCGCGAGGACATCGACAAGCAACAGAACATTGAGCGCGCCGTCCGGCTCCAGGAAGCGCCCTCGGTGAGCGATACCGTGGACGCGATCTACAAGCTCGGGCCCTTGCTGTGGACCAACCGTCCCGAGCACCAGCACTTCCTGGGCGTCCGTTTCGGTTTGGGCTCTGCGCCTTCGCGCATTCCCTTCGATGAGCCTGCCGCCAACGAGACAGAGCCGCAGTACATGCGCGAAATCCAGGAGTGCCTGCAGCAGGTGCGCGTCATCGAGGGCGTGCCGATCGTGTCACAGCTGCGCACTTCCGGTTCCTTCGGCGTTGCGGGGGACCGCAGTGTGGTTGATGACGTAGCCCGGGGTATGGTGCTCCAGTTGGTGGCCCTCCATTCGCCTGCCGAGGTGGTCCTGACCGCCTTGACGTCGCCGCGTTCGCGTGAGCGCTGGGATTGGTTGCAATGGCTCCCGCATGTCGGTTCAGGCCACAGCCCCCTTTCGGGTGACCACCTTGCGGCCGGCCCTGGCGCGGGCGCTGCCCTGTTGTCCCGCCTGGAAAACCTCGTGGAAGAGCGCGAGTCCCTGTCCAAGGAACCGGGCCCCCAGCCGCGTCCGGGCCTCAAGGACGAGAACCAGGAAATCCCGTCTCCTGTAGTGCCCGCCGTGCTGGTGATCGTGGAGGATGACGCTCCCGTGGACCGCGGCCGCCTGACCAGGCTGGTTGAACGGGGTCCGGACTACGGTGTGCACGTCATGTGGGTGGCGGCAAATGTGCAGTCCCTTCCGGCGGCATGCCGCGATTTCCTGTCCGTCGACGGCGACCACGGCACCACTACGGGCCAGGTCCGCCTGGGCCGGCACACCTACCCGGTGAGCTGTGAAAGCCTCGACGCCGATCTCGCCACGCAACTGGCGCGCATGATGTCGCCGCTGGTGGACGTGGGCAACCCGCTTGAGGACGACTCCGACCTCCCGCGTGCAGTCTCCTACGCCACGTTGATCGGCAAGGAGCTGATGGACAACCCGCAGGCCGTCGCCGAGCGGTGGCAGGAAAACAACTCAGTACACGCCACGGCCGTTCCCAACCGTAAGGACAACGGAAGCCTCCGTGCCCTCGTGGGATCCAAGGGCGTGGAACCGTTCTACCTGGACCTGAAGAACGAGGGCCCGCACGCGCTGGTGGGTGGAACCACCGGTGCCGGCAAGTCCGAGTTCCTGCAGTCATGGGTCATGGGCATGGCGGCCGCGTACAGCCCGGACCGCGTCAGCTTCCTCTTCGTCGACTATAAGGGCGGTGCGGCTTTCGCCGACTGCCTGCACTTGCCCCACACGGTGGGCCTGGTAACGGACTTGTCCCCGCACCTGGTTCGCCGGGCACTGACTTCCTTGCGGGCCGAGCTGCATTACCGGGAACGTCTCCTGAACCGCAAGAAGGCCAAGGACCTGCTGGCTCTGCAACGCGAGGCCGATCCCGAGGCTCCGCCGTACCTGATCATCACTGTCGATGAGTTCGCGGCCCTCGCCACCGAAGTTCCCGAGTTCGTTGACGGGGTGGTGGATGTGGCGGCCCGTGGACGGTCCCTGGGCCTGCACCTCATCCTTGCTACGCAGCGCCCCGCCGGTGTCATCAAGGACAACCTGCGTGCCAACACCAACCTCCGTGTCGCGCTGCGCATGGCTGACGAAGTGGACGCCGTGGACATTCTGGGCGTCCCCACGGCCGCGTACTTTGATCCGTCCATTCCCGGCCGTGGTGCCGCGAAGACGGGACCGGGGCGCATTCAGGGGTTCCAGACCGGATATGCCGGTGGCTGGACCACCGAGAAACCGCAGCGTCCCAGGATCGACATCGTGGAGATGGCCTTCGGGTCCGGACCTGTGTGGGAGCCGCCGCTGGAAGCCCAGGTGGAAGAAGAACCCGCCGGCCCGAACGACATCGCGCGGATGACGGGAAACATCATCCGGGCAGCCGATGTCCTGTCCATTGCCCCGCCACGGAAACCGTGGCTCAACGAGCTCGCCACAACCTACGATTTCTCCAAGCTCCCCAATCCGCGCACCGATGAGCGGCTCCTGTTGGGCGTTGCCGATGACCCCGCGCACCAGGACCAGCCCACCGTGTTCTACGAACCGGACAAGGACGGCAACATGGCCGTCTACGGTACGGGTGGATCCGGCAAGTCGGCAGCGTTGCGGGGTATCGCGATTGCGGCAGCGGTAACTCCCCGTGGCGGACCGGTACACGTCTATGGGATCGACTGTGGCTCCTCGGGCCTGAAAATGCTCGACGGCCTTCCCCACGTTGGCGAGATCATCAATGGTGACGACGTCGAGCGTGTAGGGCGCCTCTTGCGGTGGCTCAAGGAAGTAGCCGACGACCGGGCAGCGAGGTTCGCCGAAGTCAGGGCCTCCACCATTGTTGAATACCGCCAACTGGCGAACCGGCCGGAGGAGAAGCGCATCTTCATCCTGGTGGACGGTATGTCCTCTTTCCGGGAAAGCTATGAGTACAGCAACCTCTCCGCGCTGTGGGATATCTTCCTGACCCTGGCAACCGATGGCCGTCCCCTGGGCATCCACCTCGTCGTCAGCGGTGACCGCACCAATTCCGTTCCGGCGTCGTTGCTTGCCTCCATCCAGAAGCGACTGGTGCTGCGGCTCAGTTCTGAAGACGACTACATGACCTTGGACGTCCCCAAGGATGTCCTGAACGCTGCCTCACCTCCGGGCCGCGGACTGCTGGACGGCCTCGAAGTCCAGCTCGCCGTGTTGGGCGGCAACTCGAACCTGGCTCTGCAGGCCCGTGAAGTGTCCAAACTGAGCCAGGCAATGGTTCGCCAGGGCCTCGAGCAGGCACCCCAGATCCAGCGCCTACCGGAGCTTGTGGATCTGGATATCCTGCCCATCGGCGCTCCGGACAACCCCGTTATTGGTGTCGACGACGAAACGCTGGGTTCAGCGGCCATCGCCGCCAAGGGCTCGCTCCTGCTGGCAGGCCCTCCCGGCTCGGGCCGGACGGTCGCGCTGGTCACGCTGGCCTACGCCCTGCGGCGCTCCAACCCACGCACCGACCTTATCTACATCGGTTCGCGCCGCTCGGCGGTGGCATCGTTGAACATCTGGAGCCGGTCGCTGGTAGGAGCCGATGAGGTCTCCGACGTCATCGACGACCTCGTTGACAAGGCTTCCGACAACCCGGGCAGCATGGCCATCTTCATTGAGGGCCTGACCGAGTTCACGGACACATTGGCCGAATCCGGGGTTGGCCGGCTGGTCACCGCTGCCATCAAGGCAGACCAATGGGTGGTTGGCGAGTCCGAAACATCCACCTGGTCCCAGGCCTGGTCTTTGGCGCAGCCATTCAAGTCCGGACGCAGGGGCCTCCTGCTCAACCCGGGGGACGTGGAAGGGGACACGCTCCTGAACACTTCCCTGGGCCGCATCAGCAAGGATTTCATCCCGGGCCGCGGGTACATCGTGGGTCGAGGAAAGGTCCGCAAGCTGCAGATTGCCATGCCACCGGAAAACCGCAGCTAGGAGGCCGTTGGGCTTGAATGTCGGTGGCTTGCGGCAAGATAGACCTGTGAGCACACCAGAAACTGCGAATCCGGTAGAAACCACAGGTGACCACTCCCCGGCTGTTGCCGTGGAGGGGGAGGGAACACCGCCCGCGGAGTCCTTGCGGGACGAGCATGAGCAATTGGCAGATCTCGTCCGCAAGTACCGGTATGCGTATTACCAGGAGGACTCGCCCACGGTTTCCGATGCGGAGTTCGACGAACTCTACCGTCGCCTCGAGGAACTCGAAGCACTCCACCCGGAGCTTGTCACCAATGATTCCCCCACCCAGGAAGTGGGCGGGGAAGTCTCCTCGGCGTTCGCTGCCGTGGAACACCTGCAGCGCATGTACAGCTTGGATGACGTCTTCTCCTTGGAAGAGCTTGAGGCCTGGGTCCGGAAGGCCGAGGCTTCCGTGGCGAAACTCGGGGAAAGCGTTCCACCCATTGCGTGGCTGACGGAGTTGAAGATCGACGGGCTCGCCGTGAACCTGCTGTACCGGGACGGCAAACTGGTCCGTGCCGCTACACGTGGCGATGGCACTACCGGTGAAGACATCACCCATAACGTGCTCACCATAAAGGAGATCCCGCGGGAACTCAGTGGCTCCGGATTCCCCTCCGAAGTGGAGATCCGTGGTGAGGTGTTCATTCCCTCCAAGGCGTTCGTGGAGTTCAACGAGACACTGGTGGCCGCGGGCAAGGCGCCCCTCGCCAATCCGCGCAACGCCGCGGCCGGTTCATTGCGCCAGAAGGACCCGGCCGAGACAGCCAAGCGACCCCTGAGCATGTACGTGCACGGCATCGGTGCGCGCGAAGGTCTGGAAGCGAAGAGCCAGTCCGGGACCTACAAGCTGCTGGAGCAGTGGGGTCTCCCGGTCAGCCCCTACCTCAAAGTGCTCGGCTCCTTTGAGGAAGTGCTGGAGTTCATCGCCCATTACGGAACTCACCGTCACGACCTTCAGCATGAGATCGACGGCATTGTGGTCAAGATCGACGACTTCGCCACGCAGCGCGCCCTCGGGTACACCTCCCGAGTCCCCAGATGGGCCGCAGCGTACAAGTACCCGCCGGAGGAAGTGCACACCAAGCTCCTGGACATCGCGGTCAACGTTGGGCGCACAGGACGCGTGACTCCTTTCGGATTGATGGAACCCGTGAAAGTGGCCGGCTCCACGGTGGGGATGGCCACCCTGCACAACCAGGATGTGGTCAAAGCCAAGGGCGTCATGATCGGCGACATCGTGATCCTCCGCAAAGCCGGCGATGTCATCCCGGAAATCGTGGGGCCTGTGCTGGCACTGCGCGACAAGCAGGATCCTCCGGTGCGCGAATTCGTGATGCCCACCGAGTGCCCGTCCTGTGGCACTCCGTTGGCACCAGCGAAGGAAAGCGACGTGGACATCCGTTGCCCCAACGCCAAGTCCTGCCCTTCCCAACTCCGTGAGCGCGTCTTCCACCTGGCCGGCCGCGGTGCTTTCGACATCGAAGCCCTGGGCTGGGAAGCCGCCATCGCACTCACCCAGCCGGCAGAGCCCGAGACCCCGCCCCTGACGAGCGAGGCCGGCTTGTTCAGCCTGACCCGTGAGGCCCTGGCGGACGTGAAGATCCGTCGTGAAAAGCGTTCCAAGGGTGTGGGAACCGGTGAATACGAGCTCGTTCCGTACTTTTACACCAAGGGAACAGCCAAGTCGCCGTCGAAGCCCACAGCCACCACGGAGAAGCTCTTCGTTGAGCTGGAGAAGGCCAAGAAGCAGCCATTGTGGCGCGTGCTGGTGGCTCTGTCCATCAGGCACGTAGGTCCTACGGCATCCCGGGCCCTGGCCACCGCCTTTGGCAGCATGGACGCCATCCGCAGCGCCACTGAAGAGCAGATTGCCCATGTTGACGGCGTAGGCCCTACCATCGCGGCGGCACTCAAGGAATGGTTCGCTGTGGACTGGCACAACGACATCGTGGACAGCTGGGCTGCAGCCGGAGTGCGGATGGAGGACGAGCGGGATACCTCAATGCCGCGGACCCTTGAGGGACTCACTGTCGTCGTCACCGGAACCCTGCCCAATTTCAGCCGGGATGAGGCCAAGGAAGCCATCATTATCCGCGGCGGCAAGGCCTCCGGATCCGTTTCCAAAAACACCAGCTACCTGGTGGCCGGCGAGAGTGCCGGCACCAAACTGGACAAGGCCGAGCAACTGGGTATTCCGGTGTTGGATGAGGACGGATTCCGTGAGCTGCTGGCCAACGGACCGGCCAAGACCGAAGCAGAGCCCGAAGCCGAAGCAGAGCCCGAAGCCGAAGCAGACCCTGAAGCCACGGCGGCGGAGGCTGAAACAGAATGACGGACACCACAGAGTTACTGGCCGTTGCCAAGCGCGCCGCAGCCGCAGGGGCTGCCGTGCTGGCCGGGCGCTCGGTCAGCGGTACGGCAGGCCACGGCCTGGAGACCACCAACAAGGGCGAGGCCGGCGACTGGGTCACCGCCTTTGACGTGGCGGCGGAGAATGCGGTCCGCGAGGCGATCCTGTCCGAACGGCCCGATGACACCATCACGGGGGAGGAGTACGGAACCACGCGTCCCGCGGAGCCTTCCCGCTACCGATGGTCCATCGACCCGCTGGACGGGACCACCAACTTCATCCGGAACATTGTCTACTACGCCACCTCGGTTGCCGTGGCGGATTCCGACGGCGTATGGCTGGCCGGCGTCGTTCACGCACCTGCCTTGGGACGCGTGTACTCAGCAGCCCGGGGTCAGGGAGCGCAACTGGAAACCGGAGGGCAAACCATCTCCTTGGCGGGGCCCGTGCCGGGCCGGACAGGGCTGATCCTGGCCACCGGTTTCAGCTACGACCCCCTGACCAGGGCCGATCAGTCGGCAGGTCTGGCTGAGCTCATGGAGGGGTTCGCGGATGTGCGCCGCCTGGGCTCCGCGGCGTTGGATCTTTGCCTGGTGGCAGACGGGACCTTCGATGCCTACGGTGAGCGTGGCTTGAACGAACACGACTTTGCCGCGGGTGCGTTGATCGCAGAAGAAGCGGGGTGCTGGGTTCGCCGGCCCAGACTGAGGAGTCCGCTGGATGGAGGGCCCAGCACGGAGGATCGCCTGGCGGCGTGGATGTGTGCCGGTGCCTTGGAACTTTCCGGCAAATTCCCCTTGTGACGGGATTTCGCCGTGACCCGGGTTTCCTTGTGATCCGACTTCCCCGGAGGAAAACCGTTCCGTGATCAAGACACTCGCCATCGCCAACTACCGCTCCATCCGGGATCTGGCCATCGAGCTTCACGGCCTGGATGTCGTGACCGGGGCCAACGGCAGCGGCAAGTCGTCGCTGTACCGGGCCCTGCGGTTGTTGGCCGAATGCGCCGGGGGAGACTCCGGAAACGTGGTGGGCTCCCTGGCCAGGGATGGCGGTTTGTCATCGACGCTCTGGGCAGGGCCGGAGAACATCAGCGACGCCATGCGCCGGGGTGAAGTTCCTGTCCAAGGCACTGTCCGCCGGGAGTCCGTGAACCTGAAACTGGGCTATTCCGGGGACGAGTTCGGCTATCTGGTGGATCTTGGCATGCCGGTGCCCGGCGGCATCGGATTTGACCAGGAAACCGGCCGCCCGAGGCCTTCGGCGTTCGGACTCGATCCCGAAATCAAGCGGGAGCAGATATTCTCCGGGCCGGTCGCCAGGCCTGGCTCCTTGTTGGTGGACCGTAAAGGAAGCCTGGCCAGGCTCCGTGACGCCGAGGGCCAATGGACCGAGCTGTCGCGCCGCCTGGATACCTTCCAAAGCATGCTCACGGAAGTGTCGGACCAGGACCGGGCACCGGAGGTACTGCGGGTGCGGGACTCGGTCCGTTCATGGCGCTTCTATGATCATTTCCGGACCGACACGGACGCACCGGCCCGCCAAGCCCAGATCGGGACCCGCACCCCTGTGCTGCACCACAGCGGCAAGGACCTCGCGGCCGCGCTCCAGACCCTCCGCGAGGTGGGTTTCGAGCAGAAACTGGACGCCGCCGTGCACCATGCCTTTCCCGGAAGCCGGCTGGAGATTGCGGTCAATGACGGCAGGTTCAGTGTGGAGCTGAAACAGCCCGGAATGCTCCGGCCCATGAAAGCCGCGGAGCTCTCTGACGGAACCCTGCGTTTCCTTCTGCTCACTGCCGCTTTGCTGACTCCCCGGCCTCCGGAACTCATGGTGCTCAATGAACCGGAGACCAGTCTCCACGTTGACCTGATGCCGGCGCTGGCCGGACTGATTGTCCAGGCCAGCGCCTACAGCCAGGTGATCGTGGTGACGCACTCCGAAGCCCTGCTCACGGCACTCCGGGCCAGCGGGTCGGCACACGAGCACGAACTCTACAAGGACATGGGCGAGACCAGGATCAAGGGCCTCGGCGCGCTTGAGGGCCCATCGTGGAGCTGGCCAAAGCGGTGATCTCCACAGCGGATGGATGGACTAGAAGGCCGAACCGATGGAGGTCAGCTCCTGCGCTGCAGTTCCGGCGTAGCGGTTGACGGGCCGTTCCAGACCGTAATGTCCGCGCAGCGTGGAGGCCGTGTACTCGGTGCGGAACAGACCGCGCTCCTGCAGGATCGGCACCACCTGGTCAACAAAAACTTCCAGGCCGGAAGGCAGGACCGGAGGCATGATGTTGAAACCGTCAGCCGCGCCGGCATGGAACCACTCCTGGATGGCATCCGCAACCTGTTCCGGCGTGCCGGTGAACGTCCTGTGGCCCCGGCCGCCACCGAGCCGGGCAATCAACTGCCTGACGGTCAGTTGCTCCCGGCGGGCCAGTTCGACGATCAGTGTGTAGCGGCTCTTGGCTCCTTCGATGTCGTCCTCCGACGGCAGGTCGGCCGGCAGTGGCCGGTCCAAGGGAAGGTCCTCGGGTGAAAGCCGCAGTGTCCGGGCAAGCTGCTCGCGCGCGTACTCGGGCTTGATCAGGTGATCAAGCTCCCGCTCCAGCTTGAGGGCCTCGGCTTCGGTGGAGCCGATCACCGGGACGATGCCGGGCAGGATCTTGATCCCCTCCGGATCGCGTCCCGCAGCCGCGGTGCGTGCCTTCAAGTCCGAGTAGAAGTCCTGGGCATCTGCCAGCGTCTGATGTGCTGTGAAGACGGCTTCGGCATACTGCGCCGCCAGGTTCTTTCCGTTTTCGGAGGAACCTGCCTGGACAATCAGTGGGTGCCCCTGCGGTGACCGGGGGACGTTGAGGGGTCCACGGACCCGGAAGTGCTTGCCTTCGTGGTCAATGACGCGGATCTTCTTGTCGTCGCCCCACACTCCGTCGGCCTTGTCGGCAAGAATGGCGTCGTCGTCCCAGCTGTCCCAGAGCTTTTGCGCCACTTCGATGAACTCGGCTGCCCGTTCATAGCGGACTGCGTGTGCGGGCTGGTCGTCCACTCCGAAGTTCCGTGCCGCGTCAGGGCCGGCCGTGGTCACCACGTGGGGTCATGGTTTCTCCTCGGTTCAGGACGGTGTGGGGGCGGGTGTGTGGCAACATAAGCACGTCCGCGAAGAGCACCGCCAGCAGCCCGACATGTGCCCGCAACAGCGCGAAACCGGGGTTCACCGGGCGCAACGGAACGGCATTGAACGCCACGGGAGGCAACAGAAAGGCGCCGCGGGAGGTTCCGCCACACGGCTGCGCAAGCCGGCCATCCGGCGTCGTGCTGTGACCAGAGGTGATAGTTCCATCACGGAAAGCCGCCTTTGGTGACCTGGATGGGTCGGGCGCGACTACCATTGGTAGGTGCTTTCGCCGATTACCGTCCGTCCCGCCCTGCCCGAAGACTACGACGCCGTTGCCCGGATTACGCAGGACTCCTACGTCACCGCGGGGTACTACGGCGATGCCGACCACCCGTACCTGCAGAAGCTTCAGGACGTGGCCGGCCGCGCAGAGCACGCAGATATCCTGGTGGCTGAGCGCAACGGCGAGGTCATCGGCTCCGTCACGGCTGCTCCGGCCGGCGGGGGCTTCTCGGACATCGGCCTTGAGGACGAGTTGGAACTGCGCACCCTTGTGGTGGATCCGGCTGTCCAGCGCTCCGGCGCGGGGCGCGCCTTGGTACAGGCCGTCGTCGACCAAGCCAAAGCCATGGACGGTATCAACGCCGTGTCCTTGACCACGGGCGCCACCTGGGAAAGCGCCAACGCGTTGTACGCCCGCACCGGCTTTGACCGCGCACCGCATCGCGACTGGTTCGTGCCCGGCACCGACATAAAACTGTTCGTTTACAGGCTCGAGCTCGGGCAGTCATAAAGTTTCCTTCGAAGCGCCGGTCACCGGGCCGGGCGCAACGACAGGAAGGCGCGGCATGCGCAAGACATTCGGTACGGGTTCGGTCTGGGAGCAGACCCTTGGCTACTCCCGCGCAGTCCAGGTGGACAACACCCTCTTCATTTCGGCGACGGCTGCCAGCGGGACCGTGGACGGCAAACCGGCGATTGTGGGCGACGGCTTCTACTCCCAGACCAAGTACATCCTCGAAAAGCTGGGGACGGTCCTGGAAGACGCCGGTTTCTCCTACGAAGACGTGGTGCAGTCCAAGCTGTACCTGACGGACATCAGCAAGTGGGAAGATGCCGGCCGCGCGCACGGCGAGGTCTTCGGCGAGATTCGCCCGACGCTCTCACTGGTCCACGTACTGCCGTTCCTGGATCCGGAAATGCTCGTGGAGATCGAGCTGGTGGCTCAGAAGTCCGCGTAGCAGCGCGGCAAACCGGTCTTGTGGGCTGCCGGGTCAGCCCGGAATGCCATAGCGGTGTTCCGGGCGGCCGGTGGTTCCGTAGCGCAGTTGGATCTCGACGGCGCCGTCGTCCGCGAGCGAAGACAGGTACCTTTGCGCTGTGGCCCGGGAAACGCCAACCCGTTCCGCGACCTCCGCGGCGGAATACTGTTCGCCGGGGAGCAGGGATTCCAGGACTGCAGCCTCGGTGGCGGACCGCGGTTTCGCAGCAGGAGCGACGTCGCCGGGAATCAGGGAACGCTTGGCCCGCTCAATGGTGGTCTGGTCGATGGCGGTCTGCTGTCCCAGGATCCGGCGATAGCGGGCATAGGACCTGAGCTGCTGCGATAAGGACTCTGCAGTAAATGGCTTGAGCAGATACCCCAAAGCGCCTCTGCGGAAGGCCACTTTGATGGACTGGGCATCAGAAGCGGCGGTGAGCATCACGGCGTCCACGTCCAGTTGGCCCAGGAGATCCAGCCCGGATCCGTCGGGCAGGTAGACATCCAGCAGCACTAGGTCCGGCCGCAGGCTGTGGATCGCCTGGAGTGCCTGGGACACAGATCCGGCCGGAGCCAGGGCCATGAAACCCGCCACTGAATCCACGTATGCAGCGTGGAGCCGTGCCACGTGGAAGTCGTCATCCACGATCAGCACCCTCAGGTCCTCAGCCACCGTTGTCCTCCCTCATCGTTGAGCCGGATCCGGTGGTTCCGGATCCGGCGCCGTCCATCACTCCGGGGATGGTGGCCATGAACACTGCACCGGGCCCTCCTGCGGTTCCCGGTTCCAGGACGCGGACATCGCCGCCGCGCCGACGCGCCAGCTGCCGTACCAGCGCGAGCCCCAAACCCTGTCCGGCCCCCGGACGTGACGGTTGCTCCGCCGTCGTGAAGCCCTCCGCGAAAACCTCTTCGGGTTCCAGGCCACCCAAGCCGTCGCCGGAGTCCGCCACCACGATGTGCAGCGCGCCGCCGCCGGGGCTTTGCTCGTCCAGCAGTTCGATGTCCACCCAGCGCTCCGCGGCAGACCCGGCGACGGCGGCGCTCACTGCGTTGTCGATCAGGTTGCCGAGCACGGTGGTGACGTCCTGGGGGTCGGCCACGTGCCCGCGCACCAGGGTTTCGGGGCCGATCCGCAGGGCGACGCCGCGTTCGGAAGCTTCCACGCCCTTGGCGCCGACGAAGGCCTGGAGGTAGGCATCCTGCAACAGTTCGGCTTGCTCCACCGGGAATTTCAATGGCCCGGTGGCTGAGATCCTGGCCAGGTACTCCTTGGCGGAGTCGTACTGGCCGATGCTCATGAATCCGGCGATGGTGTGCAGCTGGTTGGCGAATTCGTGGCGCTGGGCACGGAGCGCGGTGGACATGGTGCCCACAGCATCCAGTTGCCGGGTCAGCTGCTGCAATTCGGTGCGGTCGCGCAGCATGACCACCCATCCGAGGTCTTCCTTCCGGTGCCACGCCTTGCGTGCGCTTGCCACGAGGACCCGTTCGCCGGCCACGATTTCAACGGCTTCGGCGTCCCGCGCTGCCGGTCGCGTGAGCTGCTTGAGTTGTTCCGGGACGTTGGCCGAGGTCCAGTCCTGGCCGGTCGCATCAGGGATGTCCAGGAGCCTGGCAGCGGCTGCATTGAACACCGAGATCCGGCCGTCGGCCGCGATGCCGATCACGCCATCATCCACGCCCTGGAGCACAGCAACCTGGTCATGGACCAGGGTGCTGATCTCTTCAGGTTCCAAGCCGAGAGTGAGCCGCTGGAGCCGGCGGCGGAGCAGGAACGAGGCAAGGACACCGGCGAGCAGGGCGCCGCCGGCGGTGAGGGCGATGGGCGCGATGTCCCGCACCAGGCTCTTTGTCAGGGATTCCACGGAGTATCCCACGCTGACTTCGCCCACGATTGTGCCCGGGGCGTCGGGGGAGTAGACGGGCACTTTGGCACCGGCGGAAGGCCCCAGTGTGCCGGTATTGCGTGTGGTGATTTCTTCGCCGGCGAGGGCCACTGAGGGATCGGTGCTGACCCGTTCACCGAGGCGTGCGGTGTCCGGGTGCGCGAGCCGCAGCCCGGTTTCGTCCGTGATGACGACGAACAGCGCGCCGGTCCGGACCCTGGCTGCTTCCGCCGCGTTCTGGAGGGGGCCGGCGGCGAGGACGTCGGGCGGCGGGGTGCCCTCTTCTTTGCTGATGGTCTGGACGTCCGCGCGGATGTCGGGATCGGCGGCAACTGTCCTTGCCAGGGTCAGGGCCTGGTTTTCTGCTTCGTCACCGATCCGTTCATACACCAGCCAGGCGTGGACGATGCCGCTGAGCAGGACTACCAGCAGTACCACCCCGAGCTGGAGGAGGAGGGTCTGGGTGGAAAAGCGCATGCTGGTTCTGTTGTTGCGGGGCACCGTCACTCCTTTCCTCCAGATCCATTGAAGCATTGAGCATAATGCGCAAAACGTTCGCAACGAGCAGTATTCCCAACAATTCCCGGAAACCCCTGCCAGTGACGGACGCCACCCTAATGTCTGTAGTGCGCATCACACCGACGTGGCGCCATTCACAGTAGTAAGGAGCCGGCCGTGCTGGTTTTGCTTGGATTCGCAATGATTGCGGTATTCATGGTCCTGATCATGACCAAAAAATTGACGCCCGTCCTGGCGCTGATCATCGTCCCCACCGTCTTCGGCCTTTTCGCCGGGGCAGGCCTCGGTATCGGTCCCATGGTCATGGATTCCATGAAGTCCATGACGTCCACGGCGGCGCTGCTGATGTTCGCCATCATCTACTTCGGCCTCATGATCGACGTCGGACTCTTTGACCCCCTGGTGAAGTTCATCCTCCGCAAGCTGGGCAACGACCCCGCCAAGGTTGTCCTCGGCACCGCCATCCTGGCCGCCGCAGTGTCCCTCGATGGGGACGGCTCCACCACCTTCATCCTTACTACCGCCGCCATGCTCCCCGTGTACCTGCGCCTCAAGATGAGCCCCGTGGTCCTGACCTGTGTGGCAGGCCTGGCCAACGGCACCATGAACATCCTGCCTTGGGGCGGCCCCACCGCACGTGCTGCCACAGCCCTGAAGCTCGACGTCAACGACGTCTTCGTCCCCATGGTCCCGTCCCTGATCGTCGGCCTGATCGTCGTGCTGGTCTTCTCCTGGCTGCTCGGTCTGCAGGAACGCAACCGCCTCCGCACCACGGCTCCCGAAATCTGGGGCGACGTCGCTGATCCGTCCGAAGCGTTCGACGGCGGCACTGGACGCGGTGGCGCACTCGCCGCAGCTTCCGGCACGGGCTCCGGATCGGGTTCGGTCAAGGGCCGCTTCGGGTTCGGCCGCACCGCAGGCAAGCCGGGCACCGGCGGAGGTTCCGGCGTCGCCGTTCTTGAACGTCCCGAAACCCTGGTGGACGACCACGACACCGCCATGGCCGACACGGCCCTGGACCCCAACCGCACCACGCTGCGTCCCAAGCTGTTCTGGTTCAACCTGGGCCTCACGGTTGCCGTCATGGTGACCCTGGTTGCCAACATCGTTCCGCTGCCCTTCGTCTTCATGGTCGGCTCAGCCATCGCCCTGCTGGTGAACTTCCCCAAGGTCAAGGACCAGGGCGCGCAGCTGATTGCGCACGCGCCGTCAATCGTCGCCGTGGTCAGCATGGTCATGGCAGCCGCTGTCCTGACCGGTGTGCTGAACGGCACGGGCATGGTCAAGGCAATGTCCGAATGGCTGGTCCAGATCATCCCCGCGGACATGGGCCCGTTCATGGCAGTCATCACCGGCCTGCTGAGCATCCCGATGACCTTCTTCATGAGCAACGACGCCTTCTACTTCGGAGTCCTGCCGGTCCTGAGCGAAACCGCAGCCCACTACGGAGTCGGCGCCGCCGACATGGCGCGTGCTTCCATCACGGGCCAGCCGTTCCACCTGCAGAGCCCCCTGGTTCCGGCCATCCTCCTGCTGGTATCACTGGCCAAGGTCGACCTGGGCGACCACCACAAGAAGGTGCTCTGGCGCACCGCGGTCATCTCGATCGTCATGCTGGCCGTCGGTGTCCTGACCGGAGCGATCGGCATCGGCTGACCGCCCGCAGGTGCCGCGAGCTTCGACTACAAGCTGCGGCACCGCCGAATACGCCGCTGTAAATGATCAGCCTGCCGGGTTTGTTGCCTGGCAGGTCTGGTCATTTGCCGTTTGGCTCGGAATGCTTCCCTCCGCCGGGGCCGGGACCGGCTTGTCGCCCGAGGCAAAGTCCTCGCCTGCGTAGAGCTGGACGCCCTCAATGCCGGCGGCCTGCTGGACGCTGGTAGCCGGAAGTCCGAACATCGCGGCGATGTCGGTTGCGACGTCGTCGAAACCGGCCTGATAGTAAATCATCGTTTGGGTTTGTGGCTGGGCCTGCAGCCGGGTTGTCTTGGTGTAGCCGGCGGCGGCCAGCGTCGCGGCGATGGCATTGCTCCGGCCCGTCACGGAAGTGCCGTTGGCAACGGAAACCGGCTGGAGTGCTTTGTCGAAGGAAGGTTTGGCGGGCGGGCTGGAAGGCTCAGCCGTAGGGGCCGCACCCTGGCTGAGGTCGGCGCTCTGCCGGAGGGCGGAGAAAAGTTGCGACGCCGCCGGCTCCGCCAAGGCCAGCCGGTTGGGGTCGGACGGCGCGGGCACAGTAGGTACGGTGATGAAGTTGACCTTTGCGGGGTCGATGTTCTTGAGCCGGTCCGCGATGGTCAGCAGTGCCGGAACGGAGGACAAACCGGTGTCCACTGTGAGGTTGCTGGTCATCGTGTCAGCGATATCCAGCACTTTTTGCGGGTTGGTCAGTGTGCCTTCGGATTTGAGCTTGCGCACCAGCGAGCCAAGGAAGGCCTGCTGAGCCTGGATGCGGCCCAAGTCCCCGCCGTCGGCGAAAGCATGCCGGGTGCGCAGGAACGCCAAGGCCTGGTCGCCTTCCACCTGGGAGGTTCCCTTGGGAAGCCGGAGGCCGGAATCGGGATCGTAGACATCCGAGTTGACGCATACATCCACGCCTCCCACCTTGGTGGAGAGTTCCTTGACGGCATTGAAGTCCGCCATCATGAAGTGGTCGATTTCCAGGCCCGTTAGTTTGTTGACGGTATCCACGGCGCAGCCAATGCCGGCTTCGGCCATGGCGCTGTTGATCATCGCGTCCTCACGGGCAGCATGCTGCTGCTTGGTGGCCTGGTCCTGGCATTCAGGAACATCCACCATGAGGTCGCGGGGAAAGCTGATGACATTGACGTTGTTGTTGTCTGCCGAAATATCCACCAGCATCATGACGTCCGATTGACCGTAGCCCGAAGACTGGTCCGCCGTACCGTACTGGCTGTTCTTGCCGCTGCGGGTGTCGCTGCCCAGGACCAGGATCTGGAGCCGGTCCTTGCGGTCATCAACCGGGCCCTCGGTGCGGGCGCCTCCGGCTCCCAGCGCACTCGTGGAGATGTTGGACTGCAACCGCCACAACCAATAGCCGCCGAAGCACAGCACACCGAGGAGGACTGCGGCTATCACCAGGACGCCGAGCCGCAGCCAGCGGCGACGTTTACGGGTGGGCGAACCGAGGCTGCCGTCAACCAGGTTTCCCTGCCCGGGGTAGGCAGCAAGAGCTGGGTCGGAGCGGTTGGGGTCGGGACTTTCGTGACGACCTTGCACAGGGCCGGCCTTTCCTTGGGGGTCAGAAGCGGCTCATATTACTGAGCCATTCTGGGAATTTCCCCCATCGGCCAACCGCTCAGGCGGTGGGAATATCATGGGCTGGTGCCGCCACTTGAACTCCTTGGCAGTGCCTGGCGAATCGACTGGGCAGCCGTCGCAATGATCAGCACGTTTGGCGTGCTCTACGGCCTGGGGATCAGGGCCGCCACCAGGAACGGCCATAGATGGCCCCTCTGGCGGGCGGCTGCGTTCTACGGTCCCGGCCTGGGATCCATGGCTGTCCTTTGCTGCGGATTCACCGGGGTCTACAGTGCCGATCTTCGCTGGGCATTTACCCTCAAAGTCTCCTTGCTCCTTTTTGTCGTCCCACTGTTGCTGGGGCTGGGCCGGCCGATCACGCTGGCCCGTGCGGCACTGCCAGACACGGGCACAGCGGTGCTGAACGCAGTGCTGGCCCACCGCGTTGTGCGCTTCTTCAGCAACTCGCTGGCCGCCCCGCTGATCGGATTGGCGCTTTTCTCCACCTTCCTGACACCGGCCTTCCATGCGCTGCGTGCCGATCCGTTGGCCGAAACCCTGCTGACCGTCTGCATTCCCTTGCTGGGCCTCCTGATGGCCCTGCCCATCATCGAAGAAGCGGATTTCCAGCGCTCCAGCGCATACATCACCCTGGAGTTCGTGTTCGTTTTCATTGAGCTTCTGGCAGATGCCGTGCCGGGTATCCTGCTGCGTCTCAACGGCCAGGTCCTGGACCACGTCATGACAACCCAGGCCATGGCGGGGTGGTTCCCGGACCCGCTACGCGACCAGCAACTGGCGGGGGATGTCCTCTGGTTCATCTGCGAAATCGTCGATCTGCCACTTATCATCCTCATGTTCATCCGTTTCTCCAGGAGTGACAAACGTGAGGCGCGCGGTTTCGATGAACTGACGGACGCGCAACTGGAGGAGCTGAACGCGCAGCACCTGAACCGGCGCTGAAGCCGGTGCACAGCCAAGTAGACTGGTTCGGAAAACCATTTGAACTTTGCAGGGGAGATCCATGGCTGCGATCAACCGTGACGACGTCGCGCATCTTGCGCGTCTGGCTCACATTGAAATGAGTGCCGAAGAACTGGACAGGATGGCTGTTGAGCTTGCTGTCATCGTGGATTCGGTAAAGAGCGTGAGCGAGGCTGCCGGGGACGATGTTCCGGCGACATCGCACCCGATTCCGTTGACCAACGTGTTCCGTGAGGACGTCGTGGGTCACACATTCACGGCCGAACAGGCGCTGTCCGGCGCTCCGGATGCTTTCGAGAACCGTTTCAAGGTCCCGGCAATCCTGGATGAGGACTAATCACTATGACTGAGCTGAAGAACGAACTCATCCGCCACTCCGCTGCCGACCTCGCAGCCAAGCTGGCCGCCCGCGAAGTTTCCGCCGTCGAGGTGACGCAGGCGCACCTCGACCGCATTGCCGACGTCGATGGTCAGGTTAATGCGTTCCTGCACGTTAACAGCGAAGAGGCTTTGGCCGTTGCCGCCGACGTCGACGCTGCCCGCGCTGCCGGGGGTGCCGCTGCCGAGGAACTGCACGCCCTTGCCGGCGTGCCGATCGCGGTTAAGGACCTCATTGTCACCATTGGCCAGCCGACCACCGCTGGTTCGAAGATCCTTGAGGGCTGGCACAGCCCGTATGACGCCACTGTGGTGAAGAAGCTTCGCGCGGCCAGGATGCCCATCCTGGGCAAGACCAACCTGGATGAGTTCGCCATGGGTTCCTCCACGGAGCACTCTGCGTTCGGACCCACCCGCAACCCGTGGGACCTGGACCGCATCCCCGGCGGTTCGGGCGGTGGCTCCGCGGCCGCCGTCGCCGCTTTCGAAGCGCCCCTGGCGCTCGGCACGGACACCGGAGGTTCCATCCGCCAGCCCGGTGCCGTCACTGGAACCGTCGGCGTCAAGCCCACCTACGGCGCTGTTTCCCGCTACGGTGCCATCGCCATGGCGTCCTCGCTGGACCAGATCGGTCCGGTGTCCCGTACCGTGCTTGACTCGGCCCTGCTCCAGGAAGTCATTGGCGGTCACGACCCCTTCGACTCCACGTCCCTGACCGATCCGTTCAACAACCTGGTTGCCGCCGCCCGCGTGGGCAACGTCGCCGGGATGAGGATCGGCATCGTCAAAGAGCTGCACGGCGAGGGCTACCAGGCCGGCGTCGAGAACCGTTTCAACGAGTCGCTCCAGATCCTCAAGGACGCCGGTGCGGAAATCGTCGAGGTTTCCTGCCCCAACCTGAAGTACGCCCTGGGTGCCTACTACCTGATCATGCCGTCCGAGGTCTCCAGCAACCTGGCCAAGTTCGACGGCGTCCGCTTCGGCTTGCGAGTCCTGCCCAAGGACGGTCCGATGACCATCGAACGCGTGATGGGTGCCACCAGGGCTGCCGGCTTCGGCGATGAGGTCAAGCGCCGCATCATCCTGGGAACCTATGCGCTGAGCGCCGGTTACTACGACGCCTACTACGGTTCCGCGCAGAAGGTCCGCACCCTGATCCAGCGTGACTTCGACGCCGCTTTTGCCCAGGCCGATGTCCTGATCTCCCCGACGGCGCCCACCACGGCGTTCAAGCTGGGGGAGAAGCTTGATGATCCCTTGGCCATGTACCTGAACGACGTCGCCACGATTCCCGCGAACCTCGCCGGTATCCCCGGCCTGTCCCTGCCGGGTGGCCTGGCTGATGAGGACGGCCTGCCCGTCGGCATCCAGCTGCTGGCTCCGGCCCGCGAAGATGCCCGTCTGTACCGCGTGGGTGCGGTCCTCGAGTCCATCCTTGAAGAGAAGTGGGGCGGCCCGATTCTGGCGCAGGCGCCGGAACTGAAAAGTGCTGCCCTTGGCGCAACGTCCAACACCGCCGGAGGTTCCAACTAATGTCCGTCGACGCAACCCTGAGCTTCGAAGAAGCCATGGAGGAGTACGATCCCGTCCTGGGGTTCGAAGTCCACGTGGAACTCAACACCAAGACCAAGATGTTCTCCTCGGCACCCAACGTCTTCGGCGACGAGCCGAACACCAACGTCAACGAAGTTGACCTCGGCATGCCCGGCGTTCTTCCGGTGGTCAACAAAGCCGCCGTGGAGTCCTCCATCAAAATCGGCCTTGCCCTGAACTGCAAAATCGCCGAGTCCTGCCGCTTCGCCCGGAAGAACTACTTCTACCCGGACACCCCCAAGAACTTCCAGACCTCGCAGTACGATGAGCCGATCGCCTACGACGGTTACCTCGACATCGAGCTGGAGGACGGCACGGTCTTCCGCGTGGAGATCGAACGCGCCCACATGGAAGAGGACGCCGGCAAGCTGACCCACATGGGTGGCGCTGCGGGCCGTATCCAGGGCGCCGATTACTCCCTGGTGGACTACAACCGCTCCGGTGTGCCGCTGGTGGAAATCGTCACCAAGCCGATCGAGGGTGCCGGCAGCCGCGCCCCTGAACTGGCCAAGGCCTACGTCGCGGCCGTCCGCGAGATCGTGAAGAACCTCGGCGTCTCCGATGCCAAGATGGAGCGCGGCAACGTCCGTTGCGATGCCAACGTCTCGCTGCGGCCGCATGGCCGTGAACGCTTTGGCATCCGTTCGGAAACCAAGAACGTCAACTCCCTGCGCGCCGTCGAGCACGCCGTACGTTATGAAATCCAACGCCACGCCGCGGTCCTTGAGTCCGGTGAACCGGTCATCCAGGAGACGCGCCACTGGCACGAGGACACGCGTTCGACGACGTCGGGCCGGCCCAAGTCCGACGCTGACGATTACCGCTACTTCCCGGAGCCGGACCTGGTTCCCGTTGTCGCTTCCCGCGAGTGGGTGGAGGAATTGCGCGCAACCCTTCCCGAGCCGCCTGCTGAGCGTCGCAAGCGCCTCAAGGAAGCCTGGGGCTACTCGGATCTGGAGTTCCGCGATGTCGTGAACGCCGGGGTCATGGACTCGATCGAGGAAACCATTGCCGCCGGCGCATCTGCCGATGTTGCCCGCAAGTGGTGGATGGGTGAGATCGTCGGCCGCGCCAAGGTGGCCGACGTCGATCCTTCCGAGCTCGGCGTCACGCCGCAGGTCATCGTCGAGCTGAACAAGCTCGTCGAGGGCGGCAAGATCAACAACAAGATGGCCACGCAGGTCCTGGACGGCGTCCTCGCCGGCGAAGGAACTCCGGCGGAGATCGTTGAAAAGCGCGGCCTGGCGGTCGTGTCCGACGACGGTCCCCTCCTGGAAGCCATCGACGCCGCCCTGGCGGCACAGCCTGACGTCGCGGAGAAGATCCGTGGTGGCAAGATCCAGGCCATCGGCGCGATTGTTGGCGGCGTCATGAAGGCCACCCGTGGCCAGGCAGACGCAGGCCGTGTCCGCGAGCTCATCCTGGAGAAGCTCGGCGTCGAGGGCTAGACGCCTGTATTTCCCTACAAAGCAGGCCGCAGTTGATGCTGCGGCCTGCTTTGTTTTGGGCGCACAATGGATGCATGGCCACTCTCAAACCGGGCCTTCGGAAGGCCCTTCTTGCCGGCGGAATCGCTGTCACCTTGACCTGCGCCGGAGGCGCTGCCGTGTGGGCCGGCACTCAGGGCCCTTCAGGAACGCAGGGACCTTCAGCCACGCCAAGTTCCTCTGCTTCCGCCGAGCCATCCCAGGCGGCCCCATCCCAGGCGGCCCGGGGCCAGGCCATTCATGGCGAACACGTCGTCAAGCAGCCGGACGGGAGCTACCGGACCGTCCTCACCCAGGCCGGAACCATAGATTCGGTGAGTGGCTCCGACATCACGGTGAAGAGCGAAGACGGCTTCACCCAGGGGTACGCGATCACCACCGACACAAGGATCGCCAGGCTTCCCGCCGACGTGTCGCAACTCCGCAACGGCAATGGCAACGGCAAGAGCAAGCCTGCATTGCCGTCGGTGACGGCTGCCGAGCTGAAAGCCGGTGACAAGGTCCACATCAGCGGCATCAAGGACGGCGGCACCGTGACCGCAACAAAGATCGTCGCCGGTGAGCTGCCGGCCGGCATCAAGGGTGGGCACGGCCTCATGGGTGGGCACGGCCTCATGGGCGGGCACCGCGGGCACGGACCCAGGCAGGCTACAGAGCTACGGTCCTGAAGCCGAGGTTCGCGCTGGCCGACTCCGGTGTGTTTGAGCTTCGCGCGGCCAGGCGGTAGCGGTTGCAATAGGAGTCGTGGCAGAGGTACGAGCCGCCCCGCATCACCTTGCCCCGGCCGATGGTAGGCCCTTGCGGGTTCTCCACCGTTCCTTGTGCCAAGCACGTTTTGTAGTACTTGGGCAAGAACCAGTCGCTGCACCACTCCCACACGTTCCCGCTGGTTTGGTAGAGACCGTAGCCGTTGGGGGCAAAGGACCGCGCGGGGGCTGTGGTGAGATAGCCGTCGTCGAGGTCGTTGCGGGCCGGGAAGTCGCCTTGCCAGATGTTGCAATGGTGGGCCGCCTGTCCCGGCGCGTCACTGTGCAGTTCGTTGCCCCAGGGGTAGCGCTGCCCGGACAGTCCTCCGCGGGCCGCGTACTCCCATTCGGCTTCGGTGGGCAACCGGCGGCCGGCCCATCCGCAGTAGGCAAGGGCATCGTTGTGTGACACATGGGTCACCGGATGGTCCGCGGCTTCGCTCCAGTGGGAAAGCGGACCGGCAGGGTGGGCCCAGTCGGCTCCGCGGACATTCAGCCACCACGGGACGTTTCCGACCCTGTTGAGTATGTCCTTCCTGTCCGCTTTGACAGCCAAGTGGAACACGGCCGATGTCCCGAAGATCTCCGACTCGGTGCGGTATCCGGTGGCATCGATGAATGCCGCGAATTCCTGGTTGGTGACGGTTGTGGCGCTGATCCTGAAAGCCGGCATCCGAACCTGGTGCACCGGGGACTCGCCGTCGGCCGCATAGCCTTCTCCGAACGGGTCGCCCATGGCGAAAGTCCCCTCCGGAACCCGGACGTCGCCGTCCGTGGCCGCGGGGGTGGAAGGCTTCCCATGCCCGGATATCCCGACGCCGGTGTCCGCGCCGGTGCCGCCACTCGCCTGGGACAGGGGCAAAGACGGCTTGGGCGTCGAATGATCCCTGGCACCCGGGCCCGGGGCACAACAATCTGCCACACCGATCTCCTTTGTTCCACGCGGCTTTGTTCCACGCGGCGCGGGCTTCCCGCCGGGCGCCCCGTTCAACACATCCTACTGGCACCTGCCCGCCGTCGAAAATGATGAAAGCTGATTTCTGCGAGCAGTTTCGATCATGATCTTGCAAAAAGAGACCAGCGTCACTTATGGTTTGTTAAACGGTTAACGAGCGTGGCTTGAATCACATTGATGGCTTTCGCTCAACACTTGAGGAGACAGCATGAACTCGACGACGAAACAGGCTCCGGCATTGCCCGAAGCTCGCCGAGTCCCCGCCCGGGCAGGTGAAAAGACCGCCGGAGCCGGTGCGAAGAAGCGGAAAAGGAACAAGGTCCCGCAGCAGAGCTTCCGGTCCCGGCTGAGGCGTGACAAGCAGATGCTGCTCATGATGGTCCCGGGAGTGCTCTTCCTTCTGCTCTTCTTCTACATCCCCATCCTTGGCAACGTCATCGCCTTCCAGGACTACCAGCCATACCTCGGCATCGGGGACAGCCTCTGGGTGGGCTGGCAGAACTTCGTGGACCTGTTCGGCAACCCCGACTTCATCCACGCCTTCTGGAACACCCTGTACTTGGCGGCCTGGCAGTTGGTCTTCCTCTTCCCGGTGCCGCTGGTACTGGCCCTGATTGTGGATTCGCTCGTCAGCACGCGGGTCCGGAAGGTTTTCCAAAGCATCGCGTACCTCCCGCACTTCCTGTCCTGGGTACTGGTTATCGCGTTCTTCCAGCAGATGCTGGGCGGGGCCGGCTTCGTCAACAACCTGCTCCGCGACTGGGGCATGGAGCCCATTCCCTTCATGACCAACCCGGAGACCTTCCCCGTGATGGTCGTGGTCCAGATGATCTGGAAGGACGCCGGCTGGGCAATGATCATCTTCCTCGCAGCCCTGGCCAGCATCGATGCCTCGCTGTATGAAGCCGCCGCCGCCGACGGTGCCGGCAGGTGGCGGAGGATGTGGCACATTACCCTCCCCGGCCTGCGCCCCGTGATCGTGCTGCTCCTCATCCTGCGCATCGGCGACATCCTCTCGGTCGGATTCGAGCAGTTCATCCTGCAACGGGACGCCGTCGGAGCCGGCGCGGCCGAGGTCCTGGACACCTTCACCTACTACACCGGCGTAGTGGGTGGCGGGTGGAGCTCGGGTGCTGCTGCCGGCTTGGCCAAGGGCGTCGTCAGTGCCCTGCTGATCTACGGAGCCAACAAACTTGCCCACCGCTTTGGCGAAGACGGAATCTTCGCAAAACAAGCGCGCTGAAAGTCATGCCAGCCCGCGGGGCTGCCGCACAAGGAGAATTTCATGGCAACACCATTGTTTAGCAAGAAACCCCGGGAACTGACGTACAACCCCAAGCGCCCGGTGTGGAAAGAAAAGCCATCTGCGCTGTACCAAACGGTCAAGGCAGTGGTCCTGGTCGTGTTCAGCTTGTCCATCCTCACTCCCATCCTGCTGGTGGTCTCAACGTCCCTGGCCGATACGGAGCAGTTGGTCAAGGCAGGAGGCTTCGTCTTGTGGCCTGAACGCCCCACGCTGGAGGCCTACGCCACCATCTTCAAGGGCCCCATGGTCCTGCAATCCCTCGGGGTGAGCGTGCTGATCACCGCGGTCGGCACCATTCTGGCGCTGTTCGTGACCATCACCATGGCCTATGCCACCAGCCGTTCGGTCCTCTTCGGCAGGCCCGTCATCCTGGCAGTGCTCTTCACGCTGCTCTTCGCACCGGGACTGATCCCGTCGTTCCTGATGATCCGTCAACTCGGCCTGCTGGACTCCCTGTGGTCGCTGATCCTTCCAGGCATCTTTGGAGCCTTCAACTTTGTGGTGATGCGCTCGTTCTTCATGAACATTCCGGGCGAACTGATCGAAAGTGCCAGGATCGACGGCGCCAACGACTGGCAAATCCTGTGGCGCATCGTGATGCCGCTCTCCAAAGCCGTGATCGCCGTCGTCGGCCTCTTTTACGCGGTGGGCTTCTGGAACTCATTCTTCAACGCCCTCCTCTACATCAACGACCACAGCAAATGGCCAATCCAGCTGTTGCTCCGCAACTTCGTGGTCCAGGGCAGCGGGGCGGCCGACCAGCTCGGCATCACCACAACCCCTCCGCCGCAGTCCATCCAAATGGCAGTGGTGGTCGTAGCCCTGGTTCCCATCCTGATGGTCTACCCGTTCCTCCAAAAGCACTTTGCCAAGGGCGTCATCACCGGCGCCGTCAAGGGCTAACCCGCACCCGCGGAGCCCGAACAGAACTGAAACCCACACCATGAAGCAAATAACCAGAAAGGGTTATGCCATGACGAGCACTTCCTCACAGGCTGGATTCAGCCGCCGCGGTTTCCTTGGCCTAGCGGGCCTGGCCGTGACCGCAGCAGGATTGTCCGCCTGCGGTGGCGGCGGAGCCGGCGGCAACGGAGGCGCCGCTGCCTCCGCTTCGGTCAAGTTGCCCACCTACAAGGAATTCACCGGCGTCACCCCGGACATCGCCGGCAACGCCAAGGGCCTGCAGTCCGGTTACTTCAAGCTGCCCACAGCCGTGCAGTCCGTGAAGACGCCGCCGCTCAAGGGCAAGGTCACCGGCTTGACTGAAACCTTCGACACCATGAGCCCCGGCCTGAAGGACAATCCTTTCTGGCAGCGGCTCAACACCAAGCTCGGCGGCGACCTGGAACTGCAGATCGCCGAAGACATCGGAGACGGCTACCCTGCGAAGTTCGCTACCGTCCTGGCCAGCAACGACCTCCCGGACATGATGTGGGTTCCGCCGAACCAGGGCATTCCCAACGTCGGTCCCATGCTTGAAGCCAAGTTCCAGGACCTGACGCCGTACCTTTCAGGCGACGCCGTCCTTGAGTACCCCAACCTGGCCGCGCTGAAGCCCGATTCCTGGAAGACCGCCGTCGTGAACGGCAAGATCTGGGGAGCGCCCATCCCGAGCACCCCGTTCGGACAGGTATACGTAGGCAATCACGATGTCTGGTCGAAAGTGGGCGGCTTTGAAGCGGCCAATGCCGATGAATTCCTGGACAAAGCCAAGGAATTGACGCGTCCGGGGGACCAGCAATACGCCCTGGAACCGGCCTACATCAACGCCCTGCACATGGTGACTGAGTGGTTCGGCGCCCCGAACAGCTGGGCGGTCAACAAGGACCGCACCCTGACGCACCTGTACGAGACCGACGAATACCTGGCCGGTGTCGAGTTCACCGCCAAAATGTTCGCAGCAGGTGTCTTCTACCCGGACTCCAAGGCCACTGACATCCGTTCCCGTGTGGCCAACGGCAGCGTGGCGGCGCAGGTCGTCGTGGGTCCACACGACATCCGCAGCTACCGTGCGCTGAACAAGGACGTACAGTTCGACATCCTGATCCCCTTCAGCGCCGACGGCAAGGTCAAGCCTGTCTATGACATGGGCTACGGCACGGTTGGATTCACCCCGTTCAAGAAGGCCGACGAAGGCAGGATCCGCGAACTGCTGGCACTCATCAACTACCTGTCGGCACCCTTCGGCACCGTCGAGTACATGCAGAAGAACTTCGGCGAGCTCGGCCAGGACTACACCATCGATGCCGCCGGCAACCCGGTCCGCACGGAAACAGGGACCACCAACGCACCCGGCCTGGTGTCGGCGTTGAACATCATGTCCAGCCCGGAAAACGTCATCTTCAACCCCGGATTCGACGACGACACCCGCTACGTCAGCCAGCAGGAGGAGAAACTCCTCGAGTTCGCCTGGCGCAACCCCACCAACGGTTCCTACTCGGACACCAACGCCAAGGTGGGTGCCAAGATCACCAAGCAGCTGCGCGACAAAGTGGTGGACATCATCACAGGCCGGGCGAAGATCGACGAGCTCAAGGACGCGGTCAAGCGCTGGAAGAGCGAAGGCGGGGACAAGATGCGCGATGAGTACCAGGCCGCGTTGGACCCCAACGCGCCAGTCTTCCGAAGCTAGGCCGCTTCAGGAGCTAGCCTCGACACAGAATGGCGTGACCAGAGATCAGCGAACAATCAGGGGGAACCATGGCAAAAGCGAGCAGCACCGGAGTAAGGCCCACCATTCGAATGGTGGCCGAACTGGCCGGCGTCTCCACCGCCACGGTGTCCTATGTGTTGTCAGGGCGGCGCGGTGACGGCGGACCAGGCGTTTCGGATCCGACGGCGGAAAAGGTCAAGGCTGCTGCCGAGCGGCTCGGCTACCGCCCCAACCAGGCGGCCCGGGCCATCCGGACGGGCCGCACGAACACCGTGATCCTGTCGCTGACCATGCTCTCCGATCCTTGGTCGTTGTCCGTCATCGAAGCCGTGCAGAAGGCCGCGGTCCCGCTGGGAATCACGCCGATGATCCTCGGCGATGCTGACTGGGTCAAAGTACTCGGCACGCACAATGCAGACGCGGTGTTCGTCGATGCTGTCCGCGAGAACCAGCGCGATGACCTGCGCAAACTCGCGGAACGCGGGACCACCCTGGTGGTTTTCGACGAGGTCCTGGAAGCGGACGGCTTCGATGTCATCCGTTCCATTGCCGGCCCCGGCTGCCGGATGGCCGTGGAGCACCTGCTCCACGGCCACCGGCAGATCGCTTGCCTGACTCCGGCAACGGCGGCGGGCACCTCCGGCGGATCGCGGTACCGGGCCTACTCGGAAGCCTTGGCCTCGGCCGGCATCCCGGAGCGGCGGGACTATGTGGGGCTCTTCGATGGGACCACAGCCAGTGCCTATGCCGCTGCCACCCGGCTCCTCAGCCTGCCGGACCGTCCCACCGCCATCTACGCCACCACGGACTACGCGGCGGTCAGTGCCATCAATGCAGCACAGCGCCTGGGGCTCGGGGTCGGCGTGGATGTGGACATCATCGGTGTCGGCAACACAGTGGAGGGTGAGCGGATGTCGCCCTCGCTCAGCACCGTTGGTCCCGTGGACTTCTTCGACAAGCTCGCCCGGCGGCTCTTGAAGCGTGCTGCCAGCCACGGCGAACACGACGAGCCCGCCGTCCTCGACTTCCCCTGGCATCTGTTCGTGCGCGAATCGGCGCCCCACCGCAGCGCCGCCACCAGACTTTACTAAGAAACAGCAGAAGGAAAATGTACACCATGGATAAGGATTTGAAGGTCGGAATCGTAGGATTCGGCCTGCGTTCGGGGTTGTGGAAGCACGCCCACAAACCCGGCAACGGCTCCGAGGTCACCATCATCTGCGACCTCAGTGAACGCGGCAGGGCCGATGCTGCCCAGCGCATTCCCACAGCCCGCATCACTGCCGACCTCGATGAACTGCTGGCCAGCGACCTGGACGCCGTACTGGTCCTGACCCCCGATAGCCAGCACGCCGCCGTCGCGGTCCGGACGCTCAAGGCGGGCATCCCCACCTTCTGCGAAAAGCCCCTCGACATCACGGTTGAGGCCGCGGACCTGATCCTCAGCACGGCTTTCGAAACCGGCACACGCCTGTACGTCGGCCACAACATGCGCCACATGCCGGTGGTAGTACAGATGCGCCAACTCATTGAGGAAGGCAGGATCGGGGACGTCAAAGCGGTCTGGTGCCGCCACTTCGTCGGCCACGGCGGGGACTACTACTTCAAGGACTGGCACGCCCAGCGCGCCAACGTCACCTCCCTCCTGCTTCAAAAGGGCGCCCACGACATCGACGTCATCCACTTGCTCGCCGGTGGCTACACCAAGCGGGTTGCCGCCGTCGGAGATCTGGCTGTCTATGGTGATGTCGCCAACCGTGCCGACAACACCGGCAAACGCATGGGGGACTGGTTCTCCCTGGACAACTGGCCGCCGACGGAGCAGAAGGATCTGGCGGAAGTGATCGACGTCGAGGACATTTCCATGATGAACATGGTTCTGGACAACGGTGTGCTGGCCTCCTACCAGCAGTGCCACTTCACCCCGGATTACTGGCGCAACTACACGATCATCGGAACCAAGGGCCGGATCGAGAACCTGGGCGATGGACCGGGAGAAACCATCAATGTGTGGACTTCCCGGACGTCGGGATATGCGGCACCGGATGAGGTCATCACCATCCAGGACGGCGAGGGCGGCCACGGCGGCGCCGACCCGCGCCTGATCGAGGAGTTCCTCCGCTTCGCGTCGGAGGGCGGGCAGACGCAAACCAGCCCCATTGCTGCACGGCAGGCGGTGGTTGCCGGCATCCTCGCGGCAGAATCGCTGCGGGGCGACGGCTCAGCGCGAGAGGTCCCGGAACTCCCGGCCGAGCTGGTGGCCTACTTCGACGCCGGCCAGCCCGCTTTGGTCCGCGACTGAGTCAGCGCGGTTCGGAAAGCCCGGTCATGACGGTTTGAAGTGACTCGCAAACCGTCATGACCGATTTCCGTTTAAGCGTCTCCGGACGGGCCAGGATGTCGATTTTGCGCACCGAGTTCACGCCGGACAACGGGCGCAGCACTACGCCGGCGTCCAGGACACGCCGGGCCGTGAAGCGCGGGAGCAGCCCGATCGCGCCGCCGGCCGAGACGAGCGCGGCCACGGTTGAGTAGTCGTTGATGCGGTGCAGGACCTCCGCAGGCCTCCCGCTCACGGCAACGACGGCGGCGAGCACGTCTGCGGGGGAGTAACCGTCGCGGCTGGTCACCCAGGGTTCATCCACGACGTCGGAAGGCTCCAGTTCGCGGCGGGATGCGAGTGGGTGATCCGCCGGAAGCGCGATGTCCAGCGGCTCGTCGGCCAGTGGGATCACCGCGACTTTGTCCTCCGGCCATTGCGGGCTGTTGTCCATGCGATGCGCCAAAACCAGGTCGTACCGTGCTGCCAACCCCGGGAAATCCTCCTGCGCCACGTCCTCGTCGGCGAGGCGCAGGCGAGGCGAGTTCCCGCCGTCGGACGCCAACAGCGCTGCCAGCGGCGCGAACAGCGCCTGCCCTGCGCTGTGGAAGGCGCTCACGCTGACCGGCGCGTCGGGAGCATCGTGATACGCGCCGATCGCTGCCCGCGCGTCTGCCATGGCATTTACGACGGCGGCACCCGCCTCGGCCAGCACGCGGCCCGCGTCGGTCAGGACCAGGGCGCGGCCCTCCTTCCGTGTCAACGGCACGTCCACGGACCTTTGGAGCAGGGCGAGCTGTTGCGACACAGCCGAAGGAGTGACCATGAGTGTCTCTGCTACCGCCTTGACGCTGCCCAGGTCGCCGAGCTCGCGGAGCATCTGCAGCTGATGAATTTCCATTAGCAAATCCTAAATCGTTGATTGAGAAGAATCTAGTTGTGCTAAATCGTTGCCGGGGCTTCAATGGACTCAGCAGCAGTGAAGCAGCCCCAGCAGTGAGGAATCCCATGAAGGCTCTCTACAAATCCGGACCCCACGCCGGTTTCGAACTCGTCGACCGTCCGGAACCTGAAGCGGGCGCAGGCGACGTCAAGATCCGCGTGATGACCACCGGAATCTGCGGCACGGACCTCCACATCCAGAGCTGGGACGCCTGGGCGCAGAGCATCATCGAAACCCCCTTGATCGCAGGCCACGAGTTTTACGGTGAAGTGGTTGAAGTCGGCGAGGACGTCCGCGACGTCAAGGTCGGCGACCGCGTCTCCGGCGAAGGGCACGTAGTATGCGGAATCTGCCGCAACTGCCGCGCCGGACGCCGCCAGATGTGCATCCACACGGTCTCCGTGGGCGTGCAGCGCGATGGCGCGTTCGCCGAATACGTCGTGATCCCGGAGACGAACGTCTGGGTCCACCATGACGAATCCGTCACCCCTGAGCTCGGCGCCATTTTCGACCCCTTCGGCAATGCCGTCCACACCGCTTTGAGCTTCCCGCTGGTCGGCGAGGACGTGCTCATCACCGGCGCCGGCCCGATCGGGCTGATGGCCATCGCTGTGGCCCGGCACGCCGGTGCACGCAAGATCGCCATCACCGACGTCTCCGCACCGCGCCTGGAACTCGCGCGGCAGATGGGCGTGGACCTCGCCGTCGACGTTTCCAAGATGCGCGTCCGCGAGGCACAGCAGGAACTGGGCATGCGCGAAGGCTTTGATATCGGTCTTGAAATGTCGGGACACCCCACGGCACTGCCTGAGATGATCGACAACATGAACCACGGCGGACGCATCGCCATGCTCGGCCTTCCCAGCCAGTCCATCGACATCGACTGGGGCAAGGTTGTCACCCACATGCTGACGCTCAAGGGTATTTACGGTCGCGAGATGTTCGAGACCTGGTACGCCATGAGCGCCATGCTCTCGTCCAACCCCGTGCTGCACCGCAGCATCTCCGCCGTCGTCACCGACAAGCTGTCCGCAGCCGACTGGGAAAAGGGCTTCGAAATCGCCCGCAACGGCACCGGCGGCAAAGTGGTCCTCGACTGGACCGAACTGTAACTGGACCGAACTGTAAACCGGACCGAACTGTCACCCGGACCGAACCGCCACCCGGACCGCCAAAGACTTAGGAGCACCCATGTACTCAGCCATCAAAGACCAACTGCAGGGCGAACTCGACGAGATCCGCACCGCCGGCCTCTTCAAGACCGAACGCCACATCGATTCCCCGCAGGCAAGCCACATCGCCGCAGGACAGCTCGGCCAGCCGGCCAACAAGGTCCTGAACTTCTGCGCCAACAACTACCTTGGCCTGGCCGACCACCTGGACATCATCGCCGCCGCCAAGTCCGCCATGGACGAGCGCGGCTTCGGCATGGCCTCCGTGCGCTTCATCTGCGGCACGCAGGACCTCCACCTGGAGCTCGAAGCCCGCGTCTCGAAGTTCCTCGGCACGGAGGACACCATCCTGTTCTCCAGCTGCTTCGACGCGAACGGCGGTGTCTTCGAGTCCCTGTTCGGCCCCGAGGACGCCATCATCTCGGACTCGCTGAACCATGCGTCCATCATCGACGGCATCCGCCTGAGCAAGGCCAAGCGGTTCCGCTACGCCAACCAGGACATGGCGGACCTTGAAGCCAAGCTGGTCGAAGCTGAGGGCTCACGCCGCAAGATCATCGTCACCGATGGCGTGTTTTCCATGGACGGGTACCTCGCTCCGCTGGAAGCCATCTGCGATCTCGCCGAGAAGCACGACGCCCTGGTCATGGTTGACGACTCCCACGCCGTCGGTTTCATGGGCCCCACCGGCGCCGGCACGCCGGAGCACGCCGGAGTCTCCGAGCGCGTCGACATCTACACGGGAACCTTCGGCAAGGCCCTCGGCGGGGCTTCGGGCGGATACGTTTCCGGCCGCGGCGAAATTGTCGCCATGCTGCGCCAGAAAGCCCGCCCTTACCTGTTCTCCAACTCCCTCGCCCCGGCTATTGTTGCGGCCACTATCAAGGCGATCGAGCTCGTCCAGGAATCCGGAGAATTGCGCACCCGCCTCTTCGAGAACGCCGCGCTGTTCCGCCGCCGCATGAGCGAGGAAGGTTTCGAACTCCTCGACGGCGAACACGCCATCATCCCCGTCATGTTCGGCGATGCCGTGGTGGCCGCCAAGATCGCTGACGAGATGCTCAACAATGGTGTCTTCGTCACCGCCTTCAGCTTCCCCGTAGTGCCGAAGGGCGTGGCACGGATCCGGGTGCAGCTTTCGGCCGCGCACAGTGCTGACGACGTCGAAGCGTGCGTCCAAGCGTTCGTCAAGAGCCGCGCCGCCGTCGCCTAACAGCGCTCGCTCACATTCCGCGTGCTTGCCCGCGACGCTCGCTCACGTCCCGCGTGCTTGCTCCCGTCGCTTCTTCACGTCCCGCGTGCTTGATTCCGACGCTCGCTCACATCCCGCGTGCTTGATCCCGACGCTCACTCACGTCCCGCGTGCTTGGTTCCGACGCTCACTCACGTCCCGCGTGCTTGATCCCGACGCTCGCTCACTTCCTTCTAACAAGTGAGTAAGCGTTGGGGTTTAAGGGGCTGTTATGTGAGTGAGCGTTGGGATTTAAAAGGCCTGTTTCGTGAGTGAGCGTTGGTAGTTGGTGCTGCCCGGACAGGCGACGTCGACGGCGGTGCGTGCGTTCGGGTCGTCGTCAACAGTCGCGCCGCGGTCAGCCCTCCAAACGCTTCCTCACATCCCTCGGGTTTCCTGCCGTCGCTTCCTCACGTCCCGCGTGCTTGGTTCCGACGCGTCCTCACGTCCCGCGTGCTTGCCCGCGACGCTCGCTCACTTCCTTCTAACAAGTGAGTAAGCGTTGGGTTTTAAGGGGCTGTTATGTGAGTGAGCGTTGGGGTTTAACGGCCTGTTTCGTGAGTAAGCGTTGGTAGTTGGTGCTGCCCGGACAGGCGACGTCGACGGCGGTGCGTGCGTTCGGGTCGTCGTCAACAGTCGCGCCGCGGTCACCCCTCCAAACCCTTCCTCACGTCCCGCGTGCTTGCCCGCGTCGCTTGCTCACATCCCTCGGGTTTCCAGGCGTCCCTCCATCGCTTTTCCCAAGAAAGTGAGCGAGCGATCCCGGGAAGCCCGTGGGATGTGAGCGAGGATCGGTGGCGGTTCGGCGGGCTTCTGACAGGATGGATCCATGGCTTCGAATTATGACGTGGTAATCGTTGGTGGCGGTATCGCCGGGCTGTCCTTGGCGGCGGCATTGGCGGGCAAATGCACAGTAGCTCTGGTGGAAGCGGAGCAATCGCTGGCCTTCCACACTTCTTCACGCTCGGCCCGTCAACTGATCCCCAGCTACGGGCCGCCGGTGGTGCAGGAGCTGACTCTCCGGACCTTGGAATTGATGGCCGCCCGCGACGCCCGGGCAACGGAGCCGATCCTCACTCCGCGAGGCTTCATGCTGGTGGGGGATGAGGAGACGGTGAGTGCCGAGGCCAGTGGCAACATGCACCGTATCACCCACGCTGAGGCAATGGACCTGTGCCCTGTCCTCGCCCCGGATTCCTTCACTGCCGCAGGACTCGACAACGGCTCGTTCGGATGTAATGCTCCACTGCTGCTCGACGAACACCGGCGCACCGCAGAGGCCGCAGGCGTGGACATCATCACCGGTGCCAAGGTCCATTCGGCCCAGCGCTTGGGGAGTGGCTGGCAGGTGGGCGCCGGCACCGAAGGGTTCCAGTCCGGCGTCGTGGTGAATGCGGCCGGTGCCTGGGCAGATGAGCTGGCAGTCATCAGCGGCGTGGAGAAGCTGGGGCTTCAGCCGTTCCGGCGGACCGCCGCAATCGTGAACGTCCGGAATCCGCTGACGCCGGAAACGCCTATGGTGTGCGCAGCGGATGATTCCTTCTACTTCCGGCCTGAAGGCAAGCAAGTGCTGATCTCGCCGTCAGAGCACGTTCCCAGCGGTCCGGAAGACGCGAAACCACAGCCCGGGGACGTTGAAAGCCTCATCACCAGGCTCAACAGCGTGACAACGTTGGGCATCCAGTCCGTGGACCGCGCTTGGACCGGCCTGCGGACCGAGGCCGCCGACGGCATCCCGGCGGTGGGATTCGACGCCGAAGCACCCGGCTTCTTCTGGCTCGCCGGACAGGGCGGCTACGGTTTCCAGACGTCCTCTGCCATCGCTGAACTGGCTGCGGCCCTCATCCTTGGCACCGTCGAGGCGGAGAGTCCGGAATCCCGGACAGCGGAGCAACTCGCGGCCACCCGTTGGTCCATCCGGCGCTGAACAATAGGCATATGAGCGGAACCACACCAGCCAGCACACTCATTACCAACATCGGCGAGCTGATGACCCAGGACCTGGAGCACCGGGTCCTCACGGATGCGGCCATCGTCTTTGAAGGCGAACGGATTTCCTGGATCGGGTCCCGCCAGGACGCTCCGGCCGCCGATGAAAAAGTCGACGCCGAAGGCCGCGCCGTCCTGCCTGGCTGGGTCGATTCGCATTCCCATCTTGTCTTCGCGGGGGACCGCACCGCCGAGTTCGAGGCCCGCATGGCCGGGCAGAGCTACAGCGCGGGCGGCATCGCCGTGACCACGGGAGCTACGCGCAGCGTCAGCGACGATGAACTCAGCCGCCTCGTGCGGGACCGGGTCAAAGAGGCGGTCTCCCAGGGGACCACCTACTTGGAGAGCAAGACGGGCTACGGGCTGGACGTGGACAACGAAGCCCGCAGCGCCAGGATCGCCGCGGCCGAGGTCGACGAGGTCACGTACCTCGGCGCGCACCTGGTCCCCGCCGGTTCGGACCCTGAGGAGTACACGGACCTGGTCTGCGGTGCCATGCTCGACGCCGTCCTCCCGCACGTCCGCTGGGCAGACGTCTTCTGCGAGCGCGGCGCTTTCACCGAAGACCAGTCCCGTCGCGTCCTGACGGCGGCCCGCAACGCAGGTCTCGGCCTGCGGGTCCACGGCAACCAGCTCGGCGAGGGGCCGGGTGTGGCGCTGGCCGTGGAGTTCGCGGCTGCGAGTGTGGACCACGTGAACTATCTTTCGGACAAGGACATCGCAGCCCTCGCGGAAACCTGGACCGGCTGGGACGCCGCTACAGGCCAGGGAGCACGGGGCACGGTTGCCACCTGCCTTCCGGCTTGCGATCTCTCCACCCGCCAGCCTTTGGCGCCTGGGCGTGAATTGATCGACGCCGGCGTGCAGATCGCGCTGGCGGCCAACTGCAACCCTGGAACGTCGTACACCACGTCCATGGCTTTCTGCGTCACCACAGCGGTTCTCCAGATGCACTTGAGCGTCCACGAGGCCGTCCGCGCGGCGACGTACGGCGGCGCCTTGGCGTTGGGCCGGGAGTCCGGGAACGACGTCGACGCCGAACGGGCGGTGGGTTCGCTCGCCGTCGGCCACCGGGCTGACCTGCACATGCTGAAGGCACCGTCGGCGACCCACCTGGCGTACCGTCCCGGAGTTCCGTTGACGCACTCGGTGTGGCGGGCGGGCGTGCGCGTTCCAGGACAACAGTAAAGAAGGGCGGTGTTCCGGTAGGAACACCGCCCTTCTTTACTGGTGCGTGGAAAGACTGAGGCGCGAAGGGACTATGCGCAGCTGAACTTCGCGTCCGCCCAATCACCCCAGTCGTCGCCGGCGTCGTCACCGTTCCTGTCGGCGATCAGTTCGACGTTCTGGACTCCCGTGATGTCCACGTTGAGGGGAAGTGCTGCAGAGTCGGCGCTGAGAACGGGAGTCCGCAGCAGTTCACGTCCGTCGCCCTTCACGATGAAGACCACCGAGCCGTGCAGGCCCTTGTTCAGCTTCGCGTCGTCCACTCCCGCCACGGCGGTGAAGGCGGTGCATTTTGCTTCGGTGGCGATGCTGATCTTCGAGTCGGCGTGGACGCCGATTCCCTTGGGGTAGACGACGCCGTCAAGCCGCAATGCGGGTCCGTCACCGGCGTTCTGCTCACCGTTGGCCCTGTCCCTTTCCGCTGGACCCCAACCGTTGATGCTGCCGATCCAGGGCAGGTCGGAGGCGAACACGGTGCCTTGCAGGACGGGTGCGGGCGGTTCCTGGGACGTGGACGAGCACGTGAACCTGGCATCAGCCCAGTCGGCGTGGTCGTTGCCGTTGGAGTCGCCGGCGTCGTCAGCTACGAGTTCCACGTACTGGGCGCCGGTGACATCAACGGTGAGCGGCAGGGGAGCGCTGGTGGCTCCCAGGACGGGGGTTGTGACCTTGGTTGTCCCGTCAGCCACCACGGAGAACTTCACGCTGCCCCGCGTCGGCTGGGCATCATCAATGCCGACTGTTGCGGTAAAGGCGGTGCAGTAGCCGCCAAGGTAGTAGCGGATGTTGCCGTTGGCGTGTGCGCCAAGTCCCTTCGCGAAGACGGTGCCGTTCAGCGTCAGCGGGGTGCCGTCGCCGGCCCCGGTTCCGCCGTTGGACTGGTCCTTTTCAACAGGGCCCCAGCCGTTGGTGGCGCTGACCCATGGGTGGTCGCTGGCGAACACTGTGGCCTGCGGCGGTTTGGGCAGTGTCCGGACAGTGGTGGTGGTGCCGATGGTCCGGCCGCCTACCGGGTTGTTGCCCGATGCTGCGGCGGTGTAACCGGCCTTGGCCGTGATGGGGTAGTCGCCGTCCGCGGACGCGGGTGCCGTGATCTTCCAGGTGGTGGTGAGGGTGCCACCGGCGGGCAGGGTTGCTGCCGTGGCCGGCGTGGACGGTGTCGCGGTCCATCCCTCGGGAAGCTCAAGCGCAACGGCGAGGTCGCTGATGGCCGCCGGTTCGTCGGAGATAAACGTGGTGACGAAGTCCTGTGCCTTGCCCTGCTGGACCACGTCGCCTTGAAGTCCGGCGGTGAGTTGCGCACACGCCGGAACGGCTTCCGAGGTACCGAGGTCCTCCACCAGGAAGTTGTCCAGCGTGAAGTCCGATCCGTTGGCGCTGCCCGTACGCTGCAAGCCCACGAAGTAGTCACCGCAGAAGCCGGTGTCGAGGATCTGCTCGAACCGCGTGGTGGTGGTTTTCGCGTCGATGGCCTGGCTGCCCGTCACTGCGGGGCCCGCCTGCGAGTCGTAGCCGGAAACCCAGGCGTATTGCCCGGCCTTGGAGTTCTGGTAGTCGAAGGACACCTTGTACTTGCGGCCGGCCTGGAACGGAACGCCCGCCTCGGTGGTGCGGTACACCATGCCCGGTCCGCCGTCAGGGGCGGTGTTTTCGTCGTGCGCGATCAGGGACCATGTGCCGTCCAGGACTTCATCGATCACATTGGTGTCCCAGCCCTTCTGGGTGAAGGGCTCGTTGCGCTCGGTGATGTGAGTCCGGGGGTCCGTTGAGCCGCCGGCGTTGCCCTTCACGAAGGGTCCCCAGCCTTGGTCCACGTTCTCGAAGTCTTCGCTGAGCACGCCGGTGGTGGCCACCCGGGCGGTCTTGACCGCCCGGAAGTCGTCGACGCGCACTGTGGCGTCGCCGTCGGCGGCTTTGACGGAAACAGTGGCCTTCGTGTTGTTCCGCGGCACATCAACCAGTACCCGCACGCGCTGGAACGAGGTCCCGTGCTTCTCGTCGCCGGCCACGTAGTTTTCTGCGTTGGATGAATCGATGGTGGTGCTTTCGGTCTTGCCGTTGATCTCGACAGAGAGGGTGGTGGGCCGGGCCTTGCCGGGCTGGATTTCAACCCAGGCGCTGACGGATTGGGTTCCGGCGTCCAGCTTGACGTCCTGGCTGATCGACGACGGCGTTGCCCCCATCTCGGCGAAGCGGCGGCCCTTGTCGTCGCGCACCTGGGTGACGTTGCCCGTGGGGTTCCAGGGGGAGAGGTCGGCGCCGTTGAAACCGGGATCGTTGAAGGCTGTGCCTTCGCCGAAGTCCGCCTTCTTGGGGAGCGCGTTGTTCTTGGTCGTGAGGACGTAGGGCTGCTTCGGGTCCGCGGTGACGGTGACCTGGCCGTTGACTACCGGTACATCAGCGACCTTCACTCGTCCGTTGTCGGTCAGTTTGAACATTTCCAGCGATGATGACTTGGCGAATTCCTCCGTGAGCGTCCAGGTGCTGGCGCCACCGGCGGGGTTGTAGTGGTAGAGCTTGTCGGCCTTGCCGTTTTCCTTGGAGGACCACGGCAGCAGGTAGCTTCCGCCTTGCAGCACGGAGGTTCCGGCGACGGTGATGTTGCGTTCCTCCGCGGTGTTTCCGGTGACGGCCACGGCATCGGCGAGGTCGATCCGGTCTGGTGTCCATTTGGTGATCTGGTGGTGCTGCAGGAACTTCGCCAGGAGGTTGGCTGTCCAGACATTCTCACTGAAGGCGTTGAAGTCGTTCTGCCCGGTCCAGCCTTCGAACTCCACGATGTGGCTCACGCCGAGCTTGGGGTCCGGGTTCCACACGTCTGATTGGGTGTTGTTGATGAAGCGCAGGATCTGGGAGTTGACGCCTTTGTTGGTGGAGCCACCGTACTTCTCATCGTTGGCCCAGTGGGACCACGTGTTGTTGCGGGACAGATGGTCGGCCCACTCCGAGCCGACACGGAAGCCGTTCTTGACCAGTTCCTGCTGCAGCTTCTCGGCAAGCCAGCCGAACTCGTAGTAGACGTCCACGTACACGAAGTCCAGGTTTTTGTCCGTGGCTTCGCGGAGTTCTTTGATGCGCTGGGCGAGCTTGCCGGAGTTGATGTCCTGGCGCTGGTTGATGTAGTAGGACTGGTCCAGCCAGTTCCAGCCGAGTCCCTTGTCGGCGCGCAACAGGTCTTCGCTGAAGGACTTCGCTTCGGGGTAGATCTCTGTGGCGTTGATGTGGACGCCGAAGCTGGCGTTCCAGTCTTTGCCCTCCTTCACCAAAGTGTTGAGGTCCTCCAGGCCGCCTGCGCGGGTGTTGAAGTTGTTTCCGTAATCGGTGTTGGCCGAGTCGTGGCCTTCGCTGGTGTAGCCCTTGAGCATGGCCACCTGGCCCAGTCCGTCCGTTGCCAGGGAGATGCGTTTGACGTCGTCCAAAGTGCGGAGGAACGGGTGGGTTGCCTGCGAGGCGAAGTTGAAGGGGATATGGGTGATCACGTTGTCCGGGGTCTGTTCGCCCTTGTTGGCGGACACCTGGATGGATCTCATGGCGATGGCCGCATCCTGCCAGTCCACGCCGCCATCGGCATTCGCATCGGTGGTGATGGCAACCCGGGTCCAGGGAAGTTCCTCCGTAGTGGTGGAACCATCGGCACGGTACAGCCACTGGCCGCTGGCGATGCCCATGGCCACCCCGCCGGCGCCGTCGCTGACGGCCTGGCGCCAGAAGCGTCCCTTGTCTTTCGCTCCCGGGCCGGAGGAAGTGTCGTAGAGGGCGTTTGATTCGACGGCGGCACCCAGTGCGGCGGTGTTGGCCAGCGCGTACGCGGAGCTTTTGGGTGCAGTATCCAGGGGCGTAGCTGCAGTAACGGGCGTGAATTCGTCTCCGCTGACGCTTCGGTCGACGGACAGATTGGCTGTGGAGATCTGGGCCCCGGCCTGGGTGGAACCTACAGTGACCAGGTTCAGCCGGGGGAGTTGAAGGGTCTTCACGAGGTGGTCCGCGGAGTCCTTGATTTCCGTGACGTTGAAGGACACCACATTCTTCTTGACGGAGAGCCGCGCCTTGATCACGGTGTTGCCGAAATCGGGCACGGTGAGGACGTAATCCCGGGCATCCTTTCCGGAGGCCGTGGACGTTCCGCTGACATTGAACTCCACTCCGTTGAGGGTGATGGTGTTCAACCGGGCCGGGGTGCCGTCGAGGCGGGCCTTGGTGGCGGTGTCGGTGTAGCCGAGGACTTGGGGGAAGGTGGTGGCGATGTCCACGGCGAGGCTGCCGGAGGTGATGGTGGCGGCTTCAGCGGCGCTGACGAGCTCGGCAGGCAGGACCAGGGGGCTTGCGGTGGCGGGCTGGATGGCCATCAAGCCCAGCGAGGATGAGGCGACGACACAGGCCAAACTCAACGAGGCGAGGCGTCTGGGGGATGATAAGCGGGGCATGATGCTCCTTATTGATTATTCCGAGTGAGTAATAATCACTTTCTTGCGGACTCATCCAAGCCTGCTGCACGAACAAGAACATGACAAGAGTTAACAGGTAGTTAACTTAAAAGCACACGCAAGAACATGATTGCGGCGTGGGTGGGACCTCTTCCGTCATGAGCGGCAAATGAGCAGTCTTCTCCAGTAGATGATCCTTGTGAGATCGAAAATGATCGTTTAGTGTTTCTATAGATCAAAAAACGTCATTACTTGAGCGGGAGCGAAACACACGATGAGCGAGAACATACTGGGTGCCTTCATGGAGGAAGAGCTGGTTTCCCAGCCTGTCGTATGGCAGCGCGCCGTTGAGCAGGCCCGCAGCGAAGACCTGCTTCCCGCAGATGGAAAACGCATCGCCGTCATTGGCTGCGGCACGTCATGGTTCATGGCCCAAAGCTACGCAGCTGCCCGCGAATCCGCAGGCAAAGGGGTCACGGACGCCTTTGCGGCCTCCGAGGCTTTCCTTAACAGCAACAGTGCGGACCGTCAGTACGACGCCGTCGTGGCCATCACGCGCTCCGGCACCACCACCGAAGTGCTGGAGATCCTCGCCGCGCTGAAGGGCATCGTCCCCACCGTCGCGATCATCGGAGACACCACCTCGCCCATCATCGAACTGGCCGACACCGTGATCGGCCTCCAGTATGCCGACGAGCGCTCCGTGGTGCAGACCCGTTTCGCCACCACCGCGCTGGTGTACATGCTGACCAGCCTCGACATCGACGTGCAGCAGGCCATCGCCGATGCCCGCGACGCCGTGTCCGCTCCGGTCCCGCAGGAACTCCTGGACGCCGAGCAATTCACTTTCCTCGGCACGGGATGGACGGTAGGGCTGGCCCACGAGGCCGGCCTCAAGATGCGCGAAGCCGTCCAAGGCTGGACCGAGTCCTACCCGGCCATGGAATACCGCCACGGTCCGATCTCCATCGCCGCTCCCGGCCGGGTTACCTGGTTGTTTGGCACCCAGCCCGAAGGACTGGACCAGGACATGGCCGCCACCGGCGCCCTCTACCTCCACACGGACAAGCACCCCCTGGCCGAGCTCGCCCGGGTCCATAAGGTCACCCTCGAGCGTGCACGGGTCCGTGGCTTGAACCCGGACCTGCCGCGCAACCTGACCCGCTCGGTCATTCTCGACGCCTCCGCCTAGGTACACGTCATGGTTCTCGGAGCCGCAGAATCACCGGTGCTGTCCTTCGATGTTGGCGGGACCGACATCAAAGCCGGTTTGGTGGATGCCAAGGGCGTGGTGCTGGGTATGCGCCGCGTCCCCACGCCACTGGACCCGGCACGTCCTGGCGAAGCCGTCGTTGAGCGGCTGGCAGAGCTCGCCGCCGAGCTGGCTGCCGAGTTCCCGGGCACCCCTGCCAAAGCCGCCGGAATCATCGTCCCCGGCATTGTCGACTCGGTGGCAGGGGTGGGCGTTTACTCGGCCAACCTCGGATGGCGGAACTTTCCCTTCACGGCCGAAGCCGAAAGGCGTCTCGGGATTCCGGTGGCCTTCGACCACGACGTCCGCTCCGCCGCTGCCGTTGAGCACGCGCTGGGGGGCTCCAGGGAGTTCAGCGACGTTGTGGTCATGGTGGTGGGCACCGGCATCGCGGCCGCAGTCTTCTCCGGAGGCAAAGCCGTTACTGCCGGGGGTTTCGCCGGAGAACTCGGCCACGCGCAGGTTCCGGATCCCGACGCCGGTCCCGGCGGCACCGCGGCCACCATCCTGGAAGCCGTCGGTTCCGCCGGGGGCATCGCAAAGCGCTACCACCGGAAGTCGGGAAACAAGGTCAACGGCGCCCGCAGCGTGCTGCTCAGGGCAAAGTCCGGCGACGCCCTGGCAGAACGCGTATGGGCAGAGGCGATGGACGCGCTCGCCTTCACCATCTGCCAATGCGTCAACATCATCGGCACCGAAGCGGTGGTGATCGGTGGAGGCCTCGCCGAGGCCGGTGAGGACCTCCTGCAGCCCCTGCGCGCCCGGGTTGATCAGACCCTGGATTTCCAACGCCGCCCCCATCTGATCCGTGCCCAGCTGGGTCAGGACGCAGGCCTGCTCGGTGCCGCCCACAACGCACGCAAGCTGCTGGGAGCCGGACAATGAAGCGAGCCAACGTGAACCGCATCATCACAGTCACGCCGAACCCTGCCATCGACATGACGTACACCGTCCACGGCATCACTGAAGGCGCCAGCCACCGCGTCCCCACTCCCATCAGCCGTGCCGGGGGCAAAGGCATCAACGTTGCCCGTGTGACGCACCAACTCGGATACCCGGTGCTGGCCATAGCGCCCACAGGCGGTGCCGCGGGCCAGACCCTGGCGGCCGAACTCTGGACCAGCGGAGTGCCGCACATCCTGGTGGGGGTCGCTGCAGAGACGCGCCGCAGCATTGCCCTGGTGGACACCGTGGGCGGCGAAACGTCCATCTTCAACGAGGAAGGCCAGGCGCTGCTTCCCGATGAGTGGCGCTCCCTGCGCACCGCCGTCGCTGAAGCCGTCACCGGAAACCGCAATCTCCCCGCCTCCGTGCTGGTCGGTTCCGGCAGCCTGCCTCCCGGCGCTCCCGCTGACTTCTACCCGGAGCTGGTCCGTCTGGCTCACGACGCCGGCATTCCCGCCATCATCGATACCTCCGGTCCCGGGATCATCGCCGCAGCCAAGGCCGGCGCGGACATCCTCAAGCCGAACCACCATGAACTCGCCGAAGCCACGGGGGAGTCCAGCCTCCAGGCTGCGGCGCTTTCCTTGATCGACATGGGCGCCCGCACTGTGCTGGTGAGCGCCGGAGCGGACGGCATGCTCGCCTTCGACCACGCCGCCCCCGGCGGTTATTGGAGTGCGCGCTTGCCTGAGTCGCTCAGCGGCAACCCCACAGGGGCGGGCGACGCCGGTGTGGCGGCTGCCGCCGTCGCGCTCGCCGAAGGCATCACCGAGCCGCGCGAGATTCTTCGCCGTGCCACCGCCTGGTCCGCAGCAGCCGTGCTCATGCCGGCAGCAGGCGAGATCTCGCCGCGGTACCAGGAACTGCAGGACCAACTGATCGTGACATGGAAGGAGACCCGGTGACCCTGGTCAACACGCGGGAACTGATGGACAAGGCAGCTGCCGCCGGCACCGGCCAAGGCGCGTTCAATGTCATCCACATTGAAACTGCGGAGGGCCTGGTGGGAGGTGCCGAGGCCGCCGGCGTTCCGCTGATTCTCCAAATCTCCGAGAACTGCGCCAAGTACCACGGCGGCCTGGAACCCATCGCGTCCGCAGCGCTTGCGATCGCGCGTTCGGCCTCCGTGCCGGTGGCCCTCCACCTCGACCACGCCGAGTCCGAAGACCTGGCGCTCGCCGCCGTCGACCTCGGGTTCGGTTCCGTGATGTACGACGGCGCCCACTTGCCTTATGAGTGGAACGTTGAGGTCACGCGCCGCGTCGCCAAATACGCGCACGAGCGCGGTGTGTACGTTGAGGCCGAGCTCGGAAAAGTTGGAGGCAAGGACGGAGCCCACGCACCGGGTGTCAGGACCGACCCGTCCGAGGCCCGGGATTTCGTTGAGGCCACGGAAGTGGACGCACTCGCTGTGGCCGTCGGTTCGTCCCACGCCATGACGGAGCGCAGCGCAGCGCTGGACCTGCACCTGATCACCCGCCTGAAGTCCGCCGTTGGAAAACCACTGGTTCTTCATGGCTCATCCGGTGTCACAGATGAGATGCTCGTATCCGCTATCGGCGCTGGTATGACTAAGATCAACGTATCCACACATTTGAACGGGTTCTTCACCCGCGCCGTCCGTGAGTACCTCGCTGCCAACCCCGCAGTGGTGGATTCCCGGAAGTACATCAAGGCCGGCCGGGAGGCCCTGGTGCTGGAGTCGGCACGTATGCTGACGCTGTTCGCCAAAGCGAAATAGCCGGAAACCGCGAAAGGCTTGTCATGACCCGCACCGATCGGCTGACCGCCATCCTCGATCTCCTGGCCGAATCCGGCCACGTGGAAGTCGAGGACATCGTGACGCGTCTAGGCGTGTCACCTGCCACGGCCCGCAGGGATCTGGACAGCCTCGCCAAGCAGCGGCTGCTGAGCCGCACCAGGGGAGGCGCCACGACGGGATCGGTGGCATACGACCTTCCCGGACGATACAACCGTGACGACCACGCCGAGGCCAAGCAGGAAATTGCGCTCGCGGCCTCCGCGCTGATCCGTCCTGGAGCGGTCATAGGGCTGAGCGGCGGAACCACCAACACCGCCTTGGCCCAGCTCCTGTCCACCCGCGAAGACCTCAACGCACCGTCGAACAGGCCCACGCTTACCGTGGTGACCAATGCAATCAACATCGCCTCCCAACTGGCGGTGCGCCCCAACATCAAGATCATGGTCACCGGCGGCATCCTGAACCCGCGGTCCTATGAGCTGGTGGGACCGTACACAGACGTGATCATGCAAAAGGTCGCCTTGGACATCGCCTTCATTGGCGTCAACGGCGTAGACCCGGACCTCGGCCCCACCATCACTGACGAGGGCGAAGCCATGGTGAACACCGTGATGGCACGCCGAGCCACGGAATCCTACGTGGTAGCCGATTCCTCAAAGGTGCGCCGGCGCTCTTTTGCCGCCATGGCCGGCTACGACTTCAGGCACCTCATCACCGATTCCGGGATCAGCCCCGACGACAAAGCGGCGTTCGAAGCCAACGGCACGGAAGTCATCGTCGCACCGGCAGGCTGACGGGGACCCCTAGAACCGCATCCGCGGGGCGTGGAGCACCGAATCGTCCACATCCCTGGGCACCCACTGGCTGAACGGCAGATCCAGGCTGTACTGGTCGTCGTCGTTCTTGACCAGCGTGCGCAGCTCAGCGTTGCCCGGATTGTTGAGCGACTCAAAGTACTCCACCGTCCAGTGGAACCATCGCATGCAGAACAGCCGCATCGTCAGCCCGTGCGTCACCAACAGGGTGTTCGGTGCGTACGTGGGCTTCTGCCAGTGCCGGTAAAGCGTCTCCATGAAGGAAGACACCCGGTCGTAGACGTCCGAGCCTGATTCGCCTTCGCGGAAACGGTAGAAGAAGTGGCCGTAGACGTTCCTGAGTTCCTTCTGGTCCTCAATGTCCCCGGCGATCTGGAAATTGGCCCAGTCCTGCTCACGGAGCCGCGGCTCCTCGATGACACGCTCAATCAGGGACCCCAGGTTGAGGGCTTCCAGCGTCTGGTAGGCGCGCAAATAGGGGGAAACATAGACGCAGACCTGCTGCCCGTCGAGTTTGCGCCGCAGGTCCTCGCCGGCCAACCGGGCCTCCTGGACGCCCTGGTCCGTCAGCGGAATCCGATAATCCGGCACGCGGTTGTAGATGGACGTGTCGGCGTTCGCGGCGGACTGTCCGTGCCGGATCATGAATATTCTCTCTGGGGCACCCATCCCACCAAGCATAGGGCGGCGGTTCCCGGCAAAGAGGCAGGAACTGCGGGCAAGATAGGTACATGTTCCTTGCTTCCCGTCGCCGGCTGCGCGCCGAAGTGCTCATTGTCCTGGGCCTTTCCCTGGGCCAGTCGGCTGTCTACTCCGTGGTGCAGCTGCTCGACAAGATGACGCGGGCGCCGCTGGCTGATGCAACGTCCACGCTGAACAGGTCCCAGAGCACCCGCGAATATTTCGATCTCACGTACCAGCTTCTGGATATCCTGTTCGCCCTGGTGCCCGTGGCGCTGGTGTTCTACTTCCTGTCCACGCACGTCCAGGCCACCAGGGACGGTGAAGGTTCGGCGTTCGCCCGGCTCGGCTTCAACCTGGCCCGCCCCGGCAAGGATCTGCTTCAGGGCCTGGGCCTCGCGGCGCTTATCGGCATACCGTCCCTTGGCCTCTACGCGGCCGGCCGGGCGCTGGGAATCACCACTGCCATTGTGCCCAGCGGCCTGGATGCCTACTGGTGGACGGTTCCCGTGCTGATTCTCTCCGCCGTGCGACACGCCATTGTGGAAGAAGTGATTGTGGTGGGGTATCTCCTGGACCGCTTCGGCAAGTTCGGCTGGAGCGTTCCGGCGGGCATCATCGTCAGCGCCCTCCTTCGCGGGAGTTACCACCTCTACCAGGGCTTTGGCCCGTTCATCGGCAATGTGGTGATGGGCCTGGTCTTTGGGTGGATCTACACCAAGACCAAGAGGGTGATGCCCTTGGTGATTGCCCATGCCCTGTTGGACATTGTGGCGTTCGTTGGATTCAGCCTGTTCGGCAAAGCGGTGGGCCTGGGCTGAGCAGCCGTGAAAGCCGTTGCAGCCGTTAAAAGTATCCGGCCGCCATCGGTGGGTGACGTCATTGGCACCCGCTGATGGCGGCCGAAGCATTGTTTGGACAGCGGTGTCCAGGGCCGGGACCAGCCCGGATCAGGGGAACGGTCAGATGGTGACGGCTCCGGAGGCGGTTTCGAAAGTGACGGCCATGATGCCCGGCGTGCCGCGTGGTGCTATCCACTGGACCGCGACGTCCTCGAGAGGCTTCTCCACTGGCTCGCCCAGCCATTCGGTCACGCGTTCGGCGGAACCTGCGATCGTGAGGCTGGACATCTTCACATCGCTCTCGTACACCTTGGACGGGTGAAGTGAGGGGTCGCCCTCCCACTTGAGCAGGTACGGCACCTGGGGATCGGCGATCAAGCCGAGGATGCCGATCTGCTGCCACACCAGTTCGCGGCCGTCAGGGAACTTGCGGTTGCCCGGGACTGCTGCGCGGCCGAGGCGTTCCTCAAACGGGGCGAGGTCGTCAACTGCCACGCACCAGCCCATCCAACCGCCGCCGGCGGCTGAGCGTGCACGGACAGCTTGGCCGAAGGGTGCTTTGTCGGAAGCAGGGTGGTCCAGGACCTCCACGACTTCCAGGTACTTGTTATCCGCAAGGGGAATGATCATGTTCCGGGTGCCGAAGCGCGGGTGCACTCCGCCCCGGACTGCGTCCACTCCCAGAGCCGCGGAAATTCGTTCGGTAGTGGCCAAGAGGCCATCTCGTTCACAGGCGTAAGAGACGTGATCCATGCGCATGGCTTCATCTTGGCACTTTGTGATCGGTGTCTCAGCTAAGCCAACCCTAACTAAGGTGGGATCTCGCGACGGGCGTCATGGAAGGTCGCAAAAGAGCCCATATATTCTGCTGGCGTCACAAAGCTGTCCAAGGACCCGGACACTTCCTAGACTGGCCGCAGCTTCCTTCCCGCAGCTATTCCGCCGACCACACGCGCCACGAACAGGAGAATTCCATGTCCCAAGGATGGTCTTTCGAAACCCGCCAGATCCACGCAGGCCAAGAGCCGGATGCCGCCACGGGCGCGCGTTCCCTGCCGATCTACCAGACAACGTCGTTCGTTTTCCCGAGTGCTGAAAGCGCGGCCAACCGCTTTGCCCTGGCCGAACTGGCTCCGATCTACACCCGGATAGGCAACCCCACGCAGGACGCCGTGGAACAGCGCGTCGCGAGCCTCGAAGGCGGTCTGGGTGCACTGCTGCTCAGTTCGGGCCAGGCAGCCGAGACCTTTGCCATCCTGAACATCGCCGAGGCCGGCGACCACGTCGTCGCGAGCCCCAGCCTCTACGGCGGCACGTACAACCTGCTGGCCCACACGCTGAAGAAGTTCGGCATCTCCGTGACTTTCGTCGAGGACCCGGACAACCTCGAGCAGTGGCGTGCGGCCGTCCAGTCGAACACCAAGCTGTTCTTTGGTGAAGTCGTCTCGAACCCACGCCAGGACGTGCTGGATATCGAAGGCGTCGCCGGTGTCGCGCACGAGGCAGGCGTGCCTCTCATCGTCGACAACACCCTCTCCACGCCGTTCCTCATCCGGCCCATCGAGTGGGGCGCGGACATTGTGGTCCACTCCGCAACCAAGTACCTCGGCGGACACGGTTCGGCGATCGCAGGCGTGATCGTGGACTCGGGCAACTTCGACTTCGGCAAAGACCCGGAGCGGTTCCCCGGCTTCAACACCCCGGACCCCAGTTACAACGGCTTGGTTTACGCCCGCGACCTGGGCAAGGACGGAGCGCTCGGAGCCAACCTTTCCTACATCCTGAAGGCCCGTGTCCAGCTCCTTCGCGACCTCGGCTCGGCCGTGTCGCCGTTCAACGCGTTCCTCATCGCGCAGGGCCTGGAAACCTTGAGCCTGCGGGTGGAGCGCCACGTCGCCAACGCCACCAAGGTGGCCGAGTGGCTGGAAGCGCATGACGACGTCGAATCGGTCGCCTATGCGGGCCTGCCGTCCAGCCCCTGGTACGAGCGGGGCCGCAAGTACGGACCCCAGGGCACGGGAGCCATCGTGGCCTTCAACATCAACGGTGGCGTAGAGGCCGGCAAGCGCTTCGTGGACGGTCTGGAGCTGCACTCCCACGTCGCCAACATCGGTGACGTCCGCTCCCTGGTCATCCACCCGGCGTCGACCACGCACAGCCAGCTGACGGTCGAGCAGCAGGTAGCCGCCGGCGTCAACCCGGGCCTGGTCCGCTTGTCCGTGGGCATTGAGCACATCGATGACATCATTGCCGACCTCGAAGCCGGCTTCCGCGCGGCCAAGGGTGCCTGAACGGGCAGTCCACGCCTGCAGCTGACGCACCTGGCTGACGGACCCGGGGTGTCGTCCACATCGACGATTATTCGCCGGACGGCACCCCGGAGTGCTCTTTCGTGAATGAAGCTGCCCTTGAACGTCACACTGGTGTCACATTCTTCGCCATAACGGTGGTGTCTTTCCTAGACTCTACGTATTAGGTCATGAGTGCCAGCAGATAGCCCCGGCTTGCTGGCCGGCAACCCTCCTTCCGCGGTGGGGTGCCCCGGGTGAAGACCTGGCCTGTTCGCACGCAAGGCGACGGGCAAGCGCGAAGTTAGGTGTCAAAGGAATGACCATCACTGCTACAGCACTTCCCAAATCCGGAGAAGAAGACGGAACCGTCAAGTACGCGGGCATAGGGCCGCTGGCGCTCGAAGCCGGCGGTCACCTCCCCAACGTCGTGTTGGCGTACGAAACCTGGGGACGACTCAACGCCGACGCGTCCAATGCCGTGCTCATCCAGCATGCGCTGACGGGCAGCACCCACGTTGCCCGCGGAGCCACGGACGAGGAAGGGTGGTGGGAGCAGTTGGTGGGTCCGGGCGCCACCATCGACACCAACAGGTTCTTCGTTGTCTCCATCAATATCGTGGGCGGCTGCTATGGCAGCACCGGCCCGTCCTCCGATGCGCCGGACGGCAAGCCGTGGGGTTCCCGGTTCCCCCTGGTCACTCTTCGCGACAGCACGGTTGCTGAGGCCCGTTTGGCGGACCTCTTGGGGATTGAATCCTGGCACGCGGTCCTGGGCGGCTCGATGGGTGGGGCCAGGGCCCTCGAATGGGCTGTCACGTTTCCGGAGAGGGTCAACCGCTGCGCCGTCATTTCGGTGGGAGCCTACAGCACCGCCGAGCAGATTGCCTTTGCGCAGGCCCAAACCCTGGCCATCCGGCAGGACCCGCACTTCAACAATGGGGACTACTACGGCGGTCCGGCCCCGGAACACGGACTTGCCCTGGCCCGCCGGATTGCGCACATCACGTACCGTTCCGCCCTGGAACTGGATCTCCGCTTCGGCAGGGAAGCCCAACATCAGGAAACGCCGCTCTCCGCAGCAGTCCTGGGGGAGCGTGGTCGCTACCAGGTGGAAAGCTACCTGGACCACCAAGGGACAAAGCTTGTGCGGCGGTTCGATGCCAACAGCTATATCGCCATCACCGAAGCGTTGATGTCTCACGACATCAGGCGGGGACGGGGCACACTGCAGGAAGCACTTTCGCGTGCCACCGCCGAGTTCTTTGTTGCTGCTGTGGACACGGACCGGCTGTACTTCCCGGCCCAGTCCAAGGAGCTGGCGGCAGCACTGCCGGGTAATGTTCCGGTCCACACCATCCAGGCGCCGATCGGCCACGATGGCTTCCTCACGGAAATCGGCCAATTGTCGGAGCAGCTTCGCGGGGCGTTCTTCGCCTGACCGTGAGGAGCCTGTTCGTAGAGTTGCCTGTTTGCGGACGTGCCTAGCCGTTCATGATCTCCCCGCGCTGTTTCATGTAGTCCTCCATGGCGATCTGGCCATTGGTGAACTTCGCATCCAGTTCAGCCAGCTTTCGGGCGCGGTAGCCCTGGGGCTCGGAACCGGCAGTGGGAAACGGCGCGGGAGCGGGCTGTCCGGCCCGGTAGGAATCGCTTGGGTAGGAACCGCTTGGGTAGGAGGCGTTCGACGGCGGCGCGACCTGAGGTGCCTCGTCTGCAGGCCGGATGACTGCCGGCCCTGGCGGGTAGCCCGGGTAGTTCTGTTGCGGGTAGTCCTGCGGCGGGTAATTTTGTGGTGGGAAACCCTGTTGCGGATAATCCTGACCACGAAAATTCCCGTTCTGCAGGCGGCGGGCCTTGGACCGGTTGTACATGCGGATTCCCATGGGAATCAGCCACGAGCAGACGATGATCCAGAAGATCAGATTGTTCACAGTGCAGGCCTCCTAGGTCTTAGCCCCAGCTTAGCCCTGTGCCCATCACAGCAGCTTGGCCTCCATGCCCAGGAAAATCCCGTAGCGTTCCGCTTCGGCTTCCAGGGCCATCTGCTCTTCCTTGGTTGTCGGCTTGTCCATCCGGACCTCGAGCCCGCACATGCCCCCTGCGAAGCTGTGCCGCCACCATCCGGCCAGCCTGCCGTCCACGAGGACTACATGCATGGGGCCGTTGTCCTCAGGCAAGTACGGTGCGGTACCGCCCAGGTAGTGGCGGGATTGCGAATACCCCATCACGTATTCGTCGAAGCATTGGATGAGGTCGACGCGGGGGAGCACGGAACCGGCCGCTGGGCCGGCAGGAGCCTCCAGGGCTTCTGCGTCAGCCGAGGCGACGTAAAAGTCCAGGTCATCGAAGGAGACCCGGGTCAACGTTCCCGGTGATAATTCCGCAGCGACGTTGAGTCCCAACGTCACGTCTTTCATGGTCAGCCCGGACCACGCCGAACAGTCCTTCACGGTAGCCGGTCCGCGACTGCTGAAATACCGCAGGGCCATCTGCCCCAGGGCGTGTTCCCGGTCCGCTCCGCTGAGTGGCCTGGAAAACGGAGCGGTGACGCGTTCGGAGAACAAAGCGTAGGTCTGTTTCAGGGCTCCTCCAGCCGAACGAACCGGAGCGCCGCTCACCAGAATGCCGCTGATTTCGGCGTGCATGAGGTGGTAGATGAAACCCAGCCCCTTGCCGGGAAAGCTGGCCTGGCCCAGAACATCAGCCAACTCCTCGCGGGTCTTGTGGGCACCATCCGCCACGGCTGCTGCAAGGATCCTCCCACTGTGTGCGGCAGTTTCCCCGTCCACCCCGGTCCGCTTGTACATGCCCTTGTTGCCTTGATGCAGCCGGTCAGCGGACAACGCCATCAACCAGCCCAAGTCATCCCTGTGCACAAAATGCCATGTGGGGCGCAGGATGTGCGTCCGCAGGATGGTCCCGTCGGCAACGGCCTGTTCCACTGCAGCTGCAGTGCTCGAGGGCGTCCGCTGCGCCACGGTCCAACGGGCATAGGCGAATTCCTGCGACTGGACGGCCAGGAGATTGCGCACCACATCCCCCGGAGCTGCACCCAGGGGAGGACGTAACTGTTGCCGTCGGAGACGCAACTGCCGGACCCCCACTGTACGGGGAGAGTCATCACTCGCCATGCTGGTTCACCGGCCCATCGCTTCCGGCTAGCTGCGCGGCATCACGGTACCGGCGGCACCAAAGACAGGTCCCGGCGTCGGACGCTTTGGCGTGATGCCGTCGCCGGACGATTGGTGACGGAGCCTCCGGATAACCCAAGGCACGAAGTACTCCCGTGCCCAGACCAGGTCCGATGAGCGGGCTTCCCGCCACGTCCGGGGAGGAAGAGCCTTGGGTACCAGCGGCTCCAGGGTGTGCTGGACGTTCAATGCCTCCAGGACCATCATGGCGATGGTGTGGTGGCCCAGGGGGGAGAAATGCAGGCGGTCGGCATCCCACATCTGGGTATCAGCGAGCTGCCGCAAGGACCACATGTCGGCAATGATGGCATCGTGCCGGGCTGCGACCGTTCGCAGGTTCTCGTTGTAGATGGCAACTTTGCCCCGGATGCGGCCAAGGACCGAGGACGCAGTATCCGGACCGTTGAAGAGGATTACCGTGGCGCCACCCGAGCCCAGTTCGCCGACGGCGGCGTCGAGTTTCTCGGCCAGAAGGTCGGGATCACCGCCGGGGCGGATGAGGTCGTTTCCTCCGGCGGAAATGGAGACGAGGTCCGGTTGCAGTTCCAGGCAGGGGCCGACTTGCTCGTCGACGATCTGCTGCAGCAACCGGCCCCGGATGGCGAGGTTGGCGTAGGCGAAGTCCTCGTGTCCGCGTCCCAGCTCTTCGGCGACACGGTCCGCCCAGCCACGGTAACCGCCGGGATTGGCAGGTTCGGGATCGCCGATGCCTTCCGTGAACGAATCACCCAACGCCACGTAACGGCTCCACGGGTGCTTTTGGGCGGGTTCGCCCGGTTTCACTAAATGATTGTTCTCACTCACGCTCATATCCTGCCCCCAGAGGGCCGACCTACGCCACCGTAGGTTGTTACTTACGGGTAACTGCAAGAATGGAGGCATGACTGAAGCCCCCGCTTTTCCAGCACCTGTTGTCCTCTGGTCCCACGACGAAGCCGAACGCGCCGGCAAGCCCCTCCTGGTCCTGCTGCACGGCTACGGATCCAACGAGGACGATCTCTTCAGCCTGGCCGGGTTGCTCCCCGAGGGGTTCGTCGTGGCATCGCTGCGTGCACCGATGCCCATGGGCCCGGGTTTTACGTGGTTCCCGCTCACTGCGTCCATCGACTACTCCCTGGACGCCGTGAAGCTTGCCGCCGAATACGCCCTGGATTGGCTGGACACGGTAAAGGCCAACCATTCCTCGGTTACGCTTCTTGGCTTCTCCATGGGCATGGCCATGGCGACCACCATGCTCCGGTACCGTCCCGCGGACTTCGCGGCCGTCGTCGGGCTTTCAGGCTTCGTGATCGACGCCGGTGGCGACGCCGCGTTCAAGGACGACGAGCTGGACGGATCGGTGCCGATGTTCTGGGGCCGTGACCAGCAGGATCCTGTCATTACGCCGGACAAGATCGAATACACCATGGGCTGGGTCCGCAAGCACGTGGACCTTACCAAGGTCCTCTACACGGGTATGTGGCACGGCATCAACCAGCAGGAAATCGGGCACGTAGGGGAGTTCCTCACCCACAAGGTCCTCGCCCCCTAAGGGGCGTTGTTTCAGGCGGTGGTGATCCGCACTGTCTGACCATTGACGGTCACGGTGTCACCGGCGTGGAGTTGGCGGCCGCGCCGTTCATCGATCTCGCCGTTGACCTTCACCAGGCCGTTCTTGATGAGCTCCGTGGCCTCCACGCCGTCCTCCACCAAGCTGGCGAGCTTGAGCAGTTGGCCAAGGCGGATCATGTCGTCGCGGATGGGGATCTCTTCAATTTCGGGGTTGCTCATACAGCAATGATGCCTGAAGTAGTGTTGAGACGGTGCCGCAGCCTTCTCCCCGTTCAGCCCTTCCGTTGGCCGTTGGCCTGCCCATTGCAGTAGCAACAGGCCTGGTCATTCCGCTGCAGGGAAGGATCAACGGGGCGCTCGGCGCCAAACTCGACGACGGCATCGCCGCAGCTGTGGTGAGCTTCACCACAGGCCTGCTGCTGATCAGCGCGATATCCTTGGCCACGCCCAAAGGAAGAGCCGGTCTCCAACGCATCATCCCCGCCGTGCGGAACCGCAGCTTTCCCCGCTTCTACGTCATGGCCGGTGCGATCGGTGCATTGTTCGTCTTCGCGCAGTCTTTCACGGTGGCACTGCTCGGAGTCGCGCTGTTCACCGTGGCAGCCGTGACAGGGCAGACGCTGAGCGGTTTGCTCGTTGACCGCATGGGCATCGGGCCGGGAGGGCGCCGCGCCATCACAGGGGTGCGGGTCCTCGGCAGCGTCCTGACCGTCGCCGCCGTCGCCTGGGCTGTCTCGCCGCGCTTCGGCGGAGACGCCGACCTCGCCTCGCTGGTGCTGCCCGTCCTTCTTCCCTTGGCTGCAGGCTTCCTGATGAGCTTCCAGCAAGCCATGAACGGCACCGCCACGGTTCATTACGGCACGCCCGTGGCGGCGACCCTGGTCAACTTCGTGGCAGGTTCAGCGGTTCTCTGGACAGCGTGGCTCATCAAGCTCGCCGTCGCGGGACCGGGCAATCCGCTTCCGGCTGAGTGGTGGTACTACCTCGGTGGCCCCATGGGTTGCGTCTTTATCGGGCTGGCGGCCCTGCTGGTCCGCAGCCTGGGCGTGCTGATCACCGGCTTGGGCATGATTGCCGGGCAGTTGGTCGGGTCTCTGGTGCTCGACGTCGTGATCCCCAGCCCCGGCGCGGTGGTCGCCTTGCCCACGGTGCTGGGTACGGTCCTCACCCTCGCCGCGATCATCGTCGCCACCTTGCCCTGGCCCAAGGGAGCTTTCGCACGGAGAGGTGCGGCGAAAGGCCGGTAGGGTAGGAGTCAGTAAATTTTCCCCCAAACCCCGCCGGACAACCTCGTCCGGAATCCGGGGTCAAACCACCGCGGACCGCACCCAGCGGCCCTGTAGAACAAATGGAGTCACCCATGGCAGCAAAATCCGTCCTTGACCAGGTCATTTCCCTCTCCAAGCGGAGGGGCTTTGTCTTCCAGGCCGGTGAAATCTATGGTGGCTCCCGTTCTGCCTGGGATTACGGCCCCCTCGGCGCAGAGCTGAAGGAAAACATCAAGCGCCAGTGGTGGCAGAGCATGGTCCGCGGCCGCGAGGACGTAGTGGGCCTGGATTCTTCCGTTATCCTGCCCCGCCAGGTATGGGAAGCGTCCGGCCACGTGGAGGTCTTCTCCGATCCCCTGGTTGAGTGCCTCTCCTGCCACAAGCGCTACCGCGCGGACCACCTCGAAGAAGAGTATGAGGAAAAGAAGGGCCGCCCGGCAGAGAACGGCTTGGCGGACATCGTCTGCGCCAACTGCGGTACGCGTGGTCAGTGGACCGAACCCCAGGAATTCTCCGGCCTCCTGAAGACCTTCCTTGGCCCCGTGGCCAGTGACGAAGGCATGCACTACCTGCGCCCGGAAACGGCACAGGGAATCTTTGTGAACTTCAACAACGTGCTCACCACCTCGCGCAAGAAGCCGCCGTTCGGCATCGGCCAGATCGGCAAGTCCTTCCGCAACGAAATCACGCCGGGCAACTTCATTTTCCGCACCCGCGAGTTCGAGCAGATGGAGATGGAGTTCTTCGTCGAGCCCGGCACGGATGAAGAGTGGCACCAGTACTGGATGAAGGAACGCATGTCCTGGTACACGGGCCTGGGTATCCGCGAAGAGAACCTGCGCTTCTTTGAGCACCCCTTGGAGAAGCTCAGCCACTACTCGAAGGGCACCACGGACATCGAGTACCGCTTCGGCTTCCAGGGTTCCGAGTGGGGCGAGCTCGAGGGCATCGCCAACCGCACTGACTTCGACCTCTCCACCCACGCCAAGGCCTCCGGCACGGACCTGAGCTACTTCAACCAGGCCACCAACGAGCGCTACACGCCGTACGTCATCGAGCCCGCCGCCGGCTTGACCCGCTCCTTCATGGCGTTCCTGATCGACGCCTACACCGAGGACGAGGCACCCAACGCCAAGGGCGGCGTCGACATCCGCACGGTACTGAAGCTGGATCCGCGCCTGGCACCGGTCAAGGCTGCCGTCCTGCCGCTGAGCCGCAACGAGGACCTGTCCCCGAAGGCCAAGGCGCTGGGCGCCCAGCTGCGCAAGAACTGGAACATCGACTTCGACGACGCCGGTGCCATCGGCCGTCGCTACCGTCGCCAGGACGAAATCGGTACGCCGTTCTGCATCACCGTGGACTTCGACACCCTCGAAGACCAGGCCGTGACCATCCGTGAGCGCGACACCATGAGCCAGGAACGCGTTTCCCTGGACAAGGTTGAGGGCTACCTGGCCGCGCGTTTGATCGGCGCTTAGCCATGGCCTTGGAATACCGCGAATGGAAGGAAGGCGACGACCTCGCCCTTCTGGAAATCTGGGGTGGTCCTGAGACCCTCCCCGCAGAACAGTTCCGTGCTGCCCTTGCACCATCGAGCAACCAACCGTGGCGCCGGTGCATCGTGGCCGAGGACGTAGTCGACGGGGTGCGGATTCCCGTTGCCGCCGGCGTGGTCCACGAGGCTTCCCTGCACCCGGAACGCCTGTGGGCCTACATCGAGGTTGCCAAGGACCACCGCCGCAGCGGCGTTGGTGCCACCCTCCTGACGATGCTGCGCCGTGAAGCCGGGAACTCGCCGTCGGGCGTTTCCAAGCTCCGCAGCAAAGTTGAACCGGACACTGCAGGTGCGGCGTTCGCCGCTGCCGCCGGGCTGGCACCGATCCAGCGCTCCCAGCTGGTGGTGGTGGATCCTGAGCCCCTGACGCTGCCGCGTTTCGGGGACGGTTCCGAGGAAGCAGCATCGGAGCGGGTGGAGGATCTTGCGACCGGCTCGGTTGAGCTCAGCGACGTTGTTGGTAAGTACTACTCCCACGTCCATCATTGGGACAGCCCGGGGGAGCTGAGCATCGCCACTGTCCAGCGACTGTTCCTGCACGATCTCACCGGCGCCCATGGTGCCATTGTGCTGCGGGCACCCAAAGCCAGCGCCTTCGGCGATGGTGTTCCGGCGAGCCGCAAGGGAAAGATCCAGGCTTTTGCCATCAGCTACGCCCAGGGTGGCACCGACGAACCGTCGGACGTCTTCCTTGGGCACGATCCCAGTCTGTCCGCCGAGGACGCTGCGTTTGCGGTGCGGGATCTGCTGGCGCTCATTGCCTATCAGCACCCAGTGTTGCTTGAAGTCGATGAGTCCATGACGGCCCTGCGGACAGTCCTTGGGCCGCTGCTGGAATCCGGTAAGGCCCATGTCCGGGGTGCGGATACGTTGATTGTGAGCGACTGAGCGACTGAGCGATCGACGGCGTCGCGGTCGCCGTTGGACTACTGGCAATCCTGTCTGGCCCATGTTTCATGGGTCAGGCAGGATTTGCCGTTTCCGGGGTGGTTCCCGAAGGTTCTTGACGCGGCAAACGCTCAGGAGTAGTCCTATCGAAGTAAGCCCCCACGCCATCACATCCGGGGGGAGAAGCGTGTGGAAACATCCGGTCTCACGTCTGAATCGATGGTAAGCACTATGAACAAAATCGCCCTCGACGGGCTCCGAGAACAGTTGCGCGGACAACTCGTGACTCCCGAAGATCCTGACTACGACGCGGCACGCGCCGTCTTCAACGCCATGGTGGACAAGCGTCCTGCCGGCGTCATCCGTGTAGCCCAGGTCTCCGACGTCATCGCCGGCGTGAACTTCGCCCGGGAAAACTCCATGCCACTGGCCATCAGGGGAGGTGGGCACAGCGCTCCCGGATTCGGCACGTGGGACGACGCATTGGTTCTGGACTTCGTTAATCGCCCGGGGGTGCGGGTGGACCCGCAAAATTCCAGGGCCCGTGCCGAGGCAGGTACTACCTGGGCCGACTTCAACCACGCCACCCATGCCTTCGGGCTCGCCACCACCGGCGGCATCGTGGGATCCACCGGTGTGGCGGGTCTGACCTTGGGCGGGGGAATTGGCTACCTGGCAAGAAAGTACGGGCTCTCCTGCGACAACCTGGTCTCTGCGGATGTGGTGACCGCCGATGGCAACTTCCTGATCGCCAGCGACGAACAAAATCAAGACCTGTTCTGGGCCATTCGTGGCGGGGGAGGAAACTTCGGCGTGGTGACTTCCCTCGAGTTCCAGCTCCATCCCGTGGATATGGTCCATGCGGGAATCATCATTTATGGTGCCGAGAACATCCCGGCTGTTGCCCGGTTCTACCGCGACTACATAGCATCCGCGCCCGAAGAGTTCGGCGCCTTCCTGGGCTTCCACCAAGGACCGCCCGTTCCTTTCCTCCCCGAGGAATGGCACGGAAAGTCCGTTTGCGTCGTCGTGGGAATGTGGACGGGCGATCCAGCCGAAGGCGAGGCTCGCTGGCAGCCCTTCCTGGACGCCGCCCCGGTGGCGGGCTCCATGGTGGCTCCCATGCCGTATCCGGCCCTGAATGTGGCATTTGACGGGCTCAACCAGAAAGGCATGCAGGGGTATTGGAAAGCCAACTTCCTGCGCGATCTCAACGACGGCGCGATCGCTGCCCACGCACAGTTCGGGGCCACAGTGACCAGCGTCAACACTGCGGTCCACGTCTATCCCATAGATGGAGCAGTGTCCCGCGTAGGCGTGCAGGACACTGCCTTTGCCCACCGCGACATGAAGTTCGCTCCGGTCATCGCCACCCAGTGGCCCGACCCTGCGGACAACGAAGCAAACATCGCATGGGCCCGAGCATATGCAGCTGCGTTGGCCCCGCACTCGGAAGCTGGTGGATACATCAATTTCATGGACTCCGAGGACCAGAACCGAATCGCGGACAATTACGGACCTAACTGGGAAAGGCTGGTAGCGGTCAAAGCCAAATACGACCCCGACAACCTCTTCCGCGTAAACCAGAACATCGCGCCGGCCTGAGTCGGGAGTCCGCACGTAAACGGCACCTATGGCTCGGCATGGCGTCGATAAGCTAACTGGATGACGATGATCGAGGCCTTTGGGCCTACCTTGCTGGGCGTCGTCCTCCTCGTGGCCCTGACCGCGGTAGTGCTGACCGTTTATCGGGTGCCCTACCGGTGGGCGCCGGCTCTGGCGATCCCGAGGGGGGACGGTGCAGTTGATGGTCATCAGTGTCATCCTCAGCGGTGTCATCTCGAGTCCATCGTTTGTTGCCGCAGCGTTGCTGGTCATGTTTGCCGTTGCTGCAATGACGGCCACCCGGCGGATGGGCTGGAGTTGGAAGAACCTTGGCCTCGTGGGCGGATCCATGGGGCTCGGTGTTGCCGTGACGCTCGAGGAAGTGGAAGGATGGTTGGCCTTGGGCCGACACCTCGTCAGTCAATGCTGGAGCTGGCCCGCCACACTGTGTATTCGGCGTTGATTCCGTCCATAGACCAAACAAAGACGACGGGGCTTGTGACTCTGCCGGGTGCTTTTGTCGGGGCTATATTCGGTGGCATTTCACCGCTTGAGGCCGGACGGTTCCAGATCGTGGTGCTGGCCGGAATCATGGCGGCCGGTGCTTTGACCGCAGTTTTGGTCATCGCTTCCCGCGCCGCTGTTCAGCTGCGTCCAGCGCCATTGAGCCGGTGATGGGGCTACCGGCGATATTTGAAGGCCCGAGGAGCAGGTAGCTGTTGAGGATGCCCGTGGCCAGCCTATGGCATGGACATTGGGAGAATGATCCTCATACAGGTGCCTTGCGGGCCCGTGGAAACCACGTCAGCGGAGCCTCCGGCGGCGACGGCGATGTCGCGGACAAGGGCCAGCCCGATGCCGAAACTGCGCTGCTGCTGGCCCACGCCTTGATGGGTTGTCCGGGCGAATCGGTCGAAGATCCGGTCCCGGTCAATGCCGGTGATGCCCGGGCCTGTATCAGTCACGGTAATGATGGCCTGGCCGCCGGCAACGTTGGTGGCAACCGCTATCTGGCCGCCTGCCGGAGTATGGACAAGGGCGTTCTCCGCCAGACCCAGGATTGCACGGTGAAGCCTTTGCGGCGCAATGACCGCCCGTGGTTGTCCCTGGTTGGAACAATTCAGGGTAATGTCCCGGTTGGCAGCCAACAGCCGGACGCTGTCCACCACGTCCTGGGCAACGCCAGCGACGTCAGTCACCACAGCATACGGTTCCTGCGCCGCTCCGCTGGCGGATTCAAGGAGTTCGTTGACGATCGCGGTCAGGGCGGACGTGTCGCTTCGGATTCTAGCCAGCGCTTGGCCGTCCGCCGTATCAGGTGTTGTGCTGCGCTGCACCAGTTGAATTCTGGCGTCCAGGATAGCCAGGGGCGTGCGCATCTCGTGACTCGCGTCCTGAACGAAACGCCGTTGGATGGCCAGTGCCTCGCCCAGCGGCCGGATCGCGCTGCGGGCGCTGAGCCAGCCAATACCCCCGGCCAGCAGGACTCCCACCGCCCCGGCGATGGTCATCGCTTTGATCAGATCCTTGGTATCGAGATAGGCGTACACCGCGCCCGGCTCAGCCGGTTCCGGGCTGCCGGACTGGTTGAGCAGGTACAGCGTAGCCGCCGCCAGGAGGCACAGGACCGCAATGGCGCAGGCGGCACTGATGCGAAGAGCGATTCGCAGGGATGCCCGACGCAGGAATGCTTGATCCTGACCCCCAGAAGCGGGTTCTTTAGTCATTCGCATCACCAATCTGATATCCCAAGCCGTGCACGGTCCGAATAACAGATTTCGAAATTTTTCGTCGCAGGTGGTGTACGTAGGTATCGATCATCCCTGGCAGGTCACCCTGGCTTAACGTGGCATTGAGCAGCTCTTCGCGCGTGTAGACGCGATCTGGTTTCGCCGCCATCGTAGCCAACAGTTCGCTCTCCTTCGCCGTCAGGGAGGCTTGGAATCCATGGATGGACCGGATGGACCTGGCAGCAGGGTCCAGTTCCCAATCTCCAATAGTGAAAGTCTTGGGCTCTGGCTGGTAATTGCGGGTCAACGCCCTCAGCCGCGCACCCAGTTCCAGCGCGTCGAAGGGCTTGGTCATGTAGTCATTGGCGCCCGCATCGAGTCCCCTGACCTTCTCATCTGTTGCGCCGAGCGCGGTAAGGATGAGGACAGGGGTGGCGATGCCTTTGGACCGGAGCGCGCCAATCAGCGCGACACCGTCCATGCCGGGCAGGCCCCGGTCCACTACCATCACATCCCAGCTCCGGGAAAGTCCCAGATGCAGGCCCTCATGGCCGTCTACCGCGACGTGGATTTGGTAGTCCGGCTCGAGGAGTTCGGCGATAAGCGGTCCCAGGACGGTGTCGTCTTCGACCAGAAGCAGGGACGGCTTGGTGGGTGTGCTCACGAATCCATTCTCGCTTGTTGGTCACTTTCCGGCTTACGGGCCCGCTTGCGCTTGAGGAACTCGATGCCCCACGGCAACACGGAGACGAGGACCATGACAATTGCTATGAGATCAATGTTCTTCGACACGAAGTCAAACCGCCCCAGCCAGGAGCCAAGCAAGGTCACGGAGGTCGCCCAGAGGATTGCCCCAGTGACATTCCAGAGAGCGAAGGATTTATAGTCATAGCGCGCGATTCCCGCGCTCAGCGGCGCGAAGGTCCGTACCACGGGCACAAAGCGCGCCAGGAGCAGGGCCGGGCCCCCTCGGCGACGGAAGAACTCCTCCGCCTTTGTCAGGCGCGCAGTCTTCAGTACCCGGGCGTCGTCCGAAAACCATCGGCGGCCGAACCGGCGGCCCAGCAGATAGCCCACTTGGTCACCGGCAATGGCGGCCACGGCCACAACGGTGATTAATACCGGCAATGTCAGGTTCAGTTGCTGGTGCAGGAGCCCGGCAGTGAAGAGCAGCGAATCTCCCGGCAGGAACGGAAACAGGACACCGGACTCGATAAAGATGATCAGAGCCACGACCGCCAGCGTTGCAGGGCCCAGACCCTGCAGGAGGCTTGCCGGATCCAGGATAGGCAGCAGTTCGGTGTGGATCAGTGCAGGGGCGAACGTGAGGGCTTCCATGTGGGCTTCTTTCACTGGGGACTCCGGCGGGACCGGGACGACGATGTGGACTGGAGCCGGGCAAAAACCGAGGGGGCATACCGGTTCCATAGGCCAGCCATCAACACGACGGCCGCAAGCGTTGCCGGGAACGACGCCACGACATCCAGGGGATAGTGTGCTCCGATGTACACGCGGGACCATGCGACGATCACTGCCAGGCCTGTTCCGATCCAGAGAACCGGTTTCTCCGCGCGGCTCCCTCGAGAGAGAAAATATGCCGCCAGGGCAAGGGCGACAGCCAGAGACGTGTGCCCGCTGGGAAAGCTGTTGGACACTGGCTCCGGAACAAGGGGATCCAGCAATAGGTCCGGGTCAGGTCGGATCCTGCCGATGACCACCTTGAACAACTGGCAGGTCAACCACCCTGAGCCCACCGTGAGGGCAAAGAGCACAGCTTTCGGGGGCGACCTTCGGATCAGGACGAGGTACAGGCTAGTGGCCAGCACCATCAGCGCTCCGGCCACAGGTCCGAACAGCAGGTTCAACGCCAAAGCCAAACCAGTCAGGACGGGGATGTGGTTGCGGCTGAAGCCTTGGTCCACGGCCAACTCAGCCGACGTGAAACCTGGCACCCACTGGACCGCCAGCCCAACAGTGATGACGGCCACCGCAAGCACCACCGCAACGGTCAGCCAGTGTCGGTGAGCGGGCAGCCGCTGTAGGTGCACAGGGCCGGATGGCGGTTTTTGCAAGATGGGACCCTTCGGCAGGACGTATCGTTCTTCCCATCGTCTGCCAGGACAATTAAGAACCAGTTAAGAAGTCCCCGGACAAGTTGTGCCGTCAAGTTGTGCCGTCAGATGGTGATACGGTCCGCGGGCTCCCTGACCTGTTCCCGAGGCAGCACCGGATCATCCTGACGCCGGATCCTCCAGAAGGAGGTCCGGCGAGCACTGCCGTCCCACGTAGGCTTAACCCCATGAGGTTTTGCAGCTGATGGGCCACAGTCATTCCCACGGTCATTCCGAGGGTTCGGAACCAACTCCGCAGGCGATCGCTTCCCGTAAACGGGCCAACTGGCTGCTGGCGGCCGTCCTGGTGCCGTTGGGTGTGCTCACTCTCGTGGCGATGTTGCTTATGTGGCCGTCGGGCAGCCGGGAGGGAATCAACTTTTCCAGTCCCTACCAGGCTGCCCCGGGGGTCACTTTCGATACCGGCAAAATCCAGAGCGTGGTGGTGGAGAGCTGCTCGCAGACGGGTCAAACGAACAGCAGCCAGTCCGGCAGCAGCCAGCCCGGCAACAGCCAGTCCAACCAAACCGGCGGGTCCCAGTGCACCTTCGCCTACACCGTTCCGGACAAGGGCGGCGAGGCGGTCAAGGTGGTCATCAACCCTGATGTTGCGATGTCCCACGGGGTGGATGTCGGCGACTCCATCCGCTACCTGAACCTTTCCGGCGTCCAAGGAAGCAGTGCGGGCAACGGCGCCCCGGCGTACGTCTTCGTTGATTTTGTCCGCAACATCCCCATAGCCGCCCTGGCGGTGCTGTACGCGGTGGTGGTGATCGCTGTTGCCCGTTGGCGCGGCTTCCGTGCCCTGCTGGGCCTGGTGGGGGCCTACTTCGTCCTGGTCAGCTTCATCCTGCCCGGTCTGGTGGAGGGCAAGCCACCGCTCCTGCTGGCGCTCGTGGGGTCCACGGTGATCATGATCGGGGTCCTCTACTTTGCCCACGGGTTCTCGGCGAGAACGTCCACAGCGTTGCTGGGCACCATCTTCGGCCTGGGAATCACCGCCCTGCTGGCCGCCTGGGCCACGGATGCAGCAAACCTGGCGGGCGTAGGAAACCACGACGCTTCAACGTTGGTGAACATGTCACCGCAGATATCGATCTCCGGGATTATCCTGTGCGGTTTGATTATTTCCGGCCTCGGTGTCCTCAATGACGTCACCATCACCCAGTCCTCGGCCGTTTGGGAACTCTATGAGCTGGCGCCGAACACCAGCGCCCGCAAGCTGTTTTCCTCTGCGATGCGGATTGGCCGGGACCACATTGCTTCCACGGTCTACACCATCGCCTTTGCGTATGCGGGTGCCGCCCTTCCCATTCTGATTATTGTGATGCTGTACGACCGCCCCTTGGCCGAGGCCCTGACCAGCGCCGAACTGTCGGAAGAAGTCATCCGGACCCTGGTGGGCTCCATCGGCCTCGTCCTTGCCATTCCGGTCACTACCCTCATCGCCGTCCTGGTGGTCAAGGCCACCGGGATGAAGCGCCTTGCCGCCGCGGGGACCGCCGTCAGTCCGGACGACCTTGACGACACCGGCGCGCTGGCCGCTGCCGCCGTCGTGGCCGGTTCCGAGAAGGACGAAAGGAACGACGCCGGTACCCGCCCGGGTGCCGGGGACGGGCCGGTGCGGCCCGGGAGTCGCCGGGCGCAGCGCGAAGCCGAACGCCGGGGCAGCGACTAGCCCGATGACATTTGTCATCCCGAACAGGTGACACCCGCTACGGGTGTATGGATGCTCCTCCGGCTTGAATGGGTACACCAGACCTATTCCAGGGAGAGCAATGACAACACCGGGTGTTCCTGCGGTTCGCGCCGCCGGACTTCATAAGAGCTTCGGAAAAGTGCAGGCGGTGCGCGGCCTGGACCTGACGGTTCAACAGGGGGAGGTCGTGGCTTTCCTGGGCCCCAACGGCGCGGGAAAGACCACCACCATCGACATGATCCTGGGCCTGAGCACCCCGGATGCCGGCGAGGTGTCCATTTTCGGCCACAGCCCCAGAGGGGCCGTTTCCCGCGGACAGGTGGCCGCCGTCATGCAGACGGGGGGTTTGCTGCGCGACATCAGCGTCCGGGAAACCGTGCAGCTCACGGCCGCGATGTTTGATTCGGCACGGCCCGTGGATGAAGTCCTGACCCGCGCGGGAATCCTGGACATCGCCGACCGCCGGGTTGAAAAGTGCTCCGGCGGCCAACAGCAACGTCTTCGCTTCGCCATGGCTTTGGTCTCGGACCCCGGCCTGCTGATCCTGGACGAGCCAACCACGGGCATGGACGTTGCGGGGCGCCGGGACTTCTGGTCCGCCATCCGCGACGACGCGTCGAGGGGTCGCACCGTCATCTTCGCCACCCACTACCTCGAGGAGGCCGACGCCTACGCAGACAGGATTGTGCTGGTCCGCCAAGGGACGGTGGTTGCTGACGGCACGGCAGCGCAGATCAAGAACCTGGCGTCCGGGAGGACAGTACGGGCTTCGCTGCCGGCCGGTGACCGCGCGCTGCTGGCAGGATTGCCGCCGGCAGACCATGTGGAGTTCGACGGCGGCCGCGTCACCGTCCGCACCTCCGACTCGGATTCCGTAGTCCGGTTCCTGCTCACCAAAACAGGAGCCCACGATCTTGAAGTGGTTGCGAACAACCTTGAGGAGGCCTTTGTGACCCTCACCGCGGACGAAGCCGGGACGGCCACAACCCCCACGGATCCAACAGCCCCCACGGATCCAACAGCCCCCACGTATACCTCAGCCCCCACTGCTTTGGAAGGGGAGCGGGCATGAGCCAGTCGACAGCAATGCAGGACCGCAAGCCCTCCGCCGGCGGTGTCAACACGACGTTCCTGTGGATCGAAATCAAGCGGATGCTCCGGAACCGCCGGACCATCGTCTTCACCGTGCTCATGCCCGCGATCTTCTTCTTCATTTTCGGGCTGTCCAACAAAGACCAGCAATTGCCCAACGGCCACAGCTACGGCCAGTACATCCTGATCAGCCTGACCGTGTACGCAGCCATGACGGCCGCCACGGGAGCCGGCAGCCAGGTGGCGGTCGAACGTGCCCAGGGATGGAGCCGGCAACTGCGCCTCACGCCCCTGCTGCCCGGGGCGTATATCGCCATCAAGGCAGCTGCGGCGTTGACCCTCTCGCTGGTGGCTGTGATCGCCCAGTTCGTGATCGGAGCCATCGCCGGAGTGACCATGGACGCGCAGACGTGGCTGACCGCCGGGCTGGTGGCCTGGTTGGGTTCCCTGGTGTTCGCCGCCCTGGGACTTTTCGTGGGGTACCTCATGCCCAGCCAGAACGTCATGCAGATCCTTGGACCGGCCCTGGCGATCCTTGCCATGCTGGGAGGCCTTTTCATGCCGATCGAAATCATGGGCGATACCTTCGGGACCATCGCCAAATTCACGCCCGCCTACGGGATCGGTCAGCTGGCGCGCAGCCCCATCACCGGTGAGTTCGACGTCTTGTGGATTCTCAACGTCCTGGTCTGGCTCGCCATCTTCGTCGGCGGCGCCGCCATGGCCTTCCGCCGCGACACCAGCCGCGTCTAAGTTGCTCCGGCGTGGCTAAGGTGGGATCCATGAGCAGCCAGTCCCTGGGGGATGCCTTCCGCGGTCCCGGACCCCGCAAATGGTTCATCGGCGCCGGCTTTTCCATTGTCCTCTGGGCGTGGCCCACCTGGAACCTCGTGTGGTCCGTGGACGAACCGGCAGGCTGGAAGGTACTGGCCTCGGCGTCGTTGGTGGCCTTCTTCGCCGCCTATGCCGTTTTGCCGATGTTCAGCCGGGTACGGGACAGTCGGACCGGCCTGCTGTGCCTCGCGATCCTGCTGGCACTCAACGGCCTGGTGATCCTTCTGGTGGGCAGGGAAGCGCTGTGGACGTGGCCTTTCCTGGCGTGCGCCATTGGAATGACCACACTTCCGCCGCGCGTCGACTTCGCTGTGATCGTGGCGCTTTCGGGAATTTCACTTGCGTCGGAACTCGCCGGCGGCAACCCTGGACAGGCTTTCTTCCAACCGGCCCTCATCCTGTCCCTGGGATTCATGATGTCCTCGTTTGCGCGCCTGATCCGCCAGACCGTTGAACTCCGGACCGCCCAGACTGAACTGGCGGATGCCGCCGTCGCCGCCGAACGCAGCCGTGTGGCCAGGGACATGCACGACATCCTGGGGCATTCCCTCACTGTCATAGCGGTCAAAGCCGAGTTGGCTGCCCGGCTGTTGGAGCAGGCACCCGGCGGACCGGCCAAGGACAAAGCCTCAGCGGAAATCGTGGAAGTCCAGGAGCTGGCGCGTGGTGCGCTCGCAGATGTCCGGGCCACAGTTGCCGGCTACCGCGGGGTCAATGTCCTGGCAGAACTCGCGGCGGCCCGGACGGCGCTGGAATCGGCGGGTATCGACGCTGATCTTCCGGGGACTGTGGAGCAGGTGCCCGCCAAGCACCGTGAGCTGTTCGGCTGGGTACTGCGCGAGGGCGTGACGAACGTTGTGCGGCATTCCGGTGCCGGGCGTTGCCGGGTCCGGTTGACGGCGTCGACGGTTCTGGTGGAGGACGACGGCGTGGGGCCGGGTCCGGCAGCGGGCGGCAACGGGCTGGCGGGGCTTCGGGAGAGAGTGGCCAGTGCCGGTGGCACAGTAAACATAGGTGCGAGCGACCTGGGAGGGTTCAGATTGGCTGTTGACGTATGACCATCCGGTTGGTGATCGCGGACGACCAGGCGCTGGTGCGCGGTGCCCTTGCCGCCCTTCTGGGGCTTGAAGAGGACATCGAGGTGGTGGCGGAGCTGGCGGACGGCGCAGGCGTTGTGTCGGCCGTGCTGGAGCATGCCGCCGACGTGGCGATGCTCGACGTCGAGATGCCCGGTCTGGATGGCATCAGCGCTGCCGCGGCAGTCCGCCGTGCGGTACCGACATGCCGCGTCCTGATGGTCACGACGTTCGGCAGGCCGGGTTATCTCAGGAGGGCCATGCAGGCCGGAGCCTCCGGGTTCGTGGTCAAAGACACGCCTGCGCGGCAGCTGGCCGAAGCCGTGCGTCGCGTGCACAGCGGGCTCCGCGTGGTGGACCCGATGCTCGCCGCGGAGTCTCTGACCTCCGGTGACAGTCCGCTGACCGAGCGGGAGGTCGAGGTGCTGAAGGCTGCATCCGACGGCGGTACGGTGGCGGACATTGCCAAAGCGGCGATGCTCTCAGAGGGCACGGTACGGAACTATCTCTCAGCGGCGATGGCCAAGACCGGCGGCCGGACGCGGGCGGAAGCCGTGCGCCTGGCACATGAGAACGGGTGGCTTCTGTGAGGGCCTGCGCCCCCGATTTGCCCTGCTTTGCAACAATGGATAGGTGACTGTAGTAGCAACGCCTCCCGCACCAAAGCTTGAGCTCCCGCCCCTGAAGCTCGGCGGGATTACCGTGGACACCCCGGTAATCCTTGCGCCGATGGCCGGAATCACCAACTCCGCCTTCCGCAGGCTCTGCCGTGAATACGGTGGCGGCTTGTACGTGGCCGAGATGGTGACCTCGCGTGCCTTGGTGGAGCGGACGCCGGAATCGCTGCGCATCATCTCCCATGACGAGGACGAGAAAGTCCGCTCCGTCCAGCTCTATGGCGTGGACCCCGTAACCGTAGGCGCAGCGGTGCGGATGCTCGTGGACGAGGACCGCGCCGACCACATCGACCTCAACTTCGGCTGCCCCGTCCCCAAGGTCACCCGCCGCGGGGGAGGGTCCGCGCTGCCGTGGAAGATCGACCTCTTCACCTCGATCGTGCAGACCGCGGTCAAGGAAGCCTCCAAGGGCGGAATCCCGCTGACCATCAAGATGCGCAAAGGCATCGACGATGACCACCTGACCTACCTGGAGGCAGGACGCATCGCCCGTGACTCCGGAGTTGCCGCAGTGGCACTCCATGGTCGGACGGCTGCACAGTTCTATTCCGGCCAGGCCGACTGGTCCGCGATCGCCCGCCTCCGCGAGGCCCTCCCGGACATCCCGGTGCTCGGCAACGGCGATATCTGGTCCGCTGAAGACGCTGTCCGGATGGTGCGCGAAACCGGCGTCGACGGTGTTGTCGTGGGCCGTGGGTGCCAGGGCCGTCCCTGGCTGTTCGGCGATCTCCAGGCTGCTTTCGAAGGCAGCGACCAGCGGCACCGGCCCGGGCTGCGCGAGGTTGCCGAGGGCGTCTACCGTCACGCGGAACTGATGGTGGAGACCTTCGGGAACGACGAATACAAGGCTCTCCGCGAGATCCGCAAGCACATGGCCTGGTACTTCAAGGGCTACGTGGTGGGCGGGGAGCTGCGGGCGAAACTTGCCACAGTGCCCACCCTGGAGGTCCTGCGGGAATTGCTCGACGAACTGGACATGGATCTTCCTTATCCGGGCGTCGATTCCGAGGGCCCCCGGGGGCGTGCCGGATCCCCGAAAAAGCCGGCGCTGCCCAAGGACTGGCTGGACAGCCGTCAGCTGAATGCTGAACAGAGCGCGGATATCTCCGCAGCGGAGCTGGACGTTTCGGGCGGTTAGCCTCACACGTGTAAGACTGGCTCAAGAAGCTCCACACCCCGGCGCTTGAAGGAGGCAGATACCCATGGGAACCGAAGCAATGCTTGGCCACGATGCAGCAAGCCACGATTTTGTGCTGGCCATCCCCGGATACGCCGAGGCAGACTCTGCCCGGTGGGTTGAAGAGCCGCGCAAGAGCAACTACCGCTCCGACTTTGAACGGGACCGCGCCAGGGTCCTGCATTCCTCCGCGCTGCGACGCCTGGGCGCCAAAACACAGGTCGTGGCCCCGGATACCGATGACTTTGTCCGCACCCGGCTCACGCACAGCCTCGAGGTAGCGCAGGTAGGCCGCGAACTGGGCCGTTCGCTGGGTTGCGATCCCGATGTCGTGGACACCGCTTGCCTGAGCCACGATCTTGGCCACCCTCCCTTTGGCCACAACGGCGAATCCGCATTGAACGAAGTGGCTCACACGATCGGCGGTTTCGAAGGCAACGCCCAGACGCTTCGGTTGCTGACCCGCCTCGAACCCAAGGTGCTCGCTGCGGACGGCAGGCCGGCAGGGCTTAACCTGACCCGCGCGAGCCTGGACGCCGCCTCCAAATACCCGTGGTCCGCCGTCGACGCCCCCGTGATCCATGGCCACCGCACCAGCAAGTTCGGCGCCTACGAAGACGACCTTCCCGTGTTTGAGTGGCTGCGCGAGGGCGCGCCCGGCAACCGCTCCTGTATCGAGGCGCATGTGATGGATCTGGCCGATGACATCTCGTACTCGGTGCACGACGTGGAAGATGCGATCGTTGCCGGCCACTTCCAGCTGAAGTGGATGGAGAACCCTGACCATCGGGCGCGGGTGGTGGGCTACACCAAGCAGTGGTACCTCCCGCACAACGACCCCGCCGAAATTGATGCTGCCCTTGCCCGGCTCGAGGCCACCAAGGTCTGGGTCCGGGAAGCTGACGGCAGCCGCAAGTCGATGGCGGCGCTGAAGGACATGACCAGCCAGTTGATCGGCAGGTTCTGCCAGAGTGCCATGGAAACAACGCGGGCGCATTTCGGACCGGCCAACCTCACCCGCTATGACGCCGAACTCATGGTCCCCGAGGAGACCGTGACGGAGATCGCGGTGCTCAAGGGACTGGCCACCACCTTCGTCATCTCCACGGACCACCGGCAGCCTGTTTACGAACGCCAACGCGAAGTGCTGCACGCGCTCGTGGGCGTCTTGAACGCCACAGGCGACCGCCACCTGGAGCCGATGTTCGCCGCCGACTGGAGGGACGCCGTCGACGACGGTGCCCGCCTGCGGGTCGTCATCGACCAGGTGGCGTCCTTGACGGATGTCTCTGCCCTGGCCATGTACGAGCGTCTGGTGGGCAGCCTCCCGTCGCTTTGGTGAGGCGCGCCCGGGAGCCGGGCGGTTTGGTCGATGCGACTAGGATGGACACGTGGCTGGCCTGATCAAACGTGAAGATATCGACGAAGTACGCCAGCGCACGGACATCAAGGAAGTCGTTGACGGATACGTCACACTCAAAGGTGCCGGACTGGGCAGTTTCAAAGGCCTGTGCCCTTTCCACGACGAACGTTCCCCCTCCTTCACCGTCCGCCCGCAGGTGGGCAGGTACCACTGCTTCGGCTGCGGCGAGGATGGCGACGCCATTTCCTTCGTCCAGAAGATGGATCACAGTTCCTTCCACGAAGCCGTGGAAAAGCTCGCGGCCAGGATCGGTTACGAGCTGCGGTACGAAGACGGCGGGACGGGTCCCAGCCGCGAGGAAGTGGGCAAGCGCCAGCGCCTGCTGGACGCCCACAAGATCGCCGATGAGTTCTTCCGCGCACAGCTTCTGACCCCCGGAGCTGCGGAAGGCCGTAACTTCCTGGATGGCCGCGGGTTCGACCGTGCTGCCGCCGAACACTTCGGAGTGGGATACGCGCCACAAGGCTGGGACGCGTTGTTGAAGCACCTGCGCGGACGCGGCTTCACGGATGCTGAGTTGAAGCTCACTGGAATGTTTTCAGAAGGCAATCGCGGCATCTACGACCGCTTCCGCGGCCGGCTGATCTGGCCTATCCGGGACATCGCGGGGGACACCATCGGTTTTGGTGCGCGCAAGCTCTACGAAGACGACCAGGGCCCAAAATACCTGAACACCCCGGAGACCACGCTCTACAAGAAATCCCAGGTCCTCTACGGCATCGACCTCGCCAAACGGAACATCGCCAAGGAGCGCCAGCTGGTAGTGGTGGAGGGGTACACGGACGTGATGGCCTGCCACCTTGCAGGGATCACGACGGCGGTAGCCACCTGCGGTACAGCCTTCGGTACCGAACACATCAAGGTGGCCAGGCGGCTGCTTTCCGACGACGGCAGCGGGGGAGAGGTCATTTTCACCTTCGACGGTGATGCTGCCGGCCAGAAGGCCGCTCTCAGGGCGTTCGAGGAGGACCAGCGGTTCACGGCCCAGACCTACGTGGCTGTGGAGCCTTCCGGTGCCGATCCCTGCGACCTTCGCCAGCTCAAGGGTGATGCCGCTGTGCGCGAGCTCATCGGCACCCGGAAACCGCTCTTCGAATTCGCCATCAGGGCCACCCTGCGGCGGCACAACCTGGACACCGTGGAAGGCCGCGTAGCAGCGCTGCGTGAGGCTTCTCCGGTGGTGGCGCAGATCAGGGACTCAGCCACAAGGCCCGAGTACACGCGGAACCTTGCCGGCTGGCTGGGCATGCCCATCGAGGAAGTCAGCCGATACGTCGGCGCGGCTGCTAAACGGGGGACTAGCGGCAGCAACCCTGCAGGCAGCGGCGAGCAAGCAGCAGCCGCGGCAGCACCGCCGTCGGGCGGTCCGGTGTTCAACCGTCCCAACCCCCGCGACCCCGTAGCGGGGATGGAACGCCAAGCACTCGAGGTGGTTCTTCAGGATCCCGCAGTGCTCGGTGGAGTGGCGTGGGACCGCTTTGCGGCTACGATGTTCGCCACGCCGGCCTATGCTGCCGTCCACGCGGCCATCCGCGCCACGGGGCTCGGTCATACGGCAGACCCGGTGTCGTGGGTGGAGCAGATCCGGCAGGAAGTACCCGAACCCCTGCGCAATCTGGTGTCCGAACTTGCTGTGACACCACTGCCCGCCAGCACCCCGGAAGCTATGCAACGGTATTGCCGGGATATCCTGGCCCGACTCTTCGAGCTTCAGATCACCCGCATCAAGGCCGACAAGATGGGGCAGCTCCAACGGCTCGACGCCGCCTCCCAGCCTGAGGAATTCCAGCGGCTGAACCGTGAGTTGATGCAGCTCGAAATGGAACGCCGGGCGCTGCGCTCGGACGGCTGAGATCCTCGATTTCGTTTTCCGGCAGCCCCCTGTTAAGCTAGTAACCGCTTCATTCCTCCGTAGCTCAATTGGCAGAGCATTCGACTGTTAATCGAAGGGTTACTGGTTCAAGTCCAGTCGGAGGAGCGCACAATACCCCCGTTCCGGTTCGCCGGAGCGGGGGTATTTTTATACCCCCAGGGGGTACCGCCGACCGATTTCACATCCGGTAAAACCTTTGCTAAAGTCATAACCGCTTCATTCCTCCGTAGCTCAATTGGCAGAGCATTCGACTGTTAATCGAAGGGTTACTGGTTCAAGTCCAGTCGGAGGAGCACAAGGGCCCCGTACCCGCCTAATGGCTGGTGCGGGGTCTGCCTTTTAAACGAAATCCATCTCCACCTGGAGGAAGCGCGCGGCTTCCGCCACAGCCGCCATGAACGAGTCCTGCTCGGTGGGAGGGGTCCTGGGCTCACGCGGATGCCACTCATGCGGCGCCGAGTAGACTCTCGTGAAACCGCCGCCCGGAGGGGCATAGAAAATCCCGAACCTTTGGACCGGCCACTCCGGCGAGGTCTCCGGAGCGACCAACAGTGCGGCATCCGTTTCGGGGTTGTACCACTGGGCTATGGGCCGTCGCCGGTCGTCCGTGAAGAGTCCACCCGCGTACAAAGCGGCCGACGGCGGACTGGTCACCGAGCACAGGCGCTCCCACCACAGCGGGAGGATGCGGTCATCCTTGCGCTGCCATGGTGCCGGTAACGGGTTCAGCTCTTGCCAATGTGGCACATCTCAACTTTATCGCCGGTGGGTGGCCGCGAAAAGAGCTTCTAGCGGGACAGGCCCAGGCGCGGGTAGAGCACTTCGAAGCCCTTCTCCAGACCGGCGTTCAATGCCAGGCCCACGTGTCCGCCGTTGGGTACCTCGTAGTAGGTCACTTTCATTCCGGACGCCTGCGCCGCCGCGGACACGGCTTTCGCGGCGGCCACGTAGGTGGGGTCGTCCGAGCCGGCAGTGAACACGGCAGTGGTGTCGGGGAACTGTTTGCCCTTCATGATGTTGATGGGCTTTTGGGCATCATAGGCGGCTTGGTTACCGCCAAAGATCCCGGCCAGGTTCTCCGCGGGGTCCTCTGCGCCGGGGAACTCCTCGCCTGAGATGTCCACCACGTTGCCCCACATTCCGGGGTACTTGACGGCGAAGGAGATGGCGCATTGGCCGCCGTTGGAATAACCGGCGATGGTCCAGTGGTCCCTGTCCGGAAGGATGCTCAAGTTGTCCTTGGCCCAGTTCACCACGTCCTGGTTGATGTACTTCTCGACGTTTCCGTACTTAGGGGTGTCCAGGCACAGGGTGTCATCCTGGTCCGGGCCGATCTGGTCGGCGACGATCGCAATGGGGGCCAGTCCATTGTTTTTTGCAGCGAACTCGTCGAGGGCGGCGGAGACGTACTGCGGATCGGGGAGGCCCGGCTGGCCCATCATGAGGACGAACAGGGGAAGCCTCGGTGGATTGGCAGTCAGGGCAGCCGGTGGAAGGTAGATACCGGCCGGGCGCGCGTCGAAACCCGACACCGTGGCCGGGATGACTTGGGTCCCCACCTTGCCTTTCGAGGGCATGTTGGCGGGCGGAGTCCAGTGCTGCCACAAGGGTCCGGCCGGAATGGACGCATCCGGGTCCGGCTTGTTCAGTTCAATGACGTCCTCGGTTGAGATCCCCAGGGCCGAACCCAGGGTGTTGTTCAGTCCGAACTCGGCGTTGATTTGCAGGGCGGAGACAGTGGCGAAGACGGGGACCGAGATGATGGCCACCACTTTCCGCCAGCGCGCGCTGTGGAGAAAACTCACCGCGACCAATCCCAAAGCGGCGAAGCAGCTGATCGACCAGAACCATACCCGCGGGGTCAGTCCCACGTGAAAGACGTCCAGCACGTCCTCCACGATCCACACGGTGAACCACCCCACCAGCCCTGCCACCACAATGGCGCTCATCGCCGTGAGGACCCAGCGGGCAGACGGCCGGAGGAAGAGCACCAGGAAGAACCCGACGGCGATGATCCCGGCGATCGTCAGGACTACGGGGCTGCTGATTTCGAGTTTCAGGACATCGTTCATGGACGCACCGCCGGATGACCGGTCATGCGGCAGGCTCCCGGGCCACCATCTGCCTCAACAAACCAGCGCTTTGTGCGGGCGAGAGCCCGGGCAGGTAGGCCGAGCCGACCGCCAGTCCGATCGATGGCAAGGCCAGGGGGTCCTGGTAGTACATGTACAAGGTCCGGTGCTCGGGTTGGAACCTTGACTTGAAGGCAGCCAATGATTTGAAGCCGTACATCGGCTCCAGGGCATTTCCCAACAGGGCCAGGACGCGGTCCAGGGTGCTTCGGTCACCTTCCGCGCCTCCGGTCCCCGCATTGGCCAATGGAGAGCCTGAGAGGGAGATCTGCGGAACTTGCTCCTTGAAGTGCGTCACGGCTGAGGCGATCAGGAATTCCATGACGCCCTTGAAGCCTGTTGTGCGGCGCCTCATGAAGTCGAGGGTCCAACCGGAGATCTCGCCGTTGCTGAAAACGGGAAGCCAGCTGGTCACCCCGTGGACCAGGCCGTCGTCGTCCACCGCCACGCAGCAGAGAACTTCGGGATCCTTGAGTTCGTTCAAGCCGCCTAAGGTGAATCCCATCTCGGGTAGGGCCTTGTCAGCCACCCACTCCTCGGAAATCTCGGCCAGTTGGGCCCTGATGCCCGGCGGCATGCTGCCGTAGTGGTACCAGAGGTCCTTGATGGACAGCTTCTCAGCGCGGTTCAGCGCAGTGCGGACGTTCTGCCACTCTTTGCCCTTGAATGTCATTGCCTGGACGTTGAGAAGTGTTTCCTCCGCGACCTCCAGTTTCCTGAAGCCGTAGGGGAGCAGCGGGCCATCCAGCCCGGAGTCGGCAGAATAGAAACACGGGACCAATCCCAATGCGGAACAGTGCGCCACAAAACCAAGCGCTGCCTCGTCATGGTGGCCGGCATCGCCGTAGGGTCCGGCAACGGTCAACGCCACCCCGTTGTGGACCTGGTAGGCGACGCCGGCCTTCCTGTCCGGAGTGAACCAGTACTGGTTGTTGTCCCACAGTGCCATCCAGGACAAGGTGCCACCGCCCTGGTGCAGCAGCTCGCGGGTGTGGCCGAGATCGGCAGCAGGGTCGGTGGCGATCATCCTGAAGCGGCGGAAGTTGTTGAGGACCAGGACCAGGATGAGAAGCCAGATGACGTCTCCTCCCAGGCCGTACAGCACAGTGCTCAGCAGCCCCTGGGGCAGCGCCACAACGAACGGGACAGGGAAGGGCACCAGGATGTGCGTCAGCTGTCCGGCGAGGTCCCACAGGGTTGACTGGCCCGGGTTGCCCTCCAGGAACCAGAACGCCACGTAGAGGGCCACTGAAGTCACGGCCAGGATCAAGGCGGCCCGGCCGAGGGCGCGGTATCCGGCGTCGCTGGACTCCACCCTGAACCTGTGCCGGTTTGCCAGCAGCAGTGCCACGATGATGATTGGTGCCAGGAGCGCGGGGACCACGTACAGGAGGAGGTAGCCGAAATCGTCGTCGCCCATGGTTACATCCGGGTCGCTGATGTATTGGACAATCGCCAGGACGGTCACCGCAGCCAGATACACCTGGATGATCAGTGTCAGCCGATAAGCCAGGCGGCGACCACGTCGCAGGCCTTCGGCGCAGACCAGCAAGAGCAGGACAGGGATCACCGTCAGGATGGCCGCACCAAAGCTCCGGACACCAACGATGTTTTGCAGGGCCACGCAGTTCGCTTCGTTCCTGCAGGCCTCCTGAACCTCATCGACGTCGGGGCTTGCCTGGAGCATGACCTCGGAGACCACCGAGAGCGGGCCCACCTCCCAGGTGCCCGTCAGTTGGGTCAACAGGGGCCCCAGGGCGAAGACGCCAACCACCGTGCCGACCAGGAAACGCGTCTCACGGAGGCTGGAGGCATTGAACGATCCGCCGCTCTTGTGAAGGACCACGGAGTGTGCGGCCCAGCCGGCAACGATTCCGATCACTGCGCCGGCGAGAGCCTGCAAGGTTTGGGCCACTCCAACGAAGAGGGCGAACATCAGTGCCGCAGCGAGCAACCACGTCCGGAGGCGGCGCCGCCACAGCGAGTCAAGTGCCGCCGTCGAAAATCCCAGGGCAGCCGCGGCTCCGCCGTAAGCGCCCACCGCGTACTCCCCGCCGAGGAAGCTCAGCCATTGGTCGCTGTTGTCGGTACCGAAAGCCACCAGCGCGACCAGCACCAGTGCGCTGAGGGCGGAGCCGGCGATGAAGGCAGCCAGGGCCAGCCACGGGCCCATGACCCTTTCGGCAATACCGACCCCCAGCAGGATCGCTGCGGTGCACGCCAGGTAGTCGAGAAGCGAGGAACCGAAGAACGTTGACGTGAAGACCGACCACCACGGCCCGGGTTCCACGGCCAAGCCAAGCCCCACCTGCTCCAGAAGTGCTTCGGGAGGACCGTTAAGGACGCTTCCCGTCGCCAGTGCCAAAACCCAGAGGACCACCACCAAGGCAAGCGTCAGCGGCAAACTCCGCACGGTTGCCAGGCCCCGTAGGGTGCCACGAAATCCGACCGCCGTGCTCATGTGATGTCCCCTTCACCGGTTAGGCACCGGTAACACCGGCTGGCCACCATTCTGCCCTGCGGCAGGGCTTTAGGGGAGGCTTTGAAACGTTCGACGCCGGAGGGTCGGCAAGTGACGCCGCTTAGTCACGGTTCCTGCCTGGTCACGATTCCTGTCTGGTGACGATTCCTGCCTAGTCACGGTTCCATGGTCCAGGATTGACCCGGTACAGAACCGCGGCGCCGATCACGGCCCCGAGCAACGCGCCGAAAACCGCGCTTCCTGCAGCGCGGCCGATGAGTGCCCCGGCCACCGCGCCCAGCATCGCACCGAGAAAGAGGCCCCTGCCATTGCGGTGCGGTTTGTTCGTCATAGTGACAGCCTACGGTGCGGTTGATGGATGGCAGCTAGTGGATGGAGGGCACGGTCCGTGGCCGCACAACCAACCAAAGTGCGGTCATGGAACCCGTAATGCAGACGGCCATCACAGCTCCCATGGGGACGGCGGAGGTGACCCCCAGCCAGCCCACCACCGGAGGAACGATGCCCGCCATCATGAACTGTGAAGCGCCAAGGAGGGAGGCCGCCGTGCCGGCTTGTGCGCCGTGGTTGGCCAGGGACAACACCTGGACGCACGGAAACATGAACCCGGTGGCGCAGATGTAGAACCACAGGGGAATCAAGGTGCCCCACAGCCCCACGTGGAACAGATCAAGCACGATGATCACAAGGGACATGCACAACATGAACAGCGTTGCTCCGGCCACAATCCACTGCGGGGCTACGCGCCGGATCAAGCGGGAACTGATCTGGACACCGGCCACGATGCCCAATGAATTGATGCCGAACAGGATGCCGTATTCCTGGGGGGAGAAGCCGTAGACCTTCTGGAAGAGGAAGGTGGACGCGGACAAATAGGCGAACAGGCCGCCGAAGTTGAGGCTGCCCACCAGCACCATGCCCACGAAAATCCGGTCCGTAAGTACCTTCTTGTAGCGCTGTCCGACCGTCACGGTGGACTTGCCGCGCTGTTCGGCAGGCAAGGTCTCCCGGATAAAGAAGATGGAGGCGATGATGACCAGCAGGCCGTAGCACGCCAGGAAGTAGAAAATCCCGGGCCAGGGAAAGACAAGGAGCAGTTGTGACCCGATCACCGGAGCCAGGATGGGCGCGAGCCCGTTGACCAGTGACATGCGGGAGAACATCCGCACCATGGAGTAGCCGTGGAAAAGGTCCCTGACCATTGCCATGGCCACCACGCCACCTCCGGCAGCCCCGATTCCCATGAGGACACGGAAAACGGAAAGCATGCCGATGTCGGTCGCCAGCGCAGCGCCCAGGGAAGAGCCAATATGCACGGCTGTGGCCAGGATCAGCGGCAGCCTGCGGCCTACCTTGTCGCTGAACGGTCCCACCACCAACTGGCCAAGACCGAAGCCGACGGTTGTTCCGGCCAGGGTGAGCTGGATTGCCGCTTCCGAGACGTTGAAACTTGATTCCAGGGCCGGGAACGCGGGGAGGTAGAGATCGATGGTGAAGGGACCCAAGGCCGTCAAGGCGCCCAGGAGGAGAATGTAGACAAGCTTTTCGCGTCGGCTCAGGGAATCGCCCGGGGCAATGGGAGGGGTCACGATCATCTATCCTATGGCCCGGATCATATTTATTGCTGCTATGACGGGCGCGCCGGAGCGTGGCCCCGAAAGTTCAGCAGGAACCTGAATGATAGCTTTGAGGACAGGTGTCCGCGGCGGAGTTTTCCGTTGCGTTCGCCCGACACGATGCCAAGAGGAAGCAGTTAGGCGGAACCCATGAGTGGACGTCACACCGGCCGGACCAGTCAAGGACCAGCCATTCGTACTTTGCCGAAGACCCTCAAGCTCGTTGCACGCTTGGCCCCACGGCAAATCAATGATGAGATCGCCCTTGCCAAGGTGGAACTCAAACGCAAGGCCACACAGCTTGGCGTGGCCGGCGCCTTTTTCGGTGTTGCCCTCGTCTTCATGGCGCTGCTGGTCATTGCACTGGTGGTGGCAGCCATTCTGGGCCTGGCCACCATCATGCCCGGCTGGCTCGCGGCTCTGCTCGTTTCAGCGTTTTTCCTTGTGGTTGTCGCCATCGCATCGCTGATCGGCATCGCCAAGTTCAAGAAGGCCATGCCGTTGGTCCCCGAGGACACCATCCGGGGCATCAAGCATGACCTCGGGATCGCCAAGGAAGGCTCAGCGTTCGACGAGTCGATCCTCGACCCGAACTCGCCTGCCGCCAAGTCCGCCAAAGCCGAAAAGGAAGCCGCAGCTGAGAAGGCCAAGGCCGAAAAGGCAGCAAAGGAAGCTGCCAAGGAAGCCGATGCCGTCAAGGCGCCCACGGAAGCCGAGCTTCGCTCCCGCCTGAAGAGGCGCCGCGAACACCTGACGGGTGTCCGCGATGAGCTGGGTGAACAGCTGGACGTCAAAAAGCAGGGCCAGGCCTTGCTCGAGAGCGCCAACGTCAGGTTCCAGGAGGGCAAGGAATTCGCTGCCGCGAAGTTTGCCGACCTCGGCGATTCAGTTCCCCAAAGCGTCAGCGAGCGGATGGCCGCGCACTGGAAAGACCTTGCAGCTTTCGCCACCGCCGCGGTGGTCTTCGTGGTTGCGCTGAGGAAGCTGCTGAAGAAATAGCAGGTTTCTGAGCGCCGGATACTGAACACGAGGAAGGGGGACACATGAGGCTGATCGGTGCTGGTTCGCACCCGGATCGTCCGCAGGTCGACCATGACCTCATCTTCACTGTCCCCAATATCCTCACCGTCCTGCGTTTCATGGGCGTGCCTCTCTTTGTCTGGCTCGTGCTCTCCGAACAGGAGTACGGGTTCGCGGTGCTGGTGCTCGTCGTCATGGGCAGCACGGACTGGGTGGACGGCTACATCGCCAGGCGGTTCGACCAGACCTCCAAATTGGGCAGGATCCTGGATCCGATGGCCGACCGGGCCGCCCTCCTGGCAGTGGCTTTCACTTTGGCGATTGCCGGCGTCGTGCAGTGGTGGTATCTGGCAGCGCTTCTGGTCCCTGACGCGATCCTGGCGATCGCATCGTTGATCTATTTCCGGAGCCACCCGGATCTTCCCGTGAGCATCGTCGGGAAAATCCGCACCGCCCTTCTGCTGGTGGGCACGCCATTGCTCGTCCTGTCCAAACTGCCCATACCCTTGACTGACGTGTATTTCGTGGCGGCGTGGACGTTCCTGGGCCTGGGCCTGGTGGGCCACTGGATTGCGGCATACAACTACTTCTGGGCCATCCTGCGAAAAGGAAAAGAATTGAAAACCGACGACGGCGGACTCGGCTGATGGTCTGGCTGGCGGTTTGCCTGGCGGTACTTGGAGCCTTCTTCCTCGCCATCGGCGCCCAGCGGCAGGGGAGCGCGGTGAAAGCCGATACGGGTGGCCTGGCGCTGAGCTCCAATGGCTTCCTGCGGCTCCTGCGGAATCCGCGCTGGATGCTGGGCCTGCTGTTCCTTGCCTTGGGCATGGTGATGAATGCCATTGCATTGGTGTCTGCGCCCTTGACGGTGGTGCAACCGATCGGCGCCATTGCGCTGGTCATCACCACGGTGGTCAATGCCAAAGACCAAGGACTGAGCATCAACCGGGCAACAGTTGTGGCGATCAGCGCCTGTGTCACCGGTTCCGCGCTGTTTGTATTGCTGGCCGTGTTCGTCACACAGGAAAATCACCACGTCAGCGGTGACGATGAGCTGACGATCGTGCTGCTCCTTGCCCTGGCCGTCGGTATTTTCGGCACCCTGGCCGTCCTGTTCAAACACCGGATGAGCGCCTTCATTTACATCCTGGGCGCAGGCGTCCTGTTCGGTTTCGTGGCCGTACTGACCCGGATTATCGGCAAGCACTTGCTCGATCCCAACGGACTCTTCCTGCTCAACGTCCAGTGGTACACGCTGATAGCCATCGTTGCTGCAGGTGGCCTGGGTTCATGGTTTGTCCAGAGTGCGTACTCTGGTGGACCGCCGGACCTCGTGATCGCGGGATTGACTGTGATTGACCCGATGGTGGGCATTGCGATCGGCATCGTCATCCTTGGTGAGCTTCGTCCCGATGTCCACGCCGTGATGGCGATCGCCATGGCAGCGGCCGCTACGCTTGCTATCGTGGGGGTTATTGCCCTAAGCAGGCACCATCCGGAAGTCACCAAGCGCAAAAAGGACGCGAAGGCGGCTGCCAGCCGGAAGGCCTAGGGCAGATCTTTACCTTGCGCCACCGCTTTTGCGGGCGGCAACCCGGCGACACCGCAGCATTGCCACAAGCAGTGCTGTCCGCACCGTGACCATCAGGAGTTCTCCACGTGACCATTCCCGACACCAACAAGCCCCTCACCATCCTGATTGCCGCGGACACCTACCCGCCGCATGTCAACGGTGCTGCCCAGTTCGGCTACCGCCTGGCCAAGGGGATGACGGCACGCGGACACAACGTTCACGTGTTGGCCTGCCGTCCGGATTCGGGCAAGAGCTACACGGAATTCCGCGACGAGGCCACCGTGCACCGGCTGCGCTCCCATGGCGTTTTCACCCATGAGTACTTCCGCATCTGCTTCCCATGGGAAATCAAGAAGGAAATCAGCCTCCTGTTCGACAAGGTGCAGCCCGATGTCGTGCACATCCAAAGCCACTACATGATTGGCGAACACGTCCTTTATGAGGCCGTCAAGCGTGGCATCAGGATCATTGCCACCAACCACTTCATGCCGGAGAACCTGAACCCGTTCCTGCCGTTCCCGCAGTGGTTCAAGGACATCGTGGGCCGCATTTCCTGGAAGGACATGGGCAAGGTCATGGGACAGGCTGACGTTGTCACCACCCCTACGCCTCTGGCCGCCAAGGCGATGCACCAGCACGCCTTCCTGCGCAAAGTCCTGCCGTTGTCCAACGGCATCGATTCTTCGGCGTATGAGCTTCACCCCGGTGAAGTCATTGAACCGCACAGCCATCCCACCGTGCTTTTCGTTGGGCGCCTCGCGGAGGAGAAGCACATCGATGTGCTGATCGACGCCGTGGCCAAGACTCCCCGGGAGTTGAACGTCAACCTTGAAATCGTGGGCGGCGGAGAAGTCCGTCCGGCCTTGGAAGCCCAAGTGGCCCGGCTTGGCCTGGGAGACCGGGTCAAATTCCTCGGGCTCGCGAGCGACGAGGACCTGCGTGAGGCCTACATCAAGGCCGACATCTTCTGCATGCCCGGCACGGCCGAACTGCAGTCCCTGGTGACGCTGGAAGCCATGTCCGCTTCCACCCCTGTCCTGCTTGCCAATGCCATGGCGCTGCCGCACCTGGTCCGCGACGGAGAAAACGGCTACCTCTTCACACCCAACGACAGCTCTGAACTCGCCGCGAAAATCACCAAACTGGTTCAGCTTCCCGAGGACGAGCTGGAAGCCATGGGCAAGGTGAGCCGCGAAATGGTGGAGCCGCACAGCCTTAATGGCACCCTGCAGACCTTCGAGGACCTTTACCGGGGCGCGTCCTATGAGGACATGGTGGTGTGACCAAAGCACTCCCCGTTAGCTATTAGTATTGCTAGAGTGCTTTGCCCGGAACGGCTGCTGGACGGCGGCTGTTCGGGCATCACGGGGCTATAGCTCAGCTGGTTAGAGCGCGGGACTCATAATCCTAAGGTCCTCGGTTCAAGTCCGAGTAGCCCTACCGGAAAATCCCCCTTGCCGACTCAAAGTCGGCAAGGGGGATCTTTTTTTGTGTTGCCGGCCCTGGGCAAGCAGCACCATGCATCGTTGCAGGAGGTGGCGTCATGCGGTAAGTTACTGATCAGTAACTTATTACCCGCCGGTAACTTGGCTGCCCTGCCGACTCCCGGGTCACAGCGCAGTCCTTCCGGGACCTTGACGTGGTCGCAGGTGACCACCCTTGAAGGAGCGAACATGTCCAACACCGCATTCGACGCCACCACTCTTCCTTACGCCGATGGTGACTTCTATGCCTTCGAGCAGTTGCTGACAGGCAAGGAGCAGGACCGTCTGGCCGAAGTGCGGGAGTTCCTTGCCCGCGAGGTCACTCCGATCGCAGTGGACTGCTGGAACCGCGGCGAATTCCCCATGGACCTCATTCCCAAGCTTGGCGAGCTGGACCTCGTAAGCCCGGTTCGGCGCCAGGGATACTCCAATCTCTTTGCCGGCATGCTCCATGCCGAAGTGACCCGAGCGGATGCTTCCATTGCCACGTTCATGGGCGTCCATGACGGCCTCTTCACGGGCTCCATTGAAGCCCTCGCCTCCCAGGAGCAAAAGGATGCGTGGCTGCCGGACATCTACTCCCTGAAGAAGATCGGCGCTTTCGGGCTGACCGAGCCGCTGGGTGGTTCCGATGTTGCAGGCGGAACCCGCACGACGGCACGACGTGAAGGCGACACGTGGATTCTCAACGGTGCAAAGCGCTGGATCGGCAATGCCACCTTCTCGGACTGGGTGGTCATCTATGCCAAGGACGTGGCCGACAACCAGGTGAAAGCATTCCTGGTGGACACCACCCTGCCGGGCTATTCCGCCAGCAAGATCGAGAACAAGATTTCCCTCCGCACGGTCCAGAACGCGGACATCACCCTGGATAACGTGGTGGTGCCGGACTTCTTCAAGCTGGCCAACGGCAACAGCTTCCGGGATACCAACAAGGTCCTGAAGGTCACGCGCCTGGCTGTGGCGTGGCAGGCCGTCGGACTTCAGATGGCCGCCTTTGACGTTGCCCGCAGCTACGCCGTGGAGCGCCAGCAGTTCGGGCGCCCGTTGGCAGCCTTCCAGCTGGTCCAGAACCAGTTGGTGCAGATCCTGGGCAACACAGTCGCCTCAATGGGCATGATGGTCAGGCTTGCACAGCTTGAGGACGCGGGCGTTGCCAAAGACGAACAGTCCGCCCTGGCCAAGGCTTTCACCACTGCACGCATGCGCGAAAGTGTCGCCCTGGGGCGCAGTATCCTCGGCGGCAATGGCATCGTGACGGACTACGGCATGGCCAAGATCTTCTCCGATGCCGAGGCGATCTACTCCTACGAGGGCACCCACGAAATCAACACTCTGGTGACCGGTCGGGCCATCACGGGCGTTTCTGCCATCGTCTAGAACCTCCGCGGACGGCGCGGCGGGGCTCACTCCAGCGGCAGCAACACTGATGGGCGCAGGTCGGACACAAAGCCCAGTGGATTGAGGTACTCCTCGCCGCGCCGAACACCCCAATGCAGGCACGTGGCGCTTCCGCAGTGTCCCGGCTGCAGGGTGCCGACCGTTTGCCCTTTGGCCACGTGGTCGCCCTGCTTAAGGCTGCTGGCCACGGGTTCGAAACTGCTCCTGAGTCCGTCGCCGTGATCGATGGTGAGGACCGGGCGGTCAACCACGACGCCGGCGAAGGCCACCACGCCATCGGACGGCGCGGTGACCTGTCCGCCGTCGGGCCTTGGGCCTAAATCCACGCCGCGGTGTCCGCTCAGCCACGGCTTGTCCGGAGGATCAAACGTCCGCAGGACGGACGGCTTGGGGGACAGCGGCCAGCTCCATCTTCCCTGGGGAGCGTCCGGGGCGCCGTCCGCCCCGGACGGGATGCTGAGAGTGATGTTGAGGGTAAGGATCAAGGTGGCTGCCAGCTTCAGGAAGGACATGGATCCAGCCTTCCCTTTGCGTGATCCCGGGGCTACCGCGGGGAGCCGGTATGTGGACAACTGCCGGTGATGGGCGGTCCGTTGGGCGGTATGGCTGTAGTACACTTGGTGGAGCAGTTTGCTGTGCCCTCAAGCTTGTTCAGGAACATGTCTCATTCAGATGTGTGGGGGTGCCAGGCTGACTACGCGTATCCAGCCCTCCTCCAGCGAAGCCCATGGTTTCATGCTGCGGAGGATTGTGCCTCTTGCGGTCCGGAGGAGCCTTTGGTTCCATGCCGGATGAGAAGCGCAATGGATGCCAGGAGCCGCGCCCGTCCGGGCAGAGGCTAAACAACCGTCAACTATTGGCAGGGTAAGAGCAGCCCCATGGGCTCTCTCATGAATGACCTGCCGGAAGGAGCGTCGGCATGCCCGTCGTAACCATGCGCCAGCTGCTTGACAGCGGCGTCCACTTTGGACACCAGACCCGTCGTTGGAACCCGAAGATGAAGCGCTTCATCTTCACGGAACGCAACGGCATCTACATCATCGACCTTCAGCAGTCGCTGTCCTACATCGACCGCGCCTACGAGTTCGTCAAGGCTACTGTCGCCCACGGCGGCACCGTCCTGTTCGTCGGCACCAAGAAGCAGGCTCAGGAAGCAATTGCCGAGCAGGCTACCCGTGTTGGCCAGCCGTACGTCAACCAGCGTTGGTTGGGCGGTATGCTCACCAACTTCCAGACCGTCGCCAAGCGTATCCAGCGCATGAAGGAACTCGAAGAGATCAACTTCGACGACGTCGCCGGCTCCGCTTACACCAAGAAGGAGCTCCTGCTCCTCAAGCGTGAACTCACCAAGCTCGAGTCCAACCTCGGCGGTATCCGCAACCTGACCAAGGCTCCCTCGGTTCTGTGGGTTGTTGACACCAAGAAGGAACACCTTGCTGTTGACGAAGCCAAGAAGCTGAACATCCCGGTTGTTGCCATCCTGGACACCAACTGCGATCCCGATGAAGTCGACTTCCCGATCCCGGGCAACGACGACGCCATCCGCTCCGTCAACCTGCTCACCCGCGTTGTTGCCGACGCCGTAGCTGAGGGCCTCATCGCCCGCAACCAGCGCGCAACCGGTACCACCGAAGCTCCGGAAGAGCCGCTGGCCGAGTGGGAGCGCGAGCTCCTCGAAGGCAGCAAGGCTGAAGAAGCAGCAGCAGCTGAGGCTCCGGCCGCAGAAGCTCCCGCAGCAGAAGCTCCGGAAGCAACTGAAGCTGCAACCGGCGAAGCCGAAGCCAAGTAAATCTGGACCTTCCCTGATGCTGGAGACAGCGTCGGGGGCAACTGACAGGATGGCGGCTCACACGGTGGGCTGCCGTCCTGTCAGTCCGTAAACACACAAATTTCTAGACAGAGGGGTTCACATGGCGAACTACACTGCTGCTGACATCAAGGCCCTGCGCGAGCGCACCGGCGCCGGCATGATGGACGTCAAGAAGGCTCTTGACGAGGCCAACGGTGACGCTGAGAAGGCCATCGAGATCATCCGCATCAAGGGCCTCAAGGGTGCCACCAAGCGCGAAGGCCGTTCCACGGCTGAGGGCCTGGTTGCTGCCAAGGTCAACGGCGGCGTTGGCGTAATGATCGAAGTCAACTGCGAGACCGACTTCGTTGCCAAGGCTGACAAGTTCATCCAGCTGGCCGACAAGGTCCTCAACGTTGCAGTCGAGTCCGGCGCAGCCGACCTCGAAACCCTGCTGGCAACCGAAGTCGACGGCAAGCCGTTGTCCGAGGTCGTCGTCGAAGAGGGCGCTGTCCTCGGCGAAAAGGTTGTTGTCCGTCGCATCTCCCGCGTTGAGGGCACCACGGTTGACGCCTACCTGCACAAGACGTCCAAGGACCTCCCGGCCCAGGTCGGCGTCCTGTTCGCTGTTGACGGTGAAGGCGAAGCCGCTGCCACCGCCGCACACGACATCGCTGTCCACGTTGCAGCAATGGCACCGAACTACCTGACCCGCGAAGACGTCCCGGCCGAACTGGTCGAGTCCGAGCGCCGTATCGCCGAAGAGACCGCGAAGGCTGAAGGCAAGCCTGAAGCTGCTCTCCCGAAGATCGTAGAAGGCCGCGTTACGGGCTTCTACAAGGGTGAAGTTCTGGTTGACCAGGCATTCGCCAAGGATTCCAAGAAGACTGTTGCACAGGTCCTCGAAGAAGCCGGCGTCAAGGCAACCGCAGTAACCCGTTTCCGCGTCGGAAACTAGTAATTCATGAAAAGGGGTGGTCACTTCGGTGGCCGCCCCTTTTTCATGCACGCGTCCGGGTAGTACCTGCGCGGACCCCCAGCACGATAATCTAGCCAGAGTCCACCAACGGGAAGGCACCATGGAAACCGTCAACACTGCAATCCAGCCCGAGAAGACCCGCCGACGTGTACTTCTGAAACTTTCCGGCGAAGTCATCGGCGGAGGCAAGCTCGGCGTCGATCCCGAGACCGTCAGGGCCATTGCCAAGCAGATCGCAGCAGGTGTTGCGGATGTGGAAGTTGCAATCGTTGTTGGCGGCGGCAACTTCTTCCGGGGCGCTGAACTGTCCCAAAGCGGCATGGATCGCTCCCGCGCCGACTACATGGGCATGCTGGGCACCGTCATGAACTGCCTCGCGCTGCAGGACTTCCTGGAGCAGGCCGGAGTGGAGACCCGTGTCCAGAGCGCCATCACGATGGGCCAGGTGGCCGAGGCCTACATTCCACGCCGCGCCATCCGCCACATGGAAAAAGGCCGGGTAGTCATTTTCGGTGCAGGCGCCGGCTTGCCGTATTTCTCCACCGACACGGTGGCTGCGCAGCGTGCGCTGGAAGTGCACGCAGATGTTGTCCTGATGGCCAAGAGCGGCGTGGACGGCGTTTACACGGCCGACCCGAAGAAGGACCCCACCGCCGAGAAGCTCGATGTCCTCAGCTACGACGACGCCCTGCGCCGCGACATCCGCGTCATGGACCAGACCGCCATGACCATGTGCAAGGACAACAACCTCTCCATGGTGGTCTTCGGCATGGAGGGCGAAGGCAATGTCACCCGGGCGATCCTCGGCGAAACGCTGGGAACCCTGGTAACTCCCTAGCAAGGGCTAGGATATTTCTAGGACCGTCCGCCCCTGGTGGCGGATCTTTACTGTGCATTGCCGCCTGCAGCTGGGCAGCAACTATTTCTGAGGAGAAACCCGTGATCGAAGAGACCTTACTCGAAGCCGGCGAGAAGATGGACAAAGCCGTGGAAGTAGCCAAGGACGATTTCGCCACGATCCGTACGGGCCGGGCCAACCCCGGTCTCTACAACAAGGTCATCGTTGAGTACTACGGCACACCCACCCCGCTCCAGCAGCTGGCGTCCTTCGGTGTGCCCGATGCCCGTACCATCCTGATCACGCCTTATGACAAGACCGCGCTGCGCGACATCGAAAAGGCCCTAAGTGACTCCGAAGTCGGGGCCAACCCGTCCAACGACGGCAACGTCATCCGCGTCACCATCCCGGAGCTCACCAAAGAGCGCCGCAAGGAATACGTGAAGATCGTCAAGGGCAAGGGTGAGGACGCCAAGGTCTCCATCCGAAGCATCCGCCGCAAGGCAAAGGACACCCTGGACAAGCTCGTCAAGGACGGCGAAGCCGGTGAAGACGAGGGCTCGCGCGCTGAGAAGGAGCTCGATGCCCTGACCAAGCAGCACGTCGACAGCATCGACGAGCTGCTCAAGCGCAAGGAAGCCGAGCTGCTCGAGGTCTGATGAGCCAGGCTGAGCCGGCGCCCGCTGAACGGGTCCCGACACGCGATACCCCCAAGCGCGCACGGCGTGTGCGGGCGAACCCCACACCCAAGGCAGGCCGCAACCTGCCCGCGGCCATCGGCGTCGGCCTTGCCATGCTGCTGGCCGTCCTGGGCGGGCTGCTGTTCCTCCCGTTGGGGTTCGTCCTGCTCACCACGGCCTTCGCGGTCCTTGGTGTTTGGGAAGTTTTCCGTGCCCTCGAAGCCCAAGGCACCAGGATGCCGATCGTTCCAGTGATGGTCGGCAGCCTGGTGATGCCGGTTTCGGCCTACTTTGGTGGTCTCGAAGGCCTGCTCTTCACCATGACAGCCAGCTCGGTGGCCGTACTGCTCTGGCGCTCCATCGAAAGCGCAGCCGGGGCGCCGCGCAGCGTCTTCGCGGGTGTCTTCACTTTGGCGTGGATACCGTTCCTGATCAGTTTCGCTGCGCTGCCGCTTCACGCCACTGGCGGAGCCACCCCCGTGGGCTTCTGGCCGCATGGAATCCCGGACGGGGCATGGCAGATCGCCTCCATGCTGCTGCTGGTGGTATCGAATGACACTTTCGGCTACATCGTGGGAGCTTCGTTCGGCAAGCACCCGATGGCTCCGAAGATCAGTCCCAAGAAGTCCTGGGAGGGGTTCGCGGGATCTGTGGGTGGTGCCATGGTGATCGGTGTCCTGGCCTGCATCTTCCTGCTGGACCGGCCTTGGTGGGTCGGCCTTGTCCTGGCCGTTGGAATGGTTGCCGCGGCAACCGCTGGCGACCTTGCCGAGTCCATGGTCAAGAGGGAACTCGGCGTCAAGGACATGAGCAGTATCTTGCCGGGCCATGGTGGTGTGATGGACCGTCTGGACTCGATCGTGTTCGCGGCCCCTGTGGCCTATGTTTTGTTCGCGCTGCTGAGCGGCGTCTGACAACCGATGAAGGAAAAATAGTGGCCTTGGATATTCGACGCCAGATCCCCGCGACGTTCGACCGCGTGGAACGCAGCAAATATGGTTATAACGCCAAGCAGGTAGACGAGTTTCTCCAGCGCGCACGGACGTCGTTTGAGAACCCTGTTGGCGCCGCTGACCAGGTTGCCAGCGTGGATGTCCGTGAGGTGGCTTTCGACCCCGTCAAGGGTGGCTACGACGCCCACAGCGTGGACGCCGCCCTGGACCGCCTTGAGGACGCGTTCGCACGCCGTGAGCGGGACGAACTGATCAGCCAACAAGGCGAGGAAGCCTGGTTGCGCCAGATCGGGAAGCTTTCCGGGATACTTCGCGGCAGGCTGCACAGGCCCGACGGTGAGCGTTTCCGCCGCCCGGCACGCAAGCGGACGCGCAGTTACAACGTCCAGGATGTCGATGCCCTGTGCGTTGAGTTGATCGGCTACCTGGAAAACGATCAGCCCTTGAGCGTAGACACCGTTCGACGCGCCGTGTTCCGTGCAGCCAAGGGCGATGAGGGCTACGAAGAAGCGCAGGTTGATGCCTTCCTCGCCCGAGTCGTGGAGCTGATGGCGGCCATTGACTGACGCCTACCCGGGCTGGTGAGGCGTGGGGGAGAGCGGCGGATTGTTCTTCCATACGTCCATGTAGTGGCGCCTGCCCCGTACCAAGGATGTGGCGAAGAACGCCAAAGCCACAACAACTGCGATGGCCACGGCAAGCACAACGGGCAGGCCGGCTGCCAGCAGGGCTGATCCGAGCAGCAGGGCGATCAGGGCAGAGTTGGCGAAGCCCATGAAAACCATGCTGCTGCCTGCCACCTGGCTGAAGTCCTTCCTGCCGCCCAGGAAGTAGTAGGTGTGCTTCGAGCCTTCTTCGTCGTCGTGGTACCCGGCCATCAAGTACGGAGCCATTCCAGGGTCCAGATCCACGTAGGCGGCACGGAGCCGGTTCATGGCAATGACGTACATGAGGTCCTCCATGCCGACGCTCATGACGCGGATATGCGTCAACAGGCCCACCACCAGGTCAATGCCCAGAACGGTCAGGGCAAAGGCCCGGAAGGCGCCGGAGAATTGGGTTGCCTGGCCCACCAGTGCCACGCTGAGCAGGCTGGCCGAGGTGAACGTCAGGAACATGCTGATCCGGGTGAGGACTTCCCCCTGCGTGGTGCTCCGTGAAGCGAGCAAGCTCCAATGCTCAGTGGCCAGCAGTTGCGCGCGGACGCTTGGCGACAGCTCCGGCGGACCGGCCGTTGCTTGCCCATGGCCGGCAGGTGTTGGTTCCCGGCCGCCGGATTGTGGTTCCTCGGACATGGCGACATTGTCCTCCCGGGCCGTTGCGCGGACAACAGCTTTCAGCGCTCGGTAGCTACCGGCCGCTCCGGTACATGCAGCCGTGACATCACCCGGTTGACTGAGGCGGGAACGCGGTTCCGCGTCACGTTGGACACGATTACCGTGACGGCGAAGGCTGAAGGCACACTCCACGCCGCGGGCTGGGCCAGCCAAGCGGGAGCGTTCCCTGTCCCAGTCAGGGTGCCCGCCACCATGGCACCCCCACACAGCACTGCGCCTGTGACCATCCCTGCGATCGCACCAAAGTCCGTCAGGCCGCGCCACCAAATGCCCAACAGCAGGACAGGACAGATGGTGGAAGCGGTGAACGCGAAGACCAGGCCGACGCTGCCGGCCAGGGCCAGGGTGTCCGTCATGAAAGCAAAACCCAAAGGCACGACGGCGGCCATCACCGCCGCGAGGCGGAACCCTCTCACACTTCCCCCGAACAGGTCCTGGCTAATGACACCGGACAGCGACACCACCAGGCCGGATGTTGTGGACAGGAAGGCAGCGAAGGCGCCTGCCACCACGAGCGCTGACAACAGGTCACCTGGCACCCCGCCGATCAGCTTGCCCGGGAGGAGGAGGATCAGGGCGTCCGCTTGTCCGGAGTGTGCGAGCTCGGGGGCGAACATCCGTCCCAAGGCGCCGGAGAGAGTGGGGAAGAGGTAGAACACGGAGAGTAGGCCCAGGACGATCAGCGTGGTCCGGCGCGCAGATTGGCCGTCCGGGTTGGTGTAGAACCGCACCAGCACATGCGGCAGGCCAAGGGTTCCGAACAGCAAGGCCACCAGCAGCGAGATGTGTTGGTAGGCACCCGCAGCGGCCTGGCCGGTGGGATTGACCGGCAAGGGCGCCTGCGGTGGTGTTCCGTTGCCAACCAGCACCAACAGGATGAAGACCACGGGCACGGCAAGGGCAGTCAGTTTTAGCCAGTACTGGAAAGCCTGGACAAACGTGATGGACCTCATGCCACCTGCCACCACCGTGAGGCACACAACCGCCACCACCGCCGTCGAGCCTACCCACGACGGCAGGCCGGTGGTTATCCGGATGGTGAGCGCGGCGCCGTGCAGTTGCGGAACGATGTAGAGCCAGCCCACGGCCACCACCACCAGGCTCGTGACGCGGCGGACCAAGGGGGAGTCCAGGCGGGCCTCGGTGAAATCGGGGATGGTGTACGCGCCGGAGCGGCGCAGCGGTGCTGCCACGAAGAGCAGGAGCATCAGGTAACCGGCCGTGTAGCCAACGGGGAACCAGAGAGCGTCGGTGCCGGAGAGCAGGATCAGCCCCGCTACCCCTAGGAAACTCGCGGCAGAAAGATACTCGCCGCCAATCGCGGAGGCGTTCCACCATGGAGGGACGGTGCGTGAGGCCACGTAGAAGTCGCTGGTGGTCCGGGAGACGCGCAACCCGTAAAAGCCGATGACCGCCGTGGCGAGGGAAACGGCGAGGAACGCGAACAAGCCAACGGCTGGGTTCACTTGTCCTCCACCAGGTCCCGGTAGCGGGCCTCGTTGCGTGCTGCTGCCCGGTTGTAAAGCCAGGCGCTCAGGCCGATCACCGGATAGATGCCCACCCCAAGCGCCAGCCAGTCCAAGCGGATTCCCACAACGCGCGTCTCCGCTACGCCGGGACCGTAGACCAGGATCGTTGCGAGTACAGCGAGGATGATCAGGAATCCGCACGCCACCACCAACGCCAGGCGAAGCTGGGAGCGGATGAGGGAACGGACAAAGATCCGGCCGGCGTCCGAGTCCTCTGCGGCCTCATGTGGGTACGGCACCCGGCCGGTGGCCGGCGCGGCCGACTGGCGTGGAGCGGTAACGCGGACCCGGGTCATGCCTGTGGCCGGATGCGGGTGGACTGCAGCTTGTCCCTGACCGAGGGCAGGTGCCGCCTGCTGATGGGCAGCTCAGCACCCGAGACAGCGACGCTCGGTCCGGTAGTGGAAAGCTTGAGGTGTTGCACGTGCTGCAGCGCGATCAGGTAGGAGCGGTGAATCCTGATGAACCCGGCGTCCGCCCATTTCTGCTCAAGGTCGGTGAGGGAAACCCGGATGAGGTAGCTGGCCTCGGCGGTGTGCAGCCTTGCGTAGTCGCCTTGTGCTTGGACGTACGTGACATCGTCACGGCGGATCATCCGGGTGGTGCTGCCAAGGTCAACGGTAATCATTTCCGGGGCAGGAGTACCGTCCTTGATGAGTTCACTGATCCGGTCCACCGAACGGGCAAGCCGTTCCGCCCGGAGCGGCTTGAGCAGATAGTCGACGGCGGCGAGGTCGAAGGCCTCCAGTGCGCAGTCTTCGTCGGCGGTGACGAAGACGACGGCGGGCGGGCTGCTGCTGCGGGAAATGGCGCGGGCAATGTCCAGGCCTGACAGGGCGGGCATATGGATGTCCAGGAAGACGGCATCGACGGATTCAGTTTCCAGCTTGCGGAGCGCCTCGGTCCCGGAGGACGCGCGATGGATGGCGCCAATCCGCGCATCCCGTCCGAGGAGGAAGGCAAGTTCTTCCACCGCGGGCAGTTCGTCATCGGCGACGAGCACGTTGATCATGATTAAAGACTAACCGCCGCCTCAGGCGTCGTGGCCGGGTTGCGACTTCGGGACCCGCAGCGTGATCAGGGTGCCTTCGCCGGGGGCCGTATCGATCACCAGGCCGTGCTCATCTCCGTAGACCTGTCGCAGCCGGGCATCGACATTGCGGAGCCCCACATGGTCGCCATCCGTATGTCCGGCGAGGACTGACCGCAGGTGCTCCGGATCCATGCCCACGCCGTCGTCTTCGATGGTGACTTCGGCGAACGCCCCTGAATCATTGGCGCAGATGGTGATGTGCCCCGGACCTTCCTTCGCTTCCAAACCGTGCCTGACCGCGTTTTCCACCAACGGTTGGAGGCTGAGGAACGGAATGACGGTGCTCAGCACTTCGGGTGCGATCCGCAGGCTGACTTGGACGCGCTCACCGAAGCGTGCCCGCTCCAGCAGGAGGTAACGGTCGATGCACCGCAGCTCCTCCGCCACCGTGGTGAAGTCGCCGTGCCTGCGGAAGGAGTACCTGGTGAAGTCGGCGAATTCCACGACGAGTTCCCTGGCCCTGGCCGGGTCCGTGTTGATAAAGGACGCAATGGCGTTCAACGAGTTGTAGATGAAGTGCGGGCTGATCTGCGCGCGCAGGGCCCGCACTTCCGCTTCCATCAGCAGGGTCCTTGAGGCCTCCAGCTCCGCCAGCTCCAGTTGTGCCGCAATCCAGTCAGCAACCTCACTGGTCGCCCGCACCAGACCTGCTCCGGCGGCGGGAGCCAACGCCGCAACCGAACCGACAACCCTGGATCCTGCCCTGATCGGGGCGATGACAGCACTGAAATCAGGCCCGGCTTTGTCCGTGGAATGGCCTGCGTGGGGAACCACGGCAGTCCGCCCGGTCGCAAGGACTTCGGCTGCGAGCCCCATCAGTGCTGGCCGGAGTTCCTCCGCCGCCCCATCCCACGCAAGTACAGAGGCGGTGTCCGTCATGGCGAAGGCGTCGCAGCCCAGCAGGACGCGCAGCTGCCTGCTGGCTTTGGCAGCTCCCGCAGGCTGGAGGCCCGCGCGCAGATGCTGGCCCGCCCGCGATGCTGCGTGCAGCGTGTTGTACGTCGCGCGTTCGGCGTCCGTGCCGAGGTCCCGGAAGGAGCGGATCACCTTCAGGCCAACGCCCACGACGACGGCGACCGCCAGCAGGATCACGGCGATGGCGGCTGCGGTGAAGAGCGGGGAATCGGGCATAAGGCCAGCGTAGTCCGATGTGTTCCCCGAACCCCGATATCGCCTGTGGCCTGCTGCAACCCACCGTTTGGCGCAGCGGTACAGCCGCTGGGCGACGCCGACCGGCGTATCTATGGATGGGAAGCCGGAGCGCATTCGATAGTGATTGCAGTCACATCAGCCGCGCGCGCTGACGTGGACTCATCACAACCAGGAGGAACCATGGGTAATGAGGCCCGACCCCAGGACGCAACGGCGTCCGTGGACTTCCAGGAAGTCCAGCAGACGGAACGGTTCAAGACGCTGCGCAAGCGGCACCGCAGCTTTGTCTTTCCCATGGCAGTGATCTTCCTGCTGTGGTATTTCGCGTACGTTCTTTTGGCCGACTATGCCGTCGCCTTCATGTCCACCAAAGTCTGGGGCAACATCAACGTCGGCCTGATTCTTGGCCTGCTCCAGTTCGTCACCACTTTCGGCATCACGGCCTGGTACGTGAGCTACTCCAACAGGAAGCTGGACCCCATCGCGGCCGAAATCCGCAATGAGATCGAGGGGCACCAATTCGATAAGGACGGCAACGTCATCCACGGAGGAGCCAAATGAACGCCACCATGGTCCCGGCAGTAGAGGTCGCTGCCCTAAAAGACACCACGCTCCTGAACATGGGCATTTTCGCCCTTTTCGTCGCCGTCACCATGGTGATTGTCTTCAGGGCAAGCCGCAACAACAAGACAGCTGCCGACTACTACGCAGCCGGACGTTCCTTCACCGGCTCCCAGAACGGTACCGCCATCGCCGGGGACTACCTTTCTGCGGCCTCGTTCCTTGGCATCACGGGCGCCATCGCCATCAACGGCTATGACGGTTTCCTCTACTCCATCGGCTTCCTCGTCGCCTGGCTGGTGGCCCTGCTGCTGGTGGCCGAACTGCTCCGGAACACCGGCAAGTTCACCATGGCCGATGTCCTGTCCTTCCGGTTGAGGCAACGCCCCGTGCGCATCGCGGCGGCACTGTCCACCCTCGCCGTCTGCTTCTTCTACCTCCTCGCCCAGATGGCCGGTGCGGGCAGCCTGATCTCGCTCCTGCTGGGTATCAGTGACTGGGGCGGACAAGCCCTGGTGATTATCGTCGTCGGGGCCTTGATGATCATGTACGTGCTTATCGGCGGCATGAAGGGCACCACCTGGGTGCAGATCATCAAAGCCATCCTGCTCATCGCCGGTGCCGCCGTCATGACGGCCATGGTCCTCGCGATCTACGGTTTCAACCTCTCCAACCTGCTGGGATCGGCAGCGGAAGCGGCCAACAACCCGAACATCCTCAACCCGGGCCTGCAGTACGGCAAGACCGAAACGTCCAAGCTCGACTTCATGTCCCTGGGCCTGGCATTGGTCCTTGGAACAGCCGCCCTGCCGCACGTCCTGATGCGCTTCTACACCGTCCCGACGGCCAAGGAAGCCCGCAAATCAGTGGTGTGGGCCATCTGGCTGATCGGCCTGTTCTACTTGTTCACTTTGGTGCTGGGCTACGGCGCAGCAGCCCTGGTGGGTGCAGAAACCATCAAGTCCGCACCCGGCGGCGTGAACTCGGCCGCCCCGCTCCTGGCGTTCCACCTGGGTGGCCCGCTGCTGCTTGGATTCATCTCGGCCGTGGCCTTCGCAACCATCCTTGCGGTGGTGGCCGGACTGACCATTACCGCGGCAGCATCCTTCGCCCACGACATCTACGCAAACGTCATCTCCAAGGGCAAGGCGGACGCCACCACGGAAGTCAAGGTCGCCCGGCGTACAGTGGTGGTGATCGGCGTCCTCGCCATCCTGGGAGGCATCTTCGCCAACGGCCAGAACGTGGCCTTCCTGGTGGCGCTCGCCTTCGCTGTTGCGGCATCAGCAAACCTGCCCACCATCGTGTACTCCCTCTTCTGGAAGAAGTTCACCACCCAGGGCGCAGTCTGGAGCATGTATGGCGGCCTCGCCGCAGCCATCCTGCTGATCACTTTCTCGCCCGTGGTCTCCGGCGCCAAGACGTCCATGATCCCCGGCGCCAACTTCGCCATTTTCCCGCTGAGCAACCCGGGCATCGTGTCCATCCCGTTGGCCTTCTTCCTGGGCTGGCTCGGAACTGTCCTGGACAAGCGGCGCGAGGACCCGGCCAAGCAAGCTGAAATGGAAGTACGTTCGCTGACCGGCATCGGCGCCGAAAAGGCGGTGAACCACTAAGACCGGAACAAAAGGCTCCCCTGGAAACAGCGTTTTCCGGGGGAGCCTTTTGCGTGCGTCATTTCTTCAGGCTGAGCCACTCTTTCAATTGGGCCAGCGGCCAGGTGGTCACGATGCGTTCCATCGGCACCCCCAGGGCTTCCGCGCGCTCGGCACCATACTGCAGGAAGTCGAGCTGGCCGGGAGCATGGGCATCGCTGTCGATGCTGAACAAGCAGCCGGCGTCGAGGGCCATCTTGACGAGGTCATCCGGTGGGTCCTGGCGCTCGGGCCGCGAGTTGATTTCGACGGCGACGCCCCACTCGGCGCATTCCTTGAAAACCTTGGGGGCGTCGAATTCCGATTGGGGCCGGGTCCCGCGTGATCCCTGGACCAGCCGACCGGTGCAATGACCCAAAACGTTGGTGTGGGGGTCGCTGATACCGCCAAGCATCCGTTCGGTCATGGTCTTCTTGTCGGCTCGGAGCTTGGAGTGGACACTGGCGACCACGACGTCGAGCTTGTCCAGCATTGCAGGGGTCTGGTCCAGTGTGCCGTCCTCCAGGATGTCCACCTCGATGCCCTTGAGCAAGCGGAAGTCGTCCTGGTAAGAATTGATCCCTTCCACCACGTCCAGCTGCTTTTCGAGCCGTTCGACGCTGAGGCCGTTGGCGATGGTGAGGTTGGGGGAGTGGTCGGTCAGGGCCAGGTATTCGCGTCCGAGCGTGCGGGCCGCGGCCACCATGGCTTCGATGGGCGAGCCGCCGTCGGACCAATTGCTGTGACTGTGCAGGTCGCCGCGCAACGCGGCCCTGAGTGTGTCTCCGCCGGAGGCAAGGGCTTCGGTGCCCTTCCCGCGGAGGTCGGCCAGGTAGTCGGGGACGCGGTCCTCCAGTGCCTGGGTGATGACTTCGGCGCTGCGGCTGCCTACGCCTTTGAGGCTGGTGATCCTGCCGCTGGCGACGAGCCGGGCCAATTCATCTGTTGAGAGTTTCCGTGCGGCGTCGGCCGCCTTCCGGAAAGCCTGGACCTTGAAGGTTGGTGCTTGGCTGCGTTCCAGCCAGAAAGAAATTTCGTCGAGCGCCTCAATGGGATCCATGGCTCCATGATCCACGAACCAGGCGCAGCATCAACAGTGGGCACGGTTTGATGGTGCGCCGGTCCGTGACCGCCACCTAGTGGTGGTGGCCCGGATCCAGGGCGGGATTGGAGCCCTGGCCGTTTTCTCCGACGGGTGCCTGGCCGTGTTCCCCGTGTGGAACGGCGTACTGGCCGGCCATCGACGCGGCCAGTCCGGGTGTTGCTACTGAGGCAACAACGACGGCGGCTCCGAACGCGGCTGCCAGAAGCCGCCCGGTCCTTGGCTGGCCGTGGGCGCCGCCGTCGTTGGTCTTGTGCTGCCGCCTGAGCCAGCCTGCCCCGGCAAGTGCCATGAGGGTCAGGCCGAAGGCGGCAAAGTGGCTGACGTCAAGGGAGCGCTGGGAGGTGATCCCTGCAGCCATGGCCGCTACGTGCGCGACCGCTGCCGTGGCGAGGGCCGGGAGCGCGAAACGGGCCAGGACGAGGGAATTGCGGTGCAGGCCCCACAGCGACCAGGCCATGAAGGCCAGGCCCGCCGCGAGGGCTGCACCGCCGGCAACAACCATGCCCAGGGCGGCGGATCCAGTTCCAGCGAGGTACCCGGCGGCCAGGGACAGTTCAACCATCCCGGCTGCCATCGCAGCGAAGTATACGTACAGCACTACAGCTGCCCTCAGGGTGGGGTGGTTCACGCGGTGCATGGCTGTTACCGTCCTCGTCCTTTGGAGTCGATGATCAGGCGCGGGCGGAAGCTACGGTGGCCTTGTCCTGGGACAATGCAACGCCCAGCAGTACCACGGCGCTGGCGAGGTGCAGGACGTTGTCCGCGCCGTTCAGGGCGATGATGTTCAGTGAGCTGCCCACCAGGAAGAGGCCCACGATGCCGACCAGCAGGTAGACGCCGCCGACTGCGGTGTTGATGGACTTGGACAGCGTGACGCTGTTCATGCCGGCGATGAGGAGGGCTGCGCCAATGGCCAAGTGGATGATGTTGTGAAGCGGGTTCACGGCGAAGATGATCAAATTGGCGCCCTCGGTGGCGAAGAAGCCGATTCCCGAGGTGACGAAGAATCCGAGCACGCCTACCAAGAGGTAGACGGCTCCGAAGATGGTGGCGATCAAGCGATTGGGCGAAGTACGCATTGGTCCGAGCCTTCCGGTGATGGCCGGGATTCCCGGCCGACCTGCTGAGTCCCGGTCGGGACTCTCAAGCAGTGATTCGGATCATGCGTTTGCGTGGATGGGTGGATGGGCGGATTTATTTCTTGCCGGCTAGGGGCGGAGGCGGATGCTGCTCATTTTGAGGTCGTTGGTGCCCTCGAAAACGTACTGGAGGTCGATCGTCTTGCCGTCACATTGCAGTTTGCCTGCGAGGTTGGCCTTGTTGTTCCCGTTGTTTGAGTCAACGCTTACGGAGTTGTAGTTCGGCTTGCACGAGCTGTCCAGTTCCAGGCTGGCGATGCCGTCCACGAAGGACTGCTTGTCCAGTTCGTCCTTGAGGGGCTGGCTGAGGTAGTTGTCGTAGGCCTGCTCGGTCTGGCCGGAGACCACAAGGTTGGTGAATTCGTCCGCCAGCGACCGGGCCTTGGAGGTGGCATTGCCCACCACGTTGACCAGGATAAGGACGCCGACTACCGCCAGCACGATGACGCCCGCCACGATGCCGAGGACGATCCACAGAACTTTTCGGTTCTTCTTGGGAGGTTGCTGGCCGTACTGGCCTGGTTGGTAATGCCCGGGCGGGTATTGGCCCGGTGGGTACTGGCCTGGCTGATATTGGCCTGGTTGATACTGCCCTGGTGGGGTTTGTCCCTGGGGATAGGGGTTCTGTTGGCCGGGAGCCGCGTATTGCGGGTTCCCGCTTTGGGGATCGGACGACGGCGGCTGTTGCCACTGCGGCGACGCTCCGGTCTGCGGCGGGTAACCGGGCCCCGGGGGAACCGGTGGCGGGTTGTACCCGGGCTGGTTCTGGCTGGGTTCTTGCGGGTTGCTCACGGTAGTGCCCCTTTCGGCAGCCTTCGGCAGCGCCACCACCTGGCCGGGAACCTCTGGGCGGCCCCCGGTGCGTCCTCTTGAATCAAAGCGCATTTCCGCTTCCGCGGGCAAGAGGCGCGACGGAACACCGCAGGTGAAGTGGCGGTTCAAGCCCCGGAACGACGTCCCAGGAGCGGCTGCACGCGGTACGGGATCATCTCACGCATGGCCAGCGCGGTGTCCGTCCTGTCCACTCCGTCGCAACCGAGGATCTTTCCATTGATGCGGTAGAGATCTTCCGCATCCAGCGCAACGACACGCAACAACAGGTCAGCGGAGCCGGTGAGGCCGAAGCCTTCGAGGATTTCCGGGATGTCGGCCAGGTCCCGCGCCAGGGAAGCGAGCTTCTGCTGCTGCACGTGGACGGTGATGAAGGCCGTCAGGGGGTAGCCGAGGGCCACAGGATTGATCCGTCGTTCGAACGACAGAAAGGCGTGTTTCTTTTCGAGCTGCGCCATGCGGGCCTGCACCGTGTTGCGGGAGAGGCCGAGCTTCTGCGCAAGGGCAACCACAGTGCCACGGGGATCCTTCGCCATGGCGGAAAGAAGGCGGGTGTCGGTGCCATCCAAGGGTTGCATAATGCGCAAGATTAGCACGCCTCAGATACTCCGAATAGTGCATAATGCTCAACTTCATCCCGGGTAGTTGTACCCGATGCGTTCTGTGAGTAGGGTCACAATTAACTCCGGCGAAGGTGCCGGAGGGCCGGCGTGCGGCAGGATCACAAGTCCTGCGAGCGCCGACGAAAACGAGCCGGAAGGTTGCGATCACCTGTGTTGACGGATCAGGCGGGCAAGGGAGTGCGACATGATGCTCCGGGCCCGGAACAAAGTGCACATATCTCCTTGCGGACTGGCGGCGATTTGCTCCAGTTGGTGTCTCCGGACGGCGAGCGCATCAGCCATCCCGAGTTTGATCTATGGGTTAAGGATGTCGGCGACGAACAACTGTGCTCGCTCTACGAGGACATGACCGTCATCCGCCGTATCGACGCAGAAGCCACGGCACTCCAACGCCAGGGTGAACTGGCCTTGTGGCCGCCGCTCCTTGGCCAGGAAGCGGCACAGATCGGTTCAAGCCGTTCACTGCGCGACGACGACTTCGTCTTCCCGAGCTACCGGGAAAGCGGAGTGGCCTACGTCCGGGGTGCCCATCTTTCCGAGATCGCGCGAGTGTGGCGTGGTAACGCTTCGTACGGTTGGGACCCGCAGCGCATCAACCTGGCGACTCCCCAGATCATCATTGGTTCCCAGAGCCTGCACGCTACGGGCTACGCCATGGGTGTGCAGCTGGACGGGGCCAACACGGCAGTCCTCGCGTACTTCGGCGACGGCGCCACGAGCGAAGGCGATGTCAACGAGGCCATGGTGTTCGCAGCCAGCTACCAAGCTCCTGTGGTGTTCTTCTGCCAGAACAACCACTGGGCAATTTCGGAGCCCGTGCGCATCCAGTCGCACGTTCAGTTGGCCGACAGGCCCACCGGCTTTGGTATTCCCAGCATGCGCGTGGACGGCAACGATGTCCTGGCTGTCATGGCGGCCACTCGTGTGGCGCTTGACCGGGCGCGCAAGGGTGGGGGACCAACCTTCATTGAAGCCGTCACCTACCGAATGGGTCCGCACACTACCGCTGATGACCCCACCCGCTACCGTGATCCGATTGAGCTGGAGGATTGGGCTGCCAAGGACCCGATTCTTAGGCTCCGGAAGCTCCTGGAGGCCAAGGGCCTGCTCACGGAGGATGTGGAAGCCCGCGTCAAAGCCAAGGCCGACGCCGTTGCGGCCGATCTCCGTTCGAGCTGCATTGGCATGCCCGACCCGCAGCCATTGGACGTGTTCAACCACGTCTACAGCACTCCGAATTCCTGGATCGAGCGCCAGAAGGACCACTACTCCCGCTACCTGAACAGTTTCAACCAGCCCGTCGAGGAAGGTGCACTCTGATGTCCAAGCTCACTTTTGCCCGGGCAATCAACGCCGGCCTCCGGAAATCGCTCGAAAATGATCCCAAAGTGGTCCTCATGGGTGAGGACATTGGCTCCCTTGGTGGCGTTTTCCGTGTCACCGACGGGCTGCAGAAAGACTTTGGAAAGCACCGTGTTATTGATTCTCCCCTGGCCGAGTCCGGGATTATAGGCACCGCAGTGGGGTTGGCCTACCGCGGTTACCGCCCGGTGTGCGAGATCCAGTTCGACGGTTTCATCTACCCTGCGTTCGACCAGATCGTCAGCCAGGTAGCCAAGATGCATTACCGCACCCAGGGCCGCGTCAAGATGCCCATCACTATCCGGGTGCCTTTTGGCGGCGGGATCGGATCGCCGGAACACCATTCCGAATCGCCGGAAGCCTACTTCACCCACACTTCGGGTTTGCGCGTCGTGGCCGTTTCCAACCCCCAGGATGCCTACACGATGATCCAGCAGGCCATAGCATCGGACGACCCCGTCCTCTACTTTGAGCCCAAGAGGCGCTACCACGACAAGGGTGATGTGGATGAGTCGCTCGACCTCGCCACGGCGTTGCCCCTGGATAAGGCTGCTGTCGTCAACGCCGGCTCCGACGTCACCCTCATTGCGTACGGTCCGCTGGTCAAAACAGCGAAGGATGCCGCCTTGGCTGCCGCTGACGAAGGCATATCGGTTGAAGTGATCGATCTCCGGTCATTGGCCCCAGTGGATTACCCGGTAGTGGAAGCCTCCGTCCGCAAGACGGGACGACTCGTGATCACCCACGAAGCAGGACAATCCGGTGGCGTTGGCGCCGAGATCGCGGCGAGCATTACGGAACGCTGCTTCAACTACCTGGAGTCCGCGCCAGTCCGGATTACCGGCTTTGACGTGCCGTATCCCTACTCCAAGCTCGAAATGCACCACTTGCCGGATCTGGACAGGATCCTCGACGGCGTGGATCGCGCCCTCGGCCGCCCCAACTCCCTGAGTGGACTGGAAGGATGACCGCCACCATGATCAAGGAATTCAGGCTCCCGGATTTGGGTGAGGGGCTGACGGAATCGGAAATCCTGAGTTGGAAGGTGGCAGTGGGCGACACTGTCACGTTGAACCAGGTCATCGCCGAGGTCGAAACCGCCAAAGCCGTGGTGGAGTTGCCGTCACCGTTTGCAGGAACGGTGGCCGCGCTTCACGAGCAGCCCGGAACGGTCGTGGAGGTCGGGAAGCCGATCGTCTCTTTCGAAGTGGACGACGCCGGGTCCTCCAACGGGGCTGGCTCGCCGCCCGCTGGTGCGGGGTCCGCCGTCGGGGCCTCTGCGCATGGTGCGCCTGCCGCCAGCGGTGTTGAAGCGGTGGGGACCCCCGCGAAACGTGAGCCGAACCTGGTGGGTTACGGTGCCGTCGTCGAACACTCCGGACGTCCAACGCGACGTGCCCGCGTTCAGGCGCCCGCAGCAGTGCAGGCTACGGTGCAGGCGGAAGTTCCGGCGATCCCGGAACCGGTCGCGGAGCCGCAGGCGGAGGTCTCGGGGGAGCGTCCGAGGTCCACGCCTCCGGTGCGCAAGTTGGCCCGCGACCTCGGGATCGACCTGGAACTGGTGCCAGGAACCGGCCCGGGCGGACTTATCACCCGCGAGGATGTCCAGAACTTTTCCGGCACAGCGGATGAGCTTGCCGTGGCGCCGGTTGCTGCAGGGCAGGGCGAGCGGGAAACCCGCACGCCCATCAAGGGAGTCCGGAAGTTCACCGCCGCCGCCATGGTGCAGAGCGCCTTTACGGCACCGCATGTCACGGAATTCCTGACAGTGGATGTCACCGCGACCATGGAATTGCTGGCCAGGCTCAAGGGCAACAGGACCTTCGAAGGCTTCAAACTGACGCCGCTGACCATCGCAGCCAAGGCGGTCCTGGTGGCTCTGCGGAACAATCCCTCGCTGAACTCCCGCTGGGATGAGGCGAACCAGGAGATTGTCCAGTTCAACTATGTGAACCTGGGTATCGCGGCCGCGACGCCGCGGGGCCTGACCGTCCCGAACATCAAGGACGCTGACCAACTGTCGCTGCGCGAGCTCTCCACTGCGTTGACCCAGCTCACCGACACGGCGCGGGCAGGCAAGACGTCTCCGTCCGATCTCTCCGGTGGCACGATCTCGATCACGAACATCGGCGTGTTCGGGATCGACGCGGGCACGCCGATCCTCAATCCGGGCGAGGCCGCGATTGTGGCCCTTGGTGCTGTCAGGAAGGCGCCATGGGTGGTGAACGATGAACTGGCAGTGCGCCAGGTCATGTCCCTTAGCCTGTCCTTCGACCACCGTCTGGTGGACGGGGAACAAGGCTCGCGGTTCCTGGCGGACCTGGGCGCCATCCTGTCCGACCCCGCCATGGTCATGACCATGATCTGATGCGTCCCAAGCTGCGGCGGCCCATCCCCTTACGAGTGCATGCAGGAAACTGCAGCCAGGGGATGGGCCGTCGCGCGTCGGGGCACAATGGTGCCGCGTCCGTGCTGAGCGTTAGTCCTCGGTGGGAGTGGTGCGGTTGGAGTGGACGTTGCGCCAGCTGTGCTCAGGTTCGAAGCCCAACAGTTTGCGCGCCTTGTCGATGGACAGCATGGTTTCATGCTCGCCCAGCTCCTTGAGAACCTCGACGCCGGGGAAGACTTCCGCTGCCAACTCAGCGCTGCTGCGGCTCATCACGGTATCGGCGGCGGCGATGATGAACGTCTCGAATCCCGGTTCCCCGTGTTCCAGAGCACGCACCACGGCCAGGGCCCCGTCCCGGGCATCGATGTAGCCCCAAAGGTTCCATTTGCGCAGTGTGGCGTCGGCGTCGAAGGACGGGAAGGCATCGTAGTCCTCGGGGTCCATGACATTGGAGAAACGAAGCGCCGTGATGCTCAGGTCGGGATCCCACCGCGTGAGCTGGATGGCCATCTGCTCCTCGAGGTGCTTCACCAGTGAGTACGTGCTTTCCGGGCGGGCGGGGTACTCCTCATCGACCGGAATGTAGGGAGGGTCGATGTCGAAGGGGAGGCCAAGGACGGTCTCGCTGGAGGCATAGACCACCTTTTTGATGCCGGCACGCCGTGCTGCCTGGAAAACGTTGTAGGTGGAGACCATGTTGTTTTCGAAGATCGCAGCGTCGGGGGCGAGGCCCGGCGCTGGGATGGCGGCCAGGTGAACTATTGCATCGAGGCCGTCATGTTGGTCATCCAGGCCCAGGATGACGTCCAGGACCTGTCCGTAGTTCCGAAGGTCCACGCTGACGTAGCCTCGTCCGCGTGTGCCGGCCCGGTCCATATTGAGAACCTGGTGGCCATCCTGCGTGAGGCGACGCACCACGCTCCTGCCCAGTTTCCCGCTTCCGCCGGTGACGGCAATCCTCATGGTGTGCTCCTTGATAGTGGCTGGACCTTGCCCTGCTGCAGTGTGCTTTCCAGCGGGGTTCGGTTTTCCAGCCTAGGCCGCACGCGTGCCGTGCGCAGCCCCTAAGGCAGGCTCTGTGAGTCCTAGGAATACCGGAGCGACCCACGTGCGTGGCAGTGCAGGCGTGCGAACGACGGCAGCTGTCGTGGCCAGCGCGTTGGGAGCAGTGCATGTCCGGGGGGGCATGTCCGGCGCCCGTTCGGGCTCCTGTTTAGCTGCGTCTTGGGCCTGCCTTAGGCGCGCGGGCATTGGGTTGCGTATTGGTTTTCCCGCCCTGGGGTCACGTTTTTCCCGCCCGGTGTCATGTTTTGGGTGGTGTGTGGTGGTGGTTGCGTCGGGGTGTTTGGTGGGGGTCGATGTTGGGTGGGGGGGATGAACCAGGGGACGCCGTTTTGGATGGTGATGCGCCAGTGTTCTTTGTGGATGAGGTGGTGGTGGTGGGAGCAGAGCAGGGTGGCGTTGTTTGTTCCTGTGGTGCCGCCTTGTGACCAGTAGGTGATGTGGTGGGCTTCGCACCAGGGTGCGGGGAGGGTGCAGTCGGGGAACGCGCAGCCGCCGTCGCGGGCGGTGATGGCTTTGCGGATGTGGGGTGGGAAGATCCGGGTGGTGCGGCCGATGTCGAGTATTTGGGAGTCGGTGCCGAGCAGGACGGGCAGGATGTCGGCGTCGCAGGCTATTTTGCGGATGGTGTTGGGGTGGATCGGGCCGGTGAAGGTCGCGGTGCCGGTACTGACAGTGTTCCGGGGGCCCGGCTGATGTGTCGCGTTGGGCTGCTTCGGGGTGTTGGTTTCTTTTGTGGCGCTCGTGGTGGTGTGGGTGAGTTGTTGGAAGAGTTCGTGGTGGTCGATGGTGACGGTGAGTTGGGGTCGGAGTCCGCCGTTGCTGGGCAGTTTCCCGGTGGTCATGGCTACGGCGCAGGCTCCGATGAGGCCGTCGAGGAGTTTCTGGGCGCGGGAGCGCCGGTCCAGCTGAGGGCCGGTGGTGCCGGTTTGGGTGTTTGTGGTGTTGGTGAGTCGTGGGTTGGTGGCGGCGTTCATGGCGGTGGTGAGGGTTTCGTATTGTTTGGTGGTGGTGAAGATTTCCAGGTGGTGGAGTCCGTGGCGGCGTTGGCGTCGGAGGAACGCGCCTTGGACGTGGCGGAGGGCTTCTTCGGTGGGTTCGGGGCCGTTTTGGTCGATGTGGTCGATCCAGCGGTTGGCCATTGTGGTGACGAAGTCGGGGTCGGATTGTGTGGCGGTGGTGGTGAGGGCGTGTTCCATGCCGGTGAGGGTGTCCGGGTCGGTGAAGTGTTGGGCTTTGTCCAGGGCGGTGCTGATGATCGTCGCGGACCGGGACGGGACCTGTCCGGTGTGGAGGGCCTCGGCGAGTCTTTGACGACGGGCCGGGATTTCCTGGCCGGTTATTCCGGCCCCGGGCAGGACCTCGTTCGCGAGGGCGAGCCTGCGCCGTGCTTCGCCGATCCCGATCCGCAACCGGGCTCGGAGGAACTCCGCCGCGTTCCGGTACCCATCATCCAAAACACTGCCACCACCACCATCAGCAGTACCCGCTTTGACGGTGCTTCCGGGGGCTGCTTCACCCGTACCACCACCGGATCCACCGCCACCTTCTGACTCACCGGCTGGCTCGGTCCACCCCGTCCGCCATTCCTGCGCACTCGACGGCGGGGACTGTCCGGGCTGCTGTGCCGGCACCGCACGCTGCGCCTCCGTCCGGGTCCGCTCCACAGCCTGCGCCGCAACGACTTGGAGGTACTCGATCGACCGCGAGAGGTCCTCGATGCTGCCGGCAAGGTCAGCAGCCTGTACTAGATTGAACAAGGGTGCCTGCTCGGCAAACGACAACCGTGCGGTGTCCAGAAGAGCCTGTCCGTCCTCAAGAAGTGCCGCGAGATCCGGCCCCGCAGGCGCAGCAGGTCTCCGCCGTCGGAACCCCTGTAGGTGGTGCCCTCGCGGCTGAGTAGTCCAACGCCGTGGAAGTGGCCGATAGCGGTGGCTACCGCCGTCGAACCCTTGATCCACTGGAGATTGCCTGGGGATTGCCGTGAGCAGCTCGCGGTCAGGGCAGCGACAGCAGGTGACGACGCCACCCGCGCTGCTGTCAGTTGCCCCAAAGCTTCCATGCATAAAGCTTTTCACCAGGGTCTGACATTATTAGCGCTTCACCCTGTCGGCTGCTCCGCGTTCCGGAAACTGCACACTCAGGCAGATGTCAGCGCCGCCAAGGCCATCTGCTCCAGTATGGGCCTGGCTGATTTCACTGCGATCCTGCGGCCGTGATGCCGGACCGAATGCGGGGTGGAGTTGATCAACCCGAAGGCTGCGTGTGCCCGGACGCGCAGGCCTGCGATGTCCGCGTCGGCATGAATCCGGGCCAGAACATCCACCCAGGTCTCTACATAACTGCGTTGCAGGGATCGGACCTCGGCCTGGTCTGCCTCAGTGAGGCTGGCGAAATCACGGTCCTGTACCCGGATGACATCCGGATTGCTCAGGGCGAAGTCCACCTGGAATTTCACCAGGGCTTTCAGGGCGTCCCCTGGGCTGCCGGCTTCCGCAACAACGCGACGGCCGCCCTCCAGGAGGTCGCGGCTGACACTGAGGAGCAGTTCACCCAGAACCGCCTGTTTTCCCGGAAAGTGCCGGTACACCGCCGGTCCGCTTACACCGGCCGCGGCTCCCAGGTCTTCCAGGGATACGCGGCTGAATCCGTTGTCCGCGAAGAGTCCGGCTGCGGCTGACAGCAGTGCCAACCGGCGGAGCTCTTTGGCTTGGCTCCGCTGGGTTGTGGCGGCACGGGAGCCTTCGGCGTGTGCTTCCGGGCTTGCTGTCATGGTGTCCTCCTCGTGCCCGTCCCAACGCAGGCGGCAGGAGCCCCGCTGTGCTGGACATGTCAGTTAATAAAGACTAACCTAAATTTCAGTTACATGGCACTAACCGAAATGGCCGTGGGCCGGGAATGGAACAGGGGTCGATGGAGACAATTGCCAGCCTGACGGGAGCTGCCGCCGGCACCTTCGAGGCCAACCAGGAGGCGCAGCGTGCCTTGGTGGAGGAACTGAAGGAGCGCCTCGCCGCGGCAGCATTGGGTGGACCGGCCAAATCCCGGGAGCGGCACGTTGCCCGGGGAAAGCTCCTGCCGAGGGAGCGCATTGATTTCCTGTTGGATGAGGGCAGCCCGTTCCTTGAGATCGCGCCTCTCGCCGCCAATGGCATGTACAACGACGATTCACCCGGCGCCGGGGTGATCGCCGGCATCGGCCTGGTCCATGGCCGGCACGTCCTGGTGATCTCCAATGATGCGACGGTCAAGGGCGGTACGTACTACCCGATGACCGTGAAGAAGCACCTCAGGGCCCAGGAGATTGCTTTGGAGAACAAGCTTCCGTGCATCTACTTGGTGGATTCCGGGGGAGCGTTCCTGCCCAAGCAGGACGAGGTCTTCCCGGACAAGGAACACTTTGGCCGGATCTTCTACAACCAGGCCAGGATGTCTGCGGCCAAGATCCCACAGATCGCCTCCGTGATGGGCTCCTGCACTGCCGGCGGTGCCTACGTCCCCGCAATGAGCGACGAAACAGTCATCGTCCGCAACCAAGGCACCATCTTTTTGGGCGGGCCTCCGCTGGTCAAAGCAGCCATCGGCGAGATCGTCACCGCGGAGGAACTGGGCGGTGGCGACGTCCACTCAAGGATCTCCGGGGTCACCGATCACCTGGCCGAGAACGACCAGCATGCGCTGGAAATCGTCCGGGACATCGTAGCGACGTTGCCGAAGCCGGCGCAGCCGGCCTGGGACGTGCTCGACGTCGTCCTACCGCCCGTCGTCGACCCCTCGGAGATCTACGGTGTGGTTCCCACGGACGTCAACGCCCAATATGACGTCCGGGAAGTCATCGCACGCCTCGTGGACGGTTCCGAATTCCATGAGTTCAAGAAGAACTATGGCACCACCCTGGTGACCGGTTTCGCGCACCTGCATGGCCACCCCGTGGGAATCGTGGCCAACAACGGAGTCCTTTTCAGCGAGTCGTCGTTGAAGGGTGCCCACTTCATTGAGCTGTGCGATCAGCGGGGCATTCCCTTGGTCTTCCTCCAGAATCTCTCCGGGTTCATGGTGGGAAAGGACTACGAACAGGGCGGCATCGCCAAGAACGGCGCCAAGATGGTCACGGCAGTGGCGACGGCCCGGGTGCCGAAACTGACCGTGGTGATCGGCGGCTCCTTCGGCGCGGGAAACTACTCCATGTGCGGCCGGGCTTATTCGCCGCGTTTCCTCTGGATGTGGCCCGCGGCCCGCATCTCCGTCATGGGCGGAAACCAGGCCTCCAGCGTCCTGGCAACAGTCAAAAGGGACCAATACGAGGCCGCCGGCCAGAAATGGTCCGTCGAGGACGAGGAAGCCTTCAAGGCCCCCATCAAGCAGCAGTACGAGGACCAGGGCAGCCCCTACTACTCCACCGCCCGGCTGTGGGATGACGGCATTATCGACCCCGCTGACACGCGGCGGGTTCTGGGCATGGCCCTCGACGTCGTTTCCCGCCCGCCACTGCCGGAGACCTCTTTCGGCCTCTTCAGGATGTGACCATGACCCTGCCAACAACAGCTACAGAACCAACAACAGCCACAGAACCCACAGTCTCAGCGCAGACCTTTTCTGCCGTCCTCGTTGCCAACCGAGGTGAGATCGCGTGCCGTGTCATCCGAACCCTAAGGGACATGGGCATCCGCTCAGTCGCCGTCTATTCGGAAGTGGACAAGGACGCCAAACACGTCAGCCTGGCGGATACGGCCGTCGCCATTGGCGGAACGTCACCTGCGGACAGCTACTTGAAGATCGACGCCATCATCGACGCGTGCCGCCGCAGCGGAGCGGAGGCCGTTCATCCGGGCTACGGCTTCCTGTCCGAGAACGTTGCGTTCGCCAAAGCGTTGGACGCTGCCGGCATCACGTTCATCGGACCCGGTATCGGTGCCATCGAAGTGATGGGAGACAAGATCCGCTCCAAGAACCACGTGATGGCCTACGACGTTCCCTGCGTTCCCGGCATCGCCAAGCCCGGACTCACTGACCAGGATCTCATTGAAGCAGCCACCGAAGTCGGCTTCCCGCTCCTGATCAAGCCATCGGCAGGCGGCGGTGGCAAGGGTATGCACGTGGTGGAACGGGCCGAGGACATGGCCTCCACGCTTCTGACGGCGAGGCGCGTCGCAGCGTCCGCTTTCGGTGACGACACTCTCTTCCTGGAACGGCTCATCCGGGCTCCCCGGCACATCGAAGTGCAGGTCCTGGCCGACAACCACGGAAACGTCATCCACCTCGGCGAGCGCGAATGTTCCCTGCAGCGCCGGCACCAAAAGGTCATCGAAGAAGCTCCCTCCGCGCTTTTCGAATCACTGGCGGACGGCGCTGCCCACAGGGCGCGGATCGGCGAGGCGGCCTGCAACGCAGCGCGTTCGGTCAATTACAGCGGCGCCGGAACCGTCGAGTTCCTGGTGTCCGACGAACATCCGGATGAGTTCTTCTTCATGGAGATGAACACCCGGCTGCAGGTGGAGCATCCCGTCACTGAGCTGGTCACGGGAATCGACCTCGTTGAATGGCAGGTGAGGATCGCCGCCGGTGAGGTGCTCACCGTGGCGCAGTCCGACGTCGTACTGCAAGGCCATGCCGTGGAGGCGCGGGTGTACGCGGAGGTGCCCGAGCGGAACTTCATGCCGTCGATGGGGCGCATCGTGGCACTCGCTGAGCATGGCGCGGCGGACGCCGCGGTGTCCGGTCAGCAGCAGGCCCATGCCAATGTGCGGATCGACTCCGCCATGCGGGACGGGCTGCAGATCACGGGTGACTACGATCCCATGCTCGCCAAAGTTATCGCGTGGGGAGCGGACAGGGCCGCCGCACTGGACACGCTGGATGCTGCGCTGGGCCGTTACACCTTGCTGGGCGTGGACACGAACGTCGAGTACCTTCGACTCCTGATCAACGACGCCGATGTCCGTGCCGGGCACCTCGACACCGGGTTGATTGAACGCAAGCTGCCGTCCATGGAGTTCCGGCACGCAGGCCCCAAGGAACTGATCGCGGCCGCCCTCACGCTGTGGCTTGAACGCCCGGCCCCGGCGCTCGCAGGAGATGCGTGGAAGAGCGCCGACGCTTGGCGGGTCGGGGCTCCCGGTGCCTGGACCGCGACCTTCGGCGTCCCAGGCGCCGCCATGGCTACGGTCGCCGTCACTGAAAAAGCCGGCACCGTGACGGCAAGGGTCGACGACGGCGAACCGGTGGGCGTGCGGGTGGCCGACCGCAGCGGGACCGGGATAACCCTGGAGTTCGACGGCGGTCAGGTCACCTATGCGGTGGCCACGGCGGACGCACCACGGGAGATCTTCGTGGGTAACGATGGCTGGTCCTGCCGGCTTGAGGTCCTTGACCGGGCCGGGCGCCTGCAACGGATGCTCGCGGGGATCCAGCGCGTCGAAGGAGCAGCCGATCCGGAAGTGCGCTCGCCCATGCCGGGGACGGTGGTTTCCGTGTCCGTGGCCAACGGTGACGTGGTCGAGGAAGGACAGGTCCTCCTGGCTGTTGAAGCCATGAAGATGGAGCACCAACTTGTGGCGTCCGTCGCCGGAACCGTCCACCTCACCAGCAAACCCGGCGATCTGGTCAAAGCCGACCAGGTGCTCGCCACCATCCATGCAGCGGTCGCCGCAGAAGACACGGCCAACGCGGGCCGCGACACCAACAACGGCCGGAACCCAGACAAGAGCCAGAACCCAGACAACGGCCAAATCCCAGACAAGGAAGTCCAGCCATGAGCACGTTTGAACTGACAGAGGAATACCAGGACCTCAGCGATTCCGTCAGGGAGTTCGCCGACGAGGTAGTAGCCCCTGTCTCCGCCAAGCACGACGAAGAGCACAGCTTCCCTTACGAAGTGGTCAAGCAGATGGGGGAGATGGGCCTGTTCGGCCTGCCGTTCCCCGAGGAATTCGGCGGGATGGGCGGAGATTACTTCGCGCTCGCCTTGGCGTTGGAACAGTTGGGGCGCGTAGACCAGTCCGTGGCCATCACCTTGGAGGCCGGAGTATCGCTGGGGGCCATGCCGGTTTACCGCTTCGGCACCGAAGAACAGAAGCAGGAGTGGCTGCCGCAGCTGGCATCCGGCCGGTCCTTGGCCGGTTTCGGGTTGACCGAGCGTGAAGCCGGATCCGACGCCGGCGGCACCAAGACCAACGCCCACCTGGAAAACGGCGAGTGGGTCATCAACGGCAACAAGGAGTTCATTACCAACTCCGGCACGGACATCACTACCCTGGTCACCGTCACGGCAGTGACAGGCCGGAAAGAGAACGCCGACGGCAGCACCAAGAAGGAGATCTCCACCATCCTGGTGCCGACGGACACGCCGGGGTTTACCGCAGAAAAGCCCTATAACAAGGTGGGGTGGAACGCGTCGGACACCCACCCGCTGACCCTGGACAACGTCAGGGTTCCCGAAGCCAATCTGTTGGGCGAGCGCGGCCGCGGCTATGCCAACTTCCTCTCCATCCTGGACGAGGGCCGGATCGCCATCGCTGCCCTGGCCACGGGTGCGGCCCAAGGTTGCGTGGACCTGTCCGTGAAGTACGCCAAGGAGCGCAGCGCGTTCGGACAGAACATCGGCAAGTACCAGGCCATCCAGTTCAAGATCGCCCGCATGCAGGCCAGGGCCCACACAGCCCGCCTTGCCTACTACGACGCCGCCGCGAGGATGCTGGCGGGCAAGCCGTTCAAGACCGAAGCAGCCATAGCTAAGATGGTCGCAGGCGAGGCAGCCATGGACAACGCGCGGGACGCCACCCAGGTGTTCGGCGGCTATGGCTTCATCAACGAATTCACGGTGGCACGCCATTACCGCGACTCCAAGATCCTTGAGATCGGCGAAGGCACCACCGAAGTCCAGTTGATGCTCATCGCCCGCGAGCTGGGTCTGTAACCGTACGTTGGGTCGGCAGTGGCAGGGAAGGATCAAGGATGATTGACAAGGTTGTTGCCAGCGCCGCCGAAGCGGTGAAGGACATCCCGGACGGAGCCGCGCTCGCGGTAGGGGGCTTTGGCTTATGCGGTATCCCCGTTTCCCTGATTGAAGCCCTTCATCAGCAGGGAACCACGGACCTGGAAACTGTCAGCAACAACTGCGGCGTGGACGATTGGGGCCTGGGAATCCTCCTCAAGGACGGCCGCATCCGCCGCACCATCAGTTCGTACGTGGGCGAGAACAAGGAGTTTGCCCGGCAGTATCTGGCGGGGGAGCTTGAAGTTGTCCTCACCCCGCAGGGCACCTTGGCGGAGAAGCTGCGCGCCGGCGGCGCAGGCATCCCGGCCTTTTATACCAAGGCCGGCGTGGGAACCCAGGTGTCCGAAGGCGGCCTCCCGCAAAAGTACGACGCCGAAGGCAACGTTGCGATTGCTTCGGCGCCGAAGGAGGTGCGGGCTTTCAAGGACGGCGACTACGTCCTGGAAGAGTCTTTGACCCCGGACTTCGGGCTGGTCCATGCCTGGAAGGGGGACCGCCACGGCAACCTTGTTTTCCATGCGACGGCCATGAACTTCAACCCTCTCTGTGCCATGGCGGCCCGGGTGACGATTGCCGAGGTCGAGGAACTCGTGGAACCGGGGGAGTTGGATCCGGAGCACATTCACACGCCGGGTATCTTCGTTCAGCGGGTCGTCGTAGCAGGAGCTGCGGAGAAACGGATCGAAAAGCGCACCGTCGCGTTGATCTCCGCAACAAACGGACAGACAGGAGCTTCATGATGGCCGACAACACTTATCAGGACTTACCGCCGCGTCCCGAAGCAGTACGGCACGAGTACCGGCGGGCCGACGTCGAACACCACGAAGCAAAAGGCTGGACCCGCAACGAACTGGCCGCCCGCGTGGCCAAGGAACTGGTCAACGGACAGTACGTGAACCTGGGAATCGGGATGCCCACCCTGATCCCCAACTACATCCCGGACGGAGTGGAGGTCATCCTCCACTCCGAGAACGGCATCCTCGGAGTTGGCCCGTACCCTACCGAGGACAGGGTCGATCCCGACCTCATCAATGCCGGCAAGGAGACCGTGACAACCAACCCGGGTGCTGCGTTCTTCGACTCGGCGTCCTCGTTCGGCATGATCCGCGGCGGACACGTGGACGTGGCGGTCCTGGGAGCGATGGAGGTCGCTGCCAACGGCGATCTTGCCAACTGGATGATCCCCGGCAAGATGGTCAAAGGCATGGGCGGCGCCATGGACCTGGTGTTCGGTGCCAAGAAGGTCATCGTCATGATGGAGCACGTCGACCGCAACGGCCGGCCAAAGATTGTCCCGAGCTGCACGCTCCCCCTCACCGGCAAGGGCTGTGTGGACAGGATCATCACGGACCTGGCGGTGATCGACGTCGTCAAGGACGAAGGTGATCCGCGGTTGGTGTTGCGCGAGCTCGCCCCGAACGTCACCCTTGACGACGTCCTGGCGGCCACAGGCGCCGAGCTGTTCGAAGAGGACCAGGAGCTCACTGTATGACGCGGGTCGTGGAACAACGCGGACTCTACTTCGACGAACTCGAAGAAGGCGTGATCTACGCCCACAAGCCCGGCCGCACCGTCACGGAGACGGACAACGTTCTCTTCACCACGTTGACCATGAACACCCAGGCGCTCCATCTGGATGCTGCCTGGAGTTCCGGACAGCCGTTCGGTCAGCGCCTCATGAATTCCATGTTCACGCTGTCCACCATGGTGGGGCAGTCGGTGACACAGCTGACGCAGGGGACCATCATTGCCCAGTTGGGGCTGACGGATGTCACGTTCCCGCACCCGCTGTATCACGGGGATACGCTGTACACGGAAACGGTGATCACGGGAAAGCGTCTGTCTTCGTCCCGGCCCGGACAAGGCGTGGTGACCATGCAGCACACGGGCCGCAACCAGGACGGTACCGTGGTAGCCCTGGCCACCCGCACCTGCCTGATGTGGACCAAGGAAGCGCACGCCGCGAACCTCGCCGACCATTAGTACGCGCAGCCATCAGCACGCCCAGCAGCAAGGAAATCCATGCACTCTCCCTTCACCATGGGCCCGGCCCTCCTCTTCTGCCCCGCCGACCGGCCGGAGCGTTTCGGCAAGGCCGCGGACCGCGCGGACGCGGTCATCCTGGACTTCGAGGATGCCGTGGCTCCCGCGGACAAGCCCGGGGCCCGTGATGCTGTTTTGAAGCAGCTGGGTGCCGGGGAACTGGACCCCCAACGGACCATAGTGCGCGTGAATCCAGTGGGAACCCGTGACTTCGAACTCGATCTCCAGGCCTTGGAACAGACGCCGTACCGGACGGTCATGCTGGCCAAAGCAGAAAGCGGGGAACAGCTGCGGGCGCTGGCTGGCTACAGCGTCATCGCACTGTGTGAAACCGCATCAGGCATCGTTAATGCTTCCGCCATCGCGGCTGAGCCCAACACCGTTGCCATGATGTGGGGTGCGGAGGACCTCCTGGCTTCCTTGGGCGGACTCTCCAGCAGGAACGGCGACGGCGGCTACCGCGCTGTCGCACTGCACGCGCGCTCCACTGTGCTGCTCGCAGCCAAAGCCGCCGGCAAGGAAGCAATCGACTCCGTGTACGTGAACATCCCGGACTTGGCGGGCCTGCTGACCGAGTCCGCAGACGCGGTGGCCAGCGGATTCGGGGCGAAGGCGTGCATCCACCCCAACCAGGTGGCCGTGGTCCGGGAGGCTTATGCGCCTGCCCCCGAAGCTGTTGCCCAAGCCGAAGAACTCCTCGAAGCAGCGGCCGCCGCGGGCTCAGGTGTGTTCCAGTTCAAGGGCAAGATGATCGACGGACCCATTCTCAAGCATGCGGAAGCGACGCTGCGCCGGGCCAGGCGTTAAACAGAACCGGCCCTTGTTGCGCAGCCACCGTAGACCGGTTCGCTGGGCGAACAAGGGCCGGATTCGTGTGCGTCCGGTACGACGCCTTAGGCGTGGACCGCCGTCGCGAGTTCAGTGAGTTCGACGGCAGCGGGCCTGGCAACCGTGCTCTTGATGACTTCGGCCTTCCCGCTCTTGGCCGAGGCGAGGACCGATTCCATGACGTCCAGTGCATGGAAGGCCAACTGGCCACCGGCCCGCGGTTCCTCACCGGCGGGTGTCGCGGCGAGGTCTGCGATGCCGAAGCCGCGGCCCGAGTCCTTGTAGCCCGCAGAAACCGGGAGGGTTTCCCAGTCCTCGGCGCCAAGGGCGAAGAGCTGCACATCCCCGTCGAAATGATTCGGATCCGGGACGACCAACGACCCCTTTTCGCCATGGACTTCGATATTGGGACTCTTGGTCTTCACGGCGTCGAAGCTCATGAAGAGCGTGGACAGGGCCCCGGAAGCGTGGACCAGTACTCCGGTGACATGGGACTCGATGTCCACCGGGACCTTCTGCCCTTCCCGCGGACCTGAGCCGATGGTGCGTTCGTTTCGGGTATGGCTGGCCGCCCCCACCACCGACACCACGGGCCCCAGCAACGTGACCAATGCGGATACGTAGTACGGCCCCATGTCCAGCAGGGGCCCACCACCGGGCTGGTAGTAGAAGTCGGGGTTCGGGTGCCAGCGTTCGTGTCCGGGAGTTGCCATCGTGGCTGTGGCGGAAACCGGTGCACCGATCAGTCCGTCGTCGATCGCCTTGCGGGCTGTTTGAATACCGGTACCCAGGACGGTGTCCGGTGCACAGCCAACCAAGACACCCGCGGCGGACGCAGCCTCAAGTACCTCCTTGGCCTCAGTAGTTGTGGCTGCGAGGGGCTTTTCGCCGTACACCGATTTGCCGGCGGCGATTGCCTTGAGTGCGATCTCCGCGTGAGCAGCCGGGATGGTCAGGTTCAGCACCAGCTCGACATCATCCGCTGCCAAAAGCCCGTCCACACTCAGCGCCCTGACGCCCTCGTAGGAGTCGGCCACAGCCTGCGCCCTTGCGGGATCAAGGTCTGCCACGGCCACCAGATTCACCGAATCCAGCCGGCGGAAGTTTGCCAGGTACTGGGCAATGATGGCGCCGCAGCCGATGATGCCGACGTTGAGCGGCTTGGCGGGGTTCAGCGGGATGCCCACAGCATGCCCCTTTCGATGATGGTGCGGACGTTGCTGTCCTGCAGGATTTCCACCCTGTGGCCGGGGGTGCAGACGAAGATTTTGCCCTTGCCCCACTGGCGTGTCCAGATGGCCGGCGAGGTAACTTCGCGGTTCCAAGGATCCCACTCACGTACTTTTTGGGTGGTGGTGGCCAGGACATCAACGTAGTCGTCGCTCAAAACCCAGTACTGCTCCGTGACGAGGTCAAAATCGCCAATTCCCTGGGTAATGGGGTGTTCGGCTGCGGCGGGCAGCATGTTCACCGTGTAGGGAACATAATTGTCCGATTGCTCCCCGGTCTGTTCGTCCGAGTGCTTACCCGGGTGGCAGGCGAACTGGCCACCGATGAGATGGAGGTAATCGGAGTTGTTGCGGTAGGAATCGGCGATTCCGCCGTGCCAGCCGGCCAGTCCCGTGCCGTTTTCGACGGCGGTCCGCAGCCCTTGGAACTCGTCCTTCTCGATGGTGGACATGGTCATGCATTGGACGATCAGGTCCACACCGGCCATATATTCAGCGTCGGCATATATCTTGGGTGACTCTTCGACGCGGACGTCGTAGCCGTTGTCCCGCAAGTAGGGGAGGAAAAGCTCCGTGGCCTCGATTGGCTGGTGTCCATCCCAGCCGCCGCGGACCACCAACGCGGTCTTGTTATTGCTTGTCATGGTTTCCTTCGTATCGGGGCGTGTTCGTTGGAGTCAGGGTAGGGATTCAGCGTGTTGCGAAGGCCGCATCAAAGGCAGCGGCCGGAGGACTGATGGCAGCGAGTTCGCGGACCATCTTGAGCGCCTGGGGAGCGCCCACCAACCGGTCCATGCCGGCGTCCTCCCATTCGATGCTGGTTGGTCCTTCATAACCAACAGCGTTCAAGGTGCGGAAGATCGGCTCCCAATTCACGTCGCCGTGACCGGCCGTGACGAAGTCCCACCCGCGGCGGGGATCCGCCCAGGGCAGGTGGGAACCGAGACGGCCGTTTCGTCCATTGAGTTGCCGGACGGATTCCTTGACGTGGACATGGAAGATCTTGTCGGCAAAGTCCTGCAGGAACATCACCGGGTCCAGGTCCTGCCAGATGAAGTGGGACGGGTCGAAGTTCAAGCCAAAGCTCTCCCGCGGCCCGATGGCTTCCAGGGTGCGCTTGGCTGTCCAGTAGTCGTAGGCGATTTCCGATGGGTGGACTTCCAGGGCGAAGCGGACACCCACTTCGTCAAAGACGTCCAGGATGGGATTCCACCGATCGGCGAAGTCCTGGTAGCCGCGCTCAATCATGGCGTCCGAAGCCGGTGGGAACATGGCTACGCACTTCCAGATGGACGAGCCAGTGAAACCGGTGACCGTCTTGACGCCCAGCCTCGCGGCGGCGCGGGCCGTGGTTTTCATGGCTTCAGCCGCGCGTTGGCGTACGCCTTCAGGGTCACCATCGCCCCATACCGCCGGGGCGAGGATGTCACGGTGCCGCTCATCGATGGGGTCATCGCAGACGGCCTGTCCGGTGAGATGGTTGGCAATGGCATGGACAGTCAGGTTGTGCTTTTCCAGGATGTCGAGCTTTCCCTGAAGATAAGCGTCGTCCTCCACCACTTGCAGGGGATCCAGATGATCGCCCCAGCAGGCGATTTCCAAGCCGTCAAAGCCCCACTCGCCTGCAAGCCGTGCCACTTCCTCGAACGGCAGATCAGCCCACTGGCCGGTGAAGAGGGTGATGGGTCGGGTCATGATGCTTCCTTGTCGACGTTCTGCCAGCGGCTTGCGTTGTCCGCGCTGGTCTCGACTGCGGCCAGTACCTTTTGCACCTGCAAGGCATCAGCGAACGACGGCGAGGGCTGCTCGCCTGCGTCGATCGCGTTCACGAGGTCCACAACCTGATGGGTAAATCCGTGCTCATAGCCCAAACCATGTCCGGTGGGCCACCAGTTGGCGGTGTAGGGATGGGACGGTTCGGTGACCATGATCTTCCGGAAGCCCGCGTCCGGTTCCAGCGCCGCTTCATAGAACTGCAGCGAGTTCATGTCCTCGAAATCGAAAGCAAGGGAACCCTTGGTGCCGTTGAGCTCCAGGCGCATGGCATTCTTGCGTCCCAGGGCAAAGCGGGTGGCTTCGAAGATGCCGATGGGTCCTGACTCGAACCGCGCAGTGAACAGGGCCGCATCATCAACGGTTACCGGGCCACGCGGTCCATCTGAACCGCCGTGTCCGCCCAACCCCACGAAATCGCCGCCCACCGGGCGTTCCTTGACGAAGGTTTCCAGCAGCGCAGAGACTCCGGTGATATTGAGGCCGGTGATCCACTGCGCGGCGTCGATGCTGTGGGCTCCGATGTCGCCCAGGGAACCGGAACCGGACTTGGATTTGTCCAGTCGCCACGTCAGGGGTGCGTCCGCATCGCTGAGCCAGTCCTGGAGGTACTGGGCGCGGACATGGCGGATTTCGCCGAGCCGGCCTTCTTCAACCATTCTCTTTGCCAGTGCCAAAGCAGGCGTGCGGCGGTAGCTGAAGCCGCACATGGACAGGACTCCGCGCTCGGCTGCTGCCTGCGCGACGACTGTCATCTTTTCGGCTTCCTCCACGGAGTTGGCCAAGGGCTTTTCGCACAGGACATGCTTGCCGGCCTCGAGCGCGGCAATGGCGATCTCGGCATGGGTGTTGCCCGGGGTACAGATGTCGATCAGGTCGATGTCGTCCCGTTCGATCAACCGCCGCCAGTCGGTTTCGGTGGATGCCCAGCCGTATTTGGCTGCCGCAGCCTTGACACCGTCAGGATTCCTGCCTGCCACGGCCGTAAGTTCCGGTGTCCGTGGCAGGTCAAAGAACCGCGGTGCGGTACGCCAGGCGTGGGAGTGCGCGGCGCCCATGAAGGCGTAGCCCACCATTCCTACACGCAGTGGTTTTGCTTGTGTCACAGGGGAGTCCTTTCTATTTGCTGAAGCCTGCGGTCAGGCCGCTGACCAATTGGCGGCGTCCAAGGACATAGATCACCAGGATGGGCAGCGTGCTCAGCACGACCGAGGCGAGAACGGCAGGGATGTTGACGCTGAACTCACCCTGGAAGGACCACAGACCCAAGGGCAGGACGCGCAGTCCGGGACTTTGGGTGAGCACGAGCGGGAGCAGGAAGCCGTTCCAGACATGCAGGCCGTTGTAGATAGCCACGGTGACGATGGCGGGCTTGGTCAATGGAAGAGCCAAACGCCACATGGTCTGCCACTCGCTGCACCCGTCCAGGCGCATGGATTCGAAGAGCTCGTTCGGAACGTCGCGGATGAAGTTGGACAGGATCAATACCGTCAGCGGTATGGCGAACGCAATGGACGGAAGCATGATGGCCAACAGGCTGTCATAGAGATTCAGGCGGATGATCATCAGGTAGATCGGGATGATGGTGGCCTGAAGGGGAATTGCCAGTCCCATCAGGAAGACACCGTTGACGAACTTCAAGTACCTGCCCTTGCCGCGCACGATCGCGAAGGCCGCCATGAAGGCGATCAGGACCGTGGGGATAACCGATCCCAGTGTGACGATGACGCTGTTCATGAAGTAAGTGGCGAAGTTGGCTTCAAGAACCAGCTGGTAGTTCTCCAGGGTCGGGGCTGTCGGCAGCGCCATCGGATTTTGTCCGAAATAGCCTTCGGAGGTCTTCAGGCTGGTGATGACGATGTAGTAGACCGGAATGATGATGACGGCCAGCCAGATCCAGCCGCCGAGGCCGCCGGGGATGTTGAGCCGCCTGATCCGTGTGCCAAGGCTTTGCTTGGCTTTGATCGACGATGCCGCAGAGGCGGGTGTTCCGGGTTTTGAGTCGCTCTTGAGGACAGTACTCACGTTACATACCTTCCAGTTGGCTGCCCTGTTGGTCCTTGCCGCCCAGGCGTTGGAGGAATAGGGCCAGCGCCAGGCCAATGACGACAAGGATGACGGCGATGACGCTTGCAGGTCCCATGAGGTTGGCCCGGAAGCCGCGCAAGTACATGTCGAGGGCCAGGATGCGGGTGGTGTTACCCGGTCCGCCACCTGTGAGGACGAAGATGAGGTCGAAATACGTCAGCGACCCAACAACCATCAGGGTTGAGGACGTGATGATGGTGTACTTCAGCTGAGGCAGGGTGATGTGGAAGAACTGCTTGATGGTTCCTGCGCCGTCGATCTGGGCCGCTTCATAGAGCGACTTGGGGATCTGCCGCACGCCACCTTGGTAAATCAGGGTGTGGAACGGCACGAACTGCCAGGCGATTACGAAGATGATCAGTCCGAGTGCCAGCTGGGGCACTCCCAACCAGTCCTGGGCAAGGAACGGAAGTCCCAGGCCCATGGCCAGGCCGAAGTTCGGGTCCAGCAACGCCTTGTAGGCGATGGCGACCGCAGCCGAGGAAAGCAGCAGGGGCAGGAAGTACAACACGGCCAGAGCTGCCCTGTATCGCTGCGTTCCCGCGGTAAAGACCCCCAGCAACAGACTGATGGGCGTCTGGACGAGCCAGGACACAATCATGATCATGAAGGTCAGGCCAAGGGAGTTGTAGAGCTCGGGGTCGGACAAGACCGACGTCCAGTTCTCCATTCCGGCTGCTCCAATGGCGCCGATGCCGTCCCAGTTGGTGAAACTCAGGATCAGTACCCCGAGAAGCGGTACAACGGCGAAGACGACAAAGAAGAACAAGGCCGGAATCGTCAGCCAGGGAAGCGCGGATCTTTGCTGCACGCTTCCTTGGGTCTTTTGTGTACCAGAGGCAGCCCTGTTAGAGGTTATGGAGCTCATTTGCCCAGGGTGGCATTCATGTTCTCAGCGAATTGCTGCGGGGTGATCGACTTGAGGAAGAGCTGGTCAATGTTGTTCAGCAGGGCTTCGGCAGCGGTGGGGCTCAGGGCCTGGTCCCAAGACTGCTGGAAGTTGGGGGCGTCCTTGCCCAGGGCGTAGACGAAGTTCAGGAAGTCCTTGTCCGGGGACGAGGCAAGCTTGTCTTCAATGCCCTTGACGATCGGAACCGAGCCGGAGTTGATGTAGGCGTCGATGACCGTATCTGTCATGATGCCGTCCTTGAAGAATTTCTTGGCCGATTCCTTTTCCTTGTCCGTGGCCTTGGCCGAGATCGACATGTACTGGGCCGGGTTGCCCACGCCGTTCTTCGGGTCTCCCTTGCCGCCGGCAACGGTCGGGAAGTTTACGAAACCGAGCTTTCCGTTCTGGACGAAGTTCTGGCCGTCCTTCTTCATGGCGCCGTAGGTCCAGGAGCCCTGCAGCATCATCGCTGCCTTGCCGGTGAACAGGAGGGCCTGGTCTGCCTTTGAATCCGCCGTGATGGAGGAGAAACCCTTGATGAAGCCATCGGCGGAGACCAGTTCCTGGATCTTGGTTCCGGTTTCGATGACGGCCGGGTCCATCCAGGCGTTGGGCTTGCCATCGAAAATAGCCTTGAAGACCTCGGGGCCGCCGATGCGGTCCAGCAAGTATTCCAGCCACATCATGGAGGTCCAGCGGGATTGTCCGCCCAGGGACAACGGGGCTACGCCCATGTCGTTGAAGGTCTTGACCAGGGACATGAGGTCTTCCCAGGTTTTCGGCGGCTGGACTCCGGCTTTGTCGAACAGGTCCTTGTTGTAGAAAAGGACGATCGGGGCCACGTACTGGTTGGGAAGGGCGTAGATCTTGCCGTCAACCGTTGCTGCTCCGAAGGAGGAGGGGAAGAACTTGTCCTTGAGGTCCGGGTTGGAATCAAACCAGCTGGTGAGGTCTTCAACCTGTCCCGCGTCGGCGTACGTTTTCAGGCCACCGCCACCCCAGCCGTAGATGATCGTGGGGGCCTGGCCGGCCCCGATGGCCGTCTTGATCTTGGTCTTGTACGCGTCGTTCTGGAAGTACGTGACTGCGATCTTGTTGTCGGGATTGGCCGATCCGAATGCATCCACGGCCTTCTGCATGGTGGTTTGGTTGGGCTCACCTGTAAGGAACCACATGCTGGCTCCTCCTCCGCTCGCACCGCCTGGACCGGACGTGCCGCAGGCGCTTGTGGCCATGGCGGCGAAGGGAGTCACGGCCGCGAGGGCCAGGAAGGAACGCCGGGATGATTGGAACTGCTTCATTGCTTCTCCAGGGGTAGTCGCATCACTGAGCAAGCCTTGGTGCTTACTGCCGAACAGAGTGCCTGGCCCGAAATTTATCGAAAAATTTCGATGCCATGATTTAGGTCACGGTCTAAACTAAAGCCTGCGTCACAGTCCGTCAAGGGTCTCCTGGTAAAGATCTACGGTGATAAATCCGGTGAATTGCACGCGTCAGATTTATCGCCGATACTGAAAACACGTCGAAAGATTTCGAAAGTTGGGGAACATGGTTCGAGAAGTGCGTCCGCCCAAATTGACCTTGGCTGCCGTCGCCAAGGAAGTAGGCGTCTCCGCGCCAACCGTGTCCAAGGTGGTTAACGGCCGGCAGGACGTGGCCGAGGAGACCCGTAACCGCGTCCTCGCGGCCTTGCACAGAACGGGCTACCGTTCCCCGCTTCAGCGCAAGAGTCCTCCCGCGCAGCAAGCCGTGGAGGTGGTCTTCGATTCGCTGAACTCTGCGTACTCCGTGGAGGTGCTCAACGGAATAATGGAGCATGCCGCGGCCTCGCAGATGGAAGTGATCCTCTCCGTCACCAGCAGGCAGTCAGCATCGCCCATGGACCCGGAGGAGCGTGCCCAGCGCCTGCTCGATGAGGGCCGCAGCGGCATGATCGTCGTCACCTCGGCCTTCGGGCCAGGGCAGCTTAAGGCCTTCCAGCGACGCCGCATTCCGGTGGTCGTAGTGGATCCGCTCAACCCGCCACCGGGAGACGTCTTCAGCGTCGGAGCAAGCAACTGGGCAGGCGGAAAGGCGGCGGCTTCCCACCTGTTGGAACTGGGGCACCGTCGCATTGCGTACATTGGAGGTCCGGCGGCCGCCGAATGCAGCCAGGCCCGTTTGCATGGTTACATGGCCGCGCTGATGGCCGCCGGCGTGCCGGTGGTGGAGGAATATGTCTCGGCAGGTCCGTTCCGCTCGTCAACCGGGGTGGCGGCGATGAAGTCGCTCCTGGCCCTGGACGATCCCCCCACGGCGGTCTTCGCCGCCAGCGACAGCATCGCCCTTGGCGTCCTGGCAGAAGCCAGGAGGCAGAACATCCGCATTCCGGACGACATGAGCCTGGTGGGATTCGATGGCACGACGCAGGCTGAAGAGTCCCTGCCGCCACTGACTTCGGTATCGCAACCCCTGCTGGAAATGGGCCGTTCAGCGTTGAGCTTCATTCTCCGCCAACGGAGCGGAGAGGAAATCGACTCCCGGCGCGTCGAACTTGCCACCCACCTGGTGGTGCGTGAGTCCACCGCCCCGCCGCGTACGCAGCAGAGCCCGGCAGGTCTCCGACGCCAGGCGGAATGACGCCGGCAGTCAGAGCCGGAGCGGCGGAATGGCTTCGTACAGCGGCAACCGAACCCAACGATCGCCGGTTTCGCGGTACTCCTCGCGGCTGGCAAAGCGGTAAAGGTAGCTGCGCGCACGCACCCAGCGGGGGCGTTCGCCGTCGAACGGGTCTTGGCGAAGCAGCCCAAGCGTTGTTTTGTCGGCCTCCAGAAGTCGGTTGAGGAAGGCATAAAACCACTCCTCGTGGACGGTTCGCAGCGGCAGGAACCACATCAGCCAGTCCAGCCTGAGGTGATAGGGCGCCCATTGGCGCGGGAGGCGCCGGACGTCGCCGGGCTTTCCCTTGAAGCCGTATTCCAGCCAGCGGTCATCGGGCGCATCAGGTTCCTCGTCCAGGGTGCCCTCCACGACGATTTCGATCCGCTGTTTGGTGACCGTCCCGAACGCCCCATAGGCATTGACCAGGCGCCATCGGTTGAAGCTGGCATTCATGAGCTGCTGACGCGAAAACAGGTTCAGGAGCGGACGGTAGCTCAGGACCAGCAGCAGGACACTGACCATAACGACGACGGCGAGCCACCACGCCGGGGTTTCGGCGCCTGAGTGCCACTCAAGCGGGATGAACGGGAAAACGGCATGGACCGCGGAGTCGCCCACCGCTCCGAAGGTCAGGATGATCGCTGCCCAATTCAGCCACGCGAAGTTCCCTGAAGCCACCAGCCACAGCTGGGTGACGATGATGACGCCCGCGGCGGCGCTGGCGACCGGCTGCGGTGCGAAAAGGAAGAACGGCACCACCAGCTGCGCAAAATGGTTTCCCGCTACCTCGACCTTGTGCAGCGGGCGGGGGAGGAGGTGGGCCTGCCGGCTGAGCGGGCCGGGCATTGGCTGTGTTTCGTGGTGGTAGAACATCGCTGTCATGTCGCGCCACTCGCGTCCGCCGCGGATCTTGATCATCCCGGCACCGAACTCCAGCCGGAATACCAGCCACGTGATCAGGATGAGGATGGTGGTGGGTGGGGGCGTCTGGTCCGAACCAAGAAACGCCACCGTGAATCCCATCTCGAGGAGAAGGATCTCCCATCCAAACCCATAGAACGTCTGGCCCACGTTGACGATCGACATGTACAGGAACCACAGGGCAAGGAAAGCCACCATGGGCAGCCAGGGAGGACCGGCCTGCGGGAGGCCGATCAGCAGTAAGGCCGCCACTGTGATCCCCACCCGGCACACGGCTCGGAGCAGCGCATCCGAGTAGTGCCAGCGGAAAAGAGTCGGCCTGGCCAAGCGGCGTGCAAGGTCCAGGAATGCCGGTACCGGTAGCAGTCCCCGTTCGCCCACAAGGGCAGGGAACTGGTTCAGCGTCGAAAGGAACGCAACCGCGTAGAGTGCCGCGGTGCCGCGCTGCAACACTTGCCGGGCGAATTCATGGTCCCACGCATCAAACCAGGACAGCCATTCCACAATCCCACGGTACGCAGGGGAGCCCGGCGGTCAAGCAGTGCAGGGCCGCAGGGGTTCCCGTCCCGTTCGCAGGCCCTCGTGCCGGCTGGGATACTTAAGGAATGCAGCCGCGCAAGATCGTCATCCTCGGGTCCACTGGTTCCATCGGCACGCAGGCGATCGACGTCGTCGACGCCGCCCCGCACCGTTTCGAGGTGGTGGCACTGAGCGCCGGCGGAGGAAACCTGGAACTCATCGCCCAGCAGGCTGTTCACACCCGGGCGCAAGCGGTGGGCATTGCCCAGGGCGATCCTGCCACCCTGCAGCAGTTCATTGCCGCTGCGGCCGCGGAAGCGGGCGTGCCGGACTTCGCTCCGCAGATCTTCGTCGGCCCCGATGCCTCAACGGAGATTGCCGCCATCGACTGCGATGTTGTCCTTAACGGCATCACTGGTTCCATCGGCTTGGCCCCCACACTCGCTGCGTTGGGCACGGGAGCTACGCTGGCCCTGGCCAACAAGGAGTCGCTGATCGTCGGCGGTGCCCTGGTCAAAGCCGCCGCACGCCCGGGCCAGATTGTTCCCGTCGACTCCGAACACTCCGCCATTGCACAGTGTCTCCGGTCCGGCACCGAGCAGGAAGTGGAGAAACTGATCCTGACCGCTTCCGGTGGGCCGTTCCGCGGCCGCACCCGTGAGGAACTCCACCACGTCACTCCGCAGGAAGCGCTGGCCCACCCCACCTGGGACATGGGCCTCATGGTGACGACCAACTCGGCCAGCCTGGTCAACAAGGGCCTGGAAGTGATCGAAGCGCACTTGCTGTTCGACGTCCCCCTGGATCGGATCGAGGTGGTGGTCCATCCCCAATCCGTGGTCCATTCCATGGTTCAGTTCGTGGACGGTTCCATCATTGCCCAGGCGTCGCCCCCGGACATGAGGCTTCCCATTGCCCTCGGACTGGGTTGGCCCGACAGAGTGCCCCGGGCCGCGCAGGCCTGCGATTGGACGCAGGCCACGAGCTGGACGTTCGAACCGCTCGATGCCGTGGCGTTCCCGGCCGTCGACCTCGCCAAGGACGCAGCCAAGCAGGGGAGTACCTTCCCGGCGGTGTTCAACGCGGCCAACGAGGAAGCCGTTGAGGCCTTCCATTCCGGCCGGATCCGCTTCACGGACATCGTTGACACGGTGGAGTCCGTCCTCAGCGAACACTCAGGATCCTCTGAGCTAACGGTGGAGTCCGTGCTGGATGCTGAGAAGTGGGCACGAGCCCGAACCCACGATCGTTTAGCTTCACGCAGCGCCCAGTAACCCCCCCATACCTTTACGGAAGCAGTCCCACCGGCATGAGTCCCGTCCTTCTCTTCATTCTTGGAGTTATCTTCGTCGCGATAGGCGTCGCTGTCTCCATCGCGCTGCACGAGGTGGGCCACCTGGTGCCGGCGAAACTCTTCAAGGTGCGCGTCACCAAGTACATGATCGGCTTCGGGCCGACGCTGTGGTCCAGGAAAAAGGGCGAAACGGAGTACGGCTTCAAGGCCCTGCCCCTGGGCGGCTACGTCTCGATGATCGGCATGTATCCGCCCAACAAGGAGGACGGCGGAGTCCGCCCTTCAAGCACCGGCATGTTCCAGACCCTCGCGACCGAAGCCCGCTCGGTCGCCCATGAAGAAGTAGGGCCCGGCGACGAAGGACGTGTCTTCTACAAGCTTCCGGTCTGGAAGAAAATCATCATCATGCTCGGCGGACCGGCCATGAACATGGTGATTGGCTTGGTCCTGCTGGCCGTGCTGCTCATGGGATTCGGCGTTGCCCAGGCAACAACCACGATCTCCGATGTCTCCAAATGCCAGGTGGCGGCAGGCGAAACCGTGGACCCTGATTCAGCCGACTGCAAGCTCACCCCGGCAGCTGCCGCAGGGCTTCAGCCCAATGACAAGGTCACCTCCTTCGACGGCAAGGCCGTCACCAGCTGGGATGAACTGACCAGTTGGATCAGGTCCTCCGCGGGCAAGGAAGTACCCATCACGGTGGAACGCAATGGTGCAAGCGTGGAGACCACCGTGACGCCCGTTCTTTCCTCGCGCCCGGTCATCGGGGCGGACGGCCGCCCCGAGCAGGACGCCAACGGCGTCCTCAAATACCAGGAAGTCGGCTTCCTTGGCATCGGTGCGCAAAGCGCCTTGGTTCCCCAACCGGCGTCGGCTGTCCTTCCCATGGCGGGAGAGAACATCAAGCAAATTTCCGGTGTGATCTTCAACCTGCCCGCCAGGGTGGTCGGCGTCGCCAAAGCGGCCTTCAGCGAGGAGCCCAGGGACCCCAACGGCCCCGTCAGCGTGGTGGGTGTCGGCCGCGTGGCCGGCGAGGTGGCAGCCATGGAACAGGTACCCCTGCAGGCCCGGATAGGGACCCTGATCGGACTGCTGGCGGGGCTCAACTTCGCCCTGGCCATCTTCAACCTCATCCCGCTCCTGCCGCTCGACGGCGGCCATGTGGCCGGTGCCCTGTACGAAGGAGCACGACGGCGGTTGGCCAAGTTGCGTGGCAAGCCGGACCCGGGCGCCTTCGACATCGCGAAGCTCCTGCCGGTGACCTACGTCGTGGCGGCGTTGCTGCTGTGCATGAGCGTCCTGCTGATTTACGCGGACATCGTCAAGCCCGTCAACATTTTCGGCTGACCCATGAACATTGACGACCGCACTGTGGGGATAGGCTAGCTCCATGACTGTTTTCGCTGTTGAGTACGTATACGTCGCCGATTCCGACGCCCTCCGCGACGAAGCCCGGCCAGCACACCGTGCGTGGCTCGCCGGACTGGCTGAGGACGACAAGCTGCTTGCCAGCGGCCCCTATGGTGACGGTGCCGGCGCTTTGCTGATCTTCAAGGCCGCGGAAGAAGCCGAACTTAATAACCTCCTCAAGCAGGATCCATTTGCTGAAGCCGGGGTTATCGCCGGCATCCGTACCACCGAATGGGCCCCCATCATCGGCGTCCTGGCAGCCCACGCTTCCTAGCCCCGGCGTCCTCCACCTCAACGATCACCCCAACCCAAGGAGTCCACGTGACCTCGGTCAGCCTGGGAATGCCAGCAGCCCCACCACCCGTTCTTGCCCCGCGCCGCAAGACGCGACAAATCAAGGTTGGTTCCGTTGGCGTTGGCTCTGATTCGCCGATCAGTGTTCAGTCCATGACCACTACGCCAACCACGGACATCAACGCCACCCTCCAGCAGATCGCGGAACTGACTGCATCAGGCTGCGACATTGTGCGCGTTGCCTGCCCCTCCGCTGATGATGCCGAAGCCTTGCCGATCATCGCCCGGAAGTCGCAGATTCCGGTGATCGCCGACATCCACTTCCAGCCCAAGTACGTCTTCGCCGCCATCGAAGCAGGTTGTGCCGCCGTCCGCGTGAACCCGGGCAACATCCGCAAGTTCGATGACCAGGTCAAGGAAATCGCGGCAGCGGCCCGGGACCACGGCACGTCCATCCGCATCGGCGTCAACGCGGGTTCCCTGGAGCCCGGCATCCTGAAGAAGTACGGCAAGGCAACGCCCGAGGCGCTGGTTGAATCCGCCGTGTGGGAGGCCTCGTTGTTCGAAGAACACGGATTCCACGACTTCAAGATCTCCGTGAAGCACAACGACCCCGTGATCATGGTGGCCGCCTACGAGATGTTGGCAGAGAAGGGCGACTGGCCCCTCCACCTCGGTGTGACGGAGGCCGGACCGGCTTTCCAGGGAACCATCAAGTCGGCCACGGCCTTCGGTGCGCTGCTGTCCCGCGGCATCGGCGACACCATCCGCGTTTCCCTGTCCGCCCCACCGGTGGAGGAAATCAAGGTTGGCAACCAGATCCTCCAGTCCCTCAACCTCCGCCCACGCAAGCTCGAGATCGTCTCCTGCCCGTCCTGTGGCCGCGCCCAGGTGGATGTCTACACTCTCGCCGAGCAGGTAACTGCCGGCCTGGAAGGCATGGAGATTCCGTTGCGCGTTGCGGTGATGGGCTGTGTAGTCAACGGACCCGGTGAAGCACGCGAAGCAGACCTCGGTGTGGCCTCCGGAAACGGCAAGGGCCAGATTTTCGTGAAGGGCGAAGTCATTAAGACTGTGCCCGAGAGCGAAATTGTTGAGACACTGATCGAAGAGGCCATGCGTATCGCTGAAGAGATGGGGGAGGCCGATGGCGAAGATGCTGTCAAGGGTAGCCCCGTGGTTAGCGTCTCGTAACGAGAACGGCTTGGGGGTCAGGGTGCTCGGCGGTGCCGACACCCTGGCTCTTCGCGCGCTCGCAAACGAAGACGCCGTAGCCAACGTCTTCATCCTTGCCCATCTGGAAAGTACCGGAACGGCGGCGCCTACCAGCGGCGGGGCCAGCGTTTTCGGAGTTTTCGACGGCGACACGCTCCTGGGTGCCTGCTGGGCCGGCGCCAATCTGGTTCCCGTGCAGCTGGAGCCCGGGCTGGCCGGCTATGTGGCCAACGCCGCCCACCAGACCGGACGCCGGTACGCCTCCATCTTCGGACCGGCCGAGACTGTGCTTGCGCTTTATGCCCGGTTCGAGCAGTTGGGCCATGTGGCCCATGAGGTCCGCGCCGAGCAGCCACTTCTCAGCATCTCAGGCGGCCCGGCCATCGGCGCCAATCCGGCCCTCACCTTTGGCTCAATGGTGGATTTCGACCGCATCCTCCCCGCCTGTGCTGCCATGTTTGAGGAAGAAGTGGGCTACTCTCCCTTCCTCGGAGGCCAGGAGTTCTACAGCAAGAGGGTCGCCGGCCTCATCAGGCAGGGCCATTCCCTGGTTCACATCGATACTGCCGGCACGGTGGTCTTCAAAGCCGAGTTGGGCGCCGTCACTCGGGAGGTCACCCAGGTGCAGGGCGTGTGGATGAATCCGGAACTGCGTGGCCGTGGCCAGAGCGCCGGGTACATGGCCGCCGTCGTCAACCTCTCGAGGACGTTCGCTCCGGTGACGAGCCTGTACGTCAACGACTACAACACCAAAGCCCGGGCCACCTACGAGCGCGTGGGATTTGAACAGGTTGGCACCTTCGCGACGGTCCTGTTTTAGGTCGCTGGCCGCGACTTGTAGTCTGGTCCCGGTTGGCGCGTGCCTCCACATCACTCGAACTTCCCTGGGGAACAAATGAATAAAAATGCGCTGCGCGGTTTTGCCGTGTCAGGACTGTTGGTCATGGGCCTCACCGCATGCGGCGGTGCCGGGACTTCCACGGACGCCGCGTCCGCTCCGGCCAGCGAAACGGCGACACCGACGCCGACGACCGTTGAGTTCCGCACGTACTCAAAGGCGGAGCTAACAAAGATGGTCGGAGATGTCCGTGACGGCAAAGGCACCAGACTTATGGTGATGCCTGACGACCGCTTGGCAGACACCCTGCAGCAGGTGAAGGACCTTGTGGCGAACAGCGTCATTGAGCCCGCGTCCTGCACCAGCTTCCTGACTGGTGGCGGTATCCAGATGGAAGAAGGAGCCACGATGAGCATCGGCGCCTCGGCCAGTTCAACGGCAGAGACGGCTTACCTGCTGTCTTTGTTCTCCGGTGCTGCAGAGGACAAGGTCAAAGCCGTCGCCGAGAACAGTGCCAAGGATCTCGCTGCCTGTGGTGACATCCAGATGACGGTCATGGGAAATGCGGTACACGCCAGCATCAAGGCGCTGCCCACCTCCGCCAAGACTCCGGGGGCCATTGCCTACCACAGCACCGCGGCGGGGCCAGCTGGATCGCAGGAACAGTTGTTCGTCAGCACGGTCAAGAGCGGAGTCGTCCTGGTGGCACAGTCCACCGGTACGAAGGTCTCGGACTCCGATCTTCCCAAGCTTGAGGCGATGCTGGACCAGGCTGCCGATCTCATCAAGTAGCCGCCGGAATCTGTGTAGCAGTACATGCCGTTTTGGAGCTTCATTACGGCATGTACTGCTACTTACCTGGGGAGTCCAGGTTGCCTGTGAGGTAGTGCTGGATGTTCGGGGCAACCAAGCGGACGACTTCCTCGCGTGGGGCGGACGCCAGCGGCTGCAGCCGGATCACGTATCGCGCGAGCATGAGGCCCACCACTTGGGTAGCCACCAGGTTTCCGCGCAGCCGCACTTCGGCGGCGGAGCCCGGCAAGCCCCCCATGATCCGTGGCAGGACCGCCCTGCTGACCACTTCCTTCATGAGCGCCGTCTTGGCCTTGGAGCCGATGGTTCCACGGGCGAAGGCCACCATGGCGTGCTGTGCCGGGCCTTCCCAGAGCTCCAGGACGGTGCGGACAATGACTTCAGCCCTCACCTGGGGGTCTGCGGTTTCGACGTCGGACAGGACCGCCGCGGGATCGGCCGGCAATTCGACGCTTGCTGCGAACAGCTCGTCTTTGCCCTTGAAGAAGTGGTGCACCATGGCCGGATCCACGCCGGATTCGCGGGCTACCTGGCGCAGGCTTGTTCCATCGAACCCCTGCTCCGCGAAAAGCCCCCGGGCGGCAGCCAGTATGGCTTCCCTGGAGTGATCTTCCTGACTGCGTCGGCCGCGTCGTAGCTGCGGGAGGCTCATCGCGTTTGTCGCCGCAGGGTCAGCGACGCCAGGACCAATACGCCTACCACGATCGCAGCCATCACCGAGGCGTCCTGCCACATCGCCGACGTCGCCTCGGAATTGCCTGCGATCTCCTTCAGGGCGTCCACCGAGAAAGTCAGCGGCAGGACGCCCGAGATGCCGTCCAGGACCTCATTCATGTGCTCCCGCGCCACAAAGAGTCCGCACAGCAGGATCTGCGGAACAACCACTACCGGCATGAACTGCACGGCTTGGAACTCCGTCCGGGCGAACGCCGAACACAACAGGCCCAGGGCGACACCCAATACCGCGTTGATGACGGCGATCAGCACCACCAGGCCAGGGCTTCCCTTGATATCCAAGTCAAAGATCCAGTACGCCACCGCTGTGGCCACCAGGGACTGCAGGGCCGCCATGATGGAGAAAGCCAAGGCGTATCCGAACAACAGATCGGCTTTGTGGATAGGAGTGGTGAGTAACCGCTCCAAGGTCCCGGACGTGCGTTCCCGCAGCATGGTGATGGACGTCACCAGGAACATCACAACGAAGGGAAAGATCGCCAGCATCATCAGGCCCACACGGTCGAACGTGCGCGGTACCCCGGGCGGCAGGGTTTCGTTCTCATAGAGGAAGTAGACGGCCGTCAGCAGGAGGGCGGGAACAACGAGGATCATTGCCACGCTTCGGTGGTCGTGACGCAGCTGGCCCAGGACCCGGGTGGTCGTAGCCAGCGTCATCCGGAGGTTCATGATGCCACCTGGTTTTCGTGCCGGCCACGGTCCGCAGCCCGGATGATGGTCAGGAACGCCCGCTCGAGGTCCACGCTCTGGCCGCGTTCGGCAAGTTCGGCCGGCGTGAGCTGGGCGAGCAGGAGTCCTTGCCTGAGCAACAGCAAGGTGGAGCAATGGGACGCTTCCTCCATGACGTGGCTGGAGACCAGCAGGGTTGTGCCGGCTGCGGCCATGGCGGCGAACCGCTCCCACAGTTCGGCCCGAAGAACGGGATCCAACCCCACCGTGGGCTCGTCCAGGACGAGGACCCTCGGGTGGGCCACCAGTGCGCAGGCCAACGACACCCGGCTGAACTGTCCACCTGAAAGATCGGCCGCCTTTTGCCGGGCAAGATCCCGAAGCCCGACGGCGGCAATCGCCTCGGCGGCGTCTGCCGCCGTCGCGCTGTGCATGGCGCCAAAATAGCGGACGTTCGCTTCGACGCTGAGGTCTCCATAGACGCTGGCGCCCTGGGTGACATATCCGACGTCGTGCCTGAGGGGGGCGCTGCCTGCGGCCTGTCCCAGCACGGTGATTGATCCGCGGGTGATCCGCTGGACTCCGACGATGGCGCGCATGAGCGTGGTCTTGCCGCTTCCCGAGGGGCCAAGCAGTCCCGCTACCTGCCCCGGCGCTACTGTGAAATCGAGGCCGCGGAGGACTCTCTTGCGGCCCAAGGAAACATGGAGATCCGTTGCTGCGATGGCAACAGCAGCAGCGGAGGGAGCGGCAGGTTGGGGAGTGCGCGACATGATGGCCTCACGAGCATCCGAAAATTCATCAAGTGATGAAATAACGGTAGAACTGCCGCTGATGAGTGGTCAAGGACTTTCTTCTCCATCGAAAGTACAAAAATCCTTGAAAACGTGTCGTCAATCACATAGGTTCATCCCTAACCGTGTCGTTGGGGCGCGGGTGATTATTGAGGGGAATCGTGACAATGGCAGTTGGCGTTGATCTTTCGAAGGCACTTGACAAGGCGTACGAGGACAAGACCCTGAAGGAAATTCTGGATGCATCTCCGGCCGCGTTGGCAGGTGTTACGGATGCCACGGCAAAGGCCTTGAAGGATTCCCTGGGTATCGACACCATCCGCGAGCTCGGCAGCAATAAGTTCTTCGCAGTCGCAGGCGTACTCGTCGCCCTGGAGGGCAAGACCAAGTAGTCCACGGATAAAGCCCGCGGCCGGCCGGCCGTTGAGCCACGCCATCGCAGGATGACCAGCCCACAGCGGCCAGGGGCTTCCGCTCGCGACGGCGTGGCTCTTCCGTGTGCGGGGCAATGAGGCTCCTAAGGCCGTCCGTTCAAGGCGCAAGGCCGTCAGCCGGTAGATTAGTACGCAGTTGTTTTGCCACATCTGCCAAAGAAACGGATACGTACCCGTGGTCCTTCGCCTTTCCCAGTTATTCCTGCGCACCCTGCGTGAAGATCCCGTCGACGCCGAGGTCGCCAGTCACAAGCTTCTGGTCCGCGCCGGCTATATCCGCCGTGCGGCTCCCGGTATCTACACTTGGCTCCCGCTGGGCCTGAGCGTCCTGCGCAAGGTTGAGGAAATCATCCGCCAGGAAATGTCCGCCATCGGAGCCCAGGAAGTCCACTTCCCGGCGTTGCTCCCGCGCGAACCCTACGAGGCCACCAACCGCTGGACCGAGTACGGCGAAGGCCTGTTCCGTCTCCAGGACCGTAAGGGCGCCGACTACCTCCTTGCCCCCACGCACGAAGAAATGTTCACGCTGCTGGTGAAGGACCTGTACTCCTCGTACAAGGACCTGCCGCTGAGCCTGTACCAGATCCAGAACAAGTACCGTGATGAAGCACGTCCCCGCGCCGGGCTCCTCCGCGGCCGGGAATTCATCATGAAGGATTCCTACTCCTTTGACGTTGACGACGCCGGTTTGGACGCCAGTTACGCCGCCCACCGTGCCGCGTACCTGAAGATCTTCGAGCGCCTGGGCCTGGAAGTCATTCCGGTTGCCGCCACCGCCGGTGCCATGGGTGGTTCCAAGAGCGAGGAATTCCTGTTCCCCACCGAGATCGGCGAGGACACCTTCGTTCGCTCGGCCGGTGGTTACTACGCCAACGTCGAAGCCGTCACCACGGTTGTTCCGGCGGACATCGACTTCACGAACGCTCCGGCAGCCGAAGTCCTTGATACGCCGAACACGCCGACCATCGATACCCTGGTCGCGGCAGCCAACCAGCTGGCTCCGCGCAACGAGGCCGACGGCGGCGCATGGACTGCCGCCGATACCCTCAAGAACGTGGTCCTTGCCGTGACGCTGCCCACCGGTGAGCGCCAGATCGTCGTCATCGGCGTACCGGGCGACCGGGCCGTGGACCTCAAGCGCGTGGAAGCCAACATCGGTTCCCACCTGCCGATCGCCGGTGAGATCGGCCTCGAGGCCGCCAACGAAGAAGACCTCAAGAAACTCCCATGGCTGGTCAAGGGCTACATCGGCCCTGGCTTGTCGCTGGACCAGCCTGTGCTGGGTCTTGAGGGATCCTCCAAGGTGCTGTTCCTCGTGGATCCCCGCGTGGTTTCCGGCACCCGCTGGGTCACCGGCGCCAACGCTGAAGGCAAGCACGTCTTCGGCCTGGTGGCCGGCCGCGACTTCACCTGGGACGGCGTCATCGAAAGCACCGAAGTGCGCGCGGGCGATCCTGCGCCGGATGGCTCGGGACCCCTGGAAACCGCTCGTGGCATCGAGATGGGCCACATCTTCCAGCTTGGCCGCAAATATGCCGAAGCCCTCGACCTGAAGGTCCTGGACCAGAACGGCAAGCAGGTGGTGGTCACCATGGGTTCCTATGGCGTTGGTGTTACCCGTGCCGTGGCGGCCCTGGCTGAAGCCAACCATGACGAGCGCGGCATCGTGTGGCCGCGCTCGGTTGCTCCGGCAGACGTCCACGTGGTGGCCGTTGGCCGCGGCGACGACATCTTTGATGCTGCCGAGAAGCTCTCCATTGAACTCGAGGCCGCAGGCCTGGAGGTCATCTTCGACGACCGTCCCAAGGTTTCGCCAGGCGTGAAGTTCGGCGATGCCGAACTCGTAGGCGTTCCCACCATCCTGGCCGTTGGCCGTGGACTCGTGGACGGCGTCGTGGAAATCAAGGACCGTCGCAGCGGTGACGCCGAGAACATCCCGGTGGACAAGGCCGTGGATTACGTGGTCAACGCCGTACGCTCCCGGTGATTTCCGGCTTCGAATCGATCCAGCTCACCACTATCATCCTGATCGTGGTGGCTGGATTCGCAGCCGGTTGGATCGATGCAGTCGTTGGTGGCGGGGGACTGATCCAGCTCCCCGCCCTTCTGCTGGTACCGGGCATCAGCCCTGTCCAGGCGCTGGCGACCAACAAAATGGGGTCCATCTTCGGGACCACCACCAGCGCGGTGACGTACTACCGCCGTGTTGGTCCGGACCTCAAGACCGCGATTCCCATGGCTGTGATTGCTTTGGTCGGAAGCTTCGGCGGCGCCATCCTGGCCGCGTCCTTGCCGGCAAGCGTCTTCAAGCCGATCATCGTGCTGGCGCTGGTCGCCGTCGCAATTTTCACCGCGATGCGTCCCAGTGCAGGTGAGCTGACGGCATTGCGCCACGATGGCCACAAACACTATGTCGTGGCCTGTCTGATCGGCGGCGTCATCGGTTTTTATGACGGCCTGATCGGCCCGGGAACGGGCTCGTTCCTGGTCATTGCCCTGGTTTCGGCCATGGGCTACGCCTTCCTTGAAGCGAGCGCCAAGGCGAAGATCGTGAATATGGCAACCAACGCAGGGGCGCTGATCTTCTTCCTGCCGCACGGCTCGCTCCTCTGGGGCGTAGGCCTGGTCCTGGGCCTCGCCAACATGGCCGGAGGCTATCTGGGTGCCAGGACAGCCGTGGCCAGGGGGAGCAAGTTCGTACGCCTCGTCTTCCTGGTGGTGGTCGCCGCGTTGATCGTCAAACTGGGCGCGGACGTCTGGAACGAGAACTTCGCTTAAGGAACCGCGGCGCAGTCCGGCCCCACACTCCGGGCTGTTCTCCTCAGCTTTCGAGTTCTCCCGGATCCGGAAGATCGTGTGCCCGGGGAAGGTTGTCCAAGGTCCGGCCCGCCATGGTGCTTGCCACCCAGAGGGACCGTGCCAGGTCACCGCCGTGTCCGGGTTTGGCTGCGTACCACAGGGCGTTTTCCACTTCGCGGGCGATGCTCCACTGCTCCGCAATCCCGGGGTCGAGACCGGCTGCGAGGCTGAAGTCATGGCACCGCTCGCGAAGGGCTGCTTCAGGATCTGCCCACGAAAGGTCCGAAATGCGGTTCCAGAGGATCGGTGCTACGGCAAATTCAGCCTCGCCGATCTGAGGTTGGGGATCAATGGCGAGGTAGCTCCCACGCGCCTGCTGGTCTGTGGTGGTGGCGAGGATGTTCATGAAGTGCAGATCCGTGTGGACCAGCACGTCTTTACCTGAACGGCGGCCTACGGCTCCGCGGGTTTGGCACACCTCGAGGGCCGCCTCCAGCAGCCACCGGGGGAAGGGGCGGTCGAGGCGTTCCCACTCTGCGGGGAGCTCGTCGCTCCAACGCTCCGCGGTCGCGGCGATATGGTCGAAGGCCTGCCATTCACGTCCCTCGCCCGGCTGTATGGAGAGTTCCCGCACGATGCGGCCCCACGAGTCCACGGCCTGGTCCATCGGCACGTCCTGAAGCCCATGGATGGCGTCCAGCCGCTCCAACAGCATGGAGCAGCTGGCGGCGTCGGAAGCCAGGAGCCGGACGGCCCCACGCCCTTCCCAGAGTGCCAGCGCGTGCCGTTCTGCCCGTGCTTCGTCGTGCGGGAAGGCAATCTTTAGGGCGGCCGGCGCGGCACCATGCCGGCGGACGGGCACCACCAACGCGCCGTGGCCGTTCCATGGCTCGGCGCCGGGCGCCAGGTCCACAGAGAGTTCCCAGCGATCCAGGGCACCGGAGATGAGACCCGGCAGGCTGGCCAGCCAGTCCCGGCCCGCTGAGTCACGGTTATACCGGGCGTGCAGGGCGCCCGGAATAGGAATCATCGCGTGAAGGGTCACGCGAACAGCCTAACTCTGCGGGAATGGACGGCCCCTAGAAAACGCCGCTGGCGCCCAAGAGCGTTCCGATGGAGAACGTAGCGGCCAGCGCGAGCGCTCCACCCAGCACTACGCGGACCGCAGCCCGGACACGGGAAGCCCCGCCGATCCAGGCCCCAATTGCTCCTGTGATGGCCAAGGCCACAAGCACCGCAACGAACGTCAGCGGTACGCGCATCTCCGCGGGCGGAAGGAGGATTGCCAGCATCGGGAGCACTGCCCCCAAGGTGAACGCCACAGCGGAGGCCAAAGCGGCATTCCATGGGCTCACGATGTCGTCTTCGTGAATGTTCAGCTCGGCGGACAGGTGGGCAGCCAAAGCATCGTGCTCGGTCAGTTCTTCGGCGACAGTCCTGGCCGTCTTGGCGCTCAGCCCCTTGGACTCGTAGATCGCGGCGAGCTCGTTAAGTTCGTCTTCGGGTTGCTCGGCGAGTTCCCGGCGTTCCTTCTCGATCAGGGCCTTCTGGGTGTCGCTCTGGCTGCTGACGGAAACGTACTCGCCCAGGGCCATGGAGATTGCACCACCCACCAAACCCGCTGTTCCGGCAGCCAGGATGCTGCCCGTGTTGGTAGTGGCACCCGCCACGCCCACCACGATCGCGGCGACCGACACGATTCCGTCATTGGCGCCCAGCACCCCGGCCCGCAACCAGTTCAGCCGGTGGGCCAGATCGTCCCGGTGCGGTTCATTCTCATGGGTGGTGGCAGTTTCCGTTGAAGCCATGTTCCTAGCCAAGCACCCGGCGACGACGTTGGCCAGCATGGCTAGGCTCGCCTATCCACCCCGCGCCCGTGCGGTCGCTTATCCGCCGGTGGATGCCTGGGCGCGGGAGGAAACAGCGCCCGGAGTGGGCAGGGACGGCAAGGTATCGGCGTCGAGCTTGAGTCCAGGCAGTGCGGGAAGGGAGGCACCCCAGGCGACGCTCCTGCGGGCCGCCGCCAGAAGGCCGTCCACGGCCCACCCGCGGGTCTCACCGGTGGACAAGGCCACCAAGTCCCCGAAGCCCGGCAAGGACGACGTTTCCAAGGCGGCGAGGGCCGTAGCGGGATCCTGCGCAAACAGCTCCGGAAGCTGATAGCCGGCCGTTGTGGCTGGGACGTCCCCGCAATTGGCACGGGTCAGCGCTTCTGCCTGCCGAAGCAAAAGGACGTGCACTTCCAAACCCCTTGCCGCAGCGGTGCCGGCACTGTTCTCCAGCCTTTTCAGGGCGACCTGGTAGGCGTACACCGCTTCTTGTTGTGAACGGACTGCCGCAGCAAGCGCAGCATCGGTAGTTGCCGACGAGGGCTCCGGTGTGGGGCTGACTGAGGGACAGGATGCCGCGGTTGGCGTCGCCGCCGGAACCGTCGAAGCAAGCAGTGTCTTGCTGTCCGCCGGCGGCTCCACGGGCAACGGTAATTGCCACTGGGCAGCAAGTGTCTCAGCGTGGAGCAGTTGGGCGGTGCCGACGGAGGCCAGCAGGCGGGCAATCCCGCCGTCGGCTTCCCGTGCAGCCGCAAGGCGTTTCCGGCCGCTCAGAGCGAGCTCTTCAACCAGGGAAGCGCGTGTTGCCGGTGCGGCTGATGCGGCTTTCGTAGCTGGAGTGGCCTGGGGAGAGGGATGGGTGGCAGCTGCGCCGTTAGCATCTTCCGGAACCATCAGTGCCCGCGCGTGGGTTGTCAGCAATGTCACAAGACCGCCAAGGCCCGGGTTTTTGGCGTCCTTCCCCTCGGCTTCCGCGAGGGCTTGGGCTGCTTCGAGCAAAGCCGCGGCCTCTTTCGCGGCATCAGTGCGGGCAGCTTCGGAGAACGAAACGGGCGGAGGAGTCCCGGAATCGCGCGGAATCAGCACCATCCCGGTGCCAGCCACCAGCAAAGCCACCACGGCAACCAGCAGAACCCTGCCCCATGCTGGTGTTCGTCGTTTTTCGCTTGTTTGCCCGTTCACAACACACCATGGTGTCACGCGGGCAGGCAACTCCGTGCACCATGTTCCCGGGATAATCGTTAGGCTAGTAGTCACAACAACATCTATCGGGAGGCGGCGGGCAACGTGAGTGACTCGGAAGCCACGACTTCAACAGACCGTTCTGAATCGAACTCAACGGCCACCATCCACAACCCGGAAGAGAGCAGGCTCAAGGCGCTGCTCGAACCGGCTGTCCTCGCCAGCAGGCTCTACCTCGAGGATGTTTCCATCCACGTTGCCGGAAAACACCGCACTGTCCACGTCGTCGTGGACCTTCCCCAGGAAGAAACCGGCGGTGTCAGCCTTGACGCCATTGCGGAGGTTTCCCGGGGCCTGTCGGATATTCTGGACAACGATCCCCATGATGACGGACGTCCCTACGACCTCGAGGTTTCCTCGCCGGGAGTGGGACGCCCCCTGACCGAACCCCGCCACTGGCACCGCGCCCGTGGCCGAATGGTGCGGGTCAACGTCATCCAGGGAGACAACCTGCTGGGACGAATCACCTCCGTCGGTGACAACGACGTGACGATCATTCCCGAGCACGAAGTCAAGAAGGGCATGAAGCCCAAGCAGGGCGACCCCATCACTATTCCTTTCGACAGGATCCGCCATGGAAAAGTCGAGATTGAATTCAGCCACCTCCACGAGGCTGCGCTGGAAGACGAGCACAACGGACCTTCCGAGGAGGCCTAATGGATATTGACATGAGCGCACTGAGACTCCTGGAGCGTGAGCGTGAAATCCCGCTGGATCTCCTGATTCCGACCATCGAGCAAGCCTTGTTGGTGGCGTACCACAAGACCCCCGGCGCCTTTGAGAAGGCCCGTGCCGAGCTGGACCGCAAGAGCGGACACGTGACCATCTGGGCCACCGAGATTGACGACGACGGCGAGCCCATCGGCGAGTTCGAAGACACCCCGGCCGGCTTCGGACGCATCGCAGCAAGCACTGCGCGCCAGATCATCCTCCAGCGCCTCCGTGACGTTGAGGACGACAACGTGCTGGGCGAATTCAAGGGCCGTGAGGGTGAGCTCGTTGCCGGAATGATCCAGCAGGGCAACAACCCCCACATGATCCAGGTCAACCTCGGAACCGTGGAAGCCCTGCTTCCCCCGCCCGAACAAGTTCCCGGTGAAAAGTACCTGCACGGAAGCCGCCTGCGTGCCTTCGTCGTGGACGTCCACCGCGGCGCCAAGGGTCCCTCCATCACCCTTTCCCGGTCGCATCCCGGCCTGGTCCGCAAGCTCTTCGAAATGGAAGTTCCGGAGATCGCGGACCACTCCGTTGAGATCGTGGCGCTGGCCCGTGAAGCCGGCCACCGCACCAAGATCGCAGTGAAAGCGAACATCCCGGGCGTCAACGCCAAGGGTGCCTGCATCGGTGAAATGGGCTCCCGCGTCCGCGCGGTCATGACTGAGCTGAACGACGAGAAGATCGACATCGTGGACTTCAGCGAGGACCCGGCAACGTTCATCGCGAACTCGCTGTCGCCGTCGCGGGTGAATTCGGTCACAATCACCGACGAGGCGACCCGGTCGGCCCGCGTGGTCGTGCCGGACTACCAGCTTTCGCTGGCGATCGGCAAAGAAGGCCAGAACGCCCGGCTCGCAGCCAAGCTGACTGGATGGCGGATCGATATCGTTTCGGACGCAGCCCCGGCGAAATCCGAATAGCGGCAGAACCGACGGCATCGGCCGCCGGTTTCGCGCCGCCCTCCCGGCGCTCCTGGTTTCAGGAGTCAGGGGCCGGGGGGCTAGACTAGATGGAACCGGGCTTACGTCCGGTATCCGCGCGCTTTGGCGTGCCTCAGCTGCATCTGCAGGACCGGGGCCGCCGGCGCCAGTAACGTAAGGCAGGTTGGACACGTCGTGGCTGAACTGCTTGAACACGGCCAGGGGCCTGTTCGCACGTGCATCGGATGCCGGAAGCAAGGCTCCCGGTCCGAGCTTGTCCGGCTGGTCGCCCAAGGCAGCGGTTCATCCGCTGTCCTCGTCGATGTTCGACGCCGGATGGCCGGCAGGGGTGCGTGGCTGCACCCCAACGAAAAGTGCCTGGCATTGGCGATCAAGCGTCGCGCTTTCGGAAGGGCCCTTGCGGGCGCTACCGAAACGGACGCCGTCGAACGCTACCTGATGCCGGGTACGCCACTTGTGGAGGCCCCGGCAGCCGCAGGAAAACCGTCCAAACCTGAAAGCGGGTCAGAAAACTGATGGAAACCCGATGAGTTCCCAGCGATGAGTGCGTAACGATGACAACTTTGTTGCGCTCTGCAATGGGCCTTTCAATCGCGCAAGCGGCGAAGGCCCGCAGTAAGAAGTAGACGGTTCGTGCCTGGCTCGGTGCGGACCGAGACAGGAGAAATGTGGCCAAGGTCCGCGTACATGAGCTCGCCAAAGAGCTCGGTATTACTTCCAAAGATGCAGTAACCAAACTGCAGGAATTGGGCGAATTCGTTCGCTCCGCCTCTTCCACCATTGAGGCCCCCGTCGTGAAGAAGCTTCGCGACGCCTACCCGGGTGCCGGCGCTGCAAAGTCCGCCGCTCCCGCTGCCGCTCCGGCGGCAACCCGTCCAGCAGCAGCATCCCGTCCGGCTGCCCCGGCTCCGGGCCCTGCAGCGCCGAAGGCTCCGGCCCCGGCACCCGCAGCTCCCGCTCCGGCAGCTCCTGCTCCCGCGGCTCCGGCAGCCCCCGCTGCTCCCGCCGCATCCACCCCGGTTTCGGCAAAGCCCGGTGCCCGTCCTGCTCCCAAGGCAGAGACTCCGGCTCCGGCACGCCAAGGCGGCCAGGCTCCCCGTCCGGGCGGTCCCCGTCCCGGCAACAACCCGTTTGCCACGTCGCAGGGCATGCCCCGCGGCCGTGGTGGCGATGGCGATCGTCCGCCGCGTCCGGGCAACAATCCGTTTGCACCGTCGCAGGGCATGCCCCGCGGTGAACGCCGCAATGACGGCGAACGCCCCGGTGGCCCGCGTCCCGCAGCCGGTGCAGGCGGTCCCCGTCCCGCAGCAGGTACCGGTGGACCCCGTCCGGGTGCTCCGCGTCCCGGTGCACCCCGTCCGGGCGCTCCGCGTCCTGCCGGCGGCCCCGGTGGCGGAAACCGTCCGACTCCGGGCATGATGCCCAACCGCACTGAGCGTCCGGCTCCGGGTGGCGCAGGCCGTCCCGGTGGCGCTGGTCGTCCGGGTGGCGGACCGGGTCGTCCCGGTGGCGCTCCAGGTTCGGGCACTGGCGGCGGAGCTCCCGCCGGCGGTGGCTTCGGCAAGGGTGGCCGCGGTCGCGGTGGCACCCAGGGTGCCTTCGGCAAGGGCGGCGCCGGTCGTGGCAAGCAGCGCAAGTCGAAGCGTGCAAAGCGCCAGGAACTGGAGCAGATGAGTGCTCCGTCGCTGGGCGGCGTATCAGTACCCCGCGGTGACGGTGAGACCATCATCCGCCTGCGTCGTGGTTCGTCCATCACGGACTTCGCCGAGAAGATCGACGCGAACCCCGCATCGCTGGTAACCGTGCTGTTCCACCTTGGTGAGATGGCTACGGCTACGCAGTCCCTCGACGAGGACACCTTTGGCTTGCTTGGCGCCGAACTTGGCTACAAGCTCCAGGTTGTTTCGCCGGAAGACGAAGAGCGTGAGCTTCTGGACCAGTTCGACATCAACATCCAGGACGAACTCGACGCCGAAGGCGACGACGTCCTTGAGCCCCGCGCACCGGTTGTCACGGTCATGGGTCACGTTGACCACGGTAAGACCCGTCTGTTGGACGCCATCCGCAACTCCAACGTTGTGGCCGGCGAGCACGGCGGCATCACCCAGCACATCGGTGCCTACCAGATCAGCCACGTCCACGAGGGCACTGCCCGCGACATCACCTTCATTGACACCCCCGGTCACGAGGCCTTCACGGCCATGCGTGCCCGTGGTGCCAAGGTCACCGACATCGCGATCCTGGTTGTCGCAGCCGACGACGGCGTTATGCCGCAGACGGTGGAAGCGCTCAACCACGCACAGGCAGCAAACGTGCCGATCGTCGTCGCGGTGAACAAGATCGACAAGGAAGGCGCCAACCCTGACAAGGTCAAGGGCCAGCTGACCGAGTATGGCCTGGTTCCCGAAGAATACGGTGGCGACACCATGTTCGTTGAGGTCTCCGCACGCCAGAACCTCAACATCGACGAACTGATCGACGCAGTCCTGCTGACAGCCGATGCCGCCCTGGACCTGCGTGCCAACCCGGACAAGGACGCTCGAGGCATTGCCATCGAAGCGAACCTGGACAAGGGCCGCGGTGCTGTTGCTACCGTCCTGGTCCAGTCCGGCACCTTGGCTGTCGGCGACACGATCGTTGCCGGTACGGCCCACGGCCGTGTCCGTGCCATGTTCGACGAGAACGGTGAGGCACTCGATGTCGCACTGCCGTCCCGCCCCGTCCAGGTCCTGGGTCTGTCCAACGTGCCGCGTGCAGGTGACACCTTCCTGGTGACCCCTGACGAGCGTACGGCCCGCCAGATCGCTGAGAAGCGTGAAGCTGCCGACCGCAACGCGGCCCTGGCCAAGCGTCGCAAGCGCATCAGCCTGGAAGACTTCGACCAGGCCGTTGCCGAAGGCAAGATCGACACCCTCAACCTCATCCTCAAGGGTGACGTATCCGGTGCCGTGGAAGCCCTCGAAGACGCCTTGCTCAAGATCGACGTTGGAGACGACGACGTTCAGCTCCGTGTCATCCACCGCGGTGTGGGTGCCATCACGCAGAACGACGTCAACCTGGCAACAGTGGACAACGCCATCATCATCGGCTTCAACGTCAAGCCCGCCGAGCGCGTGGCTGAACTGGCTGACCGTGAAGGCGTGGACATGCGCTTCTACTCCGTCATCTACGCAGCAATCGATGACATTGAGATGGCTCTCAAGGGCATGCTCAAGCCGGAGTACGAAGAAGTCCAGCTCGGTACTGCCGAGGTCCGCGAAGTCTTCCGTTCTTCCAAGTTCGGCAACATCGCAGGTTCGATCGTCCGCTCGGGCATCATCCGCCGTAACTCGAAGGCCCGTGTCACCCGCGACGGCAAGATCATCGGTGACAACCTCACCGTTGAGACGCTCAAGCGCTTCAAGGATGACGCCACTGAAGTCCGTACGGACTTCGAGTGTGGTATCGGTCTTGGTTCCTTCAATGACATCAGCGAAGGCGACATCATCGAGACCTTCGAAATGCGCGAGAAGCCGCGCGTCTAGGTTCCGCATGGAACGGGTCCGTCGGGTAGTCCCGGCGGACCCGTTCCGTTCCCCGTTTCTACTTTCCAGGAGGAAGTCATGGCTGATCCCGCACGCGCTGCCAAGCTGGCACAGCGGATCAAGGTGGTCGTCGCCGAGGCCCTCGGGCGCCGGGTCAAGGATCCGCGCGTCGAGTCCATCACGGTCACCGACGCCCGCGTCACCAACGACCTTCAGCACGCCACCATCTACTACACCGTCTTTGGCGATGAAGTCGCGCACGCTGATGCCGCGCGGGCTTTGGAGAAGGCAAAGGGTGTGCTGCGCCAGGAAGTTGGCCGCAATATCACAGTGAGGCTCACTCCGACCCTCGAATTCGTGGCGGACCAGATCCCGGTCAACGCCTCGAACCTCGAGGAACTGCTGCGTGAAGCCAAGCGTCGCGACGCCGAGGTAGCCGCACTGGCTGCCAGCGCCAAGCACGCCGGCGAAGCAGACCCGTACAAGGGCGACGCCCCGGAGGATATCGACGAGGACGACTTCGACGAAGAGAACACCGACCTCTCCGGCGACAACGAGCTCGACGAAGACGCCAACCGCTAGTACCCCAAGTTTTTGTACAGCTCATGCCCCTAAGACTGCGTTTTAGGGGCATGAGCTGTACTCAAACTCGTTAGGATCAGAGCATGTCGGCGCACAGTGCTCACCAGCGTGATGAATACCTGAACCGGGCCATACAGTTGGCCGTACAGAACGTTGCCGACGGCGGCGGACCGTTCGGCGCCGTCGTGGTCACCCCGGACGGGGAGGCCCATGAAGGAGTCAACCGTGTCACGAGGGACCACGATCCCACGGCCCATGCGGAAGTAGTGGCGATCCGCCGGGCCGCAGCAGCGATCGGGAAGTTCGATCTTTCAGGGTCGGTTCTCTACGCCAGCTGCGAGCCTTGTCCGCTCTGCCTGTCGGCTACGCTCTGGGCCAGGATAGGGCGGGTCTACTTCGCCGCTGACAGGCATGGAGCCGCGCGTGCCGGTTTTGACGATGCTGTGTTCTATGAATATTTCAGCGGCTCACGGCCCGAACTTCTCCCCGTCGAACAAACCGTCCTCCTCGCGTCCGAGCAACCCTTCGACGCCTGGCGGAACCACGTGCGGCGCACCTCTTACTAGGACGCGCCGGTACTAGGCCCGGGCTGGAAGGCGATTGACGCCGTCGAGCAGTGCTTCCTGGCCGCCGCAGAGCGCAATCCGTATCCATCCCTCGCCGATGGATCCAAACGCCGTCCCGGGGGCGAACGACACGCCGGAGTCCGCAAGGAATTTGCGCACCCAGGTTCGGACATCCCCGTCGCTGACGTGCGAAACGTCAGCCCATAAGTAGAAGGCGCCTTGCGCGCCAAGGAACGGAATGTTCTTCGACCCGAGCACGGCCGAGGCCGCGTCGCGGTTGCTTCGGTAGTGCTCGCGGGCGGTGGCAACGTAGTCCTGCGGGCCCCTCAAGGCAGCCAGGGCTGCGTACTGCGACGGCGACGCAACGCACGACACGATCGATTCCATGACGTTGTTCATTTTCTGCTCCAGACCCGGCGGGCAGACCAGCGCCCCGATCCGGAGCCCGGTCAAGCCGTACGTCTTCGAAAGCGTCAGGGACGTGAAGACCCGGGCTTCCCCGGGAACGGCGCTGTCGAAGCGGGCCGGACTGACATGCGGGACGTCGAAGGTGAAGGCTTCGTAGCATTCATCAGAGATGATCCAGAGATCGTGCTTGACTGCCAACGCCACCAGTTCGCGGGTTGTTTCCTCACTGATGACGGCGCCAAGCGGATTGGATGGCGAGTTCAGCATCAGCACCCTGGTCCGCGGGGTAACCAGCGCCTCGATGTCCTCGATGTGCGGCTGGAAGTCGTTGTGCGGATACAGGGGGTACTGAACCGGGACGGCATGCAGGAGGCGGCTTGTCATGGCAAAGGTGGGGTACCCGGGGTTGGGGATGAGGATTTCGTCGCCGGGGGAGAGGAGGAGGCTCATGGCGAAATGCAGTCCCTGCTGGGCGCCATCCACAACATAAACCCGTTCCGCGCCGATGTTCACGCCTTGCTGGGCTCGGAACCGGGCAGCGAAGGCTTCACGGAGGGCCGGGAAGCCGGCATTGGGTGTGTAGTTGGTCTCATCCCTGTCCAGGCACGCAATGCCGGCATCCAGGACGTGGCGCGGCAGGGCAAAGCCCGGCTCGCCAATGCTGAGGACGATCGCTCCGGGGGTGGCCCAGGCGGCTTCTGTGATTTCACGGATCTGGTTCACGGGGACGTCGCGGACGTGCGCGGCAAGCTCAGGCATGGGAGCCATCCTAGCCACCCATATACTGGTAAGCGTGCTTTCTGGACTGGTAATCGTTGACAAACCGCAGGGATGGACCAGCCATGATGTGGTTGGCCGGATGCGGCGGCTGGCCGGCACCCGGAAAGTGGGGCATGCCGGGACGCTAGATCCCATGGCCACGGGGGTACTGGTGCTTGGCATCAACAAAGCCACCCGGCTCCTGACCTACATCGTGGGCACGTCCAAAACCTACACAGCCACCATCAGGCTCGGTGAAACCACCATTACCGATGACGCCGAGGGTGACGTCACCGAGGCCCGCAGCGCTGCTGCCGTCACCGACGACGCCATTGCAGCCGGAGTAGCGGCCCTGACGGGCCCCATCCAGCAGGTGCCCAGCAGCGTCAGCGCCATCAAAGTGAACGGTGAGCGCTCTTACGCCCGGGTCCGCTCGGGGGAAGAGGTCAAACTCGCTGCCCGCCCTGTTACCATCCACCGCTTCGACATCCACGCGGTCACCAGGGTCGACGGCGGCAGGGTAGTCGACGTCGACGTCACCGTGGAATGTTCTTCCGGTACGTACATCAGGGCCTTGGCCCGCGACCTCGGCAACGCCCTGGGAGTCGGCGGACACCTCACGGCCCTGCGTCGTACCCAGGTGGGACCGTACTCGATCGAGCAGGCCAGGACGCTGGAGGAGCTGGCGGAAGAACTCGAGGTCCTCGACATGTCACTGGCCGCGCGTGCCCTCATGCCCAACCGGGAACTGAGCGACGACGAAACCACGGAGATCTCATTCGGCCGCCGCATTGCTGCCGGCCCGGGTGCAGGCACCCCGGATGCTGCCACGGCCGAGAAGCCCGCCGCAGCGTTCGCGCCGTCGGGAGAGTTGGTCGCTTTGCTGGCCGATACCGGAACTTTCGCCAAACCGGTCCTGGTCTTTGCCCCGGGAACAGGCGCGGGAACAGGTTCGGGAGCGGGCGCGGGAGCGGGGCAGGCGCAGTAGGCATGGACGGATACTTTTACGCACTCCTGATCGTCGGCCTGGTCTCCACCATCATGTGCCTGGTGGCCGGCTTTATGAAGAAAGCCCCGAACGATCCCACGATCTACTCCGTGCTGGCCGTCGAAGTGGTACTGCTGGTGTACCTGGTGGGCTCGATCGTCCGCGTCGCCATGGGTGAACAGATTGCCGGGGAGCCCTGGGAGTTCTGGGGTTACCTCATCACCGCGCTGATCATCCCGCTGGGCGCCGTTTACTGGGCAATCCTTGAACGAACCCGCTGGAGCAATTTCGTCCTCGCAGCCGTAGGTGTGACGGTACTTGTCATGGGTGCCCGCATGAACCAGATCTGGTACTGACCTTGAAGGAAGAACACAAAGTGACTGGAACCGAGACCAACTCCACCGGCCAGCAGCCGAAGCAAAAAGACACCCGGAACACAGGTCCGGGGCGACTGCTGATCGCGGTGTACGCGGTGTTCGCCCTGTCTGCCACAGCCCGCGCCGGCTACCAGATCGCCACCAAGTTCGCGGAAGCTCCGTTGGCGCACATCCTTTCGGCGTTCGCCGCCGTCGTCTATATCGTGGCGACGGTTTCACTGGCCAAGCCAGGCCGCACCTGGTTCAAGGTGTCACTGGCGGCCGTGCTCACGGAACTCGTTGGCGTGCTGGTGGTTGGTGCGATCAGCCTCTTCGATCCTGTGGCTTTCCCGCATGACACCGTATGGTCACTGTTTGGCCGGGGATATGGCTTCGTGCCCCTGCTGCTGCCGATCCTTGGGCTCCTGTGGCTCAACAAGCGCCGTCCGTCCTGAGCCGCCGGCCCATGCGGGTAACCTTAGAATGTTCCGGCGCCGGGAGGTTGTCGGGCGGAACGAACATCTGCAGTAAAAGGCGAGGTTGATGGTCCACATCTGGAACGATCCCACCGAGGTCCCCAAGGACTTCGGACCTACCGTTGTCACCATCGGAAATTTTGACGGGGTACATCGGGGCCACCAGCATGTCCTCTCGCAACTGACGGACACCGCAAAGCGGTACAGCATTCCCTCCGTCGCCGTGACCTTCGATCCCCATCCTGCACAGGTACACCGGCCGGATGCAGCGCCTGAACTGATCATGGGCCTCCAGGACAAACTGGAAGCGCTGGGCGATACCGGTGTCGATGCCGTCCTGGTCATGAAGTACACCCTGGACCTTGCTGCGATGTCACCCATCGAATTTGTTCGTGATGTCCTGATCGACGGACTCCATGCGGCGCACGTTGTTGTCGGCCACGACCTGCGGTTCGGTGCCGGGAACGTCGGCGACGTCGTGACCATGCAGGAATTGGGCGAACAGCTGGGCTTCGGCGTGCAGGTGGTCAACGAATACGGCGCAGGCGGTTTTCCGCTGCATCACGACGGCGACGCGGACCGCCGCTGTTCCTCCACCTGGGTGCGGGAGGCCTTGTCCGAAGGCGATGTGGTCACTGCCGCCGCCGTGCTGGGCAGGCCCCACCGGATGCGCGGGGAAGTTGTCCACGGCGCTGCCCGCGGCCGCGATCTCGGATTCCCCACAGCAAATCTTTCCCCCGATTCAACCGGCTACATCCCCGCCGACGGCATCTACGCGGGGTGGCTGATCGACCAGTCGGGGACGCGTTGGCCTGCCGCCATTTCCGTCGGTTCCAACCCCACCTTTGATGGCGTCAGCCGTCAGGTCGAAGCGCACGTCATCGACCGCCCGGAGGAAAATGTGGAGGACTTCGACCTTTACGGCCAGACCGTGGCGGTCGAATTCACGCGGCGCTTGCGGGGGATGGTTGCCTACCGCGGACCCGAAGCCCTGGTGGAACAGATGTGCCTTGACGTTGCCCAGGCGCGCGAGTTGCTCGCCCCCAGCTAAGGGTGTTTCGACAACACTACTGACCTGCCGGTAAACTGATGAGTGGATCCGGCCGCAGTCCGTGGCAGCTGGACCTGTTTTTGTGTGCGGCAACGCATGCAAGGCAACCCGTCAGCGAGGCGCTGCATCGGGAAGCACGGCACAACTCTAGGAGTTCACGTGGCACTTGAAGCCGCTGTAAAGCAGTCCATCATCAAGGAATACGCAACCTCTGAAGGCGACACCGGTTCGCCCGAGGTCCAGGTTGCAGTCCTGACCCAGCGGATCAAGGATCTGACTGAGCACATGAAGGAGCACAAGCACGACTTCCACACCCAGCGCGGTCTGCTGGCCATGGTTGGTCGTCGTAAGCGCATGCTTTCCTACCTGAAGAACACTGACATTGCCCGCTACCGTTCGCTCATCGAGCGTCTCGGCCTGCGCCGCTAGTCTGCCTTTAGGGGCGGCCCGCGCCTCTGCAGGACGGGCCGCCTTCTTCACCAACAACTAAAAACAGGAATCAACCGCATCGCGCATTCGCGGTCCTCGGTAGTGATTCCCGGGAGGGCCATCTGTGATGATGGCGCCCGTGGATCTCGATCGATGACCGGGTGTCGTACAGGCCAGGAAAAAAGAAGAGGCCTGGGTTGATGCGGTGGACTTCCGCTAACAGAAACGGAGGTGACTCTCTATGGAGGGTCCCGAAATCCAGTTCTCCGAAGCCATCATCGACAACGGCCGTTTTGGCAAGCGCGTCATTCGCTTTGAAACAGGCCGCCTTGCCAAGCAAGCAGCCGGCGCCTCGATGGTCTACATCGACGAAGACACCGCACTTCTCTCCGCAACCACCGCAGGCAAGCAGCCGCGTGAAGGTTTCGACTTCTTCCCGCTGACCGTGGATGTCGAAGAGCGTATGTACGCTGCCGGCCGCATCCCGGGTTCGTTCTTCCGCCGCGAAGGCCGCCCCTCCACGGAAGCCATCCTTGCTTGCCGCCTGATGGACCGCCCGCTTCGCCCGGCGTTCGTCAAGGGCCTGCGCAACGAGGTCCAGATCGTCGTCACCGTCCTGGCGATCAACCCCGATGAGCTGTACGACGTCGTCGCCATCAACGCGTCCTCGATGTCCACCCAGCTTTCCGGCCTCCCGTTCTCCGGCCCGATCGGCGGCGTCCGCGTTGCCCTCATCGCCGACGAGCAGGGTTCGCAGTGGGTTGCTTTCCCGAAGCACTCCCAGCTCGAAAACGCTGTCTTCAACATGGTTGTCGCCGGCCGCATTGCCGGTGACGACGTCGCCATCATGATGGTTGAAGCCGAAGCCACGGACAACTCCTGGAACCTCATCAAGGAACAGGGCGCAACCGCTCCCACCGAAGAGGTCGTTTCCGAGGGCCTCGAGGCTGCCAAGCCGTTCATCAAGGCACTCTGCGAAGCACAGGCCGACCTGGCAGCCCGCGCCGCCAAGCCCACGGTCGAGTTCCCGGTCTTCCTTGATTACCAGGACGACGTTTACGCCGCTGTTGAAGCCGCTGCCGCTGACAAGCTGGCTGCCGTCTTCCAGATCGCAGACAAGCAGGAGCGCGACAACGCTTCCGACGAGCTCAAGGACGAAGTCCTTGGCGCCCTTGCCGGTGACTTCGAAGGCCGTGAGAAGGAACTGTCCGCAGCATTCCGCTCGGTCACCAAGCACGTCGTGCGCCAGCGCATCCTCAAGGACCAGGTCCGTATCGATGGCCGTGGCCTGACGGACATCCGCCAGCTGACCGCCGAGGTCGAGGTTCTGCCCCGCGTTCACGGCTCTGCCATCTTCGAACGCGGCGAGACCCAGATCATGGGTGTCACCACGCTGAACATGCTCAAGATGGAACAGCAGATCGACTCGTTGTCGCCGGTAACGCGCAAGCGCTACATGCACAACTACAACTTCCCGCCGTACTCCACCGGCGAGACCGGCCGCGTTGGTTCCCCCAAGCGCCGCGAAATCGGCCACGGTGCCCTCGCCGAGCGCGCCTTGGTTCCGGTTCTGCCCAGCCGTGAAGAATTCCCGTACGCCATCCGCCAGGTATCCGAAGCTCTCGGGTCCAACGGTTCAACCTCCATGGGTTCGGTCTGCGCTTCGACGCTTTCCATGCTCAACGCCGGTGTTCCGCTGAAGGCAGCCGTCGCCGGTATCGCCATGGGCCTGGTTTCCGACCAGGTCGACGGCCAGACCCGCTACGCAGCCCTGACCGACATCCTTGGAGCCGAAGACGCCTTCGGCGACATGGACTTCAAGGTCGCCGGTACGTCCGAGTTCGTCACGGCCATCCAGCTGGACACCAAGCTGGACGGCATCCCCGCCTCCGTGCTCGCAGCAGCACTGAAGCAGGCCCGCGAAGCCCGCCTCCACATCCTCGAGGTCATCAACGCCGCGATCGACACCCCGGACGAGCTCTCCGAGTTCGCACCGCGCGTCATTGCCGTGAAGATCCCCGTGGACAAGATCGGCGAGGTCATCGGCCCCAAGGGCAAGATGATCAACCAGATCCAGGAAGACACGGGCGCGGACATCTCCATCGAAGATGACGGCACGGTCTACATCGGCGCTACGAACGGTCCGTCTGCAGATGCAGCACGTTCGGCCATCAACGCCATCGCCAACCCGCAGGTACCGGAAATCGGTGAGCGCTACCTGGGTACGGTCGTCAAGACCACCACCTTCGGCGCCTTCGTTTCCCTTACCCCGGGCAAGGACGGCCTGCTGCACATCTCCGAGCTCCGCAAGCTGGCCAACGGCAAGCGCGTGGACAACGTGGATGACGTCGTTTCCGTGGGCCAGAAGGTCCAGGTCGAGATCACCAAGATCGACGACCGCGGAAAGCTCTCCCTCTCGCCGGTTGTTGCCGATGAAGAAGGCGCAAGCGCAGAGGAAGCTCCGGCCGAGGCCGCAGAAGCTTCCGCAGAGTAGTCTGTAAGCAGTACACCCGGCGGGGCCGGTGGGCTTGAAAAAGCGCCACCGGCCCTTCCGGCCTTAACCTGAAAGGCTTTAATGACTGTCGTACCCTTGCCGTTGGAGCAAACACTTCCTGGCGGCGAATTGATCCATGGTGCCGAGGGCGGTTCCGTTGTCCGGCGTTCTGTTCTTCCCGGGGGCGTCCGCGTCCTGACCGAGGCGATGCCGGGCCAGCGATCGGCCACTATTGGATTCTGGGTGGCAGTCGGTTCCCGTGATGAGGCAGAAGGCCAGCACGGATCAACACACTTCCTTGAGCACCTCCTTTTCAAGGGCACCAAACGCCGCACTGCATTGGAAATTGCCTCAGCGTTTGATGAAGTAGGCGGCGAGTCCAATGCTGCAACGGCAAAGGAAAGCACCTGCTACTTTGCCCGGGTACTGGACACCGATCTGCCCATGGCTATTGATGTCATCGCGGACATGATCACCGGAGCGGTCCTGGACCCTGCGGAGCTGGAGCAGGAACGCGACGTTATCCTCGAGGAAATCGCCATGGACAGCGATGACCCGACGGATGTGGCGCATGAGAAGTTTGTGGCCGCTGTCCTGGGTGACCACCCGTTGGCGCGCCCCATCGGCGGAACGCCCGAAGCCATCAAAGCCGTGGCCCGCGATTCCGTGTGGGAGCACTACCAGCGCTACTACCGGCCCGAAGAACTGGTCATCACCGCTGCAGGGGGACTGGACCACGACGTCGTCTGCGGGCTGGTCCTCGACGCCCTCACCGCCGCCGGGTGGAAGCTTGATTCCGACTCTGCTCCGGTGAACCGGCGGGGGACCGGCAGGGCAGTCATCACAGGGACGTCAGGGCTGCACGTGGTCAAGCGCCCCGTGGAACAGGCAAACATCATCATGGGCTGCCCCACGATCGTTGCCACCGATGACCGGCGCTTTGTCATGAGTGTTCTCAACGCCGTCCTCGGTGGAGGCATGTCCTCACGATTGTTCCAGGAGATCCGCGAAAAGCGCGGCTTGGTCTACTCGACGTACTCGTTCACTGCCGCCTACGCCGACGCCGGGTACTTCGGGATGTATGCCGGTTGCACACCCTCCAAGGTCCGCCAGGTGGTGGAACTGCTGGGTGTGGAGCTGGACAAGCTGGCTGAGGATGGCATCACGGAGGACGAACTTCGGAAGGCTGTGGGCCAGCTCAGCGGCGGGATTGTTCTGGCGCTTGAGGATACAGGCTCCAGGATGTCCCGGTTGGGCCGGGCAGAGCTGGTGTCCGGCGAATTCCAGGACATCGACGAGACATTGGCCCGCATCCAGGCAGTCACCGTGGAAGAGGTCCGCGACCTTGCCCGCGAACTGGCCGGGGCTCCCCGCACCATCACCGTGGTTGGCCCCTTCGAGGAATCGGAAACCTTCGGTCTCTGACGCGGACCCTATCCGGGTCCGAAGTCTCTGGACGCAGCCGGCATCGGCAGGGCAGCATGATCACACAAGGTGATGCTGCCCCCGTGGACTTTGGAGACGAGATGGACCTGCCCGCAACCGCTCATGCCGCGGATATTCTGCGGGATTTCATCGGTCATTGGCGGGGCATTACGGAGATTGCCTCTTCACCCTGGGGGACTGCACGGACGGCTGAGGCCGAAGTGGTGTTCACCAAGGCCGCCGGCGGCCACGCAGTGGTCCAGAGCTACAGGCACCGTGAGCCCGACGGCACCCATTTCGAAGGGCATGGCATGTTCACGGTCGACCGCGACCACGGAGACACCCTGTGGTACTACGTGGACAGCATGGGCAAGGGCCCGGCCGCTCCCGTGAGGGGAACCTGGAGCGGGGGAGTCCTGACCCTGGACAGGCGCACGGCCGACGGCGTGGCCAGGCACACCTTCCGCGTTGAAGACGGCGTCCTGGTGCACACCGCTGACTTGCGGCTGGAAGGACACAGCGGTTTCAGCCCACTGTTGAAGAGCGTGTTCCGGAAGAGCCCTGGACCGGGAGCTTAGCCTCCGGCGAAAGGCGGAAGCACGTCAATGACGTCTTCCGTGCCCAGCGGCACGGAGTGGTCACGGACGGCCACTTCGTTGCGGAGGAAACTGCTGCGTGCCACTATCCTCGCCAGCGTCGGCGTACCTTCCGGAGGTGCCGGACGTTCGACGGCGAGGGCGGCCTCCAGGAGCCCCTCCAGACTCGTGCCTTCCGGGAGGGCGTGGAGTTCTTCTTCGACGCCTGCTGCCGCACGCGCGGCAGCGAAGTAACGGACCAACAAGTTTTCAGCCTCCGATTGCGCTCATGCTGCGGTCCGGCTGGACGAAGTCCGCTGCGCCGAGACCGGTGTGGTCCATGCCATGGGCCTTGGGCTTGATCCACATGGCGTCCTGCCAACGGCCGGCGAGCTCGGTATCCGTAGCCCCGCTGCGAAGCAGCCCCAGGAGGTCGAACTCTTCACGGGAGAACAGACAGCTCATGATCTTGCCCTCTGCGGTGATGCGCGTGCGGCGGCAGTCCGAGCAGAACGGCTCGGTGACGGAGGCGATGATGCCAACGGTGCCCAGAACGGGACCGGAGGCATCCCCCGAAGCCGTGTCCCGGCGTCGTACTTCAAACCGCTCTGCTGGAGCGCCGTCCCGTTCACGGGGGTCGTTGGACAACACGAAGTCCCGGGACAGGAGCTCCCGGATCTCCGCGGCCGTGATCATGTTGCGTCGGGTCCAGCCGTGGTCGGCGTCGAGTGGCATCTGCTCGATGAAGCGGAGTTCGTAGCCGCGGCCCAATGCCCAGGCAAGGAGGTCCGGGGACTCGGCGTCGTTGATGCCACGCATGAGCACGGCGTTGAGCTTGACCGGACCCAGGCCGGCCGCCCAGGCAGCATCCACACCGGCCAGGACCCTGTCCAGGAACGGACGACGGGTGAGTTTGGTGAAGGTCTCCTCATGCAGGGAATCGAGGGAGACGTTGATCCGGTTCAGGCCGGCAGCCTTCAGGGCAGCAGCTTTCTTGTCCAACCCCACACCGTTGGTGGTCATGGAGATGGGAAGATCCGGATGTTCGCTGCGGATGCCGGAAATAATGTCTGTGAGGTCGGCGCGGACCAGGGGTTCGCCGCCGGTGAGGCGAAGTTCCCGCACGCCCAGGGCGGTGACGCCGATGCGTACTATCCGGACGATCTCATCCCGGGTCATGACAGCTTGCTTGGAAAGCCAGTCGAGGCCCTCGGCAGGCATGCAGTACGTGCACCGCAGATTGCATTTGTCGGTCAGGGAAAGACGCATGTCAGTGGCCCGACGACCATACTGATCCCACAAACCGGCAGGCGTTCCGGCAGGGCGGGGCGGCGGTGTTTGCCCACCGCTTTCCGTGCTGCCTGCGGCACTGCTGGAAGGGGGCATCGGCATGCCCAACTGAACACTCATAAATTCAGGCTACGCCACCGCACCCTGATCAGTGATACCCGTTACAGTCTTCAGTTCTTACGGAATCCGTACGGTTCGCCCGGGAGGGGCGGAATCGGGTGCCGGGCACCCCTGGCAAACTTATGCTGAGAGCGTGACCACAAATACGGCATCGTCAGCGGAGCCCGGAAACCGGCGCATCCTCCTGGTCGAAGACGAAGAGACCATTGCCGCTGTCGTCCGCGACTACCTGGTGAGGGCGGGCTTCCAAGTGGACACTGCGGGCGATGGCTTCACGGCCTTGGAAGTGGCCACGGCCCGCACACCGGATCTGGTCATCCTGGACCGTATGCTGCCGGGACTGGACGGGGTTGAAGTATGCCGGCGGTTACGCCAAACCATGAGCGTGCCGGTCATCATGGTCACGGCCTTGGGAACCGAAGACGACCGGATCCTGGGATTGGAGATGGGAGCTGACGATTACGTCACCAAGCCGTTTTCTCCCCGGGAACTGGTACTGCGCGTCAAGTCGGTACTGCGGCGCAGCATCAAGGACCATACGCCGGAACCAGCGGTCCAATCGGCAGGCCTGGAGCTTGACCCCGCGTCCCGGACTGTCACCATGCTTGGTTCACCGCTGGCTTTGACGGCCCGTGAATTCGACCTCCTGGCCTTCCTGATGCGCAGGCCCAACCAGGTGTTCAGCCGTGAAGAACTCATCAAAGCCGTGTGGGGATGGGACTTCGGAGACCTTTCCACGGTGACGGTCCACGTCCGGCGGCTGCGCGAGAAGATCGAAACAAATCCCACCAAGCCGGAACTCCTCAAGACCGTGTGGGGCATCGGCTACCGCTTTGACGTTCCCACGGAGGGAAAGGCGGAAGCCGTCCATGGAGGGTAGCGAGCTCTGGACCATCCTTGCGTGGGTACTCTTCTGGGCAGTCCTGATCGGTGCTGCAACGCTGCTCCTGTTGAGGTTGCTTCGGCGGGCCTCGGTACTGGTCCGGATCTGCTTGGTGGTGGTAGCCACCGTGGCTGTGCTGGTGGCCGGGATGGTCAGCGCCTTCAACGCGATGTTCATCTCTGCCAGGGACCTCGAAGTGATGTGGTACATCCTGGCGATGGCATCGGCCGTGGCTATAGCGCTGTCTTTGGTGCTCGGCGCGGGGGTGTCCAGGAACGCTGCCCGGCTGGTGGAGGCCGCCCGCAGGATAGGCCGTGGCGAAACGCTGGAGACCTCCGGGCCTGGGGGCAGGAGGGCGGCCCCTGCCATGACATCGGAGCTAGCTGCGCTTGAACAGGAACTGGAAGCCAGCAGCAGGAGCCTCGCCGAATCCCGGGAACGGGAAGCCGCCATCGAGACGGCACGGCGCGAACTGGTGTCCTGGATTTCCCATGATCTTCGAACGCCCCTTGCCAGCATGCGTGCCATGACCGAGGCCCTCGAAGACGGCATGGCCTCGGATGTGCAGGGCTATTACCGGAAGATCATCGGGCAGACCGAGCAGATGACTGCCATGGTCAACGACCTCCTGGAGCTTTCCAAGATCCAGGCCGGGACGTTGCATCTGCGCGCTGAAGCGCTGGACCTGTACGACCTCGTCAGCGATGCCCTCTCGGACCTGGCTCCGTTGGCAGCGAAACGGGGCATCAGGCTCGACGGCGGTGGTGACCGTGAGTGCATGGCCGTGGCGGACGGACCCAGCCTGGCCAGGGCCGTGAGGAACATCCTCCTCAATGCGATCATTTACAGCCGGCCGGAGACCGACGTCCACGTCAGTGTCGGGCGGGACAACGGAAACGCTGTCATTGCCGTCCAGGACCACTGCGGCGGCATTCCGGAGGAGGACCTTCCGCACCTGTTCGAAACGGGTTGGCAGAAAGACCCCGCCCGGGGCACCCAGGGGTCCCTGCAGGGAAGTTACAGCGGTGCCGGCATCGGGCTCAGCATGGTGGCGGGCATCGTCAAGGCGCACGGGGGATCAGTGACGGTCCGCAACGTCGACGGCGGCTGCCGCTTCGCCCTGAAACTTCCGGCCGGTTCGCTTCCGGAGCCATCGCCCGCTCCGGCTTCGCCAAAGCCCGGGCCGCTGGAAACCACTGAAACAAACGAGGGCCCTGGAGGCACATCATGAGCGCGCCGGCAGTCAAGCAAACGAAAACCGGACGTCCCGCCGGCGGAGCCCGGTTGTGGGCACCTGCCGCCGGACTCGCTGCCGGAGCCGCCGGGATTGCCGCGGGAGAGCTGACGGCAGGATTCCTCAGCCCGCTGGTTTCTCCGGTGACGGCCCTCGGCGGCGCAGTGATAGACGCCGTCCCGCCCGCGGTGAAGGATCTGGCCGTGCAACTTTTCGGAACGGCCGACAAAGTCGTCCTGGTGGCCTCCATCGTGGTGGTCGCAGGATTCCTGGCCGCGCTCGCCGGCATCCTGGAACGCCGGCGGCCCGGACTGGGCCTGGCACTTGCCGGCCTGGCGGGCGTGGCGGGACTTACCGCCGTCGTCACCCGTGCCCAAGCCGGCCCGCAGGCAGCGCTGGCACCGATCGTGGCCGCAGTTGTCACCATGCTGCTCCTGCGGATGCTCGTTCGGAGGCTGGATGCCTGGATTCCGCGCGGGAGCACCGCGGGCGGGGACGCTGCCGGGCGGGCGCCTCTCGCCAGGAGGAGCTTCCTCAACGCCCTGTCCGGAACTGCCCTGGCAGCGACGGTCGGAGGGACCGTCACCGCCATCCTCACCCGGGCGACCGCTGTGGCTGCCGGGTTCAGAAGCTCGCTGGCACTGCCGGCACCCACAACGCCGCCGCAAACCGTTCCCGCCGGCGCGTCCTTGAGCGTGCCGGGCATCAGCCCGCTGGTGACGCCGAACGCGGACTTCTACAGGATCGACACGGCCCTGACTGTCCCGGCCATCGATCCTCGGTCGTGGAAGCTGAAAGTCACCGGAATGGTCGAACGCGACATCGAACTGGACTTTGCCGACCTCTTGGCCAAACCCATGACTGAACGCCACATCACCATCGCCTGCGTTTCCAACAACGTTGGTGGCGACCTCATCGGCAACGCGCTGTGGCTGGGGTGGCCGGTGCGCGAACTGCTGGCCATGGCCGGCCCGAAAGCCGGTGCGGACATGGTGCTGTCCACCAGCAACGACGGCTGGACCGCCAGCACGCCTCTGGAGGCGCTCACCGACGACCGTGACGCCTTGCTGGCCGTGGGAATGAACGGGGAGCCGTTGCCTTTGGAACACGGGTTCCCGGTCCGGATGATTGTGCCTGGACTTTACGGGTTCGTCTCAGCCACAAAATGGTTGACCGAACTCAAAGTCACCCGTTTCGCGGACGATACCGCGTACTGGACACCCCGGGGGTGGAGCGACCACGGACCCATCAAAACGCAATCGCGCATTGACGTCCCACGCAGCGGACGGACGGTCCAGCCTGGAAAGGTCCAATTCGGCGGGGTTGCCTGGGCCCAACATCGTGGCATTGAACGCGTCGAACTGCGGGTCAACCGAGGCGCCTGGCAGAAGGCACAACTCGCCGGCGCCATCTCCACCGACACCTGGTACCAATGGCAGATCGGCATTGACCTCCAACCTGGCGACTACGAAGTCCAGGTCCGGGCCACTGACGCAAGCGGCCAACCGCAAACCGAAGACAAAGCCCCTGTGGCCCCCGACGGCGCCACGGGTTATCACACCATCACCGTGAAAGTGGCCTGAGGATCTACGCTGGGAACGTCCGGATCGTAGCCGGAAGCCAATGTGCCCCCAGGAGGATATCCGTGCCCAGATCCGTTGCAGCCCACCGCCAGGCAATCGCGGAATTGCTGACAACAGCCGCCGCAAGGAAAGGCACGCACCGGCTTCCGTTGATGGACGCACTCGGAAGGGTGCTCGCCGTCGACCTCCACGCACCCTTGTCCCTCCCGCCCTTCGCCAACTCCCAAATGGACGGCTTTGCCGTCCGTTCAGCAGACATCCCCGACGGCGGTGCGAAGCTCCCCGTAGCGGCGCCCGTTCCGGCGGGTGCCGCGCCGGAAGCCCTGAAGCCGGGCCATGCCGCTCCGATCATGACCGGAGCCATGATGCCGGAGGGAGCGGACGCCGTCGTACCTATTGAGAAGGCGACGCCCGGCACCTTTCCGGCGCCCACGGACGTCGACGCGGAGGTGGAGCTGCCAACGGTCGAGCCCGGGACGTACGTGCGTGATAGCGGCAGCGACATCGGCAAGGGAACCTTGGCGCTTGCCGCCGGCACGCTGCTGGGCCCAAGCCAGCTGGGGCTGCTGGCAGCGCTCGGCCTTGTCGACGTGGAGATCCGGCAGCCCTGGCGTGTCCTCCTGGTCACGACGGGCGATGAGGTCCTGGAACCGGGAACCGAACTGACAGCCGGGAAGATCTACGACTCCAATGGAACACTCCTGGAAGCCTCCATGCGGCAAGCCGGCCTCGACGTAGTCCGCACCGGTATCTCGGACGACCAACCCGAGGGCCTGCTCGCAGTCCTGAGGCAGCACCTCGCGGACCCGGACAAACCGGTGGACATGATCGTTTCCACCGGGGGAGTGAGCAAAGGGGCTTACGAAGTCGTACGCCTGGCCATGACCGGGCAGCCGGTGGAATTCCTCCACGTCGCCATGCAACCTGGCGGACCACAGGGACTGGGCACTTTCGAAGGAACCCCTTTCATCGGCTTCCCGGGCAATCCCGTCAGTTGCCTGGTCTCCTTCGAAATGTTCCTCCGCCCCGCCCTTTCACAGGTTGCCGGCGCCCCCTCGCCCAGGCCCGCGCTGAGGGCACACCTGGCCGAAGGCCTTACCTCCCCGCAGGGCAAGCATCAGGTGCGCCGTGGAACCGTCGTGGATGGCGTTGTCCGCATGGAAGGTGGTGCCGGCTCCCATCTGGTCCATGCCCTGGCCCGCGCCAATGCCTTGGTGCAGATCCCCGAGGACGTCACGGAACTCGCCGAAGGAGACGAAGTGGAAGTATGGATGTTGTGAACCACACTCCCGAATCCCCGGCAGGCCCCACAGGCCTGACCCACCTGAGGCAGGACGGCACTGCTCAGATGGTGGATGTCTCCGAAAAAGCCGTCACCACCCGCGAAGCCACCGCCACGGCCACGGTCCGCTCCACCTCCGAAGTCCTGGCCCTGCTGGGCGCCGGCGAACTGCCCAAGGGCGATGCGCTCGCAGTAGCACGCGTTGCCGGCATCATGGCTGCAAAGAAAACACCTGAACTGATCCCGCTGTGCCATCCTTTGCCCATTTCCAAGGTCACGGTGGACTTTGAGCTGGGTACGGATTCCGTGGGGATCCTTGCCACGGTCAAGACCCGGGGCGTGACCGGCGTCGAAATGGAAGCGTTGACGGCGGCCTCCGTTGCCGCCCTGAGTGTCTACGACATGATCAAGGCCGTGGACAAACATGCCGTCCTGGACGACATCCGGGTGCTGTCCAAGAGCGGTGGCAAGAGCGGAAGCTGGGACGTCTCCGGGGACTCCAGGCCGGAGGCAAGGGCATGAGCGCATGCGAGCCGAACGCACACGGCCCCCGGAAGGCCGGCGTCGTGATTGCCTCCACCCGGGCTGCCGCCGGGATCTACTCCGATGAGACAGGTCCTATCATTCTCGACTGGCTCAAAGAGCACGGCTTCGACACCTTCCCCACCATGGTGGTCCCGGACGGTGAAGCCGTGGGTGCCGCCCTGAGGGCATTGCTGACCCAGGAACCGGCCGTCATCATCACCAGCGGGGGAACGGGCCTCAGCCCGGACGACCACACACCGGAAATGACGCTTCCGCTGCTGGACCGGGAGATACCCGGCATCATGGAGGGCCTCCGCCGCGCAGGCGCCGCCAAGACCCCCATGGCGATGCTGAGCCGTGGCCACGCGGGCGTTGCGGGAAAGACATTCATCATCAACCTGCCGGGATCTCCCAAGGGAGTCATGGACGGACTGGCCGTCCTTGACCCTGTGATCGGGCATCTCTGCGAGCAATTGGAAGGAAGCCATGGGCACTGAAACAGACTTCGAAGTTGTCAGCGCTGTCCTCAGTTCCGAGCCGATCTCGGTGGACCAGGCCATCAGTGCAGTGGAATCGGACACTGCCGGCGCGGTCGTCAGCTTCAGCGGCGTTGTGCGCAACCACGACGGCGGCAAGGCAGTGGACCGGTTGAGCTACAGCGCCCATCCCACAGCGCATCAGGTCATGTCCGAGGTCGTGGCCCGGCTCGTCGCAGAGCACTCGGGCGAGGCTGACCAGCCGGTCCGTATCTGGGCTGCCCACAGGATAGGCACGCTGGAGATTGGTGATCCCGCGCTGGTGTGTGCGGTTGCAGCTGCCCACCGTGGACAGGCGTTCGCTGTTTGCTCGGAACTCGTGGACCGGGTCAAGGAGCAGGTCCCCATCTGGAAGGAACAGTTCTTCTCCGACGGCACCGTTGAATGGGTGGGTGCGGGGGAGTAGGAAGCTGTCACGGTTCCTTCCCGGGTCCTGCCCGGCGGTAGGGTTAAAGGTATGACCGAACAACTTGCTGTTGCTGTGCTAGGCGCCAATGGGCGCATGGGAATCGAAGCCGTCAAGGCCATTGAAGCAGCAGGGGACATGACGCTCGTGGCAGCGCTCGGCCGTGGTGATTCGCTGGAGAAACTGCTCGACGCCGGTGCACAGTACGTTGTTGACCTCACCGTTCCGGATATCACCGAAACCAACGTCCGGTTCGCAGTTGAGCACGGAATCCACGCTGTTGTGGGTACCACCGGTTGGAATGCGGACAGACTGGAATCCCTGCGGGCGCTGCTGGAGCAGAAGCCGGACACAGGTGTCCTGATTGCCCCGAATTTTGCCCTGGGCTCAGTGCTGGCGTCCGCTTTCGCGGCCAAGGCTTCCCAGTACTTTGAATCCGTGGAAGTCATCGAACTGCACCACCCCGACAAGGTGGATGCCCCCTCGGGTACGGCGGTACGCACAGCCCAGCTCATCGCCGAAGCCCGGCAGGAGGCAGGAGTGCCGGCAAGCCCGGACGCCACTGAAACCTCGCTGGACGGTGCCCGGGGCTGCGACGTGGACGGAATCCGTGTGCACAGCGTCCGGCTCCGCGGCCTGGTGGCCCACCAGGAAGTACTCTTCGGCGGACCCGGCGAACAGTTGACGCTGCGCCATGACTCCTTCGACCGGGCGTCCTTCATGCCCGGAGTCTTGCTGGGGCTGCGGAAAGTGGCAGCAAATCCCGGCCTGACGGTCGGCTTGGACGGCTACTTGGACCTGGGGCTCTAGGACGTGGGAAATTTCCTGGCAGCCCTGAAGAAGAACCGCACCAAAATCTGGGTAGGTGCCATCACCTTGCTTTTGGTGTTGTACCTGGTGGTCTCGGTCCAGCGGTCCTTCCTGCTTCTCGGTGATCCCAACCTGGTGGCCAAGGGCATCGGAGCGGCTTACCTGGTGCTTCCGGTCATTGGCGCCTGGGCCATGATCCGCGAGCTGCTTTTTGGCGCCCGGACAGAGCAGATGGCCAAGGTGCTCGAAGCCGAGGGTGGACTGCCGGAGGACACCCTGCCCCGGACCCCGGGCGGACGGATCGTTCGCGCCGCCGCCGACGCCGAATTTGAAAAATACCGTGCCGAGGCCGAGGCTGCGCCGGAGGATTGGCGTTCCTGGTTCAGGCTGAGCTGTGCCTACGACGCTTCCGGTGACCGCAAACGTGCGCGCGCATCCATGCGCGACGCCGTGAAGCTGTTCCGCTCTCAGCCCACCGCGGCCGGACGGTAGCTGCCCAGCCTCGATGCCATGTGGGCAGCCCATTCAAGCGGTCCACGCCGCCGGAGCAAGGCGAAACACACGCCGATGCCGATGGCTCCGAGCGCCTGCGTCCAGTACATGCCTTCGGCGGTCCACCCGGCGGGAAGCGGTTGGTTGGTGAAGCCCGAGACGAGCCATACGTGTGCTGAATACAGGCTCAAGGTCATGGCGCCTGGTCCGCTGAGCACCAGCAGGAAATTGACCTTGATGCGTTCGGCGAGCCTGCCAAGCATCAGGAAAATCCCAACGACGCCGGCGGCAACGCCACTGGTGTGCAACAAGTCCAGCGTGGTGCCCGCATGCGGTGAGGCCGTAGCCAACCACCACCACGAGTCCACTTGCTGGAGCCCGGTGAGATTGACCTGGAGCATGCTCTCCAGGGGATAGCCCCTGGTGCCGGGAAGCGCCGACAGGGCTGCCCGGCCGCCCCATACCTCCATGGCCAGCACGCCGCATATCTTCGCCATGCCGGCCACGACGAGTCCGGATGTCAGCAGCATCAGCTGGACGGCCGCCGTCGTCAGTGCCAGCCGCCCGATGACCAGGCCGACAAGAAGGTAGGAGATCCACTGGAACACCGGGTAGTACCCAGTGAAGAACAGATCGGCGAGCAGACGGCCGGGGGTTTCCAGATCTTCCCAGCCGGGGTTGTGCCCCAGCTGCAGCGGCGGGTTCCCGTCAAGCAGCACGGGGCGGACCAGGAACGCGAGAACGGGTGAAACAAGGATCCACCCAGCCGCCCAGAAGCAAAGGGCTTTGAGCCGCAAGCCGAGGAACGGCAGGATGCACAGGAACAGCATCGCGTAGTGGACCAGGATCACCGCGACGTTGACGTCCAGCCCTCCCAACGCAAGTCCGACGACGGCGATCACCACCGCGCGCATTGCCACGCCGGCCCTCGCGGACCAAAGCTCCTTTCCGCTGCGGGGATCCTGCTTGCCGGTGGACAGTGCAAGGCCGATTCCGGCCAGTACCGCGAACAGCGCAGCGGACCGCCCCGAGAACACCAAGCCCACCATTGTTGGCTCCCATTGGGGTGCCGGGCCGAATGTCGGCATCAGGTGCGTGGCCATCATGCCAAGGAGGGCAGCCCCCCTGGCTGCGTCGATGCCGGTCAACCGGGTGGGAGCCGCGCGTTGACCCCGTGTTTTTCGCGGAGGCGCCGTCTCTTGCGAAGTCATGCAGCGATCGTCTCACAGCCGGGTCCCGCGACCGGTGAGTGACGGCTGCCGGGACGTTCCCGGCCCGCGCCCTTGTGTTCGAATATATGTTCGAATAATATGGCGGCATGAATGAAGTTCCAGAGCGGCCGGACGGCATGGGCGGCCCCATGAAAGCGATGAGTCCGGGAGTTGTCGACTTCCTTTTCCGGCAGCTCGTGGCCGGCGAACCTCCCGAAGACACGCAATGGCGCCGCGAGGGTACGGTGCTCGCGGAGCAGGCTCCGGGTGCTGAACTGGCCCGCCGCTTGTTTGAAACGGATGTGGAATCGCTGACGCCCCTGGAACTGTTCGAGTACGTGCGGGCCTCGCAGCGTTTGGTCGCCTGGGCAGAACAACTCAAAGAGCGCGCCGTAGGGCAGTACTGCTCGGGTCAGCGTGCCCGCACACCCGGGGTCGCATAGCCTTCGCGGCAACGCGCATGAGGACCGTCACGCGATACCCATTCTTGTAACGAGGCCGTGACAGGGTAACGTTTTTCCTATGTCTGACGTTCGCGCGCCCATTCCCGCCCTTGGTACCCTGCTGACCGCCATGGTCACCCCGTTCACCGACGACGGCAAGGTGGACTACGACCAAGCCGCGGCACTGGCAGAAAAGCTTGTCCAGGATGGCTGCGATGGACTGGTGGTTACAGGCACCACCGGAGAGACGTCCACCCTCACGGACGACGAAAACCTGGGCATGTTCCGGGCTGTCAAGGAAGCCGTCGGTGGCAAGGCTGCCATTATCGCCGGCACGGGCACCAACGACACTGCCCACTCAGTGCACCTTTCGCAGCGCGCTGCCGAGTTGGGCGTCGATGGTCTCCTGATCGTGACCCCTTACTACAACAAGCCAAGCCAGGCTGGTGTGCGCGCCCACTTCGAGACCATTGCCTCGGCTACCGACTTGCCGGTGATGCTCTATGACATTCCCGGACGGTCCTCCATCGCCATTGCGCCGGAGACCATGATCGAACTGGCCAAGCACCAGAACATTGTGGCCGTCAAGGATGCGAAGGCTGATTTCGCTGCCGCTACCCGCGTCATGGCTGAGACCGACCTTCTTTTCTACTCCGGCGATGACGGCCTGACCCTCCAGTGGATGGCTCTCGGCGCCGTCGGACTGGTCGGCGTCACCACCCACGTGGCTACGCGCCGCTTCCGCGAGCTGATCGACGCCGTCAACAACAACGACCTCGCTACGGCGCGGTCCATCAACTTTGAACTGGAGCCGGTGGTTCGTGGAACCATGACCCGGGTCCAAGGCGCAGTAGCCGCCAAGCAGATTCTCAAGTGGCAGGGAGTCCTGCCCAACTCGGTTGTCCGTTTGCCCCTCGTGGAGCCGGACGCGGCCGAGATCGAAATCATCCGCGGGGATTTGGCGGAAGCCGGAATGGACTTCACCGTCCAGGATGGTTCCGCCGGAAAGTAGCACAATATGACCCAAACCGCCCTTCCCGGACTGGTTACGCCGCCGAAACTGCCGAAAGGCACGCTGCGGATCGTTCCGCTCGGTGGACTGGGAGAGATCGGCCGCAACATGGCGGTCTTCGAGATCGACGGCAAGCTGCTCATAGTCGACTGTGGGGTACTTTTCCCCGAGGAGACGCAGCCCGGCGTTGATCTGATCCTGCCCGATTTCTCCTACATCGAGAACCGGCTGGAGGACGTGGTCGGGGTTGTCCTCACCCACGGCCACGAGGACCACATTGGCGCGGTTCCCTACCTGCTGCGCCTCAAGGCCGACATTCCGCTGATCGGTTCCCAGCTCACCCTTGCGCTGGTGGAAGCGAAGCTGCAGGAGCACCGGATCAAGCCTTACACGCTCACCGTCACGGAGGGCCAGGTGGAGCAGTTCGGTCCCTTCGAGTGTGAATTCGTTGCCGTCAACCACTCCATTCCGGATGCCTTGGCCGTCTTTATCCGTACTGAAGGGGGCAACGTCCTCCATACCGGTGACTTCAAGATGGACCAGTTGCCGTTGGATGGCCGCATCACGGACCTCCGGCACTTTGCCCGCCTCGGTGAGGAAGGAGTCGACCTCTTCATGGCCGACTCCACCAACGCCGACGTGCCTGGCTTCACCACGGCAGAGAAGGAAATCGGACCTACACTGGACCGACTCTTCGGGCAGGCAAAGAAGCGCATCATTGTGGCTTCCTTCTCCTCCCATGTGCACCGTGTCCAGCAGGTACTCGATGCAGCAGCAAAGCACGGACGCAAGGTCGCCTTCGTGGGCCGCTCCATGGTGCGGAACATGGCCATCGCCGCCAAGCTTGGTTACCTGGAGGTGCCTGACGGCATCCTGGTGGACATCAAGAACATCGACAACATGCCGGACGATCGCGTGGTCCTCATGTCCACGGGGTCCCAGGGTGAACCGATGGCAGCCCTTTCGCGCATGGCCAACGGCGACCACCGGGTGATTGTCGGCAAGGGCGATACCGTCATCCTGGCGTCCAGCCTCATCCCCGGCAACGAGAACGCCGTATTCCGCATCATCAACGGTCTCCTCAAGCTCGGAGCCGACGTCATCCACAAGGGCACGGCCAAGGTCCACGTCTCCGGTCACGCGGCGGCGGGGGAGTTGCTCTATTGCTACAACATCCTTGAGCCGCTCAACGCCATGCCGGTGCACGGTGAAACGCGCCACCTGATCGCCAACGGGAACATTGCCCTGGAATCAGGCGTGCCGTCGGATGGCATCATCCTCAGCGATAACGGCACCGTGATCGACCTCAAGGACCACGTGGCGAACATTGTGGGCCAAGTGGAGGTGGGCTTCGTCTACGTGGATGGTTCGAGCGTTGGCGAAATCACTGACGCAGACCTGAAGGACCGCCGCGTCCTCGGCGACGAAGGCTTCATTTCCGTCATCACGGTCATCAGCCGCACCACCGGCAAAATCGTGTCCGGACCGGAGATCCACGCCCGTGGCGTCGCTGAAGACGACTCGGTCTTCGACGAGATCATCCCGAAGATCAACGCCGCACTCGAAGAGGCTGTGCTGAATCACACAGACCACACGAACCACCAGTTGCAGCAAGTGGTTCGCAGGATCATCGGCACGTGGGTCAACCGCAAGCTTCGCCGCCGTCCCATGATCATCCCGGTGGTCCTGGAGGCCTAGTCCGCCAGCAACATGAATACCCAAGGGGGTCTGAAATCCGCGGATTTCAGACCCCCTTGCGGTACCGTGGCACGTATGGCGACCCGTACTACCTCCGCGCCACGAGGCAGCTCCAGCAATAAATCCGGCGGCACAGGCCGGGGCGGAGCCGCATCCAAAACCAGCTCCGCCAGCAAAAGCGGGCGGGGAAGCACTGCCCGCACCAAGCAAGCAGCCGCCGTCGAGCCCCAGGCTCCGCTTCCGCTTCGCATGCTGTCCGGTGCCTGGCAGGGCATCGGGCACGTGGTGGGTGCCGGCGTGCGCCGGATCGGCCACGATGTCAGCGACCTCGACCCCGCGGACCGCCGGGACGGGGCAGCGCTGTTCAACCTGGTGCTGGGCATCGCGATCGCTACTTTTGCCTGGTGGGGCCTCACCGGTTGGCTCCCGGACATCGTGTACAGCGTGGTCAACGGGACCTTCGGCTGGATGTCCCTGATCCTGCCTTTCATGCTCTTCGTCTGCGCCTTCCGCTTGTTCCGCAAGCCCCAGGATGGCCGCGGAAACAACCGCGTGGGCATCGGATTCATGATCATGACGCTGGCCGGCTCCGGACTTGCCCAGGTCATTGGGGGTCAGCCCACCGTCGCCGATGGCTTCGACGGCCTGCGCCGTGCGGGCGGCATGCTGGGATTCCTCGCCGCGGCTCCACTTGCCGCCATCCATGTCGCTGTTCCGGTCATCATCTACAGTCTCCTGGCCTTTGTTTCCTTGCTGATCGTCACGGCAACCCCCTTCGGTGCCATTCCCGCCCGGATCCGGGGTGCCTACGAACACCTCATGGGCGTTGACCTCATGGACAACTCCGGCAAGGACGACCACGACCGAAGCTACCTCTACGGCAACGGCTCCTCGTCCGCGCCGCCGAAGAAGAAGAAGCGCATGCGCCTCTTCGGCAAGGATGAAGAACCTGACGCCGGCCTCGAAGGTTACGTCGGTGACGAAGCCTTCGAACACGCAATAGTCGACGACGACGAAACCCCCGCCGCATCCGCACCGCGTGTTCCGCCGGGTGTCCGGCGCCCCACGCAAGCGGAAATTGCCGTGGAGAAGATCAAGGCCGCCCAAGGCCTCGCGGGCGCAAACCCCGGGATCGACAACCCCACGGAAGCCATTCCCGTCCTGACCCCGGAAATGACGGCTCCCGTGGCGGCCCAGGTGCCGGCGCGGCCCGCAACACCTCCGCCTCCGCCCACGCCGATTCCGCAGCGTACGGAGCAGTTGTCACTGGCCGGTGATGTCACCTATACACTGCCTGCCTCCGACTACCTGACGCCGGGCTCCATTCCGAAGGAGCGCACGGAAGCCAACGACGCCGTCGTCGCCGCGCTGACGGACACCCTCACGCAGTTCAACGTCGACGCCGCGGTGACCGGCTTCAGCCGTGGTCCCACCGTGACCCGCTACGAGATTGAGCTCTCTCCCGGCACCAAGGTGGAACGCGTCACGGCGCTGTCCAAGAACATCTCCTATGCCGTGGCTTCCAGTGATGTCCGCATCCTGAGCCCCATCCCGGGCAAGTCCGCGATCGGCATCGAGATCCCGAACACCGACCGCGAGACGGTGTCCCTGGGTGATGTCCTCCGGAGCCAGAATGCCCGCCGTACCGACCACCCGATGGTCATGGGCGTGGGCAAGGACGTTGAGGGCGGCTACGTCGTGGCCAACCTCGCCAAAATGCCCCACCTCCTGGTCGCCGGTGCTACCGGTGCAGGTAAGTCGAGCTTCGTGAACTCCATGATCACCTCCATCCTCATGCGCGCAACGCCGGATGAAGTCCGCATGGTCATGGTGGACCCCAAGCGTGTGGAACTCACCGCCTACGAGGGCGTCCCGCACCTCATCACGCCAATCATCACCAACCCGAAGAAGGCCGCAGAGGCCCTCCAATGGGTGGTCCGGGAAATGGACGCCCGCTACGACGACCTCGCCAACTACGGCTACAAGCACATTGATGACTTCAACAAGGCCGTCCGTGCGGGCAAGGTCACGCCGCCGGTCGATTCCAAGCGCGTCATCAAGCCCTACCCCTACCTGCTGGTCATCGTGGACGAACTCGCGGACCTCATGATGGTGGCACCGCGTGACGTCGAAGACTCGATTGTCCGTATCACCCAGCTGGCCCGTGCCGCCGGTATCCACCTGGTGCTGGCCACCCAGCGTCCATCCGTGGACGTCGTCACGGGCCTCATCAAGGCCAACGTGCCGTCCCGCATGGCGTTCGCCACCTCGTCCGTGACGGATTCCCGCGTGGTCCTGGACCAGCCAGGCGCCGAGAAGCTCATCGGCCAAGGTGACGCACTGTTCCTGCCCATGGGCGCTTCGAAGGCCATGCGTGTCCAGGGTGCCTGGGTGACCGAGTCCGAGATCCACAAGGTCGTTGAGCACGTCAAGGGCCAGTTGCAGGCCGTCTACCGTGACGACGTCGCAGCCGAGGCTCCCAAGAAGCAGATCGACGACGACATCGGAGACGACCTCGAGGTCCTGCTCCAGGCTACGGAGCTGGTGGTCACCACGCAGTTCGGTTCGACGTCCATGCTGCAGCGCAAGCTGCGCGTCGGCTTCGCCAAGGCCGGACGACTGATGGACCTCTTGGAATCCCGCGGCGTCGTGGGCCCGTCCGAAGGTTCCAAGGCCCGCGATGTCCTGGTAAAGCCCGATGACCTCGCCGCTGTACTTGCTGCGATGAAGGGCCAGGAGTCACCGTCCACCCCTGATGCCCACACGGCCGCCCTGAGCGACAACGCGAACTCGAACATCGCCGTCGGCGGTTATGCCGAAGACCTGGTGCAGGCGGACCTGGACAACCGGACCCAGGCTGTTGAGTACTACGACGGCGCGGACGGCCCGGATGACGACGACGAGGGCGGCGAAGACGCCTGGTCGCTCACAGGACGTTAGCCCCCAAAGCGGCCGCCGCAAAGACGGTAGCCTAGAGGGGTGACTACAGCCGAGGGTGATAACGCGACCTCCAGCAGTTCCGATATCTGGAACCTGCCCAACATCCTCACGATGCTGCGCATCGTCCTGGTGCCGTTCTTCGTCTGGTTCCTGCTGGCCGATAACGGCGCGTACGGGATCTGGCGCTGGGCGGCGGTGGTTGCCTTCGCTGTAGCGATCTACACCGACAAGCTCGACGGCGACATCGCCCGGGCGCGCGGCCTTATTACCAACTTCGGCAAAATCGCGGACCCCATTGCCGACAAACTGCTCATCGGCTCAGCGTTGGTGCTCCTGTCCATCCTGGGGGAGTTGCCCTGGTGGGTCACCATTCTCATCCTGGTCCGTGAATGGGGCATCACGGCACTGCGCTTCGTTGTGATCCGGTACGGGGTCATGCCCGCTTCCCGTGGCGGCAAGCTCAAGACCGTCGTACAAACAGTGGCGATCTTCCTGTACATCCTTCCCCTCCAGGCGATCGCCCCATGGCTGGGCGCCGTCGCTTTCCTGGTCATGATGGTTGCCCTCGCCATTACGTTGTGGACCGGCGTCGAATATGTCATCCAGGCCATGCGGCTGCGCGCAGCGGGACGTCGCGCGTGAAGTCCGTGAGCGGTGCGGCAGAAACCGCGGAGACGGTGGTGGGCGCCGCCGTCCGCAGTGGCCTCACGGTGGCTACGGCTGAGTCCTTGACTGCAGGTCTCGTGGCCGCAACGCTCGCCAACACTCCGGGCGCTTCGGCCATGCTGCAAGGCGGTGTGGTCGCTTACCAAAACTCGGTCAAGGCCGGCATCCTGGGCGTGCCGGAGGAGCTTCTTGCATCGGTCGGCTCCGTTGACGGCGGTGTCGCCGAGGCAATGGCCGACGGCGCACGCCGGGCTTGCGCTGCCGACGTCGGGATTTCGACGACCGGCGTCGCCGGACCGGAGCCGCACGACGGCAAAGATGTCGGCACCGTGTTCATTGGCGTGGCGTCTGCGCTGGGCGTGGCGTCGTTCGAGTACAGCTTCGACGGCGACCGTCAGTCCATCCGCGAACAGGCCTGCGACGCCGCCCTGGCGCGCCTGCTTGCCGCGCTGGGTGACCTTGGTTACCGTTCGTAAAGTAGTCGGGAACAAAAACTCATTGCCAATAGTTGTGTCATTGTGTCGCTTCGGAAGAGCCGGGGCGCCTAGGATGTAAAAACATACCCGGTCCGCCAGCCAGCGAACCGGATCAACGAGGGAGCATGGCGATACAGATGGTAAAGCAGCCCGTATCCGTAAACGGCGTTGTCCGCTGGAAGGATGTGGGCTTGGCTGATCAGGCACAGAGCGAACAGAAGGAGCGCAAAATGGTTGTACTACGCCACGAGATCGGTGATGTACTGCGCGATGTCCGCCAGCGTCAGGGCCGTACCCTTCGCGAGGTTTCGCACAGCGCCCGCGTCTCACTTGGCTACTTGAGCGAAGTGGAACGGGGCCAGAAGGAGGCTTCTTCCGAGCTCCTGTCCTCTATCTGCACAGCCTTGGACGTTCCTTTGTCCCACATGCTTCGCGAAGTCAGCGACCGCGTGGCCGTCGCAGAAGGTGTTGCTGTCCCGGACACCGTCCCGCAGGAATTCTCACAGCGTTATGGCCGCGATCTGGGCCTCTCGGACGACTTCCCCCAGGGAATGCTCTCCGGAGCCCGCTAAACGGTTCCATAAGTAACGAAGAAGGTCCCCAGCCTGAGGCTGGGGACCTTCTTTCTTTAGCGCTGCGGCGTCGCGTCACGCGCCCGGGGGGTTGTCCGCGGAATCGGCTCCTGCTTCCTTGGTTCCCAGATCCCTGAGCGCGCCGTCACCGTAGATGGCATTCAGGCGCCCCATGTAGTCGGCCAGGGTCTGGACATCTTCCAAGGGCCACTCACCGAGGCGTTCCCTGAAGACCTGGCGCCGGGCATCCTGGACGAGGTGCATCTTCTCTTCGCCCTTTTCGGTCAGGCGGATGGATTGTGCCCGCCCGTCCTGCGGATCCGCTTCCTTGTAGACGAGGCCGATGCTCTCAAGGAAGGCGATCTGGCGGCTTACCGATGGCTTGCCTACGCCGATGCATGTGGCCAGCTCGGTGAGGCGGATGGGGCCTTCCCTGCGGATGACGGTGAGCAAACCGTAGGCGGCCGGTTCCATGTCCGGATGGACCTGGCGGGACAGTTGGTGGGAGATCGAACGGGCGCGGCGCCAGAGCAGGCTCAGCTGGTGTTCCACCTGCTGGAGGGCGTCGTCGACGTCGTCGCCTGGCACGGCTGGACCTGGCGCGCTCTGGAGAGGATTGCTCATGGCAACCATTCTAGAGTCCACTGCCATGAGAGACTCTATCCGTGAGGGCAAGTGACTTTTGGCGATTGATGGACGATGAATTCGGGGCCGGCTATTCCCGTGTCCTGGCCAACTCGCTGGTACTCGCCGGTGTGGGCGGACGGACGGCCGTGGAGGCCCTGGCGGCCGGATACCATCCCCGTGAGGTCTGGCTGGCCGTGTGCGAGGTCCAGGACGTACCCCCCGAGCGCCGGCTGGGCAGGGACATCAAACCCGCCTCGAACTGAGTCTGCAGCTGGCAGGAACGCCTCGGCACCGGGAGACACGCCGCACCATTGTTCGAATATCTGTTCGGATGGGGATATGCTCCTGTGAGAGGAAAATTGATCCCGTAGGACGCATTCCAACAGCATTCGGCAAGCAGGTTATCCACATAGCCGGAGTCGGCACCTAAAAATGTCAGGCCGCCGTAATAGCGTCTGGGATGACAGGAAAGCGGCCTATCGGGCCACTCCACAGCGAGAAAGCATCAGAGGTGTGAACCATGGCGGCAACCCCGGATCGTGAAAAGGCGCTCGAAGCAGCGCTTGCCCAGATCGACAAGCAGTTCGGCAAAGGCTCCATCATGCGTTTGGGTGATGACACCCGTGCGCCCATCGAAGTCATTCCCACCGGTTCCATTGCGCTGGACGTGGCCCTCGGCATCGGCGGCCTGCCCCGCGGCCGCGTCGTGGAAATCTACGGTCCTGAATCGTCGGGTAAGACCACGGTGGCGCTGCACGCCGTAGCCAACGCACAGCGCGCCGGCGGTATCGCCGCGTTCATTGACGCCGAGCACGCGCTGGACCCGGACTACGCTGCGAAGCTGGGTGTGGACACTGACGCCCTCCTCGTTTCCCAGCCGGATACGGGTGAGCAGGCCCTGGAAATCATGGACATGCTGGTGGGCTCCGGTTCGCTGGACATCATCGTCATCGACTCCGTCGCCGCGTTGGTACCCCGTGCCGAAATCGAAGGCGAAATGGGTGACTCCCACGTTGGCCTCCAGGCGCGCCTTATGAGCCAGGCGCTGCGTAAGATCACTGGTCGTTTGAGCCAGACCAAGACCACTGCCATCTTCATCAACCAGCTGCGTGAGAAGATCGGCGTCTTCTTTGGCTCGCCGGAAACCACCACCGGTGGCAAGGCGCTTAAGTTCTACGCTTCGGTCCGCATCGACGTTCGTCGCATCCAGACGCTGAAGGAGGGCGCGGATTCCGTAGGTAACCGCACCAAGGCCAAGATCGTCAAGAACAAGATGGCTCCGCCGTTCAAGATCGCCGAGTTCGACATCATCTATGGTCAGGGCATCTCCCGCGAGGGTGGCATCATCGACATGGGCGTTGAGCACGGCATCATCAAGAAGTCCGGTTCGTGGTTTACCTACGACGGCGACCAGCTCGGCCAGGGCATGGAAAACTCGCGGCGGTTCCTGCGGGACAACCCCGAGTTGGCGCAGGAACTGGAGCGCCTGATCAAGGAAAAGCTTGGCGTTGGCGTCAAGCCGGAGGAAGACTCCCCAAAGCTGAAGGCCGTTGACGGCTAGCACCGGGCCGGACCCGGAGTCTGCCCTGGCTGCAGACTCCGAGCCCGAGCCTGAGTCCGTGGCGCGTGCCATCGTCCTGCGACAGTTGACGATGGCGCCACGGAGCCGCCTGCAGTTGTCCCGCAAACTGGCGGAACGCAATGTTCCCAAGGACGTTGCCGAGGCGGTACTGGACCGCTTCGAGGAAGTTCAGCTGATTGATGACGCTGAATTCGCCCGGATGTGGGTGCGGAGCCGTTCGCAAAGCAAGAAACTGGCCAAAGGTGCACTTCGTCGCGAACTGGCTGATAAGGGCATCGTCCTCGAGGCCGCCGAGGAAGCACTGTCGCAACTCAGTGACCAGGATGAAGAGTCAGCCGCGAGGGATCTGGTGCAGCGTAAGCTTCGGCCGGGCATGAACCTCTCGGACCGTGCCGAGCGGGACAAGTACACGCGTAGGTTGGCCTCCATGTTGGCGCGCAAGGGCTACGCTCCATCGTTGGCCTTCAGGATCGTCGGCGAGGTGCTGGCAGAAGCCGGTACCCTTGAGTAGTGAGTTTGACCATTCCCTCCCCGACACCTGCCACCGCTGCTTCGACTGAGCCCCGGACGTATCAGGTCCGTACTTTCGGTTGCCAGATGAACGTCCATGATTCCGAGCGCATGGCGGGCCTGCTAGAGGACGCCGGCTACGTTCCTGCAGAGGGCGACGTTGCCGATGTCGTTGTCTTCAACACGTGCGCTGTGCGGGAGAATGCGGACAACAAGCTCTACGGAAACCTTGGGCAATTGCGGCAGGTCAAGGAATCCCATCCCGGCATGCAGATTGCCGTTGGCGGGTGCCTGGCGCAGAAGGACCGCGAGACCATTGTCCGGAAAGCGCCGTGGGTGGATGCTGTCTTCGGCACCCACAATGTGGGCGCCCTGCCGGCCCTCCTCAAACGGGCCCGGCACAACAACGAGGCCCAACTCGAAATCCTCGAATCCCTGGACGTCTTTCCGTCCACGCTTCCTACCAAGCGTGAGTCTGTGTACTCGGGGTGGGTTTCCATTTCAGTCGGTTGCAACAACACCTGCACGTTCTGCATTGTTCCCTCGCTGCGCGGCAAGGAAAAGGACCGCCGTCCAGGCGAGATCCTCGCGGAAATCCAGGCCCTCGTCGATGACGGCGTTGTCGAAGTGACGTTGCTGGGCCAGAACGTGAACTCGTACGGGGTGGAATTCGGCGATCGCCTGGCCTTTTCCAAACTCCTCCGTGCCTGCGGTGACATCGAGGGTCTCGAACGCGTGCGGTTTACCAGCCCCCACCCCGCGGCCTTCACCGATGACGTCATCGATGCCATGGCTGAAACCCCCAATGTGATGCCGCAGCTTCATATGCCACTGCAGTCGGGATCGGACAAAGTCCTCAAGGACATGCGTCGTTCCTACCGCTCCAGCCGCTTCCTGGGCATCCTGGACAAAGTGCGTGAGCGGATTCCGCACGCTGCCATCACCACTGACATCATTGTTGGATTCCCGGGTGAAACCGAAGAGGATTTCCAAGCGACCTTGGATGTCGTGGAGAAGTCGCGGTTCTCCTCGGCCTTCACGTTCCAGTACTCCAAGCGTCCGGGAACACCGGCAGCGGACTTGCCTGATCAGCTGCCTAAAGCGGTGGTCCAGGAGCGCTTCGAACGGCTCACTGCCCTGCAGGACCGTATCGCCGCCGAGGAAAACGCCGCGCAGCTTGGCCGGCAGGTAGAGGTCTTGGTGACAGCCCAGGCAGGCAGGAAGGCCGAGGCGACCCATCGGCTTTCCGGGCGGTCCAAGGACCAGCGGCTTGTGCACTTTTCCGTCCCTGACGGTGCGGAAACCCCCCGTCCCGGGGACTTCGTGACGGTGACCATTACGGAAGCAGCCGCTTTCCACTTGGTAGCCGACCCCTCGACAACCAATGACTACGTCCTGCGGCGTTCCAGGGCCGGAGATGCCTGGGACCGTTCGCAGGCCGACTCCTGCGGTGTTCCCGCACCAGGCACATCCGGCGGCAAGACCGGGGTGTCCTTGGGCATGCCCGCATTGCCGATCCGCCGCGCGTAGCCGTCGTCCATTCCATGTCGGATTCCCAGCAGGCCCGGCCTGTCATCGCCGTGGTCGGGCCCACAGGTTCGGGCAAGTCGGATCTGGGCGTCAACATCGCCCTGGCGCTCGGTGGAGAAGTCATCAATGCTGACGCGCTGCAGTTCTACCGGGGCATGGACATCGGCACAGCCAAGATCAGCATGGAAGAGCGGAAAGGCGTTCCGCATCATCTCCTGGACATCATGGATGTCACGCAAGAGGCAAGCGTGGCGGACTTCCAAAGCGAATGCCGCGCAGTCATCGAGGACATCCACTCCAGGGGGAAGCACGCCATTCTGGTGGGCGGATCTGGACTGTACGTGCGCGCGGCCCTGGACATCCTGGAGTTTCCGGGAACGGATCCCGCTCTGCGCCGAAGCCTCGAGGACGAATACGAAGCCAAAGGACTGGCTCCGCTCAGGGCCCGCCTGGAGGAAGTGGACCCGGTCTCGGCAGCCCGTCTTGGCGACGCCCGAAGGGTAATTCGTGCTTTGGAGGTCCACGGACTGACAGGTCGAGCCTTCAGTTCCTTCATGCCCCAGAGGGAGTACTATCAACCCGCTGTTCAGATCGGCCTTTCCGTTGACCGCGAAGAACTCAGGGAGCGGCTTGCCCGCCGAGTGCACCGCATGGTCGAGACCGGCCTGGAGAACGAGGTCGCGCGACTCGACACCTTGGGATTGCGCCAGGGCAAAACAGCATCAAGGGCTCTGGGGTACGCCCAGTTCCTCAAAGTCCTGGACGGTGACATGGACGTGCCGGCCGCGGCCGAGGAGACCATCGTCGCCACAAGGCAGTTCGCGCGCCGCCAGCTCACCTGGTTCCGGGCAGACCCACGGATCTCATGGTTGGACTGGAAGGACCCCGGGCTGACATCCCGGGCCGTGTCGGCAATCCTCGCCCAGGGGTAACCTTGGGTGATTTCTGGCCGAACACACGTGGAAGGTAGCCTTGGTTCCATGGATGAAACCGCCTCAGTTCCCACCCGCCAGCCCTCGGCTGCCGGGGCTGCCGAACCCACATCGAGCCTTGCCGGATTGGCGTTCTCAAAAGGGCACGGGACAGGCAACGATTTCGTCCTGATCGCCGATCCCGGCGACGCCCACGAGATCACTCCTGAACAGGTGGCACACTTGTGCGATCGCCACACGGGCATCGGTGGCGACGGACTTATCCGTGCAGTTCCCTCGCGGTTCCTCCCGGAAGGGCGGGCACTCCTGGAAGTGGACCCTGCTGCGGAGTGGTTCATGGACTACCGCAACGGCGACGGTTCGCTGTCCGAAATGTGCGGCAACGGCGTGCGCGTCTTCGTTCACTTCCTCAATGAGCAGGGATTGGTGGACCTTGGTCCCGGCGAAACCCTCACCATCGGCACGCGTGGCGGAGTCAAGAAAGTAGTCCGTACCGTGAACGGCTACGCGGTGGACATGGGCCCTTGGGAGTTCATTTTCCCGGACGAGGCAACCAGCAAGGCCATGGATGCCCTGGTCAGCGCGGACGGCCTGGAAGTGGCACGCCCCGGCCTTTCGGTCAGTATGGGCAACCCGCACACAGTCGTTGCCTTGGCCGAACTCAGCGAGCTTTCAGCAACCCAGCTGTTCAAGGCTCCGGTTGTTGATCCCAAGCCGGTCAACGGCACCAACGTTGAATTCGTTGTTCCGGCCGAACCGTTGGTCGAAGACGGCGTGGGAACCATCACCATGCGCGTGCACGAGCGGGGAGTGGGGGAGACCCAGTCCTGCGGTACGGGAGCCTGCGCAGCAGCGGTTGCAATCCGTCACTGGGCCGGCAGCACGGCGCCCAACGACTGGCACGTCAAGGTTCCCGGCGGCGTCGTCGGTGTGAAGTTCTTCCCCGGCGCCGGTGGCCGTGAGCACGTTGAACTCAGCGGCCCCGCCGTCATAGTGGCTAGCGGGACGCTTTCCTGACCCGAATGATCCTGAAGGACTTCGACGTGCTTTCGCGGGAAACGCTGAAGGACGCGTCCAGTTCAGAAGCCAGCCACCGCTGCAAGGAATCTGAACCCAGGTTCTTCTGAACCACCAGCCATGCGTTTCCTCCCGGCGCCAGCCGCGGCAACCAGGTCAGCAACAACGAGTGGAGTTCATCCTTGCCGATCCGGATGGGCGGATTGGACCAGATGGTGTCGAACTCGACGGCGGGATCCACCTCATGCGGGAGGCTGGCGGTCACGTTCTCCAGGCCCAGGGCCGCTGCGTTCTCGGTGGTCAGGGTCACGCAGCGTTCGTTGACGTCGACGGCGTACACGCGGGCGTGCGGGGCCATCAAAGCAAGGGTGAGGGCTATTGGACCCCAGCCGCAGCCGATGTCCAGCAGATTGCCTTGGGGAGCGGGCGGTGGAACCTCTGACAGGAGTATTGCCGTTCCCTTGTCCACGCCGTCGGGGCTGAAGATGCCGGATGACGTCTGCAGGTGGCGCGTAGCTCCAGCGAGTTCAACTGTGAGTGGCTTACGGGTGAACGGCCCAGCCGGCTGGGCGGTGAAATAGTGTGCAGACTCCATAATTTGCCAGATTAGTTGGCTATTGGCGCCTTGGGAAACCGCCATGGTCCCAGGTTCGTTTGACACGGCTGATAGTGTTGAGGTCATGTTCTTGATCTTTGAGTAATCGGCCGAACCACGCCTGCTTTCCAGGCGTTCCCCGGCACCGCCCGCGACGCAGGTCCGGCTTGGCACCATGCCCGGCCCATGGCCTTTCCGCCCGGCAGGTCCCACGGCACATGTCGGCGCCACTTCCTTGTGGCGCCGGACGCTCAGAAGATCAAAGCCCCACCCATGCCTTCACATGACGGTATTCCCGGAACCGGGCCATCGTGCGAACCCTGGTGGGCAGCATAACGACTTCAAGCAGGCCAGGACCTCCCTGCGGATCCACCCGTCAGATCACCGACGCCACGTCCCCGACAGGCCAGTGGCGTTCAGCACACAGGAGGCCACTTTGGCCCAAGCCCGTCAGCCCAGCGCGAAGAGCGCCCCATCGAGCGACAAACAGCACTATTCTGGAATTGCCGAACAGTCTAAGGAGACCATGACCACCCAGAAGCACTCCGGATCCGATTCCGACGCCCAGGACATGAGTCCTGAACAAATCCAGGCCGTCATCGACCGGATTCTTTCCAAGGATGCCCCCGCACAGGCATCCGAAGACAACGACACCAGTGGTGTGTTCGGCAAGGCGCAGGCCATCTCGACCCTGGACCAAGAGCACAGTATCTACGACGGCGACCAGGAAGACCTGGCCGAGCGTCGCGCCTTGCGCCGCACCGCGGGGTTGTCGACTGAACTCGAAGACGTCACAGAGGTCGAATACCGGCAGCTGCGCCTCGAACGCGTTGTGCTGGCTGGTCTGTGGACAGAAGGTACCCTGGCCGACGCCGAGAACTCGCTGCGCGAACTGGCGGCCCTTGCCGAGACCGCAGGTTCTGAAGTACTTGATGGCCTGGTCCAACGCCGCTCCAAGCCGGACCCGGGAACGTTCCTTGGATCCGGCAAGGCACAGGAACTCAAGGACATTGTCGCTGCCACAGGCGCGGACACTGTCGTGGTGGACACTGAACTGGCACCGTCACAGCGACGCGGTCTTGAGGACATCGTGAAGGTCAAGGTCGTTGACCGGACCACGCTGATCCTGGATATCTTCGCCCAGCACGCCAAGAGCCGCGAAGGCAAGGCCCAGGTGGAGCTCGCGCAGCTGGAATACCTGCTTCCACGCCTGCGTGGTTGGGGTGACTCCATGTCCCGGCAGGCCGGCGGCCAGGTGGGCGGGGCCGGGGCAGGCATGGGCTCGCGCGGTCCCGGTGAAACCAAGATCGAACTGGACCGCCGCCGAATCCGCACACGCATGGCCAAACTGCGCCGGGAAATCGCCGCGATGAAGCCGGCCCGTGAGACCAAACGTGCCAACCGCCGTCGTAATGCTGTTCCGTCCGTCGCGATTGCCGGGTACACCAACGCCGGTAAATCGTCGTTGTTGAACCGCCTCACCGACGCAGGTGTCCTTGTGGAGAACGCACTGTTCGCCACTCTGGATCCCACGGTCCGCAAAGCGCAGACTCCTGACGGCATCGGCTACACACTGGCCGACACCGTGGGATTCGTGCGCTCACTGCCGACCCAGCTCGTTGAAGCCTTCCGCTCAACGCTCGAGGAAGTGGCCGATGCGGACCTCATCCTCCATGTCGTGGATGCATCCCACCCGGACCCCGAAGGCCAGATCGCAGCAGTGCGCACTGTCTTCACCGAGGTCGACGCCCGCAAGGTTCCCGAGATCATCGTCCTGAACAAGGTTGATGTGGCCGATCCTTTCGTGGTTGAGCGTCTCAAGCAGAAGGAACCCCGGCACGCAGTGGTTTCCACCCGCACAGGACAGGGAATCGCCGAACTGCTGGAGGACATCAGCCGGTCCATACCGCGTCCGGGGGTGCGGCTTGAAGTGCTCATCCCGTACGACCGCGGCGACATGATCAACAAGCTGCACAATTCCGATTCCGAGATCCTCAGCCTGGAACACGAGGAAAGCGGGACGCGCGTGGTGGCGATGGTCCGTGAAGGTCTGGCAGCTGAGCTGGAGTCATTCGTCAGTAATGGTTGAGAAGGTGGCGGCGGACGCCGTCGAGTCGGTGGGAGAGAAGACCACCCTGGAATTGTTGGACCGGGCTGTCGCCGGAATGGGCGGCCAAAGCCGTGCCGGCCAGCACGAAATGGCCAAGCACGTCACCCGGGCCATTGAGACCGGGGAACATCTGCTGGTCCAGGCGGGAACCGGTACGGGTAAGTCATTGGCGTACCTGATTCCGTTGATCGCCCATTCCATGGACAGCGATAAACCGACGCTCGTGTCCACCGCCACCTTGGCTTTGCAGACCCAGATCGTAGGCAGGGATCTTCCGCGTTTGCTGGCGACCATCAATCCTGCCCTGGACCGTCCGGTCAATGTCGCGCTCGTGAAGGGCAGGGCAAACTACGTCTGCCTGCAAAAGCTCGAGGGCGGCTTCCCGAGTGAGGAGCCCTCCGAAGGACAACTTTTCTCCCTCGGTGAGGACACGAGCGTGCCGCACTTCGCGGCGTCGGTCGGCGGCCCGTCGTCCCAGCTGGGCAAGGAGGTTGTCCGGCTCCGGGAGTGGGCCGAAACGACGACCACCGGCGACCGGGACGAGCTCATGCCGGGGGTCACGGACCGTGCCTGGCGGCAGGTCTCCGTGACGTCCATGGAGTGCCTTGGGGCCCAGAAATGTCCGGTTGCCGAGGAGTGCTTCAGCGAGCTGGCACGCGCCCGGGCAGCCGAAGCCGACGTCGTGGTCACCAACCACGCCATGTTGGCCGTCAGCGCGTTCGAAGGCCTCGCGGTGCTGCCCGAGTACGACGTCGTGGTGGTGGACGAGGCCCACGAGCTTCAAGACCGGGTCACAGGGGCAGTGTCAGGGCAACTCTCTGTAGCCATGGTGCACGCCGCGGCATCAAGCGCCCGCAAGCACACAGCCATCACCGTTGACGCCCTGAATGCGGCCGCGGATAGGCTTGACATGGCTATTGCGGGAGTACCCAACGGGCTCCTTCCCAGCGGACTCAACGACGAACAACTCGATTGCCTGGACCAGCTGCGCGACGCCACACGGGCGGCCCTGTCCGATTCGAAGACTGATTCCTCCAGTGCCGCGGACGGCGGACGGCAGCTGGCACGTTCGCGGCTGATGCTCATCCTTGAGCTGTGCGAACGGATGCTCGCTGCCAAGGAGAACCGCGAAGTAGTGTGGTTCTCCCGTAACAGCACTTTTGATCCCCAGCAGGGATACTCCCAACCTGACGAGACCGCGCCTGCGCTCATCAACATCGCGCCGCTGAGCGTGGCAGGCAGGTTGCGCGAGGGATTGTTCGCCGGACACACGGTGGTGCTGACCTCGGCCACGCTGGCCATCGGCTCGGCTTTTGAACCCGCGGCCGGAGGCCTCGGCCTGATTGGCGACGGCGCGCCCAGCTGGACAGGAATCGACGTCGGATCTCCTTTTGATTACCCCAAACAGGGGGTGCTGTACGTAGCGAAGCACCTTCCGAAACCCGGTCGGGGCACGTCACCGGAGGCCTTGGACGAATTGGAAGACCTCATCCGGGCATCCGGCGGGGGAGCACTGTGTCTCTTCTCCTCACGGCGGGCCGCCGAGGAAGCTGCGGACGCCATGCGGCTGCGCCTGGACGTGGATATCCTCTGTCAAGGCGAATCCACCATGGCTGCGTTGGTGAAGCAATTTGCCGACGAGCCGGATACTTGCCTCTTCGGAACCATGTCGCTGTGGCAAGGGGTGGACGTACCCGGCGGCTCGTGCCGCCTGGTGGTTATTGACCGGATTCCCTTCCCGCGTCCTGACGATCCCCTGATGACCGCCCGTTCCCGTGCCGTGGCACAGTCCGGGGGGAACGGGTTCATGGCTGTTTCCGCCACCCACGCAGCCATCCGGCTCGCGCAGGGTGCAGGGCGCCTGATCCGGTCCACCGGTGACAAGGGCGTCGTGGCAGTCCTTGATTCACGCCTCTCGACAGAACGTTACGGCGGGTTCCTGCGGGCCGCCCTGCCGCCGTTCTGGGCGACCACTGACCGCACCGTGGTTCGTGGTGTCCTGGAGCGCTTGGGATCCGCCAAGAAGGCGTAGAAGACAGTCAGCTCCGGGCCCCTTACGGGTCGGAAAAAGCTAGAGGGACCTCAGTACCGAAACGACCTTGCCCATGATGGTTGCCTGGTCGCCGAGAATGGGTTCGTACTGGGTGTTTTGGGGCAGCAGCCAGGTATGGCCATCGCGCTGTCGGAACGTCTTTACAGTGGCTTCGTCGTCCAGCAAAGCGGCCACGATGTCGCCGTTGATGGCGTCGTTCTGGCGGCGGACAACGACCCAGTCGCCGTCGCAGATCGCGGCATCAATCATGGAGTCGCCAGCGACTTTCAACATGAAGAGCTCACCGTGTCCCACCAGTTGCCGGGGCAGGGGGAGCACGTCCTCAACTGTCTGGTCGGCCAGGATGGGTCCGCCTGCCGCGATGCGGCCAACCAGCGGAACCATGGCGGTGTCGCTTGCGCTGGTGAGTTCTGTCACAGCCAGGCCGCCGGTGCTCCGAAGCGTTGCCGGTGCCTCCACGCCCGGGATGGGGCCGCCGTCCAGGGTCAAGGGCATCAGTACTTCCATTGCGCGGGGACGCTTGGGGTCCCGGCGAAGGTAGCCGAGTTTTTCCAGCTGGGACAACTGGTGGGTAACGCTGGAAAGGCTGGCCAGTCCAACGGTGTCCCCGATTTCGCGCATGCTGGGCGGATAGCCGTTGTCGTTGACTGACCGCTGGATGGTTTCCAGGATCTTTTTCTGGCGCACGGTCAGGCTCTTGGGAGTCTTGGGAGGCTGTTGGCTCCGCAGGGGTACCCCGCCGCCTGTGGCTTTCGCTGCCATGTTCGCCAATGCCTTTCGTTCCGCCCCGAAACGAACCGGGGATGCAGGGACTGAAAAAATGTCAGACCCTCCTGTTCCACTGAAACAGTGCTGTTCCTTCACTCAAACGTAGGGCAGGCACAGGCGTTTATCAAACATTTGTTCTAGCGAGTCTCGACACCGTTCGTTGATAAGTGCTAAAAATGTCATAGCAAGGTTCGAACATGTGTTCTAGAAACCTCGCGCTGAAACTGGATGTTCGAACGAACTGTTCGAATACCGGCCGCAGTCGGGAGGAGCACACAAAGAATTGGCAGCCTTGCTCCGGAAGCTCCGGAGCAAGGCAATAGCTCAGAAGGGCTCAGCTCATGTCCGCAATAACTTCGTTCGCTGAATTCCGCACCACGCAGGCCCCCGCCCGCCTGCGCCTGACCCGCCGTGGCCGGGTGGTGTTCTTCTTCATCCCGGCCATGCTGCTGGCGGCTGTTCTGCTCAGCCTTGCCGGGTTCATCACTTCCCCTGCCAAGGCTTCCGATTCCCAGGCCGAGCTGCAGCCGCCGGTTGCAGTCTCTGTGACAGTCCAGCCCGGTCAGTCCCTGTGGGGCATTGCCGGCGCGGCGGCTCCTGAGCGGGACCCGCGTGATGTCATTGCTGAAATCATCCAGTTGAACGACCTCCGCGGCGGGGGCATCCTTCCGGGGCAGCAGCTGTTCGTCCCGGCCCACTAAGGCTTTTAGCCGGTGGCCGGATCCCGCGCCGCGACGTCATAGTTACTCCGCAGTCCCGCCAGCCCCTTAAACTGTTCCAGTGAGTGAGCAGCTTGAGCGACTTGACCGACTACCCCTCCGGACCAACCTGCGTGGACTGAGCCCCTACGGCGCACCGCAGCTTGATGTCCCCGTTTTGCTCAACGTTAACGAAAACACCCATGGCGTCCCCGCCGATGTTCAGGCGGCGATTACTGAGGCCGTGGCAGCAGCCGCCACAGGACTGAACCGCTATCCTGACCGCGAGTTCACCGATCTTCGTGAGGCCCTCGCCGAGTATCTTGGCCACGGCCTTTCAGCGGACAACATCTGGGCCGCCAACGGGTCCAACGAGGTCCTGCAACAGATCCTGCAGGCGTTTGGCGGCCCGGGACGCAAGGCCCTTGGCTTCCCGCCCACGTATTCCATGTACCCGTTGCTGGCCAGCGGAACGGATACCGAATACATCCGGGGAGTCCGCGCCGATGACTACGGGCTGGATGCCCGGTCGGCGGCTGCGCAGGTGCGCGAAACCGAAGCCAACATCGTCTTCCTGTGCTCACCGAACAACCCCACAGGGACGGGCCTGGGCCTGGATGTGGTGGAGGCCGTGTATGAAGCCGGTGAAGCAAGCCAGGCCATCGTGATCGTGGACGAGGCCTACCACGAGTTCGCCCACGACAACACTCCGAGCGCGTTGACGCTCCTGCCCGGCCGTGAGCGCCTGATCGTTTCGCGCACCATGAGCAAGGCATTTGCCCTGGCAGGTGCCCGGCTCGGCTACATGGCGGCGGCCCCTGAAGTTACGGACGCCATCAGGTTGGTCCGCCTGCCGTACCACTTGTCTGCCATCACGCAGGCCACCGCCCTCGCAGCATTGACTCACCGCGAGGCCCTGATGGCCGACGTTGAGGACATCAAGGTCCAGCGCGATCGGATCGTCACCGAACTTCTCCGCATGGGGCTCAAGCCCGCGGAGTCGGACTCGAACTACGTCTTCTTCGGTGGACTCGAGAACCCGCACGAGATCTGGCAAGGGCTGCTCGACGCAGGCGTGCTCATACGTGATGTCGGCATTCCGGGTCACTTGCGGGTTACCGCCGGGACCGAACCGGAAACCACCGCATTCCTTGATGCCCTGGAAGCACTCCTGGAACGCGCAGCGTCACAGCGCGCCTAAACTTGTCAATAGACCCAACCTCCCTCCCTGCATAAGGACGTCCCAATGAGCGAAACCGGCGCCACGCCGTCCGCTGCCCGCACTGCGCGCATGGAGCGCACCACCAGCGAATCTTCCGTATTGGTGGAGATCAACCTGGACGGTTCCGGAATTTCGGACATCAGCACCTCGGTACCGTTCTACGACCACATGCTGACCGCACTGTGCAAGCACTCCCTGATTGACATGACGGTCAAAGCCACAGGTGACACGCACATCGATGCCCACCACACGGTGGAAGACGTCGCCATCACGTTCGGTGAGGTGCTCCGGACGGCCTTGGGCGACAAAGCTGGTATTCGTCGTTTTGGCGAAGCCACGGTGCCTCTGGACGAAGCCCTCGCCCATGCAGTCGTTGATGTTTCCGGACGTCCGTACCTTGTGCACGGTGGTGAACCTGCGGGACAGGAGTACCACCTGATCGGTGGCCACTTCACCGGCTCGTTGACCCGCCATGTTTTCGAGGCAATCACGTTGCACGCCGGAATTTGCCTGCACATGAACGTTCTTGCTGGCCGGGATCCGCACCACATTGTGGAGGCCCAGTTCAAGGCTTTCGCGCGCGCACTGCGTGCCGCCGTAGAGTCCGATCCGCGTGTCGAGGGCATTCCCTCCACCAAGGGGGCACTGTGAGTAGCCAGGTCCTGAAGAACGGCGCAGTGGCTGACGCCACGGCATCCGTTAGGCCTCAGTCGCCGGAGGGCAAGCCGACCGTTACGGTTCTGGACTATGGATCCGGCAACGTCCGGTCCGCCGTCCGCGCGCTTGAGCGGGCAGGTGCCCACGTGGTGCTCAGCGCCAAGCCTGAGGACGTCCTCAACGCCGACGGCCTGGTTGTCCCCGGTGTTGGCGCCTATGAGACCGTGATGAAAGAACTCAAAGCCGTAGACGCCATCCGCATGATTGGACGCCGGGTTGCCGGTGGACGTCCGGTGCTGGCCATCTGCGTGGGTCTCCAGGTTCTTTTCGAGGCCGGCGTTGAGCATGGTACCGAGTCCGAAGGCATGGCCGAATGGCCTGGCAAAGTCGAACTCCTTCCTGCTCCCGTGGTGCCGCACATGGGATGGAACACAGTGGACGTACCTGAGGGTTCCAAGCTGTTCGCCGGTGTGGAGCAGGAGCGTTTCTACTTCGTTCACTCCTACGGTGTGCAGGAGTGGAACTTCGACGTCGTGCAGCCCCGCATGGCGCCCCCCATGGTCACGTGGTCCGAGCACGGCGCACGTTTCATCGCTGCCGTGGAAAACGGCCCGCTGTGCGCCACCCAGTTCCACCCAGAGAAGTCGGGCGACGCCGGGGCCCGCCTCCTGCGTAACTGGGTGGATGGCCTTCGGAAGCCCGCACCGGAAGCTTCCGGAAACGGTGCTGCCTAGATGTGGTCTGTGATCCTCATGGGCCTGGCCGGCCTCCTGGTGGGCGGTGGGATTTCCTTCCACCAGCAAAAGAAGCCCCGCTGGGTCTCCATTTCTTTCTACGTGTTGGCCGGGATGTCCCTGCTGGCTGCGTACCTCCTGACACTTCCCGGTAACTGAACCGCTGGTCCCAAGCCGGCGATCCCTCAACTCCAAGGACACTCATGACCACCTCCTCCCAGTCCGTACTGGAACTCCTGCCGGCCGTCGATATCGTCGATGGCCAGGCGGTGCGCCTCCTGCAAGGAGAGGCGGGATCTGAAACCAGCTATGGGACGCCCTTGGAGGCAGCCTTGAACTGGCAGAACGACGGTGCGGAATGGGTCCATATGGTTGACCTCGACGCCGCCTTTGGCCGTGGCGACAACGCCGCTCTCATCAGCGAGGTCGTGTCTCAGCTCGACGTCAAGGTGGAGCTTTCGGGCGGCCTGCGGGATGACGAATCACTCGAACGGGCCCTCGGTTTGGGCGTTGCCCGGGTAAACCTTGGGACAGCAGCGCTGGAAAACCCGGAGTGGACGCGCCGGGCGATCGAACGCTTCGGTGACAAGATCGCCGTCGGGCTTGATGTCCGCGGTACTACGCTGGCCGGACGCGGATGGACCAAGGAAGGCGGGGACCTTTGGGAGGTTCTGGCCCGCCTCGAGGACGCCGGGTGCGCCCGCTACGTAGTCACGGACGTTACCAAGGACGGAACGCTGCAGGGCCCCAACGTGGATCTGCTGCGTCAGATGGTGGAGAAGACCGGCAAGCCCGTAGTGGCTTCCGGCGGTATCTCCAGCTTGGAAGATCTTCGCGTGCTGCGTGAACTCGTGCCGCTGGGTGTCGAGGGTGCGATTGTGGGCAAGGCTCTGTATGCCGGTGCCTTCACCCTGCCCGAAGCCCTGGACGTGGCCGGCCGCCGCTGATGGGCCGCCACTCAGCCCACGAGCCGGAGCTTAACCAGCGGGAGAAGCGCGACCTGCCCGGTCACATCGCGGCGGCCTTGGCAGGCGCCGGGGGAGCCACGGACTCGGCGGGCCAACCCTGGGCAGGTAGAAGCCTCACTGGCGACGACGCCAAAATCCACAACTTCGAAGACGATGATGGAACCGCAGACGCCGGTTACCTTGCGGCTATTGCGGCGCTGATCGACGGAACCGGTGGCGAGGCGGAGGTCGTGGCCTCCCTGGCCATGGCACGTGTCTTTGTCCCGGTGGTTGCCCAATTGGCCGAGGAAGCCGAAGGCGTCGACGGCCTGCATGCAGACAAGCAAGCCGATATGGCATTGGTCACACTGAAGGCCCCCGACGGCCGCACGGCAATGCCGGTGTTCACCTCGGCGGCAGCCTTGGAAGCCTGGCACCCCCAGGCGCGGCCGGTCGCTGTTTACGCAGCACGCGCAGCACTCTCGGCGGTGTCGGAAGGGGCCCAACTCCTGGTTTTGGACCCTGGCTCCCAGTTCGCCTTCGTCGTGCGGCGACCCGCCATGTGGGCGCTCGCGCAGCAGAAGGACTGGACGCCGTCATACCTTGATGATCAACTGGAGACTGCTCTCGTTTCGACGATTTCAGCCTTCACTGCGGTCCGCCGCCTTGAGACGCACCCCGGCGGTGGCGTTGCGTCCCTCACGGCGGACGGCCGCCAGGTCCTCGGAGGCGGTCCGGGCCCGGAACTGCGTGTGGTGCTTTTCCTCGAGGACGGTTTGGACGCCGGGGCCGTGCAGGCGCTTGTCGCGCAACTGAACGATGCGTGGGCACGGATGGATTCCTTTGCCGAGGGTGTTGATTCCATGGAAGTAAAACTGCAGCGTGCAGCACAGGAGCGCGCGCCGCACTAATGGCAGGTCCGGTTCCCCGGGACTGCCCGGGGAAATGAGGATTGAGCCAGTGAACTTCGCTCTCTACAAAGAGATGCTGTCCATACGCCCTGTCCGGCGGCTGCTGGTTGTCGGGATGGTTGCGCGTATCCCGCATTCGGCCGCGGGAGTGCTACTTACCTTGCACATTGTCCTGACGCTTGGCCAGGGATATGCCGCTGCGGGTGCTGCGGCGGCGGTCATGACCATCGGCATTGCCCTGGGCGCGCCGTGGCGTGGCCGCAGGGTTGACATGGTGGGGCTGCGTAAAGCTCTGATCCCGTCAGTTGTCTCCGAAACCGTCATCTGGTCGATCGTCCCGCACGTGTCGTACCAATGGCTGCTACCTCTGGTGTTCATCGGAGGCCTCTTCACCCTTCCGATCTTCAGTGTCGTCCGCCAATCGTTGGGCGTCATGGTGGACGGTGAGCAGCGGCGTTCGGCCTTTGCCTTGGATTCCATAGCCACCGAGCTTGTTTTCATGATCGGTCCGGCCGTCGGAGCTGTGGTGGCGACCAGCGGCTACTCGGCTCTTGGCCTGACCGCCGTTGGTGTCTCGGTATCTGTGGCTGGACTTTTCCTGATGTGGTTCAACCCGCCCACCAGAAGCGAAGCAGCCTGCACACCGGAGGAATCCGCCGATCGGGAGTCGGCCGATCTTGCGGCAGCGGAGGCGGCCATGGTGGCTTCGGCTCCTGCGCATGTCCAGGAAGCGGCCTCGGAGATGGCGTCTGCAACCTCGCGCACGGCCGGGCTCCGGAGCCGAGTGGCCAGGAATTTCACCTGGTTCACCGTTTCTGTTGCTGCGCTCTTCGCAGTAGCCGCTGGTTCGGGCATGGTGCTCAGCGGCTCGGATGTCAGCATCGTGGGGCTGCTGGAACGTGGCGGCCACCAAAACGAGATCGGTATTGTCTTCTTCTTCTGGTGCGCCGCGTCGGTAGTCGGCGGTCTCATCTACGGTTCGATGAAGCGGTCCATCTCACCCATGCTCCTTCTGCTGGGCATGGCCGCACTGACCATTCCGATGGGATTTGCCCAGGACACCTGGACCCTGGCGTTCCTCTCACTCCTGCCGGGCTTGTTGTGCGCACCGGTGCTGTCTGCTTCCTCCGAGAAGGTTGCGGACCTTGTGGAGGAGGATCGCCGGGGCGAAGCAATGGGCTGGTACGGCTCTGCGCTGACCGCCGGTGTTGCTCTGGGGGCGCCCCTGGCAGGGGTCTTCATCGACACCGTGGGTCCGTCGGGCGGCTTCGCTGCTGTTGGTATCGCCGGCGTCGTGCTGTGCGCCACCGGCCTGGTGCTCATGTCCATCCGTCGACGGGCTGCCCGGGTCTGAGTCAACCGGCACCAGACGACGACGGCGGGTCGACCACTAATGGTCGGCCCGCCGTCGATGATTATTCAGGCAGTTGGCGTCAGTTCACCGGTCCGGTGAACTTTTCGCCCGGGCCCTTGCCGGGGGCATCCGGAATGATGGATGCCTCGCGGAACGCGAGTTGCAGGGAGCGCAGGCCGTCGCGCAACGGCCCTGCGTGCTGGGAGCCGATTTCGGGTGCGGCTGCGGAGACCAAGCCGGCGAGTGCGGTGATCAGCTTGCGGGCTTCGTCCAGGTCTTTGAGATCCTCGGCGTTGGGGTCGTCGGCAAGCCCAACCTTGACCGCTGCCGCACTCATGAGGTGCACGGCGCCGGTGGTGATGACTTCCACTGCCGGGACCTCTGCGATGTCACGGATCTGCTGGGAGACTCCGGCGTCGGCCGCGGGGGCGTCTCCGCCGAAGGAATTGCGGGAATTGCTGTCTTCAGTGCTCATACTGGTAAGCTTGTCACAGACCGACTGGAAGTCGATATTCACCGTGGACATCTACAGTACTGTGGGCATCGACAGTGAACCATCGCAGTCAACGTCCCGCCGTTCGCAATGTGCGCTTGGCGGGTTGTTTCTGTAGAATTGACTTTCAGTTTGCAAGCGGAGTTCTCTCCCACCCGCGTCAGCCGTTTCCCTTCGGGGACAGGATCCCCTTGATGGGACAAGAGGTTGCCGGGTACCTGGTCGGACATTTCAGGGTTGATCCCGGAAGTGCGCGCTTTCCATAGGGGAAGTGGATCCGATCTTCGAGGCCTTCGATTGCGCCAGCAATTGGGGGCCTTCTCTATTTGCCGGTGACACCACCACAACCACAGGAGCTTTAACATTAGCGAGCCAAGAATCAATGAGCGTATCCGCGTCCCCGAGGTGCGGCTGGTCGGCCCTGCCGGCGAACAGGTAGGAATTGTCCGCATCGAGGACGCACTGCGTCTTGCTGCCGAATCCGATCTCGATCTCGTTGAAGTTGCGCCGCAGGCTAAGCCTCCTGTTTGCAAGTTGATGGACTTCGGCAAGTACAAGTACGAAGCCGCCGTCAAGGCCCGCGAAGCCCGCAAGAACCAAACCAATACGGTTCTGAAGGAAATCCGCTTCCGCCTCAAGATCGACAAGCACGACTACGAAACCAAGCGCGGGCACGCTCTGCGCTTCCTCGGAGCCGGTGACAAGGTCAAGGCCATGATCCAGTTCCGTGGTCGTGAGCAGCAGCGGCCTGAAATGGGCATCCGCTTGCTTCAGCGTTTCGCGGAGGATGTAGCCGAGGTTGGCGTCATCGAGTCCAGCCCGCGCATCGATGGCCGCAATATGGTCATGGTGATCGGACCGCTGAAGAACAAGGCCGAAGCGAAGGCTGAAGCCCGTCGTGCAAGCCAGCGTGCAGAAGCCAAGGCCCAGAATGAGGCCAAGGCCGCAGGACGCGTTGACACCACGGGGGAGCAGGCGCCGCTGACGCAGAGCCTCGCCGATCTTCTGCCCGAAGGCTTCAAGGTTTCCGAAGAGGAAAGCACGCAGGAAGCTACCGCAGCAACCGAGGCGCCCGCAGCTGAAGAAGCACCGGTTGTCGAGGAAGCTGCAGCTGAAGCTCCGGTTGCCGAAGAGGCACCTGAAGCAGCAGAGGAAGCACCCGTTGCTGAGGAAGCTCCGGCTCCCAAGGCGGCTCCGGCACCTAAGGAAGCTCCGGCTCCCAAGGCGGCTCCGGCACCTAAGGCGGCTCCGGCTCCCAAGGCAGCTCCGGTGGAGGCAGCTCCGAAGCCTGCTGTTCCGGCTGCGGCGCCCAAGCCAGCGGTTCCTTCGGCCCCGAAGCCTGTCGCCAAGCCGGCAGCTCCCAAGCCGGCTGCCCGGCCCGCGGCCCCCAAAGCCACGCCGAAGCCAGCAACACGTAAGACCAATTAGTTCAACGCCGCGGAGGCCCTGGCCTCCACCGGCAAGCAACCAGCACGTCGGCCCTGGTGGCCGGCTGCGCGATAGAATCGCGGACTTGTCCGTGGATACGTAAGGAGATCGGTTCCCATGCCGAAGATGAAGACCCACAGCGGTGCTAAGAAGCGCTTCAAGCTGACCGGTACCGGCAAGCTGAAGCGTCAGCAGGCCAACCGCCGTCACTACCTGGAGCACAAGTCCTCCAGGCTGACCCGTCGCCTCGCCGGCGACAAGCTCGTCTTCAAGGGCGATGCCAAGGTCATCAAGAAGATGCTCGGCGTCTAAGTTCCAAGTTCTTTGGTTACTGCCATCCGGCAGGGACCGACTACACCAAAAGCCTTCTCAGGCCGGCCGGGTTTCCGGCAGTAGCAGCTTGGGATAAAGATTTCTGAAGGAGTACGCACGTGGCACGTGTGAAGCGGGCGGTAAACGCCCACAAGAAGCGCCGGGTTGTCCTCGAACGCGCCAAGGGTTACCGCGGTCAGCGTTCGCGCCTGTACCGCAAGGCCAAAGAGCAGCTGCTGCACTCGTTTGTGTACAGCTACGGTGACCGCCGTAAGAAGAAGGGCGACTTCCGTCGCCTCTGGATCCAGCGCATCAACGCTGCATCCCGCGCCAACGGCCTCACCTACAACCGTCTGATCCAGGGCCTCAAGGCCGCTGAGGTCGAGGTTGACCGCCGCATGCTCGCCGAGCTGGCTGTTTCCGACGCCAACGCTTTCGCCGCTCTGGTGAACGTTGCCAAGGCTGCCCTGCCGGCTGACACCTCTGCTCCGGCTGCCAAGGCTGCTCCGAAGGCCAAGGTTGCTCCGGCTGTCGCTACGGCTCCTGCCGTAAAGGCCGTCGTTTCCGAGAAGCCGGCCATCGATGGCGCAGTTGCCGCCGACGGTGACGAGGCTCCGGAAGGCTACGCCATCAAGGGCAACGCCGAATCCAAGAAGTACCACGTTCCGGGTTCCACCTGGTACAACACCACCGCTGCTGAATACTGGTTCTCCACCGTTGAAGCTGCGAAGGCAGCCGGTTTCGAGCCGGCCGGCGGCGAAGCCCGCCAGCAGATCAAGAACTAGTCGCAACTGCCACTAAAGTTCTTTATATGAACGAAACCGGGCGCCCGCAAGACTTTCCGATGACCAACCCCCGAGCAGATCGGGTGAGGGATGTCGCAAAGCTTGCCGGGCGCCCGGCGCGTTTAAAGCGCGGGCGGTTCCTTGCTGAGGGGCCGCAGGCGGTGCGCGAGGCATTGACCCTGCACCGCGACCGGACAACGGCGGGCGGATCCGCCGTCGTACATGAAGTTTTCGCCAGCGAAGCGTGCCTTGATCGCCTCCCCGAGCTTGCCGACCTGGCGCGGGGGACGCTGCTGCGGCTGGCGAGCGATGAAGTACTAGCCGCCATGGCTGACACCGTTAACCCGCAAGGGATCGTAGCGGTCTGCAGTTTCGTGGACGTCAGCCTGGACTCGGTGCTCGACGCCGGTCCGCAGCTTCTTGCTGTCATGTGCCAGGTGCGTGACCCCGGCAACGCCGGAACCGTGCTCCGCGCCGCCGATGCCGCTGGAGCAGACGCCGTGGTTCTCACCGGCTCCAGCGTAGACATCTATAACCCCAAAGCGGTGCGGTCCACCGCAGGCTCCCTGTTCCACCTCCCGGTGGTTCTGGGGGCGGACGTCGAGGAACTGGTTGCGCGGTGCCGGGAGCGGGGAATAGGCATCCTGGCCGCTGATGGCTATGGAACCCTCAATCTGGACAAGCTCCAGGATGAGAACGCTGCACGGAGGCTCGGCAACGGTTCCGTGGCCTCGGACTATGCCCTGGAGTCGCCTACAGCGTGGCTCTTCGGCAACGAAGCCCAAGGCTTGTCGGAGGACGAACTTGCACTGGCCGATCACCGTGTTGCCGTGCCCGTGTACGGGGCGGCCGAGAGCCTGAACCTGGGTACCGCCGCCACTGTGTGTCTTTACGCCAGCGCACGTTCGCAGCAGGGCGCCCGAGTGGGGAATGCGTAAACAACGCGCCGCCGGGTACGGTATTGCTTGCAAGATCAGACGATGACGACTCTTCTTGGCCCTTTCCATTCTTTCCCAAACCCGAAGAGGTGAAGCTTTCGTGGCTGCTGGTGGCGGTACCAAAGCGATTGTTGCGGCTCTCGCCGCAAATCTAACGATTGCTGTTCTGAAGTTCATTGCATTTTTCCTGACAGCGTCATCGTCCATGCTCGCCGAGGCAATCCACTCAGTTGCCGACTCCGGCAACCAGATCCTGCTGCTGGTGGGCGGGAAGCGGTCCAAACGCGCCGCCAGTCCGGAACATCCGTTCGGCTATGGCCGCGAACGCTACATCTACGCCTTCATCGTGTCCATTGTCCTGTTCAGCGTCGGTGGCCTGTTTGCCCTTTACGAGGCCTGGGAGAAGTTCCAGCACCCGCACGGCATCGAAGGCGGCTTCTGGTGGGTTCCCTTGGCGGTGCTGGTGGGAGCGATCATTGCCGAAAGCTTCTCCTTCCGCACGGCGATCATCGAATCGAACCACATCCGCGGCAAGCAGAGCTGGGTCAAGTTTGTCCGCAATGCCAAGCAGCCCGAGTTGCCGGTCATTCTCTTGGAAGACTTCGGTGCCCTGCTTGGCCTGGTCTTCGCGCTCTTTGGTGTCAGCATGACGCTGGTCACCGGTAATGGCGTCTGGGATGCCCTCGGAACCGCGATGATCGGCCTGCTCCTGGTCGCAATTGCCGTGGTCCTGGCGATGGAAACCAAGTCCCTGCTGCTGGGCGAGTCTGCCACCAAGGAGGACGTCCAGCGTATTGCCGACGCCCTGCAGGCTGACGGGACCCGCATCATCCACCTCAAGACCATGCACCTCGGACCTGAAGAACTGCTGGTCGCCGCCAAGATTTCCATGGGAGCGTCCGAGACGGGCGAGCAGATCGCCCAGGGAATTGACGACGCCGAGCAGCGGATCCGTGCCGCGGTTCCCATCGCCCGGGTCATTTACCTTGAACCCGACATCGAACGGGTCCAGGCCCAGGCTTAGTCCCGGCCGTCAGTCCCGTAGAGGCGACTAAAAAGAATGGCTCCGCATTTGCGGAGCCATTCTTTTTTGGGACAGATCGTTTCCAACCAGCCATTCTTCCCTTGGGTCAGGCAGCCAGCGCTTTCCTGCGTTCGAGTGCACCGCTGATGACGGCTACGACCAGTCCGAGGATGGCCAGGACTGCGCCCACCAGGGCCGGGGCTACGTAGCCCCAACCCCACGCGATGACTGTGCCGCCGAGGAAAGCGCCCAAGGCGTTGGCAATGTTCAGGGCTGAGTGGTTCAGCGAGGATGCCAGCGAGGCCGCCCCCGGTGCTGCGTCGAGAAGCCTGGTCTGCAAAGCAGGAGTCAGCATGGAACCGATGCCGCCGACGACGAAAGCCATGACGAACGCGGACCACGCCCAATGGGCGGCAATCGCGTAGACCACCAAGGCGGCGGCAATCCCCGGCATGACCCAATAAATGGTGCCCATGACGGACTTGTCCGCCAGCCGCCCACCGATGATGTTGCCAACCACCATGCCGAGCCCATAGAGGGCAACAACGGCCGGAATGAGGTTCTCCGGGATGCCGGCCACAGACGTCATCGTGTGGGCGATGTAGGTGTAAACGGCGAAGAATCCTCCGAAGCCGATGATCCCGATGAGCAACGCCAGCCATACTTGGAGCCGTTTGAGCGCCCCAAGTTCCCGACGGATGCTGGCATCCGGATGCGCGGCTTCGAAGGGGACGAACTTCCACACCATGGCAACAGTAAGCAGGCCGATGGCGCCCACTATGACAAACAGGAGCCGCCACCCGAAGGTTTGTCCCACCCAGGTGGCCAGCGGAACACCAATGACATTGGAGACCGTGAGTCCGGCCATCACCATTGAAATGGCCCAGCCGCGTTTGGTTGGTGCAACGAGGCCGGCTGCGATGACAGCCGCCACCCCGAAGAAGGCCCCGTGGGGGAGCCCGGAGGCAAACCGCGACAACAGCATCAAGCCGTAATCGGGGGCGATGAAAGACGTGAGATTCGCCAGTGCCAGGAACAGCATGAGGCCCAGGGCCAGGTTCTTCCTGGGTAGTTTGGCCCCCAAGGCGGCAAAGACGGGTGCGCCGATCACGACACCCAGTGCATACGCCGAGATGAGGTTTCCCGCTTCGGGGGTGCTGATGCCGAGTCCCTCTTCGACTTCCTTCAGCAGGCCCATCATGGCGAACTCGGTGGTTCCGATGGCAAATCCGCCCATGGCCAGAGCCAGGATGGCCAGGCCAAGGTGGCGTCGGGATTTTTTGGCGACGACGGGCTGGGACGTGGTGATAGACATAGACCTGCTTCTGGGGGCGTCTTGCGAGCTGGGAAGAATGGAAGAAAATCCGATAACAAGTCTAGTTCGCCGCCGGGGTAGGGCTTTACTTATGTGACTACGCCCATGTGCGCGGTCCGTGGACCTGCCGGCTCCTGAATCGTGCGGCCTCTGAATCGTGCGGCCTCTGAACCGTGCGGCCTCTTGTACGGTCGGGCCCTAGACTGTTGCGGTGACTGCATTGATAAACGTCGTGGGTGCCGCCGTCGTCGACTCTTTGGAGGCCCCCGGCCGTTTGCTGGTTGCCCGTCGCACCGCCCCGCCTCAATTTGCCGGCATGTGGGAGTTCCCGGGTGGCAAGGTTGAATCCGGTGAAGCCCCGGAAGCGGCCCTCCACCGCGAACTCACTGAAGAGTTGGGGATCCAGGTCAAGCTTGGCCGGGAGCTGGAATCGGGCAAGCCGGACGGGTGGACCCTCAACGAACGGGCGTCCATGCGAGTGTGGTTTGCCGAAGTGACCGCTGGGGATCCGCTACCACTTGAAGACCATGACGAGCTTCAGTGGGTTTCGCTTGCCAACCCTGACGAAGCGCTCGGCCTGGCGTGGATACCTGCGGATCTTCCGATTGTCCGTGCGCTCCTGCAACGGGTCTCGATGCCCGCCGAAGGCGTCCGGCCGGTCTAGAACAGAGGTTGTTGCCCCGGAAGAGGGACAGCAACGCCCGCCGTTTGGACGTCAGCAGAGGCGGTTGCGTACCGGGCGTTCCGGTGGCTGAATCCGGAGCTTCCCGTGAAACCGTATTTCGCCTTGAAGTGACTGATTCTGCCGGCCAACCAAGCGCGATACTCCTTGGAGGCGTACCAGCCGTTGCCATAGACGCGCCGGTACTTGCCCACTAATCCGGGGTGCTGGGCGGCAAGCCAGTCCATGTACCACTCGCGTGTGCCGGGTTTGAGGTAGAGGGCTCCTGCCGATACTCCTGTGGCGCCGGCCTGGGCCAGTCCGGCGAACAGGGAGTCCAAGGCTTCGTCGGAATCCGTTAGCCACGGCAGGATGGGCATCGCCATGACACCGCATCCCAAGCCGGCGTCGCGGAGCCGGGCAATAAGTTTCAAGCGGGCCTTGGGGGAGGGGGTGCCGGGCTCGATGAGTGCGGCGAGGTCCTCGTTGGTCATGGCCAGGGAAATGCCCAGATCCACGGGAACCTGGGTGGCAGCGTGCTTGAGCAAGGGGATGTCCCGCGCCAAGAGTGTGCCTTTGGTCAAGATGGAGAACGGCGTGCCCGAATCCGCAAGGGCCCGGATGATCCCGGGCATCAGGGCGTAGCGGCCCTCCGCCCTCTGATACGGGTCCGTGTTGGTGCCCAGGGCAACCTGATGGTGTCCCCAGGACGGCTTGGCGAGTTCTTTGCGGAGCACCTCGGCAGCATTGATCTTGACGACAACCTGGGAGTCGAAGTCCCGGCCCGCATCGAATTCCAGATACGTGTGGCTTTTGCGTGCGAAGCAATAGACACAGGCATGGCTGCACCCGCGGTAGGGGTTGACCGTCCATTCGAACGGCATGTTCGAACCGGTGGGCACCTTGTTGAGCACTGACTTTGCGGTGACCTCATGAAAGGTGACCCCGGAGAATTCGGGTGTAGAGACGGAACGCACAAGCCCGGCCAAGGGCAGCAAGGCATCCATCGCCGGGGCAGGGCGTGGAACGATGCTGCCATCCGCATCCGGTGCCGGTTCACGCGTCGGTGAAAGTGCTTGTGCGTCCCATCTCATGAACTCCATTCGAATGTATGTTCGAATCAATGTCAAGGCCTCCGAATATTCGTATCTCACGGCCGGGCCCCTCGTTGCTAAGGTAGGCCCATGATTCTGCTCACGGGTTTCGAACCGTTCGGCCGGGATACGGTCAATCCCTCCTGGCTTGCCGTCCAGCTCGCCAGGGAGAGCCTCCAGGCAGAGGGGTTCGCCGTGGAGGTCATCGAATTGCCCTGCGTTTTCGGAGAGTCGCTGGAGGTCCTCCACCAGGCCATTTCGCGTCTCACTCCGGAGGTGGTGGTCTGCGCGGGCTTGGCCGGTGGCCGGGACCGGGTATCGCTGGAACGCGTCGCCATCAACTGCGATGATGCCCGGATCCCGGACAACAAGGGCCAGCGCCCCATTGATGAAGAAGTGATCCCCGGAGGACCTGCAGCATACTTCTCCAGCCTGCCGATCAAGGCCGCGCTCAGGAACCTGCAGATCGCGGGGATCAAAGGTGAAATCTCCCAGACAGCCGGTACCTACGTGTGCAACCACGTGTTTTACGGCTTGATGAATTCACTGGCGTCCCGGCCGGGCGTTCGGGGCGGTTTCGTTCACGTTCCCTATCTTCCGGAACAGGTCACGCCGGAAGGGGCAGCCCCATCAATGCCGCTGGAGCTGACGGCCGAGGGGATCGCTGTAGTTGTCCGCACTGCGCTCAACACCCCGTTGGATACCAAACTGCCCGCCGGGGCAATCCACTAGCGAGGGCCATCCACTAGCGAGGGCCATCCACTAGATAAGTTCCCATTCCACCGTGACGCTGGCGGAGATGACAGATTCACCGGCCTCAACCGGCAGGGTCTCTGCGACGTAGGACGCCCGGACCATTCCACCCATGGGAACCGGGCCGCTGTGTACCGGTTGCTGGGAGATGGACACCACGGATCCCAGCCGGGCGGAGGCCAGCGCCGCGTACTGTTCGGCCCGGGCCAAGGCATCCTGCCAGGCGGCTTCCTGGGCTTGTGCCGTGGCGCGGGAGGGGTCGGCCAGTCCTTGCTCCAGGCCGTTGATGCGGATGTCATCGCCGCCGGCTGCGACGGCTGCAGCAATTGCTGCCGGTGCGTCCCCATATGACCGGACACCGACGTGCAGTGTCGTGGACGCTACGTAAGCCGACACCTTCTGGCCTTGACCTTCAACCCACATCACATCGGCCCGCAGGTTCAGCCCGCTCGTCCGCAGGTCCCCGTCCCCGATACCCGCTGCTCGCAAGCTTGCCGCGACGGCGGCCGCTGACGTGCCGGCGTCGTCGTATGCTTTCGCCGCGGTTTCCCGTCGCGTCTCCACGCCCAAAGTCAGCGTCACCAGGTCCGGAGCAGCCGTTGCGCTCCCTGTACCCGTCACGGTGATGGTTCGCTCCATGGCTAAGCCTCGATTCGATCATGGGCAGGATGGTCCTGCCGGCGGTTGGTGGGTTCGATGTAGCCGCCTGCTTCCAGCCCGGCCTGGCGCTCGAACCAGTTACCCAGTCCCGGATTACCGGTCCGGACCATCGACCAGCAGGCCGCAGCCCCGTAAAGGACCAGGAACGGAAGCCCGAGGCAATACGCATATTGCGTGCTGTGCCGCTCCTCGTGGCCCAGCAGCACAGGGTTGGTTCCGGCAACACCGTACGGAGCCCGGTACACAACCACGTTGCCGACGGTAAAGGCCCCGGCAAGGGGGAGCCTCCACTGGTAACCGGACGCAATCAGCAGGCCGCGCGGCCCGCGCGACAACTTCGACCGTGACGTGACGGCCACCGCCAGTCCGAGCGGAGTGGACAGGTTCAGGACGTTGGCGATCTGCCGGAGGCGTTGCGCGGGAGTCATGAAGCCATGCTAGACCCGCGGCGTGTGGCAGGGCGCGGACGGCAGGGATACGCTGTTCGAGCACTCACTCGTGCAGGGGATGAATGGGGAAAGAAACATGAACGTAAAACGCGCCATAGGCGTGCTCGGTGTGCTGATTGCCGTCATGGTGGCCTTGACCGGATGCGTCAAGCTCAACATGTCAGTCAAGGTCAATAACGAGAAAAGCGTCGACTACGAGGTTGTATACGCGATCCAAAAGTCGGTTCTGGGGGACAAGTCCTTCGACGACTTCATGAAGTCCAATGGCGGCGGCAGCCAGGAGATGGACATTCCTGAGGGTGCCACCGTGGTGGACTACGAAGACGACAAGTACAAGGGCAAACGGATCACGGCGGTGAACCTTGACCCGGCCAAGCTGGCCGAATCGTCCAGCTCCGAGAACCCTTTTGATCTGAAAAGGGATGGAGACTTCTATGTCATGTCCATGGGAAGTGTTACGGGAGCTGACAGCAGCGATCCCCAGGCATCCGCCATGGCAAAGTCGATGTTCGACGAAGCGTCCGTCAAGTTCACCTTCCCCGGGAAGATCGTTGAAGCCAACGGTGCAGTCGTTGATGGCAACACTGCAACATTCGACATGCTGTCCATCAAGGAGACGGCTGTTCAGGTAAAGGCCGAGGCCAATGCCGGCATCCCGGGGTGGATCATCTGGACCCTCGTGGCCCTGCTGGTGGTTGCTGCGGCGCTGGTGCTGCTGTTCGTGCTGTTGCGCAGGAAGTCAGCCCGGCAGTCGCCGGCGCTCGCAGGCGCCCCAGTGTACGGCCAGGACGTGAACGGCCCGGGGCAGCCCGGTTACCCCGCACCGCAGTCACCATCGGGACAGCCCGGGTACCCTGCGCCGCAGCCTGGCCAGCCTGGCCAGCCGGCCCAGTCGCCACAGCAGGACTGGGCCGGTCAGGGCTACACGCCCGGCGCGCAGTCCACGCCGCAGCACGGGAATGGTCACGACGACGGCCAGGTACCTCCGCCGCCGGCCGCACCACCGGCTTCGGGCGCCTAAGCGCCCGGCTGCGTACCGCCGTCGTGATGAAAAGCGGCGGCTGTTTCACATAGCGGGATGCGCGCGGGCGGGTTAAATCCCGCATGTGCGCTTCAACTAGACTGAGGGGTAGTGCCCGCCGTCCGCGGCGAGCACTACCCCTTTGTTTTGCAGGCCTGCATTGCCGGCCGCTCCCAACTCGTAGCTAAGAACAGTAGATGACTGACACTTTGCCAGGCGCCGCCATCCCGAATCCGCTGGATGAAGCCGCCATCAACGCCGCCGTCGAGGACGCCATCGCCGCTATTGCGGCCGCGTCTTCCCTTGATGAACTCAAGGCTGTCCGCCTCGCCCACACCGGCGAGAAGTCGCCCCTGAGTCTTGCCAACCGCGAAATCGGTGGCTTGGCCAAGGAACACAAGGCAGCTGCGGGCAAGCTCATGGGCTCCTCGCGTGGCCGGGTCAATCAAGCGCTCGCGGCAAGGACCCAGGTTCTGGAAGCTGAGAATGATGCCCGCATCCTGATCGAGGAAACGGTCGATGTTACAGCGGCCCCGCGTCGTCGCCGCGCCGGTGCCCGCCACCCGCTGTCCACCTTGCAGGACAGGGTGTCGGACATCTTCGTTGGCATGGGTTGGGAGATCGCCGAAGGACCCGAGGTGGAGTCCGAGTGGTTCAACTTCGATGCCCTGAACTTCAAGCCGGACCACCCGGCACGCGAAATGCAGGACACGTTCTTCGTGGAGCCTCCCGAGGCGCACCTGCTCATGCGTACGCACACTTCACCGGTACAGGTTCGTTCCATGCTGGAGCGCGAAGTGCCTATCTATGTCCTGTGCCCGGGCAAGGTCTTCCGGACCGACGAGCTCGACGCGACGCACACACCGGTGTTCCACCAGTTCGAGGGTCTCGCAATCGACAAGAACCTCAGCATGGCTGACCTGCGCGGCACGCTGGAGCATTTCGCACGCCAGATGTTCGGCGACGAAGCCTCCATCCGTCTGCGCCCAAACTACTTCCCGTTCACCGAGCCGTCGGCAGAACTCGACATCTGGCACCCGGGCGCCAAGGGCGGCCCACGCTGGATCGAGTGGGGCGGCTGCGGCATGGTCAACGCCAATGTCCTGCGGGCTGCCGGGATCGATCCGGACATCTATTCAGGTTTTGCTTTCGGTATGGGCATTGAGCGCACGCTCATGTTCCGCAACGAGGTCGGCGACATGCGCGACATGATCGAAGGCGATGTACGTTTCAGCGAGCACTTCGGGATGGAGATCTAACAGTGCGTATCCCACTTTCCTGGTTGCGTGAGTTCGCGCAGGTTCCGGCCGAAGCTACGGCCGAAGATGTCATGGCTGACCTGGTCAAGGTCGGCTTTGAAGAAGAAGATGTCCACCGTCCCACCGATGAGCTGAAGGGCCCTGTGGTTGTCGGGCAGGTGCTGAGCCTGGTCAAGGAGCCGCAGACCAACGGCAAGACCATCAACTGGTGCCAGGTCCGGGTTGTCCCAGAGGGCCAGGAGCAGACCCTCACCGGCAAGGGCATCGACCCCTCCGGCGTGCAGGGCATCATCTGCGGCGCCCACAACTTTGTTGAGGGCGACAAGGTTGTTGTTACCTTGCCCGGAGCCGTACTGCCCGGAAACTTCCAGATCTCGGCCCGCAAGACCTATGGCCACCTGTCTGCCGGCATGATCGCATCCGTGCGAGAGCTGGGCATCGGCGATGACCACGATGGCATTTTGGTCCTCTCCCGCATCGGCCTCGACCCCGAGATCGGCACTGACGCCATGGAGCTGCTGGGTCTGTACGACCAGGCAGCCGAAATCAATGTCACTCCGGACCGCGGCTACGCATTCTCCATCCGTGGGGTTGCCCGCGAGTACGCCCACGCCACGGGAACTTCGTTCGTGGATCCGGCGTCCAAGGTCATCGCGCCTGCTTCCCTGCAGGGTGGCTACGGAGTCAAGCTCAACGACGATGCTCCCATTTACGGCAAGCCGGGCTGCGATCGTTTTGTTGCGCGTACGGTCCGGGGCGTGGATGCCTCCCGCCCCACCCCGCCGTGGATGTCCTCACGCCTCCGCCTGGCCGGCGTACGTTCCATCTCGTTGCCCGTGGATATTTCCAACTACGTGATGTTGGAGCTTGGCCAGCCGAACCACTGCTACGACCTCGACAAGCTTTCGGGCGACATCGTTGTCCGCCGCGCGGTCGCGGGGGAGAAGATCACCACGCTCGATGACAAGGAGCGCACCCTCGACGCCGAGGACCTGCTGATCACGGATGATTCGGGTGCGATCGGCATCGCAGGCGTGATGGGTGGCGCCTACACCGAGGTTTCCGATTCCACCACGAATATCCTTGTGGAAGCCGCGCACTTCGACGAAGTATCCATTGCCCGCTCACGCCGCCGCCACAAGCTGCCGTCCGAGGCGTCCAAGCGCTTCGAACGCGGTGTGGACTGGCATGTCGCCAACGTCGCTGCCCAGCGCGTGGTGGACCTCCTGGTGGAACTCGCCGGAGGTACCGCGGACGAGACCGGTACCGACGTCGGAACGGCGCCTGACGCCGTCGTGATTGAGCTGCCTGCCGGTTATGCCTCCGCGCGCATCGGCATCGACTTCACCGAAGATCAGATCACCACCTCCCTTGAGGACCTGGGGGCCGTGGTGGAGAAGACCTCCTCCGGTTACCGCGTGACTGCACCAAGCTGGCGCAACGACCTCGAAACCAAGGACGACCTCTCCGAGGAAATCGCCCGTCTTGTGGGCTACGACAACATCCCGGCCACCTTGCCGGTGGCTCCTCCGGGACGCGGATTGAGCCGCACGCAGCAGCAGAAGCGCCGCGTCGTGCAGGCCCTGGCCGTTGCCGGGCTGACAGAGGTGCTGTCCTACCCCTTCGTCACGAAGGCAGCCAACGACACCTTCGGAGTGGCGGAGGAAGGCGCTGCCCGTCCGGCGTTGAAGCTCGCCAACCCGATCAGCGAGGAACAGGGGTATCTCCGCACGTCCATCCTGCCGGGCCTGATTGAGGTGGCACGCCGCAACCACTCGCGCGGTTTCCGCGACCTTGCACTCTACGAGGCAGGCTCGGTCTTCCTGCCGGGTGACAAGCTCGGAACGGAGTCCATCCCGCCGTTGGGTGTCAAGCCTTCCGATGAGGTGCTGGATGCACTGTACGACGGCGTCCCCCACCAGCCGCTGCACATCGCCGCGGTCCTGACCGGTCATGATTCTCCGGCTGCCGCCACGCACAAGCCGCGTGCCTGGGACTGGGCCGACGCCCTGGACGTGGCCCGGCTGATCGCTGACGTTTTGGGCGTTGAACTGGTTGTCAGCCAAGGCAGCCACCAGGCATTCCATCCCGGGCGCGCGGCGCAGCTCGCACTGCGCAACGGCGACGTGGTTGGATACGCAGGGGAACTCCACCCCAAGCTCCTTGCTGCGCACGACATGCCTGCGCGTTCAGTAGCGGTTGAGGTGGATGTCGATGCCTTGTTCGAAGCTGCCGCCGACGTGATTGTCGCCAAGCACATCTCCGGGTTCCCGGTGGCGACGCAGGACGTTGCCCTGGTAGTTCCCCTGGACGTGCCGGCCGATCAGGTCCTGTCCGCACTCCGTGAGGGTGCAGGTGAGCTCCTTGAGGACGTCTCGTTGTTCGACGTCTACGTGGGCCCGGGCATCGATGACGGTAAGAAGTCGCTCGCCTTCGGCCTGCGGTTCCGCGCAAACGACCGCACCCTGACGGCGGATGAGGCTTCGGAGGCCCGCGCTGCTGCCGTGGCCGTAGCCGCCGACCGCTTTGGAGCTGTCCAGCGCTAACTCGAATCAAGAAAACCCCGGGACTGCTGTCCCGGGGTTTTCTATTTAACGAGATTCAACTCCCAACATCTTGACAGGCTGTTCACATGTGTATGACAGTTTTGTCATACACATGTGAAGCATGTGTATCACATCCCTCGAACGGTTCCACGGGAGCCGTCCTTTGAAAGGTACCCATGAAGAAGCAGAACATTGCTGTGCTTGTCGGGGCTGCAGTTGTGGCTTTGACGTCCTCGCTTGGTGGAGCTGCGGTAGCGTCAGAGCCGACGCCGCAGGCCGCCATTTCCGGGGTGCAGCCTGTGTCGCACACGGTGGACAAGACGCAGACGTCAGGGTCCGCGGCATCTCCGCTGGCCGACAAGTACACTCTGGCGATGCCCTCCAAGGGTGGCGGCGCTTCCACGGACTCAGTCATCGGCGCTGATGGCAGGGTACGGATCACGAACACCACGGCCGCGCCCAACCGCTCGATCGTGCAGATCGAATTCAACGGAGGCTACATCTGCTCCGGCGCCCTCATTTCGGATGACACCGTGCTGACCGCGGGCCACTGCGTGCACGAAGGTGGCACGGGTTCCACAGCGGATTACTCCTGGGGTGTGAAAGTGGCTCCCGGCCGGAACGGATCAACTGATCCTTACGGTACCTGTGGAGCTACCCAGCTCCTGACGGATCAGCGCTGGATTGATTCGGCCAACACCAATGCCGACTGGGGAGTCATCAAGCTCGACTGCACCATCGGCAACACCACCGGCTGGCTGAACTACACCGGAACGACCACCAGCCTGAACGGAACCACCGCGACGGTCCGGGGCTATCCCGGTGACAAGGCCTTCGGCACCATGTGGTCCATGACCGGTTCCATTGACAGCACCCAGGCCGAGAAGGTCTTTTACAAGATGGACACCTACGGCGGCCAGAGTGGCGCACCCGTCTACAACAGCTCCAACACCATCGTGGCCATCCACACCAACGGAGGCAGCTCGAACTCAGGCACGCGCATCACGCCCACCCTGGCGAGCTACCTGAACTCGGTGAAGTAGCGCCGGTGGGTTAACTCAACAACAGTGTTCCCCGCAGCAATCCTGGCTGCGGGGAACACTGTTGTTTGCCCGGTAAACATCACCACCACGCTACAGTTTGCTGGGGACAAAGCCGCGAAAGGGGTCGTGATGGACGAGCCTGTACTTGAGTTGCGCAGGCTCGACGAAGTTCCAGCTGCCGAGTGCTTCACACGACTCGGCAAACCCGCTCAGCAACGTGCGCTCCATTTAGCCAACCCCAAGGACCGTGAAGAATTCGTCGCTGGCCGGCTGGCCCTGCTGAATTTTGCCGCCTCGCTTCTCGACGTCGATCCCGTACACCTCGGGCCTGATTATCATTGCCCGCAATGCGGTCCCGGCCAGGATCACGGTCGCCCCGGCTTCCTTCTCGACGGCGGTCCGGCGCCTCTGCTGCTGAGCGCATCCCGGGCGTCGGGCTGGGTGCTGCTGGCCGGCGTCGTGCATCCAACAGATGGCTCCCGGCTGGGAGTGGATCTGGAAGCGATAGAGGGGGTTGGCTTCGACGGATTCGATGACGTGGCCCTGACTGAAAGCGAGAAGCGTTTCCTGGTGTCCTTCCCGGAACAGGACCAAGCCACGCTGCGGGCCCGGCTCTGGGCACGCAAGGAAGCCTGGCTGAAGATGACCGGCGAGGGACTGCGGCATAACCCAGCAGGGCTGGATGTGCTGGGCCTGCCCGGTCTGCACGACATCACCCACATGCAACTACCTGACGGACTGGTGGCCGCCCTGGCCCTGGGCTAACGTGCTGCAGGCAGCGGCGGAAGCGCGGCTTCGTATAGCCAGGGCCGGAGAATTCCAGCAGCACCGATCCCCGGAATGAAGGCGTCTGCAGCTGCAATGAACGATTCCGTGGATACTGACCCGTGCCGGTTCGCGGCGGTCCACTCCTGCAGGAAGCCAAAGAACGCTTCATCCCCGGCAGCCATCCGCAGAGCGTGGACGGCCAGCGCCCCGCGCTTGTAGACACGGTCATCGAACATCAGCTCCGGGCCGGGGTCGCCCACCAGCAGGTCCTGGGGCCCGGCGTCGAGCCTCTTCCATGCAGCCGATGCCCGCGCCGCAACAGTCATGGTGCCGGATTCCTCGGACCACAACCATTCGGCGTAGCAGGCAAATCCCTCATGAAGCCAAATGTCCTTCCAGTTGCTGACCGTCAGCGAATTCCCAAACCATTGGTGGGAGAGCTCGTGGGCGATCAGCCGCTGGGAATCCCAGGCATCCTTCATGTGGTTTCGGCCGAAAATGGAGACCGTCTGGGCTTCCAACGGAATTTCCAGCTCGTCTTCGGTGACCACCGAGGTGTAGTCCGCGAACGGGTACGGGCCGAAGCAGTCCTCGAATGTCCGCATCATGTCCGGTTGGCGACGCAGCCCCTGAAGGGCGTCCCCGGTCATTTCAGGAGTCACGGCAACGTACTGGGGGACCCGGTGGTGTGCGCCGTCCACCTGCAGCGGCACTTTGGCGTAACGGCCTATTTGAACGGTGGCCAGGTAGGTCGCCATCGGCTCAACCTGCTCATAGACCCACGTTTCCCGGCTGGATTTGCGGGAATGGGACACGAGCCTGCCGTTGCACACCGGGCGGTAGTTCTCGTCAGTGGTCACGGAAATCAGGAAGCTGGACTTGTATCGGGGGTGGTCATTGCAGGGGAACCATGAGGCCGCGCCGTTGGGCTGGCCGGCCACCAGTACGCCGTCGTTCAGTTCTTCCCAACCCACGTCGCCCCACAACCCGCGCCGTGGTTGCGGATTGCCGTCATAGCGGATCTCCAGGGAAAACTGCTGCCCGGTTTTGAGGGCCGAGGCCGGATTGAGGACCAGGTGCTCGGCACGGTGGCTGAATTTCTGCACCTTCTTGCCGTCCATATGCACCTTCGACGCCCGCAAGCCCACCAGGTCCAGGACAATCTGTGTGCTTGCTTCCAAAGCTGTGCACTTCAGGACCGCTCTGCCCATCAGCTTGTTGCTGCCCAGTCTGACATCGAGCTCCAGCTCGTATCGGTCCACCCGGTAGCGCGTGCTTCCGTGGTCCAGGGTGTAGGGGTCGGGACTGGGGGTGCTGATGGGTGCGGTCATTAGCTCCCAATCTACTTGAGACGGGGAGCTTGTGCTGACGGACCCACCCACGGGCTCACCGGGTTACCCATCCAGTATGTCCCTGCGGGGACGGTTTCGCCGCGCATGACCAACGACGCCGGACCAACAGTCCCGCCGTCACCGATACTGGCCGCGGGGAGGATGACGCCGTGCGGCCCCATCGTGGCCCCATTGCCCAGTGTCACGGTGTCCAGGCTCATGACGCGATCATGGAACAGGTGCGTTTGGACGACACAACCCCGGTTGACGGTGGAGTTCTCGCCCAAGGTTACGAGGTCGGCTTCGGGCAGCCAATAGCTTTCGCACCACGTGCCGCGGCCAATCTTCGCACCGAGGCCGCGGAGCCACCACACCAGGGCCGGAGTGCCCGCCGCCGACCTGGCAAACCACGGCGCGCTGACCATTTCGATGAAGGTGTCCACCACCTCGTTGCGCCAAATGAACGAACTCCACAGGGGGTGTTCGCCGGCCCGGATGGTTCCCACCAGAACCCATTTGGCAACAATGGAGCTGAGTGCTGCCACCGCTCCAGCGGCCAGCATCACGATGCCGCACAGCAGGGCGGCAATCCAGTAGCCCCATCCGCGCGCAATCCAGTCCAGGAACACCATGACGGCCACGGCGATGGAAACAGTGAGGATGACGGGCACCAGCCGGCACAGTTCCCACAACGCCCGTGCCAGCTTGAGTTTGAACGGCGGCTTGAAGGTTCGGCTCTGGTCAGCGTCGACGGCGGTGCGGCGCAACCTCACAGGCGGGCTGCCCAGCCACGATGTTCCGGACTTCGCTTTGGCCGGGGTGGCTGACAATACCGCGACGAGGGAATTCTTGGGCACATTGCGTCCGGCAGCAGTCATGCCCGAGTTGCCGAGGAAGGAGCGTTTCCCGATCTTGGCCGGGGCAATCTTCATCCAGCCGCCACCGAGTTCGTAGGAAGCCACCATGGTGTCGTCGGCGAGGAACGCGCCGTCGCCGATGGTGGTCATCCTGGGGACCAGCAGCACCGTCGAGGCTTCCACGTTCTTGCCCACTTTGGCTCCCAGCAAGCGCAACCAGACAGGTGTGAACAGGCTGGCGTAGATGGGGAAGAGAAGGTCCCGTGCCATGTCCAGGAGGCGTTCAGTTGCCCACACCTGCCAGCCGATGCGGCTGCGGACGCGGTAATGCCCCTCTTTGAGTCCCACGCCCAGGAGCCTGGCCATCAAAAGAATCAGAAGGAGGTTACCGAGGAACCACACCAGCGCTGCCAACGGTGCGGACAGGGCGATCCCGGGGAGCGCGGTTTCCAAGGAATCGTGTCCTTGAATGAAGGCGAGGATGACCATGGCACCGGCGAAGGCAGAGATGTAGGGGATCAGGGCGAGCAGGGCCGACGCGCCAGCAAAAGCAAGGAGCCACAGCCGGTCGACCGCCGAACGACGGATCATCGCTTCGGGCCAATCGTGTTTGGCCTTGCCGCGCCGTTCCGCCGGTGACCCCGCCACCAGATGGCCGGCCTTGACCTTGCCGAAAACTGCGGAGCCAGGCTCTACGTGGGCCCCGGCGCCGATGCTGGCTCCAGGCATGAGCGTGCTGCGGGAACCCACAACGGCGCCCGCACCAACATGGACCTGGCCAATGTGGACCGAATCGCCATCCACCCACCAACCGGACAGGTCCACCTCGGGCTCAATGTTCGCTCCGCTGCCCAGTGACAGGAGGCCGGTGACGGGCGGAAGCGAGTGAAGGTGCACGTCCCGGCCGATTTTGGCCCCGAGGGCACGCGCATAGTAGGGAACGAACGGGGCGCTGGCCAGCCCGATGGCGCCGGACAGGTCCTGGATCTGTTCGGCCAGCCACAGCCGCAAGTGGGTCTTGCCGGACCTGGGGTAGGTACCGGGCTCGACCCTTCCCAGCAGCAATCGTGCCGCCACCACGGAGATGGCCATGCGTCCCAGTGGGCTGACGAAGATCAGCCAGGACAAGCCGATCCACCACCAGGAAACGACCGGAGCGGCAGAAAAACCGGCGAAGTCAGCCAGCAACTTGTTGGCAGCCATGAGATAGGTCAGCCAACGCATTCCCACCAGGATGTGCAACGGAACGCCCATCAGGACTTGGAAGATCTGCGACTTCAAGGCGGTGGGGCGGACGGTTCGCTCGGCAGCGGGACCCGGGGCGCCGCCGTCGGGAAGTGACTGGCGGGCGGCGTCGATCAGTGCGCCGACGCGCGGTGTCGCGTAAATATCGGCGACGGTAATGGTGGGGTACCTGACGCGAAGTGCGGAGACGAGCTGGGCCGCTGCCAGGGACCCGCCACCATAGGCGAAGAAATCGGCGTCGAGCGAACTCACGGGACTGCCGAGGACCGCTTCCCATTGCTCCACCACCCAGCGGGCGTCATCGGGCAGGTTCAAGGGGGCGTTGCTCGCCTCCGTAGCGCCGGCGCCGGCCAGCGGCCAGGGGAGCGCGTGGCGATCCACCTTGCCGCTGGTCTTGGTGGGCAACGAATCCACCACGGTCAGCAAGGGGATCAACGCAGCCGGAAGGCTTTCGCCAAGCAACCTGCGGGCTTCGTCCATGCTCAGCTCGTAACCGTCAACCGGGGCCAGATAGCCCACCAGGATCTGGTTGCCGGCGGCGGTCGTCTGCACGGCAGCAGCCGCACCGGCGACGCCGGGCAAGGACTGCAACGCTGCATCGACCTCGCCCAGTTCAATCCTGCGCCCGCCGAGTTTGACCTGTTCATCGGCCCGGCCCATGAAGATCAGGCCCTCGGCTTCGAACCGCACCAGGTCACCCGAGCGGTAGGCCCGGTCCCAGCCCAGCGTGGGCATGGGTGCGTACTTCTCGGCGTCCTTGGCGGGATCGAGGTAGCGCGCAAGGCCGACGCCGCCGATGATGAGTTCGCCGATGTCACCTTCGGCAACCGGAACACCACTGGAATCGACGACGGCGAGGTCCCACCCGTCCAGCGGAAGCCCGATCCGCACGGGGCCGGGTCCGCCCAAGGGAGCGGCGCACGCAACGACGGTGGCTTCCGTGGGGCCGTAGGTGTTCCAGACTTCGCGACCGTCCACAGCGAGCCGCTCGGCGAGCTCCGGAGGGCAGGCTTCGCCACCGAAAATGAGAAGACGCACGTTTTCCAGTGCCTCGGCCGGCCACAGGGCGGCGAGCGTCGGCACTGTGGACACCACGGTGATGCCGTGGTTGATCAGCCAGGGACCGAGGTCCATTCCGGTGCGGACCAGAGCGCGGGGCGCAGGCACCAGACACGCTCCATGGCGCCAGGCCAGCCACATCTCTTCGCACGAGGCGTCGAAGGCCACCGAGAGGCCGGCAAGCACCCGGTCCTGGGGGCCGATGGGTTCGGCCTGGAGGAAGAGCCTGGCTTCGGCGTCCACGAAGGCGGCGGACGAACGGTGCTTGACGGCCACACCCTTGGGAGTGCCGGTGGATCCCGAAGTGAAAATGATCCAGGAATCATCGTCCAGCCCAGGTTTTGCCGGATTGGAGAGAGGTGCGCGCGAAGCATCGGAAAGCCGGACGTCCAGCCCCGCACCGATGACTGCCGCCACTTTGGCCTCCCCGAACACCAAGCGTGCCCGTTCCTCGGGATCGTCGGCGTCGACGGGCACGTAGGCGGCCCCGGCCATCAGGATGCCGAGGATAGCCACGTAGAGCTCATTGGTTCCGGAAGGGATGCGGACACCGATTTTCGCACCAGGGCCCAGACCCGCTGTGTTCAGGGTCCGGGCAAAAGAGCTGACGGCGACGAGAAGTTCGGTGTAGCTAAGTGACTTGTGGCCGTCGTCCAGCGCTGAGGACTCCGGAAAGGAAGCCGCGGTGGCCTCCAGGATGTCCACGAGGGTACGTTCGGCAGGTGCTGCGGTGCCGCCCGGCAGCTGGGGGCGGTACGTGGTCGGGGCAGGCGTCTGCCCGGCCCCCACGGAATGTTCTGTGCTCACGGGCTCAGCTTTTCGCAGGAAGGTGAACAAAAGATGTCGGTGGCTTCTTGCCCGTCACAGTCCGTTGCTGCGATGTTCGCCTGAACGTCACCGGGAGTTTGGGAGTTTGGGGACGGGCGCTGCCCCTACGGGACAAGCCAGTCGTCACAGGACAAGCCGGTCGTCATGGGACAAGCCGGCCGTCACGGGACCAGCAGGACCTTGCCGGTGGTCCGGCGTCCCTCCAGGTCCCTGTGGGCCTGGGCCGCTTCGGCCAGGGGGTACGTGGCGCCGACCCTGACAGCAAGAGTGCCGTTGGCTGCGGCGTCGAAAATTTCGGCCGAGCGCCACCGGCGTTCCTGGGCATTCTGTACAAAGTGCGCCATGGTGGGCCTGGTGAGTGTCAACGAGCCTGCCGCGTTCAACCGCTGTGGATCAAACGGCGGCACCGGTCCCGAGGCTGCGCCGAACAGCACCATGGCCCCACGGATCCGCAGGCTTCTCAGAGAGTCATCGAAGGTGTCCTTGCCAACGCCGTCGTAGACGACGTTGACGCCCTCGCCGTCGGTGAGTTCACGGACCTTGTCGGCGAAGCCCTCATAGCGCAGGACGTCATCAGCCCCGGCGAGAGTGGACAGATCGGCCTTCTCGTCGGAGGACACGGTGGTGATGACCCGGGCCCCGCGGGCCTTCAGCAGTTGGGTCAACAGCAAGCCTACTCCGCCGGCTCCGGCGTGCAGAAGCACCGTGTGGCCGGGCTCAACCCGGAAAGAGGAGTTCATCAGGTAGTGGGCCGTTATTCCCTGCAGCGGCAGGGCGGCGGCGGTGTGGTCATCGACGCCGGCAGGAACCGGGAGCGCCCTGGCGGCGTCCACCAGGGCGTACTCCGCGTAGGTCCTGGTTCCTTCGGCCGTGGCAATGCGGTCGCCGATGGCAAACTCTTCAATGCCCTCGCCTACCGCCTCCACGACGCCGGCTGCTTCGGCGCCGGGGGTGAAGGGGTAGTCCACCTTGTAGGTGCCATTGCGCTGGTAGGTCTCGATGAAGTTGACCCCGGCAGCTGCGACTTTGATCAGCAGCTGCCCGGGGCCCGGTGCCGGTACTTCGACGGAAGCGAACTCGAGGACCTCCGGTCCTCCGGGCTGCTGTGCAACGATTGCGTGCGTCATGGTGGCTCCTTACTCCGGGGCGGACCTTCCGGTGCCCGGTTCCAGAACCCATCCTAGGGAGGTTGGGGCCTCCCGTGTCGAACGCCTAGAAGCGTCCGTGCGTCGATGCCACGGGGCAATCGAATCCGCGGCCCGCTGCCAGGCCGACTTCGTTCAGGTACCGGACCACGATGCCGTAGGACTGCATCAGCGTGGTTTCGGTGTAGGAGATCGAATGCTTGGCGCAGAATTCGCGGACGATCTTTGTGGCCTTGTACAAGTGGGGGCGGGCCATGTCCGGGAACAAGTGGTGCTCCACCTGCCGGTTGAGTCCGCCCAGGAGGAAGTCCATGAAGATGCCGCCGGAGATGTTGCGCGAGGTCAGGATCTGACGGTTGAGGAAGTCCACGCGGCTGTCCTTGGGGAGGACGGGCATGCCCTTGTGGTTCGGCGCAAACGAAGCTCCCATGTAGAAGCCGTAGACCATGATCTGGACACCGAGGAAGGCAAAAGCCATCCCGATGGGCAGGAAGGTGAAAGCCAGTACGGGAAGGGCCGTGAGCCTTGCCAGCAGGATGGGTGCCTCTACCCAGCGGTGACGTACGTTCTGCTTGCCGAGCACGAAACGAAGCGAGTCGAACTGAAGGCTCAGGCCAAGCAACGTCAGGAGGGGGAAGAAGAACCACCCCTGCTTCTTCGTGAGGAACGCCAGGCGGCCCTTGCGTTCTGCTGCTGCATCCTCGTAGAAGACCAAGGCGTTGTTCCGGATGTCGGGGTCCTTGGAAATGACGTTGGGGTGGTTGTGGTGGGCGCCGTGTTTCTGTTCCCACCAGGAGTAGCTGATGCCGGCAATGCCTGTGGCCAGGAGACGGGCTGACCAATCGTTGGCGCGGCGTGAAGCGAAGATCTGCTTGTGTCCGGCCTCATGGGCCAGGAAGCTGAGCTGTGTGCAGAGAATACCGACTGCGGCGGCGATGAGGAGTTGGTACCAGGACTCGCCCAAGAGGGCGAAGCCGAGCCAGGTGCCGGCCATGAGCAGTATCAGGGCTACGAAAACCCAGATGTAGAAGCCGCTGCGGCGCTCAAGGAGCCCTGCGGACTTGACGGTCTTGAGGAGCTCTGAGTAGCTCTGAACGACGGGATTTGGCTGAATTGCGCGTGCTTTGGGGCGCTCAGCGGTGGACGTGGGTGCCATATATGTGCCCCGTATCGCTAACGGGCAACGCTGCAGCCGACGTTCGGACTGCACGGTCTGGATCACCCTCCACTAAGCATACGCGCAATGTCCTAACAAATGTGACAGCTCACATTGGGCATGCATAAATATCGGACAGCATGAATATTCTTGCTGTATAGTGGAGTTATGACTATTTCTGTTGCCGTCTCCGGTGCCAGCGGCTACGCCGGGGGAGAAGTGCTGCGCTTGCTTGCGGGCCATCCGAACGTCACCATCGGTGCCATTACCGCACACAGCAACGCCGGTTCCAGACTAGGGGAGTTGCAGCCACATCTCCACGGTTTGGCCAGCCGGATACTGGAAGACACCACGGTGGAGAACCTCTCCGGCCATGACGTTGTGTTCCTGGCCCTGCCGCACGGCACCTCTGCCGGGATCGCGGCACAGTTGCCGGAAGGCACTGTAGTCATCGACGCCGGCGCGGACCACCGCTTGCAGGACGCCTCAGCGTGGGAGAAGTTTTACGGCTCCGAACATGCGGGCACCTGGCCGTACGGCCTGCCCGAACTGCCGGGCCAGCGCGAGGTTCTCAAGGGCGCAACCCGGATCGCCGTGCCTGGCTGCTATCCGACGTCGGCCCTGCTGGCCTTGACGCCAGGGTTCGCCAACAATCTCCTCCAGCCGGACGACGTCGTGATTGTTTCCGCCTCAGGCACCTCAGGTGCCGGCAAAGCGGCCAAGGTCAACCTGATCGGCTCGGAGGTCATGGGTTCCATGAGCCCCTACGGCGTGGGTGGCGGTCATCGCCACACGCCCGAGATCGAACAGGGACTGTCCAATGCGGCAGGGGAATCCGTGACAGTGTCGTTCACCCCTACGCTCGCTCCGATGAGCCGCGGCATCCTCACCACTGCTACAGCGAAAGTGCGGCTGCAGGATGGTCGCAGTGTCGCTGAAGCCGAGCTTCGCCAGGCGTGGGCGGATGCCTACGACGACGAACCGTTCGTGCACCTGCTGCCCGAGGGCCAGTGGCCAACCACCAAGTCGGTGCAGGGTTCCAACCATGCCGTCATGCAGCTGGCGTTCGACCAGCACACCGGCCGTGTCATCGTCACCTGCGCCATCGACAACCTCACCAAGGGGACAGCCGGCGGAGCCGTGCAATCCATGAACATTGCCCTCGGCCTGGACGAAACAGCCGGCCTGAACCTGCAGGGAGTTGCACCGTGACCATTACCGCACCCAAGGGATTCCGGGCCGCCGGCATCACAGCCGGCATCAAGGCCTCAGGCAAGCCGGATCTGGCACTCGTCGTCAACGATGGTCCGTCCAAGGCGGCCGCCGCGGTTTTCACCTCCAACCGCGTGGCAGCTGCCCCTGTTCACTGGTCCCGCCAAGTTGTCAGCGATGGCCGCGTGGATGCCGTAGTGCTGAACTCCGGCGGCGCCAACGCCTGCACCGGCCCGCAGGGCTTCCAGAACACCCACGCAACCGCTGAGAAAGTGGCGGCGGTGCTGGGAATCTCAGCTTCCGACGTCGTGGTGTGCTCCACCGGGCTGATCGGCGAGCAGCTGCCCATGGACAAGATCATCCCGGGTGTCGAAGCCGCCGCCAAGGAGCTCTCCGAGGACGGTGGCGCAGCCGCGGCAACCGCCATCATGACCACGGACAGCGTCTCCAAGGAAGCTGTCTTCGCGGGTAAGGATGCAGAAGGCAAGCCGTTCACCGTCGGCGGTATCGCCAAGGGTGCGGGGATGCTGGCTCCAGGCCTGGCCACCATGCTGGTGGTCCTTACCACCGACGCTGAAGTACCTGCGAACGAGCTCGACGTAGTGCTCCGGGACGCCACGCGCGTCACGTTCGACCGTGCAGACTCGGATGGCTGCATGTCCACGAACGACACCGTGGTGCTGCTCGCTTCAGGTGCTTCCGAGGCCCTGCCGTCGGCAGAGCAACTCAGCGAAGCGGTAACCGCCGTCTGCGCTGAGCTTGCCCGCAAGCTGATCGGCGACGCCGAAGGTGCCAGCCACGACATCGCCATCCGCACCTTCAATGCCGCCAGCGAACGTGACGCTGAAACCGTCAGCCGCTCCGTGGCCCGCTCCAACCTCTTCAAAGCGGCCATCTTCGGCAAAGACCCCAACTGGGGCCGCGTGCTGTCCGCCGTAGGAACCACCGACGCTGTGTTCGAAGCGGACCAGCTCAACGTCGCCATGAACGGCATCCAGATCTGCCGCAACGGTGCGATCGGTGATGACCGGAACCTGGTGGACCTCGAACCGCGCGAAGTGCTCGTGGAAATTGATCTCCAGGCCGGCGACGCCGAAGCGACTATTTGGACCAACGACCTCACGCACGACTACGTGCACGAGAACAGCGCCTACTCGAGCTGAGCGGAATGACGATGACTGCGCACACCCGCGAGAAGACTGCACCGGGCTACGTCTCGGCCGAATCAGCACAGGACAAGGCCGGCACGCTGATCGAGGCACTGCCTTGGATCCAGCGTTTCGCCGGCACCACCATGGTGATCAAGTACGGCGGAAACGCCATGGTCAACGATGACCTTCGGCGTGCCTTTGCCGAGGACATCGTGTTCCTCCACCACGTAGGTATCCACCCGGTGGTGGTCCACGGCGGAGGTCCCCAGATCAACTCAATGCTGGGCCGGCTCGGCATCGAGTCCGAGTTCAAAGGCGGCCTGCGCGTCACCACCCCCGAAGCCATGGACGTTGTCCGCATGGTCCTCACGGGCCAGGTAGGACGCGAACTCGTTGGCCTCATCAACTCCCACGGACCGTACGCGGTGGGCATGTCCGGCGAAGACGGTGGACTGCTGCGCGCCGTCCGGACCGGCACCGTGGTGGACGGCGAGGAAGTCGACCTCGGCCTGGTGGGCGAAGTCGTCGGCGTGGACCCCGCTGGTATCACAGACATCCTCGACGCCGGCCGCATCCCCGTGATTTCTACGGTCGCCCCCGAGATCACTGAGGAAGGCAACGGTTTCCAGACCACAGGCCAGGTCCTCAACGTCAACGCGGACACCGCCGCAGCCGCGGTAGCGTCAGCCTTGGGCGCCACCAAGCTGGTCATTCTCACCGACGTCGAAGGCCTCTACGCCAACTGGCCGGACAAGTCCTCGCTGATCTCCTCCCTGACGGCCTCCGAACTCCGTGAAATGCTGCCCCGCCTCGAGTCCGGAATGATCCCGAAGATGGCCGCGTGCCTGAAGGCCATCGACGAAGGCGTGGAACGCGCACACATCGTCGACGGCCGCCTGCCGCACTCGATGCTGCTGGAAACCTTTACGACGGCGGGCATCGGCACCCAGGTAGTACCCGACGAGGAAGTGAACGCATGAGCACGGAACTGAGCCATACCGCCGAAAGCCGCAGCAGCGATGGGGGGCCGGGTGTGGTCGGGCACCGCGAAGCGGGCGGGGCCCCCATCGCTGCGGAGGCTGCCGCGACCACGCTCGTTTCCCAGAGCTCAGGTGCGGACTGGCTTGCCCGGTACTCGTCGTCGCTCATGGGTGTCTTCGGGACCCCGCAGCGGGTTCTTGTCCGTGGCGCCGGCTGCCTTGTGTGGGACGCCGACGGCAAGGAATACCTGGACCTCCTGGGCGGTATCGCTGTGAACGCGCTGGGCCACGCCCACCCGTTCGTCACCTCGGTGATTTGCAGCCAGTTGGCCACGCTGGGCCATGTCTCCAACTTTTTCACCAGCCCCACCCAGATTGCCCTTGCCGAGAAGCTGCTGTCCCTGAGCAAGGCACCGGCCGGGTCCAAGGTGTTCTTCGCGAACTCCGGCACGGAAGCGAACGAGGCGGCCTTCAAGCTCGCGCGGCGGAACAACGCCGACGGCAAGCGCACCAAGATCATTGCCCTTGAAGGCGCCTTCCACGGCCGCACCATGGGTGCTTTGGCGCTCACTGCCAAAGAGGCCTACCGTGCGCCTTTCGAGCCACTGCCCGGTGGCGTGGTCCACATCCCGTTCAACGACATCGACGCCTTGCGCGCCGCCGTCGACGATTCCACCGCGGCCGTATTCCTGGAACCGATCCAGGGCGAAGCGGGCGTCCGGCCCCTCAGTACCGAATTCCTGCGGGCTGCCCGTGAGGCCACCAGCGCCGCGGGCGCGCTGCTGATTCTGGACGAGGTCCAGACCGGCATCGGCCGCACCGGCAAATGGTTGGCAAGCGAAGACGCGGGCATCGTGCCCGACGCCGTGACCCTCGCCAAGGGACTCGGTGGCGGCTTCCCCGTAGGAGCTCTGGTCACGTTCGGCAGTACGACGTCGGCCCTGCTCACGGCCGGGCAGCACGGCACCACTTTCGGCGGAAACCCCGTGGCCACCGCCGCCGCGCTTGCCACGCTTCACGCGATCGAAAGCCAGGGTGTCCTGCAGAATGTGCTCGCTGTTGGAGCGCACCTGCGCGACGGCCTCGCCGCACATGAGGCTGTGACCGAAGTCCGCGGAGAAGGCCTTCTCATCGGCTTTGACGTGGACGCCGACGTAGCACCGGCCATGGTGACAGCGGCCCTGGATGCCGGATTCATCATTAACAGCCCCGGCCCGCGGACCATCCGCCTGGCGCCCCCGCTGATCCTGACCATCGAACAGGCAGACCGGTTCCTGACCGCCCTGCCGGCATTGATCTCCACGGCCAAGGCCACGACTTCCAAGGACAACAAGTGAGCATTTCCACCCGTCACTTCCTCAAAGACACCGACCTGAGCCCGGCTGAGCAGGCCGAGGTTCTGGAACTCGCAGCCCGGATGAAGGCCGCGCCGTACAGCGTGCAGCCCTTCGCCGGGGAAGGCAACGGCCGGAAGACGGTCGCGGTGATCTTCGACAAGACGTCCACCCGGACACGCGTCTCCTTCGCCACGGGCATCGCCGACATGGGTGGCAACGCCTTGATCATCAATCCCGGTGAAGCGCAGATCGGTCACAAGGAATCCGTGGAGGACACCGCGAAGGTCCTGGAGCGCATGGTCTCCACTATTGTCTGGCGCACCGGAGCCCACTCGGGCCTGGTGGCCATGGCGGAAAACTCCAAGGTCCCCGTCATCAACGCCCTGTGCGACGACTACCACCCGTGCCAGCTCCTTGCCGACCTCTTGGCCGTCAAGGAACACAAGGGGGAGCTCGCGGGATTGACCATGGCCTACTTGGGCGATGCTGCGAACAACATGGCCAACTCCTACCTCCTGGCGGGAGTTACCGCGGGAATGCATGTCCGCATCTCCGGTCCCGAAGGCTACCTCCCGGCACCGGAAATCGTGGCGGCCGCAGAAGAACGCGCCGCTGAAACCGGTGGTTCCGTCCTGATCACCAGCGATGCCGCCGAAGCCCTCAAAGGTGCAGATGTCGTGGCAACGGACACCTGGGTGTCCATGGGCCAGGAAGCGGAGAAGGAAGCACGCCTGCAACTGTTCCGCGACTACTCCGTGGACGAGGCTGCCATGGCGCAGGCCGCGCCGGACGCCGTCGTCCTCCACTGCCTCCCGGCATACCGCGGTTACGAGATTTCGGCCAGCGTCATTGACGGACCGCAGTCCATCGTCTGGGATGAGGCAGAGAACCGGCTCCACGCCCAGAAGGCCCTCATGGCCTGGCTGATGCACCGCTCCGGGCTTGCGTTCGTTGAGGGTCTCTCTCCCGTCGAAGGCACCAGGGAGAGCACGTTCTAGTGTCCGCCAACCCGTCCGTGCCGGGCGCAAGCCCGGCCACCAAGACCGCCCGACAGGCCCGCATCACTGCGATCCTGACGGGTGAGTCCGTGCGTTCCCAAGCAGAGCTTGCAGCCCTGCTCGCGGACGACGGCGTGCAGGTCACCCAGGCCACACTGTCCCGCGACCTCGTGGAACTGGGCGCGGTGCGCGTCCGCGGCAAGGATGGAGCATTGGTCTACGCCGTGCCAGGGGAGGGCGGCGACCGCAACGCCAAGAGCGGGGTCACCCAGGAAATTCTCGACGCGCGGCTGACCCGGCTCTGCGGCGAACTCCTGGTAACCGCCGAGGCATCGGGCAACATCGTGGTGCTCCGCACCCCGCCGGGGGCAGCGAACTTCCTGGCACTGGCCGTTGACCACTCCGTGATGCCGTCGGTATTGGGTACGATCGCAGGCGACGATACTTTGCTGCTGGTCGCACGGGATCCCGATGGCGGGGCAGAGCTAGCGGCCAGATTCCTGCGGATGGCCGAGGAAGCCGGCCCCGGCAACTAACTGCTTTACACAGCACTGATTCACACAGCATTTGATTCGAATGAACCAAGCAACAACAAAGGAGCACTCTCGTGACTGAGCGCATTGTTCTGGCCTACTCCGGTGGCCTTGATACGTCCGTAGCCATCGGCTGGATCGGTGAAGCCACCGGTGCCGAGGTCATCGCCGTGGCCGTTGACGTCGGACAGGGTGGCGAGTCCCTGGAGACCATCCGCCAGCGCGCCCTCGGCTGCGGCGCCGTCGAGGCCTACGTCGCGGACGCCCGCGACGAGTTCGCCAACGAGTACGCCATGCCGACGCTGAAGGCCAACGCGCTCTACCAGGGACACTACCCGCTGGTTTCGGCGATCTCCCGTCCGGTCATCGTGAAGCACCTGGTGAAGGCTGCCCGCGAATTCGGCGCCACCACCGTTGCCCACGGCTGCACCGGCAAGGGCAACGACCAGGTCCGCTTCGAAGTCGGCATCCAGACCCTCGGCCCGGACCTGAAGTGCATCGCACCTGTCCGCGACCTCGCACTGACCCGCGACAAGGCCATCGCCTTCGCTGAGGAAAAGGGCCTGCCTATCGAGACCACCAAGAAGAACCCGTACTCGATCGACCAGAACGTCTGGGGACGCGCCGTCGAAACCGGTTACCTCGAGGACATCTGGAACGCTCCCACCAAGGACATCTACGACTACACCGCCACCCCGGAATTCCCGCCGGCACCGGACGAGGTCACCATTTCCTTCCAGGCCGGCGTGCCGGTAGCCATCGACGGCGTCAAGGTCACCCCGCTGCAGGCCATCCAGGAACTCAACCGCCGTGCGGGCGCGCAGGGCGTTGGCCGCATCGACGTCGTCGAGGACCGCCTTGTGGGCATCAAGTCCCGCGAAATCTACGAAGCCCCGGGTGCCATGGCGCTGATCACCGCGCACAAGCACCTCGAGGACATCACTATCGAGCGCGAGCAGGCCCGCTTCAAGGCCACCGTTGGCCAGCGCTGGGCAGAACTCGTGTACGACGGACAGTGGTTCTCCCCGCTCAAGCGCTCCTTGGACGCCTTCATCGAGGACACCCAGAAGTACGTCTCCGGTGACATCCGCATGGTCCTGCACGGCGGCCAGGCAGTCGTCAACGGACGTCGCTCCGAGACCTCGCTTTACGACTTCGACCTCGCCACCTACGACACCGGCGACACCTTCGACCAGTCCATGGCACGCGGCTTCATCGAGCTGTGGGGCATGTCCTCGAAGGTAGCCTCCGGCCGCGACCTCCGCGTCGCAGGCGAGTGACGCCGCAGCAGGGCCCCGGGACGCAGGGGTCCCCGGCGGCCGAGCGTAGCGAGGTAGGGGAGCGTTCAGGGACAAATGAAGGTGCACTGTGGGGCGGCCGGTTCGCCGGCGGCCCCGCGGATGCGCTGGCCGCACTGAGCAAGTCCACCCACTTTGATTGGCGGCTTGCCCGTTACGACATCGCCGGTTCCAAGGCCCACGCCCGCGTGCTGGCCAAGGCCGGACTGTTGGACGACGCCGAGCTCGAAGGCATGCTCGCAGCCCTCACGCAGTTGGACGAAGACGTCGCGAGCGGCGCCTATCTCCCGGCCGAGAGCGACGAGGACGTGCACGGGTCACTGGAACGCGGACTGATTGAGCGTGCCGGGACCCAGTTGGGCGGCAAGCTCCGCGCCGGCCGTTCACGCAACGACCAAGTGGCCACCCTTGGCCGCATGTTCCTGCGGGACCACGCCCGGATCATCGCCCAGGGCGTCCTTGCCACCATCGATGCCCTCGTTGAGCAGGCAAAGGCACACCATGGTGTCGCCATGCCTGGCCGTACCCACTTGCAGCATGCCCAGCCGGTTCTCCTGAGCCACCACCTGCTGGCCCATGCCTGGGCTTTGCTGCGCGATGTGCAGCGGCTCCAGGACTGGGACAAGCGCGCCGGTGTTTCGCCGTATGGTTCCGGTGCCTTGGCTGGTTCGTCCCTTGGGCTGGATCCTGAGGCTGTCGCCGCGGACCTCGGTTTCTTCTCGGCCGTGCACAACTCGATCGACGGCACTGCTTCACGTGATGTCTTTGCCGAGTTCGCCTGGGTTTGCTCCATGATTGGCGTTGACCTGTCCCGGATTTCCGAGGAAGTCATTTTCTGGGCCACCAAGGAGTTCTCCTTCGTCACGCTGCATGACTCGTACTCCACGGGGTCCTCGATCATGCCACAGAAGAAGAACCCGGATGTTGCCGAGCTCGCGCGCGGCAAGGCGGGACGCCTCATCGGCAACCTGACCGGCCTCCTCGCGACGCTCAAGGGCCTGCCGCTCGCGTACAACCGCGATCTGCAGGAAGACAAGGAGCCGGTCTTCGACGCCGCAGACACCCTGGAGCTCTTGCTCCCGGCCGTGTCCGGCATGATCGCCACGCTCACGTTCAACACCGAGCGGATGGAATCACTGGCACCCCAGGGCTTTGCGCTGGCGACCGATATCGCCGAATGGCTGGTCCGCCAGGGCGTTCCGTTCCGCGAGGCGCACGAGCTCTCCGGGGCAGCGGTGAAGCAGGCCGAAGGCCGGGGCGTGGAACTGTGGGATCTCACGGACGAAGAGTACGCAGCGATTTCGGAGCACCTCACGCCCGAGGTCCGCTCTGTGCTGAGCACCGAAGGTTCCCTCAACAGCCGCAACTCGCAAGGCGGAACCGCACCGGCCGCCGTCGAACGCCAACTGGCTGCTTTGGAAGCTGAACTGGACGCAGCGCGCTCCTACGCGTTGTAACCCTCGTCCGCCGGGAGCGGGACGGTGCCTGAAGGCGCCGTCCCGCTCTTCGTTTAACTCTGCGTTAGCATGGCGATATGACCCGGATCACCCCAGAGACGCTGCCCGCAGAGCTTCACAAAGCCGCCGGCACCGTCACCCGACTCCTTGCCAAAATGGACGACGCGTCCGTAGCCGAACCCTCGGAACTTCCCGGTTGGACCCGTGGACACGTCCTTGCCCATGTCAGGGGCATTGCCGACGCGATGGCACGCCAGCTCGAATATGCACGCCGGGGAGGAACCATCGAACTGTACGACGGCGGCATGGAAGGACGCACGAAAGCGATTGAACTGGCCGCCGGTCACAGCCTTGCGCAGCACACGGAGTCCGTCACCGCTGCGCTGGATTCCGCCCTCGCCGCATTCGACGCCTTGGGTCCTGACGACTGGCAAGCCCGGATTGCCTATCGGGACGGAACAGTCCTCGACGGCGGCCTGGCGCTGTGGCGCGAACTCACCATCCATGCCGCGGACCTGCGTCTGGGATTCGGACCGGAGACCTGGAGCCGCCCGTTCTGCGAACACCTCGTGGGTTTCCTGGCCGCGCGCGTGCCCGGGAAATACAAGCTGGTCCTTCAGCCCACCGGCCTTCCGCAGCTGAGCATCGGCAGCGGTGGCACGTCGATTGCGATCACCGGCATGCTGACGGACGTCGCAGCGTGGTTGGCGGGTCGCGAACCGAGCCTCGGCAGCCTCCGGGCAACTGCGGCCGCCGACGGCGTCGAACTGCCCGAACTTCTGCCCTGGCCGGCCGCCCAACCCGCTGCCCGCTAGTCCACCGACGCTTCCTCACGTTCCGCGTGTTTGGTGCGGACGCTTGCTCACGTTCCGCGTGCTTGGTCTGGTCGCTTCCTCACGTTCCGCGTGTTTGGTCCGGACGTTTGCTCACGTTCCGCGTGTTTGGTCCGGACGTTTGCTCACGTTCCGCGTGTTTGGTGCGGTCGCTTGCTCACGTTCCGCGTGTTTGGTGCGGTCGCTTGCTCACGTTCCGCGTGTTTGGTGCGGACGCGCTTCCTCACGCCCAGTCGACTCAACAGCGCGACGCCGGCACTATGCGTGGGTGCCGACGCCGGCTGCCGTGCGGGCGGGACGGACCGCAACGGGCTTTGCCGCTGCCCGCCACAAATGCATGGTGGCGTAGGAGCGCCAAGGGCTGACTTCCCGGAAGTCGGCACTGAGTCCCGCCCCTGACGGAAGGACCTTCAAGCCGTTCCGGACAGCAGCATCGTTGGCCAGCAGAATGTCCGGAGCGCCGAGCACGCGCATCGCGACGTATCCCACGGTCCACGGCCCCACCCCGGGCAAGGGGAGCAGCTTGTGTCCAAGGCTTTCGACGTCGTCGCCGTAGTCGAAATCAAGTGTCCCGGTAGCCATGGCCTCCGCAACTGACACGATGGAGTCGATGCGACGCCGGGGTCCCCGGAGCAGGGCCCGGCCGTGCTCGGCGAGTTCTGCCGCCGTCGGAAACAGTCGATCCAAACCCGGTCCGCCCACACCGGCGGGGGAGCCGGCGTCCGACAACTGTGTGAGGGCCGTGCGGGCGGCGGCGACGGTGATCTGTTGACCGATCATCGCCCGGATCAGCAGTTCCTGGGGATCCACCGCGCCGGGAACCCGGATACCGGGAATGGCCGGGATTCTGCCGGACAGGCGGGGGTCTATGGCAAGGGCGTCATCGATCGCCTGCGGATCCGCGTCGAGGTCGAACAGTCTCCGGACCCGGCTCAACAGTGCGGGGAGGTCGTGGAGATCCAGGGCGTTGACCGTCAGTTGCAGGGGCTTTCCACGGGATTCGGGGTTGAAGGAGACAGAGAAGGATGCGTTGCCTCGAGGCAGGCGCAGGGTGCGCGCGTAGCTCCGGGTTCCGTCGGCCGAGGTGTCCGCGGACTCGATGCCGGGAACTGCGCGTACTGCCAGGAAGTCGAAGATTCCGGGGTCGAACGGTTCCCTATAGGGCAGGTTCAGTGTCAGCGCCGTGGGCGTGGCCTCCGAAACCCCGGCACCACGGCGCAGGCCGGTCTTCGCCCCGGTGGCGCGCAACGCCGTCGGGGTCATGGCGAACACTTCACCGATGGTGTCGTTGAATTGGCGCAGGCTGTTGAACCCGGAAGCGAATGCGACATCTGCCAGAAGCATGTCCGTAGAGACCAACAGGGTCCTGGCCGTCTGCGCTCGGCTTGCCCGTGCAAGGGAGAGCGGGCTCGCGCCCAGTTCATGGCTGAGGATGCGGTTGAGATGGCGGGCTGAGTACCCCAAACGGTGCGCCAGGCCATCGACGCCTTCGCGGGTTATGACGCCGTCGTTGATCAATCGCATGGCGCGGCCGGCGATATCGGAACGGAGGTTCCACGCGGGCGTCCCGGGAACCGCTTCGGGCAGGCATCGCTTGCAGGCCCGGTAGCCGGCCTCGTGCGCTGCCGCCGATGTTTCATAGAACGTGACGTTCTCGGCCTTGGGTGTCCGGGCGGGACAGGACGGCCGGCAATAGATGCCGGTGGACCTGACGGCTGTGAAGAATTGACCGTCGAACCGGGTGTCGCGGGCGTCGATTGCCCGGTAGCGCTGCCAGAAGTCCATGGCTTCATCCTGCCAGCCGTCCCGGGGCGGTGCTAGCGGAAATCGGACATGTCCGTTACGGGGGTTGTTGCTAGGGTCTGGTCATGAGTTCGTCCATGGAGAATGGTGTCAGCGACCCGGCGGAAGTGCGTAGCTTCCTTGAGGGCGACCCCCGTGTGATCGCCCCGCTGATCCTTGGCGCTGTACTGACCCACAACTCGGAAGCGGGCCCGGTTTCCGTCCGCCTGACGGAAGTCGAGGCCTATATGGGTCCCAAGGATTCCGAACACCCCGACCCCGGTTCGCACACCTTCGGCGGCCCCACGGCCCGGAACGCGCCCATGTTTGGACCGCCGGGATTTCTCTACGTCTACTTCACCTATGGCATGCACTATTGCGCCAACATCGTCTGCGGACCCGACGGTTCACCCTCGGCTTTGCTCCTGCGGGCGGGAGAAATCGTCGACGGCGAAGGCCTCGCCACCGTCCGAAGACCGGCCTCGAAAGCACATAAGGACCTGGCCAGCGGACCAGCCAGGCTCGCCTCCGCACTGGGACTGACGACGTCGGACACCGGCCGTGACGCGCTCGCGGAACCCTTCAGCTTGTGGTTGCCTGCGGTTCCGGCGGCGGCAGTGGCCAGCGGTCCCCGCGTTGGAGTGGCTGGACCGGGCGGCACCACCGAGTACCCGTGGCGTTTTTGGATTGAGGATGACCCGACTGTGTCCAGGTACAAGGCGGCGCGGCCCAGAAAAAGGCCTGCATCCGGGTAACTTTCCCCTCCGGCAGTACGACTTTCCTGTGACGCAGTCCGAGGTATGACTTGTACCCCACGCGTTTACCAAAATCGCTGTAGAATGGTAGGTCTGTCTTTTGCGATAGGGGTTACGGTTCGATGCACGACGCTGATTTGGTCCACGAGCAGGAATACGTTGCCGGGCTTTACGCCCGGCTCGATGAGCTGCGCGCTGAAAAGCGCGCCCAGCTGGCGCAGGTGCGCAAGGCAGGCGCGGTGGGAACCATGCAGAACGTCTCAGAGCGTGACGCGTTCGCTGCCCTGTACGAGGACCGCCTTGCCCAGCTCGACGCCGTCGACGACCGCTTGGTCTTCGGCCGCCTCGACCTGGATTCCGGAGAGGCGCAGTACATCGGTCGCATCGGCCTGTCCACGGCCGACCTCCAGCGGCTCATGGTCGACTGGCGTGCGCCCGAAGCCGGCCACTTCTATCAGGCGACCGCGTTCGACCGCCAAGGTGTGCGCCGCCGTCGTCACCTGATCCTTCAGGGACGCGACGTCAAGGCGATCGAAGATGACGTCCTGGACGCGGGGATGCTGGCCGACAACGACTCCCTCCAAGGCGAAGGCGCGCTGCTGGCCGCGCTGAATTCGAAGCGTACGGGCCGGATGTCGGACATCGTGGGCACCATCCAGTCCGAACAGGACAGGATCATCCGTTCCTCCATTTCAGGGGCGCTTGTTGTTCAAGGTGGTCCCGGTACGGGTAAGACCGCTGTTGCCCTGCACCGCGCGGCCTACCTGCTCTACACGCACCGCGACCGGCTCAAGAGCGCCGGCGTCCTGCTGGTGGGACCGTCGTCGTCGTTCATGCACTACATCGAACGCGTGCTCCCGTCCCTCGGTGAGACGGGGGTGGTCATGGCCAGCCTCGGCCGCCTGATGCCCGGCATCAACGCCGTCCCCGAGGAAAACGCCGACGTCGCTGCCCTCAAGGGCAAGCTCGACATGGCCAAGGTGGTGGCCAACGCTGTGGCGAACCGGCAACGGACACCTGCCGAGGACCGCATCCTGGAAGTCGATTCACGGAAGCTGACGCTCACCGTGCGCCAAGTGCGCCGTGCCCGCGAAAAGGCTCGCGCCACCGGCAAGCCCCACAACGAAGCACGCCTGACGTTCGTCAAGATTCTCCTGCGCGAGCTCACCGAGCAGCTGACGGACCTCGTCGAGGAATCGAACATCGGCAACAACGCCGATCGCGCCTACCTTGCCGAGGACGTTCGCTCTGCCAGGGACGTCCGGATCGCGTTGAACTTGTGCTGGATGCCGATGACGCCGGAGAAGCTCATCTCGGAACTCTTCAGCAAGCCCGCCATCCTTGAAGCGTGCACGCCGCACCTGACGCCCGAACAGCGTTCGTTGCTCCAGCGGCCTGTCGACGCGCCGTGGACCGAAGCAGACGTTCCGCTCCTGGATGAGGCCGCCGAACTTCTGGGCGAGCTGGATCCGGCAGCCGGCAGGGGATTGGCCCAGCAGGAAGCTGACCGCGCTCGTGACCTTGCCAATGCCAAGCAGACCCTGGCCAACATGGAAGCCATGGGCGTCGACGTCCTGGTCACGGCCGAAGAGCTCGCGGAGCAAAACCAAGAGCGCGAAGGCCGGTTGACCGCTGCCGAGCGCGCCACGAGCGACAGGTCGTGGGCCTTCGGCCACATCGTAGTTGACGAGGCCCAGGAGCTCTCACCCATGCAGTGGCGTCTGTTGGTGCGCCGCTGCCCGTTGAAGTCCTTCACCATCGTGGGCGACATCGCCCAGACGAGTGCCGCAGCCGGTGCCAATTCGTGGCAGAGCGCATTGGCGCCGTCGTTCGGTGACCGCTGGACGCTGGAGGAATTGACGGTCAACTACCGCACGCCGTCACAGATCGCAGAAGCTGCCGTCCGCATGGCCAACCGGGCCGGGCTGGTGGTCTCAGCCCCGAAGGCGGTGCGCGAGGGCAAGTGGTCACCCATCGTTGACCGCGTGGAGCCGGACGGTATTGTGCAGCGCCTGGTGGACGTCCTGCCCGAGGAGGTGGAAGCGATCGACGGCGGCCTGCTGGCCGTCATTGCCGACGGTCCCTTGCTGCCGCAGGCAACCGCGGCCTTGAAAGAGGTCTACGGACGCCGTATCGGTGCCGGAGCAGGCAGCTACGAACAGGACATCGTGGTCATCAGCCCCAAGGAAGCGAAGGGGCTGGAATTCGACGGCGTGGTGGTCCTTGAACCGGCGGCGATGCTCAACCACGAGCACGGCAAGGTAGGCGACCTCTACGTTGCCATGACCCGGGCCACGCAGCGTCTGCGCCTCATCGCGGCCGCGCCGGTGCCTGCCGGTATCGAGCGCTAGGCAAAACCGTCCCCGCAACCCTGCTAACTTAGATCTCGTGTCACACGTAAACAACCTCGAGTCCCAGCACAACGATCCCGCCTTTGCCAACATCTGGCAGGAACTTACTTGGCGCGGCCTGGTCCACGTTTCCACTGATGAAACGGAACTGGAAAAACTGCTCGCCGGGGACCCGATCACGTATTACTGTGGCTTCGACCCCACGGCGCCGTCACTGCACTTGGGCAACCTCGTGCAGTTGCTGCTGATGCGTCGCCTGCAGTTGGCCGGCCACAAACCCCTCGGTTTGGTGGGCGGTTCCACCGGCCTGATCGGCGACCCGCGTCCGACGGCGGAGCGCACCTTGAACACCAAGGACACTGTGGCCGAGTGGGTGGGTTACCTGCAGGGCCAGGTTCGCCGCTTCCTCAGCTTTGAAGGTGACAACGCTGCCCGCATGGTCAACAACCTTGACTGGACTGCGCCCCTGAGTGCCATCGACTTCCTCCGGGAAATCGGCAAGCACTTCCGCGTGGGCACCATGCTCCGCAAGGACGCTGTTGCCTCGCGCCTGAATTCCGACGAGGGCATCAGCTACACCGAGTTCAGCTACCAGATCCTGCAGGGCATGGACTACCTCCAGCTCTTCCGCGACTACAACTGCGTCCTGCAGACCGGCGGTTCGGACCAGTGGGGCAACCTCACCAGCGGAACCGAGCTCATCCGCAAGGTGGAGGGCAAGAGCGTGCACGCCCTGGGTACGCCGTTGATCACCAACTCCGACGGCACCAAGTTCGGCAAGAGCGAAGGCAATGCTGTCTGGCTTGACCCGGACATGTGCAGCCCGTACACCTTCTACCAGTTCTGGCTGAACACGGCGGACGCTGATGTCGTGGATCGCCTCAAGGTGTTCACCTTCCTCTCGCGTGCCGAGATCGAAGCGTTGGGCGAGGCCGTGGCGGAACGTCCGTTTGCCCGCGAAGGCCAGAAGAAGCTTGCCTACGAAGTGACGTCGTTGGTCCACGGAGTCGACGCCACGGAGAAGGTCATCGCTGCCTCCGCTGCCCTTTTCGGGAACGGCGACCTCACGGTTCTGGACGAGCGCACCCTGGAGGCGGCCACTGCGGAACTTCCTTCGGCGACGATCAACGCTGACGGCCTCGGCATCATCGATCTCCTCGTTGCGTCCGGACTTTCCGAGAGCAAGTCGGCTGCCCGACGGACAGTTGGCGAAGGTGGTGCGTACGTGAACAACACCAAGGTGTCCGATCCCGACGCCGTCATTGCCCGGGACGAACTCCTTCACGGCCGTTACTTGCTGCTCCGCCGGGGCAAGAAGAACCTGGCCACGATCGAGGTCTCGGCCTAGGTTCCTTGGCAACTCAGCTCTGAAAGGGCCGGCGACCGTGATGGTTGCCGGCCCTTTTTGTGTTTAAGCGCGGGTTGTTCAGTTCCTCAGACCGGTGGGGCGTGTCGCCGAGGGGTGGCCGGCGGGGAGGGGTGGCCGGCGGGGAGGGGCGGTTATCCGGCTGCGCGCTCGGTCGTTCCTCCCTTGGACGCGCGCTGCCGGATAACCGCCCCCTCTTTCCGACGCTCGCTCACATTCCGAGGGTTTCAGGCCGACGCTCGCTCACGTTCCACGGGTTTCAGGCCGACGCTTGCTCACGTTCCGCGGGTTTCAGGCCGACGCTTGCTCACGTTCCACGGGTTTCAGGCCGACGCTTGCTCACGTTCCGCGGGTTTGGGCCGGTCGCTTGGTCGCGGTCCGCTGGGATGAGGTTCGACGGCGGTTGTTGGGTTGGGTGCGTGGGTGTGGGTGGGGTGTGATGGGGTTCACGGTGGTTGTTTTGGTGGGTTTGGGGGTTGTTTGTTGGGTTGGTGGGGTTGTTTGGGTTGTGTTTGCGGGGTTTTTGGGTGGTGTTGGGGTGGATTTGGTGTGGGGGTGGGGCGCGTGTAAAGTTATTCGAGTCGCCGCCGCTGATGCGGAAAGATAGCGACCGACTCCCTTTCAAATCACCGGTTCCGGTTGTGCTTTTGTGTGCTTCTGGTGGGTGGGGGAGGCCCGGGGTTTGGTTTGCTTTGTGCGGCCGGTTCGGGTAAGTTTGGAAAGTTGCTCCGGAGCGATCCTGGACCCTGTGGGGTGTGGGTGGTGCCGGTAGTGTCTGTTGTTTGAGAACTCAATAGTGTGCCAAGTTTGTTGATACCGATTGTTTTATTGATTGGTTGAAATTTTGCCAGGTTGCTGCGCACCCCCGTGTGTGGTGGTCTGGTTTTCAGCTGGTTTCGAATTTTGTGCAGCCGCGTTTTGCCGTTATTTCCGGTGGGTGTGGTTGTGTCTGTTTGATTTTGTTTTATTTCAACGGAGAGTTTGATCCTGGCTCAGGATGAACGCTGGCGGCGTGCTTAACACATGCAAGTCGAACGATGATCCCAGCTTGCTGGGGGATTAGTGGCGAACGGGTGAGTAACACGTGAGTAACCTGCCCTTGACTCTGGGATAAGCCTGGGAAACTGGGTCTAATACCGGATATGACTCCTCATCGCATGGTGGGGGGTGGAAAGCTTTTGTGGTTTTGGATGGACTCGCGGCCTATCAGCTTGTTGGTGGGGTAATGGCCTACCAAGGCGACGACGGGTAGCCGGCCTGAGAGGGTGACCGGCCACACTGGGACTGAGACACGGCCCAGACTCCTACGGGAGGCAGCAGTGGGGAATATTGCACAATGGGCGCAAGCCTGATGCAGCGACGCCGCGTGAGGGATGACGGCCTTCGGGTTGTAAACCTCTTTCAGTAGGGAAGAAGCGTAAGTGACGGTACCTGCAGAAGAAGCGCCGGCTAACTACGTGCCAGCAGCCGCGGTAATACGTAGGGCGCAAGCGTTATCCGGAATTATTGGGCGTAAAGAGCTCGTAGGCGGTTTGTCGCGTCTGCTGTGAAAGACCGGGGCTCAACTCCGGTTCTGCAGTGGGTACGGGCAGACTAGAGTGCAGTAGGGGAGACTGGAATTCCTGGTGTAGCGGTGAAATGCGCAGATATCAGGAGGAACACCGATGGCGAAGGCAGGTCTCTGGGCTGTAACTGACGCTGAGGAGCGAAAGCATGGGGAGCGAACAGGATTAGATACCCTGGTAGTCCATGCCGTAAACGTTGGGCACTAGGTGTGGGGGACATTCCACGTTTTCCGCGCCGTAGCTAACGCATTAAGTGCCCCGCCTGGGGAGTACGGCCGCAAGGCTAAAACTCAAAGGAATTGACGGGGGCCCGCACAAGCGGCGGAGCATGCGGATTAATTCGATGCAACGCGAAGAACCTTACCAAGGCTTGACATGAACCGGAAAGACCTGGAAACAGGTGCCCCGCTTGCGGTCGGTTTACAGGTGGTGCATGGTTGTCGTCAGCTCGTGTCGTGAGATGTTGGTTAAGTCCCGCAACGAGCGCAACCCTCGTTCTATGTTGCCAGCGGTTCGGCCGGGGACTCATAGGAGACTGCCGGGGTCAACTCGGAGGAAGGTGGGGACGACGTCAAATCATCATGCCCCTTATGTCTTGGGCTTCACGCATGCTACAATGGCCGGTACAAAGGGTTGCGATACTGTGAGGTGGAGCTAATCCCAAAAAGCCGGTCTCAGTTCGGATTGGGGTCTGCAACTCGACCCCATGAAGTCGGAGTCGCTAGTAATCGCAGATCAGCAACGCTGCGGTGAATACGTTCCCGGGCCTTGTACACACCGCCCGTCAAGTCACGAAAGTTGGTAACACCCGAAGCCGGTGGCCTAACCCTTGTGGGGGGAGCCGTCGAAGGTGGGACCGGCGATTGGGACTAAGTCGTAACAAGGTAGCCGTACCGGAAGGTGCGGCTGGATCACCTCCTTTCTAAGGAGCTGCTTGCAATGGCTGGTGCCCTGCATGGGGTGTCTGGTTGTTGTCAGTGTTGCCCATTGCGCAGGCGTTTGTTCTGCGGTGGGTGCTCATGGGTGGAATATCAACGAATCATTTTTTTGGCATGGCTTTCGTGGTTGTGTCCTGGTGCTAGTACGGCGGTTCGTGCTCCTGCTTTGTGTGGGGGTGTGGGTTGTTGGGAACGTGTCCGGGGTGCGGCTGGTGGGGGTTGTGTTTGGCGCACTGTTGGGTCCTGAGGCAACAGGACCTTTTTGCAGCAATGCAGGGGGGCACTTCTGGTGTTTCTTTTGTTCCTGCAGCCGGTTCCTCCGGTCTTTGTGTTGCGGCCTGCGTGTGTGGGTTGTGGCGGGTTGGGGGGTTGGTTGATGGGGTTGTTGTTTGAGAACTACATAGTGGACGCGAGCATCTGGGACATACACGCTTTGGTGTGTGTGTTCCATACAGCAATTTCTTATGAATGAACCTTGGGCCGTAGTGGCTCGTGGTTCTCTCGAGTAAGTTTTTGATCATGTTTGTGTGGTCAAGTTTTTAAGGGCACACGGTGGATGCCTTGGCATTAGGAGCCGAAGAAGGACGTAGGAATCTGCGATAAGCCTGGGGGAGTTGATAACCGAGCGTTGATCCCAGGATGTCCGAATGGGGAAACCCCGCACAACGCTGTCATGGTGATTGTGTGACCCGCATCTGAACACATAGGGTGCGTGGGGGGAACGCGGGGAAGTGAAACATCTCAGTACCCGCAGGAAGAGAAAACAAGAGTGATTCCGTTAGTAGTGGCGAGCGAACGCGGATCAGGCTAAACCGTTTCCATGTGTGATAGCCGGCGGGCGTTGCATGGGCGGGGTTGTGGGACTTTCCGTTCTGGTTCTGCCGGGCCAGTGAGGTGAGAGTGCGTGCATAGGTGAACGGTCTTGAAAGGCCGGCCAGAGAGGGTGTGAGCCCCGTAACCGTAATGTTGTGTGCCGCCTGGAGAGTATCCCAAGTAGCACGGGGCCCGAGAAATCCCGTGCGAATCTGTCAGGACCACCTGATAAGCCTAAATACTTCCTAATGACCGATAGCGGACCAGTACCGTGAGGGAAAGGTGAAAAGTACCCCGGGAGGGGAGTGAAACAGTACCTGAAACCGTGTGCTTACAATCCGTCGGAGCAGTCTTGTTACTGTGACGGCGTGCCTTTGAAGAATGAGCCTGCGAGTTAGTGTTACGTCGCGAGGTTAACCCGTGTGGGGTAGCCGTAGCGAAAGCGAGTCTGAATAGGGCGAGTGTAGTGGCGTGATCTAGACCCGAAGCGGAGTGATCTACCCATGGCCAGGTTGAAGCGACGGTAAGACGTCGTGGAGGACCGAACCCACTTCAGTTGAAAATGGAGGGGATGAGCTGTGGGTAGGGGTGAAAGGCCAATCAAACTCCGTGATAGCTGGTTCTCCCCGAAATGCATTTAGGTGCAGCGTTGCGTGTTTCTTGCCGGAGGTAGAGCTACTGGATGGCCGATGGGCCCTACAAGGTTACTGACGTCAGCCAAACTCCGAATGCCGGTAAGTCAGAGCGCAGCAGTGAGACTGTGGGGGATAAGCTTCATAGTCGAGAGGGAAACAGCCCAGACCACCAACTAAGGCCCCTAAGCGTGTGCTAAGTGGGAAAGGATGTGGAGTTGCGAAGACAACCAGGAGGTTGGCTTAGAAGCAGCCATCCTTGAAAGAGTGCGTAATAGCTCACTGGTCAAGTGATTCCGCGCCGACAATGTAGCGGGGCTCAAGTACACCGCCGAAGTTGTGGATTTCACACAGTACCCTAGCCTTCGTGGTTCAGGGGTGTGGAGTGGTAGGGGAGCGTCGTGTGGGCAGTGAAGTCGCGGTGGAAACCAGCGGTGGAGCCTACACGAGTGAGAATGCAGGCATGAGTAGCGAAAGACGGGTGAGAAACCCGTCCGCCGAATGATCAAGGGTTCCAGGGTCAAGCTAATCTGCCCTGGGTAAGTCGGGACCTAAGGCGAGGCCGACAGGCGTAGTCGATGGACAACGGGTTGATATTCCCGTACCGGCGAAAAACCGCCCATGCCAAGCGGGGGATACTAACCGCCCGGAGCCTGCCCGCTCACCCTTGTGGTGTTGTGGGTTTTGGCCGAGCGCGGGACCTGATCCCGGGAGGTAAGCGTATTAACAGGTGTGACGCAGGAAGGTAGCCGGGCCGGGCGATGGTTGCCCCGGTCTAAGGATGTAGGGTCAGGGATAGGCAAATCCGTTCCTGTGTGCTTCGAGCACGTTCCTGAGATCTGATGGGACTCCCGTAAGGGGGGATCCGGTGATCCTATGCTGCCAAGAAAAGCATCGACGCGAGGTTTTAGCCGCCCGTACCCCAAACCGACACAGGTGATCAGGTAGAGAATACCAAGGCGATCGAGAGAATTATGGTTAAGGAACTCGGCAAAATGCCCCCGTAACTTCGGGAGAAGGGGGGCCTGCCCCGTGATGGAGACTTGCTCTCCGTGAGCGGGTGTGGGCCGCAGAGACCAGGGGGAAGCGACTGTTTACTAAAAACACAGGTCCGTGCGAAGTCGCAAGACGATGTATACGGACTGACTCCTGCCCGGTGCTGGAAGGTTAAGAGGACCGGTTAGCCACTTGTGGCGAAGCTGAGAATTTAAGCCCCAGTAAACGGCGGTGGTAACTATAACCATCCTAAGGTAGCGAAATTCCTTGTCGGGTAAGTTCCGACCTGCACGAATGGAGTAACGACTTCCCCGCTGTCTCAACCATAAACTCGGCGAAATTGCAGTACGAGTAAAGATGCTCGTTACGCGCAGCAGGACGGAAAGACCCCGAGACCTTTACTATAGTTTGGTATTGGTGTTCGGAGTGGCTTGTGTAGGATAGGTGGGAGACGTTGAAACCCGGACGCCAGTTCGGGTGGAGTCATCGTTGAAATACCACTCTGGTCACTTTGGACATCTAACTTCGGCCCGTGATCCGGGTCAGGGACAGTGCCTGATGGGTAGTTTAACTGGGGCGGTTGCCTCCTAAAAAGTAACGGAGGCGCCCAAAGGTTCCCTCAGCCTGGTTGGCAATCAGGTGTCGAGTGTAAGTGCACAAGGGAGCTTGACTGTGAGAGAGACATCTCGAGCAGGGACGAAAGTCGGGACTAGTGATCCGGCGGTACATTGTGGAATGGCCGTCGCTCAACGGATAAAAGGTACCTCGGGGATAACAGGCTGATCTTGCCCAAGAGTCCATATCGACGGCATGGTTTGGCACCTCGATGTCGGCTCGTCGCATCCTGGGGCTGGAGTAGGTCCCAAGGGTTGGGCTGTTCGCCCATTAAAGCGGTACGCGAGCTGGGTTTAGAACGTCGTGAGACAGTTCGGTCCCTATCCGCTGCGCGCGCAGGAAATTTGAGAAGGGCTGTCCTTAGTACGAGAGGACCGGGACGGACGAACCTCTGGTGTGTCAGTTGTACTGCCAAGTGCATCGCTGATTAGCTACGTTCGGATGGGATAACCGCTGAAAGCATCTAAGCGGGAAGCTCGCTTCAAGATGAGATTTCCATACACATTATGTGTGAGAGGCCCCCAGCCAGACCACTGGGTTGATAGGCCGGATGTGGAAGCGAGGACTAAAGACTCGTGAAGCTGACCGGTACTAATAGGCCAACAACTTACACCACACACAAAACACTGCACGCGTCCACTATGTGGTTCCCGAACAACAACCGTTCCAGGAACCAACAACAACAACAACTACATAACACCACAGTTGTAACCACAAGCTTCCCACCCACCCCCACACCAACGCGGGGGTCGGGACGGGTAACAGAGTTACGGCGGTCATAGCGTGGGGGAAACGCCCGGTCCCATTCCGAACCCGGAAGCTAAGACCCACAGCGCCGATGGTACTGCACCCGGGAGGGTGTGGGAGAGTAGGACACCGCCGGACAACCATTAACGAAGAGCCCCAACCACGGTTGGGGCTCTTCCATTTAACAAACACAACCCCCACACAAGCACCGGCCCTGCCCCCTCGTGGCAATTCCTGTGGGCCTTCGTGCTTGTGAGACTTGCCACGGGTGCCCCAAATCGGGGTTCCACGTTCGGGACTGATGGCGGGGTCGAATAGAATTGAATGAGATATACGAGTCGGGAGCTTCGGGCTGCCGGCGGCGTGACAACGAAATAAGGGTTATGAGCGACTACGCACGCGCCAGTGGTCGGCTCGCAACAGGAGGAATCCACCATGGCTGAGCACAACGGCGGCAATCGCGGCGGCAATCGCGGAAACTTCGGCGGGAACCGGGACGACCGCGGTTCGTACCGCCCCAACAACAATTCCGGCGGAGATCCTCGAGGATTCCGTTCCAGGGAAAACCGGGACAGCAACGATCGTCCGGCTCGTGATGGTGAGCGTCGTCCTTTCAGCAACGATCGTGGTGATCGTCCGGCTCGTGATGGTGAGCGTCGTCCTTTCAGCAACGATCGTGGTGATCGTCCGGCTCGTGATGGTGAGCGTCGTCCTTTCAGCAACGATCGTGGTGACCGTCCGGCCCGTGACGGCGAACGTCGTTCGTTCGGTGACCGTCCGGCTCGTGATGGTGAGCGTCGTCCTTTCAGCAACGATCGTGGTGACCGTCCGGCCCGTGACGGCGAACGTCGTCCCATCGGTGACCGTCCGGCCCGTGATGGTGAGCGTCGTTCCTTCGGTGGGGATCGTGATCGAAAGCCGTTTGGTGATCGTGGTGACCGTCCGGCTCGTGACGGCGAACGTCGTTCGTTCGGTGACCGTCCGGCTCGTGACGGCGAACGTCGTTCGTTCGGTGACCGTCCGGCCCGTGATGGTGAGCGTCGTTCCTTCGGTGGCGACCGTGACCGCAAGCCTTTTGGTGACCGCCCCGAGCGCGGCCCGCGGAACTTTGACGGTCCTCGTCGTGATGGCGATGACCGCCGTCCCTTCAACAACGATCGTGGAGACCGCAAGCCTTTCGGCGACCGTCCGGCCCGTGATGGTGAGCGTCGTTCCTTCGGCGGCGACCGTGACCGCAAGCCCTTTGGTGACCGCAAGCCCTTCGGCGACCGCCCCGACCGTGGTGACCGCCCCGCCCGCGGCGACCGTCCCGTGCGCCCGGCCCGTGATGGTGAGCGTCGCTCCTTCGGCAGTGACCGCGGCAATTCCTGGGAAGAGCGTCCTGCACGGGTGCCCAACGCCAAGGACATCCGCAGCGCAAACCGTCCTGACCGCGAACGTTCCCCCGAGATCGATGACGACGTCACGGGCAAGGAACTCGACCGTGCCACGGGTCACCAGATCAAGACCCTTGAAGAGCAGAGCGCAGGCTGGGTTGCAAAGCACTTGGTCATGGCCGGCCGCCTGATAGACATTGAACCGGAGCTTGCGTTCCAGCACGCCCTGGCTGCAAGCCGCCGCGGTGGCCGTCTCTCGGCTGTCCGTGAAGCTGTGGGTCTGACGGCCTACGCTGCCGGCCACTATGGCGAGGCACTGCGTGAATTCCGTACCTACCGCCGTATCAGTGGATCCAACGTACACCTGCCGGTGATGGCCGACTGCGAACGTGGCCTCGGCCGCCCGGACCGTGCATTGGATATGGTTCGTTCGCCCGAAGCTCAGGATCTTGACGCTCCGGGCAAGGTGGAGCTGGCGATTGTGGCGTCCGGTGCACGCACGGACCTGAATCAATTGGACGCTGCTGTCAGCGAGCTTGAGATCCCGCAGTTGGACATCAACCGGGCGTTCTCCTACAGCCCCCGTCTCTTCCGTGCTTACGCTGAGGCACTGAGCGCTGTTGGCCGTACTGAGGAAGCCGACAAGTGGGCCCGTCAGGCCCTCGTGGCCGAGAATGCTTTGGGCGTTGGAGATTTCGCTGAGCCTGAGATTCTTGACCTCGGCTGGGATGAGCAGGAAGAAGAAGCCGAACGCAGGCCGCGCTTCAAGACGCCGGCCCCGGAGGCCGACTTCGCAACGGCAGAAGCCGCGACGGCAGAAGCCGCGACAGCACAAACCGAAACGGTCATCGTGGAAGCCGCAGCTGCTGATGTTGAGCACGACGAGGTTGAACTTGATGACGCTGAGTCGGACTACTTCGAGTCGGATGACGCTGAGTCGGACGTTGATTCCGTCGAGGACGAGGAAGAGCACAAGGAAGCGGACAACGAGGGTACCGACTCCCAGCATGGCTGATTCACTGATCTCGAGGTTTGATGCTGTCCTGTCGGACCTGGATGGCGTGGTCTACGCTGGACCGCACGCCATTCCGGGCGCCATCGAAGCGCTGCAGCGGCTGGCGTCCGTGGGGGTTGGTCTGGGTTATGTCACCAACAACGCATCCAGGACCCCCGCCCAGGTCGCCGCGCACCTGCGTGAGCTCGGTGCGCCGGCTGAGGACCATCAGGTAGTCAGTTCCTCGCAGGCAGCAGGGGAGCTCCTGGCTTCCCTGCTTCCCGCGGGGGCACATGTCCTCATCACAGGCAGTGCGGCGTTGGCCCATGAGATCGAATTGGTGGGACTCAAACCGGTGCACAGTGCAACTGAGTCTCCGGTTGCTGTCGTCCAGGGGTTCAACCCGGACATCGGTTGGAAGGATCTGGCCGAGGCGTCGTACGTGGTGGCCGGGGGAGCCATGTGGTTCGCCACCAACACGGACATGTCCATTCCTCAGGCACGCGGCATGGCGCCGGGCAACGGAACCCTCGTTGCCGCCGTCGCTGCTGCCACAGGGAAGTCCCCGTTGGTGGCGGGGAAGCCGGAAGCGCCGTTGTTCCATGCGGCAGCCAAGCGACTCAAGGCGGACCGGCCACTGGTGGTGGGCGACCGTCTGGATACTGACATCCTGGGCGGTAACCGTGCAGGATATGCGACGGCGGCCGTCCTCACCGGTGTTGACACCAAGCACACCATCCTGGCTGCAAGGACCGATGAGCGTCCCGACTACCTGCTGGCGAACCTCGAGGACCTCTACGCTCCGTATCCCGGAATTATCGACGACGGCGGCTCGTTCCGTTGCGGGTCGGCGTCGGCGGTTGCTGATGGCGGCACGGTGACGGTGACCGGCGAAGAGGGCGATCTCGACGCATGGCGCGCCGCGTGCGCGGCATGGTGGGCAGCTGTCCCGTACGCGTCGACAGCGCAGGCGCCGCGGCTGGAATGGCGAACTCACTAGACTGGTGCGATGACCGTGCCGAACAGTTCACCCGAGCCCGGGACGCCCGAGCCCGAAACCCGCGACATCCAGTGGCCTGACGACTCCGAGACCACCGGCGACGCACTCGTCGACAGGGCCCTCGGCTTGCTCGAAGGAGTCCGGGAAGCACCCATAGCAGAGCACGGTGAACTGTACGCCGGAATTCACGACTCCCTCTTGGCGGCTTTGGACGCGGAACCTGGACTCCCTGCCGCGCCGAGGCCCATCACCCCGGAAGGCGACAGCTAACGCATGGCACGACTCGATCAGGAACTTGTCACCCGCGGGCTGGCGAGGTCCCGTACCCATGCGGCCAAGCTCATCAGCGATGGCAAGGTCAGCTCGTCCGGCAGCGTCCTCGCCAAGGCAGCCCTGCAGGTCGACGCTGAGACGGAGCTTTCCGTCGAGGCCCATCTCGAAGACATCTACGCCAGCCGTGCCGGTCACAAACTGGCCGGCGCGCTGGAGGCCTTTCCCGCCGTCGCGGTGGCAGGGAAGCGGTGTCTCGACGCCGGTGCCTCCACCGGTGGTTTCACCGACGTGCTGCTCCGGCAAGGTGCAGCGCAGGTTGTGGCGGTCGACGTCGGGCACGGACAACTGGTGCCGCACCTTCGGGACGATCCGCGCGTGGACGTCCATGAGGGCCTCAACGTCCGGTATATGACCCCGGAGCAGATCGGCGGCACGGCCGCGCTGACTGTCGCGGACCTGTCCTTCATCTCGCTGACTCTGGTGGTGGCACCCCTGGCGTACTGCACTGATCCAGGCGGTGACCTGGTCCTCATGGTCAAGCCCCAGTTCGAGGTCGGCAAGGAGCGGCTGAGCCGGACCGGCGTTGTTTCTTCCGACAATGAACGACGCCGGGCTGTTGCCCAGGTTGCCCGGGCTGCGGTTGATTCGGGGTTGGATCTACGGGGCCTTGCGGCCAGTCCGTTGCCGGGCCAGGACGGAAATGTTGAATACTTCCTGTGGATGACGCGCCGGATGTCGGCTGCGTTGCCTAAGATCGAAGAGCGGGACCAGCACGTAGCTGCCTTGTTGAAGAACCTCTGGCCAAACCACTAGAAAGCAGAACCCGATGAGCAGGCGTGTACTTGTCCTTGCCCACACTGGGCGGGAGGAATCGCTCCGCGCTGCATGGGATGCCTGTACGCAATTGCACTCGTCAGGTTTGGTTCCTGTGCTGCAGAAGTCCGAACTTGCAGATATCGAGCGGTTTTTCGGTGCTTTGGACACCCCGATTGAGATTTTGAACGACCACGTCAGCTTGGAGGACGTTGAACTTGTCATGGTCTTGGGTGGCGATGGCACTATCCTGCGCGCCGCTGAGCTGGTCCGCGAGGTCGACGTCCCTCTGCTTGGGGTGAACCTTGGGCATGTGGGCTTCCTGGCCGAAAGCGAACGGGCTGACCTCGCCCAGACGGTGGAGTGGATCGCGAGCCGCCAATACACGGTGGAAGAGCGCATGACCATCGATGTCCAGGTGTGGATCAAGGGTCAAAAGATTTGGCACACGTGGGCTTTGAACGAGGCAGCCATCGAGAAAGCCAACCGGGAGCGGATGCTGGAGGTGGTGACGGAAGTGGACGAGCGTCCCCTGACCTCCTTCGGCTGTGATGGCGTGGTGATGGCTACCCCCACCGGGTCCACTGCCTACGCTTTCTCGTCGGGCGGACCCGTGGTGTGGCCGGAAGTTGAAGCGCTCGTGATTGTCCCCATCAGCGCACACGCACTGTTCGCCAAGCCCTTGGTGGTCTCTCCGCGCTCCAAGCTGGCCGTTGAAATCATGAACCGCACGGATGCCCTGGGTGTCCTCTGGTGCGATGGGCGGCGCTCAGTGGATCTGCCGCCCGGTGCCCGGGTGGAGGTAACCCGGTCAGCTACTCCGGTGCGGCTTGCCCGGACCCACAAGACGCCGTTCTCGGCCAGGCTCGTGCGTAAGTTCGAGCTTCCGATCCATGGCTGGCGTGGTCCGGCCCCCCGGAGCGGCGAAGTCCACACAGGTCCCATCCCTGTGATCCGGACCTTGTCGCCGGCTCCCTTGCCCAGTCCGCGGGATGTTGACAGTCCCCAGGACGGTGAACCTTCCGATCCCACGAATGCGAAGTGAACCATGCTTGAAGAACTCCGAATCCGTGACCTGGGCGTCATCACTGACGCTGCCCTGCCGCTGGGCCCTGGCCTCAGCGTCGTCACCGGCGAGACCGGTGCCGGCAAGACCATGGTGGTGACCGCCGTCGGGCTCCTTCTCGGTGCCCGATCGGATGCCGGGGCCGTCCGGAGTGGCGCCAAGTCCGCGTCGGCTGAGGCCGTGTTGAAGCTTGATCCCGCGCACAGTGCTGTCCAGCGGGCCAAGGACGCGGGGGGAGACGCCGAGGAGTTCGACGGCGTGGCTGAACTCCTGCTGGCCCGCACGGTGGGCGCGGATGGACGCAGCCGTGCGTACGTTGGCGGGCGCGCGGCACCGGTAGGGGTGCTGGCCGAGCTGGGGGAGAGCCTGGTGGTGGTCCACGGCCAATCGGACCAGATCCGGTTGAAGAGCGCGACGGCACAGCGTCACGCTTTGGACCGCTTTGCCGGAGCGCCCCTGGCCAAAATCCTGGGGGAGTACCAGGAGAAGTACAACCACTGGAAAGCGATCCAGTCGGAGCTGGAGACTTTGCGGAGGGAAGCCCGCGAACGCTTGCGGGAGGCCGAATCGCTGGACGCGGCCCTCAAGGAGATCGACGAGGTGGATCCGCAGCCGGGCGAGGACGAGACCCTCAAGGCCGAAGCCGTGAAGCTGGCCAACGTCGAAGAACTAAGGCTTGCTGCAGCAGCGGCCCACGAGTCGCTCATTGCCGAGGAATTCGGTGAGTCGGGAGATGCCACCACCATGGTGGATGCGGCGAAGCGGACGCTGGAGCATGTTGCCGACCACGATGAAGAGCTGCGCTCCGCTGCTGCACGGCTGGCCGAGGTGGGCTTCCTTCTCAACGACATTGCAGCGGAGCTTTCCAGCTACCAGGCAGCGCTTGATACGGAAGGCCCTGAACGCCTTTCCGAAATCGAGGACCGCCGCGCGGCCCTCGCCAAGCTGATCCGCAAGTATGCGCCCAGCATTGACGAGGTACTTGAGTGGGCCGCCGCAGCCCGGACCCGCCTGGACGAGCTTCAGGATGACTCCAGCCGTATCGAATCCCTCGACGCCGAGGTGGCCTCCACTGAGGTGGCGCTCCGCAAGCAGGCGGCGGCTATCAGCAAGGCACGTGCCAAGGCCGCCAAGGACCTGTCCGGACGCGTGAGTGCGGAGCTCAAGGCACTGGCCATGGCCGATGCAACCCTGGTGATCGAAGTGGACAGCACCGATTCACTGGGCCCTTGGGGAACCGACGAGATCGCTTTCCTCCTGCAGCCGCACTCGGGGGCTCCTGCCCGTCCGCTGGGCAAAGGAGCCTCCGGAGGTGAACTGTCCCGGGTCATGTTGGCGATCGAGGTTGTCCTGGCCGCCGTGGACCCTGTCCCGACCTTCGTCTTCGATGAGGTGGACGCAGGCGTGGGCGGCCGCGCCGCCGTCGAAATCGGCCGTCGGCTCGCCATGCTGGCACGGCACGTCCAAGTGCTGGTGGTCACCCATCTGCCGCAAGTGGCAGCTTTCGCCGACCAGCACATCCGTGTCACCAAGACCTCGGTGCGGGGTTCGGACGGCAAGACGGCCACCGGCTTCACTTCCAGCGACGTTCAGCTCCTCAGCGACGACGAACGCGTCAAGGAGCTGGCGCGCATGCTGGCAGGCCAGGAAGATTCCGAATCCGCTCAGGCCCACGCCCAGGAATTGCTGGATGATGCGAAGCTCCTGCCTCAGAGTGCCTGATGCCGCAGCGGTGCGGTGCGAAACGCGATGCGAGCACCATCACATCAAGAGGCTTTTGGCCGCCCGGCTCTTGATTGGAACGCGGTCCTGGGCAACCATTGACCATTTGGGGAATCCGAACAGGACGCTTGGAAGGCGTAATTGATGATAAGCTCGAATTCCGTGGTGCAGCGATCAAATTCCCGTGTAAATTCCCGGTTCCCGGGATCGTCCAAGACGACCAAACACATCTTCGTCACCGGTGGTGTGGCGTCCTCGCTCGGTAAGGGTCTGACGGCTTCCAGCCTCGGCCACCTGCTGCGGGCACGCGGTTTGTCTGTAACTATGCAGAAGCTCGATCCCTACTTGAACGTGGATCCGGGCACGATGAACCCCTTCCAGCACGGCGAAGTATTCGTGACGGATGACGGCGCCGAAACCGACCTCGACATCGGACACTACGAGCGCTTCCTCGATGAAAACCTCGAAGGTTCGGCCAACGTCACAACCGGCCAGATCTACTCCACCGTCATCGCCAAGGAACGCCGCGGCGAATACCTGGGAGACACTGTCCAGGTCATTCCGCACATCACGGATGAAATCAAGCGCCGCATGCGCCTTCCTGCCGAAGGCAAGAACGCTCCGGACGTCATCATCACCGAAATCGGTGGCACCGTGGGCGACATCGAATCCCAGCCGTTCCTGGAATCGGCCCGCCAGGTCCGCCAGGATGTGGGACGCAACAACGTCTTCTTCCTGCACGTTTCCCTGGTGCCGTACATCGGCCCCTCCCAGGAACTGAAGACCAAGCCGACGCAGCACTCCGTGGCGGCCCTCCGTTCGATCGGTATCCAGCCTGAAGCCATCGTGATCCGTTCGGACCGTGAAGTCCCCGAAGCCATGCGCGAGAAGATCGGCCGCATGTGCGACGTCGACATCGACGCTGTGGTTAACGCCGCAGACGCACCCAGCATCTACGACATCCCCAAGACCCTGCACTCCCAGGGCCTGGATTCCTACATCGTCCGCGCGCTGGACCTGCCGTTCAAGGATGTCGACTGGAGCAAGTGGGACAAGCTGCTTGAAGCTGTCCACAACCCCAAGCACGAAGTCGAGATCGCTTTGGTGGGCAAGTACATCGACCTGCCCGACGCGTACCTCTCGGTGACCGAAGCCCTCCGCGCCGGTGGTTTCGCCAACGAGGCAAAGGTCAAGATCCGCTGGGTACCTTCGGATGAGTGCGAGACCCTGGCCGGTGCTACAAAGTCCTTGGCCGGCGTCGACGCCATCTGTGTTCCCGGCGGCTTCGGCATCCGTGGGCTTGAAGGCAAGCTGGGTGCTTTGAAGTTCGCCCGCGAATCCAAGCTTCCGGTCCTGGGCCTGTGCCTCGGCCTGCAGTGCATGGTCATCGAGTACGCCCGTAACGTGGTTGGCCTTGAGGGCGCTTCCTCCAGCGAGTTCGAACCCGATTCCAAGTACCCGGTCATCGCCACCATGGAAGAGCAGCTGGACATTGTCGATGGCAAGGGAGACCTGGGCGGCACCATGCGCCTTGGCCTGTACGAAGCCAAGCTGGACGAGGGCTCGGTCATTGCCGAGACCTACGGCACCACAACGGTCAGCGAACGCCACCGCCACCGCTACGAGGTCAACAACAAGTACCGTGACCAGATCGCCGCAGAAGGACTGGTCTTCTCCGGTACCTCTCCTGACGGCAAGCTGGTGGAGTATGTGGAGCTTCCCCGCGAAGTCCACCCGTACTACGTGGCAACCCAGGCGCACCCGGAGCTCAGCTCACGCCCGACGCGCCCGCACCCGCTGTTCGCAGGTCTGGTGAAGGCTGCGCTCGAGCGTCGTGAAGGAGCCCCCGTTGCCACCAAGACCGGCGACCGCACGGTAGCAGCCAAGTAAACAGCAAGCACTAACGAAGGACGGCGCGATGCCCGCTATTTCTGAAACCCCCCGCACATCAAGGCAGGTTTCGGACATGCCGAGCCCGCGCCGTCTTTTGTCTACCAGCAAGGTTTACGAAGGACGCATCTGGGACGTGGTCAGTGACTCGTTCCAACTCAGTGAGGGCACGAACACCCTGGTCCGCGACTACATCGACCACCCAGGTGCAGTAGCGGTGCTTCCCATGAACGTCGACGGGGAAATCCTCCTGTTGAAGCAATACCGTCACCCTGTGGGCATGGACCTCTGGGAGATACCGGCCGGTTTGCTGGACGTGGAGGGCGAGGATTTCGTGGTGGGTGCTGCCAGGGAACTTGCCGAGGAAGCTGACCTTGTGGCGGCGACGTGGAATGTCCTGGTCGACTTCTTCAACTCGCCCGGCTCCTCCAGCGAGGCAGTCCGCATCTACCTGGCGCGCGGGCTGCGGGATGTTCCCGAGGCCGAGCGCCACGTCCGTACGGACGAGGAAGCGGAGATCGAACTCCACTGGGTTCCGCTGGAAGATGCGGTCAAGGCCGTCCTGGAGGGGCGTCTGCACAACCCCTCCGCGGTGCTGGGCATCCTTGCCGCCGCTGCAGCGAAGGCCGACGGATTCACCAGCCTCCGCCCTGCCAACGCGCCGTGGCCGGCACACCCGAGCCAGCGCTGAGCATGACCGAAGCCGCTGCCCGACCCATCAACGGGATTGACCGTGCGGTAACGGATTACCTGCAGCACGTTGGCGTGGAGCGCGGCCTGGCGGCGAACACCTTGGCTGCCTACCGCCGGGACCTGGCCCGATACTCCAATTTCCTTGCAGCGCAGGGGGTGGAGCGGCCAGTCGACATCACACGCCATCATGTGACAGCTTTCGTCCAGGCGTTGTCCGACGGTTCGGACGGAGGCGCCGTTCTGGGCGTCCGTTCAGCGGCACGCACCGTGGTTGCCGTCCGCGGACTTCACAAGTTTTGGGCCTTGGAAGGGACTACGACGGCGGACCCCGCCAGCGATGTCCACCCGCCTATGCCGGGCAAACGGCTTCCGAAAGCCATCAGCGTAGGAGAAGTGACGCGGATCCTGGAGGCTGCAGGTTCGGACACGGCCACAGGGCTCAGGGACCGGGCGCTTCTTGAGTTCCTATACTCCACCGGAGCCCGCATCAGCGAGGCCGTCGGGCTGGACGTGGACGATGTCTCGTTGGAAAACCCTGAAGCCGGTCCGGCGATCGTACGGTTGTTTGGCAAAGGTTCCAAGGAACGGTTGGTGCCGCTGGGGTCATACGGTGCTCGCGCCGTCGGAGCTTATGTCGTCCGGGGTCGGCCCTTGCTTGCCTCCAAGGGCAAAGGCACCCCGGCGCTGTTCCTCAATGCCCGGGGAGGCCGGATCAGCCGGCAAAGCGCATGGACCATTCTGAAAACGGCGGCCGAGAGGGCGAACATCACCAAGGATGTCTCGCCGCACACGCTGAGGCACTCGTTCGCCACGCACCTGTTGGAGGGTGGCGCTGATGTAAGGGTGGTGCAGGAGCTGCTGGGCCACGCCTCCGTGACCACCACACAGGTGTACACCCTGGTCACCGCCGACACCCTGCGCGAGATTTACGCAGCGGCCCACCCCAGGGCGCTCGGCTAGTAATCTTCGGCTGGAAACCGTTACTGGAACCACTCCGCCGGAAGCAGGTTACTCCAGAATGTTCAGCGTCAATTCGACGGCGTCCACGAACAGCGCCAACAAAGAAGTTCCCAGTCCGGCCACCAGCAGCAAACCCGGATGGGCGAGTCCCACCACCACGCGCTTCAGCTGTGGACGTCCCCGCAGGAACTTCTTGGGAACCCTGGTCTTGACCGGCACCTGCCGCCAACCGCGCAGCCGCCGCAGGAACCAGGCACACCGCACGATGAAGGCCATCCAGAGCACGGAGAGCACCAGGGGAACGGCCGCCAGCATGAGGTTGAAGCCAAGGGCAGTGACTTCCTTCTCCGAGTCGCCGATTACTGACTGGACAGTGGTGGAGATGGACGCGCTCATCACCACTGACGCCGCCCACACCATGAAGGCAGCCACCAATGCCAGGAACCGGACAAAGAAGTGTCCGAGCACGGTCGCGTCGACCGCGCGGAGATGGCTCCGTGGGGTGGCGTGCAGCACCACCAGCGTGGAGATCAGCGTTGGCAAGGCAGCAACCAGGACCAGCAGGTACCAGGTCCAGCCGGCCAGGTCCAGCACTTCGTCCAGGACAATGAGCCCGGCCCAGAGAAGGGTCCACGCCCACCCGGCGTAAAGCGGATGAGCCACAAGCCAGCGCGGGAGCCAGGCGTCCCGTTCGGCTTTGGCTTCGGCGCCTTTGACTGTTGTCCCGTCCCGGGTGCTTTCCGCTGTGGACGGCATCCCGCCAATCTCATCGACGGCGGCCGCTTTGGCGCCCGCTTCACCCCCACCTTCGCTCATGGGCTCACTGTAGCAATGGCGGCAACGGCTGGGGAGATCAGGTTAAGGTAGGCAGCATGACTGCAGCCCATGTGACTTTGTGCTTCCTCCTCCGCGACGGTGCGGACGGCGAACACGTACTTCTCGGCACCAAGAAGACCGGCTTTGGCCGGGGAAAAGTAGTGGGCGTTGGCGGCCATGTCGAAGTGGGGGAGACTGCATCCGAGGCCGCCTGCCGTGAGGTTATGGAAGAAATCAACGTGGTGGTCCATGCGCATGACCTGATTCCCGCGGGAACCGTAGACTTCGTTTTTCCGGCCAGGCCCGAATGGAACATGGCCACCACGGTCTTCCTCACCCGTGCCTGGGAAGGCGAGCCCTCCGAGAGCGAGGAGATCGCTCCGGCGTGGTTCCCCGTTGGCAGGCTTCCGGTGGAGCGGATGTGGGCAGATGCTGAGCATTGGTTGCCCGCCATGATTTCCGGTCAGCGCATCGCCGTGCGTGTCGACCTGGCGGAAGACAACGAGAATGTCGCTGAGGTCCACACTGTGGAGTGGGCGGAACCTGAGGCCTAAAGAGTACGACGTCGGGCCGGTCGCCTTTCGGTGACCGGCCCGACGTCGTACTTACCGCTTTTTGGCGCCCAAAAAGCCTTACGGAACGTGGCGCTCTTCGGGTCCGTTGTATTCGCTCAGCGGGCGGATCAGGGAGTTCGAAGCCACCTGCTCCATGATGTGCGCGGTCCAACCAGTAATGCGGCTGGCGACGAACAACGGTGTGAAGGTTTGGGTGTCGAAGCCCATGAGGTGGTACGTGGGTCCGGCAGGGTAGTCAAGGTTGGGCTTGATGGCCTTGGCCTCGTCCATGGCCTGCTCCAAGCCGTTGTAAAGACCGAGGAGCTCGGGTCGTCCGTAGTGGGCGATCATCTTGTCCAGGGCGGCCTTCATGGTGGGCACGCGGGAGTCGCCGTGCTTGTAGACGCGGTGCCCGAAGCCCATGACCTTCTTCTTCTGCGCCAGCGCGTCTTCCATCCACGTCTTCGCCCGGGAGGCGGCTTCTTCGAGGGACTCCTCGCTGCGGATGCCGATTTCGTCGAACGTGTGCATCACGGCCTCATTGGCGCCGCCGTGCAGCGGGCCCTTGAGTGCTCCGATGGCTGCGGTGACAGCCGAGTGCAGGTCCGAGAGCGTGGAGGTGACTACGCGGGCGGTAAACGTCGAAGCGTTGAAGGAGTGCTCTGCGTAGAGAATCATCGAGACGTTGAAAGCCTCCACTACCTCGGGCACTTGTTCTTCGCCGAAGGTCATCCACAGGAAGTTGGCGGAGTAGTCCAGGTCCTCGCGGGGTTCCACGGGTTCCTGGCCGTGGCGGCGGCGCTGGTCGTAGGCGACGACGGCGGGCATGGCAGCCCACAGGTCGATGGCTTTCTTCATGTTGGCTTCGGGTGATGAATCCTCGGCCAGCTCGTGCCGGGCGCCGAGTACGGACGCGGCGGTGCGGCACACATCCATGGGGTGTGCTGTGGTGGGCAGGGCATCGATAACCTGCTTCACTACCGGGTCCAGCGCGCGGCCCGCGCGCTCGCGGGCGGTGAATTCGGCCAACTGTGCCTCGTTGGGCAGTTCTCCGTTCCACAACAGATAGGCGACCTCTTCGAAGCTGCATTTGGCGGCCAGTTCCTGGACCGGGTATCCGCGGTACAAGAGCGAGTTGGTGTCCGGGTTGACCTTCGAGACGGCGGTGTAGTCCACCACGACGCCGGCAAGGCCCTTTTTGATGTCAACAGCTGCCATGCTGCTCTCCTTCGTTCATAGTGCAGGTGCACCGGGTCGATCCGGAACGCCTGCGTTCCCCTTGATGAATCCGGAACCTAGCGGACGCCAGGAACCTGGAAGTTGAAAACGCCGGTATCGAATTGGTTGTATGCCTCGTAGTCGACGAGTTCGTAGAGGCGCGCACGCGTGAGCATGTTTTCCACTTGCGCTTCTTGGGTCCCCGCAGCCTTAATCGATTCCAGAGTACGCTCTGCAGCGCCCATGGCAATGCGGAGGAGCGTGACGGGGTAAATGACCATGTTGACGCCCACCCCTTGGAGCTGGTCGACGGTGAAGAGCTCGCTTTTGCCGAACTCGGTCATGTTGGCCAGGATCGGAACGTCCACGGCGTCGCGGATGGCTTGGAATTCGTCCAGGGTGGCCATGGCTTCAGGGAATATTGCGTCGGCGCCGGCGTCTACGAGGGCTTTGGCGCGGTCCTGTGCTGCCTGGATTCCTTCAACGGCGCGGATGTCGGTGCGGGCCATGATGAGGAAGTTCGGGTCCCGGCGGGCGTCTGCTGCGGCGCGGATGCGTTTGGTGGCGGTGTCGATGTCGACGACGTTCTTGCCGTCCAGATGTCCACAGCGTTTCGGGTTGAACTGGTCCTCAATGTGGCAACCGGCCAGGCCTGCGTTTTCGAGTTCCTGGATGGTGCGTGCCACGTTCATGGGCTCGCCGAAGCCGGTGTCGGCATCCACCAGCGACGGCAAATCGGTCATGCGGGCGATTTGCCCTGCCCGGGTGGCTACCTCGGTGAGGGTGGTGAGGCCGATGTCCGGCAGGCCGAGGTCATTGGCGAGGACTGCGCCGGAGATGTAGACGCCGGCGAAGCCTTTTTCCTCGATGAGCCGGGCCGAGAGCGGGTTGAAGGCGCCCGGGAACTGCTGCACGGTCCCGGAGGCCAGCAGTTCCCGGAGTTTCAGCCGCTTCTGTTCGGGGGTGACTTTGGAGTACAGCATTTAGAACAGTCCCTTGGGTGCGTTGTTGAGGTTGATCACGCCGGGGGCTGCGGTGATGTTCAGCTGGTCCAGTTCGCCTTCGCCCAGTTCGGTGACGCGTTCGACGGCAGCGAGGAACCTTTCGATTTCGGCTTCCTCCACGAGCCCGGCAGCAAGCGTGCGGAACTTGTTGATGTATTGCTCGCGGGCGAACGGCCGGGCACCGAGCGGGTGGGCGTCGGCTACGGCGATCTCGTCCGTGACAACCGACCCATCCGTGAGTGTAATGACAACAGTGCCGCCGAAGGCTTTTTCCGCGATGTCCAGGGAGTGGTAGCGGCGGGTCCATTCCGGGTCCTCCACAGTGGTTACCTTGTGCCAGAGTTCCACGGTGTCCGGGCGGGCGGCGCGCTCGGGGGCGTAGGAGTCCACGTGGTGCCACGCGCCGTCCTGCAGGGCGACGGTGAAGATGTACGGGATGGAGTGGTCCAGGGTTTCGCGGGATGCCGTGGGGGAGTACTTCTGGGGGTCGTTCGCGCCGGAGCCGATCACGTAGTGCGTGTGGTGGCTGGTCTTGATCAGCACCGATTCCACGTTGGCGGGGTCGGTGGTTTCGGGGTGCTCGCGGTGCAGTTTGCGGGCGAGGTCGATCCAGGCCTGGGCCTGGTACTCGGCGGAGTGTTCCTTTGTGTAGGTGTCCAGGATGGCGCGCTTGGCTTCACCGGGCAGCGGCAGCGGGACCTCGTAGGAGGCGTCCGGTCCGTCGAGCATCCAGGCGATCACGCCATCTTCGCCTTCGTAGATCGGCACGGGTGACGTCTGTCCGCGCATGGAGCGGTCCACGGCTTCGATCGCCATCTTGCCTGCGAAGGCCGGGGCGTGGGCTTTCCAGGTGGAGATTTCGCCCTTGCGGGACTGACGCGTGGCGGTGGTGGTGTGCAGAGCCTGGCCCACGGACTGGAAGATCGTCTCGACATCCAGCCCCAGCAAGGTGCCGATGCCTGCGGCGGCCGATGGGCCGAGGTGGGCGACGTGGTCGATCTTGTGCTTGTGCAGGCAGATGGCCTTGACGAGGTTCACCTGGATCTCGTAGCCGGTGGCGATGGCACGGACCAAGTCAGCGCCGTTGGAGCCAACGTGCTGGGCAACGGCCAGGATCGGCGGGATGTTGTCGCCCGGGTGGCTGTAGTCGGCGGCCAGGAACGTGTCGTGGTAATCGAGTTCACGCACGGCTACGCCGTTGGCCCAGGCAGCCCACTCCGGAGAGACCTGCTCAGTGATGCCGAAGACGTGGGCACCCTTGCCGTTGGCGGAGGGGCCGTGGGTCAGGGCCTGTGCACGGGCTGCGACGATCGGTGCCCGGTTCAGCGAGGCGATGGCAACGGAAGCGTTGTCGATGATGCGGTTAATCACCATGTCGGTGACCTCCGGGGTGACCTCGACGGGGTCGGCGGCGACCACGGCGATCTTGTGCGCCAGTTGCTCCTCCCGGGGAAGGTTCTCCTCGGACTTGTAAACACGGACGTGGTTGGACTTGACCATGGTGCTCCTTCTGGTGGGACGTTCAGCCGGCTGAATGAGCGGCTTTGAGGTGGGTGAGACTGCGGTGCAGGTGGACCATCGTGGCGGCTTCGGCCAGGCGCGGGTTGGCGACGGCGATTGCTTCGGCAATGGCGGCATGTTCGGCGGCCGCTGCTTGGAGCCTGGCGGTATCGTCGGCGGCCAGGCGGCGGACGCGGGCAAGGTGGACGCGGAGGCTTCGCATGGCGTTGGCCATGTACACATTGGAGATCGCGGCGTCGATGGCTTCGTCCAAACGGCTCACCAGGGCGTAGTACTCGTGCCTGGCGGGATCGTCGTCGCCCAGCAGCGTGGGAGCCAGCAGCAGTTCTGCGTGCAGTTCCGCGAACACTCCGGGTTCGCCGCGTTGCGCGGCGAGGGAAGCGGCCCTCACTTCCAGGGTTTCGCGCAGTTCGAACAGTTCGTCGATGCTGTCCAGCGAGATATCGGTGACGACGACGCCGCGGCCGCCCGCCGCCGTCGTCAGACCTTCCGCGGTGAGTCGCCCCAGCGCTTCCCTGACGGGAGTGCGCGAGACCCCAAGGCGTTCGGACTGCTCGACCTCAGCGAGGACGGTGCCGGGGCGGAGGCGCCACTCGAGAATGTCTTCCCGGAGGGCCCTGTAAGCCCGATCACTGGCGCGCATGACCTCAGTGTATACATTGAGGATGAGCTACGCCAGCATTGGGGCTATAGAGCGATGCTTTGTATACATTCATTCAATTGCGGTTCCAGCCATACTCGTTCTCCGGTCGGCCAGGAGTACCGTACCGCGGTGCCCGGGTGACCGTTCCGGCGTCGGCCAAGTACTCCAGATACCTGCGGGCGGTCACCCTGGACATGCCCAGCGCGTCCATGACTTCACTCGCGGAAATGGGATCCTCGCGCCCCCGCACCAGTTCCTTGACCGCTTCGAGCGTGGACCCGGACAGACCCTTGGGCAGCGGCAGTTCCGTCGGGGCACGGAGGCTCGCGAACGCCTGGTCAACGTCGCTCTGTGACGCGCCGGCTTTGGAAATCCCGGACAGTGAACCCGCCAACTGTTCGCGGAATGTCCGATAACTGCGCAGCTTGTCCGCGAAGGTGGCGTACGTGAACGGTTTAATGAGGTACTGCACGACGCCGATGGATACGGCACTGCGGACAATGTTCAGTTCACGGACGGCCGTGATGGCGATGATGTCGGCGAAGACACCTGCTGAGCGCATGCGGCGGGCGACATCCAGCCCATGCAGGTCCGGGAGGTTCATGTCCAGCAGGACCAGATCCACGGGGGAGCCTGATGCTGCGAACTCACCCAGGATGCGCAGGGCCGATTGTCCGTCTGGCGCTGTTCCCACCAGGGTGAATCCGTCCAGGCGGCCGATGTAGACGGAGTGGGCATCCGAGGCGATCGGCTCGTCCTCTACAACCAGGACGCGGATGTCTGTCATGCCTTCTCTTCCTCGGGAACCGGCGAAGGCAGCACAACATGGAACTGTGCACCGCCGGGATTGCTGATGGTCATCGTACCGTTCAGCCGCTGGACGGCCTGCCGCACCAGGGCAAGACCCACGCCCCGGCCGTGCGCTCCACGGGAGTTTCCCTCCGACGACTTGGTGCTGAATCCGTACTGCAGGACGTCGTCGATCGATTCAGGGTCGATGCCGGCGCCCGAATCGCGCACGGTGAATTCGACAGCGGCAGGACCGGCGTCCACGTCCATTTCCACTTGGCGGGGGAAATCCCCGGCTGCCGCGGCATCGATCGCATTGTCCAGCAGGTTACCCAGGATGGTGACGAGGTCCTGGATTTCCAGCCCCCGGACACCTCCACTGCCTGATGTCCGGACAATCAGTTCCACGCCGCGCTCATGAGCTTCGGCGGCCTTGCCCATCACCAGGGCGCTCATGACGGGTTCATCCACCGAGGCCACCATGTCATCGGTGAGTTGTTGGCTGAGTTCCAGGTCCTTGGTGGCGAAGTCCAGGGCCTGCGGTGTCCGGCCCAGTTCCAGCAAGGAGACGATCATGTGGAGGCGGTTGGCGTGTTCGTGGGTCTGGGCGCGCAGAGCATCGGAGAGGGTTTTCATGGTCTGCAGCTCCGTGCCCAGGGATTCGATTTCCGTGCGGTCCCTGATGGTGGCCACTGTCCCATACACCGCCGGTTTCTGGCGGCTGCGCGCGGGAACCGGTCCGACCGCCGGAGCCTGGTTGATCACCAGGATGCGGGAGCCGGTGAGGTGGATTTCGTCATGGGCGGCCCTGCCGGATTCGAACAGTGCCCGCAGGCTACCGTCGATCGGCAGCTCCGCCAGCTTTGGCGCCGCCGTTGGTGACCTGTCGGCGTCGGAAGGCTCCAAACCCAGGAGTTCGGCTGCCTGGTCGTTGTACATCACGGCCTTGCCATGGGTGTCGATGAGAATCAGGCCCTCGCGTACTGAGTGCAGGACCGATTCGTAGTAGGCGAAGAGCTGTGCCAGCTGTTCCGGCCCCCAACCGCGGGTGACCGAGCGGAGGTAGCGGCCCAACAGCCAGGCAGCAAAAGACCCGAACGCCAGCACCACCAAGGCAATGCTGCCAATGACGCCCAACCGCTCGGCGACGTCGGTGTCCACCGTGCGGACCGTGACCCCTGCGGCAACCAAAGCCTTGATGGATCCGTCCGGTGCCCTGACCGGTGCAATGGTACGGACCGAAGGCCCCAGCGTTCCCGCAGTGACTTCAGTGAAGGTCTCTCCGCGCAGGGCTGGCTCGATCGTCCCGATGTAAGGCTTGCCCAGCTCTTCGGCCCGGGGGTGGGTCCACCGCGTCCGGTCCGGAGCCATGATCGTAATGAAGTCCGCATCGGCATCGTGCATGACCTTCAGGGCATACGGCTGGAGCGTCTCTGATGGGTTGGCAGTGGCGGCCGCCTCCAGCACCAGGGGATTGTTGGCAATCGACGTGGATAGGGCAAGCATCCGCCCGCCGGCGTTGTCATAGGCCCGGTCCCTGGCTTCCAGCACCGAAAAGGTCCCGAAGACCGCCGTCATCACCAGGACGAACAGCAAGTTCGCAACAAACAACCGCCGGGCAATGCTCCAGCTGTGAAACACATGGACCTCCATGACCAATATGACCGCAACGGTGATGTATGTCACCAGCGGCTCAATGATGGATATCACACAAGGGCAGCGGATTGGACATCAGTGCAGGACCGCAGCGCCTTACACAGTATCCAGAAGGAGAATCCCATGACCTCTCAACGAGGAGAGTCGGCAGTAGCTGCCAAAAGTGGACGCAAGGGGCTCGACAAGTCGCACTACCTGTACATCGCGGTCATCCTGGCCGTAGTGCTTGGCGCTGTCGTCGGCCTGATGTTCCCTGAGGTCGGAAAGTCACTCAAACCGCTGGGTGATGGCTTCATCAAACTCATCAAGATGATGATCGCCCCCGTGATCTTCTGCACCATTGTCCTTGGCATCGGCTCCATCGCCAAGGCCGCAACCGTCGGCAAGGTCGGCGGGCTCGCTTTGGGGTACTTCGTGGCGATGTCGACGTTCGCGCTCGCCATCGGCCTGGTGGTCGGCAACCTCATCCACCCGGGTGAGGGACTCAAGCTGACGCCGTACGATCCCAACAAGAAGGCGGCGACGGACAGCACCGTTGACTTCCTCCTCGGCATCATTCCGGGCGACATCCCCGTCCTGCCCACCCTGCTTGCTGCAATCCTGGTCGGCTTCGCGCTGCAGAAGATGGGCAAGCAAGGCCAGCCCGTCCTCAATGCCATCGGCCACGGTCAGCGACTCGTGTTCCGCATCCTCATCATGATCATGTGGCTGGCCCCGGTAGGTGCATTCGGTGCGATTGCCGCCGTCGTCGGTGCGACGGGTGCCCAGGCCATCCTGAGCATGTTCACCCTGATGCTGGCCTTCTACATCACCTGCGCCCTGTTCATTGTGGTGATCCTCGGTACGTTGCTCCGCGCCGTGGCCGGTGTGAACATCTTCCGCCTCATGAAGTACCTGGCCCGCGAATACCTGTTGATCTTCTCCACGTCGTCCTCCGAAGCGGCTCTTCCCCGCCTCATCGCCAAGATGGAACACCTGGGTGTTTCCAAGCCGGTCGTTGGCGTCACCGTTCCCACGGGCTACTCCTTCAACCTGGACGGCACGGCCATCTACTTGACCATGGCCTCCCTCTTCGTGGCCAACGCCATGGGTACGCCGCTTGACCTCGGTGCGCAGATCTCGCTGCTGGTCTTCATGATCATTGCCTCCAAGGGAGCCGCAGGCGTAACGGGTGCCGGACTGGCGACCCTGGCGGCCGGTCTCCAGGCGCACAAGCCCGAACTCCTGGGCGGGGTAGGCATGATCGTTGGCATCGACCGCTTCATGTCGGAGGCCCGCGCTCTGACCAACTTCACCGGCAACGCTGTGGCCACCGTCCTCATCGGTACCTGGGTCAAGGAAATCGACAACGGCCAGGTCGAGCGGGTCCTCTCCGGAAGCGAGCCCTTCGACGAGCAGACGATGATGGCCCATGGCGAAGAAGACGTGGTTGTCGCCGAAGCCGAAACCCGCGGCAAGGCTGTCGTCTAACAGCCAAGTCCCGGAACAGAACAGCAACGCCGAAGGCCGGCACCATCCAGGTGCCGGCCTTCGGCGTTTTCCAATTCCCGGGCAGGCTCCCGGATCCCAACCTTCGACCTCAACTAGAGGGTCAAGGCTCAAACAACGGACAAAGTCAAGTTCCCCGGATTACCGTGTCGGGACATGTAGCCTAAGGGGGTAGTAGCGCTGCAGCCGGGGGTACAGCGGCAGGGAAGATCGTCGTCGAAAGAGTGGTTAGATACGTGAGCATCGAACGGGGAACAGCTACGCTGGAAGGCACCGAGCTCGATCTGGAAGACGCCGTCATGGGGCCTACCGGCCGCCCTTACCGCGAATTCCCGGAACCCGCACCCCTTGCCTCCCACGGGCCGGCGCGAGTCATCGCCATGGTCAATCAGAAGGGTGGGGTCGGTAAAACGACGTCCACCATCAACCTTGCAGCAGCGCTCGCAGAGTACGGCCGGCGGGTCCTGTTGGTGGACTTTGACCCCCAGGGCGCTTTGTCGGCGGGCCTGGGCGCCAATCCGCATGAACTCGACCTCACTGTCTACAACGTCCTGATGGACCGCAAGGTCAATATCCGTGACGCCATCCAGCAGACCGGGGTGGAGGGCGTGGATCTCCTTCCTGCCAACATTGACCTCTCTGCTGCTGAAGTGCAGCTCGTCAATGAGGTAGCCCGGGAACAGGTCCTTGACCGCGCCCTCAAGAACGTCGAAGACGACTACGACGTCGTGCTCATTGACTGCCAGCCCTCGTTGGGTCTTCTGACCGTCAACGCGCTCACGGCAGCCCACGGCGTCATCATCCCTTTGATCTGCGAATTCTTCGCCCTGCGCGCCGTGGCCCTGCTTGTGGAGACCATCGAGAAAGTCCAGGACCGCCTCAACCCGCGCCTGCAGGTTGACGGCGTCCTGGCCACGATGTACGACGCCCGGACCCTGCACAGCCGTGAAGTCATCTCCCGCCTGGTGGAAGCCTTCGGAGACAAAGTCTTCGAGACCGTCATCAAGCGCTCCATCAAATTCGCCGACGCCACGGTGGCGGCGGAGCCCATCACCAGCTACGCCGGCAACCACATCGGTGCCGACGCCTACCGCCGCCTTGCCAAGGAACTGATTTCGCGCGGCGGCGCGCCGTAACCGACGGTGGCACCGTCACTCGCCCCGGCATCGGAAGCGATCGCCGAACGGGAAGCACCCGACGCCGATACCTCCGCAGCTCCCAAAGCGGGCTTTGAGGTCCGGCTGGCCAACTTCACCGGCCCCTTCGACCTCCTGCTGGGACTGATTTCCAAGCACAAGCTGGACATCACCGAAGTGGCCTTGGCTACCGTCACCGATGAGTTCATCAAGTACATCCGCCGCCTCCAGGAACTGGGGGAGGACTGGGCATTGGACGAAGCCAGCGAATTCCTGGTGATCGCAGCAACCCTGCTTGACCTCAAGGCCGCCCGCCTCCTGCCCGCAGGAGAAGTGGAGGATGCCGAGGACATTGCCTTGCTGGAGGCAAGGGACCTCTTGTTCGCCCGTTTGCTGCAGTACAAGGCCTTCAAGCAAATCGCCGGAATCATGGGTGAAACGCTGGAGCAGGAAGCCATGCGGTACCCGCGCCAAGTGGCTCTTGAGGCTCACTTCGCCGCGCTGCTTCCGGAACTCGTGTGGCGGCACACCCCTGAACAATTCGGTGAACTGGCGGCCAAAGCGCTCAAGCCCAAGGACTCGACTCCGGAAGAGGTGGGTTTGGGCCACCTTCACGCCCCGCCGGTGAGCGTCAAGGAGCAGGCGGCGATCATCGGCCATCGCCTGAAGCTGGGTGCCCCGCTGTCCTTCCAGACGCTGATTGCCGATGCCGAAACCACCTTGGTGGTGGTGGCCCGGTTCCTGGCGTTGCTGGAGATGTTCCGGGATCGCGTGATCGCGTTCGAACAGCCGGAGCCGCTGGCAGAGCTGACGGTGCGGTGGACCGGCGACGACGCCGAATGGGACAGCTCAAGGCTGAGTGAAGAATACGAGGCAGGTATCAATGAGTGAACAAGAAGCGGTCCAGGATGGGCTTGCGGAGCTGGAGGCTTTGCCCGGCGGAGCCCGCGCTGCGCTGGAGGCCGTGCTCATGGTCATCGACCAGCCGGCAACCTCAGAAGAGCTGGCCGCCGGACTCAACGTAACGGTCGCCGTCGTCGAGGATTTGCTGGAGGACCTGCGGCGGGAGTATAGCGGCTATACTGTTAAAGCCCCGGACGTGGATGCTGTCGGCTTTGCCGTTGCCAGCACTGCACCCCGGGGTTTTGAATTGCGGAACGTCGCTGGAGGGTGGCGGATCTATTCACGGTCGGATTTCGCCGACATCGTGGGAAGGTTCGTCCTCGAGGGGCAGACCACCAGGCTTACTCAGGCAGCACTTGAAACCCTGGCGGTTATTGCTTACAGGCAACCGGTCTCCAGGGCCCGGGTGTCCGCCATTCGCGGCGTTAACGTCGATTCCGTGGTCAGGACCCTTACACAGAGGGGCTTGATCGAGGACTCCGGAACGGATCCCGAATCCGGGGCTGTCCTGTATCGGACAACCTCGTACTTCCTGGAACGGATGGGCATTGGATCGGTGGCCGAATTGCCACAGCTCTCGCCGCACCTTCCGGGTTTGGAAGGGATCGACGAATACTACGACGCAAGCCGGATGTAGCCGCGGGCTTCAACAGGCTGTGCGACACAACTTCATACTGAATTTCGGCACCTTATATAGGTGCACAGCGACAAGGGGCAGACGATGTCTGCCCGGCTGGCTAGTGTTGATTGCAGCACACAATGCCGGCCATTACTACACAAGGACGGGTCATGACACAGGCGGGACGCCAGAGTTCACCACGTAACGGTTCGGGGCGCAACAGCTCCGGACGCAATGAGGCCAAGGGAGGCGGCACTGGCCGCTCCAACGCCGGCGGCTTCTCCGGCCGCGGCGGAAGCGCCGGCGCTGGAAAGCGCAACTTCACCCAGGGCGAGGGTCGCCCCTTCAAGGCTTCGAAGCCGCGCGAAGCGGCACCCTTCGATCCCGACAACCCCACAACGGCCGGCGACTACGACCGCGGCCAGGCTGCAAGGCCTGCCAAGCCGTTCCGCAAGCCCGGCTCCAACAAGCCCGGCTTCGGCAAGGCACCCGGCACGCCCGGCGCTTTGAAGCCCAAGGCCAAGCCGGCCCGGCAATACGGTTCCAAGGCCTTCGGCAGCGAACGGTTCGGCCAGAACCTTGGCCCCGTGCGCAAGCCGGGCCGCAACCGCGGGCCCCGCCAAGAGGTCCCGCAGTCGGACCTTCACGATGCCGACGGCGTACGCCTGCAGAAGGTCATGGCCCAAGCCGGAGTTGCTTCCCGCCGTGTCTGTGAGGAAATGATCCTCGAAGGCCGCGTTGAAGTAGACGGCGTGGTCACCACCGAGCTCGGAATGCGCGTGGACCCTGCAACGGCAGTCATCCACGTGGACGGTATCCGTATCCAGCTGGACGAGACCCTCGTCTACATGGTGTTCAACAAGCCCAAGGGCGTTGTCTCCACCATGGAAGACCCCGAGGGCCGCCCCTGCATCAGCGACTTCCTCAAGAACAGCAAGAACAAGGGCGAACGCCTGTTCCACGTAGGACGCCTCGACGTCGCCACCGAAGGACTGCTTCTGCTGACGAACGACGGCGAGCTCGCCAACCGTCTGACCCACCCTTCCTACGAGGTACCCAAGACGTACCTGGTCCAGGTGCGTGGCCCCTTCCCGCAAGGAGTCGGCGCCAAGCTGAAGAGCGGCGTTGAGCTTGAAGACGGCGTAGCAGCAGTGGACTCCTTCCGGCTGGTGGACTCCACTCCGGGCCACGTCCTGATCGAGGTTGTCCTCCACTCCGGTAAGAACCGCATTGTGCGCCGCATGTTCGACGCCGTCGGCTTCCCGGTAGAACGGCTTGTCCGCGTCAAGGTTGGTCCCATCGGCCTGGGTGACCAGCGCCAGGGCAGCATCCGCAACCTCGGCAGGCAGGAAGTCGGACACCTCCTGGCATCTGTGGGGCTCTAGGGCATGTCGGCATTCGGTACGCACGGCCGGGGCCATCTTGATGGCCCGGTCGTCGTTCTCGGTACAGGCCTGCTGGGGGCCAGCATTGGCCTCGGGCTGCGCGGACGCGGGGTCCCGGTCTTTCTTTTCGATCCTTCGCCCACCAACCAGGCGGTTGCGGTGGACATCGGTGCAGGCCGGCCTTTGTCTGAGCTGGATGAAGTACCCCAACTGGTAGTCGTTGCTGCCCCGCCTGACGTGACGGCCGACGTCGTGCAAAAAGCGCTGGGGGACTACCCGTCCGCCGTCGTCGTCGACATCGCGAGCGTAAAGGCAACCATCCTGGCGCAGCTGCGCGAACGCGGAGTTGATCTCTCCCGGTACGTGGGGACACACCCCATGGCCGGGCGCGAGAAGTCCGGTCCCGTTGCAGCAAGGGGGGAACTCTTCACGTCCATGCCGTGGGTCGTTTGCCCTTCCGAGGAGACCTCGGCAGCGGCCGTCCAGGTAGCGCGTTCGCTCGCCGGAGATCTTGGGGCGATTGTCTCCCAGTTCACCGCGGACGAGCACGATGAAGCCGTTGCCTTGGTGTCGCATCTGCCGCAGATCATGTCGTCCCTGCTGGCCAGCCGCTTGCAGGGTACGCCACTGCATGCCCTCTCCCTGGCCGGGAACGGGCTCCGGGACACCACCCGGATTGCCGCCAGTGATCCAACCCTCTGGGTGCAGATCCTGGGAGGCAACGCAGACAAGGTGGTGTCCATCCTGCACGGTGTGCGGGAGGACCTGAACCGGCTGATCGGCACGTTGGAAGCACCGTCCGCGCCGGGCGCCAGGCTCGACCTCGCCCAACTGATCAGCGAAGGCAACGCCGGCCAGGCAAGGATTCCAGGCAAACACGGCGGACCACCGCAGGCCTACTCGTGGCTCACCATCCTGGTGGACGACAAGCCAGGCCAGATCGCACGTCTCCTGACCGAGATCGGTGAAATCGGCGTGAACCTTGAAGACCTTCGGCTCGACCATTCGTCCGGGCAGAACGTGGGCATGGTGGAGCTCTCCGTGCTTCCCAGCAAGCATGACCTCCTTGTTGAAGCTTTGACCGACCGTGGATGGCGGGTACTCCAGTAATGACACGTGAATTCTTTGGCCCCGAGACGGTCGCCCGCCCCGGCAAGCCCTTGGTGATTGCGATCGACGGCCCTTCGGGTTCCGGAAAATCGAGCGTCAGCAAGGAAGTGGCCCGCCGCTTGAAGCTGGCTTACCTGGATACGGGTGCGATGTACCGTGCCTTGACCTGGTACTGCCTCAAAACCGGAGTGGACCTGCAGGACGGCGCCGCCGTGGAACATGCCTCCAAAACCATGCCCTTGGAAGTCAGCACCAGTACTGCCAAGGAATATGTGGCCGTTGACGGCACCGACATCACCGATGAGATCCGGGAACCCCTGATTTCGTCCTCTGTCAGTGCCGTGGCGACAACCCTCGGCGCACGCACCGAATTGATCCGCCGGCAGCGAGAGCTGATCGACCAGCACCACCACCGCATGGTGGTGGAAGGGCGGGACATAACCACTGTCGTCGTCCCCAATGCCGAGGTCCGTATGCTCCTGACCGCCAGTGAGGAAGCCAGGCTCCGGCGTCGTGGAATCCAGTTGGGTGGCACGCAGAGCAAAGAGCAGCTTGCGGCCCAGGTAATCCAGCGCGATGCCAAGGACTCCACGGTGGTGAACTTCACCCAGGCTGCCGACGGCGTTGTGACGCTAGATTCTTCCGACCTCAACTTCGAGGAAACCGTCGACACCGCCCTGGCAATCGTCAGCAAGGTCATCTATGGCGACTAGCAATCAACTCCCGGCAGCGTGGACGCGCCTCTGGAGCCGGCCTGTGGGTTGGTTCCTGGACCACGTCCTCTACCGGACCGAGGTATCGGGCAAGACCAACGTGCCCGCTGCCGGCCCGGTGGTTTTCGCCGCCAACCACATCAGCTTTCTGGACGGACCGGTGATGTTCGGCGCTTCGCCGCGTCCCATGCACATCCTGGTCAAGAAAGAGATGTTCAAAGGATTCCTGGGCAAGGTCCTCAGGGGCTCCGGGCAGATTCCAGTGGACCGGACCGGCGACCGCACGGCGCTGCACATCGGCAAGCAACTGCTCGACGACGGCCGCTGCGTCGGGATTCTTCCTGAAGGAACCCGGGGGAGCGGCGCCGCAGAAAACATCAGCAACGGGGTTGCGTGGCTCGCCATCAATTCCGGAGCAACAGTAATTCCGGTCGCCATCCTCGGAACCCGCCAGGGTGACGAGCACCGCGACCATATCCCCAAACCACGCCGCAAGCTCCATGTGAGCTTCGGCGAACCCATCACGGTGAAGCGCCGGAAGGGCGAACCGGGGCGTGTTTCAATGGACAGGGCAGCTGCGGAGATCCGTGAAGCCCTTGCCGGACACGTCCAGGATGCCATCCTGGCCACGGGCCAGGGCCTGCCTACGGAGCCTGTGCCCGGGGTAGCCCTTCTGCAGCACCGCCCATCAGAAGTAGCCGGGACGCCGGCAGACCACCACTAAGGAAAGTGCAATGAGCGATACGACTCAAAAATCCGGCCTCCACGGAGCCGGCGACGACGAATACACGCCCACCGGCACCGACCAGGTGGCTGAAAACCTGGCTGCCCTGGACGACGACGAGGCCGAGCTGCGCGCAGCCACCCTCCGGGCAGGCCTGGACGATTACGAACTCGATGAAGAAGATGCTGCGCTGCTCAGTGGCGAGTACGGCGATGAAGGAGACGAAGGTCCCCTCAAGCTGGACCCCGTCCTGGCCATCATCGGCCGTCCGAACGTCGGCAAGTCCACGTTGGTCAACCGCATCCTGGGCCGCCGCGAGGCAGTTGTCGAAGATACCCCCGGCGTCACCCGCGACCGCGTCATGTACTCGGCCCGCTGGAACGGCCGCAACTTCACCCTGGTGGACACCGGTGGCTGGGAGCATGACGCCAAGGGCATCCATGCCCGCGTAGCCGAGCAGGCCGAGATGGCAGTGGAGCTCGCTGACGCAGTTCTCTTCGTGGTGGACTCCGCCGTTGGCGCGACAGCCACGGATGAGGGCGTCATGAAGATGCTCCGCAAGAGCAAGAAGCCGGTCATCATGGTGGCCAACAAGGTGGACGACTTTGCGCAGGAAGCCGATTCCGCAGCACTGTGGGGACTGGGCTTCGGTCAGCCGTACCCCGTCTCCGCGCTGCACGGACGCGGTGTTGCCGACCTCCTTGACCACGTCATGGACACCCTTCCCGAGTACTCCCTGGTCGAAGGAGTGGAGCGCTCCGGCGGCCCGCGACGTATCGCCCTGATCGGACGCCCGAACGTTGGCAAGTCCTCGCTGCTGAACAAGCTCGCAGGTTCCGAGCGCGTAGTGGTGGATCCGCTGGCCGGCACCACGCGCGATCCCGTTGACGAGTTCATCGAGCTGGGTGACCGCACCTGGCGATTCGTGGACACCGCCGGTATCCGTCGCCGCCAGCACATGGCACAGGGTGCAGACTTCTACGCATCCCTGCGTACGCAGGCCGCGCTCGAAAAGGCGGAGGTCGCCGTCGTGCTTCTAGCCGTGGACGAGGTCCTCAGCGAGCAGGACGTCCGCATCCTTCAGCTGGCCATCGAATCCGGCCGCGCCCTGGTGCTTGCGTTCAACAAGTGGGACCTGTTGGATGACGAGCGCCGCCGCTACCTTGAGCGTGAGATCGAGCAGGACCTGGCCCACGTTGAATGGGCTCCCCGCGTCAACATCTCAGCCAAGACCGGCTGGCACAAGGACCGATTGGTTCCTGCCTTGGACATCGCCCTGGAGAGCTGGGACCGCCGTATCCCCACCGGACGCCTCAACGCGTTCCTGGGTGAACTCGTCGCAGCCCACCCGCACCCGGTCCGTGGTGGAAAGCAGCCCCGCATTCTCTTCGGTACCCAGGCTTCCAGCCGTCCGCCGAAGTTCGTGCTCTTCACCACCGGCTTCCTGGACCCGGGATACCGTCGCTTCATCACCCGCCGCCTGCGCGAAACGTTCGGCTTCGAGGGCACGCCCATCGAGGTCAACATGCGCGTACGCGAAAAGCGCGGTAAGAAGCGCTAAGTGAGACGCGCATCACAGCCCACTTTGGCTGTGATGGCGTCTCCGACCTCCAACTTCGTGTAAGCTTTTGGAGGTGGTTCGGCCGGACTGCTTAGGTGGGACTCTTCGGAGGAAAACTTAGGCGGAGAACGGTGGAACCAGCGGGCTGTAGCGCAGCTTGGTAGCGCACTTGACTGGGGGTCAAGGGGTCGCAGGTTCAAATCCTGTCAGCCCGACTAGCAAAAACCGCTCTATCACTGGGAAGTATCCCGGTGGTGGGGCGGTTTTTCTTTTGCCCTCAGACCGGAATCGAGGGGTGTGTGTGCAGTGTGTGTGCACCGCCTGATTTCACAGGGACCAAAGCCGCTGCTTTCTCTGCTGCGTTCGACGCCGCAGAGCCAACAAGGTGCCCATAGATGTCGGACGTGATCGTGATGGATGAGTGCCTAAGAAGCTTTTGCACGATCGCAATATCCTCGCCCGAGGAAATCAGCAGAGAGGCGTATTCGTGCCTCTGGCCGTGGAAGGTGAGCTTCGGGAGCCCGGCCTCCGTCCTGAGCTTTTCGAACAGCCTGGTAGCGTACTGAGGCTTTAGCGGGCGTCCATCCTCCATCGTGAACACATACCCGCTGGGGGAGTAGGCTTCCTGACCTGCCTCGCGTTCCTGGTCTTGCTGGATCTTCCAAGCCACCAGTGCACCTATGGCCCGTTCGCTGAGGTCGATGGTCGCGTAACTGTCATCGGTCTTTGTGTCATTGTCTAGGACCCGCCCATCCGCCTGGACGCGGTTGTTGCGGATGCTCAATTGCCGGCGCGAGAGGTCAACGTCAATCCACCGCAAACCCACCAGTTCACCGCGCCGCAGGCCTGTGAAGGTCGCGAGCTCGAACAAGGCACCCAGCCTGTGATGGGAAGCGACATCGAGGAAGTGCCCAACCTGCTCGGGCTGCCATGCCTGAATGCGCTTCTTCTCTACTTTGGGCAACTCGAGTTCCGTGGCGGGGTTGGTGTCGATCCGCTGTGACCTGGCCGCAGCGCGGAGTGACGCTTGGAGCACCGCGGCTATACGCCGCACCGTCACGGCGCCCCTGCCCGCTGCTGAGAGGCTTTGCAGGAAGTCGTTGAGGTGGTACCGGCGAATGTCCGAGAGCATCATTCGGCCCAGCTCTGAACCCTTGATGTCGTTGCGAATGTACCTTGCGTAGTTGTCGTAGGTGGTTGCCCGGATACCCTTGCCGGTGTCCCGGTGCCTTTCGAGCCATCCGTCGAGGTAGTCACCGTACCTTTCGGTGTTCCGCTTTACAAAGGTCCCTTGGTCGAGGTCACGGGCTGCTTTGTTCCGGGCTTCACGGGCTGCTTTCTGCGTGGCGAACCCAGCCTGCCTGACCTGCCGGCGCTTACCTGTCGCCGGATCCACCCCGGCAGCAACGTAGAAGCCCCACGAGCCATGCTTCGGATCCTTCGCGAGCTGCGGGCATTTAGCGCCATACTGCTTCTTGTTCTCATCCCGGCAGCCGCAGCGTCGATAGACATCATTAGCCATTTGCTGATTCCTTTCCGTTGACTTCGGACACCGGTTCCCAAGCGCCTTGGTCCCCGTTGCCGCCCCATACTCCAACTGACTGATTTATCACCGCGCGGGGAATGGCCATGAGAGCGCGTGCATCCTCAGGTGTTTCGGCTGGGAATGGGGTTCCGAGTTCGTTATCTCCCAGCCCGTCATAACTTCGGGGGTCGCCCGTGGGTTGCATTCGAGTGATGCGTCCAGCAAGCCATGTGGGGTAGTCGCTCGGATTACTCGGACGTGGATTCTCCACGTCTTCCAGGGCTCCCCAGAGTTCTGGGTTTGAGCCGAGAGACTCTCTCGCATTCGCGGCGAGTCCGTACAGGTTTCCTAGGTACTCCATTAGGTCCTTGACGCGTTCCAGGACAATTTCATGTTCCTCTCGGATGCGATCGGCGGGGCTCAAGTCAGGTTGCAGGAGCCTCTCAACGCTGATCTTGAACACTGAGGCAAAAGCGACAAGCTCGTTGACGGTGATTTTTCGTGGAGGGTTTCCCTTGATGATCTTCTGTATGGAGCTCCGCTCGATCGGGCAGCCCGCACGCTCCATGAGCTCCGAGAGGTCGCCGTAGGACCACCCGTGCTCAAGCCTCAGGGTTTCGATCTTCTCGGCTAAGACCTTCTCAGCCCCGGCTGCTGCTAAGTATTCGGACAAGCTGCGCTCCCTCTTGAGTGTTTCAAAATCGCATTACCGTCCCATCTTGACACGACGGGAAATCATGGGTCAACATGGGAACTAAGCGGAAACGAAACAGTGACGCTTTTTTGAAACAGTCGCTATCGGAGGCTACATGTACACACAGGAAGCAGAGGCGGTCCTCGCTAAGCCGACCGCAGGAGTGGAAGAGGTCGCCCAGATATTGGGCATCGGGCGAAGGCAAGCCTACGAAGCAGTGAAGCGCGGTGATATTCCGGCCATCAGACTTGGCAAGCGGATCCTGATCAGCACGCGAGTTGTTAGGGACATGCTCGCAGCCGGCTCCATTCCCAAGCAGGCAGCATAGGTGCCCCGCACCATCGTCGGCAGCACAGATCAGCGAGCCGAGCAGTGGATGCAGTACCTTGCGGAATCCCGCGCACACCAGACACCCAAAAACCTGCACATATGCAGAAAGGACATCGGCCCGTCCCGCTACGCCCAAGTCCTGCTAACGCTCCACCGGTCGAAGAACATCCTCAAAACCGTTCTTCGAACACAAGTGGAACGCACGTGGCCTGACGCCACAACCACGGCAGAAATGCCTCTTGCCGCCTGGGATGAACTCCAGAAGGCGATCAAACCCAAACCCCGGCGAGCCTAACCAGCCGCCCCGCAAGAAACGGTCTCTCAACCATGAACCCAACCACCACCCCCGCCGCTATCAACGCCGAAAACTTCAAAGCCGCTCCCGAGGGCTACCAACTGGATGTCAACTCAACCGAGCCATGCTGGCTCGGCTCGGATTTCGACGACTCATGGGCTTCCTGGGACTTCACCGGCTTCACCGTCTGGGCCTACGACGGCAAGAGCGTCACCGACCTCCCCTTAGCCCAAGCCATAGAGCTGCACCGTCAACTCACCGGCGTGCTGACCAACATGGGCGCACTCCCGACCCCGAGCGAGGTGGCCGCATGACCATATCCCGGAAGATCACCATCGATGTTGCGAAATTCGACCGCAGCACCCGCGGATCCATCACCTACGACCCGTCCGAACTCGACCGAATCCACGCATGGGATGTCTCCAACCTGCCCCGCGGCGCCGTTGTGGAACTCCTGGTCCACAGCTACCGCCCATTCCGGTTTCCCCGCGAATACGGCGGGCATGAACGGTTCCCGGATCCTCACGCGATGATGCGCCCGGACTTCCACCTGATCATCACTGCGGACTCCAATGACATCGCTGGGGAGTGGGAAGCCCTCTTCATGGACCACTTCCAGAACCCACCCAAGCCAGCGGTGGCGAAAGCCGCCTAACTAAACCCGCACCGACCGCGGGCCAGCCGAGATGAGCGCCGGCTGGCCCGCACCCCAAGCACTCGGCCAACTCACCCCAAGGACCCAACCTTGACCGCACAAGAACCACCAGCGCTCAACGAAGCGACATCATGGTCGCCCATCGACCTCACAGCCGTGCTCAACGGCTCATACAAGGTGCAGCCACCCACCTACATGAAACGCACAGACGGCGTGGCATTGCTTTACCCCGGCAAAGTAAACGGGGTCCACGGCGAATCCGAATCAGGAAAGTCACTGCTCATGCACGCCGTGACCGCGGAAGAGCTCGCAGCCGGCAGACGCGTACTGTTCATCGACTTCGAATCCGACCAAGCAACCGTCGTCACCCGCATACTCATGCTCGGCGCCACCCCGGAACAAATCAGCGGCAACCTCCACTACATCCGACCCGAATGCAACCCCCTCGCACTGGCCCAGGAACGACAAGCATGGGAACAACTCATGCAAACCCGATACTCACTCGCAGTAATCGACGGCGTAACCGAAGCATTCTCCGTCTACGGCGTCGGATCCATGGACAACGACGAGGTCAGCGCATGGGGTCGCAACGTACCCCGCCAAATCGCCCAACGCACTGGCGCCGCCGTGGTCCTCATCGACCACGTCACCAAATCAGCCGAAGGCCGGGGACGCTTCGCCATCGGCGCGCAAGCCAAGATGAGCTACCTGACCGGCGCCTCATACTCAGTTGAAGTCATCGCACCCATCGGCGTTGGCATGGCCGGCAAACTCGCCATCCGCATCGGCAAAGACCGCCCAGGACTCGTGCGCCCCTACGGCGGCGAATGGCGGAAAAGCGACCGCACCCAAGAAGTCGCTGTTGCACTCATAGACTCACAGGACCGCGGACGCATCAAATACGCCCTCATGCCACCCAGAGACTTTGCAGACGTTGGCGCCCCGGACAAGCACGCCAAGCTCAGCGAGGACATCCTCCAAGCAGTGCGCGACTCACCAGAAGCACTCAGCTTCCGCGCCCTCGACACGGTAGTTCGAGGGAAACAAGACGCCAAACGCACGGCAATCCAAGAACTCGTAAACACGGGCCAACTCGAAACCTACCCAGGCCCACGCAACTCCACACTCCACCGGATCCCAAACCAGCGGGATACACAACCAGAGCTAAAAGCAGTGTGAGTGTATCCCCTCTTAAGAAGAGAGGGGGGATACACACACTCAACCGTATCCGGGATACACAACGGATACGCAGGGATACACACCACAAGGAAGCCCAATGAACACCCCAAACACAACCAAACCAGACGCTCATTCGAAGGCTCAGCGGTCAGTCCGCGCCCTAGCCGTGGATGCGTCAAACCCCGCGCGCAAGACAGCCATTAGTTCCGGACTGTCGGTGCTCACGGTGACTGCACACACAACTGCACTCACCTGCTCACAACCCGCGTCTGACCTGCGGTTTTATCCTCAGCCTTTGATGCCCAATCAAGAGGCCTTCACGCTTGGAGTCTTCGCATGAGTACCCGTGAAGCCCTGACCAACTGGGCAGCAGCATGGGGACTCGGCGGCGCTATCAACGCCCTCGACGAGATACAGAAGTCAGACGCCGACAACATCCCCAGTGAGGTGCGAGAGGCGGGCCTAGCCCTCGCCGAAGCCCTCGAAGCGTTGGACCTGTGCACGAGCAAGGCGCCCCTCGCCAGTGACGTGTGGAGGGCAGAACCATGACGCGGCTGTTCGACCATATGGGCACCCAGATCATCACCGACCTGGACCCCACTACCATCGGGCTACCCGACACACAGGCTGGCTGGGGGCTGGTGGCATGCACCGAAGCCACAGGGCGCCGCTACACGATAGCAGTCGAGGGAGACTACGCAGCCAACCTACTGGCTGCCCAGGCAGCGCTCACCGGTTTGCTGAACGTCCCTGAGCAAGCCGTGAGATGGGTGCGGCTGGGCTACCCCGACGAGTGGGGCACCACCACCTACTCCACCCCATGGGCTCCGGTGTACCCCATGGGCACTGTCCCACCTGAACCGACTGAGGATAGCGATGACGACCGACTCTGACACGCCTACGCCCTGGGAGCCTGCCTTCGAGGGGCAGCGCCCCCCGTTCACCCTTGGCAATGAGATGGCGGTGAAGCATGGGGCGAAGTCACCCCGGAAGGTTGACCCCATAGCGGATGCCTTGGCCTCTGAGCTGCTTCTGGATGAGACGGTGGCATACCTCCGGGCACCCCGGTACGCGGCAGCGGTCCAGGCTTGGGCTCAGGCGGAAGCAAAGTGCGCGCTGATTTCGAACTGGGTAGATGGCATGCCCATTGAGGCGGCTGCTGCTTCGAAGCAGGGGCAAACCTCACCACTGGAGTTGCTGCGGAAGTGGGAGACGACGGCTCAGAATCACCGCTCGCGGTTGGGGCTGGATCCCATGTCGGCGGCGCGGCTGGGCAAGGACGTGGCGCAGGGCCGGCAGGCTGACGCCGCTACTGAACTAACGAAGATGAGGGCTCAGATGGATGCTTCCGTGCATGGAGAGGTGGTGTCTGAATGACGCGGACGGTGGAGTATCACCCGGCTACGGATCCGGGGGCATTCTCAGCCCAGATCTTGGGGCGCGAGCTATGGGACCACCAGCTTGCCTTTGCCCGCTCAAAGGCGCGGTATCGGGTGGTGTGTGCTGGCCGGCAGGTTGGCAAGTCCACGACCCTTTCCGCTGTCGCCTTGTTTGAAGCGACGACACGCAACAACGTCACAGTCTTGCTTGTTTCGGCAGGTGAGGTGGCGTCCAGGCGGCTCCTGGAAGAGTGCACTTCCCTGGCGTTGGCTTCACGTACGATGTCCGGCTCGGTCTTGGATGATTCGAAGTCGGTACTGACGTTATCGAACGGATCCAGGATTATCAGCGTCCCGGCGTCGTCCCGGCAGATCCGCGGGTGGCCCGTTGACGTGCTGATTCTGGATGAGGCGGGCTTCATCGACACGGAGATTTGGCGCGCGGCGGAACCCGCGATCATTGCGCGGCCAGGTTCGCGCGTGATTATGGTTTCGACGCCGTGGGGCGGGCTCGACCACTTCTTCCGGCAGTTGTGGCAGCGGGGGATGGATCGCCCGGACGAGCATGTGGAGTCGTGGCATTGGCCTTCAACCGTGAGCCCGCTGGTTGACGCCGCACTCTTGGAGCAGATTCGTGAGCGGGAGTCCCCCGAGTACTTCCGAAGGGAGTTCCTGGCAGAGTGGACCGATGAGGCAGGAGCGTACTTTACCGAAGCCGAGATAATGAGTGCGGTGGCTGACTACGAGATGGTAGCCCCTGAGGATCTGGTACTTCCGTGGCTTGGAGACAGATTCGATCAGCGTTACACGGTTGCGGCTGGCGTTGACTGGGGCTTCTCGCGGGATGCTAACGCGCTGACCATGGTTTCGGTGTTGGAGGACTTCGGACTCAACCAAAACCGGCATGGCGACAATCTCATTTTCTATGTTCCGTGGCTCGAAGCGCGGCATAACTGGTCGTATGCCGACTTCATTGACAGGATCGTTGAATCCGGCAGGACCTATCGTTACGACTTCCTTGCCTCTGAGGTAAATGGGGTTGGAGCTTATCCGACTGACGACCTGTCAGCGCGATTGCAGGAGTCACGTGTTGATGGCTGGGTCGGTCGTGTATGGACGGATGCCAAGCGTAAGCAATCAGGCTTTTCGAAGATCAAGGGCCTGTTGCAGCGGCGCCGTCTGGTTCTTCCGAATCATCCGGAGCTGTTGAAGCAGTTGCGTGGGTTGGAGTTTGAGCAGCTCGCGTCGGGTTCAACGCGTATTGCTGTGCCAGACCGCGCCGGCCACGATGACCTTGTCATGAGCCTTATGCAGGCTGTGTCGTTGGTGTACCCGGATTACGCCCGCCGCAGCATCAACGCTAACCTGCGGTGGTCATTGGAGCGGGAGCGTCCAGGGGTCGAGGACCTGTTGCAGACTCGAAGCGGTTTGTATGTGCCGCGGAACGCTAAGCCGGTCGCGTACTCACGTGGCTGGGCTGGCTGGCCTGAGGGCGTCGAGCGTGGGAACAGCCAATGGTGATGCCGCTAAGGGACGCGCAGTTCGCCCACCTGATTCGACCAGACGGAACTGTCGTTGTCCCTGGTTCCGTGGCTGAGCCCATTCTCCGCCTCATTGTGCGTGGGCTCAGACAGTCTGCATCGCCAAACGGCGGCGGTGGCAAGCTCAATGCGGACACCATCGGCGTGCTTTCCGCGCTCAATGCCGCCGCCGCGCATGAAGAAGAACGGTCAAGTTCCGCAGCCGGAACCGAGACTATTGAATCCGGGATCATCGGTAGTAGATCCGATGCGCGCAAGCTGACAGCGCTCGAAGCAGCTGACCTCTTAGGGTGCACGGACAGGGCCATACGGAAGGCCTGCACAGAGGGCCGGCTCCGAGCTGTGAAGTTCGGAAAGACATGGCTCATAGACGCTCAAGACCTCGACCGACACCGATTCGGTACGACGACCAGAAAGACCACCTGAACAATGGCACCGAACTTCAAAAACGATGTGTCCGCCGCAGTAGCCGCGGACGCAGAGGCAGTAACCGCGGCAGAGGATGCAAAGGCGCTCGCAGAGAAAGCCCAGACTGAACATGACGCAGTTGAGGAAAGCATCCGTCAGGGCGACGAGACGGTCACACCCGATGACCTGAACAAATCCCGTGGCCTGCTCCAGTTTGCTCGGCTCCGGCAGGAGGCTGCTGAACGGAAAGCCGCAAACGCAGCACGTGAAAAGGAACTGGCGCAGCAGCGGTTGGCTGTCGATGAAGCTGTGAAGCGGGCGCGCAGCCTGCCTGGAAACGAGCCAGCCCTGGACGGCCTCCTGGATGTAGCCGTGTCGGCTGTGCGCGCCTATCTTGACGCTGCCGCCAAGTTCCACGACGAGGCCCGCGAGGTTGCCCTCGCGATTGGTGACGCTGGCCCCAAGGCCGAAGAGCTCGGAGTGCCGACCCCAGCGGATCTGGGGATCATCGTGGAGCCCGAACGGATCGTTGTGGAGTCGCGCAACGGCGAAAAGTCGTTCGTTGTGCTGGGGGACTACGCGTTGAAGAACGCCGTGCAGGAACTGCTTGAAGGCGCTGAGCTCGTCGCCAAGGGTGGGTTCGTGGGCGGATTGAAGCGGGAGTACATTGAGGGCCTTCTTCCGTGCAACTCCGTACGCTTCGACCGCGCGTAATCGAATGAATATTTATGCAAACTATTGCATGTTTTTGCAATTCGCGCTAAACTGAGATAGGTACACAAGCCGGGTGCTAGCCGGGCGCATCTCCACTGCTCATGTGGTGGTTGCGCTCGGCTTTCCCCGTTAAAAGTTCAGGAGACATGCCATGGCAGCGCGCTACGCCAGCCCAGCGGAGGCAGCGACGTTCTATTCCGTCAGCCTCAGGACGATCTACAACTGGATCAACTCCGGCGCGCTCAAAGCTGTTCGCATCGGGCACACCGTACGCGTGGACCTCGATCAGTTCGACGCTGGTGAGGCCGCATGACGGAGTCAACAAACGTCGGCACAATCGTCGCCAAACTCAAGATCGATTCCTCTGAGTGGATGCGTGAGCTTGCACGTGTAGAAGCCCAAGCCCACTCCTTGGGCAGGGCTAACCCGAAGATCCGCATTGAGACGACCGGCACGAAGCAGGCAGTCGCTGAGCTCGCAGCCGTGGAGGTCGCGGAGAATCGCATCACCGCGTCGTCCGCTGCCCTCGCCCGCATGCGTGAGCAGTCCCGTGCTGTCATCATCGGGCAGGCGTTGGCTGAGAAGGAATCCATCAAACCCAAGATGGACTTCACTGAGTGGACGCAGCGTTCCACCGAAGCCACAAAAAGCGACACTGGGGCCAAAGAAAAAAACGCGGACTCGAACCGCAAGGTAGACAACACCGCTAAACAAGCTGGCGGGTCCATCCACCTCCTGTACTCGGCCCTTGCGATGCTCGCCCCCGCAGCCGTGCCCATCGCTGGGGTGGCCGTCGCGGGCGCCGCGGCCCTTGGCGCCCTTGGCGTGGCTGGTGTCCTCGCCGTCGTCGGCATCAACGAGGAAATGAAAAAGGGCAGCCCGCTCGGCAACCAGTACGCCGCTGGTGTTGAGCAGATCAAAGACCAGTTCAAGGGACTCGCCGCCACCTCTGCTGAGGGTACGCTGTCCGGGTTCAACCGGTCAGCTAACACCCTGAACACGTACATGCCATCGCTGAACCGGCAGATGGGCGACTTCTCCCGTGTCACGGGCAACGTCGCAGCGAACGGCCTGACGGGCATGCTCGGCATGTTCACCACCCTTGACCCGGTCATGCGGGGCTTCGCCGGGTACCTCGGCGACCTGTCCGCCCGGTTCGCGACAATCGGGCAAAGCAACGGGCTCCGCTCCTTCGGTGACTACGCCCTCGCCGTCATGCCGCAGGTCATGGCAACCATCGAAGCTCTGGTGCGTGGAGCCGGGAACCTGATCGCCGCTCTCGCCCCCCTGGGTAGCGTTGGCCTGACAACCCTCAAGGTCATCGGTGACATCCTCGACGGTATCCCCACAGAAGTACTCACACTGCTGGTGTCCGGTGCGCTTGGCGCCTACGCCGCGTTCGCTACGTGGTCCGCGCTCATCCCCATCATTCAGTCGTTCGGGCTCATGCTGAACATGTCCCTCGGCCCCATTGGTCTTGTGGTCGCTGGTGTTGGTGCGCTCATCGGTGTGATGGTCGGTTCGGCTGCTTCCACGAAGGACGCCACCGCGGCGACTATGGGTTACACGGCAGCGTTGCAGCGTGACAATGGCATCATCGCGGAGAACGTCCGTTCCCACACGGCGGAACAGATCGCCAAGTCAAACGCTGCCGACTCGGCTAAGAAGCTCGGCATCAGCTTGGAAACTCTCACCCAGGCGGCGCTTGGGAACAAGGACGCGCAGAACCAAGTCAACAAGGTTCTGGATGATTATGACCGGGCTGCGAAGGATTCGAAGAGCGTCACCGAGGAAATGGGTGGCATCAACCGCGATCAGATGAAAATCAACTGGGATGTGCAGGCGTCGGTCAAGTCCGTGCGTGAGGAAATCGGCAACCAGAACAGTGCCTTGAATCAGGCTGTTGAGTTTGAGCGGCGGTTCAACGAAGCGAAGGGGCAGACTGGTACGACGCTGGACGCGCAGTCAGGGAAGCTTTCCGCCCTTGCTGGCATGTACGGCACGAACGTGTCTGCCCTGGCTGGGGCTGAGGAAGCAGAGCGGAAGACCGCCGACCAGTTGGCGCTGACCACGTTGCAGATGCAGTTCCAGAACGACGCTGGCGGGCTGCTGAAAATGCAGCTGGATCTTCTGTCCGGCAAGACGATTTCGTTTGAGCAGGCGCAGAACTCATTCGAGAAGCAGCTCATTTCATCCACGGACGCCATGAACAGCGCCAAAGCTGCGGTAGACGCTAACGGTAACTCATTGGCGGCTAACGCTGTGGTATTGGATGGGAACAGCAAGGCAGCGGTTGATAACCGTGGCCGACTGCTTGAGCTGGTGAACTCTGCGCAGCTTTCCGCTGAGGCTTATGGGACTATGACCGGCAGCACTGAGGAAGCCCGTCGGAAGCTCATCGACCAGCGCCAAGCGATCATCGACAACGCCGCGGCGAACGGCATGAACAAGGACGCCGTTATCAGGTACATCGATTCGATTATGAAGATCCCTGCCAGTGTGCCGCCGACGAAAATCGATGTGGAAACCGCTGCTGCTGCGGCGAAAATCCAATACATCAAAGATGCGCTTGCGGGCTTGGATGGGCGCCGCGCTACCGCGTACGTGGACACTATCCAAAGGAACTATAGCGAAAGCTCCACGTCCGGCACTGCCCCCGGAGCAGGGAATATCGCTTCGGCGTTCGAGCATGGCGGCATGGTGAACTACCTCGCTACTGGCGGGTTCCCACAGTTCAAACCTGTTGGGACTGACACTGTCCCGGCGATGCTCACCCCCGGAGAGATTGTCATCAAGAAATCTTCCGTGGATTCGATCGGCGCCGGCAAGCTGCTGCACGCGAACGAAACCGGCAAGCTACCCGAGTCCGGCACCACCATCAATGTCTACGACACGAGCGGCAGCCCGATAGCCACCGCGTACAACACCGCCCGTGTCCTCGCCGCACGTGCAGTCTAAATCAGAGAGAGAAACACACTAATGGGAATCCTGGACTTCACCAGAGTTACTGACAAAGGCCTGCCTGACCGCCTCCAAGATGAGGCACTGAATGCCACTAATGCCCGAGAAACGGCAGTTACCGCCACGGGCGATGACCGCACCATGTTGCAGGCACTCATCAACGCTGCGGCAACCAGCGGCAAGCCTGTTGCGCTACGCCGGGATGCTGTCTATCAGGTCTCGGGACCGCTCACTATCCCGTCAAACGTGACCATCGAGGGCAACGGCGCAACGATCAAAGCGCTGGCTGGGAACAACACCTACGTCATAACCAATGCTGACCGCGTTGGCGGCAACAGCGGAATCATCCTCCGCGACCTCAAGGTTGACGGGAACGCGGCAGGGCAGACGGCGCAGTACAACTCCATCGAGTTCATGCGCGTCACCTACTCCAAGTTCTACAACTTGGATGTCACAGGGGCAAAGCGCAATGCAACCTTTCCCAATGGCACCAATGGTGACGGCATCTGCTTGATCTACTGCAACTTCAACGAGATCATCGGCGGATACTTCCACCACAACACCTACGACGGCATCAAGCTTCGCGGGTCAAGCTACAACAAGATCACCGCCCCAGTATGCGACGAAAACGGGCGGTCCGGGATTCAGCTGGCGTTCTTCTCGCCTACCGGGCCGCCATTCAACGTCAACGAGGGCGTTGAGGCTGAGGGATCAAACCACAACACCATCGTCACCCCGACGATCCTCCACAGCACCGGAGTACCTCACGCCTACGCTCCGACCACCAGTGGCGTGTACGTTCACACGGGTTTCCGAAACACCGTCCTTGGCATCCAGGCCATTGGTGTCAGGCAAGGTATCGGCGTTTACGCGGGAGCCAACGACAACGAGTTCAGCGGTGGCTTCATCGCTATCAACCATGTGGACCGCGCCGCGCTGCACATCGAAGGCGGCCCGTCGGGGCTCTTCCGTAACAGCTTCAAGGGCATCACAACCCGCGGAATCTCAGGGGCAAATGGCAAGCATGTCATTGTCGCAGGCGGTCTGAGCGGTGGAGGGCTCAACCGCTTCGAAAACTGCTACTTCGCACGCGGCACAGGCACCGGCACATGGACGGTTGATGTAGTTGCGGGGGTTACTGACACTTGGTTCACTGGTTGCAGCAACGACGGCAACCTCTCTGACCTCGGAACGAACACCGTGTTTAGCGGGCCTTCCCTTGCTACCGGAACGCTGCGGCACGCCACCCCAGTCACCAACGCTCCGGTAACCACGGAGCCATCAGGGCCGGTCAGCAACCAGGTCACGACATTTGTGGACACTACAGGGCGTCAGTGCTTCAAGGACAGCACCGGCAAGGTGACGCGGATGGGTTACGGAACGCTTACGCTTCCGGCCGGCGATCCGTTGCCCACTGCCGACGCAACCCGTCGCGGACAGATGCGCCTAATCCAAGGCGCGACCGGTGTAGCTGACGGGCTCTACCTCTGCCGCAAGAAAGCAGACGACACTTACGAGTGGCTGTTGCTCTGACCTCGTAGCGCCGCGACCTTGGCACTGAGGCGCGGCGCTTCCGGGTTGCGGGTCTCCATCGACCAGTTGCCGAGAACGAACAACGCGTGTTGGAACGGGTCTTTGGTGCCGTGGTCTAGCGCAAGCTCGCGGATATCCTTCGGGGCGGCACGCAGGATCGATTCAAGGGAAGAAGTCATGAGCAGAGTCTAACGGCACCTTCCGCCCCAGCGTTATGGGCAGGTAAGACCGGTTATGTTCCGTGGACTCGTTAGGCTCTGTGCATGACTACGACGAAACCTGACAAGTGCCCTGAATGCGGATCCGAAGCGATTGGCGCCAACCCCTCTCGATGGTCTCCCTCATCAAATATGGTCGCCAATCGGGAACGAACCAACTACTTCGGATGTGAAGAGTTCAGCTGCTCATGGATGAGTCCATTGTTCGAGGAGTACCACGACGGGCAGAGGATCTTTCAGATATGAGTAGCGAGGCCCCCATCCTCCGAGAAAGATGGGGGCCTCGTAACTACGAAGAGGTGAGTCGGCCTGGCTTCCGCTTGGCTTTCTTCGTCACAATGCCCCAGCCGTTGACTTCGTTGCCATCTTCGTCGCGAGACATCGAGTTGTTTGGGTTCAGCGCGGAGATCTCCTGGGCGATAGCCAGGAGGGCAGCTACTTCCGCGGCTTTCAGTTGCTGGTCCACAGTGAGGTGGTCAATCTCGGTGATGCTTCCCGCACTCTGTCCTTTCCCGGCGCCTATGGCGTCACCCAGCGCATCCCACGCGACGCGATAATCATTGCTCATGCTGCACTCCCCATTCTTTGAGGCCGGCCCGTTTGCCGGCTCCGCCCACGCTATAAGACAGACCCCTCCCAGACGGCAACAATCAGGCGGAATTTACGGGTTATCTTTGGCGTACCGGCGCAGCTTGCCGACGATGTCCCTGTTTTTCTTGCCGCGGATTGTTTTGTGGCCGCTAACCGCCGTCGCTTGGATCCAGGAGACGGCGGGTGAGGCGTTGAGAAGGTGCCCCATTCGTTGCGCCGAATATGAGATTGAAGCCGTCTGTCCTGGGCCAATTGTGGCCGGTAGTTTGGAGTCACGTGGATTGGGTCGAATGTTCGAGCCGAACGTTCTCTTCTCGTTGGTTTGGAGCAACAGGAAGGACACCTCGGTTGTTGCCGTTCGGCTGCGGTTGGTCACCTCCACAAGAACGACATCTTGTCCGGTGAACATCTGCATAGAAGACGTCTCGACGGGGACCCAGACTGCCTGCACCTTGAGGACCAGCCGGTCAAAGTAGCGGAATGCAAGCGTCAGGCCTACCGAGAACACAGAGATAAGAAGCGCCGCCACGGGGAGTATCTGCTCCCACCATGAATTGACTAGCTCAACCTGGACGGTCTCAACGGGGAAAGGCATGAGTCTGACAGTACCTGCGTCAAGCATCGGCGAAGGAATTGACGCGAGAAGCCGAGGCCCCACGGGCAGCTAGGGGCGGCCTCAGTTCTTGCTGAACCGTGCAACCGGGTGAAGTAAGTTGCATATTTCGTCTGCATCCCATCCTTCATTCGGGTCATGGACCCCGCCTCTGGCAAGCTTGCCGCCATGAATCTCTTGGATGTTCGAATCGGACACATAATCAAGCTGGAGCGCCAAAAGAAGCGCTTGACGTTGGATCAATTAGGGAACCTTGTGGGTTGCGACCACTCGACATTGTGCGGCTATGAGGCAGGCCGGCGACGGCTTCCCGCGGCCAGGGTTGATGCTCTCGCCACAGTGTTCGGAATCCCTCCGAAGATCATCGACCCGGAAGCCTACCAAGGATGAGACGGCTGACGCATAAGCGATCACTTAACTATTGGCGATCGTTCATGTATGCTTTCTACATCTTGCTAGCCTCTGTGGTGGTTGACTAGCAGGCCCGAGGGAACCGTTCACTCCCAGAGGCGGTTTTGAACGTTCTGCCCCAGGGCCGGCGCTGAGAGGATCAGGCTAGCCGCTGGGGCAGCTTACGTTCTGGGCGCTATGGCTGGTAGTGCTCCACTTTGCCGCCAAGGGCGTCAGCGATCTTTTGAGAGACTTCCATCTCGCCCCTTAGATCCGGCGCAGGCGCCGTCTGACCACTCATTCCGAGCTTTAGGAGCTCGCCCCCTTGATTCGTGATTTGGTACTGGAACGTCATGTCCCGTCTTACGTGTGCGGTCCAGCCGGTACCTCTGGCGTAATAGACCTCGGCTTCGTTCGCCTCTATGACTCGCTTCATGCTGTCGATTGCTTTGGTGTCCCGCCAACTGTTGACGTCGATCGTCCGCCCATCTAGTACGCAGGAGGCCGTAGACGCAAGGTCTGGTCCGCCTTTGGCGATATCTCCCGGCTTGATATCTGAGCACCCTGGAATGAGTGCGGCCACCGCTGATGCTGTCTCGCCGTAGTAAGTTGTTGGCTTCGGCGATGCACTCGGCGAAGCGGATTCAGCTTGGCTTGCAACAGTGTCGGCAGAACCGCAGGATGCTAACGAAACTGCCAGCAGAACGGCGCCGGCTACCCCCAATATTCGTTTCATGCCCTGATGGTACATGTGCCGCCTAAGACAGTATGTACCTTCGAGTTGAGGGTGTGTGCAGTTGTGTGTGCACACTGCCGGAACGTCCCGGAGTTTAGGGGATATGAAGCGCGCAGCAGACCCTATATATATAAGGTAAGAGGCCACCATACGCACCCCGCGGATACTGGGGGATATGGTGGCCTCATTACTGGGGGTCAAGGGGTCGCAGGTTCAAATCCTGTCAGCCCGACCAAAAAGGCCGGAATCACGTGGAAACGCGTGATTCCGGCCTTTGGTCGTTAAGTCGGGTCGCTAAGGCGCAAGACTTCCCGGGCTCGTTGGCCACGCCCGTCATTCAGGGCGGAATTGCGCCTACGAGCCCGGGATCCGGCCTAAGCCTTTTGCAACGCTCCGAGCGCCCTCACCAGCGGCTCAAGCTCCGGCACGGCCTCCGCGGCGTCCAAGGCTGCAGCCAGGGTGTCGTCATGGACAGGCTTGGCCGCTTCGAGGAGCTTCTGGCCGGCGCCCGTCAGCTCCGTGTAGATCCCTCGCCGGTCGTCGGCGCAGAGGATGCGGGTGAGCAGCCCCCGGTCTTCCAGGCGGTTGACCAGGCGCGTTGTGGCGCTGCTTGAGAGTGCGGTGGCGCGGGCCAGCTGCTGCATCCGCATGTGCCAGCCGTCCTGGCGGCTCAGCGCATCCAGCACCGTGTACTCCACGACAGAGAGCTCGTTCGAGGCCTGGAGCGCCCGTTCCAGCTCCGCTTCGATGCTTCCGTGCAGGGCGGCAAGGGTCCGCCAGCCCTGTGCCCGTACTTCTACGGCGTCATCCTTGATGCCCATGTCTGCTGTGCTCCTGCCTTGATGTTGAGTCGATCGCGGACGTTCGAAAGTAGTTGCTTGCGCAAGTACCTAGCGTATGCAACTATATATAGAGCGTCTGCAACTATTATTCTACGGTTCCCGGCGACGCACTTCCACTTCCCAGGGGAACCGGCCATCTAAGGAGTTCCACATGCCCGCAGGGTTGATTGCCCTTGCCCTCGGCGGATTCGGCATCGGACTGACCGAATTCGTGATCATGGGCCTCTTGCCCGAGGTTGCCGCCGACTTCGACGTCAGCGAGGCTTCGGCCGGTTGGTTCATCTCCGGTTACGCCCTCAGCGTCACTGTCGGTGCCCTGCTGGTGACTGCCGCTGTGACCCGGCTGCCCCGCAAACCTGTACTCATGGGCCTGCTCGTGCTCTTTATCGCAGGCAATTTCCTCTCCGCGATCGCCGACACCTACTCGGCCATGCTGCTCGGACGTATCGTGGCCGCACTGTGCCACGGGGCCTTCTTCGGTATCGGCTCAGTGGTGGCCGCAAGCCTCGTGCCGGCGCACAAGAAGGCCGGCGCCATCGCGATCATGTTCACCGGCCTGACGGCGGCCAACGTCCTGGGTGTTCCCTTCGGGACATTGCTGGGCCAGAACTTCGGCTGGCGTTCAACGTTCTGGGCTATCACCGTGATCGGCGTAGTGGCGCTGCTCGGCGTCGCCTTCATGGTCCCCAAGGCCGGCACGGAACCCACAAAGGGCCTACGCAGCGAACTGGGCGCCTTCGCATCCGGCCAGGTGTGGCTGTCGATCATCGTGACCATCCTCGGCTTCGGCGGCATGTTCGGCGCCTTCACCTACATTGCCTTTACCCTCACCGAGGTCTCCGGATTTGAGCCGGGCGCCGTCCCATGGCTGCTGGTGCTGTTCGGTGGAGGACTGTTCGTCGGCAACTTCCTCGGCGGCAAGGCTGCCGATAAGGCCTTGGACAAGTCACTCATCGTGATCCTCGCTGGACTTGTGGTGGTTCTGGTCTTCTTCGCCCTGACGGCTGCCAGCAGCATTGCAACCCTGGTGTCCCTGGCCCTGATGGGCGGATTCGGATTCGCAACCGTTCCAGGCCTCCAGATGCGCGTGATGCACTTCGCCTCCACGGCACCAACGCTGGCATCGGGTGCGAACATTGGTGCCTTCAACCTTGGCAACGCGCTGGGCGCATGGCTGGGCGGCGTCACCATCACCGCCGGTCTCGGCTACACCTCGCCCATCTGGGCGGGCGCAGGGATCACGGTTGCTGCCCTGCTGGTCATGATTGCTGCCGCTGCGGCCGCCAAGCGCGGGGGAGGGGCCGCACCGACGGCAACTCCCGACGTCGAACGCGAACCTGATGGGGCCATCGTCGCCTAAGTCATGTGGTCTGGAGCCCGACGCCTGGAGCGTCACGTCTGACGCAGGCAGGAAAATGCCCGCCACGGAAAGTCCGTGGCGGGCATTTTCGGCTCTTACGGGGTGGGCGTGGGGTTCTGCGGTTCCGGTTCGGCGTTCCGGTTCCCGGCAGCCTTGATGCGTTCGTTCTCCGCCTGCTTCAGGGCCTTCATCTGTTTGCCCCGGCGCCGCCAGATCGACCACATGACCGTCACCGCAATAAAGACAACTACCGCGGCAACGGCGGAGATGGCTGTCCAGGTGGTGAAGAAGCCTGTATCCACGCTGAGGGTCCTCTGGCCGGCGTGGGCTGATTCCGTGGAGCCAAAGACGATTCCGGCAGTGAGCAGATTGGGAGTTGCGATGGCAACTGCCAGCAGGACGATGGCTGTTTTCCAGGGCCAGCTTACGGCTTTCCTGGTGGCCTGCCAGGCGACCAGCAAAGGAATGAAGGTAAATACGAAGCCGTAGAACATGCCGACCAGCACGCTGGCACCAAGGTCACGCCTGATTTGTCCTGCGATGACATCGGACCACCATCTGGGAAGAATTGCCCCAAGAATGAACCAGGCGGCCACAGCAACCAGCAAAACACAAGGACCAGGATTATTTTTGCGCCCAGGTTGCTCTTTTTCCCGGCTGGTACTTGTGCTTGTTCAGTCATGGGTCAATCATGGCAGAGACCCCATCAGGCGCAGGGGAATTGTGCCTATACTTTCAGCGGCGGCCAGCTGCGCAGGCCGTCGCCGAGGTTCGTCATTGTCCCGATGAAAGGCCACCCGTGAGCAATATTCCTGAAGAACTTTCCTACACTGCAGAACACGAGTGGGTCACCGCTCCGGATGCCGACGGCGTTGTGCGCATTGGCATTACCGACTTCGCCCAGGACGCGCTGGGCGACGTGGTCTACGCCCAGATGCCGGAGCCGGGGACAAAAATCACCGGCAATGAAGTTGTTGGGGAAGTCGAATCCACCAAGAGCGTCAGCGACATCTATGCTCCGGTTTCCGGCGAGGTCACCAATCGCAATGACGCGTTGGATACGGATCCCGCACTGATTAACTCCGACCCGTACGGCGAAGGTTGGCTCATTGAAGTAAAGCTCGCAGAACCTGACGCAGTGGATTCCCTGCTCAGTGCATCGGAGTACGAACAACAGGTAGGCTAAAGTTATCTGGCCCGCCAGGCTGTTTTCCCATTACAGGGGAAATGGAAGGGCGGGCCAGGAACCGATTTGCCCGGCGGTACCGGGATGCGGAAGTTGCTGGCAGGGTTTGGAACTGTCAGCGGATGAGGAGGAAATTCCATGGTTGGCGGCGAACAGAATCAAGCCAATGTCGGGAACGGCGCGGAGGAACAGCCGACGTCGGAGACCACCTCGATCAGCATCACGCCAACGTGGGACGAGCCGAGCATTGCCCCCAAGTTGGCTCCTGAAGAGCGTGCATCCGTGGATGCTCTTCCGCCGAATTCGGCCTTGCTCATTGCACACAGCGGACCCAACGCCGGAGCCCGGTTCCTGCTGGACGCGGACACCACAACTGCCGGCCGGCACCCTGACGCGGACATTTTCCTTGACGATGTCACGGTGTCCCGCAAGCACGTGCAGTTCATCCGCACTGCGTCGGGATTCGAGCTCGTAGACATGGGCAGCCTCAACGGTACGTATGTCAACCACGACCGCGTTGACCGCGTGCAGCTCAAGAGCGGCAACGAGGTCCAGATCGGTAAGTTCCGGTTGACCTACTACATCAGCCCTGTCCGCTCAGCAGGCCAAGTCTGACGGGGAACCTGCCTGTGGCTATTGCCCAGCCGGACCGTCGCGGGCCGCAGGTCCTGAACATCGGGGAAGTCCTCGCCCAATTGAGCGATGACTTCCCTGGAATGACTGCGTCCAAGATCCGCTTCCTGGAGGAAAAAGGCCTCATCAATCCGAAGAGGACTCCTGCCGGATACAGGCAGTATTCGGACAGCGATGTGGAGCGCCTGCGCTTCGTCCTGGCCCTGCAGCGTGACCAGTACCTGCCGCTCAAGGTCATCAAGGACTACCTCGACGCCATCGACCGCGGTGAACGGCCGGAGAATCTTCCTCCGGGGGTCACTGTCTCCCCGAGGGTTGTCTCGCCGGAAATGGCGGCGGAGATGCAAGGACGAGCCCGGGCCCTCACGGAGGAGCAATTGCGTGCCGAGTCCGGCGCCAGCGTGCCGCTGCTGGAATCGCTCCTGAGCTTTGGCTTGATCTCCCATGTCGGTGGCAAGTTCGACGAACATGCCCTCCAGGTGGCCAGGGCTTGTGTTCAATTGGAGGGCCACGGCCTTGAGCCCCGGCACCTTCGTCCCTTCCAGGCTGCAGCCGAGCGGGAGTTCGGCTTGGTTGAAAGGGCCGTCGCGCCGTTGACCTCACGGCGCGACGCAGCATCCCAGGCAAGGGCCGCAGAAGCGGCACGCGAGATCAGCGAGCTGTGCCTCACCCTCCACCGGGCCCTCGTCCACGACCGAATCTCCCGGATGGACAGCTGATGATCGAAGTCGAAATTGTCGGTGTGCGGATCGAATTGCCGTCCAACCAGCCATTGGTGCTCCTTCGCGAACTCAACGGTGAACGGCATGTGCCAATCTGGATCGGCACGCCGGAAGCCAGTGCCATCGCCCTCGCCCAGCAGGGCGTGGTCCCGCCCCGGCCCATGACGCATGATCTCCTGATCGATGTCGTGGAATCGCTGGGTCACACAATCATCAGCGTGAACATCGTGGCGGTCGAGGACAACATCTTCTATGGCCAGCTGCAGTTCGACGACGGCACGGTGGTCAGTTCCCGCGCCTCGGACGCCCTCGCCCTGGCTTTGCGGGCCAAGTGCCGCATCTGGTGCGCTGACGCCGTCATGGAAGAAGCGGGTGTCCGGATCACCGAGCACGATGAAGGCGAGGATTCGGAGCCGGATCCCACGGTGGACGAAGAACGAGAAATGCGCCGGTTCCGCGAGTTCCTCGACGATGTGGAACCTGAAGATTTCGAAGGTTGAAACACCCTCAACCTAAAGTTGAGGGTGAAAGTTTCGACACGACTGGATTTTGGGCCCGAGGTCTTTGACCTCGGCGCTTCACGGGCCTAACGTCGAAGTATCAAGTTCCCGTTGCATACACTGCCCGCGCAAGTCACACTGGAAGGTGCCGACTTGTGGGAATTACACTGCTGCATTTTGTTGTTGTGTCTGGGGTATGCACCGTCCCCAAGGGAGCTGAGAACAAGGAGGTCACGTGAGTCCGAAAGGCGAAGCAGGCGAGCTGAAGCAGTCCTCTGCCGGCATTGCTGCGCCCGCATCCGGCGCCCAAGGTCTGCTCTTCACCGAGGATCTTCCCGTGCTGGACGAGGACGCGGGATACCGCGGCCCCACCGCATGCAAGGCGGCAGGTATCACCTACCGCCAACTGGACTACTGGGCACGCACAGGACTCGTTGAACCTGCTGTCCGTGGAGCTGCCGGCTCCGGATCACAGCGGCTCTACGGATTCCGCGACATCCTGGTTCTCAAAGTGGTCAAGCGACTTCTTGACACCGGCGTATCACTCCAGCAGATCAGGACCGCGGTGGAACACCTCCGCGAACGTGGCGTGGAGGACCTCGCGCAGATCACCCTCATGAGCGATGGTGCCAGTGTTTACGAATGTACCTCCGCAGATGAGGTCATCGACCTGGTGCAGGGTGGCCAAGGAGTCTTCGGCATAGCCGTTGGCCGCGTATGGCGGGAAGTTGAGGGCAGCTTGGCCGCGCTGCCGAGCGAGCACGCCGTCGAGCAATCCTTTCCCGACGACGAACTGAGCAAGCGCCGCGTTGCCCGCCGCATAGGCTAGGCAACCGACAAATGACATGAAGAAAGCCTCTTCCCACAGGGAAGAGGCTTTCTTGTTGTGCAGACCGGGGCCACTGACGGAGCCCCGCGCCCGTCAGCGTTGGCGGCGTTCCCTGGTGGAATCCTGCCCCTCAAGAAGACTCTCTAGCAGGGCATCGAAAAGTTTTGCGGCATTCTTCGCAGAATCTCCCGGCCAGTGGTGGACGGAATGCGCCGCACCCTGGATCTGCTGCCAATTGGCTTGTTCCGGAATGTGCGGAGTCAACAGCAGCTCTCCGAACATGGACTCCATTTCGGCCAGGCGGAAGGTGTGCTCGGCGGATCCGCTGCGCACGCGGTTGGCCACGATACCTGCCGGGGCCAGATTGGGGGCGAATTCCTGGCGGAACAGCTGAATGGCCCTCATGGTTCGTTCGGTGCCCGCTACGGAAAACAGCCCGGGCTCGGCCACGAGCACCACGCGGTCACTGGCGCTCCAGGCCATGCGGGTCAATCCATTCAGGGACGGCGGGCAGTCGACCAGTACCAACTCGTAGTTGGTGGTGCCGGCCAGAACCGTGGACAGCCTGCGGAGGTCGCGGCGGCCGAGGTCGGGGCGGTCGTAGATTCCGGTGAACGCTGAGCCTACTGCGACGTCCAGGGTGCCGTTGCTGGAGCCGTTGGAGACCCAGCTGCTGCCGGCGACGTTGTCCTGGAGCCTGGCGCGCCGAGGGCTTTTCAGCATCCGACCGATGTCCTGCTGGCCGCCGGGCTGGACACCAAGTGCCGTCGTGGCGTCGGCATGGGGATCGAGATCCACCACCAGGGTGGATATGCCGGCAGCGAGGGCCGCGGACGCCAGACCGGTGGTCACGGACGTCTTTCCCACTCCACCTTTGAGGCTGCTGATGCTGACTACTTGCACTTGAAAACCCAAAACCTAACGCCGGTTGCCGTATCGCGCTCATTCGCCTCCGGAATCACCGGAGCCGGGGCTTGCCGAAGCCCCCTCAACATCATATGGTGCTTCGGCATCGAATCCCGCTTTCTACGCGCCCGGCCAAGGGAGATCGCAGTTGGCAATAGCATGCCGTTGGATCGCGCGCACGCATATACAGCGCACATGACGATTCCTTTGTGATGGTTGCCACAAAGATTTGTGTTTGATGCTGGCGGCACTACACACTGTGACCACCGACCGATCCACCCGCAATGATGCAGGAGAAGTATGTTTTCGAAAATTCTGGTGGCCAATCGCGGCGAAATCGCGATCAGGGCGTTTCGCGCTGGTTATGAACTGGGCGCCAAGACCGTAGCCGTCTTTCCGCACGAGGACCGTAACTCGATCCACCGTCAGAAAGCCGACGAAGCTTACCTGATCGGCGAGGTGGGTCACCCCGTCCGCGCCTACCTGGACGTCGAGGAGGTTGTCCGCGTCGCCAAGGAAGCCGGGGCAGACGCCATCTACCCCGGCTATGGCTTCCTTTCGGAGAACCCGGATCTCGCGCGAGCGGCCAAAGCTGCGGGCATCACCTTCGTGGGCCCGCCCGCCGAGGTCCTGGAACTGGCCGGCAACAAGGTCGCAGCACTGGAAGCCGCCCGCAAGGCCGGTGTGCCCGTCCTGAAGTCGAGCAAGCCCTCCAAGGATCTTGACGAACTCATTGCGGCAGCCGACGAGATCGGATTCCCCATCTTCGCCAAGGCTGTTGCCGGAGGTGGCGGTCGCGGCATGCGTCGCGTTGAGACGCGCGAGGCCCTCCCCGAAGCACTGCAGTCTGCCATGCGCGAGGCTGACGCGGCCTTTGGTGATCCCACAATGTTCCTTGAGCAGGCCGTACTGCGTCCGCGCCACATCGAAGTACAGATCCTGGCTGACGCCGAGGGCAACGTCATGCACCTCTTCGAGCGTGACTGTTCCCTGCAGCGTCGCCACCAGAAGGTCGTTGAAATCGCCCCGGCACCGAACCTGGATGAGAACATCCGCCAGGCGCTCTACCGCGATGCCGTGGCGTTCGCCAAAGCACTGAACTACGTCAACGCCGGAACGGTCGAGTTCCTGGTGGACACCGAAGGTGAGCGTGCGGGACAGCACGTCTTCATCGAAATGAATCCCCGCATCCAGGTGGAGCACACCGTGACGGAGGAAATCACCGACGTCGACCTCGTGCAGGCGCAGATGCGCATTGCGTCGGGGGAGACCCTGGCGGATCTGGGATTGAGCCAGGAAACCGTCTCCATCAAGGGCGCGGCCCTGCAGTGCCGTATCACCACTGAAGACCCCGCCAACGGCTTCCGGCCTGACGTCGGAAAGATCACCGGCTACCGTTCAGCCGGTGGCGCCGGTGTAAGGCTCGACGGCGGCACGGTCTACTCGGGTGCCGAGATCAGCCCCCACTTTGACTCCATGCTGGTGAAGCTGACCTGCCGCGGCCGCGACTACCCGGCCGCTGTTGCCCGCGCCCGGCGCGGACTCGCCGAGTTCCGTATCCGTGGCGTGTCCACCAACATCCCGTTCCTGCAGGCCGTCCTCGCCGACCCCGACTTCAACGCCGGCAATGTGGCGACGGATTTCATCGACAAGCGTCCTGAACTGTTGAAGTCGCACATCTCCGCCGACCGTGGCACCAAGCTGCTCACCTGGTTGGCTGAGGTGACTGTGAACAAGCCGAACGGCGAACTCAAGGTCCACAGCGATCCCGCAAGCAAGCTGCCCGCCGTCGAGGGTCCTGTTCCGACGTCGGGTTCGCGGCAGAAGCTGATCGAGCTCGGCCCGGAGGGCTTCGCCAAGGCTCTGCGCGAGCAGAACGCTGTGGCGGTCACGGACACCACGTTCCGTGACGCCCACCAGTCGCTCCTTGCCACACGGGTCCGCACCCGCGATCTGGTCGCGGCCGGTCCGGCAGTGACAGCTTTGATGCCTGAGCTGCTTTCAGTGGAGGCATGGGGTGGCGCGACGTACGACGTCGCCCTGCGGTTCCTGGGCGAGGATCCCTGGGACCGCTTGGCCGCACTGCGCCAGGCCCTTCCGAACACCTGCCTCCAGATGCTGCTTCGCGGACGAAACACCGTCGGGTACACGCCCTACCCGGAAGAAGTGACGGAAGCTTTCGTCGAGGAAGCCGCCGCTACGGGCATCGATATCTTCAGGATCTTCGACGCCCTTAATGACGTCAACCAGATGGCTCCGGCCATCCGGGCGGTCCGGGCCACGGGAACAGCTGTAGCGGAAGTGGCCATGTGTTACACCGGCAACCTCCTGGATCCCAACGAGGACCTGTACACGCTGGACTACTACCTGGACCTGGCCCAGAAGATCGTCGACGCCGGTGCGCACATCCTCGCCATCAAGGACATGGCCGGCCTCCTTCGCCCGGCCGCCGCGGCCAAGCTCGTTACCGCACTCCGTGAGCGCTTCGACCTGCCCGTGCACCTGCACACGCACGACACCGCCGGCGGCCAGCTGGCCACCCTGCTGGCAGCTGTCGACGCCGGCGTGGATGCGGTGGATGTCGCCGCGGCTTCCCTGGCCGGTACCACCAGCCAGCCTGCTGCCTCCGCGTTGGTTGCCGCTTTGGCCAACACTCCCCGTGACACCGGCCTCAGCCTGGCCAACGTCGGCGCCATGGAACCGTACTGGGAAGCTGTGCGACGCGTTTACGCACCCTTCGAATCCGGCCTCCCGGGCCCGACCGGCCGTGTCTACCAGCACGAGATCCCGGGCGGCCAGCTGTCCAATCTGCGCCAGCAGGCCATTGCCCTGGGACTGGGGGAGCGGTTCGAAGCGATCGAGGACATGTACACCGCGGCAGACCGCATCCTCGGCCGCCTCGTCAAGGTGACACCGTCCTCCAAGGTCGTGGGCGATCTCGCCCTGCACCTAGTGGGACTGAATGCAGACCCGGCGGACTTCAACGAGAACCCGCAGAACTACGACATTCCGGATTCCGTCATCGGCTTCCTGTCCGGCGAACTTGGTGATCCTCCCGGTGGCTGGCCCGAACCCTTCCGCACCAAGGCCCTCCAGGGCCGCAGCGTGAAGGTCCGCGACGTCGATATCAGCCCGGAAGACAGCGCAGCCCTCAAGGGCGACTCCAAGACGCGCCAGCACACGCTGAACCGCCTGCTGTTCGCTGGTCCCACCAAGGACTACCTGAAGAGCGTGGACACCTACGGCAACATTTCCGTTCTCGACACCCGTGACTACCTCTACGGTTTCCAGCAGGGCTCCGAGCACGTCATCGAACTGGAAAAGGGCGTCCGCCTCATTGCGCAGCTCGAAGCCGTTTCCGAAGCCGACGAGAAGGGCATGCGCACGGTCATGTGCACGCTCAACGGCCAGTCCCGGCCCGTGGTCGTCCGCGACCGCTCCGTGGTCAGCAACGTCAAGGCTGCAGAAAAGGCCGACCCAGCCCAGCCCGGACAGGTTGCAGCACCGTTCGCCGGTGCCGTGACCGTTACGGTCAAGGCCGGCGATGCCGTGAAGGCCGGTGACACTGTGGCCACCATTGAGGCGATGAAGATGGAGGCATCCATTACGACGCCGGTGGCCGGCACGGTTTCGCGCCTGGCCATCTCAGCGGTGGAGCAAGTGCAGGGTGGCGATCTGCTGCTGGTCATCAGCTAGCTAGCGGCCACGAAAAAGTACCCCGCCCGGAGTCATCCGGGCGGGGTACTTTTTGCTTTTTGCTGTGTGCTGTCCGGCTGTTTGGCCGGAAGGCGGTCTAGGAGGCGCGGGGAGCCGAGTACATTTCCTCGATCACGGCGTCAAAGTCCTTCATGACCTGCGCGCGCTTGACCTTCAACGACGGTGTCAGGTGACCGGAGGCCTCGGTGAAGTCAGCCGGAACCACACGGAAGGCCTTGATGGCCTCTGCCTGGGAGACTGACTGGTTCGCCTTGCTGATCAGCTCCTGCACCGCAGCCTTGACCACGGCGTTTTCGGTGGCCTCGGCCAAAGTCGTGCCGGCCGGAAGTCCGTGGCGTTCGAGCCAGCCGGGCAGGGCTTCCTCGTCCAGGGTCACCAGCGCGCCGATGAAAGGACGGTTGTCACCAACCACCAGGACCTGGGACACCAAGGCGTCTGCGCGGATCTGGTCCTCCAACAGCGCAGGGACCACGTTCTTGCCGCCTGCGGTGACGATGATCTCCTTCTTGCGGCCAGTGATCTTCAGGAAGCCGTTGCTGTCCAGCTCTCCGATGTCGCCGGTTCGGAACCATCCGTCGGCCGTGAAGGTCTCTTCCGTGAGGTCAGGTCGTTTGTAGTAGCCGCGCATCACGCAGACGCCCTTGGCGAGAATCTCGCCGTCGTCCGCGATCTTCACTGAGTTCCCCGGAAGGGGAGCGCCCACCGAGCCGATCCGGATCATGGATGGAGTGTTGACGGAGATCGGAGCCGTGGTTTCGGTCAGCCCGTACCCTTCGAGAATTTGCAGGCCGATGCCCTGGAAGAAGTGGCCCAGGCGTTCGCCGAGCGGCCCGCCACCGGATACCGCGTGGGCCACGTGGCCACCCATCGCCGCCCGGAGCTTTCCGTAGACCAGCTTGTCGAACACGGCATGCTTGATCTTCAGCCCCAGGCCAAGATTCCCGTCCTGGCGCGCCTTGGAATAGGCGATCGCGGTGTCTACCGCCCGGTGGAAGATGGCGCCCTTGCCACCGTCTTCGGCCTTCGTGAGCGCCGAGTTGTATACCTTCTCGAACACGCGGGGCACGGCGAGAATGAACGTCGGCTGGAAGCTCTGGAGGTCGCCCAGCAGGTTCTTGATGTCCGGGGTGTGGGCAACCTTGACGCCGCCGGCCACGGCCAGCACAGAGATAAAGCGGGCAAAAACGTGGGCCAATGGCAGGAACATGATGGTCTTGCCGGATTCGTTGATGATTTCCGGCAACGAGGCGCGGGCATTCTCGGAAAGTTCCACGAAGTTTCCGTGGGTCAGTTCGCAGCCCTTAGGCCTGCCCGTGGTTCCGGAGGTGTAGATGATGGTGGCGATGTCCCGCAGGCCTGCCGCGGACCGCCGGGACTCGAGTTCGTCGTCGGGAACTCCCGCTCCCGCAGTGCGCAGGGCATCGAGGCCGGCGCCTTCGAGTTGCCAGACGTTGGCAACGGACGTGATGTCCTCCGCGACGACGGCCTGGCGGATGATGTCCTCATGGTGGGCTGACTCGCCGAAGGCGGCTACTGCGCCTGAGTCACCAAGGTTCCATGCCACCTGCGACGGCGACGACGTTTCGTAGATCGGGACGGAGACGGCCCCGGCGAACCAGATCGCGAAGTCCACCAGCGACCACTCGTAGCGTGTCCGGGACATGATGCCTACACGGTCACCCTGTCCTACGCCGCTGGCGATGAGGCCCTTGGCCAGAGCCCGGACGTCAGCGAGGAAGTCGGTGGCGCGGATGTCCGCCCACTGCCCGCTGGCATCCAGCTTGGAGAACAGCGGGGGATTGGACGCCTTTCCCGCCTCCCGAAGCACGAGGTCCGTGATGTTGGTTTCAGGGGAGATGTTCACGAGGGGAGGAACACTGATTTCACGCACGGTAGCTCCTTTGATATCCACGGGCCACGAGGGGCTTCTTCCACTCTAGTATGCCCGCTCGCGGAGGTGTGTTCTATTTCACCTACTGGCGAGTAACTTTACGGATCAGGCCCCATTTCAAGCAACTCGGGGACTTCTGGACCCGGCGATGCGGGGGCGTGCCCGATGGCGGAATAGGATGATGGGATGCCCGCATTTCGGTCCAGCACCCGCGTAAACTCCAGGCCCCCGGCCGCTGCCTGGAAGGACGTCCCCTGGGCCGCCCGGCGAAGCCACTTGGGCCGCAGGGGACTGGCCATCGGAATCGATATCGGGGGCACCAAAGTTGCCGCCGGTGTGGTGGACGCCGACGGCAGGGTCCTCGCCGAGGCGCGCCGGTCCACCCCGGGCGCCGATCCGCGGGCAGTTGAACAGACCATTGTGGAACTCGTGGACGAACTCAGTGCGGGGCACAGGGTGGCCTCCGTGGGGATAGGCGCCGCCGGTTGGATGGACCTCGACGGCGGCACGGTGCTTTTCAGCCCGCACCTCGCCTGGCGTAACGAACCGCTCAGGGCCAGCCTGCAGAAACTGCTCAGGCGCCCGGTCCTGCTCACCAACGACGCCGATGCCGCAGCATGGGCGGAATGGCGCTTCGGGGCCGGTCAAGGAGAGAGCCGGCTTGTGTGCATCACCCTTGGTACTGGCATTGGTGGTGCCATGGTGATGGACGGCCGGGTGGAACGGGGCCGCTACGGTGTCGCCGGCGAATTCGGTCACCAGATCATTTTTCCCGGCGGCCACCGATGCGAATGCGGGAACCGAGGGTGCTGGGAACAATACGCTTCGGGCAACGCGCTGGGACGTGAAGCCCGCCAGCTGGTGAGGACAAATTCGCCCGAAGGCCGGGCCTTGCTGGATCGCGCCGGAGGCACCGCCGACAACATCACGGGGGCGGTCGTCACCGCCCTCGCCCTGGCCGGGGACGCTACGTCCCGGGAGTTGCTGGCGGACCAGGGCGACTGGCTTGGCCTGGGCCTGGCCAACCTTGCAGCTGCCCTGGACCCGGGAATGTTTGTCATCGGTGGTGGACTCTGCGACGCCGGAGACCTTTTGGCTGGTCCTGCCCGCGACTCTTTTGCCAAGAACCTCACAGGGCGTGGCTTCCGGCCCATGGCCAGGATTGAACTTGCTGCCCTGGGCCCACGTGCCGGCATGATTGGCGCTGCCGACTTGTCACGGGTCAGCGGCCGGACGCACAGCTAAGCCTCAGCGGGACCTGGAGCGTCGGCACCTAGATGCGGGCGCCGTCGTCGTCCTCGTTCTTCTCCTGCGGAAGCCTCATGATGAGGAAAACCACCGAGACCACAAACGCGGCGACGATTCCGAGGATGGCTGCCAGCGGCGCTGATCGCCAGAACATGGCAGTGAAGAGCAGCGCGATGGGTCCGCCCACAGCGCCTACCCAGGCCAGCATGGTCAGCGGTTCGGTACCTGCCAGGCTCGGCGGTTCTTCCGGGACGAACGACTCGTCGTCGTCGTCCACCTCAAAGTCACGCGGTCCCGGCGCACGCCCCTGACCCTCTCCGGCCACGGGATCAGCGGCCGGCACTGCAGCGGACGTGGAAAGGCCGAGGGGATCGAAATCCCGGAAAGACCTGGCGGGACCCGCCGGAGCCTCGCCGGGGCCGGCGGTGGGATCCGGTTCTTGTTCATCAGGCGTGGACCTGGTTGCCTCAAGCCGGGCCACGAGGTCCTGCCAGACCGCGTCGTCGTCTTTATTGGCGCTTTGGTCGGCGGAGTTGGGATCAGGCCTGTTCATGGGCTGCGTCCTTATCGGGAGATGGCCCCTGTCCGGCCAAGGCGGCAAGTGTCTGTTGAATGAAATCGACCGTACCGGAGAAGATTTCCGGTGCGTCGTTGTCGAGGGTGGCCACGTGGTGGCTGTTGTGAAGATAGCTGATGTCAACCGGAGCGTTCACGCGGGAGCGGAGAAATTCCAAGCTGGCGTTCGATATGACGTTGTCCACTGTTGACCGGTAGACGCGCACCGGGGCGCTGATGCGTGGCAGGATCGCGGCCGTGTCCTTGTACATCTTCTTCAACTGATGGGCCGCGGCAACAGGGGTGCGTGCATACGCACCTTCGTCCTGGTCCGGTTTGAGGATGTCGTTGGCGATGGCCGGCGTCGTCTTCACCACGTACTTGAGTGCGGCGACGATCACGGCGCGTGGATCGTCCAGGACGAGGCCGGGATTGACCACCACAGTCCCCGCGACGGGCCGCGTGGCTGCTATCCGCAATGCCAGGGTGCCGCCCATGGACAAGCCCGCGGCGAAGACGTAGTCGCACTCCGCAGCCAGTTCAAGGTAGGCATCATCCACTGCCCTGTGCCATTCCTGCCAGGATCGCTTCGCCATATCCTGCCAGGTAGTGCCGTGGCCCGGCAGCAACGGCAGGCGGACGGCATAGCCGGCAGCGGCCAAATGCTCAGCCCAGGGCCGCACGCTGTGCGGACTCCCGGTGAAGCCGTGGGACATGACCACGCCGACGCGCGGTCCAGTTCCGCTCCAGCTGCTGAGGAACGGTGAGAAATCCGGGGTCATCTTCATGATGACTCCGAGGCTACTCTGTGATTGGCGTGCCGGCGGAAAAATACTGCTGATTCTTCAAAAATGGTGGGGGCGTCAACGTCCAGGGTGGCCACGTGCCCGCTGTGCGGGAGGGTCACAACTTTCAGGCGCGCCGAGTCGATGTGCTTGCGGATCGTGTCCACCGAGCTGGGCGGAATGACCCCATCCACCGACGATTTGAAGACCAATGCCGGCGCCTTCACCTGGGTCAATCCCCGGGTCGCGGACCGGAACAGCTTCTTGAGCTCGTGCACGGACTTCAAGGGTGTCTTGGAGTAGTCACTGTCTTCGATGAGCTCAGGTGCCGGGGAATCCTCCACGATGGGATCCGTGGTGCGCATGACGTATTTCAACGCGCCCACGTACTTCACACGGCGGTCATAGAAGCTCAAACCCGGATTGACCAGCACGACGCCCGGAACATCGTGGAGGGACGCCAGACGGAGGGCTACAGCCCCACCCATGGACAGCCCCGCCACGAAACACGTTTCCGTTGTGGCAGCGAGGTCCAGGTAGCTCTTTTCAAAGGCCCGGTACCAGTCCTGCCAGCGGGTTGTGGCCAGGTCATGCCAACTTGTCCCGTGTCCTGGAAGCAGGGGGACCGTGACAGCGAAGCCTTGCGCGGCCAGATATTCAGCCCACGGCAGCATGCTCAACGGGCTGCCGGTAAATCCGTGGCAGATCGCTACGCCAGTGGAGGCGTTCGGCCCATGTCCGGCGTAGTGGAAAGCGGCCGCGGCTGGTGGTTTGCGTTCCGTCATGCGTTCCATCGTGTCATTGTTCCGGACATTTCACACTGGAGTAGGGTTGCAGTTGAATGCCGGCCGGGTTGCCGGACGCATGCCTGCCAACGGCCGTGAGAGGACAAACGTGTTCTATTGGGTCATGAAGAGGATCTTTCTGGGTCCGATCCTCAAACTCCTGTTCCGCCCCTGGGTCAAAGGCCTGGACAATGTCCCTGAGAACGGCGCAGCAATCCTGGCATCCAACCACCTTTCCTTTTCGGACTCCATCTTCCTTCCCCTGATGGTGCATCGCCCGGTGATCTTCCTGGCGAAGTCGGAGTACTTCACCGGCAAAGGGCTTAAAGGACGCCTGACGGCATTGTTCTTCAGGCTGAGCAACCAGCTCCCCATGGACCGGTCCGGAGGCGCCGCGTCCGAGATGTCGCTGCAGGCAGGCAAAGACGTCCTCACGTCGGGCGGCCTCCTGGGTATCTACCCCGAAGGCACGCGAAGCCCCGATGCCCGGCTCTACCGCGGCAAGGTGGGCGTTGCCCGGCTTGCCCTGCAGACCCGTGTTCCGGTGGTTCCGGTAGCCATGATCGGCACGGAGAAGGTCCAACCCATCGGCAAGAGGCTTCCAAGCATTCGCCGCATTGGCATTATCTTTGGGCAACCCTTGGACTTCAGCCGCTATTACGGCATGGAGGACGACCGCCTGGTCCAGAGGGCGGTCACCGACGAAATCATGTACGAACTGATGCGCCTCTCCGGCCAGGAATATGTGGACGAGTATGCCGCCGTCGTCAAGGCACGGCTGGCCGGTAAGGGGCCGGAGCCCCTCCACAAGCTCGAAGGGACGGAAGACGCCGTCGCGGACATCGCCGAAGACAGGGACGACCCCAATCCCGAAGGCCAGGAACCACCAAGGAAACTGTGACGTAGACGGCGGCATCAGTTACGCCTGCAGTGCCTCAACCCCGCCGGAGGCTACTACTCTTGAAGGGTGACTGAGCTAACCGCGAACACCGCACCTTCCACAGTAGATCCCCTCGCCAGCACCGCCCAGAGCGGAGCGGCAAACTATCCCGGGCTGGATGCCTGGCGTGACCTGCCGATTTCGCAGCAGCCAACGTGGTCGGATGCCGATGTCTTCAAGGCCTCGGTCAACGAACTCTCCGTTGTTCCGCCATTGGTCTTTGCCGGAGAAGTGGATGTTCTTCGGGAACGTCTGGCTGCCGCAGCCCAGGGCAAGGCGTTTCTGCTCCAGGGCGGAGACTGCGCAGAAACGTTCGAGGCTGCCACGGCCGACAAGATCAGCGCACGCGTCAAAACCATCCTGCAGATGGCCGTGGTGCTGACCTACGGCGCAGCAATGCCCGTGATCAAGATGGGACGGATGGCCGGCCAGTTCGCCAAGCCGCGTTCGTCCAATGACGAGACCCGCGACGGCGTGACTTTGCCCGCTTACCGCGGCGACATCGTCAACGGCTACGAGTTCACACCTGAGTCCCGCGCACACGATGCCGGCCGCATGTTGAAGGCCTACCACACCTCGGCTTCCACCCTGAACCTGATCCGTGCTTTCACCCAGGGCGGCTTCGCTGATCTGCGCCTGGTGCACCAGTGGAACAAGGGATTCACTGAAAACCCTGCCCATGCACGCTACGAGTCGCTGGCCCGTGACATCGACCGCGCCATTATGTTCATGGATTCCTGCGGGGCAGACTTCGAGGCACTGAAGCGCGTTGAATTCTTCGCCAGCCATGAAGCATTGCTGCTGGACTATGAGCGCGCCCTCACCCGCATCGACTCCCGTACAGGCCTCCCTTATGACACCTCCGCCCACTTCCTCTGGATCGGGGAGCGGACCAGGGAACTTGACCACGCGCACGTGGACTTCCTGTCGCGTGTCCGGAACCCCATTGGCGTCAAGCTCGGGCCGACCACCAGCGGTGACGACGCCCTGCGCCTCATCGACAAGCTGGACCCGAACCGCGAACCCGGCCGCCTGACGTTCATCACCCGCATGGGCGCGAGGAACATCCGCGAAAAGCTGCCGGCCGTCGTCGAGCGTGTCACGGCATCCGGTGCCCAGGTGCTGTGGGTGACCGATCCGATGCACGGCAACACGGTGACCTCACCCAACGGCTACAAGACCCGCAACTTCGACGACGTCATCGATGAAGTCCGTGGCTTCTTCGAGGTGCACCACTCGCTCGGCACCGTCCCCGGTGGTCTGCACGTTGAAATGACGGGCGATGACGTCGCTGAGTGCTTGGGCGGCGCAGACCCGATCGACCAGGACGCATTCCTGGACCGCTACGAGTCCGTATGCGACCCGCGCCTGAACCACATGCAGTCGCTGGAGATGGCGTTCCTGGTGGCCGGCGCCCTGTCCAAGCGGTAGCTGACAGTCCCCGCTGCCACAGAAGAAGGCGCGGTCCGGATTTCTCCGGGCCGCGCCTTCTTGGGTACTGGGTCGCTGCGTGGCCGGGTTACTACACCACTGTCAGCGTCACGACCGATTCTTCGGGTGCCTCGGTATTGACGGGATTCTGATCCCGTACCGTTCCAAAGAAGCCGCCCAGGATCTTGTTGATCTCTACCTTGAAGCCCAGCTTCTTGAGTTCTTTCTCCGCTTCGGCGGCCTGCTTCCCGATGAAACTCGGTATCTTGACCATCTTTGGTCCCTTCGAGACCGTCAACGTCACCGTCTCACCCTTGACGAGCGTGCCATTGGCGGGCGCCTGCGAGACAACCGAGCCTTTGGGGACGGACTTGTCGTTCACCGTCTCCGGGGCGATCACGGCTTTCAGCCCGGCATCCTGGATTGCCTTGACTGCCGCGTCCTGCGCAAGACCCCGTACATCCGGGACCGGGATGGGCTGGGGACCCTTGGAGACGACCAGGGCAATGGGAGTGCCGTGCCTGACTTCCGTGCCCTTCGCGGGATCCTGGGCGATGACCACGCCGGCAGGCACTTTGTCATCGAAAGCCTCAGTGACGTTGCCCAGGGCCATCTGGGCTGAATTCAAGGCAGTTTTGGCTTCGTCCAGGGTGCCGCCGGTGAGGTCCTCGAGAGGGAAGAGCTGGGCTCCCTTGGACACGAAAAGGGTGATGGGCTGAAACTTCCGGACTTCGGCACCTGACTCCGGCTTGGTGCCAACAGCGAGGCCGGAGAGGATATCGTCATCGAAAACATCCTGGGGTTCTGACTGGAAGCCGGCAGTGCGAAGCAATTGCTGGGCCTCGGCGACAGTCTTGTTCTTGACGTCCGGAACGGTGCCTGGCGACCCCGGCCCCATGCCGAAGAACCAGCCGGCGCTTGCCGCGAGCAGCGCAAGAATGACGATCACCACGGTCCAGATCAAGCCACGACGGCGTGGATTACCTTCCCGCAGTGGTCGGACCGGGGTTGCCGCCGCACGGGCCTGGTCCTTGGCCTGCTGCCGTTCGATCCGTTTTAGGTCCCTTTTTCCGGGCGGGCGTGACTCCACCTCCGTGGCACCCTTTGGCGACTGGTAGGACGCGCCACCGGCGGCCATGATGGTGGTGGGGTTGCTTTGCCGGGCAATGAATTCCGTTGGTGATGCCGTGGTGGCAATGGCTTCAGTGGCGTTCGTGTCCGGCCCGGAGGCTGCCATGGCTGTGGTGGGAGCGGCAGGGAGGACAGCGGTGGCTGACTGTTGCTTGAGATCCAGCTGTTCGTCGGTGAGCGTCGTTCGGATGTGGCGCAGTTCAGTCAGCAGTGCGGACCCGTCGATGGGCCTGTTCTCTGCGTCAACGGAGGTGCACCATTGCACCAGTTCGTCCAGGTCTTCGGCCAACCCGGGGGCTGCGTCCGACGGGCGGCCGACAGAGGCGTTCACGTGCTGGTAGGCCACATGGATGGGGGAGTCGCCGTTGTACGGTTGCTTGCCGGTCAGCATTTCGTAGAGCATGATTCCGGCCGAGTAGATGTCGCTGCGGGCATCGGCAGGCCGGCCAAGGACAAGCTCCGGAGCCAAGTAGGCCACAGTCCCGATCAGGGCCCCGGTGCTGGTGTTGGCAGAGATGGCCCTGGCCAAACCGAAATCCCCGACCTTGATCCGCCCATCGTCTGCGATCAGGACGTTCTCAGGCTTGATGTCGCGGTGGATCAAGCCTGATGAATGGGCGGCCGCCAGACCTTCGATCACGGGATCGATCAAGGCCAGGGCGAGGCGCGGGGGCAGCGCTCCTTGGGTATTGAGGACATCACGGAGGGTGTGCCCCTTGACGTACTCCATGACCAGGTACGCGATATGGCCGTCTTCGCCTTGATCCAGGACGCCGACTATGTGGGGGTGTGAGAGGCTGGCTGCGGCTTTTGCTTCGCGGCTCAGGCGCTCCAGGAAGGTCTGGTCGTTTGCCAGATGCGGGTGCAGGACCTTGAGGGCCACGTCGCGCTCCAGGCGTCTGTCAGTGGCCAGGTAGACGGTGGACATTCCCCCTTTCGCCAAGCGGGAACGGACCACGTAGCGCCCGTCCACGGTGGTACCGATGAGGTGGTCCTGCGTTGCTTCTTGCACCATACGATCCTAAACGAGACAGGGAAGGGGCCCGAATCCCCGGTGGGATGCGGGCCCCTTCCGAGGGTGCTGCAACAGGCCTAGCCGAACGTGCGCTGACGTGCCTTGATCGATTCGACGTAGCGCTTGGTGTCCTCGTACATACCGTACTTGCTCACCGAATACTGTCCCTGGTAGTAACCGGCAATGGCCGTATCGAGATCCTTGCTGGTGGCCACCAGGACGCGGATGATCGCGACGCCGGCCGTGGCGTTGTCGTAGGGGTCCAGGAGGTTGAGTTTCCGGCCAACCAGGTCAGAGGCCCACTGGCCGGAGGACGGAATGACCTGCATGGTGCCAATGGCGTTGGCCGGGGAAACGGCCCGCTGGTCAAAACCGGATTCCTGCTCTGCGAACGCGAGGGCCAGCGACGGGCTGACGCCCATGCGCCGTGCCGTGTCAGCCACAATGGTTTTCATCTCAGCGCGGCTGGGCACCGGCGAAGCGTTGAGGAGTGCCTTGTTTTCATTCGCGGAGCTGACCACGGCCGGGGGATAGGTGAACCCCAGGAATGTGCTGGGCACCAGCGGTGTGGTCTCTCCGGCAGGCTGCAGGCTGCCGCCGGGGATGGTCAGCTTCTGGCCGGGGTAGATGACCGTGCTGGCGTTCACGTTGTTGGCCGACATGAGTGCGGAGAGCGAAACGCCCAACCGTGAGGCGATGGAGCTGAGGGTGTCGCCGGCCTTGATGGTGTAGGAACCCGTGCTTGCCAGGGGGGCAGGTGCTGGTGCCGGCGCTGGTGCGGGTGCCGGAGTTGCGGGCGCGGACGGCGCCGATCCGCCACTGACCTTGATTTTTTGGCCCGGGTAGATGATGGAGCTGCCATTGAGGTTGTTCCAGCTGAAGATGCTGGACAGCGGAACGCCGTGCTTGGCCGCAATGCCGCCGAGGGTATCGCCGGAGACAACCGTGTAGACGGTGGCGGTGCTCGCGGTGCCGGAGGCAGGCGGGGCGCTGGGCGCCGGGGCCGACGCAGCCGTTCCGGTGAGCTTGATGCTCTGCCCCGGGTAGATCAGCGTGGTGGGGGTCAGGTTATTCAGCTGGAGCACCGCGGACGTGTCGAGGTTGAAACGTCGGGCGATGGCGCTGATGGTGTCGCCTCGAACCACGGTGTAGCTGTCCGGGGTTGCGGGGGCCATCGGGCGGAGCGCCGCGGGAAGCGTGGCGGCCACTGCCTGCGCGGGGATCACCGTACCGGTCGTGACTGCCTGGGCCTTCATGGCGGCAGCGAGCGTGGCCGGTATTTTGCGGGGTTGGGGTGCGGGCGCTGCGATGGACGGTTGGGCCAGCGCAAGCGACGACAAAACCACAGCGGGAAGCGCGGCCGTGGTCGCCGCGATAACGGGCATGCTCATGGTTCGTTTCGGCGAGCGGGGCGTCGTCATGAAGGAGTCCTCATCTCAAACAGCGGGGGTTGATTGTTAACGCTGTTGTCAGTGTTGCCAATGTTACTGATGTTATCAATGGTGCAAGTGTGATCAGTGTGAATCTCTCATACTTATTCCGTGGACACAACAATTCCCGCGGGGGAAGATTCTTGATGCCATTTGTTGGTATGGGAATTGCAGGTAATAAGGGCTTCGACGTGGTCCCTTTCGGGCTCCGGCTAGGCGACGGGTGGGCCGGCATGGCAACCTTGATCCGTGAGTAATGTAGAAAGCCTTGTTTCCGAGTGGTTGCCGCTTCCGGATGTTGCCGGGTTGCTGGAAGTTTCCATCACCAAAGTCCATGGACTTTTGGATGAGCGTGCGCTCGTCGCCGTCAGGCGGGGAGAACGGAATATCCGCTCCGTCCCGGCCTTGTTTATTCAGGATGGCCATGTTGTGGACAGCTTGAAGGGGACCATTGCGGTCCTTAGTGACGCCGGCTACAACGACGAAGAGTTGATCACCTGGCTGTTTACTCCCGATGAATCACTGCGTGGCCGTCCCATTGACGCCTTGCGTGAGGGGCGTAAAACGGAGATCAGGCGCCGCGCCCAGTCCCTGGCCTGGTAATTGCGCCGGTTCACTTCCTAAAGCGGCAACTACTTAAAGCGACGACGACGGCGGTCCCCAAACCGCCGTCGTCGTCTCATGTCCTCTTTGCCTTGCTCCGCGCGGCTGACCTGCACCCGGTGTCAGGCTGCGCGGCTGACGGCCGCTTCGGCCAGTTCTCCCAAAGCCTGCAGCGGGAGTGCATCCAGTGGCAGGCGTTCCAACGCTTCGAATGCGTCAGTGCTCAGCTGCGCGATCAGCGATTCCGTCGCGTCCAGAGCCCCGCAATCAACCATGAGATGGCGGATCCTGGCAACGTCCTCCTCAGCGAGTTCCGGGTTCCCCAGCATGCGGTCAAGGTAATCGGCTTCGGCCGCCGAAGCCTGATTAAGGGCAAAGCCAACCAGCACAGTGCGCTTGCCCTCCCGCAGGTCATCTCCGGCCGGCTTTCCTGTCGTTGCTGGGTCTCCAAAGACCCCAAGAACGTCATCGCGCATTTGGAACGCTTCACCGAGCGGGAGCGAAAAACCGGAGTACCCGGCAAGTAGTTCCGTGGAAGCGCCGGCAAGGGCACCGCCCAATGCCAGCGGATGTTCCGTGGAGTACTTGGCTGACTTGTAGCGGATGATGGAGCGGGCCCGGTCCACCGATCCCGCCCGGTCGCGCACGGGGCCGGCCACCTCTTCAAGGATGTCAAGGTATTGACCGGCCATCACCTCTGCCCGCATCACGTTGAAGATGCGGCGGGCAGGGCTCCCTGAAACGGCGCGGGGCCCAATCCCGGTAAAAGCCTCTTCGCTGAAGGAGAGACAGAGGTCACCGGTCAAAATTGCGGCAGCATCTCCAAAATGTTCGCTGTCCAGGGCCCAGCCGTTCGTTTCATGAAGCTGGCTGAACCGTTTGTGCACGCTTGGGCCGCCGCGCCGAGTATCGGAACGGTCGATGATGTCGTCGTGTATCAGTGCCGCAGCCTGGAAAAGTTCCAGGGCACATCCGGCTGTGACAATGTCCGCGTCGCCGGCGGGGCCGCCTGCGCCGCGCCAACCCCAGTAGCACATCAACGCCCTCAGCCGCTTGCCGCCGGTTACCAACGTCGAGATCGACCCGATGAGCGGATCGACGTCGGGTGAAACGGTAGCCATGACGTCGCGCTGTCCCGACAGGAAACTGCTGAGGCTGCCGGCGACGCCTTCAATGTATAGGGCCTGCTCTGACGCGACGGGGGACGCTGACGTCACTTGATGGACCCGGCTGCCACATTGGCGCCGATGGTGAAGGTAGAGACGCCTTCCTTTTGCATGATCGAGACATTCACTGTTTCACCATCACCGCGGACAAAGTCCAGGGAGGTGACGTTGCCCACCGCTTCCGGTCCGGGGACAAGCTTAAAGCCCTGAGCCTCGAGCGAGGACTTGTAGTAGTCCACCACGCCCTGCGGAGGCGCTTTGACGGTCCCTACCAGCGCCACGGTGGCCAGGGAGGCGTTCTTGTCGAAGCTGCTGGACCGTACCGAGGTCTTTGGCATGACGGGAATGAGCTTCTCAGGGAATCCGGGAACAAGCGCATTGACCGTGGCCGTGGCATTGGGGTCGGGTGCGCTGGACTCGGTGAACCCGGTGGTTTCAGGCGAGGGGGTGCTGCTCGCCGAAGACGCTGTCCCGGAGGGTGAGGGCGCCGGCGAAGCTGACGAAGATGAAGCAGCGCCGGTGGATGACGGAGCCGCCGAACCGCTGGGGGACGGCGTGCATGCGGAGACCGCCACTGCGACACTGACTGCGAGCAGGGCAAACCCTCGCGATTGAGGAGTTCCAAAGAGCTTCACAGGGTATCCTTCCTGGGGCTGAGCCGGACTTTGCCTCCAGTTTAGTCAGTGCCCGGGCATAGTATTGCCGTTGTGAGGCAGGAAGCACCCGGCGGCGAGTCAAGCGCTGGACACAGACCGGCCCGCAGCGCTGAAGAAGCCCTGCGGGAATTGAGGCGAACCAGCATCCTGCACGTGGATATGGACGCATTCTTTGTCTCCGTCGAACTCCGCAGCCGTCCCGAACTGCGGGGCAAGCCCGTGATCGTGGGATTCCCCGCGGACAGGTCCGTGGTCCTCTCTGCTTCCTATGAAGCCCGGACCACAGGGGTCAAGTCGGCCATGCCGATGTCCATTGCGATGAGGCGCTGTCCAGCGGCGGTTGTCATCAATCCCCGCCACACTCTGTACTACGAGGTCTCAGCGCAGCTCATGGAGATCTTCGGGTCCATTACGGACCTGGTGGAGCCTTTGAGCGTGGACGAAGCTTTCCTGGACGTTGGCGGGGCCATCCGCCGGCTGGGCACGCCCTTGGAAATTGGCCACCTCATCAGGCGCAGGGTCCAATCAGAGCTTGGCATCACGGCTTCCGTGGGGATTGCCGGCACCAAGTTCGTTGCCAAGATCGCCTCCACCCGGTGCAAACCCGACGGCATTTTGCAGATCGACGCCGAGGACACCCTTTCCTACCTTCACAGCCTTCCTGTCAGTGCCCTCTGGGGTGTGGGTGGCAAGACCGGGGAGGTCCTGGCGCGTATGGGCATCCGAACGGTCGCCGATGTGGCCGCCACACCCTTGTCCTCGCTGAAGAAGGTTCTTGGCGCAAGCGGGGAACATGTGTACAGGCTCTCCATGGGAATTGATCCCCGTCCAGTGACGCCCACCAGGGTTGAGAAGAGCATTGGTGCTGAAGAGACCTTCTCCGTAGACACAGCAGATGAAGAACTGCTGCACAGAGAGTTGTTGAGGTTGTCCCACCGGACGGCCAGCCGTCTCCGGAGTTCCGGAATGCTCGCACGGACGGTCGCCTTGAAGCTCCGGTATGCCGATTTCTCCACGGTGTCCCGGAGCCGCACTGTGCAAACGCCGGTAGACAGTGCCCAGTTGATCTACCAGGTGGCCATGCAGCTGCTCGACTCCTTGGGTCCGCGTTCCATGAGCGTCAGGCTGGTGGGAGTGCGGGCGGAGCAATTGGAACCGGCAGGTCAGACGTCGATGCAATTGAGCCTGGACCGCCGGGATGACAACTGGCGGGCAGCCGAGCAGGCCCTGGACAGGGTTTCCCAGCGATTTGGTTCCAAAACCCTGCTTCCGGCCCGGCTCCTGGAACCCGGTAAACCTGCCTCGGAGGCCTGAACCCTGTGACCTTGGTCCCGCACGGCCCCAGGCGTCTTTCAGAACGGCCCCGGACAAACTATCCTATTTATTACAGAGATTTAGATCGTCTGGACAAACTGTTTCCTGAACAGTCGGCCCTGAGGTATCCGCTGAACAAGAGGGTATTTTGGGAACGAAATTCTTGGTCCGATCGTTGGGGTAAACAGACGCACAGGACGCGTTATGTCCAGACGCTGGCTGACTAAAGGAGGTCGCGATGCCCCTCTCGGAGCACGAACAGAAGCTGCTTGAGCAACTTGAAAAGCAACTTCATGAGGACGATCCGAAGTTTGCCAACACCATGGGTTCGGATCCCATCCGCAGCTGGTCGACCAGGCACGTCATCATTGGCGTCCTTGGGGCAATCGCCGGCATTCTTCTCCTGCTGGTCGGCGTCTCGCTGCAGGCGATACCTGTGGGTGTCCTCGGCTTCATAGTCATGGGTGCTGGCGTGTACTTCGCGACGTTGCGTGGAGCGGCTTTCGGGAAATCCGGTAAGGGAAAGCCCGCCAAGGCCAAGCCCAAGAGCACATTCATGAGCAGCCTCGAAGAGCGCTGGGATGAACGGCGCCGCGACGACCACTGACGGAGGGCGTGTCACTTCTCCGGCAGCAGGCCATCGTGAGTCAGTCGCGCCCCTGAGTCCGCTCGTGGATCAAACACTTCCAAAGCTTTGACAAGGACCCGCCAAGCGGGTCCTTTCGCATTTAAGGGTTGCCACGCCGGGCCCCTCCATTTCCCACCACCAGCTCCACTTTCCTCCCGCCGAAAGCGGTTTTGGGGTGCAAAGCGCTTCCCAGGCGCCTTTCAGCTTGCCGGCGCGGGACTTGGACGTCGGCCGATGCGTCGATACCTCCACTTCACTCCACCCCCGGAAAACCCGCGGCAATTCGGCCCCGAGGAATCTCAAAGTGGTGGAGAAACGCCTACGGGTGCGTTGACTGTGGTGCGTTGTGGAGTAAAGTGGAGCACATAAGAGGGTAGTGGCAGTGTTGGGTATGTACGGGCACCTTGACTGAGGGGCGGTGGGGCCAGTGTTTCTGGGCACTCACTCGCCGCGTCTCGATGAAAAGGGCCGGATCATACTTCCCGCCAAGTTTCGTGAGGAGCTTGCAGAGGGACTGGTCCTCACAAGGGGCCAGGAGCGCTGCATCTACGTCTTCAGCCAGAAGGAATTCGAACGTATCCACGAGTCGATGCGGGAAGCGCCATTGTCTTCCAAGCAGGCACGTGACTACATCCGGGTCTTTCTGTCCGGAGCCTCGGACGAAGTACCTGACAAGCAGGGGCGCGTGACCATTCCACCGGCGCTCCGTGCATACGCAGGCTTGGGAAGGGAGCTGGCAGTGATTGGTGCCGGCACCCGGGCCGAGATCTGGGATGCAGACGCTTGGAACGAGTACCTCAACGAGAAGGAAGCAGCCTTCTCGGAAACGGATGACGACAATCTGCCCGGGTTCATCTAACCGGTCGGTGGAAGCAGTACCGCTTCTTGAATGGGATCTCCAGCCGCCCATCGGACAGTCTTCCTGGCTCAACTTCCCCTGAGCCAGGCCGGCGGACGATAGGCGCGGATGGGGATCCGGTTCAAGAATCACCATGCACGTAACTGAGGAAAGAGGAGGCAGCGTGGAAGAGCAGGACGCGGCAAAGCCCACATCGGAGCGCCACGTGCCCGTCCTGAAAGACCGCTGCATCAACCTGCTCGCTCCCGGCTTCGAAGCTGCCAGGAGCAGGGGAGAGACTCCTGTTGCCATCGATGCGACTCTCGGCATGGGCGGGCACTCCGAAGCGATGCTGCAGCGCTTTCCCGATCTTCACCTCGTTGGCATTGACCGGGACGAAGAAGCACTTTCACTGGCCGGCGCCCGGCTGGAGCCCTTTTCGCAGCGCACTGACCTTGTTCACGCCGTCTATGACGAGATCGAGGACGTGCTGGCTGACCTCGGAATTCCGGAGGTCCACGGCATCCTGATGGACCTGGGAGTTTCCTCGCTGCAGCTGGACGAACGCGAACGTGGATTCGCCTACTCCTATGACGCTCCTCTGGACATGCGCATGGACACGAGCCGCGGGCAGACCGCCGCCGACGTCGTGAACACCTACAGCGAAGAAGATCTTGTCCGCATCATCCGCAAATGGGGCGAGGAGAAGTTCGCCGGACGGATTGCCAACAGGATCGTCAACGCGAGGGCAGAGAAGCCATTTGCCACCACGGGCGAGCTCGTGGAGCAGATTCGCAGCGTGGTTCCTGCCGCCGCAGCGAAAAGCGGGGGACACCCTGCCAAGCGCACCTTCCAGGCTTTGCGCATCGAGGTCAACGAGGAACTCGATGTCCTGGAACGCGCAGTTCCGGCCGCAGTGGCCGCCACGGCGTTGGGTGGCCGCGTGGTGGTGATGTCCTATCACTCGCTGGAAGACAAGATCGTCAAGTCCGTATTCCAGAAGGGCTCGAAATCCTCGGCGCCGCTCGGGTTCCCGGTGGAGCTCGAGGAACACAAAGCTGAATTGAAGACAATCACCAAAGGCACGGAAGTGCCCACAGCGGCAGAAATCGCAGAGAACCCGCGCGCGGCTTCTGCGCGGCTGAGGGCCGTCGAACGCATCAAATCGAGGAGAGACGCATGAGCAACGCCGCAGCGAGGACTTTGCCCTCCGTGGTGGGCAACACTGCCCGCGCGCTTCCAACACCGGCAGGGAAGCCGGATGTCGCCCGCCGGCCGCGCACGCCGCTCTCCGTTGTACGCAGTGCTCCCGGCAGGCGCAGGACCCCCTTCGTGGTTCTGTGCTTCGTGGCCATGGCAGCGGCGCTCCTGACGGTCCTGGTGCTGAACATCTCCGTGTCGACGGCGCAGTACCAGCTGGTGCAGCTCAAGGCGCAGGCCGCGACCCTTAACAAGGAAAACCAGGACCTGACACAGAAGAAGCAGAACTTCGAAGCTCCCCAGAATCTGGCCGCCAAGGCTACAGAATTGGGTATGGTTCCTTCCACGGTCAAAGGCCAGATCGACCTGAACACCATGACGGTGACCGGGAAGGCTACTCCCGCAGTCAAGGGCGACAGCCCCGGGGCTGTTCTTGCTCCTCCGGCCGTCGGGGGCGTATTGGATGTTGTTCCCTCGGTGACCACCAAGGATCCTTTGGAGAACCTCAAGCCAGTCACCCCCGCGGCGCCGGCAGCGTCGGCCGCGCAGGCAACTGCGCCGGCAGCTCCGGCGTCCCCGGCAGCGAAACCGCCGGTGGATCTTCATGGAGGGTCGGTCCCGGCCCCCCAGCAGAAGACTCCCGGACAGTAGTCCATCCGTCCACTGAACCAAGGCCAGCAGCAAGGAATCAACGTGGCTCAGAACCCCGGCACATCGAATAAAACGAAGACGCCGGCGGCACGAAGGCGGCTGCGCGTTGGGCTCGGCATCATGCTGACCCTGCTGCTGGTGGTCGGGGGCAAGTTGTTCATGGTCCAGGGCCTGGACATGGGCGGGATGGCCGAGGCTGCCCTTGCCAAGCGCCTGACCCCCCAGGTCCTCCCCGCTGAGCGTGGGCAGATCCTGGACGCGAACGGCACTGTTCTGGCCAGCAGCGTCATCCGGTACAACATCGTCGTCGACCAGACCGTGAATACGAACACCGAGACGTTCCACCGCTACAACGAGAAAACGGAAAAGCTCGACGAAATCACGCGTGACCAGGGCATTGCTGATCTTGCGGCCTTGCTCGGGACCGACGTCGCCAAGGTCCGGGAGTCCCTGACGGGGGATAAGCGCTACTTTGTGGTCGCCAAGGACATCAAGCCTGAGCTGGAGGACCGGATTACCAAGCTCTACATCCCGGGACTCAAAGCTGAAGGCATCAGCAAACGCGTCTACCCGAATGGCAGCGTGGCCGGCGGGGTAGTGGGTTTCCTCAAGGACGGGACCACCGGCCAGGCGGGCATCGAGCAAACCCAGGACGAGATTCTCCGCGGTACTGAAGGCAAGCGCGTCTTCGAGATCGGTGCCGACGGCCTCCGTATTCCCGTGGCCACTGACGAACTGACACCTGCCGTCGACGGCAGTGACGTCAAACTGACCATCAATACCGACATCCAGTACTTCGCTCAACAGGCTATTCAGAGCCAGGTCAACAAAATGAATGCCGAGTGGGGTTCGATCGTCGTGATCGACACGAAGACCGGCAACCTCATCGCCCTGGCCGACACCAATGCCCCGGACCCGAACGACCCCGGCAAAGTCGACGCCAAGGACCGTGGCGTGCGTTCGGTGACTGCCGCCTACGAGCCCGGCTCCGTCCAGAAGATGATCACCGCTGCGGCGGCAATCGAGGAGGGCAAGTCCTTCCCGCTGGACCACTTCACCATTCCGCCCGCATACACCATTGACGGGCAGACCTTCACGGACGCTTTCGAGCACGGCACCGAAGAACGCACACTCGCCGGCATCCTGGGCTGGTCCATGAACACCGGCACCGTGATGGTCGGGAGCCGCCTGAGCAAAGAGCAGCGGTATGACTGGCTGAAGAAGTTCGGCATCGGAGAGCAGACGGACATCGGGCTGCCGGCCGAAGCGACGGGCATCCTCGCCACGCCAGACCAATGGGATGAACGCCAGCAGTACACGGTGCTCTTCGGACAGGGCGTGTCGCAGTCGACGCTGCAGACGGTCCGGGCCTTCCAGAGCATCGCCAACAACGGGGTGATGCTCCAACCCCGGCTGATTGACGGTTACATCGGCCCCGACGGCCAGGAGCAGAAGGCCCCTGCCAAGGATCCGCGCCAAGTGGTCTCGAAGGAGACCGCCCAACAGGTCAGGGACATCTTGGAGAGCGCAGTGACCGAGGGACAGATCAAGGATGCCGCCATCGACGGCTACCGTGTCGGCGCCAAGACCGGTACGTCCCAAGCCCCGCGTGAGGACGGACTGCCGGGCTTCGATGGCTACACTGCCTCGATGGTTGGCATGGCCCCCATGGATGACCCCCGGTTCATCGTTGAAGTGGTCTTGCAGCGCCCCAAGGGAAACATCTATGGAGTCACCAACGGCCCGGTGTTCCGGTCAGTGATGGCACAGGTCCTGAGGACCTACAACGTGGCCCCATCCACCGGGACTCCCGCGCGGCTGCCCCAGTTCGTCAAGTAAGCTTCTTGGGCGTCTGTTTCGGTCACCATTCGATCCACCACTAACGGCCCGGGCGCCGCTGGCCCCCGGCCGGTCGTTCCACGAGCACCAACGGAGAACCACGTGTCAGAGCACAAAGAGGCAGCTTCCAATACCGCGACGCCGGATGCCGGACGGTCAGCTTTCCGTCCCGCATCCGTTGCTGCGGTGCCCCTGGCAGCCATAGCGGGAGCGCTGGGAGTAACGGCCCCTGACGGCAGCCAGGACCTTGGCGTCACCGGCATCACGCTCAATTCCCGTGCCGTTGAACCGGGCGATCTCTACATGGCCCTGCCGGGCGCCACGCGCCATGGTGCCGATTTCGTGCCCCAAGCCGTGGAGGCCGGTGCCGTCGCAGTGGTTACGGACGACGCCGGTGCACGCCAGCTTGCGCTGGCAACCGAGCAGCCCGTCCCTGTCCTCATCATTGCGGAGCCGCGGGCCGCCGTCGGGCCTTTGTCCGCGCTGATCTATCGCAGCCAACCGGAGGATGCGGCCTTCCCGTCGCTTTTCGGCGTCACGGGGACCAATGGCAAGACCACCACCACTTACTTCATCAACTCGCTGCTGCGTGCCTTGGGCAAGCAGCCGGGCCTGATCGGGACCATCGAGATAGTGGCCGGCGGAGAACCCATCCCGAGCCTCCTGACCACTCCGGAGTCCCCGGATGTCCACGCACTGCTCGCATTGATGCGGGAGCGGGGCCTGGACGCGGCGTCCATGGAGGTTTCATCGCACGCGATCTCCTACCGCCGGGTGGACTCTGTCATGTTCGACGTCGCAGGATTCACCAACCTCACCCAGGACCATCTGGACCTCCACGGCAGCATGGAGGAGTACTTCAACACCAAGGCTGAACTCTTCACCGCCGGACGCGCACGCCAGGCTGTTGTCACGGTCGACGACGAATGGGGCCGCAAGCTTGCCGGCCTGTCGGACATTCCGGTCACCACACTTTCAGCGGCTTCTTCCAGTGGCGCCCCGGACGCTGACTGGCACGTCGCGTCCATCAACCCGCGCGGGTTGGGTTCGGAATTCGAACTGCACCACACGGACGGCCGGACCTTGCGGGTCCACACCGGCTTGCCGGGCGACTTCAACGTGGCAAACGCGGCGTTGGCTACCGTCATGGTCCTGGCGTCCGGGGTAGATGAATCCGAGCTCCAGGACGCCTTGGATGCCCACGATCCTTTTACGGTTGCTGTTCCCGGGCGCATGCAGCTCGTCTCCACGGAGCCCGCCGCCGTTGTTGATTTTGCCCACAATCCCGATGCCCTGGCCCGTGCACTGATGGCGGTCCGGTCACCGGAGGAAGAGTCACGCGTCATCGTGGTTTTTGGCGCCACAGGACAACGTGACCAAGGCAAAAGGCCTACCATGGGCGCAATCGCGGCCCGTCTGGCCGACGTCGTGATTATCAGCGATGACGACCCCCACGATGAGGATGCCGCCGCCATCCGCGCTGAGGTGCTGGCGGGCGCCTTTGCTGCGCGGGAGGGAGAGAACCTGGGCAGCGAGATCATCGAGTCCTACCCGAGGGATGCTGCCATCCGCCTCGCCGTTGACCTGGCGACGGCGAAGGACACCATCCTCATCGCAGGACGCGGCCACGAGGTGTGGCAGGAAGTACAAGGCGTAAACCTCGCCCTGGACGACAGGGTCGAGTTGCGGGCCGCCTTGACATCCAAGGGATTCAGCGTTTCATCGGACCAGCGGATAGAGTCCTAAACCGAGATGATTGCACTTACTGCGGCGGAGATCGCCGACATCACCCATGGCCGTTTGACCGGAGATCCGGGCATCGTGCCCTCCTCTGTGGTTACTGACTCACGGGAGGCGATGCCCGGCTCGTTGTACGTGGCCAAACCCGGCGAGCACGCCGATGGCCACGACTTCGTCGACGCCGCGTTTGAGCGTGGCGCCGTTCTGGTCCTCGCCGAACGTGAGGTGACCGATGCCCACGGCAGCCCATATCCCGCCGTCGTGGTCGACGACGCTGTCCTGGCCATGGGCGCCCTGGCGGCTGAAGCGGTCCGGCGCATCCGGGCCGACCGCGAACAGCGCGGCGAGCAGTTCACGGTCATTGGAATCACCGGCTCAGCCGGCAAGACCACCACCAAGGATCTCCTTGCCGGCGTGTTGTCGACGGCAGGCGCCACTGTGGCGCCACAGGGCTCGTACAACGGCGAGGTGGGTGTTCCGCTCACGGTTTTCGCCGCTGACACCGATACGCGCTTCCTTGTCATCGAGATGGGTGCCACCGGCCTGGGCCACATCAAGTACCTCGCGGAGATGGTCAAGCCGGACATCGGTGTAGTCCTGGTAGTCGGGACCGCCCATGCCGGCGAATTCGGCGGTGTGGAGAACATCGCCAAAACCAAGGGTGAACTGGTCGAAGCCCTTAGCGAAAACGGCACTGCGGTCATCAACCTCGACGACGGCCGCGTAGCTGCCATGCGCGCCCGCACCAAGGCCAAGGTCCTGGGGTTCACGGCCTCGCCCGCTACCACCGAAGAGGTGGAAGCCCGCAACGTCGTGGTCAACGACCAGGGCTTCCCCGACTTCGACCTCATACTTCCCGACGGCGGCCCTTCTGTTCCGGTGCGGAGCCGCCTGATCGGTGGCCACCACGTGACCAACCTGCTCGCAGCTGCGTCAGCGGCTTTTGCGGCCGGGATTCCAGCCGTCGACATCGCCTCGTCACTCAGCTCCCAGTCGGCAGCCAGCCGTTGGCGCATGGAGCGAACAGAACGTGAAGACGGCGTGACCATCATCAACGACGCCTACAACGCGAACCCGGAATCCATGCGCGCTGCTCTGCGCACTCTTGCAGACCTTGGACAAGGCAGGAGGACCTGGGCTGTCCTTGGCGCCATGCTCGAGCTGGGCGAAGACTCCATCCGCGAACACACTGCGGTTGGCACTCAGGTGGTCCGGCTGAACATCTCCAGGCTGGTGGTGGTGGGACGCGAAGCCCGCGCCCTCTATGTCTCTGCCATCCAGGAAGGCTCCTGGGGGGATGAATGTTCCTTCACCGAGACTGTGGAGGAAGCATACGAACTCCTGCAGAACGAACTCAGACCAGGCGACCTCGTGTTGTTCAAGTCCTCCAATGGTGTGGGGCTCAGGCACTTGGGGGATCGGATAGCATTACCTCCACGGGCCGAGCCCACCGGAGAAAGCGCGGCTGAAGCTGCCGCAAGCGAAGGGAACGAGCAGCTGTGATTGCACTTTTGATCGGCGCCGGCGTCGCCCTTCTGGTGGCCTTGATAGGCACACCCCTCTTCATCAGGTTCCTGGTAGCCAAGAGTTACGGGCAGTTCATCCGCGATGACGGCCCCACTTCGCACCACACCAAGCGCGGCACCCCCACCATGGGCGGGACCGTCGTGGTGGCGGCTGTGCTCATCAGCTACTTTGTGACGCACCTGATCATGTGGATGATGAACCCGCGGTCCGCCGGGCCATCGGCGTCAGGTCTTCTTCTGCTGTTCCTCATGGTCGGCATGGGCTTCGTGGGATTCCTGGATGACTACATCAAGATCTCGAACAAACGCAGCCTGGGCCTGAACGCCCGAGCCAAACTCATCCTCCAGGCAGCCGTTGGCATCATCTTCGCCGTGCTCGTCCTGCAGTTCCCGAATGAGGACGGGCTCCGTCCGGCCTCGACGCAGATCTCGCTGGTACGGGATATTCCCTGGCTGGATCTCGCCTTCGGCGGGACAGTACTGGGCGCTATCTTGTTCATTGTCTGGTCCAACCTGATCATCACGGCAGCAACCAATGGCGTGAACCTGACAGACGGCCTGGACGGGCTGGCCGCCGGAGCATCCATCATGGTCTTCGGCGCCTACACCATCATGGGTATCTGGCAGAACAACCAAGCATGCGGTTCACCCAAGGAAGCGGGCAGCGGTTGCTACCAGGTCCGCGACCCCATGGATCTGGCCTTGCTCGCGGCCATCCTCAGCGCAGCCCTGGTCGGGTTCCTCTGGTGGAATACGTCACCGGCCAAGATCTTCATGGGCGACACCGGCTCGCTGGCCATCGGCGGAGCCGTGGCAGCATTTGCCATCCTTTCCCGGACTGAGCTGCTGTTGGCTTTCATCGGCGGCCTGTTCGTGCTCATCACCCTGTCGGTCATCATCCAAGTGGGCTTCTTCAAGCTCTCAGGCGGTAAACGGGTGTTCAAAATGGCCCCGCTCCAGCACCACTTCGAACTGAAGGGCTGGGCCGAGGTCACCGTGGTGGTCCGCTTCTGGATCCTCGCCGGGCTGTTCGTGGCCGCAGGCCTGGGAATTTTCTACGCTGAATGGGTGGTGCTGCTGTGAACGAGGCCCCTGGAACCATGTCCTCTTCATCCGACCGGCTCAAGGAGCTGACCAGCTGGGATTCCAACTGGAGCGGGCTGCGGGTCGTGGTGACGGGTATCGGCCTGTCCGGTTTTTCCGCTGCCGACACCCTGATTGAGCTCGGAGCCAAGGTACTAGTGGTGGACGCCGCAACCACCGACAAAGCCAAAGCTCAGGCAGACACCCTGAAAATCGTCGGCGCCGTTGACGTCCTGCTGGGGGAGGACGCTGTCAGCACCCTCCCGCTGATTGAGGACAGCCTGCCCGACCTCGTGGTAACTTCTCCCGGCTGGCGTCCGGATCAAGCCCTGCTGGCGGCGGCCAAGCGCAAGCACATCGCCGTATGGGGCGACGTCGAATTGGCGTGGCGACTCCGGGTCCGTGAAGGGCGCAAGACCACCGACTGGCTGACCATCACCGGCACCAACGGCAAAACCACCACGGTGGGGATGACCGAGTCAATGCTGCAGGCTGCCGGCTTGAAGGCCATCGCGGTCGGCAATGTTGGAACGCCGATCCTGGACGCCCTGCGGGACCCGGTGGACTATGACGTCTTTGCTGTGGAACTGTCCAGCTTCCAGTTGCATTGGAGTCACTCGCTCTCGCCCGTGGCAAGTGTGTGCCTCAATGTCGCGGAGGACCATGTGGACTGGCACGGTTCCTATGCGTCCTACCTCGCGGACAAGGCCAAGGTGTACGAGAACACCCAAAAGGCAGCGATCTACAACGCCGAGCAAATCGAAACCGAGCGCATGGTCGAGAATGCGGACGTTGTGGAGGGTTGCCGGGCCATCGGTTTTACCACCAACACTCCTGCCATCAGCATGCTGGGCGTCGTGGACGGTCTGCTGGTGGACCGCGCTTTCATCGCCGAACGCAAGGATTCGGCAGCGGAACTGGCCGCGATGACAGATCTTGGCCCGGTGGCCCCGCGCCACATGGTGGCCAACGCGCTGGCCGCCGCGGCACTGGTCCGGGCCTACGGTGTGGAACCCTCGGCTGTGAAGCAGGGACTGGTCAACTACCTCCCCGGCGCGCATCGGATCCAACTGGTAGCCAAGCACAACGACATCCTGTGGATCAACGACTCGAAGGCGACGAATCCGCATGCGGCATCGGCGGCACTCTCGGCCTTCCAGAACGTGGTGTGGATTGCCGGCGGCCTGTCCAAGGGCGTCAACTACGACGAGCTGGTCAAGGAACATGCACGGCGGCTCAAGACCGTGGTGCTCATCGGAACCGACACCGCCTCGCTGGAGGCCTCCCTCCAGCGACACGCGCCGGATGTCCCGGTGATAGCCCAGGCCAAGGGTGACACTGAGAGTGTGCAGACCGCAGCCGGTAACGCCGCTTCGCCAATTTTCGGCGAGACCATCATGGCCCAGGCCGTGGCGTCCGCAGCCGGAGTGGCAACCTCGGGCGATACCGTCCTCATGGCACCAGCGGCTGCATCCATGGATCAGTTCTCTTCCTACGCTCACCGTGGCGACGCATTCGTCCAGGCAGTTCGCGAGCTTGTGGAAGGGCAGGCACAGACCACCGAGGAGTAACAATGGTCAGCACGCCCACCCGCACCCGCGGCAAAGAGCCACGGGACGGGAAGAACAAGGCCACGCCCCCGGCCGCCAGGCAGCCCAAAGGGTTACGCCGGCACTGGCGCAGCTTCTGGGAGAGCCTAGAGGGCAAAAGCAAGGCGCCCAACAGCTCCACTTATTACCTCATTCTCGGTTGTGCCCTGGCGTTGACGGCCATTGGCATCATGATGGTGTTGTCCGCTTCCAGCGTCGAAGCCATCTCGGAGGGAAAGTCCCCCTACGCGGATGCGTTGAAGCAGGCCGTGTTCGGCGTCGTCGGCCTGGTCGCCATGTACGTCATTTCACGAACCAACGTGAACTGGATGAAGAAACTTTCCTGGTGGGCTCTTGGCGCCGTCGTGGTCCTCCTGGCCTTGGTCCAGGTCATGGGCAACAGCGTCAACGGAAACAAGAACTGGATCGACATCGGCGGTGTCACACTCCAGCCTTCGGAGATGTCCAAGCTGGTCCTTTGTGTCTGGATTGCCGCCGTGCTTGCCCGGAAACAAAAGCTCCTTAACCGGTGGATGCACGTGATCATCCCGGTTGTGCCGGGTGCCGGACTGGTCATCGGTTTGGTGATGCTCGGTAATGACCTCGGAACAGTCATTGTCATTGCAGCCATCGCCGCCGCAGGGCTCTACTTCGCCGGCGTTCCGGGGCGCATGCTCGGCATCGCCGGCGCCGTGGGTATCGTCGGGGCTGTGCTGGCCACCGTCAGCAGCTCCAACCGGATCTGCCGCATCACGTCATGGCTCGGAACGGCGTCCGCGACGTGCACCGAACAGTTCGACTTCGATTTCCAGTCAACGAACGGCATGTACGGCCTGGCCCAGGGTAGCTGGACAGGTCTGGGCCTTGGCCAGAGCCGGCAGAAGTACAACTGGCTTCCGGAAGCCCACAACGACTTCATCTTCGCCATCATCGGTGAGGAGCTCGGCCTTGTGGGAACCATTGTGGTCCTGGTGCTGTTTGCCATCCTGGGCATTGCGATTTTCCGGGTCGTGGTCCGCCAGACGGACCCGTTCCAGCGGACCCTTGCCGGCGGCATCATGGTGTGGCTCCTGGGCCAGGCGAGCATGAACATGGCGGTGGTAACGCAGTTGCTGCCGGTGGTGGGAGTGCCTTTGCCGTTCATCTCATATGGCGGTTCGGCGCTGATCATCTCCCTGTGCGGTGTGGGCGTAGTGTTGTCCTTGGCCCGCGGCCAGCTGCCACCCCAGCAACGTCCACGATTCCTGCCGCGCCGCTCACCCAAACCCGCACGAAAGCGTACCTAGCACTTCATGACTTCTGATTCCCACGCGACCAAGCCTTTGTCCGTCGTCCTTGCAGGCGGCGGAACTGCCGGGCACATCAGCCCTTTGCTCGCCATTGCTGATGCCATCAGGGAAAAGCGTCCGGAGGCGTCCATCCTGACTGTTGGCACGCCGTCGGGAATGGAAACCAGGCTCATCCCGGCGGCCGGTTACGAGCTCGCCACCATTGACCGTGTCCCGTTCCCCCGACGGCCTTCCGTTGATCTGCTCAAGCTTCCGGGCCGCCTGGGCGGGGCAGTCAAGCAAGCCCGCCGGATCCTGGAGAACGCACGGGCCGACGTCCTGGTGGGTGTGGGCGGCTACGTCTGCACCCCCATGTACCTTGCAGCACGGAAGCTCGGCGTCCCGATCGTGGTCCACGAAGCCAACATGAAGGCAGGGCTGGCCAACCGGGTCGGCGCCCGGTTCAGCAACCACGTCGCCGTGGCCTTTGCTGGTACACGCCTGAGGGGCGCCCGCCATGTAGGCATGCCGATGCGGCGTGCCATCTCCACTCTCGACCGGGGCGCAGCGGGTCCGGCCGCCAAAGCCATGCTCGGCCTCGATGCGGACCGGCCGGCCCTGATCGTGACCGGAGGCTCTTCCGGAGCGCTCAGCATCAACCGTGCCATCGCCGCAGCTTTGCCTGCCTTCGGGGCTGCAGGGGTCCAGACGCTCCACATCACAGGTGTCGGCAAAGCCGTCAAGAACGACGACGGCGGCCTGCTGGCCGGTGAAGGCTACCGGCAGGTTGAGTACGTGGACGGGATGGAGAACGTCTACGCTGCTGCTGACGTCCTGCTGGCCCGCGCGGGAGCCGGAACGGTCAGCGAAGTGGCAGCAGTCGGCGTGCCGGCGGTCTTTGTGCCGTTGCCGATCGGAAACGGGGAGCAGGCCCTGAACGCGGCTCCCTTGGTGGAAGCCGGCGGTGCGTTGTTGGTCGCGGACCAGGACCTTGACCCGCAGTGGCTGGAACGCGAGCTCATTCCCCTGCTCTCGGACCGCGAACGACTGAACGACATGGCCCGGAAATCCGAGGCCCTTGGTATTAGAAACGCCGATCAGCGCATGGCTGATCTCGTCCTGGAAGCGGTATCCGCATGACCACCAGCATCGCACCCCTTGAGACCCTCGGCCGGGTCCACTTCATTGGTATCGGCGGTGTCGGCATGTCCGCCGTTGCACGCATCATGGTTGCCCGTGGAGTTACCGTAAGCGGCAGCGACGCCAAGGATCTGCCAGTCATGCAGGATCTGGCTGCTGCCGGAGCACGCATCGCCGTCGGGTACGACGCGGCAAACCTGGGTGACGCCCAGACCATCGTCGCTGGATCAGCCATCCGGGCCGACAATCCTGAACTCGTGGCGGCACGAAGTGCCGGGCTGCCTGTCCTGCACCGCTCAGAAGGCCTGGCGGCCACCATGGCGGGACACCGGGTGGTCACGGTAGCCGGTACGCACGGGAAGTCCACCACAACGTCCATGGTTGCAGTCCTGCTCAAGGAGGCCGGCCTGGACCCGTCCTTCGCCATTGGGGCGAACGTTCCCGCGCTTGGGGTCAATGCAGCGCATGGCTCCTCGGATATTTTCGTGGCCGAGGCGGACGAATCAGACGGCTCATTCCTGAACTACCAGCCGCTCATCTCCGTCGTGACGAATGTCGAAGCGGACCATTTGGACCACTACGGCACACCCGAAGCTGTCTTTGCTTCCTTCGACGCGTTCGCAGCGCTGCTGCCCGCCGACGGCGTACTGCTGGCGTGCGCCGACGACCCTGGAGCGCTAGCACTCGCCGAACGAACAGCGGCCAAGGAAAGCACCCGGGTCTTGACGTACGGAACGTCACCCGACGCCGACATCAGGCTCCACGATGGTGGACCCGGAGAGGTGTCGGTGGGTCTTGGCAACGACATTCACCGCCTCGAACTCCAGGTACCCGGACGCCACAACGCGCTCAACGCAGCGGCTGCCTTCGCCGTGGCGCTTGAACTGGGGGTGGCCCCTGCGGCTGCCGCGGCAGCGCTGGGACACTTCACTGGAGCCTCGCGCCGGTTCGAGCTGAAGGGGCAGGGGAGGAGCGTGCGGGTCTACGACGACTACGCTCACCACCCCACGGAAGTCCGTGCCGCCCTGTCTGCTGCCCGTTCGGTAGCCGGCGGCCACAAAGTCCACGTTCTCTTCCAGCCGCACCTCTTCTCGCGCACGCGGGAATTCGCCGGGGAGTTTGCCTCGGCACTCGGGGCGGCAGATACAGCGCTGGTCCTGGATATTTATCCGGCGCGCGAGGACCCGATTCCCGGCGTGACCAGTTCGCTGATATCCGACCGGCTGTCGAATGGGCGCCTGGTGACCGGGGCCGAGGCCGTGGACGCCATTGCGGCGGTTGCAACGGAGGGCGACGTGGTGATCACGGTGGGGGCCGGGGACGTTACAGCCTATGGTCCCGCCATTGTGGAGGCGTTGGGTGGCTAGCACCCGGAAGCCCACGTTCAAGCCGGCTGCCCGCCAACCGGAACCTGCGGCGGGCCGTTCGGCCAAGCCCGGGGGCCATGACTCCGGCGCCATCATCAGTGCGCAACGGGATCTTGAACCTGACGTGAAACCGGCAGATAAAGCCGGTCGCAAGTTGCCTGAGAAGACTGCTGACAAAGCCCCCGGAAAACCTGCCGGGAAGTCCGGCGGGAAGGCAGGCGCGACGGCAACCAAGTCCGCTGCGTCATCCGGGGACAACATCATTGCGTTCCCCGAACCCAAGCGCAGGCGCCAACGCCGCATCGTGTGGTGGACGGTTTCCGTGGTGACCGCATTTATTGCCGTGCTTATTGCCGGGGCCATCTTCTCGCCGGTATTGGCAGTACGGACCATCACGGTTGACGGCACCACCCTGCTGACGCCCGACGCCGTGCAGAAGGCGTTGTCCGGCCTCGAGGGCAAGCCGCTGCCGCAGGTCACTGAGCAGGACATCAATGAGCTCCTCAAACCTCTGGTCCAGGTCCGATCGGCAACCATGGAGGCCCGGCCGCCGTCGGGGCTGTTGGTGCACATCAATGAGCGTGTTCCGGTGGCGCTGTTGAAGCAGGGCGATTCCTACATCATGGTTGACGTTGATGGGGTCCAGTTAGGTGCGACGCAGGATCCCTCTGCCGTGGCACTGCCGTTGATCGATGCCGGTGCCGGATCGACCAATACGGAATTGTTCAAGGCGATCGCCGCGGTCCTGGATACCTTGCCTGCGGATGTCCGAGCCCGGATGTCGACGGCGTCTGCGGCTTCGGTCGACGCCGTGGAACTCAAACTCGTGGACGGAAAGACTGTAGTGTGGGGCAATGCCGAGGACAGGGAGCTGAAGGCGAAGGCACTTGAGGCACTGCTCAAGATGCCTGCCGATCCGAAGGTTCCCGTCAGCGTCTATGACGTCAGTGTTCCACGGCATCCATTCACCAAATAGGCAGCTTTGACGATGTAAATCCACTGCCGCCGGTAGCCCTTAATTTGCGACATTCCCACGACACGCGCAAGCGGTCATTGCATGTGCGAACCATAGGAAATACCGTCGCAGTAGAGTTACTTGACATAACTATAACCTTCAACTAGAGGGTTAAGGTCCAAGGATTCAAGTTGGACTCGATCAGTTTCGCTATAGGACACAAGCAAGGGGCACGAAACGTGGCAGCACCGCAGAATTACCTGGCCGTCATCAAGGTCGTCGGCATCGGCGGCGGTGGCGTGAACGCAGTCAACCGCATGATCGAGGTCGGCCTTCGGGGAGTCGAGTTCATCGCCATCAATACTGACGCGCAGGCGCTGCTCATGAGCGACGCCGATGTCAAGCTTGACGTCGGCCGCGAACTGACGCGCGGCCTTGGCGCCGGCGCAAACCCTGAGGTCGGCAAGCAGGCCGCCGAGGACCACGCTGATGAGATCGAAGAAGTTCTCCGCGGCGCTGACATGGTCTTCGTAACCGCCGGCGAGGGCGGTGGCACCGGAACCGGTGGCGCCCCTGTTGTTGCGCGCATCGCCCGCTCCCTGGGCGCGCTGACCATTGGTGTGGTCACCCGTCCGTTCACGTTCGAGGGCCGTCGCCGTGCAGGTTCTGCCGAGGCCGGAATCGACGCCCTCCGCGATGAAGTCGACACTTTGATCGTGATCCCCAACGATCGCCTCCTGTCCATCAGCGACCGCAATGTCTCTGTCCTTGACGCCTTCCGTTCCGCGGACCAGGTGCTCCTCTCAGGTGTCCAGGGCATCACGGACCTCATCACCACCCCCGGCCTCATCAACCTGGACTTCGCCGACGTCAAGTCGGTCATGCAGGGTGCCGGCTCGGCCCTGATGGGCATTGGCTCGGCCCGCGGCGAGGACCGCGCGGTCAAGGCAGCGGAACTTGCCATTGCCTCGCCGCTCCTGGAGGCTTCCATCGATGGTGCGCATGGTGTTCTGCTCTCCATCCAGGGTGGCTCGGACCTCGGCCTCTTCGAAATCAACGAAGCAGCCCGCCTTGTCCAGGAAGTTGCCCACCCTGAGGCCAACATCATCTTCGGTGCTGTTATCGACGACGCCCTTGGCGACGAAGCACGCGTAACTGTCATCGCTGCAGGCTTTGACGACGTCAAGGCCACTTCGCCTTCCATGGACCAGTCCCGTCCGGCCCAGAACCCCGTACCGGCCGACCGCCCTGCTGCGCCGTCCAGCGCGCCGTCGAACGCTGCGGCTCCGCAGCACGCAACGGCTGGCATCGGCGCCGCCGGCTTGAGCAACTGGGGCCAGCAGCGTCCTGCCGCGTTGCCCGCGGACTCAGGCTTCGACGTCGACCTCCCCGCAGTGGTGGAGCCCGATCTTTCGGGCAGCCGCTCGGACGATCTCGATGTTCCTGACTTCCTGAAGTAAGCCCCGTTCGGAGAAGAAGTACTTGGTGTTTTTGTGGCGCGATGAGGTCCGGCCCGGCGTCTCCGTAGCATTCACTGATACGGGCGCCGGGAACCTGGCCCTCCACGTGGGGGACAATCCCGGCGACGTGCAGCTCCGCCGTACCGGGCTGGAGCAGTCGGCAGGGTTGGGCTCCAAGCGATTCCAATTCATGGACCAAGTGCATGGAAACCATGTGGAGTTCATTGCTTCGCACGGTTCCGGGCCCACCGCCGATGCCATGGTGTCTGCGGCCGTACTGCCCAACGGTGCGCCCCAACCGTTGGCAGTCATGGTCGCCGATTGCGTACCGGTGGTTCTGGTAGGGATCGACTCCGGAGATCGCCCCGTTATCGCCGTGGCCCACGCCGGTCGCCCGGGTGTTGCCGCCGGAATCGTTTCTTCCACGGTGGCCGAAATGCGGCACCGGGGTGCGCTGGATATCCAGGCATGGGTGGGTCCCTCAATTTGTGGAAACTGCTATGAGGTCCCGGAGCAGTTGCGGTCTGAGGTCGCGGAAAAGGTTCCTGCGACGTGGTCTTCCACATCGTGGGGAACTCCTTCCCTGGACCTGCCTGCGGGTGTCCGGGCCCAATTGGACGCTGCCGGCGTTGCCGTGGAGTACCTGGGGGAGTGCACGTTGGAGAGCGACTCGCTGTTTTCATACCGGCGGGACTCCCGTACCGGTCGATTCGCAGGATTGGTGTGGACGCATGACTAGCCCAGGCAACGGCGACGCCCCGCGGCACGGTGACGCGCGTTCTGCGGAACTTGCGGAGCGTCTCGATGCTGTAAGTCACCGGATCAAGGCCGCTACTGTTGCCGCCGCCCGCTCCGACACTCCCCGGCTGATCGTCGTGACCAAGTTCCATCCCGCGGACGATGTCCGCAGGTTGGCCGCCCTCGGGATCGCCGATGTTGGCGAAAACCGCGATCAGGAGGCCGCCGCAAAGGCTGCCGGGCTTACTGAACTGGACATCCGCTGGCATTTCATCGGCCAGCTTCAAAGCAACAAGGCCAAATCCGTGGCCAAATATGCGTCTTCGGTCCAATCGATCGACAGGCCCCAACTGGTTGATGCCCTGGCAAAGGCTGTCGCCCGTGAGCAGGACGCCACGGGCAGGGCAGACCTTGATTGCTTCATCCAGGTCAGCCTGGAGAACGACGCCGGTACCCACCGGGGCGGCGCCGCTCCGGCAATGGTCGGGGACCTCGCCGCCCGGATCGAGTCGGCGGCCGGCCTGCGTTTGTGCGGGCTCATGGCGGTTGCGCCACTCGGCGCGGACCCCGAAGAAGCGTTCGCGAACCTCGCCGGCATTTCTGCCGCACTGCGAGCCGACCATCCGTCCGCGACGGCGATTTCCGCCGGCATGAGCCAGGACCTGGAGGCCGCTGTGAAGTTCGGGGCGACACACCTGAGAATTGGCTCCGATATTCTCGGTTCACGTCCGGCCGTGGGGTAGCGTCAAAGTATTGGAATGACGGGCCGGGGTTCCAATATGTCAAGTCATGGCGGCCCGCCTACTGCAGAAATGATAGGAGTGCACCATGGCTGGCGCTCTGCGCAAGACAATGATCTATCTTGGGCTCGCCGACGGCGATGAACACTACGAATCTGAGCAGTCCGTCGCCGCGCACCACGACGAAGAACGCCCCCAGACACAGGATCGGGAAGAGCGACGCGCGCCCGCTCCCGTCCGGGAAGTTGTCCGTGAAATGCCCCCTGTTGAGGTCGAAGAGGAATACCGCGCACCCGTGACACCAATTAAGCGTGCGGCGTCCAGCCGCGAAGATGCCTCTGGCTTGAGGCAGATCACCACCGTTCACCCCCGCTCCTACAACGATGCCAAGGTCATCGGTGAAAGTTTCAGGGATGGCATTCCGGTCATCATGAACGTCACCGACATGGGTGAAGCGGACGCCAAGCGCCTGGTGGACTTCTCCGCCGGCCTGGTCTTCGGCCTGCACGGCAGTATCGAGCGGGTTACCAACAAGGTCTTCCTGTTGTCGCCGTCGTACGTTGAAGTCATCGGAGATGACAAGAAGGCCAGCGAAACGCAGGCCAGCTTCTTCAATCAGAGCTGACAACAGTCTTTTCGCGGATGCCAGGCGGGTCAACCTGCCTGGCATCTGTGTTGCAATAGTAGGGACCGATCCGCATTCCGGAACAAGTGGGAGATCTGAGCTAACTCGTGGGCATTGTTTTCGGCCTTATCCATATTGTGTTGTTTCTGTTCTTCATCACCCTGATCATCCGCCTGGTCTTTGAATGGGTGCAGATGTTTGCGCGCCAGTGGCGCCCCAGGGGTGTGGCATTGGTTACAGCACATGTGGTCTACTCCGTCACGGATCCTCCCCTGGGAAGGCTTCGTCGACTGATACCGCCATTGCAGCTGGGTGGAATATCCCTGGATTTGGGCTTCCTGATCCTGATCATTGCCGTGAGCATCGCCATGGCAGTGACCTTCAGCCTGGCCTGATTGCCGCGGAACCTGGACCACCGATGGTTCACAGGCCGCAAATTCTCCAAATCAACACGATGGTGTTGAATTGGAGGAACAAGATGTTATTTAGGTACCGTAGTTTTGAACGGCCGGAAGGCCTACTGACTAACTAGACCAACGAGGTGACCAGATGGCTTTGACGCCAGAAGACGTTGTCAACAAGCGCTTTCAGCCGACCAAGTTCCGCGAAGGCTACGACCAGGACGAGGTCGATGACTTCCTGGACGAGATCGTGGTGGAACTGCGCCGCTTGAACCAGGAAAATGACGAGCTCCGCAAGAAGCTCGGCGAGGCTGGTTCGGCTGTGCCCGCTGCAACTGCTGCGGCTCCGGTCGTCGAGAAGGTTCCGGCTCCCGTCAAGGTCGACAAGGAAGCCGAGGCGAAGGCCGAGGCTGAAGCGAAGGCCGCCGAAGCTGCCAAGAAGAAGGAAGCTGAGCAGGCTGCAGCCGCTGCCAAGGCCCCGGCCGCCAGCAACAGCGTTACCCCCTCCGCTGAATCCGCTGCAGGCCTGCTCGCCATGGCGCAGCAGATGCACGACAAGCACGTCTCCGACGGTGCGCAGCAGAAGGAAAAGATCATTGCCGAGGCTCAGATCGAGGCTTCCAGCCTCGTGAACGATGCCCAGGAAAAGTCCCGCAAGATCCTTGGTGCACTCGAGCAGCAGCGTTCCGTCCTGGAGCGCAAGGTTGAGCAGCTCCGTGGCTTCGAGCGTGACTACCGTTCACGCCTGAAGGCTTACATCGAAGGCCAGCTGCGCGATCTCGATGCCCGTGGTTCCGTTGCTGCCCCCGAGGTCGGCGAAGCAACCGCAGACGTTTAGCAAGTATTCTAAAAGCCGGTGGCTGAGGACTCCTCGGCCACCGGCCTTTGCTGTTAAAGACCAATAACAGACCGCCACGCCTCCCGAATGAAAGCACTATGACCGACGACCTAACTGACGACGCCTCACAGCCGGCACCCACCGTGCAACGTAAGTGGCGTCCGGCCATGCTGTGGCTTTTTGCCGGCTTCGCTGCGTTCGCTTACGCGTTTGACCAGCTCACCAAGCTCTGGGTTACGAGCACCATGACCGAGGGGGAGCGCATTCCGGTCCTGCCTCCGTTGCTGCACTGGTACTTCATCAGGAACTCCGGGGCCGCGTTCTCCATTGGCGAGAATGTGACGTGGATTTTCACGATCATTATGGCGGCGGTATCGGTGGCCATCCTGTTCCAGCTTCGTCGCCTGGGCTCTGCATGGTGGGCGCTCTCCTTGGGCCTTCTCCTGGGAGGAGCACTGGGCAACCTGACGGACCGCTTGTTCCGGGAGCCTTCGTTCGCCATGGGTCACGTGGTCGATTTCATCCAGCTGCCGAATTTCGCCATCTTCAACATCGCTGACTCCGCGGTGGTGTCCGGCGTCGTCATCATCTGTTTGCTGACCTTGCGGGGTATTGGCATGGACGGCAAGCGCCATGTCGCCGCCGCGAAGTCTTCCAAGGACGCCAAGCCGGCCGGCGGAGGCTCCGCCGGTGAGTGACGCTGTGGTTGTACCTGACCATCTGGCCGGCGTCCGCGCGGATGCCGGACTGGCCCAGCTGCTGGACATATCCCGCTCGGCCGCGGCCCTGTTGATCGCCGAAGGTAACGTTACGAGCGCCGGTGCGCCCTTGGGGAAGTCGGCAAAGCTTGTGGCCGGTGCGGTGCTGGACGTCACGGTTCCCGACCGGCGTGACCCCCTTGAAGTGGTGGAGGAAGTTGTGGAAGGCCTGAAAATCCTGCTGGATGACGAAGACTTCGTTGTCATCGACAAGCCTGTGGGGGTTGCGGCGCATCCGTCTCCCGGGTGGGTTGGACCCACAGTGGTTGGCGGTCTCGCCGGGGCGGGGTACAGGATTTCCACGTCCGGAGCGCCGGAGCGCGCCGGCATCGTCCACAGGCTCGACGTTGGCACGTCCGGTGTCATGGTCGTAGCCAAGACCGAGCATGCGTACACGGTGCTCAAGCGGGCTTTCAAGGAGCGCACCGTGGACAAGGTTTACCACGCCGTTGTCCAAGGGCTGCCCGATCCCTTGGTCGGAACCATTGATGCACCGATCGGCCGGCACCCGGGCCACGACTGGCGCTTCGCCGTCATCGAGGACGGTCGTCCGTCCGTTACCCACTACGAGGTCCTGGAAGCCTTCGGTAAGGCGACCCTGGTGGAAGTCCATCTGGAGACCGGACGGACGCACCAGATCCGTGTCCACTTCTCGGCGCTGCGCCACCCGTGTGCCGGAGATCTCACCTATGGTGCCGATCCCCGTCTTGCGGCAACGCTGGGGCTGACCAGGCAGTGGCTGCACGCCCGCCAGCTCGGCTTCACGCACCCCCGCACCGGCGAATGGGTGGAAGTTGCCAGCGATTATCCGGCGGACCTCCAGTACGCCTTGGATCTGTTGGAAACAGGTTCGGCCTGATTCCATTGACCTGAAGTCCAGTGCCGTTGCGGTCCGTTTCCTCCCCGACCCGGGACGGTAGACTGTCGTGGTGACTTCCAGCAATGATTCGTTCGTCCACCTTCACACCCACACCGAATACTCCATGCTGGATGGAGCGGCACGGCTGGGGGAGTTGTTCGACGAAACTGAGCGCCTGGGCATGCCGGCCCTCGCAACCACAGACCATGGCTATTTGTTTGGCGCCTTCGACTTCTGGCGCAAGGCGACGGATAAAGGCATCAAGCCGATCATCGGCGTCGAAGCCTATGTGACCCCGGGAACGGCCCGCGGTGACAAAGAGCGGGTCCGTTGGGGCGATGAGAGCCAGCGCAAGGACGACGTTTCCGGCGGTGGCTCCTACACCCACATGACCCTGCTGAGCTACAACAACGTGGGCATGCGGAACCTGTTCCGGGCCTCGTCGATTGCGTCGTTGGATTCTGTTTTCGGTAAGTGGCCGCGCCTGGACCGTGAACTGCTCAACACCTATTCCGAAGGCCTCATTGCCACCACGGGTTGCCCCTCCGGAGAAGTCCAAACGAAGCTCCGCCTGGGACTCTACCGCGAGGCTGTGGAAGCCGCAGCCGAGTTCCGCGACATCTTCGGCGCGGAAAACTACTTCTGCGAGTTGATGGACCATGGTCTGGACATTGAGCGGCGCGTCACCGGTGACCTGCTCCGCCTGGCCAAGGAGCTCAACCTGCCGTTGGTGGCCACCAACGATCTCCACTACACACACGAACACGATGCCAAGGCGCACGAAGCCCTGTTGGCCATCCAGTCCGGTTCCACTCTGCTCGAGCCAACCTACGACAACGGCGGGTCCCGCTTCGCCTTCTCCGGCAGTGGCTACTACCTGAAATCACCGCAGGAAATGCGGGAGCTGTTCCGTGACCATCCGGAAGCCTGCGACAACACGCTCCTGATCGCCGAGCGCTGCGAAGTTTCCTTCAATACCGGTGCCAACTACATGCCCCGCTTCCCCTGCCCGCCAGGCGAAGACGAGACCTCGTGGCTGGTGAAGGAAGTCGACGCCGGCCTGAAGTACCGCTACCCCCAGGGCATCCCGGACAAGGTCCGCAAACAAGCCGATTACGAGCTTGGCGTCATCACCTCCATGGGTTTCCCCGGGTACTTCCTCGTGGTGGCCGACTTCATCAACTGGGCCAAGAACAACGGCATCCGGGTGGGTCCCGGACGTGGTTCCGGTGCCGGTTCCATGGTTGCCTACGCCATGCGCATCACCGACCTCGACCCCCTCCAGCACGGTCTGATCTTCGAACGCTTCCTCAACCCGGACCGCGTTTCCATGCCTGACTTCGACGTCGACTTCGATGATCGTCGCCGTTCGGAAGTGATCGACTACGTCACCAAGAAGTACGGCGACGAGCGCGTGGCGATGATCGTGACGTACGGAACCATCAAGACCAAGCAGGCGCTCAAGGACTCCTCCCGCGTGCTGGGCTATCCGTTCAGCATGGGCGAGCAGCTGACCAAGGCCCTGCCGCCGGCCGTCATGGCCAAGGACATTCCCCTCGCGGACATCCAGAATCCGGAGTCCAAGCGCTACAGCGAGGCCGGGGACTTCCGGCAGCTCATTGCCACCGACCCGGAGGCAGCCAAGGTCTTCGAGACGGCGCTGGGCATTGAGGGCCTGAAGCGCCAATGGGGTGTACACGCCGCCGGCGTCATCATGTCCTCGGACCCCATCATCGACGTTATTCCGATCATGCGGCGGTTCCAGGACGGCCAGGTCATCACGCAGTTCGACTACCCCACCTCTGAAGGCCTCGGCCTGATCAAGATGGACTTCCTGGGCCTCCGAAACCTCACGATCATTTCGGACGCCCTGGAAAACATCAAGATGAACCGCGGCGTGGACCTGGATCTCGAAAACCTCGCGCTGGACGACGCCGCGTCGTATGAGCTTCTGGCCCGCGGCGACACCCTGGGCGTGTTCCAGCTCGACGGCGGACCCATGCGGTCGCTGCTCAAGCTCATGAAGCCTGACAACTTCGAAGACATCTCCGCCGTCCTGGCCCTGTACCGGCCGGGTCCCATGGGCGCCAACGCCCACACGGACTATGCCTTGCGCAAGAACGGCATCCAGGAAGTCATTCCCATCCATCCGGAGCTGGAAGAGCCGCTCAAGGAGATCCTTGGTGGCACCTTCGGCCTGATCGTCTACCAAGAGCAAGTCATGGCCGTCGCCCAGAAACTGGCCGGTTACTCGCTTGGCCAGGCAGATATCCTTCGCCGCGCGATGGGTAAGAAGAAGAAATCCGAACTGGACAAGCAGTTCGCCGGGTTCTCCCAAGGCATGCAGGACAACGGCTACTCCATGGCCGCGGTCAAAACGCTCTGGGACATCCTGCTTCCGTTCTCCGACTACGCCTTCAACAAGGCGCACTCGGCCGCGTACGGGGTTATTTCGTACTGGACTGCCTACTTGAAGGCGCACTATGCACCGGAGTACATGGCCGCACTGCTGACCTCGGTGGGTGATGACAAGGACAAGTCCGCGATCTACCTCAATGAGTGCCGGCGTATGGGCATCACAGTGCTTCCGCCGGACGTCAACGAATCGTCGCTGAACTTCACCCCGGTGGGCCAGGACATCCGTTTCGGCATGGGAGCCATCCGCAACGTTGGTGTCAACGTGGTGGACGCGATGGTGTCCACCCGGGCAACGGAGGGAAACTACACGTCCTTCAAGGACTTCCTCCTCAAGGTCCCGGCGGTGGTGTGCAACAAGCGCACCATTGAATCGCTGATCAAGGCGGGCGCCTTCGATTCCCTCGGCCACCATCGCAGGGCTCTGGCGATGATCCACGAAGAAGCCATTGATTCGGTGATCACGCTCAAGCGAAACGAAGCCATTGGCCAGTTCGACCTCTTCGCCGGGTTCGAAGACCAGGAACCGGAAGCTTCGCTGACCACGGAAATTCCCGATCTCCCTGAATGGGAAAAGAAGGACAAACTCTCCTTCGAGCGCGACATGTTGGGACTGTACGTTTCAGACCACCCCCTGCAGGGGCTGGAGGGTGTCCTGAGCCAGCACGCCGAGCAGACCATTGCGTCGATCATCGCCGAGGACGGACCACACGACGGCGCCATTGTCACCATTGCAGGCATGATCACCTCCCTGAGCCGCAGGATCGCCAAGGCCAGCGGCAATGCCTATGCCAGGGCGGAGATCGAGGACCTCGGTGCATCAATGGAGGTCATGTTCTTCGGCCAGGTCTACGGCCCCATTGCTTCTGTGCTGGCCGAAGACCTGATCGTTGTGGTCAAGGGGCGCCTGCAGCGCCGGGATGACGGCGCTGTGACATTGAACTGCATGGAACTATCGGTGCCGGACCTGAGCGAAAGCGTCAACGGTCCCGTCGTGATCACCATTCCCACGTTCAAGGCCACGGAGGCAGTGGTAACGGATCTGCGGGACGTCCTTCGCACCCACCGCGGGAACTCGGAGGTCCGGTTGAAGCTGATGGGTGATACCAAGGTGGAGGTCATGGGATTGCCAGTGCATCTTCGGGTGAATCCCAGTCCGTCGCTCTTTGGAGACCTCAAGGTCCTGCTCGGTCCGGCCTGTCTGGACAACTGACAGCTGGGTCCGCGGTAGTCAGATCTCGTAGTCGAGCGGCGCAGGCTTGCTGTAAGCGCCGCCGTGGTACAGCAGCGGGGTCCCTTCCCCGCCCACTTGGCCGTCGACGACCTCGACCACAACCACTGCGTTGTTCTCAAAAGACAAGCGCATCTGGATCTTGCCGACCAGCCAGCCGCTGACGTCCTTGAGGATGGGAACGTCATGGGGGCCGGGCTCCCAGTGGTCGCCGTCGAACCGGTCGCGGGTCCGTGCGAACCTGTCGGCCAACGCCTGGTTCTCCAGCCCCAGCATATGGACACCGATATATTCCGCGTTCGCGACAGCGGGCCAGGAACTGGAGCTCCTGGCCATGTTGAAGGTGAAACGGGGCGGCTCGGCGGACAGCGATGCCACGGATGTTGCGGTGAAACCAAAGGGTTTGCCGTTGAGGTTGGCCGTAATGATGGCGACTCCGGCGGCGTGCCTGCGGAACATCTCCCTGAAAGTCTGTTCGAAGCCGGATGGTTCGCTTGCCACGGTGGTGTTCTCCTGGGGTGGGCCTATGCTCTCCTCCCAGAGTATTCCTCCCACGCAGCGGTTCCCCTATTTTGCGGAGCCAGCGTGAACCTTTGTTAATGTGAGTGCATGACCGAGCCCAGTGTGAACCTCCAAGCTGCTTCCGAACCGGCTCCGGCCACCGCTTCCCGCCCGGCGCGGGACTTCCTTTGGCTGGTTGTCCCGGCCGCTTCCGGAATCGTTGTGGGGCTGCTCTGGTGGTTGCTGGCTCCGGGCGGCCTCAACCTCGTCTCAGGCAATCCCGAGCTGTCCAATCCTGACAACCCTGAGTCGTGGCTCCCGCGTGACCTGATCCTGGCGGCCTTGATGCTGGTATCGGGATGCGCTGCCGGGCTCATGCTCGATGGCAAGCTCGAGGGTGCCAGCGCCTCCCGGCGTTTGGTGTTGGCGCTTCTCGGGGGTGCGGCGGGTGCACTCCTCGCATGGCTGACCGGCTTGCTGGCCGCCCAGCTATGGGGTCCTCCAGCCAACCCGGCCCTCGGCCCTGGTTATGGGTTCACGCTCCGGTCCTATGCTGTCCTCCTGCTATGGACCGGTGCGACGGCGTTTGTCACCTTCGTCCTGTCTTTATTCGGGGTTCTCTCCAAGAAGCCCGTAAAATAGCGGGGTGACCACTTCCTCCGATACTTCCGCCCCAGCCGCCCTTAACTTCCGGAGCATTGACTTCCGGGGTCGTCGCCTCTCCCTGGCGGAACTCCGCGGAGCTGTTCCCAGGGCGCGCCATCAGACCATGGCGGATGCGGAACAGAAGGTCCAGGACATCATTGCCGCCGTTCGCAGCCGCGGGTTCAGTGCCTTGGCCGAGCTGGCACGCACGTTCGACGGCGTTGAGCAGTCGCATCCAAGGGTTTCCGCGGAGGCCCTGACCCAGGCTCTCGCCGGGCTTGATCCCAACGTCCGGGCCGCCCTTGAAGAGTCAATCAGCAGGGCTCGGCAGTTTGCCGACAGGCAGCGACCCCGCAACGTGGACGTTTCGCTGGGGGACGGTGCAGTCGTCAGCCAGAACTGGATTCCGGTGGGCCGGGTGGGGCTGTACGTTCCCGGGGGACTCGCTCCGTTGGCGTCCTCCGTCATCATGAACGTCGTTCCTGCGGTGGCCGCCGGCGTCGAATCCATCGCCCTGGCCTCACCGCCGCAGAAGGACTTTGGCGGACTTCCGCACCCCACTATTCTCGCGGCCGCCAAGCTTCTGGGCATTGATGAGGTCTACGCCATCGGCGGTGCGCAGGCCATTGTGTCCTTCGCCTACGGGATTCCGGGCTCGGGGGACGAACTGCCCATCGAACCTGTGGACGTCGTGACAGGCCCGGGCAACATCTTCGTGGCCACGGCCAAGCGGCTGGTCAAGGGCGTGGTGGGTATTGACTCGGAGGCGGGCACTACGGAGATCGCCATCCTCGCTGACTCCACTGCCCAAGCCCCGCTTGTGGCGGCCGACCTCATCAGCCAGGCAGAGCACGATCCCAAAGCAGCCTCAGTCCTGGTGACGGATTCGACCGAACTCGCTGACGCCGTCGTGCGTGAGCTGGCGCGTCAGGCGGCGGCAACCAAGCACAGCGCCCGTGTTCTTGAGGCCCTCTCCGGCCCGCAGTCCGGCGTGGTCCTCGTGGATGACCTTGAGCAGGGGATTGCAGTCTGCAACGCCTACGCTGCGGAGCACCTGGAAATCATGACGGCGGATGCCGCAGCGGTAGCCAGACGCATCCACAACGCCGGGGCCATCTTCGTGGGGGATTACAGCCCTGTCAGCCTCGGCGACTACTGCGCCGGATCCAACCACGTCCTGCCCACCAGCGGCACGGCGGCGTTCTCCTCTGGGCTGAACGTGACCACCTTCCTGCGGGCCGTCCAGGTCATCAACTATGACCGCGGTGCCCTGGAGGAGGTCAGCAGCCACATCGTGAGCCTGTCCGGTGCCGAGGACCTGCCGGGTCACGGAGATGCGGTGCGGATCCGCTTCGAATAGCAGGTCAACCACTACATATAAGGGTCACCACCACTACATGTAGTAATTACAAGCTTGTCATTACGGTGTGTACCTACGTAAACTGGTGCCGGAAGTGAATCTTCCGGCACCTTTTGCGCATCCGGCGGCTTGCCGGGTGGTGCCCGTGCCGGAGTTGTCAGGGGAGGCCCAGCGTGTATTGTCCGTTCTGCCGGAATCCCGATTCCCGTGTTGTCGACAGCCGCATGGCGGACGACGGCTCTTCCATTCGCCGCCGTCGGCAATGCCCGGAATGCGGCCGCCGGTTTACCACGGTGGAGACAACCAGCCTCTCCGTCATCAAACGCTCAGGCGTGGGTGAACCATTCAGCCGCATCAAGGTCATCAGCGGCGTCCGCAAGGCTTGCCAGGGGCGGCCGGTGACCGAGGACGACCTCGCCATGCTTGCCCAGGAAGTTGAAGAAAACATCCGCTCATCCGGCGCGGCGGAGATTGATGCCCACGAGGTCGGGCTCGCCATCCTTGGACCGCTCCGCAAATTGGACGAGGTTGCCTACCTCCGCTTCGCCAGTGTGTACCAGGCCTTCGAATCATTGGAAGACTTCGAATCCGCTATTTCGCTGCTCCGACACGAGCATGAAGCTCACGCAAAAGCGGGCAGCAAGCAACCCAAAGGCTCCGAGGCGAGCCAACTCTAGCTCCGGTGGCGGCAGCGGAGGGGAAGCCGCAGCCGCCACCGGCACCAAGGCATGGCCGTATCAGCGGCCGCCGGAGACCGGCAGCACTGCACCCGTGATGTACCCGGCGTCATCGGACATCAGCCACGTCACAGCTGCCGCGATTTCCTCGGGTTCGGCTCCGCGGCCCATGGGAATGGTGGGATTGAGCCTTTCCACACGATCCGGCATTCCGGCTGCGGCATGCAACCCGGTGTTCGTGCTTCCGGGCGCTACGGCGTTGACCCGGATTCCCTGTTTGGCGACCTCGGCAGCCAGGCCCACGGTGAGAACGTCCACTGCGCCTTTGGTTGCGGCGTAGTGGACCCAGGTTCCGGGAGAGCCGGCTTTGGTGGCCGTCGACGAAATATTGATGATGGAACCGCCGGGTCCGCCGGAATCCAACGAGAGCCTCCGGACAGCTTCCTGGCACATATAGATCAGGCCGGCGATGTTAACGTCGCATACCCGTTGAACAGTCCCCGAGGGTACGTCCACCAGCGGCCCGATCAGATCGCCCGTGATGGCTGCGTTGTTGATAACGGCAGTCACTGGTCCGCGGCGCGCAGCTTCGTCAAACAAACGCTCGACGTCGGCGGGTTGGCTGACGTCTGCCCGGACGGCGTGTGCCTCGCCGCCGCGGGCGCGGATGCTGTTAACCACGGCATCCGCGCCCGCGGCGTCAGACGAGTAATTGATGACGACACCGTATCCCGCCAAGGCCGCTGCTTGGGCGACGGCAGCACCAATCCCGCGGCTTGCGCCGGTGACGATCGCGATGCCTGAGCGGCTTTCTGTAGCCTCGGCCATGTACGGGTTACTTGGCGAGTTTGTGGTGCAGGGCAACTTCGAGGGCTGCGCCCACGATGCCGGCGTCGTTCTTCAACTTTGCAGTCACGATCCTGGTACGGAGGTCCAGGTGCGGGAAGTACTCGTCCGAGCGCTTGGAGATGCCACCGCCCACGATGAAGAGCTCAGGGGAGAACAGGAATTCCACGTGCTGGAGGTAGCGGTTGAGCAACACGCCGTACTCGTCCCAGCTGAGGCCATCCCGTTCGCGGGCCACGGCGGAGGCTTTGGTTTCGGCGTCATGTCCGTCCACCTCAAGGTGGCCGAGCTCGGCGTTGGGGACCAGCTGGCCGTTGAAGATGAATGCTGACCCGATGCCCGTTCCCAGGGTGATCACCAGGACGGTACCGTCGACACCTTCACCGGCTCCGTAACGTGCTTCCGCGAGGCCCGCTGCGTCGGCGTCGTTGATGACCTCAACTGGACGGCCGAGGCGCTCGGTGAACTTCTTGTCTATGTCGGTTTCGAGCCAGGACTTGTCCACATTTGCTGCGGAGTGGACAACGCCGTGCTGGATGATGCCGGGAAAAGTGACGCCCACCGGGGAGTCCGCTGTCGGGGCCTCGGGACGCTTGGACAGCTCCGCGACAATCTCGGCTACGACATCGGCCACCGCTTCCGGTGTAGCAGGCTGCGGTGTGGGGACCCGGAAGCGGTCGCCGATCAGCTTCCCCTTCTTGAGGTCGACGATGCCGCCTTTGATGCCGGTACCGCCGATGTCGATACCGATCAGCGGCGCGTTCTTGTGGGTTTTCTCATCCTTCTTGGACAATGCATTTCCGATCATGGCAGGAGGGGATGGGCAAGGCACAGCCGGCCGGGCTGCTTGGACCTTCCGGTGAGCTCAGGGAAGGGTAAGGATTTCCGCGCCGGTCTCAGTGACCAGCAGCGTGTGTTCGAACTGGGCGGTTCGTTTGTGGTCGCGGGTGACGACTGTCCAGTCATCTGCCCACATATCCCATTCGATGGTGCCGAGGGTAAGCATGGGCTCGATGGTGAACACCATGCCCGCCTCGATCACGGTGTTGTATGCCGGGGCTGCGTCGTAATGCGGAATGATGAGGCCCGTGTGGAAGGCCTCACCCACGCCGTGGCCTGTGAAGTCCCGGACCACACCATAACCGAAGCGCTTGGCGTAGGACTGGATGGCACGGCCGATTACGTTGATTTCGCGGCCGGGGGCCACGGCCTTGATGGCCCGGTTGAGCGACTCCTGCGTACGCTCAACCAGCAGACGGGACTCTTCATCCACGTCGCCAACCAGGAAAGTGTAGTTGGTATCCCCATGCACACCGTCAATAAAGGCGGTGATGTCGATGTTGAGAATGTCGCCGTCCTGGACCACGGTGGAATCCGGGATGCCGTGGCAAATCACCTCGTTGAGGGAGGAGCAGAGGGACTTGGGGAAGCCCCGGTAGCCCAGGGTGGACGGGTAGGCGTTGTGATCCAGAAGGAACTCATGGCCGACCTTGTCCAGCTGGTCGGTAGTGACACCCGGTTGGATGTGCTTTCCTACTTCTACTATCGCCTGGGCTGCAATCCTGCCTGCTACGCGGATCTTCTCAACCGTCTCCGGCGACTTCACTTCGGAGCCCGTGAACTTCGCAGGCGCCTTCTTGCCGACGTACTCCGGCCGGGGAATCGATGCGGGGACGGGGCGTTCAGGGCTGATGGTTCCCGGGGTGAGGGCGCCAATGGGTGCAGTCGAAGCAAGAGAAGGCATAGATTGATCATATAAGGCACGCAAGAGACGTAAGTAACAATGCACGGCAAGGCTCCTGTGGCCGCGCCAACGTTACGCGTTCAACGGCCCCGGCGATGAGGAGGAGACGTGACGGAGTACTGGTACAACGTCAAGACGCACGAGATCGAAGAGGACGCCATGTCCGATTGGACCCAGCTGATTGGCCCCTACAAAACCAGGGAAGAAGCCGAGCACGCATTGGAGAAGGTCAAAGCCCGCAATGACGCCTGGGACGCCCAGGACGACGATTAGCCAAGGCCTGCCTAGAAGGAGTGTTCCGGTCCGGGGAACTGCCCGGACCGGACGTCCTCGCCGAATGCGGCAGCTGCGTCGGTCAGGGTTGTGCGCAGGTCTGCGTACTGCTTGACGAACTTGGCCATCTTGCCGCCCCGGAGTCCGGCCATGTCCTGCCAGACGAGGACTTGGCCTGTGGTGCTCTTGCCTGCTCCGATGCCCACCGTTGGTACGCGCAACGCAGCGTCCACAATGGCAGCCGTTTCCGCGGGGACCATTTCCATCAGGACGCTGAACGCTCCGGCATCCTGGAGGGCCACAGCGTCGTCCACGAGCCGCTGCGCGTCATCCCCACGCCCCTGGACGCGGTAACCGCCGAGGGAGTGTTCGCTTTGCGGTGTGAAGCCGATATGCGCCATGACGGGGATGCCTGCCTGGACCATCGCTTTGACAGTGTCCGCGTAGTACGCGGTTCCCTCGATCTTCACCGCGTGTGCAAGGCCTTCCTTCAGGAAGCGCACACCGGTAGCCACAGCCTGGCCGGGAGAGACCTCATAACTGCCGAAAGGCAGGTCGGCAATGACCAATGCCCGCTTGGCTGCGCGGCTCACTGCCCGGGTCAGGGGAAGAAGCTCATCCACGGTGACGGGAAGGCTGGTTTCGTTGCCGAAGACGTTGTTGGAAGCCGAATCGCCGACAAGCAGCACTTCGATTCCCGCTTGGTCGAAGATCTCCGCCGCGTACTGCTCATACGCGGTCAGCATGGCGAAGTGTTCGCCGTTGTCCTTGGCTTGCTGGAGGTGGTGGATCCGTACCCGGCCGGCCGGCTTCCTGCCGGTCGCTGATGGCGCCTGCGCACCGGTTCCGGGACCGCTTCCGTAAGGGGCGGAAACTTCGGCGGGCGTGGTGGACTCAGGAAGGTTGCTCGGGGCCATGGATAGAGCCTAAGCGGTGCCGACGGCGGCTGCCAGCAGTGTGCCCAGCGTCACCTTTTGTAAACGGTGTGTTACACGCAGCTACTGCTGCGGCTTTAGGGGGGAACTCTTAGTAGAGTGAAGGCTGAGCTGCCGTGGCTTCTGTCCCTTGAAACCAGCGGCATGGACAACGAATCGGAAAAGAGGCCCTATGGACCGCCAGCAAGAGTTCGTTCTGCGGACAATCGAAGAGCGTGACGTGCGCTTCGTACGCTTGTGGTTCACCGACGTCGTGGGTTCCCTTAAATCGGTGGCGCTTGCGCCCGCCGAAGTCGAGGGTGCCTTTGAAGAAGGCCTTGGCTTTGATGGCTCAGCGATCGAAGGCCTGGCGCGTGTGTTCGAATCCGACATGCTCGCCCAGCCGGATCCCTCCACCTTCCAGATCCTGCCCTGGCGTGGTGAGACCGAACAAACCTCACGGATGTTCTGCGACATCCTGACTCCGGACGGCGAACCGTCGGCCGCGGACCCCCGCAACGTCCTCAAGCGGACCTTGGCCAAGGCCGCGGACATGGGCTTCACCTGTTACACCCACCCTGAGATCGAGTTCTACCTGCTCAAGTCCAAGGACCTGGGCCCGGATGGCTCGCCGGTACCTGTGGACGAGGGCGGCTACTTCGACCACGTTCCCGGTGGTGTGGCACAGGACTTCCGCCGTACTGCGGTCACCATGCTCGAATCCGTGGGCATCTCCGTGGAGTTCAGCCACCACGAGGGCGGCCCGGGGCAGAACGAGATCGACCTTCGTTACGCCGATGCGCTTCAGACCGCGGACAACATCATGACGTTCCGTACCGTCATCAAGGAAGTTGCGCTCCAGCAGGGTACCTACGCCACGTTCATGCCCAAGCCGTTCACCGACCACCCCGGTTCCGGCATGCACACGCACTTTTCGCTGTTCGAGGGCGACACCAACGCATTCTTCGAAGCCGGTGCGGAGTTCCAGCTCTCCAAGACCGCACGCCAGTTCATTGCCGGCATCCTCAAGCACGCTCCGGAATTCACGGCTGTCACCAACCAGTTCGTGAACTCCTACAAGCGGCTTTGGGGCGGCGGCGAGGCCCCGAGCTACCTGAGCTGGGGACACAACAACCGGTCTGCGCTGGTGCGCGTTCCGCTCTACAAGCCCGGCAAGGGACAGTCTGCGCGGATCGAATACCGTGGCATCGACTCCGCCACCAACCCTTACCTGGCCTACGCCGTGTTGCTCGGGGCGGGCCTGAAGGGCATCGAGGAGGGCTATGAGCTTCCCGCTGCCGCTGAGGACGACGTATGGTCACTGACCACCGCGGAGCGCAAGGCGATGGGGCACGCGCCTCTTCCGGCCAGCCTCCACGACGCCATCCGGGCCATGGAGGAATCCGAACTGGTGGCCGAAATCCTCGGCGAGCAGGTTTTTGAGCACTTCCTCCGCAACAAGCGGGCAGAGTGGCAGGATTACAGGCTCCAGGTCACCCCCTATGAGCTGCAGCGCAACCTCGGCATTCTTTAGGCAGGGCCAGTGAGCCTTGCACGACGGCTCATCTCAGCCGGATTCAGCGACCTTGAGAAGGGGGAGCGCTTCCTTGCTGCCCCCGAGCTTGAGGGTATTGACGAGGACGCACTGTTTGCCGGCCTTTCCATGGCGGCCAGTCCCGATACAGCCCTGCAGTCACTGGTCCGGCTCATTGAGAAGAATCCTGGCCTGAAGAAGCTGGCCGCGGCGGATCCGGACACCTGCGAGCCCCTGTACCGTTTGCTGGGGGCCTCGGAGGCGCTGGGGGAGTTCCTGATGCGCCGGCCTGAGCACCTGGATGTCTTTGATGCTCCTGTCAGTCCGGAGCCCCTGCAGGCTTCCAGCGACGAGCTCCGCGCCACACTGCTTCGTTCCGTCAAGGCTGAGCCCGGCGCCCACAGGCCCGTGGCAGGCATCACCGGGCAGCCCGCCTATGCCGCATTGCGGACGGCGTACCGCCGGGGCCTGACTGAGCTCGCCATCAAAGACCTGTGTGCAGCTTCGCCCCAGGACTTCATGCCTGCAGCCGGAGCTGAACTGGCCGACCTCGCCGGTGCCGCGATCGAAGCCGCCCTTGCCGTATCCCGGGCTGAAGCGGCAGGCCATTACGACGCTGACGACATCGCCGACGTCGGACTGGCCGTCATCGGAATGGGCAAATGCGGAGCCCGCGAGCTGAACTACATTTCGGACGTCGATGTCATCTATGTCATCGAGTCCGAAGAGCTGGAGGATGCCCGGGCGTCCACCATCGGGACCGCCCTGGCCTCGGGTATTTCCCGGGCAATTTCCTCCTTTGCTCCCGAACCGGGCCTCTGGGAAGTGGATGCGAATCTCCGCCCGGAAGGAAAATCGGGCCCTCTTGTACGCACCCTTCCTTCCCACCTGAGCTACTACGCCCGGTGGGCCGAAAGCTGGGAGTTCCAGGCGCTGCTCAAAGCTCGGACCATCGCCGGCGACCGGGAACTTGGCCAGCGCTATGAAAAGGCCGTGGAGCCGTTGGTCTGGTCTTCTGCCGGCCGTGAGGGCTTTGTGGAGTCCGTGCAGGCGATGCGCCGCAGGGTGACTGACTACATCCCCGCATCCGAGGAGCAGCGGCAGATCAAGCTGGGACGTGGCGGACTGCGGGATGTCGAGTTCACCGTCCAGTTGCTGCAGTTGGTACACGGCAAGTCCGATGAATCCCTCCGCTGCAAAGACACGACGTCGGCCATCGCCGCACTTTCGGCGGGTGGCTACATCGGGCGTGCCGATGCCGCTGCCTTCGACAGCGCTTACCGGTACCTCCGCTTGCTGGAGCATCGAATCCAGCTGTTCCAGCTGCGGCGCACCCACCTTATGCCTGTGGCTGAGGATGCCCAGCGGTTCCTGGCCAAAGCTGTCCTGGGTCCGTTTTCCCTTGAGCGCCCCCATCCGGACCAGCTCATGGCTGCATGGCAAAAGACCAAGAAGTCCGTGCGGGAACTCCATGAGCGGATCTTCTACCGTCCGCTGCTCAACACTGCTGCGAAGTTGAGCAGCGAAGACGCAAAGCTCAGTCCTGAGGCAGCCCAGGGCCGGCTGGCGGCTCTCGGCTACCTGGATCCCCAGGGAGCTCTGCGACACATTGAAGCTTTGACGGCGGGCGTCAGCCGCCGCGCTGCTTTGCAACGGCAGTTGCTGCCGATCCTTCTGGGTTGGCTTGCTGAGGGCGTCGACCCCGATGCCGGCCTGCTTGCGTTCCGCCGGGTCAGCGAAGCCCTTGGCACCACGCACTGGTACCTGGGCCTGCTCCGTGATTCGCAGGCTGCCGCCGAACGCCTATGCCAGGTCCTGGCCAATTCCCGTTTGATTTCGGACCTCCTGGAAGTATCACCGGAGTCTGTGGCGTGGCTGGGCAGCGACAAGGAATTGGCCCCCGTTCGTTTCGAAGCCCAATGGCAGGAAATCCAATCCAAGCTGTCCCGGCATCCTGACCCTGAGAGCGCCATGAGGCTCATCCGGTTGATCCGGCGACGCGAGATCCTCAGGACAGCCATTGCGGATAGCGCCGGACTCCTTGACCAGGACGCCGTCGGTTTGGCTTTGGCCGAGACTGACCGCGCTGCCGTACTGGGAGCCCTGCATGTGGCCGAGGCCGTAGTGGCTGGCTCAGGCCCGTTGAAAACCGATGTACTTGTGGTTGCCATGGGTAGGCAGGGCGGCCGCGAGATCGGCTACGGCTCGGACGCGGACGTTATGTATGTGCACCGTGCCCGCCCTGGCTTCAGCGATGCTGAGGCGCAGGAACAGGCGACGGCGATCGTCGCCAAGGTCTCCGGCTTCCTCACCCAGCCGCTCAAGCCGGCAATCATGGCCGAGCGGGTGCTGATGGTGGACGCCGACCTCCGGCCGGAAGGCAAGAACGGTGCGATGGTGCGGTCCTTGGACTCCTATGCGGAGTATTACCGCCGGTGGTCTTTGATCTGGGAAGCCCAGGCGCTGCTGCGTGCCCGTCCCATGGCTGGTTCGGATGAGTTGGCGGCAGACTTCGTTAAGCTGATCGATCCCATCCGGTATCCGCAGGAACTGCAGGAGCAGGATGTTCGGGAGATCCGGCGGATCAAGGCGCGGGTAGAGTCTGAACGGCTGCCCCGGGGCGCAGATCCCGCCAGGCACGTCAAGCTTGGCCGTGGTGGTCTGAGCGACGTCGAGTGGCTGGTGCAGCTGCTTCAGTTGCAGCATGCCGGGAAGCATCGCGCTTTGCGGACCAGCTCCACCCTTGAGGCCCTGGCTGCCGCTGAGGAGTTGGGGTTCATCGGCAGGGACGACGCGGCACTGCTGCGGGATGCTTGGCGTCTGGCCAGCCGCATCCGGTCGGCCAATGTGATCGTGACCGGGCGTGCCTCAGATGTCCTGCCTTCCTCGCGCAAGGACCTTGAAGCTGTTGCGCGTTGGTGCGGCTACCCGCCCGGGAACGCCGGCCATTTTGAGGAGGACTACCTCCGGCTGAGTCGTCGGGCCAGGGCGGTTTTCGAGAAGATGTTCTACGCCACCTAAGGCCAAAGGGGTTACGGGCTACTTCGTGACAGCGGCCGAGGCGGCCAGTTCCCGGGCATGCCGCAGCATCGTCATCACCGGCACTCCGGTGACCAGCTCGCCGTCGACGACGTACCCTTCTTCGCGGTCTGTCAGTGCCTCTACCATGCGTTGGCGCCACATCGTCAATTCCGCCTGATGGGTTGCGTCGTCGGCGAGGTTGTTCCGTTCCTGCGGATCGGCGTCGAGGTCGAACAGTTCCTCAGTGCCTTCGCCCGAGCCCCATATGTACTTGTAACGGCCGTCCGTCAGCCAGTGCAGGTTTTGCCCCCAATACACGTGTTCGCCGTGCAGTACCTCCCGAACGGCATCAGTGTTTTCACCACGGATGATTGATGCCAGGGACTTGCCGTCCACGGAATCGGGGATCGGGAGTCCGGCGAGTTCCAGCAGAGTGGGCATGATGTCCCTGAGTTCCACTACGTGGTCCACTACGGCTCCACGGACGGCATGCTCCGCGGTGGGAGCATTGGCGATGATGAATGGGACCCGGGCCGACCCCTCATAGGGCACGGCCTTGCGGAACATGTGGTGATCGCCCATCATCTCCCCGTGGTCACTGGTAAAAGCGATCACGGTATTCCGGTCGAGACCGAAGTCCGCCAGCGACTCTTTGATCCGGTTGATCTGCAGATCAATCTGGGCCATCAGGCCGTAGTACCCCGCTCTGGCTCTATGTACAACGTGGTCGGGAATGGTGCCGTAGCTGGCTTGGTAATCGCTGTCCTGCCGGTGGGCGTCCCAGTGGTGTTCCCAGTTGCCCTCCACGGCTTCGTAGGCGGGAATGCCGAGGTACTGTTCGAAAGCCCATGACGGCGGATCGTACGGCGGATGGGGGCGGTGGAAGGACAGATACAGGAAAAAGGGCTTCACGGGGTCCCGGCGGTGCATCCATTCAATGGCTTGCGTGCCGACCCAGTACGACGGGTGCAGACTTTCAGCCTTGTCCCACGGGCGGGCGACGATGGAATTGCAGTTGACGCCGTGGTCGAAGTACTCGGCGTCGGGGCCCATGCCGGGTTGCCTGCGGAGCCATGGCACGTAGTCATCAAACATCGCGAAATGCTGTTGGTGCTCCCGGCGGGCGTGGTGGAGGTAGCCATCGTGGAGGATGACGTCGTCGAAACCGAGCCTGGAGCGTTCGGGCCACACGTGCATCTTTCCTATGGCCTGCGTGTGGTACCCGCCCTTTCTGAACTCCTCCTGTACCGTCACCGGGTGGACAGCATGGAAAGGAACGCCATCGTTGTAGCCAACCCGGCCGTGCCTCTCCTGGGACTGTCCGGTGAACAGTGCTGCGCGGGCCGGCACACACGACGGCGTAGCAGAATAGCCTTTGGAGAATCGGACGCCGTTCCTGGCGAGTTCGTCGAGGTGGGGTGTCTCCACATAAGGGTGACCGTCCGAGGACAGGCAGTCGCCCCTCCATTCGTCAACGCAGATCAGGATGACGTTGGGCTGGCTCATCGAAGGGTTCCTTTGCCGTAGGAAACTGTTGAGACAACCCTAAGGGGAGGAGAGCACTTAATGCGTGAACATGACTCAGAAAAAGCTTTTTCAATCGGAAGCGATCAAGATCCTGTTGGCGATGTGTGGTTGATTCCGCTGAAGATGCTCGACGCCGACGCCCGTGCCATCCAGCTTGGCGCCGTGGCTGAACTGTCCGTTGGGGACGGGCAGCGGGAGTTTGTGGGGGATCCGTTGCGCATGATGCTGATAGCTCTGGAGGAAGAGTCCAGGCTGCCCTTTGTCATTGAGTCGGGTGGTGTGGGTGTAGGGGTGCTGACACTGCAGACCGGTGCGGCGTCGCTGGCGGGCTGGGGAGATGACGATTCGGTATGGCTGCTCAGGGGTTTCCTTATCGACGCCGGGAGCCAAGGGCGTGGTCTGGGTACCCGGGCTGCCCGCGCTGCCGTGGCCGAAGCCCGCAAGCTGACAGCGAGGCTGGGAGGCGGCCAGTCCGGCGTCGTGCTTTCTGTCAATGAGCGCAACCCTGCAGGGTTGGCCGCCTACAAGAAGGCCGGCTTTGTGGACGCCGGGCGCTATTCGGGCGGCAATTCCGGACCGCAGAGGACGATGTTCAAGTCCTTCCTGTGACGCGGTATGCATCGCCGTTGGCTGGCCGGAGTCACGCGTTGCACATAAAACTAAGCAACCTTATAGACTTGGCGTGTCACTGATCTCGAATCGGAGGGAACGTCCATGGAATACAACGGAAGCCCCACTGAAAGGGCAATTCCTGCCGGAGAACTCGACCGGCGCCACGTGGGTCAATCGGTTAGCTTTCAGCCAAATGACTTCACAGTTGTCTTCGGCACCATCGCAGGCATCGCCCGGACTGAGGCCCTCGTCTATCTGTCTCTCGACGGAGTCGGCGGCGGAACGCATCTGAAGGAAGAATACGACCTGTCGATCGACCACAAGGTCTATCTCCAGCTCGATCCCTTGGGAAGCGCAGAAAAGGGTCTTTCCGAGGCAGCAAGCTTCGTGAAGGAGAAGTTGGATGAGATCACCCGGAACATCAGGGACCGTGAACAGGGGAAGCCTGGGCAGTAATCCCTGCGCATTGAAAAAGGCCAGCCCCATCCTCGCGGATGGGGCTGGCCTTCTCAGTATGTGCCCAGGGGCTTAGACGCCGTAGTAGAGCTCGAACTCGTAGGGGTTCGGGCGGAGCGACAGCGGGCGGATCTCGTTTTCGTACTTGTAGTCAATCCAAGTATCGATGAGGTCCTGGGTGAAGACGCCGCCGGCCTGCAGGAACTCGTTGTCCTCGCGCAGGGCCTCCAGGGCTTCTTCCAAGGAACCCGGAGCCTTGGGGATGTCCTTGGCTTCTTCGGCCGGGAGCTCGTAGAGGTCCTTGTCGATGGGAGCCGGGGGTTCGATGCGGTTGCGGATGCCGTCGATTCCGGCCATCAGCTGTGCGGCGAACGCCAGGTACGGGTTGGACGAGGGGTCCGGAGCGCGGAACTCGATGCGCTTGGCCTTCGGGTTGGTGCCCGTGATCGGGATGCGGATACCGGCAGAGCGGTTGCCCTGCGAGTAAACCATGTTCACGGGAGCCTCGAAGCCCTTGACCAGGCGGCGGTAGGAGTTGACGGTCGGGTTGGTGAACGCCAGAACTGCCGAGGAGTGCTTGAGCAGGCCGCCGATGTACCAACGGGCGGTGTCGGAGAGTCCGGCGTAGCCCTTCTCGTCGTAAAACAGGGGATCGCCGTTGCTCCACAGCGACTGGTGGCAGTGCATGCCGGAGCCGTTGTCGCCGAAGACGGGCTTCGGCATGAACGTCACGGACTTGCCCCAGGCGTCAGCGGTGTTCTTGATGACGTACTTGAACTTCTGCAGGTCATCAGCAGCTGCGGTCAGGGTGGTGAACTTGTAGTTGATCTCCGCCTGGCCGGCAGAACCAACTTCGTGGTGGGAACGCTCGACCTCGAGGCCGGCCTTGTCCAGCTCAACGCACATGGCGTCGCGGAGGTCAGCCTGCTTGTCGGTGGGGGACACCGGGAAGTAACCGCCCTTGACGGGGGTCTTGTAACCGAGGTTGCCGCCTTCTTCCTTGCGGCCCGTGTTCCAGTGTGCTTCTTCAGAGTCGATCTTGTAGAAGCTGCCCTGCGGGGAAGACTCGTACTGGATGTTGTCGAAGACGAAGAACTCGGCTTCCGGCGCGAAGAATGCGGTGTCAGCGATGCCGGTGGAAGCCAGGTAGGCCTCTGCCTTCTCGGCCACGCCACGGGGGTCGCGGTGGTAAGGGTCGCCCGTGCGGGGGTTCACGATGGAGAAGTTCAGGGCAAGGGTCTTCTCGATGCGGAAAGTGTCGATGAAGGCCGAGGTCACATCCGGGATGAGCTGCATGTCCGACTCGGCAATGCCCTGGAAGCCGCGGATGGAGGATCCGTCGAAGAGCTGGCCGTGGACGAAGAAGTCCAGGTCAACGCTCTTGGCAGGCACATTGAAGTGCTGCTGGACACCAGGAAGGTCGGTGAAGCGGATATCGACGAATTTGACGTCTTCGTCTTTGATGAACTTGAGGACTTCGTCCGCAGTCTTGAACATCTATGCTCCTTATGCATATCAAGTAACAGGCCCGGAAGGCCGCGTGGTGCAGCCCAGACCAGGACGCAGGAAACACAAAAAGGTCCCCTTGCCATGGTGGCTGGCAACTCATACCACCATAGGGAGGTGGGATTTCCCGGGGGTGTCAGTATTGTTTCCGGCAGGTTACAGAATCATCTGTTGTGTAAACGGTAGTCTGCTTTCCGGTGCCAGGTCCACGTGGGTCCGCTGGTCGAACACCCGGCCGGTTCGGACTCTGTCCCGGGGCCTCCGCCCGGCATGCCCAACCATCCTCCAGCGGTAGGCTTGGAGGGTGGTAGATCGAAAAGACATTGGCTCCTGGTTGAGCGGTCCGGACACTTCCGGCATCTCCAAATATCCTGGTGAAAGGCTCGGCCTGCCCGAGTCCGGTCCTGGCTCCATGGCGCGTGCCGGGCGCCGGATCCTCGGCATCGTGATCGACTGGACCATCGCCTTGGTCATCAGCAACTTTGCCTTCGGCGGAAATCAGTGGGCAACGCTGGCCATTTTTGCCGTGGAACAGATCCTGCTGATCGGCACGTTGGGATACAGCGTGGGACACAGGATTGCCGGTATTCATGTGGTCCGCTTGGGCGGCGGTCCTGCAGGCCCGCTGGCCGCCGTAGTGCGAACCCTCCTGCTGTGCCTGGTCATACCGGCCGTTGTTTTCGATCCCGACCAACGCGGTCTTCACGACAAAGCCATGAACACCATCCTTGTCCGCATGTGATTCCGCGGGGCCGGGCGGTGAAGACCGCGGTTGTCCCCGGACCAACGACAAAAACAAACCGCCCCCGCCTCTGTTACCCAGAGGCGGGGGCGGTTTTGTGCCTGGTTCAGGAATATCAGCGGCCGCGTGCGGCTTTGCGGTCGGGACGAGCTTTGTAGGGGTCGATGCCCTTGGGGATCGGGAGACGGTTGCCAAGGGAGTTGATGCGCTTGGAAACTGCGTTGACCTCAACCTTGGTCAGTTCGTTCTTCATCTTGCCCATGGTCTTAGCAAGTTTGTTGAGGGGGACCTGGCCCTCGCCGCGGCCTGACTCCAGGACGTGGATGGTGACGTTGGGGAGGATGCGCGTAAGGCGCTTGCGCTCCGCATCCACCAGCGTCTTCACGCGGTGGCTGGGCCCTTCGCTGACGAGAACGACGCCGGGACGTCCGATCGCCATGAAGACGGCATCCTGGGTGCGGGGGTTGACAGCAACCGGCTGATCCTGGGTGACCCACCCGCGCCGAAGCGTGCCCAATGCAGCACCGGAGGCGCCGGGCTGGTTCTCGATTTGCGCGAAGGCGGCTTTCTCCGCGCGGCGGGAAAGGATGAAGACGGCTGCGAGAAGGCCCAAAGGGATACCGATGATCAGGCCGGTGACCCAGTTCTCCAACAGGAAGCCGATAAGGAAGGCAACGGCAACCACAGCGAGGAATGCCAGCAGCATGATCCAGACAACCTGGGGATCATTTCGCCGGGTCATCTTGAAGACTTCAGCGATCTGCTTCAGCTGGCTCGGCTTCTTGGCCTTGGCTTCCTTGGGCTTGCGCTGGAACAGCCCACGCTTGGGTGCGTCGGCCGAGGGGGTCGAATTGCTGGAATCAGAGGAGTTCGCCATAGTGCCTTAATTCTACGTGATGTACGTCGAAGGACCGGACGCCGTTACGTGGGGCATCCGGTCCTTCAGAACTGCTTGCTGTTACTTCTGTGCCGTTTTGGGGCTAGCCGTGGGCGGCGAGGATGGTGGAGGCTTCCTGGCGGGTGGTGCCGGAGGACTCGATGTGTGCCAGGGCTTCGGGGATTTCCCAGCCCTTCTTCCGCATCGCGGTGGCCCACAAGCGGCCGGCCCGGTACGAGGACCGCACCAACGGCCCGGACATGACACCGAGGAAGCCGATCTCTTCGGCTTCGTGCTGGAGGTCCACGAATTCCTGCGGCTTGACCCACCGGTCCACCGGCAAGTGCCGTTCGGACGGGCGAAGGTACTGGGTGATGGTGATCAGGTCGCAACCGGCCTGGTGCAGGTCGCGCAGGGCTTCGGAGATTTCGTCCCGGGTCTCGCCCATGCCCAGGATCAGGTTCGACTTGGTCACCATGCCCAGATCCCGGCCCTGGGTGATGACATCCAGGGACCTCTCGTACCGGAACGCCGGACGGATCCGCTTGAAAATCCTCGGCACGGTCTCGACGTTGTGGGCGAACACCTCAGGCTTGGAATCACAGATCGCCGCGATGTGTTCGGGCTTGCCGGAGAAGTCCGGGATCAGCAACTCCACCCCGGTGCCCGGGTTCAGTTCATGGATCTTCCGGACTGTTTCGGCGTACAACCAGACACCCTCATCGGCCAGGTCATCACGGGCCACCCCGGTCACGGTGGCGTAGCGCAACTGCATCGCCTGGACACTCCGGGCCACCTTGGTGGGTTCGAACATGTCCACCGGAGAGGGCTTGCCGGTATCGATCTGGCAGAAATCACAACGCCGGGTGCACTCGGAACCGCCGATCAGGAACGTCGCTTCCTTATCTTCCCAGCACTCGAAAATGTTCGGGCAGCCGGCCTCTTCACAGACCGTGTGCAGGCCTTCCTTCTTCACCAGGTTCTTGAGCTGGACAAACTCAGGCCCCATCTGGACCTTGGCCTTGATCCACTCAGGCTTACGTTCAACCGGTACCGCAGAATTACGCTGCTCAACGCGCAGCAACTTACGGCCTTCAGGTGCCAAGGTCACTGGAGTGCTCCTTCGGGGGTGGAAACGAGTGCTTCTTCATGCTTGCGGAATTCTTCCACGAAGCGGTCAACGATATCGGCGGGATTGATGGTCCGACCGGTTTCCAGCGTCATGGTGGTGACGCTGGCGTCAGTGATTCCACAGGCAATGATTTGGTCGTAGGGTGCCAGGTCATTGCTGCAGTTGATGGCGACGCCGTGCATGGTGACACCCTCCAGGACGCGGATGCCGATTGCGGCTATCTTCCGGTCCGGTCCCTTGTCGTCGGCAAGGATCCATACTCCAGCGCGGCCCTTGACGGTGACGGCTTTGATTCCGTAGTCGACCATGACGGCGATCATGATGGCCTCGAGGCGCTCGACGTAGTCGCGGATGCCGGCTCGGTTTTTCAGTTTAAGGATCGGGTAAGCGATCAGCTGACCGGGACCGTGCCACGTCAGTTTGCCGCCACGGTCCACGGGAACAACGGGGGTTCCATCGAAGGGCCGCTCGTGATCTTCCGTGAGCTTGCCGGCAGTGTAAACGGCGGCGTGCTCCAGAAGCAGGACGGTGCTGTTCTGCTCACCCGCAACAACTTTGTTGTGGATCTCGCGCTGCAGGTCCCAGCCCTGTACGTAGTCAACGAAATCCGGGGCAAGACCCAGTTGTGAAAACTCAAGAGTCATGCGTTCAAGCTTAGACCCAGCAGGGGATTGCCCATGGTTTTGTGGTGAAGCTCTCAGTCGCATCACGTGCTGTCGTGACAGGTGCGACAACGGCAAAAGTGCCGTGGCTGTGGATAACTTCTGCAGAGAATCGCAAGGTCCGGTAGACCTGATCCATGGAAACTCTGGAAACCGCCAATGCCGTGGCACCCCTGCTTCCGGGCTACGAAATTTCCCGACTCCTGGGTCAGGGCAGCAGCTCCGACGTCTGGCTCGTCAACCGGCTCAGCGACCGGGCCCTGTTGGCGGTCAAATGTCCGCGTGGAGAAGTGCAGGCTGAAGCCTTGGGGAGCGCCGCCCGCGAGGTCACGCTGCTGTCGCACCTGGTGCACCAACATCTCGTGCGCATCCACGAGGTCCTCCCAGCGGATGATGGTTCCGGCGGGACGGCCGGGATCGTTATGGATTACGCCGCAGGGGGATCGCTGGCGAACCTGGTGCCGGGGAGGAAACGGTTGAGCGTTGGCGAAACAGTGACGGTGCTGACGCCCATTGCACAGGCGTTGGACTATTTGCACCTCAACGGCATCGTGCACGGTGACGTTTCGCCGGGAAACGTCCTGTTCACAGCGGTGGGCATGCCGGTCCTGGCGGATCTGGGCCTTGCAGTGAGCGTGGGGGATACGCATCAGAACCTTGATGCCGGAACCACGGGATTCAAGGATCCGTTCAGCCCGGTATCCACGCATGGGACCTCAGACCATGGGCTGCGGCCGCAACGGGACGTGTACTCCTTGGCAGCAGTCGGCTGGTACTGCCTGACCGGCGTCGTACCCGGGCCGCCCCAGGTGAGGCCACCATTGTCAATGCTGGTTCCTGACGTGCCGAAAGGCCTGGCCGCAGCCCTTGAGGCCGGGTTGGCGCCGGACCCGCAGATGCGGCCGACGGCAAAGGAGTTCGGCACGGCTATCTTCAGGAGTGCTGCCCCGGAGACCCTTGACCTGTCCGGAGCGGTGCATCATTCCGTGATTCCTGAGTTGCTCACCCGGCGCGAAGTGCACGGTCGTCAGGCACGCCGGGCAAGCCGTGGGCACTCCTGGATGCGCAGGCTCCTGCCGTTGCCCCGGGTGGAGGGACAATCAGGAGCCCGACGGCCCGGTACCTCCAGGAGCGTCCTGGCTGTCCGCGTGGCTCTGGTGGGGGTGGGCGGCACGCTGATCGGCGTCATGGCTTGGAACCTGTGGCAAGGGGGTGGTCTCGAGCCAAGGAATTTCCAGGCTGAGCCAACGGCCAGCCCGTCTGCCGGTCCCGGTCCATCCATGGAGCCTGCAAAGGCGGATGATCTTCCGGAAGGGCTCGCCGGAGCCCTCACAGCCGATGATCCAGAGGTCGCTGTGGGTGCCCTCTCAGCTGTTCGTGACTTCGCGCTGAGGGAAGGGCGGCTCCAACTGCTGGACCTGGTCAATGCCCAGGGTTCCCCGGCTGCGGAGTCGGATCACGGGCTTCGCGAACAGCTGCGGCTGTCCGGCACGACGTTCGGGGGGTTCACTACTGCACTGTCGGGAGCATCGGTTGGCGCATCACCGGAAGTGGACCGCGTACAGGTAGACGTCACGGCCACGATCTCGGCTTATGAGGAACGTGATGCGTCGGGCGCGGTGGTCCGGACGCAAACAGCCGGCGCATCCCAAGCCCTTCGCCTGACCTTGATCCGTGCGGATGGACGCTGGTGGCTTACGGAAGTAGCCGGGCCGGGCAAATGACCGCATCACAGCCGGCCGTCCGGGAACCCTGCTGCGCTTAGTGGTCAGTGTCCCTACGCAGCCACTCCATGGCTTCGGCCAGGGACGGGTGTTGCCAGTGGAAGCCTGCTTCGGCCAGGCGGGAGGGCTCCATACGTTGGTTGGCCAGCACGAGTTCATCCGCCAGCTTCCCCAGGACAAGACGCAGGGCAGGGCGGGGCACCCGGCAAAACGCCGGCCGGTGATACGCCTTCGCCAGCGCCTTCACGATCGTGTTGACGTCAGCACTTTCCGGGGCGCAAACGTTGACCGGACCTTCGAGTCCGGACCTCAGGAGGAAAGCGAGGGCAGCTGCCTCGTCCTGCAGGGTGATCCATGGCCAGTACTGGCGTCCGTTCCCGAAAGGACCCCCGAGCCCAAGCTTCAACAGGGGGAGCAGGGGCCCCAACGCTCCGCCCGCGGAACTCAACACAACACCCGTTCGGGGAGTCACTACCCGGACGCCCGCCGGTGCCGTCCTGGCAGCGCCTTCCCACTCGACGCAGAGAGGGCCCAGCACGCCGCCGCCGGCTGGCGAATCCTCGCGGAGGACGCCTGTACTGTCCGCTCCGTAATAACCGGAGGCGGATTGGCTGATGAAGGCAGCGGGCGGCTTGGCAAGGCGCCCCATGGCCGCTGTGAGCGTGTGCGTGGTTTGCAGTCTGGAATCGCGGAGGACTTCGATCCGTTTCTTCGTCCATGGCCGGTCCCCGATGCCGGCGCCGGAGAGGTTGACCACAGCATCCACGCCATCCAGGACTGCTTCGTCCAGCTCGCCCTTGGCGGGGTCCCAGGTGAATTCACCGGGCGTGTCGGCGGGCCGGCGCACAAGCCGGACAACCTCATCGCCCTGTGCGGCCAATTGCCCGGCCAGGGCGGTTCCAATCATTCCTGAAGCTCCGGACATCACGATGCGCATGACCCATCTCACCATAAGGCCAACGTCTGGCGGAAACGCCTGTCGTTGCCGCCGAGGGCAGGTGCCTCTTGACTATGATCGAACAATGACCTCCTCCAGCTACCTCCGTTTCCCGCATGTGCACGGCGATCTGGTCACTTTCGTGGCCGAAGACGACGTCTGGGTCGCACCGCTCCAAGGGGGCCGCGCCTGGCGGGTCTCCTCCCAGCAGCTTCAAGCAAGGAACCCGCGGTTCACCCCGGATGGAAAACGGTTGGTGTGGACGGTCGTGGTGGGAACGTCCCCGGAAGTCGTCACGGCCAACGTCGACGGCGGAGGGTACCGGCAGCTGAGCTACTTCGGGCACAGCACCACGAAAGTCAAGGGATTCACTCCGGCGGGCCACGTAGTGGTTACCAGTGCCTTCCAGCAGGCGGAAAGCCGCCACACGCACGCCTACAGCCTCCCGCTCGACGGCGGCGCCGCCGTCGAACTTCCTTTTGGTCCGGTAGAGGCTGTTGCTTTCGGGCCGGAGATCGGCGACGAGAAGCCGGTGGTTCTGGCGAGCGTTCTTTCCCGCGAACCCGCCTGGTGGAAGCGTTACCGTGGCGGCACTGCCGGCAAGCTGTGGATTGACGCAGACGGCAACGGTGAGTTTGAACGGCTGATTCCGGAGATTGATGGAAACGTCACCGACCCCCTGTGGGTCAAGGGCAGGATCGCTTTCCTGTCGGACCACGAAGGTTACGGCAATCTCTATTCAGTCCTTCCCGATGGCTCCGGGTTGCTGCGGCACACGGATCACGAAGACTTCTATGTCCGGCACGCCAGCACGGACGGCCAGCGGGTCGTCTTCGAGTCTGCCGGCGAGCTGTGGGTCCTTCCTTCCCTCGATGCTGAGGCGCAGCCGGCCAAGCTGGAGATCTCGCTCGGCTCAGCTTCACCGGCGCGCCGTCCCGCACCCCTCAAGGCTTCCGCGCACCTCGGCGATGTCTTCCCGAATGCCGGAGGCACGGCCAGCGCCGTGGAAGCGCACGGCACCATTCACTGGCTTCGGCACAAGGACGGCCCCTCGCGGGTGGTGGAGGCCACGCCCGGTGTCCGCGCACGCCTGCCCCGTCCGCTCACCGACGGCAGGATCGCCTACGTGGCGGACCACGGGGGAGTCGAAGTGCTTTACATCAAGCGCATTGCGGCACGGCTGACTGCCTCGGTGGAGGTATCCAAGGATGCTGAGGCGCCGGCGCCGGCGAAGGAAGACGATTCCCTGCCGAAGCCGGTTTCCGCCTCAAACGTTTTGGGACAACCGAAAGCGGCCGGGGAGGCAGCCGCACCGGTAACGCTTTCCGTCGCCAACGCCGACACTCCTGCCAACGCTGCGCCCTCGCCCGACACGGCCGCCGGCGTCTCTACCTCTGATGCAGTTCCTTCGCCTGAGGACGCCGCCCAGCTACGCATCGACTTTCCGCAGCCCACTCGAACCAGCGCTTTGGAGCCGAGCCCTGATGGCCGCTGGATCGCCGTCGGGACCTCCTTTGGTGATGTTTTCGTCGCTGATACGTCGACCGGGAAGCTGGTCAAGCTCGTCAGTGTGGGCGATGGCAGCATCGAGCAGTTCGCGTGGTCGGGCGACTCGCAGTGGCTCGCCTGGTCCGAACCGGTCACGTCCTTTGGCTCACGCAGCAAGTTGAGGATTGCCCGCCCAGGCGAGCCCAGCCCGGGCATCATTGATGTCACTGACGGCCGCTTCTGCGACGAATGGCCGAGGTTCACCCCGGACGGCAAATTCCTGGCATTCCTGTCCAACCGGAGTTTCGACCCCGTCTACGACGGTCACTCCTTCGACCTCTCCTTCCCCAGCCCCATCAAGCCGTACATGGTGGCGCTGGCGGCGGATACGCCGTCGCCGTTCGGACCCTCGGTAGATACGCTTGAGGATGCGCCGCTGGATGCCGGAAAGTCCGACGACGGCGACATCCCGGACGTGCGCGTGGATGCCGAAGGACTGGCCCACAGGGTCATCACCGTTCCGGTTCCGCAGGGTAACTATTCCCACCTCGCCGTCGGCGAGGGCGCACTGCTGTGGTTGGACACTGAACTTTCAGGCGTTACCGGCGAGGGCAAAGGCACGCCCCAGGATAAGAAGTCTGCGCCATCCTTGGTGCGTTATGACCTCGCCAAGCGCAAGTCCACCACCATCGTTCCTGCAGTGGACAGCTACCGGCTATCCGGTGATCTGCGTCGGGTGGTTTACATCCTGGACAAGAGCGTCACCTCGGTGCCCGCCGATAGCAAGGTGGAGGAGGATTCGGCAGAACACGTGAAAGTGGAGCTCAACAGGATCCGCGTGACCCTCGACCCGGTCGCGGCCTGGGGACAGGCATTCGATGAAGCCTGGAGGTTGCAGCGCGACTTCTTCTGGACCGCGGACATGGCAGGCCAGGACTGGGACTCCGTCTACAAGAGGTACCGGCCGATCGTGGACCGCCTCGGCTCCCATGACGACCTCGTTGACCTGCTGTGGGAGCTCCACGGCGAGTTGGGAACCTCGCACGCCTACGTGCGTCCGGCAGCCGTCAACGAACCGGGGCGGAATGGCCAGGGGCGGCTGGGTGCCGAGCTGCAGCTCAGTAGCAAGGGTTGGGAAATCACCCGGATCCTCGCAGGGGAATCATCGGATCCGTTGGCTACCTCGCCCTTAACGCGACCCGGTGTGGACGCGAAGGTGGGCGACGTGCTCCTGGCTGTTGACGGCGTCGGGCTTTCGGCAGCCTTGACGCCGGCGATGCAGCTGGTGGGCGCAGCAGGACGGACTGTGGAGCTGACGCTTCTGAACGGTGACGGACACGGCGGTTCCGCTGGCGCGCAGCGACGTGTGGCAGTGGTTCCCATCCGTGATGAGGAACGGCTCCGCTACCAGGACTGGGTGCGTGCGAACCGCAGGACCGTCCGTGAAGCTTCCAATGGCAAGTTCGGTTACCTCCACGTCCCCGACATGATGGCCAACGGCTGGGCCCAGCTCCACCGTGACCTGGATACCGAAACGGCACTCGACGGACTGATAGTGGACGTTCGCCGCAACCGCGGTGGACACACCTCGCAACTGGTCGCCGAGCTGATTGGACGCAAGGTGACCGGCTGGAGCATGCCGCGCGGCGAAAAGCCCCGGACCTACCCGGACCACGCACCCCGAGGACCTGTCATCATCCTGACCGACGAATTTGCCGGTTCCGATGGCGACATCATCACGCAGGTCTCAAAACTCAGGGGCATCGGGCCTGTCATCGGGACCCGGACCTGGGGTGGCGTGGTGGGAATCGACAACCGCTTCTCGCTGGCCGACGGTACGGGCGTCACGCAGCCCCGCTACGCCACCTGGTTCAGCGGCGGAATCGGCTGGGACGTTGAGAACCGGGGCGTTGAGCCTGACATCGAAGTACTTTTCCCGCCGCACGCGTACGCAGCCGGCACGGATCCCCAGCTCGAGTACGGTATCGGTGCACTCAAGGAAATGATCCAGGAGCTGCCTACCGACCGGCCCCCGCTGCGCGAAGGCTACCGGAAGCTGCGGCCGGAGCCGTTGCCTTCACGGCCACAGGCCCGGAAGTAGAGAGCCCGGTAAGCACAAAGAACCCCGTAACCAGCTGGTGACGGGGTTCTTTTGCATCAAGCGCGGGGGTTCTGGCCCCTCTGCAATGCGCGCTTGCTGCGGCTACTCGGCGAGTGTTGCGTCCAAGGTGATTTCGATGCTGGCCAGCGCGCCCGAAACGGGGCAACCGGTCTTCGCGTCCTCGGAGATACGGCGGAAATCCTCTTGGGAAAGACCCGGAACCTTGGCGGTCATCGTCAGGTGGCTGCCGGTGATGCCGGTGCCCGGAACGAAGGTCACATCGGCCTTGGTGTTGACTTCCTCGGCGGTGAATCCTTCACCGGCCAAGGCGTGGCTGAAGGCCATGGAGAAGCACGCGGAGTGGGCTGCAGCGATCAGTTCTTCCGGGCTGGTCTTGCCGCCGGACTGCTCCGTGCGGGCCTTCCAGGTGACATCGAACGTACCCAGGCCGGAGCTGTCCAGTGTGGTGTTTCCAGCGCCCTCAATGAGGTTGCCGTTCCATACCGTGTGTGCGGTGCGTGTTGCTGCCATGTCCACTCCTTGGGTCGTTGTATTCCGGCACCCGGCCTCCGCCGCGTGCCACCGCTTTCAATCCTAGGGATTCGGTCCAAGGACTGCACGGTCATTCCGCTGTCGGTGGATTGTGACCCCCTAAACTGGCGCCATGGATACAAAAGAACACGTAACCGGCGTGCAACGCCGAGGCCCAAGAATCGCGTCGATCATGGTCAATGCCGTGGATGCGGCCCGACTCTCCGCTTTCTGGTCTGAACTGCTGGACATGCCCGTTTCAGCGGAGCACGAAGGTTTTATCTGGCTGCGTCCAGCCGAACCGGGTCTTCCCCAACTGGCGTTCCAGCAGGTCAACGAACCTACCGAAGGACGGCGTCGGCTTCACCTGGACCTTCACGACGCCGATGCCGCTGCCTTGCGGCGAAGGGCGGAGTCCCTGGGCGCTACTTTCATTGAGGGGCACGACGTAGCGGATTTCCACTGGGACGTCATGCATGATCCTGAGGGAAACGAGTTCTGTATCGCCCAGGAGTAGCAGCGTGCTTAACGGCGGAGGCCGTCCCGCCGGGCTGTGCGCACGGTGGGACGGCCTCTTGCATCAGGATGCAGGCGTGGGAGCTAGTTCCAGAGAGTGGCGATTGCTATGTTCACCAAGGCAAGCCCGCCCACACCGTGAGCCAATCCGGTAGACACAGCTTCACCGTTCTTGACCTTGCGCGAGCCGATGACCGCCAGCACGGCCACGGCCACGGCAATGGCGAACTTGACGCCGAGCTTGAAGTAGTTGGGATCAGCGTCCGGCAAGAAGGGGATCACACCCATCATGGCGATGCCGGTCAGGAGCTGAAGGAACGCACCATCGCGCTGGCGCGGGTGGACGGTTGGCTCCCTGAGGGTGGCGATCCAGTAGCCCACGATCATGGCTGCGCCGACGATGTGCAAGAACACCAGAATGTTGAAGAGAATACTCATGGCCCTAGCTTATCCAGTCGGTTCTACGTCCTGTAGCAAAGCCACGCGCTGGTGTTAAAAGCGGAAGGGGCAGGTCCCCGGGTTTCCCCGGCAAGCTGCCCCTTCCGGATCTGCAGGAGTACCTGCAGACGGAACTAGTTAGAGACCGAGGTCTGCTTCGAACGCGCCCTCTTCAAGGCGTGCCTTGAGGGTCTGCAGGAACCGGCCGGCGTCGGCGCCGTCCACCAGGCGGTGGTCGTACGTCAGCGACAGGTACATCATGGAGCGGATGGCGATCGAGTCGTCACCGTTTTCGTCAGCAACCACAACAGCGCGCTTGACGATGGCACCGGTGCCGAGGATACCTACCTGCGGCTGGTTGATGATCGGGGTGTCGAACAGGGCGCCGACAGAACCGATGTTGGTGATGCTGAACGTACCGCCGGACAGCTCATCCGGGCCGATCTTGCCGTCGCGGGTGCGGCCTGCAACATCAGCGATCTTCCCGGCAAGGCCGGCGAGGTTCAGGTTGCCGGCGTCGGAGATGACGGGAACCAGAAGGCCCTTGTCAGTGTCGACGGCGATCGCCAGGTGTTCGGCGTTGTGGTAGGTGATTTCCTGCTTGGACTCGTCGTAAGCAGCGTTCAGCTTGGGGTGCTGCTTCAGTGCCTCGGCCACAGCCTTGGCGATGAACGGCAGGAACGTCAGCTTGACGCCGTTCTGGGCCTGGAACGAGTTCTTGGCCTTGAGGCGGAGCTTGGCGATCTTGGTCATGTCGACCTCGTGCACCTGGGTCAGCTGTGTGGAGACCTCAAGAGACTCGCGCATGCGGCGGGCGATGACCTGACGGATGCGGGGAGCCTTCTCCGTGGTGCCGCGCAGCGACGACGCAACGACCGGTGCAGCAGCCTTGGCTGCGGGCGCAGCGGCAGGAGCGGGGGCAGCCGGTGCAGCGGCAGCCTGCTTGGCTTCCGCGGCGGCAAGCACATCCTGCTTGCGGATACGTCCACCAACGCCGGTGCCGGAGACCGATGCAATGTCAACGCCGTGCTGGTTGGCAAGCTTGCGAACCAACGGAGTGACGTAGCCGGATTCGGAGGAGCCAGCCGATTCGGCGGCAGGAGCAGCATGTGCGGCGGCCGGAGCGGCTGCGGGAGCCGGGGCGGCTGCGGGAGCCGGGGCGGCTGCGGGAGCCGGGGCTGCTGCAGCGGGGGCAGGTGCTGCCGGTGCTTCTGCAGGAGCGGCCGGAGCCGGAGCGGCAGCAGGGGCGGCCGGAGCCGGAGCGGCGGCCGGGGCGGCTGCGCCCGAGCCGATGATTGCCAGGACGGAACCGACTTCAGCAGTCTCGTCCTCGTTGACGCGGATCTCCTGGAGGGTACCGGCAACGGGGGAGGGGATCTCCGTGTCGACCTTGTCGGTGGATACCTCAAGAAGGGGCTCGTCGACCTCAACGGTGTCACCGACGGCCTTGAGCCACCGGGTGACGGTGCCTTCGGTGACGCTCTCGCCCAAGGCGGGGAGGGTGACTTCGTGGCCTTCGCCGGACGAAGCGGCGGGTGCTTCCGCAGCCGGAGCTTCTTCTGCGGCGGGAGCTTCTGCGGCGGCCGGTGCGGCCTCTTCCGCGGGAGCGGCAGGTGCTTCCTCAGCCGGTGCCGCAGGTGCGGCCTCTGCAGCTGAGCCGGAGCCATCGCCGATGCGGACCAAGGGTGCGCCAACTTCAGCCGTCTCGTCTTCAGCGACGAGGATTTCTTCGATGACGCCTGAGATCGGAGAAGGGATTTCGGTGTCTACTTTGTCGGTTGAAACCTCGAGCAGCGGCTCGTCGATCTCCACCCGGTCACCAACCTGCTTGAGCCAGCGGGTGACGGTTCCTTCGGTGACACTCTCACCGAGGGCGGGCAAGTTAACGGATTCAGACATGTCGTCCCCGTTCTCCTTATTGATCTTTGTGCGGATGAATTCTGCTGGTCCGGGCCGGGTGCATCCGGCAGATTCCGCCGCATGCACCCGACCCGTTTGTCTTGGGTAAAGACTTAGCCGTGGAGCGGCTTGCCCGCGAGGGCGAGGTGGGCTTCGCCCAAAGCTTCGTTCTGGGTCGGGTGGGCGTGGACCAGCTGGGCCACGTCCTCCGGGTAGGCTTCCCAGTTCACGATCAGCTGGGCTTCACCGATCTGTTCACCCATACGTGAACCAATCATGTGGATACCAACTACGGGCCCATCCTTCTGGCGGACAAGCTTGACGATGCCGCCAGTGCCGAGGATGGAGCTCTTGCCGTTTCCGGCAAGGTTGTATTCCTGGGTCTGCACCTGGTCGTCGCCGAATTTCTCCTTGGCGGCCTTTTCGGTGTAACCGACCGTGGCGATTTCAGGTTCGCAGTACGTGACCTTGGGGATGTTGATGTCTTCGACGATGGCCGGGTTCAAGCCGGCGATCTCCTCGGCAACGAAGATGCCCTGCTGGTAGCCACGGTGTGCGAGCTGGACTCCCGGGACGATGTCGCCCACGGCGTAGATGTTGCCGACACCGGTGTGGAGGCGCTCGTTGGTGATGACGAAGCCACGGTCGATGGTGATGCCGGCTTCTTCGTAGCCCAGGTTGGCGGTCACGGGACCGCGGCCTACTGCAACGAGCAGGAGGTCTGCTTCGAAGGTCTGGCCATCAACCAAGGTGACCTTGACGCCGTCGTCGTTCTGCTCGACGCCCTGGAAGAAGATGCCAGTGGTGAACTTGATGCCGCGCTTCTTGAACGCACGCTCGAGGTTCTTCACGATCGAGGCGTCCTCGTTGGGGACCAAGGAGGGGAGGCCTTCGATGATGGTGACGTCCACGCCGAAGGACTTCCACACGGAAGCGAATTCGACGCCGATGACGCCGCCGCCGAGGACGATGGCGCTCTTGGGGATGTAGTCCATGGTGAGGGCCTGGTCGGAGGTGATGACCTTGCCGCCGATTTCAAGGCCCGGGAGCGACCGAGAGTAGGAACCGGTGGCCAGGACAATGTTCTTGCCCGTGTAAGCCGTGCCGTTCACTACGACGGTGTTGTTGCCCTGGAGCTTGCCTTCACCCTCGATAACGGTGATGCCCTTGGACTTGATGAGTCCCTGGAGGCCCTTGAACTTGCCGGCGATGATGCCGTCCTTGTAGGCGTTCACGGCCGACATGTCGATGCTGTCGAGCGTGACGTTCACGCCGTACTTGGCGGAATCGCGTGCATGGTCAGCCAGTTCGGCCGAGTGCAGGAGGGCCTTGGTGGGGATGCAACCATTGTGCAGGCAGGTTCCGCCGAGCTTTGCCTTTTCCACAAGGCCAACGGTGAACCCAAGCTGCACGGCCCGCAGGGCAGTGGCGTAGCCGCCGCTGCCGCCACCGAGTACCAGGATGTCGAATTCTTGCGCAGTTGCCTGATCGGCCACTAAAACGCTCCCTCGCGTGAATGATGACACGGGACTGCGTGCCATCTGGTCTTTGGAACTTGTTCTGCCGTGATTATGCCAGCACCTAAGTTCTCTTGCATTTGTGACTATCGAGTTCACCTTAGCGAACCACCTACCCATGCTCCACCCTCTGCGGGTGTTTGTGGAGCGCTTGTGTCGAGACTCACGTTCACTTGTGACACAGCGCTACACGCCGCATAATTCCGGGGTTGCGTGGCCCTTGCCGGGTCATCGCCCGGACCACGCAACCCCGGAGGAAGCGGGGAGTGTGCCGCTAGGCGGAAACCGCCAAAAGGTCCTCGGCGTAGGCAACCAGGGTGCGGACGGTGCATCCGGTGCCCTGCTTGGGTGTGTAGCCGTAGGGGCTGCCGTTGTTGAAGGAGGGGCCGGCAATGTCCACGTGGGCCCACGGGATCTGCTCGCCGGAATCGTCCTTGCCCACGAATTCGCGCAGGAACACCGCGGCGGTCATCATGCCACCGTTGCGCTCACCAATGTTGGCGATGTCTGCCACCTGGGAGTCCAGGCTTGGGCGGAGTTCTTCCGGCAGCGGCATCGGCCACACCAGTTCGCCTGCGCGGTCGGCGGCGGACTTGAGTGCAGCCGTGACGGAATCCGAACCCATCACACCAGCGGTGCGCAGGCCCAGGGCGATCAGCTGTGCACCCGTCAGGGTGGCGACGTCAATGATCACATCCGGCTTCTCCAGGCTGGCGGCGACGAGTCCGTCGGCCATCACCAGGCGACCCTCGGCGTCGGTGTTCAGTACTTCCACGGTCTTGCCGCCGTGGATGGTGAAGACATCGGCGGGCCGCGCTGCGGCGCCGGACGGCATGTTCTCGGCGATGCAGAGCCAGGCGGTTGCCTTGATGGGCAGGCCCAGCGAAGCCAGCGCCAGGACAGTATTGAGGACGACGGCGGCGCCCGCCATGTCGCTCTTCATGTCGCCCATGCCGAGGGCGGGCTTGATGGAGATGCCACCGGTGTCAAAGGTGATGCCCTTTCCGACGAGGGCAATCTTCCGGGTGGCCTTGGCGGGAGCGTATTCCACCTTGACCAGGCGCGGCTGGCGAGTGGAGCCCTTTCCGACGCCGAGGATGCCGCCAAAGCCCTCCTTCTCCAGGCGCTTCTCATCCCAGACGGTTACCTTGACCGGAAGGCCCTTGGCGAGTTCCTTGGCGGACTCGGCAAACGACTCAGGGTAGAGGTGGCTGGGCGGTTGGTTCACCAAGGTGCGGGTGGCGTTGACTGCCCTTGCCAGGACAACTGCCCGATCGAGCGCAGGCTGGGCCGTCTTTGCATCCACGTCAGAGAAGATCAGTGCCTTGGCCACCGGCGCCTTCAGGCCATCGGTGGAGGAGCGGTGCTCAGTGTAGGAATAGGCGCCCAAAGCGGCACCTTCGGCGACCGCTGCCACATCCGTGAGTGCCGGCGTCGGGAAAGCCAGTGTCACCGACGGCAGCCCTGCAAGCTGGCGCACTGCCGATCCTGCGGCCCGGCGCAAAGCCTCTTCGCTGAGGTTGCCGCCGTTGGCAAGTTTGCCCACGCCCGCCAAGACCAGAATTCCGGCGCCCGTTTCGGGCAGTCCGGGAAGGCGGTGCACCTGGTCGGCCGCGCCGCTGATCCCCAGGAGCTTCAGGGAGCCTGCCACAGACTCGGCAGACTTGGCACTGAGCGGATTGGGAAGCAGCACCGGCCCATCCGTGCCTTGTGCAACTCCGATCACGAGTGCGTCGCTGGGGGACTTTTTCAGGTCCTTGGCAATGATGCCCAGGATGATGTCAGTAGTCTTGACCACGAGGATGTGTCCTCACTTCTCTCTGCATTGCATGGCGGGGCCGCATGTTAGGCGGCCTGCCCCGGTACGCGCCCGACGTCCACGTGCGACGGCGGCCTTGGTCTTCAGGCCGGGCGTCACTGGAGGACGGCGGCCCGTTTCGATCGTAGTCTCTCAGCGACCGCTGACAGCAATTAAATGAGAGCTGCCGCACATCGGGGGCAGGAATGCCAGCTCCGCGTGCAGCGTTGTAACCATACAGACCATCCCGAACCACAGAACCGAACTTGCCCCGTGAAAGGAATACGCCGTGTTTGAACGGATATCCGGCACCCTCCTGGACCCTGAAGCGCTCTACGCGAGCAACATCGAGACCTTCCACAGCCCCGAATTGCGCGGCCTGGACATGGTCATGGGCTTCACGGGGTTTGCCGATGCCGGTCATGTAGTCCGGCAAATCAATGCGGAACTGTTGGACGAGCTCGATGCCGAGGTCGTGGCCATGTTCGACGCCGACCAGCTCATCGACTACCGCTCGCGCCGACCCCACATCAGCTTTGTGGAGGACCATCTGCAGGATTACCAGGCGCCCAAGCTCGGCCTGTACAAGCTGACGGATGGGCTGGGACAGCCTTTCCTCCTGCTGGCCGGTTTTGAACCTGATCTGCAATGGGAGCGGTTTGCCCGCGCCGTGGTCGGAATCGTGGAGAAACTGGACGTCAACCTCGTCACATGGATCCACTCAATCCCCATGCCTGTGCCGCACACGCGGCCAGTGGGTGTGACGGTGCACGGCAACAGGCCCGAGCTCATCGAAGGAATCTCCAGCTGGAAGCCCACCGTGGAGGTGCCGGCAGCCATTGGCCACATCCTCGAGCTTCGGCTCACCGAGGCCGAACGCAGCGTCGCCGGTTACGTCATCCACGTGCCGCACTACTTGTCCGAGGCCGAGTACCCTCCCGCGGCAGTGGCGGGCTTGGAATACCTCGGGGCGGCGACGTCCCTGATGCTCCCCACTGACCGCCTGCGCGAAGCGGGGCGGGAGGTTGGCCGGCAGATCGCTGAGCAGATCGCAGCTTCCGAAGAAGTGCAGGCGGTGGTGGCGAACCTGGAGACCCGCTACGACGAGAAATCCGAGGGAATCGTCCGCCGCTCCCTGCTTGCCGACGAGAACGACGAACTGCCCAACGCCGAGGACATCGGAGCAGCTGTGGAAGCGTACCTGGCACGTAAAGACACGCCTCAATAAATCAGCTTTATCCGTTGACCGGCATAATTGAGGTGTGACTTCTCCCCGCGCCTGGCTTATTTGGACCATAGGCATCTTCGCCTACCTCGTGGCTGTAGCGCAGCGGACTTCCTTCGGCGTGGCAGGTTTGGAGGCAACTGAACGGTTCCACGCCAGCGCCTCAGCCATCTCCTTCTTCACCGTCCTTCAGTTGTTGGTCTATGCAGGGCTGCAGATTCCGGTGGGCGTACTGGTGGACCGGTTCGGGTCGCGGGTCATGGTGGCCGGCGGTGCTGTCCTCATGGCCGCCGGACAACTCCAGCTTGCTTTCGCTGAGAGCATTCCCGGCGGTGTCCTGGGCCGCGTTCTCGTAGGGGCGGGCGACGCCATGACGTTCATCTCGGTAATCCGCCTTGTTCCCCTGTGGTTCGCCCCGGCAAGGGTTCCCCTGGTGACCCAGTTGACTGGCATGTGCGGCCAGCTGGGCCAGCTGTTCAGTGTGGTCCCGTTCGCGTTGTTGCTGCATTCTGCCGGATGGACGCCAGCGTTCCTGACACTGGCAGCGATGTCGGTGCTGGCAGTTGTCCTGGTCCTTTGCCTGTTGCGGGACGCCCCTCCAGGCCACCCCGCCAAGGCTTCGGCCCAAGGCCTGCGGGCCACGGGCGTTTCCCTGTCCAGCGCCTGGAAACAGCCCGGGACCAGGCTGGGCCTGTGGAGCCACTTCACCGTACAGTTCAGCGGCAACCTCTTTGCGATGACCTGGGGATACCCGTTCCTGCTCTCAGCCCAGGGACTGGACGCCGGAACGGTGTCCGCCCTGATGGCGCTCTTCGTGGCAACGGCCATCGTTGCCGGACCTGGACTAGGACGGTTCGTCTCCAGGCACCCCATGCGCAGATCGGCAATGGTCCTTTTGATCACCACCGCCACGGCCATGGCGTGGGCGGCCGTGCTCCTTCTTCCTGAGCGGGCTCCACTCTGGCTTCTGGTTCTATTGGTTGTGGTGCTTGCCATCGGTGGCCCGGGCTCCATGATCGGCTTTGACTTCGCCCGGACGTTCAATCCTTCACACCGGATCGGCACGGCAACAGGAATCGTCAACGTTGGCGGCTTCATCGCCGCCCTCATTGCCATCTACCTCATTGGCCTGGTGCTCGACCTCCTGAACGCCAGCGGATTCTCCGGCGGAGAGTTGTACGGCCTCGCACCGTTCCGGATTGCCCTCAGTGTCCAGTTCCTGCTGCTCGCGATCGGAACCGTCCTGATTCTGGTCACCCGGCGGAAAGTCCGGCGCCAAATGGCAAGCCAGGGCATCCACGTCCCTCCATTGGCAACCGCGCTCGCAAGGCAGCGGCGTGAGCGCCTGGAGCGCCGGCGCGAGGCACGGTCCAAGGCGGCGGGGACTAGAGCGGCGGGGGAGTAGAAGGCGCGCAGCAGCCGCCTCCGCACCCTGACGGCTTTTCCACATAGCTGGGTTTGTGCCTGTTCCTTGTCTTCGCCGGTGCGCAGGCTTGAGGCATGACCACCAACAAAACTCTTAATATCCACCAGCCCGAAGACATCCTTGGCTACATACCCCACATGCTGGGCTATTGGCCCGAGGACAGCCTCGTGGCCATCACGATGCAGGGAAAGCTCCTGGGCGCAACCCTCCGGGTAGACCTGCCGGTGTTGTCCTCCCACGCAGCCATTGCCCGTTTCGCTGAACATGTGCGCCAGTATCTGATTGCCGATGAGGCTGCCAATGGCGTGGTCCTCGCCGTGTATACCGATGGCGGTTGGCAGGACGGCTCAGTGGTTGGCCGGATGACGCCCTTGCTCGATGCCCTCAGGGCCAGCCTCGACTGCGTCGATCTCTCAGTGCGTGACGCTTGGCTGGTGGGTGCCGAATACTGGCGGGGAGCCTACTGCGTCGATGAAGGCTGTTGCCCGCTTCCCGGGTTCGCCGTTGAACGGATCAAGGAAAGCCGGCTCAGTGCGGAATTGGTGTACCAGGGGAATGCCATCGGACCGTCCCCACGAAAAGGCTTTGAAGGGCTGGGACTCGCCTTGTCCGGCCCGCACGGATCCCGGGTATCGGAAGCGGAGGTGCAATTCGGTCAACAGATACTTGGCAGCTGGCGCAGCGAGGCCTGCTTCGATGCTGTCCTTGCTGTGTGGCGGTACGTCATGGCCAGGGCCCTCCGGAATGCTCCCCTGGACCCGGCCGCTGATGCGACGCTCATCGGATTTCTTAGGACCACGCTGAAAGTGACGGCGTGGCGGGACGCGGTGGTGGTGATGGCCGCAGCCGGCACGGATGCTGCAAAGTCCGGCGCTGAAGAATTCGGACTCTTCGTCGAGGATGGGCTGGACAGCCCACCTTTTGATTTTCGGGAACTGGGAGTGCCCGATGTCGGGCCAACCACCGAAAACCAGTCGGGGGCCGCCCGTACTGCAGGATCCAAAGAGCCCGCCGACATTTACACCTACGGCGATGTCCTGTTGGGCATGCATCCGGAGGTGCCCTGCTGGAGCGACTTAGACGTGCTGCAACAGGCCCTTGCCCTACTGACCATCGAGGGCGAGCTGGGAGAAGTGGCAGCCGCTGCGCTGACCCTGCAAGGGTGGATTTTCTGGTGCAGGGGCAACGGCTCCCTCGCACACGCCTGCCTGAGCCGGGCCGGAGACGCCCAGCCAGGCTACCGCTTGGCCGAGCTGCTCATGGAGATTCTGGGGGAGGGCGTTCTGTGTGGGTGGGCGCGCCGCCCCGACTCCGCATGGAAGGGGCCGGGCAATGCACCTGCCTAGTTTCCTTGGCACTCAACAGGCGTACGTTTCGCAAAACCGTGAGACAATGGATGCCGAGACCCGGTTGGGTCCGCGTTTGAATGCCTGGATGGGCCCGGAAACGGGAACAATCCAGTGTCGCCGGTAGTTGTAATCAAAGACTCTGCAGGCGGTGATCGCATTTGAAGTTGATCGCGGACTTGACAGGGTCATAGTGGTGTTGCCCGTATGGTGATTCCACAGACCGCCGCTAGAAAGGTTTTCTGTGACCCCGTCTTCCGTCGAGAAGGAACCCGCCGCCCAGGCCGAATTGTCCGCTGAGGAAAAGAAGGCGGCCACATCGGCAAAGCGCGCCGCGACACGTGCTGCCAACAAGGCTTCAGAGGGCGACTCTGACAAGCCTGCCCCGAAGAAGCGTGGACCCAAGCCCGGTGCGAAGGCCGCTGCCGAAGCAGCGAACAGCTCCTCCGCCACCGACGCCGAGGAGCCCAGCGCCGAGGACGAAGACTTCGACCCCGCAGCAGCGGAGGAAGTCGAAGTCGGAGACGACGACACCGAGGACGGCGCGACTGCTGCCAAAGACAAGGCTGCCCCATCCGGCTCAGGCTTTGTCTACTCGGATGCCGATGATGACGACGCACCTGTACAGCAGGTCATGTCAGCTGGTGCAACCGCAGACCCCGTCAAGGACTACCTGAAGCAAATCGGCAAGGTGGCCTTGCTGAACGCCGAACAGGAAGTCGATCTGGCCCTCCGCATCGAGGCCGGGCTCTTCGCTGAGGAAAAGATCAACGCGGATGACGGATCCATGGATCCCAAGCTCAAGCGGGAGCTCGAGTTCGTCATCCACGATGGCAAGCGTGCAAAGAACCACCTGCTCGAGGCCAACCTTCGCCTGGTTGTATCGCTCGCGAAGCGTTACACCGGACGAGGCATGCTGTTCCTGGACCTGATCCAGGAAGGCAACCTGGGCCTTATCCGCGCCGTGGAGAAGTTCGACTACACCAAGGGCTTCAAGTTCTCCACTTACGCCACGTGGTGGATCCGCCAGGCAATTACCCGTGCCATGGCTGACCAGGCCCGCACCATCCGTATTCCGGTGCACATGGTCGAAGTCATCAACAAGCTGGCCCGCGTTCAGCGCCAGATGCTTCAGGACCTGGGCCGCGAGCCCACGCCCGAGGAGCTGGCACTGGAACTGGACATGACACCCGAAAAGGTCGTCGAGGTCCAGAAGTACGGTCGCGAACCCATTTCGCTCCACACCCCGTTGGGCGAGGACGGCGACTCCGAGTTCGGTGACCTGATCGAGGACTCCGAAGCGGTTGTTCCGGCTGACGCCGTGAGCTTCACGCTCCTGCAGGAGCAGTTGCACTCAGTTTTGGACACCTTGTCAGAGCGTGAAGCAGGCGTGGTCGCCATGCGCTTCGGCCTCACTGATGGCCAGCCGAAGACTTTAGACGAAATCGGCAAGGTCTACGGAGTGACGCGTGAGCGCATCCGCCAGATCGAATCCAAGACCATGTCCAAGCTGCGGCACCCGTCCCGCTCGCAGGTCCTGCGGGACTACCTGGACTAAACGTTCCAAGCAAGTGCGTCAGCACCAAAGCGGCCCAGTCGGTTATCCGGCTGGGCCGCTTTCTTGTTGACCGCCCGGACATCAATCCACGGCGGAACCGGCATTAAGCAGCGCCCTGTGGAAGCAGACGGATACAGCAAAAAGGACCCCTCCCGGTGGGGAGGGGTCCTTTGGCTCGATGTGGTTCCGGACTCTTGCCGGTTGCATTGTCCAGTCGACGTGTACGTTAGTCGACGGGTACGGGTGCCTTCTCATTGAGGCGCTCGGTCTCATCATGCCAGTCGGAAGTCATGGGCCGGAGCGTGGCTTCAACTGCACGTGCGTGGTGGCCGCAGAAGAGCAGCTCACCACCGGAGGACTCGAGTACAACGCGGACATACGCCTGGGCTCCGCAACGATCGCACCGGTCAGCGGCGTTCAGTGTGCGGTCTGCAACTGCTGTTGTCATGTCGGCCTCCTTAGTAGTTCTGTACATCCATATAACCAGCATTCGACGCAGATCCATGGCAAGGATGGGTCACTTTCGCTGTCCGCGTATCACATGTGCGTAACGTAACGATGCGGATCATCGGACGCCGGGAGTGGCAACCAGTACCTAAGGGCCGCGGCGGCTAGCCTAGTATGGGCAGTGTTTGCCTTGAATTACCAGCGAAATACCAGCGACATACGGCTGGGAAGCACCCTGAGTTATACCCCCGAAGGAGCAGACCCCCACGTGGCACCGAGTTCTGAATACAACGCCCGGCATTTGTCTGTCCTGGAGGGCCTGGAAGCGGTCCGCAAGCGCCCGGGCATGTACATCGGCTCCACCGACTCACGTGGCCTCATGCACTGCCTGTGGGAAATCATCGACAACGCCGTGGACGAAGCCCTGGCCGGCTTTGGGCACGACATCAAGGTGATCCTGCACGCGGACAACTCAGTGGAAATCCATGATGACGGCCGTGGCATTCCAGTGGACGTCGAGCCCAAAACCGGCCTGTCCGGCGTCGAAGTCGTCTTTACCAAGCTGCACGCGGGCGGCAAATTCGGCGGCGGCTCCTACACGGCGTCCGGTGGCCTGCATGGCGTGGGCGCTTCCGTGGTCAATGCACTGTCCAGCCGCCTCGATGTCCAGGTGGACCGCGGTAGCAAGACCTATCAGATGTCCTTCCGCCGGGGTGAACCTGGCCGCTTCCTCGATGCCGGCTCCAAGACCGGACCTGATTCGCCGTTCGAACCATTCGTTGAGAATTCGGTACTGGACGTTGTGGGCAAGGCCAAGCGGGGCGTCACGGGAACCCGTGTGCGCTACTGGGCGGACCGCCAGATTTTCACCCCCGACGCGAAGTTCTCCTACGACGATCTGGTGGCCCGCGCCCGCCAGACGTCCTTCCTCGTGCCCGGCTTGCGGATCACGGTCCGCGACGAACGAAAGCTCGCCGGCACCCCCGGTGAGCACGGGGTCCACGAGGAAGTGTTCCACCACGACGGCGGTATCAGTGAATTCGTTGAATTCCTGGCAGCCGACTCCGGCGTTACCGATGTGTGGCGGCTGCACGGATCCGGAAAATTCAAGGAAACCGTTCCTGTGCTGGATGAGAACGGGCACAGCAAGATCGCCGAAGTGGAACGTGACTGCGAAGTCGATATCGCACTGCGTTGGGGGATCGGCTATGAAACCACCATGCGCAGTTACGTCAACATCATTGCAACGCCCAAGGGTGGCACGCACCAGTCGGGCTTTGAAGCTGCTCTCCTGAAGACCTTCCGTAAGGCCGTGGAAACCAATGCCCGCAAGCTCAAAGCGGGCAACGACAAGATCGAAAAGGACGACATTCTTGCCGGCTTGACGGCCGTCCTGACCGTTCGCCTGGCTGAGCCGCAGTTCGAAGGGCAGACCAAGGAGATTCTTGGCACGTCAGCGGTTCGGGCGATCGTTGCCAAGGTGGTCGAAAAGGAGATCACCGCACGGCTGAACTCGGCCAACCGCAATGACAAGGCCCAGTCGGCCCTCCTGCTGGAGAAGATGGTCAGCGAGATGAAATCGCGCATCTCGGCCCGCGTCCACAAGGAGACCCAGCGCCGCAAGAACGCGCTGGAGACCTCGTCAATGCCTACCAAGCTGGCTGATTGCCGCACGGATGATGTGGCACGGTCGGAATTGTTCATCGTGGAGGGTGACTCCGCGCTCGGAACAGCGAAGCTTGCGCGGTCCTCGGATTTCCAGGCGCTGCTGCCGATTCGTGGAAAGATCCTGAATGTCCAAAAGGCGTCGGTGGGCGACATGTTGTCCAACGCTGAGTGCGCTGCCCTGATCCAGGTGGTGGGCGCCGGTTCCGGCCGAAGCTTCGACCTTGATGCGGCGCGCTATGGCAAAGTCATCCTCATGACGGATGCCGACGTTGACGGTGCCCACATCCGTACTCTGCTGCTGACGCTGTTCTTCCGGTACATGCGGCCCATGGTCGAAGCCGGCCGGGTGTTCGCCGCAGTCCCGCCGCTGCACCGCGTGGAAGTCATCAACCCGGGCCAGAAGGCCAACGAGATGATCTACACCTACTCCGAAGCCGAGCTTCACGTGCTCCTCGCGAAGCTGGTCAAGGAAGGGAAACGGTATAAAGAACCGATCCAGCGCTACAAGGGCCTTGGCGAGATGGACGCCCAGCAATTGGCGGAGACCACCATGGATCCCCGGCACAGGACCCTGCGGAAAGTCGGTATCGACAGTGCGCAGCGGGCGGAAGAAGTCTTCGACCTGCTGATGGGCTCGGATGTGGCACCACGCAAGGAATTCATCATCGCCGGCGCAGCAACCTTGGACCGGGAGCGTATCGACGCTTAGCCCCACCAGGGGATCACCGTGGCTCCCGGGTGGACGATGCGTGGCTGGCGGCAGCGGCGGGGGCGGCGAACGCTGCCGCTCCCACCAGAACTGCAAGCGCACCCAGCCCCCAGGGCAGCCCTGCGGCAACGGCGATACCACCCACCAGTAACGGACCCCCGGCGTCGCCGAGTTCCCGCCCGAGCTCGGCCGAGCCCATGGTCCGGCCGAGCCTGGGCTTGGGTGTGGAATCTGCAAGATGGGCGAACGCCAGCGGCGTCGCCACGCCAATCCCGACTCCAATGAGCAAGGCCGCAGCGTAGATCCAGAGTGCCCCTGGCAAGGTGGCCGCGATCAGGATCCCCACGGCGATGCATGACAGTCCGGCGATCATCCCCGGCCTGTCGGTAAGTATGCCGCGATCCCGCAGGGCGCCAAGGCGTGGCTGGACTGCGGAGGACGCAAGGGCCAGGACAGTCACGACGGCGACGCTCCCGGCAGTGCCCAGTCCGTCCCTGGCGGCAAGGGCCGGAAGGAAGCCAACAGCAGCCCCGAGCGCCCCTGTGGCCGCTGCGAGCACCAGTGTGGAGCCCAGGAACGTCTTCCCGGTGCTCTGCCGCCACACGTCCGCCAGGGTGTACCGGGTCCTGGGCAATGGTTCCAAACGCGGCATGGAGACGAGGACCCATGCGGCCACCACAAGGGCCACGCCGGACAGGACGGAGAACAGGAGCCCGAAACCGCCCGCCAGGATGGCACCGGCGCCCAATAGCGGCCCCAGGGCGTAGCCGAGGCCTTTCCAGGAGCCGTAACGCCCAAAATAGCGGCCGGTATTGTTGCCCGCGAGCCGGGCGACACTGGCGGAGGAAGCCGGTGAAAAGGCCGATGCTGCCAAGCCCTGACCGAGCCTGGCCGCGGCGAGCATGCCGGGTTGTTCAGCCCAAAGACCCGCCAAAGACGCGGCGGCGAAGGCCAGAAGCCCGCCCACGATTACGGGCTTGGGCCCGATGCGGTCGCTCAGTGCGCCGAAGACAGGCTTGAGGAAGACTTCGGCAACGTCATACAAAGCGAGCAGAATACCCAGTCCGAGAAGGCTCAGTCCGATGTCCTGGCTTTCGGCGCCAAGACCTGCGGCAACAGCATGCGCCCCGAAAGCTGTAGTGAAGCCCGCAGCATAAAGGGGCCACCGCTGGTAGGGAGACCTGCGCGCAGGGCCGGTCTTTTCGGGCGGATTCACGCCCCTGAATGTAACGGATTCACGCCCCTAAAGGTAACCGGATTCACGCCCCTAAATGTAACAAGGCGCTGTGGTGTCCTTATGAAGCTGCGCTGCTGGCACTGTGGGCGGAGCCCATCCCAGCCGGCTAACCGAGCAGACCGGGCACAATCAACAGCGCTGTGGGAACGGCCAGCAGCATCGCCGAGGCAGCAAGGACCAGCACCCTGAGCCCTTTGGTCAGTGGTGGCTGTGGCGAGAGCAGCCGACTGACGCGTGACGCCGTCGTCCGCGGTGAATCGGCACCTCCGGTGGCGCTGACACCGTTGCCCTCGACGACGGCGCCACCACCCTTCAGCGCGGCGGCGCTGACGGCCGGCTGGGAGCTGCCGCTGGCTACGATGGCGATGGCCTTGATGAGCGTGCCCTTGCTTTCGGTCCGAAGCGCGACGTCGTCCGCCAGCATCTCGATCAGGGAGTTCACGGCTGTCTGGGCGAGGCGGGTTGTGGGAAACCAGGGGAGGGCCTGGCGCCAGGCAGCGAAGGCCCACAGCAAAAGATCGTGCCGCTGGGAAAGATGGGCGTTCTCATGGATGAGGACGGCCCGCAGCTCGGCTGGATCGAGTGCGGCCATGAGGCCATCGGACAGGACCGTGACCGAACGGGCGCCGCCGGGCAGGCAGTAAGCAACCGGGGACTCATGGTTGATCACGACGGTCCCGGGACCGTCGTCGGAGGGTGATGCCAGCAGCGCGAGAAGTTCCCGGTGCCGGCGACGCTGGCGCTCGATCTTGTAGTACGTCAGCAACAGGGTGAAAACGAGATGCGCGGTCAGGAGTGCGGCGGCGGAGAGGGCAAAAAGGTGCCAGAAACCCAAAGCAGTGGTGGGCTCATTATTGAACACCATTCCGGCCAGGCTCCTGAGGCCGGCAAGGAGGTTGTCGCCAATCGGTTCCAGACCGTAGACCAGCATGGCGCCAATCATCGACAATCCACCGGCAAGGGCTATGGCCTGCCACAGCACCATGGCGGTGAAGGGCGACCGTGCCGGCCACTGTGCGCGCGACAGCAGGACGGGAACCGGCCACGCCAGAATCAATGCCAGGACCGCAAGCAGGTATGAGGTCCAGAACATAGTGGCTAATTGTAGCCGAGCAGTTTGCGCAGGGTAGCGGCTTCACTTTCGGTGACGGAGCCAATGAAGCGGGCAAGGACAGCCTCACGGTCCGGAGCGGAGCCCAGGACTTCGTGCATCAGTTCCGCAGTGTGGTCGGCGCGGCTGGAGACTGCCTGGTAACGGTGCGGGCGTGTTCCCCGCTCGCGTTCCACCAGACCCTTCTTTTCCAGGCGTGACAGCACGGTCAGGACGGTGGTTACTGCCAGGTCTTTGCCTTGATGGCCTGCGGTGCCGTCGCCGGCCTCCGAGTCCTGCGCCAGAAGATCGCGCAGCGTATTGGCGGTTGCAGCTTCCTGGCCTGCCCAGAGCAGATCCATCACTGCCCGTTCCAGTTCCCCAAGACTTGCCATCGTTACTTCCCTACCTTCCGCTTCCTGCTGCAGGGTTACTGCCGCGGGGAGCGATGATCCAACATTCCACAATAAATCTACCGCTTTTCCTACGCTGATTCTACGTGAGGTAGAACTGTCGGCGCGCCGCCACGCCCGGTGGCCTCTTGCGCGTGGCCGATGCCACTTGAAGAATGGGTTTCGTTGCCCGGCATTTGTTCTACACTGTGTAGAAGAGAAGTTTTCTACGCCATGTAGAACTAACGTCATCGTACTTCGGTCCACCGCACAAAGGACAGCCATGGACGCCTTGGAAATCGCACGCTGGCAATTCGGTATCACTACCGTTTACCACTTCATGATGGTGCCCCTCACCATTGGGCTGGGTTTGGTCGTGGCCATCATCCAGACCATGTGGTACCGCACGGGCAAGCCCGAGTACCTGCGCATGACCAAGTTCTGGGGAAAGCTCTTCCTGATCAACTTCATCATGGGCGTGGCCACCGGCATCGTCCAGGAATTCCAGTTCGGCATGGCCTGGAGTGAGTACAGCCGCTTCGTCGGTGACGTGTTCGGGGCGCCCCTCGCTCTCGAAGCGCTGCTGGCATTCTTCGTGGAGTCCACGTTCCTTGGGCTTTGGATCTTTGGCTGGAAGCAACTGAAGCGCGGCGTCCACCTCGCCTGCCTGTGGATCGCGGTCATCGGCTCGGTCTTCTCTGCCTACTTCATCATTGTCGCCAACTCCTGGATGCAGCACCCCGTGGGAGTTGAAATGGTGGACGGACGCCCCGTCATGACCGACGCCTGGGCCGTCTTCACCAACAACACTGCCCTGGTAGCGGTGCCCCACACCCTGTTTGGTGCGCTGGCCGTCGCCGGAGCCTTCCTCCTGGGAATCGCCTGGTACCACCTGTGGCGTCGACGCCACGATGGGATCGACACCGTGGGCAAGGACGGCCGGATCATTCCCGGTGATGCGCCGCAGATCCCCGGGCGGGACAAAGCCGACTACACAGTCTGGATGAAGTCCCTGCGCATCGGCGCCGTCGTGGCCATGATTTCCTTCGCAGGAACGGCCTTCACCGGCGACCTCCAAGGCAAGCTCATGTTCGAACAGCAGCCCATGAAGATGGCTGCAGCGGAAGCGGCCTGCCACGATGGAACAGGGTTCTCGATACTGAGCGTCGGAAACGTGGGCTCTTCCAACTGTGAAGATGTGGTGGCCGTCATCGAAGTGCCGGGCATCCTCTCCTTCCTGGCCAAGGGAGACTTCACCACCGAGGTCAAGGGAGTCAACAGCCTGCTCGGCGAGTACAAAGAGAAGTACGGCACCAATCTGCCGGACAACCCGCTCTACGGCGACCGCGCCGGACAGGAAATCCAATACGTTCCCGTCATGGAAGTGACCTACTGGGGCTTCCGCATGATGATCGGATTCGGCGGCGTCGCAGCCCTCGCCGCGCTGCTGGCCCTCTGGGTAACGCGTAAGGGCGTAGTCCCGGAGTCCAAGTGGCTCATGCGGATTGCGGTCTTCGGAATCCTGGCGCCCTTTGGCGCCAACGCCGCAGGCTGGATCTTCACCGAAATGGGCCGGCAGCCGTTCGTCGTTGCCCCTAATCCGGATATGAACGGCATCGACCAGGTCTTCATGTTCACCGCCGCTGCGGTGTCCCCAGGGGTCAGCGCAGGGGAGATCCTGACTTCGCTGGTAGTGCTTACGGCAATCTACGCGGTGCTGCTGGTGGTGGAAGTGAAGCTGCTGGTCAAATATGTCCGCGGTGGCGTTGCGTCCGCGATGCCGGAACTGGGGCATGGCAAAGACAAGGACGGGTCCCCGAACGGGGATGGCAAAGACAACGACACCCCGGACAAGTCCGGCGACGACGTCCTGGCATTCGCTTACTAGGAGCAGGGGAAACTGACAATGGAACTGTTGCCAACCATTTGGTTCGTGGCCATCGCCGTCCTGTGGACCGGTTACCTCTTCCTTGAGGGCTTTGACCTCGGCGTGGGCATGCTCATGAAGCTGTTCGCACGAAACAACACCGACCGCCGGGTCCTGCTGAACACCATCGGTCCGGTCTGGGACGGAAACGAGGTGTGGTTGCTGACCGCAGCCGGCGCTACCTTCGCCGCCTTCCCGCTCTGGTACGCGTCTCTGTTCTCCGCCCTCTACCTGCCGCTCCTGGCAGTCCTGGTTGCCTTGATTTTCCGGGCCGTTGCCTTCGAATACCGGGGCAAGGTCGATTCCGAACGCTGGCGCAACCGCTGGGACTGGGCCATCGCCGTCGGCTCCTTCGTTGCCGCTTTCGGCATCGGTGCAGCACTTGCGCTCACCACTACGGGCCTGCCCCTGAACGCCAACGGAGACCGGGAGGGCGGCCCGATGTCCTGGTTCAGCGGCTACGCGCTGCTGGGTGGCTTCGGAGTGGTGGCCTTCGCCCTGGTGCACGCGCTGGCATTCCTTGCCCTCAAGACCGACGGCGAGGTGCGGCACCGTGCCCGCCGCTGGTTTGTGCGGTTGGTCCCGGCCGCGGTTCTGCCGATGTTCGGGTGGATGGTGGCAGTCCAGTTCCTCAGCGGCAAGCCATGGACGTGGGCCCTGGTAGCTGCCGCCGTAATCGCAGTGGTCCTGGCCTGGGCACTGGCCCGCGCAGGCTCCGAGGGGCGGGCCTTTGGAGCCCTGGGTGCATTCATTGTCTGCGCCACCGCCTCAATCTTCGGGGCGGCCTTCCCGGTGGTTATTCCCTCCACGATCGATCCCGCCTTCAACCTGACCATCTCCACGGCTTCTTCCTCGGACTACACGCTGGGCTTGATGAGCATTGTGGCTGCCGTGGGCCTGCCGTTGGTGATCGCCTACCAGGCCTGGACCTACTGGGTCTTCCGGCGGCGTGTCAGCGCGGCACACATTCCTGAGGCACACGGCTTCCTCCCCGCCATCGCGGCAAAGGTACTCGTTTCCAAGGAAGGCGCCTCCTCCAACCCCGCGCAACCGGGAAAATAGCCGCCTCATGAAACCGGTGTTTCCTTCCGGACAGGCCACCCGCTCGGCGCTCTACGTCCTGGGGCTGATGTCCGCGCTCAAAGCGCTGTCCCTTGTCCTGATGGCGCAGGCTGTGGCCGCAATGCTCGCCGGTCTCGCAGCGGGTTCCGGTGACTGGAACAGCGACCTGCTGTGGGGTGCGGTCGGGGCCGTGCTGCGGTCACTGACCGTGTGGGGACAAGGAGTTGCGGCACGTCACGCCGCTCTGGGTGTCAAAGAGGAACTACGCGTGCGGCTGCTCAGGCGGTCCCTGGACGACGGGGGTTCGGCCCCCGTTGAGGGAATGAACGACGGCGGCCTGGCGATACTGGCCACGCGCGGGCTTGATGCGCTGGACGACTACTACACCCAGTACCTGCCCGCTTTGGTCAATTGCGCCACGGTTCCCTTGTTGATCGGAGCGCGGATCCTCTTCGCTGACTGGGTAAGCGCCGTGGTGATCGTCCTGACCGTGCCGTTGGTGCCACTGTTCATGGTGTTGATCGGCCGTCATACCGAGGACCGCGTCCGGGACGCACAAACCACCTTGCAGAAACTCTCCGGCCACATCCTGGAACTGGCCAAGGGACTGCCCGTACTGGTGGGGCTCGGCCGCGCCAGCGAGCAACGCTCCGCATTGGAAGACATCTCCGAGCAGTACCGCAGCAGGACCATGGGTACGCTCCGCACTGCTTTTCTCTCCGCGCTTGCCCTTGAACTCATCGCCACCATCTCGGTAGCCGTGGTTGCAGTATTCATCGGTGTCCGGCTCGTAGCAGGGGACATGGCCCTGGAAGCGGGCCTCCTGGCCTTGATCCTCGCCCCTGACTGCTATCTGCCACTGCGGGAGCTCGGCACCGCGCATCACGCCAGCGACGACGGCCGGGCAGCCCTCGAAACAACCAACGCCGTACTGGAAGCTCCCCGGCACCGACGCGTCACGGACGCGACGCGCCGTACGGAGCCCGCCGACGTCGTCGTCAGCGACTTGTCGGTGACGTACCGCGGCAGGACCGCTGCCGCCGTCGGACCGCTCGACTTCACTGCCCCGCAGGGGAGCATCACAGCCCTCGACGGCGACAGCGGCGCCGGAAAGAGCACCGTCCTGGGAGTGCTGGCGGGACTCATCGGCAACGGGCCGGGAGCCCGCGTCACAGGTACCGTGGCGGGGGTGGCCCCTGCATCCGTGGCCTGGGTTCCGCAGCATCCCGTCATGGCAGCCGACAACGTGCAGAAGGAGATCGAACTCTACCTTGACGGGTTCGAAGGCAACACCGCCGAAGCGGTGGCCAAGATCCTCAGCAGGGCATCAGCCGGACACCTGGCAGCGAAGCACCCGGCTGAACTAAGCCCGGGCGAACTGCGCCGTGTGGCCTTGGCCCGCGGTCTGGCCCGCGTCGAGGCAGGCGCAACGCTGCTGCTCCTCGATGAGCCCACCGCTCACCTGGACGACGACTCGGCCGCCGCCGTCCGTCGCGCCATCGAATCGCTTCGCGGCACGGCCACCGTCATCCTGGTGGCCCACGACTCCGCCACCCGTGCGCTCGCTGACCACCTTGTAGCCATCGGACACAAGGCAACACCTGCCGGGACAGCCGCCGCGGCCGCCGCGCAGCCGGTCGCCTTGACCGCAACGGACACCGCACGGGACACCGCGCGGGAACCGGCTGTGGCCCTCGGCAGTGCCGGGCCGTTCAACGTCACGGACCGGTCGCGTGCCGGCAGCGTTCGCCTCCTGGCGGGCATCCTCAAACCCGTCCGCTGGAAGTTCGCAGCCGCCGGCGTCGTGGCGGTGCTGGCCGCACTGTTCGCCGTCGCCCTGTCCGGCCTGTCCGGTTGGCTCATCATCAGGGCCAGTCAGCAACCACCCATCCTCTACCTACTGGGCGCCATCGTTGGCGTCAGGTTCTTCGGCATCGGACGGGCCGTGCTGCGGTACTGCGAACGTCTCCTGACCCACGACGCCGTGTTCGCGGCCATGACACGGCTTCGCGGATCGCTCTGGTCAACCCTGAGCCTGCGGGCGTTGTCGCTGCGGCGCCTGCTGCAGGGCGGAAACGTTTTGGGATCGATCGTGGACGATGTCGATACACTCCGCGACCTCCTGCCCAGGGTGGCCCTGCCACCCCTTACTGCGGTAGGAGTTGGCGGCGCGGCCATCGCAGCGACCGCCATCGTCGTGCCTGCCGCGTTGCCCGCCGTGGTGATCGCCGCCGTGGTGGGACTGGTGGTTGCTCCTGTCCTGGCTGTCCTGGCTGACCGGAACGCCGCACAGGCCGAACGACAGCTGCGTTCGGTGGTGCTCCGGGGAGTTGCTGCGGCACTGGATGCGCGGGCTGAACTGAGTGCAAACAACGTCAGCGAACCGGTGATCGGATCGCTGGAGGGCAAAGACCGGGCCGCCACCGTGTCGGCCAAGCGCGCCGCATGGGCCGAGGGTCTGGGCCAGGCAGTGATCGTCCTCGCGTGTTCTTTGTCGGCACTCTGGGCAGGCGCCCTCAGCGCTCCCTCCGTGTTCGAGGGTACGGTGGCTCCGGAGCTCGCCGCTGTCATTGTCCTGATGCTGCTGGCCCTGGTGGAACCCTTCGCGGGCATCGTCTCCGCGACGCGTCAGGCACCGGCGCTCGCGGCCGTCCTGGGAAAGGTGGCCTCCTCCGGCGCTTTGGACTCAACGGACGGTCCCCGGGGCCGGGAAAACCACGACGACGGTCCGCTGCCTTTGCCTGACCGGCCCGGCCAGGAGGGACTCGAGTTGCGCGGTGCGGCTGCAGCGTGGCCAGGAGGGCCCACCGTCATCTCCGGACTCGACGCCGTGGCCGCACCGGGCCGCTGGTTGGCCGTCACGGGACCGTCCGGGGCCGGCAAATCCACACTGCTCTCGGTCCTGCTGGGCTTCCTTCCCCTCGCGGAAGGAACGGCAAAGCTGACCGGTACTGCCGCGTGGTGCCCGCAGGAAGCGCACCTCTTCGACTCCACGGTGCGGGGCAACCTCCTTCTTGGCCGGCCAGCGGCCGAAAAGCCCGGCGAAGCGGACATGTACAAGGCGCTGGCCGCCGTCGGCCTTGACGCCGTAGTGGCGGCCCTGCCGGGTGGCCTGGATGCGCGCATCGGGCCGGGTGGTTCCTTCCTCAGCGGCGGCGAGCGGCAGCGTCTCGCCATGGCCAGGACACTGCTGACGGGCGCCTCCGTCCTGTTGCTGGACGAACCAACAGCACATTTGGACGCAGGCTCTGCGCGGGAAATGATGGCTGTGCTTCGCAAGGGTCTGAAGGATGTCACCGTGGTCCTGGTGACCCACAACCCTGATGACATAGACCCCTCGGATGCGCGGCTTGAGCTGTCCGCCGCAGGAACACCGGTGCGCAGGCCGGGCGCGGCGGAACTGGTGGGAGGGCCTACTGCTCAGTAACCTGAGGGCATGCCTTTCAAAGATGCAAGCCATGCCATGCCCGACCCGGAGGTCACCGGCCTCCAGTGGCGCCCTGCCGGCATGGCGGACCTGGACGGTTGGGCCGGACTGATCGCCAGGACGGCCGCCGTCGAACAACCGGTCTGGTATGAAAAACGCGGCGACCTCGTCCACATCCTGCAGTCCAGCAAGAACCCACCCCAAGCGAACACCCTGCTGGGCATGGACGCCAAGGGCGTGCCGCGTGCCTACGGCCGCATCACCAAGAACCCCGGCGGCGACAAAGCAACCGGGATGGCGTGTGTTGACCCCGAATGGCAGCAACGTGGCATTGGCTCGGCGGTCCTTCTCTGGCAGGAAGAGCAAACGCGCAGCCGCTTCGAGGCGGACGCGGCCGCCGGCCATCCTGTAACCCCGCCCCGGCTCCGGGTCCAAACCGAAGAGAAGCACGAGCACCAGGCGAAACTCCTGATGGGGCACGGTTATGGTGCCGTGCGCTGGTTCAACGAAATGCACAGACCGTTGGCTGGCCGGATCCCGGATGCGCCGTTGCCCGCCGGGCTGGAACTCCGGACCCTGGATTCCTCCCTCTTCGAGCCAGTGCGCCTGGCCCACAACGATGCCTTCCGGGACCACTGGGGGAGTGAACCACGCGACGAGGAATCGTGGCGCTTCACCATCGAGGAACCCACAGGGCGGCACGACCTCAGCGCCGTAGTGATCGATAGTTCCACGGGTGCCGTGGCCGGGTATCAACTGACCAGCCATGATCCCCAGTCCGCCGTGGAGCGCGGCTTCAAGGAAGGCTACACCGAGCTCCTTGGCGTCCGACGCTCCTACCGGGGCCGTGGCATCGCCCAGGCTTTGCTCGCCGACGCCATGCGCCGCTACGCCCTGGCCGGGATGGACATAGCGTCCCTGGACGTTGACTCTGCGAATCCCACGGGAGCGCTGCAACTGTACCTGGGCATGGGCTACGCCCCGGTGAACCGCAGCATGACGTGGGAAAAGATGCTCTAGCTGCTAACCATCCACGTCGTGAAGGTGATGGACAACGTCGTGCAGGAAGTACTGGGAGAACGTCAGCACAGTAAAAGCTGAACCGTTGCTCCGGGTCCCGGTGCGCTGCCAGTCGTCCTCCACGACGCGCGCAAAGGACTCGGCGATCACGGTGCCTTCCGCCTCGAGTTCATCAGCCACGGCACGGGGATCAGCGGAATCGTATTCACCGTCGATCGCGGCCTGGTCCTGGTCCCAGTTGGCGAAACGGGCGTCGTCCTCTGCGAGCATCAGGTTCAGGCGCTGGTCGAAAAGGCTGAAGACGTCGCGGACGTGGCACGCGTATTCCAGGGGCGACCACGTATGGTCGTTCGGGCGCACGGCTGCGTCTTCCCGCCGCAGGACGGCCCGCCACCGCGGAAGCATGTTCAGGACGGTGCCTGGCACCGTTGCAGGAGTCACCGTTGAGGGGTCGAAACCACATTCGGGGCAGGGCTCGGAGAGGACCCAGGTCCAGTCCTTTTCATCAGGGATGATCGGCATGCGGCCAGTCTAAGCTCATCCCGGCCACAGCCCGTTACAGGTCAGGAAATATGCTGCCCTATTGCGATTTCTTCCCATACCGGCCAGGAGTAAAGTTCGTTCCGGGGGGAGAGCCGGAAAGAGAAAACAATGCTCAAGGATCAGCAGGTTGGTGCCGTTCTCCCGGCACAGGACATAGCCCGGGCGCGCGCTTACTACAGCGAGAAGCTCGGACTGGAACCCGAAAATCCGGACGCCGACGACAACCTCCAATACAGGTGCGGCGACGGGACCGGATTCTTCGTGTATCAGACGCCGAATGCGGGGACGGCGAAGAACACCCAAATGGGCTGGACCGTCAGTGACGTCAGGGCCACGGTGGAGGAGTTGCGCGGCAAAGGAGTCACGTTCGAGGACTACGACTTCCCCGGACTGAAGACCGAAGACGGCGTGGCGACCATGCCCGACGGCAGTGCCGCAGCGTGGTTCCTCGACAGCGAAGGAAACATACTGAGCATCAACCAGAACGGCTAGCCCGGCTGGCGGCCCCGCGGCCGCTGCGAGGCAGAGGCTGGAGGTCGTCTGGAACCTCCGGCCTCTGCCATGCCCGGCGCGGGCACTATTCTGAGGCGTCAGCCCACGTCATGCTCGGACCAATGGCTTCAACCGGCTGTGACAACGGGACGCCGGAGCCATCGCGCCTTCCGTGCTCATGGGGGAGGGCGCGTGCCACCCCTGCCGCGGACGACGCCTTGGCCGGTCCGTGCCCGGCCCACGCCAGAAGCAGAGTGTCTTCGCCCTTAAGGAAACGGTGGACGCGGACGCCACCGGTGGCGCGGCCCTTGGCCGGATACTCCTCGAAAGCTGTCACCTTCGCGGTACCAGGGGCCGTGCCCGGCAGCGCACCCGTGGTGCCGGCGATGGTCACCACGACGGCGGCGGAATCGTTGGTGCGCACGGCACCGAAGTGGATCACCTCGTCACCGGCGGCAAGCTTGATACCGGCCATACCGCCGGCCGTGCGTCCCTGCGGGCGGACGTTGGAGGCACTGAACCGCAGCAACTGGGCTTGCCTGGTCACGAAGACGAGATCGACGTCGTCCTCCTGGGCGGGCTCCACGGCGAGAACCGAGTCCTTGTCCTTCAGGGCGATGATCTCCCAATCCTCGCGGTTCAGCGGGTAGTCCGGCTGAACGCGCTTCACCACTCCCTGCCGCGTACCGACGGCCAGAACCGCGTCCAAGGGGACAAACGCGATGAGCGTTTCTCCCTTGAGAAGCGTGATGAAGTCCTTGGCAGGAACGCCTCCGGCCAGGTTGGGAAGCCCTGAGACAGGCGGCAGCACCGGCATGTCCATGACCTGCAGGCGCAGCATCCGCCCCTGCGATGTCACGGCACCGATTTCTCCACGGGCAGTGGTCTTGACCACGGAGCGGAACACATCGTGCTTGACGCGCGGACCGGCTTCAACCAACGGCTCCTGGTTGGAGGTCCTGGCAATCTGCCCGGAGGTGCTGAGCAAGGCCCAGCAAGGGTCGTCCGGAATCTCCAGGGGAAGGGCCGCTGCCTTCCCCTTGGGACCTGGCGCGGCGGCCAGGGCCGCGGCAACCGTGGGGGATACGGCCTCGGATTCCAGGAGCACAGTCCGCCGTGGCGTGCCGTACTTTTCGGCGACGACGCCCAGCTCTCCCGACACGAGGTCGCGAAGCAATTCGTCGGAGGCCAGGATGGCTTCGAGCGCCTCGATTTCCCGGCGCAGTTCGTCCTGTTCCTTCTCCAGTTCAAGCCGTGAATACTTGGTCAGCTGCCGCAACCGTAGCTCCAGGATGTAGTTCGCCTGGATCTCGGTGAGGTCGTAGATGGACATGAGCCGTTCGCGGGCGGCCGCTGCCTCATCCGAGGAGCGGATGATCTGGATGACCTCGTCGATGTCGACAATCGCGATCAGCAGACCTTCCACCAGGTGGAGGCGGTCCTTCTTCTTGCCGAGGCGGAAAGCTGTCCGCCGGCGGACCACGTTGAGGCGGTGTGCCACATAGACCTGGAGCAGTTCCAGCAGGCCGAGCGTCTGCGGTTGCCCATCCACCAGCGTGACATTGTTGATCCCGAAGGAATCTTCCATGGGCGAGTAGCGGTACAACTGCTGCAGCACGGCATTGGGATTGAAGCCGTTTTTAAGCTCGATCACCAGACGCAGACCGTGGTTGCGGTCCGTGAGGTCCACGACGTCGCTGATGCCCGTCAGCTTCTTGGCATTGACGGCATCCTTGATCTTCTCGATGACCTTTTCGGGGCCCACCATGTAGGGGAGTTCCGTGACCACCAGGCCGGTGCGGCGGGCGGACAACTGCTCCACCTCCACCTTGGCGCGTGTCTTGAAGGATCCACGACCGGTGGCATAGGCATCCCGGATCCCGTCCAGTCCCACAATGCGGCCGCCCGTGGGCAGGTCCGGACCGGGGATGAAGCGCATGATCTCATCCAGGGTGGCGTCGGGGTTGGCGATCAGGTGCCGGGCGGCCGCGATGACTTCCACCAGGTTGTGCGGAGCCATATTCGTCGCCATGCCAACGGCAATGCCGGTAGTGCCGTTGACCAGCAGGTTGGGGAAAGCTGCAGGAAGGACTTCGGGCTGCGTGAGCTGGTTGTCGTAGTTCGGGACGAAGTCCACCACGTCTTCATCGAGGTGGTCGGTCATGGTCAGCGCAGCAGCCGCCAGGCGTGCCTCGGTATAACGCGGAGCCGCCGGGCCGTCGTCGAGCGAGCCGAAGTTGCCGTGGCCATCGATCAGCGGCAGGCGGAGCGAAAAGTCCTGCGCCATGCGGACCATGGCGTCGTAGATGGCCGCGTCGCCGTGGGGGTGGAGCTTTCCCATGACCTCGCCCACAACACGGGCGCTCTTGACGTGACCCCGGTCAGGGCGCAGGCCCATGTCGGACATCATGTACAGAATTCGCCGTTGGACAGGCTTCAGGCCGTCGCGCGCGTCCGGAAGGGCGCGCGAATAGATCACCGAGTAGGCGTACTCCAGGAAGGAGCCTTCCATCTCGGACGTGACGTCAATATCGACGATGTTCTCGGTGAAATCGCCGAGCGGTTCGGCTTTGCGTGCGGAAGATTGGCTGCGGGCCATGGGGTCGGTGGATCCTTGAGAGTTGTACTGCGGATGTTTTAGCTAGGCTAAGCCTATGTTGGATCAGCCCGGCGTCGGCATTTATCCGGAATATTGGGAGGCCGATGTCGTGCTGCGCGACGGCGGAACGGCCCACCTCCGCCCGATCAGGCCCGAGGACGCCGAGGCTTTGCAGGCTTTCCACGCAGGTCAGTCGCAGGCGTCCATCTACATGCGGTTCTTTTCCTTCAAGCCCAAACTGTCCGGCAAGGAAGTGCGGCGCTTCACCGAAGTCGACCACATCAACCGCGTCGCGTTCGTAATCACCATCGGTGGCGAAATCATGGGAATAGGCCGCTACGACCGGCTCGATGATCCCAGCGAAGCCGAGGTGGCCTTCAACATTTCCGACGCCCACCAGGGGCGCGGCATCGGTTCGATCCTCCTGGAGCACCTCGCCGTGGCCGCCCGGGAGAACGGCATCCGGCGGTTCACCGCCGAGGTCCTGCCGGACAACCGCAAGATGCTGATGGTCTTCGCCGACGCCGGGTATGACCTCAAGCGCCACTTTGACGACGGCGTGGTGAGCGTCGAGTTCAACATCGACCCCACGGAAAAATCGCGGGCTGTCATGGAGTCCCGTGAGCACCGCGCTGAGGCGCGCAGCGTACGCGACCTGTTGTCGCCGTCGTCGGTGGCTGTCATCGGTGCCAGCCGCAAATGGGGGACTGTCGGCTATCAACTGCTCGAGCACATCATTGAAGGCGGCTTCAAGGGACCTGTCTATGCAGTCAATCCGGAGGCGTTCGAGCTCGCCGGCATGATCTCGTTTTCGAAACTGTCCGAAATTCCGGGGCCCGTCCAGCTGGCCATCATCGCCGTTCCCTATGACGAAGTGCCCAAGGTGGTGGACGAATGTGCCGCCACAGGAGTCAAGGGGATCGTTGTGGCCACGGCAGGATTTGCCGACGACGGCGAGCGGGGCCTGGCACGCCAGCATGAGCTGGTACGGCGGGCACGGGCCAACGGCATGCGCGTGATCGGTCCGGAGTCCCTCGGGATCCTGAACACCCACCCGGCCGTTTCCTTGAACGCGTCCATGGCCCCCTCCATGCCGCCCCGGGGAAGCCTTGGCCTGTTCAGCCAGTCGGCCGCCGTGGGTGTGGCGGTGTACGCGGCCGCCAGCCGCCGTCGATTGGGGTTGTCCTCGTTCCTGTCCGCAGGCAACCGCGCTGACGTTTCGGGTAACGACGTCATGCAGTACTGGGAGGACGACGCCGACACGTCCGCCGTGGGCCTCTACCTTGAGTCCATTGGCAACCCGCGCAAGTTTTCGCGGCTGGCGCGCCGCCTGTCGCGCAACAAGCCGGTGATCGTCGCCAAATCCGACGTCACTGGCCTCAGCCTGCCGCCCGGGCATGAGGTCCGGACCACGCAGGCGCCCGCTGCGGCCCTGGATGCCATGATGCGGCAGGCGGGCGTGATCCGCGTGGACACCATCGAGCAACTCATGGACATCGCCCAGATCGCCTCCTCCCAAGCGCTGCCGCAGGGCCCGGGATTGGCCGTGTATTCGAACTCGGTTGCGCTGGCGAAGGTGGTGGCGGACAGTGCCGTGCCACTGGGCCTGGACGTCAACCGCCTGGTGACCGACGTGGACCTCGATGCCGGGATGTCCCTCGCGCTGCCGGCGCTCAGGGCCAGTCTGCTGGAGAGCCTCGCGGACACCTCCGTCCATGCTGTGGTGGCTGCCCTCCTCCCGGCCCGCGGCCTGACAGTTGAGGCCTTGGCCAGCGTCCTGGCCGAGTGCGCTGCGGAGGCGGGAAAGCCCATCATCGCGGCCTTCACGGGAATCCTGGACCCCTCCGTCCACGTCGAGGGAATGGTAGGAGCTGACGGTAGGCCACCGCTGCCCTGTTACTCCAATGCCGGGGCAGCTGTAGCTGCGTTGGCGTCGATTGTCCGGTACGCCCAGTGGCGGGACCGCGACCAGGGACTCTTCGTTGAACCTGAAGGCTGCGATGTCGACGGCACCAGGGACACACTCGCGGCGATGCTCGCCGGTGTCACGGGTGAAAAGATCAGGAAGCTCGACGCCGGTGCAGCTGCGGCCCTGCTGGCCGGCTACGGTATCGAGGTGCTGCCCAGCTTCGGTTTCGGCACGGATGAGGAAGCCGTCAGTGCCGCGGACAAGGCGGGCTGGCCCGTGGTGCTGAAAACTACCGACCCGGCGCTTCGACACCGGCTTGACCTGGGCGGCGTGCGGCTGGACATCCAGGACGCCGGATCCTTGCGCCAGAACATCGCACAGATGCGCCGGGCCCTGGAGCCTTACGGCTCTCCGTCGCTGGAAGTGCAAGCCATGGCCCCCGTGGGGCAGGCGTGTACCTTCCGTGCCATGGAGGACCCGCTCCTGGGGCCCGTCGTGTCGTTCGGACTGGCCGGTGACGCGGTGAACCTCCTGGATGACTGGGCCCACAGGGTGCCGCCACTTTCGGCCGGGGATCTTCACGATGTCATTCGATCGCCTCGTGCCTCCAGGAAGCTCTTCGGTTACCAAGGGCTCCCGGCCGTTGATGTCGCTGCCCTTGAAGACATCGCAGCCCGGCTCGCCAAACTCAAGGACGACCACCCTGGGATTGCATTGGTTGAGTTCAACCCCGTACTTGCAGGCCCGGCAGGCGCCACGATCCTCGGAGCCGAGGTGTGGATCGGCAACGCGGCCCAGCGTACCGACAGTGCCCGCCGTGCGATGCGAAGTTAGCCACAGGGGCACGGTGCGCGGTTAGGAAGTCACCATGCGATCTGTGAAAATGGGGGAATGAGCACCCAGTCTCCGACGCCTCAGTCCCGCCCGTCCTCCACCGGGAACCACGCAGGACACCACCACAGTTCCCAAGGACAAAGCCTGGAGCAGGCCCTGCAGCAGGCCGGGTTCTACCCGCGTTTGGTGGCCGACGTCGTTGACGATGCCCTCGATGGCCGCGAGTGCTTGTCGCACTTGGTCCACCTCGAGACGCACTTCGACCGCGCGGAGGTCCGCCGGCACATCACCGTGCTTGTCCTCACGGAGGACATGCTGGTGATTACCCATGTGGATGACCAGCAACTGGACGAGGCCGGTGAGCAGATCGTTGCCCAGATCTCCACGGAGTCGGTACCTGTTGCCCAGATCCGTTCGGTGGTCCTTAGTTACATGTACTCCCAGCCGCAAAACTACAAACCATCCGATCCCGTGCGCGAGTTGACGGTATCCATAGCCTGGTCCGGCGGACAACGGCTGGACATGGGCCCTGCAAGCTGCGGAGACCCCCAGTGCGAAGCTGACCACGGCTACAGCGGAACCATCGCCCAGGAAGACATCGTTCTGCGTATCAGTGCAGAAGCCGATGGACTGCAGGCCGTCCAGGACGCCAAACTCTTCGCCAGGGCGCTGCGCGCAGTCAACACGGGAAATCCCGCCCCGGTCCAGCACTCCGGCATTCCGGCCCCCAGGCCGCGTTCGGGCGTCTTCAGCAGCCGCCTGAGCCGTGGGCACCAGCGTTGAGGGACACCGCGCAGACCCCCGCGCCGGCGGACTCCGCGGCAGCTGACCTTCCAGCTCCACCCCTTTACGGGACAAAATCGATCGCTGAAGTCTTGACGAGTTCCGCGGCGGCGCTCGGGGTCCCCGGTTTCAGCAACCAACTCCAGCTGCCGTCCACCCACCGGGTCTGTGTCGTGCTGGCCGACGGCTTGGGAAGGAGCCTGCTCAAGCAAAAGGCTTCCCACACGCCGTTCCTGCGTTCGGTCATTGCGGCGGGCCAGAGAAGCGTCCCGCAGTGGATTGACTCCGCCTTTCCGAGCACCACGGCCGCTTCCCTTGCCAGCCTTGGCACGGGGCTGGCCGCCGGGCAGCACGGGATGGTGGGGTACGACGTCCTGGACCCTGGACAGGACAAGGTGGTCAACCTCCTTGGGAACTGGGACCCCCAGGTGGATCCCGCTCTCTGGCAGCCCAATGCCACGGTCTTTGAACGCGTGGCCGCCGAGCTGGACGTTGTCACGGTCAGCCTGCCCCAGTTTGGGAATTCACCCATGACCCAGGCTGCGCTCCGGGGAAGCCGGTTCATTGGAGGGACCAGCTTGCACGCAAGAACTTCTGCTGCGGCTGAAGCCATGTCCGGTGGTGGCCGGTCCTTGATGTACTTCTACGTCAATGAACTCGACAAAGCCGGTCACCGTTACGGCTGCCAGTCCGATCGCTGGGAGCACCAGCTCGAAGAGCTTGATTCCACGGTGAAGCGGCTTTCCGCCACGCTGCCGGCAGGGACCACCATCCTGTTGACCGGTGACCACGGCATGCTCGACGTCCCTGCATCCCAGCGGATCGACTACGCGGCCGATGCCTCGTTGGTGGCCGGTGTCCGGCACACAGCCGGGGAACCACGCATGGTGCACCTCTATCTGGAACCTGACGCCACAGAGGCACACCGCGATTCGCTGGTTGATGCCTGGCGCCGGCGCTTTGGCGAACGGATCTGGGTCTTCACCCGCGACCAGGCAGTGGCAGCCGGCTTGTTTGGCGACGTCCTTCCCGAGGTAGCTCCGCGCATTGGTGACCTCATGATTGCCGCCAGGGACACCTTGGCCCTGTACGACACCCGCCGTGCCCGACCAGCCTCGCTTGAGGTGGTGGGCCAGCACGGTTCACTGACCCGCGCCGAACGCGAAGTGCCGCTTCTCTGCTTCCCTGCGGCGGGCAGGCAGGGCAAACGTGGCTGAGCTGGTCTTCTTCTCCGGCACCATGGACTGCGGAAAATCGACGTTGGCCCTCCAAATGGACCACAACCACCGTGCCCGGGGCCGCGGTGGGGTCCGGTTCAGCTGCAACGACAGGGCAGGTGATTCCACGATTTCCAGCAGGCTGGGGCTCCAGACCGATGCCGTGGAGGTGGGGGGCGACACGGACTTCTGGGACGAAGTCGTAATCCGCCGCACCAGCGGACTTCGCGTGGATTACCTCATCTGCGACGAAGCACAGTTCTACTCACCGGTCCAGGTGGAGCAGCTGGCGCGGGTAGTGGACGAGATGGACGTCGACGTTTTCGCTTTTGGAATCACGTCCGATTTCCGCACCAGGCTGTTCCCGGGATCCCAGCGGCTCATCGAGTTGGCCGACAAGGTTCAGGTCCTGCAGGTCGAGGCACTCTGTTGGTGTGGCCGCCGGGCAACCCAGAATGCGCGCACACTCAACGGCATCATGGTGGTGGAAGGCGAACAGGTCATGGTGGGTGATGTCGCTCCCACCGCCTCAGACGCCGATGCGCAAGACCGGGCCGATGCCGGCGTCGTCGGTTACGAGACTCTGTGCCGACGCCATTACATGCGAAGGGTCACGGCCCACGGGGCCAACCTCATGGCGGGCGGCGATCAGCCGTTGCCGTTCGACATCGATGCGTGCCTCTGGCCGGGAGCCGGACAACAGGCCCAGCGCTAGTCTCCGCGCGCTCCGAACACGATCTCATCCCAGCTGGGGATGCTGGACCTCTTGGGGCGTGCTGGTTGGCGTTCGGCAGGGGCGTCGGCGGGTTGCGGTGCCCCGGGCTCGGTGGATTCAACCGCCGCTGTTTCGTCCGTGGACGTGTCCTGCTGGCGCCCGGCAGCAGGGGCTGGAGTTTCGCTGCCCGGGCCGCCACCCAGGAGCTCGTCGAGACCGGCCGGCTTACGGCCGGTCAGTGAAGTAACAGGACGAACCGGGCCGGCCACCACCGTGATTTCGCGGGTGTCAGTGCTGACGCCGTTGTGAAGCTTCAGGGAATCGTCATCGTCATCAGCCTCGACGTGCCGGGGGGCAAGGCTCAGCCGGGAAAGCATTGAGGGCCGTCCGTCCTTGCGTGCGGGTTCCTCTGCAACGGGGACACTGGAAGCGCCCTGGGAAAGACCCTCGTCCTCGGGGGCATCAGTAGCGTCGTCGCCTGGTCGGGGATGGGCCGCAGGCACGTTGCTCAACAAGACGGCCAACGCGTCGTCGCCGTCTTCGTCGACGCCCAAGCGCTGTCCCCGGCGTGAACGGAGCATTTCCAGGAGGCTGTCCGATTCCTTCGCCGAGGCACGGGCGGCAGTTTCGGCATCGGTCTCAAAATCGAAAGGGCGGTCCGAGACGGCGGCGAGCCGTCGGGCAGGCACCGGGCCATCCAGTGGTTCAAGTTCGCTGAGCTGCTGGGCCCAACGGTTTGCGTTTTGCAGTGACTTGCGTTGCGGACTGAACGTCCACATGGCGGGAGGTTCCTCACCAATGCTGGCGTGCGAGCCTGGAGCGGTCTCGAACCTGGCAACCACTGTCCAGGAACCATCAGGGCGGCGCCAGGAATCCCACTCGAGCGTCGATGAGTCGATGCCGTGGGCAGACAGCCTGTGGTCCACCATTTCACCAAGGGTGGCGGGGGCATCCCCGAAAGCCGAACGGTAGGCGTCGTGGCCCGGAGCGGGGGACGCCACTTCGATGGCACGCGCTTGCCGGGCAACGTACTCGCGCTCGGCGAGGACGGGTCCCTCGTAACGCTGGACATTGGCAAGAGGGAGCCCTGACAACTCGGAAACTTCAGCTGCTGTTGCGCCGCTGCGGATCCTGGCCTGGATGTCCCTGGGGGACATGGCGATCGGCGTGTTGGAGGCGCGGGCGGCCACCTGTGCCGGGGTACGGCTCGCTGCCGCCCTCAGAGCTTCGTCGATCGGCAGCTGGAACATCGCACCGCCCGGGCCGCTCAAGAGCAGGTGCCCGCCGTCGTCGTGGACGCCTACCAGCCGTAGATCCTGCATAACACCCTCCACCACATGGCATAACTGACATTCGAAACTCTGCCATCAGCGGGGGCCTTTTCCTACTAGGAGCGAGGGCGTGCCGTGATATTCCGCAGAAACCGGCCGGATTCGACCCCATGCTGTGCTGCGGCGGGGGGCTATGGACTTTTGCCGGACGCCGGAGGACAATCTGGCCGATATCGGGCACAAATCCCGTGCGTCCGGTGTTGCACCCATACACCGGTGGCGGACAGGGAGCCGTCCCGGATCCCACCCAGAGCAGGTATGGAGGACGAAGAAAGACCATGGCCACGGATTACGATGCTCCTCGAAAGACCGAGGAAGACGTCAGCGAGGATTCCCTGGAGGAACTCAAGACGCGCCAATCGGGGAAACAGTCCTCAGCAGTGGACGTCGATGAGACCGATCTTGCCGATGGGTTCGAACTCCCGGGAGCCGACCTCTCCGGAGAAGAGCTCCTGATTCAGGTCATGCCACCGCAACCTGACGAGTTCACCTGTTTCAACTGTTTCCTGGTCAAGCACAGGTCCCAGATCGCTGCAGAACGGGGCGGTCACCTGTACTGCACGGAATGTGAAAGCTAGGCGGCCCGTGCCCGCGGGCAGGAACTAGGCGCGGGGTGTGCTGAGGGCAGCGACGAGCTCGTCGGGCCGGCGGGAGGAAGCGAGCCAGTAAGGGGTGCGGTCGGCCGGGTCCGTGATTTCGATCTTGACCACGGGGTCGATCCAACCCCTGAAGCACATGTAGGCCAGCCCGTTCAGTCGCGGTCCGCGTTCGGCGGTTGCTTCGGCTTTCTTGAACGCCTGGACCGAACCCACGAACGCGCGGTCGATGCTGGCACGCCCCAAGCGCACAGTGTCTGCGGTGACGGTGATGGTGGGAGTGGAAAGTACCAGCATGGTGGTGATGATGGCCAGTAAGGCGAGGGCTGCGATAATTCCGGCCATAGGGCTGATCGGTCCGAACATCAGCAGGCCTGCGCTTGACAGGCCCAGGACCACAATCCAGATCCACAACGACGGCCACAGCTTCTCCGTGTACAGGACCCCGGAAGTTGCTGGGGTGTTCCGGGCAGGCACGGGGGAAGACTGGTCAGGCGTAGGCATGTACCCAGCTTATCCGGCGGCTGACACCACTGCGTGCATGCCTGCGGGGCCGCAACCGGAGCAGGCAGCGCCAATAACAGTAGAATGAACCACTGTGAGTAACGAGACCGCAGTATTCAGTACAGACACCGCCAGCTCTGATGCGGAGACCACCGCAGCGTACGGTGCCCCGACCCTGGACGTGCAGCTGAAAATGCTCGACGCCGGCCTGGAAGCACCGTCCTACGCCCACCCAGGCGATGCCGGAGCCGACCTTCGCGCCCGCGAGGACGTGCATCTGGCCCCGGGGGAACGGAAGCTCGTTCCGACGGGGGTCTCCATCGCCTTGCCCGACGGCTTCGTCGCCCTCATCCATCCGAGGTCGGGACTCGCCACCAAACACGGGCTGACTGTCGTCAATGCTCCGGGAACCGTCGATGCCGGATACCGCGGCGAGATTGCCGTGACACTGCTCAATACCGATCAAAACAGCGCCATCAGCCTCAAGCGCGGCGATAGAATTGCACAGATGGTGATTCAGCGTGTGGAGTACGCGCGGTTCGTTACCGTGGACCAGTTGTCCGATTCCGTCCGCGGCACCGGCGGCTTCGGTTCCACGGGCGGATTCAACGCACCGAAGGCCTGAGCCGACTACTCAATCGGCGCGTGCTGCCGACTGCCCTCTGACGCTGTTGCGCGGTTAACGTGGATTAACGTGGTTGCGGTTTACTTGGGGACAGACCACTACTAAGGAGAAAACCCAATGCTTTTTGGGCGCGGCAAGAAGTCCAAGGCCGAGCGGTCTGACACCGCCGGCACCGTCGAGGAATCCGGTGCCGAGGCGCAAGATCCCCAAACCAGTGAGTCCCCGGCGCGGGGTGACTTCCGTCTGGGCAAAGGTCCCCTGGACGTGGATGAAATCGACAGTCGCGAGGGGTACGTTGACCTGGGTGCCCTGCTGATCGCGCCCGCTGAAGGTCTCCAGCTCCGCCTTGAGGTGGAAGAAGCAACCCAACGCGTGGTGGCAGTGACGCTGGATCTGGCAGGTTCCAGCCTGCAGTTGCAGGCATTTGCTGCACCACGTTCGGAAGGGTTGTGGGATGAAATCCGGGAACAGATCACCCAGTCCGTAGCAAGCCAAGGCGGCGAAACGGAAGAAATCCAGGGAGACTTCGGTACCGAACTTGTAGCCAAGCTGCCGGCCGAGGCCGCCGATGGAAGCAAGGGATTCCGCGCAGCCCGCTTCATGGGCGTGGACGGGCCCCGCTGGTTCCTGCGCGGCGTGCTCGGTGGGCAGGCTGCCCTGGAACGTGACGCCGCAGCAGGCCTGGAGGAGCTCTTCCGCCGCGTAGTAGTGGTCCGCGGCGACAATCCGATGCCGCCACGAGAACTGCTGCAGCTGCGCTTGCCCAAGGATGCAGCCGTTCCCGGCCCGGCCGCCGCTCCCCAGGGAGCCGTGCCGCCGTCGGACTCCACCCTTCAGCAGCCCGAGCGAGGCCCGGAGATCACCCAGATTGGCTGACTCGCCGGGCCGCGGGGGAGTGGCGTCGCAGCGCCCCGGGGACCGGGGGATCCGTGATCTTCCCGAGCGGGGAAGGGCAGTATGCACGGGGATCATCGAGTCGGTGACGCACCAGCCACCCAGCGAACAGCCATTTTTCTCCGCTATGGTGGTGGACGCCCTCAGGCCGGGAATCCAGCCCTCCGCGACGAGCGGGGGAGCCAGGAAGCCTTACGACCGCCTGCGCGTCATCTGGCTCGGCCGGACACGTGTACCGGGAATCGAAGCCGGCGTGGAACTTCGCCTCAACGGCATGGTGACGCAGCTTGACGGTTTCCCGGCAATGTTCAACCCGCGCTACGAAATACTTTCCCGTCAGGAGCACCTATGACCGTCGCCAACGGATCAGACCCCAAGGACACCGGACCGTCTTCGCCCCAACGCGGCGAGGGGCCTGGTCTGGAGGCACCGGCGCCCGACACGGATAAGCCGCGCATGTCCGACATCGCCGCCGGATACGCCGAAAAAGCAGGACTTCACCGCAACAGCGCCGGCCACGTGGACATGTTGAAGTCGGCCGGTGGTGTGCAAGGCATTGCCGAGAGTATCCTGCCGGGGCTTGTCTTCCTGGTGACCTTTACCATCACCCGGGACCTGACGCCGTCGCTTGTTGCCGCCCTGGCGACTGCAGCAGTCTTTACCGTCGTCCGCCTGATCCAGCGGCGCCCCCTGACGCAGGCGCTGGCAGGCGTGGTTGGAGTCGGTATTTCCGCCTGGCTCGCGAACACCACCGGGAAGGCCGAGGACTTCTACGTGCTCGGGTTCTTCACCAACCTCGCGTATATCGCCGCCATGGTCCTTTCCATCGTGCTCAAATGGCCCGTGGCCGGCCTGCTCTTCGGGTTCGTCCGCAATGAGGGCCTTGAATGGCGGAAGGATCCGGAGCGGCTCCGTGCTTACAAGCTCGGCACCTGGATCGTGGTGGCTGTGCTCGCCCTGCGCCTGGTAGTGCAGGTTCCCCTGTACTTCATGGGCGAGGACGGGTTGACCGCACTTGCCACCACCCGGCTCCTGATGGGTGCCCCGCTCTACATCCTGGGGTTGTGGGTGGCGTGGCTGGTCACCAAGCCCGGAGTTCAGCCGTCGAAGCCGTCGTCGTCGGACGCTTGAGCCGTTTCCGCGGCGTGTTCGCCGGAGTCTTCGCCGGCGCCTGAATTCTTCGACAACAGTGCCCGCAGACCATCTTCCGCCGCGATGGTGGTGACGAAGAAGAGCTCGTCGCCACCATCGAGGACGTCGTCCCGCGTGGGGGTGATGGGGGCCTGGTCGCGCAAAATGGCCACAAGTGTTGAATCTTCGGGCCATTCAATGGCACCCACGGTGCTCCCAATCACATGGGAGTCGTGCGGAACCGTGAACTCCACGATTGATGCCACACCGGTTTGCAGGGTCAGCAGGCGCACGATGTCGCCAATCTCCACGGCTTCCTCGACGAGGGCCGTCATGAGCTGCGGAGTATTGACCGCCACGTCAACACCCCAGGAGTCGTTGAACATCCAGTCATTCTTCGGGTTGTTGACGCGTCCGACGGTGCGTCCGACGCCGAACTCGGTCTTGGCGAGAAGTGACACGACCAGATTTACTTTGTCGTCGCCTGTGGCTGAAACCACGACGTCGGCATCGTCAAGTTTGGCGTCCTGCAAGGTGCTTAGCTCACAGGCGTCGCCCACCAGCCACCGGGCACCGCGGAGTCCGCTGCGTCCGATGACCTCGGGTTTGAGATCGATGAGCAGGATCTGGTGATGGTGGGCCAGGAGCTCGCGCGCAATGGACGAGCCGACGCTGCCTGCGCCAACAATGACAACTTTCACTAAGACTCCTTGGCGGGTGCTTTGGCGAGGATCCGGCTGATCTCGGATGTTCGGTCCAGGCTCAGCATGGCGTGGACTGTATCGCCTTCCTGGTAGGCGGTGCCGGCCTGCGGAAGCAGGCCCTCTCCGAAGCGGGTAAGAAAGGCGATGCGTATACCGGCGGCCTCTTCGATGGAGCTGAGCCTGTGGCCGATCCAATCCTGGTGCAGGTCCACTTCAGCCAGGACCAAACGGCCTGAGGGTTCGCGGTAATCGCCCGCCAGGTGTTGTTCGGGCAGGATGCGGCGAAGGACCTGATCCGCACTCCAACGCACGGCGGCAACGGTGGGGATGCCCAGACGCTGGTAGATCTCGGCGCGTCCCGGGTCGTAGATGCGGGCCACAACGTGGGCAACGTGGAAGGTCTCGCGGGCCACCCGGGTGGCCAGGATGTTCGAGTTATCGCCGCTGGAGACCGCTGCGAAAGCGTAGGCTTCCTCCACGCCGGCCTGCTTGAGGGTGTCCCGGTCAAAGCCCACTCCGGTGACCTTGCGCCCGGTAAAGGACTTCCGCAACCGGCGGAAGGCCCGCTCGTCCTGATCGATGATGGCCACGGAATGGCCTGCATCCTCCAAAGTGTGTGCCAGAGTTGCGCCAACACGCCCGCAACCCATGATCACGAAGTGAGCCACCATGTCTCCTAATGTGTGTTGTCCCTGCCGCTCGGTATGACTTTACCGTCGCCGGCTGGCTAAGCACGCCTTCGTCGTCATGACATCGCAGGGTATTCAGAGTAGCTTTGCGGAGTGCTGACAATTTTGAATGCCGCGAAGCGGGTGCTGGTGGGCCGGCCTGTCCGGAACGACCGCCTGTCCCACACGCTGTTGCCCAAACGCATCGCATTGCCGATCTTCGCCTCGGACGCCCTGTCGTCGGTGGCGTACGCCCCGGATGAAATCCTGCTTACGCTCGCCTTGGCCGGGGTCAGCGCCGTGGCGTTCTCGCCCCTGGTTGGCCTCGCCGTCATGGTGGTGTTGCTCACAGTGGTGGCCTCGTACCGCCAAAACGTCCATGCCTACCCGTCCGGTGGCGGCGACTATGAGATCGCGAACGTCAACCTCGGCAAGTATGCGGGCCTTACGGTTGCGTCGGCCCTGCTGGTTGACTACGTCCTCACCGTCGCGGTGTCCATGTCCTCGGCTGCGACGTACCTGACCACCGCCATCCCCTCGCTCCACGGCCAGCAGGCGTTGATCGCCACCATAGGTGTCACCATCCTTGCGTTGGTCAACCTGCGGGGAATCAAGGAAGCCGGCACGGTCTTCGCCATTCCTACCTACATCTTCATGGCGTCCATCCTGGGCATGACGGCCGTTGGAATCTTCCAGGCGGCGACCGGACAGCTGGGGGAGGCCCCGTCAGCCAACTTCACAATCGTTCCCGCGCCCGGATTCGATGAAGGTCTGGTGGGACTTGCCGGCGCCTTCCTGCTGCTTCGGGCCTTCTCCTCGGGAGCCGCGGCCCTCACCGGCGTCGAAGCCATCAGCAACGGCGTACCCAACTTCAAGAAGCCCAAGAGCAAGAATGCAGCGACGACGCTGCTGCTCCTGGGTGTCATTGCCGCTTCGATGCTGGCTGGAATCCTCTACCTGGCCAATGCCACGAAGGTGCACATCGTCCTGGACCCGGCAAAGGAGTTCCTGGTGGACGGCAAGCCGCTTCCCGAGGGCTACATCCAAACCCCGGCCATCAGCCAGATCGCCGATACGATCTTCGGCTCCGGCTCCATCCTCTTCTACATTGTCGTTGCAGCCACCGGCATCATCCTGGTGTTTGCCTCCAACACCGCCTTCAACGGATTTCCCGTACTGGGCTCCATCCTTGCGCAGGACGGATACCTTCCCCGCCAGTTGCGCACCAGGGGCGACAGGTTGGCTTTCAGCAACGGTGTCCTGGCCTTGGCAGCCGGAGCCTTGGTCCTCATCCTCGCGTTCAACGCAGATGTCACCAAGCTGATCCAGCTCTACATCGTGGGCGTTTTCATCTCCTTCACGGCGAGCCAGTTGGGCATGATCCGCCACTGGGGCCGTGAGCTGAAGCTGGCCAAGGACAAGGTTGTCCGGCGGCGCATCATCAAATCCCGCACCATCAACATGATGGGCTTCGGGATGACTGCGCTGGTGCTGGTGATTGTCCTCATCACAAAGTTTGAACAGGGTGCCTGGATCGCCCTGCTCGCGATGTTCATCCTCTTCCTCATCATGTGGAGCATCCGGGCCCACTATGACAATGTCGCCAAGGAACTCGCAGTCGACGAAGACTCCTCTCCCCGCGCACTGCCTACCCGGGTCCACGCCGTACTTCTCGTCTCGCACGTGCGCAAACCGGTCCTGAGGGCGCTGGCCTATGCCCGCGCATCAAGGCCATCACGTTTGGACGCCGTGACCGTGGACATCAACTCCGAAGAGACTGAGCACACCGTCAGGGACTGGGAAAAACTGGAAATTCCCGTTCCCTTGACTGTTTTGGCCAGCCCCTACCGTGAAACTGTCACGCCCATCATGGACTACATCAAGACCATGCGCCGGGACTCTCCACGCGACCTCATCGTCGTGTACATCCCGGAGTATGTGGTGGGCAAGTGGTGGGAACAGCTGGTCCACAACCAGACAGCACTCAGAATCAAGACGAGGCTCCACTTTGAACCCGGAGTCATGGTTGCCAGCGTTCCGTGGCAACTGAAGTCGTCAGAAGAAGCAAAGGCACTGCAGGATACCCAATGACCCCCAACAGCCATCCGCCCCGCACGGGGCACAGCGACACCCACGGAGCCCAGGCTGCGGACGGTGATGAACTCGTCGTCAGCGTCGGTCCGATCGCCCACGGCGGGCATTTCGTCGCACGTCACGAGGGCCGCGTTATTTTCGTCCGGCATGCCATCCCCGGTGAGAAGGTCCGCGTCCGGTTGACTGACTCGGGTGACTCGTCGCGCTTCTGGCGCGCCGACGTCGTGGAGGTCCTGGAAGCTTCGCCAGACCGCGTTCCGCACTTTTGGAAGGCGGCGGATTCCCTGGCGTCCTGGAACCGGGGTGCCCCGCCGGTCGGCGGCGCCGAACTGGGGCACATCTCGCTCGAGCGGCAGCGTGGCCTGAAAGCAGAGGTTCTCGCCGAACAGCTGAAACGGCTCGCCGGCCTTGATCTCGCCACCGGGGTGGAGGCAGTCGGCGGGAACCACGACGACGGACTCGGCTGGCGTACGCGCGCCAGCTTCGCGGTGACCTCCAACGGACGCTTGGGCATGCATGCCCACCGCTCGGACATGGTGCTTCCGGTCAAGGAAATGCCGTTGGCCCTGCAGGGGATCAACGACCTCCGGCTTTGGGACATTGACCTTTCCGGCATAGCACGTGTGGAGGTCGCTGTCCCAGCCAACGGTTCCAGGCCCCTGATCCTCCTGGCTCCGGAGGAAGGCACCAGCCCCAAACGCTTGCACAGCATCGTCTCCCAACTGCCAGGCGACGTCTCCGTGGCGGGTTTCGATCCCATCAAGGGCGAGGTCCAGCAACTGCGAGGGAGGACCTGGGTCCAGGAGAGTGCCGCAGGCCACGACTACCGGGTAACAGGAGAGGGTTTCTGGCAAATCCATAAGGATGCACCGGACACCCTGGTTGGAGCTGTGACGGACTATCTTTCCCGCGGCGGGTATCTGGAGCCCGGTGCGGCGGTCGCCGATCTCTACGCCGGCGCCGGGCTGTTTACGGCCCCTCTGGCGGACGCCGTAGGGATCACTGGTTCGGTCCTCTCTGTCGAGGGCTCGCCGGGCACCAGCCGGGACGCCCGCAAGAACCTCCATGGAGCGCCCCAGGTGGAAATAGTCCAGGGCCGCGTGGAGCGGGTCCTGCACCAGCGGTCCCGCAGCTTCGACTCCTTGGTGCTGGATCCGCCCAGGGCCGGCGCAGGCAAAACCGTGGTCAAGCAATTGATGGCCACCGGCCCGCGTGCAATCGCCTATGTGTCCTGCGATCCCGCTTCCTTTGCGCGTGATCTGGGTTACTTCCATCAGGGCGGATGGCGGCTGGAGTCGCTGCGGGCTTTTGATCTCTACCCCAACACCCACCATCTCGAAACGGTTGGCCTGATCGTTCCGGCCGCCTAGCTGGGCCGGTCCCCGTCCGCGCGAGACTGCGGACTGGGCGGCTTTGGCGGATGGCTGCCCGTGGCGGAGACAATGCCACTACGATGGGCGTAGTAGTCCCGCTCCGCAGGAATGAACACCCCCGGGGTGGGGTGACCAACAGAGATGCCGCCCGGCTAAGTAAGGTCCACCTAACTGGCTAGCGGCCAACCACGCGACAAAGATGAAACTGTTGCGAGAGGAGTCCTGCCATGAGCACTGTGGACAGCTTCGGTTCCAAAGGCGTACTGAATGTAGCCGGCACCGACTATGAAATTTTCCGGTTGAACTCCGTAGAGGGCGCAGACAGCCTTCCGTTCAGCCTCAAGGTATTGCTTGAAAACCTCCTGCGGACTGAGGATGGCGCCAATATAACGGCTGACCATGTCCGCGCCCTGGCCGGTTGGGATCCCAACGCGGAGCCCGACACGGAAATCCAGTTCACCCCGGCACGTGTCATCATGCAGGACTTCACTGGCGTTCCCTGCGTTGTTGACCTGGCCACCATGCGTGAAGCCGTCAAGGAACTTGGCGGCGACCCCAAGCGCGTCAACCCGTTGGCGCCTGCGGAAATGGTTATCGACCACTCCGTCCAGATCGACGCGTTCGGTAACTCGGGCGCGCTGGAACGCAACATGGAGATCGAGTACCAGCGCAATGGTGAGCGCTACCAGTTCCTTCGCTGGGGCCAGACCGCGTTCGACGACTTCAAGGTCGTTCCCCCGGGAACCGGTATTGTCCACCAGGTCAACATCGAGTACCTGGCACGCACCGTGATGACCCGCGAGGTTGACGGCGTCGTCCGTGCCTACCCCGACACCTGTGTGGGCACTGACTCCCACACGACCATGGTCAACGGCCTTGGCATCCTGGGTTGGGGCGTCGGTGGCATCGAAGCCGAGGCAGCAATGCTCGGCCAGCCGGTCTCCATGCTCATTCCGCGTGTTGTCGGCTTCAAGCTCAACGGCAGCATTCCGGCCGGCGCAACCGCTACGGACGTCGTCCTGACCATCACCGAAATGCTGCGCAAGCACGGTGTTGTGGGCAAGTTCGTCGAGTTCTACGGCGAAGGCGTTGCGGCTGTGCCGCTGGCCAACCGCGCCACCATCGGCAACATGAGCCCGGAATTCGGTTCCACGGCCGCCATGTTCCCGATCGACGACGTCACCTTGGACTACCTGCGCCTGACGGGCCGCTCAGAAGAGAACGTCGCCCTGGTGGAGGCGTACACCAAGGAGCAGGGCCTCTGGCACGACCCTTCCCGCGAACTGCGTTTCTCCGAGTTCCTCGAGCTGGACCTCTCCACCGTTGTTCCGTCGATCTCCGGCCCGAAGCGTCCCCAGGACCGCATCGAGCTCACGGATGCCAAGGAGCAGTTCCGCAAGGACATCCACAACTACGTCTCCATCGAAGACGGCAGCGTGGACGAGGCCTTGGACGAATCCTTCCCCGCTTCCGATTCGCCGTCCTTCACGCACGCCGACTCGCACACCACGGAGACGGCACGCGTTGCGTCCGCCGCCAATGGTGCGAACGGCCGTCCGTCGTCGCCGGTTCACGTGAAGACCGCTGACGGACGCGAATTCGAACTGGACCACGGCGCAGTGTCGATCGCCTCGATCACGTCCTGCACCAACACGTCCAACCCTTCTGTCATGCTGGCTGCCGCCCTCCTGGCACGCAACGCCGTGGACAAGGGCCTCACCTCCAAGCCGTGGGTCAAGACGTCCGTCGCCCCCGGCTCCAAGGTGGTCACGGACTACTACGAAAAGTCCGGCCTGACCCCGTACCTCGAGAAGCTCGGCTTCTACATCGTGGGTTACGGCTGCGCCACGTGCATCGGCAACTCCGGCCCGCTTGAGCCGGAAATCTCCGAAGCAATCCAGGCCAACGACCTCTCGGTGACGGCAGTCCTCTCGGGCAACCGCAACTTCGAAGGCCGCATCAACCCGGACGTAAAGATGAACTACCTGGCTTCGCCGCCGCTGGTCATCGCTTACGCACTGGCTGGTTCCATGGACTTCGACTTCGACACCGATGCCCTGGGCACCGACTCCGAAGGCAACGAGGTGTTCCTGAAGGACATCTGGCCGAACCCGACCGAGGTGCAGGAAGTCATTGACTCCTCGATCGACGAGGCCATGTTCGCCAAGGGTTATGAAGGCGTCTTCGACGGCGACGACCGCTGGAAGGCACTCGACACCCCTGCCGGTGACACCTTCGCCTGGGCCGAGGACTCCACCTACGTGCGGAAGCCCCCATACTTCGAGGGCATGAAGGCGCAGCCGGATCCCGTCAAGGACATCTCGGGTGCCCGCGTGCTCCTGAAGCTTGGCGATTCCGTCACCACGGACCACATCTCCCCGGCCGGCTCCTTCAAGTCGGACACCCCCGCCGGCCAGTACCTCCTGGCCAACGGTGTGGAGCGCAAGGACTTCAACTCCTACGGCTCACGCCGTGGCAACCACGAAGTCATGATCCGCGGTACCTTCGCCAACATCCGCATCAAGAACCAGCTCCTGGACGGCGTCGAAGGTGGCTTCACCCGCGACTTCAGCCAGGAAGGCGCACCGCAGGCCTACGTCTACGACGCAGCCCAGAACTACCAGGCTGCGGGAACGCCGCTGGTTGTCCTGGCAGGCAAGGAATACGGTTCCGGTTCGTCCCGTGACTGGGCAGCCAAGGGCACTGCGCTCCTGGGTGTCAAGGCAGTCATCGCCGAGAGCTACGAGCGCATCCACCGCTCCAACCTGATCGGCATGGGTGTCCTTCCGCTCCAGTTCCCGGCCGGCGAGTCGGCTGCGACGCTGGGCCTGACCGGTACGGAAACCTTTGCAGTTGAGGGCGTCACCGAGCTGAACAACGGCACCACGCCGAAGACGCTCAAGGTCACGGCAACGGCTGAGGACGGCACGTCCAAGTCCTTCGACGCTGTCCTGCGTATCGATACCCCGGGCGAAGCAGACTACTACCGCAACGGTGGCATCCTGCAGTACGTTCTGCGTCAGATCTCCGCATAACGTAATCCGGCTGGTTTCAGCCGATTACGGTGCCATGCAGCCCCGGCTGGTCGATTGACCGGCCGGGGCTGCTGGCGTCCGGGATAATTCCGCCCCGCCGAAGCGGTGGCCGGGGGAACGCGCTGCACCGGGCACGCGCTAAAGTTAACGAGCACGTCATTCACCCTAAGGAGGGCCGTTGGGACTTTTGGAAACCGTCAAGGATCCACAGGACCTGGCCAAACTGTCCGGCAAAGAGCTGGAAGAATTGGCTGGCGAAATCAGGAAGTTCCTGATCACCAACGTCGCCGCGACAGGCGGCCACCTCGGTCCGAACCTGGGCGTGGTTGAACTTACCCTTGCAGTCCACCGGATGTTCGATTCGCCGCGCGACAGCATCGTCTTTGATACCGGCCACCAGTCCTATGTCCATAAACTTCTGACGGGTCGCCAGGACTTCAGTACCCTCCGTCAACAGGGTGGGCTCTCCGGCTACCCGGAGCGGGCCGAGTCCGAACACGACATCGTGGAAAGCTCCCACGCCTCGTCGTCCTTGTCCTGGGCCGACGGAATCTCCCGCGCCCGCCAGCTCACCGGTGAAGGTGACCGGTTCGTCGTCGCGGTTGTCGGCGATGGTGCGCTGACAGGTGGCATGACATGGGAGGCCATCAACAATATTGCCGCTGACAAGCGGCGACGCGTCGTGATCGTGGTCAACGACAACGGACGTTCCTACGCGCCCACTGTCGGTGGTTTTGCCGACTACCTTGCCTCGTTGCGCCCCACGATCGATTCGCTCCGCACTGCCCCCGCGTACGAGCGGATGCTCGACTGGTGGAAGAAGAAGCTGCAGAACGGCGGCCCGGCCGGCCAGTTCACCTACAAGAGCCTGCACGCCATGAAGAAGGGCATCAAGGACTGGTGGGCCCCGCAGGGCATGTTCGAGGACCTGGGGATGAAGTACATCGGCCCCGTCGACGGACACAACCTCCAGGCCATGGAGCATGCCCTCAACACGGCGAAAGCCTACGGCGGGCCTGTCATTGTGCATGCCATGACCGAGAAGGGGCACGGGTACGCACCCGCCCTCGCCAACGAGGCGGACCAGTTCCACGCCGTGGGCATCATCGACCCCGAAACAGGGGAGTCCACTGAAATCCCCGGTGCCAGGTCGTGGACCTCGGTGTTCGCCGAGGAGATCGCGGACATTGCTGACGAGCGCGAGGACATCGTCGGCATCACCGGCGCCATGCTCATCCCGGTGGGGCTGCATAAGTTCGCTGAGCGCCATCCTGAACGCGTCATCGATGTCGGCATCGCCGAGCAACATGCCCTGACCTCGGCCGCAGGAATGGCCTTCGGCGGCCTGCACCCTGTGGTTGCCGTGTACGCAACCTTCCTGAACCGTGCCTTCGACCAGCTCCTGATGGACGTTGCGTTGCACAAAGCCGGTGTCACCATTGTCCTGGACCGCGCCGGAGTGACCGGTCCGGACGGGCCCAGCCACCACGGCATGTGGGATATGGCCATGGTCCAGATTGTTCCTGGCCTCCATTTGGCTGCCCCCCGCGATGCCACCCGGCTCCGCGAAGAACTCCGTGAGGCTGTTGCCATCAACGATGCTCCCACCGTTGTGCGCTTCTCCAAGGGCAGTGTCGGTTCCGAAGTTGAAGCCATCGAACGGCTCCACGACGGCGTGGACATCCTTGCGCGCAGGCCTGCAGGCTCCACTGAGAACGACGTCCTGATCGTCAGCGTAGGTGCGATGTCCGAGTTGGCCTTGGACGTGGCCGACCGCCTGGGCGCCCAAGGCATCAGTTCAACAGTGGTGGATCCGCGGTGGGTCCTTCCGGTCCGGAAATCAATCATCGCCCTTGCAGCCCGTCACCGCCTGGTGATCTGCATCGAAGACGGCGTACGCGCCGGTGGCGTTGGTTCCCGCATCCGTCAGGAAATGCGTGCAGCCGGCGTGGATACTGCCCTGAACGAGGTCGGCTTGCCGGTGGAGTTCCTGGTGCACGGTTCCCGGAGCCAGGTGCTGGAACGCGTCGGGCTCACCGCGCAAAAGATAACGCACGACGTCGTTGCCCAGGTTTTGGGGACCAAGGTCCCCTTTGCACGCCCCCTCCCGGGTCAGGAGCACCCCACTACAGGCAGCTTGCCCACCCTGTGAGGGACGATCGCGGACCGGGCGCCCTGCAGCCTGGAGACCTTGTTGTGGCGCGGAACAGGAAGTGGGACGGCACCGCCCACTGGGTTGTTCCCGGCCGTTATCTTGGTGAGGACATTTACGGCTGGTGGATATTCCAGGGCGCAGGGGAGTTCTGTTCCCGCCCGGGGGCGGCGTTCTACACCGCTTCTGATGCCATCTTGCTTGTACCCAGGACAGGCGAGTACGTGGCAACGTTCTACGATGACAGCTACCCGGGCGACTTCCGCATTTATGTGGACCTGGCCACCGCCCACGCCTGGACTCCCATCAAAGCCGGTGTGACCGAGTTCCACATGATCGACATGGACCTGGACGTCATCCGTTCCACCACGCACGGGGTGTTTGTTGATGATGAGGACGAGTTCGAGGAACACCGGGCAGCCATGGGCTATCCGGGACAAACAGTGGACGCCATGCGTACCGAATGCGCAGCGCTATACGAAGCAGTGGACACCATGAAACCACCGTTCGACGTTCTGGGGTCCAACAGTCCCAGCGCCGAGTGGTTCAGGAAAGGACGCGCATGACCGGGATTATCCGGACGTACAAGACAGACGACGAGGGTGTACTGCACTTTCGCGAAGCCTGGTACGACGACGAAGACCAGCAGTTCGTGGTTAACCACGGGGTAGTTGGCCACCAGAGCAAGACCAACGAAACCGGAGTGGATGACGAGTCCGCTGTCGAAGGTTTGATGACCGCCTTTGCCGCCCAGTGCGAGGAAGACGGCTACGCCGAGATTCCCGAGTCCGAGCAGTTCTGGGTGGTGGCGCAGATTGCGCTGAAGACCAAGGACGGCACAGAACGCGACCGCCATCTGGAAAGGAAGGCGAAAGCGGCCCTTACCGGCGAACTGGCGTGGCGTGGACTGGGGATCGTGGACCGCTCTGAGATCGGCAACGGCCACCTCAACATCTTTTGCCTGTGCCCGGATGTCAACAAAGCCGTCAACGCCATCAAGATCTGTGTCCGCGGCGAAGACCTGGACTTCACGAAGCTCACCGTGGCTGCCGCGCCCCATGGAGATCCCGCAGCGTTCAAGGTGAAGCACTCGCCGAAGCAAGGTATGGGCTTTAGTCTCTAAGTAGCACCCAATGCACGAGGAGGGAACCCCATGTCGTCCAAGAGCAACTGGCCCGGACATACACCTTTGCCCAAGGGCCTGGCAGCACCGGCCAAGCGCGCACTGGCCCATCAGGGCATAGAAACATTGGAGCAGCTGGCCGAGTACGGTGAGGGCCAGGTTTCCAAGCTCCACGGCATGGGTCCAGTGGCCATCGCCCAGCTTGAGGATGCCATGGAGGAATCGGGAATCACCTACGGTACTGCCGGCGGCTAGGGTTTTGTTGCCCGGGGTGACTATCTTCCCGTGGGAGCGGGATAGGGTGAATTCATGACTGAATACCGACGCCTTGGCCATTCCGGACTGACCGTCTCAGCTGTAGGGCTGGGCTGCAACAACCTGGGGCGTGCCAATACGCCCACGGAGTCCCAGGAAGGCACTGACGCAGTTGTCCGCGCCGCCGTTGAAGCCGGGGTGACGTTCTTCGACGTCGCCGATGTCTACGGACGCGAGCCGGGGCTCAGCGAAACCATGCTGGGAAAGGCTCTGAAGGGCCGCCGGGACGATGTCGTGATCGGCACCAAGTTCGGTATGGACATGCGCGGGGTGAACGGCAATGACTTCGATGCCCGTGGTTCGCGGCGGTACATCGTCAAGGCCGTCGAAGCCTCCCTGCGCCGGCTGGACACTGACTGGATCGACCTTTACCAGTTCCACACGCCTGATCCCCGGACGCCGATTGAGGAAACCCTGGCTGCCCTGGATGACCTGGTCTCCAGCGGCAAAGTTCGTTACATCGGGCATTCCAACTTTGCCGGCTGGCAAATAGCGCAGGCCGAGTATGTGGGACGCGAATCAGGTGGTGTCCGCTTCATTTCCACGCAGAACCACTACAACCTGCTGGACCGCCGCGCCGAGCTTGAGGTCCTTCCCGCGGCACAGGCGTTCTCCCTGGGCGTGTTGCCGTACTTCCCCCTCGCCAACGGGCTGCTCACGGGAAAGTATTCGGCGGGCAAGGCGCCGGAGGGCTCCAGGCTGAGCCATACACGGACCAACCTGGTGCACGACGCCGACTGGGAGCAGCTGGGCCGCTTCGGCCAGTTCGCCAAAGAGCGCGGCATCAGCGAGTTGCAGTTGGCTTTCTCCTGGCTCGCTGCCCAACCCGGAGTCAGCAGCGTTATCGCCGGTGCGACGCGGCCCGAACAGATCCGCGAGAATGCTGAAGCGGTCTGCTGGGTACCAACCCAGGAAGACCGTGACGAGCTGGACGACATCTTCCCGAAGTCGCCCAAGGTGGCGCTCTTCTGATCCGATACAGAACTGGCCGGCCCCGGAGCAACTGCTCCGGGGCCGGCCTGTTTACTGTTTGGCCTGTTCTACTCTTTGGATTTAGGCCGGTGCGGAAGCTACGCCAGGCGCCAGGAAGCGCTTGCCGTTGACCCGCTCGGAGGCACCCACCCTGTCCAGGTAAGGGGTGATGCCGCCCAGGAACATTGGCCATCCCGCACCCATGATGACGCACAGGTCGATGTCCTCGGGGCCGGCCACGACGCCCTCTTCGAGCATGAGCCCGATTTCTTCGGCCAGGGCATCCTGAGTGCGGCGAAGCACTTCTTCCCCGGTGGAGGGGGTGTTGCCGAACGACATGATGGCCAGCGTCTCAGCGGGAATGACCGGTTTCCCATCGGATCCCGGGACCCACAAGGACTTCACGCCGTTGTCGATCAGTTTTTGCAGGTTCTGCGAAACCGGGAAGCGGTCCCCGAATGCCGCGTGCAAGGATTCCTGGACGTGCTGGGCCACCGGAAGCCCCACCATGGCGCTGAGGGTGAACGGGGACATGGGCAAGCCCATCGGACGCAGTGCGGTATCGGCAACCTCTGCCGGGGTTCCCTCGTCGAACGCTGCGATGACCTCGCCCATGAGGCGAAGCAGGATGCGGTTCACAACAAAGGCGGCCGCGTCCTTGACCAGCACTGCGGTCTTCTTTAGTCCCTTGGCCAGTTCGAAGGCTGTAGCGAGGACAGCATCGTCGGTCTTCGGTGCCTTTACGATCTCAAGAAGGGGCATGACGGCCACCGGGTTGAAGAAGTGGAAGCCGACCAGGCGCTCCGGGTGCTTCAGGTCTTCTGCCATGGCGGTCACGGACAGCGACGACGTATTGGTGGCCAAAATGCACTCCGGGGAGACAATTTCTTCCACCTCTGCGAAGACCTGCTTCTTGATATGCAGTTCTTCGAAGACGGCTTCAATCACGAAATCGGCGTCGGCAAAGGCTTCCTTGGAGACGGAGCCTGTGACCAGGGCCTTGGTCCTGTTCGCGGCGTCAGGCTTGATCCGCTTCTTCGCCAGCATTTTGTCCACCTCGGAGTGGACGTACGCTACTCCCTTGTCCACGCGCGTCTGGTCGATGTCCGTCATGACCACGGGGACCTTCAGCTGCCGCGCGAACAGCAATGCCAACTGGCTGGCCATGAGGCCCGCACCCACGACGCCGATCTTGGTGACAGGACGTGCCAACTTGCGGTCCGGGGCTCCGGCCGGGCGCTTGGAACGCTTCTGCACCAGGTCCAGGAAGGCGTACACGGTGGAACGGAACTCATCGGTCTGCATGAGGCCGGCGAGGGTTTCGCATTCGAGCTCTGCCGACTCCTGCTGCGTCATGGTCCTGTTGGCTTCCATGACGTCCAGTACCTTGGCCGGTGCAGGCGAGGCGTTGGAGGTTTTGGCCTCAACGAAGGCACGTCCTGCCGCGACCGCAGCGACCCAGCGGGCGGCCACCGCATCATCGCTTGCCTCAACGGCGTTCTTGCGTTCCGGCACCTCTTCACTTGCGATGACGCGTGCAGCCCAGGCCAGGGACTGTTCCACGAAGTCGGCGGGCTCAAAGATGGCGTCGGCTATCCCCAGCTCGTAGGCCTGCGGCCCGGTGAGCGTCCTGTTGTTGCTCAGCGGGTTCTCGATCATCACCTTGACCGCATTCTCCGGCCCGATCAGGCGCGGGAGGATGTAGACGCCGCCCCATCCCGGGACCAGGCCGATGAAGGCTTCCGGAAGCGCCAGCGCGCCGGCACCCGTGGAGACGGTTCTGTACGTGGACTGGAGGGCGATCTCCAGGCCACCGCCGAGGGCCAGGCCGTTGATGAACGCGAAACTCGGGACGCCGAGATCGGCCAAGGTTGCGTAGACGGCGTGCCCGAGCTGGGCCATCCAGAGACCGTGTTCGCGCTCCTTGAGGGTTTTCACGGCCGAGAGGTCGGCGCCGGCAACCAGGAAATACGGCTTGCCTGTGACACCGACACCCACGATTTCGCCCCGCGAGGCCCGTTCTTTGAGACCGTCAAGGACGCTGCCGAGCTCTACCAGCGTGTTGGGGCCGAGGGTGGTGGGCTTGGAGTGGTCCAGGCCGTTGTCCAGGGTGATGAGGGCGAAGGTGCCCACCCCGCCCGGGAGCTGGATGTCCTGGACGTAGGAGTGTGTGACGACCTCGTCGGGAAACAGTGCGGCGAGCTTCTGGAATTCTGCGGCGCTCATGCGGCGGCTCCTTCAGTGGGGGCGGTGGTTGCGGTCGTGACCGGCTCAGGGGTGGACGATGCGTAGTCGGCGTGGTGGGGGTTCTCCCAGATCACCGTTGCGCCCATTCCCAGGCCGATGCACATGGTGGTGATGCCGTAGCGGACGGACGTGTCCTCTTCGAACTGGCGCGCGAGCTGGTTCATCAGCCTGACGCCTGAGGAAGCCAGCGGATGTCCGACGGCGATCGCCCCGCCATAGCGGTTGACGCGCGGGTCGTCATCGGCAATCCCGAAGTGGTCCAGGAAGCTCAGTACCTGGACGGCGAATGCCTCGTTGATTTCGAACAGGCCGATGTCCTCGATGCCCAGCCCGGCGTTCTTCAGTGCCTTCTCGGTGGCCGGGACAGGGCCGATGCCCATGACTTCGGGCTCGACGCCGGCGAAGGCGTAGGATACGAGGCGCATTTTGACGGAAAGCCCGAGTTCCTCGGCGGCTTCCGCTGAGGCCAGGACGGCGGCCGTGGCCCCGTCGTTCAACCCTGCGGCATTTCCCGCAGTGACGCGGCCGTGTGCCCGGAACGGAGTGCGCAGTTCAGCCAGGTCCTCAACGGTGGTGCCTGGACGAGGCGGTTCGTCCGTGGTGTGCAGCGCCCATCCCTGACCGGGTTTCATGGTGGCGACGGGCACGAGGTCTTGCTGGATCTGTTCGTTGCTGTAGGCGGCGGCCAGCTTGGCCTGCGAAGCTGCTGCGTAAGCGTCCGTCCGGTCCTTGGTGATCGCCGGGAAGCGGTCGTGCAGGTTTTCGGCGGTGTTGCCCATGTTCAGGGCTGCAGGGTCAACCAGTCGCTCGGACATGAAACGCGGGTTGGGATCCGCGCCCGCGCCCATGGGGTGGTTGCCCATGTGTTCCACGCCGCCTGCGATGACGACGTCGTAGGCGCCGAAGCCGATGCCGCTCGCCGTCGTCGTTACCGCGGTCATGGCACCTGCGCACATGCGGTCGATGGCGAAGCCGGGAACGGAACGGGGGAGGCCGGCCAGGAGGGCCGCTGTGCGGCCGATGGTCAGGCCTTGATCTCCGGTCTGGGTGGTGGCGGCGATGGCTACTTCGTCGACGCGCTCCGCGGGAAGCGAGGGGTTACGCCTCATGAGTTCGCGGATGCATTTCACTACCAGGTCATCGGCGCGGGTCCCGGCGTAGATACCCTTTTCGCCGGCTTTGCCAAAGGGCGTGCGGACACCGTCCACGAAGACGACGTCCCGGACGTTGCGCTGGGCAGTGCGTGATGGACTCATGTATTTACTCCTCGTTGAGACATGGCACCGTGTCCCGCGGGGCGGGGTCCGGTTGGCATAACTGCAATGTTACTCATGGGTAACTTAGCGTGCAAGGCCATGGGCTTCTACCCGCCGCATCCGGCACGCAAATGGCCCGCCGCCACGAACGTACGTTCGGGCAACGGGCCATTGCGACGGCGGTGACCACTAGGAGTCCTTGGAATGCTGTGCTTCGTTGGCCTTGGATTCCTTGGTTGGTAGCGGGCTCGGGTTTAAGCAGGCCTCGGTCAGGATGGGGGCGGCGATGGCGATTTGCCACTCCCTTGCGCCAAGCGTCCGAAGTTCCTGCGAAACGGTCTCCAGCGATACATCCGTTGGTGGCCGCCAGGCTATGCGCCTGAGGTAGTCCGGAGTCAGCAGGTTCTCCACGGGCAAGTTGAGTTCGTCAGCCTTGGCTTGGAGGGCCGGCCTTGCCGTGGCCAGCCGCGCTGCTGCCTCCGGGTCCCGGTCTGCCCAGACCCGGGGAGGCGGCGGGGCATTTGTGGGCAGATGCAGCGGAGGAAGGTCCGTCATGGATCTGGCGTTCGTGATGCAGCGCAGCCATCGGGGAGCTTCCCGTTGCGCTGACCTGCCGTGGAACCCCTTTGTGGCCAGAAGCTGTGGGACTGTGGTTGGCATGGCCTTGGCGGCGGCCACCAGGGCTGAATCAGGGATGAGCCGGCCAGGTGCGACGTCGCGCTTGCGGGCCAGCTGGTCGCGTTCCTGCCACAGTTCCCGGACGGCTGCCAGCTGGCGGCGGTCACGGATCTGATGGAGACCGGAGGTCTTACGCCATGGTTCGACCCTGGGTGCCGGGACACCTGCGGCGAGGATGCCGGCGAATTCCTGTTCGGCGTACTCCAGCTTGCCGTCGGCCTCCAGGAGTTCAATAAGTTCTTCGCGCAGCTCGGCGAGGACTTCGACGTCGAGCGCTGCGTACCGCAACCAGGGTTCGGGCAGTGGCCGAGTCGACCAGTCAGCGGCAGAGTGTTCTTTGGCGAGACCGAAACCGAGCAGTTGTTCGATAACAGCCGCCAGGCCGACGCGGGGGAGCCCTGCGAGCCGCGCCGCGAGTTCAGTATCGAACAGCTTGTCCGGCCACATGCCGAGCTCGGACAGGCAAGGCAGGTCCTGGGTGGCGGCGTGAAGGATCCATTCCACCCCGCGCAGGGCGTCGTTGACGATGTCCAGGTTGTCGAACGGTTCGGGGTCGATGAGCCAGGTCCCGGCTCCTTCGCGACGGATCTGCACCAGGAAGGCACGCTGGCCGTAGCGGAAACCGGAAGCCCGCTCGGCATCGACGCCGGCAGGTCCGGTGCCGGCTGCTATTGCGGCTGCGCATCGTTCAAGTCCGGCAGGTGTGTCGATGACCAGGGGTACGCCCTCGCGTGGGGTGTCGAGATCAATGACTTCAGGGACGTGGCTGTCAAAGCCGTCAACCTTGATGTGGGTGGTGGGATCAGCAACCGGATCGCCGGCTGTGGTGTTTTCCAGGTTTTCAGGGGTCATGGTGGCTTAAGCTTACCGATTTGTCGCGTAACGGGGCGCTTTTGCCTTCGCCAGCCCAGCGGTTACGGCGCGGGTGGCCGTCAATTGCGCCTCCTGTTGGGCAGGCCGGTGACCCCGGGTGGCAGTGGAGGCAGTCCGGCGAAAGTGCACACCATGTCGGACCAGGCTTCCAGATGCGATTGGACATCCGCGCCGTCAGGCGTCCAGGAGGCCCGGAGTTCTATGTCGATGGTGTCGGGCCGCTCAGTCAGGGTGCCGAAGCTTTCGGAAAGGATCCGGGTAGCTGTGCCGCCGGCAGCCCGGTAAGGGGCTGAACGGTGTTCCAGGGCTTCGACGAGCCACGTCCAGGCCACGGAACCGAGCATGGAGTCGTTGCCCATTTCCGCATCCATTTGGGCCCGGATATACGTGACGATCCTGAACTCGCCCTCCCACACGGCCGATCCGTCCGGATCGTAGAGCAGGATGAAGCGGCCTGTGGCCAGTTCGTCCTCGTCTTCGCTGGAGGGGCTTCCGGCCTGGCTCTTGGCAAAGGCCTTGGCTGCCGGTCCATGCACGGGAACCTGGCGGGTGGCGGCGGTGGGGCTGAAGACTTCAGCGCCCAAGGCCACTGCATAAGGGGCCAAACGTGCGGGGGCGGGGATCTCATCAAGCCGCAACTCGCTGCGGCACTGGGCTTTTCGTAGCGTTCCCAAGGCGAAGAGAAAGTCCTGGGGAACTTGTGCGAGGGCGTTCACACTCGCAGATTATGCGTCCGGGGCGGCGAACCTGTGCAGGCTCGCCGCCCCGGACGGCAGGCGTATCAGCGTTACGCCAGTTCCTGCTTGATCGCCGCAACGAAGGTGTCGATGTCTTCTTCGGTGGTGTCGAACGAGCACATCCAGCGGACCTCGCGCCGGGCGGCATCCCAATCGTAGAACGCGAAGGACTTCCGCAGGCGGTCGGCAGCGCCTTCCGGGAGGATGGCGAAGACGCCGTTGGACTGCGTGGCCTGGGTGGGCTCGACGCCGTCGATCCCTTCAACGGCACTCCGCAGGCGGGTGGCCATGGCGTTGGCGTGAGCCGCGGACCGCAGCCACAGCCCGTCCTCCAGGAGTGCGATGAACTGGGCGGAGATGAAGCGCATCTTCGAAGCCAGCTGCATGTTCATCTTCCGCAGGAACTTCAGGCCGTCGGCGGCTTCAGGGTTGAGGGCCACCACCACTTCGCCGAAGAGCAGGCCGTTCTTGGTCCCTCCGAATGAGAGGATGTCCACGCCGGCGTCGCGGGTAAATGCACGCAAGGGAACGTCCAGGTGGGCAGCGGCGTTTGCCAGCCGCGCGCCGTCCATGTGCAGCTTCATGCCCTTGGAGTGGGCGTGGTCGGCAATGGCGCGAACTTCTTCCGGCGTGTAGCAGGTGCCGAGTTCCGTTGTCTGCGTAATGGAAACAACCAGGGGTTGTGCACGGTGCTCGTCGCCCCAGCCCCAGGCTTCACGATCGATGAGCTCCGGGGTGAGTTTTCCGTCCTCAGTGGGGACCTGCAGGAGCTTGATCCCGCCGATACGTTCCGGGGCCCCGTTCTCGTCCATGTTGATGTGTGCGGTGGAGGCGCAGATGACGGCTCCCCAGCGCGGCAGCAGCGACTGCAGCGACAGGACATTGGCGCCGGTGCCGTTGAAAACCGGGAAGGTCTCGATGCCTTCGCCGAACTGCTGCTCCAGGACGGCCTGCAGCCGGGCCGTGTACACGTCCTCGCCATAGGAAACCTGGTGTCCACCGTTGGCGGCCGCCAAGGCCGCAAGGATCTCCGGGTGCACGCCTGAGTAGTTGTCGGAAGCAAAACCCCTGACCGTGGGGTCGTGCAGCCGGCTGCCCTCGGAAATGTGGCCCGTGCTGGGCATTGCCTCTGTTGTGCTCGTCACTTGTTCATTCACGCTTTCAAGTCTATTTGGCCAGCAGGATCCGCTGGCCGTTCAGGATGGAGGCAGGTTGATCGAAAAGGCCGACGGCGGCAGCGGCCAGTTCTTCGACGTCGGTATGTCCGGGGAACCGCCGTTCGGGATGTGCGCGCCTCATGGTTTCGTCCACGAGCGCCTTGACCACGAACACCACGGCGGCACTGTGCTGTCCGCTGGTGTCCGTGTCGACGGACTGGGCGCGCCGGAAGCCATCAGCCACCGCAAGCGTCCAAGCTTCTGCAGCGGCCTTCGCAGCAGCGTAACTGGCTGCGGCCGCGGTTGGGCTGGATACCGCGGTTGACGACACCATGGCGAACCGGCCATGCGGCGACACTTCGAGTTGGCTGTAGAACACCCTGGTCACGTTCCGCAGCGTGGTAACCGCGCTGTGTTCCAGCGCCTCCCAATCAGCATCCGTCTGGTCTTCGATGCCCTTGGCCCCGCGCCAACCACCGACGAGGTGGATTACTCCGTCGACGCCCCCAAAGCCGCGGTCCTCGATCATCGAAGCCAGCCCACGAACGGATTCCAGGTCGCCGAGATCGCACACGAGGGGAGTCACAGCGCCGCCGGCCTCCCGCGCGGCCGCCTCGATCCGGGTCTGGTCCGAACCAACAGTCAGGACCCGGTGGCCGGCAGTGGACAAGGCTCGGGCGGCAGCGACGCCCGAAGCGCCGCTACCGCCCGTTACCAAAACTGTCAGTGGGGACATCAGGCCGCCGTGGCGCCCGTGATGCCGGTGGTGGATTCGATGACGGGACGCATCTTCTTCTCCAAGGCTTCGTAGAACATGGACAGGGGGAACTCATCGTCCAGGACCTGGTCGGTCAGCCCGCGGGGGGCGCCGTCCAAGGGCAGGGCGTCCGGGCCCTTTGCCCAGACCGAAGCCGGGTGCGGGGTGACGGTGCTTGAGATCAGCTCATAGGCGGCCAGCCAGTGGGCAGCCTTGGGACGATCAATGGAACGCCAGTATAGTTCCTCGATTTTGGCGCCGAGTTCAACGACGACAGCCGCTGCGTCATCCCAGTCGATGGAGAGCTTGCTGTCGGTCCAGTGGAGTACGTGGTGCTGGTGCATCCAGGCGAACAGGAGCTGCCCGCCCAGGCCGTCGTAGTTGCGGACGCGGTTGCCGGTGATGGCGAAGCGGAAGATCCGGTCGAAGATGACTGCGTACTGGACAAGCTTTGCGTGCTTGCGGGCATCGGGGTCGGCGTTCTCGTCCTTTTCGATCAGGACGGATTCGCGGAAGGCGGTCAGGTCGCAGCGCAGTTCTTCAAGGGAGTAGAGGAAGAAGGGCATCCGCTGCTTGATCATGAACGGATCAAACGGAAGGTCGCCGCGCATGTGGGTGCGGTCGTGGATCAGGTCCCACATGACGAACGTTCGCTGGGTGAGCTCCTGGTCCTCGATCAGCTGGGCCGCGTCCTCGGGCAGTTCCAGAGAGGTTGTTTCCGCGGCAGCCTTGAGCACCCGGCGGAAGCGGGCGGCCTCGCGGTCGGCGAAGATGGCTCCCCACGTGAACGTGGGTGTCTCGCGCACCGCCACGGTCTCCGGGAAGAGCACAGCCGAGTTGGTGTCATAGCCGGGGGTGAAGTCAACGAACCGGATGGGGACGAAGAGCTTGTTGGAGTACTCCCCGGCCTCCAGGCCGTCAATGAATTCCGGCCAGATGACCTCGATCAGTACAGCCTCGACCAAGCGGTTGGTGCTGCCGTTCTGCGTGTACATGGGGAAGACCACCAGATGCTGGAGGCCGTCGATGCGCTGCTTCTGTGGTTGGAAAGCCTGGAGGGAATCCAGGAAGTCCGGGACGCCGAAGCCGTTGCCGGCCCAACGCTTGAAGTCCTCCACGAGCAGCGCCAGGTACTGGGCGTCGTGATCGAAGCTGGGGGCGAGGGCCGTGATGGACTTGGTGATGGTGGCTACGAGCCTTGCCGCCTCATCGTGGACAGAGGGATCGGCGATGGATCCGTCCTGCTCCTGGTACCCCTGGAGGGACGTGGCAGCGGCTTTGAGGGCTACCCATTCAGCGTTGTCGGCGGTGACACGCGGGAGGGTGGCGATAGCGGTGGTGGTCATGGTGCTCGGCCCTTTCCGAAGTTGTTATTGCTTCTGGGCCGAGCGTAGCAAGCGAATAGCATCGCTAATTCAAGAATGGACTGAGCATAAGAAACTCTTGCTCATAGCCCCCGAACTTGGACCTTTAGATCCAGTTCGGGGGACACAGAGCCGCCTACCGCTCTTCCGGGTCGACCAGACGGAGCGATATGGAGTTGATGCAGAACCGCTGGTCCGTCGGCGTGCCATAACCTTCGCCCTCGAAAACGTGTCCCAGGTGCGAATCACAGTTGGCACACCGTACTTCCACCCGGTCCATGCCCATGGTGCGGTCATGGAGGTACCTGACAGTACCTTCGGCCAACGGCGCCCAGAAGGACGGCCACCCGCAGTGCGAGTCAAACTTCTCCTTGCTGGTGAACAACTCGCTGCCGCAGGCCCGGCACTGGTAGACACCCTCGGTGTGCGTGTCCCAGTACTCGCCCGTATAAGGACGCTCAGTGCCGGCCTGGCGCAGCACGCGGTATTCCTCAGGGGTCAACTCCTCGCGCCACTGGGCATCGCTCTTCTCCAGGGGCACAGAAGGTGTCTTGCTGATGTTTTCAGGAGTGTTCATGTCTTATGCAACGCTCACGAGTCGCCGATAAATCCCGAACCCGCGTACAAGTGGAGCACCGGAAGCCCCAACTGGTCCTGGGCCTTGTTGGCCCAATCCGTGTGGAGCGTGTCAGAGATGGCATGGGGCCGGGTAATGACCACTGCCTGCGCCGCATCCACCTCCCGGACCTTGGCCACCAAGCCGTCGACAGCACCGCCGTCGACGATTTCGCCGGTAACACCGCCACCCAGGCCTTCCAGCGCTGCCAGGGAAGTCGACAACGTCACCGCGGCTTCCGCACGCTCAGCCGCTGGATCCGGCGACTGGGCAGTAAGTTCCCGGAACGCCTTCGCCACATCAAGCAACGAAAGGTTCTCGAGGAAATCCACCAAAAGGTGGCGCTCAGTATTGGCAGGAACCAGCACTACCAACGGCGCGTCCCCGCCGTCGATCAGTTTGGCGATGTTCACGCGGTCGTCGGGGCCAAGGGGCTCTTCAGTCAGGATGACTATGGGATCACTCATGGCTACAGCGTAGTCCCGGGGAACGGCGTCCGCAGGGTTTCCGCGCCCGATTCGGCCCAACCTTCGCCGCGCGGGCCCAGCCTGCACCAGCCCACGCCGACTCACGGCAAAATGGAACCATGGCATCAATGACAAGGCCAGCGAGCGACGCTGCTGAGAAAAAACTGTCCCCCCGCACCAAGTGGGCCATTGGAGGTTTCCTTGCCGGCGCCACCATTGCGGGACTTGTCGGCGCCGGTTCCTCTGCGCTCGCCGTCTACTTTGCCCGCCGGGTCATCACGCCCGCCGCACGGCACGAGGACCAGGAAGTCCTGGCCGTCATCCGTGGGGACAACGGCCTGCAGGTCATCCTGGCTGCCACGCCCGACTCGACCATCGACGGCGTCTTCAGCCTGTTCTTCTCAGGTGGAAAGGGACACGCCAGGATAGGCCGGATCGTCTCCTACCTGCCCGCCGAACAGACCGTCCTCCGGGAAGTCGAGGAGGTCTACAGCGGCGATCTTTCGGAAGCACGCCGGGCGTGGTGGAGCGGCGCTACCTACCCCGATCCGTCCGCGATCGGCCTTGCGGCCGAAGATGTTGAGATCGACGTCGACGGCGGGAAGGCGCCTGCGTGGTTGATCCGCGCCGATGCCTCGTCGCCGTCGCCGGTCTGGGCGATCATGGTCCATGGCCGGGGAGCCACCCGGCTCGAAGGTCTCCGGGCAGTCCGCACCGCCCGGGACCTTGGCCTGGACAGCCTGCTCATCTCCTACCGGAACGACGGACTGGCACCTTCCGCCCTGGACGGCCGCTACGGTCTGGGCTCCACGGAATGGCGTGATGTGGAGTCAGCGATCGAATACGCCTTGGAGAACGGCGCACGTGAAGTGGTGCTTTTCGGTTGGTCCATGGGCGGTGCAATCAGCCTGCAGACTGCGGACCTTTCCAAATACCGGCAAGTCATCAGGGCCTTGGTTTTGGATGCTCCGGTGATCAACTGGGTGGACGTCATGGCCCACCACGCCGAAATGAACAGGATCCCCTATACCGTGGGGCGTTACGGGCAACTGATGCTGGGCCATCCCCTGGGACGCAGGCTGACTGGGCTCGCAGCACCCGTGGACCTCAAAGCAATGGACTGGGACAGCCGCGCCGTTGAGTTGCGCACTCCAACGTTGCTGATCCACAGTGTGGACGACGACTACGTTCCTTTCGGGCCCTCGGCCAGTCTCGCCGAAAAGAACCCCGAGATGGTGACATTCGAGCCGTTCCACGGTGCCCGCCACACCAAGGAATGGAACGTCGATCCGGAGCGTTGGGAGCGGCTGGTGCGCTCCTGGCTCCAAGCCCAACTCGCACCCCGGAGGAACCCGGGCCAATCGGGCGAAGCCGGCGGTGCTGCCGCGGGGCCCGCAGCCTGAGGGTCAGTTGCTTCCCGTGCCGATCGGCCCGGTGACGCCGTTGGTAAGCCGCAGCAGGTCCGCAGGCGCAAGCTCTATATCCAGGCCCCGACGGCCACCGGAGACCAGGATGGTGTCAAAAGCCAGCGCTGATTCGTCCAGGACCGTGGGGGAGGGCTGGCGTTGCCCCAGCGGTGATATACCGCCCAGGACGTAGCCAGTGCGGCGTTCAGCAGCTTTCGGATCTGCCATCGCCGCTTTCTTGGATCCGAGGGCCGCAGCTGCGGCCTTCAGGTCCAGGTTCCCGGACACGGGGACAATGGCAACGGCCAACTTGCCTTCCACCTCCACCATCAGCGTCTTGAAGACACGGTCGGGATCAATGCCCAGGACCTCCGCCGCTTCCAGCCCGTAGCTGCTTGCAGCGGGATCATGCGCGTAGGGGTGCAGGACGAAGGGAACGCCGGCCGCAGCGAGTGCTGCTGTTGCCGGCGTTCCCTGTGAAGCCATTTTCCTTGCCATACCGAGTGGCGTTGCCTTTCAGTGTTCCAAACGGCTTGCGGCCGCAACCTTCCGCTTGATGCGGCCGAGCATCGCCGTCATTCCTCGCATCCGCAAGGGCGTGATCGCCCGGGTCAGGCCCAGGAGCTCGGGCATGTCGTCAGGCACCGCAAGGATCTCCTTGGCAGTCAGTCCGTCCAGCCCCTCATGCAGCACCCCTGCGAAACCCCGGGTAGTCGGTGCTTCCGGCGGCGCTTTGAAGAAGAGACGGTATGAACGCTCGCCGTCGGCGTTCTTCTCTGACCCAATCGTCAGGAACAGCGGGGACTGGCATTCCACGACTTGCTCCAGCAGTTCCGGGTGGTCCTTCAGACGCTCCGGCAGCTCAGGCAGGCCTCTGGAGAACTCCAGGAGGAGCTGGAGGCGGTCAGGTTCCGTCAACGCCTGGAAGTCGTCAACAATTTCCGCCAGGGCGGTGGGCAAGGTGTTCGTACTCATCTCTTCCAGCTTACGCACAAAGGTGCTGAGAGCGCGGTACTAGCTGTGGACCAAGGCGGAGGGAACTGTACCCCGTTCGGCTCCCTTGACGATGGGAACCCGCACTGCGTTGCCCCACTCGGTCCACGAGCCGTCGTAGTTGCGCACTGTGTCGAAGCCCAGAAGGTACTTCAGGGCGAACCAGGTGTGGCTGGACCGCTCGCCGATGCGGCAGTACGCCACGACATCGTCGCCCGGCTTCAGCCCCGCCTCGCCCAGGTAGAGGGCCTCAAGTTCTTCGCGGCTGCGGTAGGTGCCGTCTTCCGCTGCAGCCCGGGCCCACGGAATTGAGGCGGCCGTGGGAATGTGGCCGCCACGCAAGGCGCCCTCTTCGGGGTAGGCAGGCATGTGGGTGCGCTGGCCGGTGTATTCCTCGGGGGAGCGGACGTCGATCAAGGGGTTGCCCAAATGTGCCAGGACATCCTCCTTGAAGGCCCGGATGGGAGCGTCGTCGCGCTCGACCTCGGGGTATTCGCCCGCAGCAGGCCGGGAGACCTCAGTGGTCAGCTCGCGGCCCTCGGCGATCCATTTGTCGCGTCCGCCATCAAGGAGGCGGACATCCTGGTGACCGAACAATGTGAAGACCCACAGGGCGTAGGCAGCCCACCAGTTGGACTTGTCGCCGTAGATCACCACAGTGCTGTCGCGCGAGATGCCCTTGGAAGCGGCGAGGGCAGCGAAGGCTGCCCCGTCGACGTAGTCCCGGGTGACTTCATCGTTCAGGTCGGTGTGCCAGTCGATCTTGACTGCTCCCGGGATGTGCCCGGTTTCGTACAGCAGGACGTCCTCGTCGGACTCGACCAGCACCAACTTGCCGTCGGCTACAGCGCCGTCAGCAATTGCTGCCGCGAGCCAGTCGGTGGAAACGAGGCGTTCAGGGTTCGCGTAAGAGGCAAACTTTTCGTTTTGTTCAACGGGGTAGGACATGATGGCCTTTCACTGACAACGGACGGAGCCAGGCCGTGGAAGGTGGTGCAGGTGCGGGCCCGGCCTGCTTCAACACTAACCACGGGCTGCGCGGATTGCTTCCCGGTGGTCATACGGTGAAACATGGGCTTGGTCACGTGTCAGTTACCGTGGCGTCCGTTGCCGGTATTCTTGCTGGGGACCCAATGCCGAAGGAACGGACCACCGTGGTAAAGATCGAACAACTGGCTGCCCGCACGCCGGCAGTTTCCGTGGAGGAACTCCTCAAGGGTTTCTACCCGTCTCCCCGGTTCGGAGAGGTGTCGTTCGACAGTTACAGGCCCGATCCTTCCCAACCAAGCCAGGCCAACGCCGTGAAACTCCTGTCGGCATTTGCCGATGGCGTAGGCAACGGCAATGACGCTGGGCTCTTCAAAAAGCTCTTCGCCAAGAAGGCGCCGGCCACGAGGGCCGGGATCTACCTCGATGGCGGATTCGGCGTCGGTAAGACCCACCTCCTGGCGTCCCTTTGGCACAGGTCTCCAGGCCCCAAGGCGTTTGGAACGTTCGTGGAATACACCAACCTGGTGGGGGCGTTGTCGTTCCGCAAGACCGTGGAAGCGCTGAGCAACTACAAACTGGTGTGCATCGACGAATTCGAACTCGATGATCCCGGAGACACGGTGCTGATGTCCCGCCTCATGCGGGAACTCGCTGACGCAGGTGTGAAGCTTGCTGCCACGTCGAACACCCTGCCTGGTTCACTGGGCGAAGGCCGCTTCGCCGCCGTCGACTTCCAGCGGGAAATCCAGGTACTCGCGGACCAATTCGACGTCGTCAGGATCGACGGCGAGGACTTCCGCCACCGTGGCCTTCCCGCCGCGCCGGCACCGCTCAAGACTGAAGAACTCAAGCACCGGATGCGGACTGAGTTCGACGGGAAGACCGTGGCGGTGGATGATTTCCGCACCTTGGTCAACCATCTGGCTGCGGTGCACCCCAGCCGGTACCGTCAACTCATTTCCGGCGTGGAGGCCGTGGTGTGGAGCGACGTCGAAACCATTACGGAACAGGCCGTCGCGCTCCGTTTCGTGGTGCTGGCCGACCGGCTCTATGACAAAGATGTGCCCATTCTGGCCAGTGGCGTTCCCTTCGACCAGCTCTTCACCGAAGAGATGATGACGGGCGGATACATGAAGAAGTACTTCCGCGCCGTTTCGCGCCTGACCGCCCTGGCCCGCGAAGCACAAAATCACGAACCTGCCTGAATCAGACCGCTTTTCGGGGTCCGCGGTCCTTCAACACCCAGCGGATAACGATTCCGCCTGCCAAGGCCCAGAACGCTGCGCCGACACCGGCGAAAGCAATTCCTGAAGCTGCCAGCAGGAAAGTGATGCAGGCCGGTATCCTCTCCTCAGCCACTGCCAGCGCAGACGAGATCGAGGCTGCCAAAGTACCCAGCAACGCGAGGCCCGCGACGGCCTCAAGGAGTCCCGGGGGCGCTGCCGCGACAACCGTAACGAGCGCTGCCGACGCCGCCGCGAGGACCAGATACGCCAAACCGGAGACGAAGGCGGCGATCCAGCGCCGGCCGTGATCCTTGCCTGCTTCCTCCCCGGCGGCAAGCGCGGCGCTCAGCGCTGCCAGGTTGATCGCATGGCCGCCGAACGGTGCGCCGGCAATGGTTCCTGCTCCGGTCACCAGCATGGACGGCCGCCACGGGGTGGTGTATCCAAAGGACTTCAAGACAGCTACGCCGGGAATGTTTTGCGACGCCATGGTGACCACGAACAACGGCAGCGCCAAGCCGATGGCAGCCTCCGGGGAGAACACCGGCGTTGTCCATTCCAGCCGCGGGAGGAGGCTCTCAGCCGGGATCTGTACGCCCGAGGACATGATGTGGATCCCAATCACCGCCAGTGCCACCAGCAGCGATGCAGGAACGGACCAGCGTGGCGCGAATTTCATCAGCACGATCCAGCACAACAGCACCGGGGCGATCAACGCCGGTGCCGTACCCAGCGACTTGAAGGGTGCAAGGCACAAGGGGAGCAGGACTCCTGCGAGCATGGCCTGGGCCAAGGCCGTGGGAATCTTTGCCATCAACCTCCCGAGCAACGGAACCAACCCCGTGAGGACGATCAGCACCCCGACCAACAGGAAGGCACCCACGGCCGCCGGCCACCCGCCGTCGACGGTTCCTGCGGTCGCAAGGAGCGCCGCACCGGGAGTTGACCACGCGAGGGTCACCGGCATCCTGCTCCGCCAGGACAGCCAGAGGATGCCCAGACCAAAAGTCAGGGTCAGGGCCAGCAAGCCGCTGGAGGCTTGTCCTTGATCCGCGCCTACTGCCCTGAGTCCAGCAAGGACGACAGCGAATGATGAAGTGAACCCGACCAAGGCTGTGACGATGCCTGCAGTGATCGGCGGTCCCAAAGCGTCCCGGGTGGCACTGCTGTTGGTGGTTGTCGGGGAGGCTGAAGGCATAAGCTCCAAAATACCTGACCTGTTGGCGGCCGTTGCAAACGCCAACAGCACCGGTTAAACGCCAAGGGCACCGGTGGCGCCTCTCGGCGGGACCGGTGCCCCCTTGACGTATCTGGTACGGCGGCTCAGGCAGCTACGGCTGCTTCGGCTCATCCGTGACGGGAGCCTGCTCAGGCTGACCGTCGTTCTTGGCCACGAAGTCGGAAGCGGCGTTCTGGACCTTGTCGACGTGACCGGCGTACTTGCCGCCCGTCTTTTCGTCCACAAAATCCCCGGCCTTTTCGATGCCATTCTTGATGGCTTCTTCGTTGCCTTGAATGAGACCCTGAGCCTTGCCCTTCAGGTCGTCAATTAAACCCACGGGCACCTCCCTTCCATCGCGGAGCCAGTTCGCTCCTCCGCGTCCGACCCTAACACCAGTTCCCTGAGGTGCCAAGGGCTCAAACGCGGCCTGTGGATAACTAGGCCAACGGTTCGTTGGCGACCTTGTGCCGCGGGCTGTCCGGGTTCATCAGGGAATGCTTGCGGCCGTAGGCGAAATAGATCACCAGGCCGATGATGAGCCAGACGCCGAACCGTACCCAGGTTTCCCAGTGGAGCTGGAACATCAGGAACGCCGATGCCAGCACGCCGAAGGCGGGAACAAGGGGCATGAGCGGCAGACGGAAGGTACGCGCTGCGTTCGGCTTGGTGTACCGGAAGACGATCACCGAAACACAGACCACGACGAAGGCTGCCAGGATGCCGATGTTGGTCAGGTCCGCAACTTCCTTGATCGGGAAGACACCAGCCAGGAAGGCCGAGGCGATGCCTGCGATCCACGTGACACGCTGCGGGGTGCCGTGGCGGTCAGTCTTGGCAAACCAGCCGGGCAGCAGCCCGTCGCGGCTCATGGAGAACCAAACGCGGGTGACACCCAGGAGGAACGTCAGCATCACGGTCAGGATGGACAGCACCGCGAACACCGAAATGATGGTGGCAATGACCGGGAGGCCGACGCCGGTGAACGCCGAGGCGAAGCCGGCGGTCGGGTTGATGTCCTTGTAGTTCTGCATTCCTGTAAGGACGAGCGTGGCGGCAACATAGAGCAGCATGGCGATGATCAGCGACAGGATGATGGCCTTGGGCATGTGCTTCTTGCCGTCCTTGGCTTCCTCCGCTGCAGTACTCATGGCGTCGTAACCAAAGACCGCGAAGAAGACGGTCGCGGCACCAGCCACAACGGGGCCGAAACCGCTGGGCATGAACGGGTTGTAGTTCTCGGTGTTCACGTAGAAGATGCCGAGCCCGATGATGAACAGGATCAGGATGACCTTGATGGCCACGGCCACCAGTTCGAATCGGCCGAACGCCTTGGTTCCACGGCTCAGGATCCAGGTCACCAGAAGGCAGACGAGGATGGCGGGAAGATTGATGATGCCGCCCTTGCCTTCATCGGCAGTGGACGTCATCCAGGTTGGCATGTGGATGCCAATGCCGGAGAGGAAGGCGTCGAAGTAGCCGGAAATGCCGATGGCTACCACCGCCACGATGGCGATGTATTCAAGCAGCAAGTCCCAGCCGATGAACCAGCCGATGATTTCGCCCAGCGCAACGTAGCCGTAGGTGTAGGCCGATCCGGCGCGGGGGATCATGCCGGCAAATTCGGCATAGGACAATGCAGCCGCCCCGGAGGCGAGTCCGGCGATCAGGAAGGAAAACAGGACGGCTGGGCCCACGCCCGGGGTGCTGTCGCTGCCGTGGGCTACCAGGCCTGCCAGCGAGAAAATGCCGACGCCGATAATTCCGCCGACGCCGATGGCGGTCAGTTGCCACAGGCCAAGACTTTTAAAAAGCCCGCTGTGCTTGCTTTCTTCCTCGATATCGTCGATGGGCTTGCGCCTCAGGACGGACTGTGAAGCCGTCTTTACATTCATGGGGGTACTCCTGCCGGTAGGCGTGGAACGGTGATGAGCTCGCAGTACATTATGCGAGCGGAATCACATTAGATAAAGCGACTTCTTCCGAGGGGTATCGGTTACTTCTCATGATGAATTAGGTCGCAGGTAAATGAGGGCATAAAAAAAGCAGCTCCTGGGAGCTGCTTTTCGTGGAGCGGACGACGAGATTCGAACTCGCGACATCCACCTTGGCAAGGTGGTGCTCTACCAGCTGAGCTACGTCCGCACATGTTGCCTGCCAGACTGGGTCTGGCTTTCAACAACAAACAAGTTGCCTTGTTCTGGTGGGCGATACTGGGATCGAACCAGTGACCTCTTCCGTGTCAGGGAAGCGCGCTACCGCTGCGCCAATCGCCCGTTACCGGGTCCTGCAATGAGGAGAGCGGACGACGAGATTCGAACTCGCGACATCCACCTTGGCAAGGTGGTGCTCTACCAGCTGAGCTACGTCCGCACATGTTGCCTGCCAGACTGGGTCCGGCTTTCAACAACAAACAAGTTGCCTTGTTCTGGTGGGCGATACTGGGATCGAACCAGTGACCTCTTCCGTGTCAGGGAAGCGCGCTACCGCTGCGCCAATCGCCCATGCATCCAGCAAAAGCCGGAAGACATGGTTTTCACCGAGGTGGGTACGGGATTCGAACCCGTGTATACGGCTTTGCAGGCCGCTGCCTCGCCTCTCGGCCAACCCACCGTGTAAGCAGGATTCCGGGGAATACTTGCCTTGACAGTGCCTTGCGAGCGGACGACGAGATTCGAACTCGCGACATCCACCTTGGCAAGGTGGTGCTCTACCAGCTGAGCTACGTCCGCAGTGCGGTTCCGACGGGCAACCCTGTAGGCATTCCGTCGCTTTCCGACGAGTAAAAACTCTATAGGAGGTTCCTGCATTCTCCAAATCGGTAGCTTGGATCCGGGTGCGGCGGGCCTTGGTTCCTTGTACTGACGCGGATTCGGGCGAGTTTCACTGCTGTAATTCCACAGCTGTAGTTCAACGTCCTTCGGCAGCCTTCCGCTCGTTTTGCAATCCGGCCCGGGTCCGTTAGTGTTTTCTATGCACCCGGGCGATTGGCGCAGTGGTAGCGCGCTTCGTTCACACCGAAGAGGTCACTGGTTCGAACCCAGTATCGCCCACCAAAAGAAGGCCCCCGGAGATCCGGGGGCCTTTTGGGTTTCTGGGCCTTTCCACAAATTCCTGGTAGCTGCCGGAACTCGTGACCGGGTTTCCTGGTCTCGGATGTATAGCGATTGCCGCAGAGGCGGTATGCGTGCCGGAAGACCCTGTCACGGTGCCGATCGAACAGTACGCCGAATGCTGCACCGTCACCAGTCAGACTCCGCGTCCATAATCCGGCATCGTGAGATTCCAAGTTCCCCATAACCTGTAGTGTCCGCAAGATCACAAAGGGTTTCACGATTGCGCAAAAAGATTTTGAACTGATGAATCAGGCGTCGCCTCCAGCGGGCACATGCTTGGCATAAGGATCTCATCGACAGCATCATGAATTGCCTTGCTTCAGCACATACTTAGCATGCAGGAACCTGAGGATGCTGAACAGCTTCGCACCGCGGAGCAACCCCGCCCGCCGTTTGAGGAGCTGGCCCGGAGCGCGCCCGTCCTTGCCGGCAAGCTTGCCCGGCTCTCTCCGGAGCAGCTCCTCAGGATCTTCCCGCCGGAGAATTCTGTCGGTCCTCTATGACAAAGTCTTTATATGACTGCTCCACTGCTTGCCCACGCTACTGACTACGGCCGGATGTATGCCCGCTCCACCACAGAGCAATTCTCCGTGCCATCCATCACGACGGTGATCGGCCAACAGGCCCATGCACTGGACGGTTGGTTCAGCTACATGGGGGCAAGCAGCCTGGCGGCGGATCCTGAGCTCCCGGCGATCCTCGGAAGTCCGGCAAAAGTGCGGCAAGCAGTCAATAAGGCATCCAAGGCAGCCGAGGTGTACCGGGACGCGGCTGCGGCGCGTGGTGATCGCGTCCATACATACTGCGAGCAGGTAGCTTTGCGGGCCCTGGGACGCCCGCACCGCATGCAGGAATGCAGGGACGAACTTGCAGCCAACGGTGAGCAGGCGTTTGCGGCCCGCTTCGATGAATGGTGGGAGTTGTACCGGGTGGAGCCGCTGGCGCCCGAGATTACGGTGTGGAACAAGACAGTGGGCTATGCGGGGACGCTGGACCTGGTGGCCAAAATCAATGGACGTATTTGTCTCATTGACTACAAAACCAAGGGCACCACCCGTGACGGAACGGTTAAATCCCTTGACGACAAAGTGGTCATGCAGCTTACGGCCGGGATGAAAGCCGAAGAAAGCCTGGTGGACCCCGTTTCGGGTGAGTGGGAACCCTGGAGGTACGGGGACAATCCCATGTTGCTGGCTGTTGCCATCGGAGAAACCGAGGTGAGGCCCATGCGGGCAAACCCGGAGATTCTCAAGCACCACTGGTGGAAGTTCTGCGCCCTTCGGCGGGTGTGGGAGATGTCGGCGGATGTCACTGCTGCCGGACAAGCCCTGCTGCCGGTTGCGCCACCGGTGTTTACTGCGGCCGGTGCCGCGCCGGCCAACAGCGGCGGTGCCATGACCTCAACTAAACTGGCTTAGGCTCCGCAACGCGAGGGCCGGGTTCGACGATCGTGAGGACAGGCAAAGCATGGCAATTTTGAGTATCCGAATCATCGGGGATCCGGTGCTGCGCACCGTGGCCGACCCCGTCACCGACTTCGGTCCGGAGCTCGCCAAGCTGGTAGCTGACATGACAGAAACCATGGAGGACGTTGAGGGCGCAGGCCTGGCCGCTCCGCAGGTCGGCGTCAGCCAGCGCGTCTTCACTTACCGCATTGGCGGAGTGGAGGGCCACATCATCAATCCGGTCCTGGAAAACAGCGAAGACTTCCAGCCTGACGAAGTAGAGGGTTGCCTCTCGATTCCCGGCCTTGGATTCCCCGTGCGCCGCTACAGGGCCACCCGGGCAACTGGCGTGGACCTGAACGGCAAACCGGTGTCGGTGGAGGCCGAAGGCATGCTGGCACGCTGTTTCCAGCACGAGACCGATCACCTTGACGGCGTGCTGTACACGGACAGGCTGGAAGGGGAGGACCGCAAGGCTGCCCTTCGCGCCATCAGAAACGCCAACTACCACGCCATAACCGAAAAGACGACGTCGAAGCGTGCTAACAGTGTGGGTTCAAGCTTCGGTGGGGGCAGTTTCGGGGTTCCCGAGTGAGGGTACTCTTCGCGGGGACGCCGGCCGTAGCTGTACCGTCCCTGGACGCTTTGGTTAAGGCCGGTTTCGACGTCGTTGCCGTCCTGACCCGCCCGGATGCTCCACTGGGCCGCAAGCGTGTCATGACTCCCTCTCCAGTAGCGACCCGCGCCGGGGAATTGGGCATCGAGGTCATTCGCGCGGCCAAGGTGGATGCCGATACCACGGCCCGAATCGCGGGTTATGCGCCGGATGTGGCCGCCATCGTTGCCTACGGCGGGATTGTTCCGCGCGCTGCCCTGGGCGTCCCCACGCATGGCTGGGTCAATCTGCACTTCTCTTTGTTGCCGGCCTGGCGCGGTGCTGCTCCTGTTCAGCGTTCCATCATTGCCGGAGACGACGTCACTGGCGCCGCAACGTTCCAGCTCGAAGAGGGCCTCGATACCGGGCCCGTGTTTGGAACCCTCACGGAAACTGTCCGGCCGGAAGATACTGCCGGCGATCTCCTTGAGCGGTTGTCCATCAGCGGAGCCGTGCTGCTGAGCCAGACGCTCTCCGCCATCGACGCCGGACAGGCTGCTCCGCAACCGCAGTCAGGCGAGGTGTCAACGGCTCCCAAGCTGACATTGGATGACGGGCGCCTGGACTGGCGGCAGCCGGCACTGGCACTGAACCGCCGTTCCAGGGGAGTGACCCCGGAACCGGGAGCATGGACAACATTGGAAGGCCAGCGGGTCAAACTGGAACCTGTGACGTTGAGGCCCGGGATCGACGATCTCGCGCCCGGAACCATCCGGGTGGATGGCAAATCCGTACTCGTGGGCACCGGTTCCCACGCCGTGGAGCTTGGCCGGATTCAACCGGCCGGTAAGAAAATGATGTCGCCGGCCGATTGGGCCCGCGGCTTGGCAGCACCTGAGAGAGTGGTATTCGAATGAGTGAGTCCGGCCGTCGAGGCCCCAACAACAGCGGGAGCCGGGACGGCGGTGGGCAGGGCAACCGCGGGGCCAGGGGCGGTAGCCAACGCAACGCCCAAGGCAGGGAGCGGAACAGGGGACCCCAGCGCGGATTCACCAACAATGCGCCGTCGCAGCGTACTCGCCGGGCCGACCCTGCGCGCTTGGTCGCTTTCGAGGTACTCCGGGCTGTCGCCTCGGAGGACGCCTACGCCAACCTGGTCCTCCCCGCGAGAATCCGGGAGCACCGCCTGGACCGTCGAGATGCCGGGTTCGCCACCGAGCTGAGCTACGGGGCACTGCGTGGCCAGGGTACCTATGACGCCATTCTGGCCCGTTGTGTTGACCGGCCCCTGGAGCAGCTGGACCCCGCGATCCTGGATGCCCTGCGGATCGGTGTGCACCAGCTACTGTCGATGCGGGTTCCTGCCCATGCCGCGTTGGACCAAACAGTAGGTTTGGCCCGTGCAGTCATTGGCGCCGGTCCATCGGCCCTGATCAACGCGGTACTCCGCAAGGTCACTGCCCACAGCATGGACGAGTGGTTGGATATCCTGCTGGACCAGGAAACCGACGAGACCAAGATCGCTGCCCTCCGCCATGCACACCCTGAGTGGATCGTCCGCGCGCTGCGGCAGTCACTGGTGAACCACGGCAGGCCCAAGGCCGAGATCGACGACCTCCTGGAAGCCGACAACGCGGCGCCGGTGGTCAACCTGGTGGCTCTACCGGGTCTGGGTGACCTGGATGAGGCCTTTGACAACGGAGCCACTCCCGGTGAACTCGTAGAAGGCTCGGCGCTCTCCGCAGGCGGGGACCTTGGCCGCTTCGAATCAGTACGGCGTGGCACCACGCGTGTCCAGGACGTGGGATCCCAGCTTGTTGCACGTGCGTTGGCCGGCGTAGAGCTCGGGGAGCGTGCCGCCCATGGCGAGAAATGGCTGGATCTTTGCGCAGGTCCCGGTGGCAAGGCGGCGCTGCTGGCCGCCCTTGCCTATCGCGACGGAGCTACCCTCCTGGCAAACGAGCCGGCACCACACCGGGCCAAGCTTGTCCAACAGGCGCTCTCCGCTGTGCCTACGGAATCCTGGAGTGTGCGCACGGGCGACGGGCGCGAAGTCGGCGCCGAGCAGCCAGAAGCTTTTGATCGTGTCCTGGTGGATGTTCCGTGCAGCGGCCTTGGCGCCCTGCGCAGGAGGCCGGAGTCACGTTGGCGTCGCTCGCCCAAGGACATCGGCGATCTCGGTCCGCTGCAGCGGGATCTCCTGAAATCGGCGATCGACGCCGTCAAGCCCGGCGGCGTCGTGGCCTACGTGACGTGTTCTCCCCACCCTGCTGAGACCACCGCAGTGGTTGGCGACGTACTCTACAAGCGGGACGACCTCGAATTGCTCGACTCCGGGCAGGCACTCGACCATGTCAGCCTGACCGGAAATCTGGGTGCGGGACATGAGCTCACTGCCCAGCTGTGGCCGCACATCCACCAGACGGATGCCATGTTCATGGCCATTATCCGAAAGAAGCCGTAGCCGCTACATCCCCTGGCTGCGGCGGAACCATTCCTTTCGCTGCAGCCGTACCATGACCCATACCGACCCGAAGGGGCTGCCTTGTCTCAGTGCTGTATCAACCCGAGCATCTTGTCCGCGGACTTCGTCAACCTTGAGGCGGAGTTGCAGAGGATCAGCAACGCCGACGCCGTCCACGTCGACGTCATGGACAACCACTTCGTGCCCAACCTGACGCTCGGATTGCCGGTGGTACAGCGGATTCAGGCCGTAAGCCCCGTTCCGCTGGACGCGCATCTGATGATTTCCGACGTCGACCGCTGGGCGCCTGCCTACGCAGACGCCGGCGTCGCGTCCGTGACGTTCCACGCCGAGGCCGCCATGGCCCCGGTGAAACTGGCCCGTGAACTGCGGGAACGGGGATCCAAAGCAGGCATGGCTTTACGGCCTGCGACACCGGTAGAGCCCTACCTGGACATGCTCAGTGAGTTGGACATGCTGTTGATCATGACGGTGGAGCCCGGCTTCGGCGGGCAATCGTTCCTTGACATCACCCTGCCCAAGATCCGCCGCGCCCGTGCTGCCATCGAGGGTTCGGGCATTGCTGTAGCGATCCAGGTGGACGGCGGCATTACGGAGGAGACCATCGTCCGGGCTGCTGAGGCCGGCGCCAACGTCTTTGTTGCGGGCTCGGCTGTCTACGGTCACGAGGACCCGGCTGCGGCGATCGATCGGCTGCGTGCAGCAGGCCAGGCCGCGACGGCGGCCTAGGCTTTTCGCCGTCACCGGATATTACGAAGATGGCCGGGAATAGCCTGGTCATCGCTCTGGTTATGGCACAATAACAACACACATACGTGCTCCGGGGTCGGTGTAAGTCCGAACCGGCGGTTATAGTCCGCGACCCGCGAGCCACCGATGTCCTGAGCAATCCGGATAGAGGTGGCGGACGGTTGAACCGGTGGAATTCCGGTACCGACAGTTAAAGTCTGGATGGGAGAAGCACGTACAGTCATGCCGTGGGCGTTCCTTCAGTGACGCCCGGCATTGCGCTGTCGTACACCCCCGGAGTCATCGCGGCTTACTGGGAAGGAACGGCATGGATTTTCTGCGATGGCTCTTCGAAGCACAGATCCCCGTTGGAGGATCTGCTCTTGTCTTACGCGAAGTGCTTGGAAACATCTTTGGGTTACTCAGCGCCCTCGGCGGAATGCGCCGGAAAGTCTGGGCTTGGCCGGTAGGAATCATCGGCAACATCCTTTTGCTCACCGTGTTCCTCGGCAACGTATTCGGTGCTGCTGCGCCCGCAACCCTCTGGGGACAGGCCGGCCGGCAAGTGATGTTCATCGCCGTTGCACTTTATGGCTGGTACCGGTGGCGTCAAGGCCGGCAGTCGAGCACCCAGGGCCGGGCCGTGGTCCCCGGCTGGGCCGGTAACAAGGTGCGCCTGGTTCTGATCGGCGCGATGGTAGCCGGTACTGCGGCCCTGACGCCCCTGTTTGACGCCCTCGGCTCCTACCCGCCTGTGTGGGCAGACGCCTGGACCTTCATGGGCTCCCTTCTGGCCACTTACGGCATGGCCCGGGGATGGACTGAATTCTGGTTGATCTGGGTTGCCGTGGACATCGTGGGCGTGCCTCTGCTGTTCAGTGCCGGCTATTACGCCAGTGCTGTGATGTACCTGTTCTACGGGTTCTTTACCCTGACCGGATTCTTCGTGTGGTGGCGGGCCGAAAAGCGTGAGCGTGGCGCTGTTCAACCACTTCCGGCGCCCGCAGGAGCCGTGCGATGAGCGCGCAGGCCGTTGAGTTTTCGGCTACTGAAAAGGCCGCCATGGACGCAGCTCTCACCGCCGCCCTGGCTGGCCCGCGAGGAGCGAATCCGCTGGTTGGTGCAGTGATCCTCGGCGCGGAAGGCGAGCAACTTGCCACCGGCTACCATCGCGGTGCCGGAACGGCCCATGCGGAGGCCGACGCCATCTCCGAAGCCCGGCGCCAGGGAATCGACACCAAGGGCACCACCATGGTGGTCACCCTGGAGCCTTGCAACCATGTAGGCCGGACAGGTCCCTGTGCCCAGGCGATCATTGCAGCCGGCATCGCAAAGGTGATCTACGCCGTCGACGATCCGCACGACCCCGCCGCCGGCGGTGCCAAGACGCTGCGCGCGGCAGGAATCGATGTCACGTCCGGGCTCGGCTACGACGAATCCCTGGACTTGAACCGGGAATGGTTCGACGCCGTTGCCGCCAAACGCCCGTTCGTCACCTTGCATATTGCACAGACCCTGGACAGCCGGATCGCTGCTGTTGACGGCACCAGCCAGTGGATCTCCAGCGCAGAGTCGCTGGCAGATAACCACGCGTTGCGGCGCCTGATCGATGCGATCCTCGTAGGGACCGGAACCGTGCTCATCGACAACCCCCGGCTGACGGCGCGCACTCCTGACGGTGAACTTTCCCAACGCCAGCCCGTCCGGGCAGTCATGGGCCTGCGGGATGTCCCGGAGGGGGCAGCGGTACGGGGAACCGACGGCCGCTTCAGGCATCTGCCAACCCGGGATCCAGCAGAGGCCCTGGGCATGCTCTTCGAAGAGGGTGTCCGGCATGTGATGGTCGAAGGGGGTTCGAGCATTCTGAGTACCTTCCTTGCGGCGGAGTTGGTGGACGAGTTGATTGTCTACCTGGCGCCGACCCTGCTGGGGTCCGGCACTCCGGCGCTGAACGACTTGGGTATCGGCACGCTCGCCGAAGCCCAGCACTGGGCGTGGGACGAGGCATCAGGGGGTCCGGTACGGACCCTCGGCAACGACCTGCGGCTCCATCTCCGTCCGGCCGGACGTGCTGCCAACACCACTAAGAATTCGATTCCGCAGAAGAATATGGTTTCACGCAGTGACGCCGCGGAATATGTCACAGGAGGACACTGATGTTTACCGGAATCGTTGCAGAACAAGGCACTGTCCTGGGTATCGAGCATGACGGCGATGCCAGCGCAACGCTGCGCTTGAAGGCCCCCACCACTACCGGGGACCTGCCGTTGGGCGGCTCCATTGCCGTCAATGGTGTCTGCCTCACGGCCACCCGCATTGATGGACAGGACTTCAGCGTCGATGTCATGGGCGAGACCCTGACGCGCACCACCATCGGGGAATTGGCTGCGGGCGACACCGTGAACCTGGAACGCTGTGTTCCTGCCGGCGGACGGCTGGATGGCCACGTCGTGCAAGGCCATGTTGACGGCGTGGGGGAGCTGCTCGAGCGCGAAGCGCTGGGCAACTGGGACCGCTTGCGGTTCGGCGTCCCCGCCCCGCTGGCACGCTACATCGCCGAAAAAGGTTCCATCGCCGTCGACGGGGTATCGCTCACGGTGACCGCCGTCAGCGCGGCTTCCGAAAAGGACGCGTGGTTCGAAGTCGGCCTCATCCCCACCACGCTGGAGGAGACGGGCCTGGGAGCGAAACCGGTTGGCGGGCACGTCAACCTGGAAGTGGATGTCCTGGCAAAATACACCGAACGGCTTCTGTCGTTCGCTCCGCGGCAGGAGGGCACCCGATGAGCGCCCCCACGACCCCGCAGCCGGCGACGTCGCAGCGTCCGGGCCTGGACTCCGTGGAATCCGCCATCGCAGCCATGGCGGCCGGGCGGGCCGTCATTGTGGTGGACAACGAGGACAGGGAAAACGAAGGCGACATCATTTTTGCCGCTGAACATGCCACGCCGGCCCTGATGGGTTGGACCATACGATATTCCTCCGGCGTCATCTGTGTTCCGTTGGAAGGCCAGCGGGCCGACGCGCTGATTCTGCCCCCGATGGTCGAAATCAACGAAGATGCTAAGGGTACTGCCTATACTGTTTCCTGTGACGCTGCGGTAGGAGTCAGCACGGGTATTTCTGCCACGGACCGGGCCCTGACGGCCCGGATCCTGGCGGACCCGAGCAGCACTCCGGCGTCACTCACCCGCCCCGGGCATATTTTTCCGCTCCGGGCCGTTAAGGGGGGAGTGCGAGAACGTCCGGGACACACGGAAGCTGCCGTGGACTTGTGTCGCCTGGCCGGGCTCGCCCCGGTGGGTGTGATCGCAGAGTTGGTACATGACGACGGTGAAATGATGCGCTTGGACAGCCTGCGCGGGTTCGCCGCTGAACATGGATGCCCCCTCATCTCCATCGAGGACCTGGTGTCGTATGTTGAGGCGACGGAGTCCCGGGCGGCGCAGATTTCACGGGTAGACGAGGAGAAGCGATGACCGCATCGACAACACGCAGCAGTGAGCACACGGAGCCCGGTCCGCACCCCGTAAGCGGGGGACCGATCGTCCAGTTGCCGACGGCCTTTGGTGAATTTGTGGCGCAGGCGTGGACGGATCATGTCACGGGGGTCGAACATCTCGCGGTCAGCTCGCCCAATCCGCCCAAGGGCGGCCAGGCACCCTTGGTCAGGCTGCACTCTGAATGCCTGACCGGAGATGTGTTCGGTTCCTACCGCTGCGATTGCGGTGAACAGCTTGCCTTCGCCCTGGAGCTCATCCACAGGGAAGGCGGCACGCTGCTCTACCTGCGTGGACAGGAAGGGCGCGGCATCGGACTCGCCAACAAGATCAAGGCCTACGCCCTGCAGGAAGCCGGTTTCGACACTGTCGAGGCCAACGAGCAACTGGGCCTGCCGGTCGATGCCCGTTCCTACAGCGCAGCGGGTCAGATCCTTGCCGAAATGGGTCTCAACGAAGTCCGGCTGTTGAGCAACAACCCGGACAAACAGCACCGCCTGGACAAAGCCGGGGTGACTGTCGTGGAGATGGTGCCTACGGAGGTGCCGTCCCGGGAGCAGAACCTTCGGTACCTGCAAACCAAGAAGGACCGTATGGACCACCGGCTGACGCTCGACGTCGAGCCGGTCAGCAACGGCAAGAAGACAGCTTCACCCCAAACCTCAAACAGCAACCAAGACTGAACGGATCCCCAGCACACCATGAGCGGACACGGCGCGCCCACAATCGACCTCACTACCCTCAACCCTGAAGAAACCTCGCAGCTCAAGCTCGCCATCGTGGCCGCGAGCTGGCACACCCAGATCATGGACGGCCTGGTGGATGGTGCCCTGCGTGCCGCGAAGGAAGCAGGCATCGCCGAACCCACCCTGGTGCGGGTTCCGGGCAGTTTTGAATTGCCGGTTGCAGCCGCCCGGCTGGCACCGCACTTTGACGCCGTCGTGGCCCTGGGCGTTGTTATCCGTGGCGGAACCCCGCACTTTGACTACGTTTGCCAGGCCGCGACGTCGGGACTCACCGATGTCAGCGTCCGCACCGGCGTGCCGGTCGGCTTCGGCGTACTCACCTGCGATACGGAACAACAGGGCCTTGACCGGGCCGGCCTCCCGGGTTCCCAGGAGGACAAGGGCCACGAGGCGGTCACCGCTGCCCTGGCCACCGCTGTGACGCTCAAGCAATACAGCTGATTCCAGCGCGAACGGAGGGGATGTGAGTGTGTGTTCACTCACATCCCCTCCGTCATGCAACGCCCCAACAAGCGGCGCCGGGCCCGGAGCAAGTAGTCTGGAGGGCGTGAAGAATTTCGAGACGCTGTTCGCAGAACTGAGTGAGAAAGCAGCGACCCGTCCGGCAGGCTCGCGCACGGTAGCCGAGCTGGACTCCGGAATCCACGGCATCGGCAAGAAGGTGGTCGAAGAGGCCGCCGAAGTCTGGATGGCCGCGGAGTACGAATCGGACGAGGCCGCTGCTGAGGAAATCTCCCAGCTGCTCTACCACCTGCAGGTTCTCATGCTCGCCAAGGGCCTCAGCCTGGAAGACGTTTACAAGCATCTCTAGCCACGCCCCTCCGCACGCATTTCAAGCGGAGTCAGCCGCGTGGCCGATGTGCCTGAAACCTCCATTCCAAAAAGAAAGTCTCTCCCAATGCTCCGTGTAGCAGTCCCCAACAAGGGATCCCTGTCCGAAGCCGCCTCGGCAATGCTTTCCGAGGCCGGCTACCGCCAGCGCCGCGACTCCCGCGAACTGGTGATGGTTGATCCTGACAACGACATTGAGTTCTTCTTCCTCCGTCCCCGTGACATCGCCGTCTATGTAGGCCAGGGAACCCTGGACGTCGGCATCACCGGCAGGGACCTCCTGCTTGACGCGAAGGTGGAAGCTGAAGAGTTGCTCCCCTTGGGCTTCGCGCCTTCGACATTCCGTTTCGCCGGCCCTGTTGGTGACTTCACCGGCGTCGAGCAGCTTGAAGGCAAGCGGCTGGCCACAAGCTATGACGGCCTCCTGCGTGACTACCTCGCTGAACGCGGCGTCAACGCCACAGTGGTCCGTCTCGATGGGGCCGTGGAATCATCCGTCCGCTTGGGCGTGGCCGACGCCATTGCCGATGTCGTGGAAACCGGCAATACCCTCAAGGCCGCCGGCATGGAGATCTTCGGCGACCCCATCCTGAAGTCCGAAGCCGTCCTGATCCGTCGTACGGGCTCCGCTGGCGCAGCCAACGGGACCGCGAAGGAAATCGACATCCTCATCCGCCGCCTTCAAGGCGTTCTGGTTGCGCGCCAGTACGTGCTCATGGACTACGACATCCGCAAGGACCTCGTGGAAGACGCCGCGGCGCTGACTCCCGGACTTGAATCGCCCACGGTCTCGCCGCTTCGCGATTCCGAGTGGGTAGCCGTGCGGTCCATGGTCCCCAAGAAGGAAACCAACCGCATCATGGATGAGCTTTACGACCTCGGCGCGCGCGCCATCCTGGTCAGCAGCATCCACGCCTGCCGGATCTGACCCACACTGACCGACTAGAGCCCAGCAGAACTGAGGAGCAGCACATGGCTGTAGCCGTACGCGTCATTCCATGCCTGGACGTGGACGCCGGCCGCGTCGTCAAGGGTGTCAACTTTGAAGGCCTTCGCGACGCCGGAGACCCGGTGGAACTCGCCCACCGGTACGACAACGGCGGGGCAGACGAACTGACGTTCCTGGACGTCACGGCGTCGTCAGGGAACCGCGAAACAACGTTCGACGTCGTTCGCCGCACCGCAGAGGAAGTGTTTATTCCCCTCACCGTGGGTGGTGGCGTCCGCGGGGTGGCCGAGGTGGACAAGCTCCTGCGCTTTGGTGCGGACAAGGCGTCCATCAACACAGCCGCCGTTGCCAGGCCCGATGTCATCGATGAAATTACCCGCCACTTCGGCTCCCAGGTCCTGGTGCTCTCCGTCGACGCGCGCCGGACCCGGGAAGGCGACGCCCCGACGTCGTCCGGGTTTGAAGTCACCACGCACGGCGGCCGGACCGGTACCGGAATCGATGCCATTGCCTGGGCGAAGGAAGCCGCGGACAGGGGAGTGGGGGAGATCCTGCTCAACTCCATTGACGCCGACGGCACCAAGGACGGCTTCGACCTTGAGCTGATCCGTTTGGTTCGGGCAGCCGTGAATATCCCGATTATCGCCTCGGGCGGTGCCGGTGCCCCGGAGCACTTCCCGCCCGCTGTACAGGCTGGGGCTGACGCTGTGCTGGCCGCCTCGGTGTTCCACTTCGGTCCGGATGACATGATCGCTCAGGTCAAGGCCGCGATCCGCGAGGCCGGCTTCGAAGTCCGCTAGGCAACGCAAACGCGGGGTCGCTGATGGCCATCATCCCTTGCGGGATGGGCCATCAGCGACCCCGCGTTGCTTGGTTAAAGGCCGATGTCCGCTGACTGCAAGAGCGCGACGGCGTCCGGCTGGCCTTCGAAGGTGACCAGGGCCTGGTTGGTGCGGCCGTGGGCGTGCATGAGAAGCTCGCCCGGCTCGCCAACGATGGCGACGGATACGGGTGCGCGCTTGGCCACATGCCGCGGCCCCGTGGGCCTGACAAGGACGATGCCGAGGTCCACGCCGCGGTACAGGAACGCTGCACGCTTGATGAGGTCATTCCAGAGTGCATCCGAATAGGCTTCGTCCAGTGCCCTCGGCGCCCACCTGTCGCCGGCGCGGCGGATGTCCTCGGTGTGCACGAAGTACTCGATGAGGTTGGAGGTCTCGTCCAGCGCCTTGATCTTCAAAGGAGAGAAAGCGGGAGGCCCGGAGCGGAACGTCTTGACGAGGTCCGCGTACGCGTCCGTGGTCTTCAGCTGGGAGGCCAGCTTGGAGGTGGCTTTTTCCGATGCCTTGCCCAGACTGGGAATCAACAGGCCAAGACCGACAGCGATTTTCCGCTCCCGCAAGTACAAATGCGCGGCAAGGTCACGGGTCCGCCAGCCTTCACAGAGCGTGGGGGAGTCAGGCCCGGCCGCCAGCAGGGTTTCGGCCAGTACTTCTCGGGAGGGATCGACGAAATGCATCACTTGTGAAACTAGCACGATCGGAGCGCTCTTGCGCAGTGGAACCGCCGCAGAACCGCCAGTCCCGTCAAAGGCACTAGACTTGATCTGATGTCAGAGCAGTCCGCCCCCAGCCCCTCTCCCGCCGTGGAGCTTTCCAGCGACCCCGCGGGTCCGTTGCCGCAGGAGATCGCGGACGCTCTCAAGCGCGATTCCGCCGGCCTGGTTGCTGCTATTGTGCAGCAGCACGACACCAACGAGGTTCTCATGCTCGGATGGATGGATGACGAGGCACTGCACCGCACCATGACCACCGGGCGCGTCACGTTCTACTCCCGCTCCCGCCAGGAATACTGGCGTAAGGGCGACACTTCCGGACACGTACAGTTCGTGAAGTCCGTCGCCCTTGATTGCGACGGCGATGCCCTCCTGATCCGCGTGGACCAGATCGGCGCAGCCTGCCACACCGGAACCCGGACCTGCTTCGACGGTCGCGACTTTACAGTCGTTACGGGCCACCGCGACTAAGGCACCCAGCACTTACCACTGACGCACCACCTCATACCAAAAGGCGGAGAACAATAGCCATGCAGGACCTTGGAATCATCAGCCCGGGCCTGGAAGAGTTCCGGGAACTCGCCGTCCACAGCCGTGTTATCCCCGTGCGGCTCAAAGTCCTGGCCGATGCAGAAACCCCCATTGGCCTTTACCGGAAGCTCGCCAAGGGACAGCCCGGCACCTTCCTCCTGGAATCAGCAGCAGTAGGCGGGGCCTGGTCGCGTTATTCGTTCATCGGTTCAAAATCCCGCGCAACCTTGACCACCAAGGACGGCCAGGCACACTGGATCGGTGAGCCGCCCGTCGGCGTGCCAGTTTCCGGGAACCCGGTGGAGGCCGTCCGCGACACGATTGCCGCACTGCAGACCGATCGTTTCGAGGGCCTTCCACCCTTCACCTCCGGCCTGGTCGGCTTCCTTGGCTGGGAATCCGTGCGCCACTGGGAACGCCTGACGTCCCCACCAGAGGACGACCTGCAGTTGCCGGAGATGGCGCTGAACCTGGTCACCGACATGGCGGTTCATGACAACGTCGACGGCACTGTTCTGTTGATCGCCAATGCCATCAACTTCGACGGCAGCAGCGAACGCGTGGATGATGCCTGGCACGATGCCGTGGCCCGAGTGCAAGCGCTCCTGGACCAGATCAGCACGCCCGTTCCCCAGCCTGTTTCCGTTTTGGACACGGCAGCCCTGGACTTTGCCTCAAGCGTGCAGGAACGCTGGGAGGAAGCGAAGTACCTGGAAGCCATCGACCGTGGCAAAGAAGCGATTGTTGACGGCGAAGTGTTCCAGGTGGTGATTTCGCGCCGCTTCGAGATGGAATGCGCCGCAGATCCCCTGGATGTCTACCGCGTGCTGCGCAACACCAACCCCAGCCCCTACATGTACCTCTTCAGCCTCGAAGATGCAGACGGCCGCGAGTACTCGATTGTCGGGTCCTCGCCGGAAGCGTTGGTGACGGTGACCGGTGAGGAAGTCATCACGCACCCCATCGCCGGTTCACGTCCCCGTGGGAAGAATGTAGAGGCCGACAAAGCCCTGGCCACAGAGTTGCTCGCGGACCAGAAGGAACGCGCGGAACACCTGATGCTCGTGGACTTGTCCCGTAACGACCTTTCCAAAGTGTGCGTGGCCGGGACAGTCGATGTCACCCAGTTCATGGAAGTGGAGCGCTTCAGCCACATCATGCACCTCGTTTCCACTGTGGTGGGGCAGCTTGCTCCCCACGCCAAGGCATACGACGTCCTCAGGGCAACCTTCCCGGCAGGTACGTTGTCCGGCGCCCCGAAGCCCCGTGCGCTGCGGCTCCTCGATGAACTCGAACCGCACCGCCGCGGCATCTACGGTGGCGTGGTGGGCTATCTGGACTTCGCCGGTGACATGGACATGGCCATTGCCATCCGTTCGGCACTGCTCCGTGAAGGCCGCGCCTATGTGCAGGCCGGCGGTGGCATCGTGGCCGATTCGCACAAGCCTTCGGAAGCGCTCGAAACGGTAAACAAGGCAGCTGCGCCGCTGCGCGCCGTGCACACCGCAGGCTCACTGCAGAACATTGCGGTGGACGCCGGCCGGGCCGAAGTTCCCGACGACGGGACGCCCGCCTCGTGAGCGCCGCCGCATCCGCACTTCCCGCCAAGACTTCACCGCGCTGGGCCCGTAAATCCACACTGGTGCTCGCCGCGGTCGTGCTGGCCCTCGCTGTCTTCGGAACCACCACCCAGACCTGGATTGAAGTGCAGCTGGACCCCTCCGGTGTATCCAGCAGCAACCTCCAGGTTCCCGGAAACAAGGCTGCTACCGCAGTCACGGCTCTGGCCCTGGTGGCCCTGGCCGGTGGTCTGGCGGCATCCATTGCAGGCAAAGTGGCGCGCTGGATCATTGCGGTCATCATTGCTTTGTCCGCGGTGGGGATCATCCTGGCGGCCACTACCGTGCTGACCGATCCGCTCGGCGCAGCGCAGGGTGCCATTGCAGCTGCGACGGGCCTTGCGGGTGGACAGGCGAGTGTCGCTGCGACGGCCTTCCCCGTAGTAGCCATAGTTGCCGGGGCGCTGCTGGCAGTGGTTGCGGTTGGCTTGCCGGTGGCCGGGCGTTACTGGAAGACCCGCACCAAGTACGACACCAATGCCGTCAGGAATGACGGCGAACCGGTGGATGAGATCGACAGCTGGGACAGCCTGTCGCGCGGCGAGGACCCTACGTAGGCAGCCGGGAGCGGGTTTCGCGCGGCTTCGTTGCGACTTTGCCGCCACCGTTGCCCCGGACGTCGGTCCATGTTCCCGGCTGACGTCAATAAATGGCAGAATGTAAGCAGTATTCATCCTGAGGAGATTTCACATGAGCAAAACCACAGTGTCCGCAAACCAAACTGAATCCACCATGGCCAGCCACGCTGACGCCATCGGTCACGGAAACAGCCCGGCTGCCTGGACCTGCGTGATTGTCATGCTGGTTGGTGCCTTGATTTCCTCCATCGCTTTCGTCATCGCCAGCACCCCGATCTTCGTCGGTGGCCTGGTTGTCATGGTTATCGGCCTGATTGTTGGCCTGGTTATGCGCAAGGCGGGCTACGGAGTGGGCGGCAGCAAGCTGCAGAACAACGGCCACTAATCGTGACCGTTCTTGATGACATCATCGTTGGCGTCAAGGAGGACATGGAGGCCCGCCGGGCTCAAGTGTCCCTCGAGGAGCTAAAGGACCGCGTCGCCGGTGCTGCACCTGCACGGGATGCCTGGGCAGCCCTGGGCGGATCCGCATCCGACCGCAACGACCTTAAAGTCATCGCAGAGATCAAGCGCCGCAGTCCGTCGAAGGGCGACCTCGCTTCCATCGCAGACCCCGCATCGCTCGCAGTGCAGTACGCGGACGGCGGCGCCTCCGTCATCAGCGTCCTGACCGAACAGCGCCGCTTCGGCGGCTCGCTGGCCGACCTCGATGCCGTGCGTGCCGCCGTCGAAACGCCGTTGCTCCGCAAGGACTTCACAGTTGACGAGTACCAGATCTGGGAAGCCCGTGCCCACGGTGCCGACCTCATCCTGCTCATCGTCGCAGCGCTGACCGACGCCGAACTCGTCCGGTTTAGTGCCTTGAGCCATGAACTGGGCATGAGCGTGCTCGTGGAGACCCATACCGAAGAAGAGATCGAGCGGGCGGTTGCGGCCGGCGCCAGGATCATCGGCATCAACGTGCGCAATTTGAAGACGCTCGACGTCGACCGCTCGGTTTTCGGTTCGCTGGCCGGTTTGATTCCGGCCGGGGCAGTCGTGGTCGCGGAGTCTGGCGTCAGGGGTGCCGACGACGTCGCGCATTACGCAGCCAATGGCGCCAATGCCATCCTGGTGGGCGAAGCGCTGGTCAGCGATTCAACCCCGCGTGAACGAATTACCGAATTCAAGGCAGCAGGAGCTGCCGCCATCGCCGTCAGGAACTGAGGCAGTTACTGAATTACGGCGAGCAGTCATGAGGCAGCCCGGGCACCAGCCCGTGGCTGCCTTGTGGCACGTGGAACTACCCAAAGAACTAACTGGAACAGGACGGTGAGACTGATGGTCGACGCGCCAACAGCCGGCTCAGAAGAGAATGCGGCAGACGCATTCCTGCAAGGTGGCCCTTCGCTGCGCAACGCATCGGGACCCTACTTCGGCAGCTACGGCGGACGCTGGATGCCGGAGTCTCTCATTGCCGCCTTGGATGAAGTCCAGGACACCTTCGAAAAAGCCAAGGCCGATCCCGATTTCATCGCCGAGCTGAAGGACCTCAACAAGAACTACTCGGGCAGGCCTTCGCTGTTGACCGAGGCCAAGCGCTTCTCGGCGCATGCCGGTGGCGCCCGCATCTTCCTCAAGCGTGAGGACCTCAACCACACCGGTTCCCACAAGATCAACAACGTCCTGGGCCAGGCGCTCCTGGCGAAGCGGATGGGCAAGACCCGCGTCATTGCCGAAACCGGAGCCGGACAGCACGGCGTCGCAAGTGCCACGGCTGCGGCGCTGCTGGGACTTGAGTGCGTGGTCTACATGGGTGCCGAAGACTGCCGCCGCCAGGCACTCAACGTCGCCCGCATGCAGCTTCTTGGTGCCACAGTCGTGCCCGTGACCAACGGTTCGCAGACACTCAAGGACGCCATCAACGACGCCCTCCGCGATTGGGTCTCCAACGTCGAGGACACGCACTACCTCCTGGGTACTGCCGCCGGAGCGCACCCGTTCCCGGCCATGGTCCGCTACTTCCACGAGGTCATCGGCGAAGAGGCGCGCAGCCAGATCCTGGAGCAGACGGGCAAGCTTCCTGATGCCATCTGTGCGTGCATCGGTGGCGGGTCCAACGCCATCGGCTTGTTCCACGCATTCCTCGATGATGCTTCCGTGAAGATCTACGGCTTTGAAGCCGGTGGCGAAGGTGTGGAAACCGGCCGTCACGCTGCGGCCATCTCCCTTGGCCGCCCGGGTGTGCTGCACGGCGCCCGTTCCTACCTCATGCAGGACGAAGACGGCCAGACCATCGAGTCGCATTCCATCTCTGCCGGTCTTGATTACCCCAGCGTTGGCCCTGAGCACTCATACCTCGCCGACATCGGCCGGGTCACCTACGAGGCCGTCACGGACACCGAAGCCATGGACGCCTTCAGCCTGCTCTGCCGGACTGAGGGCATCATCCCCGCCATCGAGTCCTCGCATGCCCTGGCCGGTGCCATCAAGATCGGCCACCGCCTCACGGAAGGCAAGGAAGACCCCTCGGAAGTCACTATCATCGTGAACTTGTCCGGGCGAGGCGACAAGGACGTGGAAACCGCCGCCGCATGGTTCAACATGTTGGATGACGAGGGGCACGTCAAGGGGACCACCCTGTCCACCCGTAAGCCCAAGGGCCCTTCAGAGCGAGCCTCTGAAGCATCCGCGGATGACAACGAGGACCAGAACTGATGAACGAATCAACAGCCAGCAAGTCAGCTGCGGCCATTGACAAGGCCAGGGCCGAGGGCCGCGCCGCTTTGGTGGGTTACCTGCCAGCCGGCTACCCCACGGTCAAGGAAAGCATCGAGGCCGGCATCGCGCTTGCCCGGAACGGCGCCGATCTCATTGAGATCGGAATTCCGTACTCCGATCCCGTGATGGACGGTCCTGTCATCCAGGCGGCCACTACCGAAGCGATTTCGAACGGTTTCCGCGTAGCCGACGTCTTCGAAGTCGTTGCAGGGATTACCGCAGTTACGGATGCTGCCGTCCTGGTGATGACGTACTGGAACCCGGTCATGCGCATGGGCGTGGACGAGTTCTCGCGCCGTCTGGCAGAAGCCGGGGGAGCAGGTCTTATTACTCCCGACCTCGTCCCCGATGAGGCTGCAGAATGGTTCGAGGCCTCGGACAGGTACGGCTTGGACAGGGTGTTCCTCGTGGCCCCGTCGTCCACTCCTGAACGTCTGGACATGACGGTCAAGGCCAGCCGCGGTTTTGTCTACGCTGTTTCGATCATGGGGGTCACCGGAGCCCGCACCTCCGTCAGCAGCGCTGCCGAAGAGGTGGTGGCCCGTGCCCACGCAGCCGGTGCGGATCGGGTATGCGTAGGCCTGGGTGTCTCCAGTCCCGACCATGTACGGGAAATTGCTGCCTATGCCGACGGCGTCATTGTAGGCACCGCCCTGGTGGCAGCCCTCCGCGATGGCGGGGTGGACGCCGTCGGGCAACTCACCAAGAACCTCAGCGCCGGCTTGGGCCGCGCAGCTGCAGAAGCCTAGAAAAGGAAACAGCGAAGCGCATGCAGACGGTCCTCCACGCAGCGGCAATGGTCCCCTTGAGTATCCCGAGCCCATCCTGGTCCGGTTTCGACATTCCGCTGCCGTGGGGGACGTTGCGTATCCACGCCTACGCCTTGTGCATCCTGGCGGGCATCATTGTTGGCCTTTGGCTGACGTCTGCCCGGTGGAAGCAGCGCGGCGCGCCCGAAGGCAGCCTGTGGGACATCGCCATTTGGGCGATTCCATTCGGAATTATCGGCGGTCGCCTGTACCACGTCTTCTCTTCGCCCGATGCCTACTTTGGCCCGGGCTTCGACGGCACAGGCGACCTCTCGCTGATTCCCCAGATCCAGCGCGGCGGGCTGGGCATCTGGGGCGCGGTGGTCCTCGGCGTCGTGGGCGCATGGATCGGATGCCGCCGTGCCGGTGTCCGGCTGACGGCCTTCCTGGACGCCGCTGCACCTGGCCTGCTTCTTGCACAGGCCATCGGACGACTGGGGAACTGGTTCAACCAGGAACTTTTCGGCGCGCCCACCACGTTGCCATGGGGCCTGGAGATCGATCCTTCCAACGCGAACTTCCCGCCCGACATGGCCGCCGGAACCCTCTTCCACCCGACGTTCCTCTACGAGATGCTGTGGAACCTCGCCGGCGTAGCGCTCCTCCTGGTGCTGGACAAGAAATTTGCCTTCCGCTGGGGCCGCCTGTTCTGGCTCTACGCCATGTACTACACACTGGGCCGCGTGTGGATCGAAGCGCTCCGAATCGACGACGCCGAGCAGATCACCCTCTTCGGAATCACGACCCGGCTTAACGTGTGGACCAGCATCTTTGTCTTCATCGCGGCCTTGGTTATCTTCCTGCTGCTCGCCCGGCGCGGCCGACCAGTGCCGGACAGCCCCTATCTGCCGGGGCGCGAGCCGGAAAAAGAGGCCGTCAAGGACCCCGCTACGGTGACGAGCGTCACCAGTCATGATGTGGACGCACCTGTCTCGGATAGTGGTTCGCGTGATAATCTCCCAGATAACCAAAGTGATCCGGGCAACGTCGACGGGCCGCGGGATGCATCAGTGAAGACCGTCCAGGACACCACGTCCACAACGGAGCCGTCATCTGATGCCACCGCCGCCAGGAAAACATCCGGATCCTCGCCTGGGGCTGACGACACCAAGTAGTCGCCGAAGGTAAAGGGGCAACAGAGTCACCGCTCGTAGGGCCCAGTCCACAGCGTCGTGGCACCCCGGAAACCGGATCGCAGCATACCGATGTTCACTGGTCAAGCCGGGGCCAGAGGTCTGCGTAACTGTTCGTTGCGCTGGATCGACTGGCCTACAATTCCAATAACTAGCGCTTTGTTGTGCCCGTCACAGGGCAGGCAAGGTGGGGCCAACGTTGTCCCTTCCATACGCACGATCTCGAGGAAGGACGTCTCCCATGACCCATCTTCATAACCCCGGTTGGTCCGAAAATATCGAACCGCAGGGTGCCATGTCTCCGTTCAAGCGTTTTGCTGCGCTCCCGGAGGCCCAGGGTCTTTACAACCCTGATAAGGAGAAGGACGCCTGCGGCCTGGCTATCATTGCCACGCTCCGCGGGGAACCGGGATACGACATCGTGGAAGCGGCACTGACCGCCCTCCGCAATCTCGAACACCGCGGCGCCGTGGGCGCCGACGAAGGAACCGGCGACGGAGCGGGCCTGCTGATGCAGATCCCCGACGAGTTCTTCCGCGCCGTCACCGAATTTGAACTGCCGGCACCCGGACAGTACGTGGTGGGTACCGCGTTCCTTCCGGCTGAAGCCCGCGAAGCTGCGACAGCGAAAGCCGGCATCGAGGCACTTGCCGCCGACGAAGGCCTTACAGTCCTCGGCTGGCGTGAGGTTCCTGTGGTCGCGGACCTCGTGGGAGCCATGGCACGGGCATGCATGCCCTACTTCTCCCAGCCGTTCTTCGCCTCTGCCAACGGTGAGCAGCTTGAACACAACGAGCTGGACTCCCGCGCCTGGCGGATCCGCAAGCGCGCCCAGAACAAGTTCGGCGTGTACTTCCCCTCGCTGTCCTCGCGCACCATCGTTTACAAGGGCATGCTGACAACGGCCCAGCTGGAGCCGTTCTACCCCGATCTTTCGGACAAGCGCTTCAAGACCAAGCTGGCCATCGTCCACTCGCGCTTCTCCACCAACACGTTCCCGTCCTGGCCGCTGGCACAGCCGTTCCGCACTATCGCGCACAACGGTGAGATCAACACAGTCAAGGGCAACCGGAACTGGATGCGTGCCCGCCAGTCGCAGCTGGCCAGCCCCTTGCTGGGCTCGGTCCCGGAAGAGCTGTACCCGATCTGCACCCCGGGTGCCTCTGACTCCGCCTCCTTCGATGAGGTAGCCGAGCTGCTGTGGCTCTCAGGGCGCCCCATCACGCACTCCATCATGATGATGATCCCGGAGGCGTGGGAGAACCACGCCACCATGGATCCGGCACGCCGTGCCTTCTACGAGTACCACTCCCTCCTCATGGAGCCGTGGGATGGTCCCGCTGCAGTGTCCTTCACCGATGGCAGCCTCGTTGGCGCCACGCTGGACCGCAACGGCCTGCGACCGGGACGCTACTGGATCACCGAAGACGGCCTGATCATCTTCGCCTCCGAAGTTGGCGTGATCGAGGTCGAGCCCTCCAACGTGGTGAAGAAGGGTCGCGTTGCTCCCGGCAAGATGTTCCTGGTGGACACTGAAGCCGGCCGCATCATTGACGACGCCGAGGTCAAGGCCGAGGTAGCTGCTGCCAACCCCTGGGCCGAGTGGCTCAAGGACAACCTGATCGACATCAACGAGCTTCCCGAGCGTGAGCACGTGCTCCACACGGCAGCATCGGTGAACATCCGCCAGCGTACCTTCGGCTACACCACTGAAGAGTTGAAGATCCTGCTTGGACCGATGGCCCGCACCGGTGCCGAGCCCCTGGGCGCCATGGGTTCGGACACTCCGGTAGCTGTGCTGTCCAAGCGGCCGCGTCTGCTGTTCGACTACTTTGTGCAGTCCTTCGCCCAGGTCACCAACCCGCCGCTGGATGCCATCCGCGAAGAATTGGTGACTTCCCTGAAGTGCGCCATCGGTCCCAACGGCAACCTCCTGGACGGTAAGCAAGTCCGCCAACCGCAGATCTCGCTGCCGTTCCCCGTGATCAATAACGACCAGCTCGCCAAGATCGCGAACATTGAAAGCCCCGACGGCGACCGCATCGCCATGAAGGTCCGTGGCCTTTACCGCCCCGAGGGTGGGGAAGCGGCTCTCCGTGCCCGCCTGACGGAGATCTGCGAGCAGGTATCCGGCGCGATCAACCGTGGCGTCCAGTACGTGGTGCTGTCCGACCGCGACTCGAACGCCCAGTGGGCACCGATTCCCTCGCTCCTGCTGGTCAGCGCGGTCCACCACCACCTGCTTCGCAGCGCCAACCGCACCAAGACCGCCCTGGTGGTTGAAGCCGGTGACGTCCGCGAGACGCACCACGTTGCCGTGCTCATCGGTTACGGTGCCTCCGCTGTCAACCCGTATCTGGCCATGGAATCGGTGGAACAGCTGATCTCCAACGGTGACGTGACGGGCGTGACCCCGGAAGACGGCGTCTACAACCTCATCAAGGGCCTGGGCAAGGGTGTCCTGAAGATCATGTCCAAGATGGGCATCTCCACTGTGGCTTCCTACACGGGTGCCCAGACCTTCGAAGCGCTGGGCTTGTCCCAGGAACTCGTGGACGAATTCTTCTCCGGCACACACTCCCAGCTCGGTGGCGTTGGCCTGGATGTCATCGCCGCGGAGGTTTCGGCACGCCACCAGATGGCGTACCCCGAAGGTGGCATCGAGCACCCGCACCAGCCGCTGCTCGGCGGCGGCGAGTACCAGTGGCGCCGCGACGGCGAACCGCACCTCTTCAACCCGGAGACAGTGTTCCGCCTGCAGCACGCTACCCGCGAACGCCGCTACGACATCTTCAAGTCCTACACCAAGGGCGTTGACGACCAGTCCGAGAACCTGATGACCCTGCGTGGGCTCCTCAAGTTCAAGGACGGCGTCCGTCCGCCTGTGCCGCTGGAAGAAGTGGAGTCCGTTTCCAGCATCGTGAAGCGTTTCTCCACTGGTGCGATGAGCTACGGCTCCATCTCCAAGGAAGCGCACGAGACACTGGCCATCGCCATGAACCGTCTGGGCGCCAAGTCCAACACGGGTGAAGGCGGCGAGGACGTGGACCGCCTGCTGGATCCGGAACGCCGTTCTGCCATCAAGCAGATCGCTTCAGGCCGATTCGGTGTCACCAGCCTCTACCTCACCAACGCCGACGACATCCAGATCAAGATGGCGCAGGGCGCCAAGCCCGGCGAAGGTGGCCAGTTGATGGCGCAGAAGGTCTACCCCTGGGTAGCCCGGACCCGTCACTCCACTCCCGGCGTCGGGCTGATTTCCCCGCCCCCGCACCACGACATCTACTCGATCGAAGACCTCGCGCAGCTCATCTACGATGCCAAGCGCGCCAACCCTTCGGCCCGGGTGCACGTGAAGCTGGTTTCGGAAGTCGGGATCGGTACTGTGGCGTCCGGCGTCACGAAGGCCAAGGCCGACGTCGTGCTGGTTTCAGGTCACGACGGCGGTACCGGCGCCTCGCCGCTGAACTCGCTCAAGCACGCGGGCGTGCCGTGGGAACTCGGACTGGCCGAGACCCAGCAGACCCTCATGCTCAACGGCCTCCGCGACCGCGTGGTTGTACAGGTGGACGGTCAGCTCAAGACCGGCCGCGACGTCGTCATTGCTGCCCTGCTGGGCGGCGAGGAGTATGGTTTCGCGACTGCTCCGCTGGTGGTGTCCGGCTGCATCATGATGCGTGTTTGCCACCTGGACACCTGCCCCGTGGGTGTTGCCACGCAGAACCCTGAACTTCGGTCCCGGTTCAATGGCAAGCCCGAGTTCGTGGTCAACTTCTTTGAGTTCCTCGCTGAAGAAGTCCGTGAAATCCTTGCCGGGCTTGGCTTCCGCAGCCTCGAAGAGGCCATTGGCCACGCCGAGATGCTGGACACCCGCGAGGCCATCGACCACTGGAAGGCCGAAGGCCTGGACCTGGACCCGATCCTGCACGGTCTCGAGTTCGACGACGACGTGCCGCTGCGCAACATGACCGGCCAGAACCACGAGCTGGACAAGCACTTCGACCAGCGCCTGATCACGATGGCCCAGGAAGCACTCAGCGACCGCATGCCTGTCAAGATCACCTTGGACGTCATCAACACGGACCGTTCCGTGGGCACGATGCTCGGCCACGTGGTGACCAAGACGTTCGGTACCGATGTAATGGCGACGGACACCATCGACATCACGCTCAATGGCACCGCGGGCCAGTCACTGGGCGCTTTCCTGCCTGCCGGCATCACGCTGCGCATGTTCGGGGACTCCAACGACTACGTGGGCAAGGGACTTTCCGGTGGGCGCATCATTGTCCGCCCGGACCGTACCAACGTTTTCCAGGCGGAACGCAACGTCATCGCGGGCAACGTCATCGGCTACGGTGCGACCAGCGGCGAGATGTTCCTGCGTGGCCAGGTCGGCGAACGGTTCCTGGTCCGCAACTCCGGTGCCACCGCCGTCGTCGAAGGCATTGGCGACCACGGTTGTGAATACATGACCGGTGGCCAGACGCTGATCATCGGCCGTACCGGCCGCAACTTCGGCGCCGGCATGTCCGGTGGTACCGCCTACGTGCTGGACCTGCAGCCTGAGCGCGTCAACAAGCTCGCCCTGGATACGGGTGAACTCCAGCTCCTGGAGCTCGACGCTGAGGATCGTGACATTGTCCACGGCCTGCTCACCAAGCACGTTGAGGAAACCGAATCCGTCCTGGCCGGCCGTCTGCTCGAAAATTTCGACGACACTGCCGCCCGCATCACCAAAGTACTGCCGCGCGATTACGCCGCAGTCCTGCAAACCCGTCTCGACGCCATCGAAGAGGGCCTGGACCCTGATGGCGAAGAAGTATGGTCTCGAATCCTGGAGGTAACCGGTGGCTGATCCACGCGGATTTCTGAAAGTCCGGCAGCGCGAGACGCAGCCACGCCGTCCCGTTCCCGTCCGCATCATGGACTGGAAAGAAGTGTACGAAGCCCAGGAGAAGGGCGTCCTGAAGAGCCAGGCCGGGCGCTGCATGGACTGCGGTGTTCCCTTCTGCCACCAGGGCTGCCCGCTGGGCAACCTGATTCCGGAATGGAACGACCTCGTTTGGCGGGACAAGGGTGAGGAAGCGATTGAGCGCCTTCACGCCACGAACAACTTCCCGGAGTTCACCGGCCGGCTGTGTCCTGCACCCTGTGAAGCGTCCTGTGTGCTGGGCATCAACCAGCCTGCCGTGACCATCAAGCAGGTCGAGGTTTCCATCATCGACCAGGCGTTCGACAACGACTGGGTCCAGCCCCTTCCGCCGACGCGCCTCACCGGCAAGACGGTCGCCGTCGTCGGTTCCGGCCCCGCCGGCCTGGCCGTGGCGCAGCAGCTGACGCGTGTTGGCCACACCGTTGCCGTGTACGAACGCGACGACAAGATCGGTGGCCTGCTCCGGTACGGCATCCCCGACTTCAAGATGGAGAAGGAACAGGTCGACCGTCGCCTCGAGCAGATGAAGGCCGAAGGCACACGCTTCCGGACCGGCGTCGCCGTCGGAACGGATGTCACGTGGGAGCAGCTGCGCCGCCGTTACGACGCCGTCGTTGTCGCCACCGGGGCCACCGTCCCGCGCGACCTGCCGATCCCGGGCCGCGAGCTTGAAGGCGTGCACTTCGCCATGGATTACCTTGTGCCGGCCAACCGCGTGGTGGCGGGGGAGACCCCGGAGAACCACATAGACGCCCGCGGCAAGCACGTTGTCATCCTCGGTGGTGGCGATACCGGTGCTGACTGCATCGGAACCGCCCACCGCCACCAGGCAGCGTCGGTGACGACGCTGGCGATCGGCAAGCAGCCGCCGTCGGAACGCGCAGCCCACCAGCCGTGGCCGACGTTCCCCACCTTGTTCGAGATGGCCAGCGCCCACGAAGAAGGCGGCGAGCGTACGTACCTTGCGTCCACCGTTGAGTTCGTTGGTGAAAATGGCAAGCTCACCGGCGTCAAGGTTGCCGAAACCGAGTTCGTGGACGGCAAGCGACTGCCCAAGGCAGGCACGGAGCGGATTATTCCGGCTGACCTGGTGTTCCTGAGCCTCGGCTTTACCGGCGCTGAGCCGGCAGGTATCACCGAGCAGGTCAGTGCAGAATTCGACGGTCGGGGCAACGTAGCCCGCGACGGCTACTACATGACAAATACCGAGGGAGTATTTGTTGCCGGCGATGCCGGACGTGGCCAGTCACTGATTGTGTGGGCCATTGCGGAAGGCCGTGCGTGCGCGGCCGCAGTGGACAGGTTCCTGATGGGAAGCACCATTCTCCCGGCACCGGTCGCCCCCACCGACCGGGCGATAGCGGTCTTATAGCGCCGGCAGGAACTGATCTTTTACTCAATCAGCATGAACTACTTAGGGTAGGTATATGAGACGCGCGAAAATTGTGGCAACTTTCGGCCCGGCTATCTCCAGCTTCGACAACACCCTCGCGGTGCTGGAGGCCGGCGTCGACGTTGCTCGCATGAACATGAGCCACGGCGACTACTCCGTGCACGACAACACCTACGAGAACGTCCGCAAGGCTGCGGCCCAGTTGGGCAAGCCCGTGGCCATCATGGCCGACCTCCAGGGACCCAAGATCCGCCTTGGACGTTTTGTTGACGGCCCGCACGAGCTGGCTGTCGGCGACACCTTCACCATCACCACTGAAGACGTTCCCGGCACCAAGGACATCTGCTCCACCACGCTCAAGAGCCTCACCGAGGACGTCAACGTCGGCGACGCACTGTTGATCGACGACGGCAAGGTGGCGCTGCGCGCCATCGAAGTTGACGACGTCAAGGTTGTCGCCACGGTCACCGTCGGCGGCAAGGTGTCCAACAACAAGGGCATCAACCTTCCCGGTGTTGCCGTCAACGTTCCCGCGTTGAGCGAAAAGGACGAGGACGACCTCCGCTGGGCCCTCAAGCGCGGTGCTGACCTGATCGCCCTCTCGTTCGTGCGTGATGCCTCCGACATCAAGCGCGTCCACGAGATCATGGACGAAGAAGGCCGCCGCGTACCGGTAATCGCCAAGATCGAAAAGCCGCAGGCCGTGGAGCAGCTCCACGAAATCATCGACGCGTTCGACGCCATCATGGTTGCCCGTGGCGACCTCGGCGTCGAACTGCCGCTCGAAGAGGTGCCGATCGTCCAGAAGCGTGCCATCGAACTGGCACGCCGCTGGGCCAAGCCGGTCATCGTGGCCACCCAGGTCCTCGAATCCATGATCGACAACCCGCGTCCGACCCGCGCCGAGGCTTCCGACTGCGCCAACGCAGTTCTCGACGGCGCCGACGCGGTCATGCTCTCCGGCGAAACCTCCGTGGGCCAGTACCCCATCGAGACCGTCAAGGTCATGGCACGGATCATCGAGTCCACCGAAGTCCACGGCCTTGAGCGCGTACCCCCGCTGGGTACCAAGCCCAAGACCCGCGGTGGCGCCATCACCCGTGCCGCCGTCGAAATTGCCGACCAGCTGGATGCAAAGTACATCTGTACTTTCACCCAGTCCGGTGACTCGGCACGCCGCCTTTCGCGCCTCCGCCCGGTCAAGCCGGTCTTCGCGTTCACGCCGGTGGAGCACGTCTGGAACCAGCTGGCCCTCACCTGGGGCATCCAGCCGGTACTGGTTCCCTCCGTGGGCCACACCGACGAGATGACCGCACAGGTGGACAAGAGCCTGTTGGAAATGGATCTCGTGGACGAAGGCGACCTGGTTGTCATCGCAGCCGGTTCCCCTCCAGGACAGGCCGGTTCCACGAACTCGCTGAAGGTCCACAAGGTAGGCGACCTCGCCGACACCTCCAAGACCGACGACGGTTCGCGTAAGGAACCTGTTGGTCCTTGGCCCGAAAAGAAATCCAAGGCCAAGAACTAAGCCTCAGCTTTGACACAGCCGGCCCCGCCATTTGGCGGGGCCGGCTGTGTTTTGTCTTGGGTTTCTTTAATCCGTGGTGAGTACGACGGCGGCCGCGCACCTCATGCGAGGTACGCGGCCGTGCGTTGCGTTTAGTTAGTTGACCTGGTTGATGATGGTCTCGGCAACCTCACGCATGCTGAGGCGGCGGTCCATGGAGGTCTTCTGGATCCAGCGGAAAGCTTCCGGTTCCGTCAGGCCCATCTTGGTGGTCAGGAGGCTCTTGGCGCGCTCTACAAGCTTGCGCGTGGCGAACTGCTCCTGGAGGTCGGACACCTCGTTTTCCAGGGCCTTGATTTCCTCGTGGCGCGAGAGGGCGATCTCAATGGCCGGAATCAGGTCCGCGGGGGAGAACGGCTTGACGACGTAAGCCATTGCGCCGGCGTCGCGGGCGCGCTCCACCAATTCCTTCTGGCTGAACGCGGTCAGCAGGACGACGGGAGCAATGCGGGCCTTGACGATCTTCTCGGCTGCCGAGATGCCATCCATGACGGGCATCTTCACATCCATGAGGACAAGGTCGGGCTTGAGTTCCTCAGCCAGCTGCACGGCCTTCTCGCCGTTGTCCGCCTCGCCTACGACGTCATACCCTTCGCCCTTCAGGATCTCGATAATGTCCAAGCGGATGAGGGTTTCATCCTCGGCTACGACAACGCGTCGGGCCGGCTGGGCTGTAGACGTGGACTCCGTCTGTTCGGTCACGGGATCTCCTTGAAAAGGTTCGGCGGGTTCATGTCCATCTTAGTGTGGACTCTTTGATGGCAGGTTTTGTTGCATCAGCGCGTCCGGTTCTTTGAATCAGCCTATCTGCATGTAGAGTAGTTTCGCGTGCTGGGAAAGGATCGCGTTGCTCACAGGAATGAGAGCAGCTGAACTCCCAGTATTCCGGGCCCGAGTGGCGGAATTGGCAGACGCGCCGCACTCAAAATGCGGTATCGAAAGGTGTGTGGGTTCGAGTCCCACCTCGGGCACGGCATACCCCCTCGTCTGAGGGGGTTTTTGCTTCTACGGGTGTACATTCTGGGTGGTCAGGTCCCTCTGACGCTGGCCGCAGCGCTTTGTTCAAGGTCATGGCGGTGTACCGACTGCGGCTGTCGGCTGTATTCAAGCTGTTTTCGTTTGTTTGCGATGTGCACAAATGTGTTGAGCGCCTATGCAAGGTCAGCGGCTAGCTGCATGGACAGTGAAAAACTGCGAGTGCAAGCCCTGTGAAAGGCGAACGCGCTGACGGTAGGGACCGAAGGCCGGGACAACCCGCTTGGCAGCCCCCAAGCTGTTGGCGCCACAAATCAACGAAGCTGAATTGATCTAGGCGAATAGGGTTTGCTCGAGCCCAGGCTCAAACTCGTCATGGTGTCCGTCACACGCCATCAGTGCTCGAAACAGCCGGCGAAGTGTGGTGATCAATCTGTGGAACCACGCGTTCGGCACGCTAGGTACCTCGTCCTGCTTCTGCAAGGAATCTAAAGGCGCTCCAAGGCCTGGAAACCAATCGGCAGTCCTGCCGGTGCCGGGCTGCGAACGACGGCTGACGCTGCTGTCCCGCTCGGAACACGGCTCGTCCGTCACAAGAAAGGCATGCCAATTCCTGACGGGTGGCATTCTGCTCTTCCGGAAGAAGCCCGGCAAATTCCGTTGCGGTCCATTCCGTGCCGTCCAATATGCTTTTTGCCATATACAAGGTGCCTCCTCGTGTACTGCTAACTGAAGTTCGAACGGCCATCAATAAGCTCCGCCGCCGGCCACCTCGCGAACGCCGGTATCCCGCGAGCCCCTGTCAGTCACCAGCCGGGGCGGGATAAGTTTCGGCACCTCATTGCCTGCCGTGTTTGTTCTGGAGACGATTCGGTCGTCTGAAGGTCATGGGCCGCAGGTAGCCACTGCGGGCCCATGACCGCCTTCTGGCCTGCTATTTCGAGCTGGGTCGTCCGGGGATATGGCTAAGAATGGACTTGGAGAAGCCGCCATCGACGCAAATATCCTGACCGGTGACGTAGCCGGATAGTGGGCTTACGAGAAATTCGATCACGTTGGCGATGTCCATCGGATCTCCTATTCTTGCGAGCGGGATAATTTCCTCCCGTGCCTTCTTGATTTTGGGATCCTCATACATTTTTTCGGTCATCCGGGTATGGGTCATGCCGGGGGAGACTACGTTGACGCGGATGCCGTCGGGTGCCCATTCCAATGCCAGTGTCTGGGCCAACATTGTCAGCGCGGCCTTGCTTGGGCTGTAGGCGCCGGATCCGGCGTGTGGTTGTTGACCGGACATGGATGAGGTGAAGCAGGCGGCGCCGTGGCTGTCCTTCAAGTGCTGGTAGCTTGCTTTGGCGAGAAGCCATGGGCCGCGCAGGTTGACGGAGAACATTGCGTCCCAGTCTTCAAGGGAGACGTCGCATATGGGTCCGGGGTTGGCGATTCCGGCATTGGCTACCAACGCGTCCAGGCCACCGAATTCTGCAACGGCAGCCTTGACCAGCTGGCTCGGCACGTTGGGGTCGCCGAGATCACCTGCCAGTGCGATGGCGGTGCCTCCCACAGCCTGGATTGAACGAACAACCTGCTCTTGGCTGCTGTTTGATTCGTGTCCGCAGACTGCAATCATTGGCTGCTCACCGCGCGCAAGGGCTGCCTCCGCGAGTCTCAGGGATGCTGCAGCGCCGATTCCGCTGCTTCCGCCACTGACCAAAGCCCTCATTACACAAACTCCTCTTTCAGGTTTTTTCGCATTGATAAATTAGACCTCAATAATGCTGGTTTCTTCCGTGCTCGAATAAATTCTTGGTGGAGCCCGGTTTCCGGCGGAAGGAGTTAACTCTCCAGTTCCCATCCGTGATTCTTGAGGTCCTGCATCGCTTTCGCAAATTCGTGGACTGGATTATCCTCACGGATGATCTCCAGAACGACATTCCCGACGCCGCATGTGTCCTTGACGGCGTCGCCCAGCCCAGCCCAGTCAATGACTCCCGTGCCGATGGGGTCGTGACCCCAAGTGTCCACGCCGGTGTCGGAAATGTGCACCAGTCCGATGGCCTGGTGATGCTCCCGCAGACTGGCGACGGGATCTTCTCCGATGAAGGCGGCGTTGGCGACGTCGTAGACGATCTTGACAGAATCGTCGTTGATCGTGCTGACGACACCTGCCAAGTCCTGGATTGTGGGAGTGAAGCAGTAGGGGGTGTTTTCGAAGAGCAATCGTGTGCCAGCCTGCTTGGCCACCGGGATGAGACTTTCCAGGCTTTCATACATCCATCCGTGGACGCTTTCGAGCGAGGGCGAGATCATAGGACGGCGGGTGCCGGGGGAGATCACGACCTCAGCGACGTCCCAAGCGGCCGCCAAGTCAATTACCGACTTGATGTGATCAATACTTTTGCGGCGCATGCTGGCCCCGGGGCTGGCCAGGTTGATGTCATATCCGCCAGCGTTCAAGGACCGTATTTCCGCACCGTACCGGCTGAGCCTGTCTTGGATGGCCGTGCGTTCGGGGGTTGCTAACTCATCCGGCCAGCAGTGCGGAGAACTGACTGGAACCTCGAACGTTTTGTAGCCGTTGTCGACAAGCTCGGCTATCGCATCGATCGCCGTCGCTGACCAAAGATATGAAAACGTATTGATAATCATGTTGTTCACGTAGGAGAAGTCCTCTCAGTTCCGCGCCATGGAGAAAGAAGCTTCCCTTCATAACGCACTATAAATTCTGAGCTGCCGCGGAGCTGCGGCCGAACTGCCGCAGCTCCGAACCGACCGTCTATTTGGAGTGCCGGGAGACGTCGACCATCGAGGTGGTGCCCGAAACCAAATTTTCGCCTTCGAGTACCTCAGGGTCTGCCAGTGCCACAGTGGAACGGTCACCGCGGTTGCCGGTCTCCGGCAGCGTGAAGTAGACGACGAGGCACAATGCGACGACGACGATCATGTAGACAGCGACGAGCATCGGCTGCCCGGCTCCGACAAATGCGGCAGCGATCAGAGGTGCGGTTCCACCAAAGACGGCAATCACGATCTGATGCGCGAAACCGATGCCTGATACCCGGACGGAGGCCGGGAACAATTCGGCCTGGATGGTCGGATAGACCGACTGCCAGATGCCGAGAACTACCCACCCGGAGGCCGATACCAGGACGTATACCCAGAAGCCCGGCTGGTTGAGGAGCAGGAGCAAGGGGTAGAAGAGAACAATCATGCCGATGGCGCCGATGATTGGGAAGATTTTGCGCCGGCCGAGTCGATCAGAGAGTGCGCCGCAAGTCGGCACGATAACCACCAGCAGGGCCAGCCCGATAACACTTCCGGCGAGTGTGGAGGAGAGGTCCCGGCCGCTGGTGAGTTTGGCGTACGTGGGAAGGAAGGTGGCCCAGGTGTAGTAGGCCACGGCTGGTGCGGAGAGTGCAGCTGCCTGAAGCAGGGCCTTCGGGTGCTCGCGAAGCAGATCCATCAGGCGCGCCGCAGCGGACTTCTGGTCGACAAGGGCTTCTGCTTCGAATTCGGGGGTCTCTTCAGCCCGGGCCCTCAGGATCAGGCCGACGATGCCGAGGAAGCCGCCCACAACGAAGGGGATGCGCCATCCCCATGCGGCGAGATCGGCGGTGGAGAACGATGACGTTACCATCGCCGCGGCGCCCGTAGCTGCCAGGGTTGCAAGGCCACTTGCCATATTGGTGAAGGAACCGAACAAGCCTCGCCTGTTCGCTGGAGCGTGTTCGACCATGAACGCGATGGCACTTTGGCCTTCGCTGCCGGCCGAAATGCCCTGGATGACGCGGGCAACCAGGAAGAGGACGGGTGCCGCATAGCCGATGCTCGCAAATGACGGTGTGAGGCCAATGATGAGTGAGCCGAGCGCCATCCCGGAGACGGATAGAGTCAGGATGAGCCGCCGTCCAAAACGATCAGCCAGTGGCGAGATGATGATGCCGCTAAGAGGCCGTACAACAAACCCGACGGCGTACGTCAGGAGTGCGGCGATCAGGGAGGCGAACGGGGAGTCGCTGGGGAATATCTGCGACGAGAATACCGCTGCGAGCAGCCCATAGATGTACCAGTCGTACCACTCAACGAAGTGGCCGATCGTGCCTGCAATCAGGTTCAGGGTGCGGCGCGGATGTTTAGACGTTTCGGGACGCCCCGAAGTGTCGGGACTGCCGACTGCTTCTTTTGAGGTCTTCATTGAACTCTCCATGTTTTCACGTTTAGCGCTTTGGTTATAGTGCTGGATCTGGGCACCTGGTGTGCGGGGCCGGGCCGCCTGTTAGTGCGTCCGACCGGTTGACGAAATGCCAGGGGAGGCGGCCGGTGCGGGGCGGGCGGCGCTGCTTGCCAATAAGCGAAGAAAGCTTTCACAAACCTCCAGGCTCCGAATGAGATCGGTTGCTGAGATCGGTTGCATTCAACAATACGGATGGAATGTGATCTTTGTCAATGCACAATAGCGACGTTTCGTCCCATGCCAACGCCACTCACGGCCCGTCGCTAGGCTGCATCAATCGAGGGAAAGTGGTGCCTCGTTGTCGAAGTCCTGAAACTGCACACCTGACCAGGTGCATTCGAGGCGGCCGTAAGTGGCCCAGTAGTCATCCCAGTGTGCGAGCTTCCAGTTATCGCGCTCCAAAGCACGCTTGATGAGTCGCGAACGCAGGACGTCTTGGGGCACCCGGACTCGTATCACGGTGATCTCGGGAGAGGGCCAGTGGAAGTCATTTGCCGCACGGGTCAGGTAGCCCGGATCGTCAAAATAGGCCCCGAAGGGGGCGTCGAGGACTACGGAGCGGCCGAGGCGCAGGTTTACTCCTGCCACATCCATGAGGGTCTCGTACTCAAGGGGCAGCAGATTGGCGCGATAGTAGTCGTTTGACTCGCGGTCGGTCGGGTCATGCCCCGTGGCGGTCAGTGCGAATTCGACGAAGCGGCCGCTCACCCGGTCCTTGTCCAGGTAAGCCGCTTGATGCTTCTCAGCCGTTTGTTGCGCGATGGTTGTTTTCCCTGAGCCGGCTGGTCCAATGACGATGAAGACCTGGGGAGACATTATCCGCGTGCCTCTGCTACTGCTGCGAGGAAGGCCCGGGCTGCTTCGGTGACGCGGGTGAAGTCCCCGTCAGGCTGCCATGCCTTGGTAACGTAACTGCCCACGCCGACGCCCGCCACGCCTGCGGCGAACCACTCGCCAACATTTTCCAGTGTGACGCCACCTGCAGGCATGATCGGCAGGTGCGCCAGAGGTGCGAGCACTGCCTTTGCGTAGGCCACCCCGCCGGCCTCGGTGGGGAAGAGCTTGAGGATGTCAGCTCCTGCCTCGGCGGACTCAACGAATTCCGTGGGTGTGAAGGCTCCGCTGATGGTTGGCACCTGATAGCGGTTCGCGGTCCGGATCATCGCAGGGTTCAACTGGGGGCTGACGAGGAACTCGGCGCCAGCCCGGATGCATTCGTACGCGGAGTGCTCGTCAAGAACCGTTCCCGCACCAACCGCCACTCCGCTTGGTCCATGCTTTGCGGCCAGGCGCCGGATCACCTCGACGGCCCCGGGAATCGACAGGGTGATCTCCAATGCCCGGAAGCCACCCTCGATGGCAGCCTCCGCGACCTTCTCGGCAACCTCGGCGCTCTCAAGTCGCACAATAAGGACGGCCCCGGACTCGTCGATGGTCTGCAGGGTACGAAGTTTCTTATTCATGATGCCCTCTCTCCGGCCGGGTGGCTCTTTGCTCCAGCCAAACCCGGCTCTATTGATGTTTCGTTGACAAACTCTCCCACCATCCATAGTGTTATTGCAACCGATCTCAGCAACCGATCTCATACAAGGGGGTATTGCGGTTGACTAAAGTACGAACAATTATTCTTGGTGCATCCCATTGGCATGTTCCACTCTGCGCACAGGCCATGGCCGAAGAACACGACATGATCGCAGTAGGCGACGATGATGTCTCCCGTTTGCAGGTGCAGAAACTGGCAGACGGCTGGGGAGCGCCGGTTGAAGCTGACTGGCAGAAACTGGTGGATTTGCCCGACGTCGGACTCGCCTATGTGTTTGGTCCCCACGAGGGTATGGCAGAAAAGTGCATGGCCCTGATCGAGCGGAATATTCCGTTCGTCGTGGAAAAGCCATTGGGCACCTCCCTTGGCGAGCTGTCCACCGTGCGTCAGGCCGCCGAAGCAGCTGGCGTACCGGCCACGGTGCCCTTGGTGCAGCGTGGCGGCCCGACGGACCAATGGCTCGCCAAGGCAGGCCGGCCAAGTTATCAACGGTCCTCGTTCATTGCTGGTCCGCCATCCCGGTACCTCCACAATGCCAATCCCTGGATGCTCGATCCTTCCAAGGCTGGGGGAGGCTGCCTGGCCAACCTGGCCCCTCATTTTGTTGACCTGTTTCTACGGGGCACCGGCGAATCAGAGCTGCAGGTGCAATCCCGGCTCTCATCGGTTCTTCACGGCCAAGATATTGAGGATCACGCGAGCCTTATCCTCACTACGCCCGAGGGCCGCGAAACCATCGTGGAAGTCGGCTACGCATTCCCGGGCTCGCCGCTGAAGCGTTACTGCAGCTTCACATCGGTCGGCGAAGCGGGATTTGCCGCCGTTGATTCCGACGGCACAGCTACTTTCACGTCGACGGACGGCACCACGGAAGTGGACAAGATTAATGTCGACAGCGACCCACTCTACGATCCGTTTGTCCGAAGTGTCGCCCGGACGCTGGAAGATGGATTCCAGGGCCTGACAACGCTGGCCCAGCTCGAAGATGTCATGCGCCCCATTTGGCGGGCCTATGACGATCAGCACGGAGGAAGAGAACATGCCTGACTTGAGTATCGACGTCGTCGCTAAAGCCGCCGGGGTTCACCGGTCAACCGTCTCCCGGGCGTTCTCACGCCCTGAGGCTGTGAAGAGTGAAACGCGCGAGCATATCCTTCGGGTTGCCGAGGGACTTGGCTACACCATGAGTCCGCTGGCACAGGCGCTTCGTCGCAAGACCAGCAACATCATTCCTCTGATCGTCCCTGACATTACGAACCCGTTCTTCGCGGAACTTGCCAAAACGATGACACAAGCAGCTGACGAGCGCGGCTACCAGCTCATGCTCTGCGTCACCAACGGCGACCCTGCCAAATCTGATGGATACTTCACGGCCATGCAGGCGATGTATGCCCCGTTCGGGATTGTGGCACCCTCCACAAAGGTGGACACCGAGGCGCTGAAGCGTTTCGCCTTCGGCCACAAGGTTGTGGTGATTGACCGCGTGGAAGGCGACGACTCCGTTCCAACGGTTACCGTTGACAGCCGCAAAGGAATCATGCTGGCGTTGGATCACCTGCATTCCCTGGGGCATACCTCGATCGGATACGTATCCGGTATCGCCGGGACACACACGGCCCAGGACCGGATGGACGCCTATCTGGAGCTCACCGCCCAAAGCGGCAGCACACCTGTCGTGCTCGACAGCGGGTCAGACCTCGATGCGGGCACGCGCGGTGCGGAGCATTTCCTGGCTATGGACAATCCACCCACAGCGATCATTGCAGCCAACGACATGGTGGCTTTCGCGGTGATTTCGGCGCTCGGCCGAAGTGGCCTTCGGGTACCGGAAGACGTGTCGGTCATCGGGTTTGATGGGCTCGCTCTAGGTGCCCGCTTCAACCCACCACTGACAACCGTGCGGCAGCCGATCGCTGACATGGGACACATCGCCATCGAATTGGCTGAAAAGCAAAATGTTGACGGCTCCGTGGACCATATCGTCCTCGAACCCGAACTTCTGGTCCGCGGCTCCACCTCGGAGCTCCGCAAATGAGCGGGGTGCAGGAGCAGAAGCTTCGGCCTCTGCCGGGGCTCCAGCACACGGACCACGTCGGTTTGACGGTTCCCAACCTTGAAGAAGGCATTCGTTTCTTCGTCGACGTTCTTGGAGCTGAAGAGCTATACCGCTCCGAACGCGGGCCGGACGAAGAGTTCATGCCCACGAACTTTGAAGTCCCGGCAGATGCCAAGCTCACGCTCGCCATGTTGCGGCTGCCACCGAATCTCAATATCGAGCTTTTCGAGTGGAGCAGTGCCGAGCGGCGGGAGACGCCACCGAGGCATTGCGACGCCGGAGGGCACCACCTGTGCTTCGTTGTGGATGACGTCGATGAAGCCATTGCCGTGCTGCAGGAAACGCCTGGAGTACGTGTGCTCGGTGAGCGCAAGGAAGTTGCCGGCGATAGCCCGCGCGTAGCCGGCAACCGTTGGACCTATTTCGTAACCCCCTGGGGCCTGCTGATGGAAATCGTGGATCGATCCCGCGTCCCGGCCCCTCCCCGACTGGTCGGTCCCACGGACTGGGCAGCAGCTCCACACACTTCAGAAAGGACATAGAACAATGCGGCTAGCGGGTCACACACTAGGCACCCCGAACCACACGGTTCCCCAAGCACTTAGTCTCTTCCGGGCCGCAGGGCTCGATGCGGCAGAAGTCATCTACCAGGACGACTACAAGTCCGGCTTGCCCCTAGGGGACCGGCACTCCGCGGCGGAGGCACTCAAAGCGTCCGAAGGCGAAGGCATCCCCATCGTGGGACTAACGCCGTACACCACCGCCATCAACTCACTGGACGATGCCGAATGGCGCAAAGCCGTCGACGAATTTCGTGGAGCCATAGATACCGCACAACTGCTCGGGGCTGACAGGGTCCGCGTCTACGCCGGCTCCTGGCATCCCGGAGACACCGACCACGCTGCGCGGTGGGGGCAGTTGCGCAAAGCCTTGGAGACCCTCGCGCCCGAAGCCCATCAAGCCGGCGTCCGCCTTTGCGTAGAGAACCACTTCGGCACGATGACCCAGACCGCAGCGGACACCGCGGCACTCGTCCGGGAAATTGCCCAGCCCTCCGTCCGCGTGCTCTACGACCAGGCCAACCTGACCTTCACGCACGACGAAAGCTACGAAGAAGCCTTCGCCGTCCAAGGTGACCTGATCGGCCACGTCCACGTCAAAGACCTTGTCTTCACAGACCCGACGGCGACCTTCCGAGCCTCGGAGACGGCCAGGGTCAACGCCTCAGAGCGTGCAGTCCGGTCACGTGTGGTCGGAAGCGGCGTTGTGCCGTGGTCCCCGGTTCTCGCCGCACTGCTGAAGCACGGCTACGACGATGTACTCAGCATCGAACTCGAATACCGCTGGCACCCGCAAGATCTCCCCACCCCCGAGGATGGATTCCGGGAATCCGCCACAGTCCTGCGCTCAATGCTCACTGATTTGGCCGAAGTAAGGAACGCCTGATGAACACCAATCGCCTCCGTGTCGGAGTTATCGGCGCCGGCAACATCGCCACCATCGCGCAACTGCCCACCCTCGTCCAACGGGACGATGTCGAGCTGGCCGCCTTGGTTTCCCGGCGCGAAGATCCCAGCAGCCTGGTCCGGCGCTGGGGCTTCAACGCCGCCTACAAGACAGTGGAGGAGATGCTGGCCGCGCAGGAACTGGATGCAGTGTTCGTGCTGACCCCGCGCTCCGAGCACGCCCACGCCGTCGAGCTTTGCCTCAACCGCGACGTGGACGTGTTCTGCGAGAAACCGCTTGCCCCGGCGACAGCTGAGGCAGAACATTTGGCAGACCTCGCCGACGAGCGGGGACGGATACTCATGGTTGACTTCAACCGGCGCTATGCACCCGTCTACACGGCCGGCCGGGAGGCTTTTGGCGACAAAGGCGCCACCTTCTGCGTGGCCCAAAAGAACCGCCCTGGATCCGAATACCGTGCAACGTTCGAGAACGCCATCCACATGGTCGATCTCCTGCGCTGGTACTGCGGGGGCGAACCTGAGCACGTGGCTGCCCACGCTGCTGGTGAAGATCCTTGGGAAGAAGACGGAATCGCAGCGACCATCCGCTTCAGCACCGGTAACACCGGCGTCCTGATGGCAGCCCGAACAGCGGGAGCATGGAACGAGAAACTGGACGCCTACGGTGACGGGAAGACCGTCGAAGTCAGGGCGCCCGAGACCGTTTCCACCACCATCAACGGCGTCACTACCTCGCGGGAACTCAGCGCCGAAGCGTACGGCTGGGCTACTGCGACAGACACCCTCGGATTCTCAGCCGCCGTTCACCATTTCCTTGACCGGGTGGCCGACAGGGCCCAGCCGCTGACTTCAGGCCGCGAAGCAGTACGCACCCAGAGCCTGCTGGACCAGATCCTCGCCGCGGCCGGCCTGCCCACAGAGGAGCAAACGGGGCGCGAATGGGCGAGCCACGCAGTCAACGCAAGCTGAATCTTTACTCACGTAAGGAGGTGTCACCATCGCTCTCCTTCGTGCTCGTAGGGCTGCATCGGAAGTCTTCGGAGCGGGGAAGCGGTCATTTCGTGGGCGTTTCACCGCCCTTGCCGGCATCCTGCTGGTTGCCTTTAGCGCTCGCGAAGCGGTTTCGGCGGCGTCTCCGCTCTTGGGCCGAATTGGCACGGACCATCCCTTTGACGCCCTGACCACAGGAATTCTCGGAATGCTGCCGACCGCCAGCTTCGCAGTGGTGGGCTTCGCTGCCCTTCCGCTCCTGCGGCGCCTCCAGCTGGAGCACCTCCTGGTGATTGCGATCCTGCTAACAACATTGGGTCAGCTAGGCCGCGCAGTGGGATGGAATGTCCTGGCATTCCTGGTGTTCACCTGTGTCGCCATGCTCGGGATTGGTCTGGTCAATGTCGTGGCTCCACCTCTCCTGGCGAAGTACTTCCCAGACAGAATCGGGCTTCTCGCAGCGATCCACGTCACACTCCTGGGTGTCAGCACGGCAGTGGCCGCCCAATTCGCCATTCCTTTGGATGCTCTTTATGGCTGGCGCTTCTCCATCGGTATTTGGGCTGCCCTCAGCGCGTTGGCTGCGGTCCCGTGGCTGATTCTTCTTGTGGCCAGAAGGACCGTTGCCCGCTCGGGGGACCATGCAGCGGAGGGCAGGCAGTTGCCTTCTGCGAATGGAGTCAGACCGTGGCGATCAGCTATCGGCTGGGGCACAGCATTGGTTTTTGCTGGTTGTTCCAGCAATACTTTTGCGGCGCTCACTTGGCTCCCGGCTGTCCTCGTTGACAGAGGACTGAGCCAGGAAACTGCCGGATCCATGCTGGCGCTCTATTCAATTCTTGCTCTGCCGGTCGCTTTGATTGTGCCCATGGTTGTTGTGAGGATGTCCCGGCCACTACCTGTTGCCGTCCTCTTTGTCGTAGCTTTCGCCTTAGGCTACGGCGGAATCATGATGGCGCCGCCAGCTTCGGCAGCCTTGTGGGTCGTCATTGCCGGGCTGGGCCAGGGCGCCTATTCCTTTGCATTCATCTTGATCAATAAGCGAACACGAACGCAGTCCGGTTCAGGAAGTATGTCTGCGTTTTCCCAAGGAACCGGCTATGCCCTCGCAAGCGTCGGCCCGTTCCTTTTCGCGCTCCTGCACACTCCCGGGGATGGTTGGCTGCCCTCGTTCGGCATGCTCGGTGTGTGGCTCCTGGTGCTTGTGGCAGGGGCCATCATGGTCAACAAACCACGCATGCTTGAAGACACCACAGTCTGGTGCCGCCGTTCCAAGCAACCGATTCACTAATTTCCGAAGCAACTCAAAGGAGAGATTACATGAGCACCGCTTATGGCCCTGGGCCTGATCTTTGCGCGTCCGACATCATGACGACGGCGACACAGCCCCCGCGCGTTGCCGTGGTGGGCGCGGCCGGGTGGGCAGGATCCCGTCATGCCCGGGCTTTCGCCCAGGTGGGCGCCAACGTCACCCACCTTGTGGAGAAGGACGAACGGGCGGTTTCATTGGCTGACGAGCTGGGCGCGCGGGTGGTGCCCGGCATCCAGGACCTTCATTCTGATCAACTGGACTTGGTCGTGGTAGCGCTACCCACCACTCTGCAACCGGAAATCTGTGCAAATTTGCTGAACAGGGGATTCCGGGTGCTGACGGAAAAGCCCGTGGCGGCAGATACAGCAGGTGCCGCCGTCGTGTCCGCCGCTACAGGAGTGAACGAACGACTCATGGTGGGGTATACACTCCATCAGCACCCCGCCGTCGAACTCCTTTCCGAGTGGATCCGAGACAACGACGTGATCGCTGTCAACGTTCGATCGGTCGCCCACAAGGAGACCATCGACTCATGGCGCGCTGATCCGGGTGAGGGCGGCGTTGCGGTGGTAAACGGCATCCATGCCATCGAACTGGTCTCTTCGTGGTTCGAGGGTGACCCAAAAGTCCTTGCCACAAGCGTCAGCAGCAGCCTGTACGGGTCTCCGGTACCGGAACACGTCCTTTCCACGCTCGAATTCCCGTCTGGCGTGGTGTTCACTCTGCAGACTTACTGGTCTCCCTGGCAGGAACCCCAAGGGCTCAACCAGGGAGATTGGAGCCTCACCGTGGATGTTCTGGCCACTGGCGGCCGTATGTTGTGGTCAAACGATTCCCTTCACGTGTGGAACCGTGACGGCGGACAACAGGAGAAAAACTTCGAGCCCTCGGACCTCTTCCTGCGCCAGGCAGCAGCAGCCGTGAGGTTCTGCGGGGGTGACGCGCCTGCCGTTACTTTTGCCCAGGCGCTCCGCGCCACGGAAATCGCCGACGCCGTTCAGGCGGCCTCGGCCTCCGGCGCTCCGGAGGTGCCAGCCCCCTAAGCACCAATCGAACCGATCAAAGGTCGACCCGCCGAACCGAGCATTATCGAGTAAGGAAAATGAACATGAAACCAGCACCTCACACTCCGACCGCACGAGCACTGCGCTCGAGCTGCACCCGGAACGGAGAGAACCGATGAGCCTCAAAGACCAAGTGGTCCTGGTAACCGGATCAAGCGGAGGAATCGGCGACGCCGCGGTCACCGCACTCATAGCCGCCGGAGCCAGGGTCATCGGTGCCGATCGTTCCCCCAAAGAGGACCAGTCCTTGGAGGCGTTTTACCCCCTCGACATCACCTCGGAACAACAATGCGCTACGGTCATCCAGGACATCCAAGCCCAACACGGCCGTGTTGATGTCCTCATCCATGCAGCAGGAGTGCTCGGCCCCACCCCGGACATCATGGAAACAACCACCGAAGAGTTCGACTCCATCCTGAGGATCAACGCCACCGCGACCTTCACCATGGTCCGGGAGACCGCAAAATCCATGCTTGAGACCGGCACGGCCGGCTCCATCGTGGTCCTGTCCTCAGTTGCGGCCAAAGAATCACGCCTCAACTACCTGCCCTACAACGCGAGCAAGCTCGCCGTCCTCCACATCATGTGGTCCTTTGCCGAACTGCTCGGACCCAATGGAATCTCTGTAAACGCGATCGCACCAGGACCGGTGAACACACCCATGTGGGCACAATTTGCCCGGGATTCCGGTCCGGACGCTGCAGCCAACCGAGCGAAGAGGGCAGCGCAGCTGCCGATGCGCCGGTTCGCTGAACCCGATGAAGTAGCCCGGGCCATCCTGTTCCTTTCAGATCCCGACAACCGCTACATCACGGGGGTGTCCTTGGACGTGGCCGGCGGGGCACATCTGGGAATAGGAACCTGAGACTCCCGACAGAGCTTGTCCATTGGCGGCCCGTGGCTGTGTGCCCTTGACTCACCCGGAGCAACATCAACGGCATAGGGCTGCCCTCATCCAGGAAGGTCATTGAGCAGTCAGAGACGGGTCCCTGACCTACGAAGGAGACACATAATGCGACATCACCACACTGCCCTGCACGTCACGGATATGGAGCGGAGCGAGCGATTCTATGTGGATGGCCTCGGACTGGCGCGTTTCGATGCCTGGACGTCGGGACCATATATCGGAGAACTTTACGGCCGTCCTGACGTGACCGTCAGAGCCATGCTTCTCGCTACCAGCGACGGATCCTTCCGGCTGGAACTAGCACATGCCGAGCCGCTACTGCCAGCAGTTGATCCATCACGGGCGCAACCGGGCACAGCTCACCTGGCCTTTACAGACATTGACGTTCGAGAGGTTTACGCCAGGATGACAGCGCTGGGTTACAGCGCGGTATCTGAACCCGTTGCCCCGACCTCGGGCCCCATTGCCGGAGGGTGGTTGGTTTACCTCCTCGATCCTGACGGAAATCGTGTGGAGCTGATTCAGCCGCCGGACTGGCGCCCAAGCCAGGACATGTAAGGCGCCCGCCGGCTGAATGACGCGCCGGCCCCGCCACCCCCGACTGATTCGGGGGTGCAAGAGCTCCGCTCAATGTTGCGCAAAAGCAGGCCCCGTGAGCCGTCGGCGACGGTCACAGGGCCTGCTTTTTGTGTGTTGCGGGAGAGTGCTGCTGGTTGGTGCGTCGACTTACCCCTTGACACCACCGGAGGTCATGCCGGCCACAAACCAGCGCTGGAATGCCAGGAAGATTGAGAGAACAGGGATGAAGGCAACCACGATGAAGGCGGCGAAGAGTCCCCAGAAGCTACCGAAGCCGGTGGTTATGTATCGCACTATGCCGTTCTGCACGGTCTTCATGTCTTCAGTGGTGGCGAGGACAGTGCCGACAAGGAAGTCGTTCCAAACGAACACGAAGATGAAGATGGCGACGGCAGCGATACCAGGACGGATGAGAGGGAGGATGATGCGCCACAGGATCTGCATGCGGGAGCAGCCATCGATGGCGGCCGCTTCCTCGATTTCCACAGGAATATTCTCGATGAAATTACGTAAGAACAGGATGGTTTGTCCGCAGATGATTGCCGTGTAGACGATGATCATCATGGGGTAAGTGTTGATTAATGCGGTCTTGACGAACATCGAGTACAGCGCGATAAAGACTACGATGGCCGGGACCATGGACAGGACCAGAATCCCTGTCATCAGAGTTTCCATGCGGCGGCTCCGATACCTTGTGGCCACATATGCCGCAGGGATGCAGATGGCCAGAGCCAGGACGATAGAGCCGCCGGCATAGATGAGGGAGTTTACGAAGAATCGGATGTTGGTCGAGGTCAGAAGGCCGACATAGCCCTCGGATGAGAATGGGGCCGGTATCCATTTTGGCGGGAATTCCAGTGTGCCTGAACCGGTCTTCAGTGACGTGGACACAATCCATGCGACCGGCGGGAGTACGACCGTTGCGGAGAGGATGATGTACGCCCAGGCAGGGACTGCCCGGATGAAACTGCCCAAGCGCCGCTGGCGGCGCGGGGTTGTGATGCTCACAGGCTTTCCTTCCGTCGGAAGCGAATGGCGACGAGGGTCAGGACGATGTTGACGGCGAAGAGCAGGATTGCCGTTGCTGATGCTCCGGAGAGATCAAACTTGTCGAACATCTGGTTGTAGACCCGCATGGACAGGGTTTCTGTAGAACCGATGGGGCCTCCTCTTGTGGTGACGAGGATGATGGTGACCATCTGCACATAGAGCATGAGAAGGACGACCACGACGGAGACAATGGTGTTGCGCAAGTAGGGCAGCGTGATGTTCACGAACTGGTGCCAGATACCGCCGCCGTCCACTTTGAGGCTTTCGCGGAGCTCCTCAGGAATCGTTTGAAGGGCGCCCAGGAAGAGGAGCATCGCTTGCGGGTAGGACCACCAGGCTGTCATCAGTGTTACTGCAACCAGCGCACTGGTCGGTGTTGAGAATACGTCCGTGGGACCGAACCCCAGGGACTTGGTGATCGCTGATGCTGGGCCGTAGTTGGGGTTGAGGAACCACAGCCAGATTGTTCCTGCAGTGGCCTGGGACATCAGCCAGGGAAGGAGGAAGAGGCTCCGGACCGAACGCTTGAAGCGGTGAAGGTTGTTGAGCACGATTGCAGATAGCAGCCCTGCCGGCAAAGCGATAACTAGGGCCCCGAGCGAGAACACCAAGGTTGTCCATATGCGACTCGGCAGGTCGGAGTCTGAGAACAATCGGGCAAAGGAATTCAGACCCGAGAATTTGCCAATCTGGTAATACGACGTCTCGTGCAGGGCCGTCCACGCTGTGTAGATGAGCGGCCCCACAAATACAAAGAGGAAGACGGCGCTGACCGGGAGGACGTAGAGCCATACCATTCGATCCCTACGGACTCGGCGGATGGTCTGGGTGCCTAAGGGCGACGTTGGGGTCTTGCGTGGGCTGCGGATGGGGCTTTTGGTTGACATTATCTGTCCCTTCCAGGGGGAGCCTGGTTTCCCAGGCTCCCCCTATTTCGGGCGGCTACTTCTTGTTGGCCGCGTCCTGGGCGGAACGAATAAAGTCGTTGCCTGATGAGCCGTTGAGAGTCAGCTTCTGCCCGGCTTGGGAGAGGCCAGTGGCAAGCGCGGTCCATGTGTTGGAATACGTGCGTGGTTCACTGTTGGTCTTGACGTAGGCCGCGATGTCGTTGACGGTCTTTGCCTCTGGAGTGGAGAAGAACGGTTGCTGGTAGGTGGCGGCACGGGTGGGTACCTCACCGCCGGTTGCCATCAGCGCACCGGCTTCCGGCCCGGTCATGTACTCGATAAACTTCCAGGCAGCCTCGGTGTTTTTACTGCCGTTTCCGATCCCCAGGGTCCATCCAATGGTGGTACCTGTCGTGTCGCCGGTACTCGCCTTCGGCAGGGCCGTCCACTTGAGGTCCTTGTTCTGCGAGCCGAAGGAAACCGCTCGTTCTGTGCCCAGGACCGCCATCGCGACAGTGCCGCTCGCCATGCCGTCAGCTACCGTGCCGTACGTGTCGGATACGACGTTGCTACCAAGAGCCTTTGCGTCCCTGAGCTTGGCCAGGAAGTCACCAAACTCGTTGCCTTTGTCCGTCGCGAAATCAGCTTGACCATCCTTGTTCCAGATTTCCTGATCCACCTGGGACATGAAGCAGTTAAAGAAGGTACTGATGATGGCCGAATTGTCTGTGTCCGAGAAGCCCGTCCCGAACCCGGTAATGCCAGCGGCAGCAGCCTTCTTGGCGACTTCGACAACCTCGTTGTATGTGGTCGGGACGGCCGCGCCGATCTGGCTAAGGATCTTTTGGTTGTAGTAGAGGGCACAGGTTCGGTATTCGTACGGCACTGCAACAGGCTTGCCGTCGGGCCCCGCAAGAGTGTCTGTGGGACGCAGCCAATCAGTTACCTTCGAGGCGGCGTCCGGCAGAGGGGAGTAGACGCCGGCAGATGCCATCTGGGGAACGACGGGAGTGAACATCTTGAAGACATCAGGGGCCTGACCTGCTGCCGCGGCCTGAGGGAGTCTGTTCAACATGTCGCCCAACGAAACGACGGAGAGGTTGATCTTGATGTCCGGGTTGGCCGCCTCAAACTTGGCAATGTTTTCCTTCAGTGCCTTTGAACGCGGATTAGCCTGGCTGGGATCGAGGAAGTCCCAGTAGTTCAAAGTCACGGGACCTTTGGGTTCCGAAGCTGAGGGTGAACAGCCGCTGAGGGCAAGGCCGGCCACAACGGCTGTTACGAGCGCCAAGCCCCATCGCTTTTTGATCATGAATTTCTCCTGTGAATGGGTGTGCTGATGTGGGAGCATGCCGTGCTCAAGCGACGCGTGCTAAATGCGGGACTTCGACGGTAGGGAGAAGCCGATTGGTTCATCGAATCTCTCCTTTGAGATCGGTTGCATTTTCAGAAGTAGGACTGAGATCGGTTGCTGAGATCGGTTGCACTAAATTTAGGGCCGCGGGATGGCTCTGTCAAGGAAAGATTCGATATAGATCCGGAACGGACTAAATCCCAGATTCAGCCCTGGGTGTCGACCTTTGAAAGCCGGAACCTTTCGGAGCCCACAAGCACGGGTTGAGCACCGCAGAGTGAACAGCCCGTGGCTTGGCGTGCTGGTCTGGGCGTGCTGGTCTGACGTGGAGAAGTTCCAGCCGGAAATGCTGTCACCCGTGGTAGGCATCAGGGCTCTGACCCAGGATCCTCCGCCTGCTGTCGATCAATCAGGGGAGGCCGCTGCGGGCCTTAGCAAGCGATCACGTTAACAGCGAGGCCGCCGCGGGACGTTTCTTTGTACTTGCTTTTCATGTCTGCTCCTGTCTCGCGCATCGTCTTGATGGCTGTGTCAAGCGAGACGTGGTGGACGCCGTCTCCGCGCAGGCTGATCCGCGCAGCGTTGATGGCTTTGTTGCTGGCCATGGCGTTGCGTTCGATGCACGGGATCTGGACCAGGCCGCCAACGGGGTCGCAGGTCAGCCCGAGGTTGTGCTCGATACCAATCTCGGCGGCGTTCTCCACCTGCTGGGGTGTGCCGCCCAGAATTTCGCACAGCGCGCCCGCTGCCATGGAACAGGCTGAGCCGACTTCCCCTTGGCAGCCGACTTCGGCGCCGGAGATGGAGGCGTTCTGCTTAAACAGGACACCTATGGCAGCTGCGGTGAGGAGGAATCGGATCACTGCTTCTTCGCTGGCTCCGGGTGTGAACATCATGTAGTAGTGCAGCACCGCTGGAATGATTCCGGCAGCGCCGTTGGTGGGGGCGGTGACGACGCGTCCACCCGTGGCGTTCTCTTCGTTCACCGCCAGGGCAAACAGGTTCACCCAGTCCACTGCACGCAAGGGATCGCTGGTGTCGTCTTTCGCTTGCAAGTCCGCCAGCAGCCGCGGCGCACGACGGCGGACCATCAGGTTCCCGGGCAGGTGTTCTTCCGTTCGGCTACAGCCGCGTGACACGCACTCTTTCATGGTTTCCCAGATGTGCATCAACTGCGCGCGGGTTTCCTCCTCGCTGCGCCAAGCGCTTTCGTTGGCGAGCATGACGTCGCTGATGGAAAGGCCTTCACGCTTGCAGTGGGCCAACAGTTCCTCGGCGTCGGAGAACGGATAGGGGAGTTGTATCGTCTCGGGACGCGAGTTCCCAACGTCATGCTCGTCAACGACGAAGCCGCCGCCCACTGAGTAGTAGACGCGTTCGCTCAGCACTCTCCCCAAATTGTCGAAGGCTTGGAACCGCATGCCGTTTGGATGCGCAGGCAATGACTTGCGCAGATGGAGCACCACGTCCTTGCTTCTGTTGAAGGTGATCATTCGGCGCCCTGCAAGCAATATCTTCCCAGCCTCAGTGGCTTCGTTGACCACAGTGTCTGCCGTGGTTGTGTCTACGGTTTCCGGCGACTCGCCCATGAATCCCAGGATGACCGCCTTATCCGAGCCGTGCCCGCGTCCGGTAGCACCCAGCGAACCGAACAGTCCAGCATGAAGGCGATCTACGGCGTCGAACTTTTCTTCCCTCTCCAGTTCTTCGACGAACGCGCGGGCCGCGCGCATCGGCCCCACGGTGTGGGACGACGAGGGGCCGATTCCGATTGAGAAAAGGTCAAGGGCACTTAAAGCCATGGCATACCTCCGGTGCAGATTTGGTGTGGGGTCTGCTACCAGCTTGGGTGCAAATGCGGTCAGCGTCTATCGGAAACTTTTGAACAGAACGTCAAGCAGAACTTAACAATTCGCCTGGACTCCCGCGCGCGTCACGCTTTGGGGCGGGCGTCAGTCGCTTTCCGCAGTTCGTCGACGACGGCCGCTACGGCCGGCGATTCCCGGCTGGCCGCCCGGTGCAAGACAATGATGTTGCGGCCGCAGCTTGGATCTACGCGACGCACCACCAGGTCGTCCGTTTCCCGGCCGAGGTTCAGTTCACTCATCAGGGCGACCCCGAGGCCACCACGGACCAATCCCAGGGTGGCCATCAGGTTTCGACAGTGGGCTATGACGTTCGGCTCGAATCCAGCGTCGCGGCAGGTTTGCAGGACGAATTGCTCAAAAACGCTGCCTTCCTGGTCCAGGATCCACCGTTCATCGGCGTAGTCGGCCAGCGTCGCAGCGTCCGGTGCCTCCCGGTCCTGGGGGAGGCAGAGGATGATTTCATCGCGGGCCAGAATAGTCTTCACGAGCCCCTCATCCTGGATGTCATGCAGGTCATCCACCACTGCGACATCGATGTGCCCTTCCCTCAACTGGGCCACACTTTCGAATGGTTCGAGGTCGGACACGGTGATGTCGAGTCGCGGGTAGCTGGCCTGAAGGGACATGACGGCGGCGGGGAGCACCGTGCTGCAAAAGCTGGGGAAAGCGCTGATGGCGAGGTGTCCACGGACATCTGTCTGAAGCTTCTTTAAGTTCGCCTCGGCCGCCTCAACTTCAGCAGCTATCCGGCCAAAATGCTTCACCAGCATGACTCCGGCTTCCGTCAGCCGCACTTTCCGGCCGGCACGGATCAGGAGCGCCAGCCCGGCCTCCCGTTCAAGCACGGCCAACTGTTGGCTGACCGCCGAGGTTGTCATATGGAGCTTGGCGGCAACGGCCGTCATGGTTCCCTCAACCTCAAGGGTCTTGAGGATTTGCAGGCGTCGGATATCGAGCACGGGACCTCCCAGGGTTTAGGACCACTTAACCTCAGAACTGCGGTCTCAGCTACTTTCCGACGACGGGTGGACGAATCCCAGCGTCGCGGCCCCTTGTTCATCGATGAGCCGGCCGAGGTGCTTGCTCATCCTGAACACCACGCTGCGGTCAACGATGCGGGCGCTCGGCACGGCAGCTTCCATGGCAGCCTCGAAGCGCATGACATCGGACATTTCCTTCAGCCAGACCGCCACCACCAAGTTGTACTGGCTTGCGACGGCCAGCGCCGTTCGGGCTTCAGGAATCTTAGCCATGAGCCCCTTCATCTGCTGAACGTGCTTGGCGGCGGTCCGCATGAAGTACCAGGCGTAGACAGGCCAACCCGTGACCGTGCGTGCGACGTCCGTGCGTATCCGCAGCATGCCATCGGCGCGCATGCGGGCCAGCCCATCCGCGACGCGCTGTTCGCTGAGTCCATGTTCTGCGGCAATGCGGCTGACGGGGCGCCGCCCATCTTCGGCCAGGCAATGGCGGAGCGCTGCTTCGACGTCAGGGTGCACGGTCCGCGGCGCCCGTGCCCGTGGTGGGCGGGGGCGGGGGACCCTGGCTGCCTCCTGCGGTGTGAGGGCGCGGAGCCTCCAATCGGAGGCCTCCATGACTACTTCGGTAACGAGATGCGTCTGGGTGTTCCTGACGCCTTCCAAGCCGCCGATGCGGTTGGTGACTGTGTCCCAGATGGAGAGCGGGGTGTCGGCGAGGACCGTGGCCAACAGATCCCGTCCGCCGGAGGTGTGGTCGAGGGTCATCACTTCCGGGATCTGCGCCAATTGGCGGGCCACGTCGCCCGTTTGCTGGGGTTTGCAGGTGATGTCCACCAGGGCCGATGCTCCGTCGGGGAAGATGCCGGTGACCCACGCGAGCCCGCGTTCCCGCAGCGAGTCCCAGCGCCTGGCGAGGGTTACGGCGTCGACTCCGATCATGGGGGCCAGTTCACTCCACGGCGCCCGACCTTCGATCTGAAGAGCATGGATGAGGCGCTCCTCGAGTGGATCAAGCATGTTTTCCGGCATAGAAAACAGAATAGCCACGGAAAGCTGCAATTTCATCAATTGGAAACACGGCACTTCCATGATGTTGTGATCCCGTTCACTTCTCATCACATCGGAGCGCACATGCGTACAACGGCGCAAAAATCCACTACGGCGGCAGGAGCCGTCGGTTTCCTGGTGGTCATGGAGCTTGGCAGTGGCATACTTCAGGGCTGGCTGAATCCTCTCTTCTCTTCCATTGGTGAACACCATGGAGTCTCGGCAGCATCGCTGAATTGGATCAGCGCCGCCTACTTGCTGGCGACAGTGCTGGTGGTCCCTTTGCTGTCCAAGCTGGGTGACATCCACGGCCACAAGCGGATACTCATGATCTCCACGGCTATCGTTGCCGCGGCTTCCGTCTTGGTTGCCTTCGCCCCAAACTATGAACTGTTCCTTCTGGGACGTGCTATCCAAGCCCCGCTGGCCGTTTTCCTCCCCTTGGAATTCGCCATCGTCCATCAACGCGACTCTGAACGCTCCGGGCGAAGCATCGGCAGGCTTGTGGCGGCGTTGACCCTCGGCGCAACCATCGGCGGTCTCCTGGCCGGATTTGTCCTCGACGCGACTGAGAGCCTTTCCATCACTCTGCTGATGCCGGCGATCTTCATGGCCCTGTGCGTTCCTGGCATCGCGTTCTTCGTCAAGGAAAGCCCGCTGCGGAGCGAAGGGCGGGTGGATTATCTCGGTGCTGCACTGCTTGGCGGTGGCTTGGCTGCTCTCCTGGGAGGCGCTTCGAATCTCTCAACGTGGCCGCCGCTGACCACGGCCCTCGCGATGGCGGTCGGCATCGCCCTCCTGGCCGGCTGGGTGGTTTCAGCCCGCAGGACAGAACACCCCCTGGTGGACCTCACCATGCTCCTTCGTGGCGGCATTGGCCTTCCGATTGTCGTCGCCTTCCTTTACGGCGCGCAACTGTTCGGCGCGCAAGCACCCATCTCCGTCTACCTGCGCTCCGATCCGGCCACGCTGGGATTCGGCTTCGGTGCTGCTGCCTCTGCCGCGGGAACAATGCTCAGCATCATGGCTCTTGCAGCCTTCCTGGGTGCCTCGCTCAGCGACCGGGCATCCCGGCTGATCGGCGGCCCACGGAGTGTTGCCCTTGGGGGAGGGATCAGCGCCATCGCGTACGTCCTCATGATTCTGGCGCCGGGTACCCTGGTGACCTTCGCGGTGTGGCTCGTCATGGCCGGACTCGGCGCGGGGCTGGTCAGCGGCACGCTCCCGACTTTGGTGGTCCAGCGGGCAGCAGCCGATTCAGTGGGGATCGCCTCGGGGTTGTACAACACAGCCCGCACCGCCGCCGGAGGAGTCGCCGGTGCTCTTTTCGCGCTGCTGATGGCAGCACTCACCACACCAACAGCCGCCGGAACGCGGGCGGCCACCGAACTGTCCTTCCACGCCGTTTGGTGGATCTGCGCCGGAGTCTGCGTCCTCTTCGCCGTGGCCGTTCTGTTCATCCGGCCTGCCCGGGCCACACCGGTCGAATCAACCACATCGTCATCGAATGCCGACGACGTCCTCGAACCTGCCAACTAATCCACCTCGACACGAAGGATCAACAATGACCGTTTCCATCGACACCACCTCCCAGGACACCTTGCGCGACACCGTACGCGAGTCCGCTGCCGCCGTCGGGCCTTCCATCCTTGAACTTAGCCACAAGGTCCATGCACTGGCAGAGATCTCCTGGGAGGAACACGACTCAGCTGCGGCCGTGGCCGCTGTCCTCCGCGACGGCGGCTTCGAGGTGACCGAACGCGCCTATGATGTTCCGACGGCGATCGAGGCCGTCTACGGCACCGGCGAACTGACCGTGGTCATCTGTGCCGAATACGATGCCCTCCCCGAAGTCGGCCATGCGTGCGGGCACAACATGATCGCCGCAGCCGGCGTCGGCGCTGCGCTGGCCCTTAAGCCCGTGGCCGACGCCGCCGGACTGCGGATCAAACTCCTCGGCACTCCCGCGGAGGAACACGGCGGCGGAAAAGTCTCGCTGCTTCAGGCCGGAGCGTGGGAGGACGCAGCGTTCTCCCTTATGGTGCATGGCATGACGGGCGCTGAGCGGAGTGCGGCGGCCATTGGTATGGCCGCCGTAGAGCGCTTCGAAGTGCAGTTCAAAGGCAGCGAAGCCCACGCAGCCGGAGCCCCGGACAAGGCCATCAACGCAGGCGCGGCGGCGAGCCTGGCGCTGATGAACATGGCCGTCCTGCGGCAGCACCTACCGGAGAACGCAAACACCAACGCGTTCATCTCGCACGGCGGCGGTGCCACCAACGTCATCGCCGGCGACTCCACGGTTCAGGTGGAAGTCCGCGCGGGAGACGTTGATGTTTGGCGGGACCTCAAGCGGCGCGTCCTCGCGTGCTTCGAAGGTGCGGCCATCGCCACCGGCTGCACCTGGACCCACCAGCAGACCGAGCACCCCTACGCCCCGCTCAATACCCACGTCGGGCTGGGCGAAGCATGGGACGCCAACATGGAAACCGTCGGAAGGCCCGTGGACACGACGCCCATCTTCGGGGGCGGTTCCTCCGACATGGGCAACGTTTCCCAGGTAGTCCCGTCCGTGCACGGCATGGTGGTGGTCCGCAACAGCACCGCGGTCCCGCACCACCCTGACTTCACCGCCGCCGCCATCTCACCGGAGGCGGACGAAGCCATTCTCGACGGCGCCACCGTCCTGGCACTCACGGTTCTGGATGCGGCTCTGGATACCTCACTCCGGGCCGAACTGCTGGAACTCCAGTCTGCGCGGGTTCCCGGCGCCACAACGGTGACGCTGGAAGCCTGATTCCCGGAGGTTGACCGGTGGCGTCTCTTAGTCGAAACGCTAAGGGGCGCCAACTCGTCGCGGTCGGGCCGTGCGCAGTGCGACGGGGACGGCTTCGTTTGATGCACGACATACGAAGTTGCCGTGCCCTGCTACCAGACCCCGGGCTAATCGGAGGTAAATGAGCAGTGGGGACAATGTCCACCCTTTCCACCACGGATTGCCCCGTTCTTCCGCCGGAATGCCCCGGATTCCGGAGGTTTCCGCCACTTCCCAGTGTTTGTTATCGCAACCCACAAATGTGTTGACACGGAACGAGATCCTTACAGTTGCCGACGTGATTCAGGAGCGCATCGACCTCACTGCCTATTGTTCTTCACGATGAACGACGCGAAGATTGCAGCAACCACCGGGATCAACACAGTTAGTGTCGCGCTGAGAATGTTCTGGGAATCTCCGAGCAGGCCTCTGATCCCAAGGGTTGTCAGCCCCACAAGCAGCCCGAGTCCAGGCCAGTAGATCCGTTGCTTCGTTGAGGTCGTGTGGCGGTCGGGCGTCTTAGCAGTTGGTTGCACTCTTGGTTCCTGGAAAGTTAAAACCGTTATAGCCAGCGGCGGGCTGGAATTGTCCGTCGGCCTGTTCGTGGTGCGTTGACATCGTAAACGGCAACTTGTCGTCGACGCCTCCAGACTTGTCAGGGGCCTTGGCCCGGAAATTCCCGGCAGATACGCTTTGATGGGTGGCAGCCATCGCCGGCACGGGCGCCCTCAGGCCAGAAACAAGAACCAAACCCAAGCCGTGCAACAACACGTTCTCACGATTCATCTCTCCCTCGAATCTGCTCGATCTCCGTTCCCGATGCCATCGCACCAACATCGGAACCAAGAGGCCGTTTGACGAGCGGCATCGACTCTATCTTCGGCGCGGGAACCTTGCTGGATCGCTATCTAGTAGTGCAATCAAAGGCGTTACCGTGACGCTTCCGGAAATGGGGAACCCGCGTCCCGGCCGCTCGGCGCATCGAGAGAGAGCCGCGCGTACGTCTACGTCTGGTCGAACGTCAGGCCGAGCAGGGCGTTTTCGGTGACCTCCGGTAGTGCGGGGTGGATCCAGTATTGCTTCGCGGCAAACTCGCGGACGTCAAGGTCGAAGGCCAGGGCGGTGATCATTTGCTGGATCAGGGTTGAAGCCTGGGGGCCCATGTAGTGGGCGCCCAGGAGTTTGCCGGTGTTCTTGTCGGCGATGAGTTTGCAGATGCCGGTGGTGTCTTCCATTGCCCAGCCGTACGCGACGTCGCCGTAGGCCTGGATTTTGACGGTCACGTTGTGGCCCCTTTCGCGGGCCTGGGACTCGGTCATTCCGACGGTGGCGATCTGGGGGTGTGTGAAGGTAGCGGCAGGGACGTTGTCGTGCGGCATTTTCTGCAGGTTTCCCGGGTTCAGCAGGTTATGGCGCACGGCGCGCATTTCGGCGTTGGCGACGTGTTTGAGCATGTAGGGGGAGGAGACGTCGCCGAGCGCCCATACACCTGCGGCGGAGGTCGACCGGCCATACTCATCTACTTTGATGCGCCCGCCGCCTATGGTCTCGATCCCGGCGGCGGACAGGTCCATCAGGTCTCCGTTGGGGGTACGTCCGGTCGCTACCAGAAGTACCTCCCCGGTGGCGGTTGAGCCGTCGTCGAGCCGTATGGTGATGCCGCAGTCATTCTGTTCGGCGCTGACGGTAGTCCGGCCGGCCCGGACATCGAAACGCTCTGCGGCGAGGTCGTTGAACGGGTCGTGCAGGTCGTCGTCGAGGTTCCGCAGGAGGGTGGAGCGGGCAATGACCGTGACATCCGTGCCGAGGGCATCAAAGATGTGGGCGAACTCCATGGCGATGTAGCCACCGCCGATGATGACCAAGGATTTAGGCAACTGCGGAAGCCGCATGATGTCTTCGCTGGTGTAGTAGTGAACGCCTGAGGCGGAGATGACGTCGGGGACGACGGGGCGGGAGCCCGCAGCGATGACGATCCGGTCACCGGAGATGGTCCTCTGGTGGGCCCCTTGGCCGGTGCGCAAGGTGCGTTCTCCGGTGAAAACGGCGTGTTGGTCGTAGACGTCCGTGTTCGGGCTCCGCTGGCTGCGCCGGTATTCCTCGCCAGCGACGGAGATGGGGTCTACGCGGTCCTCGAAAATGCGGCGGACGATGCCGGGCCAGTCCACGGAGTTGACGGAGGCGTTAAGGCCCAGCCGTGCTGACTCGCGGGTCTCGAGTGCGGTGTCCGCTGTGTGCACGAACATTTTTGTTGGGATGCATCCGGCGTTCAGGCAGGTGCCTCCGAACGATGCCTCCTCAATGATCGCGATCGACTGGTCTTCGAAACCGGACCCGGGAATGGAGTTCCCGGAGCCGGTGCCAATGATGACCAAGTCATAGTGGCGATCTACGGCGGGGCTGCTGGTGACGGTGTGCATGTGGTCCTTACTGCGGGTTTACTTCCACCCTAATGAACCCGACGCCAACAGGTCTCATGAGCCAATGGCGGGATGTGTACCCGCAGCGACGGGGTCCGGCACTCGGTCGGCTAGTGCGAGCCATCGTTCGCTCTGGCCGAATACCGGGCCCGCATGGCAGGACTTGCCGCTGGCCCGGCCGTGAAGGCATGCGCCTGATCGTCCACGCGACGACCGCTCGTGCGGTCTACCAGGACGGGCTCGACTTCCATGCCGGTCTCGCTATCGACAAGGATCATGGCGCGTTCGGATGGGTCAAGGCGGGAGTTGCTCCATGCGGCCATCGCGACCAGCACCGGTCGGAGGGAGCGCCCCTTTTCGGTCAGGATGTACTCGTGCCGGGGCGGATTCGACTGGTAGGGCCGCTTTTCAAGCAGTCCTTGTTCCACGAGCACACGAAGTCGGCTGGTCAGCATGCTGGATGACAAGCCGATGTTCTCTTGGAACTGATCGAAACGGCTGTAGCTGTCGAAGCAGTCATGCAGAATGAGCATCGTCCACCACTCGCCCACATAGCCCAATGCTGTCGAGAGCGGGCACTCCCTGTCTTCGAGTCGAATCTTGCCACCCATTGCGGCCACCTCCCTGGTTACTGCTTTTCTCGCACTTAGTCGCTTCTAAATTAGAAGTTACTAGATCCGGCCTGAGCGGCGGGGGCACACCCCGCCACGAGGCGCCACTCACGTCACCGAACCCACGGAGTAAACCTTCATGACAAAAGAAATCCTGCTCACAGACCTTCCCTCACCCATCACTACTTACCTGGATCGATCCCAGGGAATTGAGCGGAAGGCTGCCATAGACACGTTCGACGACGATGCTTTGGTTGTCGACGACGGCCGCCGGTACCGCGGCACTTCCGAAATCGTGCGATGGCTGGACCGGGTCGTATCCGAATTTGAATACACGACCACGTTTCTTGGGGCCAACAGTGATGGCCGGACCATAACTGTCGTCAACCGCCTTGAAGGGACATTCCCCGGGGGAATCGTCGAACTCAAGTACCGGTTTGTGCTCAATGAGCAAAATGACGCAATCAGCGAGTTGACCATCGCACCTTAGGAGCGCGTGGACAAGCGGCGAACCCAAGGCGGGTCCAGGTTTTTAGAATGGATCATCTCTTGTGGTGGCCAGAGATCACTGGAAGACTGGGCAGTGCGTCGCGCCGCTCCCTCTGAGGGTTGAGGAGGTGCCACGAGGCCAGTTCGGTCCGCATCATCTTCGCCGCAGTACCGTTCCAGGGAGGCTCCGCATGAAAACTGTCGTGCATTATGGAATCCGTCAGATCGCGGTGGGGGAGGAAGCATGATTTCCGTCGCATTATCTGTGATTTTGACGGCGAAGCCCGGCAAGGAAAAGGATGTTGCCGAGTTCCTCCGCAGCGCGCGTTCGGTCGTTGAACAGGAACAAGGTACGCGTGCCTGGTTTGCCCTCCAGTTCGACGAATCGACTTTCGGCGTCTTCGACGTGTTTCCCGATGACGACGCCCGCCAGACCCACCTCTCCGGGGGTGTAGGGCAAGCCCTGGCCGCTCAGGGAGCTGAGCTGTTCAGCGCGGAACCGAACATTCAGAATGTCGACGTGCTCGCTTACAAATTGCCCGGCGAAAGCGGATAAAGAGCTCCAACGTCATGCACAGGCTTGGCAGCGGGCAATGACACGTTCGGACACAAGACGTGCCGAGGCGTTCAGCGACGCCGTCATCGCGATCGTTATCACGCTACTGGTACTTGAGCTCACGCCACCGGAGACCGAACCCGGGGAACTGCTGGCCGGATTGCTCGGTCAATGGCCGACATACCTGGCCTACGCGGCCTCCTACAGCTATTTGGCCGTTATCTGGCTCAACCACAAATCTGCCTTCTCCCGTATCCGGCAGATGGACATCGGCCTGCAGTGGGCCAACCTGGGCATCCTCGCCACCCTCGCACTCTTGCCTTGGCCGACAGCCGTGATCATCGATACAGCCAAGACAGGCAATCTGGCCGACGAGCGGGTTGCGGTCGCGCTGTACGCGATCGTCGGGGCCCTGCTGTGCCTATCATGGCTGGTCTTCTTTTCGCACTTGGCGAGGCATCCCGAGCTCACCGAGGAAGAGGTGGAGGATTCCTACTTCGTACGCGAGCGCCCGCGCGCCCTTGCCGGTGTCGTGCTGTACCTCGGTGCCGGAGCGGCAGGTGTCCTCGTTCATCCGCTCGTCGCATCAGTGATCTTCGTGGTTCTGCCCATCTTCTACGGGCTCACCAGTCACGGGTTAGACCACAGGCCTGCTTTTCTCCGTGGTCTCTAATCCGTTGCTGTTATCCAGTTCCGGCCGCTCTCTTTGGCTCACCTGACGTTGCAAGCATGATGTCCGGCCTCTAGGGTACTAAGGAGGCTTACCTTTTTTGGTTGAGTGCAGTAATCGATTTGCCGATCAACATCGAGGAGAACGCGCAGTGCCAGTTGAGGACAACATCAAGATTCCAGGAGCTCCATCGATTGAGAGACCGGCTCTGGATGAGCCGACAGCGGCCCGTGAGCCGTTGTCACCAAAGCCTGATCAGCAGGGCCCGGAGGCCGTGTCACCTACAGGAAGCCCCACCGGCGCCCCCGCAAACTCGCGTACCCAGTCCGGCCAGTACCTGACAACGGCCCAGGGTCTAAGGCTCGGCGATACAGACCATTCCCTGAAGGCCGGACCGCGGGGCCCGATTTTGCTGCAGGACCATCACCTGCGTGAGAAGATCACCCACTTTGATCACGAGAGAATTCCCGAGCGCGTGGTTCACGCCCGGGGAGCCGGGGCGCACGGAACGTTCCGCTCTTACGGCACGGCTTCGAAAATCACCAAAGCAGGGTTCCTTGCGCCCGATGTGGAAACGCCCGTGTTCGTGAGGTTTTCCACTGTTCTGGGATCCAGGGGGTCCGCTGATGCGGTCCGTGACACGCGTGGTTTCTCCACCAAGTTCTACACGGATGAGGGTACCTACGACCTGGTAGGGAATAACATTCCTGTCTTCTTCATCCAGGACGGCATCAAGTTCCCGGACATCATCCACGCGGGGAAACCGCATCCGGACAGGGAAATCCCGCAGGCCCAGAGCGCACACGACACGTTCTGGGATTTCGTTTCGTTGCACACCGAGGCGCAAGCCCACACGATGTGGAATATGTCCGACCGCGGAATTCCCCGTTCCTACCGAACAATGGAAGGGTTCGGCGTCCACACATTCCGGTTGGTGGATGCTGCAGGTAAGACCACACTGGTGAAATTCCACTGGAAGCCGAAGCTGGGTGTTCACTCTTTGGTGTGGGAGGAGGCCCAGATTATCAACGGCATGGATCCCGATTTCCACCGTCGTGATCTGGCCGATGCGATCGAATCAGGTGCTTACCCGGAGTGGGAGCTTGGCATCCAGACGTTCCCGGACACTGAAGATCAAATGTTCGAAGGTATCGACCTCCTGGATCCCACCAAGTTCATCCCTGAGGAACTGGCTCCGGTTCAGCCGATCGGGCTGATGACGCTGAACGCCAACCCGACCAACTACTTTGCCGAGACCGAGCAGGTAGCCTTCCACCCGGGACATCTCGTCCCAGGCATCGATGTCACTGATGATCCGCTGCTGCAGGTTCGGCTGTTCTCCTACCTGGACACGCAGATTTCGCGGCTCGGTGGACCGAATTTCGCCCAAATTCCCATCAATCGTCCACACGCCCCGGTCAATGACATGCTGCGGGACGGTATGCACCAGACTGCCGTGCACGGGGGAGTGGCCCCTTACCATCCGAATTCCCTTGATGGTGGCTGCCCCTTTATGGCCGGGCAGGACGTTGGAGCCTTTGTGGATGTCCCTGAGGAAATCGCGGCAGGAATCAAGGAACGGAGAAACCCGGCGTCGTTCGATGACCACTTCAGCCAGGCCAGGCTGTTCTTCCGCAGTTTGACTCCGGTGGAGCAGGACCACGTGATCCAGGCCTACACATTTGAGCTTGGCAAGTGCTATGAAGAAGCGATCCGGGAACGGCAACTCATGGCGCTGGCCAATATTGACGCCGGACTTTGCGCTGCCGTCGCCAAGGGCCTCGGGATGCCCGCTCCGGCGGCCACCGTTGACACACCGGACGCGGAGCCCAGCCCTGCCGTGTCCCAGATTGGTGGGAAGTGGCCTGTTGCGGGTCGCGTCGTGGGCATCATCGCGGACAGTGAAAGCGACCTGTCCTTGGTGGCCGCGGCACGCGAGGCGGTTGATGCGGCAGGCATGGTCCCCCTGGTCATTGCGCCGTCCGGTGGCGTGCTTGAGCCGGAGCATGGTCCCTCGGTGACAGTCCAAAGGAGCTACCTCACCGCGCGCTCCACCGAATTCGACGCAATTGTTGTGGCTGGTGGAGGCATTCCAGCAGCCGATGCCATTCCGGGCCGCGATGCCAAGGCTGGTGAACCGAGTGTGACCCTTGATCCGCGCGTGGTTCTCATGGTTTCTGAAGCTTTCCGTCATGGCAAAGCCATTGGTGCCTGGGGGCCGGGTGCTGCTGTTCTGGACGCGGCCGGCATCCTTCAAGATGCCCCCGGAATCACCAGTGGTGAAGGTCCGGATACGGTGATTCGGGTGCTGCGGGAACTGCTTTCTGCACACCGGGCGTGGGAACGGTTCCCGGCGGCAAGGTCAGCTTCGTAGCATTTCCTTAGAACGCTGTTATGTTCGACGGCGGTGGGTTGCCCATGCGGGCCAGCCCGCCGCCGTCGTAATTTCCAGGGTGACGTTTGCCGGTGGAGTGACTGTTCTTCTGTGTCGTCCGGGGCATGGTGCTGGGCGGAGCAGATTCGTCGACGAGATCGTCATCCTCAGCGCGCCGGATGACCATGGTTCGAGCTGCGGTTTCTTCGCGGAGGGAACGAATGATCGGGGTGGTTGGCCGACAGTAAATTCTACCTGTGGCCGATAGGGAGGGTTATTCGCCGTCGGCGACTGACTGGCGACGGTGACGTTCCCGCTGACCGTACGCGGCCCGAAGAATGTCGTCCTTTGACTCGAATCCCGAGCCCAACGCCCCACCGATAAGAGCCGCCGAAGTGGTCATCCACGCGACTTCGGCGAAGTCCCAAACGGTCACTGGGTGTTGCAGGGTTACCGCCAACAGGGTGTTGTCGATGGTGAACGCCGCGGCCAGCAGCACAGCCACGAACAGTAGGAAGTAGCTGATCACGACGCCGATCACGAGGGACCACACCGTAGAGATGTTGTATAGGGAAGCCTTGTATCGTTCGAGGGAATCGTCGCGTTTGGCGCTTTCCCACAGATCGTGCTGGACGATAATCCAGAACACCATCGAACTGATGGAAAGTGCCATCAACAACGTCAGTCTCGTCGCCCCGAGCAGGTCTGCGAGCTGCCAGATAGTGTTCGTGACAAGGGCGAAAGCGCCGGTGGCAATGGCGGCGGCCATCGCGCTTCTCAGGCCGAAGACGAGCCGCCATGGACGGTTCGCCCGCAGCATGCCCGCCAGTAGTCGTCCCCGGCCGAGACGGGTTGCTGAGACGTAGCGGAACCCAATGGGCCCTTGGTCGGGAACGGTGGTCTCGATATGCCTAGATTTGTGCAACGAGGGTGGACCGAATTCCACCGCTTCATCCTCGGGATCGAAAGGACGGTGCATCGCCCAGCTGAGATCCGCGACGGCGGTGCGGACCCGGCGGTCGATGTTGACGGCACCGAGAGCGGGCACGGAGACAAGGGAGATCTGCTCGCCTAGCGCAACCTCCGCGACCACAGTCCGGCCATCCATCCGTATTGGAAGGTCGGTGAGGCAAACCATAACGTCCCATGCGCGGAGGGTCCTATGTTTCGCCAAGGAACCCAACATGGGCTCCAACCCGTTGCCGGCAGTAAAATCCTGGTACTCAATCACCACTGACCAGACGTGCCGCTCATCGGCGAGGTTGAGCAGATCGCGTACTTCGCGCCCGTTGCGATCGGCAAATTCGGCGGTGACCTCGGGTTCGGCGAGCACGCCCAGAGTACGGGCATTAGTAGGGTTCATATCGAAAGTATGTTCCGGCACGCGCTTGCCTCCTGTTGTTCAACGTTCATAACGAGTGAAGCCGGTTCCCGGGACGCATCCCCGCATGGTCAACCAGTGGCGCGCTCACTGCGGCCCCGGCCTGATTTAGGCACCGCTATGGAGGTGGAACAACGCACCGTGCGGACGAAGGCGCCAAGCCCGCGTTGCTACGTGCAGATTCAGGCGGGTCTCGGGATGGGCAAGATCGAAGCCGGTGATCTGCCGGATGGAATTCAAACGATAGCGCAGAGTGCTTCGATGGATGGCCAGGCTTTCGGCCGTCTTGTCGTAGTTGCCGCCGTGGTCAAGGTATTGGGCCAAAGTTTGAACCAGGTCCGACCCTCGGCTCTCGTCCGAACGCTGAAGGTCACCCAGCCACTCGTCGAGATAACCGACCAGGTCCGGTTCGCTCCCTGCTGTGTCCAGGATCCGGTAGATCCCGAGTTCATCAAAGCGGGTGGCCCCATAGCAATCACTTGAAGTGGTTCGAATGTGCAGTGCGTGCAAGGCTTCCGAGAAGGAACGCGGAATTTGGTCGACATCCAGGCTGGGACCACCGATGCCCACGGAGCCGGTGGCACTTCGCAGGATTTTGGCAAGGACGGAATACACTTCGGCACCCAACGGATCTCCACGTACCACCGCAACAGCCATGTCCGAACGCCCTGATACAAGTGCGGAGGAGCGGAGTTTCTGAAACGTCCGTCGCATAGCGTCTACCACCGTGTCATCAGTTCTTGGCGGCTCCCACACCGCCACGACGACGTGCTGCGGACCACTGATGTCATATCCCAGCGCCGCGGTACGGACGACCGCTTTTGCGGCGGCCATTCCGGATACGAGTTCGTCCACGAGGTCCCGCCCCAGCTTCAGCTCCAGCAAGGCAAGAGCGCGGCGGTGCGACAACTCTGCTTCCAAGAGCCGCGTTGCGTACTTCAACGCGAAGACATTGGCGGCCGTGACCGGGAGGTCGGTTTCCAACATGCAGACAGCTCCCAGCACCTCTCCGTGCGAGAGGGCGAGGGCGACGAGCCTTCGCTGTTCGCTGACTGGCAACCCCGAGGAAATCCAAAGTTGGGCAGTGCGTAATCTGGCCGCTGCGGGCAGCTTCGGGTACGGGGGAGTCGAGCCGATGCCAGCCTCCGCACTGACATTCCCGAAGGCATCCTCGATGTAGATGGGCCGGCTTGTCAGCCGTGAAAGGACCTTCGCCAGCAGCCCCTCCCTGGTTTCATTTGTCCCGAGGTCGCCGGTTGCGCCCTGGTCCAAAGCCTCCCGGATACTGTCGTGTTCTTCCAGCTCAAGGATTCGCGCCGACAGGGACCGGAGTCGCTGGTCCACGCCGTCACTGCGGTGTGGTTGACCGGGAGTGTCCTGGGGACGTTCTGAGGTGCGAGCTGCTGCCACTACCCCTGCAACTGCCCGGAGCTGTTTCAGTTGGGGGATGTCCGGCGGGTTGTCGGCGGACAGGACCAAGCACCCATTCAGTTCGCCGCCGCTGGTTGTGAACAGCGCATAGAGCCAGCCAGGCCTGGCGCCCGGGAGCACCGAGCTCTTGCCGTTGAGGCGTCGGACGTCCTGATCCTGCGGTGATGCCGCGCGTGCCAGGACGGGGTTCAACTGGCCATTCACCGCAAGGTACCGGTGGCAAAGTCAATTGGTGGGAGCAACGCTGGGGGTTAGGCCGCTTGTAGCAGCTGGTTTAGCCGGTTGGCTGGGGTCTCGAGGTTCAGTGTTGGTCTGGGGCGGCGGTTGAGTTTCGCTGCGACCAGGCGGATGTCCTCGGGGGTGTGCACTGAAAGGTCAGTGCCTTTCTCGAACCAGAACCGCAGGAGCCGGTTGGTGTTTTCGTTGGTGCCGCGCTGCCAGGGCGAGTGCGGGTCGCAGAAGTACATCGTCGTATCGAGAGCGGTCTGGATTTTTGCGTAGTCGGCCAGTTCGGTGCCGCGGTCCCAGGTGATCGACCGGCGCAGGTGATCCGGGAGGAGGCCATCTCCCGGATCATCGCGGCGGCAACGGTTTCCGCGGTGTGGTCCCCTGGCAGGTGCAGCAGGATCGTGAACCGGGTTGAGCGTTCCACCAAGGTTCCGATCGCTGTCCCGTTGGCGCCGATGATGAGGTCACCTTCCCAATGCCCGGGCACTGCCCGGTCCTGGACCTCGGCGGGACGTTGGCTGATCTTGAAGGCCTCTTTATAGGGGCTGTTGGCGCGCCGGTCAGTGCCGTGGGGGATGCGTTGTTTGCGTTTCAGGCTGAGCTTTTCGGCCAGGTCCGCCCGCAGGTTCCCGCGGGTTTGGACGTAAAGGGCCTGGTAGATCGTCTCGTGGCTCACCTGCATAGTCTGATCGTCACCGAAGTAATACGCCAACATCGAGGAGATCAGCTTCGGACTCCACCCGTCATCCATCCAGACGCCGATCAGCCGGCACAAACCCTCGTCCTTGGCCAGCCTGAAGGGTTTGGGACGGCGCCTGTCCTGATGCGCTTTGGCGTGAGCGACCGAGGCGTAGTACTTCCCGTCCGCGCTCGTGTGGCGTTTGACCTCCCGCCAAACTACGGACTTATCCCGCCCGATCAATGCGCCGATCTTCGCGTAACTGAGGCCCATCCGCACACCCATCTGGATCATGCCTCGCTCTTCCAGACCCAACGCACGGCCAGGGCCCCCGACTGAAGGAGCAGGATCGGCAAGACCTCCGGTAGCACCCCGGTTCACGGTCATCATTAGGCCAGACTGAACCCACCAATTGTGCCCGGTAGCGTGCACCGCCCCGACACGCCGGGCAGCAGTACGAACAGGCATCCCCGCACACACCAAATCAAGAAACTCAGTACGCGCAGCCTTGGGGAACAACTTGACCATAAAACGCTCCATCAATCAGAGCGTTGCAACGACCCTATGACTTTGCCGGTCCTGGATCTCACAAAACGAAAACTCGGATACCGCCTGCGTGGCCGTGTTGAGGAATTCCTCTGCCGCACGTTGCTCGATCATGTGAATCCTCGCTTCGTCCAATGGAGGCTTGCTGGATACAAGACCGGGCAGAACTGTTGCTCTAAGTGATCACGACCCGGCTAGGCCGCTTGCCTCCATCACGGGGAACAATGAATCGACTATCTTGGGGCCTTCGGTACGCCTTCCTGCAGATGAGCCTCTACGCGTTACCCAACGCCGTATTTGGCCAACATGCCGTCTTTCATTCACTTCCCCATACAGCAGGCTTGAAATCGGCATCCTTGAACCCAACCTACGCCCGTACCCCGCCGTTGTTAAGCTGTTGTGGTCTATGTGGGATCTGCGGCTAGTGGTTCAGCGTCCGACGACGGCCCGAACCGGAGGCTGCGCAGGTGCTCGTGGATCATTGCGACGGCTGTCGAGCCTTCGCCGGCAGCAGCTGTTACGCGTTTCACCGATCCGTGCCGAACGTCCCCCACCGCGAACATCCCCGGGACGCTGGTTTCCAGAGGCAGTCTTCTGCGTCCCGGATGGCTGAACTCCGGAGGGAACTCCCCGAGGTCAGCTCCGGTAAGAATGAAGCCATGGTCATCCAGCGCGAGCGTACCCTGCAGCCATTCTGTGTGCGGCGTGGCCCCGATGAAAATGAAGAGGTAGCGGGAGTCGAAGATACGTTGTTCACCCGTAGCCCGCAGATCGACGACGATCCGTTCAAGCGCGCCTGAACCACTGACGCCCACGATGGTGGCCCCCAACAGTACCGTTATGGCGGGTTGCTCTTCGATGCGTTCGGCGAGGTACCGCGACATATCCGCGCGGAGGTCCGCCCCGCGCACTACCAGTCGTACTGCTGCTCCGGTGCCGGCCAGGAAAAGCGCGGCCTGCCCCGCGGAGTTTCCCCCGCCGACGACGGTCACTGGCTGCGATCCGCAGAGCCTGGCTTCGTGGACAGTTGCCGCGTAGAAGACGCTGTTTCCTTCCAGCTCCTCCAGCCCAGGGATTGGTAGCCTGCGGTACCGGACCCCGGTTGCCAGCAGCGTTGCCCGCGAGAAGGCAGGGCCGCTGCCGTTAAACTCCGCGCGGAACCCGCCATCCCTCAACTCAATGGTGCGTGCCCAGCAAGCGACATTGATCTGGACCCCGAACTTGCGGGCCTGAAGGATCGCCCTTTCCGTGAGCTCTCCGCCGGAGATGCCGGCGGGGAAACCGAGAAAGTTTTCGATCCGCGGCGATGTACCGGCCTGCCCGCCCAGCCCGACGCCCTCTTTGAGGACAACGGACAATCCGTCGGACGCTGCGTAGACGGCGGCCGCCAGGCCGGCCGGACCAGCCCCGAGCACCATGAGATCGTAGATGGTCGAATGTTCTTTGACGGCTCGCAGGCCCGTGGCGAGTGCCAGGTCCGCATTTGAGGGGTTCCTGAGAATTTGCGAAGCATTCAGCACCACGGCGGGAAGGTCAGCTGCGAGGATACCGGCCCTGTCCACGATGGCCCGTGCTTGGGGGTCGTTCTCCAGATCAACCAGCCGGTGAGGCAAGCGATTGGATGCTGAAAACTCGAGGAGGCGAAGTGTGTCCCGGCTGAAGCGGGACCCCACAATCCGGATCCCCGCGCCAGCGCCGATCAGCAGGATTCGGCGCTGAAGATACGCACGCAGGATGGTCTCGCCCACCGCGGCGTCAGTCAGAACCACACGGCGCAGATCATCCCCGCTGATTTGGAGCACCTTGGAACCTTCGGCTGACACACTGCTGACGAAAGCCGGTTGCCCCTCGACCAGGCCCAATTCACCGAGGAACCGCCCCGGACCGTGGACTTCGAGGATTCGGGTGTCCGGCCCCAGCTCCGCGGGTTGTTCGCTGCGAACGTCAGGCAGCCCTTCCACGACCAGCACCGTGCCGTGCAGAATGACGAAGAAATATCCGCCGGCGTCGCCCTCGTGCGTGAGGACTTCTCCCGCGGTTGTTGCCCTGATCGTCCCTACACGCTCCAGCAATTCGATCTGGGCTTTGCTCAGACGCGGATAGGCGCCGGAGACATCCGGTGTTTCGGCCGGCGAAGAGTCTGCAAAAGGCTGCATCAGCTGAGGGCGTCCGTCGATTTCTTAGACGAACGCCTCATGGGGATAGCACCAACGCCAGTTTTCGCCGGGCTCCAAGGAAAGAACGATTGGATGCAACTCGGTGGCGTGGGCCCGGGCGTGGCGCATGGGTGAGGAATCACAGCAACCCACATGGCCGCAGGACAGACATAGTCGCAAGTGAACCCACGGAGTACCCAGTATTAGACATTCCTCGCAGCCTTGCGGTGTGCGCACTGTGACCGGATGAATCTGCGCGAGGTGCGGGTCGGGAATCAGTGTACTCATGCGGGCTCCTATGTTGGTTCATCCATGGAGCCGACCCGGCCGTGACAGCGAACATTGATGTTATGTCAGCACGGACCAATGATGTGGCTACCATCCGGCCCGGCGAGCGGGGTGCACCTGATATAGCCCAGTACTAGACCCGGCTCAGCTGCCTGTCAAGTGGTTCACGCGCTCGCGGCCCTCACGTGCTCCGGCCATGAGGTGGACGCTCCTCAACGATTAAAGCGCCCTCGACTTCACGCCCGTGGACTCTCCGCATGACAGGTTGATCGCTGGAGTAATTTCTGACCTCACAGGGCCATGCGGCGCTCCCGTCCAGGGGGCAGACTCAACCTCATAAGACTGCATGAGAAAGTCATGGACACCCTTGAGTTTTTAGCTCAGCGGCACAGGCGTTCGTCTTGCGGTGCAACCTCGGGCGGACGTCGCCGCAGGGCCGGTCACGTTCTCCAGGACCGGAGTCAGTCATGGGCAAGGCAGTAGGAATTGATCTCGGAACAACCAACTCGGTGATTGCTGTCTGGGAAGGTGGGGAGGCACGCGTCATTCCCAACGCGGAAGGGGCGCGGACAACCCCGTCAGTTGTGGCTTACACCGACAGCGGGGAACGGCTTGTGGGGCAACTGGCCCGCCGGCAGGCGATCCTCAACCCCAAGGGAACCATCACGTCGGCCAAGCGATTTATCGGCCGCCACAATGATGAGATCACTGATGAGGCCAAGGCAGTGAGTTTCGACGTCGTGGCGGACGACAACGGTGTGGCGCGTTTTCAGGTGCAGGGTAAGAAGGTGGCGCCGGAGGAAGTGAGTGCGCTGGTTCTGCGTAAGCTGGTGGACGACGCCGCGAAGCAACTGGGCGAGAAGATAACGGAAGCAGTCATTACCGTTCCTGCGTACTTCAACGATGCACAGCGGACCGCCACCAAGGACGCTGGCAGAATCGCGGGGTTGGAAGTCCTGCGGATCATTAATGAACCTACCGCGGCCGCCCTGGCCTATGGCATCGACAAACGTCAGCATGAGACGGTTCTGGTTTTCGACCTGGGCGGAGGAACCTTTGACGTTAGCCTGCTGGACGTCGGCGACGGCGTTGTGGAGGTCCGTTCGACGGCGGGCGACACGCACCTTGGCGGGGACGATTTCGACCGTCGCCTTGTTGACTACTTGGCTGATGACTTCCAGAAGCAGGAGGGCATTGACCTGCGTGCGGATGCGCAGGCCTTGCAACGCCTGTTCGAAGCGGCCGAGAAAGCGAAGGTCGAGCTAAGTTCTGTGACCCAGACGCAGGTCAGCCTCCCCTTCGTCACTGCGGACGCGGCGGGGCCCAAGCATCTGACCACCACTGTTCGGCGTTCTGTTTTTGAAGACATTACCCATGACCTTGTGGAACGGACCATGGATCCGGTCAAACAGGCGATGACGGATGCCAAGGTTACCGCCAACGACATCGATGAAGTGATTTTGGTGGGCGGCTCCACCCGTATTCCAGCGGTACAAAATGTGGTCCGGCGCCTGACCGGTGGAAAAGATCCGAACATGAGCGTCAATCCGGACGAAGTCGTGGCCATCGGTGCGGCGATCCAGGCCGGAGTTCTTAAGGGCGAAGTCTCGGATGTCTTGCTGTTGGATGTTGTGCCGCTGTCCCTGGGAGTCGAGACCCGCGGCGGTGTCATGACAAAGATCATCGAGCGCAACACGACCATCCCCGCACGGCGAAGCGAAGTGTTCTCCACCGCCGAAGACAACCAGCCCGCTGTGGACGTCGTGGTCCTGCAGGGGGAGCGGGAACTGGCTGCGGATAATCGGGTTTTGGGTCGATTTCAGCTAACCGATATCCGGCCGGCGCCTCGCGGCGAACCGCAGGTTGAGGTCACGTTCGACGTCGACGCAAACGGCATTCTCAACGTCACAGCCCGCGATAAAGACACCGGCAAGGAACAAGGGATCACGATCAGTGAAGGTTCCAACCTCGACGCCAAGGAAGTCGAACGAATGATTGCCGAGGCCGAGTCCCACAGGAGCGAGGATGTGCAGAATCGGGAGCGCATTGACACCCTGAATGAACTCGACGCGGTGGCGTATCGCGTTGAGCGGGCCGTCAATGAACTTGGTGATGCTGTCCCGGTGCACGACAAGGCCCGGGCTGAACTACTGGTTGGTCAGGCGCGGGACGCCGTCAGCAACCAGGCGGACGTTGGAGCGGCGAGGGAACTGATTTCCGAGCTCCAGCAGCTGCAGTCGGCCTTGAGTGCCTCGGCAGCGTCAGCGGCCAGTGCAGGGCCGGGCGCCGGACCCGTGTCACAGCCCGGGACTTCCGACAGTGTGGATGACGATGACATTGTCGATGCAGAATTCGATCGTGGCTAGGTACGGCCATGAGCGACCACGCAGGGCCGGCTGGGCACGCCGATCCAGGAATTGATGGAACAGAGGCCGCCGCAGCCGGCGAAACGGAAACCATGCCTGGGGCGTCGGCGGAAGCGCTGGCCAAAATGGAGGATCTTTGGCGCCGCGCGCTGGCTGACGCGGACAATATCCGAAAACGCGCTGCCCGGGAAGCCTCACAGCTAAGGTCACAGGAGCGCTCGGCGGTCTCACTGCTGTGGCTGCCTGTCTTGGACAATCTGGAACTCGCCCTGGCTCATGCCCCCTCTGCCGGGGACCCCCTTGTCGACGGCCTGGCCGCTATCCGCTCTCAGGCCATCGATATCCTGGCCCGCCTCGGGTACCCGCGGATCGACGGCGTGAACGTCCCCTTTGACCCTCGGATTCACGAGGTGGTGAGCGTATCGGAGACGGACGAGGTTCCTCCCGGGACGGTGATCACCGTCCTTCGCCCGGGCTACGGCGGGACGGATACCGTCCTCAGGCCAGCCGCCGTCGTCGTGAGCCGGGCGGTGAACGCTGACCGTGGCTAAGGATCACTACTCAGTGCTGGGCGTCTCTCGCGCAGCGAAGCCGGAGGCAATCCAGCGGGCTTACCGCAAACTGGCAAGAAAGTACCATCCGGACGTCAACCGGGAGCCGGATGCCGCGGACAAGTTCAAGGAGATCGGCGAGGCCTACGATACTTTGTCGGATCCCGAAACCAGGGCGCGCTATGACCGGTTCGGCGCGGACTACCGGCAGTATGCCGGTCGCGGTGCTGATTCGGAGGGCGGCGGCACGGGGCGGGGTTCCGGTGGTCCGCGCCCGGGCCCACGCCCGGGACGCGGCCCGTACGGTGGCGCCCATGTCGACATGGGAGGGGACGTCGATTGGGAGGACCTGCTTGGTGGCTGGTTCCGTCAGCAGGGGGCGGGTCCGGCGCCGGGCTCAGACCACGAGGCCGGGCTTCGGTTGACGCTCGAAGAAGCAATCCGCGGCGGACGGCGCACGGTTCGCCTGGCCGCGCCAGGTGGCGAGACGCGGAATTACGACGTCGACGTGCCGCCCGGCGTGGTGGACGGCCAGCGCATCCGACTCGCGGGGGAGGGCGCCGGTGGCCGCGAAGGGGGCCGGCCGGGGGATCTCTTCCTGACCGTAAGCATTCAGCCGGACGCGAGATACCGCCTCAAAGGCCGGGACATCCATTTCGACCTTCCCGTTACGCCGTCGGAAGCGGCGCTCGGGGCCAGGATCAAGGTCAACGCGCCTGGCGGGCCTGTGACCATCACCGTACCCGAAGGGTCTTCCAGCGGACGCAGACTTCGGCTTCGCGGGCAGGGCTTGCCCGATCCGAAAGGCCAGCCGGGGAATCTCTACGCCGAAATCCGGGTCATGGTGCCCCCGCGGTTGAGTAGTGAGGTGCGCAAGCTCTATGAGCAGCTTGCAGCCGTGTCCGATTTCCACCCGAGGGAGGGGCTGCTATGAGCCGGGAATATCCACTCGCCTATCCGTGGCGCCTGAGCCTCGAAGGGGTGGCCCGCAGCAGCGGTGTCCACTCCGACGTCGTCATGAGGTTCGTGGAGCTGGATCTGGTTCGACCTCTGGGAGGCGACGGCCCGGGCGGCCCCTGGTTCAGTCCGGGGGCTCCGGAAATGATCGCGCGCGTCCTGCGGCTGCATTCAGAGCGGTCGCTCAACTATGCGGCAATCCCGCTGGTACTGGATTTGCTGGCGAGGGTAGAGACGCTGGAACGACGTTTGGTTGAAATCCCGTATGTGGAAAGGACTGCTGAGCCATGAACATGGAGAGCTTTACCCGGAAGTCGCAGGAGGCCTTGGCAGGGGCACAGCGGATCGCCCAGCAACACGGGCATACCGAGACCGACGGGGAGCACCTGCTTGCGGCCCTGCTGGAACAGGAGGGGGGACTGGTCCCGCGACTTCTGGCAGGCATGCAGGTTGAGGTTGAGGAGCTGAACAGGGCGGTTGAGGCCGAGCTGCAAAAGAAGCCGAAAGTCACAGGGCCTGGCGCAGCACCCGGCCAGGTATACGTCAGCCGCAGGCTTGGCACACTCCTTGATGCTGCTGAACGTGAAGCCAAACGGCTCAAGGACGAATACGTCTCGGTGGAACACTTGCTGGTCGCGCTCGCGGAGGAAGGCCGGGCCACGGCGGCCGGCAGGGTGCTGGCGGAACACGGCATCACCCGCGAGGCATTCTTGTCCGTCCTGACCCAGGTCAGGGGAAACCAGCGCGTTACCTCGGCCACGCCGGAACAAACCTACGAAGCGCTGGAGAAATACGGCCGCGATCTGGTGACGGACGCGCGTACCGGAAAGCTGGATCCCGTCATCGGCCGCGACGCGGAAATCCGGCGGGTGGTCCAGATACTTTCACGCAAGACCAAAAATAACCCGGTGCTTATTGGCGAGCCTGGAGTCGGCAAAACCGCCATTGTGGAAGGACTGGCCCAGCGGATCGTCCGGCAGGATGTGCCGGAAGGCCTGAAGAACAAGACCATCTTCTCGCTGGACTTGAGCGCCCTCGTGGCCGGTGCCAAGTACCGTGGCGAATTCGAAGAGCGGTTGAAGGCGGTGCTCGCCGAGGTGCTTGCGGCAGAAGGAAGGATCCTGCTTTTCGTGGACGAGCTGCACACCGTCGTCGGGGCAGGCGCCTCCGAGGGATCGATGGACGCCGGCAACATGCTCAAGCCCATGCTGGCACGCGGGGAGCTGCACATGATCGGCGCCACCACGCTCGACGAGTACCGCAAACACATCGAGTCTGACGCCGCATTGGAGCGCCGCTTCCAGCCGGTCACCGTTGAGGAGCCTGACGTCGAGGACGCCATTTCCATCCTTCGAGGTCTGCGGGAGCGGCTCGAGGTATTCCACGGAGTACGGATCCAGGATAGTGCCCTGGTGGCTGCGGCCACCCTTTCGCACCGGTACATCACCGACCGCTTTCTTCCAGACAAGGCCATTGACCTCGTGGATGAAGCGTGCGCCAGGCTCAGGACGGAAATTGACTCGATGCCGGCCGAGCTGGATGAGCTGACCCGGAAGGTCACGAGGCTCGAAATCGAAGAAGCGGCACTTGCCAAGGAAACCGATCCGGCCAGTAAGACGCGGCTCACGGAACTGAGGCGTGAATTGGCGGACTTGCGCGGCGAAGCAGACGCCAAGAGGGCCCAATGGGAAGCCGAGCGCCAAGCGATCCACAAACTGCAGGGAATTCGTACTGATCTTGAGCGGGCGCGTCTGGAGGCCGAGGAAGCCGAGCGCAACTACGACCTCAACCTGGCGGCAGAGCTACGCTACGGCCGGCTTGCCGACCTCGAACGGCGGCTGGCCGCCGAAGAAGAACGACTGACTGCGAAACAGGGCGAGAAGCGCTTGCTCCGCGAGGTGGTGACCGAGGATGAGATCGCTGACATCGTGGCGGCCTGGACCGGGATTCCGGTGGCCCGGCTGAAGCAAGGCGAACGCGAAAAGGTCCTGCACCTGGATGAAATCCTGCGTGCCCGTGTCGTCGGACAAGAAGAAGCAATCAATGCGGTGTCGGATGCCATCATCCGGGCCCGCTCCAGTATCCGGGATCCCCGCCGACCCATCGGCTCCTTCATCTTTCTGGGCCCCACGGGCGTCGGAAAGACCGAGCTTGCCAAGGCATTGGCTGCCTCGCTATTCGACAGCGAGAGCGCAATGATCCGGCTGGACATGAGCGAATATCAGGAGCGCCACACCGTGAGCCGTCTGCTGGGGGCGCCGCCTGGCTACATTGGCTATGACGAAGGAGGGCAACTCACGGAAGCGGTGCGCCGGAAGCCCTATTCGGTGGTGCTGTTCGACGAGGTGAAAAGGCCCATCCGGACATCTTCAACACGCTGCTGCAGGTCCTCGACGACGGACGGATTACGGACTCGCAGGGCCGGACTGTCGATTTCCGCAACACTGTCATCATCATGACCTCCAATATCGGTTCCCAGTATCTTTTGGAAGGCTCGGCCGAAGGCGGGACTATCACCGAGGAGGCGCGCAGCATGGTGATGGGTGAACTCAGGGCACATTTCCGACCCGAGTTCCTTAACCGCGTCGACGATACAGTCTTGTTCGCACCCTTGGGACTGCCACAAATCGAACGAATCGTTGATTTGCTGTTCCAGCAGCTGCGGCAGCGCCTGGCCGAGCAGCAAATCGAGCTTCACCTGGCCGAAGAGGCACGCCTTCTGATTGCTGAGCGGGGCTTCGATCCGGTCTACGGAGCCCGGCCGCTGCGCCGCTACATTTCCCATGTCGTCGAAACACAGGTGGGTCGGGCCCTGTTGCGAGGCAGCATCGCCGAGGGCGGAGTGGTCAGTGTGACCGTGTCCGGAGGCGAACTCGTGGTTGAATACAGCACTACGGAGCTCACGGAGGCCTCAATCACATGAACAAAGCCATCATCAAATGTCCTCACTGCGGCAAGTCGAACCGCGTTCCGGCCACCGCCGACGGACGGCCGCGCTGCGGGAGCTGCCACAAGGACCTGCCTTGGGTGGTTGAAGCGGGCGACGACGACTTCAGCGCGATCGCCGAACGGTCCAGCGTTCCGGTGTTGGTGGACTTTTGGGCTGTGTGGTGCGGACCCTGCCGGTTGGTGAGCCCCGTGCTCGACCAACTGGCACACGAACGCGCCGGTCGCATCAAACTCGTGAAGGTCGATGTGGATCACTCGCCGCAGCTCTCTGCCAGGTTCGCCATCCAGGCGGTGCCGACGTTGATGATCATCGTTGACGGCAAAATCGTGGCGAGGCAGGCCGGCGCGGCTCCCGCGCCGGTGTTGAGGTCCTGGTTGGAGGAGGCACTCTCGAAGTAGTCCGGGAACAGTGGACGACGGCGGCAGGGCGGCGCCCCGCCGTCGTGCCTTTACGGCTGCGCGCGTCAGGTTCACGCCGCGAATCCGGGGGATACAGGGCGCGACCCTACGCTGAAGAAAGAGTGTTGACAGAGTTCAAGTAACGCGGGTAACCTGAGTCACATGTCCGGAAAGTAACGCGCGTTACCAACGCTGCTTTCCACCCCGGGCCGGCCGAACAACAACGTTTGGCGCAGACCTGGATCAGCGAAGAACACCGGAGCATTCGATGGCGAAAAGCACCAACCCAGACACCCCTGTGGCTGTGAAGCAGCGGGGAGTCACCATGAAAGACGTAGCCAAGCACGCCGGCGTTTCCCGGACAGCTGTTTCGTTTGTGCTTAGCAACCGGGAGAACGCAAGCATCTCCGAAGAAACCCGCGCCAGGATCAACGACGCCGTGCAGGAATTGGGCTACCGCCCGAACGCCGGCGCCCGTGCGCTGGCATCCCGCCGTAGTAACTGGTACGGGATCGTGACGGAGATCGTCACGGCTCCGTTCGCCGTCGACATCATCAAAGGAGCCCAGGACCAAGCCTGGCTTGACCGCCGGTTCCTGCTCATCGCGCCCTCCGACCAGGCCGATGCCGTGGGACCCAACGAGGGCCTGGAAGATGCTGCCACGGAGAAGCTGTTGGAACAGCGGGTGGAAGGACTCCTCTACGCAGCCACCTTTCACCGGGGCGTTCACGTCCCCGAAAGTGCCAACGAAGTCCCCACAGTCCTGATCAACTGCTTCGACGCGGACGGTAAGCTGCCCTCGATCGTCCCGGATGAGCGGGCGGGGGGACGGGTGGCCGTCGAACGCTTGCTCCAAGCCGGCCATACCCGGATCGGTGTCATCAACCTGGACCCGGCCATTCCTGCGGCAGTAGGGCGTTTGGAGGGTGCCCGCGAAGCACTCGCCGTCGCCGGACTGGAGCTGGACCCCGAACTGGTGGTGTCCGGGTATGCAACGGCCGACGGCGGTTACGATGCCGCGTGCCACATCCTGGACCGCTACCCGCCACAAGAGAGACCGACGGCGCTGTTCTGCCTCAATGACCGCATGGCGATGGGCGCTTATGACGCCATTAAGGAACGGGGCCTGACCATCCCCGGGGACATCGCCGTGATCGGCTTCGACAACCAGGAACTCATTGCGGCCTACCTGCGGCCCAAATTGACCACGGTTGCGTTGCCGTTCGAAAAAATGGGCGCCCTGGGCGTCCAAACGCTTGCCGCTCTTACAGCAGGACAGCCGATCCTTGCCGACCAGCAATTGGTCGACTGTCCGCTGCTAGAACGCTCTTCGGTCTGACCGCGAAATCAATGCCGAAGAGCAACCCTTACCCACCCCTTCACCTTGGACGATGAAGATAGGAAAGAGATAACCATCATGACACAACCCCGATACTTCCGGGCTGCCCGGATCACGGCGGCGAGCCTTGCAGTGGGCGCGATGCTGCTCACCGGCTGCACGGCTAACGTCTCTAAAACAGGCACCTCCGACGCCGGAGCGAACGCCGGCGCGTTCCTCACCATCCCGCGGGAGGACATGGGCACATTCGTGCAGAATTTCAACCCGTTCGCTCCCACGGTGAACCCGATGGTCCAGCAGTCCATCTATGAATCCCTCCTCATTTTCAACCCGGCCAAGGGGGACACGGTGCCGTGGCTGGCCACGGAGTGGAAAGCAGCCGAGGACGGCAAATCGGTCACCTTCACGCTCCGTGACGGTGTGAAATGGTCCGACGGGCAGCCCTTCGTGGCTGACGACGTTGCCTACACCTTCGAACTCCAGAAGAAGATCAAGGGCGGCTTTGAGTACCTGGACACCGTCACCGCCGAGGGCAACAAGGTCACTTTCAACTTCAACAAGCCGTGGTCGCCGGCCCTCTACGACGTCGGCCAACTCAGCATCCTGCCCAAGCACATCTGGTCCGCTTTGCCGGACCCGGAGAAGGATGCGAATGCCAAGCCGGTGGGTACCGGGCCGTACACCGAGGTTGATACTTTCCAGGCCCAGTCCTTCGTGCTGAAGAAGAACCCCAATTACTGGCAGCCTGAAAAGCAGAAGATCGCCGGCATCAAGATGCTCGCTTTCGCAGGAAACGACGGCGCCAACCTCGCCGCAGCGAACGGGGACGTGGACTGGGCTCCGCAGTACATTCCCAACATCGAAAAGACCTTTGTGTCAAAGGACAAGGAACACCGCCAATACTGGTTCCCTGCCACCGGTGCCATGATCAACTGGCAGCTCAACACCACCAAGGCGCCGTTCAACGATGTCGACGTCCGCAAAGCGCTGAGCATGGCCGTGGACCGTGACCAGGTCACCAAGATCGGCATGAGCGGTTACGCCAAGCCGGCTGACTGCACCGGGCTCTCCGGTAATTATGAGACCTGGAAAAACGCCCAGGTGAAGGACAACTGCACGTGGACCACCCACGATGTGCAGAAGGCCAACGAGCTTCTGGACAAGGCGGGATACCCCAAGGGAGCAGACGGCAAGCGCACCCTCAAAGACGGCAAGCCTTTCGAATTCAAGATCTCCGTAGGTGCCACATCCTCTGACTGGCTTTCCGTGGCCAACGTTATCTCGCAGAACCTGGCCGAGGTGGGCGTCACGGCCAAGGTCGAGTCCCCGGACTGGGCCGCTGTGGTCGCGGGCTATGAGACCGGCGACTTCGATTCCGGCATCGTTTGGAGCGCCAACGATCCCAGCCCGTACAAGTACTTCAACACCTCCATGGGCACCGCAACGGTCAAACCGGTAGGCACGAAGACGTTCGATAACTACCACCGCTTCGGCGACACGAAGGCCGATGCCCTGCTGGCCGACTTCGTTGCGGAGACGGATGAATCCAAGCAAAAGGACATCGCCAACAAGCTGCAGGAAGAGTACAACGACGCAGCACCGCTGGTGCCGCTGTTCTCAGGCCCTGAATGGGGTGCCTTCAATGACACCCGCTTCACCGGCTGGCCCACTGAGGGCAACCCGTACGCCACGCTGTCCGTCCGATCACCTACGACGGTGCTGGTCCTGACCACCCTGGAACCGCGGAAGTAAATCCCCGCAACTCTTCTCAGTGCACGCCCGGCGGTTGCCCGCTGCCACGACGCCGCCACCTTGCCGCTGAACCGGCCACTGCCGCCGGGCGTGCCCTCTTCACTTTCCGCAATCCCCGCAATTCCCGAATGGAGGGAAACCGTGCGCTTCATCCTGCGCCGCCTTGGTTTCTACCTGATCGCCTTCTGGGCATCCATCACCCTGAATTTCCTGCTCCCGCGCTTCATGCCGGGAGACCCCGTATCCCGCATGTTTGCCCGCTCCCAGGACCGAATGCAACCGGAGCAGATCGAGGCCCTGCGCAAGCTGCTGGGCGTTGACGACCGGCCCATCTGGGAGCAATACATCGACTACCTGCACAACATCTTCACCGGCCAGATGGGGGTCTCCATCTCCCGGTTCCCCACGCCGGTCACCGAAGTCATTTCGTCCCAGATCGGCTGGACGCTGCTACTGGGCGGAACCGCGCTGGTGATTGCCGCCGTCGTGGGTAACCTGCTGGGCATCCTGGCCGCATGGCGGCGCGGCGGAGCGATCGACTCTGCGCTCCCGCCGGTGCTGGTTTTCATCGGCTCGTTCCCGTACTTCTGGCTCGCGATGGGTGCGCTGTACCTGTTCGGGGTGGTGCTGGGTTGGTTCCCGATCCGGCATGCGTTCACCGATGGTTTGGAGCCCGCGTTCACTTGGGAGTTCATCGGCGACGTCGGCGCTCACCTGGTGTTGCCGGCGCTGACGATCGTGCTGGTCTCCATCGGCGGCTGGATGCTGGGAATGCGCAACACCATGATCGCCACGAATTCGGAGGACTACATCACCATGGCCGAAGCCAAAGGACTCCGCCCGGGCCGCATCATGCTTCGCTACGCAGCACGCAACGCCATGCTGCCCTCGGTGACGAGCTTCGGGATGGGACTGGGATTCGTGGTGGGCGGTGCGCTGCTCACTGAAGTGGTGTTCGCCTATCCGGGCGTCGGCTACCAACTGCTGAACGCCGTCCAGGGCCTCGACTATCCACTGATGCAGGGCTTGTTCCTGACCATCACCGCCGCCGTGCTGCTAGCCAACTTCCTGGTGGACATCCTCTACGTCCGCCTCGACCCGCGCGTGCGCAGCAACTAGAGGACTGATCATGACAACCGCACTTCTGAAGCAGCCCACTCAAGCTCCGGCTGCCCGCAAACCCAACCGCAGCTTCGTCCACGGACTTCTCACGAACAAGAAAGCCCTGCTGGGCATGACCGTGATGATCGTGTTCATTGCGCTGGCACTCCTGGCGCCGGTGTTGTTCCCCGGCGACCCGTCACGTATCACCGCGATGGCGTCCCTGGAACCGGATGCAGAGCACTGGCTGGGGACTACCGCCAAGGGACAGGACGTGCTGGCGCTGACCGTCCACGGCTCACGGAGTTCCCTGTTCGTGGGACTGACGGTGGGTCTGGCGTCCACTTTCATAGGCATTCTCGTGGGTCTGGCCTCGGCGTACTTCGGCAAGTTCATTGACGAAGCCTTGTCCCTGGTCACCAACGTCTTCCTGCTTCTGCCCGGACTGCCCCTGCTGGTCATCCTGGCGGCGTTCCTTCCGCCGGGCCTTGGGACTGTGATCCTGGTTCTTGTGGTCACGGGATGGGCCGGTTCGGCCCGCGTCCTGCGCTCCCAGGCACTGTCGATCCGGTCCAAGGACTTCGTCGCTGCGGCCGTCGTGTCCGGCGAACGGGCAGGACGGATCATGTTCCGCGAGATCCTGCCCAACATGGCCTCGATCGTCATGGGCACGCTGCTGGCCTGCGTCATCTACGGCATCGGAGCCCAAGCGGGCCTGGAGTTCCTGGGTCTTGGTGACGTCAGCACGGTCTCGTGGGGCAACAACCTCTTCTGGGCCGGTAACGAAGGTGCCCTGCTGACCGGGAGCTGGTGGGTGTTCGTACCCTCCGGTGTGTGCATCGCACTGGTCGCGTTCGCCCTTGCCCTGATCAACTACGCCGTGGACGAAGTCACCAATCCGCGGCTGCGAAAGATCAAGACGCCCAAAACAACACCCACGAAAGCCGAAACGAGCACCGCCAAATGACCATCTCCCAAGTCTCCTTCGGCTCCCACGAACCCGTCCTCGACGTCAAGAACCTCACCGTCAAGTACATCGGAGATACCCGCTCCACCACCGCCGTCGACCGCGTTTCCTTCAGCATCGGCACCGGCGAGGTGTTCGGTCTGGCGGGGGAGTCCGGCTGCGGCAAGTCCACCATTGCCAACTCGATCATGAGGCTCCTGAAGGATCCCGCAAAGATCGCCGGCGGCAGCATTTCCTTCGGCGGCAAGGACGTCCTGGCCATGAGTGCCGAGGAGCTGCGGCGCTTCCGGTGGCAGGACGTGGCGATGGTGTTCCAGTCGGCCATGAATTCGCTCAATCCGGTGATGACCATCGGCGACCAGATCGTGGACATCTTCACCACCCACGCCGGTTACTCCCGGAAGGAATCGTTGCGACGTGCCGGTGAACTGCTGGAGCTTGTCAGGATCGATCCCGCCCGGCTGAAGTCCTACCCGCACCAGCTCTCCGGCGGAATGCGTCAGCGTGCCGTCATTGCCATGGCCGTGGCGCTCAAGCCGTCACTGCTGATCCTGGACGAACCCACCACAGCACTGGACGTGGTGGTGCAACAGGAAATCATGGCCCAAATCAAGGAACTTCAACGCGAGCTCGGCTTCTCCGTCCTTTTCATCACGCACGATATGTCCCTCATGGTGGAACTCTCGCACCGCATGGCCGTCATGTACGGCGGCCGGATCGTGGAAACCGCGAAAGCCCAGGACGTATATGCCGATCCCCGTCACCCCTACACCCAGGCACTGATGGGCGCGTTTCCGCCCCTTACCGGTCCCCGCGTTCCGTTGACGGGACTGCCCGACGGCGTGAAGTTCCGGAACATCCCGGACCTCACCGAGGCAGCACCCGGCCATTTTGTGGCCCCGTTTGGTGCCGACGCTTCGGTGATTGATTCGACTGACTTCGAAGGAGCTGCACGATGAGCCACTCCCTGATGACCCCCTCGGCCGCGTCCAAAACCAGTACCCCTGCCCTTGAAATCCGTGGACTGGGAAAGTCGTTCCCGATTGGCGGCTTGTTCTCCCGCGACTCCGTCCGCGCCCTGCACGACATCGATCTGACCATCGGCAAGGGCGAAATCGTAGCCCTCGTGGGAGAGTCCGGTTCCGGCAAAAGCACCCTGGCCCGCTGTGTGGCGCGGCTCGAGAAGCCGAGTTCGGGGGAGATCCTCATTGACGGCGTCGATGTCCTCAAACGGGATCGGTTCCAAGCGTCCCGGGCCTTCCGGTCCCAATTGCAGATGGTGTTCCAGGACCCCTTTGGCTCCTTGAACCCGGCCCACAGGATCGAGCATTTCCTGCGGCGTTCCCTGGCGATCCACGGCAAGGGCGGTTCCGAGGAGCAGACCCGGCACCGCCTGGAAGAACTTATGACCACCGTCGGCTTGGAAGCTGACATGCTGAACTCGTACCCGCACGAGCTCTCGGGAGGTCAGCGCCAACGCGTTGCGATCGCCCGGGCCCTGGCCGTTGAACCGCAGGTCATCCTGGCCGACGAGCCGACGTCCATGCTGGACGTCTCCGTCCGGATCGGCGTGCTGAACCTGATGCGTAAGCTCCGCGACGAGCAAGGCATCTCCATGCTGTACATCACCCACGACCTCGCCTCCGCCCGCTACCTGGCGGACCGGACGGCGGTCATGTTCGCCGGAGAGCTCGTTGAAGAGGGCGAGTCCCTGGATCTGTTGGCCAACCCTGCGCACCCCTACACCCAACTGCTGGTCTCGGCCGTGCCGGATCCGGCCCGGGCGGGCTCGTACGATCCCGTCCGCCGGGCCGAACTGAGGCAGGCGGTCATGGCCTCGACGCACTGCATGTTCGACGGCGACCCGGACCAGGCCTGCTCGGCCGAGGAACCAGTCCGCCATCGGGTGGGGGACCCCGAAAACCGTCACTGGGTGCGCTGCCACCTGTACCGTCCATGGGCCGCTGCCGGCGGCCACGCCCTGGCGAGTGAACCAATCCAACCCGGCCACCCGGCGTCGACCGCTCAAGATGAGGCTTCCGCATGACTGAAGTGACCCATCCGCTCGCCACGGTTCCGCAGGATGAATTAGTGGCCCGTGCCGAGGCAGATCCACTAAGGCCGCGTTTCCACTTCGTCTCGCCGGCCGGTTGGCTCAACGATCCCAACGGTGTCAGCCAATGGAACGGCACTTACCATCTCTTCTATCAGTACAACCCGGAGGGTGCCTTCCACCACCGCATCCAGTGGGGCCACGCCACCAGCACCGATCTGGTCTCCTGGAGTGACCAACCCGTAGCTTTGGAACCGTCCGCGGGACCGGACGCCGAGGGCTGCTGGTCAGGGGTGTTGGTGAACGACGGCGGCACGCCCACTTTGGTGTACTCCGGGCGGTCCGGCGGCAAGGAGTTGCCCTGCGTCGCCGCAGGAACTCCGGACTTGCAGGACTGGACCAAGGACCCCCGAAACCCGGTCATTGGCGCACCGCCGGCCGGTGTGGACATAACTGCCTTCCGCGATCATTGCGTATGGCGGGAGGGAAGCGTTTGGCGGCAGCTGGTCGGTTCGGGGATCCGGGACGTCGGCGGCACGGCGTTTCTTTACGAGTCCTCGGACCTGCGCACCTGGGATTATCTCGGGCCACTGTTCATCGGGGATGCCTCTCAACGTGATCCTGAAGGCCCTGACTGGACAGGGACCATGTGGGAATGTGTTGATCTTTTCCGTGCAGGACAAGGATCGTTGGGATCTCCACATGCCGGTGACTCGACGGATGTGTTGGTCTTTTCCGCGTGGAACGACGGCGAAACCCGCCACCCGCTGTACTGGACGGGTCGTTACGCCGGCGACACCTTCGACCCCAAGTCGCTGCACCGGCTGGATTTCGGCGGCCGCTTCTTCTACGCGCCCCAGTCTTTCCAGGATGAATCCGGCCGGCGGGTCATGTTCGGCTGGATGCAGGAGGGGCGAAGCGACGCAGCCATGGTGGAAGCCGGGTGGTCGGGGGTCATGAGCCTGCCGCGGGTCGCCACGTTGGGCAACGACGGAACCCTGGAGTTCGCGCCAGTGCCCGAAATCGGGAAGCTGCGCAGGAATCACTCCCATGTGCCTGCCCAAGTACTGGTGGCCGGAACGGCCATGGATACCGGTGTTTCCGGCAACCAACTCGACCTTGAGGTGGAGTTGCAGCTCTCCGCAGGTGCGGAGCTGCGACTCGGACTGCTTGGATCCGTGGACGGCGCTGAAGAGACGGTGGTCATTCTGGGCCGCTCGGCCGACGGAGGCGCCACCGGCATGCTGCATCTGGACCGCACGCGCAGCAGCCTGGACCCGGCCGTTGATGTGGAGGAGAAGTCCGGCCCCCTTCCCATGACGGACGGATGGGTTCGCCTACGCATTCTGGTGGACCGGTCCGCCGTCGAAATTTTCGCCAACGGCAAGCCGCTGACTGCCCGCGTCTACCCGACCCAAGGCGGCGGGCGCGTAACACTGGCCGCCACCGAAGGTACGGTGCGGCTCCTCTCCTTTGATGCTTGGACCATGGCCGGGGTGTTCGAAGAAACCCGCAGCCTCCTGCCGGAACGGAAGTGAAACCCATGAAGAATTCATCATCATTCTCCCGCCGCGGACTACTGACAGGCGCCGGTGCGGTTGCTTTGGGCGGATCCCTGGCGCTGTCCGGCCCCGCGTCGGCGGCAGGCAGCCCCTCGAAAGGACCAACCCGGATGCGCCCCGACTATCACTTCAGCGTCAGCGACAACTGGAAGAACGATCCCCAACGACCCATCTACCTGGACGGGGAGTACCACTACTACTACCTGTACAACGCCGACTACATCACCGGCGGGGGCGGCACGTCCTGGCGCCGGGCCACTACAACCGATCATGTAGCGTTCCGGGACCGGGGTGTCGCGATCCCGAAGTTCAGCAACGGCAACGGTGACTGTTGGTCCGGATGCCTGGTGGTGGATGAGCGAAATACTGCGGGATACGGTGCGGGGGCGGTCATAGCACTCGTCACTCAGGCACCGGAAGGTCGCCAGGCGCAGTACCTTTGGTACTCGACTGACAGGGGGCGTTCGTTCAAGCCCGGTAGCGCGGCTCCGGTGCTGCCCAACCCCGGCGTGCACGATTTCCGTGATCCCAAGGTGATCCGGGACGCGGACCGTGGGCGGTGGTTCATGGCCAACGCCGAGGGGCAGAAGCTCGGCTTCTACGCCTCCCCGGACCTGCGGTCCTGGAAGCCTGTTGGGGAGTTTGTCCGCACTGACCTTGGGCTTCTTGAGTGCCCTGACCTCTTTCGGATGACAGCCGACGACGGCACCTCCCATTGGGTCCTGGGCACCAGCGCGAACGGCAAGGGCCGCGGATTGCCCGCGACGTATGCGTATTGGACCGGCGCTTTCGACGGCAGTTCCTTTACACCCGACCATGCCGAGCCGGAATGGCTCGATTACGGTTTCGATTTCTATGGCGCTGTGACCTACCCGCATCACACAGAATCGGGTGCGGAGGACCCAACCCTGCGGCGGGCGATCGGATGGGCTAATTTCTGGGACTACCCCCACAACACGCCCACCCTTGCCGCTGACGGTTACAACGGCGACGACATGATCGTGCGTGACGTCCGGCTCAAGCGTGGAAATGGCGCCTACTACCTTTCCTCCACCCCCACGACCGCGCTGGGTAACCACGTGAAGCGCACACATCGGCTGGGTGATGTGGCAGTTGCCGGTACATACGACTTGAAGGTCCGCTCGAACGCGTACGATCTGAGCTGCGAGGTGGTGTGGGATCCGGCTGCGCCACCGGCCAATCTCGGTTTCGAGCTATGCCGCGCACCAGGAGGAGGCAGACACGTTGCAGCAGGCGCCTACCTGCGCGGGCCCTTCGCCTACGTCAACCGCCGTCCCACCGTCAACCCCACGGCCGGGGAATCCCAAACCCCGGTGGACCCCGCCGCCGGAAGTCTCACGCTACGCATCCTGGTGGATCGGACAAGTGTCGAGATGTTCGTCGGCGACGGGCGCGTGGTCCATTCGCACCGGGTCTTCCCGCTCGACGGCGATGACGGCATCCGCCTCTACGCCCACGAAGGTGCGGCCACGTTCCGGGAACTGACCATCCGGGAACTCAAGGTCACGCCGTAGCGCGCCATATACCCGGAAAGGAATGCTCATGCATTACAGGAAACTCGGAAACAGCGGAATGTACGTCAGCGCGATCGCTTTGGGCAATTGGGCCACCCACGGGGAGACCGTGGACCAGGATGTCGCGACGGCATGCGTGCGCAAGGCCCTGGACCTTGGCGTCACGACATTCGACACCGCAGACGCCTATGCGGGGACTGAGGCGGAAACCATGCTCGGGGTGGCCCTCAAAGGCTCACGGCGCGAGGGGGTCGAAGTCATGACGAAGGTGTACTTCCCAACTGGCACCGGTAAGAACGACCGGGGCCTGTCCCGCAAGCACGTTATGGAATCCATCAACGGATCGTTGCGCCGTCTTCAGACTGACTACGTGGACGTCTACCAGGCGCACCGCTACGACTACGAAACCCCGCTGGAGGAGACCATGGGCGCCTTCGCGGACATCGTCCATGCCGGCAAGGCCCACTACATCGGGGTCTCGGAGTGGACGGTTGAGGAGATTCGCGCCGGCGCCGCTGTGGCAGCGGGGCTTGGCATCCAATTGGTTTCCAGTCAGCCGCAGTACAACATGCTTTGGCGCGTCATAGAGACCGACGTCGTGCCCGCATGCGAAGAGCTCGGGATCACCCAGGTGTGCTGGTCGCCGCTCGCACAAGGCGTGCTCAGCGGCAAGTACGGCACGTCCACTGTTCCGGTGGGAAGTCGTTTCAGCACGCCGGCGGGAGAACTAAAGGCCGGGCACAGGTTCGTGAGCCCTGAGGTACTGGAGCGTGTAGAGAAACTCAAGCCGATCGCCCACACCCTTGGCGTGCCGTTGGCCACGATGGCAGTCGCCTGGGTCCTGGCTCATCCCAACGTGTCGGCGGCCATCGTCGGCGCCAGCCGGCCGGAACAACTGGAGGACACGGTCAAGGCGGCTGGCCTCGTCCTGGGGAAGGAAACGCTGCAGCTGATCGATGAGGCGCTGGGCGACGTCGTAGAGTGCGACCCGGCCAAGGTGGAATCCTTCCCCCACCGCGTCTGAACAGAATGTACAAGCGACGTGGCGCCCCGTCTGTGACTTTAGCCCGGCAAGCCGGTCCATACGTCTGCAATCGACGTGTAACGCACCCGGGCAGGGGACCCGGCCCGTTTCAGCGTGGTATCAACAGCCGAATCTGGGTCCTGATTTCCTGCACCAGGGCCTCGATGTCAATGCCGGTGTTGTCACTTGCTGCCATGGTCATGAACATGACCGCAGACACAACCCGTGCTGTCGTCGCGGCGTCCTGGGCATCAGCCAGTCCATCCCGGGTGAATACGGTGGCGATGGCTTCCTCGGTTTCCCCAACGATCGCCAGGGCTGCGCTGTGGTGTGGCTCTGTGGGGTCTCCGAATACCATTTCGCGCAGGTAGAAGCGTCCGTTGTCGACCTGGGTTCGGTTGCACTCCACGATCGGCTTCACGATGGACATCACCGCATCCAGGGCGCCGGGAGTTTCTTCCGCTGCGGCCCGGCCGCGTTCGAGGGCTGCGGCGTAGTTGGCGTTCTGAACGAGGAGGAGCAGTTCGCCTTTGGTTTTGGCGTAGAGGAACAGGGTTCCGGTGCCGATGTCCGCTTTGTCGGCGATCTGCTGGGTGGTGACCTCCTCCACCCCATATTGGGCGAAGAGTTCAGAGGCTGCGGCGGTGATCCGGTCCAGCTTCTCCTGCTTGTTCCGCTCGCGCCGTCCGAGAGGCTTGGATGTGACAGGCAAGGGGCTCCTCCGAAATCAAAATGACTCGACTCACTAATGAGTGTATCGAAGTGCGGGCCAGGTGCCTTGGCCGGCGTACTGGTCAGGGGGTGAGGAATTCGACGACGGCGGGTGCGAACGTGGCGTGGTTCTGGAAGATACCGCCGTGGCCGGAGTCTGGGTAGATGATCAGTTGGGAACCTTTGATGCGGCGGTGAAGGTCCTCGGAGAGCCTGGAAGGCACCATTCGATCGTTGTCGCCGTTGGCGATCAGCGTGGGCTGTGTTAGCAAGGACAGGTCCGACGGGGCCGAGCGGCCGTACTTCCGGATTGCTTTGAGCTGTGTTTGGAACGCGCGGGTGGTGATTGGTTGGTCACGGTTCCCGGTCCGCTCCTGCAGGCGGTTAATGAAGGCTTTCGCAGCGGTCTTGCCGGCGACGTTGCGGTTGAAGAAGAGGAATTCCTTGGGGTCTGAACGGGTGACGGTCGCGCGCAGGATGTCCCAGTAGGTGGTACGGACCACCTTGTCGATGTTCTTCACACCGCGGGGACCGGTTCCGGTCAGGACCAGTTTGCGGACAAGGCTGGGGTGTTTTGAGACGAGGTCCTGGGCGATCATGCCGCCCAAAGAGAAGGAGAAGACATCAATGGTTGTGAAGCCCAGGGCCTTGATGAAGGTGTAGGCGTCGTCGGCCATTGCTTCGATGCTGGTGGGAACGTGTCCTGTGGACGCGCCGACTCCGGGCTGGTCGAAGGTGATGACGTGGCGGTTCCTGGCAATGGGGTCAATGATCCTGGGATCCCAGTTGTCCAACGTAGCGGCGAGATGCACGAAGAAGATGACGGGGATCCCGCCCCTGGGCCCAAGCTCGCGGTAGGCGAAGCTGATGCCGCCGGCGGTGATGGTTCTGGCCGGTGCCTCCGCATATGAGGTGATGACCGGCTCGTTGGGTGCGTCGGTGTAGTCCATGATGATGGTTCTCCTGGGTTATTGGATTAATTCCTGGGCGGATAGCAGCGGTGGATCAGGCGGTGACGCTGAGGACTGCTTTGCCTCGGAAGCCACCTGCGGCCAGGGATTGCAGTGCCTCCGGAGCTTGGCCGAAGGTGAAGACTCTCCCTACGATGGGGCGCAGTGCGCCGTCGTCCACCAGGGCACTGATTCGGCGAAGTTGATCGCCGCTGGCCCGCATGAAGAGGAATTCATAGCTGACGCCGAGCTTCCTTGCTTTCCGGCGGATCTTGCTGCTGAGTGCAGTGGTCGCAAGGAGCAGCACGGGGTTGAGGCCTGCCCTGCGGGCGAAGGCCGGATCGGGCGGGCCGGCGATCCCTATCGCCTTCCCGCCTGGTTTGAGGATGCGCAGTGATTTCTGGAGGTTTTCGCCTCCGAGGCTGTCGAGCACCAGATCGTATCCGCTCAGAAGCTTTTCGAAGTCCTGGTTGCGGTAGTCGATGACGACGTCGGCGCCGAGGTCGCGGACGAATCCGGCGTTGGAGCTGCTGGCGGTGGTAGCAACGGTCGCACCGAGATGTTTGGCGAGCTGGATGGCGGTGGATCCCACCCCGCCAGCGCCGGCATGGATAAGAACTTTCTGCCCTGGTTGCACATTGCCCTGTTCTACGAGGGCCTGCCATGCCGTCAGCGCTACAAGTGGCAGCGAGCCGGCTTCCTCCATGGTGGTCGCTACGGGCTTGAGCGCGAGGTCTTCCTCCGCGATTGCTATCCGTTCGGCGAAGGTGCCGATGCGGTCTTGGTGGGGGCGGGCGTAAACCTCGTCGCCGGGCTTGAATCCCTTCACGCTTTGTCCCACGCGAAGCACTGTGCCTGCAACGTCGTTGCCGAGGATCAGCTGGAGTTTGTAGGGAAGGATCTGCTTGAACTCGCCCAATCGGATCTTTTCGTCCAGCTGGTTCAGCCCGGCAGCGTGGACCTGCACCAGCACGTCACGGTCGCCTATGACAGGTTCGGCGACGTCGGCTTCCTGGAGGGGTTCCTTGTATTTGGTGACAACAAATGCGCGCATGTCGCGGTACTCCTTTACTAAGTGATTTAACTCAATTATGAGTGGACTCAGTTTTCTAGTCAAGCGTGAATGGAGAAAGCGCCGTGGCGATGGGGCTGATCCATCACCACGGCGCGGCTGTTGTTACCGGGACTTGCTGGGGGAGAGCTGGGGGTAGAGCGCCTCTATTGGGGCGCTGAGCCCGGCCTTGAGTTGGACTGATGTCTCGTCGGCGAGTACCTCGTATTCACCGGCCTCCACGGCGTCCAGCACCGTGTTGACCAGTTCGGCCGGGTCCATCTTGGGGTCGGTGGTGTGTGCGGCCATCGCCGTGTCCACATACCCCACATGGACGCCCACCACATGGACGCCCTCGGGCGCGAGCTCCAGGCGCAGCGAATTCGTGGCCGACCACAGGGCGGCCTTGGTTGCGCTGTAAATGCCACCGACGGCGTACCAGCTCATGGCGGAGTGGATATCGACGATCGCAGCATTGTCCTTGGCCGACAGGATCGGTGCGAACGCGCGGGCGAGGAAGAGCGGGCCCAGGAAGTTCGTCTCCACATTGGCTCGGATCTCCGCATCAGTGTGGTTGAGAATGCCCGAGGTGGCCACGGATGCTCCAGCGTTGTTGATCAGAACGGTTGCATCGGGCGCAGCCTCGACAGCGGCCTGTATGGACGACGGGTCCGTGATGTCCAAAGTCAGCGGAACGATTCGGTTGTCGTCCCAGGTGCGAGGGGTTCGCGCGGTGGCGTAGACCTTGCTGGCGCCCCGCGCCAGGGCGGTGTGGACGAAGTGGGTCCCGATCCCGCCGTTCGCGCCGGTGACGAGGACAACTGCTCCATTGAGTGAGTACATTTTCACGAACTTTCTGTTGTGATTACCGTCGTGGCCAGCTGGCTGGACGGTTCCGGGAGAGGTTTGGCAAGTGCCGCCTTGGGATCCCGGGTGACTGTACTCATTACTGAGTGTGCTCAGAATATATTCCGCGGGTAACTGCCGTTTTGCGGGACAGCTTCGGACGGTGGAGCACGGATGACGGCGACTTGGCCGGGGCTTGTCCGAGATGGCCTCCTGGAGTTCCTCCGCCACGGCGCGGCCCATGTCCTCGAGGTTCATGTCCACTGTTGTCAGCGGGGGTTGGGGCGTGGTGCTGAAGAGTTCCCAATTGTCGAACCCAACCACGCCGATGTCGTGCGGTACGGGGAAGGGATTCCTGATTCGAATATATGTTCTAGTCTTGTTGTCATGAGACCGAAGCAAGACTCCGCCGCCTTTGCCCGGATGTTGGCGCAGATAGATGCCGATAACAGCCACCCCAGGCCTGATGACGGGAAGATCATCGAGTTGGAGCCTGGCAGTCAGCCGCTGGTCCGGGTGGGGGAGATCTATGGCCGGGCGATCAAATATACGAGGACCTTTGGGCTTGTTGAGTGGGTGGATGACCGGCGCGTTTATCATGTGGAGTGGTTTCCGGCTGGGCAAGTCAGACGCGTCGACGAGGAATCGTGGAGGGGTCGTCCGCTGTAGGCTCCGGTTCCGCCTTCGGCTGGACGTCGACTGGCTGGACCAGTGCCGCCAAGGGGTATCGCGCTTCCAGGGGGGCGGTTAGTCCTGGCTTCACTGGTGAGGGGCCGGGACCAGTGACCAATGTCGGGCTCGTCGTGGAAGCCGGACAGTGCGGGCGCCGTTGTCCTGAACCTCGCAGTGGCGGCGCTAGGGCGTACGTCTTCCCGAACGGCCGAAAAGACGCCAGCAGCGCGCGCCCAGCAAGAAAGAAACGACGCCGATGATCGCCGGTACGATCAGCCATGCCCAACCGCTGGTCCATTCAATGCCAACCGCCTCGGCTGTAGAGAAGGTGGTGACATCGACGAACAGGAACTCCGCGTGCGCCTTCATGGGTGTGCTTGAGTCCGTCGCTGCCAGCATGCCAAAAGCAAAGGTCAGGAAGAGGACCCAGTAAGCGAACAACATCGACCCTGCTGAGATGACGCCGATTGACCATAGAGGTTGGAGGTCTTCATCGTCGCCATATTGCCGGGCTAGCGACTTGGGCGATCCGAGGTCATCGAGGCTTACGTCGATGCCGCGGGGATCGGAGAGTATTGCTTGCCGTAGTTCCCTGATTGTCGACCTGCGGTGCTTGCCGTTCATGACGGCCTCAAGGTGCCAGTCGACACGGGCAAGATACGTCTCCGTACGTAGGCGGGCAGGAAACGATGGGCGGGGATCCTCTGTCTGCAGGGTGCTGCTGGTCATGGCTGGAGGTGCTCCTTCTCGGTTGCTTGGTGGACCGCCGCGGCTACCAGGAGCCACTGCTCTTTCGCGTCCGACCTGGCTTTTGTGCCGGCCGCAGTGAGTGCAAAGTACTTGCGGGGCGGCCCGTTGCTGGACGTGACTTTTCTCGTGCTGACCAGGCCATCGCGCTCAAGTCTGCTAAGTACGGGGTAGACCAATCCGGTTGATACGTCCAGCCCCAGGCCGGCCAGCCGTTCGACAAGTTGATAGCCATAAGATTCGTTCTCGCCGATCAAAGTGAGGGTCAGTAGGGGCAGGACGGCCCGAAGCATCTGGGCGTCCTGTTGGGCCTGAATTCTGGACATGGTATTACTGAATCATTAATAGTGAAGAAGGGCAAGCGCGCGAAGAACGACGCGTCCACAGGTGTTCGCCGTGATGGATGGTGGGGCGGCGACCCCAAAAAGGCGTTTCGGCCACAAGCGTGGATGGGCGGCTGCAGGCCGGGAATCCCGACACCTGCCGGCGTCGCCGCGGGACTTGGGCGGCCGCATCACGATGACGGCGATCCATCAAGAGAGGCGGAGGGGGATCATCAAGCAATAGCAAATGGCTTCGACGGGAAGCGTTTGTAGGCGAACCAAAAGGTAGAGCTGGCGCACTGAGGGCGAGGCTCGGCGAGGACAAGCAGCCCACCGTCGCAGCCAAGGTCGTACGACGCCGGGTGGCCCGGAATGTTGCGTCCGGACTAAGCCTGGGCTGCCGCGCCGGGTAGCGGGGAGGCCGCAGGAGGTACAGTCGGCGTCGTCTGGTCGACGAGAGGCTGGTAGCGGCGGGCGGCCGGCTCCCAGAGTGAGGTCCAGCGATCTGTCGTGGCATCGATGGCGTGGCTGCCTGAGTGGTCGGGGCTTGCATTCATTTTGTGTCTCCGAAGTTTATTTGGGATCAAAATTTAGTGCCTGAAGCAGTATGTGACCTGAGCGGGAGGGAGGTCAAGAGCCAATAAGCGCAGAGCCCTCCGTGTCCACTCCGCAGGAATCGCGGCTCCGGTAGACCGGAACGGTGATGTTCTGGTGGCTCAACCTTTTTGGGCCCTTTTTGACGTCGGTCTGATATCGGGCCCTTAAGGAACTCCACGGGGGGACCGTTTTGTTGGCCAACGACTTTGTTGGCCAACGACGGAAACCTTGCGGCCTTGGGCGAGCGCTGGCAAGGTTCGGCAGTCGGGGTGGATGTCGTCGTCGTTATTCTGGCCAGCGAGCGCTTTGGTCCCGGAGCTGTCGAGGCTGAACACGTCTTCGCCGCCGCGCTCCAACGCGACGCCGGGGCACGGTGGATTCTTGAACGGCTGGCCGACCGGATGGCGAGGGACGTAAGGAGCGGTCGCCGCCATCCACAACCCCGAACTTATGGTGATAGGTGGTGCAGTTGCCAGGTCGGCCGGCGCCCTGCTCGAACCAATTTCAGTGCGGCTCCCCGCGAATTCCCGCTACGGTCCCGTCGCTGGTAGTGTCCCCTTTGGGCGATTCCGTGGTGACCATGGGTGCGGTGCGAAGTGCCCTGGACTTCGTGGAAAAGGAAACCCTCAACATCGAACTGCGCCACAAGCGGGCCACCAAACCACCACCGGCGCCCTAGTACCTCAGCCTCCAAGTACCGGGTGCAGGAACTACCGGTGCGCAGATCCTTGGTTGATCAGAAGGCCCCACATGTGCTGGCAGATCATCAGATGTCCGGACGCTACAAAAGGCACATCCACAGCCGGCTGCCTGCAACTACTCCCGGGGTTCGACGCTTCCCGTTTCCGGGTCGAAGCTATAAGGAACCCGCAGGGGCAGGTCGAAATCCATGATCAGTTCGTTGACGGCCTGAGACACTGCGTCCCTGGCGTCACCGCTGAGCGCGGCCTCTGCAGCGCAATATGCGGCGATCTCCCCCCTGCTCGCATTGCCCCCGTTGGCGAGTTGTGCGACCCAAACGTCGTCGGGACTGAGGGCGAGCAGATCAATGGCTGCCCTCGTCAGCGCCTGCTGGTCGAAGCCGTTCATCACGCACCTCAGTTACTTCTAATCTGAAGATGCAAGTCTATCTAGCAAAAATGTGCATGAACAGACCGGGAGCCTCAGCCGTGGCGACCTCCACCGGCAGTGAAGAGCGGGACCCGGCGGTCACCCGATATTCACTGTGAGCTCTTGCCCTTCCTCGTCTGACTCGGCAGCAGCGCGGGCAACGGCCCTGAGCGAACGTTCGGAGCCATGCACCCCAGGCACCATCCATGCCTCCCCTCAGAGTCGCATGGAGAGCCAATAAAGACAACCGGACCAACCGACGCGCGGGCTAACTGCAGTGCACCGAACGCTTGTGCGCAGGGGAAGCCGCGTCAAAGGAAGAACCGGCCCGGACGTCGCCTGCTTCTTGAGAGGAAGGGGCACAGCGGACGGCCGGGACTTATTCCAAGCCTGCCCGCGTGGCGTCGTCGAGCGGGGTTTGCAGGGACATCGGTGCTGAAAGATCAAAGCGCCTGCCGGTGATGGACCGGGGAACTATCCGATAGAGGAAGTCCTGGCCAATTCCTTGCCAAGGGAAGAGGGCCCGCCGCAATTCGTCCATGGTGGGGCTGCCCGGCCCGGCTGCTTCGGCGGCACCTTTCACCACAACGCTCCAGGCGATGCCGAACTCCCCGCTCACCGAATCCGATTCCAGCGCCACCACGGAGTCGGCTTCCATGGCCTGCTGTTTGGTCCCCATCCCGGTTCGAAAGACAATCGTCTGGTTGTCTACCGCAAAGTTCACCGGAAAGATGTCCGGGTGTCCGTCCACGATGACCGAGAGACGGCCAACGTGTGTTTCGCCCAGAAGCCTCCAGCAATCGTCGGCTCCGAGGACTTCTGCCTCAGGCACTATATTGTTGTCTGTCATGCCGCGATCCTATGGCGGTGCGATCCGCCTCGACAGGGCCCAAAGTCCCGCTGCCGTTGCCGCCAACGCCGGCAGGTCGTGCCGGCTGCCGTGAGCCGCGTCGCCTGGTCCGGTTCCATCTCAGGGGGTGGTTTCGTGTGTATGAACCACGACTACCGGGCAATGCGCATGGGCGACGACGGCCGAACTCACTGAGCCCAAAAGGAGTCCGCCAAAGCCCCCGTGTCCGCGGCGGCCGACGACGACGAGCGCTGCATGCTTGCTTCCCTCCACCAAAGCGGCGCGTGCGGATCCCTGAACGAGACGCCTGCTCACATTCTTCGGCAGGTCCGCCCCGAAGGCCTTCGCGAGGGCCTCCTCCATGTTCTGCTCGGCGTCGTGGGCAAAACCGTCGATCCCCATTGCCAGGTAGGCCTCGTAGCCAACGGGCAATTCCCAACAGGCCCAGGCTTCCAAAGGCGCATTGAGGGCCATGGCCAGATGTTGGCCCTGACGCAGGGCTTCAACTGAAGCGGGAGACCCGTCGACCCCTACGATCACCTTGCTGGGATCCAAACGCCCGGCCATCACTGGCTCCTCTTCGCGGCCTGGGACTTCATCAGGGACAGCAGCTGCGCGCCCCAGGTTTTCGCGCGATCGGTTTCGCCGGGAAGGAGGGGTCCCTCAGTGCCTCCGACATAGAAAGGCATGGGCTTGCTGACGGGAGTGGCTCCCGCCTTTTTCAAGTGCCTCGAAATCTTCCCGGCAGCGTCACCGTGGATGAACAGCTTGACCCGGGTGTCGAAAGCAGCAGCCAACACCCCCGTGAGTCCCTCGGACTCGACGGCGGTCAGTGTTTCCATGGTCTTTGGAGTGGGGCGCCAGCCATTAATAGGGCTTCCTACTACCAGCAGGTCTCCTACCGAGACATCAGCACGCCAGAACCGGGCAACTGGTACTGTGCTGGCGTTGGCGGTGCCAAGACCCGAAGCCACCGCTTCCGCGATTGCCTTGGTATTTCCGTAAGCGGAATCGTAAACAATCAGTGCTTTCATGGTGTTTCCTTATCTTTTCCCTGACGTTGCTTGGAGGCAGTTGTCTTCCTGCGGCCGGGACGGGCATCCATGAAGAGGGTTGCCCAGAAGGTGCCACCGCCCATCACCATGAAGCCTGTTATTCCCAGTACCGGTTCACTGAGGGCGACGCCGGTGAGCAACAAGCCGAGTCCGGCCAGTCCGACGAGGACTCCACGCACGGCCTGCGTCCAGCGGATTCGTCCCAAGTCCTCCAAGCTCATGAGCGCAGCCAGCTTGGGATCCTCTTCCTCGAGTCCCTTGGCGATCTTGTCCAATTCAAGTTTCTCGAAGTTGGAAAGTTCCATGGTTTGCCTCCTGTCCTCCAGTCCCAGCATGGGCGGCCGATGGTCCTTCAAACAGGGCCAAAAGTCACAGCGGGCCGGGAGCTGGAAGGCCCGGCTCAGCCGTGTCCGCCAGTGCGGGAGCAAGGCATGCAATCAGCATGTGAGCCTTCTGTTGGAGTGCCCACTCCTTGGGATCTGTCTTTGCCATGACACAGACAGGGAACGTCGCCAGGTTGGCACGCAAGACAGGCACCGAACAAAGCCGAAGGTTACCTGCCCACTTCGGCCAGTTCCCCTAGACTCAACCACAGGACACTGGCGGATCGTTGCAAGGGAGTCCGGCTATGACGAGCGACAAGCACCACTGGAAACCTCCGGCCGATGGACGCCTGGATACTCTCCTCCGGCAATTCGTAGAGCGTGCCGACGAGTTGTTGCACGCCCAGGAGCAAATGAACGATTTGCTGGCAGCAGTCGTGTCGATTGCCGAGGACCTCAGCCTGGAGGCTGTCCTGGACCGGGTGGTCAAGTCTGCGTGCGTCCTGGTGGATGCACGGTATGGTGCCTTGGGCGTCATCGGCGAAGACCAGCGCTTGAGCCATTTCATTACGGTAGGCATCGACGACGACGGCATCAGGTCCATCGGTGAACTTCCCACGGGGCACGGCGTACTGGGTCACCTTATCCGGGAGCCGGAGCCCCTTCGGCTCCATGATTTGCGTCGGCATCCCATGGCTGTGGGCTTTCCAGAGAACCACCCACCCATGAAGACCTTCCTCGGCGTGCCCATCCGGGTGCGTGATGTCGTTTTCGGCAACTTGTACCTGACGGAAAAAAGCAACGGGCAGGATTTCTCGGCCGCAGATCAGGAGTTGGCGATCGCCTTGGCAGCGGCGGCCGGCGTAGCTATCCAAAACGCCCGCCTGTTCGATGAGAGCCGCTGCCGGCAACGATGGCTGGAAGCTGGAATTGACTTGGGCAGCCGCTTGATTGCCAGCCAGTTCGACGAAGACCGCGGCAATCTGGATCGTGTAGCGGAAGCGGCGCTGCGGGCCTCCGACTCAGCATTGGGCGTGGTCGCGGTGCCTGCGGGCGGCAGAGTATTGCGTTGCCGGTCCGCAGTCGGGGTGCAAGGCGTCTACCCGGGGGAAGAACTTCCGGTGACAGATGCCGTGGCCTCGGTACTGGCCACAGGGGAATCCGACATCGTGCGGGACCCTGTTGAGGTGTTCGGGAACGAAGTGTCGGACAAGCTGGGACCGGTGTTGATTTTCGCGCTCGGGCACAGGGGAACCGAGAACGGGGTCCTGCTGCTGGCCCGTCCCGCCGGAGGGCGGCTGTTCACGCGTACGGATATTGAATCAAGTGAGCTTTTTGGCAGCAGGGTCGGGCTTGCCTTGGATCTGGCACGCGTGAGTGCGCTTCGGGAACAGTCGTTGCTGCTGACTGACCGGGAACGGATCGCCCGCGACCTGCACGATTTGGTGATCCAGCGTTTGTTCGCTGCCGGTCTGGGGATCCAGAACCTGCGACGCTTCATGGGCGACCCCTCGGCTTTGGACCGGATGGAAAATTTGACGTCGGAGCTCGATGACATCATTCGCACCCTTCGCCGGACGATTGAGCAGCTTCGCTCGGAAGGCTCCCGGGACAACCAGACCGCAGCATCGTGACCTAAGACTCTGGTCGACGTCGGCAATTCAAGGGTATTTTGCAGCAGACAGGAAGGTTGGTTCGGCGAAAGGGACGGTCATGGACCGCGAGGATTCGACGGGAAAGATCATCGTTGGAGTTGACGGCTCCGAGGCATCCATCACGGCTCTCCGCGTGGCCCAACAGCTCGCCGGGCCCCTGGGCGCCGAGGTGGTAGCCACAGCATTTTGGGAGTATCCGCGTGTTTACGACGGCTACGTGGCCATGGGCATAACGGACTTCGAGAAAGCCGCAGGAGAGATCCTTGGCAAGGCTGTCGAAAAGGCGTTCGGGCCCGCGCTTCCGGACAACGTTGTCTCCCGCCTTGTCCGGAATCATCCCAGGCAAGGTTTGATTGAGGCCAGCCGCGAAGCGGACATGATCGTGGTTGGACGCCGCGGACATGGGGGTTTCGGAGGGTTGCTGCTCGGTTCGGTCAGCTCGGCGTGTGTGGCCCATGCCCATTGCCCGGTGCTCGTGGTCCACAACCCGGATAAGGATGCATCGGGGCAGAGCGAACCGTAGCTTGGGGCCTTTTGGCCCTACGCCTCCCGGGTGGGGCTTCATAGGCTCTCAATCAAAGAAGAGAGCCAAGGCGCACCCCACGAAAGGATGAGCGATGACCCTGCCCAGCATGGAACCAGGCCGGATAGATGGAGCCCGGCACGTCAATGAGGATCTCGGGGAAGAGGAATGCTGGGAGCTCCTGCGTTCACGGACAACCGGCAGGGTTGGTTTTGTGCACCATGGCAGGGTCATGATCCTGCCGGTCAATTACCTGGTCCATGAGAACAGCATCTACTTCCGCACCTCTGCGGATGGCATGATCGGCACGCCCGTCGCCAGACTTCAGGTTTCGTTCCAGGTGGATGATTTCCGGTCGGATCGTAGCGAAGGATGGTCCGTGCTGTTCAGCGGACCGTTTTCCCGGGTAGTCGAGCCCGCGTTGCTCACCCAACTTTGGGGAAAGGCCCTGGTTGAACCATGGGCAGGTGGAGGGCGTGACCTTTTCGTCCGGATTCAGCCCGCAGAGGTCACGGGCAAGCACGTCTTCCTGGCCTGAGAGCGGCTGCCTTCCACTATGAAGTGCCAGGGACGCGGCGATGAATGAGAAGGAACGGATCGTTGTCGGGTACGACGGTTCCGACGCGGCGGGCAAAGCTGTGCGGTGGGCTGCCATGCAGGCGCGCAGGAGCGGCTTCATCCTCAATGTGGTGCATTGTTCGCTCTGGCCGGTGTTTACCCACAACATGGGGCCGGTTCCGGGTATAGCAGGCAGCGGTCTGAGGCACGCAGCGGAATCAATTGTTTCCGATGGGGTGGCTCTCGCCCGCGAAGTGTTTGCAGACGCGCAAATCGCAACAAGCCTGGTCTATGGGTGGCCGGCTGAGAACCTCCGCAAGCTGGGGGCAACAGCTTCCCTCCTGGTCGTCGGCACCCGTGGTGCGCAAGGATTTCCAGGATTGTTGATTGGGTCGGTCAGCCTCGAATTGGCTTCCACGGCAGCCTGCCCTGTGGCCGTCATCGGAGGTTCGGAACGACCCCATGGGCCGGTCGTCGTCGGCATAGCTGACGAAGGCTGGGAGGCCACTCTCCGCTATGCGGCGAACTTCGCCTCTTTGGCGCACTCAGTGCTCAAAATCGTGCACGTCCACAGACACCACGGATTTCACCAAGACGCTTTCTACGAAGCGGGTGCAACCGAAAAGCGGGAGATGCTCGACTCGGCCTTGCGGTCAGTACGCAACATCTGGCCGGGTCTGGAGGTCCGGGACCGCCTCCTGCCGGGAACCTCCGTGGCGGGGACGCTGGTGGGGGCAGCGGGGGGTGCCCAGGTTGTGGTCGTGGGCACCTCTGCTCAAGGTGCAGTCAGTGGCAGCTTTGGCTCAACCGCCCATGCGGTTCTCCATCACGCCGGTTGTCCGGTGATAGTCGTCAGGCACCCGCCGGCCTGATGGCAGGGAATGACGTGATGTCCGGCGAAGAACAGTGCGGAGGCCCTGGATCACAATGGCCGGACCACTGCGCCAGGGCCGCCCGTCCTATTCGGAGTGCTTCACTGTATGAAGACGCGTAATGATGGTCGGACAGGGAATCTTGCCGAGCACCGCATGCGCCGTGGATCCGAGCAGCAGTCGCTTGAAGGCGCCATGGCCCTTGCTGCCGACAACCAGCAGGCGCGCGGTGGCCGCATATGCGAGCAGTGCTTCCGCCGGTCGCATGCGGGTTTCGAGGACCTGGTGGATCGCGAGGTCGGGATAGGTATCCGCCAGACCCGCAACTGTTTCCGACAAGACCACGCGCTCTTGTTCGGCAACGAGTTCGGAGTAGTTACCGGGGGGCATGCCGCGGCTCACCACTGGTTCCGGTAAATGGAAGGCATGCAGCACCGTCAGCTCCTGGCCTGTCCGATCCGCCTCTGCGGCGGCGAACGCGACCGCCTGCGTGGATTCTTCCGAACCGTCAACACCGACCAGGACGCCGTGCCGGTTCGACATGTCATGCTCGCCGATGACCGCTACCGGGCACTGGGCCACCGTGGCTACCTGCAAGGCCCGGTCCGTCAGCGAACCACCAACCCAACCGTGCCCGGAGCCGACCACTACCATGGAGGCCTTCTTGGACTTCTTGCCAAGAGCGTAGCCCGACCCCCCTGAGACCAGGTCGGTGGAGATTTCCACAGTTGGTTCCAGCTTGCTGGCGTGGTCTTTCGCGGCGGCGAGAAGAGTCTCGCCGGACTCCCGGATCCATTCGTTATATCCGACGGCGTCATAGGCCCAGCGGTCGTCGACGGCGTGGACAAGTTGTACGGGCAGCTTCAGGGCCGCAGCCCTCTGCATGGCCCACCGAACTGCGGCGTCACTGCTGGGCGAATCGTTGACACCAACGACAATTGCTTCCTTCATGGCTGTCCCGTTCTTCTTGGATATGTCCCGGAGCGATGGGTCCGGGGGTTGCATGTCCAGTTTCCTGTGTCCCGTCTCCGGGAGTTAGGGCCGGAAGTCCCGCTGTTGGACGTTGATTACCCCAACGTCCCTGGCTGTGCAGCTAGTCCGGGGCATCCAGACTGACCTCTTCCAAGTATTCCGGGACTCGTGCGTTCCACCCGAGTTCGTGCTTGATGCGTAAACGCAAGGCGTCGGAGGCTTCCGGTTCCCCATGGGTGATGTAAGTCATTGCCGGTGCCTGGGGGGCGGAGCGCATCCACTGGATGATCCCGTCCGCATCGGCGTGGGCACTGAACCCCTCGAGCTGAACTACCTCGGCCCGCAGCGGGACATTCTTTCCATAGATCCTGATTTCGCGGGAACCGGCGGCAAGGGCCGCCCCCCGTGTTCCAGCCGCTTGGTAGCCGCTCAGGACAAGGGCATTCCTGGGATCGGAACCGTAGGCTTCGACGTGGTGGAGAATCCGGCCGCCCGTGAGCATCCCGCTGGCGGAAATGATGATCATCGGGCCTCCGCGGAGGTTGAGAAGTTTCGAGTCATCCACGCTGCGGGTCATTTTGGCCAGCTGGTACATGCTGGTGAATTCTTCAGGACGCAGCCTGTGCTCCTCAGGATGCTGTTGGTACATGTAGGAGGCATCGATGGCCATGGGGCTGTTAAGGTAGACCGGCACATCCGGAATGAGTCCCTTGTGGCGAAGCCGGGACAGTTGGAGCATCAGTGTCTCTGCGCGGCCCACAGCGAACGCCGCTATCAGAATCACGCCTCCTCGTTTGACGACCCTGTTGACCACATCAGCCAGTTCGTGCTCCGGGCTGCCCTTTGGATGGAGCCGGTTGCCGTAGGTGGACTCTGTTACCAGGACGTCTACCGTCCCAAGTTGGCGCGGCGGGTACATGAACGGATCATCCGTCCTGCCCAGGTCTCCAGTGAAATGGGCTGACCGCCCTCCCACCTCGAGCTGTATTTGGGCTGCCCCCAGGATGTGTCCGGCCGGGACGAACGTGGCCCGGACTCCGGGGGCAACTTCGATGGCTGTGTCAAAGTCGACGGGCCTGAAGCTGTTAAGCGACTTGACGGCCTCAGCCGCGGTGTAGAGGGGAAGGGCAGGTTTGTGCACTGATGAACCGGTCCGGACTGCGTAGCGGGCTTCTTCTTCCTGCAGGTGCCCGCTGTCGGGCAGCAGGAGTTTGCAGAGCTGCTCCGTTCCGTGCGTGGCGTAAACGGGGCCTCGGAAACCGTCGCGGACCAGGGCAGGGACGTAGCCGGTATGGTCCAAGTGGGCATGGGTCAGGACAACGGCGTCAACGGAAGACGGTGAGACCGGGAAGGGCCGCCGGTTGCGTTCCCGGAGCCGCTTGTAGCCTTGAAAGAGGCCACAGTCCACCAGTACCCGTGAGCCCATGAACTCAATGAGATACCGCGAACCCGTGACGGAGTCTGTTGCGCCGAGGAACTGAAGCCTGGCTGCGTGCTTGTTCTGCATGGTGACCTGTCCACTCATTCGGGCCGGCTGGAAAAGGGGAAAGTAATCGGGTAAACATCTGGCGCCGAGCGGTGCTCAGGCGCCAGATTCCGGATTGGTTATGCCGAGGGCATGACGTGGTGGTGCCGGTATTCCTCCGTGCTTGGTTTTATGGCCAGCGCGGTAACTACCAAAGCCACCGCCCCTGGTATCCATGCACTCCACGCAGTGGCCGTAGCGGAGGTAAAACCGGCAACCCACGGGGCCAGCAGCAAAGCCACAGCAATAATGGCCTGCGCCCATTCCGCGGCGGGCATTCCCGGGGCGGCCAGGTTAACGACTCCTCCGATGACCAGAAGAATGCCCAAGGTGACCATTACCGCCGTCGAGGATCCAGTTTGCGTGGTCCACAGCACTGAGAGGGCCGCGTAGGCTCCAGCGGCGACCACTGTCCAGTCCTGCCATCGCGTCCATTTCTTCATGGTGATACTGCTCCTTTTTCTTTGATGGAACCACCAAGCTCCTGCAAGGTGGCGTCCGGTCTTCCCGTAGTTCCAGCGTCCGTTTAATCGCCGAACGGCAACAGGGCCAAAAGTCACGAAGGTTGTGCAGGGTCATTAGGCCCTTGTAACCCGACGAACACGTCGGCAACAATTTGGAGGTGTTCAAAGATCGGCATGTGCGGTGCCGCCCCCGCCGGAGAGGAAACCATGAATCGTTTTGAGGAACCCGGCCCGACAGGCGTCACGGCGAAGCCCATCCGCGTGTTCATCCTCGATGACCACGAACTGGTTCGTCGGGGGCTGCAGGAACTGTTGGAAAGTGAAGGTTTCGAAGTCGTTGGTATGTCCGGGTCGGCGGAGGAAGCGACGCGCAGGATACCGGCCCTCCATCCCGATGTCGCCGTCCTGGACGCGCGGCTGCCTGACGGCACCGGAATTGAGGTATGCCGGGACGTCCGGTCCGTCGACCCCGCGCTGAACTGCCTCATCCTGACCAGTTACGACGACGAGCAGGCGCTGCGGGGTGCAGTGCTGGCCGGCGCGGCGGGCTACATCCTCAAGGAAATCGGGGGAACTGACCTTCTGGGTGCGCTGCGGCGGGCAGCGAAGGGTGAGTCCTTGTTCAATGAAGACGTCAAAGCGCGGATTATCCGCGGACTTACTGAACCAAAGAAGCTTGATCCCCGGATTGCGTCCCTGACTCCACAAGAACGGCGGGTCCTGGAATTCGTGGGGCAGGGCCTGACCAACCGTCAGATCGGTGAGGAGATGCTGCTGGCGGAGAAGACCGTCAAGAATTATGTGTCGTCGTTGTTGGCAAAGCTGGGATTCGAGCGCAGGACCCAAGCGGCCGTCTTCATGGCCAATGCGCCGGGGGAGAATGCCGGCAAGGGCCGCTGATACCGGTCCCGCTCAGCGCAGCGGGACGGTCCACGTCAGGGATGTCCCCTTGCCCGGCGTACTGGTGATGATGCATGAACCGTTTAGTTCCGCCGCCCTGCGGACCATATTGTCCAGTCCGTTGCCGGAACCTGTTTCGCTGAAGCCGCAGCCATCGTCCGCCAACTCCATCGTCAAGGCGTCATCTTCCACAGCAACGGAGACGGTGATTGTTTCCGCGCCGGAATGGCGCACGGCATTGCTGAGGCTTTCGGTCAGGACCGCCAGGAGGTGCTCGACCAGCACGTCGTCTTCAAGGGAATCGATCGCGCCTGTCAACGTCAGGTGCGGTGCGTGCGTGAGCGCTTTGGCTCCTGTTTGGATGGTCTGCATGATGCGGGTGCTCAGGAGCTCTCGATCGTCTCCGGTGGCCCGGAGCGAGTAGATGGTATTGCGGAGGTCCCTGATGCTGGTGTCCAGCTCGTCCGTGATGGCGTTGATGCGTCCTTCGACCGACGGTGCTGCTCCAAAGCGCCGCAAACTTTGGATGCTGAGTCCTGCGGCAAAAAGCCGTTGGATGACCAGGTCGTGGAGGTCCCGCGCAATTCTGTCCCGATCAGAAAAGACCACCTGTTGTTCACGCAGGCGGTGGATACGGTCAAGGGCGAGGGCCAACGCGATGTGTGAGCCGTACACCGAAGCCATCTCTACGTCGGTTGTGGAGAAAGCCCCCTTTTCGGATGATCGGCCAAGGACCAGGATCCCCTGATGGTCGCCCTGGGCGCTGAGGTCCATTGCCAGCAGGGTTCCCGGCTGCCCGGCCCGGTCGACGGGGAAGAGGCGCCATGGGTCCTGGACGGTTGAGGACGATCCATCGTTGCGGCCTTGAATGCCAGTGGAGGCCACGGAAAGGACACGTCCCTTAACCGGGGCGGCATCGGCCATGCCATCATCTCTGCCGGCGTGGCCTTCAACGGTGTATTCCCCGGCCTGCTCCGCTGAAGGCAGCAGCACCAAGGCCAGTTCTGCTCCGGATTCGCGCATTGCCCTTTCCGCGATCAGGTCAAGGGAGGCACCTTCAGGCCGGCCGTCGTCGAGCATCCTGCCGGTGATGTCCATGCAGGCTTCGAGCCACGAGGTCCGCCTGCGGGCGTCTTCGTAGAGGCGGGCATTCTCTATTGCCACCCCGGCTGCCGCGGCGAGGGCGACGGCGAGATCCTCGTCTTCGGGGGTAAAGTCTTCTCCGCCGTCCTTCTCCGTCAAATAGAGGTTCCCGAAGACCTTGTCGCGGACCCGGACAGGCACTCCGAGAAATGACTTCATCGGCGGATGATGCTTTGGAAAACCGTAAGCGTTCGGATGCCGGCTGAGATCGTGGAGCCGCAGCGGCAGGGGATCGGTGATCAGCAGCCCCAGGACTCCATGCCCGGTGGGGAGAGGGCCGATGCGGCTTGCCAGGTCTTCGTCGATGCCGACTGTGATGAAGTGGCTGAGCCCGCCATCTTCGCCTATTACTCCCAGAGCGCCGTAGCGCGCCCGGAGCAGGTCGCAGGCTGAGGCGACCACGCGTTCCAGCACGGACTCCAGGCCCAGGTCTTCGGCCACCGCCACCACGGCTTCGAGGAGACCTCGCGTTCTTTCCTGGGCCTGGAGCAACTCTCCGGCCCTCGCCACGAAGTCCTTGAGGAGTTCCTCCAGCGGTACGCCGGGTACGCCCGGTGGTGTGCCGTGTGGGTCCGGAGTGTCGTTCATCGCTGCCTTTCACCAAGGCCGGCGACCCTCTCCGAGGCATCCCGGCTCCTTGGGTGCCAGCCTACTCCGGGACTCGTTAGGCCTTCCATCAGCGGACGCCCCATCAGTCGATCAGGCAGGGGGTCTTTGTGCCCTGTCACGGAACCGTCGGCCGTCCTAGTGTCGTCGCATGATGAACAAACCTGCAATTCCCGAGGCGGAGAAGCTCGACGCCAACCAATGCTGGCAGCTTCTCCGCAGTGTCTCAGTTGGGCGCCTGGCAGTATGGGCAGTCGATCATCCCGACATTTTCCCCGTCAACTTCAAGGTGGATCACGGAACCTTGGTTTTCCGAACAGGAGAAGGCACCAAGCTGCACGCGGCCCTCGGCGCAACACCTGTGGCCATCGAAGCAGATGGCGTGGATTCCGACACTGGTGTCGCGTGGAGCGTCGTCGTCAAGGGAACAGCGGAAAGCATCAAACTGACGCAGGAAGTGCTGGACACCGTCGGTTTGTTGCTCTTCCCTTGGCAGGCCGGCCGGAAGGACCATTTTGTCCGTATCGTTCCGACGGCCATGACCGGACGACGCTTCAAGGTCACGCCGCCACTGACCTGGTGGAGTCCCTTGGACGACGCTACCCGGGCGTCATTGGAGTAGCCGGCATGTGGGGGAAGCCGGGACCAACGGCCCTAACGACGGCGGCCTGCCGCCGTTAGCGTCAAGGGCATGAACACAAAGCCTCCTGCCGCCGTTGAGCGGCTTGCCCCGGACGACTGCTGGGACCTTTTGGACCAAACCAACGTGGGCCGGCTGGCCGTACTCGTCGACGGGCATCCTGATGTCTTTCCCGTGAACTACGTCCTGGACGGCGACAGCATTGTCTTCCGCACAGGTGCGGGCACCAAGTTCTGGAGCACCATGACGACCTCGTGTGCCTTGGAGATCGACGGCTACGAGCCCGTCAGCGAAAAGGCATGGAGCGTGGTGGCCCGTGGACGGGCACACGTGATCCTGGACCGCCGGGAGAAGGCCGTCGTCGACGCACTCGGACTTGATCCCTGGCAGCCGGGCACCAAGGACAACTACCTGCGCCTGGCGCCTGAAGCACTCACCGGCCGGAGGTTCAAGACCAAACGGCCGGACCTCTGGGGAACCCCCTTGAACGACGCACGCGCCCAGGTATTCCGCTGACCCCTTCTCCAAACCGCCCCGCACCCGGGTTAAGGGCTGTAGCGGGGCCTCACACAGGACGGACCTCATTTCATGAAAGCCCTCGTCTACGGCGGCCCAGGCGTCAAAGCCTGGAAGGATGTTCCGGATCCGGTCATCACCGGGCCCGGCGATGCCATTGTTCGCGTTGATACAACCACGATCTGCGGTACGGATCTGCATATCCTCAAGGGCGACGTCCCCGCCGTTCAACCCGGCCGCATCCTTGGACACGAAGCTGTTGGTACGGTCACCGAAACCGGTAGTTCCGTCAGCGGCATCAGCCCGGGTGACCGTGTCATCATCTCCTGCATCAAGTCCTGCGGGCACTGCATCAACTGCCGGAAGGGACTCTTCTCGCATTGTCTGGGCAGCGAAGGGCAGGTGGGCACGGGCTGGATCTTCGGTCACCTCATCGACGGAACCCAGGCTGAATACGTCCGCGTACCCTACGCGGACAACTCCCTGCACAAGCTGCCGGCCGGCGTCAGCGACGACGAGGCGGTCATGCTGTCAGACATTCTTCCCACTGCCTTTGAAATCGGCGTACTCGACGGCCGGGTGGCCCCTGGGGACATCATCGCCGTGGTGGGCGCCGGGCCCATCGGCCTTGCGGCAATGGCGACGGCGCGGCTTTGCGGAGCATCAACGATCATCGCCATTGATCCGAATGACAGCCGCCTGGCCCGGGCAGCCGATTTCGGGGCAACCCACACCGTCAACCCAGGGAACCCGCAATGGGCCAGCGAGGTCCTGGCTCTCACCGACGGAGCCGGCGTGGACGTCGCCATGGAAGCGGTAGGGCTTCCGGAGACCTTCGAGATGGCCCTGCGCCTGGTGCGCCCCGGCGGCAGCGTAGCGAACATCGGCGTCCACGGAAAACCGGTTGAGTTGCCTCTCCAGGACCTCTGGATCCGCAATATCAACATCAGCATGGGTCTGGTCAACACGAACACCACCCCGATGCTGCTCCGGCTGGTGGCCCAGCACAAACTGCCGGCCGACAAGTTCGCTACCCACCATTTCCCCCTCGACGGATTCATGGACGCTTACGACACCTTCTCTCGGGCCACCGAGACCGAAGCGTTGAAAGTGGTCCTCAGCAGGAATCACCGTGGGTGACCGCCCGCCGCGGGGGCACGCCCAGTGACACTGCTCGCACGGTTCCCGCTGGTCGCCGGTACCGTGCTGGCCATGCTCGCCGTGGGGGCTCTGCTGCTCAGCGGAAACGGCGCCGCAGCACAGGGCACAGCGACCATCTACGCCCTCTCCGTGGCGCTTTACCGCGCCGGGACAATGGTCAAGGGCCTTTTCCACGGCAGGTGGGGCATCGACCTGCTCGCTGTCACCGCCATCGGCGCGACAGCCGCAGTGGGAGAGTACATCGCCTCCTTGGTCATTGTCCTCATGTTGACCGGGGGTGAAGCCCTGGAGGACTTCGCCCAGGGCCGTGCCACCAAGGAGCTCCGTGCCCTCCTCGAACGTACACCACGCCACGCCCACCGCGAGGCGGATGGCCGGGTGGAGGATATCGGCGTTGACCTGGTCGCGCCCGGAGACGTCCTTCTTGTCAAGCCGGCTGAAACCGTCCCGGTCGACGGAAGGCTGCTGTCCGACGTCGGGACTTTCGACGAGTCCGCACTGACCGGCGAAAGCCTTCCGGCAGAGCGGCTGACCGGTGACTTGCTGCTCAGCGGCTCCGTCAACGGGGCCGACGCAATCCGCATGGTGGCCACGGCATCCGCGATCGATTCCCAGTACAACCAGATCATCGGCCTGGTGAGGGAGGCCGCAGCAAGCCGCGCCCCGACTGTCCGCCTGGCTGACAGGTACGCTGTGCCTTTCACCCTGGTTGCCTTCGTCATGGCGGGCGTGGCCTGGTGGCTCAGCCAGGATCCGGTCCGTTTTGTCCAGGTACTGGTGGTGGCCACACCGTGCCCCCTGCTGATCGCCGCGCCAGTGGCCTTCCTGGCCGGGACCAGCCGGGCCGCCAGGGCGGGGATCATCATCAAGAACGCAGGCACGCTGGAGCAGCTCAGCCGGGTGAAGTCGGCGGTCTTCGACAAGACAGGGACACTCACGCAGGGAAAACCCGTCCTGGCCGGGATTCGTCTCGCTCCGGGGACAGGGCTGTCAGAAGATGATCTCCTGCAGCTGGTGGCATCTGCCGAGCAGTATTCATCGCACATTTTCGCCGCCTCCGTCATTGCGGCGGCCCGCGGACGCGGTTTGTCGCTGCTGCCGGCGACAGGTGCCAGCGAACACGCCACCAATGGCGTGCGCGCCGAGGTCGGGTCGGTGCCGGTCGTTGTGGGAAAGCCCGCGTTCGTGGAAGAGAACACCACCGGCTTTGAGAGCGCAAGGCTGGAAGGCGGACAGCTCGCCGTTTACGCGGGGGTCGGGGGAAAGTTCGCCGGAACGCTCATCATGAGCGATCCCTTACGGTCCAATGCCGTTGAGACCCTGGCGGAACTTGGCCGGTTGGGTGTGCGGCACACCATGCTCCTGACCGGGGACGCCTCGTCCACGGCCCGCCACATCGGCCAAAGTGCCGGCATTGAGGACGTGGTGGCCGAGTGCCTGCCGCCGGACAAGGTCGCGGCCGTCAAGGCGCTGACGCTGCGGCCGGTCATGATGGTCGGCGACGGCGTAAACGACGCCCCCGTTTTGGCGGCAGCCGACGTCGGCATTGCCATGGGTGCCAAAGGTGCCACTGCGGCAAGCGAGTCCGCGGATGTGGTCATCATGCTCGATGACTTGTCACGGGCCGCGCTGGCCGTGGATATCGGCCAACACACCATGCGGATCGCTCGCACCAGCATCTGGACGGGCATCGTGCTCAGTCTTGGCTTGATGGTGGTGGCAATGGCGGGGGTCATCCCGGCGGTAGCAGGGGCGTTGCTCCAGGAGTTCGTGGATCTGGCGACGATCCTGAACGCGCTCAGGGCACTGGGTCCGCGTGCCTCAAAGATGTCCCGCGTGCGGCAGGGCCAAGGCGTCAGTACCGCTCAGGCTCGTCCCCAAGTTCAAAGTAGCGGCCGTGGACCCTTGTAGGGGTGATCTCCACGTAGGTGTATTTGCGGGTGGGGATCCACGGTTTGAGCGGAAGTTTGTCCGCCTCGTCGATTTCTGTCTGGGATTCGATCACCCTTGCCTTGCCTTTGAGGACAACACTCCAGGCCTCGGACCCGACGATCTCCTCGACCTCGAAGGCAACTTTCTCGTTGACGGTCAGTTCGGCCAGCTTTGTTCCCGGATTCGTCCTGAGGAGCAATCGACCTTCGTGGGCGACAAAGTTCAACGGATAGATGTCCGGCTCTCCCAGGACACTGACGGCCAGGCGACCATGCTGGTTCCGTTCGAGCACCTTCCACGAGTCTGCTTCGGAGAGGACGGTGCCTGGTCGTTCGTCGTTTTCCACGGTGTTTCTCCTGCGTGATGTAGGGGCCACAGCGCCGGGTGGGCAGCTGAGAGCTGATGAACGTGATCCTATGGCGGGCACCATCGGCCACGACAGGGCCGAAGGTCCCGCGGCCTTGCACCATGACCTTCGGCTCTGGCGCCCGGGCAGTCCTTGGGAGAAGCTGGAAATCAGCCAGTCGCGGCGTGAAGGGGAGGCACATGGTCCAGGGTGTTTATGTCGCTTCCGTGGCGGCGGGTTCCGGTAAGTCGCTGGTCGCGTTGGGACTTGCTGATGCGCTCCATCGACGGACGGGACGGTTGGGTTTTTTCAGGCCATTTGCCAATGCGGCTGAAGCGCCGCAGGACCCCGTCGTTGCCATGATGGGACGACTCTATGAACTTGGGCGTTCCCGGTGCCGTGGCGGTATGTCTTTGGACGTCGCCCAGGCAGATGTCGCTGCGGGACGCGAGGACGAATTGCTGTCTTTTTTGCTGATGGAGTACGCAGAGGTCTCGGCCGGATGCGACGCTGTCATTGTTGACGGCTCGGACATGCGGGGGAGCGACGCCGGCCGGGAGTTCGACCTCAACCGAAGCCTGGCCGGCAATCTTGGCTTGCCTGTCCTGATCGTGGTTGGCGCGCGGGGTCTGCCCGTGTCGCAAACAGCCAGTGCCGTGGAGGGAGCCATCCGGCACTTCGGCGAAGCCCATTGCCAGATCCTGGCGGTGGTGGTGAACCGCGCTGATCCTGGAACGCTGCCAGGAGTTTCCAGTGCCGTCGCGGCCGTCGCAGGGGAGATCCCCTCCTACGTGCTGCCGGAAGTCGGCCAAATCTCCACCCCAACTGTGGCTGATGTGGCCGCATCGCTGGGCATCGTGCCCATGGCAGGGAGCCCGGAACTGGACCGTGACGTGGGGAGGATCAACGTGGCGGGAATGTCGGTGGATAATTTCCTGGGAGCGCTCCATGCGGGTGATCTTGTGATTGTTCCCGGAGATAGGTCGGACGTTATGGCGGCTTGTGTTGCGTCATCGTTGACCCCTGAACTCCCCAACCCCGGCGGGCATCGTCCTGGCGGATGGCCTTTTCCCCGGTGGGCCGGTGCTGCCGTTGCTGGCCCAGGCGCCCTTTCCTGTCTTCAGGGTCCCGCTGGACAGCTACGACGTAGCAAGGGACGCCGCAGCCGTCCGCAGCGAGATCCATACGGGGGAGAACCGCAAGCTGGCGGCCGCCTTGGGCGTATGGTCACGCCACGTCAATGAGGCAGAAATGCTGGACCGGTTGGCCCTTCCCCGCCCCGTCACCATGACGCCGTTGCGGTTCCTGAACGAGGTGATCGAGAAGGCACGAAAACAGGAGCGCAGCATAGTTCTGGCCGAGGGGGACGATGTCCGTGTCCTGCGGGCAGCCGAGATCCTCCGCCGGCGCGATGTTTGCAGGGTGACGGTACTGGGCAACCTCGCAGCCGTCCACGAACTCGCCGCGGCACACGGCATAGACGTCAGTGGCCTTCAGGTCCTCGACCCTGCCGGTTCGCCGTTCAGGGAACGCTTCGCTGCAGAATATTGCCGGCTGAGGTCCCACAAGGGAATGACCATGGAGCGGGCGAGGGAGATCATGCTTGACCGCGCCTACTTCGGCACCATGATGGTGCAGCTCGGCGAGGCCGACGGCATGGTGTCCGGGGCTGCCCATACTACGGCCAACACAATCCGGCCCGCCTTGGAATTCGTGAAGGGCCGCGATGGTGCGGGGCTGGTGTCCTCGGTCTTCTTCATGTTGTTTCCGGACAGGGTGTTTGTTTATGGAGACTGCGCGGTGGTTCCCGAGCCGAATGCTGAACAGCTCGCGGAAATTGCCATCGCCTCGGCAGCGACTGCTTCCCGTTTCGGCGTGGAGCCAAGGGTTGCCATGCTTTCCTACTCCACGGGCGGTTCCGGAACCGGAACTGCCGTGGACAAGGTTCGACGGGCCACGGAACTGGTCAGGGCGGCGCGCCCCGACCTGCCGGTGGAGGGGCCGATCCAGTATGACGCCGCCGTAGATGCGACCATCGCCAGTTCCAAGCTGCCGGCGTCAGCGGTTGCGGGGAAGGCGACCGTCTTCATTTTTCCCGACCTCAACACCGGCAACAACACGTACAAGGCAGTGGAACAGTCCTCGGGCGCTGTCGCTGTCGGACCTATCCTGCAAGGTCTGCGCAAGCCCATCAATGACCTGTCCAGAGGCTCAACCGTGGAGGACATCATTAACACAGTGGCCATTACCGCCGTCCAAGCGCAGGAACCCGGCTAAGTCCCGTCCTCCGATGTGACCACAAGAACGGGGCAGTGGGCGTGGGCTGCGCAGGCCCGGCTGACGGAGCCGATTGGCTGGCCAAGGAACCCTCCGGCGCCGTGCCTGCCAACAACCAGCAGCCGGGCGTCACGGCTTTCCTCCACCAGGACTTTGGCGGGCTCGCCGAACTTGACGGTGACTGTGAGGTCTTCAGGGCGTGAATCGCCGAAGGCGCGCCCCACGGCCTCGTCCACCAATCGTTTGGCGGTGTCCTCAAGTTCGGCGGTATAGCGTGTAACTTCGCGTTCCAAGCGGGAGGTCATGAAGTAGTCGGAAACGCCTATGCACGTGATGACGTCGATGTGGCCGCCCAGGGCGGACGCCACCTGCCCCGCCATTTCGAGGGTTTTTGAAGAGAATTCCGATCCATCGGCGCCTACGACGATCCGATCCGCCCGTGATTGTGAGTTCATGGGACCAGCCTGCCTCTCACCGCAGGGCCACAGTAGGGCCGAACGGCATGGATTTACTTCGCCGCCTGAAGCGCCCCGCCTGTACGGTGGCGGAGCCGTTTGTACAACCAGTCCACTGCGAGCACCCCGGGGACGGCCATGAGGGCGACGATCCAGCCGATGGGGGGAGGGGGCGCCTGTCCCAGGATTGTTGCTACCGCCGGCACGAAGATGAACAGAGCCAGTGCGGCCAGTTCGGCACCGACCGCCCAGAGCAGGAGCCGGTTGGTGAACCAGCCCTGCTTCCATGGCGGTGCCGTTGCGCTCCGACAGGCGAAGGCAGTTGCGAGTTGTCCCAGCACGACAGCGGCGAAAGCGGCACCGGAGGCGGGCATGAGTACGTCATGATCCACCGCTTCGCCCCGCGCCCAGCCGCTGCCGAAGAGGACGGCGGAGAAAGCAGCCATGGCGATCAGTGCTTCCGTGGGACCCATCACGGCGAAGACCCTCACCATGAGGAGCCGGTCCAGGAGATGACGCTTTTCAGGTGGCCGGCCCAGGACCCGCTTGCCTGGCGGTTCAGCCCCCAGCGCCAACGCAGGGAGGAGGTCCGTACCAATGTCCAGCGCCAAAATCTGCAGGACACCGAGCGCGAGGGGGAACTGGCCGCCGGAGAGCGCCCAAATAACGAAAGGTGCCAGTTCCGCCACGTTGTCGGTCAGGTGGTATGTGAGGAAGCGGTGGATGTTGGAGTAGGTGGCGCGGCCTTGTTCGATGGCCGCCACGATGGTGGCGAAATGATCGTCCAAAAGGACCAGGTCCGCAGCTTCGCGGGCAACGTCGGTCCCGCTAAGCCCCATGGCGACACCAATGTCGGCCTGACGAAGTGCTGGTCCGTCATTTACCCCGTCACCGGTCATGGCCACGACGTGCCCGCGCGCCTGCAGTGCTTTGGCGACCCGGAGTTTTTGTTCGGGGGACACCCGGCTCACCACTACGCCGTCCCGGTCAAGGAGGGCACCCAGCATCTGGTCATCCGCCGGTAGATCCGCCCCCTGGACCACCAGCTTGTCGGGGCCCATGAGGCCGATCTCCGTGGCGATCGCACCGGCGGTGGACGGATGATCGCCGGTAATCATGGCAACCCGGATCCCGGCGCCCCGGGCCGCGGCGATCACCTCACCGACGTCGGGACGAGGGGGATCATGAAGGCCGATAAGGCCAACCGCATCGAGATCCTGTTCGGCCTCTTCCGCGGTTCGGTTGAGCCAGTCGGCAGCTTTCCCGGGCAGTTCCCGGCGCGCTATGGCGATGACGCGCAGGCCGCGGGCTGCCATGGGCTCCACCGCCCCGGCCAGATCATGGTTCGCATTCGCGCAGAGGGGCAGCACGGATTCCGGAGCTCCTTTCACGTGCAGCGTCGTGCCCACGATGACCGATTCGCGCCGCCTGCCGGCGTCGAAGGCAAAACGGCCCATTACCTGCTCCGGTTCTGGTTCGCTTCCCAACAGGCGGCGGGTCAGGGCATCGATGGCAGCCTCCATGGGGTCTCCGTTGGCAATCCATTCGCCCGCCCTTTCGACTGCCCGTCCTTGGGACGCGGCGCGCGCACTGAGCGCCACGGCCACCGCCTCCGTGCGGCCCTGGCCCTGGACCGCGGCTTCGGGCCCGTAACCGTCCCCCAGGATTTCCACCCGTCCGGCGGCTGTGTAAACCTCGACGGCGTTCATCCGGTTTTGCGTCAGGGTTCCGGTTTTGTCCGTGCAAATGAAGGTGGTGGATCCGAGGGTCTCGACCGCTTCGAGATTGCGGACCAAGGCCTGGCGTTCAGCCATGCGCTGCGCGCCCATGGCGAGCGTCAAGGTGACGGTGGGCAGGAGGCCTTCCGGTATCAAGGCCACTGCGACACCTATCGCGAACAGGAACGAATCGCGCCACACGATGCCCACCAGCAGTGAGACCACGAAGAACAAGCCCGCCACCGTCAGTGCCACCAAGGCGACCAGCCTGACTATCCTGCGCAGTTCGAGGGTCAGGGGCGTGGGAGGAGAGGTGGTTCCGCTGGTGAGGGCGGCTATGGCCGCCAGTTTGGTATTCCCGCCTGTTGCAGTGACCAGGCCTTCAGCTTCGCCGTTGATCAGGAAAGTCCCACCCCACACGTGGTCATCATTGTCCTTCGGTACCGCGGCGCTTTCACCTGTCAGCATCGATTCGTCCACGGAGCATCCCGATGCTGTCAGGAGCCTGATGTCGGCAGGCAGCCGGTCACCTGCGGCAAGCAACACCAGATCCCCGGGGACAAGCTGGCTTGCCCTGATGGTCTGGAGGGTGCCGTCCCGCCGGACCGTGACGTCCGCCGGCAGGAGGCTCTGGAGCCTTTCTGCCGCGTGTTGGGCCCGTTCCTGCTGGATGTGGGCAAAGACGCCGTTGACGATCACCACAATGATGATGGCTACGCACAGTTGCGGCATGCCCCCGATGTACGCCAGTGCCGCTGCCACCCACAGCATCAGGGCGAAGAAGTGGGTCAGTTCACCCAGCAGCCTGCGCCACTGAGGGACTTTCCGCGCCGTTGGCAACACATTGGGCCCCACGCTGGCCAACAACTCACCGGCCCGCCGCGAGCCAAGGCCTTCCGGGCCCGGGTCCGGGGAAGTGGACAGGGAGACAGGGGGATTATTCCCTAGGGACATCGATACTCCATCAAGGACAGGCGTGTTCGATGAAAGGCTGCAACAGGGCGCCGGAGACGTCTAGGGTCCAATGGCACGGTACACCCGGACGACCGTCGGCGCTGAGGACCTTATGCCCTACTCGTGCCGGTTCGAAGGCGTTAGGCTCGGCGCTATGGAGAACACATCAACGGCAGAGGACACCAAGGAACTCAGCGTCCACGACTGCTGGAAGTATTTGCAGTCGGTGTCCATCGCCAGGATCGCCCTCATCAATGGCGGGTTGCCGGAGATTTTCCCGGTGAACTTTGTCCCGAAGTTTGGAACCGTCCTTTTCAGGACCGGACCGGGAACGAAACTCGACGCCCTCCGGGAGGGATCCGCCCTTTCCTTGGAAGCCGATGGATTCAACCGCTACGGAACCGTCGCCTGGAGCGTCATCCTAAAAGGAAGCCCCGAATTTGTCACCCAGCCAGAGGACATCCAGGAGGCCGTCGATGCCGGTCTTTCCCCGTGGCAGCCTGGTGCCAAGGACGTCCTGGTCAGGGTCACGCCAACAGAGATCAGCGGACGCCGGTTCGTCATCAGCCCACCGTCCAAATGGTGGCCGCCGCTGGATCCCTCCGCTGCCGACGGGCACGACGACGATACCCGCTAACTGCCGTCAGGTCCCTTTTCTCCGGGGCGCGTCAGGATGGTGGGGCACTGAACGTGCAGCAGCACATGCTGGGCGACGGAGCCGAGGAGTACGCGCAATCCTCCGCGGCCTTTGCGCCCCATGACCAGCACTTGCGCATGCCGGGCCGCGTCCACGAGCGCATCCCCGGGGCCTTTTCCGGCGTCGGAACTTTCCTTGACAATGATGTCCGGGAACTGCCGGCCGGCGTGCTGGGCGGAGGCGCGGAGGACATCCGCGTCCACGGAAGACGCCGCATCGGGGCCCGTGGCGTGGACAAGGATCAACTCCTGACCCAGCCTTGCAGCTTCCGCAGCGCCGAACTCCACGGCGGAGAGAGATTCAGCCGAACCGTCAACACCTACCACCACGCCGGACCGACCCTGCGGGTGGTCGGCAGGAACAACGGCGACGTTGCCCTTGCCTGTGACAGCCACCTGGAAACTGACCGAACCGTACCCTTGCCCTTCTGTGCCTGGTCCACGGTCCGTTCCCACCACCACTAACTCGTAGTCGGCCGACAACGCGGCGATCGTTTCGGCAGGTTCACCTGATAACCGGCGGTGGACGACGCTCAAGCGCGGGAAGGCCGACGTCAAGCGGGCCGCTTCACTTTCAAGAAGGTCATCGCCACGTCGCTGCGCCAGCTGCCGGTCGCGTTCCTTGGGATAGAGCCATTCTCCGGGAACAACATGCACCAAGACCAGGCCGGAACCCATCGAATCCGCCCGGGCAGCAGCCCAGTCCGCAACATGTCCACCGGCCCGGGAACCGTCCAGCGCAACCAGGATCTGATTCTTCACGAACGGAGTTCCCTTCGGTTGCCAACGGTGATGGTCTCCACTATCGGTGGCACAGGCCGCCGTCGCAAGGGCCGGAAGGCCCTCCCACTGTGCGGCACAGTGCGTTAGGGTCCACAGGGAGGGCACGATCCGTTGCAGTACCGGTGACGAGAGGAGAACATGCGCGTCCTTGTACTGAACCCAGGTTCCTCATCGCTGAAGTACCACCTTCGGGAGACCGCCGATGCCGGCCGGGCTGCGGGCATCCTGCTGTCAGGACAGGTTGACTGGCCACCGGGGGAGCGCTCCAGCCCGGATCGCCTGGAGACCGCTTTTGACGAACTGGAGGCCACCATCAAAAGCGTTGGATCCGCGCCGGAAGCAATCGGACACCGCGTTGTCCACGGCGGCGCACAGTTCAGCACTCCGGTTCGTGTCACCGCGGAAGTAACAGCGGCCATTGATGGGCTCAGTCCCTTGGCGCCGCTCCACAATCCGGCCAGCGTTGCCTGTATCGAGACGGCCGGCCAACGATGGCCCGATCTGCCACAGGTTGCGGTCTTTGACACGGCCTTCCATCGCTCCATTCCGGACTTTGCCGCCCGTTATGCCATTCCGGAGGATCTATACCGGGATTATCCCGTGCGGCGATACGGCTTTCACGGAATCTCCGTCGAGATGGCCTGCCAGGACACAGCCGTGTTCCTCGACGGGCCTGTTTCCACCCTGAGCGCTGTGGTGGCCCACGTCGGCAACGGAGCGTCCGTCACCGCCGTCAGGCATGGACTCAGTGTGGATACCTCCATGGGAATGACACCTTTGGAGGGGCTCGTCATGGGCACTCGCTCCGGAGACCTGGATCCATCCGTGGTCCTGCTGTTGCAGCAGGACGGAGCAACCGCGGATGAAGTCGACCACATCCTGAACCACCAATCGGGGCTGCTTGCAGTTGCTGGATCCGCGGACATGAGGACTGTTGGGATGGCTGCCCGCAACGGCGAGCCCCGGGCCCGTCTGGCCATCGACATGGCTGCCTACCGCCTCGCCAAGTACGTAGCCGCGTATTCCATGGTGGTTGGCGGACCCGACGCCCTGGTGTTTACCGGGGGAGTGGGCGAGAACTCTGCGCTGTTCCGGGAGAAGGTGGTCGCCTGGTTGGGACCACTTGGCCTTGGCATCGACGTGGCCCTGAATAACGCGGCCCTGAATAACAAGGCCCCGAATACGGCCGCCCGGGACGGCATCCGCGTGATCAGCACCATGGAATCCACATTTCCGGTGCTCGTAGTGCCCAGCGACGAAGAACGTGCCATTGCAGAATCGACGGCGGCTTTGCTCGCCATGCCAACTGAGGAAGGTTGATCGCGACATGAGCCGGGACTTGAACACCACCGATACCGATCCTAAGCCTGAAGAAGAGAACTTTGACCTCCTGCACCGGTACTGGTCCGCGGCGAACTACCTGACGGTGGCCCAAATCTACCTCCAGGAAAATCCCTTGCTGCAGGAACCACTGGAACCACGGCACATCAAGCCCCGGCTCCTGGGCCATTGGGGCACCAGCCCGGGCCTGTCCCTGATCTATGCTCACCTCAATCGCGTCATCCGCCGCACGGGTGCCCAGGTCCTGATGGTGACCGGACCCGGCCACGGTGGCCCCGCCGTCGTCGCCAATACCTACTTGGAAGGCAGTTACTCGGAGGTTTATCCCGCCGTCGGCAGAGACCTGGAAGGGCTCCGGTCCCTGGTCCGGCAGTTCTCGACGCCGGGAGGCATCGCCAGCCACGTCGGTCCGGCGACGCCCGGATCCATCCATGAAGGCGGTGAGCTGGGCTACTCGCTGATGCATGCCACCGGTGCGGCAATGGACAACCCGGACCTGATTGTTGCCTGCGTCGTCGGCGACGGGGAAGCTGAAACCGGCCCGCTGGAGGGATCCTGGAAAGCGCCATCGTTCATCAACCCGCTCAGGGACGGGGCGGTACTTCCCATCCTCCACCTCAACGGGCACAAGATCTCCGGACCCACTGTGCTGGGCAGACGCTCAAACCTTGCCGTAGCCTCCCTCTTGGAAGCACACGGCTGGGATCCCGTCATTGTGTCAGGCGATGACCCCGCCTTGGTCCACCCCGCTCTCGCCTCAGCGATGGATGCCGCCTACGCCTCCATTCGCGCCATCCAATCCCATGCGCGTAAGGAGGGAGTCATCGGACCCGCACGGTGGCCGGCCATCATCCTGCGGACGCCCAAAGGATGGACCGGGCCGGCGACCGTGGACGGGAAAGCCGTGGAGGGAACCCACCGCTCCCACCAGGTCCCGCTGGCCGGGGTCAGGGACAACCCCGGGCACCTAATGCAACTTGAGGAATGGATGCGCTCCTACCGGCCGGAAGAACTTTTCGACGCCGATGGGCGGCTGATCGCCGAACTGTCCGGGCTGGCCCCCGAAGGCGATCTGCGTATGGGGTCGCTGCCCGCCAGCCGTGGGAAAGGGGGCCGCGACCTCGCCACGCCCGAGCTCAAGCAATACGCCATAGAGCCGGTTCCCCGCGGTGCAGTGATGCATGAAAGCACCAAACCGTTGGGGGAGATGCTGCGGGACATTTACCTCGACACCGCCGACGATCCAAGGTTCCGGCTCTTCTGCCCCGACGAGACCAACAGCAACAGACTCGGCGCGGTCTTCGAAGCCACCGACAGGTGCCTCATGGAGCCGGCCGCGAGCAGTGCTGCAGCGCTTGCAGCGGACCACGTGTCCGTCAACGGGCGGGTGATGGAAGTCCTGTCCGAACATCTGTGCCAGGGCTGGCTGGAAGGGTACTTGCTGACAGGCAGGCATGGCCTGTTTGCCAGTTACGAGGCATTTGCGATGGTGAGTGCTTCCATGACCATCCAGCACGCCAAATGGCTCCAGCATTCCCGGGACCTGGAATGGCGGGAACCCGTACCCAGCTTGAACATCCTGTTGACTTCCACCTGCTGGCGCAACGACCACAATGGATTCAGCCATCAAGGACCAGGGCTCATCGATGCCGTGATTTCACTGTCAAGCACGGTCGTCAGGGTCTACTTCCCGCCGGATGCGAACACCCTGCTGGTCACGGCGGAACACGTCCTCAAGAGCAAGGACTACGTGAATCTGGTGGTGATCGACAAACAGGAACATCCGCAGTACTTGTCGCTCGAAGAGGCGAGGCAGCACGCAGCTGTGGGCGCATCGGCATGGGACTGGGCCGGTAATGAGATCCCGGGGACCCCAAGCGGCAGGGAACCTGACATCGTCCTGGCCTGCGCCGGTGATGTACCCACGCAAGAGACTTTGGCGGCTGCCTGGCTCCTCAAAAAACATGTCCCGGACATGTCCGTCCGTGTCGTCAACGTCATGGATGCCATGGTCCTGCCGCCTCCGGGCACCCATCCGCACGGGCTTTCGAGTGCTAAGTTCCAGGAACTCTTCACTGCCGACGTGGACGTCGTGATGGCCTGGCACGGTTATGCGCGGGCCCTGCACCAACTTCTGCACGGCCGCCCGGAGCCCGAGCGCTTCCACGTCCGTGGATACAACGAGCAAGGAACCACCACCACGCCTTTCGACATGGTGGTCCTGAACAAAGTCAGCCGGTACCACCTGGTGATGGAAGCACTGCACCGGGCCAAGGGAGAATTCGCAGGAGCCGGGCACCTCCTGGAGCATTGCCAGAGCCAACTGGAAGCCCACGCCAACTACATCCGGGAGCACTTTGAAGACCTTCCGGAAATCCGGGACTGGGTATGGACGCAGCAGTAGCTCAACCTCGTCCACTGTGCTCATGAGTGAACACGATAAGACCTGGCACGGTCAGCACCTCGCGGGCCTGAGCAAGGGTGAGCGAGCAGCGGACTACCTCCGCAACGGCATGGGCAGCTGGACTTTCGTCGGGTGTTTCGTCTTGGCGATGGTGGTTTGGGCCGCCATCAATTCCTACCTTCTGGCCGGGAACGCCTGGGACCCTTACCCGTTCATCCTGTTGAACCTGTTCTTGTCGATGCTTGCCGGCCTTCAAGGTGCCATTTTGCTGATCGCAGCGAAACGGCAGGATGCCATAGCGGCAGCAATGGCACAGCACGACTTCGACACAGACGTGCAGGCCAAAGCGGAGATCGACCGGCTGATGGCGATCAACAGCGAACAATTGGAGCTGCTTGGGAGGCTGTTGGCCGCCCTTCCGCAGTCAGGTGTTTCAGAGGAGGACAACGACGGCGAAAAGCCTACGCCAACTCGTGGCGACCCGTCACCATAACCAGCAAGCGGTACGGGGTCTACAGTGGGTGTATGGCTGCCAGCCGCAATCCGCTCGATGACCTGCGTGAGACCATTGGCCATCTGGCCAATCAGCTCAAGCTGCCCGGTTCGGAGCGCGTCGACGACCTGGTCGGCGACCTCATCGGAGTCAAGCCGGGGCCGGCCCGGCCGCTGTCCGAAGTGCAGGCCGAACTCGATGCGCTGGTCGGACTGGAGACCGTGAAGGAACAGGTTCGTGCCCTGGTTGCCATGCTCCGTGTCCAGGCCCGCCGAAAGGCGCACGGCCTGCCGGAAGTGGCCACCTCCCAGCACCTGGTGTTCCTCGGAAACCCGGGCACGGGCAAGACCACAGTGGCGCGGCTTTTGGCGGAGATGTACCGCGCGGTCGGTCTGCTGCAGAAGGGACACCTGGTTGAGGTCGACCGTTCGGGCCTGGTGGGGCAATACGTCGGAGCGACCGCCATCAAGACGGACCGGGTGATCCGGCGCGCGCTGGACGGTGTCCTCTTCATCGACGAGGCTTATGCGCTGGCCCCGGAGGACGGGCGGACGGACTTCGGCCCGGAGGCCATTGAAGTCCTGCTCAAGCGGATGGAGGACCATCGGCATCGGCTGGTCGTGATCGTCGCCGGTTACCCCCGGTTAATGGAAGCCTTTTTGCTCTCCAACCCTGGATTGCGCTCCCGGTTCGCCCGGGAGATCATATTCCCTGACTACTCGGTGGACGAACTCGAAACGATTTTTCACCAAATGCTTGCCCAGCACCAGTACATGTTGGAGCCGGGTGCGGACCAGATGCTGCGTCGCATTCTCGCCGGGCTTCATGCGGGCGAGGACTCCGGTAACGCACGGTTCGCCCGCACGCTGTTCGAGCAGGCACTGAACCGGCAGGCATTGCGGCTGTCCTTGGACGAAGGACAAAGCCTGGATGCTCTTGACCGGGAGGCCGTCATGACGCTCACCGCTGATGACATCGTCGAGGCGGCACTGGCTTTGGGCGAAGAGCCGGAGCCGGAACAAGCCGATGAGGTGGAACGGCCGCGCTGGTGGCGCTGGCTGGCCTGACCGGCCCGGCAGCAGCACGCCTGATTCCTTTGGACAACTCTTCTAGAACAGGGGCCAGGGCACCGCAGGCATGTCACCGCTTGGCGGAGGAAAACGCCCTGCCAAGCGCAACCGGGTGCAGCGCGCAACCAGCGCTTCCAATTCCTCGTCGCTGAGCAACTCTGCCAGCTCTTGGCCCAAGGTACCCGGCAGTTCATCGCTGACACGATCAATGCCGTCGAGTTCCTCTACGGTCAGTGCATCTCCCAGCCAGCCCCACAGCACGGTCCGCAGCTTGTGGTCGCTATGGAAGGTGAGCCCATGGTCAACGCCGTGCCGGTGTCTGTCCGGCATGGGCAGTATGTGGTTGCCCTTTCGGTCAGCGTTGTTGACCACGAGGTCGAACACGGCCATGCGCCGCAGGGCCGGGGAATCTTCGTGGATGAGGGCAACCATCTGTCCGTTCTCATCCTGGCCTTCGAGAACTTGTTTCCAGCCCGACTCCGGTACTTCGTCCATTGACACCAGGTCCACGGGGCTTTGGGTCGGGTCCTGCTCCTGCCAGAGCTGTACCATTCCTTCCCCCAGGGGACCATCGCGCAGCCAGGTCTTCGGGACGATGTTCCAGCCCAGCACCTGCGAAACCAGGTAGGCGGCCACCTCCCGGTGAGCGAGGGTGCCGTGGGGAAAATCCCACAGTGGACTTTCACCGGCTATGGGCTTGTAGACCACCTGGGTGTCGCCGATGCTCCCCAGGAAAGTGGCGTTTGAGGCCGTGGTGATGCGGCCCGTGAGTTTCAGTTCGGCGGTCGCGAGATCCGGCGTCGGCATCAGACCTCGGGAACGGTGCAGGTGTGCCCATCTGCATCCATGGGGTACCCGCAGAGCGGGCACATCGGACGCCCGGCATCCACGATCTCACGGGTGCGCTTGGCAAACGCGCGTGCTGTACCCACCGGCATTCGCACCAGCATCATTTCGGTGTCGCCGGCGCTGTCTTCAAGCGGTTCGTCGTCGGTATCGACGTCGATGATGGGGTAGGCCTCGACGACTATCTGTGCCGTGGTCGGGTCCCAATCCAGAGTCATGGCACCGGCGCGGAACTGCTCGTGAGGGGCCTCAAGCGGGTCATTGTCGACCAGTTCCATGGGAGTACTTGTGGGAATGCTGAAGGGGTTGCCTTCGATGGTGCTGAGCTGGTCGAGAATTTCGTCGATTTTCTCCGCGAGTTGGGCCGATTGTTGCTTCTCAAGGGCAATACTGACGATTTCCGTCCCTGCGCGTACCTGCAAGTAGAACGTGCGGGCTCCCGGAAGGCCAATGGTGCCGATGACAACCCGATCGGGCCAGGCAAACTCGTGAACACGTGTAGGCATGTCAGTATCTTAGGCACATGCGGTTCATGGCGTCTTCTGACCGGCCCCGCCCCCCACCGGCGCGTCGCCGGAACGGATGCCATTCGAGAGCCAGGACAGATCCCCGGCTTCCGTGTTGGTCGCGTAGACGCTTGGCCGGTCAGCACCGTAGTGGACGATTGATACGGAGGCGGGATTCACGTTAATGCGCTGGAACAGATCCAGGTGCATGCCGAGGGCGTCTGCGAGGATTGACTTGATCACATCGCCATGACTGACGGCAGCCCATACGGCCGCCGGCCCGAACTCGGCCTCGAAGGCCGCATCGTGGCGTCGGATCGCCGCCACCGACCGGGCCTGCATGGCGGCCATGGACTCACCGCCGGGAAAGACGACGGCGGATGGTTGGGACTGCACCAAAGACCATAGGTCCTCAGTCGCGAGATCACTAAGCCTCCGGCCCTGCCACTGGCCGTAGTCACACTCAGTAAGATCGGACTCGACCGGCGCGTACGGCGCGCTGGACTGTCGGTCGAGGATGAGTTGGGCGGTCTGCCGGCAGCGCTCAAGGGGGCTCGATACCACCCCCGCCAAGGGAACCGCGGCGAGCCGGTCTCCGGTCAGGGCCGCTTGGTCACGCCCGACCTGGTCCAGGCTGACTCCGTCGGCGCGACCGGCCAAAAGACCGGAGGCATTGGCAGTGGTGCGGCCGTGCCGCACGAGGATAAGTGTCGCCATCCACCCAGCCTAACCATCTGCCCGTGGATGGTGTGGATCAGGCCGCATGGAAAAACCAACGAGGAACGAAATCACCGGTACTTTGAAGGCCCGTTCAGCAAAGACGGCTGCTCCGCCGGCCTTGGGGTATTTTGTGACCAACCCTGCGTAGGACCCCGCCGTCAGCATTGCGAGGAAAAGCGCCAGGGCAAGGGGAATCCAGATGGCTCCTCCCACCTCGCCCGCGACCTTGCCCACCAGTGCGTAGATCCCTGCACCCAACACATCGCCGAGGATGAAGAGGAAGAGGAGGGGTCCGGTAATGGATTGCTTGAGTCGTGAACTCTTGGCTTTCGCAGGGTCAAGAGTGTCGCACCGTTATGGCCTGTGTTGGCTGGCGAGGGGACAGGTGAAGGGGTCGGCAGCGGCGAGGCCAACCTTATTCAAGTACTGGATGACGATTGAATATGAGCGCATCAGCCCGGTCTCGGTATAGGGAATATCCAGGAGAAGGCAGTGCGCTTTGACGATGTTGCTCGCCTCGCGAAGGTGCCTGCGGGGCATATCCGGAAAGAGGTGGTGTTCGATTTGGTAGTTGAGGCCACCCATGAAGAACGTCACAAACTTCCCGCCCGTGATGTTGCGGGAAGTGAGCACCTGCCGGGTCAGGAAGTCGGCGCGGCTGTTTTCAGGAAGTATCGGCATCCCTTTGTGGTTTGGCGCGAAGGTCCCGCCCATGTACAAACCAAAGACCGCGACCTGAACCGCGATGAACGCAGCGGCAACACCCGGGGACAGGACGAAGAACAATATTCCGAGATAGGTGCCGAAACGCAGACCCAGCAGACCCAGCTCAAGCCACCGGAACTTGACCGGCCCTCGACGCAGCAAATACTTCAGCGAATCGATGTGCAGAGTCCAGCCAAGGAACAAAAGCAGGGGGAACAGGAGATAGCCCTGTCGTTTGCCGTAGGCCCTGGAGAACCGACCACGGTTGCCCGGCAATTCGATGTGGAAGATGATGGCGCCTGGAGCGATGTCCGGGTCCTTGTTGACCACGTTCGGCCGTGCATGGTGCCGAGAGTGTTTGTCTGTCCAGTAGGCGTAGCTCATGCCCACCATCAGGGTGGCGAGCAGACGGGCGGTCCATTCATTTGCCGCGCGGGACGAGAACACCTGAAGATGCGCTGCTTCATGGCCGAGCAACGCGAACTGCGTGAAAACGACGCCGAGCGCGCCGGCGATGGCGAGCTGGAGCCAGGAGTCGCGCAGGAGGAAGAACGCCACCCAGACGCCGGCGCCCGAAACGCCAAGCAGCGTCAGCAGCACCAGGTAGTAACGCCGCGACCGCTCAAGCAATCCGGCTTCCTTGATTAATGTCAAGAGCCCCGCATAGCTGCTGGTGACTTTGTTGACCCGGACTCCCGACGATGCCTGCGCGGGGGAAGGCGAACGTGGGGGAACGACCGGCGGCGGCTGGTTAATGAGCGACAAGGTGTTGCCTCCTCGGATGCGCTGGAAAAGCGATGCGCTGGAAAAGCGGTGCGCTGGCAAGCAATGCCGAGGTCTGGGGCAACAACTCAAGCGTAGGCACGGAAGGTTCCGTGAGTCCATAGGAGATGGACTACGGCGCGCGATCCATTGCGAATTGTCCCAACGGGAGTGCTAGATCATCAGGGTGCGCTTGACGATACTTTCAGCAACGTCGTGGAGATTTTGCCGGGTGGAGCGAGCATGTGCGCGCAGCACGTTGAAGGCACTGTCCATGTCCAGGTTCTTGGTCTGCGCGATGACACCCTTGGCCTGCTCGATGAGCACCCGGGTGGTCAGAGCCCGTTGCAGTTGATCGTTAAGGATGCCCGCTTCCCGAATAGTCCGTTCCTGCAGAAGGCTGATGGTTGCTACGTCGGCCATGGCCTGGGCTATGGCCGCGTCTTCGGGACTCAAGGCACCCGTTTCGGCGCCAAACAGACCCATGGCACCGATAACCCTTGTATGGACGCGCATTGGTACTGCATGCACTGACCGGAAACCCATGTCCAGGGCGATTTGCTGGAAGGCTGGCCAGCGTTCGCCAAGGTCCCTGATGTCGTCGACGGTGACGACAGCTCCAGTCCGGTAGCACTCCACGCAGGGACCTGCGCCGGCTTCAAGTTGGAGCAACTCCACCAGCTGGCTTTGCTCGCTGGTTGAAGCCAGCAGCTGCAGGTTCCCGTCAGCGTCAGAGAGCAACAGCCCTGCCTGGGCAGCATCGAGCAAATCGACGGCGTCTTCCACGAGTGTGTGAAGCAGATCCAGGACGTCGTAGTCGGCAACGAGCGTGTCGGTAAGCTTCACGAATGTGTCGCTAAGACGCTCGGCTCTGCTTTTTATTACCATGTCAGCATTTTACTGTGGGCCGGTATCACTGGCGCCCGCTGCCGGCGTGAAATCAAGCCGCCTGTTCACGACGTCCATTGCGGTGTCCTGCAAAGAACGTCCGCTGGCGAAGGCGTGGCCTCGCAGCAGAAGCAACGCTTCGTCGGCGGTGCTTCCTGTCTGGACCAGCACCATCCCGGTAGCCTGGTGGATTTCCCGCCGTGCCAGCGGAACGGTGGCAGTCCCGGTATCACCGTCCGGCAGTAATCCCCGCAGCAATGTCCATGCCGTCCGGTTGGCGATCCGGGCGGCACGGGCGCCCTGCTCAGTGCTGAGTTCGCGCGGTGAGGTGCAGTATAGTTCCACGACGCCGATAACCAGGTCGCCGGCCAGCAAGGGGAACACGAAGAGCGCCTCTGCATCAGTACTGCTTGCTGCTTCTGCAAAGGCGGGCCACGAGCGGACTCCAGCGTGGCTCAGATCGTTGATCATGACCGGCAGATGGGTACGGAAAACATCCCACCGTGGTCCGTCTCCAAGATCGTACTGAAGCTCATCAAGCCGCGCAGCTGTAGCGTCGGATGCGCACATCAGGGTTTCGGCCGCAGAACCTCCGAATATCGACACTGCCGCTCCGGCGATGGGCAGTTCCTCGAGGAATGCAGAACACAGGTCGCCGTGGGGACCGTGCCCTGGCGCTGAGGTCACTTCAGGCACGCTGTGTCACCTCTCATGTGATGGCTCGGCTGCACCAAGGACAACCATTCCTGTTTTTTCAAGACAGTCATTTTCAAGACAATCGCGCTCTGACTGTTACCCCAACCTTAAACCCGACGGGTGAAGAGATACCCGACGGCGGCTGTCACCGCGGTCAGTTCCCGGTCGCTGGAGGCAACGCCGCCTTCAGATTTACGGCCAACTGCCCGGCCGCCGAGTGCGTCCTGCAGTGAGCGACAGCAACTTCGGCAGACGGAACGGCCCCCACTTGGGAGGGCCGTTCGGTCGAATGCTGCTACCTAGTGTCCGGCGTCGGCCGCCGCTTTCTTTTTGGCGTCCTTTTCCGCGTCCTTCTCAGCGCGCAGCGCTTCCGCCTCGTGCTTCTCCTCAGCTTTTTCATGGTGGATAACCTCGGCGAAGAGTTTCTCCATTTCCTTCGCCACACCAGCTGCCGAGGCAGGATTCTGTCCGGTTACCAGCCGTTCATCCACGACGACTTTCTCTTCAAAGACACCTGCGGAGACATGGTGCGCTCCCTGTTCTTCCAAACGGTCGGCAAGAAAGAACGGGATGACCTTGTCCTTCCCGGCGGCAACTTCTTCGTCGTTGGTGAATGCGGCCACGTCCCGACCCTGGACGAGCCGGAAACCATCCTTCAATTCCACATTCAGCAGCCCGGCGGGACCATGACAGACAGCGCCCACCAAGCCACCGGCGTCGTAAACGCTCGCTACCAGCCGCTGCAGTCCTTCACTGTCGGGGAAATCCCACATGGTGCCGTGACCTCCCACGAGGTAGACGGCATCATATTGCTCCGGGTCTATGACGTCGACGCGGGCAGTGTTGTAGAGCCCGGCGCGCGTCGTCTCGTCCTGCGTGAAAGCAACCTGGATGGGATCATCGGTGTCTACTACGTCGCTGGGAGGCTGGCCGCCCTTGATGGAAGCAAAATCGACGAAGTGGCCCGAATCCTTGAAGACCTTCCACGGATGTGCGGCTTCGGCCACGTTGTAGCCGGTCTTTTCGCCCGTATCACCGAGCTCGGAAACGCTGGTCAGTACCATGAGGATTTTCTTCATGAAGTGCTCCTTTCGTCCACCGCCAACACTACGCCCTGGTCCAAATGGGCTCCCTGGAACCCACAGAAGGGGCCGCAAGCCGGTTTCCCTTGACGTCATGGGTGGGCGATCTCCCGTTACCGTCCATTTCTGTTGAACGTGTCACATTTGTTTGCATCCAGCCCCAGCGACCCTGATCCTTGCAAGACCTAGTTTTTTTAGCGCTTGTCAGAGCGTGCCCAATGGAGGACACAATTTATGACTAACGTTCTTTGGTTTTCTGAGCTTGGCTTGTCCGACCTTGACCAGGTTGGCGGCAAAAATGCATCGCTTGGGGAAATGGTTCGAAATCTCGCCTCTGCAGGGGTGAAGGTTCCGGGCGGTTTCGCGACGACGGCGGACGCTTACCGGCGTTTCCTGGCGGAGTCGAAGCTGGATGCGAGGATTGAACAGATTCTTGAGGGCCTGGACAGTGGCGACGTCGCCGCTTTGGCCAAGGTTGGCCAGGAAATCCGTACCCTGATCCGGGAGACCCCGTTCCCCGCGGGTTTGGAAGAAGACATCCGGACCGCCTATGAGCGCCTGACCGGGGAGCATGGTGCGGACGTGTCGTGGGCGGTGCGTTCCAGCGCCACGGCCGAGGACCTCCCCGATGCTTCCTTTGCCGGGCAGCAGGAGACATTCCTGAACATCCGTGGAATCGGAAACATCCTGCACGCGATCAAGGACGTCTTCGCGTCGCTGTACAACGACAGGGCGATTGCCTACCGGGTCCACCATGGATTCACGCATTCGGAAGTAGCGCTCTCTGCCGGTATCCAGCGGATGGTTCGTTCCGACGTCGGCGCCTCCGGCGTCATGTTCACCATGGACACCGAAACCGGCTTCACCGACGCCGTGTTCATCACGTCGTCTTACGGACTGGGGGAAGCTGTGGTCCAGGGGGCAGTGAACCCTGACGAGTTCTATGTCTACAAGCCTGCCTTGGCGGCAGGCCGGCCGGCAGTTCTCAAGCGCGGTCTGGGCGGGAAGGCCGTGCAGATGGTGTACACGGAATCCGAAGAGGTCGGCCGGACCGTCGACTTCATCCCCGTGCCGCAGGATTCCCGGAGCCGGTTCAGCCTGACCGACGCGGAGGTCGAGCAGCTTGCCCGCCATGCCGTGGCGATCGAGCGGCACTATGGCCGTCCCATGGACATCGAGTGGGGCAAGGACGGTGTGGATGGGGAGCTCTACATCCTGCAGGCCCGCCCGGAAACGGTTGAGTCACGCAAGGCAGCGGGCGTCACGTCCCGCTACACGCTCACCGAGCGGTCCACAGTCTTGGTCGAGGGGCGCGCGATCGGTCAGCGCATAGGCGCCGGCCAGGTCCGGGTACTGTCTTCGATTGATCAGATGGCCTCGTTCCAGGAGGGCGACGTTCTTGTCGCGAACATGACGGACCCCGACTGGGAACCGATCATGAAGAAGGCTGCTGCGATCGTCACGGACCGTGGCGGGCGGACTTGCCACGCAGCGATCATCGCCCGCGAACTGGGCATCCCTGCGGTCGTCGGCACAGGATACGCCTCGCAGATCCTCAAGGACGGCGCCCCGGTGACGGTGTCCTGTGCCGAGGGCGAAGCGGGGCTAGTGTATGAAGGCCTGCTGGATTACACGCTCCAGGAGACCAGCCTGGAGACCATGCCGGAGGCTCCGGTGAAGATCATGATGAACGTCGGAACCCCGGAGCAGGCATTCAGTTTTGCCAAGCTCCCCAACCATGGCGTCGGCCTGGCCCGGCTGGAGTTCATCATCAACCGCCAGATCGGTGTCCACCCCAACGCCTTGCTGGCAGTGGCCGGAGAGATCGAGCGCCCGGCAACACTGGACGATTACACCGTCCGTCTCATCCAGGAAAAGATCGCCGCCTACGACGGCCCCCGCGATTACTACGTCAAGCGCCTGGCCGAGGGCATCTCGACCATCGCCGCGGCCTTCGCACCGGAGCCGGTGATCATCCGGCTCTCGGACTTCAAATCGAACGAATACGCCAACCTGGTGGGCGGTCCGGCCTTCGAACCCGAAGAAGAAAACCCGATGATCGGCTACCGGGGCGCCTCCCGGTATCTCTCTGCGGCCTTCCGGCAGGCCTTCGAACTCGAATGCGAAGCACTGAAGTTTGTGCGCAACGAGATGGGCCTGACGAATATCAAGCTCATGGTTCCGTTCGTGCGGACCCTCGACGAGGCACGCGGCGTGACCGAGCTGCTCGCGGCCAACGGGCTGAGGCGGGGAGAAAACGGGCTGGAGATCGTGATGATGTGCGAACTGCCCGCGAACGCGCTCCTGGCCGATGAGTTCCTGGAGTACTTTGACGGCTTCTCGATCGGTTCCAACGACCTGACCCAGCTCACCTTGGGCCTCGACCGTGACTCCGCTCTTGTGGCCGAAGGCTTCGATGAGCGCAATCCGGCCGTGACCAAACTGCTGGAAATGGCCATTGCCGCCTGCCGGGCCAAGGGACGGTACGTCGGGATCTGTGGTCAGGGACCCAGCGACCACCCGGACTTTGCCGAGTGGCTCCTGGGGCAAGGCATCAGCTCCATCTCGTTGAACCCGGACGCGGTGACTGAGACCTGGCTGCGCCTGGCCCGCTCAACCAACGTCACCAGCCCCACCGTCTAAATGACCGAGCATCAAACCGTGGGGGCAGGTTCCGTGCCTTCCCCCACGGTGTTCTTTCTCTCCGACAGCACCGGGATTACGGCCGAGACGCTCGGCAATACGCTGCTCACCCAGTTTCCTGGCCAACGGCTCGAGCGGCGCACCATCCCCTTCATCACTACCATCGAGCAGGCGCGCGAGGTCGTCGCGCTGATCGACCGGGTTGCGGCCACAGGTCCTGACCCGATCATCTTTTCCACGGCCGTCGGGCAGGACATCCGTGCGGTTCTCTCCAAAAGCCGCGGGCAGTTTTTCGACCTGTTCGGTGCGCACATCGGGAAACTTGAACAGACCCTCGGCGCAACGGCCAACGGAAAACCGGGCCAGGCCCACGGCGTGGGGGATGCCGTCCGCTATCAGTCCCGCATGGCCGCCGTCGAATATGCCATCGAACACGACGACGGCCAATCACTTCGGGCGCTCGAGCGCGCCGAGCTGATTCTTATCGCTCCTTCCCGTTGCGGTAAGACCCCGACCACCATGTACCTGGCCCTGCAGCACGGCATCCTTGCCGCGAACTTCCCCTTGGTCGAGGAAGATTTCGACAACATGTCACTACCTGCGCCCCTGCTGCCTTTCGCGAGCAAGTGCTTTGGACTGACGTCACAACCCGTCCGGCTGAGCCAGATCCGTCAGGAACGCCGGCCGGGCAGCAGCTACGCATCGCTGAACCAATGCACCTTTGAATTGCGCAACGCCGAAGACATGTACCGGGCCAACAACATTCCCTATGTGAACTCCGCTTCCATGTCCGTGGAGGAAATTTCTGCCACCGTCCTCCAACGCATGCAACTGCACCACTGACAGCGTTGCGTTCTGTCCGGTGGTATCAGGAAGCGGTGGCACGGCCGGGCTGCCCGGATGGGATATGTTGTTGTGCGCCGCCCTCGTCGCCAACGCACGTGGGGATCCGGCCAGCGACATGCAAAACCCTGAGTCAGGAGTACCCGTGCCCGGAAGCCCACGTGATGGCATAGATGCCCAGATTCTGGCGGAGCTTCGGCGCAACGCCCGCATCAGCCTGGCGCAGCTGGGCGAGAAGGTACTCCTGTCCCGCAATGCCGTGCGGCAGCGGATCGAGCGGATGGAGCGTGATGGCTTCATCAAGGGCTACACCATCAGGGAGTCTGCAGCTGAGGCCACCCGGACCGTGAATGCCGTGTTGATGATCCAGCGGCATGACCGCATGCGCGGCAGTGATGTCATCGCCGGCCTGCGGGCCATTCCCGAAATCGCTACCTGTGATGTGGTAAGCGGCGAGCTCGATCTCATCGTCCGGGTCGAGGCTCCGGACGCGGCAAGGATCCAGGAGATCTGGAGGCAGGTTTCTGAGTTCCCCGGAGTCCGTGACATCACTACCGCGTTGTCACTCTCGACGGTCATTGACAGGCAGTCACCACGCTGATCGCATCCCCGCAGGAATCGGTGGCCATCAATCTTTCCGCCTGCTCGGGCTGGAGCAGGCCCTCACTGACAGCGATGTCGATGACACTCTGTCCTGAGACGAGTGCCCTGTGGGCGACCCCGGCTGCCACCGCGTACCCCAGGACGGGCAGCAGTGCCGTGGCCTGGGCCGTGGACGCGCGTGCCCTGGACCGAAGCAGTGCTTCGTTGGCTTCGACGCCGGAGACGCATAGCTCGCGCAGGACGTGGCAGCCGTTGGTCAGCCAACTCAGTGACTGCAGCAAGGCGTGGGCGATGACCGGCTCGAACGCGTTCAGCTGAAGCTGTCCGTTGTCGGCTGCCATGGTGACAGTGACATCGGCGCCAGCGACTAAGAACGCAATCTGATTGATGACCTCGGGGATGACCGGGTTGACCTTGCCGGGCATGATCGAGGAGCCCGCTTGCCGCGGAGGCAGCCGGATCTCAGCGAGCCCTGTCTGGGGTCCGCTGGATAGCAGGCGCAGGTCACTGCAGATTTTGGAGAGCTTGATGGCAGTGCGTTTGAGTGCCCCGGAGAACGTCATGAACGCCCCGGTATCCCAGGTTGCTTCAACAAAATCGTGGGCACGGGTCAACTGGACCCCGCTGACCGCAGAAAGCTTGTCGATGACCCGCTCCACATACCGCGGGTCCGCGGTGATGCCGGTGCCGATCGCTGTGGCGCCCAGGCTGCATTCGCGCAGCAGGGCGGCTGCTTCGCGAAGGCGGCGCTGGTCTTCCTCGAGCGTGACAGCAAAGGCAGTGAATTCCTGCCCGAGCGTCATGGGCACCGCGTCCTGCAATTGCGTGCGTCCGATTTTGGGGATGTCCGCGAACGCCTGGCCTCGCTCAGCGAACGCCGCGGACAGCAGGGCCAGATGTTCGAGGAGGTCCTCCAAAGCGAACACCAGCGCCAAGCGCACTGCCGTCGGATAGACATCATTGGTGGACTGGCACTTGTTGACGTGCCCGATCGGGTCGATGACTCCGTAGGACCCGCGGGGATGACCCAATGTCTGCAGCGCCAGGTTGGCGATGACCTCGTTGGCGTTCATGTTCGTCGAGGTTCCTGCCCCGCCCTGGATGACGTCCACGGGGAACGCATCGTCGACCTCGCCGGAGGCTACTGTGTCGCAGGCCGAGGCGATCGCGAGGCCAATATCGTCCGGGATCAGGCCCAGCTCGGTGTTGGTCAGGGCCGCGGCCTTCTTCACAACCGCGAGGGCGCGGACGAGGTGACGGTGGGTTCCGAGCTGGAGGCCGCTGATGGGGAAATTGAGGATCGCCCGTTCGGTGTGGATGCCCCAGAGGGCGGATGTAGGAACGGCCAAGGAGCCCAGGCTGTCCCGTTCGATCCTGATCCTGGTTTCATGTCCGGTGCTGGTGCTCATGAGGCGATCGCGATGACTTTGGGTTGGGTCATTTCCTCGTAGGCGAAGTGGACCCCTTCGCGGCCCATGCTGCCGTACTTCGAGCCGCCGAACGGCATGGCATCGTGTCGGTAGTCGGAGGAATCGTTGATCATGACACCGCCGGCGTCGATGGCTTTGGCGGTCTGCAAGGCCCGGTTGAGGTCCTTGGTGAACACGCCGGCCTGCAGCGCGTACTCGCTGTCGTTGGCCAGTTCGATGGCTTCCTCAGCGGTGTCGAACGCTTCAATAAGGACGACAGGTGCGAACAGTTCCCCGCTCCAGGCCTCGCAGGTCCGGGGCACCCCGGTGAGCACGGCAGGGGTGAGGACCGGCCCGTCAAGGGTCCCCCCGGTCAGCAGTTTCGCCCCGGCCGCTACGGCCTCATCGATCTTCCGTTTCGCTTCGGCGGCGGAGTCGTGGCTGATCATCGGTCCGACATCGGTGTGTTCGTTGCGGGGGTCGCCGGTTTTCAGCGCGGCGGTTTGGGTGACAAAGGCCTCCAGGAAGGTCTCGAACACTGAGCGTTGGACAAGGATCCGCTGCGCGCCGATGCAGTTCTGACCGGCTGCCCAGAACGAACCGGACACACTGGCCTCGACGGCTGCTGGGATGTCGGCGTCGTCGAAGACGATGACGGGGGCATTACCACCAAGTTCCATGGAAAGGCGCTTGATTCCGGCGTTCGCGGCGATGGCTCGGCCCGTGGCGAATCCTCCGGTGAACGAGACCATGCGGACCAGCTTGGAGGAGATGATGGTTTGCGCGACTGTCCGGTCACCGAGGACAACGGTGACGAAGTCTGAGGGAAGACCGGCCTCACGCAGCAGGTCCACCAGGAGAATGGCGGTCAAGGGTGTCAGTTGGGAGGGCTTGAGGATGACCGTGTTGCCGCCGGCGATAGCAGGGCCGAGCTTGTGGGCCACCAGGTTCAACGCGTCGTTGTAGGGCGTAATCGCCGCGATGAGCCCAAGTGATTCACGGGTGAACCAGCCCTGTCGGTTCTCCGAACCTGCGAAGGAATCGAACGGGACGACTTCGCCGACGTTCCGGCGGGTTTCCGCCGCGGAAAGCTTGAGTGTGTTCACCGCGCGCGAGACTTCCTTGCGGGCCTGCTTGATGGTTTTCCCTGCCTCGGCGACAATCAGCTCCGCGACCTCTTGCGACCGCTGCTGCAACAGTTCCGCAGCGGAATCCAGAATCCTGCCACGCTCGTGGCGCGGCATGGCCGCCGCTGCCGGAGCGGAGGCCGCGGCACGGATGAGCTCGACACGTACCTCCGCCTCAGTGCACTGGGGCAGGGTGGCCAGGGGGCCGCCGTCGAACTTGTTACGCACCACCAAGTGCTCGGCGACGGCTTTCACGGGAGACTCGGCAATGGCTGTCTCAGGCACGGACGGCTCCTTTGGCGAATTCGTCGACGGCGATGATGTCGGAAATGAGGGCGTAGGCGGTTTCGACGCGACCAGCGCCCGGGCCGGACACGGTAACTGCACCGAGCAGGTCGGTGGTGAAGGACACGGCATTGGTGGCACCGGAAATGCCAGCCAACGGGTGATCCGCCGGGAGGGCTACGGGCTGGACGGTAGCGACGATGCGGCCATCTTCTTCACGGCGTGCCTCGCCGATCAGCTTCCACCGGGAGCCGCCCGCCAAGGCCTGGGTAACGTCGTCGCTGGTGATGTCCTGGATTCCGGTGGTCTCCACATCGCCGGGGCGGATGCTTGCCCCCAGCAATTCGTTGGCCAGGATCGCGACCTTCAACCTGACATCGGAGCCTCCAATGTCGGCGGTCGGATCAGCCTCGGCATAACCGAGAGCCTGGGCTTCGGAAATGGCTTCATCCAGGCCCAATCCGGCTTCCATGCGGCCAAGCACGTAGTTGCTGGTCCCGTTCAGGATCCCCTGAACCGCGTTCAGTTCCAGACCTCCGAGCATCTTGTGCGCCAGACGGATGACGGGTGTTCCGCTCATGACAGCGCCTTCGTACTCGAAGCGGACGCCGTTCTCCGCTGCTAGTGTGCGAAGTTCCTGGCCGTGCAAGGCCACGGGACCCTTGTTGGTGGTCACCACATGCTTGCCCGACTCAAGGGCCCACTTCACATGCGAAACGGCGGGTTCCCCGTCAACGGGACTGGTGAAAGTTGCTTCGACGACGATGTCTGCCGGGCTGTTCTTGATGACGTCCTCGTTTCGCGGGTCCGGGCTGCCGCCGGGGAGACCCTCGAAGGTCGAGCCTCGCGGCATGGCCAGAACCGAGGCCAGATCGATGCCCTCACCTTGGACAAGCGAACCAAAAGCCAGGTCGGTGATCGCTACGACACGGAGCTCGAAGCCGAGGGAAGCGAATCGTCCGGGTTCATCGCGGATCAGCTCGGCCAGGGCGCGGTTCACGCCTCCGAAACCAATCAGGGCCAGGTTGTACGTCGTCACAGTGATCTCCTTGATAGGGCGGTAATGCTGTTCCTCAAGCCTCTAACCCGGGAGTGTCAGTTCCCTAGGTACAAAACGCTCGTCCGGCATGACGAAACGACCAAAGAAGCGCGCTTTTCGCCCCTTCCGGCCACCCAATAAGCTGTAGCTGTGAACGAGCTTCCGGATACTGGCCCCTTTTTTCACGGCACTAAAGCCAGGCTCCGCACAGGAGACCTGCTGCGGGCGGGCTTCAGGTCGAACTACCGTCCCGAAGTAGTGATGAACCATATCTATTTCACGGCGCTGCGGGACGGGGCAGGTCTCGCTGCGGAACTCGCGGCCGGTGAGGGTGAGCCGCGGGTGTACGAGGTGGAGCCGACCGGGACGTTCGAGGACGATCCAAACGTCACGGACAAGAAATTTCCGGGAAATCCCACCAGGTCCTATCGGAGCACTGCACCGCTGAGGGTGGTCGGTGAGGTCACGGACTGGACGCGGCTCGCGCCGGAGGCCCTGCAAGCCTGGAAGGACCGCTTGGCAGCAATCCTTGCCGACGAGCGCGGCGAGATCATCAACTGACGGAGAACAGGACAGCCAGGACAGGCAGCACCGGGATGCGCAGAGGCCATCCGTGGACGCTTGTCGAGAAGTACCAAGCATGCTTGGTTACGAGAAGGTGGGGGACCACTGGGAGCCCAAGGAAGAGCGAGGTCCTTCGGACGCCCACGCCGAAGGGGGCGTCGATTCGCCCATGCCAACGGCAGGGGGAGTTGATGCCAATGCTTCCAAGGGCCACCTATACCAACTGGCGCAACAGCTTGGGATCAGTGGCCGTTCGAAGATGTCCAAGGACGAACTCGTGCAGGCGTTACAGAAGGCCAATGATGCGGCCACACGGAAGGCCAGGGAGAGCTGAGCGGGGTTGGACATGCCTTTGGCAGGGCCACCGTGTGGTGGCCCTGCCAAAGGTGCGTTGGCATCCAGTCCTGCGCCCGTCCTTCGGGCTACCTGTTGCGATGGTGTGCAGGATGTGATTCCGAACGCCCGCCGGGAGTGTTGGTTTCGGCGGGTCTTGGAGGCTCGGTGCCGCCGGAGTCCCCTACATGATTCCGGTCGGTACCAGCAGGCCCCAGGCCAGGGCCGGGGCGACGAGGACCACGCCGCCCGCGTAGGCCATGAGCTGCTTGTAGACGCGCTGGCGGTCGTCTTCACGGGCGTTGGCCACAACCAGTGCTCCGTCAGTGGAGAAGGGGGACACGTCCACCACGGTTGCCGCAATGGCAAGGGCTGCCACCGTCCCTGAGGCGCTGAGCGAGCTTGTTGCCAGCAGCGGTCCGGCCAAAGGAATGAAAGCCGTGAGGAGGGCGGTGGAAGAGGCGAAAGCTGAACCGACGCCGATCACGTAGCAGAGGACCAGTGCGATGAGCAGCGGTGCCCCGAGCGCGAGCGCTTGTTCGGCGAGGGTGTCAATGACGCCGACGTGCTGGAGCAGTGAGACGTAGGTGATCATGCCTGCGACCAGAAGAACGGTCGACCAGGAGACCCCGCCGATGAAGGTCCGGTGTTCCTTGATGTTGACCAGGGCCAGCAGAAGTCCGGCGGAAAGCGCCACGAAGCCGATGGGCATGTGGAAGCCCAAGGCGCAGACGAGCATGGCGGCAATCAGTGCAAGCGTGAGGAGCTGCTGGCCGTGGGGGCGTGCAGTGCGCGTCGTGTCGAGGTCGGCGTGCTGGCCGGCCGCGCCGTCGCGGAGCTTTCCGAACAGGGCGAACAGAACCACGGTGAGGACGGAGAGGATGAGGTTGAGCGCGAAGCTTGCCCCGAAGAGCGCACCCTGCGAGATGGGGAAGCCGTTCTTCACTGCGATGTCGTGAACCAGGACGCCGGCTACGGACAGCGGGGAGAATCCACCCGCGTGGGCGCCGTTGATGATGAAGGCGCCCATCAGGACGGGGTGGATGCGTGATTCGTAGGCCAGTCCGATCGCTGCTGGGGCCAGCAGGGCGACGGCGGCGGGGGAGAAGGTGCCCAGTGACGTCAGGGCTGCGGCCAGAAGGAAGAACACCCAGGGCAGCAGCAGGGTTTTGCCCCGGACCAGCCGGACGCAGGTCTGGACGATGATGTCGACGGTGCCGTTGCGCTGGGCCATGCTGAAGAAGTACGTCACGCCAATGATGGTGATGACGATGTTGGCGGGGAAGTCAGCAAGGATTTCCTTATCGCTCATGCCAAGCATGAAGTAGCCGACGCCGAAGGAGGCTACCAGCCCCATCACTCCGATGTTCAAAGGCCACTTCGTGGCGACGACGAACATCACCACGAGTATGACCAGCGGGATGATCTGCGTGGCGGTCATGGTCGGCTCCGATTCAGGGGTGGCCGCCGGGTTGAACAGGGCACCCCCGAACAGGATGGCGACCAGACCCAGGATGACGGAAGCGGCAACCGTTACCAGCAGGATACGGCGGCGCGTAGTGGGACGCTTGGAACTCTCGTCCTTGATATCGCTCTCGGCGTCGGGAGCTGGTTGGTAAATAGTCTTAGCCATGGTGTTCTCTCCTCATCGAGTGGCTGTTTCCAGTGAGGCTTCGACGGCGTTGCCGAGAGTCTCCGGGAGGTGGATGATGCTGGTGGCGATGGTGCGGGCTGTCCGGTCAACGCCTACCAGGATGGAGCCTTGGTGCTCCTCGCTCCAGGTTTCGATGACACCGGCAGGTGTGCGGAGCTTCAGCGTTGGATGGACTGCGTTGCCGGTTATGGCGTTGAGTACTGTTCCGGGTGTGCGTGCGGCGAGCGTCAGGGCGATGCTGCCGGTGATGGCCAAGGCTGGATGCGGCTTGCCCATGGAGAGCATCATGACGTTGACGTCGCAGTCCGGACCTGAATCGCCGGGAGCGCCGACGATTGCCAATTTGGGTACGGCGCGGGCTGCTTGCGCAGGAGTCGCTGCCATCCCCATGCGCACTGCTGCCTGGCGGCGAATGGCGTCCAGTGTTTCCAGATGCTGCTCCACGTGTTCCGTCCACGTGTCGTAGCGGGATATGTCGAGTCCGAGGTCTTCGGCACGGACGATGACGACCGGGGCGCCGGCATCCACCATCGATACTGTCCAGGATTTCCCGCCGGCAAGAACCGTTTCGCTTGCCGTCCCCGTGGGTAGCAGCTCTCCGGTGGTCTTACCTGCCGGGTCCTGGAAGCCGAGGCCCACTTTGAAACCGGGAAAGGCAACGCCTGGCATGTGCGCGTCCGGAACGATGGGCAAGGCTCCGGAGGGAGTGGCCACCTGTTGGATGATGAGCTGCCCGGTGTTGGTATTGCGGGTGACAATTCGAGTGGTGTCTCCCTTTGGGGTGACCCAGCCCTTTTCGATGGCATAGAGACCCACTACTGCTGAGCAGTTTCCGCAGTTGCTGCCCCAGTCCACGGTGGCTTCTTCGATCCCTACCTGGGCGAAAGTGAATTCCACGTCAACGGAGGGGTCTGAAGGGCGGCGAAGGATCATCGCCTTGCTGGTGGTGGAGGTAGCGCCGCCTACCCCGTCGATTTGCCGTGAATCGGGGCTTCCAAAAAGGCGTGGAAGCAATTCGTCAAGGTCGATGCTCGTTTCGTTCAGGGTTTCGGTCTCGAAGACCCAGCACTTGCTGGTGCCTCCACGCATCCATTCCGCTTCTATCTTCATCTGTCCTGCACTCCTTCTGCCGTTACCCGGCGGGCTCTTCAATCAGCATGAGCCGGATCACACATGAAGACAATGTGCAATATCTGAAGGAGTATGTAGCATTGCTTCATTCACTGACGGAGCATGGCTGAATCGATGATCTTCATCGGAGATGGGACAGTTGATCGGGCTTCCTGCCGCGCGCTGAGGCAGGGGCGTGTATAGAATGAACCAATCATTCAGAAGGGTGCAGAAATGCTTAACGATGAAGCCCGTGATTTATATGATCTCCGCAGGCTCGCCTTGCTCGTGGAGGTTGTCGAGCAGGGATCCATCACTGCCGCGGCAGACACCATGATGTACACCCCGTCGGCAGTATCGCAGCAATTGCGCAAGCTCGAGCAAGAGGTGGGGCAGCCGCTGCTGAACCGACGCTCCCGTGGTGTGGTTCCCACCGAAGCCGGCCAAGTACTGGCAGGCCATGCGCGGAAGATCGTCGGGCAGATCCGGGCAGCACAGTCGGACCTGGACCAGATCGCGGGTCTGCGGCGGGGGTCCCTGACGATTGGTACCTTTCCCACGCTCGCGGGATCTTTCCTCCCCGTGGTGATCCGCGCCTTCAAGAAGAGGTACCCGGCCATCAGCCTGTCGGTTCGAAGTGCCCGGTTCGATGAGTTGGTTTCGGACCTCGAGTCCGGAGTAACAGGCCTCTGCCTGCTCTGGGACTACCCTTGGAACCCCTTCGAAGACGACTCCATCAGGACCACCGAGGTTTTCCAGGAGAGCACCGTCATCCTCGTCGCCAAAGGACATCCGTTGGCCGACCGTGACGAAGTAACCATGGGCGAACTCAGGAAAGAGTCGTGGATTGTCCGCGCTGATGCCCACCCCGTAGTGGAGGTTCTCCAGCGGTCCGCACACGACGCCGGCTTTGAACCCACCATTGGTTTCCTGGCCAATGACTACCAGGAAGCCCAAGCCATGGTGAGCGTCGGAATGGGCGTAGCCATGGTGCCCAAGACAGCTGTGGCGCTGCAGCATCCCGACGTCAGGGTCCTGGGCCTTGGCGCCGGCGCGCCCCTGCGACGCGTACTGCTGGCCCAACGTCAGGACAAGGTGTACGCACCGGCGGAAGTGGCGTTCCACACCACGCTTCTTGAGATCGCCCGCGAGCGGGCCGGCGAGTACCTCTGACGGGTTCCGGTCGCCCTGTCGAGCTGCCGTCAACGCATCTGGCGAGCCGCCGTCGACGCACGACGGCGACCTGCCGCCGTCGTGCGTCGACCGCCTACAGCCTGACGCTTTGACCCGTCAACGCGTTGCGTACCGAGGGCCACGATTGCAGGACCCCCCGGACGTCGGGATTCAGTTCGGCGCGGAGCGCCTGTTGGTAGGAGTCTTCCAGCAGTTCATCCACGGAGATGCGGGCACCCGAAGAAGCGCTGAGGATGGCTGCTTCGACCATGGCCAGGCTCATGATGTTCCGGTGGACGCGTCCCATGGGGTTGCTTCCAGTGCGGACAGCAGAGACGAAGTCGCGCAATGACCCAGCGATTTCCTGTCCCGGATCCTGTTTTGGTTCGAAGGTGCCGGGAAGCGAGGAAGTTGGGTGCGTGTCACCGTCCCAGAGCACAGTTCCGTGTTCGCCGCTGATCCGCCACGAGGCGTTCCAGGACGTTTCCTGTCCCGGGCTGCACCAGCTGCCGGTGAACACGAAACGCTCGCCGCCGCTCATTTCGAAGATGGCGGTGGCCCCGGCGTCGCCGCGATACCAGCTCCAGGAAGGGTTGTATTCCTCGCAGAACACCGAGACGGGATCGGCGTCGAGGAGGAAGCGGGCCATGTCGAATTGGTGTATGGCCATGTCGAGCAGGAGCGGATGGTCCATCGCGTCACGGAACCCGCCGAAGTGCGGTGCCTTGAAGAACTCGGCTGAGACGATGCCGACCGGCCCCACGGACGATGACAGATGCTTGGCCTCAAACAGGTGCTTGTTGTAGCGGCGTGACTGGCTGACCATGAACAACTGGCCATGCAATTCCGCGGCTGCTGCCAGGGAAAGACCCTGCGCCACGGTGGACGCCACGGGCTTTTCGCCGAGGACCGGCAGTCCGGCAGCCAGCGCTTCGGTGGTGACCGGGTGATGGGCCGCCGGGACGGTGACGTTGATGACTGCCTGGGCGCCGACGTCGAACGCCAACTGTGCGGTGCGCGCACCGACCGGGAGGTCGGGACGGCCCAATGACGCGGCAGCCGCACGCGCGGCTTCAAGGTCCAGGTCAACGATGCCGACGAGCTCCACCAGTGGCGATTCCTCCACGGTACGGAGCCATGCCTGGCCCATCCCTCCGGCGCCGACAACGATGACGCGAAGGCGGTTCCCGTCGTCTGGGATGGTGGCAAAGGGGGTGTTCACGCGTTGGCTCCCTGGTAGCTCTTGCCGTTGAAGAAGTCGTTGGTGTCGTAGCGGAGCAGTTCCGGGACGGCGCGTTCCGGGCGGTCGGTGACGGCCCATTCGACGGCGTTGGCGATCACCTTTCGGATGTCCTTGTGGTGGTACACGGGGTAGTCCTGGTCACCGGGGCTGAAGAAGAAGATCTTGCCGTGGCCCCGACGGAACGTGCACCCGGAACGGAACACCTCGCCGCCGCTGAACGAGCTGATGAACACGAGTTCTTCGGGCGTGGGGATGTCGAAGAACTCGCCATACATCTCCTGTTCAGGGATGACGATGGGGTGCGGAACGCCTTTGGCGATGGGGTGGGTGGGGTCGACGGTCCAGACGAGTTCACGGTCCTGCTCGGAGCGCCACCGCAGTGTGCAGGAGGTCCCCATGAGCTTGGTGAAGATCTTGGACCAGTGGCCCGAGTGCAGCACGATCAGCCCCATGCCGGCCAGGACGTGCCGGTGGACGCGTTCGACGATGTCGTCGTCGACGTCTGCATGGGACATGTGGCCCCACCAGGTGAGGACATCGGTGGAGGCCAGCACTTCTTCGGTGAGGCCGTGTTCCGCTTCGTCCAGCGTCGCTGTCCGGACCTCGACGTCGGAGCCCAGGTTCTCCTCGATACCTGCCTTGATGGCGCCGTGCATTCCCTCGGGGTAGAGCTTCGCGACCAGTTCGTCGCGCTTCTCGTGCCGGTTCTCGCTCCACACGGTGACGCGGATGGGCTTGATGTCAGACATGGTGATGCTCCTTGTTAGTGATGAGGGGCGGTCTACTTGACCGCGCCGCCGGTGGTCCCCGCGGCGATGTATTTCTGGGCCGCGACCAAAAGGACGATGGCCGGGATGGAGGCGAGTACCGCCGTCGCCATGACCGAACTCCAGTCGTTCACATACGCGCCGATGTACTGGAAGATGCCCAAGGTGACCGGCCGGACGGCCTCCGTGGTGGTCAGGGTGAGGGCGAACAGGAAATCGCTCCACGCGAACAGGAACGTGAACAGGCCCGCGGTAATCAGCGAGTTTCGGCTCAGCGGAAGGACGATCGACCAGAACGCCCGGAGATGTCCGGCGCCGTCCACCCTTGCCGCTTCGATCACCGAGGACGGCATGCCGTTCATGAAGGCGCGGATAATGAGGATCGCGAAGGGAATGCCGTGCGCCGAATCCGCGAGTATCAGGCCCGGGATGGAGTTGAGCAAACCGAGGTCGTTGTACGCGGTGTACAGGGCGTTGGCCACCACGATCCCCGGAATCATCTGGCTGATCAGGATCGCGAAAAGGACTATTCCGGCGCCGCGGACCTTGAAATAGGCCAAGGCGTACGCGGCCGGGGCCGCGATGGCAAGGCTTAATGCCACGCTGCCCAGCGAGATGATCAGGCTCGTCCCGAGGTTCCCTGCCTGTTCGCTGATGGCCGTGGCGTAGCCGGTGAAATCGGGTTTCAACGGGATCCAGGAGGTCTCCAGGGTGGTGCCGTTGGGCTGGAGCGAAGCGTTGACCATCCAGTACACGGGGAAGAGCATGATGGCCAGGAAGAACAGGGCCAGCGCCGTGTAGCCCCAGTTCCTGCGGCCCGGGGTGCTTGCTGCCTTGCGGCGTATGGGTGCATGCAGTGCGGTTGTCATGGGGTCCTCACTCGTCCACGGCGCGTCGGCTGGCCCGCAGGTACAAGACCGCGAAGACCAGGGAAATGATTACCAGCACGTTGCCCAAAGCCGCACCTTCACCAAACTTGAACTCGTGGAACGACAGATCGTAGGACTGCGTGGCGATGGTTTGGGTGGAGTTGGCCGGGCCCCCGTTGGTCAGGCCCAGGATGATGTCCAGCACCTTGAGTGTGTACACGACCCCCAGTACCAAGACCACGCTGACCACCGGGCGGAGCATGGGCCAGGTGATGTGCCGGAACGATTTCCATCCGGTGGCACCATCAAGGGATCCGGCCTCGTAGAGCTCATCCGGGATCTCCTGAAGACCTCCGTAAAGAATGGTCAGGTTGAACGGGATACCAATCCAGATATTCACACCCACCACTGCAACCAGGGCCAGTGACGTACTGGTCAGCCATGGAACGCCGGTATCAATGATGCCGATGTCTCCCAGGAAGCGGTTCAGTGCTCCGCTGTCTTTGTCCAGGATCCAGCGCCACACGGCGCTGGAGACAATCAGCGGCAGCAGCCAGGGGAGAAGAAGCAGGGACCTCAGGATGCCGTTGAGCGGAAACTTGCGCTGGAAGAAGATCGCCAATGCGAGCCCGATCACGAACTGCCCAAGGATGGAGCCGATGGTGAACAGTGCGGTATTCAGCAACGACGTGGAGAATAACGACGACGACAGTACCGTCACGTAGTTGGCGAACCCCACCCACGGGGCTTCACCCGTGAAGAACGTGGCCGTGGTGTAGTCCTGGAAACTCATGACGACGTTCTTGACCACGGGGTAGCCGAAGAACAATGCCATGTAGATGACGGCCGGTACGAGGAACAGCCACTGGAAAAAACGTTCCTTGCGTTGGCGGCCAAACCGCCGCGGACCCCGTGGGGTCACCCGTGAGTGCTCCTTGGGCGGGCTCCCCGGGGGGAGTCCCGCTGTTTCAGATACATCCGTTGTCAATGACATGGCCGGCTGCTTACTGGCCCTGGGCTTGCTTGAGGGCATCAGCGGGGGAGGCATTGCCGGTCAGTGCGGTTTGGATGGCGGTGTAGATCTTGGTGGCTTGCGCCGGCCATTCTTCGCCGAGTTCTCCGGTTCGTGCGCGGGCTGTCTTGATCAGTTCAGTAAACGTTGCGAGCTTGGGATTTTCGCTGGCGAACTTGTCGGCCAAGGTGGTCTTGGACGGAATCGTGTTACGGACCTTGGCCATTGCCAACTGGTTCTCGTCGCTGTTCAGGCAGGCAACCACTTCGGCAGCCTTGGCCTGGCGGGCTTTGTTTCCTGTCTGGGGCACGGTCCATACTTCGCCGCCGAGAGGGGCAACCGCGGTCTGCCCGGCTTCACGGACGGGGATCTTCACGACGCCGTATTGCAGGGTTGGCTGCTTGTCCAGGGCCGGGATCTGCCACGGACCGTTGACCATCATGGCCGCCTTTCCTGCCATGAACTGGTCCTTCACATCCGCCTGGGTCCAGTTCAGTGCCGATGACGATACTGAGCCGCTCTTGACCAGGTCGGTCCACAGCTGGAGCGCCTGCTCCGTCTCCTTGGTGTCGATCTTCTTCTCGTCGCCGCCGTTGGACCACATGACCGGAAGGAACTGCCAGGTGCCCTCGTAGGTGGGGTTGGCGTTGAAGGCCAGCCCGTACTGGTCTCCCGCGGTGAGTTTCGCCGAGGCGGCCTTGAGTTCGTCCCAGGTGGTGGGAGGCGTAACGCCGGCCTTGTCCAGAATGTCCTTGTTGTAGAACAGGGCGATCGTGTTCACTGTGGGAGCCAGTCCGTAGACCTTGTCCTTGTACGTTCCGGCACTCAGGACGCCTTCGGCAAAGTTGTCGGTACTGATCTTGAAGTCCGACAAGGGAGCCAGGGCACCCGTCGCGGCTATCTGCTGCAAATCAGGGTTATCCAGCATCAGTACATCCGGCAGGGTCTTGGACGACGACTGCTGGAGCACTTTGGATATGAGTGATTTGCCGGGGACGGTCTCACGCTTGATGGTGACCCCTGCTTTGGTACCACAAGCAGTGAGGGCATCGCCGATGAATGACTTGTCCGGTTCGTTGTTGTAGTAGTCCATGACCGAGACCTCGGTGACGGCTTCCGAGGATGATGCTGCGGAGGAGGAACCGCAGCCGGAGAGGGCAAGCGGCAATCCGACCAAGGCAGCGACGGCCAGGGCGGTGGGGCGGGTTTTCCTATGTGCTGACTTCATTGTCTGTTCCTTTTTCTTCGGGTGATCAAGGTAGTTGCGGCATCATCGATGCGTATCGACGATGCGTATCGATAAAGTTGTTGATACTGGAATGGGGCAGGGTTAATGCGGGAAAATGCTAGCTGCCGTGGGGTGGACGGAGCGTGCTGCCACGGTGCGTAACCACCGTGGGTACCAATTCCAGGGATTCGTGTGGTCCCGGAGTTCCGGTTTCGAGGAGTTCGCAAATAATTTGTACAGCGCGCCGTGATACTTCCTTCGGGCGCAGATCGATGGTTGAAAGTGGCACGGGCTGCAGTTCGGCAAGGGTGGGAGAAGCGCTGCCGATGATGGAAACGTCCTTGCCGGGCGTTAGGCCACGCGCTGCCAGTGCGCGGCGGAGGATGTCCTGGATGGTGCGGTCAGGCGCAATGAAGGCCGGCACACCCTCCGCGGCGGCCAGCGCTTTGTCCACGGAATCCGTGATGGTTGCCACGTCAGCCCCTCCCGGGAAGTGCTGTACGGACACCCCCACGGATTCGGCTGCTCGGTCAACTCCGCGCATGAACCGGTCAACGTAATTCACGTGGCGGTTGACGACCGCCGGCTGCCATTCGATCATCGAGATGACTGAGTGTCCTGCGGCTGCCAGGTCACGGACGCATTGGCTGCCTGCCATCTCGAAATCCGCATCGATGCAGACCAGTCCGGAGGGATCCCGGGGGATGCCAATGAGCAGCACGGGGACATTGAGTGTCCTCGCTACGGGAAGCCGTTCGTCCTCGTCCTCCACCTGCATCAGGATCAAACCATCACAGATCTGCTGGCCCACCACCCTGCGGAGTCCTGCAGCGCCTTCGTCCTCGGTGACCAGCAGGATGTCGTGATCGAACTGCCTTGCTGTTGAGGCAATCACGGAAACGAATTCCATGAGGGAAGCCATTTCCAGCTCTGGAATGAAGGGGATGACCAAGCCGATCACGCGCGTCCTGCGCCCGGCCAAGGCGCGGGCCCCGGCGTTCGGCTGGTACGTCAGCTCTTCGATGGCAGCTTCGACTTTTTTCCGGGTCTTTTCGGATATGGGGCGCTTGCCGCTCAGGACGTACGACACCGTACTCTGTGCAACGCCGGCGGCCTGGGCAACGTCCTTGCTGGTGGGCATTGCCAGGCCTCCTCAAGCTCTGTTGAACGGTGATGTGCAGTGAACAAAAATGATGTTGTCGATACGTATCGTCGATGCGTATCGAAAAAAGTATGACATGCGACACATCATTCGTGCAATGCTTTGGTGCAACCGCGTTGTCAGCTCAGGTGGTCAAAGTCGCCCCGCGCCCACGCGGCATGCCGCGCGGCGGAGTTCCGAAGAACAGTTTTTGCGTCGGACCGGATGACGTTGTTGAAGTTGCCGTAGATCCGGTCAAAGGTCAGTTCGTCCAGCTGGGCGGCGATCCGCAACGCCACAGAACCTGACAGCGGCAAGTGGTTGGGGTAGCTCCGCATGAAGGAAACGGATCGGCGGTCCGGATTGGGAAAGACACTGTCGCCGGACAGCAGGACTCCTCGACCTTCGGCCCCGGCTGCCCAGTGCACCACGGCGCTGCCGCGAAAATGGCCTCCGGTCTGGTGGAGTGTCAGCCCGTCGGCAATGTCGAACGTTGAGGACCAGAAGGAGACCGCGGGATCCTGACGTCCCAGCCACTCCCTATCCGCTTCTGGCACCAGAACCGGAATTCCGCCCAGCCGTTGTGACCATTCCACCTGTACTCCGTACATATGCGGATGGCTGGCCGCGACGGCCAGGACCGGCCCGCGTCCAAGGACCATGTTCACCGCGTGGTCGTCCAGGTATCCGGGTGGATCCCACAACAGCGAACCGGCGGGAGTCACGACGAGTTGGGCCGTCTGGCCGATACCGACTTTCGGTTGCGTTCTGATTCCCATTAGTCCTGGTTCGTTATCTACCAAGACTGATTGCTGGCCGGCAGCGGCCAGCCCCTCCAGGGAAAGCCACTGCTGTCCGGCTTCGGGCACGTATTGCCGTTCGTCGGTGCAGATGGGGCACAGATCGGGTACGGGTTCCTCGCGTTCGACAGCGCACGCTGCGCAGATCAACATGGCTTCTCCTCCCTGGGCGTCTGCCCACACTATGCCAGCAGAAAGTCCTCGTGGAAGGGGCGCCGTGGGGATCGTCACGCATGAAATCGGGTGCCAAATATGCGCGACGGGGTTTTCACCTGCATAGTTAATGTCTTGGGCTTGCATCGATGGGTACAGTCACCGCAAGAATGCAAGACGGAAACGAACAGGGGCTCGACTTGGCAGGGAATGCAACCTTCCGGCACAGCAATACCGCATTGCTCTCGGTGAGCAGCGTTGAAGCTCCCAGAATTGTGAGTTCGACGGATTTCGACCATAGGTTGGCTGCCACGCTGAAACGGCTGAAGTTTCCGCCGCGGTTGCTTGAGCGCGTGGCCGGAGTGACGCATCGAAGGTGGTGGGCAGCCGGTACGTCCTTCGACGATGCAGCAGTGGATGCCGGGGCAAAAGCCTTGGCCGAGGCCGGCGTCGAAGCTTCCGAAGTCGGCCTGCTCATCAACACCTCGGTGACAAGGCGCAACCTGGAACCCTCTGTTGCCGTGAAGATCCACCACGAGCTGGGCCTGCCGTCGTCGGCCATGAACTTTGACCTGGCCAATGCCTGCCTGGGTTTCGTGAACGGCTTGATCCTTGCGGCCAACATGATCGACTCCGGCCAGATTAAGTACGCCGTGATCGTCAATGGTGAAGATGCCCAAAGTACCCAGGAAGCTACCTTGGCACGCCTGCAGCGGCCGGAGACCACCCGGGACGATTTCAACCGCGAATTCGCCACCCTGACACTGGGATCCGGCGCCGCCGCCGCTGTCCTCGGCCCCGCGAACGAGCACCCGGGTGCGCATCGGCTGGTGGGCGGAGTGATGCGGGCCGGCACCGAACACCACGAACTGTGTGTGGGCGGCATTGACGGCATGAGCACCGATACGAAGGGCCTGCTTGACGGCGGCCTTCAACTGGTGGTGGATGCCTGGCACGAGGCCATGCCCGACTGGGACTGGGCTGCCATGGACCGCTACGTGACCCATCAGGTCAGCAATGCCTATACGCAGGCCATCATCAATGCCATCGATCTCGACCCGGACAAAGTCCCCATCACCTTCCCGCACTGGGGCAACGTTGGCCCTGCCTCCCTCCCCATGACTCTCGCGGCTGAGGCCCAGTCGCTGAGTTCCGGTGACCGGATCTTGTGCATGGGGGTGGGCTCCGGTCTTAACGCGGGGATGGTGGAGATCGTTTGGTAGCCACCAGCTGGCCAGGCGTGGATCCTGCATGGTCCCGGTCAATTGACGTCACGTCAACATCGGCAGTGGATGCTCCCGGCACCACGCGGCGCTGGCACATTCTGGACAACGGTGCCCAGCTTGCCAGACAGGGACTGACCCCCATTGGCACGCTGCTGTGCGTTCATGGCAACCCAACCTGGTCCTATTTGTGGCGGACTCTGTTGTCTGCCGGATCCAACCCGGCCCATCCGTGGCGGGTAGTGGCTGTTGATCAACTGGACATGGGGTTTTCCGAGCGAACCGGCACCTTCCGCCGCTTGCAGGACCGGATCAACGATCTTGGCGACCTGAGCGATGCCTTGGACCTCCAAGGACCGGTCACCACAGTAGGTCACGACTGGGGTGGAGTGATCAGCCTCGGCTGGGCGCTGGCGCACCAGGAACAGCTGGCCGGCGTGGTCCTGACGAATACCGCGGTCCATCAGCCGTCCGGTTCGCCCATCCCGCCGGCACTTCGCCTCGCTTTGCACCCTGCGGTGCACCGTTGGGGAACCACGACATCGGACGCCTTTTTGCGTGTCACCCATTCCCTCGCGCACCCACCACTGGCTGCCGATATTCGCAAGGCCTACATGGCGCCCTATCGTGGCGTGCAACGACGGGCCGGGGTGGGTAACTTCGTAGCCGACATCCCGGTAGATGCAACGCACCCCAGTTTCCCGGCTCTGCAGAGTATCGCGGAGGGCCTCCGTGGCCTGAAGGTCCCGGCGCTCATGATGTGGGGCCCAAGGGATCCCATCTTCTCCGACAGGTACCTCAAGGACCTCATCGACCGGCTCGCGCACGCGGATGTGCACCGCTTTGAAGGTGCCGGCCACCTGGTGGCCGAGGATCGGGACATTGCGTCACCACTCTTTCAGTGGCTTGCCGGGAATGCACCGACCCCTTCAAGCCAACAGGCTCTTTCCAGCCACTCAAGCCTGCCCGACCCAGGCCAGCAAAGTGCCGAGGGGAACGGCCCGCCCCGGTTCCGTCCGTTCTGGGATTCTGTTGACGTGTTGGCAACGGGAACGGCCAGTGCAGAAACTGCTGTGGCCGAAATGGGTCCGGACGGCACTGTCAGCCGCTCGCTGACATGGCACCAGCTGCACCGGAACATCCTGGACCTCGAGGCAGGACTGCGGGACATGGGCGTCGGTAAGGGAAGTCGCGTGAGCCTGATGGTCCCTCCCGGTGTGGATCTCACGGTCACCCTGTATGCCTGTTTGCGCCTCGGCGCCGTGGTAGTGGTTGCTGATGCGGGTCTGGGAACCAAAGGCCTGAGCCGGGCGGTGAAGGGTGCAACCGCGGACTTCATCGTCGGTATCGACAAGGCCCTGCTCGCGGCATCGCTGCTCGGGTGGCCCGGACGGCGGATCAGCGTGCGCGACCTGCCGGCCGTGCGGCGTCGTACCTTCGGGGTGGAAACCTCACTGGACGCCCTAATGCGGCGGGGAGCCGCGAGACCGGCAGCACAATCACCGGAATCAAGCGATCCCGATGCGCCGGCCGCAGTGCTTTTCACCTCCGGTTCCACCGGCCCCGCGAAAGGGGTCCTCTACACGCACCGCCAATTGACGGCAATGCGGGATACCGTAGCCGGGACGTTCGGCATCAAGGAAGGGTCCCGGCTCGTTGCGGGGTTCGCACCGTTTGCCCTCTTGGGCCCGGCGCTTGGCGCGGTTTCCGTCACTCCGGACATGGATGTTACGGCCCCCCGGACCCTGACGGCGCGGGCCTTGGCTGATGCTGTGACTGCCATCGACGCTACGGTGGTCTTCGCCGCGCCTGCGGCCCTCCACAATGTCGTGGCCACCGGCGACGCCTTGGACGAAACAGGGCGTGCGGCGTTGGGCCGTGTCAGCTTGCTCTTGTCCGCCGGGGCGCCGGTGCCCGAACCATTGCTTGTTGACGTGCAGAAGATCCTGCCGGGAGCGTCGTTGCACACCCCCTATGGCATGACGGAGGCACTCCCGGTCACGGACATCAGCCTCGAGGAAATCCAGGCGGCAGAAGCGGAAGCGGCAGCCGGATCTGTTCCCGGTGCCGGGAACGGCGTGTGCGTCGGAACGCCGGTGCAGGGTGCCCGCTTGGCAATCATCCCCTTGGAAGCGGACGGTACGGCGTCCGGGTCGGTTCCCGTCACAAGCCCGGGCGTAACCGGCGAAATCCTGGTGAGCGCGCCGCATGTCAAGGAAGCCTATGACAGGCTTTGGCTCACCCAGCAGGTGAGCGTCAATCCTGCTGGATGGCACCGCACCGGTGACGTAGGCCATTTCGACGCCGTTGGGCGGCTTTGGGTGGAAGGCCGCCTCGCCCACGTCGTGACCGCGCCCGGCGCTGTGGTGACACCGGTGGGCGCTGAGCAAGCCATTGAACGGTTGGAGAGCATCCGCCTGGCTGCGATCGTGGGAGTGGGGCCGGCCGGCACCCAGGCTGTTGCCGCCGTCGTCGAAACTGTCCCGCCTGTCCGCAAAGCGGGTCCGGCCACACCGCAGCTTGCCAGCCACGTCAGGCGCGCGGCGCATGATGCCGGCGTCCAGGTGTCGGCCGTCCTGGCGGTACCTGCCCAGCCGACCGATATCCGGCACAACGCGAAGATCGACAGGGCCCGCTTGGCCCGATGGGCTTCGCGCGTCCTGGCCGGCGGCCGTCCGGGAACGCCATGAGGGTCCTTGTCACCGGTGCCAGCGGGCTGCTCGGGGGCGAAGTAGCCCGCTTGCTGGTCCGGCAGGGCCATGACGTGACCACCTTCCAGAGACGGCCTTCCGGAGTTGTCGGCGCTGTGGATGTTTGCGGATCTGTGACGGATGGATCCGCCGTCATGCGCGCCGTGGACGGCACGGAAGGGATCATCCACCTGGCTGCGAAGGTCTCGTTCGCCGGCCGTGCCGAGGACTTCCATGCCATCAACGTCGAAGGAACCCAGCGTCTGATTGACGCCGCGCGGGCGGCCGGAGTGGGGGACACCGTGTTTGTCTCTTCTCCATCGGTTGCGAACTCCGGGCAGGCGATCGCCGGTCTCGGCGCGGAAACGGCCGACCCGTTGCGCGCCCACGGCTACTACTCACGCACCAAGGCGGAAGCAGAGCTGCTTGCCTTGGCCGCGGATTCTCCGGGCTTCCGGGTTGCCGCCGTCCGGCCACACATTGTGTGGGGTCCCGGCGATACGCAGCTGGTGGAGCGCGTCCTGGCGCGGGCCAATAGCAACCGCTTGCCCCTCCTGGATGCCGGTGCAGCCCTCATCGACACTACCTACGTGGACAATGCTGCGTCTGCGATTGTTGCCGCCCTGCACCGGATGGATGCTGTTCATGGCAGGGCCGTGGTGGTCAGCAACGGTGAGCCGCGACCCATCGGCGAGCTGCTGGCAGGGATATGTGCTGCGGGTGGCGTGCAGGCGCCGTCGTGGACAGTACCGGGTGTTGCAGCGAGGGCGGCAGGAGCCGTGGTTGAGAAACTGTGGACGTGGGCAGCCCGTAAGGAGGAACCTCCCATGACCAGGTTCCTTGCCGAGCAGCTTTCAACAGCCCACTGGTTTGACCAGCGTGAAACCCGCCGGCTCCTCGATTGGTCGCCGGAGGTGTCCCTCGACGAGGGGTTGGCCAGGCTTGCGGAGTATTACGGGCAGGGAAGGGGCGGGGCTGCAAGCAGGGCAGCTGCGGGAGCTCCGCCTTGGACAGGACGCTGAACCTCTACCGAAAGGGCTGACATGGCACTGAAAGCTGGAACCCACGTTGAGTGGAACACTCCCCAGGGCAAGACACACGGCAAAATCATTGAAAAGAAGACCAGCGACTTCCAGCTGGATGGCAACACCCACCGTGCCAGCGAAGACGAGCCGCAATACGTGGTGGAATCGGACAAAACCGGAGCGCGGGCGGCCCATAAGGGTTCCGCGCTCACCGAGGTGAAATAGCCCGACGGTCAGGGTTTCTCTTTCTCCGGGGCCGGCCGTGGCGATGAGGTGCCCTGAAGCTGGCGAAGAGCCAGCAACGGAAACAGCAGGACGGAGAGCATTCCTGCGCCGACCAACGCTGATGCGATGCCACTGGAAATCAGATCGTGATCCCTGCCAATGGCCGTGACAGCCACGATGACCGGCAAACCCGTGGCACCAAAAAGAACGATCGCGCGCTTCGCGGCCGCCGTGGCGCCCACCGGCGCTGCCAGCACGCAGGGCAATCCACGGACCAGGAGGAGCAAGCCGAGGAACAACGGAACCATCGCCAAGGCCAGGGGACTCGACGTCAAGGAAGCCAGTTCGAAGTCAATGCCCGTGTCGATAAAGAAGACCGGGACCAGGAACCCGAAGGCGATCGCGTCGACTTTCCTCTCGATGACGGTCCGCTCCGCCTCCGGCGCCCGGGCGATGGCAACTTTCCACAGCACCCCCGCCGCGAAAGCCCCCAGCAACATGTCAAGACCCAGCAGCGTACTTAGGACCACCAACAAGCTGAGGATAAGCATGATGGACCGTACGGCGAACTGTCCGCTGGTGTGGAGTGTCCGGGTGATGTGCGAATGGAACAGTACGTGCCGTGAGCGCGAGGCCAGGAATATCGCTGCTGCCGTCAGGAGAACGAATCCAAGAAGCACTGCGGATGCTGCTCCCAGCTGCCTGCCGCTGAAGAAGAGCGAGATGGCGACCAGAGGGCCAAACTCGCCCACGGCCCCCAAAGCGGTGACGGCGATGCCAGTCGGCGTCTTCGCCTGGCCGGCGTCCCGCAGGATGGGCAGCAGGGTGCCCAACGCGGTGGAACAGAGCGCGACGCCGATAATCACCGCCGGCTCGGCGGCGGACGTCAGAGCAAAGCCGGCAGCCACGCCGGCCGCCAGGGAGATGACCCAGCCGGCGGAGGCCCGGCCAAGGGGACGGCCGCGTATCGCCCTGAAGTCGATTTCGTTGCCGGCGACGAAGAACAGCATGGCCAGCCCGAAGTCGGCCAAGGTATCCGTGAACTGGGTGGACTGGACCCAACCCAGCAGGCTGGGTCCGAGGAGCATGCCAAGGACGATCTCGAAAACCACGATTGGCACTTTCACCGCGCGCTCCACGAAGCGTGCGGCGAGGGGTGCTGCGACGGCCATGGCCGCGATGAGGACCAGGGACACGGACAAGCTTTGCATCACGGGTCCCTTCGATTTCCGGACCGCTTCGGGTGATGTTGGCGCACAGCTCTACTCCCACCGTGGGACGTGGCGTGTCAGGGTTTTCCGGGCCATTCCCGGCCAGCCCAGGGGTCGTAATCGGCAATAAGCTCCTGCTGTGGGGGGCGGTCCGGTTCCGGAACGTGCTGCAGGTTGACCCGGACTCGATACCACAGCGAACTCGATCCGCGCATGCCGTCGATCAGAACGTCTGCCGGATGCAGTTTGGGAACGACGCCTTCGTGAAGTTCCTTCCATTGCTCGAGGGCTTTAAGCGCTTCAGGCTTGGTCTTGGTCCGCGCTACCTCGATCAGAGGCATTGAGGATGTCCGTCGGCCGGAACCATCACCGGCACGCGGTGCCTTCTCAGCCGGGCCGAGTTCTGCGGCCAAGGCAAGCAGCCCGTCCAGCGAGCCGGCCGCGTCATCGATTCCGGCATGCGGATCACCTATCGCGGCGAATCGTTCAGGAACAGTTAGTACCGTGAACTGTTCCGGGCGCGCGGAGCGGACTTCATCCCAGGTGAGCGGCATGGAGACCCGGGCGTCGGGCCGCGACCGAATGGAGTAGGCGGATGCCACCGTGCGGTCCTTGGCATTTTGGTTGAAGTCCACGAAGACGCTCTCACCCCGTTCTTCCTTCCACCACCTTGCGGTGGCGAGCCCTGGCGCCCGGTTCTCCACCTCGCGTGCGAGGGTCTCGGCGGCCAACCGAACGTCCCTGAAGGTCCATCGGGGCGCAATCCGGACCAGGATGTGAAGTCCGCGTGAACCGCTTGTCTTGGGCCAGCCAACCAGCCCGACATCGCCGAGCACCTCACGCGCAACATAGGCGGTGTCCACTATCTGCGACCAATCCACCCCAGGCATGGGGTCGAGATCGACACGGAGTTCGTCGGGGTGTTCCAGGTCTTCTGCCCTGACCGGGTGCGGGTTGAGGTCCAGGCACCCCAGGTTGACCACCCACGCCAGGCCCGCGGCATCACGTATGACGGTCTCCTCCGCAGACGTCCCGGATGAATAGTGCAGCGTTGCAGTGTCGATGAAGCCGGGGTGGTTTTCCGGGACCCGTTTTTGGAAGAAAGGCTCCTCGTCAATGCCTTTTGGGAAGCGCTTCAGCACCATCGGCCTGCCGGCGGCCCCTCGGAGTGCACCTTCGGCAACGCCCAGGTAATAGCGGACAAGATCGAGCTTGCTCAACCCTGGCTCGCGAAAGACCACTTTGTCCGGGTTGGAGATACGGACTTCGGCGCCGCCAATGTCGAGTATCTCCGCCGGTGTCTTGGAGGGGCTCATGCGGTCACGCTAGCAACGAACATCGGATCCAACCAGAGCGCGGGGAAGGAAAAATCGAAACCTTGGCTGTCTGCTGCGTAGGGATAATCCGCGGACTGGCTTTAAAAATATAAGTAGGTATGGTGTTGTCATAAGCAAAGAACAAGGAGATGGAAAGGAGATGGAAATGTCCGGTAAATCACCCAATGGTGAAAAAATAAAAAAGCAGGGCAAGACCATTCTCGAAAAGCGTGCGGAAAAGCGGGCAAAGGCTGAAACAAGCGACACCGTCTTCTCCAAGCCCAGGAAGAACCAACGATAAGCCGTGCCGAGGCGGCCCACAATGGCGTGGGGCCTCGGCAGTTAGCAGGTGGCACCAACCCTCGGCGGGTTTCATAGAGAACAGTTACTGTCGCTTGGAATTGAGAGTTGCAGCAATGGAAAACCAGATTTTGCCAAAGATAGTTGCCTTGATTGTGCCTGCCCGCCTGGGTGAGCGGGTTCGCCTGGAGGAAATCGGACAAACAGTGGAAGCGTGCCAGTCAATCGTCGAAGGAAATGTTGAAGCAATAGACGGGCAAGGCTGGCATGTCCTTCTGAACGACCAGGCAATTCATATTCCTTTGCCCCTGAATCCGCGCGCAGAGGTCCTGATGCGTGAAGCGGGCACGTCCTTGGAAGACACCGTCAGCGGCAATGCCGTGTTCCTGGGACACGGAACCGGGGGATTGGAGGAGGACGTCCCCGACAACCTCGTGGGCCTGGCGGAGCGCCTGTTCGAGGTCCGGCTGGCGGCGTAGGCCGGACCTGCTCCCAGGCGTTGATGAGGCTGGCCGACTATATTGGCCATGTCAGCCCACCACCACAATTGAGGGAGCTTGCACAGCATGGCCAAAGAACTTGCCACCCAACTCATCGAACAACTCCAGGCTGCCGGCGTGCAGCGGATATATGGAATCGTGGGCGACAGCCTCAATCCAATTGTTGACGCTGTCCGTCAGACAGGCGGCTCGAAAAACGGGGGCATTGACTGGATCCACGTCCGCCACGAGGAGGCGGCTGCATTTGCTGCTGCGGCTGAAGCCCAACTAACGGGAAAGCTGGCCGTCTGCGCAGGATCTTGTGGTCCAGGCAACCTTCACCTGATCAACGGCCTGTACGACGCCAACCGCACCGGCGCTCCGGTCCTGGCCATTGCGTCACATATTCCGAGCAGGCAGATTGGCAGCGGCTTCTTCCAGGAGACCCACCCGGACCGGCTCTTCAACGAGTGCTCCGTGTACTCCGAGCTCATCAGCACCCCCGAGCAAGCTCCACGTGTCATGCATAGCGCCATCCAGAATGCGGTTGGCCTGGGGGGAGTGGCCGTAGTGACGCTTCCCGGCGACATTGCAGATCTTGAGGCGGCAGCACCGACGCCCCTTCCGGCGACGTTCCGTCCCGCCAGTCTGGTGCCTGACCAGGCAAGTGTCCGAGAGCTGGCGGATGCCATTAACGACGCCGGAAAGGTGGCCATTTTCGCCGGAGCAGGCGTTGCGGGCGCCCACGACGAATTGATCTCACTGGCTGAGCTGATCAACGCGCCCATTGGGCACTCGTTGCGGGGCAAGGACTTTGTCCAGTACGACAACCCGTTCGATATCGGCATGACGGGCTTGCTGGGTTACGGAGCTGCGGCGGAAGGCATCGAGGACGCGGATCTGTTGATCCTTCTCGGGACGGACTTCCCATACGACCAGTTCCTTCCGGACACCCGGACAGCCCAAGTGGACCGGGCGGCGCAGCGCCTGGGGCGACGCACCGACGTCGACATTGCCGTTCACGGTGACGTGCTGCCTACCCTGAAAGCCCTCCTGCCACTGGTCCGGCCCAAGAAGAACCGCCGTTTCCTCGACCAGATGCTCAAGAAGCACGATCGCCTGATGAACAAGGCAGTGGGGGCCTACACCCGCAAAGTGGAAAAGAAACAACCCATCCACCCGGAATATGCCGCTTCGCTCCTGGACCAGGTAGCGGCCCAAGACGCGGTTTTCACCGCCGATACCGGCATGTGCAACGTCTGGACGGCGCGCTACATCAATCCCCTGGGGACCCGTCGCCTCATCGGCTCCTACCTCCATGGGTCCATGGCCAACGCGCTTCCGCATGCCATCGGCGCCCAGGTGGCCTATCCGGAGCGACAGGTGGTGTCTGTCTCCGGTGACGGAGGCCTTTCAATGCTTCTCGGCGAGCTCGTGACCGTGGCCGCACACCAGTTGCCCGTGAAGGTGGTTGTGTTCAATAACTCCACCTTGGGGATGGTGAAGCTGGAGATGCTGGTGGATGGGCTGCCGGACTTCGGCGTGGATGTTCCCGACGCCAATTACGCCGCGGTGGCCAAGGCCCTGGGCTTCCACGCCGTGCGGGTCACGGACCCCGCCGACATTGAAGGTGCCTACCGCGCCGCGTTCGCCCATCCCGGGCCAGCCTTGGTGGAACTCATCACCGACCCCAATGCGCTGTCCATTCCGCCGAAGATTTCCGGATCCCAGGTCATTGGATTCGCCACGGCCATGTCCAAGGTGGTCCTGAACCGGGGCGCCGGAGAAGCCGTGAGCATGGCACGCAGCAATCTCCGGAACATTCCCCGGCGTTAGGCCTACTGGCCCAGGGCGGCGGCGAGGTAGGGCGCCGTTCGTCCCGAAGTGGAACGCGCGACGACGGCCGGCGGCCCTGCGATCATGATCTCACCGCCGGCGTCGCCGCCCCCGGGGCCCAGGTCGATGACCCAGTCCGCCCCGGCCACCACGTCCATCTCGTGTTCGACCACCACTACCGTGTTGCCGGCATCGACCAGTCTGTGCAGCTGCGCCATCAAGAGTTGGACGTCGGCGGGATGCAGGCCGGTGGTGGGCTCATCCAACAGGTACAGGGTGTGGCCGCGTTGGACGCGTTGGAGCTCGGTGGCCAGTTTGATGCGTTGGGCTTCACCGCCGGAGAGTTCCGTTGCGGGCTGACCCAACCGCAGGTATCCCAAGCCAACTTCCTTGAGGGTCTGCAGGCTGCGGGACACGGACGGCAGATCGGACAAGAAGGCAGCTGCGGCATTGACGGTCATGCCCAGGACGTCGGCGATGTTCTTCCCACGGTAGGTGACCTCGAGTGTTTCGGGGTTGAACCGCGAACCGTGGCATTCCGGGCACGGGCCGTAACTGCTGGGGAGGAACAAGAGCTCCACCGCCACGAACCCTTCGCCTTGGCAGGTTTCGCAGCGGCCACCAGCTACGTTGAAAGAGAACCGGCCGGCTCCGAAGCCGCGGGCGCGTGCGTCGTTGGTGGCCGCGAATTCTTTCCGGACCCCGTCGAACAGCCCGGTATAGGTGGCCAGGTTGGAACGCGGGGTCCGGCCGATTGGTTTTTGGTCGACCTGGACCAGCCGGTCGAGCTGGTGAAGGCCTGACACTAATGCCGGCGCGTCCGCGGCCCGCGCGTCCACGGCCAGGTTTTCGATGCCACCAGCACCGGCGTCGCCGGGTGACTCCGGATGGAGCCCGGCGCCCACCACGTCTGCGAGTACCCGGCTGACCAGGGTGGACTTCCCGGATCCCGAGACGCCCGTTACCGCCGTCATCACTCCCAGCGGGAAATCCACGTCCAGGTTCCGCAGATTGTGCCGGTGGACGTTCTTGAGCTGCAGCCAGTTGGTGGTTTCCCTGGCTGCCCGGGCTTCCTTTGCTTCCCGGGGCGTGTGTCCGGTCCCGGTGGCGACATGGCCGTCGTCGGCCGCTTCTTTGGCTCGGTCGCCGCTGGCGCCGTCAGGGAAAAGGAACGGGCGGGTGACGGAATCCTCCACAGCCTCCAGCCCCGCCACAGGGCCACTGTAAAGTATCTGGCCACCTCCTTCGCCGGCGTGCGGCCCCACGTCCACCAACCAGTCAGCGGCGCGAACGAAGTCCATGTTGTGTTCGACCACAAACACCGAATTACCGGAGCTTTTGAGCGTGTCCAGCACGGCGAGGAGCGGTTCGGCATCGGCCGGGTGCAGGCCTGCGGAGGGCTCGTCCAGGACGTAGATCACGCCGAAAAGGCCGGAGCGGAGCTGTGTGGCGATCCGGAGGCGTTGCATTTCGCCGGGGGAGAGAGTGGGCGTCGGACGGCCCAAGGCGAGGTACCCCAGGCCCAGGTCCAGCAGCACGGTGATGCGGTTGAGGAGATCGCGGGTTATGGCGATTGCTACCTCGTTGGTCTCGCCGGAGGTCTGGGTACGGGATGCTGTGCTGGCCGAGGTGGCCTCCGTGATGGGACGGATCAGACGGGCCAGTTCGGTCATCGGCAACGCGTTGAGTTCGGCGATGGTCTTGCCTGCGAAAGTTACCGCCAACGCCTCCGGCCTGAGTCCGCTGCCTCCGCACATGGGACACCGTCCCGTCTCCATGAAACGAAGTACGCGGTCTCGCATGGTGCTGCTCTTGGAATCCGCGAGGGTGTGCAGGACGTAGCTTTTCGCGCTCCAGAAACGGCCCTTGTACGGCTTGGCCACACGATCCCTTTGCGGCGTCACTTCCACCACCGGTTGTTCGTCGGTGAAGAGGATCCAGTCGCGGTCCTTTTTGGGGAGCTTCTTCCACGGCGTATCGACGTCGTATCCCAAGTGGCTGAGGATGTCGCGGAGATTCTTGCCCTGCCAGGCTCCCGGCCACGCTGCGATGGCACCGTCCCTGATGCTCAGGGACGTATCGGGGACGAGGGATTCCTCAGTTACGGTGTGGGCCACGCCCAGGCCGTGGCATTCGGGGCAGGCGCCGGCGGCCGTGTTCGGCGAGAAAGCGTCGGAGTCGAGCTGACTTGCCCCTTCCGGGTACCTGCCTGCACGTGAGAAGAGCATCCGCAGCGAGTTGGACAGTGTTGTCAGCGTGCCGACACTTGACCGGGCGGTTGCCGTTCCCCTGCGTTGTTGAAGCGCGACGGCGGGCGGCAGCCCCGTGATTGACTCAACCTTGGGGTTGTGGCCCTGTTGGATCAGGCGTCGGGCGTAGGGGGCGACGGATTCGAAATAGCGTCGCTGGGCCTCGGCGAAGATTGTGCCGAAAGCCAAGGAGGACTTTCCGGATCCCGACACTCCAGTGAAGGCCACGATAGCGTCGCGGGGAACATCGACGTCCACGTTGCGGAGGTTATTCTCCTTGGCTCCGCGCACCTGGACGAAACCACCGTCAAGGTCGCCGGAGTTCAGGGGCGGTTGGGCGGCTTCGGTCCCGCTGGCGATTGTCAGTTTACTGTCCATTGGTACGACTCTATCGGCCTGACGGACCGTGTGGCCCATGCGGCCTGGGGCGCAGCCGGGGGCATAGCCGGCCGCCGGTCTTAGTCGCGCTCGATGGCGGCCACAGCGCTGATCTCAACCAAGGCGCCGGGTACACCCAGCCCGGCGACAAAGGCCGCGGTCACCAAGGGTGGTTCGTCTGAGGCAAGCCTGGACGCAATTGCCCCGTATCCTGCCGCGAGGTCGGCTCCTTCAACGAACAGCACATTCCACTGGATGACATCACCAAGGCTGGCACCTGCCGCTTGCAGGGCTGTTTCAGCATTGTCGAGGGCGTGCGCGGACTGGATGGCCGCGTCCCCTTCGCCAATGAGCCTTCCACTGGCGTCAACGGCGTTCTGCCCACCGATGTAGATGGTGGTCGCGCCCGGCGGAACCACGGCAACGTGGCTGAAGGCCGGGCTTGAGACAAGCCCCTCGGGACGGATGCGCTGTATGGGTGCCATGACTGTATGGTCCCACCAGGATCCGTTCACCAACAGGGGAGTTCGCACTAATCTGCGGCAGGCCGCCGTCGTTGTTGCTTGGTTGCGGATCGGTGCTCTTTGGCCACCCGGTGACGGCGTGCCGAACCGCGGGTGGGCTTGGACGCACGCCGGACCGTCGCGGGAACCAATCCAGCCCTGATGAGCCCGGCCAGCTTGGCGAGCGCGAGCTCACGGTTCCGCAACTGTGATCTGTCCTCGGAAGCGGTCACAGTAACAGCGCCGGCCACGAGACGCTTTGCCAGGTTTTTGAGCAGTAACTGCCGCTGCTCGTCGGTCAAAGTAGCAGAAGCAGCAACATCCCACGTCAGCTCGGCCCTGGTGTCAGTGGTGTTGACGTGCTGGCCGCCCGGCCCTGAAGAACGCGAGAACCGCCAGCTCAGCTCCCACGAAGGAATCGTCAGGGATGGGGAGATTTCCAGGTCCATGGAACAAGCCTTGCACGTCTGCCCGGGCCCGGACTTCCACCCCGCCGAATACCCGATGTTCACTTGCCGCCTCTAGGATCGAGTCATGACCGGGCCCGTGGATTTTCTGGGCCCCATCCTGGAGATGATGACGTGGGTGGGGTTCGTCCCCGGCGTGCCCTTGCTGGTCTGGGCATGGATCATCGCCCGACGCCGGTGCACATGGGTCACTGCCGACGGCGAACGGTTCGCTGCGGGAGGCTACCTGGGGCTGCAGTGGATGGACCAGGACCAGGAGGAGCGGAAGGTCCTGCTGGACGTTGCGGCCACGGAGGGCGGGGTTGATTCCGGTCCCGTGGTGGTTCACTACGATGCCTGCCATCCTTCACGGTGCTCGCTGGAGCCGCCGCGGTTCGACCATACAGTGTTGATCCTGGGGTGGATCCTCACGGGCATTGGAATTGTCAGCACGCTCGGAGGACTCGTACTGGTGGCACTTTAGCGTTCCCCCTTGAACGGCTGTCCGGCGCGGGGCTAGCATTTGCGCGCGGGCTTTCGTTCGCGTGCTTTCGTTGACCGCCGTACCGGGAGGACTGCCATGAGCGATCAGACTGCAACCCTGCTGGTGGATCTGATTATTTCCCTGGACGGCTATGCCTCGGCCGAGGGGTGGCCGGGATGGTGGGGCCTTGAGGGTCCGGAATACCTTGCCTGGCTCGATGAAGAGGCCAAGAAGGACGTCACCACTCTCATGGGAGCGAATACCTACCGGCTCATGTCGGGCATGTCCGGGCAGGCGGGCGAGGCGGACTCCGGATTTTCCAAGGAAGAAGGCGACAGCCTGGCGGGCCTGGCGGCCGTTCCCAAGGTCATTTTCTCCTCCACCTTGAAAGAGCCCTTGGCCTGGCCGAATTCCGAACTCGTCTCCGGGGATGCCGTGGAAGCGGTAAGGGAAATGAAGCAGACCCGTACCGGCACCTTAAGCACCCTGGGCAGTTTGAGTCTGTGCAGATATTTGCTGTCAGCCGGGTTGGTGGACAGATACCGTCTGGTGGTCTTCCCGGTGATCACTGGCAAGACCGGCCGCGAGCGGATCTACGACGGCTACCCGGATGTTGCTTTGGACATGGTGGAGAGCCGGACGTTTGATGGCCGGCTTCAAATGTTGGAGTACGTTCCCCGCGTTATCGATACTCCACTCGGCAGAGGTGGTGGAGGCTAACCGACCTGCCGGGCATCCAGTTCGCTGAACAAAGGCCTTAAGGACTCGGCGTAGTGGTCCATGGTCTCCGGGAATGTCATCAGGCGCAGGCCGGAGAGGGCCCCGGCGACCGGACTGGCCGGCGCTTCGAAAGCGCTGTGGCGTCCTGCCGGCGCCTTTGTGCAGAGAACGGGTTCGGCAGTCACTCCGCGTGAAGTCAGAATCGCGATTCCCCATGGGTCGTTGGGCTCGGCAACCGAGATGCCGGCGTTGTCGAAGGTGTCTCGGAGAACATATCGCGTGACGGTCCGCCATGATTGCAGAAACGGGGACTGAAGCTGCTCTATGAGGTCTTCATCGTTGGCGCTGTAGGCCTCCGTGAGGGCTGTCGACAAGGCGTCCCATTCCTCGGCGTCCCGGACCATCAGGTGCGCGGCACGGAGGTGGGCAATGGTTTCATTCAACATCATGGCAGTCCCCAAACTTCCTCGTACGATGTTCGCCCGATGCCGGGCAGGCTTGCGGTCGGCACGCCTCTTATCAACAGAACGGATGGGGCGCCGTCATGATTCCCAAGAAGTCCCCTTCCTTGTTCTCCGTGCCGGCTTTTACACGGCCGCCTAGTAAATAAGGAAACTTACTAATAGGCTGTCCGAGTGGGGAAAGTCCCCGGAGGAAAAGGAAGTGAAGCGGAATATGACTGAAGAGCAGGGCATCAGCAAAGTCACCGGCATCATCAACGATTCCAGGATCGGGATGTTGACCACCATCAATGAAGAAGGCGCATTGGTCAGCCGGCCGCTGGCTGTCCAGGACGTCAAGGACGACGGCGACATGTGGTTCTTCACAGGACTGGGCACCTCTCAGGTTGCCCACATACGCCGGGATTCCCGCGTCAACGTTTCCTTCGGCAAGAATACGGAGTGGGTCTCCGTCGCCGGAACTGCCGAGGTTGTCACGGACCGCGCAAAAATCCATGAGCTCTGGAACCAGGTTGTGGAGGCGTGGTTCCCTGACGGCCCTGACACTCCCGAGGTTTGCCTCCTGCACGTGGATTCAGATTCCGCTGAATACTGGACCAGCCCCGGTGGTACCGCAGCCACGGTACTCCAGTGGGTCAAGTCCAAAGTAACCAACTCACGCTTCAGCGTGGGCGAAAGTGACACCGTGGAACTGTGAGCCGACATGGTTGACGCGGAACGGTTCCGGCTTGTCCTTGAGCAAGAACGAGAACGCAGGCTATTGCTGCTCTCAGATCTCCGGAGCGACATCACGTCGGTCAATGCCGCCCGCCAGGACTCCAATGTGGACGACGAACATGATCCGGAGGGCAGCACCATAGCCTTCGAGCTGTCGCAGGCGTCCGCCCTCCTTGACCAAAGCAAGGAGGGCCTCCAGCACATCGATGCGGCCCTGGCGAGGATCGCAGCCGGCACCTATGGCCGCTGTGAAGTCTGTGGGGTGGACATCCCGGAAGGCCGGCTTGAAGCCAGGCCATGGACGCCGTTCTGCGTTGACCATGCCTCAGGGCGAAGGTAGAGGTTGGCCCATTCCCGGCGAGACCTGGACAAATTCGATTCCCTGTTGCTGCTTTTTGACGGGCCCGCGATTGAAGCCCTTGGCGTCGAGATGGTTTCCAGCCCTGTAGGCCGCCAACGCCTCATCAAAGATCCCGTTGAGTCGGCTTGCGGCGAAGATTTCCCGAGTTCCGTCGGTGAACTCGATGGCCACAGTAAGGCTTGATGGGAAGTGCCGCTTCATGCGGATGAAGCCTTGGGCGTCCTGGTGCAGTGAGATCACGTAGTGTCCGCGCTTTCATTGTTCGGGTTGGAATCGGGAGTGCTGGACCGGTCTGCCGCTGCGCCCTGCTTGCGGCTCGCCAGCAGGAACGGCACGGAAAGCAGTTCGATGACTCCGGCCATGGCCAGCGACGCCGGATATCCGTACAGGTCTGCGCCACGGCCCAACAACGGCTGGATGACGACGCCACCGCTGGAGCCCATCAGAGAATCGAAGCTGAGGACAGTTGCCCGCTGTTTGGAAGGGATCATGTCGTTCACGTACGCCTGCCGGACCGGGGTGACGGCAGATCCCACCACGCCCCATAGCGCCAACAGTACCAAGGCGATCCAAAAACTGTGGGTGATCCCTAAGACCAGCAGGATCACGCAGCCACCCGTCCCGCCCAGGATCAGTACAGAAGTGCGTTTGTGGAAAAGGCTCCGGGCGTGAGGTGCCAACCAACCGCCAAGGATTTGCGAGCCGGCCACGATCGCGGCGGCAAGACCGGCGATTGAATAGGCCTGCGGGTCGCCGAAGAGGTCAAGAAGATAAGGCTGCAACGCATAAAAGACATAGATGCCGACGCCGGCACTGAAGGGCGCGGCCAGCATCACGAATCGTACGGGCGGGTTTTTCAGACCGTTCTCGATCGACGCCGTCAGTACGGCGCGGGTAGCCCGTAGCGGGTGCGTCGAACGCTCCGGTGAGAAGCCGACGTCGTGCATGAGCCCGAAGGCGACGGCGAACATGGCAAGCAGCACCGCGACGCGGAGCAGGAACGGCACCCCAAGGTTGGTGGCCTGGGCGATCACGCCGCCGGCCACGGAACCCAGAAGCATCGCCACGCCCTGGACCATCTGGCCCCGGCCAAGTACGGATTCAAGTCCGCCTTCATAGCCGGAGAAACGAAGGGCATCAACAAGCCATGCCTCAACGGCCCCGGAGAAGAACGTGAATCCCAGGCCCAGGAGGACGGAGACCACAGCCCACATCCAGAAAGCACCCGAGATCTGCCACAGAAGGTAGTACAAGTAGGTGGATGCCGCCAGCGTGACGGTCCCCAGAAGGAACGACGTGCGCCGTCCCCAGCCATCGGCCACTACGCCAGTGGGTATTTCGAAGAGGACCATGCCGGCTGTGAAGAAAGCATTGGCGGCGAAGGCCTCAAGGTTGCTCAGCCCGGCATCAAGCAGGAACAGGGTATTGATGCCCCAGATGAAAGACGCCGCAACCGTATTGCCGAGCGTCAATGTGAGGTAGACGCGCTGGATTTTGCGGGCGTCCTGGTTCAGGGTGTCGCCGGTCCCGCGGGCGCGTGGAGGGGCCACGTGCCTATTCTCGCCCCGTTTGCTTCGCTCCGCCAGATCCGTCTGCAGTCAGCTTTCGGCCGCTGACAGAAGCGGCCCGGATTCCCGTGCGAGGCGGGGATCCGGGCCGAAGCCGTTGGAAAGGTTTGTCAGTGCCAGAGTCCCAAGGCGAACTCGGCGATGACTGTGGAGAGGATGAACGACGCAGTGATGGCGACCAGGCCCACGGGGATGATCTTCCAGCCGATGTTGCGCAGGAGGGGAATGTCCTTACCGAGGGAGAGCCCGGCCAACGTCAGCATCACTGTGGCGATGGACAGGAAGTCCACGGTCTTCACAGCCTCATTCAAGACGCCGGCACCGAAGAACCACGGGCTGGAAATGTAGGCGCCGATGGTGGTGATGAAGACAATGGCAGAGATTTTCCTGGTGACCTTTGCCAGGAACAAGCTGACGAGCACCAGGGCGAGCATGATGCCGTAGCCGGCAATGATTGACAGGCTCAGGCCCTTGGCGGCCACCGATGCGGTACCGATGCCCAGCACTGTCAGGACGGACAGCGAAAGCCACAACGGCAACTTGATGGCAGCCGACGACTTAGCGACTTCTTCGCGGAAGCGGCGGTTCTCTTCTGCTTGGACCTCGTCCTGCTCGACCTCAGCCGCGGTGCGGGTTTGGGGAGCCGCAGCCGTGCCGGCGGCAACCTTCTGCGGTTCCTTGTTGCGCGTGAGCAGTTTGTAGAAGCGGTCGGCCACGGGCAAGGCAATGTAGATGCCAACGTAGACACCCAGGATGGTGGTGATGAGGTTGGAGACGGCGGCCATGCCCAGGATGGCTTCCTGGTCGCCGGGGTAGGCTGCGATGATGCTCGCCGCCGAGGCCGCCATCATGGAGCCGGAACCAACGCCCGCACCCATGGCCAGGGCCAGGGGATCGAAGATCTTCCAGTTGGCCACCAACGAGGTCAGCAAGGTGATGAAGATGGCACCGAACAGGGTGCCGAAGACGTACATGGCCAGGACGCCGCGGTACTGATCGGAATCCGGGCCGTACTTCTCCGAGACCATGGCGAAGGAGGGCTCGCGGTCAAGGGAGAACGTTGCGCCCACGGTTGCCTTACCCATGCGAAGCAGTACGGCCAGGGGCAGCGCCAACACGATGGTTCCCAACAAGTGGCCTACTTCCTGCAGCAGCAGTGCGGGGCCGGCCTTGATGAGGCTCGGCAGGCTCGGCCCGATGTTGAAGGCGAGCCTGGCCACCAGGAGCAGAACCGCAACGCCGACCAGGGCCGCCGCGACGCGCTGGAGGTCGAGGCCGAGCGGCTTGAACTTCTGGATGGAGACCAACAGGCCGAGGATAAGTCCCCACACCATGGGGAAGATGATGATCGCGCCAATGCCAAGATCAATCTTGGCCTGGCCAATGAACTGGACCGCAAGGGCGATGACAAACGCCAGCGCGGCAATGGGAAGCGTAAGCCGTGTTCCGGCTTTGTCCGTCCGCGCGGTTTCGGTGCTGGTGCTCATGATGTTGCTTCCTGGATCGGGGCTTCACTGCGGTAGGCCGCATTGACGAAGCGTTCTCTCTGCTGGGGATTGGTTGCGGCACCCGCCACAGTCCAAGCCAGCGCGGTGGCTGCCTCGAACATCACGGCGTATGCCTCGGGTGTGTTCGCAAGAGCTGCAAAGCCGTGCGAGTGGATGGGGACGTTGGCTCCTGGAATGCTCAGCCACGGGTGCAAGGAGGGAATGACTTGGGAGATGTTGCCCATGTCCGTGGAGCCGCCGCCCATTCCTGCCGCCGGGGAAGTGTCCTTGCCGAACGCGTCCATGGCTTCGGTCCAGTGTGCGGCAAGTTCGCCGTCCTGGATCAGCGGCTCATAGAGCGGTTCCGCCGCCGTGATCTCCAGGGTGGTCCCGGTTGCAAGTGCGGCGCCTTCGAAGCAGCGCTTGACCCGTTCGAGCAGTGCCTCGTACTCCGCGAGCGTGAAGGCCCTGCATTCGAACGGAACCACGGCATGGTCCGGAATGATGTTGGTGACGTGTCCGGCTTCCGCCACGTAACAGGCAATACGGTGGTCTCCCGGAATTTGCTGGCGGAGCAAGCCGATCGCCACCTGGCTGAGCACGGCTGCGTCCCCGGCGTTGACGCCCAGATGCGGGGCGGCAGCCGCGTGGGCAGCCTTTCCGGTGAACACGGCCTCGTAACGGCCCACTGCTTGAGCCGTTGTCCCGGCGGGGTTGTACGTGACGCCGTCCTGGACCGGGTGGACCATCAAAGCAAGGCCGACGCCGTCGAAGGCGCCCCGCTCCAGCATCAGCACTTTGCCGCCTCCGTGTTCCTCGGCCGGCGTGCCGATCGCCTTCAACGTGATGCCGAGTTCGTCCACACGGGGGAGCAGAGCCAGTGCCGCAGCTATCGATGCTCCCGCGATGAGGTTATGTCCACAAGCGTGACCCACTGAGGGCAGGGCATCGTATTCCACGCACAGGGCAACAGTGAGTTCACCGGTTCCCGCGGTGGCGGTGAAGGCTGTTGGAAGCCCGGCCGTTCCTTGGGTGACGTCAAAGCCACCTTCGGCGAGCAGGGAGGTTATTGACTCTGCGGCCTGGACTTCTTGGAAGGAGATCTCGGGGTTGGCGTGCAGCGCCTGCGAGAGTGCCTGAACCCGGGGTTTCCAGGCCGTGACGCCGTCCGCCAAGGCTTGACGCAGCGGAAGTGATGAGGCCGTAGTGGTGATTTCCATGATTCTCCCTGCTAGTAGGACAGGGACGGGAAGGGGGATCCGGCTGCACGGGTGGGAACCCAAACCGCCTTGGTCTGCGTGTACTCGTCCAATACGCCGGGCCCGGAGGATCGGCCGTGGCCGGAATCGCCGAAACCGCCAAAGGGAACGGCAACGTGGATGGTCTTGTACGAGTTGATCCAGAACGTCCCTGCCTTCACCTCACGGGCGATGTGGTGGGCCCGGGAAACGTCCGAGGTCCACACAGCGCCGGCCAGTCCGAAGTTGGTGTTGTTGGCACGGGCAATTGCTTCGGCTTCCGTGTCAAAGGCGTCGGCACCGACTACTGGTCCGAAGACTTCAGTGGTCTCCAGGCGGTTTGCCGGTGTCACGCCATCCAACAGCGTCGGCATGACCCAGTGGCCGCCAGCCAGAGGCGACCCGGCCAAGGACTCAGGCAACGTTCCGCCCGTGAGCCTGCGGCCGCCGTCGTTCATTCCCTGTTCAATCAGCGAAGTGACGGTCGCGAACTGGGGCGCGGTGATAATCGGCCCCACCTCGGTGGCGGCGTCCAGTGGATCCCCGACCCGAAGCCGGGCAGCACGTTCGGCCACCATGTCAATAAACCGGGCGTGAACGCTGCGTTCGACCAGTAGGCGCGACCCTGCCACGCAGGATTGCCCGGCGCCGGAGAAGATGGCGGAGATGGCGCCGTCGGCGGCGCGCCCGAGGTCGGCGTCGGCGAAGACGATATTGGCACTCTTGCCGCCAAGCTCCAACAGGGCTGGAATTCCGGCTTCCGCGGCGGCTACGGCAACCCGGCGGCCCGTGGGAACCGAACCGATGAAGCTGACTTTGCCGACCCGGCGATCGGACGTGAGAGTGGCTCCGACTGTCTGCCCGAGTCCCACGGCTACGTTGAACGCGCCGTCGGGAAGGCCGGCTTCGTGAGCCAGCTGTGCGAGCCGCACGGTTGTAGCCGGGGTGAATTCGCTGGGCTTGATGATGACGGCGTTGCCCGCCGCCAGCGGCGCGGCTGAGTTCCAACCGGCCGTGAACAGCGGGGCATTCCAAGGCGTGATGGCGACGACGACGCCCCACGGAACCCGCTCCGTGTAGGTGTGCCACGGGCCGGGCACGGGTATGGTCTGGCCGGTGAGTTTGTCGGCCCAGCCTGCGTAGTAGCCGAACATTTCAGCTACCTTGGACGCTTCAACGCGGGCGTCGCGGATGGGCTTTCCCGTGGTGGCCGATTCGAGGATCGCCAGTTCTTCGGTGTGTGCTTCGACCATCCTGCTGACGTTGCGGAGGATGGCGGCGCGTTCGAAGCCGTTCAGCGATCCCCACGCCGCTGCGCCCCGGACGGAGCTCTGCAGGATGGCATCGGCGCCCTCGGTGCCAGGGTCGGCATAGGTGGCAAAGGCTTCGCCCGTGGCCGCTGACGTCAGGGTGACGGAAGCGCCGGAGCCGGCGGCCACTTCGCCGTCGACGAACGCGCCAAGCCCTGAAGGGAAGGCGGAGTCCAGGACGGTCCGGGCTGTTGCGGTGGAGGAAGCCGCGGGGGCTGTGGTGATGCTCAAGGTAATGTCCTTCTGTTGCTGGGGGCGCTATGCGATGTGCGTGGTGCCGGGGGCGCCGGCGGGGGTAACAGCGGGCGCTACGGTCCTGGCGATTTCGGTGAAGTCGGCGGCCGGGCCGAGGGATGCCAGGGCGGCCTGCCACTGATCGGCCGCGGCAGCCAGGAGTTCCGGCTGTTCGCCGACCTGCCGGGCGATGTCGACGGCCAGGGATGCGTCCCGTGCCATCAGGCCGAGGGAGAAGCCAGAGTCGTGGGTGCCGGACAGGATCCAGTTCGGGTACATCGCGGAGGAGACTTTGCTGCCCCCGGAGGCATTGCTGATGCTCGCGGCGGCCACTGCGGGATCGATTCCGTAGGCCTTTGCAACGCCGAGCGCCTCGCCCACTGACACCAGATTGGCGGCGGCCAGGATGTTGTTCAACAGCTTCACGACGTTTCCGCTGCCAGGCCCGCCGATGCGGGCATACTTTCCGCCGGTGAGGGCTTCGAGGACGGGCTGTGCAGCCGCGGCAGCTGTGTCCGTTGCTCCAACGAACGCGCTCAGAGTCCCGGTGGCTGCGCCTTCGCGTCCACCGGAGACCGGCGCGTCCACAAAGCATGCGCCGTGGGATTCCGCCAGCGCTGCCATGGACGTACTCGTGCCCGGCTCGGAGGTAGTGGTGTCAATGATTGCGATGGTCCCGGGTCCCGAGAGGAGCACCGGCACTGTTGCCTCGACAATGTGGGCCGAGGGCAGGGACAGCACGGCATATGGGATGCCGGCTAGATCCCGGAGTTCTGCCGTGGTGGAAATTCCGGTTGCGGCAGCCGCGTTCCGGGCAACGTCCGAGGGGTCGAAGCCGGTGACGTCCCAGCCTGCGCGGTGCAGCGTGGACGCCATCGCACCTCCCATGGATCCGAGGCCGACGACGGCGATGCGGCGGGTGTTGCTCATGAATGCTCCTAGGTGGGGATTGTGGGGGGAAGAAGAATGTGGTGGCCGCAGGGCGGGTCAGTCCAGGTAGATGTCCAGGTCTTTCCAGAGTTGCTGGGTGCGCCGGATGGCTGATCGACTCCGTTCGGGGTGCGCCGCTTCCATGCCGGCCAAAAGGCCGTAGACCATGGAATTGGCCGCCGTCACGGACTGGAAGAAGGAGATCCCCTCGGAGGCAACGATCAGCAGGTGGTCAGCCGCGGCGGCCAGGCGCCCGCGGCGCATATCGCTGATGGCGACGACGGTGGCTCCAGACTGCTTGGCGGCTTCGGCAGTGACGATGATCTGCTGGACCGACCGCCACATATTGACCACCACCAGCACGTCGCCGGGGCCGAGGCTGTTGGCTGCGGAAGCGAGATGTACGCCGCCACGGTTTTCCAAGGTAATGGGGTACCCCATGGTGGAACCGAGGTGCGCCATGACACTTGCCGGTCCGGCGAAAGAGCCGATGCCGATGGTGGTGATGGACTTTGCCGAGGCCAGGGCGGCGATGGCGGCTTCCACGTCCTCGGAAGTGTTCGAGTCAAGGGTGAGCCGCAGGTTTTCGATGTCGTGGTTCAGTGCGTCGTGGAGGGGGCTGTGGTGTTCACCGTGCTCGAGGAGGGTGTCCTCGGTGGAGATCATCACCAGGTACCGGGAGCGAAGTTCGCGTTGGAGGTCAGGCCAGCCCCGGTAGCCCAGACGCTGGGCGGTGCGTACAACTGTGGAGTTGTTGACGTCTGAGCGCTGCGCAATTTCGGCGATGTCAGCGTAGGAGGACAACTGCGGATTGCGTGCAATGACCTCCACCACCCGTGCCTGGGACTTGGATAATGCGACGTCGGGAAGTGCGTCTCCCAGCCAGGCGTGGTCCACAGGCTCGCGCGCCACAGTGCTGGGACCCGACTCGTCTGGCTTGCTTGTCACTACTCAAACTCCTTGTAACGCAGATCACTTGGCAATCTCGATTGCAATTAACATACTCTGCAATTTCGTTTGCAGCTAGTGGTTTGCGTTACAGGCATGTAAAAGTTCCACCCGAGGGCATGGGCGGGCGTTAAACGACAAGTGCCAGGGACCCTGTGGGGGTCCCTGGCACTTATCGTCACCCTAGGCCGGGTTGCTCACCAGCCCTGCATCCGCCTTCGTAATCCCGGGGCGCCGCGCAGAAAGGAGCGGAGCGAAGAACGCCGCAAGTTCCGCCGTCGCCGATAACGGCAGGACGTTGGCAACATACTGGTCCGGGCGGACGACGACCACGACGCCGTCACGGCTGAGGCCACGCAGCTCAAAGATGTCGTTGGCCGGATCTGCGCCGAAGACCTTCTCAAGGTACGTGAGCTTGAACGGTCCCACGGTCGGCTTGAATGCCGCGGGGACGGCGTTGATGTCCACGTTGGTGTGGTCCTGCTGGTAGATCACTTTGACATCGAACCAAGCGTCCCGGTCAAGGTTCGACGGCGTCGCAGCCAGCGGCGAGTCCGGCGCGTTCGCGATCCACTCGGCAAAGTCGGCAACCGGGCCCTCGGCGCCTGCTTGGGCGGCATCGGCAAAGACGTAGATCCGCCAGCGGCCGTCCGCCTTTGCGTGGTGGCCCAGCTGCATGGGGTTGGTGTCGCAGACCCGCTGGACAGGGGCGGACTTGAAGCGTTTGCCTACCGGGAAGCCGGTTGCGAGTTCCTGGTGCCGCGGCTCCGATACGACCAGGGAGGGCGCGTATTGGGTCATGAAACCTGCGGGGAACTCTGCGGTGCTGGTGTAGAAGTTCTCCAGCTCCGTGGGGTCTTCAAACTCTTCGGGCTTCTTGGCCATGAGGGTGGACCATTGCTTGTCGAAGTCGATTAGGTTCTTCGCGACCACCTGGCGCTCCGCGGAATACGTGTCCAGCAGGCTTTCGGGGCTGCGGCCTTCGAGGACGTGACCGAGCTTCCAGCCTATGTTGAAGCCGTCCTGCATGGAGACGTTCATTCCCTGGCCGGCCTTGGCGCTGTGGGTGTGACAGGCGTCGCCGGTGATGAACACCCGTGGGGTACGCGTTCCGCGCTCCTCCGGCAGGACGTCGTCGAACCTGTCTGTCAGGCGGTGGCCGACCTCGTAAACGCTGTGCCACGCGACGTTGCGAACATCCAAGGTGTACGGGTGGAGGATGTCGTTGGCCTTCTGGATGATCTGTTCGATGGTGGTCTTCCGCACCGCCCCGTGGTCATCCGCTGCGACCTCGCCGAGGTCCACGTACATGCGGAACAGGTGCCCGCCCTCACGGGGAATCAGCAGGATACTGCCGCCGTTGCCGGACTGGATAGCGCATTTCGTCCGGATGTCCGGGAAATCGGTGACCGCCAAGACGTCCATGACGCCCCAGGCATGGTTCGCTTGATCACCGGCCAGATGGCAGCCAATCGATTCGCGGACCTTGCTGCGGGCGCCGTCGGCACCAACTACGTACTTGGCGCGGATAACCCGCTCCTGGCCCTCATCGGCACCGGCGGTGTGGCCGAGGGTCACCTCAACCGGGTAGTCCCCGTCGCCGGTGACCTTCAGGCTGCGGAACTCGTAGCCAAAGTCAGGGACCATGCGCGTGGGGGAGTTCGCCATGAACTCCGCAAAATAGTCCAGGACACGGGCCTGGTTGACGATCAAGTGCGGGAACTCGCTGATCCCGGCGGGATCATCCACCGCCCTGGCTGCCCTGACGATGCGAGAGTGATCGGCCGGGTCCGGCTTCCAAAAGGCCATCTCGGTGATGCGGTATGCCTCGGCTGTGATCCGCTCTGCGAACCCGAAGGCCTGGAAGGTCTCAACACTCCGGGCCTGGATGCCGTCGGCCTGGCCAATGGCGAGCCTGCCAGGGCGGCGTTCGATGATGCGCGTAGTGACTCCGGGGAACTGGGCCAACTGGGCCGCCGTCAACATCCCGGCGGGACCGGTGCCCACGATGAGGACATCGACTTCATCCGGAAGTGCTGACGGCCGGTTGATTCCGACGCCGGCGGCCGGCTCGACCCGCGGGTCACCTGATACATAACCGTGGTGGTGGAACTGCACGGGCTTTCCTCACTTCTTTGTGGGCTGGTGGAATGACTTGGTGTTCGATAATAGAACATGCCGTTCTATTATCGCTCGTTATATCGTAATGCGGGTCATAGTGCTCTTCAAGTCATCGACGGAGAGCGCTGGAAGGAGACGGGTTCCTGTGGTTTTTGCCCGGGGCATGTCAGGATCAGGTATGCCTCGACTGATGCTCCTGGACACAGCCTCCCTGTACTTCCGCGCCTTCTACGGTGTGCCTGATTCCATCCGGCGTTCGGACGGGACTCCGGTCAACGCCGTGCGCGGCCTGATGGACATGATCGCCCGCCTCGTTACGGACTACGAGGCCACACACGTGGTGGCCTGTTGGGACAACGACTGGCGTCCTCAATGGCGTGTTGACCTGATTCCCAGCTACAAGTCCCACCGTGTCGCGGAAATCGTTCCGAACGGCCCCGACGTCGAGGTCGTCCCGGATCCGCTCGAAGCGCAGATCCCCATGATCCGCAAAGTACTGGAGCTCGCCGGGATAGCCGTGGTGGGCGCCGATGAGCATGAGGCTGATGACGTGGTGGGTACCTACGCCAGCCAGGCAGCGTTCCCCACTGACGTCGTGACCGGCGATCGCGACCTCTTCCAACTCGTCGATGACCAGCGCGGTGTACGGGTAATCTACACAGCGCGCGGGATGAAGAACCTGGAATTGGTCACCGAGGTAGTAGTTGTCGGCAAATACAAGGTTCTGCCGCAGCAGTACGCAGATTTTGCCACCCTCCGCGGCGACGCTTCCGACGGGCTTCCCGGAGTGGCCGGCATCGGCGAAAAAACCGCAGCTGGTTTGCTCGGCGAGCACGGCACCCTGCAGGGGCTGCTGGAGGCGGCAGAGGATCCCGACGGCGGTTTGTCGGCTTCCGTCCGAGCCAAACTGTCAGGTGCCGCGGACTACCTCAAGGTTGCGCCCGCCGTCGTCAATGTTGTCCGCGACCTGCAGCTGCCGTCCTTGGAGGAAGCGGGCGCGGAACTTTCACCTGTAGCGGGCGCTGCCCGCTCTGAGCTGGAGCAGCTGGCCAACGACTGGAACCTGGGTGGCTCCGTCAAAAGACTCCTCGATGCGCTGGACCGGGTCCGCTGACGTTACCGCCCTTGACCTTCCGAATATTCATTCACAGCTTCGTCATAGGTACAGGACAGGATGGTCTGGGGTTGGCCCGTCATCGTGTTAAGAGGACGGCACATTGGACCGTCCCTCAGACAACACCCGTAGCAAGGGATTGAGGAGAGGCATATGTCGAAAACCAAGAGAATAACCCTGGGGGTCGCAGCCGGAGCGCTTGCGTTGGGTGCCGGATTGGGTGTGACCAGCATCGCCACAGCAGCGACCACGCCGACGCCGAGTGCTACATCTTCCGCTGATGCGACCACTCCATCGGACCAGGGGGGAAGGCCCGGCGGGCATGGACACGGACGGGACGGCGGCAAGATTGCGTCCGAACTGGCAACCAAGCTGGGTGTGGACGAGACTAAAGTCTCCGACGCGCTGAAGGCCTTCCGCGAAGCGAACAAGCCCACCACCCCGCCTGCCGAGGGAACAGAGGGCACTAAGCCGGATCCCTCGGCCCGCGATGCCGCGTTGGCGAAGTCCCTCGCTTCGGCGCTCGGCGTTGACGAAGCCAAGGTCACCACGGCGTTGGAAGAGATCCGTTCTGAGGGGCAGGCCCAGCGTGCTGCCGCACTGAAAACCCGGCTCGACAAGGCCGTGACGGACGGAAAGCTGACGCAGGCCGAAGCCGACGCCGTAACCAAGGCCGTTGAGGCAGGCGTTATCGGAGGTGGCGGGCGCTAGTACGCCGTGACAAGCCCTTTTTGTGGCACTAAAAGGGTCCCCTGGAGTTGTCCGGGGGATCCTTTTTCGTGCCGCTGGAAGTTTTTTTAGAACCCTTGTCGATTTGACCTCGCACCGTTCGACCTATGGGTGAGAAGGTCGAAGGGCGACCTTCCACAACATAGGAGATTGAGCCAAATGGCAAAGTACATGTTGATCATGCGGGCAGACGACGATTCCTACGCCAAGTTCGAGAACATCGACTTCAACGACATACTCGAAGCCATGGGTAAATTCAATGACGAACTGATCCGGGCGGGAGTATTGCTGGCCGCCGAAGGTCTGGAGGATCCGAAGGAGACCGTAGTGGTTGATTTCACCGGCGAAACGCCCGTAGTCACTGATGGTCCTTACGGTGAAACAAAGGAGCTCTTCGGTGGCTTCTACATCCTTGATGTCGCCTCGAAGCAGGAGGCCGTCGAATGGGCCAAGAGGGCGCCCATGACAGCAGGCACCAAAACCGAAATCCGCCGCGTAACCAGCATCGACGAGTTCCCCCAGGACAACGAATGGATTCAAAAGGAACGTGCATGGCGCGAGCAGACAGGCCAACTCTGAAACTCCGGCCGGTTTTTCCCTGGAAGCGGCATCGCGCGTGAGCAGCAACGAGGCAAGGGCCGCCGTCGAGGCAGTGTGGCGGAGCGAATCTGCCCGCATCGTCGGCGCCCTTGCCCGCTATACGGGCGATTTCCCGCTGGCCGAGGACCTTGCCCAGGAAGCCCTCGCAGAAGCGATCGTGTCGTGGTCCGTCAAGGGTATTCCGTTGGAACCTGCGGGCTGGCTGCTGACTGCCGGACGACGCCGGGCCATTGACACCTTCCGCCGACGTTCCGCCCAGGACGAAAAGTACGCGCTGTTGGCCTGCGAGCTGACTGAAGAGGCGGCAGGAGCGGACGCGCTGTTCACCACGGATGCGATAGATGACGACGTCCTGGCCTTGATGTTCATCTCCTGCCACCCGGTCCTCTCGAAGGAAGCGCGAATCGCCCTGACACTGAGGGTAGTTGGTGGCATGGGGTCCGATGAAATCGCCAAGGCGTTCCTGGTTCCGCTACCTACCGTCCAGGCCCGCATCACCCGCGCCAAGAAGACCCTCGCGGCCGCCCATATACCGTTTGCCGTGCCGGAGCGCGACGAGATCCCCGAACGGCTTGGATCCGTGCTTCACGTCATCTACCTCATCTTCACTGAGGGGTCCTTCGCTTCTGCGGGGGACTCGTGGATGCGGACGGAACTCGCTGGCGAAGCACAGCGGCTGGCCCGGGTGCTTGTCCGACTGGCGCCTGAACCCGAAGTATTCGGGCTACTCGCGCTGATGGAACTAACGGCCGCCCGATTCCCGGCGAGGATCGACGCGGCCGGGAACCCGGTACTCCTTGCCGACCAGGATCGACGGCGCTGGGACCAGTCAGCGATACGACGCGGCAGGGCGGCACTCGCGACTGCGGTGAGCACTGGACGGGGTCTTGGTACGTACGGGTTGCAGGCATCGATCGCCGAATGCCATGCCATCGCCCGCACTGCGGACGAGACAGATTGGCAACGCATTGTCGTCCTGTATGAAGCGCTGGGGCGGCTCACCGGGTCGCCTGTCGTTGAACTCAATCGCGCGGTGGCCGTGGCCATGGCCGCAGGGCCGGCTGCCGGCCTGAAGCTCGTGGATTCGCTCGCAGCCAGGGGCGAGTTGGAAGGATCTCACCTTCTGCCAACAGTGAAGGGAGAGTTGCTGGCACGGCTTGGGTGCTACGCAGACGCCGAAGAATCACTGAAACTGGCCCTCGACCGCTGCACGAACGCAGCCGAACGGACTGCCCTGGAGCGAAAGATCGCGCAACTCGGTAAGAGCTGACCGAAGTCACGGGTTTGATGAATCATTCCGTGTTGCCGGCCGACGCAGTCCCGGATTCTCAGGAGAATGAAATTCCAGCCGGGTCTAGAGGCAGGCACGTCCCAGCCAGGTCTAATGCACGGCATAGTCACGTCTTGTCATGGGCCGCATGCTGGTTTCCCGCCCGGTGTCATGTTTTGGGTGGTGTGTGGTGGTGGTTGCGTCGGGGTGTTTGGTGGGGGTCGATGTGGGGTGGGGGGATGAACCAGGGGACGCCGTTTTGGATGGTGATGCGCCAGTGTTCTTTGTGGATGAGGTGGTGGTGGTGGGTGCAGAGCAGGGTGGCGTTGTTTGTTCCTGTGGTGCCGCCTTGTGACCAGTAGGTGATGTGGTGGGCTTCGCACCAGGGTGCGGGGAGGGTGCAGTCGGGGAACGCGCAGCCTTGGTCGCGGGCGGTGATGGCTTTGCGGATGTGGGGTGGGAAGATCCGGGTGGTGCGGCCGATGTCGAGTATTTGGGAGTCGGTGCCGAGCAGGACGGGCAGGATGTCGGCGTCGCAGGCTATTTTGCGGATGGTGTTGGGGTGGATCGGGCCGGTGAAGGTCGCGGTGCCGGTACTGACAGTGTTCCGGGGGCCCGGCTGATGTGTCGCGTTGGGCTGCTTCGGGGTGTTGGTTTCTTTTGTGGCGCTCGTGGTGGTGTGGGTGAGTTGTTGGAAGAGGTCGTGGTGGTCGATGGTGACGGTGAGTTGGGGTCGGAGTCCGCCGTTGCTGGGCAGTTTCCCGGTGGTCATGGCCACGGCGCAGGCTCCGACGAGGCCGTCGAGGAGTTTCTGGGCGCGGGAGCGCCGGTCCAGCCCGGGGCCCGCACCGTTCGGAACACCTGCAGCTGTTGCCGACGCGGTTGCCGTGCCGGTGCCGGTGGTGTTGGTGAGTCGTGGGTTGGTGGCGGCGTTCATGGCGGTGGTGAGGGTTTCGTATTGTTCGGTGGTGGCGAAGATTTCCAGGTGGTGGAGTCCGTGGCGGCGTCGGCGTCGTAGGAACGCGCCTTGGACGTGGTGGAGGGCTTCTTCGGTGGGTTCGGGGCCGTTGTGGTCGATGTGGTCGATCCAGCGGTTGGCCATTTTGGTGACGAAGTCGGGGTCGGATTGTGTGGCGGTGGTGGTGAGGGCGTGTTTCATGCCGGTGAGGGTGTCCGGGTCGGTGAAGTGTTGGGCTTTGTCCAGGGCGGTGCTGATGATCGTCGCGGACCGGGACGGGACCTGTCCGGTGTGGAGGGCGTCGGCGAGTCTTTGACGACGGGCCGGGATTTCCTGGCCGGTTATTCCGGCCCCGGGCAGGACGTCGGTGGCGAGGGCGAGCCGGCGCCGTGCTTCGCCGATCCCGATCCGCAACCGGGCCCGGAGGAACTCCGCCGCGTTCCGGTACCCATCATCCAAAACACTGCCACCACCACCAGCACCAGCACCAGCACCACCGTCCCCTGAGCCACCGGCTGGCTCGGTCCACCCCGTCCGCCATTCCTGGGCGCCGGACGCCGGGGACTGTCCGGACTGCTGTGCCGGCACCGCACGCTGCGCCTCCGTCCGGGTCCGCTCCACAGCCTGCGCCGCAACGACCTGCACGTACTCCAGCTGCCGAGACAGATCCTCTGCCCGGCCCGCAAAATCAGCAGCCTCCCCCAAGCCAAACAACCGGGCATCGGCAGCGACCGAACCACACAGCTCGACCAACGCCTCGGAAGCATCGTCAAGCAACTGTGCGTGTTCTGACGGACCACCTCCAGAGCCGGACGTGGTTCCGCAGCTGACAGGAAGCCGCTTATTGTTGTGATCGCGCGGGGACAAATCGCTGGAGCCTGATTGCTCGGATTGCGGATTCCCTGAACGGAAGGACACGTCGGACGGTTCGCCCGGCCGACTGAGAACCTGCCCGTTTGTGTCCATGCAAAGAGCCTGTCATGGCCCGACTCCGGCATTCAGCCCCCTCAAGGGCTATGTGGAAAAGTCCGTGACTACGCCGGTCTTGGAAGCCGAAAATCCACCCATGCAGCTCCTGCTGACAGAGCCTCCAACGCCAACGTCCTCATCATGCCGAGAGGGTTTCTGCCAGTACCCGTAACAGCAGTGACTGCTTACACTCAGCCAAAGCGTGTTAGATGGAAACATCCACTAAAGACAGACACGTTGGAGAAACATGCCTACCGCTTCCGCATTTGCCTCACCCTCGGCCACGGGCGACCTGACCCTGACCACCATTGAACGCCGCGAAGTTGGCCCGAACGACGTCCATATTGATATCAAGTTCGCGGGTATCTGCCACTCGGACATCCACACCGTTCGCGGTGACTGGGGTCCCCAGCAGTACCCCTTGGTGCCGGGCCACGAAATAGCCGGCATCGTTACCGAGGTTGGCGCCGAGGTGACCAAGCACAAGGTCGGCGACCGCGTCGGTGTCGGCTGCATGGTCAACTCCTGCAAGGAATGCAAGAACTGCCTGGCCGGCGAGGAACAGTATTGCCTGAAGGGCAACGTGGGCACCTACGGCGCGGTGGACCGCGACGGCACCATCACCCAGGGTGGCTACTCCAGCAACGTCGTGGTGAATGAAGACTTCGTGGTGACCATTCCGGAAGGGCTGGACCTCGATGTTGCTGCTCCGTTGCTTTGCGCCGGTATCACCACCTTTTCCCCGCTGCATCACTGGGGCGCGGGTCCGGGCAAGAAGGTAGCGATTGTCGGGCTGGGCGGTCTCGGACACATGGGCGTCAAGATTGCCCACGCCATGGGCGCCGAGGTGACGGTGCTGTCGCAGTCCCTGAAGAAGATGGAAGATGGCCTGCAGTTGGGCGCGGACCACTATTACGCGACCAGTGACCCCGCCACCTTCGAACAGCTTGCCGGTACGTTCGACCTGATCATAAACACGGTCAGCGCTTCAATCGACATCAGCGCCTACCTCCAGTTGTTGACGCTCGACGGGACGCTCGTCAACGTCGGCGCGCCCGCTGAACCGCTCCCGGTGAACGCCTTTGCCTTGATCGGCGGTCGCCGTCGTTTCGCCGGCTCCATGATCGGTGGCATCCGCGAAACGCAGGAGATGTTGAACTTCTGTGCCGAGCACGGCCTTGGTGCGGAGATCGAGGTCATTCCTGCCAGCAAGATCAATGACGCTTACGAACGAGTTCTCGCCTCGGACGTCCGCTACCGCTTCGTCATCGACGCCTCCACCATCGGCTAGACCTAACGTCTCGAAAGGCCGCGCTCTCCAAAGGGGCGCGGCCTTTCGGCTGCCGGGACGCTGCCAAAAAACAGCGACAATGGTTTGGTGACTTTCAGACTGGACACCATTGGCAGGGGACTGGTCTTCGCCGACTTCATCCAGGACCTTGCAGCGGCCCTGTCGCAGCAGGGCGACGGCGGCACGGCGGTCGTGCAGGCACCGCCAGGTACGGGAAAGACCACGCTGGTGCCGCCGCTGCTGGCGAACCTCATTGGTCAGTGGCATTCCGGGCAGCCACGCGTCGTCGTGACCCAACCCCGGAGGGTCGCAGCACGTTCCGCCGCACGGCGGCTCGCTTCCTTGGACGGAACCCGGTTGGGCAGAAAGGTGGGCTACACCGTCCGTGGCGAGTCCAGGACGGGTCCGGACACGATGGTGGAGTTCGTTACTCCCGGGATACTCGTCCGGCGACTCCTCAACGACCCCGGTTTGGAGGGCGTCCAGGCGGTGGTCCTGGACGAGGTCCATGAGCGGGGCCTTGAGTCTGATCTTCTGGTGGGGATGCTCGCCGAGGTCCGCGAACTCCGCGAGGACCTCACACTGGTCGCCATGTCGGCAACCCTTGATGCCCGGCGGTTCGCCGCGTTGTTGGGAACCGGGGACGACGGCGGCGGGCCGGCTCCCGTTATCGACTGCCCTTCCGCAATGTACCCTTTGGACTTTCAGTGGCGTCCGTTCCGGGAACACCGTTTGGACGAACGGGGAGTGGTCCGTGCCTTCCTCGATCACGTTGCCCGCACCACGGCGGAGGCCCACGCAGCCGCCGTGGCCGGGAACCCCGACGTGGATGCCTTGGTGTTCCTCCCGGGCGTCCGTGAGGTATCCGACGTCGCTTCCCGCCTGCGGGCGGAGGTGTCGGGGAACGTTGAAGTTCTTGAGTTGCACGGCCAAGTAGGTCCTGACGCCCAAGACCGCGCAGTATCCGGGCGGGAGCCGGGAGGCGCAGCACGGATCATCGTGTCCACGTCTCTGGCTGAGTCGTCACTCACCGTTCCGGGAGTCCGGTTGGTCGTCGACTCAGGGCTGTCCCGTGAACCGCGCAGGGATGCCGGCCGCGGCATGTCCGGTCTCGTTACCGTCTCCTGCTCACGTGCATCGGCGGATCAGCGTGCGGGGCGCGCGGCGCGGCAGGGCCCGGGTACCGTGGTCCGCTGCTACGACCAACGGGACTTTGCTTCCGCCCCTGCCCATCAAACCCCGGAGATCCTGGCCTCTGACCTGACTGGAGCGGCGTTGGTGCTCTCGTGCTGGGGGGCGCCCCGCGGCAAGGGGCTGGCGTTGCCGGATACCCCGCCCTCTGCCGCCATGGACGACGCTATGGAAGTGCTCAGGGAACTGGGCGCCGTGACGGAAGACGGAACAGCCACCGCCCTGGGCAAAACTCTTTCGCGCGTACCCGCCGATCCGCGTCTGGCCCGGGCCCTGCTGGACGGATCAGCAGTTGTGGGCCGACGCGTCGCGGCCGAGACGGTGGCCATGGTGGCCGGCGATCAGCGTGCTCCCGGGGCGGACTTGACCAAGTTACTGGGCTACCTGCGTTCCGGATCAGATCCCGCAGCGCGGCGTTTCGCCGAAGACGTGAAGCGGATGGAGAGCATCGCGCGGCAGGAGGCGGCCGCCGTCGTGCCCTTACCAAATGCCCGCCACATCACGGCGGCCGAGGCGCCCGGCTTCGTTGTGGCGCTGGCGTTCCCGGACCGTATGGCCAAACGCGTTACGGGGAATGGCCCGGACAGCTACCTGCTGACCTCGGGTACGCGGGCGGGACTGCCGGCCGGGAGTCCGTTGTCAGGGCACGATTGGCTGGCGGTTGCTGAGGTCTCACGCGCGCAGGGCCGCGACGCTGCCGGAACAGGTGCGGTTATTCGCTCGGCCGCGCCGCTTTCGGCGGAACTGGCCGAGGCCGCGGCCCCCCACCTCTTGACCGGGAAGGAATACGCCACCTTTGACCAAGGTCGCGTGACCGCCCGCCTGGAACGGAGGCTTGGGGCGATTGTTCTGTCCTCAACGCCGGTACGTCCCAGCGTCGCGTCCGGACGAAGGGCAGTAGCAGAGTCCCTGGGCAAGAACGGATTATCCATGCTGCATTGGTCCAGCAACGCCGATGCGTTCCGGCGGCGTTTGGCCCTGCTCCACCGTGAGCTCGGTGATCCTTGGCCCGATGTCACGGAATCAGGCCTGTTGGCCAGGTTGGAAGAATGGTTGGCCCCCGAGTTGGAGGCGATGGCCACTGGCACTGCTGCCAGTGCCGTGAATCTTGCCGATCCGCTGCGCCGCCTCCTTCCATGGCCGGATGCCGGCCGTTTGGACGTTCTTGTTCCCGAGCGCCTTGCGGTGCCCAGCGGTTCTCTGGTGCGCCTTGACTATCCGGACGTGGATGACGACGGCGGTCGTCCCGTTGTGGCGGTCAAGTTGCAGGAGTGCTTCGGCTGGGACAGCACGCCCCGGCTGGTGGACGGCAGGGTGCCTGTGCTCTTTCACTTGCTGTCCCCGGCAGGGCGTCCCCTGGCCGTCACGGATGATCTCTCGTCTTTCTGGTCCGGCCCCTACGCACAGGTCCGGGCAGAGATGCGGGGACGTTATCCCAAGCATCCCTGGCCCGAAGACCCGTGGACCGCACCGGCTACCGCCAGGACCAAGAACCGGATGTAGGCGGCCTGCTAGGCCGAACGGTCCAGCATGAACTGGATTTCCCCGTCCACGAACGTTCCCAGGACGCGGCTTGCGGCCAGCTCGTCCGGCGCTGCGCTAAGAGGGTCCAGTTCAAGGACAGTGAAGTCCGCCCGCTTGCCCTTGGAAATGGACCCCGAAACATCCCATAGCCCTGCGGCTTTTGCTGCGTGTGAGGTGTAGCCCTCAAGCGCTTGAAGCGCCGTAAGTGCCTGGGCGGGAGCGATGGGGTCCTGCTCCGGGTGGCCCGAACGGCGCCGCAGGCGTGCGTCCGCCATGATGGGCAATGGCGGGAAAGGAGCGATGGGCCAATCGGAGCCAATCCCCAGGGCCACACCGGCTTCACGAAGATCCCGGCAGCGCCACGCCCTGTCGGCCCTTTCGGGACCGAGCCTGGTGGACCAGTTGTCGCTATGGTCGGCCAGGGAGTAGTGAGTGCAATGGGTCGGTTGCATGCTCGCCACCACCCCCGCATCCTTGAAGCGCGCCACGAGTTCGTCCGGAACGGTTTCAAGATGCTCGATCCTGTGCACGGTCCGGCGGAGGACATCCGACGGCACAACATCGCGGAGGGACTCCATCGCCTCCAGCACGTGTTGCACTCCGGCGTCACCGATCGCGTGGGTCGCCGTCGGGATTCCGCGGGTCGCGAAGTAGCGGACGGCGGCTGAGTATTCTTCGGGCCGCGGCCAGAAGGGCGCCGTGGATTCGCCGTACAGATCGGGTTCGTAGAGCCAGGCCGTTCCGTTGTCCACCGTTCCATCTACGAACAGCTTGATGGCTTCAACGGACCAGCGGCGCCCACCGTTGCCCAAGGCACGGGCGAGTTCCTTCCAGTCGTCCTCTCCGGTGCCAGGCATGCACCACGGCGCAGAGCGCAGCCGGAGCGGCAGCTCACCGTCGGCCTCGAGTGCGTGGAAGAGCGCTGCGGATTCTGCACTGTGGTCCATGATGTGGCCGCCGGTGAGTCCCGACCTCGCAAAATCCCGGAGCAATGCGGCCAGCCTCGTCTTGCGCCGGGCAAAGGCCTCCTGGGGGATGTGCCGCTGCACGAGCTCCATAGCGGCGGCTTCTAGCAAGAGGCCGGTAGGAACTCCTTCGGCGTCGCAGACCACTTCCGAGGCTTGCTCGAAGGCGTACCTGCCACGGACGCCGGCCACCTCCAGGGCGCGGCTGTTGGCCACGGCCGAGTGCCCGTCGAACAACCGGATCAGTGCCGGTTTGCCGCCGCTGACATCGTCCAGCATGCTGCGGTGCAAGGGCGCCGTGCCGAACGCGTTCGGATTCAGGCCCCAGCCACGCAACCACTCGTCGTCGTGTGCTGCCTGGGCGCGGAGGAGCGCCCGGACCTCATCAAGCGTCGACGCACCGGAAAGGTCCACACCGACGGTGAGGTCCAGGCCGAATACCGGATGGATGTGGCAGTCAACCAGGCCCGGCGTGAGTGTTGCGCTGCCGAAGTCCACCACGTTTGTGCCCGCCTGTCGCCAGTCGTGGGCGTCAGCGCGGCTTCCGACGGCGGTCACGGTGCCGTCGCTGACCGCGACTGCTTGGACGGGCCCACGCTGTGGGTGCTCGTCCAGGGTGTGGATGGTATCGGCGAGGACGATGAGGTCAGGAATCATGGGTTTCAAAGCTTCCAATCCGGGCGAAGACATCGGGGCGGGCAGTGCGCAGGCGGCGGGCGATCAGCAGGCCTGCGAGGAAAACGATGGGTGTGACAGACAGGAGAATGGCGTTGGTGACGGCATCGGCAAAGGTCAGCAGTTCGATGTTGACGGCGATGAGCGCCACGACCCCGAAGAGCAGGAAGGCCGATGCAATGCTCACTGGAATGAGCACTCGGTTGGTCACTGCGGCGGGGTTCCGGCGCAGGTAGATGAACGCGGCCACCGAAACAAGCCCCTGCAACGCCACGATCCCCACGATGCCTGGTGTGTTGACCCAAATGAGCAGGTGCTTGTAGGGGTCGGCATTGGCCACGGCACAGATCAGGATGACGACGGCGGCCAGCACCGTCTGGATCTGTCCCGCACGGTGCGGTGACTTGTATTTCGGGTGTGTCCTGCCCAGGAAGGCGGGCAGGATCCCGTCCTTGGCCAGCATGTAGACATAGCGGTTGATGGCGTTGTGGAAGGCCAGCTGGGAGGCATAAACGCTTGTCACGATCAGCACATACATGACGACCTCGGCCCAGGGGCCTACGTACTGGTTAATGGTGGCGAAGAACATCCCGTCGGCGAGTTCACCGGCAGCAGCCACGACGTTCCCGTTGCCGAATGCTTGGATGACCGTCCACACAATGAAGGCGTAGAACACGGACATGAATCCCACGGCGATGTAGGTCGCCCTGGGGACGGACTTGTCCGGATTACGTGCTTCACGCCGGTACAGGACCGTTGATTCGAAGCCCATGAACGCCGCGAAGCAGATAGCGAGAATGGCCAGGACTCCGGGAGTGAAGGCGTTTTCGGGGGAGAAGGAAGCGAAACTGATACCTTCGGCACCTCCGCGGGCCAGGATGCCAACACCCATGATGGCGAGGATCGCGGTCTCAGCGATGAGCAAGACGCCCAGCACCTTGGCGCCGACGTCAATTCCGCGGTAGCCGAGGAACCAAACAGCCGCTATCGCGGCCAGGGCTACCAGCGGCCAAGGGACTTCCAGGCCGAAAAGCGTTTGAAGCATGGCTTGGGTCTGGACCGCGAACAGCCCGTAGACCCCGATTTGCAGACAGTTGTAGCACACGATCGCGAGGATTGCCGAGGCAAGTCCCACCGTCTTGCCCATGGCCAAGGTGATGTAGGTGTAGAAGCCGCCGGCGGCTTTGACGTGCTTGGTCATTGCCATGAAAGCGACGGCGAATACCAACAGCACCGCGCCGGCGACGACGTAGCCCATGGGGGCGCCGATGCCCCCGATTCCAATGGCTACGGGGGCCACGCCGGCCATGACGGTAAGTGGGGCCGCTGCGGAGATCACCAGGAAGGCGATGCCGCCGGTGCCGATGGCGTTCCGTTTGAGCCCGTTTCCAGCATCGGCTGCTGGCGGTCGGGTTTCCAGATCAGACATGGGGATCCTATGGGGTGAAGGGGAAAACTGGGGGAGGGAGACTTAAGCGAAAGCCTTTCGTTTATCGTATGGTCTTGTGATCCGCAGCACAATACCCATCGGGCAACTTCTGGCTAGAGTCGTAACAACAACCTTGAATGGAGTACCCCGTATGGCACGCCCGCTGGTCCCGCTGATATCCATCGACGCACTCGTCACCGCCGCCCTGGAGTTGGTGGACGAGGCCGGGGACTTCAGCCTGCCCAAACTGGCCAAACGGATCGGCGTCAGCCAGTCCTCCATCTACAACCACGTCAGTGGACGCGATGAGATCCTTGAACTCATGCGGGGCCGCATCATCTCCGAAAGCACTTACGAACTCGACGCCCGGCAGGATTGGGAGGCCGCCCTTCGCGCGATTGTCCGCAGCTACCGGGATGCCTTTGCCCGGCACCCCAGGCTCGCTCCGCTGCTGGTACTGCAGACGGTGCAGGACCACCAGGTCCTTGGCCTCTACGAGGATCTGGCACTGGCCCTGGAAGCCGCCGGTTTCCGCGGCCGCGACGTGTTGTCCGCGATCTCCACCATCGACAGCTTCGCCCTGGGTTTTGCCTTGGATCTGGCAGCCCCGGACGTTGTCTGGGCACCTCCACAGCAGGGCTTCCCGGCCCTCAGCGGCGCCTTGGCCAACGCAGCACCTGCCGATGAGCGGGGCGAAGCGGCCTTCGAATTCGGTTTGGAAATCCTCATCGCGGGCTTGCATTCCCGGCTGCGGACCGCGGTTCAGTGAACTTTCCGCAAACGTGGTGGGAGGCGGTGGTCCGTGGTTTCACCCAGACCCACACCACTACCGTACCCATGCCTGTCCTCGTTGGCATCCTGGCCTGTGCTGTGGTCCTCAGCATCCCGCGCGCGACGTGGCGATGGTTCGGCCTGTACGTCACCTTCGTCCACGAACTGGGCCATGCCTACGCAGCCCTCATGACGGGAAGATTCGTCCATGGACTCCGGATCGGGCTCGATCACTCCGGCCGCCTGGTCAGCAGTGGCCGGAGCGCCTTCGGTGCGGCGTGGTCCGGTTTCTGGGGTTATCCTGCCCCGGCCGTCGTGGGACTGTGCCTGATTGCGGCGGTCAGTGCCGGGCGGTCCGGCGCTGCCATGTCGGTCGGGGCCTTGATCCTCTTGGTTTCCCTGGTCTTCCTGCGCAACCTCACGGGGATACTGGTGGCTCTGGCCAGTGCAGGGATTGCCCAGGTTTTGCTCCTTTTCGCCACTCCCGACGTCGTCAACTACGTCGTGTTGGCCCTGGGCGTAGCCCTGACCGTAGGAGGGGTGCGTGACCTCTTCAAGCTGGCCGGCGTCCACGCAAAACGCCGTGAACGCCTCGCTTCGTCAGACGCTTTCATTCTGGGCCGGACCACTGGCGTGCCCGGGTTTGTGTGGCTCTCCGGGTTCACGGTCGTCATTGCCGGCTGCGTGGCGGCGTCAGCGTGGTTGCTGTGGGGGCTGCTCACCGTTTAGCCCGGCATCAGGGACAGCGGGGGACGTGCGACGCCGCGGGCTTTGGTTCAGTGGCTGCAGGCACTTGCCCTGTGGTCGCCTCAGGGTGTCCAATCCTCTTAAAGATTCGGAGCTCTGGATGCGAACCATGAGCGTTCGGGCTCCGTGGCGGGAGAACCTCAGGAGATGCCATGTCTGCAAAGGGCACGCGCGATGCGGGAAAAGCTACAAGCCCCACCGCGAATGAAACCAGGCGCAGTGGGAACGGCGTGGTTTCTGCACACCGAGACCCCGCCAGGATTCGCAACGTGGCGCTGGTCGGGCATTCGGGCTCCGGCAAATCGATGCTGGTCGAAGCGCTGCTCGCGGCAACGGGAGCCATTACCAGGATGGGCTCCATCAGCGAAGGCACGACTGTCAGCGATGCTGATCCTTCAGCCATCCATCAACAACGGTCGGTAACCCTGTCCGTCGCACCGATCCTCATTGGCGACATCAAGGTCAATCTGATCGACACCCCCGGCTACACCGACTTCACAGGCGAGTTGCGGGCTGGTTTGCGGGCCGCCGACGCGGCCCTTTTTGTTGTGTCCGCCGTGGAGGGAATCGACGGCGCCACCGTCGCGCTGTGGAGCGAATGCGAAAAGATCCGGTTGCCCCGCGCAGTAGTGATCAGCAAACTGGACCATCCCCGCGCAGACTTCAGCGCCGCCGTCGAGCGCTGCCGGGAAGCCTTCGGAGAATCTGTCCTCCCGCTGTACGTTCCGGCAGTGGGTAACGCCGGCCTCATCGGTGTCCTTCATGGCGCCGCGGAAGAGTTGACCCCCACGGTCGATGTGGAAGCAGTAAGGGATGCCCTGCTGGAAGGAATCATTGCCGAAAGCGAAGACGAAACCCTCATGGACAGGTACCTGGGCGGTGAAGAACTGCCGTTGACCGACCTCATCAACGACCTTGAAACCGCCGTGTCACGCGGCAGTTTCTTTCCCGTGATGCCCACCTCGGCCGAAACGGGCCTTGGGTTGCCGGAACTGATGGCCCTGCTCACCGACGCTATGCCATCGCCCCTTGAACGGACGCCACCTGCAGCCATGACGCTCAACGGTTCATCACTGACGACGTTGCACTGCGATCCCGCGGGCCGTCTCGCCGCCGAAGTCGTGCGGACCACCGTGGACCCTTTCCTCGGCCGGGTGTGCCTGCTTCGGGTCTTCTCGGGAACGCTGCGCGAGGATTCGTCCATTCACATCGGCGGCAGGGGACTGGCGGACAGGGGACATGAGGACCACGACGCGGATGAGCGCATCACACACCTGTACTCCCCGGTGGGATCCAGCCTCAAAGCCGTCCCGGAGTGCATCGCGGGTGACATCTGTGCCATCAGCAAACTGGCAAGTGCCGAAACAGGCGATACCGTCTCGGACCGCGAAGCCCCGCTCCTGATCGAGACCTGGAACATGCCCGAACCCTTGATGCCGATCGCCGTGGAGGGCGCATCACGAAGCGACGAAGACGCGTTGGCGAAGAGCATTGGAAAGGTAGCGGCCGCCGATCCAACACTCAGGCTTGAGCGCAACCCGGACACCCATCAGCTCATCTTGTGGTGCATGGGAGAAGCGCACGCCGAGGTGATCATGGACCGCTTGCGAAACCAAGGCGTGAAGCTGCAGACCGTGGATATCATTACTCCCCTTCGGGAGACGTTCGCCAGCAAGGCAACCGGACACGGCCGCCACGTCAAGCAATCAGGCGGCCATGGCCAGTTCGCCATCTGCGACATCGAGGTGGAACCGCTGGCACGCGGCGAGGGGTTTGCGTTCACGGACAAGATCGTTGGCGGGGTCATTCCGGGAACGTTTGTCACGTCCGTGGAAAAGGGGGTCCGGGCCCAAATGCTCAAGGGGGTGTCTGCAGGATTCCCGGTGGTGGACATCAAGGTAACGCTGGTGGGTGGCAAGACCCACAGCGTGGATTCCTCCGATGCCGCGTTCCAGGCAGCAGGCGCCTTGGCGCTGCGGGAGGCTGCCGCCGCCGCGAAAATCCAACTCCTTGAACCTGTCTCCTCCGTGGTGATCAGCGTGCCCGACGAATACGTCGGAGCTGTCATGAGCGACCTCTCCGGGCGACGAGGGCGGGTGAACGGCACCAATGCCACCGACAACGAGGGTACCGAGATCCTTGCGGAAGTGCCGGACCAGGAACTGCTGCGTTACGCCATCGAACTCCGCGCACTCACGGCCGGCACAGGACATTTCCGGAGATCGTACCTTCGCCACGAGCCACTGCCCAAGTAGATTCAGGCACCCGTTTTCAAGAACGCAGCTACCTCGGGTGCCAGCGAAGCACCTGTTTCAGCGGCGGTCCGTTTCAGGCCCTTGACCGCAAATGAATGGTCACCGCCCTCGCACCACTGGAGCCTCGCCGTCGGGCCGATCCTGGACACCACGCCTTCCAGGATTTCCGGAGTGGCGAAGGTGTCCCGGGTGCCCTGCAGGAACAGCATCGGCACGGTTATTCCGTAGAGGTGTTCATCCCGGAGCTTCTCAGGCTTCCCGGGGGCATGCAGCGGGTACCCAAGGTAGACGAGTCCCTGCGCGGGCATGCCTTCGGCCACCGCCATGGACGCCATGCGCCCCCCGAACGATTTGCCTGCGGCCCATAACGGATTGCCGTCCGACAACTCTGCCGCTGCCTCCATCACGGCCTGCCACGTTGCGATGGCAAGGGGCGGACGGTCCGGGAAGCGACGCCCGGCTTCGCGGTAGGGAAAGTTGAAACGGAGGGTAGCCACACCCTCCTGCGCCATGGCCGAGGCGAAGCCCTGCAGGAAGGGGTGTTCCATCCCGGCCCCGGCGCCATGGGCCACCACCAAGGTGGCAAAACTGTCCTCAGGCTGGACATGGAGGGCGGAAACACGGGTATCGGCGACGGCGACGGTCAGGGATGTCTCGACGGTGGGCATATGAATATCATTACCTACCGGAGCGGCAGGAGAAGAGCCCATCACGAAACACGCCCTCGGGCATCAGGCACAAGGTGCTGACGCGGCGCACCTTTACGGGGTAGCTTGTGCCCATGGCGAGTGAAGCAACCACTGTAACCGTGCCCGGTCCCAACGGCCCACGTGAGGTCAGGATTTCCAGTCCGGGCCGGGTCATGTGGCCGGACGCGGGGCTTACCAAGCTCGATCTCGCCAACTACCTGATCGATGTCGGCGAGCCGTTCGTCGCCGCCAACGGCAACAGGCCCGTGAGCCTTCAACGGTACTCAGGAAACATCGATGGAGAGATGTTTTTCTCCAAGAACCCTCCCAAGGGCGCCCCTGAGTACGTTCGCGCCGTCACTGTTACCTACCCGAGCGCGCGGTCACACCCCCAACTGGTCATCGACGAACCTGCGGCAGCGGTGTGGGCAGCCCAGATGAACACAGTGGTATTCCACCCCTGGGCTTCCCGTGCCAACGATCCCGATAACCCGGACCAGCTACGGATCGATTTGGATCCCCAGCCCGGGACGGATTTCGACGACGCCATCCCGGCTGCGATTGAGCTTCGCTCCGTCCTGGAGGAGGCCGGGCTGACGGCGTTCATCAAGACATCGGGTAACCGCGGTCTGCATGTTTACGCCCCCATCCATCCCAAGCACGAGTTCCTCGAAGTCCGCCACGCCGTGATCGCTGCCGGACGCGAACTTGAACGCCGCATGCCCGACAAGGTCACCACGGCGTGGTGGAAGGAAGAACGCGGAAAGCGGATCTTCGTGGATTTCAACCAAGCCAACCGGGACCGGACCATCGCTGGCGCCTACAGCCCGCGGGCTGTACCGACAGCGCAGGTATCCTGCCCTTTGACCTGGGAGGAACTGGAGAATGCGGACCCCGGTAAGTACACCATCACCACCGTTCCCGACCGGTTGAAAGAGGTGGGGGATCCTTGGGCGGCCATGCACGATCATCCAGGTGACATAGACGTCCTGCTCACATGGTGGGAACGCGACGTCGAGAACGGCCAGGGCGAGATGCCTTTCCCGCCGGAGTTTCCCAAAATGCCCGGTGAACCCATGCGGGTACAGCCAAGCCGGGCGCGAAAGCCGGAATAGTACGCCACCGCCGTCGGCCTCGACCGTTATTCGAAGCGGGAAGGATCGCCCGTACCGCGCCGTACCACCTCGGCCACCCCACTCGAAAAGTCGATCACCGTGGTTGGTTCCGAACCTGTGTCTCCGGCATCGATCACGCCGTCCACCTGATTGTCCAAACGCTCCTTGATTTCCCAGCCCTGAGTCAACGGTTCTTCCTCATCCGGCAGCAGGAGCGTGCTGGACAGCAGAGGCTCTCCCAATTCGGCGAGAAGTGCCTGCACCACCTTGTGGTCCGGGATGCGGACGCCGACTGTTTTCTTCTTGGGGTGCAAAAGCCGCTTCGGAACCTCCCGGGTGGCCGGAAGGATGAACGTGTAGCTGCCGGGGGTGACAGCTTTGATGCTCCTGAAGATGTCATTGTCCAGCATGACGAACTGGCCCATCTGGGCGAAGTCCTTGCAGACCAGAGTGAAGTGGTGTTTGCCGTCCAGATGCCGGATGGTGCGTATCCGGTCCAGCGCTTCCCTGTTTCCGATCTGGGCGCCCAAGGCGTAGCAGGAGTCGGTGGGGTAGGCGATCAAGCCGCCGTCCCGCAGCATATTGACCACTTGGCCGATGGCGCGTGGTTGAGGGTCTTCCGGGTGCACATCAAAGAATCTGGCCATGCAAAGAGCCTACGACAAAGCTACGACAACACGTCCTTGTTGGAGAATTTCGCATACGCCAAGGCGCCGCACACCACTATGTAGCCGGACTGCAGCAGCGCGTTCGCACCAAACGATGTCCAGGCGATGGGCTGCCTGAGCAGGTCAGCGAAGTCCAGCCAGTGGTGGCTGAAAAGCCACGGATGCAGCCACTCCAGCTGTGGCAGGTTGTCGAGGACCTGCGACACGACGGACAGGACAATCGTGGCTGCCATGGCACCAACAGGCGCATCGGTGAAGGTCGAGATCAAAAGGCCGATCGCCCCCAACCCCATCAGGGACACCGTGATGTAGGCAGCGATCAGCAGCGACCGCAGTGCGGAATCGCCCACGCTGACGGTGTCGCCGGACAGCAGGGTGACCGGCCCTACGGGAAAGAGGACGACGCCGGCCAGGGTGCCTGACGCTGCCACAGTTGCCGTCGCGGCACAACAGAAGGCGACCGTTCCCGCGTACTTGACCAACAGCAGGCGAATGCGTCCCGCAGGTGCCAACAGCAGGTACCTCAAGGTTCCGAGGTTCGCTTCCCCTGCGATCGTGTCTCCTGCCACCACACCTATGGTGAGGGGAAGGAACAATGGCACGCATACCACCAGCGCCGTGACCGCCACGAAGAGCCCGTTCTGGGTGATCCTGTCCAGGAACAGCGGGCCGCGGCCAGGAGTTGCGGGCCTCGACGACAACCTCACCGCGACTGCAATCAGGATGGGCACGGCGGCCAACGCGACCAGCATGGCCCACGTGCGGAGCCTGCGGAAGAGTACCGACAGTTCAGAGGCAAGGAGTGCCCACCCTGCCCCGGACCGCCCGGTGGCAGATGGAATACCAGCAGCGGTTTCAGCCGGCAACGTCAAACCCCTCTCCAGTAAGGGACACGAACCGTTCTTCCAGGCTTGCGTGCCCAACAGTGAATCCGCGGACGCGCACGCCTCCTGCAACCAGCGCGGCCACAATCGTCTCCGGGGCCATACCGTTGAGTCCGGTGCCCATGAGCGTGTCGTCGCCCCTGCCTGTCGCATCACTTGGGACCACACCAAGGCGGGACAGGACGCCTGCGGCCACGCCGACGTCGGGCGTGTGGATCAGGACGTGCGACTCCCCGGAGGAGCGCAGCTCATCCAGTGGCCCTTGGGCCACCAGTTTTCCCGCGCTCATAATGCCTGCGTGCGTGCACATCTGCTCGACCTCGGCCAACAGGTGGCTCGAGACAAAGACCGTCGCGCCACCTGCGGCAAGGGAACGAACCAGGGCGCGCACTTCGCGCGTCCCTTGGGGGTCAAGTCCGTTGGTCGGTTCATCAAGGACAAGCAGTTCACGGGGACGCAGCATCGCGTTGGCCAGGCCGAGGCGCTGTTTCATGCCTAATGAGTAAGCGCGGACCTTCTTTCCGGCAGCATGGCCGAGCCCCACACGGTCCAGGGCCTCGTGGGCACGCTGCCGCCTGGTCGATGAGGGTGCGTGGCGGTCGGCCGAGTCCAGGCGCATCAGGTTTGCCTCGCCGGTGAGGAACGGATAGAAACCGGGGCCCTCAACCAAGGCGCCCACGTGCGGCAACACGGAGGTCAAGGATTGTGGCATCTCCTTGCCCAAAACGCTGATGTCGCCGCTGTTCGCCGTGGCGAGGCCAAGCAGCAACCGGATGGTGGTGGTCTTTCCCGATCCGTTGGGCCCCAGGAAGCCGTAGACCGCCCCCTGGGGAACGGCCAGATCAATGCCGTCGACGGCGGCGCGGTGGCCGAAGCGCTTCACCAGTCCACGTGTTTCGATGGCAAGATTGTCGCCGGTGCCTGGATTGCTTGCCAGGACGGCAGGGCCGGTCAGCGGGCTGGTCGCTGGGTCGGTCACGGGGCAGGGACGTTTAACTGTTGGGCGACTGCCTGAAGCCGCTCCAACGGCACCATGCCCGCATAGACGCGGCCGTCGTCGAGAATCAGCACGCTGATCACCGACGTCGTCAGTGCGCGGCCGCCCGGAACAGCTTGGAGCGCTTGCGTGAGTTCCGGGCTGGCGGTGAGCCCGGCCGGAGCGGTTCCCGCCGGGAGGGAGATCACGGCGTCCCAGCCGGCGCCTGTAACCGTTGCACCATGATGTGGCTGGGTCGGATGTGGCTGGGTCGGTTGCGGCTGGGTCGTTGGGCCGGAGGGCTCAGGCAGTGGCATGGAAGGAACGGGTGCTGCGGGGATCGTCTTTTCCCTGACCGATGCGCCCTGCGGCGGTACGAATTCAAACAGCGAGGCGTCCGGGGCAGTCAGGTCCAGCTGCGTGTACTCCAGTGAGTAGGCGGGCCCGGCCTGCCCGTTGGCCCACAGTTCGACACCGAGGGGGAAGCCGGTTTCGGCATCCACATCAATCGCCACAGCGTCCACCAAGGTGCCCGCCGTGCGGGGTTTCAGGAGGAGTTTGTAGGCGCTGCGCCCGGCCACCGAGGACGAATCCCCGACGCTTACTTCAGTGCTGGCGTCAATGGCTGTCAGGAAGCGCGACGCTAAAGCCTCGGGAGTGGGGAAGGCGGGGCGCGGTGATTCTGGTACCCGGGACTCGGTGGGTGCTCCCACCGACGGACGGGGGATGCTCACATGCGTAGCACTGTTGTCCGAGGAGTCATAGAACCACGCGTCCTCGCCGTTCAGTACAAGATCGCGCTCGGCCATCCGGTCCAAGATCTGTACGCGTGCTTTGGAAGGACCATCAATGTAGACCCTCGCAGTGTGCGAGCCTGTCAGGAACTCCAAAGCGGAGGCGGTTCCGGGCGCAACCCCGGGGCCGGACGCTGGAACTTCGGGAAGTCCCAGTTCGGCGGTTTGTTCCAGTGTTCCGGACAGCTCCCGGACCTGGGTGCGCGCGATCATGGCCAGGATCTCGTCTGCGGTTTTGGGTGGCAGGGAGCCGCTTGCGCCCGCTTGGACTGCACCAAACAGCACGGCCATGCCCATGGCAAGGCTTATCAGGAGCGCCGGCAGCCACCGCCGCCTGGCCCGGGTCATTGCTACCGGCCACCGCACATCAAAGGCATGAGTCCAGATTACTCCCGTTGGCCGTCGGGATCACTCGTGGTTCGTTACTGCTGGATCAGTTGCCGTGCAAGTTTGACTGCGCCGAAAACGGGGGCTTGGGGGAGTATCCGGACCAACGACGGATCCTCCAAGGACACTTTGCGCGCTACAGCCGCAGCGAGTTGGTCCTGGTTGACCAGCAAAGCGCCGGCCATCACCAAGGGAAGATCCAATCCGAGTTCGCCCAGTACTTGCCTGGCCAAGGACGCCAGGGAGTGGGCTGCCTCGGCCTGGATCCGCAACGCCGCAGGGTCGCCGTCCTGCGCCATCTCAAGGACGAGCGGGGCCAGTCCAGCCCAATGGTCGGGTTCCGGTTTTGCATAGAAGAAGTCCATGAGCTGCAGGGCGTCCACACTGGCCGTGGCTGCCATCAACGATTGGACCAGCGGGCCCGGTTCAAGTCCTGCGTAGTACTCCCGTAAGGCCTCGCGAACGGCGTCCCGGACTACCGAGTATCCACCACCCTCGTCGCCGAGGAGATAGCCGTATCCTCCACTGCGGGCTTCCCGTCCCTCACGGTTCCTGCCCCAGGCCACAGAGCCGGTTCCGGCCACCAGGACCACGCCTGCTTCGAGACCGGCCGCGGCGAGGATGATGCGTGTGTCATGGACCACCTCGATTTTGGCACCGGGAAAATGTTCCGAGAGGAGGGCCGACAGAACGGCCCGGCTCGCAGGGGTGTCGGCGCCGGCCGCTCCCGCACAGACTGCTGCGACACTACCGCCCACACGTGCCGCAATCCGCCGCAGCACTGCGTCCGCGCCCTGGTGCCCCACGGAAGACAGGTTTGCACGTGCTTCGGTGATCTCCAGGCGGGCATCATTGTCCGCCCCGGAGAAGCGGGTGTCGTCGGCGAGAACCGCGTGGGTTTTCGAACCGCCGATGTGGAGCCCGAGGACAACCGGGGCAGCGTTTGTGGCGCTGTTGCTCCCGGACTGCTGCATTTCCTCCAAGTGACATCCCTTCGTCTCACGCCAAGTTTGGCACTCCGCCTAGATTGGCATAGACCAATCCCCTTGTCTACAGGTAGTTTGTCCGCATGTCCGCTGATACAGCTCCGGCAACACCCAAGTACTACATGGTCAAGACCGAAATCCTTGCCCGCATCACGGGGTTGAAGCCCGGTACCCTCATTCCCACCGAGAGGGCTCTTGCGCAGACGTATGCAACGTCCCGCACTACGGTGCGCCTGGCCATCAGTGAGCTTGTTGCCGAGGGGAAGCTGGGGAGGATCCAGGGGCATGGCACTTTTGTCGCACCCCCCAAGGTGACCCATGTGCGGCAGTTGACCTCATTTTCCGACGACGCCCGGATGCAGGGACTTAAACCTGGTTCGACGCTGGTGGCCCTGGATGTCACCAAGGCCAGCCAGGAGGTCGCTGCGCACCTCGGGCTCGCGGAGGGTGGCTTGGTAACCAGACTGGAACGCATCAGGCTGATCGATGGTGCACCACTGGCCCATGAGGTCGCATGGCTTCCGGGAAGGCTTCCACGGTTCAAGGCCAGCCTTGCCAAGGCGGGTTCGCTGTATGCCGCTCTCCGGGACACTTACGGGATAAGCATTGCCGAGGTCGAGGATACGGTGGAAACTGCGTTGGCCGGCCCGGGTGACGCCCGGATTTTGGGGATTGAAATGGGGGCACCTCTTCTGGTGGTCAACAGGCTGGCGCGCGACGGGAAAGGGGCGCCCGTTGAGTGGACTCACAGTACCTTCCGCGGTGACCGGTTCAGGTTTGTCTCGCGCGTGAAATCAGGGGAATAGCGTGGCCAACTCGACTTCCGGCGAGTCCGTCATCCGTCGGGTTGTCCGGCTTGTCGGCGCGTTCGACGACTCCCATCGGACCATGAGCGTCGCCACGCTGGCCCGCCGCTCGGGGCTGCCCGTAACCACCACCTACCGCTTGGTGGACGAGATGCTTGCCGAGGGCCTTCTTGAACGGGAAGCCAATGCCGAGGTCCGCATTGGCACGAGGTTGTGGGAGCTTGTGTCCAGAAGCTCCCGGATGGTTGGCCTGCGTGAGGCCGCGCTGCCCTTCATGGAAGACGTGCAGTCTGTGGTCCGGCATTCAACAACGCTGGGAATTTTGGAGTCCGATGAAGTCCTTTACATCGAGCGGATTGGTTTCAGGGATTCGATGGTGGACATCACCAAGGTGGCCGGACGTCTGCCCGTGCACGGCACATCCTCCGGGCTTGTCCTGCTGGCGTATTCCTCAGCCGCCTATCAGGACCTCTTCCTCTCCCGGACGCTTGAAAAGTTCACTGACGCCACGCTGACCGATCCAGCCGAACTGCGCCGCCACCTGGCAGCGATCCGCCAGCGGGGATTCGCGTCCATGCCCGGGATCATCGTGCCGGAGTCGAGTGGGATCGCCGTGCCTGTCTTCGACCGCACCAACGCCGTCGTGGCTGCCTTGAGTGTGGTGGTGCCCAGGAATGAAGAAAACGCCGCCGTCCGTGTGCCCGTTTTAATGACGGCAGCAAGGGGTATTTCGCGTGCCCTCGGTTGGCGCGGCGAACTCAAGGGCGCTCTTCGCCAAAGCAACGGAAGCATCTGATTCCCGTTCATCGGTAACGCTGTGGCTCTACTCACAGGGCCGCTGGCAAAGTGGAGGACACAGCAGGGCACTGCGGACAGGACCACCGTCCGGAGCCATCCAAGAGGACTCAGACCCTCACGGCATTTCGCCCAAGTTCACGATCAGCCCCTTGAGGCTCTCTTCCGTGCTGCCCTGCGCCGCAGTGATGTTTGAACGCCGCAATGCCGCGGCAGGAGGAGTTTGATCATGGATTCAGAAAGACGCGGAAAGCCGGCCGATGCGGCCCGGCGCGTGGCCGGGAAAGTGGCCGTGGTTACCGGCGGCAGGGGCGACCTGGGGAGCGCGACTGCCCGGCTGTTGGCGGACCATGGAGCCTTGGTGGCGTCGTTGGACCGCGCCGGGGCACCGTCCGGAGGCGGCCGCCCGGGCATCACCGAATACGACGTCGATGTCACCGATGAGTCCAGCGTCGCATCAGCGATCGGGAGACTCAGCAAAGAACTCGGCACCCCGGACATCCTGGTCAACGCAGCCGGAATCATCGGTGCCGCCGGAGCAAGCCACACCGCCTCCATGGATGACTTCAATGCCATCTTTGACGTCAACGTCAAAGGGGTTTGGCTCATGACCAAATACGTCGTTCCGGGGATGATCGAAAAGCAGTCCGGGAGCATCATCAACTTTTCGTCCATTCATGGACTAACAGGTGGAAGCAACGTGCCCCTCTACCACGCAACGAAGGGTGCCGTCCGGCTCCTCAGCAAGTCCGACGCCGCTACCTACGGAATTCACGGTGTCCGCGTGAACTCGATACACCCCGGTTCCATGAACACCAGGATGAGCCGCCGTTCAGCGGAACAGTCCGCGATCGGGGCAGAGGCCTACTACCGGCAATTGGTCGGCAACAGCCCCCTCCCCAGGCAGGGGGAACCGGACGAAATCGCCTACGGCGTTCTTTACCTTGCCTGCGATGAGTCCCGCTTCACCACGGGATCCGAGCTGGTGATCGACGGCGGCTACACCGCTGTCTGAGCCCAAGCATCCGCAACTGAACCACAATTCCCCTCTGAAAGGCATTCTTCGTGAAATTTCTCAACGGCACACAGGCCGGTACCTACGACGTCGTCGTCGTCGGCTCTGGCGCAGGGGCACTGACAGCAGCGGCCACCGCCGCACGGGCGGGCAAGTCCGTCGTCGTGCTCGAAAAGACCGAACTTCTCGGCGGAACCACTGCCGTCTCGGGCGGCATGCTCTGGGTGGCTGACAACCACCATGCCCGCCAAGCGGGCCTGGACGACTCCAAGGAAGCGGCCGCCCGGTACATCCGGGCCGTGGCGCGTGGACGCAGCCGCGAAGAGCTCCTGGACGCTGCCCTTGATTTTGGAGACACCATGCTCCGTTTTGCCGAGGAAGAATGCGGACTGCGCTTCATCTTCCTGGATAACTTTCCGGACTACCGCCAGGACCTACCCGGTTCCGTTGAAGGCGGGCGCACTGTTGAACCTGAACTATTCAATATCCGGGAGGCACTCGGCGACCTCGCCCGCCACGTCCGCTCCGATGGCAGGGCACCGTTCACTATGCAGGAGTATGAGAACTGGGGCGCCTTCACCAAATTTCCGTGGGCTCAACTCAACCAGCGCCAGGACCAAGGGCTCGTGGCCAAGGGGCACGCCTTGATTGGCATGCTGCTCGCAAGCCTGGTCCGGGACGGCGCTGCGCTGGTGGTTGGCGCCCGTGGTCAACGATTGCTTCTCGACGGCGGCCGGGTCACGGGCGTCGAACTCGAATCGGGAGAAACGTTCCTTGCCAACGATGGTGTCGTACTGGCTACCGGCGGATTCGAATGGGACAAGGCCCTGGCCGATTCGTTGCTGGCCTCGCGCCTGTACATTATGTGCTCACCGCCCTCCAACACAGGCGACGGGCTCAGGATGGCACAACGCATCGGGGCACAGACCCGCGGAACCCGCGAAGCGTGGTGGGCCCCCATGTCAATAACGGGAGACACCCGGGACGGGGCACCCGTGGGCACACTGCTGAGGTTCGAACGGCAAGGGCCCGGCTCGCTCATGGTCAACCGGCACGGACGCCGCTTCGCCAACGAGTCACAGAACTACAACGACCTTGCGCGCTGCCTTCAGTCCTGGGATTCGCCCAACAACCAGACCTTGAATACACCGGCACATGTGGTCTTCGACCACGCCTACTTGGAGCGCTACGGCGTCCTTGCACACCGGGCCGGCCAGCCCACGCCCGAATACCTCGTGGAAGCACCCACGCTGGAGGGACTGGCCGCAAAGATCGGTGTTCCTGCCGGGGAACTGAGGGCTACGGTCAGCCGCTTCAACGAATTCGCCGTCAAAGGCGAGGACCCGGACTTCGGCCGGGGTGAAAGCGCCTACGACAAGTACTGGGGCGACGACGACTGTCCTTGGCCCAACCCATCGCTCGGCCCGCTGGTGACCGGCCCGTTTTACGCGATGGAAGTGGTCAATGGTGCCTTTGGGAGCAATGGAGGCATAGCCACGGACGGACGGGCACGCGTCCTGGACGTCGACGGACAACCCATTCCGGGCCTTTTCGCTGCCGGTAACACCACCGAAAATGCCTACGCCGCTGGGTACCCGGGTGCCGGGGCCACCCTGGGTCCCATCATGACCATGGGGTACCTGGCGGGCCGGACCATTGCGAGCCAACCGGCCGAATACGCGGGTGAAAGCGTCATGACAGGGGTGGAAGCATGATCCGTCATGCAGTGCTGTTCAAGTTCAAGCCGGATTTTCCCACAGCCGACAAAGCCGCGTGGATGGCGGGACTGGATGCCATGGACGGCAACATTCCCGGCCTCCTGAAACTGACCCACGGCGCTGACATCTTGCAGCAGGAACGCTCCTTCGACTACGCGATCGTTGCCGACTTCGCCGCGGCGGAAGACATCGAGGTCTACAACACCCACCCGCTGCACGAGCCCCTCAAGAAGTACTCGTTTCCCAACAGCGAACTCATCATCGCCGTCGATTTCCACCTCTGAATCAACGCCTGGACGCCGTTCAAAGGAGAACAGCCATGCAAACAACCGCCAAGCAGCCAACGACGCTGCGCAAAACCCCTGGAAAAGCCGCTTTGGCCTCGTTTCTGGGAAGCACCCTCGAGTACTACGACTTTTTCATCTACGGCTCAGCCGCTGCACTGGTCTTCGGCCCGCTGTTCTTCCCTTCCGATGATCCCGCAGTTGGCCTGATCGGGGCTTTCGCCACGTTTGGCGTGGCCTACGTGGCACGGCCGGTCGGCGGCCTGGTCATGGGACATTTCGGTGACAAGCTGGGCCGGAAGAAGATCCTGCTCATCACCCTGGCCGTGATGGGACTGTCGTCCCTTGGCATCGGGTTCCTGCCGGGTTACAGCCAGATCGGCGTCTGGGCTCCGGTTCTCCTGGTCATTGGCCGCCTGGCACAGGGTTTCTCCGCAGGGGCAGAATCGGCAGGCGCGTCCACCTTGACCCTGGAGCACTCACCGGAAGGGCGACGTGGTTTCTTTACCAGCTTCGTCATGACCGGCTATGCCTCCGGCATGGTGCTCGCGACGATTGTCTTTATTCCTGTGTCCGCTCTGCCCACTGAGGCACTGATGAGTTGGGGTTGGCGCATCCCTTTCTGGTTGTCCATTGTGGTGTTGGGCATCGCCTACTGGGTGCGTACGCACCTGGATGAGACTCCGATCTTTGAAGAAGCAAAGGACCGCAAGGCTGTGGCTCCTTTGCCGTTACGGGAAGTCCTGCGTTTCCAATCTGCGGATGTGGTGAGGGTGATCGGCATGTCCATCATGTCAGTGATGCAGACGATCTTCACGGTCTTCGGTTTGTCCTACGCCACCGGTGCAGCAGGGTTCGACAAGGCACCCATCCTCACGGTGAATGCGGTAGCCATCGGCCTGTCCATGTTCGTGATGCCCCTGACTGCGAAACTCTCCGACAGGTTGGGACGCAGGCCGCTGCTGCTGACTGCGGCCATCGGCTGCTCGGTGACGATCTTCGCCTACTTCGCGGCTTTGTCCACGGGCAACATCTTCCTGGTCTTCGCCGCAGCGTTCATCAACATGACGTTGCTTTACTCCTGCTTCAACGGGATCTGGCCTGCCTACTTTGCCGAACTGTTCGCGGCCCCGGTCCGGTATTCGGGCATGGCTTTGGGTAACCAGTTGGGTTTGGTGGTTGCTGGTTTTGCTCCCCTCGTCGCAGGACTGCTCCTGGGCAAGGGCGACGACGGCTGGCTTCCCGTAGCGGGATTCGCGGTACTGTGCATGGCCATCGCCGGAGTTTCCGCCTTCTTCTCCCGGGAAACGGCCAGGACTCCCATAGGAGAGCTGGGGGAGCCCTACTGGCGGGGAACGGCTGTCAGGAAGCCGTGACCGTCACGGTGTCCTGGAGGGAACGCCGGACGAACTCCGAGCTGGGTTCCGCATAAGCTGCGAGGATCCGTTTGAACAACTCGGCACCTTCGGCCCCGGGCCAGTCGGCGGGCAGGAATGCCTGCGGCAACCCGGGGTCGAGGTAGGGAACGATGCGCCACCGATCGATGCACCGGACGTAGGCAGCGAAGGCGGAGGCGCCGGGTTCGACTTCCGGTGCGGCACCAATGACCGCTGCTGCGTGTTCACGGATGAAATCCCTATGGAGTTCAGCAACTGCTTCCAAGTCCCACCATTTGGACGCCGCTTCCCGGAGGCTGCCACCCACCATGGGTGTACCGGCCACGAAGATTGTGGTTACGTTGCGCAGCCCCAGGTCCGACAGTATTTCCTCCACTTCCACCCGGAGGGAATCCGGGCAGATCCACAGGCCGGCGGCCACTGTCCCGCAGCCGATCCAGTGCAATCTGCGCCGCAGTTGATGCCGTTTCTCACGTTCGGTCTCAGGGATCGAAAACGAAATCAGGCACCAGGGATCCGTGGGCGACATGGTTCGCGGGTTGTAGATCCGGCGGTCGCCGCGGGCAAGCATGGTGGCCGCACCTTCTGTCAGGGTGAAGCCTGGAATGCCCTCCCGGTTCTCCTGCACTAGCACGTCCTTCTTCCGCAAGCGGCCCAGTGCCGTCCGCGTGACTGTTCCCGACGTTCCCAGGGCGTCCATGAGCAACACAATGTCCTTGGTGGACATCCATCCGCCCGCGTCGCGCAAGTACAGGCCGATGACGGTGCGCAGCAATGAGGTTGTGCTCCCTGGACGGGAGTCCATGTCATCGAGGACGGCGCTCATTCCCGGCTCACCGCAATTCGGCGAGGGCGTCGCGGATAGCTGCCACTCCCAGCTCAACCTCGGCGTAGCTGGTGCTGAGCGGGGAGAGGCCGATGCGGAGGCCGTGCGGGGGGCGGAAGTCGGGGATGACTCCCTTTTCCCACAGCTTGGCTGTGACGTCGGCGAAGAGCGGGTGGTCCACGGTGATGTGAGAACCGCGTTCTGCCGGGTCCCGGGGGCTGACAATCTCTGCTCCGAGCGGGACCAGGAGTTCCTCGGACAACGCGATGGCGTACTCCGTGAGTTTGATGGACTTCTCCCGTATGGCGTCCATTCCCACAGTGGCGATAAGTTCGACCATGTCCTTGAGGGGTTGCATGGCCAGGACCGGGGGTGTGCCGGTTATGAAGCGGCGGATGCCCTGCGCCGGACGGTAGGCCTCGGTCATGCCGAAGGGGTTGTCGGCGCCCATCCAGCCCCAGATGGGCTGCTGCAGGCGGTCCTGCTGCGAGGAGTTGACGTAAGCGAAGGCAGGGGAGCCGGGTCCGCCGTTGAGGTACTTGTAGGTGCAGCCGACGGCAAGGTCCACGCCCCACGCATCCAGTTCCATGGGTACGGAGCCCACAGAGTGGCAGAGGTCCCAGAGCATGAGGGCACCGGCTTGGTGCACCTTGGCGGTGATTCCCTTAGCGTCCGCCAGGAACCCTGAGCGGTAGGCGACATGGCTGAGGACCACGACGGCGGTCCGCTCACCGAGGAGCCCGTCGAGGTCCGCGGCGCGGACGCCGCTGGCGGGGTTGGCCGCGATCCATTTGATCGTTGCCCCGCGTTCCTTGGCGATCCCTTCGATGATGAAGCGGTCAGTAGGAAAGTTGTCACGGTCGATGATGATCTCGTCGCGGCCTGGCTGAGCGTCGACAGCGGCGCGGATCATCTTGTAGAGCATGACGGAGGTGGAGTCACCCACCATGGTCTGGCCTGGGGCCGCTCCGAGGGTCACTTCGCCGATGCGGTCGCCCACAGCGGTGGGCTCGTCCATCCATTGTTCGTCCCAGCCGCGGATGAGGCGGCTGCCCCAGGCGTCGTGGACGAAGGAGGCGAGGTTCGCCGCTGTTGCCTTCAGGGGGCGTCCGAGCGAGTTGCCGTCCAGGTACGAGGTGAGCTGATCGGCGTCGGGGGCGTAAAAGGCCTCACGCTGGGCGGCGAGGGGATCAGCGGCGTCCAGTTCGGCCGACGTCTGCAGTGGGCTTTGGGTCTGCTGTGGGGTGGTCATGGCTTCTCCTGCGGAAGTTCTGGGCGGCGCTGCCCGGGGGTGGTGTGCTTAGTTGCCGATTTCGGTGCGGACGGCGTAGAGCTCGGGGAAGAACGTCAGGTCCAGGGCGCGTTTGAGGAAGTCCACGCCGGAGGATCCGCCGGTACCGACCTTGAAGCCGATGGTGCGTTGGACGGTCCGGAGGTGGCGGAAGCGCCAGGCCTGGAAGTTGTCTTCGATGTCCACAAGGTCCTCGCAGGCTTCGTAGAGTCCCCACTGAGTGTCATCCGATTCGTAGATCTTCTGGAAGATGGGAACCAGATCCTTGCGGAAGATCCACGGCTCGCTCGTGTCACGGTTCAGGATGTCCGCCGGGATGTCATAGCCGGCACGGGAAAGGACCCCGAGGAAGGCGTCGTACAGCGTGGGCTCCTCCAGGAGGGTGCTCAGCAGGGCGTGGGCTTCGGGTTCGCTTTCAAAGACGCGCAGCATCCCGCGGTTCTTGTTGCCCAGCAGGAACTCGACTCCGCGATATTGGTAGGACTGGAAGCCTGAGGAGCTGCCCAGGAATCCGCGGAACTGGGCGTACTCGCGCGGCGTAAGGGTGCCCAGGACGGACCACTGCTCCGTCATCGTGCGCTGGATTGCCTTCACGCGGGCGATGCATTTGAGCGCTTTGCCGAGGTTGTCAGCGTCGAAAAGCCGCCTGGCCTCCAACAACTCGTGCAGCACCAGCTTCAGCCAGAGTTCGCTGGTCTGGTGCTGGATGATGAACAACAATTCGTCGTGGTGTTCCGGCTTGCTGAGCGGGTGCTGGGAGCTAAGCAAACGATCAAGGTCCAGATACCCGCCGTAGGACATGGCGTGCCGGAAATCGGTGCGGACGGTGTCCTCGATGTCGCGGACGCTCTGGGCGGAGTGGACTGGGGGCTTTTCCATGAATCGAGATTATCACTTCCATGACGCACGTCAAGAGATTGATTATCGGCTCGCTGCATCCGAACAAACCCCGTTCCCGTAGGCTGGCTTCCATCTATTGGGGAGGGGACGATTGTGGATTCCATGGGGGATGCCGTGAGGCCCGTGTCCATCTACCTTGACGTCGACGGCGTGGTGAACCCCTTCAGTCCGATGGGAACCACGGACTGGGGCGGCGAATGGAGCATCGCCGACGCCGGCATCCTGGAGGTTGCCTTTGCGCCTGAAGCCGTGGCCGAGCTCAACGACCTCGCTGAACATCCCTCCGCCAGGTTCGTGTGGCTGACGACGTGGGAGCGCCTCGCGCCGGAGTTCCTGTGCCCCGCTATCGGCCTGAACGGCCAGGACTGGCCGGTACTTTCAAGCCAAGGCTGGGATGAGGGGCCGGAATGGTGGAAGCTGGTAGCCCTGCAGAAGGACCTGGCAGCGACCGGGAGTGAACGTATTATCTGGCTTGACGACCAGCTCAGCCAGGAGTCCGATGCCCGCTCGTGGGCCGAATACCAGCAGGATCGTGTGCTTTGCATCTCACCGGATCCCCGCAAAGGGTTGAGCCGGGGCGAACTCGCGGCCGTGCGCAGGTATCTGGGGTGAACCGGGGATCCCATACGTTTGGCTGCTCAGTGGATGGCACGTAGGATTCTTAAGGTTTCAAGCCCGCCAGAGTGAATCCCGCAAGCAGGGTCAGTTGAACAATTGCTGAACTATGCTGTGGATGGCAGGTATGGGGAAGTGAAACTGCTGAACGTCGACTCTGCAGATTGGGCAACAGGTGGATATCACCTTCATGGTCGCGCTGGTAATAGCGTTGGCCCTATTCTTTGACTTCACCAACGGGTTTCACGACACAGCCAATGCGATGGCCACGCCTATCGCTACGGGGGCGATCAAGCCCAAGACGGCCGTTGCCTTGGCCGCGGTACTCAACCTTGTGGGCGCATTCCTGTCCACTGAAGTGGCCAAGACCATTTCCGGTGGCCTGATCCGCGAAGGCTCCGACGGCATCCACATCACTCCTGACATTATCTTTGCCGGGCTGATGGGTGCCGTCCTCTGGAATATGATCACCTGGCTCAAGGGCCTGCCGTCGAGTTCCTCGCATGCGCTTTTCGGCGGTCTGATCGGCGCCGCGGTTGTGGGCATCGGATTCCACTCCATCAACTTCGAAACCGTTCTGCAGAAGGTCATCCTTCCTGCGCTCTTCGCGCCGCTGATCGCTGGCGTGGTGGCGTACATCTGTACCCGCCTGGCCTACGCGCTCACCTCACGGCATGATCCCGAAACCGGCGACAAGCTCACGCAAAAGCGAGGCGGCTTCCGCACGGGCCAGATCTTCACGTCCAGCCTGGTGGCCCTCGCGCACGGTACCAACGACGCCCAGAAAACCATGGGCATCATCACGCTGGTCCTGATCGCCGGTGGCACCCAGACACCTGGCAGCGGACCGCAGTTCTGGGTCATCGCCGCCTGTGCCTTTGCCATCGCCATCGGAACCTACGCCGGTGGCTGGCGCATCATCCGCACCATGGGATCCGGTTTGACCGAGGTCAAGCCCGCCCAGGGTTTCTCAGCTGAAACCAGCACAGCCTCCGCAATCCTTGCTTCCTCGCACCTGGGTTTCGCCCTGTCCACCACGCAGGTTGCTTCCGGCTCCGTCATCGGTTCCGGCCTGGGCCGCAAAGGCACCTCCGTCCGCTGGGGCACCGCAGGCAAGATCGCCTTGGGATGGCTGTTTACCCTCCCGGCATCGGCGATCGTTGGTGCCCTGACCGCCCTGCTTGTTGGGGTCGGCGTCGTGGGTGTCGTGATCGCCGCAGTAGCCGGAACGGCAGCCATCGTCTTCATGTTCGTTGTATCCCGGAAATCGCACGTTGGGCACCACAACGCCGTCGAGGTTGAAGAGGCCGGCCACGCCGTCCGGTTCCGCAAGAAGAAGAAGTCCCGAAAGAACACCCCGAGCAAGGACGTGCAGCGATGAAATGGTTGGAACTGCTGCAGGTAGCCGGCGTTACCCTCCTTGCCGCCGTGACGCTCGTGGTCCTGTACTCCCTGGGCGTGCGGCTTACTGCCATTGCCGGCGACGCCCAGCAGAAGTCCCCGGTCCTGATGCGGTCCCTGGCCTACATTTGCTTTGGCTTCTGCGGGGTGGCCGTCCTGTTCGGCATCTACCTGATTGTTCCGTACTTCGGAAAGTAGCAACTGCGGGTAGCAACTACTCTGGCAGCTTCGTCCATTCGGGAGAATAATCGGCAGTGTAGCCATGAATATGACTGCGTGGTCGTGGTCCGGCAGATATGGGGCTGTCATGAAGTGCCAATCCCGAAGCCGCCCGGCAGGACTTGCCCTGGTCCCGGTCCTGCTGCTGGTCCTTTCAGCCTGCTTGCCGCCGTCCTCTGAAGGCCTTTCCCCGCAGCCGGGGTCCGGGGCGCAAACGGCCGCAACCTCCGGACAGGCCAGTCCAACGGCCGGCGATCCGACGGCGGCACAACCTGCCGGCCCTGCCGGTCCCGCAGCGCCGCAGGCAGACGCGCCAGTCGTGCGATGGATTCCCATAGGGCCAGTCGGGCCCAACGATCCCACCTCCGGTCAGCGATACCTCCTTCTGCAGCAATTCCAGTGCGACGCCCTGGACCGCAGCATCGAAGGGGCGGAGGACTCGGCCGTTTGGGTGGCCGGTGCCGCTGTCTGCCGCGCCGTGCTAAGCGGCAGCCGGGGGGACTGGGAAAGGGCGTCCAACGCGGTTTCGGCCATGCCGCGGATTCCACAGAGTCAGTGCCTGGAGTTCAGGGTTGCAGCCATGTCGGCCTCTTTGGTGGCCCAACGTCGCAGCAACCCTGATTCTGCCTTCAAGGTCGAACCCGGGCTGGGCGAGGCATGTCCGCGCCAGTTGCTGGGCTTGACGGTAGTGGACGAACAGCTCAGGCCGGTTCCGGGGACGCCCCGGGCCTCCGGCCCAAGTTCCGGCGGCACCATTGTCCGCCTCGACGGCTACTACGTCCGCGTTGGCGAGGTCATGTTCGACGGCGTTCCGGCAGACGTCGAATTCGTGGGGGACAGAGAAGACTACGGGACGCTCTACCTGCGGATGCCGCCCGCCCAAGGGCGGAAGTCAGTCCGGATATCGGTCACGGACACCGTGGACATCGCCGGTTCAGTGACGTTCTTCTACGACGACGCCGGAGTTACCCCGAGCCCGAAGGCAACCGGAGGAGGTCCATCTACCGCCACCGGGACCCCCACGGTGTCCGTTGAAGCAACCCCCACGGCCTCACCGTGAGCGAAGAAACGGCGGCTCCAGACCGAAGCAACACCCGATGGCAACGGACCCTCGAGGTGCTCTCGGTCGTCGGTCCGCCGTTGACGGTTGTCACGGCGTTGCTGGTCTATTTCGGATGGGCACGCACCGATGCCCAGGCGAAAGCCATGGGCTTGGACGTCAGCCTGTTCGGCTACACGGTCCAGGACTTCATGCTGCGGAGTATCCAGTCGTTGTTCCAGCCCCTGGCGTGGTTGGTGGTCATCGCTTTGTTGTGGTTGATGCTGGACCGGGCAGTGGCACGCCTCCTCGAATTTCCCGGGCAGCGGAGGCGGGTGCAGTTGACCGCCACGGTAATTCTTTTCCTAGCTTTCGCCTATGCCGCCGTGATGTGGCTTGCGGTGACGGCGCGCCCTGAACAGACTGTCCTCTATGCGCCGTTCCTCATCGCGGCGGGGCTCGTTGTCGGCGCTTGGGGCCTGCGGGTCCGACGCCGGGCTGCCGGGCTTTCAGCGCAGGCCCCGCGCACCGGCAAGGGCGCCCTCGAAGGGTGGCTGGTATTTGTCCTGGTGACGCTCCTGCTGTTCTGGGGAACCTCCGACTACGCCCAGGCGCTGGGGCGGGGCGCCGCGGTCGACTACCAGGAGCGCTCCCACCTGCTGCCCACCGCCGTCGTTTACAGCAAGGAACGGTTGGCCGTTACTGTGCCTAACGTCAAGGAGGAGTCGGCCGGCTCGGAGGCGGCACCCCTGTACCGTTACACCGGCCTGCGCTTGCTGGTGGTCAGCGGCGGACGGATCTTCCTGCTGAACGACGGATGGTCGCTGGATCGCGGCAGGGTGGTGGTCCTGCCGGATAACGGGAGTGTCCGCGTGGAGTATGGGAACCCTGCTTCGGACTGACTAGTCTGGGGCCATGTCGACGTTCCAGTACTACGTAGCTTCCACCATCGACGGCTTCATCGCTTCGCCTGACGACGACCTCGGCTGGCTCCTGCAGTTCGACAGCGTCGACGAAGTCAACGAGGGCATTGGCTTGTTCATGGCCGGCGTTGGTTGCATCGCCATGGGCGGAGACACCTACAGGTGGCTCATTGAGCACGAACCCGGCACGTGGCCGTATCCGGATATCCCGTGCTGGGTCTTCACCCACCACGAGTACTCCGCACCCGCGGGATCGGATATCACCTTCGTTCGGGGCGAGGTCAGCGAATTCGCTCCCGACCTGGTCAAGGCCGCCGACGGCAAGAACGTCTGGTTGGTCGGTGGAGGTGACCTGGTGGCCCAATTCGCCAACGCCGGACTGCTCGACGAAATGATTGTCACCATCGTGCCTGTGGTATTGGGCGCCGGAAAGCCGCTGTTGCCGTTGAAGGGCCCGACGGCGCCACTCGAGTTGGTCTCGTCGAGGACGCTTGGTGGGGCTGCGGTGGAATTGCGCTACCGGCTGCAGCAATCCGCACGGTAATGGCGGGTTTCCGGCCCGAGCGGAATCAGTGGCGGTTGTCCCGGATCATGTTGGTGATGCGGGCTGTTGAGAGCCTCCGGCCTTTCTCGTCAGTGATGACGATTTCATGCGTGGCCAAAGTGCCGCCGAGGTGGATCGCGGTGCACGTGCCGGTGACGGTACCCGTTGCCACTGAACGGTGATGGGTTGCGCCCACTTCAATGCCGACGGCGTGGCGTCCCCTTCCGGCGTGCAACGATGCCGCAAAGGAGCCAAGGGTCTCCGCCAGCACAACGTGGGCTCCACCATGGAGAATGCCTGCTACCTGGGTGTTTCCCTCCACAGGCATGGTGGCCACCATCCGTTCCGCACTCATCTCCGTGAAACGGATACCCATTTTCACCACCAGGGTTCCCACGCCGTGCGCGGAAAGCCAATCGTGGAATTCTTCGGGCACCCCGGCCTCATTGAGTTGGTCGACAAAGCTGTTCGGCGTGAAATTGTCCATCATGCCAACTAGGCTGGCACCTGTGAGTGAAACAACCAAACCGGACCAGGTTCCAACGGCCCAAGCTGCTGCCATTGCAACAGCACCCGCCCCTTCTGCCACTACTTCCAGCGTCTCCGCGGGGGAGGGCCGGCCAAGGTTGCTGGTCCTGGATGGCCACTCCATGGCGTTTAGGGCTTTCTACGCCCTTCCTGCCGAGAATTTCTCCACGGCCCGGGGTCAGTACACCAACGCGGTGCACGGTTTTACGTCCATGCTGATCAACTTGATCAAGGACCAGAAGCCCACGCATGTGGCTGTCGCTTTCGACGTTTCCGACGACACGACGTTCCGCAAGGCGGAGTACAGCGAGTACAAGGGCGGCCGAAACGCCACTCCGGCTGAGTTCGCCGGCCAGATAGGCCTCATTGCGCGGGTGATGGAGGCATGGGGCATCAAAACCATCGCCATGCCCGGATACGAGGCTGACGATGTCCTTGCGACGCTGGCCTCGCAGGCTGATGCTGCCGGTTTCGAGGTGCTGCTGGTTTCCGGTGACCGGGACGCCTTCCAGCTCATCAACGACAACGTTTTTGTGCTTTATCCGAAGCAGGGTGTCAGCAACATTCCCAAGATGGACGCGGCCGCCATCGAGGAGAAGTACTTCGTTAAGCCCGGTTTGTACTCCGACCTCGCCGCACTTGTCGGCGAATCCGCCGACAACCTGCCCGGCGTTCCAGGCGTTGGCCCCAAGACTGCGGCCAAGTGGATCAACCTCTATGGCGGCCTGGAAGGCATCCTGGAGAACCTTGACTCCATTGGAGGCAAGGTGGGCGGCGCGCTCAAGGAGAACCTGGAAAACGTCAAGCGCAACCGCAGGCTGAACCAGTTGCTCACGGACCTGAAGCTGCCCATCACATTGGAGGATCTCCACGAACCGCGTCCTGACCGGCAGGCCATCGAAGAGCTTTTTGAAGAGCTCGAATTCCGGACCCTCCGCACGCGCCTTTTCGACCTCTATGGTGACGACACAGCGGGGGCTGCTCCGGACACCATCGATGCCCCCGAGTTCGACTCACTCACGGATGCTTCCGGGCTGGAAGCCTTTTTCACCGCCGGATCCGGCATGCGTTCGGCCCTGGCCGTGCAGATGGTCCCCGGCCGGGTGGGTGAGGACGCCAGTGCCTTGGCCGTCGTCCGCGCCAACGGTGCAGCCTTCATTGAACTGACGGGCCTGGACGCCGAGGCCGAGGGAGTGTTGGCCCGCTGGCTGCGCGACCCCGAAGAAGCCAAAGTGCTGCACGAGTTCAAGGCGGCACTTAAGGCCCTACACAACCGTGGCCTCGGCCTGGAAGGGGTCGTGGATGACACGTCCATCTCCGGGTACCTCATCCAGCCCGACCGCCGCAGCTACGACCTCGCCGAACTCGCACAGGTCCATCTCAAAATCTCCCTGGCCACGGCCGCTTCCCAGTCCGGACAGCTGGAACTCGACCTCTCCGGTGATACGGACCAGGCTGCCGCTGCCGCGCTCGTCCAGCATGCCGCCGTCGTGCACGCGCTCAGCAAGCACTTCGAAAAGGAGCTTGCAGACCGCAAAGCCGACGCCCTGCTGACCACGCTGGAACTTCCAGTGGCGCGCGTCCTGGCCCAAATGGAACTGACGGGCATCTTCGTCTCCACGGACCGTATGGATGAACAGCTGGCGGACCTCACCAAGGTGATCCAGACCGCCCAGGAACAGGCGTTTGCGGCTATCGGGCATGAGGTGAACCTCGGTTCGCCCAAGCAGCTGCAGACAGTCCTGTTCGAGGAACTGGGCCTGCCCAAGACCAAGAAGATCAAGTCCGGCTACACCACGGACGCTGCCTCGCTCAAGGCTCTGCTTGAAAAGACCGGCCACGAGTTCCTGGTCCAGCTCATGGCGCACCGAGAGTCGTCCAAGCTGGCACAGATGGTGGAGACGCTGAAGAAGTCCGTCGCTGACGATGGGCGAATCCACACCACCTACGCGCAGAACATCGCCGCCACCGGCCGTATCTCGTCCAACAACCCGAATCTGCAGAACATCCCGGTCCGCAGCGAAGAGGGGCGCCGGGTCCGCGGTATTTTCGTGGTGAGCGAAGGTTACGAGTGCTTGCTGTCCGCTGACTATTCGCAGATCGAAATGCGGATCATGGCCCACCTTTCGGGCGATGAGGCACTGATCCAGGCGTACCGGGACGGCGAAGACCTTCACCGCTTTGTGGGCTCCCGGATCTTCAACGTCGCGCCGGCAGAAGTCACCAGCGCCATGCGCTCCAAGGTCAAGGCAATGTCGTACGGGCTGGCCTACGGCCTCACCTCCTTCGGCCTGTCCAAGCAATTGGAGATTTCCGTCGATGAGGCCCGGACGCTCATGAAGGACTACTTTGACCGCTTCGGTGGTGTCCGGGACTACCTGAGGGGCGTCGTGGACCAGGCCAGGACCGACGGCTACACCGCCACCATCGAAGGCCGCCGCCGCTACCTGCCGGATCTGACCAGCACCAACCGCCAGGCCAGGGAAGCAGCAGAGCGGATCGCCTTGAACTCGCCGATCCAGGGCTCCGCTGCCGACCTCATCAAGCGGGCCATGCTGGGGGTATCGGCCGAGCTCGCCAGCCAGGGCCTGAAGTCCCGCATGCTGCTGCAGGTCCACGACGAACTCGTCCTGGAAGTAGCGCCAGGGGAGCGCGAAGCCGTGGAGAAACTGGTCATCGAACAAATGGGCTCTGCCGCGGACCTGTCAGTTCCGCTCGATGTCCAGATCGGCGTCGGATCAAGCTGGTACGAGGCCGGACACTAGCTTTCGAGTAACCGCTTGAGGGCGCGCCGCCGTGGTGGTGGCGCGCCCTCAGGCGTCTGGCTAGGCTCGAAGGCGTGGCTGATCCCAATGAAAGAAACTCCGAAAAGTACTCTGTCCAACGATTCCCTGTTGTCGCCGACAAGACTGACGAAGGCTACAGCCGTTGCACCACCTGGGTGCAGGCCGTCTCGCACGGCTTCCACCAGGAGCGGCGGGACGACGAATACCTGGCCAAAACCCTGGCTGCCTACCGGACCGACAAGCGCGAGCTGACCGGTGTCTATGTCAACGCGGACGTTCCCGATCATTCGCTCGGCGCGGATGTCCCGGTGGCCACCTATGCCACCATGCGCAAATCTCTCAACATCGGCTACGGGCGCCAGCTGGAGTCCAACCTGATTACTGCCGTAACCGTCCGTGGAACCCACAGGCGCAACGGAATCCTCCGCGGCATGATCACTGCCGACCTGCAAGGCGCCAAGGACGACGGCCTCGCCATGGCGGCGCTCACGGCCTCCGAAGGTTCCATTTACGGACGATTCGGCTTTGGTGTGGCCACTTTTGAACGCAGCATCAAAGTCGACACCGGTCCGCGATTCCGGCTCAAGGGACAGCCTGAAGGCGTGGTCGAAGTCGCCGATCCTTCAGTCCTCCTGGACGTTGCGCCAGAGGTCTTTGAGCGGGTCCAGCGGCTTTCTCCGGGTTCGGTCGACAGGCAGGAGTACTACCGCTTGGTGGCATCCGGTTCAATCGGCCATGACGGCAAGCCCGATGCCTCCGTGCGTTGCGCCTTGCATTACGACCCCTCCGGAACATTGGATGGCTACGTTTCCTACCGCTTCAAGGGCTGGGACCACAAGCCGTACACCATGGAAATCGTGGACCTCGTTGCCGCAACCAACGCCGGCTACCGCGACTTGTGGCGCTTCCTGGGCAGCATCGACCTCATCGACGAAGTCACGTGGGCCGAGGCCCCCGTGGATGATCCGCTGGCATGGGCGCTCGAGGACCAGAGGTGCATTGAGGCATCCGAAGTCCGTGACATGCTGTGGCTCAGGATCCTGGATACCCAGGCCGCTTTGGAGGCCCGGAAGTACCCCGCAGCCGGCCGCCTGGTTATTGAGGTCACCGACTCCTTGGGCTTGGCGGGGGGCACCTGGCTTCTGGAATCCGACGGCGGTGCTGCCGCCGTCGTCAAGGATGCTTCGGGTGAGAAGCCGGACCTCAGCATGGACGCCGCAGGCCTCGCCTCCATTTACCTGGGTGCGGTATCGCCGGTGACGCTGGCAGCCGCCGGCCGCATCCGCGAGAACTCCCCGGGCGCCGCGTTCCTGGCCCAGCAGTTGTTCACAGTGGAACGTTCCGCTCACTGTCTGACACACTTCTAGGCAGTACCACTTCACTACAACCACATAGTTACAACGTCAGTAAGGACATCCATGGGGGATTCCAAGCGGCGGCCATTGGCTGGCCGGCGATCAGTGCTGCTTGGAATGGCAGGTTTGGCAACTGCTGTCCTGGCAGGATGTGCAGACAGCGGGACCGGGTCCTTGCCGGGCGGTCCTGAAAAGGATGCGGCAACGGAGCAATTGCGGCCAACCGGTCCCGCTACGCCGCCTCCGTCCGTCTCTGCCAAGTCGAGCGAACAGGCTGCAGCCGCCCTCGCGCAGCCGACCATGAAGCCCCCGGCGGTGCCGGACAAACAAAAAATCCTTGCTGAGTTTGCAGGCAGGCAGCCCAAGGAATGGGGACTGCATGTCACCGGAGTCGTCAACGACTCTCCGGCCAAGCAAGTGGCCTTGACGTTCGATGCGTGCGGCGGGCCGGGGGGTTCAGGGTGCGACCATGAACTGCTGCAGACCCTGCGCAAGCTCCACGTACCTGCCACACTCTTCGTCAACAGCCGCTGGATCCAGGCCAATCCCGGACTTTCCGCGGAGCTGGCAGCGGACCCGCTGTTCGAACTGGCCAACCACGGGACATCACACCTTCCGTTGTCGGTCAGCGGCAAGTCAGCCTATGGGATCACCGGAACGGCCACAGCGTCCGCGGCGTACGACGAACTCATGGGCAACCAGGCAATCATGCAGGACACTTTCGGGAAGTCCCCGCGGTTCTTCCGTCCGGGAACGGCCTTTTACGACGACGTCACGGCCGCCATGACGCGCAGGCTCGGCATGCTGCCGGTCAACTTTACTGTCAACGGCGACGGCGGCGCGACCTTTCCGGCGGCCACCGTCGCCACCGAGGTGGGCCGGGTCGGGCCCGGAGACATTGTCATTTCGCACTTCAACAAGCCGGCGGGAGCAACAGCGGAAGGCTATGGGCGCGCCTTGCCGCGGTTGCTGGACAAGGGTATTTCCTTCGCGCGGCTCGGGGATGTCCTGAAGCCATAACACCGCTTTTGACCCTGCTTTGCCAATACGACTAGAATAAACGGGCGTGTACTACGTGCATGCATCCATTTTGTACTAATCCACAAATCAGGATGACCCGGCGCTTTGCCGTGTTCTGCCGTCCGGACCCGGGCGGCAGCGGTTTGCCTGACCGACTAACTATCCACAACGGAGCCCCTACTACATGACCATCACCTCCACCGAGAAGCCCGGTACCCCCGTAGTCGCCATTAACGACATCGGTACCGCTGAGGACTTCCTCGCAGCTGTCGACGCCACCATCAAGTACTTCAACGACGGAGACCTCGTCGAAGGTACCGTCGTCAAGGTCGACCGCGACGAAGTTCTGCTCGACATCGGTTACAAGACCGAAGGTGTCATCCCTTCCCGCGAGCTTTCCATCAAGCACGATGTTGATCCCGGTGACGTTGTCGCCGTTGGCGATCAGGTCGAAGCTTTGGTTCTCACCAAGGAAGACAAAGAAGGCCGTCTGATCCTCTCCAAGAAGCGTGCTCAGTACGAGCGTGCCTGGGGCGACATCGAGAAGGTCAAGGAAGAAGACGGCGTCGTTACCGGTACCGTCATCGAGGTTGTCAAGGGTGGCCTCATCCTGGACATCGGCCTGCGCGGCTTCCTGCCCGCATCCCTCGTCGAGATGCGTCGCGTCCGCGACCTCGCTCCGTACATCGGTCAGCAGATCGAAGCCAAGATCATCGAGCTCGACAAGAACCGCAACAACGTTGTTCTGTCCCGCCGTGCATGGCTCGAGCAGACCCAGTCCGAGGTTCGCTCCACGTTCCTCAACAAGCTGGAAAAGGGCCAGGTTCGTCCGGGCGTTGTTTCCTCCATCGTCAACTTCGGTGCATTCGTGGACCTTGGCGGCGTAGACGGCCTCGTTCACGTTTCCGAGCTGTCCTGGAAGCACATCGACCACCCGTCCGAGGTTGTCGAGGTTGGCCAGGAAGTCACCGTCGAGGTCCTCGAAGTGGATCTGGACCGCGAGCGTGTCTCCCTGTCGCTCAAGGCTACGCAGGAAGATCCGTGGCAGACCTTCGCCCGCACCCACGCCCTCGGCCAGGTTGTTCCGGGTAAGGTCACCAAGCTGGTTCCGTTCGGTGCGTTCGTTCGCGTCGAAGATGGCATCGAAGGCCTCGTCCACATCTCCGAGCTGGCTGTCCGCCACGTGGAGCTCGCCGAGCAGGTTGTCTCCGTTGGCGACGAACTGTTCGTCAAGGTCATCGACATCGACCTCGAGCGTCGTCGTATCTCCCTCTCCCTCAAGCAGGCCAACGAGGGCGTGGACGCTGACAGCACCGAGTTCGATCCCGCTCTGTACGGCATGGCCGCTGAGTACGATGAAGAGGGCAACTACAAGTACCCTGAGGGCTTCGACCCCGAGTCGAACGAATGGCTCGAAGGCTACGAGACCCAGCGCGCCGCTTGGGAGCAGCAGTACGCTGACGCCCAGACCCGTTGGGAAGCCCACAAGAAGCAGGTTGCCCAGCACGCTGCCGACGACGCTGCTGCTGCAACGTCCGGTGAGAGCGATTCCGGCACCACCAGCTACTCCTCGGAGCCGGCTGCTGCTGAGTCCAACGCTGGCACCCTGGCGTCCGACGAAGCACTCGCCGCACTGCGCGAGAAGCTGACCGGCAACTAATTCCGCCGCCCTCACGGGATGTGCTGAATAGCCAAAGAAGGACCCCTGCCTCCGGGCGGGGGTCCTTCTGTTTTGCGGTCAATCTGTTGGCGCATTCTTAGGCCGGAACGTCAATCCATTCGGTACCCTCGGGACGGAGGAGTGAGCTGCCTGCGGTTAGTGCCGCCACCCGGGCGTGGGCATCGCCAATCTCAGTGGCTGAGTCCTCCAACGCTATGCGCAGGACCGCATGCCGTGCTTCATACGAGGTTTCAGCCATGACATATCCGGCATTCCGGAGTTCGTTCTCCAAACGCCCGGCTTCGGCATGGGCGACCTCTACGGCGCAGAGCCGCAGACGCCGTCGCTGAACCAGGGGAGCCAGGTCCAGGGCCGTCGAGACCGATTCCGAATAGGCACGGACCAGCCCGCCCGCCCCCAGCAGAATTCCGCCGAAATAGCGTACGACGACGGCAGCGACGTCGCTGAGGTCGGTCACCCCGGGCGCCGACTCACGTTTGATAAGGGCTTCGAGCATCGGTATGCCCGCGGTACCGGAGGGTTCGCCGTCGTCGTTCGATCGCTGGATCATCCGGTCCGGTCCGATGACGAACGCCGAGCAGTGGTGGCGGGCGTCGTGGAACTCGCGCCGCAGCCCGGCCACCAACGCGCGCGCGGAATCCTCATCCGGCACCCTGCGGAGCACGGTGATGAAACGCGACCGCCGGATTTCCAGTTCGTGGCGGAAGTCGGGCCCTGCCCGGAGCGTCGTGTACCGGGTCGCACGGCTTTCTTCCTCAATTTCCACCGCTTCAGTCTAGTGTTGAGGGGTGCTGAAAATCGGACTGACGGGCGGCATCGCCTCAGGCAAATCGTTGGTGGCATCCAGGCTCCGGGAGCTGGGGGCACTGCTCATAGACGCGGATGTTATCGCCCGGCAAGTAGTGGAACCCGGGACACCGGGGCTGGAACAGGTTGTTGAAGCCTTCGGTCCTGGCATCCTGGATCACGACGGCGGGCTCGACCGGCCGAAGCTGGGTTCCATCGTGTTCCGGGAACCGGCTCAGCGCGAAATCCTGAACGCCATCGTCCACCCGCTCGTCCGCAAGTCCGCGGCCGCCGTCATGAACAGCGCCGGTGCGGGTGGCATCGTGGTGCAGGACATCCCGCTGCTGGTGGAAACCGGACAGGGCAGCACCTTCCACCTGGTGCTGGTAGTGGATGCGCCTGATGAGCTGCGTGTCCAACGGATGGTGGAGCTTCGAGGCATGACGCCGGAGGACGCGCGTTCCCGCATGGCCGCGCAGGCCTCCAGGGCGGAGCGCCAAGCTGCAGCCGACGTCATCCTGGACAATTCCGGCAGTCGGGAGGATCTACTTGCCGCGGTTGATGCACTGTGGGAGCGGCGTCTGGTGCCTTTTGCGGAAAACATCAAGAGTGGTGTCCGCGCGCCCCGGACAGATGGCCCCGTCCTTGTTGCCCCGAATGGGGAATGGGCACGGCAGGCCGAACGGCTGGCAGCCCGCGTCGCCCTGGCCGCTCCGGATGCGATTCTGGCCGTTGACCATATCGGCTCAACCTCTGTGCCGGGCCTGGCCGCGAAGGATGTCATCGACCTTCAACTGACAGTGCGCGATCTCGAGACGGCCGACCGGATCTCGCCCCTGCTTGGCGCAGCCGGATTCCCAGCAGTGCAGCACGTTCGCGGGGACACCCCGAAGCCCTCCCACCCTTCTCCGGAATCCTGGCAAAAGCGGTTCCATGCCAACGCCGATCCCGGCAGGGCGGTGAACCTTCACGTTCGGAAGGCTGGATCGCCCGGCTGGTATTACGCCCTGTTGTTCCGGGACTGGCTGCGCGCCGACCCTGCAGCCCGCGCTGAGTATGAGGCCCACAAACGCGGCCTGGCCGGGGCCCATGCGGGGGACAAGGACAGTGCAGCCTATGCCGAAGCCAAAGAGCCGTGGTTCACTGACGTGGCGTGGCCGCAGATGGAGGAGTGGGCCAAGCGCACCGGCTGGGCACCGCCGTCGTATTCATCTTCCGCTGAGCGCAAACGCGGACAGTAGCTGTCCGGGGTCGGGGGTAGATTTGGTGTATGAGCCTTGCCCAGGAAATCAACCGTGTCGTCGCACCCTTTGAAGTTGTCAGTGACTATAAGCCCGCAGGCGACCAGCCAACCGCCATCGCAGAGTTGACCGAACGCATCAACAACGGTGAGAAGGACGTAGTCCTCCTTGGTGCCACGGGTACGGGCAAGAGCGCCACCACGGCATGGCTCATCGAGCAGGTCCAGCGGCCTACCTTGGTGATGGTGCAGAACAAGACGCTGGCGGCGCAGCTGGCCAACGAGTTCCGGGAGCTCCTGCCGAACAACGCGGTTGAGTACTTCGTTTCGTATTACGACTACTACCAGCCGGAAGCGTACGTGGCCCAGACGGACACCTTCATCGAGAAGGACTCCTCCATCAACGAGGAAGTCGAACGGCTGCGCCACTCTGCCACCAACGCATTGCTGACCCGCCGCGATGTCATCGTGGTGGCAACAGTGTCCTGCATCTACGGCCTGGGCACGCCCGAAGAGTACATCGCCGGTATGGTGACGCTCCGGAAGGGAGCGGAAATGAACCGCGACCATCTCCTGCGGAAGTTTGTCTCCATGCAGTACGCCCGCAACGACATGGACTTTCACCGGGGAACCTTCCGGGTCCGCGGCGATACCGTGGAAATCATTCCCATGTACGAGGAACTCGCCATCAGGATTGAGTTCTTCGGCGACGAGATCGAGAACATCCAGACGCTCCATCCGCTGACTGGCGAGGTCATCCGGGAGGAGGAAGAGATGTACGTCTTCCCGGCCTCGCACTACGTGGCCGGTCCCGAACGGATGGCGCGGGCCATCAAGCGGATTGAAGACGAACTGGCGGACCGCCTGAAGGTCCTCGAAGCCCAGAACAAGCTGGTGGAAGCCCAGCGGCTCCGCATGCGGACCACCTATGACCTTGAAATGATGCAGCAGATGGGGTTCTGCAACGGCATCGAGAACTACTCGGTGCACATCGACGGCCGCGAGCCCGGCACGGCACCTCACTGCCTCCTGGACTACTTCCCGGATGACTTCCTGCTGGTGGTCGATGAATCGCACGTGACCATTCCGCAGATCGGCGCCATGTACGAAGGCGACATGTCCCGGAAGCGAAACCTCGTGGACTTCGGCTTCCGGTTGCCCTCTGCCATGGATAACCGGCCCCTGAAATGGGACGAATTCCTTGAGCGCATCGGCCAGACGGTCTACCTCTCGGCCACTCCCGGAAAGTACGAGCTCGGCAAGGCCGATGGCTATGTGCAGCAGATTATCCGACCCACGGGCCTCATCGACCCCGAGGTGGTGGTCAAACCCACCAAGGGCCAGATCGACGACCTGCTGGGGGAGATCCGAATCCGCACGGAGAAGAACGAGCGCGTTCTTGTGACCACCTTGACCAAGCGGATGGCCGAGGACCTCACCGATTACCTTGTGGGACACGGCATCAAGGTGGAGTACCTGCACTCGGACGTCGACACCTTGAGGCGTGTGGAGCTGCTCCGGGAACTGCGCATGGGTGTCTTCGATGTCCTGGTGGGCATCAACCTGCTCCGGGAAGGCCTTGACCTTCCGGAGGTCTCCTTGGTGAGTATCCTCGACGCCGATAAGGAAGGCTTCCTGCGTTCCTCCACGTCGCTGATCCAGACCATCGGCCGTGCCGCCCGTAACGTGTCGGGCCAGGTCCACATGTACGCCGACCGGATCACGGACTCCATGGCGCACGCGATTGATGAGACCAACCGCCGCCGCGCCATCCAGGTCAAGTACAACACTGAGCACGGCATCGACCCGCAGCCCTTGCGCAAGAAAATCGCTGACATCACCGACCAGTTGGCCAAGGAAGACGCAGACACCCAGGAGCTGCTCAACAACAACCGGCTGGCCAAGGGCGGCAAACGCGGTAAGACGTCCGCGAAGGGTGCCGCAACTGTCCGGCAGGACGGCCTTGCAGCAGCGCCGGCGGAGGATTTGGTGGGCCTCATTGAACAGCTAACGGAACAAATGCATGGTGCCGCCGCCGAACTCCAGTTCGAGGTCGCGGCAAGGATCCGTGACGAAGTCAAGGAGTTGAAGCGCGAATTACGCCAGATGCAGTCCGCCGGTCACGCCTAGGGTAAGGTTTAAGCCACGTAGGGGAGTATCCCAAGCGCTAGGTTCGTCAGCACGCAAGGCATGGTTGCCTCGCCGGGCCTAGCGGGTCGCCATGTCAGAGCATCAAACGCTCCAAGGCGGCCGGAGAGACTTACACCGTTTTCCCGTACCCTGCGAAAGGCCCTTTAATGGAGCTCCCTGTCTGGTTCGAGGTCGGCTCGTTTGTCGTCCTCGGAATTATCCTCGCTGTCGACCTGCTGTTGGTCGTCAAGCGCCCCCACGAACCCTCGATGAAGGAAGCCGGCCTGTGGGTCGCTTTCTACGTGGCCTTGGCCATGGTGTTCGCCGGAGCCATGTTCTACTTCACGGGCCCCGAGTACGGAAGCCAGTTCATTGCGGGCTGGGTGACTGAATACAGCCTCAGCATCGACAACCTGTTCGTGTTCATCATCATCATGGCCCGGTTCGCTGTGCCTCGTAAGTACCAGCAGGAAGTGCTGATGGTGGGCATCATCATCGCCTTGGTGCTCCGAGGTATCTTCATCGCCCTGGGCGCCGTGGTGATCGAACAGTTCAGCTGGGTGTTCTACATCTTCGGCGCTTTCCTTCTGTGGACCGCCTGGAAGCAAGCCAAGGACTCCGGTGAGGATGAGGAAGAAGGGGCCGAGAACCCTTTGATTGCCCGCCTTCGCAGGGTGCTTCCCATGTCTGAGAAGTTCGACGGCGGCAAGTTGCGGACCACTGTCAACGGCAAGAAGGTCTTCACCCCCATGCTGATCGTCTTCGTGACCATCGGCCTGACCGACCTCTTGTTCGCCGTGGACTCCATCCCCGCGATCTTCGGCCTGACCCAAAGTGCCTTCATCGTTTTCACAGCCAACATTTTCGCGTTGATGGGCCTTCGTCAGCTCTACTTCCTGTTGGGCGGACTCATGACCCGCTTGGTCTATCTGAAGCACGCCTTGTCGGTAATCCTGGCGTTCATCGGCGTCAAGCTTGTCCTGCACGCCATGCATGTCAACGAACTTCCCTTCATCAACGGCGGCCACCACATCGAGTGGGCTCCGGAGATCCCCACGTACGTGTCGCTGGCGGTCATCGTCGGTACCATCGTCGTGGCCGTAGTGGCCAGCCTTCTCAGCCCCGCAGCACGCCAGGCCAAGATTGATGCCCGGCTTGAGGAAGACGCACGAAAGAGCTTGAGCGAAGCAGAGTAACTTCATCGAAAGTTGTAGTCTCATGGGGTGACTACCTCCCCAACTACGGCGCTGGACCCACAACGGGTTCAGCGCCGTAGTGTTTTCCTGCTCAGTGCGTCCCAGCTCCTCAGCGGAGTTGGCAATGGAGCGACGCTTTCCATTGGCTCCCTGCTGGCTGTTGATCTGTCCGGCTCCGAGGCATGGGCAGGTTCCATCACTACCGTGTTGACCCTGGCGGCCGCCATTGCCGCCCTTCCGCTGGCGCGGCTGGCCGAAGCACGTGGACGCCGGGTGGGTCTGGTCACCGGCTTGGTAGCTGCCATGATCGGGGCACTCCTGTTCATAGTCGCCGTGATGGCCAGGTCATTCCCCGTCCTGATACTGGGGGCAGCCTTCCTGGGCCTGGGCACTGCGGCAAACCTCCAGGCGCGGTTTGCTGCCGTAGACCTCGCCGAGCCCGAACATCGCGGCAGGTCCCTGTCCACAGTGGTCTGGGCCATCACCATCGGAGCGGTTGCCGGGCCGAACCTCATCCAGCCAGGTGCCTTGGTGGGACAGGCTCTTGGGTTGCCGCCCATTGCTGGCCCCTTTGTCTTTTCCGCGGCAGGGCTCTTGCTGGCGGCGCTGCTTCTGTTCCTCGGGCTCAGGCCGGATCCCTTGTTGCTTGCCAGGCGGCTGGCATCAAGCGCCCACGATTCGGGCGGTACCGGGAGCATCCCCGTCAGGGGCACTGTCAGGTCCGGCCTACGGGCCGTTCGTTCCTCCCCGCAGGCCCTTCTGGCACTGGCCGCTGTTATCGCCGCCCACGGGGTCATGGTGGCGGTCATGTCCATGACGCCTCTTCACCTCCAGCAGCTGGTGGACGGATCCCATGCCGGCCACCACGGGGGAACCACCGACAGTACGGATGCTCTGGTGATTATCGGGGTCACCATTTCGCTTCATATTGCCGGCATGTTCGCCTTGTCGCCGGTGTGGGGATGGCTGACGGACAAGGCCGGCCGGCTGCAGACCATTGCCATCGGGCACGGCCTGCTGCTGGTGGCCGTGTTCATCGCCGGCTTCGGGCAGCACGAACCCACGCTTGTCACCGCAGGATTGATCCTTCTGGGCCTGGGTTGGTCCGCAGCCACCATCGCTGGTTCGACGATGCTGGCTGAGAGCGTCAGTCAGGATGAGCGGGTCACCGTCCAAGGAGTCTCGGACACCTTGATGGGCGCTGCGGGGGCAATCGGGGGTGCCACCTCCGGCCTTCTCCTCGCGTGGATTGGCTACCAGGGCCTCAACGTGGCGTCCAGCTTAGTGGCTGCAGCAGTCCTTGCCCTGACTCTGGCCATGGCTCTTCGGCGCCGCCCGGGCGTGAGCAGCCGCTGAAGCTCAGCCAAGCGGTCAGCGTGCGCCACGGACCATGCCCAAAAGCCGTTTGAAGATGCCTTCACCATCTTCCGCGATACCGTCGTGGTGGAAATCGGACGTAACCCATGCCTGGAGCCCGCGAACGGCCGCAGCGGTTTCAAGTGACAAATCGTGGTCCACGTAGATGTCATCCTTGTACACTGCCGCAGCCACGGGAACCGGGTTCGCGGCCAAGGCGGCGGTGTCGTACAGCGGCTTCCAATCTTTGCGGGCGGCAAGGATTTCCGCTACGTCGCGCAGGGGTGCAAGGGAGGGGTCCTGTTCGAAATACCAGGGATAAACCATTTCCCCGGTGAGCAGCGGCTGTTCGGCGCCTGGCTCGAACTCCGGATAATCCTCCAGGACCCGCCACGCCGCCCAGTTGGTTGCCTCGCCCTGACCATAGATTGATTCATGCAGCACAGCGTAAAGGGGGTTGGCAGCCCTGCTGACAAGGCTTCGTACTTGCTCGAGGAACACTTCTGAGAGTCGCTCCCCGTCCAAGGTGTCGATGAACGCATCCTCCAGCAGATAGTGAAGCGAATCCACGCGGGTGTTACCTCCCAGGAACGATCCGACCATTTGGAACCGTTCCGGGGTCAACCGCTCACCGCTTGCCAGGAACTCGGGAGTCTTTTCCAAGTGCCGGACGATCCGGGTGACCCGTTCACGGTCTTCCGGGTACCAACCGAAGTATTCGGCGTTCCGTGCAGCAACGCGCTTGAAGGTCGCCTGGTAGACCCGGTCAGCGGGTCCTTCCAAGGGAGCCAGGCCTCCGGTGATCAGGACCTCGCGCAAACCCTCCGGCGCGAAGGACAGATAGGTCAAGGCACAGAACCCGCCGAAGGATTGGCCCATGACGGTCCAAGGGCCCGAGCCCAGGACGCCACGGATAAATTCTGCATCGGCAACAATCGAATCGGCCCGGAAGTGCGTCAGGTACTCAGCCTGGGCAGCAGCGTCGCCACGAAGCTCCAGCGTTTGCCGTTCAACGGGGGTGGAAAGACCGGTGCCGCGTTGGTCGAGCATCAGGATGCGGAAATCCCGTGCGGCTGCCTTCATCCAGCCGGCCAGGGAGGTGACCCGGTTCCCGCGTCCACCCGGACCTCCCTGCAGGAACAGCAGCCACGGCAGCTTGGACGCTTCTTCCGCGGTATGCGCCGTAGAGGAGTACTCCCGGGCAAAAACGGTGATCGTTTCACTGGTGGCTTCGTTGGCACCGGGGGAATGCACCAGGGGGACGGTGAAGTAGTGTTCAACCGTGCGTACGCCACGGAATTCGTGGCGGTTCAGGACGGTGTGTTCCGGCATTGAGGAGTACGTTTCAGCCACGGGCAAACGATTCCTCTGACTGTCCGGCCTTCGTGCCAAAAGCTTCCAGGGCCTCTCCAGTGAGGCGGAAAGTGGACCATTCCTCCATGGGGAACGCGCCGAGTTTTTTATAGAAATTGATGGACGGTTCGTTCCAGTTCAGGACGCTCCATTCCACACGGGCGTAACCACGTTCGACGGCGGTCGCTGCCAAGTACTGAAGAAGCGCCTTCCCATGGCCCTCACCACGGGCGTCGGGTTCGACGTAAAGATCCTCCAGGTAGATGCCGTGGACGCCTTCCCAGGTGGAGTAGTTCAAGAACCACAGCGCGAACCCCTGCACGGTGCCGGCAGCGTTTTCCGCGATCGTGGCAAAGACCCGCGGGTTCTCGCCAAACAGCACCTCCGTGAGCCTTTCCGGGGTGTTCTTGACGGCGTCCGGCTCCTTTTCATAGATCGCCAGATCGTGGATCATGCGCAGGATCGCGGGGACATCGTCAACAGTGGCTTGGCGGATAACACTCATGCATTCGAGCTTACTAAAGGAAGCCCGCCTTACTGGCTCCACGCCACAGGGGATGTTCCATACCGCACAGGCGGCCGGCGATACTGCAGTTGCACGCCGTCCACCAACAGCGGCGGCCCCACGAACCGCAGCTGGCCATACGCACTCGGGGTCTCCCGATACGCAGGTTGGGGCAGCCGGGCGGCCTTTACGTCAGCTTGACGGGCCGGCAACCTGAACAGTTCCTCGGCGGTGCGTGCCAGCGACAAAGCCGCCATTCCTCCTGCCCCTGTCCTCAACCTCTCTGCCAACAGGGCCAGTACGGCAGCCGCCACTCCGTAGCCTGTTGCGTGGTCCAGGGCCTGCACCGGCAGCGCACCTGGCTTCCACCCGTCGTCGTCCAGGTGCCCGTATTCTTCGGCGATGCCGCAGGCCGCCTGTACCAGGCTGTCGAAACCGCGCCGTTGTCTCCACGGCCCCGCGCTTCCCCAAGCCGACAGGGTCGCCACCACGAGGTCCGGCTTCCCGGCCAACAGGGTTTCAGCTCCCAGGCCAAATCTGTCCAGGCCGCCGTTGCGGTAACCCGTCACGACGACGTCCGCGGTGGAGATCAGGTCTTTGACGGTCTCCAGTCCGGCAGCGTTCCCCAGGTCGGCCACGGCAGATCGCTTATCGAAACCGCCATCCACGAAAGCCTCCTCCAATTCCGGGAGGCCCGGAGGATCGATCCGCAGGACATCGGCTCCGAGCGCTCCGAGGAGCCGGGTCGCCGTCGGGCCTGCAATGACGCGGGTCAGGTCCAGAACCCGCAGGCCGGTGAGTGGCCGTTCAGGGTCCTTGGATGGCTTCCACGCGGCTGAGGCAGAAGAAACTGGTGAGGTGGTTGACGACATCTGCAGGGCGGTTGATGGGAGAAACCGGATCCACGGTTCATCAGAGAGCGCGCGGTGCATGGCGGAGGAGACCATTCGCCACGGCGTCGGACCGCCGTTGCCACGCCCCGGTTGGCGTTGGTGGCATCCTCGGCGTCCAGGGAGGTCATGGTCAGGAGTGCGTCGTCCACGTCCTGGGCGCTGTTCGCGCCCATCGCTTCCATCAGCCGCGCTGCGTGGTGAGGGTAGTTCGCGTGAAGGCGGATCCAGCCGTCCGAGGTCCGCCGAAAACCCGACGCCGGTGCGAAGCCCTGGGGTTTGGTGCCCGCGATCCGCAGGTGCGTCAGCGAATCGAACGAAGCAGCCACCGGCTCAGATGACGCTGAATACCTGCCCGCACAGCCTGTCAGGGCTTCCAGGGCAGTGGCTGCTGCCAACACTGAACCCAATGCAAGGCCCTCGACATCCAGCGCACCTTCCCACCAGCTTCTCAAACCCGGCAGGATCATCGTGGTCACGGGGGTTACCGAGCGCAAGGCCTCCAGGCTGCTGGTCAGGTCGGGGACGGGTTCCATGGCTTCTTCGGGCTAGAGCCTGTTGACGTCGGTCACGCGGACTACGGCTGTGCCACTCTCATCGGACGCCGCCAGATCCACTTCGGCCGAGATACCCCAGTCATGGTTTCCCGCGGGGTCGTCGAAAATCTGTCGGACCTTCCACAGGCCCGGCTCCTCCGTGATAATCAGCAAACCGGGTCCACGCGCGTCCGGGCCGGTCCCGATGTCATCGTGTTCGTCGAAGTAGTCGTCCAGAACTTCTTCCCACCGCCCGGCGTCCCAGCCGGCGTCGGCGTCGAGTTCTCCCAAGGCACTGGAATCCTCGTCTGCGAAAAGTTCAACTCTGCGGAACATCTCATTCCGGACCATCACCCGGAAGGCCCGGATGTTCGAGGTCAACAGTGGCGGCGGGGGAGGAGGCGCATCGTGCGGTGTCGGAGCCAGCCCGGAGGTCAGTTCCTCCCATTCGTCCAGCAGGCTCGAGTCAACCTGACGCACGAGTTCTCCGAGCCAGGCAATGAGGTCTTCAAGATCCTCGCGCAGCAGGTCCTGGGGAACGGTCTGCCGAAGTGCCCGGAAACCGTCCGCAAGGTATCGCAGGACGATGCCCTCCGAGCGTGCCAGGCCGTAGAACTGCACGAACTCGCCAAAGTTCATGGCGCGCTCATACATGTCCCGGATGATCGATTTTGGTGCGAGTTCGAAGTCGCCAACCCACGGCGCAGCTTTTCGATAGACCTCGAACGCCTCACCAAGAATCCCGGCCAACGGCATGGGATAGGTCACTTCGTCCAGCATGGCCATGCGCTGCTCATATTCGATGCCGTCCGCCTTCATGGCGGCAACAGCTTCCCCGCGGGCCTTCTTCTGCTGTGCGGAAAGAATCTGGCGCGGCTTCTCCAAGGTCGACTCAATGACTGAAACGACGTCCAGTGCGTAGGAAGGCGACTCCGGATCAAGCAGTTCCAAGGCTGCTAGAGCGAAGGGGGACAGCGGCTGGTTGAGGGCGAAGTTGGCTTGGAGGTGAACCGTCAGCCGAACCGACCGTCCTTCAGCTTCCTGCTCGTCCTCGGGGATTCGTTCAACAACCCCGGCAGCCAACAGCTCCCGGTAGATCCCCAGTGCTTTCTTCATCAGCCGAAGTTGTGCAGGGCGGCTCTCGTGGTTCTCGCTGAGCAACCGCCGGGTGGCTTGGAAGGGGTCGCCCGGACGCTCCATCAGGTTGAGCAGCATCGCGTGCGTAACGGTGAAACTGGACGTCAGCGGCTCAGGAATGGACTCGACGAGCTTCTTGAACGTGGGTTCGCCCCAGGACACGAATCCTTCCGGGGGCTTCTTCTTGACGACTTGCCGCAGCTTCTTCTGGTCATCACCGAACTTGGCAGTGGCCTTGGCCATGGCCTTGGTGTTCTCCACCACGTGATCCGGCGCCTGCACCACAACGGTGCCTGCGGTGTCGTAACCGGCGCGGCCGGCACGACCGGCAATCTGGTGGAACTCCCTCGAGTTAAGAGACCTGGTGCGTACGCCGTCGTACTTGCTCAAGGCCGTCAAGAGCACCGTCCTGATCGGAACGTTGATGCCCACGCCCAGCGTGTCCGTGCCACAGATGACCTTAAGCAGCCCGGCCTGGGCAAGCTGTTCCACCAAACGGCGGTATTTGGGCAGCATGCCCGCGTGGTGCACTCCGATGCCGTGGCGCACCAGCCGGTTGAGTGTCTTTCCAAAGCCTGCCGCGAACCGGAAGCCTGCGATCAGTTCGGCGATGCGATCCTTCTCGGCCCTGCTGCACATGTTGATGCTCATGAGGTTCTGGGCACGTTCGATGGCTTCGGCCTGGCTGAAGTGCACTACGTACACGGGAACCTGCTTGGTGGAGAGCAGCTCTTCCAGGCTCTCGTGGACCGGGGTCAGCTGGTAGTAGTAGTGCAGCGGTATAGGCCGCTCCGCGGAACTTACCGTTGTCGTAGTCCGGCCGGTCAGTTCCGTGAGGCCTGTTTCGAAGCGGGAGACGTCGCCAAGGGTGGCAGACATGAGGAGGAACTGGGCCTGGGGGAGTTCCAGGAGCGGCACTTGCCACGCCCAGCCGCGCTGGGGATCGGAGTAGAAGTGGAATTCGTCCATGACCACCGAGCCGAGTTCGGCCGCTGACCCTTCGCGGAGGGCTATGTTGGCCAGGATTTCCGCTGTGCAGCAGATGATGGGTGCATCCTGGTTGACGCCGGAATCGCCGGTGATCATTCCCACGTTTTCTGCACCGAAGATGTCGCACAAGGCAAAGAACTTCTCCGATACCAGTGCCTTGATGGGCGCCGTGTAGTAGCTGCGCTGGCCACGGGCCATGGCTTCGAAGTGGGCGGCGATGGCCACCAGGGACTTACCGGAACCTGTGGGCGTAGCAAGGATGACGTTGGCGCCGGAGGCGAGTTCCATGATCGCTTCATCCTGGGCCGGGTACAACTGCAGGCCACGGCTTTCAGTCCACTCGACAAACCGCGTGTAAATGTCATCCGGGTCCAGGGGACCTGTGGCGGTGGAACCAGGAAGCTGCTCAAGAAGTTTCATTGGTTTCCAGCTTAGTGCCCGGACAGTTTAGGCTCAGCCCAGCAGTGTTGCCCGGCTCCAGGAGGCTTTTATGAAGTGGAATCCATCCAAGTACGCCGAGTTCGGCAATCATCGGGACCGTCCGTTTCATGACCTGGTGGCGAGAATCCAAGCCGCTAAGCCCGGCCACGTGGTGGACCTGGGCTGCGGCCCTGGCAACATGACTGCCACTTTGGCGGACCGCTGGCCCGCGGCACACGTTGTTGGGATTGACTCGTCGCAGGAAATGCTGGCCAAAGCCGCGTCATTGACGGGTCATTACAGTGGGCTGTCCTTCAACCAGGGCGACATTGCTGAGTGGATGCCGGACAACGATGTCGACGTCGTGGTGACGAACGCTGCCCTCCAGTGGGTCCCCGGGCACCAGGAGATGCTCGCCGCCTGGCTCGAAGGGCTAAGGCCAGGCGCTTGGTTTGCCCTGCAGGTCCCGGGCAACTTTTCGTCGCCCTCCCACGCATTGATGCGTGAACTCGCCGGTTCGCCGCGATGGCGGACGCGACTGGATGGGGTCCTGCGGCACGATGACGCGGTGGGCAGTCCCGCGGACTACTTGGGCATAATGCTCGACGCCGGATGCTCGGCTGACGCATGGGAGACCACCTACCAGCAGGTACTTACGGGGGAGGATCCGGTGCTGGAATGGGTACGGGGCACAGGACTGCGACCCGTCCTTTCCGCCCTGCCCGCGCCCGAAGCCGACGCCTTCGAAAAGGAATACGCAGCCATGCTGCGCCAGGCCTACCCGTCGACGGCCCACGGTACGGTGTTTCCGTTCCGCCGTATTTTTGCGGTGGCGAGGAAGCACGCGTGAGCCGACATACATTTATGACCGGCCAGAGGAACACGCACCCCCATGTCTTGTCCCATGGTGGTGGCGCTGGTCTAATTCTCGGCATGGACCAAGGATGCAATCCGGATCTGCCGCCGACGGTGGCGCACGTGCCTGCCAGGAGCTCATCATGACGCCCGCAGGGGATTTCCCCGGGAGCTGGCGACCCAACGCCGGCAGTGCTGTGGCGCTCTTTGAACAGTTGAGGCTCCGCATCATCGAACTCGCAGATTCAGGCGTTCTCGCCGTGGGGTCGAAACTGCCGCCCGTCCGGAACCTGGCAGGTGTACTGGACGTGGCACCCCATACAGTCGCCCGGGCATATAAGGAGCTCGAAGCAGCCGGCGTTGTCGCTACCCGTGGACGCAACGGGACAGTAGTGTGTGCCCGCGATGACCGTTGGGGGGCGCTGGCCGAAGTTGCCGCCCAGTACGCAGCTGCTGCCAAGGCCCAAGGCGCTTCCTTCGCCGAGGCAGTGCAGCTTTTCGCTGCCGCTTACGACGCCGATTGATACCGATCGGTAGCATGTGAGGCACGACATGGAAATTCGAAGAAGTTTTCGATTAGCATTGGTGGGTGCCCAAAGCCTTAGCTGAAGATACAGCCATCGATTCCCTGAACAGCGCTTCCGTCGTTTCTGATAAAAAGCCAGCCAAGCCGGATCTGTCCCGCCTGGTGGTCAAGGGAGCCCGGGAACACAATCTGCGCAACGTGGATCTCGACCTCCCACGCGACGCCATGATCGTCTTCACCGGACTCTCTGGTTCCGGTAAGTCCTCCCTGGCTTTCGACACCATCTTCGCCGAAGGCCAGCGCCGGTACGTCGAATCATTGTCGGCGTATGCACGCCAGTTCCTTGGTCAGGTCGACAAGCCCGACGTTGACTTCATCGAAGGTCTCTCGCCTGCGGTGTCCATCGACCAGAAGTCCACCAGTAAGAACCCGCGTTCCACTGTGGGCACCATCACCGAAATCTACGACTACATGCGCTTGCTGTGGGCGCGCGTTGGCCGCCCGCACTGCCCGGTCTGCGGTGAGCCGATTACGCGGCAAACACCCCAGCAAATCGTCGACCAACTCCTGGAGTTGGAAACCGGCACCCGCTTCCAGGTCCTCGCTCCGGTCGTCCGCGGCCGGAAGGGTGAATTCGTTGACCTCTTCAAGGAGCTGACGGCCAAGGGTTACTCCCGTGCCCGGGTTGACGGCGAACTGGTCCAGTTGAACGATCCGCCCAAGTTGGGCAAGCAGTACAAACACACCATCGAAGTCGTTGTTGACCGCCTGGTGGTGAAGGAAGAGATCAGCCAACGGCTCACGGATTCCGTGGAGACTGCACTGGGCCTGGCCGAAGGCCGTGTGCTGGTTGAATTCGTGGACCTGGACGCTGAAGATCCCGCACGTATCCGTGCCTACTCCGAGAATCTGGCGTGCCCCAACGAGCACCCTCTGGCCATCGACGAGATCGAGCCGCGATCCTTCTCCTTCAACAACCCGTTCGGTGCCTGCTCTGCCTGCAGCGGCATCGGCACCAAGTTGGAAGTCGATGAGGAACTGATCGTTCCCAACCCGGAACTTTCGCTGGGCGAAGGCGCGATTGCTCCGTGGTCCCTGGGTACAGCTACCACGGAGTACTGGAACCGCCTCCTTGAAGGCCTCGCACACGAACTCGGCTTCTCCATGAAGACCCCGTGGGAGAAGCTCCCCAAGGATGTCCGGAACACGGTACTTCACGGCAAGGACCACAAGGTCGTAGTCCAGTACAAGAACCGTTTCGGACGTGAGCGCAAGTACAGCACCGGCTTCGAAGGAGCCATCCAGTACGTTCACCGGAAGCACGGTGAAACGGACTCTGACTGGGCCCGCGACCGGTACGAAGAGTACATGCGCCAAATTCCTTGCCCCGAGTGCAACGGAGCCCGCCTGAACCCGGCATCGCTGTCCGTACTGATCAACGGGAAGTCCATCGCCGAGGTGGCCGCGCTCCCGATGCGGGAATGCGCAGAGTTCCTCGGAAGCCTGACGCTGACCAACCGGGAAGCCCAGATCGCCAACCAGGTTCTCAAGGAGATCCAGGCCCGCCTGACGTTCCTTCTGGACGTTGGCCTGGAGTACCTCAATCTCGAGCGCCCTTCCGGCACGCTGTCCGGCGGCGAGGCCCAGCGCATCCGGCTGGCCACGCAAATTGGCTCGGGCCTGGTCGGCGTCCTGTACGTCCTGGACGAGCCCTCCATCGGCTTGCACCAGCGCGATAACCGACGCCTTATCGAGACCCTCACACGGCTTCGGGACCTGGGCAATACGCTCATTGTGGTCGAACACGACGAAGACACCATCCACGAGGCCGACTGGGTGGTGGACATCGGACCCGGCGCCGGCGAGCACGGTGGCCAGGTCGTCCACTCCGGTACCTACAAGGAACTCCTCGAAAACACGCAGTCCCTCACCGGTGACTATCTCGCCGGGCGCCGGAAGATCGATATTCCTGCCAAGCGCCGCAAGTACGACAAGAAGCGGGAGCTTAAGGTTGTTGGCGCCAGGGAGAACAACCTCAACAACGTTGACGCTACGTTCCCCCTCGGTCTGTTCACTGCGGTCACGGGTGTCAGTGGTTCGGGCAAGTCCACCTTGGTCAACGAGATCCTGTACAAGGTCCTCGCCAATAAGCTCAACGGAGCCAAGCAGGTAGCCGGACGCCACCGCTCCGTGGCCGGCCTGGAGCACTTGGACAAGGTAGTGCACGTCGACCAGAGCCCCATTGGCCGTACGCCGCGCTCCAACCCCGCCACCTACACCGGCGTGTTCGACAACATCCGCAAGCTGTTTGCGGAGACCACTGAAGCCAAGGTGCGCGGGTACCAGCCCGGTCGTTTCTCCTTCAACGTCAAGGGTGGCCGCTGCGAAGCCTGTTCCGGCGACGGCACGCTGAAGATCGAAATGAACTTCCTGCCTGACGTCTACGTTCCGTGCGAGGTCTGCCATGGGGCCCGGTACAACCGCGAGACGCTGGAGGTCCACTACAAGGGCAAGACCATCGCGGACGTCCTCAACATGCCCATTGAAGAAGGTGCGGAGTTCTTCGCCGCCTTCACTCCAATCGCACGGCATTTGAACACCCTTGTGGACGTTGGACTTGGCTACGTCCGGCTCGGCCAGCCTGCCACGACACTTTCCGGCGGCGAGGCCCAGCGCGTGAAGCTGGCTGCGGAGCTCCAGAAGCGTTCCAACGGCCGCAGCATCTACGTGCTGGACGAGCCCACCACGGGATTGCATTTCGAAGACATCAGGAAATTGCTGATGGTCCTCCAGGGCCTTGTGGACAAGGGCAACACCGTCATTACCATCGAGCACAACCTGGACGTCATCAAGTCGGCGGACTGGATCGTGGACCTTGGCCCCAATGGTGGTTCCGGCGGCGGACGAATCGTCGCGACCGGAACCCCGGAGCAAGTAGCGAAATCCACAGAGAGCCACACTGCCACCTTCCTGGCTGAGATTCTGGGTTAGAAGTATTCCGGTAGCGGCATGCGAGTTTCAGGCATGCCGCTACTCGTGAGAAACTAACCCGGTGACTCAAACAAAGGTGCCCGTAATATTCGATCTGGACGGCACCCTTGTCGATCCTGCCGGCGGTATCACCGGAGGCATTTCTCTCGCCCTCCAGGAAATGGGCCTTCCTGTTCCGGAACAGGCCGTACTGAATTCCATGGTGGGTCCCAAGCTCAGTGATTCCCTTCTGCGTTTGGCTGGCGTTCCCGGCGAATTGGTGGATGAGACCATTCACCGTTATCGGCGCCACTACAAGGAAACCGGTATTGGTCAAAGCCGGCTTTATCCGGGAGTCTTCGACCTCCTGGAGTTCTTTGCCGAAAGCGGCCGCCCCGTAGCGGTAGCCACGCAAAAGCCACAGTCCATTGCGCGGCTCGTCCTCGACCACCACCGGATCGCGGACTTCTTTGTTTCAATCCGTGGTGCTGCTGATGACGAGTCCGCGAAGGCAAACACGGCACCGGGGAAGGTCGCGATCGTCGGGGCAGCCCTCGCCGATCTGCATTCCCAACCAGCGGTCATGGTGGGGGACAGGCATCAGGACGTCGCCGGGGCGATGGCCAACGGATTGGACTGCATCGGCGTCAGCTGGGGTTTCGCACCTGACGGCGAACTTGAAGAAGCGGGCGCCGTGGCTGTTGTCAGCACGGCCCTTGAACTGCGTACGCGAATTGAAGAACTTGATGCTGTCCGTGCGGCGGCCCTTAGCGAGGTACAAAACGATGGCAGTCTTTGATGCGATCCGGTGGACAACCCGCGGACTGATCTCGTCCACATGCCGGCCAACAGTCATCGGACTTGAAAATGTCCCCAAAAGCGGACCTTTCATCGTGGCACCAAACCACCTTTCCTTTCTGGACAGCGTGATCGTCCAGGCCTTGATGCCGCGGCCCGTTGCGTTCTTTGCCAAGGCCGAGTACTTCACCACCAAAGGTGTTAAGGGCGCCGTGATGAAGTCGTTCTTTGAAGCCGTGGGTTCAATTCCCGTGGAGCGCGGGGAGCAGGCGGCCAGTGTGCAGGCACTCAAGACCCTCCTGGACATCCTCGAAGCCGGGAAGGGCATCGGCATCTACCCCGAGGGCACCCGCTCCCGGGACGGGATCCTTTACCGCGGCCGAACAGGAGTAGGCTGGCTGGCCTTGACCACGGGCGCCCCGGTGATACCCGTTGGCCTCATCGGCACGGAAAAGCTGCAACCTGCGGACAAGAACGCCGTCCGACCGCAGCACTTCACCATGAAGGTCGGCGAACCGCTCTATTTCGAGAAGACGGGCCCTGACCATTCCCTCCCGGCCCGCCGGGAGGTCACTGACAAGATCATGGACGCGATTGCACTGCTCAGCGGGCAGGAACGTTCTGGCAGCTACAACCAGAGCAAGTCGGTGGACTAGGCTTCCAGCGCACTGCACTGGCGTTTGACAGCCAGTCCGGTTCACTAGACTGGACGTGTGGCAGATCCATCAACTTACCGACCCCGGACCGGTGAAATCCCCACTACCCCGGGTGTCTATCGCTTCCGTGACCCCCATGGCCGGGTCATCTACGTGGGCAAAGCGAAGAACCTCCGTTCAAGGCTGAACTCTTACTTTGCCAACCCTGCGGGGCTGCTCCCCAAGACCCATGCGATGGTCCATGCAGCCAGCAGTGTTGAATGGACCGTGGTGGGCAGCGAGCTGGAGTCCCTGCAGCTTGAGTACACCTGGATCAAGGAATTCAAGCCTCGGTTCAATGTTGTTTTCCGCGACGACAAGACCTATCCCTACCTGGCCGTGACCATGGGGGAGAAATTCCCCCGGGTACAGGTCATGCGTGGCGAACGCAGGAAGGGCACCCGCTATTTCGGTCCCTATACGGCGGGGGCCATCAGGGAAACCATGGATACGCTCCTCAGGGTTTTCCCGGTCCGAAGCTGCAGCCCGGGAGTCTTCAAGCGGGCCGAAGCCTCCGGACGGCCCTGCCTGCTGGGGTATATCGACAAATGCTCCGCGCCCTGCGTGGGCCGTGTGACTCCTGACGAGCATCGGGGGCTGGCCGAGGATTTTTGTTCCTTCATGGGCGGCGAGGCCAAGCGCTTCATCAGCCGTTTGGAAAAAGACATGGCAGCAGCCGTGGCGGAACTCGATTACGAGCGTGCTGCCGGGCTCCGTGATGACATCATTGCTTTGCGCAAGGTCTTCGAGCGCAACGCCGTGGTCCTTGCAGAGGATACTGATGCCGACGTCTTCGCACTGCACGATGACGAACTGGAAGCATCGGTCCAGGTGTTCCACGTCCGTGGAGGCCGGGTCCGCGGCCAGCGCGGCTGGGTGGTGGAGAAGGTGGAAGATGCCACTACCCCGGAACTGATTGAACATCTTCTCCAGCAGGTTTACGGCGAAGACAGCGAGGTTCAAGGCAGGATCCCCCGGGAAGTCCTGGTTCCGGAGAACCCCAGCAACCATGCCGAACTGACTGAATGGCTTGGCGGACTCCGTGGCGCCAAAGTGGACATCCGGGTTCCGCAGCGCGGGGACAAGGCCGCATTGATGTCCACGGTCCGTGAGAATGCCGAACAAGCCCTCAAACTCCACAAGACGCGGCGCGCGGGAGACATCACCGTCCGGTCCCTCGCGCTCCAGGAACTCCAGGAAGCCCTGGACATTCCGGTTCCCTTGCTGCGCATCGAGTGTTTCGATATTTCCCATGTCCAGGGCACCAACGTAGTGGCTTCCATGGTGGTGGTCGAAGACGGGCTTCCCAAGAAGGCCGACTACCGCAAGTTCTCCATCACGGGCGCGGCCGCTGCCGATGACACCGCGGCGATGCACGACGTCCTCACGCGGCGGTTCAAGCACTACCTGACGGACAAGGCCGCCCAGGTACCGGTCGTTTCGGGCGAGATCGTCAACCCCACCCGGTCCGTGTCCAGCGGCATGACGGACCCAACGACGTCGGATGCCACGGTCCCGGCGCCCAAGGCCAAGTTTGCCTACCCGCCCAACCTCGTGGTGGTCGACGGCGGTCAGCCGCAGGTGAACGCAGCCGCGCGAGCCCTCGCCGAAGTTGGCATCGACGACGTCTACGTCGTGGGACTCGCCAAGAGACTGGAAGAGGTCTGGCTTCCCGACAGCGACTTCCCGGTCATCCTGCCGCGGACTTCCCAAGGGCTGTACCTCCTTCAGCGTATCCGCGATGAAGCGCACAGGTTCGCCATCACCTTCCACCGGCAAAAACGCGGCAAGGCAATGACGGTGTCGGTACTGGACGGAGTGCCAGGCCTCGGTGAGGCCAAGCGGAAGGCCCTCGTGTCGCACTTTGGGTCGCTTAAGAAAATCAAGGCAGCCTCGGTTGAGGAACTGACGTCCGCCAAGGGCATCGGTCCAGCCCTGGCCACCGCAGTGGTCCAGCACTTGGGTTCCACTGCCGCGGATGGGGAGACCGCTCCCGCAGTGAACATGACAACCGGCGAAATCATCGAATCTTAGCTAGGGTAAGAACTTGGCCGCTGCGGCAATTTCCGGCGCTGCGGTCAAGGGGTGCTCCGCCGTGTCCGGCGGGTGGCACAGGCAGCTATGACACTTCCGAAGAAACGGGGACAACTGATGGATGAGGCAATGGCTGGGTCCGGCACGGAGCAGGACGGCCTGACGCCAGTCAAGCCACCGGAGGCGGAGCTCCTGGTCGTCACCGGCATGTCGGGAGCGGGGCGCAGCACTGCGTCCGATGCCCTTGAGGACCACGGCTGGTACGTGGTGGACAACCTGCCTCCCCAGATGCTGGGCACCCTGGCTGAGATTGTCTCGCATGCTCCCAAGTCCATTCCCAAACTGGCAGTCGTGGTGGATGTCCGAAGCAAGGATCTCTTCACGGACATCCAAACGGCCTTGGGTGCGTTGAGCGCCAGCGGGATTACTTTCCGCGTGCTGTTCCTCGATGCCAATGACGATGTCCTCGTCCGCCGCTTCGAGCAGGGCCGGCGTCCGCACCCGCTGCAAGGCGGAGGCCGGATCCTCGACGGGATCGGCATCGAGCGGGAGGTCCTGCGCGAACTGCGCGAACACGCCGATGTAGTGCTGGACACCTCGGAGTTCAACGTCCACGGCCTGGCTACCGCCATCACCGAGCTCTTCAGCGACACGGGACCTGTGACTCTGCGGCTCAATGTCATGAGCTTCGGATTCAAATACGGACTGCCTGTCGACGCAAACTTCGTGGCCGACGCCCGCTTTATCCCCAATCCCCACTGGGTGCCGCAACTCCGTCCCCACACCGGCCTGGACGAGGACGTGAGTGACTACGTGCTCGGCGCAGAGGGCGTGCAGGAATTCGTGGATCGTTATGTCCGGGCCCTGGAGCCTGTTCTGGACGGCTACCGCCAGGAGAACAAGCACTATGCAACCCTTGCCGTTGGCTGCACAGGAGGAAAGCATCGTTCGGTGGCTGTCGCCGTCGAGCTTTCCAAGCGCCTGGCCCAGTTTCCCCGCGTGACCGTAACCACCACCCACCGCGACCTGGGACGTGAGTAGTGGGTGTCCTGACGGGCCCGCTGCCCCTCATACCGCCCAAGGGAGTCCCCGGCAGCCAGCAGAAGAAGAGCCCGTCCGTGGTGGCTCTCGGCGGTGGGCACGGCCTGGCAGCGTCACTTTCGGCCCTCCGGCTGCTTACCTCGGAGCTGACTGCCATTGTCACGGTGGCAGACGACGGCGGATCGTCCGGGCGTTTGCGTGAGGAGTACGGCGTCCTCCCGCCCGGCGATCTGCGGATGGCGCTGAGCGCCCTCTGTGACGACACCGACTGGGGCCGCACCTGGCGTGATGTCATGCAGCATCGTTTCGACGCCGGAGGCAAGGCCAAGGGCGGCTCGTTGGACAACCACGCCATGGGCAACCTCCTCATCGTCACGCTGTGGGAGCTTCTGGGGGATACGGTTGCCGGCCTCAAATGGGCCGGCGCCCTTCTGGGCGCCCGCGGCCAGGTGCTTCCGATGTCCAGCATTCCGTTGACCATCGAGGGCAAGGCACGCACGGAACTTCCCGACGGGAGCCACCAACTGCAGACTGTGCGCGGGCAAGCGAAGTGCGCTGTCGCGGGCAAACTGGAAGAGGTCAAGCTGTTTCCCGAGGATGCCCCGGCATGCACGGAAGCCCTGACGGCAATAGAGCTCGCAGACTGGGTGATCCTTGGACCTGGCTCCTGGTACACCTCCGTGCTGCCCCACTTGCTGCTTCCCGAGCTGCGCCAAGCGCTCGGTGACACCGCCGCCAAGCGTTGCTTGACCATGAATCTGGACGTGGAGACCAAAGAGACCTCCGGCATGACCGCCGCAGACCACCTGGACGTCCTTCGGCGCTACGCCCCGGAGTTCAGTGTGGACGTCGTGCTTGCCGACCCGGCTGCCATCCAGGACCTCAAGGCCTTCGAAAAGGCCGCCGGGATGATCGGAGCCGAAGTGGTGTTGGGTAGAGTAGGGGCGTCGAGGCGCCGCCCAGTCCATGACCCATTGCTGCTGGCAGCGGCTTACCACGATATTTTCGGGAACAGTTAGGAATACGCGATGGCACTTACTGCGTCGGTCAAGGACGAACTGTCCCGGCTGGACATCAAGAAATCTTCGGTCCGCAAGGCAGAGGTCTCTGCAATGTTGCGCTTCGCGGGTGGCTTGCACATCATCTCCGGCCGGATCGTCATTGAGGCAGAGGTCGACCTCGCCTCGACCGCCAGGCGCCTGCGCGCCGCGATCGCCGAGGTCTACGGACATCAGAGCGAAATCATCGTGGTATCCGGGGGAGGCCTGCGCCGCGGGAGCCGCTATGTGGTCCGCGTCGTACGCGACGGAGAGGCTTTGGCACGTCAGACAGGCCTTCTGGATGGCCGTGGACGGCCGGTGCGCGGACTGCCGTCGGTAGTGGTCAACGGTTCTGCCGCGGACGCTGAAGCCGTGTGGCGCGGAGCTTTCCTTGCCCATGGTTCCCTCACCGAGCCAGGGCGGTCCTCGTCCCTGGAGGTGACATGCCCGGGTCCTGAATCCGCGCTTGCGCTGGTGGGCGCTGCCCGCCGTCTGGGCATCCAGGCCAAGGCACGCGAGGTCCGCGGCGTGGACAGGGTGGTCATCCGCGACGGAGACACCATCGCTGCCCTGCTGACCAGGATGGGTGCCCATGACGCGCTCATGGTCTGGGAGGAACGCCGGATGCGGAAGGAAGTCAGGGCTACCGCCAACAGGCTGGCGAACTTTGATGACGCCAACCTGCGCCGCTCGGCCCAGGCTGCAGTGGCGGCCGGTGCCAGGGTGGACCGGGCCCTTGAGATTCTGGGCGACGACGTCCCGGACCACCTCAAGTACGCGGGGGAGCTGCGCGTGGCCCACAAGCAGGCCAGCCTGGATGAACTGGGCCGGCTTGCAGACCCGCCCATGACCAAGGACGCCATTGCCGGGCGCATCCGCCGTCTTCTCGCCATGGCCGATAAGCGTGCTTTGGACCTCGGAATTCCCGGGACTGAGGCAAATGTGACTCCCGAAATGATGGACGAGTAGTAAGCACCCATAGAATCGGGAAAGTGTGGAGGAAATACTGCGAGGCAACTGCTGGTTGACCCCGGTGGAGGCAAGAGCAGTTATCTTCCCCAAGGATTTCCGGCTGGTCCGCCGGTCGGATGAACATAACGAGAGTTACCAAACCGGACGTTAGTCCATTACATTGGAGGATTTCGTGACAGAGTACGTTCTGCCCGAGCTCGGCTACGACTACGCAGCACTTGAGCCGCACATTTCGGCAAAGATCATGGAGCTGCACCACAGCAAGCACCACGCTGCCTACGTTGCAGGCGCCAACAACGCCCTTGCCCAGCTGGCCGAGGCCCGCGACAAGGGTGACTTCGCCAACATCAACCGTCTCTCCAAGGACCTCGCGTTCCACACCGGCGGCCACATCAACCACTCCGTGTTCTGGAACAACATCTCCCCGGACGGCGGCGACAAGCCCGAGGGCGAGCTGGCCGCAGCCATCGATGACGCCTTCGGCTCCTTCGACGCTTTCCGCGCCCAGTTCACAGCAGCCGCTCTGGGCCTGCAGGGCTCCGGCTGGGCCTTCCTGGCCTACGAGCCCATCGGTGGGAACCTCCTCATCGAGCAGCTCTACGACCAGCAGGGCAACGTAGCTGTTGGCACCACCCCGCTGCTGATGCTCGACATGTGGGAGCACGCGTTCTACCTGGACTACGTCAACGTCAAGGCTGACTACGTCAAGGCCTTCTGGAACATCGTCAACTGGGCCGATGTCGCCAAGCGCTTCGAAGCAGCACGCACCAACGCCACGGGCCTCATCGTCCTGTAGCTGGTGAGCTCCGGTTCACGCCGATGTAACAAAAGTCACTTTTGGCGTGAATTGAAGCGAAATGCTGAAAAGCCTGCCTCCGCAGTTGCGGGGGCAGGCTCAATTAAACGTAAGATGGATCACGGAAGGCGGTTAGCCTTCAGCAACGTGGCTGGTCGCCCTCCGATCTGATAATCACCTCTGCCCAACGACGTGCGGGGTCTGTTAGTTGGAAATATTTGATCCGACTCACTAGGCGTGCTTGCAAGAGCACCAAGGAGATTGACACATAGTGACCACCCGTATTGGTATCAACGGCTTCGGCCGCATCGGCCGTAACTACTTCCGCGCAGCACTGGCCCAGGGCGCAGACCTTGAGATCGTCGCAGTCAACGACCTCACCAGCCCTGAAACCCTCGCCCACCTCCTGAAGTATGACTCCGTCGGTGGACGCCTCGCCCAGACCGTGGAAGTTGTCGATGGAAACCTGGTAGTCGACGGCAAGTCCATCAAGGTGCTTGCCGAGCGCGATCCCGCGAACCTCCCTTGGGGCGATCTCGGCGTCGACATCGTGATCGAATCCACCGGCTTCTTCACCAAGGCCGCAGCAGCGCAGAAGCACATTGATGCCGGGGCCAAGAAGGTCCTCATCTCCGCACCTGCCAGCGACGAAGACATCACCATCGTCATGGGCGTCAACGACGGGCTTTACGACCCCGCGGCGCACAACATCATCTCCAACGCCTCCTGCACCACCAACTGCCTCGGCCCGCTGGCCAAGGTCGTAAACGACGCGTTCGGCATCGAGCGTGGCCTCATGACTACGGTCCACGCCTACACGGCTGACCAGAACCTGCAGGACGGCCCGCACGGCGATCTTCGCCGCGCACGCGCCGCAGCCATCAACATGGTTCCCACCTCAACAGGTGCAGCCAAGGCAATTGGCCTGGTCCTGCCGGAGCTCAAGGGCAAGCTCGACGGCTACGCCATCCGCGTACCGGTCCCCACCGGCTCGGCCACGGACCTCACGGTCACCGTTTCCCGCGAAGTCACGGTTGAGGAAGTCAACGCAGCCGTCAAGGCAGCAGCCGAGTCCGAGCAGTGGGCCGGCATCCTGTCCTACACGGATGCGCCGATCGTTTCGTCGGACATCGTCGGGGACCCGGCGTCGTCCATCTTCGACTCCGGCCTGACCAAGGTCATCGGCAACCAGGTCAAGGTTGTTTCCTGGTATGACAACGAGTGGGGTTACTCCAACCGCCTCGTAGACCTCACGGAGCTCGTTGCATCCAAGCTGGGCTAGGGTAGACACATGACATCTCACACCCTCAACGAACTCATCGCTGAAGGTGTCCGCGGGCGGTACATTCTGGTCAGAAGTGACCTGAATGTGCCGCTCGACGGCTCTATAGTGACCGACGACGGCCGCATCAAGGCCTCCCTCCCGGTCCTCAAGAAGCTCTCGGACGCCGGTGCCCGTGTGCTCGTGACAGCCCACCTCGGACGCCCCAAGGGCGCGCCTGAAGCCAAGTTCTCATTGAAGCCCGCAGTGGAGCGCCTTGCCGAACTCGCTGACTTCAAGGTCCAGCTTGCTGCGGATACAGTCGGTGACTCCGCCAAGGAGCATGCCGCTGCGCTGCAGGACGGCGACGTGCTTGTCCTGGAGAACGTCCGCTTTGACGCCCGCGAAACCAGCAAAGACGACGCCGAACGCGGCGCCTTCGCTGATGAGCTGGTTGCCCTGACGGGCAGCAATGGAGCGTACGTGGACGACGCATTCGGTGCAGTCCACCGCAAGCACGCCAGTGTCTACGACGTCGCCACACGGCTTCCGTCGTATCTCGGTGATCTTGTCCATACCGAGGTGGAAGTTCTGCGGAAACTGACCACTGACACCCAGCGCCCATATGTCGTGGTTCTTGGCGGGTCCAAGGTCTCCGACAAACTGGCCGTCATCGACAACCTGCTGGGCAAGGCCGACACCATCCTTGTGGGTGGCGGCATGCTGTTCACCTTCCTTGCAGCAGCAGGGCATAAGGTTGCTGGCAGCCTCCTTGAAGAAGACCAGATTCCGGTTGTCCAGGATTACCTCAAGCGTGCTGCCGATGCAGGCACCTCCTTCGTCATTCCAACTGACGTTGTTGTGGCCAGCCGTTTCGCAGCGGATGCTGAGCATGAGGTCGTCAAAGCAGATGCCATCGAGGAGAGCACCTTTGGCGCTTCCGGCATCGGCCTGGATATCGGACCTGAATCAGCGTCGGCTTTCGCTGCCCAGATTGAGGGCGCCAAGACCGTCTTCTGGAACGGCCCCATGGGCGTTTTCGAATTCGAAGCGTTCGCCAATGGCACCCGGGCCATCGCCCAGGCGCTGACGGACACCGTGGCTTTCACCGTGGTGGGGGGCGGCGATTCTGCTGCCGCAGTCCGTACCCTCGGGTTCGAGGATTCGCAGTTCGGCCACATCTCCACAGGTGGCGGCGCCAGCCTTGAATACCTTGAAGGCAAGGAACTTCCCGGCCTGAGCGTCCTGGACCGCTAAAGCAACAAACCGGCCGGCAGGACGCCACTGCGTCCTGCCGGCCGTTCCACATCCCAACGCATTCTTTTGGAGTACATGTGACTACCTCCGCCAACGGCAACTTCGTCCGTAAGCCCTTCATCGCCGGTAACTGGAAGATGAACATGGACCACGTGCAAGGCATCACCTTGCTGCAGAAGCTCGCGTGGACCCTCTCCGACGCCAAGCACGACTACAACCGCGTTGAGGTCGCCGTGTTCCCCCCCTTCACCGATCTGCGCGGAGTCCAAACCCTCGTCCAGGGCGACGAGCTCGACATCGTCTATGGCGGCCAGGATCTTTCGCAGTTCGACTCGGGAGCCTACACGGGCGACATTTCCGGCCAGTTCCTTAACAAGCTGGGATGTTCCTATGTTTTGGTGGGTCACAGCGAGCGACGAACCATCCACAACGAATCGGACGAGGTCCTCAACGCCAAGGTCAAGGCAGCCTTCCGCCACGAGGTCACTCCCGTCCTCTGCGTGGGCGAAGGCCTCGAAATCCGCCAGGCAGGCACCCACGTTGAGCACACTCTCGCGCAGCTGCGTGCGGGGGTTGATGGACTGACTGACGAACAAGCCGCGGATCTCGTCGTGGCTTATGAGCCCGTCTGGGCCATCGGTACCGGTGAGGTAGCGGGCCCGGAGGACGCGCAGGAAATGTGCGCAGCCATCCGCGCAGAACTCGCAGTGCTTTTTAATGACGCTGTCGCGGCCAAGACCCGCTTGCTCTACGGAGGCTCCGTCAAGGCCAACAACGCCGCCGCCATTATGGCTGGAAGCGACGTTGATGGACTGCTTGTGGGTGGCGCCAGCCTGGACCCCGCAGAATTTGCTAACATTGTCAGGTTCGAGAGCCACCTCGTCACGGACTAGTCCGGCTCCCGTTTTCCGCTTCTTCGAAAGGCCGTCGTGGACGTTCTTCAAGTCATTTTGCAGATTCTGCTGGCTATCACCAGCCTTCTGCTGACGCTGCTTATCCTCCTGCACAAGGGACGTGGCGGCGGTTTGTCCGACATGTTCGGTGGCGGAATGAGTTCGGGGTTGAGCTCCTCCGGTGTTGCCGAGCGCAACCTGAACCGCTTCACCATCATTCTTGGCGTCACTTGGGGCGTTGTCATCATCGGGCTGGGGCTCATTATGCGCTTCACCTCGGGCGGCGACTCCTAGCAGCCACCGGGTGGGGAGGTTCCTTGACGGGAGCCTCCCCATTTTTGTGTCCGGATCGGCACACAACTACCAGTGCCGCCGTCGGGCCCCTCGCATTAGACTGGCCCTGTTGGCTGTAAAGCTTCCAGGGCCGTGACGGCCGACCACCGAGTCGCTAGGGGTTCGAAATGGTTCATGGCACGCCAGGTTATCGGGGCACCCGCGTGGGTGTGGCCCAGGGGTCTGAACCCAGAAATCACAGCGACCACGGACAAGGCGAGCAACTGCCGCGTATTCGGGTTCCCTACTGGTGTGCCAAGGGACACGAAACGCGGCTTGTTTTTCTTAAGCTTCCAGACGAGCAGATCCCGAAGACCTGGGACTGCCCCAAGTGCGGAATGCCCGCGTCACGTGATCCTGAGAGTCCAGCCAATCCACGACCGGAAGACGAACTCTTCAAATCCCATCTGGACTACGTTAAAGAAAGACGCTCCAGCCAGGACGCTGAAATTGTCCTGGCCGGAGCGTTGGAAAGACTACGCGCCCGCGGGATCCTTTCGGACCAACTGCTGGGGGACACGTGAGGCTGCGTTCTCGTCAATGAGCCATAGAGTCCTGGTGCGTCCTGCCGGCCCCGCTGCGGGAACCTGGACCGGATTGGCGCCGGCCAAAGCCAAGCCCACGGCGCCGGCCTTGTCCTCACCCGCCACCACCATCCAGATTTCCTGAGCGGTATTGATCGCCGGCAATGTCAAAGAAATACGCGACGGCGGGGGCTTGGGCGAGTTTTCGACGCCAACCACGGTGCGGCTCTTCTCGCGGATTCCCGCCTGCTCGGGGAAGAGCGAGGCAACGTGCGCATCCGGTCCTACACCGAGCAGCAGGACATCGAAACGCGGCAGGTTTCCAGGCTGTTCAGGCCTGTCGTCCGACATGTCCGCGGCGTGCTCGGCCTCCGCAGCCGCCTTGAGCTCGGCTTCGTAGGCCGCTGCAGCTTCATCCGCCGTGGCGAATTGATCTGTTGAGCCGGGCTCATGCACCCTGGCCGGGTCCACCTGCAGGTGGGACAAGAGCGCCTGATGGGCCTGGCGGGTGTTCCTGTCGTCGCTGTCAGCGGCAACGAACCGTTCATCTCCCCACCAGAAGTTGACCCTCGACCAGTCCACGGCCGGAGCCGCGGCGGAGTCGGCAACGGCCTTCAGGGTACCGATGCCCACCGTGCCACCGGTGAGCACCACTGTGGCCTCGCCGTGCTTGTCCTGGACATCCACTAGTTTGGTGATGAGTCGCGCCGCGATGGCGGCCATCAACACCTTTGAATCCGGGTGGATGCTTACTCTTGGCTCAGCGTGCACTGGTTTGGACTCTCCTCTGGCTGGTAAGTGGCAGTCCCATCGTAATCACTTCTCCGAAGACTTCGTCCGGATCCAGCCGCCGGAGTTCCTCAGCGAGGCAATCCTTGAGGCTTCGCCGGGGAAGCGTGATACGCTGCGCCGGCTGTCCCGGCTGCGTCAGCTCCGCGACGGACAGGCCCGGACGGAAAAGCTGCACGTCACCACTGGCGCGGGTGAGACGAACGCGGCGAATGCCGGTGCCCGCGGGGTCCGCCACAATCGTGACAGGCGCCTGCAGGGCCAAGCTCAGCCATGCCGCCAAGAGCAAGGTGCTGGGGGAGTCCGAGGCACCCTCCACAGCGACGGCGGAGACAGGGGCACCATCCACTTGATCGAAGACTGCAGCGAGCTGCATGCGCCAATTGGTCAGGCGCGTCCACGCGAGGTCGGTATCGCCGGCCTTGTACGTAGCACGGATGTTCTCCAATGCCAGGCGGGGATCGGGCTCGTTGGCGGAGTCGGTGATGCGGCGGTGCGCAATCCGGCCTATCGAGGTTTCACAGGCGCTCTCCGGGGCTCCGTGCGGCCACCAGGCCACGATCGGAGCGTCCGGCAGGAGGAGAGCCGAAACCAGGGATTCGCTCTCGTGGGCCATGTGCCCGTGGCCGCGCAGGACGATGACTTCCGACGCGCCGGCGTCTCCACCGACGCGGATCTGGGCGTCCAGACGATCGGGGCCTTCAGACCCGGCGTCGGCGAGCACAATGATGCGGCAGGGGTGTTCCCGGCTGGCTTCATTGGCCGCTTCGATGGCTTCTTCTTCCTGCCCGGACTTGGTCACCACAACCAGCGTCAGGACCCGGCCCAAGGCAATCACGCCACCCTGTTCGCGCAGCGACATGATCTTCTTGGAGATCTTGGAAGTTGTCGTATCGGGAAGATCTACGATCATGGCCTTCTCCAGGTTCGTCCGTCACGGGCCAGCAGGGCATCGGCCGATGCCGGTCCCCAGCTGCCGGGTGCGTAGGGTTGCGGTTGCTCATCAAGCCCGGCCCAGTAGTCCTCGAACGGATCCAGGATCTTCCAGGATAGTTCCACTTCCTGATGGCGCGGGAAGAGCGGCGGCTCGCCGAGCAGCACGTCCAGGATCAGACGCTCGTACGCTTCGGGGCTGGACTCTGTGAACGAGTGCCCGTAGCCGAAGTCCATGGTGACATCGCGGACTTCCATCTGCGTGCCCGGCACCTTGGAGCCGAAGCGGATCGTGGCGCCCTCGTCGGGTTGGACACGGATAACTACGGCGTTCTGGCCGAAGTCGTCCTCGCCGTGGTCACGGAAGAGCAGGTTGGGTGCCCTCTTGAAGACCACTGCGATTTCGGTGACTCGGCGGCCCAGGCGCTTTCCGGCGCGCAGGTAGAACGGAACCCCGTTCCACCGGCGGGTATTGATATCCACGCGGATCGCGGCGTACGTCTCGGTTTTCGAATCTGCCGGGATGCCATCCTCGTCCAGGTAACCGAGGACTTTCTCGCCGCCTTGCCAACCGCCTGTGAACTGGCCGCGGGCGGAGTGCGTGGAGAGGTCCTCTGGCAATTTAACGGCTGCGAGGACTTTTTCCTTCTCTGCACGCAGATCATCTGCGTTGAATGAGATCGGCTCTTCCATGGCAGTCAACGCCAGAAGCTGCAACAGGTGGTTCTGGATGACGTCGCGGGCTGCACCCACACCGTCGTAATAGCCTGCGCGACCACCGGTGCCGATGTCTTCGGCCATGGTGATCTGGACGTGGTCCACGTAGTTGGCGTTCCAGAGGGGTTCGAACAGCTGGTTCGCGAAGCGAAGAGCCAGGATGTTCTGGACCGTCTCCTTGCCCAGGTAGTGGTCAATCCTGAACACGGCATCAGGCGGGAACACGGACTCCACGATGTCGTTGAGCTGGCGGGCTGATTCGAGGTCGTGGCCGAACGGCTTCTCGATCACCACACGGCGCCACTGGCCGGGCTGGGCCTGCGCCAAGCCGTGCTTGGAAAGCTGACGACATACCTGTTCGAACGCCTTCGGCGGGATGGACAGGTAGAAGCCGTGGTTGCCACGGGTGCCGCGGGTTTCGTCCAATTCGTCCAGGACATCGCCCAGACGCTCGAAAGCGTCGTCGTCGTCGAACTCGCCCTGAACAAAACGGATACCGGAAGCGAGCTGCTCCCAGACACCTTCGTCGAACTTGGTACGGGCGTGGGCCTTGACGTTTTCCTTGACCTCAGCCGCGAAATCGGCGTTGTCCCAGTCCCGGCGCCCGAATCCCACCAGTGCAAAGCTCGGCGGTAACAGGCCCCGGTTGGCGAGGTCGTAGACCGCCGGCATGAGTTTCTTGCGGGCGAGGTCCCCGGTCACTCCGAAGAAGACCAACGACGACGGCCCGGCGATGCGGTTCAGGCGGCGGTCCCGCGGATCCCGCAAAGGGTTCCGCAGGCCGCCGTTCTTCCTGCCGTTTTCAGTTTCTGGCATGTTTTTCTATGTGCCTTAGCTTTCGAGTGAGCTGGCCTGGCCGGCCAACGCAGCGACGACTTCCTGAAGCTGAGCTACGCCGGCAGCGCGCTCGGTGAGGTGCAGGCGAAGCACAGGGCGGCCATGGCCTTCCAGGACCTGGGCGTCACCGGACGCCTGGGCAGCGATGAGCTGGCCGAAGGTGAACGGACGCTCAGGGATCTCGAGGTCAGTGGACGAGGCCGCGGTGATCTGCAGGAATACACCGATGGCCGGTCCGCCCTTGTGGAACTGGCCGGTCGAGTGGAGGAACCGCGGTCCCCAGCCGAAGGTCACCGGACGGCCCGATACAGCTGCGAGTTCATCCCGGATACCCTCAAGCGGAGCATGGGTGATGCGGTCAAGGTAGGCCTGGACGCTAAGGTAGCCATCCGAGCCAAGCTGGCCGAGCAGGGCCTGCACGGCATCAGTTACCGAATCCGCAGAGCCGAGCCATTCGCCTCCGCGTACTTCCACTGCTCCGTCGGTAAACGCTGCAGGCGTGGGTTCCGGGCGGGCATCCAGCAAGCCGCGTGCAGCCACCTTGGCAGCCTCGACGTCGGGCTGGTCGAACGGGTTGATGCCAAGCAGACGGCCCGCCACGGACGTGGCAAACTCCCACACAAACATCTGGGAAGCAAGCCCGCCGGCAATCGCCACCTCGTTTTCGCGAAGTTCGATGTCGGCATCGGCACTTACCAGACGGACCACCAGGACATCCTCGGCGCCGCCAAGGGCTTCGGGGGAGTCCGGACCGGCAACCACGGGCAGGACACCCGTGCCGAGCTTGCCCGTGGACTCTGCGATGAGCTGTTCAGCCCAGTCAGCAAAGCCAACAATGCCGGAGCCGTCCTCGGCGATGACGATCTTGTTGCGCAAGGGAGAGGTACCACCCAGGGCAATGCCGAGGGCAAGACCGATGTTGTCGGTCGAATCCTCGTTCAGGATCTCGGCTGCTTCTTCTGCTTCATCCAGGAACGCCTGGATATCCACGCCAGCCAGGCCACAAGGGACAAGGCCGAAAGCGGTCAGGGCCGAGAAGCGGCCGCCTACGTTGGGATCCGCGTTGAAAACGGCACGGTAGCCGGCCTCACGGGATGCTTTGTCCAACGGCGAACCGGGGTCTGTGACGATAATGATGCGGCTCTTGGCGTCGATGCCGGCGTCGTTGAACGCCTTCTCGAAGACCCGGCGCTGCGAGTCGGTCTCCACGGTGGAACCGGATTTGGAAGAGACAACGATGGCAGTTTCAGCCAAACGGTCCGCCAGCGCAGCACTGACCTGTTCAGGGTCGGTGCTGTCCAGCACAGTCAGCTCGACGCCAGCGGTGCCGGCAATGACCTCGGGAGCCAAAGAGGACCCACCCATGCCACACAGGACAATGCGCGAGACGCCTTCGGCCCGAAGGGCATCACGAAGCTCCAGGATGTCGCCAACCAGGGACTGGGAAACCGTGGCCGCTTCTACCCAACCGAGACGGATGGCCGCCTCGGACTCCGCGTCGGGACCCCACAACGTGTGGTCCTTGGCAAAGATGCGGGTGGCGATCCTGTCTTCGACCAGGCCGTCAATGTGCTTGGCGATGGCTTGCTGCGCAGCACCGCTGGCGTCGTAACTGAGTGTGCTCATGGTCGCTTAGGAGGCCTTCCGTGCGGTGACGAGTGCGCCTTCGACGTCGGCGAGGAGTTCCTTCCAGGAGCCCACGAACTTCTCGAGGCCTTCGGTCTCAAGAAGGGTCACGACGTCGTTGTAGGAGACGCCCAGCGCTTCGAGGGCGTTGAGGGTCTCGTTCGCTTCGTCGTACGTCCCGGTGATGGTGTCGCCGGTGACCACGCCGTGGTCGAACGTGGCATCGAGAGTCTTTTCGGGCATGGTGTTCACCACGCCCGCAGCAACGAGCTCCGTGACGTAGAGGGTGTCCGGGTAAGCGGGGTCCTTCACGCCGGTGGAAGCCCACAGAGGACGCTGGGGGAGTGCGCCGGCCTCAGCCAGCACTGCCCAGCGCTCGGTGGAGAAGAGCTCTTCGTAGACCTGGTAGGCCAGGCGTGCATTGGCAACGCCGGCCTTGCCCTTGAGTGCTTTGGCTTCTTCGGTTCCGATGGCATCCAGGCGCTTGTCGATCTCGCTGTCCACCCGGGAGACGAAGAACGAGGCAACGGAGTGGATCTTGGAGAGGTCGTGGCCGTTTTCCTTGGCCTGCTCCAGGCCGGACTGGAAAGCGTTGATGACGGCGCGGTAGCGCTCCAAGGAGAAGATCAGCGTGACATTGACGCTGATGCCTTCGGCCAGGGTAGCCGTGATGGCCTCGAGGCCTTCCAAGGTAGCCGGGATCTTGATGTGGACGTTGTCCTTGTTGACCTTAGCGTAGAGGTGCTTGGCCTCGGCGATGGTGCCCTCGGTGTCCCAGGCAAGGCGGGGGTCCACCTCGATGGAAACGCGGCCGTCGACACCGTTGGTGGCCGCGGCAATCGGGGCGAAGAGATCGCAGGCATCGGCGACATCGGTCGTGGTGATTTCGAAGATGGTCTCTTCGACGCTGGCCCCGGCTTCCGCCTTGGCCGCGATGGTTGCGTCATAGTCCGTGCCGGAGGTGATTGCGGCGTGGAAGATGGACGGGTTGGTGGTGACACCAACAACGTTCTTTTCGTCGATGAGCTTCTGCAGGGTGCCCGTTTCCAGGCGGGTGCGGGAGAGGTCGTCGAGCCAGATCGAAACGCCGGCGTCGGAAAGCTGCTGCGTGGGAGTTGTAGACATGTGGTTTCTCCTGTTGTGAGGTATCAGGCTGTTACGCGTTGGCGTCTGCGAGGGAGTCCTTGGCTGCGGCGGCGACGGCTTCGGCGGTGATGCCGAATTCGTTGAAAAGCCGCTTGTAGTCGGCCGAGGCGCCGAAGTGCTCCAGGGAGATCGAACGGCCGGCGTCGCCGACGAATTCGCGCCATCCAAGGGCGAGGCCGGCTTCGACGGAAACACGGGCCTTGACGGCCGCCGGCAGCACGGATTCGCGGTAGGCCTCGTCCTGCTTGTTGAACCATTCAACGCAGGGCATGGACACGACGCGAGCTGCGATGCCTTCTGCTTGGAGGGCTTCGCGGGCCTGGACTGCGAGCTGGACTTCCGAGCCGGTGCCGATCAGGATGACCTGTGCGTCAACGGTCTCGCCGTCCTTGGAGGCTTCGGCCAGGACGTAACCACCCTTGGCAACGCCTGCGGTGGAAGCGAAGGTGTCACCGGCGGCTTCACCTTCGCCGCGGGCGTAGGTGGGGATGTTCTGGCGGGTCAGCACAATGCCGGCGGGGTTTTCGTGGTTCTCCAGCATGGCCTTCCATGCAGCGGAGACCTCGTTGGCATCGCCCGGGCGGACAACGTCCAGGCCCGGGATGGCACGCAAGGAAGCAAGCTGCTCCACCGGCTGGTGGGTAGGTCCGTCTTCGCCCAAACCGATGGAGTCGTGCGTCCACACATACAGGGACGGAACGCCCATCAGTGCGCCGAGACGGATAGCCGGACGCTGGTAGTCGCTGAAGATCAGGAACGTGCCGGAGAACGCGCGGGTGCGTCCGTGCAGGGAAATGCCGTTCACGATCGAGGCGGCAGCGTGCTCACGGATACCGAAGTGCAGGACACGTCCGTACGGGTTGCCCTTCCAGGCATCCGTGGAGCGCGAGGTCGGGATGAACGACGGCGAGCCTTCGATGGTGGTGTTGTTCGACTCGGCGAGGTCGGCCGAACCGCCCCAAAGCTCAGGAAGGACCGGACCGATGGCGTTGAGGACCTTGCCCGATGCCGCACGGGTGGAAACGTCCTTGCCGGCTTCGAAGACAGGAAGCGCAGCGTCAAGCTCGGCCGGCAACTTCTTCGCTTCGACGCGCTCGAGCAGGGCAGCGGCATCCGGGTTGGCAGACTGCCATGCCTCGAACGATGCCTGCCATGCGGCCCGGGACTCGGCACCGCGGTCAAGGACCTTGCGGGCGTGGGCCAGGACTTCTTCGTCAACGTCGAAGGACTTGGCCGGATCGAAGCCGAGCACGCTCTTCAGTGCAGCGACTTCTTCGGCACCCAGGGCAGAGCCGTGGATCTTGCCCGTGTTCTGCTTCTTCGGGGCCGGGTAGCCAATGATGGTGCGCAGCGAGATGATGGACGGCTTGTTCGTCTCGGCCTTGGCAGCCAGAAGTGCCGAGTACAGTTCCTGCACGTCTTCGACGTATTCGCCGGTCTTGGTCCAGTCAACGCGCTGGGTGTGCCAGCCGTAGGCCTCGTAGCGCTTGAGGACGTCTTCGGTGAAGGCGATGTCGGTGTCGTCTTCGATGGAGATGTGGTTCTCGTCGTAGATCACAACGAGGTTGCCCAGTTCCTGGTGTCCGGCAAGCGAGGATGCCTCGGAAGTGACACCTTCCTGCAGGTCGCCGTCGGAAGCGATGACCCAGATGGTGTGGTCGAACGGCGACTCGCCGGCGGGAGCATCGGCGTCGAACAATCCACGCTGGCGACGCTGCGAGTAGGCGAAGCCGACGGCAGAAGCCAGGCCCTGGCCCAGCGGGCCGGTGGTGATTTCCACGCCGGCGGTGTGCTTGTACTCCGGGTGGCCCGGGGTCAGCGAACCCCAGGTACGCAGTGCTTCAAGGTCCTTCAGCTCCAGGCCGTAGCCGGAAAGGAACAACTGGATGTAAAGGGTCAGCGACGTGTGACCGGGGGACAGCACGAAGCGGTCGCGGCCCAGCCAGTCCGGGTTCTTCGGATCGTGGCGCATCAGCTTCTGGAACAGCAGGTATGCTGCCGGAGCCAAGCTCATCGCCGTGCCGGGGTGGCCGTTTCCGACCTTCTCCACGGCATCAGCAGCCAACACGCGAACGGTGTCAACAGCCTTCTTGTCCAGATCGGTCCATGACAGTTCTTGCTCTTCCAAATGTGGCACGAAAACCGAGCCCCTCTCTGTGCTGACGGCAGGCGTATGGACACGGCACGCAGGAAGCACAGGATGGCGCCCGCTGCAATGTGTCTACCAGCCGTTCACCATTGAAACGTTGATCTCTCATCCAGACCCACGGATATCCGAGAATACGGTTTCCCGGATGATCAACGTGTGCTGTTCTGCTCAACAGCTTAGCCCCAAACGTGTCATGGAACTCAGGGAATCCCACTAACTGGACAGAAATTCCCTTATATGAATCACGATTGCCCCCGGGAGCAGTGAAGATTCGGAAACATTGGCGTATTTTGCGGACATCGGTCCTCTTCCGGCCACGGTATGATATTTGGAGGCCACCAGCGGTTCATGCGCCCGTGTTTGCTTTCGAAAGCCGGGACGACATCCGCTGCGAGAACCCCAGAGCATAGAACAGAGTGACTGCCGCCGTGAGCACAACTGATACGCCCGTCAACGCTTCCCCGGCCCGGGGAAGCATCGGAACTTCCCGTAAATTAAAGGCGTATCTGGCTCTGACCAAACCCCGTGTCATCGAGCTGCTCCTGGTCAGCACCCTGCCCACCATGATCTTTGCGCAGCGCGGCTTCCCCTCCATCGGCCTGATCCTGGCAACCCTCGTCGGCGGCGCCTTCGCAGCCGGCAGCGCCGGTGTGTTCAACTGCTACATCGACCGCGACATCGACAAACTGATGCACCGCACCGAAAAGCGCCCGCTGGTGACAGGCGAAGTCTCCCCCCGGGAAGCCCTCGTTTTCGCTTGGATCCTTGGTGCCGCGTCCATCGCCATCCTGTGGTTCGGCGCAAACCCGCTTTCCGCCTGGCTTGGACTCGGCGCCATCGTGTTCTACGTGGTCATCTACACGATGATCCTCAAACGCCGCACAGCCCAGAACATTGTTTGGGGCGGCGCGGCGGGCTGCTTCCCGGTCCTCATTGCCTGGGCCGCGGTCACCAACACTGTCGAATGGCCCGCAATCGTCCTTTTCATGGTCATCTTCCTGTGGACGCCTCCGCACTACTGGCCCCTGTCCATGCGTTACGGCGAGGATTACCGCAACGCCAAGGTACCCATGCTCGGTGCGATCGCCGGTGCCAAGGTCGTTTCGGTGCAGGTAGTCCTCTACGCCTGGGCCATGGTTGCCTGTTCGCTGCTGATGATTCCGGTCGGAGGCGCGGGCTGGGTCTACACGATCGTTGCTGTGGCCGCCGGTGCATGGTTCCTCTACGAAAGCCACGCCCTCTACAAGCGTGCGCAGGGCGGCGATGTCTCCAACAAGGGCGCCATGAAGGTCTTCCACGGCTCCATCAGCTACCTGACACTCCTCTTCATCGCCTTGGCTGTGGATCCGTTCATCGGTTCCCCGATCATCGGCGGCTGATTCCACCCCTCCGTCCCGCAGCAATATCCGACGACGTCGGCACTCACCTGAGTGCCGACGTCGTTCCGTTTCCCCCATCGCTCGCTCACATCCCTACCGCTTGGACCCATCGCTCGCTCACATCCCGACCGCTTGGACCCATCGCTGAGCACCTAGATGGAGTGCCCACACCACCTATTTTGGCGATCTGACCACTCAAAGTTGATGAAATCACCACCTAGATGAGCCAATTTCCGTCTAGGTGGTGATTTTGGAGACCTACCGTTCGTGGAGGAACAAAGTTGTTCCGATTCAACTCGAGCATTGGGAATACATGAAAGCGGTACTTCGCACAGCGGGTGTTTTGGCAGTAGCGTCAGCCTCGGTCCTGACAGGAGTGAGCGCAGCTCAAGCCGCTCCTGCCTGCTCCACCGCCCGCGTTTGCTTTTACGACGATTATTGGTTCCTGGGAACCCCGCGCCCCTTCGGCTGGGTAACTTCCTACGTCGGCAACGCCGCAAATGACCAAGCCAGTTCCTTGGTAGTTGGGCCGCCGTCAGACTGGGCCTCGCCCTACGTGTACTTCTATCGGGATGCCAACTATGACGGCCACGCCATAATCTTCCGGGGCGGCAACGCAATGAATGATCTGCGTGGCAGTGCCATGATTCCCGGCGTGAATTGGGATGACGAAATCTCAAGTGTTTGGGGCTGAGTTCTTGAGGACCCGGGACGGTGGTCTCGCCGCGGTTTTTGCTGTCATCGTCACGATAGTGGCTCTGTTGGGAGCAGCTTGTTCAGCACCTCCAGCTTCACCGCCAGACCGCGGTTCCGATGGCAGCCTTCCGATCGTCGACCGTTCTGACGGAGCGGGGGCAAGGGCTTCTCTCAACGAGATCACCGGCGAAGTCCTCCTCCCCATGAGCAGCTATTGGTACTCGGATCGAGAGAACCTCATCGTCAACACCGCGGTCGCATTCCTTATCTACGATTGCGTCGAAGATGCGGGCTTCGCCGGGGCTCCGCGGGGTGGAGCCGGTAAGGCACTGCAGGACCGCAGTTACGGTCAGTGGTCCCGGGCCCTTGCCGCGAGGAACGGGTTCAGCCCGGAAATCCGCAAAATCCCGGGCGTGCTGGACGCGCAGCCCGAGCGATCTCCCGTCACTGCACGACAACAGGAAGCCGAAACCAAATGCTACAACTCTGTTGGACGGGCGGGGTTTCCGGAGCTCCTCGAAGGATTGGCCGTCGATCAGTCGGTTCAGAACAGGATAGTGCAGACTTCCTTGGCCTTAACTGATCGAGACCCGGATTACGTGTCATATCGGCGGGCATGGGAGGACTGCGTGGCGGCCAAGGGTTTGAAGCTCGCCGGCTCGGATTCGTGGTCTTTCCAAGGCGCAGCGTCCAAAGAAGAGGAAGTTCGGATGGCATTGCTTGATGTCGAATGCAAGGACTCCAGCGGCGGGGCACAGCTTCCGTATGACATCCTCGCGCAGTACGAGGCCGCGCAAATGAAGGACCATCAGGCCGAGCTCAATGAAGTCGCTAGCCAGAAAGCTGCATCCGTCGAACGGGCCAAGCAGGTGCTGAGGGACCACGGCGTGGCCGATGCCAAGCTCTGAAACCATGCAGAACCCTGAAACCCAGCTCAACTCTGCAATGCGGCGCATTCCGCGATGGTGGCTCCTCCCGTGCGTCTTGGTGCTGGTAGTGGGCGGGCTGGGGGCCGCCTACTGGGCAGGTATCAGCGCGGCAGAGAGTGCCGAGTCACCTCAGGCCTCCCAGCAAACGGTTCCTGTATCCGCCACTGTGGAGAGGCGTGCCGTCGTAAAGCAGGTCGTCTTGTCCGGCAAGGTCGTCCCTGGGACGCAGTCAGCCATCAAGGCTGCCGCCTCCACCGGAATTGCCCGCCTGGTGGTGACGTCGGCTGCCAAGTCACCTGGCGAAGAGCTCGTACCGGGGCAACTTGTGGCCGTCGTCTCCGGCCGCCCACTCCTTGTCATGCCGTCCGCCGTCCCGCTCTACCGGGACATTTCACCGGGTCAGTCCGGGCCTGACGTCAAAGGTCTTCAGGAGGCGCTCACCAATTTTGGATTTCCTGTGCCCGCCAGCGGTGTATTCGACCACGGAACCCAGCTGGCACTCTCCAATTGGTACCTGGCTGCTGGATCAAAGGCGCCCACGGAGGTGGCGGCCGATAATCACGGCGACGATACCAACACCTCGGCTGTCATCTTCCGCTGGCAGGAATTCGTCCAGATCCCTGGCGATGTTGGAAAGATCGCAACTATTGCACAACCGGGAACTGTCCTCGGAGAGGACGGCATCGTCGCCAACGTAACCATCGCCCCTGACACCATCGTCGCGCGTGCCGACGTGCTGCAGGCGGAGTCATTCCCCGTGGGTGCAGCTGTGACAGTCCGTGCCGGATCGGCAACCCTTGACACAAAGGTTGCCGGAGTAAGTGCTTTCATCGCAGGAGGAAAAGACAGCAGCGACATTCCGGGAAAGGACATAACGCTGCCGCTGACGGCCGGCAGTGCAGGGTTTTCGGCCGGGCAGACACTAACGGTCACTGCCATCACCGCGGCCCCTGAAACCTTGGCGGTCCCTCTGATCGCAGTCCGTCAGGAGCGAGGCAGTGCCTTCGTTGAGGTTGAGGCCGGCCCAGATGTCCGACGCGTGGATGTCTCTGTGACGGGCCAAGCCGACGGGTGGGCTGCCCTGGCAGATGTCCCGTCCATTGCGGAAGGGGATCATGTCCGACTCCCATGATCGAACAACTGTGCCTGAACCAGCAAAGTGCGACCCGAACGGTCGGCCGGCGCTCCTAAGCCTGCGTGGGGTCACCCGCTCCTTTTCGGGAACGGAAGCGCTCAGAAGCATCGACCTGGATATCCATGCGGGGGAATTTGTAGCGATCGTGGGACTTTCAGGTTCCGGCAAGTCGACGCTCCTCAACATCCTGGGCCTTTTGGATACGGCGACCAGCGGTACCTACCTCCTTAGCTGCGCGAACACGGCAGGATTCAACGAGGGCCAACGCGCTGAAAGCAGGGCCCGTACATTTGGCTTTGTCTTTCAGGACTCCCATGTGGTGGGACGCGACTCAACAGCACGCAACGCCACGCTGGGTCTTCGCGCCCGGGGGATAAAGGCGGCGCTTCAGAAATCGCTGGTCTGGCCGCAATTACATCGTTTTGGCCTCGACCATCGCGTGGGCACACCGGCGGCGAGGCTCTCTGGCGGTGAACGGCAACGGCTCGCAATCGCCCGCGCTGTCGTCGGTGATCCAGACGTTATCCTCGCTGACGAGCCCACTGGAAGCCTCGACACAGCCAACGGCGCGATTGTGCTGCAGCACTTACGCGAGCTTCACGAGGGCGGGACCACCGTCATCATGGTCACTCATGATCCGGGCACTGCCGCCTCCGCAGACAGAGTCATCACGATACGGGACGGCCAGGTGATCAGCGATACGGGAGCGGCGGTCCGTCAAGCGACGGCGACGGACGCACAGGTTTCCCCATCCGCGTCCGCCCTCAAGCGTCAGCGCATAAGTGAGTTCACCGACCTCGTTGCCGAGGCACTCTCCGCCCTTACCGGACGACCCGGGAAGGCACTGCTCTTGATTCTGGCTTTTCTCATCGGCAGCGGTGGCTTGGTCGCAGCCATCGGTCTTAGCGAAAGCGCCGCCGTTAAGGTCGTGGACCGCATTGACGACGCCGCCAGCGATGAAGTCCGAGTAAACCGCGACGGCGGGTACCCATCCTGGGATGCGGTCCGATCCGACCTCGGACGAGCAAAGCAGCTTAAGGGAGTCCGGGGAGGCGGAATTGTCGCCGAGCTATCGGCTTCGGTTGTCCTCCCGTCAACCTTCCGCCCAGGCACTTTTCCTGATCAACCCGTATTTGGTGGGGCAGTCAGAGTGGCGGACTCCGGCTATCTGGCGATACAAGGCGCAACGGTTTCGTTCGGTGACCCGGCCCTGCTCGATCAATCATTTGGTGGTCCAGTGGCATTCATCGGTCGAGGAGCAGCGCAGGATCTGGGCATCGGCACCCCTGGGCCCGGCGCCGTCGTCTGGCTCTTTGGGCAACCTGTTCCGGTGGTCGGCCTCATTACGGACCCGGGACGGGACCCCATTCTGACCGAAGCTGTGGTGGTGGGACTCGGATCCTATTCCGTCACAGACAGAATGGCGGCCAGCCTGGTTTTGCGCACGGACCCCGGAATGCCTGCCGCAATTGCGGAGGCAATTCCCAAGGCGCTAAATCCCACCGAAACGGGCGCCGTCAAGATTGAGACGGTGGCTGACCTACGCGAACTCAAGCAAGGAATCAATTCGGATCTCGGCCAACTGGTAGCGATAGTCTCTGTCGTCCTGTTGGCCATCGCGTGCCTCAGCGCAGGCACGACGATGTATCTCGGAGTGACAGCGAGGTTCAATGAGATCGCCTTGAGGCGGGCCCTCGGTATGCGGCGCTGGCCGCTGGGCTGCATGTTTCTCCTGGAAGGGGCCATCGTCGGGGCGATCGGCGGCGCAGCAGGGGCCGCCATTGGAATGGCCGCTGTCCTTAGCTATGCGGCGAGTGAGGGCTGGGTGCCGGCCATTCCAGGGTTTGCCGCACTCTGGGGAATCGGCGCAGGCACCCTGAGCGGCACCATCGCTGCCGCGTACCCTGCCCTCGTTGCATCCAGGGCCGACCCAGCCCAGTTGATTCGCCTCTAGCCACTGGCAGGTAACCAGCTACCAGAAGCGCGTTACCCGAGGGCCTGTTCCCAACCCGACAAGTACGCCTAGCCGACCGGACTGTGTTTGGCGACGTCCGCTGCATTCGTGGCAGCGCTCATCAGCAGCGCAGCGCCCAGCATGTGCGCCCCCACCAGAAGCGCCGGAATGCCGTTGTAGTACTGGGTGAAGCCAATGACTGCCTGCAGCAACGTCACGCCCAGCAAGAGGAAGGCAGCAGTGCGGAACGGACCACTGATCCTGCGCCGGACCACCAGGAACACGGCGAGGAGGGTGCCGGCCGTGATGAGGTAGGCGGGAATGGCGTGGATGTGTGAAAAGAGATCCCAGTCGAGGTCATTCCTCGGAGCATCGGCGTCCCCGGCGTGCGGGCCGGCTCCTGTGACCACGACGCCGAGCATGACAGCGATGGCGGAGAACACGGCAACCGCCATCATCAGGGGACGAGTTACTGAAGGTAGTGCCGGCAGGGTCCTGTTCATGAATCGGCCCGTTCGCCCGTAGGCCCTGTTGACCAGCAAAGTTGCGAAGACAACGAGTGCCATCGAGACAAGGAAATGCAGGCCCACAACCCAGGGGTTGAGGTTGGAGAGCACGGTGATCCCGCCAATAATGGCCTGCGCCGGGATGCTGGCAAGAAGGCCAAGTGCCAGCAGGAAGAGGTCCCGGCGCTGCTTGCGGAGGTTCCACAGGTACACCAGCATGAGCGCGGCGACGGCGGCCAGGGCAAAGGTGAGCAGGCGGTTGCCGAACTCAATGAAACCATGGATGCCCATTTCGGGGGCATTGACCAAGGAGTCGTTGGTGCAGCGGGGCCACGTAGGGCAGCCCAAACCGGATGCGGTAAGCCGTACGGCGCCCCCTGTCACCACCAGGATGGTCTGCCCGATGAGCGACAGCAACGCCAAGCGACGTACGGCCGAGTTGACCTCGGTGGGCAGTTTGGATGTCCATTGCTGGACGGTTTTCGGGAGGCGGGATGCCGTGCTCACAGTTTTCTCACTTCTTAGTTCTGCTCGGATCAGTTTTGCTCGGATTTGCTTAGTTCCATTTGAACCAGCGGATGGCCGCGCCGCCTGCCAGCACGGTCCACAGCAGCAGGATCACAACGGCAGACAAGGGAATGGTGCCCTGAAGGAAGGCATCCCTCAGTCCTTGCCCAAGTGCCCCGGAAGGCAGGAAATGCACAATGCCCTGCAGAACCGCCGGCAGGCGATCGGCCGGTACGACGATTCCGCCCAGCGCACCAAGCAGGATCCAGAGCAAATTGGTAATGGCGAGCGTAGCCTCGGGCCGCACAGTGCCGGCCACCAGCAAACCGAGAGCCGTGAAAGCTGCTGCGCCAAGGACGAGCAGGCCCAGCCCGGGAAGCCAGGCTTCCGGGCGTGGCTGCCATCCAAGGAAACCTGCCACGGCGCCAACCACCAGGACCTGGAGGGCAAGGACCACCAGCACGGCAAGGATCTTCCCTGCAATGAGGCCGCCCCTGCCAAGCGGGGTGGTGGAGAGGAAGCGGAGCACCCCGTAGCGGCGATCAAATCCTGTGGCAATGCCTTGTCCGGTAAACGCGGTGGACATGGCGCAAAGAGCCAGGATGCCCGGCGTAGCGGTATCTACCCGCGAGGGACCGAGACCGTCCAGCAGCGGGGTCACCACCAGGCCCACCAAGGCCATCAACGGAAGGACGATGGCGAGGATGAGCTGCTCACCGTTGCGCAGCATGGTGATGGTTTCGTACCGTCCCTGCTGCATGATGCGGCGGGGCAGGGACGCCGGACCTGCGTTGGGAGCGAGTAGGCCGGTCATCGGAGGTCCCTTCCGGAGATGTCGAGGAAGACGTCCTCGAGGCTTCGTGATTCCAGGCGCAGCGATGCAGGCATGATGTTCCGTTCTGCCCACCAGGCAGTCAGCCCGGCGAGGTCAGCGGGAGTTATGGCGCCGGCAATGGCGTAACTTCCGGAGCGGGACTCGGTAATGCGGAGCCCGGCTCCCACGACGCCTGCGAAGTCGAGACCTGCAGGAGCATCGAAGTACAGGGTCCGGTCTGACGCTCCGGATTCGGTGGAATGGTCATGCCTGAGGAGTTCAGCCACTGTCCCTTCCGCCACGTTGTGTCCGCCGTCGATGATGTAGACGTAGTCCGCCAGCCGCTCGGCGTCGTCCATCAGATGCGTGGTGAGAACGATTCCCATGCCCGCGTCCCGCAGTTCGGCAATAAGTTCGAACACCATTTGCCGCGACTGCGGATCGAGCCCGGCACTGGGCTCATCAAGGAACAGGATCTCCGGGTTTCCAACGAGGGCTGCCGCCAAAGCCAGCCGTTGCTTTTGACCCCCGGAAAGACGCCGCACCCCGGTCCTGCTGAACTGGTTGATGCCCAGCCGCTCCACCAGGGCATCGACGTTCATGGGGTTCTTGTACATGCCGGCCACGTGGCGCAACAACGGGATCGGACGGGCCGACGGCGGCAGGCCACCGTCCTGGAGCATCACGCCTACCCGGGCGCGCAGTTCAGCACCTGCAGTGTCCGGATCCGCCCCCAGAAGGGTGATGGAGCCGCCGGTTCGCTTCTGCAGGCCCTGGGCACACTCCAGCGTGGTGGTCTTGCCGGCCCCGTTCGCACCAAGAAGTGCGGTTACCTGGCCACGCTCTGCCACCAGGGACAGTCCACTGACCACCCGTAACATTTTGCCGTCGAGGGAGGCCAAAGGGCCTACATCCTTGATGAGTCCGTCTATGGTGAGGACAGGAGATTCGGGTGAGCGCACCAAAGTATTCTACGTGAAGTAGTACGGTCACACTTGGCGCGGAGCCAAGGTCAGTCTTGCCTTACTGGATGCGTGAAACAAATTACGACATGATTGTGTTGTGTATTCCATGAGCAGTCCAGTATCCATGCCCCAAAAGCGGCATGCTGCAGCGGGAGAGGCCCTTGTTGCCTCACCCTCGCTGCCGGACGCGGATGACCGCACCCGTGACCGCGTCCTCAGCGCCGTGCTCGAGAATGGTCCTGTCAGCGCAGCCGAGCTGGGAGATCTCCTCGGATTTACCCCCGCCGCCGTTCGCAGGCACCTTGACCATCTTGAACGCAGTGGCGTCATTGAGGTCAAGCGTGTTGCCAAGGCCGGTTCAGGCGCCGGTCGGCCCGCGCGTCGCTATGTCCTGAGTTCACAGGGGCAGTCCAAGCTGGGCGATGACTACCTGAACATCGCAAGCTCGGCCCTGCGTCGCCTCCAGGAACTTGCGGGCGAGGACGCTGTCCGGGAGTATGCGGAAGAGCGTTTCGCGGACATGGAAAGGCGCTATGCACCGGAAGTCCAGGCCGCAGGGGACGACATCACCGCCAGGGCCATGGCACTATCCAAGGCATTGAGCCGCGACGGCTTTGTTGCCTCCGCCCATTCCATCGAAGCCAAGGCGCCGTTGCCCGCAGCGTTGTCCAGCGTTCAGCTGTGCCAAGGGCATTGCCCCATTCAACGTCTCGCCGCGGAGTTCCCGGTGTTCTGCGATGCCGAGACCAAGGTCTTCTCCCGTTTGGTGGGAGTCGACGTCCGGCGCCTCTCGACGCTCGCGCAGGGCGGACATGTTTGCACCACCCACATACCTACCGGGCGATTGGCTGCCACGGTGCCCCCAGGCGCTGAAGTGCAACCCAAGAGCCCGTATCAGGAATCTAACAACCAGCAAGAAAGGCCGTGATGACGGACCAAATAGCAGAGAAAGCGGTAGCCGACGGCACTGTGATCTCGGAGATTCTGGAGAAGAATCCCGAACTGCACGGTATCGGAAACTACGAGTACGGCTGGGCCGACAAGAACGACGTAGGCGCCAATGCCCGTCGTGGCCTCAACGAGGAGGTCGTCCGCGACATCTCCTCGAAGAAGAACGAGCCCGAATGGATGCTCGATCTGCGCCTCAAAGGCCTGAAGTACTTCGACCGCAAACCCATGCCTACCTGGGGTGCAGACCTCTCGGGCATCGATTTCGATAACATCAAGTACTTCGTGCGCTCCACCGAAAAGCAGGCGGCAACCTGGGAAGACCTTCCCGAAGACATCCGGAACACCTACGAGAAACTGGGTATTCCGGAAGCTGAGCGCAGCCGCCTCGTCTCGGGCGTGGCCGCCCAGTACGAGTCCGAGGTTGTCTACCACCAGATCCGTGAGGACCTGGAAGCCCAGGGCGTCATCTTCCTGGACACCGACACCGCGCTGCGTGAGCACCCTGAGATCTTCCAGGAGTACTTCGGCACCATCATCCCCGTGGGCGACAACAAGTTCGCATCGCTGAACACGGCTGTTTGGTCCGGCGGATCATTCGTGTATGTGCCCAAGGGTGTGCACGTCGACATCCCGCTCCAGGCCTACTTCCGTATCAACACGGAGAACATGGGCCAGTTCGAGCGCACCTTGATCATCGCCGATGAGGACTCCTACGTTCACTACATCGAAGGTTGCACGGCTCCGATCTACACCTCAGACTCGCTGCACTCCGCGGTCGTGGAGATCATCGTGAAGAAGGGCGCACGCGTCCGCTACACGACCATCCAGAACTGGTCCAACAACGTGTACAACCTGGTCACCAAGCGTGCCATCTGCGAAGAGGGCGCCACCATGGAGTGGGTCGATGGCAACATCGGCTCCAAGGTGACCATGAAGTACCCGGCCGTCTACCTCGTTGGCGAGCACGCCAAGGGTGAGACGCTGTCCATCGCTTTCGCAGGCGAGGGCCAGCACCAGGACACCGGCTCAAAGATGGTCCACATCGCGCCGAACACCAAGAGTTCCATCATTTCCAAATCTGTCGCCCGTGGTGGTGGCCGCGCTGCCTACCGCGGCTTGGTCCAGGTCCGCGAGGGTGCCAAGCACTCTGCCAACACGGTCCGCTGTGACGCACTGCTGGTGGACACCATTTCGCGGTCGGACACGTACCCGTACATCGACATCCGTGAGGATGACGTCGTACTCGGCCACGAGGCCACCGTTTCCCGTGTCAGCGAAGAACAGCTCTTCTACCTGATGTCCCGCGGAATGCCGGAGGACGAGGCCATGGCCATGATCGTGCGCGGCTTTATCGAGCCGATCGCCCGCGAGCTGCCCATGGAATATGCCCTTGAGCTGAACCGCTTGATTGAACTTCAGATGGAAGGATCCGTCGGTTAATAATGACTGATATCACTACTGAAAAGGCCCGCATCGGCGCGCCTTCAGCACAGCCCTTTATCGACGGCTTCACGGAGGAAGGCGAGAACCTCTCGCCCATCAACGCTGACGGTTCGACGGCGGCAAAGCCGTCGGCGGGTCCGCTCGCGGGCGCTTCGTCCAAGAGCCACTCCCACGGTGGCGGGGTAGGCGTCCCGGACAGCTCCCGCGCCGGCCGTCTCACCTCGTACAACCTTGACGATTTCAAGGCACTGACCGGACTCGAAGAGGACTGGCGGTTTACTCCGCTTCGTCGTCTCCGTGGGCTGCATTCCGAAGCCCTTATCGGCGCGGCGCCGGCTGTCACGGTTTCCGCACCCGCCGGCGTCACTGTCGAAACTGTCGGCCGTGATGACCGCCGCATCGGCTTGGCCGGCATTCCGGAAGACCGTGTTTCTGCCAACGCCTGGTCCGGCTTCAAGGAAGCCACTGTGATCACGGTTCCCTCGGAGACCACGCTCGAGTCGGAAATCACGGTTACCTTGACCGGCGCCGGTACCGATGCCGCTGCCCAGCACATCGTTGTGGTGGCGGAGAAGTTCTCCAAGGGTGTCCTGGTCCTCGGCCACGAAGGTTCTGCCGTTGTGTCGGAGAACGTGGAAATCGTTCTTGGGGATGGCGCAGAGCTGACCGTCGTGTCCCTGCAGGAATGGAACGATGACTCCGTTCATGCTTCGTCCCAGCAGGCGAAGATCGGCCGCGATGCCAAGTTCAAGCACATCGTGGTCAGCCTCGGTGGAGACCTCGTCCGTGTCACCCCGACTGCACGCTTTGCTGCTCCGGGTGGCGAGGTTGAACTCTTCGGCCTGTACTTCGCAGACGCCGGCCAGCACCTTGAGCACCGCACGTTCGTTGACCACGGTCAGGCGAACTGCGTGTCCAACGTGCTGTACAAGGGTGCTTTGCAAGGCAAGGGTGCACACACCGTATGGGTGGGCGATGTCCTGATCCAGAAGAATGCCGAAGGAACCGACAGCTACGAGAAGAACCAGAACCTGGTTCTGACCGATGGCTGCCGCGCCGACTCCGTGCCGAACCTGGAGATCGAGACGGGTCTCATTGCCGGTGCAGGCCACGCCAGCGCTACCGGACGTTTCGACGACGAGCACCTCTTCTACCTCATGGCCCGCGGTATTCCGGAAGAAGTTGCCCGCAGGCTCGTAGTCCGCGGCTTCCTCAACGAGATCATCCAGAAGATCAACGTACCGGCCATCGAAGATCGCCTGACGGACGCTGTTGAGCGCGAGCTCGCGGCGACCGAGAACTAACGACGAACCCAACAAAGACAGGCAGTCCGGACAAGCATGAGTGAACAAACCAAGGGCGAACTGGTATGCAACGCCAATGACATCCAGGTCAAGCAGGCCCTGCGGGTTCTCATTGACGACTATCCCGTAGCGATCGTCAGGGATTCCATGGGCGAAATCCACGCCATTGGCGATACCTGCTCGCATGCGGATATCTCGTTGTCCGAAGGCGAAGTTGAAGGTTGCGCAATCGAATGCTGGGGACACGGTTCCCAGTTCGATCTCCGCAGCGGACAACCCCTCCAGCTGCCCGCCTACGATCCCGTGCCCGTGTTCGCCGTCACCCTCGACGGCGATGACGTTTACGTGGACGTGACCAACGTTGTGAACGGCGCTTCGGTAGAGAACTACTGAGCGCCCAGTACCGCCAGACTTACGAACGAAAAGAAAGAAGAGCATGTCTACTCTTGAGATCAACGACCTGCACGTCAGCATTGAGACGGAGCAGGGCACCAAGGAGATCCTGAAGGGCGTCAGCCTGACCATCAGGACCGGCGAAACCCACGCCATCATGGGCCCCAACGGCTCGGGAAAGTCCACCCTCGCCTCCACGATCGCCGGCCACCCGCGCTACACGGTCACCAGCGGCACCATCACGCTGGACGGCGAGAACGTGCTGGACATGAGCGTTGACGAGCGCGCCCGCGCCGGCCTCTTCCTGGCCATGCAGTACCCGGTGGAGGTCCCCGGTGTGACCATGACCAACTTCCTGCGCACCGCAAAGACCGCGATCGACGGCGAAGCACCGGCACTTCGTACCTGGACCAAGGACGTCAAGGCTGCCATGCAGCAGCTGCGCATCGACGCCGACTTTGCCCAGCGCAACGTCAACGAAGGCTTCTCCGGTGGTGAGAAGAAGCGCGTGGAGATCCTGCAGCTGGAACTCTTCAAGCCGAAGTTCGCCATCCTGGACGAGACCGACTCCGGCCTCGACGTCGATGCTTTGAAGGTTGTCTCCGAAGGTGTGAACCGTGCGCACGACGCCGGTAACATGGGCACACTGCTCATCACCCACTACACCCGCATCCTGCGCTACATCAAGCCGGAATTCGTCCACGTGTTCGTGGATGGCAAGGTTGTTGAGGAAGGTGGCCCCGAGCTCGCCGACCGCCTTGAAGAAGAGGGCTACGACCGCTACGCGCCAGGCGCCGGCGTTGCCGTTGCTCCTGCTGTGCAGGCCTAGTTAGGATCGTTCCATGACCGAAATCAACGCGGCGCGCACCAGCCTCGAGGACGTCGAGGAAGCGCTCAAGGACGTCATTGACCCCGAACTCGGAGTCAACGTGGTGGACCTTGGCCTCCTCTATGGCCTGAAGTACTCCGACGAGGACGGCGCCCTCCTGATCGACATGACGCTGACCACGGCGGCCTGCCCGCTGACGGATGTGCTTGAAGAACAGGTTGGCAAGTCCCTCGACGGAGTTGTTGACGATTGGCGCCTGAACTGGGTCTGGATGCCGCCATGGGGTCCGGAGCGGATCACCGACGACGGCAAGGACCAGATGCGGGCCCTCGGCTTCAACATCTGATCCGGGATTTCCGCCCGCTAATGCGGGCATAAAGAAGGGTTCCGGGCTATATGCCCGGAACCCTTCTGCTCTTTAAGCGTGAAAGCTATGGGGTTGCCACTCCAAAGGTGTCGCACTTGTTGATGTCACCGGTGCTGTATCCCTGGTAGAACCACTTCTGCCGTTGTTGGCTGGATCCGTGCGTCCACGATTCGGGAGAGACTCGTCCAGTGGCCGCTTCCTGGATCCGGTCATCTCCGACGGCGGAAGCAGCCGACAGCGCGTCCTGCAGGTCCTGCTCGGTGAGGGGATCAAGGAACGGCTTGCCGCTGGCATCAGTCTGCGTGGTGGCGTGGCGAACCCACAGCCCTGCATAGCAATCGGCCTGCAGTTCCACCCGAACGCCTCCCGACTGGGGTCCTTGCGGATCCTGCTGTGCCCGGTCGAGGTTGCCCAGGATGTTCTGGACATGGTGACCGAATTCATGGGCCACCACATATTCCTGGGCGAGCGGGCCGCCCGAAGAGCCAAACCGTGTCACCAGTTCATCGAAGAACCCGGGGTCGAAATAGGCCTTCACGTCGGCGGGGCAGTAGAACGGCCCGACGGCCGTGGTGGCCGGACCGCATCCGGTGTTGGTGGCCTGGTCAAAGATGACCGTTCCTGGCCGCGAGTATTTCACATTGTATTGGGCCAGGTAGTCGGGCCAGAAAGCGTTGAGGCTGTTAACTGTTCCGGTGATGCGGCAGTCGAGGCGCTTGTCCGCGTCAGCCCCGGTCTGGCACTCCTGCACGCCCCCTGCTCCGGTTCCGCTTTCGACGGCGGGAGGCGGACTCCCTCCACCGCTCAGGTCTCCGAGGATGTTGGGGTTGATACCGAAGAGGGCGAGCAGCAGCACCACGATGCCACCACCGATGCCACCACCGATTTTGGTCCCTCTGCCCATACCACCGCCACGTCGGTCCTCGACTTGGGACGGGTCAAGCTGCGCGCCATCGTTGAAACTCATACTGTCAGAATAGACGTCACTTTTGATGCCAGGGTGCGGACACTGCCGTAAAATTGGCTGGATGCCTTTCCTGGACAAACTTCACATCTGGGCTGATGAGCACCCGCACGACACCGCCGTCGTCGTGGGCAGCAGCCGGATCACTTGGGCCGGACTTCGCGACGGCGCAGCAGGACTGCTGGCCGCCTCCGGCTCCACGACGGTGCTGGCCGAACCAAACTCCGTTGACTTCGTTGGGCGGTACGCTGCCGCCGTCGCGGGGGAGCGACGCTGCGCAGTCCTTGACCCCCTCTGGCCTGCTCCAATGATTGAAGACGTAGCCTCGCGCCTTGTTGAATCCCGCAACTGCGGCGCAGCCAAAACTGCCGGTACAGCCGGAACCGCAATGGGGAGCGGTCTGCATGACGGAGATCCTTCAAGCACGTTCCTGGTTGGCCTGACCTCGGGTACTACCTCTGTTCCCAAAGCCTTCACCCGTTCCCGCCGCTCGTGGCAGGTCTCGTTCGAGGCTTCCATCGAATTCTTCGGACTCTCGCAGGATGACCACACGCTGGCGCCGGGCCCGCTTTCCGCGAGCCTGAACCTGTATGCCCTCTCCGAGTGCCTTTACGCGGGGGCCGCGTTCCACACCCTCGAATCATTCGATGTCGGAGACGCCCATGCGTCCATCAGCCATGACGGCATCACCCGCTTGGTCCTTGCCCCCACCATGCTGCGGTTGCTGAGCGAACGGGGCCTGGCGGGCGACGTGGACGCCTCCGGTATCCGCAGTATCATCTGCGCCGGTTCGAAGCTGGACGCACGGACCCTGGAAGCTGCCAGGCGCTGGGCACCGCATGCTGCCATTTATGAGTACTATGGCGCTTCGGAGTTGAGTTTCGTCTCGGGTACCCGGCTGGCCGCCGGTGAACCGCTGGATGTGGGGGGCACGGGCATCGGAACCCCTTTCCCGGGTGTGGAGCTCAGCATTCTCGACGACGCCGGCAACGTTTTGCCCGAAGGCACCCACGGCAACATCAGCGTGCGCAGCGGAATGGTCAGCAATGGCTACTTGTGGGGCGACGACGGGCACGCCCTGCGCTGCCTCAACGGCTGGTACACGGTAGGGGACCAGGGCTACCTCCGAGGGGGAGTCCTCCACATTCTCGGCAGGCGTTCGGACATGATCGTCACTTCAGGGAAGAACGTGTACCCGCACGAGGTGGAACTGGCCATGGCCTCTGTGCCGGGCATCGAGGTGGCGGTCGCCGCCGGCGCACCTGACGACATCCGCGGTCAAAAGGTGATCGCCGGCGTCGTTCCTGCCTATGGCGCCGTGACGGCGACGCAGCTCCGCACCGGGCTCGACGGCCTGCTGGCGCGGGATAAGTGGCCGCTGCAGTTCTACCTGCTCTCCGAACTGCCAATAACGGATCGTGGCAAAGTCAGCCGTAAGGTGCTGCTGGATTGGATCAAGAACCATGATTCCAGGGCACAGCCCCTTGGTTAGCACGGCGACGCAAACGGACCCCGCCCGGCAACCTGTCATCATTGCGGCCCTTCGATCGCCGGTTTGCCGCGCCAACGGGCAACTCAAGCATCTCCGCGCGCCGGATCTCCTGGCACCGGTCCTGGCTTCGCTGCTGGACTCCACGGCGGTGGAACCCTCGGACGTGGACGACGTCATCATCGGCAACGCAGTGGGCGGGGGTGGAAACCTCGCCCGGTACGCCGCGCTCCAGGCCGGCCTGCCTGTCACCGTCCCGGGGCTAACGGTTGACCGTCAGTGCGGCTCCGGTCTGGACGCCATAGCGCTGGCATCCCGGCTGGTTGCCGCCGGTGGTGATCCGCTGTTCCTGGCCGGCGGCGTCGAAAGCATCAGTACGGCCCCGGCCAGGGCCAACAAGGATCACGACGGCGGACTCGAGTTCTACTCCCGGGCCACCTTCGTGCCGCCACAGTTCGGAGACCCGGACATGGGAGTCGCTGCGGAAAATGTTGCCAGGACTTTCGGCGTGACCAGGGAGAGGCAGGACGAGTATGCCCTCCGCAGCCACCGCCGCGCAGTGGAGGCTGCCGCTGCGGGCCGATATTTCGACGAAATCGTCCCGCTGAGCGGCACTGATGGGCCCGTGATGTCCGATGACGGTCCCAGGCCTTCGCTGCGACCCGCTTTGATGGCCCGTTTCCCGGCCGCCTTCGTGACCGGTGGAACAGTCACGGCAGCGAACTCGTGCTTCGACGCGGACGCCGCGTCCGCCGTCGTGGTGACCTCCATGGCGCGGGCACGCGCGATGGGTGCGGTGGACGGACTCGAGGTGCTTGGCAACGACACGGCAGGCGTTGATCCGGATCTGCTGGGTATTGGTGCCGCCCATGCTGCCGAACGATTGCTCGCCAGTCGTGGTGTGGCAGCAAACACGCTGGACCTCATCGAGTTCAACGAGGCGTTCGCATCGCAAACCATCGCATGCCTGGAACACTTGGGCCTGGATCCTGCCCGGGCGAACCGTGAAGGCGGTGCCCTGGCGTTGGGTCACGGGTACGGTGCATCGGGGGCGGTTCTGGTGACGCGGCTCTTGGCGCAGGCCAGGAGACGGTACCGCGAGACAGGATCCGGGACCCTCGGGCTGGCGATGATCAGCATCGCCGGCGGCATGGGCACCGCCAGCCTTATGCGTTACTCGCGGCTCTGACTCAAGGGAGCTTCGTCGGCTTCGCCCAGCCCCCTGGCAGCGAGGGCGTCGCCGGTCTGTCGTGCATAGGCCACGGTCGAGATGAACACGGGCAGGACCAAGGCCCTGGGGTTCCGTTCAAGGCCCCGGGCGCGCGCGGAATCGCGGACATCGGCGAAGGCGCCGGCGATAAACGGGATGCTGCGCAGCATCACGGCAATGGTCAGTGCGAAACGTTCGGGATCGGCGCCGAACCGGCGGAACGGTTTGGAGAGGGACACCACGCCATCCAGCAAATCCTGCACGGGGGTGGTGGCGGTCAGCACTGAAGCGGCCACGACGCATACCAGTACATTCAGCACGATGCGCGCCGCTGTTGGTCCGCCCAACTGCCACCACTGGAAAAGACCGATGGCCAGAAGGATGGGCGTGACCATCCAGAGGGACCCCAGGAGTCGTTTGATCCCGGCGCCGCTGAGCAGGAAAAGCCCGCACATGACGATGAAGACGGCCAGGGATACTGCCCAGTCGACAATCAGGAACGACGCCGTTCCGCAGGCCGCCACCACAAGGAATTTCAGCCACAGGGGAGTGCGGTGTATCAGGGAACTGCCAGGGACGTGCTGTGCGAGCAGGTGGCCGTGGCCCCTCACCTCGGTAACCCTTCCACGGGCAGTTCGACTGCTGTACCTTCGCACAGCGCGCGGTAATGGGCCACGGCTTCGGCCGCGCCGCCGTCGAACACTATGCGACCGTCCTCCACCACCAGGACCCGGTCCATGTCGAGAACCAGGTCGAGGTCATGCGTGGACATGATGACCTGTTGGTCCAGCCCCGCAATGGTCCGGCGCAGCAGTTCGCGGTTGCGCAGATCCAGCAGGGTGGACGGTTCATCAAGGACCAGAACCCCGGGGTTGACGGCCAGCACCGCGGCCAGTGCGAGCAGTTGGCGTTCTCCGCCGGAGAGTTCATAGATGCTCTGGTCGGCTACGCGGAGGAGCCCGAAGCGGTCGAGAACGGTTTCGGCCCTTGCAGTGCGTTCCTTGGAGTTCCTGACGGAACGCCGCAGGGACAGCTCAACATCTTCCCGCCCTGTCGGCATCACCAGTTGGGACAACGGATCTGTGAAAACGAAACCTACGTTCGCCCGCACGCGGCGGACATCTGAATCCGTGCTGCGGCCATGCACCACGACTGTTCCATCAGTGGGAGCCACCAGACCGTTGAAGAGCCGGAGAAAGGTGGACTTGCCGGAGCCATTGGCACCGATCACACCGATACGACGCTCCGTGAGCTCCAGAGAAAACCGGTGCAGCAGTGTCTTGGGTGCGTCGCCGGTGTCCACAGCCACGCGCACCGAGACCCCGTTGAAACTGATGCTGTTCAACTTCCCTGCTTAACCCGACGTACCAAGACATCCGGGAATGCCTTGTGAATTGCCAGGGCGATGATCACGGCCAGGACGTTCTTGAGGGTGTCCCCGGGAAGGAACGGCACGTCAGCGAGCAGTGCCTTGCTGAAGTCGAGTTTGGCGTTGACCATCATGCCGAGGATGCCCAGGCCATGGACAACAACGAGACTGCTGGCCATGGTGGCAGCGAACAGCCAAAGTCCCCGGTATTTGACGGTCCTGCGGATCACTACGGCGGCAAGGTAGCCTGTGGCCGCCGCCGCCAGCGGGAAAGCGATGATGTACCCGGCCGAAGGGCTCGCGAGGATACCCAGGCCGCTGCGGCCTCCGCTGAAGATGGGCAAACCCGCCAGGCCCAATAAGACATAGAGTCCGACGGCGGCGAAGCCGCGACCGGCGCCAAGTACCAGTCCGCTGAGCATCACGGTCAGGGTCACCAAAGTGATGGGCACACCAAGGGCGCCCACCGGAATGCCGGGTACGATCGACGACGCGGCCACGAGGGCTGCAAAGACGGCGATGAGACCGATATCGGTTGCGTTCCAGCGTTTGCGTGAGGTGGTGGGCCGCTGCACAGTGACAGCATCGGTCTTGCTCATGACGGGTCCTAACGGATGAGATGGGTGCGATGAAAGTACTTGTTTCCCCTGGCTTCGACAATACGGATGCGGGGCGACGTGGATTTTGGAGCCTCCCTACAAGGGTGCTCGGGGAATCTTTGGTCGTTGGCACAGTTTCCGCTGTTGGAAGAGGATGTCAGTCCGTGCCCTGGGTGCCGGTAGACTTGAACAGGCTGTTCTCACGGCCGCACCCCGCCGCACTCATCGGGCCCACCGGCCCCCGCAGGCGTTCCCCATTGAAAGGCATCACCCGAATTGATTACCGTCCAGGAACTCGAACTCCGCGCCGGCGCACGCCTGCTCATGGACCAGGTCAACTTCAGGGTGGACAAAGGGGACAAGATCGGGCTGGTCGGCCGCAACGGTGCCGGCAAGACGACCCTGACGCGCGTCCTGGCAGGGGAGGGTCTTCCCGCAGGCGGCAAAGTGACGCGCAGTGGCGAGATCGGCTACCTGCCCCAGGATCCCCGGACGCCTGACATGGAACAGCTCGCCCGCGACCGTATCCTCTCGGCCCGCGGCCTGGATGTGGTGGTCGGAAAGCTGAAGAAGGCACAGCAGGAGATGGCCAGCGAAGATGCGTCCATCCAACGGAAGGCCATGAACCGGTACGACCGCTTGGAGTCGGAGTTCCTGGCCGGTGGCGGGTACGCCGCGGAGGCAGAGGCTGCCGCCATTTCCTCGAACCTGGCCCTTCCGGAGCGCATCCTAAACCAGCCGCTCAAGACACTGTCCGGTGGCCAGCGCCGCCGTGTGGAACTGGCCCGCATCCTGTATTCCTCGGCCGAAACGCTGCTGCTTGACGAACCGACCAACCACCTCGACGCCGACTCCATCACCTGGCTGCGGGACTTCCTGAAAGACCACCAAGGCGGCTTGATCGTGATCAGCCACGATGTGGAGCTGCTCGAGGCCACGGTCAACAAGGTCTACCATCTGGACGCCAACCGCGCCCAGATCGATTACTACAACATGGGCTGGAAGCGTTACCTCCAGCAGCGTGAGACCGATGAGCGCGCCCGTAAGCGCGAGCGTGCCAACGCAGAGAAGAAGGCCCAGGTCCTGATCGACCAGGCGAACAAGATGCGCGCCAAGGCCACCAAAGCCGTTGCCGCTCAGAACATGGCCAAACGTGCGGAACGCCTTCTCGGCGGGCTTGAAGCGGTTCGTGAAAACGATCGCGTGGCCGCCCTGCGCTTCCCGGATCCTTCACCGTGCGGCAAGACCCCGCTCACCGCGGAGGGCCTGAGCAAGTCCTACGGTTCCCTGGAAATCTTCACGGATGTGGATCTGGCCATCGACCGCGGCTCCAAAGTGGTCATCCTCGGCCTCAACGGTGCCGGCAAGACCACCCTCCTGCGTATGCTGGCCGGCGTCGACAAGCCTGATACCGGCGACATCATCCCGGGACATGGACTCAAGGTGGGTTATTACGCCCAGGAGCACGAGACGCTGGACCACGAACGTACGGTGCTGGAAAACATGAGGTCCTCGGCTCCGGACATGAAGGACGCTGAGGTCCGCGGGATCCTGGGTTCGTTCCTGTTCTCCGGAGACGACGTCGACAAGCCCGCGGGAGTGCTTTCCGGTGGCGAGAAGACACGCCTGGCGCTTGCCACCATTGTGGCTTCGAGCGCCAATGTGCTGCTCCTTGACGAGCCCACGAACAACCTTGACCCTGCCAGCCGTGCCGAAATCCTGGGTGCGCTGAAGAACTACAGCGGCGCCGTCGTCATGGTCAGCCACGATGAAGGCGCAGTGTCGGCCTTGAACCCGGAGCGGGTAGTGCTGCTCCCGGACGGTGTCGAGGACCACTGGAACGAGGACTACCTGGACCTCATCACCCTGGCCTAGGGGCCAGCGGTGCCCCGCATGCATCGCGCTAACGAACCAGGAGTTCCTCGGCGTTCGTGATCCTGCGGAGTTCTTCATAACTGATGGAGAACATGGAGTTGTGGTCGCCGGCGCCGGCCCAGAGGACGGGGTGCTGTTCCAGCGAGGCATCCAAGATGGTCCGGATCCTGCCGGGGTGGCCCAGCGGGGCCACTCCACCCACTTCCTGACCCGTGTGCTCCAGTACGAATGCAGGCTTGGCGCGCCGGATCCTGCCGGTCCCAAGCTGATCTGCCACGAGTGCGGTGTCAACCTTGGCAGCGCCGCTGGCAAGGATCAGCAGCGGTTCGCCATCGACATCGAATATCAGGCTGTTGGTAATAGCTGCCACCTCGCAGCCAAGGACCGCCGCTGCGGCTGCGGCCGTAGGCACCTCGTCATCGAATACTTGGACTGTGTCCTTGGCGCCGGCGGCTATCAGGGCCGACCGCACGTTGTCCACGGGATCAGTAGCCGGTTCAGTAGCCTTGTGCATCCAGGATTGCGTCTTCCTCTTCTTCGGCTGTGGGCCGCTTGTTCTTGCGCGGGGCAGGGGCACGGCGCTTCGGGCTTCCGCCGGCGGCCATGATCTGCTCGTCCTCTTCGTCTTCGGCGTCGATGGCAGCGTTGCGGGCCTGTTGGCGCGCGGCGTAGCCGAACCCAATGAACATCAGGACTCCAAAGGCGAACCATTGAAGGGAGTAGGAGAGGTGGGTTCCTTCTTCGGTGGCCGGTTTGGGGAACGGTGTCGGCATGGGCTGCACGGCAGGGTTCTCGCTGGCCAGCTGTCCGTAGGCTCCGGTGGCGATGGGGTAGGAAAGTTCAGTGGCAAAGCTTGCCAGGTCAATGGAGGCAAGCTGCCCATCCACCGCCCCGCGGTCAAGCTTCGGTTCGGCGGGCTTCAGGCGCGCAACAACGGTGACCTCGCCTGTGGGAGGCGCCGGAACGACGTCGGGACGGCCCGGTGTGTTGTTGCCGATCGGCAGCCAGCCGCGGTCGATCACCACCGCCTCGCCGGTGGTGAGGCGGAAAGGAACCACGACGTCGTAGCCTGGCTGGCCGTTCAACGGGCGGTTGCGGACAACGCGCTGCCCGTCGATGTCGTAGCTGCCGCGGAGTTGGACCTGCGTCCATTCCCGTTCGGGATCCAGCGCGTTGAACTGGTCCTTGATCTCGGAATAGGGGATGGGCGTCGCGGAATAATTGCTGACAACGCGATTGATTTCGGCGAGCGTCTCAGCCCTGCGGTCCATCTGCCAGCGCCCCAAAAACACACAGGCAGTCGCGAAAATCACGGCCAAAACGAAGTACCCCAGCCACTTGCTGGAGAAGAGGAAACGGTACATTCAGCGGGCCTCGTTCACTGCCGGATCATCGGTAAACGGCACCGTCTCTTTCCAGAGGCCCCGGGTCTGCAAGTAGTCTTCAAGCCATTCACGGTGCTCATCGCACGCAAGCCACACCTTTCGACGCTCCGGCGTGTGGATGCGAGGATTGTTCCACAGGAGCTGCCACCCGGCATCCTGGCGGCATCCCTTCCGGGAGCATGTGGCCGCTGCTGTGGCGCGACCGGAGTCCTGGCTGCCCAAGCCTGCGCTGCCAAGATTAAAGATATTCATGAAGCCGTCCGTCCGTCGCCGGGGTTGCCGGCTTCTCCTGCGTGGTCATTCGTTCCGGGGTCTGCTTCTCCGTCGGCCGGTGGATCGTCCACCAGTTCGCCCTGAAGCACCGTGGGCGCGTCGCCATCCTGGTCATCGTCAGGCAGGTCCGACCGCTCGAGTTCCGGAACTGCCACATAGTCCAGCAGTGAATCGCTGTGGTCCTCGGCTTTGTCGTTGCCGTTGGCTATGACCACGGCGATCCAGGGGAGAAAGACCGCGCCTGCAATGGCAATGATCTTGAACCAGCCGTCAACGACGAAAATCAGGACGATGCAGACCATGCGGATCCCCATGGCGACGGCGTACTTGATCATTCGTTCGCGCATGTCCTCGGAGTGCGCGGCAGCGGCATCGGTGATGCTGTGGACTTCGGGGTCGCTGGAGACCGCGTCCGGTTCCCCGGGCACTTGCTGCAGGGGGCTGTTCTCTCGTGTCACAGCTGAATCATCACGCTCCAAAGGCCTCTTCCAATTCTCTCACCAAGGCCATAGCCCGCCCAAACCGCGCAGCGTGCCGGTTACCCGCGGGTTGCTGCAGGCGGCGGATAAGATCGAGACAGGAAAATCCCTCTTCACGCGGCATTCGATGACCGCAGAACCTGGAGCAAAAGCATGTCTGAAGCAGTATCCACCGGTCGCAGCGTCCTGATCACTGGCGGTAACCGCGGCATCGGCCTGGCCATCGCGGAATCATTCCTTGCCAACGGCGACAAGGTGGCTGTTACCTACCGCAGTGAAACAGAACTCCCTGAGGGAATCCTGGGCGTAAAGGCCGATGTCACTGATGAAGCTTCGATCGATGCGGCGTTCAAGGTTGTCGAAGAGGCGCACGGGCCGGTTGAGGTTCTGGTGGCGAACGCAGGCATCACCAAGGACACGCTCCTGCTGCGGATGAGCGAAGACGACTTCACCTCGGTTCTCGACACCAACTTGACGGGAGCATTCCGGGTCATCAAGCGTGCCAGCAAGGGCATGATCAGGCTCCGCAAGGGCCGTGTGGTGCTTATCTCCTCCGTATCCGGCCTCTACGGAGCTCCCGGACAGATCAACTACTCCGCTTCCAAAGCCGGAATGGTGGGTATCGCACGGTCCCTGACGCGCGAGCTGGGAAGCCGTGGCATCACCGCCAACGTAGTGGCACCCGGGTTCATCAACACGGATATGACAGCCGAACTGCCGGAGGACACACAGAAGTCCTACCTCGCCAACGTCCCGGCCGGGCGTTTCGCTGAGGCATCCGAAGTGGCCAACGTTGTCCGCTGGGTGGCCAGTGATGAGGCCGCCTACATCTCGGGCGCCGTGATCCCCGTTGATGGCGGCTTGGGAATGGGCCACTGACCCACTACCGCAAACGGTAGTTTTTGTCCGGGGCCGACAACGGATTTCATCGTTGCCGCTGGCATGATGGAATCCGAGCACACGGAATTTGGATGAACTGAACAAAAGGAGCACGAATGGGAACGCTGGATAACAAGACCGCCATCGTCACGGGGTCTTCCCGCGGAATCGGCGCTGAAGTTGCCAAGATCCTCGCTGGCGAGGGTGCCGCCGTCGTCGTTAATTACCGCCAGAAGGCACCCCGCGCCAACAAGGTGGTGGCCGAAATCCAGGCGGCCGGCGGTCGTGCAGCTGCGGTTGGCGCAGACCTCACCACCGACGAAGGCGTGCATGCCCTGGCCAGCACAGCCATGGAGCAGTTCGGCTCCCTCGACGTGCTCGTGCTCAATGCCTCAGGAGGCATGGAAAGCGGCATGGAGGAGGGCTACGCGCTCAAACTGAACCGCGACGCCCAGATCAACATGCTCAACGCTGCCGTGCCCCTCATGCCGGAAGGTTCGCGGGTGGTCTTCGTGACCAGTCACCAGGCTCACTTCGTGGAGACCGTTCCCACCATGCCTGAGTACGAGCCCGTGGCCAAGAGCAAGCGCGCTGGTGAAGACGCCCTCCGTGCGTTGCTGCCCAGCCTCGCAGACAAGGGCATCTCTCTTGTAGTGGTTTCCGGCGACATGATCGAGGGGACCGTAACGGCAACCCTTCTTGACCGGTCCAACCCGGGAGCCATCGAGGCCCGCCGCGCAGAAGCGGGCAAGTTGTACTCCGTGGAAGAGTTCGCCGCTGAGGTCGCAAAGATGGTGACAGCCGATGTCGAATCCGGACACACCGAGTATGTCGGCGGCTCGGACTACTTCAGCAAAAACGCCGAGTAACTGCGGCTTCTTTCGTTGCGGCCCGGGACTTGTCCCGGGCCGCTTCCTTTTAAGCAGCAGATGATGACATTTTGATAAATTCTGATAATCTCGCGTCACGAATTGCCAGTGATGGTTTTGTTATTCTTTTTTGCCTTTTGTTAGGTCTTCTGATTGACTCAGCACTGCATCCGGACCCCTTATTTCGTCAGTGCTTTTCTGGATGCTTTGCGCATTACGGCCTTTCGACAGCCGTTCACGCATTAGTGCGGATTAGGAGCTTCTGTGGACCTGCTATTGCATGCGGATGGTATTCATGCCTCACATGACCAGCGCCGCATCCTCAAGGGTGTCGATTTCTCATTGCATCGAGGCGAGATACTTGGACTGATCGGAACCAACGGGGCAGGGAAGACCACCCTGATGGATGTCCTGTCGGGATCGCTCAGGCACGAGTCCGGATCCATGACGTTGGCGGGAGAAAAATACGGTCCCGATTCGCGCGAAGAAGCGCAGGCCTGTGGCGTGGGGATTGTTCCGCAGAACTTCCGCCTCGATCCCGGTATGACAGTGGCCGAGGCCGTGTACCGGGGCACCTTCCAATCCGGAAAGCCCCATACGGAACTTCGGGGTCCCGCCCTGAAACTCATCAAGGACGCCGGCTTGGACCTGGATCCTGACGCGACGGTGGGCACCCTGGTCCGGGCCGAACAAACGCTCGTTGAAGTCCTGCGGATGGTGGCTGAGGAAGCACAACTGGTCATTATGGATGAAGTGGCTGCTTCCCTTCCTGATCACGACGTCGCCGCCCTGCACCAGGTCCTCCGAATGCTGATCAGCCAAGGGCGGGCGATCATCTACATCACCCACCGCCTCGATGAAGTCCATTCAATCGCGCACCGCATTGCCGTGTTGCGTGATGGCAGGGTCCACAGGGTCGTTGAGGCCAGCCGGACCGACGCCGATGAACTGGCTTTCCTGTTGCTGCAGCACAAGCCGGCGGGCGGCCAGCGGCCTGCGGAGCCGGCCTGCGATGACGAGGTGCTGCGGGTCATGAACCTCAATGTTGAGGACTCTGTCCGGGACGTGACCTTCAGCGTCGGCAAAGGCGAAATTTTCGGACTGCTCGGAACCCATCAATCGGGTGTCTATCACTTGCTCGAATCATTGGTGGGTAGGAGGCCCCGCACCTCGGGAGAGCTCTTCCTGCATGGACAGTCCATTGACATCCAGGGTCCTGAGGACGCCCTGCGGCACAGGATCGGTTACCTCTCGGACGACGCCGGACACGTGGAAACAACAACCAGTATTGCCACCGGCCTGCGTGAGGATTCCGTCGAAGCAGGATTGCAGGACGAGATTGCCGGGCTCCGTGGAGTGATAGACCTTGTGCGCCGCATGCGCATCAGCACGACGAACATCCACGGTTCTGTTACAAACCTGTCAGGCGGGGACCGCCAGAAGGTCTCCCTCGCCAAATGGATGACGAGCGGCTGTGACGTGTTGATCCTGAGTCATCCGAGCCGCGGCATCGACATTGGGGCGAAGGACGTTGTGTACCAGATGCTCAACGAACTGAGGGAGACAGGTGTCGCGATCATTCTGCTGTCCTCGGATCTCACGGAACTAGTCAACTGGTGCCACCGGATAGGAGTAGTCCGCGATGGTGAGCTTGTCACCATCGAGGCAAACGCCAACACCAATGAGGACGTTTTGGTCTACCACATGCTGGGCAAAGCCGTCGCCTCGGCAAACAGTGGTGCCCGGAGGGTGAAGAGCCAGCGCCTGGAGACAGTGTCCGAAGACGGCCACTAACAGGGGACAGCCACTGATAAGGGACGGCCGCGGTCAAGCGGCCGTCCCCATGCTGACGACCTTGATCAGATGGTGATTCCCTTGGCTACGTTGTTGAGTTTGTGACGGGCCAGGGCGAGGTTTGCGTAGGTACGATCGAGCACCAAGTACACAAACAATCCCTTGGAGTCACGTGAATTCAGGACGTTGATGAGGTGGTACTGCCCACCCAGGGTGATGAGAATGTCTTCGATATCTCCGTCCAGGCTGAGGTCAGCCATGGTGCGCAGCTTTGCGCTCACCACATTCGAGTTTCCGGCCGCCGCTACCCCGAGATCGAATCCGGGGTTTCCTCCCTGCGCGAGTGCCATGCCACTGGAATAGTCGACGACGGCCGCGCCAGTAGCGCCTTCAATGGACAGCAGTTGCTTTATGGCTTCATCAAGCGTGCTCATGTTGCATTCTTCCTGTTTGGTAATGACTTCAGTGGAATACGGGAGATGGACATTTGCTCTCGATTCCTCCAACAGGGTAGGCACATTCGCCGATTAAAAAGCAGCTCGATTCCAAGATTTCGTGAATAATCCGCGCTCGACCCATCGCGGGTAACAATCAAATTACGTATTCGATTTCTTGCGTCACGAAATCGAGTCACGTGTTTCTTGTGACATTCGCATGCCGGGGTCCGACACCCCGAAAAGGACCGGTTTCGTCCGTCGTCCCTGGCCCACGGGAGGGCTGTGCGCGTCTTCCGTGGTGCCTCCGAACCACGACTGCCGCCAGCGGCACCAGGACAAGCACGGCGAAGGACCCGATAAGGGCTGCTATCGCCGCACCAAGAATGAGTATGGCCATGAGGCCGATCTGGACAATCGTCGCGTCAAGGCCGGCCATGCCAACGGACGCTCCCACGTGTGTTTGCTGAATAACCAATCTTTCGCTCCTGGGGATCTGGTTGCTGTGAGTCACCAATAGGTGGGACAGCAGCGTCGATCGTGTCGCGAAAAAACCGGGAAGTCCGTAGAGCCGGGTCAGACGTTGGCGATGTGCCGCACAGCGTCGAGGTAGGGCATATTGATCGCGGCGTCCGCCACTGCACGGACCGCGGGCTTGGCGTTGAATGCCACACCGATCCCGGCCGCGCCCAGCATGTCGAGGTCGTTCGCGCCGTCACCGACAGCGATCGTGTGCGCCAACTCGATTCCCTCGGCCGCAGCCCACTGCCTCAAGTACTTCTCCTTGGCAGCCCGATCGATGACGGCCCCCAGGACTTTGCCGGTCAACGCGCCGTCGACGATTTCAAGCTCATTGGCAATCCAGTAATCAAGGCCCAGATCTTCTGCGATGGGCCCAAGGATCTGGTTGAAGCCACCGGAAACAACAGCCACCACGTGGCCGGCCGCCTTGAACGCGGCCACGAGTTCTGCCGCCCCCAAGCTGAGGCGTACCTCGTCGCGGACGGAATTCACGACGTCGGCCGGCAGGCCCGCCAACACGGCCACACGGGCATGGAGGCTCTGCGCAAAATCCAATTCACCCCGCATGGCAGCTTCGGTGACGGCAGCGACCTCTTCGCGCTTGCCCGCATATGCTGCGAGCAGCTCTATGACTTCCTGCTGGATGAGCGTTGAATCCACATCCATGATGAGCAGCTTGCGCCCTGCCTGCCGAAGGCTTGCAGGTACCAGGGCGGTATCGGCGCCCTCGACGGCAGCTTCGGCCACCCGGCGTCGAAGATTGGACAGCTCGGCGGACGAATCAAGCCGCACGTTCAATTCAGACGTAAAGACGCCGAACCTGTCATCGCCGCTGTGTGATTCCGCTGACACTTCTGCGCCTGCGTCGGCCAGTACCTTGTGCACGCCCTCAAGCGAATCGGGGGATAGTTTCACGCCATAGCTGACCGCAGCCAAGTTCGAAGTCATGGCTTCAATCCTACTGAGGGCGCTCCGTCCACCCGAAACTGTTTCGACTCATATACGAGCAGAAACATCAGTTATCAGTCATGTGCAGTTTTGTCCTAGTGTCTACTGCTATGAGTGATGTTCTGGAATTGGCCTCCGTCAGCGTTGTCCGCGGCAAGAAGACCCTGCTGGACAAGGTGGACTGGCAGGTCAACGAAGGCGAACGTTGGGTCATCCTTGGCCCGAACGGCGCGGGCAAGACGACTCTTCTCCAGATTGCGGCCGCGCGCCTCCATCCCAGCAGCGGCAAGGCCGGAATCCTCGACGAAACCCTGGGTCGTGTCGATGTCTTCGAACTCCGGCCCCGGATCGGACTCTCCTCCGCAGCGCTGGCTACCCAGATCCCCGAGCATGAGAACGTCCTGAACGTAGTGGTCACGGCAGCGTACGGCGTCACCGGCCGCTGGCGGGAAGGCTATGAGCGCGACGACGAACGGCGCGCCTTTGGCCTCCTGAACGACTGGGGGATGGGCCCCCTTCTCAACCGCACCTTCGCAACGTTGTCCGAAGGTGAGCGGAAGAGGGTACAGATCGCCCGCGCCCTGATGACCGACCCCGAACTCCTCTTGCTGGATGAGCCTGCCGCCGGCCTTGATCTTGGCGGCCGCGAAGAGCTGGTTCACAAACTCGGCGAACTCGCTAGCGACCCGGCCGCGCCGGCCATGGTCCTGGTAACCCACCACCTGGAAGAAGTGCCGCCGGGATTCACCCACGCCATGCTGCTCCGGGAAGGGGGCGTGGTGGCTGCCGGTCCCATCAAGGACGTCCTCACTGACGAGCACCTCGGCAACACCTTTGGCCTGGCGCTGGACGTTTCCGAAAACGCCGGGCGCTACACAGCCACCGCACGGCGCTAGGGCGGTCCGGGACAAACGTGGAGATTCTTAGCAGCATCCTGGTCTTTTTTGCGGGTTTGTGGGCCGGCACCATCAACGCAGTAGTCGGCTCGGGCACCTTGGTGACCTTCCCCGTGCTGATCGCCCTGGGTGTGGCGCCCGTCGTCGCTTCCATGAGCAACGCGATGGGTCTCGTAGCCGGTACGGCCGCTGGCGCCTGGGGTTACCGCCGCGAACTGGCCGGCCGCGGCAGGCAACTGCTCAAGCTGATGCCGGCATCGCTGTTGGGTGGCATCACCGGCGCATGGCTGCTCCTCCACCTGCCGGAAAAGGTGTTTGGCTACGTGGCACCTGTGCTGCTGGTCGCAGCCTTGCTCATGGTGCTGTTCCAGCCCAAGCTCCAGGCATGGATCCGCAACAGGGAACAGAACCCCGAGCATGCCATCAAGGACAAGAGCCACGGCATCCTCTTGGTGGTCATGATCTACCTCGCCGGGGTTTACGGCGGTTACTTTGTGGCCGCGCAAGGAATCCTCCTGGTGGGGATCCTCGGAGTTTTCCTCTCCGGCACGATGCAAAATGCCAACGCCATGAAGAACATCCTCACCCTGACGGTGAACATGGTTGCCGCTGTTTCCTATCTCATCTTCGCCTTCGACAGAATCAACTGGTGGGTCGTCCTGCTCATTGCCGTCAGCTCCACGATCGGCGGGCTGCTTGGGTCGAAGGTTGGCCGGAAGTTGTCGCCCAAGGTGTTGCGCGGCGTCATCTTCACCCTGGGTATTGTGGCGCTTGGCTTCATGATCTCCAACCTCCTGAAGTGATCCCGGGGTGACATTCCACTACCTTGAGTCCGCTGACGATCCACGCGTCAGTGACTACACAACACTTACCGATGTGCACCTCCGGAAGCTCCGGGAGCCTCGCGAGGGCATGTATATCGCCGAGTCCTCCAGGGTCCTGCGCAGGGCGTTGGCCGCCGGCCACCAGCCGCGTTCCTTCTTCCTGGCCGAGAAGTGGCTGGAGGACCTCACCGACGTCTTCCAGGCCTATCCGGACGTGCCGGTCTTCATTGGGAGAGCGGCACTCCTGGAGGAAATCACGGGCTTCCACCTCCACCGGGGAGCCATGGCCGCCATGCACCGCCCGGCTCCCGTCCCGCTGGAGGAGCTCCTGGCATCCGCAAGGCGCGTCGCCGTGCTCGAAGACATCGTGGACCACACCAATGTGGGGGCTATTTTCCGGTCGGCGGCTGCACTGGGGGTGGACGCCGTCCTGGTCTCGCCACGGTGCGGCGACCCGTTGTACCGCCGCAGCGTGCGCGTCAGCATGGGCACGGTCTTCCAGGTCCCCTGGGCACGTTTGGAGAGCTGGCCACAGGACCTGGGCCGCCTCAAGGAACAGGGCTTCACCGTGGCAGCCATGGAACTGACAGACGACGCCCTGGACCTTGACGACCTCGCCGCCAGGGAGCTCCCGAAACTGGCGCTGGTGCTGGGAACCGAAGGTGCCGGCATGAGCGCAGAGACCCTTGCCGCCGTCGACCTCGCCGTCAAGATCCCCATGCGCGCCGGCGTCGATTCCCTCAACGTGGCAGCTGCCTCCGCCGTGGCATTCTGGGAACTCCGTCCGCGGGGCTGACGCCGGTTCGTATGGCGTGTTTGTTTCGGCTATGATTGGTTGTTGGTCCGGAAGCTGGAATGTTGCATTGCAGTCCACGGACCACCTCCATTCATACCTGGCAGCTGGCAAAATCCAGTTGCGTGAACAAAAGGTCCCATTATGAAGTCTGATATCCACCCGAAGTACGAAGCTGTTGTATTCAACGACCTGGCTTCCGGTACGCAGTTCCTGACCAAGTCCACCGTGTCTTCCTCGAAGACCATCGAGTGGGAAGACGGAAACACCTACCCGGTTATCGACGTCGAAATCTCCTCGGAGTCCCACCCGTTCTACACGGGCAAGCAGCGCATCATGGACTCCGCTGGCCGCGTCGAGCGCTTCAACGCCCGCTTCAAGGGCTTCGGCGGCAAGAAGTAACCACTTCACCCCAAGGCTTTCAAAAGCCCGCATTACCGGATTCTCCGGCAATGCGGGCTTTTGCGTTTTCCGGCAAGATGGAAACCATGACTTCCCAGCCGACACCTGAAACCGATAACGACGACGCCGGGACCCGCCTTCACGGCGAATATAAAGTTCCCGGCGGCAAACTGGTGGTGGTGGACCTGGATGTGGTGGACGGCCTGTTTGCCAACGTTTCGCTGAGCGGCGACTTCTTCCTCGAACCCGATGAAGCCCTGCAGGACATCAATGGGGCACTGACAGGACTTCCCGGGAACTCAACAGCAGCAGATATTGCCGCGGCGGTCAGCGCCGGATTGCCCGCCGGCGCAACGCTGTTCGGTTTCTCCGCAGAAGCTGTGGCCATTACAGTCCGACGCGCATTGTCCAAAGCCACCAGCTGGGACGACCACCAGTGGGACGTCATCCCGCCGTCAGTTCTCCCGACCCATGTGAACGTCGCACTGGACGAAGTACTGACCGAAGAAGTCGGCGCCGGGTTGCGTAATCCCACGCTAAGGTTCTGGGACTGGGAGGAGCCATCAGTAGTCATCGGCAGCTTCCAGTCGGTCAAGAACGAGGTTGATCCTGAGGGCGTTGCCCGCCACGGCATCACCGTGGTCCGCCGGATCAGCGGCGGCGGAGCCATGTTCATGGAGGCCGGCAACTGCATCACGTATTCCCTGTACCTGCCACAGACCCTGGTGGACGGCATCAGCTTCGCCGACTCATACGCGTTCCTGGATGCCTGGGTCATGGCAGCACTCGAGAAGCTGGGAATCACCGCTTTTTATGTGCCCCTCAATGACATCGCAACGGACCAGGGCAAGATCGGCGGAGCCGCCCAGAAGCGGCTTGCCAACGGCGGCATGCTCCATCACGTCACCATGAGCTACGACATCGACGCCGACAAAATGGTCGAAGTGCTGCGGATCGGCAAGGAGAAGCTTTCGGACAAGGGCACCCGCAGCGCCAAGAAACGCGTGGACCCCTTGCGTCGCCAGACCGGCATGGCGCGGGCCGCAATCCTGCAGGCCATGCAGGACGTTTTTACCGAGCGATACGGTGCCTCAGAGTCCGTGCTCACTGAAGCAGAGCTTGCAGAAGCCAGGAAACGCGTGGACTCCAAGTTCGGTACCAGTGAATGGCTGAACCGGGTTCCCTGATCATCATGACCGGAGTTGGATTGACCGGAGTTGGATTGACCAGAGTTGGAAACTGCCGGGTTCTGGATACTGTCGGGTTCACTGCGCACGCCCATGCACCGGCCGGGCGTTCACCGGGGGCTCGCCAACTTCGTCGATGGTATGGCCGCTGCAGGCAGTTGTGGTGACGCTGGCCCCTTCGATGCGGGAAACGATAAACCATCTCATCGCGTCGCGCAGCCGGCACCACCCCACCAGGTACCACCGGCCGTTCGTGGAGGCGAAAAGCACAGGTTCCACGTCGCGGATGGTCGTAGTCCCGTCTGCCGAGGTGTAACTCATACGGACCACGCGCTGCGCGGCCATTGCTTCCTCCAGCGCTGACCTGGTTTTGCGCGACGGGGAGCGAACCTCATTGACCCAGATGCGACCGGCCAGTTCGTCTGCTTTAGCCTTGGTTCCGGGATCGAGGACGTCCAGGATTTTGTGGATACCCGCTGCGGCCAGGTCTGCGTACGGCGCATCGGGCGCTGCGGACACAGCCGCCATGAGGGCCACGGCCTGCGCCGGGGACAGGGTGACGGGCGGCAGGGAGGACCCTGCAGCCAGTCCGTAACCACCGCCGGGGCCTGGGCGGGACCAGATGGGCGCCCCACTGTTCTCCAGGGCATCAAGGTCTCTCTTGACGGTGCGTACTGATACCGCGAACTCCCTGGCCAGCGTTTCGGCGGAGACCCCCCGGGCTCCGCTGCGGCGCAACATCTCAGAGAGGGCATGGAGCCGTTCGACTCTTCTCACTGTTCGAATCTTCCCAAATTCATGACACAAATAGTGACATACCCTTGTCCACGGCGCCTGCGAGGGTGGTGTCATGACAACTTCCACTAACCGCCCAACCATCATTCTCCTCGCCGGCCACTGGTTGGGCGCTTGGGCCTGGGACGAGGTCCTGGAACACTTGGGGTCCCATGACTCACGCGCGACGGCATTGACCTTGCCCGGCCTCGATCCCGACGACCCCGACCGTGCCGCGAGGACCCTCGACGATCAGGCAGCAGCGATCCTGGACGCCATGGCGCGACTCGAGGTATCCGAAGACCGGCCGGCGGTCCTCGTCGCCCACAGTGGTGCAAACGCACCTGCCAGCCTCGTCCTGGACCGACGCCCTAAGCTCATCCACCGAATGGTCTGGGTAGACTCGGGCCCTCTGGCGCCGGGAAGTATCTTCGCCCCGGACTTTCCGGACGGGGTGGCGGAGCTTCCGTTGCCGTCCATCGATGTCCTCGCAAGCCAAGCGAGCCTGGAAGGCCTGAACACCGGGGACCTTGAGCGCTTCCAGGCCAGGGCCGTCCCGGAACCCGGCCGCGTGCTTCGTCAGCCCGTCGAGCTCACGAACGATGCCCGCCGCAAGGTCCCCACCACACTGGTGTGCTGCTCGATACCCGGCACGACCGTGTTGGAGCTCGCCCTCTCAGGCCATGGCATGTTTGCCGAAGTCGCGCACATCGAGAACCTCGACGTTCTTGACCTCCCCACGGGGCACTGGCCCATGTGGAGCCGTCCCCGCGACCTCGCCAGGGCCATTCAGTCAGAAGCTACCCGGAACAACTGAAGAGCATTCCTGGACCGCCGGCGCGGAGAGCCTGCGCAGCCTGCAGGAGCAGGAACGGGCTTGGGTCCGGTCCTGAATGACAGCTAAACCTGTGCCGACTGTGCTGTGTTTGCCGACTGCGCTGTGTTTGCCGACTGAGCTGTGAGGGACCGCAGGAGGTGGCTCCGCTGCTCAATGATGATGCGCCGTAACGCGCGCGGGGCATCAGAGTGGTGGTGGAGCCATTCATCCGTCCTGAGCACGACCGGATGGCCGGAGGGCTCCATTCCCTCCGCGAGGTCCTGGGCCGCCGGGAAGAGGCCCCTGACGATCCTGCCGGCAATTTCAATGCTCCGCTCGGCCCATACACGCTCAAGGCATTCGAAATAGGGCTCGACATAGGACGCCAGCATGTCACTGGGCGCAGTGGCGAAGCCGGCAATTGTGGCGCTGAGGATCTCGTTGGAGAGGCCCGTGGTGTTGACGGCCAGGTTCCAGGCTGCCGCCTTCACGGCAGCATCCGGGCGGGCAGCGGACGCCAACGCGTGCCCTTCCTTGCCTGACGCTGTCTTATCCGCTTCGAGTTGCCTGTCCAGCTCGGCCTGGGATGCCTCGCCGTGCGCGGCCAGGGCCTGCCAGAAGCTCCATCGCAACTCTGCGTCGACAGTCAAGCCCTCCACTACTGTGGTGCCGTCAAGGATGCTGCGCAGCAAGGGGAGCTGGCTGTCACCGTGGCGTGAGACCTCTGCCAACGTTCTGGCCCACGCCAGCTGCGCGTCGGAGCCGGGAGCCGAAGCCCGCAGTTGATGAGCCGCGACAGCCAGGAAATCCGTGCGAACGCTGTCCCTGGACCGTGGGGGTACGAAGCGTTCAATGGCGCCGGCGGCGTTTCCGAGCACATTTTGGAGGACTCCGATGCCGGATTCTGCCGGAGCGAACTGCTCCACCGCGCTCACGTACCGTGCAGCAGGCGTCACGCCGTCCCGGGCAGAATCCCACAGTGCCGTCCAGCACAACGCCCGGGCCATGGGGTCCTGGATTTTATCCAGCGAGGTACGCACCGTGCGCTCGGAGACAGGATCAAGCCGTACCTTGGCGTAGCTCAGGTCGTCATCATTGACCAGCAACAAAGCCGGACGCTTCTTGCCTGCAAGCCCGGAGACGAGGGTGCTGGGACCTGCGACATCCACTTCCAGGCTTTCCAACCTGAGCAAAGCGCCGGTCTGGTCGGCGTCGTACAGTCCAAGGCGCATACGGTGGGGCCGGAGTTCCTGGTGGCCGGTCAAGGGATCGATGGCTTCCTGCTCCAGCATCACCGCGCCCATCACCCCATCGTCCTCCACGATGTCGGCCGTGATGGTCGAGATACCGGAGGTCTGCAGCCACTGCCTGGCCCAATCGCCGAGGTCCCGTCCCGAGGCTTCGCTGAGGGCCTTCAGCAGATCCTGCAGGGATGTATTACCGAAGGCATGCTCGCGGAAGTACTGCCGGGATCCGGCGATGAAGGCATCGAAGCCCACGTAAGCCACCAGTTGCTTCAGCACTGAGGCACCCTTGGCATAGGTGATTCCGTCAAAGTTCTGTTTTGCGGCCTCAAGATCCGGAATATCCGCCACAATCGGGTGCGTCGTGGGCAGTTGGTCCTGGACGTAGGCCCACGCTTTGCGTTTGCTGGCGAAGTTTATCCAGGCTGTGTCCCAGTCGGTGGCCCGGTCCACACCCAGGGTTCCCATGAAATCGGCGAACGATTCCTTCAGCCACAGATCGTCCCACCAGGTCATGGTCACGAGATCGCCGAACCACATGTGCGCCATCTCGTGCATGAGGGTGTTTGCCCTGGCCTGGTACTGGGCATCGGTGGCACGTGAGGCATAGACGTACTTTTCGGTGAAGGTCACCAACCCGGGGTTTTCCATGGCGCCCAGGTTGTACTCGGGCACGAAGGCCTGATCATATTTGCCCCAGGGGTACGGATAGTCGAAAAGCTTGTTGAAGAAGGCCAGGCCGCTCTTGGTGAGCCGGAACAATTCCTCCGCATCGAAGGACGGCGCCAAGGATGCGCGGCAGTAAAGTGCCAGCGGAACATCCAGGCGGGTGCCGTCGTCGAGCGTTGCATCCCAGTGGTCGGTGGCTTTGAAGTAGGGGCCCGCCAGCACAGTGGTGATGTAGGTGGACATCCGTTCAGTGGTGGCAAAGTCCCACTGGGAAACGTCCTCAGAGCCCGGCACCGGCACCCGGGCGGCCTCCGAGCCGTTGGACGCGACTTCCCAGCCCGACGGCGCAATGACGTGGAACGTGAATTCCGCTTTGAGGTCGGGCTGTTCGAAGTTGGCGAAAACACGCCGGCAGTCCGCCGGTTCGTACTGGGTGTAGAGGTAGCACTGCCCGTCGGCAGGGTCCACGAAACGGTGCATTCCCTCACCGGAACGGCTGTAAAGGGCTGTCCCTGTAACCGTCACGGTGTTCTCCGTTGCGAGGCCCTCCAGGATGATTCTGTCCTGGTCCACCACTGTTCCTACATCCAAGGCGCGTCCGTTCAACACCACGGACTGCACGCCCCCACTGATGAAATCGAGGAAGGTGTCGGAGCCGGCCCGGGCCGAAAAAGTGATGGTGCTGGAGCTTGGATATCCGCTGACTGCGGGATCCGCCGCGTCCCGGACATCAAGGGTGACGTCGTAACTGTGGGTGGTAATCAGGGCTGAACGGGTAGCGGCTTCATCGCGCGACAGATTGTGATTCGACACACAGCTATCTAATCATGATCCAGGCAGCCCCCAGGCCCAGTGAAGCGATGATCAGCCAGGACCCCAGTGCCACCACGGCAGCACGTCCCCCGGTATGGATCAGCGTCCTGACACGCACGGCAGAGCCCAGACCGAAAAGCGCCGACGCCAGCAAAATGTCCTGTGCCACCGCCGCCGCTTCCAGGAGTTCCGGAGGCGTCCATCCGAGCGAGCGGACCGCGACCATGGCGATGAAGGCGACCACGAAAAGCGGCACGATGGGCGGGAAACGGCCGTCCGCATTGTCCGCATCCGCTGAACCGTTGGCGCGTTGACGGACATGCTGGACCCGCTGATGCAGTCCTGCCGCAGCCACAATGGGGGCCAGGAGGATCACCCGCGTCAGCTTAACGACGACGGCGATCGCCAGGGCCGCTGTTCCTGCCGTTTGCGCTGTGGCCACCACCTGGCCGACATCGTGCACGGAAGCGCCCGTCCATGCCCCGAACTGCTCCGGACTCAGCATCAACGGATGCATCAGCAGGGGCAGGACGCCAATGGCCAAGGTCCCGCAAAGGGTGACCAGTGCGACGGGCAGCACCGTGTCCTGGTGTTTGATGCGCCGCACTGCGGCCATGGCGCCGATGGCGGAGGCCCCGCAAATGGAGAAGCCCGTAGCAATCAGCAAGGAAGCCTCACCGGGCAGGCGCAGCCATCTCGCCAGGCCGTAGGTTCCGGCGAAACTGGCCAGGACCACCCCGGCTATCAGGAGCAGGGACAACCAGCCGAGTCCCAACACGTCACCCACACTGACTTTGAGGCCGAGCAACACAATGCCCGCACGCATCAGGTGCTTTCCGGCGAAGTCCAGGCCGGGCCGGGCGCGCCCCGCAACGACCACCGCCGTGCCCGGTATATTTGCTGAGAGCAAACCCAAAGCAACAGCAAGCGTCATGACTGGTATGACTGAAACCGCAGGCAGCAATGCGTGCATGGCGAAGGCAAGGCCGGTCGCGGCAACGCTCAGGACCAACCCTGGCCCCAGCCGTGACAGCTGGGACGCGATTCTGTTGAAGGGCATGCCTCAACCCTGCCGGATGGGGGCACGGAAGGCGAAACCGGGAGCACCCGGAAACCGCGACACAATCAGTGCGTAATGCGCTCGACTCAAAAAGGTGATTGTCTGAATCCCATGTCTGACCTATTCCAGGATTACTCCGAGGCCGCTGCACGCAGTGGAGCCTACGACGAGATGTTTGCCCCCGGCCACGTTGCCAGAAAATCCTACGGTCAGGTCTCCGGTGCGCTCCGCGAGCTTTCCCTTGCAGATGTCACCGCCCGTGCCGACTCCATGGCACGGACCTTCCTGGACCGTGGCGTCACTTTCGACTACGCGGGGGAGGAGCGTCCCTTCCCCCTGGACATCGTCCCGCGTGTCATCCCGGCCGATGAGTGGGACGTGCTCGAACGCGGAGTTGCCCAGCGGGTCAAAGCACTTGAAGCATTCCTCAACGACGTTTACGGGCGGATGGCCGTAGTGGCCGATGGCGTGATTCCACGCCAGCTCGTCACCACCAGCGCCCATTTCCACCGGGCGGTCCACGGTTTTGAACCCTCCGGCGGCGTCCGCGTCCATGTTTCGGGCATCGACGTCGTCCGTGACGCTGCCGGCACGTTCCGGGTACTCGAGGACAATGTTCGTGTCCCGTCCGGCGTCAGCTACGTGCTGGAAAACCGCAGGGCCATGGCGAAAGGCTTGCCCGAAGCCTTCGGGCAGCAGCACATCAGGCCGGTTGAAGAGTACCCGCGGCGGCTACTGTCGGCGCTGCGCAAGACCGCACCCGCCGGCGTCGATGATCCGACAGTGGTTGTCCTGACCCCGGGTGTCTTCAACAGCGCATATTTCGAACACACGCTCCTGGCCGGGCTGATGGGCGTGGAGCTGGTGGAAGGCCGGGACCTCATTTGCCGCGGCAACCGCGTCTACATGCGGACCACGGCCGGCGAACAGCGTGTGGACGTCATCTACAAACGCATCGATGACGATTTCCTCGATCCCCTGCAGTTCCGCTCGGATTCGATGCTCGGCTGCCCTGGCCTGGTCAACGCCGCCCGTGCCGGGGGAGTGACCATCGCCAACGCGGTGGGCAACGGGGTGGCCGATGACAAGCTCGTCTACAGCTACGTGCCTGACCTGATCCGGTACTACCTCCACGAAGAACCCATCATCGCGAACGTCGACACTTTCCGGCTTGAGGAAAAGGAAGCCAGGGAACATGTCCTGGACCGCCTCGAGGAACTGGTGGTCAAACCCGTCGACGGTTCGGGTGGAAAGGGGCTGGTCATCGGTCCCGACGCTTCCAAGGAAGAACTGGACGCCTTGCGCAAGCGCGTCATCGCCGATCCCCGCGGCTGGATTGCCCAGCCAGTGCTCCAGCTTTCCACGGTTCCGACACTCTCCGGAGACAAGTTCGGGCCCCGCCACGTCGACTTGCGGCCTTTCGCAGTGAACGACGGCGACGACGTCTGGGTTCTGCCCGGCGGCCTCACCCGGGTGGCCCTCAAGGAGGGCTCGCTGATCGTCAATTCCAGCCAGGGCGGTGGTTCCAAAGACACCTGGGTTCTGGCGAACTCGCCCCAGATGCCGGCCGAGGTGATCCCGCGGCAGTCTGTCACCCTGCGTGAACAGGTTTCCGTATGGCCGGTCGAAAGCAACTGGCGCGACCGCCAAACGGAGCAGCAGCAGTGAACCCGTTCCAACCACCACTTGAACTTCGACATGCACCACGCGAAGGAGGCACAGCCGCATGCTGAGCCGTATTGCTGAGTCACTCTTTTGGATCGGCCGCTACGTAGAGCGGGCCGACGGTACTGCCCGGATCCTGGATGTGCACCTGGAGCGCCTGAACCACTTGCCCCTTGAGGAGCAGCGCAGCGTAGCCAGGGAACTCCTCGCTGTCATGGGCGCCAAGCCCCAGAGCGACGATTTCGGCCTGCCTGAGCTGCTTCATGCCCTGGCCTACGACAAACAGAGTGCCTCGTCCATTGCAGGGTCCCTCGGGGCAGCCCGTGAGAACGCACGTCGTGCCAGGGAAACGGTGTCCCAATCCCTTTGGGAGAGCCTGAACACTACCTATTACGGCTTGAACCAGCATCGCAAGGACGTGGTGGGAACGTATCGTTTCTGCAACTGGGTGTTGGAACGAACGGCCATGGTGCGCGGCCTTGCCGACACCACGGTCAGCCACGACGAAAGCTGGCTGTTCATGGTGCTGGGCCGTTCCCTGGAACGTGCGGACATGACTGCCCGGATGCTGTCCACCCGCGATGTCCAGTCCGCTGGTATGTCCTGGGTGAACATGCTGCGCTGCGCAGGCGCGTACGAATCCTTCATCCGCACCAGGCGGGCGGCGTTCGGCGACCAGCACGCGGCCGAATTCCTGCTCCTGGACCGCCTGTTCCCGCGCTCCATCGTGTACGCATTGCGCGATGCCGATGAGTGCCTCGCGAAACTGGACCCCTCAGCACAGCGCGTCGGCTTCATCAACGATGCCCGCCGCATTGTGGGACAGGCACGTACCTTCCTCGAGTTCCACCGCACCGATGACCTCATGTCGGAACTGCCTGAGCACATGGAACGTGTGCAGAAGGCCGTGACGCAGGCATCGGACGCGATTTCCCGTAAGTACTTCAATCAGGCTGATGAGCACGCCTGGGTGGGAGAAGTTTCATGACCCGGCTGAGCATCGTCCACAAGACGGCTTACAAGTACAACCGCCGCGTGACGTTGTCCTACAACGAGGCCCGGATGACACCGCTGACGGACGGCCAGCAGGTGGTGCTGGAGTCCTCACTCAAGGTCTCTCCCAACCAGGCCTCGGTCAGCACCTACCGCGACTATTGGGGAACCCGCGTCACCGCTTTCGACATGCAGATGCCCCACGAGAGCCTGGAGGTCCTTGCCACGGCCACCGTGGAAGTGCACCGCACAGAGCGGGTCGCCGCGGAGGACGACATCGTGGGATGGGACGTCATGGCTTCCGAAAAAATCCAGGACGAATTCAGCGATTGGCTTCCGCAGTCACGGCTCAGCGGGCCGGGGGAGGAAGTCCTCGGCATCGTTCCCGGGATTGTCGACGGCAAGAATCCCCACGAAGCCGCACTGGCGGTTTTCGCATGGATGGCCGGCGAGATGACCTATATGAAGGGCACCACCGGGGTGACGACAAACGCAGAACAGGCGTGGTCACAACGGCAGGGGGTATGCCAGGACCTGGCCCACCTTGCCATCGGAGCCTTGCGTTGCAGTGGCATCCCGGCGCGTTACGTTTCCGGCTACATCCATCCCCGGTCCTCGGCAGACATCGGGGAGACGGTGGCCGGCCAGTCCCACGCCTGGCTGGAATGGTGGGACGGGGAATGGCGCAGCTGGGACCCCACCAACCACAAGCCCGCGGGCGACTACCACGTCACTGTTGCCAGGGGACGCGACTACAGGGATGTGCCACCCTTGAAGGGCATCCTCTCCGGCGGCGGCGGATCCGGGCTCTCCGTGTCCGTGGAGATCACCCGGCTCGCATAGGAATCCAAAGACAGGCAAGGCCCTTAAGAAGCATTCTTAAGGGCCTTGCTTGTCTATAAACATTTTTACCAGGGAGACGGTTTGTAATCCTTGAGGAAGACGCCGTACTGGTCCTCGCCCTTTTCACCCATGACGATAGGGTCATACACGCGGGCCGCACCGTCCACCAGGTCCAAGGGAGCGTGGAACCCCTCTTCCATGAGCCGGACCTTGGTGTAGTGGGGACGCTCGTCAGTGATCCATCCGGTATCCACAGCCGTCATCAGGATGCCGTCAGTGTCCAGCATTTCCTGGGCACTGGTGCGGGTCATCATGTTCAGGGCAGCCTTGGCCATGTTGGTGTGGGGGTGCCCCGGTCCCTTGTAGGCCCGGGAGAACTGGCCTTCCATGGCCGATACGTTCACGATGTATTTCCTGTGGGCCGTGGAGCGCTTCATCGCGTCCCGCAACCGGCTGACCAGCAGGAAGGGCGCCGTGACATTGCAGAGCTGGACTTCCAGCATCTCCAAAGGATCCACTTCATCGACAACCTGGGTCCAGCTGTTGATGGAGGCGAGGTCGGGGACCAGGCCGCCGGCGTCGATCGCCGTCCCTGATTCAATCCGTTCCAGAGACGCCGAACCAGTGGAAAGCGCCAGCGAGGTAATGGCGTCGCCTGCCAGGACCGGGTGCTCGGTGACGCTGCTGGCCAGCGCCAATGGATGCTTGTCGTGGGCATGTCCGAACGTCACCAGCTCAGGGCCACCATTGGCAGCGTCAAGCTCGGCAGGCAGCGGCTCATCTTCGGCGTCGACCAGGGGCTTGTAGGCATTTCCTGACCGCCGCACGGTCTGGGCCGCGTTATTGATGATGATGTCCAGGGGACCGGCTTCGTTGAGGGAGTCCGTCAACGCCATGACCTGTGCCGGATCGCGGAGGTCGATGCCAACAATCCTGAGACGGTGCAGCCACTCGCCACTATCCTCCATCGCTGCGAACCGGCGCGCTGCGTCCTTCGGGAAGCGGGTGGTGATGGTGGTGTGCGCGCCATCCCGGAGAAGGCGCAGGGCAATGTACATGCCGATTTTCGCGCGGCCGCCTGTTAGCAAGGCCCGGCGACCCGTGAGGTCCGTGCGGGCGTCCCGCTTGCTGTGGCTGAATGCTGCACATTCAGGGCACAGCTGGTGGTAGAAGGCATCCACCTGGGTGTAGTGCTCCTTGCAGATGTAACAGGGCCGTGAGCGGATCAAGTGTCCGGCAATCTCACCGGTTGCGGACGGGGCCAGCTTGTTGCCCCGGGTCTCGTCGTCGATCCGGTCCGGGGCGGCTGTTGCCGTCAAAGCGATGACTGCCCGGTCGGCCTCGGCAATGGAATCGCGTTTGGTGACGCGGCGATGGCGCTTGACGGCTTTGAACATCTTGCCGGTGGCACGCCGGACAGCAACGTAGTCCGGGTGCTCCTCGTCGTAGACGTGGATCGTGGTCAGAACCTTGAGGCAGGCCTGGATCTCTTCAGGCGTCAGATCGGTGGAGCTCATTGACCTGATTTTACAGCCTTGGGAGTGTCCGGCCTGCCTCGGGTTCTGTCCGGGTCAGCGCGATGGGCGCAGCCTAGTTCGCGGCACCCTGCGATGCCGGCCCGGCCACGCGGGACTGGATCCCTGCGGCCACCTTTTCTGCGGAGTCGCGAATGTCGGGGTCGTGGTGAGTGGCTGCCTTGACGGCCTCAGGCAGCCCGCGGCGGTACTGGGCAGACAACGCGAGCTCCGCCTCACCGGGTTCCGGAACCAGCTGTCCCTTGGCGAGGACGGTGATGCCCGACTCCGTCACCTTGTACCCGCGGGCTTTATCCAAGGCGGGGTCAAGCCCGATTGCCGCACCCGCGGGCACCTTGACGTTCTTGTCCAGGATGGCCCGCTTGATCACAGCCCCTTCACCGACATAGACCTTGTCCATCAACACCGAGTCTTGGACACGGCTGCCTGCCGCAACGTAGGCATCGTTGGACAGGACGGAGCCTTCCACGATGCCACCGGAAATAACGACGCCGCTGGCCACGATGGAGTCCAGGGCCGTTCCCACCGTGTTGTTCCCGCCGCGGACAAACTTGGCCGGCGGAGAGATGCTCTGACGGGTGTAGATCGGCCACTCGGAGTTGTAAAGGTTGAACACCGGAACAGGGGAGATCAGGTCCATGTGCGCGTCATAGAACGAGTCGATGGTACCGACATCACGCCAGTAGGTACGGTCACGGTCGGTGGCACCGGGAATGTCGTTGAGCGTGAAGTCGTAAACCCCAGCTTCGCCTTGATCGACGAAGTAGGGGATGATGTCGCCACCCATGTCATGTTTGGTATCGAGCCGCTCAGCGTCGACATGCAGCGCCTCAACCAGGGCATCGGCATTGAAGACGTAGTTGCCCATGGACGCCAGGAACTGCGAGGGATCGGCTGCCAGTCCGGGGGTGCTGGCAGGTTTCTCCACGAAGGCGGCGATCTTCTGCGGGTCGTTCTGGTCCACTTCGATGACACCGAACTGATTGGCCATGTTGAGCGGTTGGCGTACCGCCGCAACCGTGGCCTTCGCGCCGCTTGCGATGTGCTGCTCCACCATCTGGGAGAAGTCCATCCGGTAAACGTGGTCCGCGCCGACCACTACCACGATGTCCGGGGCGTCATCATGGATGAGGTTCAGCGATTGGTAGATGGCATTGGCACTGCCAAGGAACCAGCTCTTGCCCACGCGCTGCTGCGCCGGAACGGAAGCCACGTAACGGCCCAGCTGCGTGGACATGCGCCACGTTTCCGAGATGTGCCGGTCAAGACTGTGTGATTTGTACTGAGTCAATACCACGATTTTCAAATATCCCGAATTAACGAGATTCGACAGCGCAAAGTCAATTAACCTGTAGCCGCCAGCAAACGGAACGGCCGGCTTGGCCCGATCCGCCGTCAGCGGCATGAGTCGGTTGCCTTCGCCGCCTGCCAATACGATTGCCAAAACTTTCTTCAACGCCATGGTCACAGCTCCCCGTACGTCTTCGTATCCCCCAAAAGTCCGATTTTCCGGACCCTTTCACACTAGAACACATACGCCGGAACGACTACGTTGGTTAGCGTGCGAATAGACATTGTGACTAAAGAATTCCCTCCGGAAATATATGGCGGTGCCGGTGTCCACGTTGCCGAGCTCAGCCGGGTGCTGGCGAAGCACGTCGACCTTCATGTCAGGGCGTTCGGCGCGCCCCGTGATGCCGACTACCACGGGGCAACCGTGGCCTCCTACGCCACACCCGAAGACCTCGGCGGTGCCAACGCTGCACTCCAGACCCTGGGCGTTGATCTCAGGATCGTTCCGGACATTGCGGGAGCGGACCTTGTCCACTCGCACACCTGGTACGCCAACATGGCCGGTCACCTGGCATCGCTGCTGCATGGCATACCCCATGTACTCAGCGCCCACAGCTTGGAACCGCTGCGCCCGTGGAAAGCCGAGCAGCTCGGCGGCGGGTATGCCTTGTCATCATGGGTCGAAAAGACAGCCTACGAAGCTGCCGCCGCCATCATTGCCGTCTCCGATGGCATGCGCCAGGACATCCTCCGCAGCTATCCCGACGTCGATCCCGACAAGGTGCGCGTGGTCCACAACGGCATTGACGTTTCCCTGTGGGAGCGCGACGAGGAAGATGATGCCATTCGGGCGTTGGGCATTGATCCCGCCAAGCCCAGCGTGGTGTTTGTTGGCCGCAACACCCGCCAAAAGGGCGTTCCGTACCTGCTTCGCGCGGCGTCAAGCCTCCCCGACGATGTCCAGTTGGTGCTGTGCCTCGGCGCGGCGGACACTCCCGAGCTTGCCGCTGAAACGGCACGGCTCATCGAGGAGCTGCAGACCAAGCGGCAGGGTGTGGTTCTCATCGAACGGATGCTCCCGCGCCGGGAGCTGATCCAGGTCCTGAGCCATGCCACGGCTTTTGCCTGCCCTTCCATCTACGAACCCCTGGGCATCGTGAACCTGGAAGCGATGGCTTGCGGCGCAGCCGTCGTGGCCAGCGCCACCGGCGGCATTCCGGAAGTGGTCCAGCACGGTGAAACCGGCCTGCTGGTTCCCTTGGAGCAGGTCACCGACGGCACCGGCACTCCGCTGGACCCTGAGAAGTTCGTCAGTGATTTCGCCGCCGCCCTCAACCAGGTGGTGTCGGATCCCGCGCGCGCCCGGGAGATGGGTATCGCTGGACGGCGGCGGGCCGAGGACCACTTCTCCTGGGAGTCCATTACGGAGACAACCCTCGAGGTGTACCGCTCAGTGCTGCGCTGACGCCCCGCTTCCCGGGTCCGTCCCGAAAGCACGCCAAACCACGACGGCGCCGCCCCCCTCGGTGGGGACGGCGCCGTCGCGGTTTAACTTCCCAGGCTGTTTGCCGGAAGGTGCATCACTTCGACGGGCGGGATTTTGCTGCTTTCAATGCCAGCAGCGCCTTCTCGTCCGAGGGTGCGCTGCCGCTGGCACGCATTTCGCGGAAATGCCGGCGCGCCTCATCCTGGCGTTCCGCTTCTGCGCCGCTGGCGATCCTGGCCCGGAGGTGCTCGGGGCCGTAGCCGAACGCATCAACGAGGTCGACCGCGTGCGGACGGATCTTCACCAGGAGCCGGTTGATGTAAGTACCCACGGTCCTGCCGCGCTGCATGGAAAGCCGGCCGTTCATGAGGTACCAGGAGAGGTGCTTCTCAATGAGGGACAGGCCGAAGAGATCGCGCAACCAGGTGAGCACCCGCTTGGTTCCCTCGTCAGGCGTCCGGGCCAGGGCCTCGGTGAAGGCCTCCCACTGGAGCAGTTCGGCATGGGCCTGGGCTGCTTCGATCAGTTCATCCTGGTGCTGGTTGAAGAGGGCCGCCGCCTGGTGCTGGGGGAGCTTATTGGCTCCCTTCAACGCCGCGCCGACCTCGGCAACCATGGACTGGACACGGTCCGCGAGCAGTGTGCGCTGGCCTTCTTCGTCGCGCAAGGCCAGGGCGGCTTTTTGCACCGAGCCGGTGTCGGCCACGAACTGGGCAACCTGCCTCAGTCCTGTCCGGTGCAGGGCGACACCCGCGGCCTGGTCCACGACGTAGCGGGCCAGCACGCCAAAGTCGGCACTGCGGAATTCCTTGGCGTAATCGGCCAGGAGACGCTTGGCGACCAGTTGGAGCAGGACGGTGTTGTCACCTTCGAACGTCACGTAGACGTCGAGGTCCGCACGCAGGGAAGCAAAGCGGTTCTCGATCAGGAAGCCCGCGCCGCCGCATGCTTCACGGCATTCCTGCAGTGTGTCCAGTGCGTGCCAGGTGCTCAGCGGCTTGAGTGCAGCTGCCAGCGTCTCGAGGTCCTGCCGGTCGGCGTCGGTGTCATGGGCGCCGGAGAACACGTCGTCGAACTTCTGGAGCAACTGCTCGTGCGCAAAGCTTGCCGCGTAGGTGGTGGCCAATCGCGTGAAGAGCCGGCGCTGGTGCCGCTGGTAGTCCAGCAGCACTTCTTCATCCGTGGGGGAGGAGGCATTGAACTGCCGGCGCTCAGTGGCGTATTGGATGGCCGTCTTGAGGGCTACCTTGCTGGCGGCAACGGCTGCACCATCGAGGGAGACACGCCCCTGGACCAGGGTTCCCAGCATCGTGAAGAAACGACGGCCGGGGCTGGCGATAGTGGAGGTGTACGTGCCGTCCACTGCGACATCGCCGTAGCGGTTCAGAAGGTTGGTGCGAGGGATCCGGACGTTGGTGAAATGGAGGCGTCCGTTGTCGATGCCGTTCAGTCCACCCTTGATGCCGTCATCCTCACCGCCGATGCCCGGCAGGAACTCCTTGGTGGCCGGATCCCGGAGTTCCACATAGAAAGCGTGGACGCCGTGGTTGACGTTCCGGGTGATCAGCTGGGCGAACACCACGGCTGCCAGGCCGTCATTGGCCGCGTTGCCGATGTAGTCCTTCCATGCTGCACGGAAGGGGGTGTTGATGACGAACTCCTGGGTGCTGTCGTCGTAGGTGGCCGTGGTGGCGATGCTTGCAACATCAGAGCCGTGGCCGGTCTCCGTCATCGCAAAGCAGCCGGGAATGTCCAGGCTCATGATGCCAGGAAGCCATTTGTCGTGGTGCTCGGACGTGCCCAGGTGCATGACGGCAGAGCCGAAGAGGCCCCACTGCACACCGGCCTTGATCTGCAGCGAGGGGTCGGCGGTGACCAGTTCCTCGAAGCCGGCGATGTTGCCGCCGTGGTCGTCCGAGCCACCCAAACGCGTGGGGAAGGCACGGTGGACAGCATTGTTGTCCACCAGGAACTTCAATTGCTCGAAAACGCGGGCGCGGTGCTCCGTGTGGTGCAGCCCCTCGATTTTTTGCACAGCGGGGTTGCCCGCCACCTCACGGGCCTGATGCCGTATATGAGCCCATTTACCCAGGAGTTGCTCGCCGAGCGCCGCGACATCGACCACGGGTTCGGCGGCAGCAACGTCGCGGCTTGCCGGCTTGTTGGCCGATGAGGCCCGGTCCACTACTTCAGTCATGTTGTTTCCTTCTTTGGTTCCGATAACTGATGAGTCATTTGCTGGTGTCAGGTGGTGTTCTTGAGTTGCGGTGCGATGCCGAGGCAAAGCCAGTCGGTAATCTGCCCGGCCATGGCCGCCTGGTCGGGCTTGTCGGCGCCTGCGGGGCTCCCCAGCCACATCTCTCCGGCGTTTCGCACCAGCCCGATGGCAGCAGTGGGCCAGTAGACGATCACCGATTCCTTTTCTTCACCCAGGTGCTCACGCATGGGGGTGGCGATCATCTCCGTGATCTGCTCAAAGAAGTTGCCCAGGGCCCCCGAAGCCGCAATTGCGTCCTGCGCGGACGCTTCGCCAGGAGACAGGCGCGTGATGAAGGCATAAACGTTGGGACTGGACTCAGCCATCTGCAAATAGGCCGAAACCATCGCATACAGTCCCTCGCGGGGGGTTTGGGCCAGTTGCGCAGCTTCCTTCATCCGGCGCTGCATCTGGCCCAGGACTACTTCTCCCATGGCCTGTTGCAGCCCGGCCTTGTCACCGAAATAGCGGTAGAACACGGATTTGGAAGTGCCCGCCGCGCCGGCGATGTCCTCCATCGACGCATCGCTTCCCAGCCGGTGGACGGCCCTGCGGGCTGCCTTGATGAGTTCGCGACGACGTTCCTCGCGGTGGGATTGCCATCGCGCGGCCCTGCCGTCTACGGCGGAGGGAGCCTCTCCCGGGAGAACCTCGGGGGCGGTGGGGATTTCCTGACGGTGGCTGTTCACGATACCCAGCGTATCAGGTACGCTGGGTATCAGTAACTGGCATTGATCGAAGGAGACAAGCATGGCTGCAGCAGACGTGACCCCGGACGAGAACCCCGAGCGCACTACGACACCCGCGGCAACGCGCCGCGCCTTCATTGTGGGCGGCAACCGCATCCCGTTCGCCCGCACCGGCGGAGCCTACGTGAAGTCCTCCAACCAGGACATGCTCACAGCAGCACTTGAGGGGCTGATCGCACGGTTCGGGCTGCAGGACGAACGCATCGGCGAGGTAGCGGCCGGGGCGGTGCTGAAGCATTCACGGGACTTCAACCTCACCCGCGAAGCCGTGCTGGGCTCGGCCCTGTCACCGGAAACCCCTGCCTACGACCTCCAGCAGGCCTGCGCAACAGGCCTGGAGACCGTGCTGGGTTTGTCGAACAAGATCAAGCTGGGCCAGATAGAGTCCGGCATTGCCGGTGGCGTCGACTCGGCGTCCGATGCGCCCATCGCGGTCAGTGAAGGCCTCAGGGAGATCCTGCTGGACCTTAACCGCGCCAAGACTCCGGTTCAGAAGCTGAAGATCATCGGCCGCATCCGCCCCAAGGATCTGGCTCCCGATGCCCCCAACACCGGAGAGCCCCGCACGGGCCTGTCCATGGGAGAACACCAGGCCCTCACCACAGCCCAGTGGAACATCAGCCGCGAGGCACAGGATGAGCTGGCCTTCAACAGCCACCGCAACCTCGCAGCCGCCTACGAACGGGGCTTCTTCGATGACCTCCTGACCCCGTACCGGGGCCTCAGCCGTGACTCCAACCTCCGCCCGGACACCACGCTCGAGAAGCTCTCAACGCTGAAACCCGTGTTTGGCAAGAACCTTGGGTCCGAGGCAACAATGACCGCCGGCAACTCCACGCCGCTGACTGATGGCGCGTCAACAGTACTGCTCGCCACCGAAGAATGGGCCGATGAGCACAGCCTGCCCAAGCTGGCCACCGTGTTGGACGGCGAGGCGGCCGCCGTCGATTTCGTCCATGGCAAGGACGGGCTCCTGATGGCTCCGGTCTTCGCCGTCCCGCGCCTGCTGGCCCGCCACGGCCTGACGTTCGAGGACATTGACTTCTTCGAAATCCATGAGGCCTTCGCCGGAACCGTCCTGAGTACCCTGGCTGCCTGGGAGGATGAGGAATTCGGCCGCACGCGCCTTGGGCTTGACGGCGCCCTCGGCAAGGTCGACCGGGCCAAGCTCAACGTCAACGGTTCATCCCTGGCCGCAGGGCATCCCTTTGCCGCTACCGGCGGACGGATCGTCGCCTCCCTCGCAAAGATGCTGCACGAAAAGGGATCCGTGGACGGGCGCCCTGCGCGCGGCCTGATCTCCGTATGCGCCGCAGGCGGCCAGGGCGTCGTCGCGATTCTGGAAGCAGCCTAGGGGGAACTCCATGACAGACAAGTACACACAGATCGTCAGCCACGGACTGGGCAGGAACGTCGCCCGGAAACTGGGACTGCCACAGCCGGTGGAGCTTCGACGCTACCAACCCGGAGCACCGCTGATAACCGGCCCCGTACTGGTCAGCGGTGACAGCGCCGGAAGCGACGACATCGCCACCACCCTTCTCGGCTGGGGCCTGGACGTCCGCCGGAATGCGCTCCCCAAGGAAAAGCTGGGCGCCATCATCCTTGTGCTGGATGCTGTGCAGCACCCGGAGGACCTTGGCAAGCCTGTCCTCAAGGCGGCCGCCTCCCTGCGGGACCTCGCTCCCAACGCCCGGGTGGTGACGATTTCGCGGAGCCCCCAGTCCGCACCGTCACCGGCGTCGGCGGCCGCCCGCCAAGGCATTGACGGACTCCTGCGCTCCCTGGCCAAGGAGCTGCGGGCCGGGGCGACAGCCAACGGAATACTCCTCGACGACGAGCTGGCAACAACCAGTCCGTCTGCGCTCGGTGCCCTGCGCTTCTTCCTGTCGGGCCGCTCGGCGTACGTTGACGGACAGTTCCTGACGGTCTCCTCGACGTCGGGGGCGCTGCCTACGGACTCCGACAAGCCGTTGGCCGGCAAGGTCGCAGTTGTTACCGGAGCTGCCAGGGGCATCGGTGCTGCCATTGCCCGCACCCTGCACCGCGATGGGGCGAAAGTGGTCCTGGTGGACATTCCGGCGGCCGGCGACCATCTGGCCGCTGTCGCCAATGACGTCATGGGCACCGCGCTCCAGCTCGACATCAGCCGTGACGACGCAGGGCATCGGATCATAGAACACGCCGTGGAACGCTACGGCCGGCTGGACATCGTGGTGCACAACGCCGGAATCACCCGCGACAGGCTCCTGGCCAACATGGACGAGGGCCGGTGGCAGTCCGTGATGGCGGTCAACATCGCGGCGCAACTGAGGATCAATGAGGCCCTTCTGGCATCGGAGCACTTCAGGACCTCTCCGCGCATCGTTTCAGTGGCCTCCACCAGCGGAATCGCCGGCAACAGGGGCCAGACCAACTACGGGGCGTCCAAAGGTGGCGTGATCGGCATGGTCAGGTCGACGGCGGCCCTGCTGGAGCCATACGGCGGCACCATCAATGCCGTCGCACCTGGATTCATTGAAACCGAGATGACGGCCAAGATGCCTTTGGCCATCCGCGAAGCGGCAAGGCGGCTGAACTCCCTTAAACAAGGCGGCCAACCACAGGACGTAGCCGAAGCAATTGCCTTCCTCGCCAGCGACGCCGCCGGCGGGATCTCCGGAGGAGTGCTGCGGGTCTGCGGGCAACAGTTGGTGGGAGCATGAACACGCCGCAAGCGGTGGTTCTTGAGGAGCTTCCGTCGCTGTCCCGGCTTTACGTCAACGCAGCGACGACGGCGGCCCGCCGGCGCGTACTGGGCGCAAATTCAGGCGGAACCAGGTTGCCGGCGGTCAGCCACGAGGTCCGGGACGTCAGGGCCGACGTCGAAAACCTGACCGCCTACCAGCACTTGGTGGGGGAGACGGCCAGCGACACCCTCCCGGCCGGCTATGTCCATGCACTGGCGTTCCCGGTGTCCATGAGTGTGATGAACCGGGACGATTTCCCTTTACCGCTCCTTGGCATGATCCACCTCAGGAACCATGTGGAGCAGCACATGCCCATCCACTTCACCGAAACCCTGGACATCAAGTCCTGGGCGGAGAACATGACCGGGCATCGCGCAGGGACCCAGCTGGACGTTGTTGCTGAAGTCCGTTCCAATTCCAATGGGACGCTGCTGTGGCGCGGGGTGTCCACCTACCTCGCCAAAGGCGTTTTCCTGCCGGGCATCGATAAGGCGGGAACCGCACATGGATCTTCCGCCCCAGCCGATTTTTCACCTCCGGATCCCACAGCCCTCTGGCAGCTTGGCCTGGACATCGGGCGGAGCTATGCCGCGGTGTCGGGTGACTTCAATCCAATCCACCTGAGCGTCCTGTCAGCGAAAGCACTGGGCATGAGGGGCTCGATTGCCCATGGGATGTATCTGGCCTCCCGGGCGTTGGCAGACGTTGGAGCTGCCAAGTCGGAGGCTTTTACCTGGAAGGTCACGTTCGAGGCTCCTGTTTTCCTTCCTGCACGGGTGGCCTTGGATATTGCGACAGTCCAGTCCGCGTCGGGGGCGTGGGAGCGCTCGGAGTACATCGCTTGGAATCCGCGCAGCGGTAGGCGCCATTTCCTGGGCTCCGTTTCAGCATTGTCGTGAACCATGTCCGGTAAACGGCGGCCCCTTCGGTGGGCGCCGCTTACCGGATCGACAAATGAAGAAACAATAGTGACCAACGTCGCAGAGGCGGCCTCGACTACGGCTCGCAGCAGTTCGTGATGGAAACAAACAAGGCCTGGAATCCGTGGATTCCAGGCCTTGGTATTGTGCGCGGAGGGGGACTTGAACCCCCACCCCCTTTCGAGGACTAGCACCTCAAGCTAGCGCGTCTGCCATTCCGCCACCCGCGCAGGTGGTGTTCAGCAGGAGTAGTAAGCACCTTGCGGCGCTTCATATTCCTCCGAAGCAGCGAGAAAAACTCTAACACGGTTTCAGGTGCCTGAAAAATCGGCAGGAGCCGCCAGGCACGGGTGAGGCCCCGGGGACCCTTAGGGCCGTGGAGTTCCTGACTCGGGGCGCAACTGGTGAGTAGGCTAAAGCTACACGGGACGGGCTGCGGATGAAGCAGTCCGCGTCGCCGGAACCTGCAGCCCAGCCACGCAAGGAGAGTTTCCATGTCTGCCATCCGCCCTGAAGACGAAGTTGTCAGGATCTGCCAGGAGCTCATCCGCATCGATTCCTCAAACTACGGCGATGACACCGGTCCCGGGGAGCGGGCAGCAGCCGAATACACGGCCGGACTCATCACTGAAGTAGGCCTGGAAGCGGAAATTTTCGAATCAGCCCCTGGCCGCGCCAACGTCGTAACCCGCATGGCAGGCGAAGATCCCGGTGCGGATGCGTTGGTTGTGCACGGACACCTGGACGTCGTGCCCGCGCTGAAGGACCAATGGAGCGTGGATCCCTTCAGCGGCGAATTGAAGGACGGGCTGGTGTGGGGCCGCGGAGCCGTGGACATGAAGGACATGGACGCGATGATCCTGTCCGTCATGCGTGACTTCGCCCGGACCGGCCGCAAGCCAAAGCGGGATATCATTTTCGCTTTCTTCGCCGATGAAGAGGCCGGCGGCACCTACGGTGCCAGGTACGCGGTGGAGCACCGCCGTGAGCTGTTCGACGGGGCCACGGAAGCCATCTCCGAAGTGGGTGGTTTCTCCGCGACCATCGGCGGGCAGCGGACCTACCTGCTCCAAACTGCCGAGAAGGGCCTGTCCTGGTTGCGGCTGGTGGCCCACGGAAGGGCGGGACACGGTTCCCAGATCAACACTGACAACGCTGTGACCAGGCTGGCAGCCGCGGTTACCCGTATTGGCGAATACAAATGGCCTGTTGAGCTGACCCCTACCACCCGGCAATTCCTGGACGGCGTGACTGAACTGACCGGCGTCGAGTTCGACGCTGACAACCCTGACATCCTCCTCAAGGAGCTCGGCACGGTCTCACGCTTCGTGGGTGCCACCTTGCAGAATACGTCCAACCCCACCTTCCTGCGTTCGGGCTACAAGCACAACGTCATTCCCGAGTCCGCCGAGGCCTTCGTCGACTGCCGTACCCTGCCTGGGCAGCAGGAGCTGGTGTTCGAGACCATCAAGCAGCTTGCCGGCGACGGAATCGACATCAGCTACGTCAACAAGGACGTTTCCTTGGAAGTGCCTTTTGCCGGCAACCTTGTCGATTCCATGATCGATGCCCTCCACTCCGAGGACCCTGGGGCCAAGGTCCTGCCCTACACCCTCTCCGGCGGCACGGACAACAAGTCACTGAGCAAGATCGGCATCACCGGGTACGGCTTTGCGCCCCTGATGCTGCCGGACGAGCTCGATTTCACCGGAATGTTCCATGGTGTTGACGAGCGGGTGCCCGCAGAGTCACTCCAGTTCGGCGCCCGCGTCCTGAATACGCTGCTGAGCAACTACTAAACGGCACCCACCACAAGGAGGCCCTGCTTTGACTCCCGAAGAAATCCTTCCCGACGCCCTGCTGGAAAGACTGCGGGGCCGTGCTGCCGGGTACGACCACAACAACCAGTTCTTCCATGAGGACCTGGAAGAACTGGCAGCCGCCGGTTACCTCAAGCTGTTCGTGCCGGAGCACGACGGCGGCTTGGGGCTTGGTCTCGAAGCGGTAGCTGCGCTGCAGCAGCGGCTCGCAACGGCTGCCCCGGCCACCGCCCTGGCGGTGAACATGCACTTGGTGTGGACCGGCGTCGCGCGCGTCATGGCGGCCAGGGGTGACGATTCCCTGGACTTCGTCCTCAAGGAAGCCGGGAAGGGCGAAATCTTCGCCTTCGGTATTTCGGAGGCCGGCAATGATTCCATGCTGTTTGATTCGGGCACCGTTGCCGAACCTTTGGCTGACGGCAGTTACCGCTTCACCGGCCGGAAGATCTTCACCAGCCTCTCGCGTGGCTGGACGCGGCTGGGGACGTTCGGCAAGGACCCGGAAGCCAGGGAGGGTGAGGGCGAATTGGTGTTCGGCTTCCTCCGCCGTGACGAACCCGGGCATGAGACCCTCAGCGACTGGGACACCCTGGGCATGCGGGCCAGTGCTTCGAACACGACGCTGCTGCATGGAGCGGTCATCCCGGCCGAACGCATCTTCCGGAAACTGCCTGTGGGTCCCAACAAGGACTTGCTGATCTTCGCCATCTTCGCGTGCTTTGAGACGTTGCTTGCCGCCGTCTATACGGGCGTTGCCGAGAGGGCGTTCACGCTTGCGGTGGAGAATGTGAAGCGTCGCGTGTCGGCGAAATACGGTGGCCGCAGTTACGCGCAGGACCCGGACATCCGGTGGAAAGTGGCCGACGCTGCTTTGGCGATGGACGGGATCTACCCTCAGATCTCAGCGGTGGCCCGCGACGTCGACACCATGGTGGACCACGGGGCCCAATGGTTCCCCAAGCTTGTGGGGATCAAGTCCCGCGCCACCGAAAACGCCCGGCATGTGGTGGACCTGGCCATCCGGGTCACCGGAGGATCAAGCTACTTCCGTGGCTCGGAGATGGAGCGGCTGTACAGGGACGTCCTGGCGGGAATCTTCCATCCATCCAACGACGAATCAGCCCACAACACAGTTGCCAGCGCCTGGCTGGGACCACTCGAGGGCTAGTCGAACGAACTGCGTGCGTCGAAGGAGCTTGGGCACCTAGACGGTGCGCTGCACGGAGTACACCTTGCGGCGCAGCCAGAATCGTCGTCCGCCACCGAGATAGAGGACGCTGCGCTCCAGTTCCCACTTGCCGTACTCTGAGTGCTCGGCCAGCCGGCGCCGGGCATCGGGCAGTGAATCATCAGGCCCCACCGTCAGTACGAGGTATTCGTACTGACGTGCGTAGTCTCGTTGGCGCTCCACGGAGCTGCCTGGAAATTGTTCTCTCATCCCTCTCCATTTTCGTCTTTTTCCGGCTAACGTGAAGTCATGAGCATCGATCCGCGTGTCGCGCTTCAATCATTTACCGCCGCCTTGGAAGAACATCTCGCCGCTGCATCGGCACGACGCGGTGAGGGCGACCCCACCGTCGAAGCCGCCTTCTTCGCCGTTGCTGACGCCTTCGAAGTCTACGAAGACGCCCTCTACGAGTCATTTTCAGAGGTCACCCCTCTCCAGGTTTTCGAGGATGAGGATGAAGATGAGGAAGAGGATGACGAAGACGAGGCGCTCGAGAGCGTAGACGACTGATTTTCCGTTGCACCGGCCGCCACACGGCGGCCGGTTTTTTGTGCCCTTTTCGCCGATTCGGCTGTGGTGAATCTGTGCGGATTTCCGGGCTTTTCCCTGTCCTCGCGGTCAAGCAAAACACGTAGTGCCCCGACGGCCAGCTAGGTACTCGCACGTAGGACCCTTGGGCAATACTGCGCAAACTTGAGTACCGACTACTGGTGCGCCCCCTTGCGGCCAAAGCTTCACTGATATGTAGGCAATGGACGGTCTGCAAAGAAGGCTGACAAGGTGAAAGTTCCAGTCGTACGTTTAGGCAAGGCGGCAGCACCCAAGGGTGCGGGCCATGCTGCCGTGGGACCAGCCTTCCCAGTGGACCCGGTCACTGCCCACGTCAATCCGCCGGTGTCTCCCTGGATTGACAAGTCCGTTGCTGCACAACGGACTGAAAAGGCGGGACTGGCGGCGCCCAGGCCGGATGTCACCCTGGACCTCGTGCCGCCAGTCACCCACCGCCACTCACGCGTCAAGCCCCCGCACCGGAACCGGCTGGGCTGGACGCGCTTCCTGACCACCTCCCTGACAGTCTCCGACACCATACTGGTCTCAGCCGCCGTCTCAGCCGGCTATGCACTCAATACCGGGGGACTGCCCTTCACAGACGGAACTTCCGGGTTCCCGCGCCAACTGACCCTGGTGGTGATCCTGGGCATCATCTGGCTCGCCGCCCTGGAGGTCTACCGGACCAGGGATCCGAAAGTACTGGGAGTTGGACCGGAAGAATACAAACGCGTGCTCTCAGCGAGCTTCAGGGTGTTCGGCTTCCTGGCAATCGTCGCAGTGGTTTTCCGTGTTGAATCGGTAAGCTCCTACGTTCTTGTCTCCCTGCCACTGGGCATCGTGGCGCTGACAGGCAGCAGATGGGGCTTCCGTAGGTGGCTGACCCGCGAAAAATCACGGGGGCGCTGCCTGACCCGCGCCATCGTGGTGGGAGAACCACAGGACGTCCGGTACGTGATCAAGCAGATCAACCGGAAGTCAGGTGCCCCCTACGACATCCTCGGCGCATGCCTCCCGGGGGCCAGGCGAGGGGCGGTGCTGGTCGTAGACCAGGTCCGTGTCCCCGTTCTGTCATCCATCTACGGGATAGCGCACACGGTCCGCCAAACCGGAGCGAATGCCGTCATCGTCGCCGGACCCTTGCCCGGCGGAAACCAATTCATCCAGGAACTCGGCTGGCGCTTGGAAGAAGACGCCGCCGAACTCGTCCTGGCCGCAACGCTGACCAATGTGGCCGGCCCCCGGATCCACTGGCGGCCAGTGGAAGGCCTGCCACTGATGCACGTGGACATTCCGCACTACTCCGGAGGCAAGCACACCCTCAAGCGATTGATGGATATCGCCGTTTCTTCCCTGGCACTGGTTGTCCTCTCGCCGGTCCTGTTGGCCCTTGCCATGATCGTCAAAGCAGACAGTCCCGGTCCTGTGCTCTTCCGCCAGCAACGCATAGGAAAGCAAGGCACCACGTTCCAGATGCTCAAATTCCGTTCCATGGTGGTTGACGCCGAAGCGCGCCTGGAGGAACTGGACAACCAGGACGAAGGAGCAGGCGTACTTTTCAAAATCCGCGGTGACCCACGCGTCACGACCTGTGGCCGGTGGATGCGCAAGTACTCCTTGGACGAACTGCCGCAGTTTTGGAACGTCCTTGCAGGCGACATGAGCCTGGTCGGTCCACGGCCACCGCTGGCGCGGGAAGTCAATGGCTATGAACGCCACACCCATCGCCGGCTCCTGATCAAGCCCGGCATCACCGGGCTCTGGCAAATCAACGGACGGTCCGACCTCCCCTGGGATGAGGCTGTCCGGCTCGATCTCTACTACGTGGAGAACTGGTCCATCGCCGGGGACTTGATGATCATGTGGCGCACTTTCCGGGCCATGATCCGGCCATCGGGTGCCTATTAGCCACCGCCCGCAAGGCAAGGCAACAAGAAACCTGCTACCTATACAGAATCCGAGTGGGAAATGAGCATACGAACTATTCCATCTGGACAACTCAACGGCAACGGTCACCGGCCCAAGCTGCGCATTGCGGTGGTCGGCGCCGGTTATTGGGGTCCCAACCTCGCACGGAACCTCAAAGCCAGCCCGGACTGGGATCTCGTAGCGATCTGCGACCTGGACGTTGAGCGCGGCATGAAGCTCGCCGAAGCGGTGGGTGGGGTGGCCGTCGTCGAGTCTTTGGACGAACTGCTGGACGACTACAACCTGGACGCCGTGGCCGTCGCAACCCCGGCGCACACGCACCACGGCGTAGTGATGACGGCCCTGCGTGCGGGCAAGCACGTCCTGGTGGAGAAACCGCTGGCTGACAGCCGCGCCAAGGGACTGGAAATGGTGGACGAAGCCAAAGCCAGGGGACTGGTGCTGATGGCCGACCACACTTACTGCTTTACCCCGGCGGTCCTCAAAATCCAGGAACTGGTGGCCAGCGGCGCCTTGGGCGACATCCTCTATGTTGACTCGGTCCGGATCAACCTCGGGCTCGTCCAACCCGATGTCAACGTGTTCTGGGACTTGGCGCCCCACGACCTCTCCATCCTCGACTTTGTCCTGCCGGGCGGCCTGCACCCCACCGAAATTTCGGCCCACGGCGCGGATCCCCTCGGTACCGGCCGCGACTGCGTCGGGCACTTGACCTTCGGACTGCCCAATGACGCCATGGTCCACATCCACGTCAACTGGCTCAGCCCCACCAAAATCCGGCAGATGATCATCGGAGGGTCAAAGAGGACCCTCGTCTGGGATGACTTGAATCCGCAGCAACGGCTCAGCGTATACGACCGCGGCGTCAGCCTGGAGCAACAACCCCGATCGGCTGCAGACAAGAAAGCTTCGGCCATCTCGTACCGTCTTGGCGACACGTGGTCACCGGCCCTCCAGGAGCGCGAACCCCTGGGACAAGTGGTGGCTGAACTCGCTACCTCCATCCGGAACCACACGATGCCCCGCACCAGCGGCGAATCCGGGCTCAGGGTCTTGTCCGTCCTGGAGGCCGTGACGCAAAGCCTCGGCACGGATGGACGGTCCACCATCGTGGCCGGCAATGAGACGAATCTCCAGGTTGTGCGATGAAAGAGCTCTTGGGCGCCAACGTGCTGGTCACCGGAGGCGCCGGAACCATCGGCTCCACCGTGGTGGACCAACTGCTCGACGCCGGCGCGGCCCACGTCGACGTTTTGGACAACCTGGTGCGCGGCAGACGCGCGAACCTGGACCAGGCCTTGGGCAGCGAGCGCGTCTCCCTGGTCGAAGGCGACCTGCGGGACCGTGACCTCGTCAACGACCTCACCCGCGGCAAAGACCTCGTGTTCCACCAGGCCGCCATCCGCATCACCCAGTGCGCAGAAGAACCACGCCTGGCACTCGAAGTTCTGGTGGACGGCACTTTCAACGTCTACGAAGCAGCCGTGGACCACAAAGTAGGCAAACTCGTCTCCGCGTCAAGCGCGTCCGTGTACGGGATGGCTGAACAGTTTCCCACCAGGGAAAACCATCACCACCACAACAACGAAACCTTCTACGGCGCGGCAAAGTCCTTCAACGAAGGGATGGCCAGGAGCTTCCGGGCCATGTCCGGCCTGGACTACGTCCTGCTGCGCTACTTCAACGTCTACGGACCCCGCATGGACGTCCATGGGCTCTACACCGAAGTCCTCGTGCGCTGGATGGAACGGATCGACGACGGCCAGCCACCCATGATCTTCGGCAGCGGTGACCAAACCATGGACTTCGTCCACACCGACGACGTCGCCCGGGCCAACATCCTGGCAGCTGTCAGCGATGTGCATGAAGGCGTCTACAACGTCGCCAGCGGAACCGAAACCAGCCTGGCTGAGCTGGCGCAGACCCTCCTGAATGTCATGGGTTCAAGCCTGCATCTCGAGCACGGTCCGGAGCGTGCCGTCAACGGCGTGGCCCGGCGCCTGGCGGACACCACCGCAGCACGTAAAGACCTGGGTTTCGAAGCAGCCATTGGACTGGAGGACGGTCTGCGTACTTTGGTCTCATGGTGGCGTCCGCTCCGTGCGGAAATAGCAGCGGCCCGCCTGGTGGCCCACCCCGCCGTCCCCGCAGCAGGTGCGCGATGACCATCTCCGAGACGCGCCTGGCCCGTATCGACGTCATGAAACCCTGGCTTGGCGAAGAGGAAGCCCAAGCAGTGGCCGAAGTGATTGCCTCCGGGTGGGTGGCCCAAGGACCCAAGGTCCGCCAGTTCGAAGAAGCCTTCGCGGCGGAGCAATTGGCAGGTCACGCAGTGGCTACCTCCAGCTGCACTTCAGCCCTGCACCTGGCACTCGCGGTCGCCGGCGTTGGACCGGGTGATGACGTCGTTGTCCCGTCATTTTCCTTCATTGCCACAGCGAACGCGGCTACGTACATGGGAGCACGCCCTGTGTTCGCCGACGTCGACCTCCAGACAGGGTGCGTGACAGCCGAGACCGTGGAAAGAGCCCTGACTCAGGAAACCAAGGCAGTCATCGCCGTGGACCAAGGCGGGGTGCCCGTTGACCTGGATCCCATCAGGGCCTTGTGTGAGCCCCGCGGGATCATCGTGGTGGAAGACGCAGCCTGCGCCATTGGCTCCCGCTACCACGGCCGCCCTGTCGGTGCCGGGGCGGAGGTGGCAGCCTGGTCATTCCACCCGCGCAAGATCCTCACGACGGGAGAGGGCGGCATGCTCTCAACTCCACGGCAGGACTTCGCGGACAGGGCACGACGCCTCCGGGAACATGCCATGAGCGTTTCGGCCTCGGACCGGCACGCCAGCATCCTCGCACCGGCCGAAGAGTACCTCGAAGTCGGGTTCAACTACCGCATGACCGACCTTCAGGCCGCCGTCGGACTCGTCCAACTGGGCCGCCTCCGGGAAGCCGTCCAACGGCGTCGTGAACTGGCCGCAAACTACGCGAACGCGTTTGCCGGCGTCGAAGGCCTCCGCCTGGTCGGCGACCCCGACTACGGGACCGGCAACTTCCAATCCTGCTGGCTGGAAATCGGGCCGACGTTTCCCCTCGGGAGGGACGGACTGATGGGCCACCTTGCACAGGACGGCATTTCAGCCCGGCGGGGCATCATGGCAGCCCACCGCCAACCCGCCTACGCGGGCAAGGACACCGGCGGGGCGTCCCTTGAGGTCACGAACTGGCTGACTGACCACACGCTCATCCTGCCGCTGTACCACCAGCTCGCCCTCCACGACCAGGTCCGGGTCATCGACTCGGTCCTGCGGGCATCGAGGCACCCATAATGAGCGAACTTCTCCTCATCGCTGCCAGCGGCCTTGCCCGTGAGGTACTGGCCATGGTCCGCAGCAGCGGCCCGTTCGACGTCATCGGAATCCTCGACGACGACGAGGACAAGACCGGCCGGGTGGTCGACGGCGCACACGTCCTTGGGCCCATCCGTGACGCCCTGAAGTTCCCCCACGCGTTGCTGCTGGTCTGCATCGGATCAGGAAGCGGCCGCGAGGGTGTGGTGATGCGGCTACGAAGCCTCGGGCTTGACGAAGAACGCTACGCCACAGCCATAGATCCCTCAGTCAACGTTCCGGAGGGGTGCGTGATCGGCCGGGGGAGCATCATCCTGGCCCACGTCAGCATGACGGCGTCAGTGACCATCGGCAATCACGTTGTCGCCATGCCCGGGGTCACCTTCACCCACGACGACGTCATCAGTGACTTCGCCACATTCGCATCAGGCGTTTCCCTGGGCGGCAATGTTCGGGTCGGCCGGGCGGCCTACATCGGCATGAACGCCAGTGTCCGGGAGGGCCGGTCCATCGGGGCCAAAGCGACCATTGGCATGGGAGCGGCCGTCCTGAACGATGTTCCCGACGACGAGACCTGGGCCGGTGTCCCGGCCCGGGTGATCAGGCGCGGCAATACGCCTGCGCTGGAGGGGGCCCAGTGACGCTCAAGAGCCCGGTTACCCAGCGGAAGGGACCAACCCCCACAAGGGCGTTCGTGATCAGCGTCGTCAACGCCTTCATCACCAAGCTGGGGACCATTGGAATCGGTATAGCGTTGGCGCGGCTGCTGGGGCCTGAGGAATTCGGGACCTACGCAGTGGCGTTCATTGCACTCGTCGCCGTCCTGAGCTTCAACGAATTGGGCGTCAGCCTGGCGATCGTACGCTGGCCGGGGGACCCCAAGGAAATAGCCGCCACCGTCACCACCATCTCCGTAGTCTGCAGTGTCCTGTTGTTCGGGCTCTCGTACGCGGTTGCACCCCTCTTCACAGCGGCCATGGGAAACGAAGCAGCAACGGACGTGGTCAGGGCCTTGGCCTTCTGCATCGTGCTCAACGGGCTGGTGGCCACGCCCGCGGCCCTGTTGCAGCGCAACTTCCGCCAGGGACAACGGATGGTCATCGACCAAGTCAATGTGTGGCTCGGGGCGGGCGTTTCGTTGATCCTGGTGATCGCCGGAATGGGAGCCATGAGCCTGGCAGTGGGCCGGGTCCTGGCCAGCCTCGTAGCGGCCGTCCTGTTCCTTGTTTACTCACCCCTGCCGTACCGGTTCGGATTCTCACCGCTGTCCGCGAAACAGCTCCTGGCTTTCGGACTTCCCCTGGCAGGTGCGAGCGCTGTGGTCTTTGCCGTGGGTTACGTCGACCAACTCATCGCTGGGCGGCTGTTTGGCCCGGTGGTCCTCGGCTTCTATGTCATGGCCTTCAACATGGCCGGGTGGCCCTCGAGTTTGTTGTCCCAACCCCTGCGAAGCGTGGCGCCGCCGACCTTCGCCAGGCTCCAGGACCGGCCGGATGACATGAGGGCGGCCTTGCTGGCGATGATCGGAGCAGTGTCGGCCATGGTGTTGCCCGTCTCGGCGGTGATGGTGGGGTGCGCCCTTCCCCTTGTCAAAGTCGTCTACGGTGAAGCCTGGGCCCCGGCGGGCATGGCGCTGATGTGGTTGGCGCCCCTCACGGTCCTCCGGAGCCTCCATGAGCTGCTGTACGACTACCTCGTGGTCCTGGGTTCGTCCCTGTCCATCTTGAATGTGCAGCTCGTGGCTCTGATCGCGCTCGTTCCGGCGCTGCTGGCAGGCGGTGCGCTCGCAGGGATGCCTGGGCTGGCAGCGGCTCCTGTGCTGGTGGCCCTGCTGGTGACCTCGCCGCTGTATCTCCGGGCTCTCCGGAAGGCAGGTGTGCCGCTCCTGGCCGTGGGAAAACGCTTGGGACTTCCCACGGTCATGGCAGCACTGACCGCAGCCGGCTGCTACGCAATCACCCGGTTCCTGGATTCCCCTGTGGTCGCTGTCCTCGTTTCCACGGGACTGGGAGTCGTCGCGATGGCGGCAATCATGGGGCTTCGACGGCAGGACCTGCGGGACGTCCGGATGTGGGGGCGTGGACGGGAGGTGGCCGCGACATGAGGATCCTGATCTACCCGCACGATCTGCGCATGGGCGGCAGCCAATTGAACGCCATCGAACTCGGTGCCGCAATCAGGCAACTGGGCCATGAGGTCATTCTCTTTGGACAGCCCGGGCCCCTCGTCGAAAGGGGAGCAGAGCTTGGGTTGGAGTTTGTCCCCGCGCCTGCACCAGGGAAGCGACCTTCCCCATCGGTCATCAGAACTTTGGTGCGCACCGTCCGCGAGCGCCGGATCGACGTCGTTCACGGCTACGAATGGCCCCCGGCGCTGGAGTGCCTGGCGGCCTCCAGGCTGGTGCCGGACACCACCGCGGTGGCCACGGTGATGTCCATGGCAGTGGCTCCGTTCATCCCCAGGTCCATGCCGCTGATGGTGGGCACTGAACAGATCCGGCAGGGCGAGCTGTCCTCCGGACGCCACCGTGTCCATTTGCTGGAACCGCCCGTGGACATCATGGCCAACCGCGTGGTCGATGACGCGGACCTGGAAGGGTTTCGCGCACGGTGGGGACTGCATGGCGACTTTTTCACGATGGTTTGCGTCTCCCGCTTGGCCAAGGAACTCAAGCTTGAAGGCATCCTGTCGGCGATTGATGCCGCGGGACAACTCGCCCGGGATCTCCCGGTGCATCTGCTGATCACAGGTTCAGGCCCGGCGGAGTCCGTGGTCAGAGCCCAGGCCGAACGCGTCAACGCGGCGACAGGGGAAAACACGGTTATTCTCACCGGTGAACTTGCTGACCCCAGGCCGGCCTACGCTGCTGCCGACGTCGTCCTGGGCATGGGTGGCTCCGCCCTCCGGGGGCTATCGTTCGCCAAACCGCTCGTTGTCCAGGGCGAAGGAGGCTTCTGGGAACTTCTCACTCCAGAGTCCCTGCCGGTGTTCCTTTGGCAGGGCTGGTATGGTTCCGGTCCGGGTTCGACCGGTACCGGGACCGACGCGCTGGTAACCATCTTGAGGGCTCTCCACACGGACGAGCTGCTGAGGAAGTCATTAGGCTCTTTCGGCCGATCGGTGGTGGAAGAGAGGTTTTCACTCACTTCCGCGGCGCAACACCAAACCGAGTTGTACCAGCGCTTCCTGGCCGGTGCTCCCGCGACGCGGTCCCGTTTGTGGGCTGAAACCATCGCCGGGGTGCAGTACTCCTCCTATGTGGTTCGCCGACGTTATCAGCGCCTCCGTGGCCACCAGCCCGCAGAAGACTTCAACGCCCGTCCTGTCGCCGTCCGTGCTGCCGCGGCCGGGCAACTCGTCTCAGGGGAGGCGTGATGGACACGATCATGTACATCTCCGGTGGCCAATGGGATGGCCTGCCCGGAACTGATCGGCTGCTGGCTGAGTCCTTGGCAGAGACAGGCCCGGTCCTCTGGGTTGACCAACCTGCCCCTGTCTTCCGGTTCGCAGATGTCCGGAACCACACGGTGAGGAGTCTTCGCGGGATCCCGGAGACCATGACACCGCACTTGTCGCGCTTGCGGCTTCCTGCTCCGCCGTTCTTCAGCAGCACGCTTGGCCGTCCCCTGACCGAAGCCATTGCACGTCACTGCATGGACAACGCCATGAAGACCGCAGGCGGTCCAGTGTCGGCGGTCGTCAATGCCTCCCCGGTTGTAGCGTTCCCTGACCGTGGCAGCGGCGTGCGGCTGCTGCATCTGACGGATGACTGGCTGGCCGCAGCTGAATTGATCGGATTTCCCTCCGGCTATCTGAGGCGCTCCCTGGAACGCAACATCGGGACGGCCGATGTCATCACCGCTGTCTCAGCAGGCCTGGCCGCCAAGATGTCCCATTTCTCGGGACGGCCCGTGCAGGTTCTTCCCAATGGGTGCCGTCCACCGGCCGGCCCATCCACAGACGAGAACCGGAGGCCGGTCGCGGTCCTGGTGGGACAACTCAACGAACGATTGGACCTTGACGTGCTGGAGTCGTTGGCCGACGCCGGGCTCAGCCTTCTGGTCATTGGTCCGCGGACTGAGTCCAACCCCGTAACCAGGCAGAGGCTGGACGCCTTTCTGGAGCGAAGCAACGTGGATTGGCGTGGACCTCTGGCCCCTGATGACGTACGGCGGTTGCTTCAGACCGCAGCCGTCGGGATCACCCCTTATGCCGACACGGAATTCAATAGATCCAGCTTCCCCCTGAAAACGTTGGAATACCTGTCGTCGGGCTTGCCCGTGGTCGCCACGGACCTGCCTTCCGTTCGATCGCTGCAGTGCAGCGCTTTAGCTGTGGCAAGCAGCCGTGCGGCATTCGTGGATCTGGTCAGGGCTGCCCTGCAGGAGCCTCCGGACCGGGAGCAACGTGAAGAGATGCGGCGCGTCGCGGAGGCGAACTCCTGGGACGTACGGGCCGCCAGTATCAGGGATCTGTGCCGGCAACCGGGAGGCGGGCGCAACACCAAGTTGCGCACCACAGTTCAATCCGTTCGAGGAGCAAGCCATGAACGTTGATAAGCCGGGGAACCCGCCGTCGGGTATTGACCACGTGTTGCTCACTAGGTTCAATCTTCCTTCCCGGGGCTTTGAGAGCCTGGTCCGGGCCCAGGAAGGCTGGCTGAGGGACCGGATTGCTTTGTTCGAGCGCTACTGTCTACCCTCCGTGAAGGCACAGACCAACCGGGACTTCCGGTGGATCATCTACTTTGATCCGGAGAGTCCGGCCTGGCTGCTGGACCGTGTGCTTGGGCTGAACCGTGAAGGGACCTTCGTGCCCCTGTTCAGGACAGAAGTCAGCCCGTCCGAACTGCTTGAGGACATCAGGACAGTCACAGGGGGCGGACGTGGCACACTGCTCACCACCAACCTGGACAACGATGACGGGTTGGCCATCGATTTCGTGGACCGGGTGCAAAAAGCGGCCCACGATGCTGGAAACTCAGCGATCTACCTCGTATCCGGCCTGGTGATGGGAAAGGGTTCTGTTTTCCTAAGGAACGACCCCCATAACGCGTTTTGCTCCGTCAGCGCCCCCTGGTCCGCTCCTGTGACGTGCTGGGCTGCATGGCACAACCGGCTGGGCCAATCCATGAAGGTCACATCGCTGCGCGGTGCACCTGGGTGGTTGCAGCTGGTCCACGATCACAATGTCAGCAACAGAATCCGCGGCCGGCGCGTTTCCCCCAAGCCTTACAGGGCACTTTTCCCGGCCCTTTTGGCGGATGCTCCCATCCCCACTGCAAGTTCCATCATCGTGGATCGGGTCTTTGAGTCTCCCCTCCGGGCGTTACGGGAGCTCGCCCGGAAGGCTGCCAAGGCCGTGACCATCGCGCTGCTTGGAACCCAGGGCATCGATCGCGTCAAGACGCTGCTTGCCAACCGGAGAAGCACAGTGTCCAGGACCTGAGCCGTACGACTGGTCCAAACCCAAAGACACTCAACGAAAGGTAAGAGCAGGACATGCAGGTACAAAAGATACTGAAAAGCCTGATACGCCGATGGTTCATCGTCGTGTTGGGTCTTGCCGTGACCGCAGGCGCCTGCTTCTTCCTCCAGCAGAACGCGCCCGACAACTACAAAGCCCAGGCGAGCCTGGTCCTCCTGCCCTCCACCAAAAGCGTCGGAGAAGCCGGTAATCCATATCTGGGGCTGGGCGGCATGAGCGAGGCCCTGGATATCCTCACCCGCAAGATGTCCTCCGAGGAGTTCAAGGAGACCATCCGTGAACAAAGCGGGGCCAGCACCTTCACAGCTGAAGCCGACAAAGGAACAAGCGGGGCCATCCTCCTCATCACAGCCTCCTCACCCGACTCCGGCCAGGCCCTCAAGATCCTGGATACTGTGATGAACCAGGCACCCGTGGCCCTGACCGAGCTGCAGGACGTCCTCAACGTGCCAACAACTTCCCGCATTTCCACGATGAAACTGCTTGAGGACAGCAAAGCAGTTCCCGAGGTCAAAGCCCGGACGCAACTGCTCCTGGTCACCGCTGCCGGCGGCGTGGCGTTCAGCATCATGCTTACCGTACTCATCGACGGGTTGCTCCTGTCCCGGAAACACCGCAAGAGCACAGAACCCACCGACAAGCCCGCCGGATCCAAACCGCCCACGCCGCCGGCTACCAGGCAAAGGAAACCTTCCTCGACGGAACGGTTTTCAAGCAACCGGCCCACAACGGACGAACCGGCACACCTCGCGGGTGAAACTGCCAGTGTCGTACCCAGTTCCTACAGGCCGGGATAACCATGACCGCAGCCATCCTTCTCCGTATCCTGGGCAGGCGCTGGTACATCGTGGCCATCGGGATAGCCATCGGACTGGCGTCCCTGGGCGCGGTCCGGTCCGCTGAGCCTGTCTACTGGACCAAGGCGGAAGTTACGTTCGTCGCTCCGGACCGAGAACCGGCCTACTGGATACCCGGTGACGACTACGCGTCGCTGGTGGACTTCGCGGCCATGGTGGAGCGACGTGTCAACTACGACTCAGCATCAGTGGATCTCACGCTCTCCAGCGGAACCCTTTATGGTGCCGGGGTCCGGCACGGCTACTCAGTGACCCTGCTCAACAGCGGCGGCCAATGGGCCAAGAGCTTCCGATGGCCGGTCCTATCCGTGCAGGTGGTCGACTCCAGCGCACAAAAGGTGAAGGACGTGCTCCAAAACGTTGTCGACGGCATCAATGACGCTTCCCTGGCGCTCCAGCAGGAGGCAGGTGTCCAGCAAGCCCTCATCACCACCCTCACGTCGCCGTCCAGCCCTGAGATCGTGTTCGGCGGAGGCACCCAACTCAACCGCGTCAAAGGCGCAGTATTCTGGGTTGGCCTAGCCGCCACACTTTCCATCCTGGCCGCAGTCATTGTTGATTCACGGCCCCGTCGCCGCAGGACCCTGCACAAGGGCGGCTCAAGCGTCCAACGTCCCGACATCCCGCACGCAAAGGTGACCTCCCGTGTACCGGGCTAACGGGTTACTACATCGAGACGGCATTCAGGGGGTGGCCCGGAAGTCCGATGCGCCCCTGTTCCTCACCATCTACCTGGTGCTCACATGTGCCCTGCCGTCAAACATGGTGATAGCGTCCCTGGGGTCCATCGGCCGGCCAAGCACGCTCTTCGCCCTCCTGGCCCTCGCATGGTGGATCCTGCACCAGCTGCGCCGCACGACACCATCAATCAGGCGGTGGCATCCCTTGCGGGTGGCACTGGCAGCCTTCCTCCTCGTCGCAGCATCCAGTTACGCCTACGCCATGGTCAGGGGATTGCCGGAAAGCGAAGCCAGCCCCGCAGACGCGGGCCTCCTACGGCTCGCAGGATGGGCCGGGATCCTGCTCATAGCAACTGACGGCCTGACAACCCGCGAAAGCGTCAGGACGCTGCTCCGCAGGATCGCCCTGGCCGGGGGACTGACAGCATTACTGGGCCTGCTCCAGTTCGCCACCGGCTCGTCCCTCATCGAATGGATCAGGATACCGGGCCTCAGCGTCAGCTCGGAGCTGGCAAACATCGATTCCCGGGGAGGCTTTGTCCGCGCGGCCGGCATGTCGTTGCATCCCCTTGAATACGGGGTAGTCCTCTCCACCTCGCTGCCGATAGCCATCACCCTCGCCCTCAACGACACCACCAAGCGCCGGCTGCTGTGGTGGCTCCCCGTTGGCCTGATATCCGTAGCTGCCATGCTCTCCGTCTCCCGGGCCGCACTGATCTGCATGGCATTGGCTTTCCTCATCCTCCTGCCGGTATGGCCCAAACAGCTCCGGCGGAAGGCCGTGATGGTTTCAGCCCTCCTGGTGGCAGTGATCTACGTAGTGACGCCAGGCATGATCGGAACACTCTTGGGCCTTTTCACCATAGGGACCGACGACCCCAGCATCAGTTCAAGAACCAACGGCTACTCCACCGCCTTCGGAATGGCGAGCCAGAACTTGCTGTTGGGCCGTGGCTTCGGCACCTTCCTCCCCGCGTACGTCATCGTTGACAACCAATACCTGGGGCTCCTGGTCGAACTCGGCATAGCAGGCCTGATCGCCTTCCTGCTGCTGGTCTTTGCCGGCATCCTCTGCGCCTGGCAGGCCAGGAAGTCGGCCAGGGACAACGAACTGCGCCAAATGAGCCAGTCAGTCCTTGCAAGCGTCGCCGCAGCCGCATTGGCCTTCGGATTCTTCGACGCCTTCGCCTTCCCCATGGCAGCCAGCCTCCTGTTCCTTATGCTGGGCATCACCGGGGCTCTATGGCGCATATCGCGCAGGGAAGCGACGGAGGCACAGATCCAGGAGAAAGCCGCAACCTCGGGGGACAGCTGAGACAGGGGACAGCTGGGACCGGGGACAGCTGGGACAGGATCAAGGCAGGGCAACCGTCTATCGGCGGCTCTCATCCCGCTCCCACACAGGAGCAGAGATGCCGGAGACCCCGGCACGACGACGACCCGCCACCGCGAACACCGCATAGACGGCCGCATCGAAAGCCGTCCGCGGCCCACGCACCGAGGCAAGCAACTGCCGCACGGTCCGTGACAAGGACGCCCCACCAGTCACCACATCCTGCTCGGCATTTCCCCGATACGTTCGCCGCAGGACAGCCAACAAGGCGCCAGAGGTCCTGGGCGTCCGGACGACCACCGGCTCCGTAGCAAGAACCGCCTTCTCCTGCTCATCAAAGAGCCTGTCCACGAAATAGTCATCACCCGTGAGCGCAGGAAAGACCCCCATACGGAGATGCCCTGAGTGACTCAGGGCATAGGCACCAGCACCCCACAGACCCTGCGCATTGCCCGGGATCCTGCTGCGGGCACGGTAGTAGGCCCGGACAGGCGCAGAAGCGCCCTGTGTGTCGTATCGGAAGGCTGGCCGGGCAGCCAACAAGGTCCCATCCTGCAACGATGCAAATACCTCAGCAAGGGCCGTGGCGCTGACCTCAATGTCCGCGTCCAGATAGAGGCGGGGCCACAACCGGGTGCATTGGTCGCCGGCATTGAGCGCAGCCGTCTTTGACGCCTCCGGCACCTGAAGTACCGAAACCCCCTGCCACTGGGACGCGATCGCCTCCGTCCCATCGCTACAGCCGTTGCAGGCCACCACAACATCCACCGTGCCCCACCCAATGACCTCCCGCAGCGACCCAAGGGTACGCCCGATGACGGCAGCCTCATTATGGGCGGGGATAATCACAGCGCCCGAGGGGAACGCCCCCACCATCAGAGGACCCCGCCAACATTGCGTACGGCATGCGGCAGGCGATCCCAACGCCGTCGGCTGGCCACTGCCCAGGCAGCTTCCAGATGACCCGGCTTTCCCAACCGGGCCACCTCAGCGGCGAGAACGGCACCGCGAAACGCCATGACCCGACCCGGCCCAAGATACTTCTCCGCATAACGGACCCTGTTCACAGACATCAAGGCAGTCAACTGCGGCGAAGCCCCGGACCCACCGCGTTGATGCCACATCCGCGCGGAAGGCTCAAACCAGATGGAATACCCCGCCTCCCGCATACGGTGGCAGTAGTCCGTCTCTTCCGAATACAGGAAAAACCGTTCATCCCAGGCTCCCACGGCCTTAGCCGCACCGGCATCCAGCAAAAGCGCCGCACCCGTTGCCCACTCAACCCGATGCCCGTGCAAATAGCTCTCTTCATCAAAGTCCATCTCGGACAACCACCCCGGGCGTTTCCTCACATGGCTGCCCAGCGCGGCGTCACCCAGCGCTCGCAGGATTCCCGGCTCACGGCGCAGCGAAGGGTAGACGCTCCCGTCGTCGTCCAGCAGGACAGGCACCACCATCCCGGCGCCGGACCGTACCATGCGTCTCCGCATTGCACTGATGGCACCCTCCTCAATCCGGAGATCCGGATTGAGGATGAGGTAGGTGGCCGCTTCTCCGGCTTCTGAAAGTGCGGCGTTGATGCCCCCGGCGTATCCGAGGTTTCCTCCGGTTTTTATGGCAATGACGTCGGGAAATTGTGCCAGCGCCTCAAGCGTGTGGTCGTTGGGGGAGTTGTCGGCCACCACCACCTTGATCGACTGGCCCAAGGCCTCCTTCCGCAGGCCACGGACCAAGGGCCCGATATCGTCCTCGTTGTTGTAAGTGACGACGACGACGGCGACATCGGCTGCAGCCCTGGCAGGGAGGAAAGACCCCGGAGCGCGGCTGGGCGCACGCTCCGGGACATCCCTGGATGGCAAGGACCTGTTGGACGACAGGGATAAGCCGCTGTCCCTGCGCAACCGGACGTAGGCTTCCGGGCCTTCCACGAGGTACCGCCGGGCAAGGCGGCGTGGTTCCAACGCAAGCCGCCAAGCCCACTCAAGGCTGTTGGAACTCACCCATGAAGGGGCCCGCCGGATGTGGCCTGCCAGAAAATCCACCACCGCTCCGAAAGCCAGCAGTACCTTGGCTCCGGTCAGGGCTCCGTACTCTGATATCCAAAGTTCCTGCCGGGGTTTTCCCAAGCCGACGATCAGGATGTCGGGGGCTGTCAACGCGATCATTGCTGCCAGCTCCCGGGAAGCGTAGTCATCGCCAAGAGTGGTCCGTGGCGGTGCCCACCATCCAGTGACCGCAAGCTTTGGCCGTTCCACCTCGAATCTGGCCCGTATCCGTTCCTGGGTCTGAACCGACCCGCCAAGGAACCCGATACTGAGGCCCCTTCGTTCTGCCTCATCCAACAACGGGCCCACGAGATCGCTGCCCGCCAGCCTCGGCCATGTCCGTGCGGTGAGGCGCCGGGCCTCAGTAGCCAGCGGGGCGCCGTCGATAAGCGTCAACCACTCCAGGGACCGGGACCGTTCCAGGGTCTCCTCCCACCGGCTCCCGGAGCCGAAATGACGTATGTGGTCCAAATTGGCTGAGCACACTCCCAGGGGCGGTGCGCCTGTAGCGCCTGCCCTGCCCAGGATCTCCTGAATTGCCGGGTCGAACTCCATGAGCTTTACGGGGACGCCGCCAAGATTGACCCAGCGCTCCGGGGACGTGGCGGCGGGCGTCCCGCCGTCGTCCATCGGCCTCTGAAGCAGGAGGCTGCGGCCACTGAGCCCGCTTGTCAGGGGGCGGTGGCGGACTGCACCGTGGAGGGCATTTCGGGTGGGCAGGACTTTGGGTAGCAGCATTCTTGGCTCCAGGCTCGGGTCAAGCTCAAGGCATAACCATGTAGCCCACGATCCGTGGCTGCTGCACTGCCAGGATCGTGGATGGCGGACAAACGCCGCCACATCGACATGTTCACTTGAGTTGTCTCCCGGCCTCCTGCCAGAGGCTGCCGTAGGGCTACTTTAGGACGATTTTCCGGAGTCCGCCAGAGCCCTGGGCGGCCTTTGCCGGGACAGTACGCGCCTTAAAGCGCGATGCGGTAGACATGGTGCGTGTATTCGTTCGGGAAAGCATCCGTGAATTTCCCGCCCTGGATGTGAATCGACCGGTTCTCGCCCAACACCTCCACGGTGGACCCGGTGATCCCGCCCGGGAGCGTGAAGGTCCTGCTTCCGGTGAGCCCGTCGTCCGTCATCGCGAAAATATAGGCACTTCCGTCCTTGGCTTTGAGCATCGTGTCGGTCCCTTCGCCAAAATCCCAAACGTAGGACTGGGTGTTGATGACAGGCGCCAATGAAGTGATGGCGTGATTCACGACCCCCGCTGCAGCCACTTGGTCCTTCAAGCAGGCAGCGCTGTGTATCCGGGCGTCCTGGAAAGCGTCACCGCTGATGCAATCGTTGACGTTTTGCTGGTCCGGGGACTGGCTGAACCACACGATGCCCCGGGCCTCATGGATGATCGACGCCCACACCTGGGCTTGGACTTGCTCGGGGCCCAACTGCTTGTAACCGCCTGTGGAACCGCCGGTGCTGATCACAGTGGGCAGAGCCCATAGTGGTGCCTGTACGCCCCGCGCGGCATTGATTTCCTGCTCGAGCTGCATGATTTTGCCGTAGCTCGAGGCCGTGCGGCAGTTCACTGGGGCGATGGGATTCTGTTCCTTGGGCGTCCGCCACCTGAGCGTCCCGTCGCCCCAATCGCATTGGGGGACGGCGTAGAAGTACTGGTCCACGGAGTTCACGTTCGCAGTGCTGAAATAGTCCATCGACAACTGCATGGGCACGTCATAGGTGATGATCCCCGAGGTCCAGTTCGCGTAGGTGAACCTGCCCGTGGCTGCGGGATCATGCTGGGCTGCCAACTGCTTCATGTGGGCGAGCCCGGCTACGGGGTCATACCTGCCGTCCACTTCGTCGTCCAGGACGCTCCCCACCTGCCGGTCCCAGCCGGCCGGTGCGTCCTTGGTCGCGAAAAGGGTGAACATGCCATGCGCGGAGATGGCCGCACTGGACGCGTCCGGGTTCCCTTGGACGTAAGTGTTGATGCCCAGCGATTTGTCGTAGGCCAGTTGCGCATCGCTTCCAGGGGACCCGTACCAGATCGCGATGGGAAAGAAGGTCGGATCGCTCCAGCCGGCTGCGGTTGCCTTGGCAAACTGGTTCCAGTACGCCGGTCCGCCTTCCCACGGAATCCTTGGCAGCTCGTGGAGCGCGTCCGCTGCTTCCACGGGGGCTGTCGTGGGGTCCGGCTGCGGAAGGGCAGCTGTCCTGGTTACGGTGCCAGGTATCGTGCTCGCCCAGAACAGCAGGCCAAACGTCAAGGCCATCGTGGTGAAGTAGCGAACCCGCATAGCGTCATCTTCTTCCGCAACCCAATGATGAGTACCTCAAAGGATGGCACCAGCTTCGCGAATCCGTAACCCGCCGTCGTCAATTGCTCCTGGTGCGGGCCGCGTTCAGGAGGGCCTTTGCCGAGTCGTGTGTTGGAGATAATCGGCCAGCCGCTGTGAGGCGTCCGGGGGAGCGAAGCCCACTGCCGAAATTTTGCCGAGGTCCAGGACGCTGTTGGCCGGCCGCGGTGCCATCTCCGGTTTGTTGTACTCGGCTGTGCTGATCGGGCGCACCAGGCGCGGGTCCGCTCCGCACAGCCGGTAGACGTCCGCAGCAACATCTGCCCAGCTCTGATTGCCGCCGCTGTTGCTGAGGTTGTAGGTTCCATACGGGGCCCGGGAGTCGAGCAGGTGCCGGATCCCTGCGGCGAGGTCCTCGGCAAAGCTCAAGCGGCCAAGCTGGTCATCGACCACTCCCGGTGATGCACCTTTTGCAGCAAGGCCGGCCATGGTCCGAACAAAGTTCTTTCCGTCGCCGACCACCCAACTGGTCCTGACGATGTAGTGCCGCGGCACGGTACCCGCGGCGATGTCACCGGCGGCCTTGCTCTGTCCGTACACACCCAAAGGTGAGAAGGGTTCGTCCTCCCGGTGAGGCTTGACGGTCCCGTCAAAGACGTAATCGCTGGATACATGGACCAGGGTTAGAGAATGGTCGACGGCGGTGGCCGCCAACCGGGATACGGCGGCTGCGTTGATTGTCCAGGCAGCTGCACGGCCCTCAGGGCTCTCGCAAGCGTCAACCGCGGTAAATGCCGCGGCGTTGATGATCGTGGAGTAATCGCGCCAGTTCACTGACCGGTAGGAATCCTCGCTGGTGATGTCAAAGTCCCGGCGGCCGGCGAAGTCCACGGTGGTGTCGCCCTCGAATGCTTGCCGGAGCGCAGTGCCCAATTGGCCGCCGGCCCCCAGCACGAGCGTGCGCCGCTTCTCCATCGGACTGACGCCGGCCAGCCGCGGGTGGTTCTTGTCCTGGTCCGAAAGGATGGCCTCGCTGAGGGGTATCGGCCAGGGAACAGCGACCTGTTCGTCGGCAAGATTCAGGAAGGTGTAGTTCTGCTGGGCCTCAGGGCTCCAATGGTCGTTCACGAGATAGGTGTAGGCGGTGTCGGCGTCCAGTGTCTGGAAGGCGTTGCCCACGCCACGGGGCACGAACACGGCTTGGCCAGGCGTCAACTCCGCCGTGAACAGGACACCGAAAGTCGGTCCTTTCCGGAGGTCCACCCAGGCCCCGAAAATACGACCGGAGGCCAAGGAGACGAACTTATCCCACGGCTCGGCATGGATGCCCCGCGTAGTGCCGCGTACGGCGTTGAAGGATATGTTGTTCTGCACCGGCCCGAAGTCCGGCAGTCCGGCAGCCAGCATTTTCCTGCGGTGCCAGTTCTCCTTGAACCAACCGCGGCTGTCGGTATGGACAGGAAGTTCGAAAAGCACCAACCCCGGGATCGGAGTCGGAGTGGAAGCCAGTTCCCGCGGGTCCACGGCCTAGTGCCCTTGACCTGCATATTTTGACTCCGTGACCGCTTTCTGAGGACGCCACCAGTCTTCGTTGCTTCTGTACCACTGCACGGTCTCTGCCAGGCCGGAGGCAAAGTCGGAGAACCGGGGCGTCCAGCCGAGTTCCCTGCGCAGCTTGGTGGAGTCGATGGCGTAACGCAGATCGTGTCCGGGCCGGTCCTTGACGAGGTCGTAGGCGTCAGGTTGTTGTCCATCGAGGGCGAGGAGCATTTCCACTACCTCGCGGTTCGATCGCTCGCCATCTGCCCCGACCAGGTAGGTTTCACCCACCCGGCCACGTTCAAGGATGGTCAAAACCGCGGAGGAATGGTCTTCCACATGGATCCAGTCCCGGACGTTTAATCCTTGGCCGTACAACCGCGGGCGCACGCCGTCCAGGATGTTGGTGATCTGCCGCGGAATGAACTTCTCAACATGCTGGTAGGGACCGTAATTGTTGGAGCAATTGCTGATGGTCGCCTTCAGGCCGAACGAACGCACCCATGCCCGCACCAACATATCCGAACCTGCCTTGGTGGCCGAGTAGGGGCTCGTCGGGCGGTAAACGGAGTCTTCAGTGAACTTGCGGCGTTCGTCCAAGGCCAGGTCTCCATACACTTCATCCGTGGAGATGTGATGGAAGCGTGTTCCATGCCGGCGGGCAGCCTCGATGAGAGTAAAGGTTCCCGCCAGGTTGGTGTCCATGAACGGACGTGGATCCGCCAGGGAGTTGTCGTTGTGCGATTCTGCAGCGAAGTGGACGACGGCGTCCACCGAGGATGTCAGCGCGTCCACAACGCCGGCATCGCAGATATCGCCTTTTTGAAAATCGAAACGGCCGGACGGCAGCCCCGACAGGGATTCCATGTTGCCGGCGTAGGTCAATTTGTCCAGGACCGTGACATGGAGGCCGGTGTGCTCCATGATGAAGTGAACAAAATTGCATCCGATGAATCCGGCCCCGCCGGTGACAAGGATTCTCTGCATGGCCATAGCGTAACCGTCATGGACGGTTATGTGCAGCGGGAGAGGACAGCTAGATGCGCGGAATTATTCTTGCCGGTGGCACAGGATCCCGGCTTCATCCGATCACGCTCGCCATCAGTAAACAATTGGTTCCGGTCTTCGATAAACCAATGATTTACTACCCGCTGTGCACCTTGATGCTGGCGGGAATCCGGGACATCCTGATCATCACTACGCCTGCCGACGGCCATCAATTCGAAAATCTCCTGGGGGATGGCTCGCAATTCGGCGTAAATCTGAGTTACGCCCGTCAGCCCACTCCCGATGGACTCGCCCAGGCGTTCATCCTGGGCGAGGAACACATCGGCAGCGGCAAAGTGGCGCTCATCCTCGGCGACAATATCTTCAATGGCCCCGGCATGGGCAACCAGCTCCGGCATTATGCCGATGTCGACGGCGGTGCAATTTTCGGCTATTGGGTCAAGGACCCGTCCGCTTACGGCGTGGTGGAATTCGACGACGACGGCCTGGCTGTTTCCATTGAAGAGAAGCCCGCCGTGCCCAAAAGCAACTACGCGGTTCCCGGCCTTTACTTTTATGACAACAATGTGGTGGCCATGGCAAAAGACCTTCAGCCGTCTCCGCGCGGGGAGCTGGAAATCACTGACATCAACCGCAAGTACATGGAACTTGGACGGTTGCATGTGCAGAAGTTCCCGAGGGGTACAGCTTGGCTGGACACGGGAACCTTCAGCGACCTCAACGATGCATCCAACTACGTCCGAACCACCGAGAACAGGCAGGGCTTGAAAATCGGGGCCCCGGAAGAGGTGGCGTGGCGGATGGGATACCTGACCGACGACGAACTGCGCCGGCAAGCCGCGAAACTGGCCAAAAGCGGCTACGGCAGCTACCTGTTGGACATCCTGGACCGGCGCTGACAGCGCTAGGCTGCAGAAACGTCCTCCAGGGCCCTGGCAATCTCCGTTGGGAGCACGGACAATTGCGCGTCCAGCAATTCCTTGAGCTGGACAGCGTTCCTGGGTCCCACGACCGCGGAGGAAACCCCCGGCCGGGAAAGCAGCCAGCTCAATGAGACATCCAGCGGTGACCGGCCCAGACCACGTGCGGCCATTGCCACCGCTTCCACGACCCGGGACTCCCGGGGTTCCAGATAAGGCTCAACGTAACCGGCAAGCCTGCCCTGCGCTGCGCGGGAATCAGCGGGAATCTGTCCGCGGTACTTTCCGCTGAGCACACCACGTCCCAGCGGGGCCCAGGCCATCAAGCCAAGGCCTGCGTCCTCCACGGCAGGGATCAGTTCTTCTTCGGCTTTGCGGTTGACCAGTGAGTATTCGGACTGGTTGGCCACCAGCGTGAATCCGGCCACGGCCGCTGCCTTGGCCGTCTGCCAGCCGTTGTAGTTGGAAATGCCCACGTAGCGCGCCCGTCCGCTCCGCTGGGCCAATTCCAGGGCGGAGAGGGTCTCTTCCAGGGGCACGTTCGGGTCCCATTCCTGGGCGAACCAGATGTCGATATAGTCCGTTCCGAGCCTCGCCAGGCTCGCATCCAGGGCAGAAAGCAACGCGCCCCGGGAAGCGTTGATGCTGCGGCGTGTTTCTGATGACGACACGCCGGCCTTCGTGGAGATCACCACCTCGGAACGGGCTACAACATCGCCGAGCATGGAACCCAGCATTGCCTCGGCCTGGCCCTGCGCATAGGAAGCTGCCGTGTCCACAACCGTCCCTCCGGCGGCAACGAATGCGTGGAGCAATTCGGCAGCGTCTTGCTCATCGGTCTCCTGGGCCCATGACATGGTTCCGAGGGACAAGGAGGACACGCGGAACCCACTGTTCCCGACATAACGCTGCTGCATAGCTGCTAGCTTACGGGCAGTTACCAGTCTTCATGACGTAGGGTCTATTCACGTGAACTGGATAGAAGCAGCCTTGCTGGGCCTTGTGCAGGGCCTCACCGAATTCCTCCCGATTTCCTCGAGCGCGCATCTGCGGATCGTCGGCTCATTCCTTCCGAATGCAGCCGATCCCGGGGCGGCCTTTACTGCCATTACGCAGTTGGGAACCGAGACCGCCGTGATCGTCTATTTCTGGCGCGACATCGTCCGTATCGTGCGGGCCTGGTTTGGCTCGCTGACGGGCAAGGTGGAAAGAAACGACCCCGATGCCCGCATGGGCTGGCTGGTCATTCTTGGCAGCCTGCCCATCATCGTTCTTGGATTGTTGTTCCAGGACCAGATCGAGTCTGTGCTCCGCAGCATGTGGATTGTGGCCACCATGCTGATTGTCTTCGGCATGATTCTGGCCGTCGCCGACGCCGTGGGGCGGCAGGAGCGCGACCTGACGCAATTGAGCTACAAGCACGGCATTCTCTATGGCTTCGCGCAGGCCATGGCCCTGATCCCGGGCGTCTCACGCTCCGGTGGCACGATCACCGCCGGCCTGCTCATGGGCTATACCCGTGAAGCAGCAGCACGCTATTCCTTCCTGCTCGCCATACCGGCCGTGTTCGGCAGTGGGCTCTACCAGCTGTACAAGACAGTCTCGAATGAAGGTTTGGCTGGACCTTACGGCCTGCCCGAAACGGCCCTGGCCACCGTCATTGCCTTCGTTGTGGGTTACGTCATCATTGGCTGGTTCCTGAAATTCGTGTCCACGCGGAGTTACCGGCTCTTCGTTTGGTACCGGATCCTTCTTGGGCTGGCCTTGTATGTCTTGCTCGGTTTCGGTGTGATCAGTGCCTAGCACTAAGGTTGAGTCGTGAAATCGTGGATCTCCCGCCCTGTACCTGAGCTGCCCGGCAGCATGCCGCCCATCCGGCTGTACGACACCGCCGTCGGCCGTGTCGTGGAGGTGGAGCGGCAGGCGGAACAATCCATGTACGTCTGTGGCATCACGCCCTACGACGCAACGCACATGGGCCATGCTGCAAGCTATGTCTCGTTCGATCTGCTGAACCGGGCGTGGCGCGACGCGGGCGTCCGGGTCTCCTACGTCCAGAACGTTACGGACGTCGACGACCCCCTCCTGGAGCGGGCCACCGCAACTGGCGTTGACTGGCGTGATCTGGCACAAAGCCAGATCGACCTGTTCCAAACCGACATGGACGCCCTGAACGTTCTCGCACCAAATCACTACATCGGTGCCGTCGAGGCCATCCCCGACATCGTGCCCGCCATCGAGAAACTCATCGCCGACGGTGTCGCCTATCGCGTCCAGGGCAGCGACGGCGAGCCCGACGGCGACGTCTACTACGACGTCGAAACCGCCGGAAAGCGCTCCAGCGCCACTGACGCCTGGAAGCTGGGCGAGGTCTCCGGCCTGGGCGAATCCGAAATGCTCACGTTGTTCGCCGAGCGCGGGGGAGACCCCACCCGGCCAGGCAAGCGAAACGCGTTGGACCCCCTGCTGTGGCGGGTCGCCCGTGAGGGGGAGCCCAGCTGGCCGGGAGCAGGTCTCGGAGCCGGCAGGCCCGGATGGCACATCGAATGTACCGTGATCGCGCAGAAGTACCTCCCTGCGCCATTCACAGTGCAGGGTGGGGGATCGGACCTGATTTTCCCCCACCACGAAATGGGAGCCGGCCACGCCTATTCACTCTCCGGCGTTCCGCTGGCCCGCCACTACTGCCACGCCGGCATGGTGGGTCTGGACGGCGAAAAGATGAGCAAGTCAAAGGGAAACCTGGTGCTCGTTTCCAAACTCCGCGCAGCCGGTGAAGAACCTGCAGCCATCCGCCTGGCAATCCTTGCCAACCACTACCGCTCGGACTGGTCCTGGACCAATGAGGGTTTTGCTGCAGCCAAGGACAGGCTCGCACTCTGGCGGGCAGCTCTGGAACAGGCCACGGCCGGTTCGGCGGGCAACCTCGTTTCCGCCATGCGGGAGGAACTGGCCAACGACCTCAACGCCCCCGGCGCGCTGGCCGTCGTCGACCAGTGGGCCAAGGACGCCGTAAGCAACGGGGAGGAAGCGTCCGCCCAGGACGCGGCACTGGTTGCCGACGCCATCGACGCTTTACTCGGGGTGGAACTCTAAGTCCCGAACCCCGGCAAAAGGAACGGCCCCGACGAATGTCGGGGCCGTTCCTTTTGCGGTACGGGGTCCTTACGGGCGCTCTTTACCGCGTCGTTTAAGGTAACGCTCGAATTCCCGGGCAATGGACTCACCGGAGGCTTCCGGAAGGTCTGCTGTGTCCTTCGCTTCCTCCAACTGGCGCACATACGCGGCAATTTCAGGGTCTTCGGTTGCAAGTTCATCCACCCCGCGTTCCCATGCCTCAGACTCCTCGGCGAGTGCATGGCTGTCCAGCGGTACCTGGAGCAGATCCTCGATCCGGTGCAGGATAGCAAGCTGGGCTTTGGGGGAGGGCGGCTGCGCAACGTAGTGCGGGACTGCGGCCCACAGGGATACCGTCGGCAGGCCCGCCAGCAAGGCGAATTCGGCAAGGACCCCCACGATGCCTACGGGACCCTCGTACTGTGATGCTTCCAGGTTGAGGCGTTCCCGCAAGGAGTTGTCTTCGGTGGTGGTGCTGACCGGAATGGGGCGGCTGTGCGGAACGTCCGCAAGCAACGCGCCCACCAGGATGACGGCGTCCACCTTCAGCGCTTCAGCGTGCACCAAAAGTTCGGTTGTGTAGGCGCGCCACCGGTAGGAAGGTTCAGTCCCAAGAACAAAAACGACGTCCACGTTGCTGTCGGGAACGGCTGCCTTATAGATCCGGGTCGATGGCCATTTAACTTTGCGGGCACCTGAAGAAGTGCGCCGCACGGTGGGCCTGGTGAACTGGAAATCGTAATATTCCTCGGCGTCCACGGTGGCAACCTTCTTGCCGTCCCATAGTTTGTTCAGGTAGTGCAGGGCATCGCTGGCAGCTTCACCGGCGTCGTTCCAGCCCTCAAATGCAGCGATCATTACGGTGACACGCTGGCCTTCCGCGGGTTCCTTCAGGAAACGCTCGGGCTCCGCGGTGATGTCCTGCCCTTCGGGGGTCCCGTCCACACTGTTCATCCACTCACCCTACGTCGAAGACCCTGATGGATGCATGGCATTTCGCGTCAACGCGTGTCCCATATTCGCCCACAGCACAACGCCAGGACTGTCGACCACCAGGTTCCACGTAGACTGGAAACCATGCATTCGTTACCCAGCCAGCCCCTCCTCAAAGCCGTGCTCTGGGATATGGATGGCACACTCGTGGATACCGAACCCTATTGGATCGCTGCCGAACGAGCCTTGGTGGAGTCGTATGGCGGCACTTGGTCGCACCAGCAGGCCATGCAGCTGGTGGGACAGTCCCTGCTTCATTCGGCTGCCGTTCTGCAGGCCGCCGGTGTCGGGCTTGAGGCCCGTGAAATCGTGGACACCCTCAGCGCGCAAGTCATCGCCGAGGTTCGCCGGGAAGTCCCGTGGCGGCCAGGCGCGCGTGAACTGCTGGATGAGCTTCACACCGCGGGCATCCGTTGCGCGCTGGTGACCATGTCGGAAGGCCCCCTCGCCGGCGTGGTGGTGGAGAGCCTACCCAAGACCTACTTCGAGTTCATGGTCACAGGCGACACCGTCACCAACGGCAAGCCGCACCCGGAGGCCTACCTGACGGCGGTCGAACGCCTTAGGCTGGACGACCCCTCCCTGACCATCCACCATTGCGTGGCCTTGGAAGATTCCGTACCCGGCGCTACTGCCGCCATCGCTTCAGGCGTCATAACGGTGGGAATTCCGCATCAGGTACCCCTGCCGGAGGACCCCCGCATGATCACGTGGCCCACTCTCGCGGGCCGGACCACCTCGGACGTCGAGCAGCTGGTTTTCGACCGCTTCCCGTCAGTCAACCTCGTTGAAGGGGCCAACTAGGTGAGCAGTCCCACCACTCCGCACCATGTTGTGACAAAGCGGGAAGGCATCCCACTGGGCAGGATCGCCGGCGTTCCTGTGTACCTGGCATATTCGTGGTTCGTTATCGCCGCCATCACCGTTGTCTTCTACGGCCCGGTTGTCATCGACTTGTTCCCGGGCATTGGCAACTGGGGATACCTGGTTGGGCTGGCCATCGCCTTGCTGCTTGCCGTGTCGGTGCTGATCCACGAACTGGCACACGCGCTGAGCGCCCGGGCGTTCGGGTGGCCCAGCGAGAAAATCGTCCTCAATCTCTGGGGCGGGCACACGCAGTTCGAGAACTTCACGGCTTCCCCGGGCCGCTCCGTCACCGTTGCCCTGGCGGGACCGGCTTCAAACTTCGTCATCGCCGGAGTGATGTGGGCGATTCTGTCAACGGACACCCTGACCGGCGTACCCGCCATGCTCGCGGACATCCTGCGACTGGCAAACCTGGTGATCGGTATCTTCAACGTCCTGCCCGGTATGCCGCTGGACGGCGGCCGGCTGGTGGAATCCGCTGTATGGAAAGCCACCGGCAGCCAGGACAAGGGAACCATTGCAGCCGGCTGGTCGGGTCGGATCATCGTGGTTGCCCTGGTCATCTGGTTCATCGTTGTGCCCTTCCTGCAAGGGCAGCTGCCCAACCTGATGTACACCGTCATTACTGTCCTCGTCTGCGGTTTCCTGTGGATGAGCGCTTCGAGCTCCATCCATCACGCGAAGCTGCGCAGCAGGCTGTATCTGGTCAGTGCCGCCGGTCTGGCAGAGCCCGCTGTCGGCGTGCCGAACACGGCTACCGTGGCTGATGTCCTGGCCATCGCACCCGCGGGGAGTCCCGCCGTCGTGATCTGCGGCCCCGATGGCAGGCCGCAAGGAGTGGTGGACAGCGGTGCCACCGCCAGCGTCCCGCCGGAAGCCACGACGACGACGCCCGTGACCGCGGTTGCCCACGCCCTGGCAGCAGGGGCTTACGTCCCGGAATGGTCAAAGGGGCAGGAACTGATCCAGTACTTGGCTCGGCTGGAGGGCGGCGAATACGCTGTGGTGGACCATAACGGAATCGTCACCGGCCTTCTCCGCCAGGAGGCCGTAGTGACAGCCATAACAGGTAAGGAAGCCCGCAGGAGCGGTCGCCCCTGACCATGCGCCCGGTAGAGTTACATGCCGGTCGGCAAAGCAAAGAACCCATTCTGCCTGGCGCCACCAGCCAGCAACACGTCGCGGCCCAGCCGTACAAGAGCGAGGAAAACCACATGAGCAGCGAAACCGCCGCCCCCGAGGCCAGCGCAGGCCCTGACGAGGCAGCCACAGGCTCCGCCCCGCAGCCGACGGGCGCTGCGCGGCGTCGCGGGCCGTTCCGCGTGGGCGAGCGGGTCCAGCTCACTGACGAACGCGGCCGCATGAACACCATCACGCTGGAAGTCGGCGGGGCGTTCCACACCCACCGCGGTTTCCTGAACCACGATGAAATCATCGGCAAAGTGGACGGTTCCGTGGTCAGCAACAACGTCGGCCAGCAGTACCAGACTCTGCGCCCGCTGTTGTCCGACTTCGTCTTGTCCATGCCGCGTGGGGCCGCAGTTGTCTACCCCAAAGACGCCGGCCAGATTGTCACCATGGCCGATATCTTCCCCGGCGCACGGGTTGTGGAAGCAGGCGTTGGATCCGGCGCGCTGTCCATTTCCCTGCTCCGTGCAGTTGGCGATGGTGGCTACCTGCACTCCTTCGAACGCCGCGAAGAATTCGCGGACATTGCCAGGGGCAACGTCGAGACAATCTTCGGCGGCCCCCACCCTGCCTGGCAGATTTCCCTCGGTGACTTCCAGGAGGAAGTCGTCAAGGCCGAAGCACCCGGGTCCGTGGACCGGGTCGTCCTGGACATGCTTGCCCCATGGGAGTGCCTGGACGCGGTGGCAACGGTCCTGGCCCCTGGCGGCGTCTGGATCAACTACGTAGCCACTGTCACCCAGTTGTCGCGCACAGCTGAGGCCATCCGCGCTGATGGACGCTTTACCGAGCCTGACGCCTGGGAGTCCATGGTCCGCGGCTGGCACCTCGAAGGCCTGGCCGTCCGTCCCGACCACCGCATGGTGGCCCACACCGGCTTCCTGCTGGTCACCCGCCGGCTGGCTGATGGCGTAACCGGGATTTCCGTGAAGCGTCGTCCTTCCAAGACCGAATTCAGCGAAGAGGACCTCAACGCCTGGACCCCCGGCGCAGTCGGGGAACGCTCCGTATCGGACAAAAAGCTCCGCCGGGCCGCCCGTGACGCCATCGCCGGCACCAACGTCCAGGACGACCCCACGGTCACAAACTGAAAAGGTCACAATAGGGTCCGTATTCCGGATGTCACCCAGCACCCTGCGCTTTTCGGGACTAAGGTCTTGTTAAGCGCAGGAAGGGGCTGATGAATCGTGGATACGCCAAACAACGACCTTGGACGGCCGACGCCGGAGGATGCAAACACAGCGGCAGAGGAGAGGGCGGACCGGGGTCCCGCCCCGGTTCAACCGCAGGAACCTTCGACGGACCTGACTGTTGCCGAACGGCAGATCAACATCCTTCGGGACAAACTCCGCCACATTGACCGCCAGCTGGCTGCCGCCACGCAGAACAACAGCAAGCTTGTCAGCATGCTGGAAACGGCCAAGGCCGAAATACTTCGTCTCAAAGGTGCACTGGAGCAAGAAGGACAGCCGCCCTACAGCTTCGGCACGGTGCTCCAGATCAACCCCCGGAAGCAGCCGGCCCCCGGTAACTCCGGGCAGGCGGCCACCGAAGAGTCAGTGGACATTTTCAATGCGGGCCGAAAGATGCGGGTGGGTGTCAGCCCGCTGGTGAACCTCAACCAGCTGGCTGTCGGCCAGGAAGTCCTGCTCAATGAGGCGCTCCTTATCGTGGCAGGGCTCGGATACGAGCGGGCCGGCGAGCTGGTCACCCTGAAGGAAATGCTGGGCAAGGAACGCGCCTTGGTGGTCGGTCGCGCCGACGAAGAACGGGTGGTCCGGCTCTCCGGTGCCCTCCAGGAACTTCACTTGAAGGTCGGCGACGCCTTGTCACTGGACTCGCGGACGGGTTACGCCTTGGAGAAGGTCCCGCGCGCCGAAGTGGAGAACCTGGTCCTGGAGGAAGTCCCGGACATCACCTACCAGGACATCGGCGGACTTGGTCCGCAGATCGAACAGATCCGCGACGCCGTCGAACTGCCGTTCCTGCATCCGGACCTTTACCGCGAACATGGCCTGAAGGCCCCCAAGGGAATCCTGCTCTACGGCCCTCCGGGTTGCGGCAAGACCCTCATCGCCAAAGCGGTGGCAAACTCCCTTGCGGCCCGCGCGGCAGAACGCGCCGGCAACACCGACCTCAAGAGCTACTTCCTGAACATCAAGGGCCCCGAGCTCCTGGACAAGTACGTGGGCGAGACTGAGCGCCACATCCGCCTGATTTTTGCGCGGGCCCGCGAAAAGGCCTCGGACGGCAGCCCCGTCGTAGTTTTCTTCGATGAGATGGACTCCCTCTTCCGCACCCGCGGCACCGGGGTCTCATCCGACGTCGAAACCACCATCGTGCCGCAGCTGCTCAGCGAAATCGACGGCGTGGAGCGTTTGGACAACGTGATCGTCATTGGCGCCTCCAACCGCGAGGACATGATCGATCCCGCCATCCTCCGTCCGGGACGGCTGGACGTAAAAGTAAAGATCCAGCGGCCTGATGCCGAAGCAGCGGCGGACATTTTCGGCAAGTACATCACCACGGACCTGCCGTTCCATGCCCAGGACCTCGCCGAGTACGGGGGAGACGTCCAGGCCACAGTGGATGCCATGGTCCAGCGCACCGTGGAAGCCATGTATTCCACCGAGAAGTCCAATGAATACCTCGAGGTCACGTACGCCAACGGTGACACCGAGATGCTCTACTTCAAGGACTTCAATTCGGGCGCCGTCGTCCAGAACGTGGTCGACAGAGCCAAGAAGTACGCCATCAAGGACCTTCTGACCAACAACCAGAAGGGTCTTCGGATCGAGCACCTGCTGCGCGCGGTGGTGGATGAGTTCCGCGAGCACGAGGACATGCCGAACACCACGAACCCGGATGACTGGGCACGGATTTCGGGCAAGAAGGGTGAACGAATCACTTACATCCGTACCATCGTCCAGGGCAAGGCCGGTCAGGAACCGGGCAAGTCCATCGAAACCACAGCCAACACGGGCCAGTACCTGTGACAGCAAGACCCGAAGGTACACAGGCCGGAAGCTTGCCTGCTGGCGGTGCAATGCGTGTCATGGGCTCGGAAACGGAATACGGTATCCACGCGCCGTCGGCACCCGGCGCGAACGCCACCATGATGTCCGCCAGGATCATCCAGGCCTACGCCACAGTGACCCGGCAACGGGCGGCAGGAGGAGCGGAGACGCGTTGGGACTACACCGACGAAGAGCCGCTGCACGACGCCCGGGGCTGGACCGTGGACCGCGCGGCTGCCGACCCCAGCCAGCTCACCGACCAGCCACCGGTTCTCGACGCCGAAGCCGTCGCCTTGGCGTACGGCCGGCAGGAACTGGAACTGGATGGCGCGGATGAATCCGGTTCGCTGCTGATGAACATGGTCCTGGGCAACGGTGCGCGTCTCTACGTGGACCATGCGCACCCGGAGTATTCCAGCCCGGAGGTCACCAACCCCAGGGATGCCGTGACCTGGGATGCAGCCGGCGACGTCGTAGCGCTTGCCACAGTCCGGAAGGTTGCTGCTGATACCAGCCTGCCTGCCATAAACCTCTACAAGAACAACACCGACAACAAGTCGGTCTCCTATGGCTCACACGAGAACTACCTCATGCCACGTTCGGTTCCATTCGGTGACATCATCCGGGGCCTGACGCCGTTCTTCGTGTCCCGGCAGGTGACCTGCGGTGCTGGTCGCGTGGGCTTGGGGCAGGACAGTTCCACCCCCGGTTACCAGATCAGCCAACGGGCCGATTTCTTCGAAGCGGAGGTGGGGCTGGAGACCACGATCCGCCGTCCCATCATCAACACCCGGGACGAACCGCACGCCACGGCGGACAAGTATCGCCGCTTGCACGTCATCATCGGGGACGCGAACCTCAGCCAGGCCTCCAACTACCTCAAGTTCGGGACCACAGCCATGGTCCTGAGCCTCATTGAAGCCGGTCAGGCGCCCAAAATCGAGGTCCACGAGCCGGTCCAGGCGCTTCAGGCCGTCAGCCATGACACAACGCTTGCTGCTACAGTCCGGCTGCTGGATGGACGCAGGGTGACGGCCCTGGACCTTCAATGGATGTACTACGAGGCCGCGGCAAAACTTGCCCAGGAAACCGGTGTGGCTGATTCGGTGACCGGAGACGGCCACACCCACGACGTCCTCCTGCGCTGGGAATCCACTTTGACTGCTCTGGGATCCGATGTCGGATCTGCGGCGTCTTCCGTGGAGTGGGTGGCCAAGAAATCGATCCTGGAAGGGTACCGGAACAGGGACGGACTGGGCTGGGACGACGCCAGGCTTGGCCTGGTGGACCTGCAGTGGTCCGATATCCGGCCCGAGAAAGGGCTGTACTACCGGCTGCTGTCCAACAACCGCATGACGCGCGTGGTGGACGACGCCGACATCGCCCGGGCGGTGACGGAGCCGCCGTCGGACACCCGCGCATATTTCCGCGGCCGGTGCGTTTCGAGGTTCGGCCGGGACGTTGTCGGCGCCAGCTGGGACTCGGTCATCTTCGACGTTCCAGGGCTGGGAAAGCTCCAACGGGTACCAACCCGCGAGCCCTTGCGGGGGACGCAGGCCCTGACCGGCGCATTGTTCGACCGCCACCAGGATGCCGGTGCGTTCCTGGCCGAATTGCTGGGCCAGAATCCGCCGGCGGCAAGGGCCTGAGAACGTGTCCGGCACAGCAACATTCGTACTTGTCCAAGCCGTACGAAGCGGCCCGCAGCGTGGCAATATGGCAGTAGGAAGTCCCCAATTTCAGGGGACTGACAGTAGGGAGAAAGAAAATGGCAGCTCAGGAACAGCAACAACCACAGTCACGGGAAACCGAAGCAGAAGTGGACGTCCCGGAGGCTCCGCCTGCAGCGCCCGAAGCCCAGGCATCCGAGGCAACACAGGGCGTGGATGATCTCCTCGACGAAATCGACGGCGTGCTGGAATCCAATGCCGAAGAATTCGTCAGGGCTTTCGTCCAAAAGGGCGGCCAGTAACCGGCCCGTACAAGGATTCACAACCCGGACGGCGTGAGGCCGCCGGGCACCGGAACGCAGAGTCGAAGGAGTGCAGCAATGCAGGACCCATCAAACGGCCCCCTGGCCACCCAGGCAACGTCTTCATTTACCGAGCATCTCCAACGCTCTCGTCCTGAACTCCTTCCCTTCAGCCAGGCGCTTCCCGCCGGCACCGTGCCGTCATCGCCGCACGCCACCACGATCGTCGCACTGACGTATGCGGGCGGCGTGCTGATGGCGGGCGATCGCCGCGCCACGATGGGCAATGTCATCGCCAGCCGGCACATCGAGAAAGTTTTTCCGGCCGATGAATATTCGGTGCTGGGCATCGCCGGCACGGCCGGCCTGGCCATCGACATCACCAGGCTGTTCCAAGTGGAGCTGGAGCATTACGAAAAAATAGAGGGAACGCTCCTGAGCCTGGTGGGCAAGGCCAACCGCCTGGGGGCCATGATCCGCGGAAATCTCCCGATGGCGATGCAGGGGATGGCCGTTATCCCGCTGTTCGCCGGATTCGACCACGTCAGCGGTATTGGCCGGCTGTTCTCCTACGACGTCACGGGCGGCCGCTATGAAGAACAGGAACACCACTCAGTAGGCTCAGGATCGGTGTTTGCCAGGGGCGCCCTGAAGAAGCTGTGGAAGCCCAACCTTTCCGAGGAAGACGCGGTCGCTGTTGCAGTCGAAGCCCTGTACGACGCCGCGGACGACGATTCCGCGACCGGCGGTCCGGACCCTGTCCGCCAACTTTGGCCGGTGGTCTTTACCGTGAACAGAGCCGGTAACCGAAGGGTCCCGGAGCGCGACCTCGCAGCAATCGCCGGAGCAATCGTTGAATCGCGCGCCATCGCCGGACGGGAGGCCTGACATGACGCAGCAGTTCTATGTTTCTCCGGAACAACTGATGAAGGACCGCGCGGACTTCGCCCGGAAGGGCATCGCCCGTGGCCGATCCGTAGTGGTCATCAGCTGCGCCGACGGCATCGCCCTGATCGCGGAGAACCCGTCACCATCCCTGCATAAGATCGGGGAGATCTACGACAAAATTGCCTTCGCAGCGGTGGGCAAGTACAACGAGTTCGAGAGCCTGCGGCAAGCCGGGGTCCGCTATGCCGACGTCCGCGGTTACTCGTACGACCGCGAAGACGTCACGGCCCGCGGGCTGGCCAGCGTGTACGCACAAAGCCTGGGAGCTGTGTTCACTGCAGAACAAAAGCCTTTCGAGGTGGAATTGGCGGTAGCGGAGGTCGCTGCGGCACAGGAGCAGGACCACCTCTACCGGCTGACCTTCGACGGTTCCATCGCCGATGAGAACGGTTTCGTGGTCATGGGCGGCCTGGCAGATCAAATTTCCGACGTCGTCCGCGGGGCTTGGGAGTCCGAGCTCAGTTTGGCCGGCGCCATGCGTCTGGCCCTGCGCGCGCTGGCGGTCGACAAGGAAGTGGAAGCCCTTCCGGCCACCGCTGTCGAGGCGGCAGTCCTCTACCGCGCGTCGGAGAGCCACCGCGGATCACGCAGGGCGTTCCGACGCCTGCTGCCCGAGGACATGACCCGGTTGCTCAACGAGGAGGCCTGAGATGGACAAACGAATATTCGGCATCGAAACAGAGTTCGGGATTTCCTATTCCAGCCCGGATTCACGCCCGCTGGCGCCTGAGGAAGTGGCCCGGTACCTCTTCAGGAAGGTCGTCAGCTGGGGAAGGTCTTCGAACGTCTTCCTGACGAACGGCTCGCGGCTTTACCTGGACGTAGGCTCGCACCCGGAATATGCCACAGCCGAGTGCGATGACCTTGCCCAGCTCATCGCGCACGACCGGGCGGGCGAGCTCATTCTCGACGACCTCGTGGACGAAGCGCAGACAAGGCTCGCCGCAGAGGGATTCAACGGAACCGTCTATCTCTTCAAGAACAATACGGATTCGGCCGGCAACTCCTACGGCAGCCATGAGAACTACCTGATTCCGCGCCGCGGGGAATTCTCCCGCCTGGCGGAGATCCTGATTCCGTTCCTGGTCACCCGTCAGTTGATCGCAGGGGCGGGCAAGGTCCTGAAGACTCCGCACGGAGCCACCTTTGCCTTCTCCCAACGCGCCGACCACATCTGGGAAGGCGTGTCATCGGCAACCACCCGATCACGTCCCATCATCAACACGCGCGACGAGCCCCATGCGGATGCCGAGTTCTACCGCCGCCTTCACGTGATCGTGGGGGACTCAAACATGTCCGAAACCTCGGCTCTGCTCAAGGTCGGCACCGTCGACCTGATCCTCCGCATGATCGAGTCCGGTGTCATCATGCGGGACATGCGCATGGAAAACCCCATCCGCAGCATCCGCGAGATCTCCCATGACCTCACAGGCCGGGCGCTCGTCCGGCTCGCCAACGGCAGGCAACTCACGGCCCTTGATATCCAGCGCGAGTACCTGACCAAAGTCACGGAGTTCGTGGCGGCCAACGGCGCCCACAATCAGCATGTTCCGCTCATCCTTGACTTGTGGAAGCGAACGCTGGACGCCATCGAGTCCGGTGACACCAGCACCATCGACACCGAGGTCGACTGGGCCATCAAGAAGAAGCTCATGGACAGCTATATGCGGCGGCATGGACTCAGCCTGGATTCGCCGCGGATCGCGCAATTGGACCTGACCTACCATGACATCTCAAGGCAGCGGGGTCTGTTCTTCCTGCTCCAGTCCAGGGGAGCTGCGCGCAGGCTGGTCACGGAGACCGACGTCAAGGACGCCGTGGATGCACCACCGCAGACCACCCGTGCAAAGTTGCGCGGGGATTTTGTCCGTCGGGCACAAGAGCTCGGCCGTGACTACACCGTCGACTGGGTCCACCTGAAGCTCAACGACCGCGCACACCAGACCATCCTCTGCAAGGATCCCTTCCGGAGCGAAGATGAGCGGGTGGATGCCCTCTTGGACTCCATGGGCTGAACGTCCCTATAAGCTGGCTCCCAGCTTTCCGGGCTATTCTGGATAGTGGTCTCTTTCCAGGAGACAACCTGCTTGGAGGCGCCTTGCGCTGTTCCGAGTGTCCCTTGCCCCGACGAAAGTGTCTTTTTTGTGCGCCGACTCCTAGCAATTCTCCTTCCTGCCCTGCTGCTCATTACCGCGTGCGGCGGAAGCAACCCGGCCGCCGAGCCCACCAGCCAGTCCGCCGGTGACCTCTCCAAGCTCGACTCCGTGAAAGTGACGGATAACGGTAACGACAAGGCCCCCGGCGTTGAGTTCTCGAAGCCGCTGAGCGTCACCGAGCCCACCGTCAAGGTGGTTGTCGAAGGTGACGGAGAGCGCGTAAAGGCCGGCCAGACGGCTGAGCTTGTCTACGTGGCCGTCGACGGCAACGACGGCAAGACGGTGGAAGACGCCTACACCAACGGGCCTCAGCCGATCGACTTGACGGACGAACTGAAGTCCGGCAACCAGCAGATCTACAACGCAATCGTTGGAGCCAAGATCGGCTCACAGATTGCCTTCGCAGCTCCCGGCAACGCCTCGGCTTCACCGGCCGCCTCTACGCAGCTGGTCGTCTTCAAGCTGCTCTCGGCCAAGGATCCGGCCCCCGTGCTGGACAAGCCCGAAGGCGATACTGTCACTCCTCCCGCCGGTCTGCCAACGGTGAAGGAAGACGACAAGGGAATCCCGCAGATCTCCGTTGACGGTGTTGCTGCGCCCAAGGAACTTATTGCCCAGGATCTCATCAAGGGCAAGGGTGCAGTCGTCAAGGCAACCGACACCTTGACCGTGAACTACGTAGGTGTGAACCTCGTGGGCGGTACCAAGTTCGATTCCAGTTACGACCGCGGAAAGTCCACCAGTTTCCCGCTCACCGGCGTAATCAAGGGCTGGACCCAGGGGCTGGAGGGCAAGACTGTCGGCTCCCGCGTGCTCTTGGTGATTCCGCAGGACCTCGCCTACGGCGCAGCCGGGCAGGGCGAAGCCAAGGGCGACCTCGTCTTCGTCGTGGACATCCTGGGCGTTAAGTAACCCCAGCGGAAAATGCAGGCACTGGCTTAGGCTGGTTCCTGACACCAATTCATCACTGACACCAAGGAGTACCCATGTCATTTGGTCAGCGTGACTTCGACCGCACCAAGCCGGAGATCGATTTCCCCGAAGGCGACGTCCCCACGGACCTCGTCATCACGGACCTCATCGAGGGAACGGGTCCTGAGGCCAAGGCCGGAGACACCGTGTCCACCCACTACGTGGGCGTTGCCTGGTCAACCGGCGAAGAGTTCGACGCTTCCTGGGGCCGTGGGGCTCCCCTTGACTTCCGCGTCGGAGTCGGCCAGGTCATTCAGGGCTGGGACCAGGGCCTCCTGGGCATGAAGGTTGGCGGCCGCCGTCGCCTGGAAATCCCCTCGGAGCTGGCCTACGGCTCCCGCGGCGCCGGTGGAGCCATCAAGCCGAACGAAGCACTGATCTTCGTGGTTGACCTCGTAGCTGTCCGCTAGGAAACAGCTGTTCTGCACGGCGCGTCATCTCCCGGTTCAACCGGCAGGTGACGCGCCTTGCTGTTTTCCCGCTGGACTTTAGTAACGTAGCAACCGTGTCCGCATCCCGCACTGAACGACTCCTGAACCTTCTCCTTGCTTTGCTCAACACCAAGGTGGGGCTCTCACGCTCCGTGCTGCGCGAAAAGGTCTACCACGATACCGCCGGAAACGATGTCTCCTTTGGGCGCATGTTTGAGCGTGACAAGGCCGACCTCAAGCAGTTCGGCTTCGAGGTGGAGACATTGATGGACCCCAGCAGCTTCGGCGCCGATGACCCTGCCTCAGCGCGCTACAGGATCGGTAAGGACTCCAACAGGCTGCCGGAAGTGAAGCTGACTCCGGCAGAGTGCACGGTCCTCCTTCTGGCCGCCCAACTGTGGGAGCGCGCTGCCCTGGGAAATGCTGCCGCCAATGCCGTCCGTAAGTTGCAGGCCGCCGGCGGATTCACCGACGTCGAACTTCCTGCGGGGGTTCAGCCGCGGATCAAACCGGCCGGACAGGCTTTCGACGACGTCGTTGCCGCCATGCATGGCAGGCACCCCGTCCGTTTCGGCTACCTCGCCATCAGCACCGGCCGCGAGGAAACCCGCGAGGTGGAGCCATGGGGGCTCGGCAGCCGCTTCGGCCAGTGGTACCTGGTGGGCTTCGACAGGGGGAGAGGCGCCAAGAGAATCTTCCGGCTCTCGCGGATGACCACCGCACTGACCTTGGTGGCGGGCAGCAGTTTTGAACCTCCGGCAGGCTTCAACGCCAAGGCTGAGCTCGCTGCGCTCAACGAGCTGCCACTTCAAAAGGCCATCCTGGATGTGGACAAAGACCGCTTGCTGGCGCTGCGCAAGAGGGCAATCGCCACTGGACAGTCCGCTGACGGGGGAGTCCGTGACCGGATCCAGGTTGATTTCAGGGATCCCGAACAACTCGCCGAGGAGCTGGCGTCCTACGGCCCGCAGGTGAAGGTGTCAGAACCGGCCGACTTGCGCACCGCCGTCGTCCGACGCCTGAAGGCTGCAGAGGACTTTGGCGCCGCACCGGCAGTGGAGGTGGGGTTCCCCGAAGCGGGACGCGCACCGCGTGCCCGGAAGCGCACTTCGGAAGACCAGTTGGCAAGGATGCTGCAGTTGGTGCCGTTCCTGGTCCATCACCAGGGCCTGCATATCCAGGAGGTCGCTGACCGTTTCGGCGTCTCCCGCAAGGATCTGATCGATGACCTCAAAATACTCATCTGTTCGGGCCTTCCCGAGGGTTACCCGGATGATCTGCTGGACATACAGTGGGAAAACGATCATGTGTATATCTCGGAGCATCTGGACCTGAACAGGCCGGTCCGTTTCAGTGAGGACGAGGCCGCCGCGTTGCTGACCGGCCTGGCCATGCTGGGGGATCTGCCCGTACTGGCTGGCGTGGCCGGCGACGAAGCCGGCAGTGCACTGGAATCTGTCACCATCAAGCTGACCGGCGCTGCAGGGCAGGCCGGCCGCTTGGCCGGTTCAGTGGCCGGCCAGTCGGTGGCACCGGAACAGTCCGAGGCCTTTGCCACCATCACGCAGGCGATCAGGGACGGGCAACAGCTGCGTCTGCGGTATTTGTCGCTGCAGCGCGATGAGGTAACCGAGCGGGACGTCGACCCTTTGCGGCTCTATTCGATGGACAACACCTGGTATTTCGAGGCCTACTGCCACAGCAAGGCCGGAATCAGGAATTTCAGGTTGGACAGGGTGGAGTCGCTGGAACCGAATGGCCGGGCCGTGGCGGGCCCCGCACCGACCGGCCAGGACTTCCCCGCGCGGCTGTTTACCCCCAGCGACGACGACCTCCAGGTGGTGCTCCAGCTGACCCGCCAGGGTGCCGGGCTTGCCGATGACTACTACGCGGAACGCACCGCCCAACTGCCCGACGGCGGCCTGCTCGCCGAGGTGCGGTTCGGTGACGCAGGGTGGTTGCCCATGTTCGTGGCACAGCATGGTGGAACGGTACGGATCCTCCAGCCAAAGGCCCTGCAAGACAAGGCCCTCGCCTGGGTGAGGGCTGCCCTGGCGCAGTACGACTCTGCTTCCGACGCCCAGGCTGGCTAGACTACTCAGATGCCTTGGTGGTTCTGGATCCTGTTGTGGATCGCACTCGTAGCTCTTGCCCTGCTCCTTCACTTGACCTTGGGTTATCGCTTGTTCAGGAAATTCATGGCCACTGTTCATGATTTGGGCGACGCCGGGAAACGTTTCAGCAACCTTTCTCCTGCCGCGGAAACCTCCGATGTGGAGGTCGCCGAAGACCGCGCCGCACCGGGATCCGCAATTTTTGCCTCCCCGGATCAGATGCGTCATGATTACCTGACGGCCAAAGCCTTCCGGCAGGAAGTTCGCCGCCAAAAGCGTGTCCAACGCAAAGCGGAGCGGGGTCAGCCGCAATCCCTGCACGACATTGAATTCAGATAGACGTAGGATGTATCCAAAAGGAAAGGACCTCCCCACATGAGGCTCGAAGGCTGGCATCTCATCATCATCATCGTCCTGGCTCTGGTGCTTTTTGCCGCACCGAAGCTGCCGTCCATGGCGCGCAGCATTGGGCAGTCGATGCGTATTTTCAAGTCTGAAGTCCGGGAAATGAAGAAGGACGGTTCTTCAGAGGCGAAGGACTCCCAGGACGGTTCCGACGCCGTTGAAGGCAAGGTCGTGGGCCACCCGGACGCCAAGACACAGAACGTGAAGGCACAGAACACCGGCGAGACCGACGTTCCGCCCTCCAACCGCGTCTAAAGAGAAGTGGTAGAGACGAAGGGGCGCAAGGCCAACCCCGAAGCCCGGATGGCGCTTCTTGACCATCTCAAGGAGCTGAAGAACCGGCTCTTCAAGGCTGCAATCGGCGTCATCCTCGGGACAGTGGTGGGCTTCATTGTCTACCAGCCGCTCCTGGAGGCGCTGATCAAGCCGATCAAAGACCTCAATGAAAAAGAGGGTCGCGCTGCGACACTGAACTTCGATGGCGTAGCCAGTTCGTTCGACCTCATGGTCCAGGTCTCGGTATTCCTCGGCGTGCTGCTTTCGAGCCCGGTATGGATCTATCAACTCTGGGCTTTCATTGTGCCCGGCCTGCACAAGAAAGAACGTCGACTCGCGTTGTCATTCGTGGCTGCGGCGGTCCCGTTGTTTATCGGTGGCGTTCTTCTTGCCTGGCTTGTCCTGCCCAACGCCGTGCGGGTCCTGACGGATTTCACCCCCATTGGCGGTTCAAACTTCATCAGCGCCGAAATTTACCTTGCGTTCGTCCTCCGGCTCCTGTTGGCGTTCGGCATTGCCTTCCTGGTTCCGGTGGTGCTTGTTGGTCTGAACCTGGCCGGCATCGTCAAAGGAAAGCAGCTCGTCAAGAGCTGGCGCATCACCATTTTCCTGGTGTGCTTGTTCGCCGCCATGGCCGCCCCGGGCGCGGATGCCATGAGCATGTTCTACCTGGCAGCACCCATGCTGTTGCTGTTTTTCGCAGCCATTGGGGTTTGCCTCCTCAACGACCGCCGTCGTGAACGCCGCGCCATCAAGCGGGCTGCCGAGACGGAGGCCACTGCGGATATCGCCACCCCGGCCTCCGATCTGGAGAATCTCTAGACCTTGGGCCACTAGGCTTGATGCATGTCTTCGTTTCCCGGGTCTCCTTCTCCATCAGAGCGTTACCAGGCTGCAGCCCAGAGGGCGGCCGAGGCTAAAACCTATCTCGGTGCTTTCGCCGGCTCGCTCAACTTCGAGCTGGATGATTTCCAGCGCGAAGCCTGCAAGTCCCTGCAGGAGGGCCGGGGAGTATTGGTGGCAGCCCCAACCGGTGCCGGCAAGACGATCGTCGGGGAATTCGCCATCTTCCTGGCCCTTCAGCGGGGGCTCAAGGCTTTCTATACCACTCCCATCAAGGCCCTGAGCAACCAGAAGTACTCGGAACTGGCAGAAAAGTACGGTGCGGCCAACGTCGGTCTGCTGACAGGCGACACCACCATCAACGGTGAAGCACCGGTAGTGGTGATGACCACCGAAGTCCTCCGGAACATGCTGTACGCGGATTCCGAGACGCTCAGCGACCTCGGTTTCGTCGTGATGGACGAAGTCCACTACCTGGCCGACCGCTTCCGCGGTGCAGTCTGGGAAGAGGTGATCATCCACCTGCCCAGCGAGGTCCAGGTGGCATCACTGAGTGCCACCGTATCCAACGCCGAAGAGTTCGGTGCGTGGCTGGACACTGTGCGGGGCGATACTGACGTGATCGTGTCCGAGCATCGTCCCGTGCCTCTGTGGCAGCACGTCATGGTGGGCCGGGAAATCGTGGATCTCTTCGCTGGCGATACCACTTTCGACGAAATCGCGCCGGTTGCCCCGGGAGCCCAGGAAACCGACGCGCCCGATCTCTCGGAAGCCGGCGAGGTATCCAGCGAACCGAGCAATGGCCGCCGCGTCTCTTCCAAGCAAACGTCCGCCACGAAGGTGCGCCAGGCAGTGACCGGACCCGAATTCGAGGTCAATCCTGACCTCCTGGCCATGGCACGTTCAGAGAGCCGGATGAACATGAACGGACGGTTCGGCCACGGTGGCCGCAGCCGCCGTCGTCAGGACCGGAACCGTGACGAGCGCCAGCAGTCCGAACAACGCAGTCCTGTACGCAAGGCGAGCCGCCCGCAGGTCATCGAAAGCCTCCGGCGGCAGGACCTCCTGCCTGCCATCACCTTCATCTTCTCCCGCGCAGGCTGTGATGGTGCCGTGGCCCAGTGCGCAGCGTCCGGCCTGTGGCTCACCACTGAGCGGGAGCAACAGATCATCGCCCAGCGCGTGGACGAAGCGAGCCACGAGATCCCTGCGGACGACCTCGATGTTCTCGGCTTCTGGGGTTGGCGTGACGGGTTGGTCAGGGGCTTCGCCGCCCACCATGCCGGTATGCTCCCCACTTTCAAGGAAGTGGTGGAAAAGCTCTTCGCCGACGGCCTGGTCAAAGCGGTCTTCGCCACGGAAACGCTCGCGTTGGGGGTCAACATGCCCGCCCGGTGCGTGGTCCTGGAAAAGCTCGAGAAGTTCAACGGCGAAGCACACGTCAACATCACAGCGGGTGAGTACACCCAGCTGACGGGTCGCGCCGGAAGGCGGGGGATCGACGTCGAAGGCCATGCCGTTGTGTTGTGGCAACCCGGGACGGATCCCGCGGCAGTAGCCGGCCTGGCATCCAGGCGCACCTACCCCCTGAACTCCAGCTTCAGGCCCACCTACAACATGAGCATCAACCTCATTGCCCAGTTCGGACGCGTGAGGGCACGGGAGATCCTGGAGTCCTCCTTCGCGCAGTTCCAGGCCGACCGATCCGTAGTGGGCCTTGCCCGACAGGTCCGTGGGCGGGAAGAGTCACTGGCGGGATACGCCAAGTCCATGAGCTGCCATCTGGGCGATTTCACCGAGTACGCCAAGCTCCGGCGCGAACTCAGCGACGCGGAAAACCATGCCGCCCGCGACCACCAACGTGCGCGCAAATCACGCGTCGCTGATTCGCTGGCACGGCTGATCCCGGGTGACGTCATCAGCGTCTACAGCGGCCGGCTCGCGGGGCACGCGGTGGTCCTTGATGTTGACCCCAACGCCCGCGAACCACGGCCCTCGGTACTGACCCAGGACAACCAGCTCCGCCGGATCGGCGTCCACGACCTCGACGGTCCCGTGTCACCGGTAACCCGGATCCGCATTCCCAAGTCGTTCAATGCCAAGGTGCCAAAGTCCCGCCGCGACCTCGCCTCGTCCATGCGCCATGCCATCAGTGAGGACGCACCCCAACGCCACCGGAACAGCCGGCATGAGGACTTCGGCCTGGGGGCCCGCCTGCCGGACCAGGAGAAGAAGATTGCGGATCTCCGGCGCGCACTCCGGGCCCACCCCTGCCATGGCTGCAGCGAGCGGGAGGACCATGCGCGGTGGTCCGAGCGCTGGTGGAAGCTCCGCAAGGAGACCGACGGGCTGGTGCGCCAGATTCAAGGCCGTACCAACACCATCGCGAAAACCTTCGACCGTGTGTGTGAGGTCCTCTCCGTTTACGGGTACCTGGAAACAAACGACGCCGGCGACGTCACCATCAGTGCCGACGGGCAGCGCCTTCGCCGGATCTACGGGGAGAAAGACCTGCTCATTTCCCAGTCCATCCGGCAGGGTGCCGTCAACGACCTCGATGCGGCAGAACTGGCTTCCTTCGCCAGTACGCTGGTCTACCAGGCCAAGCGTGAAGACCGCGGGCTTCGCCCGAAGATGCCTACCGTCTCGCTGGAAACGGCCGTGGACGTGGTTGTCCGTGAGTGGTCTCGACTGGAGGACACCGAGGAGCAACACCGGCTCCCGCTGACCGGCGAGCCGGAACTCGGTTTGATGTGGCCCATGTACAAGTGGGCCAAGGGCCGCCATCTCCAGGAGGTGCTCAGCGGAACAGACCTGGCGGCCGGAGATTTCGTCCGCTGGGCCAAGCAGGTAGTGGACCTCCTGGACCAGCTCGCCAAAATCCCGCAGCTCGACCCCCGCTTGGCCAGGATTTGCCGGGAGGCGATCGATTTGGTCCGCCGCGGCGTGGTGGCATACTCCACGGTGGCCTAGCCGGCCGTCCCATGATTGATTTGTTGACAACGCTCAAGGAGCCCACAGCATGAACCAGCCAGGCGCGTCTGCCGGCCAGCACCCCAACGGATCCGGCCGCAAGGTCACCATGTACCGCAATGGTTCTATCTATACGGCGGCGGATCCCTTTGCAACGGCCATGGTGGTGGACGGAGACACCGTGGCTTGGGTGGGCTCCGAACAAGCTGCGACCTCCATTGCCGATTCGTCCATGGAGATCATCGATCTTCGGGGCGCCCTGCTGGCCCCCGGGTTTGTGGACTCCCACGTCCATTTAACGGAAACCGGAGTGGCCCTCGCAGGCCTCCAGCTCGGCACCGTCCGTTCCGCTGCGGAACTGCTCGACGCCGTTGCCACCGCGGGTGGTACGGGCACCATCCTTGGCCATGGTTGGGATGAGACGAAGTGGGACAACCCCACACTGCCCAGCCTTGAACAAATTTCCCGGGCCGCAGGTGACCGGCACGTATATTTGTCGCGCGTCGACGTTCACTCTGCACTGGTTTCACCCTCACTTGCCGCGGCCGCCGGACTCGAAGGACTCGACGGCTTCACAGGCACTGCTCGTGTGGTGCGGGCAGCGCATACAGCGGCCCGCCTGACTGCGCGGAACTTCCCGGAGCAAGAACGGCGCCGGTACCAGGAACAAGCGCTGCGGGAAGCCGCTGCGCACGGCTATGTAGCCATGGCCGAGATGTCCGCGCCACATATTTGCGGTCCCGAGGACCTCAGGACCGCCGTGTCCTGGAACGACGGCGGGGACCAACCGGAGGTGCTCCCTTATTGGGGCGAACTGGCGTCCTCGCAGGAGCACGCCAAGGCCATCCTGGATGACTTGGGCACCAACGTCCTTGGCCTCGCCGGGGACCTCAACATGGACGGCTCCATCGGTTCGCGCACAGCTGCCCTGTTGGACGACTACTCCGACGCCGCTGGGCAGCGCGGCAGCCTCTACCTTTCGGTCGACGAGGCAAGCAAACACCTCGCCGCCACGTCGGCACTGGGCGTGCAGGCAGGATTCCATGTGATCGGCGACGCCGGCCTGGCGGCGGTACTGGATGCCCTGGACGCCGCGGCGGCAGAAGTGGGGGAGCAGCGCATCCGGGCAGCGGGGCACAGGCTTGAACACGTGGAGCTGGCTGACCAGTCCGCCATAGACAGGCTGGCGAAGTACTCCGTGACAGTCAGCGTCCAACCTGGCTTTGACGCCGCCTGGGGCGCAGCTGGTGGCTTGTACGAGCAACGCCTTGGCAGCCGTAGCGCCGGCATGAACCCGTTCGCGTCCTTCTACTCCAGTGGCGTACCGATTGCTTTTGGCAGCGACAGCCCTGTCACTGCACTCCGGCCCTGGTCCAGCGTGCGCGCTTGCCTCGAGCACAGCAACCCGGAACAACGCATCTCGGCGCGTGCGGCGTTTCTGGGGCACACGCGCGCAGGATGGCGGGCGGCAAAGCACAGGAACCCCCTAATGGGGCAACTCGTACCTGGCGCACCGGCCAGTTTCGCCGTGTGGGAAGTGGAAGAGCTGATGGTCCAGGTTGCTGACAGCCGGGTACAGTCATGGAGCACGGATCCCCGTGCTCGGACACCGCTCCTGCCCGCCCTCGACACAGGGTCGGACCCCCGCTGCCTCCAAACTGTCCGTGAGGGACGTGAACTGTTCGCCCACGAATCCCTTCGTGTCTAGTCGTTCCGTCTGCAAGCCAAGAACAGGGACTGCCACTGTGCCCTGTGGCCGGCACCACAGACGCAAAAGTCATGGCCGCCGTCGTCCTATAATGGAGAGTTGCGCCAGAACGCCAGCTGCCAGGCTGGTCCGGCACACTGACCGCTCCATCAAGGAAAGGCCTCTTCTTGCGTGTCCTGACGATCATTCCCACCTACAACGAGCTGGAATCGCTCCCCGTGACGCTGGGACGGCTGCGCGCAGCGGTACCCGACTCCGACGTCCTGGTGGTCGACGACAACAGCCCTGACGGCACGGGAAAGCTTGCCGACGACTTCGCCGCTGAGGACAGCCAGGTTCATGTCCTGCACCGCAAGGGCAAGGAAGGCTTGGGGGCCGCCTACATCGCAGGCTTCAAGTGGGGTCTGGCCGCCGGTTACGACGTCCTCGTCGAAATGGACGCGGATGGTTCGCACAAGCCCGAGCAGCTTCCCCTCCTCCTCGACGCCGTGCGGGACGGTGCGGATCTCGCCATGGGTTCCCGCTGGGTTCCTGGCGGAAGTGTCGTGAATTGGCCCCTCTACCGCCAGGCCATCTCGCGCGTCGGCAGCACCTACGCCCGCATCATGCTTGGCGTCAAGATCAAGGACGTCACCGGTGGATACCGGGCGTTCCGCCGCAGCACCCTCGAGGCACTGAACCTGGACGAGGTCGAGTCAGTAGGCTACGGCTTTCAGGTTGACCTGGCCTGGCGAGTGGCCAAGCTTGGCCTTCGCATCGAGGAGCGCCCCATTACGTTCGTGGAACGGGAGCTCGGAGCCTCGAAGATGAGTGGCAACATCGTGGTGGAAGCCATGATCAACGTCACCAAGTGGGGCCTGGCTGCACGCTGGGCGAAAATCACCCGCAAGTCACCCGAAGCCGCGAAGTAGCAGGCACAAGAAAGGCCGGGTCCGGTTCCATCAGGAACCAGACCCGGCCTTTGCTGTTGTCTTGGAGACTATGCCCAAAAGGCTTGCCGTTTAGCGGCTATGCGGAGCGGCGTTCTCCACGGCGCTCACGAAGGATATTGAGGCGGTCCTCGAGGATCTGCTCCAGCTCAGGAAGGCTGCGGCGTTCCAGCAGCATGTCCCAGTGGGTACGGACGGCTTTCTCGTTGGCGTCCACGGGACGCTCGCCATCGACCAGGAGCGCTTCCTTCCCCGTTTTGGAAACCCAAACGGGAGGGATCTCTGCTTCGGAGGAGAAGGTTACGAAGACCTGCTCGCCATCCTCGCAACGGTACTCGACCCGCTGACGCGGTGCCGGTTCAACGCCGGATTCAGTTTCCATGCTTTGGGCGCCAAGACGCATACCCCGCAGGCTGCGATCGCTCATGATTACTCCCTCTGTCTGTTCGCGGAGCAGGAACTCCGCGCTAGCCGTAAGCCGTTTTCACGATCCCTACGGACTACTTCTGCACACCTTGCATCACTAATTGCAACGCCTGGCCAAGCTTTAATGTTCCGTCCACGCTGAACCAGCCGGACAAATATCCCATTATACGCTGATCTTCGCTGAGTACTCAAAAGCCCGGAGACGCCGCGAGCGGCCAGCCGGAATGGCTGGCCGCTCGCGTTGTCCCTAAGGGACAGGAACTACTCGGCGGGACGTGGTGGTTCCACTGTCCCTACCGGCTCCGGGGTCTTCGAGCCTCCGTCGAAGAGGCCCGCGACAGGGGAGTCGGGGCTGTTCCCACCAAGCGCACCGCCGATGCCCTTGAGGGCCTCGCCAACTTCGCTCGGGATGATCCAGAGTTTGTTCGAACTGCCCTCTGCGATCTTCGGAAGCGTCTGAAGGTACTGGTAGGCGAGCAGCTTTTGGTCCGGGTTGCCCTTGTGGATGGCATCGAAGACCTTCTGGATGGCCTGTGCTTCACCGTCTGCCCGGAGGATGGCGGCTTTGGCGTCACCCTCAGCTGCGAGGATGGCAGCCTGGCGCTGGCCTTCCGCGGTGAGGATCTGCGACTGCTTGGTACCCTCGGCGGTCAGGATGGCTGCGCGGCGGTCACGCTCTGCACGCATCTGCTTTTCCATCGAGTCCTGGATGGAGTGGGGCGGGTCGATCGCCTTCAGTTCCACCCGGGACACCCGGATTCCCCAGCGGCCTGTTGCTTCGTCCAGTACGCCACGCAGCTGACCATTGATCTGGTCGCGGGATGTGAGTGCTTCCTCAAGGTTCAGTCCACCCACCACGTTACGAAGCGTGGTGGTTGTCAGCTGTTCAACGGCCTGGATGTAGTTGGCGATCTCATATGTCGCGGCCCTGGGATCAGTGACCTGGAAGTAGACCACGGTGTCAATCGAGACCACCAGGTTGTCCTCGGTAATGACCGGCTGCGGCGGGAAGGAGACTACCTGTTCGCGCAGGTCGAGCAGCGGCAGGAGCCGGTCGACAAACGGAATCAGGATTGTCAGTCCCGGGTTGAGCGTGCGCTGGTACTTTCCGAGCCGTTCAACGACGCCGGCACGTGCCTGCGGGATGATCCTTACCGAACGGACCAACACGATGATGACAAAAATAACGAGAACAATCAGCACAATTGCCGCTGCTGTTCCTCCTAAGCCGTCCATACATCTCCTTCGTTCCCCAATTGCGTGGTTTGATGAGGCTGTGCGCGGGCAGGTTGCCCCGGTCCGGCAACGGCCTGAAATCCGAGTGCGACTAAACGTCAGCGGGAGCTGTTGTCGGCAGCCGAAGCGACCACCGCCGTCGCTCCGTCAATCTTGGTGACCTGGACCGTTGCCCCGGCGTCAATGACGCCGGCGGCGCTGCGCGCGCTCCACACGTCGCCGCCGATTTTTACCAGCCCGCTGGTGCTGCTCACGGCTTCAATGACGAGGGCAGGCTGGCCGATGAGCCGGTCTATGTTGGAAAGCTGTTCCGTGGGTCCCTTGCGCAGGTGGTTCAAAGCCACAGGCCGCACGAAAACGATCATCAAAAGGGAAACCACGCAGAAAATGACGATCTGCAGCCAGAAGTCGGCGCCGGCGAAGTCCGCTATCAGGCCTGCCAGCGCACCGCCGCCCAGCATGATGAAGAAGAGGTCGAGAGTCAGCATCTCCACCACTGCGAACGCGAGGAAGACCGTGAGCCAGAGAGCCCACCAATTCTCGCCGAGCCATTCAAACATCGTTCCCCCTTGGTCCCGGATCCCGCGAGCGGGATCACAGTCGCTGTTCCTCCATCCTAGCCCGACGTGTCGTCGCGCGTCAGGACGCAGTGAACACGCTGATCCGGAACTTCGCGGTGGCGGGCACCGGCTCCTCGGAAGCTGCCAGCCCCGACAACTGTTCCTGCTGCAAATGGTGGCCGGCAGGGCCCATGAAGGCGAGGTCGGCTACCTCGTTTCCGTCCAGCACCAAGGGCAAGTCAAGGCAGTGGCTCGCCGAAGAATCGAAATACCCGCTCATCGACTCCGCCAGCCGTTCCTCCTTGCCTTCTTCGATGCTGAGCATTCCCGTCCTGGCTGCGATCTCCTGCAGGTGGCCAGGCCGTGGAGTCACCACCAGGAGGCTTCCTCCGGGCCGAAGCACCCGCGCGAACTCCGAAGGGTTCCGCGGGGCGAACACAACCGTCAGCACGTCCACCGAGTTGTCCGCCATGGGCAATGGACGCCAGATGTCCCATACAACATTGGCCGCTTGCGGGTTGAGGCGGGCTGCACGACGAAGCGCGAATTTGGAAATATCCATGCCGACGGCGGTTGCGCCTGTCGCTTCAATAACGCTGCGCAAGTAGTGGCCGGTGCCCGTTCCGGCGTCGAGAACCAGTGTCTCCGGCCCCTGAAGCGCCTCAGCCGCCATGCCGGCCAACGCCGCGGCCAGACCCGCATAGTGCCCGCCTTCCAGGAACCGGAACCTGGCAGCGACCATCTCCGCCGTATCAGCTTCGAAGACGGTGCCTTTCCCGGTCAGGAAATTGAAGTAGCCCTGCTTGGCGGCATCGAACAGGTGTCCGTTCCGGCAGGCAAGCGTGGCCGGCCGGCCTTCCCTTAACTCGAAAAGTCCTTGGCACACGGGACAGCGCAAGGCGGGGACGGCGTCGGACAACATGGCTTCAATCCTACGGCGGGACGGAGTGTCTGGAGCCGCGGGACGAGGCGCCGGGCTAGGCTCACCAACGTGAAACCCGAGCAGCTGCCCCTGTTGAACTCCGTGTCCGCCCCTGCCATCCACCCCGACGGGACCAAGGCGGTGGTGTCCGTCACGAGGCCGGATTTTGACGCTGACACTTATGTAGGCCAGCTTTGGTCAGTGCCTTTGGACAACGCCAAGTACCCGCGCCGCATCACCCGGGGATTCCGCGACACTGCACCGTCATTCTCACCGGATGGGCTGGTCCTGGCCTTCCTGCGCAGCGACCCCGGCGGTAAACCCCAGCTGTTCGTGGTGGAATCGGCCGGCGGGGAACCGCAGCGGATCACGAACCAAGCGGCGGGGGTTGACAGCTTCGTTTGGGCGCCGGATTCGCACCGAATCGCCTTCCTGGCGCGGGTCCCCGAACGGGGACGCTACGGAACGGTTGACGACGTGGCCCCGGGTGCCGAAGATGCCCGTCTCATCACCGCAAACCAATACATGATGAACGGTGTTGGATACACCGCCGACCAGCGCCAACAGCTGTTTGTCGTCGAGGTCCCGGAATTGGGCGGCGAACCTGCAGTCCTTCCGCGCGGCAGGGCGGCCCACGAGCAGCCGACTCTGGAGCTGCCCGGCCTGCCCGCCGCCCTGCAGCTCACTTTCGGGGACGCCGACCACACATCGCCGGCGTTTTCTGCGGACGGTGGCCGGCTCTACTTCGTAGCGGCACTGCATGAAGGACACGACGACGATCTGGTCACCTCTGTTTACAGGGTTGATGCTGCCGGCGGCGAGCCGGTCGTCGTCGAACCCGCCAACCGGACACCGCAGACCGTCACCGATGTGCGCCCCTCGGCGGACGGCAAGTGGTTGTTCTACATCGCCCAGGAACTGGGTGATACCGGCCGGGACTTTGTGGCGCGGAACTCCGTGCTCTACGTGATGCCGTCGGCCGGGGGAGAGGCTGTAGCCCTGACTGATGTGGAGCACCTGGATGTTTCCGGGCCCCTGGAACCAAGCGGACCGGACCGTGTCCTGGTCCTCAACACGGCTTTGGGCAGCGTTGAACTCCTTGAAGTCGTCGCGAACGGCGACATCACCCCGCTGGTGCACGGCGCCCGGGTTGTCATCGGGGCTTCAGTTGCCGCAAACGGAGAAATCGCGGTAAGCCTCTCCGACGCGTCCACTGCTGGAGATGTCGCAACGCTGGAGCGTGGTGAGCTTCGCCTCCTGACGGATTTCTCAGGAGCCCTTCGGAACAACTCCACGGTCATTGAGCCCCTGGATTTCGAGGCTGAATCAAGCGACGGACATGCCGTCCACGGTTGGCTCGTCATACCGGAGGGCCCGGGACCGCATCCGGTCCTTCTGAACATCCACGGCGGACCGTTCGCCCAGTACACGGGAGCGCTCTTCGACGAGGCCCAGGTTTATGCCGCGGCCGGATACGCGGTGGTGATGTGCAATCCCCGCGGGTCGTCCGGCTATGGCCAGGAGCACGGGCGAGCCATCAAGGGGCGCATGGGCACCCTGGACATGCAGGATGTGATGGCCTTCCTCGACGCTGCCCTGGCATCGCGGAAATCCCTGGACCCCGGGAATGTGGGCATCATGGGCGGCTCCTACGGCGGTTACCTGACTGCGTGGATCATCGCGCATCATCATCGCTTCAAGGCTGCGATCGTGGAGCGGGGTTTCCTGGACCCGGTCAGCTTTGCGGGTTCTTCGGACATTGGTTGGTTCTTTGGCAGGGAATACACCGGAGGGTCAATGGAGCAGATGCTGGCCCAAAGTCCCATGGCCTTCATCGCGGATGTGCAAACACCGACGCTGGTGGTGCACAGCGAAAATGATCTTCGCTGCCCTATCGAACAAGGCCAGCGCTACTACGCACAGTTGAAGGCGCAAGGGGTTGAGACCGCCCTGCTGGTCTTTCCGGGTGAGGACCACGAGTTGTCCCGTTCGGGTACACCGCACCACCGCCGACAACGCTTTGAGCACATCCTCAGCTGGTGGGCCAAGTACCTCCCGACCGCCGGAAACAAAGCTGCGGAGTAGGGAACCGGCGGGGCGCCAGGCTTCAGGGAAGGAAGCCGAGCGACCGGCGTGCCTCATCAATGTCGGGCGAGGCCCAACGCGCGGTGTGTTCGGCGTTGCTGGCCAGGGAGCGGATCTCGGCACGGTCCAGGTAGAGGACGCCATGAAGGTGGTCGGTCTCGTGCTGCACAATGCGGGCCTGCCATCCGGAGAACCATTCCTCCACAGGCTCGCCGGCGGGGGTCACAAAGGACAACTCAACATTGCTGTGTCGGTCCACAACCGCCTGGTAGCCCTGGACTGAGAGGCATCCCTCGTAAAATGCCGAGGTTTCCGTGCCCAACGGACGGTACTGCGGGTTGACAATGGCGAAGAACTCCAACGGTTCCCTGTGCCGCACGGAGGCGGACACCGGATCAATCTCGTATTTGTCCTCCAGGACCGCCAACTGCAAAGGGATGCCCACCTGGGGCGCGGCGAGGCCGACCCCTGGGGCTGCATGCATGGCATCGCGCATCCGGTCAATGAACGCCAGCAGTTCGACGTCGTCGAGCTGGCCGTCGTACGGCGCGGCATGCTGACGCAACACCGGGTGCCCCGCCTGGACGATGGCGGGGAGTTCCTCACTATCGAGCAACCGTCGGACGGCATCCCGGATCTGGAGGGGATTGAAATCTGCAGCGGGGCTTGAAGCTCGGGGATGGGGTTGATGCGTCATGGAACGAGCCTATATCCGTGGGTGTCTTTGTCAGTGGGCTAGGCTCGAAGAATGACCAATCCCACGCCTTTGGAACACGTGCTCGGGTTCGTCCGAACAGTTGAAGCCGGCGGTGGCTCAGCTGCGTTGCGGCCTTTCCTGGCTGAGGACTTCAAGCTCACCGAATGGCCCCACGCGCTGTCCAAGACAGGCTCCACACGGAACCTTGCGGAAACCCTCTCCGGCGCTGACCACAGCCAGGACATCGTGGCGGACCAGCGCTTCGAGATTGTCCGCACCACCACTGAGGAAGACCGTGTCGTCCTTGAGATGAATTGGTCGGCAACGCTGCTCCTGGATCTCCCGCACTGGGACCGCGGCGACACCATCCGCGCCAGGAGCACGGCCATCTTCCAGCTACGGGATGGCCTGATCATCAGCCAGGACACCTACGACTGCTACTACACGGCGCCGGAATAGTTACCGCATGGTGAAGCGCCGCTCCACCACCCCGGCCACGCCGGGCACCTCCAAAAGACCCGCAAACACCCTGTTCCTCGCCGCCATAGCAGCTGGTGGCAGTGGCCGGCCCAAGGCCATGTTGAGCCCGGCCTGCCGCGACGCCCGGACCGCGGCTTTCCTCCGGACCCCTTCGAAGACCTGCAGCGCCTTCCCGACACCGTTTCCGGCCAATGCGGCATCGACAATGGGAGCCAAGGCTTCAGCATCCAGCCACCCAAGGTTCATGCCCTGGCCGCCGATGGGGCTGATTTCGTGGGCGGCGTCTCCAAGGAGGACCACCCGCCCGTGCACCATCTGACGGACCAAGCGCGACTGGACGTCAAAAGCGCTGAGCATCGTATTTCCGGCTACCTCCAGCACCTCACCCGTCCTGGCTTCGACCAACCGAGCCAGCCCTACCGCCGTCGCATCCGTTGCCGGCGCACCGAGCCTCACCACCCATCTGCGGACACCTGCCGGCAGGGGGAATGATTCAACGATCCCTTCCGGCTCGAGATACAGCACCGCATCAGCACCATGCCCAGTGGCGTCAGGGAAGTCTCCCATAAGGTACGAGTCCGGATAAGTCCGTGGTGCGATGTCCGGGACAAGACGCCGTCGGAGTGATGAATGCGCGCCGTCAGCAGCAATCACCAGCCGGGCCCGGTACTCCCGGCTCCCCGGCGTCGGGTGGGCCAGGACGCGAACAGCAATTCCGTCGTCGCGGGTTTCCCGGACGTCGATGCCTCGGACGATCGCTGCCGGGTCGGCTGCCAGCACCGCATCCTCCAGCACCTTCTCCGTGGTCGCCTGCGGAACGGCCAGAATGAAAGGAAACGCGGAGTCCCCGGTGAAGGGAAGTTCGGCAACTTTACGACCCCGGCTGTAGGCAACGCCCCGTTTGATCCTGACCCCGGCCTGCACCAGCTGCCCGGAGACTCCCGCGCGCTCCAACGCTGCCAGGGCCGGAGGATGGATCCCGATGGCGCGGGAACGTGCGCTTCCGGCACTCCTGCGTTCCAGGATACGGATCCTGTGGCCGCTCCGGAGCAGCCGCAGGCCCATAAACAAGCCCACCGGACCCGCTCCGACAATCACCACATCAAGCACGGTTGCGGTTCCCCGATCCTTGGTGCTGGTGGACCAGCATATTGTGCCATGGTCCGTTGCTTTCGACTGTCCATGCGGGCGGGATGGCGGATTGCAATTCAGCCATCGTGTAGCTCCGCCTGATGGACAGCAAGCCGTCCCTGACGATGTACGAGCCCCAGCCCAGAGGCCAAAAGCCGGCCAGGAACAAAACGTAGGCGACGTTGCTTCGTTGCAGATCGTTGTGCAGCGCCAGTCGCGTGCACAGCAGTTCCGAATCGTGCAGGACCGCGGCGAACTGCCGGGCATCCAGGTGGTGAAGGATGTGGTTGGAGATCACGACATCGAATGCCAGCCCCTCCGCAACCAGCTCGGAACTGTGGGCCAGACGATATGTAACCCTTTCGTCCCCGGGTAAGTGCGTCGCAAAAGCATGGGCCCGTTGATCCGGATCGACGGCAGTCACGTCCAGCGTGAATCCATCCCGGCGCGCCCATCGCGCCAGACTGCGGGCCACGTCACCGCTGCCGCTTCCTATGTCCAGCAAGGATGCATGACCCGTCTCCGCCAGCAGCGGACGGATGCGGCGCTTGTACGTCCGGCGCCATCCTGAAAGCAGCCTGTTGACGACGGGAAACCTGGCATAGGTTCGGCTGAGCAGCAGCGGATCGCAGTCCGGCCTGTCCATGTCCTCAATGCTGTCCAGGTCCCTTTCCCTGAGGGACCCCCAGGGACTCACAGAGCGGGGGAGACCAGCGTGAAGAGGCCCGTCTCCACCGTGAGGCCGGGGCCGAACGCCATGGAGCAGATCCGCTCCTCGCGTTGGCTGGCCGCCTGTCCCATCATGTACTTCAGGACGAACAACACTGTGGCACTGCTCATGTTGCCGTATTCCCTGAGAGTCTCCCGTGCAGGTACCAACTGTTCTTGCGTCAATTCCAGTTTGGACTCGACCTTGTCAAGGATGCTGCGCCCGCCGGGATGGATGGCCCAGTGGGTGATGTCCCTGTAGGGCGAACCGGCCAGTTCCGGTTCCTTGGCCAGCAAGGGCTCCAGCGCGCCGGTGATGTGTTCTTCGATGATGTGGGGCACATAGGAGCCCAGGACCATCTCAAAACCTTCGTCTCCGATGTTCCATGCCATGGCTTCCTCGCCGACCGGCGTCAGAACCGTTTCGAAGTGGTCCAGCCGGATCACTGGCTCTTCGCCCTCCGGCTCCCTGGCGGAAATGACCGCCGCTGCCGCGCCATCGCCGAAGATGGCCGAACCCATGATGGTGTCCGGGTCGTTCGATGTCCTGACATGGAGCGAGCAGAGTTCAACACAGATCACCAGGACAACCGCCTCCGGGTCAGCAAGGCAGAACTGCTTTGCCGCCTTCATGGCGGGGAATGCGGCATAACAGCCCATAAAGCCCAGGTGATAGCGCTGAACTGCCGGATTCAGGCCCAGCGCCCGGACCACCTTGTAGTCGGGTCCGGGGTTGAAGAAGCCGGTACAGGACACGGTGATCACGTGCGTGATGTCATCCAGATCGATGCCTTGGGCCTGCGCGACCGCTGTCTTGCCGGCCTCGACGAACAGCTTGGTTGCTTCGGTGGCGAAGATTTCGTTGCGGACCTTGGTGCTGGGGCTCAGGACCCTGTTGGTTTCAGGATCGAAGAACTTCGGATTTTCGGGGTTGGCATCGAGGCTCAACTCCTCAACGGCGGTGAAACGGGTGTCGATAGCGGCCGAATCAAAGCATGTGGTGACAAGCCGGGTACCCAGCCGCGTCAGGCCCGGCTGGGCGGCAAACACCTCACGCGCCTGCTCCTGGACCAGAATCGTAGGGGGAACTGCGGTTTCGAGGGACCTCATGTATACCGGCATGCTTCATTCTTAGTGAGTAAAGCCGGGAAGACAATGGCAGAATCAATCGTATTGACCGAGGTCGGTCAAGGAGAGCCAGGCGACGCCGACGGGGGACTGTTGGACAGTGTCGCCCAACGGACGGAGAAACCATGACTATTGCTGCCGGTTCGGACACGCAATCTCCCGCGATGAACATTGCCGATACCCACGACCTCATCAGGGTCCAGGGCGCCCGCGAAAACAACCTGAAAGATGTCAGCGTCGAAATTCCGAAGCGACGACTGACGGTGTTTACCGGCGTCTCGGGATCCGGCAAGAGCTCCCTGGTTTTCGCCACCATTGCTGCAGAATCGCAGCGCATGATCAATGAAACCTACAGCGCGTTTGTCCAGGGCTTCATGCCGTCTTTGGCACGACCTGATGTGGACGTGCTTGAAGGACTGACGACGGCGATCATCGTGGACCAGGAGCGGATGGGCTCCAACCCCCGTTCCACGGTGGGTACGGCCACAGATGCCAACGCCATGCTCCGCATTCTCTTCAGCCGCCTCGGACAGCCCCACATTGGATCTCCCAACGCGTACTCCTTCAACGTCCCCACGGTGAAGGCGAGCGGGGCGATCACTGTGGATCGCGGCGAGGGCAGGACCAAAACGGAGAAAGCCTCCTTCAACCGCCTCGGTGGAATGTGCTCACGCTGCGAAGGCATGGGCTCGGTCAACGACTTCGACCTCACTGCTCTTTACGATGAGAGCAAATCGCTCAGCGAAGGCGCGCTCACGATTCCCGGCTACAGCATGGACGGCTGGTACGGACGCATCTTCAGCGGTACAGGCTACTTCAACATGGACAAGCCGATCGCCAAATTCACCAAGAAGGAACTCCACGACCTTCTCTACCGGGAGCCCACCAAGGTCAAGGTGGAAGGAATCAACCTCACCTACGAGGGCGTGATCCCGAAGATCCAAAAGTCGATGCTTTCCAAGGACGTTGACGCTCTGCAGCCCCACGTCCGCGCCTTTGTGGAGAGGGCCATCACGTTCACCACCTGTCCTGAGTGCGAGGGCACCAGGCTGAGTCCGGAGGCCAGGTCTTCCAAGATCAAAGGCAAGAGCATCGCTGACGTGTGCACAATGCAGATCAGCGATCTCGCTGAGTGGATCCGCCAGCTCGATGAGCCCTCAGTCGCGCCCCTGCTCAAGGGACTGCAGCATCTCCTGGACTCCTTCGCGGACATCGGCCTGGGTTACCTTTCGCTGGACCGGCCGGCCGGCACCCTGTCCGGGGGTGAGGCCCAGCGCACCAAGATGATCCGGCATCTGGGTTCGTCCCTGACCGACATCACTTATGTGTTCGACGAGCCAACCATCGGGCTACACCCCCACGACATTGAGCGGATGAACCAGTTGCTGCTCCAACTGCGGGACAAGGGCAACACCGTACTGGTGGTCGAACACAAGCCGGAAAGCATCGCCATCGCGGACCACATCATCGACCTTGGTCCGGGGGCTGGTACCGGCGGCGGCACGGTGTGCTACGAGGGCGACCTGGACGGGCTGCGGGGGAGTGACACCATTACCGGGAGGCATCTTGACGACCGCGCCTCCATAAAGGCCACGTTCCGTAAGGCCAAAGGACAATTGGAAGTCCGCGGCGCTTCAACCAACAACCTTCAGAGCGTGGACGTGGATATTCCCCTTGGTGTCCTGTGCGTCCTGACCGGGGTTGCGGGGTCCGGAAAGAGTTCACTGATCCACGGATCGGTGGCCAAACGCGATGGCGTACTGGTCATCGATCAAGGTGCCATCCGAGGATCCCGAAGGAGCAATCCTGCGACCTACACCGGCCTGCTCGAACCCATCCGCAAGGCCTTTGCCAAGGCCAACGGCGTGAAGCCGGCCCTCTTCAGTTCGAACTCCGAGGGCGCCTGCCCAACGTGCAATGGCGCCGGCGTCATCTATACGGATCTCGGGGTCATGGCGACAGTCGAATCGACCTGTGAGGAATGTGAAGGAAAGCGCTTTCAGGCCTCCGTTCTGGAGTACAAGCTGGGGGAGCGCAATATTGCAGAAGTGCTTGCAATGTCGGTCAACGAGGCTGAAGGCTTCTTCAGCGAGGGGGAAGCGCGAACGCCTGCGGCCCACAAGATCCTGGACCGGCTCGCCGATGTCGGGCTTGGCTACCTGACGTTGGGCCAGCCATTGACCACGTTGTCAGGTGGTGAGCGGCAACGGCTCAAACTGGCCACGCAGATGTCCGAGAAGGGCGACATTTACATCCTCGATGAGCCCACCACGGGTTTGCACCTGGCGGATGTCCAAAACCTGCTGGGCATGTTGGACCGCTTGGTCGAGTCCGGGAAATCCGTCATTGTGATCGAACACCATCAGGCGGTCATGGCTCACGCCGACTGGATCATCGACCTTGGCCCTGGTGCGGGTCACGACGGCGGCAGGATAGTTTTCGCAGGAACGCCGGCTGAGCTTGTGGCTGGAAAAGCAACACTGACCGGCAAACACTTGGCCGCTTACGTAGGCGCATGACCTCTGTCGTTTGACCTGGCGGACTACGGATAGCCGCCGGTCACAGGCGGGATCGTGTGCCCGGCTTCGACTGCTGCGTCCAGCTTCGATCGGTCAAGGCGCCAGACAACAGTCTCGCCCGAGGTGGGTCCGGCAAAGGAGTAGACCGGTTCAGCGTTTGCCTTCAGCCACTCCACGAGCTCAGGAGCTGCGTAGCCGTACCCCTCGCGCAATTGCCTGCCCTGGGTCAGGACATATTCAGTGCCCCGGTCGCTTAGCGACTTCAAGGAAGGCAGGACCTCCCAGTTAGTGTGTGGCAGCAGCGCGAATTCTTCAGTCACGGTGGTCAGGCCCACCTGTGAGTCGGAAGGCAGCCGGGTGGTCAGGAAGTCGCGTGCGCGCACCAGCCCGTCATCAACAGTCAGCCTTGCCTGCAATCCGAGGGCAAGGCTGATGACACTCATCAGCGCCGCGGCAGTAACGAGAAAAGTTCGGGCTGCGGGTCGCCGTTCGAGCACCATGGTCGCGGCGACAGGAGTGGAAATCAGGGAGGCAAGCACCACACAATAGCCGAACTGCTCCTCGGCAGCCCCGAAGAAGACGGAATATGCGCCAACGATGCCGCTGATGAACGAGTACACGCCGATGATGCGGCGAATTTGGACCCGGGACAAGGACGCCAGTGCGCCGGAAACCAGGGAAAGTCCAAGGAGTATGTAACTGGTGCCGAACCGGCCGGCGAGTTCCACGAGACGTCCGGTAAGGTCCGTGCCCGTCACTGAATTGAAGCCGGTCATTTGCATAACACCGGTAATCCTGAGGACACCTACTGTCTTCTGGTCCACGAACGCAGGAAGCAAACCTGCAGAGGCAATCACGCAGAGATACACCAGGTAGGGGACCAGTGCACAGGCGAAGATCCTCAAGGCGGTCATTGCTCGAAGCGTTTGGCGCCACAGCACGGCAGACAGGAGAGGAACCACCGTGAACATGACAGTCATGTCCTTGGTCACCAGTGCCAGTCCAAAAGCGAATCCGCCGGCAACTTCCAGCAGCACACGCCGGCGACCTGGCGCTTGACCCAGAGCCATCAGGACCAGCAGCCAACCTGCAAGTACGGCCAGTCCCGCTGGGGTCTCCATCATCAAGCGGCCGTCCATCCGCAGCACAAACGGGTCACTTGCCAGAATCGCACCGGCGAAAACTGCAGGTACCAGGCTGACGAGCCGGCGCACCAGCAGAACGCAGACGACTACCGTCATGACGCCCACAATTGCGTTGACCCACCGCAACTGCAGGGCCAGGTCCATGGGGCCGCCACCTAGCCCCAACACTCTAATGACCATTCCGTCGAGCGCAAACAGCCCCGGGGGATGAAGGAAGAAAGGAGACCCCAGAATAGACGGAAGTTGGCCCTCCGCCATCTGCCTGGCCATTTCCGCATACGTTACTTCGTCAATGAACAGGTCATTGGCTTGCTGGACGCCGTAGACGCGAAGCAGCACCGCCAGCAATGCCAGGAGGATCGTCATGGAAGAAGGCCGCCACAACAGCCAAAGCAATGCACCCACCGATTCACTGAGCCGAACGCGTAGTTCGCTTCGTGGACCTGATTCCAGAACTCGAGTCATCAGGGAACCAACACCCCGATGCGCAGAGCGTCTCTGACCAGCCGTCTTTCCACCGTATTCATCTCCTCAACGTGACCACAGCGATACCGCCGAAGAGTTAGTGCAGCAGTGACGGGGTTTGTGTTGCAGGCAGGCATTAGGAAACGAAATCCTGAAGTCGGGAGTTCTCGAAGCTACTTCTACCCCCTAGTCTCGACTGGCAGCGAGACGTGTTGAAGTGGGACGAGTTGCAGTTCTAGATTCCTTTGGCCCACGCCGGCATGGAGTGGACAGCAGTTGATTCGAGCACAGTCAGGCTACTATCGATGCGCGCGGGTATGCCCGACTAGTACTTGGAAGCAGCGGTCGGTGCGAGTATCTTGGCGCTATTCCCTGAGAGGACGACCGATGCTGCGATGGTTGCGGAGTGCTTACCGATTTCCGAAGTATGACATTAGAGATCTCGTATGGCTTGGGTATGCCTACGTTCTCATAGGCGTGGGGTTCGCCGTCGTCGGTGTCTTGCGACTTCCTGAATGGCCCGCTTCTCTTTATGCAGCCCTGGCAGTCCTGTGGTTCTTCCAAGCCTTCGCAACGAGGAAGGAAATCCGGAGACGTAAAAACGCTCAGGCATCAGCACCTCTCTGACGGCAGGTAAACCAGTTCCTCGATAGGATTTCTCAGCGGTGAGCGCGCCCGATGCCAGTCCAGTGGAATCTCCGGCTTCTAGTTTCCTGAGGCGACCTTCGTTTATCAAGGTCCACAGTGGCTGATACTCACTCACTTACGTTTGCCGGCCGGACAGAGTCCATATATTCCATGTAGTTTGCCGAAGAGGCCAGCGCATGGCGGTCAATTGTTGCCGGGGCGTAGCCAAGAGCTTCCGCGATGATGGCTACCGGGGCGAGTTTGGTGAGTTCGTGGAGGGTTCCGAGCCTGGCTGCTCGGCTGCTGAAGGCTGTTCTGAGTCGTTCGGTGAGGCTGGAGGCTCGGAGATGTTTTCCGGGTGAGCCGCCGCGGAAGACCCAGTTGCTGTTGGGGTGCGCGGCGGTCTGATCATGTGTGGGAGTGGCCACCAACTCGCGCCAGGGTTCATCGAGTGGCCGTGTGAGGGCAATCTCGACGGTTCCGAGGGTGATGGTGACTTCTTCGTCGGTGACCTTGACGTGGTCCCAGGTGAGTTTAACGACGTCCGAGATCTGCTGGCCGAAGACCAGGACAAGGATCGCTGCCGCGCGGTCTCGTGGGCTCATTTCGGTTGTGTGGGTGAGGCCTTGGACAAGGTCTTGTTGTGTGGCTGCGTCGAGTCGGGGGCTGGTGCCGCGGCGGTGGGGTTGCAGCTTCAGTGAGGGGTCGATGAGGTTGGTTTTGGTTGCCCAGTCGAGGAAGCGGGATGCGATTCCCCGGGTGGTGGGGCCTTCTGCTTGCCAGCGGTCCAGGTGTGCCTGCGTCATGGTTGCCAGGTCGGTGTGTTGTTCAGTGAGCCAGTTGAGCAGTTCGATGGCGACCGTGACTGATTGTTTGGCTCTGAGGAAGGTACCTTGGGTGACTTCGTCCATTTGGTTCATGCGGCGTTGGTGGTGCCAGCGGATGTAGCGGCGGATCACGTCGCGATGGTTCTGGGTCGTGACCCTGTCGATCGCTTGGCCGGCCCAGCTGGTGAATCGCTGGCTGAGCTCGTCACGGCGGGGCAGGACGTTGTGTTCGACGAGGAGGCCGCGGACGTATTCGCGGGTTGGCGAAGCGGGGAGTTGGTCGAGGCCTGTGTGGGTGATGTCGGGCGATGCTGCCAGTTGGCGGAGGAAGCCGGTGACGTGGGGCTGCTGTATCCAAGTAAGGCCGCTGTTGGCTCGTTTCATGGATTTCAGCGCTGTTGCGATGGCTTGCAGTTCGGAGGAAGGTGCCTTTTCTTCAGGCGTGAGGAGCCGGTCGACTGTTGCTGCGAGGACGCAGGCCCAGCAGCGGTTTCCGGAGTGGATCTCATCTTCGTTGCCGCAGCCGATGCAGTCGATGTTGAGTTTGACGCCGGAGCATTTGCGGCAGGCCGGGAGCGTGTCTACCCGGCCGGGCAGGATACCCTCGTGGCCGCAGGCGCAGCTGCCCCGGGTTCGTTTGGCTTGCTGGTAGCAGTAGCCACAGATTCCGCTGTCGGGCCAGCGGACGACGATTTGGTGGTGTTCTGAGCAGCGTCCGCATGGTTCGGGCCATTTCGCGGGGTCGCTGGGTTTCCGGGGTCTAGGCATCGTCGTCCGGCGGCAGGACCCTGATCCGGCGGGCGACCGGTGAGCCTGGCTGGATTCCGAGGTCTTCTGGCCGTTTGGGGGCGTTGGCGGTCTTCGCTGCGCGCATCTGGACGTAGGGTTCGAACAGGTCGTTGGGTGTGCATTCGAGGATGTCGCAGAGCGCTGCAAAGGTCTGGGCCGGGATGCGTTCAGGGGTTCCTGTGACGAGCCGGTGGACCTGGGCGTTGGAGAGGTTGATGCCGCGGGCTTTGAGGAGGGGGAGGAGCTCGGTGGTTTTCCAGAGGTTCCGTTGGGCCATCATCTGCCGAAGGTTCCATCGGTAGCCGATCCGTCGCTGTTCAGCCATGGGCCGTTCCCTTCGTCAGTGCCGCTGCCGCGTAGCCGCTGAGCGATCATCTTCTGGACGGTCTTCTGTTTGAAGTCCGCCGACACGGAAGTATAGAGGGCTGTCGTCGATGAGTAGCTGTGACCGACCTGCTGCTGGATAAACAACGGATCGTAGCCGGCCTCGATCAGGTGGGTGACGTAGGAATGCCGCAGGGTGTGCAGGGACAACTCGTCCGGCAATCCAGCGGCTTTCCTGATGCGTTGGAAGGCCCGGTCGAAGTTGCGGTAGACCGTGGAACCCGAGCGCTCCGAGGGCCACATGCTGGCTGAACGGTCCGCGGTGGCGAAGCGTTTACGGCCATCGGGGGAGAGCCAGTACTCCAACTGACCGACGACCCAATCGAACTCCGGGACGGTCAGCACGGTCCGGCGCCGAGGGCCTGAGCCTTTTGTTCCTTTGGCCCACCGCACCTGGAGCGCACCGAACCGGCCGAACTGTTCAACGTGGGGATTAGGGCCGAAATCGACGTACTCAAGCATGGTCAGTTCACGACGGCGCAGCCCGTAAGCATAGGCAACCTTGAACGCCGTCGAATCCCTCAACGCCGGCAACCAACGCTTGGAGCGTTTGGCAAACTCCGTATCGATCAGATCATCAGCGGCATCAAAGAACGTTTGAAGCTCTGCCCGGGCGAAGGCCCTCCGGCGCGGCGGCATGGCATCGTCAGTGGTATGCCGCGGTGAGTTCCACTCAAATACGACCTGCACCGGGATGTCGGCGAACACCCGTTCGCAAAACGCTGCCCACCCATAGCGCCCGTCGGTCACGTACGCGCAGAACGCCTTGATAGCTCCCGCGTTGGACCTGAGCGTGGACAACGCCAGGCCTTTCTCTGAACTGCGACGGTCTGCGAGGAATTCGTCCACGTTATGTGCCGACCATGTCCACGGATACTCGTTCGCGTGCTCCTGGAACCGCTCAACGACACTGCAGGAGCTTTTGATGTAGGCGTTTGAGAGCCCGCGTGCCAGCATCTGCGCCCGCCAACCATCAAGCATCGCCTCGAAAACCCGGTCTTCAGCCCGCAGCAGCCCAACGTTCTCAGTGTTCAGAAAGGCAGGAATCCGGCCAGGTTCGATGTTCACAAGCCAAACTCTACGCAAGAATCTCTCATTAAATGAGAGATTACGCCGCTAGAGCGCGCAATGACGCGGTCGAGCTGCTGGTCATCATTCAATCCCATCACATGCGAACGATCCCTGACGTGGGAAAACGCTGCATGGCAGGTTGAGACGAGTTATCTCATCCACTTCTACTCGTCCCACTCGAACGCCGATAATCTACATTATGTAAAGTAAAGTCTCAGAGAGCCCGGCTAGACGGATGATTCTCCGCTCCCCGCCTACACCGATCTTCGCGCCCGTCCCGCGCCTCCGCGGTTACCGCCACGATGCGCCACATCGAGTCGCCGCTTGGAAACCAGAGGGTCGCCCGGCACTACAGTCATCCGGTTATATTGACGAAATCAGTAATAACAAAGAATGCGCAGCGATGGTCTTCGCACGAACGCATAAAAGAAATCAAAACGGGAATTCACTCCAATGTTGAAAGTGATCAGGGTGGGTGATCCCTCAAGGAACACCCACCCCGCGTTATGAAAGTCTTCTAATCTGTCGTACTGGTACCCGCACGACGACGCACGACCACCACGGACGCCGCGCCCGCCGCCAGCACACCGGCACCAACCAGCCCCCATATGACCATGCCGGAGTCGGCACTCGAGTCCGCCACACCAACTGCCGCTCGAGCATCAGTAACACTGGAGACAGCAACGAAATCAGAGCCGCCCTTGCCATTGCCATTATTTCCGCGTCCGTGGTTGCCGTTATTCACTGCCACGCGCGCCGAACGAATATTGCCGGATGTGGCACCGACGGCGGAAATCATGTAATTGCCGGCGTTGTCGAAGGTTATGTTTGTGGAGATGGTGCCATTGCCGTCGGCGATGACGGCGAAGTTGGCTGGGGCGCTCCCCCGCGGGCGACCTCTCTTCTCGAAACTAACGTTGACAGTCTCGCCTGGGATGTATCCGCCGCCGGAAAAGGTGATCGTTTCACCACGATCGATGGTGCCGTCCGAAACGGTTCCCTGCTCATTGCCGGGCGCCGGGTAGGTACTGGCCATGGAGGACGTGGCTCCAGCGAACATGACAGTTCCTGCGAGCACAATTGTCGCAATAGTTCTTCTCATTTGCTTCCCCTGGGTTGATGAAGAATTTCAAGTGATGATTGGGCCGCTAAAAGTCTTAGCCAAATGCTTGCCGAATCCCCCATATGTCCAGCCAGCGAAACGCTATCACCGCGGGACTATCCAAACAAGCTTCAGGTGCCTCAGTTACAAAGAGTTAGCCCGTTATTTACTTGACAGTGTTGTCTCGTTTATGACAACCCTGCGACTTTAGTGACTTTATCAACTGACTATGTGACAAGCGAGTCAGTCGCATCCGGAGCAGCAATCAAAAAGGATGCCCGTCCGGTTATCCGGACGGGCATCCCTGTCGCGTCCCGCTACGGCATGGCCGTAGCGGGCATGGAGAGTGGCGCTATTGGGCCTGTTGTTCCCCGGCGATGTTGACCAACCATGCGATGCCAAACCTGTCCACGCACATGCCGAAGGTGTCGCCCCACGGAGCGCTCTCGAGCGGCACGGTGACCGTGCCGCCGTCGACAAGTTTCTCCCAGTAGCCGCGCAGCTCCGCTTCGTCCGCAGCTTCACCACTCAAGGAGACAGACATGTTGTTACCCGGGTTGTACTCCATGCCGTTGGGCGTATCTGCCGCCATCAGCGTCAGGCCGTTCGGCGTCGTCAATTGGGCGTGCATGACCTTATCGGCTTCCGCAGGGTCTTGGCTGGCCTGGAAGTCTCCAAAGGTGCTAAGAGTCAATTCGCCGCCGAAGACGGACTCATAGAAATTGATTGCGTCCCTGGCGTTGTCGAGGAACGAGATGTATGGATTGAGGCGGGTGGTCATCAGTCAGTTCTCCTCATGGTTATGAAGGGTGCGCACGTCACCGTGCGGCAATGCTAACAGCGCCCAGAGGCGCCTGTCCCCCAAACTTTCTAGTCGCCGTCGTAGGCCTTTTTCAGCACCGCCAGGTCAAGTTTTCCCATCGTCATCATGGCCTCCATGGCACGGCGGGATCCGGCCTCATCCGGACCGTTCAAAAACTCGGGCATTGCGGTCGGGATGATTTGCCAGGAGACACCGAACTTGTCTTTGAGCCACCCGCACCGGCCCTCCTCTCCCCCATCAACCAGCGCGTCCCAGTACCGATCCACCTCATCTTGGTTTTCGCAGTTCACAACCAAGGAGATGGCCTCGGTGAAGCCAAGTCCCGGCCTTCCGTTCAATGCCATGAACTCCCGGCCCCCGATTTCGAATCCGACCATGATGACCGTGCCATCGGGACCCGGCATTGGCTGCCCCATGGACGCATTTGCGAACGTCGACGTGTAGAACTCCGCTGCCTCCCCCGCTTGGCCGTCGAACCACAAACAAGTGGAAATCTTCTGCATCCTGCCAACCTTCCAAAGGTCTTGGGAACCGATCGTCCCCACACGAGGCTAATAGCCCCGTTTCGTCCAAACAATGCCCGACGGCGGGTGGAGACTGGCACGCCGGACCCAACGCACAGTGTCGCAACAGGGGGCGCACCATCCAATCCAGGTCAGTCGCCCGCCGGCCTGACCCGACTGACCAGCCCGACCGTATTGCCTTCGCTGTCCTCGATGAACGCCATCCACTCCTCCGACTCCGCAGGACCCAAAAGGTCGTCTTCGTGGGCGAAAATCATGTGGGGTTCAGATATGACCCGGACGCCGCGCTCCTTAAGACCTGACACCAAGCCGTGGAGGTCACCTACCTCCAGATACAAGAGGGATGAGGGCGCGGCCTCCTCCAGAAGCAGCCGCACGCCGCCAACATCGAAAAACAGAAGTCCGGGAGGGTCGAACAGCGCCTTCGGTTCCGAGCCCAACAGTGCCGAGTAGAAGGCAGCTGCCCGCTGCAGATCGCCGGCGTGCTGGGCCACCTGGAGCAGTTTCATTCGACCTCCCGGAGCGGGGGCTGTCGGCCCCTCCCGGTCATCGTCGCCTCAGCGGTGCACTACGCGCAAGTGTCCACCGCACACCGACTTTCGGGGAACGCTCAACTTCGCGGTGGCCCTCCTCCCCCGATATTGTCAGGATCATGCTTTCAACCTCGAAATCCTGGCTTACAGCCGCGGCCGCCGATCTTCTGCTGATTCTCGTGTTCGCTGCGATCGGCCGTGACGCCCATGCCCGCGGAGACATTATTTCCGGCGCCTTCATCACAGCATGGCCGTTCCTGGTAGGCGCGTTGCTCGGCTGGCTTGTCCTGCGGGTGTGGCGTGCGCCGTTCGCCGTCTGGCCATCCGGCGTGGCAGTGTGGCTCGCGGCCGTGATCGTCGGCATGATGTTGAGGGCCGTGACGGGACAAACCGTCGTCCTGCCGTTTGTCATTGTTGCGCTGATCAGCCTGGGTGTTTTCCTGCTTGGCTTCCGTGCGGTGATTGCGTTGGTCCGTCGGGTGTCGGCAAGCCGGCAACGCCGAGCCTGATCCGATCCTCCAACCAGCACATGCACTAGGCTGGGGAGCGTCCGCAACGATGCTTTTCCGGAAAGGCCCCACGTGATCACCGCTTTTGTCCTGATCAAGACCGATGCCTCGCGCATCCCGGAAACCGCCGAACAAATCTCGGCCATCCAAGGCATCAGCGAGGTCTATTCAGTCACCGGCGAATGGGACCTCATCGCTGTTGCCCGGGTGTCCAAGCACGAGGATCTCGCGGACGTCATTGCAGATCGCTTGTCCAAGGTGCCTTCAGTGGTCCATACCACCACGCACATTGCGTTCCGCGCCTACTCACAGCATGACCTGGACGCCGCATTTGCCCTCGGTTTTGAATAAGGACTGAGCCTGCGCACGGGAAGAACGTGAGCCAAATCAGCTTTGGCTGAGGGCCGTCCATTTGGCCAGCACTCCGGCAGCCAACCCGGAATCAATCGACTCAGTTGCCCTGCCGAAGGCAGCCCGCATCCGGTCCAGCAGGCTTCCGTCAGCGTGGAGATCGAATGCCACCAACCCTGCAGCTGCGTTGAGGAGCACCGCGTCCCTGACGGGACCGGGCTTGCCGTCAAGCACTTCGCGGACGACGCCAGCATTCACCGTGGCGTCCCCACCACGGAGGTCCGCTACGGTGGACGGTTTGATACCGAGCTCGGCAGGTGTGAACACCTCTTCTGTCACGGAACCGTCCCTGATCTCCCACACCGTGGATGGCCCCGTTGGCGTAAGTTCATCAAGCCCGTCATCTCCACGGAACACAAGGCCGCGGCTACCGCGGCGGGCCAGCACGCCGGCAACAAGGGGCGCCATCCGCGCATTCGCCACGCCCACGGCAGATGCCTGGACATGTGCGGGGTTGGTCATGGGACCCAGGAAGTTGAACGCCGTAGGAACGGCCAATTCCCGCCGAGGGACTGCCGTGTGCCTGAACGAGGGGTGGAAGACTTGAGCAAAGCAGAACGTGATTCCGGCCTCTTCCGCGTTGCGCGCCACCTGGTCGATGGACAGATCCAGGCGCACACCGAGTGCCTCCAGGACATCCGCCGAGCCCGAGGTCGATGAAGCAGCCCGGTTGCCGTGCTTTACAACCTTGGCTCCGGCGCCCGCAGCCACCAGTGCCGCCATTGTGGAGATATTCACAGTGTTGAGGCGGTCCCCGCCGGTTCCAACGATGTCCAGCTTTTCACCCGAGATCGAAATGGGATTGGCATGCTGGACCATGGCCTCCACCAGACCAGCAAGCTCCTCAACGGTCTCGCCCTTGGCCCGCAAGGCCACCAGGAAGCCTGCAATCTGCGATGGAGTAGCTTCTCCGGACATGATCGTGTTCATGGCCCACGCTGTGTTGTCCACTGCAAGGTCGTCGCCGTTGATCAGTGCTGAGATGAGCCCTGGCCAGGTATTGCTGGCTGCAGGTGCCGATGCCGGAGAAGTCACTCCCTGATGCTATCGAGCCAGCCACGCCGATGACCAATGTGAACCACGCCGGGAACTTTTCCGCGCGATTTCGCGTCTTTGTAGAACGCGTCTTTGTAGAAAAAGTCTCCCGAATCGGTGGTTTGCATTGGGAACTCTGGACTTTTACAGACATAATGTCCTTGTGACATCTGCGACCCATGCCCCCAGTACCCCGGCGCACCCGACGCTGAACCGCCCTAACTTGGTTTCTGTTGGAACCGTAGTTTGGCTGTCCAGTGAGTTGATGTTCTTCGCCGGCCTCTTTGCCATGTACTTCACCCTGCGATCCACATCAGGACTGATGTGGGCCGAGGAGACGGCCAAGCTCAACTTCCCGTTTGCGCTCGTCAACACCATCGTCCTTGTGGCAAGTTCCTTTACTTGCCAGATGGGCGTCTTTGCCGCCGAGCGGCTCGAACCCCGCCGCACCGGCGGGCTCTTGCAGTTCACCCGCTGGGGCATGACCGAATGGTTTACCCTCACCTTCATCATGGGTGCCTTCTTCGTTGCCGGGCAGACGACGGAATACGCCATGCTCGTATCCGAGCACGTATCCCTGTCCTCCAATGCCTACGGCTCCGCCTTCTACATGACCACGGGCTTCCACGGCCTCCACGTCATCGGCGGCCTGATCGCTTTCCTGTTCATCATCGGCCGTGCGTTTGCGGCCAAGAAGTTCGGACACTTTGAAGCGACGTCGGCAATCGTCACCTCGTACTACTGGCACTTCGTTGACGTTGTTTGGATTGGCCTCTTCCTGGTCATCTACGTCCTCAAGTAAGCCCGGCTTGACTCTTTTTCTACAAGAGGCAGAATTTCAAGAAGCGGCTCACGGAGCCGACGCAGGATCGAATAAAGGAACCACCACGTGAAGGCACTCTCGCAGAAGCGACGTCACCCACTGGCAGCCATAGCGCTGCTATTGATGGGCCTCCTCCTCACTGGTGGGCTGTACGCCGTTGCCACATCTGTCAACCAGGCCAAGGCCGACACCACAAGCTACAGCGCCAGTGACGTAGAAGAAGGCGGCAAGCTTTTCGCCGCCAACTGCGCCACCTGCCACGGCATGGGTGCCAGCGGAACCCAGGACGGCCCCTCGCTGGTCGGCGTGGGTGCTGCTGCGGTTGACTTCCAGGTTGGTACCGGTCGTATGCCCATGCAGATGAACGGCCCGCAGGCCCAGCAGAAGCCCGCCCAGTTCAATGAAGAGCAGACCAAGCAGCTCTCTGCCTATGTTGCATCCCTTGGCGCAGGTCCGGCCATTCCCGAGGAACACCTCCTCGATGGCAAGGGAGACGCTGCCAAGGGTGGCGAACTCTTCCGCGTCAACTGCGCCATGTGCCACAACGCAGCTGCTGCTGGTGGAGCCCTGACACGAGGCAAGTTCGCTCCGGCTCTTGCAGGCGTCAGCTCACAGCACATTTATGAGGCAATGGCCACGGGCCCGCAGAACATGCCCGTGTTCAACGACTCGAACGTCACCCCTGAAGACAAGCGCGACATCATCACCTTCCTGAAGACCATTGAAGCCAATGGTTCGCCGGGTGGCGCTGACCTTGGATCCCTCGGCCCGGTCTCCGAAGGCCTGTTCGTGTGGGTTGCCGGCTTGGGTGTCATCATCGCATTCACGATCTGGCTGACGTCCCGCACGTCCTGATCGCGAAGCAACGAAAACTTCTGCTGCACGATCAGCAGTTTGAAACTGAAAATAACTCGGCCCCGGCCGAGACAACGAGAGAAGGATGAGGCGAATTATGGGCAACCATAGTGACGGCAGTCCGAACCACTCGGGCACCGTAGCTACGGCTGGTCAGAATGAGGTGGAGAAGTTCCAGGATCCTGGACTCCCTCCGCATCGTTTGCGCCTGGCTGACACGGACCCGGTAGCCGCAAAGCGCGCCGAGCGTCAGGTAGCCATTCTGTTTGGCACCTCCGTCATCGGAACGCTGGTCTTCCTGGTGGCGTACTTCGCCATTGACCTTGGCGACGACACCACCATTGCAACCATCCGCACCCAGAACCTTCTTCTGGGCCTCGGCACGGCCTTCGCGATGCTCGGTATCGGCACCGGCATCGTGCACTGGGCCAAGGCCCTGATGCCCGATCACGAAGTCTCTGAAGAGCGCCACGCTATCCGTACCGAAGAGGACCGCCAGGCAGCTGTGCGCATCGTCGACGACATCGTCGAGGAAACCGGCATCAAGCGCCGTCCGCTGATCCGCAACACCCTTCTTGGTGCTGTCGCTTTGGCTCCCCTGCCCGCTCTTGCCATCTTTGGCGACTTGGGTCCGCGTCCTGACAAGGCTCTGGCGCACACCATGTGGGCTCCGGAGGGCGGCAAGCTCAAGCGCCTGACCCGCGACCCCGATGGCACACCCATCAAGGCCTCGGATGTCACCATCGGTTCGGCTTTCCACGTTATCCCCGAGGGCCTCAACGAGCTCCACGAGGGCAAGTTGAACGAAAAGGCCAAGGCCGTTGTCCTCTTGATGCGTCTGGACCCGAACTCGCTGAATCCTTCCGAGGGACGCGAGAGCTGGAGCTACAACGGAATCGTTGCTTACTCCAAGATCTGCACGCACGTCGGATGCCCTGTCGCTCTTTACGAGCAGCAGACGCACCACCTTCTGTGCCCGTGCCACCAGTCCACCTTTGACCTCACGCAGGAATGCAAGGTCATCTTCGGGCCGGCCAGCCGTCCGCTTCCCCAGCTGCCTATCGCGGTTGATGCAGAGGGCTACCTCGTCGCTACCAGCGACTTCAGAGAACCTGTAGGACCGAGTTACTGGGAGCGTGACGAGCATGAGCGCCTCATCAACAGCTGAAGCCCCCTTCGTTCCGAAGACCAAGGTTGGTAGTTTCACCAACTTTGTAGACGAGCGTGTTGGCGGCTCCGGCATCCTGCGCGAGTTCGGCCGGAAGGTCTTCCCTGACCACTGGTCGTTCATGTTCGGTGAGGTGGCGCTGTATTCCTTCGTCATCCTGCTGATGTCGGGTACCTTCCTGACCTTCTTCTTCGATCCGTCCATGGCAGAAACCCATTACCAGGGTTCCTACACGCCGTTGTACAACGTCGAAATGTCTGTTGCCTACAACTCGTCGCTGAACATCTCGTTCGATGTCCGTGGCGGTCTCTTCATGCGCCAAGTACACCACTGGGCAGCACTGCTGTTCGTGGCATCCCTCGGCGTTCACATGCTGCGTGTCTTCTTCACGGGCGCTTTCCGCAAGCCCCGCGAAATGAACTGGGTTGTGGGCGGCGTCCTGCTGATCCTCGCCATGGCTGCCGGCTTCACCGGTTACTCCCTCCCCGATGACCTGCTGTCCGGTAACGGCCTGCGCATCATCGACGGCGTGATCAAGTCGATTCCGGTCATCGGAACGTACATCTCCTTCTTCCTCTTCGGTGGGGAGTTCCCGGGTACGGCCATCATCGGCCGCCTGTATGTGCTCCACATCCTCTTGGTGCCCGCCCTCATCCTGCTGATGATCGTGATCCACCTCTTCATGGTGGTTGTCCACAAGCACACGCAGTACCCTGGCCCGGGCCGCAACGACGGCAACGTCGTCGGTTACCCCCTCGGCCCGGTTTACGCGGCCAAGGCCGGTGGCTTCTTCTTCATCGTGTTCGGTGTTCTGGCGCTCATGGCGGCAGCGTTCACCATCAACCCGATCTGGAACTACGGGCCTTACGACCCCTCCCCTGTCTCGGCCGGCACCCAGCCTGACTGGTACATCGGATTCGTCGACGGCGCCCTTCGCCTTATGCCGGGTGTCATCAACAACTTCCACTTCGAGTGGATCGTCTTTGGACACACGCTCACGCTGAACGTGCTTCTTCCGGCCCTGGTTCCTGCGGGAATCATCTTCACCGTTCTATTCATGTACCCATGGATCGAACGCTGGGTCACCAAGGACAACCGTGAACACCACGTTCTGGACCGCCCCCGCAATGCACCCACCCGCACTGCGATCGGTGTGGCCGGTTTCACTTGGTACTGCGTTATGTGGGCCGCAGCCGGCTCGGACCTCATTGCCACTCACTTCCACGTGTCATTGAATGACGTGACGTACTGGTTGCGGACGCTGTTCTTCATCGGCCCGATCATCGCCTTCATCGTCACCAAGCGAATTGCCCTGGCTCTCCAGCGCAAGGACCGCGAAATTGCACTCCACGGTCGCGAAACCGGACGTATCGTTCGGCTCCCGCACGGCGAGTTCATCGAAGTCCACGCACCCCTGGACGAGTACAAGCGCTACAAGCTCGTAGGCTTCGAATCACCGGCTCCCCTGCCGGCGCAGCCGAATGAGCATGGCGTAGTAACCCGCAAGGAAAAGCGCCGTGCAGCGCTTTCCCGCTGGTTCTTCGAAGACCGCGTTGCTCCGGCAACGCCTGCGGAACTTGAAGCCGCGCACGCACATGGCCACCACGAGGCCATCGAAGCGGCCGACGAGCAAAAGAGCCTGAGCCACTAACGGCCCGGACCTCGACAACAGAAGGGGCACAGTCCATGCGGACTGTGCCCCTTCTGTTGTTGGATCTCAAAGAACGCTGTAAGGGGTCGGATGTCCAGTCCCACACCGATGGTGCGGAGGCCCACCCGACAGCCACCCGACGGCGCGCCGGGCAAGCTCTACTGAGTGGTCCGGTATCCCGATGCATAGTTGCGCGTAGGACGCACTCCGGGCCGCTGCAAGGGAACCCACAGCTTGTACCTGTCCGCACGGTAGTAGGAGACGGAATAGTCCACCATTGCGCGCGCAACGAAGGCATGGCGCTGGATCTTCAGCAGCGGCGATCCGACGTCCACGTTCAGCAACCTTGCAGTGGACGGTGACGCAGCCGTTGCCTCGATCATGTCCTCGCCCCACTCCATGACCAGGCCATACCGTTCGCTCAGAACGTTGTACAGCGACGTTGGCGGGGCCTCATCGAGAAGTCCTGGAACGCGGTGTGCCGGAATAAAGTTCTCGTCCACGCTCATGGGCTCGTTATCGGCCAGGAGAAGCCGCCGGAACCGAACCAGGGGCGTTCCCTCGTCGAGCTGCAGTTCCCGCGCCAGAAACGCACTGGCTCCAATCTGTTCAAAACTCAGAACCTTGGCGGCCGGGACCATGCCGCGCCGCTGCATTTCCTCACTGTAGGAGGTCAGCTTCACCTGAAGGTCCAGCTTGGGCTTCCTCACGAAAGTTCCCAAGCCTACGACGCGCTCTATGACTTCTTCGCCGACCAGCGCATCGATTGCCTGTCGAACAGTCATGCGTGCAAGGCCAAAGCGCTCCGAGAGATCCCGTTCGGAAGGAAGGGCCGAACCCGGCGGACACGACTGCCCAATGAAGGTACGAAGGATTTCACGCAATTGAATGTAGATGGGCGTGCTGCTGGAACGGTCAATCTCGCCAGCAATGCCGGCTGCGTCAGCCACAGCAGAAATCCAGCAATTGAGTCATGTTTCAAGGATAAGACAGACAGCCACAGGTCTAGACCAGCGGGCATTGAACTGGTGGGCTTCACGGGATGGCGGCTACTCTTGTATGGATCATTTCCTGGCGGAGTAAACCGCCGTAGCAAAGGAGCTGGCTTGCCGCAGCAGAAAGCCTTAGTCGCCGCTGAGATCGGCCTTCATGCCCGCGCGGCAGCAGTCTTTGTCCGTGCCGTCACGGAGACAGGACTGCCCGTGACAATCCGGAAGACAGACGGCAAGCCAGTCGACGCCCGATCTCTGCTCGAGGTCATGACAGAGGACTTCGGCCACGGATGTGAAGTTCTTCTTGAGGTCGCCCCCGATGCGCTCACGGACTCTCAAACTCTCTGGACGGCACGGAATGCCCTTGCTGCTCTTTCCTCCGTCCTGGAGGCTCCTGAGGCCCGCTGAGGCTACGTTGCGCGCGGACCACCCATCACACGGGGATGCCGCACGCGGAAAAGAACCCTGAATACACAAATAAGGATGGGCCCCACCTTTCGGTAGGGCCCATCCTTATTGCCGTTCTGGAACTGCTAGTGGGCGTGGTCGCCGCGGCTGTATTCGAAGACCCAGCCGATCAAGGCAACGATGGCCAGGCCACCAGCCACGTAGGTTACCCAGAAACCTACGGCCAAGCCGAGGAATCCACCTGCACACGAGAGGCCAAGAACCAGGGGCCACCAGCTCCAGGGGCTGAAGTGACCCTGCTCCCCCGCACCCTCGTGGATCTCTGCGTCAGGACGGTCCTCCGGGCGCATTCCGATGCGCTTGCCTGTGAAGCCAAGGTAAGCACCGATCATGCCCGCGAGGCCACCTACGAGCAGGATGCCGAGCACGCCAACCCACTCGGACCATTCGGTCAGGAAGCCGTACGCAATCGCTACGGGTACGAAGAAGAAGACTCCGGCTCCGAAGAGCCACGATTCAATTTTCATTTGCTGACGTCCCTCTGGTCGGCGTTACCCAGAACTGCTGCTGCGGGTGACGGAGCCTCGGCGGTGTGCACCTGGGCCAACTCCGGGTGGTGGAGATCCAGGGCCGGGCGTTCGGAGCGAATACGGGGCAAGGAAGTGAAGTTGTGGCGCGGCGGCGGGCACGAGGTTGCCCATTCCAGCGAAGCACCAAAGCCCCACGGGTCATCTACTTCAACCTTCTTGTTGCTGCGCCACGTGATGTAGACGTTCCAGAAGAACGGCAGCAGCGAAGCGCCCAGGACGAAGGAGGAAATAGTGGAGAACTGGTTCATCCACGTGAAGTTGTCCTGCGGCATGTAGTCGGCGTAGCGACGCGGCATACCTTCAACACCCAGCCAGTGCTGGATCAGGAACGTGCCGTGGAAGCCGAGGAACAGCAGCCAGAAGTGGATCTTCCCAAGACGTTCGTTCAGCATCTTGCCGGTCCACTTGGGCCACCAGAAATAGAAGCCGGCGAACATGGCGAACACGACGGTACCGAAGACCACGTAGTGGAAGTGGGCGACCACGAAGTATGAGTCGGAAACGTGGAAGTCCAGCGGCGGCGATGCCAGGATGATGCCCGTCAGGCCACCGAAGAGGAACGTCACCAGGAAGCCGATGCTCCAGAGCATAGGCGTTTCGAACGTGATGGATCCTTGCCACAAGGTGCCGATCCAGTTGAAGAACTTCACGCCCGTCGGTACTGCGATCAGCATCGTCATGAAAGCGAAGAACGGAAGCAGGACGGAACCGGTCACGTACATGTGGTGGGCCCACACGGTCACGGACAGAGCTGCAATGGCGATGGTTGCGTAGACAAGGCCCTTGTAACCGAAAATCGGCTTCCGGCTGAAGACCGGGAAGATCTCGGAAACGATACCGAAGAACGGCAGGGCGATGATGTACACCTCGGGGTGGCCGAAGAACCAGAACAGGTGCTGCCAGAGGACGGCGCCGCCGTTTTCGGGATCGAAGATGTGGGCACCAAAGCGGCGGTCAGCGCCAAGGGCGAAGAGTGCAGCTGCAAGCGGCGGGAAGGCCATGAGGACGAGGATTGCCGTCACCAGGGTGTTCCAGGTGAAGATCGGCATACGCCACATGGTCATGCCCGGAGCGCGCATGCAGATGATGGTGGTGATGAAGTTGACGGCACCAAGGATGGTTCCGAAACCGGAGAGCGCGAGCCCGAAGACCCACAGGTCACCACCGACACCCGGACTGAATGTCGTATTCGACAACGGTGCGTAAGCGAACCAACCGAAGCTGGCAGCACCCTGCGGGGTGATGAAGCCGGATACGGCGATGGTGGAGCCGAAGAGGAAGAACCAGAACGCCAGGGCGTTCAGACGCGGGAACGCAACGTCCGGGGCACCAATCTGCAACGGCATGATGACGTTGGCGAAGCCGGCGAACAGCGGGGTTGCGAACATCAGCAGCATCACGGTGCCGTGCATCGTGAACATCTGGTTGTACTGCTCTTTGGTCTGCAGGATCTGCATGCCCGGCTCGAACAGTTCTGCACGGATCAGGAGCGCCATGACGCCACCGAGGCAGAAGAACACGAACGACGCAATGAGGTACATGTACCCGATGGTCTTGTGGTCCGTGGAGGTGATCCAGTTGACGACAATGCGTCCCTTGGATTTAGGAACTACGGGAGCCTCAAGGGTCCCGGCGGATTGAGTGTAAGTAGCCACGTCGCTCCCCTTACTTTTCGTTCAGGTTCGGATTGCGGTCGTATTCCGCACCGAGCAGGCCCGTGTTGCCATCCTGGCGGAGCTTGTCCATGTGGGCCTTGAACTCAGACTCGGAGACAACCTTGACGCGGAAGAGCATTTCGGAGTGATATTCACCGCAGAGTTCGGCGCACTTTCCATCGAAGGTGCCCTCCTTGGTGGGAGTGAACCGGATGTAGTTCGTCTTGCCGGGGATCATGTCGCGCTTCTGAAGGAAGGCGGGAACCCAGAAGGAGTGAATGACATCGCGGGAGTTCAGCTCCAGGTCCACGGACTTGCCAACCGGCAAGTACAGGGTGGGGAGCAGTTCCTTGTCCACTTCGGCGCCCGTCAGGTGAGCCTGAACGCCGGCTTCGTGGAGGTCCTCGGAGATGACCTGGCCCTGCTTGTAGTTGAAGTCCCAGGCCCACTGCTTTCCGCGGACATCAACAACGACATCTGCAGGCTGTGAACGATCGTCGATCGCGCGCTGGTCCTGGTCGGTGAAGTAGAAGAACACCAGCACCATGAACAGCGGGATGGTCAAGTAGAAGACCTCGAGCGGCAGGTTATAGCTGAGCTGCTTGGGGAATCCCGTGGTGCCCTTACGGCGACGGTAAGCAATGATGCACCAGACCAGGAGGCCCCACGTGATGATACCGACTGCCAAGGCGGCGATCCATGAGTTGACCCAGAGGTCCATGATCCGGTCAGTGTGGTTGGTCGTGCCGCGCTCTGTAGGCAGCCAACCCTTCTCTACCTCTGGTGAACATCCGGTCAAAACCAACGCGCCGGCGAGTGCCAAGCCAGTGATCGAGGTGATCTTTATGCGTCGGCTGCCGGTTCGGTTCTGCGAACTCACAGACGGCCCTTCCTCTTGTTGCTGTCTCCCGGCAGGCCGAAGGCTCACCGGGCACACTAAAAGTTTTACTACCCGATGTAGAGCTTACCGCTATCAGGCGGTTTTCGCGCACATGTCAGCGCCGTGGCTCCGAACGCTTTTGAAGCGGCCCGGAGGGGCGCCGACATGCGGCGATGGCTCACATCAGTGGAACGAATCACCGCAGGCGCAAGACCCGCCGGCGTTCGGGTTGTCAATGGTGAAGCCCTGCTTCGAAATGGTGTCTTCAAAGTCGATGCTTGCACCGCTGAGGTAAGGGACACTCATCTTGTCCACGATGACCTCGACACCGTCGTAGTCACGCACAGCGTCTCCGTCGAGCATGCGCTCGTCAAAGTAGAGCTGGTAGATCAAGCCGGAGCATCCGCCAGGCTGGACTGCAACGCGCAGCCGAAGATCGGTGCGCCCTTCCTGTTCGAGGAGGCTGCGGACCTTGCCTGCTGCGACGTCGGTCAGATTGACCTCGTGCGTGGGCAGTTCGTCACTGGTGACGACCTGTGTTCCGGTGCTGTTTTCGTTGGTTGCAGTGCTCATTGGCCTACCTTCTTATGAAGCTTCTGGAGGCGGCGCCGGGACGCTGCCTGCCCTTACCCAATTACATACGGGTTATAGCTAATGCTACGTCGCGCAGACGCTTTGCTATAACTCCAGACGTAACCACTGACAGCATTTCCTTGTTCCCGGCTAAACAGGGACTAAGCCCCCAGCCCCTCGGCGTTCAGGCGTGCAAGCATCAACGCTTCAGCCAACACTGCGTGGCGGAAGTCGCCGATGTGGAGGGATTCGTTGGCGCTATGCGCGCGGGAATCGGGATCTTCCACCCCTGTCACCAGGATCTGGACGTCCGGATACATTTCCAGGAGGTCGGCAATGAAGGGAATGGACCCGCCGATTCCCATTTCCACAGGCTGCACGCCCCAGGATTGTTCCAAGGCCCACAAAGCGACACGGGCGGCAGATGAGGTCGTGTCGGTGCTGAAGGCGTTCCCGCGCTCCCCCGGCGTAAAGGTCACCTTGGCTCCGAATGGCGCCCTCGACTCAACGTGGTTCTTCAATGCGTCCATGGCAGCTTCGGGGTCCTGGCCAGGGGCCAGGCGCATGCTGAATTTGGCACGTGCTGCGGGAATCAAGGTGTTGGAGGCCACGTCTACAGCCGGTACATCCATGCCGATGATGGACAATGCCGGCTTGGTCCAGAGGCGCGAACCGATGGTCCCGCTCCCGGCGAGCCGCACGCCGTCGAGCACTGACGCGTCGGCGCGGTAGTCCTCTTCGGTGAGGTCGACCACCACGTCATCACGCCCCACCAGCCCGGCGACTGCCACATTGCCGTCGTCGTCGTGGAGTGTGGCGATCAGGCGTGACAGAAGCGTAGGAGCGTCCAGGACCGGCCCGCCGAACATCCCTGAGTGGACGGCGTGGTCCAGGACGCGGACTTCGAACGTGCCGTCCACCAAGCCGCGGAGGCTGGTGGTCAGGGCCGGAACACCCACTTTCCAGTTGCTCGAATCGGCCACCACGATGACGTCCGAACGGAGCAGCTCCTGGTGTTCCTCAAGGAAGGTGCGGAAAGTGGGCGAGCCCGCCTCTTCCTCGCCCTCGAAGAAGAAGGTCACGCCGAGGCCGAACTTTTCGCCAAGAACTTCGCTGACGGCGCTGTAAGCAGCCAGGTGGGCCATGATGCCTGCTTTGTCATCGGCCGCACCGCGTCCGTACAGGCGGCCGTCCCGTTCTTCCGCTACAAAGGGCTCAGAGGTCCACAGATCCCGGTTACCCGGCGGTTGTACGTCGTGGTGGGCGTACAGAAGGATGGTCGGCTTGCCGTCCGCGGCGGGTCGACGGGCGACGACGGCAGGGCCGCCGGGGGTACCGTCGGCTTTGTTGCACCTCAGGATACGGACGTCCGGCATGCCGGCGGCCTGTACCAGGGAAGATACGGCCTCGGCACTTCGATCGAGTTCATTGGGGTCGAAGCTGGGCCATGCAATGCCGGGAATGGACACCAGGTTCTTCAGGGAATCCATGGTGGAGTTGAAGGCCTCGTTGACCGCCTTCTCCAGTTCCTCGACCGGGATGTCGCCGGAGTGCTGTTGCTTGTTCTGCGGGTTCTCCGCATGCGCTGAAGTCATGGCCCACACTTTACCTCCGGGTAACAAGCCCCGGCGGGATGCAAGGCCGGGCTGACCGGACCCATAACCCCGGCCAACCTCCCACGAGGTAACGTGCGCCACCTTGCCGAGGGTATTCTGTATGGGTGTTCGGACGTAAAAAGGAAGAGCCCAGCGCTCAGTCAGTAGTAGACCAAGCCTACGCCACCGCCCCGGGACCGGGTGCCGGTAAGGGCACCCCTACGCCCAAGCGGAAGGCCCAGGAAGCAGCCCGGAAACGCCCCCTGGTGCCCACCGACCGCAAGGCCTCGAAGGCTGCGGAAAGGGTGGCAATCCAGGACCAGCGCCAGAAAATGCGCCAGGCCCTGGACACCGGTGACGAGAAGTTCCTCCCCCTACGGGACAAGGGACCCCAGAAGCGGTACGTGCGCGACTACGTCGATGCCCGTTTCAGCCTGGGCGAATACCTCATGTTCGGAGCTTTGCTGTTCGTCGTGATCTCGCTGATCATTCCGCCCACCAGCGCCGGCATCAGCTACGTCCTTGTCGGCTTCTGGATCATGTTCCTCGCAGTCTTCGTTGACGTGTTCATCCTGTCGCGCAAGCTCCGCAAACAGCTGACAGCAAAATTCGGCGAGGTTGAGCGCGGATCCGTTTGGTACGGCTGCATGCGTGCGCTCCAGTTCCGCAAGCTTCGCCTGCCCAAGCCACAGGTGAAGCGCGGGCAGTACCCGGCCTAGTAGCCACACCATTCAAAAGGAGACCCCGGACCATTGGTCCGGGGTCTCCTGCTTTTGCGCTTTAGCGGGATGACCGCTTGCGGAGCTTTACCAGGCCCTTGTTGATGCGGGAAACCCAGAACGGACCTTCATAGAGGAAGGCCGTGTATCCCTGCACCAAGGTTGCTCCGGCATCCAGCCGGTCCTGCACATCGCGGGGTGTCTCTACGCCACCAACAGCGATGAGAACGAGCTGATCGCCGACCGCTTCCTTGAGGCGGCGCAGAACCTCCAGGGAGCGCTGCTTGAGGGGCGCCCCGGACAATCCACCGGCACCGAGGGCATCAACCTTTGCGGGATCAGACATGAGGCCGCCCCTGGAAATCGTGGTGTTGGTGGCGATGATGCCATCAAGCTTAAGGTCCAACGCCAGGCGGGCGACATCGTCAATGTCTTCATCGGACAGGTCCGGAGCAATCTTGACGAGCAGCGGCACATGCCGCCCCGCGGACTCATCGGCGGCGTCGCCGACGGCCCTCAGGAGCGGGCGGAGGGTTTCGACGTTCTGCAACAGACGGAGGCCAGGCGTGTTCGGTGAGCTGACGTTGACCACCAGATAATCCGCCGCCGGAGCCAGGGTCCTTGCACTCACCAGGTAGTCCTCAGTGGCGTCCTCCAGCTCCACTACCTTGGTCTTGCCGATGTTGACCCCGATGATTGGCCGTGTGTCACGGTACTGCCTTTGCAAAGCAGCCCGTGCCGACTTAAGCCGCGGCGCAACTGCCGCGGCGCCGTCGTTGTTGAATCCCATGCGGTTGATAACAGCGCGGTCCTCGATCAGGCGGAACAGCCGGGGCTTCTCGTTGCCCGGCTGAGCTTGTCCGGTGATGGTGCCAACTTCCACATGGCCGAAACCGAGCTCGGACAGGGCCTCAATGCCGTGGCCTTCCTTGTCGAAGCCGGCGGCCAAACCGAACGGCGACGGAAAAGTGAGGCCCAACGCCTCCGTCCTTAAGGAGGCATCAGGCGCAGTCAGCTTTGCCAGGATCCGGCCGGCGCCCGAACGGTGGGCAAGCCGGATTCCCTGGAAACCGATCTTGTGGGCCTTCTCGGCATCCATCCAGGAAAAGGCCAACTTGAAGAATGTGGGGTAAACACGCATGATCCTAGTTTTGCCGTTCGGGGACTACTCGCCAAACCCGTGACCATGGAAGCCGCTAGCATGTACGCATGCCGCCGGTAGATAGTGACGCACATCATGAACATCAGCCCATGACTGCCGACATCGCAGTAGTCGGCGCCGGCCTGTCGGGGCTCGTGGCCGCTGCCACAGCGTATGCCGCCGGAAAGAGCGTCATCGTGCTGGACCAGGAGCCGGAAGCCTCGCTCGGCGGTCAGGCCCACTGGTCCTTCGGCGGCCTCTTCATGGTCGACACCCCGGAACAGCGCAGGCTCGGCGTCAAGGACAGTACCGAGCTCGCGTTGTCTGACTGGTTCGCCTCCGCCGCTTTCGACCGGCCCGCCGATACGCAGGCGCGGGCCTGGGCCGAGGCCTATGTCAACTTCGCAGCCGGCGAGAAGAGGAGTTGGCTCAGGAACCTGGGCGTCGGCATCTTTCCATTGGTCCAGTGGGCGGAGCGGGGAGGCTACGGACCGCAGGGTCATGGCAATACGGTGCCCCGCTTCCACGTCACGTGGGGAACAGGTCCGGCGCTCGTCCAACCCTTCCTGGCCAAAGTGCAGGAGGGTGTAGCCGCGGGAAAGGTGCGGATGTGCTTCAGGCACCGCGCCGCAGCCCTGACGACGACGGCGGGAAAGGTCACCGGGGTGGCCGGCCAGGTCCTGGAACAGTCGACGGCGGTCCGGGGCCAGGCATCGTCCAGGGTCACCGTCGGAGACTTCGAAGTGAATGCGGGGGCGGTGGTGGTGACCACCGGAGGGATCGGCGGCAACCACGAGGTTGTCAGGCGGCAATGGCCAGGGGGAAAGGCGCCTGCGGAGATGCTCAGCGGTGTGCCCGCGTCAGTGGACGGCGGGTTCCTTCCGGCGGTAGCGACAGCGGGTGGCTCGTTGATCAACGGTGACAGGATGTGGCACTACCCGGAGGGAATCCGCAATTATGATCCCGTCTGGCCACAGCACGGCATCCGCATGCTTCCGGGCCCGTCGTCCCTGTGGCTGGACGCCACCGGAGCCCAGCTGCCCGCCCCGCTGTTTCCCGGCTTCGATTCACTGGGCGCTTTGAGCCACATTGTCGCGACCAACCACGGGTATTCCTGGTTTGTCCTTAATCGGACCATCGCGCTCAAGGAGCTTGCCCTGTCCGGATCGGAACAGAACCCGGATCTGACCGGCAAGGATGTCCGTCTGTTGGCTTCACGCCTGAAACCCGGCGCCGACTCCCCCATCCAGCGTTTCCTGGACAAAGGCGAAGACTTCATCCAGGCCTCCTCGGTGCGGGAACTCGCTGCAGGGATGAACAAACTAACCGGCAACCAGCTGATCAATGCCGGGTCCCTTGAGGCCCTGGTCCAAGCACGTGACCGCCAAGTGTCCAGCGGCTTGGGAAAGGACCCCCAACTCGCGGCAATCAGGGCTGCACGGCGATTTGCCACGGATAAATTGATGCGCGTCGCGCCCCCGCACCGTCTGACGGACCCGGCTCACGGCCCCTTGATAGCCATCCGCCTGTCCGTCCTCACCAGAAAGAGCCTTGGCGGCCTCCAGACGGATCTGAAGTCCAGGGTGCTCAACGATGACGGTCATGCCATAGCGGGCCTCTACGCTGCCGGCGAGGCGGCGGGGTTCGGCGGAGGCGGCATCCACGGGTACCGTGCCCTGGAAGGAACCTTCCTCGGCGGCTGTCTCTTCAGCGGGAGGGCCGCGGGGCGGGAAGCCGCCGCCAGTGTCTAAGCTAGGGCCATGGAGTGGACCCCTGACATCCTGGGAAAGGACTTTCAATCCTGCAGTTTTGAGGCGGCAGGGCCTGACGGCGTCGTCCGCCGCGCCACTCTGATCCGTCACAGGGCGGAACTGCCTGCCGGGCCGCACGAAGGTCCGGGGGCTGGAAACGCCCCCTATGGTGCCGTCCTGTTCCTGCACGGTTGGAGCGACTACTTCTTCAATACGGAGTTGGCCCGGTTCTGGGCGGGCCAGGGTTACGACTTCTATGCCCTTGACATGCACAACCACGGACGAAGTCTTCGATCGGACAGCCCGGGTGGCTACGTGGCTGACTTGGCCTACTACGACGCCGAAATCGACGGAGCCCTGGAACTCATCCGTGCTGACCGTGCCGGCGTCCCTCCGGGCAGTCTGACCTTGATGGGACACTCAACCGGCGGATTGATTGCAGCGCTGTGGGCAAGCCGGCACCAGGACGAACTCCAGTTCCTGGTCCTCGACAGTCCATGGCTGGAAATGCACGGTCATTCGTTGGTTCGTCGTGCCGTCCACACTGTGCTGGCTCCCTTGGCCAAACTTCGTCCTGAAACCATACTGAGGCTGCCGGAGAGAGGCTTCTACTTCCGGAGCATCAGCAGCAGCGCCGAGGGTGAATGGGCGCTGGACGAGAAGTACCGGCCCCCGCTTGCCTTCCCTGTCCGGGCAGGCTGGCTCAGCGCCGTCTTCGCGGGCCATGCGCTGGTATCGCAAGGGTTGAACCTGCAGATGCCGGTCTTGGTCCTTACATCTGCGGCCAGCGCCAATGGCATGGTGTGGCAGGAATCGATGCGTCGCTCCGATGCCGTCTTGGATGTCGGCATTATCGCCCTCCGGGCCATGGCACTGGGCCGGACAGTCACCCTGGAACGCATTGATGGCGGGCTCCACGATGTCTTCCTTTCGGCACCTGCAGTGCGGCAGGACGCTTATGCAAGGCTGGGCCGCTGGATCAGTGGATACATGCGCTATGGCGCCCCGCAAGGCAGCGTGCCGGAAACCACCGTGCCGGAGCACCCGGCCCAAGAACACCACAGCAGGGAACACCACAGCAGGGAACACCAAAAGAAGGGGGATGCATGACTGCTACAGGTAACGCCGGAACACAGTGGGGGCCGGATGTACTGGGCCACAACTACGAGAGCCTGGATTTGCCCTTGGGGACTGACGAAGAGGGCCCGGTCAAAGCCACCTTGGTGCGGCACTCGCCACCCACCGGGGACACCTCCCCGCACGGAATCCTCGACTTCCTGACGACCTTCGCAAAAAGAAAGCGCCGTACTCCGCCCGAGTCCGGCGGGGCGCCGCGAGCGGTGCTCTACCTCCACGGGTGGGCAGACTACTTCCTCCAAACCGAGCTGGCCGAGTACCTTACCGCGTCTGGATTTATGTTCTATGCCCTGGACCTCCGCAAATTCGGCAGAAGCCTGCTCCCGGGACAAACCCCCGGCTACGCCTCGGATCTCGGTGTCTACGACGAAGACCTGTCCGCGGCCCTCCGGGCGATTGAAGCGGATGTGGCAGAACGGACCAACAACCCTGTGCCGCCTACGATCCACGTGATTGCCCACTCCCTTGGCGGGCTGATCGCGGCACTCTGGGCCGACCGCAACCCGGGCAAGGTCGGCACCCTCGTACTTAACTCCCCTTGGTTGGAACTCCAGGGCAGCAGCCTCGTCCGCAGCATCGCCATGCACCTGGTGGAACCTTTTGCCCGCACGGACCCGAAACGACCCTTCCGCTTCCCGGAAATGCCGGCCTACTGGGAGAGCGTCAGCAATGAGGCACACGGCGAATGGATGTTGGACCCGGTCTGGCGTCCGCGCACGTCCTTCCCCATTCGCGCCGGTTGGACCAAGGCAGTACTGGCGGGGCACGCGGCAGTGGAGCGCAAGCTGAACATTGACGCACCCGTCTTGGTTCTCCTGTCGGGTCGCACCAGGATTCAGGCGGAATGGACCTCGGACCTTATGCGCGCAGACGCCGTCATCGACGTCGAACAGACCTCCCGGCGTGCTCTCGGCCTGGCCCGGCGGACAGCAGTGTTCCGGTATCCGGGTGCGCTCCACGACGTCTTCCTGTCCCGTCGCACTGTCCGGCAGCAGGCGTACCGGGATGTCGCCGTCTGGCTGGCTGCATACCCGTATTGATTTAGCCCACGTGTGCTATTCCGCTACCGGGGCAGCATCGACGGCCCCGCCGTAGCGCCTGTCCCGTTTGGCGTAGATTTCGACGGCGTCCCACAAGGTGCGCCGGTCCACATCAGGCCACAGGGTGTCCATGAAGACGAACTCCGCGTAGGCGGACTGCCAGAGCAGGAAGTTGGACAGTCGCTGCTCCCCCGAACTCCGGAGGAAGAGATCCACATCCGGGAGATCGGGCTCGTCCAGATACCTCTGTATGGTCTTCTCAGAGACAGAGCCGGGCTTCAAGCGGCCGGCTGCGACGTCCTGCGCTATGGCCGATACAGCATCGGCAATCTCGGCCCGCCCGCCGTAATTAACACACATGGTCAAGGTACAGGTGTCATTGCCCTTGGTGTATTCCTCGGCCTCTTCGAGTTCCTTGATGACCGAACCCCAAAGCCGCGGCCGCCGGCCGGCCCACCGGATCCGGACGCCCCAGTCGTCCAGCTGGTTCCGCTGCCGCCTTAACACATCCTTGTTAAATCCCATGAGGAAGCGGACTTCCTCGGGCGAACGGCGCCAGTTCTCTGTAGAAAAAGCGTAGACGCTGACGTACTTGATCCCCAGTTCGATGGCTCCGGCCATCACATCAAGGAGGGCCGGTTCGCCGGCCTTGTGGCCCTCGATCCGTGGCAATCCACGCTGGTTCGCCCATCGGCCATTGCCATCCATGACGATGGCCACGTGCTGCGGGACAAGCTCACTTGGAATTGCCGGCGGCACCGCTCCGGATGGATGCCCGTAAGGAGCGACGACCGGCGCAGTCCTTGCCGCTGTTGTCTTGCTTTTCTTTCCAAGTGCCACTGTCAGCTTCGCTCCACGTGTTTGAGTGATTTCAAGGCCCGTTCCAAATGCCATTGCAGGTAACTCGCCACCAGTCCGGCGGCTTCCCTGCGGTGCCGCGGGTCGGAAACGTCCGCGACCTCCCAGTTGCCTGTCAACAAAGCGCCCAGGAGTACCACGGTCTCAGCCGCCGGCGCCGGTGATCCGGGTGGCCTGCAGTCGCCGCAGACCATTCCGCCCACCGGAGCAGCAAATGCTGTGTGGGGTCCCGGTTTACCGCACCGTGCACAGGCCGTGAAGCTGGGGGCCCAGCCTCCCGTGGCCAACGCGCGCAGAAGATAGGAATCCAGGATCAACTCCGGAGGGTGGTCCGAACGGCTCAGGGCCGCCAGCGCACCTACCAGAAGGTTGTATTGGGCCGTGCCCGATTCCGTGTCTGCGTCGGTCAGCTTTTCTGCTGTCTCCGTCATGGCGGCAGCCACCGTAAATCTGCCGTAGTCGGCAGCAATGCTGCTTCCGTAGGCACCTTTCGCCACTGCTTGGGTGACGATGTCCAACGTGCGGCCGGATACCAGCTGAAGGTCGGCCACCATGAAGGGCTCAAGCCTCGCGCCGAAACGGCTGCTGGTCCTGCGGACCCCTTTTGCCACGGCACGGACCTGCCCATGGTGCTTGGTCAGCAAGGTAATAATGCGATCCGCCTCGCCCAGCTTGTGGGTACGGAGAACCACGGCATCGTCCCGGTAGGACCGGGCTGCAAACGATGGATTGGCCACATCTAATCTTCGCACTATGCCTGGACCCGGGACGGTTGCCGGACCGTGTGGTGACAGAGTTTCCTGTCACCACACGGCCGGGGCCTAGGCCTGGGCGTCCCGAACGGCCCTGTTCACAGCCGAGATCAGTGCCTTGAGGGACGACGTTGTGGTGCTCGGGTCAATTCCCACTCCCCACAGGACACGCTCTCCGACGGCGCATTCAACATACGCGGCGGCACTGGCGCTGCCGCCTTCCGACAACGCGTGCTCGCTGTAGTCGAGAACCCGGACATCGACGCCGTCCTGGTGCAGTATGTCCAACAGGGCCGCAATGGGACCGTTGCCATGCCCGGTGCGCCGAACCTCAGTACCCTCGATCCGCAGGTTCGCATTCATGGTCATTGCGCCGGACTCGTCGGTCTCGGTGCTCACGCTGCCCAAGGTATAACGGCCCCACTGGGCCTGCTCTTCGTCCGAGGGCAGGTACTCATCCTGGAAGATCTGCCACAACTGGGACCCGCTGACTTCGCCACCCACGGCGTCCGTGCGTCGCTGGATAACTCCCGAGAACTCGATCTGGGCACGCCGCGGCAGGTCCAAATTGTGCTCGTTCTTCAGCAAGTAGGCAACGCCACCCTTGCCGGACTGGGAGTTGACGCGGATGACAGCCTCGTAGCTGCGACCCAGGTCCTTGGGATCGATCGGCAGGTAGGGCACCTGCCAGGTGAAATCATCCACGGGCTTGCCGGCAGCGGCGGCGTCCTTCTCCAGAGCCTCGAAGCCTTTCTTGATGGCGTCCTGGTGCGAACCCGAGAACGCTGTGAAGACTAGATCGCCACCGTAGGGAGAGCGCTCCGGCACAGGCAACTGGTTGCAGTACTCCACTGTCCGGCGGATTTCATCAATGTCGGAGAAATCGATCATGGGGTCAACGCCCTGCACGAACATGTTCAACCCCAGTGTGACCAGGTCAACGTTGCCAGTGCGTTCGCCGTTGCCGAAGAGGCACCCCTCAATACGGTCCGCACCGGCCAGGTAACCGAGTTCGGCTGCAGCAACTCCCGTGCCGCGGTCATTGTGCGGGTGGAGCGAAATGATGATGCCTTCGCGCGGGTGCAGATTACGGTGCATCCACTCGATCGAATCGGCATAGACGTTCGGCGTAGCCATTTCCACCGTGGCAGGCAGGTTGATGATGACCTGCTTATCGGCTGAGGCCTCAAAGACGTCGGCGATGGCGTTGCAAACGCGTGCAGCATACTCGAGCTCGGTTCCCGTGAAGGACTCCGGCGAGTACTCGTAGGTGATGTGCGTGTCGGTCAGCGTCTCTTCGTACTTCTTGCACAAACGCGCACCTTGCAGCGCGATATCCAGGATGCCGTCTTCGTCCTGGTTGAAGACCACTCGGCGCTGCAATACGGAGGTGGAGTTGTACAGGTGGACGATCGCCTGCTTGGCACCTACCAATGACTCGTAGGTCCGTTCAATCAGGTGCTCACGCGCCTGGGTCAATACCTGGATCGTGACGTCGTCAGGGATGTGGCCGCCCTCGATGAGCTGGCGGACGAAATCGAAGTCCGTCTGCGATGCCGACGGGAAGCCGACCTCGATTTCCTTGTAGCCCATCTTGACCAGCAGCTGGAACATCTTCAGCTTGCGTGCCGGGCTCATCGGGTCGATCAGCGCCTGGTTGCCGTCCCGCAGGTCAACGGCGCACCAGCGCGGAGCTTTGGTGATGACCTTGTCCGGCCAAGTGCGGTCCGGGACCTCGACCGTGATCTGGTCCTGGAACGGCAGGTAACGGTGGGTGGGCATACCGGAGGGCTTTTGTGCATTACGCATGACGTGTGGCCTTTTCTCTAAGAACTGAATGAAAGCTTAGCCGGACACAACGAAACTCCGCGGCGAGGATGGCCCAGCGTCAGATAGCTTTCAGGCCTCGCCGCGGCAGCTAAGAAGAAGCATTTCCGCACGCACAAAATTACAGTAACACGGTGCGTATGATGACAGTGCAACACCTCATGCAACGTCCACTATGCAGACGCCGCGGCGGTGGCAACACCAGCTGCAGCGTCCACACAAGGAGCCACAGTGCCACAGTCGGGGATCACTCTTTCGAATATCGACCACAGCGTCCGGCCCCAGGACGACCTATACCAGCACGTCAACGGCGCGTGGCTCAACAGCACTACGATTCCGGATGACCGGCCGTTGGAAGGAACTTTCACCGCCCTGCGTGACGGGGCCGAGCTCGCAGTCAAGGCAATCATCGAAGAGGCCGCAGGCAAAGGCGAATCGGCCACCGGTATTGAACAAAAGGTTGGCGGCCTCTACGCCAGCTTCATGGACGAGGCTGCTGCAGAGGCAAAGGGACTCGAACCCGTGCGGGGCCGCCTTGACGAGGTCAGCGCAGTGAGCTCTCCCAAGGACCTGGCAGCTTTGATCGGCCGTCTTTTCCGTTCGGATGTGTCCGGCCTCTTCTCCATCTATCCCGCGCCGGATGCCGGGAACCCGGAACGAATCCTGCTGTACATCGGGCAGGGCGGCTTGGGTTTGCCCGACGAGTCCTACTACCGCGACGACAAGTTCGCCGGCATTGTGTCGGCGTACAGCAGCTACATCGAAAAACTCTTCACGCTCGCTTCCATTCCCGATGCCGCCGAGGCTGCACAGCGCGTCGTCGCGCTTGAGACGGCACTGGCTTCGCATCACTGGGACAACGTCACGCTCCGGGATCCCCAGAAGACGTACAACCTCAGATCTGCGGAAGAGGCCACAGAGTTGTTCCCCTGGCTCGACACGTGGTTCGACGCAGCTCGGGTCGACGCGGCGAAACGGCGGGAGATCGTTGTCAGCACCCCGGACTTCTTCACTGGCGCCGCCGCGCTGCTGGAGTCCGAACCATTGCAGGCCTGGAAGGAATGGCTGACACTCCGCGTCCTCAGTTCGGCCGCCCCCTATTTGTCGTCTGCGTTCGTGGACACAAACTTCGACTTCTACGGCACCACCCTGAGCGGTACCCCGCAAAACAAAGAACGCTGGAAGCGCGGAGTCGCCGTCGTGGAAGCTGCGCTGGGTGAGGCAGTCGGTCAGATCTACGTCGAACGGCACTTCCCTCCCGGTCACAAAGCCCGGATGGAATCCTTGGTGGCCAACCTGATTGCGGCCTACCGCGAGAGCATCTCTTCCTTGGCTTGGATGGGTGAGGAGACGAAGAAGGAAGCCCTCAAGAAGTTGGATGCGTTCCGTCCCAAGATTGGCTTCCCGGAAAAGTGGATCGACTATTCCGCAGTGGAGATTGACCCCAATGACCTTCTCGGAAATGTTGAACGCGCGCATGACGCCGACGTTGACCGCCATCTGGACGAAATCGGCAAGCCCGTCGACCTGACGAAGTGGCTGATGACGCCCCAGACGGTCAACGCCTACTACCACCCGATGTTGAATGAGATTGTGTTCCCGGCGGCAATCCTCCAGCCGCCGTTCTTTACCGCCGAGGCGGACGACGCCGTGAACTACGGTGGAATCGGGGCAGTGATCGGACACGAAATCGGCCATGGCTTCGACGACCAGGGATCGCAGTTCGATGGCAGCGGTGCGTTGCGAAATTGGTGGACCGAGGAGGATCGCACAGCATTCGAAGCACTCACCGCCAAGCTGGTAGCGCAATTCGATGCTCTCTCACCGTATGCCGCCCCAGAGCACAAGGTGAACGGCAAACTCACCCTGGGTGAGAACATTGGCGATCTGGGCGGCCTCACCATCGCCTACAAGGCATACCTTCTCAGCCTTGATGGCAAGGAACCGGAAGTTATAGATGGCTTCACCGGTCCGCAACGGTTCTTCATGTCCTGGGCGGCCGGGTGGCGTCAGGTAATCCGGACCGAGGAAGCAATCCGCAGGCTTGCCACGGACCCCCACTCCCCCAACGAGTTCCGGACCAACGCAATCGCCAAGAACCTCGATGCATTCCATGAAGCATTCGAAGTGGCTGAGTCGGACGGCATGTGGGCGGAACCCGGGGAACGCGTCAGCATCTGGTAGGAAGCAGGACGACGACGGCCGGGCCAGTTACGCAACTGGCCCGGCCTTCGCTTTGAACCGGCAATGGCTCTTGAGGTACTGATCCTCGCTTACTGATCGATGTAGAGCGGGTTCACCTGCTGGCACACGGCGTCGCTGGCCGTCTGGTTGACCACGTTGGACGGGACCGAAGCTGCTCCGTAGGCGGTACCGGTAGTGAAGTCGGTACCCACATAGAGCTGCACGCCAGCCACTCCGGGGGCCTCCTGCACCTGGGCAGCCGGGATGCCGTAGAGCTTGGCCACATCTGCAGCCACATCGGCAAATCCCTGCCCGTAGTAGAGCACGGTTTGGTCCACCGGGTTGGCCAGGTAGCTCACTGCCTGGGTAAATCCAGCGCCCGTGAGAACAGTCATCAATTCCTGCGCCCTGGTTCCCACGCCACTGCCGTTGGCCACAGAGACAGGCTGGATGGCTTTGTCGTAGGCGGGCGCCGGAGGCGTGGTGGCCGTGGGCTGGGGTGCCGGGGTTTCCGAAGGCGTGGGTGTTGATGTAGCCCCGGGCGTGGTCAGGTCCAGGTCCGCGCGCAGTGCTGCGAAGAGTTGGGACGCTTGAGGTTCAACGAGTTCCAGCCGGTTTGGATCCACTGCTGCAGCTTGCGTGGGAACGGCCACAAAAGCCACCTTGGACACATCAATGTCTTTGAGGCGGCCACCAATCGTCAGCAGCGACGGTACAGAAGCGAGGCCCTCGTCGACCGTCAGATTCTGCGTGACTACGTCTGCGATCTGGAGGAGTCGCTGCGGGTTGCCCAGAGTGCCTTCACTCTTCAGCTTTCGCGTCAGGGAAGAAAGGAATGCCTGCTGGCCCTTGATGCGGCCCAGGTCTCCACCATCGCCGAACGCATGCCTGGTCCGTAGGAAGGCCAAGGCCTGTTCGCCTTCGACCAGGGAGTCGCCCTTGGGCAGGCGGAGCCGGGAATCCGGATCAAAGACGGGGTCGCTGACGCATACGTTGACGCCACCCACAGCGTGGGAAAGCTCCTTGACGGCGTTGAAGTCGGCCATCATGAAGTGGTCGATTTCCAGGCCCGTCAGTTTATTGATGGTATCCACGGCGCAGCCGATGCCGGCCTCTGCCATGGCCTCGTTGATCATCACGCCGCTGCGGGCCGGAAAGGTCTGGTTGTTGGTGCGGTCAGTGCACTGGGGAACGTCCACCAACAAGTCCCTGGGGAAGCTGAGGACGTTGACGCGCTTGTTGTCGGCAGAGATGTCCAGCAGCATCATGACGTCCGAGTGGCCATAGCCTGTGGAGTCTTCGGTACTTCCGTACTCGGCGTTCTTCCCGTCACGGGTATCGGAGCCAAGGATCAGGATCTGCAGGCGGTCTGTCTTGTCGTTGGCCAAGGCATCGCCGGCATTACGTGACTCCGCGGCGCTAAGCGGCGCCTTGGTGATGTTGGTCTGCAGCCGGATGAACCAGAAAGCAGCGAAGGCGACGCCGGCAACCAGGGCAACCGAGACCACACCGGTGACAATCTTCAACCAGAGCGGCAGTCCCTTGCGTTGATTCATATGGCGCGGAGTGCCGTCAGCATCCGCTCCATGGCGTGCCGCAACGGGGCCTGCGGTGCCGGTGCCCTCTGGGCGGGCGTCACGACGTCGCACTATTCGGTTTACCTTTCCTTAAACAGCTCGATCCCCGCAATCATAGTTGCCGTTTCTGGGAAGTTCCTTATCGGGCCGGGAGCCACGCCGGAACCAGCATTGCTGGCTAGAATCCTAGTTTGACCAATTGCTTGGGGTCCCGCTGCCAGTCCTTGGCGACTTTAACGTGCAGATCGAGGTAGATCCGCGTGCCGAGCAAGGTTTCAATACCCTTGCGGGCATTGGTTCCCACTTCGCGCAGACGGCTCCCGCCCTTGCCAATAATGATGGCCTTCTGCGAGGGACGCTCGACATAGAGGTTCACCCGGACATCAAGGAGCGGGTTGTCCTCGGAGCGGCCTTCACGCGGAACGATTTCCTCCACCACAACTGCCAAGGAGTGCGGAAGTTCGTCCCGGACGCCCTCCAAGGCGGCTTCACGGATGAGCTCAGCGATCATGACCGCTTCCGGCTCATCTGTCAGCTCACCATCCGGATAAAGCGGCGGGGAGGAAGGCATGTGGCTGATCAGGACGTCGGCGACGGTGGAAACCTGGAAACCATCGGCAGCTGACACCGGAACGATGTCGGCCCAGCCTTGTTCACCCAGAACCTCTCGGCCGAGCGCTGCGACAGCGAGCAGCTGCTCCGTGAGAGCCTGCCGGTCGACAAGATCTGTCTTGGTCACCAAAGCAACGATCGGCTTGCGCCCGACGGCGGCCAGCTGGGCTGCGATGAATTTGTCGCCGGGGCCGATCTTCTCGTTGGCGGGCAAGCAGAAACCGATGGCATCAACTTCGGCCAGGGTATCGGCGACAAGCTCGTTGAGGCGCTTTCCCAAAAGGGTCCGGGGACGGTGAAGTCCCGGGGTGTCCACGAGGATCAATTGTGCGTCCTCGCGGTGGACGATACCGCGGATGGTGTGACGCGTGGTCTGCGGTTTGGCCGAGGTAATGGCCACCTTCTGGCCCACCAAGGCATTGGTCAGGGTCGACTTGCCCGCATTCGGCCGGCCCACCAGCACCGAGAACCCCGCGTGAAAGCCGCCGAAGTCGCTATCGGCGTCGAATTTCTTATTTTGCTTGCTCACGTGGAACTCCCTGTTGCGTTGAGTCGGCGTCGTCGAGAAGGTCTTCAAGGCCAGTGTCTTCCTTTGGCATGGCGGCCGCAATGATATGGCTGACCCTGTTTCGGCGACCCTCCAGCCTATCTGCCTTGAGGAACACGCCGCTCACTTCAACCGAGCTTCCAACAATCGGAACCTGGCCAAGCGCCTTTGCGAGGAGGCCGCCAACGGTGTCCACCTCGTCGTCGTCGAGGTCAATATCGAACAGTTCCCCAAGGTCATCGATGCTCATTCGCGCGCTCACCCGGTACTGCCCGTCGCCCAGGTCGACGGCTTCCTCCGCTGCGGCATCGTATTCGTCAACGATTTCACCCACGATTTCCTCAATGAGGTCTTCCAAAGTCACCAGGCCGGCGGTTCCGCCGTATTCATCAATGACAATGGCCACGTGGGTGGACTCCTGCTGGAGTTCCCTCAGCAAATCACTCACCGGCTTGGACTCGGGGACGTATCGGACATCGCGGGCCAGCGAATCGACGTCGTGCGCCTGCAAGCCCGGTTCGCCGCGGTACATCGCTGCGGCAACATCCTTGAGGTACAGAATGCCTCGGATCTGATCCGTGTTCTCACCTATGACAGGGATTCGCGAGTACCCCGACCTCAGGAACAAGCCCATGGCAGTTTCAAGGTCCGCGCCGGTAGCGATGCTGACGATGTCCGTGCGGGGAACCATGACGGAACGCACCAAAGTGTCGCCAAAGTCAAAGACCGAATGGATGAGCTCCGCTTCGTTGTCTTCGATCATGTCCGACTCTGCCGCGCGGTCGACAAACTCGCGGAACTCTTCCTCACTGACAAAAGCGTCGTCACCGCTGGGAGCGCCTGGGGCTACTGCTTGGCCAAGCGCCACCAGCCATCCTGGGATCGGGCCCAGGATCCAGCACAGGAACCTGATCAGCGGTGCCGTGAAACGCACCACGGGTCCGGAGTGCGCGCGTCCCAATTGCCGGGGTGAAACGCCGACGAGCACAAAGCCGATCACGGCCATGATGCCTGTTGCCGCAAGCCCGGCGAGCCAGACGTTGTCCAGCAGGCTGTGGAGGACAACCGCGACGGCCACTGCCGCTGCCATTTCAAACCACACACGCCAAAAGCGCAGGGCCCGCATGTGGGCGATCGGGTTTTCAAGGATGCCGGCCAGGGCCTTGCCTTTGCTCCGGCCAATGGATTGTTCGGCCTCATGCCGCGGCAGGAAGTTGAACGCAGCCTCGGCCGCAGTCAGCAGTGCAACAAAGCTGAGGAATACCAGCGCCATGCCGACCAGAATGATCGACGTCACTGCATGGTCTCCATGGGGGCATCCTTGCCCAGGAATTCAGACAGCAGTTCCCGCTGCAAGCCAAACATTTCTTCTTTTTCATCGGGCTCGGCGTGGTCAAAGCCCAGCAGGTGGAGGATTCCGTGCGTGGTCAGCAACAGCATTTCATCCTGCGTAGGGTGGCCCGCGTTGCGGGCCTGCACTTCAGCCACCTGCGGGCAGATCGCGATGTCTCCAAGCATGCCCTGCGGAGTTGGCTTGTCCGGGGTGCCGGGCGTCAGTTCGTCCATGGGCACGGACAGCACATCGGTGGCTCCCGGCTCGTCCATCAGCTCAATGTGCAGTTTCTCCATGGCGGGTTCGTCCACCAGCAGGATGGACAGCTCTGCCTGGGGGTGGATATACAGGCGCTCAAAGATGAAGCGGGACAACGTCACCAGCTGCGCTTCATCCACTGCCACGCCGGACTCGTTGTTGACTTCAATGCTCATTTACGTTCTCCACGTTTAGGTGTGTGTGCTGCCTCTGCGCGGTGGGCATCATCCCACGCGCTGTAGGCGGAGACGATATCGCCCACCAGGCGGTGCCGTACTACGTCTGCGGCCTCGAGGATGGAGAAATTCACGTCGTCGATCCCGGTCAGGATTTCCCGGACAATACGCAGCCCGGACGTTGCTCCGAAGGGCAGGTCGATCTGCGTGACGTCACCGGTGACCACCATTTTGGAGCCAAAGCCAAGCCGGGTCAGGAACATCTTCATCTGTTCCGGAGTGGTGTTCTGGGCTTCATCAAGGATGATGAAGGCGTCGTTGAGGGTCCGACCACGCATGTAGGCCAACGGAGCCACTTCGATGGTGCCCGCCGCCATCAATCGCGGGATGGATTCCGGATCCATCATGTCGTGCAGGGCATCGTAAAGGGGGCGCAGATAGGGGTCGATCTTGTCGCTCAGAGTGCCTGGAAGGAATCCCAGCCTCTCCCCCGCTTCAACGGCGGGCCGCGTCAGGATGATCCGGCTGACTTCCTTCATTTGGAGCGCCTGGACGGCCTTGGCCATGGCCAGGTAGGTCTTGCCCGTACCTGCAGGGCCAATTCCGAAAATCACCGTGTTGTCGTCAATGGCGTCAACATAGTTTTTCTGGTTCAGCGTCTTGGGCCTGATGGTCTTGCCACGGCTGGAAAGAATGTTGTGGGTCAGGACGTCCGCAGGGTTCTGCACAGACTGGGTCCGCAGGAGGGACACCAACTGCTGGAGCACATCAGGCGTTACCAATGTCCCCTTCGCCACAAGACCGCGCACTTCCTCAAGGAGGCGCATGATGCGGGGAATGACGGTTGCGGGACCGGTCATGGAAAGCTCGTTGCCCCGGACGTGGAAGTTGACGTCCTGGAACTGTTCCTCGATGTACCGCAGGGCTTCATCGTGGCTGCCCAGCGAGTGAACCATCTGGTCGGAGTTGTCGAAGGTGACAACTTCCGTGCGCGTGCCCGGTAAGGTGTGCGGGAACTCGGTGGTCGGCTGGTTCCCGTTTCCGGTCCTGAGCCGCCCGTTCAAAGATTCACTCATAGTGCTGGCCGTACGGCCTGTTCTCCTCCGGTTGATCGTATGACGCAATCCTACGCCAGCGCGGCCCTGGATGAACCTCGCCAATGGTCCGGATCACTGCCGCCGCTGCACTGCTGACATTTTGTCTCAACTCGGCATCAAGCCGGTATCAATCATGTTTCAGTTGGCCGGCGTCCGCAGAAACCCGGCCGGACGCCGTCGACGATGTGCCAAGCTGGCATAGCGGGTGGTCGAGCCCCCGCAGTTCCGACCCCAGCGGCCCGCCCCTTAGGCGGCCGCGTTTTGCATCGTAAGACAGGAAACGCCATCACCGAGCCAGCGAGCAACGGAAGCGGCGCACGCAAGCGGACCAAGTCCGCCGTCGTTGCGCCGGCGATGCTTGCTGTCATGCTGCTCACTGGTTGCATCGCAAACGGCGGAGGGGGCAGTCAGGCGACACAGAGCTCGCCTCCGATGACAGTCCAGGACGCCCCTGCGAGCAACGCACCACTGGAAACGACGCAGGCGTCCACCAAGATTCCCGTCTACTGGATCGGGCGGAGCAAGGAGGAGGTCTACCTCTACCGTGAGTTCCGGGACATTTCCGGTGACGGCAATCCTGTGACGACGGCCCTGCGGATCATGATGGCGGAAAAGCCCCTGGATCACGACTTCTTCACGCCTTGGCAGGAACCAGGAAGCCTGGCGACCTCCATCTCGGGGAAAAACGTGATCACCGTTGATGTGTCCCGCGACGCCTTCAACTCAAACCTCGATGCCGGGATGGCGCAACGGGCCATCCAGCAGCTGGTTTACACCGCGTCGGCCGCGGCATCGTCCTCCGGACTCATCAACTCCGGACAGCAGATCCAAGTGGTCATTCTCGTTGACGGACACAAGGACTACATGGCGTTCGGGCAAGTGAAACTTGGCGAACCCATGACGCGTGATGCTTCCTTGGTGGCGCCGCTGTGGATCATCGATCCGCAGGAGGACGTGTCCCTGCCCCCTGGTTTGATCAAGTTCAACGGGCGCACCACGGACAATTCACGGCCCATCAGCTGGCAGATCCTTCAGGACAACGGCAAGGGTGAGAAGTCGAGCCTGCTCACGGGCCAGACCAAAGCAACCGGCGAACCCGGGCAGTATGGTCTGTTCAGCTTCGGCGCGACACTGAAACCCGGAAAATATGAATTGCGGGTAACCGAGGTCGACGATGCCGGCAAGGCCATCGAATCGAGCACGGACACCCGGTTGTTCACCGTGGCCTGATTCGACGTTCGCCGGCTACCAGCGACCGAGGACGTCGCTGGCCAGGACGACGGCGGCGGGTCCCGCCGTCGACGACCGCAGGACATGGTGACCCAAGAGGGCCGTCACGGCCCCTGCATCGCTAAGCCGCGTCACTTCACGCGGCGAGATCCCGCCCTCAGGCCCCACGATCAACAGAACCTCACTGGGTGAAGCGCCGTTGACATCCAGCCTCTCCAGGACCTCCCGCAGAGGGTTTTTGGCGTCCTCGTGAAGAATGACGGCCAAGTCGGCCTCGGCAACGGCTTTCACCAAACCGCTGGAGTCGACGATCGGGCGGACTGGAGGTACCCAGGCCCTGCGCGCCTGCTTTGCAGCCGCAGTGACCACTGACTCCCATTTCGCATGCGCCTTGGCTGCCCGCTCCGCCTTCCAGCGCACGATGGATCGCTCCGACTGCCAGGGAATCACGGCATCAATGCCGAGTTCCGTTGCCGTCTCGATTGCGAGCTCGTCGCGATCACCCTTGGCCAACGCCTGAACCAGTACCAATCGAACGTCCGGCTGGGCTTCGAAGACGATGTCCGTGGCGGTGACCGTCAGGGCACCGGGCGCCGCTTCGGCGACCACTCCAGTGAGACGGGCACCTGCGCCGTCGGCGATGTCAACGGACTCACCGACGGCCAAGCGCTTCACCGTCACTGCGTGGCGGGCCTCCGGACCCTGCAGGACAAAATCAGTACCGGGCGCTACGTGGCTGAGGCTGCCGGCCGGCGTAAAGAAAACGGGGTTGCTCACCGCTACAGGTTACCGAGCTTGTCCCGGAGCTTTGCGAACACGCCACCACTGGCCACCAGTTTTCCTTCGGTGAACTGCTCGCCGCGGAGCTTGGCAAGCTGCTGCAGGAGTTCTTCCTGTGCATGGTCCAGTTTGGTAGGTGTTTCCACATGCAGGTGAACCTTCAGATCGCCGCGGCCGTAGCCCCGCAGGTGCGTTACGCCGAGGCCACGAAGGGTGATGACCTCTCCGGACTGCGTGCCTGCCTTCACTTCGATGTCCTGTGCGCCGTCGAACGTCTCAAGCTGCACGTCGGTCCCCAAGGCAGCAGCCGTCATGGGCACGCTGAGGGTGGCGTGGAGGTCGTCGCCTTCGCGTACGAACGTGGAATCGTTGTTGACGCGGATCTCCACGTAGAGATCACCGGCCGGACCACCTGCAGGTCCTGCTTCGCCCTGGCCGGACAGCTGGATTCGCGTACCGGTAGCGACGCCGGCGGGAACCTTGATGGTGAGCGAACGGCGGCTCCTGATGCGTCCCTGGCCGTTGCATTCGTTGCAGGGATCCTTGATGACGGTGCCGAAGCCTTCACAGGAACCACAGGGGGCGGTGGTCATGACCTGCCCCAGGATGGAGCGGACGGCGCGCTGAACCTGGCCGCTGCCACCACAGATGTCGCAGCGTTCAGGGTGGGTGCCCGGGCGGCAGCAGCTGCCGTCGCAGGTGGGGCAGACCACGGCTGTGTCCACTTCAAGCTTCTTGTTGACGCCGAACACGGCATCCTTGAGGTCGATCCGAACGCTGATAAGGGCGTCCTGGCCACGTCGTACGCGGGAGGCGGGCCCTCCGTGTCCACCGCCGCCGCCAAAGAACGTGTCGAAGATGTCCTGGAAGGCGAAGCCCTGGCCGGCGTAGCCGCCCCCGAAGCCGTTATCAGTGCCGTTCTCGTTGCCCGTGGCATCGTAGACGCGGCGCTTCTGGGGATCTGACAACACTTCGTAAGCGTGCGTCACGGCCTTGAACTGCTCCGCGACATCTTCACCCGGGTTTACGTCCGGGTGGAGTTTCCGCGCCAACTTGCGGTACGCCTTTTTGATCTCTTCCCCGGTGGCTTCCGGCGAGACTCCCAAAACGTCATAGTGGCTGCTCAAAGTCGGTATCTCTTCCTGGTTGTACTGCGGATGTTTTCCCGGGCCGGTGTTCAGCCGCCGAGAATGCGGGAAAGGTAACGGGCCACGGCACGAACTGCTGCCATGGTGGTGGGATAGTCCATGCGGGTCGGTCCAAGGATTCCCACCTTGGCGCCGGAACCGTAGCCGGTGGCCACTACAGAGGCCTCGGCCAGGCCGTCGTACGGATTCTCCCGGCCAATGCTGACTGTCACGCCCCGGGGATCGTCTCCCATGTCCGACAACAACCGGAGCATGACAACTTGTTCCTCAAGGGCCTCAAGCACGGGACCGATGCTTAGCGGGAAGTCAACGTTGGAACGTGCGAGGTTGGCCGTACCGGCCATCAGAATGCGTTCCTCACGGCTGGTGTCGCTCAGGGATTCCAAGCCAGTGGCCAGCCTTTGGGCGAGGGCACGAAGATCCGGCGGGCAAAGGGCCACCACCGACGGTAACACCTGCGGCAGGAGTGCCAGCTGGGTGCCGGCGATGCTGCCGAGGAATCGTGACCTCAACAACATCAAAGCCTCGTTCCCCACGTCCGAACCGGCGTCGATGACTTTTTGCACGACGCTCCCGGTGTCCGCAATGAGGACCACCAGCACCTGTTTGGGGGCCAGCAGAACGAACTCCGCGTGGCGGACCAATGCGCGGTGCGAGTGGGGATACTGCACGACGGCGACCTGGTTGGTCAGCTGGGAAAGGAGCCGTACTGTGCGCTCAAGAATGTCATCGACGTCGTCGGGTCCTTCAAGCAGCGAATGAATTGCCCGACGCTCGGCGGCGGACAACGGCTTGACCTGTGAGATGCGGTCAACGAACAGGCGATAGCCCTTGTCAGTGGGGATTCGGCCGGCGCTGGTATGCGGGGCGGCAATAAGACCTTCTTCTTCCAGGACAGCCATGTCATTGCGGATGGTGGCACTGGAAACACCCAGGTGATGACGCTCAACGAGGGCTTTCGATCCCACCGGCTCCCGGGAATGCACGTAATCCTCAACGATGGCACGCAGCACTTCCAATTTGCGTGGCTCACTCATTGCTACACCTCCTGACGACTGCCATGGTCCATGGGACCGGTCCCCGCGGGACCTCCAATGGATCACCGCACACTTAGCACTCAACATGCCCAAGTGCTAACAAGTCTAGTATGAGCCACCACGTTGTTAGCATTGAAACCGTCCGAGGACTGCATCCAGGGCGGCGTCCCGAGACCGGCTGACGGCAACCCGCCCCTGTCCCCTTTCACATCACCACAGAGGTAGGAATTCCTTGGCTTTCGACAATTGGGGCCCGCAGGACCTGACCGCTCCAGCCAAACGCCAGCTCCCTGAGGTGCCGGTGCAACGCGGCATGGTCCTCGAAGACGTCCAGTCAGGATGGGTGGGCGAAGTCACCCGGGTGGAAAAGACCGGTGGCATGCACATCGTGTCGCTCGAGGACAGGCGCGGTAAAACGAAGTCGTTCCAACTCGGGTACGGATTCCTTCTCGAAGGACAAGCGATCAGGTTGATGCCTCCGGCCCCTCGCCGGCCCGCTTCAGCGGTTCAGGCGAATCGCACGGCCTCGGGTTCCGTAAAGGTCCAGGGGCAACGGGCGCAGGTCGCGAAGGCCAGCCGCATCTGGGTGGAGGGCAAGCACGACGCTGAACTCGTGGAGAAAGTCTGGGGTGACGACCTCCGTGTTGAAGGAATTGTGGTGGAACCGCTCCACGGCGTGGACGACCTCAAGTCCGCCATTGCCGACTTCCGACCCGGTCCCGGCCGCCGCCTTGGCATCCTGGTGGACCACCTCGTGGCGGGCTCAAAGGAGTCCCGGATCGCAGCCGAGGCCATGACTGTCCCCGGCGCTGCAGGCAACGTCCTGATCGTGGGCCACCCTTATGTGGACGTGTGGCAGGCCATCCGGCCGAAGGTCCTGGGCATCGAGCAATGGCCCGCCGTTGCCCGCGGCACTGATTGGAAGACCGGGATTCTCACGGCCTTCGGTTGGCCCCACGAAACAGCGGAGGACATCGGGCTGGGCTGGCAGCGCCTGCTGGGCGCAGTGCACAGCTATGCGGACCTTGAGGCATCGTTGTTGGGGCGTGTGGAAGAAGTCATCGACTTCCTCACCGTCCCGTAGTCCACGGTCCGGATCATCAGGATCCGGCATGCTTCCGGGGCGTTGGTCCCGGGAAGGACGCGCGGCCCGGTATTCTTGGACAGCAACACAGCAGCATCTTTAAAGCATTTAAAGCAAAGGGAAGACACCGTGGCAGATAACGCTCCTGAAGAACCGGGCAGCGCCGCAGGCCGGCCCCAGTACCATGGCGCCCCTGCCAACGCACTCCCGTTGACAGCCAGCGAGGACAGGCAGTGGGCCACTTTGGCGCACTTCGGCGGCATCCTTGGATGCTTGCCGGCTCTCCTGATCTACCTGATATTCCGCGACCGCGGGCCGTTTACAGCGCAGGAATCCAAGGAGGCACTGAATTTCACGTTGCCTCCCACCATTGCCGCCGTCTTGGCCAACATCCTTGTCCTGCTGCCGGTGGTGGGAAACATTTTTGCCGTCATTGCCACGGGTATCTGGGTGGCACTGACGTGCTTCTCTGTTTCAGCGGGCATCCGGGTCAACCACGGCCAGCCCCACCGCTACCGTTTCAACCTGCGCTGGATCAAGTAGGGCCCCGATCCGCCCGATGAATCCGGGGGGTACGGTACCGGACTGTCAGTCCCAGGCGAAGGTCAGTCCGGCAGGATCCTGCGGACTACGGCATCTGCGAGCAACCTGCCCTTAAGGGTAAGAACCAGTCGTCCCTTGAATGCCTGAACCGGATCAACCAGTTCGTCAGCAATGAGGCCCGCCATCGCGTGGCGCCCAATCGCATCCAGGGCATCTACGGCAAGTCCCGTTCCGAGCCGCGCCTCCAGCATGATCCGCTCGACTTCCCGGGTGCCGGCGTCGAGGGTTTCGCGCCCTGCGGCAGGTGAGGTCTCTGCCCCCAATCGTGATGCGTAGGCCGTGGGGTGTTTGACGTTCCACCACCGGACACCGCCCACGTGTGAGTGCGCGCCGGGGCCGATTCCCCACCAATCGTCTCCGCGCCAATACGCGAGGTTGTGCTTGCACGCCTGATCCGGAGTCCTCGACCAGTTGCTGACTTCGTACCAGTTCAAGCCGGCCGAGGAGATCAACTTGTCCGCCAGTTCATACTTGGCGGCGTGGTCGTCGTCGTCGATTCCGGGCACCTGGCCACGCTTGATCTGCGCGGCAAGTTTGGTGCCATCCTCGACTATCAATGCGTAGGCGCTGATGTGGTCCGGCCCGTACGAGAGTGCCGTCTTGAGTGAGAACTCCCAGTCCTCCATGGACTCCCCTGGTGTCCCGTAGATAAGGTCCAGGCTGACGGAGAGGCCTGCTTCGCGGGCCCATTGCACCACCAGCGGCACCCGGCTGGGAGTGTGGGTGCGGTCCAGCACTTTCAGCACGTGCGGAACCGCAGACTGCATGCCGAAGGACACGCGGGTGAAGCCCGCGTCCGCAAGCACCTTCAAGGATTCGGGTGTTACAGAGTCGGGATTGGCCTCGGTGGTCACCTCAGCGCCGGGCTCCAGGCCCCAGTAGCCGACGGCGGCGCGCAGGATCTCTGCGAGATCCTCCGCAGGCAGGAGCGTGGGCGTACCGCCACCAAAAAATACTGTGCTTAGTGGACGATGCGGAAGGCCAGAGGCCTCAAGGGTCGTCGCCGCGAAAGCGACTTCGGAAACAGCCGTGGAAGCATAGGCATCCTGCGACGCTCCCCCGCCGAGCTCCGTGGCGGTGTACGTGTTGAAGTCGCAATAGCCACACCGTACGGCACAAAACGGAATGTGCACGTAGAGCCCGAATTTGCGTTGTTCGACGCCGTCCAGCACCTGCGGTGGCAATAATCCATCCGCAGGTGCCGGATCGCCCAAAGGAAGGACGCTGGGCATTTACTTCTTGGCCTTGTCCTTGGACTCGTCGGTCGTCAGTGCTGCGATGAAGGCCTCCTGGGGAACCTCAACGCGGCCCACCATCTTCATGCGCTTCTTGCCTTCTTTTTGCTTTTCGAGCAGCTTGCGCTTACGCGTGATGTCACCGCCGTAGCACTTGGCAAGAACGTCCTTGCGGATGGCACGGATGCTCTCACGGGCGATGATGCGGGAGCCAATGGCTGCCTGGATGGGCACTTCGAACTGCTGCCTGGGAATAAGTTCGCGGAGCTTTCCGGTCATCATCACACCGTAGGCGTAGGCCTTGTCGCGGTGGGTGATGGCGCTGAACGCATCCACTTGTTCACCTTGTAGCAGGATGTCGACCTTGACGAGGTCGGCGACCTGTTCGCCGTCGGCCTTCCAGTCCAGCGAGGCGTAACCGCGGGTCTTGGACTTCAGGAGGTCGAAGAAGTCAAACACGATCTCGGCCAGCGGGATCCAGTATCGGAGCTCCACGCGGTCCTCGGACAGGTAATCCATGCCCTTCATCTGGCCGCGGCGGCTCTGGCACAGTTCCATGATTGCGCCAACGAACTCGTTGGGCGCCAGGACCGTGGCAGAGACCATCGGCTCGCGGACCTCGGAGATCTTGCCTGTGGGGTACTCGCTGGGGTTGGTGACGTGGACGACGCGCTTGTCTTCCAGGGTGACCTCGTACTCCACGTTCGGAGCAGTGGAAATGAGGTCCAGGTTGTATTCACGCTCGAGGCGCTCACGCGTGATTTCAAGGTGCAGAAGCCCCAGGAAGCCCACACGGAAACCGAAGCCCAGCGCAGCGGAGGTCTCGGGCTCGTACACCAGGGCGGCGTCGTTGAGCATGAGCTTTTCGAGCGCATCGCGAAGGACCGGATAATCCGTGCCATCCAAGGGGTACAGGCCCGAGAAGACCATCGGCTTGGCATCTGCGTAACCGCTGAGGGATTCCGACGCCGGCTTGGCCAGGTTGGTGACGGTGTCGCCGACCTTGGACTGACGGACATCTTTCACGCCGGTGATCAGGTAGCCCACCTCGCCAACGCCCAAGCCCTTCGAGGGCGTGGGCTCCGGGGAACTCACACCGATTTCGAGAAGCTCGTGCGTTGCACGGGTAGACATCATCTGGATACGTTCGCGGGGATGCAGCATGCCATCCACAACACGGACATAAGTCACGACGCCCCGGTAGGTGTCATAGACCGAGTCGAAGATCATGGCCCGGGCGGGAGCGTCAGGATCGCCTACGGGGGAAGGTAAATCGCGGACGATCTTGTCCAGGAGCGCTTCGACGCCCACGCCCGTCTTGCCGGAAACCTTCAGAACGTCCTCCGGGTCCCCACCGATGAGGTTGGCGAGCTCAGCCGCGTATTTCTCGGGCTGGGCCGCAGGGAGGTCGATCTTGTTCAGGACCGGAATGATGGTCAGGTTGTTTTCCATCGCCAGGTACAGGTTGGCAAGGGTTTGGGCCTCGATGCCCTGTGCCGCGTCGACCAGCAGAACCGCGCCCTCGCAGGCTGCCAGGGACCGGGAAACCTCGTAGGTGAAGTCGACGTGACCCGGAGTGTCGATCATGTTCAGGGCATAGCTGGTGCCGTCCAGTTCCCAAGGCATGCGGACAGCCTGGGACTTGATGGTGATACCGCGTTCGCGCTCAATATCCATGCGATCCAGATACTGGGCCTTCATGTCGCGTTGCTGAACGACGCCGGTGAACTGCAGCATGCGGTCGGCCAGGGTGGATTTACCGTGGTCAATGTGGGCAATGATGCAGAAGTTCCGGATGATGGCCGGATCTGTTGCGGCGGGCACCGGTGCGGTGCGGGCCATGGGAGACACGCAGGATCCTTACTGTCGACACTCACACGGCAATTACCCGGACTGGGCATAAGCCAGCCCGAACATGCCGCGCATCTGATCCTCTAGTCTCCCACGAACCGGCGCTTCGCCGTACATCGCGCGCCCTGCTGTCCGGCGACGTCGGATGTAGCGTGTTCCTATGGCTTTTGACGTGCGCCCCCTGGGGAAATTTCTGTTGCGTTCACTCAAGGCGCTGCGAGGCGGCAGCTCCAAGCCGGCCGCGCCATCGGCGACGGCGGGCAAACCCACCCGGCGTACCGCCGTCGGGCAGCCACCGGGCCGCTACCCCGGCGACTTCCGCGGAGCCGTCAAGCCCAGCTACTCCCCCAAGCCGGACGGCAGGCCGGATCCTGGCGAAATTGTGTGGGGCTGGGTCCCCTATGAAGAGGACCACTCGCAGGGCAAAGACCGCCCCGTTCTTCTTATCGGGCGGGACGGAGAATGGTTGCTTGGGTTGATGTTGACCTCGAAAGACCACGACAACGGAGCACGCGCGGATAGCTACGTCGACATTGGCGCCGGCCCTTGGGACCGACAGGGCCGGCCCAGCGAGGTCAATGTACAGCGCGTCATCCGCTTGGACCCCCGGGCCGTGCGGCGTGAAGGCGCGGTCTTGGGCAAGCGGCAATTCCAGGACGTTTCACGGAGCCTCAGGGCCTATCAAAGCGTGCGCTGAACTGCGGGTCTCCGTTATCCGTGAGTATCTGCTATCCTTTATAGCTGTGTGTCCGTGCAGGTCGACGGCCACTCATGGTTGGCTGCCATAGGCATCCCCACGCCGCTCAGTCGATGGCCAACCTGAAAACCCTCTAGACCATTTCCGCATTAAAAAGAGAGTTCATACGTGGCTAATATCAAGTCCCAGAAGAAGCGCATCCTCACCAACGAGAAGGCTCGCCTGCGTAACAACGCTGTCAAGTCCGAGCTGAAGACGGCCATCCGCGCCGTCAACACCGCCGTTGAGTCTGCTGACAAGGATGCTGCTGGAACTGCACTTGTTGCTGCCAGCCGCAAGCTGGACAAGGCTGTCAGCAAGGGCGTTATTCACAAGAACAACGCTGCAAACCGCAAGTCGGCGATCTCCAAGAAGGTCAACGCACTCTAAGGTTTTTCCAGTTCGACTGAGCTGATCAAAAGGCCGGCACCCATTGGGTGCCGGCCTTTGGGTTTAACGGCCGGTATTTCTCCGGCGGGTACTTCTTAGGCCGACTTCAGCGACGACTGGCTGACGTGGCGATTACCGTTACCGCATGCTCCACCGCGTACACGGGATCACGCGATTCGCCCTTCACCTGGGCATCCGCCTCGGCAATGACCTGGATGGAACGGATGAGGCCTTCGGGGGTCCACCGGCGAACGTCACGTTGGGCCTGTTCCACCAGCCAGGGCTGCATTCCCAGATTCCTGGCGATGGTGGCTGAAGACCCGTTGGCCCCGGCTACTTTGGCGAGGGTCCGAAGTTTGGCTGCCAGGGCAGCTACGAGAGGAACGGGATCGACGCCGGTGGCCAGGGCGTGCCGGAGAGTGGAAAGTGCGACTGGCCCGTTGCCTGCCATGGCAGCATCTGCCACCTTGAAGGCTGTGGCTTCAACCCGCCCTCCGTAGTAACGTTCCACGGTCTCTGCCGTCACGGCAGTAGTAGCATCAGCGATGAGCTGGCCGCACGCTGATGCGAGCTCTGAAAGATTGGCACCGACCGCGTTTACCAGGGCCTGGACGGCTTCGCCTTCAATGCGTCGTCCGCCCGCCTTGAACTCCGAGACAACGAAGGCGGTCTTGTCCGAGTCCTTCTTCAGGGGCTGGCAGTCGATGACGGGCCATCCCCCGGCCTTCACGGTATCAAGCAGCTTCTTACCGCGTACTCCACCGCCGTGGCGAAGAACAAGGACGACGTCCTGGTCAGGGTGCTGGAGATAGGCCAGGCCATCCGCCAGGAACGCGTCATTCATGGCTTCGAGGCCCTCGACCTCAATGAGCTTGCCTTCCCCGAAGAGGGACGGAGTCACTGTCATCGCCAGCGTCCCTGCCTCGTAGGAGCCGGCGTTGAGACGGCTGAGTTCCACGTCCGGCGTGGCAGTCCGCACCTGCGTGCGGATCCGATCCATGGCACGGATACCAAGGTATTCTTCCGGCCCGGTGATCAGTACTACGGCGGCCGGACTTGCGTCCCGCCAGCTGACGGTGTTCGCCGCGGCGTTCTTGGCCCGGGTGTTTTGGGCAGCAGCCACTGGTGTTTCCTTCCGGATGATTCCTTGCAGATATCAAGTCTGCCATGCCTCCGCCCTGACATGCGGCCCAGGAACAGCACCACCCCGGCATGCAAAGCCACAACCCGCACCAGAACCCGTTCCGATTGCAGGACCATCCAGACCAGCGTGATGCTGACGCCCGAGCACAGCACCATGGCGGCGACACCGGCCTGGCCTTCGGCCCAAGGCATTGTTGCGCCGGGCAAACCCGCGAAGAACCTGGCAACTCCCGCAACAGTGGCCGCACATCCGCCAGCCACCGCGACGGGCACCACTGCCAACCAAGGCGCCATCACCGCCAACGGCACAGCGAGCGTTCCCATGATGGTCACTGGGGCAACCAAAGGACCGGCCACGACATTGGCGATGAGGGCATACGGAGTAAATTGTGGCTGAAGTGCCACAATGACGGGCCCGCACAGCAGCTGGGCGGAGAACGGAACGGCCACTCCGGCAGCCATCCATCGGGGAACGCGCGAGGGTATCCAGGAAGCAAGGCGGCTGGCCAGGAGTACTATCCCGAGCGTTGCCAGTACGGACAGGAGAAATCCCGCGTTCGCTGCCATGGTCGGGTCAAGAAGCAACAGAATCGCTGTGGCGACGCAAAGGAACGTCAGGGAACGCCCCCGAAGGCCGCCCACCATGGCGGCCAACCCTACAGCTCCCATGACGGCGGCACGCACGACGCTCGGGTCAGGACCGACCATGAGGACGAACCCAGCCAGGCCACATGCAGCAATGGCGGCCGCCAACGGGCGAGATAGCCGAAGTGACCGGGCCAGCAGAATGAATGCTCCCAGAACGAGGCTGCAATTGGCACCACTGACAGCTGTCAGATGTGTCATCCCTGTCGTTTTCATGTCTGTTCCGAGACTCTCCGGCAAGGCACTTGTGTCTCCCGTGACCATGCCTGGCAACAGCCCGGCTGCATCGGGAGGCAACCACCTTGTCGCGGCACTGAAGCCATGCTTAAGCTCGCTGGCGGATTGCCGGACATCGGGTTGGGAGTCGAGCACCACCGGCCACGAGGACGCCGACAGGAGCGCATCCTGGCCCTGGCCGTCGCGGGCTTCCTTGAGGGTCCCGGTGGTTCTGACCACTTGGCCCGCTTGTACCTTGTCCCAACCATCGCCGCCGGCGATCAGGACATCCGCCGTCCCCCGCGCAACAGTGCTCTTCGCCGTTACGGCCAACAATTCGGCTGTCACAGTCCACCTGTTCCCTCCGGACTGGCCAGGTGCCATCGATGCGGCCGGGCTTCCCGTAATCCGTATCTCGATGGCGACTCCGTCATGGTCCGCGGCCGCCTGCGCCAGCGGTCCCTCCTCCCGTTGGACTGCCATGGCTGCACAATGGACCGCAACTGTGGCCCCGAAGAAACATGCCAAAGCAAAAGTGGCGGGCATTGTCCGGGCCCGCACCCCGGCGCACCGCCGCTGCCGCCCACTGAACAGCAAGACCGCGCCTGCGATCAACAGGAAACCTGCCGCAGCCCAGGACCAAACAGCCTCATTGAAGGTGCCTGCGAACGCCGCTCCCCACGCAGTGGCTGCAGTAGGAACCAACCTGAGGTCAGTACGTCCGGCCGACCCCGTTCCGGCGCCGGCGTCAGCCACCTTGCACCGTCACAAGATCCTTCAGTGACTCCATAAGCTTGGGCCCGATGCCGTCCACAGCGTCAAGTTCATCCACGGACGTGAATGCTCCGTGCTCTTTCCGCCAGTCCAGGATGCGTTGGGCTGTTACCGGTCCGACCCTGGGCAATGTCCCGAGTTCCTCCAGCGAGGCTGTGTTGATGTTGACCTTGGCACCTGCCGCGGCAGGGCCGGCTGTTCCACTGGCCGCTCCGGAAACTGCGCCAGCACCCGCAACCGGCGAGCTCTGAGGGGGTGTCTCTCCGACAACGGGTATGTACACCTTGATTCCGTCGGTGAGGACTTCCGCCAGATTGAGGGCGGTAAGGTCGGCGCCGGGCGCCGCCCCGCCAGCCGCATCGATGGCTTGGAAGACGCGACTCCCCTGAGGCAATGAGACGACACCGGGCTTGCCCACCGCACCGGCAACGTGCACCATGACCACTCCTGGCCCACCTTGCGCAGGCGGAGCAGCAACTTCTGCGGGCTGCACGCCTTCGGCCGGAGGATCTACGGCATCAGGACCATCTGAGCGGCCGGCGGATACGGAAGGACCCAGGGGCTCAGACGTTGCCCGACCGTCCGCGAGTCGCCAGAGAAACCACGCCATGAGCACGGCCGCCACCACGGCAACCAGCGCAGCTACCCTCCACGATGTCCGCCAACGCAGCCGGGCGACAGCCGGAACCGAATTTGCCTCGCCTGCGAAGAGCGACGCCAGATCATCTGTTTCTGCGCCTGAATCACCGGATAGATCCAGCAGCGGCCGACTGCTGTGGTCTGGGATCATCCGTGCGGCGAACCGTTCCCGCGCGGCCTGCGCTGCGGCATCTGGGGACAGGTCCCGGCTCCGGCGTGGCATGAATCGAGCCTACGGTCGGCGGCGCGGCACGTGGGCGAGCTTCCATGGCTATGTGGATAAGTGGCTGCGCTCAGATGCAAGCAGACCAGGCATCCCGGCGCACTACCCTCATCCAGTCCATGAGCCTGAATCCGCAGGTCCAGGCTCACCCCGTCGGAGTACTGCTCTCCCCCACGATGACCGCAAGAACTCCGAGCCCGGCATGCGCGGCCAAGACAGCCGGCAAAGCACTGATTTGGGGTGCCGGGCAGTCCGGGCAGGTCTCGTTCAGACGGGTTGCCAAGGCTTCGGCCTCGATCTGGTTTCCGAAGTGGTGGACCGCCAAACGTTGCTGTCCGGCCGGCCTGGACGCTACGTCGGCGGCGACAATTTCTTCGAGGCGGGCTATGGCGCGAACGGCGGAACGTACTTTTTCGAGCGGCACGATCTTGCCGCCGTCGACCGCCAGGATGGGTTTGATGGCCAGAACTGTCCCCAGGAGCGACGCAGCCGCGCCTATACGACCACCCCGCCGCAGCTGTTCCAGGCTGGGAACGTAGAAGTACACCTTGGTGCGTTCCATGCGTTGTTCCGCGAAGCCGCGGACTTCGGCCGGTCCGCGCCCGTCCGCTGCGGCAACGACCGCGCTTTGGACGCCCATTCCCTGTGCCATGCCGACAGTGCGGGAGTCCACAATTTCGACCGGTATCGAGACACGTTCAGCGGCCAGCTTGGCGGCGTCCACCGTCCCCGAGAGTTCGGACGAAATGTGAATGGAGACCACAGCCTCAAAACCGCGCCGCTGGGCTGCCAAGTACGCCTGCTCGAACTGGCCCGGTGATGGCCGGGAGGTTTTGACGGAAGCTCCCGAAGCAAGTGCCAGCGACAATGTCCGGGTGATGTCGTCTTCGCCCTCGCCGTAAATTTCATTGCCGACCATCACAGGCATGGGAACAACAGCCAAACGACCGTCAGCGGTAAAAGCGGAAACCCACTCGGCGGGCAACGCGGCCGCGGAATCGGTGACGACAGCAGTCCTGACGACGGCGGCAAGCGGCTGATCGACGGCGGTAACCGGCGCCGCCGGTTGCCGAAGACGCGCCACTCTTTCCTTGAGCCATATCCAGGCCGGTGGTTCTCGCTCAGGCACGCAACCTCCATAGATGATGGCCGGCCGCCGGCACAGTGCCGGCGGCCTCACAGTCCCTGCTAGGCAGGAACGATGTTCACCAGTTTAGGTGCACGCACAATCACAGTACGGATGCCGCGGCCGTCCAATGCCCGCTGAACATTCTCCGAAGCCAAGGCCAGTTCACGCAGCTCGTCTTCGGCAATGTCCGGGGAGACTTCCAAGCGGTCCCGGACCTTGCCCTGGACCTGGACCACGGCGGTGACGGTGTCCTGCACCAGCAGTGCTTCGTCGTGGGCGGGCCAACCGGCGTTCGCCACGGATGCCGGGTGTCCCAGGGTGTTCCAGAGGTCCTCGGCGGTGTACGGAGCGAACAGGCTCAGAATGACAGCAACAGCCTCCACGGCCTCCCGGACAGCGGGGTCCGCAGCGCCTGCCCCGGAGTCAATGATCTTGCGCGTGGCATTGACCAACTCCATCAGGCGGGCCACAACGACGTTGAACTTGTTGTTGTCCAGCAGTTCAGCGGCATCGGCGATGGTCTTGTGCGTCACGGTCCGCAGGGAGCGGTCACCAGTGGCCGGGTCGACGCCGGGCTCGCTGCTGACGTCCTGGCCGAGGCGCCAGGCGCGGGCCAGGAACTTCGCTGAGCCTGACGGCGAAACATCCGCCCAGTCGACGTCGTCTTCTGGTGGGGAGGCAAAGACCATGGTGAGGCGGACGGCGTCGACACCGAACTTGTCCAATTGCTCGCCGAGGTCCACGCCGTTGCCGAGCGACTTGCTCATGGCTTTGCCGCCGTTGAGCACCTGGCCCTGGTTCAGCAGCGCAGAGAACGGCTCGTTGGCCTCGATCAGTCCAATGTCCTTGATGACCTTGGTGAAGAACCTGGCGTACAGCAGGTGCAGGATGGCGTGCTCCACACCGCCCACGTACTGGCCCACGGGCATCCACTCGTTGATCTTCTCGGGATCAAACGGGCCCTCGGTGTAGTCGGGGGAAACGAAGCGCAGGAAGTACCAGGACGAATCCACGAAAGTGTCCATGGTGTCAGTGTCACGCTGGGCGGCGCGGCCGCAGTTGGGGCATTCAACGTTGACCCATTCGACGGCGGCGGCCAGCGGAGAGGTCCCCTTCGGGGCCAGAGCTTCGCCTCGCAGGTTATCGGGCAGCCTGACCGGCAGCTGGTCATCGGGCACGGGTACCTCGCCGCATTCACCACAGTGGATGATCGGGATGGGCGTGCCCCAGAAACGCTGGCGGCTCAGCAGCCAGTCACGCAACCGGAAGTTGACGAACTTTTCGCCGGTTCCCAGCTTTTCCAGGATCTGGATGGCAGCGGGGATGGCTTCGGCCTTGGAGAGCCCATCCAGCTCACCCGAATTCTTGAGCGTGCCTTCGCCGGCGGTGGCCACACCGGTCTCAGCGGGGTCTTCGCCCCCGGTTTCCAGGACGGCGCGCACCGGGAGGTTGAAGGCCTTGGCGAAGTCGAGGTCACGCTGATCGTGCGCGGGCACGGCCATGATCGCCCCGGTGCCGTAGTCGGCCAGCACGTAGTCCGCAGCCCAGACAGGGAGCTTCTCACCGTTGAGCGGGTTGATCGCGTAACGGCCTGTGAAGACGCCGGTCTTCTCGCGCTCGGTGGACTGCCGCTCGATTTCCGAGAGGGCCTTCACCTTCTCGCGGTAAGCCATGAGCTCGTCGTGCTGTTCCGGGGTCACCAGATCCAGTGCCAGGTGCGCATCAGCGGCGACGACGAAGAAGGTTGCACCGTAGAGGGTGTCCGGACGCGTGGTAAAGACGGTGACTTCGCGCTCGGCCCGGTCTTCGGTGGCCTCAATGACGAAGCGGACATGCGCACCTTCGGACCGGCCGATCCAGTTGCGCTGCATGGCCAGCACGCGCTCGGGCCAGTGACCCTGCAACTGGTCCATGTCCTCCAGGAGGCGGTCTGCGTAGTCGGTGATCTTGAAGTACCACTGGTTCAGGGACTTCTTGGTCACCGGTGTGCCACAACGCTCACAGGCGCCGTTGACGACCTGCTCGTTTGCCAGGACAGTGAGGTCCTTGGGGCACCAGTTGACCGGCGAGTCCTTGCGGTAGGCCAATCCCCGCTCGTAGAAGCGCTTGAACAGCCACTGGGTCCACCGGTAGTACTCGGGGTCCGAGGTGTGGATTCGACGCGACCAGTCAGCCGAGATGGCGTAGCGCTTGAACGACGCCGCCTGGGTCTCAATGTTCGCGTACGTCCACTCGCTGGGGTGCGCGTTGCGCTTGATGGCCGCATTCTCGGCGGGCAGGCCGAAGGAGTCCCAACCGATCGGGTGCAGGACATCGAAGCCCTTCTGGCGCAGGTAACGGGCGACGACGTCGCCCATGGCGAACGCTTCGGCGTGGCCCATGTGAAGGTCGCCCGAGGGGTAGGGGAACATGTCCAGAACGTAGCGGCGTTCACGCGAGCCGTCGTCGGCAGGCGTGAAGACTTTGAGGTCTTCCCAGACCTGCGGCCACTTGGCTTCCATCGCAGCGAAGCTGTAGACGCCTTCTTCAGGCGCTTCGGCTGCGGCTGTCTGTGCTGTTCCGGTCTCTGTCTCCGGCTGAACGCTCACTGCTGCCCTCTTCTGTTCTTCGATGGCGGTATTACCTCCTGCTGCGGTCCCGGATACCCCCGGACACACAAAAGCCCCTCAACAATGGAGGGGCGGCCGCACGGCTGTTGAAAGCCGGGCGGCTAGCTAAGCAGAAGGATCGCACGCATAGATCTACAATAGCGCACGATCAAACTCCCACGTCGCATCGAGCGGCTTACAGGACTGATGGTTGAGTTGACGGCAGCCGCGCCTCGCCCGGGTGTGGTGGGCACCGCGAAGCGGGCGGGGCAGGCGCGGCTGCCGTCAACGTCAGGTCAGGCTACTTAACGTCCTCGTCGACCCAGTCCATGGACTTGGTGACTGCCTTCTTCCAGAGACGCAGCTGGCGCTCCTGCTCCTCTGCCGGCAACTGCGGCTCCCAGCGCTTGTCTTCGTTCCAGTTGGCGCTCAGTTCGCCCAGGTCCTTCCAGAAGCCGACAGCGAGACCGGCCGCATAGGCAGCACCGAGAGCCGTGGTTTCGACGACCTTCGGGCGAACCACAGGCACGCCGAGAATGTCCGCCTGGAACTGCATGAGTGCCTCGTTGGCGACCATGCCGCCGTCGACCTTTAGCTCGGTGAGCGGAACGCCCGAGTCGGCGTTGACGGCGTCGAGCACCTCACGGGTCTGGAACGCGGTGGCTTCCAGCGCCGCACGGGCGATGTGGCCCTTGTTGGCGAAACGTGTCAGGCCAACGATGGCGCCACGTGCATCCGCACGCCAGTAGGGGGCGAAGAGGCCGGAGAACGCAGGAACGATGTAGACGCCTCCGTTGTCCTTCACTGCGGCGGCGAGTTCCTCAACTTCCGGGGCGGAGCTGATCATGCCCAGGTTGTCGCGAAGCCACTGGATCAAGGAACCGGTGACGGCGATGGAACCCTCGAGGGCGTAGTGCGGCTTGGCGTCACCCAGCTTGTAGCCGAGGGTGGTGAGAAGACCGTTCTTGGAGTGGACAATGTCCTCGCCGGTGTTGAATATCAGGAAGCAGCCCGTGCCGTAGGTGTTCTTCGCTTCGCCGGCCTGGAATGCCGCCTGTCCGAAGGTAGCTGCCTGCTGGTCGCCCAGGATTCCGGCCACGGGGGTCTCACGGAGCAACTGCGAGGTGTGGACTTGACCGTAGACCTCGGAGGAGGACTTGATGGTGGGCATCATGGAAGCCGGAACACCGAAGACGTCCAGGATCTCCTGGTCCCACTGCAATGTCTCAAGGTCCATGAACAGGGTCCGGGAAGCGTTGGTGACGTCCGTGACGTGCACGCCGCCGTCGACGCCGCCGGTCAGGTTCCAGAGGACCCACGCGTCGGTGTTCCCGAAGAGAAGGTCGCCTGCCTCGGCTTTTTCACGGGCACCGTCGACGTTGTCCAGGATCCACTTGATCTTGGTTCCGGAGAAGTATGTGGCCAGGGGAAGGCCAACCTTCTGCTTGAACCGCTCAAGCCCGCCGTCCTGTGCCAGCTCGTCAACGATCGGCTGGGTGCGGGTGTCCTGCCAGACAATCGCGTTGTAGACGGCCTCACCGGTGTTTTTGTCCCAGACAACCGCGGTTTCACGCTGGTTGGTAATGCCGACGGCGGCAATGTCGTGCCGCGTCAGGTTCGCCTTTGACAGTGCTGAGGCGATGACCTCGCGCGTGTTGTTCCAGATCTCTGCGGGGTTGTGCTCAACCCAGCCCGCCTGCGGGAAGATCTGCTCGTGTTCCATTTGGCCGGTGGACACAATGTTGCCCGAGTGGTCGAAGACGATGGCGCGCGAGCTGGTGGTGCCCTGATCAATGGCGATGACGTATTGATTCATGGTGACGTCCTTGTCTGGTGTTGTTGGTTAATCAGTGATGGTCAGCAGTGTGCGGATAAAGGGAGATTGTTGTGGGCAGGTCAGCCGGCAAGCGCAGGCATGATGCCGGGTACCAGCAGCCCAACGAGCCCGGCCAAGGTACCGCCAACCAACGGTCCAACCACCGGAATCCACGAGTACGCCCAGTCGCTGGAGCCCTTGCCCTTGATGGGAAGGACGGCGTGTGCGATGCGGGGGCCGAGGTCACGTGCGGGGTTGATGGCGTAACCGGTGGGACCGCCGAGGGACACGCCGATACCAACAACGAGCAGCGCTACGGCCAGCGGGCCGAGGCCGGAGGGGGTTCCTCCGAAGGTCAGGATGACAAAGACCAGGACGAACGTGCCGATGATTTCGGTGATGAGGTTCCAGGGGGTGGAGCGGATGGCCGGGCCGGTGGAGAAAGTGCCCAACTTGTTTGCCGCCAGGGGCTCTTCATCGAAGTGCTGCTTGTAGGCGAGCCAGCAGACCACCGCGCCAAGGAAAGCACCAAGCAGTTCACCGCCGAAATAGGTCAGGGTCGAGCCGAACGTTACGGCCACGTCGGGCGCGTACTCCGCCTTTCCATTGACCAACAGGCCCAAGGTGACTGCCGGGTTCAGGTGCGCACCGGACTTGGCGGCCACGAAAACGCCCGCGAAGACCGCAATACCCCAGCCCCACGTCACCATCAAGAATCCAGCGTTGTTGCCCTTGGTGCCTTTGAGCGCAACGTTGGCCACGACGCCACAACCCAGCAGGGTGAGCATCATGGTTCCGAATACTTCGGAAAGGAAAACAATTCCAAGAGACATCTTTGACTCCTCTATTTTCTGTTGTCAGCCTCATCGCGGGTGAAGAGGCTGTTGGGACGGTTCCGTTGTCTCCGGAACCGCCCCGGTGTGGTGGGCCCCTGTCGGGCCCACCTACCCCATTCCGTCCCTGCCGCGCTCCGGGACGGTCAAGCTGTTTCCGCTGCCGGCCTCAGGCCACCAGGCTGTGGACGTCAACCTTGTGGAAGCGTTGCAGGACATCCTGCGCGTGCTGGATTTCGGCTTCACGGGTTGCTGCATCCCAGCCAAGCGGCTCGGCAAGGGCCGCGGCGATCTCATTGAGAAGCTCCCCGGTCACCAGGCCACGGAAGGCAAGTGACGTCCGTCGGATCAGGACATCGACGAGGTGCCCGATCTGCTCGCGCTCGGCCATGAAGGCCAGTTCGCGAACGCTGAGTTCGCGGGTTGACCGCAGCGGCTGATCCTGGCCGGCGTTGAGGTACTCAATGACCTCTTCCGCACGAGTCCCGTAACGGGTCAGCAGGACGGCAACCCGGTCGGCATCCAGGCCCGGGCCCATGTGATTCTTGATCCATTCCTGTTCGCCCTGTTCCGTATCCGGGAACCCGGCACCTCCGCCGATGGCGAGTTTAGCCGTCGAGACTTTGCGCTCCATGCCCAGTTCGCGCAGGACATCATTGGTCATGTGTTCAGCCAACGCACGGAAGGTTGTCCACTTGCCGCCTACCAGGCTGAGTACGACGGCGGCCTTGCCGCCTGGTGTTGTCACGGCGTCGTCACCGGTGCGGACGTTACGTTCGATGCGGTAGTCCCGGGAAACGAATCCCGGCTGGGTTTCATCGTGGCGGGGCAAGGGACGAACGCCGGCGAAGCTGTAGACGATCTGGTCACGCTCCACCTTGATGGTGGGGAACACATGGCCAACGAGGTCGAAGAAGTAGTCGATCTCTTCTTCCGTGCAGACGGCGTCTTCGGACATGTCGGCGTCGACATCCGTGGTACCGACCAGCACGCGGTCTCCCATCGGGTAGATCAGCACAATGCGGCCGTCGGTGTGCTCGAAGAAGATCTCCCGGCCGTTGCACGCGGCAAGGAGTTCGGGGTGGTCCAGGACAATGTGGGAACCCTTGGTGCCGCCCATGAACTTGCTCACAGCGCCCATGGCCTGGTTGGTGAGGTCAACCCATGCGCCGGTGGTGTTGACGATGACGTCTGCCTGGAAGTCGAATTCCTTGCCGGTCAGCTCGTCACGGAGCCGGACCCCGTTGGTACCCATGGATACGAGCGAGACGTAGTTGCTGGCGCGGGCAGTGCCTCCGGGAAGCCCACCCCCGCGGCCGGCCTTCTCGCCGTCCTGCAGGACGTCCAGGGTCAGACGCTCGGGGTTGTGGACTGATGCATCAAAGTAGGTGGCTGCGTACTTGATTCCGGAGTGCAGCTTGGGAAGTTCAGCCAAGGCCTTTGTCCGGCCGCGGAACTGGTGGCGCGGAACGCTGCCACCGTCGCGGGAGAAGAAGTCGTACATGCTCAGGCCCACCTTGATGAGGAACGCGCCGCGCTCCTTGGGCTTGCCCTGTTTGTGGGTAAGGAAACGCGTGGGCGCGGAAAGGATGCCGGAGAAAGTGCTGAAGATCGGGATGGTGGTCTGCAACGGCTTGACGTAGTGCGGGGCGATGCGCAGGAGTCGGTTGCGTTCGACCACGGATTCCTGGACCAGGCGGAATTCGCCGTTCTCGAGATAGCGGATGCCGCCGTGGATCATGTGGGAGGAAGCGCCGCTGGCGCCCTGGCAGAAATCACCGCGTTCAACAAGGGCGACGTCGACGCCCTGGAGCGCGAGGTCGCGGAACGTTCCGACACCATTGATGCCACCGCCGATAATGAGGACCTTCGCCGTGGGCCGCTCCTGCAGTGCAACGACGGAGTCACGCTGCTGTGCGTGCTGTGAAGTACCGGAATTCCTGTTGTGTCCCAAAACTGCTCCCTTGGGCTTGGTTCGTGCGCCGCGCCACTCGCTGCTGCACCGTTCACCACTAATCTTGCGAAGGTGGAAAATGGAGTCAAGCTATTTGCACAAACGTGCAGTAAGGAAATGAGATGGCACGATCACGTCACTCGGATGCGCTCCGGGCTGCACAGATGTACTACCTGCAGGATCTGACCATGGATGCGATCGCCCGCGAGCTGCGGACGTCCCGGTCCACAGTGTCCCGGCTGTTGTCCTCAGCCCGCGAGACAGGCCTGGTGCAGGTCCAGATTCGAAGTCCGTTCGATACCGGTCCTGAGCTTGAGAGCCAGATCAGGAACCAGTACGGCGTGGACGTCCACGTCGTTCCGGTGCTGGACACCTTGAATGAAGCGGAGACCTTGGACCGCGTCGCCATGCAGGCTGCCAGGACCATAGGGCCCTTGGTGGATTCGAATGCAATCATCGGCGTTGCCTGGGGCGCCACGCTCAGCGCCGTCAGCCGTCACCTCACCCGCAAGGTGACCCATGACAGTATCGTGGTCCAGCTCAACGGTGCCGGAAACATGCAAACCACAGGCATTACCTACGCCAGCGACATCATGCGGCGCTTCGGCAGTGCCTACGGAGCGAGGGTTGAACAGTTCCCGGTTCCCGCCTTTTTCGACCACGCCGCCACGAAGACCGCCATGTGGAATGAGCGCAGCGTTCAAAGAATCCTTGATCTGCAGGCACGCATGAGCATAGCTATTTTCGGAGTCGGATCCGTTGATTCGGACTACCCGAGCCACGTGTATGCCGGCGGCTACCTGGATGAACGCGACCTCTCCATGCTGGCAGCGGACGACGTGGTGGGCGACGTGGCGACTGTGTTCTTCCGGAGTGACGGCTCCTCGGACGGCATCACGCTGAACGAGCGCTCCACAGGACCCAGCCACGAACAGTTGCGGCAGGTCCGGCGCAGGATCTGCGTGGTGTCGGGCGCCTCCAAGATCAACGGATTGCAGGGAGCCCTGGCTGCGGGTTTGGCCACCGACCTCATCCTGGACGAAGCTTCCGCGCGACGCCTGGTCAGTTTCAATGGCCACTCCTGAAGCATTCGTGCAGGAAATGGGTAGAGTCTTTGCTATGAGATTCCCGGTCCGGCTGACATTGAACAACGGCGTACAAATGGAACGCTTGGGATACGGGCTCTACAAGGTACCGCCCAAAGACGCCGAAGCTTTGGTTGCGACCGCTCTGGGCGAGGGCTACCGGCGTTTCGACACAGCAGCGATGTACGGCAATGAGGTGGGCGTCGGCCGAGCGCTCGGCGGCGCCATTGGCGATGCTGCCCGGGCGAACGGCGGCACGGGTGGTTCAGGGGAATCCGTGCACGCCCTTTCCCGTGAGGGCCTGTTCGTGACCACCAAGGTCTGGAACGACGACCAAGGCTATGAGTCCACACTGCGGGCCTTCGACACCTCGATTGCGAACCTCGGGCTTGACTACGTGGATCTTTACCTCATCCACTGGCCGTGCGCCGGACGCGGACTTTTTACGGAGACATACAAGGCGCTGGAAACCCTCTATCGCGAGGGCAAAGTAAGGGCGATCGGGGTATCGAACTTCCAGCCCGGCCATCTCGACGAACTGATGCAGAAAGCCGAAGTCGTCCCGGCAGTAAACCAGATCGAGCTGCACCCCTGGCTGCAGCAAAGCAGATTACGGACACTCCACCAGCAGCTGGGAATAGCAACTGAGGCGTGGAGTCCCCTCGGCCGCGGGCAGGTCCTGGCCGACCCTGCCATCATCTCGCTCGCCGAAAAGCATGGAAAAACTCCTGCCCAGGTCATCATCCGGTGGCATCTCCAACTGGGAAACCTCGTCATCCCCAAAGCGAGCTCTGCAGGACGGATCAAGGAAAACTTCAACGTATTCGATTTTGAGCTGGATCCCTCCGACATGGACGGCATGGCAGGACTCGAACGACACCATCGAACCGGCTCACACCCGGACAACGTGAACTAGGGAATAACCTCCATGGAAAAAGTGGACACCGCGCACTCCCCCGAGGGCTCGCAGGCCCCCAATGGATTCTTCAGTGAAGCCCTCGCCGGACGGACTACCGCTTCGGATATCGAAGTCGACGGCAGCACGGTCGCCTACTGGACGTACGAACCAGCCAAGGCCACGTCCACGACCCGCACCATCCTGGTCATCCACGGCTTCAGGGGAGACCATCACGGTCTATTGCGCGTAGTGGACCAGCTTCCGGAAATGCGCATCATCATGCCCGACCTGCCGGCGTTCGGAAGCTCGGAGCCGTTCGTGGATGACGAACACACCGTTGAGCGCTACGGGCAATTCATCTCCAGCTTCACGACCGCACTCGGCTTGGGTCCCAGGACCGTCCTGCTGGGCCACTCCTTCGGTTCGATAGTGGCCAGCCACTTCGCTGCTTCGCATCCCGATGCCATCTACCCGTTGATCCTGATCAACCCCATTGCCGCTCCGGCTCTGGAAGGTCCCAAGGGAATCATGACCAAGCTTGCCGTGCTGTACTACCAGGCATCCGCCAGGCTTCCCCGCCGAGTGGGACTCGCTGTCCTCCGTAACCGCTTGATCGTCCGCATCATGAGCATCACCATGGCAAAGACCAAGGACAAAGCACTCCGCCGCTTCATCCACGGCCAGCACGATGCCTACTTCAGCGCCTTCGCGGACAGGAAAAGCCTGCTCGAATCCTTCAAGGCGTCGGTCTCGGGCAACGTAGCAGAAGTAGCCGAACAACTGAGGCTCCCGGTCCTTCTCGTCGCCGGGGAAAAGGATGAGATCGCCACCCTTCCGAACCAGCACAAGCTGATGGAGCGGCTGCCGGACGCTACGCTGGAAGTGATTCCCGACGTCGGGCATTTGATCCACTACGAAACCCCGGCCCCCGCAGCAGCAGCGATCCGCACCTTCCTGGAGGAACACCCCGCGTGAAAATTGTCATCGACGCCCGCTTTACCAGAACGGACCACCACGATGGCATCAGCCGGTACGGTTCCAGCCTCATAGCCGCCACGTCAAAACTCGCGGACGTCACCATGCTGGTCAGCGACAAGCGCCAACTCGCCCTGCTGCCTGACATTCCGTATGTGATGGTCAACAGCCCCCTTTCCCCACTGGAGCTGTTCGTTGCCCGGAAGGTCAACCACCTGGGCGCCGATGTGGTGGTCTGCCCGATGCAGACCATGGGCACGTTGGGGCGAAAGTACGGACTGGTTCTCACCCTCCACGACCTCATCTACTACGAACACCCCGCTCCCCCGGGTTTCCTTCCCGCCCCGGTCCGCCTCCTGTGGCGGCTGTACCACAAGGCTTTCTGGCCCCAACGGTTGCTCTTGAACCGGGCCGACATCGTCGCCACCATCAGCCACACCACCGAAGCCCTGATGGCCAAATACAGGCTGACCAAGCGGCCGGTCCGGATTGTGGGTAATGCTCCGCAGCCAGGACAAACACCACGGGATCCGGCAGCAGGTGCCGACAAGACCCTGCTGTACATGGGCTCGTTCATGCCCTACAAGAACGTGGAAACCATGATCCGGGGAATGGCCGGGTTGCCGGAATTTACCTTGCACCTGTTGAGCCGCATCACTGCGGACCGCCGGGCAGAACTGGAAGCCATCGTTCCCGCCGGCGCCAAGGTCATCTTCCACAACGGTGTAACCGACGCCGAATACGACGACCTCCTGCTCCGGGCAACCGCACTGATCAGCCTTTCGCGCGCTGAAGGATACGGGCTGCCGCTGGTGGAGGCCATGGCCCTCGGTACCCCGGTGATTGCCAGCGATATCCCGATCTTCAGGGAGGTCGGTGGCGAGGCCGTCAGTTACGTTGATCCTGAATCGCCCACTGACTTCTCTGCTGCAGTAACCGCCCTCGGTGACGGGGAATTGTGGCAGCAGCGGTCCCGCAGTTCGGTGGAACGGGCATCGAAGTTCAACTGGGACGAGTCGGCACGGCAACTTCTCGCCGCGGCTGAAGAAGTCGTCAACCTGCGCCGGCGCAAGTCTCGGTTGTACTGAGTCCGGCACCTTGGCGCCTAGAGGACGTCGACCCCGTCCAGGCGCAGCTGCACCGGCCCGGCCGTGCGCTTGGCAGCGTTCGCGGCTTTGACAGCACGCATGGCGCGAGTCGTTTCTGCGGCTTCGGCATACGGAATGAAGTACAGCGTCCTGACATCAGCATCGGCTTCTTCGGCCGCAGAGGGGGACGTGCCGGTGAACAATTGCACCGGGGCCGGTCCAGCGCTGCGGAGTTTGGCGCCGGAGGCCAGCGGAGCGCTGGCCTCGAAAGCCTCGGAGAAATGCCCGACGTCGGCCCTTGAGCCGGTGACGGAAGCCACTCGGACCGCGGGCGGTAGCTGGAGCTCTCTGCGCAACGCGAGCTCCCTGGAGGCATATCCTGCAGCGTCCCAGCGCAAAAGTGCGCCCGTGGCCGCGGTGTCATCCGCGGTGATCACTACCAGTCCGCCTTGGCCGGAAGGCTTCACGAGGGAAGCGGCATTGAACCAGCGGCGAACGGTGTCCTCCCCCGCACGCAGGTTTTCCCGTCGAAGCAAGGAATTGCCGTCGAGCAACAGGGCTGCGGCATATCCGGCGGGAGCAACCGGCTCTGCGCCGACCGTGGCCACCACCAAGGCAGGAGTATCGGGGACCATGGCTTTGATGTTCTCGCCGGACGAGGTGACCACCGGCTTGCCGGGGAACGCCCGGCCCAGCTCCTCCGCGGTCCTCATGACACCTGCGGCTCCCCGGCGCAGCCTGGTTCCGCTGCAGTGCGTGCAGCGCCACTGAGGAGCCGGTGTGGAGCACCAGCGGCACGCCGGCATGGCCGAACTGCTGGAGACCGCCAACGGCCCCTGGCAGGCGTTGCAGCGGGCCAGCTCACGGCATGTCTCACACACCAAGGACGGCGCGTATCCCGCGCGGGCCACCTGCACCAGGACGGGGCCGCGCTCCAGGCCTTCTTTGGCCGCCCGCCATGCCGCACCCGGCAAACGGGCGATCCGGGCCAGGGGGTCGCGTTCCTGCTCAAAGCTGTCAGCGGTGTTGAGGACGCGCGGCACCGTGGAGCGGACTGTGGTGCGGGGCGCTTCGATCGGCGCCGCCCACTGCATTTCCACCAGTCGCTGCAACTCTGTGCTGCGGCTGTGGGAGGCCATGAGGCAAGCCGCGCCCTCCTGCTCGGCCCGGAGCAACAACACCTCACGGGAATGGGCGTAGGGAGCGCGTTGCTCGATGTGGAGGTCGTCGCCGTCATCCCAGCACACCACCAGGCCCAGATCCTTGACTGGTGCGTAGGCAGCAGAGCGGGTGCCGATAGCCACCCCGGCCGCACCGCTCAGGAGCCGCAGGAAATTCCGGTAACGGGGCGTTTGCCCATCGTCCGCGGTGAGCCGGGCTACGTCAGACGACGGCAGGACCTTGGCCAGGGCAGACTCCAACTGCTCAAGGTCGCGGTAGTCCGGAACCACCACCACCGCGCCCCGTCCGGAGGAGCGGACTGTGGCTACAGCTGATGCGACCAGGGCCGCCCAGCCAGCCGCTCCGAAACCCTGGAGGGCCGTCAGGACAGCCTTGGGCGAACCGCCACTGGCGAGGTGCTGCAGATAGGACTTGCCGTTGGAGTACGCCGCCCAGGCGTGAGCGTCCGTGAACGGCTTCAGCTCCGCGACATCGGCGTCCAAATCCCCGGCCAAAAGTTCCTTCTCCACCTTGGCCACACGGGGAGGCACAGCCGTCCGGAGAACGTCGCTCAGGGTACCTGCGTAGCGTGCAGCCACGGTGGCCGCCAACTCGGAGACGGCTGGGGTCAGGACCGCCACCGGGGACACGACTTTATGCAAGGCTATGAGCGGGTGGGCCGCATCCGAGGACCCCCGGCGCTCGATGATGTAGCCGTTGAGTTCCTGGCCGTTGAACTTCACCTTCACCCGAACGCCGGGAGAAGCCGCATCGGCGAGTTCGGCGGGAACGCTGTAGTCAAAGGGCCTGTCCAAATGGGGCAGGGATGACTCCAGGATGACGCGCGCTACCGGATTCGACGCAGCCAGCGGAGGTCCATTGGCCGGCATCCGGTCGGGGAAACCCTGCAACAGCGAGGGTTGGAGCAACGATGGCTGGACATCGTGTGCTGCCATGCCCGTCACCTCCAACTCATCACACGGAAGACCGCTTCACTGTCAACGAGAGATGCCCGCAGCGGGATTGACCCGCTGCGGGCATCTCTCTGGCTAAAGCCAATCACGAACCACCGACAAAACAACATCGAGGCAGTCCGTGGGACACATCAGGCGTTGAAGTATTCCTTCAGGTCCGCAACGCGGTCCAGCCGCTCCCAGGTGAAGTCGGGCTCATCCCGTCCGAAGTGGCCGTGTGCAGCAGTCTTGGCGTAGATGGGCCGCTTGAGGTCCAGGGCATCGATGATGGCGCGGGGACGAAGATCAAAGAGTTCGTCGATCGCTTCGCTGATGCGGGCAGGGTCCACAGTCTCCGTGCCGAAGGTCTCAACGTAGGTTCCCACAGGCCGGGCCTGGCCAATGGCGTAGGCGATCTGGATCTCGGCGCGCTTGGCGAGACCGGCAGCCACGACGTTCTTGGCGACCCAACGCATGGCGTAGGCAGCAGAACGGTCCACCTTCGACGGATCCTTGCCGGAGAACGCACCGCCGCCGTGGCGGGAGAATCCGCCATAGGTGTCCACGATGATCTTGCGCCCGGTCAGACCGGCATCCCCGACGGGGCCGCCGATGACGAAAGCGCCTGCAGGGTTCAGGATGTTGGCCGTGCGGGAGAGGTCAAGGTTTGACGCTGCCAGCACGGGTTCGATGACGTAGCTTGCGAGGTCCGCGCGGAGCTGATCTAGGCTTGCTTCCTCAGCGTGCTGGCTGGAGATCACAACGGTTTCAACGGAAACCGGCCGGTCGCCGTCGTACCCTACCGTCACCTGGGTCTTGCCGTCGGGCCGCAGGTAGGCAAGTTCGCCGTTCTTGCGGACTTCGGTCAGACGCTCCGAAAGGCGGTGCGCCAACCAGATGGGAGTCGGCATGTAGGACGCCGTTTCATCGCTGGCGTAACCGAACATGATGCCTTGGTCGCCGGCACCCTGGAGGTCATAGTCGTCCTCCTGGCGTCCTTCACGGGCCTCAAGCGAGTTGAAGACCCCGCCCGCGATGTCGTTGGACTGCTGGCCGATCGAGACCGAAACGCCACAGCGGGCGCCGTCGAAACCGTTGGCCGAGGAGTCATAGCCGATTCCGAGTATGGTCTCACGGACGATCTGCGGAATTTCGACGTAAGCATCAGTGGTGACCTCGCCGGCCACATGCACCAAGCCGGTTGTGGCCATGGTCTCAACGGCCACGCGGGATTCAGGATCCGCGGCCAGCAACGCGTCAAGAATGGAGTCGCTGATCTGGTCGCAGATCTTGTCCGGGTGCCCTTCAGTAACCGACTCGGAAGTGAAGAGGCGGAGCTTGGACGGGGTGCCATGGTGTTCATGGTGCAGCGGTAAAGTCACTCGACCACCTTACTGGGTTGCGGGATCACGTGATCTGCCGTGTGTCCCTTTGCGAAGAATTCAGGCGTGGGCTCAGTCACATGGCCGGGAAGACCTGTGCGAGTTCGGCGCCAACCCGGTCAATCACTGCGGCGGCGACGTCTGTCTTGGACCCGGCAGCGGACTGCGGCTCAGCGCCATGGCCGGAAAGGATGACCACAGAGTTGTCGTCCTGCCCGAAGACCCGGCCAACACCCACCTGATTGACAACGAGGAGGTCGCAGCCCTTGCGTTTGAGTTTGACTGCCGCATGCTCCAGTACATCGCCCTGCGCGTCCCCGGTTTCTGCCGCAAAGCCGACAATCAACTGCCGGCCGCCTTCAGCGGTCCGCCTCTGGACAAGCTCGCGCAGGATGTCAGGATTCCGGACCAGGCGCACAACAGGTGCGTCCTCGCCGTCGACCTTCTTGATTTTCGTGTCCGAAACCTCTGCCGGACGGAAGTCCGCAACCGCCGCAGCCATGATGACGACGTCGGAATCCACTGCCGCTTTCAGCGCGGCCTCGCGCAGTTCCAGGGCTGACTCAATGCGGACAAGCTCGACGCCGGCCGGCGGCTCTACATCCATGTGCGCGGCCAGGAAACGGACTTTGGCGCCGGCGGCCAAGGCAGCGGCGGCCAAGGCAGCGCCCTGCTTGCCCGAGGAACGGTTGCCCAGGAACCTGACCGGGTCCAGGGCTTCCCTGGTTCCACCGGCGGAAATCGTAACTGTCCTGCCCACGAGTGATGCGTGCGTCGCCGACGCCGGTGGGGCACTATCCGACGTACCGGAGGCCTCTGCCAAGGCAATGGCCGCAGCAAAGATGGCGTCCGGCTCCGGGAGCCTGCCCGGACCCGAATCGGCACCCGTGAGTCGCCCGGAAGCAGGTTCCAGAACCGTTGCTCCCCGGCTGCGCAACGTTTCCACATTGGCTTGGGTCGCCGCGTGCTGCCACATTTCGGTGTGCATCGCGGGCGCGAAGAGTACCGGGCCATGGGCCATCAGCAGGGTGTTGGTGAGGAGGTCGTTTGCTTGCCCGGTGGCCGCCCGGGCCAGGAGATCGGCGGTGGCGGGAGCAATGACAATCAGGTCGGCCTGGTGCCCCAGGCGCACATGGTTGACCTTGTCGACGTCGTCGAAGACGCTGTTGCTCACCGGGTTGCCGGAGAGGGCCTCCCACGTGGCAACCCCGACAAAACGGGTGGCTGCTTCCGTGGGAATGACCGTCACCTGATGGCCGGCTTCAGTAAAAAGCCGGAGGAGCGATGCAACCTTGTAGGCTGCAATCCCTCCCCCGACTCCGAGGACTATGCGCACGTGACCTCCGTCAACAGGCAGTCTGCTTTATTCTGCGGGCTCGATCGGCGTGGAAACCAGAAGGCCTTCGTTGATCTCGCGGAGGGCGATCGAGAGCGACTTCTCGTTCAGCTTGGTGTCAACCAAGGGACCGACGTACTCGAACAGGCCCTCGTGCAGCTGGGCGTAGTAAGCGTTGATCTGGCGGGCACGCTTGGCGCCGAAGATCACCAGGCCGTACTTGGAATCGGCAGCCTCAAGCAGCGAATCGATCGGCGGGTTGATGATGCCTTCAAGGTTCGTGGACACGAATTCTCCAAATTCTAGCGGGCCAACAAACAGGCGCTTTAGCGCCCGTGCGGGGTAAGCCCCATGAGTGAAACAAGCTCGTCCGCTGCCCGGCGAACGTCGTCATTAATGACGGTGTGGTCAAACTCCGGTTCAGCAGCAAGTTCCAGTTTAGCGGTTTCCAGCCTCCGCTGCTGTTCCTCCGCGGTTTCCGTGCCGCGGCCAACCAGCCGGCGGACCATTTCGTCCCAGCTGGGCGGGGCCAGGAAGACGAAGTTGGCGTCGGGCACAGCCGCCTTGACCTGCCGCGCCCCCTGGAGGTCGATCTCGAGGAGGACGGACTTACCTTCGGCGATCGCGGCGTTGACAGTGCTGCGAAGGGTGCCGTAGCGGTTCTGGCCGTGAACTACGGCCCACTCCAGCAGTTCGCCGTCGGCTACCAGGGCATCGAACTCTTCGGCTGACTTGAAGAAGTAATGGACACCATCCTTTTCACCCGGACGGGCGGCCCTGGTGGTGGCTGAAACCGAAAGCCAAACCTCTGGATAGTTATCCCTGATGTACGTGGATACGGTTCCTTTGCCAACGGCAGTGGGGCCTGCAAGGACGGTCAGTCCAGGATTCTTGCTCACGGATTCCTTCGGGGAGATGCGTCAAACGCTTTGTTGGGTATCCATAAAATCTACCAGCGCCCGGGCCTGGTGGATTCCCAACCCCCTGATACGCCGGGATCCGGCAATACCGATATCCGCCATGATCCCGGCCGCCCGGACGGGACCAATCCCCGGCAGGGCTTCCAGTAACTCCACCACACGCATGCGCGCGATCGCTTCGTCAGTGGCGCCTGAGGAGATCAACTCCGCGATGCTCACTTCTCCACGCTTCAGCCGCTCCTTGGCCGCGGCCCGCACGGCCCGGGCCTTGGCAGCCTTTTCCAACGCATCGGCACGCTCTTGCGGTGTCAGCTCTTTCAGGCCCACTGCCGAACCCCTGTCAGATCGAGTTTGTGATGCAGATCACGCGACTGATCCCGAACCTACCGCCAGGGGCGCAGTTGCGCAATGCGTTAGACCAACGCGGGGTCACTTATGGCCGGTAGTCAGGCCCATCATGGGCCAAAAGTGACCCCGCGTTGCCTTAGGAACGAAGCCCGGCCAGGGTCTCCCCGGCTGCGGCGCGCAAAGCCGGAATGGACGGACCTGCTGCCAGGATTCCCCGGCTGGAGGTGGCCAGGACCTGCGGATACGCGTCAGCGAAGGTCGCACGGAGGTCGGCAGGCGTCGCGCCCTGGGCTCCGAGTCCCGGCGCAAGGATGGCTCCGCGGACCGGGCCAAGCTCGATGCCCAGATCTGTCAGGGCCGAGCCGATAGTGGCACCGACCACCAGGCCCACCGATCCCAGTGCACCCTCATAACGCTGGTTCTCCGCAGCGGCTGCGGCCACGATCCTGCGGGCCACGGAGTGTTCGCCTCCGACGTGCTGAACCGACTTTCCCTCGGGGTTCGATGTCAGCGCAAGCACGAACACACCCCGGCCGTTCCGGGCTGCGAGATCCAGGGCGGGACGCAGCGACTCAAATCCCAGGTACGGACTCAACGTCACCGAATCCGCAGCCAACGACGACCCATCCCGCAGCCAGGCATCCGCATAGGCCGCCATGGTGGAACCGATATCGCCACGCTTGGCATCAGCAATGCTGAGCACCCCGGCGTCCGCTGAGGCCGCAAGCGTTCGTTCCAGGACAGCCATGCCGGCCGAACCGTGGCGTTCGTACAGCGCCACCTGCGGCTTCACCGCGGCAGCGAGGGAAGCCACCGCCTCAACCACCGAGAGCGAGAAGCGCTCCAGCCCCGCGACGTCGTCGTTCAAACCCCAGTCCGCCAGGAGCTGCGGGTGCGGATCAATCCCGACGCACAGCGGACCGCGGGAGGCCATGGCGGCAGCCAGCCGGGAGCCGAAAGACTCCCGGACCGGCTGCTGTGCCTGCTGTGATGCTGCAGTCTCAGGCATGTGCGGCTTCCATGGCTGCCGACAGGTTGGCTGCGTGCTCCTGCAGGCTGGTCACCGACCATTCATAGGTCCGCAGGGCCTCGATCGCCTGGACTGCCGCGTTGAACTCAGCAACGGTGGTGATGCATGGAATGCCGATGGAGGTCGCTGCGGCGCGGAGTTCGTATCCATCGCTGCGGGCTTCGCCACCGGAAGGCGTGTTGAAGACCATGTCGATCTCACCGGCGATGACGAGGTCCGCGATGGTTCCCTCACCTTCGGCGCTGCTTCCCTCGGCAACCTTGCGGACCGGAGTCGCCTGGATGCCGTTGCGGCGCAGGACGTCGGCGGTGCCACCGGTGGAGACGATCTCGAAGCCAAGGTCCGAGAGCCGCTTGACGCCCATGATCACCGAACGCTTGTCCCGGTTGGCCACGGAAACGAAGATCTTGCCTTCGGTAGGCAGCGCGTTGTTGGCTGCTGCCTGGCTCTTGGCGAAGGCGGTATCGAAGTGCTTGTCGATACCCATGACTTCACCGGTGGAGCGCATTTCCGGGCCGAGCAAGGAGTCGACGACCTTGCCTTCCGGCGTACGGAAGCGGCTGAACGGCAGCACGGCTTCCTTCACGGCAACCGGAGCATCCAGCGGCAGCGTTGAGCCGTCGCCGCTTTCCGGCAGCATCTTGTACGCGCTGCGGAGCTGGTTGATGGTGACGCCGGTACCGATCAAGGCAGCGGCCTTGGCCATCTGCACGCCCGTTGCCTTGGAGACGAACGGAACGGTACGGGAGGCGCGGGGGTTTGCTTCCAGGACGTACAGGACGTCGGAGGCAAGGGCGAACTGGATGTTGATGAGGCCACGTACGCCCACGCCTTCGGCGATCGCACGGGTTGCCGTCCGGACGCGCTCGATCACGTTGTTGCCAAGGGTGATCGGAGGCAGGACACACGCGGAGTCACCGGAGTGGATACCGGCCTCTTCGATGTGCTCCATGATGCCGCCGAGGTACATGTCGGTGCCGTCGAAGAGGGCATCGACATCGATCTCCACCGCGTCTTCAAGGAAGCGGTCGATCAAGACCGGGTGATCCGGGGTGATCTCGGTGGCGTTCGCGATGTAGCGGGAAAGGTTTGCTTCGTCGTAGACGATCTCCATGCCGCGGCCGCCCAGCACGTAGGACGGGCGGACCAGCACGGGGTAGCCGATTTCGTCGGCGATCTTCTTGGCGTCCTCGAAGGAAACGGCGGTGCCGTTCTTCGGGGAGGTCAGGCCGGCCTCGTCCAGGACCCGGGCGAAGGCGCCCCGGTGTTCGGCGAGGTCGATCGCTTCCGGCGAGGTGCCCAGGATGGGAACACCTGCGTCGGCAAGCTGCTGTGCCAGCTTCAAGGGGGTTTGGCCGCCAAGCTGCACGAAGACGCCCATGACACCGCCCGTGCGCTCCTCCGCAGCGATGACCTCGAGGACGTCCTCAAGGGTCAGCGGTTCGAAGTACAGACGCGTGGAAACGTCGTAGTCCGTGGACACAGTCTCCGGGTTGCAGTTGACCATGACGGTCTCGTAGCCGGCCTTGCGCAAGGCCATGGAAGCGTGGACGCAGGAGTAGTCGAACTCGATGCCCTGGCCGATGCGGTTGGGGCCGGAGCCGAGGATGATGACGGAGGGCTTGGAGTGCAGGCCTACTTCGTCCTCCTCATCGTAGGAGGAGTAGTGGTACGGGGTGTAGGCGGCGAATTCGGCGGCGCAGGTGTCCACCGTCTTGTAGACCGGGCGGATGCCCAGGGCCTGGCGAACACCGCGGACCACGGCCTCGTTGTTGTGCGTCAAGGCACCGATCTGCTCGTCGGAGAAGCCGTGGCGCTTGGCGTTGCGCAGCATTTCCTCGGTGAGAACGCCGGCCTTGCGGATTTCCTGGGCAGTCTCATTGAGCAGCTGGAGCTGGTCCAGGAACCAGGGGTCGATCTTGGTGGCTTCGAAAAGGTCCTCAACGGTGGCACCGCCAAGGAGGGCCCGCTGTACCTGGTGCAGACGCTCCGTGGTAGGCCGCTTGGCCTTCTCGATGAGCTCTGCCACTTCGTATTCCGGGACCGAGCTGAAGTCCAGCTGGGAGCCCTTCTGCTCCAATGAACGCAGGGCCTTCTGCAGGGCCTCGGTGAAGTTGCGTCCCATGGCCATCGCTTCGCCCACCGACTTCATGGTGGTGGTCAGCGTGTTGTCTGCTGCCGGGAACTTCTCGAAAGCGAAGCGCGGAACCTTGACAACCACGTAGTCAAGGGTCGGCTCGAAGGAAGCCGGGGTCTTCTGGGTGATGTCGTTCGGAATCTCGTCCAGGGTGTATCCCAGGGAGAGCTTCGTGGCGATCTTGGCGATGGCAAAACCGGTTGCCTTCGAGGCCAGCGCCGAAGAGCGGGAAACGCGCGGGTTCATTTCGATGACCACCACACGGCCCGTGGCGGGGTCGATGGCGAACTGGATGTTGCAGCCACCGGTGTCGACGCCGACTTCGCGGATAACCGCGATGGAGACGTCGCGCAGCTTCTGGTACTCGCGGTCCGTCAGGGTCAGGGCAGGAGCAACCGTGATGGAGTCGCCGGTGTGCACACCGACGGGGTCGAAGTTCTCGATGGAACAGACGACAACGACGTTGTCGTTCTTGTCGCGCATCATCTCGAGTTCGTATTCTTTCCAGCCAAGGATGCTCTCCTCAAGCAGGACCTCGGTGGTGGGGCTGTACTGGAGGCCCTGGCCGACGATGCGGCGGAGGTCGTCCTCGTTGTACGCGAGGCCGGAACCCAGCCCGCCCATGGTGAAGGACGGCCGGACCACCATGGGGTAGCCCAGGTCTTCGGCTGCCTTGAAGGCTTCATCCATGGTGTGGATGATGTGGCTGCGTGCCGACTCGGCGCCGCAACGCTCCACGACGCCCTTGAACTTCTCGCGGTCCTCGCCGAGTTCGATGGCGGCGATGTTGGCACCGATGAGTTCGACGTTGTACTTCTCCAGTACCCCGTTCTTATCCAGGGCGATGGCCGTGTTCAGGGCCGTCTGGCCACCAAGGGTGGGCAGGATGGCGTCCGGGCGCTCCTTGGCGATGATCTTCTCCACCACCTCAGGGGTGATGGGTTCAACGTAGGTGGCATCGGCGAACTCGGGGTCCGTCATGATGGTGGCCGGGTTCGAGTTGACCAGGATGACCCGGAGGCCCTCCTCCTTCAGGACCCGGAGGGCCTGGGTGCCGGAGTAGTCGAACTCGGCCGCCTGGCCAATGACGATGGGACCGGAACCGATGACAAGGACGCTCTTGAGATCTGTACGCTTGGGCATTACTTCTTGTCCTCAGTCTTGGAGTCGTTGTTCTTTGCGGGAGCGGCGGCTTTGGTATCGGCCATGAGGTCGATGAAGCGGTCGAAGAGGTACGCGGCGTCGTGCGGGCCGGCGGCAGCCTCCGGGTGGTACTGGACCGAGAAGGCCGGGATGTCGAGGCAGGCAAGGCCTTCGACGACGTCGTCGTTCAGCGAGACGTGGCTGACCTCCACACGGCCGTAACGCTCCTCCGGCGCCACCGTGGATCCGTTCAGCGGCGCGTCCACTGCGAAGCCGTGGTTCTGGGAGGTGATTTCCACCTTCCCTGTACGGCGGTCCATCACGGGCTGGTTGATGCCGCGGTGGCCATAGCGGAGCTTGTACGTGCCAAAGCCCAGGGCGCGGCCCAGGATCTGGTTGCCGAAGCAGATTCCGAAGTACGGCAGCTTCTCGTCCAGCACCGAACGCAGCAGGGAAACCTGGTGGTCGGCAGTGGCGGGGTCGCCGGGGCCGTTGGACATGAAGAAGCCATCGGGCTTGACCGCGTTCACGTCCTCAAGCGTGGACGTGGCAGGCAGGACGTGCACGCGCACGCCGCGCTCGGCGAAACGCACGGGAGTCATTGCCTTGATGCCGAGGTCCACAGCGGCGATGGAGAAGCGGGGTTCGCCTTCCCAGCCGTGGTCCTTGGGTTCGACCACGTAGGCCTCGTCGATGGAGACTTCCTCGGCAAGGGCTGCGCCCTCCATGGGCGCGCTGGCCAGGACGGCGTCCAACAATTCCTTGTCGGTGGCCCGGGCGGCCTCGCCGGAGAAGATACCGGCCCGCATGGTCTTGTGCTCGCGGAGGTGGCGCGTGATGGCACGGGTGTCCACGCCCTGGATGCCCACGATGCCCTGTTCGACGAGTTCCTCGTCCAGGCTTCGCTCCGAGCGCCAGTTGGAAGGCCGGCGCGCGGCATCACGGACAATGTACCCGGCCACCCAGATGCGGCGGGATTCAGCGTCTTCGCTGTTAACCCCGGTGTTGCCGATGTGCGGCGCAGTCTGGACGACCAACTGGCGGGCGTACGAGGGGTCGGTGATGGTCTCCTGGTAGCCGGTCATGCCGGTGGCGAAGACGGCCTCTCCCAGTGCGGTTCCCTGGGCGCCGTAGCTGCGGCCGCAGAACATGCGGCCGTCTTCGAGCACCAGTACTGCTGCGGAGGGGGTGGTTTTGGTGGCTGTGTTACTTTCCGTCACTTTATTACTTTCCACTATCGGCATCTGCCTGAGGGGCTGCGGAGATCAATTCCTGGAGGGCTTCAAGGAGGAGCTTCTTGTCGGCTGAGTGCCGGGACCGGAATCCGGTATCGAGTTCCCGGGCGCCAAGCCTCCAGCTGATGACAAGGAGGCCGTCTTTTTCGACGAACTTCCCGGCCATGCCGTTGGCTTCGCGGCTGTCCACGAGGGACCGCCGCGGGATGAAGACGGGGGCGGCACCGGAGCGGTCGAACAACACGCCTTCGGCGTGGATGCTCAGTTCCGCGTTGGTCCGGATGCCCAGGCCCTGGGCCGCTATGCGGTCGAGCCAGTCGCCCGCCGTCGTGGTGGTCACGTACTGGCCATCAGCGACGACGCTCGCGGGCGTCAGCTGTTCCGGCACCGCAGGCAGACGTTCGACGTCGGCTTGTCGCCTCAGCCGGTTCCGCCACCCGAGCCAGATCATCACCAGTACGGCAACGATCAGCGGCACCGTGGTGAGCACAGTCAATGTCTGGTTGCTCATCAGTTGCTGACTGCCGGGTGCTGGTAGGGCGTGTTGAGCCGGCCGTCGAGGACCGTGGGGTGGCCCTTGAAGAAGGTAGCCACCACGGATCCGGGCAGCTCTTTGCCCTTGAACGGTGAATTGCGGCCCATGGTTGCCATCTTATGGGGGTCGACCGTCCAACGCGCAGCCGGGTCCACCAGGATGACGTTGGCCGGCTCGCCAACTTCCAGCGGACGGCCTTGGTCGGCCACGCGGCCGATGACGGCGGGGGTGAACGAGGTGACCCTGGCGAAGTCGGCCCAGGTCATGAGGCCGGTTTCGATCATGGTTTCCTGAACCACCGAGAGCGCGGTTTCAAGGCCCGTCATGCCCATGGCCGCCTGCGCCCACTCGCACTCCTTGTGCTCGCTGGGGTGCGGGGCGTGGTCGGTTCCGACGACGTCGATGGTGCCGTCGGCCAGTCCTTCACGCAGGGCCTGCACATCGGCGTCCGTGCGCAGCGGCGGGTTGACCTTGTAGACCGGGTCGTAGCTGCGGACCAATTCGTCCGTCAGGAGCAAGTGGTGCGGGGTCACTTCGGCGGTGACGTTGATGCCACGGGCCTTCGCCCAGCGCACGATCTCAACAGACCCGGCAGTGGAAACGTGGCACACATGCAGCCGGGACCCGACGTGCTGGGTAAGCAGGACGTCACGGGCAATGATGCTTTCCTCGGCAACGGCAGGCCAGCCGGTCAGTCCCAGGACTGCGGAGACTGTGCCCTCGTTCATCTGTGCCCCGGCGGTAAGGCGGGGTTCCTGCGCGTGCTGGGCCACGACGCCGTCGAACGCTTTGACGTACTCAAGTGCGCGGCGCATGAGTACCGGGTCGTGAACGCAGATGCCGTCGTCGGAGAACATCCGCACCTGCGCGCGGGAGTCGGCCATGGCGCCAAGCTCGGCGAGCTGCTCGCCGGCCAAACCCACGGTGACTGCGCCGACGGGACGCACATCGACCCAGCCGGACGCACGGCCCAGGCTGTGGACCTGCTCGACGACACCGGCGGTGTCAGCCACGGGGTTGCTGTTGGCCATGGCGTGGACGGCCGTAAAGCCACCGAGGGCAGCAGCCCGGGTGCCGGTCTCCACTGTTTCGGCGTCCTCGCGACCGGGTTCACGCAGGTGCGTGTGGACGTCCACCATGCCCGGCAGGGCCACCAGGCCCTTGCCGTCGATCACGGTGGCGCCCTCATCGGAAAGGTCCGCACCCCGGGCGGCAATTACGCCGTCGCGGATCAGCAGGTCCTGGGCCTCGCCACCGAGGACGGCGGCCCCGCGGATCAAGTAAGTGTTCTCGGCCATCAGTTGCTCTCCTTGCTGGACGGGCTTGCGAAAGCCGGTGTGACAATGTTCAGTGGGGCTGCTTCGCGGGTATCCCCGGACAGCAGCAGGTACAGGGCCGCCATGCGGACCGAAACGCCGTTTCGTACCTGCGCAAGCACAGTGGAACGGGGCGAGTCGGCGGCGGCGGATGAAATCTCCAGGCCACGGTTCATGGGGCCGGGGTGCATGATGATGGTGTCCTTCATGCCCAGGTCATCCAAAGCGCGGAGGCGGGCGTCGTCGAAGCCCCAGCGGCGCGAATATTCACGGGTGGACGGGAAGAACGAGGCGTTCATCCGCTCACCCTGGACGCGCAGCATCATCATGGCGTCAATACCGGACTGGAGCGTTTCGTCCAGGTTGTAGCTGACCTTGCAGGGCCAGTGCTCGACGCCGATGGGCAGCAGGGTGGGTGGCGCAACCAAGGTGACCTCGGCACCCAGGGTCTTCAGCAGCCAGACGTTGGAGCGGGCCACGCGCGAGTGCAGCACGTCCCCCGCAATGGCGACCCGCATGCCTGCCAGGTCCGCTCCCGTCGATGCGACGCCGTTGAGCTTCGACCAGTGCCTGCGCATGGTGAAGGCGTCCAAAAGTGCCTGCGTCGGGTGCTCGTGAGTACCGTCGCCGGCGTTGATCACCGCGGCATCGATCCAGTCCGTAGCGGCCAGGCGGTGCGGCGCGCCCGAAGCCCAGTGGCGGATGACGACGGCGTCCGCGCCCATGGCCGCGAGGGTCTGCGCGGTGTCCTTGAGGGACTCGCCCTTGGATACGGAGGATCCCTTGGCTGCGAAGTTGATGACATCGGCGGACAAGCGCTTGGCCGCCGCTTCAAAGGAGATCCGGGTTCGCGTGGAGTCCTCGAAGAATAGGTTCACTACGGTGCGGCCGCGGAGCGCGGGGAGCTTCTTGACCTCGCGGTCCCCCACTGCGGACATCTCTTCCGCGGTGTCCAGGATGCGGATGGCGTCGGATGCGACCAGGTTTTCCGTGGAAAGAAGGTGCTTCACTTGCCCGCCTCGATTACTACCTCGTTGACGGGTGTGCCATCTACGGAATCAGTTTCCTCGAGGTGTACCCGGACTTTTTCCGCAGAGGAGGTCGGCAGGTTCTTACCCACGTGGTCGGCGCGGATGGGAAGTTCGCGGTGGCCCCTGTCCACCAGGACCGCAAGGCGGACGATGCGTGGACGGCCGAGATCGACAAGGGCGTCCAAGGCTGCACGGATGGTGCGTCCCGAGTAGAGGACGTCGTCAATGAGCACAACAACCTTGTTGTCGATGCCGGACAGCGGAAGCCGGGTGTGGTGCGGAGGCCGGGTGGGCTGGTGGGAGAGGTCGTCACGGAACATGGTGACGTCCAGTTGGCCGACAATGGCCCCGGCGTTAACCGTGGGGTCGGCTGCGGCGATCTTATTGGCGAGCCGCACGGCCAGCGGATAACCGCGGCTGGGAATGCCCAACAGAACCAGGTCCTGCGAGCCTTTGTTGGCTTCGAGGATCTCGTGGGCGATACGAGTAAGCGCACGATCGATATCCGCCTGGTTGAGGACAACCCGCGACGGCACGTGCGCAGAAGTGACTTCAGTCATCGCTCGTCTCCCCTTTCCCCGCCTCACGGGACGGAATTAAAAAAGGAATATTTGCTCTCCAAAAGTATCACAGCGGCCATGGGACGACCGCGCGGGTCCTTGGCAGGTGGGTGAGTTTAAGCTCACATTTCCGAGCGTGGAATAGGCTCTTTCCCATGAGCATGAACCAGCCCGGTCAGCACGGCGGACATCCTTATCCAAGGCCTTACCTGGAGCCAGGTGCCAACCCCACGTGGATCGGTCGCGTTCAGCCGGGAAACTACCAGGCAGCCCCGGGAAACCCGGCGTCCCTGCCACAGCAAAACTGGGCCACGCCACCGGCACGGCCTGCACGCCGGAGCTGGGGCACCCTTCCCTTGCTGATCGTCGGCACCGTCCTGGTCCTGGGTAGTCTTCTGTTGGTGGTGCCGTTCCTCTTGGGAAATACGGGGATCGCAGGGTTCATCATCGGCTTCCTGGTCTCATTGATCCCACTTTCCATCGTCCTGTTGACGGTGCGCGTCATAGACCGGTGGGAGCCCGAACCGCCGCGGCTGCTCTGGTTCGCCTTTACGTGGGGTGCGGCCGTTTCCATAGCCGGCACGCTGTTGATCCAACCGCTTTTCGCGCTTGCCGCTCCCACTGGGAGCGAAGAGGCCTTCGCCTATTTCATGGCGACGGTCCAGGCCCCGATCGTGGAGGAATTCACGAAGTCACTGGGACTCCTGGTCCTGATCCTGGCAGCCCGCAAGTACTTCGACGGTCCCGTGGATGGCGTGGTGTTCGCGTTCACCATTGCGGCGGGGTTCGCTTTCACTGAGAACATCCTCTACTTCGGGCGTGAAATCGCTTCTTCCACTGATCCCGGGACCGATTTGGTACGCATTTTCATCCTTCGTGGCGTCATGTCTCCCTTTGCCCACGCAGTATTCACGGGCACGACCGGTTTGATTATGGGATTCGCTGCCAGGAAATGGCACTCAGGATATGCGGTCCTGGCCTTCTTCATCGGCCTGCTGCCGGCAATGTTCCTGCACAACCGCTGGAACAGCATGGGGCAGAACTTCCTGGTGGAGTACTTCGCAGTGCAGGTACCAATCTTCCTGGTTGCCGTCGTCGGCGTGATCCTGCTTCGCGTCGCCGAGGGAAAGCTGACCCGTCAACGGCTTCTGGAATACGCCCGCGCCGGCTGGTTCACGCCGGCAGAGGTGGAGATGCTGGCTACCTCCCGGGGCAGGCGCCAGGCACTTCGCTGGGCTGCATCGAGGGGCCGGGGTGGGCAGATGAAGGCATTCATCAAGGGGGCAACCGCGTTGGCTTTCACACGCCAACGGATACTCAGTGGCCGCGACGTCCCCGTGCACCAACACGACGAAATCGAACACCTCTGGCTCATCCCCGCACTGAGGGCCGCTGTCCTCCAGTAGGTCCCGGTGCAGGTCCGGTACTTGCCCGAAAAAATGGACCCTTCTCTCCGGTTTTCCGGGGAGGAGGGTCCATTTTCGAATACTGTCCTGCCGGCTAGGCCAGCAGCGACGGCTTGAGCTTCTGCAGACGGCCCAGCAAGCCATTGATGAAGGCCGGGGACTCATCAGTGGACATCGTCTTGGCGAGGGCCACGGCTTCGCTTACGGCGACTCCGTCCGGAACTTCATCATTGTAGAGAAGTTCCCACGCACCGATACGAAGAATGATGCGGTCAACGGAGGGCATGCGCTCCAAGGTCCAGCCTTGTGCGTAGGTCTCCAGGAACTCATCAATGGTTGCCTGCATGGAGACAACACCCTCCACTATTTCCACCGTGTAGGGGTTGATGACGAGGTCTGTCTTCTCCCGACGCGCTGTCATTGCATCGAAAGCCGAAACTGAGCGCTGCTCCGCTTCGAAAAGTACTTCCAAGGCCCTGCTACGGGCTTTACCGCGTGCGCTCACTAGTCGTTGACCCGGCCCAGGTAGCTGCCATCGCGGGTGTCGACCTTGACCTTGGTTCCCTGCTCAACGAATAGCGGCACCTGGATCTCGTAGCCGGTTTCCACCGTAGCCGGCTTGGTTCCGGCGGAGGAGCGGTCGCCCTGCAGGCCGGGCTCGGTGTAGGTGATTTCGAGAACGACGCTCGGGGGCAGCTCGATGTACAGCGGAGTGCCTTCGTGGATGGCGATGTTCACCATCTGGTTCTCGAGCATGAAGTTGGTGGCGTCGCCGACTGTTGCACCGGAAACGGTGATCTGGTCGTAGTCCTGGGTGTCCATGAAGACGAAGTCTTCGCCATCCTGGTACAGGTACTGGTAGTCGCGGCGGTCAACCGTTGCGGTTTCAATCTTCAGGCCGGCGTTGAAGGTCTTGTCGACCACCTTGCCGGACATGACGTTGCGCATTTTGGTGCGGACAAAGGCACCGCCCTTGCCCGGCTTGACGTGCTGGAACTCGATGATGTTCCAGAGCTGGCCCTCGAGCTTCAGTACGGTCCCGTTCTTGATGTCGTTTGTGGTTGCCACTCGTATCCTCTGGTTAATCGCACTGGTTCTAGCTGCCAGCTATCTATGCCAAGCAGGCGTGCCTTTCGGCGCGCCAGCGCGTATTTATCAAAAATCCAAAAACCATTCTACCGGCAAATGCGGCATGACCTTGCGGGCAGCGTTACAGGCGGCTCTCAGGAAGCAACTTCCAGGACATCCCGGGCCCGTTGCAGGGCCACAGCGGACGAGTAGATCAGTGCCGCATCGGCGGCCATGGCCACCCTCAGGTCAAGTGCCCTGGAGAACTCCTCGGCTGCGGCCAACGCGTTGCCGCCCACGAAGTAGGCGCGGCCAAGATACTGGCGTACTACTGCTTCCTTGGACGTTCCCTGGACCTCGTGCAGCAGGTGGCGGAACAGTTGGACGGCACGGTCATGGCGGTTGGTGGCACGGTGGACTTCGGCCTCAAAGATCCTGAGCCGGAAGGACTCAGGATCCTTATAGCGGGCCTCTGCCAGAAGTTCAGCTGCCTCTTTTGGCTGGTTTTCAAGCAGGAGGGCCATGATCCGGTCCGCGGGATCATCCGAAGCCGCGAGAGCAGTCTCCATGACTTCCTCATTGACCACCACGGGCAGGAGTGTGTCCGGGTTCATCCGGACACCGGGGAACCCGGCTGTTGGCCAGTCACTGACCCCTTCGCGCAAGGCAATCGTCATGATGCGATCTCCTGATAGGCAGCAAAGAGAAGGGAAGTATCGGGGACATCCAGGATGCCGGGCTTGGCCACTCCGTCGAGGACGACAAAGCGGAGGAGGTCACCACGGGACTTTTTGTCCCGGCGCATACCGTCCAGCAAGCCCTGCCAGCGGTCCCTTCGGTAGGTAATGGGCAGGCCAAGGCTTTCGAGGATGGTGCGGTGCCGGTCGGCATCGGCATCGGACAAACGGCCGACACTGCGGGACAACTCGGCAGCGAACATCATGCCCACGGCAACGGCAGCACCGTGGCGCCAGGAATACCGCTCCACCAGTTCGATGGCATGGCCAAGGGTGTGGCCGTAGTTCAGGATTTCGCGCAGGCCGGATTCCTTGAGGTCCTGGGATACGACATTGGCCTTGACAGCGATGGCGCGTTCAATGAGTTCGCGGACGACATCGGAACCGGGATCCATCACGGCGTCCGTGTTCTTCTCGATCAGTTCGAGGATCGCGGGATCGGCGATGAATCCGCATTTGATGACTTCCGCCATGCCGGAGATGAGCTCGTTCTTCGGCAATGTCTGGAGAGTATCCAGATCGGCCAGGACGGCAGCGGGCGGGTGGAATGACCCCACGAGGTTCTTGCCCTCGGCGGTGTTGATGCCCGTCTTGCCTCCAACCGAGGCGTCCACCATTCCCAGCAGGCTCGTGGGCATGTGGATGACCTTGACACCGCGCAGCCAGGTGGCTGCCACGAAGCCCGCGAGATCGGTGACAGCACCGCCGCCGACAGCCACGATGGCGTCCGAACGGGTGAAGTCATTCTGGCCCAGCACTTGCCAGCAGAACGCGGCAACCTGGATGTGCTTGCCTTCCTCCGCGTCCGGGATTTCGGCCGTAAGCGCGGTGAATCCGGCGCTCTCCAGCTCGTCGCGAACGGTGTCGCCCGTCAGCCGAAGGGCCCGCGGGTGGATGACCAGGACCCGTCGGACGCGTTCACCGAGTTTTTCGGGAAGGGTCTGCAACAGGCCACGGCCCACCACGACGTCGTAGTTTTCGTTGACTGACTGGCCGGTCACCTTGATGACAGTTGCTTCGTTGCTCACTTTTCAACTTCCTCTTTCAAGGCTGCATGCTGGCGCAGCCGTTCCTCCAAATGGAGGCCGATTTCCGCCACGGATCCTGAACGCACATCCATGACGATGTCTGCGAGCCGTTCGTAGACGGGCCGCCTGGTGGCAAAGAGTGCTTCCCACCGGGCCATTGCGTCACCCTGCAGCAGGGGCCTTCCCGTGTTTCGCGCGATCCGGTCCGCCACGGTTTCCGCGTCGCATTCCAGGTAAACCACGGTGCACTCCCCCAGCAGTTGCTGGGTTCCGGAATCAAGGACTGCTCCGCCGCCCAGGGAAATGATCGCTGGCTGTGCTTTGGCGGACTCGATCGATTTCGCCACTGCCCTGGCTTCGATTTCCCGGAAGGCGTGCTCGCCGCGTCCTGCGAAGATGTCCGCAATGCTCCCATGGGCAGCAACCACCACTGCGTCGGTGTCCACGAACGGAAGACCAAGCTGCTGGGCCAACTGCTGGCCTATGGCCGACTTGCCAACAGCCATTGGCCCCACCAAAACAACGGGACGGGCGGAGCAGCCATCCAGGACAGAGCGGACCACTACCGGCCGACCGAGTCCAAGGTGGCCGGAATGCTGTCAAGATAGCTTTGCAGGTTCCGCTGGGTCTCCGCCACGGAATCGCCACCGAACTTCTCGGCAACAGCCTCCGCTAGAACCAGGGCAACCATGGCTTCGGCAACGACACCGGCGGCGGGAACAGCACAAACATCGGAACGCTGGTGGTGCGCCTTGGCAGGCTCGCCCGTGCTCACGTCGATGGTGCGCAGTGCGCGCGGAACAGTAGCGATCGGTTTCATGGCTGCACGAACACGCAGCACTTCCCCGATACTCATGCCGCCTTCGATGCCACCGGCACGGTTGGTCTGGCGGACAATCCGGCCGTCGTCGTCCTTGACGATTTCATCGTGGGCTGCCGAGCCGCGGCGGGCAGCCGTAAGGAACCCGTCGCCGACTTCAACGCCCTTGATGGCCTGGATACCCATAAGCGCAGCAGCAAGCCGCGAGTCAAGACGGCGGTCCCAGTGGACGTAGCTGCCCAGTCCGGGCGGCAGGCCGTACGCAAGTACTTCAACCACGCCACCGAGGGTTTCGCCTTCCTTGTGGGCTGCATCCACCTCGGCGACCATCGCGTTGGATGTCTCGCGGTCAAAACAACGAAGGGGGTCGGCGTCGAGGGCCAGCACGTCCCGGGGTCCGGGCAACGGCTTGCCTTCAGGAACGGTGACGCTGGCAATGGACACAGTGTGGCTCACCAGTTCCACGCCCAGCTGCTTCAGGAACTGCGCAGCGACGGTGCCGAGGGCAACGCGGGTGGCAGTCTCCCGTGCACTGGCGCGTTCAAGCACCGGACGGGCTTCGTCGAAGCCGTACTTCTGCATACCCGTGAAGTCCGCGTGCCCGGGGCGGGGACGGGTCAAAGGGGCGTTACGGGCTTGGTCGGCGAGGACCTCCGGGTCCACTGGATCGGCAGACATGATCTGCTCCCACTTGGGCCATTCGGTGTTTCCAACCTGGATGGCTACCGGCCCACCCTGGGTGAGCCCGTGCCGGACGCCACCCATGATGGTGACCTCGTCCTGTTCAAACTTCATGCGGGCGCCACGTCCGTAGCCGAGGCGGCGACGCGCCAGCGCGTCACGAATTTGCCCGCTGGTGAGTTCAACACCGGCAGGCACGCCTTCAACAATTCCGATCAGAGCCGGACCGTGGGATTCACCGGCAGTCAACCAACGCAACATATAACCAATCCTGCCATGTAGGGCCTCTAGAACACCCGCCGGGGAAGCCCGACTGAGTCGCACATCACATCTATGACGGCGGTATCAACGTCACAGCCGCTGAAGAGCCGTATCTGCTCTGCCGCCTGGTACATCAGCATCTCCAGCCCCGGGACTACTGCTCCCCCGTGGCCGCGCCAGGCTTCCGCAATGCGGCTTGGCCAAGGATCGTAGGCGACATCCAGCAGGACACCGGCCCCGGTTCCCGGCAGTGCCGCCAGTTCCCCGGCCAAATCGTCAGCTGCGCGGGGCGGGAAGGTCGATATCACCAGGTCCGTGCCCGCTACAGCCGTGGCGGCCTCCGTCAGCGGCCTGACGGAGAGGGAGATCCCGACGGCGGCCGCGGCGGCTTCGGCGTCACCGGCACGACCGGCGTCGCGGACGAAGACGTCCACGTGGTCCGCGCCAAGTTCATGGACGGCGGCGACCGCAGCAGCGGAAGTACCGCCACCACCGAGGATGGCGGCGTGCGGGGTGGTGGCAACGCCGGCATACCTGACCGACTCCACAATGCCCGCAACGTCGGTGTTGTATCCCGCCCGACGCACCGCGCCGCCGTCGTACTCGAAAACGACTGTGTTGATGACGCCCAACAGGGCGCCGGCGCCCCGGACCTCATCGACTTCACGGACCATGGCCGACTTCAGCGGCATGGTTACGGACAGGCCACACCAGGAGTCTTCTGCACGGAGCGATTCCATGAAGGCCGGAAGGCCGGCAACGGTGACATCGATGGCAGAGTACCCGATGTCCACACCCAGCTTGGCGTAGGCAGCAGTATGCAGCGCCGGAGACTTCGAGTGGGAGATCGGATGGCCAAGGACCGCAGCCCGACGACTCACACACACCGTCCCGCGTTGGCCTGGCACCATGCGTTGTATTGCTCAACATAGGTGTTGTGCTCAGCCAGCGTCTTGGAGAACTTGGTCTCCTTGGTATCCAGGTTGATCGTTACCCAGTACATGTAGTCGTTGGGCGTCGGCTTGGCCGCGGCATCGATCGCGGTCTTGCCCGGAGAACCGATGGGACCCACCGGCAGACCCACATTTGCGTATGTGTTGTACGGGTTGGACTTGTCAGCCTTTTCTTCTTCCGTGACATGGAAGGACTTCCTGCCCAGCCCGTAGGTTACCGTGGCGTCGGATTGGATGAGCCCGCTGGTTTCGACGTTGTTCGGCTTGAGCCTGTTGTAGATGGCGCCCGCGACGTTTCCGTAGTCCGCCTGTCCGCCCTCCGCCTGCACGATGCTGGCGATGGTCACGGTGTCGTACTGCTTGGCGGGATCGGTGATTCCCTGGGCTTTGAGTTCATCCAAAGTGGTGGTGACAAGCTTTTGGATGATGTCCTTGGCGGAAGTGCCGAGTTCAAAGCGATACTCCCCCGGTGCCAGGAAGCCTTCGAGGTTCTTGGCCTTGGCCGGAACGCCGAACTGTCCAGGAGCCTGGTTGAGGGCGTTGAGCTGCTCCATCGGAATGCCTGAGCCCTTGGAAATGGCTTCCAGGGACTCGGTGATACGCAATCCAGCGCTCAACGCGAAGTACATGACCTTGGACGTGTCCTTGTTCACCAGGACCGCAACGGCGTCCGAGTTCTTCATCTCGGTCCGGAACGTAAAGTCACCGGGCGACAACTCGCCGCCCTGGCTCGCGAACTCCTTGACGAACGAATCGGCGTCCGCCACAACATGTTTCTGCACAAGGTCGTTGGCTACAGCTTTGGGTCCAGAGCCTTGGGGCACCGTGACGACGACGGAACCCGTGCCGGGTCCCGGGTAGTCGGTAACCTTGTCCATTCCCAGCAACGGCTTCAGGAACTGCGCGCCAACGGCGATGGCAGCGACGAACACTCCCAGCGTCAGGAGGAGGGCAAGGACACGACGACGGCGGCGCGCCTTCTTCGCGGCGGCTTTGGCCGCCGCGGTGGTCACTGCAGGCGCCAACAACTCGTGGGGATGATCATCGTGGTGGAGTTCATCGTGGTGGAGCTCGTCGTGGTGGAGTTCATCGTGATGGAGCTCATCCGGGTGCAGCCCGTCGTGAAAGCCATCATGGGCTGCTACGCCGTAGTGCGCGTCATGCTCGGCGTACTCATGGGCTTCGAGGGGTAACGCGGAATGCTCAGCGTGGACCAGTTCCCCTTCACCATGCCCGGCATGGGGGTGGTCGAACCCGTCATGGTCGATCGACCCAGGCTCATGGTGCGGCGCAGGCTCGTGGTCCAGTGCAGGCTCGTGGTGCGGCGCGTGTTCTTGGGGCGCAGGGGCTGCTTCGGGGGTGACCGGCGCGTGCGCCACGTCATCATGCTCGACATTCCCGCGCTCATTCTGAAGCTCGGCTACCGGCTTCTGGGCGGGTACCGGCGGGGCGGCAGGTGCTGCCGGCGGGGCGGCTGCAGCCGGAGGGTTGGCGGCAGGCGGGGCTGCAGATGCCGGCGGCGCTTCGGGGACGCGTGGAGCTGGAACAGCAGGAACTGGACGTGGAAGTTCCGCCTCTGTTTCGACCGACAAGGAATCTTCGCCGGGGGTCGCTTCGGGGACGGGTACGACGTTGTGGTTCTGCGTGGCGAGGAATCGTTCCCGCGCCCGCAGCTCTTTGCGGGTCAGCGGCATGCCGCCGCCGGCGGTACCGCTGGAGGGGTCGTTGTTGACCGGGCTCACAGTTGCAGTCCCCTCGTTGAAGTATCGGGTTCACTGCCTGAGGCAGCCTGCAGCGTTGGGGCACTGCTGGGCTTTTCGGACTCCGCCGGTGCCTGCACTCGGCGGCCGATGTCCGTTCCTCTGGCTTTTTGCATGTCGATCGCGTGCTGGAGTATTCCAGCAGCAGCAACCTGATCAACCACTTTACGGTGATTCCTGCTGCTCATGCCAGCTTCGTGCAGGTTGCGGTGTGCCGTAACAGTGGAAAGCCGCTCATCGACGAGGTTCACGGGAATGTCCAGACCGGCGCGGGCCAGCTCTTCCACAAGGAGCAATGCGTACTCGGCAGCCATGGCCGCGGAGCCGCGTTCCTCCCCCTTCATGGTGCGGGGAAGGCCGACAAATATTTGCACCGCAGGCAGCTCAGCGGCGTGTTTGACCACCAAACGGACATCGGAGTTCCTTTTGGCATCGCGCCCTACCGTCTTGAACGGCGTGGCGAGGATGCCGTCAGGATCGCACTGGGCAAGGCCAACCCTGACGGTACCGACGTCTACCCCCAGCTTGATACCCCGGGGGTAGACGTCATCGTTAGTACGGGCGGACACCGTCAGCGCTTGGCAATCGCGTCCACCACCGCTGTGAGGGCCTCAGAGACCTTCGCAGCGTCGGTGCCACCGCCTTGGGCGACGTCGTCCTTGCCGCCACCACCGCCACCGAGGATGCCTGCAGCCAGGCGGACCAGCGCACCGGCCTTCACTCCGGCCTCGCGGGCGGCTTCGTTGGTGGCGATGAGGATGACCGGGCGATCGTTGCTGACCCCGGCAACGGCCACTGCGGCGGCGTCCGAACCGAGACGGCTGCGCAGGTCCAGGGCAAGGTTCCGCAGGTCATCTGCGCCGCCCACCTGGCCGGCGTCGTGGGCAACTACGCGCACGCCGGCTGCGTCCTTTGCCGTTCCGACGAGGTTGGCGGCCGCTGCCGTGAGCTGTTCCTTGCGGAGGCGGTCGAGTTCCTTCTCCGTGGCCTTGAGCTTGTTCAGCGTGCTCGAGATGCGATCGGCAAGCTGGCCGGACGGGACCTTCAAAAGCTCGGTCAGTTCAGTCACCAGTGCGCGCTCCGCGGCAAGGTGACGGAACGCGTCCAGGCCTACGAAGGCCTCGACGCGCCGGTTTCCCGAACCAACGGACTGCTCGCCCAGCAGCGAAAGGCTGCCGATGAGGGAGGTGTTGGATACGTGGGTGCCACCGCACAACTCACGTGACCAGGCGCCGTCGATCTCGACGACCCGTACCTCGCTGCCGTAGTTCTCGCCGAAGAGGGCCATGGCGCCCAGCGCCTTGGCCTCTGCCAGGCCCATCACCTTGGTGTCAACGCGATAGTTGTTCCGGATGGCGATGTTGGAGACTTCTTCAATCTCGGAACGCGTGGCGGGGCTGAGGCCCTCACCCCAGGCGAAGTCGAAGCGCAGATAGCCGGCCTTGTTGTAGGAGCCGCGCTGGGTAGCTTCGGGCCCAAGGATCTGGTGGAGGGCGGCATGGACAATGTGCGTTCCGGTGTGGGCCTGCTCTGCGGCGTGGCGGCGTTCACGGTCGACGGCGGCCCGCACCAGTGCGTCGGAGGCAATCTCACCCTCGCGGACGATGGCCTTGTGGACGCTCAGGCCCTTGATGGGACGCTGGACGTCAAGGACCTCCACCACGAAGCCGTCACCGGTGATGAGGCCGGTGTCTGCTGACTGGCCGCCTGCTTCGGCGTAGAACGGGGTTTCGTTGAGGACAAGCTCAATTTCGTCACCCGTGGAGGCATGTGCGACAGCACGGCCTGCGCTGACGATGCCCCGGACCTTTGCTTCGCCCTCAAGTTCGTCGTAGCCCGTAAAGACGGTCTCACCCTTGCCGAGAAGCTCCTGGTAGGCGCTGAGGTCGGCGTGGCCGCCCTTCTTGCCCTTGGCATCAGCCTGTGCGCGCTGGCGCTGTTCAAGCATGAGCGCGCGGAAGCCTGCCTCATCAACCTTGAGGCCGGCTTCTTCGGCCATTTCCAGGGTCAGGTCGATCGGGAAGCCGTACGTGTCGTGCAGCGCGAAGGCATCGGCGCCGGACAACGGAACTCCTGCAGCTTTCGATTCGGCCACAGCGTCTTCCAGGCGGGCCGTTCCCGAAGCAATGGTGCGGAGGAAGGCCTTCTCCTCGGCGTAAGCAATACGGCTGATGCGCGCGAAGTCGGTTTCCACCACCGGGTAAACGCCCTTCATGGCGTCGCGGGAGGCGGGAAGAAGGTCAGGAAGGCATGCCTTCTCGACACCGAGGAGGCGCATGGCGCGCACAGCCCGGCGGATGAGGCGGCGCAGCACGTAGCCACGGCCTTCGTTGGACGGCGCCACACCATCGGCAATGAGCATCAGGGCGGACCGGATGTGGTCCGCGACGACGCGCATGCGGACGTCATCGGTGTGGTGCGGGTCCTCCGGCGACTCGGCCGAGGTGTACTCGCGGCCGGACAGTTCGGCAGCCTTGTCGATGACCGGGCGGACCTGGTCGGTCTCGTACATGTTCTCGACGCCCTGGAGGATCATCGCCAGGCGCTCCATGCCCAGGCCGGTGTCGATGTTCTTCTTCGGCAGCTCGCCGACGATATCGAAGTCCACCTTGGAACGGACGTTTTCGATCTGGTACTGCATGAACACAAGGTTCCAGATTTCGATGTACCGGGTTTCGTCGGCCAGCGGGCCGCCTTCGATGCCGTACGCCGGGCCGCGGTCGTAGTAGATTTCCGAGCATGGGCCGGCGGGGCCGGGCTGCCCGGTGGACCAGTAGTTGTCAGCCTTGCCCATGCGCTGGATACGCTCAGCCGGGATGCCGGTGTTCTTGAGCCACAGTTCCTTGGCTTCGTCGTCCTCTTCGTAGACCGTCACCCAGAGGCGCTCGGCAGGCAGTCCGTAACCGCCGTCGTCCACGCTGGTGGTGAGCAGTTCGAAGGCGAACTTGATGGCATCTTCCTTGAAGTAATCACCAAAGGAGAAGTTGCCGCACATCTGGAAGAACGTTCCGTGGCGGGCAGTCTTGCCTACCTCCTCGATGTCACCGGTGCGGATGCACTTCTGGACGCTCGTGGCACGGCTGTAGGGCGGCTCTTCGCGGGCGGTCAGGTAGGGAATGAACGGCACCATTCCGGCCACAGTGAAGAGAAGTGACGGGTCGCTGGAAACGAGCGACGCGGAGGGAACGGCGGTGTGGCCCTTGCTGACAAAAAAGTCCACCCAGCGCTTGGTGATCTCCTGCGACTTCATTAGCTGATTACTTACCCTTCTCAATTCACTGCACACGATGTGCGCGGTACCGGCTGGTGCCGTTCCGCAGCTTTCCATTCTGCCCTGTTGAGGGCCTGGGAGCGAACCGCTCCGCTACCGTCCGCCTGCTACGGCGTCGTCAATTCCAAGCGCTGCGCGGAGATCCTCTTCCCGCTGGTGCATGCCGGACCGCACTGCGTCGGCGAAGTCGAACAGCCCGTCAGCCATCCGGCCAACCGCACGGTTCAAACCTTCGGGGCCCAGGTTTGCCTGTGCCTCGGTGATCTTACGGAAGGCGATGACGCCGATTGCGACGCCAATGCCCATCCAAACAATTCTCTTCATCGGCTTATGGTCTCCCGTTGATTCAGCGGCTGCGACGGCCGGAGGAAGGGGTCCTGCGTGCGGCGAAAGCCGAGCGGACTCCGTAGCTGAAAGCAGCCACCTTGATCAGCGGCGACCCAACCGTGGCGGCCACGAGCGAGGACAGCGCGGAGATGTTGGCTGACGCGTCCGAGACGTTGGAGGCGATGCCATCGACCTTCTTCAGCTGCTGGTTGGTGGTAGTGACCGTGGCAGTCACTTCGTCCATCAAAGGCGTGGCGCCGTCGCTGATCGAACGGATGGAGGTGCGGACCTCATCGAAAACGCCGCCCAACTTCAGAATGGGCACAGCCAACAGCAGAACCAGGAGCGCGAAGACTCCTGCTGCGATGAGGCCGGCAATGTCGCCACCAGACATAGAACACTTCTCCTAGGATCGTTGCGCTGCCTTGCACCAGCCGCATCGCGGCTTTGGCCAAGGCCTCCCCCAGTACCTTACCTATAGTGGCCCGGTACCTTATAGACAAAGAAGCCCGCGGCGGTTGCCACGGGCTTCTTTGTCTGTGCTGCTTGAATTTAGCGAGCGTAGAATTCGACGACGAGCTGCTCTTCGCAGATCACGGGGACCTCAGAGCGCTTCGGGCGACGAACCAGGCGTGCCTGCAGGGCGTCGATCTTGACGTCCAGGTATGCGGGCACGTTGTTCAGGACGTGTGCACCGGCAGCGGCGACCTGGAACGGTGCCATGACCTCGGAGCGGCTGTGAACGTGGATGAGCTGGCCTTCGCCAACGCGGAAGGACGGGCGGTCCACGCGGACGCCGTCAACCATGATGTGGCGGTGCACAACGAGCTGGCGTGCCTGTGCGATGGTGCGGGCAAAGCCTGCACGGAGCACGAGGGCGTCCAGACGCATTTCGAGCAGCTCGACCAGGTTTTCACCGGTCAGGCCCTTGGTGCGGCGTGCTTCTTCGAAGGCACGGGTCATCTGGGCTTCGCGGATGCCGTACTGGGCGCGCAGACGCTGCTTTTCGCGCAGACGTACGGCGTAGTCGGAGTCCTGCTTCTTGCGGGCACGGCCGTGCTCACCGGGGCCGTACGGGCGGCGCTCCATGTACTTGGCGGCCTTGGGGGTCAGAGCAATGCCGAGTGCACGAGAAAGGCGTGCGGTACGGCGAGCACGAGTGTTGTTAGCCACTTGTGTCCTTCCAATTACTGCGGTGTATCTGTGTTACTGGCCTCCATCAGGGAGAGCATCGGCCAACCGCTGCCTCTTGCTACTGGCCCGGGCGCGCAGCACCGTTGAAGAAATCTTCAAGGGATTTGGCGTCGGGTCATGCCAGACAAGGATCAATCCTACCACGGGCGTTGGAACCGCCCTGCCTCCGCTACTCGCCGCGGACGATCTTCCGGAGCCGCTCCAACCTGGCCGCAATATCCCGCTCCGCGCCGTTGTTGGTGGGCTGGTAGTAGTCCTTGCCGACGAGGTCGTCCGGCGGGTACTGCTGGGTGGCTATCCCGTGCGGCTCATCGTGGGCATATTTGTAGCTGGTGCCGTGGCCCAGTTGCTTGGCACCGGGATAGTGGGCATCCCGCAAATGCATCGGAATGCCGCCGCCATAGCCTGCACGCACATCCGCCACCGCTTTGTTCAAGCCCATGTAGGCGGCGTTGGATTTAGGCGCCGTTGCAAGGTGCACCACGGCCTCGGCCAGCACAATCCGGCCCTCAGGCATGCCGATCAACTGCACTGCCTGCGCCGCTGCCACGGCGGTCTGCAATGCGGTGGGGTCGGCCATGCCGATGTCCTCGGCGGCGGAGATCACGATCCGTCGAGCCACGAAGCGCGGGTCCTCCCCGGCTTCGAGCATCCGGGCCAGATAGTGCAGTGCCGCATCCACATCCGAGCCGCGGATGGACTTGATGAACGCGCTGGCGACGTCATAGTGCTGGTCCCCCGCGCGGTCATAGCGCACCGCCGCAGCGTCCAAGGCCCGTTCCGTGTGGCGGAGTTCCACCAGCACCGCGGCGTCCGGCACTTCGCCTTCGACGGCGGCCGGGTCGTCGACGGCGGTTGAGTCACCGAAAGCTACCCCGGCAGCGGCTTCCAATGCCGTCAACGCACGCCGGGCGTCGCCTCCGGACAGCCGCACGAGATGATCCAGCGCTTCCGGGCTGAGCTCAACGCGGCCCGCGAGTCCGCGGGCGTCGGACACTGCCCTCTGCAGCAGTCCCGAGATGTCATCGTCAGTCAGCGGCTTCAGCGTCAGCAGCAGCGAACGCGACAACAGGGGCGAGACCACCGAGAAGGACGGGTTTTCCGTGGTTGCTGCCACCAGCACGACCCAGCGGTTCTCAACCCCCGGCAGGAGGGCATCCTGTTGGGCCTTGTTGAAGCGGTGGATCTCGTCCAGGAACAGGACGGTGGTCTTCTTGTACAGGTCACGGGCCGTCAGGGCCTCGTCCATGACCCGGCGTACGTCTTTGACGCCGGCGGTGATCGCAGACAACTCAACAAACTTCCGGCCGGGACCGCGGGCGATCACATGCGCCAGGGTGGTCTTTCCTGTTCCAGGCGGCCCCCAAAGGATCACCGAGCTGGGGCCGGCCGGACCGGCAGCCTCTGCGCCGGCCGCCAGTTGCCGGAGCGGGGAACCATGACCGAGCAGGTGCTGCTGTCCCACAACGTCGTCCAAGGTCCGTGGCCGCATCCGCACTGCCAGCGGACTGCGTTGGGACGCCATCCAGTTGGCGTCCGAGGGTCCCCCTGCGGCAGGCTGCTCCTCCGACTCGTCGTCGTCCACTGCGCCGGCACCAAAGAGATCTTCCACATGGATAGGCTACTCATAGTTCCAGCAAAGGAGACATCGACGTGCACCGCCCAGCATCAGCCCCGCAACGCAGGGGCGGCAGCAGGACCGCCTTAGTGCCCGGGGAAAGGCTGCAAGGGTGGGTGGCCCGGTTCGCCTCAAGCCACGGCCCGGTTGAGGAAGACCTGGACGACGGCGGCTTGCTGCTGCGGGCGGCCGACGGAGGTGAGGCCCTGCTGCGACCGCCGTGGCCGGCTGACGGCAGGCCGGGGCGCGGGGCGACAGAGCTGGACCGGCTCGCCTCACTCGCCACCCAGGAGCGCGGTCTCGGGCTGCTGCTGGTCCGGAGGGGTGGCTACGCCCTGGCTGCTGCCAGCGGTTCCACCATCTTGGCCTCGAAAAGCGGTTCGCGCTTTATCGACGCCAAGACCACGGCGGAACACGCCGCACGGATCTTCTCCGGCCACAGGATTGAGTACATCGTTCCCGGTGGTGACCGGACATTGGTGGACCAGGTCCTCGCCCACGCATCCCTCAAGGCAGTTGCCGCCCGGACAAGGCTCGCCTTCCTGGATGTCCAGGAACCGAAGTCAGCCGTACTGCCAAAAGCTGCAGCTGACGCCTGCTCCGTCCGGATTACGGTGTCGGATGCACCTGTTCAGCAACCGCCTCAGCAGCCGCCGGGCGCTCGTTTCAGCGGCGCCTGACGATAAAGATAGCCACCCTGGTCAGTAAAACCCGCCTGCAAGTAGAGGTCCCGGGCTCCTAGATTGGCCGCGGTAACCAGCAGCCAGAACCCTTCGAGTCGCCGTTGGCTTCCGGCGCGCAACAACGCATCCAGAATCCTTGTAGCGTATCCACGCCTGCGGTGCGCCGGCGATGTCGCCATGCTGTAGATACCGCCCCAGCCGTCCACCAAGGCGAGACGCCCGACGGCGGCGGGAACGCCGTCGTCGTCCCTCAGCAGGGCGTAGAGCGAGGGGCACGCGGCAAGGATTCTGTGGGCGACCGACAGCTCTGCCTCGCCGCCGCGGCCATCCACCGACCACCACAGGTCCAACCATTCCCGGTTGGGATGGTCGTGGAGTTCCACGCCAGGCCCGGGGGCAGCCGCGGATGTCCCGGCAGCGTCCCTGACCATGATCCTGGTTTCTGACTGCCGGGTGAAGCGCTGCTCGTCCAGGACGGTATTGAGGGCTTCGCTGCGGGGATCGTTGAAGACCTGGAAGATCAGGGGAAGCCGCCGGTCCCGGTACCAGCGCGCGGCGGCCTGGACCGACCGGCTGATGCCGTCGTGTCCGGTCTGGTGGGACACCCTGGGCCACACTGAGTTTGCCCGTTGCGTCACTCCCTCCGAAGCGCGCAGCACCCACGCCCCCGTCTCCTCCCGGTCAAGGGCAGGCCAGGCCTTATCCATGAGGTCTTCAAGGAGTGCTTGCTCCATCATCTGCGGCACCTCTCATATGCGGGAAATTATGTGGCACGAACACCAAAAGGCCCCCCACCATGGTGGAGAGCCTTTTGGCCAGGACTTTACTCGGACGCCGTTGCCGGCTTGGCCGCAGGTTTGGCCTCCGGCTTGAAGTCGACGCCTGCCTCCTTGCGCTGCTGCGCCGTGATCGGAGCAGGCGCCGCAGTCAGCGGGTCATAGCCGTTGCCCGACTTCGGGAAGGCGATGACGTCGCGGATGGACTCCACACCGGCGAGCAACGCGACGACGCGGTCCCAGCCGAGCGCCATTCCGCCGTGGGGAGGTGCGCCGTACTTGAAGCCCTCCAGGAGGAAGCCGAACTTCGTCTCAGCGTCTTCCTTGTCCAGGCCCATGAGCTGGAACACCCGTTCCTGCACGGCCCGGTCGTGGATACGGATGGAACCGCCGCCGATTTCGTTGCCGTTGCAGACGATGTCGTAGGCGTAGGACAGGGCCGACTCCGGGTCCTTGTCGAACGTGTCCAGGAATTCGGGCTTGGGCGAGGTGAAGGCGTGGTGCACTGCTGTCCACTGGCCACCGCCAACTGCCACGTCACCGGAAGCGACGGCAGCGGCGGCCGGCTCGAACATCGGGGCGTCCACGATCCATACGAAAGCCCAGTCGTTGGGATCGATGAGGCCGGTACGGTGACCGATCTCAACGCGCGCGGCACCGAGCAGTGCCCGGGCGGCAGACTTCTCGCCGGCTGCGAAGAAGATGCAGTCTCCCGGTTTCGCACCAACAGCGTCCGCCAGGCCTGCACGCTCGGTTTCGGTGAGGTTCTTGGCGACCGGACCGGCCAGTTCGCCGTCTTCCTTGTAGAGCACGTAGGCCAAGCCCTTGTGACCGCGCTGCTTGGCAAATTCCTGCCAGCCGTCCAGTGTACGGCGTGGCTGGGAAGCGCCGCCCGGCATCACGACAGCACCAACGTAAGGGGCCTTGAAGACGCCGAAGTTGGTGTCCTTGAAGAAGTCGGTCAGTTCAGTCAGCTCAACACCGAAACGCAGGTCCGGCTTGTCGGAGCCGTACTTGGCCATGGCGTCCAGGTACGTCATGCGGCGGATCGGCGTAGGGATTTCGACGTCGATCAGCTGCCACAGCGCTTTGACGATTGCCTCGCCGAGTTCAATGACGTCGTCCTGGTCCACGAAGCTGGCTTCGATGTCCAGCTGGGTGAACTCCGGCTGGCGGTCTGCGCGGAAGTCCTCATCGCGGTAACAGCGGGCGATTTGGTAGTACTTCTCGAAGCCACCCACCTGGAGAAGCTGTTTGAAAAGCTGCGGCGACTGCGGGAGGGCGTACCAGGAACCCGGGGCCAAGCGGGCCGGAACAACGAAGTCACGGGCGCCTTCCGGCGTCGAACGCGTCAGCGTGGGCGTTTCGATCTCGACGTAACCACGCTGGTGGAGGAGCTCACGCGCTACGCGGTTGGCTTCCGAACGGAGGCGCATGTTGCGGGCCGGGCCGGGGCGGCGAAGGTCGAGGTAGCGGTGCTTGAGACGTGCTTCCTCGCCAACCTCAACGTGCTCGTCGATCTGGAACGGAAGGGGCTCGGAAGTGTTGAGGATAACCACGTTGTCGGCGATGACCTCAATTTCACCCGTCGCCAGGGCAGGGTTTTCGTTGCCTTCGGGACGCTTGTTGACCGTGCCCGTCACCTGGAGGACGTACTCGTTCCGGAGGCCGTGGAAGACCTCCTCCTCACGGACAACCACCTGGGCAACGCCGGACGCGTCGCGCAGGTCAACGAATGCAACGCCACCGTGATCACGGCGCCGGCCCACCCAGCCGGCAAGGGTAACGGTTTGTCCAATGTGCTCGGAACGAAGTGATCCGAGGTCATGTGTGCGCAGCACAGCATTCCTTTCAGCATGAAATTTAGAAGGACCGCTGCAAAGGCGGTCCCGTCCGAGTTTACCCGCCCCGGCCGCGGCTCCCGCCAAGGGCGGGAGAAGCTATGGTCGGATCAGGCCGTGGTCACCCGGACATGGAGGTCTTCCTCCGGAGGAGTCCAGGTCGTGGGATCGGCATCAACCTGCTCGCCGGAACGGATGTCCTTGACCTGGTGTTTTCCGTCGTCATCGGTGAACCAGACGAAGGGGATGCCGCGCCGGTCGGCGAACTTGATCTGCTTGCCGAACTTCTCGGCCTTGGCTGCGACCTCGGTAGCGATGCCGCGGCCACGCAACTGGGCCGCGATGTCCTGGGCCGCAGACCAGCTGTCGTCGCTATTCAAAGCAACCAGCACTGCAGTCGGCACAGCGCGTGAGGCCGTGGCAAGTTCCTGGCTGAGGATGCGGGACACCAGGCGCGTCACGCCGATCGAAAGCCCGACGCCGGGGAACTTGCGGTTGCCCTTGCTGGCCAGGGCATCGTATCGGCCGCCGGAACAGATCGAACCGAGCTGCTCGTGTCCCACAAGGACGGTCTCGACGACGGTGCCGGTGTAGTAATCCAGGCCGCGGGCAATGCTCAGGTCAGCGACCACCTTGCCCGGGGCACGCTGAACGGCTGCTTCGATAACCTGCTGAAGCTCGCTCAGGCCTTCTTCGAGGAGGTCATCCTTCACCCCGAGTGCGCGGACCTGTTCGACGAAGGAGGTGTCCTCGGTGCGGATCGTGGCGAGTTGCAGGGCCAGGGCCGCCTGCTCATCCGTGGCGCCGAGCTCAGACTTGAGCAAACCAGCTACCTTGTCGGCACCGATTTTTTCCAGTTTGTCGATGCTGCGCAGCACGCCGGCGGTGTCCGTCAGGCCAATGCCGCGATAGAAACCCTCGGCCAGCTTCCTGTTGTTGATCCGGAGCCGGAAGTCCGGAATGGGAAGGGCGCTCAGGGCCTCAGCGATGACCAGCGCAATCTCAACGTCATAGCGGAACGGCAGTTCGCCGTCGCCTACCACATCGATATCAGCCTGGGTGAACTCGCGGGCCCTGCCTTCCTGGGGGCGTTCACCGCGCCACACTTTCTGGATCTGGTAGCGGCGGAACGGGAAAGCCAGATACCCGGCGTTTTCCACGACATAGCGCGCAAACGGAACGGTCAGATCGAAGTGCAGTGCAAGCGCGTTGGGGTCGGACTTATCGGAACTGCCCTGCTTCGCAGCCTCGCCCTCATCATCCTGGAGACGGCTCAGGCCATAGACCTCTTTATCGATCTCGCCCTTGCGGAGCAACTGGCCGACCGTTTCGACCGCGCGTGTCTCAATGGAAGAGAAACCATGCAACTCGAATGTCTTCCGGAGCGTATCCAGCACATGGAGTTCCACCAACCGTTCCTGGGGAAGCCACTCGGGGAATCCGGACAGGGAGGCGGTACGTGCCATGGTGGAATTGTCTCCTCAAAGAAAGCTGACCCGGGCCTCGGCGCCATGCTTTAAACGCCCGTTCGGCGTTTAGAGGGCGGGCGTCCAGCCGGTCATGCATAAACTATGTGCGGCAGCCAGTTTATGCTTTCCGCGCGTGCACATCTAATGCAGCATGCCGGGTTCCTGTCGGCAGCCATCCGAAGCGGACACAATCAGGAGGACTCTTGGCAACAAGGTCGCGGGATGACCGCGAAGCGAAACGTCGCATCAGGCAAATGGAAGCCAAGCGCGCCCTGCGGCAGGAACAGGGAAAGCGCCGCAAACGCGACAACATCATTGCCATCGGCGCCGGTGCTGCCTCCGTGGTCCTTGCCGTGGTGCTCCAGCTGACCGTCTTCAGCTCCAACCCCACGGAAGACGAGTTCGCTGCCGCAGAGGCGGGCCTGAATTCGCCGTCGGCATCCCCAGCAGCGTCCAACGGTGCCGACATTCCCAGCCCGGATACAGCAGCCGGCAAAACGTTCACGGGCGAGCTTGCCTTGAACAGCGGCGTCGTGGGAGTCGAATTGAACGGTACAGCGGCACCACAGGCGGCTGCTGTCCTGAAGTCGCTCGCTGATGCCGGTTACTACACAGGGGCCAACTGCCACCGGCTGACCACCTCCGAGACCTTTGGCCTCCTGCAGTGCGGCGCTAAATCCGAGGACGGCGCAGACGACCCCAACTATCGCTGGGGTCCACTCGAAAACACGCCGGCAGACAACAAGTACCCTGCCGGAACCATCGCCGTCGCCCGTACGGGCAACAATGCCTACGGCAACGGGCACCAGTTCTTCATTGTCTATAAGGACACCACCATCCCGGCCGACACGGCTGGCGGATACACCGCTGTTGGCAAGGTCACCAGCGGGTTGGACGTCGTGACGAAGATCGCCGCTGCCGGCCTCAAAGCCGGCGGAAACAGCAGCGACGGCGCCCCTGTGGCACCTGTCACGATAGACTCGTTTTCTCTGAAGTAACCAGCCCCGGGCCCAGGCCCGGGGTGCATTGCCTTAGCAGTCCCTCCAAGCGAAAGACTTTTAGCGGTGACAGACAGTCAGAAATCCGACGAAACAGCAGCAGTGGCCAACGATGAAGCGGTCGAGGTGATCGAAGCCACGGATGCCGGCGCTTCCCCCGAAGCATCCCCCGCTTCGGCTCCCAATGAACCCGCGGCACCCCGCCCCGCGCCGTCGGCAGCGCCGTCGCCCGCGGCTTTTGCGGCACGCCCCAAGGCACCCGCTGCTGTTGTTCCTGCCGCACCCGCAGTATCTGCCGCGTCGCTGGCAGAAGCAGCAAAGTGGGGACGGGCAGAAGGCGACGGCCACGTCTTCCTCACGCTCGATGGTGAGGAAATCGCCGTCGGACAGTACCCGGGAGTCAGCCCCGACGAAGCCCTGGGCTATTTCGCCCGGAAGTTCGACGACGTCATCGCCCAGGTAGTCCTCCTGGAGCACCGGGTGGAGTCCAAGGCGCCGGCAACAGACATGCAGAAGACGGTCACGCACTTGCGCGAGCAATTGGCCGAGCGCAACATGGTGGGCGATATCCGTTCCGCCGAGGCCCGCCTGGATGCCCTGTCAACGCAGATCGTGGAATTGGAGAAGTCTGAGAAGGCTGCCCACGAGGCCGTTCGGGCCAGTGAGCTTGCCGCGCGGGAGGCCATCGTGGCCGAGGCGGAGACCATTGCCGGTCAGGATCCTGCGCAGATCCAATGGAAGACCTCCAGCGCGCGCATGAACGAGCTGTTCGAATCCTGGAAGTCCGCACAGAAGAGCGGCGTCCGGCTCGGCCGCAGCAACGAGGACGCACTTTGGAAGCGCTTCCGCTCGGCCCGCACCGTTTTCGACCGCCACCGCCGCGCCTACTTCTCCCAGTTGGACAGCAACAATTCTGCTGCCAAGTCTGCCAAAGAGGCCCTGATCGCAGAGGCCGAGGCTCTTTCCTCGTCCACTGACTGGGGCTACGCCGCGGGTGAATACCGCAGGCTGATGGACCAGTGGAAGGCCACCCCGCGCGCCAGCCGCAAGGATGACGACGCCCTGTGGGGCCGCTTCCGTGCCGCCCAGGATGTCTTCTTCAGCAATCGCCAGGCCGCCAATGACCAGATTGACCAGGAATACACAGCGAATCTGGCCGTCAAGGAACAACTCGTGGTCGAGGCCCAGGGCTTGCTGCCCATCAAGGACCTCAACGCCGCCAAGAAGGCCCTCCAGTCCATCCGTGATCGCTGGGAAGATGCCGGCAAGGTCCCGCGTGCTGACATGGGCCGGATCGAGGCAGGCCTTCGCAAGGTGGAGGATGCTGTCCGTGAAGCCGAGGAAGAGAAGTGGCGCCGGAGCAACCCGGAAACCAAGGCACGCACGAACAGTGCCCTGACGCAGCTCGAAGCAGCCATCGCGGGCCTCAAGGACGACCTTGACAAGGCTGAAAAGGCCGGCGACCAGCGACGCATCAAGGCTGCTCGTGAAGCTTTGGAAGCACGCCAGGCCTGGCTCGACCAGATCCAGCGTTCGGCCAGCGACCTCGCATAATTCCTTCTGACGCTGTTGCAGGCTCCGATCCGGTTATCCACATAGCCGGATCGGAGCCTGTACTCGTAGGGGGCCCCACGAAATGATCGGTGGATGGTCCCCGCTCTCACATCCCCGCAATTGCTGGACCCGGTTATTCCGGAGCTCTATGCCCCTGGCCGCATCTTCACGTGGAATGAACTGCAGGGCATGGCGTTCGACGGCATCCTGATGCCCCTCTACGGCAAGAACTATTCCTCCCCTGGTGTGGCCATCACCCACCGGCTGCGCGCCCGCGCAGCCGCACTGAGCGTGCCTGAACGTATCCGCACCAAAGTTGTGGCCGGCAGGCTCACTGCCGCCTGGATCTATGGCTGTGCCAAACCGCCGGAGAAGTTGTCCCTGCTTGTGGATGCCAAGCACCGCATTTCCAGCCTTCGCGGCACCCTGCCCTGCAGCCTCCATGAAGTACGGCTGGGGCAGATGGATGTCGTCAGTCTCGGCGGGATGCTGGTGAGCACCCCGCTGCGTACCGCGGCGGACATTGCGCTCCACGTCGAGTCTGAACGTGCCCTGCCGGTGCTGCGTCGGCTCCTGGACAGACAGGAACTGGGCGTACGGCTAAGACTTCTTGTCCTGGCAGTCGAGGCAGCTCCCCGGGTCCCCCACAAGAAGCGCGCCCTGGCCACCCTGGCACAGTTGATGCCGGCAAATGCTATCGGCTAGCAGCAAACCGCTAGCTCCGGCGGCGGTTACCCGTGGTGCGGTAGACGTCGAAAACACCGTCAATGCGGCGCACAGCATTCAACACGTGGTGAAGGTACTTGGGATCACCCATCTCGAAGGCAAACTTCGAGATCGCCACCCTGTCGCTGGACGTGTGGACCGATGCAGCAAGGATGTTGACGTGGTTCTCCGAGAGGATCCGCGTCACATCCGAAAGGAGCGATTTGCGGTCCAGTGCTTCGACCTGGATCTCCACCAGGAACACGCTGGACTGCGTAGGTGCCCATTCGACGTCGACGATCCTGTCAGGCTGGTCACGCAGCCCCGAGACATTGGTGCAGTCTGTCCGGTGCACGGAGACACCGGAACCGCGCGTCACGAAGCCAAGGATGGGATCCGGAGGCACAGGTGTGCAGCACCGGGCCAGCTTGACCCATACGTCGCCCACGCCCCTGACGATGACGCCAGAGTCCGAGAATTTGGACTTCGCTACCTGGGTCGGGATGCTGACTTCGTCAAGATCCTCATCCGGAGTCTCATGGCCGCCCAACTGCTCCATGAGCTTTTCCATGACTGACTGGGCCGAGGTATGACCGTCACCAACGCCCGCATACAGTCCGGAGATGTCGACGTAGTGGAAATCCTCGGCGACGGAAGACAAAGCATCATGGGTCATGAGCCTTTGCAGGGGAAGGTTCTGCTTCCGCATGGCGCGGGTGAGCATGTCCTTGCCGCGGTCGATCGCTTCTTCGCGACGCTCCTTGGTGAACCACTGCCTGATCTTGTTGCGGGCACGCGCGGATTTGACGAAGTGCTGCCAATCCTGGCTCGGACCGGCACCTTCGGCCTTGGAGGTGAAGATCTCCACCCAGTCGCCATGGTTCAGTTCACTGTTCAGCGGCACCAGTTTGCCGTTAACCCGTGCACCGATGGTGCGGTGTCCCACTTCCGTGTGGACGGCGTACGCAAAGTCCACAGGGGTTGAACCCGCTGGCAGCGCCATGACTTCGCCCTTGGGTGTGAAAACGAAGACTTCGCGGGCGTTGATCTCGTAACGCAGGGAATCCAGGAACTCGCCCGGATCGGAGGTCTCCTGCTGCCAGTCCACCAGGGAACGAAGCCAGCCCATGTCGCCGTCGCGCGGGCTGCCCGGGCCCTGTGCCGTCCGGTTGGGCTGGTCCTTGTACTTCCAGTGGGCGGCCACGCCATACTCTGCGCGGCGGTGCATCTCGTGCGTGCGGATCTGGATCTCAACAGGCTTGCCGCCCGGACCGATCACCGTGGTGTGCAGAGATTGGTACATGTTGAACTTCGGCATCGCGATGTAGTCCTTGAACCTGCCTGGCAGCGGGTTCCAGCGCGAATGCAGGGTGCCAAGGGCCGCGTAACAGTCGCGGACGGAGTCCACCAGCACCCGGACGCCCATGAGGTCGTTGATGTCGTCGAAATCCTTATCCCTGACGATCATCTTCTGGTAGATGGAGTAGTAGTGCTTGGGACGGCCCGTGATGGTCGCTTTGATCCTGGCAGTCCGGAGATCGTCGGCGATCTGGTTCCGGATGACGCTCAGGCTCTTCTCGCGCTCCGGCGTGCGGTCCCCCACCATCCGGACGATTTCCTCGTACACCTTGGGGTAGAGGGCTGCGAACGACAGGTCCTCAAGCTCCCACTTGATGGTGTTCATGCCCAGGCGATGAGCCAGCGGGGCAAAGATCTCCAGCGTTTCACGTGCCTTGCGGGAGGAAGACTCGGCTGAAACGAAGCGCCAAGTGCGTGCATTGTGCAGGCGGTCGGCCAGCTTGATCATGAGGACCCGAATGTCCTTGGCCATGGCCACGACCATTTTGCGGACGGTCTCAGACTGGGCTGCCTCGCCAAAGCTGACCTTGTCCAACTTGGTAACGCCGTCCACCAGCATGGCAACCTCAGGGCCAAAATCCCGTGTCAGGTCCGCCAGGGTGTATGGAGTGTCCTCCACGGTGTCATGGAGGAGGGCAGCGGCCAACGTGGTGCCTGTCATGCCAAGTTCAGCCAGGATGGTCGCCACGGCCACCGGGTGGGTGATGTAAGGATCACCGCTCTTGCGCTTCTGTCCCTGGTGGCTGCGCTCGGCGACTGCGAACGCCCGTTGGATCAGGTCAAAATCTTCTTTGGGGTTGTTGGCCCTGACGGTCCGCAACAGCGGCTCGAGGATCGGAGAGTACGGAGCTACGCCCCGCCCGGTCAGGCGCGCGAGGCGCGAACGCGTGCGTTCCCGCCGGCCCGGAAACGTGGGACGGGCTCCCGGCATGTCCACCGGCACTGCTCCGGAGGCCCGGGCGGGCACGCCCGTTACAGGGACCGCCACAGCTTTGCGGTCGTCTTCCCCGCCCGCCGGTGGTGCCGACGTCGCACGTTCTTCCACAGAAGTACCCCTCACAACCGATTTAATTCTCCCAGTCTATTCCCGGAAGCGAATGCTTCTGCAACTGGACAGCACATGACGATCGGGCCGGCAAGTCAAAGAGCCGGCCACCGCACTGTGGCGGTGACCGGCTCCCTTGGACAAATACAGCTCCGTTGCCGCCTAAACGGTGGCTTCGGCGCGTCGGTGGGCTACCTTCTTGGCCTGCTTGACGAGCTCGGGCTCACCCTGGCGCAGCCAGGCGTAGAGCGGGGCCGCGATGAAGATGGTTGCCGCGGTGCCAATGAGGATACCCACAAACAAGGCCAGCGACAGGTCGCGCAGGGTGCCCGCGCCCAGGAGTCCTGCCCCAATGAAGAGGATCGCGGCCACCGGAAGGACAGCCACCATCATGGTGTTGATGGATCGGACCAGGGTTTGGTTGACGGCCAGGTTGACCTCTTCGCCGAAGGTACGGCGGGTGGACGTTGTGATGTCCGACGTGTTTTCGCGGATCTTGTCGAAGACCACGACGGTGTCGTAGAGCGAGTAGCTCAGGACGGTGAGGAAGCCGATAATCGCCGACGGCGTCACTTCGAAATCGCTCAGGGCGTAGACGCCCGCAGTGGTGAACATCGTGACGAGCATGCCGACGAGGGCCGACAAGGACATCTTCCAGGTCCTGAAATACAGGGCCATGAGGACCGCGGCCAATCCGACGAAGACCACCAGACCGATGAGGGCCTGACGGGTCACATCCTGGCCCCAGGTCGGTCCGACGAAGTTGGAGGTGACTTCGTTCTCCGTCACACCATAGGCGCTTGTGAGCCCGTCCTTGATGCGGTTGGTCTCGTCATCGGTCAGCTGGTCCGTCTGGATGCGCATGGTGTTGCCCGCCACGTTTGCGACACGCGGAATGGCATCAGGCACGACCTCGTGGACTGCCCGCTCCCCCAGCGCTGCGTCTGTGGTGCTCACGTTTGAAACCGTGAACTCCGAACCGCCGCGGAATTCGATACCGAGGTTGAAGCCACCCTTGACCACCGGGATCAGGATGGACAACGCCACGGCGACGGCCGCGATGATGAACCAGATCTTCTTTGAATTGACAAAGTTGTAGGAACGTTTGCCCGTGTAGAGCTCATGGCCGAAGGTTGCGAAGCTCGTAGTCATTACTTCTCCTCCTTGCTGCCGTTGGAAGAACCAGTCAGTTGGCCCTTCGCGGCAAGCCGCCGTTCGGCGATGGTCATGCGTCGTTCCGCTTCAGCGGCCGCCCCGGCGTTGCGGGGGCGGACCGGCGTCGGCTTGTCATCCGGGGTCCGGAGCCGTCCGGCCCCCCGGTACAGCGGTACCGCACCCAGACGGTCGGGCGACAGTCCGGAGAACCGGTGTCCTTCGCCGAAGAACTTGGTACGGGCCAGGACCTGCAGCATCGGGTGCGTGAACATGAACACAACAAGGAGGTCGGCAAGGGCCGTCAGGCCCAAGGTAAAGGCAAAGCCACGGACGTTTCCGACAGCCACGAAGTACAGGACCAGCGCGGCCAGAAGGTTGACGGCTTTGGAAGCCAGGACCGTGCGCTTGGCGCGCTTCCAGCCGTTCTCGACGGCGGACACCAGTCCGCGCCCGTCGCGCAGTTCGTCACGGATACGTTCGAAGTAGACGATGAACGAGTCGGCGGTCTGACCGATAGCCACAATCAGACCTGCGACACCTGCCAGGGACAACCTGTAGTTCTCGGTCCAGCCGAGGATTGCGATGGCAAGGTACGTCAGCAACCCGGCCACTACCAGGGAAGCGATGGTAACGAGTCCCAAAGCCCGGTACTGGAAGAGCGAGTAGACAACCACCAGCAGCAAGCCGATCATGCCGGCAAGCAAGCCAAGACGGAGCTGGTCCCCGCCAAGGGTGGCCGAGATTTGCTCCTGGGACTGGATCTCGAAACTGATCGGGAGGGCACCGTAGCGCAGCTGGTCGGACAGGGCCTTGGCACTGGCTTGGGTGAAGTTGCCGGTGATCTGCGGCTTTCCGTCGGTGATGACGGCAAGGGCACGCGGTGCTGAAATCACTTTGTCATCGAGGACAATGGCGAACTGGGACTTCGGGTCTTCCGTGCCTTGCGCCTGTGCGGCCACATAGAACTGGTTGAGTCGTTCGGTGACTGCCTTGAACTTCGCAGTGGCGTCACCGTTGAAGACGATGTTCACACCCCAGGAGTTGGTCACCGAACCCTGTGCACCCTGAACCTGGGAGAAGGTGGAATCGCTGATGTCCTGGCCCTTGACCTCTACCGGGCCAAGAATGTACTTGACGGCGGGAGTCTTATCCGTGGCAGGCTCACAGGCCACCAGCGGCTTGGCTGGATCGGAGCGGTCGCGCTTCTCCGTGGAGGGATTGACGCAATCCAGCGCTTCGAATTCCTTGACGACATCGCCCGTGACCCAGTTGTTGTCGCTGGCGTTGGCCGGCTCTGCGGTCGGCTTGGGCAGCTTGTCATCCGGTGTCCGCTGTTCTGCGGGAACGGCGGCGGGGTCACCAGCGGCGATAACGGGGCGGAAGTTCATGTCCGCGGATGCCTGGATGAGGTCCCGGGTCTCCTTTGAGGGAGTGCCCGGCAGGCTGACCACCACATTGCGGCCGGACTGCGTGCTGATCTCGGCCTCGGCGACGCCGGAACCGTCAACACGCTGGCGGATGATCGCCACAGCCTGATTCAGCTGCTCCTCATTGATGTCGCTTGCACCCTCCACCCGGGGTGCCAGGATCATCTGGGTTCCACCTTCGAGGTCCAATGCGAGCTTGGGCGCCCAGCTCGCATGGCCGGTCATCACCCCGCCAGCCAGGACAGCGGTGAGTACAACGAAAATTGCTCCAAGCCAGGTCAGCACCCTGCGGGCTGTGTTTTTGGGGCCGGTCCGTGCCATTATCGATCTTCCTGTTATCGCCGGACAGCCGCCGGCAGACGCTGGTAAGCGTCTGCCGGCGGCTCTCCGCTGCCGTAGAAGTTTCCTTGCGCGGTGATGCCGCGACTGACGGTGCTAGTTGTCCTTCTTGTCCTCTTTGTTGAGGCGCGCGATGGTCTCTTCCGGAGTCTCGACTGCCGAAGGGGTTTCAGTACCCGCAACGGTCAAGGAAGAAGCGTCATCAGGAACCACCGGGGCTTCCTCAGGAGCAGCCTCAACCACCTTGGTGACAGCCTGGCGGTGGACTGTGGCCTGGTTGCCCGGCGAAAGCTCGATAACGACCTTGTTTTCCGCTTCGTCGATGGACACGATCCGGCCGAAAAGGCCGAAGCTGGTCATGACGTCGACGCCCGGAGCGAACTTGGACTGCATCTCAGCCTGCTGCTGCTGGGTCTTCTTGTTGCGGCGGAACATCATGAAGACAAAAAGTCCAAGCATGACGAACAGCAATATGGTCATTGGATCCACAGGGAAGTTCCGTTCTGTACTTACGTTTTGGTCCACGGCAACGTCCCTGGCAGATCCCCGAGGCTGGCGCATGGATCAAGGACTCGAACGTGCCGAGCGTCATACCAGTCTAGAGGGAAAAGCTGAACACAGCGTGTTAACCGGCTGTATCGATGCTTTCGGCGTGGTTTTCGTCCTCGTCAAAGAGCGCAAGCGTCTCTTGTCCGAACACGCCGGTCGGTACCGCGTACCCCAGGTGGGTCCAGGCCGAAGCCATGGCGATCCGGCCCCGCGGCGTCCGCCCCAGCAGTCCTTCCCGCACCAGGAACGGCTCCGCCACTGTCTCGACAGTCTCCGGTTCTTCACCAACAGCGATCGCCAAGGTGGACAGTCCCACGGGGCCGCCGTTGAACTTGGTGATCAGGGCTTCCAGGACGGAACGGTCCAAGCGGTCAAGGCCGCGCTGGTCCACCTCATACATATCCAATGCAGCGGACGCTGACCGGGCGTCGATCTGATCAATACCGTGGACCAAAGCCCAGTCGCGGACCCGGCGAAGCAGCCGGTTGGCGATACGCGGTGTACCGCGTGACCTGCCTGCTATTTCCGTGAACCCGGCCGAATTGACCTTGAGGTCCAGCAAACCGGCCGACCGGCGGAGGACAAGCTCAAGTTCAGCCACGGAATAGAACTCGAGGTGCCCGGTGAAACCGAAACGGTCCCTCAACGGGCCGGGGAGAAGCCCGGCCCGCGTGGTGGCACCCACCAGGGTGAAGGGCGGCAGCTCCAGAGGGATGGCGGTAGCGCCGGCACCCTTTCCGACCACGATGTCCACACGAAAATCCTCCATGGCCATGTAGAGCATTTCTTCTGCTGGCCTGGACATACGGTGGATTTCGTCAAGGAACAGCACCTCGCCCTCCGACAATGAGGAAAGGATGGCCGCCAGGTCACCTGCATGCTGAATGGCCGGACCGCTGCTGATACGCAGCGGCGCGTTCATTTCCGCCGCGATGATCATGGCCAAGGTGGTCTTGCCCAGGCCCGGTGGACCGGACATGAGCACGTGATCGGCACTGCGTCCACGCATTTTGGACGCCTCGAGTACCAAGGCAAGTTGTTTGCGGACCCGGTGCTGGCCCACGAAGTCATGCAGGTTCTTCGGACGGAGCGCGGCCTCAATGACCCGCTCTTCCGGCTCCTCTCCCCCGCTGACCAGTGACTGCTCAGCCACGGGAACCTACGCGGTTACCGGCGCGTGCACCGTCCTGGCCAAGCCAACGCAGGGTGGCCCGGAGGATCTGCGCGACGTTGCCGGCCTCCACAAGTTCGGGCGAATCAGCCATGGCTTTGTCGATGCTTCCGGTGGCGTCCTTCTCCGACCATCCCAGGCTGGTCATCGCAGCAACAACCTGCGGCTTCCACTCAGCCTTGATGGCGGTTTCCGGAGCAGCACCACTTCCGGTACCGTGCGGGACCAGCTTCCCGGCAAGTTCAAGGACAATCCTGCCCGCAACCTTGGGTCCGATGCCCGGCACCTTGGTGAAGGCCTTGCTATCGCCGGTATGTGCCGCGACGCGGATGGCTTCGGGCTCGTGCACCGCCAGAACAGCGAGGGCCAAACGCGGGCCGACCCCGCTGACACTAAGCAGGACATCGAAAACTTCGCGTTCGTCGTCGTCCGCGAAGCCGAACAACGTGAGGGAGTCTTCCCGGACGATCATGGAGGTAAAAAGCTTGGCTTCAGTGCCCACGTGGAGGTGGCTCAAGGTCTGTGGTGTGGCGTAGACGCTCATGCCGGCACCGTTGAGGTCAATGACGGCGGTGGACAAACCAACGTGGGCAACGGTTCCACGAAGAAAACTGATCAAGACCCGGCTCCTGAGTTATTGCAGCGTTATTGCGGCTAAAGCGGACTATCCGAACATATCTACGAATACCCTAGCAAGCGCAGCCGACAATCACCGCTTGCGGCGCGCTTTCGCTTCGGCGTCTGCCCAGGCTTTTTGCGCCGGCGTCAGGGATCCGGCGCCGGAGGCAGCACCCATTCCGTTGCCTGCACGCCAGGCATGCGTCAAAGCCAACGCGAGTGCGTCCGCGGCGTCTGCCGGCTTGGGCGGGGCGTCCAGGCGCAGGATCTTGGTCACCAGCTTGGTCACTGCGTCCTTGTTGGCCGTACCGCTGCCGGTCACCGCAGCTTTTACTTCCGACGGGGTGTGCAACGCCACAGGGATGCCGCGGCGGGCCGCGGCGGCAATGACGACCCCGGAGGCCTGCGCAACGCCCATGACAGTGCTGACGTTCATCTGGGAGAAAACCCGTTCGACGGCGACGACGTCCGGCTTGTGCAGGTCAAGCCACTCATCGATGGCGTGGGCTATGACCAGCAGGCGCTTGTCCAGCGTTAGTTCAGCGGACGTACCCACCACTCCGACGGCGACCATGGTGGCCCGCCGGTTCCGCTCGATGTCCACTACACCGATGCCGCAACGGGTAAGGCCCGGATCGACTCCCAATACGCGAAGAGTCAAGTCCGGGCCTTCCTGTTTGTCATCAAAATCGGGTGCTGCCACGCCTACTCGGCGTCGAGGGCAGCCTGCACTTCCTCGCTGAAGTCCGCGTTGCTGTAGACGTTCTGGACATCGTCCAGGTCCTCGAGCGCGTCGACGAGCTTCATGAACTTCTTGGCACCATCGACGTCCAGCTCCACCTGCATGGAGGGAACGAACTCTGCTTCGTCGGTTTCGTAGTCGATCCCGGCTTCCTTGAGGGCATCACGGATGGCCTGGAGGTCCGAGGGTTCGGAATGGATCTCCCAGTTGTCCCCGCTGTCCTTGACCTCCTCCGCACCGGCGTCCAGGACGGCCATCAGGATGTCGTCTTCGCTGAGACCGTTCTTCGGCAGAACCACCACGCCCTTGCGGGCGAACAAGTAGCTGACGGATCCGGGGTCGGCGATGGTCCCGCCGTTGCGCGAGATGGCCAGGCGCACCTCGGAGGCCGCACGGTTCTTGTTGTCGGTAAGGCACTCGATCAACAAGGCCGAGCCCTGCGGTCCGCGGGCTTCGTACATGATCTCGGTGTAGTCGACGACCTCGCCGGTGAGGCCGGCGCCACGCTTGATGGCGCGGTCGATGTTGTCGTTGGGCACCGATGTCTTCTTGGCCTTGGTAACGGCGAGTTCCAGGCCCGGGTTGCCGGCCAGGTCCGGTCCACCCATGCGGGCAGCAACTTCGATGTTCTTGATCAGTTTTGCGAACGACTTTGCACGCCTGCTGTCAATGATGGCTTTTTTGTGCTTGGTGGTCGCCCATTTGGAGTGGCCTGACATGCTTTACGCTTCTCCTCTGATCATTCGAATAAAGAGTTCATGCACACGCTTCTCCCCTGTCACTTCCGGGTGGAAGGAGGTGGCCAGCAAATGGCCGGAGCGCACTGCAACAATTCTAGCCACTCCATGCAAAGCGGCGGTGTGGCTGGCATGGTCAGGATCGACCTGTGCCAGGACGTCTACTCCAGGACCTACCCGCTCAACCCAAGGTCCGCGGATGAACACGGCATGGACAGGTTCCACTCCGTCCTCGTCGGCGCTGAACTCCAGTCCTTTGAAATCGAGGTCCGTTTCGAAGGATTCCCGTTGCCGTCCGAAAGCGTTGCGGCGAACGGTGATATCCAGGCCGCCAAACGTCTGTTGCGGGGTTCCCTGCAAGTCGGTGGCAGGGTCTGCGATCTCTTCGGCCAGCAGAATCATGCCCGCGCAGGAGCCGTAGACCGGAAGGCCGTCGGCTATACGCTTTTGGATGGGATCACGGAGTTCAAAGATCCGGGACAGTTTGTCGATGGTGGTGGATTCGCCACCGGGGATGATCAGGCCGTCGATCCCGTCCAGCTCGGCAGGCCGGCGGATACCCACGCCTACAGCTCCAGCGGACTCGACGGCATGAATGTGCTCACGGAAATCGCCCTGGAGTGCCAGGACGCCGATCCGGAGGCCTGTACCCACGCGTGACGAAGCGTCAGAAAGGGGGTTGGTCATTGGACCATCATAGTGCTCCCGCCCGCACGGCCGGCTTCGGTCAGTGCTCTGCGACCTGAGGCGACCCGGGTTCCATGCCGCGTCTGGGATATATTACAGAGCATGCTTTCCTTCAGCGTTCCCCTCGGCAAGCTGGTCCGCACTCTGTCCCGGCTGCGGGGCGGCGGGTCGGCGTTTCCCGGGCTTGTGGTCGAGAAGATCGACCCCCGGTTCATGCAGCGAACGCTGGCGTCACTGCCGCACGGTGTCGCCGTTGTCAGCGGCACCAATGGCAAGACCACAACTACCAAGATGGTGGTGGAACTCCTCGAAAGCCAGGGCCTGAAGGTCTTCACGAACCGTTCGGGCAGCAACTTCACCCGCGGAGTAGCTGCGTCCCTGCTCGGAGAGGTCGATTGGCGGGGACGGCTTGACGCCGATGTCGCCATTCTTGAACTCGACGAAGCACATGCCGTCCACTTCGTTAACAAGGTTCCTCCCCGTTACAGCCTGCTGCTGAATGTCCTCAGGGATCAGCTGGACCGGTTCGGCGAGATCGACAAAACGGCCCGGCTCCTGGAGCACATTGCATCCAAGACCACCGACACCGTCGTCCTGAACCGGGAAGACCCCCGCGTTGCGCGGATAGCCAACATCGTCAACAGCCTCGATGCCGTTCATCACCCCGAGGTGCGGTACTTCGGTCTGGACGAGTCACTCCGCAGCACCTTCCCGAACGACGACGAAATGCGAACAGGCAGTGGACCCTCACCGTCCGGCACGTCCGTGGCCGCAGCGTCCGGTGAGGCAGTCGACTTGCCGGATGCCGACGTCGTGCTTCGCCGGGTAGGTGCCCAGGACGCAGACTTTGAGTTCGACGGCAAGACCGTGACCACAACCATGAAGCTGCGCGGCGTTTACAACATCTTCAACGCTGCCGCGGCGTTGTCGCTGACCCGCGCAGTTCTGGGAACCGGCCCCATTGACACCCCAAAGCTCGTCAAAGCCCTTGGCGACGTCGCCCCGGCATTCGGACGCGGTGAAAGCCTCACGGTGGATGGCCAACCGCTCGAACTCGTGCTGGTAAAGAATCCCAGCGGTTTCCGGCTCGGCCTGAAGTCGTTCCCGGCCGGCGGCTACGCAACCATGATCGCGATCAACGACAACTATGCCGACGGCAGGGACATGTCGTGGCTGTGGGACGTGGAGTTCGAGTCCCTGCGCGAAGGCGGAGTAGAGGTCCTTACGGGGGTCAGGGCCTACGACATGGCCCTCCGGCTGCAGTACGACGACGTGCCCTTCGGCACCGTGGAGCCGGATATAACAGCAGCACTTCGGACCTTTATCGACGGCTCCCGCGGCAAGCCCAAGCGCATTTTCTGCACGTACACATCAATGCTGGCCATCCGCCGCGAACTCGCCAAAATCACCATAGTTGAGGTGGTCTCATGACCTCGGAAACCCAGCCCACCGCCCATTCACCGGAGGAGCGTGCCCAGTCCACCAAGGGCACTATCCGCGTCCTCCAGCTGTACCCGCGCGAAATGAACATCTACGGCGACTGGGGCAACGCCCTGGTGCTGAAGCAACGGATCAAGTGGCATGGCTACACGCCGGAGCTGCTGGAGTACAACGTGGGAGATGATTTCCCGGACGACGTCGACATCATTGTGGGCGGCGGCGGGCAGGACAGCGGCCAACTTGTCATCCAGGACGACCTTCAGGCGCGCGCGGAGCAGTTGAGGGAGCTGGCCGACAACGGCGCCCCAATGTTGGTGATCTGCGGCCTTTACCAGCTCTTTGGAAAGTTCTTCAAGACCAGCACCGGACCCACTATCCCCGGGATCGGGATTCTGGATGTCGAAACCCAGGGTACGGATGAACGCCTCATCGGCAACGTGATCATGAAGTCCGCCGAGTTCGGCGACATCATGGGCTACGAGAACCACAGCGGTCAGACCACCTTGGGTCCTGGCGTACAACCTCTGGGGACAGTGACCAAAGGTGCGGGCAACAACAGCAAGGACGGCCATGAGGGCGCCAGGTACAACAACGTCGTGGCCAGCTACCTGCACGGTTCATTGCTGCCAAAGAACCCGGCCATCGCCGACTTCCTGATCCGCACCGCTGCGGAGCGCAAGTTCGGCACTTTCGTGCCGGGATCGCCCGACGACGACTACGCCCGCCTCGCGCGGGAACACGCCGCCCGCCGTCCCCGCTAGGGGCTATCTCTCCTTGGTGATCAGCAGTTCATGTGCGCCTGCACTGGCTGCGCCCATGGATTCGACAACGGTTTGGGTCCTCTGGTGGGTTTCGGCGTCGGCCGCGGGTGTGGCACACACGCCTTGCGGGGCATCGCTGGCCACTGAACACCAACGGTAGGGGTCCCGGACAATCACCGAGGGCGCCCACGCGAGGTCGGAGGCAGTCCAGGTGCCTGCAGCGTTTTGGCTGAACTGTGCCCTGACCAGCAGCCCTTCGTTGTTGACCACGTACCACGGTGACAATTCCGTGATGCCGTTGCCTAGCCCGTACACGATCCAGGTGCCTTTGTAGTTCTCGATGGGCAGCACGGAGTGGGTGTGATGCCCGTAAATCATGGTGAACTGCCCGCTGTCCACGAGTGCATGCGCCACATCCTGCTGTTGGGCATTGGGTTCGCTCGCGTATTCGTCACCCGCGTGCATGACTCCCAGGACAATGTCAGCACCGAGGGCCCTGGCTTGGGTTGCCTTGGCAATCATGGTTGCAGGGTCGAGTTCGTCCACAAGCCAAGGGTATTCCGGAATCTGTCCGTTGTGGCCATAGGTTCCCATGATGACCGCGACCTTGGCCGCGTCGGTCTGGAGCATCAGGATTTCCTTGGAGGCAGCCTCCGTCCGGTAGGAGCCGGTGTGCTTCAGCCCTGCGGCATCGAGGGCATCAAGGGTCCTGAGCAGACCCTCCGTGCCGCGGTCAATGGTGTGGTTGCTCGCGGTGGTGCAGGCCTGGTAGCCAATGTCCTTCGAAGCGGTGACAATCTGCGGCGGTACATTGAACGACGGGTAGGCCGAGAAAGGCCCTTCGGGCGTGGCCACCGGAGTCTCCTGGTGGCAGATGGCGAGGTCGCTGCTGTTGACGTAGCGCCGCTGTCCTTCGAGGAGCGGGACGAAGGTGTAACCGGGCAAGCCAGCGGCGGCGGCGTCTGTCCTTGCCTGCTGCCATAACTGGGTGTGGACCAGCATGTCGCCCGTCACGGTGATGGAGGTACAGCGGAGTTCAGGGCAGGCAGGTCCCTTGCCTGGAGTTGGATTCGGAGCGGGAGTACGTGTGGGCATAGGCGACTCCGCCGCGGGAGACGTTGCTGCGGTGCTCCGGTCCGGATCTGTGTTCTCGGCTACGACGCCGCAGGCGCCAAGGGTCATCGCAAGGGCGACCACTATGGCAGGCGCTGCCGATCGGCGAAGCCGGATCCATCTCGTCGCAGATGTGAGATTCCCCATGATTTTCATCCTACGGCGAAGTCGTGCCGAAGCAGGCGTGCCGCTCTTGAGGACACGATTCTTACGTGAAAGAGTCACTTCATGACCAATCCCCTGCTTGACCCCAGCCCCCTGCCGTACGGACTGCCGCCCTTTGCGCACATCTCTGCGGCCCACTATGCCGAGGCAGTGGAGGCCGGGCTGGCAGCTCACCTGGAGGAGATAGACGCGATCACCGGCAATCCGGACCCTGCCACCTTCCTGAACACAGCGGTGGCAATGGAGCGCTCCGGCCTTCTCCTGAACAGGGCAGCAGCGGCCTTCTTCACCCTTGTCTCAGCGGATGCGGGCGATGACATCAAGGCGCTTGAAACTAAACTTTCCCCCAGGTTTTCGGCCCACCAGGACGCCGTATATATGAACCGCGGCCTCTACGAACGCTTCTCTGCCATCGACGTCGACGGCCTCGATGCTGAGTCTGTCCGGCTGGTGCAGGAATACCTCAAGGAGTTCCGCCAATCCGGCATCCAGCTCGATGACGCCGGACAGGACCGGCTCCGTACAGTCAACGCCGAACTCTCCCGGCTGGGCACTGAATTCGGCCAGCGGACCAAGGAAGCCATGAAAGACTCCGCCCTGCTTCTCGACGACCCGGCCGACCTTGCCGGCTTGCCGGATGAGGACGTCGCAGGAGCCGCTGAAGCTGCGAAGGCCGCCGGTCACGACGGCAAGTACCTCCTCACCTTGATCCAACCCAGCAACCAGCCCGCTCTCGCGTCTCTCGAAAACCGGACCATCCGCCGTCGTTTGTTTGAAGCGTCCCTGTCGCGCGGCACTGATGGCAGACCACTGGACGTGCGGGAAATTGTGACGGCGACCGTGCGGTTGCGTGCGGAAAAGGCAGCCCTGCTCGGCTTCGCCAACTTTGCCGAACTGGTGGTGGACCAACAGACCGCGCCGGACTTCAGCGATGTCCAGGCCATGCTGCGCCGGTTGGCACCCGCAGCCGTCCGCAACGCACAAGCCGAGGCCGATGCCCTGGCCGGAACCGCGGGACATCACCTCGAGCCGTGGGACTGGGCCTACTACTCAGCCCGGGTCCGGAAGGAAAAATTCCAGGTGGACGAGCAGGCGATCCGCCCCTACTTCGCCCTGGAAAGCGTGCTGAACGACGGCGTCTTCCACGCTGCGACCCAGTTGTATGGCATTACGTTCCATGAACGCGAAGACCTCGAGGGATACCATCCCGACGTGCGCGTGTGGGAAGTCCGCGACGAAGACGGGACTGGCCTCGGCCTCTTCCTTGGCGACTACTACACCAGGGAGAGCAAACGTGGCGGGGCGTGGATGAACTCCCTCGTTGAACAATCCAGCCTCCTGGGTACGCGCCCCGTGGTGATCAACAACCTCAACATCACCAAGCCCGCTCCAGGCGAGCCCACGCTGTTGTCCCTGGATGAGGTCCGGACAGTGTTCCACGAATTCGGCCATGCACTGCACGGCCTGTTCTCCAGTGTTACGTACCCGCGCTTCTCCGGGACATCCGTGCCTCGGGACTTTGTGGAATACCCTTCGCAGGTCAACGAAATGTGGATCATGTGGCCCGAGGTCCTGGCCAACTACGCCCGGCACCACAGCAGCGGGGAAGCGCTCCCCCAAGTCATCGTGGATAAGCTCAACGACTCATTGTTGTGGGGCGAAGGCTTCGCGACGACAGAATACCTGGGCGCCGCCTTGCTTGACCTTTCCTGGCATGTGCTTTCCCAAGCCGACGTACCCGGGGATGTCCTGGCGTTCGAAGCCAAGGCACTTGCCGAGGCATCCATTGCCCACCCTTTGATCCCGCCGCGTTACCGCAGCGGCTATTTCCAGCACATCTTCGCCGGAGCGGGCTACGCAGCCGGGTACTACTCGTACATCTGGAGTGAGGTCCTCGATGCGGACACGGTGGAATGGTTCAAGGAAAACGGCGGGTTGACCCGCGCCAACGGTGACCGGTTCAGGTCCGAACTGCTCTCCCGGGGCAACAGCCGTGACCCTCTGGAGTCATTCCGCTTGTTCCGCGGACGCGACGCCGAACTGGCACCACTCCTGAAGCGCCGCGGCCTCGACTAGGAACGACGGCGGCCGACCACCCTTGGGGGGTGGCCGGCCGCCGCCGTACGGTTAGCTGTTACCAGCCGCGCTCTGCGAGGCGGTGGGGCTGCGGGATTTCGTCGACGTTGATGCCGACCATCGCTTCGCCCAGGCCGCGGGACACCTTGGCGATGACATCGGGGTCATCGTAGAACGTGGTGGCCTTGACGACGGCGGCGGCACGCTCTGCCGGGTTGCCGGACTTGAAGATACCGGAACCGACGAACACGCCATCGGCGCCGAGCTGCATCATCATCGCAGCATCAGCCGGGGTCGCGATGCCACCGGCAGTGAACAACACCACCGGAAGCTTGCCCGTGGCAGCGATCTCCTTAACCAGCTCATACGGGGCCTGCAGCTCCTTGGCCGCAACATACAGCTCGTCCTCGGGCAGGGCGGCGAGCTTGGCGATCTCCGAACGGATCTTGCGCATGTGACCGGTAGCGTTGGAAACATCCCCGGTACCGGCTTCGCCCTTGGACCGGATCATCGCCGCGCCCTCGTTGATACGGCGCAACGCCTCACCCAGGTTGGTGGCACCACAGACGAACGGGACGGTGAAGTTCCACTTGTCGATGTGGTTGATGTAGTCCGCCGGGGTCAGGACCTCGGACTCATCGATGTAGTCAACACCGAGGGACTGCAGGACCTGGGCTTCGACGAAGTGGCCGATACGGGCCTTGGCCATCACCGGGATGGACACGGCAGCGATGATCTGATCGATCATGTCCGGATCGGACATGCGGGACACGCCACCCTGGGCGCGGATATCAGCCGGGACACGCTCAAGCGCCATCACGGCGACCGCACCGGCATCCTCGGCGATGCGGGCCTGCTCGACGTTAACGACGTCCATGATGACGCCGCCCTTGAGCATCTCAGCCATGCCCCGCTTAACGCGGCTGCTGCCCGTGACGCTGTTCGCGGACGAACCGGCTTCGTTGCTTACATCTGGTGTAGACACAAAAACCCCTATGGGTAGATAAACGACCTTCTTGCCGGAGGCACGCGCAGCACACGACCGCGTTCAGCGCACACCGGGTTTCAGGTCAAGGTGACCAAGTACTAGTAATAGTAGTCGCACGTTGCATGGCGGCAGTACATTCATTACCGCCTTGCAGGGCAACAAACAGGGGTGTGGTAGGACACCTGCACAATCGGCGGGAGCCGACTCTGGTCAGATGCCAGTTCCCTCGGCCTCTGCCATGGCCTGCTTGCGGACCGTAGCCATTCTTTGGACTACCGTGACAACGCTGGCCAGTGCCAGCAGGACCAGGGTTGCAAACAGCACCACGGGTGGAATTCCCAGGCCCGTGAGCCCGGCAATCAACAGGACCGATGCGAGTCGTTCGGCCCGTTCTGCAATCCCAACGCTGGCGTGGTAGCCAAGTGATTCGGCTTTGGCCCTCGCGTAAGAGACAACCATGCCGAGGACAAGGCAGACGACGGCGGCCGTCCCTATTGCGGTGTCCTTGCCTCCGGTGAAGAACCAGATAGTGAGGCCCGCGAAAATGGCGCCGTCGGCCAGGCGGTCCAACGTGGAATCAAGAAAGTTTCCCCAACCGCCGCTTCTGCCTTGCAGCCGGGCCATGATGCCGTCCACGACGTCCGAGAAAGCGAAGAACGCAACCACCACAGAACCCCACCACAAGTGGCCCAAGGGGTAGAGGATGAGTCCGCCCAGGATGACGCCGGCGGTGCCCGCAATAGTGACCGCGTCAGGTGACACGCCGATCCTCAGGAGCCAGCGCGCCAAAGGGGTAAAGAGTGAAGTGAAGAAGCCGCGCGCATGCCTATTGAGCATTCGACTCCCCCGGCCAGGCTTCGGCCACTAGTTTGCGGACCTCGTCCAAGGTCTGCGTGATGGCTTTGGTCTGGGCGATGATGGGAAAGAAATTGCCGTCCCCGCCCCAGCGCGGAACTACGTGCTGGTGAAGATGGGCAGCGATGCCCGCCCCGCCGGTAACACCTTGGTTCATGCCCAGGTTGAAACCGCTGGGATTCGAAACCTTCCGGAGCACACGCATGGCGGTCTGGGTAAGATCAGCGAACTCCGCTGTCTCTTCCACCGTAATATCCGTGTAGTCGGGGACGTGGCGGTAGGGGCAGATCAGCAGGTGGCCCGGGTTGTACGGGAACAGGTTGAGCACGACATAGCAGGTCTTTCCCCGGTGGACGATGAGCGATTCCTCGTCAGAGCGGGTCGGTCCTACACAGAACGGGCAGTCATCCTTGTTCTTGAATTGATCCTGCCCGCCCTTGATGTAGGCCATGCGGTGGGGAGTCCACAGGCGCTGAAACGCATCCGGAACGCCTGCGAGTCCGAAATCATCGGTTACGTCTGCGTCGCCCGGAAGGTCAGCTGCCGCGCCTGTGTTCTCCTGCACCGTCACTTTTCCGTTCCGTCAGCTCTCGCGGTTCTTTACGGCGTCGACTATCCTGCGGACCGCTTCTTCCACGGGAACGCCGTTATCCTGGCTGCCGTCCCTGAACCGGAATGACACGGCGCCCGCTTCGGCATCCTCACCGCCGGCAATCAATACAAAGGGAATCTTGTCCTTGCTGGCTGTACGGATCTTCTTCGGGAAGCGATCCGAGGAAATGTCCACCTCGGCACGGATGCCTGCAGCCTTGAGCTGCCCGACGACGTCAAACATGTAGTCGTTGAATGCCTCGGCCACGGGAATGCCAACTACCTGGACCGGAGCAAGCCAGGCCGGGAAGGCCCCGGCATAGTGTTCGGTGAGCACACCCATGAAGCGTTCAACAGAACCGAAGAGCGCCCGGTGGATCATGACGGGACGCTGGCGCGTTCCGTCGGCCGCCTGGTATTCCAGTTCGAAGCGTTCGGGAAGATTGAAGTCCAGCTGGATGGTGGACATTTGCCAGGTCCGGCCCAGCGCGTCCTTCGCCTGAACCGAAATCTTCGGGCCGTAGAACGCGGCTCCACCCGGATCCGGCACGAGTTCCAGCCCGGAAGCGGCTGCAACCTCGGAAAGAGTACGGGTGGCTTCTTCCCAGGCGGCGTCGTCACCAACGAACTTCTCTTCGTTCTTGGTGGACAGTTCCAGGTAGAAATCGTCCAGGCCGTAGTCCTTGAGCAGGCCGAGGACGAAGTTCAGCGTGGTAGTGAGCTCGTCCTTCATCTGCTCGCGGGTGCAGTAGATGTGGGCATCGTCCTGTGTCATGCCGCGAACACGTGTCAGTCCATGCACAACGCCGGACTTCTCGTACCGGTACACCGAACCGAACTCGAACAGGCGCAACGGAAGTTCACGGTATGACCGGCCGCGAGAGCGGAAGATCAGGTTGTGCATGGGGCAGTTCATCGGCTTCAGGTAGTAGTCCTGGGCCGGCTTGCGCACCGTGCCGTCCTCGTTGAATTCGGCGTCCACCTGCATGGCGGGGAACATGCCGTCCTTGTACCAGTCCAGGTGGCCTGAGACCTCGTACAGGTGACCCTTGGTGATGTGGGGTGTGTAGACAAATTCGTAGCCGGCGTCCACGTGGCGTTGGCGGGAGTAGTCCTCCATCGCCTTGCGGATGATCCCGCCCTTGGGGTGGAACACCGGGAGGCCTGAGCCCAGTTCATCCGGGAAGGAGAACAGATCCAACTCGACACCGAGCTTGCGGTGGTCGCGGCGCTCAGCTTCGGCGATGCGCTCCTGGTAGGCCTTCAGCGCTTCCTTGGTAGGCCACGCGGTTCCGTAGATACGCTGCAATTGCTGGTTGTTCTGGTTGCCCAGCCAGTAGGCGGCCGAAGAACGCGTCAGCGCAAAAGCGTTGGCGATGATCTTGGTGTTCGGAAGGTGCGGACCGCGGCACAGATCGCACCAAACGCTTTCGCCGCTCTTCCTGTCCACGTTGTCGTAGATGGTGATGTCACCGGCGCCGACTTCGACGTTGACGCCTTCAGCGGCGTCGGAGGCGTCGTTCTTCTTGCCGAGCAGTTCGAGCTTGTAGGGTTCGCCGGCCATGGCTTCGCGCGCTTCGTCTTCGGTGACCACGCGGCGGACGAACTTCTGGTTCTGGTTGATGATCTTCTGCATCATCTTTTCCAGCTGGCGCAGGTCTTCCGGAGTGAAGGGCTCGGAGACATCGAAATCGAAATAGAAGCCGTCAGTGATGTACGGGCCGATGCCAAGCTTGGCATCAGGGCGCAGTTGCTGCACGGCCTGGGCCATGACGTGCGCGGTGGAGTGACGGAGGACGTTGAGGCCATCGGGAGATTCGATGGTGACACCTTCGACGTCGGCGTCGGCGGGGAGGACCTGGTCGAGGTCCTTGAGTTCGCCGTTGACACGGGCTACAACGACGTCGCGGCGCTCGAAGAAGAGTTCCGCGCCGGTAGTCCCTTCCGTCACCTTTGTCTCTTCGCCATCGACGATGAGGGTGATCTGTTGGGCATCTGACACGGGTGTCTCCTATTCATAGTTAAGGCTTCATAGCTTGTGGCGTACGGGGACCACAGCCAGCCACCGTCAATCGTATCCGCTCCGGCGAGGGCGGCCAAAGCAGCACGCCGGGCCGGGATTCAGGGTGTTCAGCTTCCCAGCCCGGTAATGGCAAGGTTCCGTGAAATGCCGTGGAGGGGGCCGGGAATCGTGTATTCGTCCGTCGGCACTTCACCGCCGCTGATGATTTCCGGATAAGGAAGCGATTCGGGCCGGCCAAGGTCCCAGGCCTTGCTCGCGCTCAGGCTGATTCCCCTGGGACCTGTCCTCCTGGTGGTTCCCCGGATCAGCAGCAAGCGAGTGCCGAACAGCAACGGTCCCGATTCTTCCTGGGCTTCGTGGAAGAAAACCGAATCCACACATCCAGTGCCGTCATCGATACTGATGAAGACCACCCGCCGCCCACCGCGCATGGGAGGGGTTTGGGTGGCAACGCGCACCCCGGCCACCAAGACCTCCGTTCCGTTGCGCAAGCCAAGGAGTTGGTCGGCCGTCGTCACTCCCAATTTCGCCAGGAGGGGCCGGTGGCTTTCCATCAAGTGTTCGCTGACATCCACGGCCATGAGGTCAAGCTCTGCCCTGACATTTTCAATCATTGTGGTGGGAGGAAGTTCCGGGGCGAGGTTCTTCAGCTCGACATCCCCCAGTGCAAACGACAACTGCCCTTCGATGACACCGTTCGGTTTTTTTGAGGGATTGTTCTGCATGGCTTGGAGATGCTGGACAAGGTCAGCACGGTTCGCCTTTCCACCGGAGTCTTTGTGCAGGGCATCGAAGGCGCCGAGTTGGGCCAGTCTCTTGATGTTTGGCTTGCTCACCCTGGCCCGGGTCCTCAGATCGGCCAAAGAATCGAAGGGCTGCCCGGCAACGATCCTCTTCAGCTCAGCCTTTGAGAGCCCGTAAATACCCGACAGGCTCAACCGGATGCCGAGTTTGCCATGGTCAGGGCCTTCCACGATTTTCTCAACCCTGTACTCAGCCTGGCTCCGGTTGATGTCCAGCGGCAGGATGGGAATACCGAGCCTGCGGGCTTCAGCCACCAATAGCCGCTTGGGGTACATCCCGGGATCATGCTCCCACAGGCCCGCCAGGAAGGCTTCGGGGTGATGGGCTTTCAGCCAGGCCGACTGGTAGGTAGGAACAGCAAAGGCAGCCCCGTGTGCCTTGCAGAACCCAAAGCTGCCAAAGGCCTTGAGCGTGCCCCAGACCTTGTCCACCACTTCAGGGGTGTAGTTCCTGATCGCTTCCCTACGGAAGTACTTCTCCACCTCGGGTTCACGGACTTCATCACCGAGTGCCCGCCGGAATTCATCAGCCCTTGCCAGTCCGCACCCGGTCATGACATCGAAGGTCTTCAGGATCTGCTCATGGAACACCGTCACACCATGGGTTTCTTCCAAAACTGGTTTGAGGTCCTGATGCGGGTACACCTCAGGTGCAAAACCGTGCCTGTGCTCCAGGAAGGGACGCACCATATCCGACTTCATGGGCCCGGGCCGGAACAAAGAAATATCAATGATGAGGTCGTTGAATTCACGCGGGGCCATCTTCCCGATGAGTTCCCGTTGACCCGGCGACTCGATCTGGAAACACCCCAGTGTGTGGGTGCTCCGGATCAGTTCAAACGTTGGCTCGTCGTCGAAAGGAACGGCGTTGAGCTCAATCCTCCCGTCCTCGTCAATGAAGTCCGGCCCTGAGCCTTCCGGTCCTGCCGGGTGCCTTCCAGCAGCAACCACTTCGGCTTTGGAAGGATGCAGCCGGATTACCTCCCTTACGGCGAAGGCCATTGCGCTTTGCATCCGTACACCCAGGACATCCAGTTTGAGCATGCCCATGGGATCCATGTCGTGTTTGTCGAACTGGCTCATGGGCAAGCCAAGGCCGCTGGGCTGGACAGGGGTCCGGTCAAGGAGGGTGGCATCTCCCAGGATGACGCCGCAAGGGTGCATGGAAATGTGCCGGGGCAGCCGGTCCAGCCTTTCAGTCAGGTCCACCAGGAGGTCGAGTTGCTGGTTCTCCTCCATTCCTCCGCGTTCCACCCGGCCGGCAAAGTCACGAAGCTCAGGCTTTTCCACCAGCGCTTCGCGGAATTTCCTTGCGGAGAATCTCCAGAGCTGCTTGGCGATATCGCTGACTTCGCCCTCATCCATCCCCAACGCCATACCGGCATCCCTGACAGCACCACGTGCCCTGTACCCGTTCTGCATGCTCATGAGGGTCACCCGTTCAGACCCGAACCGATCAAAAATCTTCCGGTACACGTTGTGGCGTTCCGCGCTCTCGACGTCGATGTCAATGTCAGGAAGTGTTGACCGGCGTCCGGACAGAAACCGTTCAAAAATGAGGTCGTGGCGGATGGGATCAACCTGGCTGATGTCGATCAGGTAATTGACCAGGCTGGAGGCCCCTGAGCCACGTGCGGCAACCCTGACGCCCATGTCCAGGATCATCTTGGAAACCTCTGCCACGGTAAGGAAATAGGATCCGAAGCCGAGCCTGCCGATGATCCCTAGTTCGTGCTCCAACCGCGAGCGCACCCGGTTCTCCGCTTCTGCACTGATGCCGGGGAAACGTCTGGTGATTCCTGCTTCGCAGCGTTGGGTCAGTTCCACCATGGGGTGGTTGTCGATGCCAATGATGGAGGCCTCGGGCACGACGGGTTGTTTCCATCCCATGTCCGGAACGGGGTCAATACGGCATTTGTCGGCGAGCGCTTCAGTGTTCGCGAGCAGTTTGTTCAGGCCGGCTTGTCCCAGGCCCGCTGCGTTCATGATTTCTTTGCCGAGCTGGAGCATGTGGTGGCGGTTTTTCAGCCAGCCTTGCCCGGTGGGTTGGAGCATGGGTGCGGCGGAGAGCTCGGGGAGGGATTTCAGGGTGCGTGCTGAGTCCAGGACGTCGGCGGTTGCTGCCCCGTCCTGGGCGCAATAGCGCACGGCGTTGCTGAGGATGGCCGGGACGTTGTATTCGAGGGCGAGTTTGAGCATGCGGACGGCATGGGCTGTGCTGAGGGGTTCGCCCGGTGCGCTGAGGTGGGATACGGTTTCGGCGACGATGGTGCCTGGTGGCATGGCGTCGATCCATTGTTTGAAGAGGGTTCTGGGCCTCAGGTATTTTCGTCCGCCCATGGCCCTTCCGACATCGGAGTCCGGTCCGATCATGACCGTGAGGACGGGCTTGAGGGTTGTGGGGTCCAGGGTCCTGGAGGCAAGCTCTCCCCTGGTCACTGCTACGGGGACTGCTCCTCCGGCTTTTCCCGAGGTGCGTGCGTGGGCATCCGATACCAAGCGGCACAGTGCCCGGTATCCGGCACCGTTGTTATGGCCGTGGGCCAGTACGACGACGCGGCCCGCGACCTGGGTGCGGTGGTCGCCGTCGTCGTCGAAGACTGCCAGGTCAACGCCGACGATGGGGTCGATGCCTGCGTCCATGCAGGCTTTGAGGTGTTTGACGGTGCCGTAGAGGCCGTCCCTGTCTGTGCAGGCGAGCGCTGTTGCTCCGTCGGCTGCGGCTGTTTGGGCTAGTTCGTCGGGCCAGGAGACGCCGTAGTGCGCGCTGAAGGCGGTTGAGACGTGCAGGTGGGTAAAGCTCAAGGTTCACGCTGCTTCGTCTGGTTCGACGGATCGGGCCGGGGCGGCGTCGTGGATGCGGAGCAGTCTCCAACGGCCGCTGCCGAGGTGCCGAACCAGGTCCAGTGTGATGGCTTGGCCGCTCTGTTGTGGTTGAAGCTGGACCCGCCAGATCTCGTGGTCGACCAGGCCTGCGCCGGCGCCGATGGGTGCACGGTTTTCTTCGACCCACCATTGGCGGCGTTCGAACCAACGGACGGGCTCGTTGGTGACGGTGTAATCCGTGCCTTTCCATTGAACTTCCTGTGGCTGGCCTGTTTCCGTGCAGATCACTCCGACGGACTCGCTGAACAGCCCCATTTCACACCTCGTTACGCCGGCCCGGTTTGATTCGAAAGTATGTTCGAATAATTCCAGTTTACGCCGACGTACGGGCAAAACCTACTTCGAAGTTCCCGCCTGTGCAGAAGCCTTGGAGACACGCTTTCCAGCCCGCCTCAGCAGGCCATCACGCCACGGTTGCATTCCTTTCGCCAGCGCGACTCTTCCCATAAGGGCCGAGGCGAGCCTTAGCTGCTGGGTGCGGAGGACGCGCTTCCCGCCATAGGCGGCGAGCGCGGAATCCAGGGGTTGTTCGTTGAGCAGGTCCCCTAACGTCACGGCATCGATGAGCGCTTCGCAGGCGCCCCTGCCCAGGTTTGGTGTCATGGCGTGGGCAGCATCCCCCACCAACACCACGTTGCCCCGGGAGTAGCGGGCCAATGGCGGGGTTGTCCAGATGCGCTGGGCCAGGGAGGTTTCCGGTGACGCCTGGGCAAGAACAGCCTTTACGGCCTCCGAGTATCCGGCATAGCGGCGCCGGGTAACGTCCAGGGCTTCGAGGACATCCACCTTGTCCGGCCCAAGATCCGACCGGTAGGAGGCATACCAGTTGGTTCCGCCTACCGCTGGTGCCAGGCCGAAGATCTCTCCCCTGCCCCAGTACTCGCCGACATCACCGGCCTGGGGCGTGCTTGGGACCACTCCCCTGACGGCCAGGTACGGGGTTGGCCTGGCGGCGCTCCGTTGGCCCCAATGGCTTCGCCGGACCACACTGTTGACCCCGTCCGCACCCACGGTCAGCCACGCTCCACCCGGAACACTGTCAACCCTGCCCACCACGCGGCTTACCGATGACGGCACCGCCGTGTTCAACAGCCTCAGCAGCTCGGGCCGGGATATGCCCACCAGCCCTCCCCCTTCCATGGACAGCACCGCTTCTCCTTGGGGGCTGCGCAGGGCTCCGGCTGTGATGACGGATCCCCGGCTCCGCACAGGACCGAGGATTCCGATTTTCGACAAGGCATCCTGGGCTCCGGGCCACATGGCCAGTGTTGTCCCCACGGTTGGCAGCTGGGGCCTTTGTTCGTACACCGTGACGTCGAACGCGCCCGGGTCCAGTCTTGCTGCGAGCGCCAGGCCGGCAATGCCCCCACCGATGATGTTCACCTTTTTCATGCCCACACTGTACTACTACATTTGTAGTAACAACAGGGAGTGAAGCTAGACTTTGGCCATGGCCGACCGACGAACCCAGCTAGCCGACGCCGCGCTCGCCGTCGTCGCCGAGCAGGGCCTCAAAGGACTGACCCACCGTGCCGTCGATGCCCGGGCCGGCGTCGCCCTCGGAACCACGTCGAACTACTTCCGCAACCGCGCCGCCCTGGTGGGTGCCGCCGTCGACCGCGTTGAAGAACTGGACAGCCTCCTGCTGCAAGGTGACCAGAGGGAGCTTCCGACGACGACGACGGCCTTGGCGGAGCAGCTCGCCGCTGCGGTCATGGGACTCACCGATACGAACGCCCCGCTCACCAGGGCGCGATTCGTCTTCGCCCTCGACCAGCCCGAAACAGTGGCCGCCGGTCATGAGCGGCTGGTCTCCGCTTTGGCGCAGCTGCTCGAACGCCTGGGATTATCCGATCCCCGGGCCCGCGCCGAAGCGGTATCCGATTACAGCGACGGCCTGGCCTTGCACCTGCTCACCGCACGCAAGGGCAAAGGCGTCGACAAGGCAGCTGTCGCCAAAAACATCCAACTGCTCCTGGAAGGGTGAGCGGCCCCGGATGACCCGGAGGGGTGGACGGCAGCCGGTCCGCAGAGCAGGATTGTGGCATGAGCACCAATGACGCACTCCTGAAGCAGGTCAACATCTCCGCCGCGGACGACCACCTCGTGGCCCGATTCGAAATTGACGGCAACATACCAGGCTCCGGCGCTTACGTCGTGGGCCTTGTTGCTGCCAGCGAAGACTACTCCTCACAGCGCCGGCTCGGCATCGAGTTCATGAACGGCGAAGCGATTTCGTTCTATTCCTTCAACCACTCGCTCAGCGCGGAGGAAAACTACGACATCAAAGGCGTGGAGCATTCCGGCAACGTCATCACCGGGAACTTCCCCATGTCCGCCATCCACGGACTCAGCAAAGGCCACGTCATGACCGCCTTCAGCGAAGCTGACGGCCGGGAATTCCAGTCCGGCGTGCCGGTGAACGAAGCACTCTGACTCTCAGAAGAGTCCTTCCACCGGTTCGATAAGTTCCGGTGAGTTGTTGCGGACATTTCCGACGGCGGTCCCCACCGGGTCCAGCGTCCAGTCAGCAGCAGCATCGTGCGCCCTCGAACGGACCATGTCCACCAGCCCTGCGGCGTCCTTCTCCCGCGGATCCAGCCATGCCTCCATTGTCTCTGTGCTCATCGGCAACGGAACACGGTCATGGAGCGCAGTGAGTTCGTCGAACACGGAGGCGCTGCGCCGTGTTCGGGCCGAGTCCGCCGTCGGAGTGTCTGCGGTGAGGATGGACATCGACAGCAGCCAGCGGCCCGGATCGTCCGCCGGTGCCGCCTGGTCCCGCCACCACTCATACAAACCGGCAAACACCAGACCGTGCGCGTCGCCCGGATGAACATAATAGGGCTGCTTGTTCTTTCCCTCGCCCTTCTTCCACTCGTAGTAGCCGTCAGCCGGCACCGCACACCGGCGGGCCACAGCAGCCTTCTTGAAGGAAGGCTTTTCCAGAAGGGTCTCACTGCGGGCATTGATGAGCCGCGCCCCGCCCTTGGGATCCTTTGCCCAGGAAGGCACCAGCCCCCACTTGGCTACATGGAGCTGCCTCTTGACGTTGTCATCGACCAACCGCTCCAAAACGATCGGAACCGCGTCCGTCGGGGCAACATTCCAGGACTTCTCCAGGGCGATCTCGTTCTCAAGTTCGGCATCAAAATCGGCGAGCAGGTCTCCCACCGCACGGGCCATTACGTAACGTCCACACATGGCAACAGTCTGCCCTTTCCCGGGAAAACGCACCAGCGTGGGCGTGTGAGGCAACCCGTCTTCGTCGCCGGACGGGAATTATTCGGCACCGGGTTACCGTTGTTACGAACGAACCACTCCGTGCAAACGACAAATACTGAGGAGAGCTCTGTGGATTTCACTCCCGACTCCGGCACCATCACCATGTTCTCGACCACCTGGTGCGGCTACTGCAACCGCTTGAAGAAGCAGCTGGACGCCAAGGGCATCGGCTACACCGAGATCAACATCGAAGAAGTAGATGGCACGGCCGAACTCGTCGAGCAGCTCAACGGAGGCAACCGCACGGTACCCACCGTCCTCTTCCCGGACGGAACTGCCGCGACCAACCCCTCGGCGTCCGAGGTGGAAAGCCGCCTCGCCGCCTAGGTCCATCCGCATACGGCCGCTGGGCCCGCTCGGAACAATCCGCACACTGTCTGCCACCTGTGATAGACAGAATGGGAATCCGTAGCGGGCCCTGCTGCATTAACCGGGCCCGCCCTCCGCGAGCCCGAAGGGAACCACTCCAATGGTCCACGCAGTCAAAGGCGTCGTCGTCCGCTCCAAAGGCGCACCCGCAACCCTCGAAACCATCCTTGTGCCCGAACCCGGCCCCGGCGAAGCCCTGGTGGACATCCTCACAAGCGGCGTCTGCCACACCGATCTGCACTACAAGCTCGGCGGCATCAGCGACGACTTCCCCTTCCTGCTGGGCCACGAAGCAACCGGCGTGGTCAGCGCGGTCGGCCCTGACGTCACGGAGGTAGCCCCCGGTGACCGCGTTGTCCTGAACTGGCGTGCCGTCTGCGGCAACTGCCGCGCCTGCAAGCGCGGTCAGGCCCAGTACTGTTTCAACACCCATAACGCCACCCAGAAGATGACCCTCGAAGACGGCACCGAACTCTCCCCGGCGCTGGGCATCGGAGCCTTCATCGAAAAGACCTTGGTCGCCGCGGGCCAGTGCACCAAAGTAGACCCCGACGCCGACGCTGCCGCCGTTGGACTGCTCGGCTGCGGTGTCATGGCAGGGCTCGGCGCAGCCCTGAACACCGGCGGAGTCAAACGCGGCGATTCAGTCGCCGTCATCGGTTGCGGTGGCGTGGGTGTCGCAGCCATCGCCGGCGCCGCGCTCGCCGGCGCCACCACCATCATCGCCGTGGACATCGACGCCAAGAAGCTCGAACGCGCCAAGGACCTGGGCGCCACGCATACCGTTGATTCCTCCGCAGGGGACCCCGTCGAGGAAATCCGTGCTCTCACCGGCGGCTTCGGCGCAGATGTGGTGATCGACGCCGTCGGACGTCCCGAAACCTACAAGCAGGCCTTCTACGCACGCGACCTGGCCGGCACCGTCGTCCTTGTCGGCGTTCCCACGCCGGAGATGACCCTCGAACTGCCCTTGCTGGACGTTTTCGGCCGCGGCGGGTCCCTCAAATCCTCCTGGTACGGCGACTGCCTGCCGTCCCGCGATTTCCCCATGCTGGTGGACCTCTACAAACAAGGCAAGCTGGACCTGGATGCCTTCGTCACCGAACGCATCACCATCGACCAGGTGGAAGAGGCCTTCGACAAAATGCACCACGGCGCCGTCCTGCGATCGGTGGTTGAACTGTGAGCACCGATAGCCTCAGCATCAGCAACGTCGTCACTTCCGGAACCTTCTCCGTGGACGGTGGCACCTGGGACGTGGACAACAACGTCTGGATCATCGGCGACGACTCCGAATGCATCGTCATAGACCCCGCCCACAACCCTGCCGCGATCTTGGACGCCGTGAACGGCCGCACGGTCACAGCAATCCTGCTCACGCACGGACACGACGACCACATCAGCTCGGCAGGCGAATTCCGCGACCTGGTCAAAGCACCCATCCACCTGCACCAGGACGACTGGATGCTGTGGGAAACGGTGTTCCCCGGGCAGAACCCTGACGCTGCCATCACGGACGGCCAGGAGTTCACTGTGGCCGGTACACAGCTCACGGCAATCCACACGCCCGGTCATTCACCCGGCTCGGTGTCCTTCCACCTGCCCAGCGAAGGCACGCTCTTCAGCGGAGACACCCTTTTCCAGGGCGGACCAGGTGCAACAGGGCGTTCCTACAGCGACTTCCCCACCATCATCGAGTCCATCAGGACCAAACTCCTGACACTGCCCGAAGAGACCGTTGTCCGCACGGGCCATGGCGACACCACCACCATCGGCGCGGAGAAACCGCATCTGGATGAATGGATAGCTCGCGGCCACTGACACTGCGCCTCAACCCTCCTTGCCGGCCGCCCCCTCGAACTCCGGGGCGGCGGCCGGCTCAAGGCGAATAATCACCGACTTCGAAGCAGGTGTGTTGCTTTCGTCTGCTGTCGAGTCCAGCGGGACGAGAACGTTCGCTTCGGGGTAGTACGCAGCCGCGCAGCCCCTGGCGGTCGGGTACGCAACCACCCGCAGTTGACGGAGAACCCGGTCCACGCCGTCGTCGGCCTCGCTGTGAACGTCCACGTAGGAACCGTCCTCATGACCCAACTCCCCAAGGTCCTGGGGATTGACGAACAGAACCATGCGCCCCTTCCTGATACCCCTGTAGCGGTCGTTCAACGAATACATCGTGGTGTTGAACTGGTCATGGGACCGGATGGTCTGCAAAATCAGCCGCCCTTTCGGCAGCTCGATGGTCTCCAGATCATTGACCGTGAACATGGCCTTTCCGGAGGGGGTCGGGAACGTCCGGCTGTCCCTGGGTCCGTGCGGCAGAACAAAGCCATCTTTCTGGCGAATACGGTCATTGAAGCCGTCAAAACCTGGCACAACGTGCGCGATATGGTCGCGGATGGCGTCGTAGTCGGACCGCAAACCCGACCAATCAACCGGCACCTTGGCGCCAAGGACCGCTTCAGCCAAACGGGTAACAATGGCGACCTCGGACATCACGCCGGCAGCGATCGGCTCCAACGTACCGGCGGAGCTGTGCACCGCGCAGACCGTGTCCTCCACAGTGACGAACTGTGCAACCCCACCCTGCCGGTCTATCTCCGTGCGTCCCAAAGCGGGCAGGATCAGCGCCTGCTCACCAACCACCACATGTGACCGGTTCAGCTTGGTGGAGATCTGCACGGACAAGCGCGTCCGCCTGACGGCTTCCTCCGCCACTGCGGTGTCCGAAATCGCGTGGACGAGGTTGCCACCGAGCGCCACCAACACTTTGATCCTGCCGTCCCGCATACCGCGGATGCTGTCCACTGCGTCAACGCCGGGATTCCGGGGCGGATCGAAGCCGAACTCATCCCGCAGGGCGGCAAGGAACCGTGGTGGCATCTTTTCCCAAATGCCCATGGTCCGGTCGCCCTGGACATTGCTGTGGCCCCTGATGGGAGACGGACCGGCTCCCGGCTTGCCGATGTTACCGCGCAGCAGCAGGAGGTTAATGATCTCTTTGATGGTGGACACGGCCTTCTTATGCTGGGTCAGCCCCATGGCCCAGGTGATGATGACTTTTCCGGCGTGGAGGTAGCTTCCAGCGAGTTCATCGATTTCGTCACTGCTCAGCCCTGTCGCGGCAAGGACTTCGCTTTCGCCCAGTGTTGCCAGGTGCGCGGCAAAACCCACGAAACCCTGGCATTGGGTATCGATGAAGGCCCTGTCCAGGACTGTCCCGGGCGCCGCGCTTTCAGCATCAAGGACCCGCTTGGATACTGCTTGCAACAACGCCATGTCGCCGGCCAAGCGGATCTGCAGGAACTGGTCCGCCAGGTCCGTGCCCTTTCCAACCAGGCCCCGGGGACGCTGGGGGTTCCGGAAATTGATCAGGCCCGCTTCCGGCAGGGGATTCACGGCCACGATCTTCGCGCCCGCCTGTTTGGCCTCTTCCAACGCGGTCAGCATCCGTGGATGGCAGGTGCCCGGGTTCTGTCCCATGATGATGATCAAGTCCGATGCCGCGAAATCCTTGTACGTAATCGCTGATTTGCCTACACCGATCGTCTCGCCCATGGCAACGCCAGTGGACTCGTGGCACATATTTGAGCAGTCGGGAAGGTTGTTCGTCCCGAATGCCCGTACGAACAGTTGGTAGAGGAAGGCGGCCTCGTTGCTGGTCCGCCCGCTCGTATAGAACGTAGCCTGGTCCGGCGACTCAAGGGCGTTCAACTCCTGTGCGATGATTCCGAACGCCTCGTCCCAGCCAATGGGCACATACCGGTCCGCGCCTGCAGCTTTGTACACCGGTTCCACCAGACGGCCCTGCTGGCCGAGCCAATACTCCGGCCGGTGCGCCAACGAAGCCAAGGTATTTTCCGCCCAGAAAGCGGCAGGGATCCTGAGCGGCTCCGCCTCCCAGCCGATGGCTTTGGCGCCATTCTCACAAAATTCAGCGCGTTTGCGTTCGGGTGGATCGGGCCACGCACAGCTCATGCAGTCAAAGCCGTCTTTTTGGTTGACAGCCCGGAGTGTCTTCCAGGCCCTCACCGGCCCCATGGACGACATGGCGTGCGGCAGTGTCTCAGTCAAGCTCGGCAAACCACCAGCGGACCGTTTGGGTGTACCGACGCTCAGTTCCGCGTCGGAATCCTCTATGGGATGCTGTTTCCGGCCCATCGCTACACCGCGATTCGCGTGATTGGGTAACTGATCACCCCAGCCTAAACCCGGCGTGCAACAGGCTCAACGAAGCTGAGGCGGTCAACCCGCAAGACTGCGGAAGTCGCCGTCGACCACGTCCGCATAACCGCGGTAAGCCTCGACGACGGCGGCCTCCACGGTGGTGACATCCAGATGCGGCACCAGATCATTGGCAGCGCCGGCAGTTGCCGGGTCCCACTCCAGGCCGAGTGCGCCGTAACTGGCTGTGAGCACGTCCCGGATGGGCCCGGAGTTTTCCACCACGATCACCGAACTGAACAACCAGCCGCCGGAGACCACCCGCTGGGCGGTGCCGATGAGCTTGATCCGGTGGGCGGGAAAATCAGGGTCCTCGCCGTGCACGCTGAACTCACCCGGGCAGTACTCCCCCGGGATCTCGCCGACGGCGGCATGGACGCCAACGCTGCGAAGGGCACTGGCCAGCAGCTCCCCGAACTCCGCGAAGCGCGCCTTTGCACGGACAATGGCGTCCGGATGCGGCTCGATGTGGTCTATCACCAGGCTGCCTTGGTGATACGCGGCAGCACGGCCGCCTGCCTTGCGTATGAGTGGTTCGAAGCCCAGCTCCCGGCAGGCTGTTTCCGCAGCGGCGAATCCCGGCAGGTTGGCGTCCCGCTGGCCGAACGCGACCGTGGGTTCGGGACGGTACAAGCGAAGGGAAGGGCCCAGCTGGCCACCGCGGGCACGCTTCAACAGTTCCAGGGCAAAATCGAGGTCGCCGGCAGCTCCGAGGGATTCCTGTTGCCGGTAAACCGTGAGCTGCTTGCGGGTTTCGGCGGCTGCCTGCATCAGCTTTTCCTCAGCGTCAGGATCTGCTCGGCCCTGCCGAAGGGCCCGTGGACGTCATGAAGGACCGTGGAGGTCAACCCGATTCCATCGGCGCCAAACGAGACCTTGTTGTCCAGGCCCAGCCATTCGCCGGAGGGCGAGCGATACATGTGGATCTGCAGGTCAACGTTCGGGAAGATGTAGCTGTCTTCGCCAGGCGGAACACGTGCCGCAATACCGTTGGCAGTATCCACGAGGCCCATCAGCCTGGCCAGGTCCGTGCTGTCCGCCTGGTCCGTCAGCGGATGGGACGTCCGGATCCAGACCTTTCCCGAACCGGGTCGGTGCCCCTCGGCAAGACGCATCTCCAGGGACCGGATATACCCGCCTGGCCAAACACTGGCACCATCCCAGGGCTTGCATTCGTCCGGGGCAGGCAGGGGTTCGTCCTCCACCGCCGCAACCGCGCTGGTATCGCTGGTGATCATCCGCCAGGCCGCAGCCCGAATGGCCACGCGACCGGCTGCTGAAAGTTCAGCCTGAATCAGTTCGATGGTCTTTCCCGGCCTCAGCGTCGAGGTGGTGACCTGAAACTCGCCACCGGGGATGAGGCCCAGGATTTCATAGCTGATCCGGGCAAGACGGACATCGTCCCTGGGCTCATACCGAACCAGGGCATCGGCGAGGATGCCCGAGGCCGGTGCCATGTGTTGTTCGTGCGGATTCCAGGCGCCTTGGGCGTGGATCGTCGAGCGGAAACGGCCATCACCCAATGATTCGTAGTAGAAATCACCGTCCGCCAGTTCCGGTAATGCAGTAGTCAATCCGAGCCTTTCGCCGATCCAGCAGTAGAACTCAGACCACTGTATCCGCTGATTTGCGTGCCGCCCGACGCCTGCGGATCACAACTACCCAGACAACCGCGGCAGCCACCACAACCAAGCCGATGGCCGCTCCAAGCGGCGATGTTGCGGCGACAGCCAGCCATGCCTCAAGCGCTGCGAGCCCAATGGTCGCATAGAGGAAAGCCCAGATCACCGATCCCGCTATGGCGGCCGGCAGGTAACGCCTCAGTGGCATGCGCGCCACTCCGGCGGCCAGGTTGATGGCCGTCTGCAGGCCGATGGTCAGGAAAGAAAGAACGACGGCGTAGGGTCCCCATCGCTGTATGAGGGCTTGGGCGCGGGCCGCTTTGGGCCGCTCCAGCGATGCGCCGAAACGGGTATGGGAAAAGCCGGCAACCGCCCCACGACCAATCCAGTACGTGACATTGACACGGATCATGACGATGGCGAACAGCGCTGCCAAGGCGACGCCGAAGGGCAAACTCATGATCTGGTCCACTCGACTTAGGCTACCCTAAGCCCGGGCGCTTCGAAGATTCGCTCACGGCAACAGCAGTAACGGAACCCTAGGATGGATCCATGGATCTCCATGAGGCCGCCCAGGAGCTGTACGCCGTGCTGCCTCGCGACTTCACCTCCGCACGAACGTCGTTGGTGCGCGCGGCCAAAGAAGACGGTAACAAGGAACTCGCACAAGAGATTGGCCGCCTGCCCAAGCCGGCCGCCGGCGCCTGGGCCATCAACATGCTGGCGGCCCACAGGCCGGAGGTGATTGACGGCGTCGTGCGTTTCGGCGCATCCCTGCGCGCCGCCCAGGAAGAATCGGATGCCGCGGCGTTCCGCGAACTCAGCCAGCAGCGGCAGGGGCAATTGACGTCCGCCGTCCACGCCGCAAAGGATCTTGCCGATGAATTGGGCGCGCCACTGAGCGCGGCCGCGGCATCGGACGTGGAACAAACGCTCAGGGCAGCCATGGCCGACGCCGGAGCCGCGCGGGCCGTAGGCACGGGGAGACTGGTGCGCGGGCTGAGCGGAAGTGGCTTCGAGTCCGTAGACCTGACGGACGCCGTCGCAGCGGCCTCTGCGGAGGACATCGCTGGCTCCGGCAGCGCGGCGGGGACCGAAGCAGGGCCGGCCGCGGAGCCAGTCCGGAAGAAAGCAGCTGCTGCCAAGGAAGCGGCAAACAAGGAAAAGGAACCGAAGGAACAAGCACCCAAGGAACAAGCAACTTCCCTGGCCGATCGCCGCGCGGCAAAACGTCAGGCTGCCTTGAAGCAGGCCCAGGACGAATTCCAGGCCGCCGACAGGGAGGCACAGGACGCCGAGAAGAAAGCTTCCGAGGCTTGGGAGGCCGTTAACGAACTGGCTCGCCGCCGCGCGGACGTCGAGGCGGAAATTGCCGAGGTGAAGAAACGCCTGGCGTCGCTGGAAGCCGACCTCATTGGCCTTGCGCGTGATGCGGACTCCGCGGAGTCCGGCAAGAAGCTCGCAGTCAGGACAGCAACCCAACTCCGACGCAGCGCAGACCAGGCCCAGCGCCGCGTCGACCGGCTTGGCTAGTCCTTCGCTTTCTTGCCCACCGTCTTGTCCAGGTCATGGGTTGCCGGCCCCTCAAGATATGTCCCTTCGGGCGTGAACCTTGAACCGTGAAGCGGGCAGTCCCATGATTTCTCGGCGTCGTTCCAGGTCAGCAGGCCGCCCAAGTGGGCACAGCTGGCGGAGACCATGCAGACCTTGCCGTCGACGGTGGAAACCGCGGCGGGTTCGCCTTTGTACAACCCGACGACGCCGGTCCCTTCGGGCGGATGCGTCTCGTCTGTAATTTCGGGGTTCTTCCTGACTTTCGCCTTATCTTCGATCATTCGTTTCGCGGTACTGGCGTTGAGCCTCACGGCTTGAAAGGCCCCTTGGGGTGACGTCACCCGGTGATGGATGGTGGTGGCCCAGTCGGACTGGCCACCCAGAATGTCAGAGGTGATGGACAATGCTGCGGCGACGCCGTTGCTCATCCCCCACTTGTTGTAGCCGGTGCCGAAGAAGATCCTTCCGCGCCCCCGGGGCAGCTTGCCGAAGAACGGCATGAGGTTGGTTGCCTGATAGTCCTGTGCCGACCACCTGTGGGTGACCTCGGCGCCGGGGTAGTGCTGGTTGGCCCATCCCAGCAGGTCATCGAGATGCGACTGCGGCGACATCGCGCGGCCCGCAGTGTGGCCGTATCCGCCAACCAGCAGCAACTCGCCGTCAGGAGCGGGATAGGTACGCTGGGACCGGGTGGGCGCGTCAATGGACAGGTACATCCCTTGGGGTATGTGGCCTGGCATGCGAAGGGCGGCCGCGTAGGAACGGTTGGGTTCCAGCTTGGCGAAGTACAGGCCGCGGTCAAGGATGGGCGTTCCCGTGGCCACCACAACAGTGTCGGCCGTAAACGTGCCCCGGCTGGTGGAAACCCCAAGGGGCAGTTCTGAGCCCACATTCCGGACCTGCACGCCTTCGACGATCAGGCCACCGTGTTCCCGGATATCAGTGGCGAGGGTCTCCAGGACATCCATGGGGTGGATCTGGGCCTGGTCTTCCAGCTCCAGCGCCTCCACAACCGGGAACGGCAATCCGGGATCGCGGCTGAAATGGACATCCAAACCCGCGTCCCGCGAAACGGCAGCTTCCTTCCGGAGCCGCTGGCCGCCGTCGTCCGTGGTGGCGAAGGTGACCGCGGTCCGGCGCTGGAAGGGGACGCCCTGCTGCTCCATGTACTGGGTGAGCCACGCCTGCCCCGTCTTGTTGGCTTCGACATAGGCCCGGACCACTTTGAGCGGATATTGGCCGCGCAGGGCCGACAACGCCCCACCTTGCAGGAGGCTCACTTTGCCCGTGGTGTTGCCGGTGGTCACCGCCCCCAAGGTGCGCGCCTCGAAGACCACCACGCGCTGACCGGAACGGGACAACAACAATGCCGCCACCATGCCCGTCAACCCGGCACCCACAACTATCGTGTCAAAGTGCTTTTCTTCGGGGACGGCATCGGATGCAAAGCGGGACTCCCTGTCCAACCACAGCGATTTCATGGATCGACCTGCCTCTCAATTCCGCTGGCACGCGGTAGGGAAACGCTAGGCCGGTCTCTGATGCTTATCAAGGGGTGGCAGCACCTGAGGCCAATGCCGCTGCTCGCCGAAGCTCAGGGTCGGGATCTTCAGCCCAGCGCTCCAGCACGCGTTCAGCGCGTTCCCTTGCCCGGCCTTCCAGCCGTGCCAGCAGCGGACCCACCACATCAGTGGCAAGCGGGTTCACCAGCTCCCTGGTGCCGGACTGCCTGATAAAGCCTTCGATCCGGGTGAGGTCTGTGTTAATGAGGACACCTACTTTGCTCTGCAGCAACACCACCGCGGCCAGACGGCGCTCAAAGACCGGCTGTTCCCACAATTCGGAGCTGAGCGCCGTGATCTCGTCATGGCCGAGGTTCTTGTAACGCTTCAGCGCATCCCGGATTGTCCCGCGAACGGCCCCCACGGAGGCGCCATACACTTTCAAGGCTTCGCCGAGACGCGCACTGGCCTCTTCTGCCCGCTCCCACGTCGATTCCATCTGCAGGGTGTAGTCCACGAATTCGCCAGCTTCACTCACCCGTCTATTTTGTCAGTGCCCGGTCTTAGCGTGATGACACCAGCAATCGACAGGAGCAACATGCCGTCCAAAGAGCTCGCAACCGAGGCCTCGTTTCCAGGCGTGCCGGCTGCGTCCTCCATGCCCGATTGGTACCCCACACTGCTCAACACCGTGGCCCGGGAAATCCGGGTGGGCAGGACCCGCGCCCAGGCCGCTGCCAACTCGGAGTTGCTGAACTCGTACTGGAGCATCGGACGCCAGCTCGCCGAGCGTGAATCCGAGCAAGGCTGGGGAGCAAAGGTGGTCACCCGCTTGTCCGCCGACATCCGCACCAGATTCCCTGAAGCCAAGGGCTTCTCCCCCAGGAACCTGCGCTACATGAAGAGCTTCGCCCAGGCATGGCCCGACTTTCCAATGTTGCAAGCGCCGCTTGCAACATTGCCCTGGTACCACCAGATCGCCTTGCTCGAAAAGCTCGACGACGCCGCAACGCGGCTTTGGTACGCAGCGGCGGCTGCCCGGCATGGCTGGTCGCGCAACGTGCTGACGCACCAGATCTCCACCCGCCTGCACGAGCGGTCAGGGCAAGCGATCACCAACTTCAAGGCCACCATGGTCCCCGCGGACTCGGACCTCGCCCAGCAGGCAACCAAGGACCCCTATGTCTTTGACTTCCTATCCATGACTGACCGTCACACCGAACGGGACCTGGAGCTGCAGTTGGTGAAGCACGTGGAGAAATTCCTTTTGGAACTGGGCCAGGGTTTTGCTTTTGTGGGCGAGCAGGTCCGGCTGGAGATTGCCGGCGACGAGTTCTTCGCCGACTTGCTGTTCTACCACCTGAAACTGCGCTGCTACATGGTGATCGAGCTGAAGGCCGTGAAGTTCGAGCCCGGCTTCCTCGGCCAGTTGGGTATGTACATGGCAGCGGTGGATGACCTCATGGCACACCCTGACGACAAACCCACGATCGGGTTGCTGTTGTGCAAGGAGAAAAACAGCGTCGTGGCCGAGTACGCCTTACGCGGCTTCAGCGCACCTGTGGGCATCGCGGAGTGGCGGACTTCCCTGGCCGACTCGTTGCCCGAGGAGTTGGTTGCGAGCCTGCCCAGCATTGAGGCCTTGGAAGCCGAGCTGGCAAGTGAGGCTGCCCGGCTACGGGGTTAGCCCGTCGGCTAATAATGTCGGTGCCTCCTGTCAAAGTAGGAACATGGGACGAAAGCCGGAGAGACCAGTGGGTGCAGGAGTCAGCGCCGCGCTGATGCCGGTTCCGTCTGACCGGGAGTTCCCCGCCGTTCCAGGCTCAGCCACTCCCAGCTCGATAAGCAGGGATCTGATCAACCAACTGCGGGTACTGGAAGACATGAAGTCGGCCATCTCGGGACTTCAGGCCAAAATCACTGTGGCCTTCGACCTTGCCCAACGCGCTGAGCAGGCTGAGGCCGGAGTCCCGGCTTCCGAGCGTGGCAAGGGTGTAGGCGCGCAAGTGGCGCTCGCCCGGCGGGAATCCCCAAACCGTGGCTCCCGACTCCTTGGCTTGGCCCGGGCATTGGTCACGGAGATGCCACACACCATGGCCGCCGTGGATGCGGGACTGTTGAATGAGTGGAGAGCCACCCTACTCGTCAAGGAGACCGCCTGCTTGTCCGTTGAGGATCGGGCGGCCGTGGATGAAGAGCTCGCGCCGGATACCGGAACCTTCGAAGGCGCCGGGGACAAGGCCATCATTGCCGCTGCTAAAGCCGCAGCCTATCGCCGTGATCCGCGTTCGGTAACCCAGCGGGCTGCCGCGAATGAGAGGACCGTGAGTCTGCGGCCGGCACCTGACACGATGACCATCCTGACCGCCCTGCTTCCGGTAGCCCAAGGCGTCGCAGCCTACGCGGCACTCACGCGGGCCGCCGACTCAGCCCGGTCCCGTCCTGGTGGTGAGCAACGCGGTCGGGGCCAAGTTATGGCCGACACCCTGGTTGAGCGGATCACCGGTTCATCCGCCGGCTATTCCGGGATTGACCTGCAGCTGGTGATGACAGACCGCACCCTCCTGGCCAACGACTCCGAACCGGCGCGGCTGACCGGCTATGGGGTTGTCCCCGCCCAGTGGGCCAGAGACCTTGTATCCACAACGAAGACCCTCGGCGATCCCGACAGTGATTTCCATGTTTGGCTTCGCCGCCTCTACACAGCCCCCGGCACCGGGGAGCTCATCGCCGAGGACTCGAGGTCCCGCTTCTTTCCGCAGGGAATGCGCCGCTTCATAGAGGTTCGTGACAACCTGTGCCGGACACCGTACTGCGACGCGCCCATTCGGCACATCGACCACATAGTCCCCTGGCGTCGTGGCGGATCCACCTCGTTGGACAACGGCGCCGGACTTTGCGAAGCCTGCAACCACACTAAAGAAAACCCGGGTTGGAGCAGCAAAACAGAGCCGGGCCGGAACGACACCGACTCCGTCCATACCTTGGAAGTCCGGACGCCCACCGGGCATAGCTACCGTTCCCAGGCTCCTCCCTTGCCGGGCCACCTGCGTGTCACGGCAGGTGGCACCTGAGCTGGCTACTCCCCTACAGGGAAAGCCACTCCTTCACCCACCACACGGAGGCAAAGTTCCGTGCCCGGCCTGGTGATCGACGCGTTCCAGTGCCGGATGGTAATGATCTCGCCACCGCCCGGGTAGCGATGGCTTTGGCCCTGCCCGGCCCCATCCAGGGCCGTGTAAGCGCCCAGCTTGATTCGCACCGTTGTTTCGGGGCCGAAGTAGTCGGTATCGACCACAACGCCACGGATCGGGCCATCCGGGGCAATCCGGATTTGTTCCGGGCGCAGCATGAGCTGGACCTTCCCCTGGGCCGGTGGTCGCCGGACGGCAATGCCACCGAGGGAACACGTCGCCAGGGAGCCCTCCATCCAAGCGTCGAGAATGACTGCTTCGCCCAGGAATTCTGCCGTGGCCCGGTCTGCCGGACGGGTGTACACCACGAAGGGGTTGCCGATCTGGGCCAGCCGCCCGCCACGCATGATGGCCACTTGGTCGGCGAAGGACAAGGCCTCGGCCTGATCGTGGGTGACCAGGATGGTGGTCACCCCTGCGGCGTTGAGAACTTTCGCCACGGCACGGCGGGTGGCCACCCTCAGGCCTGCGTCGAGGGCCGAGAAGGGCTCGTCCAGGAGCATCAGTTCCGGTTCGCGTGCCAGCGCACGGGCCAAGGCGACGCGTTGCTGTTGCCCGCCGGAGAGCTGATGCGGACGTCGCTTTGCCATGGCGGGGTCCAAGGAGACCATGTCCAACAGTTCTTCCACACGGGCCCGCACAGCCCGGCGGCCGCCGTCGAGCTTGCCGGCATCCAAACCGAAGGCGACGTTCTGTCCAACGGTCAGGTGCGGGAACAGTGCACCGTCCTGGGCAACGTACCCGACGTGGCGTTTATGCGCCGGGACCTTGACTCCTTCTCCCGCCACGGGAAGGCCGTTCAAGCTGATGGAACCGGTGTTCGGATGTTCGAAGCCCGCGATGAGCCGAAGCAACGTGGTTTTACCGGAGCCGGACGGGCCAACGATGGCGGTGGTCCCGCCGCGGGCGACCGAGAGGTTCACTCCTTTAAGGACAGCCTGGGAACCGAAATTCTTGGTGACCTCGGAAATGTCCAGGTGTGAGTTCGTGGTCGGGGCCACGGAGGGTGCCACCCGGGGCGACGGAAGTCGGGAAGGGGCTTGTTCTGTCACTGTCCGGCTACTTTCTTGGACTGTTGGAAAAGCAGGTACGTCATGGGAGCCGAGAGCAGGATCATCAGCAAGGCATAGGGAGCTGCCCCGGTGTAGTCGATCTCGCTGCTTTTGCTCCAGAATTCGGTGGCTAGGGTCCGTGTACCGTTGGGCGCCAGGAGCAGCGTGGCCGTCAGTTCATTGACAATGGCCAGGAATACCAGGGCCGCTCCCCCGGCCGCGGCCGGGGCCGTGAGCCGCAGCGTCACCTTGAAGAACGACACCAAGGGGGCCTTGCCCAGGGATTGCGCAGCTTCGTCGAGTTCCTTGGGAGCCTGCGCGAGGCCGGAGCGCAGGTTGACCAACGCCCGGGGAAGGAACAGCAACACGTAGGCCGCAACGAGGACTCCTGCCGTCTGGTAGACACCTGGCACCACCCGGATGCTGACGGTCACAAAGGCAAGGCCAACGACAATTCCCGGAAGGGAACTGGTGACGTAGTTGGAGAGTTCAAGCAGCTTGCTGAACCAGCTGGGGTGCCGGACAGCCAGATAAGCCATGGGGAAGGCAACCACAGTGGTCACAGCCGCTCCAACAGCCCCGTACAGGAGGGTCTGAAGAAGTGCCGGAAGGAATTCCTCCGCCTCCCAGACCTCGGCGCCTCCGGCCATCACCCACTTCAGGACAAACCAGAGCGGCAAACCGAATGCCAGCGCAGTGAGCGCCAAGAGGCTCAGTTGGGCCGGCAGCTGGTAACCACCCAGCGGCAGCTGCGTGGTCTTGCCTTGGGCACCCGATCCGATGCGTGCATAGCGCGCCGTTCCGCGGCTCTTCACTTCAGCAAGGAGCAGGAACAGGCAGAGCACCACCAGGACGCTGGCCAGCATGTTGCCGGCGGCACCGTTGAACGTCGACTGGAACTGGACCATGATCGCCGTCGTAAAGGTGTCGAAGCGGATCATGGCGAAGGCGCCGTACTCGGCCAGGAGGTGCAGTCCAACGAGCAGGGCCCCGCCCGTCATGGCAATGCGGAGCTGGGGCACGACCACCCGGAAGAACACTGCCCACGGGCCCAGCCCAAGGGAGGCGGCGGATTGCTCGATGGCCGGGTCCAGGCGGCCAAGCGTGGCAGCGGCGGGTATGTACACCAGCGGGAAGTAGGAAAGGGTCGCTATCAGCACCCCGGACCACAGCCCCTCAAGGGACGGCACGGCCGAAACCCAGGCGTAGCTGTTGACGAATGCAGGGATAGCCAACGGGGCAGCCAATGCAACGGCCCACCAGCGGCGCCCCCGGAGCGTTGTCCGCTCCACCAGCCACGCACCACCGACCCCCAGCAGCAAGCACAGCGGGATGGTGATGACGGTCAGCAGGATCGTGTTGAGCAGCAGCTCACCCACGCGCGGGCGGACGATGAGCTCGACGGCGGTGTCCCAGCCGGTCGCGACGGTCATGTAGACGACGTAGCCCAGCGGAAGAAGCGAAAACAGGGCTATCAGCACTGCCAGGATGGACACGGTGGAAACGCCGAAAGGCGGGCGAGGGCGTTTGCCCTTGCCCGCCGTCGTCGTGCTTTCCGTTCCTTGTGGTCGGGAAGCCGGGAGGTCGGTGATCACAGAACTAGAGGAGCCCTGCCTTGGTCATCAGCTCGGTGACCTTGGCGGAGTTCAGCTTGGCCGGGTCCACGGTGGGAGCCTGCAGGTCCTTGATCGGGACGAGCTTGGCGTTGGCATCCACCTGAGAGGCGATGGCGTATTCGAAGGACGTGCCGTTCTTCAGGACTTCCTGGCCTTGCTTGCCGGTGATGAACTTCAGGAATGCCTGGGCAGCGGCCGCGTTCTTGGCGGACTTGAGGACGCCGCCACCGGAGACGGAAAGGAAAGCTCCCGGGTCCTGGTTCTTGAAGAAGTACGGGGTGACGTTCTTTGAGTTTTCGCCGGTCTTGGCTTGGTCGCCGTAGTAGTAATAGTGGTAGATCAGCGCGGCGTCGACTTCACCGGCATTGACTGCCTTCATGGCCGTGCTGTTGCCCTTGTAGGCCTTGAAGTTTTCCTTCATGCCCTTGAGCCATTCCTCGGTTGCTGCTTCGCCCTTGAGCTCAAGCAGCGCGGCAACAATAGCCTGGAAGTCGGCGCCGGACGGCGACGCTGCCCACTTGCCCTTCCACTCCGGCTTGGCCAAATCGAGCATCGACTTGGGCAGCTGGTCGTCGCTGATCTTGTTCTTGTCGTACACCAGGACGGTGGAGCGGGCAGCGATGCCGGTCCACTTGCCGGTGGACGGACGGAATTCAGCGGGAACCTGGTCAAGGGTTGCCTTGTCCACGTCGGCGAAAAGCCCTGCGTTCTCTACCTGCGCCATTGCCGGAGAGTTCTCAGTCAGGAAGACGTCAGCCGGGGAAGCCTGGCCTTCCTGGACGATCTGGTTGGACAATTCCGTGTCCGAGCCCTGTCGGATGGTGACCTTAACGCCGGTCTCCTTGGTGAAGGCATCCACCCATTCCTTGGTCAGGGTGTCGTGCTGGGCGTTGTAGACGGTGATTTCACCGGAGACTGTGCCTCCGGAGGCGGAACCGGAAGAAGCGGGGGCACTGCCGGCGTTGGAGCCGCAGGCGCTGAGGCCAAGTGCTGCGGTTGCCGCGAGGGCGATTCCGGCCAGCGCTTTCTTGGGGATGTTCATTGGGGGACTTCTTTCTGCGAACAAAAACTCTTGGGGGACCTTCATCCGTGCAGGCCTGAGTGTTGGGAAGGCGCGCTTCTGTAAGAGTAGGTAAGGCTTGCCTACCTGCAAAGCCGGATGGCCTAAAAGTGATCAGTATCACCATAATTACGCAAGTCTTACATGACCTAATGCTTCAAACGCTTGGCGGTCACCGGGCCGCTCAGAGCACAAAAAAACTCGGGACCAGCCGCTTCCGCAGCTGATCCCGAGCAGATTTCCGATCACTTGGACGAACTAGAACTCCCAGTCCTCATCTTCCGTGTTGACGGCCTTGCCGATCACGTAGGAGGAGCCCGAGCCGGAGAAGAAGTCGTGGTTCTCGTCAGCGTTCGGGGACAGGGCCGACAGGATGGCCGGATTCACGTCGGTGACCGAAGCCGGGAACATGGCCTCGTAGCCAAGGTTCATGAGGGCCTTGTTGGCGTTGTAGTGCAGGAACTTCTTGACGTCCTCGGCCAGGCCGACACCGTCGTAGAGGTCGTGGGTGTACTGGACTTCGTTCTCGTACAGCTCAAAGAGCAGTTCGAAGGTGTAGTCCTTGATTTCCTGCTTGCGGGCCTCGGAAACCTTCTCCAAGCCCTTCTGGAACTTGTAGCCGATGTAGTAACCGTGCACGGCCTCGTCACGGATGATGAGGCGGATGAGGTCGGCCGTGTTCGTCAGCTTGGCGCGTGAAGACCAGTACATCGGGAGGTAGAAGCCCGAGTAGAACAGGAAGCTTTCCAGCAGTGTGGACGCCACCTTGCGCTTCAGGGGATCGTCACCCTGGTAGTAATCCATGACGATCTGCGCCTTCTTCTGCAGGTTCTCGTTTTCGAGCGACCAGCGGAAAGCGTCGTCAATCTCCTTGGTGGAGCACAGGGTGGAGAAGATGGACGAGTAGGACTTCGCGTGCACGGATTCCATGAAAGCGATGTTGGTGTACACGGCTTCTTCATGAGGAGTGATCGCATCCGGGATCAGCGAGACAGCGCCCACCGTGCCCTGGATGGTGTCCAGCAGGGTGAGGCCGGTGAAAACACGCATGGTGAGCTGCTGCTCATCCGGCGTGAGCGTGTGCCACGACTGGACGTCGTTGGACAGCGGCACCTTCTCCGGAAGCCAGAAGTTGTTGACCAGCCGGTTCCAGACTTCCACGTCCTTGTCGTCCTGGATCTTGTTCCAGTTGATGGCCTCGACGTGCGTCAGCAGCTTGACCTTTTCGGTCATTTCATCCCCTTTTAGCGTTGGGTTCTTAAGGTAAGCGCACGACGGCGGGTGGTGACCCGCCGTCGTGCTTTTCAGTTATGAGCGCGGCAACTGCCGCAATTTATCAACCGTTGAAGGTCGATCACAGCATGCAGCTGACGCAACCCTCAACCTCGGTCCCTTCCAGCGCGAGCTGGCGGAGACGGATGTAGTAGAGCGTCTTGATGCCCTTGCGCCATGCGTAGATCTGAGCCTTGTTGATGTCACGCGTGGTGGCGGTGTCCTTGAAGAACAGCGTCAGGGACAAACCCTGGTCCACGTGCTGCGTGGCAGCGGCGTAGGTGTCGATGATCTTCTCGTAGCCGATTTCATAGGCATCCTGGTAGTACTCCAGGTTGTCGTTGGTCAGGTACGGAGCCGGGTAGTAGACGCGGCCGATCTTGCCTTCCTTGCGGATTTCGATCTTGGCGGCCACCGGGTGGATCGACGAGGTGGAGTTGTTGATGTAGCTGATGGAACCGGTAGGCGGAACGGCCTGGAGGTTCTGGTTGTAGATACCGTGCTCCATGACGGATGCCTTCAGCTCGCGCCAGTCATCCTGGGTGGGGATGTGGTGGCCGGCGAAGAGCTCGCGGACACGCTCCGTTGCCGGAACCCATTCCTGCTCGGTGTACTTGTCGAAGAACTCGCCGCTTGCGTAGGTGGACTTCTCGAAACCGCCGAACTTCTGGCCGGTCTCGATGGCCAGGCGGTTGGACGCGCGCAGGGCGTGGAACAGCACCGTGTAGAAGTAGATGTTGGTGAAGTCCAGGCCCTCTTCGGAACCGTAGTGGACGTGCTCACGGGCAAGGTAGCCGTGGAGGTTCATCTGGCCGAGGCCAATCGCGTGGCTCTGGGCGTTGCCCTGGGCGATCGAAGGCACCGAGTTGATGTACGACATGTCCGACACAGCGCTGAGGGCGCGGATGGACGTCTCGATGGAAAGACCGAAGTCCGGCGAATCCATGGTCTTGGCAATGTTCATCGAGCCCAGGTTGCAGGAGATGTCCTTGCCGACGGTCTCGTAGCTGAGGTCCTCGGCGTAGATGGACGGCGAGGAAACCTGCAGGATCTCCGAGCACAGGTTGCTCATGGTGATCTTGCCGTCGATCGGGTTGGCCCGGTTCACGGTGTCCTCGAACATGATGTACGGGTAGCCGGACTCGAACTGGATCTCCGCGAGGGTCTGGAAGAACTCGCGGGCGCTGATCTTGGTCTTCTTGATCCGGGAATCGTCGACCATCTCGTAGTACTTCTCGGTTACCGAGATGTCGGAGAACGGAACACCGTAAACCTTCTCGACGTCGTACGGCGAGAAGAGGTACATGTCCTCGTTCTTCTTTGCGAGCTCGAACGTGATATCCGGAACGACGACGCCCAAGGAGAGCGTCTTGATGCGGATCTTCTCGTCAGCGTTCTCGCGCTTGGTGTCCAGGAAGCGGTGGATGTCCGGGTGGTGCGCGTGCAGGTACACGGCACCTGCACCCTGGCGGGCGCCGAGCTGGTTGGCGTAGGAGAAGCTGTCTTCGAGGAGCTTCATGACGGGGATGACACCGGAGGACTGGTTTTCGATCTGCTTGATCGGGGCACCGTGCTCACGGATGTTGGTGAGCGAGAGTGCTACACCGCCGCCACGCTTGGACAGCTGAAGGGCGGAGTTGATGGCGCGGGCGATCGACTCCATGTTGTCTTCGATGCGGAGCAGGAAGCAGGAGACGAGCTCGCCACGCTGGGCCTTGCCGGCGTTCAGGAACGTCGGGGTAGCAGGCTGGAAGCGGCCGTCGATGATTTCGTCGACGAGGCGGTTGGCCAGCTCTTCATTGCCGCGGGCAAGGTGCAGGGCAACCATGCAGACACGGTCCTCGTAGCGCTCCAGGAAACGCTTGCCGTCAAAAGTCTTCAGCGTGTAGGACGTGTAGAACTTGAACGCGCCAAGGAAGGTCTCGAAGCGGAACTTCTTCTTGTATGCGCGGTTGAAGAGCTCGCGGATGAAGTTCATCGTGTACTGGTCGAGGGTCTCGCGCTCGTAGTACTGGTTCTTGACCAGGTAGTCGAGCTTCTCTTCGAGATCGTGGAAGAACACGGTGTTGTTGTTCACGTGCTGCAGGAAGTACTGGTGCGCAGCTTCGCGGTCGGCTTCGAACTGGATCTCACCGTTCGGACCATACAGATTGAGCATGGCGTTGAGCTCGTGATAGCCCAGACCCTTATAGGCCTCAGGCAGCGGCTTCTTGGCCGTGTCCACAGCGCCCCCGGTTACTTCTGTTTCTGCGACAGTTGTGTCCAAAACTTTTCCAGCCCTTCGTTGACCCGTTGGACGTCTTCCGGCGTCCCCATGAGTTCAAATTTGTAAAGATGCGGCACTTTGCATTTCACGGAGATGATGTCTCCGGCTGCGCAGTAGTTGTCCGCGAAATTGGTGTTCCCTGCTCCGATAACACCGCGGATCAGTTCCCTGTTCCGGGGATCGTTCAGAAACCTGATGACCTGCTTCGGTACGGAACCTTCACCGTTGGTACCTCCATACGTCGGAAGTACCAGGACGAAGGGCTCCAGTGCCTGAAGCGGAGCGTCCTGGGCATAAAGCGGGATGCGGGCTGCGTCCCTGCCCAGTTTTTGGACGAATCGTTTGGTGTTCTCCGAGGTTGAGGAAAAGTAGATGAGGTGACTCCTCGTGGTGACAGCTTCCACAGCTCTGCGTGCGGTAGCCGCGGCCAGCGGTGCCATGGGAGTCACCTCAACTACATAGGAATTCTTGGTGTGGCGTGGTGGCGAAGTTTGAATGGAAACTTAGGCCACGGAGGAAACGGCCTGGGCCAGTTCCTCGATCTTGTCCGGGCGGAATCCGGACCAGTGGTCCTGCTCGGTTACGACAACCGGGGCCTGCATGTAACCCAGTGCCTTGAGGCGTTCAAGGGCCTCGGCGTCCTGGGAGATATCGACACTCTGGTAGGCGATGCCCTTCTTGTCGAGTGCCCGGTAGGTTGCGTTGCACTGAACACAGGCCGGCTTCGTGTAAACCGTTACGGTCATGATCCCTGTCCCCTAAGTTGAAGTCTGATTCTCTTCGTATCTGGCGGGCTCAACCGGAACTAACTACTGAATCCGATACCGGCCCGCAGGCTGCCGTGACAGCCAACACGCTCTTATTTAGTCTTGTGCTGGTTTCCCGCTCAATCCGTAAATCGATACTACATGTAGTGCAAGCGCCTCGCCGGAACCCCAAGATGATGTATTACAAGTATGTCATTCAATCCACCGCTCGTCCACAGGGCAAGGGGTTCAAAATGTCCGCAATTCCGCCAAACTGAGAGATGTCATCCACACCCTGTGGACTACTTAGCCACATTTAATCTTCAGCGTGTCGCCCCCGTCCGGCGTGTCGTGACACTTTGAAAATGTGGCGTGGCGAACAGCTAAAATCTGCTGATGGTCAACCTTCTCCACCTCCGGACGCTGATGGAGGTAACCCGGCTGGGTTCCTTCGCAGCCGCCGCCGCCCAACTGGGCTACACAGCCTCGGCAGTCTCCCAACAGATGGCCGCGCTGGAACGCGATACCGGCGTCGAGCTCTTCCAGCGCTCAGCACGAAGCGTGGTGCCGACGGAAGCCGCAGTGACCATGACGCGGCACGCCTCGAAGGTGCTGACAGACGTGGAAGCCCTCATGGCTGCAGCGTCCCGGACCAACGACTCCCCCGCCCAGGAACTGCGCCTGGGCATCTTCCCCAGCCTGGCAACCTATGTCTTGCCGGACATCCTCAGGAATGAAAGATGGAACGGGCTGGGCATCGAACTCAAAGTGTCCGTAGCCGAACCGGCGCAAACCATCCAGGGACTCCGGAGCGGTGGCGAGCTCGACGTGGCCCTCGTGTACCAGGTGGGACAGTCCGGTTTGGCGTGGCCGCATTCGCTCGAACGGCAGTGGATCGGCGACGACGACTTCCGCGTGGTCCTGCCGGCCTCCTGGAAAATCCGCGAGGATGCAGAGATCGAAGCCGCCCACCTCTCCGACATGCCGTGGATCGTCCACCACCCCGGCACCAGCGACGCATTGGTCATTGAGCGCCTGTTCGCCAGCTGCAACCTGCATCCCCGGGTGGTGGCCTACAGCGACGACTTCCACGCGAGCCTTGAAATGACCGCAGCGGGGCTTGGTGCCTCGCTGGTACCGGAACTGGCACTGCGGAACCGGCCGGCCGGCGTCGTGGTTCTTGATGTTCCGGACATCCGGCTGGCACGAAACGTCTTCGCCTTGTTGATCAACGAAAAGCGGACTGCCCAGGTGCAACTCTTCACCCAGCTACTGGCAGATACCCTCCGTGGCACGGCAGGCAAGAGCGGTCTCCACCCCCTGAAAACCACTCCTGTCAAGGGTCCGCAACGGCGCACGTGAAATATCCCCAAGTGCTGGAACGCACTGGATGTAGGGGTTAGATTGATCACATGGGCAAGGTAGCGAGCAAACATTTTGGGGAGATAGAGCTCAATCACGGGCGCGACCATTGCTTCGTCGCCAGACATGAGCTCGGCGGCAACCAGCTGGAACTGGACCTGAATGTCACCGCGCATGACCACTTCGACGAGGCGGCCCTGCGCAAGGTGGACTACCGTTTGCGTTTCCTGCCCGAACTGGTGGACCAGGTCCGAGAGATGATCGCCGACGAACTTGACCAGGACGGTACCAATCCCCAGCAGTTCCTGCATTTCCACTGTTCCCAGCTCAAAGAGGAACAGCTCGAGTCAGTCTTTGGTGTCCGCGACAAGGGCCAGCTCACCAATGATGTCTTCCTTAAAGCCCTCAAGCTCGGCCATGTGGCCATCTATCCCGGACAGCCCGAGCGCTATTTCGTCCTCGATTTCACCCTCGGCTCGCATTTCACGGACGAACTGCTGGTGGCCGCCGCGGACGAAGACGGCGTGGTGGATGACGAGATTTTGTGGGAGTAGCACGAGGCGTTTGACGCCCGACGGCGGGTAGGAGCCGATGGCAGTTTGACGACACCGGTCCTGCGGATGGTGAATCCTCGACGCCGGATCGGTCACCAGGGCTTCTCCACACCGGTACTGTCGTCGGGTCCGCGCAGATACTCGTCACGCTCCTGGCCCTCTCCCCGCTCGAGTTGGGCCTTCCGGGCACTCTCTTCGAGCTGCTGGAGTTGCTTGTCCTGCGGCGGCGCGGACGATTGCGGCGTGGACTGTTGCGGTGCGTTGTCCTTCGACTCGTCGCCTCGGTCCTTCTGTCCGTTAAGCCGGTCCCTGGCTGCCGCAAGGGCGTCCCCCTCCCCCGCCGCATTCGCAGGTCCGGGCTGCTGGCATTGGGCGGGCGCTGCGTCGATCACCGCCAAGGCTTCGCGGACAAGCCTGTCCTTGGCCTGCGGATCAGGTGCCGAATCCGCAAGCTTCTCCACACTCAGCACGAGGTTCACGCGGATCCTGCACTCGTCCACTCCGCCGCCGGCCCTCAACGCAGCCTCGAAGTCCGCCCGTGCAGCAGCAAAGTCGCCGGCCAGGACCCTTGCATCTCCGGAAGCGAACGGGGCCTTATGGGATTCAAGCACGTTGGCCACCCCAAGCCACGATGCCGCCTGCGCCACCCCGCCCTGCTTTCCTGCAGTGAAGGAGCTTTCCGCCGCGCCACCCAATATGCCCACGCTCAGGAGTTTCGCAGCGACTGCGAGCGCCAGGAGGGCAACAGGAGCCGACCAGAGCGCGAGGCGACGGTTTCGGCGTCGTGGATTCATGGCGGTCATCAGCTTTGCTCTTTCGACTGCGGACTCCGGGCCGCCCGAAGCGCGCCCAGGTGCCTGAATGGTTCCGGGAGGGCCAGGACGAAAGCCGCCAGTGCGAGCAACCAGTAGAGCTCGATCCTGCCCGGCACATCCGCGTCACCCGCGGAGACAGCTCCGGGCTGCGCTTTTTCGAGCATGTCGGATACGGGTCCGGTGCCGGTCCGGTGGGTGTAGGGGACATTCAGTTGACCTGCGATGGTGCGCAGTTGCGTTTCGTCGATCGTCGAGATCGCGTCCTGGCCTCCGCCGGAGCTCCGATCCTTCACGTAGGTGGGGGCGCTCTTTGAGGAGTCCTTCATGCGCCCTCCAGCGGCAGTCCCATATCCAAGGACTGCTCCCCCGGCCACGTTGGCTCCATCCATGGGCGACGGAGCCGTATTACTGGTGTTCTCGCCGTCGCCTGCATAGAAGACCAGGGCTGGCCGCCCCGGGTGCTGTTCCTGCGCGGCGGCGAGCCTTTCCTTGAGGAGTTGACCGGCTCCGCTCACGCTGCTGCCCTTGGCGTAGCGGGGATTCTGGGGCTGGAGCGTAGCCATGCTGGTTTGCAGTGCACTGGCATCCTGGGACAACGGCATGCGGACGGTGGCTTTGTCATCGAAGGTGATCAGGGAGAATTTGGCTCCGGCGAGCTCCTCTGCGATCGCCATGACGTCCTGGCGGACTCCCGCCAGCCGGGTGCCGGTTCCGTTGTAGTCTTCGGCTGCCATGCTGGTGCTGCTGTCCACGACAAAGAAGACGTCCAGGTCCGCGGACGTGGTGTTGGCCTGCCCGCCGGCCCAGCCCGGCCGCAGGGCGGCAAGCAGGAGGAGCACGACGACGACGCACCGGATCACCGCCTGGCGCACGGCGCGCCGTGACCGGCTTTGCACCGGGCTGCCGCCGTTGTGCCTGATAAGGGGGAAGGCCGTCCAGACAGTGAACGCGATGGCGCCCAGGCCGAGGGCTGCGAGGACAGGCCAGGGCAGGATCGGGGCCAAGGTCAGGGCGTTGTTCATCATCGATCGAGCCTCCTTCCCAGTACCAGCATTCCCAGCCCGGCCAACAGCGCGACGCCCAGGGGCCAGGCGGGTGCATCGGCAACAACGGAGCGCGGGGCCGACAAGTAGGCGGTGGCCTCGGTCTCCTGGACCTGCCGGACGATACGCGGCACGGCATCTGGGCTATCCAGGGTGGAATAGGTGCCGCCTGTCGCCTCCGCGGTCGCCTTGAGTTGCGCACCAGGTTGTCCGGAATCATCCCCGTAGTCCATGTCGCTGGGATTGAGGGCGTGAACCTTCACGTTCTTGCCGGCGGCCAAGGCGCCCGCTTCGGACAGGGAGAAGATCGACGCACCGGAAACAAAGTTATCGGTGGCTAGCACCACGGACCGCGAGCGCTTGGTGTCCTCCGCGGTGACGCCATTGCCGGCTGTGTCCGGGAAGCTCTGGACACAGGAGGCGAGTCCATCACCGATGAGTGATGAGCCTTCCCCGTTCCAGGTGCCGTCGAAGAACGAGCCCGCACCGTCCGCCAAGGCTTTTTCGGCTTGGGTGAGCTGCTCCTCGGCATAGTCGTAATCATCGGTGAGGGGAAACAGCTGGACACTGCTGCTGTCGAAGATGACCATGCCGATCCTCTCCCCGTCGAACTCCTTGGCGAGGTCCTTGAACACAGCTGCCAAGGCCGCATCGGTGCTGGTCATTGATCCGGAGACATCCAGACACAGGACGATGTCCCTGTTGCGGATCTCCGGTTGTTCGGTGGAGCGCTGGGCCGGGCGGGCGGCAGTGATCGCCGCTGCTGCCAGGAACAGGCCTGCCAACAGTGCGGCGAGGACCAGCCGGACCCGGTAGCGGCGGAGGGCATGCCGGTATTCGGGCAGGCCGATGAGCCGGTCGCCATGGGCAATAGCCCGGGTCAGCACTGGCCGCCGGCGCCGGAGGTACAGCAGGGTACTGACCGCCACCGCTGCGGCTGCCAGCGGCAGGATCCACCAGTAGGTCAGTTCCATGCCTGAACCACCTGGCGGGCAATATCGGCAGAGTGGGTTACTGATTGAACCGGCAGGGCCGAAAATTCACTGGGATAGATTTCCGCGATCCCGTCGGCCAGGCCATGCAAGCCCTGACGGCGCAGCTCAGCCAGGGTCATTGAGGTGACGGGCAGTGCTGTGGCAGCTCCCGCGAACTCCCTCACGAGGAAGCTGAGCCTCTGGTGGGCGTCGCGCACCGGCACCCGCCCGGCGTCGGCATCCCTTGCGGTTGCCTCTATCGCGTCCAGGCAGGATGACCGCAGTGCTTCCAGGTCCGGTTGTCCACCCGTCTGCCCGGCGGGCCCGGGTGCCCGTCGTGGCCGGAAAAGCCATCCGTACCATCCTGCGACCAGCACAAGGAGGAGGATCCCCAGCCACATCCACTGGGCTTGGTATTGAAGTGGTGCGTAGAACGTGGTTTCAGCCGGCACCCTGACCCCTTTTCGGCCCGCCCCGGGAAGCGAGTGCTCCCTGACGGTGCTTTTCCAGAAGGGCGAAGACCGTCGTGACGACGTCATCGCTGCCGGTGGTTTGTTGTTCGGCGATACCCAAGCGGCGGAAAAGGTCCCTGCGCTGGTCCGCACGCTGGGTCATCGCCCGCTTGTAAGCGGCCCGTACTGCCCGGTCTGCGGCAAGCGGGAGCGGTATGCCGGAGCCGGTACCGATGTCCATACTGTCCTCTTGACCCGGTGCGTCCGGCCCTGGTGCGAGGTCGGCGTCGCGGACCGTGAGCCAAAGAAGTTCATGCCGTGCCCGTAGCCTGCGCATCAGGTCCGCGGTACGGGCATCAGGCAGAACCTCGTCGGCAACAACCACCACCAGCATCCGTCCTTTGATGAACCGCAGGACGTAGTCCAACTGCTCTGCTATGTCACTGGGACGGGCGTCCGGACTGATGCTTGAGTCGATCTCCCGCAGCAGCCTCTCCAGATGTTCCTCGCCGCTTTTGGGAGGCCTGTACCGGGAGCCGCCCGCATTTCCGTGCACGAGGCCTACGTCGTCGCCGTGACGGCAGGCGAGGTACCCAATGACTCCCGCCGCATGAACAGCGATGTCCTTTTTGTTTTCCCCGGAAAGAGCTTCTGCTGCCATGTTCCTGCCGGTGTCCACCAGCAACAGCACTGAGTGGCGTCGAATGGCCACGTAGCGCTTGACGAGGGGCGAGCCATGCCGTGCTGTGGCTTTCCAGTCAATGTCCCTGACTTCGTCGCCGGGGACGTAGGTGCGCAGCTCATCGAAATCCAGGCTTCGGCCTTTGAAAACCGAACCGTACTCGCCGTCGAGCAGGGTGAGGGTCCTGCGGTGGGCGAAGATAAACATCTTCGACTTAACGCGTCTGATGAGGCTGGGCACCTGCCGCCCCGTTACGGCGTCTGGACGGACGCCAGGACGGCATCGATGACGGTCTCCACGGCAACGCCCTCCACGACGGCGTCGAAGCCGAGGATGATGCGGTGGCGCAGGACGCGGTGGGCGAGGTTCTTCACGTCCTCGGGGATGACGTGGTCGCGTCCATTGAGCAGGGCCAAGGCCCGTGCCGCCTGGCTGAAGGCGATACTGGCCCGTGGGCTGGCCCCGAACTCCACGAGGTTGGCAAGGTGGGGTTCCAGGTACTGTGACGCGTTGCGGGTGACATAGGCCAGACCAACGATGTACCGGACGATGGCCGGGTCGATGTAAACGCGGCGGACGAGTTCCTGGACCTGAACCACCGCATCGAGGGACGCGGCCGCCGGCGGTTTCTGCCCGGCACTGAACACGCCGGCGTCGATCCGGCGGATGACCTCGGCTTCTTCGGCAGGGCTGGGATAGTCCAGGACATCCTTGAGCATGAACCTGTCCATCTGCGCTTCGGGAAGGCGGTAGGTGCCCTCCTGCTCAATCGGGTTTTGCGTAGCGAGCACCAGGAACGGCTGCGGCAGCGGATAGGACTCCCCGCCGATCGAGGTCTGCCGTTCCTGCATGGCCTCGAGCATGGCACTTTGGGTTTTCGCGCTGGATCGGTTGATCTCATCCAGCAGGACGATGTTGGCGTGGACCGGCCCCAGCTGCGTGACGAAGGTGCCCTTGGCGGCGTCGAAAATCTGGGTTCCCGCGATGTCGCTGGGAAGCAGGTCCGGGGTGCACTGGATCCGGCGGAAGTCGGCACTGACCGATTCCGCGATGGCCTGGGCTGCCGTGGTCTTGGCCAGTCCGGGAACGCTCTCCAACAGCACATGCCCGCCGGTGAGCAAGCCGATCACCAAGGTCTCCCGCAGCCGGGTTTGGCCCACTACCTTGTTTTCGAAGCTCCGGACTATGCTGCCCACTAGTTGCTGGGCGCGTGCCATGTCCGGTGCATCGATTCCGGCCGTGGCTGTGGTCTGGTGCACTGGGGTCCCCTCGCTGGCGTTATGAGTCGTGCCGCAAGCGGTGGGCTTTGTCTTTCCGCCTGCATCGGCCACTCTATCCAAACGGCCCCCGGTCGAGGCCGCAATGGGTACCCCTCCCCATGGGGGCGCCGGAGGTCTATCCTTTTGCCATGCATCAGCTACCAGCCGCCTATCAGAATTATCTGGCATCGCAGGACCAGCACGTCATCGATGCCGTACGTCCCGTTCTCCTCCAGTCAGCAGCCGACCAGCGGCACGGTGTCCGCATCACCTTCAACCGGGGACCTACTGGGCACCAGGCTCACGTGGACGAGTCAATTCCCTTCGGCGAGATCATCGAAGACATCGACTGAACCGTCGCAGTTACCCGCGGGTCAGCCCTTCATGGCCCCGGACATCGCAAACGAGTTCCCCATGCCCCGTGATACCACCGCGTAAAGAACCAACACCGGGACGGAATAGAGGATGGAGAACGCAGCCAGCTGGCCGTAGGCGATGGCGCCATGCTGGCCGAAGAAGCTGAAGATGGACACGGCCGCCGGTTGCTTTCCCGTGGACAGCAGCAGGATGAACGGGACGAAGAAGTTCCCCCACGCCTGGATGAACACAAAGATGAACACCACTCCAAGCCCCTGTCCCATGAGTGGCAGAACGATGGTCCGTAACGTCGTCAGGTTCGATGCCCCGTCCATCCACGCCGCCTCTTCCAATTCCAGGGGAACCGAGTCCATGAAGTTCTTGGCCATCCAGATCGCCATGGGCAACGTGGTGGTGGCCATGAAGAAGATGGTCGCAGCCATGGAGTCCAGGAGCTGCAATTGAACGAACAAGCCGTAGACCGGGACCATGATGGCGGTCACTGGCAGTGAAGTGCCGAACAGCACCGTGTACATGAAGGGCTTGTTGAACCGGGACTGGTATCTGGACAGCGGGTAGGCGGCCAAGACGGCTGCAAGTACGTTCACCAGGGCAGTACCGGCCGATAAGACGAAGCTGTTGAGCAGCGGACGGCCCAAGAGCTCCGGTGTCAGGACGGCGCTGAAGTTAATCATCGACGGCGCCGATGGCACCTTGGTCTGGTACCCCGCTTGAGGGTCGACGGCGGCCAGCACCAGCCACAGCAGCGGCGCCGCAAAGCACAGGCCAATCACCAGCAAAGCGACGTCGGCACCAAGCCTGGCCCTGGAGCCCTTCATGCGCGCCGCTCCCGCAGCAGCCACACGTACACCGCACCAAAGACCATTCCCAGCAGGATGAGGACCGATGCTACCGCTGTGCCATAACCGATGTCCCCGAACTTGAATGCTTCCTGGTAGGCGAGAACAGGCAAGGTTGTGCTGGCGTTGGCGGGTCCCCCCGCTGTCATTACCCAGATGAGGGTAAACACGGCCAGTGTCTGCAGGGTGATCAACATCAGATTGGTGGCGATGCTGTTCCTGATCAGCGGAAGGGTGATGAACGTGAGCCGCTGCCACCCCCGGGCACCATCCATGAGCGCGGCCTCGGAGACATCCCGGGGAACATTCCCCAGCGCTGCACGGTACACGAGCATGGAGAAGGCCGTACCGCGCCAGGTGTTGGCCAGGATGATGGCCACCAGCGGGAACGAATACAGCCAATCCAAGCCGTGGGTTCCCAGTGCAGCCAGTATCTGGTTCAAAGTGCCGTCGCGGTTGAAGTACGCGTATGCCGCGAACGCAGCCACGATTTCAGGGAGAACCCAGGCAGCCACCACGGCTGTGCCCACCCAGTCCGACACGGTTTTGCGTGAGCGTGTCATGAGCAGGGCGATCAGCAGGCCGAGGAGATTCTGGCCCAGCACGGCCGAAGCAGCAACGAAAACGACGGTGAGCCACGTAGCCATGGGAAAGGCGTCGTCGGTAAACATCCGGACGTAGTTCTCCGCGCCCACCCATTGCGGCTCCCTTGCCGCTTTTCCGGTCAGGGCCGCGTCCGTGAAGGAGGCGTAGAACGACCAGGCCACGGGAGCGAGCAGGAAAACCAGGAGGAGCAGAATGGCCGGGGCTACTGGCAGGAGCCGCGAGAGGCGGCGAATCTTCATCGCTGCAGGACCTTGTCCTCACCTACCAGTTTGCGGACAGTGGCATCGTACTCCGCGGCGGCCTCCTGGGGGCTCTGCCTGCCTGTGATGACCGATTCCGTGGCGACCTGGACAGCGGTGGAAATCCGCGGATAGTCAGCAGTTGCCGGCCTGTAGCGCGTCACGTCCACCAAGGCGGACACGTCCTTGACGAAAGGATTCGCTGCAAGATAACCCGCCTCAGCGGCCACGTCCGTTCGAACGGCGATCTGCGAGTTATTGATGTCGTACGCCAAGGCGTTTTTCTTGTTCAGCGCGGTGGCGAGGAACTGGAAGGAAAGATCGGGGCTCTTGGTCCCAGCACCCACAGCCAAGGTCCAACCTCCCGACATGCTGACGCTGCCTGGTTCCTGGCCCTTCTGGGTGGGGAAGGCGGCCACAGCCATGTCCTGTTCATAGCCGGCCCACTCGTATGCGCCGCCTTTTTTCCAGAACGACGGCGCGTAGGAACCTTCCACGGTGGCCGCCAGTTTGCCCTGCGGGAACCACTCTCCGAAGACTTTCTTCCAGACATTGGCATCCAGTGCTTCCGCAGGACTGACGGCGAGTTTCTCGTCATAGAGGGTCTTCAGGAACGCCAGGGAGTCAGTGAAACCCTGGGAACCGACCACCCACTTCCTTTGGTCCTCGTCGTAGAGGGTGCTGCCGGTCCCGTAGAGGAGCTCATAGAAGCTCTGCATCACTGTGCCTTCGCCCGTACCCTTGCCGGCGTACATGGTGAAGGGAATCACTGTGGAATCAGCGGCTTTGACCTTCCGGGCCATCGCCAGAATGTCGTCCCAGCTTTCCGGTTGCCACGGAACAGCAATCCCGGCCTTCTGCAGCACGGCTTTGTTGTACCAGATCGCACGCGTATCCGTGCCCAGCGGCACCGCGTAGATTCCCCCGTCGTCTGCACGGCCGGCCGCCTTCGCGGCTTCGCTGAATTTCGCCCAGTCTTCCCATTTCCCAAGGTAACTGTCCAACTTGAGCAAGTAGCCGGCGTCGACGTCGGAGCGCACTTTGAAGGTGTCTTCGTAGAAGACATCCGGTGCTGTGTCCGGGGACCGCTGCGCAAGGGCGAGTTTCGTCCCGTAGTCGTCATCGTTGGCCTGGATGGGCTGGAGGTCAACCATCACGCCGGAATTGGCCGCCTCGAATTCCTTCTTGGCATCCTGCATCACGGCATCGAGCGCTGTGAAGGCATCGGTTTTTTGGTACACGATCTTCAGGGTCGTTTTCCCGGCTGCGTCCGGCGTGGACGAACACGACGTCACCCCGGCAAGAATGGCAGCTACGGCAATTGCGGCCACCATCTTCATGGATCGCATGGTCTTCACTGGGCGCATGGTGCTCCAATCAGTCAAAAGTGCGCTGCTGGGTCAGCCCTCCAGCAGAAGCCGTTGGGCGCGGGGGGCAAGCATGTGCTCCAGGACGAGGCAAGCAGCACCGATGGCACCAACGTCTTCGCCTACGCCGGTACCCACGACTTCGAGCCCGTGGATCATGCGGGCGGCATTGTTTTTGTCCAGGAGGCTGGGAACGCGATCCAGGAAATAAGGTGACATGCGGCCCCAGAACGGCCCCCCGAAGACCACACGCTCCACGTCCAGGGTGTTGGTCACCACGGAGACCGCCCGCGCCACGAGCGTTGCCGACTTATCCAGAATCGCTATGGCGCGTTCATCGCCGGCGTCGGCCTTGTCGCACAACTCCGCGTAACGTTCCTGCACTTCAGGACCGTCCGCCCCGTGGCGGTTACCGTCCAGGACGCCTGCCGCTTCGGCTTCGGCCACCAACACCTGCGGAATACAGGATGACTTGACGCAACCCTGAAGCCCGCAATCACATTGCGGCCCTCCCGGGTCAACGACGATGTGGCCTATTTCGCCGGCGTTGCCGGAGGTCCCGCGCACTACCTCATCGTTGAGGACGATGCCGCAACCGATGCCGGTTCCCATGTACATGAAAACGAAGCTTCCCGCGCCGCTCGCGCCGCCGGCCCAGGTCTCGGCCACCGCCGCACTGGTGACGTCCTTGTCCACCAGCGTTTCCAGGCCCGTGGCATTTGCCAACGCTTCCCGGATCCGCACCCTGTTCCAACGCGTCAGCAGTGGCGGCTCCACCACGGAACCTTCGTCGAGGTCGATCGGACCCGGAACTGCAACACCCAGCCCGGCAATCTTTGACGCGTCGACACCCGATTCCTCGATGAGTGACTGGATCTGTTCGGCGATGCTGGTGATCACCCCCGCGGGGTCGCCACCGGGAGTAGCCATCCGGGAGTGCTTGACGACATCGCCCAGCAGGTCCAGAACGACGAAAGTGATGACTGCAGGGTCCAGGTGCACTCCCACGGCGTACATTCCCGCAGGGTTGAGGCGCAGGATAGTGCGCGGCTTTCCCGGACCGGACCCTTCTTTGCCTGCCTCGACGATGAGCTGCTGGTCAAGGAGTCGTCGGGAGATATTCGAAATCGTTTGCGGCGACAGCCCCACGATCTGCGCCAGTTCCACACGGCTGAGTCCGCCCGAAGACCGCCGGATCGCCTCCAGAATGACGGTCAGGTTGAAGTCCCCCATGCGGGGTAGGTTGGTTCCGCGCCTCGGTGTCGGCTGCCGGATCTCAGTCACTGATGCCCCTAGTCATTCGGAAAATCTTCGTCGAATTTGGTCTCTGTGTGCATCGTACGACACCACTGCTCCCACGGATACGAGCACACGCTGGCTCGGAAGTCAGGGGTTGGTAACGATGACACTGCATTGTATGCGAGCACAGTTCATTGACACGTCACGAACAGCCCTCAAGGCTTCCTGCTGCGCGTCACCGTGAACTTTGGATTACGGCCTTCTTCCACGGTGGGGCCGATCAGCCGTTCAAGCGTCGGCCGGTAGCGCAGGTGACTGTTGTACACCGTCCACAACTCCCCGCCCGGCGCCAGGACGCGGGCGGCTGCTTCAAACATCCGCATCGCGGCACCGGCATGCACGCTGGCGCCCAAGTGGAAGGGAGGATTCAGCAAGATAAGATCGGCGCTGGCCGGTGGGAGCGACGACATGGCGTCGTCGTGGAGTACGGTGATCCGCTCCCCCAGTCCGTTTGCCATAGCGGTGCCCCTTGCCGAGGCAGCGGCCGCGGCAGATTGGTCGGTGGCGATAACGCGTGCTTTCTTTTGCTGCGAGGCAACCATGGTGGCGAGGATACCCGTCCCGCACCCCAGGTCCACCACACACCGCGCCTGGGGCATGCGGTCAAGGAATGTCAGCAGATAGCGCGTCCCAATATCAAGGCGTGCCCCCGCAAAGACTGCACCTTGGGCACTGACGGTGATTCCCAGTTCGGGCAAGGGCTCAACCACAGGAAAGGGCGGGGCAGCATTGACCGGCCTGGCGTCCCGCGCCACCAGGACCCGGGACTTTTGGCGGGCCAACTGTGGCTGGACGGAGCCAAAATACTTTTCCAGCACACTGTTCATGCCGATTGTCATGTGCTTTACGCGACCACCGGCGAGCAAAACAGCACCCGGGGCAGCAAACCGTGCAACGGCGTCGGCGATTTCCTCCAACTCCGCCAGGGCTTTAGGCAACTGCAGCAGCACCAGCTCCGCATCCTCAAGCAGTTCCCTGCCGAGCTCCAGCGGGCTGAATTTCCCCTCGGCACCGGTCCCCTGCGCATTGCGCCTTAGGGCCAGCCTCCCGGAGAAAAGGTCCTGGTGGACGCGGACATGTTCGACGCCGAGCCCCGCCAAAGCGCCGAGGGTCAACGCACCATACCGGTCGCCGATGACGGCAATCCTGGTATCGGGAGAGCTGTATTCGACGGCGGTTTCCAAGAGCAGCTTGTCCGTGGCGTCGTAGGCCTGCAAGTTGTCGGCCTCTACGTCCGGCAACCTGCTCAATGAGTCAAAGAGCGCCCCAAGATCCAATACCGCCACTAGGAGGTTCCCGCTTTCTTTGTTTCAATAACCGGCCGCTGCCGTCGTCTCGACTTTATGGGTGCTTCGGAGGAAGCTTAAGCTGGCACTACGCAAACACCTGTCCTCCTCCGCGCGGTGAGAAGACCCCGAAGGTGGCCGGCATTCGTCACGGCGACCCCAGGAGCCAGGCGCCGGGACCACCCGTCACTGGGCTCCCCTTTCCCTTGCGAGAAGCCATGAGTGTCAATGTTGTCACGAACCTGGACGCAAAGTCCCACAACTCTCCCGACGAAACCCGGCGTGCGGACAAAACCGTAGTGGACCTGGTCACTGTGGGAGATTACACCATCGCCCGTATGACGTTTGAACCAGGCTGGACGTGGGCAGACTGCATCAAGCCTGCCGCCGGCACCGATTCGTGCCAGTTAAGCCACGTCGGGTTCTGCGTTTCCGGTTCCTTGGAAGTCGAAACAAACGACGGCGGCAAGATCAGCATTTCCCCGGGATCCTCCTACTCCATCCCTCCTGGACACAACGCCCGGGTGGTAGGAGATCAGCCATTCCAGGGCATCGAGTTCGTCAGCGGAGCCGAATTTGCCGAAGCCCTCAAGTAGGCGTCCGGGCTGGAGCTGCGGTTCAGACCGAAAGCAAAAGACCCCGCTCGATTGAGCGGGGGCCTTTCTACCGGAGTGGAGCTGAGGGGACTCGAACCCCTGACCCCCTGCATGCCATGCAGGTGCGCTACCAGCTGCGCCACAGCCCCGGATTTGCTGACTTCATCAGGAAGTATTTCTCTTCCCGTCGAAGCAACTCGTCAATACTAACCACAATCCCAGCGGAAGAGAAATCGCCGGAAGGTGAGGTGCATCACGCCGGCCGCCCGTCCTTCGGGAGACCCGCGCGACCGAGGTGCGTGGAACGAACCACTGCACCTCCCCCCAAAACGGGCCGTGCGGAGTCTCCCAAAATGACGTGCTCCAAGGAGTCTAGGATCCCGGCGCCGGAAAACAAAACCGTCCAGTCGGTTTCCCTGCCTTTCCGCACTTGCGCGGTGATAGCGTTGTGAAATCCCGACGGCGGCTACTTCCGCCGCCAGCCCACCATGAGAGGTCCTCACAACGGATGCAGCAACGCGCGCAGGAAACCCGGCTGGCCGTCATTGAAGGGGCGGCATCGGTCTTCGCCGGGATCGGTTATGCGAAGGCGAGCCTGGCTGACATCATCGCGCACGCCGAGGTGACAAAGGGGGCACTGTACTTTCACTTCACGTCCAAGCGGGACCTGGCGCTTGCAGTGATCGAAGAACAACATTCCAAGGTCCTGGCTGCAGGTTCCGACATCCTGGGCACCAGCGCACCTGCGTTGGACAAGATCATCGCGCTCTGCAGGATGTTTGGCCGGCAACTCCTGGACGAACCGATCGTCCGGGCCGGTATACGCCTTACCTTTGAAGCTTCAGCGTTCGAGGCAGACGTATCCGGGCCTTACGAGGACTGGATCGCCACGGTAGAGGGCCTCCTGGGACAGGCCAAGGTTGAGGGCGCGGTCCGCGCGGACCTGGATGCCGCCGCCTTCGGCCGGTACCTGGTGGCCTCCTTCACCGGCGTCCAATTGGTTTCCGACGTACTGACCGGACGCGACGACGTGCTGCAGCGCATAGAGCAAATGTGGGAATTCATGCTGCCGGCCCTGTCTCCCGTCCGACCGGGCTCACCGGACTAGCCCGGCACCGGGCGGGTCTTTCAGCCCACCCCAGGGTCGGCAGCTTCGTGCCGGGAAGCCGGACACGAAAAAGGCCCCGCCTCCCTCACCGGATGATCCAGGAAGAGAAGCGGAGCCTCATAGGGTGGAGCTGAGGGGACTCGAACCCCTGACCCCCTGCATGCCATGCAGGTGCGCTACCAGCTGCGCCACAGCCCCATATTCTTGCTGCTTCACGCTTGGCTTTGGAAGCCATCCGCGCCGAAGCAACTCAAATATCTTAGAACAGCATTTCCGATAATTCCAAATCGGGCATATTCGCTTGCCGCAGCGTCCTAGGCTTCGGAATCCTCCGTGGTTGCAGCCTTGGCGGAAGCGTCATCACCGAGTTCAAGATCTACCACGGGGCAGTCCTTCCAGAGGCGCTCCAATGCATAGAAGACGCGGTCTTCCGCGTGCTGGACGTGGATGACAATGTCGGCGTAATCCAGGAGGACCCAGCGGCCTTCGGAGCGGCCTTCGCGGCGCACGGGCCGAAGGTCCTGCTTCAGCAGTTCCTCCTCGATCCCGTCCACGATTGCGTTGACCTGGCGCTCAGTGGGAGCTGATGCGATCAGGAAGACGTCGGTCAGCGCCAAACGCTCGCTGACATCCAGCGCGACGATGTCTTCTGCGAGCTTGTCCGCCGCGGCACGGGCAGCGTGACGGGCGAGGGTGATGGATTGTTCATGTGCAGACAAAGGGAACTCCTAGTTATGGCGCGTGGCCGGGAAATGGCGTGAGCCGTTGGGGCGGAACTATCCGCTGGTAATCATGATGATGCCGACGATCAGGGCAACCAGGCCCAATGCCAGGACGCCGTATTGCAGCAAGCGGCTCCGTTGGGCCCTGGCCAGGCCGGCAGTACTGGCATCCAGCGGATCCAGTCCATAGGCGGCACTGGCAGACACAGGAGGCCGCTGTGTTTCTTCGCTTGTTTCTGCCGTGGAGGTGGCTTTGTTCCTGGATGACCGGGCAACCGCCTCGGCGCGGGCAAGAACCCCCGCACGCCCACGCGGAGCACGTTCCTTCGCCGGTGCCTGTACCGGATCAAGCTTGGGGCCGGACGAGGTGACCAACGGGACAAAGGTAGTGCTGGGACGCTTCATCACCGGGCGTTCGACGCCGGGAACCTTGACGAACTCCAACGGAGTCACCATGGCGAGGTTGTTCGCCGTCGAAGGACCGGCCGATGTAGAAGGCTCCTTGCCCTGCCCGGGATGGTTCAGCCCGGGCTGGTTCTGGCCAGGCCCGCTCTGCCCGGGTTGGTTCCGTTCGGCCTGATTCTGCTCTGCCAGCTTTTGCTTGGCAGCGGCACGTTTGTTCAGCACGGCCGCGCGCTCGGCCAGGGCGATCTGCTGGGCCAGGACCTCGGGATCAACGGCAAGCGGATCCTGCTCGGCAATGTGTTCGAGCTTGGAAGTCTGGTTTTGGACCTGCGCGGCAATCAGTTCGCGAACAGCAAGGGCCTGTTCCACGGACATCTCTGATTCGGCCGCTGGTACACCGCCAGACCCGGCGGGTGCCGGTGTTTTCGACTGAGGGGACGCTTGTGGCTCATCCCGCGTCGGCGGATTTTCCCCGTCTTTGTCCGCAGCCTTCGGCTTGGCGCCGGGCATGGGAACAACCGGGTTCATGGACGTGGCAACTTCTGCCTGAAGCTGCTGAAGCCGAAGCTGGCGCCGGGTGGGCGGACCGCCACCTGAGAGTTGCTCTTCCTTATCGGCGAGCTCCTTGATGGTGCGCAGTGCGGCGCGGTCACGCGCCCGGATCTGGGACGAGCGTTCCTGGGCCGCAGCACCCACCGCATCCACAGGCGCATCCGCCGCGCGACGGTTGCGTCCGTTGGAGCGCTCTGCACCGTCAGCAGGCTCTGTCTCCTGCGGGGCCGTAGGCTCCGCCTGGACTTCCGGGTTCTGTTCCCGGGCACGGCGAAGCTCACGCCTGCTGCGGATGGGTCGCTGTTCCTGGCTGCTCATTTTACAAACTCATTCAGTACGTGCTTGGTCGTCTGATCCGGACAGTGCCGGCGACAGTTCTCCTGGTACAGCGTCAGGTGCATACAGTCCATACTTTGCGATGTACTGCACCACACCGTCAGGGACCAGGTACCACACCGGGTTGCCTGCACCCACGCGGATACGGCAATCCGTGGAGGATATGGCCATGGCCGGGACTTCGAGCAAGCTTACGTCGTCAGTCCGGCCGAGGTCGTTCAGCTCGTGTCCGGGGCGGGTAACCCCCACAAAGTGGGCCAAGGACCAGAGCTCGTCCACGTCTTTCCAGGACAGGATCTGGGCCAGGGCATCCGCGCCGGTGATGAAGAAGAGGTCGGCGTCGGGGCGCTGGGCCCGAAGATCCCGAAGGGTATCGATGGTGAAAGTCGGGCCGGGCCGGTCCACGTCAACGCGGCTGACAGTAAACCGTGGGTTTGATGCCGTCGCGATAACGGTCATCAGGTACCTGTGTTCGGGTTCACTGACCAGCTTGTGCGACTTCTGCCACGGTTGACCGGTGGGCACGAAAACAACTTCGTCGAGGTCGAACTTGGCTGCGACTTCGCTTGCAGCCACAAGGTGGCCGTGATGGATGGGGTCGAAGGTTCCACCCATCACGCCCAGCCGAAGCCTGCGCTCCGACTCCCCGCGAGGTGTTGCGGCAATAATGTTAGTGGCCCTGGCCGTGGGTGTGCTTGTTCGGGTGCTGGCGGTGCGGGTCAGCGTGCTCCTCCACTGCCTCGTGGCGGTTACCCAGGTTGGTGTAGGACAGGGTTACGAACATGAGAACCAGCAGCAGGGCAAACATCGAGACGCCGAAGACCCACGGCTCGGCCCACAGCGGGGCGAGTTCCTCGTGGCCGCCTTCTGTCTCGGCGGCAATGGACGTGGCGATCTGCTGAAACAGCATCTTCTCCCCTAGTTGGTTCTCAAAGGATTTCGACGGCGGGACTCCCCGCCGTTCCGGACTTCTGTTCTATGTTACCGCGTTGCTAGCTGCGGACTTGGCCTTCACCCTGCACGATCCACTTTGTAGTGGTCAGTTCGGTGAGGCCCATGGGACCTCGGGCGTGGAGCTTCTGGGTGGAGATACCAACCTCGGCACCAAGCCCAAGCTCACCGCCGTCGGTGAACCGTGTTGAAGCGTTGACAATCACGGCCGCCGAGTCAATCTCGGCGATGAACCTCTCCGCGTTGGCGAGGTTGTTCGTCAGGATGGCTTCTGTGTGCCCGGTGGTCCACTTGCGGATGTGCTTCACCGCGTCATCCAGGCTGTCCACCATGGCCACAGCCAGGTCGAGGTCCATGTACTCAGTGGCCCAGTCGTCGTCGTCCGCGGGAACAGTCTCGACTGCGCTGCCGAGGGCAGCCGCGATCCTGTCATCGACGTGAAGTGTCACGCCCGCCTTGCGCAGTGCGGCCGCTACTGCGGGCAAGGCCGTCGACCCTGAATGCACCAGGAGTGTCTCCACGGTATTGCAGACACTCGGACGTTGGGTCTTGGCATTGAGGAGGATCTCCACGGCCATCTCTTCACCCGCCGACTCATCAATGAAGATGTGGACATTGCCCTCACCTGTTTCGATAACCGGCACCGAGGAGTTGGTCACGACAGTCTGGATAAGCTCGCGTCCGCCCCGGGGAATGAGGACGTCCACCCGCCCGCGGGCACGCATCAGGACATTGGCACCTTCGCGGCCATACTGGTCAACTGTCTGCACGGCATCAGCAGGAAGTCCCACCGAGTCCAAGGCGTCGCGCAGGATCCGGACCAAGGCCTCGTTGGTGTTCGCGGCAGCGGAACCGCCACGGAGGATCACGGCGTTGCCACTCTTGAGGGCGAGGCCGGCAATGTCCACAGTGACGTTGGGGCGCGCTTCGTAGATGGCGGCAACAACACCCATCGGCACATTGACCTGGCGCAGGCGCAGACCGTTAGGCAGTGTCTGCCCACGGACCACGTTGCCCACGGGGTCCGGCAAGCCGGCCAGGTTCTCCAATGCGGCCACCAGGCCGTCGATGCGCTCCGGAGTAAGAGTGAGCCGGTCCAGGAGAGCTGCAGACGTGCCGTTGGCGCGGCCTACGGCAACATCCTTGGCATTGGCTTCAAGGACATGCTTCCGGTTCTCAAGCAAAGCTGCCCCGATTGCACGAAGCGCACGGTCTTTCCACGCACGGTTGGCCTGTCCCAGGCGGCGTGCTGCTTTCCGGGAACGATCGGCAATGGCGTGGACAGCAGCTTCGAGTTCCTCCGGAGTCAATGGAACGCGTCCTGCCGCAGGGTTCTCCGGCGCGGTGCCGGCAGTGCCGGTAGCGTCGGAAATCACAGGGGCGTCAGGGGTCAGCGCTTCAGTCATGCACCCAGTTTAGATGAGCGCGGCCCGCGCAGAAGCACCAGATCGTCAACATGAACAACTTCGCGGTCATAGCCCCGTCCCAGCGACTGACCAAGCTCCTGGGTAGTGCGGCCCAGCATGCGGGGAAGTTCCTCCGACGAGTAGTTCACCAAGCCACGGGCCACGATGCTTCCGTCCAATGCCACCATCTCCACCGGATCACCGGCTTCGAATTCGCCCCCGACCTCCGAGATGCCGGCGGGAAGCAATGAGCGGTGCCTGTCGCGCACAGCCTTGACGGCGCCGTCGTCGAGCACCAAACGTCCCTGCACCGTCGCCAGGTGCGCGAGCCACAAGAGGCGGACGGGTTTGCGGTTGCCGTTCACGGCGAACCAGGTTCCCACGTCCTCCCCCGCCAGTGCCGCTGCGGCATTGGCCGTGGAGGTGACCAAAGCATGTATCCCGGAACTTGCGGCAATCGACGCGGCCTCGACCTTGGTCATCATGCCGCCCGTTCCGACACCGGCCTTGCCGGCCTTGCCGATGGTGACGTCCTCCAGGTCCTGGGGTCCGCGCACCAGCGGGATGCGCCGGGCGCCTTGGGACGGCGGACCGTCATAAACGGCGTCGACGTCGGACAGCAGCACCAGCGCATCGGCGCGGACCAAGTGCGCCACCAAGGCAGCCAAGCGGTCGTTGTCGCCAAAACGGATTTCATGGGTTGCCACGGTGTCGTTCTCATTGACCACCGGCACCACGCCAAGATTCAGCAGCCGGTCCAAGGCCCGGAAGGCATTGGTGTGCTGGGTCCGGCGCATGAGGTCATCGGCGGTCAGCAGGACCTGGCTCACAGTTACCCCGTGTGCATTGAACGCCTGCGTGTAGCGGGCCATCAGGAGACCCTGGCCGACACTTGCTGCCGCCTGCTGGGTGGCAAGATCCTTGGGCCGCTTTGCCAGGCCCAACGGTGCCAGCCCGGCCGCAATGGCGCCCGAAGAAACGAGGATAATCTCGGTTCCGGCATTTCGCTTTCCGGCGAGTGCGTTGACGAGTTGCGTCAAGGACTTCTCGGAGATGCCACCCTTGATGCTGGTCAGGGAGGATGAACCCACCTTGACCACTATCCGTTTGGCGGTGGCTATCCCCTGGCGCTCCAGTCCGGCAGCGTCCTCGGAAACGTCAATGGTCCTAGTCGTCATCACCGGAATCCAGGGTGCTTTCCCTCACCGTCTGGGCGCGGCGCCCGCTGACGGACTCTGTCCAGATGCCCGCCTTGCGCTCGGCTTCGAGTTCGGCGCGCGCAGCAGCCTTGGCCTCGCGGCGCTCGATCTGCTCCTCGCGCTTCTGCGAACGCGTGGGACGGTCACCAATGTCAGCAACACGGATATCGGTGCCTCGCGGAGTTGCCAAAAGTTCGGCACCAGCCATCATGGTGGGCTCCCAGTCGAAGACGACGCCGTCATCCTCGCCAATGACGACGGTATCGCCGGGCTTGGCGCCAACCTTGAACAGTTCCGTCTCAACACCAAGCTTGGCGAGGCGGTCTGCAAGGTAGCCGATGGCTTCCTCGTTCGTGAAGTCGGTCTGCTTGACCCAGCGCACGGGCTTTTCGCCCAGTACGCGGAACAGCGGCTCGAGGTTCTTCTCTTCACGACGGATCTTGAAACCGGACTCGTTGACGGCGCGCGGGCGAAGGACCGGCGGAGCCACCTTGGGGGGTGCAGCCTGGACGGCGTCGCGCGCAGCCTTGACGATTTCGGCCATGGCAAAGCCGAGCTGGCGCAAGCCTTCGTGGCTGGTTGCCGACACTTCGAAGACACGGTAGCCCCGCGCCTCCAGGTCGGGACGCACGAACTCGGCCATATCCTTGCCGTCGGGGAGGTCGACCTTGTTCAGGACTACCAGCTTGGGTCGCTCGTTCAACGGGACAACTTCACCGTCAACGCCGGCGTAGCTCATATCGACGGCGTACTTCTCCAGTTCGGCCTCAATGATGGCGAGGTCGGAGAGCGGATCGCGGTCCGATTCCAGGGTTCCGCAGTCAAGCACGTGGACCAGGGCAGCACAGCGCTCAACGTGGCGGAGGAAGTTATGACCAAGGCCCTTGCCCTCGCTGGCGCCTTCGATGAGGCCCGGAACGTCGGCAATGGTGAAGCGGACGTCTCCGGCCTGGACCACGCCCAGGTTGGGGATGAGGGTGGTGAACGGGTAGTCGGCGATCTTCGGCCGGGCAGCGGACATGGCAGCAATCAAGCTGGACTTGCCCGCGGAGGGGAAGCCGACCAGGGCAATATCGGCAATGGACTTCAGTTCCAGGACGATGTCACTGGATTCGCCTTCGATGCCGAGGAGCGCAAAGCCCGGGGCGCGTCGCTTTTGCGAAGAAAGGGAAGCGTTGCCGAGGCCACCCTGGCCGCCGGCGGCCGCAACGTATTCAGTACCCTCGCCCACCAGGTCTGCCAGGACTTCGCCGTCCTTGGTCTTGACCACGGTGCCGTCAGGGACCGGAAGAATCAGGGTCTCGCCGTTCTTGCCTCCACGCCAGTCGCCCATGCCGGGGCCACCATTGGTGGCGTGCCTGTGGGGTGCGTGGTGGTAATCAAGCAAGGTGGTGGTCTGGGCTGACACGCGGAGGATGACGTCCCCGCCGTTGCCGCCGTTGCCGCCGTCGGGACCGCCGAGCGGCTTGAACTTTTCCCGCTTAACGGAGACACAGCCGTGGCCGCCGGTTCCGCCGGATACGTGCAGGACTACCCGGTCTACAAAGCTCGCCACGTGGATCTCCTCTATTGCTGTTGCCAGCGCTGTTGCAAAAACCAGCGCGCCTGAGGGCGCCCTAGTCGATTGTAATGCGGTTAAAAGAACGGTGGAGCGGGCCGCTTGGCCCGCTCCACCGGTTCAGAACTTGTTGTTACTCTGCAGCTGCAGCAGCAACGATGTTCACTACGCGACGGCCGCGGCGAGTACCAAACTCAACCGCACCGGCCTGCAGGGCGAACAGGGTGTCGTCGCCACCGCGACCGACGCCTGCACCCGGGTGGAAGTGGGTGCCGCGCTGGCGAACGATGATTTCGCCGGCGGAGACTACCTGACCACCGAAGCGCTTGACGCCCAGGTACTGTGCGTTGGAGTCACGACCGTTGCGAGTGGAACTCGCGCCTTTTTTGTGTGCCATGTGAAATGCCTGCCTCTAAATTTCTGGGGAAACTGAAAAACCTGAACAGCGGGTAACGAAAGTTACGCGATGCTGGTGATCTTGATCTTGGTCAGTTCCTGACGGTGACCCTGACGCTTCCGGTAGCCGGTCTTGTTCTTGAACTTCTGGATGACGATCTTCGGACCACGGAGGTCTTCGAGGATCTCAGCCGTAACCTTGACGTTGGCCAGTTCCGCTGCTGCGGAGGTGACCTTGTCGCCGTCAACCAGGAGCAAGGCGGGCAGCTCAAGCGTGCTACCGGCTCCACCGGGGACGCGGTTAAGCGTTACGTAGTCTCCAACGGAAACTTTTTCTTGGCGGCCGCCTGCGCGGACAATCGCGTACACCACTTGGGTACTCACTTCTCTCGACGTTTATAACTAAATTTGCGTGCGGAACCTGTCACCGGAATCAGGCTTGGTTCGCGCTGTGCCTCAACGCCGTGGACTTCTGTTCGAAGTCCGCGAGTCATCCCATGAACAATTCCAAGGGGCATAACCCAAGTGTTGGCGTAAGCACCGAAGATCAAGATTACGCTAGTTTGACCCTCAGCTGCAAATGAGGCCGGGACCGGAGGCTACCCCGTGACTTGCATCACGAGGTGTAACGGACTCTCCCGGCACCGTGCCCATACAGCCTACAGGGTTTGGCGGCGATTAACGTGATCACGCCCGCGACGCGCGGGACAAGCCATGCTTTTCATCCCGGTTCAGTCCCGGTTCAACACGCCGGGCCACCCTGGGCGTAGAGCCGCGGAGCATCAAAGAACGCCGTCTCGTAGCGGCAGGACTGCCTGAAAGCCTCAAGCATCTCCGCACGTTCACGCCCGGAAGCGGCAACGGCCGCCGCGTCTGTGAAGTTGATCGCCATCCTTGTGGCGGAGGCAAAGTCCTCGTCGGCGTACGTCCGCAGCCAGTCCGCATAGGGATGCCCGCCGGAGGCCCCGGCATCGACGAACGCGGCGTGGAGCTTTTGACCCACTTCCGCATACAACCAGTAGCAGGGCAGGATCGCCGCGAGGACCACCGCATAGCTGCCGGATGCCGACGTTGCCAGCAGATGGTCCACATAGGCTTTGGTGACCGGTCCGGTGACGCCCGAAGCCTCACGGGAGCTCAACCAGTTCCTGTGCAGTTCCGATTCAACTTCCAGGCATTGCCGTGAGCTCCTGGCCCAGAACAGCTGTTCTTCCTCGGTGGGCGCCAACGCGCCTGCACGGGCAAGGACCCTGGAATAGCCATTGAGATAGATGGCGTCCTGCGCAAGGTAGTAGCTGAATGCCGGCTCCGGCAAATGCCCCGACTGCAGTTCCTGGATGAAGTTGAGGCCGTGGATTTTTTCAAGCTCCGGGATGGCTTCCTTCCACAAAGTGGCGGCAAATCCGCCAGGCTGGAGGACGCGCTGGTGGTGGAAGTGGTCCACAGGCCCGTTGCCCCGGCCCACTTCCAGCTCCCCTGCGCTCCTCAGGGCCTGGAGCAGCCATGGTTTCGCTTCGCGCAGTGAGGCCTCCCAGTCGCCCGTGCGCGCCTGGACGGTAGCCAAGGCGGACGACAACGAGCATCCAGTGCCATGGCTGTTCCGGGTCGCAATCCTTGGACCTGCCACTTCGATGACGTCCTGCCGCAACAGCCCGCTGGTGTTGATCAAGGCATCGGGGCATTCCGAGCCGGCCAGATGACCGCCCTTGACCAAGACCGTGTTTCCGCACTCAGCTGCCAGTCGTTTGCCCTGCTCCAATGCCGATGCCCAATCAGCAGCCTCGGTTTCCCCCAGCAATATGGCAAGCTCGGGCAGGTTCGGCGTGATCAGGTCCGCCAATGGAAGCAGGGAACGAAGGGCCTCCCCTGCGGAGTCGGTCAGCAGGCGGTCACCGCTGGTGGCCACCATCACGGGATCAAGAACCACGACGGCGGGGCGCACCGATTCGAGCCAACTGCGCACCTCGTCAATAACAGCCGCGTCGCCGAGCATCCCGATCTTCACGGCGTCGATGACGATATCGGTACTGACGGCGTCCAGTTGCTGGCGCAGGAACTCCACGGGTGGTACGTGCACACCGCTGACACCCAGGGTGTTCTGGGCCGTCAAAGCCGTAACGGCAGCCATGCCATATCCACCGTGGGCGGCGATGCTCTTCAAATCAGCCTGGATTCCGGCTCCTCCGGACGGGTCGGAGCCCGCGATGCTAAGTACCCGGGGGGTTCGTCTGCGGTCCTCCGCCAGCGGATAAACAGCGGAAGATGACAATGCGGCCATGAGGACATCCCTTCGCCGGTGCTAACCGGACAGGTTCAACGGGTTTGGATCTCAGCCTGGCCCATCGCCTGGCACCCCGTGTCAGTCCCCCAGCCTAGCGCACCGGCAAACAGCAAAAGGCCCCGCAATTGCCGCTGGTAGCGGAACTGCGGGGCCTTGGTGCGGTCACAAACGGTTAGAGTTCGGAGGCCGGTACGCCGACGCCCAGGATGATGGGTTCGTCCGGGGCCGCTTTCCTGACCGGCTCCGCAGGCGCCTTGGACTCGTGCGCCGATCCCTTCGCGGCCGTAGCGGTCACGTCGTGGTGCTCAACACTGGTCTCGTTGGCCGCGCCTTGAGCCCTGCTTGCACTGCGGTTCCGGCGGCTACGACGACCCCGCGATGCTGAGGGGGCTTCGTCGGCGGCCGGAGCCGGAGCTTCAGTCGTCGGGATGTTCGCAGCCTTCGGGGCTTCGACAGCTTCCTTGGCTTTCTGGTCCTCAGGCGACGGTGCCGCGCCAAGGTGCGAGAAAGCTTCGGCCAGACGATCCAGGCTCATGGCCGGCTGGGCTGCCTGCGGCTCATCGTGGTGTTCAACGAAAGGCAAGGCAACCTCTTCGCCGCCAAAACGCAACACTGGAGTGGCCCGGCCTTCGCGGACAGCGGCGTCGTGCGCCGCGGCTTCCTGGGCCGTCGGGGCAGCGGAGACTGAACCGGCGTCGGGACCATGCTCCCCGGCCGCCCGGGTTTGCTCCTCTGCCTTGTGGAGCTCGTCATCGTGAAGGTGGGCGGCATGCGCGGCCGCTGCAATCGTCGCCAGTGCAGCCCGGGTTGCTTCGGCCTTTGCCTGACGGGCAGGGTCCTGGGCTTCCGGGTGTGCTGCCGGTGCCGCAACAGGGGCGGACGGCGTCGAATGGACCTGGGCCGGTGCTTCGACCGTTCCCTGGGCGCCGCCCTTGCCGCGGCGACGCTTGCGCTCGGTGCGGGCTGTGGACTGCTGTGCCTCGGTGTGCGGACGGTGCTGCTCGGCTGCCACGGTGTTGGCGCGGCGGTGCTCCACGGGCTCGTCATGCGTCACGACACCGCGGCCTGCGCAGTGCTCGCACTGCTCACCGAAGACTTCAAGGAGACCGGTGCCCATGCGCTTGCGGGTCATCTGGACAAGGCCCAGTGACGTTACTTCAGCAACCTGGTGCTTGGTACGGTCACGGCCCAGGCACTCCACCATGCGGCGGAGAACGAGGTCGCGGTTGGATTCCAGGACCATGTCGATGAAGTCGATGACGATGATGCCGCCGATGTCACGCAGGCGAAGCTGGCGAACGACTTCCTCGGCAGCTTCAAGGTTGTTCTTGGTAACTGTCTCTTCCAGGTTTCCACCACTGCCGGTGAACTTACCCGTGTTGACGTCCACCACCGTCATGGCTTCGGTGCGGTCAATGACCAGCGAGCCACCGGATGGCAGGAAGACCTTGCGCTCCAGGGCCTTGTGGATCTGCTCATCGATGCGCCAGGCAGCGAAGATGTCTTGATCCTTGGTCCATTTTTCAAGGCGGCCCACGAGGTCGGGGGCAACATAGGTTACATAGGCCTCGATGGTGTCCCAGGCGTCGTCACCGGAGACGATCAGCTTGGAGAAGTCCTCGTTGAAGACGTCACGGACAACCTTGATGGTGAGGTCCGGTTCGCCGTAAAGCAGTTCCGGTGCCAGCACCTTGGTGGAGGAAGCTTGCCCTTCGATACCTTCCCACTGCGCGCGCAAACGGTTGATGTCGTGGGTCAGTTCTTCTTCCGAGGCACCTTCAGCGGCCGTACGGACGATGACTCCGGCGTTTTCCGGCAGGCGGTCCTTCAGGATCCGCTTGAGGCGGTTGCGTTCGACGTCGGGCAGCTTGCGGGAGATGCCGGTCATGGATCCACCCGGCACGTACACAAGGTAGCGGCCCGGAAGTGAGATCTGGCTTGTGAGGCGGGCACCCTTGTGACCCACCGGATCCTTGGTCACCTGGACCAGGACGGAGTCGCCGGACTTCAGCGCATTCTCGATCCGGCGCGGCTGGCCCTCCAGGTTCACTGCATCCCAGTTGACTTCACCGGCGTACAGCACCGCGTTGCGGCCGCGTCCGATATCAACGAATGCAGCTTCCATGGATGGCAGGACGTTCTGGACCTTGCCGAGATAGACGTTGCCGATCAGGGAGTCCTGCTGCGTCTTGGACACGAAGTGCTCGGCCAGGACGCCATCTTCAAGGACTGCGATCTGGATTCTGTCGTCGCGCTGGCGGACGATCATTTGCCGGTCCACGGATTCGCGGCGTGCCAGGAACTCGGCTTCGGTAATCACCTGGCGGCGACGTCCGGTCTCGCGGGACTCGCGGCGACGCTGCTTCTTGGCCTCGAGCCGGGTGGAGCCCTTGACGCTTGCGACCCGGTTGGAAGGAGCCGTTTCCGTGATGGGCCGGGGGGCGCGAACGCGGGTTACCGTGTTGGGCGGGTCGTCATCCGAGCCGCCCGTCAGTTCAAGGTCCTGGTCTCCACGACGCCGACGACGACGGCGACGCGACGTGACGCCTTCTTCGAGGGCTTCAGCTGCGGGAGTTTCTTCGTCGCCGGAGTCATTGCTGTCTTCGGTGTCGTTCTCGTCGCGTTCAGTGCCACGGCGCCCGCGGCGGCCGCGGCTCCGGCGACGGCGACGACTGCCACCCTCGTCCAGCTCACCGTCTGCGGCTGCTTCAGCGTCGTCTTCCGGCTCGTCGTCCGTCTCTTCCACGGCCGCAACGCGCGGGACAGTGGTGAGGTCAGGGGCCTGGAAGATCATCGACGTGATGGAAACCGGCTCCATGAACAGCGAGGTGGCAGCGGCAGGAGCAGCTTCCTCGGCCGGAGCCTCTTCCTCAGCAGCAGGTTCTTCCGGCTGGGTGCCGGCCTCCGGCGTCGTGGTTTCTTCAACAACTTCAGCAGCTGCGGGCGTCTCTTCTGCCTCCACCTTGGGCTTGGCAGCACGACGACGGCGGACCGGCTTTTCGGCGGCAGCTTCAAGGACGGCTTCGGGCTGGGTTTCGGCAGCAGGCTCCTGGCCTGCGGCGGTTTCATCGCCGAGGCCGGGCAAGGGCTCGGTTGGCTCAACCTTCTTGCGGGACCGGGTGCGGCGTACGGGCTTGGCGTCAGCCTCGGGAGTTTCCGCAACTGCGGGCGTCCCAGTGACAGGGGCCTCAGTTGCCTCTACCTCAGCAACTGCCTTGGGCGCAGCCTTGCGCCGGGTCCGGGTGGTTTTCTTGGGCGCTTCCGCAGTTTCCGCGGGAGCTGCCTCATCATTAACGGCTACAACCTGGTCATTATCCATATGTGGCAACACTCCTGCCCCAGCGACACCGCCACATCCGGCGCCCAGAGGGGCAAATATTGTCAAAACCCGCAGGCGTTGACAGAAGTCGGTAGTATGCCTTCCGGTTCGCACCATCATTGGGGTGCGGCAGCCCTGGAAGGCCGGCGGCTTAGTTCTGAAACCCGTTGTTCTGCTGCCACAACCAGGTGCCGTCCATTGTTATGGCGGGCCTACCGAGGATCGACGTGATCCGGGCATGCCCAGCTCATACTGGCGGTCTTGGGAACAAGTCACCGGACCGGAATCCGAATGTGGGTCGGCTTCCAGCCATGTTCATTCTCTCACACCCGCGCGACATCGCCCGTTAGGACGCTGTGTCGTCCGGATCGGCACAAGCTGGGCGCAGCCCACAGCCAGCGGCGTTAGAATCCTCCCAAGAACCCTTCCCGGCCCGCCGGGGCACAACGTCGAAAAGGATCCGATCCGCGATGCCGAGCACCGCCAGGGAAAACCTGGCCATCAATACCTCCACCACTGCGGGAGAGTCGTCCGCACAACAGGAGAAGTTGCCGAGGACTGTCCGCGACAAGCCCTTCGCCTGGCTCCTCCTGGTCACCGGCGTCATCGGTTGGCTGGCGTCCGGGGCGTTGGTCCTGGAGAAACTGGAAGTCCTCAAGGACCCCAACCATGTAACGGTCTGCGATGTGAACCCGTGGATTTCCTGCGGCGCCGTGATGCAAACACCACAGAGCTCCGTGTTCGGATTCCCCAACATGTTCATCGGCATTGTGGCCTTTGCCGTCATCATCACCACGGCCATGGGCCTTCTCGCCGGCGCCAGGTTCTCGCGCGGCTACTGGCTTGGACTGCAGGCGGGCGTGACCCTCGGTTTCGTGTTCGTTGTCTGGCTGTGGTCCCAGGCCCTGTACGTCATCAATGTACTGTGCCCGTTCTGCATGGTGGTGTGGGCCGTCATGATCCCCCTCTTTGTCTGGGTGACCATCCGGAACATCTCCCACGGCGTCATCAAGGCACCGCCGGGCTTGACCAAGTTGCTGGGCGATTCCGGGTGGATCATTGTGGCCCTGCTGTATGTCGCGGTCATCGCCACGATCTTCTTCGCCTTCATCCACGTTTTCGCTGGGACGTCCGGCTACTAAACCGATCCGCGGGGTGACAGCTAAGGCCAATGTTCGACTCGAACATTGGCCTTAGCTGTCAGGTCGGTGCGGCGTGGTTAGCCGGCGAACCAGATCTTGATCTCGCGCTCGGCCGATTCAACGGAGTCGGAACCGTGGACGAGGTTCTGCTGTACCGCCAGGCCCCAGTCGCGACCGAAGTCGCCACGGATGGTGCCCGGAGCCGCCGTCGTCGGATCCGTCGTTCCGGCCAGTGAGCGGAAGCCTTCGATGACGCGGTGGCCCTCGAAGACGGCAGCGATGACCGGTCCGCTCAGCATGAACTCAACCAGCGGCTCGTAGAAGGGCTTGCCCACGTGTTCCTCGTAGTGCTGCTCCAGCAGCTCACGGGTGGCGTTGACCTTCTTCAGTTCGGCCAGGGTGTAGCCCTTGGCCTCGATGCGGGCGAGGATGCTCCCGCCCAGGTTGCGGGCGACGCCGTCGGGCTTGACCAGGACGAGGGTCCGTTCAATGCTCACAGTTGCTCCAATGTGATGTGTTCAGTGACTTACGTTCGGTGGTTTTCCCAGCCAGTTTACGGGGTTTGCGGGCCGGCTTCTTCACCGTGGGCAGCGTCCCATTCCGCCTGTTCACGGTCGCGCTGGGCCACCTCACGGTCGATCCTCATGCCGGCACGGATCCCGTACCACCAGCAGATGGCAAAGAGGATGCCGACAATGAACATCATGGGCTCGGCCAATCCCGTCAGGATCAGCACTACCTGCAGCACCCATCCCAGTCCGATGCCCCACGGCCTGGACAGCACGGCACAGGCAAGGACCAGCACCACGCTCAGGGCAATTCCGACGCCCAGGATGATGCCCGGATCGACTTCGCCGCGCTTCAGGCCGAACACAGCCAAGGTGCCGAAGAAAGCCACGAAGGCTTCGAGCAGCAGCACCGTGGACGCAAACATCACTTTGGTGGACCGGCGCTTCTTCGGCATGCCGGGACGCCATTCGCGCTGCGCTTTGGTCATTTTCGCCATGCTAGGCACTCGCCTTTCCCAGCAGGATCCGGGCCTCGGCCACCACCGTGATGGAACCCGTCACCAGGACACCGCCCGCCAGGTCATCGTTGGATTCGGCACGTTCGACAGCCCATTCAATGGCGTCGTCGAGCTTCTCGGCGATATGCACGTTGTCCTCGCCAAAGCCAAGGTCGATGGCGAGTTCAGCCAGTTCCGCTGCCGGAACGGCGCGCGCCGAGTTGGACTGCGTGAAACAGAACTCCTCGGCGAGTCCGCCGAGGGATTCCATGAGGGTCTTCAGGATTTCCTCCGCGTCCTTCTCGCGCAGGACCCCAACCACCACCACCAGTTTGCTGAAGGTGAATGCCTCCTGGATTGCTTCTGCCGTGACACGAATGCCGTCCGGGTTGTGGGCTGCGTCAACCACTACCGTGGGTGCGGTCCTCACGACTTCCAACCGGCCGGGAGATGTCACGGTGCCGAATGCTTCCTTCAGCACCTCGGCGTCCAGTTCCTTTTCTCCCCCGCCGAAGAATGCCTCAAGGGCGGCCACGGCAACAGCGGCGTTCTCGGCCTGGTGGGCACCGTGCAACGGCAGCAGAAGATCCTCGTAGCGCCCGGCGAGTCCCTGGATGGTCAGGACCTGGCCACCCACGGCGACACTGCGGGACTCGACGCCGAACTCGACGCCCTCGAAGCGGAAGGGCACGTCCACTTCACGGGCCTTTTCCAGCAGGACCTGGGCCGCGTCCACCGGCTGGGCCGCACTTACCAGGAAGCCGCCGGCTTTGATGATTCCGGCCTTCTCGTAGGCAATGTCCTCGGTGGTGTCGCCCAGGAGGTCCGTGTGGTCCAGCGAGATCGGCGTGATGACCGAGACCTGGCCGTCTCCGACGTTGGTGGCATCGGTGATGCCTCCCAAGCCGACTTCAATCACTGCGACGTCCACCGGCTGGTCCGCGAACACCGCGAAGCCAAGAATGGTCAGGCATTCGAAGTACGTCAGGCGCGGCTGGTTCTCCGCAACGAGCTCGTTGTCAACGATTTCCAGGTACGGGCGTATCTCATCCCAGATGCGTACGAACGTCGCGTCCGGTACCGGCTCGCCATCAATACTGATGCGCTCAGTGACCTTTGACAGGTGCGGGCTGGTGTAGCGGCCCGTGCTGAGTCCGTGGGCGCGCAAACCGGCTTCGATCATGCGGGCAGTGGAAGTCTTGCCGTTGGTGCCCGTGATGTGGATGATCGGGAAAGCCTTGTTCGGCTCCCCCAGCACGTCCATGGCACGGAAAAGCGGCGCAAGGCGCGGTTCCATCTTGTTTTCCGGCGCCCTGCCAAGGAGTTCGGCGTAGACGCTCTCAACGGAAAATTCGTCAGTCATGGTTCAGGCCCCTGCCTTTGCAACGGTAACCTGCGGTTCATCGACGCTGGCCGGAAGAACCTCCAGTTCCAGGGTGAGTGTTTCGGTCTTCACCAATTCAGCGTTGGCTTCCAGCGCGTCCACGACATCCTGGGCAGCTGACACAGTGGTCCGGATGCGGTCACTGACGTTGAATCCGGCATCCTTGCGGGCCTGCTGGATGGCGCGGACCATGTCGCGGGCCAGTCCTTCGGCGGCCAGCTCGGGAGTCACTTCGGTGTTCAGGACCACGAATCCGCCGCCCGGCAGCACCGCAACCGATGCTGAACCGCCGTCGGCCGACTCCGAAACCACGGTTTCCAGCGTGTATTCCTGCGGCTCAAGTTCCAAGCCACCGGCCACAACGACGCCGTCGTTGACCGACCAATCCCCCGATTTGGAACCCTTGATGGCCTGCTGGACATTCTTGCCGAGCCGCGGGCCGGCGGCCCGGGCGTTGACCACGAGCTTCTGCTCGATGCCGAACTCCTCGGGCGAAGCCGTGGCGGCATCCAGCAGCCGCACCGACCGCAGGTTCAGTTCATCAGCGACGACGGCGGCAAATCCTTCCAGCGCGTCCGCGCCGGGTGCCACGACAGTCAGCTCCTGCAAGGGCAGGCGGACACGCAGGTTCGCTGCCTTGCGGAGGCTGGAACCGGTCGAGCAGATCTGCTGCACGCGGTCCATGGACTCGACCAGGCCGGGGTTGGACGGGAACAGCGAAGCCTCAGGCCAGTCGGCCAGGTGCACGGAACGGCCACCGGTCAGGCCGCGCCAGATCTCTTCGGTCACCAGCGGCAGCAACGATGCCGACACGCGGCACACAGCTTCGAGGGCGGTGTACAACGCATCGAAGGCGTCGACGTTCTCGTCAAAGAAGCGCTGGCGGCTGCGCCGGACGTACCAGTTGGTGAGCATGTCCAGGTAGCTGCGCAGCTCGTCGCAGGCACCGGAGATGTCGTAGCTGTCCAGGCTGGCGGTGACCTTGCGGACCAGGTCACCTGTGTTCGCCATCAGGTACTGGTCAAGGGTGTCGGCGTAACCGTCATAGCGCAGCTTGGCCTCGTATCCCTCCCCTCCGTTGGCGGCATTCGTGTATAGCGTGAAGAAGCTGTACACGTTCCACAACGGCAGGATGACCTGGCGGACGCCGTCGCGGATGCCCTGCTCGGTGACGATCAGGTTCCCGCCACGGAGGATGGGGCTGGACATGAGGAACCAGCGCATGGCGTCAGAACCGTCGCGGTCCAGGACCTCGGAGACGTCCGGGTAATTGCGCAGGCTCTTGGACATCTTCTGTCCGTCGGAGCCCAGGACGATGCCGTGGCTGATGACATTGCGGAACGCCGGGCGGTCGAACAAGGCCGTGGACAAGATGTGGAGCATGTAGAACCAGCCACGCGTCTGGCCGATGTACTCCACGATGAAGTCGGCGGGGTTGTGGGTGTCGAACCATTCCTGGTTTTGGAACGGATAGTGCACCTGCCCGTACGGCATGGAACCGGAGTCGAACCAGACATCCAACACGTCTTCGACGCGGCGCATGGTGGACTTGCCCGTGGGATCGTCCGGGTTGGGACGGGTCAGTTCATCGATGAAGGGCCTGTGCAGGTCCACCTGTCCTTCGTTGTTGACAGGCAGGCGGCCGAAGTCGGCTTCGAGGTCGGCCAGCGAACCGTAAACGTCGGTGCGCGGGTACTCGGGGTCGTCCGACTGCCACACCGGGATGGGTGAGCCCCAGTAACGGTTGCGGCTGATGGACCAGTCGCGGGCGTTGTCCAGCCACTTACCGAACTGGCCGTCCTTGACGTTGCCCGGGATCCAGTTGATCTCCTGGTTCAGCTCGGACATGCGGTCCTTGAACTTGGTGACCTCGACGTACCAGGAGGAGACCGCGCGGTAGATCAGCGGGTTACGGCAGCGCCAGCAGTGCGGGTAGCTGTGTTCGTAACTGGCTTGGCGGACAAGGCGGCCGTCGGCGCGCAGAACCTGCGTGATGGGCTTGTTGGCATCGAAGACCTGCAGGCCGACGATGGATGCCAGCTCGCCATGGGCGAACAGCGGCAGGAACTTGGCCCCCTCGTCCACGGACAGGACCACCGGGATGCCGGCCTCTTCACAGACCTTCTGGTCATCTTCACCGTAGGCAGGAGCCTGGTGGACGATGCCCGTGCCGTCGGTGGTGGTCACGTAATCGGCCACCAGGAAACGCCAGGCGTTCTGCGTCCCATACTTCTCAGCATCGGCAAAGTCGTTCCACAGAGGCTGGTACTCGAGGCCTTCCAGCTCGGCACCGCTGTGGGTGGACACCACCGCGGCAGTCGCGGCAGCGGCGTCGTCGTATCCCAGGTCCTTGGCGTACGAACCCAGAAGGTCTGCTGCCAGCAGGAAGCTGCCCGTCACCGGAGCTTCCGCGGAAGCGGCCTTCACGCCGTTGGGTCCAGCTGGCAGGACGGCGTAGGAGATCTCCGGCCCCACGGCGAGCGCCAGGTTGGTGGGCAGCGTCCAGGGTGTGGTGGTCCAGGCGAGCGCCTGGACGCCTTCGAGCTCCTTGGAGAGTTCGGAGGCACCGGCCTTGATGGGGAAGGTGACTGTGACGGTCTGGTCCTGGCGGTTCTTGTAGACGTCGTCGTCCATGCGGAGTTCGTGGTTGGACAGCGGCGTCTCGTCCTTCCAGCAGTACGGGAGCACGCGGTAGCCGTTGTAGGTCAGGCCTTTTTCGTGCAACTGCTTGAAGGCCCAGAGGACCGACTCCATGTACTCGACGTTGAGCGTCTTGTAGTCGTTCTCGAAGTCCACCCAGCGGGCCTGGCGGGTGACGTAGGCCTTCCACTCGTTGGCGTACTTCATGACGGAGGCACGGCAGGCGTCGTTGAACTTGTCGATGCCCATGGCTTCGATCTGGGTTTTGTCGGTCATGCCCAGTTGCTTCATGGCTTCGAGTTCAGCCGGCAGGCCGTGCGTGTCCCAACCGAAGCGGCGCTCCACGCGCTTGCCGCGCTGGGTCTGGTAGCGGCCGACGAGGTCCTTGGCGTAGCCGGTCAGCAGGTGGCCGTAGTGCGGCAGTCCGTTGGCGAAGGGAGGGCCGTCGTAGAAGACGAACTCGTTGCTGCCGTCCGTGCCCGCATCCCGTTGGTCGATGCTGGCTTGGAAGGTGCCGTCTTCATCCCAGTATTTGAGGATGCGCTCTTCGATTTCCGGGAACTTCACGGAAGCGGACACGCCATGCGTGCCGGACGAAGACGCTGAGGCCTTGGGGTAGTGGGTCATCTCATATCCTGTGATAGCTGGTTGACTGTCAGGATGCGAGGACGGCTTCTGTGCTGCCTGTCGGCTGCGCAGGTACCGCGGTACCACCTCACTTACCGGAACGTGATGTTCCGGCCTCTCATTACTGCTGTGACGGGCTTACCCGCCCGGTTCTACTGGGCACTGTTTGCCGTTGAGGGCATTCGGTGCTTTTCTTCCGGAAGCTCACCGGTGATGGCCGGGTCAATGCTGGTCCATACAGTCTAGCGGCAGCCGGGGCTCCTGCTCCACTCGCAGAGTCATCCCTGGGGAGGACGGTCCCGGGCGGGAGGGCTGCATAGACTCGGGTCCATGTCCAACCCCGCTCCTGCCGTCCCGGCTGCCAGCAAAGCACATCGTCGGCCTTCCCTTGCATGGACCGTATTCGCACTTCTCTTCGCGGTGCCAACGGCAGGCATCTCACTGTTCCGTGCGATTCCTGTCGAGTGGCCCCTGCCGGTGGTCCAGTTGTTGTCGTTCACGCCGTGGCTCGTTATCCCGGCTGCCGTGGCGCTGCTCTTCGCTGTGGTGGGGCGGCGGATTTGGGTCATCATCACGACGACGGCCCTGCTGGCGGTCCAGCTCTTCTGGCTTTTCCCGCTGGACGCCGGGAAGCCCATGGAACTGCCCGCGGGAACGGTCACAGTTCCGGTGAAGGTCATGAGCCTGAACACCGAGTATGGCGAGGCCGATGCGTCGACCATTGTGCAGTTGGTCCGTGAGAACGGCATCCAGATCCTGGCGTTGCAGGAACATACCCAGGGTTTGGAGGACCGCCTCCGCGCGGAAGGCTTGGAGGCGATCCTTCAACACCGTGTCAGCGAGCCCAGCGACGACGCGTCGGGCGGCGCCGTCTACTCCGTGTTCCCGCTTGAACCGGATGGTCTCCTGCCGGATACCCCGTTCCGCATGGCCGTCACGAGGGTCCTCGTGTCGGACCAGGCCTCCGGTGCCAGGTCGGCTTTGAACCTCACTAACGTCCATGCGCTGCCCCCGGTGGACGAAAGGATCGAACAATGGCGGAGCGATCTTGGGAAGATCGGCCGTCAGGCCTCGACTCCGGGAAACCATCTGCTGATGGGCGACTTCAATTCCTCCTACGACCACCCGGAGTTCCGGGCGATGCTGGATTCCGGAAGGGACGGAGCGAAGCTGGTGGACGTGGGAACGGCAGCGGCGGGGCGGTTATCCCCCACCTGGCCTATGGAAGGGCCGCAGCTCCCGGGAACGGTGTTGGACCATGTGGTCACATCACCACGGATTGGCAGCAGCGGCTACCTGGTTCGCAAAGTTCCCGGCTCGGACCACGCAGCTGTGCTCGCCACGTTGGAGGTCCCTGCGGGCTAGTCCTGCTTGCGGACCAGTTTGTGGTTGGCTGCCTGGGCCACCGGACGAACCACGATTTGGTCCAGGTTGATGTGGTGCGGCAGTGAGACCGCGTATTTGACGACGTCCGCAACGTCGTCGGCTGTCAGGGGCTTCTCCACGCCGGCGTAGACCTTGGCTGCCGCCTCCTTGTCTCCAAGCCTGTTCAGTGCGAATTCCTCTGTGTACACCAGGCCGGGAGCCACTTCGATGACCCGGACGTTATTGCCCACCTCTTCAAGGCGGAGCGCATTGGTCATGGCGTGCTGGGCGAACTTCGCCGCGTTGTACCCTCCGCCGCCTTCATAGGCGGACAGCCCGGCCGTCGAGGTGAGATTGAGGACCGTTCCTTCGCCGTTTTCGCGCAGCATCGGCAGGAAGGCGCGGGTGATTTTCATGGTGCCCAGGACGTTCACCTGGTACATCCACTCCCAGTCTTCGGTATCGGCATTCGCAATGGTGTCAGCGCCCCGCGCACCGCCGGCGATATTGATGAGCGTGTCAGCACCCCCGGCTTTCGTGACAGCCGCAAGCAAGGCGGCGACGTCGTCGTCGTCGGTGATGTCTGCCGGGAACGGCACGGCGCCGGTTTCGGCACCCAGGGCACCAAGCCTGTCAGCCCTGCGCGCTACGGCGAAGACCTTCCATCCCGTGGCGGCCAGGGCCCTCACGGTGGCCTCGCCGATGCCGGTGCTGGCTCCGGTTACAACGGCCGTCTTGTTCTGTCCTGCGGGGATATTGTGCGCTGCCAAAGTCATGGCACTACCCTATCGGGGGTGCAAGGTTCCGGGGCGGCGGGTTGTAACGCCAGGCCATGAAACAATTGGTCCATGGCTGAATCAACGCAGGGTACAGACACGCCCGCCACCGCCCCCATCAACGTTCCCGACAAGCCGGCCCTTGAAGGCCTTGAGGCTGCCTTGACGCAGCGCTGGCTTGAAGAGGGAACCTACAAGTTCAATCCGGACACCACCCGGGAGCAGGTCTACTCGATCGACACTCCCCCGCCGACGGCTTCAGGCTCACTCCACGTGGGCCACATGTTCTCCTTCACCCAGACCGACGTCCAGGCCCGTTACATGCGGATGACGGGCAAGAACGTCTTCTACCCCATGGGCTGGGATGACAACGGGCTGCCGACCGAGCGCCGCGTCCAGAACTACTACGGTGTGCGCTGCGATCCCGCCATCCCTTACAAGGCTGACTACACTCCCCCGGCACAGCCGGCCAAGAACCAGCGCGATTTCGACGTCGTTTCGCGCCAGAACTTCATCGAACTGTGCGAGGAACTCGCCGTTGAGGACGAGAAGGTCTTCGAGAACCTGTTCCAGACGCTCGGCCTGTCCGTGGACTGGGACCTGACCTACCGCACCATTGACGACACCTCCCGTGCGGTGTCCCAGCGCGCCTTCCTGGCCAACCTGGCGGCGGGCGACGCCTACATGGCCGAGGCACCCACCCTGTGGGACGTGACCTTCCGTACCGCTGTGGCGCAGGCCGAGCTCGAGGACCGCGAAGTCGCCGGCGCCTACTACCGCTACCCGTTCTTCACCGAAGACGGCGAAAAGATCTTCATCGAGACCACCCGTCCGGAACTGCTGGCTGCCTGCGCCGCGTTGGTGGCCAACCCCGACGACGAGCGGTACCAGCCGCTCTTCGGCAAGACCGTGAAGTCCCCGCTCTTCGACGTGGAACTTGAGGTCAAGGCCCACCCGCTCGCCAAGGCGGACAAGGGTTCCGGCATCGCCATGGTGTGTACGTTCGGTGACCTGACCGACGTCACCTGGTGGCGCGAACTCCAGCTGCCCACACGCGCCATCATGGGCCGCGACGGCCGCATCATCGCCGACACCCCGGAATGGATCACTACCGACGCCGGCAAGGAAGCGTATGCCGCGATCGCGGGCAAGACGGCCTTCTCCGCCAAGGAAGCCGTAGTAGAACTGCTCAAGGCAGCAGACCTGCTCGATGGCGAACCGAAGAAGATCACCCACCCGGTGAACTTCTTCGAAAAGGGCGACAAGCCACTCGAAGTTGTCACCTCCCGCCAGTGGTACATCCGCAACGGTGGCCGCGACGAGGAACGCCGTGAGCGCCTGATCGCACGCGGCCAGGAAATCAACTTCCACCCGTCCTTCATGCGCTCCCGCTACGAAAACTGGATCGCCGGCCTGAACGGCGACTGGCTCGTATCGCGCCAGCGCTTCTTCGGTGTGCCCATCCCCGTCTGGTACCCGTTGGACGCGCAAGGCAACCCGGACTACGACCACCCGATCCTGCCCTCGGACGACATGCTCCCCGTGGATCCGGCAGCCGACGCCGCACCCGGTTTCGATGAGTCGCAGCGCGACCAGGCCAACGGCTTCACCGGCGATGCGGACGTCCTGGACACCTGGGCAACGTCATCGCTGACACCGCAGATCGTGGGCGGCTGGAGCCGTGACGAGGAACTGTTCTCCAAGGTCTACCCCTTCGACCTGCGCCCCCAGGGCCACGACATCATCCGTACCTGGCTGTTCTCCTCGGCAGTGCGTGCTGACGCCCTGCAGAAGAGCGCACCGTGGAAGCATGCAGCGATCTCCGGCTGGATCCTGGATCCGGACCGGAAGAAGATGTCCAAGTCCAAGGGCAACGTCGTTGTCCCCACGGACGTGCTGAACGAGTACGGTTCGGATGCTGTGCGTTACTGGGCCGCTTCGGCAAAGCTCGGCGCCGACACGGCATACGAGATTGCCCAGATGAAGATTGGTCGCCGTCTGGCCATCAAGCTGCTGAACGCCTCCAAGTTCGTGCTGAACCTCGGGGCCACCGAGAACTCCGTGGTGACCACCGACCTCGCGGTGCTGACGAACCCCCTGGACCGTGCGCTGCTGGCACAGCTGTCCGACGTCGTCGCGCAGTCCACCAAGGCGTTCGACAACTACGACTACGCCCGGGCGCTCCAGATCACGGAATCGTTCTTCTGGCAGTTCACGGACGACTACGTCGAACTGATCAAGGACCGCGCCTACGGGGCGGCCGGCGAGTCCGAGCAGGCTTCCGTACTGGCCGCGCTGGCAACGGCCCTGGACTCCCTGCTTCGTCTCTTCGCCCCCTTCCTGCCCTTCGCCACTGAAGAAGTGTGGGGTTGGTGGCGGACAGGGTCGGTCCACCGCGCCGAATGGCCCGCCGCCCTGGAAATCACCGACGGCGACACCACCATGCTGGGCACGGTCGGAATCGCTTTGAGCGGCATCCGCAAGGCAAAGTCCGAGGCCAAGGTCAAGCAGCGCACCGAGGTTCTCTCAGCATCCATTACAGCTTCGGAGATTCTGGTCTCGCAGCTGAAGGCGGGTCTGGGCGACTTGAAGGCGGCCGCTAACGCGCAGGAAATCACGCTGCAGTCCGGCGAAGGTGAACTGACAGTCAGCGACGTTGTCCTGGCACCTGCCGAGGAGACTCCAGCCTCTTAAGGCCAAGGTGAGCCCGGCAGTATCCGGGCAAAGGGGAAGCCCCATCAGCGTTTTGCCGTTGGTGGGGCTTCGACTTTTCGGCTGTCTGGTGACGACTTGACAGTCTGGCGGAATCCTTGGAATTTCAGGTCTTCCTACCTCGTCACTGGTAGCTTGCTTCCAACTGTGCCAAAGGCTGCGTTGGTTGCATATCACTGAATCTTTGGTTTCCGTGTCCCTCTTCTTTCGAAGTGGGTAAGAACCATTGTTGTACCGCAAATGACAACACGCAAGGGCTCCGGGATAACTACAATCCTGTAGTTATCCTGCCGATCCGGAACCACCTGTGGCAAAGTAATGTCCATGCCGGAACTGCCCGAAGTGCACGGCCTGTGCATGTACCTGGACACCCAACTCCACGGAGCCACGCTGACTGAGGTCCGCATCAACTCCTTCTCGGCACTCAAGACCGCCGACCCGCCCTACACCGCCCTCGAAGGCAGGACAGTCCAGGGGGTGCAACGGATCGGAAAGTTCGTTTGCGTTGACCTGGACGGACTTTTTTTCGTGTTCCACCTGGCCAAGGCGGGCTGGGTCCGCTACACGGAGCACCCGTCTTCGGCAGGGTTGCGGATGGGCAAGAGCAACATTTCGGCAAGGTTGCTGTTCCACCGAGCCAGCGACGACGCCCACATCGGAATGGACCTCACCGAAGCCGGGACGAAGAAAAGCCTGGCCATCTATGTGGTCAGGGACCCACAGGAAGTTCCAGGCATCGCAACACTCGGTCCCGAGCCGCTGAGCCCGGACTTCGATGAGGCTGCATTCGCCGCGATTCTGAAGTCCAGTCCACAGCAGATCAAAGGTCTGTTGCGCAGCCAAAGTGTCATAGCCGGAATCGGCAACGCCTACAGTGACGAGATCCTCCACGCCGCCAGGATCTCCCCTTTCGCCATAGCGAAGTCGCTGGACCAAGAGACCGTGGCGCGGCTGTATCAGTCACTGCAGGAGGTCCTGGTCGGCGCCGTCAACGCGGCAGCCGGTAAGCCATCCAGCGAACTCAAGGACACCAAGCGCAGCAACTTCCGCGTACACGCCCGGACGGGCCTGCCGTGTCCTGTGTGCGGAGAAACAGTAAGGGAGGTGTCCTTCGCGGACACCTCCCTCCAATACTGCCCCCACTGCCAGACCAACGGTAAGATCCTGGCCGACCGCCGGACCTCACGATTCCTCAAGTAGCCCGGCCGTGTCCTCTGGAGGGCAACAAGCGGTTAGTTGAATTCAGGGCTTTCGGTGCGGCTGCGCTTCAACTCGAAGAAGTGCGGGTAGCCGGCCAGGGTCACGGTTGCATCCCAGATCTTCCCGGCTTCCTCGCCACGCGGAATGCGGGTGAGTACGGGGCCGAAGAACGCAGTGCCGTTGACAGCGACCACGGGGGTTCCGACGTCCTGCCCTACCAACGAGATTCCGGACTCGTGGCTGGCCCGCAGCTTGGAATCGTATTCATCGGAAGTGGCAAAACGTGCCAGGTCCGCGGGAAGCCCGGTGTCGGCCAGGGCCTTCTGGATCACGGATGCGCGGTCCTTATTGCCCTCATGGTGGATCTGCTCCCCCATGGCGTCGTAGAGGGGCTTGACGTAGCTGCTGCCATGAAGCTCCTGCGCAGCAATGATCACGCGGACCGGTCCCCAGCTGTCGTCCATCATGGCCCTGTAGTCGGCAGGTAGATCGCGGCCTTCGTTCAGGACGGAAAGGCTCATTACGTGCCATTCGGTCTCGATACCGCGCACCTGTTCGACTTCCCCGATCCAGCGCGACGTAATCCACGCGAACGGGCAGACCGGGTCGAACCAGAAATCTGCCTTGTTGACGGTGTTGTCGGACGCGGTCACTTCAGACACAAGCTGTTCGGACACAGGGGAACTCCTCGGAAGAGTGGGAACGTGGCTTTTTCAAGGCGGCTCGCAACCAAGCCGCTCCTTTTTGCCAACGGCAGTTTAGGCAGACTTATTCCGCCGCTTTGCCACCACGTCATGGGCGATCATGGTGGGCTGGGCTTTCTTGGATACTGCATCGGCTGTGATGACCACCGTCGCGATGTCGTCCCGGCTGGGCAGATCGAACATGACCGGGAGAAGCACTTCTTCCATGATGGCCCGCAAACCACGGGCGCCGGTGCCCCGTTCGAGTGCCTGGTCCGCTATGGCATCCAGGGCGTCCTGGTCGAACTGCAACTCCACGCCGTCCAGCTGGAACATCTTCTGGTATTGCTTCACGAGCGCGTTTTTGGGCGTGGAAAGGATCTGGATCAGCGCCGGACGATCAAGGCTCGACACGGTGGTGATGACAGGCAACCGGCCAATGAATTCCGGAATAAGTCCAAACTTCAGCAAGTCCTCGGGCATGACTTCCCCGTAGGTGTCCACATTGTCCCTGGCTTCGTTCAGTGGTGCACCGAAGCCAATGCCCTTCCGGCCGGACCGGGAGCCGATAATGTCCTCCAGGCCGGCAAAGGCGCCCGCCACAATGAAGAGAACATTGGTTGTGTCGATCTGGATGAACTCCTGATGCGGGTGTTTTCGGCCGCCCTGGGGAGGTACAGAGGCCACAGTGCCTTCCAGGATTTTCAGGAGGGCCTGCTGCACACCCTCACCGGACACATCCCGGGTGATCGAAGGGTTCTCGCTCTTTCGCGAGATCTTGTCGATCTCGTCGATGTAAATAATGCCCTGCTCGGCCTTCTTGACGTCGTAGTCGGCGGCCTGGATGAGCTTGAGCAGGATGTTTTCAACGTCCTCGCCGACGTAGCCTGCTTCGGTCAAGGCCGTGGCGTCTGCGACAGCGAACGGGACGTTCAGCCGGCGGGCCAGGGTTTGGGCCAAATAGGTCTTACCGCAGCCGGTGGGGCCGATCAGCAGAATGTTGGATTTGGCGATCTCCACATCCTCGTGATGGGGCCCTTCGCCCAAACTGCCGGTCTTAGGTGCATGCCCGGCCTGGATGCGCTTGTAGTGGTTGTATACCGCTACCGCGAGCGACCGTTTGGCGGGTTCCTGGCCGATGACATATTCCTGCAGGAAATCAAAGATTTCGCGGGGCTTGGGCAACTCGAAGCTTCCGAGATCGGAGACCTCGGCCAGTTCCTCTTCGATGATTTCGTTGCACAGCTCGATGCATTCGTCGCAGATGTACACACCGGGCCCGGCAATCAGCTTCCGCACCTGCTTCTGGCTCTTTCCGCAGAAAGAACACTTCAGCAGATCCGTGCTCTCACCAATCCGAGCCATGTGGGAATCCCTTCGTTGCATGCGGGTGATGCGGCTCCGCGCCGTACTCAAGTGTGCGGCCAAGCCGCGGTTGGCACCACCGTGACACCATCCACTCTAGGTCACAATGGGCTGCTTGCGTGGAAACAGAACGCCGGTGCGGTCCATATTTCGCGAACCGCACCGGCGTCGTATTCCGTGTGCTACCGGGCGATTGCCTGCGGCTTGATCTTCCTGGAGTCAAGAACCTGGTCGATCAGGCCGTAGTTCATGGCTTCGGCCGCCGTCAGGATTTTGTCACGCTCGATGTCGTTATTGACCTGCTCGGAGGTGCGGCCCGAGTGGTGGGCCAGCGTGTCTTCAAGCCAGGTCCTCATGCGCATGACCTCCGCAGCCTGGATCTCGAGGTCCGAGGCCTGGCCGCCCTGGCCGCCGGAGAGGGCAGGCTGGTGGATCAGGACCCGGGCGTTCGGCAGTGCAAGACGCTTGCCGGGAGTTCCGGCCGCGAGCAGGACCGCGGCGGCGCTGGCTGCCTGGCCCAGGCAGACCGTCTGGATCTCCGGACGGATGTACTGCATGGTGTCGTAGATGGCCGTCATGGCCGTGAAGGAGCCGCCCGGCGAGTTGATGTACAAGGTGATATCGCGGTCCGGATCCGTCGACTCAAGGACCAGCAGCTGGGCCATGATGTCATCGGCAGATGCGTCGTCAACCTGCACGCCGAGGAAGATGATGCGGTCCTCGAACAGCTTGGTGTACGGATCCTGGCGCTTGAAGCCGTAGGGCGTGCGCTCTTCGAACTGGGGCAGGACGTAGCGGCTGGACGGGAGGTTACCGGCAGACCATCCGAAGTTGTAGTTCATGTTCTTACTCCTGGGGTTTCAGTGGTTCTTTGGTGCCGGATTAGTTTTCGGAGTTCGACTGGTTGGCCGTACCGCCGCCACCGGCCACAGAACCGGCGTGCGCCGAGATCTTGTCGAAGAAGCCGTATTCCAATGCCTCTGCGGCCGTAAACCACTTGTCGCGGTCGTTGTCCTTGAGGATGGTCTCCACGGTCTGTCCGGTCTGCTCGGCCGTAAGCTCCGCCATGACCTTCTTCATGTGCAGGATCAGTTCCGCCTGGATCTTGATGTCCGAGGCCGTTCCGCCGATGCCGCCGGATGGCTGGTGCATCAGGATGCGGGCGTTGGGGGTTGCGTAACGCTTGCCCTTGGTTCCGGAGGAAAGGAGGAACTGGCCCATGGAAGCTGCCAAGCCGGTGGCCACGGTGACAACATCGTTAGGAATGAACTGCATGGTGTCGTAGATGGCCATACCGGCCGTCACGGAACCACCCGGCGAGTTGATGTACAGGTAGATGTCCTTCTCCGGGTCTTCGGCCGAGAGAAGGAGGAGCTGGGAGCAAATGGCGTTGGCGTTCTCGTCACGCACTTCAGAGCCGAGCCAGATAATGCGCTCTTTCAGCAGGCGGTTGTAGATGTAGTTGTCCTGGGCTGCGGGATCGACAGTTGCCATCCGGGGAGCCTCTGATTGCTGTGACATAAGTACTTACCTCTCGCTGGTGCCAGTGACCTCACTGAACTTCACTACTTGGACACTAACCGTTTTCCGGGGTGATTTGTTCGCCGGAATCGCGCTGTTCGCTGACGGCGCACGTTTGCCTTCAGCGCCACTGTTCGGCCTTAAAGAAAACCGACCCCGGATCAACTGATCCGGGGTCGGCCTGCGTCGTGAATTAGAACTTCACTGCTGCGGGGTCGTCGCTGGCAGGAGCGTCTGCTTCTTCCGAAGCTTCAACAGCTGCAGCTTCTTCGGCTGCGGCTTCTCCGGCGGGGCGGACGAAGTCCGTCAGGTCAACCTTGTTGCCCTCGGTGTCGACTACCTCGGCCTGGCCCAGTACAACGGCCAGGGCCTTGCGGCGGCGAACCTCGGAAACCATCATGGGAACCTGGCCGCTCTGATCAATGATCTGGGCGAACTGGTTGGGGTCCATGCCGTACTGGCTTGCCGTGGTGACGATGTAGTCGATCAGCTCGTTCTGGCTGACTTCTACTTCTTCCTTGTCGGCAATGGCGTCAAGGATGATTTCGTTCTGGAAGGCGCGCTCGGTGTTGGCCTTGACCTCGGCGCGGTGCTCCTCGGTGTCGTGGTCACCTTCGCCGTGGGCGTTCTCCGGGTTGAAGTGGGCCTCGATCTGCTCTTCGACGACAGAGTCCGGAACCGGAACCTCAACGAGCTCAACGAGCTTGTCCAGGACCTTGTCGCGGGCCTCGACGCCCTGCTCCACAACCTTGGAGTCGGCTGCCTGCTTGGCGAGATCCTCGCGGAGCTCTGCAAGGGTGTCGAACTCGGAAGCGAGCTGGGCAAAGTCGTCGTCGGCCTCGGGAAGCTCGCGCTCCTTGACAGCCTTGACAACGACCTTCACCTGGGCAGCTTCGCCGGCGTGGTCGCCGCCAACAAGCGTGGTGTCGAAGATGGCTTCTTCGTCGGCGGACAGACCGGTAACGGCTTCGTCCAGGCCTTCGAGCATGGTGCCGGCGCCTACCTGGTAGGACAGGCCCGCAGCGGAATCGATCTCTTCGCCGTCAATGGTGGCGGTGATGTCGATGGTGAGGAAGTCATCGTTCTTGGCAGGGCGCTCAACGGTCTTCAGCGTGCCGAAGCGGCCGCGCAGTTCGTCGAGGGACTTGTCAACGTCGGCGTCGGAGGACTCAGCAGCAGCAACCTCAACCTTGATGCCGGCGTAGTCCGGCAGTTCGATCTCGGGGCGAACATCGATCTCCACCTGGAACTTGAGCTCGCCGTCGGTTGCGGACGGATCCGGAACCTCGGTGATTTCAACCTCAGGACGGCTCAGCGGGCGGACGCCGGTTTCCTGGACTGCAGCCTGGTACCAGCCGTTGAGGCCATCGTTGATGGCCGTCTCCAGGACGTAGCCTCGGCCGACACGCTGGTCGATGAGCTTGGAGGGAACTTTGCCCTTGCGGAATCCGGGAACCTGGATCTGCGAAGCAACGGTCTTGTACGCGGCATCGATGCTCGGCTTCAGTTCCTCAAAGGGAACCTCAACGTTGAGCTTGACCCGCGTTGCGGTGAGGTTCTCGACAGCGCTCTTCACAGTCTAAGTACTCCTGATTTTGTGGGTATGGGGTTCTGTCGTGTCCCGGAATCGGACACAAAACACAGAGTCGGGGTGACAGGATTTGAACCTGCGACTTCCTGCTCCCAAAGCAGGCGCTCTAGCCAAGCTGAGCTACACCCCGAACGCACAGGACAGTCTACGGGCAAGCGGGCCGGGAATGCACATTTGACACCGCCGCCGGAATTAGGTTTAGTTGTACCCGGCTTCAACAGCCACCGGGAAGTTGTCCTCAAGCAGGATATTCCTCCTGGGGACGTAGCTTAATGGTAAAGCCTCAGTCTTCCAAACTGATTACGCGGGTTCGATTCCCGTCGTCCCCTCCAGGCAAAGCGCCCCCGATCCACGGATCGGGGGCGCTTTTTTCTGCTGAGAGTCGTTTCTGTTCCGGATCGTTTCTGTTCCGGATCGTTTCTGTGCAGCTTTGTTTCTGTCCGGATCCGGCAGAAACCTAGACCTGGCAGCCGGGGCACCAATAGAGTTTGCGGGCACCGATTTCCGTCACACCCACCAGCGTCCCGCAAGCGCGGCAGGGCATTCCCTCGCGCTTATAGACAAAGTGGGCATCGGCGTCGGGCGCCAAGACGCCGCCGCCGGTCCAGAGTGACGGGGGTGTCGTAACAATCCGGCCATCGCGGACGCCGTCGGACATGGTTGCCACTGTGTCGTCCCACAGCCGGCCTGCGGTCTCGACGTCAATACCTGTTCCGGGCGTCCATGGGTCCACCGCCTGCCGGAACAGCACTTCGGCGCGGTAGATGTTCCCGACCCCGGCCAACACGGACTGGTCCATCAGCAGCAGTGCTACAGCGGTCTTGCGCCGGCGCAGGCGCGCGATGAACTCCTCGCGGTCCCCGGGCCGGTTTTGGAGGGGGTCGGGCCCCAGGCGGTCCAGCACGGCTTCCGCCTCGGCAGCAGTGATCGCCGCGCATGTGGTGGCACCACGAAGATCAGCCCAGCCGTGTTTTGAGACAAGCCTGACGCGGACGGCACCCACGGGCTCCGGCGGACCGGCGTAGTCACCACCGTCCGCGCCTGAACCGCTCTCCCGCTCACCGATGCGGCGCGGAGCTCCAATGCTTGAGGAACCAGTGAATGTGCTGTCTCCGCCAAAACTCCAGGCTCCGTACAGGCCAAGGTGCACGTGGAGGAACAGGCCGTGGTCGAAGCGGAGGAAGAACTGCTTCCCGTGGGCCGTTGCTTCCTCCAAGGTGTGTCCCGTCAACAGGCTTGCGCCGGCCACGAAACGTCCTTGGGGACTGGAGACTTCCAGGCGCTGCCCGCCAAAAACATCCTGGAATTGGCGGGCCAGCCGATGGACCGAATGTCCTTCCGGCACTACTGGACGATTTCGCCGGTGGTTTCGTACACGGCGATCTTGCCGATGCGGCGGACATGGCGCTCGTCGTTGCTGAACGGTTCCTGCAGGAAGGCTTCAATAAGCTCCGTGGCTTCTTCCACAGTGTGCTGGCGGCCACCGACGGCAACGACGTTGGCGTCGTTGTGTTCCCGGGCCAGTTTTGCGGTGGAGAGGTTCCAGGCCAAGGCTGCGCGGACACCCTTCACTTTGTTGGCGGCAATCTGCTCACCATTTCCCGAACCACCCAGGACAATGCCAAGCGCGTGAACCCCGGCCTCCTGGTCAGCGACGACCGCAAGGGCGGCGTTGATGCAGAACGACGGGTAGTCATCCAGTGCGTCGTATTCCTTGGGCCCGTGATCCACTACTTCGTAGCCCTTCGCAGTGAGGTGGTTGACCAAGTGGGCGCTCAGTTCCATTCCAGCGTGGTCCGTAGCGATGTGGACGCGGGGTGTAGTCACGGGAAGTCCATTCTTATCTGGCGCGCCGGTTCGGCACTGGGCAGCGGCACAGCACATGCCGGGGCGCGGCGTTGAGGGATGCGCTACCTAGGTTACCGCTACCGCGGTTGTTGGGCCTGCCCGTCATCGTGGGCCCGACGGGCAGCCCTGTTAAGAATTCCGGCAAGTTTGTCGGCTGAGGCACGCGTACCTGCGCTTAAAGCGACGCGGCCACCGTTAAGTTTCTTTACCACCACGGCCGGGCCGCTTCCCACCAGCATGGCGGTGGCGTCGTCATGGTGCCGCCAGCCCCAGCCGCCGTAGTCGGCGGCTTTGACCTCCGCGGCAGCAGCCGCGGCGATCTCGACGGCGGGAACGGTCAGGACCCGTACGATGCCTCCTGCGAAGACCTGCAGGCCTCCCCTGTCCGCCCGCACCCTGGCAAACAGGAAACAGGCACCAACCAGCGCCGCCGCGGCCACGAGGGCGCCGAGCCATGGCACTGCGACCGCAATCAAAGCAGCAGGGAACACTGCCGAAACGATGATCATGACGAACACCGAACTGCGGGCGTGGACCCACATCCTGAGGCTGTCGTGGGCCAGCTCCGGATCCGCCAGGAGGCGCAGCTCTTTCTGGAGGGCCACGTCATCTTCCCGCGTCCACCGGGGGTCCGGTTTGAAAGCGAACATCATGACGACTCCAAGGGCCAACGCGGCTCCGCTGCCCATAGCCAGCACGATCGGGTCGACATGGGACTCGCGGGCGTCGGCAGCCCCGCTTTGGCCCACCAGGCCGGCCGCCAGGACCGTGGTGATGAACAGGCTGACCATCAGGCCGATACCCATCATGACGCGCCGCATGATCACGGGCCGGGAAATCGGGACAGCCTGCAGGAACACTGCCCAACCGCACAAAGTGATGAGCGCCGCGCCGACTGCCACATAGGCGCCGAACGGCGCGAAGGACGTGCCGCCGTCGGCACTCCACATGACCGCCACGGGGTTGGGGAGATCATTGCGGAGCATTTGGGCGCACACCACGAAGCCGATGGCAAGCAGCAGAGGAAAGGCCACCGCGAACCTTAAAGCGCGGACGTCGAGGTTTTCCCGGATCGATCCCATATTCCAACGCTACTCCGTGGGAGCGACACTGTGGTGTCCACTCCTTGCCTTCCGTCGTGGGAGTGAAAGAATAACTTCATACCAGCGGCCGGCGGACCGGCCGGTCATCCCGATCTCCGGAGGCACTACTTTGCCAGGCCTGAACCTCACGCGCGATGAAGCCGCGAACCGCGCCGAACTGCTCACTGTCGACTCCTACGACGTCACCTTGGACCTGACCCGCGGCCCGGAGGTTTTCGGCTCCACCACCGTGGTCAGGTTTTCTGCCGAGGCGGGATCCTCGACGTTCATCGATGCCATCACGCACACCGTCCACAGCGTGACGTTGAACGGCACTGACCTGGACCCAGCGGAGGTCTCCGACGGCGTCCGCATCCAGCTGCCGGGGCTTGCTGCTGAGAATGAACTGACGATCGTGGCAGATGCGCCCTACATGAACACCGGCGAGGGCCTCCACCGCTTCGTGGACCCCGTGGATGGGGAAGCATACCTCTACACGCAGTTCGAGGTTCCGGATTCCCGGCGCATGTTCGCCGTCTTTGAACAGCCCGACCTGAAAGCGGCTTTCACGTTCACGGTCACGGCGCCGGCGCATTGGGACGTTGTTTCCAACTCCCCCACTCCTGTTCCCGTTGAGGCTCCTGCCGCCGTAGATGGCAGCGCGCGCTCCGTATGGAAATTCGCGCCGACTCCCCGGCTCTCCTCCTACGTCACTGCCTTGATCGCAGGGCCTTACCAGTCGGTCCGTTCAGAGGTCACCAGCTCCGACGGCCGGGTCATTCCCCTGGGAGTGTTCGCCCGCAAATCCCTGATGCAGTACCTCGACGCCGACAACATCTTTGAACTGACCCGCCAGGGTTTCGAGTTCTTCGAAGCCCAGTTCGGCTGCCCCTACCCGTTCGAGAAGTACGATCAGTTGTTTGTGCCGGAATTCAACGCCGGCGCCATGGAAAACGCCGGTGCCGTCACCATCCTCGAAGGATACGTCTTCCGCGGGAAGGTCACCGGCGCGCAGATCGAACGGCGCGCCATCACTGTCCTGCACGAACTGGCCCACATGTGGTTCGGTGACCTGGTGACCATGCGCTGGTGGAACGACCTCTGGCTCAACGAGTCCTTCGCCGAATACATGTCGCACCTCGCTGCCGTGGAGAACACCGAATTCGACCGGGCCTGGACCACGTTCGCTTCGGTGGAGAAGTCCTGGGCCTACAAGCAGGACCAGCTGCCCACCACGCACCCGATCTTCGCCGAGATCAACAACCTCGAAGACGTCGAGGTCAACTTTGACGGCATCACCTACGCCAAGGGCGCATCTGTACTTCGCCAGCTGGTGGCCTGGGTAGGCCCGGAACAGTTCATGGCCGGTGTCCGAACCTACTTCGCCAAGCACGCTTGGAAAAACACCGAGCTCGCAGACCTCATGGTTGAACTGGAAGCCGCTTCGGGCCGTGACCTCGACCAATGGGGCAAGCTCTGGCTCGAAACGGCAGGCGTGAACACCCTCGCACCCGAGGTAACCGTCGATGCTGAAGGCACCATCACTGCCTTCTCAATCCAGCAGACCGCCATCGATGAGCAACCCACCCTGCGTCCGCACCGCCTCGCCGTCGGCTTCTACATGCTCTCCGGCGAAGGCAAGCTGGAACGCACCCATCGCGAAGAACTCGACGTCGACGGCCCCAGGACCGGCGTGCCCGCACTGGTGGGCAAAGCTCGCCCGGACCTGATCCTGCTCAACGACGACGATCTGGCCTATGCAAAGGTGCGCCTGGACCAGCACTCCCTCGCCACAGCCAAGGAACACCTAAAGGACTTCGCAGCCAGCCTGCCCCGCACCCTGGTGTGGGGCTCAGCCTGGGATGCAGCCCGCGACGGCGAGACCCCGGCCCGCGGCTATGTGGACCTAATCCTGGCCAACATTGCCCACGAGACCGACTCTTCGGTCATCCTGGTCCAGCTCCGCCAGCTCGCCACCACCCTGACCTACTACGTCGCCGCAGAACATAAAGCCGCGACCACCATCGCAGCAGCGGACAGGCTCTGGGAACTTGCTTCGAGCGTGGAAGCCGGCTCCGACGCCCAGCTGCAATTCGCCAAGTCCTACGCGCAGTTGGCACGCAGCGAGGCACAACTGGACCGTCTCCAAGCCCTCCTGGACGGGATCGAAACCTTGGAAGGGCTCACCGTGGACCAGGACATGCGCTGGGAGCTCCTGACCGCGCTGGTGGCTGGCGGACGCCAAGGCCAGGAACGCATCGACGAAGAACTCGCCCGCGACAACACCTCCAACGGCCAGAACGCTGCCGCGCAGGCCAAGGCGGCCATTCCCACCCCGGAAGCCAAGGCAGCGGCCTGGGAGTCGATCGTGGTCAAGGGAGAACTTTCCAACGCACTTCAGTCGTCAGCGGTGGCAGGCTTCATGCGCGTCCCGGACACTTCCCTGCTGGAACCCTACGCGGAGAAGTACTTCCAGGCCGTGCCCGGGATCGTCAAGGAACGCACCCACGCACTGGCCCAGCAGATCGTGGTGGGGCTTTACCCGGCCCAGCTCACCACGCAGGCTACGGTGGACCGCACCGACGCGTTCCTGGCCGGACTTCCCGAAGAAAACGCAGCCCTGCGCCGCATGATGCTGGAAAACCGTGACGGAGTGGCCCGCGCCCTTCGCGCCAGGGCGGCCGACGTCTAGGACCAGCCCGCGGGGTCCATGCGGACAGTCGGTTGTGCCTGACTAGACTGTCCGCATGGGCCTGAACGAACACCACTACGCGCTGACTGTCCGCTGGACCGGGAACCTCGGAGAGGGCACAGCGGGATACCGCTCATATTCACGGGACCACGACGTCGAGATCAGCGGACTTCCCACACTCAAGGGGTCGGCCGATCCCACGTTCCATGGCGACCGGACGCGCTACAACCCGGAGCAACTGCTGCTTGCTGCGCTCTCGCAGTGCCACATGCTGTCCTTCCTGCACGTGGCCGTCAAGCACGGAGTGGTGGTTACCGGCTATGAGGACAACGCCGAAGGGCTCATGAAACTCAACCGTGACGGCAGCGGGCAATTCGAGAATGTGACGCTCCGGCCCCATGTCACCATCGTGGATGCCGCGCACGCTGCTTTGATGCCGCAGCTTCACCATGAGGCCAACCAGGTCTGCTTCATTGCGCGAAGCGTCAACTTCCCGGTCCTCCATGAACCGATCACGACGGCGGCCGCGGCCTAACGCTGCAGCTCCCGCCAGAGCGCCACGAGCCTTTGTTCGGTCCTGCGGCCAAGGCCTGCTTTTCGCTCTCTGTCCAGTCCCCGCATCCGCTCGTCGTCAAGCGTGGCGGCCAGGGTTTCCTGCCATGGGCGCAATGTCATTCCCGCCTCCCGGGCAGCACGGTTGGAGCGGGCTTGGAAGCCATCGTGCCCCGGGGGAAGCCACAAGGGCAGTGAGTCCGGTCCCGCCCAGTAGTCCACGCCCTGCTCAACGAGCCAGTGCTCGGAGGGACGGATAACATCACTCTCTTCGGCCCCGGCAATCCGTTGGGATTCGGTGATGTAGTCACCGAAGCGAACAACATCGCCCAAGGCGTTGTACGTTCCCGTCAGCCCGCCCTCGGCCGAACGCAGGATCCAGGTTGCGAGATCCCGGACGTCAATGATCTGGGTTGCGGCGGTGGGAATGTCCGGAACCAACACCGTGTCACTGTCCGCAGCGAATCTGGCCGGCCAGTAGCCGTATCTGTCCGTACCGTCCCCTGGGCCGCCGATGAGTCCGGACCGGACGATGTGCGCCTTCTCCCCCACCAGGCCCAGTGTCAGGTGCTCGATGGCTGATTTGGACTCGCCATAGCTTTCCGGGCCGGCCGTATGCCCCTCCGGCAGCGGCTCCAGCAGGGCCGCGCTTTCATCCGCGCCAGGTACTGAGTGGTCCGCATACACCGAACAGCTGGAGACGAACGTCCAGTGTTCCGCGACAGGTCCCAGCACCTCCAAGGCCTCGCGTGCCTGGACCGGATCCCTGGAAACGTCCACCACCGCGTCCCAGCTGTCTGCCACCTCCGCATAGGCCGCGGCACCCAAGGTGCGCTCCCCCCGCACCCACGTGGCGCCGTCGGGCGGGTTGGATGAAGTACCCCGGGCAAAACAGGTGACGTCATGACCGGCGGCAACGGCCTGCCGGGCGATTTCTGCTGACAGGAAGGCGGTGCCGCCCAGGACCAGGATGCGCATACCGTCACGCTACGGCGCTAGGGTTAAACGTGGACAGAGTGTTCCGCGCCCGGCGAACACGGGCCGACCACAAGGAGTTATTCCACTTTGACCTTTATCCCCCTTGCGGAAGCCATCAACATCGAACCCGAAAAGATCGACCTCGTTTCGATCCTAATTACCGTAGGCATCGGCCTGCTGGTGTGGATCGTGGCGCGCTTCATCATCCTGCGCATCACGCGGCGCGTATCTGCCGGCAGTTCCTTCTTCAAGAAGCCGCATTTCAAATGGGTCCAGCCCGCCATCCGCGCCCTGGACCATGAGCGGCGTTCCCAGCGCGCCGAGACCATCGGCTCGCTGCTCACCAGCCTGGTAAGTGTCGTGGTGGTGGTGATCGTCATCATCTACGTCCTCAAGTTCATGAATGTGGACGTCGCGCCCCTGCTGACCAGCGTGGGGATCCTGGGTGTCGCCATCGGCTTCGGCGCCCAACAGCTCATCCGCGACTTCCTCGCCGGCATCTTCATCACCATCGAGGACCAGTACGGGATCGGCGACGTGATCGTCACCAGCGAAGTGGTTGGTACCGTTGAGTCGGTTGGACTGAGGATCACCCGCGTCCGCGCGGAAGACGGAGCCATCTGGTACCTGCGGAACGGTGAGATCCTGAGGGTCGGAAACCGTTCCCAAGGGGACTACGTGCCGCTGGAGTCACCCGACAACAGCGACGAACCAGGCGCCTCAGCAGCGCCCGTCACAGCTGGCGCATCGCGCGTCACCAACGCCGAGGAGAAGTCCAATGAGTAACACTGCAGGCGGGGAGCCCCAGCCGGCGCAGGCGGGTCCCCGACGCCAGCTGATGCAAAACGACCCTTTCAGCCAGCCTGCGTACACGGACAGTTTCTATGCCGCCGTCGGCGGCCATGAAACGTTCGTGAAGCTCATCGACGTGTTCTACGACGGTGTGGCCACTGATCCGCTCCTGCGCCCCATGTACCCGGAAGAGGATCTTGGGCCGGCGAAGCGCCGCTTCCTGATGTTTCTCGAACAGTACTGGGGTGGGCCCACCACCTACGGCGAGGAGCGCGGCCACCCGCGTCTTCGCATGCGCCATATGCCCTTCCAAGTGACTCCCGAAGCCAAGGACCGTTGGCTGTTCCACATGCGGACGGCCGTGGACGCTCTGGACCTGTCGCCCCTTCATGAGGGAACCCTGTGGGACTACATGGAACGGGCCGCACTGACCATGGTCAACAGCCCTTCGGCAGCTCCCCGGAACTAGCCCGGAAAACCGAGGCCGAGCCCCGCGCCTGTGCGTACCAGCACATGGCCGCGGGGTCCGCTGAGCCGGTACCACCGACCATTCCTGAAGACCTGCTGCGCACCATCGCCCAGGAATCCAAGGGCGAAGGCCGCAAACGCGGACCCGGCAGGCAGGCCCCCGCCGTCGGGAAGCTCACGGCCCCAGACAGCAGCCCTTGCAGTATTGACCACCGCAGCACCTGCCGCGGTCGGAATGACGCCGGCCACCTCCGCGATGCCTGCTTCCGCGGCTGACTTGAGGTCGGCGTCGGACAATGTCCCCAGCGCCTCCCAGCCGCTGCGTGGCGCACCAACTCCGGCCCATGACTCCGAAACGGTCGACGGCGGGATGGGAAGTTCCACATCATCGGCACCGGAGCGGGCCAAACGGTCCATGACGGACGCGAGCGTTACGGTGACATCCGCGTGAGCCGGTTCAGCCAGCGCCATTGTCCTCAAGCCAAGGATCGTCGGCGTGGATTCACCCAGAATGCGCGGCCGCAGGACGCATACATAGGCAGCGAGGACGTTGCCTGCCGCCTGGAGGCGGATAGCGCCGTCGTCGATGCTTTTTGCCCGGGTGGCGAAGGTCCGCAAATCGGCGAGGTCGCGGGGATCGGCGAAGCGGAAGGACTGGGTCAAGACGTCTGTCACATGATCGACTCTACCGGCATGTCCCCGGTTGAGAGGGGTCGGGGTGGCGTCTAAAGTCGAACCATGACTGAGACGAACACTGGCCTCCAGGTGGAAGCACCCGCAGAAGACCCCATGGAAGTGCTTATCGGCCTGCTGGACCTCGGTGACTTCGACGGAGCACGGACCAATGAGGACATCTTCCTTGGTCCGTCCCAAAAGCAGCCCCGGCACCGTGTTTTTGGGGGCCAGGTGCTGGCGCAGTCGATGATGGCCGGCATGCGCACCGTGGAGCCGGACAGGGTGGCGCACTCCATGCACGGCTACTTCCTGCGTCCCGGGGATGCCAACAAGCCCATCACCTTCGGCGTTGAACGGCTGCGTGATGGCCGTTCCTTCTCCGCCCGCCGCGTGCACGCCTACCAGGACGGCGTCCCGATCCTTTCGATGATCGCCTCGTTCCAGGTGGAGGACAACGGCCTGGACCACCAGGCAACCATGCCCGAAGGCATCCCGGATCCGGAAACCCTCCCAAGCACAGCCGAGCTCTTGTCCCACTTCGACCACCCGCTGGCCCGGCACATGTCCTCCGAGCGGCCCTTCGACGTCCGCCACATCGACCCCGCGCTTTACGTATCCCCGCCAAGCGAGCATGTGGCCACCAATGCGGTGTGGATGAAGACCATGGGTCCGCTCCCTGACGACCCCAAACTGCACATCGCAGCCCTGGCCTACGCCAGCGACTACACACTGTTGGAGCCCATCCTCCGCAAACACGGTCTGTCCTGGATGACGCCGGGCATGAGCGTAGCCAGCCTGGACCACGCCATGTGGTGGCACCGGCCGGTCAAGGTGGACGAATGGATGCTTTACGTGCAGGAGTCCCCCAGCGCCCAGGGTGCCCGGGGTTTGGCCACGGGCAGGATCTTCAACCGCGACGGCGTGCATGTTGCCACAGTGGCGCAGGAGGGTATGGTGCGGATTCCATAGCGTTCGGACGCTCACGCAGTTCGGAATCACACGCAGGAAGGCCGGTCCCGTGGGACCGGCCTTCCTGTGTTCTGTACTGCCAGCTGCTCTGTACTGCCAGCGGCGGTGGTTAGTCGCGGGTCAGGCGACGGTGCGTCACGCGGTGCGGCTTGGCGGCATCCGGGCCCAGGCGCTCCACCTTGTTCTCCTCGTAAGAGTCGAAGTTGCCCTCGAACCAGTACCACTTGGACGGGTTCTCATCGTCACCTTCATAGGCGAGGATGTGCGTTGCCACCCTGTCCAGGAACCAGCGGTCGTGCGAGACCACCACGGCGCAGCCCGGGAATTCGAGAAGCGCGTTTTCCAGGCTGCTGAGGGTTTCGACGTCGAGGTCGTTAGTGGGTTCGTCAAGGAGCAGGAGGTTGCCACCCTGCTTGAGCGTCAGTGCAAGATTGAGGCGGTTGCGCTCACCACCGGAGAGGACACCGGCCTTTTTCTGCTGGTCCGGGCCCTTGAAACCAAACGCCGAAACGTAGGCGCGTGAGGGCATTTCCACGTGGCCGACCTGGATGAAGTCGTGGCCTTCGGAGACTACTTCCCACAGTGACTTGTTGGGATCGATGCCGCCACGGGACTGGTCAACGTAGGAGATCTTCACGGACTCGCCGATCTTGAGCTCACCGCCGTCCAGGGGTTCCATGCCGACGATCGTCTTGAAGAGCGTGGACTTGCCCACACCGTTGGGACCGATCACGCCGACGATGCCGTTGCGCGGAAGGGAGAAGGAGAGGTCTTCGATCAGGACACGGTCGTCGAAGCCCTTCTTCAGGTCCTTGGCCTCGATGACCAAAGAGCCCAGGCGCGGTCCCGGCGGAATCTGGATCTCTTCGAAGTCCAGCTTGCGGGTCCGCTCCGCTTCTGCGGCCATTTCCTCGTAACGTGCAAGACGGGCCTTGGACTTGGTCTGGCGGCCCTTGGCGTTGGAGCGCACCCACTCAAGTTCTTCGCTAAGACGCTTGGAGAGCTTCGCGTCCTTCTTGCCCTGGACCTCGAGGCGGGCCTTTTTCTTCTCCAGGTAGGTGGAGTAGTTGCCCTCGTAGGGGTAAAGGTGGCCACGGTCCACTTCCGCGATCCATTCAGCCACGTGGTCCAGGAAGTACCGGTCGTGGGTGACGGCAAGTACTGCGCCGGGGTACTGGGAAAGGTGCTGCTCCAACCACAGCACACTCTCGGCGTCCAGGTGGTTGGTGGGCTCGTCAAGGAGCAGGAGGTCCGGCTTCTGCAACAGGAGCTTGCACAGTGCTACGCGGCGGCGCTCACCACCGGAAAGGACGGTGACGTCGGCGTCTGCAGGCGGGCAACGCAAGGCGTCCATGGCCTGCTCAAGCTGGGAATCGATATCCCAGGCGTCCGCAGCGTCAATGGCTTCCTGGAGCTTGCCCATTTCATCAAGCAGCGTGTCGTAGTCCGCGTCCGGGTTGGCCATCTCTTCCGAGATTTCGTTGAAGCGCTGGATCTTGCCGTAGATCTCGCCAACGCCTTCCTGGACGTTGCCCAGGACGGTCTTCTCCTCGTTCAGCGGCGGTTCCTGCAGGAGGATGCCCACGGTGTAACCGGGGCTCAGGCGGGCCTCGCCGTTGGAAGGGGTGTCCAAACCGGCCATGATCTTCAGGATGGTGGACTTGCCAGCACCGTTCGGGCCCACGACGCCGATCTTCGCGCCAGGGTAGAACGACATGCTGACGTCGTCCAGAATAAGTTTGTCGCCAACGGCCTTGCGAGCCTTGGTCATCGTGTAAATGAATTCCGCCATGCCCTTAAATCTAATGGGTAGGCGTACATAACTCACATTCGCTGCCTGAGGCCGGACTAGCGGGCGTCTCCTACGAAGCATTTTCCGGTTGAGAGCACGGGCAACACCGTGACCACAACGCCGCCATCGCGTATCTGCCCCATAACGCAGGATTTCCCGGCCAGGGTGGCCGCTTCCATGGCGTCAACGTCAAGGCCGGTGGGTGTGCGGCTGACTGATACCTCGATATTCTCCTGGGGAATTCCCGCAGATACCAATGCGGCACGCAGCGCCTCCCTGTCCGGTTTGGGATTCCCGGCCACAAGGTTCTTAAACGTGGACTCGACGGTTGATGTCGTTGCAGCCACAGCTGGATCCGCAGTGTTGGAAGGGGCCTCCGCGGCGCTGGCGGACGCGCTGGCTCCAGGGCTGACGGGCGAGCTTGCGCCACTGCTGGCGCCCGGAGCGGTGGACCCCACCGGGGTGGTTGGAGGCCCGGGTGTGGCCGTGCAGCCTGTAGCCAGGACAAGAGCGGCGACCAGCATTGACCACCCCGCCAGACGGACCTTGGTGGTGGACGCCGGCGCCGGCCCGCGATACTTCGAAGTGCTTCCCCTGCTTATCACCTAGTCATTGTGCCATTCACAGGCGACCTCGACGGGCGTACCGTGTGCACCGGAAGGGTTCCCGACGGCGGGACGCGGAAATGGAGTGCACATTATGAGCGGACAAGCTTCAGAGGCCGTTGCGTCAGCCACGATCGACGCGCCGCTTGAAAAGGTCTGGGACGCCCTGACTGATCCGGCCCTCATCAGGCAGTACTTCCTGGGGACCAACGTCACTACGTCCTGGCGCGTGGGCGAGCCGATTACCTACGAAGGCGAGTACAACGGCAAGACCTACGAAGACAAAGGAACCATCCTGGTCTTCGACCCTCCTGTCAGGCTCAAGACTACGCACTTCAGTCCCGCCTCCGGACTTGCCGATATACCGGAAAACCACCACACCGTTGAGTACCTCCTGGCGGGAACACCGGATGGAACCACCGTGACCATCACCCAGGGGAACAACTCAAGCGAAGAAGAAGTGGCGTCTTCCACCGCCACCTGGCAACTGGTGCTGGGAAACCTCAAGGAGTTCCTGGAGTCCACCCCCTGAAAAAGGAGTCCACCCCCTGAAAAAACACCCTCCCTGGAAAGTATCCAAGGAGGGTGAATGGTGCCCCAGGAGGGAATCGAACCCCCGACCGGCGGATTAGAAGGCCGCTGCTCTATCCCCTGAGCTACTGGGGCGCACTGGCTCGATGACCACCCGGGCCGCTCGCGCCACAAAGAGTTTACATGCGATCGCTGGGTCACCCGCCATCTCCACGCTGGCTGCCTCCATTCCTCAACAACGGGCCTGGGCCCGAAGTTATTCACATAGCGCAGGACCGAACTCCCATGCGGAACGTCGCTGGACAAGGCTATAGATGCCGGACAGGCACTTCCCTACATCGTGAAGGACCACCAATGAATGACATGATCACCGTCAGGGGCTTTGTGGCCTCGGACGTGAAAAGTTCCACGACTACCCGTGGTACCGCTACTGCGTCGTTCCGCCTCGGAACCACTGAGCGCCGATACGACCGCGCGAGCAACACCTGGGTGGACGGCAACACCAACTGGTACACAGTGCAGTCGTTCCGTTACCTTGCCGGCCACGTGGGCTGCAGCATCAAGAAAGGCCAGCGGGTCTTGGTCGTCGGGAAGCTGCGGCTACGGCAATGGGAGCACGAGGGCCGCGTCTACCATGTAGCCGAGATCGTTGCCGAATCTGTTGGCCACGACCTCATGTGGGGCTCTGCCAACTTCACCCGGATGAACGGAGCCTCGGCACCTGTAGATTCGGGTCCCTCCGTGGATGACTCCGGCAATCCCGCGAATCGCAGCGACTGGGAGGGCGAAGACGAGGAGCAGTCTCCCCCGGAGGAAGAAACTGTACCCGCAGGGCTTCACAGTACAGGTGGCGACAGTTCCCTGTTGGTCAACACAACAACCGGCGAACTGGTGGGTGCCGGCGCTTGAAATGTCCGCCCGGCATCCGGCCGTCCAGGCGGATGCCGGCCAAGTGCTCCGGACAAGGGCGGGCCCCGACTGTGCCGGTACCGGTCGTGGTGGTACTGGTTGTACTGGACCTGCGGGGTTGGTACCAAAGGTTCGCCCTTGCCGCCGCCAACGACCCTAAAGTTGGGGCATGTCCACTACTGAACTCGTTGAGTCCATTCGCTTAAAGCTGCGTTCCGAGGCCGACCCGGAGCGCGCACGTGGCGCACAGGCGTACATGAAGTCAGAAATGCCCTCATACGGCGTCACAGTGCCTGGGGTGCGCAGAATCGTAAAAGCGGCTGCCAAGGCATTCCCACCGACGTCACCGGAAGAATTGCGCAGTGCTGCCCTGACACTGTGGCGGGAGGCAGAGGCACGTGAGGAGCGCTACGCGGCCATTGACCTCACCGGTTTGCGGATGGTCAAGGAAGATCTGCTCATGCTGCCCGTGTACGAAGAAATCATCCGGACGGGTGCCTGGTGGGACCTCGTTGATGGCGTATCGCACCGGATCTGCGCCCTGCTGTTGGCCCATCGGGACACCATGACCCCGGTGCTGCTTCGGTGGGCCGAAGACGGAGACATGTGGATCCGCAGAGCAGCCATCACTTCCCAGCTCGGTGCGAAATCCGCTACTGACCGGGTCCTGCTGGCACAAGCCATCACGGCAAACCTGGCGGACAAAGAATTCTTCGTTCGCAAGGCCATCGGCTGGGCACTACGGGAGTTCAGCAAGACCGATGCGGACTGGGTCCGTGGATTCGTGCAGGAGAACGCGCAAGCCCTGAGCCCCTTGTCCGCCAGGGAGGCCACTAGGCTGCTCAAATGATGGGGCGCAGCCCCGGCTCGTCGCGCTTGCGGAACAGGCTCTTGGTCTTCGGGTCAACAAAGATCAGGTAGACGGCAAAGAGGAGCGCAATAATGGCCGCCGCATTCCTGGCCAGCGTGAGCGCCAGGCCCAGGTCTTCGCTTTGCAGGTAGGGGAAGACGTCCAATTGGTCGGAGATGGCGTAGACCATGAAGAACGACACGATAAAGTAGACGGCCTTGACCTGCCAGTCGTTGCGGATACCCGTAACGGCAAAGAGCGGTATCAACCACACCACGTACCAGGACTGGATCATGGGTGCCAGGATAACGATGGCTGCAAACGCCAGCGTGAGGCGACGCATCAAGCGGTCGTAGTCGCCGCGGAAGATCTGCCAGGCGACGGCTCCAACCATCAGGACCTTGCCGGCGTCGTAAACCCATTTCGCCATGCCCCAACCGTCCAGGCCGAAGACATTGAAAATCGAGGCCACAACCAAGCCGATCAGCCCCACTGGGGCGTACCAGATCCAGATGCTGCCAGGAGCGGAAAGACCGTTGATCCAGCCGAATCCGAAACCGTTGACCAGGCTCAGGGCGTACAGCAGCCCGAAGCTGATGCCCGCCGTCAGGAACCAGTACAGGAATTTCCGCGGCCAGGAGGCGCCCTTGCCGGCCCACAAGAGTCCAATAAACGGCAGGAAAACAATGGTTATCGGTTTGACCGAAATCGAGAGCGTGACCAGCACGATGCCAAGAATCACACGACGCGTAGCGCAGTAGTAGAGACCTGCCAGCGCGAGACCGATCATCAGGGCGTCGTTGTGGACGCTGGCAATGAAGTTGGTCAGGAAGAGCGGATTCGCCGCTGTCAGCCACAGTGCCCGATGCGGATTAACACCGTGGAGTTCAGCCAGCTTAGGTACGTAGATGATGCAGAGCACGATGCCCACCAAAGCCACCATCCGGAAAAGCATGATGCTGGCTTCGGGCTGGACATTGGTCACCCACACCACGAACTGCTCGATCCACAAGAACAGCTGCCCATAAGGGACCGGCGCTTCCGTCCACATCTTGTCGGCACCCAGTTGGAAATAATTAGGGAGGGCAGAGATCCCGTTCTTGTACGGATTCATGCCTTCCACCATCAGACGCCCCTGGCCGATGTACGCGTACACGTCCCTGCTGAAAAGCGGAACCGTGAACATCATGGGCAGTCCCCACGCCACAACGGCCTGGAGCGTGGCCTTGCGCGCTTCCAGCCCCCACACCCGGACCCGTTGGCCCAGACGCAGCCAGGCCCGGACCAGCAGCATTCCACCAATGGCGAGCAGAACGATGGAGAGAGCGACGCCCGCGCCTTCGGTACGCATCCAAATAAAAAGCGGCAGTCGCCTGAGTTCGGATACCGGAGCCAGCCAACCAACGCCCAAGGAACCGAACACCATGAACATCGAACCGATGAACCCGGCAATCAGCGGCGAACGTGCGTTATCTACCTCGCTGGCTGCAGCATCCGCCGTCGGCGCTGCTGTCCCTGCCTTCTGGGCGGCGGGTACGGGCACCGTCATGTAGTCGTCATCCAATCGTTCGCCCGGTAAATTCGGGACAAAAGTTCTGCGTCTTCGGGGCTTCCGCAGCAGGAAGAAACGACACTGCTGCGCTCAAAAATCGTACCATCGGAGCACTTGGAACCGGCTGAAGGATAGGCTAGGCGCGTGCCTATTACTAATGAACGCATCGTCTGGATCGACTGCGAAATGACCGGCCTGGACCTCAAGAACGACGCCCTGATCGAGGTTGCCGCTCTGGTGACGGATTCCGAGCTCAACATCCTTGGCGACGGCGTGGACGTCGTGATCAAGCCGGATGATGCCGCACTGGAACAAATGAATGACTTTGTGCGGGATATGCATACCCGCTCCAAGCTTCTTGATGAGCTCCCGCACGGAAAGACCATGGCTGAGGCCGAAGCCCAGGTTCTGGAGTACATCGAGAAGTGGGTCCCGGATCCCCGCAAGGCCCCCTTGGGTGGAAACTCCGTGGGAACGGACCGGATGTTCCTGGCCCGGGACATGCCGAACATTGTTGAGCACCTGCACTACCGAGTTATTGATGTCAGCACCATCAAGGAACTCTCCCGGCGTTGGTTCCCGCGCGCCTACTTCCAGTCGCCCGCAAAACACGGTGGGCACCGCGCGTTGGGTGACATCAAGGACTCCATCGACGAACTCCGCTACTACCGCGAGGCAGTGTTCGTCGCCGCTCCGGGGCCCGACACCGCAACGGCGCAGCGCATTTCCAAGGACATCATGGCCAGCGCCGAAACCCTGGGATCCAGCAATCCGGTGTGATCTGCGCCATTTTTGAAGGTTTTTTCGCCAAAACCGGCAAAAGTGGACTTTGCACCCCAAAACAGCAGGTAAGCTATTTGTCGTTGCCTTCGAGGAAAGCCGGTCCAACGGACTAGCCCGAAAAGGCACATGGTGGGCTTAGCTCAGTTGGCAGAGCGCCTGGTTGTGGTCCAGGAGGTCGCGGGTTCAACCCCCGTAGCTCACCCCACCGAGATTGGCTGCAGAGCCGGTTTCCACAAAGGCCGCACCGGTAACCCGGTGCGGCCTTTGTTTTTAACCCGATCCGGTACGCCCCGGACCATAGCGATCACTAAGGAAGAACTGACATGACCGTCCTGCCAGTCACTATCTGGGGCGAACCTGTTTTGCACCGCCGGGCCAGCGAAGTCGAAATTTTCGACGACGAACTGCGCACCCTGATCGCTGACATGTTCGAGACGAACGATGCCGCCAACGGTGTGGGTCTCGCCGCCCCTCAGGTCGGCGTTGGCAAACGCATTTTCGTCTACAAGTACGAGAACGACGACGACGTCCCGCCCCAAGGCGTCGTAGTGAACCCGGTCCTGACGCTTTCCAAAGTTTCCGGTGCCCTTCCGGATCCTGACGAGGACGTTGAAGGCTGCTTGTCCTTCCCTGGCGAGTACTACCCTTTGCAACGTGCTGATTGGACCCGGGTCCAGGGTTTTGATGGCGACGGCAACCCCGTGGAATTTGAAGCGACCGGTTGGTTCGCCCGGATTCTTCAACATGAATACGATCACTTGGACGGCAAGCTCTACGTCAACCGCCTGGTGGACCGCTATGCCAGGAAAGCGATGAAGCAGGCCAAGAAGAACGGTTGGGGCAAGCCCGGCCTGACCTGGATGCCCGGCGTCGATCCCGATCCCTTCGGACACTAGGGCCGTGGACACCAGCACGCACGCCGAGCTGTTCAAACTCCTGGACATCAGCGCCGAGGACGCTCCGGAGTGCGCCCGTCTGTTGGCCACTCCCCCGGCCGCGGACGTCGTCCGCGCGTTGGACGCCTTGCAGGGCAGGCTGGGAGCTTTTCCGCTGCACAGCATCACGGCAGAGGGTGCATCGGAAGCGACCTGGATAGAAGCACTGCTTCGCTTCGCCCCGTCGGTCCACGACTATCATGCCGGCCTGGGAATCGGCGTGGGCGTCTCCGCTGCGTCCTTGGCAGACGTCGGACTGCAAATGCGGATCAACCGCCGGGTCCATGGGCGTTTTGGGCTCGACACCTGGTCCTGGCTGACGCTGCACATGGCCGGCAATCTTTTCAGGCTCGGCAGGCTGCAGTTCCATCTGGTGCCTGATGAGGGTTACGCCTCGGGCTGGGTGCTGGGTGTGCATATCCCCGAAGACGGCGGGCTCTCCCCCGCTTTGGTGGACGAGAGTTTCGCAGAGGCCCGGGATTTCTTCGCACGCCATTTTCCTGACAAGCCGGTGGCAGTGGCCACCTGTGACTCGTGGATGCTCGATCCCTATCTGGCAAAGCGACTGCCAGAGAGCAACATCGCCTCATTTGCCCGCCGCTTTACCGTGGACCGCTGCACGGACGCAGCCACGGATGCCGTGTACTTCACCTTCCGGCAGCGTGGCATGCACGACCTGGAGAAGCTCCCGCGGGAAACGTCACTTCAGCGCGTAGTTCTGGAGAGAATCGACGACGGCGGCACTTGGCAACTCGGGCATGGTCACCTGGCGTTGTAGATCGTCTGCTGATCCGGGCAGGAAGATAGAACGCTCTTCATGGCGTCTTTCTCCGCTTGGGTGACCCACAACCGGTAGGCCGTCTTCACCGAGATCTGCCGGGCAACGTAGTGGCAGCGGAAGTTCTTGTTGGCCGGCAGCCACGTCGCGGCGTCGCCGGCCCCTTTCTTGACGTTTGCCGGACCATCCGCCGCAATCAAATTCAGCGGGTCGTTCGCGAGGGTCTGCCTCTGCTGGATGGTCAGCTGCTGGGCGCCTTTTTGCCACGCGTCGGCCAGCGCCACCACATGGTCGATTTGCACGGCGGAGCTGGTGTCCTGGCCCCTAGTGAAGGATATTTGCCTTCCCGTGTAGGGTTCGTTCAACGTTCCGGAGGCCACCTTGCAGGAGGAGCCGTCCATGAACTTGACTGCACTCAGGTCGCGCCGGAGGATGTCGTTGCGGGTGTCGCAACCGTTCCGGTCCGCATCGGCCCACGCTTGTCCAAAGGCGGCCCTGTCATAGTCCGTTTTCGGCGCCCGCCCTTTGACCGGCAACTGGTCCAGGGCCTCGGAGGCCTTTTCGGGCATGACCGCCGCCGCGCCGCGCACAGGCTTCATCCATTCGGGGTTGTAAACCGGGGCTTCGCTGGGGCCGGACTGCGGAGGTTGAGCTGCTTCAAACTGGCCCACGGTGAAGAACCAGGACAGCCCGGCGACAATGGTAGCGGCAGCCAGTGCCAGAACCGCCCACGCTTGACGGGAACGGCGGCGGGCGCGTTTATAGGCGGACCAGGTGATGCTCAAGGGACTCCATCCAACGGGGCAGGCAGTGTCTTACGAGCGTAGGACACGGCCCCGACAGTCAGAGTCGGTATCCACAATGTGTAGGAGAAGTCACACTACACAGAGGGTGAAGGAGCCGGTTATTGCTCGCGCGTCACGCGTTGGAGGTCCTCGGCGGCAAGAGCCAGCAGGCCCCGCAGTTGTTCCACGCGCTCGTCGGTGACGTCCCCGGCAGCATTGGCCGCAACAGCTTGGTCCAGAAGCTTCTGGGCTTGCTTATGGTTGGCCTTGGCGACGTCCAGGGCGTGCTCCAGCGTGGTCTCATGTTCCATCGTTGATTCGTTTTCCATGAGACCCATTCTGGTCAGGTTTCCCGGCCGTTTCCAGTGACCCGGCCGGGAAACCCGTGTTAACTGCTGCGGACCTAGGCGCCGGCCGTTTCGAGTACGGCAATGGGAGCGATGACATCCCGGGCCGGGAACGACGGCGGGTTCACGCCGGCCATTTCTTCCATCACACGGACAACCTGGCAGGAGTAGCCGAACTCGTTGTCGTACCAGACGTACAGCACGAGGTTCTTGTCGTTGGAGATCGTGGCGAGGCCATCGACGATGCCGGCCCGACGGGAGCCGACGAAGTCCGTCGAGACTACATCGGGAGAATCGATGTAATCGATCTGCTTGCGGAGATCGGAATGCAGCGACATTTCACGCAGGAAGTCGTTGACCTCGTCGCGCGTGGTGCCCTTCTCCAGGTTGAGGTTCAGGATGGCCATGGAGACGTCCGGGGTGGGTACACGGATGGCGTTGCCTGTCAGCTTTCCCTGGAGTTCGGGAAGGGCCTTGGCCACTGCCTTGGCGGCACCGGTCTCCGTGATCACCATGTTCAGCGCAGCGGAGCGTCCGCGGCGGTCACCCTTGTGGAAGTTGTCGATCAGGTTCTGGTCGTTGGTGAACGAGTGAACCGTCTCGACGTGGCCGTGAATGATGCCGAACTTGTCGTTGATGGCCTTCAGCACCGGAGTGATGGCGTTCGTGGTGCAGGATGCGGCGGTGACGATCTTGTCGTCGTCACTGATGTCGCGGTGGTTGATGCCGTGAACAATGTTCTTGAGGTCACCCTTGCCCGGCGCCGTCAGCAGGACGCGGGCAACGCCCTTGCTCTGCAGGTGCTGGGAGAGGCCATCGGCGTCGCGCCAGCGTCCGGTGTTGTCGACCACCAGGGCGTCCTTGATTCCGTACTCGGTGTAATCAACAGTGGCGGGGTTGTCCGAGTAGATGACCTGGACCTGGACGCCGTTGGCGGTGATGGTGTTGGCTTCCTCATCCACGCGGATGGTGCCTTCGAAGGAACCGTGAACGGAGTCGCGACGCAGCAGGCTCGCGCGCTTCACGAGGTCGTTGTCGGCGCCCTTGCGGACCACGATGGCGCGCAAGCGCAGGCCGTGGCCGCCACCGGCCTTTTCGATCAGGATGCGGGCCAGCAGACGGCCGATACGCCCGAAACCGTAAAGAACGACGTCGGTGCTGGTGCGGTCGTCAGCGCCGCGCTTGCCAACGATCTCGGCGAGCTCGGAGCGCAAGTACTCATCCAGGGAGGCGCCATTGCCTTCTGCCCGGTACTTTTCCGTCAAACGTGCAATATCAATGGCTGCTGCACCGAGCTCCAGCTCGGAAAGGGCGTTCAGCAGGGGTGCCGTCTCCTCGAGCAGGAGCTCGTGGTTGCTCATCCGGCGTGCAAAGCGGTGGGCCTTGAGGATGTTCATGGTGGACTTGTTGATCAAGCTCCGGCCGTGGATGCTGGTGACCACGTTGTTTTCCCGGTACAACCGGCCGATCACCGGAATCATGGCCTCGGCGAGAGCCTCCCGGCCCATCCACTTATCAAGACAAGAATCTGACGTCTGGCTCACAGAACTACCTTCCTTGGGTCAACCACATACGTCCTCGTATGCGGATGGCGGCGGCCGCCCGGAGTAGTCCTGCGGCACATGCGCCGGCGGGCTTCGGTCCACCCACAGCGCCTTGAACGAGAGCAAAGAAAATCCGCCGGCTGCGAACGCAGTCCCGGCGGCAGAACATCTACGTTCAGTAACCATTCTAGGCGGGAAGGCCGGGGCATGGTCGTCCCGGAGGCGTGAAATCACTCACACGCCCGTCATTCAGGGAGTCATAAATGGATGGGTTGACCGATACGCCGGGTTCTGGAGAAACCCCGGAAACTCAGGCCGCTTCGGACTCCAGGGAGTTTTCAGGGAGTTTCTGCTCCGGCAGGACCACCAAACCATCCGACGCAGCCACCATCCGTTCGTCATCATTCGGCCACAGGTGAGCATAGGTTTGCAGCGTCTCAGTGGCGTCCTTGTGACCCAGCCTATGCGCTACCGCCACCGGCGACAGCCCGGCCGCAATCAGCAGCGAAGCATGGTGATGCCGGAGCTGATGCCAACCATCACCGATATTCGGCAGGACCTCCCGCGCCTTCTGCCAAGCCATGGACCGTGTGTTCCGGTAGCAGGCCCCGCCGATAGCGTTCTGGAACACCAGCCCTGCGGGGTCCTGTCCAGGTCGGGCCTTCAGCATAAGACTGGTCGCGGACCCGATCCGCACGGAACGGTACGACGCCTGGGTCTTCAAGGGCCCGAGCACGGGGCCGGACGCGCCCTTCTTGATGAGCTGCCTATCCACGGTCACGATCCCCGCATCCAAGTCGACACGGTCCCACGTGAGGCCGAACAGTTCGGACGGGCGCAGGCCCGTCGCCGCCGCGAACACCACAGCCTCACGGTAAACAGGGCCGATGGCCTGCACAAGCTCCTGGACTTGCTGCACACCGAGCGGCCGCACCGGAGCATGTTCAACCCTTGGCAGCCGGACACCAACCGTAGGTGAGGCCTTCAGGTGCTTGTCCATGACGGCGGCCTTCAGCAGCCCTGACAGGTACACGTACGTTGTCTTGATGGTCGATGGCGCGAGGGTCTCAGCCCACACACTGATGGCCCGCTGAATGTCGGCGCGGCTGAGGTCCTGCAGCGGCACCTTCCCGAGCGTCGGGATGATGTTGAGATCCAGCCGCCGGCGGATGGTCTCCAGCGATCCTTCCCGCTGGTGGACTTGGGCTGTGTACCAAACCTCGGCCCACTCCCCCACGGTCAGGGTGCCAGAGTTCAACGCCTGGTACGTGCCGTTCTGGATCTCGGCTTCCATCAAGGCGGCGTGAGTCTTGGCGGCGTCCTTGTTGGCGAAAGACATCTTCTTCTCAGTGCCGTCCGGTTCGACCCAGACAGCCCGCCACCGTTTGCCCTTGCCGTACTCGGCAGACCGTTTCTTGTCCTTGCGGATCCACCGGTCTTCGACGCGGGCCACTAGAACAGTCTCCGGCGGAGCGTGCCCGTGGCGCGGGTGGTGCGCTGCCTAATCAGTAGGGCGGTGCCGTGCGGATCAGCAGCCCGGGCCGCTGGGGTGTCGATGATCCTGTTGACGGCCTGCCAGTACTGGGTGGGCGTCAGCCCGAACCGTTCACGTGCATCAGATTCCCGGGCAGCCGCGTACTTGTAGGGTGCGGTGGCCAGTTTCAGGATGGCCTTGTCTTCATCTGTCACGGTGTTCCCCATCCAATGCGTTTCCGGAGCTCGAGCATTTCCTCGAAGCTGAGGGACTTCACGAAGTACTTCACGTCGCGGGGTAGGACGAAGAGCCGGTGAGCGATGCCGATGAGGTCATCGTCGATCTGGGCGGCGGCCACGAAGGCGTCGACGCTGATGAGGTGCCTGGAGGCCCACATGCTGGCCTGCGCTTCCTGTTTCGGGTTGCACCCGATGTGGCGGAAGTGGGCATGGCCCAGCTCGTGCCATGTGCTGGAGTGCCGCTGCAGGGCGCCCAGGTTCACGTGCCGCAAGATCGTGTGCGTGTCGGGGTCATAGCAAGCCCACCAGCCGTTGGGCGGGTAACCATCAATGATGGCCACTCCCAACTCTTCGGCTTTTTCCTCGTACCCCATGCCGGAGGACTCTATGAGTGACCCCTGACGTTTTTCAGTCAGGGTCGACCTCTGTGTCGAAGCTCATACCCTTTTCGCCTTGGTCGGCGGCGAGGCGGTAGTTGTCCTGGGCGGGCTGTTCGGCCTGCTTCTTGGCGGTCTTGGGTGCTGCGGCTGCTGCTTCGGCGAGGCCGTTGAGTTTGAGGAGTTCGCGGGACATGGAGGCGAGGACGTCTTGGGCGCTGGCCGGCAGGCGGCGGGCGTGGGCTAGGACGAGGCCGTCTTCGAGTTCGACTCCTACGCGGAGTCCGACTTCACGGGCGCAGACGTCGACGACGTCGGATTCGAGGACGTTGAGGCCGCGGGCGAGTCCTCGGATGGTGTCCGGGTCCGGGAAGTTCCGGAGTTTGCGGTTGACCATTTGCTGGAGTGCTTTGTGGGTTGGTTTGCCGCCGCAGTCTTTGGAGAGTTCGACGTAGGTGCGGGCGCCTCGTCGGCGGTTGATTAGGGACGCGAGGCTGTTCGCGACGGGTCCGTCTTCGGTGGTGTTTTCCATGAGCTGAACTCTCCCAGCAGGTTTTGTGTGCCGACAAACTGTAAACGCGACTTGACGCCTACCATGCGTTTACGTCCAAACATACCGTTCACGCCTACTAAATGCCTTCAAGAAATTTCCAGTTCCCATACGGGAGTAGGGGCATCGGCGCATGCCCGAGTTGACAGGGCGCCTACCACTCATCCATGCTTGGCATATCCCAGTTGCCAGATAGGCGCCTACCATGGGACACTAGAGAGGAAGTGCAGATGATCTACCAGCCCCGAACGCGATACCCGAAAGGCACCTACATGAGACTGAAGAACAGGGACCTCCTCCGGGCCATGGTCATCGTCCAGGAAGATGTCGACAAGGCCCGCAAAACCGGGCGCCCCATCCCGTCATCCAAGATCCCCCAAAGGGCGCTGGCGGACATGTCCGGAGTCACGGGCGGATTCATCAACCACCTCACCTCCGGCCGCCGTAAATCCTGCGAACCCAAAACAGCGGAACGCATCTCAGGCGCACTCCAAATCCCCCTCGATGTCCTCTTCGACCCCGATGAGACGCATAGCAGAAGTAAAAAAGTCAGCCCCAAGAAGTAGCCTCAGACCATCCACGAAAGGAAGTCACATGTGTCAGCCAGTCGCATTCGAGGAACTCGAGTGGAAAGAAAAAGGCATGGATCTCATAAAAGAACTCGCCGCGTCCGGCGCGCCGTTCGACGCCTACGCACTCACGGAGCGCGGATTGGCCGACCCGCCGCACCCGAACAAGTGGGGTTCCCTGTTCCGTGCAGCCAGGTCCCGGCGCCTCATTGAACACGCAGGGTTCCACCGCTCCAGCCGCCCCAGCCGATCCGGTGGGGTATGCCAGCAGTGGCGCGGACTTCCGGAGGCCGACCGATGAGCACCGCAGTCCAGGCACTCCCCCGCCTCGCCCTCACCCTGGAGCAGGTCTCTGAGATCTTGCAAGAGCCACCGGCAACAATCGCCAAGCACTGCCGCACCCAGGCACTCAAGGGCGCGTACAAGACTGGCGGGCGCACCTCGCCGTGGCGGATTCCGCCGGCGGCCATCGATTACTACCAGCAGCACCAGCCGAAGCAGTGAGGGCGTCCCTGATGACCGATAAGGATCCGCAGGCCGCGGCGCTCCGGCGGCTGGATGTGGCGATCACCATCCAGCAGCAGGCGCAGCAGAAGGCTGTGGACGAGCGGGCCCATATTGAGGCTGCCGTGCGTCAGGCCCTTGCTGCAGGGGTGAAGGTGTCCGAGGTTGCGGCGCGATTGGGCGTTACCGTGCAGCGGGTGTACCAGATCAAGAACGCGAAGTCCTAGAAGGATGCGCGGTGAGACGTTTAGTAGTTGCCAGATAGGCATTTTGAAAGTACCATTTACATATGGGCATAAAGGTGAGGCCCCGGGACTGCAATCCCAAGGCCTCGCAGCCACCGAACCCACGAAAAGGAAACATTCGATGACCGATCTCCACTTTACCAAAGCCCACGCCGCCGCGGTCCTCCGATACGAAATCGGAACCTTCGCCGAAGAAACCCCACTCCACGGATACACCGAAGCCGAGTACCAAACCTTCGCCCGCCGGCTGTCCTACCTGATCGACGCCGACGTCCATTGGATTACCATCGAAGACGCATGGCAGGCGTTTATTGATTTGTTTGCAGTTGCCAACTGCACGCACGAGGACATCAACCTCAACCGCTCCGGAAGCATCGACAACCGCACCGAACTCGCCGAACGAATCGAGGACAACCTGGCCGACTCGCTCCGGTACATCCTCGAACGCGGCCACTTCGCACCCCACTGGGAGCTGGCAGCATGAACGGCCTCTTCCTCCTCGTCCTTGTCATGGCCATCGGATTCCTGGTCGCCATCCCGTGGGCTATCCGCGCCGACCACGCCGAAGCGCACCTCATGCACCGCCCAGGGTCCGGCTGCCGCGACTGCGAGGCCAACCAATGAGCGCCCTGCAGCCCGAAGAGTGCGACCACTGGAACATCTTCCGGGGAGTCTGCGAGGACTGCGACGCGATCATCGAACCCGACTGGTCACCCTCCGACGCTGACCTCCCCACGCCGGACTACGGACACACAAACCCATCCACTGCCCGCCTCAGCGCGTGGGAAGAGAAGCAGGAGCTCACACGATGACTGTCACCATCCAGGAACTTGAAATGCCAGCGGCCCGCCTGCTCCTGGCACATGACGCTCCCCGCGCTCAGTGGCTCGAAGCCCGTCAGGCTGGGCTTGGCGCGTCGGACATGTCCACCATCGCCGGGGTCAACCCCTACAAGTCAGCCTATGAACTTTGGCTGGACAAGACCGGTCGTGCACCATCAAAGCCAGTCACCCGCCGCATGCGCATGGGCAACATCCTCGAACCCGTTGTCCGGGAGATCTTCGAAGAGGTCACCGGCCTGACCGTGCAGCCATGCGGCCTCCTCGAATCAGTGGACCACCCGATCTTCCGCTGCACCCCTGACGGGATCATCCCCGCTGCAGGCCGGGGCTTCGAAGCGAAGAACACCAACTGGCGACAGAAGGATCAGTGGGCCGATGGTGAAGTCGCTGACCACGCGGAAGTCCAGGTGCAGACATCCATGGGCGTTACCGGATTGCCTGGCTGGTACGCAGCCGCTGTGATCGATGGGAACCCGGACGACTTCCACTACCAGCTTGTCCACCGTGACCAGGCTCTCATCGACCTTCTTTTCGAAATGGGCGAACGCTTTTGGCGGGATCACGTCATCGCTGATGTTCCGCCGCCGATCACGGCAACTGACCTTGATGTGCTGAAACTCCTCAACCGCGATGTCAAGCGCTCCAGCGTCGAACGTGACGCTGACACCGTCGCCGCCACCCTATCCGAGTACCGGGCCGCCGCCGCTGCCGAGAAGCAAGCGAAGACCCAGAAGGACGCAGCTCAGGCCCGACTCATTGACCTCGCAGGCGATGCCGAGGAAGTCACGGTGGGCGGCGAAAAGCAGTTCACCTACAAGCAGACCACCCGCAAGGGATACACCGTTGCGGACTCAACCTACCGGACCATCTACGTCCCGAAAGTGAAGGCATAACCATGGGCTCCAACCTCGCCCAGCGCGTCCAGAACAACAACGCCGCCCAGCAGGCCGGAGGCAACAACAGCATCGAAGGCCAGATCCGCAGCATGGAGGCCCAGTTCCAACTGGCCATGCCGAAGGGCGTGGAGGCCGCGCAGCTTGTCCGCGACGCCATCACTGTCGTCCGGCAGAATCCGAAGCTCTCCCAGTGCGAACCAACATCGTTGCTTGGGTCCCTCATGACCTGCGCCCAACTTGGTCTGCGGCCAGGCATCGGCGCTCTCGGACACGCCTACATCCTGCCATTCTGGTCAGGGAAGAACCGACGCTTCGAGGCCCAGTTCATCCTCGGCTACCAGGGCATGGTGGAACTTGCCCAGCGTTCCGGGAAGATCTCCTCCATCAGCGCCCGCATCGTCTATAAGAACGACACCTTTGACGTCGACTATGGCCTCGAAGAAAAGCTCATCCACAAGCCGGTCCTCTTCGGGGCAAAGGGTGAGTCCATTGGCTACTACGCCGTCGTGAAGTTCACCACCGGTGGCCACACGTTCATCTTCGCCAACAAATCCGAGATCGAAGAGCACCGCGACAAGTTCGCGACAGCCAAGACCAAGGAAGGCAAGATCTTCGGGCCGTGGGTGGACCACTTTGACGCGATGGCGCAGAAGACAGTGCTCCGTGAGCTGTTCAAGTTCATGCCGAAGTCCACCGAAATCCAGAATGCCATCGTGGCCGACGAGAGCATCCGTCTGGACTATTCCCCCACAGCTGACCTCACGCAGGTATCTGAGCGTGTCGACACGTCGGAGCCGCAACCTGATTCCCTGGCGGGTGAAGTCGTTGACGAATCAACCGGGGAGCTGAGCGACGTAGACCGCGAATGGGGAATCCAGGATCCTGAAGGGCAGGTGGCGTAATGGCGGGCGAAACCACCATCACTGTCATTGGAAACCTGACATCAGACCCGGAGCTGCGTTTCACGCCGAGCGGATCCGCGGTGGCTAACTTCACCCTCGCTTCGACGCCGAGGACGTTTGACCGGCAGGCGAATGAGTGGAAGGACGGGGAAACCTTGTTCCTCCGGGCCAGCGTTTGGCGGGAGGCTGCGGAGAACGTGACCGAGTCCCTGACCAAGGGTATGCGCGTCATCGTCACGGGCCGCCTGAAGTCCAGGTCTTACGAGACCAAGGAAGGCGAGAAACGCACCGTCATAGAGCTGGAAGTCGACGAGATCGGCCCCAGCCTCCGGTACGCCAACGCCAAGGTCACCCGCACCCAGCGCTCCGGCAATGGTGGCGGCCAGGCGCTGGCCGCCACGGGAGGTGGCTGGGGCGGTGGCCAGCCACAGGAGGACGCCTTTGCCTCGCAGTCAAGTAGCGGCTGGGGTAACGGGCCGGACTCCGAACCCCCGTTCTAAAAGCGAACCACCACCCATGCAACCCGAACCGGACGCCTGTCCTTGGCAACAAGACACAGGCGTCCGGCACGTCCCCACCAAGGAGAAGCATTTTGACCGTCACCGACCTCACACCCCGCATCGAAGCCCGCGACGAAGTCACCGTCACCCTGTACAGCAAACCCTTCGGCTGCGTGCAGTGCGACGCCACCAAGCGGAAGTTCAAAAAGGAAGGCCTCATCGAAGGCGCCGATTACACCGACGTAGACGTCACCCAGGACGAAACCGCCCTGGCGTTCATCAAGTCCCTCGGCTACTCACAAGCCCCCGTCGTGTTCGTATCCACCCCGAAGGGTGATCACCACTGGTCCGGGCACAACCCCGGCGAGATCGACGACCACATCCTCCAGAAAGGCGCAGCAGCATGAGGACGATCGCTCTTGTTCCGCCGAGGCCGCCGCGTGCAGTCCAGAAGCCGGAACCGAAGGTGCCGACCTGCAGCTCATGTGAGTGGCCGCTGAACTCCACCGGTGAATGCAAAGGCTGCACCTGATGCCCGGCCAACTCAAGCGCCCGCCGTCGCCGGAGAAGCTCCACCAAGCCCGCGAGCTGCTGCAGGGTGGCGCCTCGCAACGGGAGGTCACGCGCACCACGGGCATCGCCCGCGAAACCCTCCGCAAGCACTTCCCAGGGCTGGGCTGGACCTACAAAGAGGGCGGCGACTTCCGAGCCCTCATCCGCCACTCCCCCATCCACTGAAAGGAACACCATGAGAGTTAGCCCCAAAGCCACTCGTGCCACGCTGGAGGTAGCACGATGAGCGGCCTAGAACAGCTGTGTGTGCCCCCCGCTGCTTATATAGAACGGCCCCTTCTTGCTGTTCCGCCAGAGGACAGCTATGTCGTGATCAGCAAGCAGTTCAAGCAAATCGTCAGCAGGCTTGGCCGGGAGAAGGAGCCGGCAGGGCCTTGCCCCGACATAGCGGCGATAGTCGAGAAGCTGGCCCAGCGCTCCACGGACACTTCCCCTCGTGGCATCAGCTTTGGCCTCATAGAGGACCCCATTGGTGGCGTCATGAATGTCCGTAAACAGGGGACTGCTGCTGCCAGGAGGAAAAATCTTGAAGCGGTTGACGGTGGAACCACGAGTCTCCAGAACGGCTTGGAAGGCAGCGACGAGTTCCTGCTCGTTCTTTTCAGCGATGACAGCTTCCCTAGCTGTTTGAACGAAGGACGTGCTCTTGTGGTCTTCAAGAGGAACCTCGTTGGCCGTCCCGGTGCGAACAGGCTTAGCGGTCCTCACGTTGACATCCCGCTCGCGCCGCAACACCTCACCCACGGGCCTCAGATGAAAAACGAAGACGGTGCGCATGACATCGTCAACGCCGATGCCATCCTCGATCGAATAGGGGTGGGCGTCGTCAATTTCAAACTCACCGAGGTAAATCCGCCGGCGCGAGTTTGTTCCAGGAAATGTGCCATCAACGCCGAAGAGCCTCAAGCTCTTGCCCAACAGCTTATGGTCGCGAGTTTGCAGATTGCCCTTGTGCATTCTTTGTGGACCCTTGCGATCCATGCCCGTGTAGGAGAATATTTCCCCGTCCAAGGACCAGCCATCGTACTCATAGCCGTTCTGCACGCCCACCTCTGGGTCAGTGAACAACAGTACATTCGGCGACTTCTCGGGGGTCTCCATGCCTCCGTAGATGCCCCCGCCGTACATGGCTTTGATGTCCTCTCGGCTACCGTTCCAACCGATGGGCGTACTCCAAGCAATCGTCATGACCGCAACCCTAGCTGCTATTCATGGTCGGCCCACATCTCTGCGAACCATTCCTTTTTAGGCTCTGTTTCTTTTCGTTTGGAACTGAGATTATTCACTACTTCCTGCCTCATTTCCGGACTCGCGTTCACCCAGACCCCCGCCCAGGTCACGAAGTACGATGAAGCGGCATTTAGGGTGTCAAAGGCGATCTTTTCAGCTTTTGTTCCAGACACATGGTGGGCATCTCGAGCCAGATCCGCGAGATGGGCCGGCCACAGGATGATCTCAGTCAGTCCTATTGCACCGAAATCTTCCACGTGCAATCTGAGCGCAGCCGACGTCGCTCTATGCTGTAGGTCCAGAATCGCCTTGGGTCCCGAAAAGTGGGCTGGGCGCAATTCGCTCGCAGCAGCAAGCAGATCAGCGACAGCAGAAATTTGCCTCGCTTTCTTCGCCTCTTCTCGTTGCTCCGCGAGTTGCAACTCCAGTCCGGCTTTCTGCTCGGCCAACTGGCGGTCAAGGCCGGCTCGCTGCTCGACAAGTTGGCGCTCTAGCGCCTCTCGTTGCTCCGTGAGTTGGTTGCTGGCTAGCTCTGCCTGGGCTTTGGCAGCTGTCGAAGCTAGTTCCCGCTGGACGCGCTCGTTGTCAGCCGCCAGGCGGTTTTGCTCCCGGACAGTCCGTCCAAGGACGAATGTAGCAACCCAGGCCGCACCGCCGGCCCCGGCTACCGCGCCAAAGATCCCGCTCCAGAGTTGCGCCCACGTTGCGCCGTTCATCCAAAGGATTTCGTCGGCCACGCGAGCTGCAGCAAAGGAGTCCAGAAGGCTCTCCCAGATCAGGGTCCAAACAAACAAGTCATCTTCCACCTCCGAATCCTATGAAGTGGTAGGCGGACGCGCTAATCGGCGCCCAGTGGTGACAGTATGACGGCGATTACGTGGGATGAGCCCAAGCACGTTTTGACGTGGTTGGAACAGGGCGGGAGGGGCAATTGGGAGGTTGTCGCTCGTGCTACTGCTGACACGATCATGGTCCGGTCAAGGCCGTCCATTGAGATTGTGCAGTCCGTCGTGAAGGCGCATTTCCTGCTCCGGGACGACATCAACCTATCCGCCTGGGCCACCCACACGACCGGCCCACGACCACAGGACATTACCCCAATCCTTGGGGTTTAGCTTTGCCCTCGTAGACGCGTGACAGACGCCAGAAAACGCCTGTCACGCGTCACGGTCTCAACGAAAGGTCACACACCAACCATGGCTGGCGACTACGCGCAGATGCGCCGAGATATCTGGGGGGACTCGGACTGGACTGACCTGTCCCCCATGGCCCAGTGGCTGTACTGGGTCATCACCACCGACCCCAAAATCGAACTCACAGGCGTCGCCGACTGGCGACCCAAACGCATGCTGAAGAAAGCCGCCGCGTTGACTGTGGACCTGTTCGAAGCGGCCGCCGACGAACTCCAGGCGAAGGCTTTCATCGTCGTGGACGAGGACACAGAGGAGGTCATGATCCGCACCTATGTGAAGCATGACGACCTGTTGAAGTCCCCGAACATGGGCCGGGCAATTGCACGTCTCTACCCCACCATCGCATCCAAAACACTGCGGGGCGTGCTCGTTCATGAACTCCACAAATTGAGGGATGAGCAACCAGATTTGAAGGGTTTCCCGGCCCTGGCGCAGGTCATGATGAACGCCCGGATTGATGCCCGGGAACTCGTCGCGGAACGGTTCGCAGCATGAACACGAACCCATCGGTAAAGGGATCGGAGAACCCATCCGGAAACCCTTCCACAAACCCATCCCGGAACCCATCCACAAACGGTTACCCAAACCCATGTGACAACCCATCCAACCCAGATCAGGAACCCTTTACCGATCCCTTCGGTAAACCCATCGGGGAACCCATGCCCCACACCAAGCACCTAACACCTAGCAACCATCAACCATCACCCTGGCAGCCATCAACCCAGAATCGTCACCTAAGTAGACGTGAGCGCGAGAAGCCAAATTCCAGCCACGACCGTCAAGGCAAAAACCAAGAATCCGAGGAGACACCATGAGCCCCCAAGCCAAGACCCGCCGCAACTTCTTCCAGAGCATCACCGTGGACGTCGACATCGACGAGAGCGTCCTCGAGGAAAACGGCTACCACCACGAGGAGGATTGCCCCTCCACGGCCCAGGCCGATGAGGAAGACCGCGACCTGGAGTTCAACCTCCGCCAAATGTCGGACTGGCATGACAGGGCCCACGGACTCAACCTCTGGTCCAGCTGCATGATCGAACCCTGCCGAGTCCTGGCCCCAAGCTTCCGGACCACAGCATGACGCCGGCTCAGATCCGGGCAGTCATCGAAGCCACCAAACGCCGGACACTCCTCGAAGCAGCCGTACAAATCCCACACCCCGAAGCAGCCAAATGGCTCCGAACGAAAGCCGAGAAGAAATGACCACGCAGACCCTCCCCGTAGGGGTAACCAAACACCACACAGAAGCGACCCTCAAAGCCCGCCACCAAGAGGCCCTGGATATCTTCGAGGCGTGGTGTGACAGGGTCCGGGATTGTGGTGGTTCGGACCTGAAAGCGGCTGAGCTGCAGCGGGATGAGGCGTGGGATTGGGTGGTGCGGACGAAAGCGGATCTGGACTTGTACCGGTCGGTGGTGTGTCAGCGGGGCACTGTGTGGGGTAGGACGGCTCCGCATGGGCGGTCTGGGGTGATTGGACATGGGTGATGTTTTGAGGCCGTCAGAGACGCACGCAGGCGGCCAAGTAGGAATGTTGGAGTTGCCACTGTTCGGCGAAGAGGTAGCGGCCACTGGCCTGTGGCGGGTGGTTGTGCCGGCGCCAGTGGTGAAGCCGGTCCGGAAGCGGAAGACTGGGAAGGTGGTTCAGCGGAAGCCTTGGCTGAACTCGAATGACCGGGACCACTGGCGGGTGATTCGTCCGATCACGGCGAACTGGCGGGCCAACGCAGCCGAGGCGGCAGCGAGGGCTGGATTGCCCACAGGACTGGCCAGGGTGCGGATCACAGCGCATGTGGTGAAAGCCAGGGCGGGCGACTATGACGCCGGGAACTACTACCCCACCGCCAAGGCCGTCGTGGATGGCTCATCGATCACGGCATGTGCGTGGATGACAACAACCGCTACGTCGAAGGCCCATTCCTGCACCCGGGCGGTAAAGGTGAACCCGCCCTCGTCCTCACGATTGAAGCGATCTAGCCGTGCCCACGGACACGCATCATAGTTGTTGAAGCGGCATTTGCTATGCGGTAAGCTGGGTGAACCACCCCGGCCACGCGGACTGCAATCCCCGCCGGACCACGAAAAGGAACAGACACCATGACTCAGCACCCCCACACACCAGCCCGGCAAGCAGCCGTGAACGCGCTCTTCGCAGCAGCGAACCACTGCCCGCAGCCCGGCCAGTACCCCACCTTCGCCCAGTACACCGCCGCTTTCGAGGCGTACCAGGCGGGCACCATGCAGCCCCTCCGCGACAAGCTGGCCACAGCATGAGCACGCCGCACAACACCGCGTACCCCGTCTACGAGGCTGCCGACAATTGCGGACACCCAGCCCCGGAGGATGACACCTCCGACGAGTACGCCGATTGGGAGAACAATCACCCCGAAGGCGAAGGACTCAGCGACTGCTTGCAGATCTGCGAACTCTCACCCATTGGCGTCTTCTGCCAGGAATGCTCACAGGACAACGGCGACTGGATAGGCCACCTCACCTACTGCGATGCGTGCGGGTACCCGTTTGAGGACGACGGCGCCTGCCAGTGCGAACTAGCGGAGGCTCAAGCATGAGCGCCCGTGACAGAGCACTCGCCCAGCAGATCCGCGAAAGCTCACTGGGCACCACTGAGATAGTCAACGCGATCAAGTCCGCCGGCTACGCGAAACAGACCCCGGAAGCCGCAGCCGCTGTGGTGGCCATGGAACGGATTCGGGCGGCCATGGATGCGTTCTTCAAAGGCGAGGTCAACCAGTTCGACGCTCTCACGAAGATCGCCGAGCACCTCGGCGCGTACCAAATCGAGCGCATATGAGTGGGACCACCGTCCGCCGCAAGGCCCGCAAGGCTCACCGCTGCGGGTGGGGTTCCTGCCGAACGATCCAGCCAGGCGAGGCGTACCTGATCCACACCACGTTTCCCGGTGACGACAGCGGCTACGCCACCACCGCTGGCCACCCGATCAAGATCGCTGAATGCTCCGACTGCGCCACCCGCTACGGGAGAGCCGAACTGCTGGCAGCGTCATGACCACGGCGGAGCGTCTCGCCCAACTCGCCAGGACGTGCCCGCACCTCGCCCGCAACCTGGGCCTACTCCCACCCGAACAACTCCAAACCATCCTCACAGACCAGAAGGAACCCAAACGATGAGGAACAGTGAGCATGCTACGGCTTGAAGCCCGAATAGAACGCCGCTGCGGCGCCGATGAAGCCTCCGACGACACCGAGGGCCCAAGATTGCCAGCGAACCTTGGCAGCGCGCCGGTCTGCGTAGTACTCGGCCTCAGTGCGCTTAGTGACCACCGGGCGATTCCGCCACCTTTGGAAGCGCGTCAAAGGCTTTGTGAGCCGATCGAACTCGTCAAACAGATCTGCCACCCAAATCTGGTTCACCTGCGCTTGCTGAAGTTCCGTCGCGGTGATGGTGACAAAGGATTTTTCCTGAGTTCCGTGGTCCGGGTAGTGCGCTTGGGTCGTGAGATGCAAAGAGAAGCTCTTACCACCAGCGGAGGCCTGAACATACAGTTCAGTGTTCAGTGGATTGGGCCTGCTGAAAAACTCGTCCGCGGATGCGTAGGTCGTCTTACCGTCGCCGATGTGAGGGCGGCTGCCGTTGGCGAAATTGCTGACGAGATTCAGGAATGCCTTGAGGCTGTCCCAGTCACGGAATGTAACAGGCCAGTTTCGCCGTATTTCGAAGCTGAGCGTCGGGTCGGTGCCGTTCATCCCGGGACGACCCGCAGAAGTGCGACGCCAAGCGTTGACTGGGCCGACCCACCAAACCAACGGTTCTCTCCAAAATCCCATGAATCCCCTCAGGCAGAACGCGTTCTCGAATCAGAACGGATTCTAGCGCAGGCTGCCGAGTGAGCCGGCCGCACTGCGCCGCATGCGGCCACCACCACACGGAACGATGCCAAGCCATCACCCACGATGCTGCAACGGACGGAGCCATCAAGTGCGGATGTCACGGGAATTCTGTCAGTCGTGGTCGATAGCCTGAGGATGTGACGGAACCGTCACAAACATCTCTGAAAGGAATAGCCGTGAGCAATGAACACACGGAATCGCAAGGCAACGAGTTCGCAAAAGATCCCGATGGATATACGCACGAAGACCTCGTGGCCCAGGACTACATACTGGAAATGATGCTTGTTGCCGCCATGGGCGAAGGCGATGATTCGGATACCGAGTTTTCGCTCACACTAGTCATCGACGGGGTGACTGTTACAGGCACGGCGATAAGTGCAAAAGCGTGGGCAAAGGGCGTGGCGGGACAGATGGGAGAGGCAAAACAAGCTGCAGCCGAGTTCGAAGACTTCGTAGCTGGCATCTATACCGCGAAATCCACTGAAGCAGACCGACGAGCCGAATCTGGCCTAAGAGTACCGCCCATGAATTTCGTCCACATGAGGGATGCCGTGGTGGGCAATGGATTGGGAGCATATCCTGTACCGCTTTGGCGTGGCAGCCTACGAAAGCTGAGTGGATGGACGCTTGGAAGAATCACGCGTGCTGACAACAAACAATAGACAGTTGGTGCGGCGCCAACTAACTGACGCCGCACAACTCAACTACCTCAGAAGCTCGTGCAGGACGACAGCGACGACAGTCCGTAACAGGCAGAACACACCTGCGATGAGCGAAGACTGGCGGCGGCTGTTGCAGTTCGGGCAGTGTTTCCGGGAGCGGCTGGGAGCCATGAGTTTTCATCCTTCTGCGAGCGAACGCGAAGGCGGCTGTTCATGGCAAAGGAAGCACCTAGATTGCCATGGGGCATTATTGGTGCCTACGATGACCAAGAACAACCAACTTCGAATTCGTTGTTCTGGTGGCCGGGCCCCCTCTGTTTTGACGGACGAGCGGGGGCGCCGGCCTCTTACGATTAACAGCTTAGATGCCACGATGGACACAATGCTGACTACTGCCCAGCTAGCGAGTAGATGCATGGCCCAAGGTTGTTTGAACGGTTGAAACATCTGTAAACACCGTTTGCCCCCAACGCCCCCGCTACGGCGCGGAATGAGTTTTTCGGGGTGTTTACACAACGGCGCCAAACGAATGTGACCTAAATGTTATAGACGGATGTCATAGGGGTGGTGGACCGTCCCACCCAAGATCAAGGAGTGGACAGTAGTGGCCAGTGACCCGAGGTTCGCGCCTGGGCAGATCGTGAAAGGTAAGACGATCTGCGGTGCGAAAAACAAGCAGGAGAAACCATGCGGACTCTCCCCCGCCGCTGGCGCCAAAAGGTGTGGCCGCCATGGAGGCAACTCCCCGCAGGCAAGGAAGGCTGCCGAACGGCGGGTCGCTGAAGCGCAGGCCCGGGTAGAACTGGAAAGAGGTGTGAGAACCCTCGGCCTGCCCATCGACATAGACCCCGGCAAAGCCCTGTTGGATGAGATCCACTGGACCGCCGGCCACGTCGCCTGGCTGCGAGAAAAAGTGCAGGAACTTCCGGATGAAGAGATGGTCTGGGGCAAAACCCTCCACCGTGCAGGTGTTGGACCGGAAGGACCGGTTGATGTCAGCGACCACAAAGCCGCCCCGAACGTCTGGTACGAGCTGTACATGAAGGAACGCGACCACCTCGCGAAGGTCTGCGCCCTCGCACTCAAAGCAGGTATCGAGGAACGCAAGGTCAAGCTGGCAGAGTCCCAGGGCGCACTCGTTGCCGAGGCTATCCGGCGGATCCTCGCAGCGCTCAACCTCACCCCCGCCCAGCAGGCCATGGTGCCGGAAATCGTCCCCCAACAGCTCCGTCTTCTTGCCGGAGGAGTCTAAGCCTCCGTCTTTTCCTGAGTGTCGATAGGCGCGTCCAACGTATCCGCATCACCTCCTGCACTGCTGGCTGGCTCCTCCTCGTCCGGGTACTTGAACCACTGCAGTCCGCCTGCGATCATCAACCCTCCGCCAAAGAAGGCAACTATCGCAACGAAGATGTACGCCCACGGCCACGACAAGGCAAGCATGATCAACAGGTACAGAGAGACGGAGGTCAACACCGCGACGAAAATCAAGGCCACGCGTCCTGACCAGTTGGCCTGGCGGCTTTCCTTTCGGATCATTTCCTTTGAGTACTTGGCGGCCTGGAACTTAATAAGCCTTTCGATGGATTCACGCGCATCCTCAGGAAGGGAGTCGTACAGTTTCGCGTTCTGCTTCATCGCGTGCACAGCCGAGGGGTCCTGCCTCTCATTGCGAAAATTGATCCAAAGGCTGGCCGCCGGGACAATCAGCGAACTCATCAGAGGGGCGAGCTTGATAGTCCAATTCAGAATTTCATCCACCAAGAAATCATAGTTTGCTTAGCAAGTTGCAATTAGAAACGGCAGGGAAGCGCATTGTAGATGTTAAACTGGCGCTTGGTAAAGGTCTCGGGGATTGGGGAGTGTTTTGGGGGCGATCATGCACGTAGGTCAGGTCATCACGGGTGGAAGTCAAAGCACTGGCTCACCCGGCACAGAATGCGGGAACTGCGAAGTACCCCTGCATGATGGGTACACTCTCTGCCACGACTGCACCATCCCACTCGAGGAGGATCTCCGCGCTGTCGCCGGGGTATGGGAAGACATTCTGGTCACCTCCGCCCGCATGGACGTCGGAGCGCAGCAGGTCGGCGGCGGATCCCACGTAGGATCGCGGCCGCCGGCCAACCTTGACGCCCTGGACAAAGCCCAAACCCTCCGCGTCATCCTTGGCGGGTGGGCCTCCCATCTCCCCACCATCGGCCCCCTAGGCGAACCGCCCGTCATCGCAAGGTGGCTACTCACCCAGATCCCCCTCATCCGGAAGATGGAATGGGCCGCCACCCTGGACGAAGAACTCCGGGCTGCACTCAACGACTGCCGTCACGCCACAGACCGGAGTGCGGAACAGGTCAGCCTCGGCGAATGCTGGAACGAGATCGAAGGGCTGCCCTGCGGCGGGACCATGATGTCCATCGTCGGCGGGAAGATCGCCAAGTGCAGGCTCTGCGGCGCCACAGACGGCAGCAGGGAACGCCAGCAATGGCTCATCAGCGAGGCGTGGCACGTCCAAGCCTTCCTACCGGACATCGCCCGCTGGCTCACCACCTCCGGGCACGCACGCATCGACATCAAGAAGGCCCGCAACTGGGTCAACGCAGGCAAACTGGAGCCTGACGCATGCGACCTGGACACCCGCCGGGAGCTTTACACCCCCGCCGCTGTCATCGCCGCGTATAGGGACACGCCCACTGGCAGGCGTGAGCAACTAGAACTTGCCAGTTAGACGCTTGACAGTTGCCAAAATAATCCATAGTCTTTTCATGATGCGAATAGTGGCTTTGGGGCTAACCATTGCAACACGACTGAACCCGCCTTCCCCCCATTTGAGGCGGGTTCTTTCGCGTCCGGGGACGGGTCAACACGTGAACCACGGACACTGTGAAGGCCGGCCGGGGCTCCCATCTTTCAGGCCCTGCAATGGACGGACCTGCCCAAGAACGTCCCCCACAACTGAATAGCCCTGGTACACATGGCCGGGGAGGGCTGTAGCTCAGGGTTGAGCAGCGACGAGAGTCGAAGGCCGGGTTCGAATCCCGGAAGCCCACGGCGGACTAGGCATTCCGGCATGGCACCAGCCAGACCCAAGTAGAGGCCTCGGGAAGCGCCCGCTACAGCGCTGCATCGTCCCGGCCAGTTCCGAGCCGCGCTGGGCGGCAGTCACCACGGGACCATATGGCTGGCACCAAAACCGGGCACTGATCAGCAACTGGCGGTAGAAACCAGCGGATCACTTTCCACCCAGCGCGGCGGCTGGGCAAGACCGCCGAAACGCCGGACCCCGCCACGGTGCACCACGGCGGGGCCTGGCACCAACAGGACTAGTTCGACGGACCCGGGTTGATTGTCTTCGCGTAAGTCTTCAGCAGGCTTTTGAACCGCTCGCCTTGCGGGTTATAGAACCAGTACTGAATCCCGTCTTGCTTACAGTCGGCAGCGAGGATCACTTCTTCGTTCTCAAGGCCTTCGTTTATGACGTAGTTCGGCATTTCTCTCCTCAAATGTGTTTGTAGGCCCGTTTGAACCCCACTCTTTCTATCAGCCTCGGAGGTACCCGTGACCATCGACATGTGGGAGCACGCGGCCCGCATGTTCGAGCCGGTAACGCCCAAGTGGGCAACTCCTGGTGATCTTGCTGCATCACTGGATCCTCGCACCCGGCAGACACCAGCGCTGGACCTGATTGACGCCGAGCTTGTGCGGGCCTTCAACACCCCTGATTCGCGTCTGATCATTTCCATGCCGCCGCAGGAGGGCAAGTCACAGCGTGCGTCCCGGAGGTTCCCTCTGTGGTGCCTCACCCAGAACCCTGACCTTCGTATCGCCATCGCCTCCTATGAGATGAACACGGCCCGCCGCTGGGGCCGCACCATCCGTGACGACATCGCCCAGAACGCTGAACAGATCGGCATCCGCGTCCGTGACGACCTGTCCGCGCAGGGTGAATGGCAACTTGCAGGCCACGACGGCGGCGTCTACTCCGCCGGTGTTGGTGGCGCGCTGACGGGCCGCCCTGTGGATCTGATGATCATCGATGACCCTGTGAAGGGCCGCGAACAGGCTGACTCCCCCACGATCCGTGAAAAGACGTGGGACTGGTGGACGGACTCAGCCTCGACCCGTCTCGCGCCAGGCGCACCGGTCATCCTCATCCTGACCCGCTGGCACAACGACGACCTCGCAGGCCGCCTCCTCGCCGCTGAGGACGGCAAACGCTGGCGGGTAGTCAACATCCCCGCCCAAGCCGACCACAGGCCAGAGCGCGGCGAAACAGACCCCCTCAACCGGGAACCCGGCGAGTTCATGCTCTCCGCCCGCGACAGCGAAAAAGCCAAACGCAACTGGCCCCGCATCAAGATCCAAGCCGGCCCCCGCACATGGGCCTCCCTCTATCAGGGCCGCCCAACCCCAGGCGAAGGCGGGATCTTCCCAGCCGAGTGGCGCCGCTACACCGAACGCCTCCACATCGACCGTGCCGACGGCACATGCTGGGTGCCAGGTATCGGCCGTGACGATCACGAACTGGTGCAGTCCTGGGACTTCACGTTCAAGGACACCAAAGCCTCTGACTACGTCGTGGGCCAAGTGTGGCTGCGCGTGGGTGTCACAGCGTACCTGCTGGACATGGTCCGGGCACGGCTGAACTTCAACGACTCCTGCAACGCCATGCTCGCCCTCACCGCGAAGTGGCCGCAGGCGCTGGCGAAGTTCGTCGAAGACAAGGCCAACGGCCCGGCTGTGATGAACTCCCTCGCTCAACGGGTACCGGGCATGATCCCCATCGAACCGGAAGGGTCGAAAACAGCCAGGGCGAACGCGATCTCACCGTTCGCTCACGCGGGCAACATCGTTCTCCCGGACCCGTCGATCCTCCCGAACGTCGAGGAACTCGTCGAGGAAGCCAAATCATTCCCCGCCGGCGCCCATGACGACACGATCGATGCCATGTCACAGGCCACCAACCGGCTCCTCCTCATGCCCCTCACCGATGGGCTGCATGACCAGATCGAACCGGACGTCTACGAAGAAGCGGACCTGAGAGGGTACGCGATCACCCCGTACTGATAGGAGGGCCCTGTGCCTGGCATCATGGAAGCCCTCGGACTCAAGAAGGCCGCAGAGCAGGAACCTACCGTCGAAGCGTGGCGGTTGGAGGACGCGGCCTACCGGCTGGAGACGGCGAACGAGAACCTCGCCCGGCTGCAGCTCATGTACGAGGACGCCGGCTGGGAATCCCTCACCGCCGTGGGGCAGCGCGAGTTCACCCGTGAAGGGCTGACCCGCAACGCTGACCTGTGCCGGGTGATGTTCGTAGCGAACCCTTTGATGAAGCGTGGCCTCGGGATCCGCGCCTCTTACGTCTTCGGGCAAGGTGTGGAGATAAACGCCCGCGCCACCGGCGACGACGGCGAACAGGACGTCGAATCCGTTGTCCAGGCGTTCCTGGACGACGAAGGCAACCGCGACGCCGTAACCGGCGCACAGGCTCGGATCTCCTTGGAGAATGACCTGGGCACGGACGGCAACGTGTTCCTCGCCCACTTCACGAACCCCCTCACGGGGAGGGTGAAGGTCCGGCCTCTCCCGTTCGATGAGATCGTGGAGATCATCTCAGAGCCCGGTGACAAGACCACCCCGTGGTTCTACCGTCGCCGCTGGGTTGAGACCACCCTCACGAACACGTTCGGTTCCCTGAGCCGCGAGTACGAGGCCCTGTACCCGGCGCTGAAGTACCAGCCGCTCACCAAGCCGAAGTCCTTCAACGGCGTGGAAGTGCGCTGGGAATCCCCAGTGCTGCACGTCAAGGTCAACCCTTACGGTTCCAAAGTGTGGGGCGTCGGTGATGGGTTCGCCGCTTTGCCGTGGTGCCGCTCCTACAAGGAGTTCCTTGAGGACTGGGCGACGCTGTGCCGGGCGCTTTCCCGTATCGCGTTCCGTGCCTCATCCTCGAAGGCCAAGGCCTCCCAGGTGCAGCGTGCCGGGCTGGAAGCGATCAACAAACTCGGTGCCGGCTCCTCAGTCTCGCTGGGTGAAGGGCAAACGCTGGAGGCTGTCCCGAAGACGGGCGCCACACTGGACTCCGAGTCCGGCCGGCCACTGGCGGCTATGGCTGCTGCCGCGTTCGGTGTGAACGTGACCATCCTCCTCGCGGACCCGGGCGTTACCGGGAGCCGGGCGACAGCCGAAACCCTTGACCTTCCGCAGCGGCTTGAACTCATGGGCCGTCAAGAGGTCTGGGCCCAGGCGTACCGGGCTTCCTGCGGCTACGTCATCGAGCAGGCTGTCATTGCTCCCCGGGGGCCACTCAAGGGCACGGTGGAGCGTGACGGCGACAGGCTCCTTGTGGATCTCGGCGACACTGACCCCACGGTTGAAGTGATCTGGCCGGACCTTGAAGAGGTGCCCGTTGACACCCTCATGCAGGCCATTGAACGCGCTGATGGTATGGACGTCCTGCCTCCGGTGGAGAAGTTCAAGCTTGTCCTGCGTGCTCTCCGTGTGCGCGACATCGATGACCTGCTGGAGTCCATGGTGAACGACGCTGGGGAATTCATTCCTCCATCCACGGGAACGGACGCCGCGGCCGGGAACCTCGCCGCGCAAGCGTTCCGTGACGGGAAGGACCCAGGCGCAGCTTTGAAGTAGGAGGTCACGTGGCGATCACTCAGGAAACCCTGCGGATCGTCGCTGACCTCCGCACACGCTTGGAACGCATGACAGACATGCAAACCCTGGCCCTTACCCGGGCATGGGTGGAAGCATGGGACGCTCTCGCGCCCAGCTTCCAAGCCGCTGTCGTGGATCTCATGGCGCAGGCAAAGGACGGCACAGTGTCCCGGGCTGTGGTTGCCCGGAATGTCCGGCTGCGGGACGCGATGCAGACCGCACGGACCATGCTCGATGCCCTCGCCGCGCAAACAAACACCGTAGTCGTGAACGACATGAGCGCCGCGGTACTCGACGCGTTGGACACACACGCCGCGCTCATCGGCTCGCAACTGCCATCGAACGCTTCCCAGCTTGGGGTTACGTTCACGCGCATGTCACCGGAGGCGCTGGCCGCCATCGTGGAGCGGACCACGCAGCGGATCCATTCCAGCACCCGCCCGTTGCCGGCGGATGTTGAGCGGGTCATGAAGCGTGAACTTATCCGTGGGATAGCCGTGGGTGACAACCCCACCAAGACGGCCGCCCGGATCATGAAGCAAGCCGAGGGCAGGTTCAACGGCGGACTCACCCGGGCACTCACCATCGCCCGAACTGATACTCTCGACGCGCACAGGGAAGCCACGCAAGCGTCAGAGAAGGCCAACAAGGCGATCCTCGAAGAGTGGGAATGGCATGCTGCCCTAACCGCGAGGACGTGCCCGTCCTGCTGGTCCAAGCACGGCACCCGCCACCCTTTGGACGAGGCGGGCCCGAACGATCACCAGAACGGCCGCTGCGCCCGCGTAACGGTGACGAAGTCATGGAAAGAGCTTGGCTTCAACATCAAAGAACCAGCGCCTGTGACACCGGACGCTGAAACGGTCTTCAACAACCTCACCCCGGAAACCCAGCAGGCCATCATGGGCCGTCAACGCCTGGAGCTGCTGCAATCAGGTCAGGTCAGTTGGGCGGACCTGTCCACCAAACAGTCAACGGCTGGTTGGCGGGACTCCTACACCGCAACCCCGGTCAAAGCCCTGATCAGTCGCTGAGGCCCGGTTCGTACTGCACAGCCCCGCACCATTTGCAGCTCACTTCGAGGGACCCGCCGCTGGAACGCAAGTGGATCACTGACGCTTTCCACTCGTGGCCCGGGCACTCCCCAGGCACACCAACACTGTCGTTCCGGTCATCAAGGCCCACACAACCATTCTAGGAGGCTGTCAATGGCCAAGCTCATCACCGAGGCCGGCAAGCTCAGCACCCCATCCGAAACCGGAAAACTTCTCATCACCCTCATCACCCCCGGGTGGGGTTCCTCCGGCTACTACTCGGACAAGGTCCTCGAGCAGGCGGCCAAGGACAAGGTCTTCCCGGCCGGCACACAGATGCACATCGACCACATGTCCTCCTCGGATGAGTTCGAGCGCCCTGCAGGGTCACTCACGACTCTTGCCGCGGTGCTCGAAGAGGACGCCGTTTGGGATCCGACCTACGTGGATGAGGAGACAGGCAAGAAGGGGCGCCTCGCCGCCCCCGCTCTCCTCGGGTCCAAGTACCGGCCGGAGATCACGGAGTTCGCCAAGTACATCGGCACGTCCGTCGCTGTCGGCGTGGACATGAAAGCTGGCGAAGCTGAGGGCAGGCGCGGGCAGATCATCGAAGCGATGTACCCGCACAAACTCAACCGCGTCGACTTCGTCACTGTCGCCGGGCGCGGCGGGAAAATCGACAAAGTCATTGAAGCGTTCGCCGGTAAAGCGCACGAGGTAACCGCCAATGACCTGCGCTCACAGCTCCGTGACCTGGTCCGTGGCGCTTACGGCGACGAGCAAACCTATGTGTGGCTCGAAGACTACGACGAAGCCAATGTGTGGTTCAGCCTCCAAGGCGACACCCAGCCCGCCACCTACCAGGTCGGATACACCGTCGCCGACGACGTCGCCGAACTCAGCGGCGACTCGACCGAGGTCCGCAAAGTCACCACATACGTCCCCGTCACCCCAGCCGCAGAGGCTGCCCAAGATTCCGTCCCGAACCCGGCGACGGTTACCGAAAATCAGGAGGAAGCCACCATGGCAACCATTGATGACGCAGAGCTCAAGCAGCTCCGCGAAGCCGCCAGCCGGGCCACCGCGCTGGAAGCAGAGAACACCAACCTCAAGACTGACAACGCCAAGCTCGCCAGCGACAACCGCAAGGCCGCTGCCGAGGCCATCGTCGCTGAAGCGTTCGGCGACGTCGACGCGAAGGTCACGCGGGCGTCCCTCGTCTCCGCTGCCCTGGCCGCTGAGTCGTTCGACCCGAAGGCCCTCAAAGACACCGCCGTTGAGGCTGTCGCAGAGATCCGCGCCGAACGCGGCGAAGGCAACGTCCACGGCGCAGGCCAGACCACCGCGCCAGCCCAGGAAGCGGCCGTCACGGTCTCTGACGCGGACATCCTCAAGGCCCTCAAGGGAGGCAACTAAGCCATGAAGAACCAGCGCTACACCAACGCCAAGCACATCGAAGTCACCTTCCCGTACGACCGGCTCTCCGGTGAGCCCGTCCGTGTCGGTTCCATCTGCGGCGTCGCGGTGAAGGACACCAAGGCCGGCGAACGCGGCACGATCTGGCTGGACGGTTCCTATGACCTGACCGTCACCGGCGCCGTCGCGTCCGAGGGCCTGCCCGTGTACATCACCGCGGCCGGCGCCCTGAACGTGACCGCCACCGGCAACTACCGCTTCGGCACTTCGCTCGGAACCAAGTCCGCAGCGGCCGGGCCCCTCGAAGTCGCCCCCATCGGCTACACCGACCAGACCGCCGTTGGCGCGTAAGGAGACCTGACATGAATGTTCTGAACACCGGCGACATCCTCGCCAAGGAGGGCTTCCGTATCGCCCCCACCGTCCGGGCACGGATCCTCGAAGCAGCGAAGCTGTTCAACGAGGGCGTCGCGGGCAAGTCCGCGGCCGCAGAGTTCCGCATGAAGGAAGCATTCAGCACCTCGGACTTCCCCCTGCTCCTCGGTGCCGCGTTCCAGGTCGAGGCCCGTGACCGCTACCAGGAAACCACCCCGGAATGGCAGACCATCGCCCCGGAGAAGAAAGTCGTCGACTTCCGCCCCGCGAAGGTCATCGACGTCAACGGCGGACGTGACGCGTTCGAGGACGTCGCCGAAGGCGAAGAGTACAAGGGACGCTCCCTCACCGAGGCCGAGTTCACCTTCAAGGCTGGCAAGACCGGTAACGCTTTCGGGCTGACGTTCGAGGCACGGAAGAACAACCAGTACTACCAGCTCCTGGACTTTCCCGGACGCTTCGGCACCTCCGCCCGCGCCACCGAAGACGCCAAAGTCTTCGGCACCTTCGTGGACGTCAACGGCCCGATCACGTCGTTCTTCGGGACGGTCGCGAACAAGACCCTCACTGACGTGAACCTGCTGGCCGCGTACAAGACGTTCGTGTCCCGCAAGAACGCTGATGGCTTGCCCATCAACTTCGGCGGCCGCCCGATCAACCTCGTGGTTCCCCCGGCTCTGCAGTTCGAAGCCGAGGCCCTCGTGAACGAACCGGTCGTTTCCGCCGGTGGCACGGCCACGAAGAAGAACCCCCTCTTCGGGAAGTTCAACGTCGTGGTGTCCTGGCGTCTGGCCGTCATCGACCAGTCCGCCAACGTGAACACCACGTGGTACCTCTTCGCTCCCAAGGAATCCGACTTCGCCGCTCTCGGCAAGGTCACCATGGTCGGCGAAGAGACCGTGGACATCCGAGTGAAGCGTGACCAGGGCGAACGCCCGGACGGCGGCGCCATCGGAATCGAAGAGGGTTCGTTCAACGACGACACCATCTGGTACCGCGGCCGCCACATCACCGGCGGCGCGAAGCTCGACACCACGGGCGCCTACGCCTCCACCGGCACCACCGCGTAACAGCGCACCACCCCGGTGCCGGGGTGACAAATAGGGCAAATCAACCCCACCCCGGCACCACTCCAAACTTCATAGGAGGCACCAATGGCCATCGACTTCACCACTGACGTTGGTAAGGTCCGCCTCCTCATCGCGGATCTTGACGAGACCTCCTTTGTCGTCAGTGACGACATCATCGGCGGGTACCTCGTCCTCAACGACGACAGCACGCTCCTTGCTGCCGCTGACTCCCTGGATGCCATCGCCACGTCCGAGGTGCTGCTGGGCAAGAAGATCCGCACGCAGGACCTCGCCACGGACGGTCCCGCCGTTGCTGCCGAGCTACGGGCACAGGCCGCCAAACTTCGTGCACGGCACGCTGACGACAACGGAACGGGAGCATGGTTCGACGTCGTCGGATACTCCCCCGCCCCGCACGCTGAGGGCGAGGAGTACAGGCTGTGAGCCCACTCCCCGGATACAAGGTCATCCCGCCGCGCTGGGCCGAGCACCACCGCCCCATCGCCGTCGCCACGATGACGTCCCCCTGCACCATCACCCGCACAGGAACTGGCCCACCGCCCTACCCCGTCCCGGAGGGCTGGACCGGGGAAGCCACACTCTGGCCGCCAGAAGGTCAGCAAGGCCTTTGCCGACTGCAGGAACTCAACCGGGCAAGCGCCCCGATCCCGGGCGAGCAACCCACGCAGCTCCGCGACTACCTCGCGGTACTGCCCGTGGAAGTACTCCAAATCGTCCGTGCTGGCGAAAACGGGGACACCCTCCACGTCGCCGGGCGCCGGTACAAGATCCAACAGGCCATGCACGGCTCCCAGCTCTGGGAAGCGGACCTCATCTGCCAGGACAACCAAACCCAGCAAAACCCGTAGGAGGCAGCGGTGGGAGCAAACATCAGTTCCCTTGAACTCCTGTATGCGGATCTCGGAGGCGCGAGCAAGCGTGTGGTGGAGATGTCCAAGGTGGTCATCAAGAAGACCGCACTGGACATCGAACGCAACGCCAAAGCCATCGTGCCCGTGGACACCGGCAACCTGAAGAACAGCATCGGCCACTCAGACATGCGGATGCTGTCCTCTGAGCACCTGCAGGTGGACATCGGCCCGACCGCGAACTACGGCCAGTACGTCGAGTTCGGCACCTCCGTGCAAGCACCCCAAGCTTTCATGGGCCCGTCGCTGGATAGGTTCTCCGGCCAGTTTGAGCAGGCCATGGCGCAGCTCGGGGCGGAGGCCCTCGGTGGTTGATATTGATGCGCTGACGAAGCAGGTCACCGCGGCTGAGGACGAGATCACAGGGACCACGAACTATGACGGGTTCGTCCCCACAGGAGTACCGCAGTCCGGCGGGTACGTCCTCCCCTACTTCGTCAACTGGTTCGGCATCGGTGACAACCCCGACGAGACCACAGCCGACGGCAAACAGCACGCAGACACTCTGGTCTGGGACTTCCAAATCACCGCGGTCGCGTCCAACGCTGCAGCCTGCCGGGCAGTAGCGCAGGCACTGAAGCAGAAGCTCATCAACATGCAGGTCGGCACCGGAACACTCCGCCTCAACCCCGATGGCTTCAACCAGCAATCCCCCATCCTCGACGCCTCAGTCACCCCAGCCCGCCTCATGCTGCCCATCCAGTGGCGGCTCACAACCAACTAGGAGACAGCCATGGCAGACGAAAACTTTGTCACCGCGGTAGACACCAACGGCAAGAAACGCCGGGTCCCCCGGCACTACCTGGACAACCCGGCATTCGGGTACAAGCTCCCGCCCTCCACACGAGCGCAGGAACCGGCCACTCCGGCCAAAGCACGAGTAACTGAACCGGCCAAGCCGGAGAACACGAAGGAGATAGCCAATGAAAAGGGCATCTGACGGTAAGTGGAAGGCAACCCTTCTCACCTCTGCACCGGCTGACGAAGCCAACCCCACAGCCCTCGAGCTGAACGCAGGAATCGAGATCTCCTGCAACATCCTCGACTCGGACAAGGCATGGTCGAACACCGCCTCGGCGACGTTCGATGAGAAGCCCGCCTGCGTTGAAGGGCAGGTCCTAGCCCTGGGCGCGTCGAACTTCGACCTTGGCCTGACGTTCCTCCGCGAATACCTCGAGGCCGGCGGCCCCGACGTCGCAGGCGAGGACGCCGGTTACCAGGCGGTCAAGACCAAGGGCTCCGAAGTGTGGATCTACGCACGCGAAACGGACAAGAAGTCCACCGCCGCGTGGGCCACCGGCGACGAGTCCTACCTCGGCGGCCGTGTCCAGGCTGACGCTTCCGCCCGCGTGAACAACGAGGGCAACATCAAGCGCCGGGTCACGTTCCTGCCGCAGGCCATGTACGAGAACATCACGGTCGCCTAGTGCTGACCCAGAACGTTCCCGTTCTCGCTGGCACGGCACCGACGTTCGCGGCGCCGTCTGCCAGTGACACCGCGCAGGTTGGTGCGCTACTGATCGTGAAGAACGGCAGCGGAGCATCAATCAACGTCACGCTGGTTACACCGTCCACCCTGCCCACGGGTGACGCGTACCCGGACAAGGTGTATGCCGTCGCTGCTGGTACTGAGAAGTGGATCCCGGTGCTCAAGGAGTACCGGAACTCTTCCGGTGTTGCTGGTGTGACTTTCTCCGCTACCGCTTCGGTAACGGCCGCGGTCATCAACCGCGTGTAGTAACTCCCGTGGTGCGCGTGATTCAGGCTCCGCGCACCACGGGCCACCACCTTTCTAGAGCCTGCCCACCACAAACCCCTCACCTTAGGAGCCTGAACCCCTATGACTACCACCCCCGAGACTTTCGACGTTGAAGCCTGGCTCACTGACGCTGCACTCCCCGAAGAGTCCGCCGTCGTGTACAAGCGTGCCGACGTGATCTCCGAACTCACCGATTTGAAGCGCCGCATCGAGCTGGCCCGGGCTGAGGAAGCCGAACCGGACTTCGAACGCACGGCCACGCAGGCGCTGCCGTCGCAGGCGCTGGCTGACGAATACGAAGCCCTGCTGAAGACGTTCTCTGACTCCGCACTGACCGTCTACGTGCAGGCACTGCCGCAGGCCACCATCGACGCCATGCGGGCCAAAGCCGCTGAGGACTTCGCTGACGTCGAGAGCACGAAGGCGAACGTCGAGTTCGGTTACCGGCTCATCGCCGCGTCCATCGTTGCCGTGAAGCCTGCGAACGGTGAACGCGTCCCAGCTTCGTTCACGCCCGAGTCACTCAAGGCGTTGGAAGAGGCTGTCGGTGTCCCACAAGTGCAGCTCATCACCATCGCACGGAAGAAGGCACAGGATCTCGTGCCTGAAGTGGACGCCGATTTTTTGCACAAGCCCTCTGGCACGGCAACTGGCCGGGAGTAGTCCGGGTCCTCAAAACCGCCAGGGACCACGGTAAACCTCCATCGCATTGGTTCAGCCGTAACCGTGGCGAATGGATGGAACGCGACTACGTCCTAACACTGGCGCTGACCATCTATGAGGACGGGCTCTGTGGCTGCGGGCAACCTGCGGCCATCGCTCATCATCCGGATAACGACGGCTGGTACGACGCGCACAAGATCCAATGCCACTCCTGCGCAGCCCGCGAACGAGCAACCACAGGCGCCGGGACGCAGCCGTACAAGCCAGACCCGGGCGAGAAAGTCTTCACCAGCTACGAACGGCCAGAAGACCAGCCACTACCGCCGCGCTGAGCGCCTTTGCAGGTAGCCAATCACCACGAGGACGAGACCCACCAAAACGCTGAGCAAGGGCGGCGTCGGCCCGTTCGCGCCGCCAACCAGCGCCACCACGACAGCCAGGACTGCGATCACCGAACCCAAACCAATCAAGGTATCGCCGGGTTGCTTCTTGCGGGTCTCGTTCTCGTTGGCCATGGGCTGATTCTGCCACACCCAATTTCATACAGGAGGCCCCGTTGACGACTCGATCCCATGTTGTCCGGTTGGAAGCGGAGGTCAGCAAGTACACCGCTGGCATGGGCAAGTCCGAGGTTGCCACTAAGAAGGTCATCGACACGGCCACTGCCCTGGGCAAGGCCGTCGATGAGGTCTTCGAAAAGTCCGGCGACGGGAAGCAAGCCAAGGAACTTGCCGAGCTGGCGGCCGCGCATCAGAAAGCAGCGAAAGCTGCGGGCCTTCATTACAACGCCACCGGCGAACTGGAGGACGCCAACAAGCGCGTACTGACCAGCGCCCAAGCATCCGCCCACGGCCTGGACTCCTTCAGCGAAGCCGTCTACAAAACCAGCTTCGAAACCGAGCAGGCAGCGGAAGCCCAGAAAAGGCACTACGCCTCACTGGAAAAGGTCGGCCAAGTCGCGGCCATCACTGGCGCGGCGATCATGGCCGGCGTTGCCGTGTCGATCAATGCGTACGCAGACTTCGAACAGCAGATGTCGCAGGTTGACGCGGCGACGCACGAGACCGCCGCGAACATGGATCTGCTGCGGGCAGCTTCCGTGGAGGCTGGAGCTGACACGGCGTTCTCTGCGAAGGAAGCGGCCCAAGGTGTTGAAGAGCTGGCTAAGGCTGGCGTCTCAACAGGTGACATCCTCTCTGGTGGCCTGAAAGGGTCTCTGGACCTTGCCGCCGCCGGAAACCTCGGCGTCGGCGAGTCCGCCGAAATTGCAGCTTCCGCGCTTACGCAGTTCAAGCTCAAGGGCGACAAGATCCCCCACCTCGCTGACTTGCTGGCCGCTGGTGCTGGCAAGGCCCAGGGATCGGTGCAGGACCTCGGTCAGGCACTGAACCAGGCTGGTCTGGTCGCTGCCTCCACCGGGCTCTCCATTGAGGAGACCACTGGTGGGTTGGCTGCGTTTGCGTCGGCGGGTCTGATCGGTTCGGACTCGGGCACGTCCTTCAAGACGATGCTTATGGCGTTGACGCCGAACTCAGCGGCCGCCGCTTCGGAGATGAACAAGCTGGGCATCTCCGCGTACGACTCGCAGGGCAAGTTCATTGGCCTGTCAAAGTTCGCCGGGAACCTGCAGGAGTCCATGCGTGGGCTCTCGGATGAGCAACGCAACGCGTCCATGAAGATCATCTTCGGATCTGACGCCGTTCGTGCCGCGAACATCCTGTACGAACAGGGTGCCGCTGGGATCCAGGGTTGGACAGACAAAGTCAACGACTCCGGCTTTGCTGCGGACACGGCCCGCCGTAAGCAGGACAACCTGCGCGGCGATCTGGAGAAGCTCGGCGGTTCAATTGATACCGTCCTGATTCAGTCCGGGTCTGGGGCCTCGCAGGCTTTGCGAGGCCTTGTGCAGGGGCTCGAGGACGTCGTTGACATAGTCGGGCAGGTACCGGCCCCGGTCCTGTCCGTGGCCACAGGCTTCGCCGCGGTCCTCGGTGGCGCCGCCCTGCTCGGTGGCGGACTCATCACCGTCATCCCGAAAATTCGGGACACCAAGGAAGCGCTGGAGGTTCTGGCCCCAGCTGGGTCCAAGGCCAACAGTGTGCTTTCCAGGACGGGCCGGATCGCGGCAGGAGCGGCGACAGGGCTTGCAGCCGTCGCGGCAGCGTCCGCTATCGCAGCTCCGGCGCTGGATAAGATCCTCGCCCCGACAGGGGAAACCGCTGACGCGTTGGAGAAGTTCTCCGGGCAAGCAGCTCAAGGGGCTGTCAGCGCTGATGTTCTGAACAAGTCCTTCCAAGATCTTGTGGAGCACAAGGATGGGGTCAGCGACTTCCAGCAGGCCATCAGCGGAATAGCTGACCCGGGCATTTGGGGCAACATCGACAATGTCGCCACTGACACCATCGGAGTCCTGAGCGTTGGTCTCGTGCAGGTCCAATCAACCTCTGAAAAGGCCCGGGAACGGTTCAAGGAACTCGGGACACAGATAGCTTCCTTGGATGATAAGAAGGCTGCTGCTGCTTTCCAGTCCATGGCTAAGCACACGGATGGCTCATCCGAGTCACTGAAGCGGCTGCTGGAGTTCATGCCAGACTACCGGCGGAAGCTTGAAGAGCAGGCAAAAGCGTCAGGCTACGCCACCGACGATCAGACCCTGCTGAACATCGCGATGGGCAAATTCGCGACCTCAGCCGACTCGGCAGCCTCGGCCCAAGAGGCCTACGCTGAGGCGGCAGAAAAGTCCCAGGCAGCGTCCGAGGAAGTAGCCAAAGCACTCGAGGATATTGGCGTTTCCGCAAGCGGCAGCATCACAGACCTCGTTAAATTCACGGACGCTCTGATCAACGCGGGCCTACTGAACCTCAGCGCCCGGGACGCAGCTCGCGGGTTCGAAGATGCGATCGATGCTGTCACCGCGGCCGTGGCCACAAACGGCACGTCCCTGGACATCAACACGGAACAGGGACGTAAGAACCAAGCTGCCCTGGATGCTGTGGCAGGTGCTGGCCTGCGGGTAGTCAAGGCCAACGCTGAGAACGGCGAGAGTCAGGCAGTGTTGCAGGGAAACCTTCAATCGACCTACGACAAGCTGATCGCAAGCGCTGGCCAGTTTGGCATTACGGGTGACGCAGCAATCGCGTTGGCCCGCGAGGTTTTGAAGGTGCCGCCTGGCGTGAGCATTGAGTCGTGGATGAACGATGCTGCAAAGCGGATGGCTGAGCAGACCAAGGGTGCGATGGACGCCATTGACGGTCGCGTTGTCCGGACTTACACGGTCGCCGAAGAGAAGACAATCAAGATCATCGAGACCCAAGTCCGCGGCGGAGGGTATGAAGATGACCCAGCCATGACAGCTTTGCGGCCCGGGTCGCTCGCCCCGAAGAGGGCGGGTGGCGGTGACCTCGACATGGCCCCGGGCCCTAAGGGCATCGATTCGCAGTTGTTCTTCGGCGCCAAGGGCGAGCACGTCCTAACCGCGTCGGAAGTGGATTTGATGGGCGGGCAACAGGCCGTCTACCGGTTCCGTGCGAACCTTCGGTCCGGGAACATCGCAAGCCACCAAAGCGGTGGCACGATGGGTGTCCCTGCTTCCCCGCATCAGTTCATGCCTTCCGGGTGGAATGCCCCGCAGGCGTCTCCGGTGAACGTGGCGGCCCCGTTCGTGAAGGTCCTCCTTGACGGCAAAGAGATCGGCGCGAAGTTTGAAGTCGTCGCCGGCAACGTCGTCAGTGATGCTGACGCGAACTCACGCTACTACCGGAAGGGGCGGGGATGATTGCTGTAACGGCTGAGCAGCTCCCGGGTGATCCGGCCCCGAAGGCTGGGATTTCGGTCACCGGGCTGGGCATTGGTTCTTCGTTGGTGAATGTATGGCGTATCGCGGACGGGAAACGTAAACCTGTCCGCGGTGCCCGCCGCATCACCATGAACGACGCATCCTTTGTTACTGACTGGGACGTCCCAACAAACCGGTCCGTGGTGTACGAGGTGGAGGTTCTGTCAGGTCCTGGAGGGCCAGCACGTGCCACAGCAGAATCACTGGTGGTGGAGGCCGCGAGTAGCTGGCTCATGGACCCCTTCGTCCCGCAAACTGCGATGCCCATCCTTGGGCAACGGAAGCAGAACGGGGACGTATACCTCCGTGGCCCGGCCTTGTCGGCGCTGGAGTACAGCGCCGACACGTCCATCTTCAACATCATGGGCGACAACGAACCTATCGGCCTGTTCGGGCAGCGGATGGCTGAGAAGGGCCTGGACTTGTCCATGGGCACCCGCTCCGCCGAGGAGAACAAGCGCCTCAAGAACCTCCTGCTATCGACGTCCAGCTTCTTGTTCCGCCCAGGTCCTGAACTCGCCGGGGTTGAGCTGGAGGGCTCCATGTTCATCCTGAACCCCACGGCCGTGCAGGTCCCCATCGACACCTTGTGGGGTGGGGAGATTACGTGGTGGGACTTCAAAGCGGACACGGTGAAGGCTCCAACGTTGAAGGTCCTCACGGCGACATTCACTTACGGCGACGTGAAGATCATGTTCACCACGTACGGGCAGAAGCAGGCGGCCATGGCCGGGCGCACCTATCTGGATGACTTGAAGAACCCCCTCGGATAAGGAGGCCCGCCCGTGCGTCGGATCGATCAGAGCACTTTGGACGCACTGGATGGGTCCCGGCCTGCTGACACTTTGACGGTGTGGGCTTGGCGGGGCAATGAGTTGGTGGTTCCGGAGCCCTTGTTGATCAAGTCCTGGTCAGCGGGTGATGAGGCTGGCGAGAACGTGAAGATCGCCCAGCGGGTGTCTTTCGTGTTCGCTGACCCTGACGGGACGCTGAGCGCTTGGCGGTTCGATGACCCGTTGGGTGTAGGTGGTACACGGTTGCAGGTCATCTACAAAGTTGGCGGCGCCGGGGCTGTGAACTACGCGTGGTTCCGGGTGACCGGCAACACGCCGACTGAGTACCGAGAATCTCGTGTCATTGACGAGTTCGGCTACGAAGAGCCTGACGGGTCCTTGCCGATCCATAAGCGGCGGATCTGGATCACGACAGCGGCGGTTGCTGTGACTGCCGTGGACATCACTGAGTTCGTGGATCAGGACAAGCTCGAAGCTCCTGAGTCCCCCGGTGCGGGGGCGACGGTCATTTCTGAGTGGCGGCGCCTCACCGGCGAGTACTTCCCCACTGTCGTTGATGCTGGGGTGACGGACCGGGCCGTGAACCGGACCCTCGTGTATGAGAAGGAACGCCTGGACGGCGGGCAAGACTTGCTGGCCAGGATCTCTGCGAGGTTCCGGATGGGCGGCGACGGCGAAGCGCACATCTACCCGAGGCAGGGCCCTTTGGTGTGGCGGTGCGAGCCGGGCAAAAGCCTTGTGAACGTCTCCCATTCGATGGGCAGCGGCGGTCTGTACAACCGCTGGGTTGTTGAGGGCAAAGAGTCGGCGGGCAACCCGATCACTGCCGCGGTGCAGCTCACCACTGGGCCGCTCCGCTACGGCGGGCCTTACGGCAAGGCCCAGTACTTCTACAAGTCCGAGATGATCACCACTGAAACGGACGCGATCAACTACGCCGTCACGTTGCGGGAAGAGTTCCTCGGCAACCTGTCCATCGAGCTGGATGTGGAGATCGCGCCCCGGCCGGAGCTGCAGGCCGGCGACCGGATCGAGGTTGGTTGCCCGGTGAAGGGCGGCCATGTCGCGTACCTTCCCGGTGAGATCACCAGCATCCAACGCGGCGGCGACCCCCTCCCAAGGGGCACGGCGTTGAAGGTCCGTTGCTCCTACACCGACGTCGTCGCTGCGCTGTCCCGGACCGAGTGGGCAAAGCACCTGACCGGTTCCATGCCTGACCTCACCTGGGATCTGATCCCAGGCACGTGGGGTCAACTACCTGATCGTCCTTGGGACGGTCTCTAACAACTGAACACTTTGGGGGTAACGCGATGGTGGCTTTGACCGGCACGATGGGCGAGATCCCCCCGGGTGGGACGTCACGTGAGTTCGGCACCGCGTACTTCGACGGCGCCGAGTGGTGGGCGGTCATCCGTGGCAAACCGATCATGGCCCGCTGGCTGGACCCGATCCAGCCGTTACAGGGCGGGAAGATCGTCGTGGATTTCACCACGGACGGTAAGGGCCTGTCCTCGGCGTTGGTGATTGGCGGGTACACGGACCAGCCCCGACCCTCTACGGGAATCGCCCAGGAAGTCATCCCGGCAGGGCTGGCGACGACCATCGTGTTTATCGGCTCGGACGGGGTCACGTACACCACCGATCGTTTCATCGGTTCGTACTCACCCGGCGACCCGATCTACCTGACGTGGGACGCTGCCACGCCAACGATCATCGGGAAGATCCAGTCGCAGGCCACCCCACCACCAGCGCCGCCACCACCTCCCCCGCCCGCCGTCGTGACCGGCACGGAAACGCTGCTGGTCACGGCTTCAGACACGTGGGGTGTTGGCGGATGGGGCCGGTGGGCGAAGTCCCAGAACGGCGGCGAGTACGTGTACTCCGGGTTCTGGGCCGGGCAAACACTCACCGGCTCATGGTTCTACGGCGCGCCCCGGCCAGCGTTGCAGGGCAAAACAATTACCGCCATCAAGTTCTGGATACCAGCCCGCGAGCCAGTTGGCAGCAACAACGCAGCGGCGACGATCCATATCTGCGCGCACACCTCCAGCGCCCGGCCCGGCGGTGACGTCGCCCGCGTAGTCGGCCCGTTCGACGTCGTCGTAGACCCTGGCTTCCAAGGCGGATACGTGAACCTCCCTCTGACCTTCGGCCCGACCCTCGCCGCCGGCGGCGGGATCAGCATCGCCGGTGACCCATACATCGGGTTCCTGTCCCGGCTCAAAGACCCCCAAGTGGGCAAACTCATCATGGATTGGAGCGCCTAAGGTGCAGACCCTCGACAACGGCATTGAAGTGCCCACCAACTCGGATGAGTACAACCTCACCGACGATTACGCGGACGCGTTCAAGCAGGTGCCTGGCGCGACCCTCGTTACGTCGCAGGCGCAGCGGGACGGCCTCGACAAGTGGGACGGCCGCAGCGTTCAACGGCTCGACCTTGAAGGCCAGCCGGTTGATATTTGGGACGCCAGCGACGGGGTGTGGCTGCCGAAAGCACCACTCACTCTGACGTTCACGAGCACGTACCGGCAGGTTGGCACGTACTTCGGTGAGGCTGTGAAGGCTGCCGGGGTGTCCCGGTCCGGGCGGCGGGTGAGTTTGCAGGGCGGTTTGGCGAACAACGTCCCCGTGAATTACGACATGCTCGATCCCGGCAACTCGGCCACGGAGTACACATTGGCCGAGTTTGACGTGGCCTACGCCCCGAAGGGTTCGTCCGAGCTGTTCACCCTGCTGGTCAACGCCTACACCTGCAACGTCCGTGTCACACCGGCCGGGAAGATCAAGATCAGTTTCCTCGTCGCCGTGCCGTCTAAGCCGGTCGGAACGATGATCTTCAACCTCGGCGGCCTCTCTTGGAACTCGTAGAGGCCGGAATGACAGGAGGGGCGGGCGTGTGGACGCTGCGACCATCACGGCCCTTGGGGGGCTGCTCATCGCTTTCGGTGGCGGGGCGTGGAAGCTCATCGACCGGGCGGACAAGAAGCGTGAACGCCGGGAGGTGGCCGTGGAGGATCTCCTGAAAGCCCGGGTCGCTTCCCTCGAAGGACAGTTGCAGAAGCAGGCTGACGACTTCGACAAGGAACGGCGCCGGAACAAGCGCTACAACTCACGGATCAAGGCGGCTGCCGGTAGGTGGCGGGAACAGCTCCTTGTGAATGACATCCAACCCGACCCCGCCGACTGGCCGGAGGATGACCATGACGACACTGAATGATCCGGAGCTCGAAGCCGCGCAGGCGGAGGCGGCGAAGTCCCGACGGGCCGCGAAGCGAACCATGCTTATCCTCGCTGGCCTGTCGCTGGTGCTGCTGGCTGTGGTGGTATTTGCTGTTTGGCTGGCGTCGGATAATCACCGCTTGGCTGTGGTGAATGCGCAGTATGGTGCCGGGCAGGAGCAGGAGAAGAAGGACCTGGCTCAGGCGGCCACGGACAATCTTTGCCAGTCCGCTGATCAGACGGCGGCCGCATCGGAGACGTGCCGGAATCTGGAGAAAGCCGCGACGGAACCGAGCCAGGGCCCGCAAGGGGTTCAGGGGTTGCAGGGCATTCCCGGGCCGAAGGGTGACCAAGGGTTACCGGGTCCGCAGGGCGTGCAAGGCGTGCAGGGTACCGCTGGACCCAAGGGTGACACTGGCGCGGCTGGTGCGTCCGGAGCTGCGGGGGCCCATGGTGTGGATGGCCTGAACGGCGCGGACTCCACCGTGCCTGGCCCGCCCGGACCAGAGGGCGAACCTGGCCCGATGGGTCCTATCGGTCCTGCTGGGCCTGCTGGAGCGACCGGCGCTAGTGGGGCGAACGGCACCAACGGCGTGGACGGCAAAGACGGCACCTCGCCGTCGTCGTTCACCTTCACTGACACTCTCGGCACGACGTACACGTGCACACCAAACCCGCCCGGCTCCAGCACCTACACATGCGCTGCAGCAGGGCCTGCACCGGCCGGAGGCACGTCATGACAAAACAACTGATCACACCCAACCCGAACATCCCGTGCAAGCCGGGTTGGTGCCTCCAGTACGTGCGTGAAACCTTCGGCATCAAGCCGGGCGTTTATCCGTCCGCCACTGCAGGGTGGGTGAACGCCCAGTACAAGCACCAGGACCAGAACTTCCCGAACGCCTGGGTGCCGCTCTGGTTCTTCATGAAGGACGAACCGCTGGGGCATGTGGTTCTTCGCGCTCCGGACGGTTCCATCTTCTCAACCTCGGACCCGTCCACAGTCCCCCACCATCACCCGAACCTCGCCGATCTGATGGCGTACTACGCGTACTGGGGCCTGCCGCTCACTTACCTTGGCTGGTCCGAGGACATCGAGCGGGTCCGCGTGGTGGAAGTCAGCGATTCCATCGAGTACGCCGGCGAAGTCACCCCGGCCCCCTCTTATACGGACGATGAGCGTGTGCTTGTCGACCTTGGCATCCCTCTCCCGTAAAGGAAAAAATCATGGGCAAGCTCCCGGAAATGAACAACCAGCAACGTCTCACGTTTGTGCCGCAAGCGCTCGTGGAGGGCGGGCCGTCCATGAAGGATGGGCTCTCCATTGAGCAGCAGATCGAGAAAGCGCCGGTGGACGCTCTCTGGAACGCGCAGATCGATTGGGGCAAGTACAAGACCAGCGCTTACGGGCAGCTCGCTTTCAACGCGCAGGCCCTCGCCCGGATCGAGGCGAACCAGCGGGCGGACCGCGCCATCTTGCAGCAGATCCTGGCGGCCACAGCGTCGGGCGCCACGGTGGTCATCGATTATGACCGGATCGAGAAGGCCATCGCGGACAACATGCCCACCTTCGAAATCACGCCGATCACCAAGGAGGGCTGAGTCGTGGAGAACACTGAGCTTCTGATCACTGCCGTGACGGCGGCCTTGGCGATCTTCTCCCCGTTGGCGATTGCGTGGGCGAAGCGTGAGTCTTGGTCGCGGCTGGTCAGGGTGGCTGTGCCGATCCTTGTGAGTGTGTTGCTGGCCGCGGTGTACATCGTGCTGCGTGGCCGCCTGGTGCTGGTCAGCATCGAGGACTATCTGAACGCGTTCCTCGTCTTCTACGGATTGCAGCAGCTCGCGTACACGACCATGCTTCGCTGGTGGGCCAGCATCCTCGAGAAGGTCGGGAACCAGCCCGCCGCTGAGGATGACGACGAACCGGCCCACCGCGCCTAACAACTGAACAGGAGGCCCCTGTGGCCGTAGAAACCACGCCGCTGGGTTTCAAGAAACCGGACGGCAATGACCCTGTCCGGAATGGTGAGAACCATATCGCGACGAATGCCCAACGGTCACAGGACCTCCACGCCGCAGCTCTGGACAGGCTCGGAAAAGCAGAGGCGGCTATCAACGCCGGCGCGGGCGGGCCGGGCCTGTCCGAAGACCCGCTCCACCCGGGCCTGTATTACTTCGCTGGCCCGGCCTTCACCGCCGACCCGGACCATCCCGGCCTTTACCTGATTGGAGAGTGACCGAATGGTCAACAGGATTGTATCCGTGGGGGATGACCTAACCCTCCCGGACGACGTCAAGGTCGCTGACGGGAACCTCCCCGCACGCCTCGCGGACACGGCACTGAATGCCACTTATGTCGGACTCAAGCAGGCTGCCAAGAACCCCGACCTGCTGATCGTCGGCGCCATCACTGTAGACGGCTCGGACCAGGTCACGAGCGCAGCCGTGCAGTGGCCTGACGGAACGCCGGGAACCCTGACCATCACAGCGAGGCACGCAACCGGCGCCGTGAACGCCTACAACATCACGTACGGCTCTCCTGCAACTAAGACCTTCACGCAGCCGGCCATCACGCGGAACGCGAACGGCGCCGCGACCAACGTCCCCCAGATTGTGGTGAGCTAACTATGGGCATCCTTGACGTACCACCCACCTCACGCGCCGAGTTGAAGGCAACCTTTGCACCGCGAAACGGTCTCCCTGACCTAGCGGGAAAGGTCATCGGTTCACGCATGCTGGACCGCTGGGTTTCGGACGCTTTCACCCCACCGCCCGCAGCCGACACTCCGGTCATCACGTTCGATGCCACCGGATATGGCACGCTCGTAGCTCCAAAGCGTGTGGGCGATGTAGCTGCCGGTGCGCTGGACATGGACGGTGATACGCATTTTCGGTACTTCGGATTCCCTAATGCCATCGCAACGCCCGCAGACCCCACGCAGTTCGTGCAGACGGAACTCAAGCCAGGCGGCGCATCACAGGCAGCATCATGGCCTTTCTCTGTCGAGTTCGAAACCACCTCGGATGTCATTCAGCTAAAGTCCCGCGCAGGCTTCGCCAATCCTGACCAAGGGATCATCCTCGTCAATGGGCGATGGGTGGCCGAGACCCGCACTCCCTCAACTACTGCATCTGGATCATGGACGCGAATGCGCCTGACGTTCCCCTCGACAGGGTATCGGCGCATCCAGTTCATCGCTTTCAACCCGCCAAACGGCGCTTTCGGAGGCGTGCAGGTAACTACGGGGCACAGCGTCATCCGGCCCACGAACGCCATCAAGCGACGCATCGCAATCATCGGCGACTCGTTCACCAACGGGTCTGGCGTCTCTCCGGGCGGCGCCACATACTCCGAGACATATGCACTGCGACTGGCCTACCTGATGGGCGCTGATCAGGTGATCCTTGCAGGCATCGGAGGGACTGGCTGGGTGGCCCAGGCGGCAGGCGAAACCGTTTCACATTTCGGAGCGCGAGTCTCAGCGGTCATGGCAATGAACCCTGACGTGATCATCTTCATGGGCTCCCGCAACGACCCGACCGCCACCGGCGTTCAGGCGGCCGTAGAGTCCGCATTGGATGCCTGCGCAACTGTGCCGGAGGTTTATGTCACTGGGACCATGACAAAGACTGGCTTCACGGCGCAGAACGCAGCCATCAAAGCGGGAACAGAAGCCAAGGGACGCAAGTTCGTGGACCTCGCCGGGATCATCTACGGCAACGGAAAAGCTGGCGCCCTCACGAACGATGGGAACGCTGACTTCTTCATCGGAACAGATGGCGTCCACCCAACCCACGAGGGCCACAAGTACATCGCCCGGCGATTGTTCCAAGCCATCGCCGGAGCCTACGGGCAGTCCTAGACGGCGGAAACGCCAAGCTCTTTCAGGCGGGCCGTAAACTTCTCAGCCAGGAGTTTATGGCCCGCCTCGTTCGGGTGGATCTTGTCTGTGTAGATCAACGGCGCAGTGTTCATTCCGGCGAACCACCCTTCGGCCATGGGATCGATGGCCAACGCGCCGATGCGCTTGGCTTCCTCAGCGTAGAAGTTCGTGAATGAGCGGAACACGCCTTTGCCCTCGATGTAGTAAGGGACGATGAGAACGATGGTGGCGTCCGGCCACTTTGCCTTCACGGCATCAAGGTAGGACGTGACAGCAGGCTTCACTACAGTGTTGAAATCAGCGACACCATCATTGCGTCCGCCGTCGATCACTACGAGCTTTGGAGTGGCGCTAGTCTTCTGCAAGCGGTCAGCCATCGGAACGTTGGTTGCGACGTTCTTCTTGCCATCATTGACGAAGCCGGTCCCGCCCTGAGCGTCGATAATTGGCATGTAGCCCAGGCTTCTGGACGTTGCCGAGGGGTACGCCTGCGCAGCTTCACGAACGCCAGTGCCTTCGGTGTAGCTGTCACCTACCCAGAGAGCCATGGGAATGGGCGGGATTTCAGTGTTTGGTGGCGGAGTGAAAACGGCAGTGGACTTGGCCGACTCCGTCTTGGCAACTGCCAAGCCGACTATCCCAACAGATGCCAGAGCAAGAATGGCTACCAGGATGATGGCGAGAGTCTGCTTCTTCTTCCGAGCCACGGCGTGGGTCCCCCAAATTCGTGATACGAGTCAGGGCCAATGATACTGGCTCCTACACACTCCCCAGTATCGCGCAAGTCATCAAGACGCCCATTCGGTTGAAGGGCAACATAAGACCGGTTACGTGCCGTGGCATCGCTAGAATTCTTCTATGACGATATCGAAGCCCGAAGCGTGTCCAGAATGTGGACTAGAAACGATTAGCGCGAATCCATCGAGATGGGGACCAACGTCGCACATTGCTGGCCTTCGCGAGCGAACCAACTACTTTAGTTGCGCGGCAAATGGATGTTCGTGGGTGGGCCCAAAGTTTGACGAGCTCGACAACGGTGAAGAAATCCTGGCCATCTGAACAGCCTGTAACACCCCCGTTCTCCCCTCTGGAGAGCGGGGGTGTTTTGCGTCCCCTTATCAGTAATCTGCGCGCTCCCTGTCGTAGTGGTCTTTCGAGACGACGAGAATTGTCGCACCTGCCTCTGCCGAGGTATCAGCAAGGGGTCGAAAGCGCATTGGTGACATGGCATGGAGTCTGGCGACGATGGCTGAGCTCTCCCGTGCAATCGCGTCAAGACTGACCTTTTGCCCACAGTTAACGAACGTCCGCTCGTCTGCCAGATACACGCGCAGGGGGTAGCTGTGCGCATTGGATAACCTCCCGGCAGCAAAACGATCCATGGTTCCGGCCTGCCCGAAGGCCATATCCATTGGGAAAAACGTCGGCTTCGGAATGTCACCTCGGCTGCTCTTGAGCGCAGTCTCGTCTATGTACTCGTCGAAATGCTCAAGCGAGTTTCGGACTCGTGCGTGGGAGATTTCGGTTGTTTCAACCCCGTCAAATACCGATCTAAGCCATTTGACTCGCTCCTGCTGGATTGCGTATTGCCCTGCGCTTTGGTTGCGTTTGCCTCGCTGCTTGAGAAAGGCGGCGATGCGAGCCGCGTTGTTGAGAATCTGGTAGATACGCATGTGGAGCTCGCGGTCAACTAGAAAGTAGCTATCCGCGGCGTTCGGAGGAGCTTTTACATCTTCGAAGATCGCCTCACAGTGGTGGGCAGTGTCTCGCGCCAGCCAGTAGATCTCACTCAGGTAGACCCCCGCCCACACCGAATGGCGGATACGCTCCCAATGAACATCCGTGTTTTTCATCGGGACACTCGAATTGACATCGCGTGGCAGCCCTCGGGGACCATGGCCCGGGCGTCCGCCAGTGCGGTCTCGTAGTCTTTGCCGACGGCGCTGACGGTGCCTAGTTCGCCTTCGGCGTTTTGGATGGTGATCGTGACTTCCACTGGACCATCCTATTGGGCTTGGGATCATGGATTGCATGACTGGATATGACGCGAAGAAGTTTGAGGCAGCGGCTCTGGCTGGGGATTGGAGGGCGGCTGTGGCGGTCCTCTCCCGGTCTACCGGGCGCCCGGAGGTGTTGGCGGCTCTGATGAAGCCGGACGCTCATCTGGAGGTGGTGCTCGGTGTGCTGGGCCGGCAGAGCGTCACTCCGGAACATCTGGCGTGGGCGGCGACGTTCGATAACGCGCAGGTCCTTGGCCGGGTGCTGTCCAACCCGAAGACGCCCGTGTCGTTGGTCAGGGAGATCCGGGACCGGGTCGCGGACCGTGAGGAGGATATCTGGGTGCACCTGCGCGAGTACGCCGACAGGATCCTTGCCCGGGTCGCACGGGAGTCAGGGCTCCATGGCGGCTAGGGAGGTTTCAGGGAGTTTTTCCCGGGAATAAGCCGAAGAAATACGCGTAAACAAGCCGAAGCAGAAAGAAGCGCGGAGGCCCGGATAACCGCACCAAAAAGGGGCCAACTCCCGCGAAATCACGGGAAACCTGACCCCTTAGAATGGATGGGTTGACCGATACGCCGGGTTCTGTCATCCCCTTCCGTTACCGGAAAGGGAGAGGCGGCCATCCATCTACGAACGCCGTTGCCGACGCCCTCCAGCAGCCTACCCGGACACTCGGGCGAGCAGCCCTCGAACGTGTCCTGTCTGGCCTTGCTCCGGGTGGGGTTTACCTAGCCTCCCCGGTCACCCAGGGAGCTGGTGGTCTCTTACACCACCGTTTCACCCTTACCTGCTGCCCCGGTGCAATACCGGGACGCAGGCGGTCTGTTCTCTGTGGCACTGGCCTGCGGGTTACCCCGAGTGGGCGTTACCCACCACCCTGCTCTGTGGAGCCCGGACGTTCCTCGAGCCACTTTCGTGACGCGCGGCCGCCTGGTCAACCCATCCGCCGTACAGTCTACCGGCGTCCAGGACGGCCCAAGTCACCGGTAATATCGACTGGTGCTGATTCTCCTGCCGCCCTCAGAAGGCAAAACCCCCGCCCTCAAAGGACCTGCCATCGAATGGGAGTCGCTGAGCTTCCCGGAACTGAACCCGTACCGGGCCAAGGTCCTTGAAGCTCTGGGGACAGTGAGCGCGCACGAGGACGCCCTGGCGTTACTGGGCGTCGGCGCCTCGCTGCGGGACGACGTCGAACGTAATACCCGGCTGCACGCCGAACCGGCGGCTCCCGCGCACCAGGTCTACTCAGGGGTCCTGTACGACGCCCTCGGCTTCAAGAGCATGACGCCGGCCCAGCGCCGCAAGGCGACGGAGTCCATCCTGGTTGTTTCCGCTTTGTGGGGAGCTATTGGCTTTGGTGACCACGTGCCCGCCTACCGTCTGTCGATGGGAACGGCACTGCCCGACGTCGGACGCCTCGCCTCCTATTGGAAGCCGCAACTGAACGCCGCCCTCGCCCAGCGGGTCGACGGCGAACTGCTGGTGGACTGCCGCTCCAGCACCTACGCCGCAGCGTGGGCTCCCCCGGTCGCACAGACGGTGAACGTCAATGTGTTCAACGAGGCGAACGGCAAGCGCACCGTGGTGAGCCACTTCGCCAAGCACACCAGGGGTGAGTTGGCACGGCATCTGCTGACCAGGCGCGGCAAGGCTCCGGAAACTCCGGATCAGCTCCTGAAGGCCGCCAGCGAAATCCGGACCGCCGAAGTGGTTGAGGGCACCGCCCGGAAGCCACACGCCCTGAACATCATTCTGTCCAACTAAGGCCGTGCCCGGGTCAGGTCAGTTCCACTCCGCTGAACGGACCAGGATGACGCCGGAGTCCGGGCAGAAAACGATGTCGTCCTCCGCTGCGGCTTTGACCTCGGCAAGGTCACCTGGGCTGAGCATCATCCCCGAGCCTTCGGACTTTCCGTGGAACAGCCGGGCAGCACCGACTCCACGCTTGGCGATGGTCTTCTCGTACACCGCGAGCATCCCCGGGTCCAGCGCCTCGGCGAACACAGCCCGTTGCCCGCGAACCACTGTCTCCTCGGCCGCGATCTCCGCGATCGCTTCGTCCAGTTCAGAGCGGATGCTGCCGAACGAACCCTGGATGTCGTCAACAATGGCTTGCTGGGCAGCCTGGCGTTCACGCAGGGTGTCCAGGCGCTCCAGGATCTCAAGCTCAACGTCTTCGAGGTCCGAACGGCGCTTGTTCAGCGAGGCGATGTCGTTCTGCAGCGCCACCAGGTCCTTGGACAACCCGGTTCCGCTGTTCAGCCGGGTTTCATCGCGCTCGATGCGGGACGCAACCTGTTCGACGTCGGCTTCCGCGCGGCGCAGTTCGGCTTCGGCGTCATGGACAGCGATTTTGGCCGCCCCGAGTTCACCGTTGGCCACACTGAGGGCGTCCGTCAGGTCAGTGATGCGGGGATCGTTTTCCAGCACCTTCCGGCGGCCGGCCAACGACTTGAGCTTGGCATCCAGCCCCTGCAGTTCAAGCAATTTCAATTGTTCTGCCGGTGCTGCTTTCGCCACGCTTACCTCCGCTTGTCGCCGCCGGTCCTGGAGATCAGGTCCGGCCCTTTCCTAGACTCTAGTCGCCGCCGGGAGTCAGTATGAAGTCCCAAGGGTCACTGTTGGTACTGCTGACGCGGATATCGACGTCGTAGCCCTGGTCAGCGAGCACGTTGCCCAACGCTTCTGCGGCGGCTGGAAGCCACAGCCATTCACTCGCAAAGTGCGATACGTCAATCAGGTACGGCCGCCCGTTGGTGGCCCCCTCACGCGCTTCGGAGGCCGGATGATGCCGCATGTCCGCTGTGACGTACACATCGGCATGGTTGGCCCGGACGGCGTCGAACAAACTGTCCCCGGCGCCGCCGCAGACGGCAACACGCCGCACCAGGCCGTCTTTGTCGCCGGCAACCCGGACCCCGCCCGCCACGGCGGGCAGCATTTCAAAGACACGGGCCGCAAAGTCGCCCAGGGTTTCAAGCTCCGGAAGATCGCCCACCCTGCCGATTCCTTCTTCCGGCAATCCGTTGGATGCCTGGGTCAGGGGCGCCACGTTCTCCAGACCGAAGGCATCTGCCAGGACGTCCGACACTCCGCCAACGGCTGAGTCACCATTCGTGTGCACGGTAAGCAGGCCAGTGCCCGCTTCGATCAATCGGTGGACAGCGAGGCCCTTGGCCGACGTTGCGGCAACGGAGTTCACCCCTTTGAGCAACAGGGGGTGATGGGTAATAAGGAGCCCGGCACCCCATTCGATGGCTTCATCGATAACGGCCAGGGTGGGATCCACGGCAAAGAGGACTTTGGTCACCGGGACCGTGGGGCGCCCGACAACCAGGCCGACTTCGTCCCAATCCTCGGCGAGGGACTCGGGCCAGAGTTCTTCAACAGCCAACAACACCTGGCCGAGGGTAGGTTCGCCGCTGGCCCCAACTGTTTCTTCGTGTTCTGTTTCGTCATCTTCGACGGAATCCGCATCAGAAATGCCAGTGTTCACTGCTTCCATATCCCTATTCTTCACTACCGGGCCGGTTCAGGCAGTCCTGGTCACTTGTGCAGCTGCCCGGTGCCGTAATTCTCCCGTAAGGTGAAGCGGGAATCATCAGGCCATCCCAACCATTGAAGAGAACATGAAAACTTTCGTACTTGGCGGCGGCTGCTTCTGGTGCCTGGATGCCGTTTACCAGAAAACCCGCGGGGTCAGCTCGGTTGTCTCCGGCTACACCGGCGGCCACGTCCGCAATCCCGATTACTACGAAGTGTGCTCCGGGACCACCGGTCACGCGGAGGTGGTTGCGGTGACATTCGATGAAACTGTTGTTCCGGAAGAAGTCATCCTGGACATGTTCTTCGCCCTGCACGACCCCACCACCCTGAACCGGCAGGGCTACGACGTCGGGACCCAGTACCGGTCCTCGATGTTCTACACCACCACCGAGGAGAAGGTCTTGTTCGAGGAAGCCATCGAACGCGCCCAGGCCTTGTGGTCCGACCCGATTGTGACTGAAGTGGTGCCGCTCCCGGACTTCTACGAGGCCGAGGAAGTCCACCAGAATTACTATGCAAAGTTTCCGTACCAGGGATACTGCCAGGTGATCATTAACCCCAAGCTGGCAAAGGCCAGGAAATATTACTCTGCATGGCTTACTGCTTAGCAGGGTTTCGATCCGGCTGGTTAGGCTGACCTCAGCAATCCCTCTTCAGAGATAGGCGTAAATTTTTATGGCAAGGATCTACGACGACGTTACTCAGCTGGTCGGCCGCACCCCGCTGGTTCGATTGAACCGGCTCACCGAGGGCCTTGACGCCCAGGTTGCCGTCAAGCTTGAGTTCTACAACCCCGCCAACAGCGTCAAGGACCGCATTGGTGTAGCCATCATTGACGCCGCCGAAAAGTCCGGTGCCTTGAAGCCGGGCGGAACGATCGTCGAGGGTACCTCAGGCAACACGGGCATTGCCCTCGCACTCGTGGGCGCGGCACGCGGCTACAAGGTCATCCTGACCATGCCCGAAACCATGTCCACCGAACGCCGTGTCATGCTGCGCGCTTACGGTGCCGAAATTGTCCTGACCCCGGGTTCCGAAGGCATGCGTGGGGCCGTCGAGAAGGCCCAGGAGATCGTCGCCAACACGGAGAACTCCATCTGGGCCCAGCAGTTCGCCAACGAGGCCAACCCGGCGATCCACCGCGCCACCACGGCCGAGGAAGTCTGGAACGACACCGACGGCGAAGTTGACATCTTCGTAGCAGGCGTGGGAACCGGTGGCACCATCACCGGCGTGGGCCAGGTCCTCAAGGAACGCAAGCCCGGAGTCCAGATTGTTGCCGTCGAACCCAAGGATTCGGCCATCCTCAACGGTGGCGCTCCCGGTCCCCACAAGATCCAGGGAATCGGCGCCAACTTCGTGCCCGAGATCCTGGACACCAACGTCTACGACGAAGTCCTTGACGCCACCCTTGAGGACTCCGTGCGGGTTGCCCGGGACCTCGGTGCCCGCGAAGGCATCCTCGGCGGCATCTCCTCCGGTGCCATCGTGTGGGCCGCGCTCGAACTCGCAAAGCGTCCGGAGAATGCCGGCAAGCTGATCGTGGCCGTCGTCTGTGACTTCGGGGAGCGTTACATCTCCACCGTGCTGTTCGATGACATCCGCGGCTAACACAACGCCTGCACACCTTCATTTCCTGTAGAAAGGTCTTTGTGAGCTTCTTCGCAAGACTTAAGGAAGACCTCGACGCCGCCCGGTCCCACGACCCGGCGGCGCGAGGTTCTTTTGAGAACTTTTTCGCCTACTCCGGATTGCATGCCATCTGGGCGCACCGCCTGACCCACAAGCTCTGGCAAAACCCGGCGCTCCGTTTTCCGGCGCGCCTGATTTCGCAGCTCGCGAGGTTCCTGACGGGCATCGAGATCCACCCCGGGGCCACGATTGGCCGCAGGTTCTTTATCGACCACGGCATGGGCGTCGTCATCGGTGAGACATCGGAAATCGGCGATGACGTGATGATCTACCACGGTGTCACGCTCGGCGGCCGCTCCCTGGCCAAGGTCAAGCGCCACCCCACCATCGGTGACAGGGTGACCATTGGTGCCGGCGCGAAAGTATTGGGCCCCATCACCATCGGAGCAGACAGTGCTGTTGGTGCGAATGCCGTAGTAGTGAAGGACGCTCCACCGGAGTCGATCATCACTGGAATTCCGGCGACCTGGCGGCACCGGGACGCCAGGTCCGAGACGAAGCCTGCAGTGGATCCGGCCGAGTACTACATCGAATACCGCATCTAGCCGGCCAGTCCTTTGTAGAAGTTCAGGAACACGGCGTCGAACGCCCTGTCCGGAAGAATCCTTCGCATTGCCAGAACGCTCCAGGCCCCCCGCCCTACCGGGTAGCGGGTCCTGGGGCGTTTTGCCTTTGCTGCCCGGACGATGGCTTTTGCCACCACCGTTGCCGGAGTTGAAAGCACGTGGCCGTCACCCGAGGTGGATGCCAGCGCTGCGGCAACAATATGCGCTTGATCGGCGTACGGGCCATCGCCTGACGTGGCCAGCAGCCCCTCGCCGGCGATGGTGCCCCACTCGGTGTCGGTCCCTGACGGTTCGATGATGACGACGTCGATGCCGTGCGGCTTCAGTTCCAGGCGCAGCGAGTCGCTCATCCCCTCCACGGCAAACTTGGTGCCGTGGTACCAAGCGCCCAGGGGCTCGTAGATCTTTCCCCCGATGGATGTGACATTGATGATCCTGCCTTTCCCTGCCGCCCGCATCTGCGGAAGAACCAGCTGGGTCATCCTTGCAAGGCCCAGGACATTGACGTCGAATTGCCGCCTCCCCTCGGCCAGGGGGACCTCTTCAAGGGAGCCGTAGGAACCATAGCCTGCGTTGTTGACCAGCACGTCCACGCGTCCGTGGGCGGCTTCCACTTGCGCGACCGCTGACATCATCGATTCCTCGGAGGTCACGTCGAGCGACAGTACGGTTATCCCGTGGTCCTTCAGGGGCTCCATCATGTCGACGCGACGCGCACCTGCGTAGACAGTGAAGCCCGCCCCTGCCAGGGCAAGGGCCGTCGCGAATCCGATACCCGTGGAGGCGCCTGTAACAAGTGCGATGCTGGCTGGCATTGTCTGTCCTTTGCTGGTGGCCCAGCACCTGAACGGGAGCTCCGTTACGGCAAAGGCCGGCTCCTTCCAGCGTAATAGGAAGGAACCGGCCTTTGCGCGGTGGTGTTAGTGACCCACGTGGCTATTAGTGGGTGTCGACAGCCGAGATCTCGGACTTGTCTTCGCCCCACAGGGTGTGGAACGTGCCCTCGGTGTCTACTCGGCCGTAGGTGTGTGCACCGAAGAGGTCGCGCTGTCCCTGGATCAGGGCGGCGGCGACCCGCTTGCGGCGGAGGCCGTCGTAGTAAGCCAGGGAGGAGGAGAACACCGGTACCGGAATGCCCAGCTGCACGGCCGTGGCCACAACGCGGCGCCAGGCCGGAAGTGCCTCTGCGATGGCCTTCGTGAAGGCCGGTGCAAACAGCAGGTTCGCGGGCTTCTCATCGGCAGCGTAGGCCTTAGTGATGTCCTTGAGCAGCTCTGCACGGATGATGCAGCCTGCACGCCACAGGGAAGCGATCTCGTCCAGCTTGAGGTCCCAGCCGTATTCCTTGGCTGCGGAGGTCAGCATGTCCAGGCCCTGTGCGTAGGACACGAGCTTGGAGGCGTAGAGTGCCTGGCGGACGTCCTCGACGAACGTCTCCGGGATTTCCACGGAAGCCTCTTCACCGGCGAGCAGCTCCTGGCCGAGCTTGCGCTGCTCGGTCTGGGAGGACAGCGCGCGGGCAAACACGGACTCTGCAATGCCGGAGACCGGTGAGCCGAGTTCAAGGGCGGAGATGACCGTCCAGCGGCCGGTGCCCTTCTGGCCTGCAGCGTCAACGACGACATCAACGAACGGCTTGCCGGTCTTGGCATCGACGTGGCCGAGAACCTCAGCGGAGATTTCGATCAGGAACGAGGACAGATCGCCCTTGTTCCACTCAGCGAAGATCTTGGACTGTTCGGCGGGCTCAATACCTGCACCGGAGCGGAGAAGGTCGAATGCTTCGCCGATGACCTGCATGTCGGCGTATTCGATGCCGTTGTGGACCATCTTGACGAAGTGGCCGGCGCCATCGGTGCCGATCCAAGCACAGCAGGGTTCGCCGTCGACCTTGGCGGAAATCTTTTCCAGGAGCGGGCCGAGCGCGTCGTAGGACTCACGGGAGCCGCCGGGCATGATGGAGGGGCCATTCAGCGCGCCTTCTTCACCACCGGAAACACCGACACCGACGAAGTGAAGGTCCTTCTTGGCCAGCGCTGCTTCGCGGCGGCGGGTGTCCTCGTAGTGCGAGTTGCCTGCGTCGATGATGATGTCGCCGGCCTCGAGCAGCGGTTCCAGCTGCTCGATGACGTTGTCGACGGGGGCGCCTGCCTTGACCATGATGAGGACGCGGCGGGGCTTTTCGAGGGAGTCGACGAGTTCCTGCAGCGTTTCCGTGCGGATGAAGTCGCCTTCCGTGCCGTGCTTTTCCAGCAGGGCGTCAGTCTTTTCCACGGAGCGGTTGTGGAGAGCCACGGTGAAGCCGTTGCGTGCGAGGTTGCGGGCCAGGTTGGCGCCCATCACCGCAAGGCCGGTGACACCGATGTGTGCTGACATCAAAACTCCAATTCGTTCGTGTGCAAACAGTCCCGACGTAGCCATGGGGGCACGCGGGAAGCGATTTCAAAACCAGGGGCTGTAATAAACCATACGTATATAAACCTTGGGCGGGAAAGCGGCGCCCACGTTGTGGAAGCTGCCGCGTCATAAACAGTCTATGATGCCCGGCGGCTGCTGAGGCGGCACGGAATGCGTTCCCGGCACGGATACCGGCATCCCCGGTCGCCCCGCGCCACTATGCTTACCTCTATGTCAACCAGCCTTCACCACCGCGCCGTTGAGCATTTGGGGACCCGGATTGTGGGTGGCGCCCTTCCCACGGGACACGTGATGTTGGCTGAGCATTTGGAAGACGAACTCAACGTCTCCCGTTCCGTGGTGCGTGAAGCCGTGCGTGTCCTCCAATCACTCGGGCTTGTGGAAACGATCAAGCGGGTCGGCATCCGTGTCCTTCCTGCCCACCGCTGGAATCCCTTCGATCCCCTGGTCATCCGGTGGCGTCTCGCGGGCGAAGGCCGCGGCGCGCAGTTGCGGTCGTTGGCCGAGCTGCGCTCCGCCGTCGAGCCCGTAGCCGCCGAACTCGCCGCCGGCAACGCACCCGAGAGCCTGCGGCAGGAACTGGTGGGCATTTCCCTCGCCATGAAGGAAGCGGGAGACGCCGGGGATATGGCAAGATTCCTTGACCTCGACATCCGCTTCCATGCCCTGGTGTTGTCCGGATCGGGCAACGAGATGTTCGCCAACCTCATTGGCCAGGTCACCGAAACCCTCACGGGCCGGACCGTCCACGGCCTCATGCCCGAGCATCCCCAGAAGGAAGCCCTCCAATGGCACATGGACGTGGCCCACGCCATCGACGCCGGCGACGGTGCGGTGGCCCGCGACGCCGCTGCCAGGATCATGCGCCAGACGATCGCGGAGCTGGCACCCAGCTGGGACGACCAGCCCCGCGTCTTCGTCCCTGTGGCCAGGAATTAGCCGTTCCGGAAGTTCAGCAAAACCTTGCCGGACTCGGCCGAATTCTTCGCCACTTCGAAAGCCTCCAGGCCGTGGGCGAGATCGAATTCGTGCGTCACAACGGGGTCGGCAAACATGGATCCGTCAGCCAGGGCCGCGATGACGTCGTCGATCTCGTCGTTGAAGCGGAATGAGCCCAGGAGCTCCAGCTCGCGGGTTATGGCGAGGGAAATGAACACCGGTTGGGGTCCCGACGGCAAAAGACCCACCATCACCACCTTGCCGCCACGGGTGGCACCCTTGATGGCCGAGGCCAATCCGTAGTGGCTCCCTGAGGATTCAATGACGACGTCGGCGTCCACCGCCGCGATGGCGTCCGCGTCATCACCCTTGAGGACGGCGTCGGCACCGACAGACCGGGCGATCTCCAACGGCTTGTCATGCATGTCGACGGCGACAATCCGGGCAGCGCCGGCGCGCTTCAGCACGGCCACCGCCAGGGCTCCGATCGGACCGCTGCCGATCACGAGTGCCGTTTTTCCCCGAACGTCGCCGGCGCGGGAGACCGCGTGCCAAGCGACGCTGGCCGGTTCCACAAGCGCCGCCGTGCGAAGGTCCAGATTTTCCGGCAAGGGACGGAGCATCCTGGCGGGCAGATTGGCGTAGCGGCTGAAGGCGCCGTCGGTGTGCGGATAGCGTGCCGCACTTCCAAGGTAGGTGCACCCCGGCGAGAGATTTGGCCGGTCCTCGGGGTACCGGACGTCGCCGGGTGCCGGGGTGGCAGGGTGGACAGTCACAGGCGTGCCCGCTGCAGGACCCGTACCATCGGCTGCCTGCTGGAGGACAACCCCAACGATCTCGTGGCCGAGGACCATCGGTTCTTTGAGAATGGACTCGCCCGCGGCGCCGTGCAGCCAGTAATGGAGGTCCGAACCACAGATCCCGCCATAGGCAATCTCCACGATGGACTCGTTGGGTTGCGGTGCTGCCAGGGGGATGTCCTCGATGCGAAGATCGCCTTTGCCATGGGCTACAACTGCCGGACCGGATGCAGGGAGGTTGATGCTCATCAGACCACCACCGTCATTCCGCCGTCGACGAAAATCGTCTGGCCGTTCACGAAGTTCGATGCCTGCGATGCGAGCCATACCGTGGGGCCGGCAAGGTCCGCAGTGGTTCCCCACCTGTTGGCCGGGGTGCGTCCCAGGATCCAGGAGTTGAAGTCGGCGTCATCGACCAGGTTCTGCGTCATTTCGGTGTGGATGTAGCCTGGGGCGATTCCGTTGATCTGCAAGCCGGATGCGGCCCACTCGGCGGTCATGGCCCGGGTGAGGTTGCGCAAGCCGCCCTTCGCGGCGACGTACGGCGCGATCGTGGGACGGGCCAGGTCCGTCTGGACCGAACAGATATTGATGATCTTGCCGTGGCCCCTGGGGATCATGTGCCGGGCGGCTTCCCGGCCCACAAGGAAAGCGCTGGTGAGATCCGTGGTGATGACCCGGTCCCAGTCCTTGACATCAAGGTCCAGCATGGGCACCCGGTGCTGGATGCCGGCGTTGTTCACCAGGATGTCCAGAGGCCCAACGTTTTGCTCCACCCAGGCGACCCCTTCAGCGGCAGAATCGGCGTCCGTCACGTCGAAAGCCCGGCTGTGGACTCTCCCATCCGGATACTCTGCGGCCATCGCCAGGTGTGATGCCTCAAGCCGTTCAGTGTTGATGCCGTTCAGCACAACCGTGGCGCCGGCATCGGCGAGGCCGCGGGCAAGGGCGTTGCCTATCCCCCGGCTTGAACCAGTGACCAAGGCAACCCGCCCGGTCAGATCGAAAAGTGCACTCATGGTTTGTTCGTCATTCCTTCTTCAGTTGCGACGGTTCAGTTGCTGTTGGACGTGATGGGGACAGGCGTCCGGCCCAGGTTTGCGATGGCCTGCCGGACGACGGCGAGGTCCCGGTCGCCGAGCCCTTGGCGTTTGAGTTCGGCGTACAGGTCATGTGCCGCCGAAGCGATCGGCGTGGCGGAGCCGGCTGCCGCAGCGCTGGCGAGCACGAACCCGAGGTCTTTGTGCATGAATTTTGCCGGTCCAGTTGGCGTGTAGTCCTTGGCTGCCAAGCGCGGACCGACGTTGTCCAGCACCCGGCTTCCCGCCAGTCCTCCGGACAGCACCTCGAAAAGAGCCCCTACATCCATCCCGGAGCGTTCGGCGAGTTCCGCAGCTTCGGCGAGGGCCGCCGTCGTGGTTCCGACAATCAGTTGGTTGCACGCCTTGGCGAGCGACCCCGACCCCAGGGGTCCCATCCGACGCACGGTGGTGCCCATGGCCTGGAAAAGCGGCCCAAGCTGCTCGAAGGTTCCTTCATCGGCCCCCACCATGATGGCAAGGGTTCCGCTTTGTGCACCGGCAGTTCCGCCGCTCACCGGCGCGTCCACTACGACGGCATTGCCGCCGCTTGCCTGGTGCACCAGTTCGCCGAACCGCTGGACACCCGCTGGGGAGACACTGCTCATGACGACGACGGCGGTCCCCGGGCGCGGCGCCGAACTCCCCCAGGATTCGAGCAGCTCCGCTGCCGCTTCTTCGATGAACGGAAGGTCGGGAAGCATGAAAATGATGGCGTCCTCGTCACGCAACGCGGCCACGCTGGCGGCCCGGTTAATGCCGGGGAGAGCTTCGAACGCGGCGTCGGAGCGGTTCCAGGCGGTGACGTTCCATCCGGCGCCGGCCAGGTTGGAGGCCATCGGCGCGCCCATCAGACCCAGCCCGACAAAACCCACGCGGTTGGTGGTCATGGCAGGTAACACCTCACTTCGTCGTGGTCATTTACGTAAATTCTGTTCAATATCCTAGCCGCCATTCAGTATGATGAACACCATGACGACTGATGAACTTACCATCGCCATCGCTGTACCGCTCGAAGCTGAGCACGTAGAGCAGATCCGCGCTGTAGATCCCTCCGTAACAGTTCTCTACGAACCGGAGCTGCTTCCTCCGGAACGGTTCCCGGCAGACCACGCGGGCGACCCCGCGTTCAAAAGGTCGCCGGAACAGGAAGAACGCTATTGGGCCATGCTGAACCGCGCCCAGGTCCTCTATGGCTTCCCCAACGAAAGTCCCGCCGGCCTTGCGCGCATCGCAAAAAGCAACCCGCACCTGCAGTGGATCCACGCCATGGCAGCCGGCGCCGGTGGAGCGGTCAAGGCCTCAGGCCTGGACACCGAAACGCTCCGGAAGTTCCATGTCACCACCTCTGCCGGCGTCCACGCCCTGCCGCTGGCGGAATTCTCGGCATTCGGTATCCTCAACGGCTTCAAGCGCAGCGCCGAGATGGCACAGGACCAGGCCGCCAGGTTCTGGCCGGAACTGCGGACGCCCACCAAGCTGGCCAACGGTTCCAAGGTTGTCATCGCGGGCCTCGGTGAAATCGGCATGGAAACGGCCCGCATCGCGCGCGCCCTGGGCATGAGGGTCAGCGGAACCAAACGCAACGTCGAAGCCATTGAGGGAATCGACGAAGTCACCAACAAAGACGGCTTGGCCGGCCTCCTCGCCGACGCCGACGCCGTGGTCAACACGCTGCCCGGCACGCCGTACACGGAAAAGCTGTTCAACAAGGACATCTTCTCTGCCATGAGGCCAGGAACAGTTTTCGTCAACGTGGGGCGCGGCACGGTAGTGGACGAGGACGCCTTGCTCGCGGCACTGGACAACGGACAGGTTGGATACGCATGCCTGGACGTGTTTGCAGTGGAGCCCTTGCCTCAGGACAGCCCTTTGTGGAACCACCCCAAGGTCCTGGTGTCGCCGCACACCTCGGCATTGAGCGCGGCGGAAAACAGGCTCATCGCCGAACGATTCCGCAACAACCTGCGCATTTTCCTGGACGGTGGCGAACTCCCCCACCTGGTGGACCCGGTCCACTTCTACTAAACCGGACTACCAACCTGTGGCGCTGAGCCACCTCTCGGACAATGCATCGGCCATGCTCCTGGTGTATGTGCTCGAGAGGTGGTTGTCGTCCAGGTACACGTAGACGTTGCCAATGATCCCCGGACAGCTGGCACCATCACAGATCAGGTCGGTCATATCCAGGATGGACAGGCCGGTGAAGGTTCCTTCCAGCTGATCCAGCGGATTGTCGGCGGCCAGCACAGAGGACAGGGCGGGACGGCAACGGGGATCGTCGACGCCCGAAGCCATGGCGCATTCGCTGGGGCTGAAGGAGAACCGTGGGTTGTCCCGCATGGCGATGACCCCCACACCTTGATCGGTAATCTCCCCCACCAGTTCATCAAGTCCCCACGTAAGGTCCTCATCCGGAGAATCCGGGACAGCCGCGGTCCCGACAAGGAAAACAGCATCCGGGCGGTAACGCCGAATGTGTTCGCGGACATTCCGGTTGAAGGCATTGCATTCGTCGCCAACCTCGTCCGTCTGAGTCATGAATGGACAGGCTCCAAACGTAATGGCCTGCACCCGCCAGTTGCGCTCTTTCGCCATGGGGCCGATGGCGCCGAGCCACTGCAGGGAATGTGACTGCCCCACAACGAAGATGGTCTTGGCGGCATCCGCGCCGACGTCGTTCTGCTGGCACTCCGCGAACAGGACCGGGTCCTGGGGACGCAGCTCCCCGGTACAGGGGCCGTCAAGCTTGCCCCAGTCCGCCGGAAGCTGCTCAGGCGTCGGGAGCGTCCTGGCGTCCTTGCCCACCCGGTTGACATAGCCTGGCAGCAACGCCCTTGCGCCCGGGTTGTCATCCATGCCCTGGCCGGCAATGGCGTTCTTCTCTTGCTGCTGCTGGAACCCGAACACCGTCATCGGCGTCGCTCCCACAGCAAGGCAAAGCAATACCGCTACGGCCAGACGGCGACGCTTTGCCTCCGGCCAGCGCCATGACCGCAGCGGCTGCTCCACGAATCTGGTGGTGAGGTAGGCCAGCAGCAAGGAAACACCCACGATCGCCGCGCCCGTCAGTGCGTCCGCGTGGTCTTCGCCGATCCACACAAGGGTGATGACCAACAGCGGCCAGTGCCACAGGTACAGGGCATACGAGGTAGACCCGAGCCCCACCAGCAACCTGGAGGAAAGAATACGGTCCACCCCGAAACGGCTTCCCGTCTGTCCTGCCACGATGACAGCCACAGCCGCGAGGGTGGGCCACAGCGCCACGAAGCCCGGGAACGCCGAGCGGACCTGGAGGAGCACACCGCAACTGAGCATCGCAGCAACACCCACCCAACCCAGTACGGTACCCAGGCCACGCCCTGGGCGCAGGAAGGGAAGCAGCAGGGCAACCAGGGTACCCAGCGCAAACTCCCACAGCCGGGCAAGAGTGTCGAAGTAGGCCAGTTCCTGGTGAGCGCTGGTGAAGTATATCGAGTAGCTCAGCGACGCGACGAAGATCAGCCCGAAGATTCCCAGCAACATTGACCGGTATCGCAAGCCGAACCTCCGGCACACCAACGCGGTAGTGACGAAGATCGCCGGCCATAGGATGAAGACCTGCCCCTGGATGGACAACGACCAGAAGTGTTGCATGGGGCTCGCCAGGCTGTGGTCAGCGGCGTAGTAATTGACCACCTGCTTTTGCAGCAGCCAGTTCTGTACGTAGAACAGGGAAGCCCAGGCCTGGTTGACGATCTCAGTCCACCTCGTCCGGGGGACGATAACGAACGTTGCTGCCAATGTACCCGTCAGCACTACGACGACGGCGGGAAGCAGCCGCCAGAACAGGTGCAGCCAGTGCCGGACCAGCGACACCGGCCGGGACTCCTCATACCGACTGACGAACTGGAGGGTCATCAGGAAAGCCGAAATCAGCAGGAAGACGTCCACGCCTCCCGAAACCCTGCCAAACCAGATGTGATACGACACCACCATGAGCACGGCCAGTGAACGGAGCCCCTGGATCTCGGGCCGAAATCTGGTGCCTCTGGAGCCCCGGATTTGGCCGGGGCTTTCCGGCGATGCCACGCCTTTGGTTGCCGTCATGGACACGCTCCTCTATCGCTGCACCAATTCTGCCCCGCGGTCCGCGAATTTCCAGCACTCCGGGGTTGGACGCCGCAAAGAAAACAGGACGGCGTCCCTCCTGTGGGGGGACGCCGTCCTGAGGCGTGTTGTAGCAGCGGTTTCGGCGACTACTTGGCGTCTTCCGTGCTGACGAGGTCGCGGCCTGCCGTCTCGGGGGTGAAGAAGGTGGTCACGAAGGAGATGAGCGCGAGGACCAAGGAGTAGATGGCGAGCACCAGCCAGGAGTGGTTGGTGGCGGCCAGCATCAGCGCTCCGAGCAGCGGCGCAAGGCCACCGGCGAGGACGGCTGAAATTTCACGGCTCATGGCCACACCGGTGAACCGGTACTGCGATCCGAACAGTTCAGGCAGGAGGGGGCACTGCGGACCAAGCATCGATTGGACACCGATGGCGATTCCGACTGCCATGACCACCCATACCAAGGTGACATTGCCCAGTGTGACCAGGTAGAAGGCCGGTACGGCAATGATCGCCTGGAACAACGCGCCGTAGCGGTAGACCGGGACACGACCGTACCTGTCGGACAACGCACCGAAGGTCACCACCATGACTGCTGCGAATCCAGCGGCGATCAACAGACCGACAGGACCGATGGAGTTGTTGCCCGCGAAGACTCCCGCGGGCATGCTCATGAACGAGACGAGCAGGGCAGAGTAGATTGACGAATTCCCGTTTTCGCCCATGCGGAGGCCAATGCCGATCAACACATTCTTCTTGGAGTGCTTCCACAAAGCGCCAATAGGGTTCTTGACTACGTTCTTGTGCTTTTCGAGTTCCTGGAAGGCAGGAGTTTCCTTGAGCTTGAGCCGGATGAAGATGGCAATCACGATCAGGATGAAGCTGGCGAGGAACGGTACCCGCCACAACCAGCCCTGCAGGACCGACTTGTCCGCCAGGGTGATCAGCGCGAACGTGCCGGCGCCAAGCAGGGTACCGAGCTGAATGCCGACGAACGGCAGGGAAGCGAAGAAACCACGACGACGACGCGGCGCGACTTCGGAAATCAGCGTGGTTGCGCCGGCCTGCTCGGCGCCGGCACCGAGCCCCTGAATGATACGCAGGGTCACGAGCAGCACCGCACCCAGCATCCCGGCCTGCTCAAAGGTCGGCAGGAGGCCAATGGCGAAGCTTGCCGTGCCCATCAAGGCAATCGTCAGGATCAGGACCATCTTGCGGCCGAACCGGTCACCGATGTAGCCGAAGATCAAGCCGCCGAAGGGACGGGCAGCAAATCCGACACCATACGTGGCAAAGGAGGCGATCAATGCCCCGTCCGGACCGAGCGGCGAGAAGAACAGTGGCCCGAAGATCAGCGCCGAAGCGAGGCCGTAGATGTAGAAATCGTAGTATTCCAGGGCGGAGCCCACGGAACTGGCCAGCGTCGCCCGCCGGAGCTGCTCCGGTTCAACGACGGCCTCGTCAGCTTCCGCCGCGAAGTTTGTCTTAGTACGAGTTGTCACAAGCACTCCCTCAAAATCACCCCGGGCCCCCGTTGGCCCAGTGAGATAGTGATGGCATCACCGCCAAGATCACTATGATGAACAGAGTACAGCTTGCTGAACGCAATGCCAAGGTTAAAATCAGATTTATGAAAATCAGCCCATGGGGTTGCCCAGCGAACGCGCCAACTCCTTGAGCTCTTTCACCATGAGAGCTCCCTGCTCTTCCGAATATGTGGCCTTCAATGCGGTCACCGAGAGACCAAGGCTGGGTCCATGCGCGCCGTGGGTGGGTACAGGGACGGCCAGGCAAACGACACCTACCGTGGACTCCTCATCCTCGAAAGCAAAGCCTTGTTGGCGGATCGTGGTGACCTGGGCCTTGAGTTCCTCGGCCGTCCGGAGTGAGTTGGCAGTCATTGTGGGCAATTCCATACCGTCCGGGAACATGGCCTCGATGTCGTGGTCATGCAGCTGTGCCAGCAACGCCTTGCCCACACTGCACAGCGAGACCGGCATCTTGTCACCGATATTGGACGTCAACCGCACGGCGGGATGCCCTTCGTAACGCGCCAGGTAGATGACGTGGTCGCCGTCGAGCATCGCAATGCGGACCGTTTCGCCGGAGAGCGTTGGAGCCTGCTCGCAGTACTTGTAGAACTCCTGCACTTCGTCGAGGCGGCTGAGGTACGCAGCTCCGAGTTCCACCAGCTTCCGCCCGAGCGCAAAATCTGCGCCCTGCCTGGTGATGAGGCGCGCTTCCTCGAGCGCCAGCAGCAGGTTCGATGTTGATGACTTCGGTATGCCCAGCTCGCGGGACAAATCGCTGAGGGTCAAGCGGCCGGAAGGGGAATCAGCAAGGGCTTCCAGGACGGCGGCGGCGCGCGTGACGGCGGGGGCCGGCGACGAAGCGCCCAACCCTTCGGAGCGGGTGGTGCGGGAATCGGCCATGATTCTCCTTCGTCATTGCAACTCAGTGTTCAATCTGCTGAACAATACCCATCATAGTGGCAAGCAGGTGTCGCTGACCTGTCCGGCTTTCCAAACCCAAAAGTTGGCTGTATATTCATTTTCGAGCTCTCCACCGCGGCATCCCCCAATAGTCGCGGTGGAGAGCTCATCCATTTCCTGCCTTCTGCTGATTGCCGGCTCAAGCTCCCTATGCTGCCGCGGCGTCCTCACCCCGAAGGCACCAGCCCCCTCCTGATCCATCGCGCACCAGTTGCCATGTGGTGAGAGCGGAACGGGCGTTGTTCCCCAAGCGCACCTGGACCTGCAGGACCTCAACATCCACGCGGCCGGTTCCGCGCGGCATCCGCTTCGATACCTCCCACCAGGCAACCCTTTCGAACCATCGGACGGGCTCCACCGCGATCTTCCACTCCCGGCCTCCTCTCACGACGGCGGCCGGCTCGCCTTGGGCGGTTGTGCGGATGTAAACGTGCTCCATGGAGTCAACCGTAGGAGGAGGCTACGACAATGAGAGGTCGCTACCGGCGGAAGGAAGCACTGACGGCAGATGACCGGACTCCAAGTGACGGCGTCGAGGGGACAAGGCGCAGGGAGGATAAAGGCGCTGAGGGGACAAAGGCTCCGGGCATGAAACAACAAAGTGAATTGAGTACGAAAAAGCCCCGCCCTCTCGAACCTTGCGGCCGTGAGTGACGGGGCTTCCTGGTGGGTCCTACCGGGATCGAACCGATGACATCCACGGTGTAAACGTGGCGCTCTACCAGCTGAGCTAAAGACCCATATTGCGGTTTCAGCAGCCTCTGACTTCCTCAGCGCTTCAACCAACGAACAATGACTCTACATGATCAACTGCCGGAAACACCAATCGAGTCTGGAACGGCCGGAAGATCAGGCAAAGCCCGCGCAAGGTAGTCCAATGCACCGCTGACGCCCAGCTCAAGTTTCACTGAAGCAAGTTCGTCCCCGCGGGTGATCCCCCTGTTGATGATGACCACAGGCTTGCCAGCTTTTGACGCATGGCGGACGAACCTCAGGCCACTCTGCACCGTCAGCGACGAGCCTGCAACCAACAGAGCTTCCGCGTCATCAACCATGCCGTAGGCACGGGCTACGCGGTCCTTGGGGACGTTCTCCCCGAAGTACACGAAATCAGGCTTCAGGATTCCGCCGCAGATCGGGCACACCGCCATGACAAACGACGTGATGAGTTCGGGGTCATCCACCGTGGCATCGGCGTCCGGCGCCATCTCCACCAGGCCGGACTCCACAGCAGCTTCAACGAAGCCTGGGTTGATCTCTTCCAGGATGGCCGCGATCAGCTGCCTGCTGAAGGTGTGTCCGTGGGAAAGACAGATCACCTGGTCGAAGCGCCCGTGCAGATCCACCACGTTGACGCTTCCGGCATCCTCGTGGAGCCTGTCCACGTTCTGGGTGATGAGCCCCGTCAGGAGGCCTCGCCGTTCCATCAGCGCGACGGCGGCATGGCCGGCATTGGGGTCGGCATGCCGGAGGTGGGACCAGCCGATGTGGTTGCGGGCCCAGTAACGCCTCCTGTTCGCCTCGCTCCCAATAAACTCCTGGTAGGTCATGGGGTTTCGTGGCGCAGAACCCGGTCCCCGGTAATCCGGTATCCCGGAGTCGGTACTCAATCCGGCTCCCGTGAGGACAGCCAGGCGCTGGCCCTGCAGGACGCGCACCGCAGGATCCAAGGCTTCCAGCTCCGAGGGTTCAAGCTGCACTGCGGCCGCAGGTGCCATGCTGGCGAACCCCGTCATCCCCACGCCTGGCCCCCGGTTGCTCATGGCTGTTGTTCCACCAAGGCCGATAGGGCCCTCCGGTACTCGTTGAAGTCCCTCGCCTGGCCCCGCGGATTGACCACGACGTAACGGATAACGCCCGCCGCATCGATGATGAAAGTTCCCCGCAGGGCCATTCCGCTGGCTTCATCGAAGACTCCGTAATCCCGGGCAACAGCTCCATGCGGCCAGAAGTCCGCCAGGAGATCGAAGTCGAAGCCCTCATGTTCGGCGTAGGCCCGTTGAGCGAATTTGCTGTCGACGGAAATTGCCAGCACTGTTGCATCAGCGTCGTTGAACTGCGCCATGTTGTCGCGGATCTCACATAACTCGCCGGTGCAGATGCCTGAGAAGGCAAAAGGGAAAAAGACAACGACGACGTTTCGGCCGCGATAGTCCGACAACCGGACAGGCTCACCGTATTGGTTCAGAAGTTCGAAATCAGGTGCAGGCTCACCTGTACGGGGGCCCTGGACCGCAGCAGGTGCCTGCTGGACTTCCGTCATTTGTTCTTCTTGGGCACCAGCCGTGTGGCGCTCCAGTCTTTGGATACCCCGGCGGAGGTAGTCAGGTGAAGTCCCGAAGTAGGGGCTGCGTCCTGGATATCGGCCGGAGACACGTAGTTATCCCTTCCTGACTTGGGCGTCAGTACCCAGACAACTCCGCCTTCCTTCAGCGTAGTGAGCGAATCCATGAGCCCGTCAACGAGGTCACCGTCGCCGTCGCGCCACCAGAAGATGACCGCATCAACGACGTCATGATCGTCTTCATCGAGCAATTCCGAGCCGGTGACATCTTCAATATCATCACGCAAGTCGAAGTCGACGTCATCGTCGTAGCCGCGCTCCTGAATCAGATCCCCATCTTTGAAACCCATTCGTTCCGCCACATTTACCGATGTGGCGGCGTCGGCCTCGCTCACGTTTCCTCCTTTTGAAGTGACTTCCATTACTAACAGCCAACACCCTTTGGGCGCCTGCTTCAAGCCATTCTCCCTGCACCGGGGCACATTCCGCACCACCTGGGGTGTTTCGGCCCCGTGGCACATGCGTGCTTTACGTCACGGAAGCCGTTCAGATGTGACATACAACGCCCTGCGGGGGCTGCGGCTACGCATAGCAGCGCCGCGAAAGCTAGAGTGGCCATGAGCGCTCTGGCTGCAGGGCGATCGCCCCGCAGAATTCTACTGGGCAGCCAAGCGCTCACAAGACCTGCCCGGCGCATCCGACCGGGCTGTTGAAACCGAGATGTCGCACACGACGCGTTCACGACGGGCAGTCACCCTGCCAGACCTGAGGCGCCGATGCATGCGCCTAAAGGAAGGTTGGACGTGGCTGCAGGAGAAGAGACCTCACACATCCTCAGCGGGTTGACTGCCCAGCTGCCTGATCGTGATCCGGAAGAGACCGCGGAGTGGATTGAGTCCCTTGATGCGTTGATCGCTGAGCAGGGTACCGAGCGGGCTCAGTACATTATGCGTTCGTTGTTGCAGCGTGCTGGTGCCCGGTCGGTGGGTGTGCCGATGGTGACGACCACTGATTATGTGAACACGATCCCGGTGGATCAGGAAGCACCGTTCCCGGGGAACGAGGAGTTCGAGCGCCGGTACCGGGCGTATATGCGGTGGAACGCTGCGGTGATGGTCCATCGTGCGCAGCGCTCCGATATTGGTGTGGGTGGGCATATTTCCACTTATGCCGGTGCTGCGACGTTGTATGAGGTGGGTTTCAACCATTTCTTCCGCGGCAAGGACCACCCCAGTGGCGGGGACCAGGTGTTTTTCCAGGGCCACGCGTCTCCGGGGATGTACGCCAGGGCGTTCATGGAAGGCCGGTTGAGCGAAGAAGACCTGGACGGGTTCCGTCAGGAGAAGTCCAAGGCCGGGCATGCGTTGTCCTCGTACCCGCACCCGCGGTTGATGCCTGATTTCTGGGAATTCCCGACCGTGTCGATGGGTATCGGCCCGATGAACGCGATTTACCAGGCCCAGTCCAACCGGTACCTGCAGAACCGTGGGATCAAGGACACCTCGGACCAGCAGGTCTGGGCGTTCCTTGGTGACGGGGAAATGGACGAGCCCGAGTCCCGTGGTCTGCTGCAGCTGGCAGCGAACGAGAACCTGGACAACCTGAACTTCGTGATCAACTGCAACCTCCAGCGCCTGGACGGGCCGGTGCGTGGCAACGGCAAGATCATGCAGGAACTCGAAGCGTTCTTCCGCGGTGCGGGCTGGAACGTGATCAAGGTCGTCTGGGGCCGGGAATGGGACTCCCTCCTGGAAGCGGACAAGGACGGGGCGTTGGTGAAAATCATGAACGAAACCCCCGATGGTGACTACCAGACCTACAAGGCCGAGTCCGGCGGGTTCGTCCGTGAGCACTTCTTCGGCAAGTCCCCGCAGACCAAGGACATGGTCGCGGACCTGGACGATGAGCAGATCTGGGGCCTCAAACGCGGCGGTCACGACTACCGCAAGGTCTACGCCGCGTACAAGGCAGCGACCGAGTTCAAGGGCAAACCCACCGTGATCCTGGCCAAAACGGTCAAGGGCTACGGCCTGGGCCCGCACTTCGAGGGCCGCAACGCGACCCACCAAATGAAGAAACTCACCATGGAAGACCTCAAAGCCTTCCGTGACCACCTGCGCATCCCCATCAGCGATGACCAGCTCGACGCCGACCTTTACCGGCCCCCGTACTACCACCCCGGCATGGACGCCCCGGAAATCAAATACCTCATGGACCGCCGCGCCGAACTCGGCGGGTTCGTGCCCGAACGGCGCCGCACCCACACCCCGGTCACCCTGCCCGAAGCCAAATCCTACGACGTCGCCAAACGCGGATCCGGCAAACAACAAGCCGCGACCACCATGGCCTTCGTCCGGCTCCTCAAAGACCTCATGCGCGACAAAAACTTCGGCGCCCGGTTCGTGCCCGTCGTCCCGGACGAATCCCGCACCTTCGGCATGGACGCGTTCTTCCCGACCGCGAAAATCTACAACCCCAAAGGCCAGAACTACCTCTCCGTGGACCGCGACCTCGTCCTGGCCTACAAAGAATCACCCGCAGGCCAACTGATCCACCCCGGCATCAACGAAGCCGGCGCCGTCGCAGCATTCACCGCCGCCGGCACCGCCTACGCCACCCACGGCGAACCCCTGGTCCCGATCTACGTGTTCTACTCCATGTTCGGCTTCCAACGCACCGGAGATTCCTTCTGGGCCGCCGCGGACCAAATGACCCGCGGCTTCATCATCGGCGCGACCGCAGGACGAACCACCCTCACCGGCGAAGGACTCCAACACGCCGACGGGCACTCCCCCATCCTGGCCTCCACCAACCCCGCCGTCCGCACCTACGACCCCGCCTACGGCTACGAAATCGGCCACATCATCCGCCACGGCCTCGAACAAATGTACGGCGAGGCCAGTGACGATAAAAACGTCATGTACTACCTCACCGTCTACAACGAGCCCATCACCCAACCCGCCGAACCCGAAAACCTCGACACCAACGGGCTCCTCAAAGGCATCTACCAACTCGCCCACGCCCCCGAGGCCACCACCGGAAACGGAAACCGCCCCACCGCGAACATCCTCGCCTCCGGCGTGTCCGTCCCTTGGGCCCTCGAAGCCCAAAAAATCCTCAACGACGACTGGGGCGTCGCCGCGACCGTCTGGTCCGTGACCTCCTGGAACGAACTCCGACGCGACGGACTCGACGCCGAAGAACACGCCTTCCTCAACCCCGGCCAACCCACCCGCACACCCTTCATCACCGAACAACTCCACGGCCACACCGGACCAGTCATCGCAGTCTCCGACTACATGAAAGCCGTCCCCGACCAAATCCGACAATTCATCCCCAACGACTTCGCCTCCCTCGGAGCAGACGGCTTCGGCTTCTCCGACACCCGCCAAGCCGCACGCCGCTACTTCAAAAACGACACCCACTCCATCGTCGCCAAAACCCTCCAACTCCTCGCCGCCAAGGGCGAGGTTGAAGAAGGCGCACTGGAAAAGGCGATCGAGAAGTACCGGCTCCTGGATGTCAACGCCGGCACCACCGGCGGAGCAGGCGGCGACGCCTAGGCTTCTTCCGGGACGTCACGCGTCACCAGCACCATCCGCGACGGCGGTCCTCACCAAAAGGTGGGGGCCGCCGTCGGGCGTTTAAAGCTGTACGCAGGCGCTCGACGGGACGTGACGGGCAACAAGGCTAGTTGTAGCCTTCGCACAAATGGAGGTTCCCCGGGCTGGGCCGTATGCTCATTCCATGGCAGAGCCCACCAAAACAACGTCAAAGCGCAAGGCAGCAACCCCGGCATTGTCGCCGGAAAAGGCGGAAACTCTCCGGCAGCTCCGCGCGAACGTAGGGCAACTGTCCACCAGCACCATGCGCCAACTGGAGAAATCGCTCCCCTGGTACAGCCGCCTGAGCTCCGATGAACGATCGGCGCTCGGCCTCGTGGCACAAAACGGCATCGCGGCGTTCGTGACCTGGTATGAGCGCCCCAGTTCACCGTCCTGGATCCTCACGGACGTCTTCGGCAATGCCCCCACCGAGCTCACCCGCTCAATCAGCCTCCAAAAGGCCCTGCAGCTGATCCGCATCGTGGTGGAAGTGGTGGAGGACCAGGTACCGGTGATCGCCCCGGAGTCCGACCAGCCGTCGTTGCGCGAAGCCGTCCTGCGCTATTCGCGCGAGGTCGCATTTGCCGCTGCCGATGTTTACGCACGTGCCGCCGAGTCCCGCGGGTCGTGGGACACCAGGCTGGAGGCGCTGATCGTGGATGCCATCCTCCGTGGGGAAAATACAGATGCCTTGCGGTCACGGATCGCGGCGCTGGGCTGGAAAGCACAGGAACGCTTCACCGTGATGGTGGGCAACTCTCCGTCGGAACCCAGTGCAAGCTACGTCAGTGAACTGCGCCGTACTGCCGGGCGATTTGCCGAGGATGCGCTGGTGGGAATCCAGGGCGACCGGCTCATCCTGATCCTTGGTGGCGTCCAGGACCGGGACACCGCTTACCTCAAACTCAGTGAACTCTTTGCCCCCGGTGCCGTGGTTTACGGTCCGGAGGCCGGATCTTTGCTGGAAGCGAGCAGTTCCGCCCAGGCCGCCTTCGCCGGCCTCACGGCCGCCCGTGCGTGGCCCTCGGCGCCCCGCCCCGTCGCAGCAGACGATCTGCTACCGGAGCGCGTGGTCTCGGGCGATGACGCAGCCAGGCGATCGTTGATCAAGAACATCTACAGGCCGCTCCTGGCCGCCTCAAACGGCCTCGTGGAGACCTTGGGCACCTACCTTGAACTGGGTCATTCACTGGAGGCTACGGCCCGGGAACTGTTCGTCCATGCCAATACGGTGCGCTACCGTTTGAAGCGTGTCTGCGACGTGACAGGCTGGGATCCCCTCCTTCCGCGGGAGGCGTTTGTTCTGCAAACCGCCTTGGTGGTTGGCCGCCTTTCGGCTCCGCCGAAAGCCGTTCCGGAACGTCATGCGTCACGTTCGCAGAGCTGAACCGTTGTAGACTTCCTACAAACTGACCCAGTGAGCTTGGTGTACCAAAACACCAGTGGATCACGTGGCAATTTGGAAAGCTGGATACGTGCTTGCAATCGTCTGCCCTGGACAGGGCTCCCAGACCCCCGGATTTTTGGCCCCTTGGCTGGAACTCCCCTCCGTCGAAGGCCAACTGGCCGCCCTGAGCGAGATCGCAGGCATTGACCTCAAGGCCCACGGCACCACCTCGGACGAAGAGACCATCAAGGACACCGCGGTTGCGCAGCCCCTGATTGTTGCTGCCGGCCTTGTGGCCGCGAAGTCCCTGTTCGACGTTGAGCTGAGCACCCTTCCCGTTATCCTCGCCGGCCATTCCGTCGGCGAGATCACCGCCTCCGCCCTTGCCGGCGTCCTCACCGAGTCCGAGGCCATGACCTTCGTGCGGGAGCGTGCAAACAGCATGGCAGCCGCGGCTGCCGTCACCCCCACCGGAATGAGCGCCGTGGTTGGCGGCGACCCAGCTGAGGTCCTGGCAGCCATCGAAGCTGCCGGCGCCACGCCGGCCAACGTCAACGGTGCCGGCCAGACCGTCGCCGCGGGTACCTTCGAACAGCTCAAGGCCCTTGCAGAGAACCCGCCGGCAAAGGCACGTGTCATTCCGCTCAAGGTTGCGGGCGCATTCCACACCTCGCATATGGCCCCTGCAGTCAGCGCACTGGAAGCGCTTAAGCCGTCACTGTCGCCCCAAAAACCGACAGTCCCGCTGTTGTCCAACTACGACGGCCAGGAAGTCACCGACGGCCCTGCCGCCGTCGATAGCTTGATCGCCCAGGTTTCCCGGCCCGTCCGTTGGGACCTGTGCATGGAGACATTGGTGGCGCGCGGCGTCACCGGCGTCATCGAACTTGCTCCCGCCGGAACCCTTGCGGGTCTGGCAAAACGCGGCATGCCCGGCGTGAAGACTGTTGCAGTCAAAACCCCGGATGACCTGTCTGCGGCACTCGCACTCTTTGCTGAACTGGAGGGACAGGCATGAGCACGCCGGTACTGAAGAAAGCCACCGTCAACGAGAATGCCCGCATTCTCGGCATCGGGGCCTACCGCCCGGACGTCATCGTCACCAATGAGGACGTCTGCCAGTGGATCGATTCCTCGGATGAATGGATCCGCCAGCGGACCGGCATCATCACCCGCCACCGCGCAGCCGCCGATGTGAGCGTCATCGACATGGCCGAAGGCGCGGCGAGGGAGGCCATCCAACAGGCCGGCATCGAACCGTCCCAGCTGGGTGCCGTGATCGTCTCCACCGTCACGCACCCCTACGCGACGCCATCCGCCGCCGCTGCACTCACCGAACGCCTCGGCGCGACGCCGGCACCGGCCTTTGACATCTCCGCCGCCTGCGCAGGGTACTGCTACGGCGTGGCCCAGGCTGATGCGCTGGTCCGCTCCGGCGCAGCCGAGTACGTCCTGGTAGTCGGTGCTGAGAAGCTCTCGGACGTCATCGACAACCACGAGCGCACCATCTCCTTCCTCTTGGGCGATGGAGCAGGCGCAGTCGTAGTGGGTCCGTCTGACACGCCAGGCATCGGCCCGTCCGTGTGGGGCTCCGACGGCAGCAAGTGGGATGCAATCGGTATGACCCACTCGCTGGAAGACGTCAAGAAGCTTGGCGAATCCGCCAGGCATTCCGACGAAATTGACGACCCCGCCATCCTTTCCGCAACACAGGATGTTTGGCCGACCCTGCGCCAGGACGGCCAGACCGTCTTCCGTTGGGCGGTCTGGGAGATGGCCAAGGTGGCCCAGCAGGCGTTGGATGCTGCCGGCATCGAAGCCAGTGACCTCGCTGCGTTCGTTCCCCACCAGGCGAACATGCGCATCATCGACGAGATGGTGAAGAAGCTGAAGCTTCCCGAGTCTGTTGTGATCGGCCGCGATATTGCGCAGGCCGGAAACACGTCTGCGGCCTCCATCCCTCTCGCAACCCATCGCTTGCTCCAGGAGAACCCTGGCCTGAGCGGCGGCCTTGCCCTGCAGATCGGCTTCGGCGCGGGCTTGGTCTTCGGCGCCCAGGTTGTCGTCCTGCCATAGACCTGGACCGGCCCCGGTGGCCTCCAGCCAACTGAATATGACTTGAAAACCCAAACCGTAACCGCGGTTTGCCCCCTTTCCGGCAGCAGCCGGTACAACAAGAAAAGGAGCCAACAATGGCTAGCAACGAAGAGATCCTGGCCGGCCTGGCTGAAATCGTCAACGAAGAGACGGGCCTCGCCACCGAAGCCGTAGAGCTCGACAAGTCCTTCACCGAGGACCTGGACATCGACTCCATCTCGATGATGACCATCGTTGTCAACGCTGAAGAGAAGTTCGGCGTCCGCATCCCCGACGAAGAGGTCAAGAACCTCAAGACCGTCGGCGACGCCGTCAGCTTCATCGCCAACGCACAGGCCTAGTCCTGACACCAGCTGTGCCGGGCCAGGGCGCTAGTCCCTGCGCCCGGCACAGCCGCAATAACGCCCAAAGATTTTCCTGCCTACCCCTGTGAACCCTGCAGGCGGGATGGCTGATCCGACAGAGAGTGATCGCATGGCACGCAAAGTAGTCATAACCGGTCTGGGGGCCACCACTCCCATCGGCGGCGACGTACCCACAATGTGGCAGAACGCGCTGAAAGGCGTCTCCGGCGCCCACACGCTCGACGACGAGTGGGTGGCCAAGTACGACCTCCCCGTCCACTTTGCTGCCCGGTGCTCCACCCCGGCACTTGAGGTACTGAGCCGCGTTGAGGCCAAGCGCATGGACCCGTCCACGCAGTTTGGCGTCATCGCCGCCCGCGAGGCCTGGGCCGACTCCGGGATTGAGGACATCGACCACGACCGGCTGGCTGTGGCCTTCGCCACCGGCATTGGCGGCGTCTGGACCCTCCTGGATGCGTGGGACACCCTCAGGGACAAGGGCCCCCGCAGGGTCCTGCCCATGACGGTTCCCATGCTCATGCCCAATGGCGTTGCTGCCGCGGTCAGCCTCGACCTCGGCGCACGTGCCGGAGCGCATACGCCGGTTTCTGCCTGTGCATCCGGCACCGAAGCACTTCACCTGGGACTGGATCTTATCCGGTCCGGCAAGGCTGACGTTGTGGTGTGTGGTGGCGCGGAAGCAGCAATCCACCCGATGCCCCTGGCGGCGTTCTCCTCGATGCAGGCCCTCTCCCGCCGCAACGATGAGCCGGAACGCGCATCCCGCCCGTACGACATCGACCGCGACGGCTTTGTCATGGGTGAAGGCGCCGGTGCCCTTGTCCTTGAAGCCGAGGAGCACGCGATCGCCCGTGGTGCGCGCATCTACGCCGAGCTTGCCGGCACATCGGTGACCGCGGATGCCTACCACATCACAGCACCGGACCCCGAAGGCCTGGGTGCCACCAGGGCGCTGAAGGCTGCCATGTTCGACGGCCGGATCCAGGCTGAGGACGTGGTGCACGTCAACGCACACGCTACGTCCACCCCCGTTGGTGACAAGCCCGAGTACACGGCCCTCCGTGCCGCCCTGGGAACCCACGTGGACAACGTAGCGGTCTCCGCCACCAAGTCCCAGATGGGACACCTCCTGGGTGCTTCAGGCGCCGTTGAAGCCGTTCTGACGGTCCTGGCCGTCTACGAGCGCAAGGCACCGGTCACCATCAACCTCGAGAACCAGGATCCGGAGATCCCGCTCGACGTCGTAACTTCCGTCAGGGACCTGCCCGCCGGCGATATCGTCGCGCTGAGCAACTCCTTCGGTTTCGGCGGACACAACGCAGTCATCGCGGTACGCAACGTCTAAGCAGGATCTGCAGCTGCCGCAACGTGCGACATGAAGAGGGCCCCACCAGTTGGTGGGGCCCTCTTCATTGCTATGGGGTATTTGTCGTGGGTCGCTGTCAGCCGACCTGGTGCAGCCAGCGCACCGGAGCACCTTCTGCGGCGTGGCGGAACGGCTCGAGTTCTTCGTCCCACGCCTCGCCAAGGGCCAATGACAGCTCGTGGTAGACCGCTGAGGGATCCCCGGCGCCGGACTCATAGGCATAGCGGATGCGGTCCTCGGTCACCATGATGTTTCCGTGCACGTCCGTGACGGCGTGGAAAATACCGAGTTCAGGGGTATGGGACCAACGGGCGCCATCCACCCCCTGGCTTGGTTCTTCGGTGACTTCGTAGCGCAAGTGGGCCCAGCCCCTCAAGGCCGACGCCAACTGGGCACCGGTTCCAGGGGCGCCCGTCCACGAAAGCTCGGCCCTGAACATTCCGGGCGCGGCGGGTTGAGGGGTCCACTCAAGATCGGTCCGCTTATCCACGACCGATCCAATGGCCCACTCGACGTGCGGGCAAAGCGCCGTAGGGGCCGAGTGCACGAACAGGACACCGCGGGTTGTTGCAACAGACATTCCATCCTCCATAGCTGTAGGTACGTCTTCCCCAACGACCTCTGCCTGGATGGTCTGCCTGTGCTGCCGGATGTCATGAATCTCATGATGGCCCTGACAGGCTATTCAGTTGTGTAGTCCTTTTGACGATCTTGGCACAGAAGTAACCCTCAAGCGTGCATTGAAGGTTTCCCCATGGTGCTTTCATTTTGCCGTACGCTGCCGGTTTCCGCCAGTGCGGGGGTTGTAAGGGTCATGATCAAGCCCGTGGGTGCGCCTGTTGATAGCTACTGCGGAGCCGGTCAACGGAAACGTGGGTGTAGATCTGGGTAGTGGCGAGGCTGCTGTGACCAAGGATCTCCTGGACTGCGCGAAGGTCTGCCCCGCCGTCCAGCAGATGCGTAGCCGCACTGTGCCTTAGCGCATGTGGTCCGGTGGCTGAGGTATCGCCCAAGGCATGCAGCAGATCGCTCACCACGGCGCGGATCTGTCGCGGATCCACGCGGTTGCCCCTGACACCCAGAAACAAGGCGGGGCCGCTGCCTGCGGTCACGACGGCCGGGCGGCCACGCCTGAGCCAGTCGTCCACAGCTACGGCAGCCGGGACCCCAAACGGCACCGTGCGTTCTTTGTTTCCCTTGCCCAGCACGCGCAGGGTTCTTCGGTCCGGATCCAGGTCATCGATGTCCAGTCCGGCAAGCTCGCCGACCCGTACTCCTGTGGCATAGAGAAGCTCAACCATTGCCCGGTTGCGGATAGCCATCGGGCCGCCATCCTCCGCAGCGATGTTCAGGTCATCCACCATGCGGGTGACCTGCTGTTGCTGAAGGACCCCGGGAAGTGGCTTGCTGCGTTTGGGCGCTTGCAGACGTATTGCCGGGTCTGTTGGGATCAGTTCTTCCCGGAGTGCCCAGCCAGTGAAAGCCCGGGCAGTTGCTGCGCGTCTGGCCAAGGTGGCCCGGGACATCCCCGCTTCGCTCTGCGCGCCGAGCCAACGCCGAAGCGATCCGAGCTCCAATTGCGGGAGTTCTTCAACCCCCTCCCGGACAGCAAAACCCAGCAGGCTCTCGACGTCCGCGATATAGGCACGAACGGTATGGGTGGACCGCGCCCGTTCCCCCTCCAAGTAGCGCCGGAAGCCCTCGACGGCGCCGGCCAGCGCTGTAGGTAGTGATTGTCCGTCCATCTTTCCAACTGTGCCAGCAGTCGTCCCCCGGCGCCCGCACCAACATGCTTTTCGCGGGAGGGTCAGGCATTCTTTCCACGCTTCCAGGCGCCCCGGTCCGAGACTGCCAGTCCCAGCAGCCCCAGCCGGCCAAGTCCAGCGCGAACGGACTCAGGACTCAAACCTGCCACCACCGTGAGCTTCTCCACCGAGCTGGTGGATCGAAGGGGCAGCGCGTCCAGGAGAATCAAATCCTCCAGGGACAATCCATCGTGCACCGCGGCGCTGGGTTCCTGGTTTGCGCCGCGTTCCTGGTATTGCTGGTTCCCCTCGTCCTGGGCGCCGGATGCACCGATGGCCCCCGCAAGCTCAGCGACCTCACCGACATCCGTGACGCAAACGGCTCCCCCGTCCCTGAGCAGGCGGTGGCAACCGGCGGAATTGGCGCTGTGAACGGATCCCGGAACCGCAGCCACGACCCGGCCTATCGTCTCGGCGTGATGGGCGGTATTCAGGGCTCCGGAGCGCCAACGCGCCTCCACCACGACAGTGACCGAGGACAAGGCTGCAATGAGGCGGTTTCTTTGCAGGAATCTGTAACGCGTGGGCGCGGACCCCGGAGGAACTTCGGAGATCACCGCTCCCTGCGCGGCCACCGCCCGAAGGAGTTCCTCGTTGCCGGAGGGATAAAAGCGGTCTACTCCCCCTGCCATCACGGCGATGGTAGGCAGCCCGGCTACGCCTCCATTGAGTGCTCCGCGGTGCGCGTGCGCGTCGATGCCGTAGGCGCCGCCTGAGACCACACTGAAGCCCCGCTGGGCAAGCCCGAAGGCGAAGTCGCCCGTGACGGACGCGCCGTAGCTTGTACTGTCCCTTGAACCCACAAGTGCAATGGCCCGACCTGCCGACGGCAACTCCTGTTCGTGCCCCCTCCACCACAGGCACAGCGGTTCCTGAAGGCCCAGATCCGAAAGTTGTGCCGGCCACAAATCATCTCCGGGAACAATCAACCGGCCGCCCAACCGCCGCATGGTCTCCAGGTCCCGGTCAGGGGCCAGGTCAGCAACACGCGGACCCCAGCGCCTGAGGCTATCCTGCATACCTGCCCACGTTGCGGGTCCGCCCCCGTCGCGGAGGACCGCAGAAATCTCCTGCTCCATACCAGGACCGGTCCCGAGCTCCCCCGTGGCAACCCCCAACGCATCCACAGCGCCGACCACCTGCACCAGGGCCAGTCCCACTGAGTCCTGCGGCTCCATCAGCCGGGCCAACGCGGCCCGGGCTACCCGTTCTTTGTCGCGCACGCTCATTCCTGCCACTCCTGCCGTTTTCCGTTCATTCCGTTCGTGTCGTTCGCTCATGTCGCCGCCGCGGCCTGCCTCAGGCCGAGCGCTTGCCCAATATGGTCAGCATCCGGTCGCTCGCTGCGGTCCAAGTCAGCGAGTGTCCACGCGAGGCGAAGGACGCGATCGTAGCCGCGAGCGGTCAGCACTCCCCGCTCGAGTGCGGTGTCCAGGATCCTCGTGGTTCCCGGAGGCAACCGCAGCTGTCCTCGCAGGATTCTTCCCGGTACTTGGGAGTTGGTTTCGAGCCCCGTGTTCTTCAGGCGCATCAACTGCCGCTCCCTGGCCGCCAGCACCCGTTCCGCTACGGTTCGCGTGTCCTCCTCCTGCCCGGCATGGCCGAAATCCGCCAAGGACACCCGTTCCACGTTCAGTTGAATGTCAACGCGGTCCAGCAACGGGCCGGACATTCTGCCGATGTAGCGACGCCGCATCATCGCCGTGCACGTGCAGTCCAGGCCTTTGCCGGTTGCTTTGCCACAGGGGCAGGGATTCGCCGCCAGAATGAGCTGGAAGCGCGCGGGGTACGCCGCCGTGCCGGCCGACCGGTGGATGACAAGCTCACCGCTCTCAAGGGGCTGGCGAAGGGCATCCAGGACCCGTCGCTCGTACTCGGGAGCCTCGTCCAGGAACAGCACTCCCCGATGCGCCCGCGATGCCGCGCCCGGCCGGGGAAGTCCCGAGCCGCCGCCGACGATCGCCGCGGCAGTGGCGCTGTGGTGGGGATTCTCAAAAGGCGGCCTGTGAATGAGCCGCACGGCGGATGCCTGGACGGCTGCCAAGGAATGGATGGCCGTCACTTCCATTGCTGCTGTCTCCGCCAAATCCGGAAGCAAACCAGGCAACCTCTCGGCCAACATGGTCTTTCCGGCTCCCGGAGGAAAGCGAATAACGGTGTGAGCGAGGGTGCTGCGATTCTTGCATTATCAGGCAGAACGGTGCGAACACCACATGAACACCAGGGTCGGACTTCTTCCTGCTTAGGCGCATGGACGCGCCGGGAGACAGGAGCCGCGGCATGGACGGATAATGAGCGGCTATGGAACCAAATGCTGAGGTTCCCGCGGTCCCTGTCCAGGGGAAGAGTGGGCCTCGCCTGGTTCAGTTGATGTCCGCGCGACGCATGCCGGGCCTCGGCATATCCAAGGGTTCTTGCCAGTCCGGTCTGCATGACGAAAGAAAGAACCCCGACAGCCGGGGCTGTCGGGGTTCCGTCGAGGCCTGTCAGGAGCCGCTGATCTTCCCTGCCGCGATGAGCTGCTGGGCGCGATGCTGCTGCTCATCGTCGCCAAAGCGCGTCACCGCCGTCATCAGATCCATGCCATCCTCAAGTCCGCCATAGATCTCCTCCAGCCGCTCGCGCGAGCCGCCGAGCAAGTTGATGCCGCCCAGCGCGTTGATCTGCTCGAGCTGCAGGTAGGCGCGGTACACGAGGTCGACGTGTACACCGTCATCGGCGGTGAAGGGGTTCGGGACGTAGTCGGCGTCCGGCGTAAGGCCATCCGTGTCGAGGCCCAACTGGGCCAGCTCGTTCTTGTTCATGGATGCTTCTCCTTGGTTTTGGGACTGTCACTCGGCTGTGACGACTCTCGATCTGAGACGGTCAGGATGCCCCCGGCCGGGCTCCGCCTGGCTGGAACGCCTGCGGGCCGACCATGATGATCACATTGATTTGGACGTCACTTACCTGGCGTACCAGGACGTCATCGACGCCTTTCAGCATACCGATGGGTGGACCAGCAAGCGTGGCAGGAAAGCGTAAAGACCATGTGTGCGCGCCCTGCTGACATCGAAATTCTGGCTGATTGGTGGACGGTAACCAGGATCGGTCCGACCAGCTCTGGGGTTCTCGTGGGTACCGCAGACCTACAAATTCCGTTGCATGTCCTCCAGAATGGGGATACACCAGGGCTAGGCTGGCGGAACACAAAGTCGGAGGAGGATCCCCTGAAGCGCAGCACCGGGTTGTTAGCGGCCAGGAATACTGCCCACAGGGGCGGGGAAGCCCGGGTCAACCGCCGCTTCGAAGCGTTTCGCGAGGTCCGCCGGCTATTGAACGGTGACCCGGTGGTATCTAGGCGAGGCTCTAGCTGCGCTTTTCGAGCGGACGATACCTGTCGCCGAGCATGCGCGCCCAGGCACAGGGGCGCGCATGCTGTACCTTCTCGTCACTGGAGACAGTCCCTGTCCGGGTCCGCCTAATGAATTCCGGCCGCAGCGGGGGCGTTGGCCTGTGCCGCGGTTCGGGAAGGCAAGGTAGCTGCAGCCAGTATTCCTGCAGCCACCAGCAGCCCAGCCGCGACGGCAAGTGCGCTGCCGTATCCGGCGACCAGTTGGCCTGCCTCGGTGACGGCCGAATGCTGGCTGCTGTTGCTGACCGTTGCAGCAACGCCTGCCAAAACGGCCAGTCCGAGGGCAACGCCGATTTGCTGGGCCGAGTTCAGCAGCGCAGAGGCAATTCCGGCCTCGGTTTCCTTCGTGTGATATACGGCGGCCTGGGTCAGGGCGATAATGCCGAGACCGAACCCAAGGGCGAGGATGAACATGGCCGGTGCCAGGTGCAGCCAGTAGTTCGTGTTTACCTGGATGAAGGAGAACCAGAAGGCAGCCCCGGCACTGAGCAGTGCCCCCGCTGCTGCGATGAGGCGCGTGGCCATCTTCAGCAGCAGCTTAGGCGCGGCCCCTGCCCCGAGCACCAGCCCTGCCGCGAACGGCAGCCAGCTGGCACCGGTCCGCAGAGGGCCGTAATGCTGAACCTGCTGGAGATAGAGGGTGATCACGTAGAAGCTGCCCATGGGACCAATGGCTAGCAGCAGCATGGAGGCGTATGCGCCAGCGCGGCCACGGTCCCGGAACAGCCCCAGTGGGACCAGCGGCGTGCTGCTGCGGGATTGCAGGGCGATGAAGGCAGCCAGCAGCAGGGCTGCAGCGGCTACCAGACCAAGGCCCAGAGGGTCAGCGAAACCCTCCTCGCCAAAGCGGGTAATTGCGTACACCAGGGCGACCATGCCGCTGGTTCCCAATACGGCGCCCCTGACATCGAGACTCCCGGCGTGCCGTCCTGCGCTCACCAAGGTCCGGCTGCCCAGGAGCACGAGGATGCCGATGGGTACGTTGATGAAAAAGACCCACCGCCAGCCGAGGGTGTCGGTCAGGCCGCCACCAAGAAGCAATCCCACCACAATTCCGAGAGCGGACATCGCGCCGTACAGCGACAGGGCTGCATCACGGGTCTTGCGTTCGGAGAAGGTTGTCGCAATGAGGGCCAGGGCGTTGGGCGCAACCAGTGCTGCTCCCAGCCCCTGAACCGCTCGGGCGGCGATGAGGGTCTCGCTGTTGGGGCCAAGACCCCCGGCCAGCGATGCGATGACGAAGAGGGCGAGACCGGCCTGCAATGCATGCCGCCGTCCGTAGAGATCGCCAAGCCGACCGCCCAGGAGCAGCAGAGCCCCGAACGTGAGGTTATAAGCATTCACAATCCAGGGCAGATGCACGGCGTTCACCCCGAGTTCCTGCTGGATGCTAGGCAACGCGATGTTCACGATGGAGTCGTCGAGCACCAGCATCAGCTGTGCGGTCGCGATCACCAGCAACGGCACCAATCCGCGCCGCTGTCCTGTTTTTCCGGTCATAGCATGTCCTCTACAAATTGGCGGGCAGCAGAGCCCGCAGAAAGTTCAGGGGGTACCCGAGTCGGGTGTTTTTTGGGGTTGCGCGGCCTGCTGGGGTTCGGGTGGACCCCGCTGGCCAGTTGTGGAGGGATTCATTCGCCCGCGGGCGCGCTTCGATGCCTCCTGTTTCGGGAGGGGGCGCCAACTTCTGGGCCGTTTTTGCGGCGTGAAGTTCCAGGGAATTACTAGCCGCTAACCACGTAACCGGCGGCAATGACGGCTTGGCGTACAGCAGCCGCGGCGGCTTTGCCGCCCATCAGGAGGCGGGAAAGGCCACCAGGAACGAGCTCAATAGCCACAGAATCCACTCCCTCAAGGACCAGGACGGCCTTCTCGACTGTCTGGGCACAATGCCGGCAGGTTAGGCCCTCGAGAGTGAGCTCAGCAGCGGAGGAGGTGGGCTGCGAAAAGACGTTGGCTGTGCAGCAACTGCATCCCGCACTCGAGGCGAGGGGAAGCTCAGTGCGGTTTCCAGATTCAAACATGTCAGTTTCCATTCCTTGATGGAGCATCAATGGGCGCTGGGGTTGACGGGCCGTGAAAGCGGGTGTTGGCACCGGCCGGGACATGCCTTGTCACTGACAACGCATCCACTATACCCCCCGGGGGTATAGTGCGCAACGTGGGTAGATTTGAGCGCCGTTTATGCGTGCCTGCGGTATGGGGGTCAGTACAGCTTTCGTACTTGTCCGGTAGAGAGAGCAGGTCGCTGAATTGAAACAAGGCGTCACTGCGGACGCTTTACACGACGAAGGAGCAGAGGAAGAACTATGGCTGTAGACCTCACACGTATGCAGAAGGCCAATTTTGTCGACGAGGACAAGTACGAACTCATTACTATCGGGCGGATCACGAAAAGGATGGTGACCCTTGACGGGGCCAGCGCCCTTCTCGTCCGTTTCCCGGTGGGAGCATCAGTGACGGAGGATGCGGTCAAGACCGGAATTCTCGACACGGATATGTGTCCCATGCCGCATGTCGCCTACATCCTGGAAGGCAGTTTGGGGGTGCGCCAGCGTACCGGATCCGAGGAGGAATTCTCAGCCGGAGATCTTATGATGCTGCCGCCGGAGCATGAAGCATGGACCGTCGGGGACAGGGACTGCGTCTTTATCGAATTCATGCGTGGGACCAGTGACGTCTACGACTACTGGCCGGAGCACTGAGCGGGCGCGTAGGCGCCATGTGAAGTGCGGGCACGATGAGCGCTGAAGATAGCGCTCATCATGCCACGTCTCCCGTTGGGCAAGTCGCCGCGCCTAACGGGAGGCGTGCCAGAAGTCATCATCTAACTGTTCGCCGGCTTCGTCCCAGAGGGGATGGCGGCGCTGTAACATCGAGGGTGTCGACGACAGTCAGGCTGCCTACTTCCGTCGTCGGCGGTCTGCCTGTTCGACCAGTTCCGTAATCCATGGCCGATGTCCGCGTCGAAATTCCATCCACTCAGGCAGGCCCTGAATAGAGGGGCCGGACCTATCGATGTCGATGGTGATCCGGCCGCCACCCACAGGTGCGTTGGTGATGTGCAGATCACCATAGGCTTCCGGAAGCACAGGATCCATCCACAGTCCCCGACGGGAGACATGAACGTCGTACCGCATCAGGTTCGTCACCAGGAGGATCGGGGCCGTTGCTGCCCAAGCCTGGGGCGAACACGCCGTTGGATAGGGTACGGGTTCGGCGAACTGATCACGGCTGAAGCCGCAGAAGAGCTCGGGCAAGCGCCCGCCCGAGAATTCGGCGGCTTCCAATATCGCAGTGGTAATGCGCTGTGCTTCCGCCACGAAGCCGTATCGCAACAGACCGGCAGCGATGATTGCATTGTCGTGGGGCCATACCGAGCCGTTGTGATAGCTGGCCGGGTTATATGCGCCCATGTTGCTGGCCAAGGTCCGTATACCCCAGCCGCTGAACATCTCCGGAGACATAAGCCGCTCGGCAACCTGCGGAGCCTTGTCCTCGTCTACGAGTCCGTAGACCAGACAGTGGCCCATGTTGGAAGCACACGCGTCCACCTGTCGCTTCCTGCCGTCGAGTGCGATTGCATAGTACCCCCGGTCCGGCATCCAGAACTGCTCGTTAAATCTCCGCTTCAGTTCCGCCGCCCGATCGGCGAGATCATCTCCCCGTGCCGTGTCGCCCGCGTCGTATGCCATCCAGGCACGCGCGGTATACGCAGCATAGACATAGGCCTGGACTTCACAGAGCGCGATCGGGGGCTCCGCAAGTGTTCCATCGGCAAAATTGATGCCGTCCCAGGAGTCTTTCCAGCCTTGGTTTATCAGGCCCTGGTCGTTGAGCCGTTCATATTCGACGAAACCGTCGCCGTCCTTGTCCCCGTAGTGACGTATCCATTCCAGGGCGCGGTCCGCGTGGGGCAGCAAACCGGCGATAATATCTGCTCCGAATCCCCACCGGCTGACGGCTCCGAGCACATCCACAAATAACGGAGTCGCGTCGACGCTCCCGTAGTAGGCTGAGTTGCCTCCAAGGGCCAAACCGGCATTGAGGCTAAGCCTTACTTCGTGCAGGATCTTGCCGGGCTCCTCCTCGGTCAGCGGGTCCACGATGGTTCCTTGCCGGTCCGCCAGCGTCTGCAGCGTCCCCAAAGCCAGTGAGGGATCCACCGGTAACGCCATTTCCGAGGCCCACAGGGAATCCCGGCCAAAGAGCGTCATGAACCACGGCGCACCTGCCGCCACCACAACGCGTTCGGGATGATCCGGATCCTCGATCCGGAGGGCACCCAAGTCGTCGTAGCTCCGCCGTAACGTACGCTCAATGGATCGGTTACCCATGCGAACGACGGGAATCCTGGCAACCCATTCCTTGCGGCGCCGGTCACTGGGGGACAACTCCTCCCCCTCAGGGTGGACAAGGGTGGCGCTCCGGCCAGAGCCTTCAACCTCAACCCGGGCACTGACGACAGCGCTCCAGTCCCCTTGCGGTGGGACAGATACCAGAAAGGTGACCCCCTCCGGCTTCACCTCTGCTCCCGGAGCCTGAATGACGACCCGTTTTCGCATGCCTTGCCAGACACCGGAAATGGTCAGCTGGTCCCCATCCACGTACCGGGTTGCGTCCCACGCACGCTGGATCCGGGCTTCCTTCACTTCAAAAAGGTCCGCGAAGTCAGCTTCAACCTCGAGGGAAATCGCGCATTCGACGGGTTTGGTTGAATAATTGCGGACGGTAAGTCGCTCCTGAATACCCGCGCCGACTTCCCGCAGGCGCTCCACGATCAGCGGGCTGTCGGCATATCCGTCGGAACGGGGAACGCGACCTGCAAACAGGGCCCGGAACGGCTCGCGCGTCTCGGCAGCGAGGGACTCAAGCGGATGACTGTTGACTGTCAGGTTCCAGCGGGACAGGAATCGGGTGTCCTGCACGAACAGGCCATGCGGGTGCTCGGGATGAATGTCGCCATTGGGCAAAGAAATGCAGAACGAGGTTTCCTCGACCAGGGTGACGGTCCCTGCCCCTACTGGGCCGGCAGCCGTGTCAGCATTCCATCCAGCCATCCTGGTTCCTCCAAGAAAGCAGCGCCGGCACAACGTGGTCTCTTAGACACGCTTGGGCGACGGCACCTCTGTTTACTTGACCCTACTCTCCCCCGGCTAAGGGGTGTAGACCCTGTTTCATATCCCTGCATGGCATCCAGAAACAGGACCCAGTGCAACGTACCTGTATAGCAGGAAGCCGGGAAACGGCGGGCCTGTCAACCGCGGGGCACCGTATGGTGGGCGCTGACCGTTAGGAAGCTGCCCGAGGGGCGAACCAGCCGGAGAAGTCCGCAGCCCACTCTTGCGGGCCAACAAACCCGATGGAGCCCAGCTGCCGCGCCTCCTCACAGCGGCGCAGACCCCACCAGAGGTCGTAGAGCACCCGCGGGGCGACATGAACCTGAAGATCCGGGACACGTTCTGCGCGGCCGATGCTCGCGGTTGTCTTGCTGTTCTCTGTGCAGATCCAGCCATGAAGGGGAGCTCCCCTGACGTTGTCGAACTCGAACCCCAGGACAATCGACTTCCTGGGCAGGGAATCTGTCACAAGGCTGCGGCCCATGTGTTCGAGCAGCGTGCCAAGCCCTGTCCGCAGGTCATTCTCAAAGGGCGCATGCCAATGACTCGCCCAGAGGCCCAGCGACTCCAAGGTCTGCCGCAGCGCGTAGCCGACCGGCGTCAGTCTGTAGCGTCGTGAGCCGCGGGGGCCGGTTTCATCGTTGCGAACGACAAGCTCCAGCTGGACCAGGCGCTTGAGCCGCTGGGAAAGCAGTGTCCGCGAAAGGTCAGGCAGGGCCCGGGACATATCGTTGAACCCCATTTCACCGCAGAGGAGTTCGCGCACGATCAATAGGGACCAGCGGTCACCCAGCAGCCGCAGCCCTTGTGATATCGACCAATAATCGGCACTCGGGCGCCCTGCTGTTTTCGCCAGGTCGTCTTGTTCCCGGGTGAACTGCTCCGCAATGGTCGTCATCGTCCCTGAGCTCCAAGCGATCCGTGAGTTGTGCTGCCACCATTCTTCCCGACCCTTCGAGGTGCTGTGTGTGCGCCACGCACATAAGTTGATGCCCGCCTGTCCGTCGCAGGCCTTCACCGGTTCTGCCTTTAAGCAAGAATCGAAGGTTGGCCGATAACCGTCCAACCTTCGATTCTGCGGTCCGTTTGCTAGAGCCGGATGTCTGCAGACTCCCCCGGTTTCAAGGCGATGAGGAGTTCGCTGAGCCCGGCATCGGCGAAAAGCTTGCTGATCTGGTCCGCATTCTGGCTGAAATGTTCCCACGAATCCTCGTGCACTGGAACGACCTTCTTGACACCCATGATCTTGGCCGCCTCCAGGGCCCGGTCATTGCTGAGGGTGATGTACGCGCCATCTGCGATCACATCGAATTTTGCGCCGCCGACGAAGAGCACAGCGATATCAATGGCTGGAAAACGATCCGCAATTTCGCGCACGATATCCAGCTCGGAGTTATCACCGCTGATGTAAATCGTCGGCATGCCCTCTGCTTCGAGGACAAAGCCAATAACGGGCCCGAGTGCGTCCCACACGCCCTCCGGGCCATGATGCGCCGGCACTGCCGTGATTTTCATCTGCCTGCCATCGGGAAGCGTAACGGTATGAGTCTCGTAGTCGCTGGTCCCGCGGACGTTGGGGCCGAAGTTCTTCGCAGCCTCCGTCGTGGTGAGGGCAAGCGGCACCATCGTCAGAAAACCCCGGCCGGCCACGTCCAGGTTGTCGATGTGCTCGTGGGAGGCGAGTGCCAGGTCAACGTGGCCAAGCTCCTCGGGGGTGGCGCTGGGGGCGAGCTTCTTGATGACGGGTCCGGCGATTGGGTGGTGGTAGACCTGGGGGGAATCGAAGGTGGGGTCAGTGATCATCCGGTAGCCGGCGATCTCGAGGAGCAGGGTCGGTCCTCCAATGAGGGTTGCTTTGACGTCGTCCATAATTTCAGTCCTTTATCGGGTCGGTGGCGGCCGGGGTTCAGCTCTTGCTCGTCATTTGAGCCGTGATGTCTTCCGCCCCGTGCAGGACATAGACGAGCTTGCCGTCATCGTCGAAAGCCGGAGCGTTCAGGGGCTGGAACCACCGGGGCTCGAAAATCCCGTCTGAGTTCTCGATGTCATAGCGAACAGGCGGAAGAATATCGATCTTGCCGGTTTCGACAACACGCTCGATGGAGCTGCGCAGAATCTCTGTTCCCTTGGCGTCAGGGTTGTCCGGGTTGTCCGGAAAAGCCTCGAGGATGTCCATGCCGACGATTCCCTCGCGGCTCTTTCCCGTAGATGCAAGGAACGAGTCAGTGGCAGCGACGATCGTTCTGTCGGGGGTGACGATGATGTATTGGTTCGGCAGACTTTCGAAGATTTTCTGAAAGTCGGGGTTATGTGCATCTGAGGATGACACTTCGACTCCTTTCCCTGATGAGCGACTCTTTCGCGTCTCGTATTGCCATTGCAGCAGGTGGGGCCGCCCCCCACTAGTGCAATACATGGACTGGAAGGAGTCAGCGTCCCTGCTGTTTCGCCGACCAGGGCCTGCCGCAGATGTCGGGAAAAACGGGGATGCCCTTTGGCTTGGGCCATCGGCGGCATTTGTCCCAGATCCCTAGAGTCCGAAGGCGGTTCCGTGGCCATGCTCGAACACGAGGTTGGTCTGGGTGCCTGCGACGGCAGGATTCGATGACAGATGGTCCAGTACGAATTGACGGATGTGCTCGGTATTCCTGGCCGTGATGTGGATCAGGAAATCATCTGCACCGCCAAGAACGAAGAATTGCTTGATCTCGGGCAGGTCCCGCAACTCATTTCCGAAGGCATTCATCAGGTGCCGGGCCCCAGGCCTAAGCCGCACGCTGACCAGGGCCTGGAGGGGCAGGCCCATTGCTTCGGGTGCGACTTCGACGGTGAAGCGCTTGATTACCCCCGACTCTTTGAGCGCCTTGAGGCGGGCAAGACAGGTTGACGGCGCAAGTCCGAGGGCCTCCGACAACGACTGATTGGTACGCCTTGAATTATTGGACAGCAGGCCAAGAAGCTTGTGGTCCACTTCGTCCAATGGCACCTGTTGCAGTTTCTGCGAGTCCGACACTCTGTAACGCTCCTCACAATGCAGGAATTAATGAGCTGCTTCCATTCTGCCGCAGATCCTGCGAGCAGGGCTCACGTTTCCGCATTTTCTGTCATTCTTTTGCCCACAAGCATCAATCCCCTCAGAAAGCATGAGTCATGATCATCTCCGTCCCCAAGGAAATCAAGAACAACGAGTTCCGCGTCGCGATCACTGCCGCCGGCGTCCACGAATTCAAAGCAAACGGCCACGACGTGCTCGTGGAAACCGGCGCCGGCGCCGGTTCCGGCATCAGCGATCAGGAGTACGCCCTTGCCGGAGCCGAGATCGTCGAGACCGCAGAGGAGGCCTGGGCGCGGGCCGACATGGTGATGAAGGTCAAGGAACCCGTGGCATCCGAATACCGGCACTTCCGTGAGGGCCTGCTACTTTTCACCTACCTGCACCTTGCAGCGGAACCCGCACTGACCCAGGCGCTTGTCGAATCCGGTGTCACCGCCATCGCGTACGAGACCGTTCAGGAAGGCCGGGCACTGCCGCTGCTCGCCCCGATGTCCGAAGTGGCCGGCCGGCTCTCCGTCCAGGTCGGTGCGACCTCGCTCATGGCGCCGGCAGGGGGCAAGGGTGTGCTGCTCGGCGGCGTTCCGGGCGTCCGTCCCGCCAAGGTTGTCGTCCTCGGTGCAGGCGTCGCCGGCACCAACGCCGCGGCCATGGCGCTCGGCCTCGGCGCCGACGTCACCATCCTGGACATCAACATCAACCGGCTGCGCGAGCTGGACGCCCAGTACCAGGGCCGCCTGAAGACCGTAGCGTCCAACTCATACGAGATCGAAAAGTCCGTTATCGATGCTGATCTCGTCATCGGCTCCGTCCTGATCCCGGGCGCCAAGGCACCCAAGCTCGTCACCAACGACCTCGTGGCCCGGATGAAGCCCGGCTCGGTGCTCGTTGACATCGCCGTGGACCAGGGCGGCTGCTTTGAAGATACCCACCCCACCACGCACCAGGAACCCACGTACAAGGTCCACGAGACGATCTTCTACTGCGTGGCCAACATGCCCGGCGCTGTCCCGAACACCTCCACCTACGCCCTGACCAACGTCACGCTCCGCTACGCGGTGGCTTTGGCCAACTACGGCGTCAAGGGTGCTTTCGACCGGCTCCCCGCTCTCGCCGGCGGTCTGAACGTGGCGGCAGGCAAGGTCACCCACAAGTCTGTCAGCGATGCCCACGGGCATGACCTCGCCGACTGGCAGGACCTGGTAACGGTTTAAGGCATCGGCCGTGTCTGCCCGATAGAAGGCAGACACGGCCCGCTTCACAGGAAGGGAAAGCATCGAATGGCATTTCACCTGCAACCCAAGTGGCAGCCGCTGATTGGCCAGCCGGTCATTGTTAAACTTCAGGATGAGGAGATCCGGCGCGGAGTTGTCGATGCAGTCACCGACGATGATCAAATCCTGTGGCTCGACAGTGACGGCGCTGAGCCCCGCCGGCTATTTCACCGGGCAGACGGTTTCAACGTGTGGGTCGACTACAAGTGGGAAACCGAGAGGTTCAGCCGTTGCCCTGACTTCCAGCGGGAGGCTGCATCATGAGGGGCGGGCAGTCCAAGGCGGCTGGATACGTACAGCATCGGGAACGGTTTCACAGTGATAATGAATTGTCAGCAGCAATCACCAGGCTGCGTTCCCAACGGGACAACAGTGAAGCGTCAGGTGTTCTTGTCACCTGGCACGGCCCCTGGTCCTACACCCTGGAGCTCTGCCACCGGATTCCTCCCGGGCTCGTCTACGAGTGCATCGCGTCTGAACGACTGAATATGGCACTCTAATTCAGACCCGGCCTGACGGGCCGCGCCCATCAGCGCTCCCCCAGCAGGCTCGTAACCTCAACGACCGTCCTTTCCGATGGGCGCCAGGCACACGGTCCGCGCGAATGATGTGCCCGCAGTACATGTCGATCACCTGAACCGCCACGAAAATGGTCGAAGATGAACAGCCGCAAGCCCCTCCCCTACCTGGTGTGTCAGAGAGCGGGGAGCGCCACCGGCCCTGTGCAACCTGGCAACGACAAAGGAACCCTGATGTCCGAACTCACTGTTGAAAGAGCAGATCTCGGCATGGCATGGGCGGTCAAAGACAGCTTTGTCCGCTACGTGCAGTCCATGCATGACGGACGCATACTCTTGCGTGACGGTGCTGCCGTGACCAATACCCGGCAGTTCTATTTCCCGTTCAAGAGCCTGGACCAGTCTGCCGGTGACCACTTTGTGCTCCAGTTCGGTGGGGAGGCGCGCTTCCTCGCCCACCATGGGCTTATGTCGGTCGCAATTTGCAACCCAAAAATAGAAGTCGGGCCGGACGGGGCATGCCTGTCCATCGAGCAAGGAAACGAGACGGTGCAGCTCGCCGATCTCCGTTTGCCGGCGGTGTCGGTGGAAGACGGCGTAACCATGTGGGCGAATGTCCAGGTAGCGTTGACCAGCGCAGGAGCGGCTGTCTTCGCAGACAGCTACTCAGCCGGAGAGACCCTGGCTCCGCTGACCATGAGAGCACCATCCTTCGTGAAAGTACCGTGACGTCGTCTTTGAGGGAACCTGTTCGACACCGCTTGGGGCCGGTGCTGGGAAACACCTGAAGACACGGGTGCGTTTGTTTGTTGCAAGGAGCTCAAGATACGTAGGCGCTTCAACATACCTGGCCCTTCGCGTTTAGGCATGGTTCGTTTGTTTGATCCGGTAGGGGCGGTGGCCGCCGACGGCGAGTAGGCATCTAAGTCTGTAGTTAGTGAAGTTGCGGAAGCCACGGGCGATTCTGCGGGTGGTTTCGATGACGCCATTTATCGCTTCGGTGGGTCCATTGGAGGCGCCGTTGGTGTCGAAGTAGGCCAGGATCGCTGCCTTCCATTGTTTGAGCGTCCGGCCCAGTCGTGAGATTTCCGGGATCGGGCAGGACGGGAACGAAGCGATCACTTCGTTGATTAGTTCCCTGCCTCGCTCGGGTCTGGCGTGGTAGATGTTGCGGAGCTTCTGGTAGCACTGCCAGGCCAGGGTGACCTCGTGGTGCGGGTCCCCGAGGGTGAGCTTCGCGTCGAGCCGGGCGGTTTGTTTGTCGGTGAGGTGTTCGGCGCCGACTTGCAGCGCCCGGCGGATGCCGTAGAGCGGATCGCCCTTGCGGCCGCGGTGTCCGAGGGTGTCCTGCTGGACGCGGCGGCGGACCTCATCGACCATGGCCGATCCGAGTTTTACGACGTGGAACGCGTCCAGGACGGTGATGGCTTCTGGCAATTCATCGCGGATTGCGTTCGCGTAGCCACGGAACGGATCCAGGGCCGCTGTCTTGATGCCGGTGGTGAAGGCGGCACCGCGCTCTTTGAGCCAGTCGGCGTAGGCCTTCCCGGACCGTCCTGGAACGAGGTTCAGCAACCGGGCGTGAACTATGCCGCGGGCGTCCCGTGTGTGGTCCACGATCCCGGTGACCATGCCGGATCCCGGCGGGCCCGTGTGTGACCAGACATGCTCGTCGACGCCGAGCGCGTTCACGCCGGCCAGCCGTTCCGTGATGCCGATGCGCCTGGTGGCCTCTGCCTTGATGGCGTCCCAGACGGTGTGCCAGGAAAAGCCGAGCTGATGGGCCAGGGCTGAAACGGAAGTGTCGAAACGCTGCAGCGCGTCGGTCGCCCATGCCACTGCCCGGGCGGTGAGTTTCGCCCGCGGCCCGGCCAACGGGTGTTCCTCGGTGAAGGTGTTCCCCCGGACAGTCCGGGTCGGGGCAGCGCCAGACGCGATTGGCCCACAGCAGCCGCACCGGACGACCGAAACACGGGGTGTCATGGAGACGAACCGGCCGGCGGCCGTGCCCGACCGCGACGACGCCGCAGCCCGGACAGCCACTGAGGGTTTCACCGGTTTCGACGTGCAGAACCAGGCCGTTGGCGGTTGCTGTGACGGAGTTGATGTGGAGGCCCTCGACACCGAGCAGCGCATCCGGCGCGCGTGCACCAGCGGCCACCGGAACAAGACATAGAGTTATTCATGTCAGGGTCTCTTTTGGGTGTTGGTTTGCTTGGCCGCAACCAATTCAAAGAGGCCCTGACCTTATTCCCACCGCACCACGCCGCACCGACAACATCCAATGCCCGGCGGGGACAGTCTCAGCCAGCACTAACCACGCTCATCTGCGAAGGGCCACATACCTGGCGCATCCGATCACGACGGATATGGCATGTTCCCGCCCCCTTGGAATGACTGGTGCCGGGGGCAGGAGGCGCGGCGCCGGATGTCCAGGACACGTCCAAGCCGCAACGGCAGCGCCGCCACACCACTTGGTCTACTGGGAAGCCACTGTTGCGGTCGTTCGGACCAGGTGGGCGAAGCGTCGTGCCATTGCCTCAGTATGCTCCCTCACAATCTGGTCTTGATTCTCGAACGCCTGCATACCATGCCCTGCCCGCTCCATGGCAACCGCGTCATTCTCGTCGACCAGGGATAGCCACTGGCGGTAGACCGCCGGCGACAGCTCAGGGTGAAACTGAACTCCCCACGACATTTCGCCTACCCGGAAAGCCTGATGCGGATATTGGGCGGTCATCCCGAGCCAGACCGCCGAAGGTGGCAGGTGGTCGATCATGTCCCCATGCATGGCCCCGGCGCAGAAAGGGCCCGGTAACCCGGCCATCAGGGGATCCCCGGCCGCCTCGGACCGTAATGCTACCTCTACGACTCCCGCCTCGAGGCCCTGGTCGCCCCTGGTCACCGTACCGCCGAAAGTCTGTGCCATCAGCTGAGCTCCGAGGCATATCCCAAGTGTGGGCTTCCTGTGGCTGGCAGCAGCTGCCATAAGGCTGCGGATGTGGGCAAGCCAGTGATAGACATGGTCGTCCAGCGAGCTCATGTCACCGCCCAGGACCACCAGGGCGTCCTCCCGAAGTATTTCCGGGATCACGTCGTCATTAAATGGCTGGACAATTCTGGTGGTTATACCCTCATCGTGCAGCCACAGGCCGAGACGGTCGATCGGGCAATAGGGATCCGGCTGTATGACGAGGGCCTGCAAAGTGCCGGCGCCTCGGGAAAGATCTGGCTGGTAGGTCATGCTCGAATTCCTTATCGGGCGATCGGAGTTTCCAATACTTCAAGGTAGCGAACGGCATCGCCGCGACCGCAGTGCCATTTGCACATGGAGATCCGAATGTGTGTGCTTGCAGAGCTGAGGCATTGGCGCTTCGGATGGCTGGGGTCGACACTATTCACACCATGGGACGGTCCTTGAACAGGAATTTAGTTTGGGCGGCCGTTGCCGTCACTGAAGAACCGCGCGCTGGCCTTCCCGCACCGCCAACCGTGCGGCAATGCCTGTGGGTAGCCAGTCTCCGGATTCTTCGAAGGAATGACCGATGAGCTGCTCTACGCGCTGGAGGCGTTGCCGGAGCGTGTTGCGGTGGATGTGCAACTTGGAGACCGTGTCCGCAATGGATCCCTTGTTGGATAGCAGCATGGCAACTGTTTCGGCCAACTGGGTTCCATTTTCTGCGTCGTAGCGCATGAGGGACCTGAGTTCAGCGAGCACGTCCTTGATCTCCGCAGACATCCCTTCCCCTACGAGCGGCACGTCCTGCAGATGTTCTATTTCGCTGAAAGAGGTGACCCGTCTCCCGGACGTCCTGGCAACCAGTTCTGTCCATGCCAGTGCGGTCTCGGCGTCGGAAAGCGCAGGCTGCAGGGAAGCGACATCGCGGGCCACCGGACCGAGGCCGGCGAAGGCTGAGACGCCGCGGTGTTCGTCGAGCTCAGAAAGAGTTGTCTCCAGCTTCGCCTTGATCTCCTCTCCCGTACCGGAGGGGGTATCAATAAAGAGCAGGCTGAGGGGTCCCTCCGTGAAGACGAGGGACCGTGGGCCGGCCAGTTCCTGCAGGTAGGGGGCAATGCGCCTGGACACCGCATCCGAGTCGAATTTCAGCCGTTTCACCCGTACCAGGACAGGCAGTGTGCGGCCCTTTGACCAGCCTGACTCCTCCAGAATGCGGGCGAATGTGCTCGTGCCGACGCTTCGAAGCAGGCGTGAAGCATGGGAGGAACCTACCGATTCCAGTTCTACTGCTTCAAACAGGGCGGCCAGTTGGGAGCAAATGGCGCTGAGTCGGTCAAGTTCCCTGGCGGAATAGCGGCGTGGACGGTAGCAGGTGACGATGCCCCGGGTGCTCGTCAGGCCGAAGGAAACAGATATCCGCTCATGTCCGGCGAAGTTGGATTCGATAAATTCGGAGGTTGCTGTTCGTGAGTGAGTGGTTCGAACCACTGTTCCGCTTCGCTCGCCCTTGTCCATTGCGATGGCAGTGGGCGGGGATGTGGCTGGACCACGACCGAAATATTCGATGACGCAACCGTCGGAGCTCATGTGCTTGAGGATCGACTGGGCGGCCACTTGAGCGCATTGCAGAACCGAAGTGGCGGAGTTGATCGGGAAATCTACAAGGAAATGTGCTGCTGCAGACTGACGCCGCAAGTCATCAACAGTCTCAGCCTGCAGCAGGCCGCTGGCAAGCAGCATGCCCACCTCGTCGGCAATCAGCTTTGACTCCCACGTGAAGGTTTCCTCGACATACGACCAGAGGCTGAATACACCCAGGAGCGTCCCGGTCGGAGCCACGATCGGGACTACCAGCATCGAGTTGAAATCTTCTTCCTGCAGTTCGCTGATGCTGACGAACCGCGGATCCTGCTGAATGTTTTTGTTAAGGACAACTGACTGCCGGGTAAGCCCCACCCAGCCGGTTACCCCCTCGCCGAGGCGAAGGGTGACCCTTCCAACTTGCTGGCTCTGCACTCCAGCGGTACCTGCACGCATAACAAGAACTTGTTCCTGTTCATCCCACAGGTAGACGAAAACCCCTGCTGAGTTTGTTGCCCTGGCAACCAGGTCCACTGCCCTTTGAGCAAGCGCGAGCGGATCGGGTCCTTCCATCATGAGCTGCGTGAGCTCAGACAGGGTATCTGCCCGGAGCTCTGCTATTTGGAGTTTTTGGCGATAGTCAGCCGGCAGGACCTCGTTCGGTTGCGGCGCCGCGGGCTCAGCAGGGGTATTCATCTTTTCAGCTTAGGAGGCTCATGCCCATGGAGGCCCGACTGAACTGCCTTGGCGCGTTGACGCCAATCCAGGCCGCCTCCTCCTCCGCGGATCCGATCCGGTACAAGGCGGCGTTGCGTTCCTCGGCAGCGTAGACCTGCACAAGTTCGCCTTCCGGCGGAAGCATCCCGTGTACCTGGACCTTTCGACCAAACTGCTCCGTCCATCCGTACGGAGCCTGTTCCAGTTCCATGGATTCGAAGCCGGCGAAGTATTCAGCCAGGGCTGCACCGTGCCGTTGCGCCTGAGTCCAACTCTCGAACCGCCGAAACGTTCCGTCCTCGGCCTGCCGTGCCGAAACGTCTCCGATAGCGAAGATCCCGTCAGCGATTTCACCGCTGGTCAGCAGCGCCTTCCCGTCGGCAGTGCAACGGACTCCGTTGGAAATGTCGAGGTCGCTGTAGGTCAGCCATTCAGTATTGGGCCGGGCGCCGACAGCGCTGATAACAAGGTCGGCGTGCAGGTCCAGGCCGCTGACCTGGACTGTCCATGCGGCATCGGTTTTCTGAATGGACTCCACAGCAACTCCAAAGTGGGTTACAACACCGGCCGAGTGCATCCATGCCTTTGCTTCTTCCCCCAGATGTCCTGAAAAGAAGCGCTGCATTGGTTGCGGAGCCAGATCCACTACGGTGACCGCAAGCCCACGCTGGGCCAGTGTGGAGGCGAGCTCCGCACCAATGGTTCCGGCGCCGATGATGATCGCACTGGCAGCCCCTGCATCCACGGCATTGCGCAGGGCGAGGGCATCCTCGGCGGTTCTCAGGCTGAGAACGCCTGCCGGCTCTTTTGGCAGTCTGATGGAACCGGCTCCGGATGCGATGACGACCGCGTCAGCCGCCACTTCTCCGAGCTTGTCCAGCAGAACAGTCCGCTTGTCAGGGAGCAGCCCGATCGCCTTTGCGTTGAGGATCGGCGTAGCCTCCGGCCACCACTCGGCCGGTTCGACGGAACCAGTGCCTAAAAGAAACTGCTTGGACAGCGGGGGCCGGTCGTAAGGCGCATTCGGGTCGGAATCTATGACGATAAATTCGCCTGCAAACCCAAGCTCACGGCTGCGTTCAATCAGCATCGCCGATGCAACCGAAGCGCCAATAATCGCGACCCGGTCTGGCAGATGTGTCACGACGCCGAAACCTCTGCGGCTTTTTCGCCGGCCTCGGTCGATTCCCGTTCAAGGATTGCCCGTTCAGGGCAGTTCCGGATGGCCTTGCGGACGTTCGGCTCGTCGCCGCTGTTTTCGCGGCCAGGAATGACGTGCGCATAGCCTTCCTCGTCGATCTCGAAGGTTTCGGGTGCCAGCGCCCAGCACCGGGCGTGGCCCTGGCAACGCCCTCCATCGACCCAAAGTTCTCCCATAGTGATCAAGCTCCAATCTTGAGGGTAAGCGGGCCGACGCCGTGCCACGGCTCGTCGTCATTCGCCCGTTCAAAGTGAGGGACAGCCTTCAGGAATTCCTCCATGGCAATAACCATCTCGGCGCGGCCAAGGTTCGATCCAAGGCACCGGTGGATACCGCCGCCGAAGGCCAGATGGCGGTTGTCTTCACGGTCAATCTTGATTTCATTGGGTTCTTCGTAGACCTCCGGGTCCCGGTTGCCCGCGCCGAAGACGAGCACGACGCGTTCCCCGGCCTTGATCTCCTGGCCACGGACAACTGTGTCTGCTTTTGCTGTGCGGGCCATGGCCTGGACCGGAGAAAGCGTCCGCAGGAACTCCTCGGCAGCTGTGGGGATCAGGTCCGGGTCTTCACGCAACTGCTGCTGGGCGTGCGGGTTGCCGGCAAGGTACCAAAGGGCGGACCGGATTGCCCAGGCGGTCGTATCCAGCCCGGCCAGGAAGAGCAGGTAGCAGTACGACAGCAGTTCTTCACGCGTGAGCTTCCGTCCCTTCACCTCCGCTTTCAGAAGCTGGGTGATCAGATCGTTGCTGGCCTCTGCTTCCGGTCCGGCCTTTTCCCGTTCGTCGAGAAGGCGGTCGAAGTAATCGTTGAGCTCGCGTCCGGCCGCGTAGGCCGTTTCAGGATGGGCCGTGCGCTCATAGATGATCTCATCGATCCACCGGTCGAAAATCGGCCAGTCCTGCTCCGGATATCCGGCCAGGCGGCTAAAGATGATTGTCGGCATCGGGCGGGCAAGCTTCGCCGAGACATCAACGACGTCGCCCGCCGCGAGGACCTCCTGGCAGAGCTGCCGGGCGGTCTCCCGCATTCCCGGGCCCAGCTTGGAAACATTCATGGGAGTGAACATCGGCAGCAGGATCTTGCGGAAGTCAGCGTGGGTCGGCGGATCGATGTCAATCGGGATAAGGGGGACATCGGTGCCGAAGGCAGGGAGGAGCATGGAGGGACCGACAGCGAAAGTGTCAGGATCCTGCTCTGCATTGAAGATGTCTTCGCTCTTGGTGATGTACCAAAAGCCCCCATACTTGTCGCTGTGACCGACAGGACCGTTGGCGAGCATGTCCTGGTAGTCGTCGAAAATGTTGTCGAGTGCCCGTCCGTGGAAGTCAAAGTCTGACTTGTTGTGGCTGAGCCCGCGCTCGGTTTCTGTGCTCATGAGAATTGCTCCTGAAGTAGTTGCTCTGACTGTGCGTGTGCCGCGGCCTTCTCCACGAGATCCACGAAGAGAGCCTTCTGGGCTTCGTCATAATCGACCATGTGTTCGGGATGCCACTGCACCCCGATCAGGCTGGCATCATCGGCTTCGATTGCCTCAATAACATCGCCTTCCCGTCCCACAATGCGAAGGGCTTTCCCGAGCCTTCCCAGGCCCTGGTGGTGGTAGCTGTTCACCGGGATGCTCAGGCCTTTAGCGATCCGGGCAAGTTCGGAATCAGGTTCCAGCTGCACCCTGTGCCACGGTTGGTGCGAAGGGTTGTCCTGCCAGTGCCCTCGGTCCGGGCTTACTTCCTGGACCAGGGTTCCGCCGCGAATGACGTTGACAAGCTGCATTCCCCGGCAGGTCGCCAGGACCGGTATGCCACGAAGCATGGCCTCGTTGTAAAGCTCGATCTCGAAATCGTCCCGGATATCGCAGACGTCATAGACCGTGTCGATCGGGTCCTCGCCATACAGTCGGGGGCTGATGTCGCCGCCGCCGGTGAGGATGAGCCCGTCGAACCCTTCAAGGGCCGCATCGGGGATTGTTGCCGTTGACGGAAGAATGGCAGGACGGCCGCCCGCGGCAAGGACGCCGTTGGCGTAGGCCATGTTCTGGACTGTTGAAGGCATCGGGCCGAAGGCGGTATCGACGGTTTGCCGAGCCGCTGAAATGGCAATAAGGGGCGCCCTCATGTCAGTAAACCAGCCAGCCACCGTCGACGTGGATGGTGGTACCGGTCACCCAGCTGGCCTCGTCGCTGGCCAGGAACGCGACGGCGTTGGCAACGTCGGACGGGCGGCCGATACGTCCGAGCGGCGTACGGTCAAGGAGGAACTTCACGGCCTCTTGGTTCTCCAGCACGGACTTGGTGAACGGGGTCTCGATGAAGCCCGGGGCAACAGCATTGACGCGGATCTTGGAAGCCGCGGTTTCGATGGCCAAAGCCTTCGTGAACATCAGGAGTGCACCCTTGGAAGCGTTGTAATGCACCTGGGGGTGCCCGCTGCTGGCGATGACGATATGGGCCTCGACTGATGTGATGTTGACGATGGCGCTGGTTGAATCGTCGCCTCGGGCGGCGGCGCCCTTCTCCAGCAGCGGACGTGCAGCCTGGCTGACCAGGAACGGGCCTGTGGAGTTCACGGCGAAGACCTGGTCCCATTCGGCAACGCCGAGGTCATCGAAGTTGCTGCCCTTGACGATGCCTGCGTTGTTGACGAGGGTGTCGAGCCGGCCGAACTTGGCATCGATCTCGGCCATGCCGCTGCCGACCGAAGCCTCGTCGGCGACGTCCATAACAACAGGAACCATTTCCGGGTGCTGGCCAACCAGGCGCTCGAGCGCGGCCTCGTCACGGTCGAGGGCTACGACGGTAGCGCCCTCCTTGAGCAGCTTTTCTGCGATGGCAAGGCCGTTTCCGGACGCGGCTCCGGTGACTGCGGCGATCTTTCCGGGGTGAGTAGTCATTGGGTGTTTCTTCTTTCTTGGTAAGGAAAATGGTGGATTGAACGCTTCTCAGCGCTGCACTGGGCGCTAGATTCGTTCCAGGTAACGTGCGATTTCGAAGTCGGTGACACTGGTCTGAAGCTTGCGGAGCTCCCAGCGCCTCGTCTGGACGTAGTGCGTGACGAAGGTTTCACCGAAGTACTCCTTGGCGACCTCGCTCTTCTCGAACTGTTCGATGGCCTGGCCGAGTGTTGCGGGGAGCTCCTTTACCTGGTGTCCCTCCTCCAGGGCGTATGCGTTGCCTACCACCCGCTTGGGAGCGGTCATCTTTGTGTCCACGCCGTGCAGGCCGGCGGCGATGCTGGCAGCGATGACCAGGTAAGGATTGGCGTCAGCGCCAGGTACCCGGTTTTCGATGCGCGCAGCACTGCCCGTTGACGGGATGGACCTGATGGCAACCGTACGGTTGTCCAGGCCCCAGGTGGCGCTGGATCCGGCCCATTGCCCGCCTTCGGTCCGCTTATAGGAGTTGATGGTGGGCAGGTAGAGGGCGGTAAGCTCCGGCGCCGTCTCGACGACGCCCGCCAGGTAGTTGTACCCGACGGCGCTCAGCTCGCCGGGCTCCTCGGCATTGGCGAAAGCTGACTTGCCGGATTCCGGATCCCAGAGACTCTGGTGCATGTGCCCGGAGGAGCCGGCCCACTCCGGGTTGATCTTGGCCATGAACGATGCCGTGTAGCCGGCTTCAGCTGCGACCTCCTTGACGGTGGCCTTAAGCCGGAGGGCGTTGTCCGCGGCTGCGAGAGCATCCGAGTAGTGGATGTTCATCTCGAACTGGCCCGGGCCGTTTTCGCTGTTGCTGGCCTCGATGAAAATACCCTGCTCAGACAGGCGGCGGCGGATCTCGCCGATGAGGAACTCGGTGCCTGTGTCCCTGACGAGGCTGTAGGTGTGGCTGCCAGCCGTGATGGGAGTCAGGTCACGCCAGCCGTTGGCGGCAAGCTCGGTTGGAGTCCCCTTGAACAGGTAAAACTCGAACTCGTAGGCGCAGACCGGCGAGTAACCGAGGTCTTCGGCTTTCTTCACAACCCGCTTAAGAATGCTCCGGGGACAGATCGCCGCCGGCTCGCCGGACATTTCGTAGGCATCGCAAATGACGGATGCGACCCCAGGTTCCCCCGGAACAACCTTCAGGGTGTTGAGATCCGGCAGCAGGGTCACGTCAGGGTAGCCCGAGTCCCACCCCGTGTAGCTGAGATCAGAAATGATCTCATCCTGAATGTCCCAGCCGAAGATGATGTTGCAGATGTTTGTGCCGCGCTCAGCGACACTTTCCAGGAAGTACCGGGCGGGGATGCGCTTGCCGCGCCACACACCGTCCAGGTCCACGACGCCCACTTTGAAGGTTTTGATGTCGTTTTCGGAGACGAACTTTTGCAGTTCGTCGTGGGCTGACCCTGCGGCGGTTTTATCCTGCATGTCGATTGCCTCGAGTTCTTGGAGGTCCTCCGGGACCTGTGTGATCGGATTCACTGTGTACCTCTTTATCCTCATTGATATCGGTTACTAAAGACACTAAATGCGGGGTCTCGCGGGCGTATGTGCAAAGTGCACATCATGATTGCCGGCTACATGCATTCGGTAAGCCACGTCACATTTGAGACCGCGTCCCTGCACTCAGGCCAAGGCTTTGTTGTGTTCCTGCCCGGTTCCAGGGGTGCGAAAATCCCCGGAACCGAGCGGGCAGGCAGGCTTAGTAGACGTCCTTGACGTAACGTCCTTCGCCTTTCATGGACTGCAGGTAGTCGTGCGCCAATTCGGGCGTCATTCCACCGTGGCTGATGAGCACGGCCAGCAAGGCTTCGTCAACGTCAGGTGCTATCTGTTTGCCGCCGCACACGTAGACCGAAGCACCGCCCGACAGCCAGGCAAAAACGTCTTCACCTTCCTCGCGGATCCTGTCCTGGACGTAGACCTTGCCCTGTTGATCCCGGGAAAACGCCAGGCTGAGCCGGTCCAGCACTCCATTGGTCTGCAGTTCTTCCATTTCATCCTGATAGAGCCAGGACGGCTTCTCGTGACGGTCCCCGAAGAGCAGCCAGTTCCGTCCCCGGGCCTGTGAGACTTCGCGCTCACGAAGGAAGCCGCGGAACGGGGCAATTCCGACGCCTGGGCCGATCATGATCACATCAGTTGAGCTGTCGTCGGGCAGGTGGAACTCGTGGGCCGGCAGCGGGAACACTTTCATGGCCGTCTTGGTTTCCGCGGCGGACTGGAGGAAACCGCTGCAAGCGCCCGAATGCCGGCGCCCGGCAGCCTCGTACCGCACGGAAGAGACCGTCAGGTGGACACGGTCACCGTCAGCAAGTGGACTGGATGCGATGGAGTAAGACCGGTGCTGCAAAGGCCGCAGCATTGGGATGAACTCGTGCGGATCAACATCTGTTGATCTCGTTTCCTGCAGGACGTCCAGCATGTCCCGTCCCCACAGCCAATTCTCCAACGCCAGGCGATCACCGGACTCGACGAGGTTCCGCACGGGATGATCGGGCGCGAGATCTTCAACCAGCCAGGCCACGATGCCCAGATGAGGCAGCCGAAGCTCATAGTCGTTTTGGAGGGACTCGCGTACTGTCTTGCCGTCGTTACCGAACACCTCGCTTCCCTCGAGGCCCAGAAAGGCGAGGAGGTCATCGACGAGCTCGCCGGAGTTGGCCGGGATTACGGCGAGTGAGTCACCCGGCCGGTAGTTGCGGCCGTCGCCGCTGACCTCCAGCTCATAGTGCCAGACCTCTTTTTCAGACTCCGGAGCGCTCAGGAGGCGGGCCTCGACGACAGTGGCCGTATCAGGTTCCCGGCGGGTGGTTTTGGGCTGCTCAGCGGGCGTTGTTCCCGGGGCGGAGGAGGCTTGCGGGGTTTTGCCTGGCTTCTTGGGAACAACTGTCTTGAAGGTCTCAAGCATGCCCTTGATCCACTTGCCCGACGTCAGGTCATAGTCGACATCGCAGTCAAGGCGGTCAAGGATCCGCTTGCCGCCGAGTTCGCCAAGACGTGTGTCAAGGTCGATGCCGGCCTTGCAGAAGTCTTCGTACATCGAGTCGCCAATGGCAAGGACCGCGAAGGGCACATCCTCAAAGAGGTCTGCGCCAGCGCTCTGAAGTTGATCCCAAAACGGTTGCGCGTTATCGGGCATGTGGCCGTTGTCGTGTGTGGCGGTAACGATCAGCAGCCGGTCCTTGCGCGCCGCATCTTCGGGGGTGAGCATGTCCAGGCTCATCAGCTCGGCTGCATAGCCCTGGGCGTTTGCCTTGTCCACGATCTTGGATGCCAGGAATTCTGCGTTCCCGGTCTGGCTGCCGTAAAGCACGCTCAGGGTCTGCACAGCACTGTCTGTTGCACCGGAAACTTCGGAAGAGATGCCTTGGTCGGTGCGGACCAGTTCCCCTGTCTCAGTTGTCACGATCAGTCCTTACAAAGACGGTTTTGAGTTCGGTGTAGGCCTCGATGGCTGCCTGGCCCAGTCCGCGGCCGATGCCGGACTGCTTGAAGCCGCCGAAGGGCGTTTGCATCCGGATCGAAGAGTTGGAGTTGACGGACAGAGCCCCGGACTCCACTCCCCGTGCTGTCCTGAGTGCCTGGCCTACATCGTTGGTCCAGATGGAGCCGCTGAGCCCGTAGATGGAGCTGTTTGCCAGGGCGATGGCTTCTTCCTCGGTGTCAAAGGGGATGACCGAGGCGATGGGGCCGAAGATCTCATCAGTTGCCACCCGGCTCTTGGGGTCCGGCGCAATAACGATCCGCGGTGCCATCCAGAAGCCGGGACCCTCCGGTGCCTCGCCTGCGGTGACAACGTTCAGTCCGTCACCGAGGAAGCTGGACACGGATTCGCGGTGGCTGGCCGATACCAGAGGGCCGAGATTTGTTGTGGCATCGAGCGGGTTACCGATCTTCAGGGCGCGGGTCGTTTCGATGAACCCTTCAACGAACTCGTCGAAGACTCCCCGCTGAACGAGAAAACGGCTGCGGGCGCAGCAGTCCTGACCAGTGTTGTCGAAGACAGACATAGGCGCCGCCTGGACGCACTTTGCAAGGTCTACGTCGTTGTAGACGATGCTGGCGGACTTGCCACCCAGTTCGAGGGTGACCCGTTTCATCGTCTTGGACGCTGCCTGGATAATCGACCGGCCGGTTTCGGTGGAACCGGTGAAACTGACCTTGTTAACGCCGGGGTGTTCGGCAAGGGCGTTACCGACGCGTGCCCCAGAGCCGGTGAGGACCTGCAGCGCGTCGCCGACGACGCCCAGTTCGTTCACGATTTGGCCAAGACGGACAGTGGACAGCGGGGTGAGGGCCGCAGGCTTAACGATTACGGCGTTGCCGCAGGCGAGGGCAGGTGCGATACCCCATGACGCGATCGGCAGAGGGAAGTTCCACGGGGAGATGACGGCTACGACGCCCATCGGCTCACGGAAGGTCATGCTGATGCCACCGTCGACGGGAATGGTGTCGCCGAGGATCTTGTCGATAATGCCCGCGTAGTACTTGAAGCATTCGGCTACTCCGAGCACTTCCTGCCGGGCGGCGGCCAGCGGTTTGCCCACGTCGGTTGATTCGAGCAAGGCCAGCTCGTCGGTGTGCGCGATGACAGCGTCCGCGATGGCCCAGAGGGCGTCACGGCGTTCGGCGATAGGCTTCCGCGCCCAAATGCTCTGCGCCTTCCGGGCACGCTCGACGGCCGCGTCAACCTCAGCCAAGTCGTACGAAGGGACTTCACCAATCAGTTCCTCTGTAGCGGGGTTGTAAACGGAAATAATGCTGCTCATACTCGGGTGCTCCTTCAGGAGAGTGGATTTCGTCAAAGATTCCTAGTCCCATGTGGAGTCTGGGAAGCTCCGTTGGTATCGAGCATGCCCGGGCTCCGGCCAGGGAGCGAGTGCGACGGGCACCACATCGATGTCAGGCATGTGCAACCTGCACACCGGGGTGACATGCGCCAAAACTGTGCATTGCGACCATGAGCGGTGGGGATAGTGTGCAGAGCTGACACAGCAGCGTGTAAGGAGCGACTTTAGGCTGTAACCCAGTTCACAGCAGCCGTGGCAAGGGGGCCACGACTGCAGTTGGATTTCAGCGGTGCTACTCATTTTCGCCCTGTCGAAAGCATCGTGAAATGACTAGGCTTCAAACGTCCGGGAGGGACGAATGGCAACTAATAATGTTCAATTTGAGCCGGTGGATGCCGGACCCAACGGACTCCTGACCCCCGACAAGTTACTCGGCCGCGGGCTAGGTGTCGGATCAATCGTGTTCATGGTTGTGGCTGGTGCCGCACCGATGACAGCTGTCGTGGCCGGCTGGCCTGTGGTGGTATCTGCCTCGGAAAGCACGGGCGGTCCACTGTTCTTCCTCATCGCCACGGCGATCCTGTTTCTGTTCGCGATTGGCTTCACGCGTATGACGCCGTTCGTGAAAAATGCGGGGGCCTTTTACTCCTACATACAGACTGGCCTCGGCCGGGGCATGGGGCTAGGGGCTTCCACCTTTGCACTGGGTACTTACCTGCTCCTGTTTCTTGCGCTGTGTTCATACTTGGGATCAGCGGCCCAGACCACTGTTCACGATCTGGGCGGCCCGGATCTGCCTTGGTGGCTGTGCAGTCTGGTGCTGATGGCGATCTGCGGTGCTCTTGCGTACCGGGACGTCGAGCTCTCCGCCAAGGTGCTGGGTGTGGTCCTGGTCATTGAAACGGTCGTTCTGTTGGCAGTAAACATCGGGGTGGTTGTCCACGGCGGTGCGGAAGGTTTGAGCGGTGACTCACTGTCCCCCGCCCGTCTGGGTGAAGGTGTCCCGCCGCTGGGCGTCATGTTTGCCTTCTTCTCATTCATTGGTTTTGAGGCCACCGCTGTTTTCCGCAACGAAGCGCGTGACCCCGACCGCACAATACCGCGCGCAACGTACATCGCCGTCCTCGCTGTCGGCATCTTCTACACGTTCACCGCATGGGCCATGCAGGCCGGTATCGGTGACAGCAACATCGTTGAAGTGGCTACGAATGATCCCACCAGCATCGTGGTCGGTTTGGCCGCGAAGTACGTCTCCCCTGTCCTGGCAACTCTCCTTCAAGTCTTCCTGATCAGCAGCCTCTTCGCCTGCATTCTCACGTTCCAGAACGTGCTGACGCGCTACCTGTTCACCCTCGGAACGCAGGGCGTGCTCCCCTCCGGGCTTGGCACGGTCCATCCCCGACACCGGGCTCCTTCCAGGGCCTCGTTGACTGTGTCGGTCGTGGCAATTGCCCTGCTTGGGGTCGAGGCGCTCCTCGGGCTAGACCCGGTGACGCAGGCGTACACCTGGTTTTCGGGATCAGCAACACTCGGCGTGGTGGTTCTGATGGCCCTCACGTCATTCTCGGTGCTCGTGTTCTTCCGGAGAAAGGCAACAGGAAAGCTGTGGGCCACGCTGTTTGCTCCCGCTCTTGCTGTGATCGGTCTCGGCGCGATTGTCTTCCTGGTCGTGCAGAACTTTGGGCTTCTTGTCGGCGGTGACCTGGCTGCAGGCATCCTGCTAACGGTCATGGGAGCCCTGTTTGTCGGCGGTTTGGTGACCGCACTGGTGATGCGCTCAAAACGGCCCGAAGCATACGCCGCGCTTCTGCCCCCGGTATCAAGCCAGGAGCACGAACCGGCCAAAAGCGAGAACTGCGCTACGGCGGAAAACAAGAGCTAACCCCCCCGGGATTCCGGACTCGTGCCGGGCCCGAGGCACTGCTGTGGTGACCTCCAGAACGACGTCACCACAGCAGTGCCGAACCCGTTGATCTCTGATCACCCCACTTCTGGTCATACCTGACGGGGTCAACTCGATGGCCCGGCCTGCATCTTCTGAGGCCTGTGCAACACCGCCGGACCTCCACTGAGGCAAGCGACCATCTATCAGCCCTGGTACAAACGCCTCAGAAGGCTCGCCAGGACAGTAAAGGAGTATTCCATTTCTGAGAGCGCTCTGTTGGCAAAGTCAATTGGTGGGAGCAACGCTGGGGGTTAGGCCGCTTGTAGCAGCTGGTTTAGCCGGTTGGCTGGGGTCTCGAGGTTCAGTGTTGGTCTGGGGCGGCGGTTGAGTTTCGCTGCGACCAGGCGGATGTCCTCGGGGGTGTGCACTGAAAGGTCAGTGCCTTTCTCGAACCAGAACCGCAGGAGCCGGTTGGTGTTTTCGTTGGTGCCGCGCTGCCAGGGCGAGTGCGGGTCGCAGAAGTACATCGTCGTATCGAGAGCGGTCTGGATTTTTGCGTAGTCGGCCAGTTCGGTGCCGCGGTCCCAGGTGATCGACCGGCGCAGGTGATCCGGGAGGAGGCCATCTCCCGGATCATCGCGGCGGCAACGGTTTCCGCGGTGTGGTCCCCTGGCAGGTGCAGCAGGATCGTGAACCGGGTTGAGCGTTCCACCAAGGTTCCGATCGCTGTCCCGTTGGCGCCGATGATGAGGTCACCTTCCCAATGCCCGGGCACTGCCCGGTCCTGGACCTCGGCGGGACGTTGGCTGATCTTGAAGGCCTCTTTATAGGGGCTGTTGGCGCGCCGGTCAGTGCCGTGGGGGATGCGTTGTTTGCGTTTCAGGCTGAGCTTTTCGGCCAGGTCCGCCCGCAGGTTCCCGCGGGTTTGGACGTAAAGGGCCTGGTAGATCGTCTCGTGGCTCACCTGCATAGTCTGATCGTCACCGAAGTAATACGCCAACATCGAGGAGATCAGCTTCGGACTCCACCCGTCATCCATCCAGACGCCGATCAGCCGGCACAAACCCTCGTCCTTGGCCAGCCTGAAGGGTTTGGGACGGCGCCTGTCCTGATGCGCTTTGGCGTGAGCGACCGAGGCGTAGTACTTCCCGTCCGCGCTCGTGTGGCGTTTGACCTCCCGCCAAACTACGGACTTATCCCGCCCGATCAATGCGCCGATCTTCGCGTAACTGAGGCCCATCCGCACACCCATCTGGATCATGCCTCGCTCTTCCAGACCCAACGCACGGCCAGGGCCCCCGACTGAAGGAGCAGGATCGGCAAGACCTCCGGTAGCACCCCGGTTCACGGTCATCATTAGGCCAGACTGAACCCACCAATTGTGCCCGGTAGCGTGCACCGCCCCGACACGCCGGGCAGCAGTACGAACAGGCATCCCCGCACACACCAAATCAAGAAACTCAGTACGCGCAGCCTTGGGGAACAACTTGACCATAAAACGCTCCATCAATCAGAGCGTTGCAACGACCCTATGACTTTGCCGTTGAAGCAGACCATTGATAAGACATACCCGGTGGTCACCCATGGCCGGGGGGTCTACTTGTATGACTCAGCCGGTCTGCAGTACCTGGACGGGTGCAGCGGGGCCATGACTGCAAACATCGGCCATGGCGTAGAAGAAGTTGCAGAGGCGATGAAGGCGCAGTCATGCCGGGTGGCCTTTACTTACCGAACCCAGTTCACGAATGTGCCCGCCGAGGCCTTGGCAAGGCGGCTCACCGATCTGGCACCGGGAGACCTTGACTGGGCATTCTTCGTCAACAGCGGATCAGAGGCGTCCGAGTTCGCCATCCGGACAGCAGTCAGCTACTGGCGCGAAAGGGGGCTCCCGGGCAAAGTCAAAGTTCTCGGCCGGAACATCAGCTATCACGGCATGACCATGGGAGCCCTGTCAATGTCGGGACATGCAGCACGCCGCCCCGACTACGGGCCGTTGTTGCATGCGTTCTCCTTCGCCCCGCCGGCCTACGCGTATCGCTTCGCGCAGCCGGGCGAGAACGAAGAAGCATACGCGCTGCGGGCTGCGCAAGCCTTCGAAGATGCCATTCGGAACGAGGACCCTGGCACGGTCGCAGCAGTGATCGTGGAACCGATCGTTGGAGCCGCCGGCGGGGTCCTGACGCCTCCGGCTAGCTACCTCTCCCGGTTGCGCGAAATCTGTGACCGGTTGAATGTGCTGCTGATCATTGATGAGGTCATCACGGGCGTCGGGCGGACGGGAGATTGGTTTGCGAGTTCCTACGAGAACGTCGTCCCGGACCTTCTTCTCATCGGTAAAGGATTAAGTGCCGGTTATTCCCCTGTTGCCGGCGTCCTGCTCCGAGGCCATGTTGTCGAGGCGCTCAGGGAAGGCAGCGGTGTCGCTCCGTTCGGGCACACCTTTTCGGGGAATCCCCTGGGGGCAGCCACCTGCCTGGCGGTCCTGGACTTCATGGAACGCCGGAACGTCCTTGCAAACGTCCGGCAGCGGGGGAAGCAGCTCAAAGAAGGACTGCTCTCCCTGGCAGCCAGGTACCACTGCATGGCCGATGTCCGTGGCCGGGGCCTGCTGTGGGGCTTCGAGTTCGTTACGGACCAGGAAAGCAAGCAGGCGCCCGATCCTGCGCTCGGAGCGGCCAACACCTTCGTGCAGGAATGCCTCGCCCAGGGGCTTATTGTCTATCCGGCAGGCATTGCTCCGCTGAACAACGCGGTGATCCTGTCCCCGCCCTTGGTGATCAGCGAAGAGGAGACCCGGGTACTGCTGGCGAAGCTGGAGGAAGCCCTTCGCGCCATGGAACACCATGTTGAGCGGTGGGCCGCTGTGGATGACAGCCGGAGCGGATCCCGAGTTGGAAGCGGAAGCTGACTTTAATCCCTGTCATTCCACCATGTGCCGACGCTGGTCACCTTGCACATAGTGGCCGTAAAGGCTGTTCCCTCCACACACTTTTGAAACTCTGCCAGGGCCGAAGATGGTCGAAGCGATCCATCTGCAAATGCCTAAACCCTCAAGGAAGCCAAGTGCCTACACCCATTCTTGCCGCCGTACTGGAAAAGCCCGGAACACCTCTCCAGATCCGCGAGCTGCTGCTGGATGATCCGGAGGACCATGAGGTCCTCATCCGGACGGAGCGAGTTGGCCTTTGCCACAGCGATCTGCACTACCTGAAGGGGGCCCTGGATATCTCCCTGCCGGCGGTCCTCGGACATGAAGTCGTAGGCATTGTCGAGCGCGTCGGCTCCGGCGTCACAAGAATTAAGACTGGAGACCGCGTCGTAACAACCGTAACCCCGTCCTGTGGCGCTTGCCGCAACTGCATCAGCGGGCGCCCGACCCAGTGCGAACGGGTCGACTCGATGCGTGAGCGGCAGCGGCCCAGACTCATCTCACATGATGGATCAAGCGTCGAGTCGCTCGGCGGTATCGGCGCATTTGCGGAGGCCTTCCTGGTGAAAGAGGCATCCGTTGCAGTGGTCGGCTCTGACCTGCCTCCCCAGGTGGCATGTCTTCTCGGTTGCTGCATCAGTACAGGAGTCGGCGCGGTCATTCACGGCGCAAAAGTAGGGCCAGAGGATACTGTCGCCGTAATCGGCTGCGGCGGCGTCGGAATAGCCGCCATCCAGGGTGCAAGGCTGGCTGGGGCTCGACGGATCATTGCCATTGACGCCGTGCCCGCGAAGCTGGAGCTCGCCCGCAACTTCGGTGCCACGGACACAGTTCTCTCATCACCTGACCCGACAGAAACACTCATCCAGGTCCGGTCACTTCTTCCCCAGGGTGTTAGCCATGCAATCGAGGCGGTCGGCCGCAGTGAGACAGCGGAACTCGCCTTTTCGCTCCTGAGCCCGAACGGAACCGCCAGCATACTCGGTCTCATGCCCACCGGGTCCGAACTGCGTATCCCCGCAGATGCACTCATCTACGGCGACCGACACCTCCAAGGCGCGTACATGGGTGCGAACAGGTTCCTCAGCGATGTCGACATGTTCACCGACCACTACCTGAACAATCGGCTGGATCTCGATGGAATGGTTACCAAAGAGCTGCCCTTCGACCGCATCAACGAGGGATTCGAAGCGATGGCGGATGCGTCGACGATCCGCGTCGTGCTGAACATGACCAACAGGCAATCGTGATCCAGATAACTGCGTAGATCGTTGCGGCGTCGGCCTGGTTACCGGTGATCGCGATCTTGCTTTGCGCCACAGCCGGGCCGGAACGAACGTTAGGCCGCTGCACAGCCTTCCGAACATGAACAGCAAACATCGGGGGCCAGCCCCTGCCGTCACTGGTTATGGACGACAAAACCCACAAACGAAACCAGAGGAGCAACCCTTAAATGACTGAAGGACTAGCCCAACTGACTGATATTGCCCCCGACCTCGTCGAGCAACGCTCCTTTGTCAATGGCACATGGCTGCAGCTCGAGGAAAACGGCCGCTACCTTACCAACCCAAATACTGGCGAACCCCGGCAGCCGATGCGCAAGACCGCAAAGGATGATGTCGAGCGGGCACTCGCGGCAGCAGCGACCCTTCACAGGTCCGGGAAACTTGAAGACATCAAACTCCCGGACCGCCTTGAGCTCTTGACGAAGGTAGCCGCGTCCCTCGATGCGAAGAGCGAAGAAGTCGCCCTCCAGGACAGCATCAACACCGGGGTTCCTATCCGCACCACCCGCCTGATTGCCGGTGCACTGGGTGACAGAGTCCGCGGAACTATTGCTGAAGCGGAACAGCTTGGTGAATCGGAGACCCTTGACCATGCCAGGTCTGTGGTCATCCTGCGCAAGCCCCTCGGCCCAGCCCTCATCGTCGGCCCCTGGAATGCCCCAACGTTCACCGTGGTCGGCAAGGTGGCGGCAGCCATGGCGGCCGGTTGCCCCGTCATCCTCAAACCCTCCGAGAACGCCCCCAGCGGTTGCCAGCTCTTCGCTGAGGCGATCGTGTCTGCCATGACCGAACTGGGATACCCGGGCGCCGCGTTTCAGCTGATTCATGGGAATTCGGAGACAGGAGCACTGCTGACATCGGACCCCAGGATCGAGGCTCTTTCATTTACGGGTGGCGATTCCGCAGGCCGGACGGTTGCGCAGGCTGCCGCGTCCAACCTGGCGGTCATGCAGATGGAGCTCGGATCCAACAATCCCGTGATCATTCTGAATGACGCCGACGTCAGCTCGGCGGCGCGGTCCATTGTGCAGGGCATGACGCGTCTCAACGGCCAGTGGTGTGAGGCGCCAGGCAAAGTACTGGTTGACGAGTCGATTCACGACCGTTTCGTTGAAGCTATGAAGTTTGAACTCAGTAAGCTTCGGGTCGGAAACGCCTTGGATGAGTCGACGCAAGTGGGTCCCCTGGCATTCCAGCGGCAGCGTGATGGCTTGAAAGCCTCAGTGAATCGGCTCCTCGAGCTGGGGGGAAAGCTCGTCACTGGCGGCGAGCTGCCGGGTCTTGACGGCTGGTTCATGGCACCGGGGATGATCGTCGGATGTGCCGCCGAGGCCGCCACGGAAGAGCTTTTCGGGCCGCTGGTAACGGTACATCCGGTGCATTCGGTCGAGGAGGCACTTGCCCATGCGAACGGCCCCGCAACCGGCCTGGATGCCTACGTATTCGGTGCCAATGAAGCAAGGGCCATCGAAGTGGGATCCCGTATTCGTGCCGGTGAAGTCCGCATCAACGGCACATTCATGAGCGACCTCGCCGGCAGTTCACGCCAGAGCTTTTGGGGCACCAGCGGTATCGGTGGCCACGGTCCGCAGTATGGCGTCCGCTTCTTCACCGGCGACCGCGTGGTTGGCGTGGACAGGACGGATTCCCCGCTCTAGGCGCCATATCCGACCCCAACAAGCGTAGGCCAGGCCCCGTGGGGGCCTGCGACAAACAGTCCGGGAACGTGACGCGTGGCTAAGACGGGGGTCCGCGTCCTCTCGGGAAAGCAGCAGGCCAGAGCCTGGCAACATGAGACGAGAAAGTCCTTCAATGACAGATACTTCAACGACAGATACGGTGCGGTTTTCACCGCTGAGTTTCCTTGAGGACGCCACAGCGGCGATCCCGGCCTATGGAAGCGACCTGGTCGATTTCCGTAGGGAAATGCACGCCGATCCTGAAGTCGGCCTGTATCTGCCCCGCACCCAGGCCCGGGTCCTTGAGGCACTCAAGGGACTCGACCTCGAAATAAGCCTGGGAAAAGCAGCCTCGTCCGTGGTTGCGGTACTACGCGGCGGGGCCACCCAGGCCCCCGTCGGGAGCCGTCCCACTGTACTGCTCAGAGGTGACATGGATGCCCTTCCTGTGGCAGAAAAGACGGGAATACCCTTTGCCTCGACTAATGGAGCGATGCATGCCTGCGGTCATGACCTGCATACAGCGGGCCTGATTGGTGCCGCCCGGTTGCTTTCGTCCGTACGTGACAGCCTGACCGGTGACGTCATCTTCATGTTCCAACCGGGGGAGGAAGGACATGAGGGGGCCCGCATCATGCTGGAGGAAGGCGTTCTTAACGCAGCCGGCAGGCGACCGGATGCTGCCTACGCCTTGCATGTCGTTTCGGACATCCCGTCAGGCGTGTTCACGACCCGTGCCGGCTCCTACATGGCTGCCTTCGGAGATCTGTCCGTCAAGGTTATCGGGCGTGGCGGGCACGGTTCACGCCCCTTCCAAGCTCTGGATCCCATACAGGTAGCTGCTGAAATGCTTGGCGCGCTCCAAACGTACATCACCCGGCGATTCAACGTTTTTGATCCCGTGGTACTGTCCGTGGGCCAATTCCATGGCGGTTCCGCCTCTAATGTCATACCTGATTCGGCGGAATTCAGGGCCAGCGTCAGGTCTTTCAGCCCCGGTGTCGAAGCGCGGCTCGCACAGGAGTTGCCGGATCTCATCCGGCAACTGGCGACTGCTCATCAACTGACAGCCGAGGCAACGTTCACTCCGGTTATGCCGGCCACCGTCAATCACGAAAGTGACGCCGAACTCTGGGGCAGGACCGCACGGACGTTCTTCGGAGAGCACCGGTTCGTGCCCAGCCCGTCCCCCAGGACCGGCTCTGACGATTTCTCCCGTGTCCTCGTGGAGGTCCCAGGAGCGTACGGGCACCTCGGAGCTGGGTCTCCAGATATCGACCCCATGGAGTGGGCCCCCATGCACTCGCCCAGGGCAGTGTTTGACGACAGTGTCCTCGTCGACCAGACACAATTTATGGCGGGCGTGGCGCTTGGAAAGCTCCAGGAGTTGGAGGTCCTGGGGTAGCCCCGGGCGCAGCTCGGAGGGCTTCCGGAGCGGCCCACGCCTCACTTGAGGCAGCGGACCTAGCAGGACCGGTCTCGAAGCCCCGAATGGATGGCAGTTCAACCACTATCAGATTGGTACACCCAACGTGACGTCAGCGCCCCATCCGGGTCCTGTCACAATAGAGTCCTCTTCTTTCCTTCCTGACAAGGACACGAGTGGGTCCTGGAATGCAATCTGACACATGGGGGCGAAGACGTTCTCCCCTTTGGAGCGCACAGCCCACCCATGGACCACTTCCGCCTTACCCCTGGCACCCGTGGCGCAAGCTGCTAACTCATGCCTACCATCCTTCTTACCGTTGGCCCGGTCGTCCTGGCGGGGTCGATGCAGGCGTGCGAAAGAATGTGCCGAGGCCCAGGGCTGATGGAGTTCAGTACCATCTGAAGACCAGACACTGTTAGCAATAGGGGTGGGTCCGAGAACGTTGCCTCATATGACCAATGAACCCCTCCGTGACTGATCAGGACCCATCTCACTAGATCTGACCGTCTTGCCGGAGACCGCCGCCCAGGCGAGGGCAGCAGCTCGGCCGGGCTCGTGCAGGCGCTGCATCCGCGATGAAAGTCACGAGCACGTTTTGACTGCAATTCAGCCACCGCTCGCGCCTTCACGCATGCATGGTTAAGGACATAGACCCGGCGAAGAGGGCATTAACATGTTACAGGTGACCTAATGCAGTTCTAGCACAACCCGTCACCAGATAGTGTGATCACTGCATGATGGTTCATCATCGAGTGCACTAGGAATCACGTCTCAGACGAGACGAGCGAGACACGTATCAGAGAGTCGACCACCAGCGTGAGCCCGCTGATCGGCGCTCGCCTGGTTCAGTTGATGTCCGCGCGGTGTACGCCGGGCACCGGCAAACCCAGGGGTTCGCGCCAGCTCGGTCTGCATAACGAAAAGAAAGAACCCCGACAGCCTGGGCTGTCGGGGTTCCGTTGAGGCCTGTCAGGAGCCGCTGATCTTCCCTGCCGCGATGAGCTGCTGGGCGCGCTGCTGCTGCTCATCGTCGCCGAAGCGCGCCACCGCCGTCATCAGGTCCATGCCGTCCTCAAGTCCGCCATAAATGTCCTCCAGCCGCTCGCGCGAGCCGCCGAGCAGGCTGATACCGCCCAGCGCGTTGATCTGCTCGAGCTGCAGGTACGCGCGGCACACGAGATCGACGTGCACACCGTCATCGGCGGTGAAGGGGTTCGGGACGTAGTCGGCGTCCGGCGTAAGGCCATCCGTGTCGAGGCCCAACTGGGCCAGCTCGTTCTTGTTCATGGATGCTTCTCCTTGGTGTCACTCGGCTTTGACGACTCTCGATCTGAGACCGTCAGGATGCCCCCGGCCGGGCTCCGCCTGGCTGTAACGCCAGCGGGCCGACCACGATGATCAGGTTGCTTTGGGCGTCACTTACCTTGGTGTACCAGGACGTCATCGACGCCTTTCAGCATACCCATGGGTGGACCAGCAAGCGTGGCATGCAGAAAGTGAATGAGCAGTTGTTCAAGGGCCTGCCGGAAGGGCCTGAAGAGGTTGGCCGGCTGGGCAGGACGCTGTGGCCCGGATGGGCTCAGGTGCCGGCGTTCTACTTGCATGCCATCGCACGGCGAGGACGACCTGCTCAGTAAGTGAGAAATCCGGAGCATGGTCGATCCGAGTGGTGCGCCGCGTGGAGCTGACTGTTTAACCCAGCCTGACTTAGTCATTTGCGGGGCGGGTGTGCAGAGCTGATGAGGAGATGACTGAGGCGAGCATCCAAGCGGCGGCATAGGTGAACGCGACTGTTGGGGAGAAGGCTGCCCAGAGGATCCCTGCTGTGACGGTGGCACCGAGGTCTCCGGCGGATTGGATCAAGCCGAGAATCCCGTAGCCGTTACCTCGCAGGCGGTCCGGCAGGGACAGCGCGACGGTTGTTGCTTCTGCTGTCTCGGCAAAGCCGATGCCGATTCCGGCGAGCAGGAATCCTGCCAGGACTGGCGCCCAGCCGGGTGGCCCGAAACCGAACAGCAGGTAAGCGCCGAGGTAGGCGGTGCCGCCGGCGGCGAAGACGGGCCGGGGGCCGGCGTGGTCGGCAAGGTGACCGCCAGCGAGGGACGCGATGGTCGCGGCGCCGTTGTGGGCGGCGTAGAAGAAGATCGCGAGGGATGCTGCCGCTGCGGGTTCGCGCCCTTCGGTGGTGAGCAGTTCCGTGGCGCGAAGGATCAGCAGTGTGGTGGCCAGGTTCCCCAGTTCGAAGAACGATACCGGTATTAGTGCCTTGGCCACGCCGCTGCGGCGCAGTTCGCCGAGGTTGAAGCTGAGTTTCTGCCGCCCGGTTGGTGTGGAGAGGATGTTCCTGGCGTGCCGGGCTGCTATGGTGATCGCGACGGCGGCGAAGATGCTGGGGATGAAGGACAGCAGGATCGCTTCGCGGATACCTATGAGTCCTACGAGGGTTCCGGCGAGCAGGGGGCCGGCGATCGCGCCGGCGTTGTCGCCGGCCCGTTCGAGACCGGCGGCCCGTCCGTATGCTGCGCGCGGGGTGATGGAGACGAGAAGGGTGTCCCGGGCCGGGGAACGGACGCCGCGGGAAGCCCAGGCTATGCCGCGCAGGATGCCCACTTGCCACACCATGGTGCAGATGCCGATCAGGGCGGTTGCTACGGCGGTGAGGAGGTAACCGCCGGAGGCGATCTTCGCGCGGCGTGAGGGCTCGTTGGATAAGGGGCCGCCGGCCAGTTTGCTCAGCCCGACCAGCGCGTCCGAGACTCCCTCGATGGCTCCCAGCGCGGCCGGACCCGCGTGCAGGGTTGAGGTCAGGAACGAAGGGAGCAGCGAGGTGACCAGTTCGTGGCCGGAGTCGCTGAAAAACGATGCACTTCCGACGCCGATGATGCCTTTGTTCAGCCAGGTGCGGTCCGTATCCGGTTCCTGCACAGGATCACCGGCCCGGTTGCTGATCTGTTCCGGGTCCGTCCCGCCGGTTTGGGGGGTGCTCTCAGCCATGGCGCCGCCAACGCTCGTCGGGCTGGCTCAGTGTCTTCATGATTCTCCTGTGGCTGCAATGGCGTCCGGGCACCTCCGTCATTAATTTTTCGGTCACGAGATGAAGGCTGAGGAGGTGACCGCTGCGGCCGTGCCGACTATGGAAGCCAGCAGCGCGACGGCTAGGTGGGTGGCCGGGACGGTGAAGCCTCCGTGTCCCTCTGCCTGGACGGAGAGCGCGAAGCAGGTTCCGGCATAGGTGCACAGTCCTGATGCTGCGCCCAGGCCAAGGGCGGAAAGTGGTCCTGGGCCGGCTGCTGCAACGATGGCTCCGGTGATGAGGCCCAGCACCAGGGCGGTCCCGGTTTCAGCTGCCCAGATTTTCCTGGTCCGGGTATCGCCGAGCAGGCGTTGAAGCAGTGTCCTGATCAGTGACCCGGCCAGCGCACCGGCACCCACGACCAGCATCATTACCGGAGCTGCGATGGCCGGCGCGGTGGAATGTTCCATGGGTCTCCTCTGGTCGTGGCGAAGGGGATGTCGGGGTTCTGCGCCTTAGCCCGATCCTGGTGTCTGGTGTTCCTGCCAGCGTTTGCTGCAGGCGTCGACGATCGTGATGGCATCCTGGATCGAACCCCAGCCCAAAACCTGCGTTGGTGATCCTTGGTGGAGGTCTTTGTAGTGGTCGAAGTGGTGCCGGATCTGTTCCTGCCACCGAGTGCCCAGGTCTTCGAGGGACCGGATTCTGTCCCCGGCGTCCCTGTCATCGGCGGGGACAATGACGATTTTGTAGTCGGGGTCGTCCCCGTCGCGAAAGTCCAGTAAACCCAGGATGCGGCCGGAGATGACCAGTCCGGTGGGCAGCGGCTCGCGGGTCACGCAGAGGATGTCCAGTTCGTCACCGTCTTCGTCCAGCGTTTGCGGGATGAAGCCGTAGTTCACAGGCTTGGCAAAAATCATGGGGTCCACCCGGTCCAGACGGAATGCTCCGGTTGTTCTGTCCCATTCGATTTTGTGGCTCGACCCCATGGGGATGTCGATCACACCGGTCACGAGGCCGTGCTGGTAGTCCCCGCAGCTGTAGAGGGAATTGAAATCAGTCATGGTGTTCCGTCCGCCGTCCCCGGCATGTTCCTGGGTGGATTCCGTCAGGGTTCTGAGGTGAAGATGCTGCCGTGCCAAGGGGCGTCTGCGGCGGGGGTTTTGGGCCGAAAGTTCTCATGGCTCTCCTGTCCAGGCATACATCACCAGACAGGAACTATCAGCCGGCTCGGCGGTTCGGACAGGGAGAATTTCCTGTCCCGGCGAGATCCATCACCGTTTCCCCAGTAATCAATCACATTAGCCCCAGCAGAAGCAAGGGACGGCGATGTTTTCCAGCGTTGCCGCGGGCCCTGCGCCGGTCGCAGGGAAAGGTGGCCCGCGTAGACTCACCACGCCTTCCGGGCCAGGCTGGACGTTCGGACTTGGTGCGCGAAACGGCTCGATGGAGTAACTCAAGGGCCTTCAGAGCGAGAGGATTGATGGCATGAGCACACAGCCCGCCGGCACATGCTGCCATCCGACGTGATGAGCGATCAGCCGGAGGGTGAGATGAACCGGCGGCGCCCGGTGGCGATCGAGCGGATCATCCCGTATGGCACGGGTCCGGCTGCTCGCCGGGCGGCCTTCCGGGAAGCGGACCGGCTGTGGAATGAGGGCACCGCCGCCAGGGCAAGTTTCCATCCCAAGTACGGTGTGTGGGCCGTGCTCATCTTCGCCGGCGGTGTCCGGCGGCCGCCGGCGGATTGATCCTCCGTCCGGCACTTCCACGAGTACAAGGCCGCCAGGGCAAGGAGTCAACAAGGCCCGGGGGCCGGCCCGGGTCTCCTCCCGTGATGTTCAGCAGGGACGGCGGGGCGGTTTCTAGAGGGTCCGTTGGGTGCCTGTCGTGATTGGCGGCGGATCGGCAGCCCGTCGTTCCTCGGCCGTGCCGGGGGCTGCGGGTCCGTGCTGATTGGCGAAGATGCGCAGGTACAGGTCCTTGCCGTAACTGGTCGCTGTTGGTTCGCCCTGCTGCAATTTGTAGGTGCGTTGGCCGTCTTCACGCCGTTCGGCCTGCAGGAACAGGGCATCGGGCAGGCCCTGGGTGAATAGCGAGTGGGCGAGGTCGAACAGGTGGGTGACAAAGAAGACCCGGACTCCGCGCTCGGTCAGGGCAAGGATCACGTCCCGGGCGATGTCGGAGCCTTCACGTTCGTTGGTGGCCGCGAACGATTCGTTGAACAGGACGATGGAGGAGCTGGTGAGCCTGTCGGTGATGGTGTTCATGCGGGCCAGCTCCTCCTCGAGCTTTCCGCTGGTGAGGCTGGCGTCCTCTTCCCGTTTGAAGTGTGTGTGCAGGCCGTCGCAGGGGGTGGAGCTGAAGTAGTCGGCACAAACGAACATCCCGGCCTGCATCATCAGCTGCGCCAGCCCGACCGCGCGCAGGAAGGTCGATTTTCCGCCCTGGTTCGCGCCGGTGATGATCACCATCGTTTTCCCGTCGGCGGGGAGGTCGTTGCCGGTGACGGTGGTCCCGGCCAGGGCCAGGGAGGGGTCCCCGAGCTCACGGGCCGAACACACGGGCCCCGTCCCGGCCTCGTACGCTTCTGGTTTGGGCAGGCACAGAGGCGCCCCGGCTGCTTCGAGCCGTTCGCGCAGATTCAGGCAGGCGACATAGAAGCCCAGTTCGTTCCGCAGTGCTTTGAAGAAATCCACGATGTGGTCATCGGCCTGGGCCAGGGCGTTCGCGGCAAGGTTTAGGCCGCGGTCCCGCAGCGTTGACAGGGCGCGGTAACCGCCCTCGTCGCGGTCGGGGATCTGGAAGGACAGGGCTGACCGGTCCGGGACGAACCACTGGCGCAGGAGCCGTTCGAGCCGGCCGCCTGGAATCGCCGCGGATCTGCGCAGCCTGTACCCGGCGCCCTCATTGGCCGTTCCGAGACCTGCACTGATCTCCACGCCCCCGCGGAATTTCAGGCGCCTGAGGTGGATGTCGACGGCGTCGAAATACTCGTCGCTGAGTTCATCGGTGATCATGGTGAAGAAACGACGCATGCCGGGAGACGTGAAGTCCTGGAGGGCGTCGGCGGCCAGCCGGCGCAGGTGACGCAAAACGGCCATCAGGGCGTTCAGTGATTCGATGGACCGGCCCAGCACGGCCTCGGGGTAGTTGTTGAAAATGCTGCGGTAAATCTTCTTTTCGGCCTCGACCGCTTCCACGGCCAGCCCGTAGAGTTTCCGGACCGTGCCGGGGTGTTCAAGGCAGTCCACGAGGATTTGCTGACGGTAGATAATGTCATCGGGCGCGCTCATGCTTGCCATAACCGTCCGCAGGGCAACGTCGCGGAGGAATTCATCGCCGTCGGCCATGGCCTCGATAACCGGGTTAAGGGCCAGATCGTTGATGAGCTCGGGGGCGTTCGGTGGCAGTGGCAGGTCGGCTTGTGCGGGGTCGCTGTCGCGGTAGAGCAGGAATGCCTTCATGAGTGGATCCGTTCCTTGAGCGCGTCATAGTTCAGGCCGTATTTGCGGGCCAGGACCTTGGCGTAGGCGCGGCCGTCGGCCCGGCGCCGGACAATTTTGAACGTCCGGACCGAGGGATCCTCGGGCATGACGGTGCTGACCATGCTCACCGTGGTGGTGCTGACCGAGGCCAGCTCCTCGACGAACGTCACACATACGCAGATCAGGTCCAAAGCAACGACACGTTCCAACACTTCCCGGCCCAGGTAGATGGCGTCGTTCAAGGTCGTGGAGGTGAAAATTTCGTTGAGAACGATGACGCTGCGCGGTGTCGCCTGGGCGAGGATCCGCTGGACCCTGACCAGGTCATCTTCGAGTTTGCCCCGCAGGTCCATCCGGTTTTCTTCACGCTCGAAATGCGTGTAAATCCCGTCCGGAAGGAACAGCCTGGCCCGGGTGCCCGGAACGGGCAGGCCGAGGGCGGCGAGGTAATGCAGCTGGCCGACGGTCCGGGCGAAGGTGGTCTTCCCGCCCTGGTTCGGGCCGGAGACAATGAGGATCCGTTCAGCCCCTGTCAGCTCAAGATCATTGGTGACCACCGGCGCCTTGTCGCGGACGAGTTTCACGGCCAGTGCCAGGTCGAACGTGTCCGCGGCGCTGGTCTGCTTGGAGGTGGCGGAGACCTGCGGGTAGCAAAAGCGCAGGCCTGCTTCTTTCAGGGGGCGGATGTGCCGCAGGTAGGAGGTGTAGAACTGGATTTCCCGGTCGAACCGGGCAATGACAGGGTTCTGGAACGATGCGTGCCGGGCACAAAAGTCCTTGAGCCGGGTGAAGGTGTCGGCGAAAAGGACCGCCACACGGTCAAGCACCTGCGCTTCGACATGGTCGATCTCGACCGAGGTCGGGAGCTTGCTGCTGTAGTCCTTCACTGCCCCTTGCCGGAACCTGGCGAACGTTGCCTCCACTTCGGCGGTGTAGTCCACCTCCCCCCGGTAGGGGCTGACGCTGACATGTCCTCCATCGATACGAATTTTGTAGGAGACCGCGTCAAGATCAGCCCGTATTCCGTCCGCGTCCGTTCGGAGCCCGGAAAAGAAACCGGACGAAACGTAGGTGTCCAGGAACGCCGTGAACGCCCTCAGCCCGGACGAGCGCACACCTGCGGCGGTCAGCTCCTCACACAGCGCAACAACGGCAGAGCAATACGTTTGTGCTGCAGCGAGGATCAGGGCCTGTTTTTGCAGCTTGTAATGGAGCTTCCCCGCCTGGCCCAGCTGCTCGCGGACCACTTGCATCCTGCGGCTGAAATCTTCGATCGATGCCAGGCAGGACGGGTTTTCCAGATCAGCGAACACCTCGTGCCGGAACCTTACCGTGTCCGGGTCCTGGCATGGGGCATGGAAGAAGGGGACGAGGTCATACCCGGCGCGGCCGGAGGTCACCGTCCCGATGATGGCATCGAGCTGCAGATCCTTCAGGGTCTCCCGGAACAGAGGACCTTCTGTGGCTGGCACCGCCCCAAGAACACTCACTGCCATGGCGCACCACCGGTCCTGGCGGTTGCCGCAAGGCAGCCCGGCGCCAATGCGGCACCATGATGGATTCCGGGTGTGGGAAATGCCTGGTTAAAGACTGGCATGTCAGGGCTCCGTCCGCCGTCAGTTTCGGACAGGAACCATAGGCCGTGAGGCTGTTTGGACCGGTAACCTTTCCGGTCCTGGCGGGATCCACCGCCTGAACACTATTTTACCTGTCCCGGGAACGATACGGTAGCACCGGGGGCAGGACCGAACACAGACAGGGGGGCAGCCGACAGCCCCTGGCCCCGCCTCCAGGGTTCACAAGCACTGACCGCGGCCCCGGCAGGGAAACCGAAGACCAGCCAGGCAAGGTAAAGTTGCCACGGCGATGGATCCCGCCTGAGCTGGACAGCTCGAACCGCCGCATGGCTGATGGTTCCTGCCTTTGAGACCGAAGGTAGGTGACCTATGCCCGGCGCCCGGGACCGCCCGCGCGAAGGCCCCGTCCTGTCCCAGGATTTCCCTTGGCCCGCCCTTGTACGCCCGGCCCCCACACGTACCCCGGGGTGGAGTCCATTACCAGCAACGCCTGGTCAAGCAACGCCGCCGGGCGCCACGGGCCACTTCCAAACAGGCCGATTGTAGACATCACACAACTCATGGGGCCGTGCCGCGGCCCGGGAGGAGAACTTAATGGATCGTGACTGGTACCTGGCCCTAAACTTGCTGGCCCGGCAGACGCCGTGGCTCCATGGCTTTATGGCCTCCTATGCCCTGTGGGGCGGCCTGGTGCTGCTGTCGGTGCTGCTCGTCATCGGCTGGCTGAGGGGGCGGCTGCAGCCAGATGCTCCTGCACGCTCAGCCTCGGCTCTGCTGACCGGGGTGGCCGTAGTGGCCGCAGTGGTCCTGAACCAGCAGCTGCTTTCCCCGGTGGTCGGTCGTGTCCGGCCGTGCCATGCCGTTGCCGGGGCCCTGGCGTTGCTGCCATGTGGCCAGGACTTCTCGATGCCCAGTGACCACTGCATCATGGCCGGAGCATTCATGGCAGGACTGTTCTTTGTCAGCAGGAGACTGGGGATCGTGGCGGTAATTGCGGCCGCGGCCCTGGCTTTCGGCCGCGTGTATACGGGCATGCACTACCCGACGGACACCATGGCAGGTCTTGCCGCAGGAGCGCTCATCGCCCTCGTCCTCCAGTGGATACTTCACCGGCCGGTGTCGCGGCTGCTGCTGCGCCTGACCCGAACCCCGCTGGCCGTGCTCGTGCAGGCACCCAGGGCCGCCACGGACGCCGCATGTTCCCGGCAGCCCGGGAAGATGACCGAGTCCACGATGGCCCGCGGTACCAGGCGTGAGCCATAAACCAAAGGGCAGCAACCCGGCGCGTCCAACCCCGGCCTGTGCCGGGCAATAACCGGGTCGCTATGTCAACCTTTGTTGGCCCCGGCAGGACGGTTATTTTTGGCCCCAGCCGGCACGTTCTTTAGGGTCTTTGAAACGGTTGCTAGCTGTGGTTCCAGACTTTGATCGAAGACAGCAGCAGCAGCAGGACGAGCAGGGGAATGAGGACCAGGCTGGGAACAACGCCCAGCAGGAGCCCGCCGATCACGGTTCCCGTGATGGAGCCAGCGTCATGGCGACCAGGAACGGCTTGTTTTGTCCGAGAACGGCGAAGCTTTTGTCTCTGCTGAAGCGGGCGAACGCCACGGGCATGGTGGGAAGCGACACCGCCAAGGATAGGCTCCCTGCGATCTTGATGTCGGTGCCGTAGAGCAGGACGATCGTGGGGATAAGCAGCTCCCCGCCGGCGATACCCATCACGGCAGCCACGACACCGATGACGATGCCGGCGACGACTCCAAGCACCGTCCGTGGACCGGCGGGAATGTTGAGCGGGTCCACAGCGAAGAAATGGGTGACAAACAGCAGCACGGCGATCAGGACGAGCAGGACCGCGATGACCCGGTAGAGCGTTTTGGACTTGAGCCGTGTCGCCCAGTGGGCTCCAATCCAGGCGCCGATAAGGCTGCCCGCCAAAAGGTTCACGACGATGAACCAGTAGGGCGATAACTCTGCAAGGGGGACGCCGAAGAGGCGGGCAGGCGGGGCTGTGATGACGACGACCAGGCTCATGGCCTTGTTCATGATGATGGCCTGTAACGCGGCGAAGCCGAAGACCCCGATGAGCAGAGGCAGACGGAACTCGGCACCGCCCAGACCGATCATGCCGCCCAGGACACCGATGATGGGGCCGGCAAGGAAGACCAGAGTCAGGGATTCTCGCCGAGTTCGGGCCTTCCCTCCACCGCTCCGCCGCTCCATGCCGGGGTGAGATCAGCTGTCAGCGCTTGGCCGACGCTACCCGCCGAGCCTCTGGATGAACTCATCGGCCTGGGCCAGGTTCCGGGCCATTTTGGCCCGCTGGTGGACAGCTCTTTCCAGGAAGTCCGCGAGCTTCTTGGATCCATCAGGTGCGGTGTCGTCCGGGGCGGCGAGGAGGCCAAGAATTTCGGCCATTTCCTCCAGCGAGAACCCCAGGGGCTTCATCTGCTTGATGACCATGAGGCGTTCGAAGTCATCCTCGGAGAACACCCTGAAGCCGCCCTCGGTCCGCGCCGTTGCAGGGAGAAGCCCCACATCGTCGTAGTGGCGGATTGTCCTCAGGGACAGGCCTGTCCGTTCTGCCAGTTCACCGATGTGCATGGTGTTGGTGCTGCTGGCCTTAGCCGTCATCAGCGCCTCCGTCCTGTTCGGATTTAAACTCTACCATCACGTTAGGGTAGTGTTTGGGTAGTGGGGTGAGACCTTCAAGCCTAATTCCCCCTCTTCCCGGCGCGGCGCTGCGCCCCCTCATTCATTAGCAAAACGAAGCCGCAGACGCGCGTCTTCTTGACCATGAACGGAGCCAGAAATGGCCGTCACCAAAGCCGAACACCCCCCGGCGTTCACACCTGAACAGCTGCAATCCGTGCGGGGAACCCTGATGTCACCGCGCCGGCTCAAGACCGAGGTCCTCGCCGGACTCGTCGTCGCACTGGCCCTGATCCCGGAAGCCATCGCGTTCTCGATCATCGCCGGCGTCGACCCGCGGATCGGGCTCTTCGCCTCCTTCACCATGGCCGTCACCATCGCCTTCGTGGGCGGACGTCCGGCCATGATCTCCGCGGCCACCGGTGCGATCGCCCTCGTGATCGCGCCGCTGGTGAAGTCCCACGGCGTGGACTACTTCGTCGCCGCCGTCATCCTCGCCGGCATCTTCCAGGTCATCCTGGGCCTTTCCGGCGTCGCGAAGCTCATGCGCTTCATACCCCGCTCGGTCATGGTGGGCTTCGTCAACGCCCTGGCCATCCTGATCTTCATGTCCCAGGTCCCCGAACTCCTCGGCGTTCCCTGGCTGGTCTACCCCCTCGTGGCTCTGGGCCTGGTCATTGTCTTCGGCCTGCCCAAGCTCACCAAGGCCGTCCCGGCCCCGCTGGTAGCCATCGTGGTCCTGACCCTGATCACCGTTCTTGCGGCCGTCGCAGTTCCGACCGTGGGTGACAAGGGCGACCTGCCCGATTCCCTGCCGACGCTGTTCATCCCGAACGTGCCCTTCAGCCTGGAGACGCTGCAGATCATCTTCCCGTTCGCCCTCGCCATGGCCTTCGTCGGCCTGCTCGAGTCCCTCATGACGGCCAAGCTCGTCGACGACGTCACCGACACCCGCTCCCATAAGACCCGCGAGGCCTGGGGCCAGGGCGTGGCGAACATCGTCACCGGATTCACCGGCGGCATGGGTGGCTGCGCAATGATCGGCCAGACCATGATCAACGTCAAAGCCTCCGGCGCCCGCACCAGGATCTCCACCTTCCTCGCCGGCGTCTTCCTGCTCATCCTCGTCGTAGCCCTGGGCGGCATCGTCTCCGTCATCCCCATGGCCGCTCTCGTGGCCGTGATGATCTTCGTTTCCGTAGCCACCTTCGACTGGCACAGCATCCACCCCCGAACCCTGAAGATGATGCCCAAGAGCGAAACCATCGTCATGCTCGCCACCGTCATCGTCACCGTCGCCACCCACAACCTGGCCATCGGCGTCGGCGTCGGCGTGCTCGTGGCCATGGTCATGTTCGCGCGCCGCGTCGCGCACTTCGTCACCGTCGAACGCACCGTCAAAACCATCGGCGGCCACGAAACCGCCACCTACGTCGTGGACGGCGAACTGTTCTTCGCCTCTTCCAACGACCTCTACACCCAGTTCGAATACGCCCGGGATCCCGAGCACGTGGTCATCGATATGCACGCCTCCCACCTCTGGGACGCCTCTACCATCGCCGCGCTGGACGCGATCACCGAGAAGTACCACCACCACGGCAAAGACGTGAAGATCGTCGGGCTCAACGACGCCAGCGTCCTGATGCGCGAACGCCTCGGAGGCAAACTCGGCGCAGGCCACTGACAGGTTCGCTCAGGAACCCACGACCAAGGCACCTTCCGGGAAACCGGGAGGTGCTTTGTCGTCAGGGTCGTGGCAACGGCGGAGTGGCTGCCGGGCCGGTCCGTCCCGGCTGTCACATTCCTTGCAGCTTCGCTGAACGATCGTCCGCGGGATGGCACTCATGGAAATGGTCAGGAGGAATTCCGGGGTTCGTAGGCGTCGGGGATGCCGTCGTGGTCTGAATCGATCATCTCCGCTTCGTGGGCCTGCCGGCACTGCCGGTTTCTGGTCCGCAACACGGCAACGGCCAGCAGAGCGGCCAGCACGGACGCTGCGAGGATACCCACCTTCGCGTGGTCATCGTGCAGGCTTCCGTGGCCGAAACTCAGTTCGGCCACGAGCAGCGAGACGGTGAATCCGACGCCGGCCAGCAGCGATACCCCGAACACGTCGATCCATTTGAAGGTGCTGTCCAGCCGGGCTCTGGTGAACTTGGTGAGGAGCGGGAAACACACGTTGCGGTCCTATCAGCAGAGTCGGAACGGGTTTGGTTTACCAGCGGATCTTGCCGACCATCCGGAGCAGGTCCAGCCCGAGCACACGGTCCAATCGTGTAAAGGTTGCGAACTTACTGCCCGAGGCCTGGCTTTGGTCCGTTTCGAGCCGGTGAAGCAGCGTCAGCACCGAGGCCGTGTCCAGGGCGGTGGTGAGAGCACCGTCGGCTGCGGCGAGAACGTCGGGGACGGCATGAGCGACCGGCATGTCCTTCCAGTTGGCGACCTTGAACCGCCACCGTTGCAGGGTTTCCTCCGCGCGGTGCAGCCTGGCCCGTGACAGGACGGCCGGGCCGGCGTAGGGGAACCGGAGAAGGCAGAGGCGCAGCGCGAGCGGGTCATGGTTGCCGAGCAGGCCTGATGTCAGAGGTGGGACATCGGCGGGAACAGGAGCCTGCACCGGCCCGATCTCCAGAACCTTCCCTGCTCCCGGAACAGCGCTGATCGCACCTGCCGGGGTTGCAGTCTTGAAAGCGGCAGCAGCCGGGCCGCCGAAAAACGCCAGCACCTCTGACTCGGAGCGGCCGCGCAGGGAAGGCTCCTGGATGCGGAATGTCTTGGTCCAGGAAGCTTGGCTCGTTGGCGTTCCCTTCCCGTCGTCCAGGACGGCCAGCACGACGGGCACACCGTGCAGCTCCTCGGCCAGGCGTCGAAGCACATCGGCGACCAGCAGCACCCTCAGGGCCTGCATCGGGCTCTGCCCCAAACCGCGCACGTCGACGTTGACGTGCAACGGAACCTCCACGGTTTCCAAGCAAGGCAGTGCTTGGCTTGAGAGCTGGGCTCCTTCCCTCATCGAAGCGGCAGTTTCCGGAGAGGGCATGGTAATCAGCGCTCTTCATTCAGGACGCGGATGAGGACATCTTCGGCGCCGTTGTATCGCACGGTCGCGACCCACAGCTGATACGGCTCATCGCCGTCCTTGACCCGTGGGAGAACCTTTGGTTTTTTCAAGGGCGCCGCCCAGCCGGGGATGTCCTCGTCGCGGAGGGCCTCCAAGGCGCGGCGGACCGTCCGGCGCGGGAGTTCTGCCAGGCAGGCCCAAAAGAGGGCGTCCAGGCCATTGCCTTCCCCGAACGGGGGAAGCCAGAACGCGCGGCCGAACCGAGTCAGGTCCACCGCGGAGACCGGGGATTCAAACGACGAAGTCATCTCAGCGCCTGCCCTGGCCACTCACTCCGGGCAACCGGTCGAGCGCAGGTAAGCCCGGTATACCTCATCGACGAGGTGGTCCGCCTCGACCGCGGAGCTGCAGCCCACCACCTGATGGGCATGACCGGGCAGCATCCGGTCCAGCACCGATGCCCAGGCATCCGGATCCGCGTGCCAGTGCGGCAGATCCTTCCTGTCGGTCAGGGCGGAAAAGCACTGTTCTTCAGCCACGCACAGAATCTCGTCCCCGGGCTCATCGCCTCCCAGATGCAGTACCGCGACAGGCCGGGCCGTGACGTCGACCCCGGGAAGGGCCGGCTCGCGCATCAGGACCAGCGCCTCTGCTTCCCGGCCGTCGGGAGTCAGTGTCTTCTCTACCCGACCCCACCCCACAGGCCACCCGGTGCGCAGATCGGTCCGTCCGCCGTTGACCCCGGCGGGGCCGGTGTCCTCATGCATGGTTGAGCCGACCGTTGATGACACATGGACCACAAGCTTGGACAATGCCTCCACCTCCCGCAATCATCGAGCATTGATCACGTAGAGGCCATCAGCATCACCTTGATGCAGTTCGCGGCGAGCCCCATCACCACCTCAATTCTCGCTCAACACGCCCAGATGCGACAGGTCTTTTGTCCTACCCAATACAGTGCTCCGCGTCAGTGGATGCCTTCCTGAGTAAGACACCCTGGCCTGGATTTGTCTTATCGTCGCGGCCTCCATCGACAGCACTGTGCGAGGGTTGATGAAACCGACAATAGGAGGGATCCGTGGCCACTGCGTTGCTGTTGTCCTTCGCGGTCCTGTTGCTCATCGGGGTGCTGATCTCCGAACGGGCCCACAGGACCGTGCTGTCCACCGCCGTGCTCTTCCTCGTCGGCGGGTTCCTCCTGGGGCCCGGAGCCTTCGGATTCATTACGGTCACGTCCGGTGATCCGATCGTGAGCGGACTCGCCGAGTTGGCGCTGTTCTCGGTCCTCTTCACCGACGGGATGCGCGTCGGGTTCCGGGACCTGCGAACTGCGTGGCGGCTCCCCGGCCGGGCCTTGCTGCTCGGCCTGCCACTGACCCTGGCCCTGACCGCGGTGTTCGCCCACTACCTCGTCGGGCTGCCCTGGCTGGAGTCCTTCCTCCTCGGCGCCATCCTCGCCCCCACGGACCCGGTTTTCGCCGCCGCCATCGTGGGCAGGGAAGAAGTCCCCGCCCGGCTCAGGCACCTGCTGAACGTCGAATCCGGCGTCAACGACGGGCTGGCGCTGCCCATCGTGCTGATCCTGCTCGCCGCCGCCGGTGGCAGCAACGCACACGGAGAGGAACTCCTGCTCGAGATCGTCCTCGGCATCGCCGTCGGCGTCATCGTCCCGGTCATCGTGCTCGGACTCGAACGGCTGCCCTTCCTCCAGGCCATCCGGTCAATGCAGCCCCTCCTGGCAGTCTCCATCGGACTCCTCGTCCTGGCGATCTGCCAGGCAACCCACGCCAACCTTTTCCTGGGCGCCTTCGCCGCGGGCATCACCGTCGCCACGCTCGGCAAGGGACTGAGACACGACTTCGAACAGTTCGGCGAACTCGTCACCGAGCTGCTCAAACTGGCCGCCATTATGGTCTTCGGCGCCCTCATCACCCCGGCCTTCCTGTTCGGCGACATACCCTTCGCCGGGTGGATCTTCGCCCTGCTCGCCCTCCTCATCGCCAGGCCCCTTGCACTGCTGGTGTCCTTCATCGGCGCCAAACTCAGTCTCGGCGAACAAGTCACCGCGATGTGGTTCGGGCCGAAGGGCTTCGCCTCGGTCGTCTACGGCCTGATCATCCTCGAATCAGGCATCGCACTGGCTGACCAGATCTACCACCTCGTCGCCCTCGTCATCGTCCTGTCCATCCTCTCCCACTCCTCCACTGACGTGGTCATCGCCCGCAGGTTTGCACGCAGCCAGGAGGGCACGGCCGCAGGCACGAAAAACCCGTAGTCGAGCGGCAGGAGTTTCTTGCTCCCCATCTGGCGCCTGGTCTCCATCGCGATCACAGCACCGGCCAGAACTTTTACCTGCCGGGCGATGAGATCAAACCCCACCTTGCCCTCCCACGATTTCCGGTTAAAGAAGTCCGGCCGCATACCCCTCCGGCGTTCAGGTTCACAGCAGGCCGGCCATGGCGAAGCCTGCAGCTGCTGCGCCGACCGCCGCGACAGCGGTACCGATGCTGTTGGCCAGGGCCAGGCCGGTGCGGCCGGACTGGATGAGCCGGACGGTTTCGAAACTGGCGGTGCTGAACGTGGTGTAGCCGCCCAGGAACCCGGTCCCGGCAATGGCCTGCAGCTCCACGGGTGCGGCATGGAAGATAACCGCCCCCGCGACCAGGCCCAGGAGGAAGGACCCGGTGATGTTGATGGCGATGGTCCCGACCGGCAGGGCGCTGCGGAGTTTGGAACGGACCAGCCCGTCCACGACGAAGCGGGTCCCGGCACCGAGCCCGCCGGCCAGACCAAGCAGGATGATGGTCAGTGGATTCACCGGCCGCCCTCCTGCCGGGTGGTTGCCCGGGTGTGGTGGCCTGCGGCCAACCAGATTCCTGCCACTGTCGCCGCGGCTCCGACGATCAGGGTCGTGGCGAGGTAGAGCAGGCCGTCGGTGATCCTGCCGGCGTCCAGGAGGGTGTTCGTTTCCAGGGCCAGGGTGCTGTAGGTGGTGAACGCGCCCATGAACCCGGTCCCGGCGAGCAGGCGGATGATCCTGCGCCTGCCGGCGTCCGGGCCCCGCCGGACCAGAGCTTCGAGCAGGCCACCGAGCAGGAGGGCCCCGGCCAGGTTGGTCACCAGGGTGGGCAGCGGCCACCCGCCCGGTGCTGGCAGGACGGTACTGAGCCCGTACCGGGCCAGGGCGCCGAACACGCCGCCGGCGATCACGACCAGGACAAATCCCGGGTGCAGGTGGATCGGGCGGTGAGCACGGACCTCCCCGAGGGTCCCCGCATCAAGATCAATGTCCCCCGCGGTTACCTCGGGGGCGTCACTGTCGATAGGAAGCAAATCTTCGTCCGTCCCGGACGTCGTTTCGGCTGCCCCGGAGGTGCGGGACGGTGCTCCCGACCCGGGAATGGGCGGTTCCATCAGCGGCCGTCCTTCGGATGGTGCTTGGTATGTGGGGCGAGGGGGACGACAAGGACGGGCCGGTGTTGGCGGTGCGTGAGATGGACCGCGACGGAGCCGACGAGGATTTCCTCGAAGCGGGCGCCGAACCCCCGTTCCCGGGTCCCGACGACGATGACAGACGCGTCCGTGGATTCAGCGAGGCGTCCCAGTGCCCTGGCCGGGTCCCCGGCCAGGGTCACGAAGGACCAGTCAATGCCTGCATCCTGGAGGGCGTCGGCGAGGTGTTCGGAGATCCCTGCGCTGATGCCTTCGATGTCGTCATCGATGCCGTCAGGGTCTATCGGCAGCGCCTCGGCCCGGCCGTCGGGTTCCTCGGCGAGGTAGGAGGTGATGTCTACGTAGGCGCAGATCAGTTTCACCCCCAGGCTGTAGGCAAGTTCCGCGGCACGGTGTGCCACAGCCAGCGGCTGGCCGGGGACCACTCCCATCAGTACCGGTCCGCTGATTTTCCTGGGCACGTAGGCGGGCCCGGCGGGGTGGGTGTCCTTCGCAGGCTCGTTCATAAGGTCTCCTGTCGCGGGGGCTATTGGTCGTTCAGGTGGGTTCCGGTGGGTCCGTAGGGCAGGTCCGGGTTTTCGTCCTGGATCTCCAGGAGGCGGTTGTATTTTGCGACGCGTTCCCCGCGGGCCGGTGCCCCGGATTTCAGCTGCCCACACCCTGCTCCGACGACAAGGTCAGCCACAAAGGTATCGTCGGTTTCCCCGGACCGGTGCGAGACCATGGCACCGAAGCCGCCCTCGGCCGCGGCGGTGAGGGTGTCGAAGGTTTCGCTCACGGTGCCGGCCTGATTGGGTTTGATCAGCACCGCGGTCGCGGAAGCGGTATTGATTCCGTCCCGGACACGGTCCGCTGAGGTGACGAACAGGTCATCACCAACCACCTGCACCCGATTCCCAAGGGCTGCGGTGAGCGCGGGCCACCCGTCGGTGTCTTCTTCAGCCAGAGGGTCCTCCAGGCTCCAGATCGGGTAATCAGCGATGAGTTTCTCGTAGTAGTGGATCATCTGGTCAGTGCTGTGGGCGCGGCCTGCGACGGTATAGGTTCCCTCGGTGTAGAAGGAGTTCGCGGCCGGGTCCAGGGCGATCGCGATGCCGTGCCGGCCCGGGGTGTATCCGGCGTCCTCGATCGCGGCCACGATCAGATCCAGCGCTTCCTCGGGCCGGGCAATGGCCGGGGCATAGCCGCCTTCGTCACCCAGACCGGTCGCCAGTCCCTGCTGCTTCAGCCGCTTCGCGAGGGCGTGGTAGACATCCGAACCCCAGCGCAGGCCGTCGGCGAAGGACGGCGCCCCGGCGGGTGCGATCATGAATTCCTGGAACTCCAGCGGGTTCGCCGCGTGCTGGCCGCCGTTGAGGACATTGAAGTGCGGCACCGGCAACCGGCCACCCCGCCCGAGCCGCTGCCCAATCCAGACATGCAAAGGGGCGCCAGCGGCCGCGGCGAAGGCCCGGGCTGCAGCCATCGACACGGCAACGATCGCGTTGGCCCCCAGCCTGGACCGGCCGGGGGTGCCGTCCAGGGAGACGAGGGCCTGGTCCAGATCCGCCAGGGTGCCCCAGGAACGGGAGGTCAAAAGGTCGGCTATTTCACCCCGAACATTATCCACAGCTTTTTCCACGCCCCGGCCCGAATACTCCGCTCCGCCGTCGCGCAGCTCCACCGCCTCGTGCGCACCCGTGGAGGCCCCGGACGGGGCGGATGCAACCGAAATGGTCCCGTCATTCGCGGTGAGCCAGACCTTAACGGTCGGGTAACCGCGGGAATCCAGGATCTGCAGGGCGCGTACCCCGGTGATCTGAAGGTCATTCATAATGCTGTGCTCCATTTCCTCGTCCTCGGTGTCAGGTCCCGCCGGCGGCGTCGACCAGGGCGGCGGCGGTCCGCGCCGCCAGCGGATCCAGATACTCGCCGCCCCGCACCACGGGCACCATTCCAGGGGTGAACCGGTACAGCAGCGGGTGCCCGGTGGGGATATTCAGCGCCTCGACCTCGCCCTCGGTGAGCCGGTCCACCACGCAGCACAAGGCCCGCAGGGAGTTCCCGTGACCGACGACCAGCACATCCGCCCCGGCCTCCAGACGGGGACGAAGTCGCCGATACCAAAAGGCCCTGACCCGTTTGACCACTCCGCACAGGGATTCAGTGGCCTGCAACGCCTCCGGAGGCAGGCCCTCAAAAGCGCTGCTGCGGCGGATCCGGTTCAGCTGGGTCCCGGACATGGGCGGCGGCGCCCCGTAGTAGGAGCGCCGCCAAAAGTGGAAAACTTCCGGCCCGAGTTCACACAACAACTCGCTCCTCGCCCGGCCGGTCAGCGCCCCATAGCTGCGCTCGTTCAACTCCCACACCGGAACCACCGGCACGGCAGGGTTCTCCAGCGCGGTCAGGACAAGGCGGGCCGTATCCACGGTGCGCCTAAGCGTGGAGGTATAGATGACGGCCGGACTGAAAGGCGCAGACGCCAGCGACGTTCCTGCGCGGGCTGCTTCGGCTTTGCCGGCGGCGCTCAGGGGCGTGTCAAGCAACCCGGTGAACCGGTCCTGTGCGTTCAGGACGCTCTGGCCGTGGCGGAGCAGGACCAGGTTGCCGGCTGCGGGCATGGGTCACCTACCTTCGTATAGCAAAGGCAGGAACCATCAGCCATGCGGCGGTTCGAACACCCGCACCCTTAGGTGCAACGTATTCCGGCGGGATCCATCACCGTGAACAGAGACTACTGGCACATTGGCTACGCGCGCCAGAATGTGACGCGGTCATCCGCCCTGTTCAGTGCCTTGGCTGCCCGGCGCGGGCCACGCCTCCCGCGGGTCGGTCGCCAGATACAAGGGCAGACCCCAGCCGGCGAAGAAGCCAAGAGCCTCGATCCATGACGTGTTTTCCACCGCACCCGCCGGGCTCCCGTAATCCGTCATGGATTCGGTCAGGTGCCGCATCCGACCCCGGATTTCCCGCAGCCGGCCCGCTACCGCGTGCCTCAATTGCTCCGGCAACGGGCCTCTCCCAGCCAGGTGGAAGCGGCACAACAACACCGGATCCCCTGCCCCTTCCGGTGCGCCGGGATCACAATCCGGGCAGACCCTGTCCCGCCAGAGACCCACAGTCTCAAGACACCACGTGGTGGTGTGGACCAGGGCGTTCGCCTCAACGGTCAGGGCTTCGGTGTTCGAATTTGCATAGCCCATGCGCAGCCCCGGAAGATCCGGGGACGCCAGATCCTGGCAGATCCGACAGGGTCCGACCGGCACAAGCACCTCCTCCGGATGCCGGTGCAACAGCCCGCTCTTCCGGTCCAACCCATCCGCGACATGTTCCAGCAGATCCTCATAAAGGATCGTGACATCAAAAGGCTGGTGCCCTCCCCGCGCACCGGCACCTGCCTGCCACAACTCCACTTCCACCACCGCGTAGGCCCACGCATGACGCGGGCACAAGCCCAACGAGGCGCGCAGCAACCGGCGCAAACTCCCGTCCATGATGTCCCCATGAACGAAAGACCACAGCTGGCGCACTTCCTCAACCGAGAGTTCCAACGGACCCGGGGGCACCAACACCCCGGTGAGCCTGTCACGCTGCGGCGTTTCGAAGAAGCCGAGCCGACCTTGATTTCCTGTCATAACAGCCTCCTGCCCTTGCAGCCGGACAGGAACCATCAGCCAATCGGCGGTCCGGACAGGCATTCAACCCGCCAGGGTGGGATCCATCACCTGTATCAAGGCTAGCTCTGTCAGGCCCGAGGTGGGGACGATTCCCCAAGTTTGTCGGGGCTTCAGATTGCTGCGCGCTGCATGGCAGGCGGTCCCAAGACAACTAATGAGCACCCAGACTCCGAGGGGGACGGCCGCTGATCACTCGGTTTCCGGACGTCTCCGGCGGCAGTGCCGGCGCCAGGAATGCCTCGTATACGAGCGAATTATCATATCTATGGTTAAGTGCATGGACCCGGGGGTCTATGTGAGGGGTATGTTTTTCCCTCATAATCGAGAAGAAGGGATCCCTGCTAAATCAGCACAAACAGCCCCATCCCACTGCGATCACCACATGTTCACTAACTGTCGAGTTCCGACAGCACACGCCGGCCAAACTCGCCCTCGAGGGTGAAGGAAAGAGTTGGTGGTGCATCCGCGTAGGTTCCCGGAACTGGAGGCTCGTTCTTGGTTCGCCGCCGCTCGGATTTCGATGGTGGTCACAGCAGGCTCACGGGCAGAGCAATCGGATGCCGTTACTTGCGGTTTCCGCATAGACCAAGACGCCCCTACCGGCAGCCGGCCCGCTGATGCTGCACTGGGGGCATGCTCAGCTACGAAGACATCATCCTGCTCGGAGAGGAACGTGTCCTTGTCATCCAGGAGCACCAGGAGGGCCGCTGCTGGTGCGGCCAGACATGGGATTGACCGCACGGGTAGAGGCTGCGGCAAAGCGGTGCGACGTCGGCCGATTTTGCGCCCGTGCAAGAATGAAACCATGTGGACTGAAACGAGCGGCGTCATCGGTGTTGGTTACGAAGGGAAGGACATTGCGTCGTTCCTTGAGGAACTGACTGCCTGGAAAATCGGGACGGTCGTTGACGTTCGGTTGAACCCGATCTCAAGGAAAAAAGGCTTCTCAAAGAGGGCCCTGACCGAAGCTCTGGCCGAGGCCGGTGTCGGCTACAGCCACATGCCGGCGTTAGGGAATCCCAAGGACAACCGTGAAGGTTTTTGGGCTCCGGGCACTGCAGCCGCAAAGGTTGCGGGCGAGCGTTTCGAGTCTCTGCTTGACAGTGAAGTAGCTGCCGAAAAGATTATTGAGCTCACAGACCTTGCCGCGGGGCAGCGTGTGGCCGTGCTGTGCTTTGAGGCCAGCGAGCTGTGCTGCCACCGCAAATACGTTCTCGCCCGTGTTAAAGAACGCCTGGCTGCTCTGGTCGGCAGCTAACGGGCCCCTGCTGCGTAAACACCCAAGACACCGAACGCCTGGGGTCTTTTCAGCTGGTTGCCCAGGAAAAACACGGGACCGCGGGCCGTAGCGCACAGTTGATCAAGGAATCTCTTTTGGATTGCCGCTTTGGCGGCTTCATCGGTGTCCCCCGCGTGCCGCCGCTGAAGTTCAGTGAACTCCCAATCCAGCAGACCTTGCCGGTGTCCTTTGCAAATCCTGCCAGTGCAGCGGTAGCGAAAATGACCTTCAAATCGCGGCGGGGACAGGATCGATTTGTCCGTCTTGGGTCCAAAGAGTGTGTCTTGGTGCAGATGCGCTTCCATCTTGGCTTGTTGTTCCGAGGTCCACCCGTCGAAAAGTCGTAATTCCAGCTTGTCGATATCCGCGGGCACTACTGCCGCCAGGGATGGGCCGGCCGATCCGTTCAAGGCGCGGGCGTTGAGTTCGCAGGTGTTAAACGCACCGATGAGCGGATCAACGTGTGGGTGCCGTGGCTTCCACGGCTCAAGGTGGGAGTCGATGGTCAAAGAGTCAAGGATCGGGGTGTAGCTCTCGGGTCGTCGATCTTTGGACGCTGGTGTGATCTTTAGTTTCACGATGTCGTACTTCTTGAATTTCGCGTCGGCCTCGAGATAGCGGAAGGGGATCGGGTAAAGACGAATCCATTCCGGGCCACCTTCCGCAAGTCTGAGACCCGCCACGCAAACAGTGTCACCGTGGTTAGCCGAGGGCTGTGGAGCGGCCTTGACCGTGATCAGCACTTTTGCCTCAGTGATGCCCGCTCCGAGTTCCTTTTCGTACTCAGGCCGGCCGTTGGCGAACAACCCTTCCCCGAACATCATTTCAACTGCCCCCAAAAATAACCTTCAGTCATGCGACTATCGGGACTACACCCCCGCTCCCCGCGGTCGGTGCTACTGTGCCCTGGCGGTGGGCCAAAGGCTCACTCGTAGTGATCATATACAGGAACCGACGGCCGACCTTGAAGATGCCTCCTGCCGATCCGTGCCCGAATGTGGTCTCTGCCATCGAACCTCGGCTCTGTCAGCCATCGATTCAGCTGAATCTTCCCAACCAAACTCGCCAGCAGCTACTTCTATGCGATGAACCGGCGCCCAAGACCACGACGCTTACCGTCGCGATGCTGCCAGTGTGATGGCTTCATCGGGGCATCCGCAGGACGCCGGATTACCCGCTGTGCCTCCGCTGTCCGAAGACCTATCCATCTCCGTGCGCTCTCGGCCTGGTCCTGACTACGAGCACGGGACAGGCGGCGTGGTGGAGTACCTGCGTGGACACGGATCCGAGCAGCAGCCCGGTGAATCCTCCGTGCCCTCGGGAACCAACGACCAGCAGGTCGGCGTCCATAGAAGCATTTATAAGGACGGTGACTGTGGGCCCTTGGACGACGTCACCGGTGACGTCGACACCTTCGGTGTCTGCCCCCTTCAATGTGTCCGTCTGCATTCCCCGGGCGGTCGGCTCGAGAATGTTGCTATCCCAGATCATCGCTTCCATACCGGCCGCCTCGGGAGGATACTCCCAAGCGGTTACTGCCCGTACCAGTCCGTGGCGGAGACGGGCCTCGGTGACGGCCCATTCGACAGCGAACCGTGATTCCGCAGAGCCGTCCACCCCGACCACGATCCTGAATCCCTCTCCGTCGCCCATGATCTCCGCCGTCCGTTGAGGTCCCGCCTGACTGGTTGCCATCAGTCTCCCATACAGGCTTCAGCGGCAAGGTACCTGATGAAAATTGCAGTTAAGGAAAGATGCCAGGCCGCAGGCCAGGATCCCGGTGACGGGTGATGTGAGGGGTTTCGCGGTCAGGGCCAGCCTCTTCCGTGCCGCGGACTGAAGCATGGCCGGCGTTATCGGCGAGTGCTTCGTCGGCCCTGTCAGTGCCCTGTTGTCCCGGCGCTCATCGGGCCCCAAAGCATGCCTCTGAGCATGTCAAGTATCGCGCTTGTGCCAGCTCCAAACGTCGAGGACTCGCGTTCCGCCGCGGGTTCTTCGTCCTGCGTAGGGTCCTGGCTCTGTTGTCCGGTGCCTTTCCGCTGGTACAACGGAATTGTGGTGATACGGCTGACCTCGGCTATGTTGACCGTACCGGTGAAGACCGGCCCCGCAGACCATGCGATGACGGGCGTCAGCAGGAACCCGCTTTCGAAAAGGGCGATCGCGGGCAGAGTGCCCAGGATGTGCACACTGGCCGGGTCCAATGCGGTTTCCTCACGGGCCTCGCGGAGCGCCGTAGCGGCCGGACCGTGGTCGCCGTCGTCGGCAGCGCCGCCCGGGAAGACCAGTTGTCCCGGGTAGTTGGTTAGATCGGAGGCCCGTTCAGTGAGGAGCACGGACGGGCCGTGCGGGCTGTCTGTTAGAAGCACAAGCACTGCAGCCTGGTTAAGTGTGACCGGGTTTGGCTGGCGGTCCGGTTCTGGACGATCATGTCCGGTCAGTCGGGCCAACGTGTCGGCCCATGGCGGCCGCACGGACGGGCCGTGGCTCGGCATAGTCCGGTCGGAGTCGGAGTCGGAGTCGGAGTCGAGCCATTGAAGTTGTCCGGTTTGGACGCGCAGCAGCCCCACTCCGGGAGCGGAGTTGGCCGGTTGCATCAGCCGGATCAACTGCCCGAAACCCGGATGACCGAACAACGCCCGGGCAGGACGGTGGACCGTCAGGTCGGCTGGTCCGGAGAAATCTGCTGGGTTGTTTGCTACCGCCACGAAGGCCTGGCCGGATCCTACGAGGTTCGCCACCGGGCCGCCAAAGGCAACGAGGGTATCGCTCATCGCCGGTACCAGCAGGAGGTTCGCGCCCGACTCGGCCAGAGCGTGCACGGCGTGGGGATTGAGCAGGTCCCGGCAGATTGCCAGTACCAGATGCCATCCATCGTCGCTGACATGGACCCGTAGCTGGGGCCAGCCTTGGGGTTGGATATCTTCGTTGACCGGCCGGTCGGCCGGGGAGTGCTTGTCCTGGGTCAACGGAGCAGGGACGCCGCGGAGGTAGGCGATGGCCGTGTTACGCCGCCGCGGCGTCCCAAGATGCTCGTCGTCGTGATGGTAGCTTCCGGCAACGAGCATTCTGGGGCCGCCGGTCCGGCTTGTCCAGCTCTGCAGGCGGGCGGCGAGTGACTCGGTGACGCAGAGTTCGGGCAGGACAACAATGCTCGCGCCGTTTGCGACTGCTGCGTCGATCAGCCGGTCGATCTCCTGGTGCTGTTTGTCTTCATCTTTCGGACCGACCGGGAATGTCCGCCCGCTGGCGTCGGCCGGAAAGTGAAAATCAGCCAGAGTGCGGTTGGGATGGCAGGTTGCCACGACGGTGTTGCGATCTATGATCCCGGTGAGCTCGCGGGCAAGGCTGTAATCGAAGATGACTTGGAATTGTGTGGCCCATTCCCCGGCAAGCCGGACGTGACGGGTCTCGTCCAGGCGGTTGGCCAGCCGCCACGGTGGGGCGGTCGCGGTCAGCGCGGTCACGTGCCGGAGGTCCGGACTGTCCAGGGGGACAGGATCACCAACGCCTGGCTGGTAAGGGCTCCGTCGCCGAAAGGACTCGCGGAAGCTATGGCAGTACTGTTCATCCAAAAGTTCAGCCAGTAGCCGTGCGACAACAACGGCGGGCAGGCCCTCGTCTGCGGTCAGCGCCGCCGCCAGGGCAGCGGCAACCTGAGGGCGCAGCTCGGATTCGGTTGATGTGGCGGGCATCAGGGCCCTGACGCCGGCTGTGATCAGATCGGCCTTAGCGCGGCAGCCGGCATCCTGGATCCGCTCCTGCAGTATGGGATGCTCGTCCCGGCACAGCTGCAGCAGATGTGTGAGGGCGACCAGTGGCTCTCTCTCGGCGGCGATGGCTGCCTGGATGGACGCCACCCGTTGTGGCAGCGACGATGGCCGGGCAACGCAGGCGGCACAATCCGTCATGGTTGCAGATGTAGTCCTCCCTTGGACGTTGGCCGCCCCGGGATCGCTCTGCGTCACGAGGGCGGTTCTTCCGGTGTCCTTCGCTTCCCCATCCCAGCCTCGATCCTTCACGATGCATCCTTTGCTGTTGCAGTTTCATGTGGCTGGGACTGACCGGCATGGATTGGCGGTGGAGGCATTCGGGCCGAACCCGCCAGGAGTAAGGATGCGCAGCAGGATCCGGTCTGGCGGGCGGAATCTTGACTCGTCATCGAGGTGATCCCCCCGGGCGCCGTGAAGTCCAGACCAGATAGGCGCCAAGCGCGCCGCCGGCGCCCAGCCCGGCGCGCATTAATGGTCTCTCCCAACTGCCCCAACGTTCCTTATCCCCCGCCGTCAGCGCCCCGACACCTCCGATCAGCGCCGCAGCAATCATGCCTGCTACCAGGCGGTTGCCGATGCGTTCCACCCGTCCGACCAGGGGTTCGAGCTCAGCAGCCCGTAGATGTACTTCCAAGCCCGTGTCGAGGGTATCCACAACTCGACGAAGTAAGTCCGGTAAGTCCTCGGCCAGTTCCGCTGCGTCAACACCGGCTGCGGCCATGCGCGTGGCCAACGCGTGCGGCGCAAAACGTCTGAACATCAGCTTCCTCGCGTAGGGCGCCAGCACCACGCCAAGATTAAAGCCGGGATCCAATTCAACTCCGATGCCTTCGGCCATGATCATCATCTTCAGGAGCTTCGCCAGCTCCTGCGGCATCTGCAGATGGTACATGCGCATCAGCGCGACCGCTTGGGTGATCAGCGGCCGGATTTCGATCTGACGTAGTTGGCGGCCTTCGTAGAGGGCAATAAACCGCGTGACGTCCGAGCGCAGCCGGCTTCGGTCCACGGGCTGCCGGGTTACGGAAAGGTTCAGCAAAGCGGAGCCGACACGGTCCGGGTCTCCGCGGGTCAATGCGGTCAGCAGAACGCCGAGTTGGTCGCGCAGCTTATCGTTGACCTCGCCGACCATGCCGAAGTCGATGAGACCTATGCGACCGTCAGATTCAATGAACAGGTTGCCTGGATGCGGATCGGCATGGAAAAACCCGTCTTCGAAGACCATTTTAACTGCTGTGCCCGCGGAACGGACAGCCAGCGCAGCACGGTCGATCCCTGCGCGGTCCAGGGCCGCGAGATCATTGACTTTCATCCCCACGATCCGCTCCAGCGTCAGCACCCGGGATGTAGTTGTCTCCCAAAAAACGCGCGGAATGTGAACTTCGGGATCGGCGGCAAAGTTGTGGGCGAATCGGTCCGCATTCCGCCCTTCCTGCAGATAGTCGAGTTCTGCCCTCAGAGTCTGTGCAAACTCCGCGGCTATGCCGGGGAGATTGTAGTCCGCCGCCGCTTCCCACCGGCGGCTGATCTGGACCGCGAGGTTCTGCAGAATATCCAGGTCCGCCTCGATCGTGGGAATGACGTCGGGCCGCCGGACTTTTACCACGACGGGTGTTCCGTCGTGAAGAGTTGCTGCATGGGCTTGGCCGATAGACGCACTCGCCAGGGGTTCGAGGGTGAAGTCCGCAAACACCTCTTCCGGCTCGGCCCCGAGCTCGTCGCGGATAAGCTGACGGATCCTTGGGCCTGGCACGGGCGGAGCGGCGTCCTGGAGTTTGGCCAGCTCCGACTGATACTGAGGTGGCAAGAGGTCAGAGCGGGTGGAGAGGAGTTGGCCGAGCTTGATGAACGTTGGTCCCAAATCCTCGAAGGCCAACCGCAAGTGCTCCGGATTCGTGTAGGGCTCGGCCCTTCGTTCATGGCCCATGAGCCCCTGATGGAACGGTACCCACCGCTCGAGTCCAGTGATACCCACGAGGAAGCCCAGCCCGTGCCGGGCCAGAAGCTCGCTGATTTCCTGATAGCGGTGCATACGTATGTTGATTGTCATTGTCCGTTCTGGTTTCTGCGTGATCTGGGAGTCTTCGAAGTGGAAGGAAGTCCCGCGTGTTCCTGCACGCCTTGCCATTCCATGCACCGTGTCCGCGGTCTACTATGCACGGAAGTTTTCACGCCTTTGCAGGGCGGCCCGTCTTCGCGGCAGCACAAGGACGACCATGGACACGATAACCAGGCCCATGCCGACCAAGCTCCAACTGCTCTGGCGTTCGCCCAACACAACCATGGACAACAGGATGCCGAAGACCGGAACCAGGAAGGTCCATGCCGTGACCGCGTCCAGGCGGCACTGCCGGACTTCTGTGAACCAGCCGAGAAAGGCCGCAGCGGTACCCACGAGGGAAACGTACAGGAGAATGCCGATGAAGCGCACACCCCAGTTGATGACCGGCGCCCCCTCTGTCAGCACGGCGATGACGGCAAGAATTGCGCCTCCGATCAGGAAATGCCACGCAATCACCTGCAGGACATCGGCTTTCACCTGCCTTGAAATCAACGTCCCGGCGGTGACCGCAAGAGCCGCCGTGATTGACAGCCACGCACCGGTGCCAGTCCCACTGGGCAGGGCAACTGCCAATAGCCCGGCGAAGCCTGTCCCCATTGCTGCCAGCGTTCGCGCCGACACGCGCTCCTTGTATATCCACCAGGCCGGAAGCACTATGAGCAGGGGCTGTGCATTGGCCAGGACGGAGGCGGCTCCAGTGGATAGACCGGCCAGACCGCCGAACATGGCACTGAAAGCCAGGGTGACATTGACAATTCCCATCACCGCTATCAGGGCCCAGGTCCGTGCCCCGCGCGGCGTCGGTTCCCGCCGGAATACCGCAACTGCGAGAAGCACTGCGCCGGCTATGAGCGCACGCAACGCGGCAAACCACAGGAGCGGGGCGTCCTTCAGACCGATACTGATCGCCAGAAAGCACGAGCCCCAGGCAAAGGTAATCCACAGCATCCGTATGGGGTTGGGTCGCCGGAGGTCTCCGACCTGTCCGGCACTTACAACTGTCGGAGGTAGGCGCACAGCAGCTCCTTCATCGGCGGGACACCGGAGAATCTTTCGGCAGGCACAGCCATCGGCTTAGCCTCTTCCTGTTTATTAGGCAGATCTGGCCAAGTGGTTAAGGCTGTTGGTTCGACAAGGCGGCCAGCGCTCATGAGTTGTCCTGAACGGCGCCGGGAGAAAGCCTCTCGGGCGGCTGATCCGGTGCACCGCGTGCCCGGTCCTGGAAGTTGAGAATGCGCACAGCGAGGCTCAGCGAAACGGCCAGGATGGTTCCGCTGGCGGCCGTCCGTAAGCCAGTGGCAGGGGCAGGGGCCGCAGCGAGAGCGCCCGTCAATGAACCTGCCGACAAAACCGCGGCAGTGACCAGCATCCAAAATGCCCGACGTGCCCGTCGGCCCGCGAGAGGAAATGTTGGTGGCGTGCGCATGCTCATGCCCCCAGATGTTCTTTGACTGGGAGGACCAGTATGAGAAGTGTGAGCGTCAAGATGCTCAGCAACAGCATAAGACCGGCGGCGATCGAAACGGGGCGTCGTCGCCACAGCCGGTTCCGGCTCCGGTCCACAAAGGGAACCGCGGCCAGGAAGAGGAAAAACGCGATCTCAGCAAAAAGGATGGCGGGCAGACCAAACCAGTCCTCCAGTGTGTAGAGCCACCAAAAATTCCATGGAGGCCTGGTCACTTCGATTCCGGCGACCGGTGTCGCACCCACCGGAGGTGGAAGGAGAACCGCCAGGATCCCTAGCACACCGGCCAGCACCAGACCGAACGCGCCGATGCGGCGCAGGTGATGGGTGAAGGGTTCGGTCGGTTCCACAGCCGCGGCCTGTTCCCCCGAGACATCGGCAGGAAGCGAAGGGTGCGGAGAGATTTTGTGGCGCTTTACCAGGAGCCCGTGCAGAGTCATGAGGACGAGGATGGTCCCTGGAAGGATCACCACGTGCGCGCCGTAGATCCGCACGAGGATTGAGACTTGATTGGCGAACTCGGCGGAAAACCAGAACCCGGCCCCGCCGAGCAGATTCCCGATCTCAACGTTGTGGCCCAGCGCTTCAAAGCCCTCTTGATCCCACTTCAGGACCGTTCCCGTGAACAGGGCGAGGGTGATTAGTGCGAAAAGTGCGACGCCGATAAGCCAGTTTCCTTCGCGCGGGCGTTTGAATGAGCCAGTAACGAAGACCCTGATCAGGTGCAGGGCCGCGGTGACATACATCGCCTGGGAGGCCCAAAAGTGCACCCCCCTCAGAACGCTTCCGCCCCAGACGTCGTTGACGATGCCGCGGACCGATTGGTTAGCCGTTTCCGGTGTGGGGCTGTAGAACTGGACCAGCAGAATGCCGCTCAGCATCAGGATTCCGAAGGCTGCTGCCGTCACACCCCCCAGGCTCCAGGCCAGGGAGTTGGCGTGTTCGGGGACGGCGTACCCCAGGGCGCCGATGCCGAGGCGTTCGTCGATCACATCCATCAGGCGCCGGGCGCGACCAGGGCGCGGGGCCTGTGCCGGGGTTTGGCCGCCGATGCGGGCCGTCTCATCGTTCATGTCAGATTCACCGCTCCTTTCGCCGTGACCGCTCATGTTTTGGTGGCACCTCCTGGCGTCTGTGCTTCCAGGCCAGCAGCAACCGGAGCTCATGGACGTTTTCGGCCGGGCGGAACATGTATGCCAGCACCAGCCCCGTGAGAACCGCCAGCATGGAAACAGTCAGAATCCCCCAGTCCGCGCCGGTCAGGCCACTCCGGGGCGGGAGCGGGTCAAGGAGAACTGTTGTCCCGGTCTCCTCGCCGGTCGCGGGCCTCAACGTGCTGAGGGCCACCGATATGGACTCCTGCAGCAGGACACGTCCCTGGGTTGAATTTCCCGTCTGGAGGGCGGCCTTGGCCTGCTCGAGTTCAGCCACGGATACCCCGTCCTGGTCCGGCGCGGCGAGGGCCGCGTCGATTTTCTCCAGGGCGGGGCCGATGTTGCCCGGATCGTGGACGAGGTGCCCCAGCGCCTGTTGAACCAATAGATACCCCTCTGAGGAAGGGTCTCCCTCATGGGCGGATGCCAGGGGGGCCGCGACAATTCCTCCGACGAGGAAGAAGCAGGCCAGAAGGACAGCTGCGCATGTTCTTGCGGCACGGAGCGGCCATGACACTGAATGCCGCGTGCCGTGCTCGCCGGACCTTCCAGATCCGGGTTTCGTTCGCATGGATGGCTCCCAAGATGGATGATTCCTGCATTGAGTGCGCCTGGCCGGGTCCCCGCAAGCCTCAGCCATGGCTACTGAGGTTGGTCAGTGCCGCCCCTGAATACGCGGTACGCCTTTGTTCTTGTTCGACCGGGGGATGAAACCTGGAACCAGGCGGGCGTAGGCGAGATATTCCTCGCCGAATTCGGCCACCATTGTTTTTTCCTCCCGGCGGGCGAGCCGATGGTAAACAACTACCAGAATCGGGAACATGATCAGGGTCAGGAGGGTCGGCCATTGGAGCAGGAAACCAAACATGATGGTCAGGAACCCCAGGTACTGCGGGTGGCGGAGGCGGGCATAGATACCAGTGACCGCCAGCCGGTGCTCCCGTTGGGCGGCATAAAGAACCTGCCACGCGCGGTAAAGCAGGATGAAACCGGCTGCTATGAGCACGTTGCTCAGCAGGTGCAGGGGATTCAGATGGGGGTCCCACTGCCACCCCATGAGGTCCTGCCAGAGATGGCCTGAGTTATGGGTCAGGAGGTTCAGATTCGGGAACTGGCTGCCCAGCCAGCCGGAGAGGAAGTAGATGGTCAGCGGGAAGCCGTACATCTCAGTGAACAGCGCGACGATGAACGCGGCGAAGCCGCCGAAAGCCCGCCAGTCGAGTTTCGTCTTGGGTTTGACGAAGCTGAACGCGAAAATAATGAATATTGCGGAGTTCAGAATTACCAGGAACCACAGGTTGTACCCGAAGTCAGTTGACATTGCCCGAACTCCGTCCTGCAGTTCCGTCGGGGCTGCCTCCGTGTCCGCCGTGTCCGCCGTGGCCTCCGTGGCCTCCGTGGCCTCCGTGGCCTCCGTGGCCTCCGTGGCCGAACAGGTGCATCGCCATCATCCCCACCACGAACACGTAGGGCAGTGCGTCCAGCACGTGCAGCCAGTGATTGGTCAGCAGGTAGAACACGGCGATGATGATCAGGACAGTCAGCCCGCCACGCACATACAGGGCCCTGCGGTCCTGAACGGGCTGCACGGGAGGCGGCGTCCCGGGCTGGCCGCTGGCCGGATGTTGGTGGTCGTGGTTCATGGCTGGCCTCCCGGCATGACGGGCAGATGTTCGGCGAGGAAGTCCTGCCTCATGCCCAGCGTTGAATCGGTCATCGTCATCGATGTCACTGCGTCCGGGGCGGATCCGGTCAGGGCGCGGATGGCGTCGATGGTTTCGGGTACGACGATGGCCTCGTTGTAGACCTGGTACGTCAGGTAGGCCTCATCCCCGTCGACGGTGACCAGTTCCTCCCAGACAGCGACTTCCCACATGTCTCCGCGGGGCCGGCCAAGATCCTTCATCAGTTCGATGGTCGAGTTCAGCGCGACCAGTCCGTCAGCCATCCGGATGAAGGCTATCCGGGGTGCGGCACGAAGCGCAGCGAGTACCTCCTCCCGGCTGGCGGCCCGGGTGAGCTGGAGTGTCCAGTAATGGTTATGGGTCTGGGTGTGGGCGCCCTTGGCTGCGATCGTGACGACGTCCAGATCGGGCAGGACGGTCCGGGCGTCCGGGCCCTGGTGGGAAGGAATTTTCGGTTCCGGGACCATGGTGTTCATGATCCCGCCAAGATGTGATTCCCAGGGGTCGGTGGCCCGGCGGATGAGGACTCCGCGGGCCTTGGCCAGCAGGCCTGCATCCCGTAGGGCCCCGAGTACCCTGACGATGCTGGTCGTGTTGCAGGAGACGACACGGGTCATGTCCCGGCCCAGTGCGCTGTCGTAGTTGGCCTGCGCTACGAAAGAATGCCCTGTGGTGTCGTGGGATTCACCGCCCTGCAGGATGACTTTCACCCCTGCCGCCCGGTAGCGGGGCAGGTTGCCGGCCGCCACATGTTTGGGGGTCGCATCGACGACGACGTCCGCTTGGGCCAGCAGATCATCCAGGCCTCCGGAAATACTCAGGCCTGCCTGGCCCATGGCGTCCCGGGCTTCGGCGGTGGCTGCGAACAGGGGAAAGCGTCCCGCGGCTGAGCGGATCCGCCAGTCGGTGATGATGTCGGCGACGCCGATCAATTCCATGTCCGGCTGCAGCTGGACGGCGTCGGCTACCCGTTTGCCGATGACTCCGTATCCGTTGACGGCCACTTTGGTCTTATTCATTGGTATGCCTTCCCACTTGCGGTTGCGGTGTTTTGTCGACGGCGGTTCTCAGCCCCGAGGGTTCCTGTTTTCTTCGGTGCCAGGGGAAGTCCATTTCATCCCCGCCGGAGAGCTGTTGATAGAGTCCTTCGACGCCTATCCGCACAGGGGGTGCGCTGCAGGGCTGCAGATGAACCCGCAGCGTTTCCGCGTTCAGGGACACATCGATGCGGTGGCCCCTGTAGAGGACCTGGAACCCGGCACTTCCCAGCCGGGCCGGGAGCCGGGGAGAAAAGGTTAGCGCGTGGGCCTCTGTCTGAAGGCCGGCGAAAGCCCTGCTGATGATGTCGACGGTCCCGGACATCGCGCCGAGATGGATCCCTTCCCGGGTGGTTCCACCTTGAGTGTCGTCCAGATCGGCGACCAGGGCTTCACGGAAGACCTGCCAGGCCCGGGATTCGTCAATCCGTGCCAGTACCGAGGCGTGCACCACCCGGCTGAGGGTTGATCCGTTGGCGGTCCGGGCCAGGTAGTACTCCACGGTGCGCTCCAGATCCGGCTCCGCGAACGGATAGCCGAGCCGGTGCAGCTGCCCGATCACCCCCGCTGGCCCCAACAGGTAGATCAGCATCAGGACGTCGGCCTGCTTGGCGAGTTTGTACCGGTTGGTGGCGTCGTTTTCGGCTTCGAGGATCAGATCGAGCCGCCCGACATTGCCGTATTTTGTGCGATACCGCCCCCAATCAAGCTCTGCCAGGTCTTCATAACCGTCGAACTGGCTGAGGACTCCGTCGGGATGGAACGGCACGGCGAGCCGGCGGCTGAGCCGGGACCAGCGGCTGATCTCCTCCGCCGTGACCTGCAGCCGTCCGGTGAGGTCATCGCCGGGATGGCCTGCGAGTTCTGCCAGCACATCGGCGGCGCGTTCACACAGCCAGGAGAGCAGCACATTGGTGTACGCGTTGTCACGCAGGCCGGTCCCGGGCGTCTCCGGGTACCCGTCGTGATACTCGTCAGGTCCCATCACCCCTGAAATGTGGAACCTGTCCCCTGCCGGATCATAGTCGGCCAGCGAGGCGAACATCCTGGTCACTTCGATGATCAGTTCCCCGCCGCGGGCAGCCAGCCAGTCCCGGTCCCCCGTGGCCTGGAAATGCTGCCACGCGTTGTACGCTACGGCGAGTCCGACGTGCCGCTGGCGGCTGGAGTTGTCCGGCATCCAGCGGGCGGATCGGGCGTTGTAGAGCTGGCGGGGCGTCTCCTCCCGACCGTCGCTGCCGCTCTGCCAGGGGAAGAGCGCCCCCCGGAGTCCCTGGGTGCGTGCAGCGTCACGGGCAGCATCCAGTCGGCGCCAGCGGTACTCCAGCAGGGCCCGGCTGACGTCCGGGAGCCGGAGGCCGATCACGGGGAAGACGAACAGTTCGTCCCAGAAGACGTGCCCGCGGTACCCTTCCCCGTGCAGGCCACGGGCAGGCACGCCGGCATCGAGGGCTGCAGTATGCACCGAGATGGTCTGCAGCAGGTGGAACACATGCAGGTTGAGAACCAGCCGGGACTGCCGGTCGCCGTCGACGCTGGTTCCGAACAGCTCCCACAGTCGCCGCCAGGCCGCTTCGTGGTCTTTGAGCAGTGCGGTGAAGCCGCCGTCAGCGCGGGAAAGCGCTGTCAGGGCCGCGGCCTCGGGCGAGGAAATGGCTCCGTCGCGGGAGGTTGCCAGCGACGCGGTCCTGGTTATGGTCGCGGGTTCTCCGTCGGTCAGTCGCAGGTCGAACTGTCGCTGGTAGCGTCCGCCGTCGCTCCCGGCGTCCCGGGGTGTTGCCGTGCCGTCGAACACCGTCCGGACGGCCAGGGCGATGCGTATCCTGCTCTGGCTGGTCTGGACGGCGCACAGGACGGTGCTGCTGTCCGTTTCCGTGAATTCAGGATCGGTCAGGTGCCGTTGCCCGGTGCCGGCATAGTCGCGGACATTCGTGTTGGCCACCAGGGCATCTATTCCTTCCCGGATGCCCACGGTCCCGTTAAAACCGTGGGCTGTCAGAGTAGTCTCCAGTGCCGCCAGATGGGGATCGTGCATGGAGACCAGCCGACGCTGCTCGACGGTAAGTCTTTCCCCGTGCGGGCCATTCAGGGTTGCGTGGCGAATCAACAGGCCCCGCCGCAGGTCGAGCTCGCTTCGCTCATCGCTGACCTGAATATCCCCGGTGGACCACCACGGCCCGTCGCCGATGCGTACATCCAAGGGCAGCCAGTTGGGGACGTTGACCAGATGCTCTTCTTCCAGCTCGCGGCCGTGGATGGTGCTTGTCGTCCGGTTATAGACGCCGGCCAGATAGGTCCCGGGATAGTGGACGCCGTCGTCAGCGCGTTCCGGCCGGGTGCCGCGTGTTGCCATGTACCCGTTGCCAAGAGCGGTCAACGCTTCCCGGTGGCCTTCGTGGGCAGGGTCGAACCCTTCGTAGACCAGCGCCCACGGATCGGTGCGTGAAGCCCCCAGATCAAGCTCAGAGACATCGCCGAGGACAATGTCAGCGCCGGCGAGTTCCAGCTGTTCCCGATGCCCGGCGCGGTCGATGCCGACGACCAGTCCGAAGCCGCCGCGGCGTCCTGCCTGGACACCGGCGGCGGCATCCTCGATAACCGCTGCGTGGTGCGGTGCCACGCCAAGCCGGCGCAGCGCCTCGAGGAACATGGCGGGGTCGGGTTTGCCGGGCAGGCCCTGTCCGGCAACGACTTCTCCGTCGATGATGACGTCGAATGCGGTGTCAACGCCGGCAGCGGCCAACAAGGCCCGGGCGTTTCGGCTGGCGGTGACCAGGCCCACGGGGATGCCTGCGGCACGCAGGCGGGCCAGCAGGGCCGTGGTTCCAGGGTAGGCCTGGACGCCATCGCGCGTCACGGCCTGGAGGAACAGGTCGTTTTTGCGGGCGCCGAGCCCATGGACGGACCAGACGTCGGGCCCGTCGGCCGGGCTGCCGGCCGGCAGCCCGGCGCCGCGGGAGGCGAGGAAGGCAGTGACTCCGTCCTCGCGCTGCCGGCCGTCGACATACTGCCTGTAGTCCGTATTCTCGTCGAACGGATCCCTCCTGGGGCTCCCGGTGAGCCTGGGGTCCTGAAGAACGGAGTCGAAGAGCTGCTTCCAGGCCGCCGCGTGGATGACGGCGGTCTGGGTAACAACCCCGTCCATGTCGAACAGCACCGCCTGATACGGCAATGCCGGGCCATGTCCGGATGCAGTGGAGGGGCGCGGGCGGCCGCCCGAGTGGACCTGCGTCATGCTATTCCGGTTCCGCTACTTCATCAGCGTGGCTGGTCACGGGGCCCGGCGCGGACGTCCACTCCCAGTTCCGGACTTCCGGCATGTCTTCACCATGGGTGCGGATGTACTGACGGTGCTCGATGAGCCTGTTCTTGAGTTCCTCGCGCACGTGCGCCGAAACGTCTTTTAGCCTGGGCACCCGGTCGATGACGTCGATGGCCAGGTTGAACCGGTCGAGTTGGTTGAGCACGCACATATCGAACGGGGTCGTGGTGGTGCCCTCCTCCTTGTAGCCGCGGACATGGATGTTGTCGTGGTTCGTCCGGCGGTACGTGAGCCGGTGGATCAGCCATGGGTAGCCGTGGTAGGCGAAGATCACCGGTTTGTCGGTGGTGAACAAGGCATCGAAGTCCCGACCGGTGAGGCCATGGGGATGTTCCGTGTCATCCTGCAAACGCATGAGGTCAACAACGTTGACCACGCGGATCTTCAGATCCGGGAACCGGCCACGGAGGATGTCGACGGCGGCGAGGGTTTCCATCGTTGGCACGTCCCCAGCGCAGCCCATGACGACGTCGGGTTCCCCGTCCGCGTCCGAACTCGCCCAGTCCCAGATGCCGATGCCTTTGGTGCAGTGCACGATCGCCTGATGCATGTCAAGGTACTGCAGTTGGGGCTGCTTGCCGGCGACAATGACGTTGACGTACTGGTGGCTGCGCAGGCAGTGGTCTGCCACGGACAGGAGAGTGTTGGCGTCCGGTGGCAGGTAGACGCGGATGACGTCGGTCTTCTTGTTGATCACATGGTCAATGAACCCGGGGTCCTGGTGCGAGAACCCGTTGTTGTCCTGCCGCCACACATGGGAGGTCAGCAGGTAGTTCAGGGAAGCGACAGGCCGGCGCCACGGGATGTCGTTGGTCGTGGTCAGCCACTTGGCGTGCTGGTTGAACATCGAGTCGACGATGTGGATAAACGCCTCGTAGCAGGAAAAGAACCCATGCCGGCCCGAGAGCAGGTAACCTTCCAGCCAGCCCTGGCAGGTGTGTTCGGAAAGGATTTCCATAACCCGCCCGTCGCGGGCGAGATGGTCATCCTCGGGAACAGTCCGGGCATTCCAGGCCCGCTCGGTCGCGTCGAATATGGCGCCGAGCCGGTTGGAGTTGTTTTCGTCCGGGGCGAAGACCCGGAAATTGTCCATGTTCGCTGCCATGATGTCCCGCAGGAACGTGCCCAGGACCCGGGTGGATTCCACCGCCCCGGTGCCGGGGTGGGCCACGGGTACGGCATAGTCGGCGAAGTCTGGCATGCGCAGGTCGCGAAGCAGCAGCCCTCCGTTGGCGTGCGGGTTTGCGCTCATGCGCCGCTCCCCCACCGGGTGCAACCCGCCGACCGCCGCCACCGGAGCACCCGCGTCGTCGAAGAGCTCCTCGGGGCGGTAACTGCGCAGCCACTGCTCCAGGACGGCACGATGGCTGTCGTTTTCGCGGGCCTGGGTGAAGGGCACCTGGTGCGAACGCCAGCTTCCCTCGACCTTCAGCCCGTCCACTTCCGCCGGGCCTGTCCAGCCCTTGGGAGAGCGCAGGACGATCATGGGCCAGCGGGGCCGTTCCGTCCGGCCGTCCTCCCGGGCGGCGCGCTTAATCTCAAGAATCTCGTTCAGGCAGGCGTCCAGGGTCCGGGCGAAGTCCTGATGCATTTGTTCCGGATCCGAGCCTTCCACGTAATACGGTGTGTGGCCGTATCCGCGCAGCAGCGAGTCCAGTTCGTCATGGCTGATCCGGTCCAGGACGGTGGGGTTGGCGATTTTGTAACCGTTCAGGTGCAGGATCGGCAGGACAGTGCCGTCCCGTGCCGGGTTCACGAACTTGTTCGAGTGCCAGCTCGCGGCCAGCGGGCCCGTCTCTGCTTCCCCGTCACCGATGACTGCCGCCACGATGAGGTCCGGGTTATCGAACGCTGCGCCGTAGGCGTGCGAGAGCGCGTATCCGAGTTCCCCGCCCTCGTGGATGGACCCCGGTGTCTCCGGGGCCACATGGCTGGGGATGCCGCCGGGAAAAGAGAACTGGCGGAACAGCCGCTTCATCCCTGCCAGGTCCCGGGAAATATCCGGGTACGTTTCGCTGTAGGTGCCTTCCAGCCAGGCCGACGCCACCGGGCCCGGTCCGCCGTGCCCGGGGCCCATGATGTAGATCATGTCCAGGTCCCGGTCCATGATGGCCCGGTTCAGGTGGGCGTAAATGAAATTCAGGCCGGGGGTGGTGCCCCAGTGCCCCAGCAGCCGCGGCTTGATGTGCTCGGGGCGCAGCGGTTCGCGCAGCAGCGGGTTGTCCATGAGGTAGATCTGTCCGACGGAGAGGTAGTTTGCGGCCCGCCACCAGGCATGGATGCGGTCCAGCCGGTCCGGGCTGAGAACGGCTACCGGAGCTTTCGGCTGTTGATGGTCTGTCATGGCAGATCCTGTCTGTCTGAGCGAGTACTTGGGTCGGGGCCGAGGGGACGGCCTTTAGCGAACACCGCTTGGTTCCGGGGCAGGTTCAGTCTTGAGCGCGCGGCCGGTGGCCTCGCCGGGCTCCGGAAGGCGCAGGCGCTTGAGGAGCAGGGCGTTGACGGCGACAATGATGCTGGAGCCGGACATGGAGATCGCAGCGATTTCCGGGCTGAGCATGAGACCAAACGCAGGGTAGAAGACGCCGGCGGCGATCGGCAGGGCGAGGACGTTGTAGCCGATGGCCCAGCCCAGGTTTTGCCGCATCTTGCGCAACGTGCCTTTTCCGATGCGCAGGGCGATGGGAACATCCAGCGGGTCCGAGCGCATCAGGACCACGTCGGCGGTTTCGATGGCCACGTCGGTCCCGGCTCCGATGGCGATGCCTAGATCGGCCTGGGCCAGTGCGGGGGCATCGTTGACGCCGTCACCGACCATGGCGACCCGCTTCCCGGCTTTCTGCAATTGGGCCACCTTCGCGGACTTGTCCTCGGGAAGAACCTCGGCGATGACCGTGTCGATGCCCAGCTGGGCAGCAATCCGCTTCGCGGTGGCCTCGTTGTCTCCCGTGAGCATGACGACTTCCACGCCGCTTTCGTGCAGGGCCGCCACCGCGGAGGCGGCGGTCTCACGGGCGGCATCAGCCAGTGCGATGATGCCGGCGGCCCTGCCGTCCACGGCCACCAGAACTGCCGTGCGGCCGGTCGAAGCGAGGGCCTCGCGCTGGTCGGCTACCGGCCCGATATCAATGCCCTCGGACACCATCAGCTTCCGGTTCCCGACGAAGACCTTACGCCCGTTTACCGTGGCGCCGGCACCGTGGCCCGGGACGTTCCGGAATGCTTCGGCGTTTGCTGACGGAACGCCCCGACCGACGGCGTAGTTGACGACGGCGCCGGCGAGGGGGTGTTCGGATTCGCGTTCAACGGCGGCCACGAGGGCCAGCAGTTCAGCCTCATCGAATTCATGGGCAATGAAGTCGGTGACTTCGGGTTCACCCTTGGTCAGGGTTCCGGTCTTGTCCATCACAACGGTGTCGATGCGTGCTGCCGTTTCCAGCGCTGTGGCGTTCTTGAACAGGACGCCGCGCTTGGCGCCAAGGCCGGTGCCGACCATGATCGCCGTCGGGGTTGCCAGACCCAGGGCATCAGGGCAGGTGATGACAACAACCGTGATGGCAAAGAGGATCGCCTGAGGAACGGTTGCTCCGGCCAGCCACCAGGCCAGAAAGGTGGCGGACCCGCCGATCAGGGCAACCAGGACCAGCCAGAACGCGGCCCGGTCTGCAAGACGTTGACCGGGGGCTTTGGAGTTCTGGGCTTCCTGCACGAGTGCGACAATCTGCGCCAGGGCTGTGTCTGCGCCGACCTTGGTGGCGCGGACACGCAATGTCCCCGTCGTGTTGACGGTGGCCCCGATCACCTCCGAGCCCGGGGACTTGGCCACGGGCAGGCTTTCACCGGTGACCATGGACTCGTCAATGTCGGATTCGCCGTCTTCGACCATGCCGTCCGTGGGAACTTTCGCCCCCGGGCGCACCAGCATCAAATCACCGGGCAGGACCTCAGAAGTCGCTACCTCCACGGGTTCACCGTTTCTGATCACCAGGGCCTTGGACGGCGCCAGCTCCAGCAGTGTGCGGATGGCATCGTTAGCACCGCCCCTAGCCCGCATCTCGAACCAATGCCCAAGCAGCACGAAGGTGGCCAGGACGGTGGCTGCTTCGTAGAAGACGTCACCACCGCCGGTCAGGGTGACAATAAGGCTGTAGAGCCAGCCCGCCCCCACGCCAACAGCGACCAGCACCATCATGTCCAGTGTCCTGGCCTTCAGCGCCCGGTAAGCGCCGTCGAAGAAAATCCAGGCCGAGTAAAAAATTACCGGCAGGGACAGGATCAAGGCAAAGACATCGTCCCGTAATTCGAACGGGGCCGGGACTTCGAACCCGATGACCTTGCGTCCGATGGGCGACCACAGCGTGATGGGCGCGGAAAGGAGCAGTGCGATCAGGAAGCGGTTGCGCATGTCCCGGATCATCGCTTCCATCGACATGCCGTGGCCGCCGTGACCCCCGTGACCCATCACGTCCTGGGCATCTCGGGGTGTCTGCTCAGGGTGGCCTGCGTGCGCTTCATGTCCGGTATGAGCTTCGTGGGCGGCGTGCGATTCAGGGGGAGCTGCGGTGTGCCCTTCATGGGCAGAGGCGTGGTGGTCGACTGTACCGTGCCCGGCATGTGCCGACGGGGCGGAACCGGTTTCGTGCATCGGATCACAGATGTGCTCCGGCACTGACTGGCCCGAACAGTGGTAGCCGCAGTCCTGCACCCAGCTCCGGAGGTCGGCGACGGAGGTTTTGTCCGGGTCGAACGTGACATTCGCGGTCTGAGAGACCGGATTTGCTTCCACGCTGAGTACCCCTGGCCGGCGGGAGAGCGTGGCTTCAGCGATGCTCTTGGACGAGGCCCAGTGGACTCCTGCCACCTCCATGACGACGGTTTGTGTCCTACTACTCATTACAGAAATTCCTCTCTGGGCTCGTTCTTTGAAGATGTGTATCTGGCTGCCGCTCTCACGGCTGGCAGGCAGAGCGCCACCGGCGGCAGTGGCCGGGCTTGGACATGAGGTTCGCCCGAAGGACGGCCTAGGGGCGTCGCTCGCGTACAAACGCGCTCAGGGACGCAGCGGCGGGCCGTCGATGCCCCCGGATCAAGGTCCGGTGGAGGGCAGACGTCTCCTAAACGCGGCTGATGGAAAGCCGGATGAGCGATACAGGATGGAGGGGTGCCCCGGGAACCTCGGGAATCGCCCCTGCCGGCTGTTCCCGCGTACCACCGGCATAGGCGCTGCCGGGCTCTTCCGGGACAGATGAGGGAGCGACCGCTGAAGACAGCACATCAGGGCACGCTACCGACAAGCCCAGGTTCAGCGGGCAGTGTTTGCTCCGGGACGGGAGGGGGTGTCCCACCTGGTCACTATCGGCAGCCACAACGGTTTCAGCGGAAGGGGCGGGACGGTTGCCGACAAAGTCGGAATCTTCCCCGGACAACGCGATGGCGTGCGAAATAGCGCCCGGTCCGGTCACTTGGGCAGACGTCGTCGGTAGGTCCAGAAATCCCGTTATGGCGAGGAGGAACGAGAGGACCGCGGTGATTGCGGCCAGGCTGGAAGAACGCTCATGCAATCGCATGGAATAACGCACGCTTCCCCACCCCCGTGTTAATCGCGAATCATGCTGGTTAGTTTCACCCTCTGCAGTGATCCTATCGAGCCGGGTGAGGGGAACGGCAAGGCCTTGTCACAAAAGAAGCGGTTCATCGTTGTGATCTTCGGCATGCACCACCGTGCCCGGTTCCCGGAGGACGAGGAGAGTGTGTGAAGGAACCTCGAGGGCCCCACCGGCGATTGCGCCAGTTGCTGTCACTTCCATGGAGGTGTCGAGAGCCAGTTCCCAGCGGGGAGCATACCGGTTCGGCGGCAAGGTGAACTTCCGGGGCTCGGCACCGGCATTGAAGCAGAGGATGAAATCTGAGTCGGTCATCTGGCTGCCGGTGAGATCCGAGCAGCGGATGCCGCTGCCGTTCAGGTACATCCCCAGCGCCAGTTCCGTCCCCTGGGTCCAGTCCACAGGTTCCATCGGCGTGCCATCGGGCTTCAGCCAGACAACGTCGGGTACTTGGCCTCCATCCGGTTGTTGGACCGGCCGCCCGCTAAAGAACCGGCGGCGGTGAAACGTGGGATGAGCGGCCCGCAACCGGCTGACAGCCGCGGTAAAGTCCAGAAGGTCATTGTCCGCACTTTCCCAGTTGACCCAGCTCAGTTCGGAGTCCTGGGCATAGGCATTGTTATTGCCATGCTGGGTCCGCCCCAGTTCATCGCCATGCAGAATCATGGGAATTCCCTGGGACAGCAGGAGCGTTGCGATGAGGCTGCGCTGCCGCCTGGATCGGAGCCGCAGGATGGCCGGGTCGTCAGTGGCGCCCTCAACTCCGCCGTTCCAGGACCTGTTGTTGCTTTCGCCGTCCGCGTTACTCTCTCCATTGGCCTCGTTGTGTTTGCGGTTGTATGCCACGAGGTCAGCCAGCGTGAAGCCGTCATGGGCGGTGAGGAAATTGATCGAGGCCATGGGGCGGCGACCGGAATGTTCGTAAAGATCAGATGAGCCGGTCAACCGGGATGCGAACTCACCAAGGGTGGACGGTTCCCCGCGCCAGAAGTCCCGGATGGTGTCCCTGTATTTGCCGTTCCATTCACTCCAGCCGGGCGGGAAATTACCCACCTGGTATCCGCCGGGTCCCAGATCCCAGGGTTCAGCAATGAGTTTGACCTGGGAGACGATGGGGTCCTGCTGGACGAGATCAAAGAAACCCGAGAGCCTGTCCACCTCGTAAAATTGGCGGGCCAAGGCAGCGGCAAGATCAAATCGGAATCCGTCCACGTGCATTTCCGTTACCCAGTACCGCAGGGAATCCATGATGAGCTGCAGAACATGCGGGGTACGGACATTCAGGGAGTTTCCGGTGCCCGTGTAGTCCACATAAAACTCCGGCCGGAATTCGTCGAGCCGATAATATGAGGCATTGTCGATGCCCCGGAAGGAGATGGTGGGACCGAGATGGTTCCCCTCCCCTGTGTGGTTGTAAACGACATCCAGGATAACTTCGATCCCGGCCTTGTGGAGAGTCCGGACCATTGTCTTGAATTCCGTGACCGCACTGACGGCGTCAGGTGCCGATGCGTAGGCGTTGTGCGGGGCGAAGAAACCGACAGTGCTGTATCCCCAGTAATTGCTTAGCCCCCGCTCCCGGAGCTGGCCGTCGTGAATGAACTGCTGCACCGGCATCAGTTCGACGGCCGTGACGCCGAGTTTCTGCAGGTGGGCCACGATTGAGGGATGACCCAGGCCCGCGTATGTTCCCCGCAGCTGTTCAGGGACGTCGGGGTGCAGCATGGTGAGCCCTTTGACGTGGGCCTCGTAAATCACGGTGTCGTGGTAGGGGGTTTTGGGCGGCCGGTCGTCCTGCCAGTCGAAGGTAGGGTCGATGACCACTGCGGACATCATTCCAGGGAAAGAATCCGAGTCATCGCGCCGCCGGGGGTCCTCCAGACTGTACGAAAAAAGCGCCTGCCCCCATTCAATGCTGCCTTCCACCGTCTTGGCATAAGGATCGAGCAGGAACTTATTGGGATTAAAGCGGTGTCCGGCGGAGGGCTTGTACGGGCCGACCACACGGTATCCGTAGCGCTGACCCGGACCAATCCCGGGCAGGTAGCCGTGCCAGATGTATCCATCGACCTCGGTCAGCGGCACGCGAACCTCGACGCGGGAGTCCTCCACAAGGCACAATGTCACCGCCGTTGCGGATTCGGTGAACAGGGCGAAGTTGGTGCCTCTGCGGTCAAAAGTTGCGCCCAATGGATAGGCGGCTCCCGGCCAGACCTGCATCTTTGCCCTCCCGCTCTCAAGGATCTAGGAACATGCCCATGCTTCGCCCGAATCCTGATCCCGTGGCCGGATGGCAGGCGCTCCCAAGCCGTATCGTATCGGTACGAAAGCCGACGACACTCCAGCATGATCCCCTTGTTCGGCGGAAACTGCCGTAAGTCAGGGCGTGCGACGGCGTCTGATCATCCTTATTATCACCCCGGCGAAACCGCCGCTGCTCATGATGATGAGCGCGGAGACACCGAAATAGAAAAGCACAGCGGCGGACTTCGGCGGACCCGACGAGGCATCGGCTGCCGAGCTGATCGACCACCAGTAGCCCGCGGTCGCTGTGGGCCAAACAGCGCCAGCGCCCGGTTCGGCGCATCCACATCTCTGACGGGATGTCCGGCCCACGGCCCAGGCGCTCCCCTGCCTCGCTCCCGGATGGCGTGACGGAATGGTCAGCCCCCTGCTCTTGACCGCGCCGGCGGTGTCTGAGGGGTTTCCTTCAGGAGGACCGACTTGTCATCACCGGCGCATCAACCCTCGCACGAAGGGTGCTTTCCCCAAGGCGGTTCGTTCAATGTGTTCAACGACGTTTACGTCCACCGGGGTGTCTACTACACCGGCTTCCTTGAGCGCGCCGGTGACGGCAGTCGAAACCCCTTGGATGGAGGCTCCGGGAGCGAGGCCCGCCATGAGGACACGGAGCCCGGAGGCCTCCTGAATGACCTGCCACCCCGAAGCAGCCGTCTGATCGAGAACGTGGTGGAACAGGATCGGATGGATGTTCACATGGCCTGCTTGGCCTGGGAGCTGCAGGACGTCTTCGATGCGCCCTTCGATATCCTCCAGAACGGCGAAGGAGCGCCCACAGGGGCAGCCCCGGCCGCCCAGTCTGATGGTGTCGGACATTTCGTAGCGGATCAGTGGAAGGGTGCGGGAGAACAGGACAGTGACGAGGAGCTTTACCCCGGTTGTTCCCGGCGGCACGGGGTTTCCGTTCTGGTCCACGGCTTCGATGATCAGCAGGTCCTCGTAGACGTGCCGGTTCCGATACATGCAGGGAGAGGCGATACCGGCCGTTTCGGTGGCGGCGTAGACATCGAAGGGGGCGCTTCCCCAGGCGCCCTCCAGTTCCGAGGCGGTGTGCGGGGTAAGTACTTCGGAGGCGGACATCACGCCCTGGGGCGAGATGTGCAGGCGTCCGGCACGCTGCTCTGCCGCCAGCGGTTTCAGTGCTGAGGCGTAGCCGACGAGGACCCTGGGCTGGAACCGGTTCAGCGCGGCCACTGTCTCGTCCATGGGTGCCGTTACGTCCAGGCGGAGGGTGGGGACGAGCCGGGAGCGCAACGAGGCACCGACCACGGCCGACTGGTGCGTGGGGACGCGGGAGCTCACCAATGCCATTTTCAGGGGACGGGTGAGTCCGGCGGAGATCCCGGCCCAGTCGTTTGCCCGGGCGTAGGACGCCAGGATGATGCCCCATTCTTTACGGTTCCAGATGAAGGTTCCGCGCCGGCCGGTGGTGCCGGCCGTCGCGGCTGCCCACCACCTGCCCTGCCACGGAACCCCGGGGTCTCCGCCGCTTTGCGTCAGGGACCGCAGATGCTTTTCCAGGTCTGCCAGCCTCAGGTCCGGTGTCGTGACGGCCTCGTCGAAGTGGTCCATCAGGTCGGCTTTGGTCACGGACGGGAGCTGGTCCAGGGGGGCATCGTGCAGGCCGGCGTGATGGCGCCGGTAGAACTCCGAGCCGGCGTAGGCGGCACGGCGCAGCTCTTGCAGTGCGTGGTCCTGGTGGGCGGTGATCCTGGCGGCGTCCCAGTGGTCCCGTCTCCGCCACGCGGCGCGGAGGAACAGCACGCGGGAGATGAGCCGGAGGTCCATCGTGTTGCCTAGCGGTTCCCTGCCGGGGCCCCGGGTGCATCCGGTCGCGGTTGCCAGGCCTGCGCCGGTTGGCAACCGGGTCCGTGTGAGGGACTCAGATCAACAGGCATGGTGTGCCCTTCCGCAGAGGCGTCCAGAGGCGGTTATGCTCCGCCGCCGCGGCGGAGCACTGTGAGGCGGTTTGTGTATTCGCTCTCGTCGATTTCACCGCGGGCGAAACGTTCTGCGAGCAGATTCTCTGCGACGCCTGCACGGGGCCCGTCATCTTCACGCCGGCGGTTCCCGGCTCCCGTGAAACGGGCCAGAAGGATGATGCCTGTGATGATGGCGCCCCAGAAAAGTATAAAGCTCACGCCCATCAGGATGTACCCCCAGACGCCCATGTTCCCGTCCCAAAACATCATCACTGCTTTCCTCCCTGCCACCTGGGCTCATTGCCCTGATGTCCACTCTCGTTCCCGCCAACTTCGGCCGTCAGAGTCTTTAGTCCCCTTGTCCTGGCCGGTCCTACTGCAGGATCCTCGGAGCACAAGCCTGAGCGATGCCAAAACCAGTCTGGATGCCGAGTACCGGCCCCGGCGTGGACGTTTCCCGGGAAGGAATGCTTTCCTGCGCCTTGCCGGGACTGTCCCGGTCTTCCAGGCTTGGCCTGCAGGACGCATCCGGACCATGCTGCCTCCCCGGCCTTGGCGACATGGACCGCGTCGCGGCCGGCGTCCGGGCGCTTTCTTGCCGGGAGCTTTCTCCGCACAGGTCCGTCGCCCGGGCCTCTCATCGTCCGTCCTCCGGATCAGAGCGCGAGCTGACGCAAATGGCACTGCTGGATCAGCTCGATCGCTTCGTCGATGTCATCGGTCACCCGCAGCAGCTGGATGTCATCCGATTCGATAAAGCCCTGATCCTGGAGGCGGTCCCGGATCCAGGCCATGAGCCCTGACCAGTGCTCGGTTCCAACCAGGACCACGGGGAACTCGTGGATCTTTCCGGTCTGAACGAGTGTGAGGGCTTCAAAGAGTTCGTCAAGGGTGCCGAAGCCCCCGGGAAGGACGATGAATGCCGAGGCGTAGCGGATGAACATGAGCTTGCGGGCGAAGAAGTACCGGAAAGACATGGACACATCCAGGTAGGGGTTCAGTGCCTGTTCATGCGGGAGTTCGATGCCCAGACCAACAGTGGTGCCTCCGGCTTCAACCGCGCCGCGGTTGGCAGCCTCCATCAACCCGGGGCCTCCGCCGGTGATGACCGCAAAACCGGCGTCGGCGAGGCGGGAGCCCAGCATGCGGGCGGCCGCGTAGCGGGGATCCTCCAGCCCAGGGCGTGCGGATCCGAAGACAGCGACTGCTTTGCCGAGCCGGCCCGAAAGAAGCCGGAATCCGGAGCCTATCTCCGTGGCAATCCGCTGCATCCGGGCAGCGTCTTCGCCAGGGTCGGCAAGGGCTGCGAGCAGTTCTTCGTCGGTCATCTTCATGCCGGTGCCGCTTCCGGGTGCATGCGGCAGTTCCGGTCGTGTTCCCCGGGTTCTTCCGCTGTGAGCCGTCCGTCCTCGATGGTGATGACCCGTTTGGCCGCGGTCCGCAGCCGCTGGTCATGGCTGACGATGATGACGGCCCTGTTTTCCCGGCACGCCGTTTCACACAGCAGCAGGGTCACGTCCTGGCCGGTCTTCGCATCCAGATTGGCGGTGGGCTCGTCGGCGAGGATCAACCGGGGATCATTCGCCAGGGACCGGGCGATGGCCACGCGTTGCTTTTCCCCACCGGAAAGATCCCGGGGAAGGTTCCTCAGACGGTGCCCGAGCTGGAGCTGTTCCAGCGCCGCCCGCGCCTTGGCCCGGGCATGTTTCCGGGGCACTCCTGCCGTGAGCAAAGGCAGCATGACGTTTTCCTCCGCGGTCAGTGCCGAGAGCAGGTTAAAGGTCTGGAAGACGAAACCGAATTCGCGCAGCCGCAACCGGGACAGCTGTGCCGGGTCCAGCGCGGAGGTGTCCTGCCCGGAGATCAGGATCCGCCCCGTCGTGGGGGACATGAGGGTGCCGATCATGGACAGCAGGGTTGTTTTTCCGGACCCGGACGGGCCCATGACGAGCACGATGTCCCCGGCGTCGACAGACAGGGATACGTGGTCCACGGCAGTCACGGCGGTGTGCCCGGACCCGAAGGTCTTGGACACGTCCCGGACGGAGACGACGCTCATGCCCGGAACACTTCTGCCGGGTCGATGCGGGCCAACCGGCGGACCGGCAACAGCGAGGATACCACCGCCATGCCCAGGGTGACGGCGAAAATCCAGGCCGCATCGAGCCAGCGGATTTCCGTGATGAACTCCGGGACGAAGCTTCCCGCAGCGGCGCTGGTGGCAAGTGCCAGACCCGCCCCTAGGAGGTATCCGAGCACGGCGGCGGTGACGGCCTGTGCCACCACGACGGTGTAGAGCTGGCGGTTGCTCACTCCGATGGCCTTCAGGACGCCGTATTCGCGGGCTTTTTCGATGGTCGAGGTGAAGATGGTCAAGCCGATGACGGTCATGCCGACGGCGATCCCGATCAGCAGCAGGACCAGGATGATGGGCAGGAAGGTGTCCCGGACGATGTTCGTGTTGTTCTCCACGAACCTGTCCTTGGTGATGGCATCCACCGCCGGGTTGGCTTCGATCCGGGACGCGACGGCCCCGGCGTCGGTGCCGTCCTGGACCGTTACGAGGAAGAAATTGGTCGCTCCGGGCAGCTGGAGGATGCTCTCGGCGTCCTCTTTCGTCGCGAATGCGAATGAAAAACTGAGGATGTATCCGCCCTCGGAATAGCCGGCCACTTTCAGCTCCCTGCCCGCGACAGGGATGGTGTCCCCGATCCGAATGTCCTGGCTGCGCCCGACCACCCGGTCGATGATGATCTCGCCGCTCTCGGGGACTGCTTTGCCTTCGACCACCCGCGCGGGGGCCCCGACGTTATTCTCCGTGTCGTCGGCGATGACGTAAAGGTTGATGTCCTTGCCGTTGTGTGCGAACGCGACGCGGCGGCCGCTGAACGGTTTGGCGCTGGCGACCCCGGGAACACCGGTAAGGAAATCCCTGACGGTCAGGGGCAGCACGGACGGGGTGTGGAACATGTCCGTCGCGCCGGTCTGGGTGATCCAGTAGTCAGCCGGGACGGTGCGGATGTATTCGCCGATCTTGTTGCTCCAGCCCTGGTAGAGGCCCTGGATGCTCATGATCAGCAGCACGCTGAACGCGACCCCGCCGACGCTGATCAGCAGCCGGGTCTTTTCCTGAACCAGGTTCTTTACCGCCAGGAACAGCATGGCGGCAACCCGGCCTCCCCATCAATACCCGGCCGCCGCTCCATCACGGGCCCTTCTGCAGCTTGTGCCCCGCGTCCGTTGACTGGCGACCGAAACGGGGGACGAATCCGGGAACCTGCCGGCGGTACGCTGCGTAGGTTTCGCCAAACTCGGCGACCATCACCCGTTCCTCCTGCCGGGCAAGGCGCAGGTACACGATGACCAGGACCGGGAACATCACCAGTGTCAGCAACGTGGGCCACTGCAGCAGGAACCCGGCCATGATGATCAGGAACCCCACGTACTGCGGATGCCGCACCCTGGCGTAAGGGCCCGTGGTTGCCAGCCGGTGATCCCGCTGCGCGGCGAACAGCACCTGCCAGGAAAGGTAGAGCAGGATGAAGCCTGCGGCGATCAGCACGTTGCTCAGAAGGTGCAGGGGGCTCAGATGCGGATCCCCTTGCCAGCCAGTGAGGTCCTGCCACAAGTGACCGGAGTTGTGATTCAGGAGGTCCAGCCCGGGAACGCTGTTTCCCAGCCATCCCGAGAGTAGATAAATCGTCAGCGGAAACCCGTACATCTCGGTAAATAGCGCCACGATAAACGCCGAAAAACCACCCAACGCCCGCCAGTCCAGTTTCGTCCTGGGCCGGACGAAACTGAAGGCGAAGATAATGAACACGGCCGAATTGAGGATCACCAGCCACCACAGGTCATAGCCGTAGTCAGTGGACATGCCCGCCAGCTTCCCCGGGCCCTGGGCGGGCAGGCCCTCCCGGAGCTTCCTGCCCGCCGTGCCCCTGATGGCGGGAGTCGCCGTGTCCGCCGTGGCTTCCATGCCCGAACATACAAAAGCTCATCACTAGCACCACACCCAGATACGGCAGTGCATCCAGAACGTGGAGCCAGTGGTTGGTGATGAGGTAGACCGCCGCTGCAGCGATGAGCACTATCAGCAGGGTCTGCGTCCAGGGCTGATATGGGCCGCGGGACGGCCGCGGTGCTTGCGCAAGGCGCGGATCAGGAACACTGCTCATACTCTGATTCTCAACCCACTGGCGCGGGCGGCATAGGGCCCAACGTCCCGGCGGCCGAGGGTGCACCATGGGTGGACCGAGAGCTCTAAGAACGCTTGTATTTTATACCCCCATGGGGTATATTTCTTGTGTTGTCAGTGACGTGGTTTGTCCAGGCCCCGGGCCGTTACAGCCGTTCATCCCCAACAGTCCCCCTTTGCATTCACCCTCTCGAAGGAAAACTGACATGTGCGGAACCACCGAATCACGAACCCAGCTCCCCCTCGCCTCCACTGCACAGCACGGTTGCAGCTGCTGCTCCCCTGCCGCCGACACGCAGGCAAAGGCCTCGGTAATGGAAAAGCCGGAGGTCCAGGATTCCGGCGCGCAGTACGGCGTGGACGGGTTGACCTGTGGACATTGCGTCCAGACCGTTGAGAAGGCTGTGTCCGGCGTATCAGGGGTCCAAGCCGTAACAGTCGATCTCGTCCCGGGCGGCACGTCCCGGCTGATCGTCACGGGCACTGCCGACCAGGAGGCTCTGGCTGAGGCAGTCCGGTCTTCCGGCTATGCCCTCGCCGGACTGAAGTAGCCTTCCAACGGTTACAGCCAAGGGGGGCCCGGCTTCCCGGGCCTCCCTGCGCTTTGGCTTATCTGCTGTGTGTCAGTGGCCGGCGGTGTGGTCACCGGTATGGTCCACCGTGGGTACCGGGCCGGGGTTCACATCCCCTCCGGTACCGCTGATGGCCGGGCCAATGACGAACGCGGACAGCGAGAACATGGCGACGAAGACCAGTAGTCCAAGCGCCGGGGCCATCCAGCTCCCGAAACGCCGGTAAAGACGGACCAGCATGGGAATGGACGCCAAAAGCCCCAGTGCCCCGAACAGTATGGTGCCGCCGGATCCCGCGACCAGCGCGGTCCCGGCGAGAAGCCCGATGTGATGCAGGACGTGCGGCAGGAGCCCCATGATCAGGCCGACCGTGCCGACGAGAGTGTGCCACAGTGCGTGGAGCCTGCCCCTAAAGGTGCGCCCTGTCGGAACCGCCTCTCCGTGACTGGTGCTGGCGGCCGGATGAAGGTGGGAGGAATGGTCAGCTGTCACGGTCACTGCTTCCCGGCAGTGCGAGGCCACCGACTGGTCACTGGGTTGCTCATGCCTCATCACCGGTGCGCGACCGGACAACGAGCACCGGGCAAGTCGAATGATGAACGACCTGCGTGGACACAGAGCCGAGCAGCAACCCGGTAAATCCCCCGAGGCCGCGGGAACCCACCACCACCAGGTCGGCGTTCCCGGCCGCCTTCAGGAGCACGCCGGCCGCGCTACCCTGGACAACATCACCGCTCACATTCACGTCCCCGCAGTCCACCCGCCTCAAGGCCTCGTCCTGAAGACGGCGGGCGGCCTGAGGAAAGATCTCCGGGTCATGGACCAGGCCTTCCATCCCGACCGTCACGGGCGGGAACTGCCAGGCAGTCACGGCCTTTACATCGCCGTGGCGCAGCCGCGCCTCAGCGACCGCCCATTCCAGCGCGAGGCGCGATGGGGCAGAACCGTCCACCCCCACCACGATCCTGAACACCTCATCGCCGCCCATGAGCACCGCCCTCCACCAGGTTCTTCACAATAATGCCCTCAGTGTGTCCCCCGTGCGATTGGCACCGCAAGGGCCAAAGTTCCCGGCACCACTTTCGGCGATACTCCGACTTCCTGCGGCGAGGGTCGCCTCGCCGGCCGGTAGTGAGGGCCAGAATGCCCGCCGGGCCACGCTGACCGGGCGGACCCAACCACGGTCCCACTCTCCTCGGCGGGTTGGCCCGTATCAGGCATTTACTAGTTCCTTCAGGGCTGCGAGGAGCCTGCGGTCGGCGTCCGAGGCGACTTCGGCGACGGCCGGGGCATCGCTGAGTTGCACCATGGTCTGCGGGTCGATGGTCTGGATGATAGTAGTGCCGGTGTCCGGACCGCGCCTCATGACGACGTTGCAGGGCAGCAGCAATCCCATGTCCGGGTCCGCGGCGAGGGCTTTCTGCGCCAGGGCCGGGTTGCAGACGCCCAGGATGAGGTAGTCGCCCAGGGTCTGCCCGGCGTCGGACCCGAGCTTGGCCTCGAAGGTGGCGCGGACATCGATTTCGGACAACACGCCGAAGCCCTGCCCGGCAAGGGCTTCACGGGTCCGGGTTACCGCTTCGGGGTAGGGCAGGCCGACGGTGATGGTGTGTGCGTAGCTCATGGTTGTGCTCCTTCATCGGTTTTCTCAGGCGTGCAAAGGGCTTCGGGGTGACTGTGCTACCGGGCTTCGATCAGGCCCATCATGCCGCTGTCCTCGTGGTCCAGGATGTGGCAGTGATAGACGGTTTTGCCGGTGAAGTCATCGAAAGCGATCCGGACCCGGACGCTGCTGCGGGCCGGGATGTTGACCACGTCCTGCCATATGGGAGTTTCCACGGGCTGGCCGGCCTGGTCAATGATCTGCATTGGCCACACGTGCAGATGCATCGGGTGGTCCATCGGGCTCGTGTTCCGAAGGGTCCATTCCTCGACGGCGCCCGCGGGGACGGTGGTGTCGACCCGGGCGGGGTCGAACGGCCTGCCGTTGATGCTGAAGCTCATCATCCCCGACCCCGTCCCGCCGCCCATACCCATGCCCATGGCGAAGACCAGTTCCCGGTGCGCGGTCACCGGCACGGCGCGGAGGTCCCGCGGTGCCGGCTGGGCGGGAACCGGCCCCAATGTGGCAGTCGGTGCGCCGTTGACAGTAAAGGTGGCCAGCACCGTCCCGTCCGGACCGGGCAGGGATGGTCCGCCTCCGTTGCTGCCGCCCATCATGAATCCCATGCTGCCCCTGTCCGCGGGCAGGGTGCGCAGTGCGGCCGCACCCTTCGCGGCGGTGACCAGCAGGTCCGCCCGGTTGCCGGGGGCCAGCAGCACTTCCTCGACGTTCCGGGGTTCCTGGTAGCGGCCCGAATCCAGGCCCAGCAACTGCAGGGATTGGCCGTCCAGGCGCAGTTTCAGGTAGCGGGCGGTGCAGGCATTGATGATCCTCCACCGTTCGCGATCTCCGGGCCTGGCGGCCAGTGCCGGGTTCGGCTGCCCGTTGACCAGGATCAGGTTCCCTTCCCGGCCCATCATTTTCTCCATCGCCGAGACGGCGGCGATGGAACCGTCGCCGGTGAGGGAAATGTCAGAGATAACCAGTACACGTTCCCTGCTGACCGGTATGGGCTGGGGGTCCCGGACGATGATCGCCCCGTACAGGCCGCCGAAGATCTGGTCGGCCACGCTGCCGTGGCGGTGTGGGTGGTACCAGTACACTCCCGGCGGATGGTGTGCTGGCAGACGGTACTCATAATCAAAAGACGTTCCCGGGTCCACCGCGACCAGCGGATTGTCGCCGTTGCCCTCCGGGGAGACGTGCAGGCCATGGACGTGCAGGTTGGTCGGGCCCGTCAGCCGGTTCTCCAGGGCCACGTTCAACCGGTCCCCGGGCCGCAGGAACAGGGTGGGGCCGGGCAGGGACCCGTTATAGGAGAAAACGTCGGCGTCCCTGCCGGCCACACGCACCCGGCCCCGGGCTGCTGACAATTTCACCTGAAGGCGACCATCGGCACTGTGCAGGGCCTGCGGCTCACTGAGTTCCTGCCCACCGGTGGCCTGAAATCCGGCGCCCGTGCCCTGGCCCCACAGCAGGCCGGCCGCGCCGGTCACGGTGGCCACCGCCCCTGCACCGCCCAGGAGCAGGGCAGTACGACGGCTCAAAGGCTGCATCAGGTATCGTCCCCTAGGACCTTGAGCCGCTCACGGTATTCTTCCGTGCTCAATTCTCCCCTGGCGTACCGTTCATCCAGGATCCGCCGGGCGGCACCGGCGCCCGAAGCGGGACCGTCCGCGCCGGGGCCCTGCCCGCGCCCGGTTCCACCATGGTTCATACCGCCGGAGAAAAACCGTACGGCAAGGACCGCCAGCAGCACGATACCGAGAATCAGAAGCGCCCAGAACAGCCACGTCAAGCCCATCATCGAACCATATCCGCCCATCATTTTCCTTCTCCGTTCCTATGGCATCGGCTTCGGTACCGGCGGTCGGCCCCGGGAGCCGCGGCAGTTCGTGTCCTTCGGTGCAGCGATGGCGAATAATGCGCCCCTGGGACTCCGGGGCCCAGTCCACAACCGGAGCGGCCCGCGCCGGCTCCCTCCATGGGTTGGATTTTCGGTCGTCGCGGCTCAGGCGAGAGACAGGAAGAGTTTTTCCAGGTCTTTCTTGTCCATGCTGGCATCTTCCCGGGTGATGCACTGCTCCAGACCAGTGGCGATAATGGCGAACCCTGCCCGGTCCAAGGCCTTCGAAACCGCTGCGAGCTGGGTGACGACGTCTTTGCAATCGCGGCCATCTTCCAGCATCCGGGTGACGGCGGCGAGTTGCCCATGGGCTCGCTTGAGGCGGTTGATAACGGGTGCGAGTTTAGTTGAATCAAGTTGCACGGCGTTCTCCATAGCTGGGCGAATACTGCCCACAATATACCCGTGCGGGTATAAGGGCCAGTGTCTGGGTGCCTGCACCGGCGGCTGAACCAGTTGCAGGGGGAAACCCAATGCTTATTGAGCGGCACCCCTTATCTAGGCCGCGCGGCTACGCCCACGTCCCTGGCGCCCGCGACGGATGCCCCGAACGTCGTTTGATTTATACCCCTCCGGGGTATAAATTTGGGATATGCAGGAAGAAGCCGTAGTAAGGGATAACATCGACGCCATCCAGCCGGCCGGCGGCCACGGATACAGCGGTGGCAAAGAAGCGTACCTGCGCAGGCTGAAGCGTATCGAAGGCCAGGTGCGCGGTATCGCCCGTATGGTCGATGAGGATTCGTACTGTATTGACATCCTGACTCAGGTCGCAGCAGTGAATAAGGCGTTGCACGCGGTCAGCCTTGGGCTGCTCGAGGAGCATATAGGCCACTGCGTGGTAAATGCCGCCGCCGAATCAGATGCGGCCGGCGAAGCCAAAGTGAAAGAAGCGACAGAGGCCATCGGACGCCTGCTGCGCTAGAAAAGAGGAGACTGCCATGAGCGTCACCACGAACGTCAACATCTCAGGCATGCACTGCAACCATTGCATTGCTTCAGTCACCGAAGAGCTCCAGGAGCTTGAAGGTGTCGAGGGAGTGGCTATCGACCTGAACAAAGACAGCATTTCCCGCGCCGTCATCACTTCGAGAGCGGAGCTGGACACACGGCAAGTCCAAGAGGCCATCGCTGAAGCCGGCTACGCTGTCGTCCCCGACAGGGTCTGAGCGTGGCTACGGAAACTCTAGCTACCGGCACCCGGGTCATTGAACTGGACATCCAGGGCATGACCTGCGCCTCTTGCGTTGCCCGGGTGGAACGCAAGCTGGGAAAACTTGACGGCGTCGAGGCGAGCGTGAACCTTCCGCTGGAGTCCGCGCAGGTCACTGTCCCGGACTCCATCACGGACCAGCAAATCCTGGACACCGTAACGGCAACCGGTTATTCGGCGGCGCTGAAGGCATCAGGAGGCTCCCGGGATGTACAGGACGCCGACGCCGGGACGACCATGGCGGAGGGACTGCTCGAAGGAGACCGGGAAACCAGGTCGGCCGGGTCGGTGCTGCTTCCGCGGCTGCTGCTCGCTGCGGCCCTCACATTACCGGTCGTCGTCATCTCGATGGTCCCGGCAGTACAGTTTCCGCATTGGGGATGGGCCGTCTTCGCACTGAGCCTTCCCGTCGTCAGCTGGGCTGCATGGCCGTTCCACCATGCTGCGGCTGTCAACGCGCGCCACTTTGCGTCAACGATGGATACGCTGGTTTCCATCGGGGTCAGTGCTGCTTTTCTATTCTCTGCATGGCAGCTGTTCGCTGACCCAAACCTGACCGCGCACACGGGAATGGCGATGGATGCCCATGCCCTGTACTTCGAAGTCGCGGCCGTCGTGACCACTTTCCTGCTGCTCGGCCGCTTTTTGGAAGCAAACGCGAAGTCGCGGGCAGGAAGCGCACTTCATGCCTTGCTGGACCTCGGGGCGAAGGAGGCTACGGTCCTCCGGGACGGCGTCGAGTCCCGGATTCCGGCGGACCGTCTCGAGCCCGGTGACGTGTTCGTCGTCCGCCCCGGCGAGAAAATACCCACCGATGGTTTCGTTGTCGAAGGCCAAAGTGTGGTGGATACATCCCTGATCACCGGAGAATCATTGCCGGTCGATGTAGGTGTTGATGACACCGTGATCGGCGCAACGATCAATGCCAACGGGCGGTTGCTGGTCAAGGCAACCCGGGTGGGCAGTGAAACGACTCTCGCGCAGATGGGGCGGCTGGTAAGCCAGGCCCAGAGCGGAAAGGCCCCGATTGCCCGGCTGGCGGACCGGATCAGCTCTGTTTTTGTCCCCGTCGTGCTGGTTCTCGCCGCAGTGACCTTCGGCGCATGGTTCTTTTCCACTACTGATCTGCAGCACTCCTTTACTGCTGCGGTGGCGGTTCTGGTGATTGCGTGCCCCTGCGCGTTAGGGCTGGCCACGCCGACCGCATTGCTCACGGGGACCGGCCGTGGCGCTCAGTTGGGCATACTCATTAAGGGCCCACAGGTCCTGGAAGACACTCGGACCGTAGACACCATCGTGCTGGATAAGACCGGCACCGTAACCACAGGCCAGCTCTCCGTTTCCGGAGTGCACTCCTTTACTTCGGCCACCGAAGAAGAGATCCTTTCCTTGGCCGGAGCAGTCGAGGTTGCCAGCGAACACCCCATTGCTCATGCCATCGCACGCGCAGCGACTGAGAAGGCGCCTCTGCTGCCTGTCGCAGGGTTTTACAGTGCACCCGGCGGGGGCGTCCGAGGAACCGTCAACGGCCGGTCGGTCGTTGCCGGCCGGGCGGCCTGGCTGGTGGAGAACGGTATTAACCCGGCGCCGGACCACTACGAAGCTCTGTCCGCCCAGGAGCAGTCCGGAGCGACTGTCATCTGGGTCGGCGTAGACGGGGAGCCAACAGGCCTCATTGCGCTGAAGGACACCCTCAAGCCCGGCTCTGCCGCCGCGATCGCGCAACTCAAGGAGCTGGGACTTAGGCCGATACTGCTGACCGGCGACAACGCCTCGGCTGCCTCGGCAGTGGCAGCGCAAGTGGGCATCCCCGCAGAAGACGTGCTCGCCGGCGTGCTTCCCGAAGGCAAGGTTGAGGCTATCCGCGGGCTGCAGGCCAGCGGGGCCACTGTTGCCATGGCCGGGGACGGGGTGAATGATGCGGCGGCGCTGGCCCAGGCCGACCTTGGCATTGCCATGGGCAGCGGGACGGATGTCGCCATCGCTGCCGCGGATCTTACGGTCATGGGAAGTGACCTGGGCCAGGTCGCGCAGGCCATCAAACTGTCCCGTCGAACCTTGGGGACGATCAAGACCAACCTGTTTTGGGCATTTTTCTACAATGCCGTCGGCATCCCGGTCGCCGCCCTGGGGCTGCTCAACCCGATGATTGCGGGGGCCGCGATGGCAGCCAGTTCAGTTCTGGTGGTCTGCAACTCACTGCGGCTGCGCCGTTTCGGGCGGCCTCACAAGGTGTAGTCCCCGGTGTCAGCAAGGGATGCTGAAGGCCTGTGAGTCACCGCCCCCAAGGCAGTGACTCACAGGCCCCTCAGCGCTTTACTTGCCGGCCCGGACGAAGGTGACGGCGCCCTTGGAGGTCATCCAGGTCAGCGGGTGGACGGCGGTTTCGTTCTTGCCGTTCAGGCCGGAGCTGAGGACCTGGCCGTTGCCAACATAAATTCCCACGTGCCCGGGTTGCATCACCATGTCGCCGGGCTGGGGATCGGCAACAACGGTGCCGTAGTTCATGAACTGCATCGGGCCGAGGTCTCCGACCGGGATCCCTGCAGCGTTGAGTGCGTTTTCCACCAGCCGTGTGCAGTCCTGGATCATGCCGATCTGGGCATAGGCGGAGGAAACCATGATGGCGTTGACGCCGCCGGCGGCCGGCGCCCCAACAGGAGCCGCTGCAGGCGTGACGGTGATCTGCGCCTTAGCCTTAGCAGGTGCAGCCGGCGCGGTGACGGCAGGGGCTGCAGGCGCCTCAGCGACGACTGGCTTGGCTACTGCTACGACGGGCGCAGGCGTGGTCTCCACGGCAGGACGCTCGAAGGAGATTTGGACTGTGGCGTCCGCGCTGAGGGGAGTCTGTACCTGGCTGGTGAGTTCCAGGTTCGAGGTCGGCTCCGCATCGCGCTGAGTCGGGGCCGCGGCTGCCTGCGCGGCGATACCGCTGGTCAGGACAAGGCCGGACGCTGCCGCGATGACAGCGGCCTGGCGGCCCACACCGCCGGCGTTTGCAGCGACGGATTTGGACAGTACCGCGAGGGCGCTGGTCTGGACAGGGACCGCACGGCGGCGGCCGTGAGCTTTGCGAATGGGCATGAAAGGGCCTCTCCCACTGCCTGCGAGGTTAGCTGTCGGATTCGGATGGGAGACACCCGGCCGGGCCGGTACGCAAAACGCACCAGACACGGCTTCACCCCAAGACCCGCTTTTAAGCAGGCCGTTGTTGGGTTCCCCGTCTCTGCCGGACGAAAGTTGCGAACGGATCCCGGGCAGCGGCAGAGTTAGGCAATCGACTCGGGAGTGCCGCATTCGGCGAAACCGGCACGGCTTAGACCGTAGTTCACACAAGCAGCATTTGTCACATTTGAATAACGGCGAGTCCGACGTCACACGTGTCCCATTTGTTGGAGATACCCCCCAGGGGTAAGCTATGGGTGTTGTCAGTGAAGTGGTATGTCCCGGCAGTGCACCGCACCGCCTCTCACAGCCGTTCAACCCCAGCGCCCATTACTCCTTCGTCAAGGAATGGAAACTGACATGTGTGGAACCGAAAACCGTACCCAGCTGCCGCTGGCCTCCTCCGCATCGGGGTGCAGCTGCTGCTCGACCGAAGCCTCCTCTGAGCCCACCACAGCCGCAGGCACCGGCGCCGTTGAATTCGCTTTGGATGGTCTGACCTGCGGGCATTGCGTGCAGACTGTTGAGAAGGCCGTCGCTGCCCTTGATGGTGTGGAATCGGCCTCCGTTGATCTCGTCCCCGGCGGCCGCTCCCGCCTGCTGGTGGGAGGCAGGGCCGATGAGGCAGCCGTGCGGGAGGCTGTCACCTCCGCTGGCTACACCCTTGCCAGCACCTAACATCCGCACTTCCACACTTCCACTGCGGACCTCCTCCCGGGGGCGTTGTGCACCCCGGGAGGAGGGCAATGGACGGGCCACCGGTCCCGCTGGCACACGGGCGGCCGGAATCCGCTCCTGAACAGGCGTCGCGGATCGCCCCGTTCATCACTAGCCGGTGGAAACAGTGAAACCAAATCCCATCCAGACGCGTTGAAAAGGCGGTAACCGGAAGGGACAACACCCCCTTGCCGGTACCCTTATGACATCGAACCTGCACGGAAAGGAGGAAGTTGTGACTACGACACCCTATGGTCGCTTCACCGCCTTCCTCCTGCGGGCAGGATTCCTGACCGCGGCCCTGGCCATCATTGCCGGCATTTTCGGCATGCACGTCATGACCGGTGCCCACCACATGGCACCAGGCCCTGGCATGACAGCGGCAGGCCCCTCCACGCTGCAGCTGCAGGCCATGCCGGCCGGCCACTCGCATGTAACGGGGACGACCACCGGCGCGGCCGCCATTGAGACTGCGGTCACCGGTGGCTCTTCTTCTACCTGCGCCCCGGCAGGTTCGTGCCCGGAAATGTCGGCCGGCGACGGTGCCTGCGTCCTGGCCCCGGGAAACACCACCCTCTCAGCCCCGATGCCGGGAACAGCCCCCTATGAGCTGCCTGCTATTGGTGCCGCCGCTGCTCTCAGCAGCACCTACTCCTACTCACCGGGCAGCCCCTCCCCCGGTGACCTCTGTATCAGCCGGACGTAAACCACTCCTCTGCGCCGAGCTCTCCACCGGCGCACCGTCCAGCCAATGACCTGCATGAAACAGCCGAGCCCGGCGCGGGTTTGCCGCTGCATGCCATCACCAAGGGCGCCCAGACGCCGCTGATACTTTTGAGGACCTGATTTTCATGAAAAAGACCCTGACAATTTCTGCTGCCGCCCTCGCCGCAGCCCTCGCTCTTGCCGGTTGCTCGGCCGGGTCGGGCTCCGGCAGTTCCGGGACCGGCAGCATGTCCGGCATGAACCACGGCAGCTCCGGGATGTCATCGGACTCCGCCCCGGCAACTTCAGCAGCAGCTATGGCTGAGTTCAATGACGCGGACACGATGTTCGCACAGATGATGATGCCGCACCATGTCCAGGCAGTAACGATGAGCGACATCATGCTCAAAAAAGCGGGCCTTCCCCCCGCTGTGACGGACCTGGCCACCAAGATCAAGGCAGCCCAAGGCCCGGAGATCGAAAAGATGACCAGCTGGCTTCAAAGCTGGGGCCAGCCCACGATGATGCCCACCGAGATGTCTTCTGCGCACAGCATGGAGGGGATGATGGGCGAGGATGACATGGCCAAACTCGAGGCCGCCCAGAGCGCCGAAGCCGCCAAACTGTTCCTGACCCAGATGATCGCCCACCACGAAGGCGCGGTCATGATGGCCAAGACTGAAACCACCAACGGCAAGAACGCGGACGCGGTCCAGCTCAGCGAGGACATCGTCAGCTCCCAGGACGCCGAGATCCAGGAAATGAAAGACCTGCTGGCCACCCTGTAGCCAGCATAAGTCCGGTGCCGGCCCCTTCCCCACCCCCCCGGGGGGCCGGCACCTCCCCTTCATTCTTCCCGGTTCATCCGGCCCACCCCTGGAGTTTCCCGTGCCCCTGCATTCTTCACCCCGTCACCGGCCTGTTGCTGCCCTCGCAGCGGCCAGCGCCCTGCTGTTTACGCTGTCCGCATGCACCCCGGGCGCAACCGCCGCTCCGGGCGCCACACCCGCTCCCGCCGCCTCAGGCCTGCCCAGCTCCCACGTCCACGGTTTAAGCGTGAACTCCGAAACCGGACAGATACTGCTGGCGACCCACGAGGGGCTCTTCGACATCTCAAAAAACACGAGTGTCAAAATTGGACCCACAAACGATCTGATGGGTTTCACGGCCGCCATGGACCAGGGCGTGTTTTACGCCTCCGGCCATCCCGGCAAAGACTCGACAATGCCCAATCCGCTAGGTCTGATCAAGAGCACGGACGGGGGAAAGACCTGGGAACAGGTCTCCCGGCAACGGGAATCGGACTTCCATGCGCTCACGACAACCAAGTCCGGAATCGTCGGCTTTGACGGAACAATGCGGACCAGCACGGACGGCACGACGTGGAAGCCCGCCGCTGCCGGCTTCACCCCGGCCGTCCTGGCCGGGAACCCGTACAGCGACACCGTGCTCGCAACAACCCCCGAGGGCGTCCAACGGTCGGCGGATGCCGGGACCACGTGGACCCTGGTCCCGGCGGCGCCGGTGATTCAGTTCGCCGCTTTCGCCAGCACCGCCGAAGCAACGGGTGTCGCCCCCGACGGCACCGTCTATATCTCCACGGATGGGGGCCTCAGCTGGAAGAGCACCGGAAAGATTGACGGCAGTGTCCAGGCCGTGGCCGCCTCCGAGGGATCCGAAGGCAGTCCGTGGATCTGGGCCGCCACCACTGCCGGGTTGGTCGTCTCTACCGACGGCGGGGCCACCTTCCGTCCCGCTGACGCCGCCTGAGCCGATGGACATCGGCGGGTTCTTTGCCTCCACCGTTACCTCCGGTGCGCTGCTGATTGCCATCCCGCTGGCAATGAGTGCGGGCCTGGTATCGTTCCTGTCCCCCTGCATCCTGCCCCTGGTGCCCGGCTATCTCGGTTTCGTCTCCGGCCTGACAGATCCGACACAGCCGAAGAACCGGCGCCGTGTCCTGGCGGGCGTGGGGCTGTTCGTGCTCGGATTCGCGGCAGTCTTCACCCTGTACGGGGCAGCATTCGGTGCGATCGGTTCCTGGCTCCTGCGGTGGCAGGACGCACTCATGCGCGGCATGGGCGTTGTGGTAATCCTCATGGGGCTGGCGCTCCTGGGGCTGATGCCGTGGCTGCAACAGACCCGCAAAATCAGCCTCGGCCGACGGACCGGCCTGGCCGGGGCCCCGCTGCTCGGAGTGGTCTTCGGGCTCGGCTGGACACCCTGCATGGGTCCCACCTTGAGTGCTGTACTGTCGCTGAGCGTCACAACAGGCAGCGCCGGACGCGGGGCGCTGCTGGCGTTCGCGTACTGCCTGGGGCTCGGCATTCCCTTTGCCCTCACAGCCCTGGGACTGGGGTGGGTCAGCAACGCTCTGACCTTCGTCCGCAAGCACATCCGTGCCGTCAACATTGCCGGCGCCTCCATGCTTATCGTCCTGGGCATCCTCATGGTTACCGGAGTCTGGGTCCAGTTCATCTATCAGCTGCAGAACCTCTCCGGAACCTTCCTCACCCCCATTTGACATCCGGCGGATGCTGCAAAGTCCGCCTACTGAAGGAACAGTTATGTACACCAACCTCAACCGTCGCCGCTTCCTAGCCTTGTCTGTGGCAACCGCCTCGGCCGCGGCACTGGCGGCCTGCACCCGGAACCCCGAACCGAGAACAACGGCAGAACGCGTTCTGCCCACCGACCCTGTAGTCACGGACTATGAATCCCGGCGCCCCTCCTCTGGGAACACCGTGAACCAGCCCCTCAACGCCGCTGCTTTCACTGCAGCGGTGGCCGGCAAAACCGTCAGCACCTGGGGCTACAACACAGGCCTGGCAGCTCCCACCATCCGTGCCAAGGCCGGGGACCGGCTCACCGTGAACCTGAACAATGCCCTGCAGGAGGAGACCTCCATCCACTGGCACGGGCTTGCCCTGCGCAATGATCAGGACGGCGTCCCAGGCCTCACCCAGGACCCCGTGGCCGCAGGAACCGAATTCGCCTACGACTTCCGGCTCGCCCACCCCGGCACCTACTGGTACCACTCCCATGTCGAAATGCAGCGCGAACGCGCCCTCTACGGAGCACTCATCATCGAGGATCCAGCCGAAAAACTCGTGTACGACCGGGACTGGGTCATCGTCCTCGACGACTGGATGGACGGCATCACCGGCACCCCGGACGACGTCGTGAAAGAACTCTCCGGCGGCATGCCCATGTCCGGCTCCATGCCCGGCATGGACCATGGATCCATGGGATCCACGCCCGCCCCCTCCGGAGGATCATCAGGCATGAAACACATGTTGATGGGCTCCCGCAGCGACTTCCTCGGCGGCGACGCCGGCGACGTCAGCTACCCGTTCCACCTCTTCAACTCCAAAGCCCCGGACCAGGCAGAGATCCTGACCGCCACGACGGGGCAAGTCATCCGGTTAAGGATCATCAACGCCGCGGGGGACACTGCCTACCGCGTCGGGATCCCCCGCCAAAAGCTCACCCTCACCCATACGGACGGGTTCCCGGTCCAGCACCAGGACGTTGACGCCGTCGTGCTCGGCATGGGCGAACGCATCGACGCCCTCCTCACCGTCAGGGAAGGCTTCACGCCCGTGATGGCGCTGGCCGAGGGTAAAACCGGCCAGGCACTCGGGTTCATCAGCACCGGCACAGGCAAACAGCCGCTTCCGGCAACACTGCCGAACAAGCTCGAAGGCACCGTCGTCGACGGCGGCCAACTGAAGGCCGACCCCACGGTCACCCTGGCGGACAAAGCCCCCGACCGGACCCACGACGTTCACCTCACCGGCACCATGGCGAAATACGACTGGGGCATCAACGGCAACCGCTTCGACATGACCAAGCCGCTCGAGAACGCCTTCGACATCAAGGCCGGCGAACGCGTCGAAGTGAACTTCATCAATGACACCGCCATGTGGCACCCCCTGCACCTGCACGGACACACTTTCCAAGTGTCCGGCGGGGGCGCGCGCAAAGACACGGTCATTGTCCGGCCCAAACAGACCGTGACGGTGATCTTCGACGCCGACAACCCGGGCCAGTGGCTCACCCACTGCCACAACGCTTACCATGCCGAACGAGGCATGATGGCCGTCTTCTCCTACACCAAATAAGGGACCTGACCATGAACGCCGCTGCCGCGACAGAACTGTTCTTTCCCTCCCCTACAGTCAGCGCCTTCCAGCTCGGGCCGCTGACCATACGCTTCTATGCCCTCGCCATCCTGGCAGGCATCGTGGTCGGCGTCTGGCTCACCGCCCGCCGGCTCCGGGCCCGGGGTGGCACCACGTCCCAGACACTGGACATCGTGGCATGGGCAGTACCCTTCGGCATTGTCGGAGGAAGGCTATACCACGTCATCACGGACAACCAGCTCTACTTTGCTCCGGGAAAGGACCCGTGGGGTGCGCTCCGGATCTGGGAAGGAGGTCTGGGGATCTGGGGAGCCGTCGCCCTCGGGCTCGTCGGCGCACTCATCGGCGCCCGGCGCGCAGGGGTCCCCTTCACCGCATTCGTGGACGCCGCCGCCCCAGGCCTGCTCATAGCGCAGGGGCTGGGACGCTGGGGCAACTGGTTCAACAACGAGCTCTACGGGGGGCCCACGGACCTGCCCTGGAAACTCCAGATCCATGCCATGAACCAAGCCACGGGCCAGGCCCTGACGGCACCTGACGGTACCCCCGACATCATCGGCTACTTCCAGCCGACCTTTCTTTACGAATCGCTCTGGTGTCTGGCGGCCGCGGCCCTGCTCATGTTCCTGGACCGTAAGTTTTCACTCGGCGCGGGATCAGTGTTCGCGTTGTACATAACGCTCTATACCGCCGGCCGGTTCGTGTTCGAGCTGATCCGCTCCGACTACGCCAACACCATCCTGGGGCTGCGGGTCAACACCTGGGTAGCGGCGCTGCTGTTCATCGCAGGGCTGGTTCTGTTCCAGATCCGCAGGCGCCGGCCACGCTCGGCCGTCGGGCAGGTCCACGGCAGCACGACCCGGCACACTCCTGACATTCAAAGCAAAGGAACACCGCTATGAGCAACGCGGATAAGCGACGCAGTGAACACCAGGCGATAGTTGCCTCGATCCGGGCCACGCAGAAAGCAAAACAACGCAAATGGAACCTTCTGGTCTATGGAAGCTTTGGCCTCATCCTGACGGCCATCATCACCGTTGTAGCCATCACGGTGGTGGGCTCCGTCCAGGAACGCAACCAAGCGGCGGCAGAAGCACGGAAACCCATCGAAGGTGTCCAGACTTTCGCTGATCTCTCCCGCAACCACGTCCAGACAGCTGTGAACTATGCGCAGGAACCCGGCGTGGGAGGGGACCACGCCCCGGTGTGGACGAACTGCGGGGTTTACACGGACCCGATAAACGAACAACGCGCCGTTCATTCCCTGGAACACGGCGCCGTATGGCTGAGCTACAGGCCGGACCTGCCCGCCGCCGACATCGCAACGCTCACAGCTTTGGCCAAGGACAAGCCCTATGTGCTCCTGAGCCCTGACAAGGAACAGAGCGCCCCCGTTGCCGCCACGGCCTGGGGAACCCAGCTGACGGCCCAGAACGCCGACGACACGCGCATTCCCGCGTTCATCCGTGCCTACGCACAATCACCCAACGCACCCGAACCCGGCGCCGCCTGCACCGGCGGAACCAACGGCTGACCGGCTTCGTCAAGGAACACGATGAAAAACTACCGCAAGCCAAAACAAGAGACCGACGCCGAATCACGCCACCGCCGGCACCGGCGGCTCGTCCGCATCGGACAGGTGCTCATGGCCGCCGGTGCCCTCGTCGCCATCAGCCACTGGATCGCCCACCTGGCCGCCACAGGGCAGGGGCCCAGCATTACCGAGGACATCTTCATCGGCTACCCCACCGGTGGCCTGCTGCTGCTCTTCGGCGCTGTCATTGCTGGCCGCACCGAGACGAAGAAACGCTGAGCATGCCGCCCCTTGATATTGTCCTGACCTCCTGGACCCTGAACTGGCCGGCCCTGGCGCTCCTGACCACGGCCGTGCTGCTCTACGCCCGGGGCCTCCGGGCCGCCCGGCAACGGCGGATCCGGTGGCCGTGGCGGCGCACCGCGACGTTCTACGCCCTGGGCCTGGGCAGTTTCGCCGTGCTGAGCTTCGGATTTACCGGGGTGTACAGCCACGATTTACGGTGGGTCTTCACCCTGAAGATCACCTCATACCTGTTCATCGTCCCGCTGCTCCTTACTGCAGGCAAACCCCTCACCCTGGCCAGGGCAACCCTCGGACCCGCCGGTACGGCAAGGCTGGACCGATTTCTGGCACACCCTGTAATGCGGGCGCTGAGCAACACCGTCGTCGCCGCGCTGCTGGGCCTGGGAATCTTCACCCTTTTCCTGACGCCCCTGTTCCACCCCCTGCGGACCGACCCGTTCTGGGACATGGCCCTCACCGTTCTCGTGCCGCTGACCGGGATGCTGATGGTCGTGCCCATCATCGAAGATGCCTCGTCGAAGACCGTCAGCGCACTGATCATCGTCGAATTCATCTACGTATTCATCGAACTGGTCGCGGACGCCGTGCCCGGGATCATGATGCGGATCAGCCCGCAGATCCTAGACGGCGCCACCGTGCCCCTCACGGGCCATCCAGGCTGGCTCCCGGGACCGCTCCGGGACCAACAGCTTGCTGGTGACCTACTGTGGTTCCTGGCGGAAATAGTCGACGTGCCACTCATCATCCTCATGTTCGTCCGCTTCGCCCGCAGTGACCGGAATGAAGCGAGCTCCTACGACAGCCTCACCGAGGAGCAGCTCGAGGCGCTCAACCGCGAACATTTGAACGGGCCGAACGTACCCCAGGGGCCGTCGTGATGCCGGAGGCAGCATGCCTTTTTCCCGGAAGGCGCCAGAGCATCGACGCTCCCTGCATACCGGCCGGCGCCAACACTCATACCGGGCAAGCCCTTGCTCGAAGGACCACTCCCAAGATTTGCAGCCCTAATAAAAGGCGCCCGGACGGCTCGTGGATGAATGTCGACCGGGCCCTCACCCAGAACAGCAAGGGATGATCGTGCACGATTTCACACCCCCTCTCCCCCCTCGGTCTGATCAGGGAAAAGCCCCTATCCTTTCACGGCGAAGGCTGATTTCCGCTGCCCTATTGGGGGCAGCGAGCATCACAGTCCTCGCAGGATGCGGTTCCAATGACGCCCTTGCCCAACAAGCGAAGGCGGGTGATAACAAGAACTACATCGCCGGGGACGGTTCCGTCACCGAATATGCCCCCTCGCAGCGGACCCCGCCGGTGGTATTGACCGGCAAGCTCTACGACGGGACTGCCGTCAGCTCAGCGGACTGGGCAGGCCAAGTCGTCGTACTTAATTTCTGGTACGCCGCCTGTGCGCCCTGCCGGCTCGAAGCCCCGCGCCTGGAGGCCCTCTGGGAGCAGTTTCAACGGGACGGAGTCCGGTTCTACGGCGTCAACATCAGAGACGAGGAACAAACCGCCACCGCCTTTGAACGGTCGTTCGGCATCACCTATCCGAGCATGGAGGATAAGAACGGCGGGATCCTGCTGGCAATGGCGCAATACGTTCCGCCGCAGGCCGTACCCACGACCCTCGTCCTGGACAGGCAAGGGCGGGTCGCCAGCAGGATCCTTGGCCTGGCAGACCAGGGCATCCTCAAGACCCTGATCCTCAGCGCACAGGCTGAATGAGGGCACACGGGAAATCAAGTGGACTGTCCGTGACGATGGGCCCGGTCCGGGGAGGAGAGGCCTTGGGTGACCCGGATGGTCAGGGAATCTTAACGAAAGAAGTCGCTTTCGGACAGCACGAATGAGCGGATAGTGCATGGAAATTCAGAAGAACATGTGGTGTACGGATGCAGCGACGATGCTGGATGTGGTTCTAGACCGTGCCGCCATGGAGGCCCGGCTCGCAGACTGCACAGCCGTGGAACGAGTATGGGTACTCACCCTCTTGGGCCACAGCGATGAGGCGATCACGGAAGGCCATGCGCTCGTGGAAAGCTCGGAGGATCCATTCAAGGCCTTGCTTGTCCTGGCCCACGCTTACCAAAGGACCTACCGATGGAGCGAGGCTGCAAGACTCCAGGAAGAGGCCCTCTGTTTAGCCCGTACCCGAACCCGGGAAGCTCTCGTACGCCATCAGATCGGCAGGCGCCTTTTCGACGAAGGACTGTACGCCGCCGCCGCTGCCGAATTTGAATGGGCCCAGGATCTGTACCGCCACGCGGGAAGGGCGCGCCAAGCCGAAACGTCCGGACAAGCCAAAGACCGGGCCCTGAACGTTCATCGACAAGCCCCGTTTACAGAGAACCCCTGACAGTGCGTTCGGGGAAGCGGGGACCAACCTACAGTGCGTGTGCAGCAGCTCCAGCTGAGATCAGAAGTCGTTTGCACGGAATGTCAGAAGTCCTCTGCACTGCGGGGGTGCCGTTCAGCGTTGGCCGCGCCTTCTGCGTAGTGGCTTAATGGTGCCCTGGCAGGGATCAGCCCAAACCCTCGTTAGTACATGAATATCTGTACCATGAGAGTATGCAGACTCTTTCTACGACAGATGTTCTAGCCCGGTTCGGCAAGGCGCTGGCTGACCCGACCAGGTCCTCAATTCTGCTCCGGCTCAAGGACGGCCCTGCGTTCCCCGCAGACCTGGCCGAATCCATCGGGGTGAGCCGGCAGATCCTGTCCAACCACCTGGCCTGTCTGCGTGACTGCGGCCTTGTCGTCGCCGAACCCGTGGGGCGCCGGGTGCGGTATGAACTCTCCGACGCCAGGCTCGCCCACGCGCTCGGTGATCTGCTTCAGGTCATCCTCACGGTCGAGCGGATCTGCACCTGCCCGATCGAGGACTGTGCCGTATGAGTGCGGTCACCGTCGAATGCAGAACAAACGGCGAGGAAGCTGGCACCGGCAAGCCCGTGACGGCTGAGCAACCGTCGGCGTGCAGCGGACCCGGCAGATGCGACGACCAGCCCAAGAATTTGCCTATCTGGAGACTGAACCCATGAGCGGACACGACCACAACCACGCAGTGGATCCGGCGGCCAACCGCACCCGGCTGATCCTTGTCCTCGCCATCACGGTCCTGGTAATGGCCGCGGAGATCATCGGGACGGTCCTTTCCGGCAGCCTGGCCCTGCTGGCCGACGCCGGCCACATGTTCACCGACTCGGCCGGCCTGCTCATCGCACTCATCGCCTCCTCCCTGGCCTTGCGTCCCGCGACCATGAAGCGGACGTGGGGATTCAAACGCGCCGAAATCCTCGCCGCGGCCCTGCAGGCCGGACTGCTGCTTATCGTTGGCGCGTTCGTGATATACGAGGGCATTCGCCGCCTGCTGGACCCGCCCGAGGTCGGATCCTCGCTGATGCTCTGGTTCGGCATCATCGGCCTGGCCGGCAACGCCGTAGGCCTGCTGGTCCTGGCGGGCGGCCGAAAACACAACTTCAACATGAGAGCCGCGTTCCTGGAAGTCCTCAACGACGCGCTGGGCTCCGTCGCCGTCATCGTCGCCGCCGTCGTCATCGCCCTGACCGGATGGACGCGCGCGGACGCGGTCGTATCCCTGCTGATCGGGGCGCTCATCATTCCCCGCACCCTGCGGCTGCTCATGGAGACTGTCCATGTCCTGCTGGAAAGCACACCGAAGGGTCTGGACCTGAATCAGGTCCGGAAGCACATTCTGGCCCTGCCGCACGTCATCGATGTCCACGACCTGCACGCCTCACTCGTCGGCTCCGGCACCCCGATCATCACCGGGCATGTGACCCTGGAAGATGAGTGTCTGACCGACGGTCACGCCTCCGAGATCCTGGCGGAGCTGCAGCAGTGTGTGGCCGAACATTTCGACGTCTCCGTCGAACACTCCACGTTCCAGCTCGAACCGGCCGCCCACCGCGACCAGGAACACCTGCCCCACTAGGACAAGGAACAACTCCTGAGCAGTGCCGACGGCACCACCACACTCAACGACCGCGGTCTGCTGCTGCGCCGCGGGCTGCGCCTTGAATACGCAACCCTGTGCTGAATGTCATCGACCTGGGCGTCCTGGCCGCCGCCGCACTCGGCGCAGGGTCCCCGGCCCTGGCCGGGTTCGGTCTGGATTCCCTGACCGAGGTCTTCGCCTCCCTGGCCGTGGTCTGGCAGCTCAAGGGCGTCCACAAGGATCGGGAGAACCGGGCGATGCGGCTGATCGGGGTGGCCTTCGCGGTGCTCGCCGCCTACCTGTCTATCCACCTGGTCATCGTCATGGCCGCCGGTCTTCGGCCCGCCACCTCCGGATTGCGGATCGTGTGGACGGCCCTGACCTTCGTGGTCAGGCTGGCCTTGGCCCTGGGCAAGATCCGCACCGGGTACGCCCTGGGAAATCCGGTGCTGCGCGCCGAAGGGAAAGTGACCCTGGTCGATGCGTACTGGCCGGCGCGGTGCTGGCCGGGGTGGTCCTGAACGCGCTGTTCGGGTGGTGGTGGGCCGACCCTCTCGCCGGGGCCATTATCATCTATTACGCCGTCCGCGAGGCACGCCACGCCTTCAAGCACACCGCCGATGAGGCCGCGGCATGAGCGCAATCCAGACCAGCAGTACCTTGCCCTGCCCGGAATGCCGCAACCAGGAGACCCGGGACATGCCGACGGACGCGTGCACGTATTTCCACCGCTGTCCCGCGTGCGGGCTCACCAGCAAGTCGAAGCCCGGCGAATGCTGCGTCTTCTGCTCCTACGGCAACACCCGGTGCCCGCCGATGCAACCCCCTGATCGCGTCCTAGGAAACAGGTGTGCGGGGAGCAAACATGATCACGGCCACCCCCGCAATGCAGATCACGGATCCGATGACGTCCCAGCGGTCGGGACGGAACCCGTCGAAGACCATTCCCCACGCCAGCGACCCCGCCACAAACACGCCACCGTAGGCGGCAAGGATACGTCCAAAGTGAGCGTCGGGCTGCAAGGTGGCAACGAAACCGTAGAGGCCCAGGGCGATGATCCCGATCCCGGCCCACCACCAGGCGCGGCCCTCCCGAACTGCCTGCCACACCATCCACGCGCCGCCTATCTCGGCGACGGCGGCCAGGATGAACAGCAGCACAGATTTTGCAATCGTCATGATCCTCATCATGCCGTACGTTTTTGGGCATCCCGCGGCGGCCGGAATCGATCGGACTGCAATGCGGGCCCGATAATCCAGGCACCAGCCCGACGGTGACCATCACCGTGCCGGCCATCTGTGTGGACGCGGGCTGAGGGTCCGGCCCGTCCGAGGGCGGACCGGGTTCTGTCGTCCCGCCTACGCTGTGCTGGTTCCGAACAGCATTCCCAGCAGGTACGTCACGGTTGCTGCGCCGTAGCCGATGGTCAACTGGCGTAGTGCCATCTTCAACGGAGCCCCGCCGGAGAGCAGGGCAACGATGGCGCCTGTGGTCAGCAGGGCAAGGCCGACGATGATGCCGGCGACGACCAGCGCGGTGATGCCTTCCAGCCCGAAGAGGTACGGGAGCACGGGCAGGATGGCGCCGGAGGCGAAGAACAGAAAGCTCGAGGTGGCCGCGCCCAGACCGGTGCCGACGGCTTCATGCTTATCGTGCTCCGGGGATGTCACGATCGGTTTCTCGTGCGGACTTTGCAGCGTCTCAACGGCTTTTGCATTCGCTTCGTCTTCTGCCATACCCCGGGCACGGTACAGGAGCGCCAGTTCGTTGGCGTCGCCGTTCAGGTGCGGAAGCCGGGCGTGTGCGTCCTCGTTCGGTGTTGATGCTTCGAGCAGTTCGCGCTGGGAGCGGACGGAGACGTATTCCCCGGCCCCCATGGACAGTGCGCCGGCGAGAAGACCGGCCACCCCGCTGAGCAGGACCACCGCGTTGGAGGCGCCGCTGGCACTGATACCCATCACCAGGGAAAGGTTGCTGACAAGTCCGTCGTTGGCGCCGAAGACGGCCGCACGGAAGCTGCCCGAGAGCCTGTTTCTTCCCCTGGTGGCGAGGGCACGGACGATTTCCTCATGGATCTGCTCGTCGGCAGCCATGGTGGCGGTGGCGTGGGCATCGCCCGCGTAGGGGGAACGCGCTTCGGCGCGCTGGGCCAGGGCGAGGACGAAAACGGAACCGAAGTGGCGGGCAAGAAAGCCGACGAACCGGGTCCGGAGGCTTCCGCGGCGCGGCTTGCCTGCTTTATCGCCGAGCTTGTCCAGCCAGTGCTGTTCGTGCCGGGTTTCGGCCTCGGCCAGGGCCAGGAGGATCTCGCGTTCCTCCCCGGTCCGGCGGCCTGCAAGGTCCCGGTAAACGGCCGCTTCGGCCCGTTCGTCGGCCAGGTACTGGCGCCAGCGGCGAAGGTCCGCGGGGCTCGCACTCCGGGAAGCGGGGGTGGCGTCTGACTTTGGCAGGTGGGTCATGGTCATCCTCAAAGGCAATACCCTGGCCCGGACCCGCTTGAATTTAAGGGTTCCCCGGTCAGAGTGGTGTCTGACCGAAGGTCTCGCTCGCCCGGCACCTACTGGGCCGGGTGGCGCACCGGGCGTCCTGTTGGAGGATGCCAGTATGTCGATGCGCCGCTGCGTCCGCGATATGCGGACGGTGGGAACTACTCCCCTTCGATAAGACAAGTCTTACATATAACTGCCATCGATGCATGCGTTTGCATCTTTTTCGGTTAGCCGAATTTTCGTCCCCCGGAAGGCCTTCAAGCGCCAATTCGGTGTGCCGTGGGGTTCCTACTTAGGCCCCGGTCCGCGGAGAGACCATGGCGCCGAGGACCAGAAGCGCTACTCCGGTGGTGACGAACACGTCTGCCAGATTGAAAGTAGGGAACCAGCCGCTGTGCAGGTAGTCCACGACGCCCTGCCCGTCGAGCCTGTCGATGAAGTTCCCGGCGGCGCCACCGAGCAGCAGGGCCGCTCCCGCTCGGGAGAGGCCTGTCACGGACGGGGCGGTGGAGACGGTGTACCAGGTCAGGATCACAATAATTAGCCCGGTCGCGGCTATGACGATCCAGGGTGCCAGGTCCGCGCCGAAGCTGAAAGCGACACCACGGTTGTAGAGCAGTCGGACGTTGATCGGACCCAGATCGGTCGTCGTGCCGGTGGAAAGTTGAGCTTCGGCCAGGGCCTTAACGGTCAGGTCTGCGGCTGCCAGTATGGCGGCCCAGAGCAGCAGCACCGTCCTGAATCGTCGTGCCGTCCGGGCAGGTAGGCCCGGACGGGCTGCGGCGGAGGCGCTCACGCTGCCGGTTGCAGGGCCGGAACGGGCTGAGCGGACCGGAGCGTGGTGTTGCGGCTGATTCGTCCTGCCCTCACGCCGTTGGCGATCACGACGATTTCGGCCAGCTCGTGGATGAGGACGACGGCGGCCAGGCCGAGCATGCCGAACAGTGCCAGCGGGATCAGTATTGCGATCAGCAGCAGGGACAACCCTACGTTCTGGAGCATAATGCGTCGGGTCCGCCGGGCGTGGTCCAGGACCTGAGGCAGGTGGTTCAGGTCCTCGCCCATCAGGGCGATGTCGGCGGTTTCGATCGCGACGTCGGTGCCCATGGCCCCCATCGCGATGCCGGTGTCCGCCGTGGCAAGTGCCGGGGCGTCGTTGACGCCATCGCCGACCATCGCGGTAGGCGCACGGCTTTTCAGCGTGCGGATGATCTCCGCTTTGTCTTCAGGGCGGAGGTCGGCATGGATCTCTGTGATGCCCGCGTCCTTGGCCAGTGCCGTGGCGGTGATGAGGTTGTCTCCGGTGAGCATGGCCGTGGTGTAGCCGGAGGCGCTCAGCCGGGCGATGACTTCGCGGGCTTCGGGCCGCAGCTCGTCGCGGACCGCGACGGCTCCGATGACCTGGCCGTCGTCCTCGATCAGGACAGCCGTTGCGCCGGCGTGCTGCATCCTCTCGACCTCTGCGGCCAGCGGGCCGGCGTTGATCCAGCCCGGGCGGCCGAGGCGGACGGTCCGGCCATCCAGCCTGCCTTCCAAACCGGCACCGGGGACGGTGTCAACATCGGTGACGGCCGCACGGTCCGTTGCGGCTGCGAGGATGGCGCGGGCGAGCGGATGTTCGCTGCGGGCCTCAAGGCCGGCTGCAAGGGCCAGAACCTGTTCCCGGGTGGCGGTCCCGGTCGCCGCGACATCGATCACGGCGGGCTTGTTGCGGGTGAGCGTTCCGGTCTTGTCCAGCGCAATGGTGCGGATTTTGCCGAGAGTTTCCAGGGCGCCACCGCCCTTGATGAGCACGCCGATGCGGCTGGCCGCGCCCACGGAAGCGACGACCGTGACGGGTACGGAGATCGCCAGTGCGCAGGGCGAGGCCGCGACCAGGACGACGAGAGCGCGTTCGAACCACAACAGCGGTTCCCCGACGATGAAACCGAAGACGATGATCAGCACGGCAGCGATCAGGATGCCGGGGACGAGCTTTTTGGCGATGGAGTCGGCCAGGCGCTGACCCGGGCCCTTGCGGGACTGCTCGGCCTCCACGATGTGCACGATCCTGGCCAGCGAGTTGTTCTCCGCGGTGCTGGTGACTTCGACCTCGAGCGGGCCGGTGCCGTTAATGGACCCGGCGTAAACCTCTGTTCCCGGGCCTGCCTCGACCGGCACGGACTCCCCGGTCAGCGCCGAGGTATCCAAGGACGTGCGCCCGGTGATGATCCTGCCGTCGGTAGCCAGACGCTCCCCGGGCCGGACAACCATCCGGTCCCCGGAGATGAGTTCTGCCGGGTCAACCGTGACCTCGGTGCCGCCGCGCAGGACGGTCGCCTCGGCCGGGACCAGGTCCAGCAGGGCGCGCAGGCCACGGCGGGTTTTCGCCAGTGAGTACTCCTCAAGACCTTCGGAGATGGCGTAGAGGAAGGCCAGCATGGCCGCCTCCTCGTACTGCCCGAGGGCGACCGCGCCGGCGGCGGCGATCGTCATCAGCGTCCCGACCCCGATTTTGCCCTTCAACAGGCGTCGGACGGTCGAAGGAACGAACGTCCACGCAGCCACCAGCAGCGCAATAATTTCCAGGGGAAGCGTCAACCACTGCGGCGCACCGTACAGGGACACGATCCACCCCGCCAGGAGCAGCAGCCCGGCAAATGCAGCCGCGCGGACCTCGCTGACCTGCCAGAAACCAACGGCTTCCTCTGCTTCTTCGGATCCGCCGGTTTCGGGTTTGTCGTCGCCGCAACCGCAGGCATCACTCATCGCGCATCCTGCTTCGTCAATGCGGTCCCGGTGCTGCCGATACCGTAGTTCGGGCAAAGGCTGACCGCATTGCCCGTAGCCGCCAGCAGGACTTCGGCCTGGGCAAGCATGTCCATCAGTTCCGGACGCGACAGGGAGTAGTAAACGCTGCGGCCCTGAACCCTTCCTTCCACCAGGCCGCACTCGCGCAGACACGCTACATGCGCCGAGACAGTGGACTGCGCCAAGCCCAGCTCGCCGGTCAGATCACCGACGCGCACCTCACCGCCGGCCATCCGCTTCACAATGGCCAGCCGGGTCGGGTCGCTTAGGGAATGAAAAAGGGCCGCGGCCGGGTCGAGTCGCCCGCACTGATCAGCAGATTCCAACAGTCCTATTATCGACATATGGCGATGATAGCGCAAAAGCCTGCTGTTATCGGAAGATTGCCATGGACGAAGGCGCTCGACCGCATGTGACATCCGGGTGGGGCCAACTAGAGCCGTCATGCCGGGGCCAGAAATACTTGACACATTCAGCCTTGTCGTCTTGGCTGTTCCGGATTGAGGTCGGCAGCCCCTCCACCGGCAACGATCCTATCTCGCGGCTGGGAGCTTTCGTGCCTGTACTGTTCGCAAAACAATTGCGGTCAATACTCCTCCCGCCATGATGACGAAGCAGGCCACCCCACCGTAGAAGAGCAGAGACGCAATGGCAGGAACCTTCGCTGAGGCGTCCGCTGCTGTACTCACGGACAACCAGTACCCTGCGGTGGCTGCAGTCCAGAAACCACCTGCGACGCAAACAACCCAAGATACAGGGGAGAACCAGCGACTGCCGGATCCATAGGAAAGGGCAACCGCCAGTACAGTCAGTCCTGCTGCGGCCAGAATCAGCCCTGCAAACAGGAAACGGCCCGCCAAGATCCCGACAAGAATACATGCCCCTGCGATCAGGACCAGGCGCCGGGCAGATAGCGGCATGCGCGCCTCCGGGCGAGGACCGGGAGACGTTTGCGGTTGGTACTGGAGACTTTCATCCCGATTTGTCATGTTTTCCTTGATTACTAACCACTGCTTTTAATGTTGTACAGAAGAGAGTGGCATACGGTGGACACTGCTATTTTCGTTCAAGAGGGGCGTGACGAAGAGCCCTATGGCCGATCGTCAGCGACGCGCCTCAAACGCGCTTCCAGAGGTTAGGCGGGCTGCTCCAGTGCGTTCAACGTAACTGTGACCAGTCTGAGCACGGCCTCAGGTGATGTAAGCCCGGCCGCGGCTCCGAGGGCATGGAAGCAGAAGGCCGCCAGCTCATCGGCGGCAACATCCGCACGGAAGACGCCGGCCGCCGAGCCCTCGTGGATAAGCTCTGCAAGGAAATCCAGGAGGTGCTGCTGGGCCTGCCCGGCGTGCCTGCTGTGGTGAAGCCGCGCCACCTCGGCATCGACGTGGCCGGCGTGTGACATGAACGCGTAGGCGTGTAAAACGGCTCCAAGCTGCTCGCGGGCTCCCACCGTCTGCTCTCTAATCTTGAGCAGCTCGCTGAGGTGGGCCTGGACCTGGCGCTCGTGCCACGCCAGCAGGATGGATTCGACATCCGGGAAGTACTTGTACAGTGTCGCACGTCCAATGCCGGCGCCCTGCGCGATCGCCGACATGGTCACGCCAGCAATCCCGTGACCAGCCACAAGGTTAGCGGCGGCATCAAGAACTGCTTGGCGCACCGCATCCCGGTGCGTTTCTATCGTCTCGTTCCAAAGCCTGGGCATGACCGAATCATACAACATGACGCACAATAGACATGATGACTGCCTGAATACATACTGTTTCACAAAACCAATAAAGGACCTGCATGACAAACCTTGGCTCCAACCCTGACAACGGTTCCACTGACAGCAGGGAGACGCCCCGACACAGGACCCCTCTTTGGGTGAAGGGGTTCCTGATTGCCGCAGCTGTGCTGGTCGTGGTCTTTGCGGTCGTGCACCTCAGTGGTGGCATGGTCATGAACCACACCCCATGAGGATGATGAGACCCGCTGTCCGGAAAGGAGCGCTGGCAATCCACATCATCTCTTCCGTAGGGTGGCTGGGAGCCATCGCCGGGTTCCTGGTCCTGGCGATCACTGGACTGACCTCCACCAACATCCAACTGGTCCGGGCAGCCTATGTCGGAATGGACCTCATCGGCTGGTCAATTATCTTCCCGCTAAGTCTGGCCTCTCTCGCTTCCGGAATCATCCAGGGGCTCGGCACAGTGTGGGGCCTGTTCCGGCACTACTGGGTTGTGATCAAGCTCGTGATAACCGCCTTGGCCACCGTCCTGTTGCTGGTGCACTTGCAGCCGGTTACCGCGATGGCAGCCATGGCCACGGCCGCGGACCTGCGGCCCTCCGACATGAATGCCATGAGGATACAGCTCGTGGCTGACGCCGGTGCCGCCATGCTGGCGCTGCTCGTCACCACGATTTTGTCCGTGTACAAGCCCCGTGGGCTCACCCGGTACGGAGAGTCCGTCAGTGCGCAGAAGAATACCGGGGCGGGGTCAGCCAAAGGCACAAGCGCTTGATGCAGACCAAAGAACACGTGAGCCTACAGCTACTGCCTCAGGTTCCGTTCCGTGATCATTCTTCGCGCATCGGGTCGACGTGCGGGAAAACTTCGGCTGGAGTTGCCACGTCAGTGGCAACCAGCCCGAGCACATAAACTGCGGCAAAACTGGCCGCGGCCGAGAGCATTACTACACCTGACACCATCTCGACTGACCATCCGAGGGGTCCTGTGACTCTGAGCGCCAGAAGCTGGCCGGACCATAGCAGTGCGGGTAGCAGGGCGGCCAAGACCAACTCTTGGATTCTCGCGCTGGCTTCAAAGCGCCGCAGGCCACAAAGGACAACGTCACCGATTGTGCCAGCCGCAACTGCAGTGACCGCAATGAAAGGATTGGAAAAATTCGCAACCACTAGGGCCAGCATGGCCACCGAAGCAACCAGAAAAGTCACCGTGCCCGGACCGGCCAGATTGGATCGAATCAGGTATGCCAACGGAACGACAATAGCCAGCGATGTCACGACATAGCTGGCCAAACCAGCGGAGGCGATGGGACTCGGCGGTTATGTGCTCAGCTGATCCCCTATGGGGCGCTTGGGAGCGTTCCACCAATGTAAGTCGGTGCCTACCGACGCGCTCCCCCGCCGTTGGTCAAAAACGTCCTCCCTCCGTTCTGACGGACGTTGATTCCGGCAACGAGTTCCTACAGCCTGATCCATTGACCGATCCTGGGTCAGTAGGTGTCATTTTCGGGAGTCGTCTGCACCGAATGTCAGAAGCCGTCTGCACACGAACTTTAGGGTCCCCTATCGCGTAATCCTGTCGGCCTCGCGGCCCTTCCTGCGGTCAGCCGTGGGTGGGTTCGCCGGTAATTCTGTGATCTGCGTGGTTGATGGTCTCGCGGATAAGCCTCACGAGATGCCCGTCTCGGAGGGAGTAGATAACGTGGCGGCCGTCTTTACGGGTGTCCACGAGGCCGCTGAGCCGGAGTTTGGCCAGATGCTGGCTCGTCACAGTCCGGGGCACCCCGACGGCTGCTGTGAGCTCCGTGACCGTCTTCGGGCCCTCGGTGAGCTGCCAGAGCAGGTTCAGCCTGGTCGGTTCGGCGAGCATCCGCAGGGTTCCGGCAGCCGTTTCCAGCAGCTGTGGTCCCGGCGTGACCGGGTGTACCAGCGAAGCTACGTCAGGGGCGGGGCTAGATGCGCTGTGGGGCTGGCTGCTCAACGCTCTGCTCCTTCTCGGCCGGTCCCTGGCCGGTCCGGGAAGTGTGTCGGGGCCAGGACAGAAACGCTCCTGCACTGCCTATCATCGCAATAATTGTCAGCGCCAGCGCAGCCCAGCCCAAACCGGCGATTGCCCCGACCCAGCCGGCCAGCGGATAGGTCAGGATGTAGCAGGCATGGGAAAGGGAGAACTGGGCCGTGAACACGTAAGGCCGCGTGTCCTCCGTCGACGCGTCCCGCAGCAGCCGGGACGATGGTGTGAGAATAGTAGAGTTCGCGGCGCCCAGCAGGAACCACAGGCCCAGCAGCAGCCACCAGCCCGTGCCCGGGGCACCCAACAGTGTCAGGGCGGCCGCGCCGGCCAGGACCAGCGGAATGACGCCCGCGCCGGTGAGCATCACGGACCGGTCCCCGAACCGGTCCAGGACCCGCGGGGCGGACAGGGCTACGATCATGGACCCGACACCAAAGCAGGCCAACGCCAGAGCCAGGTCTGTGTTCGGCCGGTGCAGGACGTCACGGACGTAAACGACGGTGTTGACCAGGACCAACGCCGTCGGCGCGGCAACAACCAGGTTCAGGGCCAGCAGGGAGCGCAGGCGCCGGTTCCGCCAGAAGATCCTGGCACCCAGGGTGGTCCGGTGCCACAGCGAGGCCTGTTGCCCAGTCGCTGCCGGGACTTTCGGCAGCACGGTAATCGCGACCATGAAGGCCGAGAACAGGAACCCTCCCACGGTGCCGAGGAAGAGGTTGTTGTAGCTGAGCACGGTGAGCAGCAGTGCCGCGATGGCCGGGCTGACCAGGGCTTCCATGTCGTAGGCCAGCCGGGACAGGGACAGCGCCCGGGTGTAGTCCTTCTCATCTTTCAGGATGGTGGGGATTAGGGATTGGAACGCCGGTGTGAACGTCGCAGACGCGGACTGGAGCAGGAAGATCACGATGTAGATCTGCCAGACATCGGTGATGAAGGGCAGGGAGAGCGCCATGGCGGCCCGGATCAGGTCAGCACCGATCAGGACCCGCTTCTTTGGCCACCGCGCGACCAATGCGTTGATCACCGGGGCAAGGCCCACATAGGCGAGCATCTTGATCGTCAGAGCAGTCCCGAGCACCGCGCCGGCGTTGCTGCCAGCCAAGTCATAGGCCAGAAGGCCCAGCGCCACGGTCAGCAGACCGGTACCAATCAGGGCCACGACCTGCGCGGCAAACAGCCGCCGGTACGTGACATTCCGCAGAACCGACAACATCAACCAAACCCCTTAAGTGCATACGTGCATGTATATGCACCAATACTACCCTTTCGCGGCAGCTGGATCGGACTGCGTTGGACTCATGGTCGGCCCGGCCGACTCGGCCCCTCGGGCTGCGGCAGGGTGGCGGCCCCGCGCTCTGGCCCTACACTGAACCCATGGTTACAGCCTTGCGTGTGCCGGAGTCTGGCCGTAGATGAGTCTGCCAACGATGTTCCTGGGCGCACTGTTATCCGCTTTTGCCGCCGTGGCGCTCCTGGTGCTGGTGCGCCGGGAACGCCGGGTCAGTGTCCTGGTAACTGCAGCCGGTTCCGCGCTCCTTATGCCCATGATCTGGAATTCGATCCTGAACTGGACCGGAGCAATCGGCCTGTTTTCCCACGACCTGCCGTTCGCACCGTTTCCGGTCAGCTGGCAGGACACTGGAACAGCCGTATTCACCCTGGCGGGAACTGCTGTAGCCCTGATGATCGGACCATGCAGGCACGATGCGCCCCGCAGCATTGCGGGAACAGCTGCCGCAACGGCACTGGCGGCCCTGATCATCGACGTCTACCTTTACTGACTTTTGTGCCGCAGGCCAGGACTGTGCCTGCAAATCAGTGATGCATCTTGCCAACGCTTGGGCCGAGAGGGAGGCCTGGGTCAAGGCGCTGACTTGTCAGATTCATACAAGGGCCTGAGGTTGGCCCAGATCCCAAGGTAATGAGACGGGTGCCAAGCGCGTCCGGTGAAACCTGCGCCCGTAGACCCCCCTTCCAGGATGGGCTCCGTCGAACTCCGGCCTTCCTGGCAGCTAGGAGGCGCAGCAGGAGAGTTTGGAGACATCCGTGGTGAAGGACTGGGCGGCGATCTTGATCCCTTCGGCCATAGTCAGGTACGGGCTCCACAGGTTCGCCACCTGAGCCACGGTCATCCCCGCCTCCAGGATGTAGACCCCGGCTGCGGCGAGGTCCCCGGCGTCCTTGGCGACGGCGGTGATTCCCACGATCCGCCCGGTGTCGGCGTCGGCGACGATCTTGATGAAGCCGCGGGTGTCCCTGTTCACCAGGGCCCGGGGCACGTATTCCAGGGGCAGGACCCGGCATTCGCACCGGATGCCCGCCTCGTTGGCTTCCTTGTCCGTCATCCCGACGGCGGCCAGGGCGGGGCTCGTGAAGGTGACGCGGGGCAGGTGCCGGTAGTCGACCTCGCGGCCGGCACTGTTGAAGGCGTTCTCCACCACCAGGGAGCCGTGGGAGGCCGCGACGTAGACGAATTCGCGGTGTCCTGTCACGTCCCCGGCAGCCCAGATCCTGGGGTTGGTGCTGGCCAGGGTGTCCTGCACGAGGATTTCGCCCCGGTCCCCGGTCTTGACTCCGACGGTGTCCAGGTTCAGGCCGTCCGTGACCGGGCGCCGGCCCATGGCGACGAGCAGCCGGTCGGCCCGGAATTCCTCGTGCCCGCCGGAGACGGCCGCGGTCGCGACGATCTCTCCGGTGGCCGGGTCGGTCCGCACGGACGATACGGTGGCACGGCGGACGACGCGGATGCCTTCGTCGGCGAAGACACTCATCAGGGCCCGGGAGGCTTCGGGTTCCTCGGCCGAGGCGAGGCGGGAGCGGACCAGCATGGTGACCCTGGACCCGAGGCGGGCGAAGAGCTGGGCCTGTTCCAGCGCCACGTACCCGCCGCCGATAACCAGCAGCGAGTCCGGAACCTCTTCCAGTTCCATCGCCGTGGTGGAGGTCAGGTAGTCCGCGTCCTGCAGCCCCTCGATCGGGGGCGCCCACGGAGCGGACCCGGTGGCCACCAGATAGTGCGCCGCCCGGACGGATTCCCGAGCACCGTCCTTTCCGGTGATTTCCAGAACCGGATCGTCCGGCGGGCCGGCGAACACGGCATTGCCCTGACGCAGCTCCCAGCCGTAGTCCGCGATCAGGTCCACATATTTATCCGAACGCATCGTCTCTACCAGGGAACGCTTCCCGCCGATCAGCCCGGCCATGTCCACTTCCCCGGCGGAGGTGCTGATGCCGGGGAACCGGCCAGAGGTGTCCAGGGCAACATGTCGGGCCTCCGCCGCGGCCAACAGCGCCTTGGACGGCACACAGCCGGTGTTCACGCACGTCCCGCCCACGGTGGAACGCTCGATCATCAGCACGCGTTTGCCCAGGTTGGTCGCCCGGATCGCGGCCGCGAACGCCCCTCCACCGGAGCCGATGACCGCCAGATCAAAATCAGGTGTTCGTTCAGACATGAATCCTCCAAAGTCGTACAGCAGGGCCATCCGGCAATACCCGCAACGGCGCGTCGTGTATGGGTCTGCCCTCAGTCTGCACCTTCCCCCATGGGGGAAGGTCAAGAGGCGTCGCCAGCACGGAACCGTGGAGCCCTGACCCGGCTCAACGCCCCCGGAAAACGGCGGGCTTCCCCGGCCAGGCGGGCCCATACGGTTTCCTGTATCGTTTCTTGACCTTCCACTAAACTGGAAGGTCAAGAGGGAAATTCCCCGGGACAAGAGGTGCATGATGCGTATCGGCGAAACCGCCGCAGCCGCCGGCCTGACAGCCAAGACCCTGCGGTTCTACGAGGACCGGGGCCTGCTGTCGGCCGCCGACAGGGCCCCTAACGGATACCGCGACTACCCCCACGAAACGATCAGCCGGCTGGAATTCATCCGCCGCGGCCGCACCGCCGGACTGACCCTGGCCCAGATCGGGGACATCCTCTCGGTCCGGGACATCGGACAGGCCCCCTGCGTGCACGTGCGGGATCTGCTGGCCAACCAGCTCCGCGACCTCGATGCCCAGATCGCAGAACTCACCGCACTGCGGGCAACCGTCGCCGAATTCCATGACGCCGCGGCCGCCGGGGACCCCGCAGCCTGCGACCCCGAACGCATCTGCAGCTACCTCTAACGAGAGCCAAGGCCAATGCCAGTTCGCCGCTACTGAATTCATAGTGCCCGGCAGACTTGCACTCGAGACATACACGCGACCACAAGGAGAATTCATGACCACCGCCATCTCAGTCATTGTCTTTGATGTCAACGAAACCCTGTCAGATATGTCGCCCATGGGGGAACGCTTCAGCGAGGTCGGGGCGCCGGCCGAGCTGGCCAAGCTCTGGTTCGCCACGCTGCTGCGTGACGGCTTCGCGCTTACGGCCAGCGGAGACAACGGATCGTTCGCCGCCATCGGGGCCGACGTACTCCGGGGACTCCTGACCGGGGTGGAGCTTAACCGGCCTCTCGACGCGGCGGTCGACCATGTTATGGCCGGCATGAACGGCCTCGGGGTACATCCAGATGTCCCCGAGGGGGTCAAGGCCCTCGCCGCGGCAGGGTTCCGGCTGATCACCCTCAGCAACGGCTCGGCCCAGATCGCCGACAGGCTGTTCAGTGAAGCCGGGATCCGGGACGCGTTTGAGTCGCTGCTCTCGGTCGAAGACGCGCCCGCCTGGAAGCCCGCCCGGGCCTCCTATGAATATGCCGCCGCCTCCGGGGCCGACCCGGCCGGCATGCTGCTGGTGGCCGTGCATCCGTGGGACATCCACGGCGCTGCCCGTGCCGGGCTGCATACAGCGTGGCTGAACAGGACCGGGGGTAGCTACCCGGGCCAATTTGAAGGTCCTGAATTCATCATCAGAGCCCTGACCGAACTTCCCGCGGCCCTGGCAGCAGCGCACTGAGCCGGGCTTACGCCAGCGCCCGTGCGACGTCGTAGCTGGCTGATTTGAGCAGGTTGTTCCGCGCCCTGTCGTAACGCCTGGTGGTCCGCGGATCAGCGTGACCCATGCTGTCCTGCAAGGCGTGCAGCGAGGTTCCGCTGTCCAGGGCGATCGTGGCGAAGGTGTGCCGCAGGCTGTGCGGACTGATCTGGCCCTGTATTCCGGCTCTCCCAGCCAGCCGCTGTACGGTCCGGAATGCCTCTGAGCGGTTCCAGGGTTTCCCGGTGGCTGTGGTGAAGAGCGGAAGGCTCTGCGCCGGACCGTGGCCCAGAACCAGGTCAGCGCCGGAGGTGCCCAGGTAAGTATTCAGCGCAACCACCGCCGGCGCGGGCACGGCGACCTTGGCGGACTTGCCTCCCTTGCGCTGTATCCGAAGCGTGCGGTGTCCTGCGTCGTGGCCATAATCCGCGGTTCTCGCGTTGAGCGCTTCGCTGATGCGGACGCCGGTGAACACCAGCAGGTTTACCAGGGCGTTGGAACGGTGACTGTCCCTGTGAGCGACCGCCAGCAGTGCCCTCGCCTGGTCGCGGTTCAGCCCCTGGGTCGAACTGTGGTCTGCGTCCACATTTGGCCTGACCACGGTCGCCACCGGGTTCCGGTCCACGACGTCTTCAGCCAGTGCATACCGATAGAAGCTCGACACCGCAGCGAGCGTCCTGGCCACCGTCGAAAGTGCTCCCGTCAGGGTGTGCCGGTAGCCGTCCACATGCACCCGGCGCACCGTGAGCAGGTCCAGGTTCAGATCATCGAGCCAGAGACAGTACCCGGCAAGATTTCGGGTATAAGCAGCCAGCGTGTGCGGTGAACTCTGCGCCAACTGCCACGCCGCAATTATGTGGGCGTGTCTATCTGCGTTTCGAGACACGGCGGTGTTATAAGCGAGATCCATAATTGACCTTCTCACAAAATCCACAACATAAGCGACATTATGGTGTGGATTTGGAGCGTGTCGAGAAATCTCTAAAAAATCGCAAATTCATGGCCATTTCGTTTGACGGGATTTACGTTCTCTATGTGCGCGGTCTCGAGGCAATAGGAAAAACTGGAAAGTACGGTTGCTTTCCAGCTTCTCCGTCTCTATGCCGCGTCGGGCTCGTTAGTCCTCGCCATGACCAATCCGTGCCTCCGGAGACCGCAGTGCGACGGCTTAGGCCGCTGGCTTTCGTCTTCGCCTCGAGGTCCGCGCTCACCGCTCGTACGTCGCCCAAGGCGGGCCCGGGCAGCAACTCGGCCAGGCTCGGGCAGGCGCTGCTTCCACGATGAATGTCGCGCGCATGTTTGACGGCAAGTCGGCCCCCTCGTATGCCCTCACGCATACACGGTTAAAGACAGACCCCCGGCGGCCCCGTCAGCAGCATATGGTGTCCGCCGGCAGCAGCGACTTCCAACGCTTGCCGGGCTTCTTCCTGCCCCGAAACGTCGCAAAGGTCCGGCGCCACCGGCACTTCAACGGCGTCAATCTCCGGGACATCCTCGTCCATGGGATCGTAGTCCAGGGCGAGGTCCTTCGGGTCTGCGCCAAAATCATAGGCGAGCCGTGCCAGCGTCTTATAGCCTCGGACGTTCGCGCCGGGCACCAAAGCAGCCTCGGCAACATTCGCCTCCGCCACCACGATGTCCGGATACCCGGCTTGCACGGCAGCCATGACGGCGGGCAGCATTCCCCGGACCGGCCTCAGCCTGCCGTCCAGGCCAAGCTCGGCGATAAAGACTGTTCCATCGATGGAACGGATGTCCTCGGCAGCACGAAGCACTGCCATTGTGATGGCGAGGTCGAAGCCCGATCCCCGTTTAGGCAGTGACGCTGGGATCAGGTTGGCCGTGATCTTCCGGCGGCTCAAAGGTATTCCGGAGTTCTGCGCGGCTGATCGGATACGTTCCTTGGCCTCGTTCAAGGCGGCGTCAGGGAGCCCCAGGATCACAAAGTTCGGAAGCGTCTGCCCAATGTCGGCCTCCACTTCCACGATGTAACCGTTCAGGCCAACAAGGGCAACACAGTAGCTGCGACCCACCCCCACCTAGCCGACACCCCGCAGGTGCTCAAGCACAGGATCACCGACGCCGCCGTCCACCACCGAGACGACATCGACACGCTGACGCGACGCTTTGAACTCGTGGGTCCGGCACCAACAGGAAAGGAGCCGGTGTAAACGGGCGAGCTTTGCCGCTCCAACAGCTTCGAAGGGGTGCCCGTAGTCCAGGCTGCTCCGGGTTTTGACCTCGGCAACCACCAAGGTGTCACCGTCGATCGCGACGATGTCTATCTCACCCTCCGCACACCGCCAATTGCGATCAATGATCCGCATCCCCTGATCCGTCAGGAAATCCGCAGCCAATGCCTCGCCATTTTGGCCAAGCCGGTCTTTTGCTCTCATGACCATCACCTCCGCTGTCCAGCCTTCCGGCTGGAGGGGGTGAGCGGCAGGGGCTTAGGAGGCTATGTGCGTAAACCCGCCGGAATCAGCGCTGTGGAGGAACAGTGCAGTGAAGCAGGCTAGTTGCCAAGATCTCCGAGATCGCCCAGGCCGCCGTCCTTCGGCAAGGCCAGGTCTTCGCTGCGGGGCAGTTCCTCGACGTTGACGTCCTTGAAAGTAATCACGCGGACGTTCTTGACGAAACGGGCCGAACGGTAAACGTCCCAGACCCAAGCGTCCTGCAGGGTCAAATCGAAGTAAACTTCCCCGTCTGCGCTGCGGGCCTGGAGATCAACATGGTTGGCCAAATAGAACCGCCGCTCCGTCTCTACAACGTAGCTGAACAGACCGACTACATCCCGGTACTCACGGTAGAGCTGCAGCTCCATGTCGGTTTCATAGTTCTCAAGGTCCTCGGCACTCATGGTTCCATCTTTGCACCATCTGCAAGGTGCCATGCGCCAGACCTGCAACAGAAAGCTACAGGATTGCTCTACTCGGGGTCGGGCCCCGTCAGGTGCCAGCTGGTCCGGTGGTACGCGCTGGGACCATGCAGGCGGATGACATCCCTGTGTGCGGCGGTGGCATACCCCTTGTTCACGTTCCAGCCGTAAGCCGGCAGCTCGGAGTGAAGGTCCACCATGATGCGGTCACGAGCCACCTTGGCCAATACGCTGGCTGCAGCAACACTCAGGCAACTCATGTCCGCCTTTACCCTGGTGTGGACCGGTGCCTCGCAGCCGGCGCCCGCCGGGGCAGGATCAAAAAGAGATGCCTGGACCTCGGGTGAGAGCCAGTTATGGCTCCCATCCAACAGGACCAGGTCAGGCGTGACGCCGCCGTCCAGGATGTCACACCACGCACGCGTGCCGGCCAGGCGCAAAGCCGCAATAATGCCGATCTCGTCGATTTCCCGGGACGAGGCATGACCTACAGCTGACGCCAGGGCCCATTCACGGACCAGGGGTTCCAGTCTGTCCCTGTCCTCTGGTTTGAGGAGTTTACTGTCGCGGACATCGGCCAGCAGGCCGTGATCGGCAAGGTCGACCACTGTGATGCCAACGCTGACCGGGCCAGCCAAGGCTCCACGGCCCACCTCGTCGACACCGGCCAGCAAGCGCACCCCGGAGGACAGAAAGGAACGCTCAACGTCGAGGGTGGGAAAACCTGCCTGGGCCTTGGCCTTCGCCTTGGCGGGGGTCTTCTTCCGGGCTGTTGCGGTAGCCATTACTTCGCCGGGGTGCCTTGAGGGACATTACGGAAAACGTCCGGATAGTTATCGAGGACGGTCCACCGGTTGATCGGCCACGCGATGACGGTTGCCTTGCCTTCGACGTCCTCTATGTTGACGAATCCACCGTTGACTTCCTGGTGGGCCCGCGAGTCAGCCGAGTGGTTGCGGTTATCGCCCATAACCCACACTTTACCTTCCGGCACGACGACGTCGAACGACTGCGGGGAAGGCAGTTCCGCGGGGTTGATATAGCTTTCATTGAGCGCGACGCCGTTGACGCTGACGCGGCCTTGGGCGTCACAGCACGTGACATGATCGCCCGGCAGTCCGATGACGCGCTTCACCAGGTGCTGCTCGCTGGCATCCGGAGCCAAGCCCACGAACTCGAGCGTGTCCCCTACCCAGTCCATGGGGCCGGCGGGTTTCTGTGCCACGGGCGGCAGCCAGGCCTGCGTGTCCTTGAAGACCACGACGTCTCCCCGCGAAAGGTCAAAGGGTCCGGGAACGAGCAAATTGATGAAGATGCGGTCGTAAACGTCCAGGGTGCTCTCCATGGACTCCGAGGGAATGTAGAAAGCCTTGAAGAGGAAGGTTTTCAGCAGGAAGGACAACACCAGTGCAATGGCCACGACAGTGGCGATTTCCTTGATCCACACCAGGGCAGGATTCTTGCGGGGCTTCTTTTGATCCTCTTCAGGCTCTGCTGCACCAGCATCCGGCTCCGCTACACCAGCGGCACTTGCCGTTCCGTCCGGGAGCCGCGAGTCGTCGTCGTACCGCTCGGGGTTCCCAGGAGCTTTGTCCGGCATCTACTGTCCGTTCTTCGATGGTGTTTCGGCCTGCGTGGAGCGAGGCATCTCTGCAAATCTATCAAGTGGCCAGATGATCTGGACCGGCCGGCCGATAACCCGGTCCATCGGAACCATTCCTCCGCCGGGCGCACCCAGCAAGCCACGGGAGTCAGCAGACCGCGAGCGATGGTCGCCCATCAACCAGAGCCGGTCCGGAGGCACCACGACGTCGAACTTCTGCTTGCTGGGTTCGTCTCCCGGGTACAGATAGGGTTCCTCAAGTACCTGACCGTTCACTGTGAGGCGGCCGCCGGTATCACAACACTGGACATGGTCACCCGGCACCCCGATGACCCTCTTGACGTATGTGGTGTCGCTGCCCGTCAGCCCGAACCACTGGGCTGCTGCAGAGGCGGCGTCAACGAATGGACCGCGCCCGCTGCTCAGCGGAGCAAACGAACCCCGCCCATCAAAGACCACAACATCGCCCCGGCGGATCGGCTCGGCACTGAAGTCGGTCCGCGATACCAGGATCCGGTCGCCCGTCATCAGGAGCGGCTCCATGGATTCCGAGGGAATGTAGTAGACATCAAGCCACAGGGAACGGACCAATCCGCTGATGGCGATCGCGAGGACCAGTGCGAGCAAAACAAAACGCCAGCCCTGTTTCCGGGGCTGGCGTTCTGATGTGTCCATGACTCGTATCCCTGTTGCGTTGCGGATTGCTCCGGATACAACCGGGCACGAATCCTGGACCCGTTGCGTAAGTCGCAGGACTTACTTGGCGAAGTCGCGCTTTTCCTTGATCTTCGCAGCCTTACCGCGCAGTGCGCGCATGTAGTAAAGCTTGGCGCGGCGGACGTCACCCTTGGTGACGACCTCGATCTTGTCGATGATCGGGGAGTGTACCGGGAAGGTACGCTCTACGCCGACACCGAAGGAAACCTTGCGCACGGTGAAGGTTTCGCGAACGCCGTCGCCCTGGCGGCCAAGGACGAAGCCCTGGAAAACCTGGACACGGGAGTTCTTGCCTTCGATGATGTTGACGTGAACCTTGAGGGTGTCACCCGCGCGGAACTCAGGAACATCGTTACGCAGCGAGGCTGCATCTACGCTATCGAGGATATGCATTAATCCACTCCTGGTGAACGCCACAGGTCATTCACTTTGGGTTACGGCGAACAAGCCCGCAGCCCGAAGGCCTACCGGAAATCTCCGCCGAAGTTTTATTAGTGTCCGGTTCCGCCACTGATTGGCGTCACCGGGTTGTCCGACTGTTGGCTGAACTCCCCCTGTGGCAGGTGTCAGCCCAGCAGACACAAGGGTTAATTCTGCCATAAGCGCAGCCATCCAGCCAACTGGCGGGACTGGAACTCCCGACGGCGGCGGGCAGCGCTAGTTGGCGGCGTCGCCGCCATGCCTGGCCTGCAGGCGTCCATCCACCACGTCATAGCCGAGTTCCGCCAGCGCGTTGCGGTCGGCGCGGCTCAAAGCACCGGCGTCGAAATCCGCCAAGAGGTCAGGCCGGCGCTCTGCGGTGCGGCGGAACTGCTCGTGGCGGCGCCACTGGGCAATTTTTCCGTGGTTGCCGCTGAGCAGGATTTCCGGAACATCGTGGTTCCGCCACGACGAGGGCTTGGTGTAGACGGGATACTCCAGGAGGCCGTCGGAGTGCGACTCCTCGATCAGGGATTCCGGGTTTCCGACCACCCCGGGAAGCAGGCGACCGATTGCCTCAACCATGGCAAGGACAGCTACCTCGCCACCATTGAGAACGTAGTCCCCGAGGCTGACGGGGCGCACCGTGAAGTGGTCCCGGGCCCAGTCCATGACGCGTTCGTCGATGCCTTCGTATCGGCCGCAGGCGAAGACCAGCTGCTCTTCTTCAGCGAGTTCGTAGGCCAGCGCCTGGTTGAAGCGTTGTCCTGCCGGTGACGGAACGATCAATACGGGCTTGGCACCTTCGTGCGCAGGCGCCAGCGACTCAAGGGCCTGGGCCCAGGGTTCAGGCTTCATGACCATCCCGGCGCCGCCGCCGTACGGGGTATCGTCCACCGTCCGGTGCTTGTCGGTGGTGAAGCTGCGGAGATCGTGGACGTTGAGCTCCAGCAATCCGTCCTGCCGGGCCTTGCCTATCAGGGAGAGCTCAAGGGGGGCCAGGTATTCGGGGAAAATACTGACGACATCAATCCTCATTCAGGCGTCATCCCCCGCAGCATCCTTTGCGTCGTCAGAGGAGTCGTCATTGAGCTCAAAGAGTCCCGCAGGCGGGGTGATGAGGACGTATCCGTCCTCAATGTTGACCTCGGGAACGATTTCATCCACGAAGGGAACAAGGATTTCCTTTCCCTCGTCCGTGGTGATTGTCAGCAGGTCCTGGACAGGCAACGTCGTCAGCGCTGCCACCTTGCCCACGACTTGGGATCCAACGCGCGCTTCCAACCCAACGAGTTCGTGTTCGTACCAGCCCTCGTCGTCGTCTTCGTCGTCGAGTTCCTCGGTTTCGATGTACAGCTTGGCGCCGCGGATGGCCTCGGCGGCATTTCGGTCCGCGATCTCCTCGAATCCGAGCAGCAGGATGTCCTTGTTCCACCTGGCACTGCGGACGGTCAGGGGTCCGGCGGACGCCGGCTCCACGACGAACTCGGTTCCGGCGACGAAGCGCTCTGCGGGTGCGTCAGTGAGTACCTGCACCGTTACCTCGCCGCGAATGCCATGGGGTTTACCGATCCGGGCCACCTGGAGCTGCATGGGTTCCTCTGAATTCCTGTTGTTCCGCGCCGCCGGGCAGCCACGGTGTGAAGTGTTGGACAAAGCAATCCGGCCCCTCCACCATATTCGGTGAAGGGGCCGGATCTAAGACAAGCAGTGCTGAGCGCGTTACCGGCGGCGGTCGGTGTCGACGACGTCGACCCTGACCTGCTCGCCACCAGCCAAGGCGGCAACCACAGTGCGCAGTGCGCGTGCGGTCCGTCCTTGACGGCCGATCACCCGTCCGAGGTCCTCCTGGTGAACGCGCACCTCAAGGGATTCCCCGCGGCGGTTGTTCTTGGCACTGACCTTGACATCCTCAGGGCTGTCAACGATCCCACGAACCAAGTGCTCGAGCGCTTCTGCCAGCAACTTACTCAGCCTCGGTGGTCTCTGCTTCAGCCTCGGCCGGAGCCTCGGCAGCGTCGTCCTTCTTGGCCTTCTTGGTGATGGCTTCCGGGATGATGACGGAACCCTTCTCCGGTGCTACGAAAGCTTCCTTGGGAGCTTTCGTCTTCAGGGTGCCTTCCTGGCCCGGGAGGCCCTTGAACTTCTGCCAGTCACCGGTGATCTTGAGGATCGCAGCAACCTGCTCAGTCGGCTGGGCGCCAACGGAAAGCCAGTACTGGGCGCGCTCGGAAGCGACCTCGATGTACGACGGCTCTTCGGTGGGGTGGTACTTGCCGATTTCTTCAATGGCACGGCCATCGCGCTTGGCGCGGGCATCCATGACGACAATGCGGTAGTACGGTGCGCGCATCTTACCGAAGCGCTTAAGGCGAATCTTTACGGCCACTTTTGTGGTCACTCCTGTTTCTGAAACGGGGTTGAACCCGACGTTTTGCACCCGTGGGGCGGGCCATACTAGACGGTTCGAAGGACAAGATACGAGCACGGAGAGAGGGGCCGCACCGATCGAGTACCTGTCTATTGTGCCAGATGCCCGGGTAGATTACGACTCAAGCCCTCCGGGTCGGTGAGTTCTTGGTCACACCAAGGCCCGGTCAGTGCCCGGACCCAGCCCGAGAGGTGGCTATTCGGACCAGACGTAAAGCCCGGCGCGCTCCGTTTTTTCCACGTCCGTGGCCAGAGCGGCAAGTTGCTGAACGTACTGCCGGGACTGGGCGGCGTCGAACGGCATGTCTTCTTGCTCCGCCCAGGCGGAAGCAACGTCATCCAGGACATTGGCTTCACCTTCGCTCTCATACGTGAGCAATTCGGCCAAGGCCCTCACCATCGCTTCGGGAACGCCAAGCAGCGCGTCACTGGTGACGTCCACCAGCGCGAGTTCGTAGTCAGCGCCTGCAGCATGGACGGCCTGGCCGGCGAGGTCGCCCAGTTGTTCCACCTCGAAGTCCGTTATGCCGTTGATGCGGACTGCAGGGCCTGCGGCATCGGCACCTTTACCCAGGGCTGCCGCCCGCTTGAGTGCTTCGTCGTGGGTGGCTACAAAAATTTCGGCAAAGCCCATGGAAAGTACTCTCAATCCTTCGTGCTGACGGGACGTCCGGCGCAGGCCCGCCAGGGTCCCGAACCGTCACTGCCCAGCCTAGTGCAGCATGGGGCACCGACGGGCACTCCGGCGGGATGCCGTCTAGCGAACAGCCACCCGCAGCTTGTTCCGCCACGGATCTTCGAACTGCAGTTCAGCGCCGGTGTGATGGTTCTGCACCCCGGCAACGCGCAAACGGTCCGCCAAGGCCCCGACATCCTCGCTGGATGGAACCTCGATCAACACTTCCCCCAGCCCAAGAGTGTCCTTGCGAGGGCCGGCACCCCGGCTGTTCCAGACATTCATGGCCATGTGGTGGTGATAGCCGCCGGCGGATACGAACAGTGCTTGGCCGTGCCAGCCCGCGGTACGCTCGAAGCCCAGGGTCCCGACGTAGAAGTCCTGGGCGGTGGCGACGTCACCCACCTGAAGGTGGACGTGCCCGACACCGGCCGCTGCCTGATGCTGGCCCGTGACGGCTTCTTCGCTCAGGTGCTGCTGAAGGAAACGTTGCGGCGGGAGGGCCACGTTGTCCATGACGACGTTCTTGCCGTCCCACTGCCAGGTTTCACGGGGCTTGTCGTAGTAAAGCTCGATGCCGTTGCCTTCCGGGTCGGTGAAGTAGAACGCTTCGCTGACCAGGTGGTCTGCGCTGCCCACGAACGCCCGGGGTTCGTATCCGGCAGCGGTGGCGATGGTGGCCGCCAGTGAGGGCTGATCCTGGAACAGTACGGCGGTGTGGAACAACCCGGCTTCCCCCCGCCCCGGAATCTGGAGCCCCGAAGCCGGCGCCAAGTGAACCACGGGCTTGCCTGCCCGACCCAGGTAGAGGCCGCCGTCCTGTTCGGCCACGACCACAAGGCCCAAAGCACGCTGGTAGTAGTCACTCATGACTTTCATGTCGCCGACCTTGAGCATGACAGTGCCCATGGCGAGGTCGGCAGGAAGAAGGTCCTGTGCGGATGATGTGGACATGTGAAGCTCCCCGTGTTGTAGTGTCCGCCTTTCGGCAGGTTCTACTTCTCTAAATTACTTGAAGCTTCAATTTATTCCCAGCCATTTGACACTCATCCCATGAGTTCACCGCGAAGGACCACGTGCTTGAGCCCGGATACCGTCCGTAGGTCGTGCCGGGGATCGTCATGGCAGAGAACGACGTCGGCACTGGCGCCTTCGCTGATGGCGTCGGCTCCCAGCCACTTGCGGGCGCCCCACGCAGCGGCATCCAGGACCGCGGCGGGCGGCAGGCCGGCGTCGTGCAGTTCATGCATTTCGTCCGCGATGCGGCCGTGCTTGATCACGCTGCCCGCATCCGTTCCCGCGTAGATCGCCACCCCGGCCTCGAAAGCCTCAAGGACCCGCTCACGCCGGCGCTCCCACAACCGCGTCATGTGGTCCGCGTACCCGGGGAACTTTGGCGCCGCCTGGGCGGCGATCTCCGGAAAGGTCGCAATGTTCACCAACGTGGGAACGATCGGCACTGACTGCTCCACCAGCCGTGGGATGTGCCGGGGCAGAAGGCCAGTGGCATGTTCGATGCAGTCGATGTTGGCATCCAGCATGTCGTCGATTGTGTCCTCCGCAAAGCAGTGCGCCGTGACCCTGGCACCTTCCTCGTGGGCGGCAGCTACGGCGTCCTTGACCAGCTTTGCCGGAAAAGAGGGCGCCAGGTCGCCAATGCCCCGGTCGATCCAGTCGCCTACGAGCTTCACCCAACCGTCGCCGTCGCGGGCCTCCTTACGGACGGTCTCCACCAGCTGTTCCGGTTCAATCTCATGGCCCAATCCGCGCAGGTACCGACGGCTTCGGGCGATGTGGCGGCCGGACCTGATAAGGCGGGGCAAGTCCGTCCGCGGCTGCACCCAACGTGTGTCGCTGGGAGATCCGCAGTCGCGGATCAGCAGGGTTCCCGAAGCGAGGTCGGCCTGGGCCTGCGCGAGGGTGGTGGCGTCGTCCACGGCCCCACCGGCGCCCAAGCCGATATGGCAGTGGGCATCCACGAAACCCGGCAGGACCCAACCGTCCAGTACCTTGTCGGGAGGGGACGACGGCTTTTCAAACGTCAGCGCTCCCCCAACAGACCACATTCCTTGGCGCACGTCATCTGCCGCCACGAGCACGGGTCCGCTGAATTCAATGATGTTGGCCATGGCAAAAGCCTAATCCGCAGCGGGGCGGCAGGCTTCGGCGGACTGATGTGACTGGGCGCCCCCTGCCAGCTGTGGTAGCTTCGTCTACGACCACACGGGGGCCCTTGCAGGGGCTGAGATCGGGCTGAGGCAGCCTGCGACCGTTGAACCTGTCCGGGTAATGCCGGCGAAGGAAGTGAGTAATCCTTTGAGCACCACCAAAACACAGCACAGCCCTGCCCAAAACGAGTCCAGCCCTGCCCAAAACGAGCCTGTTACGCAGTCCCTGAGGTCCCATTCGCTGGCATGGCTTGAAGACCATGACGCCGGAATCCGCGTCCCCGTGACGGAAATCGCGCTGGAGCCCTCCCCCAATGGCCAAGCCAACGCACCACTGCAGGTGTACCGGACGGCAGGCCCGGGCAGCGATCCCGTCGTGGGCCTGGAACCGTTCCGGGCCGCATGGATCGAGTCCCGCGGCGACACTGAGGCCTATTCCGGCCGCGAACGGAACCTGCTCGACGACGGCAAGTCGGCTGTTCGCCGCGGGGCCGCCTCAGCCGAGTGGAAGGGCGCGCAACCGGTGCCACGCCGCGCCGCCGAGGGTAAGACCGTCACCCAGATGCACTACGCACGGCAAGGCCTGGTGACGCCTGAGATGCGCTTCGTGGCGCTGCGCGAGAATTGCGATGTCGAACTGGTCCGCAGCGAGGTCGCCGCCGGCCGCGCGATCATTCCCAACAACATCAACCACCCCGAATCCGAGCCCATGATTATCGGCAAGGCCTTCCTGGTGAAGATCAACGCCAACATCGGCAATTCGGCCGTCACCAGTTCAATTGCCGAAGAAGTGGACAAGCTTCAGTGGGCTACGCAGTGGGGCGCGGACACCGTCATGGACTTGTCAACCGGCGACGACATCCACACCACCCGCGAGTGGCTGATCCGCAACTCCCCTGTTCCGATCGGCACCGTTCCCATCTACCAGGCGCTGGAAAAGGTCAATGGAGAAGCCAACAAGCTCACGTGGGAAATCTTCCGTGACACAGTGATCGAACAGTGCGAGCAAGGCGTGGACTACATGACGATCCATGCCGGTGTACTGCTCAGGTACGTACCGCTGACCGCCAACCGCGTGACAGGCATAGTTTCCCGTGGCGGGTCCATCATGGCGGGGTGGTGCCTGGCCCACCACCAGGAGAACTTCCTGTACACGCACTTCGACGAGTTGTGCGAAATTTTTGCCAAGTACGACGTCGCGTTTTCCCTCGGCGACGGCCTGCGTCCCGGCGCTACCGCTGACGCCAACGACGCCGCACAATTCGCGGAACTGGACACCCTGGCCGAACTCACACAGCGCGCCTGGGAATTCGACGTGCAGGTGATGGTGGAAGGTCCCGGGCATATCCCGTTCCACCTGGTCCGCGAAAATGTGGAACGGCAGCAGGAACTCTGCAAAGGGGCACCGTTCTACACCCTGGGTCCGCTGGTAACCGACGTCGCCCCCGGCTACGACCACATCACCTCAGCCATCGGTGCCACGGAGATCGCCCGCTACGGTACGGCCATGCTCTGCTACGTCACGCCTAAGGAACACCTGGGCCTACCCAACAAAGACGATGTCAAAACAGGGGTGATCACGTATAAGATCGCGGCGCATGCGGCGGACCTTGCCAAGGAGCACCCCGGCGCACATGAGCGCGACGACGCACTTTCCAAGGCGCGCTTCGAGTTCCGGTGGAGGGACCAGTTTGCCCTGTCCCTCGATCCTGTGACGGCCGAGTCGTTCCACGATGAAACGCTGCCGGCCGAACCCGCCAAAACGGCGCACTTCTGCTCAATGTGCGGACCCAAGTTCTGTTCCATGCGCATCAGCCAGGACATCCGCGACGAATACGGTTCAGCAGAATCCCAAGCGGCGATCGCAGGAATGTACAGCGGGATGCGGGAAAAAAGTGCGGAGTTCCTCGCCTCCGGTGGAAAGGTCTACCTGCCGGAGCTCCAGGTGGCCTCCGCACGGACGCCGGAGCCGATCGATGGGACCACGCAGTCAGGAAGCCTGAACTGACCTGGCCCGTCCCACCTCTGCGACGAACGAGCGGATGATGTGATCGCCGTCGGGTGAGTCCTGGGGCCGGTGCCCGCCTGCTGCCACACGGCGGAGGGCACCGGTCTCCTGGAGGTACGCGGCGATTTCCTCGTACAGCGGCTCCCAACCACCCGTAAGAACCAGGGTGGGAACACCAGGAACAATGTGCAGTGGAGCTTCCCACGGCGGAGCTTGGAGCCGGAGCCTGCGGGCAGAACGCCGGGCCTCGGGAGAGTCGAGCCCTCCCGTTTCGGCGGAAAACGCGCGGAGGAAATACTCACGCTGGTAATCGGCGTCGTTGAGCTGGCCCCGCACCTCAAACAGCGGTTCCATCAGCGCCCGATATGAAGCGGTAGCGGCAAGCTCAGCAGTCAGGGACAAACAGGCGGGCTCCACCAAGGAAAGCGAATGCACAAGATCAGGGCGCTCAACGGCCGCCAACATGGCGGAGATCGCGCCTTGCTCGTGCGCTACGACGTGGCCGCCCCCTGAATCAGCCAAGGCACCAATCACGATGGCGACGTCGGCAGCGACGTTGGATTCCGCCGGGTCCGCGACCGGATCAAAACCGTGCCTCCGGAGAAAAAGTGCATCATAGCCAAGCGCCATGCCGTGCTGCTTCGGCCAGGCCGCAGCACCAAAACTGCCCAGGCCGTGAAGGAAGACTACGCGCTGCTTATGCATTGGTTCAGCCTATTCGACGGCTCTGACATCCCGGCTCCGACGCGGGGCCGGGATGTCGGCACGGTTATTTACCGAGGAACTTGTCGAAACCCTTGGGAAGGTTGAGCGAGGACGGGTCGAAGTCCGCTGCGCCCTGGCCGAAGGCCGCGCCTGTGGGAGCCGCCGAGGCCGCATTGGCCCGCTTGGCTTCTGCGTCACGCAGTTCCTGGGCAGCCTTGGCCGGGTTGCCCGACCGCGCCTTCTTCTTGGGCGCGTTCTTCCCGTTCTTGCGTCCTCCACCGGGACCACCGAGGCCGGGCATTCCGGGCATGCCCGGCATGCCGCCGCCCTGGGCCAGCTTCTTCATCATCTTCTGGGCCTGGGCGAAACGCTCCAGCAGGCCGTTGACCTCGGAAACATGGACACCTGAACCCTTGGCGATACGGGCGCGGCGTGAGCCGTTGATGATCTTGGGAGCCACACGCTCGTGCGGGGTCATGGAACGGACGATCGCTTCGACGCGGTCGATCTCTTTTTCGTCGAAGTTCTCAAGCTGCTGGCGGATGTTCTGCGCACCCGGCATCATCATGAGCATCTTCTTCATGGAGCCCATGTTGCGGATCTGCTGCATCTGGGCCAGGAAGTCGTCAAGGGTGAAGTCTTCCTGGTCGGCGAATTTCTTCGCCATCCGGGCTGCTTCGTCCTTGTCCCACGCCTTCTCAGCCTGTTCGATCAGGGTAAGTACGTCACCCATGTCCAGGATGCGGGAAGCCATCCGGTCCGGGTGGAAGAGTTCGAAATCGTCAAGGCCTTCGCCCGTTGACGCGAACATGACTGGCTTACCGGTGACCGACGCAACGGAAAGTGCGGCACCACCGCGGGCGTCGCCGTCGAGCTTCGAAAGCACGATGCCGGTGAAGTTGACGCCTTCATCGAACGCCATCGCCGTGTTGACGGCGTCCTGGCCGATCATGGAGTCGATGACAAAAAGGACTTCGTTGGGAATGATCGCCTGGCGGATGCGACGGGCCTGGTCCATCATCTCGGCGTCCACGCCGAGGCGGCCGGCGGTGTCCACGATCACGACGTCGTGAAGCTTCTGGCGGGCTTCCTCGACGCCGGCCTTGGCTACGGCAACCGGGTCACCGGCGGGGTGCTCAAGTTCGGAGGTGGCACCCGGGTGCGGGGCGAACACCGGGACACCGGCGCGCTGGCCAACTACCTGGAGCTGGGTCACTGCATTAGGGCGCTGAAGGTCGCACGCCACCAGCATGGGGCTGTGGCCCTGGGCCTTGAGCCACTTGGAAAGCTTGCCTGCGAGGGTGGTCTTACCGGCACCCTGAAGGCCGGCCAGCATGATGATGGTGGGGCCGGTTTTGGCCAGACGGATGCGGCGCGTCTCGCCGCCGAGGATCTCTTTGAGTTCCTCATTGACGATCTTGACGATCTGCTGGCTCGGGTTCAGCGCTCCCGAAACCTCGGCACCCAGGGCGCGTTCACGGATGCGGCCTGTGAACTCGCGGACCACGGACACGGCGACGTCCGCGTCCAGGAGGGCACGGCGGATCTCCCGGACGGTGGCATCGACGTCAGCCTCGGTGAGGCGGCCCTTGCCACGGAGGTTCTTGAAGGTTGCTGTCAACCGGTCAGAGAGTGAATTGAACACGCGCCGCGCACTTCTTTCGATGGTCTACGAATGGTGGCCGGTCCGGCGTTAACCACGGGACTCGACTATCTAGGGTACCAAGTCACGCTGGCAAGGTGGCATGCTGGCACAGTGACCAGTAAAACAACTGTAAAAACGTTGCTCATCCTCGGCGCGTCCGGGGACCTGACAGGCAGGCTGCTCCTGCCCGGACTAGCCGGACTCCTGGCTGCCGGCCGTGCCCCCGGACTGAGGCTGGTGGGCGCCGGTTCGGACCCGTGGTCACCGGATCAATGGCAGGAACGGGTCAAGGGCGCCTTCGAGGCGGCGTCGGAGTCCGCCGATACTGCCGGACGCGCGGCTTTGGCCGCAGTTGCCGAAAGTACCGAATACCACCAGGTGGATGTGACAGCGGATGGCCCCTTGGCCGAACTGCTGGCGCAGCTGGAGGGGCCGGTCGCCGTGTACTTTGCACTGCCTCCGCACGTCAGCCAGAAGGCCTGCGAAATACTGCGGCGTGAGCAGGTGCCGGACGGCACGCGCCTGGTGATGGAGAAGCCCTTCGGCTCGGGCACTGAATCAGCGCGTGAATTGAACAAGACCCTGGCGGCCCTGGTGCCCGAGGACCACATCCACCGCGTGGACCACTTCCTGGGCAAGGCGACAGTCCTGAATATCCTGGGCCTACGCTTCGCCAACAGATTCCTGGAACCCGTCTGGAACCGTGAGCACGTCGAAAAGGTGGAAATCGTCTTCGACGAAGACCTGGCCCTCGAAGAACGGGCGCGTTACTACGACGCTGCCGGCGCCCTGCGTGACATGATCCAAAGCCATCTCCTGCACATCATGGCTTTCCTGGCCATCGATGCCCCGGCCACCATCGAAGAACGCGATCTCCGTGACGCTGTGGCAACCGTGCTGCGCGCCAGCAGCATCAAAGCCCCCTTCGAGGCCTCCACACGGCGGGCCAGGTACACCGCCGGAACCCTCGGCGAACGTACAGTCCCCGACTACGCCGCTGAACAAGGCGTGGATCCCGGCCGAAACACCGAAACCCTGGCCGAAGTCCAGGTGGACATTGATAACTGGCGGTGGAAGGGCGTCCCGTTCATCCTCCGGTCCGGAAAAGCCATGGGAGAACGCCGGAAGGAAGCTGTCATCACCTTCCGGCCGGTTCCCCAGCTGCCGGTGGGCTTTACGGGGGTGGACTCCCCCAACCAACTACGGATTGGTTTCGGGCCGGACACCTTGGAGCTCCATGTCGATGTCAACGGGCCCGGAAACATCTTCACGCTGGACCGCGCGACCCTCATGGCAGAACTGAGCGCAGCGGGAATGCTGCCCTACGGTGAAGTCCTGGAAGGAATCCTCACCGGCGATCCCCTGCTGTCCGTCCGCGGCGACACCGCCGAAGACTGCTGGCGGATCATCGAGCCGGTCCTGCAGGCCTGGGCGGACGGCGAGGTGCCGCTGGAAGAATACGACGCCGGGAGCACCGGCCCCGCAGCGTGGCCCACCGCCGTCGAGGACTAAAGCCAGCTGCAACGCACAGCGGGCCGGGTACCTTGACTGGTACCCGGCCCGCTTGTTGCATGTCCTGGACTGTATTCCGTCCGGGCTTTGCAGCTGTGTCCTAGATTGCGGCCGCGCCCCGTTCGCCGGTGCGAACCCGGACGGCTTCGTAAACGTCCACCGTCCACACCTTGCCGTCACCGGCACGACCGGTGTTCGAGCTTGCGATGAGGACATCGAGGATGTCGTCCGCCTGTTCGTCGGTCGCGAGAACCTCGATCCGGATCTTGGGCAGCAGGTCCACGTTGTACTCAGCTCCGCGGTATACCTCGGTATAGCCGCGCTGCCGGCCATAACCACTGGCCGCGCTGACCGTCAGGCCCTGGACTCCGTAGGCTTCGAGGCCTTCACGGACCGCTTCAAGCTTTTCGGGACGAACGATCGCTGTGATGAGCTTCATGCCTGGACACTCTCCTTGCCCTCTGCGGGTGCCTTGGTTGCGGTGCTTTCCGACTTGCCGGTCATGGCCTCGTGCAGCGGCTGGAAGCTGCCACCGTGGCCGTTGACGCCGAACTCGTAGGCCGTCTCAGCGTGAAGGCTGAGATCGACGCCGACGCTCTCCTGTTCGGTGGAGACCCGGAAGCCCATGGTCTTGTGGATGGCGAAGGCGATGATGGCGGTCATGATGGCCGAGAAGACAATGGCTACACCGGCTGCTGCGAGCTGTGCCCACAGTTGGGTGAAACCGCCACCGTAGAACAGGCCGCCGGCCGTGACGCCTTCGCTCGGAGTCGCGATGAAGCCGATTGCCACGGTACCGATGATGCCGGACACCAAGTGCACGCCGACCACATCAAGGGAGTCATCGAAGCCCCAGCGGAACTTCAGGCCTACGGCAAGGGCGGAGGCAACACCGGCAACCACACCGAGGCCGAGGGCACCTACGGGGCTCACGTTTGCACATGCCGGAGTGATGGCAACCAGGCCGGCAACCACACCGGATGCTGCGCCGAGCGAGGTCGGGTGGCCATCGCGGATCCGTTCGGTGACGAGCCAACCAATCATGGCAGCGGCAGGAGCGGCGAGGGTGTTGATCCAGATCAGGCCGGCCTGCTCAGCCGAGGCTGCTGCACCGCCGTTGAAGCCGAACCAGCCGAACCACAGGATTGCCGCACCCAGCATGACGAACGGGATGTTGTGCGGGCGGTGGTTCGGATCCTTGCCGAAGCCCCGACGGTTGCCAATGATGAGGACGAGAACAAGCGCAGCAACACCGGCATTGATGTGCACCACTGTGCCGCCGGCGAAGTCGATGGCCGGGCCAAGAGCCTTTCCGATCTCGCCTTCAGGACCAAACAGTCCTCCACCCCACACCATGTAGGCCAAGGGGGCGTAGACGAGCGTGACCCAGACGGGCACGAAGAGGCTCCAGGCGCCAAACTTGGCGCGGTCCGCAATCGCACCACTGATGAGGGCCACCGTGATGATGGCGAAGGTTGCAGCGTAGCCGACCTTGATCAGACCGTCGGGTGTACTGATACCTTCGAGGCCGAAGGTGGCGAACGGGTTTCCGACGATTTCCAGGAATCCTTCGCCGGAGCTCATTGACGAGCCCCACAGCACCCATACAACACCGACGATACCGATGGAGATGAAGCTCATCATCATCATGTTCAGGGCTGCTTTGGCGCGTGTCATGCCGCCGTAGAAAAATGCCAGACCAGGTGTCATGAACAGCACAAGCGCCGCCGCCACCATGACCCATACGTGACCTGCGGTAAGTTCCATGGTGCACGTTCCTCTCTTGCTAGATCTGCGGTTCAACCGCTGTCCTGACGCCTTTTGCGTCCTGCTTAAGAGTTTTGTGCCGCCGTGTTTCACCTGCGCTGGATTTATATTGCGGGCCGGTTACAACAACCTCCCCAACGTAAATGGTGCATATCTCCGATGTTACGGATATGTTTCAGGCGTCAGACTTCACAGGAATTGCCCAGCTCAACCCCGTCGCAGCGCAGAAGTGCCAAAAACCCACCAGAAGGACCAGCCCCGAATGACCCAGTCGTCCCGATCCACCAAAGTTCCAAGGATCCGGCAGGAAAAGGCGCCCTTGCCTCGGGACATCAAGGTGATGTTGGCTGCCGCCTTCCTGATCGCCTTGGGATTCGGGCTGGTCGCTCCCGTTCTGCCGCAATTCGCCACGACCTTCGACGTTGGTGCCACCGCGGCTGCCGTGATCGTGAGCATCTTCGCTTTCATGCGGCTGGTCTTCGCACCGGCGGGCGGGGCCTTAATCGGACGGTTCGGGGAACGGAACGTGTACGTCTCCGGCCTTTTGATCGTTGCCGTTTCCACTGCGGCCTGCGCGTTTGCCCAGGACTACTGGCAGCTGCTGATCTTCCGCGGACTCGGCGGGGCCGGCTCGGTGATGTTTACCGTTGCGGCCATGGGTCTGCTCATCCGGCTCGCACCGCCGGAACGGCGTGGCAGGGTATCCGGCGCCTATGCTTCGGCGTTCCTGATTGGCAGCGTCCTAGGGCCGGTGGTGGGTGGCTTGCTGGCAGGTTTCGGGCTGAGGGTTCCCTTCCTGGCCTATGCCGGAGCGCTCCTTGTTGCTGCCCTGGTGGTCCGGACAATGCTCCGAGGTGACGGCAATGCCGCCCAGGAGGCGGGACCGGCACCCGCAATGGCTTTGAAAGAGGCGCTGTCCGACTCCGCCTACCGCGCCGCGGTTTTTTCCACCTTCGGCAACGGCTGGGTGACGTTCGGCGTCCGCATGGCTACCATTCCGCTCTTTGCTGTGGCCGTCCTGGATTCACGTCCGGAAACCGCTGCGTGGGCACTGGCCGTGTTCGCCGTCGGAAATGCCCTTGCCCTGACGTTCTCCGGCCGCCTGGCAGATGCCTGGGGACGAAAACGCCTGCTGATCCCGGGCCTGGTCATCACTGGACTGGCCACAGGGCTCATCGGCCTCACCACGGATCTGGCTGCCTTCTTCATCGCCTCCGCCATAGCAGGCTTCGGCTCCGGCTTGCTGGGGCCGGCGCAGCAGGCCGCCGTCGCCGATGTCATTGGAAGGGGACGCTCGGGCGGCAAGGTGCTTGCCGTCTTCCAGATGGCTGCCGATACTGGCGCAATCATCGGCCCGGTGGTTGCCGGCCTGATCGCCGACCGCTTGGGCTATGGCTGGGCGTTCGGCCTGACGGGTGCGGTGCTGTTGCTCACCGCGGCAGCGTGGCTGCCCGCAAGGGAACCCCTTACACCCAGGAACTGACCGGCGGCCGAGGTTGCCCGGTTTCGAGTCAACCACTGCTGCCGGCCAGTCCAGTGGGAGTTCTGTTTGGCTGGAGCTCTTCAGCTATTTCGCTGTTTAGTTGAGCAGTGCGTCAACGAAACTTTCCGCTTCGAAGGGTGCAAGGTCGTCCGGGCCTTCACCCAGGCCGATCAGCTTCACCGGAACGCCGAGGGACTTCTGGATGGCGACAACGATGCCGCCCTTGGCCGTGCCGTCGAGCTTGGTCAGCACGATGCCGGTGATGTTGACCACTTCAGCAAAAACCCGTGCCTGGTTGAGTCCGTTCTGGCCGGTAGTGGCGTCCAGTACCAGCAGGACCTCGTCCACCTCCGCCAGCTTCTCGATGACCCGCTTCACCTTGCCCAGCTCATCCATGAGGCCGGTCTTGTTTTGCAGGCGTCCTGCCGTGTCCACCATGACAACATCGACCTCCTGGTCGATGCCTGCCTTCACGGCCTCGTAGGCAACCGAGGCAGGGTCCGCGCCGTCGATGTCGGACTTGACCGTGGGCACACCCACGCGCTGTCCCCACGTGGCCAACTGCTCAGCCGCGGCGGCACGGAAGGTGTCAGCAGCACCGAGCAGCACGTCCTTGTCTTCGGCCACCAGGACACGCGCCAGCTTGCCCACGGTGGTGGTCTTGCCGACGCCGTTCACACCGACAACAAGCACGACGGCGGGACGGTCGCCTTTGCGTTCGACGTTCAGTGAACGGTCCATCCCGGGATCAACCAGCTTGATGAGCTCTTCCCTGAGCATCGCCTTGACGTCTTCGGGGCTGCGGGTGCCCAGGACTTTGACACGCTCACGCAATGCATCAACCAACTGCATGGTGGGCTCGGTGCCGAGATCGGCCAGGAGAAGGGTTTCCTCCACCTCATCCCAGACGTTCTCATCGATCTTGTCGCCGGACAGCAAGGCCAGCAGGCCCTTGCCGAGGATGTTGTTGGACTTGACCAGGCGGGCGCGCAGGCGGGTCAGGCGCCCTTCGACCGGCGCCGGGGTGTCGATGGCGATGGTTTCGAGCCCTGCGGCGTCGTCCGAAACATCCGTGCCTTCGACTGTTCCGTCAAAGGTCGGGGCCGGTGCCTTAGCCGCATCCGGGCGGTCCTCCACAAGGGTTCCGCCGCCTGCTGCCGACGACTGCAAAGGATCGTTCGCATCTCGCGTTCCGGGGTATTTTGCGCCCGATTTGCGGGCCTTCATCAATACCGGCACGAGTCCGCCGACCACTACGAGCGCAGCGAGAATGGACAGAATTATGGGTAGGAAATCGTTCACTCCCCTACCTTCTCATAAAGCTAAGCCCCGGCACCGAGCCTCTGGCTGATGACGGTTGACACGCCATCACCGCGCATCGTCACACCGTAGAGGGCATCGGCCACTTCCATGGTGCGCTTTTGGTGGGTGATCACGATGAGCTGGCTGGACTCCCGCAATTCTTCAAAGATGGTGATGAGCCGGCCCAGGTTGGTGTCATCCAGCGCCGCTTCGACTTCGTCCATGACATAGAACGGTGAAGGCCTCGCCTTGAAGATGGCAACCAGCAGTGCGACAGCAGTCAGGGAGCGCTCACCACCTGAAAGCAGTGAAAGCCTCTTGATCTTCTTCCCGGCGGGACGGGCCTCTACCTCGATGCCCGTGGTCAACATGTCATCCGGATCAGTAAGAACCAGCTTTCCCTCGCCACCGGGGAAGAGCCTGGCAAAGACGTGGTCGAACTGGGCTGAGGTGTCCGCGAAAGCTTCCGTGAAGACCTGCTGGACGCGTTTGTCCACCTCTTTGATGATGTCCAGCAGGTCTTTCCGGCTGGACTTGAGATCTTCCAACTGCGAGCTCAGGAACTGGTGCCGCTCCTCCAGGGCTGCAAACTCCTCGAGCGCCAGCGGGTTCACTTTGCCCAGGGCTGCCAGCTCGCGCTCGGCCTTCTTCAGCCGCTTCTCCTGCTCCGCCCGGACAAAGGGAACACCTTCCACCACAGGTTCGCCGTTTTCGTCGACGGGGGCCCGCAGTTCGGCCCATTTGTCCGTGGTGGATCCGGCGGGAAGCGGAACCGGCCGGTCCGGGCCGTAGTCGGCAATGAGCTGCTCAGCGGAAAGTCCCAGTTCCTCGATGGCCCGGCTTTCCAAGGCCTCGATCCGCAGCCGCTGTTGTGTCCGTGCCATCTCATCCCGATGCACCGAATCGGTCAGTTCGGCAAGCTCGCGTGCCAGGGCCTCGTTGCCCGAGCGGACGTCCGAAAGCTCTTTTTCAAGGAGTTCGCGTTTCTGCTCGGCCTGGTCCCGTTCATCGGCAGCCACCTCCACCGAGACGTCCACGTAGCGCAGAGTCTGTTCGACCGCCGAAACAACAGCGGCAGCACGCTGGGCCTGTGCCCTGCGACGCTGGGCCCGTCGTGCAGCCTCCTCACGCGCACGGCGTTCGGTGGCTGCAGCCCGCTCCAGGGAGGCAGCCCGGTTGCTGACCGCGCCCAGTTGCTCTTCGGCAGTGCGAAGCGCCAGCCTGGCTTCCGTCTCCAGGGCGCGGGCCGTCCTCGCCTCAGCGGCAAGTTCATCCCGCTGGTCGGTGGAGGGTTCTTCGTCAGGGACTTCCTGGGCGGCAGCAAGGCGCTCGGCAGCAACTTCCAGATCCAGCTGCGCCTCCGCAATATTTGCTTCAGCCTTGGCCATGGAGGCCGCCAGACGATCACTTTCGCCCACTGCGCTGCGCAGAACAGAATTCAGGTGGCCCAGGCGTTCGGCGACAGCAGCAAGCCGCGCGTCGGATTCATGCAGTCTTTCCAGTGCTGCATCGGCACGGTCCTGCGCTTCGGCGCGGCGGGCCTGGGCCCCGGCGAGGGCGAAACGGCCACGCTCCAGCCGGGCGGTGACCTCATGAAGGCGGGCATCGGCGTCGTCCACTGCGGCCTGGACTTCAAGAAGCGATGGTGCGGTGGCTGAGCCGCCAAGGACAGTCACGGCGGTAAAAACGTCACCGTCGGTGGTGACTGCCTTCACTTCAGGGTGGTCCGCGACCAGCGCCGCCGCCGTGCGGAGGTCATCGACCACGACGGTATTGGCCAGGAGTCCGAGGGCACCGTGGCCCGCCGGGTCGGCTATTTTTACGACGTCGACAGCCCGGCGGCATCCCGCAGGCAGTTCGACGGCGGTCCGGGCGTCGTCTTCTTCGGCGAAACCGCCGGCCAAGAGCAACGCCGCACGACCGGCGTCGTCCTTCTTCAACAGACCCAAGGCCGCAACGGCAGCGTCGGCACCGGCAACCACCAGGGCATCCGAGGCGCTGCCCAGGGCCGCGGCAATGGCGGCCTCGCAGCCGGGCTCGATGCTGATCAAACCCGCCAGCGGACCGAGTACTCCTTCGGTCGTCAGCAGGTGCCCGGAGCCATCTTTGCGGTTGAGTCCGAGCTGAAGTGCATCCCGCCGGGCCGTCAGGGCGTCCCGCTCACGGACTGCCTCCCGCTCGGAAGCCTTGAGTTCTTCAATTTCAGCAAGTACTCCGTCCAGCGCCGCGCTTGCTTCCTCGTATTCGGCATCCAGGCTTTCCTCGCCGTCCTCGACGCCGGCTACTTGCGCTTCAAGGGCGGCGAACTCGCTTTGCGCCTTTCTACGCCGCTCATCTCCGGCCCCCAGCGACTCCCGCAACCTGCCGCGCTCGGCCTCGGCTGCCTCTGCCCGGGACCGTGCGGCAGCAAGCTGGCCGGCGAGACGGGCAAGCCCCTCGCGGCGGTCGGCTGCAGCTCGCAACATGACTGTGAGGCGTTTGTCTTCGGCGGCTGCGAGTGCTTCGGCTGCGTCCTTGGCGACGGTGGCTTCAAGCAGTGCGGCCTGTTTTGCCAGGATGTCGTGTTCCAGGGCTGCTTGTTCCTCGCGGACCCTGGCGGCCTGGCGCTCGAGGTGTTCCGGATCGCGCCCCGATTCGGGTGCGGTTTCGGAGGAGCCCAGCAGGCGCCGCCGTTCAGCGGCCAGCGAACCCAGCGAACGCAGACGCTCCCTGCCGGCGGAGAGCTGGTACCAGGTATCGCGGGCGGCGTTGAGGCGGGGGGTTGCTTCTGCGGCGTGCTGTTCCAGCTCTGCTTGCCGTCGCCGTCCCACGCCCAGCCCGGCTTCGACTACCTGGCGGCGTTGCTTGAGCGCGGCTTCGTCGGCGACGTCCTGTTCCAGGGTGGTTGTCAGTTGTACGAGGTCGTCGGCAAGGAGACGGGCGCGGGCGTCGCGTACGTCGAACTGGACGGTTTGGGCGCGGCGGGCGATTTCGGCCTGTTTCCCCAAGGGGGTCAGTTGCCGACGGATTTCGGCGGTGAGGTCACTGAGCCGTGACAGGTTGGCCTGCATGGCCTCCAGCTTGCGCACTGTTTTTTCTTTGCGCCGCCGGTGCTTGAGGATGCCTGCGGCTTCTTCGATGAAGCCCCGGCGGTCCTCGGGCGTAGCGTGCAGGACGCGGTCCAGTTGGCCTTGGCCAACAATCACGTGCATTTCCCGGCCGAGACCGGAATCCGAGAGGAGTTCCTGGATGTCCAGCAGCCGGCACGGCGCACCGTTGATGGCGTATTCGGAACCACCGGTGCGAAAGAGGGTGCGGGAAATGGTTACTTCGCTGTACTCGATGGGAAGCGCGTTGTCCGCGTTGTCGATGGTCAACGACACATGTGCCCTGCCAAGTGGCGGGCGGCCCGAGGTTCCGGCGAAGATGACGTCTTCCATTTTTCCGCCGCGCAGTGTTTTTGCGCCCTGCTCGCCCATGACCCAGGCCAGCGCGTCCACCACGTTGGATTTGCCGGATCCATTGGGACCGACGACGGCAGTGACGCCGGGCTCGAAGTCGAACGTCGTGGCCGACGCAAACGACTTGAATCCGCGGACGGTCAAACTTTTCAAATGCAAGGCGCTTCGGTTCTCCTGGGTGGCCCGGGTGTTTGTGTCCCACTAAATCTACTGCCGTTTACGTGAAATCCGCGGATCTGCAGCGGGAAAGCCTTGCGGCAGGGATGCCGCACCCCTACACTCCTGCCAAGGGTTACTTGGTGGATTCGTTCCGGTGATCCGGCCTCGGCTTGAACTTCTGTTCGGCTTTGGCTGGATCCGGTCCCGTAGTAGGAACGCCTGTCCACAAGGCACCGTGGTTTTCCATAACTGAAGATCTTGGTTTGACCCTGGCTGGGGAGCGGCAAGCAGGGGCTGCGTGAAGACGCAGACCCGTCGTAGCAATTGGCGTACCACTCCAGGAGTTCTCATGCCCGGTCCTTCAGCAACCCCACCTCAGCGGGCCCTCAAGGGGCTGCTCTTCACTTTGGTGCTGGCAATGGTGGCAGCGTTGCTGCCCCTGACCGCCCCCGCGGCTGTGGCGGCAGGCCCCTGCGACCCCATAGTGAACGCTGTGGCGTGTGAGAATTCCAAACCGGGCAGCCCGCCCTCGGAATGGGACATTGATGGGGCCGGGGATGACACAATCCAGGGTTTCTCCACCGAGATCAGCGTCAATGCCGGACAAGCCATCCGCTTCAAGATCGACACGAAGGCCCCCAGCTACACCATCGCGATCTACCGCACGGGCTGGTATGGAGGCAACGGTGCACGGAAGATTGCCGACGTCACTCCATCGGTCCTGCGTCAGACGCAGCCCGCATGCAGGAACGATCTGACGACCGAACTCTATGACTGCGGTACCTGGGCTGTTTCGGCCACCTGGCAGGTACCTGCGACCGCGGTCTCAGGGGTCTATATCGCCCTTCTCACACGACCGGATACGGGCGGCCAGAGCCACATCACCTTCATCGTCAGGAACGACGGAAACCGTTCATCGATCGTTTTCCAAACAGCGGACCAGACCTGGCAGGCCTACAACACGTATGGCGGCGCCGACTTCTACCAGGGGGCCGTCAACGGGCGCGCCTACAAAGTGAGCTACAACCGCCCCGTGAACACCCGGGGCGGCATCGGAGGCCGGGACTTCTACTTCGCCAACGAATATCCGATGGTGCGGTTCCTGGAACAAAACGGCTATGACGTCAGCTACGTCAGCGGCCTTGACGTTGACCGCAATGGTGCGGAGCTGCTGAACCACAAGGTATTTCTTTCCGTCGGCCACGACGAATACTGGTCCGGCCCCCAAAGGGCCAACGTTACTGCGGCCCGCGACGCGGGCGTCAACCTCCAGTTCCTTTCGGGCAATGAAATGTACTGGCGTACGCGGTTCGAGCCCTCCTCCGTGGACGGCGCCGCGGGCCGCACCTTGACCTGCTACAAGGAGACGTGGAGCAACGGAAAGATCGACCCCACCAGCCAATGGACCGGAACATGGCGGGATCCGCGCTACGCATCCCAGGCCAATGGCGGTGGTCTGCCCGAAAACGGATTGACGGGCACGCTGTATATGTCCAACTACACCGACCTTCCAGTGACGGTGTCAGCCGCTGAAGGAAAGTCGCGGTTGTGGCGCAATACCTCACTGGCTTCCCTGCCCGCAGGTTCCACTGCTGCCTTGGCGCCGCACACAGTGGGCTATGAATCCGACGAGGACCTCGATAACGGTTTCCGGCCGTCAGGTCTGATCCAGCTGTCCACAACAGTCGGCAGCGTCAGCGAGTACCTCCAGGATTACGGAAATACGGTCAAGCCCGGCACAACCACGCATCACATCACCCTTTACCGGGCGGCCAGCGGGGCTCTTGTCTTCTCGGCCGGCAGCGTCCAGTGGACCTGGGGCCTGGATCAGGAGCACGACGGCGACGGCGCCGCTGCCGATATGCGCATGCGGCAGGCTCAAGTGAACCTGTTTGCGGACATGGGCGTTCAGCCGGCAACCCGCGCGGCCGGGCTTGTTGCTGCGAGCGCGAGCTCGGATCTGACCGGCCCCACGGCGACCATCACCGCTCCAGCCAACGGCGCGACCATCGCGCACGGAAGCAGCGTGACGGTCACCGGAACTGCCACGGACACCGGCGGTGTTGTGGCCGGCGTCGAGGTTTCCACCGACGGCGGTACTACCTGGCACCCGGCCCAGGGCAAGGCTTCCTGGACCTACACCTACATCCAGAAGGGCCTGGACACCGCCGCGATCCAGGTTCGGGCCGTGGATGACAGCGCCAACATCGGAGCCGTGGCTACGAGGAACCTTGGCCTCACCGGACCCTACAGCGTCTTTGGCCAAACTGTCCCTGCCATCACCGACTCCGGAGACGGCGGAGCCTACGAAATGGGCCTGCGCTTCACGCCCTCAGTGAATGGCTTCGTGACGGGGGTCCGGTTCTACAAGAGCTCGGCCAATACCGGAACCCACACGGGTTCGTTGTGGAGCTCCACCGGCACCCGCCTGGCTACCGCCACTTTTGCCAATGAAACCGCCTCGGGCTGGCAGAGCGTGCTGTTCAGCCAGCCGGTAGCAGTTTCCGCGGGCCAAAAGTACACGGTCTCGTACTGGGCACCCAGGGGGCACTATGCCACCAAGGACTACCAGTGGGCGAGCTTTGGATTCAATGATCCGCCGTTGAAGGTTACCGGTGGTTTCGGGGCGGAGCCTGCGGGCGTCTACAACACCTCGCAAGGCTTCCCGACCACCAGTTTCAACGGTGGCAACTACTTCGTTGATGCAGTTTTCAGCACCGTGGATACTTCGCCGCTGACGGTGTCCGGGCAGTCCCCCATTCCGTCATCGTCCAGCGTCCCCGTGACCACCAAGGTCAGCGCCTCCTTCTCCAAGCCAGTGACCCCAGCCAGCGTCCAGCTGGTCCTGAAGTCTTCTGCCGGAACGGTAACGGGCACCACGAGCTATGACGCGACCACGCGCAAGGCAACGTTCACTCCGGCATCCCAGCTGGCCTTCAGCACCGTGTACACGGCAACGTTGTCAGGCACCGACACCACGGGAGGCCAGGTCACCTCGGGCGGCACGTGGACCTTCACCACCGCTGCCACGGCGTCCGTGCCGGGATCGTGCCCGTGCAGCCTCTATGACGACTCCGTCACTCCCGGCATCGCGGAAATCCAGGACGGAGTCCCGCTGACCCTGGGAGTACGGTTCACCAGTGTCTCCGCCGGTCAGGTGACCGGGGTCCGCTTCTACAAGTCAGCCGGCAACACCGGCACCCATACAGGCGCGCTCTACACAGCGGGCGGGCAGCAGCTGGCAACGGTCACCTTTGCCAATGAGAGCAGTTCCGGGTGGCAGACGGCCATGTTCAGCCAGCCGGTCCAAATGGCTGCCAATACCGAGTACATAGCTAGCTACAAGTCAACCACGGGCGCATATTCGGCAACCGCCAACGGCTTTGGGGCCGGACTGAGCGTTGGACCGTTGCGGACTGTGTCGGACGCCGGGGCCTACAGCTACAGCGGGGACTTCCCTGCTTCGAGGTCCTCCACCAGTTACCTGGTGGACGTAGTGGTGGTGGTCTCGGCGCCTCCGTTCACCGTTGGTGGCCACTCCCCCATTCCGAACGCCTCGAGCGTTCCGCTCAACACAACGGTCAGCGCGGTTCTTTCGGAAGCAGCCGTGTCCTCAAGCGTCGCTCTGTCACTCAAGACGGCCGCAGGTGCCGCCGTTGCCGGGACCACTGTCTATGACAGCAACACCCGCAAGGTGACCTTCACGCCCTCGGCACCTTTGGCGGCGGCTACTTCCTACACGGCCACGGTGACTGCTACGGCCGTTTCCGGACAACCAATGTCATCCGGTGGGACGTGGCAGTTCACCACAGTACAGGCCGCGGGCACACCCGGTTCGTGCCCGTGCACCCTGTACGAGGACACGGTGACGCCAACGACCCTCGAAGTAGATGATGGCGTGCCCTTGACCTTGGGTGTCCGCTTCACCAGCGACACTGCGGGCCAGGTGACCGGTGTGCGCTTCTACAAGTCGGCCGGCAACACCGGGACCCACACCGGATACCTCTACACGGTGGGCGGCCAGGTCCTGGCGACCGTGACGTTCACGAACGAATCCAGCACCGGCTGGCAGACTGCTACGTTCAGCCAGCCCGTGAACATCCAGGCAGACACCGAGTATGTAGCTGCCTACAAGACGCCCACAGGCAAGTACTCCTACACCTCCGGTGGCTTCGGTGAAGGCTTCACGAGGGGACCGCTGAAGACCCAGCCGGATTCGGGGGCGTACTCCTACACCAGTGACTTCCCGAGTACGGCGTCCACGGCCAGCTACCTGGTGGACCTGGTCTTCACCGTAGCCGCACCTCCCCTGTCCATCAGTGCCCAGGTGCCCGCTCCAGGAGCCGCCGCCATTCCCACGGACGTGAAACCATCCATCACGTTCTCCACCGCCATCAATCCGGGCGCCACGTTCACTTTGACCGCGAACGGATCCTCTGTCGCAGGAACGGCAGCACTCTCAGCTGACGCCCGCACCATCACGTTCACGCCGACGGCCGCCCTTCCCGCCAACACCCAGATATCCGCCAACGTCTCGGGCGTGGCCACCCCGCAGGGGCAATCCCTGCCCCCGACCACCTGGCAGTTCACCACGGCGGCGGCAGCGGTCCAGCAATCGACGATCTTCGGTTCGTTGCTTCCCCAGGTTGCAGCCAACTCCGACCCGCTTTCGGTGGAGCTCGGAACTGCCTTCACGGTGTCCCAGGCGGGGAACGTCACAGGGATCCGCTTCTACAAGGGAACCGGGAACACAGGCACCCATGTTGGTTCGCTGTGGAACGCCGCAGGCACCAGGCTGGCACAGGTGACCTTCACCAACGAAACGGCCACCGGCTGGCAAACCGCCACCTTGGCAACCCCGGTTGCCTTGTCTACCGGACAGACCTATGTGGTCTCCTACCGGGCGCCAAACGGCCGCTACTCCTCAACGCAGGGATTCTTTAACCAGACATGGACGAGCGGAGTGTTCACGGCCTCGGGCCCCAACAACGGACGCTACCGGTACGGCTCAGGCGGCGTGATGCCCACCAGTTCCTGGAACGCCACGAACTACTTCGTGGATGTGGTGTACTCCACCGCAGCTCCAGCCCAGCAGCAGGCGGCGCCGTCACCATCACCTACTGCCACGCCGACAGCAACCCCAACAGCAACAGCGACAGCGACCCCGACCCCGTCACCGACAGCGAGCCCGTCACCGAGTCCGTCACCCAGCCCGACCCAGACTGGACTCGTCTGCGGCTTGCTCGGGATCTGCTGAAGCAACAACGTCAGCGAACGACGCTGGGCGACCAACCATGGGCAATGAACATGCTTGGTTGGGCGCCCGGTTCCGTTTCCAGCTTCCAGATGTTGCTGTCCCCGTCCGTTGTCTCGTCCGGCAAGCCATAGAGAAGGCTCCGGTCATCGAGCCACTCGATTTGGTCATCCACACTGCGCTTTTCGGCAAGGACGGTCTCGCGTCCGCTGGCGAGGTCAAGAACCGCGATGTTCCAGTGCGCTGCCAGCGCGCCGCCGTCGTTCTTCTTGTACGCGATCCGGGTCCCGTCCGGGGAAATCGAAGGACACTCCACGTTGTCATGGACAGCCGTCAAAGTCCTTGCTGACAGGCTCCCCCGCACCAGCCAGATGCGTCCGGAGGCGGCCGCAGTGGCATAGAAAACATCCGCCTGGTCCGGTGCGAAGGTCACCCCCCAGATGTTGCGGTCGGTAGCCTGCAACCGTTCGCCGTTGACCAGCAGGGCGAAGTCCTCGAGGTTGCCGGTGGAACCGCCTGGGAGGCTGATTTCGGTGGCGGTGGAAAATCCTGCTGTCGCATAGGAGTGGCCGGTGACGAACACCGTAGTGGCAATATTGGAGCCGTCGGGGCTGATCCGGGTCCGGCTGGGGATCCCGGGAAGCGGCCAGGCCCGTTGCTGCTCCCAGTTACGGTTGAACACCTCGGCTTCAAAAGAGGTCACCAGCCCCCGGTTGGTGCGCAAACACACCACCTGCTCCGGCGAGCCGTAGACCCGGTCGCATTCCTGGCCGCTCACGGCCCGGCTACCTCCGGGATCCGACAACGGAACAGTTGCGGCGTTCCCGTACCCCTGCCCTGACGCGGTGTTCCGGAACAGCACGAACGGAGCACCGGGGAGCTGTCCGCCGGCTGAGGTCCCCACGGACGAGGCCGCCGTCCGGCTTTCCTCGAAGCGTTGGTAGGCCCCCACCGCGTAGACGCCCGCTGCGACAAGGACCAGTACAGTGACCACCAGGAGGACACCCCACCGCACCTTCCCCGTGGGGGCGCCGCCGGAGGCGCGATCCCTCATGCTTCGTCGCTCACGTCGGCCGGGACATCACGCTTGGCACCACGGAGGATGAAAACCACAGCCACAACGGCACAGGCCAAAAGCGCCCCTGCCAAGAGCATCGCGGCGGAAGCGCCAACGGCGTACCACAGCACACCGAAACCGGCCGAGGCCAGCATGCGGGTCAGAGCCACCACAGTCTGCGCGGAGGCGATTCCCGTGGCGAGTTTTCCCGACGGCGTCAGCTGGCTGGCCAGCGCGGCCAAGACGCCGTCAGTGCCTGCGTAAAAGGCACCCAGCAGGACCAAACAGCCCAGCGTCGCCCAAAGCCCGCCGAAAGGAGCCGCGGCCAACGAATACGTAGCAAGCAGCGCAACGTGCCCGGCGACGAACACCGGGATCTTCCCCACGCGGTCTGCCAGCCGTCCCAGCGGAATGGCCAAAGCAAGAAACACCACGTTGGTGCCCACAAAAAGCAGGGGAAACCACTGGACCGCGAACGAATCCCTGTCCTGCAGGACCAGGTAGATGAAACCGTCGCCAATCGTGACCAGGCCCAAGAGCCCTGCCGCGATCAGCAGCTTGCCCAAACCCGGTTCCTTCAAATGGCTCCAGGAAAATGCGAAAAGCCTGCGGTCCTGCCGTGCCCCGGCTCCCTTCAGGGCCTTGGCCTGAATGTCGGGCACCACCAGGGCAAGGACGGCGACACCGATCACCGCGAAGGCCAGGGACACCACGAACACGGTGCTGAACCCGTTGGGAATCATCAACAGCACAAAGAAGGCGATCAACGGACCCGCTGCCGCGCCGATGTTGTCCAGCATCCGGTGCACGCCGAACGATCTCGCCAGATGCTGCGGCTGCGCCGAGACTGAAATCAGCGCATCACGCGGAGCGGTCCTGATGCCTTTGCCGATGCGGTCACCGGTAACAATGGCCGCAATCGCCCAAAAACCCCCGGCGAAAAGGAAACCGATCCTGGCGAGCATGGACAAGCCATAGCCCGCCAAAGCTATCCGTTTGGGGTGGCCGCTGCGGTCGGCGGCCCAACCTGCGGCGATCCTGACGATGGCGCTGGCACCTTGGTTGATGCCGTCGATGACACCGAAAGCGATGGTGGACAGGCCCAGGAAACCTGTCACGTACAGGGGCAGGACGGCCGACACCGACTCCGAGGACACATCGGTGACCATACTGACAATGCCCAGCCACAGGATCACCGGGGACAAGCGGAACGGCACCTCGCTGGATAGTGCCGTCCCCATGCCCTGCGGTTTATCCCGCTTACCGCCGCTGCGGTCCGAAAGGGAAATATACATGGGTGCCCTAATCTGCCGCCGTGTGCAGGCTGCCCAGAAGCTGGAAGCGCGAGCTGCCTGTCCCTGTGGTTGATACCGAAACGGTCACCGTATCCGCGCCCCTCACGAACCGTGCAGCCATGGCACCGTCAGCGGCTGGAGCGTCTTCGGACCAGAATCCATGCGATACCAAGGAATCTCGGAAGGAACCCAGCACCTCTGCCTGGGGCTTGTCGATGATGCCATCAGCTGCGACCTGGAGCGTGTTGCCCGAGGTCGACACGGAGGTTGAACCGATGGTCGAGCCCGCTGGCAAGGTGAGGATCCCTGCGGGCCAGCCGTCCACCATTTCACCGGCTGCGGTACCAGGCTCCGGCAAGGCTCCGGTGATCAGTGGAGCGGGAGCAGTTGGCGCGGGCAGCCCTGTCGGTGTTGCCGTCACAGGGGGAAGGACTTCCAGTGGCTGGCCGGCGGACGGTGACGAACCGCCGTCGTCACCGTTTTCAGTACCTCCGCTTGCTGAAGCATCCGACGGCGAACTGCCGGAGCCGGGTGCCTCGGCGCCTTGCGACGTGGTTCCCGCCGAAGCTGTTGACCCGGGGACAGTCGAGCCCGGGCGTGGCGACGACGAGGACGTCGTCTGCGCCGAAGGGGCCGGCTTCACCGCCAGTTGGTCAAAGAGTATTGCGACGGCGGCGATCAGCACGGCAAGGCATATGCCTGCGATGACCAGCCGCCGCGCCATCATGGCATGACCGGAAGAACAGCCCCGCCCGGCCGCGGATTTACGGCGTGGGACTCAGGGGCGGCGGGTAGAAGTGACGCCACCTGCGACGAGGTGGCGTTCGGCCGTGCGATGGCGATGTACCGCACCAAGCGTTTCATGGGGACAGTCTGCCATTCACGCCACGATTCCGGAACAGTTTTGGCGCTACCAGCGCCCATTCCGTGGGCGGGGCTGGCAAACCGGGCAGGTGTAGGAGGAACGGTTCATGAATTGTTCCCGTTTGATGACACTCTGAAGCCCCTTCCCGGCACAACGCAGGCAGTATTCACCGGCCCGCCCGTAGGCGTTGAGGGAGCGCGCGAAGTAGCCGGAATCGCCGTTGACGTTAACGTAGAGGGAGTCGAAGCTGGTCCCGCCGGCGGCCAAGGCGGCGTCCATGACATCCTTAACGGCCGAGATGAGCCGCTCGGCGTCTGCCCGTCGCAAGGTATCGGTGGGCCGTGCGTAGTGGAGCTGCGCCTTCCACAGGGCCTCGTCGGCGTAGATGTTGCCGATACCGGAGATGACTCCCTGGTCCAGCAGGGCACGCTTCAGGCCCGTCTTCCGCTTCTTGACGTTCCGGTAGAACGCGTCGAATGAGAACCACGGATCCAACGGATCCCTTGCTATGTGCGAGGCTTCCTCGGCGATCTCCGGCAGCGGCGTCTCGCCCAGGCCTCCGGGCCCGGAGTCCGGGGTGGGCACAAGGGAGGTCACGAAGAGTCCGCCGAAGATCCTCTGGTCCACGAACCTGAGTTGTTCCGGCATGCCCTCCACCGGGCTCAGCGAGATCCTGACCTTGAGGTGTTTTTCGTCCGGCACGTCCGGATCCTGCATGAGAAGTTGTCCGCTCATTCCCAGATGGGCCATAAGCGCGACCTTGGGCAGGGTCGCGACCTCGGGAAGGGTCCCGTCACCGGTGGCGGACACACCGTCCATGGAGAGAGGCATCCACAGGAACTTTCCCCGCCGCACGACGTCAAGCACCGTGGCGTGTTCCAGATTCCCCACGAAGTCTTCGGTCCCAAGGGTGTGGCGCCTGATGGAGCGCGGGTCCAGCACCTCGACGGCTGTGATGGTCCGGCCCCTGACCCATCGGGCAAGGCCACGGCGCACCACTTCTACTTCGGGAAGCTCAGGCATGGATCAAGCGGACGCCGGACCAGTCGGGGTCGTGTCCAGGGCAGTCAGGGCACGCCAGGCATCGGCGGCCGCTTCCTGCTCTGCTTCCTTCTTGGAGTGACCGGAACCGCGTCCGTAGGGTGTTCCGCCAATGTTCAGTACGGCTTCGAAAGTCCGCGCGTGATCCGGTCCGGAGCCTTCCACCGCATAGTGGATGGCGCCCAATTGCCGGCTGGCGGTGAGCTCCTGGATGCTGGTCTTCCAGTCCGTGCCGGCGCCCAGGGCACCTGCGTCCTTCAGGAGGGGTCCCACGAGCCGCATGACCAGCTGGCGTGCGGTTTCGATGTCGTTTGACAGATAAGTGGCACCGATCAGCGCCTCCATGGTGTCAGCCAGGATGGAGGCTTTGTTCTTGCCGTCAGTAAGCTTTTCGCCTTGGCCGAGGTAGATGAACTCGCCGACGCCGATCTCACGGCCGATTCCGGCCAGAGCGCGCGTACTGACGACGGCGGAGCGGCGCTTGGCAAGCTCGCCTTCAGGCAGCGTGGGGTTCTCACGGTAAAGGGAATCGGTCACGGAGAAACCCAGGATGGAGTCGCCGAGGAACTCAAGGCGCTCGTTGGTGGGGATCCCGCCGTTCTCATACGCGTATGAGCGATGTGTGAGAGCAAGACGAAGCGTCTCGGTGTCAATGGAGACACCGAGACGCTTCAGAAGCTCTTCAGTTGAAGACATCCTTAGTCAGCCTCTACGGCAGATTAGGCGTCTGCGACCTTGCGGCCCTTGTATTCAAGGAACAGCGCGGTGCCGGCAGAGTCAGTAACGACCTTTGCCTGGTGCGGCAGGCTGTAGGTAACCTGACCGTTTTCGATGGTCTTGACCAAGTTGGGGGCAGTTGCCTTCCACTGGGCACGGCGGGCGCGTGTATTTGCGCGAGACATTTTCCGCTTGGGAACAGCCACGGCTATCTCATTTCTCTCTTAGACGAACACTTACTAATCGGTTTGCCGGTCAGTCTTAGCCAGATCAGCTAGGGCAGCCCAGCGAGGGTCAATGACCTCGTGGTGGTGCCCCGGCTCGTCTTCCAGGCGCGCTCCACATTCGGAGCACAGACCCTGGCAGTCTTCCCGGCACACCGGCTGGAACGGCAGCATAGTGACAACTGCGTCCCGCAACACCGGCTCAAGATCGATCAGATCGTACTCGACTCGACGTTGCTCTTCATCGTCTTCTTCGGCCGAAAGCTCAGCACCTTCGTAGAAGAAAAGTTCTTGCACATTGACCTCAAGGTCATACGCAAGGGGATCCAGGCATCGCCCACACTCGCCGGTTACTTCGACGATCGCGGATCCGGATACCAGAATTCCTTCGTGTACGGCCTCAAGACGAAGATCCAGCTCGATATCCGAGCCTTCCTTTACGCCAATGAGCGCCACACCAAGGTCACTTGGCGCAGGTACATGCTCGTTGAGTGTCCGCATGGTCCCTGGACTGCGTCCAAGGTCCTTGACTACCAGCGCCAAGGGCGAACTTGCATCTCGCTTAATGAGAACTCCTGTAGAACATATGACCGACGTACCATCTTAGCCTGATCACGCTTGAGGACTCAAACCGGCACCGGGCGCGCACAGAAGCACGCTGGTTTCAGCTTGGGGAACTCTGCGTGAGGGCGCAGGTACCCGACAAGCCTACCCCTTGCGGGGCGCTTCAGTGGGCGGCTCGCCTGCAAGGAGCCGCTTCAACACAGATTTGGGGACGTAATCAGAGATGTCCCCGCCCAGGACATTGACTTCCTTGATCAGGGTGGAGGACAGGTGGACGTAGTGCGCTTCGGCGGGCAGGAAGACGGTTTCGACGCCGGTCAACTGGCGGTTCATCGTGGCCATCGGCAACTCGTAGTCGAAGTCCGAGGACGAGCGCAGGCCTTTGACGATCGCCGAAACGCCCCTGTGGCGGCAATACTCGGCCAGCAGGCCTTCACCCATGGGCTCCACGATGATTCCGCGCAGGGAAGCCAACGTTTCGCGTGCCATCTCCATCCGGTCTTCGAGGCTGAACCGGTACTTTTTGGCGTAATTGGTGGACACGGCAACGATGACTTCATCGAACAGGCCGGCGGCCCGGGCAATGACTTCGAGATGTCCATTGTGGATGGGGTCAAAGGATCCAGGGCATACCGCGCGTCTCATGAGACGAACCTACCCCATGGCTTCGCCGGGATACCATGGCTGCCATGGCATCAGCAGGCAGCAGCGCTCCCCTTATTGGAACTTCAGCCGACGCTCCGGCACCTTGGAAACGGGCCGCTATGGGAGCCAACCTGCTCTCACCTGCCGGGGACCTGGGAGTCACCATCTTCGAAGAAATGACCACACTGGCTGTGTCCACCGGAGCCATCAACCTCGGTCAGGGCTTTCCCGACGAGGACGGCCCCGTAGAGATCAAGGACGCAGCGCAGGCCGCCATTGCGGCAGGAGCGAACCAGTATGCGCCAGGCAAGGGGGTTGCCGCATTGCGGGAGGCCGTCTCGGCCCACCAGCAACGGTTTTACGGCCTGGACCCGGATCCCGACAATGAAGTCCTTGTCACTACGGGAGCAACCGAGGCCATCGCAGCGGCGCTGCTTGCCTTCGTCCAACCCGGCGACGAGGTCCTGACCTTCGAGCCTTTCTACGACTCGTACGGTGCCATCATCGGGATGTCCGGCGCCAAGCATGTCACCGCTCCCCTGCTGGCCCCTGATTTCCTGCCGGACCTCGAAACGTTGGAAGAAGCCTTCAGCAGCAGAACCAAAATTGTCCTCCTGAACAACCCGCACAACCCCACGGGTGCCGTATTTCCGCAGAGCGTCCTCGCCAGGATCGTGGAATTGGCCGTCAAATACGGCGCCATCATCCTCAGCGACGAAGTGTATGAGCATCTCACCTTCGGAGTGCCGCACATCCCGGTGACCACCTTGCCCGGCGCCGCCGAACGAACCATCACCATCTCCTCCGCCGGCAAGACGTTTTCCTTCACCGGATGGAAGATCGGCTGGCTCACCGGACCGGCACACCTGGTGGCAGCTGTACGCACCGTGAAGCAATTCCTGACCTACAGCTCCGGCACGCCATTCCAGGGCGCCATCGCGGTCGGACTGGGCCTTCCCGACGCGTTTTACCAGGGCATTGCCGATACCCTCCGGCAAAAGCGCGACATCCTCGCCGAAGGCCTCCGCGCCGCAGGCTTCGGCGTTTTCAACCCCAGCGGCACGTATTTCATCAACGTCGATACCGCGCCGCTGGGCATCAGGGATTCCGTTGATCTCGCCAGGCGCCTGCCCGGACTCGTCGGAGTGGCTGCCATCCCTGTTCCGGTCTTCTGTCATCCGGAAGGCGCCGAACGCACCCGCAGCCTACTGCGTTTTGCCTTCTGCAAGAAGATCGACGTCCTGGAAGAAGCTGCCGGGCGCCTGGCTACGCTCAAGGAACGCCTGTGAATTCCCGGGATTCCGGCCATGCCGCCCGCTTCCTCCGCACCAGCGGCCAGCACGCCACGATCGATACAGACCCCCTCGTGGAGGGCAGCTTCATCCTGAGCATCGGCGGAGCCGAACAGTCACACGTGAACCTGGCGGCGCCCGGTGAGATCTTCTATGAATACCTCCGCAGGATCGGGCACGTGGTGGACCTGGCCGCAGAACCTGGCCGCCCCATCCGGGCCCTTCATCTGGGCGCCGGAGCACTTACACTGGCCCGCTACATCCAGGCCACCCGACCGGGCTCCGAACAGTACGCCGTTGAACTGGAACGTGAACTCCTGGACTTTGTCCTCCAGAAACTGCCGATGCCCGACGGTACAAGGCTGACCTCCCATATCGGCGACGCGCGCGACGCATTGGCGCAGCTTCCCGCCGAGGCGGGGTTCGACGTCGTCATCCTTGACATCTTTTCCGGGCCCGAGGCCCCTTCCCATATCGCCTGCCGGGAATTCTATGAAGAGGCAGCAGCCCGGCTGGCTCCCGATGGCGTCCTCATCGTCAATGTGGGCGACGAGCCGGCGCTCACGCTTGTCCGCAGCCAGGTCTCAGCGCTGCGCAAGGCCATGCCGGATGTTGCTGCGTTCGCGGAGGCCGGCATGTTTGAAGGCCGCTATCCGGGCAACATAATTTTGGTCGGCACACGTACGCCATGGCCCGCGGAATGGACAGCTGAACTATTGGCCCGCGGCCCCCACCCGGCTGCCGTCCTGACGGGCGTGGACCTGGACCGGATCACAGGCTAAACGGAACCAGTGCTCACGCCGGTTCAGCGAACCACAGCTTGGTCTCCCCGTACTTTTTGTCGGCGAAACACTCCAAGGCATCCGGCCACGACGGTTCGGGGCTGCGGGAACTGCGCTCCACCACCACAACGGCGGCATCGTCCAGGTGCAGTGCCAGCTTTTCGAGCACCGCAGCCAGCGCCGGTTCGTCCAGGGGGTAGGGCGGGTCAAGGAAGACCAGGTCCCACACCAAAGCATCGCCTGCACGCTCCAGGAACGATTCCACCTTGGAACGGTGGACGGAAACCTTCTTGGACCCCAGGGTCTGGTTGACCAGGTCCGCGTTCCGTTGGCAGACGTCGCTTGCCTTGGCATCGAACTCCACCAGGTCCACGCTGCGCGCGCCCCGGCTGGCGCTCTCGACGCCCAGCGAACCCGAGCCCGCGTAGAGATCCAGGACCCGCGCGCCGTCGATCACCGCCAACGATTCCAGACGCGAAAACAGGGCCTCCTTGACGCGGTCCGTCGTGGGTCTGGTGGCATTGCCGGGGACGCTTGCCAGAGGGTTTCCGCCGGCAACTCCGGCGATGATGCGGCTCACAGGCATACTCCTTGCGGGCCTTTGCCGGGGCTTCTAACCGCGTTCAAGGAACGCCTCCTTCTCAGGGTTCAGGTACTGATCTATCGCGGCGGCAAGCGCGGGCTGGTCCGCCAACGCGGGATCGTCCGCCACCAGGGACTGGGCGTCGGCCCTTGCACGGGCAATGATGTCCTCGTGCTCAAGGACCCGGAGCAGCTTCAAAGTGGAGCGTCCGCCGGACTGTGAAGCCCCCAGGATGTCACCTTCACGGCGCAGCTTGAGGTCCTCCTGCGACAATTCAAAACCGTCGGTAGTGGACGCAACCGCCTCCAGGCGGCGCCGGCTCGGATGCCCGGGCTCCAGGGTGGTCACCAGCAGGCACGTGCCCGGAAGCCCGCCGCGCCCCACACGTCCCCGCAATTGGTGGAGCTGGGAAATGCCGAAACGGTCAGCATCAAGGATCACCATCAACGTGGCATTGTGGACATCCACGCCCACTTCGATGACAGTGGTGGAAACCAGGACCTTGGTCTCATTGGACGCAAAAGACGCCATGGTTTCAGACTTCATTTGCGGATCCTGCCGTCCGTGCAGGGGTGCCACTGGAACACCAGCCAGGGACGGCTCCTGCAGGAGGCCCTCGACGACGGCAGTCACCGACGCGAGCTCCCTCGCCCCGCCCTCGTCCTGGAGTTCCGCTTCGCTCGGTTCCGATTCGCCGGGACTGAAGTCGCCGTCGTCGTCCGATCCGATCTTGGGGCACACCACATAGACCTGGTGTCCCGCGTCGACTTCCTCGCGCGACCGCTTCCAGATGCGGTCAGCCCAACCCGGGTTTTCCGAGAGCCCCACCACATGCGTGGAGATAGGGGCTCGTCCGGCGGGAAGCTCGTCGAGGATGGAGGTCTCAAGGTCACCGAACACAGTCATGGCGACGGTACGCGGAATGGGAGTTGCGGTCATCACCAGCAAGTGGGGAGGACGTTGTGCTTTTGCCCGGAGGGCATCGCGCTGCTCCACCCCGAAGCGGTGCTGCTCATCGACCACAATCAGGCCGAGATCCTGGAAACTCGTCTTGTCACTCAGCAGGGCATGCGTGCCGATGACGATCCCGGCATTCCCGGACGCCGCATCAAGCATTGCCTGCTTTCGTGCCGCGGTGGGCATGGAACCGGTCAGCAAGGTTACCTGGACGGCTTGCTGCCCGGAGTCTCCGCCGAGCATGCCTGCCCCGCCAAAGATATGGTCGCGGGCAAGTGGGCCCAGGGTCCGGCGGATTGAATCGAAATGCTGGGCGGCAAGGACCTCGGTGGGTGCGAGGAGCGCGGCCTGGCCTCCGGCATCCACGACTTGGAGCATGGCGCGCAGGGCAACGATTGTTTTGCCGGAACCCACTTCGCCTTGCAGGAGCCGGTTCATGGGCGTATCCCGACCCAGCTCCTCGGCCAGGGTCTTTCCGACGGCGGACTGGCCGGCGGTCAGCGTGAACGGGAGGTTCCGGTCGAAGGTGCTGAGGAGGCCCCCGGGCAGCGGTCGCCTGGCTGTGGCTTCCTCGGCCGCAAGCTGGGCGCGCCTCCTCGCCAAGGCAGTCTGCAGGACCAAAGCTTCCTGGTATCGGAATCGTTCCTGCGCCCGTTGCCAGTCCTTGGGGGTCTCCGGCGAGTGGATCAGCCGATACGCCTCAGCGACGCTCAGCAAACCGTCCCTCCCGGCAAGATGCGCCGGGATCGGGTCCTCCAGCCCGTCAAGGTCCATGGTCTGCAGGAGCGCAGTGATCACTTTGTGAATGGACCAACTGGTCAGTTTGGCTGTCGCCGGGTACACCGGAATAGGCATGGCGGCCAGCTTCGCAGGGTCCACGGAGCCTTCGGCTTCAGGGTCCTCGTCGAGCAACAGGAAGTCGGGGTTGGTCAGGCCAAGAGCCCCACCGTAGCGTGTCACCTTCCCCGAAAACATGGCCCGGCGACCGGCCAGCAGCTCCGCCTTGGCGCGGAACCCGTTGAAGAAACTCACCTTCAGGGTCCCCGCGACACCGCTTCCGCCGGCTTCATCGGTGACGACGACATCTGTGATGGAACCACGGCGGGCGCGCATCTGGCGGGTGCTGTTGGACAGGACGCGGGCGATGAGCGTGACTTCCTCGTCCAACGGCAGGTTGCTGATGGGCGTCAGCTCTCCGCGGCTCAGGTAACGCCGCGGGAAGTAGTTCAGCAGGGCACCGGTTGATTTGAGGCCCAGGTGTTTATCGATAACTGCCGCGGACCGCTTACCGATCCTGCGTTCGAGGGGCAGTTCCAGTTCAGTAATCATGCCGTGGCTGGCCTGAATCATGCCGGGGCAGGGCAAGCTGGCTGACGGCGATATCGCTCGGTTCCCCGAGCGAACGGATCAGTTCCACGGCCGGAGCGGGATCCGGAACGTGGACGTGGACACGCCAACGGTAACTGGCCTCCATCGGCGATTCCTCGTCATCGTCGTCGTCGTTCCGGGCACCCCCGACCTGGCTCATGATGACGGAGTCGCCCATCTCATCCAGCCTTTGCCGCAGGATGGCAGCGTTGAGCGGGGAAAGGCTGATGGTGCACATGACCTCCACGCCGTCATCTGCCGGCATGTGCTCATGGATGTGTGGATCCTGCAGCTTGTAGCCGTGCAGGTTGTCCAGCATTTCGTCCTGCAGTTCCTCGCCGAGCACTGCGGAACGAAGACAGTCCAATACCAGGAGCATGCCCACGCCGCCGGCGTCGACCACGTGCGCTTCCTGCAACTGGGCGAGCTCATCCTCGGTGCGAAGAACGGCTTGGTAGGCAGCTTCCACCACGGCATCGAGCGACAACCCCAGCGCATGGTTGCTGTCGTCGCCGTCCTGCTCTGCGTCGACCCGCTGTGCGGCATGGGCGGCGGCTTCCAGGACTGAAAGCATGGTTCCGGCCACGGGCTCGCTGAGCGCGGACCAGGCACGTATCTGGGCCCTGTTAAGTGCGGTAGCCAGGAGCGGGGCACTAAGGCGTGTTTTGCCTGCCAAAGGTTCAGCGGCCGCGCACAGGAAGACCGCGAACAACGTTCCCGAATTCCCCCGCGCTTGCTCCATGGCTGCCTGGCCGGCCATTGACAGAACCGCGCCAACATCGTGGCCTGATTCTGACGCCGCAACGGCAGGTTCATCCAAGGCAGAAACGGCAGCACGGACTGTCAGATACAGGTTTGTGCCCGTGTCGCCGTCGGCGACGGGAAAGATGTTGATCGCATTAAGGCGGTCGCTGTGGTTTCCGAGGACCACCTCCGCCTTGCCGAGCCAACGTTTCATGGCGTGCGCATTCGCGGCGATCTTAGTCTGCAAAGTGATCCCATCCAACGGTGTCAGCAGCATGCCCGGCAATCCGGACGCCGCTGCCTGGCGGCTCGACAACGGCTTGAACTGAGCCTATCGCAGTGAAGCCCTGCGGCAGCTGAATACCGGCTGGGAACGTGGCCAGCAAGCCGTGGTCTTCTCCCCCGCCAAGGACCCATGCCATGGCGTCGGCACCCAGCAAGGCAGCTGCCGGTTCCAGCACGGCGGCATACTTTTTCAACGCGATGGGATCGAAGTCCAGCACGGCACCACTGGCGGTGGCCAGCCGGGCGCCGTCGCGCAACAGACCGTCGGAGATGTCCAGCATTGCAGTGGCGCCGGCCCTCGCTGCAAGCGGTCCTGCTGCCAGCGGCGGAAGAGGCCTGCACTGGTTCCCCACGAAACCCCGCAGCTCCTCGTCAAGCTTCTCAAGCGGGACATCGCTTTCAAGCAGCGCCCAGCCTGCGGCTGCCCGGCCGAGCGTGCCGGCAACCGCCGCCACATCCCCTGGCCGGGCGCCAGAGCGCAGCACCGGCGCCATTCCGGCAAGAGTTCCGACGACGGCGACCGTCACGGCGAGTTCGCGGCCCCGGCCGAGGTCCCCTCCGGCAACAGAGCAGTCCGGTGCCCCCAGCTCGACGATGGCTGCAGTGAGGCCGTCCGCAAAAGCCTCCACCCAATCGACGGGAGTGGACGGCGGCATGGTCAGGCTCACCACCAGCGAGGTGGCAGTGCCTCCCATGGCATTGATGTCACTGAGGTTCTGCGCCGCGGCCTTCCAGCCGACGTCGTAGCCGCTGGTCCTGTAGCCGTTGTTCCACTGCAGCCTGAAGTCCTGGTCCTGCGTTTGGGTATCTATGGAAATCAGGGTGCGGCCGTCCGGGGCCGCTACGAGGGCTGCATCATCACCGGGTCCCAGCAGGACGCCGGGGCTGCTGTTCAGCCGGGGAAAGATCCGGGCGAGGAGCTCGGACTCCGAAAGGTCTTGGACGGTCACTTGTTCTGCGGGCACGGTTCTACGCTATCGCGATCCACCGACACAATAATGACGGGCTGCCCCTGCGGCGGCTTCGCGGGAATGTGACCCACGCTACCCACGTCGGGCAGGCAGTCCATGCGGGATAGGCTGGAAGGATGCATCGAAAGACCCTCCACAGGACTGCCATGGCCATTTCCCTGGCCTCTGCATCCGTGCTCGCTTTGTCGGCCTGTTCACCTGCCGTTGACGTCACTGCTGCCGCGGACGCCGCCAACCCTGCCTGCGCCCCCATGATGGTGGCCCTGCCCGACAAGATCGGCGATGCTGCCCTCCGCAAGACCAACAGCCAGGCGACGGCAGCATGGGGCGATCCGTCCCAGATCATCCTGCGCTGTGGTGTGAATGTCCCCGGACCCACGACGGACCGCTGTGTCAGCGTCAATAACATCGATTGGGTCATCAAGGAGGGCGACCCCGTGTACACGCTGACCACATTCGGCCGCGAGCCCGCCACGGAAATCCTGGTCGACCCGGTCAAACTGGAGGCTGCCAACATCAGCTCCGCAACTGTCCTGACCGAGCTCGCCGCCGCCGTCGGAAAAATCAAGGCCAGCGGCAAGTGCGTAGGCCAGGAAGACCTGCAGAACCTGCCGACAGGCAAATAGCGGCGATGCTTGGGCGCCGCCTGCCGAGGCAGGCAGTGCCCAAGCATCGTGAGCTTAGCGCAGGCCCGTCTTCCGGGTCAGCGCCAAGTGGATCAGTTCATCGATCAATTCGGCGTAGGACAGTCCGGAGGCTGCCCACATCTGCGGGTACATGCTCTTGGGAGTGAAGCCAGGCATGGTGTTGATCTCGTTGATGATCAGCTCGCCGGACGGGGTGTAGAAGAAGTCCACACGGCTGAGGCCTTCCGCGCCTACGGCGTCGAAAGCGACGGCGGCCAGTTCCCTGACGCGGGCAATGGCTTCGTCGGGCATGTCGGCCGGGCAGCTGAGTGCGGCGGCCCCGTCCTCCACATACTTGGCAGCGAAGTCGTAGAAATCGTGTTCCCCGGCCGCCACGGCAATTTCACCGGGCATTGACGTGCGGGGAGCGTCGGTGCCGCGTCCTTGCAGGACGGCACACTCGATTTCGCGTCCCACGATCCCGGCTTCGATAACGAGCTTCAGGTCATGGCGGCGGGCTTCCTCGACGGCGGCATCCAGGCCGTCCAGGGAGTCAACCTTCGAAATTCCCATGGAAGAACCCGCACGGGCGGGCTTGACGAACACCGGGAAACCAAGCTTGTCCACGCGTTTGCGCACGGCCTCGGCGTCGGTCACCCATTCGCGGTCCGTCACAGCTACGTAGGGACCCACCTTCAGCCCGGCGGCTTCGAAGACAACCTTCATGAAGTGCTTGTCCATGCCCACTGCGGAGGCCAGGACGCCTGCGCCTACGTAGCGCGTGTCGGACAACTCCAAGAGGCCCTGGATTGTTCCGTCCTCACCCCACGGGCCATGCAGCAATGGGAACACGACGTCAACGGAGCCCAGCTCCCGGGGGACGGCGTTGGGCTCTGTGACGATCAATTGGTGCTCACCGCCGACTTCGGCCAACGTCACAGTCTGCCCTGACGCTGCCACCTCGGGAAGCGACCTGGAGCTCAAGGACCACTGGCTGGTATCTCCCGAAGCCAAAACCCACTGGCCCGACTTCGCGATGCCGATAGGGATGACCTCGTACTTGTTGGTGTCGATGGCTCCCATGACGCCAGCTGCCGTGACGCAGCTGACAGCGTGTTCGCTTGAGCGGCCCCCAAAGAGGATCGCCACGCGGGGTTTCTCCTTCACGGGTGTGGGTTCTTCAGTCACCATCAGTAGTCGCCTTCGGACTTCAGTGCCCGGGCCAGCAAGCGCGGCCCCAGGTCATCAACGGACATTCTGCCTTCAAGCACGGCCACTACGGCTGCGGTGATGGGCATTTCTACATTCAGTTTCCCCGCCAGTTCATGCACGGCGGGGCCGGACTTGATGCCTTCAGCGGTCTGGGTCATCTGTTCGGCCACCTGCACCAGGCTGAGGCCTTCACCCAGCAGGCGGCCGGCAGTGTGATTCCGGGAGAGCGCAGACGAGCACGTGGCCACGAGGTCTCCGAGTCCGGCAAGTCCGGCCATGGTGTGGGCTTCGCCGCCCAGGGCAAGAGCCAGCCGGGACGTTTCCGCGAGTCCGCGGGTTATCACTGACGCCTTGGTGTTGTCGCCCATTTGCCGGCCCTCGCAGATTCCGACCGCCAGGGCAATCACGTTCTTGACGATGCCGCCGATCTCGACGCCCACCACGTCCGTGCTGGTGTAGGGGCGGAAGTAGGGCGCGGTGCAGCACAGGGCTATAGCAGCCGCCGTATCGGCGTCGCTGCACGCAACAACGGAGGCAGTCGGTTGTTCCCTGGCAATTTCCATGGCCAGGTTGGGTCCGGAAACCACAGCGACGCGGCTCTCCGAAAGACCAAGTTCCTGCGCAATGACTTCGCTCATGCGGGCGTCCGTGCCCAGTTCCAGGCCCTTCATGAGGGAAACAACCACGGCGTCGGACGACAACAGCGGTTTCCAGTCACCCAACTGCGGCCTCAACGACTGTGCAGGTACAGCGAGCACCACGAGGGTGGCATCCTTCAGCACCTCCGCCACATCCGTGGACGCCGTGATGGTGGCCGGGAGGTCAATGTCCTTCAGGTACTGCTCGTTGCGGTGAAGTGTATTGATCTGCTCCACTACTTCGGCGCGGCGCCCCCAGATGCGGATGCTGCGCTCGACACCGGCCGCAATGGCTGCGTCAGCCAGGATCTTCGCGAACGTGGTGCCCCAGGACCCTGCACCCAGAACGGCCACAGTGCCGGGAACGAAACCGGCGCTTTCGATCACGGTCACTTGCCGGCCTCCGGATCCTGGGTCTCGGAGGGTGCCCCCTCAACGAAACGGCCATGCTTGCTTTGTTTGTGGAGCGCGGGGTCCCAGCGTTCAGCCGGCGCTTTTTCGCCACGAAGCGTCTCCAGGAGGGCTGTGATGGCGTCCATGATCACGTCCGTGGCCTCGGTGAGCGTGGCCCGGTCGAGTGGCCGGTCGGCGAAGGAGCTCAAGTCCACAGGTTCACCCACCAGCACGCGGACGGTCTTCCGGGGAAAGACATGGAAGCGCTTGGCGTACCGGGGGAAGACCTCCTGTGCGCCCCAATGGGCCATGGGTACTACCGGTGCTCCTGTTTGCAGGGCAAGGCGGGCCGCCCCGGTGTGGCCCTTCATCGGCCACAGGTCGGGATCCCTGGTCAGGGTCCCCTCGGGATAGATGATGATGGCGCCACCGGCGTCCACCACCTCCTTGGCCAGTTGCAGCGAGCGGTTCGCACCCGCCGTCGAGCGTTCAACCGGGATCTGTTTCGTGGCCCGCAGCAGGCTGCCCAGTACGGGCACCTTGAAGAGCCCCGCTTTTGCCAGGAAGTGGGGTGGCCGCTTCTGGTTGTACACCAGGTGCCCCACAACAATGGGATCAATCTCGGTGCAGTGGTTGGGCACGGCGATGAAACCGCCCGCGGGAAGTTTCCCGATGCCTTCCCACTTCTTTGCCATCAACATATTCATCGCCGGACGGGCAAGGCCCGCCAGCAATATGAACATGGCACGGCTCGTGGCCGATTCCTTCAAAGGATCCCCCGCTACTTGATGGTGGTGATGTCGAAATCGGCGCCCAGGGCGGCCAGCTTTTCGGTAAAGCGCTCGTAACCGCGGTTGATGATATCGATCCCGGTGACCTTGGAGGTTCCTGTTGCTGCCAGCGCTGCAATGAGGTGGCTGAAGCCGCCGCGAAGGTCCGGGATGTCAATGTCGGTGCCCCTCAGGGGCGTGGGGCCGGAGATCACCGCGGAGTGGAGGAAGTTCCGCTGGCCGAAGCGGCAGGGCACGCTGCCAAGGCATTCGCGGTGCACCTGGATGTTTGCTCCCATGCGGGCCAAAGCCTCGGTGAAACCAAAACGGTTCTCGTAAACGGTCTCATGGACAATTGACACGCCATCGGCCTGGGTCAGCGCGACCACCAGCGGTTGCTGCCAGTCGGTCATGAAGCCCGGGTGCACGTCCGTCTCCAGGACAAGCGGGCTGAGCTTTCCACCCTGGTGGTAGAAACGGATGCCGTCGTCGCCGATGTCCATTCCGCCGCCCACTTTTCGGTAGGTGTTCAGGAACGTCATCATGTCCCGCTGGGAAGCACCTTCAACGAAGATATCGCCGCGGGTTACCAACGCAGCCGAGGCCCAGGAAGCGGACTCGTTGCGGTCAGGGAGTGCACGGTGGTTGTACCCGCGCAGGTCCTTGACGCCCTCGATGCGGATGGTCCGGTCAGTCTGGACGCTGATGATGGCGCCCATCTTCTGGAGGACAGCGATGAGGTCAATGATCTCCGGCTCGGTTGCCGCACCAATAAGCTCCGTGATGCCTTCGGCCCTCGTTGCACTGAGCAGAACCTGCTCCGTAGCCCCCACGGACGGGTAGGGCAAGGAAATCTTGGCGCCGTGCAGGCCGTGGGGGGCCGAAATGTGGATGCCGCCGGGGCGCTTTTCCACCACGGCACCAAACTGGCGAAGGACATTCAGGTGGTAATCAATGGGCCGGTCACCGATCTTGCAACCACCGAGATCCGGGATGAAGGCCTCACCGATCGCATGGATCAGCGGTCCGCACAGCAAAATGGGGATCCTTGAATCGCCGGCGTGTGCGTCGATTGCAGTGCTGGAGGCCGTCTTGGCGTCCTTCGGATCCAGGGTGAGGTCACCCGACTCCGGATCTTTGACGACAGTCACACCATGCAGCTTCAGAAGGCTGGTGACGACCTCGACGTCCTTGATTTCCGGCACGTTCCTCAGCACCGATGGCTCGCTGCCCAGCAACGCGGCCACCATCGCCTTGGGCACCAGGTTCTTGGCACCGCGAACGGTCACTCGTCCAGTTAACGGGACCCCACCGCGGATTGTCAGAACACTACTCATCTATACCGGTTTCCTCACGACTACTCGCCCCCCAAACTTACAAAGGCTCCAGCTAAGCATAGAAGCTCACGTAACCGAACCGAAATGGACCCGCCCCGCGCCGTACGGATCCGGCCCAGGCCGAACTCCCGCAAAAAAGGACCGCCGGACCCTCACAAGGGGGTCCGGCGGTCCTCTGCCAGCGGAAATTCCGATGAAGAGTCAGCGGCTAACGGGCATCGACTTTTGCCGGGATCGTCCGGGGTTTGAACGACGGCCGGGTGGCTTCGTATGCGGTGATGTCTTCTTCGTGCTGGAGGGTCAGGCCGATGTCATCCAGGCCTTCCAGCAGGCGCCAGCGGGTGTAGTCGTCAATGTCGAACGGCGCCACCACATTGCCGCACTCGACCGTCTTGCTGACCAGGTCCACCTTCACCTCGGTACCGGGAGCGTTCTCCAGGACCTTCCAGATCAGTTCAATGTCGTCCTGCGCAAGCTGTGCTGCGAGGAGTCCTTGCTTGCCGGAGTTGCCGCGGAAGATATCGGCGAAACGGGACGAGAGGACCGCTTTGAAGCCGTAGTCCTTCAAGGCCCAAACGGCGTGTTCACGTGATGAGCCGGTACCGAAGTCCGGGCCTGCCACCAGCACGGAACCGGCGTTGAACGGGGCCTGGTTCAGGATGAAGGACTCGTCCTTGCGCCACGCGGCGAACAGGGCGTCCTCGAACCCGGTACGGGTGATTCGCTTGAGGTACACGGCGGGGATGATCTGGTCGGTGTCCACGTTGCTCTGGCGCAGCGGGACCCCGATGCCGGTGTGGGTTGTGAAAGCTTCCATGGGATCCTCCTAGACTGCGATTCCGGTCAAAGTGCCTGTGGCGGCGGACTCAAGGTCCGACGGCGAGCTCAGCGTGCCGCGGACGGCGGTCGCTGCAGCCACCACGGGCGAGACCAGGTGTGTGCGGCCGCCCTTGCCTTGGCGGCCCTCGAAGTTGCGGTTGGACGTTGAGGCGCAACGCTCCCCCGGTTCCAGCTGGTCCGGGTTCATGCCCAGGCACATGGAGCAGCCGGCAAAGCGCCATTCGGCACCGAAGTCCTTGAAGACCTTGTCCAGGCCCTCGGCCTCGGCCTCCAGGCGGACGCGCGCCGATCCGGGAACCACCAGCATCCGTACCTTCGGATCCTTCTCCCGGCCCCGGATGATATCCGCTGCGGCGCGCAGGTCCTCGATGCGGGAATTCGTGCAGGACCCCAGGAACACGGTGTCCACGCGGATGTCCTTCATGGGCGTTCCGGCTTCCAGGCCCATGTACTGCAAGGCACGCTCAGCGGCAGCCTTGGCGTTCTCGTCACCGAAGTCTTCGGGAGACGGAACCTTGGCCGAGAGGGAAACACCTTGCCCCGGGTTGGTACCCCAGGTCACGAACGGCTCAAGCGTGTCAGCGTCCAGGTCCACCTCGACGTCGAAGGTCGCGTCGGCGTCGGTGTGCAGCGTGTTCCAGTACTCGACGGCGGCATCCCAGTCCGCGCCTTCCGGCGCGTGGGGGCGGCCCTGCATGTAGTCGTACGTGGTCTGGTCCGGCGCGACCATGCCGGCACGTGCGCCGGCCTCGATGGACATGTTGCAGATGGTCATGCGGGCGTCCATGGACAGGGCACGGATAGCCGAACCACGGTATTCCAGGACGTAGCCCTGGCCACCGCCGGTACCGATCTTGGCGATGACTGCGAGGATGATGTCCTTGGCAGTGACGCCCGGACGCAAGGTGCCCTCGACGTTGATGGCCATGGTCTTGAACGGCTTCAAGGACAGTGTCTGGGTGGCCATGACGTGCTCCACTTCCGACGTGCCGATACCCATGGCCAGTGCACCGAAGGCGCCATGGGTGGAGGTGTGCGAGTCGCCGCAGACCACGGTCATGCCGGGCTGGGTCAGGCCCAGCTGCGGACCCACGACGTGGACGATGCCTTGTTCCTTGTCACCCAGTGAGTGCAGCCGCACACCGAATTCCTTGCAGTTGGCGCGCAGGGTTTCGATCTGGGTGCGGCTGGTGAGGTCGGCGATCGGTTTGTCGATGTCCAGCGTGGGAGTGTTGTGGTCCTCCGTGGCGATGGTCAGGTCCACTCGGCGCAGCTTTCGGCCGGCCAGGCGCAGGCCCTCGAATGCCTGCGGGGATGTTACTTCGTGAACCAGGTGAAGGTCGATGAAGAGAAGATCGGGCTGGGCATTGGCTCCTTCGCCTTCACCCTTGCGCACAACGTGCGCGTCCCAGACTTTCTCGGCCAGTGTCTTTCCCACGGCCTTGCTCCCTTCACTGCGGTCGGATGGTTTACATCCACTGAACTGTTCTTCATCCACTGAACCAGCACGCTTGCGAAATAGGCCAGTGAAACAACTTGCATCTCAGATATTGAGACGGCAATATCATTACATGGACAATTCTAGTGGAGTCGGTGTCATTGATAAAGCGGCCCAAGTACTCGATGCCCTCGAGGCCGGGCCAACGACACTTGCCCAGCTTGTAGCAGCCACCGGGCTCGCCCGCCCCACGGTTCACCGGCTCGCCCTGGCACTGGTTCACCACAGGCTCGTCAGCCGCGACATCCAAGGGCGCTTTGTCCTGGGCAGCAGGCTCGTTGAGCTTGCTTCCGCCGCCGGCGAAGACCGGTTGATTGCTTCGGCCGGCCCGGTCCTCATCCAGCTTCGCGACGCCACGGGCGAAAGCGCACAGATCTTCCGCCGCCAAGGTGACTGGCGCGTATGCGTGGCTTCGGCAGAACGTCCCATCGGCCTGCGCGACACCATTCCCGTAGGCACGCAGCTGTCCATGAAGGCCGGTTCCGCAGCACAGGTTCTGCTGGCCTGGGAAGACCATGACCGGCTCCTTGAGGGACTGCAGAACGCCCGCTTCACGCCCACCGTCCTGGCAGGAGTACGACGCCGGGGCTGGGGTCAGAGCCTCGGCGAACGCGAGCCCGGAGTCGCCTCGGTTTCCGCGCCGGTGCGCGGACCCTCCGGCAGGGTCATCGCCGCAGTGTCCATCTCGGGTCCGATAGAACGGCTCACCCGCCAGCCCGGACGCCTGCACGCCGAAGTCGTGTGCAATGCCGCACGGGTCCTGACTGAGGCGCTGCGGAAGAACAACGACTAGCCATGGAAAGCTACGCAGTATTCCTGCGCGGAATCAATGTGGGCGGCATCAACATCAAGATGGCCGACCTCAAGGCAGCGCTCCAGGACTGCCCGTTCACCAAGGTCAAGACCCTGTTGGCAAGTGGGAATGTGGTGCTGCAAAGCGACCTCAGCGCCAAGGACGTCAAGGCCCGGTTCGAACAGTGCCTGCGGGACTCCTTCGGCTACGACGCCTGGGTGGTTGTCCTGACAGCGCAGAGGGTCGCCGAATTTGTGGACGCCTGCCCGTACCCCGCGGATGACAAGTCGACGCACAGCTACATCACCTTGGCCTCGGACACCGCGATGCTTGACGAGCTCTTTGCAGCAGCCGAAGAACTGGGGGGCGTGACGCAAGTGCGCCTGGGCCCTGAAGCCTCCGCCTGGTTGGCACCTGCAGGCGGCACCCTGGACAGCCCGTTCAGCAAGCTCTCCGCCAAGCCACGCTACAAGGCAAGCACCACCACCCGGAACCTCCGTACGCTGGTCAAAGTCAGGGACGCCGCGGCCGCTCTCTAGCCGGGCGCATCTTAGTCCGGGCGCATCTTGGGCCGGGCGAATCCTAATCCGGGCGCGCGGCTTTCAGTGCAGCGCTGAAGGCTTTCAACCGCGTGATTTCCACTCCCACGGGCTCCACGATCCTTTGCTCCGCCACCACGGCCACGGCCGCTTTCAGACGCTTCGCCGCGCCGGCTGCCCTGATGCGTGCCGCCCAGCCGCCCAGAATGCGGCCGGTAATGGCCAACAGCACTCCCAACGCCACTCCCCCGGCCACCATCAACGTGGGCCACGGCCACCCCTCCGTGCGCGGAACCTCAGGCACGGGCATCTGGAAGTAGCCCAAGACTGCCAGGACTCCGAGCCAGCCCAGCCCGCCGACCGCCAAGAGGAGGGCCAACCATTGCAGGGTGTTGAACAACAACCACCAGAGGGGACGTTTAGCCGTTTTCAGGTCCGCTCCGGCAATGGCCTGGTCCAAGGCATCGGGCAATTGGTCCCGGCCATCCCTCGCTGCCCCGCGAATGGCTGCCCGCCAAGGACCCGGAGCGCCGGCCGAGGCCTCATCGGCGAACTCCCGGACGGCGGCATCCGTGCGGGCACGCTCAGGGGCACCGGCCGGAGGCAAGGACGTGCGGCTCAATTCGGGCCTGGTGTCGCTCCGCCCCAGATTCAGCCTCCGCAGGGGATCGGGACGGAACCGCAACAACCACCGTGTGACCGGCCACCCCGTCCTGCGCGCCGACTCCCTTTGGAACGAACGCTGGACCGCGTCCACCACCACAGGGACGTTCGCCGCCGTCGCCAGTTCCGATGCAAGGCGGGCCCGTGCGTTTGCCTTGATCCCGCGTGCTTCACCGTCGCCCGACGCTTTCGACAACCCGGCAGCAGCCTTGGCGACGTCGGCTGCCAAGCGCTGCGTGGTCGCTGCCCGCTGGACCACGACGTTCCTGATGGCCCCGCGGACGGCGGAGACGCCGTCGCCCGTCAGCGCCGACGCGCCCAGCACGCGGACGGTCTCCAGGCCGTCGCGTGCGAGGATCCCTTCCAAGGAGTCCAGAACCGCGGCGGCGTCCGGTGCGACCAGTTTGTCGATCTGGTTCAGGACAACCAAGGTGACGGCGCCGTGGGTAGCCATGGGCCGGAGGAAGTCGTTGTGCACCGCGGCATCGGCGTACTTCTGCGGGTCCATCACCCACACCAGGACATCCACCATGCCAACCATCCGTTGGACAATCTCCCGGTTCTCCACCCGGGTGGAATCGAAGTCCGGCAGGTCCAGGAGCACCAGCCCGCTGTCCTCGTCGGCAAAGCCGGTAACCGGCGGAAGTACATGACGGTCCTTCACGTCCAACCAATCAAGCAGGGGTCCGCTGCCGTCCTCACCCCAGATACCCGCCAAAGGCTCGGAGGTGGTGGGCCGCCGCGCAGCCGCGGTGGCCAGTTCGCTGCCGGAAACTGCGTTGAACAGGGATGACTTGCCGCTCCCGGTGGCTCCGAAAAAGCCCACCACGGTATGTCCTGCCGACAACGAGCGCCGGGAAGTTGCCCGCTCCAGAACGTCGTAGACGGACTGCAGTTCCTGATCGGGAAGAACGCCTTCGGCCAGCTCGCGTGCGGTATTGAGGGCCTCGAGCCTGCGCTGCAATGCGGACGACTCACGGACCAGACTGTGGCGGCTCATGCAGTCCCTGCCAGCCGGCGGAGGGCCTTGGCGTGCAGAGCGAGATCAGGACCCGAGACCGGCTGAACGGTCTCGAGCCTGGTGAGGAAACGGAGCCGTTCTTCATCCAGCAGGCGCTGGCACTGCGTGTGCAGGTCCTGCCTGGCCTGCTGGGCAAGGCGACGGACAGCATCCTCGCCGAATACCGCTTCGAGCAGCTTCTGCCCAACCACCGCTGTGCCGCCCGCGATCCCGATTTCCAGACCACTCAGGCCAGCCGTCATGGAGAAGACCACCACCATGAGCGCAGCACCAAGCCCGTTGACCCCGAAGGACAGCCACCTGGCCTGGGTCCGCTTCCCCTGTCCTTGGGTCCGGATCATCTCCATCAGGCCTTCCTGCCAAGTACGGATTGCCGCGGCCGCCTTGGCATCGAAGCCTTCGCTGGTTCCGGAGAGGTCGTCGTGGCCCAGTAGTTGGCGGCCCGCCGGGTCCGCCCGCCAGCGCCTGTCAACGTTTTCAGCAGCAGTGGCCGCTTCATCGAGGATCACTGCCTGCAGCCCTGTTTCGATCGCCGTCTCCACCTTTACAGCCGGTGCCGGTTCGCCTCGGAAAAAGGCGCCCATGCGGTCCCTCATCCGGCCGATGTTCTGCTCCAGGGCCCGAAAGAACTCCCCCGTTCCCACGAAATCCTGCCAACGGGCCAATACTTCTCCGCGGAGGAGTGCCCCATCCTTGGTGGCCTCCAGGATGCGGGTCAGTGCATGCTCGTATTCATCGGAGCACGAGCCCTCCAGGTCACGGGCTGCAGCGTCCTGTGTGGCCGCTGCCACGGCTATGTTGTCCAGGCGAAGACTCACGGCCTTGACGGCACCGTTGAGTGTCCGTCGGGCAACCTCGGCACGGCCGGCGGCATTGGCGGCCAAGGCACCGAGCCACAGGCGCAAAGGGTCCACCGCTCCCGCCGGCAACATTCCCAGCCCGTCCAACGCGCTTTCGGGCACGACAAAGAGTTTCGCCTCCCCAAGTCCCTGCCGGTCCAGCATCGCCTGCAGGTCGGTCCGGACTTCGTCCTCAGCTGCCGGCGGCACACGGTCCAGGACCACGGCCACGGTGATGTCCCGCGAAGCCGCATCAAGGAGCAGACGCCATGGAACGGCGTCGGCGTAGCGGTTGGCGGTGGTGACGAAGATCCAAAGGTCGGCCGCGGCGAGCAGTTGCCCCGCGAGTCTGCGGTTGTCCTCGGAAATGGAGTCGACATCCGGGGCATCCAACAGGGCAATGCCCTGCGCCACAGCAGGGTGCCCCAGCAATACCAGCGAGGTGATCGCCTGGGCGTCGGGGGCCGCGCCGGCCTGGTTCGCCGGGACGGGGACTGACGAGACCGTTCCCCGGATCCGCTGCAAGTTCGGAAGGATCCTCTGTCCTTCGAACCATTCCGCATCGTTGGGGTGGTGCAGAAGGATCGGTTGGCGCGTTGTAGGCCTGATCGCTCCCGAGCGGGTCACCGGAAACCCCACCAGGGCATTGACCAACGTCGACTTTCCGGCCCCGGTTGAACCGCCGACGACGGCCAGCAGCGGCGCGTCCAGGCTGCGGTAGCGGGGAATGATGTAATCATCGAGCTGCGCCAGGGACTCCCGTATCCATTGGCGGGCCTCCTGCACTTCGGGCACCGCCAAAGGAAGGGTGGTGGCCGCAAGTCCGGCGCGTGCAGCTTCCAGGGTTTCGACGGCGGCTGCCGCACTCGGAGGCACAGGGCTGCTCCGGGCTGCCGGCGGGTCTGCGTGTTCGGTCACAGCATCATCATGCCAGCCCCGTCCCGTTCACGAGCGCCGGGCAGGCTCAATGGGCAAAAAGAAATCCCCCGGAACACATGTTCCGGGGGATTCATTGTGACCCCAGCGGGATTCGAACCCGCGTTACCGCCGTGAGAGGGCGGCGTACTAGGCCGCTATACGATGGGGCCTTGCACTTTTTTGTCACCGTTTCCGGCGATCAAGCTGAATGAGTATTTCATACTTTCAGCTTCGCTCCAAATCGCTTTCGCGGATCGGAGGTTCCGAATTTTCCGCGTATTTACGCGGAATTTCAGAGCTGGGATACCAGGACTCGAACCTAGAATGACGGTACCAGAAACCGTAGTGTTGCCAATTACACCATATCCCAAAGTGACTTTCGGACCGGAGTTCCCTGCCTTGGTTTCCCTCAGCTTTTCCCTCCGTGCCCCTCAGCACGAGTAATGACTCTACCGGAGTCTCGCCACCTGCACAAATCGGCGGGCCGTTACCTGCATCACACGGAAAACTCAGGCGGCCGTCGGGGTCTTGGCCAGCAATTGCGCGAGGGAATCCACCTGGCGCCCGGTGAACTCTTCCACCACTTCGCCGGTCCTGTTGAGCCAGACTCCCACCAGCCCTGCTGCGTCGGCACCATCGGCATCAAGCAGCCGGTTGTCGCCTACGTAGAGTGTCTCCCCCGGTTCCGTGCCGAGAAGGCGCACGCCCTCAAGGTAGATTGCCGGGTCAGGTTTGGCGACACCCACAGTGTCCGTCCCCACCAGGATCCCGATCCGCGACAGGCCGGCGCCGTCCAACTTGGCACGCTGGTAATCGTGCACGTTGTTGCTGACAGCCCCATAAGGGATCCCGGCAGTATCGAGCGCGTCCAGCACGCCTTCAACATCAGAGAAGGCGCGAACGTACGCTGTCTGGCGTTGGTGATACTCGGCCACCCACGCTTGCGCGTCCTCGCCGTCGTCGAGTTCCACGCCAAAGTGACCCAGGGCGGCCCTGCCCCGCAGCAGCCGCTGCTCATTGAAGGTCAGCTCACCGGCAAGGTACCGGTCGTAGAAATGCGTTGTTTCGTGCGTGAAGATCCGGCCGAACTTCACCCACCCGGCCTGGTCAAGGCCGGGCAGGAGATGTTCGCTGACGTCACGCAAAGCTGTCGTCATGGCGTATTCCAGGTCCACCAGAGTGTCGTCAATGTCGAACAAGACACCGCGGATAGCGCCGAAAGCAGTTGCAATCGCCATGACAGGTGCCTCTCCTAGCCGCGGAAAGCGCGAACGCGGGCCAACGAGGAATCCTTGCCCAGGATCACCATCGACTCGAACAGCGGCGGGGAAATACGACGACCGGAGATGGCCGTGCGGACAGGTCCGAACGCAGCCCTGGGCTTGATGCCCAGGTCCTCCACCAAAGCCTGCTTGAGCGCGGTCTGGATGTTCTCCGCCGTCCACTCTTCGATGGGTTCCAGAGCGGCGAGGGCCGCGTCCAGAACTTCCTCCAGGTTGGCAGGGAGGCCCTTGCGGGCGTCGTCCGCAATGTCGATGGCGTCGTCGGCCTTGAACAGGAAGGCAAGCATCTCCGGAGCCTCGCCCAGCAGGGTGATGCGTTCCTGGACCAGCGGGGCTGCCTCGGCGAGGATCTCTTCCTGGCGCGGAGTAAGGATCTCCCCCACGAAACCGGCTGAACGAAGGTACGGAACCAAGCGCTCTTCGAAGTCCGCGGGGGCAAGCATCCGGACGTGCGTGCCGTTGATGGCTTCGGCTTTCTTGATGTCGAAGCGCGCAGGGTTGCCAAGGACATCGTGGATGTCGAAGTTGGCCACCAGCTGCTCCACCGTGAAGATGTCTTCGTCAGCGCTCAAGGACCAGCCAAGAAGGGACAGGTAGTTCAGCAGGCCCTCAGGAATGAAGCCGCGTTCGCGGTGGAGGAACAGGCTCGACTCGGGGTCGCGCTTGGACAGCTTCTTGTTCCCCTGGCCCATGACGTAGGGCAGGTGGCCGAACTCCGGCATGTACTCGGCGACACCGATGGCGTACAGCGCCCGGTACAAGGCGATCTGCCGCGGGGTGGAGCTCAGCAGGTCCTCGCCACGCAGGACGTGGGTGATTCCCATGAGCGCGTCGTCCACCGGGTTCACCAATGTGTACAGCGGGGCACCATTGGCGCGGACCACTGCGAAGTCCGGGACGGAACCGGCTTTGAACGTGATCTCGCCGCGAACCAGGTCGTTGAACGTCAGGTCCTCGTCCGGCATGCGGAGGCGCAGGACGGCTTCCCTGCCCTCGGCCTTGAACTGCGCGAGCTGCTCTTCCGTGAGGTGGCGGTCGAATCCGTCATAGCCCAGCTTGGGATCGCGTCCGGCGGCCCGGTGGCGGGCTTCGATCTCATCCGGGGTGGAGTACGACTCGTAGACGTGTCCGCCGGCCTTGAGCTTGGCGATGACGTCCTGGTAAATGTCGCCGCGCTGCGACTGGCGGTAGGGTTCGTGCGGGCCGCCGACCTCCACACCTTCATCCCAGTTGATGCCGAGCCACTTGAGCGCATCCAGCAGCTGGTGGTAGCTCTCTTCGCTGTCGCGGGCAGAGTCGGTGTCCTCGATCCGGAAGATCAGCTTGCCGCCGGTGTGGCGCGCGTAAGCCCAGTTGAACAAGGCCGTGCGGATCAGGCCAACGTGCGGGGTGCCTGTGGGTGACGGGCAGAAACGGACTCGGACCGGAGTCTCGGCGTTGACGGCAGGAATGGCGCTGGAAGCAGCGGTGGACGCAGAAGCAGTAGTCATAGTAGTTCCAACTTTACCGCTTGCCACTGCTTCGGTTTCCCGGGCGAAGACGCACGACGGCGGTGCTTGCCTTTCGTACGAAAGGCAAGCACCGCCGTCGTGGTTTTGCTCAGTCCGCTCGCCTAGCGGCGAACGACGGGGTTGGAGAGACGTCCGATGCCTTCGATCTCGACGTCAAAACGGTCGCCTTCGCTGACGAGACCGACACCTGCCGGGGTACCGGTCATGATGACGTCGCCAGGAAGAAGCGTGAACGCGTGGGAAACGATCGATACGAGCTCACGAACGCCACGGATCATTTGGTTGGTGCTGCCGTCCTGCCGGAGCTCACCATTGAGGCGCCCCTGGATGGAGAGGTCCTCATGATCCAGTTCGGTTTCGATCCACGGTCCCAGCGGCGCGGAGGTATCGAAGCCCTTGGCGCGGGCCCACTGGAGGTCCGTTTTCTGGACATCGCGGGCAGTGAGGTCGTTGCCGCAGGTGTAGCCGAAGATGACGTCATCCGCGCGGTCCTCGGGAACGTCCTTGCAGATGCGGCCAATGACGACGCACAACTCAGCCTCGAACGAGACCTCCTCGGAGAACTCGGGGAGGATGATGGGATCGTTCGGGCCGATCACCGAGGTGTTCGGCTTGAGGAAAAGCAGCGGCTGCTGCGGCACTTCATTGCCGAGTTCCGCAGCGTGTTCTGCGAAGTTCCTGCCCACGCCAATGACCTTGCTGCGGGGAATGATGGGGGCAAGGAGCCGCACGTCCTCCAGCTTGTGCTTCACGTGGGTACGTTCAACGCCGTTGAAGAAAGGGTCGCCGTTGATGACAGTGATTTCCTCACTGCCGGGCTCGCCTTCGACAACGCCGTAAAGGGGATCAGAATCAACTACAAACCGGGCGATACGCATGGGCCCAAGCCTACCGTCACGGCTTAGCTTCGAAGGTATTCCAGCTGCGCGGCCACAGAGGTCTCAGCGGCCCACCTGACGGAGGGGTCGACGTCGGCGTACACCACGTCCGTAACCTGGGCGATCGTTGCGTCCTGGCCCACCTGTTCCAGGGCTGCCCTGATCTGCGCAAGACGCTGCAGCCGATGTTCACGGTACTCGCGGCACTTCCCGTCCAATGCTGGAAGAACAGGGCCGTGGGCGGGGAGCAGTGTTGCCCCGCCGAGGGCCTCAAGCTTATCCAAGCTGGCAAGGTAGTCCCCCAGCCGGCCATCCGGGTAGTCCAACACAGTGGTGCCCCGGCCCAGGATGGTGTCGCCCGTAAGGACCGATCCTCGGGGACCGTCGTCGGGGAGATGGAAACACGCCGAATCCGAGGTATGGCCGGGCGTTGCCAGCACACGGATTTCCACTCCCCCCGCGTTGATGACCTCACCGTCCCGGAGAGGCTCGCCGCCATGGCAGTATTCCGGGGACATCGCCCGCACCGGAGCGCCCGTCAGCTCATGAAAACGCGCGGATGCCTCAGTGTGGTCGGCGTGGCGATGGGTTATCAGGATCAACTCCACCCGGCCGGCTGCTGCCAGTTCGGCCAAGTGTTGTTCATCCTGGGGGCCCGGGTCCACAACGGCTGATGTGCCCGAACCAGGAGCGCCGATGACGTATGAGTTGGTGCCGTCCAAACTCATCGGGCCGGGGTTGGGCGCAAGCCGGAAGCGCGTCAATGCGCTGCTGCGCTGCAAGGAGCCGCCCATGGGCGCGTGGTCTGGAGTCGCCTTTGGTTCAGAAGTCACAGTCCCATCTTGGCATCCTCCTGACCCTCCCTCACATCCCACCCCCTTCAACCAAACCCTCCCTCACACCCCACCCCCTTCAACCAAACCCTCCCTCACACCCCACCCCTTCAACCAAACCCTCCCTCACACCCCACCCCTTCAACCAAACCCTCCCTCACACCCCACCCCCTTCAACCCACCCCTCCCTCACACCCCACCCCCTTCAACCCCAACCCTCCCTCAGCCGCACAAGAGGGAAGGCCCAGACGTCGGCACCCAGCCTGGGTGCCGACGTCGGGCCTCGCGACTTACCGACAAGCGGGCAGCATCAGACTCCCGGTGATTCGGTCAAACCCAGATCAGACCCAGCTCAAACACGCGGAACGTGAAGAAGCGACCAGCTCAAACACGCGGAACGTGAAGAAGCGACCCGCTCAAACACGCGGAACGTGAGCAAGCGTCGGGAGGAAACACGTGGGATGTGAGGAAGCGTCGGGAGGAAGCACGCGGAACGTGAGGAAGCGTCGGAAGGAAGCAGCCGGGATGGATGTGAGCAAGCGTCGATGGGAAGCATGCGGAACGTGAGGAAGCGTCGGAAGGAAACACGCGGGATGTGAAGAAGCGACCAGCTCAAACACGTGGGATGTGAGGAAGCGTCGGGAGGAAACACGCGGGATGTGAGGAAGCGTCGGAAGGAAGCACGCGGGATGTGAGGAAGCGTCGGGAGGAAGCACGCGGGATGTGAGCAGGCGTCCGGGAAGCAGAACGGCGGCCCTGCCGCTTGTAAACCAAGGGCAGGACCGCCGTCGTGCGTTTCAGTTGTCCCAGGAAATCCTGAGGATCAGACCAGCCGGGTCAGCCAGCCGTGCGTGTCCTCTACAGTTCCGGTCTGGATTCCGAGGAGCTTCCCGCGAATGGCCATGGTGGTTTCCCCGGCCTTTGCGTCCTCGGCGCCGATGGACTCAGTCGCATCCTTGAGGACACCGATCGGAGTGATCACCGCGGCTGTACCGCAGGCAAAAACTTCGGTGATCTCGCCGGATGCTACTCCATCGCGCCACTCGTCCAGGGTGATCTTCCGCTCGGTGACCTCGCGGCCCATGTCCCGGGCGACCTGGATGACGGACATGCGCGTGACGCCCTCAAGGATGGTGCCGCTCAGCGCGGGAGTCACCAGTGAACCGTCCTTCATGACGAAGAAGACGTTCATGCCGCCGAGTTCTTCCACGGCGTCGTCATTGAAGTGGTCCAGGAACAGGACCTGCTTGCAGCCGTTCGCTTCGGCTTCCTGCTGTGCGATCAGGGACGCGGCGTAGTTGCCACCGCACTTGGCGGCACCGGTTCCACCGCGGCCGGCGCGGGCGTACTCGCGGGAGATCCAGATGGAGACCGGCTTGAGCTCGCCGCCGAAGTAGTTGCCGGCGGGAGATGCGATGACGCGGAAGGACACCTCGCGTGCAGCCCTGACGCCGAGGAAGGCCTCGGTGGCGATCATGAAAGGACGCAGGTAGAGTGCTTCGCCGTCTCCGGACGGAACCCACTGCTGGTCCGCCTGTACGAGTTCGCGGATGGCACCCAGGAAGTACTCTTCAGGCAGCTCGGGAAGAGCCAGGCGGCGGGCGGACTTGTTCAGTCGTGCCGCGTTGGCTTCGGGCCGGAAGGTCCATACGGAACCATCGGCGTGGCGGTAAGCCTTCAGGCCCTCAAAGATTTCCTGGCCGTAGTGCAGGACAGCAGCCGAGGGGTCCAGGGAGATGGGGCCGTAGGGCTCGATCCGGGCATTCTGCCAACCGCCATTGCCATCGGCGTCAACTTTGTAGTCGACGACGGCGGTGTGGTCGGTGAAGTAGTCGCCAAATCCCGGGTTCGCCAGGATGGCTGCACGCTCCTCAGCAGATTTCGGGTTTTCCGAGAGCTGCTGGCTGAATTCGACGCCATGGGCAGTCTGAGTCATGTTTCCTCCACAGTCAGCTACCTGGCATGGCGAACCGGGCCCCCAAAGGGTGTGGTTCAGCGATGGACCAGGGAAGCAGATAAATAATTCAAGACAAGCTTACGCCTGAGTAATGGGCCTAAAGTGCGGCCGCAATGGCGTCGCCAATGGCAGCTGTGCTGCGCGGCTTTCCATCGCGGTTCTCGACGTCGGCAATAACTGCCGCTTCGATCTTGCGGGCCGCCGTGGTGTAGCCAAGGTGGTCCAGAAGGAGCACTGCGGAGAGGATGGCCGCGGTTGGATCGGCTTTCTGCTGGCCGGCGATGTCCGGAGCTGAGCCATGTACGGGTTCGAACATGGACGGCGCCGTGCGGTCCATGTTGATGTTCCCCGATGCCGCCAGGCCGATACCGCCGGTGACGGCAGCAGCGAGGTCGGTGAGGATGTCGCCGAAGAGGTTGTCGGTGACGATCACATCGAAGCGCGAAGGTTCAGTCACCATGAAAATGGTGGCCGCGTCGATGTGCAGGTAATCGTGGGTGACGTCGGGGAATTCCTGTGCCACGGCCTCGACAGTCCGCTTCCACAGGTGTCCGGCGAAGACCAGGACGTTGTGCTTGTGGACGAGCGTAACGTGCTTGCGCGGACGCTCGCTGGCCCGGCGGAAGGCATCGCGGACTACGCGCTCCACACCATGGGCGGTGTTGAGGGAAACCTCTGTGGCGACTTCGTGGGGGGTGCCCCCGCGCAAAGTCCCGCCGTTGCCCACGTAGGGCCCTTCGGTTCCTTCACGGACGACAATGAAATCAATCGTCCCGGGGTTCGCCAAGGGGCTGCCGACCGTTCCATAGAGCCGCGACGGACGCAGGTTCACAAAGTGGTCAAGGCTGAAGCGCAACTTCAGGAGCATTTCGCGTTCGATGATTCCGGAGGGAATTCGGGTATCGCCGGGCGCTGCGCCCACGGCACCGAAGAGGATGGCATCACGCGTGCGGAGATCTTCAAGAACCTCGTCAGGCAGGGTCTCGCCCGTCTCAAGCCAGTGCTGGGCACCGAGCTTGTAGTGGGTCTGCTCAAGAGCCACGCCTTCGGCGGCTACGGCTTTTTCGAGAACCTTGACGGCTTCGGCGATGACCTCAGGGCCAATGCCGTCGCCGGGGATGACAGCGAGGTTGATGGACGATGCACTCATACGTCTATCTAGCCAAGCAATCCACATGCTGGTCAAAATCGTCTCACTCCTCGAACATTCGGCAGTGAACGGGCTCAGACCCTGGCATGATGCCCAGCCCCGGCCCAGCACATAGAGTCTTACCGTGGATAGAAGGCACGCAGTATACGAATGGTTCCGCATCAACCGTTTTGCAGTTGATCTGACAGCAACGTGCATCCTGATCCTGCTCTTCGGCCCCGTGTACCTCCTTGCTGACCGCCCCTGGCTGTTCCTGCTCTCCTGCAGCCTGCTGTTGCCCCTCGCCTGGCGACGCACCCGCCCGGCGGTTGCGGCCGGCGTCGTCATTCTGGTGTGCCTCATCCAGTGGGCGGTGGGTGCCGAGCCGGTGGCCGGCCAGATAGCTGTCCCGTTGGTCATCTACGCGACCGCAGCGTACGGTCCGGCCTGGGCGAGCCGCACCGTGCTGGTGGCCGGCCTGGTCGGCGGCGTGATGCTCACATCGCGGGAATACTCCACGGGTGTGGAGTCGGGCATCATGGGCCTCACCATCGGCGCCCTGTACACAGTGCTGATCTGGATGCTTGTCCTCGTGAGCTGGACCCTCGGTGACCTCACCCGAGTCCGCAGGCTCCAGCTGCAAGCCCTCGAGGACCGCACCCGCCGAATGGAAGTAGAGCAGTTGCAGGAGCGGAAACTGGCCGCCGCCGACGAACGCTCCCACATTGCCCGGGAGATGCACGACATCGTGGCGCACTCGCTGTCCGTGATCATCACGCAGGCGGACGGGGCACGGTACGCTGCTGCAGCCAAACCGGAACTTGCCACCGAGGCACTGGCCACCATCGCCGCCACGGGACGGGACTCGCTGGGCGAAATGCGGAGGCTCCTGGGCATCCTGCGCTCGGACGAGGACTCCCCCACACGCCCGCAACCCCGGCTCTCGGATCTGGACGAACTGCTCCTGGGCTTCCGGGCGGCGTCCCTCCAGGTGGGCTTCGAGCAGGTGGGCACCCCGCGGAGGTCCCTTCCTGCCGGAGCCGAACTCACCGCCTACCGCATCATCCAGGAATCCCTCACGAACGTCATGAAGCACGCCGGCCCCAAGGCCACCGCGAATGTGACGCTGACCTGGCAAGGCCGCGGCCTCCAACTGGACATCGTCGACGACGGCCGGGGCGCCGCTGCCGATCCGCCGGCGGCAGGCGGCGGAAACGGGCTGCGCGGAATGGGAGAGCGGGTCTCGCTCTACGATGGTTCATTGACGGCCGGCCCCGTACAAGGCGGCGGTTTTCGTGTGTCCGCTTTCATTCCCTATTCGGAGGCCTGAGCAATGCCTGAACTCCCCGCACCCATCCGGGTCGCACTCGTCGATGACCAGCAACTGGTCCGTTCGGGCCTTGGCATGCTCATCAATTCCCAGCCGGACCTCGACGTGGTCGCCGAAGCAGGCAACGGCATCGAGGCCCTTCAAGCGCTCAGCGCCACCGCCGCGGACGTGGTCCTTATGGATGTCCGCATGCCCGGGATGGACGGCATTGAAGCCACCCGCCGCATCCTGGAGCAGGCAGCATCGCAACCCCGGGGTTCGCAACGCGCAGAGGTCAAGATCGTCGTCCTCACAACCTTCGACCTCGATGAATATGCGCTGGCCGCCATCCAGGCCGGCGCCAGCGGGTTCCTCTTGAAGGATGCGCCGCCGGAAGAACTCCTCGAAGCCATCCGCACCGTGTACCGGGGGGACGCGGTCATCGCGCCCTCCACCACCCGCCGCTTGCTGGACCACGTGGCACCCCTGCTCAGGACCCAGACGCCCGAGCAGAGCGAGCACGCGGCCGCCGTCGAGTCCCTCACGAACCGCGAGCGCGAGGTCTTCCAGCTCATTGCGCAGGGACAGTCCAATCCCGAGATCGCAGCTGGGCTGTTCCTTTCGGAAGCTACGGTGAAGACCCATGTGGGGCACATCCTGGCCAAGCTGGGAGCCCGGGACCGGGTGCAGGTAGTGGTCATCGCCTACGAGACCGGGGTTGTGTCTCCGGGGACCTAGGCTCAGACCACGGTATGAGCATGGCCCGGCGGTAATGGGCCCACAGCCCGATCCCGCAGGCAGGGGCCGGACCATAGCGTGGAACCATGACGACTTTCACGCCTCTCCCCCATCCCCACGGAACCGGTCGCCCCGAAGGATCGGACGCCGCCCAGGCGCGTCCCGCCGTCGAGGCTTTCAAACTGACCAAGAGCTACGGCCGCGCCGATACCAGCGTGACGGCCTTGAACGAAGTCTCGGTGAGCTTCGACGCCGGGAAGTTCACGGCCATCATGGGCCCGTCGGGCTCCGGCAAATCAACGCTTATGCACTGCCTGGCGGGGCTCGATACAGCCGATTCCGGCAGCATCGTCCTGGGCGGAACAGAGCTCACCGGACTCAATGACCGGCAGCTCACGGCGCTTCGCCGCGAGCGGATCGGTTTCGTTTTCCAGGCCTTCAATCTGGTGCCCACCTTGACGGCCGAGCAGAACATCACGCTTCCGCTCGCCTTGGCAGGTACAACGGCCGACGCCGGGTGGCTGGAAAGCGTTGTTGGCACCCTTGGGTTGAAGGACAGGTTGAAGCACCGTCCCCATGAGCTGTCCGGCGGCCAGCAGCAGCGTGTGGCAGTAGCCCGGGCACTGCTGACGCGGCCCGACGTCGTGTTCGGCGACGAGCCTACCGGCAACCTGGACTCCAAGGCGGGCGGCGAGGTCCTTGCCCTGCTGCGCCGGAGCAGCCAGGAGATGGGCCAGACCATCATCATGGTCACCCATGATCCTGTGGCGGCCAGCTACGCGGACCGGGTGGTGTTGATGAGCGACGGCGGCCTGGTGGGCGAGATCCACCAGCCCACGGCGGACTCCGTCCTGACGGCCCTCGGCAAGCTGGGGGCCTGAGGCATGTTGCGTGTTGCCCTTTCGCAGTTGACGACGCATTTCCGGCGGTTCATTGCCATCGGACTTGCCGTCATGTTGTCCGTGATGTTCCTGTCCTCAACGCTCATGGTCGGCGCCAGTACCAATGCCTCCCTGGGCGCAAGCATCGGGGAGGCTTACCGCAACGCAGATCTCGTTGCCACGTCCAAGAACGGCGAGCCCTTCACCCAGGCTGCCGTGGATGCTGCGGCGTCCGCCCCGGCCGTGGAGGCCAGTTACGCCGAGCGGTCCACCTACGTGACGTTCCAGGCCGGCGGTGGCGAGCAGTACGGGCGCCTGCGGAACCTGGCACCAGCGTCCCTGGAAGGTGCTGTGATCAGTTCCGGGTCCATGCCCGCCAACACCTTGGAGGCAGCGATCGACGTCAAGACCGCCGGGCACCTTGGCCTGGCGGTTGGCAGCACGCTGGTGTTGCAGGGCGGTGGTCCGGTCAAGAATGCGAAGGTCACCATTTCAGGCCTGCTCCAGGCCACCAACGACCCCTTCTCCTCTTCAGCGGCGCAGCTTGTTGCCTCCGAGTCCGTCCTTAATGCGGTGCAGGACGCGGGCGCTGGTTTCTCCGGGCTGCAGTTCGCCCTCAAACCCGGTGAGGATGTTTCATCGGCCAAGGAGTACATCGCCCACCGGATGGAAGCCGCAGGAGCGGTGGAGCCGGTGCTTGAGACCGCGCAGGAGAAGGTGACCTCGACGGTGGCGATGCTGAGCGCTGGTCAGGACCAGCTGACGATCGTCCTCCTTGCCTTCGCCGGCATTGCCATCCTGGTCTCAACGTTGGTGGTGGCGAATACGTTCTCCGTGCTGGTGGCCCAGCGGACCAGGGAGCTCGCGCTCCTGCGTTGCCTAGGCGCCGGGCGGGGACAGATCCGTGGCTCGGTGATGCTTGAAGCCCTTGTTGTCGGCTTCATCTCCTCGGTGCTGGGCGTCCTCGCTGCGATTGGCCTGATGACCGCCCTGATTGCCTGGGCCAGGTCCCAGCCTGAGCAGGCATTCGCCACGTTGGCCGTGCCGCCGTCGGCCATCATTGCCGGTTTGGTGGCCGGAACGCTGCTGACCGTGGTGGCGGCGCTGGTCCCGGCGAAGGCGGCCACCGCCGTCGCCCCTCTTGCAGCGCTGCGGCCGGCCGATGACGCCTCCGTCCGGAACCGTCGCGGCAAGGTCAGGCTTTTCGTGGGCCTGGCAGCTTTGCTTGGTGGCGCGGCGCTGCTGGTGTACGGCAGCATCAATGTGGTGCTTGGCGTGGCGTTGCTGGGCGGCGCCGCGTCCTTTGTGGGCATCCTGCTGTGCTCCACGCTGTTCATACCCACGGTGGTTGCCCTTGCCGGCCGTCTGGCGGCACCGGCTGGTGTTCCAGGCAAGCTCGCAGCGGTGAATGCCACCCGCAACCCGGCACGTACCTCGGCAACGGCGGCGGCGCTGTTGATCGGCGTCACGTTGGTCTCCCTCATGATGACCGGCGCAGCAACGTCCCGCCAGGCGTTCAACGACACCTTGGCGGAGAACTATCCGGTGGATCTTTCCGCGCAGACAGCGACGGAAGGCAGCGGTTCCGGCGACCCCGCACAGGCTGTCTCCCGGATCAAGGGGCTCGATGGCGTCAGCTCTGCGGTCCTGCTTCAGCCGGTAGGCGCCATCCAGGACGACGCCTCCGGCGGAACCACCGTTTACGGCCTGTCCGCAGCCGATGCCGCTTCTGTCCTGCGGGACAACCATCTCAAGCCAAGCCCCGGCACTGTCTACCTGCCGGAAGACTCGCCGGGAGGACCAGCTACGTTGTCGACGGCGGGCGGCCAGGTCACCCTCGACGCCAAGGTCCTGCGTACCCGCCACGTCCCGGCGTTCGTGGAGTCCTCGAGCGTCGTCTCCGGTCCCCTGGCCGGGGTACCGGGCATGGTGTGGGTGAAACTGGACGATTCCGTATCCGGGGACCGGGTCCAGGCCCTGCAGAAGGAGATAGCTAAGGCACTGGGTGTCCATGAACGGACCGTCAGTGGTGCCGCGATCGAGCGGGTCACCTTCAACAGCATCATCGATGTCCTTCTCCTGGTGGTGACAGGGCTCCTCGGGGTTGCGGTGGTGATCGCCTTGATCGGTGTCGCCAACACCTTGTCCCTCTCAGTCCTGGAACGGACCCGGGAGAACTCGCTGCTGCGTGCCCTGGGCCTGACGACGGGCCAGCTGCGCGGGATGTTGGCGATCGAGGCAGTGCTCGTCGCCGGCGTCGCCGCCATCATGGGTGCAGGTATGGGGATCGTGTACGGCTGGCTTGGCGCGCAGGCCACCCTGGGCGGCGTGGCCACCGTGATACCGACGGTGCCATGGCTTCAGTTGACGGCGGTCTTCGCTGTCGCGGTGGTGGCCGGTCTCCTGGCGTCAGTGATACCTGCCCGCCGGGCGGCCCGGCTGTCGCCGGTCGAAGGACTGGCCACGGCGTAGTCGCTCCAGCTCATTGCACGTGAACGGGAAACGCTCCCGCACTTTCCCCGGTTGTACCGGGGGAAAGTGCGGGAGCGTTTCCTATTTAAGGCTGGTAGCTGATCGAGGGTTTATGCCTCGGCCGGCTCCTCGTAACGCGGGAACACCGGCGCAGGCGCAGGCAGCTCGGTGCCCGCCGCCAGCGGCGCCGCGATGGCGGCAAAGAGGCGCGCCTCGCCTTCGGGCTGGCCGAGGACATCAAGGAGCTTCGCGGACGACGTCGGCATGACCGGTTGGGCGAGGATCGCCACGATCCGGACGACCTCCAACGTGACGTACAGGACCGTGTTCATGCGCTCGACGTCCGTCTTGCGCAGTACCCACGGAGCCTGTTCGGCGAAGTAGGCGTTTGTATCGCCCAAAACAGTCCAGATGGCTTCGAGCGCCCGGCTGAACTCCTGCTTTTCGAAGGCACTCCGGGCAGTCTCCAGCAACGCACCGGCCTGCTCCAGGAGCGCTTCGTCCTCGGACGTGAACGCACCGGGCTGCGGAACCTTGCCGTCGCAGTTCTTCGCCACCATGGACAAGGAACGCTGGGCAAGGTTGCCGAAGTTGTTGGCAAGGTCCGCGTTCATGCGGCCGACGATGGCCTCGTGGTTGTAGTTGCCGTCAGCGCCGAACGGAACCTCACGGAGGAAGAAGTACCGGCACTGGTCCAGGCCGTACTGCGCCACGAAGTCCTGGGGAGCAACAACATTGCCGAGGGACTTGGACATCTTCACACCGTTGTTGGTGAGGAAGCCGTGGATCATGACGCGCTCGGGCAGTTCCAGTCCGGCGCTCATCAGGAACGCAGGCCAGTAGATAGCGTGGAAGCGCGAAATGTCCTTGCCGATCACGTGTACATCGGCCGGCCAGAACTTCCTGAAGGACTCGGACTCCACGTCGGGGTAACCCACGCCGGTCAGGTAGTTCGTCAGGGCGTCGACCCACACGTACATGACGTGCTTTTCGTCACCCGGGACCGGAACGCCCCAGTCAAAGGTTGTGCGGCTGATGGACAGGTCCTCGAGCCCACGCTTTACGAAGCTGATGACCTCGTTGAAACGTGACTGTGGAGCACCGAATTCAGGGCGGGCTTCGTACAGCTCCAGGAGCTTTTCCTGGTAGTTGGAAAGCCGGAAGAAGTAGCTTTCCTCGGCAGTCCAGGTAACCAGGGTGTCGGTTTCCTTGGAATAGCGGAGACCGTCCTCCTTCACCACGGTGTCGTCCTCAACGTAATACGCTTCGTCGCGGACCGAGTACCAGCCTTCGTACTTGGAAAGGTAGATGTCGCCGTTGGCTTCCATCTTCTTCCAGATGGCCTGCGAGGCCGTGTAGTGGTCCGCGTCCGTGGTGCGGATGAAACGGTCGTACGAGATGCCCAGGTCCAGGCTCATCTGCTTGAAGGCGGCAGAGTTGCGGTCCGCGAGCTGCTTGGCCGTGAGGCCTTCCTTCTCCGCGGACTGCTGCATCTTGAGGCCGTGCTCGTCCGTTCCGGTCATGAAGAAAACTTCATGGCCGTCAAGGCGCTTGAAGCGCGCCATGGCATCGGTCGCAATGACCTCATAGGCGTGGCCGATGTGCGGCACGCCATTGGGGTAGCTGATTGCGGTGGTGATGTAGAACGGGGATTTCTCTGGAGACGTCACTCTAAGAAGTTACCTTTTTTTCGGATGAAATAGCTTAGTTAAGTTCGGTCAGCGTATCGCTGAGACGAACCAGCTCGTGGTCGTGCGATGCAACCAGCACCGCGATGCCGTCGCTGGTGGTGTCCTTCAGGATGCCAATGATGCGGTTGGCGGCGGCCCGGTCAAGGCTTGCCGTCGGTTCGTCGACCACCAGAACGCGGGTGCCAAGGATCAGGGCCCGGGCGATCGCCACGCGCTGGCGCTCACCGCCGGAGAGCTGGGCCGGGCGGTGGCGCATTCGGCGCCCAAGGCCCACGAGGTCCAGGAGGTCCTTCGCCATCTCCGTGCGCTGTTCGACTTCGCCGTCCGGGACAGCGGGCAGCAACACGTTCTCCAAGGCGCTCATGCCATCGATCAGGGCACCGCCCTGGTCCACGTAGCCGATCAGTGCACGGCGGCGGTCCGCGATTTCGTCGTCGCCCATGGCGTCCAGCGGCTGGCCCTCCCAGAAGACCTTGCCCGACGTCGGCAGCGTCAGTCCGGCGCTGACCGTGAGGATACTGGTTTTGCCGGAGCCGCTTCGGCCCGCGACACAGTGCATCTCACCGGCGTGGAGGGTCAGGTTGAAGTCGTCGACGACGTCGACTTCCTCAGCACCGCCCTTGTCACCGCCGTAGTGGATGGTGACCCTGCTCAGCTCCAGCGGGGTTGCGTGGTCAGCGGCCCTCACGATGGTGTTGGCCCTGGTCTGCAGCGACTCTTCCGTGGATTCCGGGGTGGCCGTCAGCTCGGGGTTGAGGTTGTCAGTCATTTGACTACTTTCGTTGCAATGGGAATCCAGCAAATTACGGCCAGCAGACCGGCGAGCCCGGCCCACAGGGCTGCGTAGGGGGCCAGGAGCAAACCAAGCCCCAGGGCACCGAGGACACCCAAGGGAAGTGCCACTGTGCCGACAAGTGCGTTTTCGAAGAACCGGACCTGGCCCAGCATGTCCGGGTTCCAGCCCATGGCCCGCAAGGTACCAAGGTATTCCCGCTTGGCATGGAGCTCGAACCTGCCGGTGACCAAGGTCAGCAAGAGACCGACCACGACTCCGAAGACAGCGAGGATCACGCTTGGCAAAGCGATGCTGGCCGCGGCCAGGCCACTGAGGGCGCTGGCACCTGCCGCGCGGGGGATGTCGATCAACAGCGCGATCAGTGCACCCACTGCGGCGCCAAACACGCCCACGGCGACAGCGAGGGAGATGGAGTTGAACCGGTTTGTGGTCAGCTGCCTGTTGGCGAACGTCAGGGGTGAGTCAACGGTGACCAGTCGCTCGTCGTGCTGGGGTTCCTGGTCTATCACCACACGGTGACGCAGCTGCTGAGCCGCCAGGAGGGCTGCGGCACTGTAGATGACCAGCATGGTCACCGACACAATGACGGTGGCAATATTCCAGCTCAGGAGGCTGAGGATGACGCCTGCAGCAGCCAGTGCCGCAGCGCCTACAGCGAACTCTTCCAGCACCCAGGAGCGGATGCGCTTCTGGGTCCAGCCCATGGCGCGCAGGATGCCGGCCTCGCTTCTGCGCTGGCGGATATAGCTGACAGTGGACGCTCCCGTGAGGAGCGTGGCACCGAGCAACGTCAGGAACAGCAGCGTGATGTTGGTTCCGGTCAGGGAGCCGGAGACGGCGTCAGCCGCATTCTGCCGGACCCATGACTGCTGGACGGTGCCCAGCGGAGACTCCTTGCCGGCGTCGTCCTTGCTGTATCCGGGTACGAAGATGTTGGCGTCTTCGCGGGCGGAGCCGGCCACGACGGTGGCTTCCAGACCGAGTTCACGGATTTGTGCTGCCAGCTTCTCGACCTCGGGCTGGGCGGTCTTCCAGTTGCCGGTGGCGGATGCACGGACCCGCACTGCGTCAATGACGTTGGCGTTGGAGTCGTAACCGCGGGCAGCCGCAAGACCGTAGTAATCGGTGATGGCGCCCGCGGACTGGCTGACGAGGCCCGTCGCGCTGAGTGAGGGCTTGAGTTCCTTGCCCTCGACGTCTTTGCCTTCTGCGTCCTTGGTCAGGCTCATGGGCGTGGGGTCGTATCCGCCCAAGGGGAGCTTGTTGACATCGCCGGCCGCAGCCTGGACCGCGGCGGGGTCAAAGGTGCCGTAGACCATGGGCAGGGGTGCCGCAGGCTTCTTGCCTGTCTCAAGGTCTTCCCGGTAAGAGCGCTCGTCCACGGGCTTGCGCTGGGTCTGGTCCACGGCAGCGCCGAAGGAGGACTTCTCGGGCAGGCGGTTGACGGTTACCCAGTCCCCCGGCGTCGCGCTCTTGTCGGAGGCACCATTGGCAGCTTCGTCGCCGTCCTTGTACTGCGGGGCGGCAGCGAAAGCAGTGCTCCAAGTAGCGGGGTTGTAGAGTCCCTGGCTGAAGGCAGCGGTGCTGCCCAGCAACTGGCTGTGGTCAGTGGAACCGGGCCATTCAAGGGCGAAAGGGGACTTCGAAACGAAGGGCAGGTAGTCCTTGTCCAAGGACTTGGTGACAGTTCCTACGTCCTTGACCACTTTCCCGCTGGCGTCCAGTTCCTCGATCTTCACCGAGTACTTCAGGTCCAGGGACGTGCCCGTCCGCACGATCAACGGAATGGCCTTCGAATCAGCGGTCAGGAGTCCGTCACGCTTTGCCTGCTGGTACTGCGTCATGAGCGGCGCCCAGTACTTGAGCTTCACGCCGAGGAAGTCGGGTCCTTCTTCCAACTGGTCCATGGTGAGGCCCGTGGTGAAAAGGCTTTCGAAGTGGCGGCCGATGGCGCCGGCGTCGCGTGCGTCTGCAGGCGGTGCCTTCTCCAGCGGTGCCAGGAAGTCGCCTGCGGAACCCAGCAGTGCCCTTTCAGAGGCGGGATCGACGGCGACGACGGACTCGGTCACCTCGGGTGCCATGGGAAGCGCTACCGAGAGATTGAAGAGGTTGTGCTCGGAGCCGAGTGCGGGTGCCGGGAACTTGATGCCGGTCTCGCCATCGGGGCCGGCGATCCGGACGTTGCTTCCGCCTGCTGCCTGCTCCTGCACCAGGCGGCCCTTGCCCAAGGTGCCCTCGGCGCTGGTCTTGAAGAGTGTTTGCTCCTTGACGCCGTCAGAGCTCGTGGCGGACGCGGTCAAGCGGTACTTCTTGGGAGAATCAGAAAACACCGACTCCGCGGCGGGCCACTTGCTGGCATCCATGGCAGAGGGGTCCCCTGCCGTCACGGCTCCGGCGAGTCCTGCGTTGTACCCCAGGTAGTCCATCGCGTTCAGGCGCGGAGCTTCAAGGTTCTGGGACACCCGCGAGACAAGGCTGATGGGGGCTGCCACGGCGGTCTGGCCCATGCCCCGGATTTTCTCCAACTGGTCGAAGCTGATTCCGCCCTGGCCGTTGGCGATTTCCGGCTGGATCAGGGAACCACCGTCGTCCTTTTGTGACTGGTCAGGCTTGGCCTGGACCAGGATGTCGTAGAGTCCCCGCGAGTTCTCGTCCACTGTCCGGTTCAGAGCCGCCTGCGACTGGCTCTGAACGAGGACGGACAAGCACATTGCGACGATCAAAATGGCCGCGGTCAGCAGCAGCACACGGCTTCTGATGAACCTTTGGACGGCGTTCATTGGGCTCCCTGAGACCTTGATTGCGGGCGCGCACACATTGTCCGGTAATCCTGAAAAAACACAGCGGAATACCGGGCTGGGTGTGCTGAAAGTTGTGGCCGGCCTGCTGCCGGGTCCGAATCCCGGACCCAGCCATTGTAAGCAGACCGGCCACTTCTGCGTGCCAAAGGTGTGTCGCCGGCACGCGGACTTCAGCTGATGTGGATCAGTCCTAGTCCTCCAGGTCCACTTCGCGTACCATGTCTGCGCCAATGCCGGCCTTGATGGCTTCGAGCACCTGCTGCGGAACTGAGCTGTCGATGGTCAGGAGGGCCAGAACCTGGCCGCCTTCAGTCTGGCGGGCAACCTGCATGCCACCGATGTTGATGTTGTTCATGCCGAGGATGTGGCCGATGGTGCCGATGACACCGGGGCGGTCGGCATAGGCCACCACCACGAGGTGCTCGCTGATGGGGATTTCGACGTCGTAGCCGTTGACGCCTACCAGCTTCTCGACCTGCTTGGGACCGGTCAGGGTGCCGGCCACCGAGATCTGCGAACCGTCACTGAGGGCACCGCGGATGGTCAGGACGTTGCGGTAGTCCTCAGCCTCCGGCGTGGTGATGAGCCGGGTGTTGATGCCGCGCTGCTCGGCGATGACCGGTGCGTTGACGTAGGAAACCTGCTCCGTGACAACATCGGCGAACACACCCTTCAGGGCTGCCAGCTCAAGAACCTTGACGTCCAGGGCAGCGATCTCACCGGCAACTTCGACGTCGATCTGCGTCAGCGAAGCGTGGGTGAGCGCAGTGAAGATCCGGCCCAGCTTTTCGATCAGCGGGATGCCCGGACGGACATCGGAGGCAATAACGCCACCGGCAACATTCACGGCATCCGGCACGAGCTCACCGGCGAGGGCCAGGCGGACGGACTTGGCGACTGAAACGCCGGCCTTCTCCTGGGCTTCGTCGGTGGATGCGCCGAGGTGCGGGGTGACTACGACGTTGTCGAGTTCGAAGAACGGCAGGTCGGTGCTGGGCTCCTTGACGAAAACGTCCACGCCGGCGCCTGCGATCTGGCCTTCCTTCAATGCGAAGTAAAGCGCTTCTTCGTCAATCAGGCCGCCGCGGGCAACGTTGATGACATAAGCGGATTCCTTCATCTTGCGGAAGGCGTCGGCGCCGAGCATGCCTACCGTTTCCGGTGTCTTGGGCATGTGGATGGTGATGAAGTCAGCGTTCTCCAGAAGTTCATCCAGCGTGACCAGCTTGACGCCCAACTGCGCCGCCCGGGCAGAGGTGATGTAGGGGTCATAGGCAAGGATTTCGGTTTCGAAGCCCTGGAGCCGTGCTGCCACCAAGGCGCCGATGCGGCCCAGGCCGATGATGCCGATCTTCTTCTCGAAGAGTTCGATGCCGGTGTACTTGGAACGCTTCCATTCGCCGTTCTTCAGCGCCGCGCTGGCCTGCGGAATGTGGCGGGCGAGGCTGAGGATGTGACCCACGGTGAGCTCCGCGGCCGAGACGATGTTGGACGTCGGCGCATTGACCACCATGACGCCGGCCTGCGTCGCGGACTTGATGTCCACGTTGTCCAGTCCTACTCCTGCACGGGCGATGACCTTGAGGTTCTTCGCTGCGGCAATTGCCTCGGCGTCCACCTGGGTGGCAGAGCGGACCAGGATGGCATCGACGTCGGCGATGGCAGACAGCAGCTGGGAACGGTCGGCACCGTCGGTCTGGCGGATTTCAAAATCCGGGCCCAATGCCTCGACTGTTGCGGGCGAAAGTTCCTCAGCGAGGAGGACTACGGGTTTGCTGGCTGACACGGGGTGGCACCTTACTTTGGACAACTTGGGACAGAACTGGACAAGGAGCGGATGCATGGCCCGGGGCACGGCGCCGGGACCAGCCCAGAATATCGAATCCGGGCCGTGTTTCCGGTGCCGGCGAGGGATGTTACGGCCGGACCGGAAGCGATGTGAAGAAGTTCACAGCACCACCGGGAGTGCAATTCGGTGGAGAAACGGTGCTGGAAACGGCGACGCCCGCCCGGCTGAAACTCGCCGGACGGGCGTCGCTGCTTAATGCTGGTGCAGTGCTGCTGCCACGAGGGGCAATCAGCGGGCTGCGGAACCTTCGACGTAGTCGGCGTCCTGCTGCTGCCAGGAGAACAGTGAACGCAGCTCGCGACCAACTTCTTCGATCGGGTGCTTCTCGGCCTTGGCGCGGAGTTCCTTGAACTCGGTTGCGCCGTTGTCCTGGTCGTCGATGAAGCGCTTTGCGAAAGCACCGTTCTGGATGTCCGCGAGGACAGCCTTCATGTTTTCCTTCACCTCGGGGGTGATGACGCGGGGACCGGAGACGTAGTCACCGTACTCGGCGGTGTCGGAAACGCTCCAACGCTGCTTGGCGATGCCGCCCTCCCACATGAGGTCAACAATGAGCTTGAGCTCGTGGAGAACCTCGAAGTAGGCGATCTGCGGCTGGTAGCCGGCTTCGGTGAGGGTTTCGAAGCCGTACTGGACGAGCTGGGAAACGCCACCGCAGAGAACAGCCTGCTCGCCGAAGAGATCGGTTTCGGTCTCTTCGGTGAAGGTGGTCTTGATGACGCCTGCGCGGGTGCCGCCGATTGCCTTGGCGTAGGACTTGGCCAGGTCCCAAGCGGAACCGGAAGCGTCCTGCTCGACGGCGATGATGTCCGGGATGCCACGGCCGGCTTCGAATTCGCGACGCACAGTGTGCCCCGGTGCCTTCGGGGCGATCAGGATGACGTCAACGCCGGCCGGTGCTTCGATGTAGCCGAAGCGGATGTTGAAGCCGTGGGCGAACGCAAGTGCCTTGCCCTCGGTCAGCTTGTCCTTGATGGAGTCGTTGTAGATTGCGCGCTGGTGCTGGTCCGGCGCCAGGATCATGATGACGTCGGCCCATTCGGCGGCGTCGGCTACGTTCTTGACCGTGAAACCTGCGTCTTCGGCCTTGGCGGTCGACTTCGAGCCGTCCTTGAGTGCAATGACAACCTCGACGCCGGAATCGCGCAGGTTCAGTGCGTGGGCGTGGCCCTGGGAGCCGTAGCCAACGATGGCTACCTTGCGGCCCTGGATGATCGACAGGTCTGCGTCGTCGTCGTAGAACATTTCAGTCACTTGCGTAACTCCTCTTGAGTGGTTTTTCGTAGATATTGATGTGGTGCTGCGGTTCTGGACGCAACGCTCGGCGGGACGGGCCAACGAAATCCACTGACCCATCGCGCCTGGTTTTACGCGGAGCGTAGCGCCCTGTCACTCATGGAGCGGGATCCCCGTCCAACGGCCAAGGTGCCGGACTGCACGATTTCACGGATGCCGAACGGCTCGAGCACTGACAAAAGTGCTGCGAGCTTCTCGGGGGTACCGGTTGCCTCGATCACCAACGAGTCTGTGGACACGTCGACGACAGCGGCACGGAACAGGTCTGCAGCCTGGGTAACCTGCAGACGTGTCGCGGCATCCGCACGTACCTTGACCAGGATGTGGTCACGCTGTACGGAAGATTCGGAAGTCAGCTCCACAATCTTGATCACGTTGACCAGTTTGTTGAGCTGCTTGGTGACTTGCTCGATGAGATCGCCGTCGGCATCGACGACGACCGTCATGCGGGACATCCCGGGAACCTCGGTGGGGCCCACAGCAAGTGAATTGATGTTGAACGCGCGCCGGGCGAAGAGGCTGGCCACGCGGGTCAGCACGCCGGGCTTGTCTTCGACCAGAACGGACAATGTGTGACGGCTCATGTCTAGTCCTCCTCTTCCCATTCCGGGGTCATGTTGCGGGCAACCTGGATCTGGTCATTGCTGACGCCCGAAGGCACCATCGGCCACACCATCGAGTTGGGGCTCACAACGAAGTCGATGACCACCGGGCGGTCATTGATCTCAAGCGCCTTCTGGATGGTGGCGTCGATGTCCTCGTCACGCTCACAACGCAAGGCTGCACAGCCATAGGCATCCGCCAGCTTGACGAAGTCCGGAATCCGGACGGTGTCGTGGCCGGTGTTCAAATCGGTGTTCGAGTAGCGGCCCTCGTAGAACAGGGTCTGCCATTGGCGGACCATACCCAGCGAGGAGTTGTTGATGATGGCCACCTTGATGGGGATGTTGTTGATGGCGCAGGTAGCCAGTTCCTGGTTGGTCATCTGGAAGCAGCCGTCTCCATCAATGGCCCAGACCACGCGGTCCGGCTCGCCGACCTTGGCACCCATCGCCGCGGGAACCGAGTAGCCCATGGTGCCGGCACCACCGGAGTTCAGCCAGGCATGCGGGCGCTCGTACTTGATGAACTGGGCGGCCCACATCTGGTGCTGGCCAACGCCTGCAACGTATATGCCTTCCGGACCCGTGAGTTCACCAATGCGCTTGATGACGCGCTGCGGGGCGGACAGTCCGTCTTCGGGCTCCGTCCAACCGAGCGGGTAGGTCTCGCGCAGGTTGCCCAGGAAGGCCCACCATGCATCGAGGTCCGGAGCACCGCTCTGCTCGAACTGGGTCTTCACAGCCTCCGTGAGTTCCGGAATGATTTCCTTGACCGAACCCACGATCGGGACATCGGCCGTACGGTTCTTGGAGATTTCCGCGGGGTCGATGTCGGCGTGAATGACCTTTGCAAAGGGTGCGAAGGTCTTCAGGACACCTGTCACGCGGTCATCGAAGCGGGCACCCAGGGTGATCAACAGATCTGCCTGCTGGAGGGCGGTGACCGCGGAGACCGAACCGTGCATGCCGGGCATGCCGACGTGTTGCGGGTGGGAGTCCGGGAACGCTCCGCGGGCCATGAGGGTGGTGACCACGGGAGCGCCGGTAGCCAGAGCGAGTTCCATCAGTTCTGCAGATGCGTGGCCCTTGACCACGCCGCCGCCCACGTAGAGAACAGGCTTGCTGGATGCTGCGATCAGCTTGGCCGCTTCGCGGACCTGCTTGTTGTGCCCGCGGACCACGGGACGGTACCCGGGCAGATCCACTTTCGGTGGCCACGAGAACGTCATCTGGCCGACCTGGGCATCCTTGGCGATGTCCACCAGGACCGGACCGGGCCGGCCGGTGGATGCCAGGTGGAAGGCTTCGGCCATGACGTGCGGAATGTCGTTGGGGTCGGTCACCAGGAATGAGTGCTTGGTGATAGGCATCGTGATTCCCACGATGTCCGCTTCCTGGAAGGCATCGGTGCCGATGACTCCACTGGCGACCTGGCCGGTGATGGCCACCATCGGCACGGAGTCCATGTGGGCATCCATGATGGCGGTAACGAGGTTGGTGGCACCGGGTCCCGAGGTGGCGATGCAAACGCCAACCCGTCCGGTAACCATGGCGTAGCCTTGCGCGGCGTGGCCGGCTCCCTGTTCGTGACGGACCAGGATGTGATTCATGCTGGAGGCCATCAAGGGGTCATAGGTGGGCAGGATCGCGCCACCGGGCAAACCAAAAATATCGTCCACGCCGAGTTCTTCGAGCGAACGGACAATTGCTTGCGAGCCGGTCATCACCGTCGGGGGTACAACGGTGTTCGGCCCAAGTACAGGAGAGAGAGGTGCAGCAGAATCGACGACGACGGACTCCGCCGATCGGTCGACCTTTTCCGGAGCTTTGTGGGCTCCAGCGGACTTTGCAGCCATCAGCGAGGGGCTGATCGGCGATCCTTTGCTCATCGGACTCTTCCTTAGTGGATCTTCAATGGGTGGGTCTTGGGAATAAAAAAACCCCTCAGCCTTGCGGCTCTTCGAGGGGTTTGCGCGTGACGGTTCGTTACCAGTCGGGCTAAGCCACGCGCTTGGTAAGGACGACGACGCCGACGGTAACGAATGTGATCATGCGTTCAGTGTTCCCTCAAAGTGAGATACGTGTCAATTGACCACTATCGTATCTCACTATTTGGACAGCGATGTCCGCCTGCCGGACTCCGCCCCATTGCCGGAGCGGAGTCCAAGACAGGAAATTATCCGCAGTAAGCTCCCGTGGAAGCACTGTGGACCAGTTTTGCGTACTTTGCCAGCACACCCTTGGTGAACTTGGCGGGCAGCGGCTGCCAGCCCTCCTTGCGGGCTTCGAGCTCCGCATCATCAACCAGGAGGTCGAACGAACGGGCAGCGATGTCGACACGGATGCGGTCGCCGTCCTGCACAAAGGCGATCGGACCGCCGTCGACGGCTTCCGGCGCAACGTGGCCGATGCACAAGCCGGTGGTGCCGCCCGAGAAGCGGCCATCAGTCAGCAGCAGCACGTCCTTGCCCAACCCCGCGCCCTTGATGGCGCCGGTAATGGCAAGCATTTCGCGCATGCCCGGGCCGCCCTTGGGGCCCTCGTAGCGAATGACCACAACGTCGCCCTTGTGGATCTCGCCATTATCCAAGGCCGTCAGGGCGCCCTGCTCGCGCTCGAACACACGGGCGGTTCCCTCGAAGACGTCGGCATCGAAGCCGGCGCTCTTGACCACAGCGCCCTCCGGCGCCATGGATCCGTGGAGGATGGTGATGCCGCCGGTCTTGTGGATCGGGTTGTCCAGCGCGCGGAGGATCTTGCCATCCAGATCCGGCGGGTTGATGGAGGCGAGGTTCTCGGCGAGGGTCTTGCCGGTGACGGTGAGGCAGTCGCCGTGCAGCAGCCCGGCGTCGAGCAGCGCCTTCATGATGACCGGCACGCCGCCGATCTTGTCGACGTCGGTCATGACGTAACGCCCAAAGGGCTTCAAGTCGCCGAGGTGCGGAATCTTGTCCCCGATGCGGTTGAAGTCATCCAGCGTCAGTTCGACCTCTGCCTCACGGGCGATCGCCAGCAAGTGCAGCACGGCGTTGGTGGAACCGCCGAACGCCATGGTCACGGCGATGGCATTTTCGAAGGCCTTCTTGGTCATGATGTCGCGCGCGGTGATGCCCAGGCGCAGCAGGTTGACCACCGCTTCGCCGGACTTGCGCGCAAAGTCATCACGACGGCGGTCTGCCGACGGCGGTGCCGCCGAGCCCGGGAGGGACATGCCAAGGGCTTCGCCGATGCACGCCATGGTGTTGGCCGTGTACATGCCGCCACAGGCGCCCTCGCCGGGACAGATGGCCTTTTCGATGCGGGTGAGGTCCTCCATGCTCATCTTCCCGGCGGCGCAGGCACCCACCGCTTCGAAAGCGTCGATGAGGGTGACTTCCTTCTCCGAACCGTCTTCGAGCTTGACCCAGCCCGGCATGATCGAACCGGCGTAGAGGAACACCGAAGCGAGGTCCAGGCGGGCGGCCGCCATGAGCATCCCCGGGAGGGACTTGTCGCAACCGGCCAGCAAGACCGAACCATCAATGCGCTCGGCCTGCATCACGGTCTCCACGGAGTCGGCAATGACTTCGCGGGAGACGAGCGAGAAGTGCATGCCTTCATGGCCCATGGAAATGCCGTCCGATACGGAGATCGTGCCGAACTGCATCGGGAAGCCACCGCCGGCATGGACGCCTTCCTTGGCGCCCTGCGCGAGCCGGTTAAGGGAGAGGTTGCAGGGGGTAATTTCGTTCCACGAGCTCGCGACACCAATCTGGGGTTTGGCAAAGTCGTCATCGCCCATGCCGACGGCGCGGAACATGCCACGGGCGGGAGCGGCATGAATGCCATCGGTGACGACCCGGCTGCGGGGTTTGATGTCCGGCGTGTTGTCTGTAGCAATGTTGGTGTCGGTCATGGTCCAAAGTCTATGTGCACCTGGTGGCGCCAGCGCTTCTTCCCCGCCGGGTTAAGCCCGAACCGGCAATTATTGCGGAAACCCGGCACATGTGGAGTTGCGCCGGCGGCTCAGGTGTCGCCCGCCTGGCGGGCGATCCCGGCAGCCTCAGCCTGGAGCATCTCCAGCACGCCTGCAATCGTGGCCCGTGCGGCCACTTCCTGCCGCGACAGGGCGACGATGCTTCTGCTCGCCTTTACTCCCGTGAGCGGACGGAGGACCAATCCCTTCCGTGCACTGGCGCGGGCCGTATAGCGGGGAAGGAGGCAGATTCCGTGGCCTGCCCCCACCAGTGCTTCAAGGACCCTCAGGTCCGGATACCGCTGGCCGCGCGTGGCGTGCTTGCCTGCATGGACTTCGATTTGCCGAAGGACCGCGTCAAAGGGGAATCCCTCAGGAACGCCGATCCAGGGGTGGTCCACCACGTCCTCCGGAGTCAACCGCGCTTTGGACGCCAGCGGGTGCCCGGCAGGCATGGCAACGTCGAGTGCTTCCTCCAGCAGCGGGACTACCGCTAGTCCCGGCCGGGCAAAGACCTCGGGCCCATCCACGCTGTGCGCCAGCACGATGTCATAGTCGGCCACCAAAGGAGCAAAATGTGCCGTTCCCGGATCCTCGAAATGGGCATCGAAGCCCAGTCCCTCCACAGCGGCTACACGATGCAGCATTCCCGGCAGCAGCATTTCCGCCGCACTTGGAAAGAATGCCGCTGAAACATTGGTCTGCCAGCCTTTCCGGTAGCTGTCGACGGTGGACTCAGCGCGGGCCATGGCTGTAGCTATTTCGGCGGCTGCAGCAGCCATGGCGTGTCCGGCCTCAGTCAGCTGCACTCCCCTGCCGGCCTTTTCCACCAGGGTCACGCCCAATTCGGCCTGCAGTGTCTTCAACTGCTGGGAAACGGCGGAAGCAGTGACATTCATGGCATCTGCGGTGGCGCCCACGCTTTGGCGATCAGCCAGCTCCCGCAGAATCTGCAGCCTTTTGAAGTCCATGCAGCCAGACTAGGCGACGGGCAGGAATTCCTTCCAAAGAATTTGCCGCCCGACCTTCCTCAGTAATCTGATCAATTCCGGGGACCGGCCGGCCAAAAGCTGGACAGCCCAATAGCAGGCACGTAACGTCTGAAATACCACGTACTGCACCCCTGTGAGCAGAAGGGCACCCGCCATGGATTGGTTAATTTGGGTCATTGTCATTGTTTTGGTCGTCGCGATTCTTTGGTGGCTCATGAGCCGCAACAAAACCTCGAATACCACCGCTAGCCCGGCTCCCGCAGCAATGGAGTCCACCAATACCGGAACCGTACCGGATCCGGGTGCGGTGACTGCGGGAGTCGCCGGACTGGCCGGCGTAACCAACCTTGGCAAAGCAGCTGCCGAGGGCAGCGGACCAACCGCTGACGAGCCGCTCAGGGAAGAAGAACGCGCAGACGAAGAACGCGCAGACGAACCACGCCCCGACGAAACAGCAGTTGAACCTCACGGCGAGACAAGTGAACCTGCCGTTGGTGAGGCCGGCGTTCGCCCCGGGGCCTCCGATGAATCCGCCGACGTGCAAACCGACGGGCAAACCGACGTGCAGAAGGCCGCAACACCCGGTCTGACGGTCGAGGAACCGGTCATTGCAGCCCCGGTTGTCGAAGAGCCGGTGGTGGACGAACCGGTAGTGGATACCGACGCCAGGTTGCACACTGCCGACGCCGGCGACGTTGACGACTGGCAGGAGGCGCCCGCCGTCGAGGTCACCGCTGACGACGTCGCCAGGGCCGATGACGCAGCCGACAAAGCCGAGTGGGAATCATCGTGGACTGACGCTGCAGGCGCACCGGTCCATCACGAGGAGTACACTGCTCCGCACTCCCCCACACTCCCCGGTGCCGAGACCGCAGCCGGCGAAGACACCGTTGAAGACACCACAGCTGAAGAAGCCACGACTGAAGGCTCTGCGATCGAGGAAACCGGCCCGTCCGGACACCTTGCCGCGGAGGAGCCCTACGGAACCGGTTCGTCCAGCACGCAGCGCGAAGGCCATCCCGTCAAGGCAATTGCGGCGACCATGACGTATCACGATGAGGACGCCGCCGACTACAACGACGTCGAAGCGGACGTTTGGTTCGAATCCGCAGCCCATGCTGAGGCAGCCGGATTCCGTCCGCCCCGGCGCAGCAGGCACTGATCCGGCCATCCGCGGAATCCGTCGCTTCAGGAGCAGCACACAGGCATGGGACACCAAGGCGCAGGAAAAGGCTTCACGGGAGGACAACGGCTTGTGGCGGCCGGCCATGCGTTTGTGTTGGCAGTGGCACTTTCAGCCTGCACCGGAGGCACCTCCTCGCCCGGCACCGCGGCCACCCCGAATCCGGCCGGCTCCGGATCGAGCCGGACGGGGCAGGCCGCACCGCCGGCCCCTGAGGTCCTGCAAAAGCTCGACGTCGGGCTCCAGCTGCCATGGTCCGTCGTCTTCCTGCCGGACGGCACCGCCGTAGTGTCCGAACGGGATTCGGCGCGGCTCGTGGGGATCAAGGACGGCCGCGCGACCCCGATAGCCGAGGTACCCGGCGTCGTTCCCGGCGGCGAAGGCGGATTGCTGGGACTTGCCGTGTCGCCGTCTTTTGTCTCCGACCGGTGGCTCTATGCCTATCTGACGTCGGCAACTGACAACCGGATTGTCCGGATGCAACTCAAGGAGGATGCCGACGGGCCCTCGGGGCTCGGCACACCGGAGGTCATCTTCCCTGGAATCCCGAAGGCATCGACCCACAACGGAGGACGTATTCGTTTCGGTCCGGACGGAATGCTCTATGTCGGCACCGGGGACTCCCAGCGCAGGGAGCAACCGCAGGACACGGATGCCCTGGGTGGCAAGATCCTCCGCCTGACCCCGGAGGGGCGCCCCGCGCCGGGTAATCCTTTCGGTGACAATCCTGTGTACAGCTATGGGCACCGGAACGTCCAAGGCCTGGCCTGGGACGCCGAAGGTAGGCTGTGGGCAAGCGAGTTCGGCCCTGACGTGGACGACGAACTGAATCTCATCCTCCCTGGCGGCAATTACGGCTGGCCTCTGGTGACGGGGGCGCCGGGCCGAAGCGGCCTGACCGATGCGAAGGTCGTCTGGCCCTCGACGTCCGAGGCGTCGCCGAGCGGGCTGGAAATAATCAACGGCGTGGCTTACACCGGCGCCCTTCGCGGCCAGCGGCTCTGGGCCGTTCCCCTCGATGGCCCAACGGCAGGAACCCCTGTGGCTTATTTCACAGGCGGGTACGGCCGCTTGCGTGACGTAGCCCGCGCACGGAACGGCGATCTATGGGTGCTCAGCAACAACAAAAACCCCGACTTCGCGCTGATTTTGCGGAGCCAACCATGATGCGCGGCAAGTGCCCCGGCTCGATTTCGCACTTCGGGCCAAGTCGTGTAGAGTTACTTGTCGTTGCGGAGATCGCCGGGGAAGGAAACGCCCCACGGATGATCGAAATCAACAGCTGCACCTCTAGCTCAACTGGCAGAGCAATTGACTCTTAATCAATGGGTTCCGGGTTCGAGTCCCGGGGGGTGCACCACTGAAAGACCCTGGAGTGAATTCACTCCAGGGTCTTTTGTTTTTCCTCAGGAATGCCATCCCGCGCCGTGCGCAGCTTCACTTTGAGCGTGGTTTTGAATCCGCGAATTGTGGTGTAGAGTTATTTGTCGTTGCGGAGGTCCGCAAGGAATGCGAATTCCCTCGAAGACCGAAACAATAGCTGCACCTCTAGCTCAACTGGCAGAGCAATTGACTCTTAATCAATGGGTTCCGGGTTCGAGTCCCGGGGGGTGCACCAAGACAAAAGGCTCCGGATCGTTCACACGATCCGGAGCCTTTACTTTTTTGACTGGCAGGAATTGCCGGCAGGGAAAGGCCCTTGCCGGTTTTGAATCAGGCCTGCGGCACGTCGCTTTCGACTTCCTGGGATTCCTGCTCGGGAGCGGGCAAGCCCGCAAGCCCCCGGACAACAATCCGGAGTTCCTCACGCAGCCTCGCTGTATCCACAGCGACAGGCGACAACACTTCCTGCTCCAGCTTCACAGCTTCCGCAAGGGCTGCGCTACCGGCCTCCGTCAGGGTGACCACGTGGCTTCTGCGGTCCGAGTCGCTGCGTTGGCGTGTAACGTGCCCGTGCAGCTCGAGCCTGGCAAGGGTGGTCCCCATGGTCTGGGCTTTGACCCTCGCAACTTCAGCCAAAGCCGCCTGGGTAATTGCACCCTTGGCTGCAAGTACTTGCATGGCAATGACCCCGGCGTGGGTAAGGCCGATGGACTTCAATTTTTCGTTCCACGAGATTTCCACCAGGCGTGCAGCTGTCGAAAGCAGTCGGGTAGTGGGCCATCTCTCCATATCTGGCATGCCGACAGTATATGCGCGCAAGAGCCGGGGACGTGGCTTCTGCGGTCTAAACTGGGAAATCGCGACCAAAAGCAAGGAGCATATTTTGGCTGAACGACTTATCCCCGGCGACGTTGCACCGGACTTCACCCTGCAGGACGCCTCGGGCGAAAACGTCAGTTTGTCCGACTTCCGGGGCCGAAAAACCATCGTCTACTTCTACCCGGCCGCCTCTACTCCCGGATGCACCAAAGAGGCTTGTGACTTCAGAGACACTCTGGGTTCCCTGCAAGCGGCCGGCTACGAAGTTGTTGGAGTCTCCCCCGATTCCGTGGACGCCATCGCCAAATTTGCGGCGGAAGAGCAACTCACCTTCCCGCTGCTGTCCGACCAGGAGCACACCGTCGCCGACGCCTACGGGGCATGGGGCGAAAAGAAAAACTACGGCAGGACCTACCAGGGGCTGATCCGCTCCACCATCGTGGTTGACCCCGATGGCAAGGTTTCCCTGGCCCAGTACAACGTCCGCGCCACGGGCCACGTAGCCAAGCTGCGCCGGGACCTCAAGCTGGACGGGTAACGGGTACACTGGAGGCCGTATATGGCATCGGGCGCCCGAAGGGGGCCTGAATGCCGGCCAGCGCGAGTGGTGAAATTGGCAGACACGCAGGATTTAGGTTCCTGTGCCTTCGGGCGTGGGGGTTCAAGTCCCCCCTTGCGCACAAGAGTCAAGAAGGACCGTGGCCATGGGCACACGGAGCACCCCCGGTTGCAGAGCCGGGGGTTTTTCCTCAAGCAGCGGGGACAGCTACCTGAATAAGCGCTGGGAAGTGCGTTCGGGACGTTCAACTAGACTGGAATGTGGTCTGGCCTAAGCCGGCCGTGGCATTTCAACCGGCTTGAGGGGACAAGAGTGGCAAGCAGCAAAATGCGGAGCCTGACCGTGCAGTTGCTCAAGGTGGGCTCTGTTTTTGCAGTACTGGGGCTGGCGGCATGTACAGGAACGCCTGGCCCCGCGCCGTCGTCGTCTACCGGAAGCTCAGCCCCGGCCGAGCCGGCGGCCACCTTCAACTTCGGCACGGCGTCGATGCCCTTGGGCCTTGACCCTGCCATGACGGCCGATTCCGAGTCCTACCGTGTAACGCGCCAGGTCCTTGAGGGACTGGTTGGTGTTGACGGATCAACCGGAGACACCACTCCCCTGCTGGCCACGGAGTGGAAAGACAGCAACAACGGTCTGACCTACGACTTCACCCTCCGCTCCAAAGTCACCTTCCACGACGGAACACCTTTCGACGCAACCGCAGTGTGTGCCAACTTCAACCGCTGGTTCAGCTTCCCTGCCGATCTCCGGAAGCAGGCACCGGGAATCTCATTCCAGGGCGTTTTCAAGGCCTATTCGGACGAGCCCGTCTTCTCCATCTTCAAGGACTGCAAGGTGGTCTCACCCACTGACGTCCAAATCAACCTGACCAGGCCCTTCACCGGGTTCCTGCAGGCACTGACGCTTCCGGCCTTCGCCATTTCTTCCCCCGCCGCCCTGGAAGCGCAGCGCGCCAACGTTCTTGACCAGACCCGGAACGGCCAGGCAGTTTCTGCCTACGCGAGCCACCCCGTGGGGACCGGTCCCTACCAATTTGGAACCTGGGACGAGAACAAGATCACCCTCCAAAGCTACAAAGGCTATTGGGGCAACAGGGGCCAGATAGCCACCATCAATTTCATCCCTTACGACCGCGCCGAGACACGGCAACAGGCTCTTCTGGATGGCAAAATCGACGCCTACGACCTCGTGACGCCGGCAACCTTCGACCAACTCGTCAAGAAGGGTGTCCAGATCATCCAACGGGACCCGTTCTCCGTGATGTACCTGGGCATCAACCAGGCAGTGGCACCCCTGGACAAGCTGGAGGTCCGCCAAGCCATTGAAATGGCCGTGGACAAAGAATCCCTGATCCGCAAGTTCTTCATCGACAACACTGCCCAGGCGTCCCAGTTCGTGCCGCCAAAGCTCAGCGGCTTCAACAACAACGCCCCTTCGCTGGGATACAACCCTGAGAAGGCCAAACAGCTTCTCGAGAAGGCCGGCTACAAGGGTGAGGAACTGAAGTTCTACTATCCGTTGAATGCCACGCGGGCCTACATGCCCACTCCCGAGAAGATCTACGCCGAAATCAGCCGTCAGCTGGTTGCCGTTGGCCTCAACATCAAACCGGTTCCCATTGACTGGGAAAACGGCTACCTCCAAAAGGTCCAGTCCGCCGGGGACCGTGGGCTGCACCTGCTCGGATGGAACGGCTCGTATGCCGATGCCGACAACTTCCTGGGGCCCCTCTTCGGCGAAAGCCGGGCGGAGTTCGGCTACACGGACTCGGAGGTCTTCCACAAGATCGAAAGGGCACGCGCCATGCCTGAGGGCGATGACCGCAATGCCCAGTACCAGGCCATCAATGCCGAGATTGCCGCGTCCGTGCCGGCAGTCCCGATCGCCTTCCCCATCTCGGCACTGGCGTTGTCCAACAAGGTGGAAAGCTACCCCGCTTCACCGGTCCTCAACGAAGTTTTCACGAACGTCCGCTTAAAGCCTTGACGATTCCCCACAATTTCAGTATCGGGTCTGCACGGGGATATTCTGTGACAGCCAGTGCCGCCGCTAACGGAGATTGATCGTGACCTTCATTTCCAAGACTCAACATGCCGACGTCGTCCTTATTGGCGGCGGAATCATGAGTGCCACCCTCGGTGCGTTCATCAAGCAACTTGAACCCACCTGGACCATCTCCCTGTTCGAACGACTCGACGAAGCGGGGCTCGAGAGCTCTGGACCGTGGAACAACGCCGGCACCGGACACGCTGCCCTGTGTGAGCTTAACTACTCACCGGCAGCCAAGGACGGTTCCGTGGATCCTTCCAAGGCCCTCCACATCAACGAGCAGTTCCAGCTCTCACGCCAGTTCTGGTCCCACTTGGTGGACAGCAAGGTGATCGGATCGCCCAAGGGCTTCATCAACACCGTTCCGCACATGAGCTTCGTCATTGGCGAGGACCACGCGAAATTCCTCAAGACCCGCTACGAGGCCCTCAAGCCCAACACGCTGTTCCGCAGCATGGAGTACACCGAGGACCAGGACCAAATCGCCAAGTGGGCACCCCTGATCGTCAAGGGCCGTGACCGCAAGCAGCGTGTCGCCGCCACCCGCGCAGCGGAAGGCACCGACGTCGATTTCGGCGCCCTGACCCGCGAGCTGACCGGTTACCTGCAGGGCAGCGGGGCCGAGGTCAACTACGGCCACGACGTCACCAACATCAACCGCGCAGCAGGCGGCGGCTGGGATCTGTCCATCAAGCATGCCAAGTCCGGCGAGCACGGCCGTATCCACGCCAACTTTGTCTTCGTTGGCGCCGGCGGCGGTGCGCTCCACCTGCTGCAGGCCTCGGGCATCCCGGAAAGCAAGGGCTACGGCGGATTCCCCGTATCGGGACAGTTCTTCCGCTGCACCGATGATGCCATCACCTCCCAGCACAGTGCCAAGGTCTACGGCCAGGCCTCGGTCGGCGCTCCCCCGATGTCCGTACCCCACCTGGACACCCGCTTTGTGGACGGAAAGCGTTCCCTCCTGTTCGGTCCTTACGCCGGCTTCTCCACCAACTTCCTGAAGACTTCCAGCTACCTTGACCTTCCCCTGTCCATCCGCCCGGGGAACATCATCCCCATGCTGGCAGTGGCCAAGGACAACATGGATCTCACGGCCTACCTCATCAAGGAGGTTGCCAAGCGGCACGAAGCCAAGGTGGAATCGCTGCGCGAGTACTACCCCGAGGCCGTCGGCAGCAACTGGGAACTGATCACTGCCGGCCAGCGTGTACAGATCATCAAGAAGCATCCCCAGAAGGGTGGTGTCCTGCAGTTCGGCACCGAGGTCATCGCCTCCCGCGACGGCTCCATCGGCGCCCTCCTCGGTGCATCGCCTGGAGCGTCCACGGCTGTGCCGATCATGATCGAACTCCTGCAGAAGTCCTTCCCCAAGAACTTCAAGGGATGGCAGTCCAAGCTCAAGGACATGATGCCGGGCTACGGCGTCAAGCTCAATGAGAACCCGGACCTTGCCGCCGAACTGGAGGCCAGCACAGCCAGGTCCCTGCAATTGGAAGTGGCCAACGCCGTCCAGGGCTAGGCCACACCCCGGGGCTGCGGCCGGTTCCCGTCAGACGAATCGTTTCGTAGACCACAGGAGTCGATGCAATGTTCCGCCTGGCCAAGCTTTCCCTGGGCAACCGGGCCCTGATCGCGCTGATCACCGTCTTTGCGGCGGTGTTCGGCGTGATCACCATGGGGTCGCTGAAGCAGGAACTCATCCCGTCCATCGAGTTCCCTCAGATCACAGTTGTCACCTCCATGCCAGGCGCTTCGCCGGAGGTGGTGGACAAGCAGCTGAGCCAGCCCCTTGAAACTGCGCTGAACAGCGTCGAAGGACTTGAATCAACCTCGTCCACCTCACGCAACGGCGTCTCGCAGATCACCATGGTGTTCACCTATGGCTCCAATCTCGATCGCGCACGCAACCAGATCGACCGGGCCATTTCCAACGCCAAGCGAGTGCTGCCCGCCAACGTGGAGCCCCAGTCCATCGCGGGCAACATCAGCGACTTCCCGATCGTCTACCTGGCCGTTTCGTCCGACAAACCGCTGAGTGAACTCAACGCGGACCTGCTCAGGCTCAGCGTGCCCCGCCTCCAGAAGATCGACGGCGTCCGGGGCGCCGACGTGACTGGCGGCGCCAGCCAGCACATCCTGATCCAGCCCCGCCAGGCCGATCTCGCCTCAACGGGAGCCTCGGTCCAATCCATCAGCAGCGCGCTGAAGAACAACGGGACCCTGGTTCCCGTCGGCACCATCGAGGACCAGGGCAAAACGCTCTCCCTTCAACTCGGCAGTCCTGTGGACTCCCTGGACGTCATCAAGGGACTTCCGCTGGCAGGAACCAGCAAAGCCACCACCATCGGTGCTGTAGCAGATGTCAGCATCGAAGACGACGCCGCCACATCAATTACGCGAACCAACGGCAAGCCGACGTTGGCCCTGTCCGTCACGAAGAAGCCCGAGGGCGACACTGTGGCGCTCTCCCATGCTGTCCGTGACGCCATCGGGACGATGGAAGAGGAACTGGGGAACAACGCCACCTTCACTCCTGTTTTTGACCAGGCCCCGTTCATTGAGAAATCCATCAAGGACCTCACCACTGAAGGGCTCCTGGGCCTTGGCTTTGCCGTGGCGGTCATCCTGGTGTTCCTGATGTCCGTCCGCTCGACCTTGGTCACGGCAGTGTCCATTCCGCTGTCCCTGCTGATAACTTTCATTGGCATCTCTGCCACCGGGTACTCACTGAACATCCTCACGCTGGGCGCCCTCACCATTGCCATCGGGCGTGTGGTGGATGACTCAATCGTGGTGATCGAGAACATCAAACGGCACTTGAGCTACGGCGAACACAAGCTCGCGGCCATCCTGACATCGATCCGCGAGGTGGCGGGGGCCATTACGGCGTCGACGCTGACGACGGTTGCAGTGTTCCTTCCGATCGCGTTCGTGGGCGATCTCGCCGGTGAGTTGTTCCGCCCCTTCGCGCTGACCGTGACCATAGCTTTGTTGTCCTCGCTCCTGGTTTCCCTGACCATCGTCCCCGTACTGGCTTACTGGTTCCTGTCGTCGCCCAGGAAGGGCGCCGAGGCCGCTAACTCCGATACGGAAGGCTCCGGTAAGGAAACGGCGGAGAAAGCACGTGAAGCCGAGCAGAGGAGCCGGCTCCAGCGCGGCTACCTTCCGATCCTGACAAAGACCCAGAAGCACCCTGTCATGACCTTGTCCGCCGCAGCCCTGATCCTGGTGGCGACCATCGCCGTGTCACCGTTGCTGGCCACGGACCTGCTGGGCCGCTCCGGGGAGAACAGCATGACGGTCCGGCAGGTCCTGCCGGCCGGCACCAGCCTGCAGGCAACCAGTGAAGAGGCCACGAAGGTTGAGGATGCCCTCAAGGGCATCGAGGGCATCAAGGATGTGCAGGTAACCTCCGGCAACGCCCAGACCGGCTTCGCTGCCCTGACATCGACGGGTTCATCGAACTCGACGTTCACGATCGTCACCGACGAGAAAGTCAACCAGGGCAAGCTCCAGGAGGAAGTCCGGAACAAGCTGGCCGGGGCGGCAGGCAAGATCACCGTTGGCTCCCAGCAAGGCGGATTCGGGACGTCCTCCACAGTGGATATCACCATCAAGGCTGCCAACTCCGCTGACCTGAAGACGGCCAGTGATGCCATGGTCAAGGCCATGGAGGGTGTTCCCGGCAGCACGGAAGTCTCAACCAACCTGGCATCCACCCAGTCCGTGGTCCAGGTCCGGGTTGACCGTGCCAAGGCAGTAGCTGCGGGTTTGACCGAGGAACAAGTGGGTGCGTTCCTCGCCTCCACGGTCAGCCCCATCCCTGCCGGCACAGTCCGGATCGACACGGATGACTACCCGGTCCAGATCGGCCAAGGGACCCGGTTCAACAGTCTTGCCGCCGTTCGGGCGCTCCAGCTCCCCACGGCCCGCGGAGGCGTCGCGCTCGAGACCATCGCCGCCGTCGAACAAGTGGACACGCCGGTATCCATCACCAGCAGCAACGGCCAGCGGACCGCGCGGGTGACCGTTACGCCGTCGGGATCCAACCTCGGCAGCGTCAGCACCGCCGTGCAGGAGCGGCTCGCCAAGGTAGAGCTGCCCGCCGGAGTCACCGCCACCATCGGCGGCGCCACCACCCAGCAGGCGGAGTCTTTCCGCCAACTGGGCCTGGCGCTTCTGGCGGCGATTGCCATTGTCTACGTGATCATGGTGGCGGCATTCAAGTCACTCATCCAGCCCCTGATCCTGCTGGTCTCCGTGCCGTTCGCGGCCACAGGCGCCATCGGCCTTCTGTTGCTGACAGGTGTGCCGTTGGGCCTGCCGTCACTGATCGGCATGCTGATGTTGGTGGGCATCGTGGTGACCAACGCGATTGTCCTGATCGACCTCATCAATCAATATCGCAAACCGCATGACGGCCGCCCCGGCATGAACGTCGCTGACGCCATCACCCATGGTGCCCGGCAACGTCTCCGCCCCATCCTGATGACGGCGCTGGCAACTGTTTTCGCTTTGACTCCGATGGCGCTGGGCCTGACAGGCGGTGGGGGCTTTATCTCGCAACCTTTGGCCATCGTCGTCATTGGCGGTCTTGTCTCTTCAACGGCCCTGACCCTGGTGCTGGTCCCTGTCCTGTACAAACTGGTGGAAGGACGCAGGGAGAAGAAGCAATTGCTGCGGGAGCTGCAGGAAAAGCCAACTCCGGCACCCGGAAGCAACAGCCAGGGAAGCAATGGCCAGGGCGGCAGTGGTGCAGACGAGTTCCAGGACTGGACCACGGGCATGATCCCCCGGGTCAAGGGCCGCCGCGCGGCCCACAATCCCGGGGAGTAGCTCCCCGACAATCACCCAAGCAGGGCCGGGAACAATTCCCGGCCCTGTCCTGTTACAGGCACTGATACATGCAAATGCATCTAGTTTGAGGTACACTGTTTACAGAGCCCGGGACCACGGGCAGGGAGAAAGGCACATCATGCAGATCGGCGTATTCAGCGTCAGCGACATCACGACTGACCCCACAACGGGCCGCACGCCCACCGAAAACGAGCGCATCAAGGCGTCCGTTGCCATCGCTAAGAAGGTCGAAGAAATCGGCATGGATGTCTACGCCCTGGGCGAGCACCACAACCGCCCGTTCTTCTCCTCCTCCCCCACCACCACGCTGGCTTACATCGCTGCCCAGACAGAGCGCATCACGCTGTCCACTGCGACCACACTGATCACCACCAACGACCCCGTGAAGATCGCAGAAGACTTCGCCATGCTGCAGCACCTCTCCGATGGCCGCGTGGACCTGGTGCTCGGTCGCGGCAATACGGCGCCCGTGTACCCCTGGTTCGGCAAGAACATCCAGGACGGCATCGAACTCGCGATCGAGAACTATAGCCTGCTCCGCAAGCTCTGGGATGAGGACACTGTCAACTGGTCCGGCAAGTTCCGTACCCCGCTGCAGAACTTCACTTCGACGCCGCGGCCGCTCGACGACGTCGCTCCCTTCGTCTGGCACGGCTCCATCCGCACTCCCCAGATCGCGGAGGTTGCTGCTTACTACGGCGATGGCTTCTTCGCCAACAACATCTTCTGGCCGAAGGAGCACTACCAGCAGTTGATCGGCCTTTACCGTGAGCGCTACGAGCACTACGGCCACGGCAAGGCAGACCAGGCGATCGTTGGCCTCGGCGGCCAGTTCTTCATGAGGAAGAACTCCCAGGACGCCGTCAAGGAATTCCGTCCGTACTTCGACAACGCCCCGGTTTACGGACACGGCCCGTCGCTGGAGGACTTCACGTCGCAAACGCCCCTGACCGTCGGCAGCCCGCAGGAAGTCATTGAGAAGACCCTGACCTTCCGTGAAGCCTTTGGCGACTACCAGCGCCAGTTGTTCCTGATCGACCACGCCGGCCTTCCCCTGAAGACCGTCTTGGAGCAACTGGACCTCTTTGGCGAGGAAGTCCTGCCGGTCCTGCGCAAGGAGTACGCCGCAATGAAGCCCGCACACGTGCCGGATGCGCCCACCCACGCCTCCCGCGTGGCAGCCGCCCTGGAAGCCAAGGTCACCGAATCGGCTACCGCCGGTGCAGCGGGCCAGGACGCCTGATGTCCGCCCCCTCGGGGTCCTCTGCCGTCCGCCTCGCCGCCGAAACCTGGGAGTCCTTGTTCCGCTCCCAGGTGGCGGTGATGCGGAAGCTGCAGTCCGGACCGGCCTTCAAGACCCTGCCCGTGAAGGAATACGACGTCCTGTTCACGCTCTCGCGCTGCCCGTCAGGCCAACTGCGCCTGAACGAGATCAACGACAAAGTGCTGCTGAGCCAGTCCAGCTTGAGCCGCTTGGTGGACCGCTTGGAGAAGCGCGGACTCGTGGAGCGGACCACCGCCCCCGACGACGGCCGCGGGGTCCTGCTGGCCCTCACCGAAGCGGGACGCGAACTTCAAAAAACCATCGGGCGCGAACACGTGCGCGACATCGCAACCCTGGTGGCGCCCGCTCTCACGGCCGATGAACAGCGCGAACTCTTGCGGTTGACCGAGAAGCTCCGCGCCTCAGTGGCCGGACACTAGCGCAGGCTGACGAGCTCCCGGTGGTTCTCCACCGGGAGCTCTCCGTTAATGGAAGCGCTGACCTTCAGGGTCCTCAGCGAGAGACTTCCACCCACCGTGGAAAGAAATGCAGTGTCCGAGGAGTCACGCCCGGCGGTGATGCGGAGCATGGATTCACGCGGTGCCAAGCCAGTGGGATCAATGATCCGCCAGGCCCCGTCAACATAGGCTTCGGCCACCGCATGGAAATCCATGGGGCTCAGGCCGGGGGCATAGACGGCAGCAAGGCGCGCAGGCACATCTTTGGAGCGCAACAAAGCAATGGCGAGGTGGGCAAAGTCCCTGCACACACCCTTGCGGTGCAGCAGGGTTTCCACGGCTCCGTCCGTCCCCCGCGACGAGCCACTGACGTAGCGGAGCTCTCCGTGGACCCAGTCACGAACTGCGTGGAGCAGTTCGGCACCCTGCAGGGCGCCGAACTCGGCATAGGAGGTGGGCAGCAGCCTGTCCGACTCCGCGTAACGGCTTGGCCTGACATACCGGATGAGCTCCATGGGAGTGGACGTATCGGGAACGGCATAGCCGTGGACACTTGCCCGGTAGTCCACCGTTACTTCGCTGGGCTCGGCGAACTCAAGATAGTGAAACCGTCCACCATGGTGGTCGCTGAGTTCGGCTACAGGAAGTTCCTCGCCCGCAACAGTGACCGACAGGTTCTCGGTCACCAGGTCATAGCCTGGGTTGTTGGCCACGGCAATGGCCATGGCCACTTTGGTGTTGGCCGCGGTCTTGAAAACGAGCGTGGCAGCAACGTTGCGTTCCATTGATCTCCGGACTGGGTTGCGGCGCGCGGCCCCCAACGCCGCCGAGTGTGTGGATCAGCCAACCCCAGGACTACGGATTGACCTTCAGAGACAGTAGCATCCGCTGGACGTTGGCGAATTCAGAATCGTGGGCCACGTATTTAGCGGCCAGGTCCAGCGTATCGAAAGACTTCACGGGTGCCACTTTTTCCTCGGCAGCGAAGGCATGCAGGGCAAGGACATCCCCGAACGAGAAGTCGCCTTTTCCTGCCGGTCCCTGTACGCGGTTGACGAGCTCGCACGCCTGGCCGTCAACGCCGGCCACCATGTTGGTAATCCCATAGGAACCGAAGAACCTATACCCCTGGATGACGCGGAAGACCATCCGCGGATCAATGGTGTCCGGCCCGTCGGAGTGCGGTACGTCAACGGGCGTGCTGCTGATCACCACGTAGGGCTTCCCCTGCCCGGCAGGGCAGGCAGCCGGAGCGGACGGAGGCAACCCTGTTTGGAGGGTGGCTATGTATTTCCCTGCGCCATCTTTGACTTCCACCTTGACGGCGCCAGCCAACGAGCCGGCCGCAGGTTCTGCGGATTGCGCGATCCAGTCCTTCGGAAGCTCGAAACTGACGCTCTTGGCGGCATCCGTATAGGTTTTCCAGGACAGGGCCGTGGGCGCCGGATCCGGACCCGCGGTCGGTGACCCGGAAGGAGCGTCCGTTCCGCTCGAGCCGGCCGGAGATGTCGCTTGGCTGGCCTCAGTGGTGGGGGTCGTCGTCGAGCCTTCAGGCGCCCCGGTCCCCGATTCGGAACTGTTCGGCCGCGATGTCGCCGTAGAGGTGACCTGTGGGCCCTTGTTTTCGGATGAGCATGCCGCTGTGCCCACCACCATGGAACCCGCAAGCGCCACGGCGGCTAGTTTGAGCGGAATGCCGCCCGGATTCCTCGTGCCAGTCATGAGCACAGCCTAGCGGCGGGGGTGCCGCGACACGCACAGGTCTAGGCTGAGGGTATGGCCCCTACTCAGCACGACGAATCCGAGGACACTATCCCCACGATGTCCGCAGTAGACATAGCTGACTGGCGTCTGAAGACCTTCGCCCTCTATGACAAGGTCCGGCAACTCGCAGCGACCAATCCCTTCGACGCACACGTGTACTGGCGCCAGGAGCGGGACCTGATGTTTGCCACGCATCCTGCCTCTGCCCTCACGCCGGAGATGAAGGCATCGTTTTCCGGATTGCAGACCGCCGGGTACGACCCCGCCTACCGGTTCCATACCGTGCTCCAGCCGGAAGGCCAGGGACAGGAAATGAATGTCCAGACCGGGACTGACGGAGTGGTGCCATTCACCCGGATCGGCACGTTTGAACTGCCCGGACTTGGCTCCTTGGCTGTTTGGCGGCTCCGGAGCTACGGTGGCGGGATCTTCGTGCCGTTCCGTGATGCGACCGCCGGCAATCAGGGTGGCAGCTACGGTGCCGGCAGGTACCTTCTGGACACCATCAAAGGTTCATTCCACGGGACGAGGGGAACGGGCGCCGGGCAGGAGTTCACCCTCGATTTCAACTTCGCCTACAACCCCTCATGCGCCTACAACGAGGCCTGGGCGTGCCCGCTCGCAGGCCCGGCCAACAGGTTGCCTGCGGAGGTGCCGGTCGGCGAACTGTACGCAGGCTAGCCGAACAACCCACCTGGTCCAAGGGCTGCGAGCGCCGCAATGGCGGCGACTATGGTCAGCGGTGCCACCAGCAGGCCCATCACCGCGTAGCCCTGCCATTTCACGTGTACGTTCATCCGCATCAGCCTGTCGTGCCACAGCAGTGTTGCCAAGGACGCCCAGGGGGCAATCAACGGACCTGCGTTGACGCCCACCAGCAACGCCGCCATCCTTTCCGGGGTTCCTGCCAGCGGTTCGGCCAGAAGGTAGGCCGGCAGGTTGTTGACGACGTTTGAGCCGAGGGCACCGGTCATGGCGAGCCGTAGGAGTTCGATGAAGCCACTGCCCTGGCCCGCCACTTCACCGAGTATTGCTGATGCGCCCAGGTACTGGGTGGCCTCGACAACCAGGAACAGGCCACAGGTGAACAGGAGCAGCGACCAGGGAATCAGCGTGATCTTCAGGACCGCGGGTCGCCGAAGAACGAACAGGACTGCCAGGACCGCCGCTGCGAGGGATGCCGGAATCCAGATGGCAGCTCCTGACACCAGCGCCGGCAGCAGCAGCACCAGGACCACCGCGCTGCCCACCAGCAGAAGGCGGTCGGGGGCCTTGGCCGTGGAAGCGACCGTCGGGCGGGATTCATCCAGGCCATAGCTCTTGCGCAGTTCGCGCCGGAAAACGAGGGCGATGAAGGCCAGTGGCACCAGGATGGCGGCAAGCGAGGGCGCCCACATGAGCTGGGCGAATTGGGCCGGGGTGATCCCACCCAGGTTGTGCTGCGCCAGGAGGTTGGTGAGGTTCGAGATGGGCAGCAGCAGGCTGGCTGTGTTGGCCAGCCACACAGTTGTCAGCGCGAAAGGCAGGACAGGCAGTCCTGCCTGCCGGGCCACGGTGACCACGACGGGAGTGAGGAGGACCGCCGTCGTATCCAGGGACAGGAAGATTGTGCTCAAGGTGGCGAACAGCGCCAGCAGCAACCACAGCAGGACGCTGCGTCCCCTCCCCCATCTGCGCAAATGCCGGGCGACCCATTGGAAGGTGCCGGCTTCACTGACGAGTTCGGTTACCACGGTCATGGCGACGACAAATGCCAGGATCGGAGCTACCCGGTCCACGAGGACCGCTACCTCGTGCCACGGCAGGACCCCCGTGGCCACGGTTACCCCGCCCGCTACAAGCAGAATCAACCCGATAATCGCCAGACGCATGAGAGGGATTCTAAGCCCCGCGCCTGTGGGGTTCCCTCCACGGCACGGCAAATGACGACGGCGTCGGGCGCCTCAAGTGCGGCATCACCGACGGAGGACGTAGGATGTCATCATGACTTCAGCCCCCGCGCGTCGAATCGCCCGCGTCCGCCCCCTCGATCCGGCTTCACCGGACGAGCACTTCTTTGTAGCAAACGACGCCCCGGATTTCGCGTCCGCGGAGGGGAAAATATGGTCCGTCATCGACTCCCCGTTTCCGTCATCCCGGGCCAATGCGCCCAGCCCTTCGCGCGGGGGCTGGGAAAAGGGTTCGGAAGTCACTGAAGACGCCTTCACGTTCCTTGCGCCGTCCGTGCCGGTCAACGTCTTCGGCATGGCCCACAACACCGGACAACCCGGCCGCGACCTGCCTCCCCAGGCCTTCCACAAGGCGGCCTCGAGCGTGATTGGCCCGGGCGAAGCCATCCAGCTCAGCACATCCGTCGGCCATGTGGATCCCGAAGCGGAGCTGACCATTGTGGTCGGCCGCGAAGCACGGAACCTGACCCTGGAAACCGCCCGGTCCGCAGTCCTGGGCTTCACCATCGGCAACGATGTTTCAGCCCGGGACCTGCAAAAGAGCGATGAACTGTGGATCAGCGCCAAGAGCCAGGACACTTTCACCCCGGCCGGCCCGTGGATAGTGACCACGGTAGACTACCCGCGCCTGGGCATCGGGATCATTCACAACGGAACCGCCTTGAAGCCGGCCAGCACCGCCGATCTTGGCTGGAACGTCGAGGAGATCCTCGTCTACCTCACCTCGTTCATGACTCTCCAGCCCGGCGATCTGGTCCTCACCGGCTTCCCGGCCGAGAGCGCACGCATCCACCCCGGCGACACCGTGGTGTGCAGCATCGAAGGAATCGGAGAGCTCAGCAACCCCGTGACCGGCGCCTCCTGGGAGGAACTGCCGGCATAGTGTGTCAGGCTTAACCCCATGGAGACAGCTGCGGACGCCACAGGGCTACTGCCGTCTCCCCCTCACAAACCACCCCGGAAAAGGCATCGCGGCGTACTGAGATACCCCGTCGTGAGGCAGCTGCTGCGCTTCACGGGCGTCGGGATTATCTGCACGGGAAGCTCGCTGGCCATCTACGCGTTGCTGCGTCCACTCATCGACCCGCAACTGGCCAATGCCGTGGCGTTGATCCTGACCTCACTCATGAACACGGCGCTTAACCGCCGCCTGACGTTCAAGATCACTGGCAGTAAAAAGCGTGCGCGGGACCACCTAAGCGGCGTGCTCGTGATAGGCATCGCGTTGCTGATCACAGGTGGCAGCTTGGGAGTCCTGCATCTTTTCAAGCCGGAAGCCAGCGTCGCCGAGGAACTCTGGACCACTACCTTGTCCGGGTTCGTGGCCACCGCCGTCCGTTTCACCTTGCTGCGTCACTGGATTTTCCGCCGGGCCCGGCACGTCTAACACGGCACGTCTAACACGGCACCTCCAGCACGGCGCGTCCGGCACCGAACACCCGGCGTCGAGTACCCGGCGCAGCGCCCGGCGTCAGCCGGCTTGCGGGGCCGCGAGGTTCCTGACACGCGCGACGGCGGTTTCCACCGCCCCGGCGGCCGTCTCCAGTTCTTTGTCGGTGATGGCGGAAGTGAAGCTGAAGCGAACCGCCGTCTGGGCGGTTTCCGGAGCGATGCCCAAGGCCACCAAAACCGGCGACGGCGCATCTGATCCAGCAGCACACGCCGAACCGCTGGAGCACACGACTCCCAGGCGTTCGAGTTCCAGCAGGACCGATTCGCCGCTGGTTCCCGGGAAGCAGAAGGACGCGACCGACGGCAAGCGCCGGCTCCGATGTCCTGTCAGCATGGCGTCAGGAACGGTGTCCAAAACCCGCTGAATGAAGGTCTCACGCAATTGCGCAACGCGGTCGGCCTGTTCCTGCTGTTCGGCATGGGAGAGCGCCAAGGCCGTGGATAAAGCGATGGCTCCGGCCACGTTCTCCGTTCCCGAACGTTTGCCCCGCTCCTGCCCGCCTCCGTGCATGAGGGGTTCCAAGCGCAGCCGGCCTTTGACGAACAAGGCTCCGGAACCCTTCGGCGCCCCCAATTTATGCGCTGAAATGCTCATGGCATCAACGCCGAGCTCCTTCACATCCAGCGGACACCACCCCGCAGCCTGTACGGCGTCCGTGTGGAAGGGACTACCGGCATCGTGGGCAACCTCTGCCAGGTCGGCGATAGGTTGCACGGTTCCGATTTCATTGTTCGCGTACATGATGCTCACCAGGGCGGTCCCCGGCTGAAGGACGCTGCGCAGCGCGTCCACAGTGACAACACCGTCGCTGTCTACCGGCACGACATCCACCACAAAACCGTGGACCCGTTCCAGGTAGCGCGCCGATTCCTCCACCGCCGGATGTTCGACGGCGCTGATCACCACCCGCTTCAATGCAGGGTCAGCCTCCCGCCGCGCCAATGCGATGCCTTTGACGGCAAGGTTGTCCGCTTCGGTGCCACCCGAGGTGAACGTGACCTCGCCGGGGCGGCAGTTGAACACTTTCGCGACGCCGGACCGTGCCGCCGCGAGCGCCGCCGCTGCCGATTCACCCAGCGTGTGGTGGCTTGAGGGGTTGCCGAACTCGCCGCTGAGATAGGGCCACATGGCCTCCAGCACTTCGCGGCGGACCGGCGTGGTGGCAGCGGCGTCGAGGAAGATCATGACCGGAGCCGGCTTTCAGTTCCGGCCCGTGGTGAGTTCGATGTCGAGGCCAAGGTCCAGGGCGTTCACGCTGTGGGTCAGGCCGCCGATGGAGATGACATCCACTCCTGCTGCGGCGATGCCGGTGACGGTGTCCAGGTTTACGTTGCCGCTGGCTTCCACGATGGCCCGGCCATCAACCTGCTTGACGCCGGCACGCAGCTCCTCCAGGGAGAAATTGTCCAGCATGATGGTGTCCACGCCCGCTGCCAGCACTGGTTCGATCTGCTCTGCGCTGTCCACTTCGACTTCGAAGTGGGTGGTGTGGCCAAGCTGGGCTTTGGCAGCGATCAGCAGCTCAGTCAGTTTGCCGGCGTCGCCGCCGGTCATGACGGCGAGGTGGTTGTCCTTGGCGAGCACGGCGTCGGAGAGGCTGTAACGGTGGTTCGCTCCCCCGCCGCAGCGGACGGCGTAGCGCTCCAGCACCCGCAGCCCGGGGGTGGTCTTGCGGGTATCGGTGATCCGGGCCCGTGTCCCTTCCACCAGCCGGACGAACTCTGCGGTTTTGGTGGCGATCGCGCTCATGCGCTGCACCAGGTTCAGGCCCACCCGCTCGGCCAGCAGGACCGAGCGTGCACTGCCGCTGACGCGTGCAAGGTGGGTTCCGGCGTCGAAAGCTTCACCATCGGCGAGGAGCAACTCCACTTCGGTGGTCGGATCAACTGTCTTCATGGCGTCGCGGAACACGGTCCCGCCGCTGAACACGCCGGGGACCCTGGCGTTGAGGACCGCCACGGCCTGCGCCTCAGCCGGAATAAGCAGCTGGGACGTGATGTCCCCGCTGGGCGCATCCTCCGCGAAGGCCCGTTCCAAAATATCCCGCACGGGGGCTGCGGGGAGGGTCAGGTTAGTCATGGACGAGGCTCACTTTCCGGCTCATGGTGTAACGCTTGTCAAAATCGTCGACGGCGGCTGGTGCCTTCACGCTGTCGCTGCGGTAATGCGCCCCCAGTGACTCCCGTCGTTCCCGGGCAGCCCTCACGAGCAGCTGGGCGGCCAGCAGAAGGTTGGCGTCCTCGTGTACGCGGACATCCAGGGACTCCGGAACGCTCAAGGGACCGGCAGCCTCTTCCCATTCCCCCAAGACCTCTGCGGCCTCAGCCAGCAACTCCCCGCTCCGGAGCACGCCAGCCTTGGCGGTCATCAGCCGCCGAAGGGCCTGCCGCGAGAACGCGCTGGCTCCCGCTGGCGCGGCGGTTTCGCTGAAGGTTCCGCTGCGATTGTCGCCTGCCGGGGTCCCGGCAGCGTGCGCAAAAGCGAGGCCGCCCGCGGCCGAGTCAGCACGCAGAGGGGCTCCGTCAGACGACTCACCGGACGACCCAAGGAACCCTTCAACAGCCCTGCGCCCGAACACCAGTCCTTCAAGCAGGGAGTTACTGGCCAGCCGGTTTGCCCCCTGCACACCGGTGCACGCGACTTCACCGGCAGCCAGCAGCCCGGGAACCGAAGTCCGGCCGTGGAGGTCCGTTACCACCCCACCCATCCAGTAGTGCGCCGCCGGTGCCACGGGAACCAGGTCCTTGGTCCAGTCGAGGCCGGCCTGGCGGGTGTGCCGACTCAGGGTCGGGAAGCGCTTTTCCAGGAACCCTGCACCGCGCGACTCTTCAATGACGGTGGCGTCGAGGAACACGTGCCCGTTGGGGTCGCCCAACGCGTCAAGGTGCAGGGCGATGCTGCGCGAGACCACATCGCGCGGCGCCAGCTCCGCGTCCGAATGGTAGTCCGGCATGAAGCGATAGCCGTTGGCGTCAAGAAGAATGGCGCCTTCGCCGCGGACTGCCTCGGAGATCAGCAGGGGGTGTGCATCGCCGTCTGCTTCTTGGGGGGCTCCACCGGGCACCATGCAGGTGGGGTGGAACTGGAAGAACTCGAGGTCAGCCAGTGCAGCTCCTGCCCGCCACGCGAGTGCCAGGCCGTCGGCTGTGGCCACGGAGGGGTTGGTGGTTTGGGCGAACAGCTGCCCGGCGCCTCCCGTGGCAAGAAGAACGGCGTCGCCGCGGAGGCTCTGCCCACGTCCCTCGTGGAGGAAGTTGACGCCTGCCACCTGGCCTGCTTGGTGGATCAGGTCCGTGACCTGGGCATGCCCGATCACCTGGATCCTGCCCTGTGCCTGGAAGTCCAGGACGGTCCTGATCAGGGCCGAGGCTACTCCTGCACCGGTGGCGTCGCCGCCCGCGTGGAGGATCCGTGGCGCCGAATGCGCTGCCTCGAGTCCAAGTGCGGGGTCGCCGTCGTCGTCAAGATCGAACCGCACACCGAACCGCCCGAGCCCTGCGATGTCCCGCCGCGCTTCGGTGCAAAGCACCCGAACGGCTTCTTCGTTGCAATGACCGGCGCCGGCCCGCAAAGTGTCGGCGATGTGGGCAGCTACGGTGTCACCGGGAGCGGGTTCCTCCAGCACGGCGGAGATCCCTCCCTGCGCATAGTAGGTGTTGCTGTCCGCGAGCGCGCCTTTGGTCAGCAGCACCACTTCCGCACCGGCCTCTGCGGCAAGCAAGGCAGAGTACAGGCCGGCGATGCCGCTTCCGACGACGATCAACCGCCCATGTGCGGTCTTTCCAGCCAGGCTCTCTGTAGTCATGTGGGGCTCGATTCGGCTAGGTCTGATGTGCCGGGTCGGCTATGCGGGCTTCGCGGCCAGCATGCGTTCCAGGGCAATCTTCGCGTTGTCCTGTACGGCGTCGTCCACAGTGATGCGGTTGACGATGCGGCCCTCGACAAGTTCCTCAAGCACCCAGGCCAGGTAGCCGGGGTGGATGCGGTACATGGTGGAGCACGGGCAGATCACGGGGTCCAGGCAGAAGATGGTGTGCTGCGGGTTTTCCGCAGCCAAGCGGTTCACCATGTTGATCTCTGTACCGATGGCGAACGTGGTGGGTTCGGTGGCGGCGGCAATCGCCTTCTTGATGAAGTCGGTGGAGCCGGCAGAATCGGCGGCGTCAACAACTTCCATGGGGCATTCGGGGTGCACGATGACGTTGACGCCCGGGAAGTCCTGGCGGGCTTTTTCGATCTGGCCCACGTTGAAGCGCTTGTGCACCGAGCAGAAGCCATGCCAGAGAATCACCCGGGAGTCCAGGAGCGTTTGCTCGTCATTGCCGCCCAGTTCCTTGCGTGGATTCCACATCGGCATCTGTTCCAGCGGGACGCCCAGTGCCTTGGCGGTGTTGCGGCCCAGGTGCTGATCCGGGAAGAACAGGACACGCTGGCCACGCTCGAAGGCCCATTCCAGGACCACCTTGGCATTGGAGGAGGTGCAGACGATGCCGCCGTTGCGACCACAGAAGGCCTTCAGCGCTGCTGAGGAGTTCATGTAGGTAACGGGGATGACGGGAACCCTGCCCTGTTCGTCCACCCCGGTGCCGAAAATCTCTTCGAGCTGTTCCCAGCATTCCTCAACGGAGTCTTCGTCCGCCATGTCAGCCATGGAGCAGCCCGCGGCGAGATTGGGCAGGATCACCGCTTGCTCGGGGGTGGAAAGGATGTCGGCGGTTTCGGCCATGAAGTGCACGCCGCAGAAGATGATCGCCTCGGCGTCGGGTTTGGTAAGGGCCGCATTGGCCAGCTGGAAGGAGTCGCCCACAAAATCGGCGTACTGGATGACTTCGTCACGCTGGTAGAAGTGCCCCAGGATGACGGCCCGGTCCCCGAGCGTCGCTTTGGCGGCGCGGATGCGGGCATCCAGTTCGGCATCGGTGGCCTTCTTGTACTCTTCCGGAAGCTGGCCTTGTCGCGGCGTCGCCTTGGGTGCGACGTCGCTGCTGGAGGCGCCCGGGCCGTAGGCGGGCTCGCCGGAGAGGGCTTCGGCAAGGTCGTATTCCCAGGGACCCCTGGCCAGGGCCGGGCTGCACGTGGACCCTGCGCGGGAGAGGCCCTTTTCGGCTTCTTCGCGGGTGATCAGCTGGACGGCAGTGTTGACGCTGCTCATGGTGTACTCCTGTTATCTGGCCCGAGGCCGGGCGTGCCGGTGAAGCGGTAGAGGCGTGGTGGGCGGTGTTTTCCGCCTTGGAGGTATTCACCGGTTTCTTCGATTTCCGGTGTGGCCTTGATGTGTCTGCGGAAGTTCGCGGGATCGAGTTGCCGGTCCAGCACCGCCTCGTAGACTTCGCGGACCTGGGCCAGGGTGAAGTACTCCCCCAGCAGGTGGTAGGCAATGGACCCGTAGGCCATCTTGTTGCGCAGCCGCCACAGCGCGTAGTCCACGATTGCGTTGTGATCGAAGGCGAGTTCGCCCAGCCGGTCTGCGCGGAACCACCGGACGTTCTCGGATTCGTCAGCCAGCGCAGCCTCGGTGGGTTGCACCAATGCCCAGTAGACGATCGACACCACACGTTGCGTGGGCGAGCGGTGAAGTCCCCCGAAGGCATAGAGCTGCTCGAGGTAGTGCGGCGTCAGGCCGGTGGTTTCGCGAAGGTTCCGTGATGCCGCGTCCTGCAGCGATTCGTCATGGGCAAGGGGACCGCCCGGGAGGGCCCACATGTCCTTATAGGGTTCTCGGATCCTGCGGACCAACGGCAGCCACAGCGTAGGACGGCCGGATGTTTCGCTGGGACGGAGGGCGAAAATCACCGTGGAAATAGCCAACGACGGCGGTGCGAGCCGCCTCTCGGCGACGTTTGCTGAGCTGGGGTTCACGGCGTTCACCTCGCTTCGTCGCCGTCCGGTCCAGGAACCGGAGCTTTAGTTAAAGTCATGTTGACTAGAACTAATGGTACGACTCTGCGCCCGGTCCGCAAAATGCTTTACGTCACACTGCCTTCGCCGCCGCCTCCATCAGCGGCAAGGTGCGGCCTTGGATATGGCTGTTGAGCACTATCACGGAGGAACAGCGGACCACGGATTTGGTGGCAATCATGGCATCGAGCACGCGCTGCATGTCCGGATTGGACCGGGCGGCGATCCGCACCATGAGGTCGGAGTTCCCCGTAACCGTGTGGACCTCGATGATCTCGGGAATGGCGCTGAGGCTCTCAATGATGGCGTCGTGGCCGATCTCCTGGGTGATGGTGACCGAACAGAACGCCACCACCGGGAAGCCGAAGTTGGCAGGATCGGGCTGCGGGACCCAGGAACCAATGACCCCGTTTTCAATCATCCGGTCAATCCGGGACTGCACCGTCGCCCGGGCAACCTTCAGTACCCGCGAGGCCTCCAGCACGGAAGATCGCGGTGAATCAGTGAAGAAACGTACAATTCTTGCATCAAGCGCATCGACCAGCATCAAAGTTCCTGTCCCCGGGGTTCTCTACTCATCACATCGCCTAAGCAAAAAGTGATGTATCTTACAAACTGCGAGAATTATTCCACGGCTCTTGCTGCGTCGTCGACGCCGCGCCTGCCCGGCCCAAGAGGCCGGCACGCCACACCCCGTATGAAATCCATAGAAGGTAGACACGTATGACAACGAAGTCCATCGCGGCTCCTGCCCCAACATCCGGCCTCGGCCATTCACTCAAGCCCCGCCAGCTCACCATGATGGGCTTGGGCAGCGCGATCGGCGCAGGCCTCTTCCTGGGCTCCGGCGCCGGCGTGCAGGCCGCCGGCCCGGCGGTCCTCATCTCCTACCTCGTAGCGGGAACACTGATCATCCTCGTCATGTGGGCCCTGGGTGAGATGGCGGCGGCGAACCCCAACAGCGGCGCCTTCTCCGTTTACGCCGAAAAAGCCATGGGCAAGACCGCCGGCGGAACCATCGGCTGGCTGTGGTGGTTGCAGCTGGTGGTGGTGATTGCGGCAGAAGCACTGGGTGCCGCCGGACTGCTCTTCTCGGTCTGGCCGGTGATCCCGGTCTGGGTCCTGGCACTGGTCTTCATGGTGGTGTTCACGGGCATCAACCTGGTGGGCGTCCGGAACTTCGGGGAGTTCGAATTCTGGTTCGCCATCCTGAAGGTGGCGGCCATCGTGATCTTCCTGCTCATCGGCGCCGCGCTGCTGTTCGGCTGGCTGCCCAACGCCACCTCACCAGGGCTCTCCGCCTCCGGCGACTTTGCGCCGAACGGCATCGGCGGCATCGCCGCGGCCTTGTTCGTGGTGATCTTCGCCTTCGGTGGCACCGAGATCGTCAGCGTCGCCGCGGCTGAAACAGAAAATCCCGCCCACAGCGTCGGCAAGGCCATCCGCACGGTGGTCTGGCGCATCCTGGTCTTCTACATCGGCTCCGTTTTCGTCATTGCCGCCATTCTTCCTGTGGGCTCGGAGGGCCTGAAGTCCCCCTTCGCCGGAGTACTCGACATCGCAGGAATTCCCGGTGCGGGAACGGCCATCACCCTGGTTGCCGTGGTAGCGCTGCTCTCCGCCTTGAACGCCAACCTTTACGGCGCATCCAGGATGATCTTCTCCCTGTCCGAGCGTGGCGAAGCGCCCCGCCTCCTGTCGAAGCTGAGCACCGCCAAGGTGCCCGTGGCCGCCGTCGGAATCTCGGTAGCCTTCGGCTTCATTGCCACCATCCTGGAGCTGCTCTTTCCGGAGAAGATCCTGCCTGCCCTGCTGAACCTCGTAGGGTCCACCTGCCTGGTTGTCTGGGGTACCGCGCTGGTGTCCCAATTCATCCTGCGGCGCCGGGCAGACCGCCAGGGCGCAGAATTGCCCCTTCGCATGAAGGGCTTCCCCTACCTCACCATCCTGGGCCTGGTCTTGCTGGGCCTGATCTTCGTGGTGGGTTTCGCCAACCCTGAGAGCGCGGGCCAGCTGGTCGGCACCTTGATCCTCATCCTGGTCATTGCCGCCGGCTGCTTCCTCAACGCCAAGGCAAAAGCAGGAAAGCCAGACCACCAGGCCAGGTAATCTACTGCTAGCAAGATTCCGGAAGCCCTGCACAGTTTGTACTGCGCAGGGCTTCTTTGCTTATTCAACTTGTACAAAGTGTTGTGTCACCACTGAGCTTATTGCGAAAGAGCTTATGCGGTGACTAGGGTCACAACCATGACGACTCAACCAGCGCTTGCGGCCGTCGATGACGACGCCGCCCCGCTCTCCAACCATCAACTCCGCGAGCTGTACACGCTGATGGCAGCGGTCCGGCACCTGGACACTTCAGCCGTAGCCTGGCAACGCCAGGGCATCATCCCCGGGTACGCGCCTGAGCTTGGGCAGGAAGCAGCCCAGGTGGGCAGCGGTTACGCCGTGGACCTGAACCGGGACTTCGTCTTCCCCACCTACCGGGAGATGGGCGTGGCCCGGGCCATGGGCCTGGACATGGTGGGTTACATGTCCACCCACAAGGCCACGTGGCACGGCGGAATGTACAACCCCCTGGAATCCAGGTTCGCACCTATCCAGGCCGTGGTGGCGGGCTCGGTCCTGCATGCCGTGGGATGGGCCCACGGCCAGACCCTTGCCGCCGCTGACGGCGAAACCGGGGTAGCCATGACGTACTTCGGTGATGGCGCCTCATCCCAGGGCGACGTCCACGAAGCCATGAACTTCGCCGCTGTCATGAAGGCACCTGTGGTGTTCTTCATCCAGAACAACGGCTGGGCAATCTCCGTGCCCACCGAACGCCAGGTGGCCGGCGGATCCGTCGCAGCAAGGGCGGCCGGATACGGCATACCTGCACTGCAGGTCGATGGCAACGACGTCGTCGCCGTCTACGAAGCCACCCGCTCCGCCTTCGCCCACTGCCGCCGCGGCAACGGACCCGTGGTGATCGAAGCCATGACCTATCGCCGCGGGCCGCACTCCACCGCCGACGATCCCGGCCGTTACCGGACCCTGGAAGAAGAGCGACTCGACGCCGGAGAGGACCCGCTGGAGCGGTTCAAGCAAAGGTTGCTGGCCGACGGCGTTGCAGACGAAGCCTTCTTTGCCGACGCTCAACGCAGGGCAGAGGAAGAAGCAGAAGCCATCCGGACCGGAATCCAGGACCTGGGTCCCCGCCCGGGCGCTGAAATGTTCAGCCTCGTCTTCCAGGAGCCAACTCCGGCCCTTCAATCCCAAGCCAGCGCGTGGCGCGAGGAGTCAGAACATGTCTGAGACGATCACCGAAATGCCCTCCGCCGCCGCTGAAACGGCCGGCATTGAACAACTGTCCATGCAGCAGGCGCTCAACCGCGCACTCGATGAGGTCCTGGCCGAAAACCCCAAAGCTGTCATCTTCGGCGAAGACTGCGGCCGGCTCGGTGGCGTGTTCCGCATCACCGACGGCCTCCAAGCCAAGCACGGCGAGGACCGCGTGTTCGACACGCCCTTGGCCGAGTCCGGAATCCTGGGCATGTCCGTGGGCCTGGCCATGGCCGGTTTCCACCCGATTCCCGAGGTCCAGTTCGATGGCTTCGCCTATCCGGCCATCAACCAGATCGTCTGCCAGATCGCCCGGATGAACTACCGCAGCCGCGGCACGTTGCCCATGCCCATCACCCTGCGCGTGCCCAGCTTCGGCGGTATCCGCGCACCCGAGCACCACGGCGAAAGCCTCGAGGCATTGTTCGCGCACGTACCGGGACTCAAGGTGGTTTCCCCTTCAAACCCGCACGACGCCTACCATCTGCTCAAGTACGCTGCCACGCGGCCGGACCCGGTCATCTTCATGGAGCCGAAGTCCCGCTACTGGCAGAAGGGCCCGGTGGATGTCACCTCCGCTGCCGCTGTCCCTGCCACAGCAGCGCACGACGGCGGCTCACCCGACGGCGGCAGCCTCACCGGCGCCCGCGTGGCCAGGGAAGGCCGCCACCTCACATTGGTGGCGTGGGGTGCCATGGTAGCCCGGTGCCTCCAGGTGGCCGAGCTCGCGGCCGAGGACGGCATAGACATTGAAGTCCTTGACCTGCGCTGGCTCAAGCCCATTGATGCCGAAGCCTTGGCGAGGTCCGTTGGGAAGACGCGGCGCGCCGTCGTCGTCCATGAAGCGCCGCTGACCTCGGGCCTCGGCGCCGAAGTCGCCCAACTCATTACGCAAAGTTGTTTCGCAACGCTGAAGGCACCGGTGGAGCGTGTGACCGGCTTCGACGTCCCGTACCCCTCCGGCGACCTGGAGGACGAATACATCCCCAACATCGACCGCATCCTCTTTGGGATCCAACGCGTACTGGAGTACCGCCGTGGCTGAAATTTCCTTCCCGCTTCCGGACCTCGGCGAGGGCCTCATCGAGGCAACCGTGCTCGACTGGCTGGTTGAACCCGGCCAGCAAGTGGAACGCAACCAGCCGATCGTGGAACTCGAAACCAGCAAGTCCGCGCTCGAATTGCCCAGCCCCCAGGCGGGTAAAGTGGTGCGTATTCACGGGGCGCCCGGTGAGATCATCAACGTTGGCGCACCGCTGATCGTGTTCGAGGTTCCGGACGACACCGCCGGAATCGTGGGCACTGTTCCGAAGGACGAAGCACCCAAGCGCAGGGTCCGCCTGAGCGCCGTACTCGATGAGGACTGACATGATGACTGGCAGGCACACCGTGGAACAGCAGCGGCACACAGTGGAAGGTACCGACCCTGGGCTGTTCGTCGAGGTTCATGAGCCGGCTTCCGACGCCGGGCTGCGCCCCGTCCTGCTGATCCATGGCTTCTCTTCCTCCAGCAAACTGAACTGGGCCGACAGCGGCTGGATCACCACGCTCCAGGACGCCGGGCGCCGGGTCATCACCGTGGACCTGCCCGGCCATGGCCGAAGCCACTCCCCCGAGGACCTGGACTCCTACACCCCCAGCCGGATCCGTGCGGATCTCCTGCAGATAGTGACCGACGCCGGTGCACGCCCCTTGCGCGACGGCGACCCTTCCACGGGACTTGATGTCATTGGTTATTCGCTCGGATCACGGCTGGCGTGGGAGTTTGGTGCCACGCAGCCCGATCTGGTCCATAGGATCGTCCTGGGCGGCCCAAGCTCAGCAGATCCGCTGGCAGCGTTCGACCTTGTGGCTGCTCAAAAGCACCTCGCTGACGGCACGCCCATAGAGGACCAGTCCACCGCGGGGCTCTTGAAGATGGCCCAGATGCTGCCCAGCAACAATTTGTTTGCCATGTTGTCGCTCATCGAGGCCATCAAGGGCGAACCTTTCGATCCTGCCGAGGCGGCCCCGCACATGCCACTGCTGCTGGTGGCCGGCGAGAAGGACGAAAGGGCTGCGACCATGCCGGAGCTTGCCTCCATTGCGGGCAAGCATGGCGGCATGGTGGAGACCTTGGTCATTCCCGGGCGCACGCACACCAATGTGATCACAAGCCGGGCCTTCAAGGACGCTGCCGTCGAATTCCTGGGCGTCTAAACCTCCCGACGCGGTACGGCTGGTCTAGCGGGCCAGCCGTTCCGCGTTGAGGCTCATGCGCTCCAGGACGCTCAATGCCATGGCGTATTCATCGATGCCGATGCCCATCGAAAGATCCTGACGCGCATCTTCCACCAGCTGCTGCGCCTCGTGGTACTTCTCCCGTCCCCGCTCGCTCAGCGCCAAACGGTCATCGATCATCGTGATCATTCCCCGGCCCACCAAAGCTGCCAGTTCCCGCTCGCGCAACCGGATGTCACCGCCCCACAGTGGCTGCAGTGCCTCCTCAAGCTGGTCCGGAAGCATGGAGTGCTCGGCCAGGGTGGCAAGAGTCTGCCACTGGCGGCGCGTGAGCTTGATCCGCGCCAAGGTGCGGTCCAACTGGACTTCCAGCGCAGCGTCCAGCCTTTTGATCCAATATCCGATGGGCTTGTTCACCAGCCCATGCTTTCAGTGGAGGCCGCGCCGGGCAAGGTGTGGACGGTAGGCTTGGAAGGGCAACAAATGACGTGGAAGTGGAGCAGATGGGCATGCGTTTCAAGGACCGCGCGGAAGCCGGTCGACGCCTGGCTGAAGGACTCCCGCAGCTGAGGGAGCGACCGGACACCATCATCCTCGGGCTCGCCCGGGGTGGTATTCCGGTAGCCGCTGCAGCAGCTGGGGAACTCTACCTGCCCTTTGGCGCCCTCCTGGTGCGAAAACTGGGAATTCCCGGCCGGGACGAAACTGCGTTCGGGGCTTTGGCGTTGTCACAGGGCGAGGTGCTCCGGATCGTCAACAAACCCTTGAGGGATCTCATTCTTGCCCGCGGCATCTCCCAGTCGGCCTTGGATAGCGTCGAAGCCCGGGAACGTTCGGAGCTGCTGCGCCGGGCCAAGGAATACCCGGGCACGGACCGCGACCTGCGCGGGAAGACTGTTGTCCTGGTGGACGACGGACTTGCCACCGGCGCCACCATGCGGGCCGCGGTGGAAGCCGTCCGGTCGGCAGGAGCGGGCACCGTAGTGGTGGCCGTCCCGGTTGCATCGCTTGAAGCGTCGGCATCGCTCGCCCGGGTCTGCGATGTTGTCATTGCCCTGCACACGCCAGGTAAATTCCATGCTGTCGGCGCTTTCTACGGTCACTTCGAACAGCTTTCCGACGCCGATGTGGTGCGCCAGCTGGAAGGCGCGGGCGTCGCCGGGCGTCCGTAGCCGGCGTCGGACCCGGTAGCGGAGACAGGGTCCCGGCAATGACAAAAAGCGGGTGCGGTCCATGTGGACCGCACCCGCTTTTGTCGTGTCGATGTCAGTGGTGGACGCTGTACCCCAGCGGACGTCCCCGGGTTTCCTTGGCGAGGATCACGCCAACGGCGGAGATGATGCAGAGGCCCATGATGTAGAGGCCAACCGAACCGGACCACTTGGTGGCATCCAGGAGCGCCTGGGCAATCAGCGGCGCGAAAGCTCCACCGAGGATGGCACCAAGGGCATAGCCGATGGAGATGCCCGAGTAGCGCACCTGGGCCGGGAACATTTCTGCGTACATGGCCGACATCGGACCGTAGGACAGGCCCAGGCCGATCGTCAGTACGAACAGCGCAGTCCCATAGAGCAGGATGTCCTTGGTGTCGATGAGGGCGAACATCGGAATCATCCAGGCAAAGACCAGGCCATAGCCGATCAAGAACGTCTTCACGCGGCCGATCTTGTCCGAGAGCCAACCGCCCACCATGGTGAAGATGAGCCAGCCGAAGGAAGCGATGGTGGTGGCCAGGAGAACCTGTGGCAGCGTCATCTTCAGGGCCTTGGTGGCGTAGGAGATGAAGAACGCAATCAGCAGGTAGCCTGCTGCGTTGTTGGCGATGAAGATCAGCGCAGCGAGGACAACTTCCTTCTTGTTCCTGCGGAAGAGTTCACCCAGGGGAGCTTTGCTTTCAGCCTTTCGCTGGGCAAGTTCCTTGAAGACGGGGCTCTCGCCGACCGCGCGGCGGATCAGGTAACCCACCACGATCAGAACAACGGACAGCAGGAAGGGCACACGCCAGCCCCAGGCAGAGAAGGCCTCCTTGGACATTCCCGACTGCAGGAAGAAGAGCAAACCGGTAGCCAGGATCATTCCGATGGGCACACCGATCTGCGGGTAGGCACCGAAGAGTCCACGCTTCTTGATCGGTGCGTGCTCCACGGCCATGAGGGCAGCACCGCCCCATTCACCGCCGGCGGAGAAGCCCTGGACGACCCGCAGGAAGATGAGCAGCACAGGTGCCCAAAGCCCGATCGTTTCGTAGGTGGGCAGGACACCGATCAGCGCGGTGGCAGCTCCCATCATGACCAGCGTCATGACGAGTACGGCCTTGCGACCCATCTTGTCGCCAAGGTGCCCTGCGACGAAGGCTCCGAGAGGACGGAACAGGAAGCTGATTCCGATGGTGGCAAAGGACAAAAGCTGGGCCACTCCCGGGTTGGACTTCTCCAAGGGAGAGAGGAACAAAGGCGCCAGCAGCGTCGCAGTGAGCTGGGCGAAGATGAAGAAGTCGTACCACTCGATGGTGGTGCCCACCAGGGTTCCGGCCAGGACGCGGCGCTCTTCGCGCTTGCTGCTTGGGCCTGACGGCGAGTCGACAGTGGAAGTTGCGGTCATTGAAACTCCAGGGATGTGTGACAGAGCGATGCGAGACGTGCATTAACCGACAGAACGGTCAGTTAGGAAACAATACTACAGCTTGTGACCCAAAGCACAGCCCCCACGCCGCGCCGCCAACATAGGATGGTTCGCATGAATCCAAGCAGCGGCGTCAAGGGCCAGCCGGAAGCCGGGACACAGGTCCCGCCGTCCCAAACGCTCTCCCGTGGAATCAGGGCACTGGAGATCCTCGCCGCCGCCGATCGGCCGCTCACCATTGGAGAACTCACAGAAGCACTGGGCGTGCACCGCTCCGTGGCCTACCGGATACTCAGGACCCTGGAAGACCATTCCCTGCTGGTTCGCGACGACTCCGGACGCGTCCAGCCCGGCCCCGGCCTTTCGGTCCTGGCCAGCGGCGTCTCACGGAACCTGCAAACCGCTGCCCTCCCCGAACTCACACAACTGGCAAACACCCTCCATATGACGGCTTTCATCGCCGTTTGGGACCACCAGGAATGTGTCACCCTTGTCACCGTCGAACCACGGCACACAGGTGCGGCGCTCGCCCAGCACCCGGGCAGCCGTCATCCCGTCAGCACAGGTGCCCCCGGTATTGCCATCCAATCCACCATGACCGAGGAACGCTGGCAGCAGGTAGGCGCGGGCAACCCCTACCGGCCCGAGGCCCACGAAGCCCGACGCGTCGGCTACGCCACCAGCCACGACGAAGTCGTTGCCGGACTGTCTTCCATTGCTGCCCCCATCAAGGTTCCGGGCGGACGGCCGGCGGCGATCGCCGTCGTCTATATCCGCCTGGACCAGGACGCCGACGCCGTTGGAAAGGCCTTGGCAGCCAGTGCTGCACGCATCGAAAGCCAACTGGCCTGAACCTTTCCTTCCAGGTCAAGCGGCGTGCCCCACAGCACAAGACTCCAAGGCCAGGGCACCGAATACTCGAAGAAGGACCGGACACGCCGTCCGCTCCTTCTTTCGAGCACGAGAAGGAATCCATGAGCCTGAATCTTCTTGACACCTCCAACTGGCTGCCGCTGGACGGACTGGCCCCCGGCTTCGACGCCAACAAGGCCCCCGCCGTACAGGACCTGGCCGGGCAACAATTCTCCGTCCGCGGCGACGGCGGACCCATGACCTTCAGCTTCGACGACGAAGAAGTGCAATGGGCTGCCGCCGGCCACGCAGGAACAGCCGCCTACGAAGCCTTCGTTGTAGCCGAGGAGCTGTATTACTGCCAATGGCAGAGCGTCCTGGAACCGGAACTCGCCGTATCCCTGGTCCTTGATCTTGCGCGGGGCCGGGCGCTCTACATCGGCGCCGCGCTCGGCAGGGCCACCGCCTCCAGTGTCGCCGTGCACCACGACTTCCGCCCTGGAACACTGGACGGTTATTCCGCCACGGGCGAGGCCATCTCGGAAAGCACGGCACTCATCGGCCGGCGCGTCGAATGGGTCTACAGCGAATCACACGCCTACGAACACATCTACCTCAGCCCCACCTGGTACACCTGGCAATGCCTCGCCGGTCCGGAGCGCGGATTGGCAGACACCGACTCCAACACCGTTCTCCAGGTCCGCCCCGGAATCTTCGTCTTCACCTGGCGGGAGAAAGTCATCCCGTGCGGCTCGGTCACAGTGGCCGACCACCGCGATCCCCGGGCCATCCGCTCCCACGGCAGCCTCTTCGGCTGGAACGAGGAAGGCACGGAACCCGTACATTTCACGTTCGGCGCACACGGCCGCTTGATCAGCATCACCCACCACACCCCGGAACTGAATCCGGCCATAGCGGGCTAGTACGGCAGGGTGGAACAAAGGAAGCCCCGGCACGGAGAACGTGCCGGGGCTTCCTTTGCGGGCCTCAGAGGATCAGTCCTCCGAGCCATGCCCGATCCGGGCGTACAGCGCAGGCTGAGAGCGCCGCAGGCGCAGGCCCCACACCACGCCCACGACTCCTGGAAGCAGGACCAACAGCGGCAGGACGAACGTGGCAGCCGTCGACTCCGTCTGTCCCAGCAAGACGTTGAAGTTGGCCAAGATGAGCACGAAAACCACTGCGAGCAATACGAAGCCCAGTGCCGGCGCAACGACCCTGACCCACAGGCTCGCGCCGTGCTGCTGCCGGCGGAAGAAGCCGATCACGGCAACCGACACCACGGTCATCAGCAGCACCAGCCCCATGGCCCCGCTGTTGGTCAGCCACGTGAACATGGTCAGCACGGGGTACAGTTCGCCGAGTTCGGAACCGGATCCTGCGATGGCGAACGCCAGGGTCACGACGACGGCGATCACCGTCTGCGCCAGCGAACCGGCGTACGGCGCCCCGCTGCCGGCCCGGACCTTGGCCAGCGCCGAAGGCAGGACGCGCTCGCGGCCGAGGGAGAAGAAGTACCGCGCTACGGCGTTGTGGAAGCTGACAAGTGCTGCGAAGAGGCTGGTGACGAAGAGGAGCTGGGCGATGTCGCTGAGCAGCACGCCTCCGTTGGCACCCAGGAACGCAAAGATCATGTCCGGACCATTCTCTGTGGCCGTCGCAATGACGGCGGAGGGGCCGGCCCCCATGGTCATGGCCCAGGCCGATACCGCGTAGAAGACGGCGATGATTCCCACAGCTGCGAACGTTGCCCTCGCAACAGTACGCGGGGATCCTTTGACTCCTCACCGTAGATGGCGGCGGATTCGAAGCCCATGAACGCCGCAATGCCGAAAGACAGGACGGCTCCGATCCCGGGCACAAACAGCGTCTCCGGGCTGAAGGTGGCAGCGCTGACACCTTCCGGGGCCACGGCGAGGCTGATGACGTCGTAAACGATGACCACCAGGAATTCGAGGGCCACCAGGACGCCGAGTACCTTGGCGGAGAGGTCAACCCTGTTGACACCCAGCCAGCCGACGATGGCGATGCAGACCAGAACCGGAATCCACCATGGGACACTGATGCCCAGCCGCGCGGACAGCAGCGAAGAAACCGTGAAGCCGAACAGTCCGTAGATGCCTACCTGCATCAGGTTGTAGGCCATGAGGGCAACCAGTGACGCGCCCACGCCCGCAGGCCGCGAAATGCCTTGTGCTATGTAGGCGTAGAAGGCGCCGGCGTTGGTGACATAGCGGCTCATGGCCGCATAGCCCACCGCGAAGAGCGCCAGGATTCCGCCCAGGACCAGGAAGGACAATGGAACACCCGTCACGCCGGTCACCGCGAACGTTGTGGTCACTCCGCCTGCGAGGACGGTCAGCGGCGCAGAGGCCGCGATAATCATGAAGGTCACTGCCGGTACGCCAAGCCGTCTCTTGCTTTCGACCGTTCGGACGGTCGTGCCCATAACGGGGTTATCCACGCTCATAGTGTGCTCCTGCCTCGGCGCCGCGGGAGATGTGCGCGGCACGATGTCTGTCATTCCGCAATCTTCCACCGCACGGCGGGTGCGTGACTTGTCTCACACGGCAAGGAGCTTGTCGCTGCACGCAAGCACGTTCGCGCCCGGGCGCCGGTGTAGAATCGTGGGCAAGCTCACATCCGCGCCACCGGCGTTCTTGCCTCCTGGCAGCGGCACCACGGGCCATTGAAAGGGAACTTGATGACCGTCGCGGCTGATACGGGCCCCGCAACCGTGGAAACCATCGTGGCGGAGTCGTTCCAGGAGTGGAGCAGGGCAATCTCCGCTTCCTTCGTACCCCTGCTGGCCCAGGGGCCACGCAATTCGACATTCCACGGAACCATGCGCGCCCGCGTCCTGGGACAGATCTCGGTGGTGGAAATCACCGCCGGACCCCACACCGTACTGCGCACCCCGGAGCTGATTGCCAAGTCCACGGGCCGCTTCTTCAAGCTCAGCATCCAGCTCAGTGGATCGGGTCGCCTGGTTCAGGACGATCGCGAAGCCGTCTTGCGCCCGGGGGACCTCTCCATCTACGACACCTCCCGCCCCTATCAACTAACGTTCGACGACGACTTCCGCACTTTGGTGCTCATGTTTCCGCATGTCCTGCTGGACTTGCCGGCCGAGGCCATGGGCCACGTCACTGCGTTGCGGATACCCGGCGACGAAGGCCTGGGTGAACTGATCAGCCCGTTCCTGGTGAAACTGGCCGACAACCTCGATGCCCTCTCCGGCACCAACGGGCTCCGGCTGGTCCACAACGCACTGGATCTGGTGACCACCTTGTTCAACGGCGAACTCGATCAACTGATCGAAACCGGCCGGGACCCACACCTGCTGCTCCTGGGGCGTATCCACGACTACATTGAAGCCAACCTCGGAGATCCCGGGCTCTCCCCCGGAACCATAGCGGCGGCCCACTACATCTCCACCTGGCACCTCCACGATCTTTTCCAGGAAATCGGAACCACGGTGGCTGCCTCCATCCGGCAACGGCGGCTGGAGAGATGCCGGCGTGACCTGCGGGATCCGGTGCTGGCCGAACGGCCCGTTACCGCCATTGCGGCCCGCTGGGGGTTCACCGACGCAGCCCACTTCAGCCGGATCTTCCGGGCAGCTTTCGGGAACTCCCCCACCGGCTACCGCAACAGCCACTAACGGTTCCCTGCACCGGAACCCGGGGGACGCCGTCGGGCCGGTGTTTCGGGCGGTTGACTACGCTGCCGCCGTCGGGGCTGTCCCTTCATCCGTCAAAGCGGCCATCTCCTCCAGCATGGTTCGCAGCAGGCGGTCCTCCAACTCAGCGAAAGCGGGATCGCCGGCGCGGTTGGTCAACTCACCGGGATCGGTGCGGTGATCGTACAGTTCGGCAAGGTCAGTGCCGAAGTACCTGGTCAACCTCCCCTCAGGCGTGATGACCGTCCGCATGCGGACCGGTCCCGGCAAACCCGGCAAACCGAACGGCTGCTCCTCCTCCACCAACAGCGCGTCCCGGTGCTGCTCAGTAGCCCCTTCCAACAAAGGCACCAGCGAGCGTCCCTGGATTCCGCGGTAACCCCGGGATCCAGTGAGCTCCAGCAGCGTGGGTGCCACATCCGCGCTGGAAACCAGCGCTTCCGTCCGGCCCGGCGGCCTTCCGGGGATGTGCAGCACCAACGGGACATTCGTGACGGCGCGGTAGTGGACGAAGTGCTTAAGCATCAGGCCGTGGTCGCCGAACAGGTCACCGTGGTCGCTGGTGAACACCACGATGGTGTCCTCCGCCAGCCCCTGCCTGTCCAGCTCATCGAGTATCCGGCCAATGTGCTCATCCATCATGGTGATCAGGCCGTACTGTGCGGCTGCCGCGTTCCTGTACTGCTCCTCCGTCGCGGCCCACGTCATGGTGGGGTCCGGATTCGGCTCTCCTCGGTGTTCAATCATGTCCCGCACGTGCGCCGGCGATGCTTCGTGGTCCTGGTCAAAGCCGAGCGGCAGTGGCATGGCCGCCGGATCATAGAGCCCGGAGTAGCCGGCCGGCGGGGAGAACGGGTGGTGGGGGTCGGGAAAGGACACGAACATGAAGAAAGGCTGATCCTGGCCCGCGGCATCCTTCAGGTGCTCTATCGCTTTCTCGCTCACGTAGCTGGTGGGGTGCACCTCCGCTGGAATGGCCGTTTGGTACACCTGGTCCCACCCGCCATATCTGTTGGACGAGTTGGCGGGACCACCCAAAGTCTCCGGGTCGACGCCCCGTTCCCTGGCCCAATGCACGTAGTGGCCACCAGGCCGGTCGCCGTGTCCAATGACCAGGTCTACGTGCTGGTAGCCGTAGTAGTCCGACGGCAGCGCAATGAACCGCTCATCGTGCGCTTCGCGGTTTTCCCACTGGTCCCACCCGGCAGGGAAAGCATGACGGCGGGCGTCCCCGGCCGCCGCGTCCAAAAGCATGGGGTCGGTGGCCCGGATTTCCTCGGCCTGGTGGGGTTCAAATTCCCAGCCCATGTTCTGGTGGTGCAGTTTTCCCACTCCCACCGTGCGGTAGCCGCCGGCAGCCAAGGATCCCGGAACCGTCTGCGTCAGGGGATCCAACGTGATGCCGTTGCACCGGGTTCCATGCGCCGACGGCCACCGCCCGGTCATCAGGCTGGCACGGTTGGGCATGCACGTAGGATTGGCCACTGTCGCATTCCCGAAGACGATGCTCCTGGCCGCGAGCGCATCCAGGTGTGGGGTCTTGACAGTGCCGTTGCCGCCGAAGCCCAGGTGGTCTGCCCGGAGCTGGTCGGCGATGATGAACAGGACGTTGGGCCGGCGGTTGCCGCTGGCGCCTTGCCCCGTCATGCAGGCCTCTTGATGAGTGAGAGCACCTCTGTGCGCTGCCGGGCGAATTCCGGCAGCGAGCGCGTGGTGATCTGGTCGCGGGGAGCGGGCAGGTCCACGTCCACCACCTTGAGCACGCGCGCGGGCCGTGACCCCAGGACCACCACCCGGTCCGCAAGGTAGACCGCTTCGTCGATGTCGTGCGTTACCACCAGGATGGTCATGTTGAAATCCCGCCGGATCTTCAGGCACAGGTCCTCCAGGTCGAACCGCGTCTGCGCATCCACTGACGCGAAAGGTTCGTCCATGATCAGGATCTCGGGCCGGTAGGCCAACGCCCGGGCGATCGCGACGCGTTGCTGCATGCCGCCGGACAGCTGCCAGGGATACTGGTTGTCGGCGTGGGAGAGGCCGACGGCGGCGAGCGCACTGTCGCAGCGCTCCTTCAGTTCCGCTGCGGACAACTTGAGATGCCGCAGGGGAAGGACCAGGTTCTTCCTGACCGTGAGCCATGGCATCAGCGACCGGTTGTAGTCCTGGAAGACCAAGGCCATTTCCGGAGGCGGGCCGCTGATGGTCCGCCCATCGATGGCGGCCCTTCCGCTGGTCGCCGGCTGGAGTCCGGCCAGGCATTTGAGGAGGGTCGTCTTGCCGACGCCGGATGGACCCACGATGCAGACAACCTCGCCGGCATCCACCGTGAAGGTCAGGTCTTCGATGACCGTGCGTGCTTTTCCTCCGCTGCCATAGGTCTTGGCGAGGTGCGCCACGTCCAACCGGGGCGTGGCGGCGCTTACTCGTGTTTCTGGTTGCTGTGCCATGGTGGACTTTCTGTTTCGGGTGGGAAGAGTCGGGGCCGGACGGTTGCTCATGATGCACGCGCCAGGCGGCGGGATCCGATGTACCAGGACAGGACCCTGCGACGAAGGAGGCTGAACAGGATGTTGACCAGGAAGCCGATGACGCCAAGGAGCAGGATTCCCGCCCACATGTCCGCCGTCATGAAACTCTGTTGGGCCAGCAAAGTCATGGCTCCGATCCCTTGGGAACTGCCCAGCATCTCGCTGGCGATCATCACGATGAACGCCACCTGCAGGCTCACCTGCAGCCCGGAGAAGATCTGCGGGGTCGCCGCCGGCAAGAGCACTTTCAGCACACGTTCCTTGCGGGTCAGGCGGTAGACCCTGGAGACGTCCAAGAGGTCGTTGCTGACGCTGCGGATGCCGTCCACCGTGGCAATCATGGTGGGAAACAGCGCCGCCAGGGCGATGCTGGTGACGCGCATCTGGGTGCCGAAGCCTATGAGCGAGATGAAGATCGGCACCAGCGCTACCGGGGGTATTCCTCGGAGGAAGTGGATCAACGGGTCAAGCATCCACCGGACAGGAGCAACCAGGGCCGTGATGAACCCCAGTGCGATCCCGGCCGCAGCAGCGATGACGAAACCGAGGAACAGGTTTCCCAGGCTGAGCAGGACGTCGGACTGGAAGTGTTCAAAGAGCCACAATTCCTGGAAACGGACAAGGATGGTTTGCAGCGGGGGGAAGAAAGGATCTGTGGAGTCCGCGGAAAGGAACCACCACGCCACCAACAGAAGCACAGGGGCGGCGACGCCGATCACCCAGTTACGCATTGTGATTCTCATCGCGGCACCACTTCCCGGTAGGACTCGTGCCAGTGCAGGACCCGGCGCTCAGCCAGGCGCGTGGCACCTTGGAACAGGAGGCCCAGGACTCCGAGGACAATCACCAAACCGTAGAGTCCGGCGTAGTCACCCGCGGCCTGGGCCTGGTAGATGTTTTGGCCGAGGCCCGGGCCGCCGCCGAGGAGTCCGGCCACCACGGTAACTACCAAGGCTGCGGGAGCTGCCACGCGCATCGCTGTTCCTATGTAAGGCATGGCGCTGGGAAGCACCACACGGGCCAGGATTTCGCCCTCTCCCATGCCATAGGAACGGGCGGTGTCGCGTGCCACGGGGTCGGTGCCCTGAACGCCATCCACGGTCTGCATGACGATGGGAAGCAAACAACCGAATACTACGAGGAACAGCGACATCTCTGCTGTTGGGCCGAGGACCAGCACCGCAAGGGGCAGGATGACGATCGGTGGGACCGGCTTGAGGAACTCCAAGACGGCCAAGGTGGCGTACTTGACGGACTCGAAACTGCCGACGAGCAGCCCTATGGCTACGCCGGCCACGGCAGACAGCGCCAGAGCGAGCAATGCGATGCCGATCGTGGCCCCCAGTGAGGACCAGAACGTTCCTGTTCCCAGGATGGTCGCAAGGGTCGCGAACACTGTCGTGGCCGGCGGCAGGGCAGTTCCTGCAACCTTGGCCTCTGCGAGAAGCTGCCAGATGACCAGGGCCCCCGCGACGCCCACGATGCTGAAGGCGTAGGGGCGTACGGACGCTTTCATGATGAATCTCCCATGGCGTTCTCCTGCCTACTTGCCGAAGATGAGGTCGGCCGGCAGTTTCACCGGCGCATTCAGGAAGCCGAGGTCGGCGAGATTGTTGTTGGCCCGCTCAATGTCTTCCACACGGACCTCATCGGGCCAGTAGTTGACGGCCCCGGACTTGACCACGTCAAGCGGGGTCTTGGTGATCTCCGCACTGAGCTGCTGCGCTTCATCGATGTGGCCGTTGGCGTAGGCGTTCGCCTTGTAGATGGCGGCTTTGAACCCTGCCAAGGCCTTTTCCTTGGACTTCACCGTGTTAGCCCCGGAGACCCACAGGCCAATTGCTCCCTGCTCAAAGAACTCGACCCCGGGGGACGCCAGCAGGCGGTTCCCCTCTGACACCGCTTTGGAGGTAAACGGAGCGACCAGGGACGCCGCGTCCACGCGTCCGGAATTCAACGACTGCAGGGCCGATGACGGGTCCAGGACCATCCAGTTCACTTTGGCGGGATCTCCCCCGTCATCCTTGACCAGTTTGCTGACCGTCACCTCCAGCTGCGCTTTCCTTGCCGGAACGCTGACGTTCTTTCCCTCGAGGTCCTTCGGGCGGGTGATGGATGAATCCTTCCGGACGAGGAGGCCAGTATCGTCCACGCGGTTGAGGTCGCTGGATTTTCCTGCCCCGTCCTTGTATCCGTCAGCTGCCGCAACGATCTTGAGCGGCACGTTCTGGCTCAAGGCATTCAGGAGCGGAATGGAAGGCGTATAGCTGAGGTCAATCTGACCGCTCTGGGCGGCTGCAATTCCCGCGGGAGGGTTGGCGATGACAGAGATCTCGACGTTGAGGCCCTGTTCCTTGAAGTAGCCCTTGTCGGCCGCGAGGCGGATGCCGGCGTCGGACCCTATGCCGATGGTTCCCACTTTAAGGGTGGTGGTCCCATCGGCGGCCGGGACGGCAGCCGGGCCGGAGCCGCCGCCACAGGCTGCAAGTGCCATGGACAGTGCAGCGGCCACGGCCAAAGGAATAATGCGTCGCATGTGTTGCTCCTTGAATGACGAATGGTTTAAACGGAAGAAAATGGTTCTAGCTGGTGGACGGGTGGACTTCACGGCCACCGCTGAGAGTGAGCCGGATGTCTGTGTCGAGGAGTTTCTCGATCTCCTCATCGGCCGGCCACGGGGTGGATAACAGGCACAGATCTGCTGTCCTGCCGGGTAGCAGGGAGCCCTTGGAGTGCTCCGCGTGATCCTGCCAGGCAGCCTCGAGGGTCATGGCAGCCAGCGCTTGCTGACCGGTGATCCGCTCGGGGTCACCCGGTGCACCAGGGGTGGAGCGGGTGGCACGCCGGACGGCGGCCACCACTGTGCGCCGCCAATCCGGACTGGTCACAGGTGCGTCGGAAGCAATATTGAAACGTACGCCCGCCTCCACTGCTGAACGCAGGGGCTGGTGGCGGGAGAAGCGGTCCTCGCCGAGGACCTGGCGCATGATGTCCCCGGCTTCCTGGCGGATCAGGGGGTTGGTGCTGTATCCGATGCCCCGGGAAGCCATGGCCTGCAGGGTGGTTGTGTCGCTGAAGGCTCCGTGAATGATGTAGTGGCGGTTGTGGTGATTCCCGGCGGACGCGGGACTCCCGCCGGGAGAAGTGGCTTCGATGATCGCCTGCACAGCTGCGGCGGTGGCCGCATCTCCCGTGGCGTGGACACCGGCCTGCAGTCCGGCATCGTTGATGAGTTGCAGAATCCGGTTGAGTTCAGCCACCCGTTCGCCATCGCTGGCACCCTGGATCACCAGGCTGCCGTGCGTACAGGCCGTGCCATAGGGCTCGCTCATCCAGGCGGTGCCGCTGCGTGGGATCCCGTCCGCGAAGACTTTGACGCCCGCTATCCTCAATTGCTCCGGATCGATGCCGCGGTTCCTGCAGCTTTCTGCCAGCCCGCTTCGCAGGCCTTCCTCAACGGCCCGGGCATTGGCTCCCCCGGTTCCGGCGAAGAGCATGAGGACATTGATCCGCAGCGTCAGTTCGCCTGACAAGGCGAGGTCGCCCAGCAACCCGAGCGCCGCCGTCGAACCTGCTCCGTCCATGAGCCCGGCGCTGGCCGGCCCCAATCCAGGCTCCGTGAGGGAGGTGATGCCCAGCGAGTGCAGATACTCCTGGAAGCGAAGCAGCGCCGGGCGGAGCGTTGCGGCCGGAACGGGTGGCATGGCACGGGAGATGAGTTCCATGGCACCGTCCTGGAACAGGCCGGAAGGGGCACCGTCCCCTCCCCTGACGATCACGCCGCCGTGGATATCAGGGGTCGTGGCGCTGATGCGGGCGCGCTTGAGCGCTTCCCGGTTGGCCAGGAGCTGGTGGCCGGTGGCGTCGAACGCCACGAGGGGCGCGTCAGAGCGGCAATCCAACAGGCCCTTGGCCGGTCCAAGTATCGACTCGTCCCAGCCGTGGGCGCGGATCCAGCCATCGGGGCCCACCGGTGCTGCCGTCAGCACATCGACGACGGCTGCCCAGTCCGGGGCGATGTCCGGGTCCAGCCGCACATAGCCGAAGGCGGCCATCGCCGCCGAGACGAAGTGCAAATGGGCATCATTGATGCCGGGAATAACAGCCCCTCCTGCGGCGTCAACAACCCGCGTTTCCGGGCCAATCAGCCGGCTCACATCGTTTTGGCCGAGCCCTGCGACGCAGCCGTCCTTGACGGCGATGGCATCAGTCATGCGGCGTGGTTGCGCCGGGTCCATGGTGTGGACAGAGGCATTCGTGATCACCAGATCAGCGAAATCCTGCATCGATTCTCCTCAGGTCACCGCATCCGAATGTGATGCAGACAACGTTCCTGAAAGAAGTATGTCGCTTGACTGGGTCACTTGACTAGGTTTTGACGTAAAATTTCTTACAGAGGACTTTTCCGCCGCCACGGCACGGCCACGAGGCCGTCACGGCGGAGAGCGCCTACGATCGATGAGACCGCTGGGTTGGTGGATCCGATCACGGGTGGAAAGAAGCATGAGGAAGGTAACGGATGGCAAGGGTTCCCGCCGAAGAAAGGCGCCTGCAGTTCGTCGAGGCGGCAGCCAGGGTGATCGCACAGGATGGGTTGGCATCGGCTACGACACGTCGCATCGCCAGCGAGGCCGACGCCCCCCTCGCGGCATTGCACTACTGTTTCCGCAGCAAGGACGAACTCCTCGAAGAGGTCTATAACTTCCTCAGCAGGGACTACGCCAAGGCACTGGACCCCGTCCCCGACCCCGGCATGGGCCTGCGCCACATGGTGGGCGCCCACGCCCGGCGCATCTGGAGCCGCATGCTGGAAAACCCCCACGAACAAGTCACCACGTTCGAACTGCTGCTCCGACGCTTCCGGGTGGAAGCCGACGACCAGCCACAGGCATTGCTCATGAACCGCTCCATGTACGACGGGTGGGTGGGCTCAACGCTGGAGTTGTTCCGCGGAGCCGCTGAAGCCGCCGGCGAGCCCGTCCCCGCCAATCTGGAGGACATCACCCGCTTGTTCATCTCGGGGATCGACGGCATCAGCATGCAGCACCTGGCAGACCCCGACGAGGAGCGGTCCAAGCGTTTGGTGGAGCTCATGGCCCGGTCCCTGTCCGGTGCGCTCGACTACGCCTGAGGCTGGCGCTTCATCACCAAGGACGTCACAACACCCAGCAGCAGGAGGCCCGCGGCGGCGGCCATGGAAACCACGAAAGCCGCGCCCGGGCCCTGCGTTTCGGCCAGCTGTCCGGCCAGGTAGGAGCCAAGCGCAGTACCGGCCACAATCCCGCTGGCCAGGGCAGTCATGACAGTCGCCATTCGGCCGGACGGGGCAACGACGCCGCCGATGCTGAAGACCGTGACCATGACCGGACCCACCGGAATGCCGAGCACCAGCAGTACGAAAACCATGGGCCAGATACCCGCAGGAAGAAGCAGCAGCAAGGACAAAGCGGACATCGCCAAGGCAGCCACAACCCACCGCGAAGCCAAGCTGAAGCGCTGCGGCCAGAACGCGACAGACAACGCGGCAACCGCCGAGCTCAGACCCATCACCGCGTACAACAGGCCCGCAATCTCTGCAGTGGCGTATTGCGCTGAAAAGGCGCTCAACGCGTTCTGCGTCGCACCGAAGAAAGTGCCCATGCACACCATCGCCACCACCGGCACCGCCACTACCGCCCCGGCCCACCGCTTGCGTCGCGGCGCGGCCGCCTGAGTGCCCTCTTCGCCTGAACCCTCGACGCCGGCCTTCACCTTGCGCGGAGCCGGCACCACGGCCTGCTGGCTGGGGTGGACGGCGAAAGCAGGGACCAGGGTGATGGTCATGACGGCGGCAAGCGCGAGCGGCAGCCATGGGGCTACCATGCTGGCCAGCACACCCACCAGCGCCGGGCCGAGCACGAACGTGACCTCGTCAGCGGTGCCTTCGTAAGATAGGGCCGTGTCAAGATCAGCCCGGCTGGCGGCCACGCTTCTTTTCCCACCGGTTGCGCCGGGAGAAAGATTGCGGGTGGTCAGGGCCATCCAGCGCACGCGGGCCATGGGGCCTACCTGGGGGCAACTCGCACCGGCAAGGAAGGCCGCGATCAGGACGCCCGCAGCATCGGCTACCTCCCCGTAGCCGGGAGTGATATAGGCTGCGGCCAAAAGCCCGGCAACAGCCAGGGTATTGATGACCGCGGCGACGAGCAGGACGATGCGTTGCCCCGCACGATCAGCCAGGGAGCCCAGGACAGGTGCGCCCAGGGCGGAGCCGATGCCGACCGCTCCCGCAGCCATGCCGCCGATTGCATACGAGTGGCTGACTGAGGTCACCAAGGTCAGGGTGCCAACGGTCAACATGGCGAGGGGAAGCCGGGCGAAGAGGCCCAGCGGCAGGAAACCAGGTCCGGCAAGTTCCGGAAGCCGTGCGAAACGGCCAGGCAGACGCGAGGTCCGCGCGGGTGTCGATGACAAGGGCTGGGAGGCCACAGAAGTTTTTTCCATTAATCCGGGTTCGCTAAAGGTTGCGCATCGTCCCTCCTCCCGATGCGCGCGACCCGGTGTAACGGGTTAAGTCTATCGGATACCTGTCAGACCGGAACAGCTTCGGCAATCCGCACGCTGGAGCCGTGCCGTCCCTTGACCACCTGGAGCTGGTTGGTGATGCGTTGCTTCATTTCGGCAACGTGACTGACCAGGCCCACTACCCTGCCGCCGTCGCGCAATCCTTCCAAAGCGTCCATCACTTGCTCCAGCGCTTGTTCGTCCAGGCTGCCGAAGCCTTCATCGACAAACAGTGTCTCGATGTCCACGCCGCCCGCCTCCTGCTGGACCACGTCAGCCAGGCCGAGGGCCAGGGCAAGCGAGGCCATGAAGGATTCCCCGCCGGACAGCGTGGAGGTGTCGCGCCGCTGGCCGGTCCATTCGTCCACCACTTCAAGGCCGAGGCCGGATTTCTGGTTCCGGGCCGCGCGGGCGTCGGTGTGCTGCAGCGTGTACCGGCCGTCGCTCATGGCAACGAGCCTTTCAGAGGCCGCGAGTGCCACTTGCTCAAGGCGTGCCGCCAGGACGTAGGCGTTCAGGCTCATACGGTAGTTGTTGTCCCCGGCACCACGGACAGTGTCGGCCAGTTCAGCCAGGATGCGGGCCTGGTTGCGGGGTTCCCTGCCGGCCTCGGCCAAGGTGTTGTACTCGACCCGGATCCGTTCAATGGCCTCCACCGATTTCGCGGCAAGGGCTGCCGACAATGCTGCCGCCCTTGCCCGATCAGCCGCGTCGGCGGCGTGGAGCTTGACCTCGGCGAGTTCAGCCTCAGGCAAGGGAAGCTCGCCGATCCGGACTTCCTTGGCCGCCAGAACCAAGTCCTCGCTGGCAAACAACTCGTCCAGGCGGGCCGCTTCAGTGTCGAAATCAGCCACGTCTTTCTCCAGACCGACCACATCGGCCGGCGGAAGCAGTTCGCCACGCGCTTCCTCTGCCGAGGCGAACCCTGAGTCCGGCAAGGCATTTTGGAGCGATACGGCGGCGTCGGCCTGGGCCTGTCCTGCCTGCTGGAGTTCCCGGTCGGCATCAGCTGCCGACTGAAGGAGCGTGCGCTCGGCGGACAGGGCTTCCAGCCGTTCACGAAGACTTGGGAAATCTTCCCGTAAACCGGCGAGGTCGGCCTTCAAGGTGTCGTGCTGTTCCTGCAGGTGAAGGACGGCCGAGGACGCCCGGGAGGCTGCACCGGCGTCCTCTGCGTGCTGCTCCTGCACTTGAGCCAGTTTCCTGGTGATGCCCTCCTGCTTGCTCCGAAGCTGGTCAAGGGTCCGGGATGCCTTTGTCGCCGCCGAAGTCGAGGTCCGGGCAGCCAGGAGACGCGCCTGTGCCTCCTCCGCATCCACGGTGCCGCCTTGGGCCGCTAGTCCGGCAAGGATCTGGGCGGCTGCGGAGACTTGCTCGGCAAGGACACCCTGGGCTTTTTCGCTGGCCTCGAACCGCTCCCTGGCGTGTTCCTCTTCCTGGGCCAGGGACAGGGCCGACCGTACCGCAGCTGCGGGATGCGGGTGGTCCTCGCTCCCGCACACAGCGCATGGCTGACCGCTCTCCAACGCGGCAGCCAGCTCCCCTGCCGCATTGGCCAGGCGGAGCTCGCGAACGTCAAGCCATTCCTGGCGGTGATCCTGGGCCGTGGCACGGGCTCGAAGGTGCTTCTCGGAGATCTCTGCCAACTCGTTGGCTGCCTCGGCATGGCGGGACACAATTTCCACCAGCTCAGCAGCATTGGCTGTTTCGCGCTCAAGCTCCGCGAGTCCATCAGCCGCCGGTTCCAGTGGTTCAATCAGGCCGCTCACAGCTGTTGCTTCTTCACGCAGCCGTTCCAGTTCGTCCACGGCCCGGTCGACTGCTGCTTCATGGTCTGCCTGTTCGCGACGCTTGGCGGCAAGCCGGCCGGCGATGTCCTCCAGTCGCTTTTCGTCAGGGAGGCGGGCTTCCAGAACCGCATAGGTGGCCTTGAGGCGTTCAAGGGATGCGCTGGAGTTTGTTGCCTCCAGCCCTGCAGCTTCGAGCCGTTCCCGTAGCTGCTCAACCTTTGCGACGGCAGCGCGATACTTGCGGGCGGAGGAGTCAACGGCGTCAAGCTGGCCGCTCAGAACGGAAGCCCGGCGGTGCCTCGCGAGCTTGTCCTTGTTCTCCAGTGCCCGCGGCGCGGCCAGTTCAAGAAGGACGCGCCTCTGCGTTGCGGCTCCGAGCCGGGCATGCCGCAATGACTTTTCCTGGGCTTGCCGGAACTGTTCGGCAAGGCGCAAGGACAGCGACTCTGCCTGGTCTGCTTCGTCTGTCCTCCGCGTCCATTCAGCACTCACCTCCGCTGCCACCTCTGCCAGCCAGGCCTCCGGTTCCTGCCCGGCTGTTCCGCCGGCATCAGGGTTGGCAACTGTAGTCCCGGCAGTTTCCGTCGCGGCTTGGTCGAGCCCCAGTTGCCGGCGCTCCGCTGCAGCCCGGTCCAGCAACAGCTTGAGTTCCAAGGCATTTTCCTGCACGGCCCGGGCGGCTTCCGCCGCCTGCCGTGCGATCCGGCGTTCGACGGCTTCAAAGCGTTGCGTACCGAAGAGTTTCTGCAGGAGCTCCAGGCGGTCGTTGGCCTTGGACCTGAGGAACGCCGCAAAATCACCCTGGGGAAGCATCACCACGCGGGTGAACTGTTCCCTGTCCATCCCCAAAATGTCCGCGAGCTCGGCACCGACTTCGTCGTTCCTTGAGGATTTTTCCTCCCAACTCCCGGCGATCCGTTCCCGAAGGAGGGTCTTCGCCTGCTGGGTGGTGAACCCTTTCCTGCCCCGTGCGCTGGGGCGTTCCCAGGCGGGCGAGCGCGTCACTTCGAAGCGCCGTCCGCGTGCCGAGAATTCGCAGACGACGCGTGGTTCGGCTGAAGGTGCCGCGTGATCGCTGCGGAGGCGTTTTCCTTCCTGGCGTGCGCCGGGCACGGCTCCGTACAAGGCAAAGCAGATGGCATCAAGGATGCTGGTCTTGCCTGCCCCGGTGGCACCGTTGAGGAGGAAGAGTCCTTGCGCTCCCAAGTGATCGAAGTCGATGTGTTGGGCAGTGGCAAAAGGGCCGAAGGCTTCTATTTCCAGGCGATGGATTCTCACAGTTCCGCCTCTTCCAAGCGGACGGCTTCGAGTGCTTCCCGGAGCGCAGCTTCTTCGGCCTCGCCGGCTCCGCGGTCCCGGACATGCTCCAGAAAGCCGCAGCAGACTCCGAGATCGTCCTGGGCCTTGGCGAGTCGGTCACTGTAGCTCGTCGTGGTCCGGGTCCCGGCGCCTTCGGGATCAAAGGAAAGGACCAACGTGTCCGGAAAGCGGACTCTCAGTTTTTCCATGGCCTGGGTTGGCCGCTGCGCGTCAGTAATGGTGATCTGGCAGTAGGCCTCTTCCGCCCAGGCATACTCCCCGGACTCCAGGAGCTCATCCAAAGTCCCGCGCAGTACGGCCAGGGTCTTGGGGGCTTCCCACACTACTTCCTGGACGTCGATGTCCCCTGACGGGTTGATGTCCACCAACCAGGCACCTTTGCTGTGCTTGGCTTCGGAGAATGAGTACGCCAGCGGCGAACCCGAGTAGCGGACATTGCCGGCCAATTGCTGCCGTCCGTGGAGGTGGCCCAGTGCCGTGTAAGTGAATCCTTCGAAGAGGTCCAAGGGCACCGCTCCCAGTCCCCCGATACTGAGGTCCCTCTCGCTTTCGGACGTGATGCCTCCGCTGGCAAATGTGTGTGCCAGGACCACCGGGTAGACAGGTCCGGATTCGCGGCGACGTTCAACGTCCTTCTTGATAAGCCCTACTGCCTGCTGTGTGACGTCAAAGTGGTTGGCAGAGTCCACGCCCAGCCGCTCGGCCACAAGGCGGGGTTCAAGGAAGGGAATTCCGTAGACCGCCACTTGGCCCGGGGCGTCCCGTTCGCCTCCAAAAGGGAAAACAATGGGGCTGTCCAGGTCCTCCACCCGCGTGCGCAAGTGCACTCCCCCTCGTTCCAGCAACCGGGAAGCGAAACCCAGTCTGATGGCGGAATCGTGATTGCCGCTGGTGAGCACAACGCTGGCCCCGGCCCGGGTGAGCCGCACCAAAGCATCATCCAGCAGTGTGACGACGTCCAGGCCCGGCAGGGCGCGATCATAAACGTCCCCTGCAATGAGCACGACGTCCACCGAGTTGGCGTCCACGAACGTCACCAGCTGGTCCACGAAGCCGCGTTGGGCCTCGAGCATGCCAACGCCGTGGAACGACCGGCCCAGATGCCAATCCGAAGTATGGAGTAACCGCATAATTCCAAGCTAACCGGGGTCACCGACAATAAAGCGCAGACAAGCCGCCCGGCGTCGATCCTGGCCGGTTGCTAGCCTTTCTTGCCGTCGAAAAAGTCGCGTGCGTCATCGTTCGCCGGCTTCGCAGGGAGCGGCTCCGGAGTCGTTTCGGCCCGGGGGTCCGCAGCCTCCTCAGCGCTCCCGGTTCCAGCGTCGAAGTGGTCGTTGATGGCGTCCGTCCCACCCTGGTGTTCGGCAGCGGCGCGGGCAGGCCCGGACAACCCCTGGAAACCGCGGAAAGCGAGTCCGGCAAGTGCTGCGCCCATCAGAGGTGCCACCCAGAAAAGCCACAGTCCTTCAATGGCCCAGGAGGGGCTGAAGAAAGCTTGCGCGCTTGCGCGTGCGGGGTTGAAAGGGAGGTTGCCAAGAACCTGGCCGAACTGCAGCAGCACGGCCGTCGCCAGGCCCACTGCGAACGGTGCCAAGGAAGGAAGGGCACGGCGTCCGGCCGCCGCTCCGAGGAAGACGGCAACAAGCAAAGCAGAACCGATAACTTCCACCAGCAGCACGCCCGCCAGCTGGGTTTGGGCGGGAGCGTGCTCCCCGAAGCCGGCTGCTGTGGAACCAAAAGCGGCCCGCACGTCCGCGAGAACGGGCACGGTAGTCACCACAACGTAGACAAGGGCTGCACCAACCACGCTTCCGATGAGCTGTGCTGCGATATACGCGACGGCGGCGAGTGCCCGGATGCGTCCGGCAATGAGGTTGCCCAAGGTGATCGCGGGATTGAAGTGTCCACCCGAAACGTGCCCGAAAGCCACCATGCACACAGTCACGGTCAGCCCGGCGGCCAAGGCTGAGGGCAAAGGCGCCGCTGCAGGGCTCGAGAGTATCGATACACCCACTGCAACGAGCACAATGAACAACGATCCCAGGGCTTCAGCCGACAGCCTGGCCAGGAGTCCCGGTTGGGGATCGGTAGCGGCCTGCACAGAAGAGGTCATGTGGAACGGGTCCTTACGGTCGGTGTGAAAGTTGGTGCGCTGTTACCGAAGCACAGCGGGCAACACTAGGGCACGCCTTTCGACGCGCCAGGAGCCCTCGAGTATCTTGCCATCCGAAGCTGGACAGCTGCTGGGTTAACGCTGGAGACGATGAAAGCTGCCCCTTGAGCTTATCCGCCCAAGGAAATGGCCGCGATCGCGGCGGCGCCGAGGCCCATCACGGCCAGGGTGCTGGCCAGGATCAACCGCGTGGGGGCTGCCTGGAAGCCGGCCTGGAGTTGCCGTGAGCGCACCCACACCACGGAAGCGAGGACAACGGTGGCCGCCGCGGCGGCCAGCGCACAGATCCCTTGGTAGTCCAGTCCAGGCAGGCCGGTAACGATGGTGCCGGAGGAAGGCTCTGATGTCAGCCAACTCCGCCAGATGAACAGGTCCACCACCACCAGGGAGATCAGCGTCCTGCGCCAGGCAAGGGTGGTCCGCTCGGGCTGCAGGCCGGGATCCCGGGTACTTTCCGGAACGGTGCCGGTCACTGGGTCTTCCTGCTCATCGGGCCACCAGGATCAGCACCGCGAAGGCGAACGCTGCCACGGCTACCACTATGGTCATGAACAACATCACCCGTGAGAAAGGCAGTGCCTGGTCCTGCCGCATCGCCGCTTCCATCTGGCCCCACCGGCGGTAGGACAGTGCCGCCAGGCCGGCCCCTACGAGGGCCAGCAGGACGCACAAAACCAGCCGGACGGGCGTCGGCGCGATATTCGGCGCCAACTGATCTACGGCCACAGCTCCGGCAAGCAGAGCCAGCGAAGTGCGGATCCAGGCCAGGAAAGTACGCTCATTCGCCATCGAAAACCTGTAGTCAGGTGTTTTACCTGTTCGTCGCCAAGCAGGTTCACGCACGTTATCTCTCCAAGTTTTCGCAGTGCCGGACAGCTTCCCCACCATATCAGCGGGGCCTCACGGGCACGGTAAGTTACTGGCATGAGTGTTGAAGATACTTCCCCCGCCGCGCCGTCCTTCAAGTCCCGTGTCTACGGCTCCCTTTTGGGCGGGGCCCTGGGCGATTCCCTTGGATACGCCGTCGAGTTTGACTCCATCGCGGCGATTCGGGCACGCTACGGCTCCGCGGGACTGACCTCTTTTGAACAGCTCGACGGCGGCAGCCACTTTTCGGACGACACCCAGATGACGCTGTACACGGTGGATGGTCTGGTGGAGGCGCTCGAATGGGCGAACGATGGAGTGGCGGCAGACGAGATCGCCTGCCTGTGGCTTGCCTACCTGCGCTGGCTTGCGACGCAGGACGTTGCGGTTTCCTCGTCAGCGCCCGTCCCGCAGCCCCGGTGGATCGATGCCCAGGCTGTGCTCCGGCACCGGCGGGCTCCGGGCAACGCCTGCCTCAGTGGCCTGGCCTCGGGCGAGATGGGAACGGTGGCGCGGCCGGTGAATCCTGAGTCCAAAGGATGCGGCACAGTAATGCGTTCGGCGCCGTTCGGCCTGATCCCCCACATCTCCCGGGACGCCGTCTACAAACTCAGTTCCGACGCAGCCTCGTTGACCCACGGACACCCTTCAGCACGGCTAAGCGCGGCCGCCTTCAGCCTGCTGATCCATCACATTGTTGCCGGCAGCGATGTCCGGTACGCAGCCAAGGAAGCCCTCGCATATGTGAACAACGTCCCCACCGAGGCCCCGGAGCTCTCCGAGAGCCTTGAAGCCGCGTTGCAGTTATCCGCCCGGAACACCGTATTGAGCCCGGAAGAGCTGACCGCAGCGCTCGGTGAGGGGTGGGTTGCCGAGGAGGCACTCGCCGTCGGGCTTTACGCCGTTCTGGCTACCAGCGGCGGGGATCCCGCCGAGCACTTCCGCAATGCGGTGGCGGTTGCCGTCAACCAAAGCGGCGACAGCGACTCCACAGGCTCCATCGCAGGAAACATCCTGGGCGCCTTTTATGGTGAAGAGTGCCTTCCCGCGGACTGGCTGGAAGCACTGGAAGCCCCCGAGGTCATTCGCGGCATGGCGGACAGGCTGCTTGCCGTGACCACCGGCTGAGGGACCCTACGATCTGCGAACGGAGATGTCGGCGCACGCCTCGCACACGTCGGCGGGGATAAGGCCCCGGCGCTGGAGGAAGCCAAAGATGGCGCAACCGAGGCAAAAGCCAGCCAGCGATTCCAGTGAGGCTGCCACGATCAACAACGCGAGCAGCACCCATGCCGCCGGCTGGAGGCCGGTGAAGAACAACACGACGGCGGCACTCGTCAAAGCTGCCCCGATGCCTTGGGCGAAGCGCTTGGGAGGACCGGGCACCAGCTTGGCACGCCCGATCCTGGGCGCCAGGACTTTGACGGACAGCAGTGCCAACGGGGAAATCCGGGGACCAAACAGGACCCGCAGCCAGAAGCCGGCCGCCAGTGCCACCAGTCCCCCACCCCAGCTGGTCAGCAGCGTCGTAACGGCAAGGATCACCACCAGGCCGGCAGTTATCCGGGCGGCGTATTCGTTGACCGGGTTGGGGAAAGCGAAGACTCTCCGCCAATCAACCCCGCCCGCCGGCGCGTTGGCAGTTTGCCGCGCCGGGGCCAGGGAAACGCTTGGCTTGCTCATTAGCCAAGGCTAGGAGTCCCGCTCCCCGGACAGGAAGCATTGTTGCGCACTATGACCCGCGGGGGCCTTATGCGCCGCCGACCATCTGCAGGAACTCGCCCTCCGAGACGACCTCGATTTGTTGGCCCTTGGCGTGGAGTTCCAGGACCCGTTTGGCTTTGCCCGTGAGCCGTCCGGCACGAAGGTCTCCGGCCACGAAACCGTCGCCGACAATGAGAACCGTGGTCCGGGCGGTGACGCGGCTTTCGGGCCGGGCGCCCATCTCCGCGGCCCGCGATTTGGCTTCCGGCCGGGTGATCGCGAGGTCTCCGGTGAAGACCACTGTTTGCCCGAACAGGGGGTGGCCGGGCTCTGCCGCGAGGTTGGGCAGAGGATTGGGCCCTTCCTCCGGCCAGGCAGACCAGCCGCCGGCGATGCCCGGAGTGCGGTCCAGTGTTCGCTCGAAGGAGCTGCCGGTCCTGGCGGCCAACGCGGACATCGTCGCCTTGGACAAGCCGAAGGCGGGGTCGAAAGCGGGCTGGCTTGGCAGGCTGAGTCCCAGGGAAAGGTAGAGCTCGGCGATGCTGTTGGCATCGTTGCGCCGTGCGATGTCCACCAGGATCCCGGCGCATGCGCGGGCATCCTCTGCGGCGTCGTGATGGTTCACGAGCGGTACGCCGGCTTCTTCGGCCGCATACGGCAGGGAGTTCGAAACGAGTGAATAGCACCGGCGCGAAAGCATCACGGTGCAGACGTAGTCGTAGGCCGGCCCGGCGAGACCGGAGACTTCCAACCCCGACCTGATGACTCCGAGGTCGAAGGCGGCGTTGTGTGCGGCCAGGATATCGCCGCCGATGAACGCGCCGATTTCGGGGAACAGCTCACCGAACCTGGGCTGGCCCGCTACGTCCTCGGCACGGATGCCGTGGATGCGGGTGTTGTGGAACTCAAAATGATCGTGGTTCTCCGGGGGACGCATCAGCCAGGAGGCTTCCTCCACAACAACCCCGTTGCGGACCTTGCTGAGACCCACTGAACAGGGCGACCCCCTGAAGCCGTTGGCTGTTTCAAAGTCGATCGCCGTAAAGTCCAATGCCACTGGACAAGATTACAGCCGGAAAAGGCCGCCCCTGCCGATTTCGACGGCGGGGCGGCCACTTGCACCGCTAATGTGGGGAACGCTACATCGTGTTGCTTACCGTGTTGCCTAAGGTGTGGCGTGGCGAAGAGTGGCGTAGGAGCCGGCTGCGAGTGCCACGCACAACAATGCCATCCACCCGCTGACGCTCAGTGGGGTCTGCTGGGCCGTCCAGCTTCCCACTGCGCCCCACCATCCCAGCAGGGTTGCCAGCGCAGCCAGGCCGATGAGGGCCACCGCCGTTCCCAGCGTTGATACCAGAGTTCCGGTTGTCCCCCAGCGCTTGAAGATGGTGGCGAACCAGAACCCGATGATGAACATGAACATCATCACCACGAAGAAGAAGGCCGCTGTTGAGTACCAAGGCCCGTCCGTGACCCACGGAATCTTGAAGAAGTAGCCATAGACACCCCAACCGTTCGTTGCCCCTTCAATGGCACCACCCAGGAGATAAAGGCCTGTCATGCCAAGAGCGATGAGCGAGAAGAGCCCCACAGTACCCAGGTAGAAAGCCCGACGACTGATGCTCAGTCCCTGGGAGAACGGGAACACCAAGGTCATGCTCTGGATTCCGAGCACCAGGAAGTACCACAAGGGGGCTTGGCTTCCACCGCCGTATTTGCCCTCGTTGACGGGAATAAGCGCAAAGATGGCCAGCGACATCAGGAACGAAGCGGCCAGGATGGTCAGCGGCCATCCAATGTAGGTCCACTTGTTGATCAGTTGCATCCGGGCAACCGCTAGTGTTCTGCTCATCGCTTTGCCTCCAACGCGTCGTCTGCGAACTCCTGGGCACCCTGTCCCTTGGTGCCGGCTCCGGCCATGGTTTTGCGAACCACCAACTGCTGCAGGGATACGGGCGAGAGTTCAAGCCCCAGCTCCTGCGCTTCCGCGCGTTCGCGGCTGTTGAGCGTCTCGTCCACAGTCACCGAGGCCAGGGAACCGAGGGTTTCGCGATGAAGGATCTTCCGGCCGGAGAGGAAAGAGTCCACCTTGTCCGCGGAACCGGAAACAGTCACGGCGGAACCACGGATGTCCTCCGCGTCCGCGTTCATGATGATCCGGCCCCGATCGATAACAACTACGTGTTCCAGAAGGTTGGCTACCTCATCGATCAGGTGGGAGGACAGGATGATGGTTCGCGGATGTTCCGCGTAGTCCTCCACCAACCGGTCATAGAACAATTGCCGGGCTACGGCGTCGAGTCCCAAGTACGGCTCGTCGAAGAACGTCAGTTCTGCGCGTGAGGCAAGGCCGATGATGACTCCTACGGCGGACAGCTGGCCGCGGGAGAGCTTTTTGATTCGTCTCTTGACGGGGAGCTGGAAGTCCTCAGCCAGCCGGTCCGCGAACTTCTGGTCCCAGTTCCTGTAGAACAGCGCGGCGGAGCGGAAGGCGTGCCTGGGCTGGAAGTCATCCGGGTATTTTTGGGACTCTCGGATGAAACAGATACGGGACAGCACAGAGTCGTCCTCGTAAGCGCCGGAGCCGAAGACGAGGGCTTCGCCCGAACTCGCGAAGGCCTGGGCCGTAAGGACGGACATCAAGGTGGTCTTGCCGGCGCCATTACGTCCGAGCAAGCCGTAGATGCGGTTGGCCGGGAGGCTCAGGTTGACGTTGTCCAGCGCGTTGAGATCCTTGTATTTCTTGAACAGGTTACGGGCCTCGACGACGGTATCGCTCACAGGGCCGCGCTCCTTTCCTTGTCCGTTCCGGAGTCAGGTGCGAGTCCGGAACTGCGTTCAATCATGGTGTTCAGCTGCTCCTTCGAGATCCCCAGCTTTCGGGCTTCCAGTGCCAGCGGCTTGACGTATTGTTCGAAGAATTCCTCGGTGCGCCGCGCTATCACGTTGGCGCGCGCCCCTGTCGCCACGAACATCCCTATCCCCCTGCGTTTGTAGAGAATTCCTGAATCCACCAGCACGTTGACGCCCTTGGCTGCCGTTGCCGGATTAATACGGTGGAAAGCTGCGAACTCATTGGTGGAAGGCACTTGGGATTCCTCGGCCAGGCTGCCGTCCACGATTCCGTTCTCGATGAGTTCGGCGATCTGCATGAAGATCGGTTTGCTGTCATCGATCATGAGCAACACCGCCTCATTGGTTCATTACTCATGTAACTAACCATACAACCGCCGAAGTTTGAGTCAAGACTTTCGCCGAAAAAGACGACGACGGCCGTCCAGTAGGCTTGTTGGGTGATCTTTTCTGCGATGAGCGACCTTGCCGTATCCACTTTCGGGGGTGCAGGACCGGTGCAGCCCTCCATGGCTTCGTTCCTGCCCGACTGGCTCAACCCCCAGATCTTCCTGGCCGATCCTGCCCTGGCACCGTGGGTTGTACTCCTCGTGTGCGGCATCGTCTTTGCCGAGACGGGCCTGCTGGTGGGCTTCTTCCTGCCCGGCGACTCAATGCTGTTTACCGCGGGCCTGCTGGTTGCCACGGATACCATCAAGTTCAACATCTGGGCCCTGGCCGGCCTGATCATCGTCTCCGCGATCATCGGCAACCAGACGGGCTACCTCATCGGTTCCAAGGCCGGTCCCGCGATCTTCAACCGTCCGGACTCAAAGCTCTTCAAGAAAGAGAACGTTGAGAGCGCCCACGCCTTCTTCGAGAAGCACGGCGGGAAAGCGTTGATCCTGGCGCGGTTCGTCCCCATCATCCGCACGTTCGTCCCCGTCATTGTGGGCGTTGCCCAGATGGACAAGCGCAAGTTCTTCATCTTCAACGTCATCGGCGCAGTGCTGTGGGGCGGCGGCGTCACGTTCCTGGGTTACGTTCTGGGCGATCGTATCCCCTGGGTCAGCAAGAACCTGGACATCATTTTCATTGTCATCGTGCTGATCTCCGTCATCCCGGTCATCATCGAGGTCACCCGCGGCTTTGTGGCGAAGCGTAAAGCCGCAGCCGAAGGGACTGACCCGGTGGAGGAATTCATCGAAGAACATGACGGTGGGAAGCACGGCGAGCACTAAGGCTCCCGCAGCGCCACAGCAAAAGCTTCACAGCAAAGAAGAGGCACCCCGCGAACGCGGGGTGCCTCTTCTTTGACGGCTGCACAGTCAGCCGATGACGTTACTGCTGCGTCGGCGTCGCGGTCCCGGAAAGAGCAGCGATGACCGCAGGCAGCAAAGCCCGGAACGCTTGACCGCGGTGGCTGATGGCGTTCTTTTCCTCGGAGGTCAGCTCGGCGCAGCTGCGGTCCATGCCGGCAGGTTGCAGCACCGGATCGTAGCCGAAGCCCCCTTCACCGCGGGGTTCACGAAGAAGCGTCCCCTCCAGCTGGCCGTACTCCACGGTCTCGTGGGCGATGCCATCCGTCCCCGGGACAGCCAGGGCCGCGGCGCACACGAACGCTGCCCCACGGAATTGATCCGGAACATCGGACAGTTGTGCCAACAGCAGGTTCAGGTTGCCGGTGTCGTCACCGTGCCGGCCCGACCAACGGGCCGAAAAGATCCCGGGTGCGCCGCCCAGGACATCCACTGCCAGCCCGGAGTCGTCGGCGATGGCAACCAAGCCGGTCGCTTCGGCCACGGCACGGGCCTTGAGCAGCGAATTCTCGGCAAAGGTGACGCCGGTTTCTGCGACGTCGGGGGCACCCGCTGCGGCGGCATCCACCACTTGGGTATCGACGTCGAGGCCCGGCACTTGGCCCCGCAGCAGTTCGCGGAGTTCCTTCAGCTTGCCCTTGTTGTGGGTGGCGAGAACGAGACGGGGACCGCCGGCCGCCGAGGCGGCGCTCACGGAGCTTCCGCCAGCGTCTCGCGCTGGATGGCGGCGAGCTGGCTTGTGCCCAGCAGAGCAAGGTCGAGAAGGGCATTGAGTTCGTCGCGGTCGAACGGAGCACCTTCCGCGGTGCCCTGGACCTCGACGAATTTGCCCGAGCCTGTAACCACGACGTTCATGTCGGTCTCCGCGCGGACGTCTTCAACGTAGGGCAGGTCCAGCATGGGGACACCGTCGATGATGCCAACGGAAACCGCCGCAATGGTGTCCACAAGGGGCTCGGCATTGCGGGAGATGAGCTTGTTCTCCCGGGCAAAGCGGATGGCCTCGGCGAGCGCGACGTAAGCGCCAGTGATGGCAGCGGTACGGGTGCCGCCGTCGGCCTGCAGGACGTCGCAGTCCAGGACGATCGTGTTCTCGCCGAGTGCCTTGGTATCGATGATGGAGCGCAGGGAGCGACCGATCAGGCGGGAGATTTCATGGGTGCGGCCGCCGATCTTGCCCTTGACGGACTCACGGTCCGAACGGGTGTTCGTGGCACGGGGAAGCATGGCGTATTCGGCCGTCACCCAGCCGCGGCCTTCGCCCTTGAGCCAGCGTGGCACGCCCTCGGTCAGGGAAGCGGTGCACAGAACCCGGGTGTTGCCGAACTCGATCAGGGCAGAACCCTCAGCCTGCTTGGACCAGCCGCGGGTGATACTGATGGGTCGCAGTTGGTCAGGGGTCCGGCCATCGGCACGGACGACGGGTGTGGCTGTAGCTTCAGAAGTCATGCTCCAAGCTTAGCGACGATGACGGTACTGCCACCGCCGGGCCTTGCCGGATCGTGCAGTGGCTGCTGGATCGTGTAGTGGCTGCTAGATCGTGTAGTGGACTCCGGCCACGGCGACGGCGACGTCCCCGGCGAACACAGGCTTGGCCTCGGACAACACTTTAGTTTGCGAGGTCCACACGGGGATGTGAGTGAGGAGAAGGCGTTTGGCTCCTGCATTCGTTGCAGCCTCGCCCGCACGCTTGCCGGTGAGGTGGACGTCCTTGATGTCGTCGTCCCGCCCCTCTTCAAAGGCCGCCTCGCACAGGAAGAGGTCCGACCCCTTGGCGGCGTCTTCCAGTCCCTGACAGGAATCGGTGTCGCCCGAATACGTCAGGATCTTGGTCACGGGGACACCGTCCTTGCCCGGTTCGGTGGCCGTGACACGCAAGGCGTAGGCCTCCTCCACCGGGTGGTTCACGGCGAACGGCGTCACGGTGAAGGGACCAACAGTGACGGGCTTGAGCTCGGTCCAGTTGGTGAAATCGAATTCCTCATGCATCCCCGGGTCCAACTCCAAACCGTAGGCCGTGGCCATCCGGTCGGCAGTGGCAGCCGGGCCCCACACGGGAAGGCGGTCCCGTCCCCAGCCGCCCGGCTTCCAGCGCACCGCGACGTGGAGGCCGCACAGGTCCATGCAGTGGTCAGGATGCAGGTGCGTGAGGAAGATCGCGTCGATGTCTTCAAGGTCCGTGTAGCGCTGGATGGCACCCAGGGCACCGCTGCCAAGGTCCATGACGATTTTCCACTCGCGTTCGCCATCATGGGCGGTGACGAGGTAGCACGACGCCGGCGATCCCGGCCCGGGGAAAGATCCGGTGCACCCGACAATGGTCAGCTTCACAAGCCACGCCCCATGGCTGCGTCCGCGCTCGCTCCGGGGTTCACGAAATACGAGCGGCGGCCAAGGCCGGCACCGGACTTGGCTGCTTCCAGCATCTCGGGGGTGATCCGGGCGAGGCTGCCGGTTGGATACTGCGCTGCCACGTGGTCGACATGCTTCACGGAGAGGACTTCGGGTCCCAGGAAACGGCGCGCCAGTATCTCAAACTGCGCAGCGTCCCCGGTGGCGACGAACTCGTGGCTCGGCGCACTCGACCCGGTGCGCTGGATACCGTGCGTGGCCAGGGCCCGGTAGACGTCCTTGGCGGTTTCTTCCGCACTGGAAACCAGCGTGACGTCCTCACCCATGACGAACGAGATGACCCCGGTCAGCAAGGGATAGTGCGTGCATCCGAGGACGACGGTGTCCACGCCGGCATCCTTGAGCGGGGCGAGATACTCGTTGGCGGCCGCCAGGAGCTCAGGTCCGGTGGTGACGCCAGCCTCCACGAAACTCACAAAAGCCGGGCAGGCCACGGACGTGATGGTGAGGTCCGGTGCAGCGGCAAAGGTGTCCTCATATGCTCGCGAACCCACCGTGGCAGATGTTCCGATGACGCCGATCTTTCCGGACCGGGTGGCTGAAACCGCACGGCGGACAGCCGGTTGAATCACTTCAATCACCGGGATGCCGTACCGGGCCGTGTACCTTTCCCTCGCATCGCGAAGCACAGCCGCCGATGCCGAGTTGCAGGCAATGGTCAGGAGCTTCACTCCGGAGTCCACGAGTTCGTCCATCACGCCAAGGGCGTTGGCGCGGACCTCTGCAATCGGGAGCGGACCGTACGGTCCGTTGGCAGTATCGCCAACGTAGAGTATGGATTCGTTGGGCAGCTGGTCGATGATGGATCGTGCCACCGTCAATCCGCCCACGCCGGAATCAAAAATACCGATCGGGCGCGTTCCCACGATTTCCCCTGTGCTGACGGGGGCGCTACTGCCCGTAGCGCCGCTTTGTGAACCCGATGCTGAAGTCATGATTATTCGAGAATAAGGCTTCCCGTGGAGTGCGGCCATCAGGTGTGTCCTCCGCCTCGTGTCTTATGTGTCACAAGGCGTGGGTGGCGCCAGGCCCCCGGGATCAGGATTTTGCCTGCCTGGCAGAGATCATGGCCTGCACCAAGGACTCCTGCAGCCACGTGGTGAAGTTGTAGACCAGGGCCAAGTAGCTCTCCACATCTTCAGCCTGGCTCCAGTCCTGCATGGTGTGGATGTGCTCGGCGTCCGCCTCATCGCGGATGTCCAGACGTTCGGCCAGAACAAGCCTGACGTCGTTGAGAGCCATTGACCACCGGGCAGCCTCCTCGGGCGTCAGGACCAGGTCTTCCTTGTCCAAACCCATGGCCGTTGCCCGCAGGGCGCCGATTTTGTTTTCCCGGACTGAGCGTTCGGTGAGTTGCCGGAACTCAAGCGAGCCGCCGTCGTCGTCCTTCATAACGTTGGGCAGGAGCCGCAGCAGGGCCCTGTCCGTTGGCTGCTTAACGTCCATGTCCAGGCCGATCAGGGCAGCCAGCGGGTCTTCGTTCTCCCGGACTTCCGGGTCCAGCATGGAGATGACGTCGTCCAGCAATCCGCGGAGGAGATCACGTTCAGCCGGTTCAAGAAACCCGGTGATGCCTTTAAGACCGTATTTGAATGCCTTAGCCACGCTGGCGGCCGCCCTTTCCGGGTGTTTCATTGCCACTGGCAGCCTTCTCCACGGTGGCCCACAGGCCAAAACCGTGCATGGCCACCGCATGCTGCTCCACTTGTTCCTTGCTTCCGAACGCAACGATGGAGCGGCCCTTCTTGTGGACCTCCATCATCAACTTGTGTGCTTTCGACTCGGAGTAGCCGAAGTAGCTCTGGAAAACATAGCTCACGTAGCTCATCAGGTTGACGGGATCGTTCCAGATCACCAGGTTCCAGGGGACATCAGGGGCTGTCAGGACATCAGTGGACGTTTGCTCTGCAGCTTCCGTCCGCTCATCGATGTCCGTGCCAAACGCAACGCTAGGGCTCATCTGTCCATTCTATGGCGGCTCGCACTAGAGTGAATTCGTGAGTAGAGCCGCGTCGTGGGACCACCCCGCAACATCCTTGTACACAGACCACTACGAACTGACGATGCTGCAGGCCGCCCTGCACTCAGGTGCCGCGCATCGCCGTTCTGTGTTTGAAGCCTTCGCCCGACGGTTGCCGGATGGCCGCCGCTACGGCGTGGTGGGTGGCACGGGACGCTTGCTGGAAGGCATTGCGGACTTCAGGTTCGGCGATGCTGAACTCGCATTCCTGGAGCAGAACAAGGTAGTGAACAGGGAGACCCTGGATTACCTTGCCGACTACAAGTTCAGCGGCGACATCTGGGGATACGCCGAAGGGGATGCCTATTTCCCCAACTCCCCCATCCTCATCGTCGAATCGACTTTCGCCGAGGCCTGCATCCTTGAGACGTTCGTCCTTTCGGTCCTTAATCACGACAGCGCCATAGCCTCGGCTGCGTCACGGATGACCTCGGCGGCCGGAACCCGCCCCTGTATCGAGATGGGCTCCCGGCGCACACAGGAGGAATCGGCGACGGCGGCAGCACGCGCCGCTGTCATCGCCGGCTTCGCCAGTACCTCCAACCTTGAAGCCGGCCGGCGCTACGGCATCAAAACCGTCGGTACCGCAGCCCACTCCTTCACGCTTCTTCATGACACCGAGCGCGAGGCCTTCGAAGCCCAGATTGCCACCTTCGGTCCGGGGACTTCCCTGCTGGTCGATACCTACGACGTCGAAACTGCGGTTCGGACCGCCGTCGAGCTCGCCGGTGACAAACTCGGCGCAGTACGTCTGGACTCCGGCGACCTCGTTGCCCAGGCGCAATGGGTCCGGCAACTGCTCGATGACCTCGGCAACGTCAACACGCGCATCGTGGTGACCTCGGACCTGGACGAGTTCGCCATCGCGGCGCTGCAATCTGCCCCGGTGGACTCCTATGGCGTGGGGACGTCGCTGGTCACCGGTTCAGGCGCTCCGACGGCGAGCATGGTCTACAAGCTGGTCAGCCGCACCAACGACGCCGGTGAGTTCATCTCCGTGGCCAAGGCTGCCAAGAACAAGGCAAGCGTCGGTGGCCGCAAGTACGCCCTCCGCAAGCTCAACGAGCGCGGAAGGGCCACCGCCGAAGTCGTGGGCATCGGCCACCGCCCGGAAGATGACGGCAACGACCGTCCGCTGCTTCATCAGTTCGTCAAGAACGGCGAGGTCCTGCCGGGATGGACCGGGCCGGAAGGTGTTGTCCGCGCCAAGGAGCGCCATGCGGCAACCATGGCCGAACTGCCACCCGTAGTGAACCGCCTGCAGCGTGGCGAAGCCGCCATTCCCACCATTTACGAGGAGAACTGATGTCCCGGGCCTTGATCATCGTTGATGTCCAGAACGACTTCTGTGAGGGTGGCACTTTGGCGGTCGAAGGCGGCGCGGATGTCGCTGCCGCGATTACGGAGTATGTGGACGCCAACCAGCAGCACTTCGATCACATCGTCGCCACGCAGGACTGGCACATCGAACCGGGCGACCATTTCTCGGACGATCCCGACATGGTGGACTCGTGGCCGCCGCACTGCCGGGCCCGTAGCAAGGGCGCCGAGCTCCATGAGGACCTTGACCCTGAGTACATCCAGGCGTACTTCCGCAAAGGACAGTACACAGCCGCTTACTCGGGCTTCGAAGGCGTCCTGGCCCCGGAAGACGATGTTCCTACCGGGGACCTGAAGGCGGGAGCAGCGGTCGAGGAAGTACTCGACGAGGACGCGATCGGGCTCGATGACTGGCTCCAGAGCCATGACGTTGAAGACGTGGTGATTGTTGGCCTGGCTACCGACTATTGCGTCAAAGCCACAGCTTTGGATGCTGTCCAGGCCGGATACAACACCACCGTGATCGCCGGCCTCACCGCGGGAATCGCCGGGGACCTCAGTGACACCTTCGACGAAATGGAAGCTGCCGGCGTCGACGTCGATCACAGTTGACCCATCGCATCTGAACCATCGCATCTGAACCATCGCATCTGACCCAGGGCACCGTTCCCTGAAGTCACGCGGAGATGACGAAAGGGCGCCGCTGGTAGCGGCACCCTTTCGTCATGGGGGCTTGTTACTGGTTACTTCCGGCCGATGAACCAGTCCTGAAGCTTCCGAAGCCGTGCCTGCAGTTGCTCCTCGTTGGCCTGGGCAACAGCCGGACCGCCGCATACCTCGCGCAGCTTGGTGTGGACCACCCCGTGCGGCGTCCCTGTCCGGGCAGCCCACGCGGCAACGTTCTTGGCCAGCTCATTGCGCAGGTCCATGAGCATCCGGTGGTCCGGAATCGCCGGCGAAGCCGCAGCAGCCAGTGGCGACTGCCGCTTCTTGCGCGACTGCTGCTCGTGCTGGCGCTGCCGGAGCAACGTTCCCACCTGCTCGGCATCAAGGAGTCCTGGGATGCCGAGGAAGTCCAGCTCCTCGTCGGAGCCGATGTCCGCCCCGGTACCGAACTCGCCACCATCGAACAGGACACGGTCGAAGGACGCTTGGGAGTCCAAGGCCTCAAATTTGCCCTTGGTGAGCTCGTCGGAAGCTTTGTCTTCGCGGTTGGCCTCGGCCATCAGGTTTTCTTCGGGACTGAAAAGTCCGTCCTCGTCCTTTTCAGGGCGGTCCAGCGCATGGTCGCGCTCGGCCTCCATGGTGTTGGCGAGAATCATCAAGGGCGGTACCGACGGCAGGAAGACCGACGCCGTTTCGCCCCTTTTGCGCGCACGGACAAAACGTCCGACAGCCTGGGCAAAGAACAAGGGGGTCGAGGTAGAGGTGGCGTAGACGCCCACGGAGAGGCGGGGTACGTCAACACCTTCGGACACCATGCGCACGGCGACCATCCAGCGCTTGTCCCCTGCGGAGAACTCCTCGATCTTGCTCGATGCCTTGGAGTCGTCCGAGAGAATCACTGTGGGCGATTGGCCGGTGATTTTCTTCAACTGGCCGGCGTAGGCGCGGGCGTCATCGTGGTCCGTGGCTATCACCAGGCCACCGGCGTCAGGCACTGTTCGACGGACTTCGCTGAGGCGCTTGTCCGCAGCTGCCAGGACGGCGGGAATCCATTCCCCGGTGGGATTCAGAGCTGTGCGCCAAGCCTGTGAGGTGATGTCCTTGGTGACTGCTGCCTCGCCCAAGGAAGCCGCCATTTCGTCCCCGGCACTGGTTCGCCACCGCATCTGGCCGGAGTAGGCCATGAACAGGACGGGGCGCACGACGTGGTCCCGCAGGGCGTTGCCATAGCCGTAGGTGTAATCGGCCTTGGATCTGCGGATCCCGTCCCGGTCCTCGGCGTATTCGACGAAAGGAATGGGTGAGGTGTCGGAACGGAAAGGCGTACCCGTCAAGGACAGACGCCGGGCGGCGGGATCGAAAGCCTCACGGAGGCCATCGCCCCACGACAGGGCTTCACCACCGTGGTGGATCTCATCAAGGATCACCAGGGTGCGTGCCGCTTCCGTCTTGGCGCGGTGCAGCATTGGTTTGCTGGCCACCTGTGCGTAAGTGACGGCAACGCCCACGAACCCCCTGCCGTGCTGGCCGTCGGAGTTCTTGAAGTTGGGATCGATGGCGATACCCACCTTGGCGGCAGCATCGGCCCACTGCCTCTTGAGGTGGTCCGTTGGCGCCACGATGGTGATGCGGTTAACCACGCCGCTGTCCAGCAGCGTGGTCGCAATCCGCAGGGCGAAGGTGGTCTTACCTGCACCGGGCGTCGCCACGGCGAGGAAGTCCTTCGGGTTGCGGGTCATGTACAGGTCAAGTGCCTCCTGCTGCCAGGCGCGCAGCTTGGGAGCTGTTCCCCAAGCTGCGCGCTCCGGATACGCGGGAGGCAGTGAAGGACCACCGAAAAGTGTTTCTGTCATGCTGACTCCCCCGGCCTCACGGCAGTTGCGGTTGCCTCAGGCTTTTCGGGCACGCAAAAGCGGACCGGAAAGCGGTGACGTTCAGAAGGGGACTGTGTTTTCTTCCCACCCACTACTTGGAGTTGCCCGGGCCGCCGTTGTTTCCACCGTCATTGCCGGGACGGAGGCCTTCGTAAATCTCCTTGCACTCCGGGCAGACCGGGAACTTCTGCGGATCGCGGCCCGGCGTCCAGACTTTGCCGCACAAGGCAATCACGGGCTCGCCGGTCAGGGCCGACTCCATGATCTTTTCCTTGCGGACGTAGTGGGAGAACCGCTCGCGGTCGCCGGGCTCCACTTCCTGGCGTGTTTCTTCACGCTCAATGGTGGAAGTGGACGTTCCGGCTCCGGAAAGCTCGCGCATGGGGTCGTTTTCGAATGGATCCGGAGGAAGCGTAGTCATGCCAAACATCTTACCGTCTACAGGCCCTGCCACTCCGGCTTGTTGTCGTAGGTGTGCCGGTAGTAATCAGCCAGTTTCAGTGATGAAGCTGCCGCTTCATCCACCAGGATGGTGGCGTGGGGATGCATCTGCAGGATCGATGCCGCGCAAATCGCAGCCACCGGGCCTTCCACGAAATCCCGGACCGCCTGGGCTTTTTGGGCGCCCGTGGCCACCAGGACCACATGCTTGGCGTCCATAATGGTCCCCAGCCCCTGGGTCACCACGTGGTGCGGGACGTCGTCGATGCTGTCGAAGAAGCGGGCGTTGTCTTTGCGCGTCTGCTCAATCAGGGTTTTGATCCGTGTCCTCGAGGCAAGGGATGAGCCAGGCTCATTGAACCCGATATGCCCGTCAGTGCCCACGCCCAGGATCTGGAGATCCACGCCTCCGACGGCCCTAATGGCGTCCTCGTAGTCCTGGCATGCTGCTTCAAGGTCTTCGGCGGCACCATCGGGGCCGTGGACGTTCTCCGGTTTGATGTTCACCCTGTTGGTAAATTCACGCCGGATTACCTCCCGGTAAGACTCAGGATGTCCGGCCTCAAGGCCAACATATTCGTCCAGGGCGAAGCCGTGGGCCTGGCTGAAGTCCAGGCCCCCGGCTTCGTAGCGGCTGGCCAATTCGTCATAGATGGGCAAAGGAGATGATCCCGTGGCAAGGCCCAGCACGGCATTCGGCTTTCGCCGCACCAATGCCTCGATGGCATCGGCAGCAAGCGCACCGATCTGCTTGGTGCCCGGGAGAATGACAACTTCCATCGTCATGGCCTTTCTTTCTGAGGATCATCTTCTGTCACAGAGGTTATCCCATGTCCCATCTATAGGCCACGGCAATCACGGTTATTACGGAATCAGCGGTTAACGCTGAGCTCGGCAAACATCTCCGGTCCGCGCGCGTCGAGCCACTTCCCCCCGAGGCGAACGCCCACCACGAAAAGAGCCAGGCCCAGCAAAGGACCAACCGCGAGATTGATCCAACCTGCTTCAGGACCGCCGCTGAAGGCCTGGACGGCCACCAAGGCGAGTTCCGGAATGAGGAGCAGAGCCAGGACTGCCATCCCGGCTCCCTGGACAAGCAATGTCTGGGCAACGTTTCCCGGAGGCTTCTTGAAGGGGCTGTCGCCAGGCAAGGGTACGGCAATGTTATACCGGGCCGAGATCACCGAGGAGAGTCCCAGCCCCGTGAGCAGCGTTCCGAGCGACAATCCCAAAAGGTTGGGCAGCCACTGCCAGTCCCCGGTGAGGAACAACGGTCCCACGGTAAAGACCAGCACCACGGGAAGTGAGATGACCAGGCATGCCAAGGCGCGGCCCAACCGGTCATCGATTCCCCGGACACCCGCGGCCAGGTGCAACGCGAAAGCGGTGTTGTCGTAGGAAACATCTGCACAGATGGACCAGGCCATGGTAAAAGCCGTCAACGGTCCAAGAATCATGAACAACCCGTAGCTGCCGCTCTGCGAACTGCCGAAGAAGAAGAGGACGGGGAACAGCGGAACGATGACCAACGATGCCGCATACCTCGGATCCTTCATCCAATAGACCAAGGCACGCGCCATAACCGCACCCGTAGGAGTGCCGGGAAGCGTGCCGAAGAGACCAAGCTTCCCGCCCTTCCGGGCTGAGCCTCCCGAGTAGCTGGGAGTCACCAGCGCGCGCCGAAGAAGCAAGTGCCAGCACAGCAGCAGTGCGCCGATGGTGGCCAACGCAATCAAAACCTTCAGTCCGGCAGCTGCCCACTCCCCTGCTTCGAGGTCCCCGCCGAGCGACCACGCTGCACCGAGGGGTGTCCACGACAGGGTACGGGCGAGCCCGGGAAGGTAATCCGAAGTGTTGCGGACACCCTCCACGATTCCCATCATGATGGGTCCCAGCAGGACCAGGGGGATGAAAACGATGATGCTGCTGATGTCCTTGAACCGCCGTGAGGCCGAAAGGCCGGCGGTAGCCGTAGTCACCACCTTTGACAACACGATGCAGGTCAGCGCTCCCAGGACGGCACCCAGCAAGGCGCCCACCACAGACGGAGCGCTCCGCCACCAGGTCCCTACCGTTCCCAGGGCCGCAATCAACGTTGCCAGGCCGGGGATGCCAATGAATCCAGCAAGAGCCAAACCGGTCAGGAGCTGCCGGGACGGGATCGCGAACGTGGTGAAACGTGCGGGATCCAGTGTCATGTCGGCTGCGGACGCTACCAGAGGGATGATCGCCCAGCCCAGGACAGTGGCCACTCCACCCAATACCACCACGGTGTGGGCGATCTCCGGATCGGCCCACCGCAGCGCTATAAGGCCTCCAACAAGGAGGACCAGCATTCCCAAGGCGTAGAGCAATCCCAACGCCATACCGACCAACTGCCATGGGCTCCGCTTGAACCCGTTAAGAAGCAGGCGCCACTTCAGGCTTAGAAGGTGCGCAACCATTCCAGCCCCTCCGTCCGGTGTCCGCCGCCTACCAACTGGACGAAGCGTTCCTCCAGGGTCGAACCGTTGCGGACTTCATCAACAGAGCCTGCGGCCAGGACCCGGCCACCGGCAACTACCGCGACGTGGCTGCACATGCGCTGCACGAGATCCATCACGTGGCTCGAGACGATGACAGTGCCCCCGGACGCTACATAGCTTTCCAGGATGCCCCGGATGTTGGCCGCCGACACCGGATCCACCGACTCGAACGGCTCGTCCAGCACCAGCAGCCGCGGCGCATGGATCAGCGCCGATGCCAAGGCAATCTTCTTGGTCATGCCGGCCGAGTAGTCGACCACAAGGGAGCCGGCATCGGCTTCGAGGTCAAGGGCCGCCAACAGCTCCGAAACCCTCGTGCCCACTACGTCACGATCCATGCCCCGCAGGAGGCCGGAATATGTGACCAATTGTTCGCCGGTCAGGCGGTCGAACAGGCGGACGCCATCGGGCAGGACGCCCATGAGCTTCTTGGCGGCCAGTGGTTGGGCCCAGACATCGACTCCGTGGACCAATGCGGTGCCGAAGTCAGGACGCAGCAAGCCTGTGGCCATGGACAGCGTGGTGGTCTTGCCGGCCCCATTGGGTCCGACCATTCCGTAGAACGAGCCCGCGGGTACTTCCAGACTGACTCCGTCGACGGCGATCTTCTCGCCGAATCTCTTGGCCAGCCCCCTGATGGACAGGGCAGCCAAGGGCGGCTCACCTGGTGTCTGCGGCGGTTGCGCCGGCCGCGTTGATGCAGCGGCGTCGGGCGTGGAAGCCGCGGGCGGGGACTCGGATGCCTGGGCGGGCGTGGATATGGGCATGGATTCATGGCGTGGTTCCGTCATGTGACCAGCCTAACCTCGTGGGCAGAGGCGCGCCGGGGTTCTAGAAGCCGTGGCGGGGCACGGCCCGCTGGTACTGCGGAACCCAGGGCAGATCGTAGCCAAGCCCGTAGGCAGCCCGGAGCCACCAATGCGGATCGCGGAGCGCCGCACGCGCCATGAATACGGCATCAGCCCTGCCGTTGGCCACGATGTCCTCCACTTGGGTTGGACTTGTCAGCAGCCCCACCGCGGCGGTGGGCACACCGGCGTCGCGCTTTACCTGCTCGGCGAACCCGGCCTGGTAGCCGGGTACCGCGCGGATCTTCTGATGCGCAACCGCCCCTCCGCTGGAGACATCCACCAGGTCAACGCCCCGTTCTGCCGCAGCGCGTGCCAGCCTGGTCGAGTCTCCCACCTCCACGCCGCCGTCGGCCCAGTCGGAGGCCGAGATGCGCAGGAGAAGAGGCATCGAATCGGGGATGACTTCCCGGACAGCCTCCACCACTGTGAGCATGAGCCGGTTCCGGCCCTCCTCGTTTCCACCCCAGCGGTCCGTACGGGTGTTGATGAGCGGACTCTGGAACTGATGCAGAAGATACCCATGGGCGCCGTGGATTTCGACAGTGTCGAAGCCAACGGCCACAGCCCGGGCGGCCGCTGCGGCAAAGTCGGACACGACACCCTGGATGTCCTCTTCGCTCATGGCCGCCGGCGCCGCATAGCCGTCATAGGCCTGGTTCGTTGGACCGACTGTCGACCAGCCGCCGTCGTCCGCCGGGACCGAACCGGAACGTTCCGCGAACGGCCAGTAAGTGGAGGCCTTCCGCCCTGCGTGGGCCAGCTGGGCACCGATCCTGCAGTCCACGGCGCCGTGCCTGTGCACGAACTGCACGATCCGTTCCCAAGCGGCAGCCTGTTCATCCGAATAGAGGCCGGCATCCAACGGGCTGATCCTGCCCACCGGGTTGACAGCCGCCGCCTCACTCATGATCAGCGCAGCGCCTCCGGCGGCGAAGGAACCCAAGTGCATCAGGTGCCAGTCGTTCGGAACCCCCTCACCAGTCTCCGGATGGCAGCTGTACTGGCACATCGGCGAGACCCAACCCCGGTGCGGGATGGTCAGCGAACGCAAGGTGAGCGGAGAAAACAGCGCCGATCCCACTAGAAGAGGACCCTCGCCAATCCCTGCCGGGCCTTGGCCACGCGGTCGTCCTTTATTCCCACAACCTCGAAGAGCTCCAAGAGCCGCAGACGGGCAGTCTCCCGCTCGGGACCGAAGTTCCTGCCGATGAAGCTGATGATCCGGTTGAAGCCGTCCTCGATGTGGCCACCTGAGATGTCAAGGTCAGCGACGCCCAGTTGCGCCTCGACATCATCGGGCTCCTGGGCGGCACGGTTGCGGAGGGCTTCTGCCTCGGGGGCCGTGAGTTTCTCCAGCCTTGCCATCAACTCAACCTGTGCCAGGCCCGCTTTTGCCTCAGCATCAGCCGGCTGTTCAAGGAGCGCCTGCTTGTAGGCCGCTACGGCGGCGTCGTAGTCACCGGCTTCGATGGCATCGACGGCGGTCTGGTGCAGCGGCGGGAGCGGTGCGGGTTCGGCATCGTCAGCCTGCGCGGCGTCGCCGATGCTTCCGGTGACACCATTCGCGGCCGCCACTTTGAGCAGTTCATCGACGAGGTTCCGGATCTGCGCGTCATCCGCCGGGCCTTGGAACAACGGAACAGGCTGGCCTTTGATCACGGCGACGGCGGTCGGGACGGCATCTACCTGGAAGGCCTGGGCCAGTTGAGGGAAGGCATCTACGTCGGCGGCGGCAAGCACCAGCCGTCCGCCATAGCTTTCAACGACCTGCTGGGCAGTGTCCAGGACAGCGGGCGATTCTGGGGCGTACCGGGACCAGAGAAGGAACAGTACGGGAATCTGGGCGGACAATTGCACCAGATCCTGGAAGTTTGTTTCTGTTGCATCCACACGGAGCGGGGATTTGCCGGTCTCACCCCCTTGGGGTGTCTCGCCGTCCGCGGGGGCAGGAGGCCCCTGTGGCGGGGTCGGGCGGCGCAACGACGAGAGGTCGACGGCGCCGCGCAGGTTGAGCTGGCTGGCAGCGGCTGGAGTGGGTCGGTATCCGGGCGAACTCATACCGTCCACTCTAGCCGCTGCCTACCTGCTGGTCGGGCTACTTGAAGCTGGCTCCAACCAGACCGCGGGTAGCGGCCACGAGCTTCATGGGATCGGATGATCCCGCAGGCGGGATGTACACGGCCACGGACTCGGCGAAGTTCAGGACCATGCCGGTGGTGGTTTCCTTGCCACCGGCGAATACGGCGGAGTCGTCCTCAAGCAGGAGCTTGTCGCCCGCCGCCTTGGGAGTTCCCTCGAACGCGAAGTCCAGGCGTCCCACTACCAATGCTCCCCCGTCAGCGGTCTTCAGCACCACAGTCTGGTTTGGCACCGGAGTGTGGGTGAACTTGAAGTTGGCGCTGGTGCCGTTCTTCACGGTGTCCGCCTGGTAGGCAAGGGCCCCGGCGATATACGGGGACGACTGGCCATCGGCGAGCTTGCTCCGGTTTGGCGAATCCGGGTTCGTCAGCATCTCACTCAGGATTTCCAACGCCTGGTTGCCGCTGTAGGCCAGGCCGGTGCTGTCGCTGGCAGGCACTGGCGTAGTGCCCTTGCGGGCCACCGGGAAGGACGGGAAGTTGGTGCCCGGCTGGAGTGGCGCGGTGCCCCACAGCTTGTAGTTCTCACGCGGAGAAAGCTGAACGAGCGTGAGGACCTGCGGAACGACGTTTCCTTCACCCTGGGTCAGGGCATATACGGTCCTGGGCCAGTCCTTCTTGGTGCTGATGACGCTGCTCTCGAGCTTGGTGGCCCGGACAGGCATGCGCGGTTCATACGCCGAAACGGTGGACCGGATCTTGTAGTTCTGGGTGCGGATCTGGAGTTCCATTTTGTCGACGCGCGGGGCCAGCTTGGCAGCATCCTTCGCGGCATCGGCTGCGTCCACAGTGCTGGCTACCTGCTCCAGGATGCGCTGGAGCTGCGATTCGAGCATCACCGGTGTTCCGCCGTCGCCCTCAGCTGGTGAGGAAGCCGACGCGGTGGAGGTGGCATTCGGTGAGGTGGTGGCTTGGGCGGCCACAGCGGACCCGCCGACCATGACGGCGGCCAAGGCGGCTGCGACGGCAGTGACGCGCAACGCCGGACCTTCGACTCCACCAGAACGACGGCGGGCCTCATCGCCGGTGGGCGACTGTACGGGCAGGGTGGTGGTTGCTTCGCCACCCTGCGGCCCGTCTCCTTCGCCGTATTTACGACGACTGCCCAGAGCCTTGGCAATGAACGGCAGCGCCGCGCCAACCAGGATGATGATGATGCCCAGAACAATCAGGGGCACAGCCCAGGGGGTGGTTTCCTTGTTCGGGAAGGTCATGGAGATGGCAGACGGGGCAGGCTTGGTTCCGTCGGCAGCCACCAGCAAGGACCACTCGCCGTCAGCGGGCGGGTTCCACGTGTATTCGTAATCGCCGCTCGCGTCTTCAGTGCTGACCCAGAGATCGGAACCTGCCGGGGACGGCGCAGTGGCCTCACCATCGGCGGATGTCGCTTCGAGTGACTTCTGGTCTGCCGAGACGCCGGTCAGCGTGGTGTGGGCGGTCTTACCTACCCAGGCGTTGACGTCGTCGGGGCGGCCAGTGGCAATCATGTAGTTGCCTTCACCCTGGATCTTGATCTTCACCGGCCCCTCATGCAGGTCAATGAGTTTTTGATCGATCACGGTCAGCGGGGCAGCTTTGGTATCACTGGGAACCGAAGCCGTCACCGTCTCAGCGGGGGCCCAGAAAGTCAGCTGGCCAATGCCGGCCAACATCGTCAGCAGGCCCAGCAGCACCAGCAAGGCTGCAGTCTTCAAACGCACAGGATCACCTATCATCAGCGGTCGTTGAACTTCAAGGGTAACCGTTTTGTTATCAAGGAGTCAGATCGGGGTGATCCCGGCGACACCCGAAAAAGCCTGCCGTGGCGCCGCTGTGGCCCGATTCCGCGGTCCTGATAGTGTGGCGATGATCATGACATCCGGGCCCATAACTGCCTGAATTGACCCTGTACCACCAACGAAAAGGCTGTACAAGCGCGTGAAAGACCACATGGAGTCCCGTCCCGACGATGAGCCCGGGTCAGCCGCGGTGAACGCGTCATCGGACGCGCCGTCAGCCTCGGTTCCCGTCCGGACCGGGCGGCTCGCCGCCATCAGCCGCAGGCTCAGGCAGCCCATCCCCGGCGCGCGCACCCGTGTCCGCTTCGAGATGCCGCCGGAAGACGACGGAACGGGCGATCAGGACGGCTTCCGCCCGGAAGACGATCACGGCTTTGGCGCGCCCGGCCCCCGGATGTCGTCGCAGCACCCTCTTTACGTCGGTTTCATGGGAACGGCTGGCGTGGGAGTCGCCCTTGCGGTGTTCTATATCGCAAGCAACACCACCCAGCTGATCCTGTGGATCGTGGCCGCCCTCTTCATTGCGTTGGGCCTTGACCCCGTGGTGCGCTGGCTGGAGTCCCACAAAGTACCGCGCCCGGCAGGCATCCTCATCTCTGTCTCCGCCCTGGTACTTGCTGTTGCCGGTTTCTTTGCGACCCTGATTCCCACCATCGTTGAGCAGGTGTCCGAAATCGTGCGGCAGGCCCCGGATTGGATCCGCGGCTTCCTCGACTCGGACTTCTTCCGCAACGTGGACAGCCAGTTCGGCGTTCGCGACCGGATCACCACCGAACTGGACAAGTTCGTCAAGGACCCCGAAGCCATGGGCGGCATCTTTGGCGGTGTTGTTGGTTTCGGTTCAACCGTGGCTAACGGCCTCTTCGGTTCCCTCATCGTCCTGGTCCTGAGCCTGTACTTCCTGGCAGCCCTGCCCTCCATGAAGAAGTGGGCTTACCGGCTGGCACCCCGTTCCCGCCGCCCACGCGTGGAAGCGTTGTCTGAAGCCATCACGGATTCCGTGGGCAACTACGTGATCGGCCAGGCTTGCGTCGCCCTCTTGAACGCCATCTTCGCCTTCATCGTGATGACCATCCTGGGGATTCCCTTCAGCGTCCTGCTGGCATTCGTCGTGGCGCTGCTCGCCTTTATCCCGCTCGTGGGCGGCATGATCGCCGCCGTCGTTGTAATCCTCGTGGCCCTCACCGCAGGGTGGCAGACGGCCGTTGTCTACGCGATCGCCTATTTCGCCTACCTCCAGTTCGAGGCCTACTTCATCTCGCCGCGCATCATGCAGCGCGCAGTCGCAGTGCCGGGCGCGGTGGCCGTCATCTCCGTTATTGCCGGCGGCAGTTTGCTGGGCGTCCTGGGCGCACTGATTGCCATTCCCACCGCGGCCGCCATCATGCTGCTCATCAAGGAAGTCTTCATTGTCCGCCAGGACCGGCACTGACGGTCCTGATGTGCCCATGAAGAAGCCCCTGAACCGTTTGGTTCAGGGGCTTCTTCATGTCCGGGATGTTCGCCACGAACCAGCCGGATCAGGCACTCGCCACCGGATCAGGCATTGGCCACCAGATCAGGCATTGGCCACCGACCCCGCCCACTCACGCGGCAGTCCCTGTGCGCCGGCACCCGCCGGCGTGACGTCGTCGACGATCTCATCAAGGACGCGCGCCGCGTACTTTTCGCCCACCCAAAGGTGCTTGGCTCCGTCGACGCCAACAACCCGGGCCTGCGGCACCAGGCTGAACCGGCCGGCAGCCTCTTCCGGCTGCAGGTAGTCATCATGCTCAGGCACCAGAACCGTCAGCGGCTTGCCGGACTCCGCCCATTCCTTGAGGTGCACATCCGTGGCCCGATGCAGCGGCGGGGACAACAGAACCGCGCCTTCGATCCGGCTTGCCACCGGCTCCACCGCTCCATACATCAGCGCCAGTTCCGTCCCGAAAGACCACCCCACCAGCCAGCGGTTCGGCAGGCCGCGTTCGACGGCGAAACGCACAGCCGCCTCGACGTCGTACCGCTCACCTACGCCTTCTTCGAACTGTCCCTCACTTGTCCCGCGCGGAGATGATGTGCCACGGGTGTTGAAGCGAAGCACCGCGACGCCAGCCAAGGCAGGAAGCCTGTAGGAAGCCTTGCGGTAGACGTGGGAATCCATGAAGCCACCGTGCGTCGGCAACGGATGCAGCGTTATCAGCGTGGCCGTGATCTCCCCTGATTCCGGCAGGGCGAGCTCGCCCAGCAGGACCTTGCCGTCCTCGGTGGTGAATGCCACATTCTCGCGTTTGGCGGGAAGAACCGTTGAGGCACGGATCTCCGATGGCGCGTCCTGTGGGGTGAAAACGAACGAGGCGGGATCGAAAGTCATGCATCCAAGCCTAAGCGCATCAGCGGTAGCGGTACGTCCGGGTAGTCCAGCAATTGGTGTGCCAGTGGCGGCGCTCAGCCAACCCCGCGGCCTGGCCGAAGAGGTGGTTGTCGGACCACACCACCAGGTGGGCGATTCCCGGCAGGATCGCCGTTGAACAACCCGGGCAGATGTACTGCTTTTCCGCCTTCCTGGCCGTCATGGTCCGCACCATCCAGTCACCATCCGGAGCACTTTCGCGCCGGGCGATCCCCGCCCTGGCCCGCTCAAGATCGAGCTCCGGCACCGGTTCCGCCCATTTGCCTCCACCACTGCCGGGACGTGGGCCGGACGCGTTGCGGCGGGGACGGTTGGAGCGGGGCATACCTCCATTCTGCCCCAGACAACCGGGCATACGCGGTAATGTGGGGCGGGTGCGACTCGTCATAGCCCGTTGTTCTGTTGATTACGTTGGCCGCCTGAAGGCCCACCTCCCCCTCGCCACCCGGCTGTTGCTGGTCAAGGCGGACGGCTCGGTGCTGGTGCACTCCGACGGCGGCTCCTACAAGCCGCTGAACTGGATGAGCCCGCCTGCCACACTGCGGGTGACCACCCCCGAGGAAACCGAGGTGGAAGAGGGAGTAGTGGAGCAATGGACGGTGCAGTCAGCCAAGACCGATGACCGCCTCATCATCAATATCTACGAACAACTCCACGACACCTCTCATGACCTGGGCACCGACCCGGGACTGATCAAGGATGGAGTCGAAGCGGACCTGCAGCGCCTCCTGGCCGAACAGATCGAGACCCTCGGTGCCGGTTACTCGCTGATCCGCCGCGAATACTTCACGGCGATCGGCCCCGTGGACATCCTGGCCCGCGACGCCTCCGGCGCCACAGTCGCCGTCGAACTCAAACGCCGCGGCGACATCGACGGCGTTGAGCAGCTCACCCGGTACCTGGAATTGCTCAACCGGGATCCTTTGCTGGCACCGGTCCGTGGCATTTTCGCCGCCCAGCAGATCAAGCCGCAGGCGAAAGTCCTCGCCAATGACCGCGGCATCGATTGCGTGACGCTCGATTATGACGCCATGCGCGGTGTGGATGACAGCGAGTCCCGCCTCTTCTGAGGACGCCTCGGGCTGAGTGTGCCCAGGGCCACTAGAATCGGAACATGACTGCCGCAACCCGTTTTGCCACATCGTCCGCGCCAAGCCACCAGATCATCAAAGGAACGCTGGTCAGCGACGGCGAGGTGGTGGAAGACGGCCTGCTGGCCATCGACGGGGACCGGATTGCCTACGCCGGCCCTGCTGATGCCTTTGACCAGGAAGCCTTCGAAGGTTTCGAAGGGGCCATCCGCCTGGGAGTTCCCAGCGGCAGCTACCTCATTCCCGGACTGGTTGACGTCCACTGCCACGGCGGCAACGGCGGCGACTTTCCGAGCGGCGAGGAAGTTGCGGCCCGCAAGGCCATCGAGTTCCTGCACCGTTCGGGAACCACCACGTTCCTTGCCAGCATGGTCACCGCTCCACGGGAGGACCTCCTGCGTGGCATCGAGCTTTTCGTGAAGCTCGCAGAGGAAGGGTTGGTCGCCGGAATCCATCTCGAGGGTCCATTCCTCTCCCACGCTCGCTGCGGAGCCCAGAACCCGGACTACCTGCTCGAGCCCGACCTGGAACTCATGGATGAGTTGGTGGCCGCTGCGGCCGGCAAGCTCGCCACCATGACATACGCCCCGGAACTCCCCGGCGCGGCCGCACTGGTGGACCTCATGACTTCCCATGGCGTGACGCCTTCCTTGGGGCATACGGACTGTGACGACGCCACCGCCACGGCGTCGTTGGCCGCCGCCCGCGAAGGGCTTGAGTCGGCAGGTTTCGACGGCGTGAGTTCACTCCCGACCGTCACCCACCTTTTCAATGGGATGCCTCCGATGCATCACCGCGCGCCAGGACCCGTGGCTGCGTGCCTTCGCATGGCGCAGGAGGGCAAAGCCGTGGTCGAACTGATCGCCGATGGGACGCATCTGGCCCCCAGCATGGTGGCCACCGTCTTCGAGCTGGTCGGTGCGGCCAACGTTGTCCTGGTGACCGACTCCATGGCGGCGGCCGGCCTTTCCGACGGCAGCTACATGCTTGGCCCGTCCCCGGTCACGGTCAGCAGCGGCGTAGCCACGCTCGATGCCACCGGTTCGATCGCGGGGGGCACCGCTACGCTCCTGGACGTTGTCCGCAAAACGGTGGCCGCCGGCGTCGCCCTTCCTGATGTCGTCTGTTCCGCCACCGCAGTGCCGGCCGCGGTCCTGGGCCTTTCGGATGAAATTGGCGGGCTGCGGCGCGGACTGCGTGCCGATGTTGTTGTCACCAATGAGGACCTTGAACTGACCCGTGTGATGCGCAACGGGCAATGGTTGTCTTAGAGAAGTCAGGGGTAATTGCAGGCAACCATGCGTTACCTTCTTTTTACCTAAATTTTTCTCAAATACGCCTAAAGACCGTTGACCTCCGGCAGAGCACATGAAAGTGTTGTAGCAGTCTTTGTGTAGGTGGTTTTCATGCTCGCAAGACGAGTTGCGAGCGTGAAGCTCCTGCGAATCCGACCAGGTCCGCCTGGGAGGAATTCAGGTCTTCTCGCGGAGTAACAAGGCCGGTACGAAGTGTATCGGACTGAAGTTCCATAATGAGGAGATATACATGGCACTGGGAACCGTAAAGTGGTTCAACGCTGAAAAGGGCTTCGGCTTCATCACCCCGGACGACTCGGATGGGGACGTTTTCGTTCACTACTCCGAGATCCAGACCGGTGGTTTCAAGACCCTCGATGAGAACCAGCGCGTTCAGTTCGAGATCGGCCAGGGCGCCAAGGGCCCCCAGGCCACCGGCGTTACCGTCGTCTAGTCTTAACCGTTGATTTCTGCTTCCCGCAGAAACGACAAACAGGTTGGCCCTGGCTTTCGAGCCGGGGCCAACCTGTTTAAATCCGGGTTCAACGGCATAAGGCAGTTCAATAGCCCGCCGCGGGGTCCCATTACGACAGTGACTGTTACTAAACGTGAAGAAAGCGAAGAAAGGGCAACGATAAAAGGATTGACAATTCAACCAACCAATGTCCGGAGCAGCCTGGCGGAATGTCGAACCGACAGCCCGGGAAGGTATGCCCGGCTGAGTGCCCGTCCCATTGCCGGCAGGTGCAGCGGGTCCTGGTAATACATGTACAGCGTCCGGTACTCAGGTTGGAATCGTGACTTAAAGGACGCAAGGGACCGAAACCCATAAACGGGCTCCAATGCCTGACCCACGACATCCAGCAGACCCGCCAGGCCTTTGGCCTGCTGTTCGATCTCACCCTTTTCCCGGGCAAGCGGCGAGCCCGACAGGGAGATGACTTCCACTGAATCGCGCAAGTGGAGGACAGCCGAGGCGATGAGGAATTCCATCACCCCGGGGAAGGCATCGCCGCGCCGTCGCATGAAGTCCAGAGTCCAGCTGACGATCTTCCCGTCTTCGAAAACCGGCAGCCAACTGGTTACGCCATGGACATGGCCGGCGTCATCCACCGCTACGCCGCAGAGGACCTCATCGTCCTCGAGCTCATCCAGGCCTCCCAATGTGAAGCCCATTTCCGGGATCTTCTTTTGGGCCGCCCATTCCTCGGACACCTCACTGATCTGCGTGCGTATGCCATTGGGCAGCTCAGAGAACCTGCTCCAGCGTGCCGAAATGCCCAACTTCGCCGCTCGGTTCAGGGAGGTCCGGACGTTCTGCCATTCCTTGCCGCGGAATTCCAGGCCCCTGATCCGCAACCGGGTTTCCTGGGCGACCGCCACCCGGCGGAAGCCCCGTGCCTCCAGCATGGGCCACAGCTCATCGGTGCAGGAATAAAGGCAGGGGATCAGAGCATGCTGCGAGCAGTACTCCAGGAAGCCGCCGGCTGTTTCCACATGCTTCCCGGCCGGCCCGAAAGGACCGGCCATCGTCAGGGCCACGTGCCCGTGTTGCTGGTAGGCCACTCCCCCGGTCCCGTCCGGTGCGAACCAGTACTTGTTCGGCTCCCACAGCGCCATCCACGACAATGAGTCGCCCCCGGACTTCACTAGGTGACGGGCCTGCCAACGCGCCTCGTGGTCACGGCCTCCCGTATGGTTCCCTCGGATGAAAAGGACCCATACCCCAACCAGCGCGACCAGCCAGAAGACAGTGCCGGAATAGGAGAACAGGAACACTTCCAGCACGTCACGCTCGGCGAAGACCTTCCGGTAAGCCCCCGGAAGCGGAACAGGAAGATATTGCCTGGCAAGCTCCGAAGCCAAGCCGAGGAGGCCACCGTCCCGTGACATGCCCCCGGAGGAAAACCACACGATGCAATAGGCGAGACCAAGCCCGGCGCCGGTCAGGCCAACAGACCAGAACACCCTGCGCCGGAGACGGTGCGCGGAGACAACACGGAAGTGTCCCCGATAGGCGAACAACAGCACAGCGAGAATCAGGGGCACCAGTACCAGCGGGATGAGGTGCACTACGGCCGAGCTCATCATCCCTGAATGCGGACGGCCCTGTGGCCTTGGGATGGTGGCAAAAAGTCCCAGGTAGATGGCCGAAAGCACAACCACGAGCACCTGCACGCCTACCGCGATGCCCAGCGCGAGACGGCGTCCGCGCCTCATCCCGTCAGCGCAGATCAGCAGGAGCACCACAGGCACCACGGCCAACGCCAGTCCGAAGGGACCTGTGTAGCCTTGGCGTCCCAGCTCCAAACAGGAGACATCGATGCTGCCCCCGCAGTTGCTCTCAAGCTGGCCCAGTGTAGGTATCGGATTGAGGATGACATCCCGGAGCAAGGCCAACGGACCCGAAGGGCTTTTCGCAGCCGCGGTCACGATAGGACCCACCGCAAAAATTGCCATCGTCAGGGACAGCAGGTTCCGGACTTCCCTGCCTGTGGACCTGTGCAGGTGGAGATGCCCCTGGCTGCTTTGGGTCCACCAGCCCGCCGCCAAACCGATCAAGGCTCCGAGGAAGCCCACCACCGTTTCCGCGTGGCCCACGTACAACACAAGGAGCAAGGAAATTGACAGCACCACTGTCCGCAGGCGTCGTTGCCACAGCATGGGAAGGAGCGCGCTGGCCGCCAAACACGTGGACAGGACTGCTGCATAGGGTCCGATCAGCCGGGTTTCGGCCATCCGGGCCAGCCAATCGTCGTCGAAGGCTTGCGCGACCTGCGTGACCAACAGAAATGCCGACACACTGGCAAACTGGCTGCCGAAAAATACAGCCGCGGTCTTGAACGAGCCGAAGCGCCGTTCGGCAAGCCCTAGAAGGAAGACGATCATCAGGACAGCAGTGACGTAAGCCAAGGGGTTGGTCGTGAAGAAGAGCGAGGTCCAAATCGACCACCACTCACCCGATTTGAGACCAGCCAGGCTGACGCCTGCCACCCGCAGCCAGGTGTCCGGAGGCCCCGTGACGAAGCTGCCGGAGATGATGGATAGCGCCACAAACAGCGCCAGGACGCCGACGGTGAAAGGGGTGCGCCGGACGTGCTGCGCGGCCTGCCGCAATGCAGGCAAGATGACCCCTCTGACAGCAAGGCTCACTTGCGCAGCCCCCAACGCGTGGCGAGGAAGTCCAGGCCACCCGGCATTCCGCGCACTACGGCGTCCCAGGAATGACCAGCGTTCCGGATGGTGTGCTCTTCGGTTTGGAAACCGGCGCTTGCGGCACTTTGGGCCAGTTCGTGCATGTAATTGGTGAACTCGTTGTCCGTTGCGCCGGCGGCGAAGTACACACCGCTGCCGGCAAAGGTGCGCTCCCCCATCAACGCCAAAGGCGTCCGGGATTCAAAAGCCGCGACGTCGCCGTCGAACGAGTCCGCAATGGTCTTGTTGCGGTCCTTGGCGAGGGCAGGCTCACGCTCCGCCGAGAAAGCCAGTACCGATGGAAAAATGTCCGGGTGTGCCGTGCCCATTTGCAGCGCACACGTCCCGCCGAAGGAGAATCCGCCCACAGCCCACTGCTTGTGGTCCGTGGAAACGTCAAGGTTCTCGGAAATCCAGGCTGGAACGTCCTTCGAAAGGTATGTGTCTGCAGGGGCTATCCGGCTGTCCATGCACATGGTGTTGGCGCTGCCGGACCCGTTGGGATCCACCACCACGGTTACCGGTGAAATGCCCTGATGGGCTTCAGCGAACCGGTCCATTTGTGCCCGCAGCTGACCGCCCGTCAACCAGTCCGCAGGGCCACCGGGTTGACCGGAAAAAAGGACCAGCACGGGAAGGACAGGCCGTGGGGTGGTCTGATATGCCGGCGGAAAGTAGATATACGCTTCGCGGGCACTGAAGCCCGACACAGATCCGGGAATCGCGGCCTTACGCAGAATGCCGTTGGACGGCATGGACTCAGGTGCCTTCCATGCCGAAGCCAAGGGACCGGGCGTGGAACCGGGAGAACGCTTGAGGCTCTGCTCCAGCGGTTGGATGCGTGCAACAGCGGTGCCCAGGAGGTCGGCCACCGTATTGTTCAACCCGAAATACAGATTGACTTGGACAGCGCTGAGCAAGATGACCCCAAGCATCGCCAGGGTACTGAACCCGCGACCCTTCCAGGAATTACGCGGAAAACGTGCGGTACAGAGCAGGACGGCCGCAACTGCCGGGACGGACCAGGCCACCGTCTCGAACGGGAGGTTCTCTGAAAACGCGGCCAGCACGTCCACGAGGATCCAGTGGACCAAAGTCACCAGGCCGATGGAAGCCAACAGGGAGGCGGGAACAAGCAAAAACCAGGACCGCTTCCGCCGCCACAGCAGGTAGGCTGCCCCTGCCACGCCGCAAACGATGCTGAACCACAGAAACGGGCCACTGACGAGGCTGACGTCCAACAGGAAGTCCATAACGCCTAACGCCAGGTTCCGACGCCGATAACCGGCCCGGCCTCCAGCCAGGAGGACAGCCCGGCATAGGCATCAAAGTTCATCGCAAGCATGAACTTGTTGCCTTCGTACTGCAGTTCAACCACTACGACCCCGGGCTGGACTTTGACGAGCTCGTCCTCAGTCGGTTGGCGGCGCCCGAGGCGCTCCAGTGAACTGCGTTTGAACTTATGTTTGGGCACCACACTCAGCGACATCAGGCGGAACCACTCGAGATCATTGTCCTGATAACGACAAACCCCCATCTGCCAGCTGTTTCCAGCCGTGCAAATGGAGGCGTCGATCGTGCCGAGGGCGCGCCGCAGATTGAAGCGGCGCACCCCCAAAAGGCACAGTGAAATGATCAGCAACGTGAACGCTGTTGCCAAGGCGATGAACGGAATGAGGGAATCGTCCATCAAGGTCGTGCTATCGGATCCCCGCTGTAGCCGCTTCGCCCAGTTTGGCGTTGTCAGCAACAATGACCACGCGATCGTTGTCCACGGAGAAGAACCCACCGTCAACAACTACAGCGATCCGGTCACCGGAAACCGGCTGGATTGCCAGCTCGCCCTCGGCCATGATGGCCAAAAGGGGCGAGTGGCCCGGCAGGATTCCGATTTCACCATCGCTGGTGCGGGCCTTCACCATCTTGGCCGCTCCGGACCACACGAAGTGGTCCGCCGCGACAATCTCAACCTCGAGCTCAGCCATACTACTTGGTCTGTTCCTGGATCTTGGCCCAGTTGCGCTCGACGTCATCCAGGCCGCCGACGTTGAAGAACGCCTGCTCTGCGATGTGGTCCAGCTCGCCGTCGCAGATGGCGGTGAAGCCTTCGACGGTGTCCTTGATGGACACGGTGGAGCCTTCGACGCCGGTGAACTGCTTGGCGGTGTAGGTGTTCTGGGAGAGGAACTGCTGGATACGGCGTGCACGCGACACGACGATCTTGTCCTCTTCCGACAGTTCGTCAACACCGAGGATGGCGATGATGTCCTGGAGTTCCTTGTTCTTCTGCAGGATCTGCTTAACACGGACAGCCGTGTTGTAGTGGTCCTTGCCGATGTACTGGGGATCCAGGATACGGGAGGTCGACGTCAGCGGGTCAACGGCCGGGTACAGACCACGGGAGGCGATTTCACGGGAAAGTTCCGTGGTCGCGTCGAGGTGTGCGAAGGTCGTGGCCGGAGCCGGGTCGGTGTAGTCATCAGCCGGCACGTAGATGGCCTGCATCGACGTGATGGAGTGACCCTTGGTGGAGGTGATGCGCTCCTGGAGCAGACCCATCTCATCAGCAAGGTTCGGCTGGTAGCCCACGGCGGACGGCATACGGCCGAGCAGCGTGGAAACTTCCGAACCTGCCTGCGTGAAGCGGAAGATGTTGTCGATGAAGAGCAGCACGTCCTGGTTCTGGACATCGCGGAAGTATTCCGCCATTGTGAGCGCGGACAGGGCCACGCGCAGACGCGTTCCCGGCGGCTCATCCATCTGGCCGAAGACAAGGGCGGTGTCCTTGAGGACGCCGGCCTCTTCCATTTCAACCCAGAGGTCGTTACCTTCACGGGTACGCTCGCCGACACCGGCGAATACGGAAGTACCACCGAAGTTGCGGGCAACACGGGTGATCATTTCCTGGATCAGAACGGTCTTGCCCACGCCGGCGCCGCCGAAGAGGCCGATCTTTCCACCCTTGATGTACGGGGTGAGAAGGTCGATGACCTTGATGCCGGTCTCGAGCATCTCCGTGGAGCCCTCGAGGGAAGCAAAGCTCGGAGCCTTGCGGTGGATCGGCCAGTAAGCGTCGGCCTTGATCTCGGACTCTTCAACGTCCAGCGGCTTGCCGAGTACGTTGAAGATGTGGCCCTTGACGCCGTCGCCAACGGGCACGGAGATCGGAGCGCCGGAGTCCTGGACGGTGGTACCGCGGACGAGTCCGTCGGTAGCCTGCAGGGAGATGGCGCGGACGAGGTTGTCACCCAGGTGCTGGGAGGTCTCGAACGTGATGGTCTTGGTCTGACCGTTGAGAGTAATCTCGGTGGTCAGAGCGTTGTAAATCGAGGGGATTGCGTCAGCCGGGAATTCGACGTCGACAACCGGACCAATAACACGGGCAATGCGGCCGGTGGCACCGGCCGTTGCTACGTGTTCGGTAGCAGTGGCAGTCATCTCTCTCACTTCACTCAGTAGATGGCGTGGGTTAAGTTTATCTGTTTGTTGCAGGTGCGGCTTCGAGCCGAATCCGTTGCAGGCTAGGACGCGAGAGCGTCGGCGCCGGCCACGATTTCGGAAAGCTCCTGCGTAATCTCGGCCTGGCGGGCCGTGTTGCGAAGGCGCGTGTACTTCTTGATCAGATCCGTCGCGTTGTCACCGGCCGACTTCATTGCACGCTGGCGGGCTGCGAGCTCGGAAGCTGCTGCCTGCAGCATGGCTGCGAAGATGCGGGACTCGATGTAACGCGGAAGCAGTGCGTCAAGCACCTGCTCTGTTTCCGGTTCAAACTCGTACAACGGCAACAGCTCGGACTCCGAGGTTGCTTCCTCTTCGACGACCTCCAGCGGAAGCAGACGGATAACCGTCGGTTCCTGCGTCACCATGGACTTGAAGCGGGTGTAGACAACGTGAATTTCATCCACGCCACCCTCTTCGAAATCCGTGGAGAAGTCTTCGAGAAGTGCAGCTCCGACTTCCTGCGCGGTTTCGAATTCCGGTGCGTCCGTGCCACCGGTCCATACGCGGGCGTAGGACCGATTGCGGAAATCGAAGTACGCCTGAGCCTTGCGGCCAACCAGGTACGCCTTGACTTCCTTGCCTTCTGCGTGAAGAAGCTCGAAGAGACCTTCGGCCTGCTTGAGCACGCTCGCCGAGTAGGATCCTGCAAGGCCACGGTCCGATGTAACGATCAGGACTGCGGCGCGGCGGATCTGCTCCGGTTCGGTGGTCAGCGGGTGGTCGATTTCGCTCTGAGTTGCGACAGCAGAAACGGCGCGGGTAATCGCGTTCGCGTAAGGCAGTGAAGCTGCTACGCGGGCGCGGGCCTTACCGATGCGCGAGGTAGCGATCAGTTCCATCGCCTTGAAGATCTTGCGCATCGACGTCGTCGAGCTGATCTTCTGACGGTAGACCCGAATCTGGGCTCCCATACTTATCCTTTCCTAAGTTCCCGATGCGCTGCCCTGCCGGGGCCCTTGCGGACCCCGGCAGAGCAGGTTATCGAAACTAGCGCTTCTGCTTGACGATCTTTTCCTGGTCGACGTCGCCGCCGGAGATCGCTGCGTGCTCTTCGTGGCCAGCGCCAACCAAGTGGTTGTCGCCTTCGCCGAAGAAGCCCTTCTTGAAGGACACAATGGCTTCCTTCAAAGCTGCAGCGGTGTCGTCATCCAGGACGTTGGTCTGTGCCAGCGTGGTCAGGATGGAGGACTTGTGCGTGAGGTGCTCCAGGAACTCGGACTCGAAGCGGCTGATGTCCTCAACCGGAACGTCGTCCAAGTAGCCGTTGGTGCCGGCCCAGATGGAAACAACCTGATTCTCGACAGGGAACGGCGAGTACTGGCCCTGCTTCAGCAGTTCCATGAGGCGTGCACCACGGGTCAGCTGCTGACGGGAAGCAGCATCCAGGTCCGAGGCGAACATGGCGAATGCCTGCATGTCGCGGTACTGGGCCAGGTCCAGCTTCAAGGTACCGGAGACCTTCTTCATGGACTTGACCTGTGCAGCGCCACCAACGCGGGAGACGGACACACCAACGTCAACAGCGGGGCGCTGGTTGGCGTTGAAGAGGTCCGACTGGAGGAAGATCTGACCATCGGTAATGGAGATCACGTTGGTCGGGATGTAAGCGGAGACGTCGTTTGCCTTAGTCTCGACGATCGGAAGACCGGTCATCGAACCTGCACCGAGCTCGTCGGAGAGCTTGGCACAACGCTCCAGCAGACGGGAGTGCAAGTAGAAAACGTCACCCGGGTATGCTTCGCGTCCCGGCGGACGACGCAGCAGAAGGGACACGGCGCGGTAGGCTTCGGCCTGCTTGGACAGGTCATCGAAGATCACCAGAACGTGCTTGCCGCCGTACATCCAGTGCTGGCCGATGGCCGAACCTGCATACGGCGCCAGGTACTTGAAGCCAGCAGGGTCGGACGCCGGGGACGCCACGATGGTGGTGTACTCCAGCGCGCCGTGGTCCTCGAGGGTCTGGCGGACGGCTGCGATGGTGGAAGCCTTCTGGCCAACACCGACGTAGACACAGCGAACCTGCTTGGTGACATCTCCGGAAGCCCAGTTGGCCTTCTGGTTGATGATGGTGTCGACGGCGATGGCCGTCTTACCGGTCTGGCGGTCACCGATGATCAGCTGACGCTGGCCACGGCCGATCGGGATCATGGCGTCGATAGCCTTGAGGCCGGTCTGCATCGGTTCGTGAACCGACTTGCGTTCGGTGACGCCCGGAGCCTGGAGTTCCAGTGCACGGGTGGCCTCGGCCTTGATCTCGCCGAGGTCGTCGATCGGCTGGCCCAAGGGGTCGACAACGCGACCCAGGAAGGCATCGCCAACCGGAACGGACAGGATTTCACCGGTGCGGTGAACTTCCTGGCCTTCTTCAATACCGGTGAAGTCACCGAGGATAATGACACCGATCTCGCGGACGTCAAGGTTCTGGGCCAGGCCCAGCGTGCCATCTTCGAAGCGAAGCAGCTCGTTCGCCATGACCGAGGGAAGACCCTCAACACGGGCGATGCCGTCACTTGCGGTGGTCACACGACCAACCTCTACGCGCTCTGCGTTACCGGGTTCGTAGGACGCCGCGAACTCGTTCAACGCATTACGGACGTCGTCGGCGTTGATGGTCAATTCGGCCATCTGCAGTCCCTGCTCTCCTGTTTTCGTGATCATCGTTGCTCACGATGACCGGGTTTTATATCAGTTAAGTTGTGCTTTGTCTTCGCTAGCCAGCGAGCTGACGGCGGAGTTCGCTGAGGCGGGCAACTACCGAAGCGTCGAGCACTTCGTCACCTACCTGGACACGGATTCCACCGATCAGTGCGGGGTCAACATTTACGTTGACCTTCAGTTCGCGGCTGTACAGGGCGTCAAGTCCGGTCTGCAGACGGCTGGCCTGCGTTTCCGTCAACGGACGGGTAACGCTGACAGTTGCAATCCAGCGCTGCTGACGCTTGGCTGCAAGCTTGGCGAATGACTCGACGAGCTTGCTCGGCTTGACACCGCGCGGCTGCGTAACTGCCTGGCTGATGAGAACCTTGGCTTCCTCGCTGCTGCCAGGAACAAGCTTCTCGGCCAATGCAATCTTCGCCGCAGGCGATGCCTGCGGCTCAGACAGAGCACGTTGTACTTCGTGGCTGGAGGCGACGGCCTGGTTGAAGGCAAACAGATCGTTTTCCAGCTCTTCCAGCCCCGTGATACCGGAGGCAGAAACGGCCGACTTGTTTTCAGCTACGGCAATGACCACCGTGGCGGCAAGCGTCTCGAGTGCATCGCCGATATCGCGGGCCGATGCCCAGCGTGAGCCGGCCAATCCACCTGCAATCTCAGCAGCATCAGCGGAGACTTTTCCGCCAACCAGCTGCTTGACCAGCGCCGACTTTTCGTCTCCTGAACGGGACGGGTCAGTCAGGGCGCGGCGCAAGCCAGCCGAGCTGTCCACCGTTCCCAGGATTCCGAAGAGGTCCTTAGCCAACTGCAGCGAAGCGAAGGGAAGCTTGGCTTCCAACTGCGCCAGCGCTGTGGTCAGCGATTCGCTCGATATACCTGCCATTATTTAGCTGCACCTGCGCTCTGGGTCTCCAGATCTGCCAGGAAGCGGTCCACGACGCGGGCGGCGCGCTCGTCGTCGGTGAGTGCTTCACCAACGATGCGGCCGGCCAGGGTGGTGGCCAGGGTGCCGACCTCGGAACGAAGCGAGACAACAGCTGCCTGGCGCTCCGATTCGATGGCGGCGTGTGCCTGCTCGGTGATGCGTGCAGACTCCGCTGCAGCCTTGGCCTTCAGGTCCGCGAGGATCTGGGCGCCTTCGGCGCGTGCTTCTTCGCGGATGCGGTTGGCCTCGGCCCGGGCGTCGGTGAGCTGCTGCTTGTATTCTTCAAGTGCAGCAGATGCCTCAGCCTGGGCCTTCTCAGCCTTGGCGATACCGCCTTCGATGGCTTCCGCCCGCTCTGCGAACGTCTTCTCGAACATCGGGACAACAAACTTGACCACGATGAACATGAGAACGGCAAAGCTGATTAGGACAACGCCCATTTCCCAAAGGTTGGGAGTGAGGGGGCTGACCTCTTCGCCCTCTGTGGCGGCTGAGATGATCAGCTGATTCATATTTCACCCGTCGTTTTCTACTCGGTTCTGGATGTTCGCTCGTTATGAAGTCTGGCTAGAGAACGAGCGCGAAGACCAGGCCGAGAATGGCGAGGGCTTCAGTCAGGGCGAGGCCCAAGAACGCGATGGGCTGCAGGACGCGCTGAGCTTCCGGCTGGCGTGCAACACCGTTGATGTATGCGGCGAACACGAGGCCAACACCGATACCACCGCCGATTGCGGACAGACCGTAACCTACGAGGTTGAGAGTGCCTTCCATTTTTCTTCCTTTCAAGATGCCAGCTCTGTGGCAGGTTGTTTGGGTTGCTTCATCCCCGCTGCGGGGGAAGTTGAGGGTGCCTAGTGGCTATCGGCGTGAAGCGCGCCTTCAATGTAGATAGCCGTCAACAGCGTAAAAACGTATGCCTGCAGCACCATAATCAGCGCCTCCAGCATGTACATGGCAATCGCGCCGACAAGGATCAACACCGATGTGCCCTGGAGCAGGATGTTCTCCTGGGAGATCAGGAATTCGATACCCGCGCCAGCGATCATGACGATCAGGTGTCCTGCCAGCATGGTTGCGAACAGACGAAGGCTGTGCGTAACGGGGCGGACGAGGAAGTTGGAGATGATCTCGATCGGAATGATCAGCGGCAGGATGTATGCCGGAACTCCAGAAGGAACCGTGGCCAACTTGAAGTAGCGCAGACCGTTCTTCTTGATGCCAATGGCAATCCACGTGATGTAGACGATGGCTGCCATCACATAGGTACCGCCTACGTGAGAGAAGGTAGGAAGCTGAATGTACGGAATTGCTCCGTAAATGTTGTTCACCAGGATGAAGAAGAACAAACTGAACAGCAGCGGGACGTACTTCATGAAGTCCCTGCCACCGATGATGTCCTTGGCGATGCTGTTCCTCACGAAGCCGTAGGCCATCTCGCCTGCGAACTGCAGCTTGCCAGGAACCAGCTGCTGCTTACGTGCAGCTATCACAAAGAAGGTAGCAATGATGACGACCGAAAGGATCACCAGCAGCATCTGCTTCGAGAATCCTTCTGCCGCACCCCACGGCAGGATTGCCGGCAAATGCATTTCGTTAATACCAGGAGGGGCAAACTCTCCTGAGTCTTTGGCCGGGAGCGCAAGCGCGATCAACGCGTTTCCTCTCTGCAGTGTCCATCATTGGGCGTTTGGTGGGTTCCTGCAGAAGCATGGCCTGCTGGTTCCCTTGTGAAATTATTTGGCATTGCTGGGACCGTCTTTGGACGGGCCGCTGGCAGCACGGTCGCCACCAGTTCGTTTTTTGCTGCCGGTGAGGCCATGCATGTAGGACAAGTAAAATCCTCCGAGAGCTCCAAGCAGAGCGCCTGCGAGCACAATCCAGCGGGTACCCCACAGATTATCCAGACCCCACCCTATCAAACTCCAGACGATGATTCCGCCAGTTATATAGCTGAATACGGCCATACCATCGTTGTAGCCCGCACCACCGCTACCCACTTCTTGACCGGCCCTTTGGCCGGATCGCTTTGGCTCAGACATCGCCGGTTCTTTCACTGGAGTTGGGGTCGTTGAAGGTTTGAAGGCGCGCCTTGCTGAAGCCATAGAGCTCAGCAGCCTGCCACATAACCACGGTCACAATGGCACCGATCACGAACCACCGCGAGTGCAGCCACTCAGGTCTGCCGATCGCGAAAAGTATTACGGCGAAACCGACGACCTTTACGAAGTATGTAGCAACGAACAAGCCAATGGCCCCGGAGGGATTATTTCGTCCTACGTAGTGGCCCACCAACAGACTGATGCCGAAGAACACCATCACCAGCAGTCCACCAAGAACCTCCGACAGAGCACCCGCTGGGCCGTCCATGAGGGCGGCCAAGGCAGCAGCAACGAGCAGACCTGCCGATCCCACAATGGTGCTGAGCTTTAGAAGATGCAGCCAAAGCGAGGGCGTGGCACCGGAAGCTTCAAGAGGACCATTGCCCGGCTCAGGCCCGGGCTCGGCGTTTGAAGCCATGGAGATCCCTATCGTCATCTGTAAAAGGGGAAGTGTGCAGCAATGCACTGCACCTGAATTCTACACGAGATAGAACAGGTGCAGGCCATGCCAGCAGTTTTCCACCTAATGGTCACCGCTGACACGCCAAGCCAACTGATGCCGAAGAGACTGACTCGCGCATCGCACGCCAGATGTTCACAGAGGCCAGTCTTCGCAGCCATGCACTCAATGCGCGGACGCCCTACCCTCGCGGAGTGTGGGATTCCCACCTCTTCAAATCACGCAAAAGAACCCGGTTCCAGCTAGCGCTGAAACCGGGTCCTCTTGTACTTCCAACCCTGATCGACTCCTGCTGGCTAGCAGGATCCAATGGCATAAATATTAATGATCGGATTCCACAACGGACTAGTAATTCCGTCGGTCACACCCGGGTTGAGGCACCTCGTGTCGCTGCCAACATTGTAGTCGAGCCGGACAAGCACCTTGCCCGAACCGCAGTGGTTGTAAGCCGACGTCTGACCCGCGATCCAGTAGCTGGTGCCTAGAAAGCCACACGCCGTAGCCGTAGTTGATGCCTGAGCTTCCACGGCACTTCCAGTTCCGGCTGAGGCCTGAGCAGACATAGGCGCCAACGCCACCGAACCCAAGGCCAGTGCCCCGACAGCGGCAATCTTTGCAAATCGTCCCATACTTTTGACTCCCCCAAATATCGATCCCGAGTTGCAGGATCACCGAATGCCCATCGCTTGACATCACTTTTACATCATTTGCAATGGACTTGACTGCACCATGGTTACAGGCTTGTCACAAGTTGTCAAACAATGGGAACGCTGCAGACCCTGTTGGTGAAATGGGGTGCGCGGTGAGGGTTCCGTCAGGATCAGCCCCGTCCAAAGTCCAGCTCGGCAACTTGAAACTTAGAGAGCGGAGTCGTTCTTGGTCCGGCGAATGTAAGGCCACGCCGTCACGACAGCCATGACCAGCGCGGCGGCGATGACGATGATCAGCACCATTTGCCAGGGGAACACGGCAAAGGCGACGCCACCGAAGGCCAGGATGCAGGTCCACACGTACAACATCACGACGGCGGTGCGGTGCGAGTAGCCCAGGTCCACCAGCTTGTGGTGAAGGTGCCCGCGGTCAGCCGACCACGGAGACTGCCCCCGCGCTGTTCTCCGGACAACTGCCATGCCCAGATCCAGGAGGGGAAGGGATAGGACGGCAAACGGCAGCAGGATAGGAACGATCGTGGGGATGCCGTTCGCGCGGTCATACAGGCCGGAACCGATTTGTCCCGTGGCAACGACGCCAGCAGAGGCCATGAGGAGTCCGATGAGCATCGCCCCGGAGTCTCCCATGAAGATCTTCGCCGGGAACCAGTTGTGGGGCAGGAAGCCAATGCAACTGCCCACCAGGATGGCCATCAGGAGGGTTGCGAGGTCCGAGTTGTCGGTGGAGGGGTTGTTCCGGTGGACCCAGTAGGCGGTGAGGAAGAACGCTCCTCCCCCGATGATGGCCACGCCGGCCGCCAGGCCATCCAGCCCGTCAATGAAGTTGACGGCATTCATCGTGGTCACGATCAAACCTGCGGTAAGGACTATCTGGACTACTTCGGAGTCCAGGAAAATGGGTTCGGGAATGAACGGCACTACGGACATCCGAACGCCCCAAATGGCCACGATGAAGGCGGCAGCGCCCTGGCCCAGGAGTTTGATCCACCAGCGGATATCCAGGATGTCGTCGGCGACCCCCACCGCCACAATCACCACGGCACCTGCCAGGATTCCCCAGGGAGCATCGTTGTGCCTGAAGATGTCCTTGACGAAGAAGGAGTTGGACGCCACCACAAGTGCGGCGAAAAAACCCACGAAAATACCCAGGCCGCCAAGCTTCGAGATCAAGGCGGAGTGCATGTCACGGCTTCGGATGGGCTGGTACAAACGAAGCTTGTTTCCGACGACGCGGGCGCCCCATGTTCCCGCGTAGGCCACAACGGCGGCCGTGAGTGCCATCAGCAGATACATGATCATGGGGCGACTCCATGGAGCAGCCCGCTGGACGTTGCGGACACCTTGACCAGGGCACGCGGCCCGGGCGCTGCAGAGAGGGGCAACTCAGGGCAGCTCAGGGTGTGGAATTCTGTCAGTGGATAAATGGAACTACTCCGTCGCCATGCCTGCACCGGCTGTGCCGAATGTTGCGGGATTTCTGTGGACTCTAGTCACGATACTAATGCCAATGGCCGTGACCACCCTGTGACGCAGCCGCAAGGCCGCAGCTTGTTTTGGCTGCGACCTGGATGTTTGGGTGTTACCGGGCGGGCTCCTGGACGTCGCGCAGAGAGTAGATTCCGTCCAGTACCTCCGCGTTCGAACGCGGAGCCCTCAAGGCGTGCCGCAGGCCCTTGAAAAGCCCGTCCAACAGTACCCTGCGGTTGGACGAAGCAGCGATGGTCCGCGTCCAGTTGCGGAGCGAAGCCCCCGTGAACAGGACTTTTTCCCAAGGGGCCAAAGCGTTCGAGCGGGTGTAAACCCAGAGCTTGTTCCGCACCTCGTAGTAGAAGCGAGGCCCAGGATCTGCTCCTGCGTCGCCGAAGACTTTCGTATGGTGGTTGGCCACGGACGCGTTCGTGGTCAAAGCGATCCCCCGACGGGAAATCCTGGCCGTGTACTCGAGGTCGTCGTTCCAGATGAAGTAATCTGCGATCGGAAGTCCGTGCTGTTTGATCTCTTCGGCACGGATCAGCACCGACACAAAGGAAGCACTCCGGATCTGCGTAGCCCCGATGCGGGCAGCGGCGCTACGGGCGTCGTCGCTTGCGCCCATCCGGGGACGCATTCTGTTCATGGGGTGGTCCCGTCCGTCGCTCCACACAACGCGGCTTGCTATGAATGCCGGGGCTTCCCCGGTCTGCTGCCGGTAGGCATCGGACACCTCGAGGGCTTCGCGCAGAGCGGCCGGCTGCGGTTCCGTGTCGTCATCCATGATCCACACGTGGTCCGCGTTGTGATCCAGAACGGCACGTTCCATACCGACGACGAATCCCCCTGCACCGCCAACGTTGGTGTTCAATGTGACGACGTCGGTTGTCACCGGTCCTTGGTACTGCTTGAGGAATTCGGCGGTTCCGTCGGTGGAAGCGTTGTCGACGACGACGATCGCATCCGGTACCCGGGTACCTGCGCTGATGCCCTCCAAAGTGGTCTGGAGGAGATCACGGCGGTTGAAGGTCACTACCACAGCGACCACGACAGCTTGGGACGTCATTTATTTGCCTCTGGTCTTGGATGGTTGGATACGGCGCCGAATCAGCAGGGCAGCCAGCTTCCACGGTTCAACAAATACCCGGTAGGCAACCCTCCCGGGGTGCAGAACCAGGCGCCAGGCCCATTCCAGCCCCAAGCGACCCAGCCAGCGAGGCGCGAGCTTCTGGACACCCGCCACCTGCTCAATGGCACCCCCGACTGCGCAGTAGACAGCAGGGGGAAGCTGACCCAGCCTGCGATGCAGGACTGTTTCCTGAAGCGGCATCCCGAGTCCCAGCAATACAAGTTGCGGGCGGAACCCCTTCAACCACTCCACGACGGCACTTTCCAAGGACTCATCCCATGCTTCACCGGGCATCCCGTCCACAGTCGCACCTGGGACGATGGATGCCAGCCGGGCAACCGCCTTGCTGTTCGCCTCGCGGCCGGCCCCGACGACGGCGACCCGCTGAAGTCCGGGAATCTTTCCCAACTCAGGAATCCAGTCCATGGAACCGAGCCTGTAAGCCATGGTCCCCTCGCCAATCGGCTGCAGTTGCCGTTTGTGCGCGAGTCCCCACAACATGGCAACGGGAGCGCCGTCCAAGAGGACGATGGAACCCTCCTCATAGACCGCTCGAACATCAGGGTGCGAATGCACCAAGGTGACGCTGTGGAGATTATGTCCCAATACCGTACTTGTGGTTCCGGCCGCGAGGAGGCTGCCCATGGCATCGAGAAGTTCCTGGACGCGCATCGGAGTGGCGTCCACGTCGAGGACGGGGACGCGTTGGCGTGCTGGAATCATTCCGGCTGGTTTTCGCTTGCAGCCTGGGACTTCGCTGTTGCGGGTGCAGCGTCCTGAGCGGCGTTTTTCACCGAAGCAGGCTCCTCCGATGCTTCGACAGGCGGTTTCTCGCCGGTTTCGTCCGCGGGGGCCGGCTCCTCAGCAACGTCCTCGGTGGTTGGTTCCTGGGGGGCTTCCGGTTCAGCGGCAGCGACAGTCTCACCGATGCCAAGGATCGAGGGCACGATCTCCCGGAGGCGTTCAAGTTCTATGGCCCCCTGCCGCACCACGCGGAAAGGAGTGGATGTTGCATCAACAATCGTGGAAGGCACGGCGTTGGTACCCTTGACGGGCCGGAAGCCGCCTTCAAGGTATACCTCAACGGATTCAGCCAGCTGCAGGCGTGCCTCGGAAGCCGTCTGTGCTGCTTCCTGGCCGGTCCGGTTGGCGGATGAAACCGCCAACGGCCCCGTCATGCTCAATAGATCCAAAGCAAGGTGGTCATCCGGCATGCGAAGGGCTACGGTGCCCTTGGTATCGCCAAGGTCCCAGTCCAGGGACGGCTGCGCGTGCAGGATCAATGTCAACCCGCCGGGCCAGAAAGCCTGTGCCAATGCCCGCGCGTCAGCAGGTACATCAGTTGCCAGCCCGTCCAGGGCATTAACGCGGGGAATCAGCACGGGAGGGGGCATCTGCCGGCTGCGGCCCTTGGAAGCGAGCAACATGGTTACAGCCAAAGGAGAAAAAGCGTCGGCAGCAATGCCATAGACGGTGTCCGTGGGCATGACGATGCACTTCTTTTCGCTGATGGCGCGCTGGGCGTGCTGAAGTCCTTCAGCACGCTGGTCCTCGGAAGTGCAGTTGTAGGTTGTGGTCACAGCGCTATTCTTTCACTCATCAGGCGCGATGCTTGCCAGTACCGCGCTGGTTGCACGTTCTTTGCCGTTCAAGTCAAAGTGTGTGGTGATCTCTTGCCAGCGTCCGGCGCGTTGCAGCATACCGGCGATCCATTGTGCCTGGACTTCGGCGTGCTCCATCACGAAGTAGCCGCCCGGTTTCAGGAGCCGCGCCGCAGAGGCCGCTGCCGCCGTCGGAAGTTCCATACCGTCCGTTCCCCCACCGTACAGGGCTTCGGGAGGATCGTGGAGGGCGACTTCCGGTTCCGAGGGTATCGCCTCGGACGGGATGTATGGGGGGTTGGAGACGACGACGTCGAAGGTACCGTTGTGCTCAGGAAGGGCATCCCGGAGGTCGCCCTGGATCAACGAAACCCCCAAAGGTTCGAGATTCCGGGCCGCCCAGGCGTGCGCAAAGCTGCTGTATTCCACCGCGTGGACCTCAGCGCCGGGAACTTCGTGGGCTATCGAGCCTGCAATGGCACCCGAACCCGTACCGAGATCCACCACCTTCGGGTTTGCCATGCCCGAGACGTGGTCGATGACCAGTTGAACCACCGATTCCGTTTCCGGTCGGGGTATGAACACCCCCGGGCCCACGCGCAACTCCAGGTGACGGAAATACGCGACGCCCGTGATGTGCTGCAAGGGAACCCGGGCCGCACGCTCCAGCACCAAGTCCCCATAGCCATCAGGAGAGGGCGCATCGCCGAGGAGCATGGCACGGAGCCGGCCAAGCCCCACACCCAACAGGTGGTCGGCCAGCAACTCAGCGTCCACGCGTGGGCTGGGAACACCGGCGTCGGACAAAACGGCAGTAGCCTCGCGAACTGCGTCCGCGAGGCTCTGGCCTTGGTAAAACGTCATTAATGGACCCTGGATGCTGAAGTCGTAGGCGCTTGGGCTCGGCTATTCGCCGATGGCGTCCAGGCGTGCCTGCTCGTCTGCTTCAATTGCGGACTGGATGACGGGCTCAAGATCGCCATTCATGACGGCGTCGAGGTTGTAGGCCTTGTAGCCCGTGCGGTGGTCTGCAATGCGGTTTTCCGGGAAATTGTACGTGCGGATGCGCTCCGAACGGTCCATGGTCCGGATTTGCGATTTGCGCTGCTCGGAGTTGGCGGCGTCGATCTGTTCCTGCTGGTGGGCAAGGAGTCGGGCGCGGAGGACGCGCATGCCGGCTTCGCGGTTCTGCAGCTGCGACTTCTCGTTCTGCATGGCGACGACGATGCCCGTGGGCAAGTGGGTAATGCGGACAGCAGAGTCGGTGGTGTTCACGGACTGCCCACCCGGGCCGGAGGAACGGTAAACGTCGATCTTGAGGTCGTTCTGGTTGATCTCAAGTTCTTCGGGCTCGTCCACTTCGGGGAGAACCAGCACACCGGCGGCCGAGGTGTGAATACGCCCCTGTGATTCGGTCACGGGAACACGCTGTACGCGGTGCACGCCGCCCTCGAACTTCAAGCGGGCGAAAACGCCCTGTGCGGGATCGTTCGAGTTGCCCTTGATGGCGACAGCAACGTCCTTGTAACCACCGAGGTCGGACTCAGTAGCTGAAATCATTTCTGTCTTCCAGCCACGGGACTCGGCGTAACGCATGTACATACGCAGAAGGTCGCCAGCGAACAAGGCGGCTTCGTCGCCACCTTCGCCACCCTTCACTTCAAGGATGACGTTGCGGGCATCGTCCGGATCGCGCGGGATCAACAGGCGGCGCAATCGCTCCTGTGCCGCCGGTATCTGCTCCTCCAACTGCACAACCTCGGCAGCAAATTCGGGATCCTCGTCAGCCATTTCCTTGGCCGCTTCCAAATCGTCATTGAGCCCGCGCCACTTGTTGTACGCCTCCACAATGCCTTGGAGCTGCGCGGAGCGCCGCCCCAACTTCCTGGCAGCAGACTGATCGGCATAAACGGCAGGATCGCTCAGCTGTGCCTGAATAGCAGCATGCTCATCAAGCAATCCCTGTACGGACTCAAACATTTTCAAACCTCTTTCGACTTCTACAAGTCTAATAACTGCATCGTGGGGTCACGTACAGCCCATCTGGCGGGGCCCACATGGGCCATATGACCTCGCGTGGGGTCGGGTCAAGGATTCCGTTTAAACAAAGACCGCTCAAAATATGCCGGCCAGGGAGTGGCTTCGGGCCTGCCGGAGCCGGGCAGCTTCCGATCGCAGATCGAAAGCTACCCGGCGCAGGGGCGGGGCCGGCATATTTTGAGCGGTTAGAGCACAGCTATTTGTCGTTGTCCGACTTCGCTCCGAGCGTCGTCTTCTGAACCTGCATGAGGAACTCGACGTTGCTCTGGGTCTCCCGGATCTTGTTGGTCAGCAGCTCAAGGCTCTGCTGCTGCTCCAGTCCGGAAAGGACGCGGCGCAGCTTCCACATGATCTTGACCTCCTCAGGCGAGAGCAGGTTCTCTTCGCGGCGCGTGCCGGACGCGTTGACGTCCACAGCCGGGAAGATGCGCTTGTCCGCCAGCTGGCGGGACAGGCGGAGCTCCATGTTGCCAGTGCCCTTGAACTCTTCGAAGATGACTTCATCCATCTTGGAGCCGGTCTCAACAAGAGCCGTTGCCAGGATGGTCAGCGAGCCACCGTTCTCGATGTTGCGGGCCGCACCGAAGAAGCGCTTGGGCGGGTACAGTGCTGCGGAGTCCACGCCACCGGACAGGATACGGCCGGAGGCCGGTGCTGCGAGGTTGTAGGCACGGCCCAGACGGGTCATGGAGTCCAGGAGAACCACCACGTCCATGCCCATCTCCACGAGTCGCTTGGCGCGTTCGATGGAGAGCTCGGCAACCGTGGTGTGGTCGTCGGCGGGACGGTCGAAGGTAGAGGCAATGACCTCACCCTTGACGGTGCGCTGCATGTCCGTAACTTCTTCGGGACGTTCGTCAACCAGCACCATCATGAGGTGGACCTCAGGGTTGTTGGTGGTGATTGCGTTCGCGATGGACTGCAGGATGAGCGTCTTGCCGGCCTTCGGCGGGGAAACGATCAGGCCACGCTGGCCCTTGCCGATCGGAGCCACGAGATCGATGACACGCGGACCGATCTTCTTGGGGTCCGTTTCCAGGCGCAGGCGCTCTGACGGGTACAGCGGAACGAGCTTTGCGAACTCGACGCGGTCCTTGAGTTCCTCAGGGGTTTTGCCGTTGACGGATGTGACGCGAACGAGCGCGTTGAACTTCTGTCGGGCCGACTGCTGGCTGCGGTCCTCACCGTCACGCGGTGCACGGATGGCACCTACGACGGCGTCACCCTTGCGGAGGTTGTACTTCTTGACCTGTGCCAGGGAGACGTAGACGTCGTTGGCGCCGGGGAGGTAGCCGGACGTACGGATGAACGCGTAGTTCTCCAGAACGTCCAGGATGCCTGCCACGGGAAGCAGGACGTCGTCCTCGGTAACCTCGACGTCGTCAACGTCCGGTCCCTGGGCGCGTCCACGACGACGTTCGTTGCGATCACGGAAACGGTCGCTGCGGGTGTTGCCGTCACGGCCGTCCTGGCCGCCCCGGCGGTCGCTGCGGTCGTTCTGGTCGTTTCGGTCACGGCGGTTGCGGCGGTTGCGGCGGTTGCCGGTGTCGTCGCCGTCGTTGTTGTCTTCACGGCGGCCACGGTTGTTGTCGCGGCGTTCGCGCTGCTGGTCGCCGGAGTCGGCCTGCTCACGCTGCTCGCGCTGTTCCGTGCGGTCGTTACGCTGCTCACGCTGTTCCGTGCGGTCGTTACGCTGCTCACGCTGTTCCGAACGGTCGTTACGCTGCTCGCGCTGTTCCGTGCGGTCGTTGCGCTGCTCGGCTGCCGGCGCTTCCGCTGCTTCAGCCGGAGCTGCGGCAGCTTCGCCGCGGCGACGGTTGCGGGTACGGGGCTGACGACGTTCGGAGCCCGCCTCGGTTGCTTCGGCCGCGGCCGGCGTTTCGACGGCGGGTGCTGCTTCAGGCTCGGAGGCGGTGGCAGTGGTGGTCGCGGCTGCCTCAGCAGCTGCAACAACGCCATCACTCGTAGCGCGGCGGCTGCGTCCACGTCCACGCCCACGGGGAGCTTCCTGGGCCGGAGCCTCGGCAGCTGCCTCAACGGGCGCACTCTTTTCCGTGGCCTTGGCTTCTGCAACCGGGGCTTCCTTGGCCACGGCGGGAGCCTTGGCCGAGGTGGCCTTGGCTGGAGCCTTGGTAGTGGAGGTGCCCGCACGGTGGGCAGAGATGGCCGTAACCAAGTCCCCCTTGCGCATGCGGGATCCCCCCGAAATACCCAGCTGGCTCGCAAGAGCCTGAAGCTGGGCGAGCTTGAGGCCTGCAAGGCCGCTGCTCTTGGTTGCTGCCGTTGACGACTCAGCAGCAGAAGATGTTGTGTCCACAGCTGAAGCCAGCTCAGTGGTTTCTGTCACGAAGGATCCTTCCCCCTCGACGGCGTCCAGAGCGAGAGCTGGACGCGATGATTTGTTCTGGGCTGCAGTTCAGATCTGCAGCCGGTGATTTTGGCCGTGCCTGATGGATTGTGGCCAACAGGGCCGGATACTGATCGCCTTCACTGGATCCGGTTACCCGGACAGCCAGCCTGAAATTCAGGAAACAGAGAGTTCTGCGGCACCTGATGCAGGCCGGAAAGAGACGACACCACCAACGTTGGCACAGTTGACGAAAGGTACGGCGAAACACCGAAGTCCAAAATCAGGGAACTGCCCGCGGCTTTACCGGCGGTGCACTTCCACTCTAGCACCTTGAACGTCAACAGCCAGCGTCATCACACGCCAACCAACGTCGGGTGTGTTGGCTGCAGTAAACGAATTGATGAATTGGACCGCTGCTGCGGCTTCGTCGGAACCATTGGCAAGGATCATCACGGTTGGTCCGGCGCCGGAAACAACGGCTGCGTGCCCTGCTGCCCGCAAAGCTGCAATGAGTTCGGCGCTGGGCCGCATGGCTTGGGCACGATAGCTCTGGTGAAGGTAGTCTTCCGTACCCGGCAACAGCAGTCCGGGATCTGCCGTGAGGGCGTGGATCAGCAATGCGGCGCGTCCGGAGTTCATCGCAGCTGCGTGGTGGCCGACCGATGCCGGGAGCAGTCCACGCGCCGTCTCGGTGGACAGCTCGTAATCCGGTACAGCCACTACCGGAGTCACAGCTGGTGCCACCTCCGCACGGGTACTGCTGTACTGCTCGCTGTCCTGCCACGACAGCGCCAGTCCGCCGAAAATCGCCGGTGCGACGTTGTCCGGGTGGCCTTCCATCTCGCTTGTCAGCTGCAGGATCCACTGAGTGTCGCGCTGGGCCTCCTGCGGTACCAACGCGTTCGCAGCCGTCACCGCAGCGACCACTGCCGAGGCAGAGGAACCCAAACCCCGCCCATGGGGGTTGACGTTGTCCGCGGTGATCCGCAAGCCGGTGTGCTGGAAACCCAGACGCTCCAGTGCAAGATCGATGGCGCGCACCACGAGGTGGGTGGCATCGCGGGGAAGGGTGTCGGCGCCCTCACCGGAGAGCTCGAACTCAAGCTCTCCGGTGGTGAGGGTCTCCACCGTCAAAGTGTCGTAGATGGAGAGGGCCAGGCCCAGGCTGTCGTAGCCCGGGCCCAGGTTGGCGCTCGTACCAGGGACCTTGACGGTCAGCCGTTGGCCTGCCGCGACGATTACCCGATCGGTCGCGGTGGGCTGTTTTGATTCCACTCTTAGTTTTCTTCCAGTCCCAGTTCTGCTGCAACGGTGACGACGTCGTTCGGCACCTTGACCGGCTGGACTTCACTGCCGTCTTCGGTCCGGAGAGCCCACTGGGGATCTTTGAGTCCGTGCCCGGTGACAGTGATGACGATGGTCTTGCCCGACGGTACCTGGCCTGCCGCGTGCTTCTTGATCAAGCCGGCGACGCCGGCAGCCGAGCCGGGCTCGACGAAGACGCCTTCCTTGGAAGACAACCAGCGGTGGGCGTCCAGGATCTCGTCATCGGTGACGGCTTCAATAAGACCGCCGGATTCGTCGCGTGCGGCCACGGCCGTCTCCCACGAAGCGGGGTTGCCGATGCGGATGGCAGTTGCGATCGTGTCAGGCTCTGTGATGGGGTGGCCGGCAACGAAGGGGGCTGCGCCGGCGGCCTGGAAGCCCCACATGGTGGGAGTCTTGGTGGAAACGGCCGGAAGGGTCCCGTTGGAGGTCTCGAACGGCGCGGCGTACTCCTTGTAGCCCTTCCAATACGCGCTGATGTTTCCTGCGTTGCCGACGGGAAGAACGTGGATGTCCGGGGCGTCGCCCAAAGAATCCACAACTTCGAAGGCACCGGTCTTCTGGCCCTGGATGCGGGCGGGATTGACCGAGTTCACCAGGAAGACGGGGTAGGACTCACCGAGTTTGCGGGCGATGTCGAGGCAGTTGTCGAAGTTGCCATCGACCTGCAGCAACGTGGCACCGTGGGCGATGGCCTGGCTCAGCTTGCCCATGGAAATCTTGCCTTCAGGAACAAGCACCGCACACTTCAGACCCGCGGCCGTGGCGTAGGCAGCGGCCGATGCGGAGGTGTTTCCCGTGGAGGCGCAAACTACGGCTTTGGCGCCGGCCTCGACAGCAGCCGTCATGGCCATGGTCATGCCGCGGTCCTTGAAGGAGCCCGTCGGGTTCATGCCTTCGACTTTGAGGTAGACCTCTGAACCGGTCAGCTCGGACAGTTTTTGCGCGTGAACCAGCGGAGTGCCGCCCTCGCCGAGGGTGATGACCTTCGTGGCTTCCGTTACGGGCAAACGATCAGCATACTCGCGGATTACTCCGCGCCATTGGTGAGCCACTTAGACCCCTTCTACCCGCAGTACGGATGTGACGGAATTGATGACGTCGAGGCCCTTGACGGCCTCAACGGTTGCTGCGAGTGCAGCTTCGGATGCACGGTGCGTCACGATCTTCAGCTCGGCCGACTCAACATTCGAGGCGGAGTCGCGGTGGATCGTTTGACGCATGATTTCGATGGAAACGCCGTTTTCCGCAAAGATATGGGCAATCCGGGCAAGCACGCCTGCCTGGTCAGCGACATCCAAGCCGATGTAGTAGCTCGTATCGGAGGCGTCAATGGTGAGCGCCGGAACGTGGCCGGTGGTGGTCTCGGTACGGCCGGGACCGCCCAGAACCAGGCGGCGGGCGGCGGAAACGAGATCGCCGAGCACAGCGGATGCTGTTGGTGTTCCCCCGGCGCCCTGGCCATAGAACATCAGTTCGCCGGCGTTTTCGGCCTCGATGAACACTGCGTTGAAGGCTCCACGGACAGCCGCCAGCGGATGCTCACGCGGGAGCAGAGTGGGGTGGACCCGCACCGAGATGCCACTGCCGTGGTCCGAAGAGTCGATCTTCTCGGCGATCGCGAGAAGCTTGATGACGAAGCCGGCTTCTTTGGCCGAGGCGATGTCTTCGGCGCTGACCTTGGTGATGCCTTCGCAGTAGACATCGTCCAGGGAGAAGCGTGTATGGAACGAAAGCGACGCAAGGATGGCAGCCTTCGCTGCGGCATCATGCCCTTCAACGTCCGCTGTCGGGTCCGCTTCGGCGTAGCCCAGTCGCTGGGCTTCGGCGAGGGCGTCAGCGAACTGCGCACCGGTGCTGTCCATCTGGTCGAGGATGAAGTTGGTGGTGCCGTTGACGATGCCCAGCACGCGGGTGATCCGGTCCCCGGACAGGCTGTCGCGGATGGGACGAAGGATGGGGATGGCGCCGGCGACGGCGGCCTCGTAGGACAGCTGCACTCCGGCTTTATCGGCCTCTTCGTAGAGGGTGGGTCCGTCCTGTGCAAGCAGGGCCTTGTTGCCGGTGACCACGCAGGCGCCGTTCTGGATCGCGGTGAGGATCAACGAACGGGCAGGCTCGATTCCGCCCATGAGTTCGATGACCAGGTCGGCGTCCTTGACCAGAGTGTCGGCGTCAGTGGTGAACAACTCGCGCGGCAGTTCGACGTCGCGCGGGGAATCGATGGTGCGGACAGCGATACCGGACAGTTCCAGGCGTGCACCGCTGCGGGCGGCAAGTGCCTCGGCGTCGTCAATCAGAATCCGCGCGACCTGGGCCCCAACGTTGCCACAGCCCAGGAGGGCCACTTTCAAGGTTCGCACTTCAGACATTCGCCACTCCCATGTCGCGGTTCAAGAGATCTTCTTCGGTTTCGCCGCGGACGATCAACCTGGCGGCTCCGTCGCGTACAGCGACAACGCCAGGCCGGGCCAGGTAGTTGTAGTTGCTGGAGAGGGCCCAGCAGTAGGCGCCGGTACCCGGTACTGCGAGCAAATCACCGGCTGCCACGTCCGCGGGCAGATATACATCTCTAACAACTATGTCGCCGCTCTCGCAATGTTTGCCCACTACTCGGGACAGCTGCGGAGCCGCGGTGGAATCACGGGAGGCCAAAATCGCCGAATAATCCGCGTCGTACAGCACCGGACGGGCGTTATCGCTCATTCCACCGTCCACCGACACATAGCGGCGCGGATACGTAACGTTCTCCTGCCCTGCGTCAACGCCGGGAGCATCCACGCGGACCGTTTTGAGGGTGCCTACTTCGTAGAGGGTAAACGTGGTGCTGCCCACGATGGCCCGTCCCGGTTCAATTGAGATGCGGGGCGAGGCTATCCCCAGTTCGGCGCAGGTGGAACGCACGACGGCCGCCATCGCCTGCGCGATCTCGGCCGGCGGACGCGGAGTGTCCACCGGGGTGTAAGCGATTCCATAGCCACCGCCGAGGTCAAGTTCAGGCAGGACGATGGAGTACTTGCTCTGCATCGCGGCAAGGAACCGCAGAAGCTTTTCTCCTGCCACGGCAAAACCGTCAGGCTCGAAGATTTGCGAGCCGATGTGGCAATGCAGGCCCAGGAGCTCAATGCTCGGATAGGACGTCGCAGCTGCCACCGCTTCCTCGGCAGCGGACAGGCCGGCTTCCTCAGTGGAGTCTTCGGCCATGGAGAGGCCGAATTTCTGGTCCTCGTGGGCCGTGGCAATGAATTCATGCGTGTGGGCATGCACACCAGGAGTAAGGCGCAGCATGACTTTGGCGGTTTCGCCGCGGCTGGAGGCGATCTTGGCTAGGCGTTCCAGCTCGTCGAGGCTGTCCACCACGATCCTGCCAACGTGCATGTCCAGCGCGCGGTTGATCTCCGCGTCCGACTTGTTGTTGCCGTGCAGGCCGAGATTCCGTCCCTCGATCCCGGCGCGGGCAGCAACGGCGAGCTCACCGCCGGAGCAGGTGTCCAGTCGAAGGCCTTCCTCTGCCACCCAGCTGGCTACTGCCGTGCACAGGAACGATTTGCCGGCGTAGTAGACATCCACTCCCCCACAAATGTCTGCGAATGCAGCATCGAAGGCGTCTTTGAAGGCCCGGGCCCGTGAACGGAAATCCGACTCGCTCATGACGAAGAGCGGAGTCCCGAACTGTTCCTTGAGTTCCTTGACCGAAACACCGTCGATGGCGACTTCACCGGCGTCATTCTTCGCCACCCCGGCCGCCCACATGGACGGCTGAAGGGCGTTGAGGTCTTCCGGGAGGGCCAACCATTCCGGTGCAAGAGGAGAAGCGTTGCTGAATTCTGTGGTCATTTCGCTACATCCGTTCCGGCGCCGAAACACCGAGCAGTTCGAGTCCGTTGGCAAGTACCTGGCTGGTAGCGTCGTTCAACCACAAGCGTGTCCGGTTCACGTCCTGGACAGGCTCGTCGCCCTGCGGCGACACACGGCACGCGTCGTACCAGCGGTGGTAGGCGCCGGCGATGACCTCGAGGTGGCGGGCCACCCTGTGGGGCTCGCGGAGCTCGGCGGCCTTGGCCACGATCGACGGGTAGCTGCCCAGGTAAGAGAGCAGTTCGTTCTCGGTTGCGTGGTCCAGGAGCGAGGCATCGAACACGGAACGGTCCACACCGGCCTCGATTGCGTTGCGGGCAGTGCCACGTGAGCGGGCATGCGCGTACTGCACATAGAACACGGGGTTCTCGTTGGAGTTCTTCTTGAGCAGTTCCGGATCCAAGGTCAGCGGAGAGTCGGCCGGGAAGCGTGCCAGGGAGTAACGCACAGCATCCTTGCCAAGCCAGGAAATGAGGTCCTTGAGCTCGATGATGTTGCCGGCACGCTTGGACAGCTTGGCGCCGTTCACGGAGACGAGCTGTCCAATGAGGACCTCGATATTGACCTCGGGGTCGTCGCCCGCGCAGGCCGCAATCGCCTTCAGCCGGTTGATGTATCCGTGGTGGTCGGCGCCGAGGAGATAGATCTTTTCGGTAAATCCGCGGTCCTTTTTGGACAGGTAGTAGGCAGCATCGGCGGCGAAGTAGGTCGGTTCGCCATTGGCACGGATCATGACGCGGTCTTTGTCGTCACCAAAGTCGGTGGTGCGCAGCCAGACGGCGCCTCCGTCGTCGTAGACATGCCCCTGCTCGCGAAGGCGCGCGACGGCGGACTCGATCGCTCCGGCGTCGTGCAGTTCCTTTTCGGAGAAGAAGACATCAAACTCCACGCCGAAGTCAGCCAAGGTGGTTTTGATATCCGCCATCTGGGCCTCGTAAGCAGCAGCCCGAATGACCGGCAGGGCGGCTTCATCCGTCAGTTCGCGGATGTCCGGGTGTGCCTTCAGGACCTCGTCGCCAAGCTCGCGGATGTACTCGCCCGGGTATCCGCCCTCGGGAACACCCCTGCCATGAAGGCGGGAAAGCACGGAGTTGGCGAAGACGTTCATCTGCGAACCGGCGTCATTGATGTAGTACTCGGCCGTGACGTCAGCACCTGATGCACGCAGGACACGGGCAATGGCGTCACCTAGCGCCGCCCAGCGGGTGTGGCCAATGTGCAGCGGACCCGTGGGGTTTGCGGAGACGAACTCCATGTTGACCACGCGGCCCGCGAGCGCCTGGTTGGTGCCGTAGGCGGATCCGGCCTCAACGATTGTCTTGGCAAGGGTTCCGGCCGTAGCGGCATCCACGGTGATGTTCAGGAAGCCCGGTCCGGCGATTTCCACGCCGGCGACGCCGGGGATGCCCTGGAGATGGTTGCTCAGGATGCCTGCAAATTCTCGGGGATTCATCCCGGCCTGTTTGGACAGCTGCAGGGCGATGTTGGTGGCCCAATCACCGTGGTCCCGGTTCTTGGGTCGCTCCACGCGCACGGCGTCGGGCACAGCAGATTCCGTCAGGGCGATTTCGCCAGTGGAGACAGCGACCTTAAGGCAGGCGGATATGGCAGCAGAGAGTTCATCGGGAGTCACGGATCTAGCCTACCGGTGGCCCGCAAAGACGCGGAATTGGTGGGCCCGTATGTGGACAATCCGGACACAGCCGGCGCACAGGGACCGCAGGCAGCCGCCACAGACTGAACCATTACGCTGATTTCAACGTTGTGAAGAACATGGACGCCGGCCGCGCCCCTCATCCGGGGCCTGCCAGTGCCATGACCACGAGCCCACGACGACATACTTCCGGTTGAACTTGTCCAGTTGAAACGAGCAGAATCATGACTACGCCACTCCGCAAGAGCATCTATGTTGGCATTGCCGGCCTCTCCATCGCGGGAACAGCCGCTGGATGCGCGCCCAGCACCCAAGCGCCTGCCACCCAAGCGCCGGCCACCCAGGAGGGCGGCCAGGCCTCGACAGGCAGCCCTTCGCCCACAGGCTCGTCCGCCATCGCTACCACCGGAGCTACCACCGGAGCTACCACCTACAAGGACGGTACCTACAGTGCGGATGGAACCTACACGTCACCGAATGGGCAGGAAACGGTGGGCGTGGAACTGACACTGGCCGCCGATAAGGTCTCAGCGGTGAACATCACAGTCCACCCCTCCAACCCCAACACCAAGAAATTCCAAGGTGAGTTTGCCAGTGGCATCGCGGCACAGATTGTCGGGAAGGACGTGGACGAACTGAAGGTGTCCAAGGTGGCCGGTTCTTCCCTCACGTCCGGGGGGTTCAATGATGCCCTCGAGCAGATCAAGTCGCAGGCCAAGTAGCGGTCATGCCGCATCCGGGCTGGAGCAACTTCAGCTTCGACGGGATCGGCACACGGTGGGAAATTTCGACGCCGGATCAGCTGGCTCCCGTTCTCACCGGGGAGTTGCTTGCCGCTGTCGAAGCGTACGACAAGACGTGGTCGCGTTTCAGGGCCGATTCCCTGGTGACCCGCCTCTCCCGCGGTCCGGGCAGCATCACGTTGCCGGACCACGCCACCGGGCTTCAGGAACTGTATGCCACGGCCTACCGCTTGAGCGACGGGGCCATGACCCCTCTTATTGGAAGCAGCCTGGAAAGGCTGGGTTACGACGCCAGCTACTCCCTCATCCCGACGGGAGCAGCCCAGGCACCACCCCGTTGGGAGGACGTCCTTGAGTGGACAGGCACGACGATGACCGCCAGGGAACCCTTGGTGGTGGACATCGGCGCGGCCGGAAAAGGCCAGCTGGTGGACCTGTTGGGAGGGATACTCCGGGGAGCGGGCATCGATGATTTCCTGGTGGATGGCAGCGGCGACATGCTTCATTCGGGGGCCCATCCCGTCAGTGTCGCGCTGGAACATCCTTACAACCCACGACAGGCCATTGGGACCGTCGAGTTGGACAACGCCGCGCTGTGCGCTTCGGCGGCCAACCGCCGGGCATGGGACGACGGCCTGCACCATGTCCTGGACGGCACCACCGGCAAGCCGGTCCACACCACAGTGGCCACGTGGACCATGGCGGCGAGCGCCCTGGTCGCGGACGGGTTGGCCACGGCATTGTTCATGGTGGATCCTGCACCGCTTGAGAAGGAATTCGAGTTCTCGTGGCTCAGGGTCTCTTCGACGGGCGGTGCCGCGTTTTCGTCAGGTTTTGAGGGGAGACTGTTCACATGATTGCTGCCAAGTCCCGCGTTGACACCTGGTTGGGCCGCTTCACCATGTACCGCTTGATCCTGTGGGTCCTCGGGGTGCTGGTGGTGTACAGCATGATCCTCAACGTGCTGGGGTGGCTGACCTTCGGCCTGCCGGAGATGCTGGTCCACCTGCTCCTGTGCTTGGGCGTTACGTATGGATCGAACCGTTTGCTCGCCGTCGTATTCCGTGTCAGACCACACACGGAGTCTTCACTCATCACGGCTTTGCTCCTCTACTTCCTGTTCTGGCCCGCTTTTGGGCTCACCGACATGGCCGGTGTGGCGCTGGCATGCGTATTGGCGAGCGTGTCCAAGTACGCTTTGGCCTTTCGCGGCAGGCACATCTTCAATCCGGCCGCCGCTGGCGCATTCATCACCGGCCTGACCGGCTTGAACATTGCTACGTGGTGGGCGGCAACCCCGGCGATGCTGTGGTTGCTGGTGCCGGGCGTTCTGCTGGTCCTGTACCGTACCCGCAAGCTGCTCATGGCCACTGTGTTCCTCGTGGTGGCAAGCGGGATCATCACCCTTGAGCTCCTGAACCGGAGCATGACCTTCGGGCAGGCTTTGTGGCAGACCCTGGCCCAACGGCCCCTTCTGTTCTTCGTGGGCTTCATGCTGTCCGAGCCGCTCACCCTTCCTCCCCGCCGCTGGCAGCAGCTGGCGCTTGCCGCCGTCGTGGGTGTTGTCTTCGCGGTTCCTTACAACTTCGGGTTCGTGGCCAATTCCCCGGAACTGGCGCTGCTGCTGGGCAATCTCATCGCTTTCTTCCTGGGCCAACGGGGCGGGGTGGAACTGACGTTCAAGGAATCACGCGTCTTGACGCCCGGGAGCACGGAATTCCGTTTCGAACCGGCGCGGCCGGTCCGTTTTGCCGCAGGCCAGTTCATGGAGCTGAACCTGCCGCATTCGCGTTCGGACGGCAGGGGCCGACGTCGGATTTTCAGCATCACCAGCGCTCCCGGTGCGCCTGAAGTGACTTTTGGCGTGGGTACCGCCGAGCCTTTGTCGAGCGCCAAGAAAGCATTGCTTGCCCTTCGGCCAGGGGAAACCGTTTCCGCCACTGCCGTTGGTGGGGACTTTCTTCTCCCGCACGACGCCGGCAAACCGGTCCTGTTGATGGCCGCAGGTATCGGGATTACGCCTTTCTTATCGCAACTGGCGGCCGACGGCACCGCCCGCGACACCGTGGTGCTGTATCTGGCGAAGAGCCGGGACGAGCTGGCATGGGTGGAACAGCTGGAAGCCTCAGGAGCTACCGTGATTGCCCGGCTCGCCGACGGTTCCACTCCCCCGGAGTTCATGCGCGACGCCGGCATTTCCAGAATCGATGCAGCGCGCCTGAAGGAACTCGTTCCGGACATCGCCGACAGGGAAGTATTCGTCTCCGGCTCACCCGCCAGCGTTGATTCCCTGCGGTCCGCGGCACGCGGTGCAGGCGCCCGACGGGTCCATGTTGACTCGTTCGCCGGGTACTGAAGCGACGCGGGCCGCTTCCCGCTGATGGCGGGACTCACAACGGGCCGGATGTGAGCCCGTGTTGCAGTTTTCATTTGCGGCGCCGTGGCTGCTAAGCTCTAGGACGTCCCACCGGCAACGGAGGGATACCCTGGATGCCCTCGTAGCTCAGGGGATAGAGCGTCTGCCTCCGGAGCAGAAGGCCGTAGGTTCGAATCCTATCGAGGGCACAAACGAAAACCCCGCCAGTCCTGCTGGCGGGGTTTTCTGCATGCCGGCTACCGACTATCACTTACGGGCTTGCCGGGACCATGCCGCAAAATTGTCCGGCCTTGCTCCTAGGCTGATCCCAGTTGGTCTTTCCGATAGCAAAAGGGGTTTGCCGTGATGTGTTCCATCGTCCCGCCGTACATGCTTCGCAGGATTGCTGCCCAGAACGAACCCCGGCTCCGGGCGGTTGCCCGTGCAGCCAAGGAATCCCTGCTGCACATCAAGGGCCTGCAGGCCATCCGGACCGCTCCGGTTCCCGCGGCACCGCCCAGCGCACGGCAGGCCAAGCCAGGGCCGCCCAAGCGGACCATCTTCGATGCCCTCACCACTGAGGATCTTCCCGGCCAGCTGGTTCGCAAGGAAGGCGCTGCCCCCGTCGGGGACGCCGCGGCTGACGAAGCATATGACGGACTTGGTGGAACGCACCGTTTGTACGGTGAAGTTTTTGGGCGGGATTCCATTGACGATGCCGGACTGCCGCTGGATGCCACTGTCCATTACGGAAAGCTCTACGACAATGCCTTCTGGAACGGCAGCCAAATGGTTTTCGGAGACGGGGACGGACAAATCTTCCAGAGGTTCACAAAATCCGTCAGCGTCATCGGACACGAACTGGCCCATGGGGTCACGCAGTACACAGCCAACCTGGCCTACCGCAACCAGGCCGGCGCGCTGAATGAGTCGATGTCGGACGTTTTCGGCGTCCTGGTGGAGCAGTACATCAAACAGGAGTCCGTGGAGCAGGCCAGTTGGTTGATTGGACAGGGTTTGTTCACCGAGCAGGTCCAGGGAGCAGCCCTCCGCTCCATGAAGGCTCCCGGTACCGCGTACGACGACGACATCCTTGGCAAGGACCCGCAGCCGGACTCGATGGACAGCTACGTCCGCACCAGTGCGGACAACGGAGGCGTGCACATCAACTCGGGCATTCCAAACCGGGCCTTCTATCTGGTGGCAGCAGAACTCGGCGGCAAGGCCTGGGAGGCACCGGGCCAGATTTGGTACGGGACCCTGACCAGCGGGGCACTCCCTGCTACGTGCACTTTCGGGAAGTTCGCCAGGACGACGCTGGCCACGGCCGAGGAACTCTTCGGCAGCGGATCACCGGAGCATGACGCCGTCCGGAAGGCGTGGGACACTGTGAAGGTCAAGGTTTAGTCACGAGGCGGGACCGGACGCGCTGCATCCGGACCGCCCACGGGCTGACGTCGCAGGGGTAGAACGAGAAGCCGCCAGTCATGAAAATTACGGTTCAACGCAGTGGAGGAATCGCCGCGATGACACGTGTCTGGAGTGTGGAAGCCGTATCCCCGGATGAGAAGGAGCGATGGCTTCCGATTGTCGAGGCCTGCCCCTGGGATGAAGCCAAGGGCCAGGCCCGGGCGGTCAATGAACCGGACCGCTTCATGTACTCGATCCGGGCCGGACAGCACCGCGCCACCCTGCCGGACCGTGCCGTGACCGGACCGTGGCAGGAACTGATCGAGTGCGCCAAAGCCGAGGGCTCCGAGTCGCGGGGAGCCACCGGCCGGCGCCGTTAGCCGGCACTTGACGCCGTCAGATGGCTTCGGCCAGTTGCCCTCGAAAAGCCCGGCGGTAGCTCTGCGGACTCGTGTCGAGCACTTTGGCGAAATGGTGCCGCAGCAGGACCGAATGCCCGAATCCGGCTTCGCGGGCGACTTCGTCAATGTTCAGCTCTGTGGTTTCCAACAGTTCCTGTGCCCGGAGCACCCGCTGGGAATTCAGCCACGCCGCGGGCGTGGTCCCGGTTTCGGCCCGGAAGCGCCGGGCGAATGTGCGTGGTGACATGTGAAGCCGTGCTGCCAGTTCGTTGACGCTGTGTTCCTCGTCAAGGTGTTCCACCATCCACCGCAACAGCGCTTCCATGGGCGCCGATCCGCACGTCGGCATCGGCCGGTCGATGAACTGGGCCTGCCCGCCGTCGCGGTGCGGCGGTACCACCATATCGCGGGCGATGGCGGCGGCCACGTTGGCGCCAAGCTCCACGCGGACAAGGTGCAGGCAAGCGTCAATGCCCGCTGCAGTGCCTGCACTGGTGATGATGGTCCCGTCCTGTACATAGAGGACGTTCTCATCCACGATCACGGATGGATACCGGCTGGCCAGGTCCTGGGAATAGTGCCAGTGCGTAGTACAACGCCGTCCGTCCAGTAGTCCTGCCCGGGCAAGCGCATATGCTCCTGAGCAAATGGACATCACCCACGCTCCCCTGGCGTGCGCCGCCCGCAAGGCTTCGAGGACGGATTCAGGGACGACTTTATCCCGGCCAAACGGCGCCATGATCACGAGGTCGGCATCGGCCGCCGCCTCAAGGCCAAGGTTGACGTGCAGGGAGAGCCCGGACTTCATGCGGACATCCCCCGGCTCCGGGGTAACGACACGGAAGTCAAAGGCCGGAACTCCAGCCCCGCGGTCCGATCTGTCGATCCCGAAAACCTCGAAGGCCGTGCCGAACTCGAACACGGAGAAGTCCGGAACCACGATCACTGCGACTGTTTTCAACATACTTCCAGTGTGGCAGAAAATTATCTAAATGGGGCATTTCTGCCACTGTTTCTTGCGCCTGCACAGGAGCAATCTGGAGACATGGAAATCTTCGGAATCATCCTCTTCATCGTCCTCATCACCGCCGTCGCAGCCACCATCTCAGCCCTGCTGAAAGACGGACGCGGCCACAACCCTCCTGTCACGTCAAGGGAACCCTGGAGCGCCTTCGAGGCACCCAGCGCCCCGTACTGGAATCCACGCATCTACTAGGGCATGCCAGCCCACTGCAAGGTCAGCCCGACATCTACAATCGGCGCCCGCCAGTCCAAGGATTACTGCAGAGATCCTTTGACCGGCGGGCGCCCTTCTGTATGCCTGGCCGCCGCACCGTGGCGCATGGGCTAGATTCACTTGCATGATCCAAACCTCCGCCCGGCTCCTGCAGCTGTTGTCACTGTTGCAGGTCCGCCGGGAATGGACAGGCCCCGCCCTTGCCCACCGCATGGGAGTCACTGAACGTACTGTGCGTCGGGACATCGACAAGTTGCGTAATCTCGGATACCCCATACATGCCTCCCCCGGCATTGCCGGCGGGTACCAACTGGGGGCCGGCGCCCAATTGCCGCCATTGCTCCTGGACGACAACGAGGCCTTGGCCGTGGCACTGGGCCTCAACTCCGTGGCTGCGGGGCCTGTGGCAGGGATCGGCGAAGCGTCCGTCCGCGCTTTGGCAAAAGTGGAGCAGGTCCTTCCCTCCCGGCTCCGCCCCAAATTCGCCATGCTCAAGGCCGCCGTCACAACGCTTCCCAGCAACGCTGCCAGCGTCGATCCCCAACAACTGACCGTTGTCTCGGCGGCAATATCGGATCGGCGCCAGATCTCCTTTGATTACGTCAAGTCCGATGGCGACGCTTCACGCCGGCTGGTCGAACCCTACAGGTTGGTGGACACGGGACGGCGCTGGTACCTGGTTGCCTGGGACGTGGAACGCGAGGATTGGCGAACGTTCAGGGCCGACCGGTTTGCCTCGTTGCCGACCGAGCGGAAGAAGTACGCCCCGTCCATTGCCGGCGGAGGACCTGGCGGCCTACGTCCAGCAATCCATTACCCGCTCCCCCTACAGGTTCGACGTCGTTGTGCGCCTCCGCGCACCGCTCGCCGAGGTCGCCGCCGTCGTCAGTTCCCAGTACGCGACACTGACGGCCGACGGAGCGGAAGCAACGATCCTGCGGTCCGGATGGGACAACCTTGCGGCGCCGGCAGCCTACCTCGCTGCCCTGGACCTGGACTTCGAGATTCTCGAGCCGGAGGAATTCCGGTCATTTGCACGGCACCTCTCGCACCGGCTCAGTGCCGCCGCCGGGCCTGAAACAAACAGCGGAGCTGTCGCTGCGGACGCCGAACCCCGGCCACAGTAGACTGGCAGCAGCCATGACACTTCAAATTTCCTACCCCGCAGAGCTGCCCGTCTCCGAGCGCCGCGAGGATCTGATGGCGGCCATTGCCGCAAACCAAGTGACCATCATTGCCGGCGAGACCGGCTCGGGCAAGACCACGCAGATCCCCAAGATGTGCCTCGAACTCGGCCTCGGTGACAAGGGCCTGATCGGCCATACCCAGCCGCGCCGTCTGGCGGCCCGCACAGTGGCCGAACGCATCGCCTCCGAACTGGACGTCGAAATCGGCCAGGAAGTGGGCTTCCAGGTCCGTTTCACCGGCGAGGTCAGCGCCTCCACCAAGATCAAGCTGATGACTGACGGCATCCTGCTCGCTGAAATCCAACGGGACAAACTGCTCAGGAAATACAGCACCATCATCATTGACGAGGCCCACGAGCGAAGCCTCAACATCGACTTCATCCTGGGTTACCTCAAGCGCATCCTGCCGCAGCGTCCGGACCTGAAGATCATCATTACCTCGGCAACCATTGATCCCCAGCGCTTCGCCAAACACTTCGGCAGTGATGAAGAGCCTGCACCCATCATCGAGGTCTCCGGCCGCACCTACCCGGTGGAGATCCGCTACCGCCCGCTTACACAGCCTGCGGACGCTGATGACGAGACCTCGGACGACGAACTCGAAGAAGACCGCGATCCCCTTGACGCCGTCTGCGATGCCGTGGACGAGCTCGCCAAGGAAGCACCGGGAGACATTCTCATCTTCTTCTCCGGCGAGCGTGAAATCCGCGACGCCGCCGAGGCCATCAACGGCCGCATCCAAAGCAACCGGCGCCTTGCAGGCACCGAACTCCTTCCCCTCTTTGCCCGGTTGAGCCTCCAGGAACAGCACCGGGTCTTCAATCCCGGGGGCAAACGTCGCATCATTCTGGCCACCAACGTGGCCGAAACCTCGCTTACTGTCCCGGGTATCAAGTACGTGATCGACACCGGCACGGCACGCATCTCACGCTATTCGCACCGCACCAAGGTCCAACGCCTGCCCATCGAGCGGGTCTCCCAGGCATCGGCCAACCAGCGTTCAGGCCGTTGCGGCCGCGTGTCGGAGGGCATCGCGATCCGCTTGTATTCGGAAGAGGATTTCGAATCACGTCCGCAGTTTACGGATCCCGAGATCCTCCGGACCAACCTCGCCGCTGTCATCCTGCAGATGACGGCCATGGGAGTTGCCCGCGGACCCAAGGACGTGGAGAACTTCCCGTTTGTGGAACCCCCGGAGACCAGGGCCATCAACGACGGCGTGACCCTGCTGCGCGAACTCGGCGCCTTAAGCCCGGCGAAGTCCGCCGACGCCCGCGGCAACGGCCGAAGCGGCGGTGGACTGACCGCCGTCGGGCAGAAACTTGCCCAACTGCCGGTGGACCCGCGGCTTGGCCGGATGATCGTGGAAGCAGGAAAGCGCGGATGCGTCCGCGAAGTCATGATCCTCGCCGCCGCGCTGACCATCCAGGATCCGCGTGAACGGCCAACGGACAAGCAGCAGCTCGCCGCGGAAAAGCATGCCCGTTTCCGCGACGAGATCTCGGACTTCACCGGATTCCTCAACCTCTGGAACTACATCCAGGAGAAGCAGCGCGAGCTGTCCTCCACTCAGTTCCGCAAACTGTGCCGCAACGAGTTCATCAACTACCTGCGCGTGCGCGAATGGCAGGACCTTTTCACACAGCTCCGGCAGCTGGCCAAGCCCCTGGGCATCGCGCTGGATAACAAACGCGAAGCCGACCCCGTGGGGAACTACGAGGGCATCCACATCAGCCTGTTGTCCGGGCTGCTCAGCCACATTGGCCTGCTCGATGAGCGCAAGCGCGAATATGCCGGGGCACGCGGAAGCCGTTTTGCGATCTTCCCCGGTTCGGCGCTGTTCAAGAAGTCACCCACTTTCGTCATGGCCGCAGAATTGGTGGAGACCAGCAGGTTGTGGGCTCGCGTTGCTGCCAAGTTCGATCCCTTGTGGGCCGAGCAGGTGGCCCCTGATCTGGTGAAGCGAACTTACAGCGAGCCGCACTGGTCCTCCCGCCAGGGTGCGGTACTGGCCCACGAAAAGGTCACGCTCTACGGAGTGCCCATCATTCCGAACCGCCGGGTAAATTACGGACGCATCGATCCGGAGCTCTCCCGCGAGTTGTTTATCCGGCACGCGCTTGTGGAAGGCGAATGGAAGACCCACCACAAGTTCTTCCATCGCAACCGGGCACTCCTGCAGGAAATAGAAGAGCTCGAAACCCGCATGCGACGGCGCGACATCCTGGTTGACGACCAGACTCTCTTCGAGTTCTATGACGCACGCGTGGGCAAGGACGTGGTCTCCGAGAGGCACTTCGATAAGTGGTGGAAGGATGCCCGGCAGTCGGATCCCCATTTGCTGGACTTCGATCAATCGCTGTTGATGAGCGAAGACGCCGAGGCACTGGATGACTCCGCGTATCCCAAAACGTGGCTTCACAAGGGCTTCGAGCTTCCCCTGAGCTACGAGTTCCACCCTGTGGCACCCGGATCCGCTCCCAATCCTTCCGACGGCGTTACCGCTGAAGTTCCGGTACTTTTCCTCAACCAGCTGGACGATGCCCCGTTCCGCTGGCAGATTCCCGGCCAACGGGTTGAGCTCGTCACGGCGCTCATCAAATCCCTTCCAAAACAGGTACGGAAAAACTTCGTGCCGGCACCGGATGTGGCCAGGCAAGCCACCGCGGCGTTGGAAGCGGACTTCGATCCCGCCGTCGACGAGCTGGAGCCTTCCCTGGAGTTGGTCCTGCGCCGACTCAGGGGGCACATCATTCCGCCCGGCTCGTGGAACTGGGATGCGGTACCTCCGCATTTGCGCGTCAGCTTCAAAGTGGTGGACAGCAAGGGGAAGGTCCTGGACGAGGGCAAGGACCTCGCTGAACTGCAGGAAAAACTGGCACCGGCCACCCGCCGCGCCATCGCCGAATCACTGGGTGCCACGCCGGCAACCACGCTGCGGACCCCCAGTGGCAAGGGAACGGCCAGCCAAGCCGCGCCACCAGCCGGAGCCCCGGCACCTGGCGAAGGAACGGTAGCCGAACGGACCGGCATCACCGAGTGGGATTTCGGCACCGTGGATCGCCAGGTCAGCCGTGCTGTGAAGGGGCATGCCGTCACGGGGTTCCCCGCCCTGATGGACGAGGGGAAGTCAGTGGCCCTGCGGGTGTTCCAAAGCAAGGCAGAGCAGGAAGCCGCCATGCGAAGCGGCGTCATCCGGTTGCTGGCCCTGCGGATTCCTTCTCCGGACCGCTATGTGCTCGAACACCTGAGCAACACCGAAAAGCTCACCTTCAGCCAGAACCCCCACGGTTCGGTGAGCGCCCTGATTGCGGACTGCGCATTGGCTGCGATCGACAAACTCGTGCCCCAGGAACTGCCATGGGACAGGGAGTCCTTCGATGCTCTCTATGAGGTAGTCAGGGCAGAACTCATCGACACCGTTTTCACGGTGACGGCCGTCGTCGAACGCATCCTGGCCAGTACGCGGCGCATCCAGAAAGCGCTGAAGTCCAACGCCAGCCTGCCGCTCATCAGCGCCCTCAATGACATGAAGAGCCAGTTGGAGCAATTGGTCTTCCCCGGTTTTGTGGCACAGACGGGCTACGCCCAGCTCAGCCAGCTGCCGCGGTACCTGCAGGCCATTGAGAAGCGGCTGGAGAAACTTCCAGGCAACGTGCAGCGGGACAGCCTGAACATGGGCATCGTGCAGGCGCTGGAGGATGACTACGACGACGCCGTGTCGGCGCTGCTCCCGGGACGGCGGGCGGGTGCTGAGTTAACCCGGGTGCGCTGGATGATCGAGGAGCTGCGGGTGAGCCTCTTCGCGGTCGAACTCGGCACGGCCTATTCCGTTTCGGAGAAACGCATCCGCACGGTCCTCAACCAGGCACTGGCCCCGGCGTAACCCGAAGCACAAAAAACCCGGCGGTGCGTGTACAGCACCGCCGGGTTAAGAACAACGCGGAGTCAGTCTTCCGGGACAGCGTCTCCGTGTCCGGCTGAACGCAGCGCGGAACGCAGCTTTACGGCCGTCGCGTCCATCACCGCAGGGTCCGGGTTGTGATCGACATTGTGGATCTCAAAATCTGCTGTGGAATACGCAGGCCAGACGTGGACATGCAGGTGGTCCACCTCAAAACCCTCCATCAGGACGCCAACGCGCTTGGCGTCGAAGAGCCCTTCCTGCACCTTGCCGATGCTCTGGGCGACATCCATGACCTTGGCCAGAAGCTCCGGCGTGGCATGCGTCCAGGAGTCCACTTCCTCACGCGGAACCACCAGGGTGTGGCCCTGGGTAATGGGGGCTATGGTCAGGAAAGCCACCACTTCCTCGTCTTTCCACACGAAGCGGCCCGGGATCTCCCCGTTGATGATCCTGGTGAACAATGTGCTCATGCGTCTGCCCTTTCGGAGGGTTCCTGAAGTGTTGCGGTATCCAGCACAAAACGGTACTTCACGTCGCCGGCCACCATGCGGTCGTAGGCCTCGTTCAACTGCCCGGCGCCAACAATCTCGACGTCGCTGGCCACTCCGTGCTCGGCACAGAAGTCCAGCATTTCCTGCGTTTCCTCGATGCCGCCAATCAAGGAACCGGCGTAGGCGAGGCGGCGACGGATAAGCAGGCCGGGGCTGACCGGGGGCATGTCGTCGGCAGGAAGCCCGAGTTGGAAGAGTGCACCGTCCAGCCGAAGCGTACGGAAGTAGGGGTTGAGGTCGTGCGGAGCGGCGACGGTATCAATAATGACGTCGATGCTGCGGTTGGCAGCCTCCATCGCGTCGGCGTCCTTGGACAGCACCACGTGGTCGGCGCCAAGTTCCCGGGCTGCGTCAAACTTCGACTCGGAGGTGGTGAACACCGTGACTTCCGCGCCCATGGCTTTGGCGAGCTTGACCGCCATATGGCCCAGGCCGCCCAACCCCACCACTCCAACGGAGTCGCCTTCTTCAACATCGAAGTACCTCAAGGGCGAGTAGGTGGTAATCCCGGCACACAAAAGCGGAGCTGCCGCAGCCGGGTCCAGGTTCCCGGGCACTCGGAGCACGAAGCGCTTGTCCACCACCACCGCCGTCGAGTATCCACCCTGGGTGACGGCGTCTTCGTGGCGGGGATCGGCTGCGCCGTAGGTGCCCACGTTGCCGCGCTCGCAGTACTGCTCCAGTCCTTCAAGGCAGCTGTCGCATTCACGGCACGAGTCCACCATGCAGCCCACGCCAACACGGTCTCCGACCGCGAAGTCCTCCACGGCGGATCCCACCCTGGTCACGCTGCCAACAATTTCGTGACCGGGAACCAGCGGATACGGGGGCTGCCGCCATTCTCCCCGTGTTGCGTGCACGTCAGAGTGGCACAGGCCGCAGAATTCGATGGCGATCTCCACGTCGTCTTCACCAGGCTCGCGGCGGGCCACTGTCAGGGGCACGAGTCCGCTCACCGGCGAAGTGGCGCCATATGCCGCAGCCAACACTCCAGTGGAGGGCTCGGAACCGGCAGTGTCCAAAGAGATGGTCTTCGCGAGGGGCGGGGGAACAGGACGTCCAGGATTCATGCTTCGACGCTACTCCCGTCGGACCGGCTCATGCTACTTGGGCCGTCGGCAGGGTCACCATAAGGACCCTCTCCGACCACTACCTCATTCGCCCCGTTGTTCGACCATTGCGAAAACGAACCGGGGAACAAGGCCGCGCTGAAGCCTGCAATTTCCAGGGCAGCGATCTCGTGGGAGGCGGTGACGCCGGAACCGCAGTACACAGCAACCCTGGATGATGTGTCCAAACCCAACGCCTCGAACCGGCGCCGCAGCTCTTCGGCAGGAAGGAAGGTGCCCGCCTCCGAAACGTTCTGCGTGGTAGGCGCGCTGAAGGCACCGGGAATGTGCCCGGCCCGGGGATCGATGGGCTCCACCTCGCCTCTGTACCGCTCCCCTGCCCGGGCATCCAACAACACTCCATCGCGGCTCCACTGCGCCGCTTCCTGCTCAGTAATGGACGGCATTAGGCCATCGCCCAGGGAGACATTCCCGACGGCGGGACGCGCCTCGCCGGCTTCCAGGGCGTAGCCGTGTGAGCGCCAGGAGGACAGGCCGCCGTCGAGGAGGTAAACGGAGTCCACCCCCGCGTTGCGGAGCATCCACCACGCCCGGGCGGCGGCCATGCTGCCGCTGTCGTCGTACGCAACCACCGTGTCGCCGTCGTTGATCCCCCAACGGCGGGCCGCCTCCTGGAAGCGGTCCGGCGAGGGCAAAGGATGGCGCCCGCGTCCTGGAGCGGCATGGTCCGCAAGTTCCGTCGGGAGGTCCACGAAGACCGCCGCCGGAAGATGGGCCTCAAGGTAGTTCGCGTGCCCGTCTGTCCGGCCAAGGACCCACCTCACATCCAGGAGTACGGTGCGCTCTCCCGATTCAAGGCGCCGGTGCAGCTCAGTGGCAGTCATCAGGGTGGCCATGGGTTCTCCTTCGTCCGCGGGGTGATGGCCCCGTTGCTGCCGGAACCACGTTTCCAGCCTAGGCTTATCCGGTGAGCAATTCGTGTATTCAGGACCGGACCTGGGCCAGCGAGGCCATCCGCACCATCGAGGCTGAAAACAACCGCTCGGCGGACACGCATCTGTACGCGGTGCCCCTGCCGGAACACTGGGGCGTGCAGCTGTACCTCAAGGATGAGTCCACGCACCGCTCGGGCAGCCTGAAGCACCGCCTGGCGAGGTCGTTGTTCCTCTATGGACTCGTCAACGGCTGGATTACCGAGGGCACCACCATTGTGGAAGCGTCCAGCGGCAGCACGGCCGTCTCTGAGGCGTACTTTGCCCGGTTGATCGGCCTGCCCTTCATCGCCGTGATGACCAAAACCACCAGTCCGGAGAAAATCGCCCTCATTGAGGACTTTGGCGGCTCATGCTTGCTCGTGGACCATGCATCGGAGGTCTACGCCGTTGCCGAAGAGACCGCACGGACGTCCGGCGGCCACTACATGGACCAGTTCACCTACGCCGAGCGGGCAACGGACTGGCGTGGCAACAACAACATCGCAGAATCGATCTTCGAACAGCTTGCCCTCGAAGAGCACCCGGTGCCCGAATGGATCGTCGTCGGAGCAGGCACAGGCGGGACCAGCGCAACCATCGGCCGATACCTTCGCTATAACCGTTACCCCACACGCCTGGCGGTGGTGGACCCGGAAAACTCGGCCTTCTACCCTGCGTGGCGGGACGGCAACGCGGCGGCAGCGTCCGGTCTGCCTTCCCGCATCGAGGGCATCGGCCGGCCCCGCTCGGAACCGAGTTTTGTTCCGGCCGTCATCGACCACATGATCCAGGTGCCCGACGCCGCATCCGTCGCGGCCATGCGCCACCTCCGCAAACTGACCGGGCTTCACGCGGGCCCTTCCACAGGCACCAACTTGTGGGGTGTCTGGCAGCTGGTCGCCCGGATGGTGGCCGAAGGACGCAAAGGCAGCATCGTTTCACTCATGTGCGACGGCGGCGACCGTTATGTTGGCAGCTACTACGACGCCGGGTGGCTCGCGGCCCATGGCCTGGATCCGGCTTCACACGAGAAAGTGCTGGACCGGTTCCACGACACAGGAGTGTGGCCCGGCTAGACCTCTACCGACTCCCGGGGCGCGAGCCGCGTGTAGCTGGTGCCGTACCGTGCACCGATCCGCGTTACATGGCCCTCGACGACGCCACGCCCGAGTTCGTTGAGCAGGCCGTCGTGGACCGGGAAGGCCTTGGGGGCGCGGACGGAAATGACGAAGTCCACAACCTCGCCGATCTTGGACCACGGGGCGTGGATGGGGACCAGCAGTGTTTTGACTTCGATCCCGTCCGGGACCACGAAGGAGTCTCCGGGGTGGAACACGTTGTCGTCCACAAGGTAGCCGATATTTGCCACCACCGGGATCTGGGCATGGATGAGGGCGTGCTGTCCGCCGAAAGTCCGGATGCTGAAACCGGCGACGTCAAAGGATGAACCGGGGTCGACGGAGTGCACGCGGTCGGCGATGTCACTTTCTTCCTGCAGTGCGGCAGCTACCCTGGCCGGCGCATGGACCACCAGGTCAGGATTGCTCCGCAAAGCTTTGATGACCTCCGGGCTGTCGAGGTGGTCGTTGTGCTCGTGCGTTACCAGCACGGCGTCAGCTCCGTTCAACGCTTCGGCGGATTCGGAGAACGTCCCGGGATCAATCACCAGGACTTTTCCTTCCTTCTCCAACCGGACACAGGCGTGGGTGTACTTGGTGAGCATCATGAGGCCAGCCTAGGGGCGGCCGCTGAGAGTTTCCAAGCAGCCGCTGCTGGTAAAATCGAAGTTTGCCAGCATCCCCACGGAAATGAGCCTTTTCATGCCACACGGCACCAATTCCGCCACTACGGGCCCGGCCGGGCCGGTCACCGGCGGCGTCAAGGAGCAGCGCGTCACCAAGCAGCGCTTGGCCGTGAGTGCAGCGTTGGACGAATTGGATGACTTCGTCAGCACCCAGGAGCTGTACCGCCTGATGCAGAACAAGGGCATTTCGGTGTCCTTGGCTACCGCCTACCGCATTCTCCAGTCCCTGGCCGATGATGGCCTCATCGACGTCCTCCGAAATGGTGAGGGTGAGGCAGTCTACCGCCGCTGCGCCGTCACGGGCCACCACCACCACCTTCTGTGCCGGAACTGCGGCAAGGCCGTCGAGGTGGAGGCACCCGCCGTCGAGACCTGGGCAGCACGCACGGCTACTGAACACGGCTTCACCGAAGTAGCCCACACAGTGGAGATCTTTGGTCTGTGCCCCGAGTGCACCGCCAAAAAGGCCGCAGGAAAACTCTAGAGAGCCCCGGCCGGCTGGTCCCGCGTGACCCGGCCGTTCAGGCCGCGGTTGCTCCGCACCCGGCCAATAATCCGGCACACCACGTAAATCAGGAAAGACAACGTCGTCACATACGGGCTGATGGGGATGCGGCTGCCCAGGGCCAGCAGAATGCCGCCCACAGTGGCCGTCAACGCGAAGGCTACACTCAGGACCACCACCAGCTTGGGTGAGGTGGTCACACGCAACGCCGCCGCTGCCGGCGTAATCAGCAGCGCAAGGACAAGCAGTGCACCGACTATCTGGATGGACAGGGCAACACTGATGCCCAGCAGCACCATGAAGCCGATCGCCAGGCCGCGCACGGGAACACCCCGGGCTTCAGCCATTTCCGGGTCTACGCTGGCAAAGCTCAGGGGACGCCAGATGGCGAGCAAGGCGATCATCACTACCACCGCGGTTCCCGCCAACGCCTGCAGCTGAACAGTATCCACCGAGACAATCTGTCCGGTCAGCAGTCCGAACTTGTTGGCAGCCCGGCCTTCATACAGTGCCAGGAACAGAATTCCCAGGCCCAAGCCAAAGGGCATGATGACGCCGATGATTGAGTTCTTGTCCCGCGCCCTGACTCCCATGAAGCCGAGCAGGACGGCGGCCGCCACCGAACCGATCAGGGAACCGAAGATGATATCGGCTCCGATCAGAAGCGCGAAGGCCGCCCCGGCAAAGGAGAGCTCGGAGATGCCGTGGACGGCGAAGGCCAAATCCCGTTTCATCACGAACGTCCCAACCAGACCGCCCAGGAGTCCCAGTACGGCACCGGCCCAGAGCGAGTTCTGGACGAGGACCAGCAGTTCGCCGTAGTTCTCGAAGTTGAAGATGGTCTGCAGAATGGTGTCCAGATCCACTTAGAGGTCCTCCCCTGCACTTGCGTGGGCGTCGTCATGGAAGTGCGTGGTGGCGTCCGGCAGACCGACGACGACGATCCTCCCGTTGGTGTGGATGACCTCCACATGGCTGTCGTACAGTTCGGACAAGACTTCCGTCGTCATGACCTCCTGCGGCGTTCCGACCCGGAACTGGCCACCGGCCAGATAGAGCACGCGGTCCACGTAGTCGATCACGGGATTGATTTCGTGCGTCACGAAGACCACGGCGCTGTTCCGCTCGTGGCATTGCTGGTTGATCAACGAGCTGACGCCCTGCTGGTGGTGAAGATCAAGGGAGAGAAGAGGCTCGTCGCAGAGCAGGACCTGCGGTTCAGTGGCCAGCGCCTGGGCAACCCTCAACCGTTGCTGTTCGCCTCCGGAGAGCTGCCCGACCGGCACCTTGGCGTAGTCCGACGCTCCTACCAGTTCCAACAACTCGTCGATGCGCTGGTTGACCTTGCCGGACGACAACCGGATACCCCAGCGATGTCCGTCGATGCCCAGGCCCACCAAGTCCCGTGCGCGCAAGGGTGTATCCGGCGCGAAGGACTTCTGCTGCGGAATGTAGCCGATCCGCTTGCTGCCCCGTTCCACCGGATGCCCACCCAGGGACACGGTTCCGGAGTGCAGTTCCTGCAATCCCAGGAGGACCTTGAGGAAGCTGGTCTTGCCGCTCCCGTTCGGGCCGAGGACGGCGAAGAACTCACCCGGGTTGATGTCGAGGTCGAGGTCCCTCCAGAGTGTCCTCTTGCCGAACTGCAGGCTGGCTCCGCGGAGGCTCACTACGGGTGTCAAAGGTTGTCCTCGATCCATACGCTGCTGTGAACGTAGTTTGTTGGGGGCCGCTGCCTGGCGTCCGGGTGGGGGCGCTACCGGCGGCGGTGGCGGCAGGCAAAAAGGCCCCGCAGCCATCCTGAACATCTTAGGACGCCAGCGGGGCCCTTAACCGCATTGCCGGAGCCGGAAACGCCTACTTCTTCAGTGCGGATGAAACCGATTCCACATTGTCGGTCATCCATTGGACATAGTCCTTGCCCTCGGGCAGCGTTTCAGTGAAATTCAAAACCGGCACGCCGGCAGCCTCGGCTGCCCGTTTGACAGTTTCGGTCTGAGGACCGGCAGTCTGCTCGTTATAGGCCAGGAAACGGACCGAACCGGCACTGAGAAGATCAGTGGTTTCCTTCATGACGGCGGGCGGAACGTCCGTGCCCTCTTCCACAGCAGCGCTGTAGGCTTCCGGGGTCTTGTTCTCAAGGCCCGCGGCTTCCAGGAGGTACAGCGGCACAGGCTCCGTGATCGCCACGGGAGCGTGCCCGTCCGCAGCCTTCACGGCGTCGAGCTTTCCGGTCAGTTCAGTGAGCTTGGCTTTGAAGGCGTCTGCGTTGCCCGTAAAGGTCGCGGCCGAGTCCGCGTCCAGGCTGCCGAGCTTGCTTGCCACGGCATCGGCGAGCTTGCCCATGGCGTCCAGGTTGTACCAAACGTGCTCGTTGAACTCGCCGTGGTTATGCGTGTGGCCGTCCTCGGAGTGGGCCTCTTCGCTGTGGCTTTCCCCTTCGGGGGCGAGCCCTGAAATTTCGACGGCGCTGATCATGTTCTCATGGCCGATTTTGGTTTCATCGGCAATTTTGTGCAGGAATTCGTCATAGCCCCCGCCGTTCTCCACCACGAGCTTGGCTTTGGAGATCACCAGCTTGTCCTGGGCACTGGCCTCATAGGAATGAGGATCCTGGCTGGTCTTGGTGATGATGGCGTTGACGTTCACCTTGTCTCCGCCGACTGCTTTCACAATGTCGCCGTAGACGTTGGTGGACGTGACAACTTCGATGGCCCCGGAAGCCGAAGGACTGTTAGCTCCGGCCGTTCCGGCGCAGGAGGACAGCAGGAGCGCGGCCAGTCCTGCGGAAGCGGCTACGGACAGGCGGGCGGCGTAACGACGCACGTAAACCTCGGATCTACTCAAAATGAGAATCAAACACAATTACTGGGCAGATCCCAGTGTAGCCCTAATTGGGAATGATTCCTATTTAGCGAAAGGCGGGCATCGATTGAAAAATCGATGCCCGCCCGCTCTCCAAGCTCTCAGGCGGTTATGCCTGGGCTTGTTGTCCACCAAAGCGTCGAATGCCTGTCGCCTGGGTGGCATCGCGGATTTCGCCGACCAACTGCTCGATGACGTCTTCAAGGAACAAGACGCCCTGGGTGTCTCCACCGGCGCCAACAACACGGGCCAAGTGCGAGCCGGTGCGCTGCATGACGGACATGGCCTGCTCGATCTCGTCGTCCGGTGACAGGTTGGCCAAGGACCGGATGCGACCCTCGGCAATGGGGTGCCTGCGACCCTCGTCCGGGATGGACAGGATGTCCTTCACGTGCAGGTATCCGGCCAGTTCGCCGTCGTCGTCCACCATCGGGAAACGGGAGAAGCCGGTACGGCTGACCGCTTTTTCCAGGTCGACGGGCGTGGAGGCCGTCTTGAGCACCACCAGCTTGTCCAAGGGCACCATGATGTGGGACGCCGTGTGCTCCGAGAACTCCAAAGCACCGCTGAGCAATCCTGTCTCATCGTCCACCAGGCCGTGCCGGGTGGATTCCTGGACAATCGACTGCACTTCCTCAAGCGTGAAGGACGAAGACACTTCGTCCTTCGGTTCGATTTTCATCAACCTCAGGATGTGGTTCGCCAACCAGTTGAGGGACCAGATGACCGGGTTAACCACGCGGGCGATGAACATCAAAGGTGGCGCCAGCAGGAGGGCCGCCTTGTCCGCCACGGAAACCGAGATGTTCTTGGGGACCATCTCACCGAACGTGACATGCAGGAACGTGACGAACAGCAACGCGATCACGAAAGCGGAGATATCCGCCAGTTCGACCGGTACGCCCAGCAGTTCGAGCGGCTCCGCCAGGAGATGGTGAATGGCAGGCTCGGCAACCTGGAGGATCAGGAGCGAGCAGACGGTAATGCCCAACTGCGCACACGCCAGCATCAGCGACACATTCTCCATGGCGCGCAATGTTGTCTGCGCCCGCTTGGAGCCGGCCTCGGCCAGGGGTTCGATCTGGCTGCGGCGTGCCGACATGACGGCGAATTCGGCACCGACAAAGAAGGCATTGCCGATCAAAAGGACGACAAGCCAGACAATTCCTACCCAGTCACTCATACGGCACCTGCCTCGTGGTGGTCGGATCCGGCGTCGGCCTGCTCGTCATCACGGACTACGTGGTGGAAGCAGATCCTGTCGATTCTGCGGCCATCCATCCTGGTGACTGTCAGGGTGCCTCCCGGCGTTTCCACGACATCCCCCACCTTGGCTATCCGGCCAAGCTGACTCATGACGTAACCACCCACGGTTTCATAGGCAGACTCGTCGGGAACGGTGAGATTCGGGATCTGTTCCGACACTTCATCCGGCCGCAGCAGGCCCGGAAAATACCAGTCGCCTGTCGCGCTCTGCAGGACGCCGGGCCGGACTTTATCGTGCTCGTCAGCGACCTCTCCAACGATTTCTTCGACCAGGTCTTCAAGGGTGGCAATGCCCGCCGTGCCGCCGTACTCGTCAAGCACGACGGCGAGTTGCAGGTTGCCTTCGCGCAGTTCAGACAGGAGGGCATCAAGGTGGATGGTCTCAGGGACCTGAAGGACATCGGTCATGATGGCACCGGCCTGGAGCTTGGCCCGACGTTCAGCGGGTACGGCCACAGCCTTTTTGACATGGACCACGCCGCGGATATCGTCCGTGGAATCGCCAATGACGGGGAAACGGGAATATCCGGTACGCCTCGCGGCGTCAAGGATGTCAGTCACCGGCTGGTCGGCGTCGATGGTCTCCATGCGGATCCGGGGCGTCATGACGTCCGCCGCGGTCCTTCCGGAGAAGTTCAAAGTACGGGCCACAAAGTTGGCCGTACCGGCATCCAACGTCCCGAGTTCGGCCGACCGGCGCACCAAGGATGCGAGCTCAGCAGGTGTCCGTGCTCCCGAGATCTCCTCCTTGGCCTCCAGGCCAAACAGGTTCAGGACCTTGTTGGAGAACCCGTTCAGCACCACGATGGCCGGCTTGAAGACGGCAGTGAACATCAGTTGGGGTCGGGCAAGCCGCTTCCCAAGCGGGAAGGCGAGGGCGATGGCCATGTTCTTGGGGACCAATTCGCCCAGAAGCATCGACAGCAGCGTGGCGAAGGCCATGGCCACGATCAGGGCAACGGAGTGCACGACCTCGCTCGGGAGGCCCAGCAGGCCGAGCGGCCCGAGGAGCAACTGCCCGACAGAAGGCTCCATGACGAAACCAGTCAGCAGCGTGGTCAGTGTGATGCCCAGCTGGCAACTGGAGAGCTGGGTGGAGAGCGACTTGAGGCACTTCAGCAACGGAGCCGCAGCGTGGTCGCCATTGTCAACAGCGCGCTGGACGCTTGCCTGGTCGAGGGCCACCAGGGAGAACTCAACAGCTACAAAGAAGCCGGTCCCGAGGATGAGGGCAAAACCGGCGAGAAGAAGAATCCATTCCACTTAGCGCATCCCTCCAAGGGCAGGCGCGTGCAATGGGGTTAAGGCCTTCGGCCCGGGGAATCGCCCCGGCGGAGGCTGGTCGGGTGCAGCGGACGCATGGTCTGCGGCACCACCGGCAGTGAACGCCGGCGCGTGATGGGCATGTGAACGGGTATTGCCGGCTCGACGGGCACGCTGTGCGGAGTTGCCAGATTGGCTCCCCCGACAGTTCCCAGGCCGGCACCTAGATTTACTGTCCATAAGACTTTCAGTCTACAGTCCGGCAACCGTGGTCTCCCTCAGGAGGGCCAACTTCGCAACAAAAAAGCAGAGCCACGCCACTAAGTCAGCCGCAACATGATTTAGGTCACCACTATTGGCAGTTAACCAACGATCCTAACTAGACTGTCAGGGGTCTGAGTTCGCGGGACCCGGACCCTGTCCCATCGTTGCGGAAAAGCAACTTTGGCCAGCGGGAAAACAACACTCATGGAAGAGGCGTATTTCAAGTGCCAGAGCAGCCCAGCCACCGTCTACCAGAGGAATTTGGCGGAAACGAGTGGCTCGTTGACGAACTGTACGAGCGGTACCAACAGGACAAGAACTCGGTGGACACCAAATGGTGGCCGCTCTTCGAATCCTTTGCTTCCGCTGACGGCACTTCTTCCAACGGAACCTCTGCAGCCCCATCAGCTGCCAATCCCCCTACCCAAGTACTTCCCGTCGTAGCTCCGGCTGCAGCGGCACCGGCACCGGCGCCGGCGGCCCCCGCAGCAGCGCCGGCCGCCGCCCCCGCGGCTCCGGCCGCACCCGCTCCGGCGAAAAAAGCACCTGCCACGGTTGCCCGGGACGGAGCAAAGAAGCCCGCCGCCGGCACCGCTGCACAGCCGATCCCTGCCCAGCTGCCCAAGAGCAACAAGGCCCCGACAGCGCCGGAAGAGGACGTGGTTTCCGTCCTCCGCGGCCCGGCCAAGGCCATCGCCACCAACATGGTCACCAGCCTCGAAGTGCCTACCGCTACCAGCGTCCGGGCTGTTCCGGCCAAGTTGCTCATCGACAACCGCGTCGTCATCAACTCCAACCTTGCCCGTGCCCGCGGTGGCAAGGTCTCCTTCACCCACCTCATCGGTTACGCCGTTGTCCGTGCGCTTTCCCAGTTCCCGTCAATGAACGTCTACTACGACGAAATTGACGGCAAGCCGAGCGCCGTGCAGCCCGCGCACGTCAACTTCGGCATCGCAATCGACATGCCCAAGCCCGACGGCACCCGCCTGCTGATGGTTCCAAACATCAAGAAGGCCGAGACCATGGACTTCGCGGAGTTCTGGCACACCTACGAGGACCTGATCAAGCGTGCCCGCAACGGCAAGCTCACGGCTGACGACCACGCAGGAACCACGGTCTCGCTGACCAACCCCGGCGGCATCGGCACCGTGCACTCGGTCCCGCGCTTGTCCAAGGGCCAGGCGGCCATCATCGGCGTCGGCGCACTTGACTACCCGGCCGAGTTCCAGGGCGCCAGCGAGAAGATCATCGCCCAGAACGCCATCAGCAAGATCCTCACCCTGACCTCCACCTACGACCACCGGGTCATCCAGGGCGCAGGCAGCGGCGAATTCCTCAAGCTCGTCCACCAGCTCCTCCTCGGCGCGCAGAACTTCTACGACGAGATCTTTGAAGCCCTGCGCATTCCCTACGAACCCGTTCGTTGGAGCCCGGACCTGCAGGTGGATCCCGCGGACGAGATCAACAAGGTTGCCCGCATCCAGCAGCTGATCCACTCCTACCGCGTGCGCGGCCACCTCATGGCTGACACCGATCCGCTGGAGTACGTGCAGCGCAAGCACCCTGACCTTGACGTCCTGACGTATGGGCTCACCCTGTGGGACCTCGACCGCGAGTGGCCTACCGGTGGCTTCGGTGGCAAGCCGCAGCTTAAGTTCCGCGATATCCTCGGCGTGCTCCGCGATGCTTACTGCCGCACCACAGGCATCGAGTACATGCACATCCAGGAACCGGCCGAACGCAAGTGGTTCCAGGACCAGCTGGAGCACCCGTACTCCAAGCCGAGCCGCGAAGAGCAGCTGCGCATTGTCTCCAAGCTCAACGCTGCAGAGGCCTTCGAGACCTTCCTGCAGACCAAGTTCGTCGGCCAGAAGCGGTTCTCCCTCGAAGGTGGCGAGTCCCTGATTCCGCTGTTGGACGCCGTCATTTCGGACGCCGCTGACGACGGACTGGATGAAGTTGCCATCGGCATGGCCCACCGTGGCCGCCTCAACGTGCTGACCAACATCGCTGGCAAGACCTACGCACAGGTCTTCCGCGAATTCGAAGGCACCCAGGATCCCCGCTCCGTCCAGGGCTCCGGCGACGTCAAGTACCACTTGGGAACCGAAGGTACCTTCACCTCGGACAACGGCAAGCAGACCAAGGTCTACCTCGCCGCCAACCCGTCGCACCTTGAAGCCGTCGACTCGGTGCTTGAGGGCATCGTCCGCGCCAAGCAGGACCGCCTGGACCAGGGCGAGTCCTTCCCGGTGCTGCCCATCATGGTCCACGGTGACGCCGCATTTGCCGGCCAGGGCGTGGTTGCGGAAACCCTGAACCTCTCGCAGCTCCGCGGTTACCGTACCGGCGGTACCATCCACGTGATCGTCAACAACCAGGTCGGCTTCACCACTGCGCCGTCCTCTTCACGTTCCTCCACGTACTCCACCGACGTCGCGAAGATGATCCAGGCACCGGTGTTCCACGTGAATGGCGATGACCCCGAAGCCGTGGTGCGCGTTGCTCAGCTCGCCTACGAGTTCCGCCAGCGCTTCCACAAGGACGTCGTCATCGACATGGTCTGCTACCGCCGTCGCGGCCACAACGAAGGCGACGACCCCTCGATGACCCAGCCGCTCATGTACAACCTGATCGAAGCCAAGCGCTCCGTCCGCAAGCTGTACACAGAGTCGCTCATCGGCCGTGGGGACATCACCGAAGAAGAAGCAGAGCAGCTGCTCCGCGACTACCAGGAGCGCCTGGAGCGGGTCTTCGCCGAGACCCACGCCGCGCAGACGTCCCCGATCCCGATCATCACCGCGGACTCCGCGGCCGTTTCGGACATCGAGCGTCCCATTGCCCAGCAGGCGGACTTCGGGACCAACGCCCCCACGTCCACTGCGATTTCCGCTGAGACTCTTGCCCGCATCGGCCAGGCCCACCTGGAAATCCCCGAGGGCTTCACCGTCCACTCCAAGCTCAAGCAGCTGCTGGAGAAGCGCGAGCAGATGTCCCGTGAAGGCGGCATCGACTGGGGCTTCGGCGAAATCGCTGCCTTTGGTTCCTTGATCATGGAAGGCGTACCTGTGCGCCTTGCAGGGCAGGACTCGCGCCGAGGCACCTTTGTTCAGCGCCACGCCGTCTTCCACGACCGTGCCAACGGCAACGAGTGGCTGCCCTTGGGCAACCTCTCCGATGACCAGGCCAAGCTGTGGATCTACGACTCCCTGCTGTCCGAATACGCGGCCATGGGCTTCGAATACGGATACTCGGTGGAGCGTCCGGATGCGCTCGTTCTGTGGGAAGCCCAGTTCGGTGACTTCGTCAACGGCGCCCAGACCATCATCGACGAGTTCATTTCCTCGGCTGAGCAGAAATGGGGCCAGCGCTCCTCACTGGTGCTCATGCTCCCCCACGGCTACGAAGGCCAGGGCCCGGACCACTCCTCGGCACGCATTGAGCGCTTCCTTCAGATGTGCGCAGAAGACAACATGATCGTGGCCAACCCCACCACCGCGGCCTCGCACTTCCACCTTCTGCGCCGCCAGGCATACAGCCGTCCGCGCAAGCCGCTGATCATCTTCACGCCGAAGCAGTTGCTGCGCCTCAAGGGTGCCGCTTCCGCCGTCGAAGATTTCACCACGGGTGGCTTCAGGCCGGTAATCGGCGATCCGGAAGTCCAGCCGGCAAACGTGGACCGGGTCATCCTGGTCTCCGGCCGCTTGTACTACGACCTCCTCTCCAACCGCCAGAAGTCCGGTGACACCTCCACGGCGATCATCCGCGTGGAGCAGCTGTACCCGCTGCCGAAGGCTGAGATCGAGGCCGAGCTCGCCAAGTACCCGAACGCTGACATCGTTTGGGCGCAGGACGAGCCCGCCAACCAGGGCCCGTGGCCCTTCATGGGCCTGAACCTGGCACCGGAACTTGACCGCAAGCTCCGCCTGGTCTCGCGTCCGGCATCGGCATCCACGGCTGCCGGTTCCATGAAGCGCCACGCCGCAGAACAGGATGCCCTGATCAAGCAGGCATTCGAACGTAAGTAAAAACGAAACTGCCCGGCCTGAGGAGCGATTAGCACGCCTCAGGCCGGGCAGTTCTGTTTAATGGGACAGGTACCCGGTCCCAAAACCGGCCGATGATCCGGAAACTGTGCAAGGACCGTAACGAGTGTGAAGAGGTAACCGTGGAAGACAGGAAGCTGCGTATCGCAGCTGTTGGAGATGAACTGCTCGCGGGCCTGGGGGATCCCCGCGCCCTGGGCTGGCTCGGTAGAGTCCTGGCCCGCACACCCCAGGACTCCGTCGTGGTGGAGAGCTTTCCGCTCCCTTGTCCCATGGAAGGTACAGAGGGCCTGGCCGCCCGATGGCAGGAAGAAGCCGGCAGGCGCTTCAGCGATACCCATGAGAACCGGCTGGTGATCGGACTTTCAGGTCGCGATCTCGAATTTGGCCTTTCCACAGCGCGGAGCCGGCTGAATCTGGCCAACATCCTCGACGGAGCTTCGCACAGCAGCGTGGAGGTCTTCGTGGTTGGTCCGCCTCCCACTTTGGATCCGGCACGCAACAAGCGTCTTGCTGAACTCAACACAGCTTTTGCCGATGTCACCACGCGGCGCAACCACCACTACGTTGACACGTTCTCCCCGTTGCTCAATCATGAGCAGTGGAGGACGGACCTCGCAGCCAATGGGGGAACACCGGGCCAGGCCGGCTACGGCTTGATTGCGTGGCTTGTCCTGCACCGTGGCTGGTTCCAGTGGCTTAATATCGCTCAACCGGAGTAGCCATGACGCGGAACATGCAGGTTTCTGTCAGAGCAGCAACAGCGGCGGCAGTAATTGCCGCAGTGGCAGCCACAGTTTCCTGCAGTTCCGGTCCCCCGGTCTCCCCCGCGTCCTCAACAGCCGCGTCGGCACCGGCATCCACTGCTTCTCCAACATCGGCGCCCACGGCGCTGCAGCGCTTCGATTCGGAGGGCTTGCGCGCGGACTTTGAGCGGACAGCCAAGGAAGTCCTTGTCCCGGGAGCCATGGTGCTGCTGGAAACTCCCGGGGGAACCCTCACTGCGTCTTACGGCACAGGTACCCGCGGCGCCGAACGGCCGGTCTCAATGGCGGACCACATCCGGGTGGGTTCGGTCACCAAGACCTGGACAACCACAGTCATTCTTCAGCTCGTCCAGGAGGGCAAGCTCGCCCTTGGTGATCCCGTTTCAAAGTACCGTCCAGACGTTCCCAATGGTGACGGCATCACTCTCGAGCAGCTCCTGACCATGCGGAGCGGCTTGTTCAACTACACCGAAACCCTTGAGCTCAACTCAGCCATGGATAAAGAACCGCGCAGGGAGTGGAAACCGGAAGAGCTCCTCGCGCTGGGGTTTGCCCATCCGCCATATTTCGCGCCGGGGCAAGGCTTCCACTATTCCAACACGAACACGGTCCTTCTGGGCCTCATCGCCGAGAAGGTCGCAGGAAAGCCACTCGGTGATCTCTTCAAGGAGCGCATTTTCCAGCCCCTCGGCTTAAAGGGAACGGTCTTTCCGGACATTTCGTCCAACAGCATTCCGGAGCCACATCCCCAGGGCTATTTCTACGGTGACAACGTCCTGACGATGACCAATCCTGCCCTTCCCGAGGACATGCAAAAGGAAGCCGCCGCGGGCACCCTGGCCCCGAACGACGTTACTGATGTCAATCCGTCATGGGCCTGGGCAGCAGGGTCCGGAATCTCCACGACCACGGACTTGAAGATCCTCGGCGAAGCCCTCGTTAATGGGAAGCTGCTCGATGCCGGGCTCCAGCAACAACGACTCGACAGCGTCATCCCCACCAACCCGGAAAACCCCGACCGTGCTTCCTACGGCTGGGGCATAGCGAAGTTCGGGAAGCTCTACGGCCATACCGGCGAACTTCCGGGCTTCAACACCTTCATGGGCAGCGATCCCGTCAACGGAGTGACCCTCGTGGTGTGGACAAATCTGGCACCGGCGGCCGACGGCCGGGACCCTGCCGTGACCATCGCGAGGTCACTCATCGGCAAGGTCTACCAAGCCGGGAGCTGACGCCGGGTCCGTTACCTCTTGATTCGCCGGAGCTCTTGATTCGCCGGGAAACGCGATATATCGTGTTTTCATCAACGCGATATATCGCAACTTGGAGGGATCATGTCAGACGAACTATGGACCGTGACGGGCCCGCAAACCATTGAAGTGGATAACGTCCGCTCCCTGAAGCTGGGCATAGTGAAGGGCCGATTCGACGTCGTGACCCACGACGAACCCTTTGTCCGCATCGAGATCAGCGAAATCACCGGCGACCCCCTTACGGTGACACTGGTGGACGGGCGCCTGGAAGTGCGCCACCAGCTGCAGGGGCCGCAGGGCTGGTTCCGCAACCTCATGGGGACCGTCAACAACAGCAGCACCAACTCGGTGGTGGTCGGGATCGCGCTGCCACCCGGCGTCGACGTCGAGGCCGGAACCGTCAGCGGCGACGGAATGGTGTCCGGCGTCAGCGGCCGCACGCGCCTGAACACTGTGTCAGGTTCCGTCATGGCGGACGGCACCAACGGCGAACTCCACGTGAACACCGTCAGCGGGGAAGTCATCGCCAGGAACCACGACGGCGTCCTGACCGCCAAGAGCGTCTCGGGCGAAGTCACGGCGTCGGGCACCTTCAAAAGCGTCCGGGCAAGCACAGTCAGTGGCGACCTCAGCTTCGATCTCCAGGACTACACGAACGACTTTGGAGCCAACTCGGTCTCCGGCGACCTCACCATCCGGCTCCCCCACGACGTTGGCCTGGATATCGTGGCGAAATCAGCCAGCGGAACCGTAGTGATCGATGACCAGATGTACGCCCAGCCCGGCAGCAATGTCCACACAATCGTTGGTCCTGACGAACGGCTCATGCTTGTCCGCACCAATACGGTCTCCGGCAAGACCTACATCATCCACGGCTCGGCACCGTCACCGGACAACAGCCGGCAGTCGCCAGGGGAAGCTGGTCTCTGATGCCTCCCGTCTTCGCCCACGGCGCACTGCGCCTGTACCTCCTTGCCCTCTTGGAAACCGGTCCCAAGCACGGCTACGAACTGATCAAGGCCCTCGGCGACCGCTTCGGCGGAACGTACTCCCCCAGCGCCGGAACCATCTATCCGCGACTGGGCAAGCTGGAAGAGGACGGTCTCGTCGCTACAGAGACCGAGGGCCGGCGCACGAAATACTCCATCACCTCAGCCGGGCGCGCGGAACTGGACAGCCGACGGGAGGAACTGGCGGACGTCGAAGACACCATCTCCGCCTCCGTCAGGCGGCTCGCCGACAACTTACGCGAGGACATTCGCAGCAACATGCGCGGCCTTCGTGCCGATCTTGCCGCTACGGCGGAAGTAGCCCGCACAAATGCCACCTCCGCCGCTTTCCGCAGTCGGACGGCGGGCTACACACCGGAAGGCCAGCGCATCCTCAAGGAAGCAGAATTAATGGTGCAGGCCTTCCGGGACGATATCCGCGTGGAGTTGCGTCAACACGGGGCTGCCCGCCCGCTGACGCCAGTGGCACTGGAAACGGTCCGCGCGGTCCTGGATCAGGCTCGAATATCCATCAGGAATTCACTCAACAACTGAGCTGAGGCAAAGCGCCCCGCCGCGCGGACGCCTCCCGGTTCGCGGCGCAGCACCCGGATGTGCGAAACTGGAGGGCAGCTCTATTGAGTATCAATCATTGAAGGAGGCCAGCTATGAGCAAGCGTGCACGTAAGCGTCGTGACCGTAAGCGCGGCGGCGCGAACCACGGCAAGCGTCCCAACACCTAAGCCAACGGCTTAGCGTCACAGGCTTAAGAGCGAGGGCCCCGGAAACCATGCGGTTTCCGGGGCCCTTGGCGTTAAACCCTCACAAGACCAGGCCGTGCCAGCCGGCGGCCGGATCAGGCGTCAACAGGCTTGATCGAGTGAATCCTGTCCAGGATGGAATTCTTGAGGTTCTCGGGAGCGGATTCGGTGCACGAACGCTTGACCATGGTGCGGATGAGGCACTCAAGGTCATACTGTTCTGCACACTCTTCACACGTATCCAGGTGCTGCTTGATTTCCGTGAGGTCCTCACGTGTCAATGCACCGTCGAGATACTCATAGATCCGCTGCATTCGCGTATCGTCGCAATCGCCCAATCCCTGGCAGTCGCTCATTTCTCTTTCTCCTGATTGTTGCTTCCGGCCGCAGCCTGATCTTCGGTGTGGGCCTTGAAGCCCCGTTCGGCGGCATAGTCCGCCAGCATGTCCCGCAGCATCTTCCGGCCACGGTGCAACCGCGACATGACAGTGCCGATCGGGGTATTCATAATCTCCGAGATTTGCTTGTAGGCATATCCCTCGACATCCGCGAAATAGACAGCCAACCGGAATTCTTCCGGAATTGCCTGCAACGCGTTTTTGACGTCGGAATCCGGCAGGTGGTCAAGAGCCTCAGCTTCGGCTGAACGCAGGCCCGCCGAAGTGTGCGACTCGGCTTTGGCCAGTTGCCAGTCCTCGATCGTGTCCGAATTGGACTGCAGCGGTTCTCGTTGCCGCTTCCGATAGAGGTTGATGTAGGTGTTGGTCAGGATCCGGTACAGCCACGCCTTGAGGTTGGTGCCGGGCTTGTACTGGTGGAACGCTGAAAAGGCCTTGGTGTAGGCCTCCTGGACGAGGTCCTCCGCGTCAGAAGGGTTCCGCGCCATCCTCATGGCAGCCGAGTACAGCTGGTCGACGTACTGCATTGCGTCGCGCTCAAAACGCTCGCGCCGCTGCTCCGGGCTCTCCGCTGCAACATCGACGGCGGCCGGCGCCGGGGCGTTATCGTCGTCCGTCGCGTCGGCTGCTTCGTACATGGCCGCTGCGGCCGGTTCAATGGTGCTCATCGTTGCCAAGTCTACTGTCAGCTTGGGAGAATCCGGCTGCACCCCGTACCCGGCCTCCGGTAGAACCATGCGGTCCTTCACCAAAGTCAAAAAACCAACTCCGTTCAGCGAGCGGCAACGCCGTGCCGCAGTCCGGTCTCCACCGCACCTGAAACTCACAACGGCCGCTGCTGGGTAAATATTCCGCAAAAGTGCAAGACTAGATCCGACTGCACCCCGTGAACACAACACTCATCGAACAGTGTGGCAAGCCACCCAGGAGGCAAAACATGTCTTTTATCCGTTTTCTCGCGCGGCCCATGCTCGCATCCAGCTTTGTCGTTGCAGGTCTGGACAAGCTCAAGAACGCTGACGACACCGCCAAGCAACTGTCACCGGTCCTTCGACGAGCCTCTGAATCGCTGCCCTTCAAAGCGGACGAGAAGACCCTCGCCCGGGTCCTGGGTGGAGCCCAGCTCGGCGCCGGAGCCCTGCTCGGACTGGGTAAGCTTTCGCGTTTCGCAGCGACAGTGCTCGCGCTGACGTCCGCCCTGAACTCCTACGTCGAATGGCGTTCAGCCGACATCAGCACCAAGGAGGGGCGCACCGCCCGGAAGGCCCAGCTCCTGAAGAACATCTCACTTACCGGCGGCGTGTTGTTGGCGTCGGTGGACACCGAAGGCCGTCCGAGCATCGCCTGGCGGGCCGAGCACCTTGCCGCCGACGCCAGGAAGGTCACCGGCAAGCAGATCAAGAAGGCAGACAAAGCAGTGCGCAAGGCCGTAGACAACGCAGTTGGAGCATAAGGAAGCATGACAGGTACCACCGCCGCCAATACCGAACCGGACAAAGCCGCCAGCCTCCCGCTATGGCCGGCCCCTTATGCCAAAGGGCCCGTGGACGCCACCGTGACGGTCCCAGGTTCAAAATCGCTGACCAACCGGTACCTGGTGCTGGCAGCCTTGGCGGATGGTCCTTCGCGGCTCCGGGCTCCGCTGCATTCACGCGATTCGGCCCTGATGATCCAGGCCCTCAGGCAGTTGGGTGCCACCGTCACCGAGGTACCCGGTGACGGTGACTATGGGCCCGACCTGGAGATCACTCCCCTGGACCCCTCTGCTTCGAGCTCAACGACAGCCATCGACTGCGGTCTGGCCGGTACCGTCATGAGGTTCGTTCCCCCGCTGGCTGCCCTGCGCAGCGGCGCCACAGTCTTCGACGGCGATCCCCATGCCCGTAACCGTCCAATGGGAACCATCATCGAGGCACTGATCGCCCTGGGAGTTCCGGTCGCAGCCGAAGGCGGCAGGACGCCGTCGTCCCTTCCTTTCACGGTGGAAGGCACCGGCGAGGTGCGCGGCGGTCACTTGGTCATCGACGCGAGCGCTTCCTCCCAGTTTGTCTCGGCGTTGCTGTTGGTAGGCGCCCGCTTCACCGAAGGCCTGCACTTGGAGCACGTGGGCAAACCCGTTCCAAGCCTGGACCACATCACCATGACCGTTGAGGTGCTTCGGAGCGTGGGCGTTACTGTCGATGACTCCGTACCCAACCACTGGCGCGTTTCGCCCGGCAGGATCAGTGCTTTCGACCAGCGGATCGAGCAGGATCTCTCAAACGCCGGCCCCTTCCTGGCCGCCGCCCTGGCAACGCACGGCACTGTCCGCATTCCCAACTGGCCCACCGGCACCACACAGGTGGGCGATCTCTGGCGGACCATCCTTGCTGCCATGGGCGCAAGCGTCACCCTTGACGGGGGAACACTGACGGTTACAGGCGGCAATGAGATCAAGGGTGCTGATTTCGACGAAACCAGCGAGCTCGCGCCGACCGTAGCCGCACTGTGCGCTCTGGCTACCGGCCCTTCGCGATTGACGGGCATCGCCCACCTCCGCGGCCACGAAACAGACCGCCTCGCTGCCTTGGTTGCCGAAATCAACCGCCTTGGTGGCGATGCGGAAGAAACTGCCGATGGCCTGGTAATTCGCCCAGCTTCCCTCCATGGCGGAGTGGTACACAGTTACGCAGACCACCGAATGGCCACTGCCGGCGCCATCCTGGGACTCGCCGTCGACGGCGTCCAGGTTGAAGACATCGCCACAACATCCAAGACGATGCCCGAGTTCCCGGAGATGTGGGCACGAATGCTTGACTCCGCCGGCACGAATGAGGCCGGCAACTGACCATGGGCCGCGACGCACGTTCCTGGGACGAATCCGATGTCCGGATCCGTCCCAACAAAAAAGGATCACGACCCCGGACCAAGGACCGTCCCAGCTACGATGACGCCGTGATCGGACGGATCATCACGGTGGACCGCGGGCGGTACCGGGCAATCGTTGACGAAGACTCCCCCAACGAACGCATCATCATCGCCGCACGCGCCCGCGAACTCCGGCGCAACCCTGTTGTGCCCGGTGACTTCGTGGCCCTTGTAGGCGACGTTTCCGGGTCTCCGGACACGCTGGCCCGGCTGGTCCGGGTGGAAGAACGCCGGACCCTCCTTCGCCGCAGCGCCGATGACACGGATCCGATCGAACGGGTAGTCGTGGCCAACGCCGACCAGTTGGTGGTGGTTGTTGCAGCCGCGAATCCCGAACCGCGGACCGGGTTCATCGACCGCGCCCTTGTGGCGGCGTACGACGCCGGTATTGAGCCATTGCTGCTGATCACCAAGGCCGACGTGAAGGATCCCACTGAACTGCTGGCCAACTACGTCAGCCTGGATTTCCCGGTGATTATCAGCCGGACAGCCGATTCTGAAGCCGGCGGCATTGATGCCCGATCCGATGATGGGCTGTCGGCCCGGTTGGACAGGGATGCTGTTTCCCGGCTACGCGCACACCTCGGTGGCAAAGTGACCGTCATGCTGGGCCACTCCGGTGTGGGCAAGTCCACCATGGTCAACGCGTTGACGGGCGCCGAGCGGGCCACCGGCGGCGTGAATGCCGTCACCGGACGTGGCCGGCACACTTCGTCGTCGGCATTGGCGCTGAAGCTCGCGGATGCCCCCTCGGGCAGCTGGATCATTGACACCCCCGGTATCCGCTCCTTCGGCTTGGCCCACGTGGATCCGGACCGGATCTTGCATTCCTTCCCGGACCTCGAACCCGGCACCGAAGCATGCGAGCGGGGATGCAAGCACGACGCTACGGCAGTGAACTGCGGGCTGGACACCTGGGTCAATGAAGGACATGCGGGCCCTTCAGGGGTGGCGCGCCTGGCGTCACTGCGTCGCCTGCTGGGCGCGGACCCGCGCCTGGAGGCCAAAGAAGCGAAAGAGCTCGGCACGGTTACTTGATGACACTGGAAAACTGAAGGTGCAGCGGTAACGTCCCCACCGCCGCCAGTATTTCAGGATAGTTTGGTGCCATGACCCAACCCGCTTCCACCTACAACGACGACCTGCGCCTGGCCCATGTCCTCGCCGATTCCGTCGACGCCCAAACCATGGATCGCTTCAAGGCCCTGGACCTGCAGATCGAAACCAAGCCGGACCTCACCCCTGTCACCGATGCCGACAAGGCTGCGGAGGAGGCTATCCGCGGTCAGTTGTCGCGCTCGCGTCCACGTGATGCAGTCCTGGGTGAAGAGTTCGGCAGCAGTGGCCACGGATCGCGGCGCTGGATCATCGATCCCATCGACGGAACAAAGAACTTTGTCCGCGGCGTTCCAGTATGGGCAACGCTGATCGCGCTCGTCGATGAAGGCGAGCCCGTCGTTGGTGTGGTCAGCGCTCCGGCGTTGGGCAAACGCTGGTGGGCTGCCAAGGACATGGGCGCCTACATGGGTCGGTCCCTCGCTTCAGCAACCCGCCTCAAGGTGTCCAACGTTTCACGCCTGGCCGACGCTTCCATGTCCTACTCCAGCCTGTCCGGCTGGAAGGAGCGGGGCAATCTGGACGAATTCATGGACCTCACGGAGGACGTCTGGCGCACACGTGCCTACGGTGACTTCTGGTCCTACTGCCTCGTGGCCGAGGGCGCGGTGGACATCGCCTGCGAACCGGAGCTGAACCTCTACGACATGGCTGCGCTCGTCCCCATCGTGACGGAGGCTGGCGGTCGCTTCACTTCCCTGGAAGGCGAAGACGGACCGTTCGGCGGCAACGCCCTCGCCACCAACTCCATCCTGCATTCGGAAGTCCTGAAGCGTCTGAACCCCGGACTGGACGACCTCCTGCAGCCCCAAGCCTGAGGCCGGCCCTACTCCGGATTGCCGAATTTTCGACGGCGGACGCCCGCTTTTGTGCGCGTCCGCCGTTTTTTGTTCGCGGAAATGATGATTTGGCATTCCGCGTAACAAAGCGCTTAACAAAACCCCACGGCTTTGGATCGTCCCCCGGACGTGCCTTAGCCTTTTTTACAGGTCACGAGTGCCAGCGCTAAACCCCGGTTTGCTGGCCGGCAACCCTCCATTCGCGGTGGGGTGCCCCGGGTGACGACCCGGCCGGTCCGGAACGGATGCGGCAAGCGCGGATCCCCCCTGTGGGGGTCCCTCTTGAGTGAGGTCCCATGAGCACAGTCACGTTCAACGCAAACACCATCCCTTCCTTTGTTGACGAAGCCGCCCTCGAATCGGCAGCTGCGCGTCCCCTCGCCGCCGTCACGGGCGCGGAGCTTCAGGCGCCTCTGATCCAAGGTGGCCACGTCCGCTATGCCAACCTCGACTACGGCGCGTCAGCCCCTGCGCTGACGATTGTTTCCGCCTACCTCAACGAGGTCCTCCCGTACTACGCCAGCGTTCACCGCGGGGCAGGCTTCGCCTCGCAGATCAGCACCTCCGTCTACGAGAATTCCCGGAACATAGTCCGTGACTTCGTTGGCGGACGTGCAGACGATTCGGTGATCTTTACCCGGAACACCACGGACTCCTTGAACCTGCTGGCCGGCTGCCTCCCGCAGGTCGACGGCGGGTTTGCCGGCGAGGTCCTGTACTTGGACATTGAGCACCACGCAAATCTGCTGCCGTGGCAGGGCGTGCCGCACCGCAGCGTGGTTGCGGCGCCGACCCTGGCCGGAACGCTGGATAAGATCGAAGCCGAACTGGCCCTGGGCGGCGTCAGCCTGCTCGCCGTCACGGGCGCCTCGAACGTCACCGGAGAGATCCTGCCGATCGCCCGGCTTGCCGCGCTGGCCCACGAGTACGGCGCGAGGATCGTGGTGGATGCAGCCCAGCTCGCTCCGCACCGCCGCGTCAACATCGCGGAGGCTGACGTCGACTACATCGTCTTCTCAGGACACAAGCTCTATGCGCCGTTCGGCGCAGGAGTGGTAGTGGGCCGCCCGGACTGGCTCGACGCCGGGATCCCGCACCTGGCAGGTGGCGGCGCTGTCCGCGAAGCGCGCTTGGACTCCGTCAGCTGGGCCACGGGTCCGGCGCGGCACGAGGGCGGTTCCCCCAACGTCCTGGGCGCCGCGACGCTCGCCCGCGCCACGCAGGTACTCGCCGGCCTCGACCAGGACGCCTGGCACGCACACGAAGCGGGCATCCGCAGCTACCTGGTTGAGGGCCTGGAAGCCATCGACGGCGTAACAGTCCACCGGATCTTCAGCGATTCCGAGGACACCATCGGCGTGGTCAACTTCTCCGTAGAAGGATTCGACGCCGGACTGGTCGCCGCATATCTGGCGGCCGAACACGGAGTGGGCCTCCGCGACGGACGTTTCTGCGCGCATCCGTTGCTCAAGCGGCTGGGACTGCCTTCGGGTTCCCTGCGCGCAAGCTTCGGCGTCGGCTCCCGGTTGGAGGACGCCACCAGGCTGCTGGCAGGCATCGAGGAACTCAAGCGCAACGGCCTGGGCTGGGACTATGTGGTGGACGAGGGCCGCTGGGTACCGGCCAACGACCACCGCAGCTACCCCGAGTGGGCGCCCAACACCCCGGGCACAGCCGGTGCCGCTCCCTGCACGGTCGACTAGAGGGTAAATTCGTAGGGTACCTCTAACGGCCCTGTGAAGGAGTTTGCGTGTCCCTGCGCTCAGCGAACGGCGCTCCAGTCACTCCCGGTCCCGCCGGTCCCCGCGGACCCAAACTCCATGCCTCCCGCCGCCATGAACTTGGCCAAAGCTTCCAGGATGGCGGAGAGCACTACGATCGCGTGCGGCCGGGCTATCCTGTGGACTCCGTTGATTGGCTCCTACCTGAAGGGGCATCGACAGCTGCGGACCTCGGCGCAGGAACGGGCAAGTTCACCGCTCTCCTGGCCGGACGCGGACTTGAGGTGGCCGCCGTCGACCCTTCCACCGATATGTTGGCGCAACTGCGAAAGGCCTACCCCGATGTTCACGCGACGGAGGGGACGGCCGAGGCAACCGGACTGGCGGACTCAGCATTCGACGTCGTCAGCGTTGCCCAGGCCTGGCACTGGTGCGAGCCCCTTGCCGCGAGCACGGAGATCGCCCGTATCCTGCGCCCCGCGGGGGTTCTGGGGCTGATCTGGAACCAGTTGGACACCTCAATTCCCTGGGTCCACAGGCTCTCGCGCATCATGCATGCAGGCGACGTCCACAAGCCGGGATTCCGGCCGGTTATCGGCCCGGAGTTTCACGGACTGGAACGCCACCTCACCAGGTGGGAGGACCCGCTCTCGCCCGAGGACATCATGGAGTTGACCAAGTCGCGCAGTTACTACCTGCGCGCCAACGAAGCGACGCGGGCCAAAGTCATGGGCAACCTCCAGTGGTACCTCTACGAACACCTTGGCCACGCGCCGGGAGACACCGTGCCGCTGCCCTACCTGACGCAGACCTGGCGTGCATACAAAGTCCACGATGCCACACCACGGTAGGCTAGGGGTGTGAAGACCAGTACGCCCTCCTCCTCGATCGAGGACTACGTCAAGGTCATCTACTCCTATACGGAGTGGCAGGACAAGCCGATCACGTCCTCACAGCTTGCCCTGCGGCTCGGGGTCGCCAATTCCTCGGTGTCGGAAATGGTGCGAAAGCTCAAGGACCAAGGCCTCGTTGACCATCAGCCCTACAGCGCCATCCGTTTGACCTCCGAAGGCATGCGCCTCGCTCTTTCGATGGTTCGCAGGCACCGCCTCATTGAGACGTACCTGGTGGAGGAACTCGGCTACAGCTGGGACGAGGTCCACGACGAAGCCGAGATGCTGGAGCATGCGGTGTCCGACACCTTCATCGAACGCATGTCAGCCAAGCTCGGCCACCCCGTGCGGGACCCCCACGGCGATCCGATCCCGTCAGCGGACGGTGCCGTTGACTTGCCGCATGCGTACCGCATGATCGAACTCGACCAGGGCCACTCGGGCCGCATAACCCGCATCAGCGACGAAAACCCCGAACTCCTCCGGTACCTTGCCGCAGAGGACATCGCGCTCGACGCACCCGTTGAAGTGATGGGGCGCAAGCCTTTCGGCGGGGCATTGGTGGTCCGGATAGGCAGCGGCGCTGCCGGTCGGGAGTTTGACCTGGCAGATGAAGTCGCCTCCGCGCTGTGGGTGAAGAGTGCCGGCACCCACCAAGGCTGCGTGCTCCCGGCCAGCTGACCCTTGCCGCACGGATGGTCAGCCGGGCTGCCCGGCCGGACCGCCGTCGTCGGACGCTGCATCCGGTTCCCGTTCAGCGGCAGCCGCCGCCTCGCGTGGCGGGTTACGGATCCCGACGGCGGACGCCACCGCGCCGGCCAGGAACAGCAGGGCGGTCACCACCAAGGCGTTGTACAGCCCTTGCCTGGTGAAAACCGGTCCCACAATCACACCCGCGAAAGCGATCGAAATCAGGCCTGCGATACGGGCAACCGCGTTGTTGACGGCAGAGCCGATTCCGGCTTCCGTCGGCGGAACAGCGCCGAGGATCGCGGCCGTCAGAGGCGCTACGAGCGTCGCCAACCCCAGGCCGAAGACAATCTGGCCGGGCAGCACCTGCGTCCAGTAATTGAGGGGCTCCTGCACGGACAGGGACATCAGGAAGCCCACACCGCACAGCAACGGACCGATCGTCATGAACCATCGAGGACCGTACTTGCCGGCCAGGCCCCCAAAGTATGAGGCTCCCAGCATCAGGATGACGGTGCCCGGGAGCAAAGCCATGCCGGCCACGGTGGCACCCAGCCCTCCGACCTGCTGCAAGTAGATTCCCAACACGAAGAAACCGAGGGATATTCCGGCATAGATGGCCAACGTGCCGACGTTGCCCCAGGCAAAATTGCGGATCCTGAACAGTCCGAGCGGCAGCATGGGCTCGGGCGTCCTGCCCTCGTGGAACAAGAACAGGACCATGGCCAGCACACCGAGAATCAGGGGCACCCACACCTGCGGACTCCCCCATCCCATGCGTCCCTGCTCGATGAACGCGAAGACCGGACCGCCTAAAGCAACCATGGCCAGGAACGCCCCAAGATAGTCGATCCGCTTCGTCTTGTCCCTGGCGGCGTCGGAGGCGCGAAGACCGGCGAGCATGGGCCAGATGGCCAAGGCCGGAACCACATTGATGAAGAAGATGACCCGCCAGGACAGAAGATCGACGGCGGCGCCACCGATCAGCGGACCAACAATGGCCGCCGCGCTGGTCCATCCTGACCACTGGCCGATGGCCTTCGATTGCGCCGGCCCGGAGAACGACGTGATGATCATGGCCAGCGAACTTGGCACCAGGAGCGCACCTGCGATCCCTTGGAGGGCCCGTGAGACCACCAGGACTTCACCGCTCCACGCCAAGCCGCAGAGCATCGACGTGACGGCGAAGCCTGCCAGGCCCCATTCAAGGATCCGTGCCCGCCCGAAATGGTCTGACAAAGACCCCGCCACCAGAATCAAAGCCCCCAGCGTGAGCAGGTACGCGTCCACCACCCATTGCTGTATCACCAGGCCGCCACCCAGCTCCCGGCCGATGGCGGGCAGTGCGAGATTCACCACAAAGCCGTCCAGGATGGCAACGAACGACGCCACGATTGCCACCACAAGGACCCGTTTTTGGAGGGGTGTACTCGGCAACAGGACAGGAGCGTCAGTCATGTGCACAGCCTACGCCGCGTAAGTCCCGTATCGTTGAATGGTGATCAGCAGACGTGATGCCGCTTTGGCCCTTGATATTTCGATGGAAATGGCTCAGCGCCACGGCATTCCGTCCCGACTCTCCGAAGCCGAGCTCCGCGACCTTCAGGACAATCCGCCGGCCTGGCTGGCACAGTCCCGGGCCAACAGAACAGGAAAGCGACCTGTCTGGGTCCACCTCACCTGCGCCGTCTGCGGCTATTCCGAGGCTGTCCGACCCAAGAAATGGTGGCCGGACTTTTCCTTCGTCTTCTGCGGAACCCACCGGAACAGTGAACTCCCCAAGCTCTTCCTGGGCGAGGTCCGGAGCGAGTACGAAGGCGTCGGCAGCCGCTTTGTCGGCGTCGTGGATGTTCCGGAGAACAAAGCCTAGGCAACCTTCACTGCTGGCTCATTTCCGATGGATAGGCCGTGAGCTGAACAGTTTTGCCGTCCCGTAGTACTGTCAGCGGAAAAGCTTGCCCGATGGCACCCTCGAACAGCAGTTTCTGCAGGCTTTCCGCGCTGGACACGGCCCTGCCCTGCGCCCGGAGCACGAGGTCCCCCGCCAGTAATCCGGACTTCTCGGCGGGCGAACTGGAAATGACCTCCACCACCCTCAGGCCTTCCTTCTGGCCGGTCCTCACCACTGCGCTTGCATCCAGCGGAATTGGGGTGCTCACCAGGCCCAGATAGGCACGGCGCACTCGGCCATCCCTCAGCAGGGAGGCGATGATGCGTTGCGTTGTCGTATTGATGGGCACCGCCAGGCCCAGCCCCAGACCTGCCACGGCAGTGTTGATTCCCACGATGCGTCCCTTGGTATCCGCCAGTGCACCTCCGGAGTTTCCCGGGTTCAGCGCTGCATCGGTTTGGATGACGTCCTCGATGACCCTCCTGTGCTCGCCTGCACGAACAGGGATGGATCTTCCCAGGCCGCTCACCACACCGGCGGTGACAGAGCCGGACAACCCCAGGGGATTGCCCACGGCGACCACCAGTTGACCTACCCGCAGGGAATCGGCGTCGCCCAGCAGGGCCGGCGGCGGTGTGGATTTCAAGCCGCGGACTACGGCCAGGTCGGACAACGGATCTGCGCCCACCAGCTCCACGTCAGTATGTTTGCCATCGGCAAAGACGGCCCTGCCGGACTGGAGGCCTGCCACCACGTGGGCGTTGGTCAGCATGTATCCATCAGCGGTGAAGACCACTGCGGACCCGCTGCCGACTTGGACCTGGCCCCTGCGGCCTGTGCTCATCATTTCGATGGCGGCGACATGGGGTGTCACGGACTCGGCCACCCGGATAACCACTTGCGAGTAGGCGTCCAGGGCTTGCTGCTCATCAGGATCCTGAACGAATTCCGGCTCCATGCTCATTTTGTGCCTCCCGCTGCCTCCGGCGCCTTCCGCCGCCTGCCGGGCGATGCGCCTATCCACTTCAACGATCCACGGAATGCAGGTAGTCCTTGCCGCAGTACGCCTTAGGTGAACGCATCCGGTTCGGGGCACAGGAAAGCCCCTAGACCGCGAGGGTCCAGGGGCTTTCCCAGGGGTGGAGATGGGGGGAATTGAACCCCCGTCCGATGTCGTGTTGTCAGGGCTTCTCCGGGCGCAGTTTGCGTCGGATTTTCTCGGCCCCAGCCATCCTGCAAACAGGTAGCTGATCCGGGCCCAGTCATCTAAGAGTCCCGTTTACCTCAATGACGAAGGCAAACAGCAGTGGCTATCTAAATGACGCCAGGAACCGGGGCGATAGCAACCCCGGGCTGACGGACTGTCTTACTGCTTAGGCAGCGAGAGCGAAGTCAGTGCGCTTAGATTCGGCACTTATTGGTTTGCAGACAGCGTTTACGAGATAATTCTGCATCCTCGGCCCGCTTCACCTGTCGCGACTAACATCGTCGAAACCGATCATCCCCGTATTTTGTTACCAAACCCGACAGAAGGGTTAATCTCCTGTCGGACTACTCATCATAACGCATCCAGCAGGCAAGTAATTCCCCCTGGTACACCCACGTGCCTACCGGCGGTTGCGTTCACGCAGCTCACGGAGCGATTCACGCTTGTCCTGCTGCTCACGGAGGGTCTGCCTCTTGTCGTAGTCCTTTTTACCGCGGGCGATGGCGATCTCCACCTTTGCCCGTCCGTCCAGGAAGTACAACTGCAGCGGAACTACCGTGAAGCCGGACTCGCGGATCTTCTGCGAGATCTTGTCCAGTTCGTCACGGTGCAACAGGAGCTTGCGACGCCGACGCGCGGCATGGTTGGTCCAGCTCCCCTGGTGGTACTCGGGGATATGGATACCTTCCATCCACAACTCGTCGTTGTAGAACGTGCAGAACCCGTCAACCATTGAAGCGTGGCCTTCGCGGAGGGACTTCACTTCTGTCCCCATCAGCGCGATGCCGGCCTCGTAGGTATCCAGGATGAGGTAGTTGTGCCGGGCCTTCCGATTGGTGGCCACTACCTTACGGCCACTTTCCTTGGGCACGGTAGAACTCCTTGTTAGTTGCGGATTTGAACCAGTGTACGCCAGAGCGGGCCGTTTCCCGGACCCTAGAGAAGGGTCATGGGATCCACCGCTGTACCGTTCAGCCAGGTTTCGAAGTGCGCGTGGCAGCCTGTGGAGTTACCCGTGCTGCCCGAGTAAGCAATGAGCTGGCCCTGCGCGACCCTCTGCCCGTTCGCCACCACGATGCTGCTGTTGTGGTAGTAAATCGTGGTCAGCGAGTTGCCTTGCACCACACCGTGGGACAGCTTGACGCGCCATCCACCGCCGTCGGCAGAGTTCCAGCCTGAGTTGAAGACCTCACCTGCGGCTGCGGCGTAAACGGGAGTCCCGCACGGGGCGCCGAAGTCGATGCCGGTGTGCATGTAACCGCCGGTGCCGTAGAAGTCGATGGTGCCGGGCGGCGTCGCGCGCCATCCGAAACCCGAGGTGATCGGAACATAGCTGGCGAAGGGATGGCGCAGGCCGAACGCCGACGGCGAACCGGCAGCCGGCGGAACATAAGGAGCTTCAGGAGGTGCCGGCCGTCCGGCGGCAGCGGCTGCCGCAGCGGCCGCGGCTTCTGCTTCGGCGGCGAGCCGGCGCTGCTCCGCTTCCCAGGCTTCCCGCAGTTTGCGGTCACGCTCGACGATCTCGGCAGCAACAGTGTCCTGTTCCGCCTTCACCCGCGCGAGGTTCGCTTCAATCCCCGGCTTGGCCGCTTGCAACTGTCCGTTGAGGCGCGTGGTGTCCTCGATCAGCTTGTCCACTTCAGCCTTCTTGCTGGCTGCCTCGTCCCGTGCTGATTTCTCCCGCTCAAGTGCCGCGTCTGCCTTGGCCTTGAGATCCTGGATTTCTTCCTCGACCGCCACCAGTCGCGCTTGCGAGTTCACGTTGGTGGCGTTCTGCTGGGTCAGTTTGGTCATGGCCGCGTTCTGGCTTCGCATGGCCTGGTCAGCGAGATCCATGGACTCGGTCAGGTTGCCGGACTCGCTGGAACCGAACAAAAGGGCGACATTCGTGGGCACGCCGCCGGACTTGTAGGCCTGCGACGCGATCTGCCCGATCAGCTTCTTGGTATCGGTGATCTTCTGCTTGTCGTTTTCCAGCTGCTCGGTAATCTTGGCCTTGTTCTGCTGGGCGAGTTCCACCCTGGCGGCCAAAGCCTCCACTTCCTTGACGGCACTCGCGACGCGGCCCTGCGCTTCAAGCAAAGCCTGCTGGGCGCCGGGAAGGCGGCCCTGGTAGATCACAAGATCGCCGGCGGCTTTCGCAATATTCGAGTCGACGAACTCCAAGGATGCCTGTACCCGTGCGGCCTCTGCTTCCAGTGCGGCCTGCTGGTCTTCGAGGTTGTCCGCATGCGCTGCAGGCGCTCCCGACAGGAGACTGACAGCCAGCCCGACGGCGAGGACGGCACCCAGCATCCGAGCCTGGCCCGACGCAAAGCGCCGACGCAGGGAGTTCGGGTCCAACGTGGTCATCAGGAATCCTTTTCGCTTGCAGCAGTGGTAAGTCCGAGGGGCATGGTCTTCATGGCTAAACCTTCAGGTATCGCCGGAGAGTCAACAGCGACGAGACCCCCGCCAGGCCCGCGCCCAGGGCGATGAGCACAGGGGCGATCACCAGGACCTGTGTGGAGGAGATAAACGGAGTATTCAGGAATTGCCGTGACAGGTCGCCGTTGAGCCAGAAGTGCGCCATCAGCCACAGGGTAACAGAGGCCAAAACCGCTCCAACGACGGCGGCTATGACACCTTCAAGGATGAACGGCAGCTGAATCACCGTCTTTGAAGCACCTACCAGCCGCATGATGCCCGTCTCCCGCCGTCGGCTGAAGGCCGATAGCCGGATGGTGGTGGTTATCAGGAGGACCGCGCAGAAAATCATCACCGCGGCCACGCCGACAGCCGCTACCGAGGCTCCGTTCATCCACGAGAAGATCCGTTCCAGGACCTGCCTCTGGTCGCTGACTGTTTCAACCCCTGGCTGGGAGGAGAACGTCTCGCTGATGATCTGGTACTTTTCCGGGTTCTTCATGTTGATACGGAATGAGGCCGGCAGCTGGTCCTCTGATACCGAATCAACGATCGGAGAGTTCGAGAACTGTTCCTTGAAGTGCTTGTACGCCTCGGCCTGGGATTCGAACTGGAAATCGTTGATGTACTGCTTCACCGCAGGAGACTCCAACATGGCCTGGAGGTTTTCCTGCTGCTCCTTCGTCGCCGGTCCCGACGCGCAGCCGACCGCCGTCGAACCGTCGTTGCAGAGGAAGACCGCCACCTGGACTTTGTCGTACCAGTAGCCCTTCATCTGGTTGATCTGCATCTGCAGCATTCCCGCCGCACCAACAAAGGTCAGCGAAACAAAGGTCACGAGCACAACGGAAATAACCATGGACAGGTTTCGGCGCAGACCACTGCCGATTTCCCCGAGGATGAAAAGGAGCCTCACAGCTGTGCCCCCTGCGCGCGGTCGAGTTCTTCGCCGCTGGCGTCCCGCAGCCGGCGCGATTCGCCGACTACCGGAATCATTGACGTGTACAGGGCCTTCGCTTCGTCGCGAATGACCTTTCCGTTTTTGAGCTCCACAACGCGGCGGCGCATTTCGTTGACAATGTCGTCATCGTGGGTGGCCATGACCACAGTGGTGCCGTTCTGGTTGATCTTGTCCAGGACGCCCATGATTCCCATCGAGGTAATAGGGTCCAGGTTTCCGGTCGGTTCGTCGGCAAGGAGGATTCCCGGACGGTTGACGACGGCGCGCGCGATCGCCACGCGCTGCTGCTCGCCACCGGAAAGCTCGTGCGGCATGCGCCGTTCCTTGCCTTCAAGGCCCACGGTCTTCAAGACCTCGGGGACCGTTTCGCGAATAATGGAGCGGCTCTTCCCGATGACCTGCATGGCGAAGGCGACGTTGGCGAAAACGTTCTTTTGCGGCAGCAGGCGGAAATCCTGGAACACGACGCCAATCCCACGGCGCAGCTTGGGCACACGCCAACTCGAAATGTTGGCGACATTCTGGCCGGCAACGTACACGGATCCGGCTGAGGCCTTGTCTTCCTTGAGGATCAACCGCAGGAAAGTGGATTTGCCCGAACCAGAGGCGCCCACAAGGAACGTAAATTCGCCTCGGTTGATCTCAAGGCTGACAGAATCGAGCGCCGGTCGGGCATTCTGCTCGTAGACCTTGGTGACATTCTCAAATCTGATCATGGCCCTTAGTACCCCGCCGGACATGACATGAGTCGCCCAGTCCAACAGCCGGAGCGCGGGCTTTCGATGGGGGAAGTGAGAGCACCGGCCACTCGACTATACGCACGGGTAGGCCAGCATTACGGGGCTTTCGGGGGCGTGTCGCGTAATAAGGGCCGAGTCTGGGAGCCCTCTGCCAGCCTCCTGCTTATTGGCTGGCTGCTGCGTCTTACTGGTTGGCCGCTGCGTTGCGGTTACCGGTGCGCCAACGGATGCCGGCGTCGATGAAGTCATCAATGTCGCCATCCAGCACGGCCGAAGTGTTGCCCACTTCGTGTTCGGTCCGCAGATCCTTGACCATCTGGTAGGGGTTCAGCACGTAGGAGCGCATCTGGTCGCCCCATGAGGCTTTGACGTCCCCTGCCAGTGCCTTCTTCTCTGCGTCCTGCTGTTCCTTCTTAACCAGGAGCAAACGGGACTGCAGCACGCGCATGGCGGCTGCCCGGTTCTGGAGCTGGGACTTTTCGTTCTGCATGGAGACCACAATGCCCGTGGGAATGTGGGTCAGGCGTACTGCGGAGTCAGTGGTGTTAACGGACTGCCCGCCCGGGCCGGAGGAACGGAAGACGTCAACCCGGATCTCGTTGTCGGGTATTTCGATTGAATCCGTCTGCTCGATCAACGGGATGACCTCAACGGCTGCAAAGGATGTCTGCCGGCGACCCTGGTTGTCGAACGGACTGATGCGCACCAGCCGGTGAGTGCCGGCTTCCACACTCAGGGTGCCGAAGGCGTAGGGGGCCTTGACCTCGAACGTGGCGGACTTCAGGCCGGCTTCTTCAGCGTAGGACGTGTCCATCACCGTGGTGGGATAACCGTGGCGTTCAGCCCACCGCAAGTACATTCTCATCAGCATCTCGGCAAAGTCGGCTGCATCGACTCCACCCGCTCCGGCCCTGATGGTCACCACGGCTTCGCGTTCGTCGTACTCGCCGGAGAGCAAGGTGACTACCTCAAGCTCCGCGAGGGCTTTGCGGATGGACGCCAGCTCTTTGGCGGCCTCGGCCATTGAGGCTTCGTCGCCTTCATCCTGCCCAAGTTCGACCAGGACCTCGAGGTCGTCAATCCGGGCTGCGAGCTTTTCGAGTCGTTCGACTTCCGATTGGCGGTGTGACAAACGGGATGTCACCACCTGGGCCGATGCGGGGTCATCCCAGAGGTCCGGGGCCCCGGCCTGCTCGCTCAATTCGGCGATTTCAGCCTTGAGAGCGTCAACGTCAGTGACGTTTTCGATGGAGCCGTAAGTTGCTCGAAGTGCGCGGATTTCTGCGGGAAAATCTATGTCAGCCATGGTTATCCCAGCGTACGCTATCCATCAGGCTCCCTTGGCTGTCCGGCTTTTGTCCGTAGATTCATTACTGCGTGAGCCTCGACCGCGCCGTCGCCCTGACCTCGACGACGATTCCATCCGGCACCAGAAAGCTGATCACCGGCGGGTGGGCGACGGACCTGAGAACCACCACTGCCGTCCCGCCAGGCTCACTTCCGGTTCCCTCCCCCACTTCCAATCGCTCGTGGCCTGCGAAGGCGTTGCTTTTCCCAAGATATGAGCCTGCAGCCGCCAGCACCCGGTCATCCATCAGAGAAACAGCAGGTAGGCTCCCGCCCTCCAGGTCACCCACCAGGTACGAGTCTGCGGCTGCGAGCGCGGCTCCGTCAGCCAAGGACAAGAGCTTCTTGTGTTCCAGGTACACGGAGGAAGCGGCCATCACCACTGTGGCCAGGAGCAGTGCCAGCACCACATATCCGAGAATCAGCACTGTAATTTGCCCGTCATCGCGGTGGAGGACGCCATTGCGAGGCAGAATGCCAAAGCGATGCGGGCCGCCGTATCTGCGTCCCCCGGGAGGCATGGACGCTGTGAGGGGTCGAGGACTTCTTACGTTTTGTTCCCGGGTCATTGGTAGCGACCCACTATCTGCGTGGCCGAGGCGGACACCTTACTGGCGCTGAGCTTCAGGGTGTCACCAAACGGGACCATGGGAAGCAGAACATCGAGGTGGACAGTAACGGTGACACTTGCCCCTGCTGTCAGACAATTTTCCCGATCACACGAAATCTCCACGGTGGCCTGATCCGGCGTATGCCCGTAGTCGGCCAGCGCCACAATTACGGACTGCTCCGCCGCTTTCCTCGCGCTTGCCGGGTCGTGCTGAAGGACGAAAACTTTCGCGGCCTGGTCGGCCGCTCCGACCACTCCAAACGATGCGCCCTGGATTTGCCCAATGGTCACCACGAAGTAAATCAGTGGCACCATCAACAGGACTGCGAGAAAGGTAAATTCCACGACGGCGCTCCCCCTTTGTCCTTCGATGTTCCGGGCGCGACCTTCGACCGACAGTTCGGATAAGCACAGGACGTAGCACATCCTTAGCCGGAGCGCTTTGCCAAATGAATGTGCCGCTTCAACCAAGAAGGGCGGCATGGCCGTGCACCTCCATCAGGCCTTGAGGTCCAACCAACCCGAGGACCGGCATCGGCGCCTTCACCGTCACCTCCAGCGTGCGGATGCCGTCCATTACCTCTTCGCTCGTGGTGATGCTTTGTGCGAAACCCTCGTTCAGGGCCGCGGTAATCAGCTCCGCCGTCCGGGCTTTTGCCTCCAATGACGTCCGGTCGGCCAGCGCGCCGTACCTCGCTCCCGAAGCTGCAGCGTCAACGAGCGTGTTGCGTACATGCAACACCAGCATCAGTTGAATGACCGACATGCAGAGCAGGGTCAACAGCGCTCCAACCAATACGTAGTCCACCACAGCCGTTCCTTGTTCTCGGGTGGCTCGGGTCGAGCCTGAAGGGCGAAGGACAGTGGAGAACAGGGCCTGCCCCTCCACGCGGCCTATTTGCCCACCTTCGACATGGCCTGAGTGAACAAGTCATTCAAGGCAGGTGTGGCGAGGGCAAGAAGTCCAGCGACCAAGACCGCTGACATGAGTGTGATCATGACCCATCCAGGCACGTCTCCTCGTTCTTGCTCCTCTGGCTGCGGTGCCGCCCGCAAAACGAAGTCAGTGAGCAAAGCCCGCCCCGACACGGTACGGACTGGTGCAATGGGCGACCTGCTGGCAAATGTTTTCATGATTCTCCCCAATAACGGTGATACGGCGTTGTCGCTGTGGTGCTGAGTGACAGTGATGCTGTGTTGTTGCTGTATTGCTGTGTTGCTGTGTTGTGACTGTGGCGCGCTGCTGCTCCCGCTTGTTCCGGGCCGCATTCCTGCAGGAGGAGATGCAAGGGACTAGAGGCTCATCTGCAGGGCTGCGATGGCTGGAAAAGCGGCAAACACGACCGTTAGTGGCAGCACACCGAAGACGAGGGGCACCATCATGGCTATCTCCTTGCGGCCTGCGGATTCCATCAGCTCCCGCTTGGCGGCATCCCGGACATCGGCGGCCTGTGCCCGAAGCACATCTGCCAGTGGGGTCCCGCGTTCGACAGCCACCACCAAGCCATCAAAGAACCTGACCAGTGGTGGTAACTCTGCGCGGCTGGAAAAGGACTGAAGTGCTTCCGCCAGAGGCTTGCCGGACCGGGCATCCGCAAGAATCAGCGCGAACTCGTTGGAGAGTTCCCCTTGGGAGCTACGGCTCACCCGGTCCATCGCGCCCATTGCGCTTTCGCCCGCAGCTACGGCCAGAGCCATCAGCTCAGCAAGGCTTGGAAACTCGGACAGCATCCTTCTCTCACGTCGCTTGATCTGCTGCCCCAGAACCATGTCGCGGAGCACATACCCTCCCAAGGCGGCCCCAACTACCAAGACGCAGGACACCGCCGGATTGAACTGCCCGGATGCCGCGCGTGCTGTGACCACGAGCAACGCCACGACCAGACCTCCGCTGGCCCAAAGGATCTGCTCGACCCTGTAGTCAAGGATCGTTTTGGAGGACCCGGAGCGGGCCAGCCTCTTTGCCGCGACGGCGGAGCCAACGTTCAACCGCGACATGTTTTTCACCGCGTCCCGAAAGATGGGGCGAAGGATTCGTTCCAATGTTCCAAAAGGTGTGAGGTCCGGCTCTTGCGCAAGCAGGAGGCGTGACTCGAGGTTCCTGGATTTCAGCTGAGGGCTGATGCGCTCCGTAAAAGTCATTCCCCGCAGGAACGGCAGACGCGTCAAGACGAGCCAGCATCCAATTCCAAGGACGGCGCCGGAGACCGCGGCCCAAGCAGTCGACGTACTCATCGCAGAACGCGTTCATCATCAGGCAACGCACCAATACAAAGCATCAAGGAATAGCAGCACACGGAAACCAGCAAGCCAGCGAGAAGCACCATTGCTCCCACGGTTGAGTTGTAGGCCGGCATCGCTTCCGGACGGCTGGCCATCAACACCAGGACGATCCACGGGGCCGCGACTGCCAACCTCGCAGCGTTGACGGTCCATGATTGCCTGGCTTCCAGCTCACTCCGGGTGCGGGAGTTGTCCCTGAGGAAGTCGGACAAAGTCCCCAGCATTCGGCCCAGGTCGGATCCGCCAACCTCGCGGGTCATTCGAAGGGCTTCAATGATGCGATCGGCCACCGGGTCCGCGAGACGGTCCTTAAGCCTGTCCAACGCAGTCTCAAAATGCCCACCGGAGCGGTAGTCGGCACCAAAATCCAGGAAAAGCGGCCGCAATTCCTCCGGTCCTTTGGATCCAAGCTGAATGAGCGCTTCAGGCAGGGCAAGGCCAGCGCGAATAGCCGAGCGCAGGTGGTCCACGACATCCGGCCACAACAAGCGAAGCGCCGCACGACGCTTTCGCGCCCTCCGCCTCACGATTGCCAAGGGGGTCCAGGAACCGAACAACCCGAAGCATAGCGCGACCACCGGCGCCCTTGTGATGAGGAAGAAGACCGCCATGACTGCACACCCAAAACCCCCGCAGCTGAGGAGCAAGGCAGATCCTGTGACCTTTTCAATCCCTGCTGACAAAAGCAATTGGTCCAGGCGGCGTCGTTTCTTTTTCCGTGGCCTGGCTGTCGGTTGATCCCAGGTGGACCACCAGATAAGGAAAAGCCCCAAGCCACACAGAATGCCCAGGAGAGGCGGCATCAGTTCACCTCCAACAGCGCGGAGACGTCGAAGCCTGCGCGGGCAAACTTTTCCGCAGCGGGCATCGCGTTGGGCCTCGGCTGCAGTTGGCCTGCTGACATCCCAAAGACAGTGGAGGATTCGATGATCCCGTTTTCAACCCTCCGCCCCAAAGCGAGGACCTCCGTTATCTGCCTTTTCCCTGTCGGATGCCTGCCGCAATGCACCACCAGATCAATGCACGACGCCACTGTGGGGACCACAAAGGCACTGGCAATGTTGGCTCCGGCGAGAAGGGGCAATGTGCAGATCTTGGTTACGGCGTCGTGGGCAGAATTGGCATGCACAGTGCACATACCGGGAAGCCCGGAGTTGAGGGCGATGAGCATGTCCAGGCTTTCGGCTTCGCGGACTTCGCCCACAATGAGCCTGTCCGGCCGCATTCGAAGGGCTTCCTTGACGAGCCGCCGCAAAGGGATTTCGCCCTCACCCTCCAGATTCGGTTGACGGCACTGAAGTCCTATGACATCCCGTAAGGGAAGCTGGAGTTCAAAGATTTCCTCCACAGTGATGACCCGCTCGCGTGAACCTATGTGCGCTCCCAGGCAATTGAGAAGGGTGGTCTTTCCCGCCTGCGTGGCGCCGGAGACAAGAATGTTGAGGCCGCTCGCTACTGCCGCGCCCAGGAACCTCGCAGCTTGTGGTGTCAGGCTGCCGAGCTCTACCAAGTGCTCCAGGCGGCTGGCGCGCGCGGTGAACTTCCTGATGTTCACCGCCCAGTGCCTCCGGGTGATGTCCGGGATTGCCACATGCAGCCTCGAACCGTCCGGAAGTGCGGCGTCCACGAAGGGCGATGACAAGTCCAGTCGTCGTCCGGAAGTTTTAAGCATTCTCTCTACCAGGTCCCGGACCTGCTGCTCAGTGAGGCTGATCGTAGTCAGCTCGGATTCACCATTTCGGGCCACGTAGACCTCGTGGGGAGCATTGATCCAAAGCTCCTCGATCGACTCATCGTCCAGAAGCGGCTGCAATGGCCCGAACCCCGCGACAGCGTCGTAAATCAGACGACGCGCCGACTCGAGGTGACCCAAGGGAGGAAGCGGAGCGAGGAGGGCCCGTTCGTCGTAGTCGTTGACTGCCGCGTCCACCAGGCTTCGGACATCACCAGCCTGTTCCAGTGGATCCAGGCCACGACGCCGGATGAGCTCCCTGACCTCCCCCTCGACGATCCTTACAGCATCCACAGCTCTCCCCCGATGGTCACGATTGCGTAAACGAGAGGCGCATCTCGAGTGACTTACGCTAAGCGAGCCCAAGGTCCGCCTCAAGTCAGTCCGGACGGCATGTGGATAACTTGGGATCACTGGTCCCGGGGGCATCGTGAATCCCACTAGTCACTCCTGTTTCAGAATGTTAGGGTAAAGCCCGTTAGGAGCTGGCCTTTGGTCTCACGCGCAGGCGCCCCGGAGCTTGTCCCTAAGCCACACCATGCACCGCTGAGCCGCGGTACAGGGCCGGATGTGATGATGAAACGTAATTTTTTGGACCCGGTCGGACGCATCCCCATGGTGCGGGCAGGGCTGGCGCTCACCGTCGCCCTTACGGCAGGCAGTTTCCTTTGCGCGCCCGCATGGGCACAGACATCCGGTCCGCAGCCGGCGCCCACTTCTGAGGCTCCTGGCGGCGGATCATCTCAGGGCCCCCAGCCGGCTGGGAATGGCCCGGCTTCACCTCCGGTTGAAAGCACACCACGGCAAGGAAAGCTCCCTGACCAGCAAGCGCCGATCACCGGCGTCGAACTTACACCCGGTGTAGCGTCCCAACCTGCGCCTGACCCGGCCGGCAAAGCCGAAGCGCAGGCCACAAAACCCAAGTCCATGCCTGGTGACGCACCCGACGCCGAGAGTATGAAGGCCGCCATGCGCGCCGCCATCCCGGCCGGCGGCGCGGAAATGGGCCAGCGCTCCCCGAGGGTCGTGACGAACAAACAGGATAAAGAGGCGGCGGCACCGGCCCGAGGCAAGGCCGTAGGAGCAGCGGTCAAGGCCACGGTACCGATGGCGGCAGACACAGGCCACTGGCGGCCCACCATTGGAATCCAAGGGCAGGACGTGAGCGCACACCAGGGCAACGTCGACTGGCAAAGCCAATGGAGCCAAGGCTCCCGGTGGGCCTACGTCAAGGCTTCCGAGGGAAACTACTACCTCAACGAGAACTACACCCAGCAATACAACGGTTCACGGAATGTTGGCATGGTTCGCGGCGCGTATCACTTCGCCATCCCGAACTGGTCATCCGGAGCAGACCAAGCCAGGTACTTCGTAGCGAATGGAGGTGGCTGGTCGGCCGACGGCTACACTCTTCCTCCGGTGCTTGACATTGAGTACAACCCCTACGCGGGCCGGACCATCAACGGCTTCTATTTCGGCAACACGTGCTACGACATGTCCAAGGCCCAACTGGGTCAGTGGGCTGCCGACTTCGGCAACACCGTCAAGGCCTTGACCGGTCGATTCCCCGTCATCTACAGCACGACCGACTGGTGGAATACCTGCGTAGGCAACAGCACCTTTGGGAGCTACCCGTTGTGGATTGCTTCCTATTGGAACAATCCCACCAATTCGCCGGGCTCGCTGCCGGCCAGTTGGAACGACTACTCAATGTGGCAGTACAGCAGCACGGGCCCCTTCGAAGGCGACTCGAACATCTTCAACGGCACCTTTGATGAGCTCCGTACCTTTGCCCGGGGTGTTCCGACCCCTTCGAATCCCTCCATCCGTTCCGGAGCGGATGTGCTTGCGGTGATGCCTTCGGGACGACTCGATAATTTTCCAGCCGACGGCCAGGGACGTATCTCCGGGCCCGTGACCATCGGCTCCGGCTGGGGCAACGCCCTCTCCGTCCACGTCGTTGACTGGAACCAGGACGGAGTCCAGGACATCCTGGCCCAATGGGCCGACGGAACACTCCAGGTTTTCCGCGGCACTTCCGGCGGCGGCTTCAGCACGCCCATCCAAGTGGGCAGCGGCTGGCAGGAAATGTCGCTTGCCACCGGATGGTGGAACTCGAAGGATGCCTTCCCTGGAGTCATTGGCCAGGACGGCAGCGGCAACCTGTACCGATACCAGAACGCCTCGGGCGGTGCTCTGGGCGGCGGTGTCCTGATAGGTACCGGATTCAGTGGGCACCAGTTCAATCTCCTGGACTTTGACGGCGATGGCAGCCAGGACCTCGTCTCCAGAACAGGCGACGGAACGATGCGGTTGTTCCGCAGCAACGGGCTCGGGTCCTTCCTTACAGAGCCGGCACGGGTCATCGGAAACGGATGGTCCGCCATGACTTCAGTCAGCTCCGCAGCGGGCTTCAACGGCTCCGGCTCGCAAGGACTGCAGGCACGTGCCGCCAACGGCGATCTCTACTATTACCCTGCGGTGAACGGCTCGTGGGGTAACCGCTTCCTCACTGGTCTCGGCTGGAACGATGCCCTGCTCATTGGTGGTGCCCCGGTCAACGTCGAGGCAACACTGGGCGTGGATGAACCCGATGTCCTTGCCATCCGGCAGGACGGCAATCTTTACCGGTATGCGGGCTCAGGTTCCGGCGGACTCACCTCTCCCGAACTGATCGGGAAACAATGGACGGGATTGAAGGCGGGCTTCCTGACTGATTGGAATGGCGACGGCGCATTGGACATCCTTGCCCAGTGGAGTGACGGCCGGCTGACACTCTACCCGGGCTTCAAGGGGGCCGGCTTCGGCTCTCCCATCAGTCTGGGTACAGGCTGGCAGGACTGGACGCTGACCGTCGGGACGTGGAAGAAGTCCGATCCCCGGCCAAGCATTGTGGGATACGACCCCGCAGGCCGGTTGTTCCAGATCGGCAATCCATCAGGCGGGGCACTTGGAACGCGCACCCAGATCGGGACCGGCTGGTCAGGCCTGGACATAGTCCAGATGGATTTCGACAAGGACTCAAACGCCGATCTCCTGGCTAAAACCGCTTCGGGAGACCTCATGCTTTACCGGTCGACCGGTACCGGGAGTTTCATCCCGGAAGCTCCGGCAACCATCGGTACAGGGTGGAATGTCATTAACAGCTTTGGCGCAATCCGAGGATTTGCTGGAGCGGGTTCAACCGGCATCATAGGTCGAACAACTGGCGGGGAGCTCCGCTATTACCCCGTTGGGCAAAACCGTGCATGGGGTCCAACCAGCGTCATCGGATCCGGCTGGACAGGGCTGAAGATCCTCTCCCCCGCATCCAGGTAGCGCCAGGCAGCCAACAAACGTCGACTGGCGAAGGGCCCGCAAACTCCACAACGGAGCGAGCGGGTCCTTCCTGTTTTTCGTAGCAAAGCATCGCAATTGAAACAAATGATGTTCGCTTCATTGGATAGGCCTCATATTCCGGATTGCGTGATCTAATGAAGGTGGTCTCACGTATTGGCTGTTCAGCGCAATGGGAAACGGGCTTTGTTTGGGGGCAAACGAAGGTCACCATTCCGCACAATCAAGGAGTGATCTTTCATGGCGTTTACCGTTTCTACGGCCAAGGTCAGCATTTCCCCACCGTTGGATGTCAACCCATACATGGCGGGGTACGGGACCCTCGACGGTGGTCGCGAGGCTACCAGCAGTGCACCTTACGAATCCCTGTGGGCCAGGGCAATAATCCTCTGGGAAAACGGCTCGCCCAACCTGATCATGAGCGTGGACATTCTGGCGCTGCCGCACTCACTCCATCAAAGCGCCCGGGCGAGAATCCTCCAGCTCGCAAACTGGAGCAACGGGGACATCCTGATCCAATCCACCCACACACATAACGGGCCGGTGGTGGTTGATACCCTCCACCCGTTCATGTGCTACGGCCTGTCGGATTTGTCCATGGTGGAAACGTACAGCCAACAGCTCGAAGACGACCTCGTGGATGCAGCCCAAAAAGCGCTCAACAACGCCCAGACGGCAGTGACTCTCGACTACAAAGTCACCACGGCGAGTATCGCTTACAACAGGGCAGGTCTGCCGTACCTGGAAGACACCGTTCCCGTTATCGTCGCGCGTCGGGCAAACGGCAAAGCGAGGGCGGTCATTTTCAATTACGCATGCCACCCTGTAGCTGCCGGCATGCGCACACTCTTTGACGGTGATTTCCCGGCGGGGGCCTGCAACTACATCGAGAACAACAACACGAACTGCTTTGCGCTCTTCCTCCAGGGAGCGGCCGGAGACCAGAATCCCATGGGCGAACCCAGCTGGGAACTTCGCGACGAGTATGCCACCAAGCTGGGTTCGGCCGTCTCGATTGCCATGCAGACCCCCGGAAGGACCATCGGCAGCCCTCTCCAGACGAGCTATCAAGAGGTACAGATTCCCCTGGACATCACGCCCACAGCCGGCAACCTGGCGGCCGTGCGCGCGGCCTACGCGTCCAGGCTGCCCAACCTGGATGGAAATCCGGCCTGGTATGGACGCCACGCCCAAGTGATGATCGGACGGATCGACAGCGGAAGCTACTCCACCTCCGTCACGTGCCCCTTCCAGGTTTGGAAATTCGGCGGCAGCCCACAACTGAAAATCGGCATAGTGGGCGGCGAACTCGTCAGTGGCTATGCAGCGTACTTCCGGTCAAAGTACGGCGGAGCCAATGGCGTCATTGTGGGCGGCTACGGCAACGAATCCTGCTACTACCTGCCCAGCGCCCAATTCCTGCCTCCCTATTCGGTGGGCGGCAGTTACGAGGGCGGATGGGATCCTGACTACCCTGGAATCGCTGGCGGATCCATGACCGTCTACGGCCACATCGGCCACTTCCTCGGCGGTACTGGTGGCGTGGAAGCCACTGTCATCAACACTCTGAACTCAATGCTCGCCTAGGCAGGCATACTTCCGTCGAAGGCCTTGGCCAACAAGCCAGGGCCTTCGACGTACCGCAGCACGTCCTGCGGACCTCTGCCGCGCAATTCGTAGCGGTATCGATACCCAATTCGCCGGGCAATCTGTTGACCCGGCCATTCGCTCCGGACAACCATGGAGCTGGAGGCCACGATGCGATTTCATAACCTTGCAGCGGTAGCAGCAGCTGTGCTGCTGCTTGCTTCGGGCTGTTCCTCAGCTCCAGGAGCAACACCTTCGAGCACTGCGCCTTCCACATCAGCCCCCACGGTCCCGACGTCACCATCACAGTCCGCGCCGCCGTCGGAAACTTCTGCTGCACCCACCAGCGGGCAGGGACAAGGCAGCGGACAGGGCGCCGGCGACCCGGACGACTCCGGCCGGTTTTCCTATACCTGTACCAGTCTGAACGCAGTCCCCGAGACCACATTCTCAAGCCTGGCGGAAGTCTGGGCCTCATCGGGTTACCTGCGGCTGGACTCCTGCACAGCCAACTACGACGGGCCGCAGCCCTATGAGCCCACAGATGACGAGGCCCATGTCATTGCCGTCGCGGCGCCCGGAACGGACCCCGCACAAGGCCTGGACAGCTACCTGGCAGCACTGGGGCTGTGTACCCGCGTCAGCGATGATTCTGCTTCGGACATCTTCGGTGGAAGCAGTCGGCAGTTGCTGAAGGCAGCAAGCGAGCTGTGCCCCAAAGCGCCCCAGGGAAAGATCATTGCCCTATGGGCTGCGGGTGCCCGCGCTGGAGACGGTCAGCATGTAGTAGGCGACGGCGGGCTGGCACCCGGAAGCTTCCACCTCCGGAAGACGCCGCCGGAAGGCTGCACTTGGAGTGTCAAGGGACCAGATGGTGGTCAGAAAGCGGCCGGAAACGCTGCCGAAGGCCAAAGCGGAATTCTTCTTGCAGAAAAAGACGTCTTAAGTAGTGACAAATGCGGAATTTGGGAGAAGATGGAGTAATGCAGCCGGCAACGGCTGGGGCGAAAATCCAACTGCATGCGGAGCTGGGGAGCATCCGAATGAAGTGGGGATCCCTCGGTGGATATGCCAAGACGCGCTGTCGTCCAGTTTGGCCTTGCCGGTCTCGTTCTTACGGGCTGCTCTGTCCAAGTCACGCAAAATGTTGAGCCGTTCAGGCTGGGCGTAACGAATGCCGGCGATGCCGACACTCCTCGGCCCGAAAGACCGGAACCGGTCAAAAGATACAAGTTTGACTGCCGCGGGGCCGATGGAAAATCGCTCGTAGTGTTGTCGAGCCTTCCTGAAGTCTGGGCCAATACCCAGTACAAGAAATTCGCCGACGTCGGCGTCAGCTATGTCGGCCCTCAGCCCCAGGTTCTGGAAGCCGAAGAAAACGCCGCAGTCAATGTTGCCATTGCCGCTGGCGCATCCGGCGCCCGGACCGATATCTGCTTGGCAATCGTCAAGGCATGTACCCGTAGCAATCCCCCGACCATCAGTACGGCGCTGTACGGGCTCGGCGGTGCACCCATAGTCAAAGGTGCGCTGACGTTGGCCCCCATGGCCCCGCAGTCGGCAGTCCTGACCAAGTGGCTGAAGGAAGTGGCGTGATGGAACAGTCCACAGCCCGGAAATTCTCCCAGCGCCTGCTCCGGGGCAAGAAGCTGACCACAATCCTGGCGGCCGCTGCACTGGCCGCGGCCGGAATGACCGCCGTCGTCTCCAGCACCCCGGCCTTTGCCGACCAGCAGCGACAAGTGGTTGGCACGGGCCTCACGAAACCTGCCGGGGCCGTGGTTGACCCCATTGGCCGGGTATGGGTCTCAGACAGCGTGGCGGGTTTCTGCCGGATGTCCGAGCCAGTCAACGGCCAGCCCGGCACCTTGGAAAAGGCGACCTGCCTCGGCGGCACCCTGCCCGGAGCCACCCCTGGCCCAAAGGTGCCAGGGGTTTCGGTGGTCCTCGACCCTACCCCGGCCTCCGTGGGCAACGGTGACGAGACTGTCTTCATCCCGGACTCTTCAGTGGGCAGTGCACATCTCGTGCGGGCCGTATGGAATCCCCCGTTGGACCTGTTTGAATACAGCAGTACGCTGACCGTCTTGGACGGCGATGTCAGGCCAAATGCGGTCAGCGACGGCCCGGACGGCAACATCTACCTTTCCTTTGCAAACGCCCGGTCGATCATCAAAATCGTTGATCCAACCATCAAGCATCCGAGCATCGAGTCCATCGCCTCTGTCACTACAAAGGCCCTGGGCCTCGTGGCCGCCGGTTGGGACAGCAACGGACACGCCAGCGTCTACGTGTTGGAAACCACTGGACTCCGCGCATTTTCCGCTCCGGACGACGGCGACATGACCAACTATGTGCCGTTGACCTCCTACAACGTGGGCGTGGCTTCGGCGATCTTCTATGACCACGAAGCCAACATCATCTACACAGGCACCAGCAGTGGCGTCACCGCGGCCGATGCCGGGAAGGACAAGATCTCCAGGCTGAATCTCAGCACTGGAGTCGTGGACAACTCCTGGGCCTTGGGCTTCAGCAAGATCAGTGGCCTGGGAATGCGGGGCGGGCAGTTGCTCGCGCTGGATGATCCTGGACAGCTGAACGCCACGCCGGCTACCGGACAAGGAAAGATGAGCCTCCTGGGCGGAGTCAAAGCCCAGATCACTTCGGGCCCGACGCTCGCCAATGGTGCCCAATCACCCAATACCGCTTTCACCAACGACACAACGCCCACCTTTGGCGTGAGTGCCGATCCAAGCGGCAGCGCTTTGGAATGCTCCGTAGGTGGGGCCTGGACAGATTGCACCGCCGGCACTTACACCTCGGCGGTTCTGGCAAACGGACCACAAACATTCTCGGTCCGGCCGGCACCAGCAGGCGTTCCCGTTTCCCGCACGTTCACCGTGGACACAGTGGCACCTGCTGCTCCTGTCTTCACTGCACCGAACAGCGGACAAGTGGTGAATGGCAAGCCCGTACTCGGCGCGACCTTCGAAGCAGGAACGATACTGAGTTGCTCAGTCGATTCCACAGCTGACGCTGACTTCAAAGCCTGCGTACCGGGCGACACCTTCACGCTGACAACAGCGGGTGCACACACCTTGCGGATCCGGAGTACGGATCCTGCCGGAAACGTCGGCCCTGCTGCTGCCTTGACTGTGACAGCGGATCTGACAGCACCGCAGGTGGCGATCACCGCCCCCGCCAGTGGTGCCACAGTGGGTGCCGGGTACCAGTTCCAGTTCGCTTCCACCTCACCGGACGTGGCCGGATTCCGCTGCCGGTTGGGAACGGATGCCTTCACTGCATGCACCTCACCGAAGGTTTACGCGGACATCGCCAACGGCCCGAACAGGTTCGAAGTTGAAGCCCGGGACGGAGCAGGCAACACGACCGTGGCCGGGGTGAACTTCACGGTCTTTGTCGCCGACACAACGCCGCCAACCGTGACAGCAGATCCCATAGGAGGCACCTACGGCCCGTCGAGCAAGATCACGCTCACGGCAAGTGAAGCTGACGCGAAGATCTACTACACCGAAGATGGCAGCACACCCACCACGGCAAGCCCGCAATACACGGCTCCAATTGCGATGGGGAGCAAGACCCTGAAGTACATCGCAGTGGATGCCGCGAACAACGCCTCAGCACCGCAGTCACAGGTGTACGTGTTGGATAACGTTGCGCCAACTGTCACGGCCAACCCCCAGGGAGGCAATCTCGCCCTGGGACAAAGCGTCACTTTGACTACGGAGTCCGGGGCAAAGATCTACTACACAACGGACAACACCACTCCGACTATCTCCAGTCAGGTTGGTACCACCACGGTCACGGTCACACCGACTGCGACCACTACAGTGAAGTACTTCGCCGTTGACACTGTCGGAAACCAGTCCGCTGTAGCCTCGCAGACCTACACGTTGCCTGCTGCCCCAGCCAACACCTGGAAGGACTACAACTCCGATGCCAAGAATGACATCCTGGCGCGGGACGCGGCCGGAACGCTGTGGCTGTACCCGGGCAACGGGACGGGCGGCTGGCTAAGCAAGATCAACACCGGAACCACGTGGAACAACTACAACCTGATCGTTCCAACGCGGGACTTCAGCGGAGACGGCCGGAGCGACGTCTTCGCCCGGGATGCTGCCGGACAACTCTGGCTCTTCAAAGGCAACGGAACAGGCGGTTGGCAGCCGGCAGTTTCTGTTGGAAGTGGTTGGAGCGCAATGACCGCAGTTGTTGCCCCGGGTGATTTCAACGGCGACGGCAAATCGGATCTCCTCGCCAGGGATTCTGCCGGCGTCCTGTGGCTCTACAAGGGCGACGGCCTGGGTAAGTTCACAGCTGGGGCAACCCAGGTTGGGGCCGGCTGGAACGTCATGAACTCCATTTTCAGCACAGGGGACTTCAACGGCGACGGGAAGACCGACATCCTGGCTCGAGACACCGGCGGTGCGTTGTGGCTCTATCCCGGCAATGGCACTGGCGGCTGGGGCACCCGCACCCAGATCGGCAGCGGTTGGGGCGGCATGACGGCGCTCCTCGGACCAGGCGATTTCAATGGCAACGGCAAGTCCGATGTCCTCGCCCGGGATGCCAGCGGCAACCTCTGGATCTATCCGGGTAATGGCACCGGCGGGTGGCTTGCCTGGAGCCAGGTAGGCAACGGTTGGCAGGGATTCACCTCCCTCCCATAGCGGATCCAACCGCCCGGCTTGCCGTTTCGAGGGGTGCATCGGAGAATATCCGGTGCACCCCTTTCGTTGGCCGGGTTCCGTGGGCCCATCCGTGCTTCCGCAGAACGTTTGCCGGAATGAACTAGACTGAGGGTTTGCAAGGACCTCGTGACGCCAGAGTTGCGGGCTGCGGCTGGCGTCAAGAATTCGTCGGCACGAACTACCGAGGAGAGTCTTGACTTTCGACCAGGCAGGCCAACCGGATCTCTCCGTTGTGATCCCGGTCTATAACGGAGAACGGATATTGGCAGCAACAATGGCGCGCCTTTCCGGCTATCTAACCAGTGGCAACTCCGAGATCATCATCGTGGAGAACGGATCTTCCGACAACACACTCAAGGTTGCCCGCGAGCACGCGGTGGACACTCCACACGTGACATTCCACGTTCTCCAAAGCGAAAAAGGGATGGGAAACGCGTACCGGAGGGGCATCGAGGCCAGTTCCGGACGCCGTGTCCTCCTGACCGCCGATGATCTTCCCTTCGGGACCGATGATCTTGACGAGGACGCGAAGCTCGAACCAAAACCGCATGTGGTCATAGGTTCCAAAGCGCACAAGAATTCAAAAATCCAGCGCAGCCCCCTCCGCGGACTCACCACTTTCGGGTTCAAGACTCTCCGACAGGTGATACTGGGGTCCAAGGTCGGTGACTCCCAGGGAACGCTCATCGTCGACGGCGGCTGGTTGCGGAACATGGTGGACCGTTTTGACGATCCTGGTTTCCTTTTCAGCACCCAGGTTGTCTACGCCGCCGAAAAACAGGGCTTCGACATAGTGGAAGTGCCCGTTACTTTGGCGCCCGATGACGAACCCGGCGAAACCACCATCCGGACTGCCGACGTCGTAAAGATGTTCAAGGGTCTGGTTGCCATGCGCCGGCGCAAGAGCGAACTGGCAGCTGCTCCCAGCGCGGGGACACACGCCCCATGACGGGATCGATCGCAGAAACACCGTCGAACGACAACGACGTGAATTTGGAACAGCCTCCGGTCAAGACCACCAAAGCCAAACTGGTGGATTTTGCCCGTCGCGCCCTGGTGGTCATCGTCTTTGCCGCTGCGGTGTACTTCATCGCAGTCCAATGGCCACAGGTCCAAGCCACGGTCTTTGCCCTGCAATGGTGGCAGGTGCTGCTTTCGCTGCTTGCCCTCATCCCCGGGGTTCTTCTGGGCATGTACATGTGGCGGGTTGTCATGGCCAGCCTGTTGAGGTCTGTTGACATCGAGCCGCAGGGCCTGGTCCTGAACCAGATCTACCTCGTAGGCCAGATCGGTAAATATCTTCCCGGCTCCGTCTGGGCGTTCGTCCTCCAGATGGAGCTCGGCCGAAAAAACGGCATCGCACGGGCCCAGGTCTTCGTAGCTTCCTTGGTCAGTACCGGCATCACCATCGGCGCAGCTTTGGTGGTTGGAGCTTCAGCCCTGCCAATCCTTGTCCAGCGGGAACCGAACCTGCAATGGTTGTACGTCATCCTCCCCGTCGTGATTCTGGCGATGAACCCAAACGTTGTGACCTTCCTGGTCAACTTCGTGCTCAAGGTATTCCGCCGGCCACCGCTGCCTGAGCGGATACAGGCCAACACCATGGTCAAAGCCTTCATCCTCGGCGTCCTCATGTACCTGTGCTTCGGCCTGCACCTGTGGATCCTGGTAGGTCACGAGGCAACCCTGGACCTGGCGACGTTCCTGGTCCTCACCGGTGCCCTCGCTCTCGGGATGACCCTCGGGGTGCTGGCCTTCCTGCTGCCCGCTGGAGTTGGCGCACGGGAAGCCATCCTGATCCTTGCCCTGGCGGGGATGATGAGCGCCGGTGCCGCAACCGCAATCGCCGCGCTTTCCCGGATCATGTTCACTGTTGCGGACCTGCTCTGCGTAGGAATCGCCTTTGTGCACTTCCGGTGGCGGCAGTCCGCTTCCAAGTCCCCCGGAGATTCCACCTCAGAGCCCAGCTGATGCTGTGGGTCTTTTCCACGCCCGGGTGTCTACGATTCCCGGGCGTTCTTCGGGCCAATAATCAAACTTATGCCGCGCGCTAAGGAGCAAGGTACCACCATGACAGCAGTAACCTCCGAGGCCACTGCCCAGCGCCCGCCTGTCACCAAGCGGCGCTACTTCATGAAGCATGATTGGCATTGGGGCATTGTTACCGCCGTCATCGCGGCCATCTCGTCCATCATCCCCAGGCTCTTCAATCCCACGTTCTACTACTGGGACGACATGATGCAGTCCTTCCTTCCCTTGTGGCGGCACATGGGTGAGGAGATTCGTTCGGGCAGATTCCCCTTGATGGAACCGGGGGGCTGGGTGGGCGGCAACATTGTGGCCGAGGTCGGTTACGGGATATTCAATCCCGTAAACATCGTCAACTCGGTCATTGTCTCCAACTTCGAGAACCTGTCGCTGGCGAGCTACTTCATCATCGTCCAGTTCATTGCCCTGTTGGCTTTTGGAACGTACATGCTCGCCCGGGACTACGGGTCAAACAGGCCACTGGCCCTGGCTGCCGGTGTAGCGATTCCGTTCAGCGGCTTCACCCTGTTCTACGAGGCGGCCCGCTGGCCCGGCGGTCTCATGGCCTTTGCCTGGATCACGGTTTTCTGGTGGTCAGTGCGCCGCTACGCCCGACGCAACACCTCGCCCTTCCTTCCGTTCCTGCTCGGCTTCCTCACCATGACAGCCGGCAATCCCTACGGAGCCATCGGCGTCATTCTCGTCTTGGCAGCGGTGGCCGTCGAGCTGATGCTGATGCGGCACTGGCGACGCCTTATCCCGATTGTCATCGTGGGCGCTCTGGTGGGCCTGACTGCCGTCCTGGTGTACTTCCCCTTGCCCCTCAGCTCTGCCGTAACGGTCCGTCAGCAGAATGAGATCCTGAACGATCTCTTCCTCTCGCCGGACATGTCTTCCCTCCTGACGATGAGCACCTCGTCCATGAGGCCCCGGATCAACAACTTCTGGGCTCCCATCGACAACGTCCCCTCAAGCTACTTGGCATGGTTCGTTCTGCCCCTGCTTCCGTGGTTGGATTTCCGCAGCTTCAGGAACCGGTCCCGCCAGATCTTCAGCATCTATATCATTACGGGAATCTACTTCCTCCTGACGTTTGCCCCGTCACAGGTTCTGGTCTTCCGCTGGCCCATCCGTCTCATCGAGTACGTGTACTTGGGCGTGATCGTCCTTGTCGCCGTAGTGGCCTCAGCAGGCTTGAAAACCACCGCCTGGAAGAAACGGTTGTTCATCACCGTCGCGATCCTCGGCTTCGGAACCTACCGGGCCTGGTCCATGGTTCCGGAGGGCGGCAAGTGGCAGTTCTTCACGCTGGCCGTGACTTTGGTGCTAGTTGCGCTTGCGATCCTGGGATGGAAGCGCTTCGGTTACCGGGGCCTTGCCGCCGTCATGGTGGTCGGAACCATCGCCACCTTGGGCATGCAGTCCCGTCAGTTCGTCCCCAACAATGCAGTTGCAGGTATCGGCTCTCCCGTGGATGCCGATACCCTCCGGGATGCCACCAGCAACTACAAGGGAAACACCATCCAGGTCTTCAACACCATGAAGATCACGGGCGCGGAATTCACCGAGGGACGGCTCCTGTACGGCAACCAGATCCTCAACGCTGACGTCAACAACAGCATGGGCCGCTACAGCGGAATCAGCTTCACGACGTACGTCAATGCCTTGTGCATGAACTACCGCGGCGAAACGTGCCCGCTGGCCTACACTGAGCTGTTCAAACAGGCATCGCCTGAAATCGACGCCACTCTGGCTGACGTCCTTCAGGTTGAAACCGTCGCCGTCCAGAAAACCCTGATCGCTCCGGACCAGCTGGACATCGCGCCGGGATGGTCGGTTGTTGCATCAGACGAGACCCGGACCATCCTGCAGCGCCAGAACCCCTTGCCACACCCCGGCACTGTCTCATGGGTTTCTGACGGCATCACCGTCCAGGACTCAGTGCGGACAGGGAACGACGAACACGTCCAGCTCTCTGGCAACGGCAACGCTGGAAAACTGACCTTCGCGCGGCTCGCCTGGCCCGGTTACACCGTCAAGGTCGACGGCGAGACTCAGAAGCTCACGCAGGGACCTGCCGGCGTCATCATGGTGGACATCCCCGCCGGCGCCAAGTCCGTTGACATTTCCTTCACGACGCCGGGACTCACCATGGGACTTGCCGCCCAGGCAGCTGCGTGGTTCGGGATTCTGCTGTTCACCGTATTCCACTATGTGCGGCGCTACCGCCGCGGAAAGTCCGCTGAGCAGGTAGTCGCGGAACCGGCCGAAAAGGTCACCGTGTAGCCAGGGCATCCCAGTCCGGGAAAAGAGCGTCCACGCCTTCGGGTTTGGGCGCTCTTTTCGTTCGCAGGGGTCTCACTGTCCACCTGTTGGCAGTTGCCCTGGGAAAGCCGGGTTGCGGGGTCACCTATCTTGCCGGCGCCCTATGGCCCCTTGTACGTGACCGCGGGGCGCAAAAAAGGCCACCGTACCTCTGTGAAAAGAGGTACGGTGGCCTTTCTGTGTTGGCTGCGGACTCCTAATGACAAGGAGTTTTGCTGCCCTCGGAATCAGTGCTCGCGGAGCCAGGCTACTGCCTCCTCGGCAGGCCCTTCGAACTGCACGGTGCCGGATGAAAGCACCACTCCCCTGTCGCAAATCCTGGAGATCATGTCGAGGTCGTGGCTGACTACTACCAGTGTCCGGCCCTCATCTGAGAGTTGCTTGATCTTGGCGAGGCACTTTCTCTGGAAAGGCTCGTCACCTACGGCAAGAATTTCGTCCACAAGGAAGATGTCCGGCTGGGTGTGGACCGCGACCGCGAAAGCGAGGCGCAGGAACATACCGGAAGAATAGAATTTCACCTCGGTATCGATGAACTGCTCGATCTCGGAGAAGGCGACTATGTCGTCAAACTTCTCGTTGATCTCCTGTTCTGTCATGCCCAGGATCGCGGCGTTCAGGAACACATTCTCACGTCCGGAAAGATCCGGGTGGAATCCTGCACCCACCTCGATGAGGCCGGCGACGCGGCCTTTCGTGCGCACCGTCCCCTTGTCGGGAAGGATAACTCCGGAAATGAGCTTCAAAAGGGTGGACTTACCTGAACCGTTGAAGCCCAGGAGGGCGACAGTCTCCCCGGGCTGGATTTCAAAGCTGACGTCATGGAGCGCATCAAACCTTCGGGTCAGATCGCCCTTGCGTCCCTTCACCAGCCAAACAAGCGTTTCCTTCAGGGAGTGCGAGTGGCGAAGATTGAACGTTTTCTTGAGGTCCTTGACGATTACGGCAGCACCCATTTAGACCTCCTGCGCAAAGTGGCCCTCGAGCCGTCGGAACACGAGCTGGCCGATAATAAGGAACAGAGCAGCCATACCGAGTCCGAGCAGACCGGTCCACATCAAATGGGGAGGCAACTCAACGGGCCGGTTGACTGTTGGGTACCAGAACGCCCAGTGGAACAGTTCGACGGCTACCGTGATCGGATTCAGCTGGTAAATCACCAGCACCCATTCCGGGGCCAGGCGTCTGATCATGGTCCAGTCGTAAAGAACCGGGGAGGTCCAGGTAACGATCATCATCAGCATGTCGACGATGTTCTCTGCGTCCCTGAAGAAGACGTTGATGGCACCAGCCAGCAACCCCAGACCAGTCGCTGTGACAGCCACAATGACGAAGCCCAATGCAGCCCCGATGAGTTGCAGGATGTCCGGATGCCAGCCTGTGAGCAAGGCGGCAGCAAGCAGGACCACCAGCTGCGGCAGGAAATGGACCGCAGCGACCCACACTGAAGCAACCGGGAACAACTCACGCGGCAGATAGATCTTCTTCACCAACGCAGCGTTGGAGACAATGGACCGCGTGGCATTCGAGAAAGCTTCTGAGAAGAAGTTGATAACGATGACGCCGGAGAACATGTACAGCGCGTAGTTGGGGATCTGATCCCCAACCCGCAGCACAATGCCCAACGCAAAGAACAGCACTACGTACTGGACCAGGGGCTTGACGTAGGACCATGCCAGCCCGAGAACCGAACCCCGGTAACGAACACGGAGTTCCTTGCGGACGATCAACTTGAGGAGGTACCGGCGTCGATAGACGTCGAGCAGACCGGCACCTACCCCTGGAACAGCATACGTATCAGTGGAAGTGGCCATTGCTACTTGTTAGGCTCCGATGCTTCGAACGTTTCCCGCCAGGATTCCATGGAGGTGATCTCCGGGAGGGCATCGCGGTATTGCGCGCGAAGGGTCTCCCAGTTGGAGAAGAGCTGCGCGTGGAGCTTGGCAGACTCAACCACCAACTGGCGGGCCATCCTGGGGTCCCTAAGGTGCCAGGAAGCTCCGGTGCCGTCAGCGTTCGAGACCACAGCGCTGTCGAGGTGGGCCAGGCTCCACCACTTTCCGTCCTGGTGGGCCACTTGGGCCTCCGGGTTGGCCTTGGCCGTGTCGCGGACGGGAGCCAGCGTCTGCTTCAGGACGGTTTTCACTGCCCATGGCAACAGACCGAGCGCACCCGGCTGCTTGTAGGACTGGGGCTTCTTGGGCGGGCGCTTCCGGAAAACTTCCGGGAACGCCGCGGGGTCCGTCTTGACCTGGGAGTCGGGGAACTCTTCACGCATGGCGCGAAGCTTCGGCATCGTGGTCGGCAGCTGTTTGTGCAGGTCGCCGGGACCGGCGAGGACGTCCCGCAGGGCCATGACGCGGGCCTGCTCGGGGTAGTACTGCATCGACACCAAGTGCTTGATGTCCGTGTTCAGGCTCTCGCGGAGGATTCGTCCGCCCTTGGGGAACGGGGAGTGCAGGAGGGTGGCGATGAGCCGGTTGCGCTCATGGTAGTACGCCTGCCAGTCGACGGAATCGTCCTTATCTGCCCATGAGACGTGCCATACAGCTGCACCCGGAAGCGTCACTGTCGGGAAGCCGGCTGCCCGGGCCCGGAGCGAGTATTCAGCGTCGTCCCACTTGATGAACACCGGCAGGGAGAGCCCGATGGTCTCCACCACGGCCTTGGGGATGAGGCACATCCACCAGCCGTTGTAGTCGGCATCCCAGCGGCGGTGCAACTGAGGCGTGGACCGCAGGCCGGCCTGGGAGAAGTCATGATTGCCAAGGCCCTCCACCGGTCCCCACAGGAACCTGTAGAAGTTGACCACCTCTGAGTAGGCATGCAGGACAGACTTGTTGTACATGTCAAACATGTGTCCGCCGACGATGGTCGGTTTGCGGCAGAGATCGGCGAACGCCACTGCGCGCATAACGCCCTCTGTCTCAAGTTCAATGTCGTCATCGAGCAGCATGACGTAGTCGCTCTTGTCTGAAACGAGCATCTCGTACATGTTGCGTGCGAAACCACCCGAACCGCCGAGGTTGCCCTGGTTGATGATCCGGAGCTGGTCTCCCATGGATTCAGCGACAGCGTCGAAACCGGCTTCGTCGGCGACCTTTTTGTTTCCTTGGTCGACGATGATCAGTTCGGCAAGAATTTCCCGAAGACCGGGGTCTCCGTCAATAGCCTTGATGGTTTCCAGGCAGTAGTCTGCGCGGTTGAAGGTGGTGACACCCAACGTCACGCGCCCCTGGGTGCGGCCCTCGTCCGGAACGGCCCAGTGAGCGCTCTTCAGGGTCATGCCGTCACCGCCGGCGATCAGGTCAAACCAGTACCACCCGCCGTCGCCGAACGGGGCAAGAGTCAGCTCGAAATCGTTCGAGGCGGAACCCTCGACCAACACGGAATCGACACGCTGGGATGCACCGCGTGCGTTGGAGCGGTAGACAATGATCGTACCTTCGCCCTCGGTTTCGAGGTGAAGGACCGTCTTTGTGGCAATCGTCCATTTGCGCCAGTAGCTCGCCGGGAAAGCGTTGAAGTAGGAGCCGAAGGAAAGACGTTCGCCACGGCGGACCTGGACGGAACCGCGGTCGAGGATGTCCTCCGGGTGGAGCTGCCGGGTCATGCCGACGGCCTGCACATCCGAGCTTCCCCGGCCTGATCTTTGAACTGTGCTCGTGTCCGGGTCTACGTACAGGGGGAGGGTGTCGAGGTCACGGTTCGCCGGGAAAATGACACGCTGGACAATCCGCAGGTTCTGTTCAGTTGAACCGGGGGCATTCACGTCGGTGGAAGCCGTCATGGCAGTCTCCTGGCTTTCGTTTGTTGTGGTGGTCATGCGTCCACTCCCCCACTTTCAAGCTTGGCGCCGCCTGTGAAGTGCGGCTTGATCTTGTTGTCGTACATGGACAAAGCTGAACCGATCGCCATGTGCATATCGAGGTACTTGTAAGTTCCAAGGCGGCCACCGAACAGAACGGACTTCTCACCCTTGGCCAGATCGCGGTAAGCAAGCAGCTTTTGACGATCGTCGGAAGTGTTGACGGGGTAGTACGGCTCGTCGCCCTTCTCCGCAAAGCGCGAGAACTCCCGCATGATGACCGTCGCGTCCTTGGTGTAATCCCGCTCCGGGTGGAAGTGGCGGAATTCGTGGATGCGCGTGTACTTTTCCTCGGCGTCGGGATAGTTCATCACTGCGCAACCCTGGAAGTCCTCAATGGGCAGGACCTCTTCTTCAAGGTCGATGGTGCGCCAGGAGAGGTCACCTTCTGCGTAGTCAAAGTAGCGGTCCACGGGACCCGTGTAGATGACAGGCACCTGTCCCAGCACGGAAGACCGGCCGAACTCGCCGTCGTCGAAGAAGTCCGTATTGAGGACAACTTCGATGTTGGGGTGGTCCGCCATACGCTCGATCCAGGCCGTGTATCCGTCGACCGGCAGTCCTTCGTACGTGTCATTGAAGTAGCGGTTGTCGTAGTTGTAGCGAACCGGGAGCCGGGAAATGATCTCCGCGGGCAGGTCCTTGGGGTCCGTCTGCCATTGCTTGCCCGTGTAGTGCTTGATGAACGCTTCGTAGAGCGGGCGTCCGATCAGCTGGATACCCTTGTCGTTCAGGTTCTGCGGATCAGTACCGGCGAGTTCACCGGCCTGCTCGGCGATGAGTGCCTTCGCTTCGGTCGGGCTCATGGCCGAGCGGAAGAACTGGTTGATGGTGCCCAGGTTGATGGGCATCGGGTACACCTCGCCCTTGTGGCTGGTGTAAACCTTGTGCTGGTACTTCGTGAAGGTCGTGAAACGGTTCACGTACTCCCAAACGCGTTCGTTGGACGTGTGGAAGAGGTGCGCTCCGTAGCGGTGCACCTCAATTCCAGTCTGCGCTTCGTTCTCGCTGTAGGCGTTTCCACCAATGTGGTGGCGGCGATCAAGCACCGCAACCTTCAGCCCCAACTCGGTAGCGGCGCGTTCTGCAATGGTCAGGCCAAAGAAACCCGAGCCGACGACGACGAGATCAGCGTTCACAAACTCTCCTGTGTATTGGCGTGCGGGCACAAAAATGCCCACGTCTACTGGTCAAGGCTACCCGACGTTACGATCGAATCCCGATTCGGGAACGCGCGTAAGGGGGGCAGCGATTGACCGGAAAAACGAACGGGAGGCGTGGCCTGCGCCAGCCTCCCGTTCAAATGTGCAAAAATCCAGCCGCGCTACAGCGCGACGACAGCGCCCGTTTCGGCTGATTTGAGTACAGCCTCAGCAACGCGCAGGGTCTCAAGGCCTTCGGCCATTGTGACAATGTTCATGGATTTGCCCAGAACGGCGTCGCGGAAAGCCTCATGTTCCATCTTCAGTGGTTCACGCTTGGCCAAGGCAAAACGGGTCGACGATCCCTCGGACACACCACGGAATGCCGCGATGGAATCCCAGTCCGTCTGGAAGGTGCCGTTCTCGACAAACGTCAAGTCAGCGGAAATCGTGTCGGCAATGTATGCGCCACGCTCGCCCAGGACAACCGTCGTGCGTTCCTTCATGGGTGAGAGCCAGTTGACGATGTGGTTGGTTACTACGCCGTCCTTGAGGTGCCCGATCGCAGTGACCATGTCCTCGTGCTGACGACCACTCCGTGATGTAGTGTGCGCAACGACGTTGACAAAGTTACTCTGGGCCAGCCACGCGGTGAGGTCGATGTCGTGGGTAGCAAGATCCTTGACCACTCCAACATCGGCAATCCGGGACGGGAACGGGCCCTGGCGCCGGGTGGAGATCTGGTAGACCTCGCCGAGATCGCCATTTTCAAGCCGCTCACGGAGGCTCTGCAGGGAGGGGTTGAAGCGCTCGATGTGCCCAACGGCGCCGATCAAGCCTTTGGAATCAAAGGCCTCCGCAATCCGGCGGCCGGAGACAGAATCGTTGGCAATCGGCTTTTCCACCAAGCAGTGCACGCCGGCCTCGGCCAGCTGCAGGGCAACTTCCTCGTGGAGGATTGTCGGCACGGCGGCGACAGCCATGTCGATGCCCTGCTCAATGAGTTGCTCGACGGAATTGCAAACCTCCAGCCCACTGGCAACGTTGTGGGGGTCTCCAAAGGAGTCAGCGACGGCGACGAGGTCAACACCCTCAAGCTCGCGGATAACGCGTGCGTGGTGACGGCCCATCATGCCCAGCCCAATGAGGCCAGCGCGCAGATTTGCCACTAGCTACCTGCCTTTGCAACGGCGTTGACAGCAGCGACGATCCGGTCAAGGTCATCCTGGCTAAGTGACGGGTGCACGGGAAGGGACAGCACAGTGGAGGCCGCTTCTTCAGTGACCGGCAGGTCATCGGAGGTCTGGAACGGCGCAAGGCGGTGGTTGGGAATCGGGTAGTAGACGCCGCAGCCCACGTTGTACTCTTCGCGCAAGGCCTTCGCGAAGCCATCACGGTCCTCGGCAATCCGGATGGTGTACTGGTGATAAACGTGCTCGTAGCCTTCAACGACCTTCGGGGTAACGACACCTTCGATGTTTGCATCGAAGAATGCTGCGTTCTCCTGCCGGGTCTTCGTCCAGCCTTCGACCTTGGTCAGCTGCACACGACCGATTGCTGCGTGAATGTTGGTCATGCGCGCGTTGAAGCCAACCAGTTCGTTTTCGTACTGGCGCTCCATGCCCTGGTTGCGAAGCAACCGAAGCCGCCGTTCGACGTCGGCCAGGCCGGTGCTGACCATGCCGCCCTCACCGGAGGTCATGTTCTTCGTCGGGTACAAGCTGAACATGGCGAAATCGCCGAATGTACCGACCTTGCGGCCGTTGACTGCCGCGCCGTGTGCCTGGGCAGCGTCTTCAAAGACCTTCACGCCGTGCTTGGCGGCGACTGCGCCGATTCCGTCCACGTCAAACGGGTGACCGTAGAGGTGCACCGGCATGATGGCTGCGGTGCGGTCCGTGATCTTCGACTCGACGGAAGCAGGATCCAGCGTGTAGTGGTCGATGTCCACATCGGCGAAGACAGGGGTAGCACCCGTCAAGGCCACGGAGTTGGCCGTTGCCGCGAAGGTAAACGACGGCACGATGACTTCATCGCCAGGGCCAATGCCCGCAGCCAAAAGGCCGAGGTGCAAACCGGATGTTCCGGAGTTGACGGCCACGGCTGCCCTGCCGTCCAGGAGGACCTGCGAGAATTCCTGTTCAAAGGACGCAACCTCCGAACCCTGTGCGAGTTGGCCGGAGGCCAGAACAGCCTCTACTGCCTTGCGCTCATCATCACCGATGATGGGCTTGGCGGGGGGAATGAATTCGGGGCTCATGCCTCTACCTCTCGAAGGGTCTCGTTCTGTTCAACATATGTGGCGCCGGTTTCCGGGCATACCCAGTTGTCACCGCTGCGTTGCAGCGGGAAACCGGCCTTGCCGACCCAACCATGGCGCTTGGCCGGAACTCCGACCATCAAAGCAAAATCAGGAACATCTTTGGCCACGACAGCACCCGCGGCCACAGTAGCCCAGCGTCCGATCGTGACCGGAGCAACACATACAGCGCGGGCGCCGATGGACGCGCCTTCACGAATAGTGACGCCCACGGGCTCCCAATCATGGGCGCTCTTCAAAGTTCCATCGGGTGCAACTGCCCGGGGGTATGTGTCATTCGTCAGCACTACGGCGGGTCCGATGAAGACCCCTGCCTCCAGTTCCGCGGGCTCGTAGACAAGCGCATAGTTCTGAACTTTGCAGTTGTCCCCCATCTTGACTCCGGAGCCGATGTAGGCCCCGCGTCCGACGATGCAATTGACCCCTAGTTCGGCCTGCTCGCGGACTTGGGCAAGATGCCAAATCTTTGATCCATCACCAATTACCGCCTTGTCTGAAACATCGGCGCTCTCCGCAACCACTATCACCGGTGAAGGTCCTTCCTCATTGAGCACACGCGACAACGAGTTTCATCTTAGCTGAGACACAAAGCCACAGCGTCAAGGCGCCGTTTACCCTTCCCTGGCAAAAGTTGTCCACATACACCTCATGGGGTGCTGCGGTTTCGTCCTGAGCTCCATAACGATGGTGGTGCATGCAAAGGGAGGACAAGGCAATGACGTTGGAGTGCACACTCGTTCGGAGCCCCACTGCGCCCATGCCAGCGGATCCGGAGGAATTGACCATCGAAGTACCGCCGGGCGCGTCCGGTGCCCAGCTGGAAGCCCTGATCAAGGCCGTCCGGAACACCGGGCAGCTTTCTGTTGCAGGGCGGCATCTCGCCGACCTGACCGTCGGGGTGCCACCTCTTGTGTCCGGTGCAGTGATCGTGGACGGATTCGTGCCGCCGGCGGAAACATCAACCATGCTTCCTCTGATGTTGCTCACCCATACCGGCCCTGCCGCAGGGTCTGTCTTCCGGATTCCGCGTGGGCAACACCACATTGGCCGTGGAACTGCAGGGATTTCGCTACCCGATCCTGGAATGTCCAGGGAACACGCATTACTGGATGTCTCGGGTGAACGCTTGGAAGTAACCAGCGTTGCTGCAGCGAACCCCATAGATGTGGACGGTCGGCCCGTCCGCCGCGCTTTGGTCACATCCCGCTCCAGCCTCCGTTGCGGGCATACAACTTTCAGCCTCGCGCCGGACAACGAGTGCTTTCCTGCCGTCGCAGCGGATGCGGGTCGTTCGGTGCAGGAACCAATCGAGGTGCCCTGCGCAAAGAACCACGGGAACCGGGCCACCATCGCGCTTGCCGCAGGGTTGCCTTTGATTGCCGGAATCGGTCTCGCGGCAGCCACCGGGATGTGGATGTACTTGGGGTTCTCTGCGATATCCGCGCTTGGCTTGGTTTTCCCCTTGTTGCTTGGGGGAAAGGGACGGCAGGAATACCGCCGAGCGCTTGATCATGCGGTTCGCGAAGACATCGCCAGACGCCACCGTTGCTCGCCTTCTGCCGCCGAGCTACTGGTAGCCGGCCAAAGCCGTCCGGCGGCCGCGGGACCTGGCGCAAGGGGTGTGGCCTCAGGCGGAAACCCCGGGACGCCGTCGCCGGATACCAATGCAGGAGGTGTCCAGGCTGAGCCCCGGGTTTGGTTGCGACTGGGCACCGCCCAGTCCTCGGCCAATATCCGCCTCGTCCCTGGCGACCGACAATTCTCACCGCCACCCGTCGGCTCGTGCCCTGTCTCGTTAGATCCTGGCCATCGGCACGTGGCTATACAAGGCCACGGCAAACACGTGGCAGCCTTGCTTCGATTCATCGTCATGCAGCTTGCAAGTTTCCCAAACTCAGCCTCTGCTCCCATCGTGTTGCTGGGGGCAGTCGAAGACCTGCCCCTGAGTGCCCGGTTTCTCCCTCAGGTGACCCTCGCTGCGGACGCTGAAGCGGCCGTGGCTGCCTTGAACACGCTCCGGCATGGCCGGCAGGGCACTCTTATTGTGATGGAGAGCCCAACAGGGCAGGAGAACGAGACCCTTTCCCGAGCCATCCAGGCTTCGCATCAGGCCCAGTGGCAGGTACTGCACTGTCACTCCGGGGCTTCAGTCCCCCTGGACGCCATCACCATCGAACCGTCGGGCGTGGCTGCATCTTTTGAGTCGGCAGGTGAGCGCTTCGATTTTGTGCCCGACCTCGTTCCCGCCGAGGTATTCGATCGCTTCTGCCGGACAGTTGCCGCAAGGTTGAGCGAGCAAGCGCCGCGTACTCACGGCGTTCTTCCAGACCGGTCTTCACTGGCGGCCCTTCTTCCCTGCGGCCAACGCCGGATCCTCAGCAGGTGGCGCACTGCCTCCGGACTGGAAAGCCTGACAGCTGTGCTGGGAGAAGGCCGGGCCGGCCCGGTCACATTCGACCTCAAGATGGACGGTCCCCACCTTCTGATTGCGGGTACTACCGGCTCTGGAAAGTCCGAACTGCTGAAGACTTTCGTTGCTTCCATCGCGCTGAGCGTCCCGCCGGAGCACGCAGCTTTTCTGTTTTTCGATTTCAAGGGCGGTTCAGGGCTGGGTCCGTTAACAGCCCTCCCGCACTGCGTGGGCATCCTGACGGATCTGAGCCGGCAGCATCTTGATCGGGCATTGGAGTCGCTGCGTGGAGAAATACGGCACCGCGAGAAGCTTTTCGCCGACTGGGGGGCAACGGACCTCGCAGAATACCAACGAACGAAAGGCGCCAAGGACTGCAGGCTCCCGCACCTGATCCTGGTCATAGATGAGTTCCGGATCCTTGTCGACGAGGCTCCGGCTGCGCTCCACGAACTCATGCGGGTGGCGACGATCGGACGTTCCCTGGGAATCCATCTGGTCATGGCCACACAGCGGCCACAAGGAGCCTTGACTGCTGATATAAGGGCAAACGTGACCTCCAGCATCGCACTTCGAGTCCAGTCGGAGATGGAGTCGGTCGACATCATCAATTCGAAGGCTGCTGCGTCAATTGGCGTTGATGTTCCCGGGCGGGCGTTCCTGGCAACGGCAGCGAAGGAGCCCGAAGAGTTCCAAGCAGCCTCTCTGGACGCTCCGCAATCCGGCGGTGTGTCGTCCATGGCCGACCATTTGTCGCCAGGAAGCGGCGCCGCGCCTGGCCGGGTTGTTCGGTCTGCTGCCCAGGCGCTCGGCGAACCCTTCGACAGCCGGGATCTCGTCGGCAAGGACGTCGACGGTTCCGGCCGCAGCACGTCCCAGGCACTTACAGGCGCCGGGAGTTTGGTATCCAATATTAACGCCGCTTGGCGCCACTTGGGCACTCCCTCTCCCCGAAGCCCCATCGCAGCACCCCTACCGCACTCGATTCCCTGGACGGCCGAACTCTCAACTGAGGGTGAGCCTGAGGTGATGCATGAAAGCGATAGGGCATCCTGGCGGGTGGGACCGGTGGCCCTGGTGGACAAGCCTGCGCAGCAACGGGTTGAGTGCCTCACTTGGATGCCCGCCGACCATGGACACCTGGCATTGATTGGCAACGCATCAAGTGGCATGCAGGACAGCTTCCGCGCGATCACCGCCCTGGTGGCCACCCGGGCGCCCCAGCCCCATCTGTACATTCTGGACGCGAGCCGATTACTGGGTCAGCTGGAGTCGCAACAAGGAATCGCGGCTTTCGCGGGTGTCGATCAAGTTGGCTTCGCGGCCCGGATCCTGTCGCGGTTGGCAGCCGAAATGGAGCGACGGCGCGCCTTGGGTGGCCTCGAGGGGCGTTGCCGGCCACTGGTGCTGATCGTGGCCGGCTGGTGCTCTTGGTCAACGGCCTTCCGAGGAGGCCCCCACGAATGGGCTGAGGGCATTCTGCACGACATCGCCAGGGACGGAAGCCCCGTGGGCATCACTCTTCTGATTTCCGGGGAGCGGGAACTGGTCAGCTCCCGCCTGTTTGCCGTAATCCCAAATCGTGCCTATTTTCCTTTGGGGACAACTGATGAATCCAGGTTCCACTGGCCTCGTCTTCCCGAAGTGGAACCCGTTCGGGGGCGGGCCGCAGTGATGGGAAACGTCGTCGAGGGTCAAACGGCCACAGCGCAGTTCCGGGAGGCGCCAACAGCTGGGCTCTGGCCTTTTGGGGACTTGGCTCCGGCCGAACCGCCTTTTCGCTTGCGCCCCCTCCCCCACCTGCTAACACGCGAGGACTTCCTCAACCGCAAGGCAGCGCTGGCCAGCTCGAAGAAAGAGCTGCGTACGGCAATCCGGTCGGTGGGGGTGGATGAAAAGGTGCCAGAGCCTCTCTGGATCGGCGTCGCCGGTGACGAAGCACAACCCGCAGCGCTACCCCTCAGGGACAAGGGAGTCAGCCTTGTCCTGGGCGGCCCAAGTTCCGGCAAGAGCACCATTCTTGGATCGTTGGTCTGCTTGAACCCGGGGACCTTGTGGCTCTTTCCACCGGACGCAGCCTCTGCGGGAGCGTTCTGGGCTTCAATTGCGTCGGAGGCCACTGCGGGAAACCTGGATCCTGGAAGTGTGCTGCTGGTGGATGACGCAGACTCCCTGGATGCCCAGGGCCGCCAGGCTCTCAATGCCCTGGACGGGCAAGTCGCAGGCATCATCCTGACAGCTACGTTCGGCCCGGCCCTACATCAACTTCCTCTGGCCAGGCAGGTGCAAGCAGCCGGCATGGGGTTGGTCTTGTCGCCCTCAAGACCGCACGACGGCGAGCTCCTGGGTGTCCGGCTTCAACCCGACACCGCGCGGCGCCCTGGCCGCGGCTTCATTGTCGACCGCGGTGTAATTACTCCCTGCCAGGCAGTACTCTCCTCCGGCCTTCCAACACGCGGGTGACCACACCCGGAACGCCGTGCGATGGCCGCTATAAGACGTCGCCGGAACCACCTGTACGCGATGCGTAAGAGATGACGTCTTTTTGGAAGAGGAAGATGATTGCGGCAAGCGCGGGAAGGATCATTGCCAGCCCTTGGAACACGAGTCCGCCCGTCATGGTTGGAAAACCTATGGTGAGGACGAATAGTTGGGCCACCAGCGCAGCCGCGCGGGTCCACCTGTACCCGCGGAACAGGAAATGCCCCACCGCGAACAGCCACGTTGAGAAGGCCAGCAACAGAACTAGCGTAAAGACCGCTCCCCAAAAAGTCAGCACTGGAGCGCCAGTCAGGAGCTCGAAGCCATACCAGGCCGCGGCCGCCAGCAAGGCAAGCGCTTCGAGCACAACGACGACGGAAATGATCAGAATCCCTCGGGGACGCACGGTTCCCGAGTTGCTCGGAGACTGTCGGCCGGAACCATTGTTTCCATCGTGGCCAGCGTGAGGTTGGGCAGGGTCTACAGGAGGTCTTGACACACTGGCACACTACCGGACATAGTCATCTAGCAGTGAGGGCACTGGCGGCTGATGTGATGCATCGCTCACGGATTCCGAGCATTTCGACCACTAACACCCCTTGTTTACAAGGCGTTAACATGAAACGCTTGACTCAGACGACCAAGGGGGCCCATGCGGGCCCCTTTCCTTTGGAGCCTCTCGTGAATGTTTTCACAAAAGGCCCTTCTAGTTCTCACGAATGGAGTGACTGATCAGCATGGATTGGCGTAATCGCGCAGCCTGCCTCGACAAGGACCCGGAGCTCTTCTTCCCAGTCGGCAACACGGGACCAGCACTTCTCCAGATCGAGGAAGCCAAGAGCGTCTGCCGCCGCTGCCCCGTGGTGGACACCTGCCTTCAGTGGGCATTGGAGTCCGGCCAGGACGCCGGCGTTTGGGGCGGAATGAGTGAAGACGAACGACGTGCACTCAAGCGTCGCGCAGCACGCGCACGTCGCGCCTCCTAGTTTCGAAGAAAGAGAAAGGCCGCGGACCGAATGGTCCGCGGCCTTTCTCTTTATGGCAGACAGAACATGAGGGTGCTAGGCCCGGGCGAGGTTAAGGACAATTTCCACGGCTGTCCCGCCACCCTCCCTCGGACTCCACTGGATGGTTCCGCCGAGCTCACTGGTGACCAGGGTGCGGACGATCTGCAAGCCCAAACCCTCCGTGTACTGCCCATCCGGCAGCCCCACACCGTCGTCGGCAATGGTGACGGTCAGGAACTCGTCCTTGCCGTCCCCTTCGGCCCGGTCAGCCACCAGCCACACTGTTCCGGTGCGGCCTTCCAGTCCATGCTCGACAGCATTGGTAACAAGCTCGTTGATGACCAGTGCCAGCGGAGTCGCAAAATCGCTGGGCAGCTCCCCGAAAAGCCCTGAACGTTCGGTTCGCACCTGTTGCGACGGCGAGGCCACTTCGGCTGACAGCCGGAATTGCCGCCCGATCAACTCGTCGAAGTCAACGCTCTGCGTAAGACCTTGGGACAGAGTTTCATGCACGAGTGCGATCGTGGCTACACGCCGCATCGCTTGTTCGAGGCCTTGCTTGGCCTCGTCGCTGACCATTCGCCTTGACTGCATGCGCAGGAGGGCGGCCACAGTCTGCAGGTTGTTCTTGACCCTGTGGTGGATTTCGCGGATGGTCGCATCCTTGGTGACGAGCTCCATCTCCCGGCGCCTGAGCTCGGAAACGTCGCGACAGAGCACCAGGGCGCCGAAGCGGTGTTGCTCGTCGCGAAGCGGGATGGCTCGCAACGAAAGGCTGACTCCCCTGGATTCAATTTCACTTCGCCATGGCATGCGGCCCGTGACCACCAAAGGCAGGGTCTCGTCAACCATCCGCCGGTCCTTCAGCAAGCCTGCGGTCACTTCAGCCAATGAACGGCCTTCCAACGACTCGACTTCACCGAGTCTGCGGAATGCCGAAACCCCATTGGGACTTGCGTATTGGACTATGCCGTCGGCATCGAGCCGGATCAGTCCGTCACCGACCCTCGGAGCCCCTCGACGCGAGCCCGTCGGAGAAGCAAAGTCCGGCCACAGTCCGAGAGTGCCCATGCGAAGAAGGTCGTAGGCACACTGGCGATATGTCAGCTCCAGCCGCGAAGGCATACGGGAGCTGGAAAGGTCCATGTGGGACGTTACGACGGCGAGTGTTCTTCCGTTGCGCACCATTGGAACCGCTTCAACGCGGAGGGCCATCTCGCTGCTCCAGCTTGTTTCGCTTGAACGCTCGATGGCCCTGCTGTTCCATGCTTTCTCCACCAAGGGCCGGAGATCCGAGCGGATGCCCTCACCCACGAAGTCCGCATGGAACACCGTGTGCGATGTTGACGGACGGACGTGGGCGAGGGCAATGTAGCCGAACTCAGGGTGTGGGAACCACAACGCAAGGTCAGCGAAAGCCAGGTCGGCGACCATTTGCCAGTCACCGACGAGGAGGTGCAGCCATTCGGCATCTCCAGGCCCGAAATCAGCGTGTTCCCTGATGGGGTCTGTAAAGATTGCCACTGCACCTCCATTTGCGACGCGAGGATGTTCCTAGCGTCGGACGATTGACCTCAAGAGCCTTAATGCTACCGACAGTGAGGCCATGTCGTCGGCCTCGAGTGCGTTGACCTCATCAAACATGGTCTTCGCCCTGCCCAGTTGCTCGGCGTTCAGCCCCTCCCATGCCTTGAGCCGTTCTTCGGCAGACGCATTGGGTTCGGTTGCTTCAAGGACTGACGTAGTCATGTCGGCAACGGTCGAGTACAGGTCGTCCCGCAGGGCTGCCCGGGCAAGAGCCTGCCAACGGTCATCGCGCGGCAGGGAGCTGATGCGTTCGAGCAACGAGTCCACGTGGAAGCGGTTGAACACTGTGTAGTAAACGTGTGCCACATGTTCCACGGTGTCGTTGCCGGTCTGGGCGATCCGGGCGATGTCCAGAAGGGCGTAGCTCTCGAAGAGTTCCGCCCACCTCCGGGCGAGGTGTTCGGGAAGATCCCAACTCAGCGCCTTGTCGAGCCAGCCACTGATGCGGACCTTGTCCTCACCACGCAGGTAGTCCAGAAGCTTGGCGCGCAACGGTTCCATCATGGGCTTGAACGCTTCCACGACGCTGGCAATCGGCTGTGATGCCATTCCTTGTCCCAGTACCCAACGCACTGCCCGGTCGAGCAAGCGCCGGATGTCGAGATGAACTTCGCTCCAGTGCTCGGTGGGGAATGACGCCGGCAGCGCATTCAGCTCAGCCACCATTGGGTCGAGGTCGTAGATTTCGCGCAGGGCTACAAATGCTTTGGCCACTGCGACCTCGTTCGCCGATGTTTCTTCGATGGCCCTGAACGCAAACGTGATGCCGCCCAGGTTGATGATGTCGTTTGCCACCACGGTGGCGATGATCTCGCGCCGCAGCGGGTGGGTGTCCAGCTCGGCGTCGAACTTCTCGCGCAACTGTTTCGGGAAGTAGTTGCGGATGGTGTCCGAGAACCACGGGTCGTCAGCCAGGTTACTTTCGCGCAACGCCGTACCCAGCTCAATCTTCGCGTAAGCCGCGAGGACCGCGAGCTCCGGTGAGGTTAGGCCCTGGCCCTGTTCCAAACGGGCACGGAGGGTATCCGTGGTTGGCAACGCTTCAAGGTCCCGCTTGAGGTCGGCGGATTTCTCCAGCCAGTCCATCAGCCGCTCATAACTTGGACTCCAGTCCGCGACCCGCGTCCGGTCATTGAGCAGCAGGATGTTTTGATCGATGTTGTCCTGCAGCACCAGCCTGCCGACCTCGTCGGTCATGTCGGCGAGGAAGGCAGCCCTCTCAGCCTCTTGGAGCTTGCCGGCCGCCACCATCCGGTCCACGAAGATCTTGATATTGACCTCGTGGTCCGAGCAGTCCACGCCTGCGGAGTTGTCGATCGCATCCGTATTAAGGATGACGCCTTGCAGAGCGGCTTCAATACGCCCGCGCTGGGTCAATCCGAGGTTTCCGCCCTCTCCAACAACCTTGACCCGCAAGTCACGCCCATCCACGCGGATGGAATCGTTGGCCTTGTCACCGACTGCTGCGTGGGTTTCCGTGCTCGCCTTGACGTAGGTGCCGATACCACCGTTGTAGAGGAGGTCGGCCGGTGCCAGCAGGATTGCGCGGAGCAGTTCAGGCGGGCTGAGTTGTGTCGTTCCCTCGGGCAAGCCCAACGACTTCCGCACCTGTTCGGAGACCGGAATCGTCTTTGCCTGGCGTGCATACACACCGCCGCCCTCACTGATGAGTGCACGGTCGTAGTCGTCCCAGGAAGAACGGGGCAGCTCAAACAAACGTTGCCGCTCAGCGAAGGATGCTGCTGCATCAGGTGCGGGATCGAGGAAGATGTGGCGGTGGTCGAAGGCGGCCACCAGCCTGATGTGGCGCGACAGCAGCATGCCGTTTCCAAAAACGTCACCTGACATATCGCCAACACCCACCACGGTGAACTCTTCGGTCTGGGTGTCGAGGTCGAGTTCGCTGAAGTGACGCTTGACCGACTCCCAGGCTCCGCGCGCCGTAATACCCATCGCTTTGTGGTCGTAACCGACCGATCCACCGGAGGCGAAGGCGTCACCCAGCCAGAAGCCGTACTCGGCCGCCAGGCCATTTGCCGTGTCCGAGAAAGTAGCCGTGCCCTTATCGGCCGCCACCACCAGGTAGGAGTCGTCGCCGTCGTGACGAACAACGTCCGACGGCGGGACAAGCCTTTCGCCGTCGGCCGACGTCACGAGGTTGTCCGTAATATCCAGCAAGCCCCGGATGAAAGTCTTGTAGCTTTCGATACCTTCGGCCATCCAGGCGGCGCGGTCCACGGCGGGATTGGGCAGTTTCTTCGCGAAGAACCCGCCCTTGGCGCCCGTTGGGACGATAACGGCGTTCTTGACGGTCTGCGCCTTCACCAGCCCAAGGATCTCGGTTCGGAAATCCTCCCTGCGGTCCGACCAGCGGAGACCGCCACGAGCCACCTTGCCGAAACGCAGGTGCACCCCTTCAACGCGTGGGGAGTAAACCCAGATTTCGAACATCGGACGCGGGAAGGGCAGTCCCTCAATCGACGTCGGGTCCAGCTTGAAGCTGAGGTATTCCTTGTTCTGGAAGTAATTGGTTCGCAGCGTGGACTCAATAAGGTTAATGAAGGTCCGCAGGACACGGTCGGCATCCAAAGTGGCAACCTGTTCCACCGACTCGGCGAGGGAGGCACGCGCTGCCTCCTGGCGTTCGTCCCGCACCTCGTCCGCCACTGAGGGATCGAATCGTGCTGAGAAGAGTTCAATGAGCCCACGCGCAACGTCGGGGTTGCCCAGCAGGGTATCGGCGATGAAGCCGAAGGAGTTCGTGTTCCCCATTTGGCGCATGTACTTGGCGTACGCCCTCAGCACCACTACCTGACGCCAGTGCATTCCTTCGCGGAGCACCAGGCGATCGAAGTTGTCGGATTCCACCGCACCGGTGACTGCAGCACCGAAGGACTGGGCCAAAAGACTTCCGGTAGCCAGGGGGTCAACTCCCGCGGGGTACTTCAGTCCCAGGTCGTAGAGGAAGAAATCGCGATGATCCGCAGTTTCGATCTCGAATGGCCGCTCATCCAGTACTTCCAGGCCAAGGTTGTGGAAGTAGGGAAGGATCTGGCTCAGGCTCTTTGGCTCCATCAGGTAGAGCTTGACCCGGGCGTCTTCCTCCAAAGCCTCACCCGCTCCGTCGGGAAGGTACACGTGGACGCCGGGTTTCACATTTCGAGTGGCTTCACCGGCCCGCTCCGCCTGGGCACCGTATTCCTCAAAGCGTTCGATGTCCTGCAGCGCGTCTTCGACCTCATAGTCCACGCGGTAGCCAGCGGGGAACGCTTCGGCCCAGAGAGCCGCCAGGGCATCTGCGCTCTCGGCAGGGTGATGCTCTCGAAGCACCTCCGTAATGCCCTCGCTCCAGGACCTCGACGCCCGCATCAACCGGTGTTCGAGTTCCTGTACGTTCACTTCCGCCAGCTCAGCGGTGCGGGGCAAACGAATCCGGAAGAAGACACGGGCAAGTGCCGATTCAGTGATCCGGGCCTCGTAGTCGATCGTCTCGGCCTTGAACGTCTCACGGAGTTCCTGCTCGATCCGAAGCCGGACACTGGTGGTGTAGCGGTCGCGGGGCAGGTAGACAACGGCAGACATGAAGCGGCCGTAAATATCGGGACGCAGGAACAGCTTCGTCCTGCGGCGCTCCTGCAGGCGCTGGATCCCCATGGCGGTTGCGGCAAGATCCGCTATCTCGATCTGGAAGAGTTCGTCCCTGGGGTAGGTCTCAAGGATGCCCAGGAGGTCCTTGCCGGAGTGTGAGTCAATCGGGAAACCAGCATTCCTCAGGACCGCGTCAACTTTGTCCCGGACGATCGGGATACTGCGGACAGAACCCGTGTAGGCACTCGTGGCGAACAACCCGATGAACCGGCGTTCACCGTTGACGTTGCCCTGGGCGTCAAAGCTCTTGACGCCGATGTAGTCGAGGTAGGCAGGACGGTGGACCGTGGAGCGCGAGTTTGCCTTGGTGATGACCAGCGCCCGCTTCTCTCTTGCCCTCTTGCGACCCGCATCGGTCAAGTGTTGTACCTGGCGGGTGGTGTCCCCTGCGCGGAGGAGTCCCAGGCCACTGTCCTCACGAAGCTGCAGGACGTCCTCGCCCTCTTCCTCCACGAGGTCATATTCGCGGTATCCCAGAAAGGTGAAGTTGCCGTTGTCCAGCCAGCGCAGAAGGTCCTGCGCCTGCCGCAGCTCAGCAACCTGCTCGGGATGGGAGACTCCGCCGAGCGCTTCTGCCAGTTCCAGCGCCTTGCTGCGCATTTTCGGCCAGTCCTCGACGGCGGCACGCACGTCCCCGAGAACGCGATGCAGGCCTTCGATGAGTTGTGCGCGGGCGTCATCGCTGACACGGTCAATTTCGACGGCGATCCACGACTCCATGTGCGAGGCATTGTCACCATCGCCGAGAAGGTGGGCGATGCTCGGCAGAGCAGCGGTGTCGCCACTGGAAATACCCACAGTGGACGGGACCCGGGAAACGCTGCGCATTTCGCCGGAAACCCGGTCACGGGTCACGACGAACAAGGGGTGCATGACCATGCGGATGGCGCAGTTTTGGCGGACGAGCTCTGCGTTCACGGAGTCCACAAGGAAGGGCATGTCATCCGTGACGATATAAACAACGTTACGATCGGATTCGCTGCCGATTTCCACCAGGGCGTTTCCCGGACGGCGCGACTGGGCGACCGCTTTGTGCTTGGTGGCCCGCGAGATCAGCAGCTCCGGGGAATATGCCTGCGCATCCTCCTCCGCGAGGTGCTCGTAGTAGTCACCGAAGAACCCTTCACGGACAACTGCTGCATCGGACCGATCCTCCACGCTGGATCCTGACGACATCGACAAACGCCTCCATCACAAGTTGATTGCTGCGACTCTGCAGCCCACATGCCGAGCCTAGCGCTTAAGGCGCTGCAGGGCTCTGATACTTCGCCCAAAGGAATTGCGTTTTTGATGGACAGGTGCACATACGAGGCCGGCGATGGCAATCCTCAGCTCTGAATCGGGTGCGCATTCCAAGAGCACAGATCCCGTGAGCAGCGCCGTATCGCAAGCGAGCGGATCCGAGGGGAGGTAAGCGTCGATGCCCGCGCCTGGACCGTACCGGTTCCAGGCATCCTGCAACTGTTGGTGCGGGGCATATCCAACGGCTGATCGCTTGACTTTGTTCAACACAATTCGTGGCGACGCCTGCGGAACAACCTCTGCCAGCTCAGCCAAACCCCGCACCAGCCGTGGCACGCCGATGGCATCTGCGGTCCCCACGGCAAAGACAACGTCGGCCAGCTCAAGACTGCGAAGTGTTGCCGCGTTACGCCTTGGAGCCAAAGTGTCAAAGCTGAGTTCTTCATCGGATTCGAGACAGAAGCCCACGTCAATTACCACAGTGTCGGCCAGCTGCCTGGCTCTCTCCAAAACGCGAGTCAGAGCTGCGGCCCGTAGTTCAGTCCAACGGTCCGCCCGCGTGGTCCCGGTCAAAACGCGAAAAGAACCCGCCTTGGTGAAGACGCGGCTGGCCGTACCCGCCAGGGCATCGGCATCGAGCAGGCCCTGGTCGGCGAGTCTGCACGCTTGGGCCAAACCAGCCGACTCGTCCAGAAGGCCCAGCATCGCCGACACGCTGGCTCCGTAGCTATCCGCGTCCACCAGGATGACCGACTGACCATCAGCGGCCAATTCCGCCGCCATGTTGACCGCAAGCAAAGTCCTGCCCGGGGCACCGGTTGGCCCCCACACCGCGAAGATGCGCCCCGCACCATCACTGGGCTCTTCCGATTTCCCATCCGGCAGCGCCAGCTGCGGCGGTTCAACACTTGGATCCGCGAAACCCGCGCTGAGGCCATTGTCGGCCCGACCATAACGGCTGGCGCGTGCCACTGCTTGGGAAATCTCGTCCGCGAGGGCTTTGGGTTCAATATCCGAGGACGCGGCAACAACTCCGATGGAGCGGAGCCGCCCGGCTTCATCGGGATTATCGGTCAAGGCGAGGATAGAGACACCTACCGCCGCAAGCCTGTCCACCAACGTCGTGGTGAGTTCCTCGCAGCCGTCACCGACTATGGCCGCCAGCGCCAAACCGCTCTGGCACGCAGCCATCAGTTCGGCGAGTTCTGAACAGCGTCGGACAACCGTCACAGGGCCGTGCAGGCGTTCCAGCCCCTCAATGACGGCTTCCTGGGCGGCACCAACGGTTACGACGGGGATACTCATGAGACCCGTCCCGCTGGATTCCAGACCACGGAAACCTTGGCCTTGTTGGCCTGCGCCCCGAGCAGTTTTGGCATCTGCCCGTCTGTGACCAGGACGAGCACCGTTGAGGTTTTCGCCGCTCCCAATGTGGCAGAGCCGGGGACGATCTGCGCGATCTCAGCGCCCGGCAGCAGCAGCTGCGGATCCTCATAAGCCGCAGCCGCTCCAGGCATGGCAACCCAAACATCCACCCGGGCCCCTGGGCCCGCCTGGGCCGGCAACTCCCCGTCCATGGCAATGGCCACAGGCTTTCTGTCCAACGCATCGGCTGTGCCGAGGCTTTCACGGGGCAGCAGCTGGTTCCTGGCCACCCGCTGCAGGGCGACCTTCCCGGCTGACAGGCCATCCTCAACGGTGATGTAGCCTTCCTCAACCTCATCCAAACGGACCTTGACGATGGAAAGGTCCTCAGTGGTTATCTGCTGGCCGACCGCGATCTCTTCCCGGGCGGCGTATACCTGCGTCGTTTTGTCAGCACTTCCAACCAAGGCAACTGCTCCGGCCACTGACAGGAGCACCAGCAGGACGCCTATCAGCAGCCGGGGGTCCTTCCACGAAGGCTTGCTGATGCGTGCGGCGGCAAGAGGTGCAATTGGACCCATGTTTGTCTACTCCCCCAGGACGTGTTGTGAGCATGGTCGGCGGACCCGCCTCCCCATTCTTACCGTCGGGCGATATCCACCCCAAAGCCAGTGGCCGCAAATGGGCCGAAACTGTGGATAACTACACCAAACGACAGTGTGAGTGGCAAAATGGAGCCATGCCCCGATTCCTGACATTGGCCGATGTCGCCGAACAGCTCCAGATAAATTCCCCCCAGGCGTACGCCCTCGTCCGCAGCGGGGAGCTCAAAGCAATCCAAGTGGGAGGGCGCGGACAATGGCGTATCGAAGAGACGATGCTCGAGCAGTACATTCAAGACCGATACGCCGAAGCCAGCCGAATGATAGAAGAGGCCAAATCCAAGTCAGGCCAGCCTGGCAGCCGGAGCGCCTAGAGCTCCTGGCCGCTGGCTGAGCTGAGCGCCACGAGCGACCCGAAGGGGACAGTGACAACACTGGCCACATTGCCGGGGCGCCGGACTTCACCGTCTTGCACCACAGCGACATCAAAGTGATCCCGCCCCACCCTGTCGATGACACCCCTCAACTCGAGACCCCCGTTGGCCAACGCGCCTAAATGCACAATCACCGACGCCCGGTTCCTGGCCAACGCCCTCAGCGCTGTGGCCATACCCAGCGGAGATTGGAGCCGCGGAGAGGCCTTCTGCGCATACCGGCCCAGTCCCTGATAACTGAGGACCGAAGGGAAGGGAACCAGCCATTGCCGGACGCCCTCGGTCAGGACCAACCACTCACCTCCAACGTGGGTAACCACCCCGAGGAGCGTCGCGCCGCCGGAGAGGACCACTTTGACCTTCGCGGCACCCAGGGCACGTAACCGATCGGTGAGTTGGATCGTCGCCAGCTCCACTCTGGCCCGTTCAGTGATCTCCGTTTCCCTCTCCAAGGCCCGTTCAGCCAAAAATTGTGCTTCCAAATCGTTGAAGAGAGAGTCCCATCTCATGTCGTCAGACTAGGCTGCATTACGGAGCCAACGCCAATCCCTGCCCGTTAAGACAGACCCACGATTGGACAGGCATGAAAAAGTGTGCCAAAAATGGACTCCAGATTGATCAAACTGCATCAAATTGCATCAAACGAAGCTTGGGGGCTTTGAATGGCACGAACCTTGCGGAGAGACACCGGGCTTGCTGTGGCGATCCTTGGGCTGGGACTCCTTCTGGCGCTGGCAGGCAACATCCTCGTCGGCCAATGGCAGACTTCCCAACGACATCATCAGAGCCTTTCCTTTGATGTGTTGGCAGGATTTGCTGCAAGCGCCGCGGGAACAGCGATAGTTGCCTGGTGGGTGCTTTCCCTAGTGATGGCATTTCTCGCCGCCCTCCTCCACCGGGTGGGCGCCGGCAACAGAGCCACTGCCCTCTCCAGGTTCAGTCCCCCGTTCATGGTCAGGCTTGCGATAGCCGTACTGGGCATGAACCTCCTTGGCGGTGGCTTGGCTCAGGCAGACGTCCAACCAACGCCGGAGTGGATTCCGACTTCCACGCACGGCCGCGCAGTCCTCACGGAGCCGTCTCCTGCAGCCACGGGCGGAGCTGACCGCAGCAACACAACGTCCACCGCGCCCGATCCGGGCTGGCGACCCCGGCCACCCGTGGTTGTTCCAGGGCTACTCAGCCAGCCAGGATCCCGCGATGCAGCAGCCGCACCCGGGAGCGTGAGCGGTGTGGAGGTAAAAGCCGGGGACACACTCTGGTCCATAGCCGCCTCGAGGCTGGCACCGTTTTCGACTGACGTGGATGTTGCCGCCGCATGGCCGAAGTGGTACGCCGCGAACCGCTCTGTCATCGGTGACAACCCCGCCGTACTGCTTCCAGGCCAAATCCTTCAACCTCCCGAACCCGCATAGCAGCGGCAACGTCACACCCGGACTCAATGAAACAGCCGCCTACTCAGGGGCGGCAGCAAGCCTCACAGCAAACCCCAGCGTCATCCCAGCAGAAGCCACCCGAGCATAAGCGTTCCCCGCGCTTTGGCTCATGTAGTGAATGCCAGAGGTATGACCTTGTCCGTTGCAACCGCAAACCGGCCCCCAATCCGCCAAGGCACCCAACGTGCCAGCGCCTCGTCCGGCTCGACAAAAGGGGCCGACACAGACATCCGGTTGGTGGCGCGCAGTATTGCCCAGGCCGCCCTTGAGGTTCTTGCAGGCACGCGTCCGCTTGTGCAGTTGTCGCGCTCGCTGGACCCTGAATGCTATTTGGCCCTTCAACATCGCGCGGCTCTGACCCGCAAACATGCAGCGCGCAGCAAGGGAAGTCCACAACCGCACCTCAGCCCGATGGTCCGTTCGGTTCGCGCTTGTTCCATCAGTGAATCAATTTGCGAAGCCAGCATCGTCGTCGCTGAAGAGGGCCGTTGCCGTGCGGTTGCCATGCGACTCGAACGGACCGACGGGTTGTGGCAGGTTACTGCGCTGGAGATCGGCTGAGTCCATGGGAGTCCGGGCCGGGGTCCACAAGTCCGGATAAGGCTAAGGGGCGATCCCCGGACCGGTATGTCCGTGGGATCGCCCCCTTGTTGTTCCTAACGCTTATTGTTCCTAGCGGCGCTTCTTCTTCGCCGGTTTGCGCTGTTCTTGGCTTGCTGCCTTGGCAGGGTTCCCTGACCGGCCCGACGCACGTCCTTCGATCCGCGTCTGCGTAGCGCCATCTTCACCGGGTGCGGTGTACTGCAATTGGGCCGGTTTCTCCGGTGCCTGCAGGCCAGCGGCCCGGATCTGGGGATCGTGATGTTCTGTGTGTCCCCCGGCTGCCGAATCATCCGCCACTACGACGTCCTCGGCCGGCGTCACTTCCACCTCAAGGTTGTACAGGAAACCGATGCTCTCCTCGCGGATGGCCTCCATCATGCTCTGGAACATCACGAAGCCTTCGCGCTGGTATTCCACCAGCGGATCACGCTGCGCCATTGCTCGGAGCCCGATTCCCTCCTTGAGGTAGTCCATCTCGTAAAGGTGTTCCTGCCATTTACGCCCAAGAACCGACAGTACAACGCGGCGTTCCAGTTCCCGCATGCTCTCGGAACCGATGGCTTCTTCGCGTGCCTGATAGACGAGGCGCGCATCGGAGAGGATCTCTTCGCGCAGGAAATCAGCCGTAATCCTCGACTTGCCGCCGGCTTCCTCAATGACTTCTTCAGGGGTTACCGTCGCCGGGTACAGGGTCTTCAGGTTCGTCCACAGCTGGTTGAAGTCCCAGTCGTCGCCATTGCCTTCGGCCGTTGCTGCATCAATGAGGGAGTTGATGGTGTCCTCAAGGAAGTACTGGACCTTTTCGTGCAGGTCATCGCCCTCAAGGATCCGACGGCGGTCGCCGTAGATTGCTTCACGCTGGCGGTTGAGGACGTCGTCGTATTTCAGGACGTTCTTGCGCTGTTCCGCGTTGCGGGCTTCCACCTGGCCCTGGGCCGAGGCGATGGCACGTGAGACAAGCTTTGACTCGAGTGCGACGTCGTCAGGTACCGAGCTGTTCATGAGCCGCTCAGCTGCCCCCGAATTGAACAGCCGCATGAGGTCGTCCGTGAGGGAGAGATAGAAACGGGATTCACCGGGGTCGCCCTGGCGTCCGGAACGGCCGCGCAACTGGTTGTCGATCCGGCGGGATTCATGTCGTTCCGTACCCAGGACGTAAAGCCCACCCAGGTTCAGCACTTCTTCGTGTTCGTCCTTGACGGCCTGCTTCGCTGCGGCGAGGGCCTCGGGCCAGGCGGCCTCGTACTCTTCGGAATTCTCCTCCGGGTCCAGTCCGCGCTTGGCGAGCTCGGCAATGGCGGTGAATTCGGCGTTGCCGCCCAGCATGATGTCGGTGCCACGGCCGGCCATGTTGGTTGCGACCGTAACTGCACCCTTGCGACCGGCCTGGGCAACGATGGATGCTTCCCGGGCGTGGTTCTTTGCGTTCAGGACTTCGTGGCGGATGCCTTCCTTGGCCAGCAGCTTGGAAAGGTATTCGCTCTTCTCAACACTCGTGGTACCGACCAGCACAGGCTGGCCGTTCTCGTGGCGCTCGGCGATATCCGCAACGACGGCGTCGAACTTTACAACCTCGTTCTTGTAGACGAGGTCCGACTGGTCGATGCGCTGCATGTCACGGTTGGTGGGAATGGGAACCACGCCGAGCTTGTACGTGCTCATGAATTCGGCGGCTTCAGTCTCTGCCGTACCGGTCATGCCGGAGAGCTTTGAGTACATGCGGAAGTAGTTCTGCAACGTCACTGTGGCGAGGGTCTGGTTCTCAGCCTTGATCTCGACGTTTTCCTTGGCCTCAATGGCCTGGTGCATACCTTCGTTGTAGCGCCGTCCGGCCAGGATACGGCCGGTGTGCTCGTCAACAATCAGGACCTCGCCGTCGAGGATGACGTAATCCTTGTCCCGCTTGAAAAGTTCCTTGGCCTTGATGGCGTTGTTCAGGAAGCCGATGAGCGGCGTGTTGGCCGATTCGTAAAGGTTTTGGATCCCGAGGTAGTCCTCCACCTTTTCAATACCGGCTTCGAGGACTCCGACGGTTCGCTTCTTCTCGTCGACTTCATAGTCGACGTCGGGCTGGAGCCGAAGGACAACCTTGGCAAATTCGCTGTACCAGCGGTTCGTGTCGCCTTGGGCCGGACCGGAAATGATGAGCGGTGTACGTGCCTCGTCGATGAGGATCGAGTCGACTTCATCCACAATCGCGAAGTTGTGTCCGCGCTGAACCAGCTCGCTGGCGTCCCAGGCCATGTTGTCCCGGAGGTAGTCGAAGCCGAATTCGTTGTTGGTGCCGTAGGTAATGTCTGCTGCGTACTGCTCCCTGCGGATCGTTGGATCCTGGTTGGAGAGGATGCAACCGCTGGTGAGGCCAAGGAAGCGGTAGACGCGGCCCATGAGCTCGGACTGGTATTCAGCCAGGTAGTCATTGACCGTCACCACGTGCACGCCCTTGCCGGTGAGCGCATTCAAGTAAGCCGGCGCAGTAGCGACGAGGGTCTTGCCTTCACCGGTCTTCATTTCAGCGATGTTGCCCAGGTGAAGTGCTGCGCCGCCCATGAGCTGGACGTCGAAGTGGCGCATGCCCAGGGTTCGGGACGAGGCTTCACGCACAGCAGCGAAGGCTTCCGGCAGCAACGCGTCCAGCGTCTCCCCATCCTGGTACCGGGACCGAAGAATGTCCGTTTCGGCACGAAGTTCGGCATCCGTGAAGGACTTGAAAGAGTCTTCCAGGGCATTGATGGAATCGGCATAGTTCCGCAGTTGCTTGAGGGTCTTTTTGTCACCCGTGCGGAGAAGTTTTTCGATTAGTGATGCCACGTGAAAGTGCTCCCAGTCTCATGCTGCCGAATTCTGGCTGTTTCAGTCTACGGGAGAGACCAAGGCAGCGTGGCCGGGTTCACCTCTGAGCGGACTGGCGTTTCGGGGTTCGGCATAGGGAGGCGCCGGACGTCCTGTAACCGCGTCCGCCAGGTCACCGGCGAGATCCCCTACCGGCCACACCACCACTTCCTGCAGTCCGAGCCAAGTCGCCATGAGCCCAAGTTCAGCAGCGAGCTCGACGGCGGTATCCGCCGGCGCGTCCGGCTCACGGAACGCCGAGCGAACCAGCAGCTGACCTGATGCACGGTCTGCCTTCAGGTCAACCCTGGCTGCGAGGCCCTCCCTGAGCAGGAAGGGCAGCACGTAATAGCCGAACCGGCGCTTCGCGGCAGGGGTGTAGATCTCGATCCGGTAGTGGAATCCAAACAGTTCCTCAAGACGCCGCCGTTCGAAGACAAGGGAGTCAAAGGGACTCAGCAGCGCCCGCCCTTCGGCCTTCCGTGGAAGCCTGGCATTGACGTGCTTGAAAGTCTCCCGTTCCCATCCCCGGACCGTCACTGGCTCCAGCACGCCCGCGCCCACCAGCCTTCGGACTGATTCCGCCCCCGCTTTGAGCGGCGTCCGGAAGTAGTCGGAAAAGCACCTAACGGTTCCTATGCCGTGGGCCTGGGCTGCTGCCTCAATAAGGCGGTCAAGGGCTTCCTCAGCATCCACGGCAGCCGTGGGATAGGTGGAGACCACCCGGGAGGTGGGGGTGTATTTGCGCTCAAACTGGGGAGTCCGCGAAGCGGCTGAAACGCGCCCTTCTTCAAAAAGGTGCTCCAGGACCCTTTTGACGATGTTCCAGTTCCAGCCCCAGTTATCGCGATCGGCTGCGGGATTGTGTCCGAGTTTTGCGGTGAGTTCCGACGCCGTCATGGGCGGCCCGCTGCCCAGAGCCGCCAAAATCCGGTCTTCCATGTCCCGACGAATACCCGGATCCAGGCGATGCGCCCCCACCCACGCCCGCTTTTGCCACAGAAGCAGGTCCGCAAAATGCTCGGGTCGTATGAAGCTTGCCTCGTGCGCCCAGTACTCCATCATTTTCCGCGGCTTGCGGGACGAGAGGTTGAAAAGAATGTTGGTGTCGTAGTTTCCCAGCCGCGAGAAGAACGGAAGGTAGTGGCTGCGCGCGAGGACATTGACAGAATCGATCTGGACAAGCTGCAGTTGGGCAAAGGTCCGGCCCACTGCCCGTGAAGTCACGGGGCCAGCGGGCCGGACCTTTGCCAATCCTTGAGCTGCCAATGCGATCCGCCGTGCCTGCGAGAGGCTCAGCGAAGCGGTCATTGGTATCCCTTCGTCAGATGCAGGCCTTACTTGGCGGTGGCTGCTTGGTCATCGGACCGATACGCGAGGATTTTCTCCTCGACGGCATCTTCGCCGGGTTCGCAGGTGGAATCGAGGGTAATCACACCGTAGGTCCAGCCACTGCGCCGATAGACAACCGATGGAGCGTTGGTTTCCTTATCCAGGAAGAGGTAGAAGTTGTGCCCCACCAGTTCCATGTTGTCCACCGCGTCATCCAGGGTCAGGGATGCCGCGGGGAACACCTTCCGGCGGATCAAAACAGGCGAGTCGCCGGCGGGGATGTCGTTCTCGATGTCATAAGGAGAATGCTCCACTGTTTCCGCAGCAGCCTCCTGGTGGTTGCTGGCCTCCACGTAGAGAGGCTCGTTGGCACTTGCGGGTTCAAGAGTTGCCGTAGCTTCCCGCACGGCCTTGGGCGTGTGCCGGCCGTGGTGCACCTTTTTCCGGTCCTTCGCACGACGAAGCCTCTCAAGCAGCTTGTTGTACGCCAGATCGAAGGCAGCGAATTTGTCAGCGGCTGTGGCCTCTGCACGGATGACGGGGCCACGGCCCAGGACTGTCACTTCGACGGTGAGCTCACCCGGCGTCTGCCGGGGATTGGTTTCCTTGGAAACCTTGGCGTCTACTCGCTGGACCTTGTCCCCCAACGATTCAATCTTTGAGATTTTCTCGCCGGCGTATTCGCGAAAGCGGTCTGAAACTGTCAGATTTCGTCCGCTGATCATGAACTCCATGGTGCCCTCCAAATAACTCAGGTGACACGACAACGGCACTGTTGGGGGCTGATCTGACGGACAGTCGAGCCCCTTTCCGAGCCGCTATCGACAGGTACATCTTTTCTTGGTACCCACAATCGACGTTAGTTCATCGCAACGCGTTATTCATCCTTTGGCCACTTATTTTTTGATTGAGTCTTAACAGCTTCACAGGTGGTCGTGTGCGGGCGCGATTGAGGCGTAGGCTGGTGGCCTCGTGGCCGCCAACACGACTGCTCCGCAGACCACGCCTCCTGCGGCCTCCACCGCACGTGCTGCCTCGGCAAGGGTTGCCCCTGTCGTGAGGACGTCGTCCACAAGGATGCATCCCATTCCCCGGATCAGTCTGGTCCGTGTACGCCTGACGCGCATGGAACCCCTGACTTTGCGAGCCCTTTCTCCGCGCCCCAGCCCCTTCTGGCCTGAACCGCCGTCGCTGCCTTGACGACCCGGAATTGCATCCGCGATTCCTGGCAACAGTGCCTGAAGGGATCCCCGACCGTCCCTGCGGAAGGGTAAAAACCGCACCTTGGTCAGCACATCACGGTGTGGGCATTGGGCCTGCGAGTGGCGCAACCGGAGTATGAGGAGCATCAAATGCAGTGGACTGAATCCGCGCTTACGGTAGGCGCCGCCGCTGGTGGGAACGGGCACAAGGCAGTAGCCGCTCTCATTGCCGACGGCAGCATCCACGGCCTTCCCAAGGCAACCTGCCAAAACACCCGCCAGACGCCACTGGCCGTAATGCTTGAACGAGAGCAGGCATTGTGCCAATTCGTCCCGGTAGGGTCCCGCAGCCACCACGCCGAGCCTCGCTCCGCCGTCGACAGTAACAAGGGCCGGCGATTGCAGCTCTGCCCGGAAGGGCTGACCACACAATTGGCGCACACGCTTGGCGCAGCCTGCGCAAAGGACGGTATCTTCCGCACCGCAACAGACGCATTCGACCGGAACCACAATTGTCCGAAGGTCTTCCAGCGCGCCTTCCAAGGCCGCAATCAGCCGGGCAATCCGACTGTCGTCCCGTCCGCGGCGACGTGCCCTCCCCGGGTCGGGCGCCAGCAGGTCAGGGTCCGGTGCGGTACGGCTTCCTCCGCTGGACGGCCAACTGCCGGGTGAAAGGTTCATCGACCCAGTTTGTACCGGGGCCAGCGAAGGATGAAGATACGAAGCGTGCTATGTGGATACTCTGTCCGCAGGTCTCACCCTGGGAAAGCCGGCTCCGTGGGACCTTTGAGTTGCAGCTCCCAGCCGTTTCCGACCCGTTGGAAGATTCCGGCCTCGGATTGGCCGAAGATCTGCTCGGGACCATTGCCCGCGCTGATGCTGGTCAGGCCATCCCAGGGTGCGAGTTGTTGTGCTTCACCCGATGCGAGGGAGAGCAGCTCCGGAACCACTGTGGACGTGGCCGAAGCGGACATCACTGCCACGGTCGAAGCATTCACCCAGACTCCCTGGTCTGCCGCCCCGGTGGTGAGGAGCGTGATGGGAGCAGTGAGATCCTTGGGCACGCCATCGGGATTCCGGACGATGCCGGCGATCTGCACGGTGGATTTCCCGTTGGCCTCGGAAATGACCAGCGCCCTGGTTCCCTCCCGGGAAACCCTGAAGTCCTTCACGGTGCGACCGGAAAGCCATGACGGGGTTATGGTCACGTTGGGAATTGCCATACCGGGCGCGATGCCGGTGGGTTTGTAGGCCACCACTTCTGCCGCCCCGTTGGCCCCCGGACCCGCTGTCCACACCCAGTCCTGCGGACTGAAGGATGGACCGGTGAGGGTACTTCTGGTAGTCAGCTGGCGGGCGGGCTGGCCGGGTTCGATCGAATAAAGGGTGGTCTTGTCCCCGTTGAGGAAGGCAGTTGTCTGGGATGCCGGTGATTCGGCAGGCGAATGCGGACCGAGCCCGGCGACCGACTGGATATCGGGGAGCGGCGTGATCCGGTTGTTTTCGTAACGAACCAGCTCGCCGTTGTTCACCGCGATCTGCCGGGCCGGAACGGTCTTGTCCACCACTGGTGGCAGGACCGTGCCATTGTCTTCCACACGGACCAGGTCCTGGTCTGCCCGCAATTGCACGTTGATGACATCCGGTTGGCTACGGAACGTTAGAGCCAACTGGTTCTGCATCCTTTGGCGGTCTTCCGCAGAAGCGTCGAACAACTCCTTGGCCGAGAGATCCACCTGCGCAGCACCTGAAACGACCGGAACGGATTCACGCGCGAGCTTCATTCCTGACGGGAAGGCACTGACAACTGCCCCCCGCAGATACGGCGCCGGACCGGCCAGCAAGGCACTGGTCATGGATTTGACCGTGTTCTTCTTGATGAACCACCGGTAATCGGGCACCGCATAGGTGAAGGTTGGGTCATAGAAGTAGATGGGGAACGCTCCGTAGATCACCTTGAACGTTTCCTCGGGAATCGCGGTTCCGTCCGGCACCTTGGAGATCCGCCACTGACCCTCCACCTGTTCGAGCGTCAGCGGGATGGTCTCCTTGGTCCCGGGCGGGTATTGCGTCGCAACGCCGTCGGCGTCCACGGAGTAGGCGAGGTCGAGCACGTAAAGGTACTCGTTTTCCCCGGAGGACTTGACCACTTCTGCCTCGCGGAAAACGATCGCCCGCTTATCCGGCTTCCACGTAACCGACTGGGCCTGCGTCAAGTACTGGCGGGCCACAGGATAGTCATCCTCATAGCCGCTGCCGGCCATGTAGAAGTCCTCGATGATCGCTTCGGGACTTGATCCCTCACGGGGCGCAGCGGGGAAAAACACCGGTGCGTTGGGATTTCCAGCGCCTTCGTCCTTGCTCTTGCCAACCGGGCCCGAACGCGGAATCTGTGCACAGGATGAGAGCAGCAGCATGATGACAGCCAACAGCGCGAGGATTACCCCGCGGCGCCGGCGTCCGGGCTGAGTCATGGCTTCTCCCCTGCTTCGTGATCCCGGGCGGCCGGCTCTTCGCTGTCCGATGAGGATTCAGGCGCGGTGCTGGTGTTTTCAGTACCGATCACAAGTACTTGGCGCTCACTTGCGGAACCGGGGAAATCAATGTCTGCAGGCTCAAGCAGCAGCGGGGACTTGACGATCGAACCTCCCTGCCGGAGAGGCAGTGTCAACCGGAAGTTGGATCCGGAGCCCTTTTGGCCCCATGCCTGCAGCCACCCGTTGTGGAGTTTGGTGTCCTCGGCCGCGATTGAAAGGCCAAGGCCGCTGCCACCAGTGGTCCGGGCACGTGCGGGGTCCGCGCGCCAAAAACGATCGAATACCCGGGCCGCCTCAGCCTGGCTCATACCTATGCCGTGGTCCCTGACGGACACGGCCACGGCGTCGTGGTTGGCCGCGACCGAAATATGGATCGGTTTGCCTTCGCCGTGTTCAAGCGCGTTCAGCAACAGGTTGCGGAGGATCCTTTCGATTCTCCGCGAATCCATCTCCACGATGATGTTCTTCTCCCGCGCGTTGAGGCGGACTTCCGAACCGTACTCTTCGGCCACGGGAGCCGCGCCTTCCATCACATGGGCTACGACCTGGAAGATGTCCTGGGGTTCGGCGTCGAGGACAGCGGCACCAGCGTCGAAGCGGGAGATTTCCAGCAGGTCCGACAACAATGACTGGAAGCGCTCAACCTGGTAGTACAACAACTCGGCCGACCTCTTGTTCATGGGGTCGAAATCCTCACGGGCATCGAAGAGGACTTCGGCCGCCATCCGCACGGTGGTCAACGGAGTTCGCAATTCGTGGGACACATCGGAGACGAAGCGTTGCTGCATCTGCGACAAAGTAGCCAACTGGGTGATCTGTTCCTGAAGGCTTGCCGCCATGTGGTTGAAGGATGCGCCCAACCTGGCTACTTCGTCTTCGCCCTTCACAACCATGCGTTCCTGCAGCTGCCCTGCAGCCAGCTTCTCCGAGACGACGGCGGCATGGCTGACCGGACTGACGACGTTTCGCGTGACGTACCAGGCAATGGCACCGATCATCAGGACAAGGGCTGCACCTCCTGCCCACAGAACATTCTGGATCTCGTCCAGGGTCTGTTGCGCGGTGTTGAGGTCGTAAATCAGGTAAAGCTCATAGACAGTGCCATTGAAGGTGACTTTGTTTCCAACGGCAATGCCGGGGCGGTCCTCATTGCCCACCGGGAATTGGGTAGGTGCCCAGAACTGTTGCTTGCCACCTTCTTGAACGGCCTTGCGGAGGTCGGGGGGTATTACCCGGATGGTCAGCTGGTCCGAGGCACGCGACTCGACCCACCGGTTGCGGGGTTTGGTCTGCTCCGGTGCCGCTTCGAAGACATACCTTCGCTGGATGACCGAGCCGCGGCCTTCGACTGCTGTCAACGTGTCGTAGACGAGGGTGATGACGCTCGACTGGTCGGTGACCTGTGCGCCGTCGAACGTGTCCTGGACTTGTTTGACGTTGTAGCGGGACTCCGATTCAGCCTGGGCCAGGCGTTCCTGGAAGAGGTTGTTGGCGATCTGGTTGGACAGGTAGGCGCCGACGATCGCGAAGGATGTAACGGCCAGCAGCAAGGTGGTGAGGACCGTGCGGAACTCCAGGGAACGCCGCCAGCGGCGGAGGATCGAACGCCACAGGAAGCGCAACCCCGGTTTGATCTGGCGTACGCCGATGGAAACGAGGCGGGAAACCCGAAGGACCAGGATCAGCCCGCGACGCGTCCAGATCCGGGCACGTGAGAAGAACCACGGCAGGTTCCGGACCGGCCGCGGTGGTGATGGTTCCGGTGTGGACGGCAGAGCCGGGCTTCCGGTACCCACGCCTTCTGCGTCAGGACCTGATGATCCCTGGGCTTCTCCAGGCGTGCCGGTCTTCCCGACCGGAGACTCAGGAACCTGCTTTATATCCGACACCACGCACCGTCAAAACGACCTCGGGCGCTTCAGGATCGCGTTCAATCTTGGAGCGCAGACGCTGGACGTGGACGTTGACCAAACGCGTGTCAGCGGCATGCCGGTAGCCCCAGACCTGTTCCAGGAGCAATTCACGGGTAAAGACCTGCCACGGCTTCCGCGCCAAGGCAACCAGGAGGTCGAACTCGAGGGGAGTAAGCGAGATGCGGTCTCCCCCACGGGTCACCAGGTGACCGGCGACGTCGATGGTCACGTCCGCAATGCGCAAGGTCTCGGGGGCCTTCTGGTCGCCCGGACGCAGTCGCGCACGGACGCGGGCAACCAGTTCGGCGGGCTTGAAGGGCTTCGGAACGTAGTCGTCTGCACCGGATTCGAGTCCGCGGACTACATCCGAGGTGTCCGACTTGGCGGTGAGCATGACGATCGGAACATCCGATTCCCCACGGATTTGCCGGCATACCTCGATGCCGTCAGAGCCAGGCAGCATAAGGTCCAGCAGCACCAGGTCCGGCTTGGACGAACGGAACACGTCCAGTGCTTGGCCGCCATCTGCGCAGAACACCGGCTCGAAGCCATCATTCCGCAGGACGATGCCAATCATCTCTGCGAGTGCTTCGTCGTCGTCAACTACCAGAATGCGTGCCTTCATAGTTATATATTCCCTTATCACCAAGTCTTTGTCCTGTTGGGCGCCGTGCACGGCATGGCGCCCAAGGGGCAGTTCCACCGTACTGCACCGGGGCGCGGCACGCCCGCAAACACTGCTCGTGCGGCGGGCTATGAGGGACGACGGCGGGACTATAGGCTGGGTGCGAAGGTCCGCCTGGGGGACGTCGACTGTCGGCGGACCGGACCTCATGGGGAGGAAACGTGTCACAGCCAGACCACGGCCATCATTCGCCGACAGGTGGCCAGCCGGCGAGGGGAAACCAGCCACCATACGGGATGCCGCCCGGTGGTCAAGTACCCGGTGGTCAAGTACCGGGTGGCCAGGTGCCCGGGGCACAGCCTGCGTGGGGTAACCAACCGCAGTGGGGCGGACCGCCGGCGTGGACGGCCCCCCAAAACCAGGCACAGAATTGGCAGGGCGCCCCCGGTCCTGCATGGCCACCGGGACCTCCGTATGGCCAGCCTCAGTACATAGCTCCTCCCAAACCGGGAGTCATCCCGCTGCGTCCATTGCAGTTCGGCGAAATCCTGGACGGATCCTTCCAGACGATCCGTCGCAACGCTGCCTCCATGTTTGGCTCGGCGTTGCTCGTGCAGGCGCTGGGAGCAGTCTTCACCGGGGTTATCTCACTGGTGATGCTCCAAATGACGGTCTCCCTGGAATCAGTGGACTCCAGGGCTGAATTCAATGAAGCCATGGGCCCGATTTTCGCCATTATGGCGGGAGCCCTCGGGGTCACGCTGCTGCTTGGATTCCTCGGGTCTGTCCTTCAGGGTGTTCTGGCAGTCCCTGTCGCCCGTTCCGTCCTCAACCGGCGGACGGGCTTCAAACAGATGTGGAAGCTTGCCGGGAAACGGATCCTTCCCTTGTTGGGCGTTGCCGGACTGTTGACCATCGGCGGAATACTGGCTTGGGCCGCCGTGGTGGGCATCGCAGTGCTCCTGTTGACCGCGATGGGCCCCGGTGCGCTGTTGATTGTCCTTCCCCTCGGCCTTGGCTCCATCGTCGTCTTTGTCTGGATCGCCCTGAAACTGATGCTTTCGCCGGCCGTCATCGTGGTGGAGCAAACGGGCGTCTACGACGGCCTCCTCCGGTCCTGGCAGCTGACCAAAAACAATTGGTGGCGGATATTCGGGATCACCCTGGTGGTGACCCTGATGCTGGGCATCATCGCCCAGGTTGTCCAGATCCCGGCATCCCTGGCTGCAGCATTCATCAGCGAAACCGTGGCACCCCATCCCGATGCTGAAACCACCACTTCCATGCTTGTCATCACCACTGTCATCACCACCGCAATCCAAGCCCTCGTGGGATCGGTGACGTTCGCTTTCCAGTCCTCTGTCTCTGCGTTGATCTACATGGATCTCCGCATGCGGCGCGACGGCCTTGATGTTGAGTTGATGAGGATGCTGGAGACGGGCGCCAACCCTGACGGAGTGCCCGGCGGCCCCTCGGCTGCGCCGGGTCCTGTCGGCTGGCCCACGGTATGACGGCATCACCCGTAGCAGTGATTACTCCTTTGTTATCGATGGAACCACCTGTGACTCCGGAGCGCGACGAAGCCCGGCGCTGGGCCATCGAAGAACTTGGAAAACCCCAATATTCCGATGCCCGCCCCGGATGGCTGGACCAGCTATGGCGTGACTTCCTTGATTGGCTTTCATCGTTGGAGGGCGACGGAACAGGTCCGGACACCAATTTCGCCCTGCCCGCGATTGTTGCCATCGCCGTGGTGCTCATCATCGTGGCGGTTTTCGTGGTCCGGCCCCGGCTGAATGCCCGCCGCGCCAACCGCACTGATGACATTTATGGTGCCGACGCCACCGCCGACGCCGACGGTTACCGGAGACGGGCGTCAGCTGCTGCCAACGACGGCGACTGGGCGGCCGCCGTCGTCGATCAGTTCCGGGCTTTGGTCCGATCGGCGGAAGAGCGGGACATCATCGATGTCCGGGCCGGCAGGACCGCGGATGAAGCATCGGCGCAACTGGGGCAGGTCTTCAGCACGGTGCAACCGCGCCTGGGTGCAGCAGCCCTCCTGTTCGATGCCGTCCGCTACGGTGAGCAGGGTGCAACCCGCGCCGACTATGAGTCCACCCGCGGGCTGGATGCTGAATTGCTGACGATGAAGCCCGACTTTGACGGCGCCGTCCACACTGGATTCGCGGTGCCCCGATGACACTGACCGCCAAACAGCCCGCTCAGGATCATGAGGCAGGATCCCCTGTCCCCTCCCCCGGGCAGGCTTTCACCCAATGGTTCCGGAAACACCTGACGTGGATTGCGCTCGGCGCACTTCTGGTGGGTTTGGTGACGTATCTTGCCGTCACCAGCATGTCCGGCGGGACGGACTCCCGGGCGCTCTCCGCGCGGAACCCGGCCCCCGATGGGGCAATGGCCGCAGCGGAGATCCTGGGACGGCACGGAGTGGCCCTGACCACCACGGATTCCTACGACGACACGGTGTCGGCGTTGTCGGATAAGGACCAGACCACGGTCTTTCTCTATGACCCCCGCGGGTACCTCGACCAATCCCGGATTCAGGACCTCGCGGCAGCCGCAGACCGCGTGGTGGTGGTCAAGCCAAGGCTGCGAACACTCAACGGGCTTGGTCCCGGATTCCGTCCCGGCGGTGTGATTCCCGAGGGCCAAACGGTCATCGAACCTGCCTGTACCGTGGAGGATGCCACGGTCTCGGGCCCGGTGTCAGCGCAGGGCTCCGTCTATGCGGGACCCGAGATGTGCTACTCCAGCCGCGGTGACGGGCCCGGTTTGTATGCAGCATCAACCGACGGCCGGTTGATAGTCCTGGGCAGCACGGACCTGGTGGACAATGAGCATCTTGCCACGCAGGGCAACGCCGCACTGGCGCTTCGTACACTGGGGAACAACCCCGACCTCATCTGGTATCTGCCCGGAGTCAAGGACATCTCCGCGACCGATACGGCTCCCACACTCAGCGAACTTGCACCCAAATGGTTGGCTTACGCAGGGCCTTGGCTGGGCATCGTGACTCTGCTAGCCATCGGCTGGCGTGGGCGGCGGCTTGGACCCCTTGTTTTCGAACCACTTCCCGTTGTGGTCAAGGCAGCCGAAACGGCCGAAGGAAGGGCACGGCTTTACCAGGATGCGCGGGCAGTGGAACGAGCGGCCGGGAACCTGCGGGCGGGCACCCTGACCCGCCTTGCCCGCCATTTCAACCTCGGAGCGGACGCAAGCACGGACGCCGTAGTGGACGCATCCGCCCGGCGGCTGGGGAGGCCGGCCCCGGAAGTTCGGTCAGTCCTGGTCGACTTCAGGCCGGGAACCGAAGGACAACTGGTGCAGTGGGCACAAGAGCTTGAACGAATAGAACAGGAGGCCAGGAGCCGATGAGCAGCCAGCCGAACAGTTACACGGACTCAAACAGCCAGTACATGGGCGGGGCGATGCCACGACACGCCCCGATGACACAAGACGACGCCGCGCCGCAAGGCGATGCCTCGACACAGCACAACCAAGTGCCGGCCAGCGACGAAAGCCACCAGCGTCAGGTTGCCGGGGACCCGGCGCGCCAGTCGCTGCTGAATGTGCGTGATGAAGTCGGCAAGGCCGTCGTCGGGCAGGATCCCACTGTGACCGGGATGCTGATCGCTCTGCTCTGTGGCGGGCATGTCCTGTTGGAGGGTGTTCCAGGTGTGGCGAAAACTCTCCTGGTGCGGGCGTTGTCCACGGCTCTGAGCCTGGACACCAAGCGTGTTCAGTTCACCCCGGACTTGATGCCGGGCGACGTGACGGGCTCGCTTGTCTATGACTCCCATTCCTCGGAATTCACGTTCCGCGAGGGCCCTGTCTTCACCAACATCATGTTGGCCGACGAAATCAACCGGACGCCGCCCAAGACCCAAGCTTCATTGCTGGAAGCGATGGAAGAGCGGCAGGTGTCGGTTGATGGCGTCTCGCGTCCCCTCCCCGTCCCTTTCATCGTGGCGGCAACCCAGAACCCGGTGGAGTACGAAGGAACCTACCCCCTCCCGGAAGCTCAGCTTGACCGCTTCCTCCTCAAATTGACCATGCCGCTGCCCGGACGGGCGGAGGAGATCGAGGTCATTCGACGCCATGCCAATGGCTTTGACCCGCGGGACCTTGCTGCGGCCGGGGTACGGCCGGTGGCGGGAGCCTCGGACCTTTCATCGGCGCAGGCTGCAGTTGCACAGGTTGCCGTTGCTCCGGAACTTCTGTCTTACATCGTCGACATTGTCCGCGCGACCAGGTCCGCTCCGTCCTTCCAACTGGGCGTCTCCCCCCGTGGTGCCACGGCACTGCTCAATACGGCCAAGGCGTGGGCCTGGCTTTCCGGCCGGACCTTCGTGACACCCGACGACGTCAAAGCTTTGTCACTTCCGTGCCTCCGGCACCGGGTGGGGCTCCGGCCCGAAGCCCAAATGGACGGTATCCAGGTGGACGACGTCCTGGGGAGCATTCTCGCCTCGGTTCCGGTGCCGCGGTGATCCGAGTCCGCTTGGCCGAGGGGGCCTGAATGGCCATCACCGGTCGCTTCGTAGTGCTGGCCCTGGCAGGGTTGGTGCCACTGGTGCTGTTCCCGTCCTGGCCGACGGTACTGCTGGTGTGCGTGGTCCTGGTGCTGGCGCTTGTGCTGGATCTGCTTCTGGCAGCGTCCCCGGCAAAGCTTGTCCTGGAGCGTTTGCAACCCGGGAATGTCACATTGGCAGGCAGCGCGGAATCTGTGGTGTCGGTGACCAACGCCACCGGACGGAAACTGAACGCCGTCATTCGGGATGCGTGGCAGCCGTCCGCCGGAGCCACGAATCCCGTGCAACGCTTGGCCGTTCCTGCGGGCGAGCGTCGCCGGATGAGTGTGACGTTGGTTCCCAGGAGACGCGGGGATCTGGAAAGCCCGCACGTGACCATCCGCTCGTTGGGGCCCTTGGGTTTGGCGGCCCGACAACGCACCCGGCCACTCCCCGGGCAGTTGCGGGTGTTGCCACCATTCCATTCGAAACGCCATCTTCCCTCCAAGCTCAGGAAGCTCCGTGAACTGGACGGCCGCGCAGCGGTGCAGATCCGCGGTGCCGGAACCGAGTTCGACTCGCTACGGGATTACGTCCGGGGCGATGACGTCCGGTCCATCGACTGGCGCGCCACCGCCCGCCGCACGTCCGTGGTGGTCAGGACCTGGCGCCCGGAACGCGACCGTCGCGTCGTCGTCGTGCTTGACACGTCCCGAACAGCGGCCGCCAGGATAGAGGACGAACCGCGGCTCGATACGGGAATCGAGGCAGCGCTGCTGCTTGCGGTGCTGGCCGAACGCGGCGGGGACCGCGTGGACTTCCTTGCGTATGACCGGAGGCTCCGCGCCAGGGTCGAGTCGGCATCCAAGGGGAACCTGCTGGGGCAGCTCGTCCAGGCAATGGCGCCGTTGGAAGCAGAGCTGATCGAACTTGACTGGCAGCAGATCCCGGGGCAAGTACGCGCCGTGTCGGCGCACCGTTCGCTGGTGGTGCTTTTGACGGCGCTCGACGGCGGGGCCCCCGAAGAAGGACTGCTCCCCACCGTGGCGCAACTGTCCCGCCAGCACGTGGTGATTGTTGCTTCGGTTCGCGATCCCCTGCTTGCGGCGATGAAGGCCGAACGGACCACGGCCAGCCAGGTGTTCCGGGCCGCCGCTGCCGAACGCGCGCTTCTTGAGCGCGCGGCAGTCACTGCCCAATTGCGCCAGCTTGGTGCCGAAGTGGTGGATGCCGAACCGCTGGACGTGCCGCCTTTGCTCGCCGATACCTACATAAGGCTCAAAGCAGCCGGTCGTCTCTAGTTTCCAGATCCAGGAAGGACAGCCATGAACGCGCCAATTTACCAGCTTGCCCTCGGTGATGACTTCACCAGGTTGGCTCCGGAAGTGCAGGAGTACTTTTCCCTGGCGGCCGGCTCCGGATCGTATGGCATCGGGGAGGGTGTTTTTGACGTCGTCGGTTGCCGGCAGAGGTGGCTGCGGCCCCTGCTCGCCCTCACGGGGAGCGAGCAAGCATTCTTCCCGGAGTACGGTGAGGGCATTCCTTTCCGCATCGAGAACCACGCACACGTTGACCCGTTCGGCCGTCCGGCCCTGACGGCCAGGCGGGAGATCTACTTCCCCACCGGCACGCGGCTGTTCCACGATACGACGAGCGCCGTCCTGCCGTCGGGACAGCAACCCAACGAACGGGCGCGCTTGGTGGACCATATTGGCCGGTATCGCCGCCTGGTCACGGACCTTGACGTCACGGTTACCGATGAAGGCCGCCTTCGCGGTATTTCCAAGGCGAGCCGGCTGTTCCTGGGACCGCTGCGCCTTCCCCTTCCAGCCGCGTTGGATGCGAAAGCCTATGCCGAACAGTGGTGGGATGAGGCCGAGGGCAAGCACCGCATCCAAGTCAAAGTGATCCAGCCGCAGATCGGCCTGGTGCTGGTGTACGCGGGTCGTTTCGACTACCGACTTGCGCCCTATCTGCCGGGCGCCGTCCCCGGCACGGCCCTTCCGCGCTATGCCGAACCGGACCGTTGGGAGCCGCGGATCTAGCCCTGGGCCAGTTGGTCCAGGCCATCGGCAACCTTAGTCAGCTTCGTCAGCACGTCCTTGGCCGCCGACGGCGTAAAGTCCGCCAGCCCCGTGGAAGGTGTGACCCGGAGACCGGCAAGGCCGGAGGCCTCCAGGCCGAGCTGGCGCCAAGGCTTCCAGATGCTCTCCACGACGTCGGAGGTCTTGGGTAGCAGGGCCCTGGGATCGCCGGTCGGCAACGCACCGGCCCATACCCGCTTCCCGCCCTCCACGGCACCGGCGAGCTGCTCCCATTGGCGTGTAGTCAGCGCCCTCAACGGCACCGCCACGCCGTCGGCACCCGCGGCGAGTATCCGATCAATGGGTGCTTCGATTTCCGGGACGGAAATGACGGTCTCGACGACGCCCGCAGCCTTGAGTGCGTCGATCACCAACCGCCACGCGCCAGTGACTTCCTCGCCGTCGATGGATCTCAGCGTTCGGTAACCGCTCGCCGTCGGGATGGTTCCGGCCATGACGGAAGCGATCTCCGGTTCGTCCACCTGGACCACCAGGCGGGCGCCAGGTACGGCCGCGGAGAGTTTGCGGAGGTGTTCCGCTACGCCCGCCGCCAAAGAATCCGCAATGTCCCGCCTGGCGCCGTAGTCCAGCAGCGCGCGTTCGCCGTTGTGCAGGTGAAGGCTGGCGGCCAGGCTCAACGGGCCCATCAGCTGGATCTTGAGTTCAGTCGCTGAGACGTCCTCGGCACCGGCCACGTCGGCCAGAATGTTGATGTCCGTTGCCAGGGCCGAGCTCGCGCGCCGTTCATCCTTGCCGGGCCTGTCCACCAAACGCCATCCATGCGGCTGGACGTCGATGTCCAGGTCCACGAGCAGTGAACCCGTCCGGCCGACGGCATCGGACCCGACCCCGCGGGCCGGCAGTTCGGGCAGGAAAGGAAGATGCGGGTCCCCCAGCTCCCCGCGGATGATCCGGATGGCCTCGGCGGGATCGTTGCCCGGCCACGGCCCCAGGGCAGTCGCGCTTGCACGCAGGTCAGTCACAGAGGACATGGATCAGGCCTGCTGGCTGGAAATCTGGTGATCCTCGGCGATGGCCTCGTGGTGGCGGATCACTTCGCTGATGATGAAGTTCAGGAATTTCTCGGCGAAGGCAGGATCAAGGTGGGCGTCCTCGGCAAGACGGCGGAGCCGGGCTATCTGGGCAGCTTCACGGCCCGGGTCCCCGGCCGGCAGCTTGTGGGTTGCCTTCAGCACTCCCACCTTCTGCGTCGCCTTGAATCGCTCCGCGAGCAGGAAGACCAAGGTTGCGTCGATGTTGTCGATGCTGGACCGGATGGACAGCAGTTCGTCCATGACGGAGCGGTCAACGTGGCCGGCCAGGGAGCTCGCGGCCGGGTTGAAGGAATCGTCGTCATGGGGAAGGGCATTGTTCTGCTCGGTCATGCATCCAAGTCTATGGTGCGGGACGCAGTGTTTTCCGCGTATGAAGCGGAGCACAATGGCACCATCACTGTAGTTTCGGCAAAGGAGCTTTCATGGAAATCGCGGTTCTGGGCACGGGGATGGTGGGCCATGCATTGGCTGGCAAGCTGGTGGAGCTGGGCCATGAAGTCACCATGGGGTCCCGGGAATCAGGCAACCCCAAGGGCGTGCAGTGGGCGGAACAGGCGGGAGCCCGGGGGCATGCGGGCTCGTTTGCGGAAGCGTGTTCCCGGTCCAGCCTGATCATCAATGCCACGCCGGGAACAGTCAGCCTGGCTGTCCTTGCCGAGGCGGGTGCGGACAACCTCAACGGAAAGGTCCTCCTTGACGTGTCCAACCCGCTGGATGGCTCCAAAGGCTTTCCGCCCCCTCTGACGGTTTGCAACACGGACAGCATCGCCGAGACCATCCAACGGAGCTACCCGAAGGCCCGTGTGGTCAAGTCGCTCAATACGGTCAGTGCACCGGTGATGGTGGATCCGGGCCGTCTTCCCGGTCCCCATGACGTGTTCATTGCGGGCAACGACCTGGACGCCAAGTCCACCGTTTCTGCTTTGCTGCAGGAATTTGCGTGGGAACCCGGGCACATCCGGGACCTGGGTGGACTGGACGCGGCACGGGGCATGGAAATGTGGTTGCCGCTGTGGCTGCGGATCTTCATGCAGCAGCCGCAAGGGAAGATGTTCAACATCGCCATCGTCTCCGAGTAGCTGCCCAGCCACAGCCCGGAAAGGCGCGCCCCGCACCGCAGGACACGCCTTTCAGCACTCGGCTCCGGGAAGTCAGCCGCCCAGCAGTGCCCGGTGCGCTTCCCGCCGTCGTGCTTGTTCTTCGGGGTCCGGCACCGGCAAGGAGGCGATCAGACGCTTGGTGTACTCATGCTGCGGTGAGCCCATCACGTGGTTTCCGATCCCCTGCTCCACCAGCTGTCCCTTGTAGAGGACACCCACCCAGTGGGACAGCATGTCCACCACTGCGAGGTCGTGGCTGATGAAGAGGGCAGCAAATCCGAACTGTTCCTGGATGTCCTTGAACAGGTCCAGTACCTTGGCCTGCACCGACACATCCAGCGCGGACGTCGGTTCGTCGGCGATCAGCAGCCGGGGGTTCAGCGCCAGGGATCGTGCCAGGGAGGCGCGCTGGCGTTGTCCGCCGGAGAGCTCGTGCGGGTACCGCTGGGCGTACGACGCCGGCAACTGGACTGACTCGAGCAACTCGCCGACCTTTTTCCGCGCCTCAGCCGCACCTGGCTTGGTGTGGATCATCAGCGGCTCGGCGACGCACTCACCGATGGTGAGGTGCGGGTTGAAAGACGCTGCAGGATCCTGGAATACAAAGCCGATCTCCTTGCGCAGCGGCCGGAAAGTCCGCTCCTTGAAGTCCAGCATTTCGTAGCCCAGCACCTTCAGGCTGCCGCCCGTTGTCCGGTTCAGGCCGGCGATGGCCCGTCCGATGGTGGACTTGCCTGAACCCGACTCCCCTACCAGGCCAAAGACCTCGTTCTCCGAAACGGTGAAACTGACATTGTCCACCGCTTTGAACCCATGCCTGCCGAAACGGCCCGGGTATTCAATGGTGAGGTTCTTTGCCTCCACCAGGACTTTTCCATCCTGGTGAAGCCTGCTGCGTGCTCCTTCGGAGGCCGAATGGCGGCCCAGGTGAGGCACTGCGGCGAGGAGTTTGCGGGTGTACTCCTGGCGGGGCTCGGCGAAGAGGACCTTCGAGGGCGCCTCCTCCACCACATCGCCCTGGTACATGACCACCACCCTGTCTGCCAGGTCGGCCACGACGCCCATGTTGTGGGTAATGAGCACAATGGACGTCCCGTAGTTGTCCCGCAGATCCCGGAGCAGTTGAAGGATCTCGGCTTGTACGGTGACGTCGAGCGCGGTGGTGGGCTCATCGGCAACGATCAGCCCCGGATCCAAGGCGAGCGCGGCAGCGATGACCACGCGTTGCTTCTGACCTCCGGAGAACTGGTGGGGGTAGTAGTTGACCCGGGTTTCGGGGTCGGGGATGCCCACTTTGCGCAGTGCCTCGGTGGCTCTCAGTTTCGCCTCCTTGGCCGAGATGCGCCTGCCGTCGGATGCATGTGCCCGGATGCCTTCGGCAATTTGCCAGCCGACGGTGAAGACCGGGTTCAAGGCGGTGGAAGGTTCCTGGAACACCATCGCCACGTCGCGGCCACGGATCTTGCGCAGCGCGGACTTGCTGACGCTGATGACGTTGTTGCCGTTGATCAGAACTGCGCCCGAGCTGATGGCTGTTTCCGGAAGCAGGCCAAGAATGGTCTTGGCTGTCACGGTTTTTCCGGAACCGGACTCCCCCACGATCGCGACAACTTCGCCGGGGTTCACCTCCAGGCTGACGTTCTTGACTGCGTGGACGTCTCCGCCGTCGGTGGCAAAGGTGACTTGCAGCCGGTCAATGGTCAGTACTGGCTGGCCTGTGGGTGCCTGGTCCGAAACCTGGCCAAGGTTGGTGGTCATGGTTTACCTGCCTCTGCCGGTGTGGACGGCGTTCCTGGTGCGGATGGCGTTCCTGGTGTGGAGGTGGCACCTCCGGCACGTTTGCGTCCCCGGATACGGGGGTCGTTGAGGTCGTTGATGCTCTCGCCCACGAGTGTGAGGCCCAGGACAGTGAGCACGATCGCGATGCCGGGGAAGACACCTGTCCACCAGATACCGGAGGAGGTGTCTGCCAGTGCCTTATTGAGGTCGAATCCCCATTCCGCCGCGGAGGTGGGTTCGATGCCGAAGCCCAGGAAGCCCAGGCCCGCCAACGTGAGGATCGCTTCGGAGGCGTTGAGGGTGAACATGAGCGGCAGGGTCCGGGTGGCGTTCTTGAAAATGTGGCGCCCGATGATGCGCATGCTGGAGGCGCCAAGGACCTTGGCCGACTCAACGAACGGTTCGGCCTTGAGCCTGATGGTTTCGGCGCGGATCACCCGGAAGTACTGCGGAACGAACACCACAGTGATGGAGAACGCGCAAGAGAAGATACCGCCCCAGAAGCTGGACTGGCCACGGCTGATGACGATGGAAATGACGATTGCCAGAAGCAGGGTGGGGAAGGCATAGATGGCGTCGGCCACCACAACCAGTATCCGGTCCAGCCACCCGCCGAAGTAACCGCTAAGCAGTCCAAGGGCGACGCCGAGGAACAGTGACATGGCAACGGAGACAATAATGACCGTTACAGCGGTCTGCGATCCCCAAACGACACGCGACAAGACGTCGTAGCCGCCAACAGTGGTTCCCAGCAGGTGCTTGCCGCCCGGCGCTTGCTGGGTGGGGAAGGAACCAGATGCATCGCTGAGCTGGGAGTAGCCGTATGGCGCCAGCAGCGGCGCGAAGATGCTTGTGAGGATGAACAGCCCGCTGAGGACGACGCCCACAACGAGCATGCCGCGTTGGAGCCCGACGCTCTTTTTGAGATGCGAGATGACCGGGAGCCGGGAGAAAAGCGGCTGCCTGGGCGGGGTGAGTGTGGGGGTGCTCATGGTCAGTACCTCACTCGGGGGTCGATGAGCGCGGCAATGATGTCCACGATGAAGTTGGTGACGGCCACGATGATGGCCAGCAGGACGACGATGCCCTGTACCGCGACGAAGTCACGGGCATTCAAGTACTGGACGAGCTGGTATCCAAGGCCTTTCCATTCGAAGGTGGTCTCCGTCAGGATCGCACCGCCCAGCATGAGCGCTATTTGCAGGCCCATCACGGTAATGATGGGGATGAGGGCCGGCTTGTAGGCATGCTTGGTCACGAGCCGGAACTCGCTGACACCCCGTGAGCGTCCTGCCTCGATGTAGTCCTTGCCCAGGGTCCCGATCACGTTGGTGCGGACCAGCCGCAGGAAGACGCCGGCGGTGAGCAAACCAAGGGCGATTGCGGGAAGGATGGCGTGGGAGACGACGTCGCCCAGTGCCATGAAGTTGCCGCTGCGGATGGCATCAAGCCAGTAGATGCCCGACGGCGCCGCGAGACTGCTCATGGTCAGTTCAGTCCGCGTTGACGCACGGCCGGCTACAGGGAGCCACCCGAGCCACACGGAGAAGGTCAGCTTAAGCAGCAGCCCTGAGAAGAACACCGGCGTTGCGTAGCAGAGGATTGCAAAGAACCGCAGGAAGGCATCCGGGGTCTTGTCCCGGTGCTGGGCAGCGATGAGGCCGAAGGGGATACCGACGGCGAGCGCGACGATCAGCGCGTTGATGGAAAGCTCGAGCGTTGCTGCGCCAAAAGTGAAGAGTACCTCGACGACCGGACGCCGGTCCGTGATGGTGGTGCCGAAGTTGCCGGTGAGGAGCTGGCCCAGGTACTCGAAGTACTGCACCAGGACCGGCCTGTCGTAACCGGCGTCGTGGATCCGCTGGGCCAGGACATCGGGAGGAAGCCGGCCACCCTGTGCTGCCGTGATGGGGTCGCCGATGACCCTCATCAGGAAGAACACGAGGGTCACCAAAATGAAGACGGTGGGGATGATCAGGAAGAACCGGATCACGATGTACCTGCCGAGTCCACCCCCGCCCTTGGACTTGCTCCTGGGAGCAACTACCCCGGGCTCAGCCTCGGGTACTTCTATAACTGTTGTCATTGTTACCTGTATTTCCTGCCCGTGGATTGCGCGGGATTGGCTGATACGCGCCGGCCACGATGGTGGTCAGCAAGGGAGGCGGGACACTGGATCAGTGGCCCGCCTCCCCCATCACAGAGCGTTGTTACTTGGACACGGTTCCGAGACGGAACTTGAAGGAAGGATCCAGCGTCTTGTCGACGCCGTTCACGCCGCTTCCGACAACAGCCACCTGGGCGCCTTGAAGCAGCGGCAGGGTGGAGATGTCCTTGGCCAGCGCGTTCTGGACGTCCTTGATGTCCGCCTCACGCTTGGTCTTGTCGGCCTCGGTGAGCTGCTTGGCAATGAGGTCGTTCACCGTGGGGTTGTTGTAGTGGTTCTTGAGGAATCCGCCGTCGGGGAAGAACGGGGTGAGGTAATTGTCGGCGTCGCTGAAGTCGGGGAACCACCCGAACTGGAACAGCGGGTACTCGTCGGCACGGCTTGCCTTGCTGTAGGTGACCCATTCAGTGGACTGGAGATTCACCGTGAACAGTCCGGACTTCTCCAGCTGCTCCTTGATCATGGCGTACTCGTCACCGGATGATCCGCCGTAGTGGTCCGGGTTGTACTGCAGGTTCAATGCCACCTTGTCAGTGATTCCAGCATCGGTAAGGACCTTCTTGGCCTTGTCCAGGCTGGGCTTGCCGGCATCGCCGTAGGCGTCCTTGAACGACTCGTTGGCGCCGAGGAATCCACTGGGGACGTTGGAGTACAGGGGCAGGTAGGTGCCCTTGTAGACCTGGTCGGCGATGGCCTGTCGGTCTACGAGGTTGGCCACGGCCTGGCGTACTGCCAAAGCCTTGGCGGGGTCCGCTCCGGTTGCCTTGGTTCCAAACGGCATGGTGTCAAAGTTGAAGGTGATGTAGCGGATCTCACCGCCCGGACCCGTCAGTACCTTGACCTTGGAGTCCTTGCGGAGATCGTCGATGTCCGTAGCGCTCAGGCTGCGGAAGGCGACGTCGATCGCTCCCTGCTGGATTTCCAGCTTCAGGTTGGTGGGGCTGGCGTAGTACTTGATGGTGGCTGCATCATTGGCCGGTTTCCCGAGGACGCCCTTGTAATCGGCAAAGGCTTTGAAGCTGACAAGTTCGTTCTTCTTGTAGCTGTCGATGGTGTACTGGCCGTAGAACGCGTTCGCCTTGATGATCTCGTCATCGGAGAGGATCTTGTCTGCCGGGAAGACCTCGTCATCGACGATCGGTGCGGCAGGGCTGCTGAGTATCTGGCTGAAAGTCTGATCGTTGGCGTTCTTGAGCTTGAAAACCACGGTGGTGGCATCGGGCGCGCTGACGCTGTCGATGTTCGTCAACAACGATGCCGGTCCGGCAGGATCATTGATGGCCACCTGGCGGTCGAAGGAGAACTTCACGTCCTTGGAGTCCAATGTGTGGCCGTTGGCCCACTTGAGCCCGGATTTGAGCTTGACGGTGTACTCGGAAGGGGCCGTGAAGGACGATGACTCGGCGAGGTCCGGTACGGGTTCCGCGCCACCCGGCTTGGAATTCAAGAGGAAGGAGTAGACCTGGTTCATCACCATGAATGAACCGTTGTCATAGGAACCCGCGGGGTCCAGTGATGTGACTTTGTCTGTTGTGCCGTAGGCGATGGGGCCTGCGGCCGCCGGAGCAGACGAGGAGCCGCCACCGGAGGGGCCCGTGCATGCCGTTAAGGCGAATGCGGAGATGCCCGCCAGCGCGATAGCGCCGTGCAGGGCCTTCTTGTTCAGTGCCATCTGGTGAACCTTCTGTTCGATGGATTCGATGCTCCGCCGTGGGATATTTGTGACGGAGCACACTCTTAGTGCCTCGATTCAACCAGACTTCGAAGCCCGCGAACCCCCGTTTTGGTGATTTGAGACACAAAATTTACTTTCCAGTAGCTTCCCCAGGCACTACGGGAGCATTGCCGGACAGGTGGGACAGGAATATGGTTTATCCCGGGTGCTCAACCGCTGGATCACACGTCGAAAGTCAGGCTCATGGAAAAGGCAGCCCTTTGTGTGGGGATCAACAAATTCAAGTACCTTCCGGAGTCCAGCTGGCTTCACGGCTGTGTCAACGATGCCGAGGATCTGGCCGGCCTGCTCGAGGAAAGCTACGGATTCCCAGCATCACAGGTCACCGTTCTGAGAGATGACAAAGCCACCAAAAAGATGGTTCTGGCGGAGGTCAACAAGCTGGTGGACGCGGCGGTCGAGGGCACCATCCAGCAGATCGTGTTCACCTTCTCCAGCCATGGCACGCAGATTCCGGATACCGGTGGCGACGAAGACGACAGCCTTGATGAGGCCTTTGCCTGCCACGACATCAACGATGCCGGTGACTCCTGGGACCCCGGAACGGTCATTTCAGACGACGAACTGGCTGCCGTGTTCGGCCGCCTTCCTGATGGAGTCCTGATGGATGTGCTGCTTGATACCTGCCACAGTGGTACCGGGCTGAAGTCGCTGGACCTGATTCCCGGCCGTCGCCCGCGCTTCCTGCCTGGACCAACGCCCCGGGCCGTCATGGCGAACGAGGACCTGGAGACCCGGACCCTGCGCGATATTGTCAAGACCGCCAAGTTGTCCACGCCGGTCCTCATGGCAGCCTGCAGATCCGACCAAACCGCAGCGGATGCCCTGATGGAAGGCCGGTACAACGGCGCGTTCACGTACAACCTCGTTAAATCCCTGCGCAGCGACGGAGGCTTGGGGCGGGCTGACCTCCTCAAAGAAGTGAGCAAGGGATTGAAGGCCGGCGGCTTCGACCAGGTGGCGCAGCTTGAGGCGTCGAGGGCTGCGCGCAAAGCGGCCTGGGGAGCTTGAGTTCAGTTCCCGCATCAGGTCCCTGCCGTTCCGGCCTGCCTAGTCCCCCGTGCCGTGGAATTTGTTGCGCACCCCGGATGAGGCCGCTTGCTCGGCTTCGTGGTGCTGGTCGGAACCGAACAGCTGGCCCTGCCGTTCCCTGTCCATGACGGGTTTGAGCGCGGCATAGACGAGGCGGCCACCGGCGTCGAACCTCAACAGTCCTCCTCCACGGACGTCAATGAAGTCCCGCCCGGTCTTCACCCCAAGGCGGACATAGGCTTCCCTCCGGCTCATCCGGACCGTCTGGATGAAGGATGCTCCGATCTCGGAAATGATGAACCCGTCCGGCGATACGCGTTCGGACGTACGGACCCGGGTGGAACTCAGGGGTGTGCGCCGCTCGAGACGGGCGGCCTCCAGGAGCCGCGGGTTCTCCCACACGAAGCGCTGTACTTCCTGGGGGTCTGATCCCAGTGCCGAGAGGCGGATCGGGTAACGGAGCCCGCTGTAGTTCTCAACCCCGCTGATGTTGTTCAACGAAACCCGGCGGATGCCGATTGCGGAAAACTCGGTTTGGAGTGCTTCCCGGTATCCATGGACATCGTCAGGAACCATGTCGAGGTCGGCGGCTATGATTCCGCGCAGAAGATCGCGCCAGGAAACATCCACCGGCGGCATGTAGGACAGGCCCCGAATCACCATGCGAAGGATCCTGGTTGCCACAATCGAACCGGACTCGGCCTTTTGCTGGAGGCTGTGGAACCCGCCGTAGCGGGCATTCCTTTCGGACCATAAGCGCTGGACGGCCCGGAGCACCGCACCCACCACGACAGCACCCCGCGCGTGGGGTTCGGGGAGCAACTGCCAGCCCTCCGGCGCGGCACCGACGAACGGCTCGCGCAGTGGCCCACGGGCAAAGAGATCCCGGGCGAAGTCAAAGAGCGAGCGCATCAGCACTGCGTCATCAACGGTCTGCCCCGCTTCGAAACCTCCTGCCGCGGCTTCGAGCTGCCGGTACACAACTTCCTTGGAAGAGAACACGGAGAGGATGGCCACGATGTCGGCCAAAGCCTCGTGCATGGCCAGCTGTTCCATGGTGGCCATCTGGTCCGCCCAGGCCGGCCTGAACCCATCCAGGATCGCGTGTGTCACCTCATGGGCAACAATGTCGCGGTACAGGGCAGTCGGGACTTTGTATCCCATCCGGTCCACGGATCCGAAACGGATGATGTTGGTGCCCCGCTCGTACCCGGTGTCTGTTGCGGTGACCAGGTCACGGGCTTTGAGCACCACACGCCCTTCGGGGTTCCACGGCATGCGCCTGCCCAGGGTGGTTTCGAAGATTTCCAGGGTGCTCATCGCGACACCGTAGACGTGCTGGGCCAGGAAGCGGGTGTCGTCCAGGAGCTCGCGCAGGCCGGCCGGCGGTGGTTCGGAAATCAACCGCCAAGGATCTCCCGGCTGCGTCAGGCTCACCGGGGATACGGTGGTCCCCCGCCACTTCCGGATATGGATGGCGTAGCGGTGGCCCGTGGGACCGCGCCGCAACCGTTCAACCGGTATGCGTACCTGTGCCGTCAGCGGCGCACCCCCGGCGGGGGCGATCGGCCCCTCAGCAAGGATGGTCAAGGAGACCATCTGCCCGGCTTTGATGTCTCCCGGGCTCTTCTTTGGAAATGCCACAGTCATCGCCGTCCCGAATGCGGACCCCAAACACCGCAGCGGAAACGCTGCTTAGCCCAGTATGGAGTCGGGGCATTCGGGAGGCAATGGCTCCTAGAGGGCTACCCGCTGAAGTGAGCGCGCGGCGTCGATGGTTGCCTGCCCCAGGACCCTGCTGCCTTGGTAGAGAACCACGGTCTGGCCGGGAGCCACGCCACGCAGCGGGTCGGTCAGGGTGACGACGAGCTGTGCCCGTTCCACGCCGGACCCGTCCTCGACGGCTTCCACGTGCGCGACTGCGGGGACGGGATCGCCGTGGGCACGGACCTGGGCGTGGCATTCGAAGCTGGCGCCGGTGGCGACCTCCGGGATGGGCAGGCCGGCCCAGGAGACCTTGATGCCGCGGATCTCGTCGATCGCCAGCAGGGCTTCGGGGCCCACGACTACCTTGTTTTCCTTGGGACGGATCTCGAGGACGAACCTGGGCTTGCCGTCAGCGGCCGGAGTGCCCAGCTTCAGCCCGCGGCGCTGCCCGACGGTGAAGGCGTTGGCGCCAGGGTGCTCGCCGACCTTGGCCCCGGTTTCATCAACGATGTCACCGGTGGTCATCTCGATCTTTTCGGCCAACCAGCCCCGGGTGTCGCCGTCGGAGATAAAGCAGATGTCGTGGCTGTCCGGCTTGTTGGCCACAGACAGGCCGCGCCGCTCAGCCTCGGCACGAACTTCTGCCTTGGAGGGTGTGTCCGCCAGCGGAAACATGGAGTGCTTCAGCTGCTCATGGGTCAGGACGCCCAGGACGTAGCTCTGGTCCTTGGCCCAGTCGGCAGCACGGTGGAGTTCACGGTTGCCGTCAGCGTCTTCGATCACCTTGGCGTAGTGGCCGGTGCAAACAGCGTCGAAACCAAGGGCGATCGCCTTCTCCAGCAATGCCGCGAACTTGATGCGCTCGTTGCAGCGCATGCACGGGTTCGGCGTCCGTCCGGCGGCGTATTCGTCGATGAAGTCCTGGACGACATCTTCCTTGAAGCGCTCGGAGAAATCCCACACATAATAGGGAATTCCCAGGACGTCGCAGGCCCGCCACGCGTCACGGGAATCCTCAATGGTGCAGCAGCCCCGGCTGCCGGTGCGAAGGGTCCCCGGCATGCGGGACAACGCGAGGTGGACCCCCACGACGTCGTGCCCTGCCTCAACGGCTCGGGCGGCGGCCACGGCGGAGTCCACTCCGCCGCTCATTGCTGCAAGTACTCGCATGCTGGCTTTCTGGATCAAGGGATGTGGCGGCCTGTCCGGCTTTTGACGGCCGTGGACGCCCATCCATTCTAGCGTGCGATACCACGCCAGAGCTAGATCCTTGTGATTGACCCACCCTCGGATTCCAATCCTTCGGCTCTTTCGGCCAGCGTCGCCAGGTTCCGTCGCTGCGAAGGGGCAGCGCCGCCGTCGTCCTCGTAGACGGTGGCGTCAGCGAGATCGCGCCCTGCGATGTACCCGAAAGTCAGGGCCGGTCCGAGATTGATGCCTCCTGCGGGGTAATGGCCGCCCATGACTGAGGCCTGGTCATTACCCGCGACATAAAGGCCGCCGATGGGTTGGCCATGGGTGTCAAGGACGCGTGCCCGGGAATCTGCTGCGAGCCCGGCAAAGGTACCGAACGAACCGGGGACAATCCGGACAGCATAGAACGGACCCTTCTCCAAAGCACGCAGCGAAGGATTGGGCTTGTTTCCGGGATCGCCGCCATAGCGGTTGAATTCACTGCTGCCACGTTGGAAATCGGGATCAATGCCCTTGCGGGCGTTGTCATTGAATGCCGCGACGGTCTCTGCCAGTCCTTGCGGATCGATGCCGCATGCCGCAGCCAGCTCCTCGAGTGTGTTGCCTTTCTTCAGGTAACCGGAGCGCAGGTAGGGAAAGAGCGGCACGGGAAGGGGCTTGGCCATCCCCAACGGGAACCTTCGCACGAACGCTGCATCAGCGATCTGCCACGCTTCGACCGGTTCACCTTCAGGAGTGGCGTTGAACATGCCCTGGACGTAGTCGTAGTAGCCCTGGGCCTCGTTGACGAATCGTTTGCCGTCCCGTCGGACGCCGATGCTGCCCGGTTTTGCCCGGTCCATGATGTGCGGGAACGTTCCGGTGCGTCCATTAATGTATGGGACCAGGGAGACAGGACACCAGGCGGCCGGCGACTCAACGTCGGTCTCAAACCGGGCACCCACTGCCTGTGCCATGGAAATGCCGTCGCCGGTGGTTTCTTTTGGCGCCAGTGTCCAGTGCTCCCGGCCCGTGGGCGTCTTCGGGAACAATGTCTTGCGGCGGGCGACGTCATTGGGGAAGCCTCCGGCCGCCAGGACGACGCCACGGGAGGCGTTGATCTGCAGTTCCCCTTGGGGAGAATCGACGACGGCGCCCGCCACCTTTCCCGAGGCATCCGTCACCAGCCGTTTGGCCGGCGTGGAGACGCGGATCTCCACAGCAAGGTCATCAGCGGACTTCAGCAGCCTGCCTGTGAGCGCGGTTCCGTTGACCAACTGCATGTTCCGCCGGTGTGTAACAAGATCGAGCAGATGGAAGGCAACCCGCCAGCCGGCGTGGAAGATGCCTTTGACGTTGCCTCGGGAGGCGGAGAGGAATTTGCGCAGATCCGGACCCGCCATGATGCCCATTCCAAGGAATGAGGTTTCGTAGAGCTGGTGGCGCATCATCGCGCGGAGCCCGGGCCTGATGTTGCGTGCGTTGAACGGCTTAGGCCCGACGGAACGGTGCCCGGTGCCGGCTCCTGGTGTGTCGCCATAGATGTCTTTGATCTCGGTACCGGGTACGAACTGCAGGCTTGTCTTGTCCTGGAAGAACCCCACCATGTGGGGCACGGCTTCCAGGAAAGCCTCCACCCTGTCCTCTTGGTAGTGGTTTCCGAGCCGGTGGCGCAGGTAGGTGCGGAACTGTTCGCGGTCCTCCACCACGCCATCTGATTTTGCCAAGGGATTGCCGGGGGTCCAGGCCCAGCCGCCGGACCAGGAGGTAGCGCCGCCACAGACGTCGGCCTTTTCAACAACCACCACCTTCAGCCCGTGATAGGCGGCGGTCACAGCTGCGGACAGGCCGCCCGCGCCGGAGCCGATGACCAGGACGTCGCAGTCCACGGCGGGCAGGGCAGAGGAAGAATCCAGGGGTGTATTCATGTTCAGTGCTTTCTCAGTGGAAGTAGGTGTCAGAGTCCAGGCGGGGCGCCGCGCCGGTTTCGAGTGCGTCGATCGCAGCCATGTGCTGCTGGTTCAGGCGGAAATTGAAGACATCCAGGTTTTGCTGTTGGCGTTGGCTGTCTGCCGATTTGGGTACCGCTACCCGGCCGTGCTGGACGTGCCAGCGCAGCACGATCTGGGCTGGAGTCTTGCCCAGTTCCTTCGCGGGACCGTCGACTGCCGGGTGGCTAAGGAATCCGCCGCTTCGTCCCAGCGGACTGTAGGCCGCAGTGACTATCCCGTGTCCGCGGTGGTAGGCCAGCTGATCGGGTTGGCCGTGCTCGGGGTCGACTTGCACTTGGTTCAACGGAACTGCCAGGCCTGCCCCCTGGACAGCCTTCAGGTGCGACGGTTTGAAGTTGGAAACACCCCAGGCCCTGATGGAACCGTCGTCGACGAGGTTTTGCAGTTCTTCGCAGGCGTCGACGTATCGACCTTGGGCCGGGTTGGGCCAGTGAACCAGGAACAGGTCCAGGTAGTCGGTCCCAAGCTGCTGCACCGAATTGCCGAACGCCTCCCGCACCCCGCTCCGGCTATGCCACCGGGTGTTGAACTTGGTGGTGAGGAACAGCTCCGACCGGGCGATGCCGCTGCGACGGATGCCCTCCCCTACAGCCGACTCGTTGGCGTAGTTTTCTGCTGTGTCGATGTGCCGGTAGCCGTTGCTGATGGCCTGGGACACTGCCGCGGCGGCGTCCTCGCCCCTGAGTGGCCAGGTTCCCAGGCCGATCAGGGGTACGCGGACGCCATTGGCGAGTTCCGTCGTCGTGGTCTCTGTGCCCTTGCAGGTCATTTTGCACCTGCCGTATCGGGAGAGCCGCTTGGCTGAAGGCTGCAGCCCCGGGTCAGCACGGCGTCAACCCCTGCCCTCAGCAGGCGTGCCCAGCCGGCATCGCCGAGTTCGGCGACCCGCCGGTCCGAAGGTACCTCCACACTGACCGGAAGAATCGCCGGTAATACTGCAACCGCGGCCGCGAGGTCGAACTCGCCCTCGCCGGGTATACCCCTCTCCGAGCGGGATTCGGTGACCAGTCCATCCCGGGTCCCGGGTCGGGCAAGCGGCCCATCGCACAACTGCAGGAGCGGCACGAGGTCGGCGTTGGCGCGCAACGCGTCCCACTGCCTGGCTGCGCCCGGACCGTTGTATCGGTTGAAGTGCAGGGTGTCCACCACGATCCGGCAACCAGCCTGCCGTGCGATGTCTGCGGCCTGGGCGATCGAGGCTACGGGCTGGTAGGAGATCGCCTCCAGCGTGGGGGTGATCCCGAATCCGCGGCCGTCCTCTGTCATCCGGGCAAGTGTTCCGACCAGTCGGGCGGTGTCCGGAGCGGCACCGGCAACGGTGATGGAGCTCGCCTCCAGGGCCTGGCCCGCTTCCATCATGCGCAGCCACGTGTCACGTTGGTCGGTGCCGTCGAGCAGGAGGAACTCGATGTCCCGCACGGTCACGCCCGTGTCTTTCATCCGCGACAACGTTTCGCGCAACATCCGCGACCCCGGCTGAAGGTCGTAGGGGCTTTCAGTCGGTGTCACGGGGCGGACCCGGAGTCCAACGAAATCGAAACCCGCCACGGCGGCAACGTCCACCAAGGCAGGAGGCGGGGTGTGAAGCAGGGACAACTGGGCCAGGCCGATCGGCCTGTGCACGTTTCGGGTCATCGCTTTGTTCCGTTCAGTGTCAGTTCGTTGGTGGCGGCAGCGTCTGCAGCGAGCAGGAAGGCGATCCGCTGGGCCGCGTCGTAGCCGCTCTTGACGGCGTTGGAGGCAATGGCCGGTGTCTGGTCCACGACGGTTCCGGCCAATGTCACAGGCACTCCGGCGACGCGGCTCAACTCTGCGTCCCGGATGTTTCGGGGAATAGTGCTGTCCAAGGGAGCGACGGACCGTGACACCAGGAGCGGTCCGGGCGCATCGAGCCATTCGCCTCCGGCAGGGAGGTCCGGGCCGCTGATCCGGACACGGCCCCCGTCGAACTCCTCGATGACGACGCCGAGGCGGATCCGCACCCGGGGGTTGGCTTCAAGCCGGGGCACTGCCAGGATTTTGGCGCGGCGCCCCGACTCGGGGGCGATAGCCTGCTGAGGGCCGATCAACAGGACGGCAGTCCCCCGGTCTGCCAGTGTGTCCGCCACACTCATGGCCACCGAGTCGGCACCCCAGATCGTCAGGGCTTCGGGTACGTCGCTTACGTCCTCGGTGCCGCCCTCGATCACTTCCAGGTGGGCGGCGAGCCAGTCGCGCACGTCAAGGACGTTGGACATGTCTCCGCCATTGAAGCCCGCCTCGGGTCGGAGCCCGCCGGTGGCCAGTACGACGGCGTCTGCCGCGGTGTCGCGGACCACTCCGCCAAGGTGCGCAGTGTCCACGCGCGAACGCAGGCGGACCTCGATGCCGAGCCGGGCGTTCTCCTCCGCTGACCATTCAGCGAAACGGTGGAAGTCCGGGGTGGATTTCATCCTTTCCGCGAGGGCAAACCGGCCACCCGGGCGGACGCCGTCGTCGAACAAGGTCACCTTCGCTCCTGCTTCGGCGAGTTCGCGCGCGGCAGTGAGACCTGCGGGTCCGGCGCCCACAACCACCACGCGGGACCCCTCTCGGACAGAGGGCGTCGGTACGGGAACACGGGAGCGACCCACCGCTGGGTTGACTGTGCAGGTCACCTGGCCGAGGCCCAGGTTGTCGATGCACACGTTGCAGGCGATGCAGGGCCGGTAACGCTCATCGCGCAGGACGCCGCCTACGAACCCCGGGTCGGCATGGATCGCCCGGGCAAGGCTGACGAAGTCGCAGCTGCCGTCCCGGAGTACCTCTTCGATAATGGCCGGCGAGTTCAAGCGGCCGGCCATGCCCAAAGGAAGACCAAACTGCCGGTACGCCTTGGCATAGCCTGCCAGGATTCCCGGCTTCCACTCCCCGGACTGCACGATCCATTCACCGGCCTCATAGCTCCCGGCGGAGATGTCCAGAAAGTCCAGATGCTCCAAGTGGGCCTTGGCGAGGATGGCCACCTGCTGTTCGGCGGTGATGCCGTCTGCAGGTCCCTCCACGACGGAGACGCGCATGCCCACCACAGTGTCCGGGACGGCTTCCCGCACGGCGTCGATGACGAGGTTCATGAACCGCTCCGGAGCCGCGAACTCGTCCGTGCGGTGGTTGGACAGAGGGGACATGAACTGGTGGATCAGGTAGCCGTGGGCGCCGTGGATGTTGATCACGTCGAAGCCTGCGGCCACCGCCCGGCGTGCGGCCTGCGCGTAGGCTTCCACCAGCTCATGGCAGTCCTCGACAGTGAGTTCACGGGGAACCTCGCCACCTGCAACTTCGCACGCTACCGGTGAAGGGGCAAGGTTCTTATGCCCCGAGACCGCAGCCTGCGCGGTTCGCCCACCGTGGTTGAGTTCGACGGCGGCGAGCGCACCTTCGGCGTGCAATGCGTCAGTGAGCCTCCGCAGGCCCGGGATCATGGCGTCGCTGTGCAGTCCGAGCTGGTGGGTTCGGCCCTTTCCGTCTGCGCGAACGTATGTCGCTTCGGTAGTCACCATGCCGAGTCCGGCCCTTGCCCGGGTCACGAGGTAATCGATGTACTGATCGGTGATCCGCCCGTCAGTGGTGCCGTAGTTGCGTTCCATGGGAGCGGAGGCCAGGCGGTTCCGGAGGGTTTTCGGGGTGCGGCCGTTGCGGCCAAGTGCCAGGGGGCGGTCTGAATAGCGTTTTGTTTGTTCCATGGGTGTTCCTTAGCCTGCAAGTTCTGCGGGTGCTCGTGTGCCTGCAGGCGCGTGGTCGAAGCGGACGGGGACTCCCGTGCGCGATGATTCGTAGACCGCCAGCAGTATCCTTAGTGCTTTCGTCGCATCCCGGCCGGTGATCGCCGGGTCGTCGCCGTTCCGGAGTGCCCGGACAAAGTCGCGGACCTGGGTGGTGTGGTGTGGGATCAGCTGGCCGTTGATCGTAGCCAGGCTGACGTTGGGGTCAACCCCGCTCGGGAAGACGGGTTCGGAGGAGATCGTCCCGGCCGCGGCCCACAGGTCCACACGTCCGTCGCTGCCTTCCGGGAATTCAGTCAGGGAAGCCGATGCTCCGGTTTCTCCTGTGATCCGGATCTGGACGCCCAGGCTCGGGGACACCGCCGTCGAAGCTTCCAGGGTGGCGATGGCCCCGGAAGCGAACGTGATGACCGCAGTCGCGGAATCTTCCACTTCGATGTGGCCGCTGTGTTTGAAGGTGTTGATCTTGCCGTAGACCTCGGCCACTTCTCCCATGAACCACTGCAGGAGGTCGATGTAGTGGATGGCCTGGGTCATCAGCACCCCGCCACCGTCGCTGGCCCAGGTCCCGCGCCAGGCGTCCCGGGAGTAGTACTCAGGCTCACGGTGAAGCATCACAGAACAACGGCCCATGATGGGCCGGCCAAGGGTGCCGTCGTCGATCGCTGCGCGGATGCGTTGCGCGGCCGGCCAGAAGCGTCGTTGGAAGAGGACTCCGAGCTTGACGCCGGCGTCGTCGCAGGCTTTGACCATGCGTTCCGCTGAGGCCAGGTCCGTGGATATGGGCTTCTCGCAGAGCACGTGGACTCCCGCGGCAGCGGCCTGGAGCACCACTTCCTCGTGGGTGGGGTGCGGCGTGCACACCGAGATAACGTCCACCCCGAGACCGAGGAGCTCCGGAACACTGTTCACTGCGGCTGGGATTCCCCGGGCTTCGGCAGTGTCCCGGGCGCGCTGGAGGTCCACGTCGCAGACGCCGACTATGACGGCGTCTGCAAGGGCGTTGAAGGCTTCCAAGTGGTTGCGTGAGATTGCGCCGCATCCTGCGATTCCGATGCGCAGGGGTTCGGCGGTAAGAGGTGATGGTGTGGTCATCTGCGGGGCTAACTTTCTGGTACTGGCCGGAGTTCGTGGTGCGCTCCAGCCGGAGGCGTGCGACGGGGTCAGTAGGGCTGGGTCAGTAGGGCTGGGTCAGTAGCTTGCCCGACCGCCGGACAGATCGAAGACGAAGCCGGTGGTGTAGGACGCCGCGGGCGACACGGCGAATTCGATGAGGGCAGCCGCTTCGGCGGGCGTTCCGAACCTGCCCATGGGGATCTTGGCAGCCTGCGCCGCCTGCTGTTGTGCCGGCACTTCGGCGAACAGCGGGGTCACCACATTGCCCGGAGCGAGCGCATTGACGGTGATGCCGGACAGGGCAAACTCCTTGGACAGGGACTTAACCAGGCCCAGGATCCCCGCCTTGCTGGCGGAGTACGCCGGCATGTTGACAACGCCTTCCTTGCCCGCCGTCGAGGAGATATGGAGCAACCGGCCGTATCCTGCCTGGGCCATACCGGGCAACACGGCCTTGGAGACAATGAAGGCGCCCGTCAGGTTGATCCGCATGATGCGTTCGAAGTCCTCGACAGATGTTGCGGCTGCCGGGGCAACGGGGCCGAGGATCCCGGCGCAGTTGACCACGGCATCGAGGCCTCCCATGCCCAGCACCGCCGCGGAGACCGCGGCCGCAACCGATGCCGGGTCTGTGACGTCCACGGCGACATCCCCTACAGGTGACAAGGTGCTTGCAGGTGACGAGGTCCTTGCTCCGGCAGGCCAGGTGGGCGATGGCAGGTCCGCACCCATGACTGTGGCGCCGGAAGACCTGAGGCGTTCAGCCGTCGCCAGCCCGATTCCGCTGGCGGCCCCGATGACCAGGCAGCGGGACTCGGCGATAGTGGTTGGCGCACTGTAACCCATGACTAACTGACCTCCCGTCGAAACGTGGCCAGCATGCCCTCGGCGTCGGCGGGAATGCCGGTGAAGAGCTCGAAGGCTGCGGCAGCCTGGCCCACCACCATGCGGCCGCCGTCCAGGACTTTGCAGCCCTTGGCACGGGCTGCCTTGATCAGTTCGGTTTCGAGCGGCCTGTAGATTACGTCGGCTACCCACAGCCGGGAGTGGATCACATCGGGGTCGATGGGCAGTCCAGGGTGGCCCGTCATGCCGATCGGCGTTGAGTTCACCAAACCGGTGGCTGTCCTGATGCTTCCGGCGACGGCATCCGTTCCGTCCACCGATAGCCGGCTGTCCGGAAAGTGCGGGGACAACCGAAGGGCAAGGGCTTCGGCCCTGGCCGGCTCAATGTCGGAGATCACCAAGTGCCTGGTTCCGTTGCGGAGCAGACCGAAGGCCACCGCTGCCCCGGCTCCCCCAGCCCCGAGAAGCACTACGGCATCGGTGGCAGCCGTTGGGAGGCCGGCTTGGAGACCCGCGATGAAACCGGTGTGATCTGTGTTGTGCCCGACGGCCTTGCCTTGGTGAAAGGTGATGGTGTTGACGGCACCGAGGATCCGGGCTTCCGCGGAGAGTTCGTCCAGGCCGTCCTGCACCAGCTGTTTGCTCGGATGGGTGACATTCAGGCCGTCGAATCCCAGATCGGCTGCCTGCCTGACGAGCGCTGCAGAGTTTTCCGCGGCTTGTCCTATGACGTCCAGATCGATGACGCGATAGGTGTAGTTAAGTCCCAACCGGTCGGCTTCCGTCTCGTGCAGGCCCGGAGTGAGGGACCCGGCAATCCCTGAGCCAAGCAAACCAACCAGGAACCGATGGTTGCCATCGCCGTCGTGCCGGAATCCCCGGGGGTCCGCCAGTGTTCGCTGGTTCATGCCCGTGACTTATCGGCAATTGCGGCAGGGGTTGTCTTCTTCAGTCCCAGCATGGCCGTGGGCGTCTTGAACGTCTCCGGTGCCAGCAGCGCGGCGACGGCCGAAATGGTGCAGGCCACGGCGGCGAATGTTGCGACGGGAACCCAGTTGGCTTTGTCGCCACCGATCAGCAATTCGGAGATGACGGGTGCGAATCCTGCCAGGAGCAGTCCGAACATCAGGCTGATGGCCATGCCGGAGTAGCGGACCTTGACCGGGAACTGCTCCGGGAAGTATGCGGGGTAGATGGAGTTGGACCAGGTGTACGCAACGCCGATCAGGAGGATCCCCGTGACGAAGATCAGCGGAAGGTTTGCTGCGGACAATGCCATGAAGAACAGGAAGATCATGCCGATCTGCAGCACCAGGCCGGAGACGAAAACGGGTTTGCGGCCGATCCGGTCCGAGAGGATGCCGGCCAATGGGCCCATGGCCACAGCGGCAAGGTTGGCGACGGCAATGACTGTCAGCATCAGGCCCTTGTCAACGCCGACGACGGAGGTGGCGTAGGACAGGGCAAAGACGTTGATGATGGTGTTGATGATGGTGAACAACGACATCGCGGTGACGCGGGTGACTGTGATCCAGTGGTGCCGGAACAGCGTGACGAGCGGAACCTTGACGACTTCGTCCTGGGCTTTGGCTTCCTCGAAAACGGGAGGCTCTTCCAGCAGCCGCCTGAGTACGAAGGCAATGACCGTAACGACAGCGCTGGCGAGGAACGGGACGCGCCAGCCCCACGCAAGCAACTGGTCTTCCGGCATCGACGCGACGGGAATGAACACCAGGGTGGAGAGGACGATGCCGAACATGATTCCGCTCATGGTCCAGCTGGTGTAGAAAGCCCGCTTGTTTTCGGGTGCGTGCTCAAGGGTGAGGGAGCTTGAGCCCGGTGATTCACCGCCAGCGGACAGGCCCTGGATGAGACGGAGGGCCACAACCAGGATCGGCGCAGCCATTCCGATGTCGTTGTACGTGGGCAGGCAGCCGATGAGGAACGTTGAAGCGCCCATGAGCAGGAGGGTGAGCAGCAGGATCCTTTTGCGGCCGAATTTGTCACCCAGGTGGCCGCAGATCACCGCACCCAGCGGGCGGGCGATGTAGGCAACCCCAACGGTGGCGAAAGACAGCAGCATCGCCGAGGGGCCGGGTGCGAAAAACAGCTTGCCGAAGATCAGGGCTGCCGCAGAGCCGAAAATGAAGAAATCGTAGTACTCAAGTGCGCTGCCAACGAACCCTGAAACTGCTGCGATTTTCGCGTTGTTCTTGGTTTGTGCTGGCGCCGATGTCGACACTGACATGATGTTCCCTTCTGGTAACGGGACCGTTGGCAGCGTCGGGCGGGCCGGCTGCGGAACGGTTTGCCGCGCTTGGTGCGGCTTCTCCATCCAGTGTGGGGGCGATCACTTAGTGTGTCCACGACTAAATTGATCTATAACTATGCTGAAAACCAACTAAATGGCGTGCGGTGGCCTTGGGATCTCCGGGAATATCTCTTCGATGATTGCGAGCACGGCCGCAAGCACGGAGGAATCGTTGTCCTCCGACCACGCGATGGAGTGATTCATGAAGTGCCGTGGCGGCTCCAAGGCAATGTAGGTGGCGCCGGAGGGGATGATCCCGGATATCCCGTTGCTCATGAGTGTCACCCCCACTCCTGCGGCCACGAACGTCAGCACCATGTAGGGGTCCGAGAGCTCCTGGACGATACGCGGGCGGAAGCCGGCCGCCATGCAGGATGCGAGCATCACTTCGGTCATGGAGGACGAACCATCCAGTGGCGGAGAGATGAAGTCATCGGACGCCAGTGCCTGCAAAGGGATGGATTGTTCCTGCGCCAGCGGATGATCCAATGGCACTACCGCGCCGACTTCCTCGCTTGCAACCAGCCGCGTCACCACCCCGGGGACGGGAGCGTCAGGAAGGCCGACAAAGGCGAGGTCCAACGTGCCGTTTGCCACGCTGGCCAATCCGTCCGTGGTGCGGACACTGCTGGTGAGGTCCATCGTGATGTCCGGATGGCGCCTCCTCACGGCACGGGTCAGTGGCGGGAGGGTCAGATGGTTGACCGCTCCGGAGAATCCGATCCTGATGTTGCCCCTGACGCCTTCAATTTCGGCCTGGGCTGCTTCCCGGGCCAGACGCATTTCCTGAAGTACCCGGTACGCGCGCGGCAAAAGGGCATACCCGGCAGATGTCAAGGCAACGCTGCGGGTGTTGCGTTCAAAAAGGCGGGACCCCAGGTCCGCCTCGAGCTTCCGGATCGTCTGGCTCAGCGGTGACTGTGAAGTATGCAGGCGCTGCGCGGCACGGCCGAAATGCAGTTCTTCGGCGACGGCGACAAACGCTTCCAACCAGCGGATCTCTGTCATGTCTTCAGAATGTACCCTCTGCACCGTCCAACAGGGTGCAGGCATCGATCACATACGAGCCGGCTCGCCAACGACCCGGACATTCCCCTCGACGAATTCCTGCCCGGGTCACGCGACGGTAGTGGCGGCTTAAGCCACACCCTGCCGGGCGACAGTCGCCGCTGTCTGGATGGAGGACTCATGACCTGCCATCCCTGCTTGCCGCGCCCTGGAGCAAGCTTCCGGAAGTGCTTTCAGAAGGGCTTCAACATCAGCTTCAGTGGACGTGTGTCCCAGCGTGAAGCGCTGGGCACCACGGGCGGTGTCCTCGTCCAGTCCCATCGCGAGCAGGACGTGCGAGGGCCGCGGCACTCCGGCCGTGCACGCCGAACCCGTTGAGGACTCAACGCCTGCCAGGTCAAGCAGGAACAGCAGTGAATCGCCTTCGCAGCCAGGGAAGGTGAAGTGGGCGTTGCCGGGAAGCCGGCGCTCACCCGTGGCGCCACGGAGCACGGCGTCTGGAACAGCTTCAAGGACTCCCCGGATGAGATGGTCACGCAACGCCGCCAGTCGATCCCGCTCCTCCGGCAGCTTTGCGGTGACGGCTTCTGCTGCAGCGGCGAAGGCGGCGACCGCGGGGGTGTCCAAAGTGCCCGAGCGTACGTCCCGCTCCTGCCCTCCCCCGTGCTGGACAGGAGTCAGCTTCACCGCCCTGCCAAGGAACAGTGCACCAACACCGACGGGACCGCCCAGCTTGTGTCCCGAGACGGACATGGCAGACAGTCCCGAGGCCCGGAAATCGACGGGAACGGATCCGAAAGCCTGCACCGCATCCGAGTGGACCGGAATGCCGTGGGGCCTGGCAAGCTCCACGATGTCGGCGACCGGCTGGATGGTGCCAACCTCATTGTTGGCCCACATGACCGTTACCAGGGCAACCGATTCGGGATCCCGGCTAATCTCCTTTTGGACGACGTCAAGCCGGACCGCGCCTTCGCTGTCCACAGGAAGCCACGTAACGTCCGCCCCTTCGTGGCGCTCAAGCCATTCGACGGTGTCCATGACCGCATGATGCTCGACGGCGGAGCAGAGTATCCGGGTCCGGCGGCGGTTTTCGTCACGGCGGGCCCAGTAAAGTCCCTTGACGGCCAGGTTGTCGGCTTCTGTCCCACCCGAAGTGAAGATGACTTCCGAAGGATGGGCCCCCGCCGCGGCGGCGAGCGTTTCGCGGGCGTCCTCGACGGCGCGCCGCGCCCTGCGGCCGGCACCGTGGAGGGAGGACGGGTTTCCCGTCTTCGCCAACTCGCGTGTCATGACGGCGAGCGCTTCCGCCGAAAGCGGCGTGGTGGCGGCATGGTCGAGGTATACAGGCACCTTGCCATTCTACCGATGCCGCGCCCCGGCGCTCAGTGTCGTCCCACTACGACGGCGGAACCACTGCCAGCTTCGTCTCGACCTCGGCCCGGGCCTTGGCCAAGGAAGCGTCATCCGGACAGGCCAGCGAGATATACACCGAAGATGCGGGAGCGCTGAAAAGCCTGGCCAGCACCACCACTGGACTGCCGCCTGAGGCTGCGGAGGACTCCAACGCCAGGAACTCCACGCTGCGAACCGGTTTATCGGAGTCCTGACCCCATCGCAATGTGGCAGGCTTCAGTTTCTCCACGTCAATTCCCGCATCAAGATAATGAAAGAGTCCCTTGGTGGAGGCAACATCGTCACCTGCCACAACCAAGGGGCCCTGGTTGACGCTGACACGTGCTGCGAGCGTGCACCCGTCTGTTTTCTTGAACCGGGCCTCGCCCTGGAGGCCTGAGTGCACCACGGACCAGCCCGGCACCTCCTCCAGCTTGCTCGACACCGTCACGGGATCACCGGGAGCCAAAGTGCCCCCCGCCGCCAACGGCAAGTCCTTCGCGGCCACGGCCTCTGCATCATGCCCTGGCGTGATGGTTGGAGTGGCGAGAGTGGATTGCGACGGCGCCGGTTTCGGCGCTGAAGGGTCGGGTACGTTCACGCTGCAGGAAGCGAGCAAGACGCCCACGGTTCCCAGGGCAAGTGACCCCGCCAGCCGCCGTCGAACGCTAAACGCCACCTGATGCTCCCGCCTCTATGCCCTGCCGCCTGACTGCGCCCTGCCGCGTCCGAGTCTAGCCGCCCGCAAGGAATCCTCCGCTTGGGCAAGGCAATCTAGGCAAGGACGTGCAGCGCAAGCGGAAGGACATCGATGTCCACCGGCAACGCGGCAAGCCGTTCACCGTCCGCGTAGGCCACCACTCCCTCTGCCTCCAACCGGACCTCCCGGACGCGGCGGATCATCACCTCGCGCCTGCCCGTGTGCCTGCCCGCAAAGACCTTCGGAAAAATGGAAAGGAATTTCAGCCGCGACAACGGCTCCACCACGAAGAGATCAAGCCAGCCATCATCCGGCAAGGCATCCGGGGTGATGCGCATGCCACCGCCGATGGATTGCCCGTTTGCCACGGAAATAAGCAACGCCCGCTGGTTCCAACTCACACCGTCAGCACAGACCCTGTATTCAATCCGGCGAAAAGACCCAAGCTCCCTCAGCATGGCCAGGTTGTAACGGCTTTTCCCCCGCGGCCAGCGCCAGGAGTTGGCGCGCTCGTTCACTGCGGCATCGAACCCGGCCGACAGCACCCCCGCGAAATAGGTGGTCTTCCCTCCCGCCCTGACCCTGCCGACGTCGACCCTCCGTCCGCCCGCCGCAAAGGCGTCCAGGACCCGCCGGCACGCACCAGCGGGACTGTTCAACGGTAAAGCCAAAAGCCTGGCCACGTCATTGCCCGTTCCACTGGGAATGATCCCGAGCGGCACCTCCAGGCCTACCAGCGCGTTGACGCCCAAGTGGATCATTCCGTCACCACCTACCACTACCAGCGCCGCCACCTCCTCATCAGAGGACAGCGCCTGTCGCACCAGCGCACCCAAGGGCTCATAGCCGCCGGCCTGAAGAACGACGACGGTCCAACCGGCGGCGCGAAAGTACCCTGCGGCCTCGTCCCCCGCCCCGCGGGACCTGCCAAAAGAAGCCGCCGGGTTTACGGCCAGCACAATCTTTCCTTGCGCCACGGAGGGCCGGGAACGTTCCGGAGGAGTCACAGCCCGAATTATGCCAGCCGGGGAACCACGCGCCCCCGTGCCGACGTTCACATAGTGGCTGGATAAACTTGCCAATACCGCCCCGATGGAGCGGCCGTCATCACTAGAGAAGGGCCCGTGCTTGGCCGAGGGCAGCAGTTCGCACTATCAGGTTCTCCGAGTAGCCGTCACCGCGACGGACAAAGAGATCAAAGTGGCCTACCGCAAGGCTGCCCGGAAAGCCCACCCCGATCACGGTGGAGAGGCAGAGATGTTCCGGCGCGTAACCCTCGCGTACGAGACACTCATCGACCCCCGGCGCAGGGCCGAGTACGATCGCCGTTATGCCAGCGGTACCACCGAACGCGCCCAGGCCCGGCCCGGAGACTATTCGGGCACGGCGGCGCCAGGACCATCGGCAAGCACCAACGTCAAGCGGCCTCCAACGCAGCGCAACACTGCCGGCGATCCACCGGTCTACGTTCCCGCCTTCGACGACCCCAACGAAGTCCCCCTTGTTTCGGCAGCCGAAGCGGCCCAACAAGTCCACGGCCTACCCCGCAAACGCGGAATCTTCGGCGCCGAGGCCCGCATCCAACGGGAAATGCGCACGGTGCAGCTCATCAGCCGGCAGGTCCTTCCGGCCATGCCGGCCGCCCGGCTGATAAACGGCCTGCGCTCGCCGTCGGACAACAACCACATCGACCACGCCGTCCTGTCCGGCTACAGGCTGGCATTGGTTGGTTCCATGCTGCTGCCCAAGGGCGCATACGCCTGGGACGGACAGTCATTGCGCCATGGCGGCCGCTCGGTCGCTCCCCCGCAACTGGCCCACATTGTCCGCCACATGCAGGACATCTTCCCGGAGTTGAACGTCACTGGCTGGGTAGTCCTGCACAGCCCCGACGGCAACCTGCATGAGCCCGTCATTGATCATTACGGCAAGGGCCAGGGCAGCGCCGTCGAGATTGTCAACGGCGCAGGTCTTGTCCGTGGCCTGAAGCAATTCCTGGGTTCGGGACCCGCGCCCAACACGGTTGTGGTTCCCGTGTTGGCCAGGCTGCTTCGGGGTATGCACTAGCTCTTGGCATGCCCTGGCTCCCGGCCTGTGTCAGGTGTCCAACACACGCCTGACTAAGATGGGACGGTGTTCCGCATCCTCTTCCACACTCCAGAAATCCCGGGCAATACCGGCAACGCCATTCGGCTCGCCGCCATTACGGGCGCCGAGCTTCACTTGGTGGAGCCCCTCGGTTTCGACTTTTCCGATGCCAAGCTTCGGCGGGCCGGCCTGGACTACCACGACCTCGCTGTCGTCACAGTCCACAAAGACATCGAGGCCGCCTGGGAAGCCCTGCAGCCCGAGAGGGTCTTCGCCTATACCTCCGACGGCGAGACGTCCTATACAGACATCGACTACCGCCCTGGTGATGTGCTGATGTTCGGACCCGAATCCGTGGGCCTGCCGGAATGGCTCAAACGGGACCCGCATGTCACTGCGCGGGTACGGCTCCCCATGAGGCCGTCGTTGCGCTCGCTCAACCTTGCCAATGCCGCCTCCATCGCCGTTTTCGAGGCATGGCGGCAGAACGGTTTTGCCGGCGCCAAGGTGTAGCCCATCCACGGCGGCCACAGCACCGAATACCTTACGCAGGGACAATCCTGTCAGGGACATTCATTGAGGGAGCCTCCGTGAGCGCGTTGCAGACCAGGGCCTTAACACAACACGGCCATATCGCCGCACCCGCAACGCGACCCCGCAGTGCTGCCGGATTCAGACGCGACAACATATGCTGGACTGTAATGGACACCCCCAACAACCCCGGCCCACCGGTCTTCGAAGCTACCAGCACTGCCACTGACCTCAACACGCAGTTGACCGGCCTGCTTGAGCTGGTGGCAGCAAGAGACCAGCAGGCATTCGCCGAGTTCTATGCACTGACCTCGCGGCGTGTTTTCGGCATGGCCAGGCGCGTGCTCATAGACCCGGACCTCAGTGAGGACGCCACCCAGGAGGTTTACATCCAGGTGTGGCAGGGTGCGGCCAATTTCGACCGCAGCGCGGGAACGCCGCTTGCGTGGCTCATGACCATCGCCCATCGCCGGGCCATCGACCGTGTGCGGGCTGTCCAGGCAGCCACAGACCGCGAGGCCCGCTACGGCGCCGCGAGCCAGGACCTGGACCGGGACCTGGTGGCCGAGGAAGCAGACAGCAACCTCGAGGCCGAAGCCGTCAGCCGCTGCCTCGGCACCTTGACGGACACCCAGCGTGAATCCGTCCGTCTGGCCTACTACGGCGGGCTGACCTACCGGGAAGTGGCTGAACATCTCGGCGCGGCCGTGCCAACCATCAAATCGCGCATCCGCGACGGATTGCTGCGCCTGAAGACCTGCCTGGGGGTGGGCTGATATGACTGAGAACACCGGTGGAGGCTTTATCCGCAGAATGTTTGCCAACGACATCGCTACAGATCTCGCTGAGGGCCGAGTGCTCGAACTCGCTGAGATCTACGCCCTGGACGCCGTCAGTGACGACGAACGGGCCATGATTGACGACTACGTCAAGGACGCTCCCGAGGGAGCCGAGTTCTTCCAGCGGGTCCGCGAGGCACGCGAAACCCTGGCGGTGAGCTTCACCGCCCAGGACGAGCCTCCCGCAGGCCTCTTCGGGAACATCATGGAACGGATAACCCAGGAGGCAACGGCCCCGGCAGCTGCGGAACCGGCGGCACCGGCCGCGGTGAGTCCCGCCGTCGACGACCTCGCAGCGGCGAGGGCCAAACGCGAAGAGCGGCAGCGGGCCGGCGGTGCACGCCGCTGGATCGTGGGAGTGGCGGCAGCCGCAGTGATCGGCCTTGGCGGAATCGGCGTGGGCGCTTATGTCTCGGCGCAGAACGATCCCGTCAACCAGGTCCTGCAGGCGCAGGATGTGCAGAAGCAGTCCGCCCCTGTTCCCGGCGGCGGTACTGCCACGATTTCCGCGTCATCGGCCAAGGATTCGTTCGTGGTCCTGATGGACGGGGTGGCCCCCGCTCCTGAAGGCAAGGTCTACCAGCTGTGGACGCTGCCCAAGGACGGCTCCGCGCCGGTTCCGCAGGGCACCATGGACGCCCAGACGCTCTCGAAGCCGGCGGTGGTGAAGGGCTTGTCTTCGGCGTCGTCCGTTGCCATCACCGTTGAACCGGCCGGCGGGTCGCAGGCTCCCACGAGCGCTCCGGTCCTGGTGGTCGCCCTCAGCGCCTGAGGCGCAAGGAATTAATGCACGACGGCGGCCGTCCCACCTTGGGGACGGCCGCCGTCATTGTTTGCCGGCTGGTTCCTGGAGCTACAACACCAGCGACAGGAGCATCACGAAGCCGAATCCGACTACGGAAATTAGCGTCTCCATCACGGACCACGTTTTGAAGGTCTGGCCTACGGTGAGCCCGAAGAGCTCCTTGACCAGCCAGAACCCCGCATCATTGACGTGGGACAGGAACAGCGAACCCGCACCGATTGCCAACGCGAGCAACGCCGCATGGGTCGGACTCAGGCTGCTGGCCAGCGGCGCCACAATGCCCGCAGCTGTCACGGTTGCCACCGTGGCGGAACCGGTTGCGAGGCGAAGCGCTACGGCAACGATGAAGCCCAGCACCAGGACGGACATGTTGGCGCCCTCGGCCCATTTCTTCACCGCGTCACCCACACCGGCACCGATCAGCGTTTGCTTGAAACCTCCGCCTGCGCCAACGATCAAGAGGATCGCAGCAATCGGACCAAGGCTCTCACCCAGCTTGGCCGTGATCCTGCTGCCCGTGAATCCCACGGCATAGCCGAAGGTCACGATGGCCACCAGGACCGCGAGGGTCATGGCCACCAGCGGCTGGCCGACGAAGTCGAAGAAGATCCGGATGGCCGGTGCGGTGTCGGGATTTGGCCAGATGATGCCGCCCAGGGCCTTCAGCAGCATCAGGACGACCGGGAAGATGATGGTCAGCAGGGTGACCACGAACGAAGGCTGGCGCTTGACCTCGCTGAGGTCCGTCGTGTGCTGGGTATCAATACCGCCAGCCACAGCCGGCGCATCGACAGGAACCCAGCGTGCAGCCAGACGCGAAAACAGCGGGCCACAGATGATGACTGTGGGGATTGCCACCAGGATGCCCAGGCCGAGGGTAGTTCCGAGTTCAGCCTTCACAGCACTGATGGCGATCAACGGTCCCGGGTGCGGAGGCACAAGCCCATGCAGTACGGACAGGCCGGCCAGCGCCGGGATCGCGATCCTCATGAGTTTCATCTTGGATCGCTGCGTCACCAGCACAATCACGGGCAGCAGCAGGACGAGCCCGATCTCGAAGAACATCGGCAAGCCGATGATGACGGCCACCAGCGTGATCATCCAGACCAGCTTGTTGCCGCTTGCCTTGGCAAGCAGGGTGTCCACCACCCGGTTCGCCCCGCCGGAATCCGCGAGCAGCTTCCCCAGCATGGCACCGAGGGCGATCAGCAGCCCGACCTCCTTGAGGACACCTCCCACACCGTCCTCGAAGTTGGTGATGACCTTGCCCAGTTCAACACCGGACGCCAGGCCAACGAAGGCGGAACCCAGGACGAGGGCCAGGAACGGATGAAGCTTGAGCTTGGCGATCAGCACCACGATCAGGGCAATGCCCAGCGCCGCCACCACAAGCAGTTGGGTGTCGTGCCCGGTCCATTCCTGCACTTGCGCTGCCGTCTGGAGGGCAATCACTTAACGCCCGCTTCGGAGTCCCCGGTCAAAGGGTGCAGCCCCAGGCGTTCAATGACCTCGTCAGCTTCTTCGGCAGGAGAGGCCGAAACGCACAGCGAGATGTAGTTCTCGTCTTCCGTGGGTTCCTCCAGCGCGTCGAACTGCGATTCCAGGAGCGACGGCGGCATGAAGTGTCCATGCCGGGAAGCGAGACGGTCGGAAATCTTGTCCTTGCTTCCCTGCAGGAACACGAACACCACACCTTCGCCCCGGAGCACGTCACGGTACTTCTTTTTCAGGGCTGAGCACGTAATGATGGCCGGCACTCCGGCATCAGCACGCTCTCGGATCCACTCCGAGATGATGCCGAGCCAGGGCCAGCGGTCCTCGTCAGTGAGCGCCTGTCCCGAGTGCATCTTGGCTACGTTCGCTTCGGGGTGCAGATCGTCGCCTTCGGCCAGATCCCATCCCAGTTTGCCGGCCAGTACGCCGGCCACGGTGGACTTCCCTGAGCCGGAGACTCCCATAATCACCAGCACGGGTTGTTGCGCAGTCTTCGCCATCAAAGTCTGCCTTCCTCGAATAAATATGATTTAACCGAGATCAAGCATATGACACGGGTTACACCACGGCAACGTCAGAAGCCGGCGATGGTACTGGATCCGTTCACCGACACCACGTGGAATGCCTCGGCGCTGGTTCCCGAAGGGAGGCCGCCCCGCTCTCCATTCGCCAGCATCATTCCCCGGACCACCCGCTCCATCCCGGCGACATCGGGGTGCTGGCTGGCGTGAACCCGAATGGCCTCGATCTTGGCCTCCACATGGGCGGATACGTCCACAAAATGGTTCTCCCTGGACTCCGGGCTCGAGATGAACCACAGCCACGGAAGCTTGTAGGCGGCAAGGCCGGACTCTGCCAGTTCGGGGTACGCGAACGGATTCTCGACGGCGGGATATACCGCCCGGGTCACCGCCTCCCCCGCGGCCAAATGGTCGGGGTGGCTCTTTTGAAGACGGTCCCAGTTGCGTTCCGGGTGCATGGTCAGAACAATGTCCGGGCGGATTTCGCGGATAAGCTTCACCACCTGCTTGATGACGCCGTGTGACGGTTCCAGATAGCCGTCGCGCTCGTGCAGATAGTGGATATCCGTGACACCCACCAGCGCGGCAGCCCGTTGCTGCTCCTCGGCCCGGAGCTCAATGATCCTGGCACGGTCCGCGGGATCAAAACCGCCGGCGTCGCCGTCGGTCATGATGCAATAGCTGACTTGGACGCCCGCGGCCGTCCACGCGGCTATGGTTCCTGCGGCACCGAAATCAATGTCATCAGGATGGGCAGTAAAACAAAGCACCCGCTCGACGCGCTCCGTGGAGGCATCGAACGGGCTCTTTGCTGACGTGGCGTCAGTGGGCAAAGGGATCAGCCTTTCCGCTTCTTGATTTCGGCCGTGGCCTGCGGGATGACCTTGAACAGGTCACCGATGATGCCGTAGTCGGCGATTTCGAACACCGGAGACTCGGCGTCCTTGTTGACGGCGACAATCACCTTGGACGTCTGCATGCCGGCCTTCTGCTGGATGGCTCCGGAGATCCCGGCGGAAATGTACAGCTGCGGCGAAACCGTGACACCGGTCTGGCCCACCTGGGCATCGTGGCCGATCCATCCGGCGTCCGTGGCGGCGCGGGAAGCGCCCACAGCTGCACCGAGGGCGTCCGCAAGCTCCTCCAACGGACCGAAGTCGCCGTCCACGCCGCGGCCACCGGCCACCACAATCCTGGCTTCGCTGAGATCCGGGCGGCCGCTGACCGGTTTCTCGGCCCGTGCCGAAATACGGGCCGCATTCGCAACGGCGTCGCCGGGGACGTCCACCGTCGCCGTGGCGGGGGCAGCTGCAGCGCCGGCTGGTGCGGGTTCAAAGTTGTTGGCCTTGACCGAAAGGACCGTCACTGATGTTGTGGCCTTCGCGGAGGTGTTGTACGAGCCGGCCAGGACCGACTTGTGCGCGGTGCCGTCAGGCTCAACTCCCACAACATCCGTGATGACTCCGGCGTTCAGCTTGATGCCAAGCCTGGCGGCGATCTCCTTGCCTTCAGGAGAGTTGTCGAGCAGGACAGCCGTGGCTCCGGACGCTGCGGCGGCGGCAGCCAGGTAGGCAGCCTTAGGACCCACGAGGTAGTTATCGAGGTCGTCCGTCGACGGCCGGTAGACCGTCGTGGCGCCGTAGGCACCCAAGGTGGCGGCGACGTCGTCGGACAACTCGCCGGTGAACGCGACGGCGGTTTCCCCCAGCGAGCGGGCGATGGTCAGGAGCTCCAGGCTGCTCTTCTTGAGAGCGGCTCCCGGGTTGTCAATGAATACAAGTGCATTTGCCATGGTTGGGGTCCCCTTTAGAGCAGCTTCTGGGCGGCAAGGAAGTCGACCAGCTTGATGCCAGCGTCGCCTTCGTCGGTGATGATGGTGCCGGCAGTGCGCGGCGGCCGTGCTTCGGCGGACTCAACCACGGTCCAGGACCCGGCGAGGCCAACCTGCGAGGCGTCCACACCGATGTCGGACAGCGCCAGGGAGGTGATCTTTTTCTTCTTGGCCGCCAGGATGCCCTTGAAGTTGGGATAGCGGGGCTCGTTGATCTGGTCAGTCACCGAAACAACGGCCGGAAGCGCAGCCTCAACCGTCTCCGAGTAGGGACCTGCGTCCCGGCGTGCCGTGACCCGACCGCCCGCGATCTCCAGGCTGGACGCGAAGGTCACCTGCGGGAGGGACAAACGCTCGGCCAGCTGGGCCGGGACCAGCGACGTCTCACCGTCGGTGGATGCCATGCCCGTCAGGACCAGGTCCACCGGACGTCCGTCGGCCGAGAGGTGCCGGATCGCAGCGGCAAGCGCCAGCGACGTGGCAGCAGCATCCGAGCCTGCCAAAGCGTCATCGCTGAGGTGGACTCCCGAATATGCGCCGATCTGCAGCGACTTCTTGACCGCGTTGACCGCACCCGACGGGCCCATGCTCAGGGCAATGACCTCGTTGCCCGCTTTCGGTCCGCCGCGTTCCTCGGCCAGCTGCAATGCTGCCTCGAGGGCATACTCGTCCAATTCGGACAGGATGCTCTCTTCACGGTCGGTTGTGTTGGCAGGTCCGGTGATATGCCGGTCGAACTGCGCGTCCGGGACGTGCTTGACCAGAACGACAATCTTCAATGTCTCTTCCACTGTCTTCGAAGCAGCCTTCCATGCTTGTGGACGGCCAACCGCAACAGCGTGGCCGTGAATTGCCCAGCGCGTGGGCTCGTCCTAGCTAAGCATATTGCCCGCAGAAAACCACTCCCAGCGTTAACCCCTGTTTCAGTCCTGCGGAACCACGCCGGGACGGCACGACGACGGCCCGCACCTCAAAGGTGCCGGCCGTCGTCATGGTTTGCCTCTCCCGGGCCTTACTGCTGCGCCGCGTCGAGGGTGACCTCGACTTCCTGGCTCTGGCCACCACGCTGGATGGTGACCTTGACCTTGGCGCCTGCAGGCTGCTCCCGCACCGCTGCAGTCAACTGGTTGGGATCGCTGACAGCGTAGTCACCGAACTTCGTGACGACGTCCCCAACCTTGATGCCGGCCTTTGCTGCGGCAGAACCGGAGGTCACCGAGGCAACCTCCGCGCCCACGCTGAACCCTGAGTCGCTGCTGGTCGCAGACTTCGCCCGGACCGAAACGCCGAACTGGCCGTGGCTGGCCTTTCCGGAATCGATGATTTCCTGGGCCACGCGCTTGGCATGGTTGATAGGGATGCTGAAGCCCACGCCGATGTTGCCGCTCGACGAATCGGACGTGCCGCTGCCGGCGGATGCAATGGCGACGTTGACGCCGATGATCTCGCCCTTGCTGTTCACCAACGCGCCGCCCGAGTTGCCCGGGTTGATCGCAGCATCCGTCTGGATCACGTTGATGGCAATGGAACCTTCGTTGGCGGTGGACTGACCCTGCTGGCCGTTCGGCGGCGCAAACTGGAAGCCCTGGTCGCCGCCCTGCGAATTGTCGGTGCCCTCCTTCGGCGCTGCCGAAGAAGCCACGCTGATGGTGCGGTTGAGGGTGGAGACAATACCGTCCGTCACCGTACCGGTCAGGCCCAAGGGCGAACCGATTGCGACGGCGGTGTCCCCCACGTTGATCTTCGACGAGTCACCCAGGGTGGCAGGAACCAAACCCGAGGCGTCGCTGACCTTGATGACGGCGAGGTCGGACAACGGATCCGTTCCGACAACGGTTGCCTTCAGGACCTTGCCGTCGCTGGTACGGACCTCGATGGCGGCGTTGGACGTAGCGCCATCCAATGTCACGACGTGGGTGTTGGTGAGGATATGGCCCTGATCGTCCAGGATGACTCCGGATCCGGTTCCGCCTTCATTTCCGCTGGTGGCCTTGATGGTGACCACGCTGGGTGAAGCCTTGGCGGCCGCGGCGGTGATCACGTTGACATCATCCTTGTTGTTCACGATGACGGTGCTGGACTGGCCACCCGTGGACGCTGCCGGAGCGGGGTTGTCCCACAACGCGTTGCTGCCCGCGACAACTCCACCGCCAATGAGGCCCGCTGCGAGCATGCTCGCCACAAGTGTTCCCACTCCGAACGCGGGCTTGCGTTTGGTGGTTACGGTCGCGTGCTGGACTCCCTGAGCGTGCTGGCCCTGGGGGTGCTGACCATGGGGGTGCTGGCCCTGGGTGCTCTGGAACTGTGGGCCGGGGTTGTTGCCGCCCGGGTTTGCTCCGCCACCGTAGAAGGGCTGGTGCTGCGGGTAGTTGGGGCGCTGCGCCGGATCCTGATGCTGTGGAGTGCCGTAGTAGGGCTGCTGGTTCTGCGGCTGGCCTTGCTGCTGACCATGGCCCTGCTGCTGGTCCTGCTGCTGGTCCTGGGCCTGCGGCTGGAACGCCGGCAGGGGCGTCGTGGCCTGGGACGCGCCATCCGCGCCCTGGTTTTGCCCTGAAGTCCAGGCAGGTTGCTGCTGGGCGCCATCGTTGTGCCCGCTGGCATCATTATGCTGGCCCGACGTTGCATGGGGCTGTGATGGCTCTCGGCCTTCCGGTCCGTTGCCCTGCGCTGGGTTCTCCGTCATGGGTCTTCCTTTCGTCCTCGTCTTCAACAACTATGTACCCAATAACTGGAACAAAAGGGGACGTTCGCTGGGAGCTTCCTGAAAGGCTAAGGTCTGCGCTTGCTGGGCCGCCTAGATGCCTCTCAACGAGGCAACAATCCATGTTTCTCCTATATTTCGCTGGTGGCATATTCACCCCTGTGGACGGGCCATGGGGTGCACCATAGAATCAAGAGGAATTGCCACAGCGACCTGCGGCTTTACACCATGCGTGGGGGCGCTGAGCATTCTGTGACGATTGGTACGCCTTGTTCCAGTCGCAGACGTGCTGAAGGGTTGCACATGCGGTCAATATTTAAACGCGTACTCGCTGTCATTGGCGTGGCTGGATTGTTGGCCCTACCGGCCGGCGCGGCTTGGGCGGAGAGCCCGGTGACGCTTGATCCCACCACCAAGATCGTGGATTCCGCGGGAGTACTGGGTGGTGACAAGGCGAAGGTCGAAGAAGCCATCCAGAAACTTGGCAAGGATCACGCCATGACGCTGCACGCGGTCTTCGTCAAGAAGTTCGAGAATCCCACCGATCGCGTGCAATGGACCCAGGATGTGGCCGAGAAGGCGCAGCTGGGTCCCAATGCTCTGGTTCTCGCTGTTGCTACCGACACGCGGCAGTACCAGCTGAGCAAGCCCAGCAACAGCAAAATCACTAACGCCCAACGGGACACAATCACCAGCAAGGCCATTGACCCCCAGCTGCGCGCTGGCAACTACGCCCAAGCAGTCATCGACGCTGCCGCAGCCATTGGCGACGCAGCAGGCGGCGGCAGTGGAACCGTCCCCAATGGGAGTGCCGGTGTTGGAGTCCTCGTCGGGGTGGGTGTCGTGGCGGCCGGTGGTGCCGGTACATACCTTTACCTTCGTAACCGACGCAAGAAGGGCGGAACCAAGGCTGTCAGCGGCAGCTACGGACCGCAAGGCGAACAACTTGACCCGCTCGCGGGACTCAGCATCCCGGAACTGCGTCAGAAGAGCGGCTCGCTGCTCATCGAAGCAGACGACGCCATCCGCTCCAGCGAACAGGAGCTGGGCTTTGCGCAGGCGCAGTACGGTGACACCGCGATTGGCAACTTCACCAAGGCCCTGGAAGAGGCCAAGGGCCACATGACGGAGTCCTTCAAGCTTCAGCAGCAACTGGACGACCATATCCCGGACACTGAAGAACAGCAGCGCAGCTGGCTCGGCGAGATCATCCGTCGTTCCGAAGCAGCCCTGGCGTCGTTGCGTGACCAGAAGGCTGACTTCGACTCCCTGCGCGAACTGGAAAAAAACGCGCCGCAGGCCTTGGCAGCAGTGACGGCCGGGGCGAAGGAAGCCGACGCCAAGATCGCCAACGCCGAGCAGTCCCTTGACGGTCTCAGGGCCAAGTACGCAGAATCTGCGTTGACCCAGGTCTCCGACAACATTTTGCAGGCCAAGGAACGCCTGGCGTTCGTCCAGAACGCAGCAACCACGGCACAGGAGAAGCTGACAGCTGGCGAGAGCAGCATGGCAGCAGTTGCCGTTCGCGCTGCTGAGGAAAGCCTTCACCAGACCAACATCCTGATCGAGGCCATCTCCAAGACCGCCGGCAGCCTGGATGAAGCACGCGCCTCCCTCGATGGTGCCGTAGCCGAGACCAGCCAGGACCTCGCCCAAGCCCGGGCGATGATCCAATCGGGTGCCCATCCTGAACTCGCGGGCCCGGTGGCCGGAGTGGAAGCTGCCCTGACGCAGGTGAAGACCGAAATCCAAGGCGGCAAGATCGATCCCATTGCCACCCTCAGCCGTGTTGAGTCGGCCCACCAGGCCTTGGACCAGTCCTTGTCCGGGATCCGTGATCAGCAGGAGCAGGCCCGCCGCGCGCAGGCCTCACTGCAGCAAACCATCATGGCTGCACAGGCCCAGATCAGTGCGACCTCGGACTACATCACGGCTCGCCGTGGTGGCGTTGGTACCGAAGCCAGGACACGGCTGGCCGAAGCCCAGCGCAATCTCGACTACGCCCTGTCCATCTCCCGCAATGACCCGGTGACCGCGCTGACCTACGCTCAGCAGGCCCACTCGCTGGCGGCACAGGCCGCCCAGCTCGCACAATCCGATGTCGACCAGTTCGGCTACGCCGACCAAGGCTATGGCCGCGGCGGCATGTTTGGCGGCGGAGGCGGTGGCGGGGGCCTTGGCGGCGCAATCCTAGGTGGAATCCTCATCAACTCCATCCTGAATGGCGGCGGAGGTGGCTGGGGCGGCGGCCACAACAGCGGCGGCGGTGACGGCGGCTTCTTTGGCGGCGGCGGTGACTCCGGTGGAGGCTTCGACGGCGGCGGCTGGGGTGGCGACGGCGGCGGCGGTGGCGACTTCTAGACCTAGAGACTAAGTGGGGTCCGTGCCCCGCATAGAAGCGGTACAACAACTGATCACTGAATTCAGTGGGCATCACTGAGCAGGACGAAAGGCAACACCATGGTTAAGCAGTCCATTTTCGGTCGGATCTCGCAGCTGGCAAAGGCCAACATCAACGCCTTGCTTGACCAAGCAGAAGACCCGCAGAAAATGCTGGACCAGATGGTCCGCGACTACACGAACAACATTGCCGAAGCCGAGTCCGCCGTGGCACAGACCATCGGCAACCTCCGGATGCTGCAGGCGGACTACAACGAGGACATCAAGAACGCACAGGACTGGGGCAACAAAGCCTTGGCCGCGTCCCGGAAAGCCGACGAGTACCGCGCAGCTGGCGACACCGTGGATGCCCAGAAGTTCGACAACCTGGCCAAGGTGGCCATCCAGCGCCAGATGACCGCAGAGTCCGAGGCAAAGGCGGCCGAACCGAGCATTGCGTCCCAGACCGAGGTCGTGGACAAGCTCAAGACCGGTCTTGACCAGATGAAGAACAAGCTCAACCAGCTCACCGCCAAGCGCAATGAGCTGGTGGCACGTTCCAAGACGGCTGCCGCGCAGTCCCAGGTACACGATGCCCTCAAGAGCATCGACATCATGGATCCAACGAGCGAGGTTGGCCGCTTCGAGGAAAAGATCCGCCGGGAAGAGGCCAAGGTCCTCGGCCAGCAGGAGCTTGCCAGCTCCAGTCTCGACGCACAATTCAACCAGCTTGAGGACCTTGGTGAGCAGACGGAGATCGAAGCCCGTCTTGCCGCACTGAAGTCCGGCGGCTCCAAGCCGGCAATCGGCGCCGGAGCCCCTGCATCCGCCGAGGCGACGGTCGACGAAGCTGACTTCGACAAACTCTAGGCCGAACGGGAGGGTACCCCCTTCCACGCGTTGCTGACAGCCAAGTGGGCAGGATCCCGAGGGATCCTGCCCACTTCGTTTTAAGCGCTGGCCGCCTGCCCTTCGGTGGATGACGGCGTTTCTTGCCCCGGGCTGGCATCTGTTGCAACCTCGGCGCGAATTTCGAATCCCTTCGGATGGAAATAGGTCACTGTGCACTCCAGGACCTCTCCATGGGGTCCAAGCGTGGTCCTTTCGAGCCTGGGCACCATCGCGAACCCACGCACGTTCAGAGCGTCTGCAAGGTGCTCAGGGGGTGCATGCATGGTCACGGTGATCTCGGCGCGATGGAGGGGCTTCAGCGTTCTGTCCTGGATGACCTGGTAGATGGAATTCCGCTCGGCGTCAGCCAAGCTGATGTGCCGCCCAATATGTGAGGGAATGAAGATCTCCGCAATTGCGTACGGCCACCCAGCACTCGAGTAGGAACGTCGGATTACCAAAACCAGGTTGTCATCGGAAACCAATTTCGCTGGAACACTGCGGTCCTTTTCCATCCATTTGTATTCGATGAGGCCCTTGACGGTCTTCATGCCGGCAGCGGTAAAGGTTTCCATGAAGGGTGCCAGTCGATTCAGCATCTTCACCGGGCGCTGGGCCATCACGAAAGTGCCCTTCCCCTGCCGACGGACCAGCAGCCCCTTGGACACCAGCGTTTCGATTGCCTTCCGGACAGTCGTTCGGCTGATCCCATATTCGTCCATGAGGGCCTCTTCGGTGGGAATGCGCGATCCCGGTTCCAGACGGCTCACTTGGTCCGTCAGGACGTCAGCCACCTGCTGGTACACCGCTACAGGGCTGTCCCTCTGAAGTGTTTTGTGCTCGGGGCCTGAGTTGACGTCACCATTGACCATAGGCTGTCCCATCGAAGAATTTTTCCTGCCTCAGCAAATCCGGATTCGATGCTAGCACCCACGTCGTCAACGACATCTTTCAGCGCCCTGGGTTAAACAAAAGATCCGGACCAGTTTCACTGATCCGGATCTTTTCTCCAGTTGCGGGGACAGGATTTGAACCTGTGACCTCTGGGTTATGAGCCCAGCGAGCTACCGAACTGCTCCACCCCGCGTCGCAAGAACAACTCTACCCCACGGTTCAGGGTGTCTCTGACCATAGGCCATCAAAGGTGCCGCAGATCACGCTGGAGTCTTGGTCCACATGAGCGAGGGTCGCGCCCAAACAGCCGGAACGTGAGCAAGGGTTGGGAGCAAACACGCGGGACGTGAGCAAGGGTCGCACCCAAACAGCCGGAACGTGAGCAAGGGTCGCGCCCAAACAGCCGGAACGTGAGAAAGGGTTGGGGGCAAACACGCGGGACGTGAGCAAGGGTTGGGGGCAAACACGCGGGACGTGAGCAAGGGTTGCGCCCAAACAGCCGGGACGTGAGCGAGGGTTGGGAGCAAACAGCCGGAACGTGAGCAAGGGTTGGGGGCAAACACGCGGGACGTGAGCAAGGGTTGGGGGCAAAACAAAAGGTCCGGATCAGCTATTACTGATCCGGACCTTTTCTCCAGTTGCGGGGACAGGATTTGAACCTGTGACCTCTGGGTTATGAGCCCAGCGAGCTACCGAACTGCTCCACCCCGCGTCGCAAGAACAACATTACCGTCCGGTGAATGGCAGACCAAATCCTGGCGACGTGATGTGCATCTCCCCCGCCCCACGGATGGTCGGCACGTGCAAAAAAGGCCGGCACCCGCTCCATAAGGAGCGGGTGCCGGCCTTCAATCGACGCGCGGCCTTAGCTGCTCGGCGATGGTGACGGCGTCGCGCTTGGAGTAGCTGACGGCGTCGACGTTGTCCCCAGTCGGGCTTCAGCGTCCATAGCCTTCTTCAAGGCTTCTGACAGCTTGTTCTGCTGTTCGCCGTAACCGGCAAAGTCACCCTTGGCAAGGGCTCCTTGACCGTCCTGGATGGCCTTGTTGGCCGCCTCCAAGGCTGCCTTGAGGTCAGCCTTGGCATCCGTAGGTCCGGCTGGCGGGGTAGTTGTTCCCGGGGGCGTGGTGGGCGTCTGGCCATTATTGGCCGAGTCGCCCGCCGTTGCTCCGGAGTTGCCGCCGAACAGCTGGTCCAGGGCCGCGTCAAGCGTCGGCGCAAAACCGATCTTGTCGCCGAAGGCAACCAGAACACGCTGCAGTGTCGGGTAGGACGTCTCACCCGTGGATTTCAGGTAGACAGGCTGGACATACAGCAGGCCGCCACCGACGGGCAAGGTGAGCAGGTTGCCGTTCAGAACATCGGACGCACCCTGGCGCAGGAGGTTCAACGCCTGTGACACTGTGGGGTCCGAGTTGAACTTGTTCTGTGCCTGTCCCGGACCAGGAACCTGTGTGTCGGTTGGCAGTTGCAGGAGCCGCAGCTTGCCGTAGCTGTCTGCCTTGACGCCCTTGACGTTGCCGGCGTCGGAATCTGCCGCAAGGAAGCCGTACAGAATGTTCCTGGCGTTTCCGTTCACGGTTTGCGGGATGAACGACGAGGTCAGCTGGAACGCAGGCTTCTCCTGGTCAGGCATCTGCAGGGACATGTAGAACGGCGGCTGCTTTACTGCCTCGGAAACGGTGGGATCGTTCGGAACGCTCCACGCGTCGTTGTTCTGGTAGAAGTTGTCAGGATCCGTCACGTGGTAGCGGCCCAGGAGTTCACGCTGGACCTTGAAGAGATCCTCCGGGTAGCGGACGTGGCTCATGAGGTCGCCGGACATCTCCGAGTACGGCTTGATGGTGGTCGGGAAAACCTTCTGCCATGCCTTCAGGATGGGGTCCTGGTCGTCCCAGGCGTAGAGGTTTACCGAACCGTCGTAGGCATCAACGGTGGCCTTGACCGAGTTCCTGATGTAGTTCACGGAGCTGTTCGGCAGGGCAACGGTCCGACCGGCGCTGGTCTGCGAGTCAGCCGTGGCGTTCTGCAGCTGCTGCGGCTGCGAATACGGGAAGTACTGGCTGGTGGTGTAGCCGTCGACAATCCACTTCACGCGGCCGTCAACCACTGCCGGGTAGGCATTGCCGTCCACCGTCAGGTAGGGAGCAAGTTTCTCCACCCGTTCGCGGGGATTGCGGTCGTAGAGAATCTGCGATTCAGCGTTGACGCCGTCCGAGAGCAACAGGTCCGAAGACTGGAACTTGATGGAGTAGAGGATCCGGTTGAGCCAGTTGCCCACGTTCGGGCCACCATTGCCATTGAAGGTGTACTGCGTCTCTCCCCCGCCTTCGCGGCTCGCCGGACGGTCCTGCTCGCGGTTCGGAGCGCCATCCGGGGCACCAACAATCGAGTACTCGGGCGAGTTCTCACCGAAGTAGATCCGGGGCTCGTAGGTGGTGTCGTTGCCCAGGACACCGTTGGACGGAATGCCGGACTGCAGGAACTCGGGCTTGCCGTCAGCGGTGAACTTGTTGCCCTTTGCAGCCACCACGCCATAGCCGTGCGTGTACACGATGTGCCTGTTGACCCAAGTCTGCTGGTTCGCGCTCAGGCCGTCGGGATTCAGTTCACGGACTGCAATCACCGTGTCCTGGACCTTGCCGTCCACCATGTAGCGGTCGACGTTCAAGGTCTGCGGGAACTGGTAGTAGGGGCGGAACTGCTCAAGCTGGGCAAAGGCCGATGAGATGAGGTTCGGGTCAAGGAGCCGGATGTTGGCTGCGGTCTGCGCGTCCGCGGCCAACGCACCGGCTGTCGCCGTCGTCGTGGCGTTGTAGGCGGAGACATCAATCTTGTCCAGGCCGTAGGCAGACCGCGTCATGTTGATGTTGCGGTCGATGAATTCCCGCTCAAGGGTGTTCTCCGAGGGGCGGACCTGGAACTGCTGGATAACCCAGGGGTAGACGCCGCCGGCGAGGATCGCCGTGATTACCAGCATCGCGGTACCAATGACCGGCAAGCGCCATCGGCCGATCACCGCAGCAATAATGAACAGGATGGCTACCAAAGCCGCGGCAACTGCGAGGATCGCCTTCGTGGGCACCACGGCATTGACGTCCGTGTACAAGGCGCCGGCCCAGCGGCCGGAGTTGCTCTGGACGGTGGTGTACCTGTCCAGCCAGAAGTTGACGCCCAGCAGGATCAGGAAGAGCGCGCCCGTCACCGCAATGTGGATCTGCGCTGCACGGCTGGTGAAGATGCCCCGCTCCATGAGGCGGATGCTGCCATAGAGATAGTGGGTGAGGATGCCGGCGATGCCGGCCACCACGGTAATACTGATGAGGAACCCGGTGACGAAACCCAGGAACGGCAACGACATCAGGTAAAAGCTGATGTCGAGGTTGAACAGGGGGTCCGTTTGGCCGAAGGGCTCCTGGTTGAAGAACAACAAGGCTTTTTGCCATTGGCTGGCTGCCGCGCTTCCGGCAAAGAGTCCGAAGAGAATAGGCAGGCCGATCATGACCACCCGACGGACAGGCTCGAGCTGCGCCTGGTAGCGGTTGAGGTTATCCCGGGACTCCGCATCAGGAGCGTAGACGGGGCGTGAACGGTACGCGATCCTGATGGCAAAGAAGACCGCTGCGAACATCATGGCGAAACCGACCAGGAACGTGATGATCCTGGCAAGATTCTCCCGAAGATAAACTTCGAAGAAACCAAGCTGCTGGTACCAGAGGACGTCAGTCCACACATTGGCGAAGAAAATGAACCCGACGACGGCCACGGCCACGACAATGAGCGTCGGAGTCAGGGCACCTCGTCTCAGCGGTGATCTTCCGGGCGGGTTGGAGCTGGCGGGACGGGACAAACTCTGTACCTCATTGGTGTCAGTGAACAGTCGGTGTGCGAGTACTTGACATTCTCTGCCGCTGGGATATGGCGGAGGCCGTCATATATGCCACGAGTGGCGGTGGAGCTAAGTTCCACCGCCAGTCTAGTTGTTTGTGCAGGTGGGAAGGCCCGCCGTGTCCTGTCCGGACCCGAGTCGCTCCACGGCAGCGGTCGCGTCGGCCAACGTCTCCACTTTGACGACCTGAAGTCCATCCGGGACATGCCCCACGACGTCGGAACAATTCGCCGCCGGAGCCAGGAACATAGTGGCTCCGTGCTGGCGGGCACCGATCATCTTCTGCGCAATGCCGCCAATCGCGCCCACGTTGCCGTCGGCGGTGATGGTGCCTGTGCCGGCGATGTGTTTGCCCCCGGTCAGATCACCCGGTGTCAGGTTGTCCACGATCCCCAAAGCGAACATCATTCCCGCACTGGGACCTCCAACGTTGTCCAGCGAAATGCTGACATCAAAAGGAAAGGTGAAATCGCTCGACAACAGCACCCCGAGGACATACCGGTCAGCCTGATTCCTGGTGGGGGTAACTGTTTCGGTGACGAGGGCGCCATTCCGCTCCACCCCGACGGCGACCGGAGCACCCGCGCCCGCGGCAAGTTCGGCCTGCACTACGGCCATCGAGGTGATGGCCTTCCCGTTGATGGTCTTCAGGCGGTCACCTTCCTTGATCTTGCCGGCGGACGGCGAAGGGTCCGACAATCCGGCAACATCCAGCCGCTGCTCAAAGGGAATATCCAGCTGCCGCAACGCTGCGGCCACTGCATTCTCCTGAGATGTCTCCATGTCGATTTCGCCCTGCTGGACCGTCTGCTCTGCAGTGGTGCCCTTGGGATAAATGAGTTCCTCGGGGTAGATCGCCTTGGAACTGTCGAGCCAGGCACGGAAGACATCGAAAATAGTGGCGGGAGTCTTGGGACCGCCGGTCATGACCACGGTAGTGAGGTCAAGGTTCCCTTTGGCCGGGAACGCCTCGTGGCCGGAAATGCTGATGACCGGCTTGTCACCGTCCTTGCCCAGAGTATTGAACGTCGGGCCGGCCGACTCAATGACGTACGGGACCGGCAACGCGGCCGCCCCGATGCCGAGGCCCAAAGCCAGCAGCCCTGAAATCACCATGATCATGTAGCGGCCGTTACCCGGAGGTACGGGAGGCACCGTGGAGGGATCGGCGTCGGACTTTTGACGCGGATCCTGGCTCTGGCGCGAGGTAAAGGAGCCCTCGGGGCTGGGTGAAGTAAGCATTGAGGCCTCTCTTTTTCCGGCATGGCGTGACCGGTTCCTATGGCTTGCTCCCGCCGCAGGCGGCGGCAGCACATACCAAACATCAACACTACGCGGTACGGCGCAGCTGTACTGCTTTGCCTACAGCGAACGACGCCGCGTCCGGGCAGACAGCTTTCCGGCCGCGCGGTACGGTGAAAGAGATCACCAGCCAGTTCGACGATCGGCGGCACCATGACTTCCAACCCAAACAACCCGTCCAACGACGACGAGACTCCCAAGGATCCCCTGGCAGAAATGCTGCAGAACCTTATGGGCGGACAGGGCATGGGCAACATCGATCCCGCTGAACTGGCCAAGGCTGCGGGCCTGCCCAACGATCCCCAGCTGCTCCAGCAAATGTTCGCCCAGGTCCAGGCCATGATGAGTTCCACCTCCGAGGGCCCCGTGAATTGGCAGCTTGCGCATGAGAACGCCCGCCGGGTGGCCGCCTCCAGCAGCGACCCATCGGTCACTGCCCAACAAGCCAGGGAAGTCGACGAAGCCCTGAGGCTCGCCGAATTATGGCTCGACCCCGTCACTGACCTGTCCGCCACAGGATTGATCGGACGCGGCTGGTCACGCGCTGAATGGGTGGAAGCGACGCTTGGGACCTGGAAGCGGCTGACCGAACCGGTAGCGAACAGCGTTGCCAACGCTTTGTCCAATGCACTCACCCAACAAATGCCCGAGGAAATGAAGTCCATGATGGGCGGAGCCTCCTCCATGCTGCAGAACATGGGCGGAGCGATCTTCGGCATGCAGTTGGGCCAGGCAATCGGTGCCCTGTCCGCGGAAGTTGTCAGTTCCACTGATATCGGTGTCCCATTGGCGGACCTGGAAATGGCACTCCTGCCGGCGAACGTCGCCAAGTTCGGCGAAGGGCTCAGCCTGCCGGAGAACGACGTCCGTTTGTTCCTGGCCGTCCGTGAAGCAGCGCACGCCAGGTTGTTCGTGCAGGTTCCGTGGCTGCGTGGCCACTTGCTCGGTGCCATCGAGGCCTACGCCCGCGGCATCCACATCGACATGTCCCGCATTGAAGACCTGGCCCGGGATCTCGATCCCAGCAACCCTGAAGGCATCCAGGCGGCTCTGTCCCAGGGCGTCTTCACTCCGGAACGCACCCCCGTGCAGACAGCCGCCTTGGAAAAGCTTGAGACTGCCCTCGCTCTTGTCGAGGGTTGGGTGGACGAACTTACCGCTGAGGCCACCGACAAGGTCCTGCCCTCCGCGACCGCCCTGCGTGAGACCGTCCGACGCCGGCGCGCCACCGGTGGACCGGCAGAACATGCCTTCTCTTCACTGGTCGGCTTGGAGCTGCGTCCTCGACGCCTCAGGGAGGCTGCCACCTTGTGGGCCACCCTCAAAGAAGAGCGCGGCATAGCTGGACGCGATGCCATCTGGCACCATCCGGACCTGCTGCCCACCGGCGCCGACCTGGACGATCCCAAGGGCTTCTCCGAGCGCAGGCGCCTCGCCGAGGCAAGCGACAGTGAAGTGGACGACGCCCTTCAGAAACTGTTGGACGGCGGCTACGAAACAGCCGACGACGCTGGTGAAACCGAATCATCCGACACCCCGGCCGACGAGCCTGACTCCGACGGCAACGATCCCCAGCCGCCGGTTAAATAACCGGGTCCCGAACACAACCGTCAGCAACGGTCGCTTCGAAAGGCGGCCGTTGCTGCTTTAATCCTCGTCCGAGGCTGTATCGGAGTGGTCTTCGGGGCCGGCTTCTCCGGTGAGCCCCCTCGACGTCGCGAAGGCCACTCCCTCCAGGAAGGCCTTGGCCCGCTGGGTCTCGGGGTAGGCGTCAACCAACGACCAAAAGTGCGCGTTATGCCCTGCGACAAGCAAGTGCGCGAGCTCGTGCACCAGGACGTAATCAATCACCCACTGCGGCATGGGTTGGAGCTTGTTGGACAACCTGATGCTGCCATCAGCGGGCGTCGTCGAACCCCACCGCGAGTTCTGGTTACCGACCCAACGGACCGACGACGGGACAGCACGCCCGCCGAGGTAGGTACGCGAAAGATGCGCGGCGTGCTCAGCAAGTACTTCATCAGTTGCGGGGCGGCGCTTGCTCCTGCCGGACCGCTGCTCGCCTTGCTTCTTAAGTTTGGCGAGCATGCGCCGTACCCATTCACGCTCCTGGGACTTGGTGAAGCTCGCCGGGATAGCGACCACGGCGTTGCCGTCTTCCCAAAATGCTGCGACCGTTCGACGCCGCCTTGTTGACCGGCGCACGACAACCGGAGCTCCGTCGTCGGTCACCTGGGGCAAGTCGCGGTCCCCTGCCCGTGCGCCTGCCATCAGAGAACAGCGCTCTCCGCCAAGACCGCCAGGACAGCTTCGCCATAGCGCTCCAGCTTGGACGGTCCGATGCCGGCGAGGCCCGCCAGCTCTTCCAGGGAGGTCGGTTTGGCCTCGGCGATTGCCGTCAAGGTGGCGTCGGTGAAAACGACGTAGGCAGGGACATCGGCGGATTTTGCCTCGTCTTTGCGCCATTGCCGCAGGGCGTCGAACGTTTGTTCCTCGTAAGAGGGCGGGCATTGGTTGCAGCGTCCCACCTTCCGTTCAGCGCCGGTGGCGAGCATGCTTCCGCACACCCTGCACGACGCCGGTGCGGCAGCTTTCCTGCGCACCGGGCCTGTCTTGCTACGGGCGTTTGCGGACGCCACGGAGTCGGGGCGAAGGCCGTCCAGGAACCTCGATGGTTTACGGTTGGCCCTCCCGCCGGGTGTGCGTGCCGTTGACCATGACAGGTTCAGGTGTTCACGTGCGCGGGTGATGCCCACGTAGAGCAACCGCCGTTCCTCGTCCACGTCTTCGGGCGTATCGGCGAAGGAGATCGGCATCAGGCCTTCGCTGAGGCCCACCAGGAACACTGCGTCCCATTCGAGGCCCTTGGCAGAGTGGAGCGAAGCAAGCGTGACACCCTGGACCGTCGGGGCATGTTGGGCCACGGAACGTTCCTGGAGCTCGTTGACGAACTCAGCCAACGTGAATGACTCACCGCGGCTCACAGCCAACTCGTCAGCCAGGGCGACCAGCGCGGCCAAAGACTCCCAGCGCTCACGGAGGGCTCCCCCGTTATGCGGCGCAGCTTCGGTGTATCCCAGGGACGCTACGATGTCCCGAACGATCTGGCCCAGGGGCTCCTGGGGGCCCTCCGCAACGGCCCGGGTGGCAGCCCGGAGTTGCAGGATGGCATCACGGACTTCCTTTCGGGCGAAGAACCGTTCACCACCCCGAAGCTGGTAACCGATGCCCGCAGATGCCAACGCCTGTTCGTAAGCCTCGGATTGACCGTTGGTACGGAAAAGGATGGCTATCTCGCTGGCTTGGACCCCGGCATCGAGCAGCTCCTGGATCCTGCCTGCGACGACAGCTGCCTCGGCCTCGTCGTCCGGGCACTCCATGAACTTCGGTTCCGGACCGGACGGTCGTTGGGCCACGAGCTTGAGGGGCGGCGCCCATGCGGCATCGGCGACGGGTCCCCCGCTCCGCCGGGATCCGAGAAGATCGTTCGCCAGCTTCACGACCTGGGGTGTGGACCGGTAGTCACGGATGAGCTTGACCACGCTTGCACCAGGGAATTGCGTTTTGAATCCCAACAGGTGCTTGGGAGAGGCTCCTGTGAAGGAATAGATGGTCTGACTGGCGTCTCCGACCACGCACAACTCATCGCGGCCACCAAGCCACAAATCCAGGAGCCGCTGCTGGAGCGGGGAAACATCCTGGTACTCATCCACCACAAAATGCCGGTACTGCTCGCGAACGGTCGCAGCCACCTTGGGATCCTCCTGGAGAATTCCCACTGTAATGAGCAGGACATCTTCGAAATCGATGACGTTACGGTCAGTCTTGATGTCCTCGTATGCTTGGAAAACCCGCGAAACTGCCGTCAGATCGAACCCGCCCGGCGTCCCACGGCCCTGGGCGTTCTCCAGGTAATTGGCGGGCGTCAGCATGGATACCTTTGCCCATTCGATCTCCGCCGCCAGGTCCCTGATGGAAGCGCGGTCCGTACTGAGGCGCAAGCGGCGGGAGGCCTCCGCGATCATGTTGGCCTTGTGGTCCAAGAGATTCGGCAAGGTGCCGCCAATGGCTTGCGGCCAGAAAAACTGCAACTGCCGCAAAGCTGCGGCGTGGAAGGTGCGGGCCTGCACATTGGCCACGCCAAGATCGCGAAGCCTGCTGCGCATTTCGGCAGCGGCCCGCGCGGTGAATGTCACAGCCAGCAGCCGCTGAGGGCTGTAGACCCCTGAGTGGACACCGTAAGCGATGCGGTGGGTGATGGCACGGGTCTTTCCGGTACCAGCTCCGGCCAGCACGCACATGGAACCTGTCAGGGTACTTGCCACTTCACGTTGCTCGTCGTCCAAGCCGCCGAGAATGCGCTCCTCAAGTGAGCCACCGGCGTCGAAAAACACCTCTGTCACGGCTGGAGATCTTCGATGACGCCGCCGTACCAGTGCTCGATCAGGGAACGGGCAATCGAAAGCCGCGTGGAAATCGTGATCTCGCCGCTGAGCACAGCTTCCTGCAGCTCATCCCTGCTGAACCACCGCGCCCGTGTTACCTCCACGCCGTCCGGCCTGGCAACGGCGTCGTCAGTGGTGGCCGTGAACCCCAGCATGAGGGACGCGGGGAAAGGCCAGGACTGCGAGCCAAGGTATTGGCAGGCCGTCACGCGGACACCCACCTCTTCTCCGATTTCCCGCACCACGGCTTGTTCCAGAGATTCGCCCGGCTCCACGAATCCAGCCAGGGTTGAGTAGTTTTTGGCGTCAACAGGGCCGCCGCCACCCAGCAGGAGGCGACCATCTGGTCCCACCACGGTGACAATGATGGCAGGATCGGTGCGCGGGTAATGTTCCGAGTTGTCCTTGGGGCAGCGCCGGACCCAGCCGCCCGCTTCGACTTCCGTGGGGCTGCCGCACTGCGGGCAGTGCGTGTGGGTGGCATGCCAGTTGGAAATCGCACTGGCTTCGATGAACAGTGCAGTGTCCATGGCATCCAAGGTGGCAGCCACATCCCGGAACCCGGCCCACTCGACGTCCGAGGGGATCGTGGCCGTTCCCGCAACCGGGGGCTCGGCGGTTGTGAACAGGAGGACCGGGGTTCCTTCCGGCAACGAGGACGACATCAAAGTGGTACCCAAATAGATGGCGGCGGCACCGGCGTCGGACTCCTTCAGTGCGGTCCACAGGGCGGTGGCGTCGCCGAACCAGAGCCCCTCCGCAGTCACCAGCGCTTTGCGCTGCGAGATGACCATGGCCTTGGCAGTGCCTGAAGCGATGACGTCTTCAACCATGCCGGGTTTCATACGGACGCCCGAACCGCGATCCACCATGGCAGGGCGGACGGGAAGAACAGTGTCCATCAGGTGGTTGGCAAGCGCCGGCGACTCCGTATGACTCATGTATCTACCGTACTGACTCGTACCGACAAAAAACATTTGAAAGGCCCGCCGCTTGTGGAGAGCGGGTGCCGGCACGCAGCCGGGTCGGTCTTTTGGGCCGATCCGCTGTCGATTTGACGCGGATCTGAAGACTCGCCGCGCTGCATCATGGCCATCGGCCGCACTCAATCTACCGTGGAGAGGTGAGAAGAACACCGCTCGAACTGGCCGCTATAGCAACCGCGGCGGTGCCTGGTTTGGCGCCGACGGCTACAGCTTATTCCCCCGACGACAACGCAGACTTCGACTCCGCGTCGTTGTTGGACGCGGAAGGCAAACGCTGGCGGGTCCGTTCGCCGCGCCATCCTGAGGCGAGCACGCGCCTGGAAACCGAATTCATGGTGCTCCGGGCCTTCGCCCCTGCCGTACGGGCCGAACTGCCCTTCCATGTGCCCACCATTGCCGGCACCGTCCGGCAGGGCTCTCTCACTACCTTCGTTTATGCGCACCTTCAGGGATCGGTGCTGTCCATCGAAGAACTCTCGGCCAGCAGCCCGGCATTGGCCAAGGAAATCGGTGCGGCACTGGCTGCTGTCCACGATCTTCCGCTGAGCCTGGTCATCAATGCAGACCTTCCCAGCTATTCGGCCAATGAATTCAGGCAGCGCAAGCTCAACGAACTGGATCAGGCGGCAACAACGGGCAAGATTCCGGCCACGCTCTTGCGCAGGTGGGAGCATGCCCTGGAGGATGTCGCCCTGTGGCGGTTCAACACCTCCGTAGTCCACGGCGATCTCCACGAAGACAACCTGATGGTCCAGGGCGACAACGTCACCGCAGTGACTGGGTGGACTGATCTGCGGATCGGTGACCCTGCCGACGATTTCGCGTGGCTGGTGGCCTCCAACGAAACGTCGTTTGTGGAAGCAGTGCTGGACCACTACACCCAGGCCCGCAGGGAGACCCCGGACGCCCACCTGCTACGCCGCGCTGCCCTGCTGGCAGAGTTCGCACTGGCCCAATATCTGGTCAAGGCCATGGCAGCCGGACATCAAAGCATGACAGCGGAAGCTGAGTCCATGCTGCAGTCCCTCGCCAGCGACATAGAGGACCAGGCACGCCGCGATGAAGAGGCGGAAGCCGCCGAAAGGGAAATTGCGGAGCATCAGGCCGCGATGGCTGCTGCCCACCAACCTGCGGTCAGCGTGGTGGCAATTCCCGACGCCGGTCCAACAGTTTCGGTGGCAGCAATCCCCGCTGCCGAGCCGGCCGCCGAAGGGTCGACTGACTCGCCTGATACGACAGCCTCGGCGGATTCCGCCCGGGCCGGGGACGATGCCTCAAGCGACCATGACGACACGTCCACGGCCGCCATCAGCGTGGTCACGCCACTGCACACGGCGGACCGTTCCTAGGCTTCATTTGTCCTCGCCCGAACCTCACTTGGCTTTCAAGGCCTCGGCAACGATCTGTTCAAGTTCCGCGGCGCTGCCCAGATCATGCGGGCGCACCACTGCGTCTTCGGCCACGTAGTAGAAGGCTGCACTGACTTCCTCCAGGGGCACGTCCTTGAGCCGCGCCCACGCCAGCCGGTACACGGCCAGCTGCACCGCGCGCGTTGCCAGTTGTCTTCCTGCCGGACGTCGTCCGGTTTTCCAGTCAATCAACTGCCACCGGCCATCGGCGTCACGGAACACGGCATCGATCCTGCCGCGGACGACCACGTCACCGATACGGGTTTCCACGGGCACCTCCACGAAGGCCGGAGCACGCTGCGCCCACTCGGACTGCTTGAACGCAGCCACCATGTCATCCAGCCCATAGGCCTCATCAATGTGCGAGTCCGAGCCGGGTGCCTCGTCGAGGTCCAGCATTCCTGTCGTCCCGAAGTACTCCTCCACCCAGGCATGGAACGCTGTACCCTTGCGCGCCGAGATTCCCGGTTCCCGGGGAACAGGCCTGCGGAGCTGGGACAGTACGGCCGCAGGGTTGTCGCCGAGGTCCACGAATAGTGACGCGGAGATATGGCTGGGCAGATGGATGTCGTGGATTGCCTTCCGTCGCCTTTGCCGGTCCAGCAAGAGCTCAGCTTCCTGCGACCACTTTCCGGCCGCACCGCCCAAGGGGGGCGAGGAATGTTCGATGTCGGGATTTTCCATGTATGCCCGCACCATTGCTGCGGCCCGGTCCATGGCCTCCCGACGGCCAGGCGCCAGCCTGAGGCGGGCTCCGGTCCTCGGGTCGGACGGTCCTTCAAGAGGATCGTAGGGAAATTGAGCTATCTCCAGCGAAGTCGTCAAAGGGCTGGTGTCGGGCAAGGCTTCTTCTGACACGGAATCAGGGTGGACGTCGGCCTGCGCGGCAATGCCACAACGTCCGTCACCTTCCTGCCCCAGCCCGGCAAGCGGCGCCAGCTCCGAAAGGAAGGCGGACATCCCGGCTATCCCCGAGCGCGAACCATTCCACGCTGCGCTGGAGGCCCATAGGACGAACTTTGCCCGCGTGTAAGCAACGTAGGCAAGGCGGCGTTCCTCAGCTTCACCATGGTGTTGGACTTCCGATTTGAAGTCCTTCTCTGCATCCAGCCAGCCCTTCTGGTCGGACTGGTCAAGGTCCCACTGAGGAAGGTCGGCGCGATCTCCGCGCAGGGGCCACGGCAATGCCGCGGCGCCGGTGCTCCACCGGGAGTCCCTGTTGCTGGGGAACGAACCTGCGTTGAGGCCGGGTACGAAGACCACGTCCCATTCCAGGCCCTTGGAGGCGTGGACGGTCAGCAACTGCACGGCTTCGCGGTTGGTCTCCGGCGGTGCGACGTCCAGGCCGCCTTCCTCGGAGGCGGCTGCCTCCAGCCAGGACAGGAAGGCCAGAAGGTCGATCCGCTGCGAGGTCTGGAGGAAGTTCGCCGCGGCGTCCTGGAAGGCATCCAGGTTTCGTCGCGCCTGATGAATGCTGACCCCCGGCTTGGCGGCAACTTCGATGTCGAGGAGCATGGCCCGCTCCACCTCGCCCAGCAGCGTGGTGAGGTCATCGCCGATGAAACTCCTCAGGGAGCGCAGTTCCGCGGCAAGGGTGTTCAGGCGATCCAAGGCCGCACCGCTCAAGCTCCTTCCATGGCCGGAAGTCCACCCCGGCTTGGGCAGGTAGTCAAGAGCCTCCACCAGGCTGGCGGCGTCGGTGATATCGCTTTCCACCACGACGGCCGATGCTTCCTCGTCAGTTTCGCTCGCTTCACCTTGTGCGTCCGGGGCGGACCGACGCCGGGCGAGGAACTTGGACCAGTCGCTGAAAGCCATCAGGTCCGCCGGACCAATCCGCCAGCGTGCCCCGGCAAGCAACCTCATCAGGGCATCAGAACGTCCTGGATCAGCCAGGACGCGCAGGGTAGCCACAACATCTACGACCTCCGGGGTGTCCAGCAGTCCGCCCAAGCCGACGATCTCGTAAGCGATTCCCTGCAGTTCGAACTCGCGGCGGAGGCACTCCATCTGGGCGCGCCGGCGGCACAAAACCGCCATGGTCGGTTTCGTCGGTGTACCGTCGGCCTCTTCTTCGAACACAGTCCGCTGGTAACGCCGGACGTCGCGGACGATCGCGGCAGCCTCGTCCTCATCAGTTCCGAACCGCCCGATGACCACGCTGCCGTCAACAGCGGCAGGACTGGGTACCAGCGGCGGGACGGAAACGGCCCCGGAGTCCGTTTTCTCCCCCGCCGCTGCGCCGGCGCCCGCAGCCTTGTTCAAGGGCGCGGCGATGGCATTGGCTGCCTGCAGGATGTTCCTTCCGTTCCGCCAGGCAGTGGTCAGGTAGGACGTAGGTGCCACGGAGTACGACGTCGAGTCTTCCCCGGCCGCCTTGTGCACGACCGGGAACTCCTGCACGAAATGGAAGAGCTGACCGGCCGAAGCGCCCCGGAATCCGTAGATGGACTGGTTGGGATCACCGACAGCGGTGACGGCGTGGCCCTGGCCGAAGAGCCGCGAAAACAGAACCAACTGGGCGTGCGAGGTGTCCTGGAACTCGTCCAGGAGAACCACCTTGTACCGCGCGCGTTCCGTGGCAGCTGCCAAAGGGATGTCCCGCGCAATCCGGGCAGCCAGAGCCACCAGGTCCCCGAAGTCCAGGACCCCGCGCTGGCGCTTGGCTTCCTGGTATCGGACCACCATGTCAGCCACGCTGGCCCGGGTCCGGAGCATCGCCGCCAGTTCCCCGGCGGCCTGTGTCGGGTTCTTCTTAGCTCCGGCCACGTAGGGAAGCTGTTCGAATCCCTGCACCCGTTCGAGCACCCATTCACGCACCATGGCCGGGTCCTGGAGATGCTCGGCGCATTCACCTGCCAACTGGATGACACCGTTGACCAACGTCGACTTTGCGGCTGTGAAGTGCTCATAGTCGCCGTCGTAGGCCTCTACGACTTCGCTGGCCAACTGCCAGGACTGCGCGCCACCCAGCAGGACGACATCACGCTCTATCCCCAACCGCAGGCCGTAGTCGGACACAATTGCGCTGGCGTACGAATGGTAAGTGGAAACCCTGGGCTCCAGATCATCAGCGCCGAGCAGGTCCGCCGGGAATCCGATGGTGCCATCGTCTTCGGCGGCCACCCGCTGGAGTGTGGCCAGCTTGCTCCTGATTCGACTGGCCAGTTCTCCAGCAGCCTTGCGGGTGAACGTCACGCCCAGGACCTCTTCCGGGCGGACCCAGCCGTTGGCGACAAGCCACACCACACGGTCGGCCATGGTGGCGGTCTTTCCGGAACCCGCTCCGGCAATGACCAGACGCGGCGTCAGTGCGGAAGAAATGATGTCCGACTGTTCGGACGTGGGGTGGTTCTTCTCGCCCAGGATGTCCGCCAGCTGCGACGGCGTAAAACGGGGCTCCGGGGTACCCGCGCCGCCATCGAATGTGGAGGCCCCCACACCGTCCAGGAGTTCAGTGCTCATTCGGTAACCTGCTTTCCTCGCGCGCACAGTGGGCAAATGTCCGGAAGGCGGCAACCATGTCCGCCATGACTGCTTTTGCCTGGATCATGCCGTGCTTCAAACGTTGCGCCGGCCATCAACGCTGCGGCCTCATTGACCAAGGCCTCAGCCCAGTTGTCACCGGACTCCAGGGGGTCCTGCTGCTGAACGGCCGGACTCTTGGTCTTGGTACCGAGTTGGGCCAGCACAGCGCCCCCGGGCATGGAAGGTTTCGTCGTTTCTGCGGGGAGCCCGGGGCCAGGTTCTTCTCCGGACGGCGCGGCGTCCTGGAACGCACCCTTCAAAACTGCCGCCTGGTAAGCGCCCAACTGCGGATGGTTGGCGACTTCTGCCTTGCCCGGCTGGCGCTTTCCGGTTTTGAGGTCGACGACGACCAGCCGCCCCTCGGCATCAAGCTCCAACCGGTCCACCTGACCGCGGAGCACGGCATGACGTTGGAGGCCTTCGGGGTCCAGGTCCCCGGCGGGTACCGCATCAAGCCTGACGTCAGGAAGCTGGACTTCAAAGTCGTGCTCGACCGCAAGAAGGCTCCTGCCTTCGCTTCGCATAATGAGGACATACTGGGCCAGTTTCCGGACCATGAGCTCAGCCCGCTGGAAGTCCAGCCGCCCCTCCCAGTTGTCCTTCATCCCCAATGTAGGCCAACGGCGGACGAGTTCGGCCACGTACTCTCCGCCCGAAGCCTCGGGCAGGTCCTGGGCAATGCTGTGGACAAGGGTGCCCAGGCTGCGTGCGAAATCGGTGGCCGCCTCTCCTCCGGCGGCCTGGACAAACCAGTCCAGCGGGGATTTGTGGACCGCTTCCACTTTGGACGGTGAAACGGAGACTGTGCCGCCCGGGGGTACAACCGGGTCCATGGAACTCAGGGGCGCCAGGCCCCACCAGGTGTCCGGATCCGCGCCAGGAACCGGGGGCTCCGAGCTGGCAAGCCTGGCCAGTATCCGGGCGGCCTCCTGCGCAGCCGCCGGCTCCTGGCCTGAGGACTCGTCCAGTTGGACGTGCTGCCGGAGTTCCGCCACGAGGGCCCGCAAAGTCATGGGACGGTCCACGGGGGTGTAACTGCGTTTGTATTCCCCTTGGCCCAAGGGAGCCACATAGTCCAGGAATGCGGACGGTTGCTCATCCTCAGAGGAGACAGCCGTGCAGATCAGGACCTCACGTGCACGTGAGATGGCGGTGGAGAAGCTTCGCAGTTCGTCGTACCGGATATCCCGGAGCCGGCTGAGCGGTCCCCGGCCCAGGGCGTAATCCACCCCGTGCTCCACGGCATCGGCATACACCGTGCTGCCCAGGAGTTCGCCGCGCAAGCGGGTATTTGGCCAGACACCTTCCTGGAGGCCGGCGACAATCACCACCGGCCACTCCCGCCCGGCAGCACTGGCGGGGGTCATGATTTCCACGCAGTCTTCAAGTTGTGCGCGTGCTGCCAGCGTGTCCATTGGCAGCTCCTGGTTCAGCAAATAGTCAAGGAATTGCTCCGGCCCTGAGCCAGGAAGCTGGTCCACGAAACGTTCGGCAGTGTGGAAGAGCGCCATCATCGCGTCAAGGTCCCGATCGGCACGGGCCCCGGCGGCACCGCCTTCCAAGGCTGCTTCGGCCCACCGTGCGGACAAGCCCGTGGCTTGCCACAACGCCCAGAGAACTGATTCGGCGTTGGCTCCGGGTTCGGCGACGGCTGCAACACCGGCCGAGATTGTCCGAGCGAGTCGTCGGGCAGCACTGCCTTCGATACCCAGCGATGCCAACGCACCCGGTTCAAGCAGGGCCTCCACCAGCAGCGCGTCGCTGGACCGGCCGCCACCTCCAAGAAGTTCCTCACGCCGCAGTGACTGACGGAGTCTTCGCAGTTCAATGGCCGTAGCCCCGCCGATGCGGGAGGTCAGGAGTGATACAGCGGTCTCGGGGGTCAGCTTGACCGGGTCCAACACAACGGCAAATGCTTCAAGAAGGGGACGCACTGCGACTTCGTCGCGAACAGCAGAGTCTGCCACCGGAACCCGCACCGGAATGCCTTGTCCACCCAAGTAGCGCTGCAACTGTGAGATTTGCCCGCCATTGCGGACAATCACCGCGATGTCGCTGAATTCGCGGCCATCCCGCAGCTGCGCTTCAAGAATTCTTTGGGTGACGTAACGCAGCTCGTGAACGGCGGAGGGCAGCACGTGGCCTTCCACCCTGCCCTCGGGGAAAAGTGCCGTATTTTCAGCCCCGGCGTGCGGGGGCTGTTCCATCTGCCTCGCCAACTGACCGCCGGAACGCTGCGAAATACGGGCCGCTACGCGGGACCAGGCCTCAGCCACCGCAGGAGCGTGGCGGTGCGTCATGGACAGGGGCCGTTCCAGGACGGCCCGCTCCGGACCGCCCAGGAGCGCCGGCAGCTCCGCTACGAGATCCGGCCGTGCGCCACGGAAACCCTGCACCACGGTATCCGGGGAGTAGGTCACCACCGCGTCCTTACCCTCCGCAACATCAGCCAGGAGTTCGAACACCGCGGGGTTGGATTCCTGGGCGTCGTCCACCAGGAACAACTGAAGGCGCCGCCGCTCTTCAGCCAGGAAGTCCGGGGAGTCCTGGAATATCTGCCGGGCAGTGGTAATGATCCCGGCGGGGTCGAAGGCCTCCGGCATACGGAGATCGAGGATGTCCCTGTATTCGCTGTAGAGTTCTGCGGCGGCCATCCAGTCGGGCCTTCCGCACTCGTAGGCCAGGCCAACCAGATCGTCAGCTGTACGTCCGGACTCGATGATCCGATCGAACAACTGGCGGATTTCATGGCGGAAGCCCCGGGTGGGCAGCGCCGCGGCCAGGTCATCCGGCCAGGGCAACTGGAAGCCCGGACGCGAGTGGCCCTCCAGAAGCTCCTTGATGATGAGATCCTGCTCCGGGCCGGAGAGGAGTTTGGGCGGCCGCGCCAGCGGCAGGACACCTTCAGCTTTGGCGCGCCGGATGATATCGAAAGCATAGGACGCCCAGGTGCGGGCCGGCGTCGTACTGAGGCTGCGGTCCAGCCGACCCGTAAAGGTGTCGCGCAGGGCAGCGGCCGCATGGCGGCCCGGGGCAAGGATGAGGATCTCTTCGGGGTCCAGCCCGTCCTCGTGGACACGGCGGACAGCTGACTCCACGAGCACGGTGGATTTGCCGGTTCCAGGACCGCCGGGCACGAGGATCGGCCCGCTCCCCTGTGGAAGGGAGACCACAGCGAGCTGGTCGGGAGACAAGGCAGGGGCCGCGTAATGGGTTTGCCGCGGCGGCAGCAGCCGGAGGGCTGCGGATGCTGGGCGGGGTTTGGCAGGAGTCGCGGTCACACAGTCATTTCATCATCGGGTACCGACAATATATGGAGTCGACGCTCCAACTGGTCGGAGATCACATCAAGTTGGTCAAAATCCCCGTCCGTGGGCGCCCATCGGGCCGCCGCGAGATCGACGCGCCACCTGCCTTCGCCGGTCAGCAGGAACGCCCGGTACGCACCGTGCAGCGGAGTGGATTCTTCCAGATAGTGCCGGAGAGCGTCGGCTTCGTGGCCGGGAGGCGCTTCTCCGCTTGCCCGCAGCACCCGCCACCAGGCCACGGCGCTGCCGTAGTGGCTCATAACAGCACCAACCTGCCGCGGCCCACCCGAACCGAGGAGCTCGGCAACGTCGCCGTAGGACACCGCCGAAGCAGGCGGAACGAGGTCCACGACGGCCAGGACCGCCGTTACGTACTCCATCCGCATGTGTTCAGCCTAACGGCAGGAGTGTCCTACCCAGTAGTGTCGGTGCCAGCCGGTACCGTGAAAACCATGAGCTCCTGGAACACCCTCTCCCGCGCCGCATTCGACCTCGAGACCACTGGGAAGAACTCCCGTTCCGCACGGATCGTCACCGCTTCCATTACCGTGGTGGACGACCACGGGGAACTCATCGCGGAACACGAATGGCTGGCGGATCCGGGCGTGGAGATCCCCGCTGAAGCCAGCGAAGTGCACGGCATCACCACGGAGAAGGCAAGGGCGGAAGGGCGGCCGGCGGCGGAGGTCACGCGCGAGGTCGCCGGGGTACTCCAGGAACTGTTCGACGCCGGAACTCCGGTTATCGCTTTCAACGCCAGTTACGACTTCACCGTCTTGGCGGCCGAATCCGCCCGCTACGGCGTTCCCCAGCTGAGCCGCTTCCCTGTGCTCGATCCCTATGTGATGAACAAGCAGGTTGACCGGTACCGCAAGGGCAAGCGCACACTGACCGCCCTGTGCGAGGAGTACGGTGTTGATCTGACCAACGCACATACTTCTGCCGCCGACGCCCTCGCCACGCTCCGGGTGCTGGATGCCATGGCCGGCAAGTTTCCCAAACTCCAGATGCCGGCCTCCAAGCTGCACCAGCTGCAAGTAGACTGGGCCGCATCCCAGGCCGCGGATTTCCAGCAGTACCTGCGCCGCAGCAAGCCCACTGCCGTCATTGAGGGTGAGTGGCCAGTGCTTCCTCCGGTGGACGCCAGCCGCGGCGGTTTCTAGCCCCCGGCCCCGGTAAAGGCTTTCTGCGACGCATGTCACACGTTTTTCGGGAACCCCCGGGTGCCCCGTAGTTCAGGCGTGAATTCCACCCGCGGAGCCATAACCGGAACAGTCAGCTTGCTATTCAGCTCCAACGGGAACGATCTTCGGGAAAATCGAGGGTGAGCAACCATTTCTTCGATTCACGGCGCCCTTGTGGGCTGGTGACATAATTAAGTTTGGCGGGTTGAAGTCTGCTAGGACAGCCAACCTTTGTATTGCTGCCGTTTCCCCGCCCACCGCGAAACGTCTCCGTGACCCGATGAAAGTGATTTTCTTCATGAAATTCAAAGCCCCTAAGTGGCTGTCTGTTGCCCCCGTGGCCGCAGCCCTGGTGATTTCCCTGGCAGCATGCGGCGGAGGAAGCTCCGAGCCCAGCGGAACTGCCACTGACGCCCTCGCCGGCAGCGACCAGAAGTCGCTGGACAGCTTCACTACCGCCGACGTTACTCCCCTGGACAAGATCGACAAGTCCAAGCTCGGCCTCATCACCGACGGCACCATCCGCGTAGGCACCCTGTCCGACGCCCCGCCGAACATCTTCATCGATCCTTCCGGCAAGTTCACCGGTTACGACAACGAGCTCCTGCGCGCCATCGGCGACAAGCTTGGACTCAAGGTCGAGTTCGCTTCCACCGATTTCTCCGCTTTGCTGTCCCAGGTGGGCAACAAGCAGTTCGACGTCGGATCCTCCTCGATCTCGACCACTGACGCCCGCCGCAAGACTGTTGGCTTCACCAACGGTTACGACTTCGGCTACATGGCCGTTGTGACCAAGAGCGACTCCAAGATCACCGGCTTCGGCGACATCAAGGAAGGCCTCCGCATCGGCGTTGTCCAGGGCACGGTCCAGGACGACTACATGACGAACACCCTCAAGATCGAGCCGGTACGTTTCCCTGACTACAACACCGTCTACGGCAACGTGAAGAACGGCCAGATCGACGCATGGGTTGCCCCGTCGCAGCAGGCCGAAGGCCAGGTCAAGGAAGGCGACAACACCAAGATCGCCGAGAAGGTTGTCAACACCCAGAACTTCACTGCCTACGCCGTGAACAAGGACAACAAGCCGCTCATCGACGCCTTGAACTCCGGCCTGGATGCTGTCATTGCTGACGGCACCTGGGCAAAGCTCACGGCCGAGTGGTACAAGGACCGTCCGACTGCCGCAGAGCAGACCCCCCAGGGCTGGAAGCCGGGCAGCAAGGCCGTCCAGCTCCCGGCCAAGTAACCAAGGCGTTCCATGGATATCCTCAATCAATTAGCCGATACCTTCTTTGACTGGGAGGCGATGGGCCAAGTCATTCCCAAGATGTTCGCCGTTGGCCTGCCCAACACGATCGTCCTGGCTGTCGTCTCGGGCATCATTGGCACCGCCCTCGGGATGCTGCTTGCCCTGATGGGGATTTCCCGGAACGCGGCAGCACGGTGGGTAGCCCGCATTTACACGGACATTCTCCGCGGGCTCCCGCCAGTGCTGACCATCCTGGTGATTGGCTTCGGTTTCGGTCCGATCATTCGCGAACTCACCGGATCCACCAGCCCGTACCCCATGGCCATCGCGGCGTTGTCGCTGATGTCCGGCGCGTACATCGGCGAGATCTTCCGTTCCGGTATCCAGAGCGTTGACAAGGGCCAGCTCGAGGCCACGCGGGCGCTCGGCTTCAGCTACGGCTCCTCCATGCGCCTGGTAGTGGTGCCGCAAGGTATCCGCCGCGTCCTTCCGGCCCTGGTCAACCAGTTCATTGCGTTGATCAAGGAATCGTCCTTGGTCTTCATGCTTGGCCTGCTGGCGACCGAGCGGGAAATCTTCCAGATCGGCAAGGATGCCGCAGCCAACAGCGGCAACCTGTCACCGTACGTTGCAGCAGCGATCTTCTATCTGGCACTAACGATCCCGCTCACGCACTTCGTGAACTGGATCGATGCCCGCATGCGCGCCGGCCGCCCGGAGAAGAAGGAACCGGATGAGGCAGCCGCAGTGGTTGGAAAAGGAGCACAGGCATGAGTGAATTCGCTTCAGGGACGCTGACCGCGAAGAACATCCATTTGTCGTTCGGCAGCAACCATGTGCTGCGCGGTATCGACCTCCATGTTGAGAAGGGCACCACGGCCTCGGTCATCGGACCTTCCGGTTCGGGTAAGTCGACACTGCTCCGTGTCATGAACCGGCTGATCGAGCCGGACCAAGGCGACATCCTTCTGGATGGCCGTTCGGTGCTGAAGGACAATCCCGACGAGCTTCGCCGCCGCATCGGCATGGTCTTCCAGCAGTTCAACCTGTTCCCGCACAAAACAGTGGCCGAGAACATTTCCCTGGCCCTGCGGAAACTCCGCGGCATGTCCAAGGAGCAGGCCCGCGATGAAGCCCTGGCCCAGCTCGACCTTGTGGGCTTGAAGCACAAGGCCGATTCACGTCCTGCCAACCTCTCCGGAGGTCAGCAGCAACGTGTTGCCATTGCCCGTGCACTGGCCATGAAGCCAGAGGTCATGTTCTTTGATGAGGCCACGTCCGCTCTTGACCCGGAACTGGTGAAGGGCGTCCTCGCCCTCATGACCGACCTGGCCAAGGGAGGCATGACCATGGTGGTGGTAACCCACGAAATGGGCTTCTCCCGCAACGTCTCCGACATCGTGACCTTCATGGACGCCGGCGTGGTGGTGGAGTCCGGTCCCCCTGAGCAACTGTTCACCAACCCGCAGACGGAACGCCTCCAAGGCTTCCTTTCGGACGTTCTCTGACCCCGGAAGTACTCAAGCCGAACTGCAGAGAAGCCCTGCCCTTCCCGACGATCATGCCAATGCCCGTCACTGGAAGGGCGGGGCTTTTTTACTGCTCGTGCGCCGGTCCTACTGACCGTTCTTGATCCGCAGCACCGTCAGGGCGGCAGCGTCCACCTTGGCGCGGAAGGCGGGGTCCGCCTGGGCCTTCTTCACTACAGCCTGGTGCATCGCCGGAATGCTGGTGGGATCAGCACAGACCAGCATGGTTCCTCCGGCACCAAAGAAGCTCAGCGCACGGTCGGCATCTGACCAAGCCTCCAACTGAGCCGCGCTGCACAGGTCATCCGACAGGACAATGCCCTTGAATCCGATATCTCCGCGCAGCATCGTGTCCATCACCATGGGCGAAAACGGTGCGATATTGGCGGGATCGATTTTGTCGTAATAGGCATTGGAGATCATGACCCATTTGGTGTCCGACGCGACCGCTGCCTTGAAAGGCCCCAGGGCAGGATCGGTGCGGGTTGTAGCGCTGTCCCGCACATGGCTGGTGACATCGGTATTTGGCACAACGCGTCCCAGACCCGGAAAGTGCTTCACCACCGGCGCTACCCCTGCGTCCTTCATGCCAGCGGCGAAGGCGTTTCCCAGCTCCGAGACCGTCTCCGGCGCAAAGCCGTACTCACGTTGGAAATGGCCAATGGGACCGTTGGAGGGTGCAAACTGAGCACTGGTCACGGTGTCCAGAACAGGAGCAAGGTTGACGTTGACTCCCACGCCGAGAAGCTCCCTCCCCCACACCGCGGCATCGGCCCGAATCTTCGCCGGACCCGATGCTGCCTGCACCAAGGCTGTGGGAATGGTGGAGAACCCTGGCCCGGAGAGAACCTGGACAAATCCGCCCTCTTGGTCAGTTGCGACAAACAGGGGAACACCGCCGGTGGTCGCCGGCGAAACGGTCCCGGTCAGCGAGGAAACGACGGCAGCCGTGGCTGAAGTGCCGGCTTTGCTTCGCCCGCTGAGGTACACGTTCCCTGCATGGTATTTTTTCAGCGCTTCCATGGTGCCCGGCTCGGCGCCCGTAGCCTTGGCCGCCACCATGAACAGCTGCCCGACACGCTGCTCAAGGCTTAACGCCGCAAGTTGTTGCTCGGCAGGTGACGGGGTCCCGGCCGTGGGTGCCGGTGCAGCGGTAGTCGCCGGGGAGGGTGTTGCCGTCGCCGGGCTTGGCTGCGATGAGGCGGGCGCCTGCGACGTTCCCGCTGCGGACGATGGCCCGCCCGATCCTGTCCCGGTTGAACAGCCTGACGCGATGGCGACGAAGGCTCCAGCGGCGACGATGCTCATACTGAGGGATGCAATTGTGTGGGACTTGCGCATGGTAAACCGTAATTCGTTGGGGTTGGGTTTCCACTTACGAGCCTACCCTGAGCGGGCACGGCAATGCCCCGGGCAATTGCAGACCGTAAATGCCGGTCGCAACTGCCCGGGGCATCGGACGGACTAGGCCGAGGCAGCCGCCTTCGCAGCGGCAGGGAGGGCTTCGATGATGCGGTTCATCGCGGCATCGTCATGGGCCGCGGACAGGAACCAGGCCTCAAAAACCGACGGCGGCAGGTACACACCCGAGTCCAGCATGGAGTGGAAGAACGGCGCGTAGCGGAAGCTCTCCTGTCCTTGGGCGTCGTCGTAGTTGTGCACACCGTGGGCCGAGGTACCGAAAGCAACGGAGAACAGGTTGCCTGCCCTTTGAATGGAGTGGTCCACCCCTTCAGCGTCCAGCGCGGAGGACAGTGCGGCTGAGAGTTCCAGTGATCGGGCATCCACGTAGGCGTAGACCTCGGGAGTTGCATGGCTCAGGGTCGCGACGCCCGCTGCCATGGCCACAGGGTTTCCGGACAAGGTGCCGGCCTGGTACACCGGGCCCACGGGAGCGAGGTAGTCCATGACGTCGGCACGGCCGCCGAGTGCCGCCGTCGGCATTCCACCGCCGATGACCTTGCCGAAGGTGAGCAGGTCCGGGGCCCAACCTTCCTGGCGGCCTGTCAGTCCCCAGTAGCCGGCGTAGCCGGTGCGGAATCCCGTGAGGACCTCGTCGAGGATGAGCAGGGCACCGTGTTCCTTGGTGATGCGGGACAGCCCGGCGTTGAAGCCCTCGCCGGGGGTGACAACACCCATATTGGCGGGCGCCGCTTCGGTGATGACGGCAGCGATGTTCCTGCCGTGCGCAGCGAACGCGGCCTCGACGGCGTCGAGGTCGTTGTACGGCAGCACCAAAGTCTCCGCCGCGGTAGCCTCGGTGACCCCGGCGGATCCCGGCAATGCCAAAGTTGCGACGCCGGAGCCTGCCGCTGCCAGCAGACCGTCCAGGTGGCCGTGGTAGCAACCGGCAAACTTGATGATCAGGTTGCGGCCGGTAAAGCCGCGGGCAAGGCGCACTGCGGTCATGGTCGCCTCGGTGCCCGTGGACACCATGCGCAGGCGCTCGACGGCGGAGACGCGCTCCTTGACGATTTCGGCCAGATTGGCTTCGTCCGGGGTGGACGCACCGAAGGACAGTCCCCTATCCACGGCAGCGTGGACGGCGTCGAGCACGGCCGGGTGCGCGTGGCCCAGCAGTGCAGGGCCCCACGAACATACCAGGTCAACGTACTCCTGCCCGTCGGCATCGGTCAGGTAGGCACCCTTGGCGGACACCATGAACTTCGGGTTTCCCCCCACGGAGCCGAAGGCGCGCACGGGCGAGTTCACGCCGCCGGGCATCAGGGACCGTGCGCGGTCGAAGAGCTGATCGGACACAGGGGTGTTTGACGTCATGGTTCCTATTCTTTCAGTGATTCGAGGCGGGTCGTGCCGCCCGGAGGTGGAGATGGCTCAGGCCGAAGCCAGCAGCTCGGCAACCCGCGGAGCCACCTCGGTGCCGTAGAGCTCGATGCAGCGCATCATGGATTGGTGGGGCAACGTCCCGTTGCTGTACTTCAGGTCAAAGCGATCCACGCCCAGGTTCCGCTTGAGCAGGGCGATTTTCTGCGCCACGGTTTCCGGCGAGCCAACGTAGAGCGCACCTTCAGGGCCGCACATGGCATCAAATTCGCCACGGTTTCCCGGACCCCAACCACGCTCGGCTCCGATCCGGTTGCGCTGTTCGAGCCAGTGCGGAAAGAGCTCCTCGCGGGCGGCCTCGTCGGTATCGGCGATGAATCCCGGTGAGTGCGTCGCGATCTGGCGCATGGGGTGCCCGTACTTGGCCATGGCTTCGCGGTAGAGGTTGACCAAGGGCGCAAAGCGGCGCGGTTCTCCCCCGATGATCGCGAAGATGATGGGGTAACCGTATTCGGCGCAGCGCAACACTGATTCAGGGGTTCCGCCTACGCCGATCCAGGCCGGCAGCAGGTGGTGCTGCAGCTTCGGGTACACCTGCAGCCCGTTGACGTTCGGCCTGGTGCGCCCTTCCCAGTGCACGGGCTTCTGCGCCCGCACTTTGTCGAAGAGTTCCAGCTTCTCTTCGAAAAGGACCTCGTAGTCAGCCAGGTCCAGTCCGAACAACGGGAAGGACTCTATGAACGAGCCCCGCCCCAGCATCACTTCTGCCCGTCCGTTGGACAGCGCGTCAACAGTGGCGAATCGTTGGAAGACGCGGATGGGGTCATCCGAACTGAGCACGGTCACGGCGGAGCCCAGCCGGATGCGTGAGGTCACCGCCGCTGCCGCGGCCAGGAAGACCTCGGGCGCGGACACCGCGAAATCGCGGCGGTGGTGTTCTCCCACGCCAAAGGCATGGATTCCGACGGCGTCAGCCAGCTTTGCTTCCTCCAGCAGTTCGCGCAGGACTTGGGCGTGCTCCTTGGGGTTCCCGTCGGCGTCGAGTCCCGCATCGCCGAAGGTGTTGACGCCGAGCAGTATCTGGTCCGCCGCAACCGGGGCCGTGGGATCGGAGGAAACGGATGTCATCAGGACTCCTTCAGCCAGCCTGCCAGTTCGGAGGCCCAATAAGTAAGGACGGTGTCGGCTCCGGCACGCTTGATCCCGAGCACGGATTCGGTAATGGCGCCGCGCCTGTCGATCCAGCCGTTGGCCGCAGCCGCTTCGATCATGGCGTACTCGCCCGAGATTTGGTAGGCCGAGACCGGCACGGGGCTCATGGCAGCCACGTCAGCCAGGATGTCCAGGTAGCTCATGGCCGGCTTGACCATGACCATGTCCGCGCCTTCTTCGAGGTCCAGCTCCACTTCCAGGATGGCCTCCCGGCGGTTGGCCGCATCCATCTGGTAGGTCCGGCGGTCGCCCTTGAGCTGGGAATCGACAGCCTCACGGAACGGGCCGTAGAACGCGGACGCGTATTTGGCGGCGTAAGCCAGCACCGCTGTGTTCTTGTTGCCTGATTCCTCCAGAGCCTGGCGGATGACGGCGATTTGGCCGTCCATCATGCCCGACGGGCCCAGCACGTGCGCACCTGCTTCCGCCTGTGCTACGGCCATCCGGCCGTAGATCTCCAAGGTGGCGTCGTTGTCCACGTAGCCTTCGGCATCCAGCACGCCGCAGTGGCCGTGATCGGTGAATTCGTCCAGGCAGACATCGCCCATGATCACCAGGTCATCGCCGACTTCGGCTTTGACGTCGCGGATGGCTTTGTTCAGGACGCCGTCGGGATCGAGGGAGGCTGTGCCCCGGGCATCGCGGACCGCAGGTACGCCGAACAGCATGATGCCGCCCACGCCCAGTTCCACAGCTTCGGCGGCTGCGCGCTTCAACGAATCGGTGGTGTGCTGGACGACGCCGGGCATGGAGCTGATGGGGCTCGGTTCCGTGAGGCCTTCACGAATGAACGCCGGAAGGATCAGGTCGGCCGGAGCCAACCTGTTTTCTGCTGTGAGCCGGCGCATCGCGGCAGTGGTGCGCAAGCGGCGGGGACGATGGTTCGGAAAGCTCATTGCGGGTTCCCTTCGTTGGCGAAAACAGATTCGAGGGCGGCCACGATGCCGTCCGGGGTTGGTTCTTTGGCTGTAGCAGCCACGGTGAGGTGGAGCCGCGAGGCTTCTGCCGCCGTCGGGCGTCCGATCGCGATGAAACGGCACGTACCCAAGGACGGAAACAAGGCGGCGATCCGCCGTGCGGCACTGGGCGAGGCAGCAACAACCGCGTCCACGGTCCCGGCGTCGATCGCCTTTCGGGCATCGGCGGGTTCCAGGACGGCCGCTATGACTCGGGTGGAGTGCACGGCGTCTGAATTCACGACGGCGGCAGGAACCTCCGCGGTCACGCGCACTTCTTCGCGGGCCGGATAGTCCACCGTGTGGTAGGCAACAACTGCGGTGACGTCCGCTCCTTTCGCGGCCAGACCCTCCCTCAGCCTTGGCGCTGCGATGTCGGCCTGTGGGAGGAAAACCCGCGACGACGCTGGTTCCCACACCTGCAACAGCCCCTCGGCGGACTGGACGTCAGTCGGCGCCAAGTCAACGACGAGCCCTACGGACTCCAAAACCTGGCGGGATGAGTGGCCAATGGTGGCCACTTTGGTCCCGGCGGGCAGCAGCTCTGCGATGGCCAAGCCGCGCCCGGCTGCCTTTTCCAGCAAGACCCGCACCGTGGTGATGCTGCTGATGACCAGCCAGTCGAAGCCACCGGCAGAAAGCCTGTCCAGACCGGTGTCGAGTTCGGATTGGTCACGTGCCTGTTCGAAATCGATCAACGGCAGCACCAGCGGCTCCGCGCCACGGTCGCCCAGGGCGTCCGCCAGCGGCTGGGCCCGGTCCGCGCTCCTGGTGATCAGGATGCGCCGACCGGCCAGCACTGCTGGTTTTCCCGGGCCTGGGTTTAACGGGTCCGGGATTTCGGGCCAGGGGTTTGCTGACTCAGGACGCTGCAAGATCCGCGATCTCCGCGGCACCCGCAGCCAGGAGAAGCTCAGCAACTTCAATGCCCAGCAACGTAGCTCCCACTTCGGTCAAGCCGTCGGTAGCCTTCTTCTCGCGGACCGTCTTGGTGCCGTCAACGGCGCATACCACGGCCTCCAGGTGCAGCATGCTGCCTTTTCGGAAGGCATAGGCGCCAACAGGAGCTGCGCAGCCGGCCTCGAGCCGGGCCAACACGGCACGTTCCGCTGTCACGGCAAGACGGGTGTCGTCGTCGTTCAATGCCGCCAGGGCCTGTGCGAGCACGCCGTTGGAACCCTCGGTGTTGCCAGCCCGCCGGGGGGCGTCGTCCGTGCGGCATTCGATGGCCAGTGCGCCCTGTCCGGGTGCAGGCAGCATCACGTCCGTCTCGAAGAACTCGCTCACCGAGTCCAGCCGGTCGATGCGTTCCAGGCCGGCGGCCGCCAGCACGACGGCATCGAGGTCGCACGTTTTGCCGGGGACAACCTCATCCGTCGGATTTCCGGGAAGTCCCGGCACGCGGCCCAGGCGGGTATCAACGTTGCCGCGGATATCCAGCACCTCAATATCCGGGCGGGCGGCCCGGAGTTGCGCTGCGCGGCGGGGAGACCCGGTGCCTACTTTGGCGCCTCCAGGCAATTGAGCGAGCGTCATGCCATCGCGGGCACACAGGACATCCCGGACGTCCACGCGTTGCGGCGTGGCGGCGATGGTCAGGCCTACTGCAGCGCCAGTGGGCAGGTCCTTCAAGGAATGGACGGCAACATCGCAGCTGTTGGCCAGCAAAGCATCACGCAGCGCGGCAACAAAGACGCCGGTGCCACCCATTTGGGACAGGGACCCGGTCTTGACGTCGCCCTCGGTCCTGATGTGCACAAGCTCCACCGGGAAGCCGCCAACCGCAGCCAGTTTGTCGGCGGTTTGCTGCGTCTGCGTCAGGGCCAGCTTGCTCGCCCTGGTGCCGATGCGCACGGTCACTTGGCTGCCTCCGACGCTGGATAGGGGTCGTGGCGGGTTCCGATCGTGGTTCCGGCTTCGGAAATGACGGGCTTGGCCCCGCGGAAATTCTCGCAGCAGTTAGGCCGGCACACGTCGTACCAAGGGCCCAGGTCCGTGACATGCGGACGGTCTGCGATGTTGTTGTCCACGGTCCGTTCGCAGATGAGGTCCACGAGTCCCGAAACGAAGGCGGCGTGCGTGCCCGGTGTGGGAACACGGGTTGCCGCAATGTCCAGGTTCTTGCAGGTTTCCAGTGCTTCGGTGTCCAGGTCCCAGGCAACTTCCATGTGGTCGCTCACGAAACCGAGGGGAACAATGACTACACCGCGGACGCCCTGGGGCGCAATCTCCTCAAGGTGGTCGTTGATGTCCGGCTCCAACCACGGAATGTGCGGTGCACCGGAGCGTGACTGGTACACAAGATCCCAGGCGACGTTGGGTGCCACGACATCCATGATGGCTTTGGCGTTGGCCAGGTGCTGGGCGGCGTATGCGGAGCCCTCGGCGAATTCGCGGGGCTCGTCCTCGGAGCGGCCGGCGGCCTCGGCGTCACGCGTGGGGATGGAGTGCGTGGCGAAAAGGACGCGGATCTTCGAGTCCGGGTCGGCTTCCCCGGCAGCGGCGAGCTTTCCCCGGATCTCTTCCAAGCCGGCGGCAGTCCCCTCAAGGAAGGGCTGGACCACGCCAGGGTGGTCGAAGTACTGGCGGATCTTGTCCACCTGGAGCTTGCCGTCCAAACCTGTCTCCGTCAGCGCAATGCCGATGTCTTCACGGTACTGGCGGCAGCTGGAGTAGCAGGAGTAGATGCTGGTGGTGAGCATCAGGATACGGCGATGACCGGCGTCGTAGGCGTCCTGCAGGACCGGCGCGATGTACGGGTCCCAGTTGCGGTTCCCCCACAGGACCGGCAGTTCGATACCGCGGTTGGCCAGTTCAGCCTCGATGGCGGCTTTCAGCTCACGGTTCTGCTGGTTGATGGGGCTGATGCCACCGAAAGCGCGGTAGTGGTGGGAAACCTCTTCGAGCCGCTCGTCGGGGATTCCGCGTCCCCGGGTCACGTTGCGCAGGAAGGGAATGACATCTTCCTGGCCTTCGGGACCACCAAAGGATGCGAGCAATACGGCATCGTAGTTTCGGGGTTCCTGGCGACCACGTTCGGTCACTTCGTTCAGGTCGGTGGAGATAACGGGCGTGCTCATGCCAGGACCTCTGCAATCTCCGCTGCGGTGACGCGGCGGCCGGTGTAGAACGGAATTTCTTCGCGGACGTGGTTGCGGGCGTCAGTTGCGCGGAGGTGGCGCATGAGGTCCACGAGGTCTACGAGTTCAGGTGCTTCGAGGCCGAGTATCCACTCCCAGTCACCCAGCGCGAAGGAGGAGACCGTGTTGGAGATGACCTGGGGGAATTCCCGGCCCAGCATGCCGTGCTCCCGCAGCATGGCGCCACGTTCTTCGGCGGGCAGGATGTACCACTCGTAGGAACGGACGAACGGGTAGACACAGAGCCAGGTGCTGGGCTCAACCCCGCGGGCGTAAGCGGGGACGTGGCTCTTGGAGAATTCGGCTTCGCGGTGCACGCCCATGGCGGACCAGACGATCTCGGTTCCGGCGAAGAGTTTGCTGCGGCGGATGGAGCGGACGGCGGCCTGCAGGTCCTCCGGCTTGGCTCCATGGAGCCACACCATGATGTCGGCGTCCGAGCGCATGGCCGAGACGTCGTAGCTGCCGCGCAGGACTACGCCGTCGGCGGCAAGTTTTTCGACCAGGGCTTCAAATTCCTGGGCAGCATCGCCGCTGCGCAGGACGTCGGCCGAGCGTTTGAATACAGTCCAGAGCGTAAAGAACTGCTCTTCGGTTTCAGCAGTTTTAGTGACAGATTCGACAGAAGTGTGGCTCATGGTTCAAGTTTGCCCCGTGCCAGCCGCTAAGTCGAAACGGATCAGTTCTACAAGCCGTAGAAGTGACGCAAATCACGGAAACGAAGGTTCTTCCGCGCTTCCTTGGGCGAGCTGGCGCCGCGTGTCCGCCACCACCGCAGCCAGGCCATTCCCGGCCAACCAACCGCCGACGACCACCAGGCCGTCGGCTGCGGCACAAGCCTCCCGGACCTGGGCTACGCGCTGTTTATGACCGACGGCGGCAAAAGGCAACGCCCCAGCCCACCGCACGACATCCCAATCAACGACGTCTGCACTGGTCACCGGCACCGTCAGCAGGGCCGAGGCGTCCGCCAAGGATGCAGCCAGGAGGGATTCGTCATCCAGAACAAGGTCCGCTCCCCCGCCGGCTTCCTCGCGCCGGCCATAGGAAAGACGCAGGACATGCGTGCCCGGCCCTGCTTCTTCGGCCAGCCAATCCCACTTTGCCGTGGCGTGGGTCAGCGCTTTGGCCTTGATCCCGGGGGTTTGCGGCGCCACGAGGATGCCGGTCCCGCGCGGACGACTATCCAGCTCCGGCAGATCCACAACCAGGGTCACCAGGCTCACCAGCGGTCCGGGAGCGGGACGCAAGGCGGCCAACTCAGGCAAGGACTTCTCCAGAAGCCCAACGGCGGCCGGACCGTCCAGCGCAACGACCAGGCGATCGGCGTCGTACGTCGAACCTCCGGCGGTGACCCGCCAGCCGGCGCGGGTTTTCATCACGTCCTCGGCGCGCTTGTCGAGCACCAGGTCCACATCCCGTTCCCGGAGGTCGGCTACCAGCGCGGTCACCAGGGTGTTCATGCCACCTATAAGGCCGGCGACGGCGGAGCCCGCCTTCGCCGGACCGCTACCGGACCGGCCGCTGCCGGTTTTCGCGATGCCGGATTTCCGCTGCGCGGCTACCGCTGCGGCAAGCGAACCGTGTTTGCGCAGACCCGCCCGAAGTCCCGGCGCGACCATATCAACGTCCAGGAGAGCAGGATCGGCCGAATGGACACCGCCCACCACGGGCGAGACAAGCCGGTCAAGTACTTTCTTGCCCATCCGGGCGGCGACCAGCGAAGCGACGCTGGTGACCTCGGAGGATGTCCCCACCGATGCCGGCAGCCAACGGTCAAGGGAAGCTCGCACTGCTCCCACGAATCCCAGTGAACGCCGGACTTCCGGGTCCCACGGATTCGCGGGAATTCCCAGCACACCTGTTTTGGGCAGTTCCTGCGGACCGTCAGGCAGCTGTACCCAGGCCCCTCCCGGGTGGGGAGCCACGATCTGTTCCGCCAGGCCGAGTTCACGCGCGAGGTCGGCCACCGCCGGAGACCGCGTGGCGAAGGACTCCGCTCCGCTGTCCAGGTGCAGACCGGCGACTACGTGGCCCCCGACGCAGCCTCCCCACGCTCCGGTCGCTTCCAGCACGGTGACGGAAGTGCCGGCCATGGCCAGTTCCCGCGCTGCGAGGAGCCCCGAGATTCCGCCGCCCACCACCACTGCCCTGGCTTCCGGCGCGAGTTGTTTGGGCGTTGAGTGTCCGCCGCGCACGTGCCCTACTTGGCGGGGATCGAGTGGATGAGCTCCACAACGCGGGTAAGCACGGTGGGATCGGTTTCCGGCGGTACTCCATGGCCAAGGTTGAGCACGTGCGCAGGGGCGCCGGCGCCGGCAGCGATGACTTCCCGGACGTGCGCCTCCAGCACTTCCCAGGGTGCCGAAAGCAGCGCGGGATCGATGTTGCCCTGCAATGGAACCGTCCCGCCCAGGCGCCGGTTGGCTTCATCCAGGGGCAGTCGGTAATCGACGCCGACAACATCCACGCCGACATCACGCATGGCGACCAGGAGCTCGGAGGTTCCGGTTCCGAAATGGATCAACGGCGCACCAAGCCCGCGGACGTGGTCCAGCGCACGGGTCGAAGCCGGCGCAACGTACTTGGTGTAGTCGGCCAGACCCAAGGAACCGGCCCAGGAGTCGAAGAGCTGGCCTGCGGAAGCACCCGCTTCGAGCTGTGCCTGGAGGAACAGTCCGGACGCGTCGGCAGCCCAGTTGGCCAGCGCGGTCCAGGTCTCAGGGTCGGCGTGCATCATGGTCCGCGGGCCCAGGTGGTCGCGGGAAGGCTTGCCCTCAACCATGTAGGCGGCAAGCGTGAACGGGGCGCCGGCAAATCCGATGAGCGGCGTCGTGCCGAGCTCGGCAACAGTAAGGCGGACGGCTTCGCGGATGGGCTCCAGGGCTTCCCACGTCAGCTTGGGAAGAGCAGCGACATCCTCCGCGGTTCGCACCGGCTTGTCCAGGACCGGACCAACGCCCGGAACGATGTCCACGCCGACCCCTGCCAGCTTCAAGGGGATGACGATGTCCGAGAAGAAGATGGCGGCATCGACGTCGTGGCGACGAACGGGCTGAAGCGTGATTTCGGATGCCAGCTCCGGCCTCAAGCACGAATCCAGCATTGCAACGCCCTCGCGGACCTTGAGGTATTCGGGCAGGGAACGGCCCGCCTGGCGCATGAACCACACCGGCCTGCGTGAGGGCTTGCCGCCACGGTAGGCCGTGATCAACGGTGAGTCCGAGGTCCGGCCGTCCTTCAGCGGGTGGTTGGCGTCGAGGCTACCCGCCGGGGAGTTGGAGGCCGTACTCTTGGATGCTGCCGTGCTAGAAGTCATGCCTTTGATTGTGCCGAAAATCCGGGACAAAAGATAACGACAAACTGTCACGTCAGCCCGGCGAAGGCAGTTGTGTCGCGGATCACCGGCCTCCGTGGGGATCCCCACGGCGCCATATTGTTCTACCGGGCTACGAAAAAGCTATGATTGGGGTGCTGTGGTTCTTTTCTCATTGGTGGCTACACACGCCGACATCGACCTCGAAACCGTCGCTCAGTTGAGCAACGGTTCCTCTGGGCTTGCCTCGGCAGCCCTGACTGATTCCCCCGTGGTGTCCGGAGCGGTGGTACTCGCCACCTGCAACCGCTACGAGGTTTACGGCGAAACGGCCAACGGGGCTGACCTCGAAGCAGCCCGTTCCGCCCTCGTTTCCCAGATCAGCGAGCTCAGCGGACTCAACGAACAACTCGTCTCGCGCTCCTTCGCTACCCACACAGGTCCCGAGGTCACCCGCCACCTCTTCGCTGTAAGCGCCGGGTTGGACTCTGCCGTGGTGGGTGAGCGTGAAATCGCCGGCCAAGTACGCCGGGCACTCATCACAGCCCAGCAGGAAGGGACAGCGAGCTCCGGGCTTGTTCGGCTCTTCCAGGCTGCATCCAAGACAGCCAAGGACGTTGGCGCACAGACCGCCCTCGGTTCCCGCGGCCTGTCCATCGTCTCCGTGGCCTTGGACCTCGCGACGGACCTTGCCGAGAATGACGACTGGTCCACCAAGAAAGTCGTGGTCTTCGGAACGGGCGCCTATGCCGGTGCCACCATGTCCCTCCTGCGGGAACGCGGCTGCACGGACATCTCCGTCTATTCTTCTTCCGGCCGCGCCGAAGCTTTCGTCGCCACCCGCGGCGGCAACGCGCTCGACGCCGACACGCTCCCCGCTGCTGTGGCCGCCGCCGACGTCATGATCGGCTGCAGTGGCTCTGACAACCGGGTCGAAGCCGCGGACCTTGAGCGTGTCCGCGCCAACTCGGGCAAGCCGTTGATTGCCATCGACCTTGCCCTCACCCACGATTTTGATCCCGCAGTTGGTGAACTGGAAGGCGTCGAATTGCTGACCCTTGAGTCGGTTCGGCTCGCCGCACCACAGGAGCAGGCGGAGTCGCTGTCCCAAGCCAGCGCAATCGTCACAGGCGCTGCCGCCTCCTTCGAGTCCGAACGCGAAGCCCGTTCCGTCGACACAGCCATTGTCGCGTTGCGCCGCCACACCATGAACGTCCTGGACGCCGAGATGGAGAAGGTACGCGCCCGGCACGGCTGCACCGCTGCCGCCGAGGAGGTGGAGTTCGCCCTTCGGCGCATGGTCAAGCAGCTCCTCCACATCCCCACGGTCCGAGCCCGCGAGCTCGCGGCCAACGGCCAGCAAGACGATTACGTCGCAGCCCTTGAGGCCCTGTACGGCATCCAGGTGGAGCAACCGCAGGCAGCGGCCGCGGCCACGGAATGCCCCGTGGACCACGACCAGCTACGTTCTGAAAGCGCCTGAGCCACACCCGGCCTACGCGAAAGCGTTTATCCCCGTCAGCTCTGCCGACAACGCCCAAAGCTTCTTTGCGTCCGCCTTGTCGACGGCGTGGGCGTCCACTCCCTGGTAGCGGGCCAAGGGAGACTCCTTGTCAGTGGGTTTGGCTATATCGCAGTCTTCGCAGTAGACGCCACCCTTGCCATTGAGGGCCTCCGAGGTGGCAGCCCACACGGACGTCGCCGCACCTTGTTCAGGGGTCTTGAATCCTTCGCGGACGTTGCCTTCTGCATCCATCCAGCCCGCTGCCACCATTTCTTCCTTGGGCAGGTGCCGCTGCAACTCGGTCATGATGCCACCGGGGTGGACCGCGAAGGCCCGTACGCCAGAGCCTCGGCCGAGGTGGTCGAGTTCCACCGCCAAGAGGGAATTGGCAGTCTTGGCCTGGCCATAGGCCTGCCATTTGTCATAGGAAGTGCTGAAGTTGAAGTCGTCGAACCGGACCGGAGAGAGCTTGTGGCCTGTGGAAGACAACGACACGACGCGCGCACCGCCTGAGGCCACCAACGCCGGCCACAACAGATTCACCAGCGTGTAGTGCCCCAGGTGGTTCGTCGCGAACTGGGCTTCCCATCCCGGCCCGACCCGTTGTTCCGGGCTGGCCATGATGGCAGCGTTGTTGATCAGGATGTCCAGCTTGTTGTGGTCAGCCAGGTATCGCGCGGCGAAGTCCTTGACGCTGTCCTGGTCGGCAAGGTCCATGTGCTCCACCTGGACGTCCGCGGACAGGCCAGCGTCCGCCAGTACAGAACGGGCGTGCTCCAGGCGCCTGGCGGGTACTGTCACCTCTGCCCCTGCCGCGACCAAGGCACGCACAGTCTCCAGCCCAAGCCCGGAATAGCCACCCGTGACGATGGCGGACTTGCCGCGCAGGTTGATTCCGTCGATGACCTCCATGGCCGTGGTTCCGTGTCCAAACCCGGAGCCGAGGGGCCGCTGTTCTGTTTGTGTCCGTTCTTCGCTCATGCTTGAGCTTCCCAGAGAAGCCGGGATACGGGCAATGGTCAGTACACGGGCTTGGCGGGCTCCACCTGCCGCACCCAGGCGAGAATACCGCCGTCGAGGTGCTTGACGCGGCTGTAGCCGGCCTTCTGTGCGGCTTCCAGCACCGTTGCCGAGCGCGTGCCCGCCTTGCAGTGGAAAACGATGTCCTTGTCCTGCGGAAGTTCCACCCACGCCTCGCCGGACAGGATCCGGCCCTGCGGAATGAGCACCGAACCGTCGATGCTCACAATGCTGTGCTCTCCGGATTCGCGGACGTCGACGAGCTCAAAGTCCCGCTCCCCCGCTTCGCGCTCGGCCAGCATCCGGGCAAGTTCGGTCGCGGTCACGGTGTGGTCCTGGTCCGTGGCGGCAGCGGGTGTCACACCACAGAATGCCTCGTAGTCGGTCAGTTCCGTGATGGGCTCGGCTTCCGGGTCCTTGGACACCTTGATCTCGCGCCAGCTGCCGCCAAGGGCGTCGAACAGCGCCACCCTGCCAAGCAAGGAACGTCCGACGCCGGTAATCAGCTTTACGGCTTCTGTCACCATGAGCGAGCCGACCGCCGCGCACAACATGCCGAAAACGCCGCCCTCACCGCAGGACGGCACGGAGCCTGCCGGAGGGGCCTCGGGGTAGAGATCCCTGTAGCTGGGTCCGTGCTGGGCCCAGAAAACGCTGACCTGGCCATCGAAACGGAAGATGGAACCCCACACGTAGGGCTTGCCAAGGATCGCAGCAGCGTCATTGACCAGGTACCGGGTTGCGAAGTTGTCCGCGCCGTCAAGGATGAGGTCGTACTGCGCGAAGAGTTCCAATGCGTTGGAGGAGTCCAGGCGGATGTTGTGAAGGACCACGTTGACCAGGGGGTTCAGCTCCGCGATTGCACGGCGGGCCGATTCGATCTTGGGGGTGCCTACATCCTTGACTCCGTGGATGACCTGGCGCTGGAGGTTGCTGAGGTCGACGTCGTCGTCGTCGACGATCCCCAGCGTTCCCACGCCGGCGGCGGCCAGGTAAAGCAGGGCGGGCGAGCCAAGGCCTCCTGCGCCAATGACAAGAACCTTCGCATTCTTGAGCCTGCGTTGGCCCACGGCTCCGATTTCCGGAATGATGAGATGCCGTGAGTACCGCTCAACCTCGGCCGGCGAGAGCTCGGCGGCCGGTTCGACAAGGGGCGGCAGGACGGTGGGCGCAGCGGAGTGGGCAGCAACAATTGAGGCCATACCCCAATGTATGCCTGCCGATGCCGCCCGGTCATATTACCCACCGGTAGAGTGGTCATAACTGCAAAGGAAAGGCGGCAGACTGTGGCTGACGGCACACGGGCAAACGATGGGGCACCCGCAAAGCAGGAACGGACCGGTTCACCTCGTTCACCAAGGTTGCCGCGGGACGAACGCCGGGCACAGCTGCTGAACGCCGCCTTGGAAGTCTTCGTCTCCAACGGCTTCCACGGCGCGGCAATGGACGAGATCGCAGAAACTGCGCACGTCAGCAAGCCGGTGCTCTACCAGCACTTCCCGTCCAAACGCGAGCTGTACATGGCGCTCCTGGACAGCCATCTGGCAACCCTGACGGATTTGATGCTCGGTGCACTGAACTCCACCACGGACAACAAGGAGCGCGTCAAGGCCGTCATGCGCGCCTATTACAGGTTCATTGCGGACGACGACCAGGCGCACCGCCTTGTGTTTGAGTCCGACCTCATCAACGATCCCGATGTCAGCTCCCGTCTGGAGACGTTCAACAAGACGTTCGCCGACGCCGTCGCCCATGTCATTGCCGAGGACACCAAACTCCCGCCCCTCGAAGCCCAGCTCCTGGGTCGCGGCCTGGCAGGAATGGCCCAGGTCAGCGCCCGTTATTGGCTTGAAACGGACGGAAACCTGGACCTCGATGTCGCCAGCGATCTGATCTATCGTTTAGCTTGGCGCGGAATCAGTCGATTCCCCAAAGAGTCCTAGGCTACAAATAGAGGACTGACTTAACACTTGATTGGCTTGGAGGCCTTGCTGTGGAAGTAAAGATCGGCATTCAGAACGTTGGCCGTGAAATTGTGCTCGAATCCGCCCTGGACGCTGACGCCGTAGCCAAGATCGTGGCCGAGGCCGTGTCCAAGGGCTCGGAACTGCGGCTTACCGATGAGAAAGGCCGCCAGGTCATCGTTCCGGGCAACGTGCTGGGATACGTGGAAATCGGCGCCGAGGAAGTCCGCCGGGTCGGCTTCGGCGCCCTCTAGCGTTCACCGTCCCGCCTTCGTCCGCTAAGGAGTCTCATGCTTTCACTTGTCATCGTGGTTCTGGCCACCGTTGCTGCCGGTTTCATCGTGTGGGCCACCGATAAGCGGCACAGCAGGTACGGGATTGCATTGCCCGCAGGCATTGCGGCCGCTGTTGGCACCCTGAGCTGGATTGCTTTCATCAGTGCCGGACTGGGCTACCAGCCGGGCGCGACATGGATCCCCTGGGTCCTGCCAATCGTGCTCGGAAGTGCAGCGGCAGCGGGCATTGTGGTCTATCTGGGACGGACCCGCACCAAGCATGATACTGAGGCGCTGACCAAGGCCCTGCGGCTCTAGGCTCGAAAAACAGCAGTGACCATCACCCACGGGTGATGGTCACTGCTGTTTAAGGGCCCTCGGCGCCCGGATAGCGACCCGGCTCAGCGAGGGCACCCGTGGCCGATGCTGCCTCACTTACGGAGGCGGCAGCAGCAAGGTCGCGTTGGGTTACCTGTCCGCCGGCGTCATGGGACACGTAACGCAGGAAGACCCTGTTGTACCGCCAGTCAAGATCCGGATGGTGGTTCTGCTCTTCGGCGATCTGTCCAATGGCCGCGATGAGGGCCAAAGCCTCGGCCGCCGTCGACGTCTTGTAAACGGTTACGAGGCCGTTTTGGAGCTTCCACCCCGGGAGGTCCTTGAGAGCGGCTTCGACCGCTGCCGGGGGCACCGGTTCTTTCCTGTTAACCATGGTTGCTCCTTCGTTGCGGGGAACCCGGCCCGGGAGAAACCCGGCTTTAGAGGAACTCCGCCCGGCCTTCCATGGCCGAGGACGCCAAGGCGTGCTCACGACGCGGAATCCGGCCTGCCTGTTTGGCCAGCCTACCGGCGATGACGGCGTGTTTGAAGGCTTGACCCATCTGCACAGGGTTCTGCGCGCGGGTCACTGCGGTCGCCAGCAGGACCGCGTCACAGCCCAGTTCCATGGCAAGTGCGGCGTCGGAAGCTGTTCCGATCCCGGCGTCCAGCACCACCGGCACGGAGGCCCGGGACACGATGAGTTCTATGTTGTGCGGGTTCAGGATGCCCAGGCCGGTCCCGATGGGCGAGCCCAGCGGCATGACTGCCGTGGCGCCGAGGTTCTCGAGGCGGAGGGCAAGCACGGGATCGTCGTTGGTGTAGGCGAACACTTTGAAGCCGCGGTTCACCAATTGCTCGGTGGCGTCCACCAGTTCAACAGCGTCAGGGAGCAGCGTGTGCTCGTCCGCGATGACTTCCAGCTTGACCCAGTCGGTCTCCAGCGCCTCGCGTGCCAGTTCCGCCGTCATCACGGCGTCCTTCGCCGTGAAACAGCCTGCGGTGTTCGGGAGGACCCGGATGTTGTTGTCCACCAGCAGCTGGAACAGCGAACCGGTTTCGGCCGGCGAATAGCGTCGCATGGCCACGGTGGTGAGCTCGGTTCCGGATGCCAGGAGCGCGGCTCCGAGCCCGTCCAGGCTCGGCGCACCTCCCGTTCCCATGATCAGGCGGGACCCGAATTCGACGCCGTCGATCACCAAGGCGTCAGTACGGATTTCGGTGCTTGCTGTGGTCATGGTTCAGCCTCCCTGTACTGCGGTAACGAGTTCGAGTTCATCGCCGTCGGCCAGCGGAGTAGCCGCCCACTGGCTGCGCGGCACCACCTCGGAATTGCGGGCGACGGCGACACCCAGCTTCCCGCCGTCGGCCGCCTGTCCACGGTGGTCGAGTACGCGGCCGGTGACGGCCGTGACGAGCGTGCTGACGGAGGCGTCGGCGGGCACCTGGCGGACGGCGCCGTTGAGTTTGATGTTCATACTGTTTCCTTGCTGTGGAGTTGAGAGCGACGCGCGGTTGCACTGAAACGGTCGGGCCGGAAGATGGACCAGCGGGGATCAGGGGAACCGGTGAGCAGCTCCCCCACGATCATGGCGGCCGCGGGGGTCAGGAGGACGCCATGCCGGAAGAACCCGGTGGCCACCACCAGGCCTGCGATGTCCCCGCTTGAACCGGCTACGCGGCCCAGCAACGGAGCGTTATCCGGAGTCCCTGGCCTGGCGCGCGCAGTTGCTTCCAGGAGTTCAAGTTCGGCCACCGCGGGAACCAATACCTGGGCGTCCCTAAGGAGCTGGTAAACCCCGCCGGCAGAGACTGCGTTGGAGGCCGCCGACAAGCCGTCCTCCCGTTGGGTAGCTCCGATGACTACGGTTCCGTCGTCCCTGGGAACGATGTAAACGGGCACCCCGCGGACCATGCCACGAACAGTGGCAGTGAGCAGCGGTTGGAGGTGCGCGGGGACCCGAAGCCTGAGGATGTCCCCGTAGACCGGCCTGACCGGAAGTTCAAGACCCTCAGGAAGGCCGGCGAGCGCGGGGGCGCCCAGCCCGTTGGCCACCACGGTTTCGCCGGCCACGACGGATTTGCCGGATTCGAGCTCCACTCCGGCTACCTGGTCCCCGTCCCACAACAGGCCGTGCGCGGACTCTGCAACGGCAAATCCTTCCCTGGCGCCGCCTACCCACGTGCCATCGCCGGATGAATGCGCGGCCAGCCCTGCCATGAGGCACTCCGCCAGCTTCCGTGGATCCACCTGGTGATCGGCGGGTATATCAAAGGCACAGGAAATTTGCGGGCTAAGGAGCGGTTCGCGTTCCCTGGCGGTCCGCAACGGCAACGGTTCGACCCCCAGGCCCGCCGCGAGCTGGACGGTGCGAAGGTCCGCGAGCGCGCGGCGGTCGGCGGCATCGGCACCCACGGCGAGGGTCGGCGTCGTGCGGTATCCGGTATCTTCCACAGGCCGGTGAAGGCCGCCGGCAAACGAAGGCCACAACCGGGATGACTCGAGCATGAGCTCCAGGAGGTCTTCTTCCTGGTAGTGCAGCTCGCTCACGGGCGCCAACATTCCGGCAGCAGCAAATGTCGCACCGGTGGCGGGTGCCGGATCGATGAGTGCTACGGAGCGGCCCAGCTTCCGAGCCTGGTGGGCGATGCCCAGTCCGATGACGCCTCCGCCGATAACGGCAACATCCGCGTGAATGGCTTCTGCCATCTGTTTCCTTCCCTACGCCGGTACTAGCCGGATCAGGTCAAGCGGTCGGCTCTGAAGCCCTCTCAGCCGGACGGTCATAAAGACGTAGGTCACGGCTCCCGCAGTACGTGCCCAGTTTAGAGGAACTACTGTGGATTCCATGACCCAGCACTCTGCCCTCGCCAGCGCCCGCCTCTACCTGTGCACTGATGCGCGCAAGCGCCAAGGCGATTTCGAAGACTTTGCCGACGCCGCGTTCCAGGGCGGGGTGGACATCATCCAACTCCGTGACAAGACGATCGAAGCCGCCGAGGAATTGGAATTGCTGGCGATCCTGCGTGGCGTCGCAGAACGGCACGGGCGGCTCTGGGCGGTCAACGACCGGGCGGATATTGCCAGTGTTTCCGGGGCTCCGGTGTTCCATGTGGGCCAGAAGGACCTCCCGCTGGAGATTGCCCGCACCTTCCTTCCCCGCCCCGCTTCGATTGGTCTCTCCACCCATACACCTGAGCAGGTAAATGCCGCGATCACGGCTTCGCCGTGCGAGCCTGGACTGGACTATTTCTGCGTTGGTCCCGTCTGGGCGACCCCCACCAAACCCGGCCGTGAGGCGGTGGGAACCGGCCTGGTCACATATGCCGCGGAAGCGATCAAGCGTGCGGAGGAGACCACCGGAGGCGCCGTGGAGGTGCCGTGGTTTGCGATCGGCGGAATCGATCTCGGCAACGTCGAGCAGGTGCTCGCTGCGGGCGCCAGCCGTATCGTCGTCGTTCGCGCCATTACCGAGGCGGAAGATCCGACGGCGGCAGCCAAGTCGCTGCTCGAAGCCCTGGACGCCGCCGCGTAACGGTTCTCCAAACAACAGTCCCAGGCACGCAGACCGTCGCGGTATCGGCAGGTTGTGGCGACAGGGTGAGTCGGGGCTTGCAGATGCCGCAGCCCACCCACCGGATCGGATCAGATTCAGGTGAGCCGATCGCGGTACTGGCGCATCTTGCTCCGCGCCCCGCACGTGTTCATGTCGCACCAGGTCCGGGTCCTGGACCGTGAACTGTCGTAGAACACCCACCTGCACGCTTCCGACGCGCAGGTCCTGAGCCGCTGCCCCGAGCCGGTCAAGCCGTGGAGCAGGAGCGCCCCGACCGCTGCTCCTGCCGGCGAGACCGGCAGGGCGGCCGACGGGGTCAGCGCGAGCCGCCCGTCGTCGTCGACGTGGGGGCCTGCCCAGTGCTCCTGAGCGAGCTGGTTCAGGGCGGATCGCGCTGCCGTGTCGGTACGGTCGGCCAGGAACGCGCGCATGACCTCGCGGGCGTCGCGCAACGAGATGAGATGCTCGAGCGTGGGCTCCCCGTCCCATCCATGCCGGACCAGCCACTCCCGCCCGTCACGGATGGTCGCCAGGGCGTCGGTGCCGTGCAGCAGTGTGGCGCTGTTGCAAAACTCCACGACGACACGCAGCTCCTCGGGCACGGCGGACTGCACGGCGTTCACGCGCTCAGCAGCCTGAGGAGTTCGCCGGGCCGATCCTCCGGCACCATGTGCCCGGCTCCCTCGATGATCGAGAACCGCGCGTGATCCGGAAGCGCCGTGACGAGCCGATGGGCGTAGTCGACACCCAGCCACGCATCTTCCGAGCCCCAGACCACGTGGATCGGGATGTCCAACAGCCGGAGTCGATCCTGTAGCTCGTCGGTGTTCTCCTCGCCGCCTTGGGTGTACTGCCGGTAGAACGCCCGTGCCCCTTCCGCACCCGCCCACTGGCCCGTGTACGAAGCCAGGGCGTCTGCACGCAGACCCACGTGACTGCCGGACCGGATCTTGGCGTCGATCAGGGCAGCGCTAGCCCAGTCGGGGAGCGCCTCGAAGGCCTCGGGGTGCTGGTGGACGGTTTGGAAGAACCCGCCGGCGCCCCACCCACTCACCGTCGCGGCATCGATGAGCGTGAGCGACTCGAAGTTCACGTCGTGCAGGAGCGTCGCCCGCAGCGCGACCGCGCCGCCGACGTCGTGCGCCACGACCCGAGGCGCTGAGACCCCCCAGTGCTCGAGGAGTTCGACGAAGATCGTCGCCTGCTGCCGGAGGCTCACGTCCGGCGCGTTGCGGGTCGACTGTCCGAATCCGAGCATGTCCCAGACGTAGACCCGGTGATCACGAGCAAGCACCGGGGCGATGTCTCTCCAGATGTACGACGAGAAGGGTGTGCCGTGCATCAGAACGAGAGCCGGGCCCTCGCCGACCGAGTTCCATCGCACCGTACCGTCGCCGACGTCGAACCGCTCGGGTAGCGACCAATCGCTCATAGCTTGCCCCTTCCTTGTTACCGTCTTTATACCTTAGACGGTAACAGGCCCAAATGGGCTACGGGGGTGTTGATGGCTGCCGTCGACCGCCCCACCGCCTGCCTCCCCGGGCCGCCAAGAAGCTAATGGCCAGCAACAGCTGGCCATCCGCCGCACTGACAGCATCGCTTGGAGCCGGAAGCGTCCAAGACTATCTGCCGGTTTCGGGCTACCCTGATTTTCGTGTCACATCATCGGATAGCGCCCAACGTCGACGACTCATCGGACCAGCTCGCAGCGGCTTTCGCGGCCCTCCGGACGGAGCTGGAGCTGCCCGGCGACTATCCGGTTGATGCCGTCCGGGAGGCACGGGACGCCGTCGAATCCCTCCGCCTGCCCGATCGCGACCTCAAGCACGTCCCTTTCCTGACCATCGACCCCGCAACGTCAACGGACCTTGACCAAGCCCTGTTCATTGATCGCGCCGGCGAGGGGTACAAGGTTCTCTACGCGATCGCCGACGTGCCGTCTTTCGTGGCTCCCGGCGGGGCGCTGGATGCCGAAACCCGGCACCGCGGCCAGACGTTCTACGCTCCGGACGGCCGCATCCCCTTGCACCCGGAGATCATCAGCGAAAACGCAGGCAGCCTGCTCGCCGATCAGGACTGCGGTGCGTTCGTCTGGGACTTCGACCTCGATGCCAACGCGGAAGTGGTCAATGTTTCCGTCGCCCGTGCCACGGTCCGCAGCCGCGCCAAACTCAGCTATAAAGGAGCCCAGCAACAGATCGACGACGGCTCGGCACCGCCCGTACTGCAGCTCCTCAAGGAAGTCGGACTGAAACGGGTCGAACTTGAGAGACTCCGTGGTGGGGCAAGCCTCAACATGCCCGAGCAGGAAATCGTCCAGGCGACCGACGGCGGCGGGTACAGGATCGTTGCAGCACCGTCACTGCCGGTGGAGGACTGGAACGCGCAGATCTCCCTCATGACGGGCATGGCCGCGGCCCGGCTCATGCTGGACGGAAAAGTCGGCATCCTGCGGACCATGCCCGCCCCCGATGAGAGGTCCTTGCAGCACTTCAAGCGGCAAACCGTGGCCTTGGGCAAACCGTGGGACGGCCAGGTCACCTACGGAGAGTACCTTCGGACCCTGGACGCCTCCGATCCCAAGCAGCTCGCCATCCTGCACTCCGCCGGGATGTTGTTCAGGGGTGCCGGATACACCCCGTTCGACGGCGAAGTGCCGGAGACGGTGATCCAGGCAGCCATCGGCGCGCCCTATGCCCACACCACGGCTCCGCTGCGGCGGCTCATCGACCGGTTCGTCCTGGTGATCTGCGATGCCCTGTGCAACAACAGGGAAATTCCGCGCTGGGTCCGCGAGGCGTTGCCCTCCTTGCCCGAGATCATGGGCGCGTCCGACCAATTGGCCGGACGGCTTGAACGCGCTGCCTTGGACACGGTGGAAGCAGCACTGGTGGCCAACCACGTAGGCCAGGAGTTCGACGCCGTAGTGATTTCCGGTTCCAAGCCGCAGAACGGCAACGGAAACAGCAACAACGGCAATGGCACAGGCAAGGGCAACGGAAACGGCAGTGGACCGTCCGGTATCGTCCAGATCGCAGAACCTGCCGTCACCGCAAGGTGTGACGGCGAACTTGAGTCCGGCACCAAGGTCAGGGTGCGTCTCGTCAGGGCGGAAATCGCCAGCCGTGAAATCAGGTTCGAGCTTCTGAACTGACGCGCATCACGCGACGATCCGGGCTTTATGGCTCCCAGAGGATAGACTGGCCCTGTAGTAATGGATGCCCGGTCGTTGATTCAGTTAATTTTTGAACTCAACAAGCCCGCCCCTACGCGATCTTGAGATGTACCAACTGGTCACCAGTGCCAGTACTTAGATAGCCCGCGATCGGCTTCCACTGGACTTGCTTGCGCGCCCGTTCTGCTCCGGTACGGCTCCGCCGCCCCCGTTGAGCATGCAGCGCCAATGCCCAAATGAATAAGGAAACTCCCTGTGAGTGAATTGCACACCCATGAAGTCCTGACGGACTCCACCGGAACTGAATCCATCGAACCCGAGGAAACGATCATCTCGGATGAGACGCCCCACGAGATCGAGGAAAAGTCGTTTGCGGACTTCAACGTCCGCGCCGACATCGTCGAGTCCTTGGCCGACGCCGGTATCACGCACCCCTTCCCCATCCAGGCCATGACCCTCCCGGTCGCATTGAGCGGCCACGACATCATCGGCCAGGCAAAGACCGGCACCGGCAAGACGCTGGGCTTCGGTATCCCCGCCCTGCAGCGCGTTGTCGGCCGGGACGACGCAGGCTTTGAGAAGCTCGCTGTTCCCGGCGCTCCCCAGGCCCTGGTGATCGTTCCCACGCGTGAACTCGCCGTACAGGTTGCCAACGACCTCCAGGCAGCCTCGCGCAAGCGGAACGCCCGTATCGCCACCATTTACGGTGGACGCGCCTACGAGCCGCAGGTCGATGCGCTGCAGAAGGGCGTCGAAATCGTCGTGGGCACGCCCGGGCGCCTGATCGACCTCTACAAGCAAAAGCACCTGAGCCTCAAGAACGTCAAGATGGTCATTCTCGACGAAGCCGACGAAATGCTGGACCTGGGCTTCCTCCCGGACGTCGAGACCCTGATCGCCGGCACCCCCGCAGTCCGTCAGACGCTGCTCTTCTCCGCCACCATGCCCGGCCCGGTTATCGCCATGGCCCGCCGGTACATGACGCAGCCCACCCACATCCGGGCAGCCGACCCGAACGATGAGGGCTTGACCAAGCGCGATATCCGCCAGCTCATCTACCGTGCTCACGCCATGGACAAGACCGAGGTAGTGGCACGCATCCTGCAGGCACGCGGCCGCGGCAGGACCATCATCTTCACCAAGACCAAGCGCACGGCAGCGAAGGTTGCCGAGGAACTGGTTGACCGCGGCTTCGCTGCCGCCGCCATCCACGGCGACCTCGGCCAAGGTGCACGCGAGCAGGCTCTGCGTGCGTTCCGCAACAACAAGGTGGACGTCCTCGTCGCCACCGACGTCGCGGCCCGCGGCATCGACGTCGACGACGTTACGCACGTGATCAACTACCAGTGCGTCGAAGACGAAAAGATCTACCTGCACCGCGTGGGCCGTACCGGCCGCGCCGGCAACAAGGGCACCGCCGTCACGTTCGTGGACTGGGACGACATGCCGCGCTGGGGCCTGATCAACAAGGCCCTGGGACTCAGTGTTCCGGAGCCGGTTGAGACCTACTCGTCGTCACCGCACCTCTACAGTGACCTCGACATCCCCGAGGGCACCAAGGGCCGTTTGCCCCGCAACAAGCGCGTCCTGGCAGGCGTTGACGCCGAGGTCCTTGAAGACCTGGGCGAGACCGGCAAGAAGAACGCACGTTCGGGCGGTTCCGGCCGCGACGGCGGACGTGACGGAAAGCGCGACGGCGGCCGCGGCCGCTCCGGTAAGTCCGGCGGCTCCAGCGAATCCCGTGGCTCCAGCGAATCCCGTGGCGAGGGCGGAAGCAACCGCACCCGTCGTCGTCGTACCTCTGAAGGCGACGCAGCTCCGGCCTCCGGCGCGGCAGACTCGCGCAACGCCCCCGCAGACAACGCCGATAAGCCTGCCCGCACTCGCCGCACCCGCACGCGCCGCCGCAACGGCGAAGTGGTGTCCGGCGAGACGGCTGCTGCCCAGCCAGGCAACACCGAGGCCTAAAACCGTCGATGACTGAAACTGTTTGGGCGCCGGACGGCGGCAACATGGTGGTGCACGCGGACAACGCGGAATTCCTTCCAACGCTGCCGGACGGCGCCTTCACACTCATTTACGTGGATCCGCCCTTCAACACGGGCCGGGTCCAGCGGCGGCAGGAAACCCGCATGGTCCGCAACGCCGACGGCGACGGCGACCGCGTCGGCTTCAAGGGCCGTTCGTATGACACCATCAAGGGCGCCCTCCACAGCTACGACGACGCGTTCAGCGATTATTGGTCCTTCCTGGAACCCAAACTCGTGGAAGCCTGGCGTCTCCTGGCAGATGACGGCACTTTGTACCTGCATTTGGACTACCGGGAAGTGCACTACGCCAAGGTGATGCTCGACGCCATCTTCGGCCGGGAATGCTTCCTCAACGAGATCATCTGGGCCTACGATTACGGTGCCCGCGCCAAGAACCGCTGGCCCACCAAGCACGACAACATCCTGGTGTACGTAAAGAACCCTGCCAAGTACCACTTCGACAACGCAGAAGTGGACCGGGAACCGTACATGGCACCGGGTCTGGTCACTCCCGCCAAACGCGAACGCGGCAAATTGCCGACGGACGTGTGGTGGCACACCATTGTCTCCCCCACCGGCCGCGAAAAGACCGGCTACCCCACCCAAAAGCCCGAAGGGCTGGTGCGCAGGATCGTCTCCGCATCGAGCCGCCAAGGCGACTGGTGCCTTGATTTCTTCGCAGGTTCCGGGACCCTGGGTGCAGTAGCTGCGAAGCTGGGCCGCAACTTTGTGTGCGTGGACCAGAACGAACAGGCCATCGAGGTCATGCGGAAACGCCTGGGCAGCAAAGCCGGATTCCACGAGCTGCTGCCAACCGGCCTCTAGGCCCGGCCTATAGGCTGGTTGTCCTGAGGGATTCTCAGGCCACACCTTTCACGAATGCCGTCACGGAGTCGGCGATCATCTGCACAGCGATGGCTGAAAGCAACAGACCGGCGATCCTGGTCACCAGCTCAACCCCGTTCTCGCCCAGCACCCGCTGCACCACGCCCGCGAACCGCATGGCCAGATACAACGAGGCCAAAACCACTGCGATGCCCAGCCCAACAGCCAGATACTCCGACAGCTGGCTGGACTGCTGAACGAACACCATCACGGCGACAATCGCGCCCGGGCCGGCCATGAGCGGCGTTCCCAGCGGCACGAAAGCCACGTTCTTGTATTTGGCAGCATTCTCTTCCCCGCTGGTGGAGCCTGTCAGCAACTGCAGGGCTATGAGCACCAGGAGCAGGCCACCGGCACCCTGCAGTGCTGCCAGTGAGATGTGCATGTAGTTCAGGATGGACTGGCCGAAGATCGCGAACACCACGATCACGCCCGTGGCTACCAGAAGTGCTTGGAATGCCGAACGATTGCGGTCCTTCGCGGAAAGCCGGGCCGTCAACGACATGAAAATCGGCACGGTTCCCGGCGGATCCATGATCACGAACAGGGTGACGATCACGGAGGCGAGCAACTGCAGGTCCATCAGCGGGCCCCCTTCACCGAACCACCGTGGTGCCTGATGCCAACTCCTCTATCCGCGCCAAGACCTCCGGCGACGTCGTATTCTCCCCCAGCAAGTTCGGTTTGCCCGCTCCGTGGTAGTCCGAGGATCCGGTCATCAACAGCCCGTGCTCTGCGGCGAGGCCGCGCAGGAACGCCCGACCCTCCTCAGGGTTGTCCCGATGCTCCACTTCAAGTCCCAGCAATCCGGCGTCGATCATGTCCCGGTAGGTCCGCTCCCCCACGATGCGCCCCCTCGACGAGGCCACGGGATGCGCGAAGACAGGAACACCGCCTGCCGCCCGGACAAGCTCGACGGCGAGGGCCGGGTTGGGTGCATAGTGCTGCACGAAGTAGCGCGAATGAGACGTGAGGATGGAGGTGAAGGCCTCCGTCCGATCCGCAACAACTCCCGCCGCCACCAGGGCATCAGCGATGTGCGGGCGACCGACAGTCGCGCCCGGCGCCACGTGGTGGATGACGTCGTCCCACGTCAGCGGGTAATCCTCGGACAACAACGTCACCATATGTTCGGCCCGGGTCAGCCGGGCATCCTTGGACTTCGTAATTTCCTCGAGCAGTCCCTCGTGCGCGGGGTCGTGAAGGTAGCTGAGGAGGTGGACGCTGATCCCTTCCTCGGTCCGGCAGGAAATCTCCATGCCGGGAACGAACGCAACGCCATGTTCCCTGGCAGCGGCCGACGCAGATTCCCACCCGTCCGTTGAGTCGTGGTCCGTCAGGGCTACGGCGTCGAGACCGGCGGCCACGGCGGAAACGATCACGCCGGCCGGTGTCTCGGTTCCGTCGGAAACATTGGAGTGCGCATGCAGGTCTATCCTCACTTTCCCAGCCTATGGGATGCGGGGCCGCTTGGAGTGTTGCGCCGTTGGCCTCCTCAAGGAACTGGTGGGACGATGTAACGGTGAACGATGCCGAAAACACCCAAAACATGGACTCCACAAATTCCCAGCCGCTGCAGGAGCGCGTCAACAACCGCTCACAGCGGCCCACGTCCGATGCCTTCAAGGCATTCATGGCCAGCAACTGGGCGCCCGCCCCGCAGGTGACCCCTGCGCGGGACGCCGTTGCAGACCACGCTGCACGCCGCCGTCGTACCATCTCCGAACTGTTCAAAGGCGAACGGCTTGTCATCCCGGCCGGACCGCTGAAGGTCCGCTCGAATGACTGCGACTACCGCTTCCGCCCCCACTCCGGTTTCGCGCACCTGACCGGCCTGGGCGTGGACCACGAGCCCGACGCCGTCCTCATCCTTGAGCCGGTAGCCGAAGGAAAGGGCGACGACGGCGGTCACCACACTGCCACGCTCTACTTCCGTCCGTTGGCGGGCCGCGACACCGAACAGTTCTACGCCGACTCCCGGGCCGGTGAGTTCTGGATCGGTGCCCGCCCGACGCTTGCCGAGTTCGAAGCACGCCTGGGCCTTCCCACGGCACACATCGCCGAACTCGAAATGGCCATCACCAAGAACGTGGGCGCCCCGGAAATCGGCGGTATCTCCATCCGCCTCGTCCGCAAGGTGGACGAGAACATCGACGCCCTGGTGGATACTGCCCGTTACAACACGGCGAAGGATCCCGAAAACCTGGACCTCGGCGAACTGGATGCCTTGGACGAGAAGCTCAGCGAAGCCCTCTCCGAGCTGCGCCTCATCAAGGACGAGTGGGAAATCGAGCAGATGAAGATCGCGGTGGCAGCCACCGTCGAAGGCTTCGCCGACGTCGTCCGCGCACTTCCCCGCGCCCTCACGCACAAGCGCGGCGAGCGCGTTGTTGAAGGTGCTTTCTTCGCCCGTGCCCGCGAAGAAGGCAACGAACTCGGTTACGACACCATTGCCGCGTCCGGCAACAACGCCACGGTGCTGCACTGGACCCGCAATTCGGGGACCGTGAACGCCGGCGAGCTCCTTCTCCTCGACGCAGGCGTGGAAGCTGATTCGCTGTACACCGCGGATGTCACCCGGACGATGCCGGCCACCGGCACCTTCACCGATGTCCAGCGCAAAGTCTACGAAGCAGTGCTCGATGCCGCCGACGCCGGCTTCGCAGCCGCGCAGCCCGGCGTGAAGTTCCGCGACATCCACACCGCGGCCACCACCGTCCTGGCCGAGCGCCTGGCCGAATGGGGCCTGCTGCCCGTATCCGTCGAGGAAGCCATCAGCCCCGAAGGCCAGCAGCACCGACGCTGGATGCCGCACGGCACCAGCCACCACCTGGGCCTGGACGTCCACGACTGCGCCCAGGCAAAGAGGGAGCTCTACCTCGATGGCGTCCTCACTGAGGGAATGGTCTTCACCATCGAACCGGGCCTTTACTTCAAGGAAGAGGACCTGGCCATCCCGCCGGAATACCGCGGGATTGGTGTCCGGATCGAAGACGACATCCTGATGACCGCCGACGGCCCCGTCAACCTCAGCGCCGCACTGCCGCGCAAGGCTGACGATGTCGAATCCTGGATGGCGGGCATCTATCAGGACGCGCAGGGCTAAAGCCCTTCCAAGACGAAACAGACAGGGAAGGCCACCGGTGATCCGGTGGCCTTCCCTGTTTGTAGGTGCCCTGTTGTTCAGTGCCCTGTTGTTCAGTGCCCTGTCAGTGACTACTCCTTGGTGGAGCCTTCGTGGCCCGACTGCTGCGAGTCGTCCCGGGGTGCATCGTTCTGTCCCTCGGTGACCCTGACGCCGTACTGCGGACGGCCATCGGGCAGATCCGGATAGCGGACAGCTGCCGGCTTCGGGTTCTGCGCAGCAGGGGCAGGACCTGCGGGTGTCCCTTCCGGGTTCCCGGGCTGACCCTGGGCTGCAGGCTGAGCTGCGTCAGGACCGCGCTGGCCGTAGGGGTCGTTCCACGTGGAGGGGCGCTCCGGGGCTTGGCCCGGCTGCTGGAACGGAGGATTCTGCGGGGTGTAGTTGCTGGTCTGGGCGGTGGCGGCCTGTGACGGATTCATGGGGAGCTGCTGAAGCAAGCGGCGTGCCTCGTGGGCTGCCTCCTGGGCCACAATGACGTCATAGTTCGTGGCCACCACCTGGCTGGTGGAGGTGAAGTCCCGCTTGCCGCGCTGCATGGCATAGGTGACGATGCCGAACAACATGAAGAAGGCCGCACCCATCAGCACTGAGGTAATGATGGAGAACGGACCACCGGCAGGAGTGAAGAAGGAGAGCATGACGCCAACGAACAGGCCGAACCACATTCCGCTCAGCGCACCGGACAACGCCACCCTCGGGTAGCTCAGGCGACCGGTCACCCGCTCCACCATTTTGAGGTCGTTGCCCACGATCGACACCAGCTGAACCGGGAACTGCTGGTCCGCAAGGTAGTCCACCGCCTTCTGGGCATCCAAATAAGAGGTATATGAACCCACGGTGTCGCCTTGGGGGACGCTGCGGGATTCCTCAATGGCTTTGGGGGCACCAAAAATGTTAGACATAGCCCCATTGTGTCCCATGGACATGTGAAGCGGCTGGAATTCAGCTAAAAGAGAGCAGACTCGGTAGCCTGTAAACATGAGCACACATCCTTCTCGCGTCTTCGTGGCGCGCCTTCTGGGCTTGGACGTCTTCGACCCCCTGGGCGATCGTCTGGGCCGGTTGCGGGACGTCGTGGTGCTCTCCCGCGGGACCCGCGGCGCGCCCCACGTCGTCGGCATCGTCGTCGAGGTTCCCGGCAAGAAGCGGGTCTTCGTCCCCATGACGCGCATTACCTCCATCGACCAGACCCAGATCATCTGCACCGGGCTGGTGAACCTGCGGCGCTTCGAGCAGCGTGGTGCCGAAACACTCGTGGTGGCCGAGATGTTCGACCGCAGGGTGACGCTGGCCGATGGCAGTGGCGACGCCACCATTGAAGACATCGCCATGGACCAGCACCGCTCCAAGGACTGGTTCGTGAGCAAGCTGTTCGTACGCCGGGGTCACTCGCTCTCGCCGTTGAGCAGGCTCCGCCGGAACGAGACCCTGATCATCGATTGGGCCGACGCCCAAACCGGGGGCCACAACGAACCCCAGGCCGCCACCCAGTTCGTCGCCACGCACGAAGACCTCAAACCTGCTGACTTCGCCGAAGCCCTGCAGGAAATGAGCGATAAGCGGCGTTTTGAAGTGGCCAGTGAACTTCAGGACGAGCGGCTCGCCGACGTCCTCCAGGAGCTCCCGGAAGACGACCAGGTCACCATCCTCTCTGCGCTGGACGTGGAGCGGGCGGCCGACGTCCTTGAAGAGATGGACCCGGACGACGCCGCCGACCTCCTTGCCGAGCTCCCTTCCGCCCAAGCAGAAGAGCTGCTGCAGCTGATGGAACCCCAGGAAGCCGAAGACGTGCGCCGCCTCCTGGAATACGACGAAGACACCGCCGGTGGTTTGATGACTCCTGTTCCGGTCATCCTCCCCCCGGAAGCCACCGTGGCCGAAGCCCTTGCGCACGTCCGCCGCGAGGAACTGTCGCCGGCGCTGGCCTCCTCCATTTTCATTGCACGCCCGCCCCTGGAGACGCCCACCGGACGGTTCCTCGGTGTGGTGCATATACAGCAACTGCTGCGGTTCCCCCCGCCGGAGCCCCTGGGCAACCTCGTGGACAAGAACCTGGAACCTCTTTCGGACCAGGCCCACATCAGCGAGGTCGCCCGGACACTGGCAACGTACAACCTGAATTCGCTTCCAGTCGTAGACGACGACGGCCGCCTCGTGGGGGCGGTGACTGTTGATGACGTGCTGGATCACTTGTTACCGGATGATTGGCGCGCCCACGAGGACGATGCCCCGATAAGGAAACTTGGAGGCCGCATTGGCTGACAACAACGGCACCCGATCCCCCCGTGGCACGGCACGCCCGGGCAGCAGCCTGGATACGCCACTGAGTGGCCGTCAACGGATCCTCCCCAAGTTTTCCCCAAATCCTGACGCCTTCGGCAATGCAACAGAGGGTTTTGCCCGATTCATGGGTACGCCAACGTTCCTGGTGTACATGACCGTGTTTTGTGTGTTCTGGCTCGCTTGGAACTCGTTTGCGCCCACGGAGTGGCAATTCGACCGCATGGAGTTGGGCTTCACCCTGCTGACCCTGATGTTGTCGCTGCAGGCTTCCTATGCCGCACCACTGCTCCTGCTGGCCCAGAACCGGCAGGATGACCGCGACCGTGTCTCGCTCCAGCAGGACCGCCAGCGCGCTGAACGGAACCTCTCCGACACCGAGTACCTCACAAGGGAACTTGCCTCACTCCGCATCGCGTTGCGCGAGGTAGCCACCCGCGACTACGTCCGGGCCGAGCTCCGCAGCTTGCTTGAGGACATCATCGACGCCCAGGAAGAACTCCGCGAAAGCGAAGCCTCCGCCGACGGCACGGAGTCACCCGGGGAGAAGGTCAAGGAGAAACTGAAGGAGAAGCGGGACAAGTCCCGTGGACCCCGCACCCAGCAGATCCCCAAGGTACGGCCTCCGCGGGCCGCCGGACCCCAGCATTCCACCGCCAAGCCATCCCCAGACACCCCTGAAAGCCGGGCCTGAACGTTATGAGCACCGCAACTGCCGAGGCGCTGCACGCTGCCCTGGCAACGGTTATTGATCCCGAGCTCCGGCGCCCCATCACGGAACTGGGAATGCTGGAATCAGTCTCTTCCGACGACGACGGGATGGTCCATGTTGCCGTCCTGCTGACGATTGCCGGATGCCCGCTGCGCGAAACCATCACCCAGGACGCGACCGACGCCCTGATGGGGGTGGATGGTGTTACCGGCGTAGACGTGGAACTGAAAGTCATGACTCCGGCCCAGCGTGAAGCCCTCAAGGAAAAGCTCCGCGGCCCGGGTGGCCAGCGCGGCATTCCGTTCGCCAAACCGGGTTCGTTGACCAAGGTGTACGCCGTGGCAAGTGGAAAAGGCGGGGTGGGCAAGTCCTCCGTCACCGTCAATCTTGCCTGTGCCCTGGCGGCCCAGGGCCTCCGGGTGGGAGTTGTGGACGCAGACGTCCATGGCTTCTCTGTGCCGGCCCTGATGGGTATCACCCAGAAGCCCACACAGGTGGATGACATGATCCTGCCTCCCGTGGCCTACGGCGTGAAGGTCATCTCGATCGGCATGTTCGTCGAAGGCAACCAGCCTGTGGCCTGGCGTGGTCCCATGCTGCACCGCGCCCTGGAACAGTTCCTCACCGACGTGTACTTCGGCGATCTCGATGCACTCTTCCTCGATTTGCCTCCGGGCACGGGCGATATCGCAATCTCTGTGGCACAGCTGCTGCCGAACGCGGAGATCCTGGTGGTCACCACGCCCCAGGCAGCGGCAGCCGATGTCGCCGAACGCGCCGGAACCATCGCCACGCAGACCGGACAGAAAGTGGCCGGCGTCATCGAAAACATGTCATTCCTGGAAATGCCCGACGGCGGTCGCATGGAACTGTTTGGAAGCGGCGGAGGCGCCATCCTGGCTGAGAGATTGAGCGCAGCCGTAGGCCACGACGTTCCCTTGCTAGGGCAGATACCGTTGGATATCCGTTTGCGCGAGGGTGGGGACGCAGGGAAGCCCGTCGTCCTGGCAGCGCCCGATACTGCCGCTGCCAAGGCCATGGAAGGAATTGCCGCGGCCCTGGCCTCCCGGCCACGCGGGTTGTCGGGCATGTCGTTGGGAATCGAGCCCCGCTAGGATCTGTGGGCAGCACGCATCACCACAGTGGCCCACGGGAAGCGGGGCAGGCTACTGCCTTAGGTTGCCTCAGTGTCGAAAGGAGCGGCTTCGCCTTCGGCGAGCCTCTCGATGACCCTTACAGGAGCCTTGGGCTTGGCCTCTTCGGCAATAGCGGAAGCAGCGGTGGCCGCGGCTGCCGGTCCTCCGGCGCTGACCGGTTTGGTGTCATCGTCCAGCAGGGCATCCTTGATGATGCGCCGGGGATCGTACTGACGGGGATCGTACTTCTTCCAGTCGACTTCATCGATGTCGATGCCGACTTCTTCTTTGATCTGCTCGCGGGCGCCGGAAGCCATCCGCCGCACTTCTTTGACCAGATTGGCCAGCTTTTGAGTGTATTCGGGCAAACGGCTGGGACCGATGACGAGTACGCCGATAATCAGAAGGAGTATGAACTCCGGGCCGTTGATTCCAAGCACGCTACGAAGATTACCTTGTCTGTGGTGCCGCTCATAAACCAGCGGGGCGAAGAAGGGTCTGAAGACCGCGAAGCAGCCTGGGGTACCAAGTCTCCGAGCCCCTTAAACGGGGAGCCTCCGACACGGAATCACCGGCCCGGACTATCTCCGGGACAGCGTCATCAGCACTCTCTGCCGGAAGGTCGGAAGCATAGCTGATCACTGCTGCCTGCGTGGAGTAGACGGCTTTCCATGGAGTTCCTTGCGTGACCGAGAGCTGCGCCGTCGTCGACTGTGCCTGCGGATCCTGCCCCGCGGGCCGGTGCTCCTCCACAATCGTGGCGAAATGACCGTTGTGCTCCAGCCTGATCTCCACGGCCGGATGGCCGTTGACCATGGTGGCCTGCGCGGAAACGACGCTGAAGCCCATTCCGGCCAGCTCAGGACATGCCCAACCTTCCCCCCTGAGGGCATCCAGTTGGGCGGAACTGAGGGTAACTGTGCTCCCGGCCCGGAATGCCGGCGCTACGGCGGACTCCATTTGGCCGCCCGTCCACGCCCCGGCGAGTACGCCGGCGTCGTTGGTTTCCACAAAGGCCTGCGGCTGCTCGTCCCCAGCCACGACGAAGGCCGAGGCGGCCAAGGCTGCAGCGGAGACCGTCAAGGTGCCGGCAGCAATGGCCGTGATCCTGAGACCCCGACGGATTCCATTCACCGGCGGGGTTGAGTCCAAGGTCTGCCCGGGATGGTTTGCGAGCCGTTCGGTGTGCTGGATCAACCTCGCTGCGAGGTCATGGCTGGCCTCAGGCACAGCAGCATCACGGAGGCGTTCAATGTACTGCCGTTCCTGGCGCAGCATGGCACGGCACTTCGCACATTCCTGCACATGCTCCGGGCTCCGGGAATGGCGCAGCGAAGCCAACTTTCGCCGGTACGAGGCTCCCGGGCGATGAGGACGTCGGGGCATCGACAACCTAGAGGATACTTGCGATGCGGGGCATCTTCAGGCGCGGCTTCCGGGCCTCGGCCGGACGGGGGTCCCGGTGGGCCAGTTTCTCCCGAAGCATGGTGCGGCCACGGTGGATACGGGACCTCACGGTGCCAAGCTTCACGCCCAAGGCTTCTGCGACCTCGTCATAGGAAAGACCTTCAAGATCGCACAGCACGACGGCGGCGCGGAAGTCGGGCGGGAGTTCCTCCAGTGCCCGCTGGACGTCGAGGTCGAGGTTGTTGTGTTCGAAGCTCTGTTCGGGGCCCGGCTCACGTCCGGGCAGCCGTGATTCCGCGTCCTCGGCAAGCGCGTCGAAGCGGATCCGGCTCTTGCGGCGGGCCTGGTCAAGGAACAGGTTGGTGGTGATGCGGTGCAGCCAACCATCCAGTGTTCCGGGCTTGAAGTTTTCGAGCGAGCGGAAGACCCTCACGAAGACCTCCTGGGTGAGGTCTTCGGCGTCGAACTTGTTGCCGGTCAGGCGGTAGGCAAGGCGGTACACCTTGGCGGAGTGGTTGGAAACCACTTCCTCCCAGCTGGGCATGACCCAGTCAGTGGCTGCCTCGAGGCCCTCCGATGTCAGGACTGGCGCAGCATTGGATGCCGGCATCGTCCACTCCCCTCAAACTGTGGTTCACCGATTATTCGGTGCCGCCCACCTCTTGGATGACCGGAGCAATATCATCCCAAGTTTGTCTGGGAATTTCCTGACTGGACATAGTTTTTCCCGCAAGGCTGAAAACATGGGCGGACACAGCGACGGGGCGCTTGGCAACGGCGGTCCAGCGGGGGCAGACACAGTAGTCTGGTACAAACACCCCTACCCGCGGAAAGCGAATCCCTTCATGAGTGCCGACAAGTCAAGCAGCTGGTCCTACGCAGAAGATCTGCCGGCTGAGGATGACGTCATGTTGCGCGCCCGTGAGCGTTCCTTCGAGTTGGGGGTAACTCCCGTCAGTCCCGGTGTCGGCGCCGTACTGACGGTGCTCGCTGCGGCCTCCAAGGCGCAGACAGTGGTGGAGGTTGGCTCGGGAGCCGGAGTGTCCGGCGTCTGCCTGCTGCGTGGCCTGAGCCCCCAGGCCGTCCTGACCACCATCGACGTTGACGTCGAACACCTCAAGGCCGCCAGGGAAGCGTTCCTTGAGTCCGGCAGCCCGGCCAACCGCACCCGTACCATCTCCGGACGTGCCGCGGATGTCCTGCCGCGGTTGACCGACTCAGCGTACGACCTCGTGTTCATCGACGCCGACAAGCCGAACTTTCCCAAATATGTGGAGCAGGCGATCCGCTTGCTCAAATCCGGTGGCACGCTTGTCATCAACGACGCCCTCGATAAAGACCGCGTCTCCAATCCGGCTGCGCGGGACGCCACTACCGTGGTCCTGCGCCAGATCGGCAAGGCAATCCGCGACGACGAACGGCTGGCTTCGGCGATGCTGCCCACCGGCGATGGCCTTCTGGTGGCCGTCAAGAAGTAGACGCTTGTGAGGCGCCGGCACCCCGCAAGGTGACCGGGCCCGCCCACAGGTTAAACAAAAGCAGGGCTCCAGCTCACGCCGGGCCCTGCTTCGCAACTCTATTCGGTCACACCTACGAGGCATTCCTTGAGGTTTTCCGCTTCGGCGGCATTGAGCTCAACCACAAGCCGTCCGCCACCTTCGAGCGGCACACGCATGATGAGGCTGCGTCCCTCTTTGGTAACTTCCATAGGGCCGTCGCCAGTCCGTGGTTTCATAGCCGCCATTAGGAAAATCCCCTCCATTTGTCCCAAGTCACGCCCAACCCGGCCGGGCTGGATCCGCGTCGCAATTGCAGCCGGCGGCACCGCTTGGGAGGCCGCCATGGCCGGGCACTGTTAGGTGCTTTGTCCTTGCTCTTGGTCCATTATCCCGTACTTACCCGCCCGTAGCGAAATCAACGGCCTATTTGTCCGGGCTTTGTACATATTCGCGTTCGCGGGCAAAGGTCCACGTCAGGGCGGATAGTCGCCTCCTCCGGGCAGCGGGGCCCAAGCCCACAGCCACACCACCCAGACAATTTGGAGGAGGACGAACATCACCACTGCCGTCCCCCGGTATGCCTTCGACTTTGACAGCGCAGCTGCCGCCAGGGCCAGGGGGAACAGTGGCAGGAGCATCCGGAAGGTGCTGGTCTGTGGGTGCAGGAAGACCAGGAGGTAGCCCATGTAGCAGGCACACCATAGCCGCAGTTCCGTCCCCAGCGCCCGCACCGGAGCGGACATCATGACCAGCACAAACAGACCGGCGAAAATAAAGGGCGCCAGGACCCCAAGCACGGGACCGAACAGCATCCGGCCGGTGTCGAACCACGGCTTGAAAGGCACAAGATCGTGTCCCCGCCATGCCGTTTCCGTCCGCGTATAGGCTGCCGGGTCGCCGGTCGCCGCCCAGGCTATGGCCGGCCACGCGAGGGCGCCTATCCCCGTTGCCACCACCAACGCTGCCAGGGAAACCAGGCTGCGCGTGGAGGAAGCAGTGTCTGTCGATGGCCGCCTGAACCGCTCCCACAAACGCCACAGCAGGAGCAACCCCACCGTGGCGGCAAAGGGCACGCCCGTCGGCCTGGACAGGCACATCAGAAGGACCACGGGAATCGCTGTCAGATAGCGGCGCCTGACCACCAGCAGCAATGAAGCCGCTAGCAGCAGCAGATTCAACGATTCCGCATAGGGCACTTGCAGAATAGGCGACACCGGGAAGGTAGAGACGAAAACAACGCCCCACAAAGCCGTGCGCTTCCCTGCGAATTCACGGAAGAGCTTGAAGATCACCAGGGCAGCGCCCAGCCCCGAAGCCATCGCGATAACCGTCAGGGCCTGGAGCGTGCCAAGGCCGGTCATGGCGGAGAGGCCTCGTCCCAGGAGCGGGAAAAGAGCGTAGAACGCCCAGGCGTTCTCCTTGACTACCCCGTTGGCATCTACCGGCAGGACCGAGGGATAGCCGTCATCGGCAGCCCGTTGGTACCAGCGTCCGTCCCAGATCGTGATGAAGTTCCAGTAGTCGGGGGCCGGTGGGAACCACGGGTTGGTTCCCTGCTGGAGCGCGGCCGCCATGAAGATGCAGGCACTGACCAGGCGGGCAGCCACAAAGATCAGCGATACCTGCAACCACCAGGGCCAACCGGACATCCTTGCCCCAGCATCCGCCGCGGCCCTGGAGAGCCTCGCAGCGGGTCCTTCGCCGTGCCGGGCCGGCGTCTGGACGGTCACTGCCCGGTACGGCCGGAATCGCCGTCCCCGGGCCGCTCCCGTACGAGCGCGCTGAGCCTCTCGATTTCGAGGTCCTTGGCCCGCAGCTGGTCGCGAAGGTCATCGAGGACCTGGTCCACCTGGTCCATTCGGTAGCCGCGCAATCCCAGCGCGAACCGCAAGGAGTCGACGTCGGACGGCCGCGCCTCGGCCGGTAACAGCACCGGGGGCAGGTTGGGAACGGGATCATCGAGGCCCGTACCGATCGTGCGCCCACGGACGATTCCGGCGCCGAGGTACAGCGCCGCACCAACCAGGACAATCGCGAGAAACACCAGGAAAAAGCTCACAGTGTCCATCGTGCCAGAAACACGCTGCTACTCGGGGCGCTGCTCGCCCGTAGGTGTGGGAAGCGGGGCACCGTGAAGCACCCGGTGAACGGCATCGGCCGGGTCGTCGACCAACTGGATCAAGTCGAGGTCCTTTTCGGACACCATGCCCTCTGCCACCAAGGTCTCCCGGATCCATTCGATCATGGGTCCCCAGAACCGAACACCCAGGAGGACAATCGGGAACGAGGTCACTTTGCGGGTCTGGACGAGGACCATGGCTTCAAAGAGTTCATCTAGGGTTCCGAGTCCGCCGGGCAGCACCACAAAGCCCTGCGCATATTTGACGAACATCGTCTTCCGGGCGAAGAAGTACCTGAAGTTGATCCCCAGGTCCACCCACTGGTTGAGTCCCTGTTCGAACGGCAGCTCGATACCCAGGCCTACGGAGACTCCGTTGCCCTCGACAGCGCCCTTGTTCGCAGCCTCCATGGAACCGGGACCGCCGCCGGTGATGACTGCGACCCCGGACTCTGCAAGTTTGCGCCCGACATCCACTGCCATCTCGTAGTACTCGGTCCCGGGCTTGGTGCGTGCGGAACCAAAAACACTTACTGCGGGGCCCAGGTCGGCCAGGGCACCGAAACCTTCCACGAACTCGCTTTGGATCCGGAGAACGCGCCAGGGATCGGTATGGATGAACTGTCCGGCACCGCTCGTATCCAGCAAATGCTGGTCCGACATTCCCGTATCCGCCTGTTTGCGCCGAAGCTCCAGAGAGCCTTTGTGCTTGGCGGGCGCAATCTCCGAAGGCAGGGGCACGTGGGTGGTCCTGTCGTGGCCGTTGGCATCCGGGTTGGGAATTGAGTGCTGGCTGATGCTCATTGCCCAAGGCTAGCGCTTATGGACGCCAGCTCCATCGCAGCGACCCGCGGCTTGCATTGCAGTCTGGTATATGGCTGGGGAGGAGGTTTCTGTTCAGTCACGATCTTCAGGAACTTGCCGTGACCGTGGTCATATTTGCTTCTTTGTTCGCTAGATTCTTCGTATGACTACTCAAGCGTCCGGCGATGCCCTCGTCTCCCTGAACGGCGTCAACAAGCACTACGGTCAATTGCACGTCCTGAAAGACATCAACCTCCAGGTCCGGAAGGGCGAGGTCGTGGTTGTTATCGGACCTTCCGGGTCGGGTAAGTCCACGCTGTGCCGTGCGATCAACCGTTTGGAAACGATCGACGACGGCGATATCGCCATCGACGGGAAGAAGCTTCCCGAAGAAGGCAAGGACCTCGCCCACCTGCGGGCCGACGTCGGAATGGTTTTCCAGTCCTTCAACCTGTTCGCCCACAAGACGATTCTTGAGAACGTCACTCTTGGGCCGATCAAGGTCAAGAAGGTCGCCAAGGGCACCGCGGACAAGGAAGCCATGGCCCTCCTTGAGCGTGTAGGTGTCGGGCATCAGGCTCCGAAGCTGCCGGCACAGCTTTCAGGCGGACAGCAGCAGCGTGTGGCCATAGCCCGCGCCCTTGCCATGAAGCCCAAGGTGATGCTGTTCGACGAGCCGACGTCCGCGTTGGACCCCGAAATGATCAATGAAGTCCTGGACGTCATGATCCAACTGGCCAAGGAAGGCATGACCATGATCGTGGTGACCCACGAGATGGGCTTTGCCCGCAAGGCTGCCGACCGTGTGGTGTTCATGGCCGACGGCCAGATCGTGGAAGACGCAACCCCTGAGGAGTTCTTCACCAACCCGAAGAGCGACCGCGCCAAGGACTTCCTGTCCAAGCTACTGACCCACTAGCTCCTTACAGCCCGCACCCCCGGCCGTAAGGCGGCCATCCAATGAAAGGAACACCATGAAGTCTCTTATTACCCGGAGGAAGTCGCTCCTGGTGGCCGCTTCTGCTGCTCTTGCCCTCACGCTGAGCGCGTGTGGCGGCAGCAGCACCACCACTCCCCCTGTCGCCTCGGCGAGCTTCGAAGCCGGTACCACCATGGAAAAGCTGAACAAGGCACAGAAGATCACCATCGGCACCAAGTTCGACCAGCCGCTCTTCGGCCAGAAGGGCCTGGACGGCAAGCCTGTCGGTTTCGACGTTGAAATGGGCAAGGCAATCGCCGCCAAGCTGGGCATCGCCGCTGACAAGATCGAATGGGTGGAGACCGTGTCGGCCAACCGCGAACCATTCATCGAACAAGGCCGCGTAGACCTTGTCATAGCGACTTACACCATCAATGACTCCCGCAAGGAAAAGGTTTCCTTCGCGGGCCCGTACTACGAAGCCGGCCAGGCTCTCCTGGTAAACAAGGACGACAACTCCATTACCAAGCCAGAGGACGTCAAGGGCAAGAAGGTCTGCTCCGTCACGGGCTCCACCCCTGCCAAAACCATCGTCGACAAGTACGGCGCCGAACTCGTTCCGGCAGCCAACTACACTGCTTGCCTGGAACCGCTCCGCAATAAGCAGGTTGTCGCTGTTACAACGGACAATGTGATCCTTGCGGGCTACGTCGACAAGGAACCGGATGCCTTCAAACTGGCATCCGAAGAAACCTTCACCAAAGAGCCCTACGGCATCGGCCTGAAGAAGGACGACACTGTCTTCCGCAACTGGATCAACGACCAGCTGGAGGAATTCGCCAAGGACGACACGTACAAGAAGGCCTGGGAAGCAACCGCGGGCAAGGTCATCAAGACAGTCCCCGACCTGCCGAAGATCGACCGCTACTAAAAGAACCGGTGGCTGTCGCCGTCCTCTGCCGGGGCGGCGACAGCCTTTCATCTTTAGGATTCAGTCCTTTTTCCGCCACAGACGAAGGAAGCCATGGACGCCATCTTCGAGAGCCTTCCCCAATATTGGGACGGATTTCTCCGAACCCTGTTCCTAGCTGTTGTTTCGGGCGTCATTGCCCTAATCATTGGCACCCTCCTGGCAGCAATGCGCGTGTCGCCCGTTGCCGCCCTGCGCGGTTTCAGCACGTTCTACGTTGAAGTCGCCAGGAACACTCCCCTCACTATTATTTTCTTCTTTTCCGCCATCGTGCTGCCCCGTCTCGGCGTCAAATTTGAACAGTTCGAAGTCGCGGCAATCATTGCTCTCAGCAGCTACACCGCCGCATTTGTCGCAGAAGCCGTGCGCTCGGGCGTCAACAGTGTTCCCGTGGGCCAGGCGGAAGCCGCACGCAGCGTCGGAATGACGTTCACCCAGGTCCTGGGGCTGGTTGTCTTGCCCCAGGCGCTCCGCACCGTTGTACCCCCCTTGATCAACATCATGATCGCGTTGGTCAAGAACTCATCCGTTGCCGGCGCGTTCTTCGTACTCGAACTTTTCGGCTATGGCCTTCAGCTGTCCAATAGCCGGGGCGACGCAGTCATGTGGATCCTGATCGGTGTGGCCTTCTTCTACCTCCTGATCACTGTGCCGCTCGGACTTCTTGCCCACTTCGTCGAGAAAAAGGTGGCGATTGCCCGATGACTTCCGTTCTCTATGACGTACCCGGCCCCAAGGCCAGGCGCATGTCCCTCGTCGCCTCGGTAATTGGCGCGCTCATTATCCTCGGTGGAGTGATCGGCGCCATCGTCATCCTGTCCTCGCAGGGCATCTTCAATGCCTCGCGATGGGAGGTCTTCGTCAACGAATCCGCCAAGGACGTCTGGACGCAGCTGGGCTTGGGTCTGCTGGCCACCCTGCAGGCCGCAGGTGTCGCCGCGGTGATCGCTTTTCCGTTGGGCGTCGCCTTGTGCCTGCTCCGAATATCACTGATTCCGTGGATACGTATTCCCACACAAGTGGTTCTCGAGTTCCTCCGCGGCATGCCGGTGGTTCTCATGATCTTGTTCGTACTGCTGGTGTTTGCCACGAGCCCGTTCGTGGCCGTTGTCAGCGGCCTCGTGTTGTATAACGCAGCCATATTCGCTGAGATCCTGCGAGCCGGCATTCAGTCCCTCCCGAAGGGGCAACGTGAAGCGGGCCTGGCGATTGGTCTTCGCAGCTTTCAATCGCGAATGAGCATCGAGTTTCCGCAGGCTATCCGGCGCATGCTCCCCTCGTTGGTGGCACAGCTGGTAGTCCTCCTTAAGGACACTTCCCTCGGGTACATCGTGGCCTACGAGGAACTCCTGCGTAAGGTGAAGCTCATTTCGGACCTCGAGCCCAGCCTCCTGTTCTCCGCCTTCTTTGTCGGAGCAGCCATCTACATCCTGATAAACCTCTCCGTTTCGCGCTTGGCCATTTGGATCGAACGCCGCGGATCCAGGAAGGCAGCCGGCGGCATGGCCTCCGCCATCAAGACGGTGGATCTCCAAGTCAACGCAGCGGGCACGGACAAGAAGTAGTCTCACGCACCTCGAACTCTCTCAAGAACGAAAAACCCGGGATGCCGATTCTTTCCAGAATCGGCATCCCGGGTTTTTCACGCTGATGAATCGGATATCAGATAGTTACGCACGGCCTCGAGCTTATGCTTTCAGGACCGAGCCCACTGGACACGTAGATATTGACCTGACCGCAATATGTCCCTGCACCATTCATCGGCGCAAGCGGTGTTTTGAACGCCAATGCAACGAGGTCCCACGGCGGCAGCTGGGAAGTCTTGCACTCCCATGCGAAGGAGGCCCGCAGCCAAACTGGCTGCGGGCCTCCTTCGCGTCATGGGCAGGTTATGCCGACGGCGCCAACCACGTCCTCAGTGCACGGAGGCACTCACGGATGGCGTCGGCGTCGACGTGTTCGTTGTCCTTGTGCGCCAGCAGCGGATCGCCGGGGCCGAAATTCACCGCCGGGATTCCCAGCTCGCTGAACCGCGCGACGTCGGTCCATCCGTATTTGGGTTTCGGCTCGGCGCCCACTGCGGCAACAAAGGAAGCAGCCGCTGGGTGGTTAAGTCCCGGTCGCGCGCCGGCAGCGGCGTCCGTGCGGACGACGTCGAAGCCTTCCAGGAGTTCGCGGACATGGGCCTCGGCCTCATCCGGGGTCTTGTCCGGGGCGAAGCGGTAGTTGATTTCCACCACGCAACGGTCCGGGATCACGTTGCCGGCGGTTCCACCGTTGATCTTCACCGCGTTGAGGCTCTCACGGTAGTCCAGGCCGTCCACGTTGATGGTCCTGGGCTCGTAGGCAGCCAGGCGTTCAAGAATCGGGGCTGCAGCGTGGATGGCGTTGACTCCCATCCAGGCCCGTGCGGAATGGGCCGTCTCACCGAGCGTGGTGGCCTCGAAACGGCTGGTTCCATTGCAGCCGCCTTCCACCGTGCCGTGGGTTGGCTCCAAAAGGATGGCGAAGTCACCCTTGAGCAGGTCTCCGTGGTTGCGGACCAACCTGCCGAGGCCGCTCTTGACCGCTTCCACTTCCTCGTGGTCGTAGAAGACGAAGGTGACGTCCTTGTCCGGCTGCGCTCCGTCGTCGAACAGTGTTGCCGCAAGGGCGAGTTGAACTGCGACGCCGCCCTTCATGTCAGTGGTGCCGCGGCCGTACAGGACACCCTCCCCCGGCGTGCCCGATTCCCAGGTTGCCGGTACAGTGCCGAGCGATCCCTCGACGGTGGGCAGGGGAACAGTGTCCAGGTGGCCGGCAAGGATCACCCGTTCAGCTCGCCCGAGTTCGGTCCGGGCAATAATGGCATCGCCATCGCGGACCACCGTGTAGGCAGGGATGGCGCGAAGGGCAGCCTCCACGGCATCGGCCAGTTCGGTCTCGTTGCCGGAGACGGAGTTGAAGTCGATGATCGCGGCCGTCAGCAGGGCAACATCCTGGCGCAGGTCAAGAAGGGCGGGAGCAGGGTTCAGGGTCACCCGTCCAGCTTAATGCCAACAAATGCGACTTCACCGGCATGAGACGCGTTTCAGCCGACCTCCGCCTGCTGGATAGACTTGGCCCATGACTGAAACTGCTTCCTCCGCTGCGCCCGCAAACGCGCCCACCAACGATCGATCAGCTTACGGATTCGGCCTCGCCACCATAGCCACTTCGGCATCAGGGGAAGCAACCGTTCTGGACGTCTGGTTCCCGGCACCGTCACTGGGCGTTGCCGCAGAGACCCTGCGTGACGTCGACAACGCCGACCCCGCACTCACAGCACTGGCAGAAGAGGGCAAGGACGCCGACCGCGGCACCGAGCAGAAAGTGGTCTTCGCACAGATCGACCTCGACGCCGCCCCCGCGGACACGGCCGACGCCTACCTCCGGCTGCACCTCCTGTCGCACCGCCTGGTCAAGCCGAACAGCATCAACCTGGACGGCATCTTCGGAAAGCTCCCCAACGTGGTCTGGACCAACTTCGGTCCGGCCGCCGTTGACGGTTTCGAGCTGACCCGCGCCCGCCTGCGCAAGCGCGGCAACGTCGTGGTCTACGGCGTGGACAAGTTCCCCCGCATGGTTGACTACGTCGTCCCCACCGGTGTGCGGATCGCCGACGCCGACCGCGTCCGCTTGGGTGCCCACCTTGCCGAGGGCACCACGGTGATGCACGAAGGCTTCGTGAACTTCAACGCCGGAACCCTGGGCACCTCCATGGTGGAAGGCCGCATCTCCGCAGGCGTCGTGGCCGGTGACGGTACGGACGTCGGTGGCGGCGCATCCATCATGGGCACCCTCTCCGGTGGCGGCAAGGAAAAGATCGCATTGGGTGAGCGTGTTCTCCTCGGTGCCAACTCCGGTGTAGGCATCAGCATCGGAGATGACTCCGTTGTTGAAGCCGGTCTGTACGTCACCGCGGGCACCCGCGTCCGCGTCCCGGGCCCCAAAGACGAAAACGGCGAAGACACCAGCCAGATCATCAAGGCTGTGGAACTCTCCGGCGTCCCCAACTTGCTGTTCCGTCGCAACTCCACCACCGGCGGCGTGGAAGTCCTCCCCCGCAAGGGTCAGACGGTGGAGCTGAACGAAGCGCTTCACGCCAACTAGCAGGAGGATATCCGTGCGCCGGTTCCGCCGCGCCATCGTAGCGGTGCTGGCTCTGGCCCTGGTGGCAGGCGCCATCTACGCGATCGTCGCTGTACTGCAGCGCTCCGAGACCCTGGTCACGGAGCGCTGCACCGCCGTCGTCGGCTCCGAAAGCCACGAGCTCGCCACGGACCAGGCTGCGAATGCTTCGCTCATCACTGCCATCTCGGTCAAACGTGGCCTGCCGCCCAGGGCCGCGAGCATTGCCTTGGCCACTGCCATGCAGGAATCCAGGCTGCGCAACATCAATTACGGTGACGACGCCGGCCCTGATTCCCGGGGCCTGTTCCAGCAGAGGCCCTCACAGGGTTGGGGCACCGAGGCGCAGATCATGGATCCGGTCTATGCCAGCAATGCGTTCTACGACGGCCTGGTCAAGGTGCCCGGCTACGAGACCATGGAAATCACCCAGGCCGCCCAGGCAGTCCAACGCTCGGCCTTTCCCCGCGCCTACGCCCAGCATGAGCCCATGGGCCGGGCCTTCGCATCCGCACTGACCGGACATTCGGCGTCGTCACTGAACTGCGAACTGCGCATGCCGGAAGCGGCAGGCGACCCTGCCGTCGTCGTGGATGAACTCACGACGGCGTTCGGCACCCAGGCGGCCACCGTCCAGGGCCGCACGGTACAACTGGAGCTGACGGGCACCCAAGCCTGGGCTGTAGCCCACTGGGCCGTTGCGAATGCAAAGGCGTTGTCCATCACGCAGGTGGATGTCGCAGGCCAGACCTGGAACCGCGAAAAACGCGATGGTTGGCAAGCTGGCGCTGCATCTTCGGATGCTGTCACCATCACAGTGTCAGCTCCCACCACGTGAGTTTTTGTACAGCTAATGCCCTTAAGAGCGCTCCTTAAGGGCATTAGCTGTACAAAAACTCCGTCAGGCGAGCATCTCAACCACGGGCTGGACGTAGCTTCGGAAGGCATCCGGCTGGGACATGAGCCGGTGGCTCATGATCATCGTGTCAGGCTCCAGGTACCACGCCCGGGGCTCGTTGAGCGGCAATTCGATGATGGTGAGGTCGAAATCCCGGGAGCTGCGGCCCACCTCCAACAGCCGGTCTTCCACCATTTCGCTGAGGACCTGGTTCAGGCCGCTTGCCGCTCGTTCGGCTTCAAGCCGGGCGTATTCGTCAATCCTGTCCGTGGCCCATCCCAAGGCCGAGCCGAAATGGGCTTGGAGGACCCTCTGGAGCGCCGGCGAGTTACCGAAAGCCTTGAAACTTGGAGGCTCGAGTTCGGACACCGGCTTGGGGTAGGACTTCACCAGGCTTTCCCACCAGGCTTCCCATTCGGTTTTGAGGGCGTTGATGCCGCCCACGTCGGAGGTGAGATGGCTATGGTCTGCGTGTCGGACTTTGGGGTCCGCGTGGGAGAGGCTCGGCTTTCCCGCGCCGTCCAGGCCGGCAACATCGCGCAAATACAGTGCGATGAGCATCGGTCCGGACGTGTCCATGGTGATGCGCCACCCTTGGCCGTCTGATACGTGCATCCCAAGACCTCCATCAGCAGGATACCGACATCACCCAGTCTATTCCTGATGGGCTGCCCTGTCCCATGCCGATAGCAGGGCTTTGGCGTACCGGCACTAGGACTCCGCTGGCTCCGCCAACGTCTTCAAGTGCGATGCCAGGACGTCACTGCATACCTCGGCCGTCATCCACTCAGGCTGAAGCAAGGCGTGCATACAGAGCCCGTCCAAGGTGGCCAAAAGGCGCTCTGCCTCCGTCACCAGGGTTTGCCTGGCATCGGCCTGGCCGGGGTTCAGAAGCAGGATCAGCCGCCCAATGGCGGCTGCCACGGTCCTGTGGCTCCGCTCAGCTTCCGGGGCGAGGACGGGCTTGATACGGGCGGCATGCCTGAAGGCCATCCAGACACAGGCGTCTACGGCGAGTTCCTCATCCAAAGGCAGGAACTGTCCGAGGAGATTCAGGACGGCTGCGTGGTGTCCCGGACTGCCGGCGACTTCCAGTTCAACGTCGGACAGCGCCGTCTCGAGGCGCCCGGCGATGCGGTCAATGACGACCCCAAAGGAGAAGACCAGTAGTTCGTCGCTGCTGGCAAAGTAATGACGTACCGAGCCCACGGCCAGTCCGGCTTCGTCGGCTACTTCCCGGAGGGATGCCCGTTCCAAGCCATCGCTGGCAATGATCCGGAATACAGCTTGGACGACTTCCTGGCGCCGGGCTTCGGCATCAACAATTTTGGGCACCAGTCGTTTTTAGCACGAACGTGCTTCAACACCGCTCAATACGAAGCGGCGTGGCTCCGATTTCCGATAGCGTAGGGACCATGAAAATTCTTGTCACGGGTGGCACCGGCTACATCGGGTCCCACACCGTCTTGTCCCTTCAGGAAGCCGGCCATGACGTCGTCGTGCTGGATAATCTGGTGAACTCCAGCGAGGAGTCCCTGCGTCGGGTGTCCGAGCTCACCGGCAAGAACGCGGCCTTCCACAAGGTTGACTTGGTGGATGAGCCCGCCGTCGAGGCCGTGTTCGACCAGCACCAGATCGATGCCGTGATCCACTTCGCGGGTCTGAAGGCTGTAGGAGAATCCGTCCAGGAGCCGCTGGCCTACTACTACAACAACATCGTGGGCACCCTCAACCTGCTCCGCGCCATGGACAAGCACAACGTGCGCTCCATCGTCTTCAGCTCGTCGGCCACCGTCTACGGCGAGCACAACCCGATCCCCTACATCGAAAAGATGGAAATCGGCGCCAACAACCCGTACGGCCGCACCAAGGAACAAATCGAGGACATCCTCTCGGACCTCGGCAACGCGGACGACCGCTGGCATATCGCACTGCTGCGCTATTTCAATCCAGTGGGCGCCCACCCGTCCGGCCGCATCGGCGAAGACCCGCAGGGCATTCCGAACAATCTCGTCCCCTTCATCGCCCAGGTAGCGGTTGGACGCCGAGAGAAGCTGATGGTGTTCGGCGGCGACTACGACACCCCGGACGGCACGGCCCAGCGCGACTACATCCACGTGGTGGACCTGGCAGAGGGCCACGTAGCAGCCCTGAACTACATTGCCGACCGTGCCGGCGTCCGGCGCTGGAACCTCGGCTCCGGCCGTGGGTCTTCCGTCCTGGAGGTCCTGCGGTCCTTCGAGAAGGCCGTGGGCCAGCCGATCCCCTATGAGATCACCGGCCGCCGTGCAGGCGACCTCCCCGCCTTCTGGGCCGACGCATCCTCTGCGCTGGCGGACCTCGGATGGTCCACCACCAAGACCGTGGACCAGATGTGTGAAGACCACTGGCGCTGGCAGAAGAACAACCCCTTCGGCTACAACGCTTCCTGAGGCAACGCGGGGTCACTTATGGCCCCCTGGAGGCCCCAACATGGGCCATAAGTGACCCCGCGTTGCTTTTAGGGGCGGAAACAACGACGGCGGCCGTCCCACCTCGCGTGAGGTGGGACGGCCGCCGTCGTTATTGGCCTGAAACTAGTTGGCCGGGTAGTTGCGCTCCGGCTCCCCTGTGTAGAGCTGCCGCGGGCGGCCGATCTTGGTCTGGGGGTCGTTGATCATTTCGCGCCACTGGGCAATCCAGCCCGGGAGGCGTCCAATAGCGAAGAGAACGGTGAACATCTTCTCCGGGAAACCCATGGCCTTGTAGATCAGGCCGGTGTAGAAGTCGACGTTCGGGTACAGCTTGCGCTGGATGAAGTAATCGTCGGCCAGGGCCTTCTCTTCGAGGCGCATGGCGATATCCAGCAGTTCGTCGTTGCCGCCGAGCTTGCCCAGGACTTCGTGTGCCGTTGCCTTGATGATCTTGGCGCGGGGATCGTAGTTCTTGTAGACACGGTGTCCGAAGCCCATGAGGCGGACGCCGTCTTCCTTGTTCTTGACCTTCTCCATGTAGTCCTCGGGCTTGATGCCGTCGGCTTGGATCTGGCGGAGCATCTTCAGGACGGCCTCGTTGGCGCCACCGTGGGCGGGTCCGAAGAGGGCGTTGATGCCGGCGGACACCGAAGCAAAGAGGTTCGCGTTGGACGAACCCACCAGGCGGACGGTGGAGGTTGAACAGTTCTGCTCGTGGTCTGCGTGCAGAATGAGCAGGAGGTCCAGCGCCTTGACGACAACCGGGTCCATTTCGTACTGCTCAGCCGGGAGGCCGAAGCTCAGGCGCAGGAAGTTCTCCACGAGGTTCATGGAGTTGTCCGGGTACAGCATGGGCTGGCCGATGGACTTCTTGTGTGCGTAAGCGGCGATGACGGGCAGCTTGGCCATGAGGCGGATGGTGGAAACTTCCACGTGCTCCGCGTTGAAGGGATCCAGCGAGTCCTGGTAGAACGTGGACAGCGCCGAAACGGCCGAGGAAAGCACCGGCATAGGGTGGGCGTCGCGCGGGAACCCGCCAAAGAAGCCCTTGAGTTCCTCGTGCAGGAGCGTGTGGCGACGGATGCGCTGATCGAACTCTTCCAACTCCGTGGGGGTGGGAAGGTTGCCGTAGATCAGCAGGTAGGAAACTTCGAGGAAGCTCGAGTGCTGCGCGAGCTGCTCAATGGGGTAACCGCGGTACCGCAGGATGCCTGCGTCGCCGTCGATGTATGTGATGGCCGAGGTGGTGGCCGCTGTGTTCATGAAGCCGGGGTCATAGGCAACGGCGCCCGTCTGCTTCAGCAGCTTGGAAACGTCGTAGCCTTCGTTTCCTTCTACAACCTTGATGCGCGGCAGTTCGAGTTCGCCGCCGGCATGGCGCAGTGTCGCGCTGGTGGTCTCAGTCATGGAGTCCCCTTCATGAGGCCTTTGGGCCTCTATCGAACGCTTGTCCAACCACCTTCTGGTGCCGCCGCCTTCGGCCCCGCTGTCGCAGGGCTCCAACGGCCGGAGTGCATTCTTAGAGAAGGCCACCATTGATAGTCAGTTAAAAAGCTACCGCCAGTAACCCCGCGGAACTAATCCGCAGCCTCCGGTTACTGGCGGAATGGCGCTATAAGTGGCGCAAGTCACAGCATTGTTATGCGTTGGCGACAAGCCTCTCAACGGCGGCATCGATCCGCTCGTCACTGCCGGTCAGGGCGACGCGGACGAAACCGTTACCGGCGTCTCCGTAGAAAACTCCCGGCCCCACCACAATGCCCAGTTCCGCGAACCTCGCCACCGTGTCCCAGGTGGCCTCGCCGGCTGTGGACCACAGGTAAAGCCCGGCCTTGGACTGGTGGATCTGCAGCCCGAATTTCTCCAGGGCGGGCACGATCCTCTCGCGCCTCCCCCTGTACAGATCTTTCTGGGCGAGGACATGGCCGGCATCGCCCAACGCCACGCGCATGGCCTCCTGGACGGGGAACGGCACGATCATGCCGGCATGCTTGCGGCTGTTGACCAGGTTGGCGATGATCGCGGAATCACCGGCGACGAAGGCTGCCCGGTAACCGGCAAGGTTGGATTGCTTACTCAACGAGTAGACGCACAGCAGGCCATCGGTGGAGCCGTCTGTGACCCTGGGATCCAGGATGCTGGGGACAGCCTCTCCCCCGCGCTGGGCATCCCATTCGCCCCATCCCAGTTCTGCGTAGCACTCGTCCGAGGCCACCACTGCGCCCATTTCGCGGGCCTGGGCTACGATCCGACGAAGCGACTCGACATCCCGGACACTTCCTGTGGGGTTGCCCGGAGAGTTGATCCAGACCAACCGGACCTTTGCACGGGTTGCCGGATCCAGCTCATCCAGGTCATCGGCAGCAACGGCCGTGGCACCTGCCAATGAGGCGCCAATGTCATAGGTCGGGTAGGCGACCGTGGGCCGGACGACCACGTCACCGGCGCTCAATCCCAACAGGAACGGCAGCCAGGCCACCAGTTCCTTGGAGCCCACCGTAGGCATGACGTCCTTCGGGTCCAGCCCGGGCACCCCGCGCCTGGCGGCGAACCAGTCGACGACAGCCTGGCGCAGTGCCTCGGTGCCGTGCACCGTCGGATAGCCGTGGGCGTCCGCTGCGTTGGCCAACGCGTCCCGGATCAGTCCGGGCGTGGGATCCACCGGGGTGCCGATGGAAAGGTTCACTGCGCCGCCCGGGTGTTTGGCAGCCGTGGCGACATACGGCGCCATGGCTTCCCAGGGGTAGTCAGGCAGGTTCAGGCCGAAAGCCGGTGCCGCTGAGATCAACCTAGCTACCGCCCTTAGTGGTCTTGGTTCTGCGGGGGCAGGGCAGCGATGAACGGGTGGTCCTTGCCCGTGTTGCCGATCTTGGCAGCCCCACCCGGAGAACCGAGGTCATCAAAGAACTCGACGTTGGCCTTGTAGTAGTCGGCCCACTCTTCCGGGGTGTCATCCTCGTAGTAGATGGCCTCTACCGGGCATACGGGTTCGCAGGCACCACAGTCGACGCACTCGTCGGGGTGGATGTAGAGGGAACGCTCACCTTCGTAAATGCAGTCGACAGGGCATTCTTCAATACATGCCTTGTCCTTGACATCCACACACGGCTGCGCGATTACGTACGTCACGTCCCAGACCTCTCCACGGTTTGTCCCGGCGATGGCCGGGTAATACTGCCGGCATGATGCCGGGCACTCAACTTCTGAGCCTATTATCCAACAGTGCGATCACGCCAACCTAGCCCGCGTCTTAGTATGAAACGGTGAATCCGCCACACTTGCCTCCCCGCCAGTTCCTGCTCAACGCAACGCCGGGCATCCGGGTGGTGGTGCGGTACAAGATCGAGGAAGGCCTCACTGACGCCCTGGGCTACTTGCTGGGCAGCAACGACACCGTTTGCACGGTACGGACCCGCACCGCCGACGTCGAAATTCCCTTGGCGTTGGTCATCGCGGCGAAAGAGGTTCCGCCGCCACCGCCGCGGCGACAGGCGTCCTAGTTCGAAGGCGGCTGGCCGCCACGAGCATGACCAGTGTCACAGCGCCGATCCCAAAAACCCAGACGTTTCCGACGGCGTCGCCCAGCACCAACCGCTTGGACGGCCCCGCCGACGACAATACGCCGACGGCGGCATAACCCACCACGCCTGCCACCGCCGTCGGGACGACCGAGCGTGACCAGGCGGCGAGCCACAGCTGAACCGAGGCGAGAAGCAGCAACGCGGCGGCTACGCCCCAAGGGATCCCGACGCCGGCCCACTGGATGGCCTGGCGGTGCAGTGCCGTTCCTGCCGCAGCAACGAAAAGAGCCGCCGGTACGGCCGCGGCTATGCCACGGACCGTACCGGCGACTCCCTTCTTCATGCAGCTGTCCTTGACCGGTTCAGAACCAGCGGGTGTTAGGACTTGGCGCGGGCGCGGTTGGCCTTTGCGCGCTCGTTGGAGTCCAGGATGACCTTGCGGATACGGATTGCATCCGGGGTCACCTCAACACACTCGTCTTCGCGGGCGAATTCGAGGGACTCTTCGAGGGTCAGATCGCGCGGCGGCGTCAGGTTCTCGAAGGTGTCGGAGGAAGCTGCACGCATGTTGGTGAGCTTCTTTTCCTTGGTGATGTTGACGTCCATGTCGTCGGCGCGGGAGTTCTCGCCAACGATCATGCCCTCGTAAACCTCGGACGTGGGCTTGACGAAGAAGGAGCCGCGTTCCTGCAGGTTGATCATCGCGAACGGGGTCACAACACCGGCGCGGTCGGCGATCATCGAACCGTTGGTGCGGTATTCGATGGGGCCGGCCCACGGCTCGTAGCCCTCGGAGATGGAAGCTGCGATACCGGCGCCACGGGTGTCCGTGAGGAACTTCGTGCGGAAGCCGATCAGGCCTCGGGCCGGAACGATGAATTCCATGCGGCACCAGCCGGTGCCGTGGTTGGCCATGTTGGTCATGCGGCCCTTGCGGGCTGCCATGAGCTGCGTTACGGCGCCGAGGTACTCTTCGGGGACGTCGATGGTCATGTGCTCCATCGGCTCGTGGATCTTGCCGTCGATGGTCTTGGTAACAACCTGCGGCTTGCCAACGGTCAGCTCGAAGCCTTCGCGACGCATCTGCTCCACCAGGATGGCGAGGGCGAGCTCGCCACGGCCCTGGACTTCCCAGGCGTCAGGACGCTCGGTGGGCAGAACCTTGATGGAGACGTTACCGATGAGTTCCTTGTCCAGGCGGTCCTTCACCTGGCGGGCGGTGACCTTGGCGCCCTTGACCTTGCCGGCCAGCGGCGAGGTGTTGATACCAATGGTCATGGAGATCGCGGGATCATCCACGGTGATCAGCGGCAACGGCTGCGGGTTCTCGGCGTCCGTGAGGGTTTCACCGATGGTGATGTCCTCGATGCCGGCAACTGCAACGATTTCACCGGGACCGGCTTCTTCGGCAGGAACACGGGTCAGGGCCTTGGTGGCCAGCAGTTCGGTGATCTTGACGTTCTTGAGTTCGCCGTTGGCGCGTGCCCAGGCAACGGTCTGGCCCTTGCGGAGCGTGCCGTTGTAGATGCGGAGCAGGGCGAGACGGCCAAGGAACGGCGATGCGTCCAGGTTGGTCACGTGAGCCTGCAGCACGCCGTCCGGGTTGTACGTCGGAGCCGGGATGTGCTCGATGATGGTCTTGAAGAGGGGCTCAAGGTCCTCGTTGTCCGGGGCCGAGCCGTTGGCCGGCTGGTCCAGGGATGCGCGGCCGACCTTGGCGGCGGCGTAGACAACCGGAACCTCGAGTACCTTGTCCAGATCCAGGTCCGGAACTTCGTCTGCGAGGTCGGAGGCGAGGCCCAGGAGCAGGTCCATGGACTCGTGGACAACCTCGTCGATACGGGCGTCAGGGCGGTCGGTCTTGTTGACCAGGAGGATGACCGGCAAGTGCGCAGCAAGGGCCTTGCGGAGCACGAAGCGGGTCTGCGGGAGGGGACCCTCGGAAGAGTCAACCAGCAGGACAACGCCGTCAACCATGGAAAGACCGCGCTCCACCTCGCCACCGAAGTCGGCGTGGCCAGGGGTGTCGATCACGTTGATGGTGATGGTCTCGCCGTTGGACGACGGGCCGTTGTAGGCAACCGTGGTGTTCTTGGCGAGGATGGTGATGCCCTTTTCGCGCTCCAGGTCACCGGAGTCCATGACGCGGTCCTCAACCTCACCGTGGGAAGCGAAGGAGTTGGTCTGCTTGAGCATGGCGTCGACCAGGGTGGTCTTACCGTGGTCAACGTGTGCGACGATCGCGACGTTGCGCAGATCGCTCCGCGACGCAGTGTTGGTGATGGTTTCAGACATGCGTTAATGACTCGATTCAGTGGTGAAGTCAGCTGTTTGTATCCGCGCGCATACCTGATCGACTTGATCGGAACACACAGCGAAAAGACCCCGGGACACAGGGCACCTGCATCCAGTCTAAACGCAGATGCATTTCTGAGCCTAAAAAGCAAGCCATCGGGCCATGAATTGTGGCGTCAGTCACAGCAGGTCACGTGTTCGTAAACACAAGTCAAGATGCTGGATTTTCACGCTCCCGTGCCCCATGATTGCAGCAGAACCAGTGCCCCACGGAGACCAATCAATGCGCCAATCTTCGGCCGTGTTTCGCATGATCGCACCTTTGATCGCCGTTGGCGTCCTTACGGTCGGTTGCGGACCAAGCCCAGTGCCAACCAGTGCCCCCTCACGATCCGCTGCGCCCGCGCCCGCCCAGACGGCCGCCGCTGACAAACCACTCAGGGTTGCCCCGCAACCCAGCGCCCTGAATCTCCCGGCAGGTTCCCTGTACAAGAATCCGACGAACAACCGCAACGAACTGGTGCTGGCCGATGTCCGCCACACCGCCGTACTGATCGGTGATTCCCAAGCCATGCCGGCGGGTTCCTGGCCGCAGCAAGGCATCGCAGCCCTCGGCTACAAACTGCATGTGGTGGGCATGGGCGGTACCGGATACGTCGCCACCAACGGCAAGACCGGCAACTACATTGACGCCTTGCAACGCGGCGACTGGGTTCTCCCCTATGGCGAGCCACCGTTGATCGTGGTGGAGGGCGGCGGAAACGACGCCACGCAGCGCGCCACGGATGCTCAGATCACCGGCAACGCCGAGCGGCTGCTGGCCGCCTTGAAGACCCGCTACCCGGGCTCACGCCTGGCCATGATCGGCACCCTGGCCCGCGGCGTCAGCAACGGAGGCGGACGACGCACGGAAGTGGACGCCCTCCTGGGCCGGATCGCCGCCAAGCACGGCATTCCTTTCGTCAGTGCCGGCGATTGGCTCACCCGATACGACGCCATCAGTGACCTTCAGGACGGCGTTCATTTGAGGGCGACCGGACACGCGAAGCTTGGTGTCGCCCTGGCGCGCGAGCTAACGGCCTTGGGCCTCACTGCCCGCCCGGACAACCCGCAGCCGGCAAAGTAGGCGACCGTACCAAACGGCAAGAGCCGGTGGTTCCCTTTCCAGGGAACCACCGGCTCTTCTGCTGTACGGCAGCGGGATTACGACGCCGGTCAGGCCACTTCAGGGGGCAGGAGCAAGGATCCACCCGGGATGGCATCCAGGAGGGCCTGTGTATAGGCCTCGCGGGGATTGTCGAAGACCTCGTCCGTGCTTCCCGTTTCCACGAGCTTGCCTTTTTGCATCACACAGACGTGGTCGGCAATTTGACGGACCACAGCGAGGTCGTGGGTGATGAAGAGATAGGTCAAACCGAGGTTGTCCTGCAGCTCCGCCAACAGGTTCAGGACCTGGGCCTGCACCAGGACGTCCAAAGCGGAAACGGCCTCGTCACAGATAATGACTTCCGGGTCCAATGCCAGAGCACGCGCGATGGCGATACGCTGACGCTGGCCACCCGAAAGCTCGTTCGGGTATCTGCGCATGGTCGACTGCGGAAGCGCCACCTGATCCAACAGCTCACGAACCTTCTTTTCTCGGCTGGCCTTGGTGCCGATCTTGTGAGTGCGCAGCGGCTCTTCGATGGTTCGGAAGATGTTGTACATCGGATCCAAGGAACCGTAAGGGTCCTGGAAGATCGGCTGCACCCTGCGGCGGAACTTAAACAAGTCCTTGCTGTTCAACGTTGATGTGTCAACGCCGTCGAAAATGATCTTCCCCGAGGTGGGTTCCAACAGGTTAAGCACCATCTGCGCCACAGTCGACTTACCGGAGCCGGACTCGCCCACAATGGCTGTGGTAGTCCCTCGACGAACGGAGAATGACACTGCGTCCACAGCCTTGAAGTCCGTGGTTTTGCCGATGCCGCCACGAAGTTTGAAAACCTTGGTCAGGTCTTCAATCTTCAGGACCTCTTCAGGCAGCGCGGATTCAACGACCACAGGTTCGCTGGGCGCCAACAGTTCGTCGGACTCAACGCCCTGTTCCTTGGCAACCTGAATACGCCGGGAGGCCAAGGACGGGGCCGAGGAGACCAAGCGCTTGGTGTACGGGTGCTTCGGGTTACGCAGCAACTCGAGGGACGGACCGGATTCCACAACCTGTCCCTTGTACATCACCACCACCTTGTCCGCCCGCTCGGCAGCCAGCCCGAGGTCGTGGGTGATGAGGAGTACAGCGGTCCCCAATTCGGACGTCATCTTGTCCAAGTGGTCCAGAATCTGTCGCTGGACGGTCACGTCGAGTGCCGACGTGGGCTCATCCGCGATCAGCAAACGCGGCTGGCAGGAAAGGCCAATGGCAATAAGCGCGCGCTGGCGCATTCCGCCCGAAAACTCATGCGGATATTGCTTGGCACGACGCGCCGCATCGGGAAGACCAGCTTCGGACAAGACCTTGGCGACATCCTCCGGCCCGGACGGAAGGCCGTTGGCTTTCAGCGTTTCCTTGACCTGGAAACCGATCTTCCACACCGGGTTGAGGTTGGACATCGGGTCCTGCGGCACCATTCCAATGGAGTTGCCACGAAGCTCAATCATCCGCTTTTCGCTCGCATGGGCAATGTCTTCGCCGTCAAAAAGGATCTCTCCGGCAGCCACCCGCCCATTGCCCGGAAGCAAACCAATGGCTGCAAGGGCGGAGGTGGACTTTCCGGATCCGGACTCGCCCACAATCGCCACGGTCTCACCCGGCATGACAGTGAAGTGCGCGTTCCTGACGGCGTTAACCTCGCCGTTGCTTGTCGCGAAGTTGATTGCCAGGTCCCTGATCTCCAGCAACGGACGTTCGAGGCCAGCGGATTCTTCTTTGATGTGAACGGAAGGGTTCATGGCTTGGCCTTTCATCGTTTACGCGCTTTCGGGTCCAGAGCATCACGAAGGGCGTCACCCAACATGATGAAACTCAGAACGGTGATGGAAAGGGCGATAGCCGGGTAGAGCAAAGGCATGGGATTGGATCGCAACGATGCCTGCGCTGCCTGGATGTCGTTGCCCCAAGACATCACGCTTGGTGGTAATCCGATGCCGAGGAACGACAGGGTGGATTCCGCCACGATAAATGTGCCCAGCGAGATGGTGGCAACAACAATGATCGGAGCCAGAGAGTTGGGCAGCACGTGGCGAAGCAAGGAGCGGAAGCGCGAAACACCCAATGACCTTGCAGCCATGACGAAGTCCGCATTCCGCACCTCAATGACGGCGCCTCTGGTGATTCGGGCAATCTGCGGCCATCCGAAGGTAATCAGAATCAGGATGAGCGTCCACACCGTGCGGTTGGCCCGGAAGACGGGAAGCTGCATCATGACGATTGCGCCAAGGATGAGGGGCAGAGCAAAGAAGATATCAGTGAGCCGAGCCAGGAGTGCGTCAGCCCAGCCACCGTAGTAACCGGCGAGGGCACCCACTGTGCCGCCGAAAATGACAACTCCAAGCGTGGTGAAGAGGCCAACTGTCACAGACGAGCGCGTTCCGAAGATGACGCGTGCGTAGACATCGCAGCCCTGTTTGTTAAAGCCGAGCGGGTGGCCGCTGACAGGTCCGCCGTTCGAGTTGGCCAACTGGCAAGCTTCGCCAGAGGGATCGATCGGTGAGAAAAGGCCCGGGAACAGAGAGACGACGACTACGACCAGGATCATGAAGGCCGAAATGATGAACAGAGGCTGCTTACGCAGATTCTTCCAGGCCTCTCCCAAAAGACTGGAAGGGGCTTGGTCTTCTTTTACCTTGTCAGTGGCTTGCAGTGGCGTCTCTTCGAGGTCCGCAACGAAGTGCTCGATGTGACGCGGGGCTGTGTCCTGCCCCGTCAGGTTGTTATCAGGCGTCATAGCGGATCCTCGGGTCAAGCCAGGCGTACAAAAGGTCAACAATCAGGTTCGAGACACAGTAGACAAGCACCAGAACTGTGACGATCGATACCACGGTAGGTCCTTCGCCGGACAGGACTGCCCGGTACAACCTGTTGCCTACGCCAGGTACGTTGAAGATACCTTCGGTGACGATCGCGCCACCCATGAGGGCGCCAAGGTCAGCACCCAGGAACGTGACAACGGGGATCAGCGAGTTGCGCAGAATGTGCACGTTGACCACACGGAAACGGGAAAGCCCCTTGGCAGTGGCCGTCCGAACGTAGTCGGCGTTCATGTTCTCGATAACACTGGTTCTGGTCAGTCTCAAAACGTAGGCGAAAGAGGCCAGCCCCAGGACGATCGCCGGAAGAATAAGGTCCGGTATGGTCGCAGCCGAACTCACGGTAGGTTTAGCCCACCCCAGCTGGACGCCGATAAAGAACTGCAAAAGGAAACCGAGCACGAAAATCGGGATACCGATGACGATCAACGAAGCGATCAGGACAGTGCCGTCAAAAAGCTTGCCCTTGCGCAGACCTGCGATGAGACCAAACGCAATGCCAAAAACACCTTCAAAGATCAGTGCCATGACAGCCAGGCGGGCCGTAACCGGGAACACTTCGCCAAGGACGGCAGCGATGGGACGCCCGGAGAAGTCCTGGCCCAGATCAAACGTAAAAATGCTCTTTAGGTAGAGCAAGTATTGAACGATAAACGGCTGGTCCAGGTTGTATTGCGCCCTGAGCTTTGCCGCGACGGCTTCATTGACAGGCTTGTCCCCAAAAAGTGCCGCAATGGGGTCGCCCGGGAGGCTGAAGACCAGGAAATACACAAGGAGGGTGGCCCCCAGGAAGACAGGAATCAGCTGGAGGAATCTTTTCAGGATGTATGTGGCCATTAGCGCAATACACCCCGAACAGCAGGCACCCGGTCCAGGGGTGCAGCGGAGTTGTTCATCGAAGAACCTTTTCGTTCGATGTGCAGGAGTTCAGGGCCGACGGTCCAAGTATGCCTGCACAAGGACGCCCAACCGGAGTTGGGCGTCATTGATTTGCAACGCGATACGGCGGCGGTAGCGCCTCTAGAGCGCCCCCGCCGCCGATCGTTATTTACTTGCCAGTGATGTTGTAGTACAGCGGGACGCCGTCCCATCCGTAGTCAACATTCGAGACGCCGGTGCTCCAGCCACCCTGCGATACCTGGTACCACAGCGGGATAGCCGGGAGGTCCTGCAGAAGGATCTCCTGGGCCTTGTTCATGGCCTTGTTGCCTTCTGCAACCGAGGGGGCCGAGAGACCGTCAGAGATGGCCTTGTCAAAGGCGGGGTTCTCGTAGCGGGCATCGTTCGAGCCTGCGCCGGTCTTGTAGATCGGTCCCAGGAAGTTGTACAGCGACGGGTAGTCTGCCTGCCAACCTGCACGGATCGAACCGGTCAACTTACCGGACGTTGCAAGGTCGCGGGCTTCCTTGAAGGTAGCGAACGGAAGACCCTCAGCCTTGATACCAAGGTTGTTCTTCAGCTGGTTGGTAACGGCCTCAACCCAAGCCTTGTGGCCGCCCTTGTCAGCGTTGTACGCAATGGTGAAGACCGTGTTCGGGTCCCACTTCTGAATGGCGTCGGCCTTGGCCCACAGATCCTTGGCCTTGGCAGCATCGAACTTGAGGTTGTCGGAGCCCGGGATGCTGTCGCTGTAGCCGTCCAGAACCGGTGCCGTGAAGTCCTTGGCGGGCTGACGGCCACCGCTGAAGATTACCTTGGTGATCTCTTCACGGTTCATGGCCATGGAGATTGCCTGGCGGCGCAGCTTGCCCGCTTCTCCGCTCCACTCGGGGAGGTACTCGGGAATGGCGATGGTCTGGTTACCGGCATACGGCTTCTCGATGAAGCGATCGCCGAGGTCGGTCTTGAAGTTCGCGAGGGCGCTCGTGGGGATCGTCTGGAGGATGTCCAGGTTGTTGCCCAGGAGATCCTGGTAGGCGGCGTCATCGTTCTGGAAGATCTTGAACGTCACGCCACCGTTCTTGGCCTTACGGGGACCGTTGTAGTCGGCGTTCGGAACGAGCTGGATCTGCACGTTGTGCTGCCAACCGTTCTCAGCCATCTTGTACGGACCGTTGCCTACCGGCTTCTCGCCGTACGTCTTCGGGTCCGCGAGTGCTGCGGCAGGGACCGGCATGAAGGCGGTGTAGCCGAGTCGCAACGGCCAGTCCGACTCAGGCTGCTTGAGTTCGACCGTGAAGGTGGTGTCATCCACAACTTTCAAGCCGGACATGGTGTCGACGGTGGAACCCTTGGCACTGGTTTCGTCGTAGCCCTTGATGCTTTCGAAGAAGGTTGCGCTCAGCTGAGCGTTCTTCGCTGCTGCACCATAGTTCCAGGAGTCAACAAACGTCTTGGCCGTGATGGCGTCGCCGTTGGTGAACTTCTGATCCTTCTTGATCTTGATGGTGAAGTTCTGCGCGTCAGGTGCCTCAATGGACTCGGCCAGTTCATTGACCGGCTTGCCGGAGGGGTCGTAGCTAACGAGCCCGGAGAAGATCAGCGTTGCGATCTTTCCGCCGCCGACCTCGTTGATATCTGCCGGCATCAGCGGCCGCTGCGGTTCTGAACCGTCAGCGATGATGACCTTGTTGGGGTTACCGCCGGATGCGCCGGAGTCGTTGTTGCCGCCGCCGCCGCAACCGGTCATTGCGAGGGCGATGACCGCCGCTACGCCTAGAGCTTTGGAAGTGCGCGAGAAACGCATTCCGCCTCCTATGAGTCGGGAAGTTGATCAGGGGAATTTTGGTAGGTTCCCCCAAGGCAAGGCACAGATTCCTACTGTGACGTTGCCTACATGTGAGTGTAAGCCTACCCACATTGCGTCCGAATGTTGGAACATGCTGGCCAAACTGTAACCGTTCCGCAACCTCCACATGCCTAAAACGGCGGGAATTTCAAGTCAAACACTACCCGGTGGTAGCATTCGCTGTCTGACAGCAGGACAGGACGTTTTTCAGGCGCAGAAACAACCCCGTCTCGGCTTCATCTTTCGCCCGATGGATGGGCTGGGTCAATGGCAACGGCAGCTCCGTGCCAGCTGTTCCCGTTGGCTTTCCTTGAACCTTAAAGTTCTTCATACTGTTGAGGCCCCTCCCGGCGAACCGGGAAGGGCCTCAATTTATGGATCCTAGTAGTCGTTGAACGACACCTTTACCTTGCCGCCATCCAGGCTGATGTTGGCGCTCAGTGATACTGAGGTGGTGTCCGTTGTGGTCTTCCAATCCGGCGTCCCGAAACCATATGAGTTGTCCTTCTCATAAGTGACGGTCGCTTTCCCCGGATTCGACGTGCGTACACGCCACGGGGTTTCGCCGTAGCCCTTGCTGACAACGAACGTGGGCTTGGTGGTGAGTGCCCAGCGGAAGTTCTTTGTGTAGCGCGAGGAACTGTAGCTGTTCAAGGGGCAGTTGGCCGGCCGGGCCTCGGTGGACTTCACACATTCAGCCAGGTAGGCATCGATTTGAGCCATTGCCTCTGACTTCAATGCTTCTGAAGCTTCCACCTTCAGGCTGGCCGTTGAAGAAGTCGACACGGTGCCGATGGTCACCATCGTGGTCAGCTTCGGAGCTGACAGATACTTCTCCGAGGACGGCAACTCCACCGTGTACTCGCCTGGCAAGGCGGGATACGTCACGGAGCGGCTGTCAGAGAGGTTGACATCAACTGACTGTCCATTGATCAGGAGGGTCTTCACCGGGGTGTCGGACGAAATGCGCAAAGTCCGGGGAGACGCGGAGTCCATGACCCAGTGATCATCCAAGAACTCCGGGTTGGACTTATGCAAACGGTAGGTCGTTTGCTGTTTCCGGCCGTCCTGGTACATGGCGGCAACCACGGTGGCTGTGTCGTTTGAGACATTCGTAGACACGATCTCAAACTTGTCGATGCGCTTGCCCGCCTTGGAATAGACCTCATCGGTCAGCAGAATTCGCTGGTCAGTGGCGACGCCGGGATCGGCGATGGCCATCGCCTTGGACGCCTCGCCATTCTGCAGCGCCTGGAGGTAGCCGGCGACGGCTTTGTCTGGTCCGTTGTTGCCCTTGATCACATCGACGGCGATGAATGCCCCGACGACCAGTACGACGACCAGACCGGCTGCTCCCAGGATCAGACCAAGCTTGCGCTTCGCTTGGGCAGTCATGGGCTCTCTGGGTGCCAGGGCCGGGTGAGCCGCAGCGGGAGCCGGCACGGATTGACCGTCACCAGGTGCGGTGGCAGCCTGTTCAGCAACGACAGGCTTGGCGGGAGCGATCCTGCCCGCCAGGGACAAGGGCACATACCTGCTCAACTGTGGCGCCAGGAAACGTGCTGAAACTTCCGTTGCGCCGCCCCAAAGCAGCAAGATGAACGGCGTCCACCACGCCAGCGTCATACTGACGGCCCCCGAAGCCAGTGACCCGGCGTCGAACGTTCCTGTTACGCCACTGAGCCACGTCATCAGCGTCCCGGCCACCAGGAAAGCAGCGGGAAGCAGGACCCAGTCGGTGATCTTGTTGCTGACCACCGGCCCCCGGCGCAGGTACCAGAAAACAGAAGCCACCACGACGGAGACCAATGCCAGGAGAAGCATCAGCCACCCGGCCCAGCCCGGCACGCCGAATTGGGTGAGCGCATTGCCGAATCCAAAGCTGATATCCGAGCCTGATGAATTAGACGACGAAGACATGCTGGAACCGGAATTCCAGGTGCGGCTTACGGCACTCAGGTGGCCCAATCCGAACATGAAAAAGCCTGCCGTGGGCGCCCACAAAGGTGAAGAGAGCGAGGCCTGCCATCCGGACTTAATGCCGATGGCAATTACCAGGACGGGAATCGCAATGGCAAGAAATACACCATAATGAACGGCCACGGTTTCGAAGGCCCGACCGATTGCGGCACCCGGCCCACTAAGGGCCGGGACGCGCGGTTTACCTGACATCCGCCCCAAATATGCGGCGAGGGTTCCGAGGATCAGCGCAAAGATCACAGAGCCAAAGGTCACGGCCCCGATCGAGCTGACCTTCACATTGGGAATGGGCAGGTTCACGGCAAATATCGCACCGAAGGCGTTGACCAAGAGGGTGAAGACGAGGCCGGCTGTTGCTGCCTCGATCCAGATTCCGGCTGTGGTGTGGGCTTCGGACCGCTTTGCGGCAATCCGTGCGGCAAGGAACAGGACTGCGACTGAGATGGCAGTCAACAACAGGGGAACGGCAAAGAATGATGCCGAACCCTGGACGCTTCCGACTAACGGAAATGTTGCATCGATGCTCGTGCCGAGCGCCCCAAGCTGGCTCATGACTACCAATTGAACGGCCAACTGACCCATCAGGGACCACGGGGACGGCATGCTGCTGCTATTGCCGCCGGAAACCATCGAATTGGACGGGAGATCGGTGTTGCCGCCGTTGCTGATGGCCACACCTATAAGAGCCAGAATCAGGAAGAGAAATGCGGTGATGAGAACGGCTGCATAGGAAATGGCCCCCACCAGGGCCCCCGGAATCAGCGACTTTGCGTCAAAAGAACTGACGACGCTGGACACCGGCCCAGTTTTGAGGCCGGCGTTGGTAGGGCCAATATTTTTGGTGCCGCTTTCTGCACCGATGGCTGAATGGCTGTCCGGTGCCGCATTGTGCGGGACTGTATTCGGCGGCGGCCCGTCCGGAGCGGCAGTCGGTTGATGTGGTTCGGTCATAACAATTTCCCCCTATTGTTTTCTCTACTGCTCATGGTGCCATAGCCAGACATAATTCATGGGGTCGTCATAACCGGCGGACCGCTCCGGCAGACACCACGAAAAATATGCCGCCCTCCGATTCACGGGGGGCGGCATATTTCCATCAATTAAAATCTAGACGTTGAAGCGGAACTCCACCACGTCGCCGTCGGCCATCACATACTCTTTGCCTTCGATGCGGACCTTGCCACGGGACTTTGCTTCGGCCATGGAGCCCGCCTCGATGAGGTCATCGAAGGAGACCACCTCGGCCTTGATGAAGCCGCGCTGGAAGTCTGAGTGGATCACACCTGCTGCCTGGGGCGCGGTGTCGCCCTGGCGGATGGTCCATGCACGGGTTTCCTTGGGACCGGCGGTGAGGTAGGTCTGCAGGCCGAGCGTGTGGAAACCGACGCGAGCCAGCTGGTCAAGGCCGGATTCGGACTGGCCGTTCATTTCCAGCATCTCCCGGGCTTCTTCCTCGTCCAGTTCAACGAGGTCGGATTCGAGCTTCGCATCGAGGAAGACGGCGTCGGCCGGGGCAACCATGGCGCGCAATTCTTCCTGCTTGGCGGGATCGCCAAGGATGCCTTCGTCGGCGTTGAAGACGTAGATGAACGGCTTGGCCGTCAGGAGACCAAGCTCCTTGAGGTGGCCCATTTCGAGCTTGTCGCTCTTGATGGAGGAGAAGATGGTGTCGCCACGTTCCAGCACCGTCTGGGCGGCCTTGATGGCTGCCAGCTCTGCGGCATCGCGCTTCTTGATCTTGACTTCTTTTTCGATGCGCGGAATGGCGTTTTCGATTGTCTGAAGGTCAGCGAGGATCAGCTCGGTGTTGATGGTCTCCATATCGGAGCGCGGGTCGACCTTGCCGTCGACGTGGATGACATCGGGGTCGTCAAAAACGCGGACGACCTGCGCGATGGCTTCAGCCTCGCGGATGTTGGCCAGGAATTTGTTGCCCAGGCCTTCGCCTTCGGACGCGCCCTTCACGATGCCTGCGATGTCCACGAAAGACACGGGAGCGGGCAGCAATTTCTGCGAACCGAAGATTTCGGCCAGCTTCGCCAGACGGGGGTCAGGCAGGTTCACGACGCCTACGTTGGGCTCGATCGTGGCGAACGGGTAGTTCGCAGCGAGCACCTGATTGCGGGTCAGTGCGTTGAAAAGGGTTGATTTGCCGACGTTGGGCAGTCCGACGATGCCAATAGTAAGAGCCACGAGCATTGATTCTACCCGTAGGAAGCCCGTCCCCGCTTGCCCTGCACTGTCAGCACGCGTACTGCCGGTCCGCCTCGCTAAAACTGTCGCACCCCTGTGACAGGGTTGCCTTATGGATGGATTTGGATTGGTTTTGGCCTTGCTGATGCTGCTGGTTGGCGCTGCGGTTGGTCTCGCTGCCGGCTACGTTGCCTTCCGACGCCGGGGCGCTGGCTTGGAAGAGGACTTCGACGCCGTCTCGTCGCGGCTTTCGGAGGTGACGGCGCAGTTGGCAGCGGCCGACGCCGAGCGGCGGCTTTTGTTTACGCAGAACCGCGAGTTGAGCGCGGCCAGGAACTCCGACGGCAGTGTTCTGCGGGCGTTGGCTCCCGTAGCCGAGAAACTTACGGCGGTACAGCAGCAGGTGTCATTGCTGGAGCGCGACCGCGTGGAGCAATACGGACAGCTTGCCCAACAGCTGCAGGACGCACGCCTCTCCGATGAACAACTCCTCAGGTCGACCCACGCGCTGGCTTCCGCCCTTCGTTCCAACAGCGCGCGTGGCCAGTGGGGCGAGGTGCAACTTCGGCGCGTAGTGGAGGCGTCAGGGATGCTGCGGTACGTCGACTTCCACGAACAGGTGCATTCGGGCAGAACCGAGAATACGTTGCGGCCGGACCTCGTGGTTCAGCTGCCTGGCGGCAAGCAACTTGTGGTGGATGCCAAGGTACCGCTGGCCTCCTACCTCGCTGCCCAGGAGCAGTTGCATGGAGACGGGGCCTTCGGTGAATCGGTAGCCCCTGCCAGCAACCAGGACTCGAAGACACTCCTTGCACAGCACGCCAAAGCGCTCAAGGCCCACATCGATGCACTGGCAACCAAGAAGTACTGGGACATTCCGGGTAACTCCCCCGAGCTGGTGATCTGCTTCCTTCCGGCGGAGTCGATCCTGGCATCCGCCCTAGAGGCCGACCCGGCCTTGCTGGAGCACGCTCTGTCCCGGAACGTCGTGCTTGCCTCCCCCGGCACGCTGCTGGCAGTCCTCAAATCAGTGGCCTTTACTTGGCGGCAGGATGTCCTTACGGACAGCGCCCACGAGCTGTTTGAGCTCTCCAAGCAGTTGTACGAACGGATGGGCACACTGGGCGAGAACGTCAGCAAGCTGGGAAGCTCTCTCAAGACCTCCGTTGATCGCTACAACGCCATGGTAGGCACCTTGGAAGCGCGGGTGCTCCCCACGGCCCGCAAGCTCAACACCATGGACGATGCCGGACTTACGGCCCCGCCGTCGGTGGAAGCCGTCCCCAGGGCGCTGGCTGCACCTGAACTCCTTGAAAACAGGGAAGATCGGGATTCAGCAGCCTGACTGAAAAGACCCGTTGCGGGCCGTCCGTAGACGGCCCGCAACGGGTCAATTGTCCGGATCCCAGTGTCTGGGTTTGAGACCTAGGATGAGGGGCGGTTTCCGCGCCCGCCCAGGGCACGCGTGACGTCGCCTGCCTTCTTCAACGTGGCACGCAATTCCTTGGGCAGCGAGAAGAGGAGGTCTTCTTCTGCCGTGACAACTTCCTGGACTTCGCCATAGCCATAGTCCGCGAGTAGTCGCAGGACGTCCTGCACCAGGACTTCAGGAACGGAGGCCCCGGAGGTCACGCCTATGGTAGCCACGCCTTCGAACCAGGATTCGTCCACTTCGTTCGCGAAGTCGACGCGATATGAACTCTTGGCCCCGTATTCGAGGGCAACTTCAACCAGGCGTACTGAGTTGGAGGAGTTTGCTGAACCCACAACGATCACCAGGTCGGCCTGCGGAGCGATCTTCTTGATGGCTACCTGGCGGTTGGTGGTGGCGTAGCAGATATCGTCGCTGGGCGGATCCTGCAACGTCGGGAAGCGGTCCTTCAGCAGACGGACCGTTTCCATGGTCTCGTCCACACTCAGCGTGGTCTGCGAAAGCCAGATGGTCTTCTCTGGGTCACGGACGGTGACCTTGTCTACCTCGTGGGGGCCGTTGATGATCTGGATGTGCTCGGGAGCTTCGCCGGCCGTACCTTCGACTTCCTCGTGGCCCTCGTGGCCGATGAGCAGGATGTCGTAGTCTTCCTTGGCGAAGCGCACAGCCTCTTTATGGACTTTGGTGACCAAGGGGCAGGTGGCATCGATGGTGCGCAGGCCACGGTCCTCAGCCGACTGGACAACAGCGGGGGAAACGCCGTGTGCCGAGAAGATCACCAAGGCGCCCTCGGGAACTTCGTCGGTTTCCTCCACGAAAATGGCACCCTGTTCTTCCAGGGAGCTGACCACATGGACATTGTGGACGATCTGTTTCCGGACATAGACAGGCGGCCCGTAGTGCTCCAGGGCCTTCTCAACAGCGATGACAGCCCTGTCGACACCGGCACAGTAGCCGCGCGGAGCTGCCAGCAGGACCTTCTTGGGACCCGTAACGGGAGCCGCTGCCTGTACCTCTTCCGGAGATCGCCGTCTGCGGGGCACCGTTGGCATCGGGATGGAAACTGCTGTGCTGGTCATGCCTCCATGCTACCGGCCCGGCCTTTAGCTCAGGGCAGAACGTGACCGTTGTCGCCCTGAGACCACAGCTGCTATGACGCCCACCACAAGGACAACGCCGGAGACGACCGCTGCCATCACAACCCACTGCCCGAAGCCGGCGCGGGCCGCAGTGAGGAACTCATCCTTGAACAGCTCCGCCACACCGTTGGCGCTGTCGAGGTTCCCCACCACTCCCCCGGCAAGATCAGCCCCGGCAGTCCAAAGGGCTGCAAGGGCGAGCCCGCCAAGTCCGAGGAACACCAGAACCAGGGAACGGCGTCGAGAGGCAACGAGCGCCAGAAGGGCCGAAACTACAGCGCCAAGGGCCGCCACCCACCACAAGGGAGCGAACGTCGCGACCCGCTCGACGAGTTGTCGGTGGGAAGGCTGCCCCAGCGACACCAGGCTCTCGGCCGGAACATCAATGCGAATAGTGGTGGCCTCGGCGAAGTGGTCGCGAACAAGCCTGACCATCGGACCGATGTCCAGGACAAGTGCGGTACTGCCACGGGCTTCCTCGGCTTGGTCCACCGTGCCGAAGTTGAGTTTGTGGCTGTTCCTGACAGTGTCCTCCCAGGCCTTCGGATAGTCGCTCCACGACTGCATGCCCGAGGCAGCTTTCCGCAGGGCATCGGCGGCCAGCGACTGAATGGGATCGGGGAGATCCACTGAGGACTCAAAGGTCCCTACAGCGGCCGCAGCCAGCCTGCCCTGGAATCCGAGGTCATTTCCCAGGGATCCGGCGATACGGACAAACCCTTCTTCCTTGACGATGTTCTGGTCCACCCACGCGGTGGGAACGGCGACGGCCGTGAGGAGCACGGCGAGGACCACTCCAACTGCAGAGACAAAAGTACGCAAGGTCATCCTTGGGGTTGGGGGCAGTGCCACCATCCTAGGTCTGTCCACATGATAGGAAAAATGTCGGAGCCGGCGGTAAAGCTATGGATAGAGTTGGAAGGCGGCCGGCATCCAAGGACGCACCCCTGAATGAGGACGACAAGAATGCAGCCACAACCGCAGCGACCGGGACAGGCACGGATCAGCCATGTCCGCTGAAGCGACGCCGGAATCAACCCTACCCGGGACCGCTGCCGAAACCAGCCCGGATAATCCCTGGCCTCTGCAACTGCTGTCCCGGAAACTCAAAGCCCACATTGAGCGTGCACCGGCGGCGTGGATCGAGGGCCAGGTCATTGAAATGAACCGCAGGGGCGGCAACGCCTTCCTCACTCTCCGCGACGTCGACGCCGAGATTTCCCTGCCGGCCTCCGTATGGTCCACCGTGCTGGAACGGCAAAAAATTCCGTTGGAGCGCGGTTCACGGGTGGTGGCGCTGGTGAAGGCGGACTTCTGGGTCAAAACCGGGCGCCTGAACATGTCGGTCAAGGACATCAGACCGGTAGGCCTCGGTGACTTGCTCGCGAGAATTGAAAGGCTGCGCCAAGCCTTGGCAGCTGAAGGCCTTTTTGCCGATTCCCGGAAGAGGAAGCTGCCGCTGCTCCCCCACCGCATTGGCCTGATCACCGGCAGGGACTCGGACGCCAAGAAAGATGTCATGCGTAATGCCGCCCTGCGGTGGCCCGCAGTGGAGTTCGATGTCAGGGAGGTGGCCGTCCAGGGCAACACCGCTGTTTCCCAGATCATTGCCGCTTTGAAGAAACTTGATGCCGATCCCCAGGTGGACGTCATCGTACTGGCCCGTGGTGGCGGCGCATTGGAAGACCTCCTGCCGTTCAGCAACGAGGACCTTATTCGCGCGGTCTCGGCGGCAAGCACCCCGGTGGTCAGTGCCATCGGCCATGAAGCCGACAGGCCAATCCTCGACGATGTTGCGGACCTCCGCGCTTCCACGCCCACGGATGCCGCCAAGCGGATCGTTCCGGACGTCGCAGAAGAACTGGCCATGGTCCGGCAAGCGAGGGAGCACCTGCGCCGCGGCATCAGCCGCATGGTGGACCGCGAAATGGACAGGCTTCATTCCCTGAAATCACGCCCCGTCCTTGCCTCCCCGGCAACCATGGTGGACGCCCGCGCCGAGGATATCCATCGGCTCCAGCGCAGAACACATTCAGCGGTCAGCACGGCCGTTGTGAGGGCACTGGACCAAGTGCATCACCTGCGGGCCCAGGTCCGGGCACTGTCACCCCAGAAAACCTTGGACCGCGGTTACGCCGTTGTCCAGCTCCTTGGAGAGGACCAGGCAGGGCACCATGTGGTCAGCGCTCCCGATGAGGCTCCGGACGGGACTGCACTCGCCATTCGGGTAGCCCACGGACGATTCAAGGCCGTCTCCGCCGGCCACGGGGAAATCCTGGATCCCTGATTTCCCCACAGCCCTGCAAACCCACGCAAAGGACATCATGACCGACAACAATCCATCAGCTCCCGGGACCGATCCCCTGGACTCACTGAGCTACGAAGAAGCCCGCGAACAACTGGTCGCCGTCGTCAGTCGGCTCGAGGCCGGAGGGGCCAGCCTCGAAGAGTCCCTGGCCCTCTGGGAACGCGGCGAGGCCCTTGCAAAACGCTGCGAGGACTGGCTGGAAGGCGCCCGCAAGCGCCTGGCGACCGCCCGCGACGCAGGGAACGACGCCGGAGCTCCCGCCGGCTCCGACTGACGCCAGCAGGAACGGCAGCCCTAGGAGGCTGCCACCAGAGCGCGTTCGGCGGCGACGTCGAAGTCGGCCTTGGGCCAGTCCAGTTCCAGGCCTCCGAGGGCGTCCAGCAGCAGCTGTTGAACAGCGATCCTGGCGTACCACTTCTTGTTTGCCGGCACGACGTGCCAGGGAGCGACTTCCGTTGAGGTCTTCTCAAAAGCGATGTCGTAGGCCGCCATGTAGTCGTCCCAGTAGGCGCGCTCGGCGAGGTCGCCCCGGCTGTACTTCCAGTGTTTGGCGGGATCGTCAAGCCGGGCGATGAGACGCTCTTTCTGTTCGTCCTTGCTGATGTTCAGCATGACTTTGACGATAGTGGTGCCCTGCTCTGCAAGGCGTGCCTCAAAATCGTTGATTGCCGCATACCGCCGCTCCAGTTCCTCGCCATCCGCCCAGGCGTGAACGCGGTGGATCAAGACGTCCTCGTAATGCGAACGGTCGAAAACGCCCACCATGCCCGCAGCAGGTGCCTGCTTCTCAATCCGCCACAGGAAGTCGTGGGACTTTTCCTCTTCCGTGGGTGCCTTGAAAGCGGCCAGGTGTACGCCCTGTGGGTCCATGGCGCCCACAACATGGCTCACAATCCCGCCCTTGCCCGCAGTATCCATGGCCTGCAGGATCAGCAGGAGCCGTTTGGAGCTGCCGAACTTGCCCTCGGCGAAGAGTTGCTCCTGCAGCCCGGCCAACCGGTCGTCCTGGGCGGCAAGCAGCGCCTTGCCGTCAGCCTTGGCCCCCGGGTAGCCGGGCGTGGATTGGGGGTCAACGCCAGCCAGCGAAAAGCCCGGGCCAACCTTCAGAACTTCGGCCGGACTCTTGGCGAACTCAACTGCAGCAGCCATGTGGCGGTACCCTTCTGTCCGGCCGCGCCCCGATGGCGCGGCTATGCACCTCAGGCTAGTTGCCCGGGTACCTCGACAGGAAGTCCGCCATGCGGCCAATCGCTTCTTCGATGTCCTTGACGTTGGGCAAGGTCACCATCCGGAAGTGGTCCGGACGAACCCAATTGAAGGCACGCCCGTGGGAAACCAGGATCTTTTGTTCCTTCAGGAGGTCAAGGACAAACTTTTCGTCGTCCCTGATGTGGTACACCTCAGGATCCAGTTTCGGGAACAGGTACAAGGCACCCCGGGCCTGCTGGGTGCTGACTCCCGGGATGGCATTGAGGAGGTCGTAGGCTTTGTTGCGCTGTTCCAGCAGCCTGCCGCCGGGCAGGATGAGGTCGTTGATGCTCTGGTAGCCGCCCAGCGCAGTCTGGATGGCGTGTTGCGCAGGGACGTTGGCACACAGGCGCATGTTGGCCAGGAGGTTGATGCCTTCGAGGTAATCCGCAGCGTCCTTCTTCGGCCCGGAAATAGCCATCCACCCGGCACGGTAACCGCACACACGGTAAGCCTTTGACAGGCCGCTGAACGTCAGGCACAGGACGTCGTCACCGGTCAGTCCAGCCAAATTCACATGCACGGCGTCTTCGTACAAGATCTTTTCGTAGATCTCATCGGCGAAAAGCACCAGGCCGTGCTTCTCCGCCACGGCCACAATCTTCTTGAGCGTCTCCTCCGGGTAAACGGCACCCGTGGGGTTGTTCGGGTTGATCACCACGATGCCCTTGGTCCGTGGAGTGATCTTCGATTCGAGATCGTCAAGATCGGGCTGCCAGCCGGACTCCTCATCGCAGAGATAGTGCACCGGGCGGCCACCGGCCAGTGCAACCGAGGCCGTCCACAGCGGGTAGTCCGGGGTGGGGATCAGAACCTCGTCGCCGTCCTCGAGCAAAGCCATGAGGGACATGGTGATGAGTTCACTGACTCCGTTGCCCAGGTAAATGTCGTCGACGTGGATGTTTTGGATGCCACGGGTCTGGTAGTACTGCGATACCGCTGTCCGGGCCGAGAAGATACCGCGGGAATCGCTGTAGCCCTGGGCGTTCGGGAGGTGGCGGATCATGTCCACCAAGATGGCGTCAGGCGCTTCAAAACCAAACGGGGCCGGGTTTCCGATGTTCAGTTTGAGGATTCTGTGACCCTCCGCCTCCATCTGCTGGGCGGCCTGAAGAATCGGTCCACGGATGTCGTAGAGGACATTATGAAGCTTGGTGGACTGCTTGAATTTCGCCATTCCTCAAATATGCCACACGGGTGATGCAGTTCAGCTGAGACTTAACTCACATATACGACGACGGCGGTGACGGAGCCGCGAGGGTCCGTCACCGCCGTCGTACGCGGTTTTATGCGGATGCTACTTAACGATGCCCTTGTCCTTCAGCCAAGCGGCTGCGGCGTCCTTGGGTGCCTGCTTCTGGTCGCCACTGACGGCCCTGTTCAGGTTGATCAGATCGTCGGTGGTGAGGATTTTGGAGACGTTGTTGAGTGCTTCCTTGGCCTTGTCCGTCATCTTTGCCTTGTTGTAGAGCGGCAGGACCTGCTGGGCCTTGAAGTTGTTCTTGGGATCTTCAAGAACAACGAGGTCGTTGTCAACGATGGACGGCGTGGTGGTGTAGATGTCGGCCACCTGGACCTTGTCTTCCAGCAATGCCTGCAGGGTCAGGTTGCCGCCGCCGTCACTGAACGGCTGCAGGCCCTTGAGTTCGCAGTTGTAGTTCTTCTTCAGACCGGGGAAACCGTACGAGCGGGTCTCGAACGTGGCCGGGGCAGCCATGGTGAAGTCCTTGCACACCTTGGCCAGGTCCTCGATGGACTTCAGCTGGTACTTCTCGGCCGTCGCCTTGGTAACTACCATCGCGTCCTTATCCTCGGCTTTGGAAGCCTCCAGGACACCCAGGCCCTCGGGAAGCTTGCCGGGGAGCGCCTTGTAGACATCATCGGCCGAGACCTCCGCGGCCTCTGTGTCGACGAAGGAAAGGAGGTTCCCGGAGTAGTCAGGAACGAGGTCAATGGACCCGTCCTGCACGGCCTTGAAGTAGATCTCGCGCGAACCGATGTTCGGCTTGGACGTAGCCGTGAGGCCTGCGGCATTGAGGGCGCCGACATAGATCTCGGCAATAACCTGGCTCTCGGGGAAGTCAGCGGAGCCCACTACCAGGGAGCCTCCGGCAGAGCCACTGGGCGCCGCCGAGGAAGGGGTGGCCAAGGGGCTGCCACCGCAGGCGCTCAAGGCGAGGGCCACACCCACACCGGCTGCGAGGCCGCCAAGACCACGGCGTGTAAGGGTCATTGGGACGGGGTTCTTCATGGTGTACCTCCTTGAACGGCAGCCCCGGCTGGCGCCGTGGCTGTGAGATCTTCGGCCGCCTTGTGGCTGCCTTTTGCTTTTGAGTCGAGGGTCAGCCCCGATGAGAGGACAAGCCGTTGCACACCGGCGAGGATCAGGTCCACGGCGATCGCAAGTCCGGCGATAAGCAACGAGCCGCCCAGCATCCTGGGGAAGTCCTGAAGGACAAGGCCGTCGAACAGATACCGGCCCAGCCCTCCCAGCGGCAGATAGGCAACCACGGAAACAGTGGCAATGACCTGCAACACCGCGGTGCGGATACCGCCGAACATCACCTGCAGTCCGTTGGGCAATTCCACTCGGAACAGGATTTGCAGTTCGGTCATGCCCACGGCCCTCGCAGCGTCAACGACGTTGGCGTCAACACTGGAAATACCGGCATAGGTACCTGCCAGGAGTGGCGGCACGGTGAGGATCACCAGCGCCCAGACCGGCGGCATCAGGCCGCTGCCGGCGAGTAAGGCGAACAGGACCAGCAATCCGAGGGTAGGCAACGCCCGGAGCGCGCCGGCCACAGCGACAGCCACAACCCGGCCACGTCCCGTGTGCCCGATGAAGAGGCCCACCGGGATAGCGATCACGGCCGCAATGAGCAACACCAGGGCGCTGTACTGCAGGTGTTCGAAGAGCCGGGTGGGAATCCCTCCGGTTCCGGTCCAGTGCTTGGGGTCGAGCAGCCAGGCAATGGTTTCAGCGAAAATATTCATCCGGACGCCCCCGTATCGGGCCGAAGGCTTGCACGCGGCAGGCCAGGACCGGACTTGGGTTCAGTGATCAACGTGGTGGCGTCAGCTCCCGAAGACTTGCCACCTGCCGCACGGGTCCAAGGCGTCAGGAGTCGTTCCAACACCACAAGAACAGCATCCATCAGCAAGGCCAGGACCAGGATGGCAAGGATTCCCACCACCACTTCAGTGATGAAGGTCCGCTGCAGTCCGTCGGTGAAGAGGAATCCAAGGTTCCCTACGCCCAGCAATGCCGCAACGCTGACCAGGGAGATATTGCTGACCGACACCACGCGAAGACCGGCGAACATGACCGGGAGGGACAACGGGAGGTCTACCTGGAAGAAGCGGGCCATGGGTTTGAAGCCCATGGCAACGGCGGCGTTCCGGAGATCGTCGTCCACCGAGTCGAACGCATCCATCGCTGCGCGGACCAGCAAGGCCACGGCATAGATGGTCAGCGCCACCACCACATTCAGGGGGTCCAGAATCCTGGTCCCCAGAATGGTGGGCAGGATGATGAACAGGGCAAGCGAAGGAATGGTGTAAAGCAGTGACGTAGCAGTAGCCACTACCGAACGGAGTGTGCTGTTCCGCCGGGCCAGCTGGGCCAGGGGAATGGAAATCAGCAGTCCAAGGACCATCGGAATGATCGCGAGAACCAGGTGCTGGCCGGCCAGGCCCAGGACCATGCCGCTGTTGGCAAGGAACCACTCCATCAGGTGGCGTCCTCCCTGTGGTGCCGGACTTCCTCGATCAAGGCCAGGACCTCCGGCGCCTTCAGGACTCCGGCAACCCGGCCGTCGTCGTCTACCGCCACGCCAAGACCCGACGGTGACGACAACGCCGCATCCAGGGCGCGACGCAGCGTGTCCCCCTTGCGGAAGAGCGATCCGCCGGGGATCAGGCCGGCGCCGTCACGCGGCGAGGACCACCCCAGCGGACGGGTGTCTTCGTCGACCACGAGCGCCCATTCCCCCGAGCGACGCCCGGCACTGTGGCCGTCGTTGGCGCTGACCATGGTCACCGGGTGCAGGGTCACGGCGTCCGCGGCGTTGAAGGCGAGGTGCCGGAAACCGCGGTCGCGGCCCACGAAGGAGGCAACGAAGTCGTTTGCCGGTGCCCTGAGGATTTCCTCCGGCGCGGCGTACTGGGCCAGCTTGCCACCGACGGCGAACACCGCAACTTTGTCGCCGAGCACGGTGGCTTCGTCGATGTCATGCGTGACGAACACGATGGTCTTGGCAAGTTCACGTTGCAGGCGCAGCAACTCCTGCTGGAGTTCGTCGCGCACCACAGGATCCACTGCGCTGAACGGTTCGTCCATGAGCAGGACGGGCGGATCAGCAGCGAGCGCCCGGGCAACCCCGACACGCTGCTGCTGCCCACCTGAGAGTTGGCTCGGGTAACGCTTCCCGAGAACCGATGCCAGGCCGACGACGTCAAGCAGTTCCGCCGCGCGTTTCCGCGCCGCTGCCTTGGATACGCCATTAAGCCGCGGGACGGTGGCGATGTTGTCCAGCACGGAGCGGTGCGGCAAGAGGCCCGACGACTGCATGACGTAACCCATGGAGCGGCGCAGCTTTGCCGCCGGAACCTGGGACACATCCTCACCGGCCACGGTGATGGTCCCGCTGGTGGGCTCCACCATGCGGTTGATCATTCGCAGTGACGTGGTTTTGCCGCAGCCCGAGGGCCCCACGAACACGGTAATGGCACCTTTGTCGATGGACATGGTGAGATCGTCCACCGCCGGTTGCCCGCCCTGGTATCGCTTGGTGACGCTCTGGAACTCAATCATGGCTTCGGCCATACCTGGGCTTACCTATCTGTGGTCGAGAACATCGGTAGAGCCTGATGATCATATGCACTCTTATTACTTGGCTGCAAAGCAATCTTCACCCAGCGTAGCCAGCACCACCGACGATGTCAGCGGCGGCACGATTTCCGTAATCAATCGGCAATGTTTACCGCTTCCTTCGTTTGGCTCCCCTGCCGGACCGTTCCTGGGCCTGGTCATGTTTGTAACGTTCGACGGCGCGTTGGCCCCTGTCGGCCGACATCACCTTTTGGTGCCATTCGCGCTGGTGGGCGCGGCGGGCCGCGGCATCATGTTTGCGGTTCAGGGCAGCGAGCTCGCGTTGCAGTTTCAAATAGCTGGCCCATCGCCGGGGATCCAGGGCCTCCTCGGCGAGCGCTTGCTGCACGGCGCAGCCCGGCTCCGCCTGGTGGGCGCAGTCGGCAAAACGGCACTGGGCGAAGAGTTCATCAAAGTCACCGAACATCTCCTCCATCCCGTCCTCCGCGTCGAAGAGCCCGAACCCGCGCACCCCGGGAGTGTCCATCAGGACAGCTCCGCCGCTGAGGGGCACCAGTTCCCTGGCCGTCGTGGTGTGTTTGCCCTTGCCGTCGCCGGCGCGGACGGCACCGGTCTGCTGGACGTCGCGGCCTGCCAGGGCGTTGATGAGCGTTGATTTCCCCGCTCCTGACGGACCCAGAAGAACCAGGGTGGCGCCGTCGGGGATGTGCTGCATGAGTTCGTCGAGCCCATCGCCGTGCTCGGCGGAGGTGGTGACCACCTCCACGCCCGCAGCCTGCAGGATAACCTCCCCCACGACGTCATCCGCGAGGTCCGTCAGGTCGGCTTTGGTAATGACCACCAGCGGTGTGGCCCCTGAGTCCCAAGCAGCCACCAGGGTGCGCTCCAGGCGGTTGTGCGTGAGGGGCCGGTCCACGGGGACCACCACTGCGACGATGTCGATGTTGCTGCCCAGGATTTGTTCCTCGGAGGAAGCCTCGAAGGCCCGCTTGCGGCTCAGCGCGGAATAGCGTGGAAGGACGGCGACGACGGCCGGCTCGCCTGCACTGTTCCGGCCGACCCAGACCCAGTCCCCCGTGGCGGGCACCAGTCCTTGGGTGGGATAGGGCAAATGCAGCAGGCCTTCACCGGAGGCGACGAGAACGCGGTTGCGGTCCAGGCGGACCACCCTTCCGGGGCTGGCTGCGTCCTGGTTGTCCGCCGGAAGATTGGCGCTGAAGAGCGCTGCTGTCTTGGCTGTAAAGCCGTATTCCGCAGGTCCGCGGAATGGCATGGTGCTGCTCAATGAAGGGTCGCTTGAAGAAGCGAAAGTGTTCGCGTAAGTATTCAATGGGATGCCTCTGCTGAGGCCCGGTTGCCTGCTACTGGCGGGCAGATGCCGGGACAGGATGAGTGGTGTGATGACGGTGCGCCGCCGCGTGCGGGGCGCGCGAAGTTATGGCAATCATCAAAATCCACCTCCTTGGGCATCAGGGCCGGCATGGATGGCCGGCAACGATGCCAAGCCTAGCCAACCGTTGGGCAGCTTGGCTAGCCCTCCGTGCCGGGCTTTCCGTCTGCCGGGCGCTCACTGTGGAGGCGCAGTGCCGTGTCGACCAGGGAAACCCTGTTCAGCTTCCCGATTTCATGCAAAGGAATCCACGCGGCATGGGTAGTACTGCCATCCACCTCATAGGTCAGTTCTCCGCCCACCACGGTGGCCTCGTAGACAATACGCAGGGCCTCGAAGCCCCGAACGGAGCCGTCCGCCTGCGTCTCCCCGGGCCAGTGACCGACGTCGATCCCCAACATCCGGTCAACCCTGGCCTCGTAGCCGGTTTCCTCCCGGACTTCGCGCCGGCACCCATCAACCGGGTGCTCGGCGAAATCCAAGCCTCCGCCGGGCAGGGTCCACCCCTCCTTGTCATCCTGCTTCCAGTAGGCCAGCAGGATCCGTTCCTCCTTGACGATTACGGCGTAGGCTGCGGGGCGGGTGTCGAACTGCGGGCTCATCGTGCCAGCATAATTCGCTTTGCCTGATCCCTAGGGCAGTTCGGCGGCGGCGATGGGGCCGGGCTCTTCGGGACCAAGGTCCGGCTGCTCACGAAGCTCGACGACGGTCCCCGGCTTGCCGAGTTCAAGAACCTTGATGCGGTTGAGGCCAACGTTCAGCAACGGTGCGGGCGCGTACAGGGTGACCTGTGGTCCTTTTTCCCAGTACCGTCCGAGAAGGAAACCATTGAGCCAGACGAAGCCCTTCCCGGAATCGGGCAAGGCAACGTAAGTATCAGCCGGTTCCCGCAGGTCAAAGTCGGCCCCGGCGAGGTCTTCCAACTCCTGGCTGCCCCACTCGGAGAGTGCCACCGGTACCTGTGTCCAGTGGAACGTGTAGCGCTGGTTGATGAGGACTCCGCCCAGGATTCCCTTGCCCTGCCCGGTGAGGGGCCCGTAGTTGATGCGGCCCAGGTTCTCCACCAAAATGTCTAGCTTGGCGGAGGCACCAGTCCCTGTCAGGGGCAAGCCTTCTGCGCCGCTCGTATCGTCCAGCACTCCGGCAAACGCGCCGTCCACCCAGATGTAGGCGCGGTCGTTCAGGCCAGTGATCTTCAACCGGCACTCGCTGGGAGAGTCGGCGCGGCCCGGCAAGATGGCGTCGGCGGAGTACAGGACCATACCGGCGTCGAGCCCCAACTGTTCGAAGCTGAGGGGCTTGACACTGCTGACGGGCTTGCCGGAGCTGCGTGCAAGCTCCAGCACGTCCGGTCCGGCCGACAATGGCAGCGACTGCGCCGGGACCACCGGAGGGTCCGCCAGCAATTCGGCGGGGAGCCCGGGCATCTCCTCAATGCCTTGCGCACGGAAGAATTCTGCCCGGAAGGCATGGAACTTAGGCGTCAGGGCACCGTTCTCCGCGATGGGCGCGTCGGAGTCGTAGCTCGTGACCGTCGGCTGCAGGCGGGAGCCATCGTGGTTGCTTCCGGATCCGAGGCCGAAGTTGGTCCCGCCGTGGGCCATATAGACGCAAACGGAGCCGCCAAGATCAAGCATCTTGCGGGCTTCATGCGCTGCATCGGCGGCATCGCGCCGGTGGTGGTGTTCGCCCCAATGGTCAAACCAGCCGCCCCAGAACTCGACATTGAAGAACGGTTCACCTGGGCGACGCCGCTTCCATGTCTCCACGGCTTCATCTCCCCGGCTTCCCAGCGTCGCTGTAGCCCACGTTCCCGCGACAGAGCCGCCGTCCAGAAAGTAGTCCGTGCCGCCGTCGGCCGTGAACAGCAGCTCCGTGATGCCGCGCTCTTCAAGGACCCGGCGGTTCCAGCGGATGTATTCATGGTCATCGCCGTAGCTGCCGTACTCGTTCTCGATCTGCACGGCCACCACCGGCCCGCCCAAGGAGGCCTGCCGGGAAGCAACGATCGGCAGTAGGTGGTCGAACCATTCCTCAATGGCGGTGGTGAATACCGGGTCCATGCACCGCAGCCCGATGCCCGGGATGCCGGTCAACCATGACGGGAAGCCTCCGTTGTCCCATTCTGCGCAAATGTAGGGACCCGGGCGGACGATGACGTCCAGACCTTCCTCTGCTGCGAGGTCGATGAAGTGGCCAACATCCCGCCAGCCAGTGAAGTCCGGTGCCGCATCACGCTGCGGCTGATGGAAGTTCCAGGCTACGTAGGTGTCAACAGTGTTGGCCCCCATGGCCTTGAGTCGACGCAAGCGGTCCCGCCACAGATCGGGGTGAACCCGGAAGTAGTGGATGGCTCCAGCGAGGATGCGGTACGGTTCACCCGAACGGTAAAGGACAGCGTCGTGGTAGCTCAAAAGGGCGTTGTTCACACGGAACAGATTAGCTCAATTTCCAACATTTATGCACAGGTGATGAACACGTGACCAATCTTGATACTTCCCCTGCACAGGAAGTTTGCCCTGCCGCACCCGAAGGGCAGGGTCCATGCGTTCAACTGTGGCCCGAACGCGAAGTCCCCCTGGGCGGCGTCCGCGCGATGAACGTCATGAGGACGCTGCCGCAGCGTGGACTGCCCACCGTAGGGGCCTGGTGCTTCCTGGACAGCTTCGGCCCGGACCGGGTGGCGATGAGCGTCCTTCCCCACCCCCACTGTGGTCTGCAGACAGTCACCTGGCCATTGGAAGGTGCCGTGCGGCACCGCGACAGCGTCGGGAGCGACGTTGTGGTGCGGCCCGGCGAGCTGAACATCATGACCGCCGGCAACGGTATTTCGCATTCCGAGTTCTCGGTCCTTCCGGCCACCACCGAAGACGATTCCAGCCCCCTCGTCGAGGAATTGCCGGTGTCACGGGGACTTCAGCTCTGGGTTGCCCTTCCGGATGAGCATCGCCACCGCACGCCGTCGTTCGAGCAAGTCCGGGATCTGCCGGTGGCCGTGGGAGACGGCTTCTCCGCCACGGTGATGGTAGGCGAGTTTGCCGGACAGCGGTCCCCTGCCACCATGTTCAGCCCCATCGTTGGCGCCGACATCGTGGGATCGGGCCTGCTGGAACTTCCGTTGCGGCCCGACTTCGAGCACGCTGTACTGGTCCTGGACGGCCGCCTTGTCATTGACGGCCAGGAGGTGCAGGCCGGTCCCCTGGCCTATCTTGGCGCCGGCCGGAGCAGCCTCGCCGTGGAAGCGCAACCCGACACCCGCTTCATGCTCCTGGGCGGCGAGCCTTTCGGTGAAGACCTCCTCATGTGGTGGAACTTCGTTGGGCGGACGCACGAGGAAGTAGAACAGGCCCGCGAAGAATGGGAGGCCGAAGGATTGCTCGACGCCGATGCTGCCGCGGCCTCGCGCTTCGGCCATGTCCATGGCCACGGACCAGATGCCGGTCCCGAAGCCGGCCGCATTCCGGCTCCCCCGCTTCCCGGGGTCAAGCTGCGTCCCCGTACGCGCGGCTGAGCCTTATTTCCGGCTTGATGCCCGCTGCTCGGCAATCAGACGGGGAACGCCAAAGACGGGATCCTGCCGCAGGATCCGCACATCCGTGATGCCTTGTTCGGCGAGTGCCGCCGTGAACGCTTCCTGCAAACGGGGAACGTTCATTCCCAGTCCGCTGCCCAGGATGACCGGACCGTTCAGGCCCAGCTGGCGGGTGGCCTGTCCGGCGAGGTCGGCGAGGTCACGCCCGGCCTGCACCACCATTGCCTGGCTGGCCTCGTCACCGGCGTCGGCGGCTTCCACCACAAGCCGGGCCTGTTGTGCCCAGTAGCGGCGGCCGGTGTCAGGTGAATGGAAAAGGGCTATGAGCTTCCCCGGCTCATCCACTCCGCAGGAATCCAGGAGCGCGCGGCTCAGCCGGTCAGGCTCCAAGCCCTGATTCATCCGCCGCAAACTGTGCCGGACGGCTTCCCTTCCGAGCCAGTACCCGCTTCCTTCATCCCCCAGGAGGTAGCCCCAGCCACCCGCCCGGGCTTCCTCACCGGCGTCGTTCTTCCCCCACGCCGCCGAACCGGTCCCGGCAATGACGGCCACACCGGTGCCAGCTCCCCCGGCCGCCAGCAGCAGCCTCGAATCGTGGACCACGGTGATGCGCGCCCCCGGCGCGTGGGGGGCGATCAGGTCTGCGAGCGCCTGGGCATCTTCTTGCGTATCGATTCCGCCGGCACCTGCGTATACCTGGTCGATCCGGCCACCACCGATTTTTCCGAACAATTCGGCCAGGTTCGCCGCAGCCTGCTCCCGGCTGACATTCTGGACGTTGGCACTGCCTGACGTTTCATCCCGGACCGGTTCGTCGTCCTGAAACCTCACACCGCGGGTCTTGGTGCCGCCTATGTCGAGCCCGATAACGGTGCCGCTCGCGGCCGCGGAGGGGGCAGGGGAATGCAGGGCAGAGTCATGATTGTTCACCGTGAAAGACTAGCTTGGAGCGTCCTGAGGAGGAACCGACCATGCCTCAATTCCTGTTTGGCACACCATTTATTGCGGCCCCGATGGCAGGAGGGACATCAACAACGAAGTTGGTACACGCTGTCCATGAGGCCGGCGGGCTGGGCTTCCTCGCTGCCGGGTACAAGAGTCCCGGGTCCATGGCTGCGGAGGTCTCCGCTGCGAGGGCGCTGGGGATCAGGTTCGGCATGAACGTCTTTGTTCCGGACCCGGACGCACTGTCGCCGGGGCCCAAGGAGCGGGCACGGCTGGAAGCCTACCGCGCCGAGCTGGAACCAGAGGCTGCGCGCTACGGTGTCACTTTGCCCCCGCTTCGCCTCGATGACGATGACGCCTGGCAGGAGAAGATCGACATCCTCGTGACGGACCCGGTGGAAGTGGTGAGTTTCGCTTTCGGCCTCCCTGGGCGCGAAGTGGTCGGGTCCCTGCAGAAGGCCGGAACACTCGTTGTCACCAGTGTGACCAGTGTTCAGGAAGCCCTCGCCGCTGCCGAGGAGGGCCCTGACGCACTGGTCGTCCAGCACGCCTCCGCAGGGGCACATACTGCGGCCTTCCTGGCCGGCATTCCGGATACATCGCCAGCCAGTACGACGGCGGACCTGGTCGCCCGGGTGCGGGCCGCCGTCGGGCTTCCGCTGATAGCTGCCGGCGCGATCATGGACGGCAATACGCTCCGCGGGGTCCTGGCTGCCGGTGCAGCAGCCGCCCAGGTTGGCACCGCCCTGCTCCGCACGGACGAAAGCGGCGCGCGCCAATCGCACAAAGACGCGTTGGGGAATCCTGAGTTCACTCAAACCGCCATGACCCAGGCTTTCACGGGACGTCCGGCACGTTCCCTGGTGAACGAGTTCGTACAGGATCATCAGGATGCCCCCAAGGGCTACCCGGCCATCCACCACCTCACTGCCCCGGTCCGTGCTGCGGCGTCCGCGGCGGGCGATCCGCACCGCCTCAACTTGTGGGCAGGAACGGGCTGGAAGCAGGCGCGGACAGGATCAGCGAGGGATGTTGTCAGGGAGTTCCTGAACGGGCTCTAACGAGTTCGGCCAACAGTTCGCCGCCTTCGGTCACCACCAGTTCGCGAAAAAGCCGAACCGCGTCCGGCTCGAAAGTCCGCTCCCGCCAGGCGATGCCAATCTGCCGGAACGCCAGATCGGATTCAATGGACACCTCGACGAGCCCGAGTTCCGTCTTGGGCAGATATTGTCCGGTGCCGGAGCCGGGCCCGGCGGGCGGGAGGATGCTGAACCCCAACCCTGCCGAGACCAGCCCTCGGGCGGATGTGGACTCCTGGACCTCAAAGGCAATGCGTGGCCGGAACCCTGCTTCACGGAACAGTGCCTCCCCCAGTGCCCGCAAGCCGACTCCGGCCGGCAGCGTCACGTAGGGGTCGTGCCGCAGCTCCGAGAGGTTGACGCTGGGCCGCCCGGCCAAGGGGTGCCGGTAGTGCAGCACAGCCCTCAGCGGCTCCCGGTACAGCGGATGGGAGCGGATGCCCCGGCCCTCAGGCGCTATGGGCGCCGTCAAGGCGAAGTCCATCTCCCCACTGGCCAACTGTTGCAGGCAATCGTCGCGGGGTCCCTGCCAGAGTTCGAACGCTGCGTGGGGATGGCGGCCGCGGAACGCACTGATCAGGAGAGGGAGGGTGGCTTCGCCGAACGTGTGCTGGAACGAAACTCCGATCCTCCCCCGCACGACGTCCGATTCGTGGCGTACCCGGTCCAGGCCTGCCTGGAAATCCTCCAGCGCAGCGTCGATGTACGGGAGGAGGGCCTTCGCGGCGGAGGTGAGACGTATACCGCGTCCGTCCCGCACCAACAGGTCCATCCCAACGATCGCGCTGGCCCGAGCCACGGCCCTGCTGACCGTGGACTGCGGTACCCCGAGCAATTCCGCGGTTTCCGTCATATGTTCGGTGCGGCCCAGTTCTGCCAGGACCGGCAGGAGCGGGAGGAGTTGGACAAGCTGCTGGTGATCCGGTTCCACGACGTTCCCTTTCAGCAACACAACTCATGCATATCTGCATCAATTATACGTAACCCATGCATTGGAATGGGTAGTCGAGGTCGTCCTACTCTGGGCCGGTGAACAGAACGAGCATTGAGGCTGAAACCGAAAGCTGGGACGGGCACGCCAAGGGGTCCCGCGGCTACAGCCGTGTTCTGGCGGCATTGGCCCTGGCCGGCGTCGCGACGTTCGCACAGCTGTATTCCACCCAGGCCGTGCTGCCCCTCATGGCAGCGGACCTCCGGATCACTGCAGCGGAAGCCGCACTCAGCATTTCGCTGGCCACGGTTGGTCTCGCCGCCACCGTGCTTCCGTGGTCGTTTGTTGCCGACAGGATCGGCAGGGTCCGTGCCATGGCCATCGGCATCGCTGCCGCTACGATCCTGGGACTGCTTGTTCCGCTGGCCCCGAATGTGCCCATGCTGCTGGGTCTGCGGATGCTGGAAGGCATGGCCCTGGGCGGTATACCCGCAATCGCCATCGCGTACCTCAATGAGGAAGTCACCAAGATCCATACCGCCCTGGCCGCCGGGAGCTACGTAGCCGGCACCACCCTGGGCGGCCTTGCCGGGCGACTCGTGGCGGGTCCCGCCGGCGAACTGTGGGGCTGGCGTGCAGCGACCCTTGCCGTGTCGCTGCTGGCCACCGTGTCCGCCGTCCTGTTCCTGGTGCTTGTTCCCAAACAGCGGCGCTTCACGCCAGCCCCGGCCGCAGGGTTCCGTGGCGCCCTCAGTACGTTGGGCGGACATTCACGCAATCCAAAACTCCTGTCCTTGTACCTGCAGGCGTTCCTCCTCATGGGTGGCTTCGTAGCGGTCTACAACTACCTGGGTTTCCGGTTGCATGCCGAGCCTTTTGGGCTGCCAGCCACCCTGGTCAGCCTCATATTCCTTGCCTACTTGTCGGGCACGGTAAGTTCCCGCTGGGCGGCCGGGCTCACCACCAGGTTCGGACGGCGGAACGTCCTGGTAGCGGGCATCGCCGTTTTGTCGGCCGGGTTGGCATTGACCCTGGTGGATAGCCTTGTGGCCATCCTTGCCGGGCTGGTAGTTTTCACCGGCGGTTTCTTCGCAGCCCACAGCGTGGGCTCCGGCTGGACCGGCGCCATTGCCACTACCGGCCGGGCACAGGCAGCGTCCCTGTACAACCTGTCCTATTACCTCGGTTCCAGCGTGATCGGATGGGCCGGAGGCCTGGTCTTCCAGCACTTCGGCTGGACCGCTTTGGCGGCGGGCGTCATCGCCCTGTCATGCACGACGGCGGCAGTCACCTTGGCAGTGCACCGTTCACCACGGATTTCCCGCTGATTCGGGCCGTGTTGGTCCTAGAATCGGAGGCATGACACAGCTCGCGAGTACACGGGTACTGTCGTCGCCGGAACGTTTGCAGGCGTTTACCGATGCCGTGGTGGCGATTGCTTTGACCCTGCTGATCCTTCCCCTCATGGAGAGCGTGGGGGAACTGGCCGATCATCATGGAACCACGGCGGAATGGCTCGTCGAGGAACAATACGCTTTGCTGGGCTTTGCCCTCAGCTTCATCCTCATTGCCGTGTTCTGGACGCATCATCACCGCCTGTTCCGCAAGGTCCGGCAGATCGATTCGGGTTTGTTGTGGCTGACGGTAGCCTGGATGTTCTTCATTGTGGTCATGCCCGTGTCCACGTCGCTCTCCACCCAGATGGACGCCGATTGGGCCCAACCCCTGGTGTACATCGGGACATTGTTTGCCACCAGCCTCACGCTTCTCCTGGCACGCATCTATCTCCGTTCGCATCCCGAGCTTCACGAAATGGACGCGGTGGAGGCACGCTCCGGAATCCGGGCAGGGGCGATAGTGGCCGGGCTTTTCCTCGCCGCCCTCGTGCTGGCCCTTGTGATTCCATCCGCGGGAAATCTTCCGTTGCTCCTGATGTTGCTCAGCGAGCCGCTCCAGCGCTTGGACCGCCGGAGGGACCGCAGCAAGCCCGCACAACGATAGTCACCTGAAGAATTCACCGCTTAGGATGGGTGGAAGGCAATTTCAGGAGGATCCGTGAGCAACCCCACGAAGAATGTTCGGTCGAGCACGGGCAGCGCAGAGCCGTTGGACGCGATCGATGAGCGGATCCTCGCTGCCTTGGTAGATGACGCCCGCATTTCCAACAAGCAGTTGGCAGAACTCGTGGGGATCGCACCGTCCACGGCCCTGATGCGGACCAGGGCCCTGTCCGAGCGCGGCATTATTGAAGGCTTCGAGGCTGTGCTGAGCCTGCCGGCCATTGGCCGCTCGGTACAGGCTTTGATCGCTGTCCGCCTCCGCGCCCACGACCGCGACCAGATCGACCGTTTCACGGCGCGCGTGCCCAAGCTCCCGGCCGTCATCTCAACGTTCCACACCACCGGTTCGGTGGACTATCTGCTGCACATCGCCGTCGCAAATACCGACGACCTCCGCAACTGGCTCCTGGACAACCTAGCCACCGACCCCGTGGTCGGCCACACGGAAACCACCATGGTGTTCCAGCACATCCCGGGCAACCGGGGACCACTACCCGAGTAACACCGGATCCCTGCCAACACCGGCCCCGCAGCGTCAGATCCGCAGGGCACTCTTCATGGACACGGCGGCCAGCGTCAGCGCGGCGAGGCCACATAGCGCGGTGAAGCCCACGACGGCGGCCTGCAGGCCAAGTGCCGTCACGGCAAGTCCCAGCCCAATCACCGGAACAGCGCTTCCAAGGTAGGTAATGACGTACACCGTGCTGATGACTTGTGCGTGGCGGGCCGCCTCTACCTTTCCGGCGACCTCGTTGAATACCTGCCGGAAGGCAATTCCCTGGCCCATGCCGGCCGAGATGCTCGCTGCCACCAGCAGCCAAGGACTTGACCACGCGGCGGCAGCTCCCACGAGGACCACGGAAACACCCAGTACTGCGAGCGCCGCGGGAACAACGAAACGCCCACGGACACCCAGCAATTGACTGAGTGCTGATGCGCCAAGGGTGACTCCGGCAAGCACTCCGATCAAGGGCCGGGAGTCTGCGTGAACCACTGTGGCGAAGTATCCGGGAGCGAGCGACAAGCAGAAACCGAAGACCGCAAAGCTCAGGAATCCAGTGGTGGCCGCCATCCAGAAAGCTCCCCTGGCCTCGTGTGAAATGGACGGTTTCCGGGGCGCCAGCACCCTATGGGCTTTTGGACCTTCTGCGGGGGCGATCGCGGGCCTGGCTTTCAGCAGCCACAGGGGAATGAGGGCGGCCAGCAGCACGGCCGAGTGGACGTAGTACGGCGTGCGGGTGGGCTCCGGGAGGAGCGACAAAAGACCGCCAATGGCAGGACCTGCAGCCACGCCACCTGCCGAGGAAAGCAGCGTGAAGCGAGAAGCCCAGTCCGGGCGTTGGGGCAGCAACTCCCGCAGCGCCGCGGAACTTGCTCCGGTAGCGAGGCCGACGGCGACCCCCTGGAGCGCCCTGCCGACAGACAGGGTAAGGAGGGAATCTGCGTTGGCGAAGATCACCCCGCCCGCCAGGCCCACCAGGACCGCGAGCACCAGTGCCGCCCGTCGGCCGATGTGATCCGACCAGTGCCCTGCCACCATGAGGACAGCCACCAACGCCAGCACATAGCTGGAAAAGGCCACGGTCACGTCAAGCAATGACAAGCCGATCCTGGCCTGGAGCAAGGGGTACAGGGGTGTGGCGAGGTTCGCGCCAACCAGCAACGTGAAGATCACGACCCCTGCCAGGACCAGCCTGGCCGTGGTGGAGGCATCCCATCCCCAGCGCTCGGCGGTGGCCGGACGCATGCGGAGTTCGCTCAAGACAGTCATTTCCATGCCTTCGGACTCGGGTGCCGGTTTTGGCATCCTTGTGGGAAACGCAGGCCGGCTAAGTATTGATGGCAATAGAATGCAGGAGGACTGAACTTTGGGAGCTGTAAACATGCAAGGATTGAGCAAAATACTCAAAGACCTAGCAGCCGAGTGATCTGGAGTGACCATTTGAACACCCTCGACCCCATGGACCTGCGGATCCTCCTGGAACTGATCAAGGATCCGCGCATCCAGATCGCCGAACTAAGCGACGGTCTGGGCATCGCGAGGAACACCGCCCAAAGCCGCCTTAAGCGTCTGCTCCGCACCGGCGTCCTTCAGGCCGCGGGACGGGAGGTCGACCTGGAGAAGGTGGGATACGACGTCGTCGCTTTCGTCACGATCGAGGTCACCCACCGCGAACTCGACGGCGTCATCGGCGCCCTGCGCCTCATCCCCCAGGTCCTCGAAGTGCACGAGATCTCCGGCAGGGGAGATTTGTGGTGCCGGGTGGTCGCAACCGACACCCATAATCTGCAGTCCGCGCTGCGCTCGGTCCTCCGCACGAAAGGAGTGATCAGGACGGAAACGGTGCTGGCGCTCCACACGCACATCCCTTACCGCACGGAACCGCTCATCGGCCGGATGGCCTCAGTACCAACACGCAGCAGGAACGAGAACCAGAGCCCGGGCGCGGAGGCCTGAACGAACTAGGATCTTAGGCATGGATTGGCTCTCACATATCTCCCAGATCAACTGGCTCGCCGTTCTCCTGGCCTTCGTTTCAAGCATGGTGATCGGCTTTGTCTGGTACATGCCGGCCGTTCTTGGACGCAGGTGGATGCAGGCCATCGGCAAGACCGAGGACGATCTGAAGAACATCGACGGCGGAGCCGGGATCTGGGTACCCATGATGCTCGCAGCGGCCGTGACCAGCATCCTCCTGGCGATCCTGCTCAGCGCGCTTGACATCAACACCTTCTGGGCAGGTGCCGTCTTCGCCCTGATCATCGCCGTGGTCTTCCGTGCAGGTGGCCACGTGATCCACAACGGCTTTGCGGGACGCCCCTCGACGGTTACCGTGATCGATTCCGGCCACGACATTCTTGCCATGACTGTTGCCGGGGCGATCATCGGGGCCATGCAGTAGCGTTCAACCTGTGACCATTATCGACAACGCCGTGTACGTGGACGGCGTCCGCACTGCCACCCCCCACAGCCTCGAGCAAACCTTTGAGACATTGGCCAAGCACGGCGGCATGGCCTGGATCGGCCTCTACCGCCCCACGCAGGAAGAAATGGCCGCGGTGGCCCGGGAGTTCGGCCTCCACCGGCTGGCTGTGGAGGATGCCGTCTCGGCGCACCAGCGGCCCAAGATTGAGCGCTACGACAGCAACCTCTTCACGGTTCTCCGACCGGCGAGGTATCTGGATGACTCCGAGTCCGTGGAATTCGGGGAACTCCATATCTTTACCGGCGTCAACTTTGTGGTGACCATCCGCCATGCCGAAACCGGCGGGGTTGCCCGTGTCCGCCACCGCCTGGAAGCACGGCCGGATCTTCTCTGCCACGGCCCGGAAGCGGTGCTGTACGCGCTGCTGGACCAGGTGGTGGATGATTATGCGCCCGTGGTCGCCGGCCTGGAGAACGACATCGATGAAATCGAAGACCAGCTCTTCAGCGGTGACAGCGCTGTTTCCCGCAGGATCTACGAACTCGCCCGCGAAGTGATCCAGTTCCAGAGGGCGATCCAACCCCTGCCGGACATCATGTCGCTTCTGGAGAAGGGTTTTGAGAAATATGGCGTGGACATCGAGCTGCAGCGTTCCCTCCGGGACGTCGAAGACCACGTGCAACGCGTCATTTCCCGTGTGAACTCGTTCCGGGACCTCCTCCAGAACGCGTTGACCCTGGACGGCACACTGACCGCAAACCGGCAGAACGAGGCAAGCGCGGCCCAGAACGAGCAGGTCAAGAAGATCTCCTCCTGGGCTGCCATCCTCTTCGCGCCATCGTTCGTGGCAGGAATCTACGGAATGAACTTCGACCACATGCCCGAGCTCCACTGGGACCTTGGTTACCCCATGGCGATCGGCCTCATGGTGGGCGTGGCACTGCTCATGTACGTCATCTTCAAGCGCAAAGGATGGCTGTGACGCCACTCTTGAGGCCAACTCCACGAGCAACCCGGGACATCGCCCGGAGGTTGCTCGAAGGAATAAACCTCGACGCCGGACAGTCCGGCTTTGCGCTCGAAGAAAGCCAGCAGCGTGCAGCCGGGCGGTTGGCGGCCATGGGCGCGGAGGTGACGGTCCGGCGTCGGACTCTTTCGCGGAAGATGCCACGGAGCCTTTACCTGCACGGACCTGTGGGACGGGGAAAGACCTGGCTGATGGACAGCTTCTTTGGGCAGCTCGATGTGCGCAAACGGCGGGTGCATTTCCACGACTTCTTCCGCAGCCTCCACGCCGGAACCCACGGTTCCCATGCCGGCAGCTCGACGGCCATCCAGCATTCGGTGGACTCGCTGCTGGACGGCATTGAGGTGCTCTTCTTTGACGAATTTCACGTCCACGACGTCGGCGATGGCATGTTCATTGCGCGTCTGCTGCGAACTGCCGCGCAGCGCCGCATCCCCTTGGCGGTCACGTCCAATTTCGCGCCGGACGAGTTGCTGCCCAACCCTCTTTGGCACGACCATTTCCTGCCCACCATTGAGGCCATCAAGGAGATGATGGACATAGTGACAATCGATGGTTCTTCAGATTTTCGACGCTTCCCCGCAGCCGGGTCCGCAGAGCCCCAAGGCAGGGAGTCCTTCCGGGCAGGACGCATCGTGACACCCGGTACGTCCCGCCAGCTGGGCCGGCTGGGCCTGTTCATCCCGTCACCGTCGCAGAGCCGGGTGCTGACCCCCACCACCCAGCCGATCGTCGTCAAGAACTCCGATCCCGACCTCCTGTGGGTTGGATTCGAGGAGTTGTGCGGCGGGTTGACCTCCACGTCCGACTATCTGGCACTGGCCGAAACGTTCACCACCTGGGTGATCGACGGCGTCCCCTCACCTGCGGACGCCGATGCGGCATCCGCGCCGGCTTGGCAAAGGTTCAGCAACGTGGTGGACGTGCTGCACGATCAGGACATCACGTTGTTCCTGATCGGCCCCGGCCCGCTGGACTGGGACGTCGGGGCCGGCCGCAGCGGCCTTCCGATGGACTTCGCCCGCATCGCGAGCCGCCTGTCCTTGCTCGGACGGTCCCACGCGGACGACGACGCTGCACGCGAAGAGGCCGCCGGAAGCTGAGCTTCCGGCGACCTTCCCCGTCATGCGCGTTGCGTCGGGCTGTTGCCGGTTCCTAAAGGGCGCCACCGGCAGCGGAGGGCGCGCTGGCGTCGTGACCGCCGTCGCCCACTGCTTCGCGGGCGACGTAGTTCTCAATGTCGAAGAGATTCTCGGCGCGTTCTGTGATGTTGAGCAGCGTGGTCATCGATGCGACCTCTTCAACCTGCTCCTTGAGGAACCACAACATGAACTGCTCGCCCAGGGCGTCGCCTTCGGCACGGGCAGCACGGAACATCTCCTCAATGTTGCGGGTGACTTCCCTCTCCTGTTCCAGGGCAAGGGCGATGGGTTCCTTGGCATTGGTGAAGTTGTTGCGCACTGGGGAAATGCCCGGAATCTCGACGTGGACGTTACGGTCCAGCATGTACTGGACCATCATCATGGCGTGGTTGCGTTCTTCCAGGGACTGGCGGTAGAAATGCCGGGCAAGCTGTGGCAAATCCTCACCGTCGAAGTACACAGCCACAGCGATGTACTGCTGGGAGGCTGCAAACTCATTGGCAACCTGGGCGGACAACAGTTCATTGAAAGTCTTGTTAGCCATGGCTAGATCCTACAGCCGCGCGACTGCGTCCTTGACGGGCGGACACACACTGCTTAGGGCAGGAGAAAAGTGAGTCCGACACCGGCCGCGGCAGCCAGGACACAGGCGGCCATGGAGCCCACACCGTTGATCAGGGCCAGCCCTGCCCTGCCGCTCTGGATAAGCCTGATGGTCTCCAGGCTTGCCGTGCTGAATGTCGTATAGCCTCCCAGGAAACCAGTGCCCAGGACAAGGTACAGGGTCTCGGACGCCTCGCCGCGCATCATCAACCCAGCTAAGAATCCGAGCACTAAAGAGCCCGAAACGTTGATCAGGATGGTGCCCCAAGGGAGGGCGGTCTTCAGCCTTGCGCGTATGAGGCCATCGACCATGAATCTGGCGACCGCGCCCACTCCTCCAGCCAAGCCAAGCAGAAGGACCGTCATGATCGGGCCCGCTCCGTCAGTCTGTGATGCCAGGCGCCGAGCCATATGCCCGCAGTCGTAGCGGCGGCCCCGCCCAGCAGGCTTGCCGTCAGGTAGCCCGCAGCTGCGGGAACTGCGTCAGCGTTCAGCAAATGCACGGCGTCCACGGCCAGGGTGCTGTAGGTGGTGTAGGCGCCCAAGAACCCCGTTCCCAGCGCAAGCCGCAAGACCCGGCGGTTTCCGACGTCGGGACCCCTGCGGGAGAGCCCCTCCAGAAGGGCACCAAGGGCCAAAGCCCCGGAAAGGTTGATGATCAGGGTGGGAAGGGGCCAAGCTCCGGGCGCGGGGATCACCATTCCCAGGCCATAGCGTGTCATTGCCCCCAGCACCCCTCCGGCGGCCACTATCCCCATGAACCGCCAGTGCAGGTGTACCGGGCGTGTGGCTTTACTCGTCGTCATCGTCGTTCGGGACCCGCGGGTTCACAGGCACCACCAGCACAGGGCGGTTCTGCCGGTGAGACAGATGGCGGGCCACGGAACCGGCAGTTGCGTCCTTGAGTGCCGCGGTCAGGCGGTGTTCGCGTGTACCCACCACAATCATCGACGCTCCAATGGCCTCCGCCTCGCGGGCCAGGGCACGCGCAGGTTCCCCCGCCAGCGGCGTGATCGACCATTGGAAATCAAGTCCGGACAGTTGATCCGCGATGGTCCTCTTCAGCGCTTCGATGGCGTTGCGGGAATCGCCGTCCACGCCATCGGGATCAATGGGTGCCGCCGGTCCTCCTGTGGTTCCGTCCACGGGATAGACGGTGACATCGGCGTAGGCGAACACCAACGGAAGGCGTGTGCCGCCGGCAACCACGGCTGCCTGCTCCACCACCGACGGATGCTGCCCAGGCATGACGCCCACCAGAATGGGTCCGTTCATGCCGCCGGATACCTCACGACGACGGGCAGGGGTCTCAGTCACAGGGCAATTCTACGGCGCGGCACGGCACTGGCCGTGCCCTCAGGATCTGTGTCGGCGCCCCGTCAGCAGCGCACCCAGCAACGGGATCACTGACGAAAACATCAGCACGTCGCCAAGAACCGCATCCCCTCCCCTGACCACGGAACCGGCAATGAGCAACGCAGCGAAGAGCACAGCAGCCACCCCGTAACGGGCCAAACGTATGAGCCGCGCCAGCTGGCGTTCCAGCTTGCGGTTCGAAACCTGCAGCGACCCGTCCTCGACCCGGGTGATCAAGCTGTCAAGGCGTTTCGGTAGGCGCAAGGCCAGCGTCGCGGCCTCCATCGCCTGGGAGGCAATGTCATTTACCAGATTGCCGCGTTCATCACGAAGGAGCTGTGCCGCGTAGGGCTCGACCGAATCCCACAGATTGAATCGGGCATCCAAGGAACTGCAAACCCCGGACGTCAGGGACATCGCCCGGATAACAAGCAGGAAGTTCTCCGGCAACTGAAACGGCAGTGAACGGATGACGCTTCCGAACTCTGCGCCGAAATCGCGGAACTCCCGCGGATCCACGTCACGCAGTTCGGCGAAACCCATGCCTCCAAAGCGGGCAAAGAGCTGTGTCATGGCCCGCTCCAATTCGACCGTATCAGCAGAGGGCATCAGCACGCCGACGTCGCTGATGGCGGCCACCAGCCCCTTGCCGTCCCGTGAGGCTGCTGCGATCAGGAGCTTCCGAAGGCCGGACCTTGTCTTCGCCGGAACCTCGCCCATCATGCCGAAATCGATGAACGTCAACTTCCACGGATGTTCCGAGGTGCCGGTGTTCGGGGTGACGAAGATGTTTCCGGGGTGCGGGTCGGCGTGAAAGAAGCCATTGGTGAACAGTTGGTCAAACATCACTGACGCGAAAACGGGCGCGACAGTCGCGGGATCAATTCCCGCCAACCGCAGTGCCTCGGTATCCGTGATCTTGATGGCGGTCACGTCTTCAAGGGTGAGCACACGGCGGGTGGTCCGCTCCCACACCACTCCCGGCACCGTCACGCGTGGGTCATGGGCAAAGTCAGCGGCGAACCGCTCCGAATTCGCGGCCTCGTTCAGGTAGTCGATCTCCTCAAGGCTGGTCTGGGCAAATTCCTTGATCAACGCGGGAACATCGGCACGGTCGGACACAATGCGGATCCGGCTTAGCCAGCCTCCCACCCTGCGCAGTGCGGCAAGATCGATATCGACGATGGTCTGGATCCCGGGCCGCTGGACTTTGAAAACCACGCTGCTCAGCCCAGTGTCCTCCGCGTTGCCTGCCAAGAGTTTGGCACGGTGGGCTTGTCCGAGTGAGGCCGCCGCGATGGGCACCTCCTCAACGGAGGCGAACACCGACTCCAAGGGTGCGCCGAGTTCGGCCTCCGCGAGTTGGCGGATGGCTTGGAACGGGACGGGCGGCACTTCGTCCTGCAGGCCCTCCAACTCGGCGGTGATCTCGGGCGGCAGGACGTCGAGCCTCGAGGACATGAACTGTCCCACTTTGATCATCAGGCCGCCAAGTTCCACCGCGAGTTGGTGGAACCGTTGAGCGAAACGCGTCATTCGCCGGGCACGATTGCGTTCAGTCAGCCGGCGCAGGCCCAACCTTGGCAGGAAAAGCTCGAACCACCACGTCACCGCAAGATGCCAGGCAGCGAACCGCAGGATGCGACGGTAACGGGCACGTGCACTCACAGCGCCCGGGACGTGCTCTGCCTGATCCGGTCGAACCGACGTCACCCCTTCAGTCCTGGGCGAGGATCGAGTACAGACGGCGGCGAGCCTCTTCGAGCACCGTCACCGCTTCCCGAACCTGTTGTGGCGTGCCTGTCCGGCCCACTTGCGCTGCGGCCTGGGCGAGCTCGACCCCGGCTTTGGGCAATGCAGCGAACCCGGGACCCGATGCAGCACCCACGGAGCCCCAGGGTGCGGACGTCTCGGAGCTTGCTACATCTTCCCTGCCTGCTTCGGTCAGGGCGTAGATCTTGCGCCCGCTGGATTCCTCGGAACTGACGAATCCCTCATCAGAGAGCAGCTGAAGCGTTGGGTATACGGAACCCGCGCTGGGCTTCCAGCTTCCGCCGCTGCGTTCCTCGATTTCCCGGATGATCTGGTAACCGTGCATGGGACGCTCAGCCAGGAGGGCCAAAATCGCGGTCCTTAGTTCGCCGCGCCCGGCCCGGCCCCCGGAGCGCTTCTCGAAGCGTGACCGGAACTCTTCCACGGCCTGCCACATGCCATCCAGGTTGTTGCCCATAAAGCCATTTGAAGGGAATGAATTGTGCATCAAGCTCACCTCTGAGATTCGCGAACGATACTGAACGATATAGTCAACGATATAGGTGACGGGGGTCCAAAACAATGGGCATCAGCTGGCAGGATCGTACTGGAAAGCCCTGACTTCCTGGGCACAGCGGCACGCCGCCGCCATCCTTGTGGCCCATTCCAGTGCGGCCTCGTAGGAGGGCAACTCCAGGATGGAATAGCCACCTTCGAGCTGCGACGTTTGCGGGTACGTTCCCTCCCGAACCGAGCCGCCGCCGTCGACCATGACCGGCGGGATGCTTTCATCGATACCCCCGCCGAACACCCACACTCCTGCGTCTTTGGCCTCCTGCACTACGGCGTGGGCCGCCGCAGCCACTGCAGGGAGTTCTTCCTCAGTGATGTCCATGGCAGCACTGGGAAAAGAGATCAGGTACTTGGTCATCGCGATGCTCCTTCAGGCACGGCTGGGTAATCTCGTCATCCTTGCCGATCCTCCGGGGCCCGTAAAGGGCACGACACCCTGCCGGGATCAGAGAGGCAGCCGCGCGTCCAAGCAGGCAACTTTGCCCAAAAGCATTCGTGGCAATAGCGTTTACTGTGGCGAAGTCCATGAAAGGGCAAAGAGTTGATCAGTGTACCGAGAGCCCAAGGTTCCACCGAAGACTTGACCGGCATTGTGGGGGTCGCCGCCCAGGTGATTGATGCCCTGGGCGAATGGGGCGTCGGCCTGATGACGTTCCTGGAGACCGTGTTCCCTCCCATCCCCAGCGAGGTGATACTCCCCCTCGCGGGGTTCCTGACCCAGCAGGGAAGCATGAACATTGTTCTGGTCTTCGTCACCAGCACGCTTGGCGCATACGCAGGGGCGTTGTTCCTGTATTGGCTCGGATACAAGGTTGGTTTGGAGAGGTCCATCTCGCTGCTTTCGAAACTTCCGCTGGTGGACAGGGAGGACTTCGAGAAAGCCTCCGGCTGGTTCGAACGCCACGGCAAGTCCGCGATTTTCTTCGGCAGGCTACTCCCCGGCGTGCGGAGCCTCATTTCCTTGCCCGCAGGCGCCGAACGGATGAACCTCATGACGTTCTCCATCTTCACGATCGCCGGCGCGGGACCATGGAACGCAGTACTGATCGGCCTGGGGTCACTGCTTGGCAAGCAGTACCACCTGATCGACCAGTACTCGCGGTTCCTCAACTACGCCGTGTACGCAGCGTTGGCGGTTTTTCTGGGATGGCTCGTTATTCGAAACGTCAGGCGCCGCCGGCAGTCAGCTGACCGCCGGTAGCGACTGCGGGGTGACCGGCATCGGTCTCCGCAGGAACACAGCCACAAGAAGTGCCGCCAGGAGGCACAGCCCGGCATTGACCCAGACGGCGGCTGTCACGCCGCTGAGCACCGAAAGGGCATCCTGGCGGCCGATGGCCAGAATATGCGCGGTGAAGACAGCGCTCATGACCGGAATGCCCAGGGTGATGCCGATCTGCTGGCTCATGGTTGCCAGTCCCGTGGCCAAACCCTGCTCGGATTCAGGCAGGCCCGAGGTTGCGGTGACCATGAACCCGACAATGACCACAAGGTTCGCGACTCCCCCGATGAACGTTGCAGTCAGCAGCAGGCCGATGGAAGCAGGGTCAGCACTGAGCAGCACAAGCAGGCCAGTGGCCGTTGCCTGAACGAGGAATCCATAAACGATCGCCATCTTGGCCCCGATCATGCCGATGATCTTCGGCCCGAGGACGCCGCCCAGGACAGTACCAAGACCCAATACTGCAAAGGCCAGACCTGCACCGAAAGGTGTGTAGCCGAGGACCTGCTGGAGATACAGGGTCAGGAGGAAAACCAGGGACGTCTCCGTGACAAACGCAAAAATGCCTGCGATGTTCGCCCAGGCCACGGTCGACCGCTTCAGTATCTCCAGCGGCACCAACGGCGACGCAGCACGCCGCTCGACGGCTGCGAACGCAAGGAAGAACACGACGGCGGCCCCCAGGCCACCCAAGGTCAGCGGATCGGTCCACGAGTGCTCGGCAGCGTTGGTGAGTCCGAAAACCAAGGCCAGAAGGCCCAGAGTTACGGTCATTGCCCCCGGTACGTCCAACCGCAGCTTGGCAGCGGGCTTGCTTTCGGCCAGGACGATCGGAGCGATGGCAAGCACTCCAACGGCCACGGGAACGTTCAGGAAGAAGGCCCACCGCCAGCTGAGAAGGTCTGTCAGAAGGCCTCCCAGGATGGCGCCGGTGGTGAACCCAGCGGCCATAAGGGAACCGTTGAGTCCCAGGGCTTTGTCCCTGAGCGGTCCTTCCGGGAACGAAGCCAGCAATAGTGACAAGGCAGCGGGCACGACGATGGCTGTGGCGGTACCTTGGCCCACACGGGCGATCAGCAGTACGGCTGGGTCGACTGCCATGCCACCGGCCAGGGAGGCTGCACCGAGCAGCGCCATCCCTATGAGGAACATCGTGCGGCGGCCAACGATGTCGGCAACACGTCCGAACAGTAAGGTCAGTCCGGCGGCGCACAAGGCGAACGCCGTCGCAATCCATTGGAGGCTCTCCAAACTGAACCCGACGTCGGCACCGATGGCGGGGAGGGCGACGTTGAGGATGGAGAAATCAACGGCGAGGGTGAAGCTGGCCGCGAGCAGGATGATGAGGGCGAGTCGTTGCCTGCCTGCCATTCGGGCAGACGGCGTGGTAATCCGGCGGGCCTCTGATGGGGGTGGAGCCGATCCTGTGGCTAAGTCCTGGTGCGAGGTCATGGGTGTTTCCTTCCGTGGAGTACTTGCTGCGTCCGTCGGCAGTGTCTCGGATCTCCACCTTCACCGAATGCCAGCGCATCAACCACACCCCCTCTTGCCTACCCCTGGCAGGGACAGGACAGTTTCAGGCAGGACCGGCAGAATGGGTTCATGACCAGCCAAAGCGAACTTGGGGAGTTCCTTCGTATCCGGCGCGCTTCCCTGCAGCCGGAGGATGTCGGCCTCCTCAACTACGGCATCCGCCGCGTACCGGGGCTCCGCCGGGAAGAACTGGCGATGCTTGCCGGAGTCAGCAGCACGTACTACACGCGCCTTGAGCAGGGCCAGAGCAGCAACGCCTCCGAGGCTGTCATCGAATCAATCTCCCGGGCCCTGAACCTGAACAGCGATGAACGCACGCACCTGTTCAACCTTGCCCGGGCAACGACCACCAAACGGCGAACAACCATGAAGCCGGACAAAGCCAGGCCCGGCACCTTGCGGCTGATTCATTCGATGCCGACCACGCCGGCTGTTGTCTTGGGCCGCCGGAGCGAAGTGCTGGCATGGAATGCCCTCGGCCACAGGCTTGTCGCCGGTCATCTGGACTTCTCTGCGCCTTCAACGCCGGCGACAAGGCCGAACCTGACCCGGATGCTGTTCCTCGACCCCCACACCCGTGAGCTGTACACACATTGGGGCGAGGAAGCCAAGCGGGCTGTTTCGTCGCTGCGCCTGGTTGCCGGCCAATCCGCGGACGATCCCGAACTGGCCTCCCTGGTTGGAGAGCTGACCATGAAAAGCGAAGAATTCGCAGCCCTGTGGGCCCGGCATCCGGTCGAGAACTGCATGTCCGGACTGAAACACCTTCATCACCCGGACGTCGGGGATCTGGTGCTCAATTTCGAGGTTCTTACCCCTCCGGACGAATCAGGTCACCGGATTCTCATGTATGCGACTGATCCTGGTTCTTCCGCCGAAGGAGCCCTTCAACTGCTGGCGTCCAGCCAAGTGGGCGAAGTTCCCGGGGAGACACGTTCACTGCAGCCAAGATAGCTGCGGTACACCTAAACTGTGGAGCTAAGGAGATTCGAACTCCTGACCTCTTCGATGCGAACTCCCACCCGGGAGTACTTGGTTCTCTTCATTTCCTCAGACGTCAACGTCACCGACTAACGGACAAGCGGTGGCCGGGCTATTTGCCGGAGGTCGCGCGACCGAAAAGGCGAGAGAACCAGCCCTTCATCCCTGACTGCGGCTGGTGGCCTTTCCCTTCACCGCCAGATGCTTTCTGCTCCCCGCCGATAACCGAGCCGTCGTCCGCAAACCCCTTGCTCATCAGCAAGAGTTCAACATCATCATCGTTCTCTGGCGTGCTCGGCAATCTGGATGCATTTCGGTCCAGATGTTCGAAGTAGGCAGCTGACCGACCGCGTACCAGCGGTTTCCTTGGCGATACAGCGTGATCTCTTCCGCGCGGTAACTGTGAAGTCCACCATTCACCGTCCGGGCAAGAATGCGTTCCTCCCCGGCGGACACGGCGCGGTCATGCCATCTTTTGACGCACTCATCATCCTGCTCGCCCGTGCTGGCTTCTCGCGCTGCGACTGGGTTTGGTTCCGCCCAGTCGTACTCGTTTCGGTGCTCCGAGAGGTCAGACAATGGTGCTCATGACGTTCCAGCCCTGCCCAACCTGAACACGTGGCATCCACCCAGTGGCGCTGGCCCGAGGATACAACCACAAAATTCCCGCGCTGTCACGGGCCAGCACGTCGGCTCGGCCGTCACCGTTGAAGTCTCCGGGAGCGATGATGGCAGTCATGACGTTCCACCCCTGACCGGACCGCACCGGCGGGTACCAGCCACCTGCCCCGTCGCCGGGATAAATCCACAGCACACCGGACGTGTCCCGTGCCAGGACATCAGGTTCCCCATCTCCGGCGAAGTTTCCGCCGCCAAGAATTGTCGTCATGGCGTTCCACCCCTGACCCACCTGAACCCTGGCGGACCAACCGCCGGCCCCATTTCCCGGATAGAGCCAAAGAACCCCGGCTTGGTCACGGGCCAGGACGTCGGGAAAGCTGTCGCTGTTGAAGTCGCCCGGGCCGACAATGGCAGTCATCGACTGCCAGCCTTGCCCGACCTGAATCCGCGGATGCCAGCCGCCGTCTCCGTCGCCCGGGTACAACCACAGCGCCCCGCCTCCATCCGTGGCGAGCACGTCCGCTCGTCCATCACTGTTGAAGTCGCCGCCAGCCACTATGGACGCCATGGAGTTCCATCCCTGACCCACACGGTCCGGCGGGAGCCAAGCTCCGGCACCATTGGTCGGGTACAGCCACAGGGCTCCGTTGGTGTCTCTGGCCAGCACATCGGCGCGACCGTCGGTCGTGAAATCCCGGTTGGATGGATCCCGGATGACCGCTACTGACCCGTTCCGCGAAGGTACGTAGACCGCGTGTGTTTCGGGATCGATCTTTGGCGTGCCCGGATCCGTGACATAAAGAGTCTGTGTGGTGGTGCTGCCATGGATCACTGACACCGTGTTTAGTCCGATGTGAGTTACGTATAGCGTATGGGTTGCGGAATCTACCGCCACGAAGCGCGGAAAATCCATGTACAGGTCGAATTCGATGGTCCTGACGACCCGGTCCCCGTTGATCACCGAGATGGTCCCGGCGAAGACTCCCGGAACGTAGACGTCGTGGGTGACCGAATCCACCGCGATCGACAAAGGACCGCCGCTCGTCGTGGGAATGGTCTGTGTGACCACGCCATCGTTGATGACCGAAACTTTGCTGTTGGAATAGTTGGCCGCGTAGACGGTGTGGGTGGAGGTATCCAGTGCAACCGCCCACACATAGCCGCCATCGATGGGTATCGTGCCGGTCACCTGATCGCCCTCGATGACAGTCAGGCCCGTCATCCCGTTGGCAACGTAGATCTTCCCGGTGCCAGGGTCCACGGCAACATCCATCGGCTGGTGCTCCACCGGAATGGTCGCTGTCACCGTTGTGCCATTGATGATCGACACCGAGTCGCTTGCCGAATTGACCACATACACGGAGTGCGTCAGCGGATCCAGTGCCATTGCGGCCGGGTGTTGCCCGACGACTACCTTCGTTGTCAACACTCCGTTCCTGAACACTGAGACGGTATCGCCTAACAAATCGGCAGCGTAAAACAGTCCCGTCGCGGGATCATAGGCAACGGACGTGAACGTGCCGGAGCCCTCATAGGAATCGCTCACTTCAGGAGCCGCCACCGCAGGGTTATCATTCTGAACGGCAACGGCGGAAACGAGAGCCAGGACCACAACGCTGACGATTCGAGCCAGGTAACTGCGCATGCGGCTCACCCTACCGTCAGTCATGAGCCTCACGGGGTTATCCCGACGATCGGGCGTGAACGTGCCGTTGCAGCCGCTCTCGACCCGTCTCCTATTACGCACTACTATAAGAAATATAAAGACTTTAAAGAATTTATAGGAGTGTAAAAGTGGCCGCGAAAAACCCGTTCAAACCGACAGCTGGTGCCCGCCCACCGCTTCTTATCGGCCGGGACGACATGCGCCAAGATTTCGCCGAGAGCATCGAGAATGGGCCCGGAGCCCCCGGGTTGCTCTCCATCTTCACCGGACCCCGCGGCATCGGCAAGACCGTCATGCTGGGGGAAATTGAAGACGAAGCCATCGAGCACGGCTGGATTGTCATCTCGGAAACCGCCACGGCCGGACTCGTGGACCGCATCGGCAGCGCCGTCCGCGCCGCGGCTGAAGAGCTCGGGGAAGGCCCTGCCGGCCGCCGGATTACCGGCGTGACGCTCGGAATCCTCCGCGTGGATACCCAGCTTCCGGCTGTGCGTGAGGTTCACTGGCGGCGGCAGATTACCGAACTGCTGGAAAAGTTGAGCGAGCAGGACACCGGGTTGCTGATCAGCATCGACGAGATTCATGCCGTGGACCGGACGGAGCTCTCCGAAATCGCAGCGGTCGTCCAACATCTGATCCGGGAGAGCCTTCCCATTGGCCTGGTCCTTGCTGGTCTGCCTAAATCTGTCGAAGACCTGCTCAACGAAGGCGTCTCCACCTTCCTTCGCCGCGCCGAAAAGTACGACCTGCACAGGACCTCGATAGACGAGGTCGCCGAAGCCTTTAGAGATACTTTCTCCGAAAGCGGCGTGAGCATCAGCGACGAACATCTCCGGCAGCTGGCCGAAGCGACGGGCGGCTACCCATTCCTGATCCAGCTCGTCGGCTACCACGTGTGGAGTCAAGCGAGAAAATCAGGGGCCGTAGTCACCGACGAGGCGCTGGCTGCCGGTGTACAGAAAGCCCGCCGCCGTATGGGTGCCACCGTCCTGCAGTCTGCCTACTCGGCTCTATCCGATGTCGATCAGTCGTACCTGCTGGCCATGGCTGAAGACGATGGCCCGTCCAGCACAACGGCAATCGCGGAGCGTTTGGGTGTGAACGCCGTATACGGCGGCCAATACCGGCTCCGACTTCTGGCCGCAGGGGTCATTGAAACAACAAGCAGGGGGTACGTGGACTTCGCTGTCCCGACATTCCGCGAATTCCTCCGCGACACACCCGCTTATGGACTTCGGTTGCAGCACCCAAAACACTGAGAGCCACGCTGTAGCGCTCTGCTCCGGAGGGGGTCAGCCGTTTCACTGGTGCCTATATGACCCTATCCAAGCCAAAGCGTTACGTATGTGTTTATTCCGTCAGGTCCGACGGCTCAAATTCCTTGCAAACTGTGGAGCTAAGGAGATTCGAACTCCTGACCTCTTCGATGCGAACGAAGCGCTCTACCAACTGAGCTATAGCCCCCGGACCAGACGTTTCCGCCAGACCAGTGTCCCTAGGCTACAAACTTTCCCGGCGCTTTTCCAACCACGACACGAACGTCTCCGCGCCAAGCGCTTTCTCGGGTGCGAGGTTGTGTCCGGAGCGCAGGAAGGCCCCCATGCTGCCGGGCAACGGAACGGTGAGAATCAAACCCCGCGCGCCGGTCACAGCCTTCCAGGACCCGGCCAGGGCGCGCATGGAGAGAACCTCCGGACCGCCTACCGTCCGCAGGTGGTGCAGCGAAGGAAGAGAATCCGACAACGCTTCTTCCAACAGAACTGCTGCAACATCCGCCGGAGAAATCGTCTGGAAATCCACGCCTTTGAACACTGGGATCAGCCCGACCCGGGAACCCGCAGCGAAGACCCCAGCAACCAGACTGTGGAACTGGGTCGCCCTGACCACCACGGTTTCCAGCGGCGCCCCGGCATACTTTCGTTCCTTATCGGCTTTGGACACGTAATAGGGAAAGCTGCTGATATCACAATTGATGATGGAGAGCATCACGGCTCTTGGGACGCCGCTGGTGTGGGCGGCAGCCAGAAGCCTCGCGCCGCCGTCGGCGAATTGTTTTTGCGCCTTGCCGAACTGGCCTTCGAGGCAGTCAATAACGACGTCGGCACCCGCCATAGCGGCCGCCAGGCCTTCACCTGTGGTGACGTCGCCGGCGAAGTTAGTGGCGCCGTCGTGATGACTTGCCGAACCGACCGGCGGAACGTGCCGGCTGAGGACTGAAACCTTATGCCCTGCCGCCAAAGCGAGCCGGACAACCTCGCGGCCCACCTGTCCGGTGCCACCAGCGACGCAGATGGAACTCATGGTTCGTTACGCGCGGCGTCGTTGCAGGACATCGTCCAGGTTGCTCAGGGCACTCGGGGCCTTGGCTGAAGCGACTGCGGTAGCAGCGTCAGTTTGCCCGGCGGCCTGCTTCAGGACGGGCTTGCCGACAGGTTTCGGGGCCTCCGGAAGGTCAAGGGGCTCCGGCGCCGGACGGGGCGCCTTGGCAGCGTCGACATACGTGGGCTTGGGAACCTCTACGGGCTTCCAGCTCGCACCTTTGGAGTCAACGGCGGCCTGCGCCGACTCGTCGCCGGCCGCAACTGCGACGGCCAACGCCGCTTGGCGAAGTTCGACCGCCGACAGGCGGGCGGCCTCACGACTGGTGGCTTCGGCGTCGAAAACTGTGGTTTCCTTCGCCTCTACAACCGGCTCCTTCGGCAAGTAGCGTGCCGGTGTCGGAATGGGCGACGCCTGCGCTGCACGGCGTGCGCGTCGTTCACGAAGATCCCGAAGGGCGAGCTTACGCAAAACGACGACGGCGACCACCGCACCGATGAACGAGACCAGGGGCAACCAGACAGAGCCCGTGCCGAAAAGACGGAGTATGCCGGAAACGATTGCCGTCACGAGCAAGGCAAGTCCGGACACCGCCAGTGTGAGCCGCGCGTAGCGGATGGTGAACGGAGTGCTGGACGACTTCCCCAGGGACGGCTCTGACGCGCGGGATTCCTGGGGCGACGCCTGTGCTTTGCTGTGCATGGTCTCCATCGGTTTCTCCTGCTGAGGTGCCAAAGTCAGTACCACCCCTGCCTGCGGTTCGTCTGGTTCGTCGTCGAAAGCCTCTGCTGGAACAGCGGCCGCTTGGACTTGTTGCCGCCTGTTCCGAAGAACGTACGGCGCCACCCAGACCATCCACAGCGCGACAGTGACCACGAGTATCACTGAGCTGCTGAGAGGGAAGTCCACATTCAAAACCGTAGAAGCAAATCACCGGGGGTGGCGGCATTGCGGCCGGTGTGTCGTGGTCGAGTCCGCAAATGACTGGAGATAAAGCTGAAAAGCCCTATGACCTGCCCGTTTGTCCTTTGAGCCATCTGCGCAAGAGACCCTCCGGGACTTCTTCGGAGGTCAACGCGAAGGAGCGATGGTCAGCCCACTGTCCGTTGATGTGCAGATACCTTTCCCGGTACCCTTCGTCGCGGAATCCGAGCTTTTCCACCACGCGCAGGCTGGGCCCGTTTTCGGGGCGGATATTGATTTCCATCCGGTGCAGACCCAACACAGTAAAGCAGTGGTCGGTGGCCATGGCTACAGCTGTGGGAGCGATCCCGCGCCCGGCCCGGTCTTTGTCCACCCAATAGCCAAGCGTGGCCATCATGGCCGATCCCCACACAATCGACGAGACCGTCAATTGGCCAACGATGGCGGGCTCCCGCGCGCCTGCCGTGCGTTCAACGATGACGAACGGCAATGCGGTGGACTGTCGGGCCTGCTCGTTCAGGGACGAAACCATTTGGCGGTAGCTGGGGAGGCGGCCACCCGGAGCCGGGTTGGACGCCTCCCACGGTGCCAGCCAATCACTGTTCCGGGAACGGACCTCGGACCATTCCCGCTTGTCGCGATAGCGGATGGGCCGAAGGGCCAGGTCTCCGCACTCCAGCGTTACCGGCCAGATCGCAGACCCGTACATCCGTGTTACTGGGGAAGCGTGGCGGTGAAGTTCGGCAGCCACTCGCGCAGCTCAGGACCAAGGTCTTCGCGTTCGCACGCGAGCTCGATGCACGCCTTCAGGTAGCTGAGCTTGTCGCCGGTGTCATAGCGGCGGCCGCGGAACACCACGCCGTACACGCCATAGCCTTCGCCTTCGCCGGCAGCCAGGACCTCAAGCGCATCGGTCAGCTGGATTTCGCCACCGCGGCCGGGGCCGGTCTGCTCCAGGACTTCGAAGACGGCCGGGTGCAGCACGTAGCGGCCAATCACGGCGAGGTTGGACGGCGCCTCTTCCGGCGACGGCTTTTCCACCAGCTGCTTGATACGGACGTAACCGTCCTCGCCGATGTCCTCGACGTCGGCGCAACCGTAAGCGCTGATCTTGGAAGGCTCGACCTCGATCAGGGCTACCACGGAACCGCCGGTCTTCTGCTGGACCGCAATCATTTCGCTCAGGAGGTCGTCGCGGGCGTCGATGAGGTCATCGCCCAGCAGGACGGCAAAAGGCTCGTAGCCGACGTGCTGCTTTGCACGAAGGACTGCGTGGCCGAGGCCGTTCGGGTCGCCTTGGCGGACATAGTGGATGTCGCCCAGGTTGGTAGCCGACTGAATCGCTTCCAGCTTGGCGGTGTCGCCCTTCTCAGCCAGGGTCGCTTCAAGCGCCGGAACACGGTCAAAGTGGTCTTCCAGGGCGCGCTTGCTGCGTCCTGTGATCATGAGGACGTCGTGCAGGCCAACCTTCACCGCTTCTTCGACGACGTACTGGATGGCGGGCTTATCGACCACAGGCAGCATTTCCTTCGGCATCGCCTTGGTGGCGGGAAGGAACCGGGTACCAAGACCCGCTGCGGGGATGACGGCCTTACGGACAGCGTTGTTATCGAGAGTCACCGGACTAATGTAACGGAAGGAAGAGAGCATCAGGTAAACCCCCCGCCGCGCGGGCCGCACATTTTATTGCCGGCAACACACAAGGAAACACTTTAACCGGACCCGACGAACCCCCAGGATTGGATACAGATGGCGTCGAAAGAAGACATCCGCCGCAACCGGCGGCTGTACAGAAGGGCCCTGACACCAGGGCAAATCGCTGATGCGGGCGAAGCGATAGCCCGGCACGGTTCCTCGTGGGCCAGCTCCGTCACGTCCGGAACACCGTCGTCGTTCGCGGTGTACGTGGGAGTCGCCTTCGAGCCGCCCACCATGCCACTGCTTGAAGCCCTCCACGAAGCGGGCCATGAAGTCCTGCTCCCCGTCTGCGAACCGGAACGGCAACTGAGTTGGGTGTATTGGACGCCGTCCACGGTCTTCACACGGTCCGCCTACGCTCCCATCGACGAACCCACCGGTGAGCGCTTGGACAGTTCAGTGGTCGCTTCGACGGCCGGAATCTTCATGCCGGCCACCGCAGTGGACCGGGACGGGAACAGGATTGGCCAAGGCGGCGGTTATTACGACCGACTCCTGCAGGGCCTGGACGCGTCCGGCCGGCGGCCGCCCACCATCGCGGTGGTGTACGACGACGATCTGTTGCCTTCAGGCTCCATACCCGCCGAGGCCTTCGATCGCCCGGTGCGGGAAGTGCTGACACCTTCGGGCGTTGTGGTTCTCGACAACGCAGCGGAGCCCGTCTGACTCCCGGTCATTTCCGGCGGGTTCCGGTTGGTGAGCTCCGGCACAAGTGCTGGCACACCTCAGGGGGACGGATGATAGAATTGGCACTCAGGCCCTGGGACTGCTAATGCGGAAGTTATTCGGCACGGCGGAGCAGGACCTGAACTTTGTCCTAAAGGAGGAACTCAGTGCCCACATACGCATACGCCTGCAAAGACTGTGACCATGCCTTCGACATCGTCCAGTCCTTCTCAGACAGCTCCCTGACAGAGTGCCCTGAATGCAAAGGCACGCTGCGCAAGAAGTTCAACAGCGTGGGCGTCGTCTTCAAGGGCTCTGGTTTCTACCGCACTGACTCCCGTGACGCCAAGGGCAGCACAGTATCCGCTGCGCCCACGTCACCGGCTGCACCCGCAGCTGCGGCCACGCCCGCTCCCGCACCGGCCGCCGCGGCGAGCTAGCTCCGGAACTTTTCCACATAGGCAACCCGGCCCCTGTTAGGCGGCCGGGGCTGCTGGCTACCGTGGCGGCATGTCACACTCCGCCCGTAGCGCCTTCCTTGCCCATGCCGAGCGTTCAGCTGGAACAGCTGGACATGAACGGTTGCCGTACCACCCCTCGCCCTCCCCCAGGCGCTTTCCACGGGGGTTCGGCCGTGCGCGGCGCAACGGACCTCCAAAGCGAAAGCCCACACTCAGGGCGTGGCTTTCCCGCAACCGGCGGCTTTGCGTCGCGCTGCTTCTATGCCTTGCTGCCGGTCTGGCGGTACAGCAGCTGACTCCTGTGTCGGTCGCCCGGGTCAGCGTCCTGGTCGCAGCCCGTGATCTACCAGCCGGCGCGAGCCTGAAGGAGTCAGATTTCACCAGGGTCGATGTCGCAGCCGAACTGGCCATCTCCGCGTGGGTGGATGATGTCGCGACCCTGGTTGGGCGCCAGCTGGCCTCTCCTTTGGGCAAGGGACAAACACCCACGGACTCAAGCCTCCTAGGCCCTGGCTTGCTCGCGGGCACTCCTGCAGGTTCCGCTGCCGTCCCCCTGCGCATGGCAGATCCTTCTTCCATCCAGCTTCTGTCGCCGGGGCAGCTGGTGACCGTTGTCCTCACGGCGTCCGGCAGTTACGACGAATCCCGCCAGAGCCAGGTTTTGGCTGGCCCTGTTCCTGTTCTCTGGACTTCGGCCCAGGGCGGCAAGGCCGGCGAATGGCTTGGCACCAGCGATACAGAAGGGCTGGTGGTGGTCGCTGCCAACCCCCAACAAGCAGAAAAGCTTGCCGGCGCATCCACGCAAGGCAAGCTTTTCTTTGTTCTGGTCAGCCCATGAAGCTGCTCAATCGCTCATCCCCAGTGCGGGGGCTTCTGTTCCTTCAACCACTGCTCGTGGTCATAGCCTGCTTCATCGCCCCATCTGCGGGGATCGTCCTCCGCGGCCTTGGTGGGGAGGATGCCGCCCGAGCTGTGCTTGGCAGCCGTCGGCTCGGCGGCTTTTTCAGCTGCCGTGTTGTCCGATCCGCTGTTCTCCCCGGCAGAGCCGTCGGTGGAACCATTTCCTTGTTCCGTCATTGGTGCTTCTTTCCTGTCCCCTGTCTGGTCCCGCGTCCCCTTGGCATCCTGCTCGGGTTGGTGATCCGGGCCGGTGGCCGGGGAACGGGTGAACACAGGCTGAGCCTTGTCCAGATTCAATTGTTCAACATCCATGTCCAGGAAGCCATGTTGAGACGACTCGGCAGCCTTCGGAATGTGGTTTTCCAGTCCAAGGTAGGAACCGATGCGATCGGCGCAGGAGGACGGGTCCGTGAAGACTTCGATCGTCCACAGCGACATGTAACGCCACCCCATGCGCTCCAGCAGTTGAGGCCGCAGCCGGCTGCGTTCACGGACACTCATGCGCCGGTATCGTTCCGTGCCATCGGACTCGATGGCTACGGGCGTGGGAATTTCAGCACCCTCCCGGCCAATGGTGTGCACAGGATCAGCGGCTGCGGCTATGTCCAGCACACCGTCGTAAAGGTGCCAGACACGGGCGCCGCGGGCACGCAGTCGTTCGCCAAGATCCGCCACCAACGGGTCCTCGCCAAGTGCTTGCTCGCTGGCAACGGCACGGGATGCCGGAGTTCCGAGATTGCTGTTCCCCGAGAGCTCCCTGTCCAGCAACTCGTAGAAGTCCACTGCGCCGTGCGCCAGGCGATCGAGGTCGAGGTCCTCGGGCCGGAAGCAGCTCAGGACGTGCATGGAGCGCCGGGCCCTGGTCATGGCCAAGGCAAAGCGGTTACGCCCACCCTCAGTGGACAGCGGTCCAAAGGAGTGGAGCGCCCGGCCATGCGGGGTGCGTCCATACCCGAGGGAGAAGATCACATGGTCCCGCACCAAGCCCTGCGCGCGTTCCAGATCCACCACGCGGAAGGATTCGGGGCCGGCGGCGAAGAAGGAAGACAGCAATGGATGGTTCGGCAGTTGGAGCCTGATGGCCTCGCCGATCCTGGCAGCGTGGCGCAGGCTTGCCGTCACCACAGCCAAGCTGGTGCGGGGACGCAGCGTGGCATGTTCAAAGACAAGATCCACCACCCGGTTGACCTCGGCAGTGACGGACTCGACCCCCTCGTGATCGGCGCCCGGAAGGCCGGTGCCGTCAGGGATGTACTCCACAAGGATCGAGCGATCCAATCCCGTAACCGAGTTGCCGTCGGGCAGCCGCTTCAGGCCGCCGTCGTAGTAGTTCTTGCTCAGCTGCAGGATCAAGTCTTCATCCACTGCCCGATACACCCAATTCAACTGCCACGATGGCAGGACCCTGGCCAAGGCCTTGAAGGCACTCTCCACAGTCTCGTGGCTCGCGACTCCGGCAACCGGGGGTTCGACGGCCACGCTGAAGGTCCGCGCATTGGCAATCTTCGCGTCGCCGAAAGCAACTACCTGCCGTGCACGGGCGATCGCGGGAAGGACCGCTTGCAACGAGGTGGACTCAGCGTCGATGACCACAACGGCATCAAACTTCTGCTCAGCCGGCAGGACGCCGGTCAGCAGGTACGGGCTGACCGACCACACCGGGACAAGCAACGGCACGAGATCCGGGGCTTGGGCGCTCAGCGCAGGCAGGGTAACCCGGCCGTCTTTCAGCAAGGCCCGCAGCAGTTCAGCCTGGCGAGGGTGCTCCACCAGTCCCTGGCGCCACCTCTGGGCAAGCTGCCATCGGAGCCGCGCAGCACCGCTGGCGATGTGGGCTTGGTCAGCAAGCCGGAATTCAGCTTCGAGGCGCCTCAGGGAGTCGCCGTCGGACATCGCAAGATAGTCGTCGCCGCTGATCATTGCTTCCAGCGCGGACTGCCACCAAGCCAGGTCCAGCTCCGCGGCCACCGAGGACGCAGGTACCTCCCGCTCCGCCAGATCCGCCAAAAGCTCCCCGAGGCCGTGCTCGCGCATTTCTTCAATGAGGAGCGTGCGTTCGGGCAAGGTTTCCAGCGTGGCGGTGTCGGCTACGAGCTGTTCCAAGCGTTCCATCAGCTCCGCGTAAGGCGTACCGTGGAGCGAGCCTCCGGCCGACGTGTGTTTGAGCGCCTCACCGAGGCGCCGCAGCTCAGCGTCCAGCTCCCGGTACAGTGCGCCGAGGTCGGCCAGGCCGGAAGGAACGGCCGGGTGCCGCTGCGTAGTGGCGTAACCGGCCCACAACGCACGCTGCTCCTGGACAAGGACCAGCGAGCTGTGGAGATCGGCGATATGAACTCCGGGCCGCACATACTCCTTGGCGACCCGCCGCAGCCGGGACCGCTGCATGGAAGGCATCTCGATGTTCCGCTCGCGGCGCCACGCAGAACTGGCCGTCGCGGAGATCAGATCGTGAACCGGACGGTCAAAGATGTCCGGCGTGAACTTGTCCAGGCTCTCGCGCACGGCAATCAGGAGTTCGAGCTGAGCGCCCCACTCAGTAAAGGTTTCTCCCAGGCGGATCTCAGCGTGATCGGACACCTGTTTCATGCGGTCACGCAGGACAGGAAGCTTCTCAGCCGCCAAGCGGGCAAGTTGCTGCGCTTCCTCGGTTTCCTTGCGGGTGACCAATCGGGCACCGTACCAAGGGCTGTTGGTCGAAGCCCGGCTGAAACTGCCAAGTTCGGCAGCGCGACGGAGCCGGGCCGCCAGCTCTTCCCGGTCCTTGATGTTGTCCAGGACACTGCGCTTCAAGCGAACTGTCGTGGAGGGTGCCGGATGGATCGAAGTCAGTTCAGCAAGTGACTGCATGGCCTGATACGGCGAGCATCCCCATCGCTCGCGCACGTTATGCAGGGAGGCGACATGGTCCATGAGGGCGTGCCGATGCCCGGTCAGTGTCTGGTGAAGGTTGCCGAGCTGGGGCTCAAGAGCCTTCTCGTTGCGCATGATGGCCCGGACCAGCTGGCCCTTGAGCTGCTGGGGGGTGGTTCCATTGCCTGGCCGGAACAGAACCGAATCCAGCCCCAGTGATTCGAGGTGAGCGGAAAGCCCGGCAAGGCTGGACTGCCTGTCCCCCACCACCAGGACCGACTTTCCTTCGCACACCAGTGCGCCAATGGCGTTGATGGCAGTCTGCGTTTGTCCGCTGCCCGGGGGTGTGCTGACCACCAGGGAGTCTCCAGCCCGAACGGCGTCAACCACGTACTGCTGGTCCGTGTCGGCGTCGAGCAGGAGCAACTCTTCGGCCGGGTCACGGAGGTCCAAGCTGGGGAACCTGCCTGCCTTGATGGGTTCCGGCTCGATGTCGCCACCGTTGGCCGCCGTCGCCAAGGCCGCCACGGTGGGGTTGTTCAGGTTGATCCAAGGATCATCCAGGTTGCCCGACAGATCGGCCAGGGTTGTTACCAGGAGATTGAACTCAACCTCAGCGCCATGGATCGGCTGAACCAGCGTGGACAGGCGATCCAGGACGGGTTGCGGATCCAAACGTGCGGTGTTGTAAGCCATTCGCGCCACGGCATTGACGTCAAAGACGATGCCATGGACGGTCTTGAGGTGACGCACCAGGGCGGGGTTCATCCGGGCTTGCTCAGTGAGCTGAAGTTCGAAGTCGTCCTCCCCCGGCCGGACCGTCAGGACGATGGACGTGAGCATCACGGGTGCGGAGACGCGCTGTGGCTTGCCGCCCACCGCAGAGGTCCACACCACGGTGCCGGCAGAAAGATACCCGGCTTCGATACCGCGGTCGTTGCTGAGCTCGAAAATCTTGGATCGGATATTGCGCGCCGCACGTGCCGCGACCAAGTACTGCTGGCGGTCCCTGATGAGCGTCGACAGGCGCGTCCGACGCCCTGCCAGCAACTGCGCCAGCCCCGAAGGGTGCGCGTTGCTGAGGTCAATGGCGCCTTCGGGCGTCTTGACGAAACGCAGCATAGTGTCTGCCCCGGTGACGGGTTTGAGACCAGACAGCCATTTGCGGAGCTCTTCGGAGCCCTCTTCCTGGCCTTGACCTACTGACACAACTTCTGCCTTCTTTTCTGTACTAGCTTTAGACGCCTTGGACCATACCGGCATACTTTCGAGGGTAGCGGGAATCCACGGCGAGCCCGCTCCGCAACGCTGTTCCGACGCGAAATTGCCCGGTTTTCACTGCAACATGTCAATCGCTCACCGGCAGGGAACTGCCGGAAAAGCACAGTGGCCGGCTTCCCGATGGAAGCCGGCCACTTAGAATGCTATTCCCACTCGATGGTTCCCGGTGGCTTGCTGGTGACGTCCAGCACCACGCGGTTGACCCCATCGACCTCGTTGGTGATGCGGTTGGAGATGCGCGCCAGGAGGTCGTAGGGCAAACGCGACCAGTCCGCCGTCATGGCGTCTTCGGAAGACACCGGACGCAGCACGATCGGGTGGCCGTACGTACGGCCGTCGCCCTGCACGCCAACGCTGCGGACATCGGCCAGGAGGACAACCGGCATCTGCCAGACGTCGTTGTCGAGGCCAGCGGCCGTCAGTTCGGCGCGAGCGATGGCATCGGCCTTGCGCAACAGATCGAGCCGTTCCTTGGTCACTTCGCCCACGATGCGGATACCCAGGCCGGGGCCGGGGAACGGCTGGCGGCCTACGATTTCCTGCGGCAGACCCAGCTGCGCGCCTACGGCACGAACCTCGTCCTTGAACAGGGCGCGAAGCGGCTCAACCAGCTCAAACTGCAGGTCGTCGGGGAGCCCACCGACGTTGTGGTGGCTCTTGATGTTTGCAGCACCCTCACCACCACCGGACTCGACGACGTCCGGGTACAGCGTCCCCTGGACCAGGAACTTGATCTTCTCGCCTTCGGCAGCAGCCTGGGCAATAATGGCCCGCTCTGCTTCCTCGAAAGCGCGGATGAATTCGCGGCCGATGATCTTGCGCTTGGTTTCGGGATCGCTGACGCCGGCAAGAGACGACAGGAAGCGTTCCTGCTCGTTGGCAACGTACAGGTTGACACCCGTGGCGGCCACGAAGTCACGTTCGACCTGTTCCGCTTCGCCTTCACGGAGCAAACCGTGGTCTACGAAGACACAGGTGAGCTGGTCGCCGACAGCACGCTGGACAAGGGCAGCGGCAACTGCGGAGTCGACGCCACCGGAAAGGCCGCAAATGACCTTGGAGTCGCCAATCTGCTGGCGGATGCGCTCCACCTGCTCTTCAAGGATGTTGCCGGTGGTCCAGTTGGGGCTCAGACCGGCGCCCTTGAACAGGAAGTTCTCCAGGACATGCTGGCCCAGAACGGAGTGCTTGACTTCCGGGTGCCACTGCACACCGTAGAGGCGCTTCTCATCGTTGGCGAAGGCAGCCACGGGGGCGCCGGCCGTCGTTGCCAGTACTTCGAAGCCCTCGGGCGCCTCGTGGACGGAGTCGCCGTGGCTCATCCAGGTGTTCTGGGACGCCGGGACGCCGTCGAGAATGGAACGTGCATCGCCCACCAGGAGCGCCTCGGTTGCGCCGTACTCACGCAGCCCGGTCTGGGCTACTTTGCCACCCAAGGCGTTTGCCATGGCCTGGAATCCGTAGCAGATACCGAAAACGGGAACCCCGGCCTCGAAGAGGTCGGCGCCTACGAACGGTGCGCCCTCAGCGTAGACGCTGGAGGGTCCGCCGGAAAGGATGATGGCTGCCGGGTCTTTGGCCAGAAGCTGCTCGGTGGTGAAGGTGTGCGGAACAATTTCCGAATACACATTTGCTTCACGGACGCGGCGGGCAATCAGCTGCGCGTACTGGGCACCGTAGTCAACAACCAGCACCGGCTTCTGGGAAGTCTGGGGTGCGGTGGGAGTAGTCACCAACCAAGACTACTTTGCCGGACCGCCCCCGCGCACGTTGACAAGGGCGGCCGGGGGCCAAAACGGGCACTCCCGTTAGGCATCTCACATCGGGAACGGCCAGTGGCGCCTAGTAACGCTTGGAAGCCTGGGGATTGGCTGCCAGTTCTGCTTCCACCTGTGCGTGGAACTTCTTCTCCACAATGAAGGACAACAGCGGAATCACGCCGCCCAACGCCAGCAGGACCATCTTGGAGAACGGCCACCGCATCAACGACCACAAGCGGAAGTTGGAGACGAGGTAAACCACGTACATCCAGCCGTGCACGATCAGCACCGTGGTGGAGATATTGAATCCACCAATGACGCCCTTGGGCTCGGATTCGGCAAAGCCAAAGCCAAAGGGCTGGCCCGTCACGGCGTTGGTTCCGCCGGCGAAGAGTGAAACACCGAAAACGTACCGGGCGATCAGTTCAGCGCACAGCAGGAGCAACATGGCACCAGTCAGGTAGGCCATGACTTTGTAGAACTTCAAGGCCGAACGGATCTGCGCTTCCGTCCCGCCGAACCGCCGCTTTTTGGGCTTCGGTCCTGACTGCTCAGGCTGGATGGCAGGTTTGGGCTCAATCATTGCTGCACCTTATGTTCTGGGTCGGGACTTGAAGGTTCGGTAGTTGCGGGCGAGGCATGGGGGTCTTCAGGAAACTCATCGTAGTAGTCGTCGTCCTCGTCGTCTTCGAGGTCCCGGCGGTAGTCATCACGCACCAGCCGCCACCAGATAAAGACGGAGAATCCGGCGAACACCACCCATTCGACGGCGTAGAAGAGGTTCAGCCAGTTGATCTGCTCTGCCGGTGGCTGCGGTGGAATATTGAGGGCCTTGACGTTGTCGCCCAGTGGGACGCTCACACCGCCAGCCACTTCGGATGTGGCCGCTATGAAACCGGGGTAGCTTGAAACATCCCAGCTGTTGATGAGTTCCGCGGTGGAGACCGCCGACGCGCGGCCCGGGCCGGCGTCGACATTTGGTACGGGCGCTTCGGACGGTATCAGGCGACCGGTCAGCGTAAGAGTGCCCGACGGCGGCGGGCCCGCTTGGGCGGCATCAGCCACCCAGCCGCGTGCTACGGGAATCCAGGTCTGCGGCGAGGCGGCGACACCCTTCAGCGTAGGAGCGCCGTTGACCTCGAAGGCCGTGACGATCCAGTAACCTTTTTGGTTGTTGTAAAGCCTGCCCTCGACCAGGACCTGCTTGCCTGGATCGTAGGAGCCGGTGGCGGTGACCATCTGGTCGGAAACAGAGCCGGGAAAGAACTGGCCCGGCTTCAGGACGTCGACCAGGGGTTTGACTTCTTCAGTGGTGGAAGCAGCAGGGCTCTCGTGCTGGGTGGACCGGCTGAGCTGCCACTGGCTAAGCAGCACGAACACCCCGGACAACAGAAGCGCAAAGACCAGTCCTGCGATCCAGCGGGGTTTCAGAGCGGTTTTCAACACCCCTTAACCGTACTTCGTCCGGCTGTAGAACAACGAAACGAGGGCTGGGGCCGCCTGGAGTGGGGCACCAATCCTTAGTGGTCGAAGAAGACCAGGCTGGAGTTGATGAGTTCGGAAATCACTTCGGGATCGTGCGCACGGCGCAGGGACTCCCTGAATGATTCCTTGGAGAGGGAACGCGCAAGCGTGGCCAGAACTTCAAGATGGTCCGAGAAGGAGCTGGCCGGTGTGGCGATGAGGAGGATCAGTGTGGCAGGGCCGTCTGCAGCCCCGAAGTCCAGCGCATGGCCAAACTTGGTGACGCCTACGGCGATGGAGATCCGGTCCACGAATTCGCTGCGGGCATGCGGAAGACCGATTCCGCCGGGAAGCCCGGTGGCCAGCTGGTGTTCTCGCGAATGTACCTGCTCCAGGAAACCATCAAGGTCCGAGATCCGTCCGGCCTGATGGAGCTTTTGAGCCAACTGTGCTGCGGCGTCGATCTTGTCCTCGGCAACAAGTTCAAGAATGACCGTGTCCGGGGTGGTCAGTTCCGCATCATATCGGTCCAGTGGTTCAGCCAAGTCGTGTTCCCTCCATGTGGCCTCCCGGCCTCAACTCCCTGCGCCCGTCAGCGGAGGGGAACGATGTCATCCACTCCCATGCGCGCGGCATCCGCCGATTCGTCATCGGGTTGCTGCTGGCTGAGTCGTTCAGCCTCCACACGTGCAAGGTAGTGCTTGATCTCGCTTTCACGCTGAGCATCGCTCCAGCCCAGGATTTCTCCCATCAGCTTAGCCACTACGGGCGCCGCAGACACACCCCGGTCCCACGCTTCAATGGAGATCCGGGTACGGCGGGTCAAAACATCGTCGACGTGCCGAGCGCCTTCATGGGTTGTTGCGTACACGACTTCGGCTGCCAGGTAGTCGTCGGCGCCCGGAAGCGGCTCGCCCAGTTCGGGCCTGTCGGAGATCGTGGCGAGGACTTCCGATGCCATGGACCCAAAGCGGTTGAGCAGGTGCTCCACGCGTGCCACGTGCACACCTGCTTGCTCGGCGGACCTCCCCCGCCGGTTCCAGGCCGCTTTGAATCCCTCCGCTCCCAGCAAAGGAATGGTGTCGGTGCAGCTGGAAGGGACACGCTCGTCCATGGCCCTCGTTGCCTCGTCCACGGCATCCTTGGCCATGACACGGTAGGTCGTGTACTTCCCACCGGCCACCACCACCAGACCGGGGACGGGGTGGGCCACTACGTGCTCGCGGGACAGCTTGGCGGTGGAGTCGTTGTCTCCGGCCAGAAGCGGACGGAGTCCCGCATAGACACCTTCAACATCTTCACGGGTCAGGGGACGCTTGAGTACCTTGTTGACGTGCTCCAGCACGTAGTCAATGTCCTTGCTGGAGGCAGCCGGATGGGCCTTATCCAACGTCCAGTCCGTGTCGGTAGTACCGATAATCCAGTGCCGGCCCCAGGGAATCACGAAGAGCACCGACTTTTCAGTACGAAGGATCAGACCCACGGTGGACTGGAAGCGGTCCCGTGGCACCACCAGGTGGATTCCCTTGGAGGCACGGACCTTGAGCTGGCCACGGTCTGTGACCATGGCCTGCGTTTCGTCTGTCCACACGCCGGTGGCATTCACCACCTGCTTGGCCCGGATCTCGAAGACGCTGCCGTCCTCTTGGTTTTCCACCTTGGCACCCACCACGCGTTCGCCCTCCCTGAGGAAGTCGACCACGCGGACCCTGTTGGCCGCGTGTGCCCCGTAATGCGCCGCTGTCCTGACCAGGTTGACCACAAGCCGGGCATCATCGACCTGGGCGTCGTAGTAACGGATCGATCCCACGAAGGCATCGTCTTTGAGGCTGGGAGCCGCACGCAGGGTGCCGCGTCGGAAGAGGTGCTTGTGCATGGGGACACCACGGCTGTGGCCGGACGTCAGACCCAAGGTGTCGTACAGCATGATGCCTGCGCCCACGTAGGGGCGTTCCCAGAAACGGTGGGTCAGCGGGTAGAGGAACGGAACGGGCCGGACCAGGTGGGGTGCGATCTGCTGGATCAGCAATCCGCGCTCCTGCAGGGCTTCCTGGACCAGCCCGAAGTCCAGCATCTCCAAATAGCGGAGGCCACCATGAATGAGCTTTGAGGAGCGGGATGACGTGCCGGACGCCCAATCCCTGGCTTCGACGATGCCAACTGTGAGCCCGCGCGTGACCGCGTCCAAGGCAGCACCAGCGCCCACCACGCCGCCACCGACAATCAGGATGTCCAACTCCTTGCCCGGCTCGGCAGTGGCTTTCAGGACATCAATGGATGCGGCACGGGATTCCGGGCTCAGTGCCCCCGGAGAATTCACCTGCGGACCGCCTGCGACATTGCTCATCGGACCCCTCCTCAAACGCAACAGCTGGTAATCCCCTACCCTACTTGTTGCTCGTCGCCTTGGGCAGGGCTGCCGATGAGGTGCATCCGGACAGAATCCGGCAAAAAAGGACCCCGGGAGCAGCGTGTGGTCTGTTCCCGGGGCCCTCCTTCTGTTTTAGGCCTAGCCGAGGTACGGCGAAACGACGACGTCGACCCGCTGGAACTCTTTCAGGTCCGAATAGCCGGTGGTCGCCATGGAGCGACGCAGGGCACCAATGAGGTTGGAGGTGCCGTTGGTGTGGTGTCCGGGACCGAAGAGAACTTCTTCCAGGGGGCCAACAGTTCCAACGTTAACCCTGTCGCCGCGCGGGAGTTCAAGGTGGTGGGCTTCCTGGCCCCAGTGCCAGCCCTTGCCGGGGGCTTCCTCGGCCCGTGCCAGTGCGCTGCCCAGCATGACGGCGTCGGCGCCCATGGCAACTGCCTTGACGATGTCGCCCGAGGCGCCCATGCCGCCGTCGGCAATGACATGCACGTAACGGCCGCCGGACTCATCGAGGTAATCACGGCGCGCGGCGGCGACGTCGCTGATGGCCGACGCCATCGGCGAGTGGATGCCCAAGGCGCGGCGCGTAGTTGTGGTGGCACCGCCGCCGAAACCGACCAGGACGCCGGCAGCGCCGGTTCGCATGAGGTGCAGCGCCGGGGTGTATCCGGCGGCACCGCCGACGATCACGGGAACGTCGAGTTCGTAGATGAACTGCTTCAGGTTCAGTGGCTCGTGGTTCTTGGAGACGTGCTCGGCGGAGACCGTGGTGCCACGGATGACAAAGATGTCCACACCGGCGGCGAGGACGGTCTTGTAGTGCTCCTGGGTGCGCTGCGGCGTCAGGGAGCCTGCCACCGTGACGCCGGAGGCGCGGATCTCGGCAAGGCGGCTGGTAATGAGTTCAGGCTGGATGGGTGCCTTGTAGAGATCCTGCATGCGCCGGGTAACGGCAGGGCTCGCGGTTTCGCCGGCGAGCGCTGAGATCTCATCCAGCACGGACTGGGGATCTTCGTAGCGGGTCCACAGGCCCTCGAGGTCCAGGACGCCGAGGCCGCCCAAACGGCCCAGGGCGATGGCCGTTTCCGGCGACATGGCCGAGTCCATCGGCGCTGCGATCACCGGAATGTCGAACTTGTAGGCGTCGATCTGCCAGGAGACGGAGACGTCCTTGGGATCGCGGGTCCGGCGGTTGGGGACGATCGCAATGTCGTCCAGGGAGTAGGCACGACGCCCACGCTTGCCACGGCCAATCTCAATCTCATAAGTCACGGCTCTTACTTTACTGGACCCCTTGCCGAACCCCGATTCGGCAAATGGCGTGGGCACTTCACAATGCGCCAAGAAGACATTGAAAGCCCGGCCGGTTCCGGGTGCGCTGGCTACTTGCCGTGCGCGCCTGGCAGTTTCCACATGGGCAGAGGTGCCCATGGCAGGATCCCGGACAAATCCGATAGCCTGCGGAAACACACCACACCATGCAAGGGGGAACCATGGCGCCCGGATTCTACGGAGCCGACATCGAACAGCTCCGCTCGTTGTCCAAGCAGATGGGACAAGCCGGGAGCCGGCTCCAGAACCAGGAACTCCAGGTCAACAGCCTGATCACCAGCGTGGCGTGGAAAGGAAACGACGGCGAGCGCTTCCGACGCGAATGGAGCAGCACCCTGCGCCCCATGTTGCACAAAGCCTCCCGTTCCCTGGATGACGCGTCCAAGATGCTCCGCACCCAGGCCGATGAACAGCAGAAGGCCAGTGCTGATGGCGGCGTTGCCGGCTTCGGACCGGGCGGATCTGGCGGTCCCGGCGGGTCTGGCGGACCGAACGTCCCCCAGGTCCCCGGTGGCAATGGAAGCCAAGTCGCCCCCACCACTGGCTTGGAAGGCGTGCTCGGCGTCAGCGGCAGCCAGGGATGGTGGGCCGGAAACGCCCTCGTGACTGCCAACGGCGTGGTGGCGGACTCCATCCTGGCCCAGATGGCCAGGGGCGGATTGGTGACTGAACTGACGAGGTGGCCGTGGCTGAGTGCCCAGTACGGACAGGCTGCCGGCGCCGGGTATGTCAGGGGTACCCGACTGCTCAACGGCAGTTCGATGCTCGGCCGTGTCTCGGGAGCATTGGGCGTCGTGACCGGCGGGTTGCAGGTCTATCAAGGCATCCAGACGGGACACCCCGGAATGGCCGTGGACGGCGGCATCTCCGCTGCCCTGGCCGTGGGCAGTTTCGTCCCGGTTATCGGCCCTGCCTGCGCCATTGCCGGCATCGCCTGGGGTGGCCTCGGCCTGTTGGCCACCAACATGGGCTACGATTCCGCGTCTTCCATGATCGCTGACGGCGCGAAACATGTGTGGGAGGGAGCGCAGGACGCCGCCGGAGCGATAGCCGACGGCGCGAAGAAGGTCTGGGGATGGCTCACATGACCCCGCGACTTCCTAGACTGGACACAGAACCGCTCAAGAGAAGGCAGAAATGACCACGCAGACCGAAGAAACCCAGGCATTGCTCATTACCGAACATGAGCTCATCGCACTTATTGCACTGGCTGGCACCGACGGCGCGCTGAGGTGCCAGACCCTCTTCCGCCTCGACCACGCAGCCGGGGCTCCCCTGGAACAGGCAGGGGTATCCACGCTGTTGGAGCGTGGATTGATGAAGATCGAAAACGACGCACTCCAGCCCGTCGGCCCGGCTGCCACGGTGACAGCAGTGCTTGCAGATTCCACGTCGTGGCTGGAAACGGCCCTCGTGACCCCGTCCTCGGAACATGTCTCCTTCATGTTTGGCGCAGAGCAGGGCGCCCTGCTGCTCAACCTGAGCAAGTACGGCGTTCACGAGCTGCACCCCATTACGGGCTCCGACGGCATGGTCACCACGGCCATCCAGATGGCCGACTACTACCTGAAGCAAGCACCGGACGGATACCCCGCGGCCGCCACAACGCGCCGGCACTTTAAGGACGGAACCTCCCGCGCGGTCCACGTCAAAGCGGAGGCCGACGGTTCCCTTTCCATCGCTGAAGGCGAGGGCGAAAACCTCGACTCGTCGGCCCTCGCGAGTGAGCAGCTCGATTCCCGGATCCGCGCAGGACTGGAGCAGCAGAACGCGTGAGCTACCAGTCCGGCCCCGCTCCACTTTTCCATTCCGACCGCCCCTTGGACTATTGGCTTTCCCCTGAGCTCTCCGCCATCACTCCGGCGAATGCGCGCTCCCGCCTGCGCGAAATCGCCGGCGCGCGCGGCGCCTACATGGGTGCCTGGGCTGCCGGGACCGGAATCGGAGCAGTCCTCGTCCTTTTGGGCGTCGTCCTCGCGGTCCGGCTTGGCACCTTCGCGACTATTGCCGCCCTCAGCCTTCCCGGCGCGGCAGTCGCAGTGCTCTGCGGCGTCTTCTACGTCCGGGTGCGGGACCGGTTGCCGCGGACAAGCCGTGCGCTGGTCAATCGTGGGCCCGGGAGCCTGCGGGGGGCGCTCTCCTTCGTGGCGTTTGTCTTGGTCGTCTTCGCGGGACTGTTCGCTTTCACGGCCAAACCCTCAACGTGGCAGGACCCCGGGACGCTGCTGACACTGGCAACGGTTCTTGCGTTCATGATCTTCCTTTTGGTGGCCGCGATCCTCGTCCCGGCCACCATCATGGGCCGTTCACGGGAATCCCTGCGTCGGAAAGCTGCTAGTGATCCACGCTTCCGGGCGCTTTTGGAACAGGATCTTGCCACCTGGCGCGATCCCGTGGGCAATGCCGGCTACGGCCCGCTCTAAGCCTCGGGACTCTCCCGGCTGGCCTCATCCACCGAAAGCTGGGACTCGAACATCCTGAAGTACCGTCCGCGGAGGGCCACCAGTTCCCTGTGCGTACCTTGTTCGGCGATTCGACCGTCCTCCAGCATGTAGACGATGTCCGCCTTCTCAATGGTGGCAAGGCGGTGGCTGATGGCGATGATGGTGCTGTTGCGATCGGCGAAGAGCCTCGTGAAAATCCGGTGCTCGGCCAGGGCATCAATGGCTGAGGTGGGCTCGTCCATCACCATGAATGAGGCGTCACGGTAGAAGTTGCGGGCCATTGCCAGTCGCTGCCACTGGCCGCCGGAGAGCCCGCTTCCCTTCCGCCCGCGTGGATCTTCCATCCAGTTGCTGACATGGTTTTCCAGCCCGTTAGGCAGCTTGTCGATGAACTCCATGGCCTCCGCGTCGGATGCCGCCTTCCGAATGCGCAGATCGTCCCGGGGCAAGTCGACGTCGCCGAGGTAGATGTTCTCTGCGGCCGTGGCGAACTCGTACTTCAGGAATTCCTGGCTCAGGACTGCCAGGTGCCGGTGCCAGCTGGTCACGTCAATTCCGGCCAGATCCTTCCCGTCCAACAAGACCTGGCCGGAGTCGGGCCGGTAGAGCCCGGCCAGGATCCGGATCAGCGTGGATTTCCCGGCGCCGTTCTCCCCCACGATGGCGATGTGCTGCCCCGCCTTGATGGTCATGGAAATACCCTTGATGACCTCGATGTCGCTTCCCGTATAGCTGAAGCGGATATCACGCAGTTCCACGGTGGTGGGCGACACTTCCATGGGTTGTTCGTTTCCGCTGGGCACCGGCAACGCCATGAAAAGCTCGTAGTCCTTCAGGTTGGCCAGGTCCTCGTCAATGGAACTGAGCGAGGACACCAGGTTGTTCGCCGTTGACAATGCACGGCTCACGATCTGCTGGACGTAGAGGAACTGACCCACCGGCTGGGCCCTGGCAATGATCTGCCCCACCACCCACACGAGCGATACCACTTCAGCGCCGTATTGCAGGGCGTCGGCAGCCAGCTGCTTGGGGATGTACCGTTTCTGGAAGTCCAGGCGCCTGCGTTCGTCGGCATCCCTCAACCTGGAGCGAAGTTCCATGAGATAGCCGACAATGCCGTACAGCCGCATTTCAGCGATGTGCTGTGGCCGCAGCAGGTTCTGCTCGATCATCCGGCGCTGCCTGCGCGAATCCACCTGGGTGTTCCAGTGGGCGATCTGTTCACGCGACAGCTTGAACTGGAGGTAGACGCTGGGCACGATCGCCACCAGCACGATCACGGCAATCCACCAACTCACCAACAGCAACGCGCCGACGGCTAGAATCACCGAGACGAGCTGGGTGAAGATGGCCGCAATCCGGTCCAGGACCCGCGCATAGGAGTCGGAGAAACGCTTTGCGCGGTCGTAGAGATCCACGGTCTCTTTGTCGTCGTAGCGCCAGAATTCCAGTGCCAGGAACCGTTGGTACATCAGGTCGCCCACGATGGCGCCCACCTTGAAGCTCATCAGCTGCTGGATGTAGCGGTCCACACTGCTGAACGCACCCCAGAACAGGCCCAGGGCAGCTGTGATGACGACGTAAAGCACTGCGCGGGGGCCCGCGTCGGGGTCCCCTGCGTAGCCGGCAGCCAGGGCCGTGGTGGTCAACGCTGCAAAGTACGTGGTGACAAGCGGCAGGGTCGCTGAGATCACCGAGCCAAGGACTTTCATGATGACCGCCACCGGTGAGGCCTTGAAGCTCACCTTCAAGACCTGCCCGACGGCGCGTGCGTACGGCCGCAGGGCCAGCTTGCGGGGCGGCGCTTTCCCCGGTTGGCCCGGATTCAGCGGGATCGACTCCGGGTGCCGCGGTTGCGCGGACTTCTCTGACATGTGCCCAGCCTATTCCCGAGGGCCGACATTACCGTCGGGCGGATCCCGGGCGGTTACACAGTCGGGTGGTTAAACAACTGTTCCCCGCGGAAATCCGCGGGGAACAGGAGGTGCTTAGCGGGAGCCGTAGTTGGGGGCTTCCACGGTCATTTGAATGTCGTGCGGGTGGGATTCCTTCAAGCCTGCCGGGGTGATGCGGACGAACTTGCCCCGGGCCTTGAGTTCGGGGATGGTGGGCGCACCCGTGTAGAACATGGTCTGGCGGAGCCCGCCAACCAGCTGGTAGGCGACCGATGCCAGCGGGCCACGGAAGGCAACGCGGCCCTCGATGCCTTCCGGAATGAGCTTGTCATCGCCGGAAACATCAGCCTGGAAGTAGCGGTCCTTGGAGTAGGACGTGTTCTTGCCACGGGACTGCATGGCACCCAGCGAGCCCATTCCGCGGTAGCTCTTGAACTGCTTGCCGTTGACGAAAATGAGGTCGCCCGGGGACTCCTCACAACCTGCCAGGAGGGATCCGAGCATGACGGTGTCGGCGCCGGCGACCAGCGCCTTGCCGATGTCGCCCGAGTACTGCAGGCCGCCGTCGGCGATCAGCGGGACGCCTGCCGGGATGGCAGCCTTGGCGGATTCATGGATTGCGGTGATCTGCGGAACGCCCACGCCTGCAACAACGCGGGTGGTGCAGATGGATCCGGGTCCGACGCCAACCTTGATGCCATCGGCACCGGCGTCGATCAGAGCCTGCGCACCTTCACGGGTGGCGGCCTGGCCACCGATCACGTCAACGTGTGCTGCAACGGGATCGGACTTCAGGCGGCGGATCATGTCCAGGACGCCCTGGGAGTGGCCGTTGGCCGTGTCAACGAAAAGTGCGTCAACGCCGGCGTCGATGAGCTTCATGGCGCGCTCCCAGCCGTCACCGAAGAAGCCGATGGCAGCGCCGACCCGCAGGCGGCCTTCATCGTCCTTGGTGGCGAGCGGGTACTGCTCGGCCTTAGTGAAGTCCTTGGTGGTGATGAGGCCCTTCAACCGGCCCTGTTCGTCCACCAGCGGGAGCTTCTCGATCTTGTTGGTGGCCAACTTGTGCGAGGCTTCGTCGCGGCTGATGCCCACGTGCCCGGTGATGAGCGGCATCTTGGTCATGGTGTCGCTGACACTACGGAACGGGAAGTCCGATTCCGGGATGAAGCGGGTGTCCCTGTTGGTCACGATGCCCAGGAGGCGGCCGTCGGTGTCAACAACCGGCAGGCCGGACACGCGGTACCGGGAGCAGAGCTCGTCCAGTTCCTGCAAGGTGGCTTCCGGACCGATGGTCAACGGATTGGTGATCATGCCGGACTCGCTGCGCTTGACGCGGTCAACGTGCTCCGCCTGGTCGTCGATGGCGAGGTTGCGGTGAACCACGCCCAAGCCACCCTGCCGCGCCATGGCGATGGCCATGCGGGATTCGGTCACGGTGTCCATGGCGGCGGACAGCAGCGGCGTCTGCACGGTGATGCGCTTGGAGATCCGGGAAGACGTGTCCGCTTCGGACGGGATGACATCCGTGTGTCCGGGAAGCAGCAGGACGTCGTCGTAGGTCAGGCCGATAAGGCCGAAGGGATTGTGTTCGGGCTGGGTCATGAGTGCGCCTCTTACCTTGGTTCCGGGGGCTTAACTGGTAGGGGTTGCAACTGATGACCAGCCCGTCATTACGGGACTGGCCTGTGCATAAGTGTTGAATAAATAGTAGAACCTCCGCGGCAATCGCCATATTCCGTAACGCCGGAGTGTGAGCAACAGCACTGGCGGCAGGCCGCCGTCGCCGGTTTTCAAGTCCCCGGGCAACGAAAATCAGCTGCGTGACCAGCCGGTGGCCGCCAGGAGCCGCTCCTCGAACATCGGGATCATGCTTTGCACGTAGGTCTTGGTGAGGTGGTTGTCGTCCTTGTAGACATAGACATTTCCCACGACTGCCGGGCACGTGCCCTGCTCGCAGATGAAGTCGCTCATGTCCATCAAGTACAGCCGGTCGACTTTTCCGACGTAATCATCCAACGGTGAAGATTCCGCAAGGGACTCTTCCAGCGGCGCCTTGCAATCGGGCGAGTCGGGGCCCTTTTTCTGCACGCATTCGGGCATGTTGATGCTGAACCTGGGATTGTCGCGGATTCCCACAACATCGATCCCCGCGTCCGTGAACGGTTTGATGCCTTCGAGGTAGCCGGGCACCTCCGTCTCGAACGGGGCATCGGCGTGCGTCAGCGACGCCACCGTGAACACGGCGTCAGGCTTGTGTTCCATCACGTAGTTGGCGCTGGCCTTGTTGAATTCATTGCACTCGTCGGTACGTTCGACGGATTCGGCGCCGAAGCGGCAACTGCCTTTGAGCAACGTCACCACTTCCCAGCCGTGCTGCTTGGCGATGGGGCCGAGCGCCGCCATGTACTGCTGGGCGTGCGAATCACCGAGGACCACTATTTCCTTGGTGACGACGTCGGGTTCGTCGTTCTGGAGGCAGCCCTGCAGCAAGGGGTCGCTGGGCACGTTGTCTCCGGTGCACAAGCCGTCGATGTCAGCCCACTCGTCCTTCATGGCCGCAGGGGCCGGAATGATCATGGCCTCCTGGGCCTGCTGCCCGACGAATTCCGGCGACAAGGCTGCAGCCCCTGGCGTCAGTTCCTTGGGCTGGCCGGCAATCGCTGCATCTTCAGCGGCGATGGCACCCTGCCAAACGGTCACCGGCATGGCGAGCAACGCACCGCAGGCGGCTATCACGACGGCGGCGCGCCAGGAGCGCACGTCCGGCCACTGCCAGCGGCGCATGGGCTCCTCCACGAACCTGGTGGTGCCGATCGCAAGGAGCATGGACGCCGCCATGATGCCCAGGCCCTGCAAGAGGCTCGGAGCCGTGGTGCCGCTGACCAGCAGGAAGAACACCAGGACCGGCCAGTGCCACAGGTAAAGGGCGTAGGAGTTGTTACCCACCAGGACCAACGGCCGTGAGCTCAGGAGGCGATCGACGCCGAAACGGCTGCCGCTCTGCCCGGCGACGATGACAGCGGCGGCGGCAAGCGTGGGCCACAACGCGATGAATCCCGGGAAGGACCGGTCAACTGTCAGGACCAGGCCACAGGCGAGCATGGCGGAGATTCCAGCCCAACCGAGGAACACCCGGAGCCTGCGCCCTGGCTTCAGGTACGGGAGTGCCAGGGCGAGCAGGGACCCCAGCGCGAACTCCCAGAGCCGGGCACGGGTATCGAAGTACGCGTACTCCTGGTTGTTGGCGGTCTGGTCGATGGAAAACACCAGGGAGGCCAGGAAGACCGCGCCGAACGCGAAGAAGAGCAGGCTCCGGTGACTCAGCGTCCGCCCCTTCGGGAGAAGCCGGGCCAAACTTGGCTGCAGCAGCGCCACGGCAGCGAAGACCAGGGGCCACAGGATAAACACCTGGCCCTGGACAGACAGGGACCAGAAGTGCTGGAGCGGGCTGGCACCGGAGTGGTCCTGCGCGTAGTAATCCACGGCATTGTCCGCGAGCTGCCAGTTCTGCCGGTAGAACAGGGACGCCCAGGCTTCGGCCAGGACATCCGGCCAACGGCTCTGCGGAATGAATGCCCAGGTCGCCAGCAGAACACCCAGCAAAACCACGACGACGGCGGGCAGGAGTCGCTTGAACACGTGGAGCCAGTGCCGCAGCAGTTTCAGCGGCGAACCGGCTTCGAGCTTCCGCGTGAACGACAACGTCAGAAGGAAAGCCGAGATGAGGAGGAACACGTCCACCCCGCCCGAGACCCGGCCAAGCCAGATGTGGTAGGCAGCGACCATGAGCACAGCCAGGGCGCGCAGGCCCTGGACTTCCGGACGGAAGCCGCGTTCCGGCGTCGTGATTTTATCCACGCTGCGAGTGCTGGTGCGGGTGCTCATCATCGTTGCCACCCCGTCGCGGCAAACCACCTCTCATCAAGCATGTCCGTCATGCTCTTCACATAGGTCTTGGTCAAGTGGTTGTCGTCCAGGTAGACGAAGGTATTGCCGATGATGGGCGGACAATAGAGGCCGATGCAGATCAGGTCTGTCATGTCGATCAGGAACAGGTCCTGGTACTTGCCCATGACTTCCTCAAAGGGGCTCGGATCTGCCAGTACGTCCGCTTTCAGCGGCCGGCAGTCCGGGCTGTCCACTCCCTTCGAAAGGGTGCAGTCCGTCAGGCTGTAGGTGAACCTGGGATTGTCCCGTACCGCGATGACCTCAGTGCCGCGGGCCGTGACTTCCGAGACGAGTTCCTCGAATCCATGCGTCAGCTTCTCGTCCGGCTCCGAGGGTTCGGCCTTGGTGCCCACCGTGAAGATGGCGTCGGGGGCGTGCTCCTCAATGTGTTTGCGCACTTCCCTGTTGAACTCATTGCACTCGGGCTCGACATCGGAATCGTCGGTCGCAAACGGGCAGGCCCCGTAGAGCAAGGCATACAAGCGCCAGTGGTGTTCTTCAGCCATCTGGCCCAGCGCGGCCAGCCATTGCTGGGAATGCGAGTTGCCCAGGACGAGGACAGTCTTGGTGGCATCAGAGCCCACGTTGTTCTGCTGGCAGTTGTCGCGCAGCAGCTGCGACTCCGGTTTGGTGTCGCCGGAGCAACCGTCCGGAAGCTTGGCCCAGTCGCGCCCGATCCGTTCCGCGGTGGGCTGGGTGAGGGCGTTGGGGGCAACCTCGTTCACATACGTGGGCAGCAGTGCCTTGGCGCCGGGATTGTCGAAGACCATCCGGGCTTCAGCGGCCTGCTGTTCAAGGTCCTGCCTGTATTGAAAGCCCATCAGGGGCGCAGTGACCACGGCAAGGCAGGCGACGATCGCGATGAACGAACGGCGGCGCTTCATCTCGGGCCACTTCCACTGGCGGAAGGGCTTCTCAATGTACTTGGTGGTGAGGAACGCCAGCGTCAGCGAGAGGGCGATGATGGCCGTGCCGGAAAGCCATCCAGCGTGCTCTTTGCCGCTCCAGCCCAGCGCGATGACCAGGATGGGCCAGTGCCAGAGGTACAGGGCGTAGGAGTTGTCGCCCAGGCGGACCAGGAACTTGGAGCTAAGGATCCGGTCGACACCGAAGCGGCTGCCGGTCTGGCCTGCCGCGATGACGGCGACGGCTGCCAGGGTGGGCCACAATGCCACGAAACCCGGGAAAGCCGTCTGGACCTGCAGCACGATGCCGCAGGTGAGCATGGCAATGACGCCGATCCAGCCCATCAGTACGCGGACGGGTTTGGAGAAGTTCAAGCCCGGCAGCACCAGGGCCAGCAAGGTGCCCAAGGCAAATTCCCACAGACGGGCGAAGGTATCGAAGTACGCCACAGCCTGGTTGGTGGCCGTGAAGATGATGGAGTAGACGAACGAGACCAGGAAAATTATGGCGAAGACGTACACGAGGGTCGCCCGGTACCTGAGGGCAAAGCGGCGGCACAGAAGCGCGACCGCTGCGAAGATCACCGGCCAGATGATGAACACCTGGCCCTGGATGGACAGTGACCAGAAGTGTTGCACCGGGCTGGCCATGCTGTGGTCCGTGGCGTAGTAGTCCACCGCAAGCTGTTGGAGCAGCCAGTTCTCGTAGTAGAACAAGGACGCCCAGGCCTGCTGGACAATTTCAGCCCACCGGGTAGGTGGCAGGAGGACGAAGGTGGCTGTCAGCGTTCCCAGAAGGACAACCACGACGGCGGGCAGCAGCCGCCTGAACAGGTGCAGCCAGTGCCGCAGGAGGTCCATGGGACGGCCCTGTTTATAACGGCCCGTGAACTGCAGGGTCATGAGGAACGCGGAGATGAGGAGGAAGACATCAACCCCTCCGGAAACCCGGCCGATCCAGATGTGATAGCTCACCACCATGAGGACGGCCAGTGACCTGAGACCTTGGATTTCAGGGCGGAACTTGGACTTTCCAACGGGACCGGAAGCCCGCCTACCGCGGTGGGCAGGGGCTGTAATCGCTGGGGTAGTCACGTTAGGCAGTTCCTTAAAGCGGCTGGCACAAAGCATCCATAATACGCGGTTCAGCCCACCCGCCCCCAGTTCGAGGATGCTGCTGACCGCCTTCCGCACCTCCCCCGGGCCCGGTTCAGCCATCCATTCTTGCAGCTCTTCCTGTGTGTGACCTGTGCCGATGCCTCATTCGGGTCCCTGCGGCCAATGCGATACGCCGGTCCGGAAGTTGTGATGCATCGCACAGGATCTTAACAGCAGAAACCCCGGTCGCACCTAGTTGTGACCGGGGTTTCCGCGGGACAGGCGCTTAGTGCTGGTGGCCTGCGTGTGCGTCTTCTTCCTCAGCGGGCTTCTCGGCAACCAGGGTCTCGGTGGTGAGAACCAAGGCAGCGATGGAAGCGGCGTTGCGGAGTGCAGAGCGGGTGACCTTGACGGGGTCGATCACGCCGGCGGCGATCAGGTCCTCGTACTCGCCGGACTTGGCGTTGAAGCCGTGGTTGGCTTCGAGTTCGGAAACCTTGGCGGTGACCACGAAACCGTCGAAGCCGGCGTTCTGCGCGATCCAGCGCAGCGGCTGGACCAGTGCGCGGCGAACGATGCCTACAGCGGCCGCAGCGTCACCTTCGAGGTCCTTGACTGCCTGGGACTCGTCCAGGGCCTTCAGGGCGTGGATCAGGGCGGAACCGCCACCGGAAACGATGCCTTCTTCGAGGGCTGCACGCGTCGAGGAAACGGCGTCCTCAATGCGGTGCTTCTTTTCCTTCAGCTCAACCTCGGTGGCTGCGCCAACCTTGATGACGCCGATGCCGCCAGCGAGCTTGGCCAGGCGTTCCTGCAGCTTTTCCTTGTCCCAGTCGGAATCCGTCCGGGTCAGCTCAGCGCGGAGCTGTGCAACGCGGTCGGCAACGTCCTGGGCCGAACCGGCACCGTCAACGATGGTGGTGTTGTCCTTGGTGACCGTGATGCGGCGGGCGGTACCGAGTACCTCGAGGCCAACGGAGTCCAGCGTCAGGCCCAGGTCCGGGGAAACTACCTGCGCACCGGTCAACGTAGCGATGTCCTGGAGCATGGCCTTGCGGCGATCGCCGAAGCCCGGAGCCTTGACGGCAACGACGTTGAGCGTGCCGCGGATACGGTTGACGATCAGGGTGGAAAGGGCTTCGCCTTCGATGTCCTCAGCGATGATGAAGAGGGGCTTGTTGGCCTGCAGGGCCTTCTCGAGCAGCGGCAGGAAGTCCTGCAGCGAGGAGATCTTGCCCTGGTTGATCAGGATGAGGGCGTCTTCGAGGACAGCTTCCTGGCGTTCTGCGTCGGTGACGAAGTACGGGGAGAGGTAGCCCTTGTCGAACTGCATGCCCTCGGTCAGGACCAGCTCGGTCTGCGTGGTGGAGGACTCTTCGATGGTGATGACACCATCCTTGCCTACCTTGCCGAAGGCCTCGGCGAGGAGCTCGCCGACTTCATCGCTCTGCGCGGAGATGGCTGCGACGTTGGCTACCTGGGTGCCTTCGACTTCGCGGGCATTCTCCAGGAGGCGTGCAGCGACGGCTTCCACTGCAACTTCGATGCCCCGCTTGATCTCGCCGGGAGCTGCGCCGGCAGCAACATTGCGCAGGCCTTCCTTGACCAGGGCCTGGGCCAGCACGGTTGCCGTAGTGGTGCCGTCACCGGCAACGTCATTGGTCTTGGTGGCTACTTCCTTGGCAAGCTGGGCGCCAAGGTTCTCGTAGGGGTCATCAAGCTCAACTTCACGGGCGATGGTGACACCATCGTTGGTGATCGTGGGGGCGCCCCACTTCTTGTCCAGGACGACGTTGCGGCCGCGCGGGCCCAGCGTCACCTTGACAGTGTTGGCGAGCTTGTCGATACCGGCCTCAAGAGACCGGCGGGCAGCATCGTTAAAAGCAAGCTGCTTTGCCATGGTTGTGTCCTTTCGAGACAGAAAACCCGCACCGCTGACGCTCGGAATGATTCCAACGCGACGGCGGTGCGGGGCTCCAGGAAGTTACTTTACGACGATCGCAAGGACGTCGCGGGCGGACAGAACGAGGTACTCGCTGCCGCCGGTCTTGACTTCGGTTCCACCGTACTTGGAGTAGATGACGACGTCGCCAACAGCTACGTCAACCGGTACGCGGTTGCCGTTGTCATCGAAGCGGCCGGGGCCGATTGCAACAACTTCGCCTTCCTGCGGCTTCTCCTGCGCGGAGTCCGGAATAACCAGGCCGGAAGCCGTGGTCTGCTCTGCTTCGAGCGGGCGAACAACAATACGATCCTCAAGAGGCTTAATCGAGACCGACACTCGGACTCTCCTTTTCATGAGCTGATTCATGGACTAAGAACTAGGGTGCCGTGGCGTACAACCGTCGTCGCGGTGCCGGTGGACGCCTGGCGTGATTAGCACCCTCAAGGGGAGAGTGCTAACTAGACTCTATGTAAGGCGTTAGCACTCGGTCAAGGTGAGTGCCAGCATTTCGTCATCGGTGAACGTTGTCACTGGTCCCTGAGGTCATCAAGGTCGTAGTCTTCGCCGTCGTCATCCTCATCCAAGGAAGCGCTGCCGCGGTTCAGGTAGAGCACCACCGCCGAAGCAACCGCCACGACGCCGGAAACCACCAGCGCGATGATCCCGCCGAGGCGCGCACCGGCGTAGAGGTCGCGGATGTCGCGTGCCTCATCCGTCGCATCGTTCACGCTCTTGCCACTGACGGAGTAGGCCGCTGCGTTGAAGGAATCCAGCGCGAAAATAACGATCAGCAAGCCTATGCAGACCACCGCGATGACAGCGCCCGCGATCAGGGCGGGACGGGCATACGTGGTGAGGCGGGAGGGCTGTGGTGCTGCGTTGTCTTCCATGAAAACAACCCTATCCGGCTGATTCCCCAGTCACGCAGCCATGACGCGCGACGTTAGGCTTGTTCCCATGCCTCATGCACCGCAGGAACAGATCGCACCTTTATTGACCACTGAAGGTTGGGAGCTTCTTGCCTCGCTGGGACCCTACCGTGAGGCTGATGCATTCAGCGTCAATGCCAGCCTCCGCAAGGCCGGCCACTCCCCGGAACTCGTGGCCGCCGTGCTCACGCAGTCCCGTTTACGGACCCGGGCTGAGGCGAAGTTCGGCGAATTCGCCCGGCAGATGCTGTTCACCCAGGCGGGCCTGGAGCAGGCAACCCGGCTGAACGTCGCCGCCCGCCACGCCGAACGTTTTGCGCAGGCCGACATCACCCATGTGGCCGATCTCGGCTGCGGCCTCGGCGCCGATTCCATGGCGATGGCTTCCATGGACATTGCTGTCACCGCTGTGGAGATGGACGAAACCACCGCTGCCTGCGCCATGATCAACCTCATGCCTTTCCCGCATGCAACGGTGGTGCACTCGGACGCGGAATCAATGGACCTCGAGGGCATCGACGGCGTGTGGATGGACCCTGCCCGACGCACCACGTCCACGTCGGGAACCAAAAGAATCTGGGACCCGGAGGCGTTCTCGCCCCCCTTGTCCTTCGTGGAGAGCGTGGCGGCCACCGGGCGTGCAGTAGGGGTGAAGATGGGCCCGGGCATCCCCCACGACTCGGTGCCTTCGGGCTGCGAGGCCCAATGGGTCTCCGTGGGCGGCGATGTCACCGAGGCCACCCTGTGGTTCAACTCAGTAGCCCGCCCGGGCGTCCGCCGCGCCGCATTGCTCCTTGGCAGCCAGCGCGCCGCCGAAATCACCAGCGGCGAGGACTTCGGCGGTGGCCCGGAAGCCGCCGTCGGGCCTGTTGAAGGCTTTCTCTACGAACCCGACGGTGCGGTGATCCGCGCAGGCCTGGTGGCCGACGTCGCCGAGCGGCTGGGCGGGCACCTGGTGGACGAGCACATCGCGTATATCTGCGCCCCGGAACTCCACGACACTCCGTTTGCCCGGGCCTACAAGGTGCTGGACGTGATGCCGTACAACGTCAAGGCCCTCAAAGCGTGGGTGAAGTCAAACAACATCACCGTGCTGGATATCAAGAAGCGCGGCACGGCAGTGACACCCGAGGAACTGCGGAAGCAGCTGCTCCCCACCAAACCCGCCAAGGGCAAAGATGCGAAAACAGCCACCCTTGTCCTCACCAGGATCGGCGAGGAAAGAGTGGCTGTCGTGGTGGAACCGGTGACCGCCCAGGCTTAGCAGGCCTGCGGCGTCAGCGACGCGAGAATTCCGAGGCCTCCCGTACTTGGCCGGGCGTCGGGCGAACGCCGGTGTACAGGACGAACTGTTCCTCGGCCTGAATGGCGATGACCTCGGCTCCTGTGATGACCGGCTTGCCCGCAGCGTGCGCGGCGGTGATGAGCGGCGTTTCGGAGGGAAGGGCCACCACATCGAACACCACCTGCGCGGCTGCGATGGTGGCGTCGTCAAAGGACTGGGCGGTTTCGTCCGCGCCGGCCATGCCCAGCGGGGTGACGTTGATGATGAGGTCCGCGGTGGCTCCGTTGACGTCGTCCTGCCAATCGAAGCCGTAGAGGTCGGCGAGCGCTCGGCCGGTGGTTTCGTTGCGGGCCACGATGGTGACGGCAGTGAACCCGGCGTCCCTCAGGGCGGCCGCAACAGCTTTGGCCATTCCCCCGGCGCCGCGGAGCAGGACAGTATGGCCGCTGGGGACTTCATGGTCCTTAAGAAGCCTGGCGATCGCGATGTAGTCGGTGTTGTAGGCAGTGAGGACGCCGTCGTTGTTCACGATGGTGTTCACCGAATCGATGGCTTTGGCCGACGGATCCATGACGTCAACCAGCGGAATGACTGCCTCTTTGTAGGGCATGGACACCGCGGCACCCCGGATCGGGAGGCCGCGGATGCCCGCCACCGCAAGGGTGATGTCCGCGGGGGCGAATGCCTTGTAGACAAAGTTCAGGCCGAGCAGATCGTACAGATAGTTATGGAACCTCGTCCCGATGTTGCTGGGCCGGGCCGCGAGCGAAATGCACAATGACATGTCTTTGTTCAGGATGGGCATCCACCCATTAAACAACGCCCCTCCAGGCTTCCGTGCGGTCAGCCCTGGCGGGCCTTCATGCGCGGGTTGTTCTTGTTGATGACGAACGTGCGGCCACGCCTGCGGACGATTTGCGCCCCGGGGATCTTCTTGAGTGCACGCAGCGAGTTTCGGACCTTCATGGTGTTTCTCCTTTTTTGTTGGTGTTTGGCTTAGAGGGCGTCGCTGAGTTCCAGGGGGTCATCCCACGCGTCGGCATCCATGGCCATTTCGGTCTCCGTCAGCTGGCAGCCTTCCAGGAGTTCACGGATTTCCGCGGCGTCAACATCGTCGGCCCGCCCAGTGATGGCCAGGACGGTTCCGCGGTCCCCGTGGCTGGGGTGCCAGTCGAGGAAAGCGTCGACGTCGGCACCCACTTCTCCGCGCAGGCCTTCTCCCATGGGGGCTGCTTCCGTGGAATCGGCCATCCAGTTGCCCGTGCTTTCGAGCCAGATCCGTGGACCTATGCCTTGGACAGCTATCCGCTTGGTGGGAGCGGAGGCGATCCACAGGCGGCCCCGCATCCAGTGCATGCCGACAGCCAAGCGCGGAAGCGCCTCTCGGAAACGGCCCGGATGAAGTGGCCGGGCAGCCCGATGGAGCACGGTCCGGAAGGAACCTTCCGTTTCAGCCAGGGGCACACGCACGACGCCGGGACGGTTGCGGGCAGCTGCTTCGGCGGGGTCGAAGCAGCCCGGCCGGAAATCATCGGCCGCTGCGGCAACGGTTGCATGGGGTGCCAATTCGCCAAGCAACTCCACCCCCGACGCCCACTGCGGCGAACCCTCGCGGGGATCCCCCGTCAGCACGGCACCCAATCCCGGATAGGTCATCACGGTGTCCACGTGTCCGAATTCGCCGACCAGGAATTCGCCACTGGTCCGCTCGTCCTGGGGCATGGACGTGAAGCCGGACTCAAACAGGGTGTGACGGTCCCAGATGTGGTCGTCCAACTCTGCGGGGTCCAAGGCGAGCACGGCGTTGTCGATGACCGCCGGGCGGCTGAGCCCACTGCGGAGCTCCGCCACGGCCATTCCGGCTGCGACGCCTGGCGGCAGGCCCAGGACGACGTGGTCGAAGCCGCAGGCGGCGAGTCGTTCCGCCGTCGGGACCACGTCAAGCCGGACGGTGCAGCTCAGGCAACCGTGCTCCAGGACCGTCGTCCCGCGTTCGAACAACCGGCCGTTGCGGTAAACGCGCCGCAGGACCAGTGAGCCATCCAGGAGATCGTGGAGGACCACCACGGAATTGGCATGGGTCCGCCCCAGCCTTTCGGTGGCTGCCTCACGGCATTGGCTGTCCAGGGAACTGACGATCGTGAGGTGCATGGCACACACTCTAATGCGAATGGTTCGCATTAGCAAATGACGGGTCATTTCTCCCGCGCACCCGCCGCAATCATGCGAGTTCCGGCTGCATTAGACTTGATCCGACCGCTGGCGGCCCCGCAGCGGGGAACCGTGTCCGGCCGAAACAACACATTGCCGGACAGTACACATAGCCGGACAGTACAAACCGAGGGGACTACGTGCAGATTGATTTTGCGCCATCCAGGCAATCGACACTGGGTGTGGAATGGGAGTTGGCGCTCGTCAATGCACGCACAGGGGAACTGGTATCCGTCGCGAACGACGTCCTGAAAGGCGTTGCGGCAAACCACCCGGACCTCAATGAGGACGACGAACACCCCCATATCAAGCGCGAACTGCTCCTCAACACGGTGGAACTCGTCACGGGCATCTGCGAGACCGTCAACGAAGCCAAAGAGGACCTCAGCCGGTCCCTCGCCGCAGTGCGCGAAGTCACCGATCCCATGGGTGTCGAAGTGTTTTGCGCCGGCAGCCACCCCTTCAGCCCTCCCCTGCTGCAGCCGGTCACCGACAAAGAGCGCTACGCCAAACTGATCGAGCGGACCCAATGGTGGGGACGCCAAATGGTCATCTACGGCGTTCACGTCCACGTGGGCATCGACAGGAAAGAAAAAGTCCTCCCCGTCCTGGATGGCCTGGTCAACTACTTTCCGCACTTCCAGGCATTGTCAGCTTCCAGCCCGTACTGGGCCGGTGAGGAAACAGGGTACGCATCACAACGCGCGCTCATGTTCCAGCAGCTTCCGACAGCCGGCCTGCCGTTCCAGTTCGAAACCTGGGAGGCGTACGAGTCCTACGTCCAGGACATGTTCACCACCGGAGTGATCGACTCAACCTCCGAAATCCGCTGGGACATCCGCCCGGTTGCCAACCTTGGCACCATCGAAATGCGCATCTGTGACGGCCTGGCAACCCTTGAGGAAGTCGGTGCCATCGCGGCCCTGACCCAGTGCCTGGTGGACGAATTCTCCTCCATTCTTGATGCCGGGGGCAGCATCCCCACCATGCCTCCGTGGCACGTGCAGGAAAACAAGTGGCGCGCTGCCCGCTACGGCATGGAAGCCATCATCATCCTCGATGCCGCTGGCAACGAGCAGCTCGTTACCGAGCACCTGGCCGAAACCGTCGCGCGGCTTGAGCCTGTGGCAGCCAAGCTTGGCTGCTCCGAAGAACTGGCCGATGTCCTGAAGATCGTCGAACGCGGTGCCAGCTACCAGCGGCAGCGCCGCGTCGCCGCCGAACACAACGGCGACCTGCAGGCAGTGGTCATGGACCTCGTCCAGCAGATGCGAAAAGGTCCCGACGCCTAGCGGTTTCCGGTTTACCTGCCCGGGCCGGCGGCCTGGGCAGGTACTGACACTGTGGTGACAGGCATGGAGGAATCCGGTGCGAACTCCACTCCGCTGGGGTCGATGCCGGCCATGATCAGCTGGGCGCCCAGCGCCGCCACCATGGCCCCGTTGTCCGTGCACAGATCCCGCGGCGGAACGTGAAGCCTGATCCCGGCCGAGGTACAGCGCTGTCCGGTCAGTTCCCGGAGCCGGGAATTGGCAGCCACGCCGCCGCCCAGCAGGAGGTCCGTGATGCCGTTCTCTTTGCAGGCCATAACCGCCTTTGAGGTGATGACATCCACTACGGCTTCCTGGAACGCGGCAGCGATATCAGCCACCGGCACTTCCTCGCCGCGGGCCTCGAACTGTTCCACACAGCGGGCCACGGCAGTTTTCAGACCGCTGAAAGACCAGTCATAACGGTGCGGCCCCTTCTCCTCGGCGGTCCCCATGTACTTGGGTTGCGTCAGGCCACGCGGGAAGCGGATGGATTTGGGGTTGCCCTGGCGTGCCAGTTTGTCGATTGCGGGTCCGCCCGGATAGCCCAGACCAAGGATGCGCGCCACTTTGTCGTAGGCCTCCCCGGCGGCGTCATCGATGGTTGAACCCAGCAGCTCGACATCGTCCGTGATGCTCCGGATGCGCAGGATTTCAGTGTGGCCCCCGGACACCAGGAGCGCCCCGAGGTTCTCCGGCAACTGCCCCGCACCCAGGCCGGCGGCAGCACCGGCGTCGGGCTTTCCTTCCGGGGTTCGCCTTTGATCCAGCAAGCCAACGCCAACGTGCGCCACCAAATGGTTGATCGCGTAGAGCGGCTTCCCCGTGGCAACCGCCAGGGCCTTCGCAGCACAAACGCCCACCATAAGCGCCCCGGCGAGGCCCGGGCCGGACGTCACGGCAATGGCGTCGATCTCGTCCAGGGTGACCCCGGCTTCAAGCAGCGATTCCTGCAACGTGGGCAAGAAGGCGTCCAGGTGCGCCCGCGAAGCGATTTCCGGGATGACGCCGCCAAAACGCACGTGCTCGTCCATGGAGGAAGACACAGTGTTGGTCAGCAACGTCGTCCCGCGGACGATGCCCACACCGGTCTCGTCGCAGGACGACTCGATGCCGAGCACCAGCGGCTGCTGTCGATTAAGGCCGCTCACGCTGGGGCTCCTTCGGAAGGGTGTTGTTCGTTCAAGGCCAGCCTCATGATCAAGGCGTCTGTTCCGTCGCGGTAATAGCGGGGACGGACGTGGATCTGCTCAAACCCGAAACGCACATAGAGTTGCTGCGCGCGGGGATTGTCCGCCCGCACTTCCAGCAACACGTCTGCCGCGCGGCGTCGCCGCGCCTCATCGATGAGCTCCGCGAGGACCGCGGAGCCGATGCCCCGGCCTTCGAATTCAGGCACGACGGCGATCGTCTGGACGTCCGCGATGGGCTCGATGCACATCAATCCCGCATAAGCGATGATCTCCCCTGCGGCCTCGGCCACCAGGTAACGGCGGGTTTCGGGCTGGGCCAGTTCGTCGAAGAACATCTGCAGCGGCCATGCGTCCACGGGGAACAAACGGCGCTCCAAAGCCTCTACGGCCGGGATGTCGGCTTCGGTCATGTCGCGCAGGGAAACCCCGGCGAGCTCCAGTTTGGGTGACAATTTCACAGTTCCCGTCCCATCACAGTGCGCGCTTCCGGGGTCCCGGTACTTGGGCGTCGGATTCCCGCAGGTATAGAGGGGTCGAATCCAGAAGGGGCCGGCCTGATGCGAGCCGGGCAAGGGCGAACTGGCCAAGGGAAGCGGCGTCGGGCTGCGTGGACGCAAAGTCTTCATCGGCCCTGAGCACATCCGCGTACAGACCGGCGCCGGCACCGAACACCGGCAAGTCGGGCAGTTCGGAGGCGAAGCCCACGTGCGGTCCATCCACGAGATCCGGCAGCTGGCCCTCCTTCAGGGAGTACCGGGCCCAGTAGACCTCTTTGCGCCGGGCGTCCGTTGCCACCAGGAACCCGGGAGCTGCCGCAGTGGATTCAGCCACCTCAAGGGCAATGGCGTCCAGGCTCATCAGTCCGTACAACGGTTTGTTCCACACGAACGCCAAGGTGCGGGCGGTCGCGATACCGGAGCGGAGCCCGGTAAACGGGCCCGGGCCCACGCCGGTGACGATCGCATCGATGTCCGCGCCGGTAACGCCTGCTCCGGTCAACAGCTTCTCAATACCAGGGGCAAGCACTTCGGCGTGGTTACGGGTATCTTCCGTAGCGAAGGAATCCACCACGCCTTCCATGGCGTCGTCGGAGATCAGGGCTGCGCTGGCAACGGCGGAAGTATCAATGGCCAGGATCAACATCAGTGGTCTCCCTCATGTGCGGTGTCCGGTTGCGCTGCGCTGTCCGCTTGCCCTGCGGTGGCCAGGAGCCGTGGCTCATCCGCCCACCGTGGACCGAATCCCCGGAACACAATGGTGCGGGGCTCGTCGTCGTCATCGCTGTCAAAGTCCAGGACGTCATCCGTCACCGTTCCTGCCGAGGCGCCGCCGCCCACGGCCCTGTGCAGCTCCACTTCCAGGCGGCTATCCGAGAGATGCTCCACCCGGTCCCGCCCCCACTCCACCACCGTGACGGCGGCGTCCATGGTGTTTTCGAGGTCGATGTCGTCGATCTCTGCGGCCGAGTCCAGCCTGTACGCGTCAACATGGACCAAGTCAGGCCCACCCGGCCTGAGACCGTCCGGAAGGTTCGGATGGATCCTGACCAGCACAAAGGTCGGCGAGATGATGCCGGCCCTTACACCCAGGCCCTCCCCCAGCCCCTGGGTGAACGTGGTCTTTCCAGCGCCCAGTTCTCCGGTCAGGACAAGGAGGTCGCCGGCCTCAAGCACCTCACCGAGCGCTGCTGCGAGCGCGTGTGTCTGCTCCGCCGTCGTGACCTTCAACGTGCGTTCCCACAGGGGTTCGCTCACAGCGCTGCTGCTTTGGCGTCGGTGGCAACGTCGGTCTGCGATGCCGGCTGGGAGGGTACTTCATTGACGTAGCTGCGAGGCACCCGCTGGCTGATACGCGTGACGATTTCGTAGTTGTTGGTTCCGGCAGCTGCGGCCCAATCGTCGGCCGTGGGGCCGTGATCGGAGCCATTGCCGAACATGACGGCTTCGGCGCCCCGAAGCTCCGCGGCTGCCTCAGGAGTCAGGGGGCCCAGATCGATGACCATCTGGTCCATGGCGATCCTGCCCACTACCGGGTAGTTGACGCCATTGACGCGGACCGGTCCGCCGGTGGCGATCCGCGGGACCCCGTCGGCGTAGCCCAACGGGACCAGGCCCAAGGTGCTTTCTTCGATGGTGCGGTAGTTCAGGCCGTAAGAGACGCCCTGCCCTTCCGGGACCTGCTTGCAATTGGACAGGAGCGTGCGGACGGTCATGGCGGGGTGCAAGCCAAGTTCGGCCGACGTCGCGCCTTCGAAGGGCGACAATCCGTAGACGCCGAGGCCCACGCGCACCAGGTCGAAGTGCGAATCCGGGCGCGACAACGCAGCGGGAGTGTTGGCGATATGCCGGACCTCCGTGTCCACACCGGCGTCTTCAGCCATGGCGATGGCTTCACGGAAGACAGCGAGCTGCTCATCGGTTTCGGGGCGGTGCGGTTCATCGGCCACGGCGAGATGAGAGAAGATCCCCACCACGCGCAGCAGGCCCTGGTCCTGGTAGTCCATGGCCTGGCCCAGCAGTTGATCCCAGTCGGCAATGGTGCAGCCGTTGCGGCCCAGGCCGGTGTCCACCTTGAGGTGTACCCGTGCAGGCCGTTCCTGTTCGCGGGCTGCCGCAACTACGGCATCCAGCTCCCAGCCGGAGATTCCGACGTCGATGCCCGCGGCGACGGCTGCCTGGAAGTTGCTCTCGCGGGTGTGCAGCCAGGCAAGCAACGGAGCGTCGATACCGGCGGCCCGCAAGGCAAGGGCCTCGGAAATGTGCGCCACCCCGAGCCATGCCGCACCGGCGTCGAGGGCTGCCCGCGCAACCTGGACGGCTCCGTGACCATACGCGTCGGCCTTCACTACGGCCATGACCGCGGCAGGAGAGGCGATGGCGACGAATTGCCGCACGTTGTGGCGTACAGCTTCGAGATCGATCACCGCGGACCGTTCCAGGACCGCCGACTTGGCTATTGAGGCCTTTTCGCCGATCCCGATATCTGCTGCTGCTTCATAAGTCACCCTAGAGATTCTAGTGGTGCCGGTGAATTCGGGTTAACTGCGCACGGGCGTTCACCCCTACTGGGCATCCGACAAGTGCGCGATGGTGGCCCGGGCGCGGCGTTGGGCTTCAGCGGGGATGTCCTTCACGATCGGTTCCAGGAACGCGAAGCGCCTCAGCCACTGGCTGCTTTGCCGCTCCTTCCGCGCGTTCGCCCGCTGCCACCAGTCCGCGATGTCTCCCCAGCCGGGTGCGGCCAGGGACCCGCCAACCTCCTGGACGGCAAGCGAAGCGCACAGGTTGGCAAAGCGCAGGCGGTCACCCAGCCGCCATCCTGCGAGGCACCCCACGATGAAGGCCGCACCGAAGCAGTCCCCTGCTCCCGTTGGATCAGAAGCCGGGACCGGCAAAGAAGGCACCCACTCTTCCTCGCCGCTCTCCGAGTCCACCGCCACTGCCCCTTGGGGACCCAAGGTCACCACGGCTACCGGCACGCGGTCAGCCAGCGAGTACAGCGCCGCCCAGGGGTCGGATTTGCCGGTGAACGCCATGGCCTCGGGAGCGTTGGGCAGGAAGGCATAAAAGTTCTCCAGCTGGTCCAGCCGGCGCTCCGACCATTTCCCGGTAGGGTCCCACCCCACCACCCCAAAAAGCTTGGTACCGGATTTCATTGCGGCCAGCATCCACGGCTCCATCTCCTCCTCCAGGTCCGCAACGGCTGCGAGCGCCCGCGGAGGCTGGCCAATCAGCTGAGAAGCAGAGATCGGGGCGGGATGGCCGTGGGTGACCATGGAGCGGTCCTGGTTCACGCACATGGAAACAGTCACTGGTGAGTGCCACCCGGGAACCCGCTGCGACAAGGACAGGTCCACGTGCTCCTGCTTCTCCAGGATCTGCCAGTTGTAGTCGCCGTAACCGTCGTCTCCGAAGGTCGCTGCAAGGTTGGTCCGCAACCCGAGCCGCGCTGCCGCAATGGCCTGGTTGGCCACCCCTCCCGGGCAGCTTCCCATGCCCTCGCTCCACACTTCCGTGCCCGGTTCCGGCGCTTGGGGAAGGCCGGTGAAAATGATGTCCTGGAAAACCGTGCCGGTCAGGAGAAGGTCGCACCCGGCGTCAGCGTCTGACCTAACGGAGGCAAGGGGGTCGAATCGTCGCTGCGGCATAGCGTCCATGAACGGCAGACTACGCTGCAGCTTGCGGAGCTGCATAGACTCGGATCATGCGGCTTATGATCGCCGGCGGTGGCGGATTCCGGGTTCCCCTTGTGTACCGGGCGTTGTGTACTGGCCCCTTTGCCGGCCTGGTCAGCGAATTGGTGCTTTTCGACGTCGATGGGCAACGGCTCCAAGCAATCCAGGCCGTACTCCGCGATATGCCCACAGGCCCCGGTTCCGGTCCCGCCGTCGTCGCCTGCAGCGACCTTGGCCAGGCGCTCACGGGAACCGACGTGGTTTTCGCGGCCATCCGGCCTGGCGGAACGGCCGGCCGGATCGCCGATGAGCGTGTTGCACTTGATCTGGGGCTGCTGGGCCAGGAGACCACCGGAGCAGGCGGGATTTCCTACGCCCTGCGATCCATCCCCCGGATGCTCGAACTCGCCCAGGCCATGCGGCGTCACTGCCCCGGTGCATGGCTTATCAACTTCACCAACCCCGCCGGAATGGTCACCGAGGCATTGGTGCCGCTGCTTGGGAACCGGGTGATTGGGATCTGTGATTCCGCTGGGGGCCTGGCCCAGCGGGCGGCCCGGGCAGCCGGTGTCCCGCTGGAGGAAGGAAACCTCGACGGCGTGGGCTACTACGGGCTGAACCACCTCGGCTGGCTCTACCGGCTGGCACCAGGTGGCGCGGACCTCCTGCCCGGGCTGCTGGCGGATCCTGCCGCCCTTGAGTCGATGGAAGAGGGGCGCCTGTTCGGGCAGCACACCTTGGAAAAGCTCGGCTGTCTGCCCAACGAGTACCTCTATTACTACTACCAGACGTCGCAGGCCACCCAGGCTATCCGTGGACAACGGCAAACGCGTGGGGCGTCCATCCACCAACAGCAGCATTCGCTCTACCCCGATCTGCTGCGGGCGGAGGACGCCTATGCGCTATGGGATGCAGCCCGGCGATCCCGCGAAGAGGGGTACCTCGCCGAAGCCCGCACCCACGGGGAACAGCGCGACGAGTCCGATCTCGCTGGTGGCGGCTACGAGAGGGTGGCTCTGTCCGTAATGCGGGCCCTCTCGGGCGGCGGGACCGCCCAGCTCATCCTCAACGTGCCGAACGCTCCCGTGCTGCCCACCGGGAGTCTTCACCCGGCGGAGGTGGCCGTGCCCGGGCTGCCGCCGGACGCCGTCGTCGAAGTCCCCTCCCAGGTGACGCCCGACGGCGCCGTGGCAGTCGCGCAGGAAAGGCCGCCGGGCCCGTTCCTCACCTTGATGCAGCGCGTCAAGGAGGTGGAGCGGCTGACGATCCGCGCCGTCCGTGACCACGACCGGGAAGCAGCCGTCCAGGCGTTTGCGTCGCACCCGTTGGTGGGATCGGAGCTGCTGGGCACGCAGCTGCTGGCAGGCTATGAGGAGGCATTCCCCGGGATGGCCGGGCTCTTGGGGGTAAGGGCGGGACAAGGCTAGAGTTTGCGGTACATCACGTGCAGGCCCACGTAGCCGATCTCCGGATGGTTGAAGGCCTCCGGCACCGTGGCAAGGATCCGGAATCCCATGGACTGCCACAGCCACACGGCCCTGACGTTGCTCTCCACCACCGCGTTGTACTGCATGGCGTAGAACCCCGCAGCTTTGGCTTCCTGGAGGGAGTATGCGCAGAGCGCACGCGCAATGCCCTGGCCCGAGTGGTTGGCCGCCACCATGTAACCGGCGTTGGCGACATGGCTGCCACCACCGCCCTGGTTGGGGTGGAATTCGCCGGTCCCGAGAATCTTGCCGGATTCCCTGTCGACGGCCACAAACGTCTGGCCGGGCTCTTCCTTGGTCCACTTCGCCTTCGCTTCGTCCTCCGGTGTGCCGCGGTCCCAGGTGAAGGTCTCGCCCTCCCGGATCACGGGTTCCAGGATGGACCAGATGCCGGCCCAGTCGCCCGGTGTTGCGATGCGGATGTCAAAGCTTTGTTCTTGGCTCACAGCCCACACGCTAGCAGCCTTGTCCACATAGCGGGGCCGCTTTATTGAGGCACGGTTTGGCAGGAGTAGTGTTTTCTGCAGGGCAAAAGCCACGTGCGGTGAAAGTCAGGAGGAGTGCGATGCCGATGGTCCGTCGAGTGGCGTTCTTGTCACTGCACACCTCCCCCATGGAGCAGCCCGGGGCCGGTGACGCCGGTGGGATGAACGTCTACGTCCGGGCTTTGGCCATGGCACTTGCCGAGTCGGGTGTTGAAGTGGAGATCTTCACGCGCGCCACCAAAGCCAGCCAGCCCGCCGTCGAGCATCCCGGTCCCGGCGTGTGCGTCCACAACGTCAAGGCCGGACCACGCCGGAAGATACCCAAGGAAGAACTGCCCGAACTTCTGCACCACATGGTGGTGGAGATCGACAATATCCGGAACCGGCAACTGCATGGCCGCTACGACGCCATCCACTCGCACTATTGGGTCTCAGGCGTTGCGGGGCTTGAGTTGGCCTCATTGTGGGGAGTTCCTCTGGTGCACACCATGCACACCATGGCGAAGGTAAAGAACCTCGTGCTGCAACCCGGCGAACACCCGGAGCCGCGGCGCCGCGAGAACGGCGAGCAGCGGATCGTCGATGGCGCGGCCCGCCTGATAGCCAATACCCCAGCTGAAGCCGATGAACTCGTGTCGCACTACGGGGCGGACCGCGACCGGATCGACATCGCTCCGCCCGGCGTAGACCTCAACGTCTTTACGCCGTCGTTCCGCAAGAAGTCACGTGCCCGGCTGGAGGTGCGGCCGGAGAGCTTCCACATTCTGTTTGCCGGCCGGATCCAGCGGCTCAAAGGTCCCCAGATTTTCGTCAAGGCCGCCGGAATCCTCCGCAAGCGCAGGCCGGACATCGACCTGGAAATGACCATCCTGGGCTCGCTGAGCGGCGCCAAGGACTTCAACCTCCAACAGATCATCCACGAAGCAGGACTCGACGACGTCGTCACCCACCGTCCGCCGGTAGTGGCGCCCGAACTCGCCGGGTGGTTCCGCTCGGCCGACGTCGTCGTGATGCCATCGTTCAGCGAGTCCTTTGGCCTGGTGGCTTTGGAAGCACAGGCGTGCGGTACACCCGTAGTCGCCACCAACGTCGGTGGTCTGTCCCGGGCAATCTCGGACGGCCGCACCGGAATCCTGGTGGACGGACACGACCCCACGGACTGGGCCGATGCCCTCGAGGACCTCTACGACGACGTCCAGACCCGCGAGGACATGGGCCGGCTCGCGGCCACCCATGCCGAATCGTTCGGCTGGCAGCGCACAGCTGCGATCACCTTGGACAGCTACCGTGAAGCCGTCGGGGGCCTGTTGCTTCCGAGGACCTGAGGTTCCTCAGCGTCGGGCCTCGCGGCTGGTAGATTGTCGCGCACAGCGTTAGCGCGCCATAAGCGTCAGCCGTGACACGGGAACATCCAGCCGAAGGACAACGATGTCTGAAAACAAGGCCATGAGTGATCTTGAGATTGCCCGCAATGCCGCCATGCTCCCCATTGAGGAGATCGCCCAAAGAGCGGGCATCAACGTGGATGCCCTTGAGCTGTACGGGCGTTACAAAGCCAAGATCAACCCTGGAAAGCTGGCGTTCCCTGCCGACAAGGTGCCGGGAAAAGTGGTGCTTGTTTCAGCCATGTCCCCCACTCCCGCCGGAGAAGGCAAATCAACCACCACAGTAGGACTCGCCGATTCCCTGGCCCGCGCCGGACACAAAGTCATGATCGCGCTTAGGGAACCTTCCTTGGGGCCGATCCTGGGGATGAAGGGCGGGGCTACGGGAGGTGGCTACTCCCAGGTCCTGCCGATGGACGACATCAACTTGCACTTCACCGGGGATTTCCACGCGATCACCTCAGCAAACAACGCCCTCATGGCCTTGGTGGACAACCACATCTTCCAAGGAAACCAGCTGGGAATCGACCCCCGCCGCATGACGTTCAAACGCGTCCTTGACATGAACGACCGTGCCCTGCGGGAAGTGGTGATCGGCCTTGGTGGCCCCGCGCAGGGCGTGCCACGGCAGGATGGATTCGACATTACCGTGGCGTCCGAGATCATGGCCGTCTTCTGCTTGGCCACGGACCTGGACGATCTCCGATGCCGCCTGGGCAGGATCACTTTCGGGTACACCTATGAGCGGGCACCGGTCACCGTGGCGGATCTCGGTGTTGAAGGCGCACTTACGATGCTCCTGAAGGACGCCATCAAGCCAAACCTCGTCCAGACCATCGCAGGAACTCCGGCGCTGGTACATGGGGGTCCGTTTGCGAACATCGCCCATGGATGCAATTCGCTGATCGCCACCAGGACGGCCATGCAGCTGGCTGACGTGGTGGTCACCGAGGCCGGCTTCGGGGCGGACCTTGGCGCCGAAAAGTACATGGACATCAAGGCGCGGATCGCAGCAGTGGCGCCATCCGCCGTCGTGGTTGTTGCCACCATCCGGGCCCTCAAGATGCAAGGCGGGGTTCCCAAGGAGCACCTCGGCGAGCCCAACATGGATGCCATGGCTGCCGGAGTGGAGAACCTCAAGAGGCATGTCCGGAACGTGGCCAAATTTGGTATCACTCCGGTTGTCTCCATCAACAAGTTCGCCACCGACACTGCGGAAGAACTCGACTGGCTCCTCGCATGGTGTGCAGCGGAAGGGGTGGAGGCCGCCGTCGCAGACGTCTGGGGCCGCGGTGGAGGCGGGGATGGCGGGGACGAACTGGCCGCCAAGGTGGCAGCTGCCTTCAATGCGCCGTCCGGTTTCCATCACCTCTACCCGCTGGAGCTGCCTGTGGAGGACAAGATCCGGACGATCGTGCAGGAGATATACGGGGCCGATGGCGTGGAGTTCTCCGTGCCGGCCCTCAAACGCCTTGCGGAGATTGAGAAGAACGGCTGGTCCGGCCTTCCCGTCTGCATGGCGAAAACCCAGTACTCCTTCACTGACGACGCCTCCAGGCTCGGGGCACCCAAGGGTTTCCGGGTGCACGTTCGCGACCTCATCCCGAAAACCGGTGCCGGTTTCATCGTGGCACTGACCGGGGCCGTCATGACCATGCCCGGGCTCCCGAAGGAACCGGCAGCGATGCGCATGGACGTCGACGCCGACGGCAACCCCATGGGCCTTTTCTAACCCTCCCGCACACCCCACGCCCTTCAACCAAACCCTCCCGCACAACCCACGCCCTTCAACCAAACCCTCCCGCACACCCCACGCCCTTCAACCAAACCCTCCCTCACACCCCACGCCCTTCAACCAAACCCTCCCGCACACCCCAAGCCCTTCAACCAAACCCTCCCGCACACCCCACGCCCTTCAGCCAAACCCTCCCGCACACCCCACGCCCTTCAGCCAAACCCTCCCGCACGCGTTTGAAGGGGTGAGTAAGCGTCGCCACCAAACCCCAGGGATGTGAGTAAGCGTCGCCACCAAACCCCAGGGATGTGAGTAAGCGTCGCCACCAAACCCCAGGGATGTGAGTAAGCGTCGCCACCAAACCCCAGGGATGTGAGTAAGCGTCGCCACCAAACCCCAGGGATGTGAGTAAGCGTCGCCACCAAACCCCAGGGATGTGAGTAAGCGTCGCCACCAAACCCCAGGGATGTGAGTAAGCGTCGCCATCAAACCATAGGGATGTGAGTAAGCGTCGGCGCCAAACCCTAGGGACGTGAGCAAGCGACAGTGGGAAACCATGGGGATGTGGAAGAGGGTCCCGGAGACGACTGACGCCCCCGCACATAGTGCGGGGGCGTCAGGTGACAAAGGGGTCCTGCGGTGTTTAGCGTTCGATGTCGCCGCGGATGAAGGCTTCGACCTTTTCGCGGGCGATGTCGTCGTTGAACTGCTCCGGCGGCGACTTCATGAAGTAGCTGGAAGCGGAGAGCAGCGGGCCGCCGATGCCGCGGTCCAGGCCGATCTTGGCGGCGCGGATGGCATCGATGATCACGCCGGCAGAGTTCGGGGAATCCCATACCTCGAGCTTGTACTCCAGGGATACAGGGGCGTCGCCGAAGTTGCGGCCTTCGAGGCGGACGAAGGCCCACTTGCGGTCATCAAGCCAGGCGACGTAGTCGGAAGGCCCGATGTGGACGTCGTCGGCGTGCAGCTCGGCCTCGACGTTTGAAGTAACGGCCTGGGTCTTGGAGATCTTCTTGGATTCCAGGCGGTCGCGCTCCAGCATGTTCTTGAAGTCCATGTTGCCGCCGACGTTCAGCTGGTACGTACGGTCCAGGGTGACGCCGCGGTCTTCGAACAGCTTGGCCATGACACGGTGGGTGATGGTGGCACCGATCTGGCTCTTGATGTCGTCGCCCACGATCGGGATACCGGCAGCAGTGAACTTGTCGGCCCATTCCTTGGTGCCGGCGATGAACACGGGCAGTGCGTTGACGAAAGCGACGCCGGCGTCGATGGCGCACTGGGCGTAGAACTTGGCGGCCTGGTCCGAACCAACAGGCAGGTAGCAGACCATGACATCCGCTTTGGCTTCGCGCAATGCAGCGACGATGTCCACGGCCTCTTCCGGAGCCTCAACGATGGTTTCGCGGTAGTACTTGCCCAGTCCGTCCAGTGTGTGGCCGCGCTGGACGGTGACGCCCGTAGCGGGGACGTCGGCAATCTTGATGGTGTTGTTTTCGCTGGCGCCGATGGCGTCCGCCAGGTCCAGTCCAACCTTCTTGCTGTCGACATCGAAAGCAGCAACGAAGTGGACGTCGTTGACGTGATACTGGCCGAACTCGACGTGCATCAGACCCGGGATCGTGGCCTTGGGGTCAGCGTCGCGGTAGTACTGAACACCTTGGACCAGCGATGCGGCGCAGTTACCTACGCCGACAATGGCAACACGAATCGGATGTGAAGACACGGAACTCCTTTGAGAACTAAACCTCAGGTGCCAGGCGCACCGCTGGCTGAGTCCAGGGCACGACTGATTGGCACGGCGCCATTCGGCGCACACTTGCATTGTAGCCAACACAGGAGGGGCCGCCTTTGTTCCCGACCGGCCCCTCCCGTTTTATGTCAATCGTGAACGGCTACTTTTGCGCCCACAGGTTGATGTCCGATTCAACAGCAAACTCGTCGATCGCCGTCAGTTCTTCCGTGGTGAACTCCAGGTTTTGGATGGCGCTGAGCGTGTCTTCCAGCTGCTTCACACTGGAAGCTCCCACCAGTGCCGACGTCACCGGCGAGCCCTTCGGCTGATCCCGGAGGATCCAGGCCACAGCCATTTGGGCGAGCGTCTGTCCCCGGCCCTGGGCGATTGCGTTGAGCCCGCGCACCCGGTCAAGCTTGTCCTCGGTCAGCTGCGACTCGGACAGGAAACGTTCCTTTGCTGCGCGGGAGTCGGCCGGCACTCCGTTGAGGTACCGGTCGGTCAGCATCCCCTGGGCCAAGGGCGAGAAAGCGATGGAGCCTGCGCCCACCTGGTCCAATGCCTCGTAGAGGTTGGGTGAGCCATTCTCGGTCCACCGGTTCAGCATGGAGTAGCTCGGCTGGTGGATCAGCAGCGGGGTGCCGAGTTCCTTGAGGATCCGGGCCGCTTCGAGGGTCTGCTCAGGGGTGTAGGACGAGATGCCCGCGTAGAGCGCCTTTCCTGAACGGACGGCGTAGTCCAGGGCGCCCATGGTTTCTTCCAAGGGTGTTTCGGGGTCCGGGCGGTGGCTGTAGAAGATGTCCACGTACTCCAGGCCCATGCGTTCGAGGGACTGGTCGAGGCTGGAAATCAGGTACTTGCGGGATCCCCATTCGCCGTACGGACCAGGCCACATGTAGTAGCCGGCCTTCGTGGAGATGACGAGTTCGTCGCGGTAGGGCTTGAAGTCGTCCTTCAAGTGGCGTCCGAAGTTCGTTTCGGCCGATCCGTCCGGCGGACCGTAGTTGTTGGCGAGGTCGAAGTGATTGACGCCGAGGTCGAAAGCCCTGCGCAGGATGGCGCGTTGCTCGTCGAATCGCTTGTCGTCGCCGAAGTTGTGCCAAAGGCCCAACGAGATGGCGGGCAGCTTGAGTCCGCTGCGTCCGACACGGCGGTAGGGCATGGTTTCGTAGCGGTTTTCCGCGGCCGAATAAGTCATACGTACCATCCTGCCACTGTGGAAACCGGGGCGACGGCGGTGTCCGCCATGTGGGCGCCGTCACCCCGGTTCACTGCTTGTGTCAGTTGACGCGTACGACGGCGGCGCTGGCGCCCGGGAGCGTCAGCGTGTCCTCGTCCAGGGCAGCTTCGGAATCGGTAGACAGCAACAAGGACCCCTCCAGGGCCGTCACGAGTGCGTCGTCACCGAAGTTGCACACAACACGGATTTTCCCCCGGGACATCTGCAGCCACTGTTCCTCGTCGTCGAACTCGACGGAGGTGTCCCCGAAGCCGCCGTCGACTAGTTCAGGCGTGTTTCGGCGCAGCTGTGCCAAATCCCTGTACAACTGGAGCAGGCGGGCGTGGTCTCCCTCGCCGGCCTCCTCCCACTTGAGCTTGGAGCGTTCGAACGTCTGGGGATCCTGTGGATCGGGGACAACGGCCGGATCCCACCCCATCCGCTCGAACTCCTTGATCCGTCCCTCGGCTGTGGCCTTGCCCAGATCGGGCTCCGGGTGGGAGGTGAAGAACTGCCACGGCGTTGAAGCACCGAACTCCTCTCCCATGAACAGCATGGGGGTGAAGGGAGAGGTCATGGTCAGCACGGCACCTATGGCCAACTTGCCATAGGACAACGTCGCGGTGAGTCGGTCACCTATGGCCCGGTTTCCGATTTGGTCATGGTTTTGCAGGCAGACCACCAGGGCCGATGGGTGCGCGAGGTCATGCCGGATTGACCGGCCATGATGGCGACCCCGGAAGCTCGAGTAGCTGCCATCGTGGAAGAAGCCGTGTTCCAGGACCTTGGCAAGCACGGACAGCGATTCAAAGTCCGAGTAGTAGCCGGTGGTTTCTCCGCTGAGGTTGACGTGGACGGCGTGGTGGAAGTCGTCGCTCCACTGCCCCTCCAGCCCGTAGCCGTTGTCCTTGCGGGGATAGATGAGGCGCGGGTTGTTCAGGTCCGATTCTGCGATGAGGGTTTTCGGTATCCCCGTTTCAGACTCGATCTGGTCAGCCAGCGCACCAAAGTCCTCCAGGATGTGCACGGCCCGTTCGTCCCGGAGTGCATGGACGGCATCGAGCCGAAGTCCGTCAACGTGGTAGTCGCGGAGCCACATCGCCGCATTCTCCAGAATGTAGCGGCGCACGTCATCGGAGCCCGGGCCGTCAAGGTTGACGGAGTCACCCCAGGTGTTGCCCTCCCCCGATTTCAGGTAAGGACCGTACTTTGGCAGGTAGTTTCCGCTCGGACCGAGGTGGTTGTAGACGACGTCCTGGATGACGCCAAGCCCCGCAGCGTGCGCCGCGTCAACAAAGCGCTGATAGGCGGCGGGACCACCATAGGGTTCATGCACGGCGTACCAAAGGACGCCGTCGTAACCCCAGTTGTGGACACCGTTGAATCCGTTGACCGGCAGGAGTTCAATGAAATCGACGCCGAGGTCCACCAAGTAGTCCAGTTTTCCAGCGGCGGCATCCAGTGTGCCCTCCGGCGTGAACGTGCCCAGGTGCAGTTCGTAGATGACGGAACCCTTGAGGTTCCGTCCCTTCCAGCCGGCATCCTTCCATTCGTGGATGGACGGGTCGAACGTTGAAGACAGGCCATGGACGCCGTCCGGCTGCCGCCGCGAACGCGGATCAGGGAACGGTCCTTCTCCGTCCACAAGGTAGCCGTACGGCACGCCGTCGACTCCCCCTGCCACCGCCTCAGCCGGCGCGTGCCACCAGCCGTGGGCAGCGGCGTCGTCGTATTGCTCCATGCCGTATTCGTGGCCTCCGGCCACCAGCCGAACAGTTTTCGCGTTCGGCGCCCAGACATCAAAGAGATTCTTTCCAGCAGCGTGCTTCAGCATGATGTTCCCCTGTACGTTCCTTAAGCGTGCGTTGCCGTGATTCGTGGTGGCGTCAGTCAGTGGGTACCAGCAGCGCCACAGGGTACCGCTCCAGCAGGGTGCTCAACTGGACAGCACCCGGGGCGTAGCTCGCCCCTGTGAGCTCGTCCCTGCAGTTCACCGTGAGTTCGATGACGGTGTCCCGCCAGCCGCCTTCCCGTGCAAGACGACGGGGAAGGCGCGTGGCGACAGTCAGCGCGCCACGACGACCAGACCCGCGGTCGAAGGCCACCACATGTGCTGCTGCCGCTCCCTGCGCCGCGACGGGCAAGTAACCTTCGAACAGCTCGGGCCGGTCCCTACGCAACCTCAACGCCCGGGAGAGCACCAGCAACTTGGCCGATTCCTCCGTGAACGACGGTGTCGCTCCCTGGTCCAATGCTGCCAAAGCTTCTTTGCGTGCCTTGAAGTCCACCGGCCGTCGGTTGTCCGGATCGGTCAGTGATCCGTCCCGGAACTCCGTGCCTTGGTAAACGTCAGGGACGCCGGGCATGGTGAGCTGGATCAACTTGGCGGACAGCGAGTTGGAGGTCCCGTATGGTTCCAGCTCAGCCACGAAGTTCTTCAAGGCGGCCGCGACCTCGGGAACGTCGAACGCGGCGTCGACGGCGGCTGCAAGCTGCCTTTCGAACTCCGGGTTCGGGTCGGTCCAGTTGGTGGAGTTGCCGGCCTCGCGCGCCGCCTTCAACGCATATGACTGAAGCCGCCCGCGGTCTGCCGGCCAGGCACCCACGATCGACTGCCAGACCAGCGCCGCCAACGGTCCGTCCGGAATCGGCGCGAGCTGCTGAACTGTTCCAAGGAAAAGTTCCCACTCCGGCACGGCCTCGGAAATAACCGATATCCGCGCCCTGGCGTCCTCGCTCCGCTTTGTGTCGTGCGTGCTCAGGGTGGTCATGGAGAGCGGCAGGAGCTGCTGGCGCCGGGCCATCCGTTCGTGGAAGACCCCGCTGGGCAACGAGAACTCCGTGGGGTCTGCGCCGACTTCGGTGAGAGAGCCCAATCGGGTGTAGCGGAAGAAGGCGGTGTCCTCCACGCCCTTGGCCATGACCATTCCCGATGTCTGCTGGAACCGCCGCGCCAAAGCACTTTCGGGATCCAGCAGGAGCGGCTGCAGTTTCCCAAGGACGGGTTCGAGTTCGGGGCGGTGTCGGCCGGCCCGCTCGATTGCTTCCACGAGGGTTTTCCCGCCGTAGGGCAAATAGGTCCGGTAAATGGGGAACCAGCAGATGACCTCGGCAAGGGAGTCGGCCACCTTGGCGAACGGCAGTTCCAGGGAGACCGGTACCAAGCGGGCAAGCCGCAGGATCTCTGAACGCAGGATGCCGTCAGCGATCCGCCGCTTGGTCCCATGGATCATCTCGGCGTAATCGGCCGCTTTCTCCGAGTTCCGCAACCGCGCGTCCAAAGAATTGAGGTATTCCTCGGCGGTTGGATCCACGAACAGGCGGTCTACGTCCGCGAGGGCGTCATAACCGGTTGTTCCTTCGCAGCTGAAAGTCTCCGGAAGTTGCTCGCCGGGTTCGAGGATTTTCTCCACAAGCAGGTAAGCGCCCCCGGTCGCCTCGCGAAGCCTGGCAAGGTAGCCTTCCGGATCGGCAAGCCCATCCGGATGGTCGATCCTGAGTCCGTCCACCAGGCCTTCGTGGAACCAGCGGACAACCTCGGCGTGCGACTCGTCGAACACCCAGGGAATTTCGACCCGGATGCCGGCCAGGGTATTCACGGCGAAGAATCGGCGGTAGTTCAGATCCGCATCTGCCCGCCGCCATCCGATCAATTCGTAGTGCTGGCGCGAGTGGACATCCTTGGGGCTGTCTCCTGAGGCGAACGTTCCTTCGGCCAAGGGGAAGCGGTGGTCGTAGTAGTGCAGTTCGCCGTCCACCAGCTTGAGCTGGTCGAGGTCGTCGTCGCTGCCCAGGACCGGGATCCGGATCTTGCCGCCGCCGAATTCCCAGTCCACGTCGAAGGCCTCGGCGTATTTGGAATCCCGCCCGTCTTTCAGGAGGTTCCACCACCAGGCGTTCTGCTTGGGAGTGGCAACACCCATGTGGTTGGGCACGATGTCGGCAAGAATTCCCATGCCGTTGTCCTTGGCGGCCCTGGACAGGGCAGCCAAACCCTCGGGGCCACCCCTGGAGGGGTCCACCGCGGAGGGATCGGTCACGTCATAGCCGTGGTCCGAGCCCTGCTCCGCGGTCAGGATGGGTGAAACGTACACCCAATCGACGCCCAGGGAGTGCAGGTAACCCGTGAGTCCGGCGGCATCCTGCAAGGTGAAGCCGGGACGGATCTGGAGACGGTAGGTGGAGACCGGCGTCCTCATGATGCGGTCCCCTTCGCCTCGCCCGCTTCCGCAGTTTCGCCGGCGTCGTCCCCTTCGTCGGGGACCTTGTAGTCATACGGCAGCGACGTGACGGCGGGAGCCGTAATCGAGGCCGTTTCAGGGGTGCTCGTCTGCGTCAATGCTGCAAGCGAGGCAGCGACGGAGTGGTCCGGCTCGATCTCGGGAGTGCTGTGCGCACGGAGGACCACCAGCGACTTACCGCCAACGGAAAGGATCTGGTCGGGCTTGATGACGCCCGCTTCGGCTCCCTCTCCGGCAGTATCGATCATGACATCCCAGGCCGGCGCGTATTCATCCGAGGGAATCCGGAAGTCGACGTCTTCCTGGTCGGCGTTGAAGTACAGCAGGAAGTTGACGTCTGTGATGCGGCGGCCCTGGTTGTCGCGGCCATGGATGCCGTCACCGTTCAGGAACACGCCAACGGAGCGGCCCAGGGCTTCATCCCAATCCGAGGGACTCATGGTGCTGGCGTCAGCATCCAGCCATACGATGTCCGGGAGCCGCTCGCCCTCCCCACGCAGGACAGGGCGTCCGTCGAAGAACCGGCTGCGCCGCAAACTGGGGTGCTTGGCACGCAGTGCGCTCACGGCCGCGGTGAATTCGATCAGGGGCTGGTCCACGTTGTCCCAGTTGATCCACGTAAGTTCGGAATCCTGGCAGTAGCCGTTGTTGTTGCCGTTCTGCGTCCTGCCAAGTTCATCACCGTGCAGCAGCATGGGAACGCCCTGCGACAGGAACAGGGAGGCAATGAAGTTCCGCTGCTGACGCGCCCTCAAGCCGAGGACGATGGGGTTGTCTGTCGGCCCCTCCTCGCCGCAGTTCCATGAACGGTTGTGGGACTCGCCGTCGTTGTTGTCTTCGCCGTTGGCCTCGTTGTGTTTCTCGTTGTAGGAGACGAGGTCCGCCAGCGTGAAGCCGTCGTGGGCGGTGACGAAGTTGATCGATGCCACCGGCCGCCGGCCTGAGTGTTCGTACAGGTCAGCCGACCCGGTCAGCCGGGACGCGAATTCGCCCAGTGTCGAGGGTTCCCCGCGCCAGAAGTCACGGACGGTATCGCGGTACTGGCCGTTCCATTCCGTCCACTGCGGCGGGAAGTTGCCAACCTGGTAACCACCGGGACCAACGTCCCACGGTTCGGCGATGAGCTTTACCTGCGAAACCACGGGATCCTGCTGGATGAGTTCGAAGAAGGTGGAGAGTTTGTCAACGTCGTAGAACTCGCGTGCCAGGGTGGAGGCGAGGTCGAAGCGGAAGCCGTCGACGTGCATTTCCGTGACCCAGTAGCGGAGGGAGTCCATCAGCAGCTGCAGGGAGTGCGGGCTGCGGACGTTCAGCGAGTTGCCCGTACCCGTGTAGTCCATGTAGTACTTCTGGTCATCTTCCACCAAGCGGTAATACGCGGAGTTGTCGATGCCCTTGAACGACAACGTGGGCCCCAGGTGATTGCCTTCGGCGGTGTGGTTGTACACAACGTCCAGGATGACTTCGATTCCCGCGGTGTGCAGCGCACGGACCATGGCTTTGAAGTCCTGGACCTGCTGGCCGGTGTCGCCCTTGGAGCTGTAGCTGTTGTGGGGCGCGAAGAAACCAATGGTGTTGTAGCCCCAGTAGTTGTTCAGGCCCTTGTCCTGCAGGATGCCGTCGTTGACGAACTGGTGCACCGGCATCAGTTCGATTGCGGTGATCCCGAGCTTCTGCAGGTGCGAGATGACCGCAGGGTGTGCCACGCCGGCGTAGGTGCCGCGCTGCTCTTCGGGGACTTCCGGGTGCAGCTGGGTCAAGCCTTTGACGTGGGCCTCATAGATGACCGACTTGTGGTAGGGAATCCTCAGGAGCTTGTCGCCGTCCCAATCGAAGAACGGGTTGATGACGACGCCCAGCATCATGTGCGGCGCTGAGTCCTCATCATTCCGCGAATCGGGGTCTCCCAGGTTGTAGGAGAAAAGGGACGGATCCCAGTCGATCTGCCGGTGGATGGCTTTTGCGTACGGATCCAGCAGCAGTTTGTTGGGGTTGAAACGCTGACCGGCGTCGGGATCGTAGGGCCCGTGAACCCGGTAGCCGTACTTCTGTCCCGGCTGCACCTGCGGCAGGTAGCAGTGCCATACGTAACCATCTACCTCGGTAACTTCTACGCGGACTTCGCCGCCGTCGTCGTCAAAGAGACACAACTCCACTTTTTCGGCCTTCTCGCTGAATAGCGCGAAGTTGGTGCCGGTGCCGTCAAAGGTGGCACCCAGCGGATAAGCCGATCCAGGCCAGACTTCCATGCGTTCTCCTCTTGATGATGCGAACAACTGTTGCAAGCCTACTCAGTACCCTGACAACGACAGTAACCTTACGGTATTGTTCGGTCGTATTCCGCGCTGAGCGAACCAATAACGCGCGGCACAGCCGCAGCAATTGCCGAGGCTGTAAGGGGGCCACCGTCGCAATCCGCCGACGCCAGGGCCCCTGCCCTGCCGTGGATGCCCGCCGCCACGGCCGCCACAGCAGCCCAGCGGTCCGCAGCGTCCAGGCCCAAGCCGGCATACGCGCCGTCGTCGCCGCCTATCTCTTCAGCGGCCTGAGCCAGCAACGCTCCCAGCACTCCGGCCAGGACATCGCCGCTGCCGGCGGTCGCCATCCAGGGGATGCCCTCCGACTGGCTGAAAACAATTCCCGACGGCGACGCCACAAGTGTCGTGGCACCCTTCAGAAGCACTGTGGCTCCGGTTTGTTGGGCCGCCTGGCGTACGAAGTGCAGGGGCCGGGATTCGACGTCGGCCCGCGTCACCGCAACTTCGCCCGTGGACGGCAGCGAATCCAGCAAGGACGCGAGTTCGCCGGCGTGCGGTGTAAGGATCCATTGGGGCGGGCAACGGTCCGGGAGGAGGCTCAGCGCCCCGGCATCGACCACTACCGGAAGGTCATGGCCCAAGGCCGCCTCCACGGCAGCCGCTGCACGGCCCAATTGCTCTTCTCCGTCGACGCCCGGACCCACTACCCATGCCTGGACCCGGCCCGGATCCTTGTCTTCCCACAAGGCCTCCGGGGTCCGGGAGAGAACCATTCGCGCCGCGGACCCGGGGCCGACGTAGCGCACCATACCCACCCCGGCGAGGGCTGCGGCGTGCACACCCAGGACAGCGGCGCCGGCAAAACGGGACGAGCCTGCAACAATTCCCAGGACACCGCGGGAGTATTTATGTGACCTCCGGCCGGGGCGGGGCAGCAAGGCGCCAAGGTCCGGGTCGGTCAGGCGCCGCAACTCCGGCGCCTGGTCCTGAAGCCCGGCCTCGATGCCGATCTGCACCAGTTCCACCCGCCCCGCGCAGCCCTCACCCGGATCGGTCAGGAGCCCTGCCTTGACACCACCGAACGTGACCGTGACATCGGCATCCAGCACGGGCCAGTGGACCTCCCCGGTGCCTGCATCCAGCCCGCTTGGGACGTCACAGGCGACAACCAGCCGTGGTCCGAGTTCCTGCAGCGCGGCAATCAGCTCGGCCGGGGCTTCGCGCAACCCCCCGCGGGCGCCGGTACCCAGCAGAGCATCGATGATCACGTCCTCACCGGCAAACAGAACCGCGAGCTCTTCGGCATTTGAAGGACCGAGCTGCAAAACCCGCCCACCTGCGGCGAGAAGAGCAGCCAATGCTTCCGCGTGGACGGAATCGCCGGCGAGTACCGCCGTCGCACGCATTCCGCGTCGGGCGAGATACGCGGCAGCATAAAGGCCATCGCCGCCGTTGTTGCCTTTGCCGGCGAGAACCGTGACGCATGCACCAGCCAACCGGCGTTTTTTCTTCAGCTCACGGATCACGGCCTGGGCGAGGCCGTACGCTGCCCGTTCCATAAGAACAGCGCCCTCACCGGAGTCCAGGAGCGGCTGTTCCGCGTCCCTGATCTGTTGTCCGGTGAAGGCGCTGATCATTGTTTAGGTGTCCGTCTAGCCCTCAGCGAGGACGGTTGCCGTGGCGATGCCGCCGTCGTGGCTCATCGACAGGTGCCAACGCTTGACGCCCTTGGCCTCAGCGACGGCAAGCACAGTTCCCTTGACCTGGATGGTTGGACCATTCTGGTCAAGGCCGATCCAGCAATCCTGCCAGTTCATGCCTGCCGGTGCGCCCAGGACCTTGGCCACTGCTTCCTTGGCTGCGAAACGGGCAGCCAAGGAACGTGTGTTGAGTTCACGCTCGGCGGGCACAAACAGGCGATCCCTCAGCCCGGGAGTCCGTTCAAGCTGCCGGCCAAACCGCTCAATGTCTACGACGTCTACGCCAATGCCAACAATCATGCCGTTATTCTACGGTCACGCTCTTGGCGAGGTTACGCGGCTGATCGACGTCGTATCCCTTCGCCCCGGCCAGTTCGGCAGCAAAGATCTGCAACGGAACCGTGGTGAGCAGCGGCATGAGCAGCGTGGGCGTCTCCGGTACGTAGAAGACATGCTCTGCGTAGTCCTTGACCGACTCGTCGCCCTCTTCGGCGATGACCAGGGTGCGTGCACCACGTGCGCGGACTTCCTGGATGTTGCTGACCACCTTGGAGTGCAGGGAGTCACGGCCACGCGGGGACGGCACGACGACGAAGACCGGCTGGCCGTCGTCGATCAGGGCGATCGGCCCGTGCTTGAGCTCGCCGGCGGCGAAGCCTTCTGCGTGGATGTAGGCGATTTCCTTGAGCTTCAGGGCGCCTTCGAGGGCAACCGGGTAGCCAACGTGACGGCCGAGGAACAGCACGGACTTTTCGTCCTTCATGCTGCGGGCCAGCTCGCGCAGCGGTCCTGCGTTGTCCAGGATTGTCTGGATCTTGGCCGGGATCTTGTTCAGGTCCGCGAGGACATCCTTGATCTGGCCGGAGAAGATGTTGCCGCGCAGCTGGGCCAGGTAGAGGCCCAGGAGGTAGGCAGCCGTGATCTGCGCAAGGAACGCCTTGGTGGAGGCGACAGCGATTTCCGGACCGGCGTGCGTGTAGAGCACGGCGTCGGATTCGCGCGGAATGGTGGAACCGTTGGTGTTGCAGATCGAGATCGTCTTGGCACCCTGTTCCCGGGCGTAACGGACGGCCATGAGGGTGTCCATGGTTTCGCCGGACTGGCTGATGGAAACCACCAGGGTGTTGGAGTCCACGATCGGGTCACGGTAACGGAACTCGTGGGCGAGCTCCACCTCGGTGGGGATGCGGCACCAGTTTTCGATGGCGTACTTGGCCACCAGGCCGGCATAGGCTGCCGTACCGCAGGCGAGGACGATGATCTTGTCCACCTGCTTGAGAAGCTCGGGATCGATACGGAGTTCGTCCAGCGTCAGCTTGCCGTTGAGGTCGGAGCGTCCCAGGAGGGTCTGTGCCACAGCGTCGGGCTGGTCGTTGATTTCCTTCTCCATGAAGGAGCTGAAGCCACCCTTTTCAGCCGAAGCCGGGTCCCAGTCAACGTGGTATTCCTTGCCTTCAGCCGGTGCACCGAAGAAGTCGGTGATCTCAACGCTGTCCGCGGTGATCGTGACGATCTGGTCCTGGCCCAGTTCCACAGCGCGGCGCGTGTAGTCAATGAAGCCGGAGACATCGGAGCCGAGGAAGTTCTCGCCATCGCCCAATCCCACGACCAGGGGAGAGTTACGGCGGGCAGCAACAACTACGTCCGGCTGGTCAGCGTGCACTGCCAGGAGCGTGAAAGCACCCTCGAGCCGCTGGCAGGCGAGGCGCATCGCTTCGGTGAGGTTGCCGCCGTCGCCGTTGAGCTGGTTCCGGAAGATGTCTCCCAGAAGTGCCGCAGCGACCTCGGTGTCCGTTTCGGATTCGAACGTGACGCCCTTGGCGAGCAGTTCCTGACGGAGCTCGGCGAAGTTCTCGATGATTCCGTTGTGAATGACAGCCAACCGCCCACCATCGGAAAGGTGCGGGTGGGCGTTGCGGTCGGTGGGGCCGCCGTGCGTGGCCCACCGGGTGTGGCCAATGCCTGTCAGGGACTTGGGAACGGGATGCGCTTCCAGTTCCTCGATCAAGTTGCTCAGCTTGCCGGACTTTTTACGGGATGAGATGGCCCCATCAGCCACTACTGCGACGCCGGCGGAGTCATAGCCGCGGTACTCCAGACGGCGCAGCCCTTCCACCACGACGTCAAGGGCGCTGTAACCAGCTGCCTCGCGAGACGAATTGCCAACATAGCCTACGATTCCACACATGGGTACAAGCCTAACGGCTAACGCAAACACCTGATGTGGGACATCCCATTTCATGGGGTCCCTGGCGACCTTTACGGCACCCATAATTCATCCCCCAGCCATCGCGCATTTCCTGATCAGCCGCGCGGAGGGCAGAATCATGATCGTGACTTTGCAACGCACCGAAGCTAATGGCGACGGCGCTTCCCCGTTTGTCGAGCTGGACCGCCAGACCTGGTCCAGGCTTGCAGCACAGATGGAGCAGCCCCTCAACGAAGAGGACATCTTCCGTCTGCGCGGGCTCGGCGATCCCCTGGACATGAAGGAAGTCCGGGAGGTCTACCTCCCCCTCTCAAGGCTCCTTCACCTCTATGTCCAGGCATCCCACCAGCTTCACGCCGCAACCACCACCTTCCTTGGTGAGCAAACCCAGCGCACGCCATTCGTGATCGGCGTGGCCGGTTCCGTGGCAGTAGGCAAGTCCACCATCGCCCGCGTTCTCCGCGAGATGCTGCGCCGCTGGCCAGGAACGCCGAACGTGGAACTCATTACGACGGACGGCTTCCTCTACCCCCTGGCTGAGCTCAAACGCCGGCACCTGCTTGAGCGCAAGGGCTTTCCGGAGTCCTACGACCGGCGGGGGCTCCTTCGCTTCGTTTCGGAGGTCAAAGGCGGCGCAGAGGAAGTCCGGGCGCCCTGGTATTCGCACGTTACCTACGACATCGTGCCGGGCAAGGAAGTCGTTGTGCGCCGCCCCGATGTCCTGATCGTCGAGGGTTTGAATGTGCTGGCACCGGCACGGCCCCGCATGGACGGCAAACAGGGCCTGGCCGTCAGCGACTTCTTCGATTTCTCCATTTACGTCGACGCCAAGACCTCGTACATCGAGGAATGGTATGTGGACCGCTTCCGGAAGCTGCGCAGTACGGCTTTCGCCCAGCCCGAGTCATACTTCCACCGTTACGCCACATTGTCGGACGACGACGCCGAGTCCACCGCCCGGGGTATCTGGAAGCGCATCAACGAGCCCAACCTCAAGGAAAACGTGCTGCCGACACGTGGTCGGGCACAGTTGGTGCTCACCAAGGATGCAGACCACTCCATCAGGCGCATGCTGCTGAGGAAGGTCTAGTTGCCGAACGAAATCACACCGATGCCCAGCCGCCGGGCTTTCGCCGGGCTGCTCACAGTCAGTGCCGGCCTCGCCGCCCTGACGGCATGCACGCCACAGGACGGGGCTCCCTCCCCTGCTGCCGCAAGCATGCCGGCCCAAACCGACGTGGCGGCTCCTGCACCAGCTTCAAGCGCCGCTGCCGCAACACCAACGCCGTCCGCCACAGCAGAGCTCACAGCAGAGCCCACCGCGGCCACCAGCCCGGGCCCGGCCCCTTCCAGCACCATCAAGACCCAGCACTCCCTGACCGATCCGACCAGCCCCTGGGTGATCGTCAACAAGCACAGGCCGCTGAATCCTCAGGACTTCGTGCCGGCCGACTTGGTGCAGCCGGCCATCCGACTCGCCGTCAGCGGCGAAGCGGCCCTTTTGAACAGCACGACGGCGGCTGCCGCAGAGAGGATGTTCGGGGCAGCGGCATCGGAGGGCGTCATCATGACGCTGGCTTCGGGCTATCGTTCTTACACAACGCAGGTGTCCACCTACAACGGATATGTTGCCAGCACAGGGCAGGCCGCAGCCGATCGCGCCTCCGCGCGGCCGGGACACTCCGAACACCAGACAGGCTGGTCATTCGATATCGGCGACGGAGGCGGAGCGTGCAGCTTCCAGCCATGCTTCGCCGAGCAGCCTGCAGCGGTCTGGGCCAAAGCCAATGCGCACAAGTTCGGATTCGTCGTCAGGTACCCCTGGATGTTCCACGACACCACAGGCTACTTCTACGAATCCTGGCACCTCCGGTACATCGGAGTGGATGCCGCGGTGGACATGGCCACACGCGGCATCACGACTCTCGAAGAGTACTTCGGGCTTGAAGCTGCTCCGGACTACCTGTAGCCCGGTTCTTAGACGGCCAGTTCGCTGGAGGCGCCCAGGCGCTCCTTGACCACGGCAGCGAGCTCGGTGCAGATGCGCTCGGCCGTTTCCATGTCCGCCGCTTCCACCATGACGCGGACCAGGGCCTCGGTGCCTGAAGGGCGGAGGAGCACCCTGCCGGTCTCACCGAGTTCGAGCTCGGCTGCAGCCACTGCCGCGGCAACGCCTTCGTCAGTGGCGGCACGCGCCTTGTCGACACCCTTGACGTTGATCATGAGCTGCGGAAGCTTGGTCATCGCGCCGGCAAGGTCCTGGAGCGTGCGGCCGGTGAGGGCCACTTGGGCTGCCAGCTGCAGTCCGGTCAGGACGCCGTCGCCTGTGGTTGCGTAATCGGAGAAGATCACATGGCCGGACTGTTCGCCGCCAAGGTTGTAACCGCCGTCGCGCATTTCTTCAAGCACGTAGCGGTCGCCGACGCCGGTCTCCCGGATGGTGATGCCGGCATCGCGAAGGGCGATCTTCAGCCCGAGGTTGCTCATGACCGTGGCAACCAGAATGTCATCCTTGAGTTTGCCGGCCTTCTTGAGTGCCAGCGCCAGGATCGCCATGATCTGGTCACCGTCCACTTCGTTGCCTTCGTGGTCGACGGCCAGGCAGCGGTCCGCGTCGCCGTCGTGCGCCACGCCAAGGTCTGCGCCGTGCTTGACCACGGCTTCCTTCAACGGACCCAGGTGGGTTGAACCTACGCCTTCGTTGATGTTCAGTCCGTCAGGCTCTGCTCCGATGACCACCACGTCCGCGCCGGCGTCCTTGAATACCTGGGGCGAGCATCCGCTCGCGGCACCGTGGGCGCAGTCAAGCACCACCTTCAGGCCGTCCAGGCGCTTCGGGAGCGTGCCGAGCAGGTGCACGATGTACCGGTCCTCCGCGTCCGAGAAGCGCTGGATGCGTCCGACGTCGGCGCCTACGGGCCGCTGTGGCTCTTTGCCAAGCTGCGCTTCGATGGCGTCCTCGACGTCGTCGGGAAGCTTCTGGCCGCCCCGGGCGAAGAACTTGATTCCGTTGTCCGGCGCAGGGTTGTGGGAGGCGGACAGCATGACGCCGAAGTCGGCGTCGAGATCTGCCACCAGGTAGGCCGCGGCGGGGGTGGGGAGGACACCGGCGTCGTAAACGTCGATACCGGAGCTGGAAAGCCCGGCCTCCACGGCGGCGGCGAGGAATTCACCGCTGGCCCTGGGGTCCCTGGCTACCACGGCGCGGGGCCGCTTTCCGTCTGTCGCACGGTCGTGGCCGAGTACGACGGCGGCCGCCTGCGCGAGCTGCATAGCCAGTTCAGCGGTGAGTAATCCGTTCGCGAGACCGCGCACGCCATCTGTTCCAAATAATCTAGACATCGGGTCAAGTTTAGACGACGCCACGGCACCACCTGTTCATCGGGCCACCGGAGCGTCTTGACCCGGTCCACGCGCGTGCGCAGTGACGGCAGCGTTAAATGACGGAAGCCCGCCCCACCGAAACGGCGGAACGGGCTTCCGATACCCCTGTAATGGGGCGAAGCGAATTAACGCTTGGAGTACTGCTGGGCCTTGCGTGCCTTCTTGAGACCAGCCTTCTTGCGCTCGATGACGCGGGCGTCACGGCTCAAGTAACCGGCCTTCTTCAGGGTGGCGCGGTTGTTGTCGACGTCGATCTCGTTCAGCGAGCGGGCAACACCGAGACGCAGGGCACCGGCCTGGCCGGAGATGCCACCGCCGTGGATACGGGCGATGACGTCGTAGGCGCCTTCGAGATCAAGGATCTTGAAGGGCTCGTTGACGTCCTGCTGGTGCAGCTTGTTCGGGAAGTAGTTGTCCAGCGTGCGGCCGTTGATGGTCCACTTGCCGGAACCCGGAACAACGCGAACGCGTGCAACGGCTTCCTTGCGGCGGCCAACAGCTGCGCCGGCAACGGTCAGTGCCGGGCGCTCCTTCTTGGGAGCATCTTCAGCAGCGGCGCTGCTTTCAGAGGTGTAGCTGGTGAGGGTTTCCTCAGCCTCGACGGCTTCGGCGGTCAGTTCTTCGTTCTGAGCCACGGTTCTCCTTGTAATAAAAAGTTTAGTTGGTGGCCAGGACTACTGGGCGACCTGGGTGATTTCGAAAGTCTTCGGCTGCTGTGCAGCGTGGGGGTGCTCGGGGCCTGCGTAGACCTTGAGCTTGCCCAGCTGCTGAGCTGCGAGGGAGTTCTTGGGGAGCATGCCCTTGATGGCCTTCTCAACAGCGCGAACCGGGTTGGATTCCAACAGCTCGGCGTAGTTGACGGAGGTCAGGCCGCCCGGGTAACCGGAGTGGCGGTATGCGCGCTTCTGCTCCAGCTTGGCGCCGGTGAGGGCAACCTTTTCAGCGTTGATGATGATGACGAAGTCGCCCATGTCCATGTGGGACGCAAAGGTCGGCTTGTGCTTTCCGCGCAGCAGTGTTGCGGTCTGGCTGGCAAGACGACCAAGGACAACGTCGGTGGCGTCAATGACGTGCCACTGGCGGTTGATATCGCCGGGCTTCGGGGTGTACGTACGCACGGTTTTGCCTCGTTCTTGTTCTGGCGTTCATGTTTTAGGCGACACGCAGTGAGGCGTGTACCTACTATGTATGCGCTACCGGAGCAGAGGTGAGGGCTCTATGTACCAGTTATCCCAGGATCTCGAAATGCCCATGGAGTTAGCGATCCTGCAACTGGATCCCCCTGTAGGCATGTGTCATCGAGATAGGACACGCACAACGACTCTAAACAATACCTTCAACGGGGCGCCCGGGTCAAAATGGGGTGAGCACACAGGGGTGAACCTGTGTTAATGAGGGAGTGCACGTGACTGACGGACTTGCCATGCCGCTTCTGCTGGCTCTCGCCGGCCTCCTTCTGAGTCCGGCGGCCGAGTTGCTGATCGCGCGGACGCTGCCGCGACTCGGCGGCCTCCCCTCCCTGAAGATACGGATCACGACGGCGGTGGTCACCGCGCTGCTCTTTGCTCTGCTTGCGTGGCGGTTTGGATTAGGGGCCGAATTGCCGGCTTTTCTTTTCCTGGCCCTTATTGGGGTGCAACTTTCACGTATTGATTTCACACTTCATTTGCTGCCGAATCCGCTTGTTTTGGCCCTGCTTATCGGCGCAATGGGGCTCCTTGCCGTGTCTTCGATGCTTGAGCCTGGGTGGACAGACCTGCTCCGAGCACTGGCCGGCGGCTTCATACTCTTCGTTGGCTACCTGATATTGGGGCTGATTTCGCCCGGAAGCCTCGGAATGGGCGATGTGAAGCTCGCGGCACCACTTGGAATGTACTTGGGCTACTTGGGTTGGCAGCAAGTACTCTTCGGCGGCTTGCTTGGATTCGTGGTGGGTGGAGTTCTGACGGTCGCGTTGTTGCGCCTACGTTCCGCGGAAAAGCCAGCCGAAACAGCCCACGGGCCGGCAATGGTTCTCGCGGCTTTTGGTGTAATCCTCGCCCTGCACTGAGCCTGGCTGAGTACGTGCTTATCCCTGCTTGACGTAGCTTCCCCATTAGTAGGTCTCCTGTCGGAACCAAGTAGTTCCCGGCTGTTCAGAGGCCGAAACCGAGTACTTCGCTCCACCGCGCCCATACGGCAAGTAATGCATGCCCAAATAAATCGAGTACGGCTACGCATTGTGGCTTTTGGTGTGGCTGGGCAATTCTTGAGTCATCGAATTCCGAACGGCAAAAGCGATAACAGCCCTTCGAGTTCGGACAAATCTGCACTCTCGCAATAACCATCTATTACCCTCAAACAAAATCATTTCTGGGAAGGATTTTCCAATGTCTACTTTCATGATCCACACCATCGCATTTATTGCCGGCGTCAAGGACCGCTTCACCCGGGAAGAGAAGGGCGCGACAGCCGTTGAATACGGTCTGCTCGTGGCCCTGATCGCCGCCATCATCGTCGGCACCGTGGCCACTCTGGGCCAGGACGTCTTGAAGGGCTTCAAGACCGTAGCTGACACCCTGCCGTAACCCGGACTTGGCCGGCTTCAATTCGATACCCGGGCCGGCTGCTCCGATGAACCATCGGCTGCAGCCGGCCCGGACTCATTCATCTGGGAGAAGCAATGAGATCCAAAAAGACCAAGGGCCAGTCTGGTGCGGTCGCTGTTGAGTTCGCTTTGGTGCTGCCGATATTTCTCGTCTTGGTGCTCGGCATCTTTGAGTTTGGTCGGGCCTTCAACATCCAGATCTCGTTGTCGGAAGCCGCCCGGGAGGCAGCACGCTACGCCGCAATTCATCAGTCCGATGCGGGCTACAGTGTTGCCGCTGCTCAGGCCGCGGGAGTGGCTGCTGCCCCGTCGGTTGCCCTGAAGCCGGGGGATGTGGCGGTTGTGTCATCAGGTTCGACCCCTTGCAATGTGACGGTCACCGTTTCCTACAGCACACCGTGGATGACAGGCTTTCCAGGCCTGGTGCCTGGAATCCCGTCGCAGTTGAAGACCTCGGGTAAAGGAGTCATGCGATGTGGCGGCTGAAGCATGACGACCCCGAGCGGGGAGCAGTGGCCCCCATGACAGCGATTCTCATGGTGGTGCTCTTGGGCATGACCGCTTTCGCCGTCGATGTGGCGATGATGTATTCCGAGCACGCGCAACTGCAGAATGGTGCTGACTCAGCCGCCATCGGCATCGCCCAGGCTTGTGCGAAGAGCGCCAGCTCAAGCGACTGCGCCGCTCCGTCGTCGGCCGCGACCTCCCTGGCCGGCATGAATGCCCTTGACGGCGTCAGCAATGCGCCGGTCGCATCAGTCAACCTCAGTACCGGTACCGTCGATATCACTACCCAATCACGCAGCACCTCCGGGGATAACCATTTCTCCCTGGTGTTTGCCCGCGCTCTTGGCATTGAGACGGCCGACATCAAAGCTAAATCGCAAGCGAAATTCGGTGGTTTCAAGGCAACCGATGCGTTGCCGCTGACGTTCTCCAAGTGTGAGTCGGACCCGAGCTTCACCAAAGGCCTCCAGTTCTTTCCGGTCCATGGGACCAAACTGACCGATGACCCCGCGTACGCCTGCCCACACCAGTCATCTTCGGGCTTCGAAGTTCCCGGAGGCTTTGGCTGGCTCGATCACACGGGGCAATGCACCATACATCTCGACGTGAGCAATCCTTGGATCAATTCCAACCCGGGCAATGACTTTGACTCGACCTGCAGCTCCACTTTCGCTTCATGGGAAGCAAAGCTCAAGGCCGGCAAACCTGTTGAAGTCCTTATTCCCGTCTTCAACACGTACTGCCCCGTCAAGAAGGGCTCGGGCACAAACCCCTGCAATTCCGCTCCATCCGGCAAAGTCTTCAAAATCGAAGCATTTGCCGAGATTTCACTTAGAGGCTGGCATCTCACTGGTGGCGGCCCAACGTATATGTCCTCCGATGCTGCGGCGTTGCAGAAGTCGTTGAAGTTGGGCAACAGCGACACCGGCCTGTTCGGCACATTCATCAAAAAAGTAAGTCTGACGGAGGCCGCGACTCTGGGCGGTCCAACCACGTACGGCGCCTTGGGCGTCCAACTCACTAAGTAGCAATCAATCTGGGAGAAAACTCCAAGTGCAATAAGGGAGAACCGAAATGAAAACACGCCTACTGGGAGGCATAGTGGCGGTAGTGCTGGCGATAGTCGGCACACTGCTCCTGGTCACATACGTACAAGCAGCTGACGCACGCGCGCAAAAGGACCTCCAACCTGTTGATGTCCTGGTCATCCAAAAACAGATTCCAGAGGGTGCCGACCTTCAGCAGATCAAGTCTGCTGTCAAGCTCACTTCCCTCCCGGCAGCTTCCGTGCCAAACGGGGCCCTCAAATCCTTATCCGGGCTTGAGGGGAAAGTCGCCGGGGTCGAACTTATCCCTGGTGAAGCCTTGCTCGGCGTCCGTCTCGTGGATCCGAGCAGTCTGGCCGCGCCAGGATCCGTGCCGGTGCCCGAGGGCCTCCAGGAAGTTTCCGTGCAACTCGACGCACAGCGGGTTGTTGGCGGACGACTGGCTGCCGGGGACACCGTAGGCGTCGTTGTGCTGGTCGGTGATTCGGGGCAAACAGAGGCTGACGCGTCAGCTCAGCTCGTCTTCCACAAAGTCCTGGTTACCAGCGTTCAGCGCGCCACAGCTCGAAACACCAACACTGCCCAAGCAAGCTCCGAGCAGGCGAATACCCAACTGCCTGAGGGCTCGTTCATAGTGACGCTCGCACGGAGCGACATCGACGCAACCAAGATCGTCTATGGGGCCAAGTACGGGGACATCTGGCTGACCAAGGAACCGACTGACGCGAAAGAAAGTGCTCGCGTCACCATCAAGAAGGCAGAGGTGCTCCAATGAGCCGTTTCCTTGTAATCACGTCGGATGTTGAGTTTGAAAGGCGCGTACGGCAGGCGGCATCCGGCTTGCATGGCGATGTCCAATCCATCATCGCGGACTATCTGCCCCAGGGGCCAGACGATGTCCTCCGGGTCCTCTCCGGCGAACTGCTCGAAGTCCTCGTGCTTGGCCCCGGCCTCCACGTCGATGATGCCATTCGGTTGGCGAGTCTCTTTGACCTCCAATACCCCGAAATCAGCGTCGTCCTGGCTGCGGGGAATGCAGCCGAAGTGGCGCTGCCGGCCATGCGGGCAGGTATCCGCGACCTTCTGGACCCAACCGCCGACGAGTCTTCCATCCGTGTCCTGCTTGAGCGGGCAAGTCTCGCATCAGCAGGCCGCAGACGTGGATTGGGCGCCCAAGTCGACGGGACCCGGCAAGGTGGCCGGATCATTGCCGTGATGTCACCCAAAGGCGGAGTGGGGAAGACGACGATTTCGACCAATTTGGCCGTCGGGCTCGGACGTATCTCGGCGATGAAAGTGGTCATCGCCGATCTCGATCTTCAGTTTGGCGATGTAGCTTCCGGCCTACTTCTCGAACCCGAAAAAACCATTGCGGATGCCGTCATAGGCGCAGCAGTTCAGGACAGCATGGTGTTGAAGTCCTATCTGACCGTGCACCCTGCTGGTATTTATGCTCTATGCGCGCCCCGTAATCCCTCGCAGATTGACCAGATTTCTGCCGAGCAGGTAGGGCATCTTCTTGAGCAGCTGGCCGAGGAATTTGATTACGTCATTGTCGACACAGCACCAGGTCTTGGCGAACACGTTCTGGCGACACTGGAACGAGCCTCCGATGTCGTTTGGGTGTGCGGAATGGACATTCCGAGCATCAGGGGGCTCCGCAACGGTCTTGAGGTCCTGGACGAGATTGGGTTGATCCCGGAACACCGCCATGTGGTGCTGAATTTCGCTGATAAGCGCAGTGGCCTCACGCTGGCTGACGTGGAAGCCACCGTTGGTTGCCCCGTGGACGTCACATTGCCACGATCACGTTCGCTCCCCTACTCGACCAACAGGGGCGTACCTGTACTACAGGACGGAGCCAAGGACGTGACGCTCAGGGGCTTCCGCCAGCTCGTTGAACGCTTTAAGCCCGGCTGGGAAGAACGGCCACACAAGCAGCTGCACAGAAGGGCGGTAGTCAAATGAGTCTCGCAAAGCGCCTCCAGTCGGTCCGGGGCACAGGACAAGAATCAACTTCCGTTGGGCCGTCGGGCGATCCCTGGGCTATATCAACCACACATGTTCCTGACTACCTCGCTGCGTCACCGCTGCCAGGAGGAATCACCGAGGATTCAAGCCAAGCGTTGGGAGCGGTTAAAGAGCGCACCAGCAACGCGCTGTTTGATCGAATGGGCTCACGGATTTCGGACACAAGCCTCGATGAAGGCGAACTCCACCGGTACGTCAAAGAAGAACTCCGCGCGGTCATCGACGAGGACGACATACCCCTGACGCCTTCTGAACGACAACGTCTCGTGCAGGAGATCGCGGACGACGTTCTGGGCCTTGGTCCTCTTCAACGGTTCCTTGACGACAAGGACGTCACAGAGATCATGGTTAACGGCGCGGACAGGGTCTATGTGGAAATTGCCGGCAAACTCCATCTGACCAATGTCCGCTTTACTTCCGAAGAACACTTGCGCAGGATTATCGAGCGGATTGTGTCCAAGGTGGGCCGCCGCATCGACGAATCATCCCCGCTAGTTGATGCCAGGCTTGTCGATGGTTCCCGCGTCAACGCAATCGTTCCTCCGCTCGCAGTCAGTGGTTCGTCTCTCACGATCCGCAAGTTCGGGCGGGTACCTTTGACCGCACAGAATCTCGTTCAACTGGGAACCATGAGTCCCGAGATCATGGAACTCCTGCAGGCCTGCGTCCAGGCACGGTTGAACATCATAGTCTCGGGCGGTACGGGAACCGGCAAGACCACCCTCCTGAACGTCCTGTCATCGTTTCTTCCTGCAGACGAGCGAATCATTACGATCGAGGATGCCGTGGAACTGCAGCTGCAACAGTCCCACGTTGTTCGATTGGAGAGTCGTCCGAGCAATATCGAGGGTAAAGGCGAGATCGCTATCCGGGATCTCGTCCGTAACTCGCTGCGTATGCGCCCGGACAGGATCGTGGTCGGAGAAGTACGCGGCGGCGAGGCCTTGGACATGCTCCAGGCCATGAACACCGGACATGACGGCTCCATTTCCACAGTTCACGCGAATTCGCCGCGAGATGCCATGGCCCGCCTTGAGACGCTGGTCCTGATGGCTGGGATGGATCTCCCACTCCGCGCAATCAGGGAGCAGATTTCTTCCGCAGTGAACCTGGTCGTCCAAATCTCACGGTTGCGTGATGGAACCCGGCGCATTACCCATGTGACAGAAGTGCAGGGCATGGAAGGCGACGTGGTGACCCTCCAGGATGCCTTCACCTTCGATTACTCCGCCGGAATGGATACCAACGGACGATTCCTTGGAAGGCCGGTACCGACAGGAGTCCGGCCACGATTCGTCGATCACTTCGCCGACCTGGGCATCCGCCTTTCACCGTCTGTCTTCGGATCAGCAGCTATTGGAGGTGGAAAACGATGACTGCTACCAACCCGCTGATACTCGTCGCCGGATTGATCCTCGGTCTCGCGGCACTGGCCATCAGCCTGTTCCTCATCCCGCGGTCACGAAACTCGGAAATCGCGTTGTCGCGGAGGCGTCCCAACGCGGACAATGAAGGTTCGGTGCTGACGCGGGTAACGAATTCGGCCGTCGCCCTGGTGGACAGCAATGTATCCGCAAGCCGTGCTTCGGGAACCAGGCTCCTCTTGGAGCAGGCCGGATTGCGCACGCGACCCGCCGACTATGTTCTGTTGGTCATCTGCGGCACTGTCACCGGCGGGCTGATCGGCTTTGTCCTCGGAGGACTCATCGGAACCATCCTCTTTGCCATCGGGGTACCACTAGCCGCGCGCCTCGTGCTGAAGGTCAGGACATCGCGGCGCCGTGCGCAGTTCGAGGCTCAGCTGGGCGACACCCTGCAGATGCTGTCCGGAAGCATGAGGGCAGGTCACAGCCTGCTCCGGGCAGTCGACGCCGTTGCCCAGGAAGCACAGTCACCCACCCGGGACGAATTCGCGAGGATCGTAGGCGAAACCCGTTTAGGACGCGATCTGCGGGACGCAATGATGGAGGCTGCAGGCCGTCTTCACAGCGAGGACTTCCTGTGGGCCGCGCAGGCCATTGAGATCCATCGCGAGGTAGGCGGTGACCTGGCTGAAGTGCTGGATCACGTAGCCGAAACAATTCGCGAACGCTCTCAAATCAAGGGCCAGGTCCGGGCGCTCAGCGCAGAGGGTCGCCTGTCGGCATACGTCCTTATAGCGCTGCCCACCGGCATGTTCTTCTACCTCAGCCTCGCCAACGGCACCTACATCCGGCCGCTGTTCACCAACCCCATCGGGTGGGTCATGCTGGTGGTCGCCGTCATTCTTCTGGGCGTGGGTACGTTCTGGCTCAGCCGCGTCGTCAAGATCAAATTCTAGGGAGCGACCATGAATCTCATCGCTTGGGCTGCCGTTGCACTGATCGTTCTTCCCGTCGCCTTCATGGCATGGGCTTTCATTTCAGTGGACCGAGCTGGCCTCGCCACTGTCCGTACCAACCTTGGCCGAAGCGCAGGAGCCACAGCCGAGCTTGGACCGCAGTCCTCTGGGGAAACCCTGAAACGCCTCGCGGCCCGGTTGACTCCCAAGGCTTATACGGTTTGGCTCGATAAATTACTCGCCAGGTGGGGACGTCCAGCCGGAATGCCACTGGGACGTCTCCTTGTCCTCAAGCCGATCCTGGCCTTGGGGGCGGGAGCCGTCGGCCTATTCTTCTTTCTCCGGGCACCGTCCGGACCCGGCTTCCTTCTGTACCTCGGCGCAGTCTTCCTGGTCTACTTCATCCCTGACCTTCTGATCCATGGCCGGGCTGCCGAGCGTCAAAAGGCTATCCAGACTGAACTGCCAAACACCCTTGACCAGATGCTTATTTCCGTAGAAGCCGGCCTTGGCTTTGAAGGCGCAATGGCAAGGGCAGGACAAAATGGATCCGGACCTTTGGCCCTTGAAATTCTTCGCACTCTTCAGGACATGCAAGCCGGACGCAGCCGCAAGGAAGCCTACGTTGCCCTTGCTGATCGCGTCGATGTCCACGATCTAAGGGCATTTGTAGGCGCAGTCGTGCAGGCGGATACCTACGGTATTGCAATCGCCAACGTCCTACGCACCCAAGCCAAGCAGATGCGGGTTAAGAGGCGTCAGCGAGCCGAGGAACAGGCCATGAAACTGCCTGTCAAAGTCCTCTTCCCACTGATGTTCTGCATCCTGCCCGTGCTGTTCATCGTGATCATGGGTCCGGCGGTCCTCAACGTCATGAATAACCTGGCCGGTTCCTTCTAGGATCACCCCACCCATAGACCGGCACTTCGCGGATCCCAGACCACGGAGTGCCACAACGGCCCCCTTCCGGTACCCAGAGCCGGGAGGGGGTCCTCCAACGTCCGGGCTAACAACATCCGGGCGAGGACAGGAAGGCTACTCCCGCCGGGCCCGCGTCAATTCAGCCCTGGCGAGCAGCTCACTGTCCGACGGGTAGGCCACTTCTTCGAGGACCAACGGATGAGGCGCGGCGAGCACCGACTTGGCATCGCGTCGGCGCTCCAACAGCCGCGAGTGCAGCCATTCAGGAGTTTCCAGCCCCTCCCCCACCCGCAGAGCCGAACCAACCAACGAACGCACCATGTTGTGGCAGAAAGCGTCAGCCTGAACGGTAGCCACGATGACGCCGTCGCTTCCGCGATCAAACGAGAACTTCTGCAGCTCACGGATGGTGGTGGCACCTTCCCGGGGTTTGCAGTAGGAACGAAAATCCTGGAGCCCCAACAAGGACCGGGAACCCTGGTTCATCAAGGCAACATCCAAGGGCGCCTTGTGCCACAGCGTGATCCCACGAAGCACCGGGTCCCATCTCCCCGGACCGTCTGCAATCCGGTAACTGTACCTGCGCCACAACGCCGAGAAGCGCGCGTCGAAACCCTCCGGCGCCAGACCGGCGTCGTGCACTTCCACTGCACCGGTGAGGTCGCCGAGGATACGGCTCAAGGCTCCGCGGAGGCGTCGCAAAAGGGCGACGGCGGGATCAAGTTCGTGGCCACGCGGCAGTGAGAGCCACTCGGCTTCGGTGACATCGAGATGTACTACCTGGCCGCGGGCATGGACGCCGGCATCGGTGCGGCCGGCAACAGTAACGCGGACGGGTCGTTGCAACAACAGCGCCAGTGCTTCTTCCAAAGAACCCTGCACGGTACGCAGCCCCGGCTGCAATGCCCAGCCGCTGAACGGGCCGCCGTCGTAGGAAAGATCCAGCCGGACACGCAAAAACCCGCCGCCCCCCATAACGGGGGCAGCGGGTTTTCGTTCGTTCATAGACTTAAGTCTACTGTGAAGAATTCAGTGAATTACTTCTTGTCCTCAGCGGCCGGAGCCTCTTCGGTTTCAGCAGCTTCAGCTTCCGGAGCCTCTTCGGTCTCAGCAACTTCAGCGGCAGGAGCCTCTTCAGACTCAGTAGCTTCGGTTTCGACGGCTTCGGTCTCTACGACCTCTTCCTCGGCAGCCGGAGCAGCCTTGGCAGCAGCAGCGGTTGCTTCAGCAACAACGGCCTGCTTCGGGGAAACCGGCTCGAGAACGAGCTCGATGACAGCCATGGGAGCGTTGTCGCCCTTGCGGTTGCCGATCTTGGTGATGCGGGTGTAGCCACCATCGCGGTTGGCAACGGCGCCGGCGATGTCGGTGAACAGCTCGTGGACAACGCCCTTGTCGCTGATCAGGCCGAGAACGCGGCGGCGGGAAGCGAGGTCGCCACGCTTGGCGAAGGTGACCAGACGCTCTGCGTACGGCTTGAGGCGCTTGGCCTTGGTGACCGTGGTGGTGATGCGCTTGTGCTCAAACAGAGCAGCTGCCAGGTTCGCGAGCATCAGACGCTCGTGAGCCGGGCCGCCTCCGAGGCGCGGACCCTTAGTGGGGGTAGGCATAGTTATTTCTCCTGTTGTGTAAGCCGGTCAGGTCCATTGCTGGACCCGGCGGCCAAGATCTGCTGTTTAGAGCTCGTCGTCGCTGAACGCGGCGTCGTCCTCTTCGATGGCTGCGGCGCGGGCTGCGAGATCGAAACCGGGAGGGGAGTCCTTGAGGGACAGACCCAGTTCGACGAGCTTTGCCTTGACCTCGTCGATGGACTTCGCACCGAAGTTACGGATGTCCATCAGGTCAGCCTCGGAGCGGGCAACGAGTTCACCCACGGTGTGGATGCCCTCACGCTTGAGGCAGTTGTAGGAACGGACGGTGAGGTCCAGATCCTCGATCGGCAGAGCCATGTCGGCTGCCAGGGCAGCGTCCGTCGGCGACGGGCCAATCTCGATACCTTCAGCTGCGGTGTTCAGCTCACGAGCCAGACCGAACAGTTCCACCAGGGTGGTGCCTGCGGAAGCAACAGCATCGCGGGGAGCGATTGCCTGCTTGGTCTCGACGTCGACAATGAGCTTGTCGAAGTCGGTGCGCTGCTCAACACGGGTAGCTTCCACGCGGAAAGTTACCTTCATGACCGGCGAGTAGATCGAGTCAACCGGAATACGGCCGATCTCGGAGTCGCCGGACTTGTTCTGAGCTGCCGAAACGTAGCCACGGCCGCGCTCGATGGTCAGTTCGAGTTCGAACTTGCCCTTCGAGTTCAGAGTGGCAATGTGCAGATCCGGGTTGTGGAATTCGACGCCGGCCGGCGGAGCGATGTCCGCGGCGGTGACGACTCCGGGGCCCTGCTTGCGCAGGTATGCAACAACCGGCTCATCGTGCTCGGAGGAAACCGAAAGGTTCTTGATGTTCAGGATGATCTCAGTGACATCTTCCTTGACACCGGGAACCGTGGTGAACTCGTGCAGCACGCCATCGATCCGGATGCTGGTTACAGCGGCACCGGGGATGGAGGAGAGCAGGGTACGGCGGAGGGAGTTTCCGAGGGTGTAACCGAAGCCCGGCTCCAGCGGTTCAATGATGAAACGGGAGCGGTTCTCGGATACAACTTCTTCAGACAGGGTGGGGCGCTGTGCAATGAGCACTTAGGTTTCCTTTCGGCGAGCATCCGCTATATGACGCAACACAGGTGGTGGAAATCGGCTTCGGTTTCCAGCCTGACCAGCCGGGCCATGCTGATGGAAACAAAACCTCCATAGCAGGCCCGGCCAGTCAGGCAGGGAGGACCTAATTAGACGCGGCGGCGCTTCGGGGGGCGGCAACCGTTGTGGGCGCTGGGGGTGACATCCTGGATGGAGCCAACCTCGAGGCCAGCGGCCTGAAGTGAACGGATTGCGGTTTCGCGTCCGGATCCCGGTCCCTTGACGAAGACGTCAACCTTGCGCAGACCGTGCTCCTGGGCGCGCTTTGCAGCGGCTTCGGCAGCCATCTGGGCAGCGAACGGGGTGGACTTACGGGAGCCCTTGAAGCCAACCTCACCGGCGGAAGCCCATGAGATAACAGCACCGTTCGGGTCCGTGATGGACACGATGGTGTTGTTAAAGGTGCTCTTGATGTGCGCCTGGCCAAGCGCAATATTCTTCTTATCCTTGCGACGCGGCTTACGAACCGCTCCACGAGTCTTCGGGGGCATTGTTTCTCCTACAGAAAGTTATCGGGGGAAAACCAGGTCAATCCCGAGGGATTAACGTCCGGCCTTCTTCTTGCCGGCGACGGTGCGCTTCGGGCCCTTGCGGGTACGAGCGTTGGTCTTCGTACGCTGTCCGCGTACGGGCAGGCCCTTGCGGTGGCGCAGGCCTTCGTAGCTGCCGATCTCAACCTTGCGGCGGATGTCAGCGGCTACCTCGCGGCGAAGGTCACCCTCAACCTTGTAGTTGCCTTCAATGTAGTCACGCAGCTGAACCAGTTCGGCGTCAGTCAGGTCCTTGACGCGAACGTCAGCGCTGATGCCGGTGGCAGCCAGGGTTTCGTGTGCACGGGTCTTGCCCACGCCGTAGATGTAAGTAAGCGCAATTTCCAACCGCTTTTCGCGGGGAATGTCTACGCCAGCGAGACGAGCCATAGTGGCGGTACTCCTTGAATAAACCGGAGGTCGTAGGCAGTACACCCGCACGTTCCGTGCGGCCCCAGCCTCCGACCGGGGGTTCGCTGACCAGGCTCTGTAATGCAGTCCTGGCACAGCTTGTGCTGCCTTTATTTACTTGCGTGGGCTAGCAACCCAGGTTTGCCCTTGCGGGCGCTGATTCCCGGAAGGGGAATTAGCCCTGGCGCTGCTTGTGGCGCGGGTTCTCGCAGATCACCATGACCCGGCCGTTACGGCGGATCACTTTGCACTTGTCGCAGATCTGCTTGACGCTCGGCTTGACCTTCATGGCGTTCCTTTGCGTGTTTTGCAGTTGATCTGCTGGAGCGGCTTGGGCACTATTGCCCTGCCGCCCAGCAATTTACTTGTAGCGGTAGACGATACGACCACGTGTGAGGTCGTATGGGCTCAGCTCCACCACTACCCGGTCCTCTGGGAGAATCCTGATGTAGTGCTGACGCATCTTCCCAGAGATGTGTGCGAGAACGACGTGCTTGTTGGTGAGCTCAACGCGAAACATCGCATTGGGCAGCGCCTCAGTCACAACGCCCTCGATCTCAATGACCCCGTCCTTCTTGGCCATATCCTCCGCTAACTGTTGTTTGCCACCGTCCTCCGATGAGGCACCGAAGATCCAGCGGACGTTTTTTTGTTTGCTTGACCGCCTTGGAACCACGACACCAAAAAGGGCGCGGCCGCACAGACAACCAACAAATAACTCTACGCCAATCAGGCTGGAAAGTTAAATCCGACCATGGTAGCGCACGCGTCCCCCGCCGTCACTCCCCCGCTTGGCGATAAGCCGGGAAGTGACCGGCCGCCGTCGTGATGCTTTCGGCCGCCAGGACGCCGTCCAGAATGGCCAACCGGACCGCCTCGGCCGCCGCGCTTTGGAGGGTGATCAGCGATACCTGCCGCGCTTGTTCGGTGCTGCGGTCAAGAGCGACGGAGCCTGTGGCCAGGGCGAAAATGGTGTCACCGTCCGCGAGGGTGTGGGAAGGATCCAGGGCCCGCGCCAGCCCGGCATGCCCGGACGAGGCAGTCCGCTTGCACTCAGCCACATCCAGCACCGCATTAGTAGCGATCACCACGAGCGTGGTGTTGAGTCCCTGGGGTTCGACCCGCGCTGGCTTATCCTCGGCCTGCGGGACTGGAGCCCGGCCGCGCGCGTCTATGGGAGGAACGACCGAGCGCGCAGAGGGCTGCAGGTCCGCAGGACCAAACTGGGGCGAACCCAGCGCGTTAACCACCGCCAGCGCACCTACGATCACGCCGCCGTCGAGAGTGATCGAGGAGCTGCCCACACCGCCTTTGTACTGTCCGCGGGCAACAACGGCACCGGTCCCCGCGCCGACGTTTCCACGTTCGACGGCGGCATGGTCGCCTGAGGCGAACGCTGCCGCAGCTGCCCGGTAACCCATGTCGGCATCGGGTCGGGCGCGCACGTCGCCACCGCGCCCGAGGTCGAAGATGGCAGCAGCGGGAACGATCGGCACGACAGTTCCAGGGACGGCGAAGCCGCGGCCCTGTTCCTCACACCAGAGTTGGGCACCCGTGGCCGAAGCCAAACCGAAAGCACTGCCGCCGGTCAAGACCACGGCATCGACCGTGGACACCAAGGTGGTCGGGTCCAGGGCGTCGGTCTCGTGTGTGCCAGGGCCCCCGCCGCGGACGTCAACGGAACCCACGGTTCCCGGTGGCGGAAGGACGACTGTTACGCCGCTCAGCCACCCGCCGTCGTTCTTCTGCATGTGCCCAACCCGGATACCCGGGACATCGGTGATCGCCGTCATGGGTCCATTCTCCACCCCCGGGCCGGTCATGAAACGGGAGTCGAACCTCAAATACGAACTCGTGAGTAACGCCCGGTAAACGGGTCCGGAAGTGTAAGACAACTCTCGCTACGAAGGACCGTTTTGGCCCGGCCACGCGGCGTCAATGTGGTGAGCTAGGCCTGTCTTCGCCGCCCCTGGCAGGGAGCAGGCGCCCCGCATTCCGCCGAAACCGTGAGTAATACATGACTGTCCCTTTGATGAACAACAGCACCGCCGTGCCCGCAAGACGACGCTGGTCCGGTCGCAGCCGCAAGGACTTCGTGGTGTTCCTTGCCATGGCCTTGCCCAACCTGATCCTGATCGGCACGTTTACCTACTGGCCCCTGATCAACAACATCTACTACTCCACACTGGACTGGACCTTGGGCTCGGCCTCGGCCACCGTTGTCGGGCTGCAGAACTACGTCACGTTCTTCACCAGTGAGGATGCGTCCAAGGTCCTCGGAACCACGGCCATCTTCACGGTGTTCACCGTAGGCGGCTCCATGATCCTTGGCCTACTGGTGGCCCTCGCACTCAATTCGAAAGTCCGTGGAACCACCTTCGCCCGGTCAGCGGTGTTCGCGCCCTACGTACTCTCCGGAGTGGGTGTTGGCCTGGTGTGGCTGTTCATCTTCGATCCCGGTTACGGAGTGCTGGCCTGGATCCTGCGCGGACTCGGGCAACAGAGCCCGCAATGGATCAACGACCCGCAGCTGTCCCTGGTGATGGTCATCATCGTCTACGTGTGGAAGAACCTGGGCTACTGCGCCGTGGTTTTCCTGGCAGGGTTGCAGTCCCTTCCCCGCGACGTGATGGAGGCCGCGGCACTGGATGGTGCCAACAGTTTCCGGCGGTTCTTCAACATCTCTTTGCCGCTGCTCTCCCCCACCACGTTCTTCCTGCTCATCACCACCATGCTCAGCTCCTTGCAGGCCTTCGACCTCATCCGCATCATGACCCCTCTGGGCAACGGCACCAGCACGCTGATCTACGAGGCGTACCTGCAGGCCTTCGGGGCATACAACCGGGCAGGCTATTCGGCCGCAATTTCGGTGATCCTCTTCGCCATCCTGCTGGTCATCACCGTCCTCCAACTGCGGTTCGTTGAGCGAAAGGTCCACTATTCATGAGCGCCCCTGCACCTGTCGTCGTGCGTGAAGAACGCCAACAGACTGCTTCACCGGAGGGTCCGCCCGCCAGGCCCAACCCCCTGTCCAGGTCCAATCTCCTCCAGACCGTGGCCACCGGCTATGTTCCCCTGATCGTCGCAACGCTGGTGGTCTTCCTGCCGCTGCTGTGGATGCTCCTGAGTTCCTTCAAGCAACCCGGCGAAATCGTCACCATGGACCTTCGGATCCTTCCCCAGTCACTGAACCTGCAGAACTACGTCACGGCCATGACCACCGTTCCGTTCGCACAGTTCTTCGCCAACAGCCTGATCGTCACCATCGTGGGCTCGTCGGTCAAAGTGGTTCTGGCAATCCTCACCGCCTATGCCTTGGTGTTCGTGCGCTTCCCGTTCAAAAACGTGATCTTCGTGCTGATTCTTGTGGCTCTTATGGTCCCCGCGCAGGTGTCGATCCTGCCCAACTACATCCTGATCGCCGGCATGGGCGGAAAGAACACCCTGTGGGGCATCATCCTTCCCGGGCTCGGCACGGCGTTCGGCACGTTCCTCCTGCGCCAGCACTTCCTGACGCTGCCGCCGTCGATCCTTGAAGCGGCGGAGATTGACGGCGCCGGACACTGGCGCAGGCTGTGGCAGATCATCGTTCCAGTGTCGGTCCCGTCGATCGCCACCGTGGCGCTGGTGACCGTGGTCAGCGAATGGAACGACTACATCTGGCCCCTCATCATCACGGACCGGCCCGAAACCATGACGCTTCCGGTAGGACTGACACTCCTCCAGAACTCCGAAGGCAACGGAGCCGGCTGGGGAATCCTCATGGCCGGCGCGGTACTGGTGATCGTCCCCATCCTGCTGGTCTTCGCAGCACTCCAGCGCTACATCGTTGCCGGTCTGACCCAAGGCAGTGTCACCGGTTGATTCTCCACCACACCATTCGCATCAAAGTCAGTAATTGAGAGGAAGCATCATGCGCACCAACCTTGACCGCCGCCATTTCCTGGGATTGGTAGGCCTCGGAGCCGGAGCAGCGGCCCTCGCCGCATGCGGCGGACCGTCGACGGCGGGCACGGCAGACGCCGTCGACACCGCCACTATCGACTTCAGTGGCGTCAAGCCGGCCGCCTCCATCGACTTCTGGACGAACCACCCCGGCAAGTCGCAGGATGTGGAAAAGGCGATCATCGAGAAGTTCCACGCCAAGTTCCCCGATATCAAGGTCAACCTGGTCACCGCGGGCGCCAACTATGAAGAGATCGCGCAGAAGTTCCAGACGTCCCAGGCAGCCAAAACCGGTCTGCCCGGGCTGGTTGTGCTCTCCGACGTTTGGTGGTTCCGCTACTTCTCCAACGGCAGCATCATCCCCATCGATGGCCTGGTGAAGCAGCTGGACATCAAGATCGACGACTTCCAGAAATCGCTGGTCGACGACTACAAGTACGACAACAAGCAATGGGCCCTTCCGTACGGCCGTTCCACCCCCTTGTTCTACTACAACAAGGACCACTTCAAGGCAGCAGGCCTGCCGGACCGCGCACCGGCCACGTGGCAGGAGTTCGCCGAGTGGGCTCCCAAACTCAAGGCCACCTCCGGAGCGCAGTACGCCTACATCTACCCGGCCCTGGCGGGCTATGCCGGGTGGACGCTGCAGAACAACCTGTGGGGTTGGGGCGGTGCCTGGTCCAAGGGCTGGGACATCACCTGCGACTCCAAGGAATCCGTGGCCGCGCTTCAGTGGGCCCAGGACTCCATCTACAAGGATGGCTGGGCCGGTGTTTCATCCAAGGAGGCCGCAGACGACTTTGCCGCAGGAATCACCTCGTCCACCATTTCTTCCACGGGTTCGCTCCTGGGGGTCCTGAAAGCAGCCAAGTTCAACGTGGGTGTCGGGTTCCTTCCCGGCGGTCCCGAGGTCCCGAGCAGCGTCTGCCCTACCGGCGGTGCGGGTCTCGGCATTCCCAGCGGCATCACCAAGGAGGAGCAGCTGGCCGCGGCAACCTTCCTTAAATTCATGACCGAGCCGGAGAACACTGCCGCGTTTTCAGCCGCCACCGGCTACATGCCCACCAGGCTCTCGGCAGACATGTCCTCTGTTCTCGCGGCCACTCCACAGATCAAGACAGCCATGGACCAGCTCGCTGCCACCAAGGTCCAGGACAACGCCCGCGTGTTCCTGCCGGGCGCCGATCAGGAAATGGCCAAGTCAGCAGCCAAAATCCTCACGCAGCAGGGCGATGTCCAAGCGACCATGACCGAGCTGAAGAAGACGCTTGAGGGCATCTACACCAAGGACGTCAAGCCGAAGCTGAAGTCCTGACCCCTCTGGAAAAAACAAAAGAGCGCGGCTACTTCGGTAGCCGCGCTCTTCCTTTTGGAGCAGTTACGGGATGGGGACAGGTACGACGCCGAGGGGCGCCAATTGCTCTGCGCCTCCATCGGGGGCGGACAGCACCCAGATGCCCTTTTCATGCACTGCTACGGAGTGCTCCCACTGGCAGGAACGCTTGCCGTCAGTGGTAACCACGGTCCAGTCGTCGTCGAGGGTGGCCGTTTCGATGTCGCCGCGAACCAGCATTGGCTCAATCGCAAGGCACAAGCCCGGGCGGATCTTCGGACCACGGTGGCTGGTCCGGTAGTTCAGGACATCAGGTGCCATGTGCATTTCGGAACCGATGCCATGGCCGACGTAGTCCTCCAGGATGCCCAGCGGCTTGCCCGGGACCGAGGAGACGTAGTCATCGATGGCGTTTCCGATGTCTCCCACGAACTTGCCCTTGGCCAAGGCAGCGATACCCCGCCACATGGCGGCCTCGGTGACGTCCGACAGCCGCTGGTCCTCGGGATCCGCGGTGCCCACGATGACCGTCCGCGCCGAGTCGGAATGCCAGCCATCCACGATGCAGCCGCCGTCGATGGAAATGATGTCTCCGTCTTGGAGGACACGTCCACCGGGGATGCCGTGGACCACTTCCTCGTTGACGGAGGCGCAGATGGTCGCCGGGAACCCGTGGTATCCGAGGAAGTTGGACTTGGCTCCTGCGTCATTGAGGACTGCTGCAAAGACGTCGTCCAGGTCCTTGGTGGTGACGCCGGGCTTGGCAGCCGCAACGGCAGCGTCCAGTGCCCTGCTCAGGACAAGCCCGGCCTGCTGCATCGTACGCATCTGCTCGTTGTTCTTATATTCAATGCGGGGCTGACCGAACGCCATGTTCTCCTCTGGAAGGTTTGCTGTTGGGACCGATCAGGCCCCGTGCTCCAACCATTTTCCCGCATCCGAGACCGTGGTCGAAATTGGCTCGATTCCCAGCTCGTCCCGCAGCCGGTCCAAACGGTACGTCCGCTGCTTTCCTACCTGGCTGACGGCGTAGCGGGTCAGCTTCGGAGCACGGCCTGTAGCCCGCGAAGCTGCTTCCGAAACGGCCGCGAGCGCCATGGCCGCGGGCTCCGGAAGGTAGGTGACGGGGACATCGCTGCGTCCTGAAACATCGAGTACCTGCCTCAATACAGCCCCCAGCTCCACAGGCTGGGCATCCCCCACGTTCACCGCACCACGCACCGTCGACTGGCAGGCGGCCAGGACGGCCCGTGCCAGGTTGTCTACATGGGTCAGTTGATGTTTCACCCCGGGGTGCCCGATGCTGAGCAGCCGCCCTGCACGAATGTTGCTGACGAGGCGGGGCAACAGCGTCCGGTCACCCGGGCCGTACACGGCGTGGGGACGCAGTGCCACGGCATCGCCGTGTTTCCTGGCTTCGACGTCGGCGAGAGCCTTGCTGCGTCCATAGGCATTCAGGTGTCGCGCAGCAACCTCATCTTCGGGACGATCCACGCATGGTTCCCACCACGGATAGACGCTGGAGCTTGAGATATGGACCAGGCGTGTCCCGGCGAACGCTTCGGCGACCGCCCTTGTCCCCTCGACGTTTGCCCGGTGAAAAACGGCAGCTTCTCCCCAGTCGGCCACGTGGGCACCGGCGTGGACAACCGCATCCACGCGCGGAAGCCGGGCAGGCGGCAGCCCCGCCAGGTCCCAGTACTCCAAGCCCTCTCCCTGGCGGCGGGCATAGCGGACGACTTCCCAGCCACGGGCTTCCGCCGCATCCGCCACGGCTCCTCCAACGAACCCCGTCGCGCCTGTCACTGCAATCCTCACGTGGCCTCCCCCGGGTCCCGGCGTGCGGCAAACATCCCGCGCAGGGCCACCCGGTCCGGCTTCCTGTGCCTGCCGGAGGATGGGATGGATTCCACGACTTCGATATGGTCCGGAAGGGCGGACTCGTCGATGAGCATGGGCAGTTCCCTGGCCAGCCGGGACTTCAGCTCAACAGCGGATTGGTCCGGTTCAGGGACCACCGCCAGCCATACCGCCTCGTCTCCGATAGTGTCCGGTACCCCCACCATGACGGCAGTCCGAACCCCTTGCACAGCTGCGATGACCGGCTCATACAACGCGGGGTAGATGTTTGTCTTACCCCGGATGATCATGTCCTTCTTGCGTCCGATCATGACCAGCCTGGGCGCACCGGTTCCTCCGTGGTCCAGCCGGACGAGGTCGCCAGTGGCGTGCTCCACCATGGGGTCCTCGCCCAAGTAGCCACGGCACATGTTCGGCCCACGGGCGAACAGCTCGTGGTCGGCTGTTACGCGGATCCCGACGGCGGGCAGCGGCTCCCCGAGGAAGTCGCCCTCACCGCTGCCATCGGGCGCAGTGAACCCGGCTTCGGCGCCGGACGCGAAGGCCAGTTTCTCCCGGCCATCGGCAATGGCGATGGGCAGCACCTCGGTCATGCCGTAGATGAGTTTGAACCCGACCCCGGGCAGGAGCTTCATTGCCCGTTCAAGGAAGGGAGCAAGGATGGGGGCGGCCCCCAGCATCACTGTTCTCAGTGTCGCGGGCAGAGTGACGGAACCGTCTTCGATGGCGTCCAGGATGGGCGCCAGTTGGGAGGGCACCAGGAAAAGGTGCGTGGCGGCGTCGTACGACGTTTCTTTGCCGGCCACGGCACCCAACTCGCCGGCCAGGCGAAGCGGGTCGATGTGAGCCGAGAAACCATAACCGGGCATCGTCCAGTGGGCGCCGGCGATCAAGGCCGGAAGGCCCATCATGAGCTGCTCGGAGTGGATCCGGTCCCCCTCACCGAAGCTGCAACGCGTCGATAATTGCCCGAAACCTGCTGCCAGGGAACCCCTCGTGTGAATGACCCCTTTGGGTGAGCCGGTGGTACCGGAGGTGAAGATGATCACCGCTTCCTGTTCGGTCACCGTTTCTGTGGGTCTGGCGGACTCTTGCCCCTGAGGGAGTGTTGCCGCAAGCCCTTTTACCGGCGAAGCGCCGCGGGGGACGCCGGGGAGCCACGGCCCGGAGTAGTAGTGGCGGACATCCATGGCCCCGTAGTCCGGGAGCAGCAGGCCGCGGCCGCGTGCGATGGGACGGAGCGGGCTCCTGGCGCTGACGGCATACAGGAGTGACTCCGACGCGGCCCAGCGCGGCGCAGCGAGTTCTGCCCGGTCCCGGAAGAGCGAAGGCCCTATGCCGGGATCGATGAACACCACGGAGCCGCCCGCCCGGACCGCTCCAAGTGCCAGAATGAACGCTTCGGGACTGGGACGGACCGAGAAGAGCATCCGCTCCCCTGTCCCGAATCCGTCATCCTGCAAACGCCGGGCCGTGGCCTCAATGCCATCCACCAACTCGCGGTACGTGATGGTACGACCGGGCCGGACGCCGTCGTTTCTCCGCCGTGCCCACGGTAGCCGGCTTTTGCCTGGTGCCGTGATGGCGGGACGGTCCGGAACACGGTCCGCCACGGCATAGACGGCGGTGATCAGATCCTCTGCCATCAGGGGTAGGCCGGGTGTCTCGTCAGGCATGGGCCAACTCCAACTTCCGATACCCGGGAATCAGCACTCCCCTGCTGACCTGGCGGGCAGCGATCAACCACGGCCGCTGGGCGTACATGTCCAGGAGCATCTCAAGCGTCGTGTTGATTTCCGCCATGGCAAGCGGCATGCCGATACAGAAATGCGGTCCGGCACCGAACCACAGTTGACGTGCCTTCTGTGGTGTCGCCTGTGCCGGATCAAATCCACCCAGGCTCTTGGCTGCGTGGATGGTTGAGAGCAGGATCCTGTCCCCGGCGAAGACCTTCGTACCGCCTATGGATCCATCAACCACTGCGTCCCGCAGCATCATGGGCGAAGGAACCGTGAAGCGCAGGGCCTCGTTGACGGCGGCCGGAACAACGGACCTGTCCGCGGCCAGTTCACTGAGCCGTCCACTGTCAGCAAGCAACGCCACCAGCCTTGGCACAAACGACACCAGCGTCTCAGTGCCCACCATCACGAACGCACTGATGATGCCCATGGCTTCGTCCTCTGACATACCGAGCTCACGCAGCCTGCCGGGGAAGGTACCCGGGTCGCTTTCCCCGTACGCCGTCCGGACCGGTCCAGCCAAAACCGCGACGGCGGATTTTCCCTTGGCCACTTGGCCCGCCGTCAGCGTCGGCCGGCCCAGGCGGACAAGCGACGAGATGGAGGAGCCGAGGTCGAAAAGCTCCCTGTCCGCCAGCCTCCCCGGGGCATCGTCGGGGACACCCAGCAGGCGCGAGATGACCCCGCCGGCCAGTTCTTTGACGCAGTCCACCAGATCCACGCGGCCGTGCGCGTCCAAATCACCGTGCAGGCGCGCCTTCAGAACTGCCGCTGCCGGTTCCACGATGCCCTCCACGGAGCGGGGAGTGAAAAGGTCACCCAGGCGCCGCCGCAGCAGCCTGTGTTCCTCACCATCCATGTTCACCAAGGCCTTGGGCCCCACAACGGGGGTCCACAGCGCACCCGAGCCTGATGGGCCGTTCTTGACGTAGGCGTCCTGGCTCATCAGCACCTCCCGAACCAGTCCCGCTTCGCTGACCAGCACACCGAGTCCCGGGATACGAACCACAGGACGCATGGCACCCAGGCCGCGGATCACGGGATACAACACGGGGTGGGCTCCCAGATGGACGCGGCGCTCCCAACGTTCCGCCGTACTCTGCAGGTTGATCGCTGCAAGGCCCCGCATCACCGGATATCCACGTGTTCGGGGCGGTACCGGTGGTCCGCGTACCAGGCGAGAGTGTTCTTCAGCCCCCACGCTTTGACCCGTCGGGAGGAACCGAACACCACAACATCGCGTCGCAGGGCGTAATTACGCGTCAGTTTACGCACCCGGTTGGACAAGGCGCGGTCCTCATGGAGATCTTCGATCCTGGTCCTGGGGAAACCCCCGGAGCGGTGATACATGTCTGCTGTGATGGCCATGTTGCAACCAGGAAGCATCTGGTACGGACCCAAGTATCCCTCGCCCTTGTTTCCCGGGCGGATCCGGCCGAAGAACGACGCCACCTCGACGGCCAACAACATCATGATCCGCTCACGGGCAGTTATGCCCTCGTCCTCCCTGGGATTCAGCTGTCCGGCAACCAGCTCCAGGCCGTCATCGAATGCAGCCATGATCCGCTCTGTCCAGTCCGGTGCGGCCAGGCAATCGGCATCGGTGCGGGCCAGCCACCGCGCACCGTGCTCCACGCCGAAGCGCATGCCGGTATCAGCTGCCGCGCCCGTGCCCTTCTCGCTGTCGTGAACCAACCGGATATCCATCCCCGGGTGCGCTGACGCGAACTCAGTCACGATGGCGCAGCTGAGATCCGTGGAACCGTTGTCCACCACCACTACCGTGAAATCCTGAAACGTCTGCGCCGCCAGCGAATCCAGTGCCTGCCGTACCAGCTTCTCTTCATTGAGCATCGGCATGGCCACGCATAAGGACTTTGTGGAAGCCGTACTCGCAAGCCTGTTGCGCACCTCTTGCGGGCTCACAGCCGCACCACCGCCATTCCCAGGCTCACGCCGCCGCCCAAACCGACCAATGCCACCAGGTCCCCGGGTCCGGCCCTGCCACTGTCCACGGCAAGCTTCAGTTGCAATGGAAGGCTGACGGAGGCGAGGTTGCCGAAGTCCTCAACGGAATGAACCAGCAGTTCCGCAGGCACACCGGCACCTTCGGCGAATATTTGCCGGTACGGTGCGCTGACCTGGTGTACGCAGACGACAGCGAAGTCCGTCCACGCGAGGTGCATCTCCGCGAGAGTCGCATCAAGGATGTCGGAGCCGAGGTCCAAGAACGCATCCTTGAGCTTTTCCCCGTCCATGTTGAAGTAGCTGGCCTCTGGATCACGGGGGAAGGCCGACCCTCCCGCCGCCAAGGTACCCACGGACCAATGGCTGCTTCGCGCGGTGAAGCCCATGGCCAGGATTCCGGCCGCCCCGTCTGCAGCTGCGGCGGGATCAACCGCGGCCTCCAGCAACACTGCTGCGCCGCCGTCGCTCATGGTGTACCCGGGGAAGCTGGAGGCGAATGTCGGGAAGTCCGGCACCGACCACCGCACCGCCCGGGAAGGCGACTCCCCCGTGACCACCAGAACCCTCCCATAGCGCCCTCCGGCGATCAAAGCGTCGGCAACCTCCATACCGTTGAGGAAACTGTTGCAGGCGTTCTTGACGTCCATCACAGGGCATGAAAGTCCCAGTTTCGCTGCCACCATGTGTCCCGTAGCGGGTTCGACCATGTCCTGGCTGGCAGAGGCAAAGACCAGCAGGTCCACGTCAGGTGCCTGCAATCCGCATTCCGCCAGGACCTTGGCAGCGGCGTTGGCGGCCAGATCCGACGCCTGCTCCGTCGGGGACATGACACTCCTGGAGCGGATTCCCGTGACCCGGCCAATCAGACCCGTCGGCACGCGGAAGCCAGGGCTGGATTCGGCAATGCGGCGTTCGACGGCGGCCGTATCCAGCCGCGTCGGTGGCAGGTAGACCTCAAGCCCCGAAATCCGGCTACGTCCTGACAGAGCTGTCTGCATGCGCTTCCCCCAAGAATGTGCCGCTTCAACGAAAAAGGGTGTGTCCCGCACCCATGGTACGGGACACACCCTTCACTCCAGCTCCGGTTCCCCGGCTATGTGGAAAAACGCTAGACAGCCTTGGCCGACTCGATGGCTGTGAGCACGCGGTCGGTAACTTCATCGATACCGCCGATGCCATCCACCTGAGTAAGGATGCCGCGCTCAGCGTACTTGGCCACAACGGCTTCGGTCTGCTCGTGGTAGAGGTCAAGACGGTGACGGATCACGGCCTCGTTGTCGTCCGAACGTCCCGTTTCCTTGGCACGGCCCAGAAGGCGTGCAACCAGTTCTTCGTCATCCGCGGTCAGCTGGAGCACGACGTCGAGCTCCTGCTCACCCTCAGCGAGGATCTGGTCGAGGTAGTCAACCTGCGCGGTGGTGCGCGGGTAGCCGTCGAGCAGGAAGCCGTTCTCGACGTCGCTCTGGCTCAGTCGATCGCGAACCATGTTGTTCGTGACGCTGTCCGGAACGAAGTCACCGGCGTCCATGTACTTCTTGGCTTCGATACCCAAGGGCGTTTCACCCTTGACGTTGGCACGGAAGATGTCGCCGGTGGAGATTGCGACTACGCCGAGGCGCTCCGAAATCCGCTCAGCCTGCGTACCCTTGCCCGAACCGGGAGGTCCAATGATCAGCATTCTCGTCATCGCAAAAGCCCTTCGTAGTGACGTTGTTGTAGCTGCGCATCAATCTGCTTGACGGTTTCCAGGCCGACACCCACCATGATCAGGATTGACGTGCCACCGAACGGGAAGTTCTGGTTGGCATTGATCAGGACGAGTGCAACCAGTGGAATCAACGCCACGAAGCCCAGGTAGAGGGCTCCAGGCAAAGTGATCCTGGAAAGCACGTACTGCAGGTAGTCCGCGGTCGGTTTACCCGCCCGGATGCCCGGAATGAACCCGCCGTACTTCTTCATGTTGTCCGACACTTCTTCAGGGTTGAAGGTGATGGCTACGTAGAAGTAGGTGAAGAACACGATCATGGCGAAGTAAAGCGCCATGTAGATGGGATGGTCGCCACGGGTGAGGTTGTTATTGATCCACTCAACCCACGGGGCCATCTGCTCCCCTGGCTTCGGCTGGTTGAACTGCGAAATCAAGCCGGGCAGGTACAGCATGGAGGAAGCGAAGATGACGGGCACGACGCCGGCCATGTTCACCTTGATGGGAATGTAGGTGCTGGTGCCGCCCACGGTGCGACGACCAATCATGCGCTTGGCATACTGCACCGGAACACGGCGCTGCGACTGCTCCACGAAAACCACCAGGGCCACCGTAAGCAGGCCGATGGCAAGAACGATGAAGAAGGTTCCCGGGCCCTTGGTCTCCCAGATGGAGCCAAGTGAGCGGGGGAAGCCGGCTGCGATGGAGGTGAAGATCAGCAGCGACATGCCGTTGCCGACGCCGCGCTCGGTGACGAGCTCGCCCATCCACATGATCAGGCCCGTGCCCGCTGTCAGCGTGATGATGAGCAGGAGGGTGGTGATGATGCTCTCATCGGGGATGATCGGCAGGTTGCAGCCGGGCAGCAACTGACCCGAGCGGGCCAAGGAGACCAGGGTTGTGGCGTTCAGCAGGCCCAGTGCGATGGTGAGGTACCGGGTGTACTGCGTCAGCTTGGACTGCCCCGATGAGCCCTCTTCGTACAGCTGCTGGAACCGGGGAATAACCACCCGGAGCAACTGCACGATGATGCTCGCCGTGATGTAGGGCATGATGCCCAAGGCAAAGATCGAGACCTGCAGCAACGCGCCGCCGCTGAACAAGTTCACCAGCTGGTAGATGCCCTGCGAGGTGTCACCGTTGTTCAAGCATTGCTGGACATTCTGGTAGTTCACACCAGGCGAGGGGATGAAAGCTCCCAAGCGGAAGATTGTGATGATTCCCAGCGTGAACAACAACTTGCGTCGCAAATCAGGCGTCCGAAACGCCCGGCCGAATGCGCTTAGCAAGCGTCCTCCTGAGTAGAAAGTACAAGGATGTGGTCGGGCTCAATGAAACCCAACAACCGAGTCTAACTGCTTGTGACGCCGTCGGAATAATCGAGAGTCCACAACCACCAAAAAAATCCCGGTATCCGGGGCCGAAGCCCCGCATACCGGGATTCTTTGTTACAGCGGGCTGATGCCCCACAAACCCTTAGAGGGCGGTGGTGGATCCGCCTGCTGCGGCAATCTTTTCCGCAGCGCTGGAAGAGAATGCGTGCACGGTGACGTCAACCTTGACGGTGATGTCGCCGGTGCCGAGCACCTTTACGGGCTGGTTCTTGCGAACGGCACCCTTCTCTACCAGGGACTCAACGGTGACGGTGCCACCTTCCGGGAACAGCTCGTTGAGCTTCTCCAGGTTTACAACCTGGAATTCAACCCGGAACGGGTTCTTGAAGCCGCGCAGCTTCGGCAGGCGCATGTGCAGCGGCAGCTGGCCGCCGGCAAAGCCAGCCTTTACCTGGTAGCGGGCCTTCGTACCCTTGGTACCGCGACCAGCGGTCTTACCCTTGGAGCCTTCACCACGACCAACACGGGTCTTGGCTGTCTTGGCACCCGGGGCGGGACGCAGGTGGTGGACCTTCAGAGTGTTCTGCTTCTCAGCAGCCTCTGCGGCGGTCTTGTTCTCTGCCATTACTTCGCCTCCTCTACATTCACGAGGTGCGGAACCGTGTTCAGCATGCCAACGGTCACGGCGTCAGCGGTACGGACAACGGTGTGTCCGATGCGCTTCAGGCCGAGGGACCGAAGGGTGGCGATCTGGTTCTGCTTGGCGCCGATGACGCCCTTGATCTGGGTGATCTCCAACTTGGCGTCGGAGGGAGTCAGGTTCTTAGCCATGACTAAACACCTGCCTTCTGGTTCTGGAGCGCGCGCACCAGAGCAGCAGGAGCAACCTCGTCCAGCGGCAGGCCACGGCGGGCAGCCACGGAAGCGGGCTCTTCGAGCTGCTTCAGAGCGGCAACGGTCGCGTGAACGATGTTGATCGCGTTGGAAGAACCGAGCGACTTGGAGAGGATGTCGTGGATACCCACGCACTCCAATACCGCGCGGACCGGACCACCGGCGATAACACCGGTACCGGCGGAAGCCGGACGCAGCAGGACAACGCCTGCAGCAGCCTCACCCTGCACACGGTGCGGGATGGTGTTGCCAACGCGGGGAACGCGGAAGAAGGACTTCTTGGCCTCTTCTACGCCCTTTGCGATAGCAGCGGGAACTTCCTTGGCCTTGCCGTAGCCAACGCCGACCATGCCGTTGCCGTCACCGACGACGACGAGTGCGGTGAAGCTGAAGCGACGACCACCCTTGACGACCTTGGCAACGCGGTTGATGGTGACAACGCGCTCTACGAACTGGCTCTTCTCGGCTTCACGACCGCCGTCGCGGCCACCACGGCCACCACGGTCGCCGCGGCCCTGGCCACGGTCGCCACGCTCGCCGCGACGTCCGCCGCGGCGGTCATCGGTAGCGGGTGCGGTCTCAGTTGCTTCAGCAGCTACAGCTTCAGTCACCTGAATGTCCTTTTCGTTATTTTCAACGGTCACAGTGCCAGCCCACCTTCGCGAGCACCGTCAGCGACGGCGGCGATGCGGCCGTGGTACTTGTTACCGCCACGGTCGAAGACAACAGCTTCGACGCCTGCAGCCTTTGCACGCTTGGCAACGAGCTCGCCGACGCGCTTGGCCTTGGCAGTCTTGTCTCCGTCAAGTGCACGAAGGTCAGCTTCCAGAGTGGAAGCGTAAGCCACGGTTACACCCTTGCTGTCATCGACAACCTGGACGAACATGTGGCGTGCCGAACGGTTGACGACCAGACGAGGACGTGCAGCCGTACCGGTGATGCGCTTGCGGATACGAAGCTGGCGACGGTTGCGTGCAGCCGACTTGCTCTTGTTCGTACGCTTCTTGTTAATTGCGATGGCCATGGTTTACTTACCAGCCTTTCCGACCTTGCGGCGGATGACTTCGCCGGCGTAACGGACACCCTTGCCCTTGTAGGGGTCGGGCTTGCGCAGCTTGCGAATGTTGGCAGCAACCTCGCCGACCTGCTGCTTGTTGATACCCGCAACAGAGAGCTTGGTCGGACCCTCTACTACGAAGGTGATGCCTTCGGGTGCAGAGACGTTAACCGGGTGGCTGTAGCCCAGAGCGAACTCCAGGTCAGAACCCTTTGCCTGAACGCGGTAACCGGTACCAACGATTTCAAGCTTCTTCTCGTAGCCCTCGGTAACGCCCTGGATCATGTTGGCGATCAGGGTGCGGGTCAGGCCGTGCAGCGAACGCGAGTTGCGCTCGTCGTTCGGGCGGGTGACCGTGAGAGTGTTCTCTTCCAGGGAGACCTCGATCGGGCTGGCCACAGTGTGGCTCAGCTCGCCTTTGGAACCCTTGACGCTGATGACGGAGCCATCGAGCTTGACCTCAACTCCGGCAGGAACGGTGATGGGGAGACGTCCAATACGTGACATTATTCTCTTCCTTTCCCGTTACCAGACGTACGCGAGGACTTCGCCGCCCACGCCCTTCTTGCCGGCCTGCTTGTCAGTCAGGAGGCCGGAAGAGGTGGACAGGATTGCGATACCCAGGCCACCCAGCACGTGAGGCAGGTTGGTGGACTTCGCGTAAACGCGGAGACCCGGCTTGGAGATGCGGCGGACGCCAGCGATGGAACGCTCGCGGTTCGGACCGAACTTCAGGTCGATGGTCAGCTTCTTGCCAACCTCGGCGTCCTCTTCCTTCCAGCCGGCAATGTAGCCTTCAGCCTTCAGGATGTCGGCAACGCGTGCCTTCAGTTTGCTGTACGGCATGGACACAGTGTCGTGGTATGCCGAGTTTGCATTGCGCAGACGCGTGAGCATGTCTGCGACAGGATCTGTCATAGTCATTTGGGCTATAGCCCTTCCTCGTACCGGTTTCCGCTGCGCTTGCCCTTACGAGCCTGCGCGGTCGGACCTGTCACGTAGTTAGTTTTCGGTCTTGAACGGGAAACCAAGCGCCTTGAGCAGCGCGCGGCCTTCGTCGTCGGTCTTGGCGGTGGTGACAACCGTGATGTCCATGCCGCGTACGCGGTCGATGGAGTCCTGGTCGATTTCGTGGAACATAACCTGCTCGGTCAGACCGAAGGTGTAGTTGCCGTTACCGTCGAACTGCTTGCCGTTGAGGCCGCGGAAGTCACGGATACGCGGCAGAGCCAGCGAAACCAGACGATCCACGAATTCCCACATGCGGTCTCCACGCAGAGTTGCGTGTGCACCGATCGGCATGCCTTCGCGCAGCTTGAACTGTGCGATCGACTTGCGGGCCTTGGTTACCTGCGGCTTCTGGCCGGTGATGAGGGTGAGGTCGCGGACAGCGCCGTCGATCAGCTTGGAGTCCTTGGCGGCATCTCCAACACCCATGTTCACAACAACCTTCACCAGGCGGGGAACCTGGTTCACGTTCGCGTAGTTGAATTCGTCCTGCAGCGACTTCTTGATGGTCTCTGCGTACTTCGTCTTCAGACGCGGAACGATCTTGTTTGCGACAGTGGTCTCAGACAGTGTTTCACTCATCAGATGTCCTTCCCGGTGGCCTTGGACACGCGGATACGGACGGTCTTGGTAGCGCCATCCTTCTCAACGGTGTCGAGACGGAAACCAACACGGGTCGGCTTCTTGGTCGACGGGTCAACCAGAGCAACGTTGGAAACGTGGATCGGGGCCTCAACGACCTCGATGCCACCGGTCTTGGTGCCGCGCTGCGACTGACCGACCTTGGTGTGCTTGGTGACGCGGTTGATTCCCTCTACCAGCACGCGGTTGGTGGCCGGGAATACGCGCAGGACCTTGCCCTGCTTGCCGCGGTCGCCGCCGCGTTCCTGCTTGGCGCCGGTGATGACCTGAACGAGGTCACCCTTCTTGATCTTAGCCATGGACTAAAGCACCTCCGGGGCCAGCGAAACGATCTTCATGAACTTCTTGTCGCGAAGTTCACGACCAACCGGGCCGAAGATACGGGTACCGCGGGGGTCACCGTCGTTCTTCAGGATCACAGCTGCGTTTTCGTCAAACTTGATGTAGGAACCATCCGCACGGCGGCGTTCCTTCTTGGTACGAACGATGACAGCCTTGACGACGTCACCCTTCTTTACGTTGCCGCCAGGGATAGCGTCCTTGACGGTGGCGACGATGACGTCGCCGATGCCTGCGTAGCGACGACCGGATCCACCGAGAACGCGAATGGTAAGGATTTCCTTAGCACCCGTGTTGTCGGCGACCTTGAGTCGCGACTCCTGCTGAATCAATTTCTACTCCTTGCGTCGCGCCGGTTCTCAGACCGAAATCATGCATACGGAATGAGCCTTGCGGAACGGTTGATCGGGGTGTCTCTTGACCTGCCTGGATTTTGCCAGAACAGGCCTAAACGCCCGTGCCACAAGCATCAGCTTCCCTTGCAGAAAACTCTGCGCGGGGCTGTATGCAGCGGCACGATTGTTTACGAGGTAGTGGACGACGCACAAGTGGCGCCATACAAACTCAATATCCTAGCACGTTCAGGGCCAGTAACCGAACCGGCCGGGAAAGCGGAAAGGCCCGCATTCCATAGGGAATGCGGGCCTTTCCAGTGAATCTCTGCCAGGCGTGCCCGGCGTCGGATTTACTTGGCCTTTTCGAGGATCTCCACCAGACGCCACCGCTTGGTAGCGGACAGCGGGCGGGTCTCAGAGATGAGAACGAGGTCGCCGATGCCGGCGGTGTTCTCTTCGTCGTGAGCCTTGATCTTCGAGGTGCGGCGAATAACCTTGCCGTACAGAGCGTGCTTTACGCGGTCTTCAACCTGAACAACGATGGTCTTTTCCATCTTGTCAGAGACAACGTAGCCGCGACGCGTCTTACGGTAACCGCGCTGTTCAGCGCTGGCTGCTGCTTCCGTCACAGTTTCCTTCTCGCTCACTTGGCGTCCTCTCCAGCTTCAACCTCGGCCTTTTCAGCCTTGGCAGCCTTCTTGGACTTCTTTTCTTCCTTGGCTTCCACAACCGGTGCGGCAACCTCGGCACGAATGCCCAGCTCGCGCTCACGGAGAACGGTGTAGATGCGTGCGATGTCCTTCTTTACCGCGCGCAGGCGACCGTGGTTCTCCAGCTGTCCGGTGGCGGACTGGAAACGCAGGTTGAACAGCTCTTCCTTGGACTTGCGGAGTTCTTCAACGAGACGCTCGTTGTCGAAACCGTCCAGCTGTGCGGGTGCGAGATCCTTCGACCCTACTGCCATTTCTATTCACCACCTTCGCGACGCACAATGCGTGCCTTCAACGGCAGCTTGTGGATTGCCAGGCGCAGGGCCTCGCGAGCTACCTCTTCATTGACACCGGAGAGTTCGAAGAGAACCCGGCCCGGCTTGACGTTTGCGACCCACCATTCCGGAGAACCCTTACCGGAACCCATACGGGTTTCAGCAGGCTTCTTCGTCAGCGGACGGTCCGGGTAGATGTTGATCCAGACCTTGCCGCCACGCTTGATGTGGCGGGTCATCGCGATACGAGCGGACTCGATCTGACGGTTGGTTACGTATGCCGGGCTCAGGGCCTGGATACCGTACTCACCGAAGCTGACCTTGGTGCCGCCCGTAGCAGCGCCGGAACGTCCCGGGTGGTGCTGCTTACGGTGCTTGACTCGACGTGGGATAAGCATTTAAGCCTGTCCTCCTTCTGCTGCGGGGGCAGCAGCTTCAGCGGCCGGTGCTTCAACGGCAGCAGGTGCTGCCTCAGCTGCCGGACGGTCGTTACGACGACGGCGGTCGCCACCCGGGCGGCCCGGACGGTCTCCTGCACGGCCACGGGACGGAGCAGCAGCTGCCTGCTGAGCCAGTTCCTTGGCGGTTACGTCACCCTTGTAGATCCAAACCTTCACACCGATGCGGCCGAAGGTGGTCTTGGCTTCGTAGAAGCCGTAGTCGATGTTCGCGCGGAGGGTGTGCAGGGGCACACGGCCTTCGCGGTAGAACTCCGAGCGGGACATTTCTGCGCCACCCAGACGACCCGAGCAAGCAACACGGATGCCCTTGGCACCCGCACGCTGTGCGGACTGCATTGCCTTCTTCATCGCACGCCGGAAAGCCACGCGGGAAGTCAGCTGCTCAGCGATGCCCTGGGCAACAAGCTGTGCTTCCATCTCGGGGTTCTTGACCTCGAGGATGTTCAGCTGGACCTGCTTGCCCGTGAGCTTTTCGAGCTCGCCGCGGATGCGGTCTGCTTCGGCGCCGCGGCGACCGATGACGATGCCCGGGCGTGCCGTGTGGATATCCACGCGGACACGGTCACGGGTGCGCTCGATCTCGACCTTGGCGATGCCGGCGCGCTCCATGCCGGTGGACATGAGCTGACGGATCTTGATGTCCTCGCGGACGAAGTCCTTGTAGCGCTGTCCGGGCTTGGTGCTGTCAGCGAACCAGTGCGAAACGTGGTCGGTGGTGATGCCGAGTCGGAACCCGTGCGGGTTTACTTTCTGTCCCACTTAGCGAGCCTCCTCTTTCTCGGGGGTTGCCACGACCAACGTGATGTGGCTGGTCCGCTTCCTGATGCGGTAGGCGCGGCCTTGGGCACGCGGCTGGAACCGCTTCATGGTCGGGCCTTCATCAACGAATGCTTCGCTGATGAACAGGTCGCTGTCGTCGAATGCAACGCCGTCACGGTCCGCGAGGACACGTGCGTTGGCCATTGCCGACTGAAGTACCTTGAATACCGGCTCCGAAGCTGCCTGGGGGGCAAACTTCAGAATTGCCAGAGCCTCATTCGCTTGCTTACCACGAACAAGGTTGACGACGCGCCGGGCCTTCATAGGCGTTACGCGGATGTGACGCGCAATAGCCTTGGCTTCCATTGCTTTCCTTCTCTCGTCTAAGACGTAAAGTCAGGCGCCTTAGCGGCGCTTGCCCTTACGGTCGTCCTTAACATGGCCGCGGAATGTCCGCGTGGGAGCGAATTCGCCGAGCTTGTGCCCGACCATCGACTCTGTGACAAACACCGGGATGTGCTTGCGTCCGTCGTGTACGGCGATCGTGTGCCCGAGCATGTCGGGGATGATCATCGAACGACGGGACCAGGTCTTGATGACGTTCTTGGTGCCCTTATCGTTTTCCCGTGCGACCTTCACAAAGAGGTGCTGGTCAACGAAAGGACCTTTTTTCAGGCTGCGTGGCATGTGTCCAGGCTCCTATCGCTTGTTCTTGCCAGTACGGCGGCGACGAACAATAAGCTTGTCGCTCTCTTTGTTCGGACGGCGGGTACGGCCCTCAGGCTTGCCGTTCGGGTTAACCGGGTGACGTCCACCGGAAGTCTTACCTTCACCACCACCGTGCGGGTGGTCAACCGGGTTCATGGCTACACCACGGACGGTCGGGCGAACGCCCTTCCAGCGCATGCGGCCGGCCTTGCCCCAGTTGATGTTCGACTGCTCTGCGTTGCCGACCTCGCCGACGGTTGCGCGGCAGCGCACGTCAACGTTGCGGATTTCACCGGAGGGCAGACGCAGCTGGGCGAAACGACCTTCCTTGGCAACGAGCTGTACCGAAGCACCTGCGGAACGTGCCATCTTGGCGCCGCCACCCGGACGCAGTTCAACTGCGTGGATTACGGTACCAACCGGGATGTTGCGCAGCGGCAGGTTGTTGCCCGGCTTGATGTCAGCGTCGGGGCCAGCCTCGACGAAGTCACCCTGGGACAGCTTGTTGGGGGCGATGATGTAACGCTTGGTGCCATCAACGTAGTGCAGGAGTGCGATGCGAGCCGTGCGGTTCGGGTCGTACTCGATTTCGGCAACGCGGGCGTTGATGCCGTCCTTGTCGTGACGACGGAAGTCGATCAGACGGTACTGGCGCTTGTGCCCACCACCCTTGTGACGGGTGGTGATCTTACCGGAGTTGTTACGGCCGCCGGTCTTGTGCAGCGGACGCAGCAACGACTTTTCCGGAGTCGATCGCGTGATTTCAGCAAAGTCGGCTACGCTCGAGCCGCGACGGCCCGGGGTAGTCGGCTTGTATTTACGGATTCCCATAATTTATTTCCTCGTTAAAGTGGTCTCCGCTACGCGAGCGGACCGCCGAAGATGTCGATTGTGCCTTCTTTGAGGGTGACAATCGCACGCTTGGTGCTCTTGCGCTGTCCCCAGCCGAATTTGGTGCGCTTGCGCTTACCGGCACGGTTGATGGTGTTGATCGAGTCAACTTTGACCGAGAAGATCTTCTCTACGGCCAGCTTGATTTCGGTCTTGTTCGAGCGAGGGTCCACCAGGAAGGTGTACTTGCCTTCGTCGATCAGACCGTAGCTCTTTTCCGAAACGACGGGTGCAAGCACGACGTCGCGCGGATCCTTGATGGTGGTTACGCTCACTTGGAGGCCTCCTCGTTCTTTGCCTTGTCAGCGACGAACGCCTCGAAAGCAGCCTTTGTGAAGACCACGTCGTCGGAGATGAGCACGTCGTAGGTGTTCAGCTGGTCTGCGTACAGAACGTGAACATCCTGGAGGTTGCGCACGGAAAGTGCAGCAACATCGTTGGCGCGCTCGATAACGACGAGCAGGTTCTTGCGCTCAGTGACAGAGCGCAGCGAAGCCAGTGCGTCCTTGGCGGACGGCTTGGTGCCGGCTACCAGTTCAGCGATGACGTGGATGCGTCCGTTGCGGGCGCGGTCAGACAGGGCGCCGCGGAGTGCAGCAGCCTTCATCTTCTTGGGGGTGCGCTGGCTGTAGTCACGAGGTGTCGGACCGTGGACAACGCCACCGCCGGTCATGTGAGGAGCACGGATGGAACCCTGACGGGCGCGGCCGGTGCCCTTCTGCTTGAACGGCTTGCGACCTGCACCGGAAACCTCGGCGCGGGTCTTCGTCTTGTGAGTACCCTGGCGAGCAGCAGCGAGCTGTGCGACGACGACCTGGTGCAGCAGCGGCACGTTGGTCTGGACGTCGAAGATCTCTGCAGGCAGGTCTACCTTGACAGTGCTAGTCATTGAACTAGGCTCCCTTCACGGCGGTGCGTACGAGTACGACCTGGCCGCGGGCACCGGGGACGGCACCCTTGATAAGGAGCAGCGACTTCTCAACGTCAACAGCGTGAACCGTGAGGTTCAGCGTGGTGTGACGCTCGGCGCCCATGCGGCCGGCCATTTTCAGGCCCTTGAAGACGCGGCTCGGGGTGGATGCGCCACCGATGGAGCCAGGCTTACGGTGGTTCTTGTGGGCACCGTGGGAAGCGCCAACGCCGTGGAAGCCGTGACGCTTCATAACACCGGCGAAGCCCTTACCCTTGGAGGTGCCGACGACGTCGATCTTCTGGCCGGCTTCGAAGATCTCAACAGAGAGCTCCTGGCCCAGCTCGTAGGATGCGGCGTCTGCGGTACGCAGTTCGACGACGTGGCGGCGAGGGGTAACGCCAGCCTTTTCAAAGTGACCAGCCAGCGGCTTGGTGACCTTGCGGGGGTCGATCTGGCCGTAGCCGATCTGGACGGCGACGTAGCCATCGACATCTGCGTTGCGCAGCTGCGTGATGACGTTGGAGTCAGCCTGGACGACAGTTACCGGGATGAGCTTGTTGTTCTCGTCCCAGACCTGGGTCATGCCGAGCTTCGTGCCCAGCAGGCCCTTTACGTTACGGGTTGCGGTCATAGTCTCTCAGCACCTCCCTAGAGCTTGATTTCGATGTTCACGTCTGCAGGCAGGTCGAGACGCATAAGCGAGTCAACGGCCTTCGGCGTGGGGTCGATGATGTCGATCAGACGCTTGTGAGTACGCATTTCGAAGTGCTCACGGCTGTCCTTGTACTTGTGAGGAGAGCGAATAACGCAGTAAACGTTCTTCTCCGTGGGCAGCGGCACCGGGCCGACTACCGTTGCGCCTGCGCGCGTGACCGTCTCAACGATCTTCCGCGCTGAAACATCAATGACCTCGTGGTCATATGACTTCAGCCGGATGCGGATTTTTTGTCCCGCCATGTCGCCTGACTCTCTTTCAGCTAGTGCTGCTCTAGTTAGGGCTGCTCTGTTTACTTACCTGTTGATGTGGCCGCCGAGGCGTTTGAGGTTTTACCACCACACGCCGCACAAGCTGAATCCGGATATTCCCGGGTTCCTCAACCTGCCGGCGCACCGACCCCCGCGGTCGGGCGTGTCGCGATTTCCACGCAGACTCGACCGCATTCCATGGGGTTCAGGGTTATGTTTGGGCTTCAACCTGGACCCTGACACCCGGCATTATCCGGATCGGGACACGAAGAAGCGCTTGAACAACTCATCCAGTATGGCGGAAATCCGGAGCAAAGGCCAATCGGCCCGCATTGGGCATTGCCCGACCCCCGCCAACTGGGGATGATGGTGGCATGTCCGTCCAGGATTCAGGCTCAGTGGAAGATCTCGCTGCACGCCTGCGGCCTGGTTTCACGTTAGGGGTAGCGGCGGCCGCCTTCCAGATAGAGGGTTCCCTCACGGCTGATGGACGCGGCCCGTCCGGGTGGGACGCTTTCGCGGAAAAGCCAGGAGCAATCGTCGACGGCGGCTCCCCCACCGTGGCGTGCGACCATTACAACCGCGCGGATGAAGACATAGCCCTGATGCAGGAGCTGGGCGTCGATTCCTACCGTTTGTCATTGTCATGGCCGAGGATCCAACCCGACGGTCGAGGCGCGGTCAACCAGCGCGGCCTGGACTTCTACGACCGTTTGTTGGACAAGCTCCTGGCCGCCGGCATTTCACCCATGGTCACCCTGTACCACTGGGACACCCCGTTGGCCCTTGAACATGAGGGCGGCTGGATGAACAGGGACACTGCCCAGAGGCTCGCCGAGTATGCCGCTGTGGCCGCACGCCGGTTCGGCGACCGGGTGGACCACTGGGTCACAGTGAACGAGCCCGTTTCCGTTACCCTGCAGGGTTACGCATTGGGTGCGCACGCCCCGGGCCGCCAACTCCTGTTCGACAGCCTGCCTGCAGCCCATCATCAGCTGCTGGGCCATGGCCTGGCAGTCAAAGCACTCAGGGCAGAGGGGGCTAAGGGCAAGATCGGCCTGTCCAATATGCACTCCCCCGTGCGGCCGGCCAGCAACCGGCTCTCGGACCGTCTGATGGCTGAGGCCCTGGACCTGATACTGAACCGCATTTACGCCGACGCGGTCCTTCTTGGCCAATACCCCAAGCCTTCGCTTCCCCTGTGGCCTTGGTTCCGCTCCCTGGGTCCCGTGCTCGACGGTGACCTCGAGACAATAAACCAGCCCTTGGATTTCTACGGCTTGAACTACTACTACCCCATCAAGGTGGCTTCCGGGCGGGGGCCTGCCGAGATCCCTACCGGGCAGGCAGAAGAGATGGCCAATATCCCTTTCCACCTTGCCGCCTACCAAGAGTACGAGACCACCGGCTTCGGCTGGCCCGAGGCCCCGGAACAACTCGCCACGGTTCTCCAGGAGATGAAGCAGCGGTACGGGGAGGCCCTGCCACCAATTTTCATCACGGAGGGCGGCGCGAGTTTTCCGGAGCCCGCCCATGTCGACGGACCTGTCCCGGACACCAACCGCATCGCGTATCTGGCTGAGCATCTGGGCCACGCCGTCACCGCGACGGGTCCCGGCGGCGCTGCGGAAGGCGTGGATCTGCGCGGTTATTACGTGTGGACGCTCCTGGACAACTTCGAGTGGGCAGCGGGCTACTCGCAGAGGTTCGGCCTGGTCCACGTGGACTTTGAAACCCTGGAACGGACCCCGAAGGAATCGTTCTACTGGCTCAGGGCGCTGGCTCGCGCGCGTAGCCGCAACGAGTAGCGCAGCGGGGTTAAATCGCTATCGGGTTTGACCGCGGGCGCCGGTCAGGCAGCCGGCGTCACCGCCCGAAGCTACTGGTTCTTGTTGGCGCGCCGGATGCGCTTGGCACGCTCGATCTCTTGCCGGAAGTTCTTGCGCCCCCACAGCACCCCACCGCCGATGGCCGCTATCACTGCCAGGAAAATCAGGAATTCCACACCGTGCTCCTCTTCGTAGAATCCAACCCTATCGGACGCCACCATAGCCCCGCGAGGACGCCGTGTCATCCGAACCATCGCCGGCGGCCGGGCCTTGGGGACCAGCGGGCGGCTTACGGTTCAAGCGCCACACCGCAAGCACAATGAGGCCCACGGCTACCAGGGCCAGCATTGCGAAGGCATAGGTGCGAAGCGCCCACATGATGCTCAGCACCACGCCGATGGCCCCCCAAGCCACCAGCAGGCGCTCGGCTACGACAAGTCCCACGGCGAGCAGCACCACGTGTGCCACAAGTACATAAAGTTGCTGCCCGGAGCTTCCACCAAAGATGGTGCCCGCGGATGTCAGGGATAGGATCCCGGCTCCGATGCACAGGCGCAGCAGGCCTTCCCCGCGCTGTCCCCTGATGTAGCGCAGTCCTGCCAAAACAGCAGCTGCCACGACGTACCACTGGGCAGTCCAGAACCAGTCGGGGCTGGCACCACCAACGAACAGCAAGGCCCGCTGCAGGGCAGCCACGGCTATCACCCCGGCAACTTCTCCGGCCAGCCATTTCCCTCGGGGAAGTTCAGCCACCACCACTGCGCCCGCAGCCAACACCACTACGAAGGCCATCAGGGCAGTCTCGTCGTGGATCATGCCCGCCACCGCCGCGGTCGCCAGGCCGGCGACCGCGGTGCCGGCCAGGGATCTCTGGCGCCATAGCTGACGGCGAATCGCAGGCGGGCCAAAGACCTTCGCCGCGTACAAGCCGGCTGCCGTACCTCCGGCGCCCAGGAGCCAGACGGCGTAGTGGGCCCACACGTCCGACGGCAGGTTGCGGAGCAAGCCCTCGACGGCGGGTACCGCACCGAACAGGGCCGCTGGTGCGGCCGCAGCGTAGAGACGAGGCAGGCGTTCCACGTGGGAGGCAGCGAACAGGACGCCGGCCAGTGTCAGCACCGACAACCCGGTCAGGGCGTAGTCAATGCGCAAGGTCAGCACGACGCCGACGAGAACGAAGGCCAGCGACGACGCCAACCAGAACCAGCGCTCCGCCGCGATCAGGGTCGTCGAGCCAGGCTTTTGGATCCGCGACGGGAAGGCAATCCGGAAGACAACCAGGCAAGCAGCGAGTCCGAACAAGGCCACTGGCACCTGCGACCCATTCAAGAGCGGCTGGGCCAGCCACGTATAAGAAGGGAATCGAAGCGCCGGCCCCGAAACCAGTACCAGGACCCCGACAGCAGCGGCACCCAGGTATTGGGCGCCACGGAGCCCGAGGAACCGCCAGGCGATAGCCACCGCTGCCGGGACGATGACCAAGCAGGCCATAACCACCCAACGGCCACCGCCGTCGTAATTCCCGGACGCCAAGTAGGCCAAAGGAAGCAACAGTTGCGCACCCAAGGCGGCCCACGTCGTCGGCTGTTGGAAGGCAACATCAACGTGGCGGTGACGCAGATACAAGGTCACAAGGTGCTGGAGCAGCAGAAGCAGGGCCAGCACGATGGTCACAGCGGCCGACGAGTCCGTAGCGTCCGCCACCACTACGGTAATGAGGGACGCCCCGAGAATCCGAAGCCCCAGCAGATAGGCGCCACGTATGCGGGAATCCCGGGCCAGGCCCATCATGACGGCGCTGCAGCCGGCAAAGACGCCCAGGAGGATCTCGACGTCGCGGACGTACCCGAGCCGAAGCGGCACAAGCAGTGCCAACGCGGCCGGAGCAAAAATCCAGGCGCCAGCGCGACCACGCAGGGCCACGGTGCACGCCGCCGCAGCGAAAGCGGTGGCGACGGCTGCCACCCCTGCTTGCCAACTGTCCCTGGGCAACCACCCTCCCGCTGCCACAGCAAACGACAATGCGGTGGTGGCTCCCGCCATGACCGCGACCGTCACCGCTGCGTCCACCACGGAAGCCCGCGGGAACCTTTGCTGGAACCGGCCTGTCAGGGGGAATGCCAACTGCAATGCTGCAGCAACTGCTACGACAAGCGGAATCCCAGGGGTCTCCCCCGCGGTCTGCACGTTCCACCCACCACGCAGCGCGTCCACATAGGCAGAGGCCATCAGCAAGGTTCCGGCAGCACGTGCAAGCCACCAGTACCCTTGGCGAGGATTCGCCGACCGGACCCGCAGCGCGGTAACGCCGAAGTATGCGGTTGTTACCAGGAGCACCAAGTTCGCCAATGTGAGCGATACAGCAGCGGCGGCTACGGCACCGGCAACGTTGGCAGTGACGGGGGCCAGCACCTCCCCGACGGTTGGCGTCCACGTCTCCCGGCCGGTTCCGATGCCCTTTCCCGAGGGCAAAAGCAGCATTCCGGAGGCCAGCCCCGCGGCCAGGACCAGAAGAACCGCCACCGAAACACTCGGACGCCCCGCGGCGTGGTCAACGAAGGGCAGCAGCAGGAGCGTGGCCATCGCGACGCCCCCGAACACAGCTGCAGTCGCCTGCGGTGCCACAAGCCGGACACCGCGCCGCCTCATTATTGCACTGCCAAGTTCCTGAACGGCCGCCGCAGCAATGAGCGCCAGCAGGGTGTAGGCAGCCCTTTCCTGGCTGTACTCAAAGATGGCTGCCACAGTGCTGGGGACGGCCGCGGTCAGTGCTATCCGGCCAGCCAGGACCAAGTGCTGACGGTTGGCTGCTGGTCGAAGCAAAGCGGTCAGAAGCCAGTAGGAACCAGCCGCTGCCAAGAGCACGGCAACCGGCAGTGCCCCCAACAGGACTGCGAAGACGAGGCCGTTCCCCGCTACGGCAGCTGGCGCAAAAAGGACAGCGGCGGTGGGCACCGGACCCCTGGCAAGCCTCCAACCCAACACCATGGAGGTCACCATGCTCACGTACAGGGGCATCTGGACGGGGAGATCGAAGTTGCCGAAGCCCAGAGCCGCCGTCAGTACGGCGGCGGCCGCCAGTTGCAGGCCCCAGCACGACACCGCGTCATTCCATCGCAGGCTGGGAGCCAGCATGGCGCCACCGAACGCAACCCCCAGTGACTGGACGCCGAGGCAGAGCACCGCCGCCAGCAGCACTGCGCTGACGTCGGCTGTGGCATCCCACACCAGACCCAGGAGGGACAGGGTCAGCGCCGCCCTGGCCGCATAGAAGTGTTGAAGCCTGTACCGGGCGCGGGGCACCAGGACCATCACTGTGAAGTAGCAACCACACATCAGCATCACCAGGGCATACTCACCGTGGGACAAAAGGTGCGGCGTGCAGGTTACTGCCAAGGCCACCAGCGGAACAACATAGGGGTGCAGCAACATCAGGGGGCGCACATATAGCGGAGGAATCCAACGTGGACGAAGCAACGCACCCAATGTCAGGACGATGGCAACACCGATGAGCGCAGTGAAATACCACACCAGCGCACCGCCAAGGATGGAGACTCCCGACCATGCGGTGGAGACAACGAAACTGATCGACAAGTAGGCCAGGATCTTGTTGTCCAACTTGACCGCCGTATACGCATAGACCGCGGTCCCCAGCAATGAGGTGGCCAGCCAGGCAGCGGGGCCGTTGTGCAGAACGAAGTTGTACATGGCAAGGCCGGTAACGGGAATGAGGGCGAGTCCGGTCCCTACAAAGGCCGTGGCCGCCGGCCGCAGTCGCGGGATCTTCGCATGGATAACCAATCCCGAGACGTAGAACAACGCCGTGATGAACCAGATCCCCGCGAAACGGAACAGTTCCGGAAGGCTGGTTCCTACAAACAGGGCCCCCGCGGCCACCAACAGGAGGCTAGCGACATAGAGGGTGATGTTGATGTTCTGTTGGTCGCGGCGGGCTTTCCTCGCCGCCACCTCTGCGGGCGACTCCCGCACCGGCGGTGGTCCCTGCACCGGGGGCGGACCCTGCACCGGTGGCGGCCCCTGCACCGGGGCTCCTGCCGGCTGGGCCGGCCGCTGATGTACGGGCGCTGGCCCTGCATACGAAGGGCGCCCGGGTGGGAACGGCACAGGGACGCGCTGGGGTGCAACAGTCCCCTGGCTCGTGGGCAGGACAGCGGCAGGCGCAGACTGTGCCGGTGGCTGTGCACTGCTCCCTTGGCGCTTGGCCTCGGCGTCACGCCAACCTGCCATATGTCCGGCCAGGTAGCCCGCCTGGTACTGGGCGCTCGGCATCCCGGGGCGGGTACCATCGCGAAGCGCCGCCCGGCGCCCTTGGCTCCGGCCCAATGCATTGCCGACCACCCCGGCTATGGCAAGAAGCATCACGATCAGCAGGGCGTTCATTGCGACTCCTCGGTATCACTGGCATAGGGCGTCAACCAGTGTTTTATCCATTCGATAGATAAATAATAGCAAAGAAGAACCCCACCACAGAAGCGGTGGGGTTCTTCCGAGCAAACTACCGGCTGGGCCGGGAGATCACCGATCTACAAGCAGTGACTACTTGATGATCTTGGTGACACGTCCCGAACCAACGGTGCGGCCGCCTTCGCGGATAGCGAAGCCGAGGCCCTCTTCCATAGCGATCGGCTGGATGAGCGCAACGGTCATCTCAGTGTTGTCGCCAGGCATAACCATTTCCGTGCCTTCCGGCACGGTGATAACGCCGGTTACGTCCGTGGTACGGAAGTAGAACTGCGGGCGGTAGTTGGAGTAGAACGGGTTGTGACGTCCGCCTTCGTCCTTGGAAAGGATGTAGACGTTTGCCTCGAAGTCGGTGTGCGGGGTGATGGAACCCGGCTTGACGACAACCTGGCCACGCTCGACATCGTCGCGCTTGAGACCGCGGAGCAGGAGGCCACAGTTCTCGCCGGCCCATGCTTCGTCGAGCTGCTTGTGGAACATCTCGATACCGGTAACCGTGGTCTTCTGGATCGGGCGGATGCCAACGATCTCGACCTCGGAGTTGATGGCGAGGGTTCCACGCTCGGCGCGGCCCGTAACAACGGTTCCACGACCGGTGATCGTGAAGACGTCTTCGATCGGCATCAGGAACGGCTTGTCGCGGTCACGTACGGGGTCCGGAACGGACTCGTCGACAGCTGCCATCAGATCCTGGACGGACTTGACCCAAACCGGGTCGCCTTCCAGAGCCTTGAGACCGGAAACGCGAACAACCGGAGCCTCATCGCCATCGAAGCCCTGCGAGCTCAGGAGCTCACGAACTTCCATTTCGACGAGGTCGAGGAGTTCTTCGTCATCAACCATGTCGGACTTGTTCAGTGCGACCAGCAGGTAGGGAACACCAACCTGGCGGGCGAGCAGAACGTGCTCACGGGTCTGAGCCATCGGACCATCGGTTGCAGCAACCACGAGGATTGCGCCGTCCATCTGGGCAGCACCGGTGATCATGTTCTTGATGTAGTCAGCGTGACCGGGGGCGTCTACGTGTGCGTAGTGGCGCTTCTCGGTCTGGTACTCCACGTGGGAGATGTTGATGGTAATACCGCGCTGGCGCTCTTCCGGAGCGGAGTCGATCGACGCGAAGTCGCGCTGCTCGTTGAGATCCGGGTACTGGTCGTACAGCACCTTGGAAATGGCGGCAGTCAGCGTCGTCTTACCGTGGTCAACGTGACCAATGGTGCCGATGTTGACGTGCGGCTTAGTCCGCTCGAACTTTGCCTTTGCCACAGGTTCCTCCTAGAACGATTTCAAGTGAAGTGCTCCTCGGCCGCGCTTTTCGCGGCAGAAACTTTAGCAAGTCTACTTGGGGGCTTGGTTTTGGTGAAATTGCAGATTCAGGAACCAATGATAGTTCCTAGAGCCTGTTTGCGCAGGGGCCGGGCTGCGGCTCTCGCCACAGCCCCGCCTCAAGCGCTTAGATGCCTTCCCGATACCGGAATTGCATCCGTTACCGGGAGATTACTCGCCGCGGGTTTTCTGGATGATCTCGTCGGCTACTGCCTTCGGGACCTCCGCGTAGCTGTTGAACGTCATGGAGTACACGGCGCGACCCTGGGTCTTGGACCGCAGGTCACCGATGTAGCCGAACATGCCGGACAGCGGAACGTGTGCACGGATAACCTTCACACCTGCTGCGTCCTCCATGGACTGCATCTGGCCACGGCGGGCGTTCAGGTCACCAATAACATCACCCATGTATTCCTCAGGTGTGCGGACCTCAACATCCATCAGCGGTTCAAGCAGAACAGGGTTCGCCTTGCGTGCGGCTTCCTTGAAAGCCATACGTCCGGCGATCTTGAACGCCATTTCCGAGGAGTCAACATCGTGGGACGCGCCGTCGATCAGCGTGGCCTTGATGCCGACAACCGGGTAACCGGCCAGGACGCCGTCGTTCAGTGCATCCTGGATACCGGCGTCGACAGACGGGATGTATTCGCGCGGAACGCGGCCACCAGTGACCTTGTTCTCGAACTCGTACAGTTCGCCCGAAGAGGTGTCCATCGGTTCGATCGCAATCTGGATCTTTGCGAACTGACCCGAACCACCGGTCTGCTTCTTGTGCGTGTAGTCATGACGCTCGACTGCGCGCTTGATGGTTTCGCGGTAGGCAACCTGCGGCTTGCCGACGTTTGCCTCGACCTTGAATTCGCGGCGCATGCGGTCCACCAGGATGTCCAGGTGGAGCTCGCCCATGCCGGCGATAATGGTCTGGCCCGTGTCTTCGTTGAGGGAGACCTGGAAGGTCGGGTCCTCGGCGGAGAGCTTCTGGATGGCCGTGGAGAGCTTCTCCTGGTCACCCTTGGTGTTGGGCTCGATGGCAACCGAGATCACGGGCTCCGGGAAGCTCATGGACTCGAGGACGATCTGGTTGTTGGCATCACACAGGGTGTCACCCGTGGTGGTGTCCTTCAGACCGATGGCTGCGTAGATGTGGCCCGCGGTAGCGCCTTCAACAGGCATTTCCTTGTTGGCGTGCATCTGGAACAGCTTGCCGATACGTTCCTTCTTGCCCTTGGTGGAGTTAACCACCTGGGCGCCGGCCTCAACGTGACCGGAGTACACGCGGACGAAGGTCAGCTGGCCGAAGAACGGGTGCGCAGCAATCTTGAAGGCGAGGGCCGAGAACGGCTCGTCTGCAGACGGCTTGCGGGTCAGTTCCTTCTCTTCGTCGCGGGGATCGTGACCGATCATCGGCGGGACGTCGAGCGGGTTCGGCAGGTAGTCGACAACAGCGTCAAGCATCGGCTGTACACCGCGGTTCTTGAAGGCAGAGCCACAGAACACGGGGTAGAGCTCGGAGTTGATGGTCATCTTGCGGATGCCGGCCTTGAGTTCCTCAAGGGTGAGTTCTTCACCTTCGAGGTACTTCTCCATGAGTTCTTCGGAAGCCTCGGCCACAGTCTCAACGAGCTGTGCGCGGTACTCTTCGGCCTTGGCCTGGAGGTCCGCCGGGATTTCCTGCACTTCGTAGGAAGCGCCCATGGTGACGTCACCCTTTGCGTCGCCAGGCCAAACCAGGGCGCGCATTTCGAGGAGGTCAACCACACCGATGAAGTCGTTCTCGGCACCGATCGGCAGCTGCATGACCAGCGGCTTGGCACCAAGGCGGGAAATGATGGTGTCTACGGTGAAGTAGAAGTCGGCACCCAGCTTGTCCATCTTGTTGACGAAGCAGATACGCGGAACGTTGTACTTGTCAGCCTGGCGCCAAACAGTCTCGGACTGCGGCTCCACGCCTTCCTTGCCGTCGAACACTGCGACTGCGCCGTCGAGGACACGCAGGGAGCGCTCAACCTCGACCGTGAAGTCCACGTGGCCCGGGGTATCGATGATGTTGATCTGGTTCTGGTTCCAGAAGCAAGTCACGGCGGCAGACGTGATGGTGATGCCGCGTTCCTTTTCCTGTTCCATCCAGTCAGTCGTCGAGGCGCCGTCGTGCGTCTCGCCGATCTTGTGGTTCACACCCGTGTAGAACAGGATGCGCTCGGTAGTGGTGGTCTTGCCGGCATCGATGTGGGCCATGATGCCGATATTGCGGACCTTGTTAAGGTCGGTAAGCACGTCCTGTGCCACGGGGTCTCCCTTTCGGATGGACTACACGTCCGCCGCCGGCTCGGTGGAGCCGGCGGCGTTCGGGAAGTTTTACCAGCGGTAGTGTGCGAAGGCCTTGTTCGACTCGGCCATCTTGTGGGTGTCTTCGCGACGCTTGACAGCGGCACCGAGACCGTTGGAGGCATCCAGGATTTCGTTCTGGAGGCGCTCGGTCATGGTCTTCTCCCGGCGGGCCTTGGAGTAGCCCACGAGCCAACGCAGAGCGAGGGCGGTGGAGCGGCCCGGCTTGACCTCAACCGGAACCTGGTAGGTGGCGCCACCAACGCGGCGTGAACGCACCTCGAGGGAAGGCTTGACGTTGTCCATGGCCTTCTTGAGAGCGGCAACGGGGTCGCCGCCGGACTTGGCACGTGCACCTTCGAGTGCGCCGTAAACGATGCGCTCTGCGGTGGACTTCTTGCCGTCAACCAGAACCTTGTTGATCAACTGAGTGACCAACGGGGAGCCGTAAACGGGATCGGAAACTAGCGGCCGCTTCGGGGCCGGACCCTTGCGAGGCATATTACTTCTTCTCCATCTTTGCGCCGTAACGGCTGCGGGCCTGCTTGCGGTTCTTGACACCCTGGGTGTCGAGTGCGCCGCGGACGATCTTGTAGCGGACACCCGGAAGGTCCTTCACACGACCACCACGGACGAGCACGATGGAGTGCTCCTGGAGGTTGTGGCCAACACCGGGGATGTAAGCGGTAACTTCCACGCCACCGTTGAGGCGCACACGTGCCACCTTACGGAGAGCCGAGTTCGGCTTCTTGGGGGTGGTGGTGTAAACGCGGGTGCAAACACCGCGACGCATCGGGCTGCCCTTCAGCGCGGGAGCCTTGGTCTTGGAGACCTTCGGCGTGCGGCCCTTGCGGACCAGCTGGTTAATCGTAGGCACTTTCGTGTTCTCCGTTGTTTGATCTCTGCCCCCACACACAGGCGCCAGCCGGTGTAAACGTGGGAACTTTGGCGTTGCTCGTGCAGCCGGCCGAAACTCCGGTAGGCGTGCAAAAGTGCGGCATTCGTTGCGCATGTTGCCCGCAACCCGGAAACAGGCTCCACCCAGCACCATGAGAACAAAACCAAAATGATGCTGCGGCGGCCTTCATCCACTGCCACACAGAACAATTACAGAAAGTCTAGCACGGCTTGATCTGGAGCCTTAATCGGGTGTATGGAGGACGACGGCGGCAGGTGACTGCCGCCGTCGTCGCCCCGCTCCCCCGGGTACCCGGGGAAAAGCGACGTTAACGGGCCAGGCCCCGCACTCGAAAGTGCGGGGCCTGACCGTCATAACGCCGACTGCCGCTTCTAGCGGAAGTCGTTGCCGAGATCGTAGTCATCCAGCGGGATGGCGTGGAACTCGGGAGCGCCGTCGCCACCCAGGGCGTCATAGGAGAAGTCGGTGAAAGCGCTGGGGCCCGTGAACAGGCTTGCCTTTGCTTCTTCCGTCGGCTCCACAGTGACCTCTGTGTAGCGGGGCAGACCCGTACCAGCCGGGATGAGCTTACCGATGATGACGTTTTCCTTCAGGCCGAGCAGAGGATCGCTCTTGCCTTCCATGGCCGCCTGCGTCAGGACGCGGGTGGTCTCCTGGAAGGAAGCTGCCGACAGCCAGGACTCGGTAGCCAAGGAAGCCTTGGTGATACCCATGAGTTCCGGACGACCCGAAGCCGGGGACTTGCCCTCGGACACGACGCGGCGGTTCTCGTCTTCGAAGCGGGCGCGCTCTGCAAGCTCACCGGGGAGCAAGTCGGAGTCGCCGGACTCGATGACGGTCACGCGGCGCAGCATCTGGCGGACGATAACCTCGACGTGCTTGTCGTGGATACCAATACCCTGGCTGCGGTAAACGCCCTGCACTTCGTCCACGAGGAACTTCTGTGCGGCACGCGGGCCCATGATGCGCAGAACCTGCTTCGGGTCCACCGGACCGTTGATCAGCTTCTGGCCGACGCTGACGTGCTCGCCATCCTCGATGAGGAGGCGGGAACGGCGCAGCACCGGGTAGGCGATCTCTTCGGAACCATCGTCCGGAGTGATGACCAGGCGCATCTGGCGCTCGGACTCTTCGATGGTGATGCGGCCGGCTGCTTCAGCAATCGGTGCGACACCCTTCGGAGTACGGGCTTCGAAAAGCTCCTGGATACGGGGCAGACCCTGGGTGATGTCGTCGCCACCACCGGCGGAAACAGCACCACCGGTGTGGAACGTACGCATGGTCAGCTGGGTACCGGGCTCACCGATGGACTGCGCGGCGATGATGCCGACAGCCTCGCCGATGTCAACGGTCTTGCCGGTGGCCAGCGAACGGCCGTAGCAGAGCGCGCAGGTGCCGACCTTGGACTCACAGGTGAGTACGGAGCGGACCTTGACCTCGGTGATGCCTGCAGCCAGCAGCTGGTCGATGACGACGTCGCCGCAGTCGGTGCCGCCGGCAGCCAGGACGTTGCCCTGGGCATCGACGACGTCGACAGCCAGCGTACGTGCGTAGGCGCTGTTCTCGACGTTCTCGTCCAGGACGAGCTCACCGTTGGAATCCGGCACGGCGATCGGGGTGACCAGACCGCGCTCAGTGCCACAGTCCTCTTCACGGACGATGACGTCCTGCGAAACGTCCACCAGACGACGGGTCAGGTAACCCGAGTTGGCGGTACGCAGAGCGGTATCGGCCAGACCCTTACGGGCACCGTGCGTGGCGATGAAGTATTCCAGAACCGACAGGCCCTCGCGGTAGGAGGACTTGATCGGGCGAGGAATGATCTCACCCTTCGGGTTGGCCACAAGACCACGGATACCCGCGATCTGGCGGACCTGCATCCAGTTACCACGTGCACCGGAGGACACCATGCGGTTGATGGTGTTCATCGGGGACAGGCTGTCGCGCATCGCCTGGGCGATCTCGTTGGTTGCCTTGTTCCAGATCTCGATCAGTTCCTGGCGACGCTCGTCGTCGTCGATCAGGCCCTTGTCGTACTGGCCCTGGATCTTGGCAGCCATGTTCTCGTAACCAGCCAGGATGGCGGGCTTGGAAGTCGGCACCTCGATGTCGGAGATTGCCACAGTGACACCCGAACGGGTGGCCCAGTAGAAACCGGCATCCTTCAGGTTATCCAGCGTTGCCGCCGTAACAACCTTCGGGTAGCGCTCTGCAAGGTCGTTGACGATCCGGGACAGTTCGCCCTTGTCGGCAACAGCCTCAACCCACGGGTAATCCTCAGGCAGCGTCTGGTTGAAGATGACCTGGCCGAGGGAGGTTTCAACGAGAGCCGGCTGACCGGGCTCCCAACCTTCCGGAGCTTCCCAACCTGCGTACGGCACGAAGTCGTCCAAGCGGATCTTGACCTGGGAGTTCAGGTGCAGCTCACGGGCGTCGTACGCCATGATTGCTTCCGAAACCGAGGAGAAGATACGGCCTTCGCCGGCAGAACCGACACGCTTGGTGGTCAGGTGGTAGAGACCGATGATCATATCCTGCGAAGGCAGGGTCACCGGGCGGCCATCGGACGGCTTCAGGATGTTGTTCGAGGACAGCATCAGGATGCGTGCTTCGGCCTGGGCTTCCGGGCTCAGCGGCAGGTGGACTGCCATCTGGTCGCCGTCGAAGTCAGCGTTGAAGGCGCCACAAACCAGCGGGTGAAGCTGGATTGCCTTGCCTTCCACAAGCTGCGGTTCGAAGGCCTGGATGCCGAGGCGGTGCAGGGTAGGTGCACGGTTGAGCAGCACCGGGTGTTCGGTGATGATCTCTTCCAGCACGTCCCAGACCTGCGGACGGTAACGCTCAACCATGCGCTTCGCCGACTTGATGTTCTGGGCGTGGTTGAGGTCAACCAGGCGCTTCATCACGAACGGCTTGAAGAGCTCCAGGGCCATCTGCTTGGGCAGACCACACTGGTGCAGCTTCAGCTGCGGACCGACAACGATGACCGAACGGCCGGAGTAGTCGACGCGCTTGCCGAGCAGGTTCTGGCGGAAGCGGCCCTGCTTGCCCTTGAGCATGTCGCTCAGGGACTTCAGGGGACGGTTGCCCGGACCCGTGACGGGGCGGCCACGACGGCCGTTGTCGAAGAGGCTGTCAACAGCTTCCTGAAGCATGCGCTTCTCGTTGTTGACGATGATCTCCGGAGCACCCAGGTCAAGCAGTCGCTTGAGGCGGTTGTTGCGGTTGATCACACGACGGTAGAGGTCGTTGAGGTCGGAGGTCGCGAAGCGGCCACCATCCAGCTGGACCATCGGGCGCAGTTCCGGCGGGATCACCGGGACGGCGTCCAGAACCATGCCCAGGGGACTGTTGTTGGTGGTCAGGAATGCGTTGACAACCTTCAGGCGCTTCAGGGCACGCGTCTTGCGCTGGCCCTTGCCGTTCTGGATCGTGTCGCGCAGGGACTCGGCCTCAGCCTGCATGTCAAAGGTTTCGAGGCGCTTCTTGATTGCCTCGGCGCCCATGGAGCCCTCGAAGTACAGACCGTAGCGGTCGCGCAGTTCGCGGTACAGGCCCTCGTCGCCTTCAAGGTCGGCGACCTTGAGGTTCTTGAAGCGGTCCCAGACCTGCTCAAGGCGCTCGATGTCGGCGTCGGCACGCTTACGGACGTTCGCCATCTGGCGGTCGGCAGAGTCGCGGGCCTTCTTCTTGTCGGCAGCCTTGGCGCCTTCGCCTTCGAGACGGGCAAGCTCGTCTTCAAGGTCGCGGGCGATCGTGGCGATGTCGCTGTCGCGGTTGTCGATCATCTGCTTCTTCTCGAGGTCGTGCTCAACCTGGAGGTTCGGCAGTTCGGCGTGACGGCTTTCGGTGTCAACGCTGGTGATCATGTAGGCAGCGAAGTAGATGACCTTCTCGAGGTCCTTCGGTGCCAGGTCCAAGAGGTAGCCCAAGCGCGAGGGAACGCCCTTGAAGTACCAGATGTGGGTTACAGGCGCGGCCAGTTCGATGTGGCCCATGCGCTCACGACGCACCTTGGCGCGGGTGACTTCAACGCCACAACGCTCGCAAATGATGCCCTTGAAGCGCACGCGCTTGTACTTGCCGCAGTAGCATTCCCAGTCGCGGGACGGGCCGAAGATCTTCTCGCAGAAGAGGCCGTCCTTCTCAGGCTTAAGCGTGCGGTAGTTGATGGTTTCCGGCTTCTTGACCTCACCGTAAGACCAGCCACGGATGTCTTCCGCGGTGGCGAGGCCGATCTGCATGAGGCCGAAGGAGGATTCGCTGGACATATGGTCCCTGTTCTCTCTTGTTCTCTAAATTCTGAAGTCTTGGTTACGGGAAGAGGGAGCTGTCCCGGCGGGCAGCCACAAAGCGGTGCCCGCCGGAACGGCTGCTAGACCTCTTCTACGGAACTGGGCTCTGCGCGAGACAGATCGATGCCCAGTTCTTCCGCAGCCGTGAAGACTGCGTCATCAGAGTCACGCATTTCGATCGTGGTTCCGTCGGTGGAAAGAACTTCCACGTTCAGGCACAACGACTGCATTTCCTTGATCAAGACCTTGAAGGACTCGGGAACGCCAGGCTCAGGGATGTTCTCGCCCTTGACGATGGCTTCGTAGACCTTCACACGACCATGGATGTCATCGGACTTGATCGTGAGGAGTTCCTGAAGCGTGTAGGCGGCACCGTAAGCTTCGAGCGCCCACACTTCCATTTCACCGAAGCGCTGGCCACCGAACTGAGCCTTACCACCCAGCGGCTGCTGCGTGATCATGGAGTACGGGCCGGTGGAGCGCGCGTGGATCTTGTCGTCCACCAGGTGGTGGAGCTTCAGGATGTACATGTAACCGACGGAGATCGGGTCCGGGAACGGCTCGCCGGAGCGGCCGTCGAACAGACGGGTCTTGCCGGAGGAGTCGATCAGGCGGTCGCCATCGCGGGTCACGTTGGTGGAGTCAAGCAGGCCCGTGATTTCTTCTTCGCGGGCGCCATCGAACACCGGGGTGGCAACGGTGGTCTGGCCGGTTTCACGGGGCAGGTTCGGGAGGTTCTTGACCCACTCCGGCTCGCCTTCGATCTTCCAACCGGTCTTGGCAACCCAACCGAGGTGGGTTTCCAGGACCTGGCCAACGTTCATTCGACCCGGAACACCAAGCGGGTTCAGGACGATGTCCACCGGGGTACCGTCTGCAAGGAAGGGCATGTCCTCGATCGGGAGGATCTTGGAAATAACACCCTTGTTGCCGTGACGGCCGGCGAGCTTGTCGCCGTCGGTGATCTTGCGCTTGGCTGCAACGTAGACGCGGACCAGCTGGTTCACGCCCGGGGGCAGCTCGTCGTCGTTGTCGCGGTCGAAGACGCGAACGCCGATGACCGTACCGGACTCGCCGTGGGGAACCTTCAGCGAGGTATCGCGGACTTCGCGGGACTTCTCACCGAAGATGGCGCGGAGGAGCCGCTCTTCCGGGGTCAGCTCGGTTTCACCCTTGGGGGTGACCTTGCCTACCAGGATGTCGCCTGCTTCAACCTCGGCACCGATGTGGATGATGCCGCGCTCGTCCAGGCCCGCCAGGACTTCCTCGGACACGTTCGGGATGTCACGGGTGATTTCCTCGGCACCAAGCTTGGTGTCGCGGGCATCGATTTCGTGCTCCTCGATGTGGATGGAGGAAAGGACGTCCTCAGCAACAATGCGCTGGGACAGGATGATGGCGTCCTCGAAGTTGTGGCCTTCCCATGACATGAATGCCACGAGCAGGTTCTTACCGAGGGCAAGCTCACCCTGGTCCGTTGCGGGACCGTCAGCGATGATGCCGCCAACCTCCAGGCGCTGGCCTTCGTTGACCAGGACACGGTGGTTGTAGCAGTTGCCCTGGTTGGAACGGGCGAACTTGTTGATGCGGTAGTTGGTCTCGGTGCCGTCGTCGTTGATCATGACAACGAGTTCAGCGGAAACCTCGGTGACCACACCGGCCTTCTTCGCGATGACAACGTCACCGGCGTCGACGGCTGCTGCACGTTCCATGCCGGTGCCCACGAAAGGAGCCTCGGAACGGACCAGCGGCACAGCCTGGCGCTGCATGTTGGCACCCATGAGTGCGCGGTTGGCGTCGTCATGCTCGAGGAACGGGATCAATGCCGTTGCCACGGACACCATCTGGCGCGGGGAAACGTCCATGAACTGAACGTCTGCAGCGGGAACCAGGACGGGCTCGCCTCCACCACCACGGGCACGGACAAGAACGGTCTCTTCGGAGAACTTCTTGTCGGCATCCAGCGGAGCGTTGGCCTGTGCGATCAGGACCTCGGCTTCGTCATCGGCCGTGAGGTACTGGACCTCGTCCGAGACAACACCGTTGGAAACCAAGCGGTAAGGGGTCTCGATGAAGCCGAACGGGTTGATGCGGCCGTAGGAAGCCAACGAACCGATCAGACCAATGTTCGGGCCTTCAGGAGTTTCGATGGGGCACATACGTCCGTAGTGGGACGGGTGAACGTCACGGACTTCCATGCCTGCGCGGTCACGGGACAGACCACCCGGGCCAAGTGCCGACAGGCGGCGCTTGTGGGTCAGACCCGAGAGCGGGTTGTTCTGGTCCATGAACTGCGACAGCTGGGAGGTTCCGAAGAACTCCTTGATGGCTGCCACAACGGGACGGATGTTGATCAGCGTCTGCGGCGTGATGGCTTCGACGTCCTGCGTGGTCATGCGTTCGCGGACGACGCGTTCCATACGGGAAAGACCGGTGCGGACCTGGTTCTCGATCAGTTCGCCGACGGCGCGGATGCGACGGTTGCCGAAGTGGTCGATGTCATCGATGTCGACGCGGAGCTCGTGGTCTTCGCCGTCGCGCTTGCCCATGATGGTCTTCTCGCCGGCGTGGAGCGCAACGAGGAACTTGATCATGGCAACGATGTCTTCAACGTGCAGGACCGAAGCTTCCTTGTCACCAAGGGAGCGGTCGATGCCGAGCTTGCGGTTGATCTTGTAACGGCCAACCTTGGCAAGATCGTAGCGCTTGGCGTTGAAGTACAGGTTGTCCAGCAGGGACTGGGCAGCCTCGACTGTGGGCGGCTCGCCCGGACGCAGCTTGCGGTAGATGTCCAGAAGCGCGTCTTCGCGGGTCTCGGTGGCGTCCTTCTCCAGCGTTGCGCGCATGGAGTCGTACTGGCCGAACTCTTCCAGGATCTGGCCTTCGGTCCAGCCGAGGGCCTTCAGGAGAACCGTGACCGACTGCTTGCGCTTGCGGTCAAGGCGTACGCCCACCTGGTCGCGCTTGTCGATTTCGAGTTCGAACCAGGCACCGCGGGACGGGATGATCTTCGCAGTGAAGATGTCCTTGTCACTGGTCTTGTCTGCAGTGCGCTCGAAGTAGGCGCCCGGCGAACGGACCAACTGGGAGACAACGACACGCTCGGTGCCGTTGACGACGAACGTTCCCTTCTCAGTCATGAGGGGGAAGTCGCCCATGAACACGGTCTGCTGCTTGATTTCGCCCGTGTTGTTGTTCATGAACTCGGCCTTGACATACAGCGGGGCCGAGTAGGTGGCGTCACGGTCTTTGCATTCGGCCATGGTGTACTTCGGGTCAGCGAACTCCGGCTCGGAGAAGCTCAGGGACATGGTGCCCTGGAAGTCCTCGATAGGGGAGATCTCTTCGAAGATGTCGGCAAGTCCGGAGGTGGTGGCGACGCTGAGGTCGCCCTCCTCGACAGCCTTCGCTACCCGCGCCTGCCAGCGTTCGTTTCCGACGAGCCAGTCAAAGCTGTCCGTCTGCAGGGCGAGAAGATTCGGAACATCAAGGGGTTCGTGAATCTTTGCGAATGAGAGGCGACGGGTGGCACCATCGGTGCTTGCCGTGTTAGCGGTTTCGTTATTAGAGGTGCTCGAGGCGACCAAGAGGGATCCTTCCACAGACCTTCAGGCGTTTTCAGATCTCCCCCGTTTGCATTCTGCAGAGTGCTCCGCAGGATACTTAATCCGGTTCCGCTATATGACCCGGACCCAGTCTGCGCATGGTTGTGCACGTTTCGGAACGGCACGTCAATGACGCAGCTGAGAGGTAAAGCCCACCGCTATATGAAGGCTGAAGGTTAACAGGGAAGACGCAAATATCTACAATACGGCAAAGCAGCCTTCCTGTCTACCCCAGATCGTCCGTGATTGCAAGCACCGTTGCCGCAGGCACCCAATGAAGGAAGTCCCGGCCACCCGGAATGCGCGGGCGGGCAGGATCGTTTAACGGTTAGTCACAAACACCGCGATAGCCTTGCTACACCATTCCCGGACCGGAAGAGAGACCATGAGCAACTCCGCTGACGACAATGACGTTGTCATCCTCGCCGCTTCCCGCACCCCGCAGGGTCGCCTCAACGGACAATTGGCGGGCTTCACCGCCGTCGAACTCGGCGCGCACGCCATCGGCGCCGCACTGGCGGCGAGCGGCGTAAAGCCCGAACAGGTTGACGCCGTCATCATGGGCCAGGTCCTCCAGGCCGGTGCCGGACAGAATCCGGCCCGCCAAAGCGCAATCGCGGCCGGCGTGGGCTGGAACATCCCGGCCGTGACCATCAACAAGGTGTGCCTCTCGGGTCTGACAGCGGTCATTGATGCCGCGCGTATGATCCGCAGCGGCGATGCCACCGTGGTGGTCGCGGGCGGCCAGGAGTCCATGACAAGGGCCCCGCACCTCCTCCCCGGTTCCCGCCAGGGCTGGACGTATGGCTCCATCCAGGCATTGGATGTTGCCGCCCACGACGGCCTCACCGACGCTTTCGACGGACAATCCATGGGTCTGTCCACGGAAACCAAGAACGTCACCCTGGGCATAGACCGCAAGGCCCAGGACGAGGTCGCGGCGGCTTCGCACCAGCGTGCCGCGGCTGCGATCGCGGACGGAATCTTCGACGTCGAAATTGCTCCCGTGAAGGTCAAACAGCGAAAAGGCGATCCACTGGTCCTCACCACGGACGAGGGTGTCCGCCCCAACACCACGGTGGAAACCCTCGCCCCGCTGCGGGCCGCCTTTGCGACGGACGGCACCATCACGGCGGGTAACTCCTCTCCCCTGTCCGACGGCGCCTCCGCACTCGTGCTGACCAGTCGCCGCTTCGCCCGGGACAACGGGCTGGAATACCTCGCCGTTGTCGGCAAGCCCGGGCAGGTTGCCGGGCCTGACAACTCGCTGCACTCCCAGCCGTCGAATGCGATCGCCCAGGCGTTGAAGCGTGCCGGGTGGACGGCCGAAGACCTCGACTTCATTGAAATCAACGAGGCATTCGGGTCGGTGGCGGTGCAGTCCCTCAAGGACTTGCGCTATCCCCTGGAGAAGTGCAACATCCACGGAGGAGCCATCGCTTTGGGCCATCCGATCGGAGCGTCCGGCGCTCGGCTTGCCCTGCATGCTGCCCATGAACTCAAGCGCCGGGGAACCGGCAAAGCCGCGGTTTCCCTGTGCGGCGGAGGCGGCCAGGGCGAAGCACTACTGCTGTACCGCGACTGATGGGCGGCATTGAGACTGAGGGTGCGGAGCGGTTCCTTGCCGACGCCGCCGCCCGCGGACTGGACGTCGACGTCGTCGAACGTCCCGCAGCGCGCAGCCTGGAAGAGGCCGCCACCATCCTGGGGATCAGGCCGGCGGACATTGTGAAGTCCCTGGTGGTCAAGCACCGGGACGGCAGCTTCCTCTTCGCTTTGATTCCCGGGGACCGCCAGATCTCCTGGCCCAAGCTGCGCGCGTTGGTGGGCGTCAACAAGTTGTCACTCCCACCCGCGGAGGTGGCGTTGGACGCCACCGGCTATGAACGCGGAACCATCACTCCCCTGGGCAGCACCACGGCATGGCCCGTGTACGCCGACGCCACGATTACGGGGCGGCGCATCTCCATGGGAGCCGGGGCACACGGCCGCAGCGCTTTTGTTGACGCCGATGCGCTGACCTCAGCCCTGGGCGCCGTCGTAGCGGACATCAGCGACCCTTCTTAAAGCAACGCGGGGTCACTTATGGCCGGTAAATCCCCTTGGGATGGGCCATAAGTGACCCCGCGTTGCTGTTTAACGCAGGAAGCCCCGCCCGGCGAACCGGACGGGGCTTCCAAAGCAAAACGAGTTACTTGAGGGTAACCGTTGCGCCAGCTTCTTCGAGCTGAGCCTTTGCCTTCTCTGCGGCTTCCTTGTTGGCGCCTTCGAGAACAGCCTTCGGTGCGCTGTCAACCAGGTCCTTGGCTTCCTTGAGGCCGAGGGAGGTGATGGCGCGAACTTCCTTGATCACTGCGATCTTCTTGTCGCCAGCAGCTTCGAGGATGACGTCGAAGTCAGTCTTCTCTTCAGCAGCTTCAGCAGCACCGCCGGCAGCGGGGCCAGCAACTGCAACAGCAGCAGCCGTAACTTCGAAGGTCTCTTCGAAGAGCTTGACGAACTCGGAGAGCTCGATGATGGTCAGTTCCTTGAAAGCTTCAATGAGCTCTTCGTTGCTGAGCTTCGCCATGGTGGCGTCCTTCCATTAGTTGGTGCAGGTCCGGACGATGCCGATCCATACACCAGAGTTTGTTTGGGGGGAGAACTTAGTTCTCTTCGGTTGCAGCTTCAGCGGCTTCGGCCGGAGCCGCAACCTCTTCAGCAGCAGCCTCTTCGGCCGGGGCTTCATCAGCGGCCGGTGCAGGTGCGCCGCCCTCTTCTTCAAGCTTGAGGCGCAGAGCGTCGATGATGCGGGCAGCAGCAGATGCGGGAGCCTTGAGGACACCAGCAACGCGTGCAAGCTGCAGTTCGCGGGACTCCAGGGCTGCCAGTGCGGCAACTCCTGCTGCGTCCAATGCCTTGCCTTCGAAGACGCCGGTCTTGATAACCAGCTGCTTGTTGGCCTTGGCAAAGTCCGTCAGGCTCTTGGCAGCAGCAACAGCGTCACCCTTGATGAAGGCGATTGCAGTGGGGCCGGCAAGCTGATCGTTGAATGCTTCAACTCCAGCTTCCTTGGCTGCAATGGCGCTCAGGGTGTTCTTGACGACCGAGAACTTGGTGTCCTGGCCGAGCGCAACACGCAGTTCCTTGAGCTGTGCAACAGTGAGCCCGCGGTATTCGGTCAGGACAGCCGCGTTCGATTCCTTGAAATCGTTGGTGATCTCCGCAACTGCGGAAACCTTGCTAGGCGTTGTCATAACCCTCCTTCCGGGGAATAAAGCCGGTCTTCCGGGTCCCCGCTCACGAGAGCTAAAACTAAAAACGCCCCGCGCAGATGCACGGGGCTTGGCTCAACACGGTTCGATCCGTGGAGACTAGCTTCGTTCACCTGCGCCGGCCGCCCTATGTTCAGGGTCCTTCGTCAAGGAATTCACTTTGTTCTCAGGGGCGTGGCTGCAGAATTGAGCTGTGCTCGAAAGAGTGGATTCCCATCAACCGACGGTCTTTGGTACTTCAAGGTTACGGGACAGTGTGCGGCAAACCAAATCGGGGCGCGGCAGTACAGCTCGCGGTTGCCCCTATTCGGAGACTGTCGGCCCCTTATCCCGGCCCGGCAGTTCCTTCTGCCACAGTCCGGTGATGCCGGCCGTCGTGAACCCCAACTGCTTGTTGACAGTCAGGAGGTAACGGTTTTCCGGCGCGTTCCAGGTGTAGATCACTCTTGCGTCCGGAAACTGCTCGCTGAGCCGTTCCATGTTGGCCACTTTGATGAGCAAACCCAGTTTGTTTCCGCGGTGCTCCTGGAGGACCAGGGTGTCGTCCTGGAAGACCACGTCCTGGCGGTGGGCCAGGACACTGATGGTGGTCAGGCCCACCAGCTTGCCGCTCTCAAGATGCTCGACGGCGGTAACCACCGTGCGCCGTCCCTGCGCCAATGCGGCGTCTTCAGTTTCCCGAAGGACGGCGGTGTCGAAAACCATTCCGCTCGCTTCAACCTCGGGAGCATCGTCCTCGGCATCGTCACGCACAACCTCGCCTGCTGCGTTTTCCAACGCGGCAACAGCATCCAGCCAGGCGTCCGGGCAGCGGTCCGTCCAGTGGTGGAGGGCATAGCGGCCCCCGTTGGCTTCCTCCGCTTCCAGCTGGAGGTCAGCTACGAGCTGGGAGTCCAGGGGAAGGATGCAGGAGCTGAACTGTTCGATGTGCTGGAGTGTGTAGCCGGCTCTCTTGGCGAAGTCCACCTCCCTGCTGCTGACAGGGACAAATCCGGCCCCGCTGCCCGGAATCAGCTGGTCCTCTGGTACCTCCGTCAGGGACGTTGCAGGGTGGTTGGTGTCCACCAGGATCATGGTCCGGCCTTCGGCGCGGGCCAGCTGTTCGGCGGCCTCCAGCAGTTGCCGTCCGACTCCTTGCCCTTGGTACTCGGGAAGGATGTCCAGGGTGAATTCGGCCAGGTCCATGTTGTCAGCCAAGGGCAAGGCGATGTCCACGACACCGACGATGGCGCCTTCGACCTTGGCAACCAGGATGATCTGGCGTTCATAGGGATCGGAAAATTCCAGCAGCTTTTCCAAGGGCGTGTAGGCGAGGTCGTCGCTCCCCCACGTTTCCATGCGCACCCGGCGTCCGACTTCCACGGCGTCCAGGAAATCGGCGGCCTCAGGGCTGTCCAGGGTGTCAGGCACCCACAGCTGCCCGACCTGAACGGTACCCGTCTCGTCTACAGTCATCCCAGCCGTTTCTGCCATTCGCCTTCAAAGCCGGACGGCTTGAATCCAAGGGCGATATTTATGGCTAGCATATGCTGGTTTTCAACGGCGTTCCATGTCATGACCGACGTGGCGTCCGGCCAGAGTTCCTGTGCGCGGCGAAGGTTGCCGGTTTTCACCAGCATCCCTAAACCGTGTCCCCGGTGCCCGGGAGCCACCAAGGTGTCCTCTTGGTAGATCACCGCCGGCGCCTCTTCACGGTGCGTCAGGACCGTATAGGCGGCCAGCTCCCCCGTAGCGTCGTGGCGGGCTGCGCACACGGCGGACTCCACACCGCTGGCTTGCCAGGTGGCTTCCTCCCGGCGGACCCGGGCAGCGTCCCACACCTCGCCTTCCCACCCGAGGCCCGCGATGGGAACCTCTGTGCTCATGAGGCTCTTGAGGCGGGCGAAAGCGCCCACGAGGTGGTCCGGGCAACGCGACTTCCAGCCCAGGACGCTGTAGCCCGCCGAGCGTCTCAAGGCCTCCGCTTCCAGGACCCCAAGCGATTCCCCGGAAACGGGAAAGGCAAGCGTGCTGTTCGTTTCGACCTGCTCCAACGAGTAACCGTGGCGGAGGGCAAAGCGTGTGGATGCCGCGTCCAAAGGCACACCGCCTGAGCCGGACTTGGCCTCCAACAACTCCACGCCGGCCTCGACGGGCGCGATGGGTTCTCCGCAGTATGCATCGAACGAAACCCGCCCGCGGCCACTGGCCAGTTCCTCCAACAGGGCCAGGATCCGGGATCCAAAGCCACGGCGCCGGAAGGGCGCGTCGACAAGCACGTCCACACCCGCCGTCGTCGTGTTTTCACTCAGGGGCAGCGTCAAAGTGCCGCAACCCACCACCTCACCATCGAGGCGGGCCAGATGGACCTGGCGCTCTTCGTATTCATTTCCCTGCCAGAAAAGGACGGCCTCGGCCAGGGTAGCGCAGCGGTCCAGGTTGCCCCACAGTTCCATGGCGTGGACGACGTTCAGTTGGTGAAAGGCCTGGAAGTCAGGGGCATCTGCGGCGTCCGGACTCGTGGGAACACGGATCCGTTCCACGGTCAATCCGGAAGGCCCTGAGATGTTCGACGACGTCACGCACCACAGCCTACGGCCCGCCTCCCGCGCGGAACAGACGGAGACAAGAAAACAGGCTGGAAGCGAATGCAGGCAGGGACAGAAAAAGGACCGCCCGGCAAAAGCCGGACGGTCCTTTTCAGAGCCAGTGCTCGCGAAGCTTACGCGTCGGTGAGAACCTTGGTGACGTTCGGGTCAACGGTGATGCCCGGGCCGAACGTGGTGGCAACGGTAGCCTTCTGGATGTAGCGGCCCTTGGAAGCGGACGGCTTCAAACGAAGCACCTCTTCCAGTGCTGCTGCGTAGTTCTCAGCCAGCTTGGTGGCGTCGAAGGACACCTTGCCGATGATGAAGTGAAGGTTGGAGTGCTTGTCGACGCGGAAGTCGATCTTGCCGCCCTTGATGTCGTTGACAGCCTTGGTGACGTCCGGGGTAACCGTGCCGGTCTTCGGGTTCGGCATGAGGTTACGCGGGCCGAGAACCTTACCGAGGCGGCCAACCTTGCCCATGAGGTCAGGGGTTGCCACTGCGGCGTCGAAGTCGGTCCAGCCGCCGGCGATCTTTTCGATCAGGTCATCGGAACCAACGAAGTCGGCGCCGGCAGCGATTGCTGCTTCAGCCTTGTCGCCGGTTGCGAAAACGAGGACGCGGGCGGTCTTACCGGTGCCGTGGGGCAGGTTGACGGTGCCACGAACCATCTGGTCGGCCTTACGCGGGTCAACGCCCAGGCGGAAAGCGACCTCAACGGTTGCGTCGAACTTGGAAGGGTTGGTGTCCTTCGCGAGGGTGATGGCCTCGAACGGGGCGTAGACCTTGTCTGCCTCGATCTTGGCTACGGCTGCCTCATATGCTTTGCTGCGCTTTGCCATGCTGCTGTTTCTCCTTGTGCAGTTGTGGTCTGCGGACCGCGCTGGGCCCTGCCACAGTCGGGGATCCGGCAAGGATCCTGCGACATTTCAATGTTTCAGATACCGGTTGCCCGGCGGGTGAAGGCCACGATAGGCCTTCGAGGGTTCTAGCCTTCGACCGTGATGCCCATGGAGCGGGCGGTGCCGGCGATGATCAGGGCAGCAGCCTTGATGTCGTTGGCGTTCAGGTCTTCCATCTTGGTGGAAGCAATTTCCTCAACCTGTGCCTGGGTCAGCTTGGCAACCTTGACGGTGTGCGGGGTAGCCGAACCCTTGGCGACGCCTGCAGCCTTCTTGATGAGCTCTGCAGCCGGCGGGGTCTTGGTGATGAAGGTGAAGGAACGGTCCTCGTAGACCGTGATTTCAACCGGGATAACGTTTCCGCGCTGGGATTCCGTTGCAGCGTTGTACGCCTTGCAGAATTCCATGATGTTGACACCGTGCTGGCCAAGTGCAGGACCGATCGGCGGGGCCGGGTTAGCGGCACCTGCCTGGATCTGCAGCTTGATGAGGCCGGTGACCTTCTTCTTGGGAGCCAATGTAGGGTCCTTCTCTCAATAGCTTCCTGGGACACAGGAGCGCGTCCCAGGTTGGTGGCCGCCATGGCGAGGCGGCCGGCCGCTCCCGAACTGCTAAGCAGGCAGGACAGGAGCGAAATTTTGGAATCAGCTAGATCTTGGTGACCTGGTTGAATGCGAGCGTCACCGGGGTTTCGCGCTCGAAGATCGAGACCAGAACCACCAGGGTCTGGGACTCGGGCTTGATTTCGGAGATCGTTGCCGGAAGGGTCTCGAACGGACCTTCCTTGACGATGACCGACTCGCCGACCTCGAAGTCGACGGCCACGGGGGCCTGGTTCTGCTTGTTGACCGGCTTGCCCTGCTCTGCCTGCTCTTCTTCGAAGACCGGGGCGAGCATGGAGAAGACCTCGTCAAGGCGGAGCGGGACCGGGTTGTGGGCGTTGCCCACGAAGCCGGTAACACCGGGGGTGTGACGGACGGCGCCCCACGAGGCGTCGGTCAGGTCCATGCGGACCAGGACGTAACCGGGGATGCGGACGCGGTTGATAACCTTGCGCTGCGCATTCTTGATCTCGACGACCTCTTCCATGGGCACCTGGATCTCGAAGATGTAATCTTCCATGTCCAGGGTCTGGATGCGGGTCTCAAGGTTGGCCTTGACGCGGTTTTCGTAACCGGCGTAGGAGTGGATGACGTACCAGTCACCCTCCTGGCGGCGCAGCTTGGCCTTGAACTCCTCCGCGGGATCAGCAGGCGCTGCTGCAGCAGCGGCAGCCAGCTGGTCGCCGTCGGACTCTTCCGCGGTCTCGACGTCGGCAGCCTCGCCGGACGCGTCATCGGACTCTTCATCCACGTCGGACTCGAAGTCCTCTTCGGAATCCTCAGAGTCGACGTCGGCAGATTCGGGCGCAGCGGAATCGACCTCGGACTCTTCCGCGACAATTGCCGTGGCGTCGGCTGAGTCCTCGGCGGATTCGCCCAGCTCAGTCTCGTTTACCTCGAGCTCCTGCTCAGACACTTGGTCTCCTGCTTCCTCATTGCCTAACATGCCTATTTAAATGGCTCAATTCCGCAAACCCCGCAAAATTCCCGGCGAACCAAGGGATTTCACACAGTTTGCGGACAGATCCGCTTAGCGGTCCGTAGCGCCTGACCCACCGAAGACCCAGCTGACTCCCGTGCCGAAGGCGAGATCCAGAAGGGTGACGATGACCATCATGATGACCACGAACACCAGCACCACGAGCGTGTAATTGATCAGTTCCTTGCGGGTGGGTGCAACGACCTTCTTCAGCTCGCCGATGATCTGGCGTACGAAGAGTGCAATACGGGCGAAGAAGCCGCGATCGGCTTTCTTGGCGGGACGGCCCTTCGAGCTGCTGGCAGCTGTTTCGGTCACCTGGTCCTCACTCACCTTGCAAAGTCGTTGACCCGACTCTGATCAGAGCCATGGTTGCTGCGCGTGCCCCGGCGTTTCCGCCGGAACAGCTTGCGCAGGGCAGACAGGACTCGAACCTGCAACCTGCGGTTTTGGAGACCGCTGCGCTACCAATTGCGCCACTACCCTATGGATCGAATCCATGTTTCAGGCCGCACTTCAGCCTGTGATGCTTTTCAACACCGGTGAACCAGTCTACGCAAGAATTTCGCGATAGTCGAACCGGCCTTGTTCCGGACCTCCCTGTCCCCTTTTCGGCCTGTGACCAGCATTATCAGTCACAAAGCCGGGTGGGCACGCGGGAGCTCCGCAGAACAGCATAAGGTAGTTTACGTCGAATCCCATCATCCAGCCCACGAGCTGCCTGCGAAGAACGGTACATAGATGTCTGCCGGAACAACTGCCGCCCGCATTTCACAGCGAATCTCAGCCATTGCCGAGTCCGCCACCCTTGCCGTTGACGCCAAGGCCAAGGCACTGAAGGCCGCGGGTCGTCCCGTGATTGGTTTCGGTGCCGGCGAACCGGATTTCCCCACCCCCGACTACATCGTCCAGGCAGCCATCGAGGCAGCCGGGCAGCCGAAGTACCACCGCTATTCCCCAGCTGGCGGGCTTCCGGAGCTGAAGAAGGCCATCGCGGATAAGACCCTCCGCGACTCGGGCTACAAGGTCGATCCCGCCCAGGTCCTGGTGACCAACGGCGGCAAGCAGGCCGTGTACAACACCTTTGCCACCCTGGTGGATCCGGGCGACGAAGTCATCATCCCCACCCCGTTCTGGACCACCTACCCGGAGGCAATCCGCCTGGCCGGCGGCGTGCCCGTCGAGGTTTTCGCCGGGCCGGAGCAGGGCTACCTGGTGACCATCGAGCAGCTTGAAGCAGCTGTCACGGACAAGACCAAGATCCTCCTGTTCGTTTCCCCCTCCAACCCGACCGGCGCCGTCTACAGCCCGGAACAGGTTGCGGAGATCGGCAAGTGGGCGGCATCCAAGGGCCTGTGGGTCGTCACGGACGAAATCTACGAGCACCTGACCTACGACGGCGTCCAGTTCACCTCCATCGCCACGGCCGCTCCGGAGCTTGGCGACAAGGTGGTCATCCTCAACGGCGTTGCCAAGACCTATGCCATGACCGGCTGGCGCGTCGGCTGGATGATCGGCCCTGCCGACGTCATCAAGGCCGCTACCAACCTGCAGTCGCACGCCACGTCCAACGTCTCCAACATCATGCAGATCGCAGCCGCCGCTGCCCTCACGGGTCCGCTGACCGCCGTCGACGAAATGAAGGTGGCCTTCGACCGGCGCCGCAAGGCGATCGTCGCCGGACTCAACGCGATTGACGGCGTTGAATGCCCGACGCCGACCGGCGCCTTCTACGTGTACGCGGACGTCCGCGGTCTGCTGGGCAAGGAATTCGAAACCTCGAACGGCCCGGTCCGGCCGAGCACCTCTGCTGAACTCGCCGCGCTCATCCTCGACGAAGTCGAAGTAGCCGTGGTTCCGGGCGAGGCGTTCGGCCCCTCCGGCTACGTCCGCCTTTCCTACGCATTGGGCGACGACGACCTCGCTGAAGGTGTCCGCCGCATCCAGGAATTCCTGGGCAAGGCCAAGTAGCAAGCAGCCAACGCAAACGCTCTTCCACCGTGACAGGTGGAAGAGCGTTTGCGTTTAAGGCTTGGGATGTGAGCAAGCGTTGGGAAATCCCCCGCGGGATGTGAGCAAGCGTCAGAGGAGGCGTCGCTCCGCTGCCCACTTGGTGAGTTCGTGGCGGCTGGAGAGCTGGAGTTTCCGCAGGACGGCTGAGACGTGCGTTTCCACTGTCTTGATGGAGATAAACAGCTCCTTGGCAACTTCCTTGTAGCTGTATCCCCTGGCGATGAGCCGCATGACTTCGAGTTCCCGGGCGGAGAGCTTGTCCAGTTCATCATCCGCGATGTCCGCCGGAGCCGTTCCGAAGGCGTCCAGCACGAATCCTGCGAGCCGGGGAGAAAACACGGCATCTCCATCGGCAACCCGGATCACGGCGTCGGAAATTTCCTTGCCGGAAATGGTCTTGGTGACGTAACCGCGGGCGCCGGCCCGGATCACCGAAACCACGTCCTCCGCGGCGTCGGACACGCTCAGGGCCAGGAAACTGGTGGTACCCAGCAAGGCGGACGAACCGGCGATGACCTCGCGGCCGCCGCCGCCCAGGCCACCGGGAAGGTGAACATCCAGGAGCACTACCTCGGGGCGGGTCTCGGCGATTACTGCGATGGCCTGCTCCACCGTTCCGGCTTCGCCCACTACGTCCATGCGTGCGTCAAGATCGGCCTTCAGCCCGGACCGGAAAATGGTGTGGTCATCCACGATCACCACCCGCACAGTGCGTCCCGGACCACCATCAGGATTGATCGTCATTGCTTCATTTCTCCGTTCCGGACTTCACTGTTTCGAGCCTCACTCATGAAAGCTTCACCTTTCCGCTGCTCATTCGCCTCCGAAGGTGCTGACGGAAGGGCCAAGCGGACTTCCGTGCCGTCGCTGCTGCTGTTGATGACCGCGGTTCCACCGTGCCGTTTCATCCGGCCGATGATTGATTCCTTGACGCCCAGGCGATCGTCGGGCACAGCGTCAAGGTTGAAACCGGGGCCGCGGTCCTTGATGAAGATCTCAGTGTTGCCGTCGGTGCTCTCAAGGTAGACCGATACCGTCCCGCCACCGTGCCGTGCCGCGTTGAGCATCGCTTCCCTGGCCGCCTGTACCAGGGCCTCGTGCCGTTCCGTCATTTCGGTATCGCCCACGGTGACCACTTCCACCGCATTGCCGTGGGAGTCCTCCACTTCGGCTGCGATCGCCTTGATCCGTTCAGCCAGGAGGCCCGTTTCCTTGGCGGGGTCGCTGAAGAGCCAGGTCCGGAGTTCGCGTTCCTGCGCACGTGCCAAGCGGACCACGTCCTGTTCGGATCCCGCCCGCCGCTGGATCAGTGCGAGGGTCTGGAGCACTGAGTCGTGCAGATGGGCGGCGATTTCAGCGCGCTCGGTCTCCCGGACACGGCCGGCCCGCTCTGTTTCGAGGTCCTTCCAGAATTTCAGCCCCCAGGGCAGCAATACCAAGGCAACGCCGCCCAGGACAGCCACGGAGGCCAGCAGGGCAAGCCAGGTCTGTTCCCAGGAACCCGAACCGGACACCATCACCAGGACGCCTGCCACAACCAGCGCCAGGCCCGCTGCGAGACGGACCCAGCCACCGGCTTGGTCGGCCTTCGTCTTGTCCACCAGGCCGGCCCTGCGGGTTTCGTCCAGCTGCATCCAGGCAATCGCCGCACCACCGAGGATGGCTGCTGCCGGAATCAGAGTGCCCAAGGGGACGTCGACCCCGAATTGGCGGGCGATCAGAATGGCAGCAACCAGAAGCAGCGCGGCACCGAGGAGGATCTCCTTGCCGTATTGAATCTTCCGGAACGAGAACCACGATGCCAGGGCGCTGCCGTCCCACCAACCTCCGGGCGGGTTTGCGCCTGCGTCCGGAGCTGTTGCGGCGGGACCTGTGGCTCCGGTGGCCGCCGACCCGCCGCCCGGAGCACCAGCCACCGCCGGTCCGCTGAAAGCCGCCGGTGCGGCGCCGGCGTCGTACGCCCTTGGCGCCCGGGCGGTGTCAATGCTTCCAGGGGCCACAGGCGGCAGGCTCACGGCAGGAGCAATGGGCGACGCCGGTCGGCGGGCATTGCGCTTGGCGTTCTCGTCCGCGGTGGGAACCATGGTCCACAGCCACGCATAGAACGCCACACCTGCCCCGCCGGCAAAACTGGCCAGCACCATGCCAAGCCGCACAAACTTGACCGGCCACCCCAGGTGATCCGCCAGGCCGCTGCAGACGCCCGCGATCATGCGGTCGCTGCTGCGGACCAGCGGGGGGCGTTCAACGGCGGTTCTCATGTACCAATCCAAGCACGGATCAGGGTTCCCCGAACCGGATTCCGGCAGGGTCAGGGGCTCTCTCAGGGATCATTCAGGGTATCCCCCAGTAGAGGGCATGTGGGCCCGGGCGGCAGGATCGAAGTATGAACGCGAACAGCATGAATCCAGAGGAACCCGGAACGTCCGGCACCGCCGGCCCGTCCGGCTCCAGCGGCACCGCCGGCCCGTCCGGCTCCAGCGCATCCACCGGAGCTTCCGGATCACCTTCCGGGGCGTCGGACCAGCCCACTGCCGGAGCGTCTGCCGGCACTGGCCCTGCTGCCGGGACCTACGCGCCGGCGGAGGACGCTCCCCAGGCGCCCCAACAGAACTTCTTCGATTGGATCCGGGACCAGGGCATCCGCCGTGGACCTGACCGTTGGATCGGCGGGGTTGCCAGTGGTGTAGCCCACCGGTTCGGCATTGATCCGTTGATCGTGCGCGGAATCTTCATTGTCCTTGCGCTCTTCGCCGGTGTCGGGGTCCTCCTCTACGGCATCGCGTGGGCACTCCTGCCCGAACCTGATGGCCGGATCCACGTCCAGGAGGCAGGCGCCGGACGGTGGTCGGGTGGAATGACAGGTGCTCTGATCACGGTCATCATCGGACTTCCAAGCCTGGGCCGCGGTTTCTGGGGATGGGGCTGGAACGGGCTTCCCGGCCTGTTCTGGACGCTTTTCTGGATGGGCGGTGTCTTCTACCTCATCTACTTCCTGGTCCAGCGGAACAAAGCGTCGAAAGGAGCCGCGCCCATGAGCCCGCAGAACTACGCGGCCGCACCTGGCGGAACCGCAGCGTACGGTGCTCCGGCCTCCTACCCGGCCACGGGAACCAATGCCGGCGTACCTGTCTACGGTCCGGGCACGCCTGCGGGATCACGCAGCGGAGCTTACAGTCCGGGCAATTACGGTTCCGGGCCGACCCCTCCTTCAGGTCCGCGTCCTCCGTTCGGCCCCACTCCCCCGCACGGCCCTACTCCGCCGCAGGGGTGGGAACAAAAACCGGCCACACCCAAACGCAAGGGACCCGGCGCGGCCATCGTCGCAGTGTCTGCCGGTGCAGCGCTCCTGGCCGGCGGCACGTTGAAGGCGCTCGACGCCGGCAACGTCATTGATCTGGGCAACACCGCCAACGCCGTGGTGTGGGCAACCGGTGCTGCCGTGCTGGGCCTGGGCATCCTGGTCGCGGGACTTCGGGGACGGACATCCGGCCTCCTGGGCTTCCTGGCCGTCGTAGCCCTGATCGTTGGCGGAATCTTCAATGTAGTTCCCCGGAATGGCGATCGCTGGACCTTCCACGACGTCAACTGGGCACCGACAAGCCTGGAACAGGCACGCCAAGGCATTAGCGTCACCGGAGCCAAGGGAACTGTGGACCTGAGCAATGTCACCACCACGCCGCCGCTGATCTCCGAGGTCCTGGTCCCTGTGGACGCAACCGCCAGCAACGTCACGGTCATCATCCCGGACGATGTTCCCGTGGAGGTCAAGGCAGACATGACTTTCGGCAACCTCAACGAACGCGGCGCAGACCGCGGTGGCCGGCTCCAGGACGACAGCACCCTCTACAACACCGGCAAACCCGGGGCCAACCTCGTAGTGGAAATCGACGGAACCTTCAGCAACGTGACCATCAAGGAAGGAAACTGACATGAGCACGAACGAGCCCTTCACGACCCCCGGATCTCAGCCCACCGAGCCACTGCCCAAGGAAACCCGCCCTACGGAAGCCCTGCCGAAGCCCGGTCTCCAGCCGATCCCCCTCACACCGCCTTTGGAGCCCAGCTTCCGGGTGGAACACCAAGAGGAGGACGAACCCAGGCAGGCCCGCATTGGAACCGTAGTGTGGGGTCTGATCGTGGTGGCCCTGGCGGCACTGATCATCATCTCCACTCTTGGCTGGGTGTCATTGAACGGTACCTATGTGCTGATAGGCCTGATGATCGGAGCCGGGGCCGCACTGGTGGTCGGCGGACTCCTCTCGGCCCGTAAGGGCTCCGCGAAATCCAAGAGCCCTGCCCCGTGATCCACCCGATCCATCCGATCCACGTGACAAAGCAACCACAACAGGGAAGTGTGTAGCCATGGACAAGTTCTTCAGCATCGTCAGGGGCTTCGGCCTGAAGCGGGGACCACAACGCTGGCTGGGTGGCGTGTGCGGAGGCATCGCCGCGAAGCTCAGGGTAGATGTGGCTTACGTCCGGGTGGCCTTCCTGCTCTTCTGCCTGCTCCCCGGGCCGGCAGTGGTGGTGTACATCCTCGGCTGGCTCATCCTTCCGGACCAGAACAACAAGATCGCCCTCGAATCCTTCATCAGCCAACGCTCCCGGTAACCATTCGGGCAAACCTGCCGAACCCGGACAGAACATGAAGCGCCCCGCCGGCCCGGCGGGGCGCTTTTCGCTGATTTCGGCCATGTTTCCAGCACCGCACATCCGTGCTCGAAGGTAACCGTTTGTGTCCTACCCCACATGCCCGTCTACAATCATGGGGAGCTCAGCGTGGCGCTCTTGCACGTATTCCTCCAAGCCATGAGTGAGCAAACATGAAAATTGGCATTCTTACCAGCGGTGGCGACTGCCCCGGACTCAACGCAGTGATCCGGGGAGCAGTCCTCAAAGGCATTGCCATCCACGGCCAGGAATTCGTCGGCTTCCGCGACGGCTGGCGCGGTGTGGTTGAAGGCGATGTCATAGACATCCCCCGCACCATGGTCCGCGGTATCGCCAAGCAAGGTGGAACCATCCTGGGTACTTCCCGGACGAATCCGTTCGAAAACGGCGGCGGTCCGGATGTCATCAAGGCCCACATGGAACGCCTGGGCATTGACGCCATCATCGCCATTGGAGGTGAGGGAACCCTGGCTGCGGCCAAGCGCCTCACCGACGCCGGCCTGAAAATCGTTGGCGTGCCCAAGACCGTGGACAACGACCTCGATGCCACTGACTACACCTTCGGCTTCGACACCGCAGTCCAGATCGCGACCGAAGCCATCGACCGGCTCCGCACCACTGGCGAGTCGCACCACCGCTGCATGATCGCGGAGGTCATGGGACGGCACGTTGGCTGGATTGCCCTCCACGCGGGCATGGCAGCGGGCGCCCACGCGATCCTGATTCCGGAGCAGAAAGCCAGCATCGAACAGATCACGGAGTGGGTACAGGAAGCCCACGACCGTGGCCGCGCCCCTTTGGTGGTTGTGGCGGAGGGCTTCGTCCCGGACCACATGGAATCCCCGCACTCCGAGCGCGGCCTGGATACTTTCGGCCGCCCCCGTCTGGGTGGCATCGCCGACCAGCTGGCCCCCGAGATCGAGGCCCGTACAGGCATTGAAACCCGTGCCACCATCCTCGGCCACATCCAACGCGGTGGCGTGCCTACGGCCTACGACCGCGTCCTGGCTACCAGGCTCGGCATGGCTGCCATCGACTCCGTGGTCGAAGGCCGCTGGGGCACCATGGTTGCCCTCAAGGGCACGGATATCTCGCACGTGGGCTTCGAGGAAGCCCTCGGCAAGCTCAAGACCGTGCCGCAGCACCGCTACGACGAAGCATCGGTCCTGTTCGGCTAGGCTGAATCCATGACTCTGGAGCCCACGTCCGCTGCAATCATCCAGCTGGCGTGGGCTCGCCATTTGGGGCTCGACGACGACGCTTTCGCCGGCGCCGCTGCCGCACTCGCCCCTGAAGGGACTGCTCCGGGCGACCCCGACGCCAGGATCATCCGCGTTGACGAATCAGCCCGGGCGCTGGTGTTCCTGCGGCTGTTCGGCGTGTCGGCCCTGGTGGGTCCGCAGTGGGCAATGGACGCGGCGGAGGGAATCCCCGATACCGAGTTGGCCCAGCACGTGACATTGTTGACGCTGACGCGGTCGCACGGTGGGCACGGACTTGGCTCGTCGGCCCTGTTCTTCGCAGATGATCTTCCCCTGCAGCAGCCGTCCGAAGACCTCACGGTTTCCCACGGCAATCCCGAGGCCATCAGCCTGGAAGGTCTATGCCCTCCCGACGATGTGAATGAAGTGGGACTCCAAAACCTGGAGCACCGCTTCACCATCATGCATCCGGAAGAGGAGCAACCCACCCCTGTGGCCTGCGGCGCCTACTCCGAGTGGGAGGGAATCCTGGCCAACATGGGAGTGCTGGTGGCTCCCCCGTGGCGCAGGCGCGGAATCGGAAGGTTGGCTGCTTCGATCGCCGCCCACGAAGCACTTGCTGCCGGACTGACCCTGCAATGGAAGGCAGATGTGAGCAACACCGGAGCACTCGCGATGGCCCGCAGCCTTGGCTTCGCCACGGGCGGGCTTCACGCGAGCGTGCTCCTCGGCTGATTCCGCCCGGAGTTTTGTCCAGCCAATGCCCTTCGGGGAGTCTCCCCCAGGGCATCAGCCGGACAAAGACTCCACGCTTAGCGCTGGAGTTCGGCGTCGGCCGTTTCAGCCTGGGCAGGAGCCTTCGCGCCCCAACCGGAAACGGACTTCGGTTTGCCGAAAAACAGAGCGACGACGGCGCCCAGCAGGATCGCGAAGGCCGGCAGCATGATGGACTGGCTCATCGCCGTCGAGAATCCCGCGTGCAGGAACTCCGGCAAAGTGCCGCCCATGGAGACCTCGCCGACCGGCGCGCCTGCTGGTGCGGCCGGGAGCTCAGCCGCCAGGCGTGACTGGATCAGGGCAGCGATCGCAGCCGAACCCAGCACGGCACCGATCTGGCGCGTGGTGTTGAAGACGCCCGAGCCGGCACCGGCCTGGCGCGGTTCCAGGTTGCGGGTGGTGGCGTTGGACACTGGCCCCCAGATGAAGGCATTGGCAACACCCTGCAAGGCGCTGGGCAGCAGGAACATCCAGATGGGAGTGTCCGGGCCCAGCAAGGAAGCGGTCCAGAACAGGGCTCCGGAGAGGCAAAGCAGGCCGAAGGACGCGAACCATCGAGGGTTGGCCCGGTCGATCAGCTTGCCCACGAAGGGCGCCAGGGCACCTGAGATCACTGCCATGGGGATCATGAGCAGGGCCGACTGGGTCGGCGTCAGGCCCCGGACTGTCTGGTAGTAGAAGATGGTGGGCAAAGGGAACGCTGTCACCGTGAAGCCGACTGCCATGATGGTGGTGTTGCCCAAGGAGAAGTTGCGTTCCTTGAACAGTCCCAGGGGAAGCAGCGGTTCACCTCCGCGGCGTTCGAGGATCCACTGCCAGAGGACAAAGACCACGAGAACCGCGAGACCGGTGATGATCAGGCCCCACACCGAAATGAACCCAGTCACAGTGCCCCACTTGTAGGTCTGGCCTTCCTGGATTCCGAATACCAGCAGGAACATGCCGACGGCGGAAAGCAGCACGCCCAGAACGTCGAAGGAGTGGCTGTGCGTGGTCAGTTTGGGTACGAACCGCATGACCAGGATGAAAGCCACAAGACCGATCGGGACGTTGACGAAGAAGATCCACTCCCAGCCGAGGCTGTCGACCAGCACGCCGCCCAGGATGGGGCCCACCAGTACGGCCATGCCTGCAGTGGCTCCCCACAGGCCCATGGCGGCACCGCGCCGGTCCGGCGGGAAGATACGCGTGATGACGGCCATGGTCTGGGGAGTCATCATGGCGGCACCGAGTCCTTGCACCGCCCTGGCAGCGATCAGCATGGTCACGTCGCCGGAAAGGCCGCACCACAGCGAGGCCAGGGTAAAGACCACCAAGCCGATGAGGTACAGGTTCTTGGGTCCGAAGCGGTCACCAAGCCTGCCGGTGATGAGAAGGGGTACTGCATAGGCCAGCAGGTAGGCGCTGGTGACCCAGATAACGGCGTTGATGTCAGTATTGAGGCCTTCCATGATCCGCGGATTCGCGACCGACACAATGGTGGTGTCGATGAGGATCATGAAGAAGCCAACCACGAGTGACCACAGTGCGGGCCATGGCTTAGCTATGTTTTCCAAGGGATTCCTTTGGCTTGTTTGAAAGTCCGGTGAGGGCAGGGCGGGGTTCATCCCAAGGCAGCTGCCCGGTGCCCAACTCCTCAAGGAGACCGCGGATCCACGCGATCTCGGTTCGAAGCATGGCTTGCTGATAAGTGATGTCGATCCAGTATTTGCGGTCCAGCCCCTTGGCCGTCACGGCCTCCTGGGCATGGACCAGGAAGTCGAGGTCGGCGTTCAAGGCGACCAGCCGGTCCTCCAGGAGGCCTGTCACCACCTCCGCGGGGAGGTGGTGCGCTTCGGCAATGGCATGGGGAAAGACAGGGTATTCGTTGACGGGAGCAGCGAGCATGGCCTGGAGCCGCGCGTCCAATGCCGCATGTCCAGCCTCCGTAATCCGATAGGTGGTCCGCTCGGGGCGGTTGCCTTCGCGCTCCGTCCCTGTCGCCTCCACGAGTCCGTGTTCCTCAAGCCGTCCGACCGCGTGATAGAGCGTGCCCGGACGGACCTTGACCAACCGGTCCTCGTGACGGGCCATCAGTACTTGGTACATCTCGTAGGGATGCATGGGTTGCTCGGCGAGAAGCGCCAATGACGCAACGCCCAACGGCGTCAACTCAGCACTTTTGGCCACAGCCTGCTCCTCCCACCAAGAATATTCCACAACAACTATTCCACGTGGAGTAATCAGGTGCAAGTAAACCCCGGCTGCTGCTGCGGCCGGGGTTTACCTGGAAAGCCCGGTCAGCCCAGGAGGGCCAGGATTTCCGTGCGGGCGAACATCGAGGCGGCGTCGCGCGCGCTGGGCGTACCGGCGTCGGGATCCGCTCCCGCATCCAACAGGGCCCTGGCGACCCCCGTGTATCCCTTGAAAACGGCGCCTGCGAGAGGCGTCTGTCCGCGGTCGTTCGCAGCGTTGACATCGGCACCATGGTGGATGATCAACTGCACGGCGTCCTCATGTCCGTGGTAGGCCGCGAGCATCAACAGCGAATCCCCTGCCGCGTTGGTGAGGGTGGCGGGGGCTCCGGCGTTCAGATAGCCCCGCAGCAACTCCGTGTTTCCCTCACGGGCGGCGTCGAACAGGGCATGGGCCAGAGCCAGCGTCTCCTCATCGGGGCCTGTCTGGTCGTTTGTGGCAGCAGGGCCATCGCTTGGGGTCATCGGTGGGGTCCCTTCAGGAATCCAGTCTGGCGCCCGACAACCTGTCCGGCGTCGGGGGCGACGATCACTTCCTGGGCTGCGATGTAAGGCTCCTCGCCGTCCATCACCGTGAGGGTTTCCTCCGCGGAAACGGACCGCTTGATCACGGCCAACGCCACAGGGCCCATCTCGAAGTGCTGCGCCACCGATGTCAGAGTACCCACCTTGCGTTCCCCGGCAAATACAACACTGCCCACAGCCGGCAAGGTGTGCTGGGAACCATCGAGCTGAAGGAACACCAGCCGCCTCGGCGGGTGCCCGAGATTGTGGACCCGGGCGATGGTTTCCTGGCCCTTGTAGCAACCCTTGTTCAGGTGCACCGAGGTGCGCAGCAGATCCAGTTCATGCGGAATCGTCTTCTCGTCGGTCTCCGCGCCCAGACGGGGCCGCCAGGCAGCCACCCTCAACGCGTCCGCTGCCATGGCGCCGGCCAGCGGGAGGCCCTCCACCGCGGTCTCGAGCTCAGCTGCGGGAACAAGGAATTCGTACCAGGGCCGCTCCAGCCCGGGGTGGGATTCCTCCGGCACGATGCTGTACGCGTAACCCCCAAGACCCACGTGCGGCCACGGATCCTCCCACACAAGGCGGGAGGAGAACTGCTCCAGCGGTTTGGTGGCCCCCACCACGGCCCACTGCTCCGAGACGTCGTCGATCTCCACCCGGAGCATGAACTTCATTTTGTTCAGCCAGTCAGCCAGGGGCGCCGCTTCGGCCGCTTCGACGATCAGCCAGGTGGTCCCGCCGTCGTCAATTACGCGGGCGTCGAACTCGATGCGCCCTTGGACGCTCAACAACAAAAGTTCGCTGGAGACGCCCGGCTGCAGGTTGGTGAGCTGCTGGGAGGACAGCGTGTTCAGCCAGCTCAGGCGGTCCGGTCCGGCCACGGTCACCACGCCGCGGTGGGACAGATCCACGACGGCGGTGCCCGCTGCCAAAGCGCGCTGCTCACGCAACGGTTCGCCGTAGTGTGCCGCGACGCCTTCGTCCAGACCGGTATCTTCAACGGCGCCAGGGCGCGACAACAGAGGGCTCTTGTAAGTCATATGTAGTAGAAGTCCTTGCGGCTCAGGGGTATTCCGGGTTGGGCAATATTTCGCTTCAGCGGTACTCCGGGTTATCAAAATCGAACCGGGTGCCGGCCTTCCACTCTTCGGGCAGGTTGCCGTAGGCGGGAATGCCCCCGGCATCACGCAGGAGCTTGGCCATATGGAGCAGGTTCCAGGTCATGAAGGTGGTGTTCCTGTTAGTAAAATCACTCTCCGGGCCACCGGATCCTTCGTCCAAATAGCTGGGTCCCGGTCCCACAGCACCGATCCAGCCGGCATCGGCCTGGGGCGGAATGGTGAAACCGATGTGCTGGAGACTGTAGAGCACGTTCATGGCACAGTGCTTGATGCCGTCCTCGTTGCCGGTGATCAGGCAACCGCCCACCTTGGGGTAGAAAGCCCACTGCCCCTTGCTGGTCAGCTCACCGGAGTGGGCATACAGCCGCTCAATGAGTTTCTTGGTCTGGGAGGAGTTGTCGCCCAACCAAATGGGACCCGCAACCACCACGATGTCAGCGTCACGGACAGCGGGATAGAGTTCCGGCCATTCGTCTGTCTTCCAGCCGTGTTCACGCATGTCCGGATAGACGCCGCTGGCGATGTCGTGGTCCACGGTGCGGATAAGGCGTGTCGTGACGCCTTGCTTTTCCATGATGTCCCGGCTGATCCGGATCAGGCCATCGGTGTTGCTGAGCTGCGGTGAGGGCTTCAGGGTGCCGTTGAAGAAGACGGCCTTAAGGCCCTCGTAGCCGCCTGGTTTGGGGTGATCGGTCACTTTCTGCTCCTTCTGCCTGGCGTGCTGCGCGGAACGTACGGTGAACCCTTTGGGTCAGGAAACCTTGTGCAGGAACGCCGATGCGTGGGCTTCGAGGGTCTTGCCGTTGGCTGCGACATCCCAGCGCCACAGGAGGTTGCCGTCCACCAAGCCGAAGATCCGGGTGGCTGCAGTGTATTCCTTGGAGTGGCTCCCGCGCATCACCATGTCGGTGCTCAGCTGGATCTGGGGTCCCTTGATCTGGCCGTAGTAAAGCTCGGTGATGCCGCCGGGGTGGGCGATCGAGACGGAGATATCGAATCCGCCGTCCTTGTTGCGGCGCTCTTCGACTTCATCTGCCGTTTTGAGAACGGGGACGATGTCCGCCGGGATCAGTCCAGGTCCGCCGTCGCCTTCCTCAAGTTTCCGCTCCAACGCCCAGAACCCGGTCTCCACTGTCAACGGACGCAACTTTGCGCCGGCGTCGTCGCTGATCCAGGTCTCGGCCCGGTATTGCAGGTACGGCAGGCCGTTGTGGGTGAACGAAACGTGCTGGACGAAATGTTCCGAATCCTCGTCGCCGCTGCCGAGCCGGCCGCGGCCCTCCCACTCACCAATGAGCCAGGAAAGGGGAACGAGTTCGGGCGTCAGATCTGTGGGGATCTCAATAGGCACAACAGTTACCTCGGTTGGGCTGCAGAACCAGAAAGCTTACTTCTGGCCCTTGAAAAGGCGGTAGACAACAAATCCTGCAAACCACGCCATGGCGATGCTGGCCAGGCCAAGGAGAACGAGGAAGAAGATTTCAAATGCGAGTACAGACATGATGCAATCCTAACCGCTAGTAGATGAGTAGTTTGTCTATGAAGTAAGCCAAGGCGCCCACGGCCCAGACCGGGGCCACGCCCATTCCAACAGCTGCAGGAATGTTAAGCCTCCCCCGCCTGAGGGTGGTCATGCGGCGGAAACACACCAGTACCGAACCCACCACGACACCCACCAAGGCAGCGGGCAGCACAGCGATGTCCGAGAAAACGAGGCCGGCGAGGGGACCCATGAGGCCCGCCATGACCACTCCGAGCGGCGCCACGATGCGGTCCGGCCAACGGATGATGCCTACCAACAGCGCAACGGCTGCGCTCAGGCCGGCAACGAGGACCATTTCCCTGACGCCGTTGAACCTGGCACCGGCTATCCAGCCTGCGCCCAGGCAGTTGAGCAGCACGCCGGCACTGCAGCCAAGGGTTGACTCCAGGCGTTGGGCCTGGCCCGTGCCCCGGACGAGTTGGACAATGAAGACGGCCATCACGCCAAGGGCAACAAAAGCCGGAGTTCCGTCAAGGAAGCCAGGGGCAGGCAGGTACGCGGCAGCTACTGCCGATCCCGCGCCGGCCAGTCCAATGACAGCTGCCAGCGTCTTCTTGGCCGGAACTCCCAGGAAATGCGGCCAGCCGATGCCTACTGCTGCAGACGCCGCGATGCCCACGCCAACCATGGCTTCCCGGGAAACGAAGGTGCTGGCCACGATGGCTGCGAGCGCCACGAGTCCGAATACCCCGATGCTCCAAGACTTCACTGTGTGCCCGACCTCAATCCGATGCGCCTTCTACGGCCTCCCGACAATCCTGCCTTATACCGGCCCAATATGTCGTAATTCCCCTGCCAACCCGTCACGAATCCATGTGTCGCAGGGCACTGATGGGTATACTCAGACTTCAACAGCGCACTGTCCTGGCCTCGATCCCGTCACAACGGGCAAGGGCCGCGGGGCGCTGGGACCGGCCGGTGAAACTCCGGTTTCGACGCCCGATGATGCGCGTACAGCCCATTGGAGGAACTATGTCGCACATCCTGCTCCTGACGAACAGCACCGGCTCTTCGGTGGACATTTTGCCTGCCTTGGAGTTGTTGAACCACCGCGTGCACATCCTCCCGGCAGAACCAACCGCTTTGCTCGAAACCGATCCCACAGACATCGTCTTCCTTGATGCCCGCAAGGATCTGGTAGGAGCCCGCTCGCTGACGCAATTGCTCAAGGCAACCGGACTCAGCGCGCCTTTGATGCTGATCCTTACCGAAGGCGGCATGGCTGCTGTTTCTTCGGCCTGGGCCGTGGACGACATCGTGCTCGACTCCGCCGGACCTGCCGAGGTGGAAGCCCGCATCCGGCTGGCCATGGCGCGTGCCGTGCCCGGCGAGGAAGAAACCCAGACTGAAATCCGGGCCGCCGGCGTCGTTATTGACGAAGCAAGCTATACCGCCCGCGTCAGCGGCCAACCCCTGAACCTGACGTTCAAGGAGTTCGAGCTCCTGAAGTACCTGGCACAACACCCCGGCCGCGTCTTCACCCGGCAGCAACTGCTGACCGAGGTCTGGGGCTATGACTACTACGGAGGCACCCGCACGGTGGACGTCCACATCAGGCGTCTTCGCGCCAAGCTCGGCGTGGACCATGAGAACCTCATCAGCACGGTCCGCAACGTCGGCTACAGGCTCACCCTGGTGCGGTTGCCCGACGACGAGCTCTCCGAAGCCTGACGGTTTAGACACAGGAAAGGTTTAGACACAGGAAAGGCCGGGATCCACACGGATCCCGGCCTTTCCTGCGTTCCTTGGTGGAGGACATACGGGTCGAACGTATCGAGGCCACCCCACTGGTGGATCCCCCCTGTACCCGGCCAAAGCCGAATGAGATAACGAGACTACCTCCGTTGCTCCGAGACATCAAATTACGGGGCTTGCCCGGGGCGTATAGCCTTGCACCATGAGTCAAGCACACCCGGAGAACTGGCCTGTACTGATCATCAAGGGCGCTTTGGACGCCGAACTCCTCAGGGATTTCAGGGCACTCACCGCCGCGGCGGAGGAGTCCGACGGGAACCCGCCCCTGTCCGAGCAGACCCTGGTGATGCTGCGTGGTGCCGACGGCGGCGATCATTCCGTCGTGTCTTTCGCACTGTATGCGCCGATCGAAGGCTCAGACCCGGCAACGGCAGAAGACCTGGCGGGAATCGCCGTCGTCGTTGACGCGCCGGACGCCAGCGGAGTCCTGGAACTGGCCGTCCACCCCAGTTACCGGAACCAGGGGGTGGCCGGACGGCTGTTGGACGCCCTGCAGAAGGAACGGAGCCTTGAAGGCCTCAGCGCCTGGTCGCACGGCGGCCACGAGGCCGCTGCGCAGTTGGCCACCCGTTTCGGTTACGGGCCGGTACGCGAACTGTGGAAGATGCGGCTGATGTCGTCGACATCCGCACTGCCCGACGCCGCCCTCCCGGACGGCGTTTCGCTGCGCGCCTTCGTGCCGGGCCAGGACGAGCAGGCGTGGCTGGCCGCCAACCGCGCCGCTTTTTCCCACCACCCCGAACAGGGTTCCATGACGCGCGAGGACCTCGAGGCCCGGAAAGCAGAAGACTGGTTCGATCCCGAAGGCTTCTTCCTGGCCGTCGACGACGCAGACGAACTCCTGGGATTCCACTGGACCAAGGTCCACCCCCGGCAAGGGCCGCACCCGGCAATCGGCGAGGTGTACGTGGTGGGCGTTACTCCGGCCGCACAGGGTTCGGGGCTCGGAAAAGCCTTGACTGTTGCCGGAATCAAACACCTCCAGGATCAGGGCCTCCACGCCGTGATGTTGTACGTGGACGCCGACAACCAGGCTGCTGTGGCCCTATACCAGAAACTGGGATTCGTCCGCTGGGACACCGATGTGATGTACGGTCCGTTAACGAAAAATTAACCTGGCGCGATCACCGCAGGGAAAGGCGGCGGCTCATTGGATTCGGACACCGCGATTGCTTGTAATGTGGGAGGAAACCCAGTCCTGAGCTTAGGAGAGCCCCATGCAGCCGGACCCCGTCGGCATCGCCGGATCCACCTCTAAGGGGGCGACACTGCCTCCGCGCTTCGGATCGTCTGAAGTGCCGGCCTCGCGGGCCACCCAGGACCGCATCGATATTCCCGAATTCGCGCCGAGTCTGGAACCCGAAGGCGACATCTCCCCGGACCGCTTCCTGGACCGCGAGCTCAGCTGGCTTGCCTTCAACTCCCGAGTGCTGGAGCTTGCCGAGGATCCCGATCTGTTCCTGCTGGAGCGCGTCAACTTCCTCTCGATCTTCGCTTCCAACCTGGATGAGTTCTTCATGGTCCGCGTGGCCGGCCTCAAGCGCCGTATCGCCACCGGACTGGCTGTCCCCTCCCCCGCGGGGCTCAGCCCCATCGAGGTGCTGGAGCAGATCGGTGAAGAGGCCCACAAGCTGCAGGAACGCCACGCCCGCGTTTTTGCCGAGCAAATCCGGCCGGCCCTGGCCTACGAACACATCCACCTCATGCATTGGCATGAGCTGGACGAGGATGCCCGGCAGCGGATCAGCGTCATGTTCCAGGAGAAGGTCTTCCCCATCCTGACTCCCCTGGCCGTGGATCCTGCCCACCCCTTCCCGTACATTTCGGGCCTCTCCCTGAACCTGGCCGTGATCGTCAGCAACCCGATCAGTGACAAGGAGCTCTTCGCCCGCGTCAAGGTTCCGGACCAGTTGCCCCGCCTGATCTCCGTGGACGGGCCTCGCGCAGGTGCCATTCCCGGCCGCGTTGCCCGGTTCATCGCTTTGGAAGAAGTCATAGCTGTCCACTTGGACAAGCTCTTCCCGGGCATGGAGGTCCTGGAACACCACACCTTCCGGGTGACCCGCAACGAGGACCTGGAAGTTGAAGAGGACGACGCCGAGAACCTCCTGCAGGCTTTGGAGAAGGAACTGCTGCGACGCCGTTTTGGCCCTCCCGTGCGTTTGGAAGTCACCACGGACATCAACCCGAACATCAAGGCCCTGCTCATTAGGGAACTGGGTGTTGAGGAGTCCGAGGTGTACTCCGTACCCGCGCCGCTGGACTTGCGGGGGCTCTCCGCGATCAGCGGCATCGACCGTGCCGATCTCCACTACCCGAAACACGTCCCGCACACATCCCGCTACCTCAACGAGTCCGAGACCTCCAAGGCGGCGAATGTCTTCGCGGCAATGCGCCGCAGGGACATCCTGTTGCACCACCCCTACGACTCCTTCTCCACCTCGGTCCAGGCGTTCCTCGAACAGGCCGCAGCGGATCCCAAGGTCCAGGCCATCAAGCAGACTCTTTACCGGACGTCCGGTGACTCCCCGATCGTGGACGCGCTGATCGACGCTGCGGAGGCTGGCAAGCAGGTTCTGGCCCTGGTGGAGATCAAGGCCCGTTTCGATGAGCAAGCCAACATTTCCTGGGCGCGCAAGCTGGAACAGGCCGGTGTCCATGTTGTGTACGGCATCGTCGGCCTGAAAACCCACTGCAAGCTGTCCCTGGTGGTTCGCCAGGAAGTGGATGGCCTCCGCCGCTACTGCCACATTGGCACGGGCAACTACCACCCGCGCACGGCCCGCTACTACGAAGACCTCGGTTTGCTGACCGCCAACGAGCAGGTGGGCGAAGACCTTTCCAAGCTCTTCAACCAGCTGTCCGGCTATGCGCCGAAGTCCACCTTCAAGAGGCTGCTGGTGGCACCGCGCTCCGTCCGGGCCGGCCTGGTGGAGCGGATTGAAACTGAAATCCGCAACGCCCGTGCCGGCATTCCCGGCCTGGTGCAGATCAAGGTCAATTCCATGGTTGACGAAGCCATCATCGACGCCCTGTACCGCGCGTCCCAGGCGGGCGTGAAGGTGGTCGTCGTGGTTCGTGGCATTTGCTCCCTCCGCCCCGGTGTTCCCGGCCTCAGCGAGAACATCACGGTCAGGTCCATCCTTGGCCGCTTCCTTGAACACTCGCGGGTGTTCGCCTTTGGCAACGGCGGCGATCCCGTGGTGTACATCGGTTCCGCCGATATGATGCACCGCAACCTGGACCGCCGCGTGGAGGCCCTGGTGCAGCTGTCCAGCAAGGAGGACATCACCACGGTCATGGATCTGATGCGCCGCTATGTTGACGACGGAACGGCCAGCTGGCACTTGGATAACCAAGGGCACTGGACCAGGCACCACCTGGATGCCGATGGCAAGCCGTTGCTGGACATGCAGTCCTGGCTGTTGGAGTCGCGTTCGCGCCAGCGTGCGTCGGCACGGAGGTAAGGAAGATTTGAACAGCGATACCCCCGTGGAGGACCAGACAGACCACCCCGGCGAGCCGGTAGCCGTCGTCGCTGCCGGCGCCATCCCGTGGCGCCTCAACAAGGGTGCCTTGGAGGTTCTGTTGATCCACCGGCCCCGCTATGACGATTGGTCATGGCCCAAGGGAAAGCTCGACGCCGGCGAAACGGTTCCGGAATGCGCTGCCCGTGAAGTGTGGGAAGAGATTGGCCTGCGGGCACCGCTGGGGATTCCCCTCCCGGCCATCCACTATCACGTGTCGGCGGGCCTCAAGGTGGTCCAGTATTGGGCCGCCAAAGTCAACGGTGAACCGCTCCGTCCCGATGGCAAGGAAGTGGACAGCGTGATGTGGTGCAGCCCTGACCGGGCGGCGTCATTCCTCAGCAATCCCACGGACGTGAAGCCCTTGGAATATCTGGAGAAGGCACACGTCCGGGGTGAACTCGACACGTGGCCTTTGATCCTGATCCGTCATGCAAAAGCCAAGCCGCGATCGTCCTGGACCAAGGCCGAGGGTGACCGTCCCTTGGCGGCCACTGGCCAGCGGCAGGCCATTGCGGTGCAGCGGCTTCTTGACGTCTGGAAACCGCAGCGCCTGGTGACCAGTCCATGGACCCGCTGCGTGGCAACCATAGCGCCCTATGCGAAAGCGTCGGGGGCGAAGGTCAAGTTGGTGGAGGCGCTCACCGAGCACCACCATCAGCGTTCTCCGAAAAAGACGGCTGCAGCCATCGAGGCCTTGTTCGACAAGCAACTGCCCATAGCCGTTTGCACGCACAGGCCCGCCCTGCCTACCGCACTGAAGCAACTGGGGCAGCACATGCCCCAAAACCTGCGCGCAGTCCTCCCCTCCGCGGATCCCTTTCTTTCGCCGGGTGAGGTCATCGTGTGCCAGGTGGCGCGGGGATCCGAGCGGAAGATAGTTTCCGTGGAGCAGGTCAAGCCTTTCGACGACTAGGTACCGGCACGGTTGACTCCCAAGTCTTTGTATCAAATACTTGACACATTGTTTCTAAGACTTGGGGGTCTTTACCGTGTCCTTTGATGTGCCGCCGTTGCTTTTGGTGGGGCCCGTCGTGGGCGCCGTCTTGGTGTACCTGTTCCTGCGGGTACAAGTGTGGTCCAAGCCCGACGCCACCTCTGTGGCATCACACGGCCTGTGGGTCGGCATCATTGGCTGGATGGCCAGCTCCCTGCAAGGAGCCATGAGCGCGGGTGTGATCCGGGCCAGTCCGACCTCATCAAATGCGCCCTTCACCTCGGAAGACCTCCTGGCGGCCCTGGCTTGGCCGATCGCCGCGTCCTTGGTGGTCCATGCCTTGGGTCAGTGGAGCTACCCGGCCCCCAAATCCCCGCACAGGTACGCTGAACTCACCGTCCGCAGGATCCGCGATTTCCTCCCGGCGAAACTCGCCTGGACAACAGTCGTGATCGTTGCCTATGCCGGTACCGCCATAGTCTCGATTGCAGCCCTGCCCGCTCACGCTCCGGTGCTTCCCGTCCCCGCTCCCCCATCATCAATAGGAACGACGGTCTACACAGGCCAGGGCCAGGATGGAAGGATCGCGGGTTCGGAACTTGCCGGGTGGCTTGGTGGCGCCTTAGTGGTTTTGGTTGCAGGGACCTGGCTCGTCCTGGTACTCATCGCACGACGGCGCCAACTGGAGACGCTAAGCAGTGACGACAACCGCACGCTTCGAGCCATTGCAGCCAACAGGCTGCTGCGGACCGTTGCCACCATCGCCGCAGGCCTCGCCAGCATCGCGGGAAATTTTGCCGCCCTCCCGACGCCTGGGGCAACGTGGCAATCGTCGTGGTTCAACGTTTTGGGTCTTGTCAACATGGCTGTGCTGCTGGTCATGTGGTGGTGGAAGGTGCCGGTCCTTCCTTCGCTTCAGGCATCGGCGAAAGCCATCAGCGGCACTGCTCTCCGCGCCGATCCCCGCACCCACGGCGCAGCAAAACTCAGCGTTTCCCTCGGAGCGGTCCTGGGAGTCGCTGCCGTCTTGCCGCTTGTGACACTGGTGTTCTGGTTCGGTTTCATTCCGGTAGAAGGCCAGCGCTCCCTTGCCCCGGCGATTGTCGTCACCGTGTCTGCCGTCCTGGTCCTGCTCACCATTGCCGCAGGCGAGTTACTGATCGCCCGCAACTATGGCCACCCGGAGGTGCCCCTCGGTTGGCCGCGGCAGCCGGTGTCCAAGGGGTTGCTCACCTTCAGCATTGTTTCGGCCACGGTCTTTGCGGTAACGCTCGTCCTTACAGGTACAGGCCAATCACTCCTGGTCGGCCCACCCGCCTGGCCCGCCAACCTCTTTCTCACGATGGGGGTCGGACTGATGGGCGCTGCCGCGATCCTGGCCACGCGCCGTCGTCGAGGTCTTCCTGAAGTGGGGGACGAGAGAGGGCTTGATGCCGCACTGCGCGCCATTTCGATGTACCGGATTGTCCGAACCCTGGCAGCATTCCTTCTGGCACATTCAGCGGTGATGATGCTTGGCAACGCCGAAGCATGGGGAACATTGTTCCCGGCTTTCAATCAGCTGGGACCGAGTCCTGTGTACATGACAGGAGTCGTTGTAGCAGTCATTGCCGTCGTCGTCGCGGTTACGCCTGTCCGGAGCCTTTTCCGGGCGATTCCCAGGGGCACCGAACCCAAGCAGAACCAGCCGACGCCATGACCGCCGGAATCTCCATCGACCTCGCAGATCCGGTTCCGCCCTACGAACAGATCCGCCGGCAGCTCAGCTCCCTGATCGCCGTCGGGGTCCTGGAACCTGGAAACCGCCTGCCAACAGTGCGCAGCCTGGCCGCGGACCTCGGCATCGCCGCAGGGACGGTGGCGCGTGCCTACAAGGAACTTGAGCTGTCCGGCGTCATCGAATCACGACGCCGGAACGGCACTGTCGTCGTCGGGCCGCCTCGGGCGCCGCACCGTGTGGCGGGCGGAGACGCTGCGGTGATCGCCGCCGTCGACGGCTTGATCCTGGCCGCCCGCGACGCGGGTGTGGGTGACGCAACGCTCATTGATCTTCTTCGTGGACGGCTGGCGGTTAATGGGCACGGTACAAGTAAGCTTGAACCGTGATTCCCACCCCGTATGAAGACCTCCTGCGCGACGTCATGGCCAACGGCACACACAAATCGGACCGCACCGGCACCGGAACGCGCAGCGTTTTCGGCCGCCAGCTGAGGTTCGATCTCGCCGGGAGCTTCCCTCTCATCACCACCAAGCGGGTCCATTTCAAGTCCGTGGCCGTGGAACTGCTGTGGTTCCTGCGCGGGGATTCGAATGTGAAGTGGATGCAGGACCAGGGAGTGACCATCTGGGACGAGTGGGCGGACGCGGACGGCGAACTCGGCCCCGTCTACGGCGTGCAGTGGCGCAGCTGGCCCACCCCCGACGGCGGCCACATCGACCAGATCTCCGAAGTGATGAAGAGCCTCGCCGCGAACCCGGACTCCCGGCGCCACATCGTCTCCGCATGGAATGTTTCCGAACTCAAGGACATGGCGCTGCCGCCGTGCCACGCGTTCTTCCAGTTTTACGTTGCCGACGGCAAGCTCTCCTGCCAGTTGTACCAGCGCTCGGCCGACACTTTCCTGGGTGTCCCCTTCAACATCGCCTCCTACGCGCTCCTGACGCTCATGGTGGCCCAGCAGCTTGGCCTCGAACCCGGCGAATTCGTGTGGACCGGGGGCGACGTCCACGTCTACGACAACCATGTGGAGCAGGTCGCGGAGCAGCTGAGCCGTGAACCGTACGAGTACCCGCAGCTGAAGATCCTCCGCAAGCCGGACTCCATCTTCGACTACACCGTTGACGACTTCGAGGTGGTCGGCTACCGCCACCACCCCACCATCAAGGCACCGATCGCGGTATGAGCGCTCCTTCCTCCGAGGATCCGGCCCAGCTTCCCGGCGTCATCTTCACGCAGGAAACCGCTGCCAGAATGACCGGCATCGGCATGATTTGGGCGCAGACCAAGTCCGGCGTCATCGGCAAGGACGGGACCATGCCGTGGCACCTGCCTGAAGACATGAAGCACTTCAGCCGGATCACCACCGGGCACCCCGTCATCATGGGCCGGCGGACCTGGGAATCATTCCCGGAAAAATACCGTCCCCTCCCGGGCCGCACCAACATCGTGGTGACCCGCAACGAAAAGTGGGCATCCACGCCCGAGGCCCAGGGCGCCGTCGTGGTTTCCTCCCTGGACGAGGCACTGCTGGAATCCCAGTTTGCACCCGGAGGCCAGAAGGTGTGGATTGTCGGCGGTGGCGACATCTACCGCCAGTCCATGGGTATCGCCAACCTGGCGGTCATCACCATCATCGACACCGATGTGGAGGGTGACACCTACGCGCCCGAACTCGGCGATGACTGGACCTTTGACACCATGGCGCCCGCCGAAGGGTGGCTCACCGCCAAGAACGGCACCAACTACCGGTTCACTACATGGCGCCGGAACGCAAACCAGAAAAGCCAGGAAGACTAAGCATGCTGAAAAAACCCGAAACCCTGTTCGTACTGGGCTACATGCTGCTGCCGCTCTTCGCCCTGCTCTCAGCCATTGTTGGCCTGACCATGATCCTGGGCGGCAACAAGATCGTTGGAATCATCGTCCTGGTGGTCGTGACGCAGGTGTTCACCTTCGGTGCTTTCTTTGCCCTGCGCAAGCGCAAGGCCGCCCTGCTGCAGGAGTCGGACGCACTGCCGGCTCCCCGCGACTGAGTCAGCAGCATCACTGTGGCGGGTGCCGGCGTCGTGCTTCGCGTGCGTGACGTAACCAACAGCGGCACTTTGCTTCGAAAGTTTAGACTTGGTGAATGACTACAGCAGCTAATCCGTCCGTTGGACTGGTCGGTTGGCGTGGCATGGTCGGCTCAGTCCTGATGCAGCGCATGCAGGAAGAGAACGACTTCGCCAACATCAACCCGGTATTATTCTCCACCTCGAACGCAGGAGGTGCCGCCCCGTCCTTTGCAGAGGGGGCAGGCAAGCTCGAGGACGCGTTCGATATTGAGACGCTTGCCAAGCTGCCGATTATTGTCACCGCGCAGGGCGGCGACTACACCAAGCAGGTCCATGGCGAACTCCGTAGCCGCGGCTGGGACGGCCTCTGGATCGATGCTGCCTCCACCCTGCGCATGAACGATGACTCGATCATCGTGCTGGACCCCATCAACCGCGACGTCATCGACGCCGGACTCTCCGGCGGCGTGAAGGACTTCATCGGCGGAAACTGTACGGTCTCCTGCATGCTCATGGGCCTCGGCGGCCTGTTCAAGAACAACCTCGTGGAGTGGGGCACGTCCATGACGTACCAGGCCGCTTCAGGCGGTGGCGCGCGCCATATGCGCGAACTCCTCAACCAGTTCGGCACCCTCAACAACGAGGTCAGCAGCGAACTGGACGACCCGGCATCGGCCATCCTGGAGATCGACCGCAAAGTGCTTGCCACCCAGCGCACCGGGGTTGACGCCACGCAGTTCGGCGTTCCGCTCGCGGGCTCGCTGATTCCCTGGATCGACGCCGACCTCGGCAACGGCCAGTCCAAGGAAGAGTGGAAGGCCGGCGTCGAGACCAACAAGATCCTCGGCACCGGAACCGGAACCGCGGGCAAAGACCACATCGCCATGGACGGCCTGTGCATCCGCATCGGAGCCATGCGTTCCCACTCCCAGGCCCTCACGCTGAAGCTGCGCGAAGACCTGTCTGTGACGGAGATCGAAAACCTCCTGGCCAAGGACAACGAGTGGGCCAAGGTTGTTCCGAACACCAAGGAAGCCTCCATGGCAGACCTGACCCCGGTTGCGGCATCAGGCACGCTGGACATCCCCGTGGGCCGTATCCGCAAGCTCGAAATGGGTCCGGAATACATCAGCGCCTTCACCGTGGGCGATCAGCTCCTGTGGGGCGCAGCCGAGCCCCTGCGCCGCATGCTCAACATTGTGACGGGCAAGCTCTAGGCTTCTCCGCCTCTCGTTCGAAACCCGCTGTTCCGCTGCTTTCCCGCAACGGAACAGCGGGTTTCGACGTTCTGCCGTCGCCCGCAGAAACGGGTCAGCCGGCCATGAACTTCAGGTAGGCCCGGCCCTGTGCCTGGAACGACCGTTCCGCCGCCGGCCCCAACGTCCCCGCGAACGGCTCAGGCTCGACTCCGATGGTCTTGCCACTCGCCGTCCTCGCCCAAGTCCCGATCACTTCACCCCCGGAGACGATGATCCGCTTGAACACGCCGTTCTTTCCCGGGACCACCAACTCCGCGAATTCAGGGGCAAGGACCAGGCTCCGGTCCTGGTAGCCGAGCAGGTATTCGTCGAACCCGGGAAGAGCCAGCAACGAGCGCGAGCCGGGGACGCCGTCGTCGAGCATTGCAGCTGACTCCGGCGAGAGCCAGTAGCTGGTGCCGCCGGACTCCAGCTCAACCAGGCCGTCCCGGACTGTATCTAGGGCAGCCCGCGCCTCCTTCAAGGGAATCTGGCTCCACCACGAGAAATCCTTGATGGTGGCCGGCCCGCGACTCCTCAGATAGCGGAAGAGCAACTCAGCGATGCCTTCCTCCCTGTCCAGCTCCCGTGACTGGTGGATCCATTCATCGAAAGGCACAAACAGCTGCTGCACGCCCACCTTGCCGTTGGACACCGCCATGGGCCCCTGAACCAGCCATGCACGCTGGCAGAGGCTGCCGAGCAGGTGGATGCCGCGTTGGGCTTTGGTGAGCTGGCCGGCCTCCTCGAACGCAAGGAAAAGCTGCTCGCGGCTTGCGCCCGGCGCGCCTTCGGCCTTGAGCGTGTCGAAAGTTGTGAAGGCGATGTCCCGGCAGTGGGCTATGTCGTCGGGCGTGATGGCAAGTTCCCGGTGGCGCCCGGCCACCATGTTCATCAAGCGGCCACTGGTGATGCCCAGGATCCAACGGAGGTCCTCTGGTGCCAGCAGATGCAACGTGCCGCGCATCGGCCACGAACGCACCACCGTCCCGGCGTCGAGGGCCGCACGGACGTCGGATGCCGCAATACCGGGAACCCGCTGCCCCACCGCCCACAGCGCAGCGCCAAGGTCCTGTGCCTGCAGGGCGGTCATCCAACGGACGGCAGCGGGGACGGTCGGAAGGCCGTTACCCAACAGGCCTTGGGCAGCGAGCCGCAAGCGGCCCAGGACGCGCGGGGTGAGGGGTGCAGGCATGCTTCATCCTAAAAGGACCGGCAAGTACAGGGAACCTTGCCGCGCCTCCCAGCCGTCACCCAGCAGCGGCTCCTAGGATGAATTCATGCTTTTTGGTGATCTCGCTCCGTTTGTGCGGCCATTGAGCCGGTGGCTGGCAACCGCCGGCTGGTTCTGCACGCTCGTGGGACTTGGCTCCGGGCTGATCGTGGCGGTGGGAACGGGAGTAAGCCTCTCCCCCTCCATGCAAGCCATCCAGACCGTGAGCTTGGTGGCAACCGCTGCGGCGGCGCTGCTGATCGGAACGGCAGCGGCCAGCCAGCCCCTTGCGGATCGCCACGACGACGCCCCGGAACCCTGGTACTACCCCGCCGCCGCAGCGCAGGTCCGCAGCTTCCTCCTCGGAGCGATCGTGCTGCTGCTCGGCTTGGTGGGATTCGCCACGGCCGGCGTGTTCATGCCCAGCGGCCCGTCGCCGCAAAGCATCGCGTTCAGCCAGATCTTCCTGTTGGGATCGGTCAGCTGCGGACTCACGTTCCTGCTGCTCAACAAGGTGCTGCCAATCGCCGAACGCCGCACACGCTAGCCCACACGCGCCGAGGGGCGGGATCTCAACCCTAAGCCACGCCCTATACACCCGAAAGCTTGCCCCTCGCGGGAACACGCGAGGGGATTAGAGGCTGGCGCCGATCAGCAGCGGCTCCGGGTGCAGTTCAATGCCGAAGCGTTCGACGACGCCAGCCCTCACCTCGCGCGCGATGGCGAGCATATCCTCCGTGGAGGCCGAGCCTCGGTTGGTGATGGCCAGGGTGTGCTTGGTGGACAGGGAAGCCCTCCCCCCGGAAACGCTGGTCTCCTCCAGCCCGAAGCCCTTGCCGAATCCGGCCTGGTCGATCAGCCACGCAGCGGAGAGTTTCACCAGGCCGTCTGAACCGGCCGGATACTTGGGGGCATTCTCCGGCAGCCCTGCCGCCTGGTCGGCGGGGACAATGGGGTTGGTGAAGAAGGAACCCGTGGAGTAGGTGTCGCGATCGGACGCGTCCAGGACCATGCCCTTGGATCCCCGGAGCCGCAGGACTTCCCGGCGGACGTCGTTCGAGTAGGCACGCTTGCCTGCCTCTACGCCCAGCGCCCGGGCCAATTCCGCGTAGCGGACCGGGGCGCTCATCCGGCCCAACGGCAGCTGGAACTCCACGGTCAGGACCACGTAGCGCGGCGATCCCTCAACAGTGGTTTGCTTCAGGATTGAGTCACGGTAGCCGAACTTCAGCTCGGAATTGGTGAAGGTCTGGACAGCGTTGCGCTCCCGGTCCCACGTCCGGACCGCGGCAATGGTTTGTGACACGTCCGCGCCGTACGCGCCAACGTTCTGCACCGGGGTGGCGCCCGTGGCACCCGGGATGCCGGACAACGCCTCCAAGCCTGACCACGCGTGCAGCACGGAATATTCCACCAGCGCATCCCAGTTGTGGCCCGCCTGTACCACCACGGAGACACCGCCGCAGCTGTCCTCGGAGTTCACGGTAAAGCCCTCGGAAGCGATTTTTACCACGGTGCCGGGGAAACCGTCGTCGGAGATCAGCAGATTGGACCCGCCGCCAATGATCAGGAGTTTCTCTCCCGCGGCGTCTGCCGAGCGGACGGCGTCGATGATTTCGGCTTCGGTGCGGGCTTCAATGTAGTTCCCTGCGGGGCCGCCGACGGCTGCTGTGGTCAAGTCTGAAAGAAGCATCTGGGTCACCAATCAAGCCTAACGGGCATCGGCCGGCTCCACCGACGAGGCCTTTTGCTTGCCCGCCAGGGGTGCCAGGAAGAAACTGACCACCAACAGCGCCAGAGGGGCCAGCAGCGAATGGAGGATGCCGAAGTGCTCTGCCAGCAATCCAAGGAGCGGAGGACCGCACAGGAACGCCCCGTAGCCGATGGTTGACACTACGGAGACACGGGCGGCGGCATGAACGGGATCATCGGCGGCAGCAGACATTCCGACGGGGAAGCCCAACGAAGCGCCCAGTCCCCACACCGCCAGCGCAACGAACGCAAGCCACGGAACCGGCGAAAACACGAAAAGCGCAAGACCCACGACGGCGGTGGCCGAGCACCAGCGCATCACCAGCACCCGCCCGAACCGGTCGAGGATGACCGTCCCCGTGAAGCGGCCGATGGTCATGAACGTCACGAACACCCCGTAACCTACGGCGCCCGCTGCGTCGCTTTGGCCGTGCCCGTCTGCCAGTGCCAGAGCCACCCAGTCACCCGCCGCACCCTCAGCCAAAGCCAGGCCAAGGACAAGGACTCCGATCAGCAGCGTCCGGCGGTCACGCCATGCGAGGGCCACAAGCCGTTTGTTGTCCAGCGGTGCGGTTGCCTTGCCGCCCTCTTGGCCGGCCGGCGTTGGAGTAATAACAGGCAGCGGGCCCGTGGAGGGGTCCCGGAAGGTATCGGTCTCGTGGGGGCTGAATTTAGAGGTGGCTTGGGCGGTCTTTTCCGAGCGGAACCAGAAGCCGGCAGTCACCACCGAGGCCGTCACCACGAAGCCGGAAATCAGGAAGTGCCAGAACACCGGCATGTGCACGGCAGCTGCCCAGGCCCCGAAGCCCGCCGCAGCCACGGTTCCCAGGCTGAACGCGCCGTGCAGGTGCGGCATGATGTGCCGTTCAAGTTCGCGTTCAAGCGCCGCACCCTCGACATTGGACGCAGTATTCCAACTTGCCGTACCCAGGCCGAGGACCACCAGTCCTGCGGCAACCACTAACGGATTGGCGGCAAGCGAGGTCCCGATGCCGACCACAACCAGCCCCGCCCCCACCATGCAGCTGCCGATTCTCGTGGTGAGCTTGGGACCGAGCCGAAGCACGATGAGGCCCGAGGCTGAAATCGAGATGAAGGACGCCACCGTCATGCACATCAGCAGCAGCCCGATGCCGCCCGGAGTCAGGTCCAGGCCGTCCCGGATGGCCGGCAGCCGGGACACCCAGGTAGCGAAGGCCACCCCGCTGGCAGCATAGGACGCCAGAACAGCGGCGCGCCACCGCAACATCGCAGTCGCAGTGGCGCTCGGTTTGCTGCCGTGTGGGGTGGTGTTCTGTTGGTTCAAGAGACCTTCACAACCGCCTGCGACTTCATGAGGACTTTCTGTCCGGCCGCTACCACGGTGAGGTCGATGCGGGCGGTGCGGGCATCGGCGTCGAGCGCTCCCACCACGCCGGTGACGTCAATGACAGCGCCGGCCTCATCCGTGCCGGTTGTGTCGGCGACCAGGACGGGCTTGGTGAAGCGAGTCTGGTAATCGACGACGGCGGCAGGGTCGCCGGCCCAGTCGCTCACCAACTGGACTGCGGCGCCCATAGTGAACATGCCGTGGGCGATGACGCCCGGGAGTTCCACGGAGGTAGCGAAGGCTTCGTTCCAGTGGATGGGATTGAAGTCCCCCGACGCTCCTGCGTACTTCACCAGGTCCTGGCGGGTGACGGGAATGCTCCGCGTGCCGATCTCCTGGCCAACGCTGAGTTCTTCGAATGTGTGGCTCATGGTTACTGTCCCTCTCCGCGGACCAAAATGGACGAGGTGGTGGTGGCGACCTTCTCGCCGGCTTCCGTGGAGATTTCGGAGCGTGTGGTGATCATCGCTCCCCCACCCATGGCCCGGACGCCGTCGACATGCAGCTCGGCTACCAGACGGTCGCCGGCAACGATCGCGCGGTGGTGCGTGAACCGCTGGTCGGCGTGGACCACCCGGGAGAAGTCGATGCCCGATTCGGGATCCTCAACCAGTTGGGCATCGGCACGTTGGGCGACAATAATGGCGAACGTTGGCGGTGCCACGAGGTCGCTGTGGCCCAGGGCCTTTGCTGCCTCAACATCGAAGTGCGCCGGATTGGTGGCCTTCACGGCCTTGGCGAACTCGCGGATTTTTTCACGGCCGACGTCGTAAACCTCTGCGGCAGGGTAGCTGCGGCCCTGCAGGTCCGGATTGATACTCATGGTCCAACCCTATCGGGCGGCGGCTTCCCGGGCAGCGTGAAAACCGCGGGCACGCTACTTCTTGTAGCTCTTGCGGATCTTCTGGCCCCGGACCACCATTCCGGTGACGTGCAGGATCAAGCCGACACCGATCACGGGCAAAGAGGCCATGGCCAGCGCCTGGTTCCCTGTGGTGTTCCCAACAATGGACAGGATGAGTCCCACAGCGATCAGCCCCATGGCGCTGAAAACCAGCGCTTTGTAGGAGGTGGAGGCGGTGGCCCAGAATTGTTCAAGCACCGTCCAAGTCTAGCGGGGTGGGTGCGAGGGGTTGGCTTTCAAGGGAAAGAAGCCCTTTTTAGGGTCGGGATGTCGCCCCTCGCCGCAACGGAAGGTCAGAAGAGCGAGTCCTGCAAGGCCGGGATCTCGGTCGTGTGCGGACCGAATTCGATCTTGCGGCCCTTCAAGGCGCCCAGGTCGGCAACGAAGCTGCCCTCGACCTCGTTGCCTGCAGCGTCCGGCAGGCCCGCCAAGGCGATAGATCCGGACAGTGAGTGGATCCGCAGACCGTGCCCGCCGTCGTCGAACGTTGCCGGGTAGCGGTGACGCACGCCGCCGGGACGGACAGTGCAGAGGGTGTCGGCCAGGGCGGGCCTGTCCCACTCTTCCTCCACAACGGCAAAACCGGTCATGGCCAGCCCGCCCAGCAAGCTGCGCACGCGCCCGGCGTGCTGCCGGTTCACGGCTGAAAGCTCGACGGCGTCGCGCGGCTCCACGAGTCCGGCCACCTTGGCAGCGGAACGGACCTGCTGCACGAGGCCGAGCTCGCGGGTCACAAGGTCCTCCAGGACCCGGACAACACGGCCATCTTCGGCATGGGCCACGTAGGAAGCGTGAACCGCTCCCTGCTCCGCGAGCCTGTTCCATTTGCGCGGCGCCGACGCGGTACCGATTTTGGTAGCCCCGTTCGCGAAGGTAGCCACGTAGAGCCAATGCGGTTGCATCAGGTACGCGCGGAGGCCCGTGGGAACGGAGCCGCCCCGGTGGAAGTCGTGCATCAGCCGGGAATCATCGCGGGCGAAGCAGCTCCCGCATTGCTGGCCCCGTTCGGCAGGAGAGCCGCTGGGGCAGGGAACGTGCGTGCGCTCACCCGGGCCGTGGACTTTGCTGTGGCCCAGGCACCACAAACCGGGGGAAACGCGCAGGCCCAAGGCTGAGCCCCGGGCCAACGCAACATCAGTGAACTCCGACTCCGGCGACCAAAGCCGCAACGCCGCAGAGGACGAGTCCCAAACGACTCCGTGGACGAGCATATCTACCTGACCGGCATGCCTACAGCGAAGGCTGGACTCCGAAGGCGACGGCGAGCTTCATGATCTTCTCGGCGCGGCCCAGGCGCGGGAGGTCGGAGCCGTCGCGGATCACGCGGCCGTTGGCTTCGAAGTCGTTCATGAAGTCGGTGGCCCAGGCGACGTCGGACGGCGTGGGGCTGATGACCTCGTTGATCACAGTGGTCTGGTCAATGGCCAGGCAAAGCTTGCCGGTCATGCCCATGGTCACGGTGATGCCGGTCTGCTCGCGCAGGATGGGGTGGTTGGTGCCGACGGTGGGGCCATCGATCGGTCCCGGCAGGTTGCCGACGCGGCTGGCGACGACGAGCTTGGCCCGCGGGTACGCCATGGCTTCCGGGGTGGCCGCCATGCCGGTGTCGCGGCGGAAGTCGCCCGAACCGAACGCGAGCCGGAATGCTCCCTGCGCACGGGCAATGTTGTTGGCTTCCTCAATGCCGAGGGCGGACTCAACCAGCGGAATAACGGGAGTCTTGCCGTCCATGCGGTGGTAGGACTCGGTGACCTGGTCGGCGGACTCGGTCTTGGCCAGCATCACGCCGAGCAAGCCGGGAGTTCCGCGCAGTCCTGCGAGGTCGTCGGCCCAGAACTTGCTGGTGGCATCGTTGATGCGGACCCAGGCCTGGCCACCTGCGGTCAGCCAGTTCACCACGTTCTCGCGTGCAGCATCCTTCTGGGACGGGTCCACGGCGTCTTCGATGTCAAGAATGATGGCGTCAGCGCGCGAACCCGCGGATTCGTCGAAAAGCTCCGTTTTCATCGCGTTCACAAGAAGCCATGAGCGGGCGATGTCGGCGGGAATGTTGCGGGTGGGCCGAATGGATTCGGCGGCGATGCTAGACGTCATGTATCTACCGTATCTGCCCTGCCGCCCGCTAGGCGAAGAATTCGGCCTCCTTGTGAGGATCAATACGAACTAAACCCCATATGACTGTGGAGTCCCGCAGTATGAACGTCCGACGGCGGTCCGCGCCAGTCATTTCAGGCGCACCTGTCGCTGTTGTTCACGGGACTCAATACGGCGTCTTTGAGTCCTCCGATTGCCGGACGTGGCTCAGGATTTCGCCCCGTTTCGGGCTGTTTCGCAGCGTTTCCGGGCGTTACCGCGCCACTTCCCACACGCCGTCGCCATGGGCTTTCATCGTTCCCAAGCCGTTGCGCAAGGTCCCCGGCCATTGCGTTAGCCGGCTCACCCGACACCCAACCCAACCCACCCCAACCCATCGAAAGTAGCTCCCATGAAACTGCATCTGCCCCTCCTGAGCGTCGCGGCCGCCGTCGTACTAGCGCTGACGGTGAGCGGCTGCGGCGGTGCAGCCGAAGCCGGACAAGGCGGCCAGCCTGGCAACGAAGTCAAAGAACTTCGGTACCAGGGCTCGGCCAACAACGTGACTTTCCCCGAACTGGCGGCAGACCTCGGATACCTGGGCGACCTGAAACTCGACTGGGTGGGTAACACCACCAGCGGTCCCCAGGACATCCAGTCCGCTGCGACGAACCAGACAGACTTCGGCGGCGCTTTCTCCGGCGCGGTAGTCAAGCTGATCGAGGCCGGAGCCCCCGTCAAGGCTGTGGTCAACTACTACGGTTCGGATGAGAAAACCTTCAGCGGCTACTACGTCAAGGCGGACAGCTCCATCAAGGAACCCCGTGACCTGATCGGAAAAAAGATCGCGGTCAACACCCTTGGCGCCCACCATGAAGCCGTCATCAACAGCTACCTGACCAAGAACGGCCTGAGCCAGGACGAGATCAAGCAGGTCCAGCTGGTTCCTTTGGCCCCCAACGACACGGAAGAAGCAATCCGCCGCGGACAGGTGGATGCGGGCACCCTGGGCGGTGTCCTCCAGGACCGGGCCATTGAGGCCGGCGGCCTGCGGTCCCTGTTCAGCGATGTTGGACTTTTCGGCAACTTCGCCGGCGGCCAGATCGTCCTCCGCAGCGACTTTATTGAAAAGAACCCGAACACCACACGCACCTTCACCACGGGCGTTGCCAAGGCCATCAAGTGGGCTGCGGAAACACCGCGTGATGAAGTCATTGCCCGGTTCACCAAGATCATCGAAAGCCGCGGACGCAACGAAAGCACGGCAAACCTGAAGTTCTGGAAGAGCCCCGGCGTGCCGGATGCAGGCGTGATCCAGGACCAGGACTTCACGCGGTGGGAGGCGTGGCTGAACTCGGCCGGAATCGTCAAGGACAAGCTGACGCCGTCCAAGTACTACACCAACGACTTCAACGATCTCGCCGCTGCGAAGAAGGGATGACCATGACCGCGAAGATCAGCCTCAGGAATGTCAGCAAACAATTTACGGTCCGGGCCTCGAAGTCCACTCCCGCGACGACGCTCACAGCCATCGATTCCCTCAGCCTGGATGTCCGCGACGGCGAATTCCTGACCCTGGTGGGGCCCAGCGGTTCGGGCAAGACCACACTTCTGGACCTGCTTGCCGGGCTTTCCACGCCCACCTCGGGAGAGGTATTGGTGGACGGCAAGGCAGTAACCGGACCGGGCAAGGACCGGGCCGTGGTGTTCCAGCAGTACGCTTTGTTCCCTTGGCGCACGGCCTCGGCCAACGTGTCGATCGGGCTTGAAGGAGCCGGCCCGGATGGCAGGAAACTGAACCGCCGTGAGCGCGCCGCGAAAGCCAGCGAGTACCTGGCGCTGGTGGGCCTGGCGGGCTTCGAGGACCGCTACCCGCACGAGCTGTCCGGCGGTATGAAGCAGCGTGTAGCCATCGCCCGGAGCCTGGCCTACGAGCCGGATGTGCTGCTGATGGATGAGCCGTTCGCAGCCCTGGACGCGCAGACCCGCGAGCAACTCCAGGACGAGCTCCTCAGGATCTGGAAGGCCACGGGCAAGACGATCGTGTTCATCACCCACGGCATCGACGAAGCCGTGTACCTCGGCGAGCGCGTTGCCGTGCTCAGCGCCCGCCCGGGACGCCTCAAGGAAATCGTGGACATCGATATCCCGGACCGGGAGGGCGACGAGGACATCCGTTCCCACCCCGCCTTCGTGGAGCACCGCCATCAGGTATGGACCCTGCTGCACGACGAAGTCCGCCGGGCACAGGACGCAGGCCACCGCAAGATCCTGCCCGACGGCAGCGCCCCTGACGAACCCGCCGCCATCCCCGAAAGGAGCGCAGCCTGATGACCACCACGCTTACGCAAAAAGAAGCGGCACCCCAGGCCGGCGTCGTGACCGGTGCGAGGAAGGCCGTCGCACCTTCCCGCACGCAGGACCCCCACACGGAACGTTCGACGCCGGCAGCCGGCCGGGTCCGGCGGGTCACCGCGGCGCTGGGCTCGGGCTTGTGGAAGTCCGCAGCGATCCTGGCGTTCCTGGCGCTGTGGGAGCTAGGGCCGACGTACTTGGCGAGTCCATCGACGCGGGTGTTCCTGCCTCCGCTGCATGAGGTCCTGCTGGCGTGGGGAAAGCTGTTCGAATCCGGGACCATCCAGGGCCATATCGCGGCCAGCCTGACCCGCTCGGTAGCCGGCTTCGGCGCGGCCCTGGTGGCGGGCGTTTCGCTGGGCCTCCTCATCGCCTGGTACGGACGACTGAACTCGGTGCTGAACCCGTTGCTGGAGCTGTTCAGGAACACGGCAGCGCTGGCCTTGCTGCCGGTGTTCACGCTGCTGCTGGGCATTGGCGAGGAATCCAAGATCAGCATCGTGGCGTACGCTGCGTTCTTCCCGGTCCTCCTTAACACGATCGCCGGTGTGAAGACCGTGGACCCGCTGCTGATCAGGGCTGCGCGGTCGCTGGGACTCAACAGCTTCCGGCTGTTCCAGAAGGTCATCCTGCCCTCTGCCGTTCCCACGATCTTCACGGGCATCCGCATGGCCGGCACCGCGTCCATCCTGGTCCTGATTGCTGCTGAAATGGTGGGCGCCAAGGCCGGTTTGGGCTACCTGATCGTGAACGCGCAGAGCAGCTTCCTGATCCCGGACATGTACGCGGGCATCCTCACGGTGTCCTTGCTGGGACTCGGCGTGAACTTCCTGCTGGTCGGACTTGAACGGCACTTCTCCCGTTGGCGGACCGCCGTGGGCGCCGCAGCTTCCTAGAAACCACCCCCGCGGCATCCGCCGCAACCATCACAACAAGTAAGGAAACAGAACCATGACCGTCATTACCGAAACCAAGCTCGAATTCGCCAAACTCGGTTCACGCATCGGCGCCGAAATCCGCGGGCTGGACATCAGCGGAGACCTCAGCGAGGACACTGTTGCGCAGATCCGGGCAGCGCTCAACGAACACAAGGCGCTGGTGTTCCGGGAGGCGAACATCCTCAGCGATGAGGCACAGGTGAAGTTCGCTTCGCACTTCGGCCCGCTCACCAAGGCGCACCCGACAGTGGCATCGGTGGAGGGCGAAGAGAACGTCCTTCCCGTGGACAGCGAGAACGGCTCGGCCAACAACTGGCACACGGACGTCACTTTCGTGGTCAACCCGCCGCAGGCTTCCACGTTGCGCAGCATCGACCTGCCCGCCTATGGCGGCGAGACCCTGATCGCGTCCTCGGCCGGCGCGTACCAGGACCTCCCCGATGAGCTGCGCACCTTCGCCGATTCCCTGTGGGCCATCCACACCAACGATTACGACTACTCGGTGCCCAAGAACCTGGAACACCAGAACGCCGAGGAACGCCGCAAGGAATTCACCCGGCTGAAGTTCGAGACGGCCCACCCTGTAGTGCGGGTCCACCCTTTGACCGGCGAGCGCGGATTGTTCATTGGGGGCTTCGCGCAACGGCTCAGGATCGTGGGCTTGTCCAACACCGAATCGAAGGACATCATCCGTCTGCTGCAGGCGTATGTGACACGTCCGGAGAACGTGGTCCGGGTGAATTGGGAGCCGAACCAGGTGGTCCTATTCGATAACCGCATCACACAGCACTACGCACCGGACAACTACGACGGCCAGCCGCGCAAGCTCAACCGGGTGACCATTGCCGGTGACATCCCGCTCAGCATCGAAGGCAAGCCGAGCCAGGCGCTCCAGGGCGACTCAAGCACGTACTCCGTGGTCGCTCCGGTGACTGCGCCTGCCGTTTCGTAGGGGCCTGTATGTGTTGCTGTTTTAACCCGGCTGAGTCGCAGTCGGGATCGTTCCGAACGCCGGGAGCGATCCCGGCTGCGACTCAGTCCGGGTTAAGGTCAGTCCGGGTTAGGGGAGGTTGCTTCCGCGCACCGTTGTCCACAGGCCATACCACTGGGCCCGGGTCATGTCCTTGGCCACGGCGGCGGCGTCGGCGCACGCTGTGATCCGGGCGGGATTGGTCGTTCCAACCACCGGCGAGATGCGGGCCGGGTGTTTCATCAGCCAGGCAAGCAGCACCGATTCAGGGGTTGTGCCGTGCACGCCGGCCAGTTCTTCGAGCATCGTCGCTGTTGCCGACTCAGCCAGGGACAGGTCACCGGACTTCGCACCTGTATAACGCCCCTGGGCCATGGAACCGTAGGCCTGCAGCTCGATCCCGTGGGACATGCAGTACTCCAAGGTCCCATGCGGGAAGCTGTAGCCCGCATCCCCGGGATGATTGACCAGCACGGTGCTCTCCAGCCAGTCGCTGCGAAGCAGGCTCATTTCAAGCTGGTTGGCCACGATGGGAGTCTCCAGCGCATCCTGCAGGAAAGCGATCTGAGCGCCGGACATGTTGGACACACCCAATTGCCGCACCTTGCCTTCGGCCATTAACTGCCCGACGGCGTCAGCTACCTCGCGCGCGTCCATCAAAGGATCCGGCCGGTGCAGGAGCAGGACGTCCACGTAGTCCGTTTGAAGGCGTTTCAGGCTTTCGTTGACCCGTTCGAGAATCGCTTCACGGCTCAGGTCGTAGTGCGTTTGCAGGCCCCGCTCCCCCAGCCTGATTCCACACTTGGTTTGGAGCGTGATCTTTTCGCGCAGACCCTGCGAACGGGCGAGGACTTCGCCGAACACGGCCTCGGACTTTCCGTTGCGGTAAATGTCCGCGTGGTCGAAAAGGCTTATCCCGATGCCCTGTGCAGCGTCCATCACGGCGGCGGCCTGGTCAATCTCGGCAGCACCGTAGGACGTGCCGTCCCAAGGACCGCCGAGCCCCATGCAGCCATAGATGAGGCGTCCCCGCCCGTTCGCATTGGTCAATGTGGCTCCTTTAGGCCTTGGCAACGATCCAGGCCGTGGTGTCGGACGGCAGCTTTCCGTTGTCCAACGGACCGCTTGCGACGACAAGCTCACCTTCCGGCAGGTCAACCGGTTCCCCGCCGAAGTTCGTGACCGTGTGCCATCCGCCGGGCCGGCTGAAGTGCAGCACCTCGGCGTTGCCGGTCTCCACCCACTCGAGTTCTTCATCCGTTTGCAGTTCACTGCGCAGGCGTAGTGCCCGCCGGTACAGTTCCAGGGTGGAACCCTCGACGCCTTCCTGCTTTGCTACGGCGTAGTCCGCGAACCATTCGGGCTGGGGCAGGTGCGCCTGGCCGGTACCGAAGCCGAAGGAGGAGCCCTCCGCAGTCCACGGCAACGGGACACGGCAACCATCGCGGCCGATCTCCACGCCCGGGTTCCTGAAGAACGACGGGTCCTGGCGTTCGGAGTCGGGGATTTCCGTTACTTCGCGAAGGCCCAGTTCCTCCCCCTGGTACAGGTAAGCGGAGCCCGGAAGCGCAAGCAGCAGGAGCGTCGCGGCGCGGGCGCGACGCAAGCCGAGTTCGACGTCGAGCTCCTCGGCCGGCGCGCCGGCAAGCAGCCAGCCTTTTCCGTCCTGGCCTTTGGGCTCTCCGCCCGTGATGTCCTGCGCCGCGTTGGTTCCCTGCGCCACGGAACCACCCTTGGGCAGGCCGTAGCGTGTGGCGTGCCGGACGACGTCGTGGTTGGAGAAGACCCACGTGGATGAAGCTCCGGACTCCTTGGCGGCCACCAGATTGTCCGTGATGATCTTCTTGAACGACGCGGCATCAAAGTCGGACTGCAGCAGGTCGAAGTTGAATGCCTGGCCGAGACCTTCCGGGCTGGCGTAACGGGCACGGCGGGACTCGTGGACCCAGGCCTCGGCCACAGCGGTGCGCGGCGGGTTGTACTCGTTGAAAAGCTTGCGCCACTCGGCGTACACCTCGTGGACTTCGTCGCGGTCCCAGAACGGGTGGGAACCGTCAATGAAGCCGTCGGTGCCGTGGGCCTTTGCCTCAAGGTCCGCCTTCATGGGCAGCGGCTCGGAAAGGTCTTTGGCCATGCCGTGGGCTACGTCGATGCGGAAACCATCCACGCCGCGGTCCGACCAGAAGCGCAGGGTCTTCAGGAAGTCCTCCCGGATCTCCGGGTTCTCCCAGTTGAAGTCCGGCTGCTCCTTGGCGAAGATGTGCAGGTACCACTGCCCCGGGGTGCCGTCGGGTTCGGTGATCCGTTCCCAGATGGGTCCGCCAAACACCGAGTCCCAGTCCGACGGCGGCAACTCGCCGTTCTCGCCCTTGCCGTCACGGAAGATGTAGCGTTCGCGAGCCGCTGAGCCCTTGGGCGATGCCAGGGCTTCCTTGAACCATTCGTGACGGTCGGAGGAGTGGTTGGGAACGATGTCCACCACGATCTTGATGCCGGCTGCGTGCAGGGCAGCTGCCATCTCGTCGAAGTCCTCGAGCGTCCCGAGCTTCGGGTCCACGTTGCGGTAGTCGTCGACGTCGTATCCGCCGTCGGCGAGCGCTGACGGATAGAACGGGCTCAGCCAGACGGCGTCGATCCCCAGTTCCTTCAGGTAGGGAACCTTGGCCGTGATGCCCTTGATGTCGCCCAGACCGTCTCCGTTCGCGTCATAAAAGCTACGCGGGTAGATCTGGTAGACAGCCGCCTGGCGCCACCAGTTGGGATCGGACATGCGGTCTGCGTCGGTTTGGTGTGCCTGAGTGGCGGAGGTGCTCACGAAACTCCTTTGATTTAGAATCTAAATTTAGCTCCGGGACCAGTATGAAACGCCGGTCGCGGAAGGTCAACATTTGGTCTAGCCCTTGACGGCGCCTTGGGTGACACCGGCCATGACCCACCTCTGCGTGAAAAGGTAGGCGATGATTGCCGGTGCCATCGCCATCAGGTACGAGGCAAAAGACACGTGGTAGTTGTTGCTGAATTGGGTCTGGAACAGGTTTTGCCGGACCGGAAGCGTCTGCAGCGCCGGATCCGAAATGATCAGCGACGGCATCATGAAGTCATTCCACGCATAGAGGAAGGCAAAGATCCCTACTGTGGCGCTCATGGGTGCCAGGAGCGGGAAGATCAGCTTCCAAAAGGTCTGCCACGTGGTGGCTCCGTCAATCCTGGCGCTCTCTTCAAGTTCCATGGGGATTGAACGCAGAAACGCCGTGAAGAGCAGCACGCTGAAGCTCAGCTGGAACATGGTAGCCAAGAGGATGACGCCGAAAGGGTTGTCCAGTCCGAGGCGGCCCGTGAGTTGGATCTGCGGGAGGGCAACCACCGGGAACGGAATGAACATGGCACCCAGCAGGTAGAAGAACGAGTACCTGAAGAACCGGCGTTCCCAGTTGCGCACGATTGCATATGAGGCAAAGGCAGCCAGGACGATGGTGGCCACGACGGTCCCCGCCGTGACCAGCAACGACATCGCAGCGCCCACCGGGAAATTCGTCAAGGTCCATGCCTGGACGAAGCCGTCAATGCTGAACGGTGCGGGAAGGGAAAATGCGTTGCCGTCCACTGCCTGGCCCTGGGTCTTGAAGGCCATTGAGATCGTCACATACAGGGGCAGCAGGACAGTCACCGCACACAGCACAAGGATGGTGGTTGCCGGCCAGTTGACGCGCTCCGGGGACGGAACAGCTTTCTTCCGCCGGTCGGTCCGGGTACCGGTCCCGCGTTGGGTGTCATCAATGGTGAGGGTGGCTTGAGTGGTCATCAGAGTGCGTTCCGTCCGCGAGTCAGCGAAAGCTGAAGGAGAGAGATCAGGATGGCGACCACGAAGAAGATCGTGGCGTTGGCCATTTGGTAGGCGTAGTCCCCGCCATTGAAGCCCGCAATCACTGTCATGGCGATGCTTCTGGTGGAGGTTCCCGGGCCACCGTTCGTCAGCCCCACAATGATGTCGAAGGCGTTCAGGAAGCCCTTGAAACCGAGGATGACGTTGATTACCACATAGCCGGCAACGAGTGGAAGCGTGATCCTTGTCAGCTGCTGGAACTTTCCGGCACCATCGATCTCGGCGGCCTCGTAGACATCCCCCGGCACGGCCACCAGCCCCGCGATGTAGATCAGCAATGCTCCCGGAACGGCCTGCCAGGCAGTCACCAGCACCACCGCGATCCAAGCGCGGTCCGGGTTGGCCAACAGGCTGTTTTCCAACCACGGGATTCCTGCCGCAGCGCCGGCCGCGGGCAGGGAATTCGAGAACAGGAAGTTGAAGACGTAAGCGATGATGATGCCGGAGACCACCATCGGAATAACGAAGACCGTCCGCAGTGCTGTCTTCATCCGGATGCGCGCGGTCAGTCCCACAGCCAGCAGGAAGGCAACCAGGTTGACGGCGATTACCGTGACGATCGAAAAACCGAACGTGAACAGGTAGCTCTGCAGGATGGCAGGATCACTGAAGATCGCGATGTAGTTGGTGAGGCCGACGAAGTCCCAGTCCCCGATTCCGATGGAGTCGGTGAAGCTGAAGAAGATGCCGATAATGCCGGGAACCGTGATGGCCAGGGTGAACAGGACCAGGCTCGGCACCAGGAAGAAGTAGAAGATGGGTTCCACCCGGCGCTTGCTCCACAGTGCGGGGCCGGCCTTTTGCCGGCGGGCTTGCCCTTGGCCGGACGTGGTGGATGTGGATGACGTGGTCATGCTGGACATGTGTCTGACTCCCTGGAATCTGCACTACTGGCGGAACGCCAGCCGCGCCCAATCTGCGTCGAGTGTGCGGAGGGTGGATGCAGGGGATGCGCCGAAGACGATTGCCTGCGTGTAGTTCATGATGGGGATGGTGCGCGGAACCAGCACCGATGGGCCTTGGTACACGCGGGACTGCTCGTAGTACTCCACCATTCCCGCAACCCGGGGGTCGGTGGCCTTGGCGGAATCCTTGGTGGGCGCAAAGCCCAGCTGCGATGCGTTGTAGGAGTCGATTACTTCAGGACGGTAGAGGTACTCCAGGAAGTCGCGCGCGGCTTCCTTGTGCTGTGACGCTTCCGGGATCCAGGCCGCAAGGTCGACGTTGACGCGGACGCGCAGATCCTGGGGGTCCTCGGTCATCGGCAAGGGGAACGTACCCAGGTCCATGCCGGGGGCCGTCTTGGCAATTTCACTGAACGCCCAGGGCCCCTGCAGGTACATGGCCGCCTTGCCTTGGGAGAACGCGAGGTTGCCGTCCCCGTACGCCCGGCTCGCGGCATCCTTGTTGACGTAGTTCTGCGCCAGCGTCAGCATCTTCCCCACGGGCTGGTCAAAATCCTTTTGGAAGGACGCCGATGAATCCGGCCCCACCCGGGTGCCTTCGGCGTCGAGCTTCTTGAAGAAGTCAAGGGTGTCCACTTGGCCGCCCACCGAGTAGTCGAACCATCCTTGCGCAATCGTCCAGTCGTCCTTCCACGTGGCGTAGAAGGGGGTGACACCCGCTGCCTTCAGGGCTTCACAAGCTGCGATCAGTTCGCTCCAGGTCCTGGGCACGGCGATGTTGTGCGCTGCGAAGATCTCCTTGTTGTAGATCACCGAGGACGCCATGACCGAGTACGGCAATGCACTGGTGCGGCCGGGATAGGAACCGTACTGGTCCATAAGCGGCTGGAGGTCCCCACGGATACGGCCGGCAGCTTCAGTGCCGGACAAGTCACTGAGTGCTCCCCTTTGCACGAAGCGGGAAGTCTCCATGTTGTAGTTCGCCAAGGCCACGTCCGGCGGGTTGCCCCTGACGAAGCTGGCCGAAACGACGTCCACGCCAGAGGTGTCCAGTACTACCTCGGTTTTGTCCTGGGAGGCGTTGTAGTCTGCGACGAGCTTGGTCATGAAGCCGATGGCCTCCCGCTTGCTGAAGGTGAAGCGGATGGTCTCCTTGCCTGGTGCCCCGGTACAGCCCGAGAGGAGACCGGCCAGGAGGGCCAACCCCAAAACCATCGCCGCCAGGCGTTTCCTGCGCGTTGCTTTCACAGACTCCGTAGTCCTTTCGTCGCGGGAACTCCGGATGGCTTCCATGCCATGGCGGAGTGGCCGGCCGCGGCCTCGTCCCCAACTTTTGATAGGTGATAAATTTATAACCCATCGATAATGTTGGGTGATGGGCGCCACAGCGTCAAGTGATGGACGAAATGTGTTGTCATCTAAATTTATGCACTAAATTTAGATGCACCGTCCCGTCACTCCGATGGGCGGCTTCCTCATCCATCGGGAGTCGGAATGCTGACCGGAACTGCTCCGTCCACCCAACTCGTCCGCCGGGTCAATGCCGGCGCGATGCTCAAGGCCATGCGCGGCGCCGGAGTGGTGACAGGCACGGAACTGATGGCGTCCACCGGGCTCTCCCGCGCCACGGTCATCTCCATCTGCGACGAACTGGTCAGGCTCGGGTGGCTCCAGGAACTGGAGAACCAGCGGGGAGCCGGGGAATACGTCAAAGGCAGGCCGGCCCGACGCTTCGTTTTCGACGACAGCGCGGCCACCGTGATCGGAATCGACATCGGCGCCAACAAGATCACCGCGATCGTGGCTGACATGGCCGGCACTCCACTCTCCCAAGTCACCATGTCCTTCCGGACGGACACCGTGGGCGCCGATGAGCGTGCCGATGTCCTGGACAAGATCGCAGCAGACGCGTTGGAGAAGGCGGGCGCGACAGCGGACTCCGTACTGGCCGTTTCCGTCGGAGTTGCTGCCCCGGTCAGCCGTGACGGGGAAGTCCTGACCGCCCAGGAATTCTGGAAGTCCTTCGATGTCCGCGGGATCATCTCCGAGCGGCATGGATGGAAAGTACTCCTGGAAAACGATGCCAACCTGGCCGCGTTGGCCGAGCGATGGCAGGGCACAGCCCAAGGCGTGGACAACCTGGTGGTCATGCTGGCCGGCGACCGGCTGGGTTCCGGCATCCTGGAGTCCGGCCGCTTGCTGCACGGCCAGCGTGGCGGATTCGGGGAGCTCGGGTTCCTCGAAAACGTAGACGGCGTCGGCGACACCTACGGAATAGCCCACTACGCAGTGCTCTGGGGACAGGAGGCCCTTGAATCGCCGGGGGACAACTCGGTACTGGGCGAACTCTGCGGCCACGATCCCGCCGCACTGACCGCTGAAATGGTCTTCAAGGCAGCGGCCGACGGCGACCACGCCGCTTTGAAGGCCCTGGAGCGCGTGGCAGGGCGCATGGCCCGGGTGATCGGTTCCATCGCCACGTTGGTCAACCCTGAGCTGGTGGTCATTGCAGGCGGCGTGGCACCCTCGGCCCAAGCTCTGCTTCCTGGCATTGCCAAGCAGCTGCCGGACTTCACCTTTACTCCCCCGCGGCTGGCTGCCTCGGTCCTGGGCGACGGGATCGTGTCGCTTGGCGCAATCCGCCACGCCCTGGACTACGTAGAGGAACACGCCCTGGACCTTTACCCGGCGTCCTTACCGAAACACCCGGCGTCGAAACACTAAGCGTCGACACATACAGCGCGGAAACACTAAGCGTCGACACATAAAGCGCCGAAAAACAGAGTGGCCGATTAGTCCGGCATCGACATGGTGCGCAGGTCCAGCTGACGCAGGACCCTGTCCGCGACCTCGGGGTCGGTCCCCAATTCGTTGCGGGCTGCCACCACTTCCTGGCGTGCCGCATCGAGGGCAATGGTCTGCACGGCGATGGACAGTTCGCGTCCCCGCTTGCGCTTTTCGGCCGCCGATTCATTCCGCAAGGTGCCGTCCAGCAGTTCGGCGTGGAGACGCCGCATCTTCTCCTTGATCAAGGCAACCTTCTCCGGCGGAAGTTCCTTCATGAGATCGTGCTCCTTGAGCGCGGCAACTGCGGCAGACTGGGCCCGCTTGGCCAGCTCCTTGGCTGCGTCCTTTTCATGGGAGCCGTCCTCCGTGGCGTCCAGAACCCGCATCAGCCATGGGAGGGTTAGCCCGGGAAGAACCAGGGTGGCCAGAAGCACGGCGCAGGAAATGACCAGGATCTCGTGCCGGGCCGGGAAATCGCTGCCATCAGGCAACGTCAGCGGCAGTGCCAACGCAAGCGCCAACGTGGCAAGCCCGCGCATTCCGCACCAGGTCAGGATCAGCACCTCCTTGGGCGAGGTAGGCTGCAGGAGGTTGCGCCGCCGTCGGGCCGTCAGGGCAAGCAGCCCAAGCCATAGGTACCGCACCACGAAAACAAGAACACAGATGACAACCGCCATCCCGATCATCCCGAAGATGGCTGTTCCTTCGTCCCGGATGACCTGGCGGATTTCCAGCCCCACCAGGCCGAAGGCAAGGCCCGTGGCGAGCAGCTCCACCACGTCCCAGAACGCCGTCCTGGTGACGCGCTCAGCGGCATCCTGCGGACGCGCATGGCGCTGCAGTTCCAAAGCGGTGACGACGACGGCCACCACACCTGAGGCGTGGAGCTCTTCGGCGAGGATATACGCCGCAAAAGGAACCACCAAGGTCACGGCGCTGCGGGCCACCATGGAAGTCACCAGCTTGGTGATGAACCGGGTCAGCAAGCCCATGGCAATGCCGATCACCACGGCCAGTGCCGCGCCCAGCACGAACTGGGGGATCACCTCCGGGCCCACTTCCTTGCCGGACATCGTGGCGGCCACGGCGGCCTGGAAGATCACGATGGCTGCGGCATCGTTGAAGAGGCCTTCGCTTTGCAGGACCGTCACGAGCCGGCGCGGCATATGCACCCGCCCGGCCACGGACTCCACTGCCACGGGATCGGGGGGCGCCACCATGGCACCCAATGCGATCGCAGCAGGGATTCCAATGCCCGGAATCATGAGCCAGGCAGCACCGGCCACCGCAGCAGTGGAGACCACCACCAGGGCAACGGCCAGCAGCAGCAGTGTCCGCCAGCGCACCCGAAACACCGCCCACGAACTCTTCTGCGCCGTGGCGAACAGCAACGGAGGAAGGAAGATCGGCAGGATCAGTTCCGGCGAAATTTCAAACTCGGGGAAGCCCGGAATGAAGGTGAGCGCGACCGCAAGGAGCAGCATCAGGACCGGATAAGGAAGCCGGAGCCGGTCCCCCAGGCCAACAGCAACCACCGTTGCAAGCAGCAATCCGACTATGAGCGCCAGCTGATCCATGTTCCTGCTTCCCCGGATGGTGTAAGGCCCTTCCCCGGGCAACACCGGAAAAGTTCCCTACCAACATATCCCGAGGCACAGGCCTTCCCCCGACCGCAGCCCACCCATGAGGGGAACCGGTCCGGGTGTCAGTCCTTGGTGAGGGCGTCCACCACGTCCTCGGTCCCGTCCTTGAACGGGATGGTACGTCCAACGGTCCCGGGCAGTTCCAGGACGGCCGCAGCGACGAGCGCAACATTGGCCCGGGAGGTCCCGGTGCCCTCGCCCGGATTTTCCGGGTTCAGCTCGATCAGGCCGGTGGCGGGGTCGTCCGTCAGGGTGCCAGGGCCCAAAACAGTCCAGTCCAGCTCAGTGCCGCGCAGGTAGTCATCGGCCGCGGCCTTGGACTCCGCGTAGGCGAAGAAGGGGTTCTCCGGAGGGACCCCGTGATCCTTGGAAGCACCGAGGTAGGAAACCATGACATACCTTTGGACGTCCGCTTCTGCCGCGGCGACCATGGAACGGATGGCAGCGTCCCGGTCCACGGCGTATGTCCTGGCAGGATTGCCTCCGCCTGCGCCTGCGGACCAGACCACGGCGTCATGGCCCCGGAGCGCTTGGGCGAGTTCCGCCGTCGTCGAATTTTCAACGTCGAGCACCTCGGCGGAGGCGCCCGTCTCCGTGACATCCGCCACGTGGTCGGGATTGCGGATGAACGACGTGACGTCGTGACCTTCACCACTAAGAATCCGGGACAGATGCAGGGCCACTTTCCCGTGGCCGCCAATAATCGCGATTCGGCTCATGGACCCATTGTGTCCCATAAACGAAAAACCCCGCAGACAACATCTGCGGGGTCTTGCTCTGTAGCGGTGGGGAGGCTCGATCTCCCGACCTCACGATTATGAGTCGTGCGCTCTAACCAACTGAGCTACACCGCCACGAATGAGAAAAACCTGTGTCAAGCCGGTCAAAACCGCCTTGACACAGGCCCTCATCCAGAGCCCCCCACCGGAATCGATCCGGTGACCTCGTTCTTACCAAGAACGCGCTCTACCACTGAGCTAGGGGGGCAACGAGTAAATACTCTACCGGACGTTTTCAGAAGCTACAAATCGGCGAATCGACGGGGAAAAACGGCGTCGACACAATTTGCAAAGACGCACTTTTGCTGATCTACAAACGGAGAAAATCAGGGCAGGCGCAGCACTTGGCCCGGGTAGATCTGGTCGGGATTGGGCACCGTGTCCGCATTGCTTGCGATCAAGGCACCAAGGTCCACTCCGAACTGCGCAGCGATCCCGCTCATGGTGTCCCCCTGCTCCACCACGACTTCGATGACACGCGGCGCCACCGGCCCGGGCTGTCCTGTCCCTGCTGCGGCCTCAGCGGCCGCCTCCTGCGCCTGTGGCTGCACTTCCGGGGCATTGGGTTCCAGTCCCTCCTGCGAGGCCTCCTCTGCGGCTGCAGCGTCCGCTGCTGCCTGCTGCTGCGCAGCTTGGGCTGCCGCGGCTTCGGCTGCGGCAGTGTCCGATGCTGAAACCTCGACGGCGGCGGCGTCCTCCGCGGCCTGGGTCACGGCAGTCTGGTCCTCCTGGGGCCCGGCAGCGACGCTGTCCACAGGAACGCTGTCCGTGTGTTGCCTGTCGTCGTGCTCTGTGTCCCTATGTCCTGGGGCCGGCTGGCCTCGGTCCGCGTGTTCCTTGTCCCCGAAGCCAAGGTTCTTCTTCAATTTATCCAGCAATCCCATGGAGCACTCCCCTGTTCTGCGCGGTTCGGTCTGTGCCTCGATCGTACGGCCGGTGTCAGCCGGGCGGAACCCGGTCCTGCCCGATATGCCGCTGCACAACGCGAAGGGTCGGGCGAACAAGACCGGGACTGGCCCGTTAAATGCCTCAGGGGGCCGGCTCGAAAGCCGGCCCCCTGAAGGGAACTACCTAATGTTTACTACCGGGCTGGTGTTTACCACTTGCCCTTGCGGTTGAAGTCGCGGTTGCTGCCTTCGCCACCCGTGCGGGGCTTGCGGGCACCGTCACCGTGACCACCGAAGCGTGAGCCGCTGGCCTGGCCGCGGTCACGGTCGCCGTAGCTGCCTGCCGTGCGCTCGGTGCGGTCGCTGTAGGAGCGGCCGCCACGGTCAGCGGAGGAACGCTCGCCGTCGGACTTGCGGAATTCCTTCTTGAATCCGCCGTTGCCCTTGAAGTTGCCGCCTCCGCGGTTTTCACGGTCGCCGTAGCCGCCGCGTCCGCCACCGGAGTAGCCGCCACGCTCGCTGTTGGGCCTGCGGCCGTTGTCCAGCTCAAGGTGGATCAGCTCGCCACCAATGCGGGTGCGGGACAGTGCGCGCAACTGCTCGGGGCTCAGGTCTGCCGGGAGCTCCACCAGGGAGTGGTCCGAGCGGATGTCGATGCCACCGATCTGTGCGGAGGAAATGCCGCCTTCGTTGGCAATGGCACCCACGATGGAGCCCGGCATGACGCGCTGGCGGCGTCCGACGGCGATCCGGTAGGTTGCGTTGCCCTCGGTGAGCGCACGGGTCGGGCCACGGGAACCGAAGCCGTCCTTGGAGCGCTCGCGCTTCTGGTACTCCGGAGCTGCGGGCAGTTCCTTGACCAGCAAGGGCTGTCCACCCTGCGCCATGACGGCCAGGGCGGCTGCGATCTCCGAAGCCGGAACGTTGTGCTCTTCCTCGTAGGAGGCGATGAGGTCGCGGAACGCAGCAACATCCTCGGACGCGAGCGTCTCGGTGATGCGCTCGGCGAACTTGCCCAGGCGAAGCGTGTTCACGGTCTCCGCGGTCGGCAGGTGCATCTGCTCCACCGGCTGGCGGGTGGCCTTTTCGATGGAACGCAGCAAGTACTTCTCACGCGGCGTCATGAAGAGGATCGCGTCACCGGAACGGCCTGCACGGCCGGTGCGGCCGATGCGGTGCACGTAGGACTCGGTGTCGTGGGGGATGTCGTAGTTGATGACGTGGCTGATGCGCTCAACGTCAAGGCCACGGGCCGCGACGTCGGTAGCCACCAGGATGTCGATACGGCCTTCCTTGAGCGCGTCAACAGTGCGTTCGCGCTGCTGCTGCGGGATGTCGCCGTTGATGGCGGCAGCCTGGAAGCCACGGGACTTCAGCTTGTCGGCGAGGTCCTCGGTAGCCATCTTGGTGCGCACGAAGGCGATGACGCCGTCGAAGTCTTCAACCTCAAGGATGCGGGTCAGGGCGTCCAGCTTGTGCGGGCCCATGACCTGGAGGTAACGCTGCTTGGTGTTGGCACCCGTGGTGGTCTTCGACTTCACGGAGATTTCGGCAGGGTTGTTCAGGTACTGCTTGGACATGCGACGGATCTGGCCCGGCATGGTGGCAGAGAACAGGGCAACCTGGCGGCTCTCCGGGGTCTGCTGGAAGATCTGCTCCACGTCATCGGCGAAGCCCATGCGCAGCATTTCGTCAGCTTCGTCAAGAACAAGGTACTGAAGCTCGGAGAGGTCCAGCGAACCCTTGGCGATGTGGTCGATCACGCGGCCGGGGGTACCGACAACAACCTGGGCACCGCGGCGCAGGCCGGCGAGCTGGGGGCCGTAAGCCGAGCCACCGTACACCGGGAGGACCGTGAAGTCATCAATGTGTTTGGCGTAGGAAGTGAACGCCTCGGCAACCTGCAGGGCCAGTTCACGCGTAGGAGCCAGGACCAGGGCCTGGGTCTTGCGGGACGGGCCGTTGAGGTCGTGGAGTTCGGCCAGGCGGGAAAGGGCAGGAACAGCGAAAGCTGCGGTCTTGCCGGTACCGGTCTGGGCGAGACCGACGACGTCGCGGCCTTCAAGCAGCAGGGGGATGGTGGCTGCCTGGATGGGGGACGGCTTTTCGTAGCCGACATCCTGCAGGGCGGCCAGAACGCGGCCATCGATACCAAGATCGACGAACTTAACGCCTTCTTCTTCCTCTTCTTCTGCCTTGGGGGCAGGAGCTTCGGTCTCTTCTGCCTTGGGGGCAGGAGCTTCGGTGAAGGCGGGGGCTGCAGACTCAGCTGCGGCAGTCTCGACGGGGGCAGCGGCAGCAGCCGGTGCTTCAGCTTCGGCGGGTGCGGTGACCTCTGCTGTTTCAGCGGAGTCGGTGTTCCGTGCGTCGAAGTTTTCGTTGAGATTTTCGGTCATAGGGGGAAATTCCTCATCCATAGGGCAGTCGGCGCGGCCCGGTTGGGCTTGGCCGCATTACTCGTCGCAAAAGCAGGCAAGGTGCCCTGCTTTCGCAAGAAGTCCGGCGCTATCGCAATCCCATGGCAGGACTTCCCGCTGCATCTCTTGGCTGCTATCCCAGCAGTCTGTACAGCGTTTTCTTTAGCCGGCTCTCCCTATGAAAATGCCCGCACACATTTGCGGGCCCCAACACTTACCAGTCCTGCCTCAAGAATTGGGCAGGATAAAGGGATTTCCGGAGTGGGGGATATTCCAAGTGTAGGGCACAGGGTGGCCCCACCGCGACTTAAGAACCCGCGATGGCCGGGTGAGCTTGTTCACACCCGGCATCCGGAGCTGCTAAAGTCCGCTCCTCCGCAGCACTTTTTCGAACTCGGGGCGGTAATCCTCCTGCAAACGGATCTCCCCGTCCGCCTCCGCATCAAGCAGGGTCTGGACCAGTTCCGGAGTCGGATCGCTGAACCACTGGCCAACGGTGATTCCGTGCTTGGGAATGAACGTGCGGTGGATATGGTCCCCCGCTGAGATGCTTCCCGTCTTGACCACCCGCAGGTAGGTGCCCACCCGCCCGGCCTCGGAAAAGCGCTTGACCCACTTTGGTTCCCCCAAAACGCGCTGGAAGGTGGCGCAGGGTGTCCGGGGAGAGGTCACTTCAAGTTCCACATCCAGTCCGACCTTCCACCTTTCGCCGATCACAGCACCCGTGGTCTCAATGCCGGATACACGCAGGTTCTCGCCAAAGATTCCCGCGGGAAGGTCCCGCTGCAACTCGCCGGACCAGTAATCGGCGTCCTCCTGCGAATAGGCGTAAATGGCCTGGTCTTCCCCACCGTGATGCAGACGGCTGGCCTGCACGTCCCCATGGATACCCAGCTTGTGGACCTTGACCGGTCCCTCGATGGGACGTTTGTCGATGGCGGTGACGCCCACGCTTCCCAGGGGATCGGGAAGCAGTTGATGGACGCGGCAAACGGCAAGGACGGAAGCGGTGTTCATGGGCACCAGTCTACGGATGGGCGGGCAGGGGATTAAGGATCAAAACGGTAGCCCATCCCCGCTTCCGTATGCAGGTGGCGGGGTTCAGCGGGGTCCCGTTCCAGCTTGCGCCTCAGCTGGGCGATGTAGACCCGCAGATACTGGGTTTCCTTGGCATAGGCCTGCCCCCAGACCTGGGTGAGGATCTGCTGCTGGCTGACCAGCTTGCCCTTGTTCCGGACCAGCAGCTCGAGGATGTTCCACTCAGTGGGGGTCAGCCGGACTTCGGCCCCGTCCTTCACTATCCGCTTGCCGGCCAGGTCCACCACGAAATCGGCGGTGGCCAACGTTGGCTCTTCGGCCCCGGTGACCACACGACGCGACGCCACCCGGAGCCGGGCAAGAAGCTCATCCAAACCGAAGGGCTTGGTCACGTAGTCGTCCGCACCGGCGTCGAGCGCCTCCACTTTGTCCTCCGAAGCGTGCCGGGCCGACAAAACGATAATGGGCATGCTGCTCCAGCCGCGGATGCGGCGGATGATCTCCACGCCATCGATGTCCGGCAAGCCAAGGTCCAGCACCACGATGTTGACCGGATGCTTCGCGGCCGCACTTAGCGCGTCGGCTCCGTTGCCCACTGTCAGGGCCTGGTATCCGTGGGCTTGGAGGGTGACCTGCATGGCCCGGGCAATGCGGGCCTCGTCCTCAACGATCAACACCAGCGTCACAGCGGATCACCTGCCCACAGCGGCAAGGTGACAACCATGGTCAAGCCGCCACCCGGCGTCGGCTCCGCCGCGAGCCTGCCGCCCATGGCCTCGCTGAAGCCCTTCGCCACGGCAAGCCCCAAACCGATTCCGCCGCCGGTCCCTGTTCCTCCCACGGGCGCGCCCGTAGACGAATCACCAAAGCGCTGGAACGGCTGGAACATGGTGAGGACCTCCTCGTGGCCCACACCCTTCCCGTGATCCGTGATCCGCAGTTCGCTGGCGGGCTGCTCCCCCAGGGTGATGCCCTCGCCGGTCCTGGCCGTCAGCACTACATCCGAGTCGGGGGCGTACTTCATGGCGTTCTCCACAATATTGGCGACAACCCGCTCCAGCATCCCTGCGTCCGCCTGGACGGGCGGCAGGTTGGGTGGCAGTTCGTTGCGCAGCCGCTCGTGCGGCACGCCCCGCAACGCGTCCGGCAGCACATCCGCCCATAAAATCCCGCTCAACAATGGATTTACTGCGTCGGCAGTAATGCGGGACATGTCCAGGAGGTTGTCCACCAGGTGGTCCAGGCGGTCCGCATAATCCTCGATGGTCTCCAACAGCTCCCGCTCGACTTCCCGGGGAAACGTCACATCCTCCTGCCGGAGACTGCTGACAGCGAGCTTGATTCCGGCCAAGGGAGTCCTCAAATCGTGGGACACCGCCCGGAGGATGGACGTCCTCATCTTGTTGCCCTCGGACAGCCGGATGTTGTCCCTCCTGCTCTTCACCAACTGCTGCCGCTCCCGCACCGCCACCACGAACGCGCCGAACGCCACCAGCATCCGCTGATGCTGCGGAGACAAGGGCCCTCCGCGCAGCAGCAACGTGTAATGCGGATCGACGACGGCGGCGTGGTCGGCAGCGGCATGCGTCACCGGCGGATTGGGGCCGGCGCTGGCGAGGACGCGCCATTCGGCAGGGGCGCCTCGGGCGGCGGTGGCCGTCGAGCCGAGGAGCGTCACGGCATCCATGCCGAGATTGCCGCGTACTTTCTCCAGGAAGGTCTCCAGGCTCCCATCCGAGCTCAGTATCCGGAGGGCAAGTTCACTCAGTGCCGTGGCCTCCGCCCCTGACCTTGCCGCTTCCTGCGCCCGGCGGCTGGCCAGGCCCACGGCCAAGGCCACTCCGCAGGCTACGGCCAGGAAGACGACCAAGGTGAACAACGTGGTGGGATCCGCAATGGACAACGAACCAACAGGGTCTGCGGAGAAGTAGTTAAGGAGGAAGCTGCCCAGGACCGCTGCCACTACGGCCGGCCAGAGACCCCCAATGGCCGCTACCGCTACAGCCACAGCCAGTTGGAGAAGCATGATCATGGCGAAGTTGCGGAAATTAAGGACAGTAACCGCCAGTTCCACCGCGGGCGGCAACAGAAGCGCCAGGACCAGTCCTGCCGTTACCCGTCCACGGCCGATACCGCGCACGGTGGGAAACCTCAGCAGCGCGCCGTCATCGCCGTTGCCCTGAGCCTCAGTTCCCGCCATGGCTACATCCTTACACGGTTCCAAAGGTGGGTACTTCTCCCCACTTTCCGCCGGGGTGAGTGCCTGCGGCGTTCGCAAGGACTAGGCTTGCTCTGAGCATTCCGGTCCCGGCGTGGCGCCGGGCACACCACGGTCTATCCAGGGGGATACACATGGACCCGAAAGACAGCCCTGACGCGGCCGGCAACAAAGGCAGCGGCGGGGACCACAACGATGCCTTCAACGCGGCCAACAACCCTCCCAAGCCGCCGCCATGGCAGGTACCGAAGCCGGAACTCCATCCTGAGCTCTTCACCCCTGTCGAAGACGGTCCGGAAGAGGGCGGAAAGCCGGCAAAGAACAAGCCGGCGAGGAACAAGAAGGTACCAGCCGGGGCAACAGCTGCCAGCGGCGCAGCAGGCCAACCCCAGCCGGGGCAACCCCTCCCCGTCGTGGACCCGTTCGAACGCGAACGCGAACGTGATGCCGCCGCCGCAGCCAAGAAGAAGAAGCGTTCCCAGCGCCGCACCGTCGTGGTGGGCTTGGGCGTGACGGCCCTGCTGGCTGGAACCATCACCGCCATCGTCGCCTCCAACGAGCAGGAAGCTGACTACGCCCAGGTCTGTTTCAACGAAGAAACCGGCGAGCGCGTCGACGATGACCAGTGCAACAACAGCAGCTCCGCAGGCCGGAGCTCCGGGGTTTATGCCTGGTACTTCTACTCGCGCGGTGCCAGTGTGCCCGCCGTCGGCCAGAACCGCAGCTCCTACCCGACCGCCACCAAGACCGTGCCCCAGGGAGCCAAGTCCTCCACGGGATACAGCACCAAGGGCGGCACGGTCAGTCGTGGTGGCTTCGGCAGCAGTTCCAAAAGCGGCGGAAGCTCGGGAGGCTAGGCGTGCGTCGACTGCACTCCGCGCCCAGGCCGGACTGGAAGCAAAAGATCGAAGAACAGGGCCTGGTTTTCTCCACCACCACCATGCCCGATGGCCGCAAGATCGAGTACTGGAACGAATCGGCCTACTACGAGTTCACCATGGACGAGGTGGAAACCCTCGAGAAGACCGCCGAGGACATGCACCTCATGTGCCTGGAGGCAGCGAAGTACCTTGCCAGCGGCGCCATGGGCGACATCGGCATCGGCCGCCAGGCGCTGGAGCTTGCCGCCGAATCGCTCCAAGCCGGGGACATGGACATCTACGGCCGCTTCGACTTCATTTATGACGGCAAAGGCGGCCCGGCGAAAATGCTGGAGTACAACGCCGACACCCCCACCGGACTGATCGAAGCGTCGGTTGCCCAGTGGTTCTGGTTGCAGGATGTCTTCCCGGAGAAGGACCAATGGAACGGCATCCACGAGGCCCTGATCCGGCAGTGGAAGAAATTGCAGTTCCGCACCGGCATGAGCACCCTGCATGTTGCCCATTCCGAAGCCGAGGAGTCCGGCGAGGACTGGATGACGGCTGCCTACATGCGCGATGTGGCCAGCCAGGGCGGCTGGACCACCATCGGCATCAACATGTCCGACATCGGCTGGGATCCCAACCTGAACCGGTTCGTGGACCTGGACAATTTCATGATCAGCACCATGTTCAAGCTGTACCCGTGGGAACTGATGATGAAGGAGCCTTTCGGGCACCGCCTTTTGCAGCGCGCCCACAACCCGCGCTGGGTGGAACCGGCATGGAAAATGCTGCTGTCCAACAAAGCCCTGCTGGCCGCCCTGTGGCACCTCTACCCGAACCATGAAAACCTCTTGCCCGCCTACCTGGGAGACCCCGGACCGCTGAAGGAATGGGTGGCCAAGCCACTTCACGGACGCGAGGGAGACAACATCCGGATCCATGCACCCGGCATCGACATCTCCCAGCCCGGCGGATATGGCAGGGAAGGCTGGTGCTACCAGCAGTACCATCCGCTCCCCGACTACGACGGAAACCACCCGGTCCTGGGCCTGTGGGTGGTGGACGGCGAGTCTGTAGGGTGCGGAATCCGCGAGTCGGACGGGCCCATCACGGACTACTTCTGCCGCTTTGTTCCCAACACCATCGACTCCCCCGCGCCTGTCGCGCCCCCTGCTACTTCCTATGGAGCTGCACTATGAGCACTGAAACCTCGACGCCGGGTGGCGGCACGGCGGGCGGCGACCGTACCGCCGTCGTACCTTCCAAAGGCCTCCACGCAGGGATCCTGGACCTGGGTGACTCCGTCATGCTGGGCCTGGCGTCCACCGCGCCTGTGTACTCGCTGGCGGCCACGCTGGGCCTCATTGTTGCTGTCAACGGGAACTACACACCGTTGATCCTGGTCCTCGGATTCATCCCCGTCCTGTTTATTGCCTATGCCTTCCGTGAACTCAACAGCGCCATGCCGGACTGTGGAACAACGTTCTTCTGGGCCCGCAAAGCGTTTGGTCCGTGGGCCGGCTGGCTGGGAGGTTGGGGCGTGGCCCTTGCCGGGATCGTGGTGCTGGCAAATCTTGCCCAGATCGCCGGGAAGTACCTCTGGCTGCTGGTGGGGGATGGTTCATTGGCGGAGAACAAGTGGCTGGTGACCGCGACCGGCGTGCTGTTCATCGTGTTCATGACCTACGTGAACCACCGCGGCATCAGGCTGGGCGAACACGTCCAGAGGACACTGACTTACATCCAGTACATCTCGCTGGGCATCTTCGCGGTCGCGATCATTTTCCGGATCGCCGGCGGCGCGCCCGAAGGGCAGGCGTTCGACTTTGAATGGTTCAACCCCGCTGGGGCGTTCGCCGATCCCGGTGCCGTGGTCCACGGCGCCTTGCTGGCGTTGTTCATTTACTGGGGTTGGGACACCTGCCTCGCCCTGAACGAAGAAACCGAGAACCCGGCCAAGACTCCCGGGCGCGGTGCCGTGATCTCTGCTTCCGTGCTGGTGGCGATCTACGTTTCCGTCGCCCTGCTGGTGATGATGTACGCGACCATTGGAACCGAGGGCATCGGACTGGGCAACGAAGCAAACCAGGACGACGTCTTCCTGGCCATGAAGGATGTCGTTCTCGGCCCCTGGGGCTGGCTGATAGTCGTCGCCGTCCTGGCGTCCGTCCTGTCCTCCACGCAGACCACCATCCTGCCGACGGCGCGCGGCACACTGTCCATGGGTGTGCACGGTGCTCTCCCTGCACGCTTCGGCAAGGTCCACGAGCGCTTCATGACGCCGGGCTTCTCCACCCAGGTGATGGGCGCGGTGGCCGTGGTCTACTACGTGGCCATGAGCTTCCTGAGCGAGAACCTGCTCTCCGACTCCATCAGCGCCATCAGCCTGTTCATCGCTTTCTACTACGCACTGTCCGGGTTCTCCTGCGTCTGGTACTTCCGCTCGACACTCCGGGACTCCGCCCGCAATCTCTGGTTCCGGGGCATCCTTCCACTCCTGGGCGCGCTGTCACTCACAGCGGCGTTCTTCATCTCCGCGGTCCAGATGTGGGACCCGGCGTACGGCGATACGCAGATCTTCGGGATCGGCGGAGCTTTCGTGAGCGGCGTGCTGCTCCTGGCACTCGGCGTGGTCCTGGCAATTGTGTGCCGTTTCGCTCCCTCCACCCGGGCTTACTTCACGGGTGAGCGGGCCGACGCCGGAGTGGTACGCGGCGAGTAGCGGGCAGCTCAACTGCGGAGTCGGGGCAGCTCAGCTGCGGAGTCGGGGCAGCTCAGCTGCGGACTTGGGGCTGCTCAGTTGCGGACTTGGGCTGCGGCCCACTCCCGCAGTCGTGTGGGAACGTCCGGCACCTCGTCAGTGCGGATAGCGTTCCGGCGCAGCGCCCCGAGCCAGCACGCAAGGATGGCGACGGCGCAGAAAACGCCGGCGCTGGAGGCCATGATCCACATACCGGGCGTCTGGACGTTCAGGTCAGCGGCGCCGAGCATTGTGCCGATGGTCTTGGGCGAGAAGAAGAACACCAGGGTGGCGAGAACGAGAACAGCTGACATCACCGTCCGCTGGGCCTTCAGGCGCACCGGGGTGTCCTTGATGGTCCAGGCAAACGCGGGCAGGACCACGGCCATCCAGACCCAGTGGTGAGACCAGGAAACCGGGCTGATGAGGAGCATGGCCAGGGCTGTCGTGGAGACGGCTACGACCCGGGCACCCTGTTGGCTCGCTGCCCTGATCAGGAAGGCCGCCAGCACCAACGTGCCCAGGCTCAGGGCGAGCCAGGGCAAGGTCACGGCATCCTGGGGTACTCCGAAGTGCAGCAGCGCACCCTTGATGGAAAGGTTGTCCACGTAGCCGGCCCCGCCGATCCGGGAGGTGTCGGGCAGGATCTCCAACCAGAACTTCAAGGACTCCGCCGGGCGCACAACCCAGCCAAGCAGGACGGTAAAGGCGAATCCCAGGGACATGTTCGCCAGGCCACGCCAGTCTTTGCGCATCAGGAAATACAGTCCGAACACCAGGGGTGTCAGCTTGATGCCTGCGGCGACACCCACCAGGAACCCGCTTGCCCGGGAACCCCTGCGCCTGGAGAGCACCAGCAAGTCCAGCACCATGAGGCCCATCAGCAGGATGTTGATCTGGCCAAAGGCCAACGTCTCGCGCCACGGTCCCAGGAAGAGGATCGCAAGGAAGAGGGCTGCAGCAATCCAACAGCCCTTCGTGGAGGAGAGCGCGCCCCGGAGGTCTGTCTTGGATGACCAGTAACGGACAATCGTGACCGCCACCCATCCGGCCACGGCCACACCGGCAACGTTGAAAAGGTTGAGGGCCACGGATTGCGGCAACCGGGCCAACAACCCAAACACCAGCGCGGCAAAGGGCGGGTAGGTGAAAGGAAGCTGCGGACCACCGGCCGTCGCCACGGTTGGCCCATAAAGGTCCGAGGGTGAGGCACCGGCCTGGTTCAGGATGCTCCCGCCGAACCAGTACACGCTGAAGTCCAGGCCCTGTTTGGCCCATTCGGCGAGCATGATCCACACCGGAAACACCACCGCCGCCACGGGCAGCAGTCGCAGCAGCACCGAAGACGTCGGCGCAGTTCTTTGTGGTCGCGAGGCGGCCGCTGTGGCCCTTGGATCGACGTCGGGCAGTGCCATACAAAATCCCCCAAAATAGCAAAGTCTCAATGGGGGAAGTGCGTCGCCCCCGCACCCATCCTACTGAAGGGCCTCCAGGCATCCGCTGAAGCGGGTGGAGCTCCGGCAGGTGCGGGCGCCTACGATGCTGGAATGAGAGATTCAACGACGAACACCTCCGACGTCCTAGCCCTGGACTCCTTGCTTTCGGATGAAGAGCTGGCCCTACGCGATAAAGTCCGCGATTACACCAGCCAGCGGATCCGCCCGAACATCTCACGCTGGTACGAAGACGCGGTCTTTCCCCGGGAGATCGCTCCTGAACTGGGCGAGCTCGGCGTCCTGGGCATGCACCTGGACGGTTACGGCTGTCCCGGCCGGACCGCCGTCGAATATGGCTTGGCAGCCATGGAGCTGGAAGCCGGCGATTCCGGCATCCGGACCTTCGTCTCGGTGCAGGGTTCACTCGCCATGACCGCCATCCACAAGTGGGGCTCGGAGGAGCAGAAGGAGCAATGGCTCCCCCGGATGGCTGCGGGCGAACTGATCGGCTGCTTCGCGCTGACCGAACCGACGGCAGGATCCGATCCGTCGTCCATGACCACCGAGGCCCGTGAGACATCCGAGGGCTGGATTCTCCACGGCGCCAAGCGCTGGATCGGCCTCGCCTCCATTGCCGATGTGATGGTGGTGTGGGCAAAGACTGATGACGGCATCCGCGGCTTCCTTGTTCCAGCCGGGACGGACGGCGTCACCGCCACGCCGATCGAGCCGAAGCTCTCCATGCGCGCGTCCGTTCAGTGCGATGTAACGTTCGACGCCGTCCGGCTGGGGCCGGCGGCAATCCTCCCGGGTGCCCTGGGACTGAGGGGCCCGTTCTCCTGCTTGAACGAGGCACGCTACGGAATCGCGTGGGGCGCCATGGGGGCGGCGCGTGATTCCTACGAGGCCGCACTTTCCTATGCCGCTGACCGTTTGCAGTTCGGGCGACCGTTGTCCGGCTATCAGCTCACCCAGGAGAAGCTGGTGAACATGCTGCTGGAGATCCAGAAGGGCACCATGCTGGCCCTTCACCTCGGCCGGTTGAAGGATGCCGGGCAGCTCCAGCCGCAGCAGATTTCCATGGGCAAGCTCAACAATGTCCGGGAAGCCATCAAGATCGCCCGCGAAGCCCGCACCATCCTGGGCGGCAACGGCGTCACACTGGACTACTCGCCCCTTCGGCACGCCAGCAACCTGGAATCGGTAAGAACGTACGAGGGCACGGACGAGGTCCACACCCTGATCCTGGGCCAACACATCACGGGCATCGGGGCGTTCCGCGGCTGACCCGCCCACGCGGCTGCCCCAACTGGCCTGCTGACCCCTAGTTGGGTTCCGGGAGGATCACCAGTTCCAGGTAGCCGCGAAGGCCCTTGGCCACGTCCACCTGGTCCGGGGCAAGGAGCCATTGGGTTTGGAGTCCGTCCCAGAGAGCCACCAAGGAGGTCGCAGCTTGGTCCGGATCCACGCCCGGGCGGAGCCTGCCAACAGCTGCGAGTTCCTCGAACCGCCGGCCGTAGCTTGCGCGCAACCGCTCGTAGCGCTCGGTGAAGTAGTCCCGGCCAGGGTGCTCATCCGTGACCGATTCGGCGCAGAGGACCGTATAAAGCTCGATCACTCCGGGAATGTCCTCGTTGTAGAGGGCCGTCCGGATGACGGAATCGGCCAAGCCCTCTTCCATGTCGTCGGGGAAAGCGCCACTGGTGATCTCGTCCCGACGTTCCAGGACGGACATCAGGAGGTCGCGCTTGGACGGGAAATAGTGCAGCAAGCTTGTCTGGCTCATCCCTGCACGGTCCGCGACGTCCTGCAGCGATCCCCCGCGGTAGCCACGGGCAGCGAACACCGCATGCGCAGCGTCCAGAATCGTCTGGCGCCGTTCCTCGGATTTCGCGTAAGGGCCGCGCTTCGCTGCGCGGGCCACGTCCTTTGTGGTCATGGCTAGCCAGTGTACGCGGATCCCGGCCCCTCTTGAAATTCGAGTGACCACTCGAATTATCTGTTACCGTGGTCACAATCGACGTGCCGGGGCCCGCCCTCCGGGTGCCGGCAGCGTCAACCTGACACAAAGAGGTGAAGGCTCATGACCCGTTTCACTCGAAGACAACTTCTGGGCGCTGGCCTGGGCACGGCAGCCATGGGGCTGCTGTCCGGCTGCGCAACTCCGGGAACCCAGTCCGTGAACAGTGCACCAACCATCCCCACCGCCAGTGGTCCTGTGCGGCTTACGTATTGGGCTTGGTTGAAGGACTTCCAGAACGTTGCCGACATCTGGAATGCAGCGAATCCAAACATCCAAGTGGACGTCGTCTGGATCCCCGGCGGCAACGCAGGCGGCTACCAGAAGCTCTACTCGGCACTGGCGGCCGGGGGCGGCCCGGATCTGGCGCAGGTTGAGCTGCGGTCGATTCCGGAGTTCATGCTGGTCAACGGGCTGGTGGACATCTCCCGCTACGGCGCCAACGACCACGCGCACCTCTACGACCCCACCTTGTGGAAACAGGTCAGCTACACCGGCGGCGTCTACGGAATACCCCAGGACTCAGGTCCGATGGCCATGTTCTACCAGCCGGCCATTCTGGACAAGGTGGGCGGCACTCCCCCTAAAACCTGGGACGAATGGGCCGGACTGGCCCGCGAGCTTCGTTCCGTGGACACGTACCTGGACTGCTTCCCGATCAGCGACGCCTCACCCTTCGCTTCTTTCGCCGGACAGGCAGGAGCCGCATGGCTGCGTCCGGAGGAGGATGGCTGGGTCATCAACATGACCGACGACGCCACGCTCAACACCGCGCGCTTCTTCGACAAAGCGATCGACGACGACCTCGTCACCACTGCGTACGGCGCCTTCTCACCGGGCTGGTTCGCTGCCGCAGGCAAGGGCGGCATTGCCTCCACCGTCACCGGCAGCTGGGGCGATGCCCTGGTCGAGGGCGTCAGCGGTTCGGAGGGAAAGTGGCGCGTCGCCCCCATGCCCACGTGGGGCGGCACCGGATTCGGCTCCAGCTACCTTGGCGGTTCCACCGCAGCCGTCCTGGCCAACAGCAAGCACCCCAAGGAAGCGGTGGAGTTCGCCGTCTGGCTGACAACCTCGAAAGAAGGCATCGACGCCGAGATCAAAAACAGCGGCATCGGGTGGTCGCCGAATCCCGATTTCATTGGCACGGACCGGCAACAACCTTCGGCTTTCTTCGGCGGCCAGAACTACAACCAGGACATCTTCGTCCCGGCAGCCCAGCAGCAAAACCCTGAATGGTCCTGGTGGCCCGTGACCCAGCAGTCCTTCAACATCCTCAGTGACGGTTTCCGGACGAAGGCCTTCGGGACCTCCCTGGTGGACTCGATTGCCGCTTCCGAGCAACAAATCATCACCGTTTTCAAGAACAAGGGCCTCACCATCCGGAAGGAAGCGGCATGACGACCACCCGTATGGCACCTACCGCAGAGCGTCACGAAGAAGCACCCCGCCGGAGCAAGCGCACCGGCGCAGCGGCGCGCGCGCCCTGGCTTCTCCTGGCCCCGTTCCTGGCGCTTTTCGCCCTCACGTTCCTGCTGCCCATTGTGGTGGCGATCCTCTCCAGCTTCACCAAGGTGACCAGGAGCGGGCTCTTCGGCGAGGCCGGCGTGACCAGTGAGTTCGCCGGGTTCGGCAACTATGCCCAGGCTTTGGCAGACGGCAGTTTCGTGGCATCGATCGGCCGCATGCTGCTGTTCGGCATCGTCCAGGTCCCCGTCATGATCGTCCTCTGCACTGTCCTGGCTTTGATGTTGGAATCGGCATCGGCCAAATGGCCCGGCTTCTTCCGCGCCGCCTACTTCATGCCCTACGGCGTTCCCGGCGTCATTGCCACCATCCTGTGGTCCTTCCTCTATGTGCCCGGCCTCAGCCCCCTGTTCGACGCGGCCAAGCTCGTCGGCCTTACCCCGGACTTCCTGGGCGCCAACAGCGTGTTGTGGTCCATCGCCAACATCGTCACCTGGAGTTACACCGGCTACAACATGCTGATCATCGTGGCGCAGCTCAAGGCCATTCCGGTGGAACTCTACGAGGCGGCAAAGGTGGACGGAGCGTCCACCTGGCGGGTTGCCCGCAGCATCCAGCTTCCCCTGATCCGTCCGGCCCTCATGCTCACCACGGTGTTTTCGATCATCGGCACCCTGCAGTTGTTCGCTGAAGCGCAGGTCCTCAAAACCGTGGCCCCTGCCATTGACAGCCAGTACACGCCCAACCTGAGCGCCTACACCACGGCCTTCGCCTACAACGACTACAACGTCGCGGCCGCCCAGTCGGTCATCATCGCCGTCGCCGCCTTCACCCTTTCGTTCGCCTTCCTCGCACTGACCAACAGGAAGTCATCATGACCGCTACAGCTACCAAGTCACCCGCGACAGCCGCTGCCAAGGCCCGGTCCGCGGGTCCGGACCGATCAGCCGGACGACGCCGGTCGTCCACCATCATTGTCACCGCCCTTTTGGTGGTGGTTGCCCTCTACTTCCTGATTCCCGTGTACTGGGTCTTCGTCGCCTCCACGAAGTCCACGTCCGACCTTTTCTCCACCAATGGCTTCTGGTTCGCTCCCACGTTCTCCCTGTGGGAAAACATCGGCCGCGTAGTCAGCTACGACAACGGAATCTTTGGCCGCTGGTTCCTGAACTCGGCCATCTACGCCGGCGTCGGCGCGCTCCTGGCCACGTACTTCGCGGCAGCAGGCGGCTACGCCCTGGCCAAGTACGAGTTCAAGGGACGCAACCTGGTGTTCGGCACCATCCTCGGCGGCGTGCTGGTTCCCGGTACAGCGACGGCGCTTCCGTTGTTCCTGCTGTTCAGCCAGATGGGCCTGGCCAACACGTACTGGAGTGTGTTGTTGCCTTCGCTGGTCTCGCCGTTCGGTCTGTTCCTGTGCAGGATCTACGCGCAGGCAACGGTGGACACTTCGCTGATCGAGGCCGCCAGGATCGATGGCGCCGGCGAACTCCGCATCTTCCATACCATCGGGCTCAAGGTGCTGACCCCTGCGCTGGTCACGGTGTTCCTGTTCCAGCTGGTCGGTATCTGGAACAACTACTTCCTGCCGCTGGTCATGCTCTCCGACTCCGAGCTCTACCCCATCACTTTGGGCCTGAACAACTGGCTCAGCCAGGTGGACCGCTTGCCCGAATTCTACGAACTGACTACCGGCGGGGTGCTGCTTTCCATCATTCCGCTCAGCATCGCCATGATTGTCCTGCAGCGCTTCTGGCGCGGTGGACTGACAGAAGGAGCCGTCAAGTAAATGACCACCTACCAAACAGCCGGCTACATCACGGATCCAGGGCCGGGCACGGGCAACCGCCTCTCGGCGCGGAGCTGGCTGCACAGCGATGCGCCCGCTCTTTCATTGAACGGCCAGTGGCGGTTCCGCCTGTTGCCCGGGGCGCCGGGTACCCCGGGCGGACGCGGCGTCCTCCCTGCGGGCGAAGCAGTGGAGGGTGTTGCCGCAGAGGACCTGGACGATTCCGGCTGGGACCGGATCCCCGTTCCCGCGCACTGGGTGTTGGAGGGAGACGGCGCCTACGGGCGGCCCATCTACACCAACGTCCAGTTTCCGTTCCCCACGGATGCACCCCATGTCCCGGACGAAAACCCCACCGGCGATTATCGCCGGACGTTCGAGCTCCCCTCGGATTGGAACACGGCAGACAGGACAGTACTGCGTTTCGACGGCGTCGAGTCCCGCTACAAGGTGTGGCTCAACGGTACCGAGATCGGAGTGGGGACAGGCAGCCGCCTGGCCCAGGAATTCGACATCACCGACACCGTCCGTGCGGGCCTGAACGTCATAGCTGTCCGCGTTCATCAGTGGTCCGCATCGAGCTACATCGAGGACCAGGACCAGTGGTGGATGCCCGGCATCTTCCGCGATGTGACACTACAAGCCCGGCCACGGAAGGGTCTCGACGACGTATGGTTGCGGACGTCCTTCACCGCCGGCGCCGGGATCATTGACCCGGAGATCACGGCAAGTGAGGCCGCCTACCCGGTTCGCCTGTCCGTCCCCGAACTGGAGATCGACGTCGTCTGGAACTCCGCCGCCGACGTCGCCCCGGTGGCGGTTCCCGCCGTCGAGCCTTGGTCCGCGGAGGTTCCGCGCCTCTACAACGCGACGGTGGCCAGCGAAGGCGAGACCGTTTCGCTGCGGTTGGGCTTCCGGACCGTGGAAATCCGGGGCGACCGGTTCCTGGTGAACGGCCGGCGCGTGGTGTTCCACGGCGTGAACAGGCATGAGACGCATCCGGACCGCGGCCGCGTGTTCGACGAGGACTTTGCCCGCGCGGACCTGGCCATGATGAAGCAGTTCAACGTCAACGCGATCCGCACCAGCCACTACCCGCCGCACCCCCGCTTGCTGGACATCGCGGACGAACTGGGTTTCTGGGTGATTCTGGAATGCGACCTGGAGACCCACGGTTTCGAACGGCACGGCTGGGTGGGCAACCCCAGCGACGACCCCGCCTGGCGTGAGGCGTACAGGGACCGCATGGAACGCACGGTGGAGCGGGACAAGAACCATCCCTCCATCGTCATGTGGTCGCTGGGCAACGAGTCCGGTACCGGCGCCAACCTCGCTGCGATGTCCGCGTGGACCCACGCCCGCGATGCCGGCCGCCCCGTCCACTACGAGGGTGACTACACGGGCGCCTATACGGACGTGTACTCGCGGATGTACTCGTCCGTACCGGAAACAGAGGCGATCGGGCGCGATGATTCAGGCTCCCTTCTGCTCGGCTGCTCCGCTGCGGAGTCGGCCCGGCAACGCACCAAGCCCTTCATCCTGTGCGAGTACGTGCACGCCATGGGCAACGGCCCGGGCGCGATCGACCAATACGAGGACCTGGTGGACCGTTACCCCCGGCTGCACGGCGGCTTCGTCTGGGAGTGGCGGGACCACGGCATCAGGACCACCACCGCCGACGGCACGGAATTCTTCGCCTACGGCGGGGACTTCGGCGAGGTAGTGCACGACGGCAACTTCGTGATGGACGGCATGGTGCTGTCCGACTCCACGCCGAGCCCGGGCCTCTTTGAGTACAAGCAGATCGTCGCACCGATCCGCTTGGGCTTCTCCACCGAAACGAACGACGGCGGCACTCGCCGCTTCGTCTCCGTCGCCAACCTGAGGCACACCGCTGATGCGTCGGATGTCGTGCTGCGCTGGCGAACCGAGGTGGACGGCGTGCTTGGCGTGTCCGGGGAGCTCGACGTTGTTGATTCCACGGGCGCGTCACTCGGCGCCGGTAGCACGGCGCGCATTGAACTTCCACCGTTGGACAGTAATGGAAGCGGCGAACACTGGCTCACGGTTGAGGCGGTGCTCCGCAAGGACACTGCCTGGGCCGAGGCCGGGCACGTGATCTCCGCGGCACAGCTGGAACTGGCGGTGACACGTCCCCGCTTGTCAGCCCCGCGACCCCTCGGATCGGCCGGACGGGCCATGGCGGCGGTGGATTCAACGCTCAACCTTGGACCTGCCCGGTTCGAAGAAGGACGCCTGGTTTCGCTGGCCGGGCTGCCGGTTGGCGGTCCCCGTCTGGAGTTGTGGCGCGCCCCTACGGATAACGACGCCGGCGCCGGACGCGGCAGCTACGACCTCGCTGATCCGTGGCTCAACAACGGCGACGGCGTTCCGGCCCCGTCCATGGAAACCGTCTGGCGCGCCGCTGGCCTGGACCGGCTCACGGGCCGGGTTGAAAAGGTCTCCGCCGACGATTCGGGGGTGGTGATCCAGACCCGCTACTCCGCAGCCGACACCGCCCGTTGGGTCTCCGTGGAGGAAAACTGGCAAGTGTCCGGGGGCGAACTGTGGCTTCGCGTGGACATCGTACCGAGCACCGGTTGGGACATCATCTGGCCACGGGTGGGCGTCCGCTTGGATCTTCCAGGTTCCGTGGATGGCGCGTCGTGGTTCGGCACGGGCCCCCGCGAGTCCTACCCCGACAGCATGCACGCGACACTGGTGGGACGGTATTCGGCAGGAATCGACGAGCTCGCAGTTCCGTACGCCAAACCCCAGGAGTCGGGTCATCGCAGTGCCGTACGGTCACTGGAACTGCAGGACTCCGGTAGTCCTTGGTTGCAGTTCAATGCGTTCCCGGACTCCCGTGGCCGCCTGCCGGGCTTCACGCTTTCCCGGTACACAGCCCAGGAGATCTCCGCAGCCGCACACCCGCATGAGCTGCCGGCGAGCCAAGGCAGCTACCTGTACCTGGACGCGGCACAGCACGGCCTAGGTTCCAGGGCATGCGGACCGGACGTCTGGCCGGATTACGCCTTGCGGCCCGAAGCCCGGTCGCTGACCTTCCGGATCACCGCAGCGGGCTAGTACCCCTTCCGTTGTGGGACCCGCTCTGCGCGACTCCAGAGGAGAATGGAGCGCAGAGCGGGCCCCGCAACATCGTCAGGCAACTGCGATGGGTTCCTTCTTCGCCGCGTCCTTGCGGATGGTGGCACTGATGACCGCAGCCACCGTGCACATGGCTGCCGCCCCCAGCCAGGCGTAGTTGTAGTGACCGGTGGCGTCGCGGATGAACCCGGCAGCCAGGGCGGCCGCAGCGGCCCCGAGCTGGTGGGCGGCAAACACCCAGCCGAACACCACAGAACCGTCTGCGCCGAACACCGAGCGGCAGATGGCTGCGGTGGGCGGCACGGTGGCTACCCAATCGAGCCCGTACACCACCACGAAGATGATCATGCTCGGTTCCACGGATGAGCCCAGCAGCAACGGCAGAACCAGCAGCCCGATCCCCCGGAACTGGTAGTACACGGCCAACAGGACTTTCGGGTTGAACCTGTCGGTCAGCCAGCCGGAAGCGATGGTCCCCACGATGTCGAAAATCCCGACGACGGCCAACAAGCCTGCCGCCGTGGTTTCGGGCATGCCGTGATCGTGTGCCGACGGAATGAAGTGCGTGCCGATCAGCCCATTGGTGGTGGCTCCACAAATCGCGAAGCCCGCGGCCAAGGCCCAGAACGTCCGCACTTTGGCGGCCCGCTTGAGCACCTGCAGGGCTCGGACGGCAGCGTTCGCGGAGTCTTTGGGAAGCGCAGGCTCAGGCTTGCCTGACGCCGCAGGGGTGGCTCCGGCGTCGGCGGCGTGAACCACCGGTTCCTCAGCCCCATAAGGCAACACCCCGACGTCGGCCGGCGAGTTCCGCAACCACCGCAGCACCAGCGGTACCACTGCGAGCGCACCCGCAGCGATAAGGAGGGAGGCTCCACGCCACCCGGGGTTCTGCGCAAGGGCGGCAATGAAGGGCAGGAACACCAGCTGGCCGGCGGCACTTCCTGCCGTGAGGATGCCGATGACCAGGCCGCGGCTCTTGGCGAACCAGGTGTTGGCGATGGTCGCCGCGAAGACGAGTGCCATGGATCCCGTTCCCAGCCCGATGAGCACTCCCCACGTAAGCAGGATCTGCCACGACTGGTTCACCAGGACCGTCAAAGCTGAACCCAGACCGATCAGGCACAGCGCCAACGCGGTTACCTTGCGGATGCCGAAGCGTTCCATGAGGGCCGCAGCGAAAGGTGCCGTCAGCCCGAAGAGAACCAGGTTGATGCTGACAGCCAAGGACAACACCGTGGTGGACCAGCCGAACTCCTGCTGCAACGGGACCATCAGCACGCCGGGTGCTGCACGGAAACCGGCAGCTCCCACCAGCGCAAGGAAGGCCACTGCCGCCACGATCCAGGCGGGGTGGAGACGGCGACGCTTGCCGGAAGGAAGCCGCGGCGGTTCGGTGGGGACCCCTGTGACGTCGGGAGCGGTCATGCGGGGATCTCCGTTTCAGAGGGAGCTGCTGTGCTTGCTTCAGATGGCGCCACGGCGAGCGGAACCGGGTGGTCCGTCCGCTTGAAGCTGTGCCAGCTCGTGTTGGCGGCGGTCAGGCGGGTGCCGCAGTGGGTGCAGGTATCGGCCGACGACGTCGCCTGTCCGCAGTCCGTGTGGATGACCCGCATGTGGGATACCTCGTTGGGTGCGTCCAAGTGTTTCTCTGCCCAGATGATGATGGCGTTCAGGACGGGCAGGGAGTCCTCGCCCTTGGCGGTGAGGACATACTCCTGCCGTGTGCGGCTCCCGTCCTGGTAGGGGCGCTGTGCCAGCAAACCGGCCTCGAGCAACCATCCCAAGCGCTTGCTGAGGACTGTATCGGCTACTTCGAGCCGTTGCTTGATGGCGTCGAAACGGCCGTTGCCGAAGAAAATTTCCCGCAGCACCAGGCTTCCCCAGGGATCTCCGAGGACATCAAGGCCACGGGCGAGGCTGCACGTGCGGGCAGACCAGTCAGAGCGAAGAGGCATGCGAACCAAGCTAGTTGACTTTCCTAAAGAAAGCTAGAGGATGACGGCGACACACCCTGCAGGTTCTGCCAGGTTCACTCACGGTTCATCTGGGGTGCCTACGCTTGCCGGGTCTACTCTGACCACGAAAGGCACCCTGAATGTCCTTGAACAACCCTGACATGGTGAAACGTTCAACCGAATCTCCCGGAATCTCCCGGCGTGGATTCCTCGGCACGGCCGCGGCAGCGACGGCGCTGGCGGCAGCCGGATCGCTGCTTCCCCCCCTCCGTGCAGGCGGCGATGGCCAGGCCAACCCCGCCGGGGAGCCTGCAATCCATCAAGCACGTGATCGTGCTGATGCAGGAGAACCGCTCCTTTGACCACTACTTCGGTTCGCTCCGCGGAGTCCGGGGTTACGGCGACCATTCCGTCACCCGGCTGCCCAACGGAAAATCCATGTTCGAACAGCCACGCGCCACCGGGGAAACCGTCCTGCCGTTCTCCCTGCGCAAGGCAGCCGAACTCGCGGGACGTCCCGGAACCGACATCCAATACCTGGGTGACCTCGACCATTCCTTCAAAGGGACCACCCGGGCGTGGAACAACGGCTGGTGCGATCAGTGGATTCCTGCCAAGAGCGCATCCACCATGACCTTCTACGAGCGCCAGGACATCCCGCTGCAATACGAGCTCGCAGACACCTTCACCATTTGCGACGCCTACCATTGCTCCGTCAACGGCTCCACCAATCCCAACCGCAACTACCTCTGGAGCGGTACCACCGGCAAGGAGCCCGGCACGAACAACCGGGCTGTGACCAATGCGGCCTACGGCTATGACCACGGCGGCTACGACTGGACCACCTACCCTGAACGGCTGGAACAGGCCGGGGTCTCATGGAGGATCTACCAGGACTGGGACAAATTCACGGACAACGCCGTGGAGTACTTCCAGACCTTCAAAGTGATCGGGCGGAAGATGCTGGCCTCGGTTGACGGCAAGCTGCGCACCACCGAGGAGTTCTACGACCAACTGGCAGGCAAGACGGCCGACGAGCAGGAGCATCTCCTGGCCCAGCTGGAGAAGGGCCGCGCCACCCTCACGGAGGCCGAAAGGTCGCTCTTCGACAAAGCCATGTGGCGTGGCCGCCCGGACACCCTCCTGGAACGGCTCAGCGCCGACATCACCTCAGGCACCCTCCCCCAGGTCAGCTGGTTGGTACCGTCGGCCGCCGACTCCGAACATCCCGGAGCCTCGACACCGGTGGGCAGCGCAAACTTCGTCTACCGCCTCCTGGACACGGTAGCGAGCAACCCCGAGACCTGGGACAGCACCGCGATCTTCCTCAACTTCGACGAAAACGATGGCTACTTCGACCACGTCCCGCCACCCGTCCAGCCGCGGCCGTCAACAGGCGAATCCGCCGACTGGACCACGGCGCTGCCCATCGGGCTGGGTCCACGGGTACCGATGTCGGTGGTCTCCCCCTGGACGGTGGGTGGCTATGTCAGCTCCGAAATCTTCGACCACACCTCAGTCCTTCGCTTCCTCGAACGCTGGACCGGGGTGCAGGAACCCAATATCTCTCCCTGGCGCCGGGAAGTCTGCGGCGACCTGACCGGCGTCTTCAATTTCAGCTCGCCAGGTAAGCCGCCGGTTCTGGACCACCCAGCATCCGTGCCCGCCAAGATCAGCCGTTGGCGGCCCACCCCACCCGCCGTCCAAGTGGCGCCGATCCAGGAAAGTGGCACGCGCCCGGCCAGGCCCCTCCCCTACCGCCCGCAGGTTTCGGCCGCTGTGCTGCCCGGCAAAATCACCCTGGCACTGGGGAACTCAGGCTCCCGGTCGACCCATTTCGCCATCTACGGTTACGCCGGCGAAGTCACGGAGCCACGGCATGTGGACGTCCTCGGGAATGCCACGGTGGAGCTCGCGCCTGCCTCAGGCGGGTTCGACGTCGTCGTCACCGGCCCCAACCGTTTCCAGTACGAACTGAAGGGAACGACGGCGGGCGCGGCGTCCGGCGTCGACGTTTCAGTCAACGGACGCCGCGGCAACAAGGCCGTGGAACTGGAAGTGCGCAACAACGGCAAGGCCACAGTGACCCTGATTCTGAAGTCGCTGCAGTACGCACAGGGCCACGAAAGTGTGAAGCTCAAAGCCGGGCACTCGAAGAAGATCGGCTGGGAAACCTTGAACGGTTGGTATGACCTGGAGGTCACCGCTGCCGAGGACGCTACGTTCCGACGCCGGCTGACCGGTCGCCAGGAAGACGGACAGGAAGGCATCTCCGGCTAGCGGACGATTGGCGCATCCTGCCCTTGTCCTGCCTCCTCACCGCAAAAGGGTGTGGCAGGCGGGCAAGGGCGGGGTGCCCTGCGTGGAGGGGTCAGCGCTGTTTCAGGCTGGTTCCACCGGGAACCAGTCCGGCCCGGGACGGGTGGTACGCCAATGCCCAATAGACCATCATCGCGATCCCGCACACCACGCCCAGGCTCGACACCATGAGTTGCCACTGGGTCTGGGGGTCTTTGCCCCATTCGGCAGCGCCCGCCCACACGGCCAGGTTCTTGGGCGTCATGTAAAAGGCAACGGTGGAGCACGCCACAATGACCCACCCCGCGAGTCGCATCCGTCCGTTGCGGGACGGCACCCGGTGCATCGCAAAGGCCATGCTGGGCAGGGCAACGGCAACCCAAACCCAGTGATGCGACCACGACACCGGACTGATCAGGAGCATCAGAACGGCTGTGGCGGATACTGCCACGAAATTCTCATCTACAGCCACCGACCACTTGATGACGAGGCCGGCGACGACCACCAGTGCCAAGGACAGCACCATCCACACCAGGTTGGTGACCGAAGAGTCCGGCATGCCGAAGTGGAGGAGCAGGCCCTTGACGGACAGATTGTCGACGTAGGCCGGCCCGCCGATCCGGCCGGTATCAGGAAGGATCTTGGTCCAGAAATCCAGCGAAGCCTGGGGCAGTACAGCCCAGGCCACCGCAATCGAACCAAAGAACCCGGCGGCCATCCACCCCAGGGCTTTGAAGTCGCGACGGACCAGGAAGTACAAACCAAAGGCCAGAGGAGTGAGCTTCACCCCGGCAGCCAGGCCGATCAGCAAACCCGCAGGCCACCGGATGGCACCCGCACGGGCTTTCCCGTACAGGGCGAAGTCAGCCAGGATCACGCCCATCAGGATGATGTTGATCTGCCCGAAGACGAACGTGTCACGCCACGGACCCAGGAACAGAATGGCACCGGTTCCCAGCAGCGCCGTGGTCCTGAAACGGTAATCGGAAAAAGCCTCCCGCCAGGTCTTCAGGCCGAAGAAGTGCCTGGCCAGCCAGGCGGCCACAATGGCGGCACCGGCAAGGGCCACCAGAATGAAAACCATACTGGCCGCGAAGAACCCCAGCGCCGCCAGCCCGGCAAAGAGCAGGGCGGCGAACGGCGGATAGGTAAACGGCAATCCATCACGGATGGCGTAGAGGTCACCGCCCTCCATGACTTTGCCACCGCCGTAGAAGTAGACCTCGAAGTCGTTCAGGGCGGGCTCGTAGTACGCGTACAGGAAGCACACTGCCACCACGAGGGCCAAGGCTGCTGCCACCGTGAGGATCCAGCCCCGTTTGGTGGAGGAAGCCACCAGCTGTGAAGGAGAAGCCGCCATGTCAGCCGTTGCTGATCTTGGCGAAAGCTTGTTCAAGATCCGCGATCAGGTCCTCGGCTTCCTCGATGCCGCAGGACAGGCGCAGGAGGTTGACGGGGACAGCCAGTTCCGTACCCTTCACGGAAGCATGCGTCATTTCCGACGGGTAGTTCATGAGGGACTCGATGCCGCCCAGCGATTCGGCAAGCGTGAACACGGACGTGTTCTCGGCAACGGTCCGCGCTGCAGCCTCTCCACCCTTGAACTGCACGGACACCATGCCGCCGAACTTCTTCATCTGCTTCGCGGCAAGCTCGTGGCCGGGGTGGTCCGGCAGGCCCGGGTACAGCACAGCTTCCACCTCCGGACGCTGCAGCAGCCACTCGGCCACGGCCTGGCCGTTGTCACTGTGGCGGTCCATGCGGACACCCAGGGTCTTCAAGCCACGGGTGGTCAGGAAGGCGTCCATGGGACCGGAAACGGCGCCCACGGCAAACTGGATGAAGCCGATCTTTTCGGCCAGTTCGGCGTCCTTGACCACAATGGCGCCGCCCACGACGTCGGAGTGCCCGCCAATGTACTTGGTGGTCGAGTGGACCACGACGTCGGCGCCCAGGGCGAGCGGGGTCTGCAGGTAGGGAGACGCAAAGGTGTTGTCGACCACCAGGAGGGCCCCGGCGTCGTGCGCCACGGCGGCGAGCGCCGCGATGTCGGTGATCTTCATCATCGGGTTGGAGGGCGTCTCAACCCACACCATGCGGGTCTTGTTCGCGGCAACCGCGGCAGCAACGGCGTCGAGGTCTGACATGTCCACCGGGGTGTTTCCGATGCCCCAGTCGCCGAGCACGCGGTTGATGAGCCGGTAGGTGCCACCGTAGGCGTCGTTGCCAAGAACGATGTGGTCACCGGGACGGGCCACAGCACGGATCAGGGAGTCTTCCGCGGCGAGTCCGGAACCGAAGGAGAATGCGGCTGAGCCACCTTCCAGGGCTGCCAGTTGTTCCTGGAGGGCATCGCGGGTGGGGTTGCCGCCGCGGCCGTACTCATAGCCCGAACGCAGGTTGCCAATCCCGTCCTGGGCGTAGGTTGAGCTGAAGTGCAGGGGCGGGACAACCGCGCCGGTGCGGGGTTCGAAGGCCTGTCCGGCGTGGACAGCGCGCGTGTTGAACCCGGCGTTGGTGTTGGCAGACATGGAAGCTCCTCTTTGTTCGTTCAACGGTATGGATGAAGCGGGGCGCTTCAGTTGCTCAGGTAGGCGAGAAGGTCGTGGCGGGTCAGGATGCCCACCGGAGCGCCGGCGAAAGTCACCATGACGGTATCGACGTCGGACAGCAGCTCGCGCGCGGCAGAAATGGTCTCCAATGAGCCGATCACCGGGAGACGCTCCCCCATGTGCTCTGCGATCTTGTCCGTGAGCTTCGCTTCACCCCGGAACAGCTTGCTGGTGAGGCTTCGCTCGTCCACCGCGCCCAGGACTTCGCCCATCACCACCGGGGGCTCCTGCGAGAGGACCGGGATGTGCGAGACGCCGAATTCGTTCATGATGTTGATGACGTCGCGGACGGACTCGTTGGGGTGGATATGGACCAGGTCCGGCATTTCTCCCGTCTTGGATTTGAGCACCTCGCCCACGGAAGCTTCTTCGCCCCCGGAAAGGAAGCCGTAGGAGCGCATCCACTGGTCGTTGAAGATCTTGGCAAGGTAGCCACGGCCAGAGTCAGGAAGGATGACCACCACCACGGCGGACTCGTCCAGGTCCTTGGCAGCCTGCAGCGCAGCCACCACCGCCATGCCCGAGGAACCGCCCACCAGGAGGCCCTCTTCCCTTGCCAGGCGGCGGGTCATGGCGAAGGAATCGGCATCCGAAACAGCAATGACGTCATCCGGGACGGCACGATCGTAATTGGCGGGCCACATGTCCTCGCCCACGCCTTCGACGAAGTAAGGACGGCCGGTACCGCCGGAGTAGACCGAACCTTCCGGGTCCGCGCCGATAATCTTGACCGGGCCGCCGTCGGACTCCGGCCGGTCAGCCGAAACCTGCTTGAGGTACCGGCCGGTGCCGGTGATGGTGCCGCCGGTGCCGGCTCCGATCACCACGTGCGTGACGCGGCCATCGGTGTCGTTCCAGATTTCAGGGCCGGTGGACTCGAAGTGGCTGCCGGGGGCGGCCGGATTGGAGAACTGGTCCGGCTTGAAGGCACCCGGGATTTCTTTGACCAGGCGGTCAGAGACACCGTAGTAACTTTGCGGGCTGTCAGGAGCCACGGCGGTGGGGGTCACCACCACGTCGGCGCCATACGCCTTCAGGACAGCACGCTTGTCCTCGCCCACCTTGTCCGGGACCACGAAAACGCACTTGTAGCCCTTCTGCTGGGCGACGAGGGCCAGCCCTACGCCCGTGTTGCCCGACGTCGGCTCCACGATGGTTCCGCCCGGCTTGAGGCGTCCGTCTTTCTCGGCCTCTTCAATCATCTTCACGGCGATCCGGTCCTTGATGGATCCGCCGGGATTGATGTATTCGAGCTTGACCAGGACCGTGGCCCTGATCCCGTCCGTAACGTGGTTGAGCTTGATGAGCGGCGTATTGCCGATGAGGTCCAACACGGACTGGGCGTACTTCATAGATACAAAGTTACCGCCTGCCCGCTTTGGGGCAGGACCGGCCGGCTAACTCCCTGCCGACGGATCGGTCTGCCACACACCCATCACGTTGCCCTCGGTGTCCTTGAAGTAGCCGTACCACCCCATGCCGGGTATCGGGTTCTTGGCCTGGACTACCGACCCTCCGGCGGACTCGACCTGCCCCAAAGCTGCGTCAATGTCGTCGACGTCGATGGTCAGGACGGGTGTCTTCAGCGCATCAGTCCTCGGGAACAGCGCACCGTTGATGGCGCCCGGTTCCTTCGGCGCGCCTGTCTGTTCATCGGAGGGAGCCGTGAGCGCGATGGTGTAATCCATCCCTTGCATGGGGCTCAGGTTCCACCCGAAAGTAGTCCGGTAGAAGTTGTTGGCCCGTTCGGTGTCTTCTGTGGGAATCTCAAAATGCACTATGGCGGCCATGGCTGGCACTCCTCGTTTTTGGGGTTCTGTTCCCTGGTTCCGGCGCGGCCCACCCACGCCACAGCACGGAGTCTAGCCCCGGGCGGCCATCGCTGAAAGAGGCTTTTGATGGGATTGTCAGCCCGGCGTGCGACCATGAAAACATGACCATCGCAGACGCCCCGCCCCTTGTGGCGGCCGCGGCAGATGCGGCCGTCAGATGGCATCCTGGAGCCCCCTTCCGTCTGGACCAAACCATGTTTCCGCTCATGCGCGGCAACGCGGATCCGTCCTTCGCCGCACACTCCAGCGGATTCTGGATGGCCTTCACGGCTGCCTCCGGCCCGGTGACGCTTCGACTGTCCGGCGGTGGTTCCGGTTCCGATTCGTTCGTCGATGCCCAGGCATGGGGTCCGGGCGCATCGGACGCAGTGGCCGGAGTGCCAAGATTGCTGGGCGCCGATGACGACTGGTCCGCTTTCGATGAACCCGCTTTCCACGCCACCCTCCCGCGCCGGGTCACAGAAGCACGACGCCGGAACCTGGCCGTTCGCCTGCCCTCCACTGGCCGGGTGGTTGACTCCCTGGTGCCCACCATTTTGGAGCAAAAGGTCACCACTTTGGAGGCAAGGCGTGGCTACCGGTACTTGATGTACCGCTATGGAACGCCTGCTCCAGGCAAAGCGCCGGCCGGTCTCCTCGTTCCTCCCACGGCCCGGCAGTGGCTGGCCATTCCGTCATGGGAGTGGCACAAAGCCGGAGTTGGCCCGCAGCGTTCGGCGACGGTCATGCGGGCGCTGCAATCCGCCGTCGCGCTTGAACGTTTGGCGGCGCTGGATTCAGTGCAGGCCGGCGCCCGGATGCAGACGATTCCGGGGATCGGAGTGTGGACCGCGGCCGAGGTTGTCCAGCGGACCCACGGTTGCCCGGATTCAATCTCCGTCGGCGACTACCATCTGGCGTCCTATGTGGGCTACGCCCTGACCGGGCAGAAGACGGACGACGCCGGCATGATCGAATTGCTGGAACCGTGGCGCGGGCAGAGGCAACGCCTGGTGCGGATGTTGTATTTGAGCGGCTTCCGCAAGCCCACTTTCGGGCCCCGGATGACCGTCCAGGATCACCGCCACCACTAAAGCAACGCGGGGTCACTTATGGCCCATATTTCCCCCTTTTATGGGCCATAAGTGACCCCGCGTTGGCTTACAGGGCGCGGAGTTTCACCGATCTGATGCGTGAGATCACTCCGGCGAACCCCTCCGCCAAGTCATCGGCGTTCACTTTGAAATACGACCACCCCGCGCTGAGGAACGCTTCATCACGCCGGTTGTCCCTTGACTGCTGTTCCCTGGAAAGGTGATGTCTGCCGTCGTACTGGATCGCGATCCGGAAGCGTCGATAGCCGAGGTCGGCCGTCGGCGACCACGGGTCCTCGAGATTCAGCGGCAATTGCAGTTCCGGTTCCGGAAGACCGGCGTCCCGCATAGCCAGGCGCAGGAACGTCTCAGGAAACGAGTCCGCGCCCACCCGCATTTCATCCAACGCCAAACGCGCCTTCTCCACCCCTTGGAGGTTGGGATGTTGCCGGATGAGCAACCTCAATCCGGAACTATGGGCGTACGGCTCAGTACGCATCTCCAGGGCCGGCCTTGGCCGACGGATAAGTTGGTCGCCCATCGCGATCACATACGGAAGCGGCAACGACTTCGCCAAATCAAGCCAAGTTCTGGGGCGGACCGATACCGGAATGCCTTGGTGATCCATGACCTCGCCCGGAAAAACACGAACTCTGTGACCAGTTACACCGGCCCGCCGAACCCGGGGTAGTTCATGCGGCTTGCTCAAGTGCACTGTTTCGCCGTTCCCCATCCACGGCGGAAGCCCCAACCCGGTCAGTTCGGCCGCGGTTTCATGCGAGACCCAGGCACCGGGGGTAGCTGCCGTAAGCACCCGAGCGCGCTCGAAGAGATCCGGATCTGTTTCCCTTGGCAGATAGATAAGCCGGCCGCCATCCTTGATGTCCTTTGCCCTAAGGCGCTTCCTGGGCACGCCCAAGGCGCGTGACTCATAGACGGTGAAAGGACGGGCGCCGAGGACCTCGGGCAAGGGACTGATGCGAACCATGCAATCCAGTGTCTCGGCAATGCGGCCATCGAATGGAGTTATCCACAGGTTGCCTCCCGACAACTGCAACGCGAGGTCACTTATGGCCCATAAATGGCGGAAACATGGGCCATAAGTGACCCCGCGTTGGCTTTAGAGGTGGAGGCGCGATACGGCTTCCTGGCGCATATCCACCTTGCGGACCTTGCCCGACACCGTCATGGGGAAGCTCTCACGGACATCGATGTAACGCGGAATCTTGTAGTGGGCCAGCTTGCCCCGGCAGTAGTCGGCCAGGTCCGCGGCCGTCAGCGGTTCCGCACCGGGTTTGAGGATGATGCAGGCCATGAGTTCCTCGCCGTACTTCTGGTCCGGCACGCCAATCACCTGCACATCCTGGATGGACGGGTGCAGGTACAGGAACTCCTCGATCTCGCGGGGGTAGATGTTCTCCCCGCCCCGGATCACCATGTCCTTGATGCGGCCCTCAATCACCAGGTACCCGTCCTCGTCCATGCGGGCCAGGTCCCCCGTGTGCATCCAGCCGTCACCGTCGATGGCTTCGGCCGTCTTGTCGGGCTGGCCCCAGTACCCCTGCATCACCGCATAGCCGCGTGTGCAGAGTTCACCGATCACACCCCGCTCCACCACTTCCCCGGAACCCGGATCCACGATCCTGCTCTCCAGGTGCGGCATGGTCCGTCCCACGGTGGAGGTCCGCTGTTCCAGGGTGTCCCCGGCGCGGGTCATGGTGGACACGGGCGAGGTCTCGGTCATGCCATAGCAAATGGCCACATCCACCATGTGCATCTCATCGATGACGCGGCGCATCACTTCGATGGGACACAGCGACCCCGCCATCACTCCGGTTCGCAGGGTTGAGAGATCGTAGGAGCCGAAGTCCTCCAGCGCGAGCTCCGCGATGAACATGGTGGGCACACCGTACAACGAGGTCCCGCCAAAATCCTGCACAGCCTCCAGCGCGGCCGAAGGGTTGAAGCCCCGGCCCGGAATGATGGTGGCCGCCCCGAAACTGAGCGCGTTGAGGTTGCCGATCACCATCCCGAAGCAGTGGTAGAACGGCACCGGAATCACCACGCGGTCATGCTCGGTGTAGCCCAGCAGCCGCCCGATCGAGTTCCCGTTGTTGAGGATGTTGTGGTGCGTCAGCGTTGCACCTTTCGGGAATCCCGTGGTGCCCGAGGTGTACTGCAGATTGATGGGATCGTGCGGGTCCAGTTGGGCCATGCGGTCGCGCACCGCTGAAGGCCCGACGCCGTCCGCCCGGGTCAGGAGCTCGCCGTACGTGAGTTCATGGCCGGCTTCCGGAACGCCCGCGCGGAGTCCCACCGCAGGATCTCCCGGCAGGAACACAATCTCCTTGAGTTCAGGGCAGGCAGCCGCTGCCTGCCTGGCCATGGCAACGTAGTCGCTGTTCCTGTCCGACGGGGCGGTCACCAGCATCCGCATCCCGTTTTGCTTCACCACGAATTCCAGTTCATGGCTCCGGTAGGCGGGATTCACGTTCACCAGCACGGCCCCGATTTTGGCGGTGGCGTACTGGAGGATGGTCCATTCGGCGCAGTTGGGACTCCAGATGCCGATCCGCTCCCCCTTGGCCACGCCGGTGGCGAGCAGCGCGCGGGCGAGGCGGTCGACGTCGTCGTTCAGTTTCTGGTAGCTCCAGCGGCGGGCGTCTTCGCCGGGCGAGGCGGCGGCCTCGATGAGGGCGTCCCGCAAAGGGAATTGGGCGGCGATGCGCTCAAAGTTGGCGCCAATGGTCTCTTCTAGCAGCGGGACGTCAGTGTCTCCGGCGGTGTAGGACAACATGACGGAACGCTACCAAGCCCGGCCGCGCAACAGAACCGTAACCACCTCCAGCGGCGCCGTGTCCTGCCGGTAGGGTTGGAGCCATGAGTGCACCCATTGACCTGCAGGCCACGTTCATCCCCAACGAGGGCGAGTTCTTCCGCGTGAAGCTCGCTTTGGAAATCGCGATCGATGAGGTCGTCAACGAGCCTGGCTGCATCCGCTACGAACTGACCGAAGCCACCGAGGAAAAGCTTGTCCTGACCGAGCGTTGGGAATCCGAGGAGCTGCTGGACAAGCACTCCAAGGGCATCGCTGTCCAGGACCTGAACGAGTCACTCAGCGCGCTGCTTGCCGAACCCGTAAAGCTGGAACGTCTCTAGAGAACGCCTAAACGCTGCAGTTACGCCTTAAAGCCCCGAGGTCGCCGTTAATTTACGGCGACCTCGGGCTTTAACGGCGATTTCGCCGGATGAAGTCTAGTTTTCCTGAGCCTCGGCACGGGACTTTGCAACGTGGGCGTGGACTTCTTCCATGTTCAGGCCCTTCACTGCATCAATGACCTGCTCAAGCTGCTGGGCGTTCAGGGCGCCGGGCTGCGAGAAGACGAGCACCTTTTCGCGGAAAGCCATCAAGGTGGGGATGGAGGTGATCCCGGCCTCGGCGGCGAGCTGCTGCTCGGCTTCCGTGTCCACTTTGGCGAAGACTACGTCGGAGTGCTTTTCCGATGCCGCTCCGTACGTGGGCGCGAACTGCCGGCAGGGGCCGCACCATGCAGCCCAGAAATCCACCAGGACAATGTCGTTGTCTTCGATGGTCGATGCGAACTGTTCACCAGTGATGTCAACTGTAGCCATGGTTCCACGGTACGCGTCCCGGTCTGTGAAGTCCCGCCGGGCGGGCCCCTGTTCGCTTCCCGCGTCACTGGGAATAAAGCGGCAACCCGCCGTTTCAGGAATCTCTTGATTCGCATTGAACAAGTGTTTAGCGTATGAAACATGCGTTCAACCGCAGACGATTTAACCACCAGGGCGCGCATCCGGGACGCCGCGATCGGACTCTTCGGCCGAGATGGCTTCTCCCGGGCCACAGTCCGGGCAGTGGCTTCCATTGCCGGCGTCAGCCCGGGGTTGGTCATCCATCATTTCGGCAGCAAAGCCGGTCTCCGAGAGGCCTGTGACCAACACGTCCTGGCCCTCACAGCCACTCAGGGCAGGGAAAAAGCAGACCCCGGTTCCACCGGCAGGCTCATCCAGGACTACTTGAACAACCCTGACCAGTACGCGGAAGAGATCGCCTACATCCGGCGCAGCCTGGGTGATGAATCCGACGCCGGAGACGCCTTCTTCGACGCTGTGGTGAACCAGTGCCAGGACATCATCCACACCGGCATCGAAGCAGGCACCATCCGGAAATTCGACGACATCCGGTCCATCGCGGTGATCATCGCCTCCAACAGCCTTTCGATCCTCATGCTGGGCCGGCACCTCTCACGGACGCTGGGCACTCCGGCCCCGGAACCCAACGGCATCGGCCCCGACCTTCTGCGCCAGCTCACCCTGCCTCTTCTTGAGATCTATACGCATGGCTTCTATTCGGACGCGCGGTTCCTGCACGCAGCCCGCGAAGCCCTGGAAGGAAACAACACCAACAACGGAAGGGAGCATGCCCCGTGACCCAGGCAATCGTCGTCAAGGGGTTACGCAAGAAGTTCGGTCAACGCGAGGTTCTGCATGGGCTGGATTTCGCGGTGGAACCCGGGACAGTCTTCGGGGTGATCGGGCCGAACGGCGCCGGAAAGACCACCACGATGCGCTGCCTGCTGGACATCATCCGGCCCAGCGGCGGTTCCATCTCCGTGCTGGGACAGGATCCGAGGCGGGGCGGCACGGCACTGCGAAGGCGGATCGGCTATCTGCCCGGGGAGCTGCATTTGGAGAACCGCACCACGGGCCGCCGCATGCTGGAGCATTTTGCTGCCATCAGCGGCCCGGTGGATGAACGGCACGTCAACGATCTCGCAGACCGCCTTCAGTTGGACTTGGACCGGCAGACCCGCAAGCTATCCAAGGGAAACAAGCAGAAGCTGGGCCTCCTGCAGGCGTTCATGCACAAGCCTGAGCTCCTGGTCCTGGACGAACCCACCAGCGGACTTGACCCCTTGGTCCAGCAGGTCTTCCATGCCATGGTCCGCGAGGCCGTGGACGGCGGCGCCACAGTGTTCCTCAGCTCGCATGTCCTGAGCGAAGTCCAGCAGGCCGCGGACGCCGTCGCCATCCTCCGCGACGGCGACATCGTCACCGTTTCCACTGTGGAGGCTTTAAGGACGGCGGCGGTCAGGCAGCTGCGGTTCAACAGCATCGGAACGGAAGCGCACGACGTCGGCGCGCTGCTGGCCCGGGTGCCGGGCGTCGCCAATATCGCGGTGCGGGAACTGCCCGCAGACGGCCATGCGAGCGGAACCGTGGAAGCCACGGCCACCTTGTCCGGCCATATCCAGCCCTTGGTCCAGGAACTGGCACGGCTGCACCTGACAGACCTGGTCCTGGAAGAGCCGGACCTGGAAGAAGCCGTCCTGACCCTCTATACGGGCGGCAAAGCGCCCTCCAGTACGGGAAATCCCCAGAGAGCCGGCCATCAACCGGAAGGAGCCCACCGTGCCTAGGCCATTGCCGCTCTTCACCAAAGCACTGACTGATTCGTGGCGCTCCACCTTGGCATGGGCGCTGGGACTCACGGGCGCGATCATGCTGTACCTGCCGTTGTATCCGTCCATCGGAGGCAGCGCCCAGATGCAGCAAATGATTGATGCCCTCCCTCAAGGCATGACCAAGGCCCTGAACTACGACCAAATAGCCACGGGACCCGGCTACACCCAGGCCACCCTTTTCGGACTCATCGGCTTCCTGCTGATGTCCATGGCCTCCATTGGTTGGGGCGCGGCGGCGGTGGGAGGTGACGAGGAGTCCGGGCTTTTGGAACTCACCCTCGCCCACAGCGTCACCCGCGTGCAGGTGGTCCTGGAGCGGGCGTTGGCCATTTTGGTCCGCATTGCGCTGCTCACCGCATTGGTCTTCGTGCTGGTGCTGGTACTGAACGGACCCGCAAAACTTGAGATCGACGTCGGGCATCTTTTCGGCGCCGTGCTGCTGTTCGCCGCCTTGGCCCTTCTGAGTGGTACAGCCGCACTGTGTGCCGGCGCCCTCACGGGACGGAAGGTGTACGGAGTCGCTGCCGGTGCTGCTGTTGCGGTCCTCGGCTACGTATTTAATGCGGTGGGGCGGCAAAGCCCCGATGTGGAGTGGCTGCTGAACCTTTCGCCGTATCACTGGGCGTACGGCAATTCACCCGTGACCAACGGGGCTGACTGGGGCGCAGTGACAGGGCTGCTGTGCATATCGGCGGCACTGATTGCGCTGGGAACTTTGGCCTTGCAGCGGCGGGACGTTGGGGTCTAGTTCCAGACGTGCGGTGCGGGACGGCGCGCTCCGGGCAGCGCGTTGTTTTCGCGCCACTCGTGGATCCATTCGGGCAGTTCAAGGTCCGCCGGTGGCGCACCGAACTCGGCCATGATCTCCTCCTGTGTCACGGGCTTGCCCTTGGCCACCAGGCGGGTGGCGATGTGGGCGCGGGCGTAGATCTCACCGCCCACCACCATGCGCTGTTCGAAGTAGATCGCTTTGGTATCGAGCCCGATGATGCGGGTTTCAATGGTGTAGCGCTGCCATAACTGCAAGGATTTGCGGAACGCAATGGTCTCCCCGGCAGCCACCGGGCTCCAACCCCGTTTGCGCATCTTGTTCCAGATCCCACTGCGCACCATGAGGTCGAACCGGCCCAGGTCCATCAGGGAAAAGTACATGCCGTTGTTGACGTGCATGGCGATGTCGATGTCCGTGGGAAGCACCCGCAGGGGCAGCGACGATTCGTCCCAAACGTTCAACGGCGTGCGCTTGGAGGACGTGAACAGCAACACGAGGGTGCGTAGAAGCAGATGCATGGCAACAATGTTACCCATGAGTAACTTCCAGCGAAAGATGCCGACCGCATTGTGGGACGCTCTGCTGGATTCAGCCAAAGGAACGAGCACGGGCTTCGCTGTTTGTTCAACTTTATGTCCAACGATTGCACTAACGTTTACCGCTGGTTCATCAAAGACGTGCACAATATCTGGAACTCGTATTGGAAGAAAACATCAGGGAGATCCCTTTGAGTACGCTGCAAACCAGCAGGCCCAGCGGCGACGTCTGGCCCGAACTCCAGCGCCACCAGACAGTGGTGCTCCAGGACGCGCGCGGGAACCGCATCGAAGGAACCCTGGACGGAATGACCGACGACCGCAGCACCCTCTGGATCCAGCTCAAGGGCGGCCTGGGCCGTCAACTGATACACCACCTGGACGGCTACTGGCTGGAAACCACCGCCTGAGCAACTCCGCAAGCCCCCGGCCGGCCCGGCCTGTGGCTAGTATTCCCGTATGACTCAAGCGCGATACCGGGACCTCGTCGAATGGCCGCTCATGGCCACGGCACTGATATTCCTCGCCGCCTACGCGTGGCAGGTCATTGGCCGGGTCGACGGGCCCTCGGCAGTCCCATTCGAGGTGATTCTGTGGATCACCTGGGGAATTTTCGCGCTGGACTATTTCATCAACCTCTGGCTTGCCGAGGACCGCATGCGCTGGTTTGTGTGGAACCTCCACGAACTCCTGATCGTGGTGCTCCCCTTCTTCCGGCCTTTGCGGTTGTTGCGCCTGGTCACCCTCCTCTCCGTGCTGCAACGCACCGTGGGCGAAACCCTCCGTGGCCGGGTGGCAACCTACGTCGCCGGGGCCGCCGCCATGCTCATCCTCATCGGTGCCCTGGCGGTGTTGGATGTTGAACAGAACGCACCCGACGCCAAGATCCTGACCTTCGGCGACGCAGCATGGTGGGCCGTCACCACCATCACCACAGTGGGCTACGGCGATCTGTACCCGGTGACGCCCATTGGCAGGGTGGTAGCCGCCGCCCTGATGATGAGCGGCATCGCTGTTCTCGGTATCGTGACGGCCTCCATCGCTTCCTGGCTTGTCCAGCGGATCGAGGAGAACGCCGAGGGGGTCGCCGCCGCAGCGGGAGAAAAGGCAGCAGCGGCCGAAGAACCAGTCCGGGCTGAAATGGCGGACCTGGTGAGCGAAATCGCGGCCTTGCGGCTGGAGATTGCGGAGCTCCGGAAAATCTCGGAGAGTCGCTGAAGGGCCACTTCTGCCCCCGGCTCAGACGCCCCACCCCGGGCCCGCCTCGCGCCGGCTGGGGACACCCACATTCACGGCGGACATCGCCCCGGACCAATGACACGTAAATTTGGGTGTCCTCCGTCCATTGCCGCAGCCCGGACGAAAGGGCAGCTCAAATCGCGAGATTCCACCAGGGCACAAAAAATCCCCGGAACCAGTGGTTCCGGGGATTTTCCTTGGGTGGCAGATGAGGGATTCGAACCCCCGTAGGCGTTGCCAGCTGATTTACAGTCAGCCCCCTTTGGCCGCTCGGGTAATCTGCCGAACTTCAAAAGAAGATCACTTCCGGAGACCATTTCTTTCGATCCGGTAACCGAAGGCAGAGACAACCTTACAGAAGTTTCAGCGAAGAATCTAATCGGACGCAGACACCCTGATTTTCCGCGTGTTTCAGGCCTGTCCGAGGATCCTGCCCGCGAGTTTGGCTTCGAACCTCTCGGCCTGTTCGGCAGTGATCTGGTTGAGCTGCACGGCCCGCAGAAGATCTGCGTGGACGCCGTCCATCCGGGCAGTGGCATCGGGAACCGGGCTCAGTACGATCGACGCAGCCACGGCCGCCGCAGCGACGGCGCTTGCAGCTGCCACGGCTGCCGTGCCAATCGAACCGGCTGCTGCCGAGGCGGACTTGCTGATGGACTGGACGGCCTTGCTGCTCATGCTGATCCTCCGACGATACGTTCTTTCAACTGGTACAACTCTCGGCCAGCTACCTCGGTTCCCACCTTGCGTGTGCTGTGAGCGAACTGTGAAAGCCCTCCACCGTCCCAAGTGCCGGCTTCCGTACTAGGCTGGATGCCAGACCCAACCCGCCCTCACAGGGCCCCCAACCTAAGGAGAGTCATGGCAGGCGAATCCACATTCGACGTCGTCAGCAAGGTAGACAAGCAAGAGGTCGCCAACGCACTGAACCAGTCCCAGAAGGAAATCGCGCAGCGATACGACTTCAAGGGCGTCGGCGCGGAGATCGACTTCAGCGGCGAAAAGATCCTCATGAAGGCCAACTCGGAGGACCGCGTCCTTGCAGTCCTGGACGTCTTCCAGTCCAAGCTCATCAAGCGCGGCATCTCCCTGAAGTCCCTCGACCAGGGCGAGCCCTACCCCTCGGGCAAGGAATTCCGCCTGGAGTGCACCATCAAAGAAGGCATCGCCCAGGACATCGCCAAGAAGATCAACAAGATCATCCGCGATGAAGCCCCCAAGTCCGTCAAGTCCCAGATCCAGGGCGACGAACTCCGCGTTACCTCCAAGTCCCGCGACGACCTTCAGGAAACCATGAACATCCTCAAGAAGTTCGAAGAGGCCGACCTCCAGTTCGTGAACTTCCGCAGCTAACCAAGCGGTCGCCCGGCATTGGCCAGGGCGCGCCAAAGCCGGGATGCACGCCCCACGGGGCAGCGCGTCCCGGCTTTTTCGTTGCCTGTAACTACAGCGACTGTCGTAATGGACGGGAAAATTAGAGCACGATTAGTTTGCGTAATAGCCGCGGCACAGTATTCTTCTTCCTTAGGCGAGCCTAAGTACGGCTCCCCTTAGCGAAAGAACACTCACCATGACCGCCAACTTCCTGATCGGACTGCGCGAAGGCCTGGAGGCCTCCCTCATCGTGGTCCTACTGATGGCTTACCTCATCAAGACCGGACGGCGGCACCTGATTCCCCGCCTCTGGATCGGCGTGGGAATCGCGATGGGCATCTCCCTCGGCTTCGGCGCACTGCTGACCTTCGGCCCCCGCGGGCTGACGTTCGAGGCCCAGGAAGCAATCGGCGGCGGGCTCTCCATCATTGCAGTGGCACTGGTGACCTGGATGGTCTTCTGGATGGCCAAGACCGCCCGCAGCCTCGGCGGCGAGCTGCGCTCCCAAGTGGACAAAGCGGCCGACGGCGCCGCATGGGGCCTCGTGCTCGTGGCGGCACTGGCCGTGGGCCGGGAAGGGCTGGAAACTGCCCTCTTCATCTGGGCTGCAGCCCAAGCCACAGGCGAAACAACCCTCCCCCTGCTCGGTGCGCTGCTCGGCCTGGTCGCGGCCGCCGGGCTGGGTTATCTGCTGCACCGGGGTGTCCTGAAGGTCAACCTGGGCCGCTTCTTCACCTGGACCGGAGTCGGCCTCATCATCATCGCCGGCGGCGTACTGGCCTACGGTGTCCACGACCTCCAGGAAGCCGGCATCCTCCCGGGACTGCACAACCTGGCCTTCGATGTCTCAGCCGCCATCCCGCCGTCGTCCTGGTACGGCACCCTGCTGAAAGGCACCCTCAACTTCTCCCCCGCCACCACGTGGCTGGAAGCGGCAGCCTGGCTGCTGTACGTGATCCCCGTGCTGTCCCTGTACATCCGGGCCAACCGTTCCTCCCGTCCCAAAGCCGCCGGCACCATCCCAGCTCCCGCAGTCGCAGCACAGCCCTAAGGCTGTCTCCCCTTACGCCTTCAGGCACACCGCCGTGCGCCCGTTCATAGACAAAGGATTCACCCATGCCCGTTTCAACGAAACTCCGCAATACCCTTGCCGTGATCGGCGCGGCCGCGGCCGTACCCCTGGTCCTCGCCGGTTGCACTGACAACACGAAGACCACAGCCGCCGCGGATGGCCCCATCCAGGTCAGCAGCACGGCCAACGAGTGCAAGGTTTCCGCTGCCACCGCACCCAGCGGCAACCTCACCTTCGCGGTGAAGAACGAAGGCACCGAGGTCACGGAGTTCTACCTGCTGGCAGAAGACGGCCTGCGCATCCTGGGCGAAGTGGAGAACATCGGACCCGGGATCACCCGCAACCTGGTGGTCACGGCCCCGGCCGGCAAGTACAACACCGCGTGCAAGCCCGGCATGCAGGGCGATGGCATCCGCGCTTCCTTCGAGGTCACCGAGTCCGGCAACAAGCCCAGCGTCGACGCCGATTTCCAGAAGCTCCTGGACACCGGCACCCAGCAGTACGCCGCCTACGTCAAGGACCAGACCGAACAGCTCGTCACCGGCACCAAGGCATTCGCCGACGCTTTTACAGCCGGTGATGCCGCGAAGGCACGCGAGCTTTACGCAGCCACCCGCATGCACTGGGAACGGATCGAGCCGGTGGCTGAATCCTTCGGCGACCTCGACCCCAAGTTGGATGCCCGCGAAGCCGACCTTGAGCCCGGACAGGAATGGACCGGATGGCACCGCGCCGAAAAGGACCTCTTCCCGCCCGCAGGCTACACGGCCATGACCGTTGCTGAGCGCACCGCCATCTCCAAGCAGTTGGTCGCCGACACCGAGGACCTCGCCACCCGCACCCGTACCGTGGAGCTCACTGCGGACAAGCTGGGCAATGGCGCCAAGGAACTCCTGGATGAAGTGGCCACCGGCAAGGTCACCGGCGAAGAAGAAATCTGGTCGCACACGGATCTCTGGGACTTCCAGGCCAATGTTGACGGCGCCCGCATCGCCTTCGAGAGCCTGAAGCCGGCCCTGGAGCAGAAAGACGCAGAGCTCTCCAAGTCCTTGGATGAAAAGTTCGCGGCGCTGCAGGCCGAACTGAAGAAGCACGCAAAGGGCGACGGCTTTGCCTACTACAACGAGCTCAGCCCGGAGCAGGTCCAGGGTTTGGCTTCGCTGGTTGACTCGCTGGGTGAGCCCCTTTCCAAGCTCACCTCAGCCGTGGTCCTGTGAGCGGCTGCCCCTTCGGGCACACCGGTGACGCCGCCGGCGTCGAGCGTTCCGGTGAGCCGAACGACGTCGTAACCTCCCGAGGGGCGTCCGACGGCGGCACAGCGGCTACCGCTGAAACCGTCACCCCCCGGATGTCCCGCCGTGGCCTGCTGTCACTGGCGGGCGTGGGCGGGGCCGGAGCCGTTGCCGGCCTGGCCGCCGGCTTCCTGGGCCACGACGCCGTGACGGCATCCGCAGCATCTGCCTCCGTTCCGGCCGCCGGAGAAGCGGTAGTTCCGTTCTTCGGAGACCATCAGGCAGGCATCACGACCCCTGCCCAGGACCGTCTCCACATGGCCGCGTTCGATGTCACCACCGAGGACCGCAAGGAACTCATCAAGCTCCTGAAGGACTGGACTGCCGCGGCGCAGGCGATGGCGGCCGGGGACCCCACCGGCAAGACCGGCGCCGTCGATGGACCTTATGACGCCCCGCCGGAGGACACCGGCGAGGCCTTGGACCTGGCGGCGTCGAAACTGACCCTGACGTTTGGTTTTGGTGCCGGACTGTTCGAAAAGGACGGCAAGGTTCGGTTCGGCCTGGACGGGCGGCGACCCGAAGCTCTGATCGACCTCCCCCACTTCCCGGGCGACGACCTCCAGCCCGGGCGCACAGGCGGAGACATAGTAGTCCAGGCCTGCGCCGATGATCCGCAGGTTGCGGTGCACGCCATCCGCAACCTGGCGAGAATCGGATTCGGAAAGGTCCGCGTCCGTTGGTCCCAGCTCGGATTCGGGCGCACCTCCTCAACGTCCCGGGCACAGGTGACTCCCCGCAACCTCTTCGGTTTCAAGGACGGCACCAACAACCTCAAGGTCGAGGACAACGCGCTGCTGGACGAGCACGTGTGGGTGGCCCCTGGCGGCCCTGCATCCGAGCAGTGGATGGCAGGCGGCAGCTATCTGGTGGCCCGCCGGATCCAGATGCACATTGAGATCTGGGACCGCACCTCACTGCGTGAACAGGAGGGGCTGATTGGGCGCACCAAGGGCGTCGGTGCTCCTTTGTCAGGCGGCGATGAGTTCAGCACACCGGACTTTGCCATGGCGGGCCGCAATGGCGAGCCGCTGATTCCCATGGACTCGCACATGCGGCTGGCCCACCCGGACCAGAACAACGGCGTGCGGATGCTCCGCCGAGGTTACAACTTCACGGACGGTTCGGATGGGCTGGGGCATCTGGATGCCGGTCTCTTCTTCATCGCTTTCGTGAAGGATCCGCGGACGCACTACGTGCCCATGCAACTGGCAATGGCCAAGGGCGACACGTTGTCCGTGGAGTACCTGAAGCACACCGGATCGGGTTTGTTTGCGGTTCCTCCCGGGGTGCAGGCCGGCGGGTTCATCGGCGAAGGACTGTTTGCGTAGCAGTCCCTGCGAGCACGTCATGCGAGCGGGCGCCCTGCCATTCCCTCCAGTCGGCTGATGCGTTCCTTCATGGGCGGGTGGGTGGAGAACATGCGCCGCATGCCGCCGCCACGGAACGGGTTGGCGATCATGAGGTGCGAGGCGTTGACCAGCCTCTGGTCCTGCGGAAGCGGCAACTGGCTCACCCCGGACTCGATCTTGCGCAGCGCCGAGGCCAGTGCCAGCGGGTCCCCGGTGAGCTGGGCGCCATCCTCGTCCGCGTCGAATTCACGGGTGCGGGAGATCGCCATCTGGATGAGCGAGGCCGCAAATGGTGCCAGCAGCGCCATGGCAATGGTCGCCAGGGGGTTCGCATTGCGCCGGTCGCCGCCTCCGAAGATCAGCAGCATCTGGCCCACGGATGTGATGACGCCGGCCACAGCCGCGGCCACGGACGACGTCAGGATGTCGCGGTTGTACACGTGCATCAGCTCATGGCCCAGCACGCCCCTGAGTTCCCGGGCGTCCAGCAGGTGCAGGATGCCTTCGGTGCAGCAGACAGCGGCGTTCTTGGGGTTCCGGCCGGTGGCGAAGGCGTTGGGTGTCATGGTGGGTGAAAGGTAGATCCGTGGCATGGGCTTGTTCGCCCGCACGGACAGCTCCCTGACGATCTGGTACAGCTGGGGAGCCTGGGCCTCAGTGACCGGGTAGGCAGCCATGGATCGAATGGCGATCTTGTCGCTGTTCCAATAGCCGTACGCTGTGGTGCCCACGCCGATCAGGGCCATGATCCAGATGGGGGCGGTGCTCCGGGTTCCTGAGGCAATGATGGCGCCCAAACCCAACAACACCGCCCACAGCACACCGAAGAGTGCCGCGGTCTTGAGTCCATTGTTGTGTTTATGCACGTTGCTCTCGTTCTCTTTCTTCAGCTCTTGCAGGGGCTTTGCTTCGTTTAACGCCGACGCCGGTCCGCCTGTTCCGGGCCCAGGCGCCGGTTCCTGGCTTGGCCCCCGCCTGCTCAGGGCACCGGATGCTTTGAATCGTAGGCGACGAAGCCGGGTTGGAGTCGGGAAGCGAGCCATGCCAGGGCAATGCACAGGACTCCACCCAGCAACAGCACCCCGCCCTCGCTGAGGAACTGTGTCACTCCACCGGCAAGCATGTCTCCCACCCGGGGTCCGCCAGCTACCACCACGATGAACACCCCTTGCAACCGCCCGCGGAGATGGTCCGGGGTAGCAGCTTGGAGAATCGTGGTCCTGAAAACGGCACTTACGGAATCCGAAATACCTGCGAGCGCACAGCAGAGCGCAGCCGGTATCAGCCACGGCGTGGTTCCATTGCGTCCGGCGTCACCTGCAAGGAGCACCACCAGCCCAAAGCCGGCAATTGAGGCGCCCCACCCCATCACGGACCACACCACGGCGCTGCCCTGGCGGCGTACCCTTCCCAACGGACCAGAGAAGAGGCCCGCAAGGAACGCTCCCACAGCCGTGGAAGCGAGCAGCACACCCACGGTGGTTTCGCCTCCACCGATCATCACGGCGCCAATGGCGGGCATCAGGGCCCGGGGTTGCGCGCAGATCATGGCGATGAGGTCGATGATGAAGGTCATGCGGACGTTGGGCCGCCCGCCCAGGAACCGGAAGCCCTCCACCACGGAGCGGAACCCGGGCCGGACGGCATCCTTGGAGGGCGGCAGCGGCGGAAGCCTGAAAAGTCCCCACAGCGCGAAGGTGAAGCTGATGACGTCAATCGTGTAGGTCCACCCGAAGCCGATGGTTGCCACGAGTACCCCGGCCAGGAGTGGTCCGGCGGTCATCGAGAGGCCAAAGGTCAGCATGCTCAAGGCGTTGGCCGCGGGCAGCAGGTCCTTGCGGACCAGGAGTGGAATGATGGCGCTCCGGGCCGGGCCGTTGATGCCTTGCGCTCCGCTTTGGATGGCTACCAACGCATAAAGAACCCAAATGTTGCCCAGACCCAGCCACGCCTGCAGTGCCAGGCCGGCCGTGGAAGCCCATAAGACGAGGGACGCAATCAAGGCCACTTTGCGTCGGTCGTAGGCATCGGAGATGGATCCACCGTAGAGGCCGGCAATGACCAGGGGAACCAACGCGAAGATACCCAGGAGCCCCACGTAGAAACTTTCCTGGGTGAGCCGGTACACCTCCAGGCTGACAGCCACGAGGGTCAGTTGGGTGCCGATGGCGGCAACGGACGCCCCCAGCCAGAGACGACGAAAAGCAGGACTCTCCTTGATCGGAGTGATGTCTGCCAGTAGTTTTGCCACCGTCCAACCCTAACCAGCGCCACGGCTTGGTAGGCTCACCCCGGGGAAGGAGTTGACATGGTCATGTCACGACGACTGTTGTACCGTTCGGGCTTTTGGGAGATCGCCCGGCCACGTCATCCCCTCACAGCCGCGCACGTAGTGGTCAGGTTGTCTGATCCGTCCACGGATTTCGCGCTCCCATCCGCAACTGACTGGCTTTTTTGCCACCATCTGGCACGCGCCGCCTTGGCGAAGGTCCTGGGCGTCGAGCACTGCGCCGTCATGTTCGCCCATCAGTGGCATCCGCTGGGAGCCGGGCTGGGTGAACCTGTGGCTGAATCGTCAACTCCGACGTTCCATCTTTTTGGACGCTGGGCTGGCGAAACCACGACGCCGGGACTTCAGCTCTCGCTGCCGGCGCACCGTCGGGTGGCCCTCCCCGAGTCCGAACTGGAGGCGACCGACGAGGCGATCCGTGAGTCACTGCGCCGCGAGCTGCCCGACGCGATCCTGGCGTCCGCAGACGCGGCCAGGGCCGCCGTCGAACCTGTTCCGGACCCCGCAGTGCTGGTACGGACGATTCCTGCGGGTGAGCGCCATACCGTCATGGAGCCCGTGAGCCGCGTAGCCTCAGTTCGGGACTTCCTGCCTGCTGACCTTTTGGCGATCGGTGCATCGCTGGGCGCGCTGCCGCTGTCCGGTGGCGTCAGCGGGTTCAGTTGCCTGGCCGTGGAGTCGCTGACCCCGGGAACGCCATTGCGGGTGCATGCGCTCGGCCGCTCGGCCGCGGAAGAACTCAACCCGGTAGTGGAATTGTTTCGTTCACCGGAAGTTAGCCTTGCCTTATTGTGAACTTATCAAAATAAGTGTTTGAATGAATGCATGACAGATCACACTGCTGAGCAGCAAGCATGGGCCGCGGCCCTGCATGCCCACGGCAGGCGTGTAACCAAACAGCGGCTGGCAGTGCTGGCCGCAGTCCAGCACCATCCGCACTCCCCGGCAGAAGGCATCCTTGCCGCTGCCCGCCAGGAACTGCCTGAACTGACGGCGCAGTCCGTTTATGTAGTGCTCAGCGACCTTACGGATTTGCAGATGCTGCGCCGCTTTGAACCCCCGCACTCCCCGGCGCTCTACGAAACCCGGGTAGGCGACAACCACCACCACGCCGTCTGCATCAGCTGCGGCAAGGTGGAGGACGTGGACTGCGCAGTGGGCCACGCACCGTGCCTCACACCGCACTGGAACGAAAATTCCAAGCCCATGACAATACAGATCGCAGACGTCCTTTACCAAGGCATCTGCCAGGATTGCCAGGCCAAACAACAGCTTCCCGTAAATACTTCAGTAACTCAGAAATAGGAAAAAGGAGAACAATGACTGCCATTTCAACGACCCAGTCAGGTGCCCCCGTTACGTCCGACGCGCACTCGAAGTCCGTCGGCGCTGACGGTGCCATCATCCTGACCGACCACTACCTGGTGGAAAAGCTCGCCCAGTTCAACCGCGAGCGGGTCCCGGAGCGCGTAGTGCACGCCAAGGGCGGCGGAGCTTTCGGTACCTTCAAGACCACCTCTGACGTTTCTGCCTACACCAAGGCTGCTTTCCTGCAGCCGGGTGTCGAGACGGACATGCTGATCCGTTTCTCCTCCGTTGCAGGCGAGAACGGTTCTCCCGACACGTGGCGCGATCCCCGCGGTTTCGCCGTGAAGTTCTACACCTCCGAGGGCAACTACGACCTCGTGGGCAACAACACCCCCGTCTTCTTCATCCGCGACGGCATCAAGTTCCCGGACTTCATCCACTCCCAGAAGCGCCTCCCGGGTACCCACCTGCGTGACGCTGACATGCAGTGGGACTTCTGGACCCTCTCCCCCGAGTCCGCACACCAGGTCACCTGGCTCATGGGCGACCGTGGCCTGCCGGCTTCCTGGCGTGAAATGCAGGGCTACGGTTCGCACACCTACCAGTGGATCAACGCCGCCGGCGAGCGTTTCTGGGTCAAGTACCACTTCAAGTCCAACCAGGGCGTCAAGACCATCACTGGTGACCAGGCTGAAGAGCTGGCCGGTTCGGATGCAGACTTCTACATCCGCGACCTCTCCGAGAACATCGAGGCCGGCAACTTCCCGTCGTGGGAACTCCACGTTCAGGTCATGCCGTACGAGGATGCCAAGACGTACCGCTTCAACCCGTTCGACCTCACAAAGGTGTGGCCGCACTCCGACTACCCGCTGATCCACGTGGGCACCATGGAGCTGAACAAGAACCCGGAGAACTACTTCGCGCAGATCGAGCAGGCCACCTTCGCGCCGTCGAACTTCGTGCCGGGCATCGCTGCTTCCCCGGACAAGATGCTGCAGGCCCGCATCTTCTCCTACGCCGATGCACACCGCTACCGCGTTGGCACCAACCACGCGCAGATCCCGGTGAACCAGCCCAAGAACCAGGTCAACAACTACAGCCAGGATGGCCAGGGACGTTACCTGTTCAACGCTCCGTCCACCCCGGTTTACGCACCGAACTCCGTTGGTGGCCCGGCTGCTGTCGAGCCGACCTCCCCCGCCGGTGGCTGGGAGAACGACGGCGAGCTCACCCTCTCCGCCCACACCCTGCACGCTGAGGATGACGACTTCGGCCAGGCCGGTACCCTGTACCGCGAGGTCTACGATGACGCCGCCAAGGCCCGCCTCCTGGACACCATCACCGGTGCTGTTGGCGGCGTGAAGAACGCCGACATCAAGGAACGCGCCATCCAGTACTGGACGAACGTTGACGCCGACCTCGGCGCCAAGCTCCGTGCCAACCTGGGCGCAGGCCAGACCGAGTCCGACGCCGAAGCAGCCAACAAGCTCTAAGCGTCTTTGCTCCAAGCACTTCCAGGAACACCCCGCCGCGGATCCACTCCGCGGCGGGGTGTTCTTTTTGTTTTCCACATAGCCCTTGTTTCCACATAGCAGCCTCCAGCTATGGCTGCGCCCTCATGCCGCTCCATAGGATCCCTGTATGAACACATTTGAAGGCATTCAGGCAGCCGCTTTCCGCTTCTACGAGGACCTTGAAGAGAACAACAACCGCGAGTGGTGGCTGGAGCATAAAGCGACATACGACGCCGAGGTCAGGGAGCCGCTGACGGCTCTCCTCGCGGAATTGGAGCCGAGGTTCGGGCCCGCAAAGATCTTCCGCCCCAACCGGGACATCAGGTTCTCCCAGGACAAGTCACCCTATAAAACGGCCCAGGGAGCCTTCGCAGCCACACGGGAGGGCGTTGGCTATTACGTGCAGATCAGCGCCGACGGTCTCCTGATCGGTGGGGGCTACCACTCCCACACGCCCGCCCAGTTGGCACGCTACCGGGCCGCAGTCGACGCGCCGGACAGTGGCCTGGCGCTGCAACAGATCACCGACGCCGTCTCCGCTGCTGGTTTTGCGATTGAAGGGGAAAAACTCAAAACCGTTCCCCGCGGCTTTGACAAGGACCATCCGCGGGCGGAGCTGCTAAAGCACAAGTCCCTGTCGGCCGGAGTGGAAGTCGGGCAGCCGGCGTGGTTGTCCACCGCAGCGGCCAAGGATGAGATTGCCTTCCGCTGGGAGACGCTGAGGCCCCTGGTGGAGTGGGTCAGTGAGTACGCGGCGCCGTGAGGGCTGGTGGCGTTGGGGCCAGCGCTGTGAGGGCTAGGGTCCCAAGGCTGGCGCCCAGTGAAGGGCCCTCTGGACGGGTGCGCTCCCGGAAACAGAAAACGCCCGGAAACCAGCGGTTCCCGGGCGTTCCCCTTGAGCTATGACAAAAGCAGCTGCCTGACAAGCAGCAGCGATGGGTCAGACCTTGGTGAAGGTGTCTTCGTCCTCGTCGCCGGTGGTCTTGCCGCCGCCTGCGACAGCGGCTTTGGCGGCTGCGAACTTATCGTTGAGCCGCGAGTGACGCTGGCCGTAGGAGAAGTAGATCACCATGCCGATCACCAGCCAGATCGCGAAGAAGATCCAGGTTTCCACGGCCAGGTTGGTCATGAGGTAGACGCACAGTACGGCGGAGACCCAGGGCAGGACCTTGCCGAACGGAACGCGGAACGCCGGCTTGAGGTCGGGGCGCTTCTTGCGGAGCACAAGGATGCCCAGGGAGACCATCACGAACGCGGACAGCGTTCCGATGTTGATCATTTCCTCCAGGAGGTCCACCTTGGTCACACCTGCCACGATCGCCACGGCGGCACCGCAGATGATCTGCAGGCGGGCCGGGGTGGAGCGCTTCTCGCTGGTCTTGGAAAGGGAGCGGGGCAGCAGACCGTCTCTGCTCATGGCAAGCACCACGCGGGACAAGCCCATGAGGAGCACCATGATGACGGTGGTGAGGCCTACCAGGGAACCGAAAGCGATGACCTTGGCGGCGTCAGTGTTGCCCACAGCTTCGAAAGCCGTGGTCAGGGTGGGGTTCTTGACTTCGGCCAGCTGCGTGTAGGAAACCATTCCCGTGAGGGCGAGGGAGACCAGGATGTAGAGCAATGTCACCAGCGCCAGGCCGCCGAAGATGCCCCGGGGCAGGGTCTTCTGCGGGTTCTTGACCTCCTCGGCGGAGGTGGCCACCACGTCGAAGCCGATGAAGGCGAAGAAGACCAAGGCAGCGCCTGCGAAGATGCCAAGCGTTCCGTACTGGGCCGGAGCAGCACCGGTCAGGAAGCCAAAGAAGGACTGCTTCATGACATCGGCCGCGCCCGTTCCGGCAGTCGGTTCGGAGGCCGGAACAAAGGGTGTGTAGTTGGAGAACTTCACGTAGCTGAAGCCCACTACGATCACGAACAGCACTACAGCGATCTTGATCATCGTGAAGACGTTGCCAACGCGGGCGGACAACTTTGTCCCCAGCACCAGCAGCACGGTGAAGATCGCGACGATGAGGAAGGCGCCCCAGTAAAGGTCAACGCCAAACACACTGATCGAGGGCGGCATCTCCACGCCCATCAAGCCAAACACCGTACTGAGGTAGATGCCCCAGTACTTGGCGATCACTGCCGCGGCGGTGAAAAGTTCGAGGATGAGGTTCCAGCCGATGATCCAGGCAAGGACTTCGCCCATGGTGGCGTACGTGAAGACGTAGGCGGAACCGGCAACGGGAATTGCGGTCGCGAACTCCGCGTAGCACATGATGGCCAACGCGCAGGTGACTGCTGCGATGGCAAAGGAAATAGTGACGGCGGGGCCGGCAAAGTTGGCGGCAGCCTTCGCGCCCACCGAGAAGATACCGGCGCCGACAGCGACGGCGACGCCCATGATCATGAGGTCCCACGTGCTCAGGCTGCGCTTGAGCTTGCGACCAGGCTCGTCGGAATCGGCGATCGACTGCTCAATCGACTTGGTCCTGAAAATGTTCATAAAAATGCCACATTCTGGATGGGGGTGGTATAGGACTCATCAAGAATAGTGTCCGACCAATGGACGGCCATATTTATCCCAGATAGTGAGACGCCTACCGAATTCGCGTGACAGGTGTGACTGGTGTGATGAGGGCCCGTAACCCTCATCACACCAGCCACCCACCCTAAATGCTTGGCACGTCCCAGTCCATGAGCGTTGATCGGATCAGGAATCGCTTCCCCTCGGGAGACTCAACGGAGAACCCACTGCCTCGGCCCGGAACCACATCCACGGTGAGGTGGGTGTGGGACCAGTAATTGAATTGCTCCTTGGACATCCAGAACTCCAGTGGTTTGGCATTTCCATCGGGCCCGAGGTCGAACCGCCCAAGGAGAACGTCGGAGTCACCTGTCAAGAACTCCCCCGCCGGGTAGCACATGGGAGCTGAGCCGTCGCAGCAGCCGCCCGATTGGTGGAACATCAAAGGGCCGTGCTGCTCCCAGAGTTTGAGGAGCAGCTCCACGGATGCTCCGGTGAGCGCCACCCGGGAGAAGTCCTCCCCGGGCAGCGTCACCGAAGCTTCCAGGATGTCCTGGGACATGTTGGCGTTCATCAGAACTTCAGAACCACTCGGCCGTCGATCTTGGCGTGCTTCATCTCGTCGAAGACTGCGTTGACTTCCGAGAGCTCCCGGGTGGACACCGTTGGCTTGATCTTCCCCTGGGCATAGAACTCCAGCGCTTCCTCGAGGTCCTGCCTGGTGCCCACGATCGATCCCCTGACCGTGAGGCCCTTGAGGACAATCTCGAAGATCGGCGCCGGGAAATCTCCGGGCGGAAGGCCGTTGAAGACGATCGTTCCACCGCGCCGGGCCATGCCAATGGCTTGTCCGAACGCCGAAGGGTGCACGGCTGTGACCAGCACGCCATGGCAGCCGCCCGTTTCACGCTGGATGACCTCCGCCGGGTCCTCATGCAGTGCATTGACCGTCAACTCGGCACCATGCTCCTTGGCGAGCGCCAGTTTGTCGTCGGCAATGTCCACCGCTGCCACCCGCAGACCCATTGCCACTGCGTACTGGACGGCGATGTGCCCCAGGCCGCCAATGCCGGAGATGGTGACCCACTGCCCCGGCCTGGCCTCGGTCATCTTCAAGCCCTTGTACACCGTGACGCCGGCGCAGAGCACGGGTGCAACCTCCACCGGATCCGAGCCTGCCGGGATGCGGGCAGCGAAGCGGGTGTCCACCAGCATGTATTCACCGAACGAGCCATCCACACTGTAGCCGCCGTTCTGTTGCGACTCGCACAGGGTTTCCCACCCCGTCCGGCAGTACTGGCAGTCTCCGCAGGCCGACCACAGCCAGGCATTGCCCACGAGGTCGCCGACCGCCACGTCCGTGACCCCTTCGCCGAGGGCTACCACTTCGCCGACACCCTCGTGCCCGGGAATAAACGGTGGTGTCGGCTTGACGGGCCAGTCGCCTTCGGCGGCGTGCAGGTCGGTATGACATACCCCCGACGTAATGAGGCGGACCAGCGCCTGGCCGGGACCCGGCGTCGGGCGTTCGACCTCCATGACCTTCAGGTCGGTTCCGAATTCAGTGACTACTGCTGCTTGCATAGTGGTGGTCATTGACGATCTCCTTTGATCTGTACGAATGATGGGAGTTTTTGTACAGCTGATGCCCCTAAGTCCGCTCCATAAGGGCATCCGCTGTACAAAAACTCTTAGAAGAAGCCGAGCTTGTTCTCGTTGTAGCTGACCAGGAGGTTCTTGGTCTGCTGGTAGTGGTCCAGCATCATGGCGTGGTTTTCACGGCCAATACCTGAGGACTTGTAGCCACCGAAAGCGGCACCTGCCGGGTAGGCGTGGTAGTTGTTGACCCACACACGGCCGGCCTGGATTTCCCGGCCCGCGCGGTAGGCGACATTTCCGTTGCGCGACCAGACGCCGGCACCAAGACCATAGAGGGTGTCGTTGGCGATGCCGATGGCGTCGTTGTAGTCGCTGAACTTGGTCACGGACACCACCGGGCCGAAGATTTCCTCCTGGAAGATCCGCATCCGGTTGTGGCCTTCGAAGATGGTGGGCTGGACGTAGTAGCCGCCGGCCAGGTCGCCTGACAGCTCTGCCCGGGCCCCGCCGGTGAGGACCTTGGCGCCCTCCTGCTTTCCGATGTCGATGTAGGAGAGGATCTTCTCCAACTGGTCGTTGGAGGCCTGGGCGCCGATCTGGGTGTCGGTGTCCAAAGGGTTGCCCTGGATGATCTTGTTGGTCCGGGCCACGACGTCGGTCATGAAGGAGTCGTAGATACCTTCCTGAACGAGTGCGCGGGACGGGCAGGTGCAGACTTCGCCCTGGTTGAAGGCGAAGAGCGTGAACCCTTCCTGCGCTTTGTCGTAGAAAGCATCGTTCTGGGCGGCGACGTCGTCGAAGAAGATGTTCGGGCTCTTGCCGCCAAGTTCCAGCGTGACCGGAATGAGGTTGTTGGACGCATACTGGCTGATCAGCCGGCCGGTGGTGGTCTCGCCGGTGAAGGCGATCTTGCGGATGCGGGGGCTGGACGCCAGCGGTTTGCCTGCTTCCACACCGAATCCATTGACCACGTTTACTACGCCGGCCGGAAGCAGGTCACCGATGAGCTCCATCAAAACCAGGATCGACGTCGGCGTCTGCTCAGCCGGCTTCAGGACCACGGCGTTGCCGGCTGCGAGCGCCGGGGCCAGCTTCCACACGGCCATGAGGATGGGGAAGTTCCACGGGATGATCTGGCCGACAACGCCCAACGGCTCCTTGAAGTGGTACGCCGTGGTGTCCTCGTCGAGCTGGGAGAGGTGGCCTTCCTGGGCGCGGACGGCGGAGGCGAAGTAGCGGAAGTGGTCCGCGGCCAGCGGGATGTCCGCGTTCAAGGTCTCGCGGACGGGCTTGCCGTTGTCCCAGGTCTCGGCAACAGCCAGGAGCTCCACGTTCTCGTCAATGCGGTCGGCGATCTTGTTCAGGATGGCTGCGCGTTCGGTGGCGGAGGTTTTCCCCCAGGACGGTGCAACCTTGTGCGCTGCGTCCAGCGCCAGTTCGATGTCCTCCGACGTCCCCCGGGCAACTTCGCAGAAGGCCTTGCCCGTCACGGGGGTGATGTTCTCAAAGTAGGCGCCCTTGACCGGGGCAACCCATTCGCCGCCGATCCAGTTCTCGTAGCGGTCCTTGAAGGTGACCTTCGAACCCTCGGCACCCGGCTGTGCATAAACAGTCATTGCTAGCTCCTTTGCTGCGAATCACGGTGGCTGTCGCCATTGATCCGAGCCTAGGAGCCAGGGGGTTGCAGCTACGTTGCAACAGTGTGAGTCAGCTCACGCTTTCAACTCGACGTCGATCCGCTCAAGATCGGCGACCACGGCCGCCCGCTTCGGTGAGCGCGGCGGCAGCAGCTTCAGCACGGCGAGGCGGAGGTCGACGTCGTACTTCGCCTCGGGCAGTTCCGCATACTTGAGGAGCGAATCGACGCTGCCGTCGCTAAGCAGCGCTTCCCGCAGCAGGTGGGACACCCGCTCCCGCAACTGCACGACGCCGGGTGCCTCCGAACGCGGCAAAAGCGCACCTTTGTAGATTTCCAGGGCAATGCGGTGGGCGCCGCGCTGCAGGCAATTGAGGACCTGCCCGGAGTCCGGAAGCAACTCGACCGGCAGCCTGTAGGGGCGGGATTCGGGAACCGCGTCCGGGCTGATCTCCTGGATGACTTTCCGGAGCCGCACCATCTCCGCCCGGAGCGTCACGGAAGAACCGTCGCCCGGGTACAGCAAGGCGCAGAGGTCATCGGCGCTCAGCCCATCCGGATGGTTGCCCAGGATGGCCAGGATCTCGCTGTGCCGTGCGGACAAGGAGACCGTCCGGCCGGCGATGCTGAGCAGGGCATGGTCACGCCCCAGCAACTGCAGGCTGTTGCGGTACAAAGCGGGGCTTGAAGCGGCGGCTGCGCTCCGGCGTCGTGGTTTGTCGCGAACGGCGGCTGCGAGCTGCAGCCGTTCAATCCGCAGCTGCGCCTGGGCTGCTGCGACCGTCGCCTCCACCAGGGACAGGGTGTGCGGCGCCACGGCCGTTTCTGTCCCGGTAATGTCCACAACGCCCAGCACTGCACCGGAATCGGGATCGTGGAAGGGAACCGCGGTACAGCTCCAGGGATGGACGGAGCGCTTGAAATGTTCGGCTCCGGAGATCTGGATGCTCCGGTCGAGGGCTAGTGCCGTGCCGGGTGCGCTGGTGCCAACGGAGGCTTCGGACCAGTCGGCGCCGGCCACGAACATCATGCCTTCGGCCCGCCGCTGCATCACCGGATCGCCGTCCACCCACAAGAGCCGCCCGACGTCGTCCCCCACGGCCACGAGAAGTCCGCTGTCATGGCTGGGCTGGACCAGCAGTTTCCTGATCACGGGCATGATGGTGGCCAAAGGGTGCTGCCGGCGGTACTCCTCCAGCTCATCGCGGTCCATCGCCAAGGGGGCTTCGGCGACGTCGGGGTTGGCCTGGAGACTCGCCGAACGCTGCCAGGATTCCCGGACCAGCCGGCGCAGCCCGACGATATCTTCCGGCACGCCAATGCGCAGGGATTCGAGGCGTTCATGGCCGGCCAGGGCACGCTTCTGCAGCAGCTCCGCGGCATCGCTGCCTGGAACCGGCGGGTGGACTGGATTCCTCATCGAACTCCCTGACATTCTGTGCGTTGGGCCGCGCGCGGTGGGCAGCACAGTACGAGAGAGTCTAATTCGCCAGATGGAGTTTTTGTACAGCTGATGACCCTAAAGCGTCCGAATAGGGGCATTAGGTGTCCAAAAACTCCAAGGGTCAGCCGCGGGAGATCCGGATCATTTCCTCACGCGGCACAACCTTGATGCGCTCACGAACCACACCGTCCGGATTCTCGTCGGATGCTGACCAGGCAGCACCAAGTGCGGCCTCGTGGGCGTCAAGCCGGTTCCAGCCCTCCCAGGTGGTGTACTCCACCCCGCGCTCTTCCAGGAGGTCGATGATGGCTTGCGGGTCCGGGTTTTCGGCCGGCGGCAGGTTGAGCCGGTCTTCCAGGAGGAAGCCGATGGTTTCCAGGGCGTCACCCTTGGTGTGGCCGATCAACCCCACGGGTCCGCGCTTGATCCAGCCGGTGGCGTAGATTCCCGGCACGGGCTTGCCGTCGGCGCCCAGGACGCGGCCGCCGTCGTTCGGGATGACGCCGCGGCGGGCGTCGTACTCAAGTTCATCCAGCGGCGAGCCGTGGTAGCCGATGGCGCGGTACACGGCCTGGACGGGGTACTCCACGAATTCCCCGGTGCCCTTGACGTTTCCTGTGCCGTCCAGTTCCATCCGTTCGAACTTGATGCCGGCCACCCTGCCGGGCGTCTCCGGCGAGTCAAGGATCTCCACGGGGCTGTGCAGGAAGTGCAGGTGCAGGCGGCGGGAGGAGGGCTGCTCGGATTCGGCGTGCTCCTCCACCAGCCAGTTGGTCATGGTGTTAACCATGATCTTGATCTGGTTGTTGCTGCGGATCGCCTCATCCGAGGCTTCGTCGAACTCGAAGTCCTCCGGGTACAGCACGATGTCCACGTCCTTGCAGTGCGAGAGCTCGCGCAACTCCAGCGGCGTGAACTTCACCTGGGCGGGGCCGCGGCGCCCGAACACATGGACATCGGTGACGGGCGAATTCTTGAGGCCTGCGAACACGTTGTCCGCGATCTCGGTGACCAACAGTTCTTCAGGGTGCTTGACCAACATCCGTGCTACATCCAGCGCAACGTTGCCGTTGCCGATCACGGCAATTTCCTTGGCATCCAGCGACCATTCCCGGGGCACGTCCGGGTGGCCGTCGTACCAGGAGACGAAGTCGGCGCCGCCGAAGGACCCTTCCAGGTCGATGCCGGGAATGTTCAGGTCCGCGTCCTTGATGGCGCCGGTGGAGAAGATCACGGCGTCGTAGAAGGAGCGGAAATCGTGCAGGGTGAGGTCGCGGCCGTACGTGACGTTGCCCAGGAAGCGGATGTCGCCACGGTCCAGCACTTTGTGGAGGGCGTTGACGATTCCTTTGATGCGGGGATGGTCCGGCGCCACACCGTAGCGGATCAGTCCGTAGGGCGCGGGATACGCCTCGAAGAGGTCGATGCTCACTTCAACATGCCCGTCCTTGACCTCGTTGGACTTGGTCAGGATATCCGCGGCGTAAACCCCTGCGGGGCCTGCACCGACAATGGCAACGCGAAGGGGACGATTGGGGATGGTTGCGGCTGAGTTGGACACCGTGAGCCCTTCCGAAGCAGTGAGCCACGCCGCTGTTGGGGGCGCGCAGACTTCAATTCTAGGTGTCGACCCTACACCCGGCCGCTTATATGGCAGGAGTCACAGAGATTCATAAAAATTGCGGAATATTGCAGCAGTACCCGGTGTTGGCGACAATGTGTCGACTCCGGAACAGATCATCTCAGGCTCCCCTTCAAACCAGCCCCCGACGGCGGCGGCCAAGGGCGGTGGAGCAGGAACCGGCGGTTCCGCCAAGCCTGTGAGGAGCGAGTCGACGGCGGGAATCCTGTTCGGCATCGGCGCTTACGGCCTGTGGGGCCTGCTTCCCCTCTACTTCTTTATCCTCATGCCTGCCGGGGCGATCGAAATCGTGGCCAACCGGATTGTCTGGTCCCTCATCTTCTGCGCCCTCCTGATCACCATCACGCGGGCCTGGCGGGTTTTCGGTGCAGCGTTGAAGGACCGCACCGTCTTCGGGCCGCTCGCGCTCGCCGCCGGCCTGATCGCCATCAACTGGCTCACCTACACGTTCGGCGTCACTACCGGACATGCTGTTGAGACCTCCCTGGGCTACTTCATCAACCCGCTGGTCTCGGTCCTCCTGGGTGTTTTCGTCCTCAAGGAGAAGCTGCGCCCCTTGCAGTGGACGGCAGTGGGCATTGGATTCGTCGCGGTGGGAGTCCTGACTTTCTCGTACGGGCAACTCCCCTGGATCGCCCTGATTCTGGCGTTCAGCTTTGGCTTGTACGGTTTCGTGAAGAAGCGCGTTGGTCCCAAGGTGGATGCCTTGACGAGCCTGAGCGTTGAGACCGTGGTGCTGGCTCCCTTTGCTGCCATCACCATGGTGGTCCTGGGTGTCACGGGGGCTGAAACCCTCACGACGATGGGCGCCGGACATTTCTGGTTGCTGGTGGCTTCAGGCGTGATCACCGCTGTTCCGCTGCTCTTCTTCGGTGCCTCTGCCCGTCGCCTCCCGATGACCACTATCGGCCTCCTCCAATACTTCGCGCCGATCCTCCAGTTTGTTGTGGCGCTGCTGGTGTTCCACGAAACAATGACGACGGCCCGCTGGATCGGCTTCTGCGTTGTCTGGCTTGCTTTGGTCCTCCTGACCATCGACATGCTGCGGACCACCAGGAAGAATTCCGTGCTGAGGAAGAAGGCCCGGCTGGCAGCGGCCGGAGCTTAGCTAGTCGAGCACGTCCGGATTGGGCTCCTTTTCGGAAGCAGGCCCGGCAAGGAGTCCAGTTTCCAGGACAAGAACGGCCGGACCAGCCTCTGAGCCAGCCCGCAGTTCCACCTCGAATACGGAATCTGCCAGCCTGTTGTACGGGTGCGCACCGGTCCCGGGTGTCCGGAGCCCCGTGAGCTCCAGGCCCGCAGGGAGCTGCAGGCGCACCCGCCCCGACGCCGGCAGGCGCGTGACCACAGCAAACACTTGTCCGCTGGAGGTGTCCCGGGTGAAGTACCCCCACCCCGGATAGTCCCAGCCCTCGGCGTAGCCACACCCGTAGATTGCTTCACCGTTGACCGCGAGCCACTCCCCCACCCTGCGGGCGATCTCCACCTCGGCAGGGGCCAAGGAGCCGTCGCCGCGGGGGCCGAAGTTCAGCAGGAAGTTGCCGCCCAAGGACGTGCAGTGGGCGATCATGTCCACCACATCCCAGGGATGCTTGAGCGTCGACTGCGCCCACGGGCCTTGGTGGTATCCCCAGCTCGCCTGCGGAATGGTCATGCAGGCTTCCCAGTCACGGGTGGCAACGCTGGTGTCCCAGGGCTCGGGAAGCCGGCGCTCGTAGCCGCTTTCGTAGTCGCCCATGAGGTGGCCGTTGGTATCCACGTGCCTGGCTCCGAAATCGTCGGCCCGCAAACGGCTGTTGACCACCACGCCGGGAAGACGTTCTTTCAACATCCGTTCGACCTCCCAGGTCCACCACCCGTTGGCCTTCACGGATTCGTCCCACGTGCCGTCGAACCAGAAGCCCTTCACGCTCGGATAGCGTTCGGCCAGTTCTTCCAACTGTTTCATCGCGAAGTCGAGGTAGCGGGCGAAAGCCAGGTTGTCGGCGTCGTTCTCCAGCGTGAAGCGCCAGTCCGGGTGCCGCCAATCCAGCACCGAGTAGTAGAAGTTGACGTCAATCCCCCGGGCTTCATAGGCGGCCACCAGCTCACCCAGGACATCGCGGCCGGAGGGCGTGTTCCCCATGTGGAAGTCCGTGTGCGCGCTCGGCCAGAGGCAGAAACCATCATGGTGTTTGGTGGTGATGGTCATGTAGCGGGCACCCATCGCCACTGCCGTGTCCGCCCACCGGTCGGCGTCGAAATCCGCCAAGGTGAAATCGTTCGCGAGCGCCTCCCAGCGTTGTTGCGGAATCTTCGCCACGCGGGGCAGGAACTCAGCGGCGAATTCCACATCCTTGCCTTCCCACCGACCGGCGGGCAAGGCATAGAGCCCCCAGTGAATGAACTGCCCCACGCGATGGCCGCGGAACCGCTGCATCGCACCATCCTCGCGGGGATTTTCCCGCGACGCGCCGTACTTGAGGTCCATCACTTACCCACCTGCCCATCCCAAGGGACAAACGTCCGCAGATCGAAAGTTTGCGAAGCACCGCCGGCCCACGACACGGACACTTCCGTACCGGAAACCACGACGGCGGCAGCCGCCTGGAGCGCTTCCGGCGAAGGAGCCGGTCCCCGGGTCAGCGTGTGGAGGGCAACGTGGACCGTTTCCTCACTGTTGCGCTCCGCGCCAAGGCTTGACTGCTGAGTGCTTGCCCATGGCGTTGGCATCCATATACCGCGTGGTCCGCGGCTCGTCCCAGCCGTGCACCGCCGTCACAGCGACGTAGACATCACCGTTGCCGGCCCACGCGGTGTTGTCCATCGTTCCAACGTCCACCGGCGTGGCGCCGGCTACAGCATGGCCACCCTCCCGGACGGAATACTCCATCGGGCCACGGACCAAATGGCAGCGAAGCTCGTGGATGCCGTGCACCACCGAAACTGTATTGACGGCCGTGCCGGGCAGGGTCTTTCCGTGCAGCTGAGGGATGTGGACGGATCCGCTGACGAGGCCGTCCGTGCGGGTGGCGCGCAGGGCACAGCGCCGGCTCGCCACGCCGTCGGACCCCAACAACGCAAGGTGACCATCCACGTTGTCCTCCCACGCTGGACCCGTACCTGGCGCTGTATGGGTGGAATAGGAGAACTTGGCGTAGTGCGGATCATCGGGGTCCGTGCCGCCGCCCACGGGCAGGCCGCAATGGTCGCTGCCGTGGTTGGTGAGACGGACCAAGCCGCCATCGCTGATCACAGTCCAACCAGCATCAGGCAACGCCCGAACAGCGGCCGGGCCATCTGTGGGCTGCGGCTCTTCCACGTCCTGCCACACCCTGTGCTCCGGCGGCAGCGCCAACCCCAGGAAGCCGATGCCTGCCAGATACGGTGAACCGAACCCGCTGTACGCCTGGCAGGAGCCCAGATGTTCGTCATACCAGCCCAGGTTCGGCGGCCCATCAACGCCAACGCCCTTCGCCGTGAAGTTCGCCAGGACCCCGGACGCCAGGCGACGCGTGGCACCCGACGTCAACGGGTTCACGCCAGAGATCTCGGCACACCACAAGGCGGCCAGAACGGCCGTGCGGTACGCCAAGGATCGCCCGACGTGCAGCACTGCCCCATCACTGGCGAACATCAGGCTCTGCGTACCCACGAATTCGCGCAGACGCTCCAGATGACGGCGCCCCTCGGGGGTATCCTCACGGCCGGTCATCTTGTACCAGGCCCACAAATAAGGGTGGATGGCCCACGCGTTGTAGTAGTCGATGGCGTGCTCCGGCCCGTCGGTGTACCACCCATCGCCCAGATACCAGGACTCCACCCGGGCCACATTCCGCGCACCCGTGCAGCCCGACACGTCCTCCCCCACCGAACGCAGGAAACCCTCCGCCATTGCCGGAAAGAGCTGCCAGTTGTTACCCCACACCTCAAGCCGGGCATGGTGCCGCAACCAGCCGGCAACCTGCTTCTTTTCATCGGCATCCAACGGTTCCCACAGCCACTCCCTGGCGATGTGGAGCGAGAAAGCGATGTTCGCCGCTTCCACGATCGAGTTGGTCACCCCCAGCAAGGGTGACTTGCACGTGACACCCAACGGCCAACGTTCTGCCCCCTCAGGATCGGTACCGGCCAGCAGCGCCTCCCGGTACCAAGCCGCCAAGTCCAAGCGGTCCCGGCCACGGGCACCGGCGATCCGCGGCGCGGCCATCAGCATGCTCCGTCCGATGGTCTCCATGCCTTCCCGGCGCTCGCCGTCACGCGTCACCGGGCCCGGAAGGCGTGGGCTGGCCTTGAGCGGGCTGGAGTAGGCACGGATGTGTCCGAGCCAATGGTCGGCTGTGGCTTCCCAATGGCCGCGGGTCCAGCCCGTGAGCGGGGACAGGACGGGATCAGGATGGGGAAGCCAGGGCTGGGTTACTGGCGGGAGCTGTGTCACAGGGTTCCTTGGGTTGTGCAGGCCGGGTTGTGCAGACCGGGTTGTGCAGGCCGGGTTGTGCTGGCCGGTCCGGCGGACCGTGGTGGGCGGATCGGCTACTTGGCCAGCGCCGATTCGTATTCGCCGCGGATGGTGTCGCCACCATTCTTCTTCCAGTCCGCCACGGCAGTCTTGAGTGCGTCCATGGTGCCACGTCCGGCAATGACTGCTGTTGCGGCGTCGGAGACGGGCTGGCCCAGCTTGGCGCCCTTGCTGGCATTGGTGGGGCTAAACAGCGTGCCACAGGGATCTTCGACACCCAACGGGATGAGCTTCGAGTAAGCATTATGCATGACGTCCACAATGTCCTTGTCGCTGGGGTCGTACACCACTTGCTGCGGTGCGGCCAGGTACTTCCACGGCACGGCGTTGTCCAGCAGGGCGCGATCGGTCACTACGGGATTACCGCTGGCGTCTAAGGTGTAGTCGGCCCCTTCTGCGCCGTAGTTGAGCAGCAGGTACTCCTCGCTGCCGAACGGAGCCGCCAGGAAGTTGGCCACGGCCAGGACTTCCTTGAGCTTGGTTTCGTCGGCTTTCTTCAGCATCACGGTGCCGAACGTGATGTTGTCCAGCCAGGTCTGCGCCTTGCCGCCGTCGTGGCCCACCGGAATGAACGGCACGGCTTTGTTGGCCTTGTTCGCCGCGGGAATGCTGCGGCCGTAACCGGTGGGTCCGATGTAGGCCGGGAGTCCGTCGTAGATCATGGCCACTTTGCCGGAGATGAAGGAGTTCACCATCTGCGACTTCGTCCAGCCCTCGGAGCCGGGAACGTACAAACCGTCCTTGTACAGCTTGGCTGCGAACTCGATCGCGGCCATGTATTCGTCCGTCTCGAACGCCCTGGTGAGTTTGCCGCCGTCGTTCTTCCAGACGTTCGGTGTGCGGAACATGTGGTGCAGCATTGTGAGCCCAAACTTGGTGCTGCCCAACGCCCACTGGTTCTTGGAGGGGTTGGTGAGTTCCTTGGCCACCCTGTAGAAGTCGTCCTTGTCCTTGATGTCCTCGGTGGACTTGATGCCGACGTTCTCCAACAGCGTCTGGTTCACGAAGCCGGACCCACCGGTGAGGTTGCGCGGAATAGGCAGCGAATACAGCTTGCCTGCCTGGACGGTCTGCTTCCAGAACACCTCCGGGATGGCGGCCAGGTTGGGATAGTCCTTGATCTTGTCGCCACCCAGCAACGGTGTCAGGTCCGCACATTTGGCCTGCAGGAACTCCACGATGTTGGGCACGGCGGCGCCGTCGTTGAGCATGAGGTCCGGAAGCTCGCCGCCCGCGATGATGGTGTTGAACTTGGTGGCGTAGTCGTCCGAGGAGACCGAGGTGATGTCCACCTGCCCGCCCAGACGGGCTTCGATGGCCTGCCACGCAGGGTTGTCCGCCCGCGCGTTCGGGGCCGTGCCGAACAAGTTGGTGATAGCTGTGATTTTGCCTCCCTTCAGCGGTGCTGTCTGCACGCTGCGGAACGGCGCGGGGTACTTGTAGAACGCCGACGGCACACCCTGCGCAGTACCGGGGATGTCGGCAGCGGCTGCCTGGAGGGGCATGTGCGTGGGCAACAATGCTTCGCTGGCGTTCGAGGCGACACTGGTGGTGCGCTGCCCGCAGCCGGCCAGGACCCCGCCGCTGAAGAGAGCCAGCGCACCGATGCCTGCTACGGAGAGGAAGTTCCGGCGGCTGGGGCCGGCAGAGGGTACTGCGTTCATGGGTCTTCCCTTTCAAGAATGGAGAGTTGGACTAGCCTTTGATGGCGCCGGTGAGGACGCCCTTGGTGAAGTACCGCTGGAGGAACGGGAACACGATCACTATCGGGATCAGGGAAATCACGACGACGGCCATCTGGATCGCTTGCGACGGCACCGCGATCTCGGCCACTGCGGAGTCGCCCATGGGCTGGCCGAGCAACACGTATTGCCGCAGGATCATGGATAGCGGCCACTTGTCGTCGTTCAGGTAGAGCATGGCGTTGAAGAACGCGTTCCAGTAGCCCACCGCGTAGAAAAGCCCGACGACGGCCAGCACGCCTCGCGAGAGCGGCAGCACCATCTGGACCAGGATGCGGAAGTCTCCCGCGCCGTCGATCTTCGCGGCCTCGAACAGTTCCTGCGGGAGGTTCATGAAGAAGGACCGGACCACCACGAGGTTGAAGGCACTCATCAAGGTGGGCAGGACCAGCGCCGCGTAGCTGTCCAGCAGTCCGAGTTCCTTGACCATGAGGAAGCTGGGGATGATGCCGGGGCTGAAAAGCATGGTGAACAGGGCGGTCATGAGGAAGAAGCGCCCGCCGACCAGGTCCCGGCGCGTGAGGCCGTAGGCCATGGCCACCGTAACCACCAGGGAGAGGGCCGTGCCCACGGTGGTGATCAGCAGTGAACGGATCAACGCATCAGTCACCACTCCCCCGGCAAAGATGGTCTGGTAGGCAGCGAACGTGGGCTCTTTGGGGAAGAGGACCAAGCCGTTGTTGTTGGCGATCTCGCTTTGGCTGGAGAGGCTCGTAGCCAAGACGGCCAGCAGCGGGTACAGGGCCAGGAAGCAGATGATGACCAATGCGATGGTCTTGGCAACTTGGACGGCGGGCTTGGGTTTCTCCATCCAGATCGGGCGTGTGTCCTTGGGCTTCAGCCGGCCCAGGCCGGCCACCAGGGTGCTACTTGGATTTGCCATTGGAATAGACACCTTCCTGTCCAAAGAGATGGGCGAGTTTGTTGGCACCGAGCACCAGGATCAGGCCCACAATGCCCTTCACCAGGCCCACGGCTGCCGCCGGACCCCACTGCCCGTCCTGGATGCCGTGGAAGTACACATAGGTATCCAGGACTTCTCCGGCACCGGGACCCACGTTGTCGCGCTGGAGAACGATCTGTTCGAAACCGACGGACAGGATGCTGCCCAGGTTGAGGATGAGGAGCAGGATGATCACCGGCATGATTCCGGGGAGGGTGATGTGCCACAGCCGGTGCCGTGCGTTCGCTCCATCCACTGCGGCGGCCTCGTACAGTTCCTGGTCCACGTTCATGAGGGCTGCCAGGAAGATGATGGTGCCCCATCCGGCGTCCTTCCAGATGGATTGGATGGTGACCAGGAACGGGAAGAACTCGGGAGTGGTCATGGCGTCGAAGCGCGGAAGGCCCAGGCTCTCCAGCAGGTGCGGGACAGCGCCGGTGGCACCGAGGACTTCGGAGAAGACTGCCACGATGATCACCCAGCCAATGAAGTGCGGCAGGTAGACCACGCTCTGGACGAACTTCCTGATCCTGTCGGACACGATGCTGTTCAACAGCAAGGCCAGGCAGATGGGAACCGGGAAGAACAGGGCCAGCTGGAGGCCCGTGATCACCAGGGTGTTGCGCAGGGCTTCCCAGAAGGCACCGTCCTGGAACATGGCCGCGAAGTTGTCCAGGCCCACCCAGACACTGTCCACGAATCCGAGGTAAGGCTTGTAGTCCAGGAAAGCGATGATGTTGCCGGCCAGCGGGACATAGTGGAACACCACGAAGTACAGGAAGCCCGGCGCGATCAGCAGCAACATCACTTTGTCGCGGCGGATCCGGGCCATGAGGCTCTTCTTGCGGCCGCGGCCTGCGGCAGGTCCCCCCGGTGGGCGACCCCGACGGCGGCCTTCCGCCACCGGCGCCGGCCCGCCGACGTCGGGCGTCGCCTGGGGCGTGAGTGTCTGGCTGTTGCTGCTCATGTATTTCCTCTGTCTGCGCCGAAGCCGGCGGATGTGGAGTGGCCCGGCGCCCGGAAGCGCTCGACGGCTAGAAATAGTAAGCGTTTACTATGGGGAACAAGCTACCCAGAAGAATTGTGTGATGTCAATAACACAGAAGAATCCATATATTGATTGGAATCTGGGATTGACAGCCATTCTTCGACGCACCTACGCTGACATGCAAATAGCAAGCGCTTTCTATGCTTTCATCACCACGACCGGACGGAAACCTGCAGTGACCACCAACCTCCAGCACGCCGGCACCATCAAGGCTGCGTTCGTGATGGGCCGCAGTAATCTGCCCACCCTGTTCAGCACCGAGGACCTTGCCCGGCTTCGTGGAATCGTCACACTGCTGGATCCCGAGCCCGTCTCCGATTTCACCCTCCCGGGCACCCTTGAGCGCCTCGGAGACGCCGAACTGCTCATCACCGGGTGGGGCGCTCCTCTCATTGATGCCTTCGTGCTGGACCACTTGCCCCGGTTGCGCTGCATCGTCCACGCGGCAGGCACCGTGAAAACCTTTCTGTCCCCTGAGGTGTACACCCGGGGAATCCAGGTGTCGTCGTCGGCCGCGGCCAATGCCGTGCCGGTGGCCGAGTTCACGTTCGCCGCTATCGTCATGGGCCTGAAGAGGGCCCGGAGGTTCAGTGAGCAACTGCGCATGACAGGCGCCTCCCGCAACGCCGCAGGGTTTCCCACCATCGGAACCAACGGCGTCACGATCGGCTTGGTGGGCGCCTCCCGCGTCGGGCGCCAAGTGATCGGACTGCTCAAGAACCTCGACGCGCGGGTACTGGTCTACGACCCCTACCTCACCGCCGTCGAGGCCGCCGAACTGGGTGTTGAAACTGTTGGCCTGGACCAGCTCTGCGCCCTCTCCGATGTGGTGAGCATCCACGCTCCAGACATCGCTGAAACGCGCGGCATCATCGGTGCGCAGCAACTTGCCCTCATGAAGGACGGGACACTGGTCATCAACACCGCACGCGGCGCGCTGATCGATGCAGCAGCCCTGACGGCGGAACTCGCGTCGGGCCGGCTGGACGCGTATCTGGATGTCACGGATCCGGAACCGCTTCCTGCCGACTCGGTCCTGCACACCCTGCCCAATGTGGTGCTGACGCCTCATATCGCGGGGGCAATGGGCAACGAGATCCACCGTCTGGGCAGCCACGCCGTCACGGAAGTCCGGCGATTGAGCGAGGGCTTGCCCTTGGCTTATCCGGTATTGGCGGCGGATCTTGCGAGAATCGCCTAGTGACTGACAAAAGCTCCCCCACAGATCCGATCCATGCCCGCGGCGGCAGCGGCGCCACCATTGCCGACGTCGCACAGGCGGCAGGCGTGTCCGTGGCCACCGTTTCCAGGGCCCTGAGTGGCAACTACCCGGTGGCCAAAGCCACGCGTGAGCGGATCTTCCGCTCCGTGTCGGACCTCGGCTACGTGGCCAACGCGCATGCCCGTGCCCTGGCCGGTGCCACTACCCGCACGGTCGGAATCATCATCAACGACGTCGCCGACCCTTTCTTCGCTTACATTGCCCGGGGCGTGGAGCGGCAGGCGAGCGCCGAGGGCCGCCTGTGCCTGATCACCGCCACCCATGGCGACAAGGAACGGGAGCTCGCGCTGGTGGACCTCATGCGCGAGCAGCGGACTGATGCGGTGATCGTGGTGGGCGGAGCGTCGGACGACCCCCGTTACCGGAAGCAGATGGCCGACCGTGCCCGGGCGCTTGCTGCGGCAGGGTCCGCGTTGGTCCTCTGTGGCAGGCCGTCCCTGGGCCCTGGTGTTCCCACCAAGATGGTCACCTACGACAACGAAGGAGGCGCCTTCGCCATTACCGACTACCTGATCTCGCAGGGACACCGGAGGATCCTTTACGTCGGTGGCCCCCGTGATTTTTCGACGACGGCGTCCCGGCTGGCCGGTTTCTACCGCGCCCTGGATGCCCGCGGTATTGAACGCGATCCTGCCCTGGTCCACGAAGGGGCCTTTGGCCGCGGCTTCGGCTACAGCCGGATGCGCGAATTGCTGGAGCAGGACCTCGGGTTCACCGCCGTCTTTGGTGCCAACGACCTCGTCGCCGCCGGAATCCTGGAGGCTCTCGAAGAACGCGGAATCAGGGTCCCGGAGGACATTTCGGTTGTTGGCTACGACGACGTTCCCGTGGCCAGCGAGCTGCGTCCCCGCCTGACAACTGTGCGGGTGCCGCTCGAGGAACTGGGACGCGAAGCCGTGCGGCTGGCGCTGGCCCAGTCTCCGCACGACGCCGGCGCCTCCTCCGACAACACCCTCACCGTAGGCACTCACATAGTCATCCGGGACTCGGTGTCACCTCCCAAACACTCGTGAACTCTCCGTTCACTGCTGTTGAGGGGCCCGGGAACCGGACATCAAGCTGCGGAGAGCTTCACCGCAGCCGCATTCCAATCACCCCCGAAACAGTTTTGAACGGAGCAGTTTTGAACTTCACTGGACCCACCATGAGCCGCCGAAATCTCTTCCGCACCACGGGGGCTGCCGCCCTCGCCGGGGCACTGCTGTCCCAGACAACGCCGTCCATGGCAGCCGGCGACGCCGGCTTGCAGGAACTCATAGATCGTCGACGCCTGGTCCTTACCGGGAGCCGGAGCGCCGCGGATGTCCCCGAACTCGCAGGGCAGCTCGAAGGGATGGGCAGCACCGCCGGTACGTGGTGGACCTCCATGGACAAGGCGCCGGTCCGGACCTCTCTGTGGAGCGACATCCCCTTGACGGGCATAGGACAGTCCACCGCGGCCACCAGCAACATGGGCCTGCACTTCAACCGCCTCTACGACATGGCGTTGGGCTACGCGGTCCCCGGCAATCCCTACGCCGGGAACCCGGAACTGGCCGCTGACATTGTTGCCGGACTGAAGCTCCTCAATGACACCGCGTACAAGCCCGGGATGCGCGCTGCCGGAAACTGGTGGTTCTGGGAAATCGGTGTTCCCCGCAAGTCAGTGGATATCCTGACACTGCTTCATACCGAGGTCCCCGAAGCCCTGCGGACGTCCCTGCTGGCAGCTGTCCGCTGGTTCGCACCGAACCCGAATTGGCGCGGCCGTGCTACATCTTTCGCCGAGACAGGCGCCAACCGCGTGGACAAGGCGCTGGCCTGCTGCATGCGCGGCATCCTGGACAACAATCCGGATGAAATCGCGTTGGGACGTGATGCCCTGAGCGACACCGTCCGCGGTGGAGTCAACAGCGTCTTCACCTACGTGACCAGCGGCGACGGCTTCTATACCGACGGCTCCTTCGTGCAACACACGTACCTGCCTTATGCCGGGACCTACGGCGTGGTGGCGTTAGCCGGTATCGCAGAGATCATTGCCATGCTTGGCGGGAGCTTGTGGGCCGTCAGCGACCCGAAAAGAACCGTACTCCTTGAGGCAGTGGAACAGACCTATGCCCCGTTCGTGTGGGACGGCCGGATCATGGACACCGTCCGCGGCCGTGCCGTGTCGCGGCAACGGGAACCCGACTACGTCAGCGGCTTCGGCCTGATCTCCGCGGTGCTGCTGTTGGCGCCGGGCTGCGAGGAGCCGTACCGTTCCCGGTTCCTGGCCTTGGCCAAGGGCTGGCTGGAACGCTGCGCAGACCAGAAACTCGTAGGGCACCCAACGCAGAGCCTGGCAAAGTCCCTGTTGTCCCTGGACGTCCTCTCCAATACCGCCGTGGTCTCCGCGCCGGCACCGGTGTACAGCCGCATGTTCGCCGATCAGGACCGACTGGTCCACCACCGCCCCCAGTGGGGTTGCACGGTGAACCTGTCCTCCAAGCGCATCGGCAGGTACGAGTGGGGCAACAGCGAGAACAACCTTGGCTGGTACCAGGGCGACGGCATGACGTTCGTTTACACCCGCCAGGACCCCTCGCAGTTCAGCTCCGATTTCTGGCCGACGGTGGATCCCTACGCCCTTCCCGGCACCACGGTCAATGACCAAGCACGGGCCAGCGGCGCGGGAGGCGCCGGGACCGGAATTCCGCGCGCTTTCCAGGCTTTTGCCGGTGGGCTCACCGTGGATGCCCGGTGGGGTGTCATCGGCATGGACCATCTCAACCACAACAAGACCTTGTCCGGCAGGAAGTCCTGGTTCTTCCTTGATGACGCGGTGGTCTGCCTGGGGGCGGGCATCACCGGCACGGGTGGGGCTGCCGTCCAGACCACGGTGGAGAACAGGGCGTTCGCGACAGGAACCGTGCCTGCATTGCGGACCGATTCCCGGAACCGTCGCATGGCGCCCGGCGATGCAGCGGTACAGCTCAAGAGGTCCGTGCACATCGAGGGGCACGGCGGCTACGTGTTCCTCGATGCGCCGGGAGTGTCCGGGGTGCCTGAAGTGGCCGTGGTCCGCCGAACGGGGAGCTGGTTCGACGTGAACTCCGGAGCAGACACCGGCGGGTCAACCGATCCTGTTACCCGGGACTATGTGACCGTCACGCACCGCCACGGTGTGGATCCATCCGGGTCGGGCTATGCCTACATGGTGTTGCCCGCGGCAAGCCATTCCACTACGTTCTCCCAGTCGGCCAACCCCGATGTCAACGTCCTGGCCAATTCGTCGGAGGTCCAGATGGTTGAGCTGGTCAAGGACCAACTCGTCCTGGCCAACTTCTTCGCAGCAGGCACTGCAGGCGGCTATGCCGTCTCCGGCTCCTGCACCCTGGCAGCCCACCAGGCCGGGAACCAGCTCACACTGTCCGTGGCCGACCCATCCCGGACCCAAGCCAGCGTCCGGATCACGCTGCCTGGTTCTCAGTGGCGCACCGTTGTACAGGCCGACGACGGCGTGGCCCTGGTCAGTGTCAGGCCTGTGGTCATCGAGGTCCAGCTGGACGGACATGGCCACCAGAAGAACCTGACGCTGGGCGCCTAGGGCGTTTCGGCGTCGAGATCGCGGGAGCCATGCAGGACCGCTGTCTAGCTACAGCGATCTCGACGAGGAACGGCGATCTCGGCGCACTCCGGCGATCTCGGCACGGTACGACGATCGCGGCGTGGGCCTGGTCAGTGTCGGGCCCGTGGTCATCGAGGTCCAGCTGGACGAACACGGCCACCAGAAGAACCTGACGCTGGGCACCTAGGGCGTTCCGGCGTCGAGATCGCGGGACCCATGCAGGATCGCTGGATAGCTACAGCGATCTCGACGAGGAACGGCGAACTCGGCGCGCTCCGGCGAACTCGGGCCACTGCGGCGACGGCGTGGCCCTGGTCAGCGCCGAGCCCGTGGTCATCGAGGTCCAGCTGGACGGACATGGCCACCAGCAGAACCTGACGCTGGGCGCCTAGGGCGTTCCGGCGTCGAAATCGCGGGAGCCATGCAGGATCGCTGGATAGGAACGGCGATCTCGGCGCGGAACGGCGATCTCGGCCCACTCCAGCGATCCCGGCCTGGGCCTGGTCAGTGCCGGGCCCATGGTCGTCGAGGTCCAGCTGGACGGACATGGCCACCAGAAGAACCTGAGGCTTGGCGCCTAGGGCGTTCCGGCGTCGAGATCGCCGGAGCCATGCAGGATCGCTGGATAGCAACGGCGATCTCGGCACGCTCCGGCGATCTCGGCCCGTTCCGGCGATCTCGGCACACTCCAGCGAACCCAGCGAACCCGGCGCACACACAGAAGGAGGGCCGGGAAACCCCGGCCCTCCTTCTGTGTACAGCGGTGAAAGTTACGCGTTGGCCTTGATGGCTGCGGCGAGGACCTCGAGGCCGTCGAGGAGCAGTTGGTCGCTGATGACCAGCGGCGGGAGCAGACGGATCACGTTGCCGTAGGTGCCACAGGTGAGGATGATGACACCTTCCTTGAGGCAAGCAGCGGCAACGGCCTTGGTGAGCTCGGCGTTGGGTTCCTTGGATCCGGGCTGGACGAGCTCGATGGCCAGCATGGCGCCACGGCCACGGATGTCGCCGACCACGGAAACTTCTTCAGCCAGTTCGCGCAGCTTGCCCAGGGCGAGCTCTTCGATGTGGCGGGCGCGGCCGTTGAGGTCGTGCTGTTCCATGGTGTCGATCGCGGCGAGTGCTGCTGCGCAGGCAACCGGGTTGCCACCGTAGGTGCCGCCGAGGCCGCCCGGGTGGACGGCGTCGAGCAGGTCGGCGCGGCCGGTGATCGCGGACAGCGGGAGGCCGCCGGCGATGCCCTTGGCCATGGTGATGATGTCCGGGACAACACCTTCGTGGTCAACGGCGAACCATTCGCCCGTGCGGCAGAAGCCGGACTGGACTTCGTCGGCGATGAAGACGATGCCCTTTTCCTTGGCCCATGCGGACAGTGCCGGCAGGAAGCCTTCGGCCGGAACGATGAAGCCGCCCTCGCCCTGGATGGGCTCAATGATGATCGCGGCAACCTGGTCGCCACCGATCTGCTTCTCGATCATGGTGATGGCTCGCTTGGCTGCCTCGGCACCCGTGATCTCCGGGTTCTCTTCACGGAACGGGTAGCTCATGGGCATGCGGTAGACCTCGGGCGCGAACGGGCCGAAATTGGTCTTGTACGGCATGGCCTTGGCGGTCAGTGCCATGGTCAGGTTGGTGCGGCCGTGGTAGGCGTGGTCGAAAGCAACCACGGCGTCGCGGCCGGTGGCCAGGCGTGCAACCTTGACGGCGTTCTCCACGGCTTCAGCGCCGGAGTTGAACAGCACGGTGCGCTTGGCGTGGTCGCCCGGGGTGAGGCGGTTGAGCTGCTCGGCAACTGCAACGTAGCCCTCGTAGGGGGTAACCATGAAGCAGGTGTGCGTGAAGTGCGCTGCAGCTTCCTGGACAGCGGCGACGACGGCGGGATCGGACGCGCCGACGCTGGTCACGGCGATGCCGGAGCCGAGGTCGATGAAGGAGTTGCCGTCGACGTCGCGGATGATGCCGCCGTCGGCGTCTTCAACGTAGACGGGGACGCCCGAGGCGACGCCGGCAGCAACGACGGCGGAGCGACGCTCGGCCAGTGCCTGCGACTTGGGTCCGGGGAAAGCGCCGTTGATGTTGCGCTTCTGCTCGATGCGGTACGACAGTTCGTTCGCGGTGGTGGTCATGGGGTGGTTGCCTTTCTGGGAAATTCGTACGGGTTACGCGGACGCGTTACGCAACTGCGTTATGCAATTGCGTTATGCATCCAATGCACTCATCACGTGCTTGATCCGCGTGTAGTCCTCGACGCCGTACATGGAGAGGTCCTTGCCGTAGCCGGACTGCTTGAAACCGCCGTGCGGCATCTCTGCCGTCAGGAGGATGTGGGTGTTGATCCAGACCGCACCGAAGTCCAGGTCGCGGCTCATGCGCATGGCCGTCCCGTGGTCGGTGGTCCAGACGCTGGACGCCAGGGCGTATTCGACGTCGTTGGCCAGCTCGAGTGCTTCTTCTTCCGTGCTGAACTTCTGCACGGTGATGACCGGACCGAAGGTTTCCTTCTGCACGATGTCGTCGCTCTGCTTGGCGCCGGTGATGATGGTGGGCTCGAAGAAGAAGCCCTTCTCGCCTGCGCGGTGGCCACCGGTTTCGATCTTGCAGTTCGCCGGGAGGTGCTCCACGACGGAGGTCACGGCGTTGAAGTGGTTCACGTTGTTGAGCGGGCCGAAGTAGTTGTCTTCGTCGTTCTGCGAACCCGTGTGCAGGGTCTTGGTGTGCTCCACCATGGCTGCCACGACGTCATCGTGGACGGAGTCCTCAATGAGCACGCGGGTGATGGCCGTGCAGTCCTGGCCGGCGTTGAAGAAAGCGAACTCGGCGATGGCCGCTGCGCTCTTCTTGATGTCGGCATCCTTGAAGACGATGGCCGGAGCCTTGCCGCCAAGTTCCAGGTGCGCACGCTTGAGGCCCTTGGCTGCGCCGCTGGCAACTGCGATGCCTGCGCGGACGGAGCCCGTGATGGACACCAGTCCGGGAACCTTGTGGTCAACCATCATGGCGCCGGTTTCGCCGGTGCCCAGGACAACGTTGAGGACGCCGGCCGGGAAGATCTCGCCGGCAAGGCGTGCCAGTACCAGGGTGGACTCCGGGGTGGTGTCCGAGGGCTTCAGGACCACGGTGTTGCCCGCGGCCAAGGCGGGGCCGATCTTCCAGATGGCCATGAGGAACGGGTAGTTCCACGGCGCAACCTGGGCTACGACGCCGATCGGTTCGCGGCGCACGTAGGAGGTGTGGCCCTCGAAGTACTCGCCTGCGGACTTGCCTTCCATGATGCGGGCGGCACCGGCGAAGAAGCGGAGCTGGTCGGCGCCGGCCGCAACTTCCTCGGATGCGATCAGGGAGCGGACCTGGCCGGTGTTGCGGTGCTGGGCTTCCACCAGTTCGTCGCTGTTGGCTTCCACGGCATCGGCGAGCTTGAGCAGCATGAGCTGGCGCTGGCCGGGGGTTGCCTTCTTCCAGGTCTTGAAGGCCTCGTTGGCGGCGTTCATGGCTGCGTCCACGTCGGCTTGCACCGAAATGGGCGACTTGGCAACGATTTCCCCGGTGGCAGGGTTAACGATGTCCAGGAGACCCGTACCTGCCGGCGTGACGAATTCGCCATTGATGAAGTTCTGCAAGGTTTGAACCACGGCGTGCAACCCTCTTTCGGTGTCTGGGCATGGATTTAGCTGATCAGAGCCTATGCCAGGGAGGGGGTGCAAGGAATAGTCAGCTGCACACACAAGCACACCCCGCTTAGTGCGCTTGCCCAGCGCCGGGTTACGCTTTAAACATGGCTCTGTCCCTCGCTTCGCTCGTCGCTGTCCCCTCCCTGAAACTCCGTCAGTCCGGCCTCGCCGAGACCACGTGGAACCAGGACATCAGCTGGGTCGCGGTGACCGAATTGGAAGACCCGCAACGCTTCCTCAGTGGCGGCGAGCTGGTCCTCACCACGGGCCTTCGCCTCAAAAGCGCGGCTGATCAGCGGCGCTTCGTCCGCCAGGTCCAACGCGCGGGTGCTGTGGGGATCGGCTTCGGTATAGGCCTCACCCATGAATCGGTTCCCGAAGCCCTGATCGCAGAGGCCAACCGCTGGGGATTGCCCTTGGTGGAGGTGCCCTACGAAATCCCGTTCATCGCCATCGGCAAACTCGTGGCAGAGTCCCACTCCGCCGACCATTATTCCAACCTCGAACGCCTCCTGGCCGGGCACCAGATCCTGGCCCGCTCGCTCCTGACCGGCGGCGGCCTCAATGAACTCCTCAAGCAACTTGGCAGCATGCTGCGAACTGACGTCGTGCTCACCCAGTTCAGCGCGCAGCTCTATAACAGCGTGGCGGGGAAACCGGCCCCGACGGCGGACGGTTGGGCTTCGTATCCGATTCCCACTGGCCGCAGGGACGCCTGCACGCTCTGGTTGCGGCAGCCTTTCATCGACTCGGGAATCGTCAGCTACGCGCAGAACCTCATCAGCGTGGAGCTCAACAACATGGTCAAGCAGCGGCAGTCCCAGCGTGCCATGGCCGGGCAGGTGCTGGACGACGTCATCCACGGCACCCTGGAAACCATCGAGGCAGCCCGCCGCTTGGCAGGTGTCGGGATCAACAGCACAAGGAAAAACGTAGTGCTGGTTGCCGAGTCCACGGCACACCACAAACAGCTGGTCAGTATTTCCCTGCCCCAGGCGCTGGAAGGCGGCGTCAGCGCCGTCGTCGGCAAGGATTTGGTGACGGTAGTCAGCGACGACGGCAGTTCCGCCACCGCCCTGGCCAAGAGCCTTAGCGATCACCTGCAAGAGGCCGGCATCCACGCCGTGATCGGCATCGGCGGGGCCTACACCAAGCCGAACGGCCTGCGGTGGAGCTACTTCGAAGCGCGCGACGCCGCGGCGCACGGCTTGCCGGTGAACGAGCCCGAACGGCTGAGCCTGACGTCACTGCTGCTGGCCAGCGAGGACGTTCCGTTGGCGGACATGGCCAGCGAGTCCCTCACCCCGCTCCGCAAGTTTGATGCCGCCCATGGCGCAGAGTTGGTGGCCACCCTGGAGAGCTACCTGAACCACAACGGCTCCGTGGCCGCGGTTGCCGAGGCGCTTACCCTCCACAGGAACACCGTGCGATACCGTCTGGCCCAGATCACGGAACTGACCGGCTACGACCCCTCGCAAACCCAGGACCGGGTGCAGCTATGGCTCGCCTTGGCGGTCCAACGGCTCGGCTCCCGCAACCCCAGATAGCCGCTCCCGGAGAGCTTCGCCACAAAACTGTAGACATTAGACGTCAAACGTCTAACCTTTAAATATGGCGACGACCCCTCTGACACCCACGACAGGAAACATCCCGACGATTGCTGCTACCCAGGCTTCTTCCGCTTCGGCCAGCCAGGCAGTCCCCAGGACGCGCGTCGTCGCCGTCGTCGGCATTATTGCCGTAGTGCTCATCGGCCTGAACCTGCGTGCCGGGATTACCAGTGCCGCGGCCCTGTTCCACGAACTGCAGCAGGTCCTGGGCTACGGGGCCCTGGTGGCATCGGTCCTGCCATCCATCCCTCTGCTGTGCTTCGCAGTGGCTGGCATGGGAACCTCGTGGTTGACCCGCCGCGTAGGTGTCGAAAAAGCCATTGCCATCGCCTTGGCCCTCCTGGCTGCGGGCTTGCTGGTCCGTGGCGTGCCGGTGACTGGCGCCCTGCTGGGCGGCACGGTCCTGGCCATGTCAGGACTGGCAGTGTGCAACGTGGCCATGCCGTCGTTCATCCGCGAGCACTATGCGGACCGCACGTCCATGATGACCGGCCTCTACACGTTCACCATGTCCGGCGGCGCAACCTTCGCCGCAGCGGTCAGCGTTCCCTTGGCACAGCAGCTCGGCTCGCCGTCCATGGGGCTGGCGGCCTGGGGCCTGCTGGGTGTCGCGGCGCTCCTCGGCTTCCTGCCGGTAGTCCTGCACACGCACCGGAACACCACCAAGACCGACCGACCGCGCGTCTCCATGTGGCCACTGCTCCGCACGCGCCTCGGCATCCTGATCACCGCCATCTTCACCTTCCAGGCCTTCCTCGCATATGCCGTGATGAGCTGGTTCGCCTATATCCTCACCTCCCAAGGGCTGAGTGCCTCCGAAAGCGGCCTCCAGTTCGGCGTCATGCAGTTGGTTTCGGTGGCCGCCGGAATGATCCTCCTCGCTTTCGGCTCACGGCCCGGCATGCTCCGCCCCGCGCTCTACCTCGCAAGCAGCTCCACGCTGGTGGCCATCGCCGCCATGCTGTGGCTGCCGACGTCGATGGCCGTGGTGCCGGCTGTGCTGTTCGGCTTCGGCTTGGGCATCTTCCCGCTGGTTTTGGTGATCATCAGCCGAAGCGGAGGTTCGACGGCGGAAACCACCGCACTCTCCACCATCGCCCAATCGCTGGGATACTTGATTGCGGCAATCGGCCCCTTCGGGATGGGGCTGCTCCACAGCGCCACCGGCGGCTGGGTGTTGCCCATGAGCCTGCTGTCCATCGTGGCTGTGGCGCTCATGGTCACTTGCCACCTGCTCACCAGCAAGCGCACTGCCACCAAGACCGCACCGAGGACCGTATGACCCTGACGCCTTCCCACCGCCCGGCCCTGGCCGAGGAAATCACCGCGAAGCTGCGGGACATGATCAAGTCCGGCGAGTGGCCATTGCAGGAACGCATCCCGGCTGAGCCCGAGCTCATGTCCACGTTGGGGGTTTCCCGAGGCACCCTCCGCGAGGCGATCAAAGCACTGGCGCACTCAGGCATGCTGGAAGTCCGCCGCGGTGACGGCACGTATGTGCGTGCAAACAGCGAGATGTCCGGGGCAGCCCAGCGCATGTACCTCGAGCACACTCAGGAACACATCGTGGAAGTCCGGCTCGGCCTGGACACCCAGGCTGCCCGCCTGGCCACTAAGCACGCCACCACGGAGGATCTGGCAGAGATGCGCCGGCTCCTTGCCGCCCGCCACGATGCATGGCTTGCGGAGGATTACCCTGCGTGGGCCAGCGCCGATTGGGAGTTCCACGAACGCGTCGCCCTGGCATCAGGCAATCCGCTGTTGCACCAGCTCTATGTTTCCTTTGGCGGCGTGTTCCACAACGATCTCTTGCGGCAGCAACGCAAGGGCGGCTTCAACGGCATTCCCCGTGAGGGCCACGACGAACTGGTGGACGCCCTGGAAGCGCGGGATCCCGACGCCGCTGTCCGCAGCGTCTACCGGAATCTCGACTATTGCTCGGACCAAAACCCGCGCTAGCCCATCAATTACGGCGTGGTCTCGATCCCTGCTCCGGCCGCGTCCCTGAACCTTGCGTTGATCAGCACCACGTCACGGCCGGCCCGATCCAGCAGGCTGGCAGCAACACTGGCGCGGTATCCCGTGGCACAGTGCACCCAGATCCTGGCGTCCGGCAGCTCGGTGATCCTGCCGAGGAGCTCGTAGACAGGAACGTTCAGGGCGCCTTTGATGTGGGACGCCTCGAATTCCTCCGGGCGGCGCACATCCAACACCGTGTCCTCCGGTGCCCTGCCCTTGAGGAGTGCAGCCCAGTCACCGTGCGGGTAGCTCGCCTGTGGAGACTCCGGCGCCAAGGCACCTATGTCCACGGCTCCGCCGTCAGGCCCGACGGCGGCATCCGGCCTTTCGATGCCGATCCTCGCCAGGTCCCGGATCGCTTTCTCCACCTCGTCCCGCGGTCCCAACAACGTGAGCGGTTGGTTCCACGGGATCACCCAGCCGAGGTAGCTGGTGAAGTTGTCCCCCTTCCCGTACTCGAAGCTCACGCTGCCGTGCAGATGGCTGTCCGCGAAAGCCACGCGGTTGCGCAGATCCACTACCCACTCCCCCGCCTTGAGACGCCTGTCCAGTTCCGTGGCATCCACGGAGTCCGGCACCCCCAGCTCCGCCGGACCAACACCGGCCGCGTTGAGGGGACTCATGTGGGCGTAGTACGCAGGGTAGGCCGTAATGTTCGCCAGTAACTCTGAGACGAAGTGGTCTTCATGGGGATCCGTCAAGGCGTGGTTGGACCGGACTTGCTCGCCGATCGTCGATGAATCCTGGTAGCTCGCGGGTCCGCTGGAACAAAACGAGCCGAATCCGTGGGTTGGGTAGAGTGCCGCGTCCGGGGGTGCCGCGTCCACCAGCCGACGGACCGAAGAATACTGTTTGTGGGCCAGCTTGGCGGTGTCGTGGGGTGACACCAGGTCCGTCCGCCCAACGGAACCGTAGAGCAAGCTGCCGCCTGAAAACACAGCCTCCGGACCGCCGTCGGGCGCGTCATCGCGGACCACGTATGAGAGGTGAGTGTGGGTGTGCCCGGGAGTGGCAACCACTTTCACCAACAGCCGGCCGACGCGGAGAACCTGGCCGTCGGAGACGGGGACGCGCGCAAATGACACCTCGTCCGCAGCGTTCACCCAGTACTCGGCTCCGTGCGCTTCAGCCAGGACGAGGCCGCCAGTGACGTAGTCGTTGTGAAGGTGGGTCTCGGCCACATGGGTGATCCGGACCCCGGCGTCGGCGGCTGCCGCTTCCACCCGGTCGATGTCCCGTTGCGGGTCGATCACCAGGGCGACGGCACCGTCGTGGACAAGGTAGCTCCGGTCCCCCAGCTGGGGCGTTTCAATGACGACGACGTCCATACCCCCACCTTAAAACAACGCGGGGTCACTTAGGGCCCATCCGGAAGCTCCGAATGGGCCCTAAGTGACCCCGCGTTGGTCTTAGACCTGTGCTGAGACTCCATCGCGGGAGATGTCGACCATGTCCTCACGCGGCACAACCTTGATGCGCTCACGCTTGACTTCGACGCCGTGGGAGCCGCCGGCTTCGGTGGCTGCTGCGCCGAGGGCGAGCTCGTGGGCATCCAGTGCCAGCCAGCCTTCCCAGCTGGTGAACTTCACGCCGCGGGCATCCAGCAGATCCACGACGGCGTCTGCCGCGGGGACCTCAGCCAGCGGCAGGTTTTCGCGGTCCTCCAGCAGGTAGGTGACGGTTTCCAGGGCATCGCCCTTGGTGTGGCCGATGAGGCCGACGGGACCACGCTTGATCCAGCCGGTCGCGTAGAGGCCCGGAACGTGCTGGCCGTCGGCGTCCAGGACGCGGCCGCCGTCGTTGGTCACGACGCCCTTCTTGTGGTCGAACTCTACGTCCGGCAGCGCCGAACCGAAGTAGCCGATGGCGCGGTACACGGCCTGGACCGGGTAGTCGATGAACTCGCCGGTGCCGCGGGCGTTGCCCGTGCCGTCCAGCTCGGTGCGCTCGAACTTGATGCCGGCAACCTTGCCCGGAGTCTCCGCGGAGTCAACGATCTCCACCGGGCTGTGCAGGAAGTGCAGGTGCAGGCGGCGGGAAGCCTTCAGCTCGGACAGGTCCTCGGGCTGCTCGGCGATCCAGTTGGTGAGCGTGCCGACCATGGTTTTGGTCTGGTTGTTCGTCTGGATCTGGCGGTCGGACTCTTCGTCGAACTCGAAGTCCTCGGCGTAGAGGATGATGTCGACGTCCTTGGAGTGCGAAAGCTCGCGGAGTTCCAGCGGGGTGAACTTGACCTGGGCCGGGCCACGGCGGCCGAAGACGTGGACGTCCGTGACGGGGGAATTCTTCAGGCCGGCGTAGACGTTGTCCGGGATCTCGGTGACCAGGAGGTCATCAGCGTGCTTGGACAGGACACGTGCCACGTCCAGGGCCACGTTGCCGTTGCCCAGGACGGCGATTTCCTTGGCGTCCAGGGGCCATTCGCGGGAAACGTCCGGGTGGCCGTCGTACCAGGACACGAAGTCCGCGCCGCCGAAGGAACCCTCAAGCTCGATGCCCGGGATGTTCAGGTCGGCATCCTTGATGGCACCGGTGGCGAAGATGATGGCGTCGTAGTGCTTGCGGAGGTCCTCGATGGAGATGTCCGTGCCGTAATCGACGTTGCCGAAGAAGCGGATGTCGCCGCGGTCCAGCACTTTGTGCAGGGCGTTGACAATGCCCTTGATACGGGGGTGGTCCGGAGCAACGCCGTAACGGATCAGGCCGTAGGGGGCCGGGTAGCGGTCGAAGAGGTCGATGCTGACGTTGAGTTCGCCGCTCTTGACGGCCTCGCTCTTGGTCAGGATGTCAGCTGCGTACACGCCGGCGGGGCCGGAGCCGATGACGGCGACGCGGAGCGGACGGTCCGCAGAACCTACGGGGGTGCTAATTGACACGGCTGTGTTCCTTCTTCTTCTCAGTTACTGCGGACGCGGGGACGGTTGGGGGTGATGGTGCTGTAGTCGGCGGTCTTGAAATGCTGGGGTGCAAAGGGGCTGACCCGGACGACGTCGCCGATCACGATGACCGCTGGATTGGCCACACCCACGGCTTCCGCCTGGTCCGCAATGCTTCCCAAAGTGCCGATGGTGACGCGCTGGTCCGGCAAATACCCGTTCTCTACGATACCCACTGGAGTGTCCAAAGGCAGACCCGAGCCTGCCAGGGCAGCCGCGGAATCGCGCAATTGCGCCACTCCCATGAGCAACACCACAGTGTGATCGGGCCGTGCGGGAACTTCGGACAGCTCCTCGTGGCCGGTGACCACGCTGAAGCCCTTCGCCAGGCCGCGGTGGGTCACCGGGATGCCGGCGGCTGCCGGAACCGAGATCGCGGACGTCACGCCGGACACCACTTCAACCTCGACGCCGTTCTGCCGGCAAAATTCTGCTTCCTCGCCACCGCGCCCCAGGACGTAGGGGTCGCCGCCTTTCAGGCGGACCACACGATTGCCCTTCAGGGCTTCGTCCACGAGGATGCGGTTGATCTCGAGCTGCGGCACGGGATGGTGGCCTGGCGTCTTGCCGACCTCGATCACGCGGACGTCCGGCGCGAGCTCTTTGAGCAGCTCGCGGGGACCAAGACGGTCGGCAACAACGACGTCGGCCTGGCCCAGCAGGCGCCTGCCGCGGACGGTGATGAGTCCCGAGTCGCCCGGACCGCCACCGACCAGAGCCACAGAGCCGCCTGCTCCCGGCTTGCGGTGCCTGCGAAGCGGGAGGTCACCTGTTTCAAGCGCTGTGGCCACGGCGTTGCGCAGTGCCATGGCGCGGCGTGGGTCTCCTCCGGCGTTGATGGCAATCTTGACGTCGTCCACCACGGCCACGGCAGGCGTCCACGCGGCTGAAGCTTCGTGGTCGGAGGCGTTGACGCACCAGATGCGCTGCGCCTCGGCGTCGGCTGCCACCTGGGTGTCCACGGCGGAAGTGCCGGTCGCCGTCTGGACGAACCAGACGCCGTCGAGGTCTGACGTGCGGTATTCGCGCGCTTCCCAGGAGAGGAGCCCCGAAGCGTCGAGGCCTTGAAGTGTTTCAGTGGCAATGGGAGCGACCACGGTGACTTTCGCACCGGCGTCGAGCAGCCCCTTGGCGCGGCGTTCCGCGACGGGGCCGCCGCCCACGACCAGCACCGGGCGGCCGAGCAGCCTCAGCGCGGTGGGGTAAATGTCCTGTATTGCCATGAAAAAACTGTAGGGCGGCGCCGTAATATGCTTCAAAGGCTCGGAAACAACCGGTAACGCTGGGTAATCCAACGTCACAAAAAGTCTGCAAAGGGCCCCGGGATCCGGCGGGCTAGAAGACGGACCACCCGGTGCGCGTGGTGAACTCGTCCAACGCGGCCACACCTGCCACGGAATTGCCGGAACGCCCCAGCCCAGGGCTCCACACGCTGATGGCGCACTTGTTCGGAACCACGGCCACGATTCCGCCACCAACCCCGCTCTTCCCCGGCAGGCCCACCCGGTACGCGAACTCCCCGGCGGCGTCGTACGTCCCGCAGGTGAGCATAACGGCGTTGATTCTCTTGGTTTGCGCCGGTGACAGCACCAGGGTTCCGTCGGCTCCCAGACCGTTCGAAGCGAGGAACCGGGTCGCCAGCGCCAGGTCTTCGCAGGTCATGGCCAAGGCGCACTGTTTGGCGTAGGAGTCCAGGACATCATCCACCGGGTTCTCCAAGTTGCCGCAGCTGGCCAGGAAGTGGGCCAATGAAGCATTCCGGTGGCTGTTGGCCAGCTCGGACGACGCCACGACCTCATCCGTATCGACACCCGTATTTCCGGTTTCCTGGCGCACCAAATCCCGGACAGCGTGCGCAGCGTCGCCTGTCAGGCTCAGGAGCCGGTCCGTCACGACGATCGCACCGGCATTGATGAACGGATTCCGGGGAATGCCTTCCTCGCTTTCCAACTGGACCAGCGAGTTGAAGGGGTTGCCCGAGGGTTCGCGGAAGACGCGCTTCCAGATACGGTCGCCGTCGGAAGCCAGAACCAAGGCGAGGGCGAAGACTTTGGAGATGCTTTGAATGGAGAACTCCACATGGGCATCCCCGGCCGAGAACACCTCACCTTCCCGGGTAACCACCGAGATCCCGAACTGGTCCGGGTCTACGGATCCCAGCTGTGGAATGTAGTCGGCCACCTTCCCTTGGCCAACGTGCGGTTGGACTGCGCCGACGATGTCTTCGAGGAGATTCTGAATGTCCATGGGAAACCTCTAATGTCTGGGTGCGTCCCGTCGTCGTTGACGTGGCGCACAAGTGCTCCTGGGGTGCACGGCAACCGCGCACAGCGAGCAACACTACCGGCCTTTAGGGGCCGTCCGGTTCACACTACGTGGTTGGCCTGCCATCCGAACGCTGGCGCTATGTGTTTGGCCACATTCCCCAGCAGCTTGGCGTTGTATTCCACTCCCAGCTGGTTGGGTACCGTCAGCAGGACGGTGTCCGCAGCCTGGACAGCTGCGTCATTGGCCAGTTCGTCCGCAAGGGCGTCCGGCTCCCCGATGTAGCTCTTGCCGAACCTGGACAAGGCTCCGTCGAGGATCCCAACCTGGTCCTGGCTGTCCGCCTGGGCGCGGAGGCCAAAGTAGCGGTTGTCCTCAGCATCGACGATCGGGATAACACTGCGGCTCACCGAGACCCTGGGCTCAAAATCATGACCTGCAGCGGCCCAGGCTTCGCGGAACATCCGGATCTGTTCTGCCTGCAACTCATCGAAGGGCACGCCGGTGTCTTCAGTGAGGAGTGTTGAACTCATCAGGTTCATGCCCTGCTCGGCAGCCCACACAGCTGTCTTGCGGGTGCCGGCTCCCCACCAGATCCGATGCGGAAGGCCCGGCGACTGGGGCTGGATGGGAAGCAAACCCGTCGCACCTCCGGAGTAGTGCGGATCGGCTTCGGCCACGCCGTGACCGGCGATTGCTTTGCGGAACAATGCTGTGTGACGCCGGGCCATGTCGCCGCCGTCTTCACCATCGGCGGGGACATAGCCAAAGTTCGCGGCACCGTTCCGGGCAGGCTCGGGTGAACCACGGCTCACGCCGAGCTGCAGCCTGCCGTCGCTGATGAGGTCCGTGGCGGCAGCTTCTTCGGCCATGTAGAGCGGGTTTTCGTAGCGCATGTCGATCACGCCGGTGCCCATCTCGATACGGCTGGTCCGAGCTGCGATGGCTGCAAGAAGGGGGAACGGCGAGGCCTGCTGGCGCGCAAAGTGGTGCACACGGAAGAACGCACCGTCGATGCCCGCTTCCTCCGCGGCGACGGCCAGTTCGATCGCTTGCTTCAGGGCCTCGCCGGCAGTGGGAACCAAGGAGCCGGGGACGCGGGCCCAATGGCCAAAGGACAGGAAACCGATCCGTTTGTTGTGCATGTCCGGAACAACGCTGGCCGACGCGTGCTCATTCCTCAATCAGCACGGCGGTAATGCATGGCGACCGTGCCGTTACTCAAAGGCTCCGCCGAGACCAGCTCCAGGCGCCGGGTGGCGGGCAGTCCCTCGTGATACAAAGTGGGGCCATGGCCGGCGATGAAGGGATGGAGCAGGAACTTGTACTCGTCGATCAGGTTCAGCCGGTCCAACTCGGTGGCGAGCTTTCCGCTGCCGACCAGCACCCCCGCAGGAGTCCTGTCCTTGAGCTCCTGGACCGCCGCTCGGAGGTCGCCCGTGACGTGGTGGCTGTTGGTCCACGGGAAATCACTTCGGGTAGCCGACACGACATACTTCGGCTTGGTTTCCAATGTCAGGGCCCACTCGCGCAGCGCCGGCGGGGCATCGATTTCCCCGCTGGCTACCAGCGGCCAGTAGCTTTCCATCATCTCGTACGTGGTGCGGCCCCAGAGCATCGCGCCGCTCCGGTCCAGGAGCCGGGTGAAAAGGGCGTGCGTTTCGTCATCGGCGATGCCCTCCCGATGGTCGACGCAACCGTCCAAGGTGACGTTGATGCTGAACGTTAGAAGGCCCATTCGCCGATTCTAGGGCTACCGGCGGATCGACGCAGCAGGGTCGAGGTGTTCCTTTTCGGGATTGCCTGATTCGCCGGGTCAGGCAGTGTTCCGGTTGAGGCGCTGCACACTGTGAACGACTCGACGCATATACCCTCCAGGGGTATACTGGCCGTGTCCGGAGCAAAGGGAAGGAGCACAGGTAAACGTGTCCAATCGCCTGTCCTACCGGACTTTTGCGGCTTTTCGACGGCGGGCCTCACTCCTGCTGCTGGTGGCCGCGGTCATCGCCGGCATCTTCGGGATGCACGTGGTCAACGGGTCCCATAGCACGCACGCATCCACCGCAGCCGCAACGCTGCCGGCGGCCGCTGCGGCCCACCACACTCATGGCTCTGCGCAGCACCTTTCGCAGACTCCGCTTGCCGAAGCAGACAAATGCACGTCGGGAAGCTGCGCCTGCTCCCAGGCCGCCGGCGCCACTTGCACCCCTTCCCTGAAGACGGGTTCCCTCGCTGCATCGGCTCCCGGCGACGCCGTCGCCGCCGATTCCCCTGACCGGGGACATGACGAGCCCCAGCCATCCTGGTCCTATCAACCTGCAGGCCCCACCCCGGGGCAACTCAGCATCAGCAGGACGTAAGCACTGGACAGGGTCGCCGACTGGCAACCCTGCCGTACCCCCGACGCCCCAAAGCCTCGGGGCACTCATCTGCTTACCCTTGGCGGCATCAATGAGCCGCCTGAATTGGCAAAGGACCATTCACTGATGAATAAAACACGCTTTACTGTCACGGGGACTGCCCTTGCGGCCCTGATCGCGCTGGCCGGCTGCGCATCGACCCCCGGCTCCGATTCGATGCCCGGCATGGATCACGGGATGTCGGGACCCTCGGCCAGCCCTTCACCAGGCAACGGCTCCGCGGGCAGCTCTGATACAGCCCACAACGCGGCGGATGTCATGTTCGCCCAGATGATGATTCCGCACCACGCACAGGCCGTGGAAATGTCGGACGCGATCCTGGCCAAGAAGGATATTCCTGCGTCGGTGACGCAGTTGGCCGTTCAGATCAAGGCGGCCCAGGCACCCGAAATCCAGAAGATGACGGCCTGGCTGGAGGGCTGGAACATGCCCGTCATGGCGTCCTCCGGGCACGCCGGACACGGTATGGACGGCATGCTGAGCGAGGCCGAACTCCAGAAGCTCAAGGACGCCCAAGGTACGGAAGCGGCCAAGCTCTACCTGACCCAGATGATCACTCATCATGAAGGTGCGGTGGCCATGGCCAAGACCGAGATCGCTCAGGGCAAATATCCGGAGGCAATCCAGCTGGGACGCGACATCGTGACGTCGCAGGAGCGGGAGATCCAGGACATGAAGGGGCTGCTGGCCGGTCTCTAACGCGCGGTAACGTCAACGCCCGACGGCGGGAGGCCGCCGTCGGGCGTTCCGAACAACAACGCTCTCGGAGTTAACGCGAGCTGCCTGCCAGCAGACCCCTGCGCTGCAGGAGGCGCTTCTCGATCGGCCCGAACACCAGGAGCTCGATCAGGATGCCCACGAACAGGATCAACAGGATCGCGGCCATGACGATAGCCATATCGGACAACGCGCGGCCCTGGTCAAGGAGCGAGCCCAGGCCGAAGCCGATGGTGCCACCCACAGCAATGATTTCAGCGGCCATCAGTGAGCGCCAGGAGAAGGCCCACCCTTGCTTCAAGCCACCGATGTACCCGGGAAGGGCCGCGGGAAGGACGATCTGCAGCGCCATCTGGAGCCGGTTCGCACCAAGGACGGTTCCAACGCTGCGGTACTGCGGCGGGATCTGGTCGACGCCGGAGATGAGCCCGTTGATGATGGACGGGATGGCGCCCATGAGGACCACAAAGTACACGGTTGCGTCCGTCAAACCGAACCAGATGATGGCGGCGGGAACCCAGGCCACTGACGGCAACACCTGAAGACCGGAAATCAACGGACCGAAGGCACGCCGCAGAGGCGCAACCTGGGCAAGCAGCAAGCCCACGGGCGTGGCGACGACGACCGAGATCAGGAAGCCAACCAAGCCGCGCTGCAACGAAGTCCACACGGATTCCTGGACCTTGCCCTCACTCCACAGGACCACAAGCTGGTTGAGCACATCAAGAGGACCGGGAACCTGGTCTCGGCGCTTGAGGCCCAGCGACACGTAGAACTGCCAGGCGAGGATGAGGACCACCAGCGCCACGACGGGAAGGAGGACACGCTTCCAGTCGATGCCTCGCTTGCCCCCGACGTCTGACTGGAGGTTGTCCAAACCTGCTTCGAGGTCGCGGAGATCCGAGGCATTGCCCTTCAGCGACGGCGACGTGATGTGTTCTTTGGATTCGCTCACGGGAAGGGTCCGCTCTTCGGTGGTGATGGGGTTACTTGGCATGGCGGCGGATCTCCTCGCGAAGGCGTCGGGTAATGACACCGGTTAACTCCCCGGCACGGCCGGCGTCGGTCCGGTGTTCCTCGGTGACTTCCCATTCGGCCACCACACGACCCGGACGCGACGAAAGCAACAGCACGCGCTGGCCCAGGCGAACGGCTTCACGGACGTTGTGGGTCACGAACACGATGGTCCGGCCGGTTTCCTTCCAGATGCGCTCAAGCTCATCGTGGAGGAGGTCCCGGGTGATGGCGTCCAAGGCGGCAAAAGGCTCGTCCATCAGCAGCAGTTGCCGGTCCTGTGCCAGTGAACGCGCCAAGGCCACGCGCTGCCGCATGCCGCCGGAGAGCTCGTGGGGACGCTTGTCCCCCGCGCCGCCCAAGTGCACGAGTTCCAGCAGTTCGTTGGCGCGTTCCCGACGTCCCGCCTTGGTGCTGGACTTGTCGGCCAACTGCAGCGCAAGCTCGATGTTTCCCCGCGCGGTCAACCACGGGAACAAGGACGCGTCCTGGAACATGAAGGCGGCACCGTCGCTGGGTACTTCAAGAGCGCCCGACGTCGGCTTCTCCAGTCCCGCCATGATGTTCAGCAGGGTGGACTTGCCGCAGCCGGACGCGCCGAGGAGGGCGACAAACTCGCCCTGCGCGATGGTGGCGTTGACGTCGTCCAGCACCGGGGCGCCGTCGCCGAAGCGTTTGCCCAGGTTCTCGAGTACGACTGGCATGGTCCCGTCCTTCGTGTTGATTGGTAGAGCTGATGTGCCTAAGGGCCGGTCCGCTCCCCCATGAGAATCACAAGGGGAAGCGGACCGGCCCGTTACTGCTTAGTCCTGGCCAAGACCTGCGGCGGAGGTCTTCTTGCCTTCAACCTCGTTTAAGGTGCGGAGGTCGAAGATGCCGTTGATATCGGCGGTCTTGGTGGTACCCGCGTCCACGCCGTCCTGGAGCAGCTTCTTGTACGTCCCGGCGAGCGGGTCAGTGGTGAACTTGATGTTCTGCAAAGCACGCTCAATGACATTCGCCGGAAGTGGCTTGCCTGCCGTGTCCTTGAGGACTGCGTTGATGGTGGTGGCCTTCTCTTCAGCCGAGGCCGAGTTGAGCCAGTTCACGGATTCCACGTGGCCCTTGAGGAGTGCCTTGACGGTTTCCGGGTGTTCGGCGGCGAACTTCTTGTTCACGATCAGGATGGTGGTGGTGAAGTCACCGTTCTCCCAGAGGTCCTTCTCGTCAACCAGGACCTTCGCTCCGGCTTCGAGGACCAAACGGGAGGCCCACGGCTCAGGCAACCACGCGCCGTCGAGCTTTCCGTCCTGGAAGAGCTTCAGCGATTGGGCGTTTTCGGTCGGGTTGATGTTGACGTCGCCGCTGCCGTCCGTGTTGGTCTTGAATCCCTGGTGACCCAACCAGGCGCGTAGTGCAACGTCCTGGGTACCGCCGAGCTGGGGCGTGCTGAGGACCTTGCCCTTGAGGTCCGCTGCGGAGTTGATCTCCGGCTTGACCACGAGCTGGGCACCGCCGGATGCTGCGCCGGCGATGATGCTGATGGACTCGCCGTTGCTCTTGACGAAGGAGTTGATGGCCGGGTTCGGGCCGATGTAGGTGGCGTCGATGGCTCCGGCGTTCAGGGCTTCGATGGCGGCGGGACCGGCGTTGAAGATCTGGGTGGTGAGCTTGGTGTCGCCGAGGTTCTTGGCGAAGATGCCCTTGCTGGTACCGACCAGGGCCGGACCGTGCGTGACGTTGCTGAAGTAGCCGAGCTTGAGCTCCGCCGCCGGTGTGGTGGCGGGGGCCGGCGCAGCCTGGTTGCTGTTGGAAACTGCGGAGGCCACTGCCGCGCCTGCACCGATCAGCAGCACGAGGCCGACGGCCAGGGCGATCTCGATGGTGCGGCGGCGCTTGGGCTTGGGTGCGGTCTCACCGGCGACGATGCGGGTGGTACCGGAATCGGGTTTCTGTGACTCGGGTGTGTTTGCCATGGGGGGTCCTTATGAGAAGTGGGATGCGAAAGGGGCGAAGATCAGGCCCCGTGACATCGCCCGTGTTGGGCAAGGAAGGACCATTCCGGAGAGGTCATGCCTTCACAGTAGGGACTGTCATATTTCCGCTTCAATCCCGCAGAAACCAAGGTTCACGAAGGTTCACGTGGCGTCATATTCGCGGCAAGCTCTTCAATGTCGCGCGGAGTTGTGCGGCAGCAGCCACCTATGAGATGGGCTCCACGATCCCGCCAGTCCGCAGCGTTGCCCGCCAGCGTGCCGCCGCCCTGGACACCCTGGGACGGTCCCCACGTTTTCGTCACGGCATCGTAGCTCTCACCCGAATTCGGGTACGCCACGAGTGGTTTGCCGGAGGCCTGCTGAAGGTTGCCCAGCGCATCCGACACCAGTTCCAGCGGCACGCAGTTAATGCCGACGGCGGCGACGCGCGGTTCCGCGCTGAGCAGCGCAGCCACCTGCTCCAGCGGCGTTCCGTCACTGATGTGGCCGCTGTCCCGCAGCGTAAACGTAAACCAGGCTTCGACGTCGAACTCCGCCACGAGCGCCAACAGCGCCTCTGCTTCGGCGTACGACGGCAGCGTCTCACACGCCAGGAAATCCGCGCCGGCCTCTACCAGCGCCGCGATCCGTGGCCGGTGGAAATCCTGGAATTCCGCGGCGGAAAGCGTGTAATCGCCCCGGTACTCGGAGCCGTCGGCAAGGTAGGCGCCGTACGGTCCAACGGATCCGGCTACCAGCATTGGCCCATTCGCAGAACCCTCCGCCAAGGCTTCCTGTCGCGCCTCATCGGCCAAGCGGACGCTCAATGCCACCAGTTCCAAGGACTCCGGAACGGAAAGCCCGCGCCGTGCGAAGCCCTGTGGGGTCGCCTGGTAGCTGGCTGTGATGGCTACGGAGGCACCGGCGTCGAAGTAGTCGCGGTGGACCTGTTTGATCAGGTGCGGCTGTTCCAGCAGGACCTTGGCAGACCACAGGGCATCTTCCAGATCGCAGCCGTGGGCTTCCAGTTCGGTGGCCAGCGCTCCGTCCAGGACCAGGTCTGTGCCGGCCTCCAGGAGGGTGCTGAGCGTGGTGTTCTGTGGCATGGGTCCTTCCCCGGTAAAAGAAAACCGCAGCTTTGTTCGTCGGTCACGCCTTACAACGTGGGGGTCGCGAACAAGCTGCGGTTTGTGACTACGTATGACCCTAAATGACGTAACGTTCGTCTTCGTGGTCGCCCGGGTGGTCCTTGACCAGACCGGCGGCCAGCGTGTTGCCGTCGATTGGGTCGATCACCAGGAACGCGCCGGTGCGGCGGTGGTGCAGGTAATTTTCCAACGGCAAAGCAGCGGCGAGCCGGAGTTGGGCATGCCCGATGTCGTTCAGTTCCAAGGTGCTGGTGGGCTCTACGGTGAAGGTAGCCAGGTCCAGCTTGCCGGTGACGTTGCGGACCAAGGCCTGGACCGTGCGCGTACCGTGCTTCACCAGGACCTTCTGGCCTTCGCGCAGCGGCTTCGGTGACAGCCAGGCCAACGATGCGTAGAGGTCGGCGGAGCTTTCGCGGACAGTCCCGGCAGCGGCGATGGTGTCACCACGGGCAATGTCGATCTCGTCAGCCAAACGGACGGCCACGGACTGCGGTGCCGCAGCTTCCTCCAGCGACTGGCCGGCGAAGTCGATGCCGACCACCGTGGTGACGCGCGGTTCGTGGCCGGGGCTGATGACGGACACTTCGTCGCCTACCTTCACGGAGCCTTCCGTGATCTGCCCTGCGTAGGCCCGGTAATCGCGGTAGGCCTCTACGTCGAGCCCGCCAGCCACAGCATCAGGAGCCAAGGCCCCCTGCGGACGGATGACCAGTTGTACCGGGAAGCGGAAGCTCTCCAGTTCGGCTTCGAGCTCATCGGCGGCCGGAAGGGTTTCGAGGACCTCCAGCAGCGCAGGGCCGGTGTACCAAGGGGTACGGTCCGAGCGGTCCACTACGTTGTCGCCATCCAAGGCGGACACCGGAACCACGAAAAGATCCGTCACCCCGCCCGCATTTGAATCGTCACGGCCAAGGCCAAGCTCACGGCCGACCTTCTGCACATCAGCCTCGATGTCGCGGAACACCTGCTCGCTGAAGTCCACCAGGTCGATCTTGTTGACCGCCACAATGACGTGGGCAACGCGCAGCAACTGCAGCACGGAGAGGTGCCGACGGGTCTGCTCCAGCACACCCTTGCGGGCGTCAATGAGTACGACGACAGCATCCGCAGTGGACGCACCGGTCACCGTGTTCTTGGTGTACTGAACGTGGCCAGGGCAGTCGGCAAGGATAAAGCTGCGGCGGTCCGTTGCGAAGTACCGGTAGGCCACATCGATGGTGATGCCCTGCTCACGCTCGGCGCGCAGGCCGTCTGTCAGGAGGGCGAGGTCGATTCCGCCCTTCTCACCACCGAAGCCGCGGTCGGCAGAGGTGCGGGCGACGGCGTCGAGCGTGTCGGCAAGGATCGCCTTGGAATCGTGAAGGAGGCGGCCCACCAGAGTGGACTTGCCGTCGTCGACCGATCCGGCAGTGGCGAAACGGAACAGGGTTGTGGGCAGGGCTGTTTCCAGCCCGGCAGCCAATGTTTCGGTGCTCATTTAGAAGTAGCCGTCCTTCTTGCGGTCTTCCATGGCGGCCTCGGAGATGCGGTCATCTGCCCGGGTGGCGCCACGTTCTGTCAGGGTGGAGGCAGCGACTTCAACTACGACGTCGGCCACGGTGCGTGCGTCGGACTCGACCGCACCTGTGCAGGACATGTCGCCCACGGTCCGGTAGCGGACCAGTTTGGTGATGACGTCCTCGTGGGGCAGCGGCTGGGAAACTTCGCCCACTGCACGCCACATGCCGTCGCGGGCGAAGACTTCACGCTCGTGGGCGTAGTACAGGCTGGGAAGTTCGATGTTCTCGCGCTCGATGTAGCGCCAGATGTCCAGCTCGGTCCAGTTGCTGATGGGGAACGCACGGACGTGCTGGCCCACCGTGTGGCGGCCGTTGTACAGGTTCCAGAGTTCGGGACGCTGGTTGCGCGGATCCCACTGGCCGAATTCGTCACGGAGGCTCAGGATGCGCTCCTTGGCGCGGGCCTTGTCCTCGTCGCGACGGCCACCACCGAAAACGGCGTCGAACTTGTTGCGCTGGATCGCGTCCAGCAGCGGGACGGTCTGCAGCGGGTTGCGGGTGCCGTCGGCACGCTCAGCCAGTTCGCCGCGGTCGATGAACTCCTGCACCGAACCGACAACCAGCTTCAAACCGAGGCGCTCAACGGTGCGGTCGCGGAAGTCGATGACCTCCGGAAAGTTGTGGCCGGTATCGACGTGCAGCACCGGGAAAGGGACCTTGCCGGGCCAGAATGCCTTGGTGGCCAGGTGCAGCATAACCACGGAGTCCTTGCCGCCGGAGAACAGCAGCGCAGGCTTCTCGAATTCGGCAACTACCTCACGGATGATGTGAATTGCTTCGGACTCGAGGGTGTCCAGTGAGCTCAGGCGCTCAGCTGAAGGGCCGCCGTGCCCGCTTCGCGATGCCCGCCACGCCGCGGCGGCCCCTTCAGCTTCGCTCTGCAACTGGTTCAACTCGAGGTCCTCGCTGGTTGTTTGAGTGCTCATGTGTGTAGTCCGCATTCTGTCTTGTCGGAACCTGCCCAGCGGCCGGCTCGGGGGTCTTCGCCCGGGGCCACTTTGCGGGTGCAGGGCTGGCAGCCGATGGACGGGTAGCCCTGGCTCAGGAGGGGGTTGACGGGGAGGATGTTGTCCTCGGAGTACTCCAGCAACTGATCGAAGGACCAGTCCACCATCGGGTTCACCTTGACCAGGCCGAAACCTTCATCCCAGGTGACCACCGGTGTGTTGGTGCGGGTGGGGGCTTCATCGCGGCGGACGCCGGTGAACCACACCTCATAGCCGGACAGCGAGCGGCGCAGCGGCTGGACCTTGCGCAGCGCGCAGCACTGTGCGGCGTCCCGGGCGAACAGATCCTTGCCCAGCAGGCGGTCCTGCTGTTCCACGGTGTTCTCCGGCAGGACGTCCACGACGTTGACGCGCAGGTTGGCAGCTACTTCGTCGCGGGTCTCGTAGGTTTCCTTGAAGTGGTAGCCGGTTTCGAGGAACAAAACGTCGACGCCGGGAAGCTGGTCCGCGACCATGGCCGGCAGGACGGCGTCGGCCATGGAGCACGCCACGGTGATGGCGGGCAGTTCGAAGTTCCGTGCCACCCAGGCGATGGCCTCCTGGGCCGTGGCGTTCCAGCCAAGCTCCGCGGCACCGGCTTCGGCCAGTGCCTTGAGCTCTTCCGGAGACCGCAGGGTACGCACGGCCGGAAGCGTTTGTGGATCTGTCATTGGAGGTCTCCTTCATCTGCGGAGTGTGCCCACTCGGCGAAGGTCTGGCCCTCGGCGCCGACGGCGACGAACTTGCGGACCACGCGCTCCACGTAATCGGGCAGGTCTTCCACCGTGACCTTGAGGCCGCGGACGGTGCGTCCCAAACCGGCTTCCTCGCGCTCGTTGTTGGCCAGCCCGCCACCGAGGTGGACCTGGAAACCCGGGGTGGGGTCGCCGTCGGGCGTTGGCAGCATCATGCCCTTCAGGCCGATGTCGGCCGTCTGGATACGTGCGCAGGAGTTCGGGCAGCCGTTGATGTGGAGGGACAGTGCCGAGGGCAGCTGCTTGGTCTCCACGAGGTCGGCCAAGCGGCGTTCCAGCTCGGCGATAGCGGTAGCTGCCGTGACCTTGGTTTCGACGATGGCCAGCTTGCAGAACTCAATGCCCGTGCAGGCAATGGTGCCGCGGCGGAACACGGACGGGCGGGCGGACAGGCCCAGTGTGTCCAGTTCAGCGATGAGCGGCTCCACCTGCTCCTTGGCCACGTCCAGGATGACGAGCTTCTGGTGGGGAGTTGTGCGCAGGCGGTAGGAACCGTGCTTTTCCAGGGTGTCGGCCAGCGTCACCAGTGCCTCGCCGGACGTGCGTCCCACGGTGGGGGTCACGCCGATGAAGAACTTGCCGTCCTTCTGCTCGTGCACGCCGATGTGGTCACCCGGGGCGTTGGGCTTGGGCGCGGCAGGGCCGTCCGGAAGCTTGAAGCCAAGGTATTCGTCTTCGAGGATCTGGCGGAACTTGGCCGGGCCCCAGTCGTTCATGAGGAACTTCAGGCGGGCCTTGGTGCGCATGCGGCGGTAGCCGTAGTCACGGAAGATGCTGGTGACGCCCAGCCACACTTCAGCGGCGACGTCGGCGGAAACGAACACACCCAGGCGTTCGGCCAGGCGGGGGTTGGTGGACAGGCCGCCGCCAACCCAGAGGTCGTAGCCGGCGCCAAGCTCAGGGTGGACGACGCCCACCAGGGCGAAGTCGTTGATCTCGTGCACGACGTCCTGGGACGGGTGGCCCGTGATGGCGGTCTTGTATTTACGCGGCAGGTTGGCGAGCTCGGGGTCGCCGATGAAGCGCTCCGCGAGTTCGTGGATGAGCGGCGTGGGATCGATGATCTCGTCCTTGGCGATTCCCGCAACCGGGGAGCCGAGGATGACGCGCGGGACGTCGCCGCAGGCTTCCGTAGTGGACAGGCCGATGCCCTCCAGGCGGCGCCAGATTTCCGGCACATCCTCCACGCGGATCCAGTGCAGCTGGATGTTCTGGCGGTCCGTGAGGTCGGCGGAGCCTCGGGCGAAGTCCACGGAGATCTGGCCGATAACGCGCAACTGCTCGGTGGTGAGCGCACCGCCATCGATGCGGACGCGCAGCATGAAGTACTTGTCTTCGAGCTCGTGCGGCTCCAGGGTGGCGGTCTTGCCGCCGTCGATCCCGGGCTTGCGCTGTGTGTAGAGGCCCCACCAGCGGAAACGGCCATGCAGGTCGGTTCCGTCGATCGAATCGAAGCCTTCCTTGGAGTAGACAGACTCAATCCGCTCACGGACGTTCAGGCCGTTGTCTTCCTGCTTCCAGGTCTCGTTGGCGTTGAGCGGCGCGGTGCCGTCAACCTTCCACTGGCCATGGGGCTTGGCCGCCGGGCGGGTGCGTGCTGGGCGCGAAGGGACTGCGGCGTCAGCGGACGCACCGGCTACAGCTGTATCTGTCATACATCGACTGTAGGTCTGGCCAGATTTCGCCAGCAAAGGTCCGGAAATGTTGAGTCACCTAGGGAAACATTTCGTCACGAACACGCCAGCGGCCTTGTTCCGGACAGCCTGATATGCAGGTCCCCGAAGGGCGGTTTTCCTTGCAAACAAAGGTTAGGAGAGGCTTTCCAACACTGCGTCGTAGCGTTCCAGGGCAATCTCGGCCAGAACCTTCGACGGCAGCAGCGGAGCCGCAACAACGTCGGCACCGGCCTTCGCCAATTGGTCATGGAAGTAGCCGGTGGCCAGCAGGTAGGAGGCAATGAAGACCCTGCCGTGGGAGCCGCTCGGATCGTTGGCGAGTTCGGCACGCAAGGAGGCGACGCCGTCGGGCACATTGGGCTGGGCGCTGGCACCATAGGCGACCCGCACCTTGTTCGGCAGCAGCTCCCCCAGCAGGCGAGCCTGCTCCTCCGAGTCCACCGATCCGTCCGGCAGCGACGAGCCCGCGGCAGCCAGCAGGACGCCGTCGTTCTCTTCCAGTCCCGAGGCGCGCAGATGAGTGGCCAGCAGTTCGGCAAGCCGGGGATCCGGGCCCAGCGGCCTGGCGGCCACGACTTCGGGCCGGCTCTTGATCGCCTTGGGCACGTCGACCTTGATGTGGAAGCCGGTGGACAGCAGGAGTGGCACGACGACGGCGGCAGTCCCCTCGGGCAGGCCCTCCACCACGCCGGACAACTCGGGTTCCTGGACATCGACGTAGGCCTCCAGGACCTGGAGTCCGGGACGGAGTTCCTCGATCTCGGCCATAACCCGGCGAATGGCCGCCTGGCCCTCAGCGTTGCGGGTTCCGTGGGCGCAAGCGATCAAAACGGGGCTGTTCATGGGAGCTAGCGTAACGTTGAGCCAGCACCTGTTGTGAAGCACGTTAAGAAAGAACCAGTCCACTTGATTTCCATTGACATTGTTCTTCTCTGGCTTGACCTCATCGGCGTGTTCTTTTTCGCGGTTTCCGGGTCGCTGTTGGCCGCCCGGAAGCAGTTCGACTTCGTTGGCTCCATACTGCTTGCCTCCATCGCTGCCTTGGGCGGCGGCGCGATCCGCGACATCGTCATCAATGCCGGGCCTCCCATCGCCTTCACGAATCCCGCCTATCTGGCGCCGCCGCTGCTCGCAGCCATGCTGGTCTACTACCTGTTTTCCTCCGTCCAGCGCTTCACCTCGCTTTTGACGTTGTTCGACGCCGGTGGACTCGCCTTGTTCTGCATTACCGGAACGCTCAAAGCCATCAGTGCCGGCATGAACCCCGTGGCTGCGATCTTGCTGGGTGTGACCACGGGCGTTGGCGGTGGCTTGCTTCGCGACATCACCGCCAACGAAATCCCCACCCTGTTCAACAACCGCGACATCTATGCACTGCCTGCCTTCGTAGGTGCTGGCTTGACCACGTTGATGTGGCATCTGGGGCTCTTCAGCGGGCTCACTGCTTGTGTCATTGCCGGTGTTGTTTTCGCGTTCCGGGTGACGGCCTGGCGACGCAGCTGGTACGTGCCGTTGGCTGTCCGGGGATGGCACCGTGCCGGTACTGGTGGGGGCGCAATTTCGGGTCCCCGGGATTAGCTAGGATAAGAGCATGACTGACATGTTCCTCGAGAAGTTCCGCGCGCTGGTCCCAAAGTATCTCGAGGATGAATGGCAGGAAGAAGACGGCCTCACGCCCGACGAACTGGACGACGCCCTCGCTGAACACTCCTTCACCATCCCGCTGGTCCTTCGCGAGTTCTACCTTGCCATCGGCGGTTGCGAGGACCTCATGGAGGCCTACCACTACTTCTGGGACCCCGAGGAACTTGAAGTCGATGACGAAGGCTTCCTCATGTTCCTTGAGGACGAGGACGAACAGTTCACCTGGGGCTTCCGCACCGCCGACCTCAGCATCCCGGACCCCATCGTCTGGCGCCGCAACAACGCCCGCGGCCAATGGAAGAGCGAGGAAGGCACGTTCTCCGAGTTCGTCTTCGACATGTTCGAGTGGGCCTTCAACGACGACGAGGACTAGGTCCTTTTTCAGGGCGCCCCCGTGGCTTCCTGACCTTGTTTGAACGACGCGCAGCCCCTATGCAACCTTGATTGATTGCATAGGGGCTGTTTTGCGTTGAACGAAGGTCACAAAGCCACGGATTTCCGGGCTTAAACGGAATGGCCCCGGCTCGCTGCAACGTTACGAGTCATACGCTGCACCGAACCGGGACCACAATCTCCGTTCGCATCAGACCCACCGGAGGCATTTAGTGGATCCGTGAATAGCTTATGACAATCCTGTCACAAGCGCAACTCTTAGCGTCAACGTAAATTCAAAGATGCCGTTGCATTTTTACGGCCCGGTGTAGTTATCCACATAGGCCGAAAAGCAGGCTCTGGGGAGTCTCCAACGCCGCAACCATAGCCTGATGGACCTCACCCAATTCCTCCGATCCAGACTCGGCGCGGCCAGAACCGCAGACTTGAAGCGGGCCGGGTTCCCTGAACGAACACTGGCATCGGCGTTGAGCAACGGGGTGATCACCCGATTGCAGCGAGGCGTCTACGTCACCAAAGGAGCAGACCCCGACGTCGTAGCCGCCTTTCGCGCGAATGGCCGCCTGACCTGTATCTCGGCAGCGAGGTTCTACGGCCTTTGGGTACTTCGCGAACCAGAAACTTTGCACTTAAGCTGCGGCAACGGTCTGCCCAACCCGCGGGTTGTTGACCACGCCGGCGTGACCCATCCCCCGCATCCCTATCTACCTGTTGCAGGCGTGGCTGACGTTCTCATTCACGCCCTTCGTTGCCGGCCGGAGCTGGAGTCGCTGGTCATGGTCCAGAGTGCTGTGAGCCAGGCGCTGCTCAGCCCGGATTACCTAAGGTCCAAACTGGCGGGTCCCCGCAATGGCCGGGCGCGGGCTGCTGTGGGGTTGGTCCTTCCCAGGGCAGATTCTTTGCTGGAAGTCCTGGCACATGTCCACTTCACCAGGGCAGGACTCAGGGTGAAGATGCACGTGCAGCTACCCGGAGTTGGTGAAGTCGACTGCCTGATCAACGATTGCCTGGTGATCGAGCTGGACGGAGGTACCCACTTGGAAGGCAGGCAGGTTAAGAAGGACCAGTACCGGAACAACGCCAGCATGCGTGGCGGGCTGCTGGTTCTCCGCTATTACTACTCCGACGTCGTCCACCATCCAGGGAAGATGGTGGCTGAAGTGCTCATCGTGCTGGGTAACAGGGAAGCCGGGCACTTCGGACCGTCCAGGTGGACGCCAAAGTGGGTGCCGGCGTCGTGATTCGACCGTCCGCCGTGGCGACCCGAGCTACTTTGGAACGAAAACGGCCGCTTTGCAACCCGAAAAGGGTGCAAAGCGGCCGTCAAGCGCCTAAAGCGGGTCAGGAAGCCACGCCCAGGAAGACTTAGCTGCTGCGGTCCACCACTGCGTGGGCGAAGTTGGTCAGTGAATCCTTCACCACACCCTCCGGCAGCGGAGCCAGGGCAGCAACGGCCTCGGCGGACCACTGGCGGGCGATCTTCCAGGACTCGTTGGTCACGGGGTGCTCGCGCAGGCCGGCCACGGCCTCAGCCAACGCCGAATCGGAGGAGAGGTCGCCGTCGATCAGTTCAAGGAGTTCGGCAGCAGAGGTATCCCCTGCGGCAGCATCGCGTCGCAGCAACAGGACGGGCAGAGTGGGAACGCCTTCGCGGAGGTCGGTGCCCGGGGACTTTCCGGACTTGACCTTCACCCCGGTGACATCGATGACGTCGTCAGCCAGCTGGAAGGCGACGCCCACCTTTTCGCCGTACTCCACCAACAAGTCTTCAAATGCCTCATCAGCGCCGGCAAAGATCGCACCCAGCTGGCCGGACGCCGCTACGAGTGAACCGGTCTTGTCGGCGATGACGGACAGGTAGTGCTCTACGGGATCTTCGTCCTCGCGGGGCCCCACGGTTTCGTGCAGCTGGCCAAGGCAGAGGCGTTCGAAGGTGCGCGCCTGGATGCCGAGTGCACGGGAGCCGAGCTCGGAAACCAGGATGGAGGCGCGGGCGAAGATGAGGTCACCGGTAAGGATGGCCACGGAGTTGCCCCAGACCTCGTGGGCGGTGGGAGCTCCACGGCGGAACGGGGCGGAGTCCATCACGTCATCGTGGTAGAGCGTCGCGAGGTGCGTGAGCTCAACAACCACGGCTGCCTGGACAACCTCGGGCCGGGAAGCATCGCCCAGGTGTGCGCACAGCAGGGTGAGCAGCGGACGGATGCGCTTGCCACCGGCTTCCACCAGGTGCCGCGACGTCGCGTCAGCCAGGGGGTCCGAGTTGGAGATGGCTTCGCGAAGCTTCTTCTCCACCCGGGCAAGGTTGTTGGTGATGGCAGGGCCAAGCTCGGCGTCGCCTGCAATGGCAGCAAAACCTGCGGGCAGCTGGAGGCCCGTCGCAATTGCCGTGGTGTTCAAGGAAGGCTCGGTGGAGTCCGGCAAGCCGTGCCCGGCATGCGTCCAGCTGTGTTCGGCAGAGTTCGTCACGGGTTAACCCTAACTAGTTGTTGCGGAAACCGCGGTGTCGGAGCCTGCCGGCGTCACAGCGCGGGCAGAGGAACTGTTGGACGTTGCCGGAACCAGCATCTCGAGGACCCGGATCACGCGGTCTTCGAAGCCCTTCGCGGACGGGTCGGTCAGGTTCGCGAGCATGCGCACTACAAAACGCATCAGCACGGGAATCGGCATACCGGTGCGCAGTGCGAGCTTCATCACCGCGGGCTTGCCAATCAAGGAAGCAAAGAGCCTTCCCAGCGTGAAGTGCGATCCCCAATGGTCCCGCACATAGTCCGCGTACCGGGAAAGGTGTGCGTCGGCGTCGTCGACGGTCCACCCGGCTGAAGCCGAACGGGAGGAGGCGTCGATGATGAACTCAGCGGCAAACCGGGCCGACTCCATTGCGTAGGAAATGCCTTCGCCGTTGAACGGGGACACCATGCCGCCGGCGTCGCCCAGCAGAAGCAGCCCGGGCGAGTAGTGCGGCGTGCGGTTGAAGCCCATCGGCAGCGCCGCGCCGCGGATTTCCCCCACCTGGTTTTCAGGGGTGAAACCCCACTCCGAGGGCATACCGGCGGTCCATTCGCGCAGGACCTGCTTGTAGTCGAGCTTGCCGAATTCCTTGGACGAATTCAGGATGCCCAGGCCGACGTTGGACGTGCCGTCGCCGACGCCGAACACCCAACCGTAGCCGGGCAGTGGCTTGCCGGACTTGCCGGGGAGTTCCAGCCAGCCTTCCATCCAGTCGTCTTCATGGCGGGGGGACGTGAAGTAAGTGCGCACGGCGACGCCCAGCGGGCGGTCGTCACGCTTGTGCATACCCAGCGACACGGCGGTTCGCGTCGAGTTTCCGTCGGCGGCGAGAACGACGTCGGCGTGGAAGTCGCGCGTTTCGCCCGTCTTGCGTCCGGACTCGTCCAGGATTGAAGCGCGGACTCCGATGACACGTCCGTCATCTGCGGTCAGTGCGGACGTGACGCTGTGGCGTTCCAGCACCACCGCACCGGCCGACTCTGCGTGGCGCGCAAGGTCCTCGTCGAAGCCAAGGCGGGTGCGGATCAGTCCGTAGGTGGGGAAATCCGCAACTTCGGGCCAGGGCAACTCGATGGTGCGACCACCGGCAATGAGGCGAAGGCCCTTGTTGCGGCGCCACCCTTCCTCAACAGCGTGGGGCAGGCCGAGCTTCTGGATCTCGCGAACAGCCCGCGGGGTGAGGCCATCTCCGCAGACCTTCTCGCGGGGGAACGACGTCTTTTCCAGCACCGTGACGTCGATGCCCGCTTGGGCGAGGTAATACGCGGCAGTGGACCCGGCCGGGCCCGCGCCAACAATCAGTACTTTCACGTCGTCCTAAGTCAGCAGGCAGTACGGAGCTAGCCGGCCTGGTGGCGCGGCTTGATTTGGCGTCGCAGCTTGGCAACGGGAACACTCTCGCGGTGCTCTGCGGGCTTCTGCGCACGGTGCACGGCAACAATGCCACCGCTGAGGTTGCGGTAGGTGATGTCGGTCCAGCCGGCATCGGCGAGCCACTGGGCCAGGTGGTCCTGGTCCGGCCAGGCGCGGATGGACTCAGCGAGGTAGACGTAGGCATCCGGGTTTGACGACACCTTGGTGGCGATGGCCGGCAGGGCGCGCATCAGGTATTCGGTGTAGAGGTTGCGCCACAGTGGAACCACGGGGTGCGAGAACTCGGCAATGACCAGGCGGCCGCCGGGCTTGGTGACGCGCAGCATTTCCTCCAGGGCCTTGCGGGGTTCTACGACATTGCGCAGGCCGAAGGAAATGGTGGACGCGTCAAAGCTGTTGTCCGCGAAGGGCAGGTTGGTGGCGTCACCGGCGATGAAGTCGATGTCCGGGCGGCGGCGCTTGCCCACTTTGAGCATGCCCAGGGAGAAGTCGCAGGCCACCACGTCCACGCCGGCGTCGGCGTAGGGTTCGCTGGAAGTGCCCGTTCCGGCGGCGAGGTCAAGGACCTTCTGACCCGCTTTCACATCCATGGCGTCCACCACGATCCGGCGCCAGCGCCGGGTCTGTCCCATGGACAGGACGTCATTGACGACGTCGTATTTTGGGGCGACATCATCAAACATCGTCGCAACTTCGTCCGGACGCTTTTCCAAGGATGCTCGGTTCACCCAGTAATTGTCTCAGACATTCAGCAGACTTTGCTTCGCTGTAGAAGTCGGCTCAGGTTCTGGTTGCGCGCGGGAGTACTGTTGTTCCATCATGACGAGCACGCTCCGCACCTTGACAGTCCCCCTCGATGTTGAATCATCCCCAGGGGGGCTGCCGTCGTTTCTGGTGCGGGACGACGTCCTTTGCTGGTCCCGGCGCGAGGCCGGCCTGGTGGGCTACGGCGAGCTGACCCGTTTCAACGCCACCGGCCCGGAGCGCTTCCTTGAGGCTGATATCTGGTGGCGGCACCTGATTCTTGAGGCAGAGATCACGGACCACGTTGAGCTCCCGGGCACGGGTCCCGTGGCTTTCGGCTCGTTTGCCTTCTCCAAAACATCCCCGCACGTGTCCCGCCTGATCCTCCCGGAATTGGTGGTCGGTATCCGCGACGGCCGCGGCTGGGCCACTCAATTGACGTTCGACGACGGCCCCCTCACCGAGGCCGGCGTGCTCGCCGCCGTGGAACGCTGGCTGACCGAACCCAACGGCGACGGCTCAGCGACAGGAGGGTCCGACGTCGAACTCCCACCTGAGGCTGTTGCCGCCAACGGTTCGGCTGGTTACCTTAGCCATGGTTCCCTCAGCGAGGCGAACTGGATGAAGGCGGTTGCCGACGGCGTCGAGGAGATCCGCGCCGGCAAGCTGGAGAAGCTGGTTTTGGCGCGCGACGTCGTTGCCACCCTTCCCGCGGGCGTCAACGCTGCGGAGGTACTTCGCCAACTTGCCGCAAGGTACCGCGAATGCTGGACGTACGGTGTTGATGGCCTGGTGGGCGCGACCCCCGAGATGCTCATCCAGGTGGAGGGCCGCACTGCGCAAGCGCGGGTCCTGGCCGGGACGCTGGATCGCCGGGATGCGGACGGCATGGACGGCTCCCCCATGGAATATGCGGAGCGGGTCCTGGCCGGTTCGGAAAAGCAGCGCCACGAACACGAGATCGCCATTGATTCGCTGACCCGACAGCTGGCACCGTTCTCCGAGGCGATGAACTCCCATAGCGAACCGTTCATCCTTGAGCTGCCCAACGTGTGGCACCTGGCGTCGGATGTGAAGGCGGAACTGGCCGATATCGAAGGTCACGTGCCGACCTGCCTGGCCTTGATCAACGCGTTGCACCCAACCGCTGCGGTGTGCGGAACCCCCACCCTGGTGGCCGGTGCGTTGATCCGGAAACTCGAACATCTGGACCGCGGCCCCTATGCCGGACCGGTCGGATGGCTGGACGCTGCAGGCAACGGCGAGTGGGGAATTGCGTTGCGCGGAGCCGTGATCGAGGACGCCAACACCGTGCGGCTTTATGCCGGGTGCGGCATCGTGGAGGGTTCGCAGCCGGAGGCTGAACTGGCCGAGACGTGGGCAAAGTTCCGGCCGATGCTTGAGGCATTGGGAATCAAGCGCTGAATCTGGGATTCCAGACAGGACCTCGGTTCCGGTGGTTGATAAGTGCGTAAACTAGTTATCTAATAGTGAAACTTCGTTTCCTGTGATGCACATCTCATGTTCGGCGCTACACTAAAACCGACTCAGTTCAGCATCCACCGCAACAAAAGGTAAACAACATGCAGATCTCCCGTTCGGTTCTGTCCGGCACCAAGATTGCCGCCGTGCTCGCAGCCGGCGCACTGGCCCTCACCGCCTGCGGTGGTTCCTCCACTCCCGCAGCCTCGGATGGCTCGGGCTTGAAACTCATCAATGCCGGCAAGCTGACTGTCTGCTCGGATGTGCCCTACGAGCCCTTCGAATTCCAGAAGGACGGCAAGATTGTCGGCTTCGACATGGACATCGCTGCCGAGATCGCCAAGGACATCAAGGCAGAACTCAACGTGGTGGACAGCTCCTTCGAAGCCATCGAGACCGGCACTGCACTGACTGGGTGCGACGTCTCCATCTCCTCGATCTCCATCACTGACGTCCGCAAGAACGTCATGGACTTCTCCAACCCCTACCTCGATGACGACCTGACCCTGGTGGCCACCTCGTCCTCGGGCATCAACAACATTGACGGCGCCAAGGGCAAGAAGGTGGGTGTCCAGCAGGCAACCACCGGCGCCCAGTACGCCAAGGACAAGGGCATCGACGCGCAGCAGTTCGAGGACTCCGGCCTCCTGGTCCAGGCCCTCAAGGCCGGCACCATCGACGCAGCCATCGGCAACCAGTCCGTGCTGGGCTACGCCATCAAGGACGATTCCAACCTCAAGCGCGTCGAGGACTACGCGACGGGCGAGAAGCTGGGCATCGCCATCAAGAAGGGCAACACCGCCATGGCTGACGCCGTGAACGGCACCCTGAAGCGCATCACTGATGACGGCTCCCTGAAGAAGTTCCAGACCACCTGGTTCGGCGAAGCCACCAAGTAGTCCGAGCCCCGGCTCTCCCGAGATCCACGCAGGCGGGCCCCGAAACGATACGTTGTTTCGGGGCCCGGCTGCGCAACATGAATGTGAGAACACCATGGCAATGACTGCACGTCAACGAGCCAAAGTCAGTTTGTACGTCCAGGCTGGGATATTCGTTGTGGTCCTGGCCGCAGTAATCCTTGCTGTGGACTGGAAGACGATCGGCACCAGCGTCTTCAACTTCGCCAAAATCGGGCCGATGTTCCCGGATATCTTCCTGGTTGGCCTCAAGAACACCCTTATCTACACGGCGCTGGCCTTCGTGGTGGGCCTGTCGGGCGGCCTCCTGCTGGCCCTCATGAAGCTCTCTTCCTTCCCCCTGTACCGCTGGATCGCCACCGGGTACATCGAGTTCTTCCGCGGCGTCCCTGCCCTGCTGGTCTTCATCGCTTTCGGCTACGGTGTTCCCCTGGCTTTCGGTGTGCAGTGGGACGTCAACACCGTGGTCATGGTTTCCCTGGGCATGGTGGCGTCTGCGTACATCGCTGAAACCCTTCGCGCCGGTCTTCAGGCCGTACCCAAGGGCCAGATGGAAGCAGCGCGTTCACTGGGTATGCCGCACTGGCGTGCGATGGTCTCGATCGTCATTCCCCAGGCCTTCAAGATCGTCCTCCCCCCGCTGACCAACGAGATCATCCTGCTCACCAAGGACTCCTCGCTGATCTACGTCCTGGGCCTCACGGCGTCCCAGTACGAGCTCACCAAGTTCGGCCGCGACGGCATCTCCAGCCTCGGCGCGGGCCTCACCCCCCTGCTCGTGGCAGGTGCTTTCTACTTGGTCATCACCATCCCCTTGAGCCTCCTTGCCAGGAAGTTCGAAAGCCGCTCCGCGCGGACCAAGCGATAGGCAGGACAGTCATGAATAACTCCACTGGGAGCACGGCCACCGTTCGCGCCGCCGGCGTCAACATCAAAGACCTGCGCAAGTCCTACGGCAGCAACGAGGTCCTCAAGGGCATCTCACTGACCGTGGAACCCGGCCAGGTTGTATGCCTGATCGGACCATCAGGTTCGGGCAAGTCCACCCTTCTTCGCTGCGTCAACCTGCTGGAACACCCCAACGCCGGCACCATCAACGTGGGCGAGTTCGAACCGACCGACCCCGACGTGGACCTCAACAAGATGCGCCAAAGCGTAGGCATGGTCTTCCAGCACTTCAACCTGTTCCCGCACCTCAGCGTGCTGGAGAACTGCACAATCTCGCAGATGAAAGTGCTCAAGCGCTCCAAGTCCGAAGCGGCCGACGTTGCGCGCCACAACCTTGAGCGCGTTGGCCTGGGACACTTGGCCGACCGTTTCCCGGACCAGCTCTCCGGTGGCCAGCAGCAGCGCGTGGCCATCGCACGCGCTTTGTCCATGGATCCGAAGCTCATGCTCTTTGATGAGCCGACCTCTGCACTGGACCCTGAAACCGTGGGCGACGTCCTTGCGGTCATGCGGAAGCTGGCCCAGGAAGGCATGACCATGCTGGTGGTCACCCACGAGATGGGCTTTGCCCGCGAAGTGGCCGACCGCGTGGTCTTCATGGACGCCGGCGTTGTCGTGGAGGAAGGGCCGGCGGAGCACGTCATCAGCGCCCCCACTCAGCCGCGTACCAAGGAATTCCTGCGCCGCGTCCTTGACCCGACGCACATCGGCGTCGAGGAAGCGTAGCTTTTCGCCGGCGCCGCTGACGCCGCGCATATTGATTGGCGCCACAGAAACGGGAGGGCGACACCCACATTTGGGTGTCGCCCTCCCGTTTCCGGTTCGCCTACGAATTTGGGTGGCCTGCAGAAGCACGACGACGGCGGGGAACCCCGGCTGACTCAAGCACGCGTTCCAGCTTGCTCACCGTCAGGTCGCTCCACACCAGCCGGAACACTCTTCGGCCGGCGGCTCGTATGGCGTCTTCGCGGGCCTTCTCTTCGATCACTATCTGGGAAGGCGTACGTCCCTGCAAGTACTCCGGCTTCATTTACTTTTCGCGGCCGTCGAATTCTCCAACCAACACAAGCCCCTCCCAGTAGTAGTCCGTGTACACCGTTCCCCTTGAGGTGTTCACCGCATACTGCAGCAAAGGAGTCTCGAATCCGAGGACGTGCATCAAGCCGCGGGCATAGGATTCGCCGGGTGAACCGGAGTTTCCGGCACCAAACTTTACCGCCGCTGTGATTCGCCTGACCGCTGCTTTGGAGTAAGTCCCGCTGATGCCGTCCAAGAGTTGCTCCTTGGTCACAGGCTGGGCGTTTCGCTTTCTGTTCAGCAGGAAATCCACCGGGACAACGGCCTCGGCAAACGGAACCGACGCGGCGATGTCCAGTACGGTCCGAATCCTGTCTGTGACCAGGAAGCCGTTGACTTCCTGGGCCCGCTCGCTTCCTGCGGCTACCAAGTGGCGTCTCACCCCCGCACGCGAACGGCCTCCTCCGGTGTAAGTCGTCAGGGCATGAACAGGCTGGTGGCGCAGGATAGTGGGGATTCCGTGAATCGACGCCGCCGAGTGGTGCGAGAAGATGGTCGGAGCCGCTAAGCACTCGGCTGCCGCTTCTACGTTCAGGGTGTAACGTTCCCAGCTCTCCAACTGCTGCCATTGAGGGGCATCGACGTAGACACCGTGCCTGATGCGGACGAGCTTTCCGGCCTTCGCATCCATGGACAATGACCTGGAATTGCCTCCGAGGATGGACAAATCCTTGGCGAGAATGAGTTTGGGTAGCCTTCGCATTCCAACAGTCTTCGTGGGACGCTCCTGCGGTACGAGGGCAGAGTTTGCCTATGTGGACAACCCACCGCTCGCCACGCAAACTGCTGAGTGCCCGGAAAACGGACTGACGACACCCAAATTTGGGTGGCCCCCGTCAGTGTCTGTGGCCTGCCTCAGTTTCCGTGGCCCACGGCGGCGTTGATGGCTTCCTTGATCCGGGCATGGAGTCCGCGCAGACCCGCCCTGTCCACGCGTACCTCCACGATGGTGCGACCCTTCAAGGGCGACTTGAGTGCGTCGGCGAGTTCCGCCGTCGTACTTACTGCTTGGTGCCCGACGCCGTATGCCGCCGCGAGTGCCGCGATGTCCACTGAGTGCGGGGTACCGAAGAGGCGTTCGACGGCGGTGCCGTAGGCGCCTGAGTCTTCCACGGCGCCGTGTTCGAGGAGTGCGAAGATGGCGCCACCTGAGTCGTTGAGCACCACGATGCGGAGGTCCGGCACCGGCTCACCGTGGCCCAGGAGCAGGCCCCCGGCGTCGTGCAGGAAGGTGACATCGCCCAAGAGGACGGTGGTTTCGCGTCCACTGCCAAGTGCGATTCCGGTAGCTGTGGCGATGGTGCCGTCGATGCCGGCGAGGCCACGGTTGGCGTACACGGTGGCGATCGGGCCCTGATGCGGATGGCCGGCGAGGTCCACGTCGCGGATGCCGTTGGAGGAGCCGAGGACAAGTTGGCCGCGGGAGTGTTCCCAAACGGCGGCTCCTACTGACGGGCCGTTGGCAAGGCTCTCCGCCGCGAGCACGCCATCCAGCGCATGTTGGGCCGAGGCGCCGGCGAGAAGCCAGGTATCGAGCCATTCAGTCGGGCCGCGGCCGGCGAAAGCGGCCAGTTCCGGCAGGGTTTCGATGGGCGTTTCGCGGCGTCGGCCGGCGTCGTACCAAGCGACCGGGACAGGCTGGTAGATCGCTGATGCCACCGATTCGCGGGCCAGGAGTGCTGCAACGGGGCGGGACAGGGTGGCCCGGCCGAAAAGGACAACGCGCTCGATGGGAGCGGGTGAACCGGGACCAAAGTGCTCCAGCAGCACACGATACGGACCAACGGCATTGGGGCCGAAGCGGGCGTTCGAAGACGGCTCTGCCAGCAAAGGAAGGCCGTGCGCGCGGGCGAAGGCCTCCGCCACCGGTCCGGCGTCATGGCCAGCGAGGACCACGGTCCGTCGCTCGGCAAGTTCGCTGGACGCTGCCGGAAGCTCCAAAGCCTGCGGTCCGGCGTCGTAATGGAACACGCCGTGTCCCTGCGTATCCGGCAGGGCATCCCCGGTTTCGGGCGTCAGCGGATCGCGGAAGGCGATGTTCACCTGGACCGGACCTGGCGGCGTGTCCTCCAGCGCACCGGTGGCTGCATACAGCGCAGTGGCAACTGCCTTCTGCGGGTTGTCCCCCGCGGCGACGTCGACGGCGAAGCGCACGTGATCGCCGAAAAGGTCCAGTTGGATGGTGGTTTGGTTCGCCCCGGTACCGTGCAGTTCCTCGGGACGGTCGGCGGAAATGACCACCACGGGAACGGCCGAGTGGTTGGCCTCCATCACAGCGGGAAGGAGGTTCCCCACGGCTGTGCCCGAGGTAGTCAGGACCGCGACCGGGGCTTCCGTGGAGAGCGCCAGGCCCAGGGCGGTGAAGCCGGCGTCCCGCTCGTCGATCCGGACATGAAGTCGGACCCGCCCCGCGGCTTCTGCCTCGGCGAGGGCGTAGGCCATGGGCGCCGACCGCGAACCGGGGGCCACCACCGCGTGCCGCACGCCGCCGTCGAGCAATGCAGTAACGGCGATCCGGGCGGCGGCGATGGAAGTCAGAGAGTCCTGTGAAGTCACCGCTCCAGTCTATTGGGGGCTGCAGTCCCCCATCGCTCGCTCACATCCCGGCTGCTTCCCCCACCCCCCACTCACAACCCGGCCCCTTCACCCAAACGCTTGCTCACGCCCCGCGCCCTTCACCCACACCCTCACTCACATTCCAGGTGCTTCCCACCAAACGCTTGCTCACAACCCGGCCCCTTCCCCCACACCCTCACTCACAACCCGGCCCCTTCACCCACACCCTCACTCACGCCACGCGCCCTTCCCACCAGCCCTCACTCGCATTCCAGGTGCTTCCCACCAAACGCTTGCTCACGCCCCGGGTGTTTGGCGGGACCCTCGTTGACGTCCCAATGGGACTGTCGGAATAGCGGTGGATCCGTGGTTATCGGGAACCATGAGCAAGCGTCGGGATCAAACCCGCGGGATGTGAACAAGCGTCCGAACCAAACCCGAGGGATGGGAGCAAGCGTCGGGATCAAACCCGAGGGATGTGAGCAAGCGTTGGGATCAAACCCGAGGGATGTGAGCAAGCGTTGGGATCAAACACGCGGAACGTGAGCAAGCGTTTGGGGGTGCAGAAACGCTCCCCTACCTCCAGGAGGTAAGGGAGCGTTTCGGGTTTCAGTTACTTGCGGAACACCTGCACGATCGAAGGGCGGGGTGCCCGAACCGCGCCGGCAGCCGGGGTGGCTCCGGCCGGAACGTAGTCCGGGAAGTATGAGTGGGGCGCGTCGAACGTGCCTTCCTCACCCGGGTGCTGGACCGCGACAAACACGGTGCGCTCTTCGTCGTGGACGATCGGGCCACACGTTTCGGCGTCGCGGGGAACGGCCAGGAACTGCTCTACCTTGCCGCGCTCCGGGCCTTCCAAAGTGACCTTGAACAAACCATCGTTGTAGCCGATGGTGGACGGGGCGCCGTCGGTGGAAATCCAAAGGTTACCGACGGAGTCGAACGCTACGTTATCCGGGCAGGAAATCGGCGACACCTTGTTGGCCGGGAATCCGGAGAAGTACGTGGAGTTGTTCTTGGCGGGATCACCGGCCACCAGCAGCAGGGTCCAGTTGAACTTGGTACCGGTCTGTTCCTTGCCCTCGGTGATCTCGACGATGTGGCCATCCCGGTTGAGGGTGCGCGGGTTGACCTCGGTCGCCCCTTCCTTGCCTGCCTTGCCGCGGTCCGAGTTGTTGGTGCAGGCCACGTAGACCTTGCCGGTGCGCAGGTTGGGCTGAACGTCTTCGCAACGGTCCATTTTGGTGGGGCCGACTTTGTCAGCCGCCAGTCGCGTGTACACCAAAACTTCTGCCACGGACATGCCGGGAACTGCTGAGGCGCCGCCGACAACCAAGGGCAACCATTCGCCCGAACCATCGAAGGCTCCGTCGGCGGGGACCTTGCCGGTGCCATCAATCTCGGCCGCAGGCGAGTCGCCCGTGAAGCGGGCGACATACAGGTCGCCTTCGGAGAGCAGGCTCATGTTGTTCTTGCGTGCTGCCTTGGAGTCACCCGCTTGGTACTTTCCCTTGGAGACAAACTTGTAGAGGTAATCGAAGCGCTCGTCGTCGCCCATGTAGGCAACAACGCGGCCGTCCGGAGCAAGAATGACGTTGGCGCCCTCGTGCTTGAAGCGGCCCATGGCGGAGTGCTTCCTCGGCGTGGAGGTGGGGTCGAACGGATCAACTTCCACGATCCAGCCGAAGCGGTTGCTTTCGTTGGCGTAGCCGGAGTTGCGGGTGTCGAAACGCGGCTCGTCGAGCTCCCACTGGCGGGTGGTTGGCTTCGAGGACAGGCCGTAGCGCTTGTCTGCGTCGCTGGTTCCAGGTGTCGCAAAGTAGCCGTTGAAGTTTTCCTCGCCGGAGAGGATGGTGCCCCACGGCGTGGTGCCGCCGGAGCAGTTGCCCAGGGTGCCCTTGATCCAGCGGCCCGCGGGATCATCAATGGTCTTGACGAGGTTGGTACCGGCGGCGGGACCGGTCAGTTCGTACACAGTGTCGGTGAGGAAGCGCCGGTTCAGGGCAGCACCCTGGACGTAGCTCCACGGCTTGTTCTTGTTCTTGCGCTCGAGCTCCACGACGGCCAGGCCGTGGGCGGCCCGGCCGATGGCACGGGCTTCTGCTGCGTCGAAGCCGACCGGCAGCATGATGTTCTCGTTCGTGTACTCGTGGTTGGTGAAGAGAACGGCACGGCGGTCCTTGGAACCCGGGATCGGCAGGATGTCCGTGTAGTCGTTGTTGTAACCAAACTGACGGGCCTGGGCGGCAGCTGTCTGTTTGGTGATATCGAAAGCCGGTGAGTCGGCGAACAGCGGGTCTCCCCATCGGATGATGGGGTTCCAGCCGAAGCCCTCGGGAACGGTGAAAGCGTCGACGGCGGCGTCGACCGGCTTGATGGCCGTGAACTGAAGCTTGGACTTCTCGAAGCCCTTCTTGGCCGCGTTGGACAGTCCGTTGCCCGAATCGGCGACTGCAGAGTCAGCACCGGTTACGGCACCACCAAGAACGACGGCGAGCGCACCTGCCGCGCCGAGGCCCAGGGCAGCACGGCGGGACATAGCCGTGGAGGCGATGTCGCGGAAGTAGCCGTTGGCGCTGGTGTTGCAGACATCGCCGGCACAGGCGTTGTCACACTTGAGTGCGCAGGTTACGGCGCTGCGCTTGCCTTTGGTGTGGCCGAGCATGGGGAGCAGCGGAAACGTGCGTCCGGTGGTTTCAGACATGGGGGACCTTCCAGAGTGTGTACGAGGTTCCCGCTGAGCCTTTCAGCGGAATCCAAAGCTGAGAGGTCCCTCCGGTTAAGACCCGGTGAACAAACGGTGCTGGTTCCCGGCAAGGACGGAGTGGACGCGTCGCAGACGGTCCAGCCACCAGTCCCGGCGCTCCGCCGAAGCTGCGTACTGCTCAAGCAGCCCGGTATCCGCGGCCGTGTCCCGCAAGCGGATGGCGCCGTCGTCGGCCACCAGGGGATCCACGGTGATGTCCGACGCGAACAGCGAAACGGTGCCCAAACCGCAGGCGTACGGCAGCGACGGAAGGGCAGCCGCGAGGGCGAGGCCCGCCCGGATACCTACGGAGGTGTCGAGTGCGGAACTGACGACGGCGGGCAGCCCGGCTTGCTGGACAATGTCCAAGGCGCGGCGTACTCCTCCGAGCGGGGCAACCTTGACCACGATGAGGTCGGCGGCGCCGGCCCGTGCCACGCGCAGGGGATCATCTTCCTTGCGAACACTCTCGTCCGCGGCGATGAGGACCGGTGTTCCCGCCGAAGAGAGCCTGCGGCGGACTTCCGCCAGGCCGTCAATGGTCGGCACGGGTTGTTCTGCATACTCCAAGCCGACAGCTGATAGCTTCCCCAGCGCGTCCACTGCCTGGTCCACGTCCCAGCCCCCGTTGGCGTCCACCCGGATGGCGGCATCGGGAAGGGCCTCGCGCACGGCAACTACCCGCGCCAGGTCATCGGCGAGTTGCTGTCCTTTTTCAGCGACTTTGATCTTGACTGCATCTACGCGACCGAACCGGGCGAGTACCTCCGGGACGCGGTCAGCCGAAACCGCGGGGACCGTCGCGTTCACCGGTATTACGTCCCGCGACGCTTCCGGGAACCCAAGCCAGCCCGCTTCCAAGGCGGCCGCCAACCAGCGGGAGGATTCGTCGTCGTCGTATTCCGGGAAAGGGCAGAACTCTCCCCAGCCGAGCGGTCCGCGCAACAGGAGGGTCTCGCGCTCCATGATGCCGCGGAACTTCACGCGCATGGGCAACGAGACGACGTAGGCGGAATCGAGAAGTTCTTGGAGATCAGGAAGGCGAACAGGCATAGTGCCACTGTACCGGCGGCCTTTTCACCCAGGACAAGCGGAACGGGCTATGTGGAAAACTACTCCGACCAGTACCCGCGCACTTCTTCCCGTGCCGTTGCCAAACGTTTACCGGGAACTGTCAAGGTGCTTTCGGCCAACCCTTGGTTATCCCACTTTGCAACGATTTTCAGCTCCCCCTCTGCAGGCAGCGGACACAGCCAATACCGTGCAGAGCCTTCTGCCTGCTGATCCCCGGCACTGCCGCCGGCACCTCCCCATTCCACGAGAACCGGCCCCGTAACCTCTTCGGAGCCTTCGAACATGGATGGCCTTGTTGCCCCGGCAAACGCCTTGCGCCCGTCCGGGAGCCCTGCCCCGATCATGATTCCCGGCAGCCCGGGCCGCTGGAAGCTCCGTTCCATGACGTCCCGCCACTCCTGGTCGGATTCGTTTGAGCGCCGAACACACCATACGAGGTCCAAGAGGCATCCCGTAGAGAAGACTTCCACCATTTTCAGCGCCACCACCGCGTTGGCACCGCGGAGTACAAAGCCGCCGGGGGACACTACACCGGGCAGTTCGCCCGACGGCGGCCCCGACCATTCCGGCTGAGCCGGCTGTGTCAGGGGTTGCCGGACAGGGGGCTCGGGGAGGTCGTCAAAGAAGCTCATTATTCATGCTTACACCGCCACATAACCTCTGGGGAAGGTCGCCTGATAACCGAGAGACGGCAACCGCGATATTCTCGAAGTCACAACACAACGTGGGGGAAACATGACTCAATCAATGCCCGGTTCCACAACTCCTGCCGGCTGGTACCCCGACCCTTCGGACCCGAGGTTCGTGCGCTGGTGGGACGGCACTGCGTGGACTGCCCAGCAGGCCCCGCGCACCATGCAGTACCAGGCGCCGGTTCCTCAACCACGTCCGCAGATAAGTCCGCAAACTCCTGTGTACAACCCTTTCATTTGGGTCATCACGTTCCTGCCGCTTGTCTCGATCATTTTCATGCTGACCTGGCAGCCGGAATTCAGGATGATCACCACCCGGCAGGGCGTCACTACCGTTGATCCCTTCTCCATTTACACCCCGGCGTACTTCCTGCTCCTGGGGTCGGGCTTCGTCTCCTACGGACTGTCGGTGTTCTTCGCGTACCTGGACCGTCAGCGCCTGCTGAAGTCCGGCGTCGAGCGTCCTTTCCATTGGGCTTGGGCGTTCCTCAATTCCGTTGTTTACGTGATTGGACGTTCGGTCATCGTCAATAAGGTCGCCCCCAAGAGAGGCTTGTGGCCGATCTGGGCAACCATTGCCGTGTTTGTGATCAGCTTGGTGGTATCGGGCATCTGGATGTCCAACTTCATGCAGTCGATGTACAACCAGTTCGGATACTCGGTCACCACGTGACGGCAGCGCCGGGATGGTATCCCGACCCGGCTGATCCCCGCTGTTTGCGCTGGTGGAACGGCACCGGTTGGACGGACCGCGTGGGACCGCCCGCATTCCAACCGACGCCCGCCCAACGCCCGTTGCTTGGCAAGGACCAGGGCGTTGAGAACCCTTTCATCTGGCTCATCGCCTGCCTGCCTTTCGGCGTGGGCGCCATGATGCTGACGTGGAGTGTGGAGGTCCGTCCGTACATTAACAGCAGCGGCTATGCCTCCATCGATCCCGGCTACGTCTTCTCAAATCGCTCTCTTTCATGCAGGCTGTGTTCTCAGAACTGGGCTACCCGACCTGACAGACCGCACCCTCACACGCGTTAGGTAGACTGCTGAGTAACCGGCAGGAGAGGAAGCCCATGAACCGCAAGGCCACCGCACTGGACGTCGCCAAGAGGGCGGGGGTTTCCAGGAGCGCGGTCTCGCTGGTGCTCAACGGGCGCGGTGACGGGAACGTGGCCAAGGAGAGCCAGGACCGCATTCGACAGGCCGCCAAGGAGCTGAACTACTCCCCCAACGCCATCGCGCTGAGCCTCCGGAACCAGCGGTCCAGGGTTATCGGCATCCTGTCCGACGAAGTAGTGGTGAGCCCGTTCGACGGCAACATCATCGGCGGGGCGGACGACATCGCCCGCAGCCGTGGTTTCGTAACTCTCGTCATGGACACCGAGCGCGATACTGCCCGGGATGCGAGCGCAATCGAGACGCTTCTGGACCGGCAGGTGGACGGCCTCATGTACGTCACTGTCGGCCTGAAACCGATCGAGATCCCGCAGGGGATGCTCCGCATACCGTCCGTGCTGGCCAATTGCTATGACGAACATCCGGAACCGCAGCTCCACCACGTCATTCCCGACGAGATCACCGGCGGCAGGGAGGCCACGGAGCATCTGCTGCAATGGGGGCACCGGGACATCGCGCTGCTCGCCGGATCCGAGGATTCTCCCGCAGCACCGCTCCGTGTCCAGGGATACCGGGATGCCCACGCCCTGGCCGGCGTTCCGTTCCGCGACGAGCGGGTCTTCATGGCGGGATGGGACATTGATGCCGGTTACCACGGCGCCATGAAGCTGCTCGACGGCGTGTCCCCGGCTGATCGCCCGACGGCCATCATGTGCGCAAATGACCGCTTGGCTGTCGGCGTCGCCCTGGCTGCAGCCCGTTTGGGCCTAAGTGTCCCCCGGGACTTGTCCATCATGGGCTACGACGACGAAGCCCGCATCGCGGACACCATGGTCCCGGCCCTCACCACCATGGCCCTGCCGTTGCGTGAAATCGGCCGCGCGGCCATGACCACCCTGCTGGACACCATCGAGGGCGGTGAAGGCACGACGGCGGCACGCACCATGGAGACGATGGTCCCCTGCCGCTTGGTGGTGCGTGAGTCGACCGGCCCGGCACCACACTGAGCTGAACAATGAGGCCCGTGCATTGCGCGGCCCAACAATGCGGGGCCCAATCTGCGCCCCAAAAGACAGGGATAAACCGCAGACCGGGCCCCGCAATGTGAAGGATTACTCGGCGGGCAGCGCCAACTCCCAGACGTCGGCAGTCGCGCCGTCGGGGAGGTTGAGGGTCCAGCCTTCCCCTGGAGCCGGGTAGGCCCGGAGGGTGGTGGCAACGGTCCCGGACTGGTACACCTCCACCAGGGATGCATCGATGAAGATCCGCAGCTCCCTGACCAAGGGACCTGAGTAGACCACCTGTGCGTTATCCCCTGAACCAAGGACCAACTGCACGGCCTCCAAAGACCCGGCCCCGGCCCCCGAAGACCCGGCCACCGAAGACCCAGACCCGGCCACAGCACCCCGGACCAGCACCTCGGCGAACCCCGGAAGCGCCACGGATCCGTCAGCACCGGAAGCCACGGCAGTGCCCCGGTAAGCCTCAACCTCGGGCGCAGGAGTGATTGCCAGCGCGCCGTCAACCACCGACACGACGCGAGGATGCGTCAGGACACCCGACCACCCGGCGTCGTCGATTTCTTCCTGGGTGCGGCCACGCCGGCCGTCGCGTCCGGGGCCTTCGTTGGCCCATCCCCACAAGAGAGCCGCAGGCGCAGAATCAGCGGAACCGTACTGGAGCTGCATGATCTGCGGAGCGTAGAAGTCCCGGCCGAGATCGGACTTGCCGCCGGACACGGGTGCGAAAACGGGCAAACCGGTGTCGGGATCCGAGGTCATGGAACCGATCAGGTGGCCCACGCCGTTCGCGTGCTCGTGGTCGTCCCCGGAGAGCCACAGCGAGAACATCATGACCCATGCGGAGCCACCCGAAGATGCGGGTACCTGCACCAACTGCGGGCATTCCCAGATCTCAGCCGGTGTGTGGACAGCCGCTACGGGGTCAGCCGTGGTCAGCCAAATCCCCTGGTACTTCCAGTCGTCCAAGGACTCCACCGTGTAGAGCAACAAGGCGGCGCGACCGTCGGCAAGTCCGGCTCCCTGCATGGCGTAGCGGGCACCGTTGAAGTGGAAGATAAACGGGTCGCGGACGGCGGTAACCAGCGGGTCGGAAGGCATGGACACGGCAACGTGCCCGTCCTGCTTCCACGTGACCAGATCCGAGGAGCCGCGCGCGATCACAACCTGCGAATGCCCTCCGTGGTCCTGAACGCCCGAGTAGGCTGCGGTGGGCACTCCGTCGTCGGAAGTCACCACGCCGGTCCAGCACCCGGCGGAGTCCGGTCCACCGGCCTGGGGAACGAGTGCAACCGGGTGCTCTTCCCAGCGGACCAAGTCCGGGGAGCTGACATGTCCCCACTGGATCTGCTGGTGCCGGGCAGAGTCCGGGTTGTACTGGAAGAACACGTGGTAGCGGCCGTTGATGTAGCTGACGCCGTTGGGGTCGTTGATCCAGCCCTGCGCCGGCCGCGGGTGGAAGCGCGGGAACGCCGCATCCGGATGTGTCGTAGCTGAGGAGAGAGAGTCAAGGGCAAGGTCCGTCAACGGAACACCTTTCAGAGTGAGTGGGAAACTACTTGCCCGTGCCTGCGGTGAGCCCGTCCTGCAGCGCGCGCTGGCCGAACATGAACACCACCAGCGCGGGAATCATGGAGAGGACAACACCGGCAAGGACCACCGAAATGCTTCCGGTGCCGAGGTTGCCTTGGAGCGACACCAGTCCTAGCGGCAGGGTGAAGTTCTGCTCGGAGATGGTCATGATGAGGGGCCGGAAGAACTCGTTCCAGTGGAAGTTGAACGCCAGGATGCCCACGATCGCCAGGCCGGGCATGGCCAGCGGCGCGTAGACAGAGCGGAAGGTCCGCCATGGCGAGGCTCCGTCGATGGCAGCCGCTTCAGCGAGCTCACCCGGCAACCCCATGAAGTATTGGCGCATCAGGAAGGTGCCGAACGCCGTCGGGATGGCCGGAATAATCAGCGCCAGCAAGGTGTCGGAGAGACCTACTCCACGGATCAGCATGAAGACCGGCACGATCGTCACCTGCGCGGGCACCATCATGGTTGCCAGCACGATGGAGAAGAGCGCGCCGCGTCCCCGGAATTTCAGGTGTGCGAACGCGTAGCCTGCCAGGGCGGCTGTGATCATCTGCCCGACGGCGATCAGCCCGGTCACCAGGGCACTGTTCACCACCAGGGCCACGATGTTGAGCTGTTTGAACACTTGCTCGTAGGAGGTCAGGTCCGGGTTCAGCGGCAGGAATGCGGGCGGCAGCTTGAAGGACTCCGACGGCGGCCGCAGCGAGGTGGACAGCGTCCACAGCACGGGGCCCAGGACAAAGACGGACGCGATCAGCAAGACGACGACGCGGACGGCCACTGACCAATCGCGCTTCTTCCGCGTGACGACAGGCTCCGTGGTGGTGACACGTTCTTGAATGGTTGTCATGGCGGGCCTTACTGGTAGAAGACGAATCGTTTGCTGAGCCGGAACTGCGCGGCGGTGATGGCCATGATGATGAGCGTGAGGATCACGCCGATCGCCGAAGCCTGGCCGAACTCGAGGCGTTGGAACGCGGACTCGAAGATCACCATCACGGCTGTGCGCGTTGAGTCGCCGGGCCCGCCGCGGGTGAGGACGTAGGGCTGGTCGAACACTTGGAGTGCGTTGATGATGGCCATGACCGAGGCCACCAGGGTGGTGGGGCTCAGCAGCGGCAGGGTGACGAACCAGTGCTTGCGCCAGCCCGTCGCGCCGTCAATGGAGGCGGCCTCGTACGTCTCCACGGGAATGGAAGCCAGCCCGCCGATGAACAGCAGGAACGAGAACCCGAAGTTCTGCCACACGTACACAAGGATCACGACGGCGGCCGACCCGCCTGGCGTCGTCAGCCAAGGCACCGCGGGGATGCCGACGATGGACAGCAACCAGTTCACGACGCCGAACTGCTCGTTGAAGAGGTAGCGCATGAAGATCGACACCGAGGCCGCGGACAGGATCAGCGGGAAGAAGAATGCAGAGCGGAAGAAGACCCGCAGCCAGGCCGGGAGCTTCTCCTGCACCATGATCGCCAGGCCGAGCGCCAGTCCCAGCTGGAGCGCCACCGCCACCACCACGAACACGATGGTGTTCAGGAACGAGACCCGGACGGTGGGGTCCTGGACTACCTCGGCGAAGTTGTCGAAGCCAACGAACGTCGGCGCGGAGATGATGTCCCAGCGGAAGAAGGCCAGCGCGATCGAAGCGACGATCGGGAGCAGGGTGAAGATGCCCATGCCCGCGATGGTCGGGGCCAGGAATGCCCACGGCAGCCAGCGCTGCTGCACGCGGCCGCGCTTGGTCTCCTGTGCGTTCTTACGGGCCGCTTGCCGGCGGCCCGGCTCACTTCCCGTCCCCGTGGAGGTACTGGTTGCGGTACTCATGGCTGCCTCCTCAGGGCCAGTTCAAGGTCGCGCTGCATGGAGTTGAGAGCGTCCTTGAGTTGGCGCTCGTCGCCGCTGACAGCCAGGCTTACGTTTTTCATCAGGGCGGTCTCGACGGCGGCCTGCTGGGGTGGCGCCGGAATGGGACCTGTGGTGGGGAACTTGTCCAAGGTGTCGTAGAAGACCTTCCAGTTCCGTGGACCGGTTCCTGCATAGAGCTGCTCATTGACCATGGAGCGGCGGGCGGGGGTGGTGTTCGGTGTGGGGAACACGATCCGCATGGCCTCCAGGCTGGAGCTGAACTTCACCCATTCCCAGGCTGCGTCCTTGTCCTTGGCGGTCTTCATGATCGCGTAGCCTGCCGTGCCGAACTGGTGCCGCTGTGTCCGCCATTTCGGGAAGAACTGGACATCGAATTCGTCCTCTGTCATCCCCGCTTCATGGAGGCCTTGGACCCAATAGCCGCCTGCCGGCGTCGTACCTATCCTGTTGGAGGCGAAGAGGCCGATCAGTGCGCTTCCGCCGCCTTCCTCGGGCCGGACGCCAAGGCCGTCCTTGACCAGTCCACGGAGGTAGTCGAAGGATTCGAAGACCCGGGGATCGTCGGCGTTGGGTTCCAGCCATTGGTAGCCGCCGGAGCGGAGGCCGCGTGAGGGGTCGTTGGCGTAGAAGCCGTCCCACAGCCATTCGCCGCCCGCGGATTTGGTTTCCTTGAGGAAGCTGGTGTCGTTGGCGTAGAGCCACGGGACCACGCCGCCGAACAGGCGGTTGGTCCAGTAGTACGGTGTGAAGTCCTTGGGGTTGGCCTTCTTCATGGCCGCGAGGGTGGCCCGGAAGTCGGTGTGGGTCCAGTCGTCGGCCGGCCTGTCCAGCCCGGCCTGCCGGAGCGCGGTGGTGTTGTAGTACATGTTGGCGGCGTTCCAGTCGATGGGAAGCTGGAACAGGCTGCCTTTGTACATGAACGCTTCCACCAGGCTGGGGTGGACGTCCGCGAAGTACTCCTTCATGTGGTCGGCGTCCCGGCGAAGGTACTCGTCAAGCGGGTGTGCCAACTTCTCGGCGAACAGCTGGGCGCCTTCGGTTGCGACGTAGACGACGTCCGGCGGAGTGCCTGCTGCCACCATGGTGAGGATCTTGGTGAAGAAGTCCTTCCAGTCCACTGCCTGGATGGCCTGGACCTTGACCTTGATTTCCGGGTGGACCTTCGCGAAGGCGTCGATGACCTTCTGGCGGGCTGCGGCGTCTGCGGCGGTGCCCATGATGGCGATGCTGAGGCTGTTGTCGCCCCGGCCTGGGATATCGGCCCCGGTCAGGCGCGGCCACGATGCCGCAGTGACTCCAACGATCCCGGCGCCGAGGGCTGTGAGGGCACTTCTACGTGTGAATTCGCGCAAAGCCCCATTGGTTCCCGACATGTAGATTTCCTTCCCTAACACGTGTTAGGAAGCGTATGACGAGCGCCTAACACGTGTCAAGTGTCACAGGAATGTTGCTTGTGTCTCACTAACCCCGCAACGCGCGGGAGGAGCTCACATGAGGCGCCCAGCGAATTGTGGCAGTCTAGTCAGAATGAGTTCCCAGCAATTCCGCACCAGCGGGAGGTCGAGCAAACGGCCGCTTCCAGCACGCGACGCAGGCGCAGGCACAGGCTTCCTCTTCTGCCTGGCCACGGCCGCAAGCATCGTGGGCCTCGTCGCGACGTACTACTTCTTTGTGCGCACCACGCCTGGACAGTTCATCGACGAGTCGGCACTGGTCGAAGCGACAGCCCTCAGCGGAACCGCCGGCCGTGCCTCCACGGAATTCCTGGACATGCTCCCCATGCTCTCGCTGGCAATAGCCACCATCATGGTGCTCTTCGTAACGGTGGCGCGCCGCCGCTGGAAGGCCGCGGGGATCGCCGTGGCTGCATGCGTCGCCGCCAACCTGGCCACCCAAATCCTCAAATTCTTCATCCCCGACCGGCCCGACCGCGGCGTGCAGACACTGGAACTGAACTCGCTCCCGTCAGGGCACACCACCCTGGCCGCCTCCGCCGCGGCAGCCGTCTTCCTCATGGTGTCCCCACGCTGGCGTCCACTGGCTGGTTTCCTCGGAAGCACCTTCGCGGTGGCTACCGGAGTCTCCACCCTCATCAATCAATGGCACCGCCCCGCCGACGTCATCGCCGCGTTCCTGGTGGTGGGCGCAGTAATGCTGCCGGCGGGATGGCTGGTCCTGCGGACAGGAAGCACATGGAACGTGTGGAAGGGCTACGGGGAGCATTGGGCCGCCTCCCGGATCTGGGTCTGGCTCACCGTCGCCGCATTGCTGGCCGCCGTGATGGTGGCCGCCTATTCATTGCTGCAGGTGATGCCCGGACTCAGCACCGACAGCACCATCGACTACTTCTGGGCGGGCACGGCCTTCATTGTGATCGCCGGATATCTTTCAGCGCTCGGCGGTACATGGCTGTTCGGCTTGGCGGCCCGCAAGGCCTGACCCCCTTAAGGCCTAAAGCCCCCCGTAAGGCTTAAAACCCACCGATGGCGCCCGCCCACCGAACGGCTCAGCCCTCGACAGCTTCGCTGCGGGTCCGGTGGGCCTGTTCCCGGATGAAGGCGCGGTCCTCATCCGTAAGCACCGTGCCCCCGTGTCCGTCTACGGCACCGTCCTCACCCGTCTGCCCCTTGATGATTGCCGTGACTGTCCGCGGCACGATGACACTGCCGGGATTGTTGATGAGCCATTGCTGCGTTTCGGAAGAAAGCTGATTCCAAAATTCCCTGATGTGCATAGTGATCAGCGCTGCCATTCTTGATTGGTGGGATGTGGCGGGACCCTCAATGCACTGCCTCAAACTCGGGAAATTGGCCGGGCCCTCTCATCAAGGCTACGCCCGGCAGCGGCAATCCTGACCCGGCAAGACGGAACGTTTCCGCGAATGACGTCGACGGATGTGATCGCATGCGCTAGAGTTACTCCATTCGATGGACAAACAGCGGTTAACTCCAGGAGCTCCCATGTCTTCCACTCTTAAGCACGGCCCTCGCGGTCTCAATCCGGCCGCCCCTGCCTCACGCGACCTGGTGGTCGACTTCATCCGGGTTGCCTGCATGTTCGCCGTGGTGGCCGTGCACCTGCTCATGATGGGCATCAGCGTGGACGAATCCGGCATCGGCGTCGGCAATCCGCTGACTTCCCTGAGCTGGTTTGCTCAAGGCACATGGTTCGGCCAGGTCATGCCGCTCTTCTTCATCGTCGGCGGTTTCGCCTCCTTGACCTCGTGGCGGAGCCTGCGCCGCAAGGGAGGCGATGCCGGCGACTACCTAAGGAACCGTGTGCTGCGCCTGGTTCGTCCTACGGTTGCGTTGTACGCGTTCCTCGCCATTGCGCTCTGGATTGCGACGGCGGCCGGCGTCCCGGGCGATCTGCTCACCGTGATCGCCGCAGGAGCAGGAGTACAGCTGTGGTTCCTTGCCGCCTACCTGATCTGCCAGGCCATGGTCCCCACCATGGCCAAGCTCCACGAAGCCGCGCCCTACCGGACCATCGCCGCGTTGGCCGCGGGCGCCGTCGTCGTCGATGTCCTCCGCCTGGGCCTGGAGCACAATCCCTGGGGTTTCGACTCCAACCCGATCGGGCTGCTGAACATGGTGTTCGTTTGGGGACTGCTGCAACAGCTTGGCTTCTTCTACGCCGACGGGTTCTTCGACCGCTTTGCGCGCTGGCAGCTGGTTCTGGCTGCGGTCGGTTGCTACGCGGCGATGGTTCTGCTCACTCACTCGGGCCCGTATCCCGTGGACATGCTGACCAACCAGAACCCGCCGATGTTTCCGCTGATCCTTGTTGGCCTGGCGCATGTGCTGCTGGTCAAGGCTGCGTACCCGGCCCTGCAGCGCTGCGTGCATCGTGGCTGGGTGCAGAAAGTGATGTTCGTTGTGGGCAGCCGGGCCATGACCATCTACCTGTGGCACCTGCCGTTGATCATTGCCATGTTCGGGATCGCATTGCTGCTGCGGCTTCCGTTCCCTGAGCCTGCGGGCTTGGATTGGTGGCTCAGCCGTCCTCTCTTCTATGTGGCAGCGTGGGCCCTGGTGCTGCTGGCCTCCATGCCGCTGGTCCGGCTGGAACTTGCAAGCACTGCCCTGGCCCCGGGTGCGTCGAGGCCGGCGGTGTGGCGGATCATCACTGCCACTGTTCTGGCTGTCATTCCGCCCTTTGTGGTGATGCGGACGGCCCTCGACACAGCGAACGCGACGTGGGGGCTGGTGCTGCTGGTGATCGCTGTGGCATTGGTGACGGGCAAGGTTCCGGACCGGGCGTGGAAGCGTCCGCTTGCGGGACGCGTGGCTTCCTGACCTACTTTGGGGCGGGATCGGCGCCGAAACAACCTAATGGGGTTGTTTTGAGGCGAGGATGCGATAAAAGTTGGTAGCGAAGGCTCGCGCCTCAGTAGTTGCGGCGGTGCTTCAGCCGCGGAATTGCGACGGCGAACACCGCTGCCGCTGCGAAACCCAGTATTCCTGTGGCCCAGATGCCGGCCGAGAGCGAGACCGCAGCAGTCAGCCCCGATAACAGCACGGGTCCCCCGGTGGCGCCGGAGTCCGCGATGAAACGCCAGATTCCCAGGAAATGGCTCCGCCCGTTGTCCGGCGAGAAGTCTGCGCCCAGCGTCATGATCAATCCGGAACTGATGCCATTGCCGAAGCCGATCAGCAGTGCGACCAGGAGCAACGGGACAAAACCAGCCGTGAACGGGATCAGGATCAGTGCCGACCCCATGATCACCGTGGACGGTATCGCTACCCATTGCCGGCCCTTCCTGTCCATGAGCTTCCCCGCCGGGTAGAAGACCAGCATGTCGATCGCTCCGGACAAGCCGAACAGCAGTGAAGCATGGGTGGCGTCGAGGCCCAGATGGTCGGCCCACAGTGGGATGACTACCTGGCGCGAAGCCCGCAGTGCGCTCAGCAGCAGGATGCCGAAACCCACGCTCAGGAACACCCCCGCGTGCGACACCGCTACGCTCCGCAGCGTCGACGCCGGAGGGCGCGGACCGCCGTCGGATGTGTCGGGGGCGACCAAATCCGGGATGGTGAGCGACAAGGCAGCCGCCGCCATCATTCCCGCGAACCCAACCCAGTACGCACCACTGATGCCCGCGAACTGCATCACGCCGGCACCAATGAACGGTCCAATGAAGATGCCGATCCTGGTGACACCGCCCAGAGTGGACAGCGCCCGGGCCCGGAAGATGACCGGCACGGCCTCGGTGAGGTACTTCTGCCGGGCAAGGTTGAAGACGCTCGCGGACATGCCCACCAACGTCATGGACGCCGCGAGCAACCAGAGTCCGTGCTCCACCTGCGGGGCAAAAGCCGCAGCGCCCAAGGCCATGGCTCCCAAGGCACCGGCGCCAACGATGGACCATCGTTCACCAAACTTCTCGGTGATGATCGACGCCGGAATGTTGAAGATCCACGAGCCGAGCCCAATGAGCGTCACGATCAACGCCGACACAGCCACCGAAGCGCCCAGCTCCCGGGCCGAGAGCGCAATGACCGGCAGGACCGCCCCCTCGCCTATACAGAACAGCAGAGCGGGCCCGAAGGCCGGAAGCGCAATGCTGCGAAGGCTGAAGTTCTTGTCTGCTTGGGTGGTGGTCATCCCTTTCATCCTAGAACTCGTCAAGAGCCTCACTGACCGCGCACCCTGCCTTGGGTGCGGCGCGCAGTTGTTGCGGCTCCGAAGACCGGAGCCGCAACAACTACATGCGAAGCGGAATTACCACTCGGCCCTAGCTGCGGATGGCTGCTGCCTTCCGACGACCAAGGGCGGTCAGGACCAGGCCCATCACGAGCAACGCTCCTGCCCAGAGTGCGAAGCTGCCGTCCAGTCCCGTAGCGGCCAGGGTTTTGGCATTTCCGACGGCGGTGGAAGCTGCCGCGGTCACCGAGCCTTTGGTGCCAACAGCCGAGTGGACGCTGCCTGCGGTCACGATACTTCCGCCAGTGACGCTTCCGGTCACGGCGCCGGCAACGGGCTCGTCAACGCCAGGTTCTCCGCCCGTCGAGGGGCTTCCGGTGATCGGGGACTCGGCCGGCGGGGTAACGACCGGCGGGGTGACGACCGGCGGGGTGACGACCGGCGGGGTGACGACCGGCGGGGTGACAATCGGAGGTGTTACGTTACCGGCAGAACCGCCACCGATGCCTACCGAAGTCGAGCCAATGGTTACGGGAGCGGTGATTGGAACGATCACCTGCGTACCTGCAAGGATTCCGTCGGATCCTGAGGTGCTGGCACCCGGCGTGGTGCCGGTCGTGCTGCCGGTGGAGCCGTTGGACGTGGCTGACGAATCACCCAGCACACCAGCAGAGGTTGAACCAACGCTCACCGGAACCGTAATCGGAGCAACAACCTGAGTCCCCGAACCAACGCCCTCGGACCCCGACGTCGAAGCACCCGAAGCGGCAGGAGCCGAACCACCCGTGGAGCCGTTGGAACCGGACGTGGCCGAGGAATCACCCAACAGCCCGGCCGAGGTAGCACCGAGGCTGATCGGAGCCGTAATCGGAGCAACAACCTGCGTCCCCGAACCAATACCCTCGGACCCGGACGTCGAAGCACCCGAACCGGTGCCGGCATGAGAAGCAGCTGAACCTCCACCGCTGGACGTAGCCGCAGAATCCCCAGCCACACCCACGGCAGTGGCTCCGATGTTAACAGGGACCGAAATCGGAGCCACTACCTGAGCGCCGGACGCGATACCCTCTCCCCCCGACGTTGTTGCCTGCGCGGGCGCTTGGGCCTGTGCAGGAGCTGCTGATCCTGAAGTTGCTGCCGAGTCACCGAGTACGCCGGCCGACGTCGACCCCACCGTGATGGGAACCGTCACCGGTGCGACAACCTGGGTTCCCGAGGCGATACCGTCGGCGCCGCCGGTGGTTGCTGCCGGCGTCGAACTTGTTGCCCCGGCCGGGGCGGCAGGTGTGGCTGAGCTCGCCGCAGTGGAGCCCCCCAGCAGACCCACTGACGACGAGCCCAGGTTTACGGGCACCGTTACCGGGGCTACGACTTGCGTCCCGGATCCGATGCCGTTGGAACCGTTGGTGGTGGCTGCGGGTGCTGAACCCGAAGTTGCAGCAGGTGTGGCAGAACTGGTTGCTGCCGAGTCCCCCACCAGGCCCAAAGAGGTTGCGCCGAGGTTGATGGGCGCGGTTACTGGCGCCACCACTTGCGTGCCGGACAGAAGTCCGTCTTTGCCGCTGGTGGTATCCGCGGCGTTGGCTGCGGTGGCGCTGAGGACAATCATGCCCCCGGCAAAGCAGGTGCCGACCAGGCACTTGCGAATGGTCGTGTTCATGGTCTTTTTCTCCTGAAGGTCTTGTTCCCGGAGACGTCCGATGACGGATCGTCTGTAGTGCCGTCTGCCGCGAAAGTCGGTGCAGCAAGGCTGGGGACCTAGTCAGGAGAGGAGCCGGGATCGAATGAAACCGGCTTGGGATGTTGTTTGTCGCTGGCCGTTGCGAGGCCAGGAAGTGTGTCGGCAGGGATGATCAGGGCGGCGGCGAGGAACGCTGCCGCCGGGTTTGGCGGACCGTTGGAAGACCCGGCGGAACCGCCGCCGGCGAGGCCTGATGGGACCGTGTCGCGGTCACCCGGCAGACCGGGTTGCGTTGCCGGATCAGCGGACGACGACGAGGCGCCAAGCACCGCGGTGATTCCCGTGGGGCCGAAGCTACGGGTGGACATCACCCATGGAGATGCATCGAGTGCGGTCCCCGCAGCCGCGGACGGTTCCGAAAGTTGGCTTTGTTCAGCCGGGGCACTTGTGGCCGGGTCAGCTGGAATTACGACGTCGGTCCCCGGCGAGGTGCCGGCGTCCAGTCCGGCCGGAGGTATTGACCCACTGGTAACGGGTGCAGCCGGGACCTCCTCCGCAGGGACGGCAACCGGAGGCACAACTACGGGTGGAAGGGTCACCGGTGGAACCACGGAATCGAGGGGTGGCAGAACTGCATCGACCACGCCCACCACCGGCTGCACCACGGGGTTGAGCACATCGGTCACAGGTTCCAGGCGCACGGGTTCCAGGGCTGAGTTCACCGGCGGGACAACGACGTCAACCGTGCGGTCCACGGTATCTGTAGCCGGAACGAGCACTGTGTTCACGACTGTTCCCGCGGCGTCCCCTGGGAGGACCTGGTTGACCACCGGCACGGCGCTTATTGCCTGATCCACTGTGCCGCCCGCGTGCTGCATCACGGGCGTGACGGCAGGTACGGGGACGTTGAGGTGATCGGCCGGCAGCAAGCCCTTGACGGCGGCCGGCAGGGCTACGTCGGGAAGCGGAATGCTGATGGAGCTCGATGAGGTCGTGCTCTCCAAGAGGTTCTTTTCGGCAGGACCCGCGTCCGCATTTGCAGCGGTGGCTGAGAGCGCCATCCAGATTGCGGTACCGGCACCCGCGACCATGACGGAGCGGAGAATGCTGGCAGCACGCGGAAAAACGCGCGAACCCCTCATCTCGACACCCCCAGGTAGTCGCGAACCATTGGTCGCCTTCATCCTAGGAAGGACTATTGGAATAGTCCATAGTCAGGAGTAAAGAAGATGAGAAATTTGTAAGGAACCTTGTTTATGACGGGTAGGAGCCTGTTTTCCCGGGACCAAAGTCTGCCGTGCCCAGCGAGGTGCGTCCTTGGGCGTTGGTTTCCTGCAGCCGCTTGATGAACCAGCGCGATTGTTCCGGGCCGTAAGGCAGCACTGGAATGGCCTTCGTGGCGTCTGAGGGCATGTCGCGGATGGACTGGGTTGCCTGGCGCACCGCCGTGCCCATGGTGTCTGCCATTGTCTTGACGAACTCGTCACTGACATGTTTTCCGTGGCCCGGGACCAGGAATTCGTAACGGTGCCTCAGCGCCGAGATGTGCCGCAGCGCATCCGCCCACTCTTCGGGATAGGAGTCCTCGAACGACGGGTGCGCGCCCTGTTCCACCAGGTCACCCACGTACAGGGTGGAGCTGGTTCCTACCAGCAGGTCGCCGTCCGTGTGGGCCCGGCCCAGGTAAAACAGCGTGGCGGTGATCCCGCCGAGGTCCACCAGCACAGGCTGGTCGTGGACCAGCGCGTTCGGGACAACAATTTCGACGGCGTCGCCCTCCCCCGCTGCCATCTCGGGTTCGTTGGTGGCCACGAAGCGTCGCTGGTTGTCGGCGTCGCGTTCGATGGTGGCCGCACAGTTGGCGTGCGCCCAAAACTCGGTAACGCCGTCGTCAGCGAAAACGGCGTTACCGAAGAAGTGGTCGTAGTGCGCATGGGTGTTCACCACCACCAGCGGCAGCTGGGTCTTTTCACGAACCGCAGCAAGGATCTCCCGGCCTTGGCGCGGGCCGCAGCCGGTGTCGATGACCATGGCGAGCTCAGAGCCCACCACCAGCCCGGTGTTGAGTAACGATCCCTCGGTTTCCAAGACGTAGTTGTCCGGTCCAAGTTCCAGCCAAGCTGACAATGCGTTCTCCGTATCCACTGCAATCCGGCGATGTTCAGGCCTCTACTCTACCCACGGAAAGCTGGGAGGGAGCGGAATGAACCGGCCGCCGGTGCGGGGATTTAGAGAATGGCGGTCATGACGTTCCAGCCGGCGCCGACCTGGCCGAAGCGCAGCCACCATCCGGAGCCATCGCCGGTGTAGAGCAGCAGATCTCCGGCTGTGTTGCGCCCAAGGACGTCCACCTTGCCGTCGCCGTCGAAATCACCGGGCGCCTCAATGGCGTTGAAGATGTTCCAGCCGGAGCCGATTTGACTGGTGGCCAGCCACCCGCCCGTGCCGTTCCCCGGGTAGAGCAGGAGTGCTCCGGACCCGTTGCGGGCAATGATGTCTGCTTTGCCGTCGCCGTTGAAGTCACCTACGCCGTCGATGGCCGTCATGATGTTCCAGCCGGCGCCGATCTGGCGAGGCTGCAGCCAGCCGCCGGTGCCGTTGCCCGGGTAAAGCCAGAGCACGCCGTTGCCGTCGCGGGCAATGATGTCAGCAGTTGCGTCGCCGTTGAAGTCACCTGATGCCTTGATGGAGGTCATCACGTTCCAGCCGGCACCGATCTGACGGGCGCCCAGCAGGCCGCCCCAACCGTTGCCCGGGTAAAGCCACAGCACGCCGTTGCCGTCGCGGGCAATGACATCTGCGTAGCCGTCGCCGTTGAAGTCGCCCGGTGCCTCGATGGAGGTCATGCCGTTCCAGCCCACACCGATCTGGGTGCGGCCGCCCTTCCAGCCCCCGTAGCCGTTGCCCCGGTAAAGCCACAGGGCACCGCTGCCGTCGCGGGCAATGACGTCGCTGGTGCCGTCTCCGTTGAAGTCGGTGAGCTTCTTGTTCAGTGCTGCAGCGGGGGCGGTGCCACCGAACTTCTTCAATGCCGCGGTGGCATCCACCAGGCCCGCGCCGCATCCGGCCGAGCAGCCACCCGGCAGCGGCCTGGCCGACTCTTTGAGCTGCTGCTCCACCTGTGCAGGAGTGACGGTGCTGCCCTCGGCGGACATAAGAAGAGCTGCAACGCCCGCCACGTGGGGAGCGGCCATGGACGTTCCCTCCATCCAGGCGAAAGCGGGCTCGCCGGGCGTGGTGGTTCCGTAGTTCAGGGTGGACAAAATCCCGCGGCTCACGTCAACCGACATGTCGCCACCGGGTGCCGTGACGTCCACGGTGGGACCGTAGTTGGAGTACACGGCCCGGGCTCCGGCTTTGTCGCTGGCAGCTACGGCGATGACGTTCTGGCAGTTGGCAGGGCTGGCATCAGCCGCAGGGCGGTTGGAGTTACCTGCCGAGGCAACAACCACGGCTCCGGCGTTGTACGCAAAGTTGATGGCATTCTGGTACGTGGTGGAGCACTCTTTGATGCCGCCCAGGCTGAGGTTAATGACCTTGGCCGGGTTGGGGTTCACGGGAGCATCAGCCACTACGCCACCTGCAGCCCAAATGATCGAATCGGCGATATCGGAGCTGTAGCCGCCACAGACGCCAAGCGCCCGGACGGGGAGAATCCTGGCACCCGGCGCAACGCCGGAGATACCGATGCTGTTGTTTCCAAGGGCCGCCACGATTCCGGCCACATGGGTTCCGTGCCATGAGGAGTTCTCGGCGGGGCTGCCGGATTCACACTCTTCCGCCGGCACCCAGTCGCCCTGGTCCGTGGGGTCGGGATCGCGGCCGTTGCCATCCCGCGCATCGGCAGCGCTGGAAATCATGTCGTAACCGGGCAACACATTGGCGTTGAGTTCAGGGTGGTTGGTGATGCCAGTGTCCACCACGGCAACAACTACGCCTTCGCCGTGGTTGTAGTCCCAGGCACCCGGGGTGCGGACGCCGGACAGGTTGTCCCACAGGTTCCACTGCTCCAAGTAGCCGTAGTCCTGTGAGTGCGAGGTGGGACGCATGATGTCGTCAGCCTCTGCGTAGGCCACATTGGGATCCGCGCGAAGGGTTTCCACGAAAGCCTGGGCTTCCGTTGCCGAAAGTGCCTCATCGAGCTTGATGACGTGACCCCCGGTGGCATTTTCGCGGGAGCTCTTGGCCTGCACCCCCAGCTTGGTGGCTGCTTTGTCCGCCGCGTTCTCGGCCTTCACCGCAGCAGCCTGGGCCGCGCTGTCGCGAATACCCACGATGAACTGGTCAGTGGGGGTCTCTGCAGCGGCCTTGAGGACCTTGGGGGTGCTCGGAATGATGTTGATCTGGTCAGCAGCGGCTGGCTGGACGGCCAGTCCTCCGGTGATCAGAAGCGTGGTCATGGCTAAGCCAATGGTTCTTAGAGAACGGAGTCGGGGATTATTCACTGGGCATCCTAGGGAAATCGCGGCAGCCTTGAACGGCTGATCGCGGGCAACTGGAGACCACCAGCTGACCCCCAGGAAATTGTAAGCTGACTCTCGACTCTCCGTGCACACCGTCACATTTGTGACGGGAACGGTGCCGGATAAAGCAGGACCAGCCCACTACAGCATCCGACGGGATGCCGTAATGGGCTGGTGCCTACCGCTAGTGACGATTAGCTGTGACGGGAAGCTGCCTTCCTGCGGGTGACCAACATCAGGACCAGCCCGAAGAGGACAAGAACCGCAGCGATCGCTACGTAGGGAGTCGCCTGGGCACCAGTGGAGGCCAGGTTCTCATCCGAGCCCTCGTTCACGGACCTGTCCGCGCAAACACCCGAATTCGAGGTTCCATTACCTGCGACGCCCGGGATTTCCTCGCAGCTGTCCTCACTCGGTGCCACGGCCGGAGTCGTCTCCGAGGGAGTTGACGACGGCGGGGTCGTCGCCGAGGGGGTCGACGTCGCCGGAGGCGTCTCAACCGGCTTCGTCTCCGAAGGCGACGGGGTCGGCGTCTCAACCGGCTTCGTCTCCGAAGGCGACGGGGTCGGCGTCGGCGTCTCAACCGGCTTCGTCTCCGAAGGCGTCGGGGTCGGCGTCGGCGTCTCAACCGGCTTCGTCTCCGAAGGCGACGGGGTCGGCGTCGGCGTCTCAACCGGCTTCGTCTCCGAAGGCGACGGAGTCGGGGTCGGCGTCTCAACCGGCTTCGTCTCCGAAGGCGACGGAGTCGGGGTCGGCGTCTCAACCGGCTTCGTCTCCGAAGGCGACGGAGTCGGAGTCGGCGTCGGCGTTACCGGGATCTCGTCCACAGTGACGGTGGCCGATGCGTTGATGACCTTGGAGTCAACGTGGTTGAAGACCGCGAAAACCTGGCAGTCAGTGTCGCCGTTGTGGAACCAGTTGAGGCTGTCATCGGTAGCCGGAACCACGGAGGCGGACAGCTTCAGGGTGCCGGGCTGGTCAACCGTGACACAGAGATCGACGTCAACGGAATCGCCAACGACGGGCTGTGTGTCCACAGTCAGGAGGTTGCCTCGCAGCGTGGCGTCTGTTTCATCCGGGCACAGGGTTACGTTTCCCGTGGAGGCCGAGAGGTTGATGGGAGTACCTGCAACGTTGGTTTTCAGCGTTACTTTTGCCTGGTCCCCAACCGAAAGCGGACCTTGGGTTGCCGGCGAAATGCTCAGCTCGGGAACGTACGGCACAGCCAGGAAGTCGAGTGTCTTCTCGATATCGTTCGGGCCCAATTTGCTCTCGTCGCAGATGGACTGAGCGTATTCCCGCAAGTTGTTGTAATCCGCGACGCACCAGGCCAGCTGCTGAACCCGGTAGCGCGACTCGGAGTCCGTATCAGAGGTGACGAATACGCTTTCGGTTCCGCTGGTGTACTGGAACCCGTTCTGAACAATGTAGGCGAAGGCGCGACGTTGGAAGTCGGTCATGCCAGAATTCTTGTCAACGTCGTCATGAAGCGGACGGCCATCGATGCACGAATGCAGTTCCGGGTCCGTGCAGTACATCCAGGCGCTCACTGGACCGCCGTTTGCGGGTCCACCTTCAGCTTCGGTTGCGTACCGCACGCCGCACAGAGGAACAGTGGCATCGCCGCCGCTAGGAGCGACACCGTTGGCGGTGTACAGGGGAACGACGAGCCCGCGGTTGTAGTTGGCGAGGCTGACTCCCTCGACGGTGGTGGACGGGTCGGTCACATGTGCGGTGGTACCCGGGCAAGGTGGAGCCTCAAAGGAGGTGCTTGCAGTTGGGGGTGCCACTGCGGTTGCGGGAGTTGGCATGCCTAACTGCGCAGCAAATACCCCCGCAACCAACAGAGTTGACGCGGCCAAACCCGCGGCGAGACGTTTCAGCATTATTTCCTTCAACTTGAACTAAACGAGAACAAAGGACGGCGGCCCGCGCATTCAGCGCAGGGGGTCCCTCAGCAAGTTCGTGTTTTCAGGCCGTGTTTTGTGATGTCGAGATGCGGAAGAGTGATCAACGTCTCTTATTTGCGGGTGAGCGAACCACCACAGCTCACCCGCATTCTTTGCCTAGGTCCGGTCGTGAAGCGTGACGTGGTATCCGTCGGGGTCGGCAAAGGTGACGGTGCGACCGAACGGTCCGTCGATCGGAGCCGTGACGATTGGGTGGCCGTCACGTGCCAGGGCGTCGTGGATTTCCTGGACATCGGTGGCGTGCAACCAGATAGCGGCGCCGATGCCGGGTTGGTCGACGGATTCCAAATCAGTGCCCGGGACGATGCTCCTCAGCGCGAAGGCTATGGGCCTGGTTTCGAAGACGACGGCGTGGGGCGGGCCGGCCTGCGAGCGGATGAGGCCGAGGTAGTTCTCATAGAACGCCCGCGAGGCGTCGAGATCACGGACTTGGAGGGAGATGAAGTCGGGGCCGGTGACAGGCATGGTGGAACTCCTTAGTTCTATGTCAGTTATCTGACACGCATCAATGTATGTCAGAATACTGACATGAGTCAACGCGGGATCGACCTCACCACGTCACTGGGCTATCTGCTGAAGGAAGCCTCGAGCGCCCTCCGCGTCGCCATGGAGGCAGCACTTAGGCCGCTCGGGATGACCGTGACCCACTACTCGTGCCTGGAGCTTCTTGCGCAGCGCCCCGGTTTGTCGAACTCCGAACTGGCCCGTGGGGCGTTCGTGACACGGCAATCCATGAATGTCCTACTCCAAGCACTGGAGCGGGACGGTCACGTAACGCGACCGGCCGAAGCCCGGGTTGGAAAAGTCCTGCCTACGCAGCTCACCCCCCTCGGCCGGCGAAAGCTGGAGAAGGCGACCACGGCGGTCAGGGAGGTTGAGCTCAGGATGCTCGCCGGCATGACACAAGAGGACCAATCAACAGCGCTCAGGATCCTGCGAAGCATGGTCCACTCCCTGCGCGACGATGACCAGGAAACAAACGATGCGGATCATTAGCACCCTCCGCAAAGGTGCCGCAGCCGCCGTCGTTGGTGTTCTGCTGAGCGGTTGCACCACACCCGCCGCACCGTCGCGCCCAATGGCGGCAGCTGAAGCAGCCGTGTCGGAAATCCCCGGCGCGACGTTCCAAGCGGACCGTGCGCGGAACGGTACGACGGCCTACGTCAACGCGACGCTGTCCGTAACGGACGCCTTCGCCGGCGATCCGGCCGCGCTTCTTGACTACTCGCTGGGACAACTGGCCTCCCAGGACGAGGTGGATCGGGGACAGTTTGTGCGCCTGAACTTTGATGGGCCGGGGCAGACGCCGGAGAAAACAAAGACACTACTGGTGTCCTTGAGGATCAATTCGGAGCAATACGGTGGCGGATCCTCGCTGGAGCTCGCCAACCAGGACCTTGACGAGCGATACGGCACCTGGCCCGCGTCCCCGCCGTCGCTTCCGCCGTCGCTCCGCTCAGCGCGCTGACGACACGCATGGGCTGGGGTGCCCATCGCAGCATCGGCCCGGTCCGCCTAGGGTGGAAGGTGCCCGGGAACCTTGGGCACTTTGGGGGAAGACATGCGCAATACAAATTCACGACGGCGGCATCGCCGTCTGCTTTCGGCTACGGCAATCGTTGTGCTCACCGCAGTTACGGCCGGCGGGCTGGCAGGATGCAGGGTTGAAAAGCGGCCGGCGCCGCCGTACCCGACCGTCGAATGGCAGGGGGCTGCTCCCACAGGACCGTTGGAGTCCGACCCGTGGGTACAGGCCACAAGGGACTTCCTCGAAGCAGAGGCCGTGGCCCGCAACATCAACGATTTCTCGATACCTGAGCTCGTCCGAACGGCCGGCAGGGATATGCGGAGCCGTGCAGCGAGACCGGCATTCGACGACGTGAAACAGAGACGGCGCCCGGACATCCTTCCCGGGCCAACGCCGTTCTTGCCCCTCTCTGTGACGCCCGACTTCCGGGGCGACCCGAACCGGGCAGCTGTCAGGGGGTGCAGAGCAACTGCGTGGTCTTCGGAAAAGGGAGAAGTGCCTTCCGAGCTGAAGGGCCACGGCGTCGAGTACCGGATGGAACGGCTGGCTGACGGCACCATGCGGGTGGAATCCTCAGCGAGCGTCCCGGCTTTGGACTGCGCCGATGCCATGCTTCCCGTGTCATTGTTCGCCCCAGCGCCGGAGCCCTCAGACGTCACCGATGTTAAGGACATCGTGATCGCCGAGCGCGCCGACATTGATCCGCCCGGCAAATGAGGGGTCAACACCCAGGAGCGGGCATGGCCGTCATGTTGCTCTGCGCAGCGTTGCTCGCCGGATGCACAGTGCCCGGCGATGGGGGCCGATCTCGTGGTGCGATACGGCGAGTGGCCGGGTTCGGCGCCTACGGTAAATCAAGAGATTCTCCAACGTCCCATAGCCCTTGGACAGTGAGCAAGCGTCCCGCCCAAGGGCGCGGGACGTGAGCGAGCGTCCGGCCCAAGGGCGCGGGACGTGAGCAAGCGTCCGGCCCAAGGGCGCGGGACGTGAGCAAGCGTCCGGCCCAAGGGCGCGGGACGTGAACAAGCGTCCGGCCCAAGGGCGCGAAACGTGAACAAGCGTCCGGCCCAAGGGCGCGGGACGTGAGCGAGCGTCGAGGGGTTACATGTCTGCGAGCGCGCCGCCTGGGTTCTCGATCGCGTCGGCCACGTAGCGCAGGAAGCCTGCGGCGGTTTCGCCGTCGCACACGCGGTGGTCGAAGGCCAGGGTCAGTTCGGTGACCTTGCGGACGGCCAGCTCTCCGTTGACCACCCAGGGCTTGTCGATGATGCGGCCGACGCCGAGCATCGCAACTTCCGGATAGTTGATGATCGCGGCCGAGCCGTCCACGCCGAACACACCGTAGTTGTTCAGTGTGAAGGTGCCGGAGCCCAGTTCCGTAGGGGTCGCCTTTCCGTCGCGTGCGACGGCGGTGAGTCGCCGGATCTCTGCGTCGAGTTCGCGGGCGCTCATCCCGTGGGCGTTGCGCACCGACGGGACCACGAGTCCGCGGTCGGTCTGGGCGGCGAAACCGAGGTTGATTCCATCGAAGCCCACGATTTCCTGGGAGCCGTCGGCTGCGGTTTCAAAGCGCGTGTTCAGGGCCGGGTATTTTTTTAACCCAGCCGTGACAAAACGAGCGATGAAGGCCAACAGGCCAGGAGTGTCGTGCGGAGCGCGCTTCTTGAGCTCGGCCCGCATCTCCAGGAGCGCTGTTGCGTCCACATCCACCCATACCGTGGCTTCGGGGATCTCCGAGCGGCTCTTCGTCATGTTCGCAGCCACTGCCTTGCGGACTCCACGGACAGGCGTCCGGGCAGACACAGCCAAACCAGTGCGGCCATCAACGGCCCCCGCAGCAGCAGAAGCAACAGCAGGAGCCTCAGCAATAGGCGCAGCAGCAACCGGAGCCTCCGGCGCAGAAATCGCAGCTTCAACGTCCCTGCGCATGATCAGCCCGCTCGCGCCCGAACCCTCAATCGCGTCAAGCGAAACACCGTGATCCCGCGCCATCTTCCGTACCAGCGGAGAGATGACGGCACTGAGTTTGCCCGGGATGCGCGTCCCGGCCACAGCCGGCTCAAGAACCGGTTCAGCTACTGCAGCCGGCTCAGCCACACGCTCGGCTGCCCGGTCGACGACGGCGACACTCGCCTTGCGCGGGCGCGTCCGGCCGCCGGTCGCTCCCCCGGGCGTGCCGTAGCCGATCAGTACATTCCCGGAGCCGGCCTTTTCCTCGGTCCGGTACGTCTCAGCTGCGGCATCCACGGCGGGCGACGCCTCGATCCCGGAGGACAGGGCAGCAGGAGCCGCGGCAGCGGGCGAACCCGACCCCGCACCAGCACGGGCGATCGAGATCAGCGGCTTGCCGACGTCGAGCGTTTGGCCGGCTTCCCCGTGCAGCTCGGCGACGGTACCGGCGTAGGGCGAGGGCACCTCAACCATGGACTTGGCGGTTTCAACCTCGGCGATGGGCTGGTCGACCACGATCTCGTCACCGACGGCGACGAGCCAGTTCACCAGTTCGGCTTCGGTGAGTCCTTCGCCGAGGTCGGGCAGTTTGAAGACCTGCATATCTGAACTCATGGTTAGTCCTCCCACTGAAGGTCGTCGACGGCGTCGAGGATGCGGTCGACGCTTGGCAGGTAGTAGTGCTCCAGCTTGGGAGACGGGAACGGGACATCGAAACCGGTCACGCGGAGGATCGGCGCGGCCAGGTAATGGAACGCGCGTTCCTGGACGCGGGCCACGATCTCGGAGGACACGGAGGCGAAGCCGTGGGCTTCGGCGATGACGACGGCGCGTCCCGTCTTGCGTACGGACGCACAGACGGTCTCGTCGTCGAAGGGGACGAGGGTGCGGACGTCGATCACCTCGAGCGAGCGGCCCTCTTCGGCTGCTGCTGCGGCTGCGGCGAGTGCGGTGGGAACGGACGGTCCATAAGCGATGAGCGTGGCGTCCGTGCCGGGACGGGCGACAGCCGCGCGGCCCTCAGTGGAGGTCCCGGCGTCGTGCTCTGCGCGTAGGGCACCCAGGTCCACCTGGTCCTTGGACCAGTAGAGCTTCTTGGGTTCCATGAACATGACGGGGTCATCGGAGTCGATGGCTTCGCGGAGCATGCGGTAGCCGTCGGCGACGGTGGCCGGGGTGTAGACCTTCAGGCCTGCGGTGTGGGCGTAGTAGGACTCGGAGGAGTCGCAGTGGTGCTCCACTCCCCCAATACCGCCGGCGTAGGGAACACGGATGACCATGGGCATTTTGAGCTTGCCCTTGGTGCGGTTGTGCATCTTGGCGACGTGGCTGACGATCTGTTCGAAGGCCGGGTAGGCGAAGGCGTCGAACTGCATCTCGATGACCGGGCGCATGCCGTTGATGGCCATGCCCACAGCCATGCCGACGATGCCTGATTCTGCGAGCGGGGTGTCGAAGCAGCGCTGCTCGCCGAATTCGGCCATGAGGCCGTCGGTGATGCGGAAGACGCCACCGAGCATGCCGACGTCCTCGCCGAAGACCAGCACGGAGGAGTCGGCACGCATGGCGTCGGCCATGGCGGTGTTGAGAGCCTTGGCCATGGTGAGGCTCTGCGGACCGGTTGCCTCGGCGGTGGCCGCTGCGGAAGCGGCGGCGCTGGCGGTAGCTGCGCTGACGTTGGCGGTGGCGGTGGTGACGGTCATTTTGCGCTCTCCTCGCGGGCAAGTTCACTGGCGAGCATGTCTGACTGCTCCTTCAACTGCGGCGTGGGCTTGGCGAAGACGTACTTGAAGAGGTCCAGCGGCTGCACCGGGACGTCCTCGCCCAGGCCTTCGCGGAGCTGGGTGGCGACGGCTTCCGCGTGCTCGGCGATGCGGTTGCTGGCGTCGTCGTCCAACAGGCCCTTGTCCGTCAGGTAGGACTTCATGCGGGTCAGCGGGTCCTTTGCCTGCCATTCGGCCACTTCGCTGTCGGGACGGTAGCGGGTGGCGTCGTCGGCGTTGGTGTGGGCCTGCATGCGGTACGTGTGGGCCTCGATCAGCAGCGGGCCGGAACCTTCGCGGGCCAGCTTCACCGCCCGGTCCATCACGGCGAGCAGCGCGACGAGGTCGTTGCCGTCAACGCGCTCACCTGCCATGCCGTAGCCGACAGCCTTGTGGGCCAGCGACGGCGCCACGGACTGGTGGCTGAGCGGTACGGAGATGGCGTACTTGTTGTTCTGCACGAAGAAGATGACGGGCAGGTGGAAGACGGCGGCGAAGTTCAGTGCCTCGTGGAAGTCACCTTCGCTGGTGGCGCCGTCACCGCACATGGCCATCACTACCGTGTTTTCACCGCGCAGCTTGGCGGCATGGGCAACGCCCACGGCGTGCAGCAACTGGGTGGTCAGCGGGGTGCACTGGATGCCGACGTTGTGCTCTTTGGGGTCGTATCCACCGTGCCAGTCGCCGCGGAAGATGGTCATCACCTCAACAGGGTCTACCCCGCGGGTCATGACGGCGACGGCGTCGCGGTAGGTGGGGAACAGCCAGTCACCTTCGCTGAGGCACATGGCAGCTGCCACCTGGCAGGCTTCCTGGCCGTGGCTTGAGGGGTAGACGGCCATGCGGCCCTGCCGGACGAGCGCCGAGTTCTGGTCGTTGACGCGGCGTCCGACGACGAGCTGCTCGTAGGCGGCCATCAGTTCAGAGTCGCCGGGCGTGGGGTACTCGTGGCCGGGTTCGGTGCCTTGTTCGTCATGGGGGCGGAGGGTGCCGTCCGGGTTCACCATTTGGATCTGGTGCCGGGCGGGAAGCATGTAGTCCTCAACGCTGATGCCGAATTTTGTCCGAACGTCAGCAGCCTGGTCCTCTACAACCGTTTCCGGCGCAGAGTGGTCTGCGTGGATCGTCATTGGTCCGTCCTTCTCTAGCCACTATGTGCTTCCAGTATGTTCCCCGCTGAAGTTTCGTATCCAGCTTTCCGCTGAATCATGGAAGACCTTGCCTAAACTGGGTATTCTGAAAGACGAATTGCAATTATGAGCTGGGTTACGCGCCTGTGCTGTAGACGAATTGGAGAGCCCATGAGCGAGGCCGAGGCGGAGCAGACCGCCGTACCGCTGGACAGTGTGGACCGCGACATCATCCGCGAGCTCACCACGGACGGGCGCATGTCCATCACGCAGGTAGCCGAGAACGTGCACATCAGCCGCGCCCACGCGTATTCCCGCATTGCGCGGCTCACTGGCGAGGGCGTGCTGACCAAGTTCACGGCCCTGGTGGATCCAATCAAAGCCGGCCTACGATCGTCCGCGTATGTGACGTTGAAGGTGCAGCAGCATTCCTGGCGGGAGTTGAAGGAACAGCTGCGGGCCATCCCGGAGATCCACCACATTGCCTTGGTGGGCGGCGACTTCGACGTCATCCTTCTGGTCCGCGCCACCGACAACATCCACCTCCGCCGTGTGATCTTCGATCAGCTGCAGTCCATGGAGGGCATCCTGGATACCCAGACTTTCCTGGTGTTCGAAGACGTCGATACCCGGTGACGTTCCAGCGAAAAGTCATCTGGACGGTTGTTGCTGCCATGCTCGCAGGGCTGTTGTGGCTGATGGCCGCCTACCAGCTCTTCCACAACCCGCCCCACGCCACTCCCCAGCGCACCGACGCGATTGTGGTGTTGGGCGGCATGAGCAGCGAACGCCTCCCGGAGGGCTTGGCTTTGCGGGAGCAGTTGGGCATTCCGGACCTGGTGGTGGTCACCACGGGATTGCCCGCGAACGCCGGTTCGGATCAGTTTTGTGAAGCGCACGACGGCGACGCTCACCTTGATTGTTTCCGCCCGGATCCGCTGAACACCAGGGGTGAAGCCGCCCATCTGCGGGACCTTGCCGCGGAGCGCGGCTGGAAGTCGGTGACTGTGGTGACGTCCGACTATCACCTGCTCCGGGCAGGCTCCTTGATGAAGCAATGCATAGCCGCTGACGTGCACATGGTGGGCACCAAACCGCAGCTCTCCCCCGCCGGTTGGCTGTGGCGCTTCGTGGTGGAAACAGGTGGACTGTTCGATGTCTGGCTACGCCCCGAATGCTAAGGGTTCTGGTGAATTCTGTTTGCTTATGAACGGCTAGGATTGCACTAGTTTCGGGCGCCTTCGGGCCGGTCTTTTGGGGGAAAACGTGCACACCATCATGCCTATCTTTGGGACCCGGCCGGAAGCCATCAAGATGGCTCCAATTGTCCGTGCACTGATGGAGTCGGAGCTCTTCGAGTGCGTAGTGACGGTCACGGGTCAGCACCGGGAAATGCTGGATCAGGTCAACGAGCTTTTTGGGATCACCCCGGACCACGACCTCAACATTCTTCAGCCGGGCCAATCCCTGACGGACATCATGACCCGCACCATGAGTGGGCTCGACTCCCTGTTTGCTGCTGGAAAGCCGGATGCGGTGATCGTCCAGGGTGACACCACTACCTCCACCGCCGGCGCCATCGCCGCTTTCTATCACGGCATTCCCGTGGTCCACGTGGAGGCCGGCCTCCGCAGCGGGAACCTGCTCTCCCCTTTCCCGGAAGAAGCCAACCGGAAGATCACCAGCCAGATCGCTTCCCTACACCTGGCTCCCACCACTACCAGTCGGGCCAACCTGCTGGCCGAGGGTGTTGCTGCTGCAGACATCGTGGTCACCGGAAATTCAGTGATCGACGCATTGCTGACCACCGTGGACAAGCAAGTGCCGTTCTCTGACCCTGCGTTGGAGTCGCTTGCTGTGAGTGGCCGCCGCATGTTGTTGGTGACGACGCACCGACGCGAGAACCAGGGGGATGCCATGCGCGGAGTTAGCCGGGCGCTGGCCCGCATTGCCGACGCCGAGCCCGAGCTGACGATCGTTCTGCCGGCCCACAAGAACCCCGTGGTCCGCGAGGCTGTGTTACCTGCATTGGAAGGGAAGCCGAACGTTCTGGTTACCGAGCCCTTGGCCTACGGCGAGTTTACCCGCATGCTCTCCCTGGCCCACGTTGTCCTGACCGACTCAGGCGGAGTCCAGGAGGAAGCACCGAGCCTCGGCAAGCCTGTACTGGTGATGCGCGACAACACAGAGCGCCCCGAGGCCGTTGAAGCCGGGACTGTTGCGTTGATCGGCACGGACGAAGAACGGATCGTGGCCGAGGTGAGCCGACTGCTGAACGATGAGTCGCACTTCGAGGCCATGGCGAATGCAGTTAATCCGTATGGGGATGGGTTGGCCTCGGAGCGGACGATTGCTGCGATTGCTGAGCTGCTGGGTGTGGGCAGCCGCGTGGAAGAGTTCGGGATGGAGCGGGTGGATTGAAAGCCCGATTCATTTTTAGATCCTTGGCTACCTAGATCCGCAGAAACACTCAACGTCCCAGCCTGAGCCGATGCCGCAGACAATGGGCACAGACATGACCGGGCAACGAGACCTGCTCCATTTCCATACGATGCGCACCCGAGAAACTCAAGGTTAGATTCGACGAAAGTCAAAGTGCAGTCCTAGCATGTTTCCCTAGCAGAACCACCACGCCATGACGACATCATACGAGCATCCGCACCTAGCGCATATGCGCCGATCCTAGGCTATGTGTAGGGCCGGAACTCTTGACCCGGCGCTCCATCACGAATAGAGCGCAGACCATAATCACGGCGAAATAAGCCATGGCCGCGAGCAGTGAGCCCCGAAGAATAATCAGGAGGTAAAACGGGATAATACAGCCAAGGAGGGGTGGTGCAGAAGATACCGAAAGGATACTCTCCGCTTTCCGATCTAAAACTCTGAACACATAACCCAAGAAGAACATGACGAAAACCAGCAAGATCCACCCTCCATTGATGAAGAGCTCAGCCCAGATGGGAGCCGAAAGATTATCAAAGTGATAACCCTTGTAGTTTGCTAGCAGCGTCCCGGTATCGATCGGCTTGTCTTGCCACAAAGATCGAGGAACCCAAAAAAGGACAACCCCCAGCAGCTGCCTTCCCCAGGTAATGCCCTCGCTCTGCACGTATTCAAACGTATTAATGAGCTGAGCGAAAGCATCGAAGTCGCCACTGGTCATGGACTTTAGAGGATCCTCAGTCTGCACTTCCCCAGTGGTCGAGTATCGAAATGCATCCATGGCAGGAAAAAGAACCACCAGCCCAAAAAGGGCTGAAGCAGTCACTAATCGAAAACGGCCAACGGTCGCAAATACTCCAAGGGAAGCCAAAACGGCCAGGGCCACTGTACCGAAAACATACCTTGGGCTACTAAGCGGATTGACCGTATATAGCAGAGTGACGAGCAACACGAAAGGCAGGAGTCGCGGCCCGGGCAGGCCTTGGGATTGCCGAGCCGCGCGGAGTTGCATCTGAGCCAGAAAGGCCACCAACAACGTCATACTCGAAGCGGCAAGCACGATCGCATTCACCGTCTCTTCCGGCCAAACACCCGCGCGCACGCGCGCAAAGGCAACTCGGCTCTCCAGGAAAGTGGAAAGCCCCATGCGGCTGACATAGAACATCGAAAACAATAATGCGACGCCGGCGAGGATGTTCGATCGTAGCGGTGAAATTGAAATACTGCTGGGAAGATAGGAGATAGCTCGCTTTCCCGCCAACCAACTACCAGCGATAACAAACAGGCAACCAATAATGGTCGCAGTTATCGCAGGCTCCAAGAACGAAAGATTTATTCCTGGCGTTGTTCCGGGCCAAAAATCTGCCCTGGACTGCACAAAGGGTGCGACACCCATAAAAACGTAGGTAAATAACCAAAAAATCATTTCATACAAGTGCCGATATGATGAACTCAGTATCCAAGATATCCTGACGCCCGCCAGCACCATTATCAATATAAAGCCGAAGCCATCCGCTTGGTTCGTATTTGAAATAGTCAGGGCAAATAGGAGGACCGGCGACATTAGGCACAGACCTAGCAGGCCGTAGGTGAAAAGGACAGGCTCACCGATGCTTGGCTTATTATCGGCGCGCATGTAACTCCTCGGAAAGTTCTAGCAACAAGGCTAATCTTGGGATTGTGGCTTGCGATTCAGTTTAGAAGCCTCGGCGATGGCATTCCCGCGCATCCAATGCGCACTCTGGCCATGAGGCCCGCCCGTACCGCCACCTCCGCGAAGTTACCTTGACCGCGGCAGCACTCGCGCGGGCCGATACGCGTTCTCAGCGGGCGTGTTTCCAGATGAACTATTCTGGCGTGCAGCACTCTCTTCACGGGGAGGAGCCGACTGCGATTCAGCGTTGTTGTAGTAGCTATAGGCGTACGCGTCCGGCCCCTTTACCGGCAAGCGGTTCAGAATGACACCGAGAAGGTTCGCCTGAACAAGCTCCAAAGCGTTTAGCGATTTCTGGAGATCTTGCGACCTCGTTTGTTGTGCCGCAACGACCATCACCACTCCCCCAACGTGTTGCGACAGGACCGCAGCATCGGTTACAGGCAGCAGAGGAGGCGCGTCAATTACAACGGTGTCAAAAGCGCTTTCAAGGCGGAGAATCAGCGTCTTCATCTCATCCGAACCTAAAAGTTCGCTTGGATTCGGAGGTATCTGGCCGGATGTGAGGACAAAGAGGTTCTCTTCACCCCAAGGTTGCAGGACGTCGTTAACGTCGGTCTGGCCCACTAGACAGGTCGTAAGCCCAGCATTTCGATCCAACCCTAGATATTCGCTGACCATTGGGCGCCTTAGGTCAGCGTCAATGAGGCACACGGCTTGTCCAGCCTGCGCCAGTGCGATAGCGAGGTTCGTTGCAGTCGTGCTTTTGCCCTCGGACGGAAGGGAAGATGAGATCAGAACTGTCTTGGCGTGGCCCGCAACATTGGCGAACTGCAGATTTGTTCTGAGCTGGCGGAAAGACTCAGCCCGCGGACTTTGCGCGGGGGTTTGGGTAAGTAGAGGCTTCCGGGTAGCATCCGCGTCGAATGCAATGCCCCCGAGGAGAGGCGAGTCCGTCACTCGACGGAGATCCGCCTCACCACGAATTCGACTGTCGAGCTTGCCTCGGAGCACAGCTGCCCCTATTCCGAGTGCGAGGCCAATCACTAGGCCCAGAATTATGTTTACCCTGGTGTTGGGAGCGGAAGGTGCGGTGGGCGCCTGTGCTGGAGTAATGATTGACAGGCTCACCGGAGACGTGCCTCCGGCCTTGGGCCGCTCCAAGGTATCTACGGCTTGAACCAAACTGTTTGCAATCGCCTGTGCAATAGCCGCCGCTTGAACGGGCGACCTGTCACTCGCGGACACGTTAATGATGACCGTATTCAGCTCCGTACTGGCTTTGACGCGACGCGATAAATCATCGACGTTCTCATCAAGCCCCAACGAATCGATGGCGGGCTGAAGGACGATGGGACTGGTCACGGTCTTTACGTATGACTGAACTCGCGCCTGACTAAACGTGTTTCCCTGCTGAAGCTCCGAAACGCTTCCCGAGCCTTGAATAGCCACAAACAACTTGGCTTCCGCAGTATACGTAGGCTGAGCCAATAGTGCCGATGCGCCACCTACCAACAAACCAACCATCGTCAGGGCGACGATAACCAGCCAGTTTCGACGAAGTACCCGGCCGTAGTCGCGTAAATCCAACGTAAATCCCCCTGCGTCAATCCTAGGCCGGCTTGCGAACTAGACGCCCGAATGGCGGTATTTCCAAACTTGTCATAGTCATCATACCGGCTGTCACGGGCGCCTGAGAGTTCATGTCTCGCAGCCGCGCTCTCCAGCCGGTCACGTTCCGAGTCCCCAGCTGCAAACCACTTTTGGTGACCCTGACGCTCGCGCTCCTGCAGACCTGCGAAGACAGAACGGCCCTTCGCGCCTCGACGCTCCGTCTCTGTTGAGTAGACGGAGCGTGGACTCGGACGATAACCAACGGCGATAGAAGTGATCGCACCAGTGCTGCATCCATCTTCGAAACCGACGGATCAGTCGACGAGCAATGGAGTCTAGCCGCGGATGCGCTCAAGAGCAGAATATATTCGACCGGCGCTCTCCAGGCCCTTTACGCATGTCGGAACCCAGCTACACAAAGGGTTATATTGAGGAAGAACCGCGGCTTTAGTCGACTGTTGACGACCTCAAAGATGCATCAATAACTTCTAGCACAGAGGAACTTGAATCAAGTTTACGTAGGAAAAAAGCACCGCTCAACTTGGCTGCGTAGAAATCATCTTCCGTGGCTAGGCCTTCCAGAGCGGGTCTCAAGTAGTGGAAGTTCGGAAGACTAGATATGTCCTCGCCAGGAAGTGTTTCAGGTCCACCTGAACTAACACTAGATGCCCACTTCGAGTTGTAAACAAATGTCTGAATTGCCATTTCATCCGGAGCGAATGCATTGCGGAATACGGCGTACTCCCTTGTCTCCAGGGCGGATAGGGCGTCGCGTACACAGTCAGCGGTCAACGCCATCCACTGAGAGCCAGCAACCACTTTCAAGTTCGTCCGCCGCGGCGGCGGCCAGATCGTGAGTTTTTTCATCGTATACCGAGTGAGGCGCTTTACGATTTTTCGCGTCCTTCGCGGGAAGGGCAGGTCAAACCAATGCCGACGAGCGTAGCGATCCACGTGCCATGACGAAGTTTGCGAATCGAGCCTGTACACCCGCACGAACTGCTGCCCAGCGCTCTTGGAAAGGAGCTCCTCCAATTCAATAACTGGACGTATCGGATAGCAGCGTCCGCTGAGAAACACAACGTAATCAACAGGCTCCGCATGCTGAATGGCGGCACTGGCACATGATTTCATCGCCTGCACGACCGAGAAACCGCCCCAATTGACGCTGTACCTCCGCGAAACGAACACCACGTTACTTGGCATCGGCCCGTTGGCGGACGCAAGATATCTACCCATGGGGACCGATTTGTCCAAATGGACCCAAACAGAAAATGGTTGAAGTTTCAAGCAAAGCCGTCGTAGCATTTCAGCGTCATCGTGTGCCAGAACCGCAAAGCGAACAGTCACGACTCAGCACCAATCATAAAACGACGCGTTCCGCTTGAAGATTTAGCGATATTCATATAAACCAAATGAAGTTGTTTGGCAACAGCTGCAATCGAGAAGTGCTCAGACGCTGCACGACGGGCATTCTCCCCCATACGCTCGCGCATTTCGGCGTCTTGCATCAACATCCTAAGCGGTGCCGCAAGCGCACCCTCGTTCACATCAATGACGATGCCGGCCGCATGACGTTCAACAAAGGGTGCCAGTCCATTCGATTTAGTTATGACCACAGGAAGGCCAACCGACATTGCTTCGAGGACTGACATTGGAAACGGCTCGTCCACTGACGGAAGGACGTAGATAGCGGCCGATTCCATGCGAGCAAGTGTCTCGTCAGGACCTAGAGGCCCTTCAAGTACCACTGGCGGAGAATCCGGCAAGGTTGCGATGAAAGCTTTGACGCTAGTGCCTTCGCCTTCATCTGGCCCTACCAACGAGAACCGCGCGGTAGTTTCCGAAATGCCCGGACCAATCTCTTTAGCTGCTTTGAGAAACTCCATGGGCCTCTTACGCGCTTGAAGCCGCGCCAGATACAAAACGTCTAGGACCTCAGATTTTGTGCCGCGACACTGAGTTAGGGGGACGCCGTTTGGAAGCGGGGTTAACATAGCCGACGACAAACCGAATAGCGATGCTAATGAGTCCTTTTCTAGCTCGGTAAGATACAGGACCGCCTTTGCTCGGCCCACAACGGCTCTGGTGATAAAAAAGTCCAGAACCTTCGCCAACCGACGATCTGAAGCATCTATCATTCCGTGAGTCTGCAAAACGTAGGCTCTCCGCCAAAGTAAAGCGAGGGCTGCGGCTGGGAGAGTCACAAGGTCACGCGCCAGATGAACGTGAACGACATCATAGGTCCTCATGTTGCGGACCAGGTAGCGAAGCATCCTCCAAGAAAGGAGTCCGGCGAAGCCCGTGCCTGGCACCAAATTTGCGACCGGAAAGAGGCGAATCTCCACCCCATCGACGGTCTCCGGAATTCGGTGGAATCCAGACACGCCGGCCACCAGGTCGACTTCGTGACCCTGAGCTCGCAGCTCACGGACCTGATTTACAGCTACTCTGAGGGGGCCACCATAGGCGTTGTCAGGTGTCAGCAAAGTTACTACGTGTAGGATTCTCAAGACAGTCCCATTTCCTTCAGGGTCACCGGAAACCGGGTCCCGTGCTCTGCTAGTGGATTCCCGGACCAAATTGTGTTAGGCGGGATTTCACCTTTCACCACAGAATTTGGACCTATTACGGCTGAAGTACCGATGCGAGTTCCCCCCAGCACAACACAACGCGAAGTCACCCAAACCCCATCTTCGATGACAATAGGGCTCGTTATGAGTGCCATGTCTCTCCTAAGCGCATGACTTCCAGTGGTAAGGAATGTGTCCTGAGAAATAACCGCATTTGCGCCAATGGTCAGGTGATTCTGGTTATGAATCCACACACCTTCACCTATCCACGAGTTCGCTCCAATGACCAGCTTCCATGGAAACGCAACTCTGGTGCGAGGTCGAAAGATAACTCCCTCCCCAATGTCAGCACCAAAAAGACGAAGGATTGCGTTACGCAACTTTGAGCTAGGCTGCCACGAATTTGTGACGAATAGGCGTTCCGCCACCGCCCACAGGTACATTACTGAAGAAGACCTGTTCCATGCCTCCCGCTCCCCTGGAGCCTCGGAAAGAGGAATTACCTTCGTAGTAGGCTCATGCCTGTCAGCATCTTTGCTACCTGGCTGTCCCGTCAAGGCCATGGAATTAGACATCGTCCTCGACCTGCTTCGTCCTATTTTCATCTTATTGACTCCCGTGAAGATCTCTTGAAGGCGATCGTATTGCAAGAAATTACGACTATGTGGCCGCAGCAGAGGGCAGCGAACACACCGTGCATCCCGAGAATGAGGCTCATAGGTACAACAAGGAGCAGTCCAATTACTGAACCAATGAGTCCATTGTGAAAAAGCTGTCTTGTCATATCCAGTGAGACCAGGACGACTTGTCCTAAAACCATGGAAAATATCGACAGGGCGAACGTTAGTCCGAACAGAAGGGCGGCCCACCCATCTGGATGTACCTGTCCTGCACTCAGCATGTTGACGAGCGACGAACCCCACAGAGCAAGGACCCCCCCGGCTGCGGCGGAAGCAAGCAGGGAGCCAAGCAGAGCGGCACGAGCTCGACTGCGTCTGACAACGCCGTCACGGTGCGGCACCCAACCCCTTAGGGCATCTACAAGGGGGGATGCTGCGGTGAACATCTGCTTAGAAAGTCGATCCATAACGGCATAGGGGCCGACCGAGGAAGGCGAGGTGTAACCCAACATCAGAAGCGGACCGCTACTGTATATTGCGGAAACAATGGCCGCGGCCATGCCGAACCGATGCTCGAGTAAGTTTTCCCGAAGTCTGTTTACAGGCCGATGCGGGAGGTCAGAGTAGGGGCGAATATAGCGGCGAATCCATAGCGAACACACGAGGACACCTGCAAGGATCCCCGCGATCTGTCCCAAGAGAGCAAAAGACATGTCTCGGAAGACGAACATCAGATAGAGACCGAGAGCTATTCCCAGCAAGCGGGGTATCGCCTCGGCAATGAGCATAACAAAGGGCTTGCTCTTACCAATCAAGAACCAATTCAATCTGAGGCCTAGTAGCCCTGTTGAGACGATACCCAAAAGAGCAAATCTATTAGCACCGTTAGGGACTAGGAAGTAACAAAACAGTCCTGCTATGGCGAGAGTCGGCAATAGGAGAAAGAGTCTCGTTCTTCTAGACTCAGTCAGCACAGTAGAATAGTCGCCGGGAAAGGCTCTCGCTACTATCGCAGGTCCCGAGAGAGCCCAGCCGTAGCCAACAACAATCGTCACGATAATGCCAATCGACTGTCCCACGGCCGCAGCAGCCCAAGAAGAAACACCTCCAATCGAGACCATCAGCGGAATCGCAATGATAGTGCTTATGCCCGTCGCTGCAACATTTAGGCCATAACCCAATACGACCAACGGCCCACGCCGCATTCGCCGGCGGCGTCTCGGTCGTAGCTGCGGCGTCGTAAGTAAAGCCTCTTCAGCCACGCGCCCTCCGATCACGGAAGCAAATATCGCTGTTCGGAAATTAGTATCTCGACGGCCTTTTCGGCGGCTTCATCCAACGAACCAACCATATGAATATTTTCGAAGTTACCCATATAGTCACTAAAAATTGCAGAAACTTTACCGTTGGCATTATCCATGGCAATAGTTGGGATACCCAGAAGGGCGCCGAGGAACATACCGTGGAGTCGGTCTGTAACTACCACACGACCCCGAGAAAGCGTATTAGCGCTAGCCTCAAGGTTCAGCCTCGCCGCCCGCAGATATGTCCACGCAATAACGCTCTGCAGGGGGTAACGGAAAGGACTCAGGACCCTCGCAACATTCTCTGGGAGCCGGTAAGCTAACCACAGTAGCTGGCTGATTCCACTCAATCTCCAGTCGGTTACTTCATGCACAACCTGGGCAAATGAATCAAGGTTGCGTCGAGTTATCGACTCCGAGTCATTTCGCAACAATAACAACACGTCACAGCTCGCCTGTCGTGGGCGATCAATTTGACCAAGCCCGAGTGCAAGGTCTGGGCAATAAACATGACGCGAGTTGGGAAACCATTTGGCTGCGCGCTCCATGTCAGCGGTCTGACGGAACATCAACGTCAGGTTTTCGTGAGCATTCAGAACCCTTTGGGCACGCTCAAGCCCTCGTTTTGACTCGAAATCAAGACTTTGGGGTAGCTGAATAATCTGACGGTCAGGAAACTCACTGACGACAAGCTCTCGAAAGGCTTGGTGCTCAGTCCAACGATCACCAAAGTTTCCACCCCCAGTTATTAGAATCGGTCCTTTTGGGAGCCGCTTTCTAAGGTCGGAGGGATCAAAGCAGAAGACATCCGCCACATAGTCAACTCTCACACCAAGCTGTTTAAAGTAGGCCAACGCACCAAGCCAAATGAACGAATCACCCGCGTTCTGGTGCCTTGGAAAATCCAGGAGAGCGACGCGAGTGCCCGCGGGCAGAATGGATGTTAGTACGCTGCGAGCTTCGTCCTGCAGGCAGTTCAGTGGGTTCATTGTAGATATTTTAGTAGGCGCCGGCTGGTGACCTGAATCGCCTATCACCTTGCCTGGTTTGTTGAAGCCCATTCAGATCCCCCTTGTTTCGCAGGCTAGCATTGGCCCTGTGAATCACTCATCACTTCGCATCACGATACTTGGTCTCCACTACGCACCGGAGCCAACGGGCAACGCACCCTACACTACAAGCTTGGCAGAGGGACTCGCTTCCGCAGGACACCAGGTTACGGTCCTCACCGGCTACCCGCACTACCCCGAATGGAAGCGAAACCCAGAATTTACAGGCTGGAAGTCAACTTCCGTAATGAATGGTGTAGTTGTAAAGCGACTCCGTCATTACATCCCTCGGAAGCCCTCACTTCTTCATCGGATCCATATGGAATTGAGCTTCGGGCTTCGGCTTCTGTTTTCACGATGGGGGAGGCCTGACGTAGTGCTTGCGGTAAGTCCTGCTCTTTTTTCAAGTGGCATGGCTATTGCAAGGGCCAGGCTCAGTCACCGTCGACCGGCGGTCGCTCTTTGGGTTCAGGACATCTACAGCCAGGGCATCGTGGAAACGAAGTCCGGCGGTAGTCTCATGGGCGCCGGCATGAGGCGCGTCGAGTCGAAAGTTCTAAGGGCTGCAGATGGTGTTGCAGCGATTCATGATCGATTCCGCCACTTCATGGTGGACTCATTGTCGGTTGCACCCGATCGTGTCCGAGTCATCCGCAATTGGACGCACCTGCCCGCCGCGCCCACGGGTGGGCAAAGGGAGATGCGGGACAGATTTCAATGGCAGCCAGACGAGGTCGTTGTCCTTCACGCGGGAAACATGGGCATGAAGCAGGGCCTTGAAAACGTTGTAAATGCTGCCCGTATTGCCGAAGAGCGCAATAGCCCACTTCGATTCGTATTGATGGGTGACGGAAACCAGAGGCGGAGGCTTGAAGAATTGGCAGCCGGGCTGACCAAGATAGATTTTGTTGATCCGCTCCCGGACGAAGACTTCCAGGTCGCACTCTCTGCGGCAGATTTTCTGCTCGTCAACGAACTTCCGGATGTCAAGGATATGGCCGTCCCAAGTAAACTGACATCCTACTTTAATGCTGGGGTTCCTGTCGTGGCAGCTACCGATCGCGAGAGTGTCACCGCAGCTGAGATTTCCGCGTCCGGCGGCGGCGTTCGCGTTGACGCAGCTAATCCTTTGCTCCTGGTTGAGACGATTGAGAACCTGAGCCGGGATCCTGACATGACCCGCCGTCTAGCTGCTAACGGTCTGAGGTTCAGAAGTGTCACATTGTCTGAAGACACAGCGATCGCCCACTATGATGAGTTCCTGTCGACCATCGTCTCGGCTCGAAGCCAATAGGTCTGCCACACATCACTAAAATCTTAAAACGGGGGCATGCATGGTTAAGCGCGCGCTAATTACAGGTATCACGGGACAAGATGGTTCCTACTTGGCTGAACTTCTGCTCAAGAAGGGCTATGAGGTCCACGGGCTAATTCGCCGGGCTTCAACGTTCAATACCGCTCGAATCGATCACCTCTATGTCGATCCTCATGACGCTGAAGCCAAGCTCTTTCTACATTACGGCGACTTGAGCGATGGCGCACGACTGGTCACCCTGCTCGCCGAGATCAAGCCCGACGAAGTCTATAACTTGGCCGCTCAGTCGCACGTTCGGGTATCCTTCGACGAGCCAGAACACACAGGAAACACGACTGGTGTTGGTTCCATCCGTCTTCTTGAAGCGGTTCGAATGTCTGGAATAGACACGAAGTTCTATCAAGCCTCGTCCTCGGAGATGTTCGGCGCCACCCCTCCCCCGCAGAACGAGGAAACACCCTTCTACCCGCGATCGCCGTATGGCGCAGCAAAGGTATACAGCTACTGGGTTACCAAAAACTACCGCGAGGCTTACGGCATGTTTGCGGTCAATGGCATTCTCTTCAACCACGAGTCACCGCGGCGCGGTGAAACATTCGTCACACGTAAGATAACCAGAGCGGTGGCGGCGATAAAAGCAGGGAAACAGGACCTCCTCTACATGGGCAATCTCGACGCAGTTCGTGACTGGGGCTACGCTGCGGAATACGTAGAGGGTATGTGGCGGATGCTCCAGGTGGACGAACCTGACGACTTTGTTCTTGCCACGGGCGGTGATTACACTGTCCGCGACTTCCTTCAGATTGCTTTCGATCACGCTGGCTTGGACTGGGAACAGCACGTTCGATTCGATGAGCGCTACCTTCGTCCGACGGAGGTAGACGCTCTCGTTGGGGATGCTTCTAAGGCCCACGAGAAGTTGGGTTGGAAGGCCACCGTCGCTACGCCCGAGCTCGCTCGCATAATGGTTGACGCGGACATCGAAGCGCTGAAGCACGCTGGTAACCACTGGATCGATGCCGTTGACTTGGAAAGCTGGAAAAACTAGTGACGACTTCCACTGGCTTCCAACCACGACCGCTAGACCGCGACGCGCAGTTCTACGTAGCTGGGCATAGAGGCCTCGTGGGGTCAGCAATCTGGCGCAAACTTCAATCCGAGGGCTTCAGCCGATTGGTTGGTCAAACGTCGTCTGAGCTGGACCTTAAGAACCGGGAAGATGTATTCGCTTATTTTGCCAAGACAAAACCACGTTATGTGGTTCTTGCAGCGGCAAAAGTGGGTGGGATCTTGGCGAATAATTCGTACCCCGTGGACTTCTTAAGCGATAATCTGCGGATTCAGGTCAATGTCTTGGATGCCGCGCTCGAGTATGGGACCGAGCGTTTGCTATTCCTCGGTTCCTCCTGCATCTATCCAAAGTTTGCAGATCAGCCCATTCGCGAAGACTCCTTGCTTACAGGTCACCTCGAACCAACAAACGACGCGTATGCAATAGCCAAGATCGCAGGGATAATGCACGTACAGGCTATGAGGCGCCAATATGGCTTGTCCTGGATTTCGGCCATGCCGACAAATCTTTACGGGCCCGGTGACAACTTCTCGCCTACAGGTTCACACGTACTCCCGGCTCTAATACGCCGCTACGATGAGGCAGCAGTCTCGGGTGCGGCCACGGTAACTAACTGGGGGTCCGGGACTCCGCGTCGGGAATTCCTTCATGTCGATGACATGGCGGCAGCTTGTTTGCACCTCTTGGAGAATTACGATGGCCCTGAGCAGGTGAACGTCGGCACTGGCGAGGACGTCACGATTCAGGAGCTCGCCGAGATAGTGGCTGATGCTGTGGGTTACCGAGGGGACATCCAATGGGATACTTCGAAGCCTGACGGCACACCTAGAAAGCTGTTGGATGTTTCTAAACTCTCAGGTTCGGGTTGGAATGCCTCCATTGATCTACGCTCGGGGATACGCTCGACCGTGGCCTGGTACAGAAAAAACGTCGGACAGATCCGACACTAGAAATCTGCAACTGAATGGGGGGAAGCGTGTCCAGATCTGGAACTTCGTCAGTCGAACATACGGCGGTGCGACTGCCGCAGTGGCGTGGAAAGTACGCGAGGCGCCTCAGGTTTGTGGACGCAGCGGTGATCGCATGGGCTGTCATTGGAGCCTTTGGCGTACGCTTCGGTTTCAGTGACATCAGCACTCAAGACATCCGCGACGCAGACTATATAGTTCTCTCCGCAGTACTCGCAGTGGCCTGGTGGCTAATGCTGGAGGTCTGGGGAAGCCGAGAGGCGAAAATTCTTGGCTCTGGCAGCGAGGAGTACAAACGTGTAATTGCGGCCTCGGCTTGGCTGTTCGGCTTCGTTGCTGTCTTCTCCTATGCACTCAAGATCGATACTGCTCGAGGATATGTTGGTTTGGCGTTCCCAGCGGGAGCATTGATTCTCTTGGCCGCAAGATGGCTAGTTCGGCAGCACCTCAGCCTAGACAGGCAACGCGGACAAAGCATGTCTCGCGTGCTAATAATTGGGGGTCCGTCGTCTGCCCAGCATCTGGTTCAGTCCCTGCTCCGCGCTCCCCAAGCCGGTTATCTGCCGGTGGCCGCACATGTTCCGGGGGCGCCCCACGACAGGGCGAACTCGGGCCCTTTTAGTGTTCCTCTGGCTGGTGTCGGCAGTGACTTCGATTCCATTTTGACCTCCATTCTTGACACCGAAGTCGATGCCGTGGCGATCTCAGCCGGAGTTAACATTCACCCCCAGGACCTACGCCGCTTGGGGTGGGAACTCTCCGCTCGGGACATCGGGATGATTTTGGCACCAGCGCTAACCGATGTCGCTGGCCCGCGTATTCACACTCAGCCCGTCGCCGGGCTCCCCCTCATACACGTTTCAACCCCCAAACTCACAGGGGGGAAGCGTGTAGCAAAGCGATCTTTCGACATCATGATTGCGGGACTTCTCATTCTGGCGCTCTCTCCCCTGCTCATGATTATTGCCCTCTTGGTACGACTCAGCGGACCAGGCCCTATCCTCTACCGGCAGGAACGCATCGGTCTTCGGGGGACTACATTTGATATGTACAAGTTCCGCTCGATGAAGGTTAACGCTGATGCGGAGCTGCATACTCTCTTGGAAGCCCAGGGCACCGCGGGCAAGCCCCTTTTCAAGGTGGAGAATGATCCACGTATCACCAGTATTGGCCGAAGCTTGCGTAAGTACTCTCTCGACGAGTTGCCACAACTGTTTAACGTTCTCGGGGGAAGCATGAGCTTGGTCGGCCCACGCCCCCAGCGGCATGGAGAAGTCGCCCTGTACGACGACGCGGCGCACAGGCGCTTGTACGTAAGCCCAGGCATGAGCGGGCTCTGGCAAGTAAGCGGACGCTCAAATTTGACTTGGGAAGAAAGCATCCGGCTCGATCTCTATTACGTCGAAAACTGGTCGTTGATGGGTGACGTCATAATTCTCTTCAAAACCTTCAAGGCTGTGTTTACAAGCAGCGGAGCAGTTTAGCGAGTGTGTGACGGCCACGCCTCTGATATCGAACCCGCATGTCGGAAGCCTGTGCGTATTCAGCAGTCAAATGTTGGCCCCGTCCCATGCTTTTCAATGGTTCACGCACACGGTTCAAGTAGAGTGCCTTCAGCTGGACCTGCAGCAAGGATAGACATGAACGAATTGAACGCCGCCAAACTACGGGCTGCAAAGAGGGACTAGGACGGCAACACCAAATGGTCAAGAAAAACTCGAACTCGTCCGTGACGCAAAGCAGGCGACCTGACCGTCCCAGCAGTTCCCGCGGTTCCCGCCGTCGCCGACGGGTGGCTTGGCTACTCTGTACAGCTGGGCTAGCTGTAATCCTGATAGGCGCGGTCACCTGGGTCGCATTCAAAGCTGCGACAGTCAAGACAGAGCTACAGTCCGCCATGTCCTTGTTGCCCGACCTCAAACATCAAATTGCTGCCAATGATGCCGACGGTGCAGCAGACACCGTGGGTAGACTCACCCGACATACTGGCCTTGCACGAGACGCCGTGAATGACCCACTGTGGAAGGCAGCGTCTCTAGTTCCTTGGATGGGTCCTAACTTGCAGGCCGGCAGTGAGATGGCAACATCTGCGGACGACGTTGCTCGACTCGGAGCAACTCCTCTAGTTAATGCTTTCCAATCCCTAAACTGGGAGACGCTCTCTCCTGGCCCGGGCACCATGAATCTGGCGTCCATTCAAGCCGCAGCACCTAGCGTCAAAGCCGCATCCCACGCCGTTAAGGAATCGTCTCGGCGTCTGCAAGCAATTGATTCCGGGCAGTTACTGCCGCAGGTCTCGGGCCCCTTGAGAGAAGCCATCGGCAAACTGTCGGATCTAAACGGTGATCTTGAGACCGCCGCCGATGCGGCCACTCTTGCTCCATCAATGTTGGGCGTGGATACCCCGCGACGTTATCTGCTGCTCATGCAAAACAATGCAGAGTCTCGGGCCACAGGGGGCATCCCCGGCGCCTTGGCCGTTCTGAGCGTGGACAAGGGTAATCTCACACTTGAGTCGCAGACGAGCGCAACTTCCCTCGGGGCGTTCATGCCCCCTATGCCAATGGATGCTGAGCAAAAGTCGATCTACACGGCACGCGTAGGCAAGTTCATGCAGGACGTCAACCTGACTCCAGATTTCGCAACGACGGCCAAAACGGCCAATGCGATGTGGGAGAAATCCAAGGGTGAAAGGCTGGACGGCGTCATCTCGGTCGATGCAGTCGCACTGAGCTTCATACTGGAAGCAACTGGCCCTGTAGAGATCAAAGACCCCACGATCCAGCAGATCGGCAGCAAATTGCCCGCCCAGTTAACGGAAAAAAACGTCGTCCAGACTCTGCTGTCAGATACGTACGCAAAAATCACCGAACCTAAACTTCAGGACATTTACTTCGCCGGGGCCGCGAAAGAAATATTCGGCGCAGTGGCGTCAGGAAATACAGATTCCAAAAAACTCATAGCAGCACTCTCCCGAGGCGTCGAGGAGCGTCGCATCCTCCTGTGGTCCGGTTCTTCTGCCGAGCAGTCAGTCATTGGCACCTACCCCATCGGCGGAATGATCTCAGGCACTGCTATATCACCTGCGCAGTTCGGCGTGTACTTCAACGATGGCACGGGCGCCAAGATGGATTACTGGATCAAACGCAGCGTGCAAATCGTGAAGGATTGCACACGAGATGGCTACCGCGAAGTCAGTGTCCGGGTCACCAGCACAAACACAGCTCCCTCGGACGCTGCCGTAAGTCTGCCTCGATACGTGACGGGTGACGGAGAGTTCGGCATCCCTCCCGGCTCTGTTCAGACAAACATAGTTGCGTATGGCCCCGTTCAGTCGAATATTGACACAGTTGTCAAGGATGGGGGAAAAATACCCTTCGCAGCGCAGCGACACAGCCAGCGCGCCGTAGGCACGTCCACCATCCAGCTCGCCCCAGGGGAGAGTACTGTATTGGACTTCAACTTCGGTCACATCGTTCAACATGCAGATCCGAAGCTGGTTGTCACACCAACAACCCAAGCCGTCAAGGATGTGCTGCAGACCTCAAGCTCCTCCCCCTGTGAATAAGGTGAGACGCCGACGTTAATCCTTTGTAACGGGTTTGGATTTTCTTTGCTGCTTGCAGGTATTAAATGGTAAGTTCTATGTGGGCAGCACATGAGATTTCACTTACGGTCTCGTAGGGTCTCGGAAATCTCCAAACACCACGTCGTACCAAAAGGTCTCAGGGGGGACACACATGAGGAAATCTCTTGCAGCACTCACGCTCGCAGGTTCCATTGCACTTCTCGGCGCAGTACCGGCTGTAGCAGGCAACGCCAACTACCCAGCGCCGAACACCAGCGTTGCCGTCTCCGACGCTTCCGTGGCGCCGGGTGAAGCTTTTGTCTTCAGCGGCACGGGCTTCACACCGGGCGAAGGTATCACCATCACGGTTACACCCACGGGGACGCCGGCCGCCAGTGGCGGTAGTGTTTCCGCTGGAAGCCTCTCGGTGGCAGCACGCATTCCACTGGCCCCGTCCACATTGTCTGCAGTCGCAGATGGAAACGGTGCATTCTCGACCTCGATCGTAATCAACGAGCCCGGCGCTTATGCCGTCACCGCCACCGGGAACACCTCCGGCGTCACTGTCGGCCCTGTCACGGTAGTTGTCGGAGGCGCCGCTCTCTCCAATACGGGCAGCACTACGGGTACTGGTACGGGCTTGGCAAACACGGGGGGAGTGCCTCTGGCAAACACCGGCGCTGACTCTAGCCTCATCCTGTGGTCCCTGGTGGGCGCAGGCGCACTGGCAGCCGGCACGGCATCCGTCGTGGTAGCTCGCCGTCGTGCGAAGAGCACCGAGGTTTCTGCCTGATAGGTTTGAACCACTGAGGGTGGTTTGTCGGCAAGATTTTCTTGTTGGCAAACCACCCTTCTTTTTTCGGTTTCGTTTCCTCAAGCAAGTTCACTGTGGTATCCATAGGGACTATGGGGCGACATTGGAGAAGACGTAGGTGGCTTACCGAGCTTCGCTTCCCAATCCTGGGACCGGCTTCAGTACCACAAGGATTCCCGAAGTATGTCCTACTAGGGCTTCTTGCGGCGGCATCGATAGGCGTCAGCGCTTGGGCCTTGATTCGAACTTAGTGAAGGCGTGCTTGAAGAACCCTCTACCTTGGCGACGAGTCCTCACTGTCTACATCGCGGTCCTGGCAATAGTTGGCTTTTGGCCAACGCCTGTAGACAAACCACTTCATGGATTCTTGGAGGCAGCGCTCAAATATCTCCATAGTCATGGCGTGCCCGGCTGGTTTAATTACCACCTCATCGAGGCTTCCGCAAATGTCGCAATGTTCATTCCATTCGGAATTCTGATTGCCATGGCGCTGCCCGCCAAAGCATGGTGGCAGCTGGCTAGCTTAGGCTTGATGACCTCTACTTGCATGGAACTGGGACAGCTTCTGTTCATAGCTGCCCGTTTTGCTAGCCTCACGGATGTTGTCACAAATACGCTAGGAACTGTCATCGGAAGCTGTATTGTGCGTCTGCTAACCGCTTCATATTCAAATGAACATGCGCGGTGGATGTGTCTAGGTTCAGCCAAGGGAGATGGTGGGTCTAGCCAACAATGAAGCAACTCTTCTAGCGGATACGCGCGAGTCATAACGAGTCAGGCAGCTGACACGTCAGCGGTTTTGTAGCTCCTGCCTGCCATCTACTCCGTAGACGCCTAGGCCCATGCCCTCAGAGATTGCGAACGTCCGCAGCACCTTGGTCACCTGCGATTACCCAGCGCGTCCGGATTCGACATTTTCCAGGACATGGAAACAGCCGGATTGAGGACGTAGCGTTCGGTGAAGGCCAATTTGGATGCGGCCTCCTCGGCAATGGCTATCCCTACCACCCACTTCCAAGTGTCTACTCAGGATCGGGCGCTATATCGAAGTGGTCTTCCAACGGCATATTCACTTCGATCTACAATTATCTGGGCGGCGCTGATGCCTGCATTGACCGCCTCTTCGTCCATGGACTGAACTGCCGGGCATCCATAGTCAGCAGCATCACTTCGCAGATTGCTGTAGTGGCCGGGGAGCACAAGCATGCCTCCAGCCCGGCCGTCGGAAAGCCCCCTTTGCTCCTAGCGATGAACAAAGCAAAAGAATTCGCAGATGATAGGTGGTTATATCCAGACCATTACTTGAGTCTTTGTAAGTTGCCTTAGTATAAGACGCAGGCTGTCCGCGTCACGTTCTTGCCCAAACGTGATGTGGGCAGCTCCCTACTGTGCACATGCGGTCCGGCGGCGAATCTGGAAAGTCTGAGTCGGACTTACAGGATGTCCGTATTATTACGGACATCCTGTGCGCGCGTTTGCGGGTAGGGCACCCCACACGGTTGCCAGCGACGGCCTCGGACTTCAAAGCGATCGTGGTCCGCTGGCGCACTGAAGATATGGTCGGGTTGGCAGATCAAAGCCGCCACCAAACGCGAATAGGCATTCCGGACGAGGACAAATCACTGCCGCCTGTCCTTTTCAGGTGAAGGCCCGGGGTCTTCCCGTCAGTGTCTCGGACGCCATTTTGCGAGAACCATAACCGGCGTACTTTCTCCTATACTTGCATAGGAAATGCCAATCTGATCCTTGGGGAAATTGTGACTGTTAGTACTATCCGCGCGCTCACTGTCGAGCCGCTGTCGCCTACCGACGAGTTGTCTGTGGCGGCCCTAATTCACGGGTTAGGGGACGACCCAGTGCGAATCGACGTTTCGGCCAACGTTCCCCTCAAAGTGAGTGGCGGAGCGTGGCTTCCTGCCGCTCTCCCGATGGCGATGAAATACGGTGCTGGTCTCCGGCTTGACGGGTGCCACGACTCTGTTGCCCTTACTAACGCGGTGGGCGTCCAGCAGATGCTTGCTTCATGGTACGACGATCTGTCTCTTGTGAACGTCGACGCCGGCGGTCATGCTTCTTCGCAGACCCGCACACGGTCTAGAGGGGTGGGGAGCTTCTTTAGCGGCGGAGCCGACTCCTTTTTTTCTGCTATTGAGAAATCTGACGACATAACACACCTCATATTCGTAACTGGTTTTGATATTGACGTTGAGGATGAAGCCTTGGCGTCGCAGGCGGTGGCTGGAGCGCGAGCCGCGGCCGCGTCGCTCGGCAAGGAACTCATTGAAGTGCGGACTAATATCCGCCAAATGTCGGAAGGTATTCTCGACTGGGGCACCCACTACCACGGCGCAGCAATGGCTACCGTAGGACTCCTGCTGGGCGATGTGCTTGAGCGGGTGATTGTCCCGGCTAGCTACCACGTCGACGACCTTTTCCCTTGGGGGTCACACCCGGATCTTGATGCGCTTTGGAGTTCATCAGTGGTTACTTTCGAGCATCATGGGGAGTTCGCTACGCGCCCGGAAAAGGTCGCGAGAATAGCTGACAACGATGCAGCAATGGACCATCTGCGCATCTGTTGGAAGAACCCGGGTGGTGCTTTCAATTGTGGAACGTGCGAGAAGTGCATCCGCACGATGGTGAACCTCCGTGTTGTGGATGCCCTGGGAAGGTGCCGTACGCTTCCTGACGAAATCGACGTTAAGCGCCTCCGATCATTTCGAGCTGAACACGGTTCGGCCGTTTTCGCTAAGCAAAACCTTGAAGCAATGAAAGCAAACGGCATCAACGACAAGGAACTTATAGGGGCGCTAAAGTGGACCGTTCGTACTGCGCCTTTGTGGGACGCTGCCCGAGCATTGAGAACCTACACGCGCCGTCTACGCGGCTTGGTGTATCCAACCACATAGGTCGGTTGCCCCCAACCGAGAACAGCAGCAGCGGCAGCTTCTTCGGGAAGCTGGTTCCAGGGCGCCCTAGAGGTTGGAGCCTATATGCTCCAATCTCGTTGGGGTACGTGGGCGACATCGAGTTCCGGTTGGTGAGCATCTGCATTTGATCATTTGCCTAGTCCGAGTGGGCGGGATTGTTGTCGTCCGCGAATCCGATAGCTGTGAGCACCCGGAGCAGGCCAAGGTTCTTCGCCGCTGACATCAGGCCCGTGGGGAACTGCGTATCGGTGCCCGGTTGCCCGGGAACGGAGGTGTCGATGCCACAAATGCACTCACCTCCTCCGGGTAGCTCTTTTAGAGCACAACGTTGCCGGCATAGCGGGTCCAAACTGCACGATGCGATGGATGGCCGGAAGTCCCGTTGGCGGCAAGCGCGTAGGGCACGCTCAGGGGGGCCGTAACGAATTCGTCAATTCGCGCTACACATTGGTCGTGTAGCTCACAATGTATTGGGCGGCAGGGTGCCGCGCGCGCCATGGTCACCTTTCGAGTTTTCGGAACCTGGCGATCGAGCCAGGGACATCTATGAGCAACGACTACCATTTATCCGATGGATCGCCGCGCTACGGGAACCGGGAGGAAGCTTCTGGAGAGCTTTCCCTATCAGGTGCAGCAATCCGAGTCGAAGAAGCCGCCGAGGGCGCAGCGCGCTTGAGCTTGGATGATATGACTGCTGCAATCGACCGCCGGTTGGAGAGCGCCTGGTCGGAGGTTCCAGATCCTTCGGTAACGGCGCTCAGGAAAGAGTATCCAGAGGAGCTAGCTGCTGCACGTGCCCTTGTGAACGTGCATCTGGGGACTCAACGTCAATGGCGGTTGAAAGCGCAAGGCATCCGCGATAAGCGCTTGGCAGCTACAACGGGTCGCAGACGTGCTTCTGGCCTTGCACAAAAGATCCTTCTGTTGCGCATTGGACTCATCATTGCCTTGATCGCTCCGCCGGCATACGTCGTGAGCACGAACCAAAACGATCTCGTCAAACTTGTGGTCACGGGTGCCTTCTGTTTGGTCGCTGCTTTCGTCGGGGGGCATTACCTCACTGTGATGGCACGAGTGCCAGTAATGCCGACTATCCGCGGCCCTTGGCTGACCGAAATTCGCGAAGACATAGTCAATGCGACACTGGTGGCCATTTTGCTCAACAAGGGCATCTTTGTCCGAGGCACCACCGTGGCGGCTGCCAGACGGGGATGGCAGAGCGTGCAGGTCGCGGCCAAGGCCGCGACTGGGATTCACGCGTAAGACAGGGGCTTGGGCGCCGCTCCCGCATGCGTGTGGTGAAGGTAGTGCTCGCCGGGTAGGGGCAGCACCACGGTATCGCGCTACGTCGAGACGATCGGCGAACTTACGGGCGTTTGGACAGCCCTCCGAGGAAGCTCCTCAAATCCTCGGCGACTCTCGCCGGACACTCCCAAAGCACCAGATGACCGGTCCCCTCGTAGATATGCACTCGTGCGCCCTTAATACGGCCAACCAGGGTTTCCTGATGCTGTCTCGGCACAAGGTGATCGTGGGCGCCCCAAAGCATCAGCGTCGGGACGGAAATCTCGCCGGTCTCCGTCGGAGGAACGGCCTCGCAGAATCCCCGCAGTGAAGTCTTCCAAACCGAGGCTGGCATGGCCAGACCGTCCTGTACCCGGTCCTCGATGTATGCGGCCGGCACAGTGTGCAACATTCTGTACCAGGCCAAAGACTCACGAACCCAGTTCTCTGGGATCGGATCCGTCAGTTGCTCCACCTCGGCCGCAAAGGGCGGCCTTCCGTGGAGAGTCAGCGGCGCGCCTACCAACGTCAAGGATGCAACAAGCTCCGGATGAGAGACAGCGAGTTGCTGGGCGACGTAACCACCACTGGATGACCCCAGGACATGTGCCTGTTTGGCTCCGAATGCCTTAAACACGGCAACGACGTCCTCAACAACTTCACAAAGCGAGTAGCCGTCTGCCGGTTTGTCGGCCGCACCATGACCTCGCAGATCAGGCGCGAGAATCACAAATTCAGGAAGCGAAGCAATGAGGCGATCAAAACTCCGCCAGGACTCGCCCCAAGCGTGCAGAAGCAGAAGTGGGGCGCCGCCGTCGTCGGCTGCTTGTTCCAGGTTCCCTTGCACGAAACAAGGCACACTGATCCCGGTGTTCAGAGATACGGTCCTGACTTCGGACTCCATGGCCTCAGCGTACGCTCGCCCCGCTGCTGGCAGGAAGGCATACGCTACCGCCGCCCCACCTCCCACTTCCTAACCCCATCCGCGATCTCCCCCGCGTGCGTGTGGTGGAGGTAGTGTTCGCCCGGTAGGGGCACTACCGTCCCGTCAGTGACGCTGGCAGCCTGGCCCCGATGCAGGTCAAGCCACTCCGGGGTCTGTTTGTTCTCCGCAACAACAAACAGCAGCAGCGGCAGATCTTTCGGGAATGCCGTGCCCAGGGCGTTCTTGAAGTTCGAGGAAATGTGGGCCATCTCGTTCAGGTACGTGGGAGACATCGAATTCCGGTTGGTGAGCATCTGCATCTGCTCACGCGCGTATTCGGTATAAACGGGGTTGTCGTCGGAGCTGGTCACAGCTGTGATCAGCCGGAGCAGGCCAAGGTTTTTCGCGACAGACATCATGCCTGTAGGGAACTCTGTATCCATGCCTGGTTGCCCCGGGACGGAGGTGTCAATGCCGACAAAGGCGCTGACTTCCTCCGGGTAACGGTTGGCGTAGTCGATGCCGTAGAGACCGGCGATGGAGTGTCCCATCAGGATGTAGCGATTGACGTTGAGAGCCTGAAGGGCCCCATGAACTTCCTGCACGATGTTTTCGGTAGTCCGGTCCCGGTCAGTGCCATCACTCAATCCGTAGCCCAAGGGCTCCACCACAATCACCCGATGGTCCTTGGAAAGATCGCGGACCAGAGGTGCGAAGTCCAGCACAGGCGATGACGTTCCAAAGCCCGGTAACAGGACGACGTCCTTGATGCCGCTGCCGGTCACCAGGACGTTGATCTTCCTGCCGTCCACCTCCACCCGCTGACCATAGGATTCAATCCTGCTGCTCTCGGAGTTGCTCGCCACTACGTTCACCACGCTGGTGGTCGCCAACCCCAGCGCCACCACGGCCCCAATCGCAGAGACTGTCACGAGTAATTTCTTTACTGCCCTCTTCAAACATGCCTTCCCAGTGCGCGCCGTGCGCCCTGTATCCAGCCTCGCTTGTCCCGGCGGCGAGCGCGTCACCCCAGGGTGCTCACTTGGGTAGTCCGTTCGGGGTACGAGGACTTCCTCCTTGGGATGACACCCGCCGAAGACCCCACGCAAAAGCCGGCGGCAGCAACGCCGTCGTAATTCCCGGTGCCTAACCGATGATCGGCCGTTCCTCGGGGAGCATGAACAACCTCGGACGGGAAGCCAGCGCGATGGCTGAGGCAACGGTGACGGAGCCGATGCGGCCGGTGAACATCAAGGCCATCAGCACCCATTCTGCGGTGGGCGGCAGGTGGTAGGTGATTCCTGTACTTAGGCCTACCGTGCCGAACGCGGAGATGGTTTCGAAGAGCACCTTCTCCAGGCTGTAGTCGGTAACCATGAGGAGCAGCAGTGTCCCCAGGACAACGGCCCCTACACCCAGCAAGGCCACAGTGAGCGCCTGTCGTTGGGTGGATGAGCTGATGGAGCGGTGCGCGATGGTGACCTGCTCGCGTCCGCGAACCTCGTTCCAGATGGCGAAGCCCAGGACCAGGAACGTGGTGATCTTGATGCCGCCGGCCGTTCCTGCGCTCCCGCCGCCGATGAACATCAGAATGTTGGTGACCATCAGCGTTTCCGGGGTGGCTACGCCGTAGTCAATGCTGTTGAAACCGGCCGTCCTGGGAAACACGCCACCTGCCAGGGAACCCAACAATTTGCCGGTGAAACTTAGCGGCCCCAGCGTCTCCGGGCGGTTCCATTCGAAGGCCGCGAACAGCACTATGCCCGCGCCCAGCAGCAACAAAGAACCGTAGACGGTCAGCCGGAGATGAACGGTCCAGTTCTTGAACTTGAGACCGGTCCTGAACAGCTGGATGATCACCGGGAAACCCAGTCCTCCAGCAACGATGGCGGCACAGATGGGGACGATGATCCAGGGGTCTTCAGCGAATCCGATGAGGTTGTCGCTGTACAGGGCGAAGCCGGCGTTGTTAAAGGCGGAAACCGCGTGGAAGACCCCATGCCAGAGAGCCGTGCCGGGGTTGTCGTCATAAGCGATCCAGAAACGTGCTGTCAGGACGAGCGCCGTGCACGCCTCGAAAACAGCCATGATCTTGAGGACCTTGAAAAGGACGGACTTCACGTCGCCGAAGTTCAGGGTGTGGGTCTCGGACTGGGCCACCAGCTGGCCACGCAGGCCAATGGTCTTCCGCACAAACAAAGCCAGCAAGGTTGCCAGGGACATGATTCCGAAGCCACCCACCTGAATCAGTGCCAGGATCACCCCATGCCCGAAAGGCGTCCAGTACGTGGCAGTGTCAACGGTGATAAGACCGGTGACGCACACAGACGACACCGCGGTGAAGAAAGCTGTGGTGACGATATCGCCGGTATCGCCTGTCCTCGATATCGGCAGCATCAGCATGCCCGCGCCGACGATGATCACCGCCAGGAAAGCCAGAGGCACCAGACGGACCGGATGCAGCAGCCCCGACACCAAGCGCTGCCCTTGGTCAGCAACAGCCAACTGCAGCGGGCTGCGGCGGATGAGGGAGCGTTCAGTCATGCCCGATCTTCCTAGTGGGTAGGCTTCCGTGCCGAAGCTAGCACCGATCAGCTATGGATCGGCGGGAAGCGGGCAGATCTTGACGAATCCTTAACGCCCCCGCGTTAAGAGCGCATCAAGATTTCCCACGTCCGCATTAAGGAACCGTAAGGAACGTCTTTTCAGCACTTTTGCGGGAGTTGACTGTCATCAGCCCCGCAATCGGGGCACTGATGAAAGGACGTTCCAGTGGCCGACGTGGCTGTTGTGGTGATTCTTGTGGTGAGCATGGGAATCGTGATGTGGGTGGCCCACCTGTTGGGCAAGATGGTGGACGGCGAAGGCCCGGTGAGTGGGCGATGAACGCGGACGCGATCATGTGGGTCAGTCTGTTCATCCTTGGCCTGGCCCTTGCAGGGTACCTGCTGGCTGTGCTCCTCAACCCGGAAAAGTGGTGACCCCGGGTGGTCTTCAGTACTGCATCCTTCATCACCCAGATAGCCGTCCTGGTTCTGGTACTGCTTCTCCTTCACAAGCCTTTGGGTGTGTACATGGCCCGGGTCTTCACAGGTACCAAACACTCAAAGCCTGAAAAGGTCCTCTACCGCCTGGCCGGAGTGGACGCCGGGACTGAACAGAGCTGGTCTGTATATCTGCGCAGCGTTCTGCTCTTCTCGTTGATCTCCATTCTTGTGATCTTCGCGTTGCAGCGTCTCCAAGGCGTGCTGCCGGGCAGCAATTCCCTGCCGGGCGTGGACCCTTGGGTTGCCATGAACACGGCGATCTCGTTCGTCACCAACACCAACTGGCAAACATACGTTCCCGAGGCCACCGTGGGCATCTTCGTCCAGATGTGCCTGCTCGCCGTACAGAACTTCCTCTCTGCCGCGGTGGGAATCGTGGTGGTCGTGGCCCTGATCCGCGGCATCGTCAGGACCACAACAGACCGGTTGGGCAACTTCTGGGTGGACCTCGCCCGCGCTTCGTTCCGCATCCTGTTGCCCATCGCGACCGTAGCGGCCATCGCCTTGGTGATTGGCGGCGTCGTGCAGAACTTCTGGTCCACCGACGTCACGAACGCCGCCACCGGCGCCGCGCAGACCATTCCCGGCGGTCCCGTGGCCTCACAGGAAGCCATCAAAGTCCTGGGCACCAACGGAGGCGGCTACTTCAACGCCAACTCAGCCCACCCCTTCGAAAACCCGAGCGTCTTCACCAGCCTGTTCCAGGTTTTCCTCATCCTCCTCATCCCTTCCGCACTGCCGTACATGTACGGGCGGATGGTGGGAGACCAGCGCCAGGGCTACACCGTCGCCGCTGTGATGGGCGCACTCTGGTTGACCTCGACGTGCCTGATGGCTTGGGCCGTCTCCTCCGCACAAGGAACGGCGACGGCGGCGGCCGGCGGCCTGGGTGAAGGCTTCGAACAGCGCCTGGGTCCGGCGGCCAGTTCCATCTTCGCCGCGTCCACAACCCTGACCTCCACCGGAGCGGTGAACGTCGCCCACGACTCGCTGCCCCCCTTGGCCGGCGGCGTCGCGATGCTGAACATGATGCTCGGCGAAGTGGCACCCGGCGGAACAGGATCCGGCCTATACGGCATGCTGGTCCTGGCCATCATCGCCGTCTTCATCGCAGGGCTGATGGTGGGGCGGACCCCGGAATTCCTGGGCAAGAAGATCAGCCCCCGCGAAATGAAAATCGCAGCCCTCTACATCCTGGTAACCCCCACCCTGGTGCTGGTACTCGCCGCTGTCTCGGCACTCCTACCGGAGGTGATGGCCAATGCCCCGGCATCAGGACCGCACCAGTTCAGCGAACTGCTCTACGCCTTCACCTCCGGTGCCAACAACAACGGCTCAGCCTTCGGCGGCATCACCAGCTCCGGCCCCTACCTCTCCACCCTGTTGGGGCTCGCCATGCTGCTGGGCCGGTTCCTTCCCATCGCCTTGGTCCTTGCGCTCGCAGGTTCCCTGGCACGGCAAAGGAAAATCCCGGTCTCCTCCGGCACGGTACCAACCCACGGCCCGCTGTTCGGCTCACTCCTGCTGGCCGTGACCGTGATCCTCACCGCGCTCAGCTACTTCCCCGCCCTGGCTCTGGGCCCCCTCGCAGAAGGACTTACCAAATGACCAACTCCAGCACGGCCCCGGCCGCGGAGTCCGAAAAACCCGGCCACCCCGTTGACGCTCCGCCCGTTCCACCGGAACACAAGCACCACACCAAGGCACCGGCCAAGCTCAATGCCGCCTCGCTGCGGGCAGCCCTCCCGGTTGCCTTCAAGAAGCTCGATCCCCGGCAAATGGTCCACTCCCCCGTCATGTTCGTCGTGCTGGTGGGAGCAGCGGCCTGCACCGTGATCAGCGCCGTGAAGCCGGACATTTTCGGCATCGCAGTCACCGCATGGCTGTGGCTGACGGTGCTGTTCGGAACACTCTCCGAAGCCATCGCCGAAGGCCGCGGAAAGGCCCAGGCGGACAGCCTCCGGGCAAGCCGCCAGGGTGTCACGGCACGGCTGCGCCAGGACGATGGAACCACCAAAGTGGTGGCCGGCACTGACCTGAAGCTCAACGACGTCGTCATCTGCGAAGCCGGGGACGTCATCCCCTCCGACGGCGAAATCATCGAAGGCCTGGCCAGCGTGGACGAGTCCACCATCACCGGCGAATCAGCACCGGTCATCAGGGAGTCCGGCGGCGACAGGTCTTCGGTGACCGGCGGAACCAAGGTCCTCTCCGACAGGATCGTCGTGCGCATCACCGCCGAGCCCGGAGAGACGTTCATCGACAGGATGATCAAGCTGGTTGAGGGCGCCGTCCGGCAAAAGACCCCCAACGAGATCGCCCTTCACGTCCTGCTCGTCTCACTGACCATCGTGTTCCTGGTAGTGACCATGTCACTGGCGCCCTTCGCGTCACTGGCGAACGCCACTCCGTCTCCCATCGTGCTGGTTGCGCTGCTGGTCTGCCTCATCCCCACCACCATTGGCGCGCTGGTTCCGGCCATCGGCATCGCGGGAATGGACCGGCTGGTGCAGCACAACGTGCTGGCAACATCCGGCCGGGCAGTGGAAACAGCCGGCGATATCACCACGCTGCTGCTCGACAAGACCGGAACCATCACCTACGGGAACCGACGTGCCGTGAACTTCTTCCCGGCCAATGACGTCGGGCTCGATGAACTCACCGCCGCCGCCCGGCTCTCCAGCCTGGCCGACGAAACACCGGAAGGCCGCTCCATCGTGGAGCTCGCCGATGCCCGCGGTATCGGCGGTCCCGACCTCGCCGGACTGCGCACCGCCTACTCGGACATCACGGTTGTGGAGTTCACCGCCAGCACCCGGATGAGCGGGCTGGACCTGGACGGCCGCCTCATCCGCAAAGGCGCCGCGTCCGCCGTCGGGCATTTTGTCACCGACGCCGGCGGTCGCCTCCCGGCTGAAGTCCAGCGCCGCGTGCAGGAGATTTCCGCCCAAGGCGGCACCCCGCTGCTGGTAGCCGAAAGCGCGCACGACGGCGACGCACGGGTTCTGGGAACAGTTCACCTTTCCGATGTGGTCAAGCCGGGCATGAAAGCCCGCTTCGCCGAGCTGCGCGCCATGGGAATCCGAACGGTCATGATCACCGGCGACAACCCGGTGACGGCCAAAGCGATCGCGGCGGAGGCCGGCGTCGACGACTTCGTTGCCGAAGCCACGCCCGAGGACAAACTCGACGTCATCCGCCGGGAGCAAAGTGAAGGACGCCTGGTGGCCATGACCGGAGACGGCACCAACGATGCTCCGGCCCTGGCGGCAGCCGACGTGGGAGTGGCCATGAACTCCGGCACGCCGGCGGCCAAAGAAGCAGCCAACATGGTGGACCTCGACTCGGACCCCACCAAACTGATCAACATTGTGGGGATCGGCAAGCAGCTGCTCATTACCCGGGGAGCCTTGACCACGTTCTCTGTGGCCAATGATGTTGCCAAGTACTTCGCCATTGTCCCGGCGCTGTTCACAGCAGCCTTCCCCGGGCTTGGACTGCTGAACATCATGGGGCTGGCCAGTCCGGCGTCGGCGATTCTGTCAGCCGTGATCTTCAACGCCCTCATCATCATTGTCCTGGTCCCCTTGGCACTGCGGGGCGTGAAGTACCGGGCAGTGTCAGCCAACCAGGCCCTGGGCCGGAATCTGCTGCTCTACGGACTGGGCGGCCTGGTTGCCCCGTTCCTCGGAATCAAACTCATTGACCTGGTCTTGTCCCTCATCCCAGGCATCGGCTAGGAGCCACCCATGAACACCATTTCCGGATACCTTCGCCAAGCAGGCACCGCAGTCAGGTTCCTGCTGCTGGCAACCATCGTGCTGGGTTTGCTCTACCCCCTGGTGGTCTTCGGCGCAGGGCAGCTGGTTGCGCCGTTCCAGGCCAACGGATCCATCGTGAAGGACTCCGCCGGGCGGCCGGCAGCATCAGCGCTCATAGCCCAGACCATGGCGGACGAATCAGGAACTCAGAGCCCACAGTGGTTCCACGCCCGGCCGTCCGCCGTCATGTGGGACCCGGCGTCGTCCTCAGCCAGCAACCTAGGACCCAACGATCCCAAACTCCTGGACGCCGTGAACAGCAACCGTGCAGCTATCGCGGCAGCGGAGGGCGCCAACCCAGCCGACATTCCGGCTGATGCCCTCACGGCCAGCGGATCAGGGCTGGACCCGCACATTTCAAAGGACTACGCGGATCTCCAGGTCCAGCGGGTTGCCAAAGCCCACGGACTCGAAGCCGGCGACGTTCAGACCTTGGTGGACCAGCAGACCAGCAGCGGGCTCGAGGCCTTCCTCAGCCAGCCATCGGTCAACGTGACCCTGCTGAATCTGGACGTCGCCCGGCTGGCCGCGAACCCGTGAGTAGCTTCGGTTCCCGAGTGGAAGAATGAGGACATGGCGCGGGCAACACTGAGGATTTTTCTGGGGGCAGCACCGGGCGTCGGCAAAACTTACGCAATGCTCGAAGAAGCCCACAGACTGCTGGGCCGCGGCGAGGACGTGGTGGTGGCCTTCGCCATGCACCACGGACGCGCCGATACCCAAGCGCTCACCCAGGGGCTGGAGATCGTGCCGACCCGGTCCATCGAGTACCGGGGAAGCACCTTCGAAGAGATGGACCTGGACGCGGTCCTGGCCCGGCGCCCACACACCGCGGTCGTGGACGAGTATGCCCACACCAACATTCCCGGGAGCCGGAACCAGAAGCGCTGGCAGGACATTGAGGAATTGCTGGACGCCGGCATCAATGTCCTGTCCACGGTGAACGTGCAACACCTGGCCTCCCTGGGCGATGTTGTCAGCGCCATCACCGACGTCAAGCAGGCCGAAACCGTCCCGGACGACGTCGTGCGCCGCGCTGACCAGATCCATCTGGTGGACATTTCGCCCGAGCTGCTCCGGCAGCGCCTGGGCGATGGCAAGATCTACGATGCCGACAAGATCGACGCTGCCCTGTCCAATTACTTCCGGGTGGGCAACCTGACAGCACTGCGGGAATTGGCGCTGCTCTGGCTCGCTGACCGCGTGGACGAAGGATTGGCGCGCTACCGGGCAGAGAACCAGATCGAGGAAAGCTGGCCTGCCCGCGAGCGCATCGTCATCGGGCTGACCGGGGGCGCCGAAGGCGAAGTACTGATCCGGCGAGCCGCCCGGATCCTCAAGAGGGTCAACGGCGGTGACCTCCTGGCCGTCCACGTCCGGGCCGCTGACGGTGTGGCCGCCGAGTCCCCCCAGGACCTGGAAGCCCAACGCACGCTGATCAAGGACCTCGGTGGCAGCTACCACACCGTCTCCGGAGAAGACCCTGCCAAGGCACTGCTGGACTTCGCCCGGAGTGTGAACGCCACCCAGATCGTGGTGGGAGTATCACGCCGCAAATTCCCCGCGAACCTGCTCAGCGGTGGCGTGGGAAGCCGCGTCGTCAGAGGATCCGGCGACATCGACGTCCACATGGTCTCCCACCCCCTGGGAGGCCGCGGCCTGGAGCGCACCCGCAAACGCGACCTCGGGCGTGTGCGTGTAGCCGTCGGTTTTGCCATGGCCGTGATCGTTCCGGTGCTGCTGCAGCTGGTGCTTGCGGCGGCCCCAACCCACAACATTGCCACGGCAGTGCTGATCCAGCTCAGCGGCTCGGTAGCCGTTGCCCTGGTGGGTGGCTTGTGGCCCGCCCTTCTGGGTGCGCTCTGGAGCAGCGTCCTGGTGAACTACTTCTCCATTCCGCCGATGGGGACACTGACCATCAGTGACCCACAGAACCTCCTGGCCCTCCTGGTGTTCGCCGGAGTTTCTTCCGCGGTGGCTGTGGTGGTGGACCTCTCCGCTCGGCGCTCGAAGGAGGCAGCACGCGCACGCTCTGAAGCAGCCACCCTGGCAGACCTCACCCGCGGGGCAACAACCGCAGAAGACCCCGTGCAGGATCTCCTGGAACAAGCACTGGAAGTCTTCCAGGTCCACGGCGCGGCACTGTACGTTTCCTCCGCCGCGGACAACCGGCAGCTCCGGCCGTCCCCAGCAGAGCCGGAATGGCGCCGCGTCGCTGCCGCGGGCAGCACCCAAGGTGACCAGGACGACGTCGACAACATTGAACAGGTGGACAGCACCACCAGGCTGGTCCTCAGCGGCCGGATACTGCCCGCCAGCGACCGTCGGCTCCTCGGAGCCTTCGGCGCGCATCTGTCCGCTTTGCTCGAACGTGGCCAGCTCGCCGCCACCCGCCGGGAAGTTACGCGGCTGGCCGAAAGCAACACCATGCGGACCTCCATCCTCAGGGCCGTCTCGCATGACCTCCGCACACCTCTGGCGGGCATCAAGCTCGCTGTTGGAGGGCTGCGCCAGCCTGGCGTGCAGTACACCGAGGACGAAGAGCAGGAACTGCTGGCAACCATCGACGAATGCTCGGACCGGCTGGACGGGTTGGTCGGCAATCTGCTGGACATGTCCCGCATCACTTCAGACTCCGTCAACGCCCTCATCAAGCCCCTGCGCTGGTACGACGTGATCCCCGCCGCCCTACACGGCATCGCGCCTGGACGGGTCAGGGTGGACCTGCCACCCAACATGCCCGAAGTGGACGCCGACGCCGGCATGCTGGAACGGGTCATCGCGAACATCGTGGAAAATGCCGTGAAATACGCCCCTGACTCCGAGGTGGTCATCGCCGGCGCCGCGGGAGGGTTCAGCACCACAACCCTGGACGGCAGGCCCGCCGGCGAACTGCGCATCATTGACCACGGCCAAGGCGTCCCGGCCAGCAACGTCCTGAAAATGTTCCAGCCCTTCCAACGGCTGGACGATGTTCCCGCGACCACAGGAGTGGGCCTGGGCCTTGCCGTAGCCCAAGGATTCACAGAGGCCATGGGTGGCACACTCACCGCCGAAGAAACACCCGGAGGCGGACTCACCATGCTCATCAGGCTCCCCCTCTCCACAGGTCCCGCCCCGGACCTGCCGCAACGCCCCGCGGCTCCCTCTGTTACCGCACTGCCTGCCCCGAAAGGCCCCTAGTGAACATTCTGGTCGTGGACGACGACCCCCACATTGTCAGGGCGCTCGCCATCACCTTGAAAGGCCAGGGATACACGGTGGTGACCGCCACCGATGGAGAGTCCGCTCTTCGCGCCGCCGCCCAACGGCCCATCGCGGTGATGATCCTGGACCTCGGCCTGCCCGACATGGACGGGAACGCCGTCATCGCTGCAGTTCGTGAATGGAGTGCTGTACCGATTCTGGTGCTCTCCGCCCGGCACGGCTCCAACGACAAAGTGGAAGCCCTGGACGCAGGCGCCGACGACTACATCACCAAGCCCTTCGGGTTGGAGGAACTCCTGGCAAGGCTGCGGGCGTTGTTGCGCCGAAGCACCGAACCCAGCGAAGAGATCACCAGGGTTGAGACCAGCTCCTTCACAGTGGACCTGGGCAAGAGGCAAATCACCAAGGCGGGCCAGGACGTCCGGATGACACCCACGGAATGGAACATCCTGGACATCCTGATCAGGAACCCGGACAAGCTCATCACCCAGCAGCAACTCCTCACGGAAGTCTGGGGACCGGCCTATGCCAAGGAAGCCAACTACCTCCGCGTCTACATGGCCCAGCTCCGCCGAAAACTCGAAAAAGAACCGGGCAGCCCCCGGCACCTGATCACCGAGCCAGGGATGGGCTACAGGTTTGTCCCCTGAGTCCGGCAGGTGCCCGCACCGCCGTCGTCATTCTCAAGCTTTTTCGGCAGCCGCTTTCAGGTCTGCGGCGAACCGGGTGAAACTGGCGTCGAAGGACGGAATCTTATTGGCGAAGAGCGGGAAGACGGGCCCGCCTATCTTCTCCGCCATCTCGAAGCGGGACCGGCCGTCGTTGGTCTCGGTGATGGTGTAAGTCCGGGTTCCCAGAGCGTCACCCCAGGCGAGCTTGGCAGGCGCTTGGAATTCCTTGACTTTGAGTTTGAACGTGCGGCTGGGGTCCAACGTGGACACCAAGGCGATCTTCGATCCCGGGGCAATCTCACCGTCCACTGACACCACCGTGGAATTCCACGTGGGGTAATTCCCGGCGTCGGTCAACAGCCCCCACACCGTGGAGGGAGGCGCGTCGATGAGAGTGGCTACCCGCGTCTCACGACTGAATGTCTTGCTGGTAGTGGTGGCAGTTCCATCGGATATCTCAGACATGGCTTCCGGCTCCTCTACGCGGGAATGCGGTGATGATGATGATGCTACAGGTGCGCTGCTACATTGAAAGCCATGATTTGGGGAGCCCGTAAATTCTTTGCTGCTGTCACTGGCGCGGCCCTGCTGGGGAGTTCCCTGAGCGCTTGCGTTGGACCACAGCCAGGCTCCAACACTTCGCCGCTCCCCACGTGCCGGGCCGCCTTTCCTTCGGCACCACCTGAAGGCATTCTGGCCGGCGTGAATCTGGACTGGGAGCACGAAACCCTTGAGCAATACGCGGCGAACCTTGGGCAACGGCCCGCTGTCACGGTGACGTTCACCGACTTTCCCATGTCGGGGACAGATAGAGGGAACGTTGAAGCCGCGTTCGAGCAGATCCGTGCCAACGGCGGGACGATGCTGCTCACCCTCGAGCCCAAGCAAGGGTTGACTTCCGTCACACCGGAGGTTGCCGTCGAGTTATCAACCATGCTGGCCCGATTCAACAACGCAGGCGTTCCCGTGATCGTCCGGTTCGCCCACGAGATGAATGGGTCCTGGTATGCCTGGGGCCAGCAACCCACGGCCTACGTGGCCGCCTATCAGCGCGTGGCCACAGCAGTTCATGCAAAGGCCGCAGGAAGCGCCATGATGTGGGCGCCGAACTATGGCGGCGGATACCCCTTTAGCGGCGGTAAGTATCAAGCCGTAGCCGGAACACCGGAGTTCGCTGCGTTGGACACCAACAAAGATGGCGAAGTCACCGGCGTTGACGATCCCTACGCCCCCTACTACCCCGGGGATGATGCAGTGGATTGGGTGGGCATGTCCCTCTACCACTGGGGCAATACCTACCCTTGGGGTGCCAACGTCATTCCCGAACAGGGCAAATTCCTTCAGCAACTGACCGGCAACTACAACGGTGCCGGCGGCGACGATCTCGCCGTCCCGGACTTCTATACCGAGTACGGGACCGCCCGGAACAAACCCGTGGCCATTCCTGAGACTGCGGCCCTCACGGTCGCATCAGGCGAGGGTGCCGACGCTTTGGCCATTAAAGAGGCCTGGTGGGGTCAGCTCTTCGATCCGGCCATCCCCACGGACTACCCCGCCCTGAAAATGATCAACTGGTTCGAATGGGACAAGAACGAGGTTGAGGTGAAGGCCACCGTGGACTGGACGGCAACCAAAAATCCCCAGGTGCGCGAGGCGTACACGGCGGCCCTCCCGGACTGGTTCACCTTCGCCGACGCTCCCGCAGCATGTTTGCCCGCCGGAGACGCACCATCCTGAGCCTCTGCGCGCACAACAGCATTAGGGGGCCAGAGCAGGGAGATAGGGGGCTGCGGCAGGGAGCAGGCGCGGCTGGAGTGGCCTACCATTAGGCGCATGGAGACCTTTGACCCTACCGAGCACATCCGCGGGCTCCACGAGCTGGTGGCTGGCTCCGCGGACATCAAGGCAATCCTCGATGGCCTGACCCGGTTCGCATCAACTGCCATCAGCCAAGCCAGCGGAGCCCGTATCGATTGTGCTGTGACACTTCGCCGGCGCAAACGCACAGCCACCGTTGCGGGCAGCAGTGAGAAGGCTGTGCACCTGGACCATATTGAACAAACCCTCAAGGAGGGTCCCTGCCTGGAAGCCCTGGACAAGGGGCGCCCGGTGCTGCTGGCCGACGTCGAAACTGACATCGACTGGCCCGAGTACAGCCGGCTCCTTGCAGCAGAAGGCGTCCACAGCGCCCTCGGGGTGCCTATGATGCTGGGCGAAACCTCGGAGGCAGTTCTGAACTTCTTCGCGCCGGCGCCGGGACTGTTCACCGAGGACGTCATCAGGGAGGCAACCGATTTCGCGGACGTTGCCGGAAGCACGTTGCGCCTTGCTATCCGGATCGAAGCCACAGAGCAGCTGAACACGGACCTGAAGGCTGCCATGGCCAGCAGAACAGTGATTGACCTTGCCTGCGGCGTGATCATGGCCCAGAACCGCTGTGGACACGACGAGGCGTTCCAGCTGTTGACCACCGCCTCCAGCCACCGAAACCAGAAACTCCGCGTCGTAGCCGAAGAGATTGTTGAAAGGGTAACCGGGAGCAGCGACGGAAAGCTCAACTTCGAGGACTGATAGGCACCACCGGATACCGGGGAGTGACATGCTGCGCGAGACCTATGCGGCACCTGGCCGAGGCTCAGACAGCGGCAGAAACAGACGTACCCTCAGCAGTGGAAGCTTCAGCCAGCCACCCCAACGCCTCCAGTCGCGACGTGAAAAACATGGTGGGGCACGGAACCTTGCTGGTGTGAAGCTGGTACTGGACCACGGTGCGGTCCACCGGGCTCTCTCCCAGTAACGCGATCCTGGACGCGGCGCACGGCTCCTCGAAGACCTCCCGCGCCCGACGGCTCAGGAACCCAGTGGCAGCCATGTCCACCAGCAGCGGGAGTTTCCGACCGTTCGCAAGTCTATTGACGGCATCCACGGCCGCACGGGCGTTCCCCGCTTCGATGCGCACGCCGTGGTTCCACACCAGATGCAGGACACCCTTTTCCAGACGGAGGACGCTGTCGTCCAACTCAATCTGTTCCATCCTGCACCTCCTACGTAACGGTCTCCGCCCCTGCGGTGATCCGCTGGACTTAGTAAAGAACAATTATCTGCCCTGCGCCCGAGTAATCGGTACTTGCCTTTTGCCTCCGTCGACACTAGGAGCTACCTACCCGTACCCGCGCAATTGGCACTGTCGTGCCATGTGTCAGAGTGGAGTCACTGATCGCGGGAAACAAGGAGCACTGTGAGTACGGAACTAGCGTGGAGCCGCGGCGAGTGGACCAACCAGCCGGCCGCCGTCGTCGAGCATGGAACTGACCTGCTGGTCACCGCAGCCGAAGGCAGCGACGCCTGGCGCGTCACCTCCTACGGTTTCGTGCACGACACCGAACACGCGCTGCTTGCCCCGTTTCCGCTGGACAGCGCCATGGAGGTTGAGTTCACCGCCGCGTTCTCGCAGCAGTTCGACCAGGCGGGGATTTTCGTCCGCGTCAGCGCCGGGCATTGGGTCAAGGCGGGCGTCGAATTCGCCGACGGCGCCGCTCAACTGGGCGCAGTGGTCACCGACCCTTTCTCGGACTGGTCTTTGGCGCCGGTCCCGGAATGGAACGGCGGCCGGGTACGTGTGCGCATCAGCCGCTCGGGCGACGCACTGACCATCCGGGCCGCGGCGGGGACCGGCCCGCTGCAACTGGTGCGCGTGGTCCCTTTCGCCCCGGAGCTGGCCGCCTTCGCCGGCCCATTCACCTGCGCCCCCACCCGCGCCGGACTCACCGTTCCGTTCCACTCCTGGCGGGTTACTCCCCCTGACAGCCAGCTCCACTGACGATTGGCTTGCGGGGTGGTCACTTCATGAGATTATGGAGACTTCCGCAGCTTGCCATCGACGGCGGCTGCAACACAGTCGGCTCCGTAACAGTCCTATGGGGGGCACATCACGGTGGAAGATACTGCAAGTCTTTGGCGTACTGACCCTTCGACATTCCGCGACGTGGTGATCGACCGCGCCGCACTGGAAGCTGCACTGGCCGGCGATTGTCCGCCCATGGAGCGCGTAAGGTACCTGGGCTTGCTCCGCCGGGACACCGAAGCCCTGGACGAAGGCTTCAAGCTTCTACCCGACTCCCCCGACCGCCGCGAGTTGCTGCTGATTCTCGCCCGGGTCTACCAACGGCAATACCGCTGGCACGATGCCGCAGTTCTTCACGAAAAGGCGCTCCGGACCGTGCGGACACCCGACGAGGAAGCCTACGTCCGCCACCACATTGGCCGCCGCCTGTTCGACGAAGCCCGTTTCCGTGCCGCTGCAGACGAGTTCCAGTGGGCCGCGGACCTCTACCGGGTGGCCGGCAACCTCGAAGCGGTGGAAGAGAACCGCCAGGCCATGCGCCGGGCCTTGCAAGTGCACAGCGACGAGCGCAGCGGCGGACGGCCGGCGTTCGAGCTCTCCTGACTTAGTGATTAGCTGTTCGTATGCATGAACAGCTCCCCATCGTTGAATTCGCCTTCCCCGGGCCACTTCGCGATCGCTTGGTCAGTGCGATCCTGGCTGGCCGCAAGACTGCTACGACTTCCCTTCTCCACGAATACGAGGTCGGCAACGAACCGCTGCCCGTTGTCGGGAACAGGGGTGCGGTCATCGATTCGGATGGACAGAGGGTGGCGGTGATTCACACTACCGCGGTCCGGATCGTCCCACTCCGCGATGTTCCGTTGGATCACGTGCTGGCCGAAGGAGAGGGGTACGTTACGGTCACAGATTGGCTGGTCGGCCACACCGAATTCTGGTCATCAGAGCCAATGAAGGCGGAGCTTGGCGAGGATTTCACCATCACCGACTCATCGCTTGTTGTACTTGAACAATTCAGGGTCGCCGGTTGACCACCGCCCTTACGTCCAACGGCTGATGTAGCATAGTAAGCAAGCTGACTATTTGCGATAGGCCGGGGGTGCCTGAATGCCTGATATGGACCGTTGGCCAACCAGCCGGTTGCTGTCTACGGCAGCGAGACTGGTGGAGCTGGCATGGAACGAAAAACTGCGCCCACTTGGCCTCACCTATCCGGCAGTGCTCACCCTCGATGCCGTGGCAACCGGTGGGCCCATCACCCCTGGAAAACTGGCCCAGAACGTCCGCGTGCAGGCGCAGACCATGGGCCCGCTCCTCAACAGGCTCGAAGCCCGCGGATACATCCTCAAAGAACCCAACCGCTTTGACCGACGCAGCCAACTGGTGTCGATCACCCCATTGGGCCTTGACCTGTTGGAACAGTCCCACGGCCAGGAAAACTCGGTGCTCTCCACCATCAATCTGGACTCCGAGGGACTCCGCGACGAACTCATGGCAATCGTGCGGGACACCCCCTTCCACTAGCTCTCAGGGGCCTGCGTAGACGGAACCCTCCGCGGCAAGGCAGTATGGAGTTAACGCTGATGAAGTCCGGCGCTAGAAAAGTTGTATCTCCACACCCCGGGCCAGCGTGACGTACTGCGATGCCCGGACCAAGCAAAAGGGCATCATGAGTGAACTTCGAATAGGCGACAGCCTCCCCGTAGACCTTCTTAGCTTCAGGGCAGCAGAATGCCTTGTATCAACAGGCGCGCCTGAATCAGAGGATGTCTGTGTTCTGGATGCAGGGCACACCGGCAACCACCTGGCTGCCGGTGCAGACATGGTAGTCAGGGCCGTCTGGAGCTAAAGGCAAAGGACAATGCCAAGGGGAAGCGACCCAGCCGGGTCGCTTCCCCTTGGCATTTAACCTACGTGCCGCAGAAAGTCCGGTACGGGCCGAAACTCTCAGGCGCCGGAGCCGCGAACTTCTCCAGTCCAGGGCGTTCCGAATAAGGCGAGCTGAGCGCCTCCAGCAGTTCCGCCGTCGGGCCCGTGTCCCCGTTCGTCGCAGCCGCGAGAGCTTCCTCCACAAGGTGGTTCCGCGGAATATAGACCGGGTTGACCCGGTCCATGGCATCAGCGTCGGGCTTCTGGGCCCGCCACCGCTCCAGCCAGTCGTCAAACGCCGGGAGATCGAGAAGCACGCCGCGGACGGGCTCGGCATCCCCGCGGGCCGCCTTGCCGAGGTTGCGGAAGAACGAGGTGTAATCGGCGCGCGCCTCCTGGACCAGCTTCAGCAGGTCATCCACCAAAGGCGAGGCAACGGCGTCGTCGATTCCCTCCGGAAGCCCCAGCTTGGCTTGCATGCCACTGAACCAGGCAGCGCTGTACTGCTGCCGGAAACCGCCGAGCGCTTCGACGGCGAGCGCCACCGCCTGCTCCTCGTCATCATGGATCAAAGGCACCAGCGATTCCGCGAACCGGGCCAGGTTCCACTCGGCCACCACCGGCTGGTTGCGGTAGGCGTACCGGCCCTGCTCATCGATGGAGCTGTACACCGCACCGGGATCGAACCCGTCCATGAAGGCGCATGGACCGTAATCGATGGTTTCGCCGGACACCGTCATGTTGTCCGTGTTCATGACGCCGTGGACGAAACCCACCAGCATCCACTGGGCTACAAGCCGCGCCTGGACCGCTATGACGCCCTTGAGCAGGGCGAGGTACGGATTGTCTTCAGTGCTCGACGACGGGTGGTGGCGTTCGATTGCATGGTCGGCCAGGCGGCGCAACAGTTCGATGTCGTTGCCGGCCCTCGCGTACTGAAAGCTGCCCACCCGGATGTGGCTGCTCGCCACGCGGGTGAGGACCGCGCCCGGGAGGACCGTGTCGCGCTGGACCGATAGGCCCGTGGCGACGACCGCCAAGGACCTGGTGGTCGGAATATTCAGGGCGTGCATCGCTTCACTGACGATGTACTCGCGCAGCATGGGTCCGACGACGGCCCGGCCATCGCCGTTCCGCGCGAATGGCGTCCGGCCGGAACCCTTCAAATGGACGTCGCGTAGCTTCCCGTCAGCGTCGGCGACCTCACCCAAAAGCAGTGCGCGCCCGTCCCCCAACCTGGGCGAATAAAAACCGAACTGGTGCCCGGAATACCCCTGTGCCACCGGGGTTGCATCCTCGGGGAGGGCGTTGCCGATCAGCAGCCGCACGCCCTCCGGGCTCCGCAGGAAACCAGGGGCAAAGCCAAGTTCGACGGCGAGTGGTTCATTGACCAGCAGAAGCTGCGGATCCGGGGCCTCCTCCGCCCGCCACGGAACAGCCAGCTCGGGGAAGTCGCGGGCGAAGTGGCCCTCGAAGGCAATGGTCGATTCGGCGGAGTGGCTCATCAATTAAGGATAGGGCGGTTTCGGGTGGGGGTGGTAAGGATGCTGAGCGACGCGGACTGCAAGACTCAGGGTGCACGCGGGTTATCCTTCAAACCGTGACTACTACAACCGACACCACCGAGACCGAGATTCAACGAAGGCTCGGCCAGTCTTATAAGAAGACCTCAATCATCCTGGGCGTCATCGGCATGTTCATCCTGGGAATTCCCTTGGGCATCGCGGCCTTTATCTTTGCCCGCAAAGCCGAGACCCAAGGCGTCAAGGCCACTGCTGGGATCGTGCTGGCTGTCCTTGATATCGTCCTGGCGATCGTGGTCATGGTAGTGCTCAAGCCGTTCAACATTTAGGCGGGGCGCATTCCCCTCCCTTCCGTCCTCTACGGCTGAAAGAGCGGGCCAACAGCGATTAACACCCGACAGCTCCGGCTCAAGGAATGGTGACTTGCTCGTCGACCCGCTCCGTGAACGGGAGCCTGTCCGGACAGGCCACGGATGCCATCACCGGCCCTCCGGGTTTTGCTGTGTATCGCACACACGCGCTGACAGTTCGCTGTTCAGCCCACCAACCCCCACTGGTGGTTAGGTGTTCGCGGAAGTACCGGTCGGCATGGAAGTTGCCGTCGGCCTCCCAACCGAACGAGTAAGTGACGCTGTTTCCCTGTAACTTTGAGCGCACGGCGTCCCTATCGGACGTATCCGTGGCCGCGGTAAACCCGATGAACCAGTCCATACCCTCTGCAGCGCGGTCCCGGATGGCGCTTCGTCCCAGTTCCTCGATGCCGGGCCGGGCACATGAGGACAAGGCCACCAGGATGACCATTGCGCAGCAAAGCGTCCAGCCACGTCTCATTCATTCCCCCAAAACTTATGAAACCCCAGCCTAACCCTGGGCGGGCACCAGCGGACGGTGACGCATCCGCCGTCGTACATTGCCGCCATCGATCGCTCCCCCGCGAGTCCCCTGGAACGTCGAGCGCCTGACCACGAAGCTGAAGAGCGAGTACTCCATTGTTGGAGGGTCGCTTTCACCCCCAACGTCCCGTGTAACCCTCTTGTAACCCCCTCCGCCCTTTACTTGTGACGTGGGCCACTTTCCAGCGAATGATGTGCCGGATGGTGTCCACTCGCAAGCAACGGAAAGAGGAATCATGCCTGACACACCCAACGGTGCTATGGAAACCTGGCTGGCGCAGTTCGACGCAGCCCTGCGCAGCCGGGACATCGAAGCAGCACTGGCGCTGTTTGATGACGAATCGTACTGGCGCGACTTCGTCTCCTTCACCTGGAACCTCAAGACCCTTGAGGGCAAGGCCGGGATCAAGGACATGCTGGAGGCCGTGCTCGGCGATGTCCAGCCATCCAACTGGGCCTTGGCCGAGGACGCCGCGGGCGACGCCATGAACCCCGAAGCCTGGGTCAATTTCGAGACCCTGCAAGGAAAGGGCTACGCACACCTGCGGCTCCGCAACGGAAAGTGCTGGACACTGCTGACAACCATGCAGGAGCTCAAAGGATACGAAGAAAAGAAGGGCCCCTACCGCGAACAAGGGGTGGCCCACAGTATCGAAAAAGGCAGGAAGTCCTGGCTGGAACGCAAAGAGGAAGAAGCTGCCAGGCTCGGCTATGAGGACCAGCCCTACGCCCTGGTCATTGGCGGCGGGCAGGGCGGCATCGGCCTCGGTGCACGGCTCCGGAGACTGGGCGTGCCCACCATTATTGTGGACAAGAACGCCCGTCCCGGCGACGCCTGGCGAAACCGGTACAAGTCCCTCCACCTGCACGACCCCGTCTGGTACGACCACCTGCCGTATCTGAACTTCCCCGACGACTGGCCGGTCTTCGCAGCCAAGGACAAGATCGGCGACTGGCTTGAGCACTACACCAGCATCATGGAGCTCAACTACTGGTCCAATACCGAATGCACCAAAGCCCGGTGGGATGAGGAAAGCGGTACGTGGGAGGTCACCGTCATCCGCGACGGCGAACGGGTCACCTTGCGTCCCCGGCAGCTTGTCTTCGCACTGGGCGTTTCCGGCTACCCCAACATCCCGGTCTTCGACGGCGCCGACTCCTTCCTTGGGGAGCAATACCACTCCTCCAAGCACCCCGGCGGTGGAGACTGGACCGGCAAGAAAGCTGTAGTGATCGGCTCCAACAATTCCGCCCACGATATCTGCGCGGACCTCTGGGAGCACGGAGCGGACGTGACCATGGTCCAACGTTCATCCACCCACATCGCCCGGAGCGAATCCCTGATGGACCTGGCCCTCGGCGATCTCTATTCCGAAAAAGCACTGGCCAGCGGAGTGACCACCGAGAAGGCCGACCTCCTCTTCGCTTCCCTGCCCTACCGCATCCTTCCGGAGGCCCAGGTGCCGGTGTACCAGGAAATGGCAAAGCGCGACGCCGGGTTCTACTCCCAGCTCGAAGCCGCCGGATTTGAGCTGGACTTCGGAGTGGACGGTTCCGGCCTGTTCCTCAAGTACCTGAGGCGCGGCTCCGGCTACTACATCGACGTCGGCGCATCGCAGCTGATCATCGACGGCCGCGTGAAGCTCGCCAACGGCCAGGTCAGCAAAATTACCGGCAACGCCGTGATCATGGACAACGGCGACGAACTCGAAGCCGACGTGATCATCTACGCAACCGGTTACGGCTCCATGAACGGCTGGCTCGCCGACCTCGTCTCACCCGAAGTGGCAGACCAAGTGGGCAAGTGCTGGGGGTACGGCTCCGACACCCCCAAAGACCCCGGGCCCTGGGAAGGAGAACTGCGCAATATGTGGAAACCCACCAACGTGGAGAACCTCTGGATCCACGGCGGAAACCTGCACCAAAGCCGGCACTACTCCAAGTACCTCGCCCTGCAGCTGAAAGCCCGGATGGAAGGGCTCCCCACCCCCGTGTACAGCCTGCAACCATCCCACCACACCCGCTGAAGGAGCCGATTATGAAAGCAGCAAGATTCCACGGCCGCAACGACATCAGGATCGACGACGTCCCGGAGCCGGAGGTGCGGCCCGGCACCGTCAAGATCCAAGTGGCCTGGTGCGGCATCTGCGGAACCGATCTCCACGAGTACTTGGAAGGGCCCATCTTTGTCCCTGCTCCCGGACACCCTCATCCCCTCTCGGGGGAAGAAGCCCCGGTGACCATGGGCCACGAATTCTCCGGAACAATCGTGGACGTTGGCGAGGGTGTCCAGGCGCTCTCGGTGGGCGACAACGTAGTCGTCGAACCCTATTTCGTGTGCGACGAGTGTCCGCCCTGCAAGGCGGGGAACTATCACCTCTGCACCAAAATGGGCTTCATCGGGCTCTCCGGCGGAGGTGGAGGCCTGGGCGGCATGGTGGTTGTGGACACCAGATGGGTCCACAAAGTCGGCAACATCCCGCTGGATCAAGCCGCCTTGATCGAGCCCCTGTCCGTGGCCCACCATGCGGTCGCCCGCAGCGGTGCCAAGCCCGGAGACGTTGCCTTGGTGGGTGGCTCAGGACCCATCGGGCTGCTGACGGCCGCTGTATTGAAAAGCCAGGGGGTCACCACGGTGATCAGCGAACTCAGTGCGGCCCGGAAAGACAAAGCCATCTCCAGCGGGGTGGCCGACTATGTCATCGACCCCGGCCAGGAGGATCTGCAGGCACGGCTGTTGGAGCTGACAGACGGCGTGGGCGCGGACGTGGCTTTCGAGTGCGCCGGAGTCAACGCGGTGCTGGATACGCTCCTGACGGCGGTGAAACCCGCAGGTGTGGTGGTGAACGTTTCCATTTGGGGCCGGCCGGCGACAGTGGACATGCAGAAGATCGTGCTGAAGGAGATCGATCTGCGCGGCACCATAGCCTACGTCCGGGACCATGCCGAGGCCATCAAGCTGGTCCAGGAGGGAAAGGTAAATCTGGAGCCCTTCATCACGGCGAGGATTGCGTTGGAAGACCTGGTGGAGCAAGGCTTCAATACGCTCATCCACCACAATGACACCGCGGTGAAGATCCTCGTCCATCCCTAGGTAGGTCCACCCCTGGGCATATCCGCCGGCGCCAGGAGCGCCGGCGGATTACTGCTCCTCGTTGACAGCCGCCTTGGTCGTTTCACGCTGGGTGGCGACCCAGCTGGCAAGTACTTTCAGGGCATCGGCGGAGGGCGTGTCTTCCTCGGCGGTGTAGACATTGATCCGCAGCCCTGGATCTGCCGCCAGTTCCAGGGCCTCGTAGCTGAGGTCCAGATCGCCCACGATGGGATGGTGGAGACGCTTGCGTCCGGTCCGGTGGTACTTCACATCGTGCCGGGCCCACCGCGTGCCGAACTCCTCACTGCGGGTCGAAAGCTCTCCGACGAGATCGCTGAGGTCTCTGTCGTAGGGGTTCCTGCCCGCGGCCGAGCGCAGTGCCGCGACGATGTCGTCAGCACTGCGCTCCCAATCGATGAAGAACTCACGGGCCTTCGGATTGAGGAACGTAAACCGGGCACTGTTCGGCGGACCGGGACGCTCAGCCATCATGTCCATGTAGAGAGCGCGGCCCAGTTCGTTGGACGCAAGGACATCACCGCGATCATTGCGGACCCAAGCCGGTGCCGAACTGATGGCATCAATGACGCGCTGCACGCTGGGACGCACCGTCCGGGGACTGCTCTTGCGGCGAACCCGCGGCGACGCCGCGGTGGAGCGGGCCAGGTCAAAAAGGTGGGCCGTCTCGGCGTCGTCAAGCTTCAAGGCCCGGGCGAGCGCCTCCAGGACGTTGTCCGAGGCGCCCGAGAGATTACCGCGCTCAAGCCTGATGTAGTAGTCAACGCTCATGCCGGCGAGCATCGCCACCTCTTCGCGGCGCAGTCCGGTCACCCGGCGCTTGCCTCCGTATGCGGGCAGGCCGGCCTCTTCCGGCGTGATCCGTGCACGGCGGGAGGTCAGGAATTTGCGAACGTCGTCGCTGAGTGTCATGGCTCTACGCTACGCGGGGCCAGCCCGGGGTGGGAGGCACTGACATTACCCTGAACAAGAGTTACTCCCGGAGTGCTTGGAAGTGCTGTTCCATGGGAAACATGAATACCGAACTTACTCTCAACAACGGCGTCACGATGCCCGCCCTGGGCCTGGGTGTCTTCCAAAGTCCCCCTGAGCAGACAACAGCGGCGGTGGAAGCTGCACTTGCCACCGGCTACCGGCACATCGACACGGCCGCTGCCTACGGCAACGAGCGGGAAGTCGGCGAAGGCATCCGCAACAGCGGCCTGGACCGGTCCGAGGTGTTCATCGAAACCAAGGTCTGGGTCAGCGACTACGGCTACGAGCAGACACGGCACGCCTGGGAGAAGGCCGCGGCCAAACTGGGCGTTGATTACCTCGACCTGCTGATCCTGCATCAGCCCGCTCCGGACCGCTTCGACAAGGTCATCGCCGCCTACAAAGCACTGGAGAGCCTGCTCGCCGAAGGAAAGGTGCGTGCCATCGGCGTCAGCAACTTCATGCCCCACCACCTGAAGCAGCTCCTGGCCGCAACGGACATCGTCCCCGCACTCAACCAGGTGGAGCTGCACCCGTACTTCATCCAAAGGGACGTCCAGGAAGCGGACGCGGAGCACGGCATACTCACCCAGGCCTGGTCACCGATCGGTGGCATCACGTTCTACCCCGGTTGGGGCGAAGCCCGCCGGAACGTCATGGAAGACCCCACCATTGCCGATGTTGCCCGCAAGCATGGCAAGAGTCCTGCCCAGGTCATGCTTCGCTGGCACCTGCAGCAGGGCCGGTCAGCCATTCCGAAATCGACCAACCCTGCACGCATCGCCGAGAACTTCGACGTCTTCGACTTCGAACTCAGCGCGGAAGAACTTGCCGCCATCGATGCCCTGGACACGGGCGTCCGCAATGGACCGGACCCTGACGTAGCCCGCGAAGAGCGCTTCGCCATGGTCATCCCCGAAGCCTAGAACCGAGCAAAGGAACCGCTATGGAATACCGTCTTCTGGGACGAACCGGCGTGAAGGTCAGCCCCCTGTGCCTGGGTGCCATGATGTTCGGCTCCTGGGGCAACAACGACCACGCCGACGCCATCCGCATCATTCACCGGGCCTTGGACGCCGGCATCAACTTCATCGACACCGCTGACGTCTATTCCGGTGGCACCTCTGAAGAAATCGTAGGGAAGGCAATCGAGGGCAGGCGGGACGACGTCTTTCTCGCCACCAAGTTCTTCATGCCCATGAACCCTGACGATCCCAACCAGAGTGGCGGTTCCCGCCGGTGGATCATCCGCGAGGTGGAGAACTCCCTGCGCCGCCTCAACACCGATTACATCGACCTGTACCAGGTCCATCGCCCCAGTCCCGACACCGATGTGGAGGAAACGCTGGGTGCCCTCACGGACCTGGTCCGGCAGGGCAAGGTCCGTTACATCGGCTCCTCGTCCTACTCAGGATCCCAAATCGTGGAGGCACAATGGGCGGCGCGGGAACGGAACCTGGAGCGCTTCGTCACCGAGCAACCGCCTTACTCGATTCTTGCGCGCGGGATAGAAGAAGACGTCCTTCCCACCGTCCAGCGCCATGGGATGGGCACTCTCAGCTACAGTCCCCTTGCCGGAGGTTGGCTTTCGGGTCGATGGCGGAAAGATTCAGCATCTTCGCCCACATCAAGTGCGCGTCCGAGCGCCAGGTTCGACATGACGAGGTTCGCGAACCAGCGCAAACTCGATCTCGTTGAAGACCTGGCGCAACTGGCCGAAGAGTCCGGGCTTAGCCTCATAGAGCTCGCCATTGCCTTTGTCATCAACCATCCCGGCATCACCTCCGCGATTGTTGGCCCGCGGACCATGGCACAGCTGGAGTCCTATCTTCCGGCGGCCTCAGTCGCCCTCACCGCAGACGTCCTGGACCGCATCGATGAGATCGTGGAACCCGGCGTCACGGTCAACCCGGACGACAACAGCTACGGCGCGCACGAACTCACACCCCGGGCGCGCAGGCGCCGCTGACAGGAACACGTCGACGACGGCGCTGCCCGCCTCACGCGGCGGGCGGCGTCGTCGTGCATTTTCCGGGTCCCGCTACGCCCGGAATTCGCGGTCGCGCCTGGCCATCCTCGCCTGCAGCATTCCGAGGCGGGGATCATTGCCGGCCGCTGCCTGCGCGGCAGCCAACGCTTCGAAATCGTCGGCCCCCATGTCGCTGGAGCCCCATTGCAGGATGAGGTCCTGGTCGCCGGTGGCGCGCACCGATGCGCTGATCGCTGCGTTGAGTTCGTCGCGGAGGAGCTCGATGGCAAGGTTTCCTGAGCGGGCAAGGAGCGGAGCCCTGTAAGCCTGGAGAGCTTCGGCGATGCGGGCCTTCCGCAGGTGTTCGGTCACGGTGGAGACGTCGGTTATCACCGTCAGTCCGGCCGCAAAGCGATAGGGGTTAGCCTCCAGGACATTCCCCAGGACGGCGCGGATCCGGTGCATCTCGGTGCGGACGGAAGCTGCGGCACCATCCTCGCCATGCACCTGGTAGGCCAACTCGTCAGCGCTCCAACCACCCGAACGTGAGGCAAGCAAAGCCAGGATTTCAGCACGCCGGAGCGTCAGCGGCAGCCGCACACCGCCGTCGACCTCTGCTGTCGGGGCGTCCCCCAACAAGTTCAGTTTCAGCGTTGCGGGTGTTCTTTTGTCTGCACGGGTGGGAGCCGCATGAGGTGTGCGCGGACCGGCGGTACGCAAAAGCTCCTCGGCCAGCCGGACGGCGCAACGCACCATGCGCAGGCTGTCCGGAGTTACCGAGTCGATGGGCCCGGATACATCCAGGATTCCGAGGATCCGGTTGCTGTGCGGGTCACGGATGGGAGACGCGGTGCAGGCCCACTCGTGATGGGAACGCACGAGGTGCTCGGCTGAAAGGAGCTGGGCCGGTGCCCCCGTAATCAGGGCCTCACTGATGGCATTGGTGCCGATCCCGGACTCTGACCAGTCCGCCCCTTCAACGAACTCCAATGAATCGGCCTGTCGAAGCGCATGGCTGCTGCCCACCCGCCACAGCACCTCACCCAGCTGGTCCGTGACGATCAGGAGGTGCCGGCCGTCAGCGGATTCGTCCGCAAGAAGTTGCGTGAGCGCCGGCATGACAGGGGCCAAGGGATGGCCGGCGCCGAGCTTGCGGGCATCCTCCACCTCGTGGCGACGCAGAGGACTGTGCCGCTCAGGATTGATCCCCAACGCCAAGGAGCGCTGCCAGGACTCCAGGAGGGACTGCGGGATGCGGGGATCAGGACGCCCGGAAATCGTGGCTTCGTGGGCTTTGCGAAGGATGCGGGCGTACTCCGACGGCGCGGAAAGCCTCAGACCATCCATGCGCGCTGCAGCGGCAGTGACACTTGGCATGCAGTTTCCTCCAATTCACCATCGAATTGCCCGGACCACGTTCCAGGAGCGTGCGCCGCCTTCCCAGTGTAGACCGGGTAAGCCCCGGATGTGGTGCGGGTCACCAAGCCGACCGCCCGGACACCACCATGACTCCGGAGTCCGGTCCGTTGCGTAATTCGGCCCAATTTCGCATTCATGCTTCTCGTATAGGATGCAGGAAGAACGGCTACGCGTCAGCGGGCAGAAGAGCCTGGAGGGGTCCAAACGGCTCGCCAATATCCATGCCAGGAATCCCATTGATGGGAAACGCGCTGTCGTGTCCGGAAACAGGCGCAATTGCCGTTTCCGCTAAAGCCGGTTTTGAAAACGCTATGGGGGCGATACAGAACGATGAAGTACACACGCAAGCACCTTTTATTGCCTTCGGGCAGGCCCAGCCAGGCTTTCACCGGTAAAAAGCCGTGACCGGGCATACCGGGAAAACTCCGGAGAACCCATCGGACGAAGAACTGATCTCTTCCGTCCAGGGCCAGGACGCCGCGGCCATCGAAGAGCTTTACCGGCGCCATGCCGCTGCCGGGCTTTCCTACGCCAAGAAGCTATTGGGCAACGGCTTCGACGCCGATGACGTCAGCTCCGAGGCCTTCCTCAAGGTCATTCATGCCATCCAGCGGGGAAACGGACCGGATGGCCCCTTCCGTCCCTATCTCCTGCGGGCCATCAAGACCTCAGCTGCGGATCATTGGACAGCACGCTCACGCCACGAACTCGTGGAGGAGCCGATGGAGTTGCCCCACGACGAGGACGGCTACGAGGACATCCTGCACGAGAAGGACCGGGAACTGGCCGGCGCTGCTTTCGCGTCCTTGCCGGCCCGTTGGCAGACCGTGTTGTGGCATGTGGACGTCGAAGGCGAACGGCCCCGCCAGGTAGGGCCGCTGCTGGGCCTCGAACCCAACGCCGTTTCAGCCATTGCAGCCCGGGCCCGAAAGGGACTCCGGTTGGCTTATCTGGAGGCCTACGTGGATTCCTCCCTCGATGAGACGTGCAAGCCGTATGTGCCGCTGCTGGCCAAGTCGGTAGTCGACGGATTGTCTCCGTTTGAAGACGTGCGGCTGCAGAAGCACCTCGCAAAATGCCTCGCCTGCACCTCAGCTGCCACGGCCCTGATGGATGTTCGGTCCACGATGCGGCGGGCCGTCGCGCCCTGGCTGGTGGGACCGGCCGCCGTGCCCGTGATGATTGGTTCCGGAGCCGTAGCCTTGCCCGCCACGACAGGCACACAACTTCCCGGAGCCCAAGCCACCACCGGTTCCGCAGCGCACTCCGCTGGAATGGGAATCGGGGCGTGGGCCGCCGCCATCGCCGTGGTTGCCTGCGTGGCAACCGGCGCTATCGCCGTCGCGACAGGCGTGGGTTCAACCCCGTCAGCTACGGATGCGGCGAATTCTCCAGCCGAAGCGGGACCCCTTGGCGCGCCTCCGGCAGGAGGCACCCCAGCGGACGGCGGCCCTGGGCCGGGCAGCGCCGGGGTGCCGCCGGCAGGTGTCAGTCCGGATTACGCGGTGATCTCACTGGACCAGCCACGTGCCGAAGCACTCCAAGTCCCGCTGCCTGTATCCATCCGCCCGATTCCAACGGACTCCCCCGCCGGTTCGACGCCGGAGACCACCCGCAGGGAGGAACCCAGGTACCCACAACAAGGCACCACGGCAGCGCCGACCATCGCCGGTCCCACGCCGGGCTTCTCCCCGACATCCCTGCCGACGAGCACACCCCTGCCTACAAACGCCACTCCTGCGCCGAGCCCCAGCGAAACGCACCAGCCAAGCCCCACGGCAACGCCAACGCAAACACCCACTGTGGCACCAACCCCCACGCCGACCAGCACAAGTGTGCCAACACCCACGCCCACTCCTACCGTCACACCAGGGGAACCCTGCCCCTGGTGGTGGTGGTTCTGCACTCCGTAGCTTCCACTCCGAAACTGCCCGTGGTCCCCGGACAAGGACTGAATAAAAAAACTTTCGAATTCCCGCGTCACGTTTTTAAGTGACAGCCGTATACATCTTGAAGGGCTTGTGCCCTGACTCCGTTTCATCGGCGAACCGTTCATCGTAACGGCGCTGACTCCTGTGTGCCTGCCGGTTAGCCGGACGCATCACAGTTGTGCCGAAACGGCATCAAAGAGGCTTTGGGAGGCAAACCAGACCGAATTGTTGATGGCGCGCGCCCAGACGCGGGCTACGGAAGTAGAAGTTTACGGCCCGGTGATGCCCATCGCCGGGTCATGGGGGGTGGCTCTTGCGTGCAGGATCTAACGGCTACGGAGCGCCCGAATCTCTGGGAGCGGAAGGCTCTGCTCCCACCGGACACCTTAAAAGGGGTGCAGTAATTGGCTGACGGCACTAACCGACTCAGCGGCGGGACGACAGGTCCCGCCGTCGGTGCAGATCAACGACATATACACAGGCCAGCCGGGCTTCCCGCCCGTCGCCGGCCACGGACCGGTAAAGGCAGGCGCGGCGGCAGGCAGGCTTTGGCACTCCTGGCGAGCAGCGCCGTCGTCGCCGGTTTGTTTACCGGAGGTGCGCTGACATTGTCGGCAGGCCCGGCCACAGCGGCAGATGCTTTGAGCTGTGGGGCCGTGTACTCGGTCCAGGGCAGCGGCAACCGCAACTTGTGGCTCGTCAACACCGCGACAGGGACGCAGACCAGCGTCGGGAACTTCACCATTGCCGGGTCCAACCAAAACCTCAATGGTCTGGGCATCGCAGCCGATGGCAGTGCTGCCATCGGCGTCCTGCCCAACAGCAACGACACAGGCCGGACCATCTACCGCCACGACCGGGCGTCCAACACCACCTCGGTACTGGGCGCGGGCGAAGCAGGAACTCCCGTCACCCACGGCGCCATCAATCCTGAAAACGGCTTCTACTACTACGGCGGATTCACCGGAAATACGATCCGCGTTTACGGGTTCGACACCGTCAACAATGTCTCAATCGGCCTGGTGGCCAGCGGTGACATCCCCAACGCCGGAGCCAACGGCGACTGGGCTTTCGACAAACAGGGCCGCTTGTACGTAATGGGCGGTGGGTCAACCCACAGCATCCTCTCTGTCATCCAGCAGGAGATACCCACGGCCGCCGGCGCACCCGTTGCCGTGACGGCCAACCAGCTGGTCTCCATCGCCACCCCGCAGCCCATCAACGGCATCGCGTTTGGTGGTGACGGCCTGGTCTACCTGGGCAGCTCGGACACGCTCCGCCAAGTGGACCCCATCTCCGGCGAAGTCCTGAGTTCCAAGCCCTTCTCCCAGGCCGGTTCCGTGGACCTGGGCTCCTGTGCAACCCCCAACACCATCACGGTCAAGAAGGACTTCCCGCACGGCCGCGTCACCCCTGCCGACCAGGCCACGCTCACCCTGAGGGGTGACGGTCTACCGGTAACCGGCGTTCAAGCCACCACCGCTGGCACTGAGAACGGACTTCAGGACCAGCCCGGCGAGGTAGTAGGCCCGGTCTTCGGCCGCACAGGCACCACGTATGCCCTTTCCGAGTCCGGCAGCACGGGCGTGGGATACGCCTCGAGCTGGTCGTGCATCAATGAAAACAACGGTGCTCCTATCTCCAGCGGCACAGGAACCAGCGGCAGCTTCACCATGCCGGCAGCTGGATCCGATGGAATTGCTGTGCTCTGCACGTTCACGAACGCCGCAAGAATCACGGATCTGGTCCTCGACAAGAAGGCCGGTGCCCCCAGCGGGAACACAGCCGGCTCAACTGTCCCTTACACCTTTGACGTCACCAACACCGGAACCGTCCCGCTGGAAACAGTCAGCGTAAACGATCCCCTGGTGGGAGCAGTCACATGCCCTCCCGGCCCCCTGGCCGTCGGAGCGACCGTCACCTGCACGGCTCCGCCCTACAAACTCACTCAGGACGATGTCACTGCGGGCCAAGTGATCAACAAGGCCACAGCCACCGGGACAGTAGCCGGATTGCCTGACGCTACGGACGACGATTCCACCACGACGCCGATTGCGTCCTCACCGGCGCTAACCCTGAAGAAGAGCGCCGGAACGCCGGTTGATGTCAACAATTCGGGTCTGACCGACGCCGGGGACACCATCGCGTACACGTTCCTGGTGACCAACAGCGGCAACTTGCCCGTCTCCGGCGTCGTCATCAATGACAAGCTGCTGAGCGGCCAGAACCCGGCAATCGCAGTAAGCTGCGAGGCCACATCACTTGCCCCTGGCGCCTCCACGAACTGCAAAGCTGATCAGCCCTACACCATCACCGAAGCAGACGAGACGGCCGGCAAGGTGCTCAATACTGCCACGGCCCAGGGCACCGATCCCCGCAACCAGCCTGTAGTTTCCAACGAAGACAGCACCGAAACCCCGGTCAGCGCTCCCGCGCCGTCGCTGTCCATCGAGAAGACTGCCGGCACGCCGGTGGACAAGAACAACTCGGGTATCACGGACGCCGGAGACACCATTGCCTACACCTTCGTGGTCACCAACACCGGCAATATCCCGTTGCATGACGTCAAGGTCAACGATCCAAAAATCGGTTCCGTCACCTGCGAAAAGAACGCTCTTTCACCTGGCGAGAGCATCAGCTGCACGGGCGATGCCCCGTACGTTGTAACCGACATGGATGAGCTTCACGGTTCGGTGGACAACACCGCCACGTCTACCGGCACGGATCCCGACGGCGACCCCGTCACATCCCCTCCGGACACCACCACCACCAAGGTCACGGTTCCCGCCCCGTCCCTGTCCTTGGAGAAGTTCGCCGCCGCTCCGGTGGATGTGAACAATTCCGGGATCACTGACGCCGGAGACACCATCGCGTACACGTTCACGGTCACCAACACCGGCAACGTCCCGGTAACCGCCGTTAAAGTGGTGGATCCGCTTGCGGGCGCCGTCACGTGCAAAGTCACGGAGCTTGCTCCCGGCGCAACAACCAACTGTGCCGCCGATGCACCGTACGTTGTGACGTCAGCCGATGAAGCAGCACACGTAGTGCGTAACACCGCCCACGCCGAGGGCATGGACCCCGACACTGAAAAGGTTGTCTCCGACCCGGATACCACCAACACTCCAGTCACCGAGCAGGCCCCGGCCCTGACCCTTGAGAAATCAGCAGGGGCCATCAAGGACGCCAACGCCTCGGGCATCATCGACGCCGGAGACACCATCGACTACACCTTCGTGGTCACCAACGATGGCAATGTGCCGGTCCGCCGGATCACGGTCAACGATCCCCTGGCCGGTGCGGTGACCTGCGAAGCCGCCGATCTCGCTGTGGGTGCATCCACTCACTGCAAGGCAACTGCGCCCTATGTGCTCACCCAGGCTGATGTGGATGCGGGCAAGGTCCACAACGTGGCCACGGCCACCGGAACCGACCCCGACAACCAGCCCACCACCTCGAATCAAGACTCGACCACCACCAACGTGCCGCACGCTGCTGCACTGGTGATCGACAAGTCTGCTGCACTGGTTGATGCCGACGGCGACAACCTCGCCGACGCCGGGGAAACGGTCAACTACACGTTCGCGGTGACCAACACCGGGACCGTGACGCTGAACGACGTCGTGGTTGATGATCCGATGCTTGGCAACGCCGGCGTCACCATCGAATGCCCGACGACGAGCCTCGCCCCGGGAGAAACGGTAACCTGCACCGCTGCCTACAAGGTGCAGACCAAGGATGTGGAGTCCGGTCAGCCGATCCGGAACGTGGCCGGGGCCAAAGCAGCCAGCCCCGATGGCGACGTTTCCTCACCCACGGACTCGGCTGAAACCCCGGTTGGTCCCAAGGCCCAGCCGGCACCGCTGGCCGTCACCGGAGGAGTTCCGTTCCTGGTGGCCGGCATCGGCGCAGTACTTCTGGCCGCAGGCGTCGGGCTGGCTTTGATGACCCGCCGGCGTCGTGCATGACAGAAAGCTGATGCTCGCTCAATGAGCTGAAGCCGAACACTTCCCGGGTGCCCGCCGGGAACACGAAGCGACGGCCGGATCACGTCCCCCGACTCCCGGCCGTCGCTTTTGTGCATCAACTTCGAACGAGGAAAAGATGGCCATCACCACCCATACACCTGCCTCGCTTGCCGCGTGGGAGTCCGCGTTGGCTGCCCGGACCGAGCTTTGCCTCTCCGTGGCGGGGATCCACCGGGGAAAGCTGACCCTTTACGCAGGCCCCCATCACACCGGCCGCAGCCCTATGGCCATCCTGGATCTGCCCGGCACCGGCACCTATATCAGCCGCCCGGCCAACGGCGGAATAGAGCACTGGATTGCAGGCATTCTCGAAGCTGCCCAATCCGTTACGAATAGGACCCCGGAATCACGACACGTTCCGGCAGTTCTTCCCACTCAATTGATGTGAGGCTGTCCAATGGGGGACGAGAGACAGCCGTAGTCGGAGGGCAACGCCCTTGCTGACCAATCACCGAGCACCGACTGGCCTTTGGACGACGAAGCCGGCGGCGCCTTTGGCTGCTTTCCCCCTTCCCCGGCAGCAGCCAGTGTGGCCGGCCTGACTATTAACGCCCTCAGGTCCGGCCACACAACCTTTGCCATGGGATGTTGACTTGACTCCGGTGGCTGTATTCTCTATTTGAGCCACGTCTGGATGGCCTTTTTTCTGGGGGAATTTTGACTCATTCTCGACCCGCGATGCTGCGCGCCCACCTCACGTCCTGGGGGCTCGGTGCGCTGGCACTCGGGACCGCCGTCCTGCTTTCGGCGTGCACCATGCTCCCGCTGCCACGTTCGGCCGAACCCTCGCCGAGCAAATCTCCCGCGTCAGCGGAGGCACCCCCGCGCAACAAGGAAACCGCGACGGCGGCCTGGGAAGTTGCGCTCGATCCCATCGGTCAGCCGGTGGTCGCCGACGGGGTAGCACTGGTCTACACCCGGGGCAGTGCCGGTGTGGAAGCCCACGCCCTTTCCGTGGCTACGGGCAAGGAGTTGTGGAAGCAGCCGGTTCATCCGGGATACGACGCTCCGGGGAACCCGTTGAAGCCTGCGCTGACAAGGACTGCTTCGGGGAAAAGCGCCGCAATCTTCCTGCAGGCCGCTGCCGCTCCGGCGGGCATCGACAGTGACGTCGTCTGGTGGACTTCGCCTGTCGCCTTTGATCTGGGCACAGGCAAAGAGCTCTACCGGGGAAGGCCTGAACTGGTCAGTACGCGCCCCTTCGCCTGTGACGAACTCTTCGACATGTGCTTTATCGCCTTTGACGACTCAGCGCAGTCAGTTGAACACTGGGTGGACTTGGAAACCGGAGATGAGTCCGGAGGCGCCGACATCAACGAGCTCAGCGGATTCTTCCAGCCGGTGGGCAAAGAACTGTATGCGGTGGAAAAAGACGGTGTCGAAAAACTGGCTCACGTCTCCTACGGCGAGGTTAAGTGGCAGATCGAAGTAGAGAAGGTTTTTGGAAAAGGTGCTTCCACCGATTTGGGGTGGCATTTCACTTACTCTGAGAAGCTTGACCTCTATGTGGGCTCGGTCGGAATCAATCCGACGGGTGTCGACCCCGAGAAATTCCCGGAAAAATCCTTATCGCTGAATCTTCGCGAAAGCACTAAGACCGTCGGTTTCCGAGCCTCGAGCGGGCGGGTTTTATGGACAGCGGATGCCTCCACACTCGAATGCTCAAAGACAATGAGTGCCGGTGACACCAAGATGGGCACTGGAACCGCATTGCCCATACGGTGCGAATACGTGGACGGCTACATCGAGTTTCCCGCGGGCAAATACCGGGGCGCCCGATCCAAAGTAGTGGGCTACGATCCCCTGACCGGCGAAGCATCCTGGGAAAGCGAACCTGTCTATGTGTACAGCTGGGACGAGTACGGCCTCATCCCTTCAGCAAGCCACGGTGAGTTCCTGATTGCAGGCACGTTCTGGGACTCAAACCTGGTAGACACCCACACCGGAAAGCCCCGCGGAGCAAGTTTCGACGACGGCTTCATCTGTTGGAAGCAGGCAACATATACCGCTCCACCGAACGGTCCCTACAAGGACCGGCCGGGAGGCGACATAGGTGCCGGCACTCAAACGGCGTTCCCGTGCCTGAAGGGGGGCTCGGCCACCCTGGCCTTTACCTACGGCGCCCTGACAGATGTAACCACCACGGATCAGGACATGGCCGTCATCTCCCTGGAAGGGAAAGTGGCCGGCTACAAGCTCCTCAAGGAGTTCGTCTAGCCCTTGAAAACGGGCGCCCGCTTCTCCTGGAAAGCCCGGAAACCCTCGGCGTAGTCGTCGGTCTTGCACAGGCGTGCCTGCTCTGCGTTCTCCTCCACCATGGAATCCCACAGGCCCAGGCGCTGGTCGCGGATGTGTGCCACGAGCTCCTTGGACGCAACAAACGCCTGGGTCGCGCCCGCGGCGACCCGCGCAACAATCGCCCGGGTCTCATCGAGCAGGACATCAGCAGGCATTGCCCGGCTGAACATCCCCTGGGCCACGGCTTCGGCCCCGGAGATCAGATCAGCGGTGTAGATCAGGTCCAGGGTGCGGTGCATGCCCAGGCGTTCGGTGAAGTACCAGTGCCCACCGGAGTCCAGGGTCGCCCCGAGCTTGGCAAAGGGCGATCCGAACTTGGCGTTCTCCGCCACGTACACCACGTCGGTGGCCAGGAGCAGCCCCAGCCCGACTCCCAGGCAAGCACCATGCGCGGAGGCAAACGTGGGCGCCGGGAACGCAGCCATCTTCTTCAACAGCGGCTCCACGAGTCCGCCGAGATACGCCTGTGCATCATCGGTTTCAGGGGTCACGGCCGCGATGTCGCGGCCGGCGCAGAAGGCACGGCCCTCGCCGCGAAGCAGCAGCGCCCGCACTTCGCCGCGCGAGGCGGCGGCAGCAGCGTCGTCGTACGCCTTATCCAGTTCCGCCAGGGCGTCCTCGTTGAGGGAGTTCAGCTTTTCGGGGGCATTGAGGACAATTTCGGCAATGCCGTTGGCAATGGAGAGCTCGATCATGGGACTCCTTAGACGTCGAAGTCGACGGTAACTTCTTCGCTGGTGGGGTGGGACTGGCAGGTGAGGACGTAGCCCTTGTCCAGCTCGTCCTGTTCAAGGGCGTAGTTCTCATCCATGGTCACGGTACCGGTGATCAGTTTGGCGCGGCAGGTGCCGCACACGCCGCCGGCACACGCGAACGGAACGTCAGGACGGACGCGCAGCGCTGCGTTGAGGATGGATTCGCGGGCATGCGTCGGGCTGGCGACGTCGCCGGTGAGGCCGTCCAGCGTGAACGTGATCTTGTAGGTGTTCTGCGACTCGTCCTCCACAACAGGACGGCCGGCGTTGCCTTCAGGGCGGTCCGGTCGCCCGGTGGTGAACAGCTCAAAACGGATGTGTTCCGGCTCCACGCCGCGGGCGGCGAGGGTGTCCCGGCACAACTGGACCAGCTCGAACGGCCCGCACAGGAACCATTCATCAACGTCCTCGGCGTGAATCGCCGAAGACAACAGGGCCTGCAGCTTCTCCGAGTCGATGCGGCCGGTCATCAGCGGCGCGATCCGCTGCTCCCGGGACAGCACATGGTGCAGGGCCAGGCGGGTGGGGTACTTGTCTTTCAGGTCCGCCAGTTCCTCCAGGAACATGACATCCATGGCGGCCTTGTTGGCGTACACGAGGTCGAAGGTGGTTTCCGGGTTGGCCGCCAGCAGCGTGCGTGCAATCGCGATGACCGGCGTGATGCCCGAACCCGCGGCGATCGCCACGAAGTTGCCCGGCTCCCCCGCCAGTTCCTCCGGGTGGTTCATGGAGTTCATGACGTTGTGCTGGACCGGTGAACCGTCCTTGCCGTGCCGCGAAATGAACGCACCCTGCGGGCTCATCACATCCAGTACGTCCCCGGCCTTCAGTTCGGCATTAGCCCACGTGGAGAACAGGCCGCCCAGGTCCTTCTTGATGGCCACCCGAATCTCGCTGCTGCCGTCCTCGAAGCTGCGCGGCTCTGCGCAAATCGAGTAACTGCGCCGGACCTCGTGCGGCTCACCGTTCTCGTCCGGAAGCGTCGTGCGCAGGGCGACGTACTGGCCCGGGAGGTAGTCATACTGGCCGGCAAGTTCCGCCGGGACACCGAACGTGACCTCAATGGCATCGTCCGTGAGGCGCCGGACTTCCGCGACGGTCAGGTTGTGGAAAGACGCACGACGGCGGCTGGCCGTCTGTGTTTCGGTGGTCATGGCTGCTTCCTTAGAGGACTTTGAAGTAGTCGAACGGTTCCTTGCAGTCCTGGCAGACAAACAGCGCCTTGCAGGAGGTGGAACCAAAGCGGGTGAGTTCCTTGGTATTGAGCGAGGAACACTGGGGGCATTTCACGGCCAGGCTCAGGCGGACGGGACCCGAATGGCCGCCGGCGGCAGCCCTGCCGCTGGGCGGAGCAATCCCGTACTCCTCCAGCTTGGCCTTGCCGGATTCGGTCATCCAGTCAGTGGTCCACGCCGGCGACAACACCAGGTTGATGTGGACGCCCGCGTAGCCTTCCTTCTCAAAAGCCTTGCGGAGATCGTCGCCAATGGCGTCCATCGCGGGGCAACCCGAGTACGTGGGCGTGATGGTGACCTCGACGGCGGTACTTGCCGGGCCGCCGTCGGGAGCGCCCTCATGGTGGGGTGCCTCCGTAACGCGGACGCCGCGCAGGATCCCCAGGTCCTCGATGGTGAGGACCGGGATCTCCGGATCGCAGACCGTGGACGCGATGTCCCAGGCCTGCTGCTCAGCCTTGCTGAGCGGCTGCGTTTGCGTTTGCGCCTGCGAGGGGGTTGCCACGCTGGTCACCAGCTCGCGCCGGGGTGCTCGCGGGCCAGGACCTGCATTTCGGCAAGGATATAGCCCATGAACTCGGAGTGCTTTCCGCGCCGTCCTCCGCCGGGTGCCTGCGGGACACCTGGAATGTCCAGTTCAGCCTCCGTCATGATCTGCCCCGTGAGGCGATCGAATTCGGCACGGAGGGAGGAAGGCTGGACTGTCACACCGGCTTCGGACAGGCGGGTGGTGAGTTCATCGTCCTCGAAGAGTTCGTCAACGTACGGCCACACGAGCTTGAAGCCCTGGATGATGCGGGCGCGGGACTCATCCGTGCCGCCGGCAAGACGCAGCACCCACTGGGCACTGTGGTCGCGGTGGTAATCCACTTCCTTGACAGCCTTGGCAGAGATGGCGGCGATCGTGGCGTCCGTGGACTCCATCAGCCGGCTGTACAGCCCGTACTGGTAGAAGCTCACGATGAACTGACGGGCGATGGTGACAGCGAAGTCACCGTTGGGCTGCTCAAACAGGTGCGCCGAACGGAACTCGTGCTCGCGGCGGAAGTAGGCGAGGTCGTCCTCCGACTTGCCCCATGCGGCTCCGGCGTAGGTCAGGAAAGAGCGTGCGTGGCCCAACTGGTCCAAGGCGATGTTGCCCAGGGCGATGTCTTCCTCGAGCTCCGGGGCACGGGAAATCCAATGGCCCAGTCGCTGGGCGAGGATCAGGCCGTCGTCGCCCAGGCGAAGGGCAAACTCAGCCACGTCCTCGTCGGGCTTGACCTGGCCGCGGCTGATTTCCAGCGCGATGTCCTCAGGACGCAGGGCGTTGCCCGGCGTGATACGCGTTGCGCTGGCCGAACCGTCACCGGAAGCTCCGGCTCCGTGAACGCCGACGGAGATATCGCCGTGGCCTTCGATTGCGAAGTCAGTGTCTTTGGTGGTCACAGGTGCTTCACGCCTTCGCTCTTGGTGTAGTAGGTGGCGTGGCGGTAATCCTTGCCCTGCGGGGACTCGAAGAAGGCACCCTTGGCATCGGGATCACTGGAGGAAATCGCCTCGGCCGGGACAACCCAAATGGAGACGCCCTCGTTCCGGCGGGTGTAGAGGTCGCGGGCGTTCCGGAGGGCCATCGCCGCATCCGGAGCGTGCAGGGAACCTGCGTGCACGTGGGACAGGCCGCGGCTTGAACGCACGAAGACCTCCCACAAGGACCACGGGTGCTCTTCTTTGGCGCCGCCGGGGGTGCCGGCCGGGCGCGCGGCGGGGGCCGTCGTCGTGCTTTCCGCGTTCGTAGCCGCCACCTTGGGGGCTTCGCGCTTGATCTCGCTGGCGGCGCTTGCCGGTTCTTCCGGGTTACCGTGGGGAGCCATTATGCTGCGTTCACTTTCTCTGCTTGCTTGCGGGCGTACGCCACTGCTGCTTCCCGAACCCAGGCACCATTTTCGTGTGCCTCGCGGCGGCGCTCGATGCGCTGCGAGTTGCAGGGACCGCGGCCGGCCAGGACTTCCTTGAACTCGTTCCAGTCCAGGGGTCCGTGCTCCCACTTCCTGGTTTCTTCGTTGAAACGGATGTCTTTGTCCGGGAGGGTCAGGCCCAGGACCTTGACCTGCTCCACCATCATGCCGACGAAGCGGCTGCGAAGCTCGTCGTTGCTGAAGCGCTTGATGTTCCATGCCATGGACTGCTTGGAGTTCGGTGAATCGTCATCCGGCGGGCCGAACATCATCAGCGACGGCGCGTACCAGCGGTTCACGGCGTCCTGGGCCATCTGCTTCTGCGCAGGCGTGCCGTTGGAGAGCTCAAGCAGGATCTCAAAACCCTGGCGCTGGTGGAATGACTCTTCCTTGCAGATGCGCACCATTGCGCGTCCGTAAGGACCGTACGAAGCCCGGCACAGGGGCACCTGGTTGCAGATGGCGGCGCCATCGACGAGCCATCCGATGGCCCCCATGTCCGCCCAGGAAACCGTGGGGTAGTTGAAGATGGAGGAGTACCGGGCCTTGCCGGCAATCAGGTCTTCCATCATCTGGTCCCTGCTCTGCCCCAGCGTCTCTGCTGCGGAGTACAGGTACAGGCCGTGGCCTGCCTCATCCTGGACCTTGGCCATGAGGATGGACTTGCGCTTCAGGCTGGGCGCGCGCGTGATCCAGTTGGCTTCCGGCTGCATGCCGATGATTTCCGAGTGTGCGTGCTGCGAGATCTGGCGCAGCAAAGTCTTGCGGTAAGCCGCCGGCATCCAGTCGCGCGGTTCGATGCGCGAGTCCTCCGAAATGATGCGCTCAAAATACGCCTGTCCGGCTGCCTCCCGCTCCTGCTCTTCCGGGGACAGCTCAGCGGGCACTGACTGCAGATTCTGCGATGCCATGGTTGCTCCTAATAAATTACCGACCGTTCGTTCAGAATATGCGGAGCGGATGATGTCAGTCAAGCGTTCACCGGAAGGCCGCGTCAGCGGTTTATGACTGTTCCCGTGGCCTGGCGTTGTTGACAAGGCTCCTGAGATTCCCCGTGTTAACTTGGGGTGGGGCCTCAACCGCCCCATGCCAACGCAAGAAAAGAGCCCTACGTGCAATCGCCCCAGCCCTTCCGAATCCTCACCGTCTGCACCGGAAACATCTGCCGCTCCCCCGTGGCCGAGAGGTTGCTCCAGGCTGGGCTCAACCAGGTAAGTCCCGGATCATTCGAGGTCCGCAGCGCCGGCACCCGGGCCATGGTGGGCGAACCCATCCAGCCCCTTTCGGCACAGATCATCAGCACCTTCCGCGGAACTCCGGACGATTTTGCGGCCCGGCAGCTCACCCAAAAGATCCTCCGGGAAACGGATCTGGTGCTGGCCATGACGTCCAAACACCGGGGCGAAGTACTCCAGTTGGACGCATCGCTGCTGAAACGCACGTTTACCGTCCGCGAATTTGCGCGCATGTTGTCCGTCCTGGAGACCCGCGACGGCGCTCCCGCCACCGGGAATATCGTGGACTTCTGGCGCGACCTCCCCGCCCGCGCAGCATCTGTCCGGCACCTCGCGCTCCCATCCGATCCTGCCGACAACGACGTGGTAGACCCCTACCGACGAGCGGAAGAGGTCTACCACCAGATGGAGGATCAGTTGGCCCCGGCCATCCTGGGTATCCTCCGGTTCGCGCGCCTTACGGCGCCGGCCTAGTTATCAGCTGCTAGTTCAGGGCGATCACCAGCATCTGGTTGGTTCCGGGGATGCAGGTCTGCAGGACCACCGCTGGGAATCCGCCGAACACTGCTGCCACATCATTGGTGGTGCCGGGGTTGGGCACTTGGCCCCTGCCCGTGGCCGTGAAGGTCCCGTACCCCGGAATGGAAACCGTCTCACCAACACCGATCCCCGAGAACCGGGCCCATCCTCCGCAGAAGTCGTGCTCGGTGATGAACACGGCGTAGGCGTTGGTTGGCGTGTAGTTGATCGGGCCGATGCACGCATCCACCAGTGATTGTCCACCGGCACCGGCCACGTAGATGGTACGCACAGCGGGGGCAGGAGCAGGTGCCGGTGCCGGCGCTGCCACGACGGCAGGGGCGGCTGCGGCCTGGGCCTGCGCAACCGGGGCCTGCACTGCCGCCGGCGGGGCGACGGGCGCAACAGGCGGTCCAGTGAGCTTCAGGACCTGGCCCGGCACGATTACCGAATAAGCACCCAGGCCGTTCGCAGCCAGCATGGCGTTGACGTCCACACCGAACCTTGAGGCAATGGAGCCCACCGTGTCACCGGATGCCACCGTGTAGAGGTTGGGGTCACCGGCCGGAGGGGCGGGTGCAGCTTCGGCGGCCGGCGCGGGCTCGGCAACTACCGCGGGGACGGCGGCCGGTGCGGCCTCTGCGGGAGGTGCCGCAGCCGGTACCTCTGCGGCCGGTGCCGCCGCTGGTGCCGCCGCTGCGGGAGCTGCCTGGGCGGCCTGTGCGGCGTCCGCGGATGGTGTCGAAGCTGCGTCGGACGACGGCGACGCCTCCGGCGCCGCCGCTTGTTCATTCGACACTGATTGTTCGACACTGGCCGGTTGCGTGGCCCAATTGACCACCCCGAAAAGCAGCGGGATCAATGCCAGTAATGCAAGAACGGCGCCGGCAATCATGAGCTTGGATTTACTGAACGGCGTATGCCGGACAACGCCATTGTTCTTACTAAGGGAAGTTTGAAGATCTACATCATTCATGTTCATGGGAACTCCGGGACTCCATGGCTTGGACCGCGCGTGGGAGCCGTTGTGGCCCAGGTGCAGAAAGCGCAGCTATGTATAGGGAGGAGCACCGCCGCACTACGGCGGGGTGCGGTCCACCGCTGAGCCGGAGGAACGGAATTGCAATAAACCCCTGCGAATTCAAATATAGGAATTGGGCATTGCCGGCTGCACGAGTAGGAGATACTCGACTTTCCCTGCAAGGGAAGCGCGGCGCTGTCAGGTATTACGCAGTTTCCGGGAACGGACTACTTGGCAGTACTCAGGTCCCGGTTGATGGGACGTTGGCGGGGAGAGCTGCAGCCTTGCGCGCTTCACAGGACATTTATTGTGCCCTGAACGGGTGTTTTCAGCGTATGCTCTCCTCAGCGCAGCTAAGACGGCGTCGTTCGCTTTTGGTGGGGCCACTTTTGAAGGCAGGGGTTCAGTGGCGGGAGTGAAGCACGAGGTTCTTTCGAAGCGCTCGTGGTCGGGACGCGGAATGCCGTTCTTCCTGATTGCGGTTGCCTTCTGCGCAGTACTGCTGGCCGTTGGCCTGGCAAGCGGAACCGGCACCAATACAGCCCAGCTCGCAGGTGACCTGGCGATCCTCACAGCCGTCCTGACGGCACTGACGACCCATACACGCGCAGCCCTCAAACAGCCGGTCAACGCTACGGGCCGCTGGTTCGTTGTGGCGGGACTGGCGCTCTGGTCTGTCGGCCAAGGCATCTGGACGTTCAACGGCATCACCCTCGACCACGACTACCCTTTTCCGTCGTTCGCCGACGTCGGTTTTGTTTGGTACGCGGTACCGGCCTCCATTGGCTTGGTCCTGCTTTTGCGCGGACAGGGTTTGCGGCTGCCTTTGCGCCGGGCCATCCTCGACACGGGGGTAGTGGCAAGCTCCACGTTCTTCATCGCGTGGAGTTCGGTCCTGGGTCCGCTGGCCAGTGCCAAGGACAGTGACGCCTTTGCCCGGATAACACAGATGGCCTACCCCATCGCAGACGTCCTCATGGTCTCCGTGGTCATCGTCCTCACCATGCGTGCGGCCCGGGGGCGCAGACTGCCGTGGCTAAGTCTTGGCATCGGTTTCTGGATCCTTGCCCTCACGGACCTCGCCTACATGCGGCTCACCCTGGAAGGCATTTCAGGTGTCACAGGATCGCCCTTGGCGCTGGGGTGGGTAGTAGCCTTCCTGCTGGTGGGCATAAGCCCGCTGGTGCCGGAAACCGGCAGCAATCGCACGGACGGCCGCGGTTATGCCGCCGCCCTTGAGCTGCTCCCCTACCTCCCCGTTTTCAGTGCCGTGTTCTTCTCCCGGACCGGCCCCATCGGCGCCGACCCCGTCCTGCTGGTCACCGGCCTGGTGGTCCTGGGGTTCGTCATCGTGCGCCAGGTGCTGATCGTCGTCGAAAATGTGACGCTCACACGCGACCTCGAGTCGAAAGTGGCCGAACGCACGGCCGAACTTGAGGGGCTGGGGGCGATCGTCAATTCCTCCGGCGACGCCATCGTCGGCGAAAGCCTGGACGGTGTCATCACCAGTTGGAACCCCGGGGCCGAAAAAATCTTCGGGTATCCGGCCTCGGAGGTGATCGGCAGGAAGGGCGACTTCTTCATTCCGGCAGCTGCGCAGGAGGAAGAGCGCCGGGCAATGGACGTCACAGCCCGGACCGGGGACGTGCAGAACTACGAAACGCAACGCGTTCGCGGTGATGGAACCACCATCCCTGTTTCCGTCACTCTCTCCCCTGTCCGGAACGCGTCCGGGATACGCGGAGTGGCCTTCATTTCGCGTGATATCACTGAACGCAAAGCCGCCGAATCCGAACTTATGGCCGCGCGGGAAGCCGCGTTGGAAGCAAGCAGACTCAAATCCGAATTCCTGGCCACCATGAGCCACGAGATCCGGACACCACTGAACGCCGTGATCGGGCTGACCTCATTGATGATGGACACGCCCCTCAGCGAAGGCCAACGGCAGTACGCCCAAGGTGTGAAGGGAGCCGGCGAAGTCCTCCTCACGCTGATCAACGACATCCTGGATTTCTCCAAACTCGAAGCCGGGAAAGTGGATCTGGAAGTCACCGCCTTCGACCCCCGGGCACTCGTGGAAGAAGTCGCAGGACTTGTGGCCGAGGCCGCACAAGGCAAAAACCTGGAACTCATTTCCTACTGCCATCCCGATGTTCCGGGACGGCTCATGGGCGACTCCGGCCGCATCAGGCAGATCCTGGTGAACCTCTCCTCCAATGCCGTGAAATTCACCCCGTCCGGAGAAGTCGAAATCAAAGTCTCCGTGCTGGGGACAGATGCCGGTAACGCCTCGCTGCGCTTTGAAGTCCGTGACACGGGAATCGGCATCAGCGCCACCGACCACCACCGCCTGTTCGATTCCTTCGCCCAGGCAGATGCTTCAACTACGCGCCGCTACGGTGGAACCGGGTTGGGGCTGGCCATATCCCGGCGGCTCACGGAGGCCATGGGCGGCCGCATCGGTGTGGACAGTGAGCTGGGCAACGGCAGCAAATTCTGGTTCGAACTGGAACTGCCCATCGGACCGCCGGCCTCGGAAACTCTCACCCTGCCTGCTTCCCTGGCGGGCAAGAGGGTGCTGGTGGTGGACGACAACGCCACCAACCGCCTCGTGCTGGAGACCCAGCTGGACAGCTGGGGCATGACGCCGGTGGCTGTGGCCGATGCGTCCTCCGCGATGACCGAATACCGCAACGCCGTCCTGGAAGGCCACCCCTACGACATCGCCGTGGTGGACATGTGCATGCCGGACACCGACGGCCTGGAGCTGGCACGCCTCATCAACCATGAAAGCACCAACCCCGGGACACCCGGGATCATCCTGCTGACCTCCACCATGTTGGTGGACAAAGTCGATCTTGCAGCAGCCGGGATCCGCGAGTACCTCACCAAACCCGTCCGCAGTTCCGAGTTCTACAACCGGCTCCTTCGCCTCATGGCCACCAGAACCATGCGTGCCCCCGCAGCACCGGCACCCTCAGCGGCCGCTCCGTCCGCCGAGCCGGTAGCACGGCTGGGAAAACTGCTCGTGGCAGAGGACAACGAGGTCAACCAGCTGGTGGCACGCGGCATGGCGAACCGCCTCGGTTACGGCGTGGACATCGTCGAAGACGGCGCACAAGCCGTGACGGCGGCCCTCACCGGGAACTACGCGGCGGTACTCATGGACTGCCACATGCCGGTCATGGACGGCTTCGATGCCACCCGCGCCATACGCGCCCGCAACGGGCATTCGGCCCGGATCCCCATCATCGCCATGACGGCCGGAGCCCTCAACGAGGACCGCGAGCGCTGCTTCGCTGCCGGCATGGACGACTACATCAGCAAACCCGTCGACCTCGCTACTCTGGGAACCGTACTGGCGCGTTGGGTGCCGCAGTTGGAAGAAGCGACGACGGCGGAAGCCGCCGCTGCTCCCACACCGCCCGCCGCCGGGGTGCCGCAGCCGGCGGAAGCACCGCCGTCGGACGCGGTTGTTCTCGACACCGGGCGGCTCCAGATCCTCCGCGAACTGGGACCCGACGACGGCGTGGGCCTGCTCCCGGCGGCCATCGAGGCCTTCCGGCAAGATGCCGGCGGCACGGTGGAGACACTGCGGTCAGCCATCGACGCCGGGCAACCGTCCGCCGTCGAAGCGGCCGCACACAAACTTGCAGGCGCAGCAGCCAACATCGGAGCCGTGGGCGCCGCAGCCTTGTGCCGGGAACTGGAAACCCTTGGCCGGGAGAGCAGGCCGGAGCTGGTCGCTGATGGAACGCGGCTGCTGGAGCGGCTGACCGCAGAACTGGCAAGGGTTGACCATGCCCTTGAGCGCATCTTATTGGGAGCCCTATGAAGATCCTTATAGCGGACGACGACCAGATCTCCCGCATGATCACCAAAGCGGCCGTGGAACAATCCGGGCATGACTGCATCGTGGCCGTGGACGGCGACTCGGCCTGGCAACTCTTCCAGGAGCACAGACCGGAAGCCGTGGTGACGGACCTGATGATGCCCGGGCTCAACGGGCTGGACCTCTGCCGTGCCATCCGGGCAGCGGAGAAGGACCGGTACACCTACGTCATCCTGGTGACCTCCCATGGCTCGCGGAAGGACGTCCTTGCGGGAATGGAAGCAGGAGCCGACGACTACGTCACCAAACCCCTGGACCCGTTCAGCCTGCACATTCGGCTCCTGGCCGCCCAGCGTATTACGTCGCTGCACGCGGACCTCGCCCGGTACCGTTCGGCACTGACCGAGCAGGCACGCACGGACCCCCTCACCAAGGTGCACAACCGGCTCAAACTTTCCGAGGATCTGGGAGACCTGCACGACGGAAGCCACGGCTACTGCCTGGCCATGGTGGATGTTGACAACTTCAAAAGCTACAACGACATCTACGGCCACCAAGCCGGGGATGCCGCGCTGGTGGCCATCGCCGCCACCCTTTCCGGCGAAATCCGGGCCACGGACGCCGTGTATCGGTTCGGTGGGGAAGAGTTCCTGTTGCTGCTCCGGGAACAGACGGCCACTACCGCGGAAACGGTCATGGAACGCGTGCGCTCAGCCGTGCACGATCTGCGGATCGAACACTCCGGCGACCCCGACGGCGTACTGACCATCAGCGCGGGAATCGCCGCTTCCTCGGGGGGCCACCCCGCCGAAACCGAACAGCTCCTGCGGGAGGCCGACCTCGCCCTGTACGCAGCCAAAGCTGCAGGCAGGAACAGGGTGGCCCTTGCCCATAACTTCTATGCGGAATGATCTGTGCGTGACTGCAGCTGCCGGCTAAATCCGCCGGCCAGGATCCGGTCCTGGCGCAGGGTCAGCATGTTCCTGTTTGTATGGTGTTGTTTCGTTTGATGTTGCTGGTGCCGGGTGCCAAGTGTATATCCCCTGCTGCACACGCCCTGTTGTCGGTGGCGACCACGTTGGTGATCGGGCCTTGAGCGCCGAAGTCGCCTATGTGAATGGCGTCGTAGCTGCCTTCGGGGAGCACGTGGCCGAATTCCAAATCGTGGATGTAGTTGCCGCTCAGGATCACCCCAGTGACTGCCCCTGTGCGGTTGTCATAATAGCCGGTACGGATACCGTACGGCGCCCCATAGAACTCGTTATCGGCGACTTTCAGGTTATAGATCGAGTGGTTGCCGACCGCTAGTTGCATGCTGCTGCCCCGGTGTCCGCCCCGGACTGTGTTCCCGATGTAGTTGATGTCGTGAGTGGTTCCATCGATGGTGTGGGCTACCAGGCCGTCGTCACCGTCGGTTCCAACGCGCTGGTCGATGGCATTGCTGATGACATCGCCGAAGGATGAGTCCAGTACGTGAATGCCGTCAAGCTGGTCATATTTGCCGCTCGTGACCACAACGGTGCTGCTGTTCTTGACACAGAACTTCGTGGTCCCGGCGGCGGCGATGGAGTATGTGAACGGGTTCTTTACATGCACCCCATCCACGAGGTTGTTGGAGCCGCCCCGGATGTCCACAACGTACTCGCTCAAGCGCCCGTCCAAACTGTTACTGGCTGGGAGGGTGTTGCCTGAATGGTCCGCCGTGAGGTTCGTGATCGTGGTATTCGTGGCGTAGTTGGTGGTGACAATGGGGTAACCACCGTACGGTCCTTTTGTCGACAGGAAATCCGGGCCTGCTTTGAGGATCGTGGCCGGGCCTGCGCCCTCCAGTTTCACATTGTTCGCCATTCTGAGCTTGCCGTTGATGATGTAGGTGCCTGCTACAAGTTTGACGACGCCGCCCCCGGCTGCTCCTGCGGCGTTGATGCGGTTTTGGATGGCGCTTGTGTCGTCCCCGGCATCGTTGACGGTAGTAGTGACTGTGTAGGCCCTGGTGGCGGTGCTGCCTGTCGCACCGCTCTTGGTGCATGCCGCATCCGCAGTTGTGGCCGTGGGAGCTGCTGACAGCGAAAATGCCCGACCGGCTGTTGCTGTCGCCGTCGCCGTCGCCGTAGCAACAGGCGCCCCGGCCATGGCGAGTGAGGCAACTGTGGCCGCTACCGCCAAAGCGGTCCACCGCCGTCGTGGTTGCGCCCCGGTACGGCGCATCGGCAGTCCCAATTCAATGTCAGCAGTTCCCACTGCGATCCCCCAAAGTGTCAAGACGCTCCGTCGGCGCCGTTCGCCGGACTCTGCGTATGGACACACTCGCCGGGCAAAACGATGAACCTCGTCCCGTGGATAACGTCAGTGAAGTCACCATCCGGCATCGGCCCCGGGAACAAAGTAGCTTTCCGGTTTCCGTGGAATCCCGCCGTCGGGAAAGAGCGCCTCTACCTGGGAGGCGTACTGCCTGATCCGACGCTGTTTCCCGGCAAGCCCGTCGTCCCAGGACCAGGGCTCGTATCCCAGCTGGTTCATGAACCGTGAATCGTGTCCGGCCTGGAGGTCGTAGGGGAAATCCGAGTACATCACCAGCCTGTCCCGGTGGTCCGTCCCCAGTTGGCGGGTAATCAGATGGTCCACGTGTTTCCCCACGCCGGCCGGGCAGAAGAGCAGCTCCGCCTGAGTCTCCGCCAGCAGCGTGGCGACGGTGGCTGCGAGCGAGCGGATGAGCCCCTTGTCCCCACGCGAAATCCTGCCCTGGGCGATGTCGAAGCGGTAGGTGGGGTAACGGTGGGTGAACTCCGGAAGGAGCCGGTCCCATGCGCTGCTCCCCCACCGCGCCGGCCGCCGTCGACGCCGGAAGAGGGCATCGACGGCCCCGAGGTGAAGGGACTGAACGCCCATGTCCGTCAGGACCTCCCGGTCCTCACTTTGCCGGGCCCTGTAAAGGCCACCGGCGTCCCCCACCACGCATTGGCGCAGGAACGACCCCGCAGCCCTGGTGTGCGGGCCGGGATCTGCGTCGGAGAACAGCGTGGCCACCACTATTTGGCGGCCACGGGCCTGGGCTTCCATCAGCGCTCCGCAGGACAACACGGCATCGTCGAGGTGAGGGGAAAGGACCAGCCAGGGCGCATCCCCGGCCATGGACCGTTCGATCCTGTTAAGGAGTTGCACGTCAAGCCCCTTCCCCGGATGCGGTCGGTTTCAGGGTTGCCACCGCGTCCTTGTACGCTGCAGCCTGGCGCTCGGCCAACACGTCCCAGTCATACGCAGCGGCGAAACGGCGTCCCTCTGCTGCCACCCCGACAAGCGCCGGCTCCGTGTATCGGAGGGCGATCTCATCAGCCAGCTTGGCGACGTTCAGCGCTTCGACCAGCCAGCCGACACCCGTCGGGACGATCTCACGGAGGCAGGGGATGTCGAACGCAACCACGGGGGTCCCCACCGCCAAGGCGTCGATGGCAACCAATCCGAAGGTTTCGTGCCGGGACGGCACCACCACTAGCCGCGCATCGCTCAGCGCCTGGAACTTTTCGTCACCTGACAACCATCCGAGCATCCGCACGCGTCCACACAGTCCCGTCTCCCGGATGCCTTCGCGGAACCTGGCTTCATCCGGACCCGTGCCGGCCACCAGCAGGTCGCCATCCACCCGGTCACAGCATTGCGCCCAGGCTTCCAGGAGGAGGTCCAGGCCTTTGTGGCCGTACTCCAGGCGGCCAATGAACATGACGTCCTTCCCCCGATGTGGAATGGGTTTCCACGCGGCCGGGTCCACGCCATTTCCGATCACGTCCACGTGGAGGCGCGGATTCAGCTGCGTCAACCGCTCCGCGATTCCCTGCGAAACAGAGATGAGCCTCCGGTGCGATTGCACCCCCAGCCGCTCGAGCCAGTGCAAGGGGAGTTTGTACTGCCGCGCTTTCTCCCTGGCATGGAGCCACTGGACAACCCCGATGGTGGGGCGCCGGGTCCAGAGCGGTGCGGCCATCGTTGAGAAGGGGGCAAAAAAGTCCTCCACCACCAGGTCTGTTTGCCCGTGCCTCCTGAGGGTTTCAAACGGCAAACACAGAACATACGCCAGGAGCCTGGACAGCCGGTTGCGGCCTTCCCCGAGGCCAATGGGGACGTAGTGGACCCCGTCCTGGACACGCTCTTCCCATCCTGGATACCGGGTGGTGAGGACCGTTACGTCGAAACCCCTCGCCGCCAGCCGTTGGTTTATCTCGTAGGTCCTCACGGATCCTCCGCCGGCTCCTGGCATGCGTGGATCTTCGAAGCCCAGATGCAGTACTCTCATCTATTTTTCCGTTCCGTAGTTTTTGGAGGGCTCACCGATGTTGGTCATCGCCGCCTGTTCGAGATCAGCCGGTTCGACAAACCAGATGGTCGTTTCGCCGTTGGTCGGGCCCGGCGTCGAGACCATGGGCCTTGCATGCTCCTTCAACCAGGCGAGCATGGTGGGATTGGCATAGCCGTAGCCTTGGCTGGTGGGTTTGGATTGGGTCAGGATGTAGCTGGCCCCGTTCTGCTTCATCAGGGGCGCCGAAGGCCAGATACCAAACCGCGGGTCATCCAGATAGGCGAAGTGGCCTGTGCTGTTGGTGACGCTGATCCGTGCGTCCGCTGGCAGGTTCGCCTGCACCCAGTCGTTGGACCGGACGAAGCCGTTGTCCACCGTCAATTCAGTCCGAAGACCCAGCACCACGGTCAACGCCACGAAACAGACGCTGACGACGCCAAGGGTTCTGCGTGCGCGGTGGTATCTCTCTTTGAGCTCCACCACCACAATGACCGAACACAGCGCGCCGGCCACCATGACGCCGTACCCGTACTGTTCCTCAAAGGTGCCAAACGCTGCGCTGTAGACGCCGGCCGCTCCCAGGGCCAAGCCGCCCAGCCCGACCAGTCGCCTCCCGGCATGATGGCTGAAGCACAGGATGAGTCCCACCAGCGGGCACAGGCCCAGCAGAAGATAGCTCGTGCCGAAATGCCCGCTTTGCTCAATAAGGCGCGACACCAAGCTCGGTGATCCCTCAGAAGTGAAGCCGGTGGTCTTCTCCACACCGGACATGCGCACCAGCCCGTGGGTCTTTGCCCACACCCAATCGGAAAAATGACCGCCGGCGGCAACCACCAGCAAGTAGCTTGCATAAGGCAGTACGCCGAAGACTGTCAGCACCAGCGCTTCCCGCCACGGAAGGGTCTTCTTCCACACAACGGCGGCCAGCACGGGAGCCAGCGTGCAAATGAAGAAGAAGTCCTTGCACAGGATGGAGTACCCGAACAACAATCCGGCAGCCATCAATCTGAGGAACCATCGCGCCCTGCTCCCAGGCTCGCGGGCGCCCACAAGCAACAACATCCCGGCCAGCGCGGGAACCATGGCAGATGTCTCAAGGAAGGCGTGGCTGTTGTTGCGCAGGATGAACGGTTCAAAGGCCAGGAGCACGGCGGTAAGCCAGGCAGCGGTCTTCGTGGCCAGATGGCCGACCAACAAGAATCCGAGCCCCACGGTGACAGCCCCCAGAACGCCGTTGAGCCACCGTAGCTGCAGCGTCACATCGATGATGTCCCCGAAAATGCCTAACACCTTGATGACTCCCGCTTCAAGCAGGAAATATCCGGGCGGATGCAGGAAGAACGGCCCGTCCGGCAGCGTGGGAAACATGCCGTTGCTGACCGACTCCCCCAGCCGCACATACAACATTTCATCCACCCACAACTCGAAGCCGCGCTCCAGCCCCAGCGCCCGGACACCGAACGCTGCGACAACAACCCAGCCGACTGCCAGTGATTTATTGGACGCTCCTCTTCTGATCCAGGCCGGCAGGCGCCCCGCGCGCCGGGATCCCGTGTGGTTGGACCGACGGCCGGAACTCCTTCTACGGGCACCCTGAGTGCGGCGGCGGAAAAACTTGAAGTCGTTCCTGTGGGGCAGCAAACCGCGCTGGTGTGCCAACACAGCGACCCCGCTGATCATGGCGGGCAGAAGCCAAAGCAGTGGCTGCAGGTGGGCGGCCACGCCGAGGACCACGATCAGGGCGACCGCCAGGATGGCAAAACGGCCTGCTCCCTTTCCGGGGTTGGCGTTGGCCAGCACAGGGCGGGCCAGAACAGCCATGACCAAGGCCGCCGACACTGCCCCGGCCGCGGCACCTGCCGCCATGCCCGGTACCCTGTTCAACTCCCATCCAACCCAAAGCCCGCCAACCAGCAAGAGGCATGCACATGCGAGGCCCAGTTGGCATCGGCGATAGGCGCGCACAGCCAGAAGGATCGTGGAAAGCACCATCAGGACGGCATAACCGAGACCTGATGCGGCCAGCCACGGGAGGAGGTCAATGGAACCGTGGTACTTCCGGGGAATCACCAGGCCGGCCAGCAGAGGCGGTGCCGTGGCAATGATGGCAAAGGCCACCACGGCCAACTGCCCGAACGAGGAAAAGGCTCCGGCAAGAATCCGGCCAACATCAGCGCCAGGGCTCCGCAACAAGGGGAATGCCACCAGCGCGGTTCCGGCCGCCACATAGACGGGCCCCTTGGCCAAAGTGGAGAGGGCCTGGAACCCAGCCGCTGCCACCGATCCCTGGTCCAGGAAACCAACCACCACCACGTCCATGCCCACCAGCACAGACACGACGCAGAGAACTGAGGCGATGTCGCTGGTTTCCGCCCAACGCCATTTCTCACGCAGCACCCTGGGACGCCAGCGCAGGTCACGGTAGAAAGCCGGCGGTACCACCAAACCCGCCAAGGCCCCCACCGCGAAGCCCGTCACCGCGCCCCCGGCACCCCAAGCCAGCACGGCCACCACCAGGCTGACAAGCAGCCTGACCACAACCTCGGCCACGGTTCCCACGGCGTACCACGTAAAGCGCAATTCGCCCTGGAGCCATCCGGCAGGCACCGCCACCACAAAAATCGTGAAGGAGGCCAAGCCGACAGCAAGAGCCATGGAGGGAGTACCAATGACGAGAGTGAGGCAGCCTGTCACGATGGCTGCCACCAGCCCTGCCAGACACGACACAAAGACCGAGAACGACAAACCATCCCGCCGCCCCTCCGAGCCCTCCGCGTGAACAGCCACGGTGTGGGAAAGAGGAAGGGGAACCAACGCAGCGGCGACGATGCCCACAATGCCTACCAGCATCGCGGCCGCTGCGAACAGGCTGTAATCAGTGGTTGGAAGCAGGGCCGCCATCAGCAACGTGCAGGCGTAGCTGACCACCCCGACTACACCGGCCGAGACCGCAAGAAGGCCACTGTTCTGCGATACATTCGTGCCTTGGTCCGGCGTTCGGTTGGCGCGGCCGCCTGTGTCCGCCTCCCGGGAAGGGAAAGGTGCGGTGTCCGCGTCCACGGAGCTATTGGCCATCGATTACATCAGCCGGAGCAAACCGGCTTTCGGGTCCGGCAAGAAGCGTGTAGCGGCCCGCCTGGCGAAGTTCCGGATTGGCAACGCCAATGCTCTGTGCTGCAGCGAAAGCCTCGAATTCGTCGCGTCCCTTCATCAGGATCGCCACGCGCCCGTCACTGCTCAGGGCTACTTCATCGGTAGGCCGCAGAATCGACTTGAGGGATGCTCCGTGCGGCAGTTCGAAACGAACCAGGGTGGAGAGATCCGAGTGACAGGCCCGGGGATCTCCACCGTCCCGCCGCAACTTCTCCTCTTCCAGCAGCACCCCCGTGAGCAACCTGGTGCTGCGCTCCCAAGTGAAACAACGGGCCCACTCACGGCACTCATCCGCAATGTCCGTGAAACTGCCCGGCTGGGACAACGTGGCCATGACTTGAACCATGGTGCGGCCAATATCTGCAGGGTTGTCCACCAGCCAGCCTGTCCTGCCATCAACCACCGAGTCCCGTATTCCGGGCACGCGAAGCGCCAGGCAGGGAACTCCCCAGGCCGCGGCCTCAACCACCGAACAACCCCAGCCTTCGGAGGCCGAGGTGGAAGCTGTCAGCCAGGCCCTGCCCAGCAGTTCGTCGCGGACGCCGTCGGGCTGATAACCATGGAATGTCACTGCATGATCCAGGCCAAGATCCATCGCGATCTGCTGCAAACGTGCCCGTTCCGGCCCGTCCCCAACGATGTCCATCCTCAGGTTCGGAACGCTTCGTGCGGCAACGGCGAACTGGCCCAGCAGCAGATCCAGCCGCTTATGCGGCACCAAACGGCTGACGACGGCGACGGTTGGCTCAGTTGCCCGTGTGGCCACTGCCTTGGGGATGTCGATCGTGCCGTTCGGAACCACGTGGATGGGGCTTCCAAAGCCAAGCTTCCGCAATTCCAGCCGCGTTGACGGTGACACCGCAACCATCGAGCGCCGCCCGTAGACCCTCTTGGCTCCTGCACTCTCCAGGAACCTGCCCACGGCAGCCAACGGTGGCGAGAACCTGCTGCGGAACTGCTCCTGATGGACGTGGTGCACCAGCTGGATGATCGGAACATCCTTGGGCAGGAACAGCGGGGAAAAGAACGGAATCCCGTTCTGGCAATCCACCACGGCGTCAAACTGTCCGGCGCTGCGCAGGAGCCTCGCTGCGGTCTTTCCGTAGATGGACAGCGGTCCGCCGGCACGGAGTATCCGGATGCCGTCGATTGCATCCTCCGGCAACTGGCCGGCGTCGCGCGCTGTGAACCAGGTGACCTTTACGCCGCTGTCCACCCACCTCTTGGATATCTGGTGCATGTATTGCTCGGCACCGCCGGCAAGGGAGTGCCGGATATCGCGCCAGTTGAGCACCAGCACCCGCTTTCCAGCAAGCCTCGCGGGAGAGTTCATGTCGGGCAGGGCAAAGGTCATGATGTTGCTTTCTGAAGTTGGATCACTGATGCGAAGCTGGCAACGCCATCGTGGAAGGGACGGAAAGTGGACTCAGCACCATCCGTCCAGGCCACGGGGAGTTCGATGATCCTCGCGCCGTTGTTCTGTAGCCGCAGGAGGAGTTCGACATCGAAGGCGAAGCCCGTGCTCCGGCACTGCACCATGGCCGCGGTGAGCGCGTCGCGTTCGAAGAACTTGAAACCGCACTGGGTGTCCTGGATCCCCTTGACCTTGGAGCGCGTCAATACCCGGAAGGCTGTGCCTCCCACCCTGCGTCCCAAATGCTGGGGCCGCACAAAGGTGGAACCGGGCGAATGGCGCGAGGCAATCACTGCGGCCGCACCGCGCGAGAGATGGGCCATGGTCTTGCTGAGTGTTTCCAGCGGAGTGGCGAGATCGGCATCGAAGAAGCCGGTGAATTTCGATGTTCCGCTCAGCAGGCCACGGCGGACTGCCGCCCCCTTGCCCCGGCGGGCGCAGCCCACCACGGACACCGGCACGATGCCGCGCTGTTCACGGGAGATCCGGCGCACCACGGCAGCTGTCTCATCCACACTTCCGTTGTCCACCACCACGATGCGCGACGACCATGCCTGGCCGGCCAGGAAGTCGATGGTTTGGTGCAGGGTGTGGGGAATCCTGGCGGCCTCGTTGTAGGCAGGAATGATGACCTCAAGGTCCACGACGGACCGGCGCATGGATTCGGAGGGCCACCGGGGATGAGGATTCCCTCTCTTGCCGGGGTGAAAACTTTGCGGGTAAAGCGTGAACATCCGAACCTCCAACTTTCCGGGCACCGTACGAAATCGTGCTCGCCTATAAGCAGTGGGGGTGCTGCGCGAGTCATGACGCAGATCCGCGAGGATCTCCCGGGAGATGGGGTCGCTCCCGGCTTCCCCGGGACGTGCCCGGCGCTCTGAGCGAAATTGCTGGTTCAGTGTCGGAGCGCGTCTATAGAGTGGCCCCATGAGCCACATTTCTTCTGCATCCCCGGTAACCCGCGAAACTGTTCCGGAGCCGCCCGTTGCCAAGCGGGTTCCCACCCGGCGGGAACATCACGGCGATGTTTTCGTGGACCAGTACGAGTGGCTCCGGGACAAGGAATCACCGGAAGTCGTGGAGCACCTGAAAGCGGAGAACGCCTACCAGGAGGCCGTGACTGCGCACCAGGAGCCATTGCGCGAAGCGATGTTCCAGGAGATCAAGGGCCGCACCCAGGAAACGGATCTTTCGGTCCCCAGCCGCAAGGATGGCTGGTGGTACTACAGCCGCTCGGTGGAGGGCAAGGAGTACAGCATCCAGTGCCGCGTCCTGGCCCGGAACACGGGCGATCCCGTGGCGGACTGGACTCCCCCGGCCGTGGAGGCCGGCGTGGAACTGCCCGGCGAGGAAGTGCTCCTTGACGGCAACATCGAAGCCGAGGGCCAGCCGTTCTTCAGCGTCGGCGGCGCTGCCGTGACCGTGGACGGCAACCTCTACGCCTACGCAGTGGACAACTCCGGGGACGAACGATTCACTCTGCGGATCAAGGACCTGCGCACAGGCGAACTCCTTCCGGATGTCATTGAGGACATTTTCTACGGGGTTGCCTTCTCCCCGGACGGCACCAGGCTTTTCTACACAGTGGTGGACGAGTCGTGGCGGCCCTACCAGGTGAAGGCCCACGTCCTGGGCACGCCCGTCACCGAGGATGAGGTTCTCTACCAGGAGGACGACGTCGCCATGTGGCTGGGCTTCGACCTCGCCTCCGACCGTCGCCACCTCGTGCTCAGCATCGGCTGCTCGGAGTTCAGCGAAACCCGCCTGCTTCGTTTCGACGACTACGAATCCGGCCTCAGCACCGTCATTCCACGTGAAGAGCACATTCTCTACGAGGCCGAGCCCTTCCTCCTGGGCGGCCGGGAGACCCTGCTCCTGACCCACAACAAGGACGCCATCAACTCGATGGTCAGCCTGGTGGACCCGGCGGAGCTCACCAAGCCCATCGCCGCGCAGAACTGGCGTACCGTCGTCGCGCATTCGGACGACGTCAGGGTCAACGGCGCAGGCGTGACCTCCACCCATCTGGTTCTTTCCATCCGCAAGGACACCATCGAAAGGGTGCAGGTGCTGCCGTTGGCAGGGCTGGGCACCCCGGCGCAGGGCGCACCCGTGGAGCCGGCCTTCGACGAAGAGCTCTACACGGCAGGCGTTTCGGGATCGGATTATGAAGCCCCCGTGATCCGAATGGGCTACACCTCCTACTTCACACCGTCACGCGTGTACGACTTCGTCCTCCCCACTCCCGGGCTGCCCGATGGCCAGCTTCTGCTCCGCAAGGAAAGCCCCGTCCTGGGCGGCTACTCCTCTTCCGACTACGTGGCGACGCGCGAATGGGCAACGGCCGACGACGGCACCCGGGTCCCGTTGTCGGTACTGCGTCACGCTTCGGTACAGCCGGACGGCACTGCGGCGGGTCTCGTCTACGGATATGGCTCGTACGAGGTCAGCATGGACCCCGGATTCGGCGTAGCGCGGTTGTCACTCCTGGACCGCGGCATCGTCATGGTCATCGCCCACATCCGGGGCGGCGGCGAACTGGGACGCCACTGGTACGAGGACGGGAAGAAGCTCAACAAGAAGAACACCTTCACGGACTTCATTGCCGCAACGGACTGGCTGGCATCCTCGGGATTGGTCGACCCCTCGCGTATTGCCGCGATGGGCGGCTCCGCAGGCGGACTGCTGATGGGCGCCGTCGCCAACATGGCCCCCGAAAAGTACGCTGCGGTGGTGGCGCAGGTCCCGTTCGTGGACGCCCTGACCACCATCCTGGACCCCGAGCTGCCTTTGTCCGCCCTCGAATGGGAGGAATGGGGAAACCCGATTACCGATCCCCAGGCGTATGCGTACATGAAGTCCTACACTCCCTACGAGAATGTGGGAGCCACGGCCTATCCAAAGATCGCCGCTGTGACGTCCTTCAATGACACCCGCGTGCTTTACGTTGAACCGGCCAAGTGGGTCCAGGCTCTGCGCGCCACCTCCACTGGGACGGAGCCGATCATCATGAAGATCGAGATGGACGGCGGCCACGGTGGCGCGTCGGGCCGCTACGTGCAGTGGCGCGAGCGTGCCTGGGACTACGCCTTCGTGGCCGACTCCCTGGGCGCCACGAAACTGCTTCCGGGAGCCGGCCTCAAGTAGCCCTTGAGCGGAGGATGGCGTAATACCCCGGGATCACATCCGGAACCGATGGGTTGCTCAACGGGCGGGTTTCGATGTTCGTCGCGCCGTCCTCCACAAGGTTCCAGTCCGCCGTCGGAAAGGCCTTGGCGCGCTGCGCCGCGCCGAAGCGGCCCGGCATTGGCAATCCGCGGATGGCCCATTCAAGCGGTGCAGGGATCGACTTGCGGGTAGCGCCGAGGTGGCTGACGTAGTCCACGGGGGTGCCGGGAAAGTTGGTCTCTGCCAGGAACACGCCGCCACGGCGTCCGACGACGGGCAGCAGGTTTGCCGCCAAGGCTGCACGTCCTTTGCGGTCCAGCACGTGCAGCACGCCTCGGATGAAGACGTTGGCGTCGCCGGTCCAGCCCGCCTTTTCCAGCGCCGTTGCGACAGTCTGCGCAGCGTCCGGTGCCGTCATGTCACACACGGCGAATGCCGCCGTCGTGATGCCGGCTGACTCCTGCCGGGCGCGGTCGATGGCGTTGGCGGAGTAGTCGAGCCCCAGGGCCAGGGGGAAGTGCCCTGAGAGGAGCCGGGTGAAACTGCCGTTGCCGCATCCAACGTCCACCACAGGGAGGGCCGGGTCAAGTTTCGCCAGCTTGGGAAGGTAGCCGTTCAGTTCATGGTCGCTTCCCGAGTCCCAGAGGACATCGCCGCTGGCTCCCGTCGATCGCACGTTGCCCCAGTATTGGTCCCAGGCGGTCAGCGGATCCTTGGGCGCCGAAGAGGAGAGCCTGATGAGGCGTGGGATCAGCAGGTACTTCCTCAGCGCAGAGAGCATGCTCCAAATATAGGGTGCCTTATCCCTGCACCAGCCACTCCAGCGCTTCTGTTTCGGAGGTGAAGAATTTGGTGGGACACGGCGGCTTCATGATGCCCAGGAAGAAATTGGCAATGACCCGGTCCACCGGCGACGAACCCCAAAGGGCGATCCTGTTGGCCTGGCATGGTTTGGCGAAGACGGAGCGGGCGCCGCGCGTGACGTCGTCCGTGGTTGCCATGTCCACAATCATGGGGTGGCGTTCCTGGCCGCACAGCTCGTTGACCCGGTCCATGGCCCGCTGTGCGTCCCCTTCCTTGATCCTGACGCCGCGAGGCCAGGTAAGACGCAGAATTCCGGACTCTTCAAGCTCCAGCTCAAACATCACCTGCTGGTGTTCCGGCGGTGTGGCGGGTTGGTCCACGATGCTCCTCATCCGATTCTGTGCCACAGGCAGTGGGCTTCGGTGCTTCTTCAAGGCTGTCGAATCCGGAGGACAATGTAAAGGCGTGACCCACGACTCATCCAGCCCGTTTGCTGCGTGGCGTCCGTACGCCCCCACGCCGCTGATAGGGTGTTGCCACATCCGGAATTTACGTGGTTAAGCGTTGAAGGGAAGGGGCTCAGTGGGCCAGGACAATGCCGAAGTACAGCATTCCCTTTCCGCCGTGGTCGCAGATTCCGATGCGGACCGCCTGGCCGTGGCATCGGCGGCCCTCGCCGCCGCGGGCTTCCGCGTTCTTCCTGCCAAGGATGCCGGCGAAATCGCTTCGCTGCTCCAGCACGAGCGCCCCGCGGTAGTGGTAGCGGAAAGCACGCTCGGGCAGTCCCTCCGCAATCCCGGGGTCCCGGTCCTGCTCCTCCTCGGTGAAGACGAATCGCTGGATGTGGAAGCCGTGGAGTCATGGCGAGTTGCCGACTACGTCATGAGCCCGGCCCGCGGGGGCGAAATTGTCCATCGGGTGCAGACCCTGATCGGCCGCGCCAGGGAACGCGCGCGCTCACGGGGCGAGGTCGAGGCCTTGCGCGAGAGCCTGCGGGGAGTTTCGTCAGCGATCCGGGAAACGAACGACCCCCAGCTGATCGCAGACCACGTCGTCCAGGGTTTCGGCGACGCCCTGGGTGTGGACCACGTCTGGTTCGCGACGTTCCAGGATGAACGGGTCCCCAGCATCCGCGCCCAATGGAGCCGCCCGGGACGCCAGATGCTTCCGGCAAGGCTGGGCGGCAGTGAGGGCGCCATCACGGAGGTGGCCAACAAACTATGGGCTGCCGCAGATGTGCTGGCCATTACCGACCACCGTGAGGACCCCGACTCGGCCATCGCCCAGGCCCTGAAAACCTGGTCCAACGAACTCAACCCCGTCTCTACAGTGCTGCTGCCTGTGGGCGAAGGCGCATCGGCCATGGGCATCATCCTGCTCTCCACAGTGGAGGACCGGCACGAATGGACCCGGCCCGAAATCGCACTCCTGCAGCACGTGGCCGGAAACGTTGCGCACGGACTCATCCAGGGAAACCTCATCAGCGCACAGCAGCGTGTCCTGCACCAGCTACGGCAACTGGACAAGGCCAAGACTGACTTCCTGGCCACCGTGAACCACGAGCTTCGCACCCCGTTGACCTCCATCACGGCCTACCTGGACATGATCCAGGACGGTTCAGGTGGCCCGGTTCCCGAGGGCATCAACAGGATGCTGGACGTCATAGCCCGGAACTCCAGCCGCCTGCGGAAGCTCATTGAGGACCTGCTGACGGTTTCGATGCAGGACGGCAGCAACCTCGACCTCAAACCGGTGGACATTGCCAAGCTCCTCCAGGTTGTCGTGGCGACGCTGAGGCCACTGGCAGAGTCCCGCCACGTGTCGGTGTCTGTCACGGAGGGCCCCGAGGACATCGAAGTCACCGCGGATGAGGCAAAGCTGGAACAGGTCTTCACGAACATCGTGGCCAACGCCATCAAGTTCACCCCCGAGGGCGGCCGGGTGGGCATCAGCAGCGCCGTGTCCTCTTCCAAGGATGGTGGGCGGGCAGCGTTGGTCAAGATCGCAGACAACGGCCTTGGTATCCCGGAACACGATCTCCCCCATATCCTGACCCGTTTCTACCGCGCTTCCAATGCCACCTCGGCAGCAGTTCCCGGCAGCGGCCTGGGCCTGGCAATCGCACATGACATCATCAGCCGCCACATGGGACGCATGGTGTTTGACTCCACCCTCGGCTCCGGGACCACGGTGTCCGTGGAGCTGCCCGTCGGCGGACCTTAGGTTTCGAGGCCCTGTGACAGCCCTGTCAATGGCTCAGCCGAACCACACCCGGGCCGTCACTAATGCGCGACATAATTTGAAACAAAAATTGATGCCCCAGGCAGCGGCCCGGGGCATCAATTTTATGTCAAGTGGCCTTGAGAGGCTCCCCCAATGTTTAGTTCGGCCACCACCCGATGCTGGTGGTGTTCGTCTTGGTTGTGGTGGTGCTGTTCGGCCACCAGCCGATTGCCGTGCTGTCCTGCGAAGGCTCGGCATTAGCCGGAGCAGCGAATCCCGTTACTGCCAGAACTGCCGCCATGAGCAGGGTTGCCGCAAATTTTTTCATCCGCTATGCCCTTTCGTACTGATGCGAATTGTTGACTGTGACTTGAATAAAGTCACGGGGCAAACTATACGAGCTTTTCTCCGGCAATGACATGGATAATGGGCACATGAATAGTCCCCACCTCGCCTCGCACCTCGTGGCCGGTCTCACGGCCCGTGCCAAATGGAAGGAACGGGATTTCGACGAGGCCTTCAGGCTTGCGGGTGAAGCCGCGGAGCTGGCCTCGGACGCCGGGGACGACCATTCCTGGTGGGACATGCGCTATTTGCAGGCCGAATGCCTCCGTGACCAGGGACGGATCGAGGAATACCTTCAACTGGCCACAGAGCTGAAGGACCACAGCTTCACAGCCACTTCCCCCGAGCTCGGCGCGAAAGCGGGAACCATGGTGGCCGTGGCATACCAAGGACTGGGCCGGCTCGCGGAGGCTGCCACCACCGCAGCCGATGCCGCGAAACTCGCGTCCTTGGACTCCGATTTGCTGTACGTGCAGATCCTGGCCCAGCGTGCGCTTATTGCAGCCCTGGCAGAAAGCCGGCTCCTGGATGACGCCTGGCGCGAATGCCTTGTCCTGGAAACGTTGATCACCGACGACATTGACGAAGACACCGCGGGCAAAGGCTATTGGGTCATCGGAAACGTAGCGTTCCTGGCCGACCGGGTGGCCGATGGCGGCCGATATCACGACCTTGCCGCGGAACGGCTTTCGCCGTCGAAAGACGTCGATCTGTGGGCACGCTTCAACCGCGCCTCGGCGGAAATGCGGCTCCAGGCCAAGCTCGACGACGCCGCCACCTTGCGCTGCATCGAACGGGCCGAGCTCGCCACGGATATTGTGGGCGGCTCAGAGCGGGACCACCTGGAAATGTCACTGGTCCGCGCCCACTGGAATTTCCTCAACGGCCAAATGAAGGAGGCCCTGGCCATCCTTGAGCCGTTGAGTGCCCGCTCCTCCATCTTGGCCACCCAAACCGCGGCCGAAGCGCACTTCCTCCTGGCCCGGGCCCTGTTGGACTCCGGCCGGACGGACGACGGCCTGGCAGCATGCGAAGTCGCAGCAAAGCTTTTTGACCAAGCAGCACTGCCCGAGCGCAGTGCGGCGGTTCGCGCCTACTTGCAGAAAACTGTTGAACTGCAGGACGGGCCACGCAAGGTTTAGTTGTGGCCGAGGCAAGCATGTATTCCGGGAACGATCCCCGCTTGGAGCTGCTCCTCGAAGGCATCGTCCGGCTCGCTGCAGGAGACCTGAGCACCCGGGTGAAGGTCTCCGAAGCGCGCGATGAGATCGACGCCGTCATCATGGGCACGAACCTCCTTGCCGAAGACCTGCAGATTGTTTACGAGGAGCTGGAACAGCGGGTGCAGGCCCGTACCCAGCAGCTCAACGAAGCCCACCTCGCAATGCGCCGCATGGCCATGACCGATCCCTTGACGGGCCTTCACAACCGTTCGGCCTTTGCTGCCGCGCTCAACGAAGCACAGGCCGGGGAGGCAGACGGCAAGAAGAGGGCGGCCATCCTGCTGCTGGACATGGACGGTTTCAAAGCCATCAACGACTCCCTGGGCCACACCATCGGCGACAAAGTCCTGGAAACCGTAGCCGGGAGGATCAGCGGGGCGGTCCGGGAACAGGACATGGTGGCACGGATGGGTGGTGACGAATTCGCGGTTCTGATCCCTGGGGTAAGCCCCAGCGAAGCCGCCGCCATCGGCAACCGCATCCTCGCCGCCGTCGTAGAGGTCATGGAGATCGAAGGCCAGCACCTACGGTGCGGTGCCAGCATGGGCCTGCGCATGGCCGACCCCGGCCAGCGCGCGGAGGAACTCATGATGGAGGCGGACATCGCCATGTACGAGTCCAAATCCGACGGCCGTGGACGGCTGAAGATCTTCGAACCGGCCATGTTGCACGCGCGGCAGATGCGCAACCAACTGATCGGCGAACTCAAGGAGGCAATCGCCGGTTCCCAGCTGGTGCTCCACTACCAGCCCATCGTCACGCTGGACACCCGGGAAATCGAAGGCGTGGAGGCCCTGGTCCGTTGGAACCACCCCACCCGTGGACTCATCATGCCCGATGAGTTCATCCCCATCGCCGAAGAAACGGGAATGATCTCCGATCTGGGCGGCTGGGTGCTCCGCACCGCCGTCGAACAATTGAAGCAATGGCGAACCGACCCCCTGACCCGACGCCACCGCTTCAGCATGCGCATCAACGTTTCGGCGGCGGATCTGCAGCGGCTGGAGTTCGTGGAAGACGTGCGGGAGGCGCTCTCCGAGGCAGACCTGGACCCCTCGCTCCTGGTGCTGGAGCTGACCGAAAGCGCCGTCATCCAGGGAAACGACCTGGATCGATACACCCTCAACAGCCTGCGCCGTCTGGGGGTGGGGCTGGAGATCGATGACTTCGGCACGGGCTATTCGTCCATCAGCTACCTGCGGCAGTTGCCCGTCGACACCGTGAAAGTGGACCGCACACTCCTGTCAGCACTGGGCAGCGACCCTTCCCAGCCTGCCCTCCTGGCAGCGGTATTGCAGCTGATCCGGGCATGCGGGCTGAATGCCGTCTGGGAAGGCATCGAAACCGCGGAGCAGGCCGAGTACTTGTTGGGCATTGGCTGCACCAGCGGACAGGGCTACTACTTCAGCAGGCCGTTGGCCGAGGCACAGCTGACCGAGCAGCTGAAGCACCACAACGCGTGGCCGGTCAGCTGACGCTGCGGGTCCACGGGCGGTGCCGGTTGCGCCACTCCGAGTCCAGGATTGCGTAGATGTTCTCCGTAGCCCACTGGCCCTTGTAGTGCCAGTTGTCCACCAAGGTTGCCTCCAAACGCATCCCGAGCCTCTGGCAGATCCCCGCTGAGCCTTCGTTGAGGGCATCGAGCTTGGCGTCCACGCGGTGGAAGGACAACTGCTCGAACGCCAGGCGCAGGACGGCTTCGGCTGCTTCCGTGGCGTATCCGTGGCCACGGGCATCCGGGTGCAGGATCCAGCCAAGCTCGCCCTGCCCGGTGCCTTCCAGCCATTTCAGCACGACCTCGCCTACCAGGCCCGGCTGGTCCTGGCGCTCAATGGCCAGGCACACCCAATCCCCTTCTTGGTTGAACTCGAAGTTGGCGTAGCGGCCCAGGACCTCCATGGACTTGGTCTTGGTGAGTTCGTGGCGGAACAGGAAGCGGGCTGTTTCGGGGAGGGCCTGGTATTCGTGGAAGCGTTCAAGGTCTTCCACACCGAAACGGCGCAGGATCAGGCGGTCGGTGACAATCGGGAGCTCAATTTCGGGCATGCACATGAGGCTACTAGGCCGGGACGAATAGTGGCCCAGTCTTGACACGTGGCGCGATCTGGGATTACCTAATGAACATTCGGTAAATAAAGCTGGAGGCAATGACGCATGGTTGAAACAACCCTCTCCGGTGCATCGCACCACATCCTGACGAACGACTACGCGTCCGAATGGATGGGTATCGAGGTCCTCAAGCTCGACGACGGCCACGCCACAATCCGCATGCACCTCCGGCAGGAGATGCTCAACGGATTCGGCATGGCCCACGGCGGAATGATCTTTGCCTTCGGCGACACCGCCTTCGCACTGGCCTGCAACCCGGCCAACCCGACACCCGAGGAGGCGGCCTCCATCACGGTGGCCTCCGGCGTCGACATCAACTTCATCAAGCCGGCCTACCAGGGCCAGGTGATTACCGCCGTCGCAAACCGCCGCGCAAGCACGGGACGCAGCGGACTGTACGACATCCAGATCTTCGCGGCCTCCCCCGATGCTGCCCCGGACACCGCATCCGACGCAGAGACCGGCGAACTCATTGCTGAGTTCCGTGGCCGCAGCCGTACCATCTCCAAGAAGTAGGAAACCCCCATGACGCAGAACACCGTGGCCGCACCCACCGCCAACATGTCCGAAGCCGGTTCTCCCGTGCTGGACCGTGAAGAGACCATCTCCCGCGACGAACTCGAGGCACTCCAGCTCACCCGCCTCCAGCACACGGTGGCCTACGCCTACGACCGCGTTCCCCTGTACAAGCGCAAGTTCGATGAAGCCGGCGTGCACCCGTCGGACCTCCGCGAACTGAGCGACCTTGGCAAGTTCCCGTACACCACCAAGGAAGACCTCCGCCTGGAGTACCCGTTCGGCATGTTCGCCGTCCCGCAGGACCAGGTGGCACGCATCCACGCCAGCTCCGGCACCACCGGACGGCCTACTGTGGTCGGCTACACCAAGAACGACCTCGCCAACTGGGCAACACTGGTGGCCCGGTCCTTCCGCGCCTCCGGCGTCCGCCCCGGCATGAAAGTCCACAACGCCTACGGCTACGGCCTCTTCACCGGCGGCCTGGGCGCGCACGCCGGCGCCGAAGCGCTCGGCTGCACCGTCATCCCCATGTCAGGCGGCCAGACAGAACGCCAGATCCAGCTCATCCAGGACTTCAAGCCGGACGCCATCCTGGCCACACCCACCTACCTGCTCACCATCGCCGACGCCATGGCGCACATGGGAATCGATCCCACGTCCACCTCCCTCAAATACGCAGTGCTCGGCGCAGAGCCGTGGACAGAGGAAATGCGGCACGAACTCGAAGTCACCATGAACATCAAAGCCTCGGACATTTACGGGCTCTCCGAAGTCATGGGTCCGGGAGTTGCGGGTGAAGCGGTTGAAACGCAGGACGGCTGCCACATCTGGGAAGACCACTTCCGCCCCGAAATCATCGACCCGTTCGATCACTCCACGGTCCTGGGCGACGGCGAACCGGGCGAACTCGTTTTCACCTCGTTGACCAAGGAAGCGCTGCCGATCATCCGGTACCGCACCAAGGACCTCACCCGCCTGCTGCCCGGCACCGCACGTCCCGCGCACCGCCGCATGGGCCGCATCACCGGCCGCAGCGACGACATGATCATCCTCCGTGGCGTGAACCTCTTCCCGTCGCAGATCGAAGAAATCGCACTCCGCATCCCCGAGCTCAGCCCCCACTTCCAGCTTGAAATCACGCGCCCAGAGGGCAAGCGCATGGACTCGCTGACCGTGAAGATTGAGCGGCGCGAAAACGTCACCGTTGATGCCGGCACGACGGCGGCCCACACCTTGCGGGAGCAGATCAAGATTCACGTCGGATCATCTTGCGTAGTCGACGTTGTGGAGCCGGGCTCGCTTGAGCGGTCCAACGGCAAGCTCCGCCGGATCTACGACATGCGGCCCAAGGGCTGAGCGCCTTCCCCGGTTGAGATCGTGAGAAAATGCCAGCATGCCTACTGAGACCACCACCAAGCGCGGACGGCCCGGTTATGACCAGCAGTCGGTGCTCCGCATCGCCGTCGACGTCTTCAACCGCCACGGGTACGACGCCACGTCCATGGGCATCCTGGCCGAGAACCTCGGGATCTCCAAGTCAGCCATCTACCACCACGTGCCGTCCAAGGGCGATCTGCTGAAGCTCGCCCTGGACCACGCACTGGGTGGTCTTGAGGCCATCCTGGAGGAGCCCTCAGCAACGTCCGGACCTGCTGATGCGCGGCTCGAGTTCGTGCTGCGGCAGACCATCGCGGTGCTGGTGGACCGCTTGCCGTTTGTGACCCTGCTGCTGCGTTTGCGCGGAAACACGGAGATCGAACGGGACGCACTGGAACGCCGGCGCGCATTCGACCACAAGGTGGCTGAGTTGATTTCTGCCGCCCGCGAGGACGGCTCCCTGCGCCAGGACATCGATCCCCGGACGGTCACACGGCTCCTGTTCGGCACCATCAACTCGATCGTGGAGTGGTACAAGCCCGGCGGTTCCCTGTCCCCTGAGAAGCTCGCGGACGACGTCATCACCATGGCCTTCGACGGACTCCACACCGCAGCCTGACCCTCACGCACATCCTGCGTGCTTGATGCCGACGCTCCATCACACCCCCCGTGCTTGATGCCGACGCTCCATCACACCCCCCGTGCTTGAGGCCAACACTCCATCACACCCCCCGTGCTTGAGGCCAACGCTCCATCACACCCCCCGTGCTTGAGGCCAACGCTCCATCACACCCCCCGTGCTTGATGCCAACGCTCCATCACACCCCGCGCCTTCCAGGCTGCCACCTTCCCCAAAGGTGGACGCGGCATGCGCGCCAGGTCCCGTCGTCGTGCAATGCCCATAGACGCGCAGGCACAAAACGAAACGCCATCCCACGACGTGAGAAGGCGTTTCGTTCGTGAGCAAGCGACACCACCAAACCCAAGGAACGTGAGGAAGGGTTACCAACAAACCCTAGGAACGTGAGCAAGCGTCACGACCAAACCCAAGGAACGTGAGCAAGCGACACCACCAAACACGCGGGATGTGAGCAAGCGACACCACCAAACCCAAGGAAGGTGAGGAAGGGTTACTTCTCCACGAGGGTCAGGACGTCGTAGGTGGCCACGATCTCGTCGTTCTGGTTGGTCAGGACGGCGTCCCACGCCACCTCGCCGTATTCGTCGGTCTCACGCGGGGTGATCTTCTTGGCCGTCAGTGTGACGCGGATGGAGTCGCCGGCTGCGACCGGGGTGATGAAGCGCAGGTTCTCCAGACCGTAGTTGGCCAGCACGGGACCCGGCGCGGGCTCCACGAACAGCCCCGCGGCCCAGCTCAGCAGCAAGTAGCCGTGGGCCACGATGCCCGGGAAGAAGGGGTTGGCTTCGGCGGCTTCCTGGTTGGTGTGCGCGTAGAAGGTGTCGCCCGTGGAGTTCGCGAAGGCGGTGATGTCTTCAAGCCTGACCTCGCGCAGTTCCGAACGGACGGCGTCACCAATGCGAAGGGTCGAAAGGTGCTTCCGGAACGGGTGCTCGCCTTCTGTTTCCACAGTGAAGTTGCGGTCGGCGCCGGTGTGCCACTGGCCGGTGACCGCGGTGAGCATGTTCGGCGAACCTTGGATGGCCGTGCGCTGCATGTGGTGCAGGACGGAACGGATGCCACCCAGTTCCTCGCCACCGCCGGCGCGGCCCGGACCGCCGTGGACCAGGTGGGGCACCGGCGAGCCGTGTCCGGTGGAGGAGCGTGCGTCTTCGCGGTTGAGCATGTGCACGCGGCCGTGGTGGGCTGCGATTCCTGTCACCAGTTCGCGGGCGACAGCGGGATCGTTGGTGCACACGGAAGCCACCAGCGAGCCTGAGCCGCGGGCTGCCAAGCGGATGGCGTCGGCAAGGTCGGAGTACCCGAGCACGGAAGAAACCGGCCCGAAGGCTTCCAGGGAGTGGACTTCTTCGGCTTCGGCGTCTGCCCAGCTGAGGAGCACGGGCGACATGAACGCGCCGTCCTCCACAACTCCTACGGTGCCTCCAACGGAGGTGACCGACGGCGAATCGAGGGATCCGTACGCAAGTTCACCTCCGGCGTCGAGCATCGACTGCACGGCCGCGCGGACGTCGGCGAGCTGTTCGAGGGAAGCCAGGGCGCCCATGGTGACGCCCTCGGCGCGCGGGTCGCCGAGTACGACGCGTTCGTTGATGCGGGCTCCGACGGCGGCCGCGACGTCAGCGGTCAACTCCTGGGGAACGATGACGCGGCGGATGGCAGTGCACTTCTGGCCGGCCTTGACGGTCATCTCGGTGACGACGGCTTTGATGAAGGCATCGAATTCAGGGGTCCCGGGAACGGCGTCGGGGCCAAGGATTGCTGCGTTGAGCGAGTCGGTCTCGGAGGTGAAGCGGACACCGCCCTGCACCACGTTCCGATGGGATTTGAGGGAGTTGGCGGTGGATGCCGAGCCCGTGAAGGAAACGAGGTCGCGGTAGTCGAGTTCGTCCAGGATGGTCCGGGCAGACCCGGAGATCAGCTGCAGGGAACCGGCCGGGAGGATGCCGGACTCGACGATTGCCTTGACGGCGTCAGCGGCCACATAGCCGGTGGGCGTGGCGGGCTTCACGATGGTGGGAACGCCGGCCAGGAACGCTGGGGCGAACTTTTCCAGCATGCCCCAGACGGGGAAGTTGAAGGCGTTGATCTGAACAGCGACGCCCGGAATGCGGGTGTAGATGTGCTCACCGGCGAACGAGCCGTCCTTGGAGAGCACCTCCATGGGGCCGTCGACAATGACCTGCGAGTTAGGGAGTTCGCGGCGGCCCTTGGAACCGAAGGTGAAGAGGACACCGATGCCGCCGTCGATGTCGATCATGTTGTCGATCTTGGTGGCGCCGCTCTGCGAGGACGACGCGTACAGCTCCTCACGGCGCCCGTTGAGGTACATGGCAAGCTCTTTGAGCTTGAGCGCGCGCTGGTGGAACGTCAGCTTCCCGAGTTCAGCCTGGCCGGTGGTCCGCGCGAAATGCACGGCGGCGGCCAGGTCCAGGCCGTCGGTGCTCACGTTCGCCAGGACTTCTCCGGTGCTGGCGTCGCGAACAGGAACCTTCTTGGCATCGGGGGCCGGGGTCCACCAGGCATCCTGGACGTAGCTGGGGACGGTGGCAACGGCTGTGGTTTCCGGGGCGACTGCGGTAGTGGTCATCGTCGACGGGTCCTTCCAAGGCACAGGAAATCGGCACGGTCAGATGACTGAAGCCAACATTACTGACCGGCCGTTCGGTAATATATACAGGGTACATGAATCCCCCGGCGAGTACAGCAGTTGTTTTTCAAGCGGAGAAGCCCGCCCCGGCTCCCACCTTGGCCCGGACCGTGCCCAGCTCCTCCGGAGAAAGCCCGTTGTCCGTGAGGAATCCGGCAACATCAAGCGAAGCCAGGAAGCTCCGCAAAGCCGCCAGGCGTTCAGCCAACATGGCCTCGAGCTGCTCGTCGGGAAGATACGGATCATGTGCGTGGGGCGCCCCATGGGTCCGGTGCCGCTCATTGATCCCGCGGGCAGCAAGCTCATACCCGGCAAGGATTTCCTGATCGTCCATCCCCGCGAGCCGCTGCAGCATCAGGGCGATCATTCCGCTCCGGTCCCTCCCGGCAGAACAGTGCACCACCACTTTGCCCGGTGAGGCAGCGATGGCTTTGAAGACGGCGGCGATCTTCTCCCCGAACAGCTGCAGATAGTCGCCGTACTGGGCTGGATCCCTCAGGTACGGGCCGAACAGCTCACTGAATTGGCTGTGGTCCGGGTCTTCCGTGGGGCAATGGACGACGTCGATGCGCGCCTTCACATCGTCCGGCACCTCAGGATCCGTGTCGCGTTGCCGCCGCTCGCGCGAGGCGCGGAGGTCGATCACGGTGCGGACGCCGTCGTCGTACATTTGCTGCCAACCGTCCCCGGTGACCCATTCGTGGCGACCCATCCGGTACACGTCGCCGGCGATCTTCCAGGCGTTGACAGCGCCATCCCAGTGGACACTTTGGTGCGTTGAAGAAGTCCCGTCCATAGCAGCCAGCTAAGCACATCGACGGGCCGGAAGGGACCGCCTGCGCGCCGAGGAGTGAGCTCTCGGGACCAACCCCGCGCCGAGGGGTGAGCTCTCGGGACCAACCGCGGGCGCTTACCGCCGAAAGCTCACCCCTCGGCGCCGTACTTGGCCAGCCGGTACTCGAGACCGTTACGCACAGCCGGCCACTCGTGCTCAAGGATGGAGAACACCACCGTGTCGCGAAGCACGCCGTCCTTGGTGCGGGAGTGGTTCCGGAGAACCCCGTCCTGCTTGGCGCCGAGCCGGGCAATGGCTTCACGGGACTGGTGGTTCAGCCAGTGCGTGCGGAATTCCACGGCCGGGCAGCCCAGGGCTTCAAAGGCGTGCCGCAGCAGCAGCAGCTTGGAATCCGGGTTGGTTCCTGTACCGTGCGCCGACGCCGCGTTCCAGGTGGAACCGATCTCCACGCGAGGGGTCGCGGCGTCGATGTTCATGTACGTGGTCATGCCGATCAGTTTGCCCGTGGCTTTGGACCGCGTGGCGAACGGCAGCATGGAGCCGGCCTCCTGCAAGGAAAGGCGACGCTCGATGTCCGCAGCCATGCCCTCCGGCGTCGGAACGGAGGTGTACCAGAGCTTCCACAGATCTCCGTCGCGGGCCGCGTCCACCAGGCCATCGTGGTGTTCCTGGCTCAACGGCTCGAGGGTCACGAACTTGCCGGTCAGGGTAATGGGTTCAATGAAAGTCACCCGGATAGCCTAACCGGACCCAGCGCTTAGTCGTTCCAGTCGAAGAAGCCCTTGCCCGTTTTGCGGCCCAGCTCTCCCCGCGCCACTTTGTCCCGCAGGATCTGTGGCGGAGCAAAACGATCGCCCAGCGTGGACTGCAGGTACTCGGCAATGCCAAGCCGCACGTCCAACCCGACAATGTCCGTAGTCTTCAGCGGGCCCGTGGGGTGCTTGTAGCCGAGAACCATCGCGGCATCGATGTCCTCCGCGGACGCCACGCCCTCTTCCACCATGCGCATCGCTTCCAGGGCTATGGCCACCCCCAGCCGTGAGGATGCAAAGCCCGGGGCGTCATTGACGACGACGGCGGTCTTGCCGAGTGCCTCCGTCCAGTTTTTTGCCGCTTCAGCGAGTTCGGGAGACGTCTCCTTGGCCAGCACCACCTCGATGAGGGTGGATGCGGGAACAGGGTTGAAGAAGTGCAGCCCGACGAAGTTTGCAGGCCGGCGAAGTTCGTTGGCGAGTCCTGTGACAGACAGCGACGACGTGTTGGAGGCCAGGAAAGCATCGGCAGACAGGTGGTCCTCCACGGCCTTGAGCGCCGTGACCTTGAGGTCGTAGTCCTCTGGGACGGCTTCAACCACCAGGCCGCAGTGGACGAAGGATTCGTAGTCCGTGGAGGTACTGAAGCGCGACATTGCCTCGTCGGTTGTTTCAGTGAGGGTGCCACGCGCTGCGGATTTGGCCACGGCGTCGGCTACCCGGGAGTGCGCACCGGCTGCAGCCTCATGGTCGCGTTCCACCACAATGACCGTGGCACCTTTGGTGAGGAAGGCGTGCGCGATGCCGGCGCCCATCCGGCCTCCGCCGAGGACACCTACGACGTGCGGGATTGCGGATACTGTGGTCATTTCTGCGTCCTGTCCTGCGTGGAAGCGTCGGAGTCTTGCGAAGCTTTGGCCGACTTCTTGTCGAGGAATGCCTGCATGCGGTCGAACTTCGCCTGGGACTCAAAGAGGATCCCCTGGGCGAGGGTGTCGATCACGGGATGGGCCTCCGCCGGCGCGTGGAACACCGACTTGGTGATGCGCACGGCCATCGGATCCTGGCGGGCGATCCGGTCTGCCAGGGCATGGGCCGCATCCATCAGCTCGGGAGCTTCGTAGATCCCGGTAATGAGGTTGATCCGCAGCGCCTCTTCAGCCCGCAGTACCGCCCCGGCCAGGAGGATCTCCTTGGCTTTCGGTTCCCCGACGAGTTCCTTGAGACGCCAGGTGGCGCCGGCAGCGGCCATGATGCCCAATCCGGTTTCCGGGTTGCCGATGCGCACGCTCGGGGTGCCGATCCGGAAATCGGCAGCGTAAGCCAACTCAGCGCCGCCGCCCAGGCAGTAACCATCCAACGCCGCGATGACGGGCATGGGCAGCTTGGCGATGCGGACAAAGATCGTGGAGTTGATGCCCTGCAAAGCGTCGTCCCTGCGCCGCTCACGCAACTGGCCGATATCGGCACCGGAGGCGAACACACCGTCGGTACCGGCAATGATCAGTATTCTGGGGTTCCGCTCCAGCTCGGCACACACCGCATGAAGCTCGTCCACCATTTTCTGGTCGATCGCGTTGCGGACCTCAGGGCGGTTCAGCAGAACGGTCAGGCGGTCGTCGCGTTCTTCGAGAAGGAGCGTAGTGAAGTCTTCAGGATTCAGTGCCATTACACGCCTTCCAGCAGCATTGCCGTGCCTTGGCCCACGCCGATGCACATGGTGGCCAGGCCGAGCTTCGGTCCCGTCGCCGAGGCCAATTCGCGTTCCATCCGGCCCAGCAGTGTGATGGCGATCCTTGAGCCGCTGGAACCGAGGGGGTGTCCCAAACTGATGGCACCGCCGTCGTTGTTGACGATTTCGGGGTCAAGTCCAAGGCGACGCATGCTGGCGAGGGACTGGGTGGCGAAAGCCTCGTTGAGTTCCACGGCACCGAGCTGGTCGACGCTGAGCCCGGTGCGGGCCAGCACCTTTTGGGTGGCCGGGACGGGACCGATGCCCATGATCTCGGGCTCGCAGCCGGCTGAGGCGCCGTCGACGATGCGGGCGCGTGGTGTGAGGCCGAACTTCTTGATGGCGGCTTCGGAGGCGACGATGATGGCCGAAGCGCCGTCGTTGAGGGTGGAGGAGTTCCCGGCGGTGACCACGGATCCGCCGGGAACCACGGGGCGCAATCCGGCAAGGACATCCATGGTGGTTCCTTCCCGGGGGCCTTCGTCCGTATCCACCACGGTCTCGGACTTCCGCGTTTTCACGGTGACGGGAACGATCTCATCTTTGAACCGTCCGCCGGCGATGGCTGCCAGCGCACGCTCGTGCGACCGAACGGCAAACGCGTCGGCGTCTTCGCGGGAGATATTGCCCACACGGCCGACTTCCTCGGCAGTTTCCGGCATTGAGTAGGTCATCTTGCCGTCGCGCGACAGCTCGCCCTTGGTGAAGAGCGGGTTGGCGAAGCGCCAGCCGATGGAGGTATCAAAAATCTGGCCAGGCTTGGCGAAGGCCGTGGTCGGCTTCTCCTGGACCCACGGCGCACGGCTCATGGACTCGACGCCGCCGGCAACCACGATGTCCGCGGCACCGGATTTGATCATCTGACTGGCCATGATGATGGCGCTCAATCCGGAAGCGCAGAGCCGGTTGACCGTAATGCCCGGGATGTGGAGGGGCAGCCCGGCAAGGAGGGTTGCCATTCGGGCAACATTGCGGTTTTCCTCCCCGGCGCCGTTGGCGTTGCCGAGGATCACCTCATCAATCGAGTCAGGGTCGACGCCGGCACGCGCCACAGCTTCCCGGACCACCAATGCGGCGAGATCATCGGGGCGGACTGAGGACAGCGCCCCACCATAGCGACCCACAGGCGTCCGTGCGCCGCCAACAAGAAAAGCCTCGACCATGAGAACATCCTTCGCGAAAGTGAAAGGGACCGGCCTCGAATAATATACCGACCGTTCGTTCTATAAAGATTACACGGCCCAGCGGGAGGGTCAACAGATGAAGCTGCCCGCCGGACCGCCTCCCACCCCGCTCAGACCACCCGGATTCCGAGATGACCGGCCAACAACGGCGCCATCAAGCTCAACTGGTAATCGTCGATAACCGCCCCCGCCAGCCCGGCCAAACCATTGATTCCCCGAAACTCCGATGTCCGCAGATCCACGTCCTTGAGCTTGGCGCCCGTCACATCAAGGGTTCCGATGGTGCAGTTCTTCAACGCCACCCGCGTTCCCGTGCATCCCCCGAGATCGAGTTCGTTGATGATGCAATCGGAGATCTGGACATCCATGAGCTTGGAACCACGGAGATTCACGTAGTCCAGCTTGCCGCCGTCGATACGGACCGAGCGCCAGTTGCCCTCATAAAGTTCGGCCGAACCCCATCGGGGATTGGTGATCTCGACATCCTGCCAGGACGTACGCGCAGCCATGAACACGGGCGCGTACGGCTCAGCCAGGATGCACTCACGGAACGTCGCTCCCCGCAGTTGTGCCTCGTTGAAGGACACACCGTTGAATTCACACTCAATGAAATCCGCGCCGCTCAGTTCCTCCCCGTCCGCCGAGACCCGGGTGAGCCGGACGCCGTCGTACCGTTCGCCGCGCTGGAACTCCGGGGCGTCGTCGTCGCGCAGTTCATCCAACCGCACCGGGGAGATCTTGGGGGCCGCCACCTTCGCAGCCGCCATCAGAGCGCCTCCGCTTTTCTTGCAATCGCCGCTGGAGCGGTGGTCCCGGTGTCCGGCGGAAGATCCGGCAAGCCGGCCCGGGCCCGCTCCGGTCCGGCGTTGATATGCTGCGTCAAAGTGGTGGCTGGTTCCATGCTTCGAGCCTATCCCCGGGCGCCGACAAAACCGTCCCCGGGGGTCAGCAACCCTGCCAAACCACCGCCGGCGCTGGAAACCACACCGAAAGGCCACCCCATGGTCACCATCGATTTGAGCGGACAGAGCAAAGCAGCGGGAGGCTCAGTGTCCCTCAAGGGATACCTGGCCGAGCCCCCGGGCGAGGGTCCGTTTCCCGGGGTGGTGATGATCCACGAAGCCTTTGGATTGGATGATGTGATGCGTCGCCAGGCTGACCGGCTGGCGACGGCGGGCTACCTGACGCTCGCGGTGGATCTGTACAGCGACGGCGGTGCAAGGCGCTGCCTCGTCGCCACCATGCGCTCTATGCTCTCGGGCGAGGGCCGGGCTTTCACCGATGTGGCCACCGCCAAAGAGTGGTTGCGCAACGATGACAGGTGCACCGGCAAGGTGGGCGTCATCGGCTTCTGCATGGGCGGCGCTTTCGCGTTACTCGCCGCAAACGATGGTTTTGACGCCGCGGCCGTGAACTACGGCCAACTCCCGCGGGACCTGCATAACGCCCTCCAAGGCGCGTGTCCGGTGGTTGCCAATTACGGCGGCAAGGACCGCACCCTGCCCGGAGCTGCCGCCAAGCTGGATCAGGCCCTCAACAGCCTCGGCATTGAGCATGACGTCAAGGAATTTCCGACGGCGGGCCACGCCTTCATGAACGACGCCCCGGTAGGACCGAAGCTGCTCCGCCCCCTGACGCGGGTCATGGGCATCAAACCCGATCCAGCCTCCGCCCCGGAAGCATGGCGGCGCATCGAAGAGCATTTCGCGAAGCACTTGGCAGGCTGACCCGGGCAAAGCTGATTCGGGCAAAAGCGGGCCGAAACGACGGCGGGCGCCCCTTCCGGTGAACGAATCACTGGAGGGGGCGCCCGTCGTCGAGCCTCTGTCAGCTCATAAGCGTCAGCTGAAAAGCTCGCTCTTCGGCTGGTTGTTCTTGACCTTCTGCCAGCCGAGCCACAGCACCAGGGCGAAGAACGGAATGGTGGCAAGGGTCCACAGGCCCAGCAGGAAGACCTCGCCTGTTGCCTTGTCGGTCATGGTGTCGAAACCGATCAGCACAGTGATGGCAAGCAGGGCGACCAAACCCAGCCAGCTGGTCCACGGCGAACCGGGCATGGGGAGGCTGGAGACCTTGCCATGCTTCTTACGAAGCGCGATCTGGCTGGCGAAGATGGAACCCCACGTGAAGATCACGCCGATGGAGGCCGTGTTCAGTGCGAGGTCGAAGGCGTGCGAGCCACCCAGCCAGATGTTGAGCAGGATGCCAACGAGGTACACGCCGCCGATCGCGAGGATGGCCGCGTACGGCACATGGCGGGTGGACATCTTGGTGAGCCACTGCGGGGCGTGGCCGTTGTTGGCCATGGTGCGGAAGATACGGCCGATCGAGTAGAGACCGGAGTTGCAGGAGGACAGCGCGGCGGTGATGACGATCATGTTCATGACATCGCCCATCCAGCCAAGTCCCATCTGGCCGAACACGGTAACGAACGGCGAGGTGCCGGCGACGTACTGGTCGGACGGCAGCAGCATGGCAAGCAGCGTCACCGAACCGACGTAGAAGACAACGATGCGGAATACGACGGCGCGGATCGCCTTGGGAACTTCGCGTTCCGGGTTCTCCATCTCACCTGCGGTGATGCCGACGAGTTCAATGGCGTTGTAAGCGAAGATCACGGCGTTGAGGACCAGGATCATCACCAGGCCGCCCTTGGGGAACATGCCGCCGTCTTCGTGGAAGAGGTTGGCTACGGATGCATGGCCGTCGCCCACCTTGGCGTTGGTGACAACCATGAACGTGCCAACAGCCAGGAAGATCACGATTGCTGCGACCTTGAGGCAGGACGCCCAGAATTCGAACTCGCCGAACGCCTTGACGCTGAACAGGTTCACAGCCACCAGCAGCACCAATGCGGCAATGGCGGACAGTTCAATCGGGACGTTGGGGAAGAAGAACTGGAAGTACAGTCCGATCGCGATGAGTTCGGCAATGCCCGTCATGGCCCAGTTGATGAAGTACATCCAACCGGAGAGGAAGGCGCCCTTCTTGCCGAACATTTCGCCGGCGTAGCTCACGAAGGAGCCCGATGTCTGGCGGTACATGATGAGCTCACCGAGTGCGCGCATCAGCAGGTAGGCGATGACGCCGGCGATGGCGTAGGAGAAGATGAGGGCCGGGCCCGTGGAGGCCAGGCGGCCACCGGCACCCATGAAGAGGCCGACGCCGATGGCGCCACCCATGGCGATCATGGTGACGTGGCGGCGGCTCAGGGTCTTTTTGTATCCCTCGGCGCTGAGGGTAGAGCCTGCGGCTGTGGATGAGGCCTTGGGGCTCTGGAGATCTGTGGGAGTACTTTGCGGCACAGCTGTTCCTTGTGGGTTGGGGTATTGCTGTAGGGGTTTCGCCCAGTGCCGGGACACGGGCGGCTTTGGCACACATAATTCGAGCTTTCCCGCTTTGAGGATCCCGAAGTGTGACAAAGAACGCAGAACGCCGAAGCTTCGCGCAACCCGTCTATCTTACGGGATTAACCGGAATGCCCGTGACGCAGGCAACAGCACCCCTTTCTCCGGAAGCCACGCGGGGTCGGATATGGCCCATATTTATCCGCTGGATGGGCCATATCCGACCCCGGATTTCGGTTCTCCAATGGATTGCCTAAATAAAACTTTTCGGTGTGCCTAAATTTCGCTATCCTCGTAGTGAGTACCCCCAACGATGAGGAACCCCAATGGCTGCACCCACCCTGGAAACACGTGCCACCCCCGGCAAAGTATGGTCCCGGCTCTTGCTCCTGGGACCTGCTTTCGTTGCTGCGATCGCCTACGTGGATCCGGGAAACGTCGCAGCCAACCTCACGGCCGGTGCCAACTACGGCTACCTGCTGGTCTGGGTCCTGGTTGTAGCGAACGCCATGGCAGTCCTGGTCCAGTACCAGTCAGCCAAACTCGGCCTCGCCACGGGGATGAGCCTCCCTGAGATTCTTGGCAAGCGGCTCGGCAACAAGCGCCGGCGCCTCTATTGGCTGCAAGCTGAAGTTGTTGCCGGAGCCACGGATATGGCGGAAGTCATCGGTGGAGCCGTGGCCTTGAACCTGCTGTTCGGAATTCCGCTGCTTGCCGGTGGCGTGATCGTCGGCATCGCGTCCATGCTGCTTTTGGCCTTGCAGTCGCGGCGGGGACAGCGCTCTTTCGAGTACGCCATCCTGGTTCTCCTGGGGATCATCGCCGTGGGCTTCGTGTCCGGGCTGTTCGTCAATCCCCCGGATGCGGGGAGCGCCCTTGGCGGGCTGCTTCCGCGTTTTGAAGGTACGGACACCATCCTTCTGGCAGCGAGCATGCTGGGCGCCACGGTGATGCCCCACGCGATCTACCTCCACTCGGCCCTTGCCCGCGACCGGCACGGTTTCTCCCCGGACCCCGTTATCCGGACAAAGCTGATCCGCGCCACCCGCACGGACGTCGTCGGCGCCCTGCTCCTGGCCGGGGTCGTCAACATCTCGATGCTCCTTCTTGCCGCCTCCAGCCTGCGCGGCATAGAAGGCACGGACACTATCGCCGGAGCCCACGCCGCGGTGACGTCCGCCCTGGGCCCGGCCATCGGCGTGATCTTTGCCATCGGCTTGCTGGCATCCGGACTGGCGTCCACATCGGTTGGTTGCTATGCCGGCGCGACCATCATGGGCGGCCTCCTCAAAGTCCGTATTCCCCTGCTCACCCGCCGCGTCATCACCCTGATCCCCGCACTGATCGTGCTGGGTGCCGGGATTGAGCCGACACTCGCCCTGGTGCTGAGCCAGGTGTTGCTCAGCTTCGGTATTCCTTTCGCTTTGATTCCCCTGATCCGGCTCACCGGCAAGAAGGATGTCATGGGCCTCCACACCGACGGCATGCCGCTGAAGATCGCGGGTTGGACAAGTGCCGTGCTGATCGTCGGTTTGAACTGTGTCCTCATCACGCTCACCCTCACAGGGCAGTCCTGATATCCCGCTTGGCCTGATCCGGAGCATCAGGCAGCAAAGCTAGGCTGGAGCCATGGGCACTCTTCATACCAAGGCATCTTTGTACAGATTCACTGCCCTGGATGCCTTAGCAGTAGCCGTCTATCTCGGATTCACCATCTACTTCACGGTCAGCGGGGAAGCCGTCGAACGGCTGATGCTTCAGCTGTTTCCCGACCCGGCCACAGCGTCCTATGCCGTCAACGCGGTCTTCTATGCCGGCGTCGGAATATTTGCCGTGGCGTCAGCCTGGCGTGTGGCGGGACGTGACCTGAAGATCCTGGGGACACGTCCGTGGTTCACCTTGGGCATGATTCCCCTCGCGATCGTGGTAATGCTCATCCTGACGGCTCTGCTCGTCGCCGCGTTCGGGACCGCCCAAAGCTCCGAGAACCAACTGGGTATCCAGGGATTGCTGCAGCACGTTCCGGCCTGGTTGATGGTGCCGCTGCTGGTGGTTCTGGGGCCGTTTGTTGAGGAGTACCTGTTCCGCCATCTCCTGATCGGCAAGTTGTCGCAGCATGTGAACATCTGGATCTGCTGCGTGATCTCCGTGGTGGTTTTCGCGTCCATCCATGTGGTGGGCCGCGAAGGACTGGTGCTTTCAGCCCTGGCGCCCTACCTGGGAATGGCCGCGGTGCTGGTGGCCGTCTATGTCTGGACAGGTAAGAACCTGATGTTTTCCTACTTCGTGCACGCGGCCAAGAACCTCATGGCGGTCGTGCTGATCTACGCGGTCCCGCCCGAGCTCCTGTCCAACTAAGGGACAGCAAATCTCTACGCGCACTGTCCTCCGCTCGGGTAACCCGGACGGAAGTTGACCGCATTGCGCTACCCAGCCACCCGCCGTCGGAATAGCTTGGTGGGCATGACACTCAACATCCAGGTAGCCGTCGACTGCAGGAAGCCCCACGAACTCGCCGATTGGTGGGCCGAGACCCTCGAATGGACCGTGGAACCCCAGGACGAGGCGTTCATCCGGTCCATGATCGAGCAGGGATTCGCCACCGAAGACCAGACCATCACCCACAACGGCAAACTCGTCTGGGCCGAAGGCTGTGCGATCGTGCCCGCCGAAGACACCGATCCCAAAACAGGCCGCCGTATCCTCTTCCAGACCGATCCCAACCCCAAGACCGTCAAGAACCGGGTGCACTGGGACGTCCGCCTGGACGGCCGGGACAAGGACGTCGTGCGCAAGGAGCTGGAAGCCCGCGGCGCCAAACACCTCTGGACCGCCCGCCAGGGACCCCAGGAATGGCACACCATGGCCGACCCCGAAGGCAACGAGTTCTGCATCAGCTAAGGCCATTACTAGACTCGGACTGTGAACAACGATCTCCCTGCCAAGGTTTCCGACATCTTTGACCCCTCGCGCTGGCGCACGGTTTCGGGTTTCGACGACTTCAAGGACATGACGTACCACCGGCAGGTCGAACGGTCCGCGGACGGCACGGTCAAGGATCTGCCCACGGTCCGTATCGCGTTCAACCGTCCCGAGGTCCGCAACGCGTTCCGTCCCGGCACCGTCGATGAGCTCTACCGGGCCATGGACCACGCCCGGATGACTCCGGACGTCGCCACCGTGCTGCTCACCGGCAACGGGCCGTCCGAAAAGGACGGCGGACATTCGTTCTGTTCCGGTGGCGACCAGCGGATCCGTGGCCGCGACGGTTACAGGTACGCAGTAGAAGACGCCCCAGGAGACTCTGCTGAATTTATAGACCCAGCCCGTGCAGGCCGCCTCCACATCCTGGAAGTCCAGCGGCTCATGCGGACCATGCCCAAGGTGGTCATCGCCGTCGTCAACGGCTGGGCGGCCGGCGGCGGGCACTCCCTGCACGTGGTCAGCGACCTCACCATCGCCTCCCGCCAACACGGCAAGTTCAAGCAGACGGACGCCACGGTAGGAAGTTTCGACGCCGGATACGGCTCTGCGCTGCTGGCGCGCCAGATCGGGCAGAAAGCCGCGCGGGAAATCTTCTTCCTCGCCCGCGAATACTCCGCCGAGGACATGGTCCGGATGGGTGCCGTCAACGAGGCCGTGGACCACGAACGCCTCGAAGAAGTCGCCCTCGAGTACGCCGCCGACATCGCCCGCCAATCCCCGCAGGCCATCCGCATGCTCAAATTCGCGTTCAACCTGGCCGACGACGGACTGGCCGGGCAGCAGGTCTTCGCGGGCGAAGCCACCCGCCTGGCGTACATGACGGACGAGGCCGTGGAAGGCAAGGAAGCGTTCCTCCAAAAGCGGGATCCCGACTGGTCCAGCTTCCCCTACTACTTCTAGGACTCCTCCGTGAACGTCGATCCTGTCCTCAAAGCCCTGATGGCTGCCCTCCACGGTGAGGGTCCCGCCGTCGAAATCGTCTTCGATGAAAACGGCGAACCCCGGGCGGTGCCGGTGGAGACCGGCGTCGAGGATGCCGCGGTGGTGGTCCGCACCTCCGGTTCCACGGGAACACCCAAGGCAACTGTCCTGACCGTCGATGCCCTCGCGGCGTCGTCGGTGGCGACCGCCATGGCACTGCGCGGCGAAGGCCAGTGGCTGCTCGCGCTGCCCCTGCAGTACGTGGCCGGCGTGCAGGTGCTGGTCCGCTCCCTTTATGCGGGAACCCGGCCGTGGGTGATGGACCAGACCAACGGCTTCACTCCGGAGGCCTTCACCGCCGCAGCCGAGGAACTGACGGACAAGATCCGGTTCACCTCCCTGGTGCCGACGCAGCTGCAACGGCTCCTGGACTCCCCCGCGCCCGAAACCCTCGCCGTACTGCGCCGCTTCAACGCCATCTTGCTGGGCGGCGCACCGGCGTCGCCCGACCTCCTGGCAGCCGCCCAGGCCGCGGGCCTGAAGGTGGTCACCACCTACGGTTCCGCCGAAACGTGCGGCGGGTGCGTGTACGACGGCGAGCCGCTTGACGGCGTCGAAATCCGGATCGGCGACGGCGACCTGGAAGGCCGGGTCCTGCTGGGCGGCGACACGGTGGCCGCGGGTTACCTGGATGCTGCCCGCGCGTCAAAGGCTGCGTTCTTCGAAGAGGACGGTACGCGCTGGTACGTCACCGGCGACCTCGGGGAACTGTCCCCGGAAGGCAAACTCACCGTGCTGGGACGCGCCGACGACGTCATCATCACCGGGGGCGTCAAGGCCTCCGCCACGTATATCCAGAGCAAGCTGGAAGAGCTCGACGGCGTCACCGCGGCTTTCGTCGCAGGCGTCCCCTCGCGGGAATGGGGCCAGGCTGTTGCGGCCTACGTGGCCGTCGAGGATCCCAGCCCTGACGGAATCAAGGGTTTCACGGCCCGGCGGGAGGCCGCCCTGGGCGTCCTGGCCCCGAAAACAGTGTTGGCCGACAAGGAATTGCTGATGCTGCCGAACGGAAAACCGGACAGGCTGGCCATGATTGAACAGCTTTCCAATCTGCATCAGGGACAATAGACAAGTTCTTCCCCCCAACTGAGATCAAACGCGAAACACACGAGGTACTACACGTGGCGACAGCTGCACAATGGATCCAAGGAGCCCGGCTCCGCACCCTGCCCGCGGCAATAGCGCCGGTCCTGATCGGTTCGGCAGCGGCGTACGAGCTCCATGCTTTCCGGCTGCCGAACGCGATCCTCGCGGCGCTTGTCGCGCTTCTGCTGCAGATCGGCGTCAACTACGCCAACGACTACTCCGACGGCATCCGCGGAACCGATGAGGACCGGGTCGGCCCGCTGCGCTTGGTGGGTTCCGGGGCAGCGAAGCCGGAACAGGTGAAGTGGGCGGCCTTCGCCCTGTTCGGCGCTGCCATGCTGTGCGGCCTCATCCTGGTGATCATTACCCAAACGTGGTGGCTCATCCTGGTGGGCATCGGTTGCGTCCTGGCAGCGTGGGGTTACACGGGCGGCAAGAACCCCTACGGCTACATGGGCCTGGGTGATGTGTTCGTGTTTGTGTTCTTCGGACTGGTGGCCACCCTGGGTACCACCTACACGCAGGCCGGCCAGGTGAGCCTGGCCGCAGTCATCGGCGCAATAGGTACCGGCCTCATCGCCTGCGCCTTGCTCATGGCCAACAACGTACGGGACATCCCCACGGACACCGCGGCCGGAAAGCGGACCTTGGCAGTCCGCCTGGGTGACCGTCATGCCCGCGAAAGCTACGTGCTGATGCTGGCCGTGTCCATCCTGCTGGTGATCGTCCTGGCGCCCACGAAGCCCTGGATGTTGATCGTGCTCCTGCTGATCCCCGCCTGCCTCATGCCTGCATGGCTGATGGTCAACGGCAAGAAGCGCAAGAGCCTCATCCCGGTGCTCAAGCAGACCGGCCTGATCAACCTCGGCTACAGCCTGTTGTTCTCGCTCGGGCTCATTCTGAGCCGCGGCTTCTAGGCTCCACAAAAAGCGAACGCCCCCGGCAATGTGCTGAGGGGCGTTCGCTGTTTCAATTCTTAGGCCGCGCCGGGGCGCTTGTCGTTATTGACGGCAATGTCCGGGTTCTTCTCCACCAGGCTGTCCTCAGCTTCGGCGTCTTCAACCTCGCCTGCGGTGCGGATGGGCTTGGCGCGCCCGGAGAAACGCTCGCGCATCGCCGCCGTGGCTTCGTCGCGCTGCTTCTGGAAGAACAGGTAGCTGATGGCGAAGGCCATGAGCCCTGCGAAGATGGCCGCAGGCAGCAGACCCACCTGCAAAAGGGCGAAGATGATGAACAACGGCACGAACAGCGCCAGGCGGATGAGGGAATACTTCAGGAAAGCCACCATCCAAGTTTAGCCGCCCGAATGGTTGCACTCTGGTCACGGCCCAAAGAGGGCGTCCAGCGAACGGCTTCCGGGCACTAGACTTGATGCATGCTCCGCGTTATAGGCGTCGTCGTCGTTCTTGTTGTCTTCGTCTATGCCCTGGTGGATGTCATACGCACTGACCGGCACCAGACCCGCGGCATTTCGAAGACCGCGTGGATCATCGTGATGATCGTCCTGCCGTTGCTGGGTGCCGTTCTGTGGTTCATTTTCGGCCGTCCCTACAACAAGCCCACGGCCACCCCCGTAAGGCGCCACCCCACCGCACCGGACGACGACCCCGAGTTCCTCCGCAACCTGGAGACCCGCCGTCGCAACCAAGCCGAAGAGGACCGCCTGAAGAAGCTCAAGGCGGATCTCGAAGCCAAGGAACGCAAACTCCGGGACACGTCTTCAGGCACGGACGATGCCCAACGCGGTGAGCCGGATACGCATGATACCGACGAGCTGAAGTAGGCAAACATGGCCCAGCAAGCTGATGGTTCACGGCAGTCACCCTCCACGCCATCAGTCAGCGGGCCACCGGCGCCACCCCAGCGCCCGGGCATGTCCCTTTCCACTCCGCCGCCCATCCCTGCAGCGGTAAAGCCTCCCGGCCCGGCCCGGTTGTCCCGTTCGCTGTGGCTGGCAAGTTTCGTGGCCGGCATCGCCGTGGTCTTCACGGGGTTCCTTGGCCGCGACGCCCACTTTGAACGCTTGAAGGGCGTTATCCAGTCCATGGTCCCGGACGGCGACGCTAACTCCGTCGAGGGGGCCGCCGCCGTCGTATTCCTCGGCAGCCTGGCCATGATCGCCGTGGTGGTCGCGATGGAAGTCGTCCTCTTGGCGATCCTTTTCAGGCGACGCACGTGGCCCCGTTGGGCCTTGGCTCCCCTGCTCCTCCTCCACGCCGTCGTCACCGTGATCACCGCTGATTATGTGGTGGCTCCGGGCAATGACGGCGTCATGGCCATGGTGCTTCTCGCCGCGCAATTCATCCTCGCTGCAGCCGGCCTGATTCTGCTTTTCCTGCCGTCGACGACAGCCTGGCTGCTCAGCGGGCGGCGGGCATAGCCGCCAGGATACCTTCGCAACTGCGCAGGACAACCCGGCAGGCTTCCACCGCCGAAGGCTCGACCAACAACGGGTTTTCCGCGATCTGCCGCCAACGGTCAAGGGCCCTGCGGGTTTCGCGCGCGATCTCCTCCGCGTCCGCGTCCGGGGGAAGTCCCAGCCTCTGGAACGGAAGGTTGCCGCGGCCGCCCACCAGTCGTTCCGCGTCCTCTGCCTGCCCGGGTGGCAGGACCACACCACCTGTCCGCAGCGAGCCCAGGAGCTTGAGTTCGCGGAATTCGTGCGCGCCGGCGAGCAACTCCTCCAGCGCCGGTTCGAGGACTGCTGACTGGCCGGGTTGGGAGCCGCTCAGCAGTGACTCCAAACCCACGACGGCGGCACGCGCCTTGAGTGCGTCGGCCCGCGTTTGGAACAAGGAGGCCACGGTGTCCAGCAGGCGGCCGAGTCCGCTGCGTCGCGCCAGTTCGTGCGCCAGTTCCGTCGGGTTGGTGATTCCGCCCCGGATCAGGGCCACTGCCAGCCTGATCCCGAACAGCCCGAACCGTTGGACCAGGGAAGCCTTCAGGCCGGGCTCCACGCCTTCCGGTCCGGCCGCGCGGACAAAGCGGTCAACAGAAAGCATCATCCTTTCGCGCTGGTTCCGGTCCATTCGCGCAAGGAGCATGAGGGCGTCCACGTCGCCCTGGCGCATGGTCCTGGAGCTCTGCGCCAGCAGTCCCGCCACGGGTACAACTCCCAGCGCGAGCGGTTTGAGGTTTTCGTCCCGGCTGTATCTGTCGGCAATCACGGCAGCGGAAATGAGCGAATCTATCCTGCCGGCACCTATCTCATCCGCGCGTGACAGGACAGCGAGGGCATTGACCGTCCCGGACTTCCCGGCGGCGGTGTCCTTGAAGGATTCGAGGAACCGGACATCCGAGGCGTGCAAATGACGCATCAGGTAGATGACGGCGTCCGCAGCGGTGGGAGCGTCTTCGGGAAGCAGGAAGGCCGTGGACCTCCCGGATACATCCTTGGACAAGGAAGCGATGCCCGGAGTGTCGATCAAGGTGAGATCCCGGAGGCTGGCTGCCGGCCAATCAACCACGAGCTTTTCCACGTCCTCCGCCTGGAATTCCCCCAATGAAAACACCAAGCGGCCATCTTCACGGTGCACTGGCAGCGCCTGCGGCCCGCCTGCCAAGGGGTGCAGGGTGATACGGGGAGCGTGCCCGTAGCGGTACCACGTGACGATCTTCGTGCACTCACCGGCGTCGGTAGGAGCGATCTCCTCGCCGATGATGGCATTGAGAAGGGTGGACTTTCCGGCTTTGACCATTCCGGCCACCGCAATGCGCAACGGCCCGGCAAGGCGTTGGTCGAGGTCGTCCAGGACAGCCAGGGCAGCCGGGTCCCCCTGGAAGACCTCCCGCGCTTGCCGGAGCAGCTCCGCTGCGCCGGCGATTCCCGATTCGATCATCCCGCCGGAACCGCGGACGACGCCGGAACGGCGTGCTGTCCTCCGGCCCCTTCTTCCTGAAGTTGCCGGGCAACCGCGTGCAAGTTTTCCACGGCTTTGAGCTGGTTCTTGATCTCCTTGATCCGCAGGTCCCGCTCGGCAGCGTAGGTGGCTGCCGCCTTCTGCGCCGCAGCCACGGATTCGGTGAGGGAACGGTGGTGTTCCTCTGCGATGTCGGTGAAGTGATCCCGGGTGGCCCGCTGAACCAGCCGCAACCGGTCCTTGAGTTGCTTGCCCACCTGGAACACGACGTCGTCCACCTGCTTCCGCACCAGGAGTTTGGCCTCTGCCTGCCGACGTTTCAGCCGTGCTTCCTGCTCCTCCCGATACGCTTTCCGGCCCAGCATGAGCCCGGCCCCCACAGACAGCGGGTTGATCAGGGCCAAGCCAAACAAACCCGTCAAGAGGCCAAACATCAGCACCCCGCCGTAGGACCCGCGCATGCCGATCAGAACCTTCTGCACAGGTCCCATACGGCCATCTTCCATGTCCTGGATTTCTGCCACGGGGTCAAGCACTCCGCCGGTGTCGGCAACGTGGAGGGCAGGCAAAGCCACTTCGTCTTCGGAAAAATGCTCTGCCACCTGTCCGGCCAGCCACTGTGCCCGCTCGCTGGTCCACACGAAAGTGTCGGACACGGCGGCGGCAACGCTTTGTTCAAGCCACTTGGCGAACTGTTCCCACGCGGGCCCGGGATCGCCCTGGTCAATGGCCGCCTCGGCTTCGCGTTGTATTCGCCGAAGACGGTCCTTGAGATCATATTCCATGTCCGCGATGAGATCGCCAATGCCGTCATTCAGGGTGGTCTGCCATCGGGCGGACTTCTTCCGGAGCGCGTCGGCATCGTCCTTGGCCGCTTTCAGGCCCGCGATCATCTGCGGTGTGTCTTCGGGATTTTCCAAGGCCCCAAGTTCCGACCGCAACGCCAGCATGAGGTTCCCCGTAACCGACACGAGGTCGTTGCCTACGGACCGGCGCTGGATGAGGGCCGCCTCAGCAACAATGGCGTTTCGCAGGTAGGAGACCAGCTCCGGGAACCCGGATTCGTTGTTCAATTCGGCGTCCTGGAGCCTCGCGGCCTCGAGCCGCAGCTCCGAAGAGACAGGAAACAGGGGGATGTCCGGCCCGACGTCGGCCAGGTGGCCCTTGTCCAGCTCAGCGATCTGGCGCCATGCCGGATAGAGGTCTGTTTTGGACAGCACGCAGGCTACGTTGGGACTCACGCGCATGGCTTGCCGGAGGAAGCGCATTTCCGGTTCTGTGTACTCCTGGGACGCATCGGAGACAAACAGCATGGCATGTGCCGAGGGCAATGCCGTGAGCGTGGTCAGGGTGTGGCTTGAGCCAAGTCCTCCCACTCCCGGGGAATCCACAATGCAGAGCCCGCCTGACAGGAGCTTCCTGGGAAGGGCGACCTCCGCTGCAACGATGTTCCTGGCATTTCCCGGGTTGCCCTTCTCGGAGACAAAGTCCGACAATTCGGCCAACGGCACGGGCTTGCGCTCAAGGCGCGATTCACCGCCGTCGATGTCCGTAAAGCTGTCCGGCCCGGGGGGATCGGCCGCAGGGACGAGGACAACCGCCGACGCCGGATCACCTTGCCTTACCAGCGTGGGAACGGTGGTGGCGATGTCGTCATCCACCGGGCACACAGGAGCGTTGACCAAAGCGTTGATGAGCTGGCTCTTCCCTTGTTTGAACTCGCCCACCACAATCACCCTGACGTTGGGGTCCTGCAGGCGTCGGAGCGTGTTGTCCAAGCGCCGCCTGAGGTCGTTCCGCTCACCTGCCAGTGCTATCCCGTGCTCCACAAGGGTGGTCATGCGTACTGTTTCCGCCATGGTTCTTCCTTTGCTCACATGCCGCCCCTTGTCCGGGGGCCACGAAGTGCCCGGCAGGAGGGGGTCCACCTGCCGGGCACTGCTGGGGTTTCGCGCTTGTGCTTGCAACTCCTGCGCGGAGGGTGCTGCCTCAGTCGATGTCGACGTCGTTCTTGGCAACCACCACCGAATCATCAATGTCGTTGTACTCGACATCGAGTTCGTTATCCGCCACAACAACGTTGTCCTCGACGTTGGTGTAGTCAACGTCGACGTCGCCTACGGTGGTGGAGTTGTCCTCGGTGTAGGTCAACTCGTTGTCGGCCACAACGATGGAATCGTTGATGACGTTGACGTCGTCCACTTCCACGTTGGTGGAGTAGTCCGGCGAGTATTCCAGGTCCAGTTCGTTGTCCTGGACCACCACGGAATCGTTCACCACTTGTACGTCCTCCAGATCGACATCCACGTCCGTGGAGTTGTCGTTGAACGAGTCCGTGGCCGTGTTGGTGGTGTTGGTTGTGGTGGTCGTGTTCGTTGTGTTGGTGGTATTCGTTGTGTGGTTGGAGTTGTCCTCGTTGAACGAATCCTCGATCTCCACGTCCACGTCAACATCGGTGTTGTACGAATCCTCGGTGTTGTAGGAATCGTCCGTGTTGTACGAGTCCTTGGTCACCGAATGATCCGAGTAGTCGTTGCCCACCGAGACATCGTTGTTGTTGCCGCTGGTGTTGACGTTGACCGAGTTGTCCACGGTGTGGTCATCGTTGTTCGTGGTGGTGGTTGTGGTCGTGGTGTTTCCGGAATTCGTGACATCGTCGCCGGCGGCAATGGCACCATCACCGGAGGCGATCACTGCGTCCTGGTTGAACATCTGGGAGACATCACCGTTGGCCCAGATGTTCTGGTTCACCGACTGGTCCGTGATCGTGTCGCGGTCATCGATGGTGGTGGTGTAGGAGTAGTTGTTCACCACGTGGACGAGTTGCTGGACCGCATGTGCATGGTCTTCGTGCCCGCCGCCCCAACCACCGCCGGCACCGCCACCGCCACCGCCACCGCCGTGATCGTCGTCGTGGTCGTGGTCGTGACCGTCATGCCCGCCATCCCAACCACCGCCGGCACCGCCACCGCCGCCGCCGTGATCGTCGTCGTGGTCGTGGTCATGACCGTCATGCCCGCCATCCCAACCACCGCCGGCACCGCCACCGCCGCCGCCGTGATCGTCATCGTGTTCCGGGCGTCCGCCGCCACTCCAGCCGCCGCCATCGTGCTCGGGCCGTCCGCCGCCGGTCGTCGCGTGGTTTCCTCCGGTGTTGTATTCACGGTCGAAGGACGACCGGGCATTGATCGGTGCGTAGTCGAGGACCACGGGGCGGACGGCGTCGACATCTGCGGAGGAGACATCCCGTAGGCCCGCAGCGGCGAGGGCTGCTTCGGGATCGCGTACAAAGTCTTCTGCGGCGTCAGGATCGTTGAACAGGCTCATCAGGAACTGCACGAGCTGTTGTGCGAGTGTTGGCATTGGAGTGCTCCCTCAAATTCTGTGGTTTTCGAAATTGGCCCGGCGCCTTTGCCGGGCTTGCATTCAACGTATTGCCAGGACCGAAGACCGGGCATCGGGGGTGGTCCCCCTACCCCATGCCCTGCCGTTAGGGGATTGCCGGGTTTTCCGTTAGGGGCTGAGGGGGTCCTGCTTACGGAGGGGGGTACCCCTCCCCCAACGCCAGGCGCAGGCGGACCAGCAGCTCTGAACGGTTTTCCGCTCCCAAGCGACGCCGCATGCGCGCCACATGGTGTTCCGCGGTGCGGGGCGAGATGTAGATGGCCTCGCCGATCTCGCGGTAGGTCTTGCCTTCCAGGATGAGCCGGGCGACCTCGCGCTCCCTGGGGCTGAGCCCGGATGAATCCTGAACCCCCGGACTCCCGTACTCCCCGGCAAGTGCATGCAAGGAGACGTCAGCTTGTGAAGCGCCGGCCCGCTCCGGAGGCGGGGCCGATGGGGAAACCCCTTGGGGGTGGATGTCCCGCGCACAGGCAAGGAGCCGCACCATGTCCCGCCGCTCTTCGGCGTGCGCAGCGGCATGGCCGGCCAGCCGTGCGCCTTCCCAGGGCAATCCGACCGAGGCCAAACCACGGGCGGCGGTTTCGACGTCGGACGCTTCAAACCGTGCGGCCAGGACCGAAACCCAGGCTTTGCCCGCTGCAGCGAGCACGGACGCCAGGTGGCTGTGTTCGGAGGCACGCACCAGCGCAGCAGCGTGGGGAGCGAGTTCGGCCGGACTTTCGCTAAGAAGGGCTGCCTGCACTCCAGCCCAATGCAGGGGCACCGACCATAATGGGGCATCCCCCAGCTGGCCAAGGAAGTGCCAGACACCGTCCAGGTAATGCCCCACCCGGCGGGTCTCCCGCAACCGTGCGGCGGCGATCATGAGCTCTCCCCAGGGCAGGAGACTGAACAGGTCCACTGACACATGCATCATTGCCTCGCGGGCCCGCTCCCACGCCAGCAGCAGCTCGTGGACTTCGCTGCCCCGGCGTGCCAAACCGACATCCAATGCAGCAAGCAGGAAATCATCCCTGGGCGCCAGGGGCCAGTGGTTCGCTTTCACTGCTTCGTTGATGGCCAAGCGGGCTTCGTCCGGGTTGTCCTGCTGCATGGCGGTCCAGGCCTGCAACAGGAACAGTCTGGGACGGGCCGTATTGCCGCCCTGTCCGGCGGCAAGCGCTGCCTTGAGGACCATATCGGCGATGCCGGCTTCCCCGGTGTGGAGGGCGCACAGCGCGGCAAGGGCCGCCGGTGTCTCCACAAGGGGAATCGACGTGCCGGCCGCGTTCATCATGTCGGAGGCCCTGATGAGCTCGGGCAGTGCGATTTGCGGCGTGGGTCCCAGTGTTTGACGAAGTCCCTGCTGGGTCAATGACAGAGCCACAGCCAGGAGTGTAGGTGAGCCCTCCGGCGAGGCAGCAGCCGCCAACTGACCGGCGCCCGCAACGTTGCCTGAACCGATCATGGCCACGGCTGCAAGGGGCGCCGAACCGTCGATCCTATCCCGCCCCAGCCAGGTGTAGGTGTCCGCGCTCCGGGAGAGCATGCCCCGCTGTGCCCAAACAGCCGCAGCAACGTCAACTCCCAGGCGGATGTGAGGGGCCTCCGGCGTTGCCAGGAGCCGGTCCACTATCCTGCCGGCAGTGTCCAGATCGCCCAAGGCCGCCGCTGCCTGCGCCCGCCTGGCCGCCGTGGTGGTCTCCTGTCCTCCGGCGAGAAGTGCTTCTGCATAGAGTTCGGCCGCCAGGCCGGGCTCGGAGTCCAGAACCCCCTCCGCGGCACGCTCCAGCTCCGCGACGATCCGTGGATCCTGGAACCCGTTCTGCGCAAGCTGCCGGGCGACGTCGCCCAAGGGACGGCCCTCTGCCGCGGTCCTGTCCACCAGTTCCCTCTGCAGGGCCCGGATGCGCGCCGGCGCTGTGCTCGAGAGCAAGGCATAGTGGACGGTCCCAACCACTGATCCATCAGGCGATATCAGCCCGGCGTCCTTTGCCACGTGGATGACCGAGTCCAGGTCTTCGCGGTGTTCAAGGCTGCCCGGCAGAAGGGAGTGGAGGGAAAAACCCAAGGACAGCGCCAGCAGCAATTCCTGGACTGCGGCGGGCTGACCGGGCAGTTCAGGGCCCGGCGCCTCCCTCGGGGCGCCGGCCGGGAGGCCGGACGGCTGCTCATCCCGCCCGGGCGGAGAATGCCGCGGCCGGTGGTCCTGTCCCGTCATGGGTCAGACCGCCGGAGTCAGTGCTGGATCCGGGGCCGGACTTGTTTCTGTTGGCAGGGGCTCCGGGGCGACTGTGGCCGGCGGGATGGTGGGCTCGGGCTGCACTGTTGGTTCAGGCGGCGGTGGAGCAGGGTCCTGGGTCACTGTGGGTTCTGGCTGCGGCACCGTGGGTACCGGCGATGGGGTAACCGGGTCCGTCGGTATGACAGGTGGCGTGGAAGGATCGGTTACCGGCGGCGGCACAGTGGGTGGCGTCGTTGCCGGTGGTGGTGTGGGTCCGCTGGCGGCCCCGCCTGTAGGCTCCGGGGTGGGCGTCGCCGCCGGTGGGTTGCTGGAGCCGCTTCCGGGAGTCTCCGGCGTCGTGGTTCCAGTGGCAGCCCCGCCTGTAGTGGCAGCCCCGCCTGTCCCGGCCGCGTTGCCTGTCCCGGCCGCACTGCCTGCTCCGCCGGTACCGGCTGTCTGGCCTTGGGCGGCCCCCGATCCCGCACCTGAGCCGTTTCCCGTGCTTCCCGACCGTGCCGGGCTCTTTCCGGTCCCGGTCCCCGCCCGCGTCACTCCAGCGCGGGCACTGGCCTCAAGTCCCGCCGTCGGACTTCCCACCGCCGGTGCCGCACCCGGGGCGGCACCGCCCCCGCCGTTGGCTTGGGCTGCGGCAACCGGCGAGCCGTCGCCGCGCATGACGTCGGCAGCCTGGTTTCCGAACATGGACGCCAGAATGCCGCTGCCTTCCGGGCTCTGCGCCGCCGTGGCGGTGGCAATGGTCAGCGCAGTTGCTGCTGCAACCGCCGCTGCGGCCAGGCGGACGTGGGAGCGGTGTGCGCCCCCGGGAGCGACCGCGGCTTTGACGGCACCGAGGTGGGGCCTGGAGCCGGCGACGGGCGGCCGCGCAGTCTTCGCCCGCTTGGCAACGCCACGTCCTTCCATCACCGTCGCCGGGGCAGCCTCAGCTTCGGCCGCTTCCAGGTCTGCTGCAGTTGCGGTACCCAGACCCGCGACAGCGGCGCCAAGGCAGATGGACGACTTGGGATCGGCATCGACGGCGATAGGACGGTCCAGTTCCACCGAAATCATTTCCGCCACCAAGGGAATGCGGGACGAGCCGCCGATGAGCAGCACGGTACTCAGGTCCCCGGGCTCAAGGTGGATGCTGCGCAGGCTCCGTTCGAGAGCGTGCACGGTTTCCCGGATGGACGCCTCGATCAGGGCCTCGAACTCGGACCGCACCAGCCGCAGGGTCCGCTGGGTTCCCGGCAGCGCGACGGCGATACTGGCCTCGCTGTCCATGGACAGCGCTTCCTTGGCTTCGCGGCACTCCCTCCGCAGCCTGGATAACGCTGCCTTGCTTTCCGGCGCCTCCGGCTCGAGTCCCTCCAAGGCGTCCCCGAGGTGACCCATGACGTAGCGCAGAACGGCGGCGTCGAAATCGGCGCCGCCAAGAGTTTCAATGCCGTCGGGACGGCCCAGGAGTTCGAAGCTGCCAGCGCCCGCCTTGCGCAGGACCGCGGTATCGAACGTTCCGCCGCCAAGGTCATACACGGCGATGGTGCTGCCGTCCTCCACGCGGGTTTGGGTGGCGTAGTGCAGGGCGGCGGCAACGGGTTCGCTGATCAGGGTGACATCGTGCAGGCCCGCAACGTTCAACGCGGCGAGGACCGTCGAGGTACGGTGCGCGCCCCACGCTGCGGGGTGCGTCATGATGATCGACGACGGCAGGCTCCCCTCCCGCTCTTCGGCCCTGTCCACCACCCATCGAGCCATGGTGGCGTACACGTCCTCGGGCGACATCCAGCCCTCACCCACAGCGAGTGGAACGGAGTCGCCTATGCGGCGCTTGAATTCCCTGACCATCCGCCGGGGATCGTCCAGGCCCCGGCGTTCAGCCGCCTCGCCCACCAATATCCGGCCGTCGTCCGCGTAGAAAAGCACCGAAGGCACAGTGCTTCCATGGATCCCAAGGGGCAGGATTTCAGGCGTGGGTGCGGCGCTCCGCCCAGGCTTGATAAGAGCTGCGGCGGTGTAACTTGTCCCGACATCAATGGCGAGAACATAGCTCATGGGTACCTCGAGAGTTCACATGGCACGACGCAAGCGAGCTGCTTCACTAGCGGGTCTTGAACAAGTTAGCACCTGCTCCGGACACGCAAAAGGCTTAATTGCTACACCGAATTGTCAATTTCCCGAGGCCGCTGATGACTATTGAAGTAAAGCTCCTGCTCAGCGCCGGATTGGACCTTAGAGGCCGGAGTAGGAATGCAAGCCGTTGAAAACGGTATTTACCAACGTGAAGTTGATGATGACGCAGGCGTATCCGACGATTGACAACCACGCTGCACGGGTGCCTGTCCAACCACGGGTGGCACGGGCGTGCAGGTAGCCTGCGTAGACAACCCAGATCACGAAGGTCCAGACTTCCTTGGGATCCCAGCCCCAGAACCGGCCCCAGGCCTTCTCGGCCCAGATCGCGCCGAACATGAGCGTGAACGTCCAGCCAATGAACGCGATCGCGTTGATGCGGTAGGACAGGTTCTCCAGGCTCAGGGCGTTGGGAACCACGCGCATGAAGGCCAGGTTGTCTGCGCGGCCGGCCGCCAGGTTCTTCTGCCGGTACGACTGCAGCAACTGCAGGACGGACATGGCGAAGGTCAGGGTGAACAAAGCGGATGACAGGACCGCGATGGAGACGTGGATGATGAGCCAGTAGCTCTGCAATGCGGGGACCAGGTGGCCAACCGGGGTCCAGAAGGACACCGACGCAGCCACCAGCATGATGATAGCCAAGCCCAGCACGAACGTGCCGAGGAACCGCAGGTCGCGGCGGATCAGCGTGATCAGGAAGACGGCCACGGCAACGAAAGCGCCCGTGGTGAGGAATTCATACATGTTGCCCCACGGCACGCGGCCGGCGCCCAATGCCCGGGTCACCACTCCTGCGCCGTGAATCAGCACGCCAAGCACCGTCAAGGCCACTGCCACGCGAGCGGGAACGCGCCGTTCGGCCGTGTACCGCATGTCGCCTGCCGCAGTCCCGCCTGCATGGGTGGGGCCCGACGTCGGACGCTCGGCCCGGCCGGCCGGCCCGCCGGCGTCGGGACCTGACAGGGCAGCCCCAACGCGACCGGCTGCAACGCTGACCTTTTCGCTGGTGGACCTGGCTGCTGCCTTCAAATCCACTGCCTGGAAGGTCTTGCTGCTCTTCGCCAGATCCCAGGCAAAGGCGATGAACGCCACGGTGTACGTGCCGGCGGCCAACAGCATGAACAGCTCGCTGTACTGGCCCAGGGTTTCGTTGATGGCTGGCATTACTGGTCCTTCGAGGTTGAGGAAGAGACGGTTCGAGGTGCGGGAGGCTCCGGTGATTCCGGGAGGTTCCATTCGCGGGCAAAGATTTCACGCAGTGCTGCGGCTTCTCCGGCGAGGCGGTGGTCTTCACCGCGTGCCAGCAAGCCGTACTCCACCATGGTGCGCCCGTCCTGGTGGGTTCCGGTGCGGACCCAGACCCGGCGGCGGTTGACGTAAAGGGAAACCATCAGGCCACCCACCGCCAGCAGGCCGAAGATAAGGGCGTACAGCTGGCCGGGGTTGTGGTGGATGTCAACGCCGATGTACTTCTTAACACTGTCGAAGGTGATGCTTCCCTTACCCTCGGGCAGAGTTGCGGTCTGGCCCAAACCGAGCACGATGCCGCCGGCCTCAAGCTTGCGCCCGTTCAGCTGGGTAAGGTTCTTGACGTCCAGTTCAAAGACATTCTGGGGCGTTCCCTCATCCAGGCCCAGGTCGCCGTAGTAGGAATCCAGGTTCAACTGCGGGTTGGCCAAAGCGGGGTCGGCACTGAAGGAGATTCCTTGTTCCGACTCGAAGGCGGTCGGCAGGAAGAAGCCGTTGAAGCCAAGCTGGTCGGGAGTGCCGTCCGGGACCTTGATGACCACGGACGAGTAGTAGTTGGCCCCCTGGACCTTCGCGGTGACGGGACCTTGGAAAGCCACGTTGCCGTCGCCGTCCCGGACCGTGACCACGGGTGCGTAGCCGTTGCCCGTGAGGTACAGGCTTGTTCCGCCCAGGGAAATGGGGTCGTTGACCTTCAGCACTTCCTTCTGCTCGGGCGCGCCTGGGTCTTCCTTGGTGGTGACCTCGGCCGTGTAGTCGATCGGCTGGCCGGTCTTCTTGGGCGACTCCCGGTCGAACGTTGCCTGGAACTTGTCCAAACGGACCGAGTACGGCTGAAGCGAGCTGCTTTGGAAGTTGGTGCCCGGGGTGAACTGGTCATAGCCAACCAGGGTGTTGACGAAAGTTTCGCCTTCGACCAGGATGCGCTGGCCGCTGTATCCGAACAGGCCGCCGATGGCCACGGACACCAGCACGCCGATCAACGAGGTGTGGAACACCAGGTTGCCCACTTCCTTCAGGAAGCCCCGCTCGGCGCCCAAGGACGGCAGGGCGCCGTCGACGTCGCGTACATCAACGCGGTAACCGCGCTTCTTGAGCAGCCCGGCGGCATCGTTGATGGCTTTCGACGCCGGGATCCCGGCGTCGGCGGGCAGCGCCAGGGTGCCGTACTCCGGAAGCCGCGAAAGGCGCTTGGGAGTGCGCGGCGGCTGCGACTTCATGGCTTTGTAGTGCGCAATGGCGCGGGGGGTCACGCAGCCGATCAGCGAAATGAACAGCAGAATGTAGATGGCCGAGAACCAGGCGGACGAATAGACGTCGAACATCTGGAGGGCATCCAGGAACGGCCCGGTTGCAGGGTTGTTCTTGATCCACTCAGTGACCGTGACAGGGTTGGCGGCGCGCTGCGGGAACAGCGAACCCGGCACTGCACCGACGGCCAGCAAGAGAAGCAGGAACAGCGCTGTACGCATGCTCGTCAACTGGGTCCAGGCCCACCTGAGCATGCCCTTGAATCCGAGCACGGGTACCGCGGCCTCAGACTTGGCCTGCTGGAGTTTTCCTTCCGCTGTGGTGGCGCCTTCAGCGGCTGGTGACTTCTTCTTGGCTTTCACGGACTCGCTCATCAGATTGGCAACTTCACGTCATTTTGGAACCAGTACTGCAACCCGGTCACCCACTGGCCCCACACACCGGTGGCCATCAGGATGCCGAGCAAAATCAGGATGCCTCCGCCGATCCGCTGGATGGCCAAACGGTGCTTGCGGAAGAAGGACATGACACCCATGCCCCGGCGGACGGCCAGAGCGATCAGGAGGAACGGGATGCCCAGGCCAAGGCTGTAGATGAACGCCAGGAGCGCACCTTTGGCCGCCGACGATCCGCCGGACAAGCTCAGCAACTGTACCGCGGAGTAGGTCGGGCCAATGCATGGTGCCCAGCCCAAACCGAACGTGAGTCCAAGCAGCGGCGCACCCCACAGTCCGGCCGGCGGTTTGGCGTGGATCTTGGCATCACGCTGAAGCCAGCCGAAGCCGCCCATGAACACGACGCCCATGACGATCACCAGAAGGCCCAGCAGCTGCGTGATCCAGGCGTTCTGCGGGCCCGTCAGCAGCGTCCCGAGCTGGCCGAAGGCGCCGCCCAGGAGCACGAAAATTACGGAGAATCCGAGGACAAACAGCCCGATCCCCGCCAGCATCCGGCCACGCCGCTGCTTTTGCAGGTCGACGCCGGTCAGCCCGGTGACGTACCCCAGGTACCCGGGTACCAACGGCAGCACGCACGGCGAGAGGAACGAAACCAGCCCGGCCAGCAATGCGACCGGCACGGCCAGCAGAAGGGAACCGTTGAGGATGGTCTCGGCGAAAGGACTGTTCACGGTGACTACTCGCCCACGGCTGAGGTGATGAGGGCCTTCAAGGTGCTCTTTTCAATCTCGCCAAGCACGCGGGAGGCAACTTTGCCTTCCTTATCAAGGACCAGGGTTGTGGGGACGGCACCGGGCGGGACGATGCCGGACACGGACAGCAGCACGGACCCGTCCTTGTCGTTGAAGCTCGGGTAGGTGAGGTTGAACGTCTTGTCGAAGGCCTCAGCGGTGGCCTTTTCATCGCGGAGGTTCACGCCGAAGAACTGGACGCCCTGGTCCTTGAATTCCTGGTGCAGCGCTTCAAGCTGCGGCGCTTCGATCCGGCAGGGAGCGCACGCAGCAAACCAGAAGTTCAGGACCGTGACCTTGCCCTTGAGGTCCTCGGGCTTGACCTCATTTCCGTTGAACAGGGTGCCCTTGAGGGCTACGGGCGCTGCACGGTCGGCTTTGGCGAATTCCGTCACCGAGCCGTCGCCGGCCACGTAGTTCTTGTTGTCGCCCGCCTTTGCCTGCTCCGCAAGGGAGTCCTTCTGGGCGCACGCGGAAAGTCCCATGGTCAGTCCCGCCAGCAGGACACCGCCGGCGGTAAGAACGCCTCGACGTGAAAGGTTGTTGTCCATGTCTTCCTATGCCCCCGGAGTGCTGGCCGCACCGGGAAGCAGCGCGGCGGCAGGTTCGCTGTACTCAACCCGGATAATCCGGCCGTCGTCGTCGAGCGTCAGGGACGTAAGCGACGTCAAAGTGCATTCACGTTTACGGGGATCGTGCGCCAGGCGACGGCCCTCAGCCGTGAGCCGTGTTGACCAGATCGGCAGCTGGTGGCTGACCAGGATGGCCTCGGCGCCGTCCCCGCCAAGTTCGATTGCCTTGACGCGGGCATCCTCAACTGCAGCCAGCACGCGGGCTGCCTGCTCCTTGTACGGCTCGCCCCAGGAGGGCCGCATTGGATTCCGGAAGTAGAACCAGTGCTTGGGCTTCAGGAACTCGCTCTTTGTGGGGTGGAGTCCCTGGAAGTGGTTCTCGGCTTCGATGATGCGCGGCTCGACCGTGATTTCGAGGTTCAGTGCTTCCGCCGTCGGCATGGCCGTCTCCTGGGCACGCGTCAACGGAGAGGCCACCAGATGGACTATCTTCGCACCGTCGGCGGCGCGGGCAACAAAGTGGTCGGCCAGCATACGGGCCATCTCCCGGCCACGCTCGGAGAGGTGGAACTCCGGCAGGCGACCGTAGAGGACGCCGTCGGGATTGTGGACCTCGCCATGGCGAAGCAGATGGACAGTTGCTTGGGGCATGTTTACCAGTTTCTCAAAGAAGCGGGGCGATCCGAAATCTTCTACCGCAAGTAGAACTCAAAGTTTTCCGTAAATGTTCCGTGGAGTTGGAATAAAAGATGCATATGCATGTTTATACTAGACACGAAGCTCAGTTGACGCTTCAAGCAATTGGTTCAACCGGGCAAGCACGCAGTACCTTCCACTACCTATAGGAGCAACAACCATGATGACCCTCCCCGCTTCCGTCACCACCGGCACCTGGACCCTCGACGCTTCCCACAGCGAGATCGGCTTCACCGTCCGCCACGCAGGCATCAGCAAGGTCCGCGGCCAGTTCAAGGACGCTTCGGCCACTTTGGAGGTCGGCGAAACCCTGACGGACTCCAAGGTCTCCGCAACCATCCAGACCGCCAGCTTCGACTCCGGCGATGTCAACCGCGATGGCCACGTCAAGGGCGAAGACTTCTTCGACGTCGAGAAGTTCCCGGAAATCACCTTCGTGTCCCGCCACGTCAAGGCCAACGGAAACAGCTTCGACCTCGTGGGCGATCTCACAATCAAGGGCGTCACCAAGGAGGTCTCCATCGAGACCGAATTCAACGGCGTTGCAGTAGACCCGTTCGGCAACACCCGCGCAGGCGTCTCGGGTGAAACCACCATCAGCCGCAAGGACTTCGGCCTTACCTGGAACGCAGTCCTCGAAGCCGGTGGCGTTTTGGTCAGCGACAAGGTCGTTATCAACCTCGAACTCGCGTTCATCGCTCCGGCCGCAGCCTGATTCCAGAACACCCCGGACGGCGTCCCTGCCCAGCTTCGCGCTGCAGGGGCGCCGTTTCGCATACACATGAGTCACCCGGCCATTGTTCGGCAAACACCCTGTATTTAGCTGCGAGTTGGCTCGGAATTTCCTATGCAACCTTCAACCTGCGGTCTACAGTGATGCCATGAGTACCCCAGATGAAGCACCTCAGCCACAGCAGCCCGGCGCCCAGCCACCGCAGCCAGGCAATGTTCCTCCTGCGGGCTACCAACCTCCCGGCGGTTACCAGCCTCCCCAAAGCGGATCTGTTCCGCCAGGTGGCTACCAAGGGCAGCAAGGTTACCAACCTCCCCCTGCCTACCAGCAGCCGGGACAACCCGCCTACACAGCACCGGCCGGCCCGAACCCCGCACCGCCCGCCGGACTCGGCTATAACGCACCTCCGCGGAACGTCTTCGGTTTGGACTTCAACAACATCGCCCAGAGATTCCGTGACACCACGGGCGTCCCTAAGACCCTCACCACGTCCTACTGGCTGTGGATTGCCGCAGCGGCACTGGGCGTCATCGCCAACTTCGCCAATATCTTCATCTACCGCGACTACTTCGGAGCCCTGGCCATCGGGACGGGGATCTTCAACTTCGTCTTCAGCATCATCATGGCCGCCGTCTACGCCTTCATCGCCATCCGCATGAAGGAGGGCGCCCGGTGGGCCCGGCTGGTCCTCTCCATTTTGGGCGGCTTCGCGGTCTTCTCCCTGCTGTTCCTCCTGATCACTTTCAACCTCGGGTTGCTCAGTTCGGCGGCCGCTGTTGCCGCAGCAATCATGATGTGGCTCCCGGAATCGCAGAAACACTTCGTTTAGCACTTGCTGAGCATGAAGGCCGCGGCCGGATCCCCTGGGATTCCCGCGGCCTTCATCATGAAGACGTACGCCAACATGATGATTTTCCCTGCCCTCTTGAAATTCCTGCGTGTGGTATGCAGCGGCGCGGGACCCTGGGGGTACGGTGGAAGCAGAACCACGCTGGGGGCAGGGTCACTTTGCTGATCCCGGCGGCCGTACCTGCAGTCGAACAAGCAAAGGAATGCCATGAGCAACCCTCCATACCCGCCGTCGAACCCGGGCGACTCCAACCAGCCTGAGCAGCCGGGCACGCAGCCCGCTGCACCACAGTACGGCCAGCAGTCCCCACCGCCGGCAGCTCCGCAATATGGCCAGCCTGCTGCACCACAGTACGGCCAGCCTGCAGCACCGCAGTACGGCCAGCAGTCCCAGCCGCCAGCGGCCCCACAGTACGGCCAGACCGGCGCTTCGCCCTATGGCCAGGCGCCCCAGTACGGTCAGGACACCAACTGGCCGAGTCAGCAGCCGGGTCCTGCCACAGTCCCGCAAATGGTCAACATCGCCTTCTGGTTGATTGTCGGCGCAGGCGCAATCTGGCTGATCTCCATCCTTATTTCCATGGCGGCACTGAACGACCCCTCCTTCAGGAGCATGTTCGAAGACCAGATGTCGGCCGGCGGCGCCGCGGATGTCCGCTTTGAAGACGTCCAGGGCTTCATCGTCGGCGTCATGATTGCACTCGGTGTCATTGGTGCCGGCCTGTACGCACTCGTTGCCATCAACGTCCGCAAGGGCAAGAACTGGGCTCGCATCCTCGGCACGGTCCTCGCCGCGCTCTCGATCTTTGCCCTCGTGCCGCTCAGCCTGGCGACGCTTTCAGCACTGCTCGGAATCGTAGCGATCGTCCTGCTGTACCTGCCGGCGTCGGCTCCGTACTTCCGCAAGACACCGCAGTTCGGAAACCCGTACCAGACTCCCTCCGGACGCTAAAGCGACAGGGTTCCAAACACACCACTACGGGCGCGGACCCGGCGAAGGCTAAACAGCCTGGCCCGGGGTCTGCGCCCGTTGTGCGTGGTAGGCAAGAATCTGCAGCTCCGTGGCCATGTCCACTTTCCGCAGATTCACGTGCGGCGGAACTTGCAGGAGCACCGGAGCAAAGCTCAGGATGCTCCTGATGCCGGCAGCAATAACCCGGTCACACACTGCCTGCGCCACCGTGGCCGGCAGGGCAAGCACCACCATGTTCGTGTGGGTTCGCTCCAGGACCCGCTCAAGCTCGGCTGAGTCGCTGACGCGCAGCCACCCTACCTCGTTGCCTATCACCATGGGGTCCGCGTCGAAGATGGCTACGACGTCGAATCCCCTGGACTCGAAGCCGCCATACCGGGCCAGGGCCTTGCCGAGGTTGCCGGCACCGACGATGGCGACTTTCCAGTCATGGGTCAGACCCAGCGCCGCGGCGATGTGACGGCTCAAGTACTGGACTTCATAGCCGACCCCGCGCGTGCCATACGAGCCTACGTACGAGAGGTCCTTGCGGAGCGTGGAGGAACTGACACCTGACGCCTCGGCCAGCGCTTCGGAGGAGACGCGCTCAACTCCTTCGGCCAAGAGCGAGTTCAGCGCACGCAAATAGAGGGTCATCCGGGCCACAGCCGCGGGCGGGATCTGCTTAGCCGCAGGTTCGTTGTCCCCGGATAGTGCTTCCGCGGACGGTTCCAGCGCAGTCACGGTATTCTCCATTGCGTCGCTTTGTTGTTCCACTCTATGACCCCCGGGCCGGACTCAACAAAAGCCGCTACATACGGGCAAGGCCACCCTCAGCCCTCCAGGGCTTTCTTCAAGGTGCGGGTCAGCCGGGCCTCGTCGATCTTCCAAAAATCGCGCTGGACACCGTTCACCAGCACCACCGGAATCTCTTCCGCGTAGCGCTCCTGAAGTTGGGGGTCGGCGTCGATCCGCTGTTCAGACCAGCTCAAGCCGAGGCCCGCAGTAACGCGCTCGACGGCGGCGCGGGCGTCCGTGCAGAGGTGGCAGTCAGCTTTGGTGAGGAGGACGACGTCGGGAGTAGCCATGTGATTAACGGTAACCGCCCCGCGATCCTCCCTCACACCCCACCCCCTTCAACCCCACCCTCCCTCACACCCCACCCCCTTCAACCCCACCCTCCCTCACACCCCACCCCCTTCAACCCCACCCTCCCTCACACCCCACCGGTAAGGGCGTTCGAGTGCGCCCTCAACGCGGGGTACTCGCCATTGACTAGACTCAAGGCATGCCCGAGGAGAAGAACGTCGCCGTTGCCGCTGCTGCCCAAGCGCAGAAGCACAGCGGCGAAGCTGCTTTCTTCGACGTCGACAACACGTTGATGAAGGGTGCGAGCCTCTTCCACGTCGCACGCAAAATGTATGAACGCAAAGCTTTTACCTTGCCGCAAGCGGCCGGGTTCGCCTGGAAGCAATTTAAGTTCGTGATGCGCGGCGAGAACATGGAGGACGTCCATGCCGTTCGCGACTCGGCCTTGACCCTGGCGGCCGGCATCACCGTAGATGACATCAAAGCCCTGGGCGAAGAGGTCTACGACGAAATGATCGAGTCCCGGATTTGGCCCGGAACGAAGGCTCTCGCAGAGCAACATCTCAGGGTGGGCCGTAAGGTCTGGCTGGTGACGGCGACGCCGATCGAGGTTGCCACCGTAATTTCCACCCGGCTCGGGCTCACCGGTGCATTGGGGACCGTGGGTGAAGTGCATGAGGGCATGTACACGGGGAAATTGGTCGGAGACATCCTGCACGGACCGGCCAAGGCGGTCGCCGTGCAGTTGGTCGCCGACCGGGAGGGCCTGGATCTGGACCACTGCTGGGCCTACAGCGATTCCGCCAACGACATCCCGCTTTTGACAATGGTGGGGCACCCCGTCGTCATCAATCCTGACGCCAAGCTGCGACGCCATGCCCGCGACAACAACTGGCCCGTATACGACTTCCGGTCCGGCCGACGCGCGGCAACCCTCGGCCTCAAAGCCGCCACCGTCGGAGGGGCGATCTACGGCCTGTGGCGCGGCTTCTCACGATTCCGCGGCCCCCGCCTCTAGCGTCGCCAAACCCTCCCTCACATCCCCACTGCTTGAACCAAACCCTCCCTCACATCCCCGCTGCTTGAACCAAACCCTCCCTCACATCCCCGCTGCTTGAACCAAACCCTCCCTCACGTCCCCGCTGCTTGAACCAAACCCTCCCTCACGTCCCCGGATGAGGGCAGACCCGCCTGTGGATAACTTCTGCGCTCACAGCCGGATCCGGGTAACAATGCCGTATGCAGATACCGAAACCCGTTCCGTCCCAACTGGGATCCGCTCCGTTCACTCTTGACGAGGCCAAGGCTGCCGGTCTCGCGCATCGCAATCTCTGGAACCGCGTCAGCATTGAAGCAGTGAGTAAAGGTATCTACCGGCCATCGGATTGGGACTTCGACCTTGAAGCAGCTGCCCGATCGCTCTCGGTCGCGAGTCCAGGCGCCTGGATTTCGCATGTCACTGCCGCCCGGCTGCACGGCTTGCCGCTCCCTCCGTGGCTCGCCGATTCCAATGAGCTGCACCTGAGCAAGCCTCGAAATCTGCCGGCAGTGCGGCGAAAGGGCGTCTCCGGGCATAGCGTCGTAGTGGCGGAGAGCGAGGTTGAGTTGGTCCGAGGGTTTTGGATCAGCACCCGGTCCCGGACCTGGCTGGATTTGGCCCGCATATTGCCGTTGAAGGAACTCGTCTGCGTCGGAGACCAACTCATCCGCGTACCCAGGCCCGAATTTGAACAACGGGACACAGCGTTTGCAACCATTGCTTCCCTCCGCTCGATGGTGGAGCTCCACAAGAACCTTCAAGGTGTCGTGCGGGCTCGGGAAGCAATCGACCTGATGCGGGTAGGCGCTGACTCAGCCCCCGAGTCGCTGCTTCGTCTTGCGATGCTTGACGACGGTCTTCCGGAACCCGAACTGCAACTTCGGCTCCGGCTGGCCGATCCCCTCTCCCCTTCTGCCGACCTCGGTTACCGGGAGCGTCGGATCGCTATCCAGTACGACGGCGGCCATCACCTCGCGGAGGAACAGATCTTTAGCGATCGGCGCAGGGACAAAGCGTTCGAGACTGCCGGGTGGACGGTGCTCATCTTCGGGAAGGACGACCTCGCAGACAATTTCGCAAACGCTACCCGGCAGATAAAGAGGGCGTTGCGGCAAGGATGGGTAGACCCCGCAGTCCGTTCCGGCTTCGCACGGCCCCGGACGTGAGCAAGCGTCACACCCAAACCCGCGGGATGTGAGCAAGCGTCACACCCAAACCCACGGAACGTGAGCAAGCGTCACCACCAAACCCACGGAACGTGAGCAAGCGCCACACCCAAACCCGCGGGATGTGAGCAAGCGTCACGGATGCAAAAATGCCCGCCACCTCGAGAGGCAACGGGCATTCACGCTTGATGAAGTATCTCTACTTCTTATTGCGGCGCTGGTGGCGAGTCTTGCGAAGCAGCTTGCGGTGCTTCTTCTTGGCCATACGCTTGCGGCGCTTCTTAATAACTGAACCCACGAAAGTTCCTTACAAACTAGAAGTTCCTGTCTGTTGGAACACATCCGCGGAAGCAGACAAGTACAACTGACAGATTCTTACATTGACGTAAAACGTTCCTTAACAGAGTACCGCTTCAAAGGGGTACCCCATGACCACGGTCCGTTGGACGGACCCCGGCAGCCTCAGGCGGTCTCGGATTGTCCGTCAACCACAGCACCTTTGAGGTACTGGGCCACGGCTTCTTCGGGGACCCGGAAGGAGCGGCCAAACCTGACGGCCGGCATTTCCCCTGAGTGGACCAGGCGGTACACGGTCATTTTGGAAACACGCAAGACGTCGGCCACTTCAGCCACCGTCATGAATCGCGCATTCGAGAAGTTGGTCTCCGCGGACATTTCCCATATTCCTTTGCTCTCAGCCGACTAGGACACCCCCAGGAAACGGTGTGACGATGCTGAGCCATCAAACAACCATGTGCTAGATACTCTAGAGGCTGATGGGGCCTATGTGAAAGCCTTTCGACGAAGTGGGATACTACTCCCCCGAGACTTCCCGGCGCTTCCGGGCTGAGGCCGCGAGCTGCTCCAGCACCGAAGCGGTGACATCCCATTCCATGCAGGCATCAGTAACGCTCTGGCCGTACACGAGCTCCTGTTCACCGGCCAACTGCTTGGCAACATCCAGGTTCTGCGCACCGCCCACCAGGAAGCTCTCCAGCATGATGCCGGCAATCGGGGAGGAAGCACCTGCTTCGAGCTGGGCTCCGATCTCCAGGGCAACCTCTGCCTGCCGGTGGTGGCTCTTGCCGCTGTTGGCATGGCTCGCATCAACGATCAAGCGCGGGTTGAGTCCCTTGGCCGCCAGTTTGGCGGAAGCCGCTGCTACATCGTCCTGCGAGTAGTTCGGTCCCTTGCGTCCGCCGCGGAGAATCACGTGCGTGTCCGGATTGCCGGAGGTCGCCACGAGGGCCGCCCGGCCGTCGTCGTCGATTCCCAGGAAGGCCTGTTCAGCGGCCGAGGCGCCGCAAGCGTCGATGGCAACCTGGAGGTCGCCGTCGGTACCGTTCTTGAAGCCGATCGGCATGGACAGGCCCGAGGCGAGCTGGCGGTGGATTTGGCTCTCGGTGGTGCGGGCACCGATGGCACCCCACGAGACCAGGTCAGCCATGTACTGCGGGCTGATGGGCTCCAGGAATTCGGTGGCTGTGGGCAGGCCCAAGGCGGTGACCTGCTTCAGGAAACCGCGGGCGGCACGAAGGCCTGCAGCGATGTCGTGGCTGCCATCCAGGTGGGGATCGTTGATGAGCCCCTTCCATCCGACGGTGGTGCGCGGCTTTTCGAAGTACGTACGCATCACGATCAGCAGGTCTTCCTTGTGCTTCTCGGCCTGGCTGACCAAGCGGCGGGCGTATTCAAGTCCGGCTTTGGGATCGTGGATGGAGCAGGGTCCCACGATCACCAGCAGGCGGTCGTCGACGCCGTCCATGATGGCGCGGACCTGGTCACGGCCACGGTCGACGACGGCTGCTGAGCGGGCGTCCAGCGGCAACTCGGCGATGAGGTCCTGCGGGGCCGGAAGGGGCTCGAAGCGGGCAACCCGCAGGTTGGAGGTGGCGGGCTGCGCGGCGTCCGTTGCGGCTGCGGAATCGAGCGCTTCGATGGATTCGGGGGCGGTGCTGGTCATGTCTGGGTCCTGTCCGGGATACGGAGCGGGCCCCTTTTCAGAACCCGCCGGATATGGCGAAGGGCAGAGAATCATCTCTGCCCTGTTGGCTCTGAAGGAAAGTTGGATGCGTGTCAGTTAGACGCGGGCCCCTCCAGAGCCAACGAAAAATACGCATACCAACGGTTTGTCATAGCCACACCATAACCGCGCCCGATCAAACCCGGCAAATCGTGTTCATCATGATGACAAAAGTTTGCGCAGGAACTGCAACTGCTTGATCCAGTGGTGTTCCTGGCCGCCCTCGTGGTTGTTGAAGCGGTACACCTCGATGTCCTTGGCGGGCTCGCTGCCCTTGGCCCGGGAATCAGTGCCGTAGTTGTTGTAGCTCGCGAACACCGTGGACGGCGGGCAGATATCGTCCATTTGGGCTGCTGAGAACAGCGCCGGGACGCTTGCCGCCCGGCCAAGGTGGACGCCGTCGAAGTAGTTGAGCACCGCCAGCATGGGCTCGTAACGGTCGCGGTGGCGGCCCAGGAAACCGGCGATCTCCGGGTACGGACCACGCGGGGCGATGTCGATGGCGCGCGGGAAGTCCTGCAGGAAGGGGACGTCGGGCAGCGCGGCGATGACGCCGTCGAGCCTTCCGGCCGTCAGCCCGGCAGCCGCCACAGTGATGCCGCCGCCCTGGCTTATGCCGGTGAGGACCACCGCGGAAGGGTCGACGGCGGGATGGTTCTGTGCCGCCTCTACCGCGCGGAAGGCGTCGACGTAGACCCGGCGGAAGTAGTAGTTGTCCTTGTGGTCGGCACCGCGGGTCATCAGGCCCGCATAGTTGACCTCGCCGGCTGACGGGTGGGGATCCGGGGTATCCCCGGCGACACCACCGTAGCCCTGCCCGCGGGTGTCCATGATGAAGTGCGCATAGCCGGCCTGCGCCCAGCGGGTGTTCTGGTTGACCAGGCCGCGACCGCCCGAGTAGCCGATGTATTCCACCACGACCGGGAGCTGCTGCCCGGCCTCGAGGTGGGCGGGCACGTGCAGCCAGCCCTTGATCCGGTCTCCCCCGAAGCCGGAGAACGTGACATCGAACGTGTCGATCACGCTGAGGTAATTGTCCACCGGTTCGAACACTGCATCGAGCGGAACCGTGCGGGCTTCGGCGATGGTACGGTCCCAGAACTGATCCAGGTCGGCCGGCGGGAGCGCTGGTGAGACGTACTCGCGGAGTTGCTCGAGGGGGAGGTCAAAGAGAGGCATGAGGACATCCTATGTCATGGTTTTGGGGGCGACGCCACCGGGTAAAGCCGACCTTTTTGAATCGTTACATTTCTACGTACCCCGCGCTACACTGATCTGTAACTACCATTGGAAAGCGCTTGCTAAGTAGAGTCTTAGCCAGCACAGTACACCGTAAAGACTCCGACGACGACGTCACGCGCCTTCGTTGCAGCCCCAGCAGAGGAGAGCCATGGACACCCCATCTTTCGAGCCCGCCATGGGTTCGAGGCCCTTGCAGAGCACATCGGGAACCACCCCAGTACGGGCACGGGTTGCTTTGGTAGGAGTCCATGGATTCGGCACTCACCACCTCCACAACCTTGAGCGGCTCGCCGCCGATGGAATGGTGGAACTTGTTGCGGTGGCAGACCCCAATCCCCCTGCTGCAGGAGGCTTGCCGGGCACAACGGCGGTCCACAGCACACTGGATGAACTGCTTGCCGCAGACCACCGCCCGGACATCATCATCGTGGCAACACCCATCCAGACCCACGCACCCCTGGCACTGTCCGTACTGGCCTCCCATGCGGACCTCTACCTGGAAAAGCCCCCTGTGGCGTCCATGGCGGATTTCCTGCGGCTTCAGGAAGCGGCATCCGCCACCGGCCGGAGTGTCCAGGTGGGGTTCCAAAGCCTTGGCTCACATGCCCTGGCCGCACTGGAACAACTGGCGGTCGGCAACTCCACGGCGGACTTCCCCGGCATTGGCACCCTCAAGGGAATCACGGCGACCGGGCGTTGGGTCCGGGACCGGGCCTACTACAAACGCTCGCGCTGGGCCGGAAAGCGCAGCCTGGATGGCGTGGACGTGGTGGACGGCGTGGCTACCAACCCCTTGGCCCATGCGATCGCGACGGCCCTGCGCATCGCCGGGGCACGCGAACCACATGACCTGGCCTCGGTGGAAACCGACCTGTACCGCGCGAACGACATTGAAGCCGACGACACCTCCGTGATCCGCCTCCGGACCGCCAGCGGCCTACCGATAACCTGCGCCCTCACCCTCTGCTCGGCCGAATCAGTGGAACCATACATCACGCTGCAGGGCACTAAAGGAACAGCTGTCTTCCACTACACCGAGGACCGCGTGGCCGTCACCACGGAGGCGGGCGAAAGCAGCCGTGTCTTCGGGCGCGACGACCTCACCGGGAACCTGATAGAGCACCTGGCCACCGGCGTACCGCTGATCAGTCCACTCCAGCACAGCGGTGCGTTCATGCGTGTTGTGGAAGCCATCCGCACTGCGGAACCGCCCCAGCCGATCTCGCCGGACTTCGTGGAGTGGGTGGGTACAGGCCAGCAGGCCCATGCGGTGATTCCGGGCATCCAGGACGCCGTGGAACGTGCGACGCATGCCCACGCAACCTTCGCCGAATTGGGCCTACCCTGGGCACGACAGGCAACGACGAACACCGAACCGCTGTTCGCGAACGGACCGTCCGACACCGTCCTTCGGAACGGGAGTGGCCTCGAATCCTGGCTCTCGCCCCGCCCCTACCTGCACCCCGTCAGCACCCCGTCCGGGACAGTGGTGACGGACCATCTTCCGTCGGACCACGTCTGGCACCTGGGGGCTGGTTTCGCGCTCCAGGACGTCAACGGGAGCAATTTCTGGGGAGGTCGAAGCTACCGGCGGAGCGCCGGAAAGTACGTGGACCTGATGGACCACGGCCGGATCGAGATCGCCGCTGCTGCCCGCGCTGCCGACCACACCGCCTTGGACCTCGACTGGTTCGGTTCGGACGGCAGCCTCCTCCTCCAGGAACGCCGGACCTTCGAACGGACCGCCATCACCGCCCGCACGTGGCGACTGGACATCCGGACCCGGCTCACCGCCGTCGTCGACGCCTCGCTGGGGAGCCCGGGATCGCATGGTGCCCCCGGCAGCGGCTACGGCGGATTCTTTTGGCGGCTTCCGGCAAACTCCTCGCCGCGCGTCTTTTCCTCCACAGCCGACGGCGAATCCGCCGTGCACGGCTCGGTTTCGCCTTGGTTGGCCTGGGCGGGAGAGTTCGACGCCGGCCCTGCCACCTTGGTGTTCGCCGCACCCCGGGAGTCGGCGGACCCATGGTTCGTCAGGTGCGGGGGCTACCCGGCCGTTGGCTCGGCTCTGGCCTGGGATGAGTCCGTCGAGTTGGCTGCCGGTGAGACGCTGACGCGGACCAACTCCGTCTGGATCAGTGACGGCTTGCTGGATCCGCGGGAGATCGAGGACTTGGTTACGGCTGGACGCGACGACGCCCTGAGCCCCACATCAGGAGGCCAATGACCACGGCGGAGGCCATGCCCAGGGCACCGGTCACCACCAGACCGGTCCGCACGCCGAAGTCCTCGGTGAGCCACCCCGCGAGCAGCCCGCCCAACGCATGGCCACCCAGGAGCAGCGGAAAGTAGAGCGCCAGGACCCGGCCCCGGACATGCGCGCCGGCTTCAAGCTGCACGGCAGTAGCCGCGCTGGTGAGGAAGACGAGCGTCATGAAGCCAACCACCACGAGCATGGCCACGAACCATTCCTGCGTTGGCATCATGGCGGCGATCGCTTGTGTCAACCCAAAAAGGCCTGCGCTGGCCACGATTCCTTTCCGGCCAAAGCGCTTGATCCGGGTAGCCACCAGCGCCCCGGCCAACGCGCCGAGGGCACTGACGGTGTTGAACAAACCGAAGCCCGCGGGACCGCTGTGCCAGACCCGGTCGGCGAAGGCGGCCAGAACCACAGGACCGTTCATTCCGAAGGCACCCAGCAAGCCTGCCAGCAGCATGGTGAGGAGGAGTCGTGGGCGGGCACGGACGAAGTGGAATCCAGCCAATACCCGGCCTTTTCGCACCGTAGGATCAGGCACCACCGGCGAGTGATGGAGTTCCCCGGGCCTGATGGCTGCGATCATCACCAGGACCGCTACGCCAAGGCAGGCATTGGCCGCGAACGCCGCCGCCGGGCCTGCCTGGGCAATGACAACGCCTGCCAGCGCGGGTCCGGCCATGGCCCCCAGTTGGCCGATGGCGCTGTTCAGTCCGATGGCCGCCGGCAACCCGGCGTCGCCCACCACTTCGTTGACGAAAACCTGCCGTGCGGGGCCGTCAATGGCGCTGGTTACTCCCAGTGCGATGCACGCGGCGTAGACAACCCAGACGTCGCTGCCTCCCATCGCGTTCCAGACAGCGAGCCCGGCAGCCAGGACGGCGGCTACCGATTGGCAAACAACGAGAATGCGGCGTTTGGGGAATAGGTCCACCAAGACACCGCTGACCGGGCCCACCACCAGCATGGGCAGGAATTGGAGCGCGACGGCAAGACCCACGGCGGCCGGGCTGCCCGTGAGCTGGAGAACCAGCCAGTCCTGGGCCAAACGCTGCATCCAGACCCCGCCGCTGCCCACCAATGAGAGGGCCACAAAGATCCGGTAGTTGTGGTTCCGCAACGGATAGTGCCAGGTCTCGACCGAGCGGGCCCGTGGGCTTGCAGGCTGAGTGGGGGTGGATCGACGTGGAAAAAGGCGCGGTGGAAAGGGGCGCGGCGACACTGGGGGTCTGCTCGATTCAGCTGGGTCGGTGGGGAGTTTTTGTACAGCTGATGCCTTTAAGAAGGCTTCTTTAGGGCATCAGCTGTACAAAAACTCCTAGTGGTGGGAGCGGATTTTGACGGCCGCAGCGGCCAGGACCAGAGTTCCGGGGACAATGACGAACAAGGCTTGCAACATCCAGACGAACACCACTGCCATGAACACGGCCGCGAGCAGCAGCAGTGAGCCGCTCCAGTCACGGAGCGAATCAGCCTTGGCGCTGGAGTAGGCAGCAGCCCAGCGCTGTGGTCCGGGGACGTCGGCGGGGTGCCGGTCGGCGTCGCCGTCCCAGGTCACTCCCCCGCTCCAATTCGCGACGATCCGAAGGAACAGCACGGCGCCGGCCGCAGCCAGGATCAGCGTGGCGGGCAGGATGACTGCCCGGCCGGGCAGTTGGCCCACCAGGGCGAGCAGCAGGTTCAGGACAATCACGACGGCGGCTGCCGCCGTCGTGATTCCGATCTTCCAACTGCCGGGCAGCGCACGGCGGAAATTCCCCCACAAGCTGCGGAGCGAATCGTCCCTGCCGCTGAGGTGCCTCTCCAGGTGTGCGACGCCGGCCGCATAGGCAGCCGGCGCCGTCACCAAGGGGATGGACAGGAGGAGCACGATGACTCCCGCCAGGATGGTCTCGGCGAAGAGGGCAAAGCGGTTGACCGGAATCCCGGGCTTCGGCGAGGACTTGCCAGTGGCGTCCATGGTGCTCATTTCTGTCTCTCCCCTAGCCTTTGAGGCCTTGTGTTGAAACGCCTTCGACGATGTAGCGCTGGAAGACCAGGAAGAACACCAGCACGGGCAGGAGGGCCAGGACCGACATGGCGATCATCGCTCCGTAGTCCGATGACTGGGTCTGGTCCACAAAGAGCCGCAATGCCAACGGCAGCGGGTACTTCTCGGGGGTGTTCAAGTAGAGCAGCGGCCCCAGGAAGTCGTTCCAGCTCCAGATGAAGGAGAAGATCGACGTGGAAATCAGGGCCGGTTTCATGAGCGGGAGCATGATGGAACCGAAGATGCGGACGTGTCCTGCGCCGTCGATACGCGCTGCTTCGTCCAGTTCGGCCGGCAGTCCGCGCATGAACTGGACCATGAGGAACACGAAGAACGCATCCGCTGCCAGGAACTTGCCGATCAGCAAGGGTACGTAGGTGTCTACGAGGCCCAGCTGCTGGAACACGATGTACTGCGGAATGATCACCACGTGGAAAGGCAGTAGCAGGGTGGCGATCATCATGCCGAAGAACAGTCCGCGGCCGGGGAAGTTGATCCGGGCGAAGGCGTAGGCGGAGATACTCGCTGAGAGCACAGTCCCGACGACGGCGCCGACGGCCAGGATCAGCGAGTTGGTGAAGAACGTCAGTGTGGAGACCCCGCCGATGCCTTCCATGGCCGTGGCGAAGTTGTCGAAGCTGAAGTTGTTCGACCACAACGCGTTGTTCGCGCCGCCGATTTCGGAGTTCGGTTTGAAGGCGGAAGTGATCATCCACAGGGCAGGGTAGAGAACCATGGCCACCAGTGCCAGGGCAATAATGTGGAAGATGGCGCTCTTGATCCGCTTGGCCATGACGGATTCGGACTTCGGGTTGTAGGCCGGCGCCGGAGTGCTTGGCGTGGACTGGATGGGCGTTGCCGTGGTTGTCATTTTGAATCACCGCTGTAGTGGACCCAGGACTTGGAGGTCTTGAAGAAGATCAGCGTTATGATGCCGACCACGATCACCAGGAGCCAGGCCATCGCCGAGGCGTAACCCATCCGGAAATCGGAGAAACCGCGCAAGTACAGGTAAAGGGTGTAGAAGAGGGTGGATCCTGCCGGGCCGCCTTCACCGTTGGAGATGATGTAGGCCGAGGCGAAGATCTGGAACGCGTGGATGGTTTCCATCAGGAGGTTGAAGAAAATCACCGGGGACAGCATGGGCCAGGTGATGTTCAGGAACTTCCGGACCGGTCCGGCGCCGTCCATTGACGCTGCTTCGTAAAGGTCCGTGGGGATCTGCTTGAGGCCGGCGAGGAAGATCACCATGGGGGCGCCGAACTGCCACACGGTCAGCAGGATCATCATGCCCATGGTCATGTTGGGGTTGCCCACCCAGCCACCGAGGTTGATTCCGAAGAAGGACAGTCCCTGGTCCACGGGGCCGGAATCGCCGAACATGGCCTTCCAGACGATTGCGATGGACACCGATGCGCCGATCAGGGACGGGGCGTAGAACGCGGACCGGTAGAAACCCTGGCCCTTGCGTTTGCTGTTGAGCAGCATCGCGATGGCCAACGCCGCCGCGAGCTTCAGCGGGGTACCGAAGACAACGTATTGCAGGGTCACACCTACCGACTGCAGGAAGCGTTCGTCCTGGAAGAGGGTGGTGTAGTTATCGAAGCCGATCCATTTGGGGGCATCAAAGAGGTTGTAGTTGGTGAAGGAAAGGTACAGCGAGGAAATCATCGGTCCTACGGTCAAGGCGATGAATCCCAGCAGCCAGGGCAGCAGGAAGGTGTAGCCGGCGCGGGCGTCCGCCCCGCGCCGCCGCGACTTGCGCGGCTGCGAGGGAGCGGAGGCGGTGCGCCTGCTCAGGGTTGGGCTTTGAGTCACGAGATCAGTCCGTCAGTTGGGAAGCCAGGATCAGACACGGAAGGTCTGGATCAGGCGTTCTGCTTGATGAGGTCTTCGGCTTCCTTGAACCACGCATCCACTGCGCCGTCCACGGTGAGCTTTCCGTAGTTCAGGTCCTGGGTGACCCGCTTGAACGTGGACTCGAGGGTGCCGAACCCAACGATGGGCGGCTCCGGTGCGTCCTTCAGGTACTTCTCGATGGACTTCTCGTAATCGACCACGAGTTTGTCCGTGCCTTCGAAGGTGGTTCCGTCGCGCTGGGTCTTCGACGCCGGTACACCGCGGGAGGTCTTGAAGATCTGGCCGACCTCGGGATCGTTGACCATGAAGTCGATGAAGCGTGCAGCAGCGTCCTTGTACTTGGTCTTCGCGCTGGCCACCATCAACATGGACGGCTTGAGGAACAGGCCCAGGTTGTCCGGATCATCCGATGGGACCGGCACCAGCTTGAGTTCCTTGGCGCCGCTGTCCGCGAGGTACCCGGCCATGAAGTTGTCCCAGGTGACTTCGGTAGCGGTGACATTCGAACCGAACGGGGACTTGGGCAGCAGCTGGGTGGCCTTGTCTTCGCCCACAATCGCACCGGTACCGCGCAGGTCCGCGGTGAGGTTCCACCACTTCTTCAGGTCGTCTTTGGAGAAACCGAGTTTGCCTTCGTCGGTGAAGGCCTTGATGTTGTTCTGCCGCAGCCAGATGTTGAAGTTCCACCAGATGCCCGTGTAGTCGGTGCCGCCGAACAGTGTGCCGTTACCCTTGGCCCCAACCTCAGCCAGGAACGCGTTGAATTCCTTGTAGTTCCAGGAACCGTCCGGCTCCGCAATGCCCAGTGAAGCGAGCTTGGCGGGATCGTAGTACACCGCGAAGGCATTGGTGCTGGTGGGGATGCCGTAGGTCTTGCCGCGGATCTGGCCCGACGGAAGGAGGGACTTCTCAAAGGCGTCCGTGTTGATCTTTACTGTGCCCAGGTCCAGGAGCTGGTTCCGCTGCCCGTAATCGCGCAGATAGGACAGGTCCCACTGCATCACATCCGGCAGGCCACCGCCGGCGGCCTCCGTAGCACGCTTCTGCCAGTAGCCCGCGAAGTCCGAAAAGTTGCCGTTGACCTTGATGTCCGGGTTCTTGGACTCAAACAACGCAATGGCCTTGCGGGTGCGTTCGGCACGGTCGTCGTTGCCCCACCAGGTGTAGGTGATGGTGACGGGGTTGTCCGCGGAACCGGTCTGTCCGCTGGACGACGACGACTGGCCACAAGCGGAGAGGAACGCGGCAGATGCAGTGCCGAGAGCCACCGTGGTGAGGAATTTCCTTCTGTCGATCATGAGAGCCTCCTTGCTCAGTTGGTGCAAGCTTTCCGAGTTTCTGCAACGTGGCAGTGATCTCGCTTACACTCGTTCTGAATCGATACAATATCCTCAATGGACCATCTGGGCAAGCGTTTTCCAAAGACAGTGGGTTTCGCCCATTTCCACACACAGCTTCCATCCAAATCCGGCAACCCGAGCAAGGAGTCCCCATGACCTCCCCCGAAACACCCCACCGCCCCGACGTGTGGAGCAGCCTGGACGGCGTCGCTTACGGCGGTGACTACAACCCGGAACAGTGGCCCGAGGACGTCCGTTTGGAAGACATCGGACTTATGAAGGAAGCGGGCGTCACCTTCCTCAGCGTCGGGATCTTCTCCTGGGGCCTGCTTGAACCCACCGAGGGCAACTACGATTTCGCCTGGCTGGACGATGTCATGGACAACCTCCACGGAGCCGGCATCAAGGTCGCCCTGGCTACAGCTACCGCATCACCGCCGGCATGGCTGGCCCGCAAGTACCCCGAAATCCTGCCCGTCACGGCGGAAGGAACCAGACTTGAGAGGGGCTCCCGACGCCACTACACGCCGTCGTCCGCCGTGTACCGCAGGTACGCCACCACCATGACGAGGGTCATCGCCGAACGCTATAAAGACCACCCGGCCCTGGCCCTCTGGCACGTGGACAATGAACTCGGCTGCCATGTGGGCGAGTTCCACGGCGAAGAAGACGCCGCCGCGTTCCGGGCCTGGCTCGAGCGGCGGTACGGCTCCATTGAAGAACTCAACGAATCGTGGGGAACGGCCTTCTGGTCCCAGCACTACGCATCCTTTGACGAGATCATCCCGCCGGGTGCCGCCCCCACCACCCTGAACCCAGGGCAGCAACTTGATTTTGCCCGGTTCAATTCGTGGGTGTTCATCGACTACTACCGCGAACTGCTGGCAGTCATCCGGGAGGTCACACCTGACATTCCGGCCACCACCAACTTCATGGTGTCCAGCGCTACCAAGTCACTGGACTACTTCGACTGGTCCAAAGACATGGACGTCGTGGCAAACGACCACTACCTGGTGGCCGCCGACCCCGAGCGCCACATCGAACTGGCCTTCAGCGCCGATCTCACCCGCGCCGTGGCAGGCGGCGCGCCCTGGATCCTGATGGAGCACTCGACATCAGCGGTCAACTGGCAGCCGCACAACCAGCCCAAAATGCCCGGCGAAATGCTGCGCAACTCCCTCAGCCACGTGGCCCGCGGCGCTGACGCCGTCATGTTCTTCCAGTGGCGGCAAAGCAAAGCCGGATCAGAGAAGTTCCACTCCGCCATGGTCCCCCATGGCGGACGCGAAACCCAGGTGTGGAGGAACGTCGTGGAGCTTGGAGAAGCCCTGTCCAAGCTGGAACCGGTCAAGGGTTCACGGGTGGACTCCAAGGTGGCGATCGTGTTCGACTACGAGGCCTGGTGGGCTTCGGAACTGGACTCGCATCCGAGCAATTCGCTGAAGTATCTGGACACCATGCGGGCCTTCCACCGGGCACTCTACCTGCAGGGAATCAGCACCGACTTCGTCCACCCCGGCGCCGATTTGTCCGGCTACGAGCTGATCCTGGTGTGCACGTTGTACTCCGTGACAGATGCGGCAGCAGCTTCCATCGCCGCAGCCGCGGCAGGTGGAGCCACTATCCTCATCAGCTACTTCAGCGGCATCGTGGACGAGAAGGACCATGTGCGCCTGGGTGGCTACCCCGGCGCTTTCCGGGATCTCCTGGGAATCCGCAGCGAGGAATTCCACCCGCTGTTCCCCGGCACCACCATCACCCTGAGCGACGGCACTGACGCTTCGGTCTGGAGCGAACACGTCCACACGGAACCGGCGACACACGTGGAGGCGACGTTCACCGGCTACCCGCTGGAGGGCGTTCCGGCACTGACCCGGCGCAGCGTCGGGACGGGATCGGCGTGGTACCTCGCCACCCTCCCGGACGCCGCCGGGATTGAAGCGCTGACCGCACGACTGGTTGAAGAAGCCGGGGTGAGGCCGGTGACCGAAGCCTCCGTCGGCGTCGAGCTGTCACGCCGGCGGTGCGACGACGGCCGGACCTTCCTGTTTGCCATCAACCACAGCACCGAGGACGCCACCGTCAAGGCCGACGGCGAGGACCTCCTCAGCGGGGCCCGCTTCAGTGGAGTGGTTCCCGCCGGCGCCGTCGCAGTCATCGCCGAAAGCTGACCGGCACGCAAAAAACCGTGCCCCGGACGGATCACGAATGATCAGCCCGGGGCACGGTTCCTGCTGCGACGTTGCTAACTGATGGCGGACTTCATTTCGTCCACTGCCTTCTTGCCTGCTTCTTCCGCCGAAAGCCTGTCGAACATGACTTCCGAGGTGTAGCGCTTGATGATTTCCTGGATGGCACCTGCACCCTTCGGCGGAGCCGCCGGCGCATCACCGAGCTCGTCCTTGATGGCGCTGATGAAGTCAACCACCTTGACGTCTGCCTTGGCCAGCTTGGGCGCGATAGCCTCCCGGACCTCGGAGTTCGGGTAGACGCCGCGGTCAGCGAGGAGGATCTCGCCGGCCTTGACGTTGTTGGTCAGGAAGTCGATGAACTTGGCGGCTTCTTCAGGGTGCTTGGTCCGTGAGGACGCAGACCAGAACTGTGAGGCCTTGTACCAAAGCCCGGCATCGTCAGCCTTGCCCGTCTTGGACGGGAACCGGAGAATCTGGAGTTCGCCGCCCGCTGCCTTCTCAAGGGCGGGGAGCTGGTTGGACCACCAGAACGCCATACCGTTCTTGCCGGTTGCCAGCCCGCTCTGGTCGAGCGGCGCAGCTTCCGCTTCAACGATTTCCGACGCCGACGGGACTGCCTTCTTCTCGCTCATCTCCTTGAGGAATTCCCAGTAGCCCTTGATGTCATTGGGCTCGAAGCCAAGCTTGCCGTCCTGGGTATAGAGCGACTTGCCGTTCTGTCGCAGCCAGACCCCGAGCGAAGCCTCGTCCGTGCCGTAGGCCGCGGCACCGTAAGTCCCCTTGGGAGACTTGGCGGTCACTTCGGCGGCAATGCGCTCGAAGTCTTCCCACGTCCAGGTCTTGTCGTCCGGGAGTTGGACGCCGGCAGCCTGGAAGACTGCCGGGTTCGCGAGGATTGTCGCTGCATTGATGCCGGCCGCGATGCCTGTGAGGCCCTTCTCGCCCTTGCCTGCATTCAGCGCAGCTTCATCGAGTTTGGAGGTATCGATGTCGTACTTGGAGAGGTCGAGCAAGGCGCCTCGGGTGGAGTATTCGGTGATGTACTTTTCGTCCATCTGAATGATGTCCGGAGCGTCGTTGGCAGCGACCTGCGTCGCGAGCTTGTCCCAGTATCCGGACCAGTCGCCGAACTCAGCCTTGACGGTGATGTTGGGGTTCTCGGCTTCGAACGCCTTGATGGCTTCCTGCGTCAGCTGGGCCCTCTTGTCTCCACCCCACCAGGAGAAGCGGAGCTCCACTTTGCCGTCGGCGCTCTTGGGTTCCGAACCTCCGCCGCAGGCGGTAAGTGCAAGGACCGCTGCGGCCGTAGCGGCGATCAGGGCAGAGGCTCGGAGCTTGCGCTTGGTGCGTTTGGCCTTGGCCACCAAGGGTCCTCCTGTTGACGTTGCTGCTGCGGGGGCGACTGCTTCACCCTCTGGATGTACGGGCACTGATGTCTCCGATCTTCGTTGATCCTGATGCGATGGAAAGACTGAGAAAGCGTTTTCTTGCTTGGTATTTATGGTACAAGTCACATTCTTGTATGACAAGATGCCATTTTGTTTTCGTCCGGGACGTCCGACGGCGGCCACTCACCCGGAGGGGGCCGCCCCCTCCGGATGGAGACCGGCACGTCTACTTGATACCGGTGGTGGCGATGCCCTTGATGAGGAACCTCTGGCCGAAGAGGAACACCAGGAAGACCGGCAGCAGGGACACGATGGACATCGCGAACAGCGATCCCCAGCTGGTGGCCGACTGCGAATCGACAAAGGCACGAAGGGCGACGGGAACTGTGAACATGTCCGGGTCCGTCAGGTAGATCAGGGCCCCGAAGAAGTCGTTCCAGGTCCAGATGAAGGTGAAGATGGTGGTGGTGGCCAGGGCCGGGACCATCAGCGGAAGGATGACCCGGAGGAAGATCCTGGGGTGCCCTGCGCCGTCAATGCGCGCTGCTTCATCGAGGTCCTTCGGAATGCCGCGGATGAACTGGACCATCAGGAACACGAAGAACGCATCCGTGGCGAGCAGCTTGGGAACAATCAGCGGCCAGAAAGTATTTACCCAGCCGATCTGCGAGAACAGGATGTACTGCGGAACGATCACCACGTGGAACGGCAGCATGATGGTCAGCAGCATGATGCCGAAGAACAGCTTCTTGCCGGTGAACTGCAGCCGGGCGAACGCATAGGCAGCCATGGAACAGGAAACCAGGTTGCCAACAATCGAGCCCAGGACCACGATCGCCGAGTTGATCATGTAATGACCGAACGGGTGGGTCAGCGCCGACCAACCATCCGTGTAGTTGCTCATTTCAAGGTTGTTCAGCCACAGTCCGGGCTCACGGAAGATGAGGTCATTCGGCCGCAGGGAAGAGATCACCATCCACAGCAAGGGGTAGATCATCACGCCGCCCACAATGATGAGGATCGCGTGCTTGATCAGGCCTTTGACGCGGGCACTGCGGCTGAAAGCCAGGCTTCCGCGGGATTCACGCCGGCGTGGGTTCTTCCCGGACTTTTCGGCGGAACCGCCATTAGCGGCGGGGAGGGTCTGGAGTTTAGTCATCGTAGAACACCCAATACTTTGAAGCGATGAAGTTGATGGCAGTGAAGACACCGATGATGACCAGCAGGAACCAGGCCATCGCTGAGGCGTAGCCCATATCAAACTGGCCGAAGCCCTTTTGGTAGAGGTACAGGGTGAAGAACATGGTGGAGTCGGATGGTCCGCCGTTGCCGCCGGAGACGATGAACGCCTGGGTGAACGACTGGAACGAACCGATGATCTGCAGCACCAGGTTGAAGAAGATGATGGGGCTCAGCATGGGCAGGGTGATCCGCCAGAATTGCTGGAGCGTGGTGGCCCCATCCACCTTGGCTGCCTCGTAGTACATCACCGGAATCTGCCGCAGCCCGGCCAGGAAGATGATCATGGGGCTGCCGAAGGTCCACACGTGGAGCAGGATGATGGAGCCCAGAGCGGTATTGGGATCCGAGATCCAGCCCGGCCCTTCTATTCCGATCATCGCCAGGACCTGGTTCACCAGACCGGTGGTGCCGAAGATCTGCTTCCAGAGGATGGCAACAGCCACGGAGCCGCCCAGCAGGGAGGGCAAGTAGAAGATGGAACGGTAGAACGGCAAACCGCGAAGGCCCTTGTCCAGGACGAGGGCGATCACCAAGGCAACCGCCAGCTGCAGAGGTACGCCGACCAGCACGTAGGTGAACGTGACCCGTAGCGAGTTGTGCAACCGGGCATCGCCGAACATTCGGACGAAGTTGTCCAGGCCCACCCATTCCGGGGGCTGGAGGAGGTTGTAGTCCGTGAAGGACAGGTAGAGCGACATGAGCATGGGCCCCACCGTGATGACCGCCAGGCCAAGCAGCCACGGAAGGAGAAAGACGTAGGCGGCCTTGTTGTCGCGCCCGTTTGCCTTCTTCTCTTCCTTGGTCATGGGGCCCTTGCGGCGCGTCATGGTTGAGAGTTCGCCAATAGCGCTCATTGCTTCCCCCTCGCCGTCCCGCGGGCGCCTTGCGGCGTCCCCGCGTATTCGTATGCGGCCATGTGGTCTCCTTTGGTCATCGTGGCCATCCACGGAGTACGAGTGTGGTTGGTGTTTGCCTGCCGGGACGTCGCCGATGCTCTGGCGCTACCCCTTCGAAGTGCCAGGATGCGGGTCCCGGTTTCAGCGGCTCCGTACCAAAGTAAACGTTTTCTTGACCCATGTACAGCCTTTTGCTAATTTTTGAGAAAGCGTTTTCTTGCGAACTCGCCCAATACGGTTTTCCACGCTGAAGAAGCCCGGCGTGCGCATTCGCATACCCTCCGCATCGACAAGGCAGGACACCATTGTTTCCCACCGACCCCGCCTGCCATGACCCGAACTGACGTGGCAGGGCCATCCACCCGCCCCACCGCGCTGGGTGGTTACGAAGACTGGCCCGTCTACCTGGCATCCCATCGCCATGAGGCGGACTCCCCGGAGCGCAGGGACCTGGCCGATATCTTGGGCGTGCCCGCAATAGCTTCGGGCCTTTCGTACACGACTCACGGGGAGACGGAGCACGACGGCGTCATCACCTCTTCGCTGTCCTGGCAGTTGGGCTTCGGGCCCCGGACAGCCGCTTGGTTTGTGCGCCCTGCACAAGTTACCGGCCCGCTTCCGGCGGTGCTCGCCCTGCACTGCCATGGCGGTATCAAGTTCTACGGCGCCGAGCGATTGGTGGCCCTCCAAAATCAGCCCGGTCAGCCCGCCGGTCACGACGCCGGGATCCCGCCTCTGGAAATCCGGGCCAGTCTTTACGGCGGGCGGGCACTCGCTACGTGGCTGGCACAGCAGGGTTTCGCTGTCCTGGCCCACGACGCTTTCATGTGGGGCAGCCGCCGGTTCGTCCTGGATCCACTGCCTCGGCGGGCGGCTACCGCAGTTGACGGCCAGCAGGCACTCTGGCGGGAGGCCGGCGTCGAACCTTCCGCGCAGCAACGCTACGACGCTGCGGCGGCGGTCCATGAGGAAACCGTGGCGAAAGCGGCGGCACTCATGGGAACCACCATTGCCGGGACCGTTGCCCACGACGATCTGGCGGCGTTGGGAATCCTCGCCACGCTGCCCGGGGTGGACCGGGACCGGATAGCCTGCCTCGGGTTTTCAGGCGGGGGCGGCCGGGCCTTGATGCTTGCTGCCCTGAGCCCTGTGATCCGCAGCTATGTGGTGACGTGCATGATGACCACCTTCGCCTCGCTGCTGCCGGCGTACCTGGATGCGCACTCGTGGTTGCTGCACTCCCCCGGCCTCGCCAAGCTCGGGGACTGGCCGGACCTGGCCACGCGGTCCCCGGCCCGTGTGCTGGTCCAGTACGCAATGGCTGACGCCCTCTTCCCCGAGCAGGGAATGCGCGACGCCCACGCCCGCCTGTCCCGGCAACTGCCGCGCGGGCTGTACACCGGCAGCTTCTGGCAGGAACCACACGTTTTCACCCCGGCCATGCAGGAGGAGGCGGCAGCGTTCCTCGCCACCTCCCTGCAGCCCCGGCACCGCATCAATTCACCCTTACCGGACCGCACTAGGACAGACTCATGACCCAACCCTCAACCACCGTCACAGTGGACGCCCGCCCCCGGACTCCCCGCATCGCATTGGTGGGTGTGCACGGCTTCGGCGAAAGGCACCTGGAAAACCTTGAGCGCCTGGGCGCTGACGGCGTCCTTGAACTGGTGGCCGTCGCCGATCCGCTGCCGCCGGCCGACGGAACTGTCGGCCCCGAAGTGGAAGTTTTCGCTTCCCTCGACGAACTCCTCGCTGCAGGGACGGCCCCCGATGTCGTCATCGTTTCCACGCCGATCCAGACGCACGCGCCCCTGGCACTCGCTGCCCTCCAGGCCGGGGCCAATGTGTATCTGGAAAAGCCGCCCGTGGCGTCCATGGCGCAATACGAGGAAGTGATGGCAGCTGCGGCGAGCGCCGGCCGACTGGTGCAAGTGGGGTTCCAGAGCCTGGGTTCAGAAGCCCTTCCCGCGATCGAAGCCCTGGTGGCATCCGGCGGAATCGGCGAGGTCCGGGGCATCAGCGCCACGGGGTTGTGGCTGCGGAACAAGGCATACTTCAAGCGTTCCCGCTGGGCAGGCAAGCGCAGCCTCAACGGAACGGACGTGGTGGACGGCGTGGCCACCAATGCCCTGGCTCACGCCGTGGCAACCGGACTGCGACTTGCAGGTGCCCGGACCGTGGCCGATGTGCAGTCCGTGGATACGGACCTCTACAGGGCAAACGACACCGAAAGCGACGACACCTCCGTAGTCCGGGTGCGGACAACGGACGGCACCGTGCTGACCTGCGCACTGACGCTTTGCGCACCCGTACAGTCCGAGCCGTCGGTCACCGTGTTCGGCACACTGGGCCAGCTCACGCTCTCCTACACGGAAGACCGCGTGGAGATCACCACCGCAGAGGGGGTCCGGACCGAAACCTTCGGCCGTGCCGACCTGCTGGAGAACCTGTTGGGTGCACGGAGCGAAGCGGAACTGCTCAGCCCCCTCAGCGGCGCCGGCGCATACATGGCGGTCCTCGAGGCCATCCGCACTGCCGAATCACCACGGCCGATACACCCGGACCGGGTGACATGGGAGGGCGACGGCGATGACGCCCACCCCGTAGTCCACGGCATTGAATCCCTGATCCAACGGGCAGCACTGGGCCAATCAACCTTCGCGGAGCTCGGCGCTCCATGGACTGTGTCCGGTGGGCCCACGCTCGAGATCAACGGAACCCCTGTTGCGACTCTCCGGGACGGGTCCCTCATCCGGGCAACATCTTCGCCGCGTCCGTACCTCCACCCTGTGCGAACCCTGGCCGGAACCGTCGTGACCGATCACATCCCGGAGGACCACGTGTGGCACCTGGGAGCGGGCGTGGCCCTCCAGGACGTGGATGGCATCAACTTCTGGGGAGGCAGGACCTACACCCGTGATGCCGGAGCCTATGTCTGGCGGAAGGACCACGGCAGGATCGTCCTTGATTCCGCGGAACAGGGCGACGGGTACAGGCAGGAGCAGCTGAGCTGGGTAGGGCCTGACGGGTCTCCTGTGCTCCGCGAGCAGCGCGGGTGGCGCTGGGCCGCCGTCGGGAATTCCGCGTGGAAACTGACGCTGGACTTCACACTGGAGTCCGCCACCGGCCGTCCTGTGCTGCTGGGCAGCCCGGGTTCCAACGGGCGGCCACAGGGCGGTTACGGCGGCTTCTTCTGGCGTTTGCCGAAGGTTGGCGATGCCACCATCTGGACCCCGGAAGCCCGGGGCGAGGACGCCGTGCACGGCAGCGTTACACCGTGGCTGGCGTGGTCGGGAACTTTCGACGCCGGGACCTCCGGCGCGGCGCAGGCCACGGGCGATCCCGGGCTGGGACACCCCGCCACACTCGTCTTTCTGGCCGCTCCGCAGGCTCCGGACCCTTGGTTCGTCCGGCACGCCGGCTATCCCGGCGTCGGGCTCTCCCTGGCGTGGGACCGGCCCGTGGCGACGAAGCCCGGCCGCCCGGTCCACCGGACAGTGACCGTACTTATCGCGGACGGGTTCCTCGCGACACAGGACATCGAACAACTCATCACCACTTTGGGGGAACAGTCATGACCATACCTACTCAATCCGCTGCGGTTCCGGCAACGACAGCTCCGGGAAACGTTGCAGACCGTGCCGTGAAGCGTCGTCGGGTCCTAGACATCCTTGACGCTGCAGGCCGTGACTCATTGCTGCTCACGTCCAACACCGCCCTCACCTGGTACCTGGACGGCAGCCGGGTGCACATCAGCCTGGCCGGAGACCCCATTGCGGCCCTCCTGGTGGACCGCAGCGGCGACCACCTGGTCACGTTCAACAACGAGGCCGGGCGGATAGCTGCCGAAGAATTGCCGGCGGGCGTCAGCCTGGACACTGTGCCGTGGCACGGGCAGTTGCATGCGGCAGCGGCGGCCCTGGCCCTCGACGGCAACCCGCTGGTGGAAGCAGCCGTCACCGCGGAGCTGCGGGCTGCCCGCCAGCAGTTGCTCCCCGCCGAAACAGCCCGGTACTCCGAGCTTTCAGTCGATGCGGCGCGGGCGATGACAGACGTCCTGACGGCCGCAACCCCGGAAACAACGGAATTCGAACTGGTCTCGCAGCTGGCCGCCCGCATTGTGTCTGTGGGCGCCGAGCCACTGGTCCTCCTCTGCAACGGTGCCGGCCGCAGCGACTTCCGGCATCCCTTGGCCACCCACTCCCCGATCGGCCGCCGTGCCATGGCCGTGGTGTGCGCACGCCGGAACGGCCTGGTTGCCAACGTGACCCGGTGGGTGGCTTTCGACGCCGGCACTCCCGCTGAGCTCGACGCCGAGGCCCGCATCGCAGAAGTGGAGGCCGACATTTTCCGGGCCACGGTCCCGGGAGCACGGCTCAACGAGGTCTTCACCGGGATCAAGGCAGCTTACGCCCGCCACGGATTCGGTGATGATCAGTGGACGCTTCACCACCAGGGTGGTCCCGCAGGCTACGCGGGCCGCGACCCCCGGGTCACCGCAGAGGTCACGGACACCATCGTCCTCAACCAGCCCTTCACGTGGAACCCATCCGGGCCCGGAGTGAAGATCGAGGACACCGTACTGCTCACGGATTCCGGCCTGCGCGTCCTGACCGTAGACGAGCGGTGGCCGACCACCGACGTGGACGGCCGCCGTCGTCCCCTGACCTTGCGTCCCTGACCCGGCTTCACTGCCCCTGCGTCCCTGACCCTGCAGGTAACGCGAAAAGGGGCGGGGTCACCGTGATGGTGACCCCGCCCCTTTCGTGTTGGGTGCGTTAGCCGAGCGTCAGGACGCCGTCCACGCGCCGCGGGATCCCCAGCGGGTTGGAGTCGTGCAGCGCCGGGTGCAGCACGCTCTCCGGCGCGTCCTGGTAGGCCACGGGGCGCTGGAAGCGGCGGACTGCAGTGGCGCCCACGGACGTGAACAAGGAGGTCGTGGCCGGGTAGGGGCCGCCGTGTTGCTGGGCCCAGTTCACGGCCACCCCCGTGGGCCAACCGTCGAACAGGACCCTGCCGGCCAAAGTGCTCAGCTGCTCCACCAGTGCAGAAACGTCCTCGCCGGGTTGTGCGTGCACAGTGCCCGTGAGGCTTCCGGGAACCTTGGCGAGCGCGGCGGACAGCTCGTCCTGGGAGGCGTACTCGATCAGCAGCGTGGTGGGGCCGAAGCATTCCTCCAGCAACTCATCCGGGCGTTCCAGCACATTTGCGGCGCTGGTGGAGAACACCACAGGCGCGGCGCCGTCCGCCAGGCTGTCCTGCTCCACCGTGCCGCTGACGACGGCGACTCCCGGCTGCTCAGCAACGTTGCGCAGCCCGTCCGGATAGGCTTCCGCAATGCGCTCGGTCAGCATGGCGGCTGTCGGCTTGTCCTTGCTGGCCTCGGCAAGGTGCGATGCGAAGTCCGATCCCGCCGGGATGAACACCAGTCCGGGCTTGGTGCAGAACTGGCCGGCGCCCTGGGTAAAGGAACCCGCCAGGCCTGCCGCTAGCTGCTGACCGCGTTCGGCGAGCGCGTCCGCAGTGATGACCACCGGGTTCAAGCTGCCCAGTTCACCGTAGAACGGGATGGGCTCCGGGCGGGACGTCGCGAGATCGAACAGCGCCCGGCCGCCGGGGATGGAGCCGGTGAAGCCTACTGCCTTGATGGCCGGGTCCTGGACCAGTGCCGTGCCGGCTTCGCGTCCGCTGACCAGCGCGAAGATTCCGTCCGGGGCTCCGGCCTTGGCCAGCGCCTCGGTGACGATTTCCGCGGTCCGCTGGGACAGGCGAAGGTGGCCCGAGTGTGCTTTGACGACCACCGGGCAGCCAACTGCCAGAGCGGACGCTGTATCGCCGCCCGCCACGGAGAACGCGAACGGGAAGTTCGACGCCGAGAACACGGCCACGGGACCGATCGGCCGCAGTATGCGGCGCAGCTCTGGCTTGGGCGGGGTGGCGGACGGGTCAGCGTGGTCGATGACGGCTTCGAGGTACGAGCCTTCAGTGATGACGTTGGCGAACAGGCGCAGCTGCCCGCTGGTCCTCGCCACCTCGCCCGCGAGCCGGACGGTCCCGAGGCTTGTTTCAGAGTCGGCGATTGCTACCAGTTCGGTGACGTTGGCGTCCAAAGCGTCGGCGACGGCGGTCAGCCAGGCCGCGCGTTCGGCGTCGGAAGCTGCTGCGGTCACCTTCGCCGCTGCCGTGGCTGCGGCCGTGACGGCGGTCAGGTCAAGAGTTGCTGTACTCAATGCGGTTTCCTTTGCTTTCGGGGGCTGAAGTGTCAGTGGCTTGCGTCGGCGGCAATGCCCCGGCGAACTCGAAGCCGAGACCGGGCAGGCCGGCTGAACTAAGCCTGATGGTGCCTGTCGTGTTGCTGATCCGCACCGGGGAAGATCCGGCCAGGATCCCGAGTTGGCCGAACGAGGCATCCTCCACGTCCTCCACGCTGACCGGCTCTGCCAAGGTGAGCGCCAACTGTCCGGAGAGCTCCGGAAGCAAGTGCGGTGCCACCCTGATGCTGTGGGTGCGGGCCAACTCAACGATCCTGCGGAATGGGGTGATGCCGCCCACCCGGACAATGTTGGGCTGGATGATGTCCACGGCTTCCGCTTCGATGAAGTCACGGAAGCGGTAGACGGTGTGGACGTTCTCACCCAGGGCAATGGGAACCGGCGAGTGCTTGCGCAGGCGCCGGTATGCCCAGAGGTCGTCGGCGCGAATCGGTTCTTCCAGCCACTCCAGTCCGTACTCCCCCAAAACATCCAAGGCACGGAACGTGTGGGCGAGGTCCCAACGCTGGTTGGCGTCGATCATGAGCAGCCGGTCAGGGCCGATCACCTGGCGCACTGCGGCAACGCGCTCGGCATCCTCCCGGAGCTCGGGCTTGCCCACTTTGATCTTCACCGCGTTGTGTCCGGCAGCAACCCACCGCTGGGCTTGCTCCACGAGCTGTTCCAGGGTGTAGTGCAGGTTCACTCCGGAGCCGTACACCTCCACGGATTCCTGGCGCCGGCCCAGGAGCCCCGTGACGGACGTTCCCGCCTGGCGTGCTTTCAAGTCCCACAGGGCAAGGTCCACGCCCGCCATGGCGATGGTGGTCAGCCCTCCCCCGCCCGCTTCATGCAGCCGCTTCCACAGCTGGTCCCACACAATCTCCGGGTTCGCCTCGACGCCCCGGATGAAGGGGGCGATGTCGTGGTCCAAGAGGGCCTTCACTGCCTGGGGACCGATGGTCGGTGTCCATGAGAAGCCGTGGCCCGCGCCGCCGTCGTCCGTGGACAGTTCGGTGACAATCACGTGGTTCTCGGGCGCCTCCGCGCCCCAACTGCGTAGCAGCGGCACCGTGATCAGCCGGGTGCTGAGGCCCGTAATGCGGGCGGTCATCAGCTGCCGGCCAGCTCGTGGCCCTTGGCCAGGATGGCCTTGAGTTCCAGGAGCTGTTCCTCGCTGGGATCAACCAACGGCGGACGGACCGGGCCAACGGGCAATCCGGCGAGCCTCAGGCCGGCCTTGATAAGGGAGACGCCAAAGCCGGGGGTCTGGTCGCGCAGGCGGACCAGCGGCGCATAGAAGCCCTCAAGCAGCGCGTGACGGCGTTCTTCGTCACCTGAGATGTAGGCGTCGTAGTAGGCCTTGGCGATTTCGGGGGCCATGGCGAACGCTGCCGACGAGTACAGCGGGATGCCCAGGCCACGGTAGGCACCCTGGGTCAATTCCGCAGTGAGGAGGCCGTTGAAGAGCGCGAAGTCCTTACGCCCGCTCGCGTTGATGGCCGAGACAATTTCCTGGGCCAGCCCCACGTCCCCGATGCCGTCCTTGAAGCCGACTACCTTCGGGTTTGCGGTGAGGCGGGTGATCGCTTCGGCCGTGAACTTCGCGGTACCGCGGTGGTAGACGATCACGGGCAGGCTGCTCGCCGCAGCGATGGCCTCAACGTAGGCCACCACGCCGTCGGTGGGGCCGGTCACCAAGTAGGGCGGGAGCACCAGGAGGGCGTCCGCGCCGGCTTCCTCGGCCACCTTGGCAGCGGCAATGGCATGGCCCAGCGGGCCGCCGGCACCGGAGACCACGGGAACGGCACCCGCAACGGCCTCGACGGCGGCAGTCACCACGGTGCGGATCTCATCGAGGGAAAGCGCATGGAACTCGCCGGTGCCGCACGCCGGGAAGATGCCGCCCGGACCGAACGGGAGCCGTGAAGTGATGTGTTCCTTCAGCAGGGCAACATCAACGCTGCCGTCTTCGTCGAAGGGGGTGACGGGGAAGAACAGTACGCCGTCGAAATTCATGGTGTCTCCTTGGTTGCTCCCGCCGGGACCAGGCCGGCGGTGATCTCGTCATTGAGTGGTGCTCGGTTTGCGGCAGTGTCGGGGCCTTCGTAGGGCGGGGTGAGTTCGGTGCGCCAGGTGCGCTTCGGTTCCCAGCCCAAAAGGTCGCGGGCTTTGTCGATGGAGAACGCCGGGCTGGTGCCGGTCAAGTGTTGGGTCAGCGGGCCGCTGCCCGGCAGGAAGCGTGGGAACAGTTCCGCCAAGGGCGCTGTAGCCAGGGCATCCTTGGCGCCCACGAAGAACACCTCGCCGTTGGGAATGGAGTCCATCCTGTCCAGGAGAACGTCCAGGAAGTCGGCGACATCCCGGGCGTCCACGTAGTTGAACAGGGCCGGAGCGGACAGCGCGGGATCGTCCAGGCGTTCGCGGACTGTGTGGCCTTGCTGCGTGAGCGCTCCTTCCCACTCCTCCGGGGAGATCACGAAGCACGGACGGAAGGCCGCGTACCGGAGCTTGTCGCCCTGCGCCGCTGCGAACATCTGCACCGTTTGCTCGGCGATCAACTTGGACAGCGCGTAGGCGTTCCATGGCTTGGGCGGCGTCCGCTCGTCCAGGGGGAACGACGGCGGCAGCCACCCGGCCGGCGAGCCGTAGCCCAGGGCCGTGGGGCTGCTTGCTGTCACGATCTTCGGGACACCGGCGTCGGTGGCCGCGCTGATCACCGCGTAGGCGAGCCGCGTGTTCGTGCTGAAGATGACGTCTTCGGGTGCGCTGAAGGGTACGGCGATAGCAGCGAGGTGGATGACGGCGTCGGGCGCTGTTTCCCGGATCAGGCGTTCTGCCTCACCCGGCGCAAGAAGGTCTGCGGTGTATTGCCCGGCTCCGGCCGGCAGCTGTTCCGCCGGGATGGCGTCCCGGTCGACGGAAATCACCTCGTGGCCTGCTTCGGCGAGACCGGCCACCACGCTGCGGCCAAGCCTGCCGGAACCACCGGTGACGAAAATCCTGCTCATGATCTGTTCCTTGCGTTGGTAGGTGAACCGGTCAGGCCTGGCTGCGGCTGAGGTCAGCCCCGAGGCCAAGCTCGCTGATACGGACTGGAAGGTCTGTGTCCAGGGACTGGTTGCCGGCGATTCCCACGGACACCGAGCGAAGCCCGTCGATGTAGCCGGACGGGCGGCCCAGCGGGTCCTCGCCGGGACCGTTGAACAGGTCCGAGAGCAGCAGGTTGTCGCCGCCACCGTGACCACCCTCGCCATTGATGATGGGGACCTCGTAGGCAGCTTCCCAGTGTCGTTGGACAACCAGGCGCTCACCGTTACGGCGGACTGCGTCCTCTTCCTCGATGGGTGTCGCGCTCGGGTCAACCACAGTCTTCTTGTCGGTGCTGGACTCGACCGCGGCTCGTTCCACCACTTCGAGTTCCGCCCGGCCTTCAGTGCCGTTGACGGTGACGCGGTAGCCTTCCCACGGGCTGTGGGCGTTCAGCGAGTAGCTGAGTGTGGGGCCGCCCTGGTAGTCCACCACCAGTGCGAGGTTGTCTTCGATGGTGATGCCTTCGGTGAAGACGTCCTGGTCGCGGAGGTAGCCGTCAAACTTTTCGTTGTCGTAGTACAGGGCCTTCAGGCGTTCGTCCTCGCGCATGTCCAGACGGAAGGGGTCATGCTCGAGGCCATCAACGGTGCCACGCTCGGGACGGGAGCCCAAGCCACGCTCGGCAGCATTCTTGTCGCCGTAGAAGCGCAGGCCACCGGATGCGAACACGCGCTCCGGAACGTCGTTGATCCACCAGTTGACGAGGTCGAAGTGGTGCGAGGCCTTGTGGATCAGCAGGCCCCCGGAGTTCTTCTTTTCACGGTGCCAGCGGCGGAAGTAGTCAGCGCCGTGCACGGTGTCCAGGACCCAGCTGAAGTCGATGGACGTGACCTTGCCGATCACCCCGTTCTGGATGACTTCCTTGAGCGCGCTGTTTCGCGGCGAGTAGCGGTAGTTGAACGTGACCACCACGTTGCGGCCGGTCTTTGCGACCGCCTCCGTGATGCGGCGGCAGCCCTCAACGTCGATGGTCAGCGGCTTTTCAACCACGACGTCGGCACCGGCCTCAAGTGCCTCGACGATGTAATCCGCGTGGGTGTAATCGGGTGTGGTGACAATGACTCGTTCGATGCCGTTGGCCTGGATGAAGCCGGTCAGCTCGCCCGGCTCGAAGGACGCCACCGCCTGTGTTCCACCGAGTTCCTTGATGAGCTCCCGATAAAAGTCCACCCGGCCCTGGTTGACGTCCGAAAGGGCAATGAGTTCGGCGACATCCGCGTGCTGTCCGTAAATGGCCCGGATGTACATTTCCGAGCGTCCGCCGGTTCCAATCAGGGCGATCCTGGTCCGTTGGCGGCTGTCTGTCCGGGTTGCCGTTTCCGCTTCTGGGGTCCGGGTCTCGGCTGAGTCGACGTTGACCATGTGAATGCCCCTTTCAAAAGGCAGGAGTGAACCGTTTGACGGCCCGGGTTCGTGTGGAAGAATAACTGAGAAAGCGTTTTCTCGGAGGGATATAAGCTTTCTATCAAGACTCAGGTGGTCACGTCAACCACTGCTCCAACGACGGAGCACATGCGCGGCAGGCAAAAGGGAAGGGGCCACATGGCACGCAGGAACACCAACAGGCGCGTTGGGATTGCCGACGTCGCGGAGAAGGCCGGCGTTTCGCACGCCACGGTTTCACGCGTCATGAACGGTAACGCCGCGGTTGATCCCGGCATCGCCGCTCGGGTCCGCGCGGCTGCGGCCGAGCTCAAGTACCAACCCAACCCCGTGGGCCGAAGCCTGGCACTCGGGAAAACCGACACCATCGGCATTGTGGTCCCGGACCTGGCGAACCCCACCTTCCAGGCCATCCTGCGCGGACTCAGCATCGCAGCAGCCCAGGATGGGTACCGTGTCCTCATTGCCGACTCTTCGGAAGTCACCAGCGAAGAAGCGATCCTGGCCGGGGAGGCCCGGCGGCGCTGTGATGGCGTTGTCCTGTGCGCGCCCCGCATGGGCGATGCCGAACTTGAGGAACTGGCACCCACCCTGCACCCGCTGGTACTCATCAACCGGACCACTATTGCCACCAACACTCCGAGCCTGAGCGTGGACTATGGCCAGGGCATCCAGGAACTGGCGCAGCACCTGGTATCCCTGGGTCACCGCAGGCTGGTATTCCTTTCCGGGCCCGAGCACAGCGCTTCAAACCGGCAGCGCCTGGTGGGTTTGGACCACTTCCGGAAGGAGCACCCGGAGATCGAACTGCAGATGCTCCCGGGAGGTTCGAACTTCGATTCGGGCCACGAATCCACGGATGCCATCATCGCCAGCGGCGCCACAGGCATCCTGGCCTTCAACGACCTCGTCGCCATGGGCCTGCTCAGTGGCTTGCACGAGCGCGGAATCCGCGTCCCGGAGGACATTTCGGTCACCGGCTTCGATGACATTCCGTTCGCAAAATACACCACACCCCCGCTCACGACTGCGGCCGTGCCCATCAACGAACTCGGGAGCCTGGCCTGGCGGAGGATGCGCGAACAGATCCAGCAGGCCGGCGATGCCCCCGTCCAGGCTCAGGACGAATTCTCGCCCAGGGTCGAGATCCGGAAGAGCACCGCAGCCCCTGCCCTCAAGCCCGCTTAGAAAGCAACGCGGGGTCACTTATGGCCCTTTCGGGGGGCTTCTATGGGCCATAAGTGACCCCGCGTTGCTCTATGACCCGTGGGACGAGCCCACTCCGGCTTCTTTGTAGAAGCCTTGGATGTGGGCCGCCACCAGCGCAGCCGCCGTGCCGCCGTCGTTGTTGTTCACCGCGGCGAGGATGGCGCGGTGTTCCGCCCTCAGCCTGGCGCACGTGGCACTCCAGTCGGGCAGGTTCCCTGTCAGCTCACCCGCATAGTTTTCGATCGCACCCCGCAGCGACGCCATCATCGCACTGACGACGGCGTTTCCCGCCGCCTCGGCGAGGGCAACGTGGAAGCGGGCGTCGAGAGCCAGGAACGCGTCGATATCCTGCTCGGAATCCATCTGATCCAGCAGACCTGCGGCCTCCTCCAGCGCCGGAACACCCGTCTTGGCGCGCTCCGCCGCCCAGGATTCCAGAAGGACCCGCGTCTCCACGATATCGGCCACGGGAAGATGGCGCGTGGCCACATGAAGCCGGAGGGTGGATCCCAGCGCAGAGCCCGGTTCCGCGATGACCACGGTCCCGGCGTCCTTCCCCGAACCAACGCCCGCGCGGACCACACCCATTGCTTCGAGAATCCTGACTGCTTCCCGGACGGAAGTCCGGGACACCTGCAGCTGCTCCGCCATGGTCCGCTCGCCGGGCAGGCGCCCTCCGAGCGTGAGGTCGCCGTCGGAGAGCTGCTTCTCGATCCATTGCAGGACAAGTTCGTGGGTACGCATAACGGAATACTAGTTGATGTGGTCCGACCACATGGATTACAGTGTGGTTAGACCACAGTGGCAGGACCACAGAATTCAAGGGAGAACCGCATGACCGACACCCTCGATCCCAAGATCACCGCCGCCCCCGCAAATGCCGGGAGCGACGAAAACGTGAGCCGCCCGCCCCAGCCGCGACCCGCCGTCGTGCAGCCTCCGGCACTGAAGCGCCGCATCCCCAAAGTCTCGGACCTTGCCCCGCTGATGCAGTTCAAGAAGCCGGAATTCAGCAAGACCGCAGGGCTGAAGCGTGCCAGCACCATCTGGGAATTGCGGGACATCGCCAAGCGCCGCACTCCGAAGGCTCCGTTTGACTACACCGACGGTGCCGCCGAAGAAGAAATCACGCTGCGCCGGGCACGCCAGGCTTTCCAAGACATCGAGTTCCGCCCGGGCATCCTCCGGGACGTATCGCGGATCGATCTCCGCACGGACATTCTCGGCAAGGAATCACGCCTCCCCTTCGGCATCGCACCCACCGGGTTCACGCGCATGATGCAGTCCGAGGGCGAATACGCCGGCTCGCAGGCCGCTGAGGCCGCGGGTATTCCCTACACCTTGTCCACCATGGGCACCGCCTCGATCGAGGATGTCGCCACCGCAGCCCCGAACGGCCGCAACTGGTTCCAGCTTTACCTGTGGACCGACCGCGACCGCTCGCTCGAACTGATCGAACGTGCCGCCAAGGCAGGAAACGACACCCTCATGGTCACCGTGGACACTGCTGTGGCCGGGGCGCGCCTTCGCGATGTCCGCAACGGCATGACCATCCCGCCGGCGCTGACGGTGAAAACGGTCCTGGACGCGTCGTACCGTCCGGCGTGGTGGTTCAACTTCCTCACGCACGAACCCCTCACATTCGCGTCGCTGTCGCGCTACACCGGTACGGTTGCTGACCTCATCAACTCCATGTTCGACCCCACCCTCACCTATGAGGACCTGGACTGGCTCCGTGAAACCTGGAAGGGCAAGCTGGTGGTCAAGGGCATCCAGACCGTTGAAGACGCCCGTAAGGTAGTGGACCACGGCGCCGACGGCATCATCCTGTCCAACCACGGCGGCCGCCAACTGGACCGCGCGCCGATCCCCTTCCACCTGCTCCCGGACGTCACCTCGGCGTTGAAGGCAGACAACAGCCAGGCCGAAGTCATCCTGGACACCGGCATCATGAGCGGCGCCGACATCGTGGCCGCCTTGGCCCTGGGCGCCGACTTCGCACTGATCGGCCGTGCCTACCTTTACGGACTGATGGCCGGCGGCCGTGAAGGCGTGGACCGGACCATCCAGATCCTGGAGAAGGACATGACCCGGACCATGGCACTCCTGGGCGTCAGCAAGGTCTCGGACCTGAACCCGGACCACGTGCGGCTCCTGCAGCGCTGAGCGCAGCCAAGCACATACACCCGAGCACAAAGCTGTAGAGGCCGTTTTGAATATTCAAAACGGCCTCTACTTTTGGATTTGGGGAGGTGCTAGATCAGGCCCTGCGCGAGCATCGCATCGGCCACCTTGACGAAGCCACCGATATTGGCCCCCACCACGTAGTTTCCAGGCGCCCCGTATTCCTCGGCGGTCTCGGCGCAACGGTCATGGATACCCACCATGATCTCGGTGAGGCGCTGCTCGGTGTGCTCGAAAGACCAGGAGTCACGGCTGGCGTTCTGCTGCATTTCCAGCGCTGAGGTCGCAACGCCACCGGCGTTGGCGGCCTTGCCCGGACCGAACAGGATCCCAGCTTCCTGGAACACGGATACGGCCGAACGCGTGGAGGGCATGTTGGCGCCCTCGGCCACGGCGATCAGTCCATTGCTGACCAGCTTGGCTGCGGCCTCGCCGTCGAGTTCATTCTGTGTGGCGCACGGCAACGCGACAGTACCGTTCACATCCCAAACGGAACCGCCGGCAACGTGGCTGGCACCCGGCCGCCGGGCAGCGTAATCGGTGAGGCGCCCGCGCTCGACCTCCTTGATCTGGCTCAACAGCGCGACGTCGATCCCCGCCTCGTCCACGATGTAGCCGGCCGAATCGGAGCAGGCCACCACCGTGGCACCGAGGGACTGCGCCTTGGCGATGGCGTGAATGGCGACATTGCCCGACCCGGAGACCACCACACGCTGGCCGTCAAAGGACTGGCCCTTGGTCTTGAGCATCTCCTGGGCGAAAATCACGGTGCCATACCCGGTGGCTTCGGGACGGACCAGGGAACCACCCCAGGAAATGCCCTTGCCAGTGAGGACGCCGGATTCATAGCGGTTGGTGATGCGCTTGTACTGGCCGAAAAGGTAGCCGATTTCGCGGCCGCCCACACCGATGTCGCCGGCCGGAACGTCGGTGTACTCGCCGATGTGGCGGTACAGCTCGGTCATGAAGGACTGGCAGAAGCGCATGATTTCGGCGTCGGAACGTCCGCGGGGATCGAAGTCCGAGCCGCCTTTGCCGCCGCCGATCGGCATGCCCGTCAGGGCGTTCTTGAAGATCTGCTCGAAACCGAGGAACTTGACGATGCCCAGATACACGGAGGGGTGGAAGCGGAGTCCACCTTTGTAGGGTCCGAGCGCGGAGTTGAACTCCACCCGGAAGCCGCGGTTCACGTGGACGCGTCCGGCGTCGTCGGTCCACGGGACGCGGAAGATGATCTGGCGTTCGGGTTCGCACAGGCGTTCCAGGACGGCACCCTCCAGGAACTCGGGATGACGGTCGTGCACCGGGCCAAGGCTTTCGAAGACCTCACTGACGGCCTGGTGGAATTCCTTCTCCCCCGGGTTCCTCGCCAAAACAGTGTCGCGGACGGCTTCGAGCCTTGAATCCATGCGTCTTCCTAACCTCGGTGCGCCGGCCAGCGGCGGGACGAATCAGTCCCGCCCATGGTTGCACCCGAGGACATAGGATCTCCATCCGGAGCCAATGTGACCCTCCGGATGGAGTTAACACAACTGTAGAAAATCACCGATAAATCAAGGAACCGGAAGGTTAACAAGAACTCACAATGTGACGAGGATCACGTTAGATGGAGGCTTCTCAGCGTTTGCGGCCGAACTTGGGGAGGTTGGGCAGATTCGGCAGATTGGCCAACAGGTCAGCAGCCTTGGTAGCGGCCCGGCCCACGGTCCGGCCGATTTGCTGGGGAACGGTATCGTCGGACGCCGGATCAAGTGAGACGGGGGTGCCGCTTGCGTGGACCTTCGCGGCCTGGTTGATTGCCTCGGGAAGGGTCGGCGTCTCAACCGGGGCGGCTGCAGGCTCGACGGCAGCCGGCGCAGCGGCAGGCGCGACGGCGGCGGGAACCGAGGGAACGACGTCGAACGTTTCGAGCCAATTGGCGACGCCGGCGAGCGGCTTGGGATTGAGCGCGTAGAAGCGCTTCTGGCCCTGGGCGCGCATGCTGACGAGATCGGCCTCGCGGAGCACCTTCAGATGCTTGGAGATAGTGGGCTGGCTCGCAGCCAGTTCCTCCACCAGTTCGCCTACTGCTTTATCCCCAGAGCGGAGGGAGACCAGGATGTCGCGCCTGGTTGCCTCAGCTATGACGGCAAATACGTCGTCAGTCACCATGCCTTACACCCTAGCGACATATACGCCGATTGGCATCCCTGTTTCGTTGTGATGCGGCGGGTTTCGTTGTGATGCGGCGGCAGTTCGTTGACCCTCCCCATGGCTGGTGCTACAACAGAGTCACGGCCCGTCCGGGCTCCCAGGGCCCCGGCCGCCCAGAGCGCGGGGTGAGTGGCAATGAGTGACTTCTTTCGGCGGCACATCTTCAACATCATCGCCGCAGTCTTCCTCGCTTTGTTCGTCCTCGTGTGGGCCACTGTGCTGCTGCGGGTCGGGACATGGGTGCCCACCGGCGGCGCCAAAGCCCCCGAACTCAACGGCGCCCTGGTGACCGCGGCGGGAGTCCTGGCGACCTCGCTGAGTTCCCTGACGGCGTCGGCCTTGGGTTTCACCATCGCCGAAGTCAAGAGCGGGAACCAGAAGGCCGGCGACCCGAATCCCGTGATCCGCCCGTCAGAGGTGGCCATGAAACTCTCTGGCCGGGTGATCTTCGCCATCATGGTCTACATGACCATGGGGATGCTGGTCCTGGTGGTCTGGTTGTTCAAAGGACAGGCATCCACGGATCTGATCGGTGCTTTCGCCCTGTCCCTGCTGGGCTGGCTCATCGGCGCAGCGGGAGTGGTCTTCCAAACGGAGAAGACCGAGCCCTAGCCTAAGGCCCCACGAACCGCGCCTTAGTCGAACCACGGATCCAATCCATACAGCGGGAAGATTTCCTTACGGGTCGCTATGACCGTCCGGTCAACCTCGTCCGCGGGATCGTAGCCAACCTCCCAGGAGCGCCACCAGACGTCAACGTCGTCACCCATCGACTCCGGTGCCGTCACTCCGTACGTTTCCTTCACATAGGTCCGCCAGGCTTCCGGCACCGGGGTGCTGAGCGGCACAGGGCGCTGCGTCACCATGCCGATCAGGTGGCTCCACGCGCGCGGCACAACGCCGGTGACGTCGTAGCCGCCTCCCCCGGTGGCGATCCAACGGTTGTCGCAATAGCGGGCAGCAAGGCTCGCGACGGCGGAAGCGGCCTCGCGCTGTCCGTCGATACTCAGGTTGAGGTGCGTCAGGGGATCGTTCCGATGCGAGTCGCAGCCGTGCTGGCTCACGATCACCTCGGGTTGGAAGGCTCCCACCAGCTGCGGAACCACAGCATGGAAAGCCCGCAACCAGGCGGCGTCCCCGGTGAACGTCGGAAGCGCAACGTTGACTGCTGTTCCGATCGCGTCCGGCCCACCGGTTTCGTTGGCGAAACCCGTTCCGGGGAACAGCGTGAGGCCTGTTTCGTGGAGGCTGATGGTCATGACGCGGGGGTCGTTCCAGAAAATACCCTGCGTGCCGTCCCCGTGGTGGGCGTCGACATCGATGCTCACCACGCGCTGCACACCGCCGTCGAGCAGCCGCTGGATGGCCATGGCGACATCGTTGTAAACGCAGAATCCGCTGGCCCGCTCCCGGGCGGCGTGGTGCATGCCGCCGCTGAAGTTCACGGCCCGCACAGCGCGGCCGGAAAGGATCGTGTCAGCCGCCAGAAGCGATCCTCCGGCCAGGCGGGCGCTGGCTTCATGCATTCCTGCAAAGGCGGGGTCGTCTTCGGTGCCCAGGCCACGGTCTTCCTCCGGAGTGGACGGGTCTTCGCTGACGCGGCGCACCGCCGCCACATATCCGGGGCTGTGGACAGAAAGAAGTTCGACGTCGGTCGCCACGCTGGGTGCCTCCACCGCCACATGATGGTGTCCGAAGAGTCCCAACGATTCTGCGAGGCGGGCTGTCAGTTCCAGCCGCTGCGGAGCCATGGGATGGCCCGGACCAAAATTGTAGGCAGTCATGGCTGGATCCCACACCACCGTCGTTGGCAGTGCGGACCGCGTAATGCTGGAAGCAGCTGTTCCAAGCCTGGAGTTCATCCAGAACAGGCTACCTGAGGCTGGAACGCCTCAACGCCCGGTTACGCGCGCGAATAGTGGTTTACTACTCAGGAAAGCTTGTTTCAACCAAGGAAGAACGCCATGTCCCACAGCCAGTCGCGGTCAACGAGCCCGAGCAACTGGCAACCCATTCAGCAGGAACGCGAAGGTCTCTGGATCTTCACGCGCGTGCGTGACTTCATCGACAACATTGCCAACACCTCACCGGCGCGTTTGGCACTGACGGTGTTCGCCGTCGTCATCCTGTTCTTCACTGGATTGCTGTCCCTTCCCGCGGCCTCGACGGAAGGGGTGGTGACGCCACTGCACCAGGCTCTGTTCACTGCCGTATCGAGTGTCTGCGTCACCGGGTTGACTGTGGTTTCCACAGCCACCCATTGGACGTTTTTCGGCCAGCTCGTCATCCTGGTCGGCATCTTCGTTGGAGGCTTGGGCACCCTCACGCTGGCCTCTCTTTTGGCCCTCATGGTCAGCAAGCGGCTCGGTGTGCGCGGCAAGCTCATCGCACAGGAAGCCATGAACAATGCAGGCCGCCTCGGTGAAGTGGGTACCCTGCTCCGAATCGTGATCGTGACCTCGGTGGTGATCGAAGGAGCCCTCGCGCTGGCGCTTATTCCGCGCTTCATCGTGCTCGGCGAAGACTTCTGGCAAGCGGTGTGGCACGGAGTTTTCTACTCGATCTCTTCTTTCAACAACGCCGGTTTCACGCCTCACTCGGACGGCATCGTGCCCTACGAAACCGACCTCTGGATACTTGTGCCCCTGATGCTCGGGGTCTTCCTCGGCAGTCTGGGCTTCCCGGTAGTGATGGTGCTGCAGCAGAACGGGCTCAACTGGAAGAAATGGAACCTCCACACCAAGCTCACCATCCAGGTTTCCTTTATCCTGCTCGTCGCCGGCACAGTGCTCTGGGCCATGATGGAGTGGGACAACGTGCGGACCATCGCGAACATGGACCTCGGCGACAAGATCACGCATTCGCTCTTTGCGTCCGTAATGACGCGTTCGGGCGGCTTCAACCTGGTGGACCAGAACCACATGGAATCCACCACCATGCTCCTCACCGACGCACTCATGTTTGCCGGCGGCGGGTCCGCCTCCACAGCAGGTGGCATCAAAGTGACCACCATTGCCGTCATGTTCCTTGCCATCATGGCCGAAGCCCGCGGTGACGCCGATGTGAAGGTCTACGGTCGTACCATTCCCCAAGGCACCATGCGTGTGGCCATTTCGGTGATCGTTGCTGGCGCCACCTTGGTATCCGTGGCAGCATTCTTGTTGCTCTCCATCAGCGGAGCGTCGCTGGACCGGGTGCTTTTCGAATCCATCTCCGCCTTCGCCACCGTGGGACTCAGCACCAACCTCAGTGCCGAGCTGCCGCCGTCGGGAGTTTATGTACTGACAGCGCTGATGTTCGCCGGACGCGTCGGCACAGTAACCCTTGCAGCCGGCCTGGCCCTGCGCCAGCGCAGCCAGCTGTTCCACTACCCGGAAGAGAGGCCAATCATTGGCTAACACCACGGGGGCTGCCAACCGCCCCGCACACAATGCCCCAGTGCTGGTCATTGGCCTGGGCCGGTTCGGCTCTGCCACAGCCGAGCAATTGGTGAAGCAGGGCCGCGAAGTTTTGGCCATCGAGCGCGACCGCACGCTGGTTCAAAAGTGGGCCCCTGTGCTGACGCACGTTGTGGAGGCCGATGCCACCAACATCGATGCCCTCCGCCAGTTGGGCGCCCAGGAGTTCAGCTCCGCCGTAGTGGGCGTGGGCACCTCCATTGAATCGTCCGTGCTCATCACCGTGAACCTCGTGGACCTCGGCATCCAGCACCTCTGGGTCAAGGCCATCACCCCCTCGCACGGCAAGATCCTCACCCGCATCGGCGCCAACCACGTGATCTACCCGGAGGCCGACGCCGGCGTGCGCGCCGCCCACCTGGTATCGGGCAGGATGCTGGACTTCATCGAGTTCGACGACGACTACGCAATCGTCAAGATGTACCCGCCCAAGGAAACGGTTGGCTTCACGCTGGAAGAGTCCAAGGTCCGTTCCAAATACGGTGTGACGATTGTCGGCGTGAAAACCCCCGGCGAAGACTTCACCTACGCCCGGCCGGAAACCAAAGTGTCCGGCCACGACATGTTGATCGTGTCCGGACACGTAGACCTGCTGGAGCGGTTCGCCGCCCGCCCGTAGCCACTGATTTTTGGTACAGCAAACGCCCTTCCGCCGCTCGCGGGAGGGCGTTTGCCGTAGGGAACTAGCCGAGCTGCTTGGTGATCTCCGCTGCGCGGGCCGCTGCAGCCCTGGCGCCGTCGGCAATGATCCTGGGGATCCCGCCGTCGTCAAATGCCATGATGGCGCGTTCAGTCGTGCCGTTGGGGCTCGTGACGGCGATGCGGAGCGCACGCGGGTCCGCCCCCGGTTCGGCCAGCATGAAACCTGCACCGGCCACCGTCTCGCGTGCCAGCATCAGGGAGAGTTCTTCGTCCAGGCCAAGCTCCACGCCCGCAGCAGCCATTGCTTCAGCCAAATAGAACGCGTAGGCCGGGCCCGAGCCACTGATGGCCGACAACGCGTCCACCTGCTCTTCGGGAACCTCAACTACCTTGCCGGCACCGGCCAACGCCGTTTTGACCTTCTCCAGCTGTTCCGGCGTGCAGTGCGTTCCAGGCGAAACAGACACGACGCCGCGGCCCAGCCTGGCAGGGGTGTTGGGCATCGTACGGATCACCGGCTGGCCTTCCGGCAGCGCCGCCTCAAGCTGCGCGACGGAAACGGCCGCAGCGACGCTCACCACAATGGTGTCCTTCGACAATGACGGGCTGATTTCCCGGGCAAGATCCGCAATGCCCACTGGCTTCACTCCGAGGATGACCATCCCGGAACCTTTGGTGGCCAGCTTGTTGTTGTCCGGTTCTTCTTCGCCGGCGATCGCCATGACGCCGTGCCGCTGGGCAAGTTCATCGGCGCGTTCCGGCCGGCGAACCGTTGCCACGATGTCGGAGGGATCCGTGCCCGCTGCGAGCAGACCCCCCATGATTGCCTCGTTCATGGATCCACAGCCAAGGAAAGCGATTCGGTTGCTCATGGCTCCATCATTGCAGCAGACCTCGGACAGGGTCGAATGGGTTCCGGATTCACAGCTTGTTCCCAAGGTTATTGCAGGCAGTACCCATGCTTGGTCCGTAACTTAGTAGTTACCTCATTGAGGGTGCGAGTGATGAGGCGGGCATGGGGATGTCCGCCAGCAGCACCGGTGGCCGGGCGGGTTTTCCCCCATTTCCCGATTCGGCCGCCGGTGCTTTCGCATTTAAGAGCCTGTTCAGGCGCCGGCAGGCAGCCCTGAACTGTTCGCATGGCCCGCCGTGGAACGGCAGGCCAAGCGAACAACCCGGGAAATTACTGCCTAGCCACGCTCCGCGTTTGCCGGGATCGTGAGGTGCTGCCGGGCGAAACGCAGGGTTTCGGCGAGCATTTCCTCCCGCTCCCCCGCCACCTTCGCCTTGCGGGTGGAAATCTCTGCCACCACAACGCCGTCGAAGCCGGTGGCTGCCAAGTGCTGCAGGGCATCCGCGCACTGTTGGGTTCCCGTGCCAGGAACCAAGTGTTCGTCCTTGCCCGAGCCCGAGCCGTCCGTCAGGTGGACGTGCCTGAGTTTGCTTCCCAGGGCCTTGATGGCTTCCAGGCTGTTGGCTCCCGCAGTGGCGGCATGCGAGAAGTCCCACGTGACGTCGTCGTAATCCTGTCCCAGCGGATCCCAGTGCGGCAGGTAGGCCACCGCTTCCCGACCCCGTACGCGCCACGGATACATGTTCTCGACGGCAATGCGGACCTGGTAGGTCGTCGCGATCTCACGGACGCCTTCAACGAAGTTCTCCGCGTAGTTGGACTGCCAGCGGAAAGGCGGATGGACCACCACGGTATCGCAACCCACTTCAGCGGCCATCTGGCAGGATTTCTCGATCTTGTTCCACGCCGTGCCCCACACCTGCTGAGTCAACAGCAGGGTGGGTGCGTGGATGGAGACGATCTCCTGGTTGTAGCGGTGGCTGAGCTGGATCAGGGCAGCGGGGTCCTGGCTCACGGCGTTGTTGGTGACCATCACTTCAACGCCCTCGTAGCCCAGGTCCTGGGCGACGGCGAAAGCGTCATGGACACTCAGGGGATAGACGGAGGCGCTGGACAGCGCCACTGGGATCTGGCGGTCATTCACTTCAGGTTCGACGTCGTTGCTCATCTCAGGAGGCCAGCCCGCCTGCCGCGGGGGCTGGAATGGGGGAAGGGGCAGGGGTATTTACCGGGACCGGAAACTCTTTCACATCCGGGTGGGAATCTTCATATTCGGCGCTTCGGCCGTCTTCCTTGGCCGCTTTCTTTTTTGATTTGTCCTTCTTCCTTTTCCCCACGTGGGGTGCGGGGTCGAGGGCTTCCTCAAAAACCAATTGGTCCAGCCGGCGCAGGATCAAGCCTTCCCGCAGTGCCCAAGGACAGATCTCCATCGTGGGGAATTCGAAAAGTTCCAGCGCCGCTTCAGCGACCAGGGCACCAGCCAACAGCTGGCGCGCCCGGGCATCCGAGACACCTGGGAGGTACAGCCTGTCTTCCACCGTCATGGCCGAAATCCGCTGCGCCCACAAGCCCAGGTCCGCCGCATGGAGCTCGCGCTTTACATAGGGTCCGGCGGCGCTGGGAGCGGCGCCGGCAATACGGGCCAGTGAACGGAAGGTCTTGGATGTGCCGGCCACAAGATTAGCGCGGCCGAGTTCGTGGAAGTTGCGGACAACGGGCTTCAAGGTTGAGCGGATGTAGCGCCGGAGTTCCTTAACGCTCTTGGCGCTGGGAGGGTCGTCGTGGAGCCAGTCCCGCGTCAACCGGCTGGCACCCAGAGGGACCGAGGTGGCGAACTCCGGGAGCTCGTCTGTGCCGTAAGCCATTTCGAAGGAGCCGCCTCCGATGTCCAGGTCCAGGATCGGCCCGGCGCCCCAGCCATACCAACGGCGCACGGCGAAGAACGTCATGGAGGCTTCTTCGCTGCCTGTGAGTTCCTGGAGGGTCACAGTGGTTTCGTGCTTGACCCTGGCCAGGACCTCGGGCCCGTTGGTTGCCTCCCGGATGGCCGAGGTACAGAAGGCCAGGAGGTCCTCCGCTTTGTGGCTGGCCGCGAACTCCCAGGCCTCCAGGACGAACTCGATGAGCTCATGCTGGCCGGCGTCGTTGATGTTGCCATCACCGTCGAGGTATTGCACCAGTGACAGCGGACGCTTGTGGGAGGCGAAGGCTACCGGGCGCGCGCCGGGGTGGGCGTCCACCAGCAGAAGGTGGACGGTATTGGACCCGATGTCGAGAACGCCAAGACGCATTCTGCCATTATTCACCGATTTGAAGCCCGGTAAGCAACTTGGCGGTGACGTTTCGCCGACGCGAAGGAAGCCAGCTGCCTGGCTTGCTTCTATTCCGCCTGATCTGCTGCCTCGTCCGCCCGCTTGAAGTCGCGGCGGATATTCGCGATGCCCTCAGGGTCGATTTCGAAGCCGAATTCGCTTCCCGGGTTGATGACCATGCCGAGCTCATCACCGATGTTTCCAAGGATGGCTGAACCCATGGTGCCCAGGACGTGCGGTGCGGCCTCGAGGAAGCGGTCGTCAACGCGGCTGGGGTGGCTGAACACTGCAAGAACGGGTTGTCCGTCGGCGTTCGAGAGCACCAACGGCTCAACCGAGGAGTCAGGTCCGTCCACCGCTTCCGAGCTGACGAGGTAGACCTCGTTGTTCAGGAAAGCGAGGATGACGTCCACGGGGTTCGCGTCCGGCTGGTCGGCCAAGGCGAGCTTCGCCTCGAGGTCGTTCAAGGGTCCGTTGTCCGGGGAATCCGTCTGTTCAGTCATGGTTCTACTCGACCACGATGACGGCCGGGACGCAATTCGCGAATGCTTCCCGGCCGACGTCCCGGCTACTTCCTCGCCGCGGCTTTCTTCGCCGGGGCCTTACGTGTGGTGGTCCGCTTGACCGGTCCCTTGGCCCGCTTTTCAGCCAAGAGCTCGACGGCGCGTTCCCGGGTCAGTTCCTCAAGCGAGGTTGAGCGCGGGACAGTAATGTTCGTGACGCCGTCCGTGATGTAGGGCCCGAAGCGGCCTTCCTTCACGACGATGTTCTTCTCCGACACTGGGTCAGGGCCGAACTCGGCCAAGGGCGGGACGGCTGCCCGCGCTCCACGTTGTTTGGGCTGCGAGTAGATCTCCAACGCCTGGTCCAGAGTGATCGTGAAGATTTCCTCTTCGGATCCGATGGACCGCGAGTCCGTGCCCTTCTTCAAGTACGGACCAAAACGGCCGTTCTGGACTGTAATGGGGTTGCCTTCGGCGTCCTCGCCCAGGACCCTCGGAAGGCTCATGAGCTGCAGCGCTTCATCCAGGGTCACGCTGTCCACCGTCATGGATTTGAAGAGCGAACCGGTGCGCGGCTTTGCCTTGACCGGCTTCTTCGGAGGCTTGGGCTTGCCGTTCTTGTAATACTCGACCGGTTGGTTGGCCAACTGTTCCTCGGTCATTTCCGGGATGATCTCGGTGACGTAGGCACCGTAGCGACCATTCTTTGCCACAACCGTGTGACCGGTGTGCGGGTCGGTTCCCAGAACGCGTTCCTCGGGAGCGGCTGTCTCCATGAGCTCTTTGGCTTTTTCGGCCGTGAGCTCGTCGGGAGCGAGTTCCTCAGGGACATTGGCGCGGGCAGACTCAACTACCTCGCCCGTCTTCTCATCCACCGTGGGGATGGAGCTCTCCAAGTAGGGTCCGAACTTGCCAACGCGCAGCGTGATGCCTTCGGCGATCGGCACCGAGTTGATTTCCCGCGCATCAATTTCGCCCAGGTTGTTGACGATGCTCAGCAGGCCGGGATCGGCGTCTTCACCGTAGTAGAAGTGCTTGAGCCAGGCGGTACCCGCTGCCTGGCCGTTGGCGATCTTGTCCAGGTCGCCTTCCATGTCGGCCGTGAACTCGTAGTCCACGTAGTCCGTGAAGTGCTGCTCCAGCAACCGGATCACCGAGAAGGCAATCCAGCTGGGAACCAGGGCAGAGCCCTGTTTCCGGACGTATCCGCGGTCCTGGATGGTGGAAATCGTGGACGCATATGTGGATGGGCGGCCGATGCCGCGCTTTTCCAGCTCTGCGGTGAGGGACGCTTCCGTGTACCGCGGGGGCGGGGACGTTTCGTGGCCAACAGCAACGATGTCCGAAGCAGTCAGGGAATCGTCCTTGGCAACGTTCGGCAGGCGGCGGGCTTCATCGGATTCGTCGTCGCCGCGGCTTTCGTCCTTGCCCTCTTCGTAGGCGGCAAGGAAGCCGGGGAACGTAATGACGGTGCCGGAGGCGGAGAACTCTGCGTCACGTCCATCGGCGGCAACTGCGCCCAGGCGGATCGTGGCAGTGGATCCCTTGGCATCGGCCATCTGCGAGGCGACGGTGCGCTTCCAGATGAGTTCGTACAACCGGAATTCGTCGCCGCTAAGCTGCTTGGCAACCTGGGCCGGAGTGCGGAAGGAGTCACCAGCGGGGCGGATGGCTTCGTGGGCTTCCTGGGCGTTGGCCGCCTTGTTTGCGTAAACGCGCGGGCTCTGGGGTACGTACTCGGGTCCGTACAGTTCAGCAGCCTGGCGGCGGGAAGCGGTGAGCGCTTCATCGCTCAGCGCCGAGGAGTCGGTACGCATATAGGTGATGTAGCCGTTTTCATACAGGCGCTGCGCGATCTGCATGGTGCTCTTGGAGGAGAACCGGAGCTTGCGGCCAGCTTCCTGCTGCAACGTCGAGGTTGTGAACGGAGCTGCAGGCCGGCGCGTGTACGGCTTGGTGTCTACCGAACGGACACGGAAATCAGCGTTTTCCAGCCCTGACGCCAGAGACGTGGCCAGTTCCTCGTTGAGATGGACAACGTTGCTGGACGTGAGCTGGCCGTTGTCGTTGAAGTCGCGGCCGCTGGCCACCTTGGCACCATCCACGGCGGCGAGCTTGGCCTTGAAGGATCCTGATCCTGTGCCGAACTGCCCCGTCAGGTCCCAGTATGAGGCTGCCCGGAAGGCCATGCGTTCGCGTTCACGATCCACGACCATGCGGGTCACCACGGATTGCACGCGGCCCGCCGAGAGTCCGCGGGCTACTTTGCGCCACAGCACGGGGGAAATTTCATAACCGTAGAGCCGGTCGAGGATACGGCGGGTTTCCTGGGCATCGACCAGCGCCGTGTCGACGTCGCGCAGGTTGTCCATGGCCCGGTGGATGGCTTCCTTGGTGATTTCACCAAAGGTCATCCGGTATACGGGAACCTTGGGCTTCAGGACCTCCAGGAGGTGCCACGCGATGGCTTCGCCTTCGCGGTCCCCATCGGTTGCGAGGTAGAGAGCGTCAGCATCTTTCAGCTGGGCTTTGAGCTCGGCAACCTTTTTCTTCTTGTCGGGAGACACCACGTAGTAAGGCTTGAAGTCGTTTTCGATGTCCACCGCGAACTTGCCCAGCGAAGTCTTCTTCAGTTCTGCAGGGAGGTCTGACGGCTGGGGAAGATCCCGGATATGGCCGATGGAAGCCTCGACGATGAAGCCCTCGCCAAGGTACTTGGCGATGGTCTTGCTCTTGGCCGGAGACTCCACGATCACGAGTTTCTTGCCGGTTTTTGCCTTGCTGGGCACGGTGCTCCTACAGAAAAAATGTGTAATTGGGCTGCTGCCCATATTGGCCTAGTTCACCATAGTTTGCAGAATCCTGCGTTTTGGCCAGGGAAACCAGGCGGTCCTTCGGGGACCTGGGATGGTGCTATTGGCCCGGTGCCACGCGGTCGTCAGGGATCATTGACCACAAGGTTGCCATTCGCTGCGCACCCTCGGGAATCCGGGTGGGATCCTCAAGTTCGTACTCCCGCACAACCTCCCGGATCCTGTCCGCAAGCTCTTTCCTCTGCGGGTTGGTCAGGTACAGCAGGTTGCTTGAGAGGACCACGGCTGCGGGCTCCTCCCCCGTTTCCCCCCGCTGACGCCGCTCACCCCGGGCTTTGGCAAATGCCGATGCCCTGCGTCGGAAGGCGTCCAGTTCCAAGTCCACCACTGCGATCTCCGGGCTGGCGACGCTGCCTCCGGAAATCGTGAAGTCCGTCCCGGCCGCTTTCCAACGCCTTTCACGGGCATCTCCCGAGTTCTCCGCCGGTGCCACAATTCCCCACTTTTGGAGAGCCCGGAGGTGGTAGCTCATGGCGCTCGGGGTCAGGCCCGTCCTGGCGGCAAGTTCGGTGGCCGTGTGGCTTACCTGGGTAGCGTAGAGCTCGGAGATCACCTCAATGCGGGCAGCATGCGCCAAGGCGCGGATAGCCTTGGGATCGGTAATCTCAACCGTCTTCTCTGCCCGCTTCCGCCGCGGGGCGTCTCCCGACGTTTGGGATGTCTCGTTGTTCGCAATCACTTCATCAGTGTAGTCAGGGTCACTATCGGGGCGACCGGACGTCGACGGGCGCGGCACGCCTGGGCCATTCATGAGCCGTACCGCTCCGGGTCGGGAAGCAGGAAACCATCGAGGACCAGGTTGGTGACCTCGCTGAACAATCCCTCACGGAAAACACCTTCGTCGAAGGTATCGTCTCCGCCCAGCAATGCCACCAAGGCAGAAACGATCTGCCTGACAGACAGCTGCCCATCGCAGGCTGAAACAAAGCCGGCCAGTTCCGTGCTCAGCAGGTTGGTACGCCGCAGACCGGCCCCCTGACGCAGGAGGATGACACCCGGATGGGCTGCTCCAGGCCGTTGGTGGCGTTCCTCGGTCACGTCCTCGGCCACTATGAGATGCGCCTCCGGGATGGGGTGCGCGGACACCCAGTCCGCCCTCTCCACCGCGGAACCCAGATGTGGCCCAATCGGCTGCTCTATGGGATAGGTGATTTCCTCGAAGCGGTTGATAACGGCACCGTGCCCGGCCTCGGGGCGGCGCAGCAGGATCATGCCGAAACCGATTCCCTCGACATTCCGGGAAGCGAAGTCGCTGAGGTAGGCGGCGTAGGCGTCCTTGTAATGGCCGCCTTCACGGTTCTGCGAGGCGTCCTGCAGCCACGTTTCAGCGTATTGCTCCGGGCCAACCTGCTCGCGTTGGATAAACCACACATCCAAACCTGAATCCTTCAGCCAGGCCTTCGGACGGTCTTTCCAGTCCGCCCCCGCGGCAATCTCCCAGTTGCCCAGCATCTGCGCGGTACCGCCCGGTTCGAGGACGGAGGCGAGGGACTGCACGAGTGATGCCACGATCCCGTCACCTGCCAATCCGCCGTCCCTGTAGGTGAACTGCTCGGCAGAGGACTCACCGCCGGTGCGGGGAGTGATCACGAACGGCGGGTTGGACACCACCAGACCGAACAGTTCCCCGGCCACCGGCTCCAGCAGCGAGCCCAGCCTCAAGCTCACGCGGGCTTCCAGGTTGTCGGGGTCCACGTCCAGCTCAGTGGCGTTGAGCAGGAGATTGAAGCGGGCGAAGGCGAGGGCCCGGGGGGAGATATCCGTGGCCGTGACATGCTCACAGTGGTGCAGGAGGTGGAATGTCTGGATCCCGCAGCCCGTCCCCAGATCCAACGCGCGTACGGTGTGGCGCCGGGACGTGGTCTGGACAAGCGTTGTGGAGGCCCGGCCAATCCCCAGGACGTGATCGTGCCTCAAAACCCCTGGCTGCTGATGGGCAGCGAGGTCGCTGGCCACCCACAGTTCCGCTCCACCGGTGCCGTCCGCGTTGGCATCCCAGCCATAGGGACGAAGGTCCACCCTGGCCTGGACCAGCCCGGACTCAACAGTTACAAGTCCCAGACTTTCCAGTCCGCTCGACCCGGTTCCGGTCAGTGCGGCATCGACATCAGCGACATTTTGCGGAACCGCCAAAAGCCACAGGCGGACAATGACGGCCAGCGCCCGGACGGCCGGGTCTTCGGAGAGCAGCTGACGTTCACTGGCCAACAGGGCTGGAACGAGCTGGTCCCGGGACAGCGCTTCCGAGGCTGACCCGCCCAGGAGCCCGGCCACTCCGTCCACGGTGTAGGAGATGGCACGAAGGTCCGAGGAGAGGGCCAGAAGAAGGTCCGGCTGGTCGCTGCGGGGAGCATCGTCAGTATTGCCGGCGGTAAACAAGGAAGCTGTGTCAGTCACCTTGCCAGTGTAGGTGCGGCACAGCTGCCCATGGGTTCGTCTGTCGCCCTATGTGGACAAAGCACGCCTTCCGAACCCGGTAGCGTTGGATCCATGCTCACTTTCTCCACTGCAAGGCGCCTTGCCGGCCTTGTTTCCATCGCTGCTGCCGCACTGCTGGGGGTCTCAGCCTGCCAGGCTCCGGTCAACATCCAGGATGCCGACGTCCCTGCGTGGAAGGAGAAAGTCCTCCCCGCTACCAGCACCGCTGTGTTGGAGGATTCAGGCAAAATCCTCAACCGGGATCCGCTTGTTAAGGAGTCCGCCGACGTTCCGGCCGGAAATTACACGCTCACCATGGCATGCGATGGCGGCGGCAAGGCCTACTTCGCGGTTTCTTCGGGCGGGAAGAAGATCACCGACGCCGCGGCAGCCTGCAACGCCAGCCTCGATGTGGTGAAGATCAAGGTGCCCGGAAACGGCCCTGTCAGCATCTCAACCAGCAGTGTTGACGCTCCTCTGATCTTCGCCTACCACCTGGTCCCTTCAGGCAGCTAGAACACCGCCACAACGATCCCCGGGGCGGCCTTTAGCCGGAGCCCGCACGGGCGTAAAGTCAGCTCATGGGCAGCAAGGCAGCTCCCTCCGTAACGGCGCAGCGGCTGGCGAGGGCCGCCGTCGTACTCCTTGTGCTCTGCGGAAGCGTCAGCGCCTGCGAATATACGTACGAAGACGGCAGCAGGGCCGCGAGCAGTCCCGGCCCGACGTCCACCAACGTGGTTCTCCCGCCGGATCCAGCTCTGGAATCAACGGTCACCGGCAAGGCCCTGGATGAGTGGGCCACGGCCGCTCTGCCCGAATCCCAAGGGCAGGCGTTCTATTCAAGCAGCGGCTCCCTGGCCGCCGGCGAGTCACGGACTGAGCAGACAGTCCAGCTGCCGGGCGGCACGTACGCGGTGACGTTGGCTTGCCGAGGCACGCGGCGGGTTTCGTTTTCGGTCAAAGTGGGCGAGGCAGAACTCGTCGCCCTGACGCTGGGATGTGCCAATGCCCGGGTCAGCGTGGTCCAGCTGGAAAAGGACGCCGTGCTTGCCATTACCGTCGGGGCAGGCGCGGATGCGAACTTTGCGTATCGGGTAAGCAGGCTATGAGCTTTCACTCAGGCCGCGTCGCAGCCACCGGGGCAGCGGAGCGTTTCCGGGCTTGACGCACATTCGGCGCAGTAAAGAGTGAGCGTGCGGCAACTGGGGTTGGAGCAATTCTCGAACTTGTTGGTGGGCGATGCGCACCTCACGCACTCGCCAATGGTCTTGGCGTCTTCGCTGAATTCGACGCGCATGCGCTTGTCGAACACGTAGAGGGAGCCTTCCCAGAGGCCTTGGTCCTTGAACGTTTCTCCGTAGCGGACAATGCCGCCATCCAACTGGTAAACCTCTTTGAAGCCACGGTTGACCATCAGGCTGGAGAGCACCTCGCAACGGATTCCACCGGTGCAGTAAGTCACCACCGGCTTGTCCTTGAGGTCGTCGTACTTGCCGGAATCGAGTTCCTTGATGAAGTCGTGGGTGGTATCCACATCCGGCACGATCGCATCCTTGAACTTGCCGATTTGGGCTTCGAACGCATTGCGGCCGTCAAAGAACACGACGTCGTCGCCGCCGGCCTTTTTCGCATCCACCAAGGCGTGAAGTTCCTCGGGCTGCAGGTGCTTGCCGCCGCCCACAACACCGTTCTCATCCACCTTCAACTCGCCCGGCGCGCCAAACGAAACGATTTCGTCGCGGACCTTGACGCTGAGCCGTGGGAAATCCGCGGCGCTGCCCTCTGACCATTTGAAGTCGATCCCGTGGAAACCCTTGTACTCCCGGGTGGTTTTGACGTACTGCTTCATGTTGTTCAGTTCGCCGCCCACGGTGGCGTTGATGCCGTCCTTGGAAATGAGGATCCTGCCCGTGAGGCCCAGCTTTTCGCAGAGGGCGCGCTGCCACAGACGCACGGCGTCCGGGTCGGCGATCGGGGTAAAGCCATAGAAGAGCACAATTCGGTTCAAAGCCACTGTTAAAGGGTACTTGGTGCAGTAAAATCCGGTTGCGCCGGAGGGACTACGTCACAATTCAATAAGCAACGATCCTTCCGCTGACCTCGCTCTGTTCCTTCAGGGAGCGCTGGCATACTCTCTCTACATGAGTCCAGACGCCTTGGTTGAAGACATTGCTCACCTCTTGGAAGTCTGGGTGGCCGGCTGGTCCGGCTGCCGGGGCTATGAGTCACGCCAAGAGGGACGCTTCCCTGCCGCACTTCGCGCCGACAAGACAGGTGACTGGGAATATTTCGCCCACGACCCCTCCGACGAAGAGTTCGCTGTCCTGGCGGGCAAAACCGCAGAGGCCCCCACCCGGATCCTGACGGTGCTCACCAACGACGTCCAACGGTATAAGTACCTGGCTGAACAACAGGGCCTGAAAGTGACGTCCGCTTCACAAACCATGATGATCGTCGACATGGAAACCCAGGATGCCGAGGACCCCTGGCTTCCCGACGATGACCTTGAACTTGCCACCTCCGAATCCAACGGGGTCCACTACGCAGTGGTGCATTCCGGCGAAGAAGTGGCTGCCAGCGGCAGGGTGTATGTGGTGGATGGCACCGCCGTATTCGACAAGATCGTCACCGAACCCAGGTTCCAGCGCCGCGGACTGGGCAGCTTCATCATGAAGGCACTCGCCGCCCAGGCTTTCTCCCACGACGTCGAGAACGGCCTCCTCCTGGCCTCCCTTGATGGCCAGAAGCTCTACTCGCACCTTGGCTGGGACGTCGTGTGCCATGTGCTCATGATGTCGGCCAGCGGAGTGGATGGCTCGGACCTCTCCGGAGCCTGACGTTTGCCGCTTGGCGGCCGGGCTCGACGGCGGCTCCCCCGGTGGGCCGCCGTCAGCGTCTCCGTAGAGTGACAGAATGATTCGGTGGCTGCACCGAATTCGCTGATCTCCTTGCTGGGCCGGACCCCCGACCCAGAGCAGCTTCGCCATGTCCACACGATCCCTGCTCGAAAGGCCGTCAATGAGCCTTGGCCGGCCTGGGTGCATCCGGATGTCGTGGCTGCTTACGACACCTTGGGTATCCAGGAACCGTACCGGCACCAGATCCAGGCCGCGGACATAGCCCATGGCGGCCAGCACGTGGTCATCGCCACCGGAACCGCTTCGGGGAAGTCCCTGGCGTACCAACTGCCGGCCTTGGATGCCATCCATCGATCCGAATTGCGGGTCCTGGCTGATCCGGGGAAAATCCACGACGACGGCGCCGTCACGCTCTACCTCTCACCCACCAAGGCCCTGGCTGCAGACCAACTCGCCGCGATCCGCGCCTTGAAGTTGCCCACCGTCCGGGCCGAAACCTACGACGGCGACACTGACGTCTCGTCGCGTCGGTGGATCCGCGACCATGCCAATTTCATCCTGGCGAATCCGGACATGCTGCACTTCGGGATCCTGCCCAACCACACGTGGTGGGCCAGGTTCTTCCGGAGGCTTCGCTACGTGATCGTGGACGAAGCACACAGCTACCGTGGAGTCTTTGGCTCGCATGTAGCGAACCTCATGAGGCGTCTGCGCCGGATCTGCGCCTATTACGGCGCGGGGACCTCCTTCCCCGAGCCGGTGTTCATCGCGGCCTCGGCCACCGCCTCCGATCCCGCTGTCTCCTTTGGCAGGCTTATCGGTGCCCCGGTGCGGGAAGTGTCCGAGGATTGCTCCCCGCACGGATCCACCACAGTGGCGTTCTGGGAACCTGCACTGACTGACGTCAAAGGTGAAAACGGGGCCAAACAGCGGCGGACGGCAGTCGCCGAAACGGCCGACATCCTGGCCAACCTGGTTTCCTCGCGGGTCCGCACCATCGCGTTCATCAAGTCCCGGCGCGGGGCGGAGTCCATTGCGTCCATTACCAAGAGGCTTCTGGACGAGGTGGATCCCAGCCTGCCGGGGCGGGTGGCTGCCTACAGATCCGGTTATCTGCCCGAAGAACGGCGTGCCCTGGAACAAGCACTGAGATCCGGCCAACTGCTCGGAGTCTCCAGCACGTCTGCCCTTGAACTGGGCATCGATATCTCGGGACTGGACGCTGTGCTGGTGGCGGGGTGGCCCGGGACGCGGGCTTCGCTGTTCCAACAGATTGGCCGCGCAGGGCGTGCCGGACAGGACGCGATCGCTGCGTTCGTTGCCAGCGACGACCCCCTGGACACCTACTTGGTGAATCACCCCGAGGCCATCTTTGACGTGTCGGTGGAAGCCACTGTCTTCGATCCGGGCAACCCCTATGTCCTTGGCCCGCACTTGTGCGCGGCGGCCGCGGAGTTGCCCATCGGCCCGGCGGAACTCGACCTTTTCGGCCCCACGGCAGAGGGCCTCCTTGATCGCTTGGTGGCCCAGGGCTATCTCCGCAAGAGGCCGGCAGGATGGTTCTGGACACACCCGGAAAGCGCAGCCGGGATGGTGAACCTGCGGGCCGACGGCGGTGGACCGGTGAGCATCGTGGACGCCGAGACCGGGTCCCTCCTGGGAACCATGGACTCGCCACAAACCCATTACCAGGCCCACACAGGGGCCATCTACGTCCATCAGGGCGACAGCTATCTGGTGGAGGATCTCAATGAGACCGACCACTGCGTCATGGTCCGCCGCGTGAACCCCGACTTCTACACCACGGCACGGGACGTGACGCAGATCGAGGTGCTGGAAACCACACGCACCGTTCAATGGGGCGACATCACCGTGCACTTCGGCGACGTCAAAGTAACCACCCAAGTAGTTTCCTTCCAACGCAAGGCATTGATTTCAAATGAGATCCTCGGCGAGGAACCGCTGGATCTCGGAGCCCGGGATCTCTTTACCAAGGCCGTCTGGTTTGTAGTGGACAACCGCTCGCTGCACGGCGCCGGACTGGTGGAAGCTGAGTTCCCCGGCGCGCTCCATGCCGCAGAACACGCCGCCATCGGCCTTCTGCCCTTGGTGGCGTCAAGCGACCGCTGGGACATCGGCGGCGTTTCCACCGCCCTGCACGCCGACACCGGGGTACCTACGATCTTTGTCTACGACGGACATCCCGGAGGTGCCGGATTCGCGGAGCGGGGCTTCGAAAAAGCCAAAACCTGGTTGACCGCGACCCGGGAGGCCATCAAGGCCTGTGAATGCGAGGCCGGCTGCCCGTCCTGCGTCCAGTCGCCCAAATGCGGCAACAAGAACAATCCCCTGGACAAGGCAGCCGCCATCACCCTCCTCGGCGTCCTGCTGAAGGACGCCGTCTAAGCGCTCCGGCAGTTACGGTGGGGGTCCCGCTCTGGCGTGGCCCGAGGCGACTCCTACGTTGAAGGGGTAGGCCAACTCGGTAACCACCTCCACGATCTCCCCACCTGTCACCACGCAGGATGCCAGGGTTACGTGGTGCTGCCCCACCACGCTTTCCGCCACGGCGCAAGGCTCTCCCGATGTCAGGCCCCGGGCAGCATCGGCTCCTGCAAGGGCCGCGAGGTCGGCAGCAGACGCCGCCCGGGAGGCCATGACTGCTGCTTGTGCCAACAGGAGCAGGCCAAGCAGGAGGGCGATCACCACAGCACCCAAGGCCAGCGCAAGCACCGTCCCGGACCCGCGCTCTGAATTGACGTTGATGGTTCGGTTCCTCATGGAGTTCCCGTCTCTGCGCGAGCGGCCGCCGAAGCTGTCAGGCGCCATGGGATCAACGACCCCAAGGCGCCCCCGACCGGTGATGAGGCAGTGACCGTGAGCCAGCTGCCGTCGTCGGTCACTGACGACGTGACGTCCTTCCCCGCAAGCCGTCCGACGGTATCTTTCACCGAGTCAATGGACTCGTCCCGTGCTGCGGCCCTGGCTCCGGCCCTCACAGCCTCTTCCAGCCGCAATTGTGTGAGGCCGGCAGCGCCGCCTGCCAACAGGAAAGCCAGTAGCAACACCACAGCCGGCAAGGCGACAGCGAACTCGGCAGTGACGGCGCCCCGCTCCCGCGCTGCTGCGACCACTCTCCTGCGGGCAGGCAGCACTTCTGTCATGGCAGCGACAAAGCCGTGCGGATGACGTTGAGCAGGAAGCCCCGGACTTCTTCGCTGCGCAGGATGACCACGAGCAATCCGGCCAGGCCAACGGCGGCCAGGGTGGTGATCGCGTATTCGGCGGTGGCCATGCCCGTTTCCGAACCCATCAGCCCTTTCAGGGGGCCGGTCCGTGGGCGACTGTTCGACCGGCGGCCTTGCCGGGTTCGCAAGCGCACGGATGTTGCGCCCGGTTCGGGTTCCCGGAGCGCCACAACCGCTTGGCTTGACTCGGCTTTACGGGCGGGGAGGGATGGGACACTTGGGCCGATGAGCGCGGCGAGGGGCGGGCTGACTGTTGTTTTCACGGTGTGTTCCTTTCAAGGGATGCCAGCATTCACTGGCTGCTTTGACTCTTCCGCGGCCCGGGCAGGCCTCGGAAGAACCGGATTCCTGCAAGTGGAAAACCCCTCCGGATCGACCGCATGTGGAGGAGCAGTGCCGCGGAGCGCGGCCGAGCGACGGCGGAACGTCCGCTTCAGGCCGCGGGAAGCATGGCGATCAGTACGGGCACGATGCCCAGGCAGATGAAGGCCGGAAGGGAGCAAAGCCCCAACGGCACCACGAGTTTCACGCCCAATGCCGCGGCACGTTTCTCTGCCGCCCGGAAGTGCTCGCGCCGTTCCCTGGCTGCCTGCGCATAGAGGATCGACGCGGAGGGAGCTCCGGTCAGAGCGGCGAAGGCGAGGGCATCCCTGAGGCGCAGCGCCTCAGGGGCGTGTCGCTGAGGCGTCTGCCACGCGGTTTCCCAGTCGGCGCCAATGGCCAGCGCCGCTACAACGGGTCTCAACGAGTGATTGATCGGGGGCGACGCCGCTCTGGCGAGGAGTTCCAATGCCCTCCCTATCCCCGCCCCGGCATCCAGCATGGAAGCCGTCAGCTCCAGCATCATGGCGGTGTCGCGAAGGCCATCCGCTGCGGCGCTCACGGCCTCCCGAGCCTCGCCGTCCGACGCTGTGCCGGGCACGCTTGATGAGCCGGGCATGCTTGATGTCCCGGGCACGCTTGATGTCCCGGCCCGATCTGCAAGGAGCCAGCTTGCGCGGTGCCGGAGCGGGAATGAAACGAACGCTGCGAGCGCCAGGACGCCCATCATCAAGAGGACCCATGCTCCGGGCATCAGTATCCTCCCACCGCGGCTGCAACCAACTTCGACGACCAGATGCGTCCCGCTGCTGTGAGCAGAAGCCCGGTCGCGAAAGTGGCAATGCCCCAGGGGGTGTCCAGCAGGATACCCAGGGGGTCCACACCCAGCGCCATGCCGAGCGCCAGCCCGAGCAGCGGCAGCCACGACAGCAGCCGAACGGTGGCCTTCGGCCCCGCGAGCGCTGTTTGGCGTGCCGCCTCGGCATCCTCTTCGGCTTCCAGTTGTGCCGCGAACCGGGCCAAGAGCTCTGCCAAGGGGCATCCACTGCTTTCGGCAACGTCGAGGCAGGCAGCCAGTTCCATCCACACCCTGCGCTCGGAGCTTCCCCGGGATGGGTAACTCTGCGCTGCAGTTCCGCGGATCGCTTCAGCCGGGGAATTTCCCACGCTGGACGCGGCCCGCGCCGCAGCCAGTACTTTTAGCGACGTGGCGGAAAGCGAGGCAACACCGCTTCCGGCCTGGGCAGGCGCGGCAGCTTCCCCCGAGGATCGGGAGGCATGGACAAGCCACAGTTCTTCCCATAGCCGTGACGTCCCCCGGCCTCCCCGCAGGAGTGCCGCCAATTGCTGGACCAGGACCACAAGGGGCAGGGCCCCGGCAGGTCGATGACGCCGCAACCGCAGGAACGGGAACTGGAGTGGCGAACGGGCGAGAGCCTCCCCTTCCATGCCCAGGCTGTTCGCCAGGCGGCCGCGATCAGACTGGTTGCTCCGGAACTGCAGCCAGGCAGCCAAAGCCAAGGCGAGGACGAAGACGACCGTCATGGTTGGCGGTTCAGGGAAAGGCGACCGGAGAGTTCCGGCCACGCCGGTCCGTGCGATATCCCGGTTGGACCCAGGCTGAGGGCGGAGACCACTTCCGGTCCTTTCGGGGTTTGGGTCATCACTCCGATGGAAGCCACCCTGCGTCCGGAGTGGTTCCTGGCCACATGGATGATGGCGTCCAGGGCCGAGGAGACCTGCAACCGGACGGCCTCGGCGTTCAACCCGGCTAATGCGCCGAGGGCAACAAGGCGCGCGGGCACCGCCTCAGCTGTGTTGGCGTGAATGGTGCCACCGCCACCGGTATGGCCCGTGTTCAAGGCCGTCAGCAGTTCACGGACCTCAGCACCCCGGCATTCCCCGACGATCAGCCGGTCCGGCCGCATGCGCAGCGCCTGGCGGACCAGTTCACCCAGGTCCAACGTGCCTCCGCCCTCAAGATTTCCGTGGCGGGATTCAAGGCTGACAACGTGGGGATGGACCGGGTTGAGTTCTGCAGCGTCCTCAATCAGCACCATGCGTTCGCCCGGATCGCTGAGGCCCAGCAGGGTGGACAGGAGGGTGGTCTTCCCTGATCCCGTGGCGCCGCTGATCAGGAAGCTCAGCCTCTGCGCGATGATGGCCCGGAGAACCGCCTCCACCCTGTCGCAGAACATGCCGCTTTCCCGCAGCTCCGACAGTGTGAAGACTTCTTCCCGACGAATGCGGATGGACAAGAGGGTTCCGGCGGTGGAGATGGGAGACAGCACTGCGTGCACCCGGTAACCGCCCTTCAGCCGGACGTCCACGCACGGGGAACCATCGTCCAACCGGCGTCCCCCTGCGGCGACCAGCCGGGATGCGAGCGATCTGACCTGGTGCTCGGCGTCAAAACGAAGTGAGCTGCGTTCCAGGCCTCGCCCGCGGTCGAACCACACCGAATCCGGTGCATTGACGAAAATGTCAGTGACGGCCGGGTCGTGGGCGAGTTGTTGTAAAGGTCCGAGCCCGTTCAGTTCGGCATTGATCGATTCTGCGGCTTCCAAAGCTCCGGCAGTGCCCAGCAACCTGCCGCTGGCCTGCACAGCTGCTGCCACCGAGGAGGGAGTGACTGGTCCGTTGTTCGCAAGTACCGAGCCGCGAACCGTTTCAAGCAGTACCGAGTCCAGTTTCGGGTTCTGCCGGCGGCGTGGACCGTCAACGAAGCGGCTCACTGGATAGCTCCGTTCAGCTCCAGCACCTCGTCTGTGAAGCGGCCGACGCTCTTGCGTCTGCCCATTTCAAGCAAGCGGCCCAGTTCCGTGCCTGCGGCGACGCCACGCACCTCGGGAACAACGCCGACCAATGGGAGCCCGAGCGATTCGGCGATGAAGGAGGGGCTGACGGGCGATGCGTTGCTCCCGCGCACGATCAGCCCTGTCTCCACGGGGGGAAGTTCGTTCAGGATCCGGGCGGATGCGACTGCTGACCTGAGGTGGGCGGTGGTCAGCAACAACAGTTTGTCGCAGTCCCACGCGAGTCTTCCCACGCCTTCGCCGCTGCGCCCGAGGTCCACGATGATGAGTTCGAACCCCCGGCGCGCAGCGTCCATGATGGCGGCAACGGCACCGGCATCGGGACTCTTCACCGCTTCCCGCGTACCCGGCCAGGACAAGTACGCGAACCCACCGGCGGCAGGCAAGGAATCCCTGAACTGGGCAGGATCAATACTCCCCCGGCTTTCCTGGAAATCCGGCCATCGAAGACCCGGGACAGACCCGTCCGTCAGGGCAAGTTCCAGTCCACCTCCCCAAGGATCTCCGTCAATAAGGAGGGTACTGACGCCTTCCGAGGCTGCGGCCTGGGCAAGCCAGATGGCCGCTGTTGACGCGCCGGCGCCGCCGCAACCGCCGACGATCCCCGTCACTGTTCCTCCGGGGTCGGGCGCTCCGGACATGCTCAGATACTCGGCCAGCCAAGCGGCTGCTTCCGGAAGGACTGCCACCCGGTCGGCCCCCAGCGCAGCAGCCAACCTCCAAAGCCCGTCTCCTTCACCCGCCCTGCCCAGCAGTACTGAGGGCGGCCGCCGTCGAGGTGGCAGTTCACGAACATCGCTGCCCACCAAGACAACGTCCGCGCTGTCCCATCCGTGGACGGCTTCGGTCACGCTGACGGCTGTTCGAAGCGTTCCACCTGCCGCGGCCACCACCCGTTTTGCCTCCTCCTGGAGGTACGGGTCCGCAGAAACGAGGAGTACCCCGGAGGCATCCCGGGGCAGCCACGATCTGTTCGGCTCCCCTTCCGTTGCATGGCTAATGGATTGCCGGTGCTGACGATTTCGCTTGCTCATGGAACCACAGTGGCCGAATCCCGTAACCCCGGTAAGGAGCGGCTTCCAGTATGTGCAAAACCCGCTCACGGGATGCGCCAACAAGGGGTGTGGAGGACAAGTCATGGGCAAAAAGTCCCGCTGTACACCGGCAGCGCAAGCAACAGGGCAGAATGGAATGCATGTATTTGCTGCTCGCCGCCCACCAGGATGGCGCAGCCATACAGCGGCTCTCCCCCACCGGGAAGGCAACTGCCGACGCCCGCGTCCTCACCCGTGGTGAGCTGGCCGGCGTCGTCCGTGAATTCGAAGCCCAGCGGCCCCGCTGGGTGTGGCAACGCGCGCAGGACTGGTACCCCGAACTGCTGGCCCAGGGCGTCGAGCTGGAGCGGTGCCACGACCTGGCGCTGTGCGGGGCAATCCTGGCGCATTCGGAATTCACCGCCCACACGGACTATGCGAAGAATGCGGTCAAGCTCACCCAGGACGACGACGTCCCTCCCCGCATCCTCCAGCCGCCACCACCGCCGGCGGACCAGGGCGCCCTCTTCGAGGACCTTTCCCCGGCGGCTCCGGGGGCTGGGCTGGCCGAACTGAAGGCGGAGTTCGCGGCCCAACAGCAAGCGGTCGCCGACCTGACTACTGACAACCAATGCAGGCAACGGCTGCAGTTGCTGCTCGCAGCGGAATCGGCTTGCGCGATCATTGCCGTCGAAATGCAGCATGCCGGGGTTCCCTGGCGTGAGGAGCTGCATCAGCAGATCCTGGCCGACGTGCTCGGCCCCCGACCGGCACCCGGACACAGGCCTCCTGCTTTGGAAGCTCTCTGCGCTGAGTTGCGGACCATCCTCAACTCCCCCGGTCTGAACCCCGATTCCCCGCAGGATCTGATGCGCGCCCTCCACCGCAACGGCATCGAGGTCAAGAGCACACGGCAGTGGGAACTCCAGGAGTCCAAGCACCCGGCCATCCAGCCGTTGCTCGCCTACAAAAAGCTCTCCCGGCTGCACACAGCCAATGGATGGGCATGGTTGGATGCGTGGGTCCGTGATGGACGGTTCCATCCCGAATACGTGGTGGGTGGCGTGGTGTCCGGCCGCTGGGCCTCGCGTGGTGGAGGCGCCCTGCAGATCCCGCGCAATATCCGTGCAGCGGTCCACGCTGACCCGGGACACAAACTGATCGTGGCTGACGCGTCGCAGTTGGAGCCCCGGGTTCTGGTGGCCTTGGCCCAGGACACAAAAATGGCCGAGGCTGCCCGCGACAAGGACCTCTACGCCGGCATCGCAGCCCAAGGCTTTGGCGGCGACCGGGCGAAGGCGAAGATTGCACTGCTGGGTGCCATTTACGGAGCCACCACCGGCGAATCGGGCAGGCTCATGCCCCAATTGGCCCGAACGTATCCCCGCGCCGTGGGGTTCGTGGAACAGGCAGCCCGCGAGGGCGAGGCCGGCAGGACTGTCACCACCCGGCTTGGCCGGAGCAGCCCGGCGCCCTCTGTTGGGTGGCTGCGGAGCCAGCAATCGACCACCGCCGAGGAACAACGCCGGGCGGACAATCTGGCCCGCTCACGCGGCCGCTTCACACGCAACTTTGTCGTCCAGGGTTCTGCAGCTGAGTGGGCTGCCTGCTGGCTCGCGGAATTACGACGCCGGTTGCGGGCTTTGCGCTCGGAAGGGTCGCCGTCCGGGGAGCTCGTGTTTTTCCTGCACGATGAGGTAATGGTCCACGCCCCCGATATCGCCGTGGACGCCTGCATCCGTGCCATTGAAGAGTCCGCAGCGGCTGCGAAAGAGCTCATGTTCGGCCGGATCCCGGTGGAGTTCCCGGTGAGCGTCGCCGTCGTCGAATCCTATGACAAGGCGAAATAGCCGCACACTAGCCGCCAGGTTGAACACTTTCCAGTCACATCTCGCCGTATGAGGCGCGATGACCCACGAATGACGGTTGACTTTGGTTCGCCGCCGCTTGCCGATATTTTCACAGTGTGGGCAGCTTCAGCGACCCACAGGGCATGCAGGAAAGCATCACAAGGGGGAAAAGCATGGCAGGCAGGTTTGAAATTCTCAAGGAAAACGATCGGGCATACCGGTTCCGCCTCACGGCAGCCGATGGAACCGTGGTGGCGGAGTCGCCGACGTTCCCGCACCTTGACGGCGTTGTGGCCGGTATCAAGGCCGTTCGGGAGAATGCGGCCACCGGCTTGATCGTGGACCGTTCGACGCCGGCACGCAAGGCCGCCTGAACGGCTGCACCGGCGGCGCCGTCAGAGGTCGAGGTGGTGAAGGTTGGCTCTGTCCCAAGGCACGGTCCAACCCAGCTCGTCGAAGAGGCCGCTGAGGACCATACCGGTGAAGCCCCACACCAGCACGCCGTTGATGGTGAAGCCCGGGCTTGTGTAGGTTCGGCCCAAGCGGGAAATCGTGGCGGTGACCCGGTTGGCAGGGTCCAGCAGGTCCCGGACCGGGACCCTGAACACCTGTGCCGATTCAGCGTAGTCCACCACACGGACAGGCGACGGGGCATCCCACCATGCCAACACCGGCGTTACCCGGAAGTTGCTGCGGATGAGTCCAAGCTCCGGGATCACGCCAAGGACGCGGACACCGCCGGCATCCAGCCCCGTTTCTTCTACTGCTTCGCGCAGGGCGGCTGCCACCACTGACTCGTCTTCTGGGTCCACGCTGCCGCCCGGGAATGCCACTTGCCCCGGGTGGTCATCCAGGGTGTGCGCCCGTTCCAGCAGCAGGACGTCAAGGTCTGCGGGTGCGATCTGCCGTCCTGACTCGGCGGGAACATCATCCAGGACGCCAAAAAGCATGAGGACGGCAGCTGCGCGGTTGGTCTCGGCCGTGACCGGGAGCAGGTCCCATAGGGCGGAATCCTTCTGCTGGCCCGCTTCAAAACGGGACACCAGCGCGGTCAGTTCCTCCAGCGCGGTCACCCGGGCCTCCTTTGCGATTCCATGCGGATCTCCGCGGCGCGGTCTGTCTCGGCCAGCAGCCTTTCCAGCAATTCCTCGTTGCCGGGGGCCAGCTCATACTTCAGGAGTTTGGCGGCTTTGACGGGGTCCGTTTCGCCTTCCCCGTAGCTGGGACACAGGCTGGCCACCGGGCACGCGCCGCAGGCCGGCTTCCGGGAGTGGCAAACCCGCCGTCCGTGGAAAACCACACGGTGCGACAACATGGTCCAGTCCCGGGGTTCAAACAATTCGGCGACATCAAATTCGATCTTGACGGGGTCGTGGGACTCCGTCCATCCGAATCTGCGGGCCAGGCGGCCAAAGTGCGTGTCAACGGTGATTCCGGGAATCCCGAAGGCGTTTCCCAGGACCACATTGGCGGTCTTGCGCCCGACACCAGGGAGCGTCACCAGGTCCTCAAGCCTGCCGGGGACCTCGCCGTCGTACTCATCCACCAGCCGCGTGCTTAGCGCCAGGACGTTCCGGGCTTTGGCCCGGAAGAAGCCCGTCGGCTGGAGGATCGCCTCCAGCTCGGCGGGCTCGGCTTCGGCCATGGCCCGGGCATCGGGGTAGCGGGCGAACAGGATCTTGGTGACCTGGTTGACCGCGACGTCCGTGGTTTGGGCGGATAGGACCGTGGCCACCACCAGCTCGAAGGGATTCCTGAAGTCCAGCTCCGCGTGCGCGTAGGGATACTTCTCAGCGAGGACCCTGTTGATCTTGCGGGCCCTGCGCTTGAGTGCAAGGAGGTAGCCGGCTTCGGCGATGGCCACGGCGTCCCTGCCTAGCCGCGTTCGATGTTGCTGAGCTCCCGGAGAACCCCGACCTTGCCGTCGGTGTCCTGGACCAGGAACTCATGGCCACGGTCTTCGAGCGCGAGCACCCAGCCGCCTGGTTCGATGACGAAGGCGGGAGCGCCCGATTGTTCGTTGTACGCAGTGCGGGGCTGGGCCACGGCGAACCAAAACGCCTCGTACTGCGGCGCGTCGGACTCTTCCGGCCGGCTGGCGGGATCCACTGTTGCGCCGATGGAGTCGCTGACCTTCCGGGTGTCTCCGGAGACGATCGGGGTGGCCATGGTGGCAGCCCACGGCTGTTGGGTGGCGGCCTGCTGGGCTCCTGTCTGCGGTGCGGCGGGCTGCTGTGCGGCCGGCTGATGCGGGTGCTGGGTGGTGGCCGGTTCGGCAGCCACGGGCCGGGAGTCCGCGGACTCTTCCGCAGTCGGCTGATCCTTCACGGCGTCTGCGCGCTCCGGCGACGTCGCTGACCCGGCGTGTTCAGACACGGCAGCGGCTTGGGGGCCGTCAGCCGGTTCTCCCACGGGCTTGGAGTCGGCAGAGTGCACGACGGCGGGAGCTTCCGTTACAGGCGACGGCGTGCTTCCGTAGGTTGCCGGCGGAGCAAAGGGGCTGGCGACGGCATTGGCACTGCCAGTAGCGGAGTTTCCGGTGCCGGGAGCACCCGCGCCCGGGCCGGCTGCAGATGCGGCAGTTGCAGCGGGACCGGATGCAGGGTACGCCGCTGAGGACCCTTGATAACCCGCACCCGCGTTGGCAGCGCCCGGAGTGACCGTTGACGTCGTCGATGTGGGCTTGGGAGCCTTGGGCTCTTTCGGTGCCTTGGGTGCAACCGGCTTGCGGCTGGGCACCGCTGCTTCACGGGCGACAACATGGGCCGGAGTCTCAGCGCGGCCCTTGAAATCGGCGGACAGCAAGGGCAGGTGCGGGGCAAGGACCGTCGCGGCCAGCAAGCCCACGGAACCAATCAAGCCCAGAAGCACGCTGCCATTGAAGTCAATGGCAAGGGTCAGGAAGAACAGGGGGAACGCAAAGGACGCTGTCACGGAGGCGAACTGATCGATGGACAGCGAGCCAACCCGGATGATCGTCCCCGGCTGCAAGCGCCGGGCGACGAAGAGGGCAACAACAACCAGGGGCAGGATGATGCCCAGCAGGAGGAAGAACAGGTTTCCGAGGTTCCACAGGTTGTAGAGCGAGCCGAACATCGGCAGGAGGGACGCGACGAACATCAGCAGCGTCGAGCCAAAGACGGTGAGGTCCCGGATGGTGAAGGGGCCGGCGACGGCGTCGAACTTGGCGGCGCCGTTGGTTGTGGCATCGCTTTTTCCCGGCACGGCAGCGGTGTCCTCCGCAGCGGCGTTGCTACTTGCTGCTGTGGCCGTTCCAGCCGTGGTGTCCGGTCCCGTCGGCTGTGAGTCGTGCGGTCCTGGGCTCAGCTGGTTCATGTATTTCTCCTTCGTACGGCGGCGCCTTGGGCAGTCCGGTCCGGTGATCCACGCGGGATTCCGCGGCAACACCGGACACGCCTGAAGATGCGTCCCAAGACTTCTTCAGCCTATGCCACCCCACTGACAGCCTTCTAGCTGAAAACGGTCATACTGCCCGGCCCACAGGGAACTCCAAGGTTACTTACAGAATCCGGCACGCCTTCCGGGGTCCGCAGCGGCAGGCGGGCACCGCCATCGGGCGTCATGTAAGCGTTTCCTCGACGCCCAAGGTGCCATTCGGCGCTAAAAATGCGCCGCTCGCTGCCACGTTTGTGACCACGCACACGTAGGACCTTTCGAGGCGATAGTGTGGAAGGCGGACAATACTCTGCGGACCTCACGGCGGGCTCCGCGCAGCAAAGATCGATGAATAATGAGGTTCACCATGTCCCAGGACACCACCGGATCCACGGCCACCGCTGCAGCTTCTTCGGCTCAGAACGGGCAGGCCCCACACGTAGAGGCGCTTGAAAACCTCCTTCACGAGAACCGCAAGTTCGCGCCTTCGGAAGAGTTCGCCTCGAACGCGATCACGTCAGCGGATGCCTATAAAGAAGCTGAGGCTGACCGCCCGGCTTTTTGGGCCAAACAGGCCCGCGAGCTGCTGACCTGGGATAAGGACTTCACCGAGGCCCTGGACTGGTCCAACCCGCCGTTCGCGAAGTGGTTCGTCGGTGGCGAGATCAACGCGGCCTACAACGCGCTGGACCGGCATGTGGAGAACGGCCTGGGTGACCGCGTCGCCATCTACTTCGAGGGTGAGCCCGGTGATACCCGCAGCTACACGTACGCGGAGCTGACCGAAGAGGTCAAGAAGGCCGCTAACGCCTTCGAGTCCCTCGGCGTGGCCAAGGGTGACCGTGTGGCCGTGTACCTGCCCATGATCCCCGAAGCGGTCATCACGTTGCTTGCCTGCGCCAGGATCGGTGCTGTGCACTCCGTGGTGTTCGGCGGTTTCTCCGCTGACGCGTTGCGTTCCCGGATTGAGGACGCCGAAGCCAAGCTGGTGGTCACCGCTGATGGCACCTACCGCCGCGGCAAGCCCTCCGCCCTGAAGCCGGCCGTTGACGAAGCCCTCTCCAAGCCCGGTCATACGGTCCAGAACGTCGTGGTGGTCAAGCGCAACGGCGAGGACGTCAACTGGGTCGAAGGCCGCGACCTCTGGTGGTCCGACACCGTGGACAAGGCATCCAACGAGCACACCGCCGTCGGGCATGACTCCGAGCACCCGCTGTTCATCCTCTACACCTCCGGTACCACGGGCAAGCCCAAGGGCATCCTGCACACCACCGGCGGCTACCTCACCCAGGGCGCCTACACGCACAAAGCCGTGTTCGACCTCCACCCCGAAACGGACGTGTACTGGTGCACCGCCGACGTCGGATGGGTCACCGGCCACTCCTACGTCACCTACGCACCGCTCATCAACGGCGCCACCCAGGTCATGTACGAAGGCACCCCCGACTCCCCGCACCAGGGCCGCTGGTGGGAAATCGTGGAGAAGTACAAGGTCTCCATCCTCTACACCGCCCCCACCGCGATCCGGACGTTCATGAAGTGGGGCCGGGACATCCCGGACAAGTACGACCTCTCCTCCATCCGCGTCCTCGGCTCCGTGGGTGAATCCATCAACCCCGAAGCGTGGATGTGGTACCGGGACGTCATCGGCGGCAACGCCGGCAAGAACGGCGAGAAGAAAGAACACCCGGCCCCGATCGTGGACACCTGGTGGCAGACCGAAACCGGCGCGCAAATGATCGCCCCGCTGCCCGGTGTGACCGCCACCAAGCCCGGCTCCGCGCAGGTTCCGCTGCCCGGCATCGCCGTGGACGTGGTGGACGAAAACGGCCAATCGGTAGCCAACGGCGAAGGCGGCTACCTGGTGGTCCGCGAACCGTGGCCCTCCATGCTCCGCGGCATCTGGGGCGACCCCGAGCGGTTCAAGGACACCTACTGGTCCCGCTTCGAGGCCATGTACTTCGCCGGCGACGGTGCCAAGAAGGACGAAGACGGCGACGTCTGGCTCCTGGGCCGCGTGGACGACGTCATGAACGTCTCCGGCCACCGCCTCTCCACCACCGAAATCGAATCCGCCCTCGTCAGCCACCCGTCCGTCGCCGAAGCAGCAGTGGTCGGTGCCGCTGACGAGACCACCGGCCAGGCCGTCGTCGCGTTCGTCATCCTCCGCGGTGACGCCGTGAACAACGGCGACGAAACCGTGCTGGAACTGCGCAACCACGTGGGCAAGGAAATCGGCCCGATCGCCAAGCCCAAGCAGCTGCTGATCGTCCCGGAACTGCCCAAGACCCGCTCCGGCAAGATCGTGCGCCGTCTCCTCAAGGACATCGCAGAAGGCCGCGACACCGGCGACGCCACCACCCTGGCCGACCCCGGAATCATGACCCAGATCGCCGAGTCGCTGCGCAAGTAGCGTCCCGGACCCGGCATAACGACGTCGCCGCTCACCTCCCGAGGCGAGCGGCGACGTCGTGCGTTTAATGGCGTCGTCACGCCTTTAAACGGGGGCCGCGCCCTAGACTGGAGCCAGACTCAGACCCATGTTTGACGAGGATCCCAGAAAGGCCCTGATGCTTCAGGCAGCACGCCACTCCGCCATCATCGATGCCGTCCAGCGCGAACGCGTGGTGCGGGTCTCTGATCTTGCCCAACAGCTGGGTGTCTCCCCCATGACCGTTCGCCGGGACATCGAAGCCCTCGAGGAAACGGGCCGGGTTGAGCGCATCCATGGCGGAGCCAAGCTGCCCGGCGACGCCAGCACCCACGAACCCGGATTCGAACTGAAATCCACGCAGCTTACCGCCGAAAAGCATGCCATCGCCGTCGAGGCTGCTTCCATGGTCCAGGAGGGCATGGCGATTGGCCTGAGTGCAGGCACCACCACCTGGGCCCTGGCCAAGGAACTGGTCAATGGGCCCCGGATCACCGTGGTGACCAACTCCGTGCGGATTGCGGATCTTTTCCACCACGGCGCTTCCTCGGGCCCTGGCCGCTTCGGATCCACGGTGATCCTGATCGGCGGCGAGCGCACTCCGTCGGACGCCCTGGTAGGCCCGATCGCCACCGCTTCGCTGAAGCAGCTCCACCTTGACCTGCTTTTCCTGGGTGTCCACGGCATGGACGCGCAAGCCGGTTTTACGACGCCCAACCTGCTGGAGGCAGAGACCGACCGCGCCTTCATGGCCTCGGCACGCAGCACCGTTGTCCTTGCCGACCACAGCAAATGGGGCGTGGTGGGCATTGCCTCGATTGCCCAGCTGGAAGAGACGGATGAACTCATTACCGACTCGCTTCTTGGGGAAGATGCGCGCCGCGTACTGGCTGAAAGCGTCGCGAAACTGAGGATCGCGGAGGCGTAAGCCCTCATACCCCGGGTGGAGGCCGGCGCGCAGAGTTCACCCGGTAGACGGACGCTGCGGCGTGCGCTCATTGGCGATGCTGGTCTTATGAACGCCATCCTCCACGCTCAGCAACTCACAAAGCACTACCCCGGCAGCATCGCCCTGGACCACGTCGACTTCACTGCGAACGCCGGGGAATCCATCGCGATCATCGGGCCGTCAGGTTCGGGCAAGACGACGCTTCTGCATTGCCTCGCCGGAATTTTGAGGCCCGACGCCGGCTCCATCACCTTGAGCACTCCCTCGGCGCCGCTCCGGTTGGACAGCCTGGGGGACGCAGCACTCTCGCGCCTGCGACGCGAAGAGTTCGGCTTCGTCTTCCAGCAGGGAATGCTCCTGCCGGAACTGACTGCCGTGGAGAACGTCGCCCTGGCGTTGATGCTGAACGGCACCGACCGCCCGACGTCCGAGTCCCGCGCTGCGGAGTGGCTCGCTGCCCTGGGCCTGGCGGGTATGGAACAGCGCCGGCTCGGTGAACTGTCCGGCGGACAGGTCCAGCGTGTGGCCATCGCCCGTGCCCAGGTGACAGGTGCCAGGGTGGTCTTTGCCGATGAGCCCACCGGCGCCCTGGACTCGGCAACATCAGCCGAGGTCCTTGATGTGCTGCTGCACTCTGTGGCCGCCAACGGGCGGACCCTGCTGGTTGTCACCCACGATCCCAATGTGGCGGCGCGCTGCCAACGCGTGGTGGAACTCCGCGATGGCAGGATCGTGGCGGACAGCGGCAGCACCGTTGCCAGTCCGGTCCAGACGGCTCACGCGACCACTAACTTCAAGGGTGCCTTCAATGTCTAGCCTCAGCCTGGCCCTGCGCCTCACCCCGTATCTCGCGCGAAGCAGTGGCAGTAGCCTCCGCGAAACCGCCCTTCGCGACGCCGGGCTGCCCATCCTTGCCTTCGGGACCGTCACTGCCCTCCTGCTCACCGTGGCCGGTGGCTCACAGGTCTTCTGGTCCTGGACTGACGGCATCGCCGGCACTTACCAGGCCTTGGCCGTCGTCGCCATGGTCCTGCTCATCATCCCGTTGCTGACCCTCGGCGCCTCAGCTGCGCGACTGGCCGCCCGGCGTCGTGATGACCGCTTGGCTTCCTTGCGGCTGCTGGGCGCGAACAGCGCGACGGTGGTCTGGATGACGGTCATTGAGTCCACGGCCCTGGCAGCTGTAGGCGCGGTGGCTGGTGCCGGACTGTACGCCTGCGCGGCTCCGTTCCTGGGCCTGATCCAGTTCCGCGGTCAGGCGATCGGCGGCCACGCGTGGTTGTCCGTTCCTTCCATCCTGGGCTGTGTCCTGGCGGTCTGCGTTCTCGCAGCGGCGAGCGCCGCGTTGGGACTGCGGAAGGTGGTGGTGACGCCGCTGGGCGTCCGGACCAGGCAGACGGCCGACGGCGCCCATTGGGTTCGCGGTCTCATTGCGGCTGTTGTTGTGGTGACCGGAGTGGTGGCGATGGGGATGCTCAGCAGCTTCGGGGCCTTCATTGTGATCATCGCCGTGATGGGCGGCTGCTTCGGTTTGGCCCTCCTGGCGCTGAACCTCATGGGCCCCTGGATCCTGCGCCTGCGGGCATCCTCGCAATTGAAGCGTGCCAAGGGGCCGGAGCAGTTGTTGGCCGCAAGGACCGTACTGGAGAGTCCCAAGGAATCGTGGCGGCAAGTTGGGGGCGTCGCGATGACCAGTTTTGTGGGAGTCTTCGTCGGGGTGGGCATGGCGGTGGCCGACACCATGGGAGGCAGTGCGGGGGACGAAACCGCCCTGCTGGTCCGGGACATCAATACCGGCGTGATGATCACGCTGCTGGGTTCGTTCCTGATGGTGGCATGCTCAGCCGGGGTGAACCAAGCTGCGGCAGTCCTTGACCGGGCCTCGACACTGGTAGCCCTGGACCGGGTGGGAATGCCCCGGAAACTGATGGTGGCGGCACGGGTCAAGGCGGTGATGTCGCCCCTGTTCCTGGTGGCGGGCATTTCCGCAGCCGCTGCCGCGGTCCTGGTCCTGCCGCTGACAGGTGCCGTCCTGTTGACCCAGCCTGTGGTGTTCCTGACCATCGGCGGGGTGTTCGCGGCGGGCTTCCTGCTGGTCCGCCTGGCTGTCGCGGCCGGCACTGCGCAGATCGGCCAGGTGCTGGCCCGCCCGGAGCGCTACGCGAGCATGGACTCGTAGGCCCCGCTGCCCGCGTAGCCCCCACTGCCCGCGCCGAGGTGGCATTTGATGACAGTGTTTGCATGGCGTCTTCAGGTGGCGAGTGCAACACCCCTGTAGTTGGAGGGGTGTCATGGTCAAGAAGTTGCCGTGGTCGGTTCGTGCGTGTGCGTATGAGCACTTGCTGGCGGGTGAGGACACGGGACGAAGTGCTGCCGCGGCTGGGGTGTCCCGGCAAGCGGTGTCGCAATGGGCGAAACTAGCGGGCATGGAACTTATCTCCGGCCCTGGTGGTGGCGTGCGTCTTCCGATGGCTTCGGAGGTGCTTTCGCGGGATAAGGAGCGAAGGTACCGGCGGCTGACTTTGGAGGACCGGGCTTATATCAAGGCCTGTCTGGGCTTGCCGGAGCCGCGTTCCATGCGACAGATCGCCAAGGAGTTGGGCGTGCATCCATCAACGGTGTCCCGGGAGATCCGCCGACACAGTATCGAGCATTGGGCCCGGCGCTATTACGACGCCGGGGTTGCCCAACACCGGGCACTGGTCCGCCGTAGACGGAACCGGCCCGTGAAGCTCTCTGCGGGAACGGCGGTGTGGAAGGAGGTCGTGGCACGCTTGAACCAGCGTTTCTCACCTCAACAGAGCGCTGCGGACCTGAAGAAGACGTTCCCCGAGCAGCCGGAGATGCACGTGTCCCACGAGTCAATTTACCAAGCCCTTTACGTGCAGGGCCGGGGTGCCTTGCGGCATGAACTTGCCGTGGAGAAGGCCCTACGTTCGGGCCGGACCGGTCGTAAGCCCCAATCAAAGCTGCCTGCCAGGAACGTAAGGCCCTGGCTTGAAGGGGCCCGGCTGAGCGACCGGCCCGCCGAAGTCCAGGACCGGGCCGTGCCCGGCCATTGGGAAGGTGATTTGGTCGTGGGTCCCGGTAACTCCGGGATCGTCACCTTGGTCGAGCGCTCCTCACGGTTCACTTTGCTGGGCCGGCTGCCGGGAGCCAGGGACAGCGCGACGGTCATCGAGGTCATGCAGAAAATGATCCACACCCTGCCCCAGGCGATCCTTAAAACGATCACCTGGGACCAAGGCACGGAAATGGCTCAACACGCCAAGTTCACAGTAGCGACCGGCTGCCAGCTGTTCTTCTGTGACCCGCACTCACCCTGGCAACGCGGCACGAACGAGAACACCAACGGACTGGTCCGCGATATCCACCCCAAAGGCACGAACTTCAACCAGGTCAGCGACGAAGAACTCGCCCACACCCAGCACCTGCTCAACATCCGACCGCGTCAAACACTCCAATGGGACACCCCAACTGAAAGACTGACCAAACTAATCGATGGTGTTGCACTAGCAAGCTGAAACCGCCCATCAAACATTGTCATCAAATGCCACCTCGGCGGAGCTATTGACAGCCGCACGACTGCCGGATGATGAGCTCGGTAGGCAGGATCTGGTGCTGCAGTTCCTCGCCGCGCCCCTTGCCCACCAGGGCCCGGACTGCCGCTTGTGCCATCGCCTTGACCGGCTGGGCAACCGTGGTGAGGGCCGGCCAACTGTATTCGGCGTCCAGGGAGCCATCGAACGAGACCAGGGCCAACTCGTCGGGAACCCGGACACCGGCTTCGTGGAGGGCGCGAAGAATGCCGATGGCCTGCATGTCATTGCTGGCAAAGATGGCGGTGGGACGGTTCGCCATGGAGAGGAACCGCTTGCCCACTTCGTAGCCTCCGGGACGGCTGAAGGGTCCGTGGAGCATCGGACCGTCCGGCAACCCGGCCTCGCGCAGGGCGGCGAGCCAGCCGACCTCACGGCCATCCAGCTGGTTGCCTGTGTTGGTACCGATTGCCAGGCCGATGTTGCGGTGTCCATGGCCGATCAGGTGACCCACCGCCGCCCGTGCCCCGGCCTCCAGATCGACTCCGACGCTGTTGAAGCCGGGCGGGGATCCTGCGTTGTTCAGGAGGACAGCCGGGATTTCCGAGGCTTCCAACTCGGTGACGTCGGGATCGAACACACAGCTGGCCAGGAACACCCCATCCACCTGCCGGGCAGCGAGGGTCCGGATGTTCTTGCGTTCGCGGGTCAGGCTTCCGTCCGAGTTCGTCAGCACCATGCCGAAGCCAAGTTCGGCCGCGGCGTCCTCCACCGCGTGGGCAAGCTGGGTGAAGAACGGGTTGGTGTTGTCCGGCACCACCACGCCGATGGTTTCGCTGGAACCCAGCTTCAGCGCGCGCGCCGCGGCGTTGGGCCGGTAGCCGAGGACGCGGATGGCTTCGCGGACTTTGGCTTCCGTTGCCGGGGCCACGTTCTTGGGCCCACCGTTCACCACATAACTCACGACGGCGGTACTCACCCCGGCGTACCGGGCCACGTCTTTGCGTGTAACCGGGCCGCGCGGGGTTTGTACAGCTGTTGTTGTCATGGGGTAAATGCTAGCTACTCCACGGGAGCATCACCGAAGTCGCGGATGGGAAGACGCTCCCCGCCCCGAAGTGCGGACTCGTGGGCCACGATGCCGGGAAGGGTGAAGCGGGCAGCCACCCAAGCGTTGACCGGCGGAAGGCTGCGGTTGTTCACGGCCGTCACAAAGTCGTCCACCAGGAATTGGTGGCTGCCCTCGTGTCCATTGGGCGCCCCGAGGAACTCTTCCGGGAGGCGGGACTGGTCGTGAACCGGGGCCAGTCCTGAGATGAAGGCGTCCCGCAGCTCCGGAGCCACGTCAGCCAGTGAGGGATCGTCGGCGGACATGGTGGGCTTCGTTTCCACCTGCTCGGATACGTCCTCCACGGTGGACTTGTCCTGCCACACTGTGGTGGTTGCCAGTTGCTCGAAGCTGGCTTCGGTGCCGAAGAAGCGGAACCGGGACTCCCGGATGTGCGAGGGGTAGCCCACGCGGCGCATCTCGTTGGTCCGCATCGCACCGCCGTCGTTCATTTCGAACAGTGCGGTCGCGTTGGAGAAGTCATTGGCGAACATGCTGACGTCCTTGTCGAAGACGCCGTCGCCCCGCTGGTCCTTGACCCCGATGCAGCTCACGCTGACCGCATGTCCGGGCACGGCGCCCAAGACCCCGCCGATGGCGTGCGTGGGATAGAGCATGGGCGGGTAGCTGGCAGTTTCCTTCCACCGTTCCCCGCCACTGTACTGGTAGGCCTCGTAGAAGCCGAGGTCCATGTCGTGGACGTAGTCGCCCTCGGTGTAGAAGATCCGGCCGAATTTGCCGGCTTGGTGCTGCTGCCGGGCGAAGACAGTGGCGGGGTTGTAGTAACTGGTCTCGCCCATGGCGTAGACCAGTTTCGTCTCGCGGACGGCCTCGATGATGCGCTCGATCTCTTCTTCGGAGATGGCCATGGGAACCGCTGAGTAGACGTGCTTTCCGGCCCGGAGGGCCTGCTCCACCAAGGGCCCGTGCGTCCACCGCTGCGTGAAGATGGCGACAGCATCGACGTCGGACTCCAACAGATCCTCGAAGGAGGCCATGGTGCCGTCCAGCCCCCAGCGCTCCTGCGCTGCGGCGGCGCGTTCAGGCAGCTCGTCCACCGCGTAGACCTCGCTGACACCGGGGTGGAGCTTGAAGAGGTGGGCGAACTGGCTGCCGAACTGCCCGGCGCCCACAACACCTATCGAAAACGTCATTGTTTACCTTTCCTGTGGCTACGGGTGCAGCCGTTTGTCTGTCGCATGACACGTACGGACGAGTTTCGCATCACGATCTACACGAGTCAACAGAAACAACATTTCTGAACATTTTTCATCAAAATCTTGCGTCAGCTCTTGCCAAGCCAAAATCTACTCGTGTAGATTCGCCTCCAGTTGTTACCAGCATCACTCCCACGAAAGGGTCGACGATGACCACGCTCACCAAGCAACCGGATCCGGGGCTCTCGGCCAAGGCGCCGCGGAAGTCACGGAAGCGGGGAAAACCATCCGACGGGTTCCGCGGCATCGGAGACCTGAAGGTCGCACTCTTCTTCATAGCTCCAGCGATGGTCGGATTGATCCTCTTCTACCTCGTCCCCACCATCCGGGGCATCTACCTCAGCTTCACCGAGTACAGCATCCTCGGCGACCCGGAATGGATCGGCGCACGGAACTACGAACGCATTGCGAAGGATCCGCTGTTCTGGAACGCCTTGAGCGTCACGGCGGAATACGTAGTGATCAACATCGTCCTTCAGACGGCGCTGGCCCTGGGCCTGGCAATCCTGATGCACCGCGTCGCAAAGTCGACCATCATCCGCGGTGCGCTCCTGATGCCGTACCTGATGGCAAACGTCATCGCGGCCCTCCTGTGGTTTTGGATGCTCGACTACCAGATCGGCATCATCAACCAAATCATCGAATGGACCGGACTGCCCCGCGTAGCCTTCTTCGGCAGCGAGCAATGGGCCATCCCCACCCAAGCACTCATCAACACCTGGCGGCACATGGGTTACACAGCCCTCCTGATCTTCGCCGGACTCCAGGCCATCCCGAACAGTGTCTACGAAGCCGCCAGCATCGATGGTTCCAAGGCCATGAACACTTTCTGGCGGATCACCCTCCCGCTGCTGCGACCCGTTCTGGTACTGGTCCTGGTAGTAACCGTGATCGGTTCCTTCCAGGTTTTCGACACCGTCGCGGTCACCACGGCCGGCGGTCCCGTCAACGCCACCCGCGTGCTGCAGTTCTACATCTACCAGCGCGCCTTCAACGAGCAGGACTTCGGCTACGGATCCGCCCTGGCTGTCATCCTCTTCCTCATCCTTGCCATCGTCGCTTTTATCCAGATGAAATTCCTCCGCGGCAACCAGTCGGACCTGGACTAAGGACACGCCATGACCACTTTCACCTCACCCACGAACACCGGCCGCCGTCGCCCGTTCAGCCGCCCCTTCAACTGGCGCCGCGCCATCGCCCTGACCCTCCTCACCCTTGCCATCGCCGTCAGCATCCTGCCCTTCTACTGGGTGCTGCGCACGGCCCTGTCCTCCAACGGCTCCCTCGCCGCCAACTCCGCCAACCTGCTCCCGGCCGACTTCAACCTGGGTGCGTTCAAGCGGGTCTTCGGCCTCCAGACGGCCTCCGAAGCCATCGCAGAAGGCGGCTCCGGCGCCTCGATCAATTTCTGGCAGTACCTGTGGAACTCCCTGCTCTTCGCCGGCATCACGACAGCCTGCGCGGTGTTCTTCAGCTCCATGGCCGCCTACGCATTCTCCCGGCTGCGGTGGAAAGGGCGCGACGCGGTCTTTTCCTTGTTCCTTGCCACCATGCTCGTCCCGCCGATCTTCACCGCCCTGCCCAATTTCCTGCTCGTGAAGAACCTGGGCCTGCTCAATTCCATGCTCGGACTCGTGCTGCCGTACCTGTTCATGACGCCGTTCGCGATCTTCTTCATGCGCCAGTTCTTCCTGAACATGTCCAGGGAAGTGGAAGAAGCTGCGATGCTCGACGGCGCCAAGCACTGGCGGATCTTCTTCCAGATCATCATGCCCAACGCCGCTGCCCCGATCGCGACCCTGGCGCTGCTGACCTTCATGGGTCAGTGGAACGAATACTTCTGGCCCCTGCTCGTAGGCACCTCCGAGGAATCCAGGGTGCTCACCGTGGGACTGGGAGTCTTCAAATCCCAGTCCCCGCAAGGCGCTCCGGACTGGTCCGGGCTCATGGCCGCAACGCTCGTGTCCGCCACGCCCGTGCTGATCCTCTTCGCCATCTTCGGCAAGCGGATCGTCAATTCCATCGGCTTCAACGGCACCAAATAGCTCTCTCCACCTGCTCACGCGGAAACCGGCATGCGCCGGCACGCACCCATCCAGTCCTGAAAGGACCAACCATGATGAACAAGAAGGCAATCGGCGCCGTCGCCGTCGCGGCAGCCGCCGTCCTCGCGCTGTCCTCCTGCTCCGGCGGAAACTCCGGAGGCAGTTCCGGCGGAGACTCTGCCAAGGGCGAGATCAACTACTGGCTCTGGGACGCCAACCAGCTCCCCGCCTACCAGCAGTGCGCAACCGACTTCACCAAAGCCAACCCGGACATCACCGTCAAGATCACCCAGACCGGTTGGGACGACTACTGGTCCAAGCTCACCAACGGCATGGCCTCCGGTACTGCACCGGACGTCTTCACGGACCACCTGTCCAAGTACCCGGACTTCCTCAAGACCAAGCAGCTGGTGGCCCTCGATGACGCAGTCTCGAAGGACAACGTGGACCTTTCCCAGTACAACGAAGGCCTAGCTGACCTCTGGGTGGGCCAGGACGGCAAGCGCTACGGCCTGCCCAAGGACTGGGACACCGTGGCACTGTTCTACAACCAGAAAATGGCCGCCGACGCCGGCATCACCCCGGAACAAATGGGCTCCCTGACCTGGAACGCGCAGGACGGCGGCACGTACGAGAAGGTCATCGCCCACCTCACGGTCGACAAGAACGGCAAGCGCGGCGACGAAGCCGGCTTCGACAAGGACAACGTTGCCGTCTACGGATTGGGCCTCCCGGGTTCCGATGCCGAGAACGCCGGCCAGACCCAGTGGAGCTACCTGTCGGCCACCACCGGCTGGACCACCACAGACAAGAACCCTTGGGGCACCCACTTCAACTACGACGACAAAAAGCTCCAGGACACCATCGGCTGGTGGGCCTCGCTCGCTGCGAAGGGCTACATGCCCAAGCTTGAAACCACCGTTGGCGCCAACGCCGCCGACAACTTTGGTGCAGGCAAGGCCGCCATCAACAGCAACGGCTCCTGGATGATCGGCCAGTACACCAGTTACAAGGGCATCGACCTCGGCATCGCCCCCACGCCCCAAGGCCCCGACGGCAAGCGCGCTTCCATGTTCAACGGCCTGGCCGATTCCGTGTGGGCCGGCACCAAGAAGAAGGACGCCGCCGTCAAGTGGGTGGAATACCTCGGCTCCGCCGCCTGCCAGGACATCGTAGCTTCGAAGGCTGTTGTCTTCCCGGCCATCACCACCTCCTCCGAGAAGGCCGCAGACGCCTTCAAGGCCAAGAACGTGGACGTCAGCGCTTTCACCCAGCATGTGAAGGACAAGACCACCTTCATGCTCCCGATCACGGACAACGCCTCCAAGGTTTCCGGAATCATGAAGCCTGCCGTGGACGCGGTGCTCGCCGGCAAGGCTCCGGCCAGCTCGCTGACAGCCGCCAACGAGCAAGTCAACGCACTCTTCGCGAAGTAGTAACAACCCTCCCGTTGTGGGGCCCGCTCTGCGCACTCTGACGCCCCTCAGGCGCGCAGAACGGGCCCCACATCTCTTTCGTCCAGGGCCCAGAGCCCACCCCAGCTGAAAGTGACTCACAACATGCAACCGCTCCATCTCCGTTCCGCAGGTACCAGCCTGGTGATCAGCACCCACCGTGGAGAGGCTGAGATCACCCACTGGGGAGCAGATCTGGGCGATTCCCTGCCGGACCTTGCCATCCTCAACGAACCCATCCCGCCGTCGTCCATCGACGCCAATGTCCCCGCCGGGCTCCTCCCCCAGGCATCGTCATCGTGGCAGGGCAGGCAAGGGCTCCGCGGCCACCGCATCACCGACGGCGTACCCGGCTTTGACTTCTCCGTTCGCCTGCGCGTGGTGCGTGCGACGACCGACGGCAGCACCGCCGTCGTGCTTCAGTCAGATCCCGACGCCGGCATCTCGGTGACCAGCAACCTCACCTTGCACCCGGGCGGGCTTCTCGAAATGCGGCACACTGCCACCAACGACGGCTCGTCGCCTTTCCAGGTGGATGAGCTGGCAACCATGCTCCCGGTGGCGCCGGACGCCGTCGAACTCCTGGACCTGACCGGGCGCTGGTGCCGTGAACGGCACCCGCAGCGGCGGGCGATCCAGCAAGGAACCTGGGTCCGCACCGGACGCCACGGCCGCACAGGCCACGATTCGTCGCTGCTTCTTGCCGCCGGGACCGCGGGCTTTGGCAACCGCCACGGCAAAGTGTGGGCCACTCACCTGGCGTGGAGCGGCAATCACGAGCAGTTTGCCGACAGCGTTGCCGATGGCCGGACCATGGTGGGTGGATCCGAGCTGCTTGGATCCGCTGAAGTCGTCTTGCAGCCCGGCGAAAGTTACACGACGCCTGCGCTGTTTGCTGCCTACTCCGACCGTGGGCTGGACGGCATCAGCGAGGCGTTTTACAGCTGGTTCCGCTCGCGTCCGCACCATGTGGGCACACCGCGCCCAGTGGTCCTCAACACCTGGGAGGCGGTCTACTTCGACCACAGCCTGGACACGTTGATCGAACTGGCGGGTTCTGCTGCCGAGCTCGGTGTTGAGCGGTTCGTCCTCGACGACGGCTGGTTCCGGGGGCGTCGGTCCGACAACGCCGGACTGGGTGACTGGTACGTGGATGAGACTTTGTGGCCCGCCGGCCTCACTCCTTTGATCGACGCCGTGACGTCCCGCGGTATGGAATTCGGGCTCTGGGTGGAGCCGGAAATGCTGAACCTGGATTCGGACATTGCCCGTGAGCATCCCGAGTGGATCGTGGGCCCATCCGCTGCTTCGTACAAGGACGGCGGCCGGCTTCCGCTCGAATGGCGCCAGCAGCACGTCATCGACCTCGTCAATCCCGAAGCCTGGCAGTACGTCTACGACCGGATCGACACCCTGCTGCGCGAAAACACCATCAGCTACCTCAAATGGGACCAGAACCGGGATCTCCTGGAACACGGTCATGGCGGCCGCGCCTCGGTTCATGAGCAGACCTTGGCCGCCTACCGGTTGTTCGATGCCCTCCGGGCGGCGCACCCCACCGTGGAAATCGAGAGTTGTTCCTCCGGAGGCGCCCGCGTGGACCTCGGGATCCTGGAGCGGACGGACCGGATCTGGGCTTCGGATTGCAACGACGCCCTTGAACGGCAAACCATCCAGCGCTGGACCGGCCTGGTGGTTCCGCCCGAACTGGTCGGCGGGCACATTGGGCCGGCGACGTCCCATACGACCGGACGCACCCACGACCTTTCGTTCCGCGCCATCACGGCCTTGTTCGGTCACTTCGGGATGGAGTGGGACGTCCGCTCTGTCACGGGGGCTGATCGCGAGGAGCTCAAGCGCTTCATCGCCTTGTACAAGGACCACCGCGCGTTGATCCACAGTGGGCGGATGGTGCGGGCAGACGTGCCGGACGAGTCACTGATGGTGCACGGCGTCGTGGCTTCAGAGCACGACGGCGGCACTCCAGCGGGTGCCACCGCGGCGCTTTTCGCTGTGGTCAAGACGGCGACGAGCTTCGCCGAGCGCATCGGGCGGGTGGCGATCCCGGGGTTGGATCCTCTACGTTCCTACCGGGTGGAGCTTCTGTTCCCGACCCCCGTCGATGCCGACTACGGACACACGTTCATCGAGGCCAAGCCGGCACCGTGGTTGGCTTCCGGGGCAGAGGCTACCGGGCGGTTCCTGGGCGAAGTGGGGCTGCCGATGCCCGTCCTGAACCCGGAGCACGCAGTCCTCCTGCGTTTCACCACCCTCTGACCCTCACTCACATCCCACAGGCTTCCCGGGAACCCTAGCTCACATCTCACGGGCTTCCCGGGAACCCTCGCTCACCGGCAGGGGTTTAGACAGCCTCTGCCAGGTACTCGATGGCCAGCTTGTAGCCCAGGACCCCGGCACCGGCGATGACCGCGTTGCAGACGCCGGAGAGGTACGAGTGGTGGCGGAACTCTTCGCGCTGGTGGACGTTGGTGATGTGGACCTCGACGGCGGGCAGCTGCACCGCCGCGAGGGCATCGCGGAGAGCCACGGACGTGTGCGTGAAGGCCCCGGCATTGATGACGATTCCGACGGCGGTTCCGCGGGCTGCATGGATCGCATCCAAGAGGTCGCCTTCGTGGTTCGACTGCACGCAGTCAACGGTGAACCCGTGGGCCGCGGCTGCCGTCATGGCGAGTTGCTCGACGTCGGCCAGCGTGGAGGTTCCGTACTTCTCGGGTTCGCGCGTGCCCAGAAGGTTGAGGTTGGGTCCATTGATCACAAGGATGGTGCCGCGACCGGCTTCGGTGGCGGGGGTGGCTTCAGTCATGGCTCCCAATCTATAGCTGCTCGCGGGTGTCCGGGAATCACGACCAAAGTATGAGAGAGCACCAAGCTAAAACACTCACCATGTGAGAGAAGAGCCGCTACTTGCGGGTGCACTGCCCGGCGGAGACCGATTCGCTGAGTCCGGGAGCCTGGGCCGCTACCGGTTCCAGATCGGTCATGGTCAAGGCGAATCCCAGGGCGGCGTCCGTGGTGGTCTTGGCGAAGATCAGGCCCGCCACTTGGCCCTGCATCGTCAGCAATGGGCCGCCGGAGTTGCCCGGTTGAACGTCGCCAGCAAGCTTGTACACGAGCTCCGGGGAAGGATTGTTGCCATAAATGTCCGGCACCAAAATGGGCGAAATTCCTTGCACCGTGGCGGGCTTGGACTGGAACGGGCCGCCGTGCGGGTAGCCGGCGAAAGCGGCGGGGCTTCCGTCAGGCAGGTCCGGGCTCAGAGGCAGAGGGCTGGACTGCAGTCCGTCCACGGCCAGGACCGCAATGTCCCGCTGGGGGTCGAAGTAGACCACGCGACCCGGCAACGCACCGCCGTCGGGAACTTCCACAACGGGTTGCGACACGCCCGCCACCACGTGCGCGTTGGTGACGACGCGCCCGGGCGATACGACGAATCCGGACCCGGTCTGGTTCTGGCCGCATTCGAAGGCCGTACCGGCAATCTTCAGTACGGATTCCGCGGCCTGGTTCAACGCAGGGGTGTCCGTGGATGCATTGGGAACGGGCACGGGCGTGACGGGGCCGATGCCTTCAATGAGCTTCGGAATGCCGTCGCCGATCACCGTGGAGCGCAACTGCGCCATGGTGCTCTTGACCGGTGTGGGCGTGATGTTGTCGATGTAGCGGATGACGCGGGATTCCGCCAGCTGCTGCGACACGAACGGCACGCCCAAAGAACTGATGCTGAAGGCCAACATGGACATCACCAGCGCGGCAACCACCACACTCACGACGCCACCGATCAGCCGGTCCACGGCATGCAGCGGCTTGATCCGCACCGCGTGGCGGATTTTGCGCCCGATCATGGTTCCCAGCCCATGTCCCAACGCGATAAGTACGACGGCGGCACCCACCGTGGCGGTCAGCCTCCAACCGCTGTCGGTCACCCAGTTGCTGACGAGAGGTACGGCAATGAACGCGGCGATGGCGCCAACAATGAATCCTGCAATTCCGCCCAAAGTGACCATAAAGCCGTTGCGCAGGCCATAGATCAGGTAGGACAGGAGCATCAAGATCAATGCCAAATCCAATATCGTCAAGCCAAACACCAATGCTCCTCATAGCCGGGTAGCGCCAATTGTAGTTGTGCACCCTGACAGCCAACCGTTAGTCACATCACCTCGGCAGGGCGGTCTTACGCCTCTTTCGTGCCGTCGTTTGGGGCCTGGAACGCCCCAAACCCGCGCCATTTCAGCGTTTCGCGTGCCAAGTACGTCACAGAAGCTCAAAAATTCTGAAACAATGGCTGGAGCGCCACGACCGAAACTTATATTCAGGAGATTTCATGGACATCGAGGTATTGCGCCGCGCACCCCTCTTCGCCACCCTTGACGACGACGCATTCCGCTTGCTGACGGACGAACTCACAGAGGTGGACCTTTCACGCGGGGCTTCCGTGTTCCGCGAAGGCGACCAGGGTGACCAGCTCTACTTCATCGTTTCCGGCAAGGTGAAGCTCGGCCGCACCTCCCCCGACGGCCGCGAGTCCCTGCTGGCCATCCTCGGCCCGGGCGAACTCTTCGGCGAAATGGCGTTGTTCGACCCCAGCCCCCGTACGGCAACGGCCACGGCTGTCTCCGAGACCCGCCTTGCCGGCCTCAAGAACGAGAGCCTGAACGCACTGCTTCGCACGCGTCCCGAGGTCTCCGCACAGTTGCTGCAGGCACTGGCCCGCCGCCTGCGCCGCACCAACGACTCCCTCTCCGACCTCGTCTTCTCCGATGTACCCGGCCGCGTGGCCAAGGCACTTCTGGACTTGGCCGACCGCTTCGGCCGCCCGGCCACCGACGGCGTCCTGGTTGCCCACGAGCTCACGCAGGAAGAACTGGCCCAGCTTGTGGGCGCTTCCCGCGAGACCGTCAACAAGGCACTGGCCGAATTCGTCCAGCGTGGCTGGCTGCGGTTGGAAGCCCGCGCCGTCGTCATTCTCGACATGCAGCGCCTCCGCCAGCGTTCACGCTAAAGCGCAAGAAAAGCCGCCCCGGTTTGGAACCGGGGCGGCTTTTTTGTTGTCCAGTGAGTAAGCGTCAGGCTCAAGCACGCGGAACGTGAGCAAGCGTCAGGCTCAAGCACGCGGAACGTGAGCAAGCGTCAGGCTCAAGCACGCGGAACGTGAGGGAGCATCAGGCTCAAGCACGCGGAACGTGAGCAAGGGTCAGGCTCAAACACGCGGAACGTGAGCAAGCGTCAGCGTTCGCGCTGTGGCTCCCCCGCGACGGTCTTGGCGGCTTCGACTTCGAGCATCAGGATGCCGCCCTCGTCCACCAGTTTGGGCTGGTAGACGTGGGCTTTGCGCTTGTAGCTCAGGTACGCGATGCACCCGTTGGCGTGGGCCATCTTTTCCAGCATGATTTCGGAGCCCGGCACCAAAAGCTGCCCAAGGGCCAGGCCCACAGTGTTTGGCTGGGCGATTTCGTCGCCGAGGGCGGACGTCTCGCGGAGGGCAATGGCCTCTGCCGCGGACACCCATCGGCCCCACACACCTTTGCTGCCAAGGATGCTGGGCTGCTGGTTCACCGGCACGGTTGCGGCAAAGTACCGGGTGTTGAAGCGGGTGTGCGCAAAGTCCGGACTGAGCCAGTTAACCAGCGGCTTCAGCAGATCCGTCCGCAGGGAAAGCCCACGCTTGGTGAGCATCTCCGTGAAGGACTTCTCCTGGGAGGCCACGGCTTCGCGGGCACGCATCCAGTCCACAGTGGAGTTGGCCTCCACTGTGGAGGAAGCGTCGGGTCCGGCCAACAGGACGCCCGTTTCTTCGAACAGTTCACGGATGGCACCCACCACATGACGGCGGGCGAGTCCGACGTCGTCTGTTCCCATCTGCTCAGCCCAATGCTGGGGTGAGGGGCCCACCCAACCGACGGGGTCGTCGTCGGACGGGTCCAGGGAACCGCCCGGGAACGCCACAACGCCCAACGGCGAGGAGCCTGGCCTGTATCCAAGCCAGGTCTCCAAGCCGGAGGGCGAGTCGCGCAGAAGAACAACGGATGATGCGTAGCGGGCGGCCCTGGGGGTCCGCTCGCCGAGTTCAAGCCAGTTTTGTGCTGCCCCCTCAAGTTCGGGAGGGAGGACAAACAATCGGCGGGCAAGCTGCGGCAATTGGGTGAACCGGTTCCTTAGCTGAATTCAGCGATGAGCTCGACCTCTACGGGAGAGTCGAGGGGCAGCACGGAAACGCCGACGGCGGAACGTGCGTGGATGCCGGCGTCGCCGAATACCTGTCCGAGAAGTTCCGACGCACCGTTGATGACGCCGGGCTGGCCGGTGAAGGTGGGTTCGGAGGATACGAATCCGACGACCTTCACGATGCGGGTTACGCGATCGAGGTCGCCGATGACGCTCTTGACGGCAGCCAGTGCGTTAATGGCGCAGACGGCGGCGTAGCGCTTGGCTTCTTCGGGATCAACAGTTGCCTCGTCCGAGGCACCCAACTCGCCCAAGGACACCTTGCCCGTAGCTTCGAGTTTGCCGTTAATAAAGGGCAACTGTCCGGACGTGTAAACGTAGTTGCCGGACACGACGGCAGGGACGTAGGCGGCTACGGGGGCGGCGACCTCGGGAAGGGTCAGTCCGAGCTCGGCGAGACGCTGCTCAACGGCCGACGTCGGGGCGCCGGATTCCGCGGGAGAGGTGGTTTCTGCGGGGGTGGTCATGGTTACTGCTTCTCCCTCTTAAGGTATGCGACAAGGCCCTTGCCATCGGGGCCGCCGACAACCTGGACAAGCTCCCAGCCGTCCTCGCCCCACTGGTCCAGGATCTGCTTGGTGGCGTGAATAATGAGCGGAATCGTGGCGTACTCCCATTTGGTCATGACAGAAAGCCTAGCCCTTGCCGGTAAACTGGAAAACATGGTGACTCGCAAGAACCCCATATTCGATACTGCCACCACCCTCGGAAAGATTTTAGGTTTCCTTGGCGTGAGTGCGATCTGTGGCGTCCTGGTGGCGGGACTTTTGGTCCCCGCCGCTGCCGTCTCGGGCAGTGCCGCAAGTGGTTCAATCCAGTTCTTTGACACTCTGCCGGCGGAACTGCAAGTGGATCCGCCCAGCCAGAACACCACGATCCTGGCGAAAGACGGTACGCCGATCGCCTCGATCTACGCAGAGAACCGCACCAAGGTTCCGCTGGATTCCATGAGCCCTTTCATCAAGGACGCTGTCATCGCCATCGAGGACAGCCGTTTTTATGAGCACGGCGGAATCGACACCACCGGCATCATGCGAGCACTGGTGAGCACCGCCCGCGGCAACAAGCAGGGTGCGTCCACCATCACCCAGCAGTACGTGAACAACGTCATCAACGAGTCACTGGTGGCGTCGGGCAAGGGTGACGACGTCCTCCTCAACGGTGTTAACAAGGGCGTGGGCGACAAGCTCCGCGAAATGAAGCTCGCGATCGCCCTGGAGAAGAAGTTCTCCAAGGAGCAGATCCTTGAGGGCTACCTCAACATCGTGTTCTTCAACCGCGATGCCTACGGCATCGAAGCTGCGTCCAAGTTCTTCTTCAGCACCACCGCCAAAGACCTGACGCTTCCCCAAGCTGCGCTGCTTGCCGGCCTGGTCAACAGCCCGTCTGCCTTCGATCCGATCACCAACCCGGACAACTCGAAGATGCGGCGCGACCTTGTCCTGAACGCCATGCTGGCCCAGAAGAAGATCACCCAGGCCCAGTACGACGAAGCTGTCGCCACGCCCGTGACCACCAAGGTAACCCCGGCCCGCCAGGGTTGCGCCTACGCCACCATGGCTCCGTACTTCTGCGATTATGTTCTGCACCTCCTGCTGAACAACCCGGCTTACGGTGACACCACGGAGGAACGCGAAAAGCGCGTTATGCGCGGCGGCCTGACCATCCAGACCACCCTCGATCCGACTGCCCAGAACGTGGCTCAGCAGCAGGTTGACGCCACGGCGGGTGCCAACCCGGACAAGTGGGGCGCCTCAATCGTCTCTGTCCAGCCGGGCACGGGACAGATCGTCAGCATGGCTCAGAACACCGTGTGGCTCCCTCAAGAGGGCAAGTTCGATCAGACCCAGAACTTCAACGTTGATGTGGTCGACGCCAACGGCAACGACCTCAACGGCATCGGTGGGTTCCAGCCCGGTTCCACGATGAAACCCTTCACGTTCGCCCAGTGGCTGAATGAGGGGAAGTCGATGGAAACCAATGTCAATGCGGCCGTTCGCAGGTATCCGCAGAACTTCCCTTGGAAGAACACATGCCCCGCGCCTACCGTCGGCTGGTACGACTCAACAAATGGGACCTTCGACCTACAGAACTCAGACGAGGGCTACTACAGGAACATGACCGTCCTGTACGGCCTCAAAAATTCGATTAACACAGCCACGTTTGCCTCAGCGGCCCAAGTTGATCTGTGCGGGATCCAAGGCATCGTTGACGCCACAGGCATTCATGGCGGCCTCCCCGCCCGCGACAACACAGGCAAAATCACGGACCCAAATCCCAAGGTCCCCATGACAACTCTGGCCAACCTGATCGGTTCAACCCAGACAGCTCCTTTGACCATGGCTACCGCCTTCGCGACGTTCGCAGCCGATGGTAAGTACTGTGCACCCATCGCCATCACCTCAGTGAAGGACCAGTCGGGAGCTGACCTCCCCGCGCAGTCCTCCAGCTGCAAGGACGCCGTGAAGCCCGAGGTGGCTCGTGGTGTGGCCTATGCGATGCAGGAAGTGCTGAATTCAGGTTCCGGTTCGCTGATCAGGCCATCCCTTTCAACAAAAAACAACTTCCCGGTGGCTGCCAAAACAGGCACGAACGACTCAAACGGCTCCACTTGGGTTGTTGGCTACACCAGCGGTCTTGCAACTGCTTCCTGGTTCGGTGATCCTTTGGGTAATCAGTCTCGCTACGGACGCAACCTCACCGTGAACGGCAAGTTCTACCCGTCCATCGACGGCTATATGATCGCCGGCCCGCAGTTCACCAACTACATGTTGGCCGTCGCTCCGGCCTACGGCACCAACCCGTTCCAGCAGCCGCCGTCCAACCTGACTGGTGCGCCGACACCGCAACGCAACAACACGCCGTCGAACACCACGCCGTCCGCGCCGAAGCAGGCACCAAACCCCGCGCCGTCCACCGGAACCGGCAACAACGGTAACGGCAATGGAAACAGCGGCGACGCCCCCGGCAAGGACTAACGAGTGACGTTCGCTGATTCACTGGCAAACCGCGCCCGTTCTTTCGGGCGCGGTTTTGCCGTCACTGCAGCCGTCGGGGCAGCCGCAGGTACAGCGGCTGCCGCCTACGGGTGGTGGGAAAAGGACCAGTTCGAGGTCCGCCACGAAACGTTGCCAATTCTCCCCGAGGGCTCGGCACCCCTTCGTGTCCTGCACCTGAGCGACATCCACTTTGTCCCCGGCCAAGTCAAGAAGACGCAATGGCTGCATTCCCTGGCGGACCTCAAACCCGATCTTGTAGTCAACACGGGCGACAACTTGAGCCACACCAAGGCCATTGACCCCCTCATCCAGGCCTTGAGGCCCCTGATGGAGTTCCCCGGGGTCTTCGTTCCAGGTTCCAACGACTACTACGCGCCGCGGATCAAGAACCCGGCGGGCTACTTCCGTGGTCCTTCGAAACCTAAAACCGAGCCCCTCCAGCTCGACTGGCCCAAGCTCCGCTCGGCCTTCGGCATGAGTGGCTGGATCGACCTCACCAACCGCGCCCAGTCCGTGGTGCTCAACGGCCTGCGGTTCGACTTCTCGGGCGTCGACGATCCCCACTTGGGCCGCGAACGCTACGCAGGCTGGCCCCGCGGCACTGTAAACCAGGATGCCCGGCCGCACCTCAAAGTCGCCGTGATCCATGCTCCGTACCAACGCGTGCTGGACCACTTCACGCAGGCGGGCGCTGACCTGATCATCGCCGGTCACACTCACGGCGGCCAGATCTGCATCCCCGGCTACGGCGCCTTGGTCTCCAACTGCGACCTCCCCACCTGGCGGGCCAAAGGCCTCCACGATTGGGAAAGCGATGGATTCACGACGCCGGTGAACGTCTCGGGCGGCATCGGCACCTCCCGCTTCGCCCCGGTCCGCATCGCGTGCCGCCCGGAGGCTGTACTGCTGACGCTCACAGCCCGCAGCTGAACTGCGGGCAGCATTACGATTCCCAATAACTGGGTCAAACATTTCACCTGGGGTGCGTGGTCCTGTGAAACGAATCACGCCATGGCATAGGGTAGTTGCTACGGGAAACTACATCCGCACCATCTGAAGATCCAGCTGTTGAGAAGCGGGCATGTCCAAGCAAACGTCATTTTTCACCTCCGTCGGCCGCCTGTACCCTCACGTACGGCCCATCCTCCCGCGCCTCTTCATGGGCCTGATCTGCGCCTTGCTGGCCAGCATTGTCGCGCTCACCATCCCGCAAGTCCTGCGGGTCTTGGTCAACAACTCCTTGCAGCCCGGCGGTTCCACGGACGCCGTCTGGATTGCCGCCGTCGTGATCCTTGCTCTGGGCATCGCCGAAGCAGGACTGGTGGCTCTGCGCCGCCAGTTCGTGATCAACCCGGCCACCACCGTGGAGACCCGGATGCGCGTGACCCTTTACGGGCACCTGCAGGAGCTCACGGTGGCGTTCCATGACCGCTGGGGTTCCGGGCAGCTGCTCTCCCGCGCCATGACGGACCTCAGCTTCCTGCGCCGTTGGATGGCGTTCGGCGCGATCATGCTGGTGGTCACGACACTGACGGTGATCATCGGCGTCGGCGTGATGTTCTCCATGAGCTGGCAGCTGGCGCTCATCTTCCTCGCCGCCGCGGTGCCGATCATGATCAATTCTTTCCGGTTCCGGCGGCGCTTCAGCCTGGTGGCCCGGCTCAGCCAGGACCAGGCCGGCGACCTCGCCACCACCGTTGAGGAATCCGTCCACGGAATCCGTGTCCTGAAGGCGTTCGGACGGAGCCGCGAGGCACTGGAGAACTTCAATGGCCAGGCTGAGGAACTGCGCCAGACGGAGATCGCGAAAGCCAAGCAGCAGGCCGGTTTCACCTTGGTGGTGACACTGCTGCCGGAACTCGCCTTGGGTGTCGGGCTGGTGGTTGGCGTCATGCTCGCCGCGAGCGGTCAGCTCAGCATTGGTGCCTTGGTCGCCTTTTTCGCGACCGCAGCCGTGGTGGCTACCCCGGTTGAATTTTCCGGCATGCTCTTGGCCATGGCGCTCACGGCCAAGACCGCGCTGGACCGGCATTTCGAGGTCATGGACACCGAGAACACCATCACCTCCCCGGAGACGGCCGTGGTGCCGGAAACCGTCAAGGGTGCCTTGCGCTTTGACCATGCAGGTTTTGGGTTCGACGACGGCGGCACCCTCCTGCACGACATCACCCTGGACATCCGTCCCGGCGAAACCATGGCCTTGGTGGGCATCACGGGAAGCGGCAAGAGCGCGCTGCTTCAATTGGTCCCCCGCCTGTACGACGTCACAGCCGGTGCAGTAACCATCGACGGCGTGGATGTCCGCGACTTCGACATCGACGAACTCCGCAAGGTGGTTGCAGTGGCGTTCGAGGACACCACGCTCTTCTCCAGTTCTGTCCGGGACAACGTGCTCCTGGGCGCTCCCGATCCCAGCGACGCCGCGCTGGATGAGGCGTTGGACGTGGCGCAGGCGCACTTTGCCTACTCCCTGCCGGACGGCGTGGACACCCTCATCGGAGAGGAAGGCTTGAGCCTGTCCGGTGGCCAGCGGCAGCGCATCGCACTGGCCCGCGCCATCGCCGCCAAGCCGAAAGTCCTGGTGCTGGACGATCCCCTGTCCGCTTTGGACGTGAATACCGAGGAACGCGTTGAGGCCCGACTGCGTGAGGTTCTCCGCGAGACCACCACGCTGATCGTGGCGCACCGTCCCTCCACTGTGGCGTTGGCCGACCGGGTGGCCTTGCTCGAAAACGGGACCATCACCGCCGTCGGAACCCACACGGAACTGCTGGCCGAAAACGACCACTACCGTTACGTCATCGCCAGCCTGGATGCCGGTCCGAAGGACCTTGATACAGAACTGGACGAACTCGAAGAAGCTGAGGAGGCCCGCCGGTGAGCGCCGCAACCTTTGGAACCGCCAACGAGGACAACACCCTCCTCAGCAAGGCTGACAGCAAAGCCGTACGACGCCGGTCACTCGCCTTGCTTGCCTCGTTGATCCGTCCGGTGCGGTTACGTTTTTGGTTGACGATTGTGATGGTGGTTGTTTCGCAGCTCACCCGCGTAGCGGGGCCGGCACTGATCGCCTTTGGGATCGACAACGCCTTGCCGGCACTTCAGGCAGGCGACAACGGCCCCTTAGTGCTGGCTGGGTCCCTCTATCTGGCCGCTGCGATCGCCACGGCCGGAATGACCGCGCTCTACGTGACCTCCACGGCCCGGTTGAGCCAGGCGATGCTCCTGGACCTGCGGCTCCGCGTTTTCCGGCACACGCAGCGCCTGAGCCTGGAATTCCATGAGAAGTACACCTCGGGACGCATCATCGCCCGGCAAACTTCGGACCTGGAAGCGCTGCGAGAGCTGTTGGATTCCGGGGTTAGTTCGCTCGCCTCCGGCATGCTGTTCATGCTATTCACGGCATTCACGGTGTTTGCCTTGGATTGGCGGAGTGGCCTGATCATGCTCGCGGCCGGTGTCCCCATGTTCTTCCTGGCGCGTTGGTACCAGAAACACTCGCAGATCGCGTTCCGGGAATCCCGGGTAGTCTCGGCCCGGTTGATCGTGCACTTTGTGGAGACCATGACGGGTATCCGCGCTGTGAAGGCGTTCCGCAAGGAGCGCGAGAACGCGGACCGCTATGGCCAACTGGCTGAGGACTACCGCAAGAACACTGTTCGCTCCATCAACCTGAACGGCATTTTCCAACCCGGACTGGTGCTGATCGGTAACGTGTGCGTGGCTGTGGTCCTGCTGTTTGGCGGCTTCCGGGTGCTCAGCGGCGACCTCGCAGTAGGCGTCCTGCTCGCCCTGATCCTCTCCACCAAACGCTTTTTCCAGCCGGTGGACCAGATGGCCATGTTCTACAACTCCTTCCAGAGTGCCCAGGCAGCGCTGGAAAAGGTGTCCGGACTCTTGGAAGAAGTACCCACCGTCCGTCCGCCGAAAAACCCGGTGCCTCTGAAAAGCTCACGCGGGGAGATCGACTTCAAGGGCGTGGAGTTCGGCTACAGCGACGGCCAGTTGGTAGTTCCTACCTTGGACCTGCACATTCCAGCCGGACAGACGGTCGCCTTGGTGGGACAGACAGGTGCCGGTAAGTCCACACTGGCCAAGCTGGTGGCCCGCTTCTACGATGTCACGTCCGGCGCCATCACCTTGGATGGAGTGGACCTGCGGGACCTGGCGACGACGGACCTCCGCCGCGCCGTGGTGATGGTGACCCAGGAGGCCTTCCTCTTCAGCGGTTCGGTTGCCGACAACATTGCTTTGGGTCGCCCCGAGGCTTCCCGCGCCGAAATCGAGGCCGCCGCCGCAGCAGTTGGTGCGCACGAATTCATCACGAGCCTGCCCGAGGGCTACGACACGGACGTCAACAAACGCGGCGGCCGGGTGTCGTCGGGTCAACGGCAGCTCATCGGTTTTGCCCGGGCCTTCCTTGCCGCGCCGGCCGTGTTGATTCTGGACGAAGCTACATCCTCCCTGGACATTCCTTCCGAGCGGATGGTCCAGCAAGGACTGGCTCAACTCTTGGAGGGAGTCGCCGGCGGGAACGCTGCCCGAACGGCCATAATCATTGCCCACCGCCTCTCAACCGTGGAGACGGCCGACCGGGTGCTGGTGGTCCACGACGGGCGCATCGTCGAGGACGGGACGCCCGCCGAGCTGATCAGCGGCGGCGGACGCTTTGCGCAGTTGCACGGGGCTTGGCGGGACTCACTGGTGTAGTCGTGGTGCCGGGTGCGGGTGTGGCGAGGGACACCCTCTCCCCGATTTCGCATCACGGGACGTTTCGGCTATTCTTGAACAGTTGCTTTCGCAGCGGATCGGGATGTAGCGCAGCTTGGTAGCGCGCTTCGTTCGGGACGAAGAGGTCGCAGGTTCAAATCCTGTCATCCCGACCAAACACGAAAATGGCGTCGAGAAATCGGCGCCATTTTTTGTTGCCATTTCTGTCCAAGTCCAGCCGCTTTCGTCGCGGTTATCCACAGGCTGCGCTTTTTCTGTTTGCACGGGAGAACGCTGTCACTACGCTGTCAAGGGTCAGCGCAGCATCCTGGCGCCATCGACATCGGGTTCTAGGAAATCGCAGAACGGGCAGGGCCAGAGAATGCAGACAGAATTTATCCAGCTCATCGTAATCCTGGGCGCCATGGGAGCCCTGCTCATCGTCATGGGGTCGATCTGCATCAAGGGCAAGCTCCCCATGAACTCCCTGGTCGGGATCCGTTTGCCGGCCACCACGGTTTCCGAGGAAGCGTGGATTGTGGGCCACAAGGCAGCAGGTCCCTACGTGATCGTGGGAGGCATCTGCTCTGCTGCAGGTGCGGCGGCCATACTTCTGTTTCCCACGCTGGAACCGCCAACCCTGGCTTCGATCACCGCAGCCGGGGTGGTGCTGTTCATCGTCGTTGCGGCCTTTGTGGCTTCGGGTGCTGCCAAACGTGAATCGTTGAGCGAATGAATATTCCCGGCGCCATTGCACGCCAAAATGGGCAAAAGTAAAACCCCGGGGCATCGCTCGTCACGCCCCGGGGTTTTACTAACTACAATTGATTTACATTGGATCCGGCCAGTTACCGATGGACATCGGCGTATAGGTGGTGTCCGCTGACTTGGTCGGCGCAGCAATGCGCATGGGATCAGGCCAGTTGCCGATGGCGCTTACGGTGGAGGAGTCTGCTGCCGAAGCGGCAGAGACGACTGCGGGAACTGCAACCGTGGCGGTCAGTGCGCTTGCCAAGGCCACTGACGCGAAGATTTTCTTGAACATGATGTACCCCAATGCGAGTCGGATTCGTTACGGAAATTGCGCGGTCCCTGTTGACATACATTGTAAAATGTTTTCCACAGAGACTGTCAAGGTTTTGGTCAAAAGACACCTGTAGGAGGGACCCGTGGGAAACGGATTCGGCGAGAAACTACGTGCCGAACGGCTCGAACGCGGGTTAACGCAGGCAGAGCTCGGCAAGAACCTGTACTCGCCCAGCTACATTTCACTGCTGGAAACCGGCAGGCGCGAACCTACGGCAGAGGTCATCGAAGAGCTGGCCCGCCGGCTGGAACTGGCTCCCAAAGCGTTGGAAGCGTGGAGCCAACCCGTCTCCGTCAGCGATGCCGAGTACGTCCTGGCCGGCCTGTACGCCCGCCAGGCGTGGGACCTGCGGGACTACCAACTCGCCGCGAGCCACGCCGCCACCGCAGCGCAAATAGCCCTCGAGGCCAAGAACAACAGCGCCTGGTGGAACATGACCTATATGCAGGCCGAGTGCGTGATGAAGCAAGGCCAGCTCAAGGAATGCCAGCAGATCGTTGAGCACCTGCTGGAGCACCCCATGGCCACCGAATCCGCCGGCCTCGGAGTACGCGCCTGGCAGATGCTTGCCGCCGTGTGCCACGGACAAGGGCAGCTGGCCACCGCCGTCGAGCATGCCAAGCAGGCAGTGAAGCTCAGCGAGCAACTACCCAAGGGCTCCACCCTCATCATTGGCGCGCACCGCGCGCTGATCGGTGCATTGGCTGAGAGCGGCAAGCTGGATGAGGCCTGGGAGTATTGCCTGGCGATGATCGAGCACATGGACGAACATTCCATGTCCCAGTTGGCCGGTGAGGTCGCGTGGGTGGTGGGCAACGTCGCTTTCATGCGGCACGACTACGTGGAGGGCATCAAACACCACGAACGCGCCGCCAAACTGCTCTCCCCCGCCAATGACATCGAGCTGTGGGCCCGCTTCAACAAGGCTTCGGCAGCGGTACGACTGTCTTCCGGCATCGTGGAACCGGAAACCCTGTCCGCCATTGAACGTGCAGAACTCGCGCTGTCGATCGTGGGAGGCAACAAGACGGACCAGTTGGAGGTCGCTTTCATCCGCGCCCGGTGGCTCTATCTCACCGGCGACATTCCGGCCGCCGTCGAGAAACTCCGCGAAATCCACACCGACCGCAAGGTCTTGGCCCGCCACACGGCCGGCGAAGTTTCACTGCTGTTGGGTAAGTCGTTGAAGGCTGCAGGAGAAGCGTCGGAAGCTCTGAAGTTCCTGGAGGAAGCCCAACACGACTTCAGCGCCGCGGGAGCCTCGGACAGGGTCCAGCAAGCCATGGACGCCGTCCTGGAGATCCGCCTGGCCGAGCGCCGGGCTGCGAAGGAACACTCCCAAGCCTGATTAAACAAGTGAGTCGCAGTTCATGCCGTTATGAGCTCAAAACGACATGAACTGCGACTCAGTTGGGGCTTTACGCGAACGTGCGGCCCGTGAGCTTCTCGTAAGCCTCCACGTAACGGGCACGGGTGCGCTCCACAACGTCGGCGGGAAGTGCCGGCGGCGGGGTGTCCGAGGACTTGTCCCAGCCGGATTCGGCGGAAGTCAGCCAGTCACGGACGTACTGCTTGTCATACGAGGGCTGCGACTTGCCGGGCGCGTACGTGGACGCATCCCAGAACCGCGAGGAATCAGGCGTAAGGACCTCATCACCAAGGGTGATCACACCGGTGGCGGCGTCGATACCGAATTCCACTTTGGTGTCGGCCAGGATGATGCCGCGTTCACGGGCGATCTCCTCGGCGCGGGTGTAGATCTTCAGCGTGAGCTCGCTCAGGCGGGCAGCAATGTCATCGCCCACCATCGCCACGACGTCGTCGTAGGTGATATTGACGTCGTGCTCGCCAACCTCGGCCTTCGCCGAGGGCGTGAACAGTGCCTTCTCCAAGCGGGAGCCATCAACCAGGCCCTCAGGCAGCGGGATCTCGCAGACGGTGCCGTGCTCCTTGTATTCAGCCAGGCCCGAACCCGTCAGGTAGCCGCGGGCGATGCATTCCACCGGGAACATGTCCAGCTTCTTGCAGATCATGGCCCGGCCCTCGACCTCGGCAGGCACTCCGCCTTCGACTGTTGAGGCCAGCACGTGGTGCTCAACGTCCAACTGCTCGAACCACCACAGGCTAAGCTGGGTCAGGACGCGGCCCTTGTCCGGGATCTCACTGCTGAGGACGTGATCGTAGGCGCTGATGCGGTCGCTGGCGACAACCAGGACGCATTCCTGGCCGATCTTCTCCGTGATCGCTTCATCGGCGGGGACGTAGAGGTCCCGGACCTTGCCGGAGTAGACGTGGGTCCAACCGGGGAGATCCAGGGTCTCGGTCTTGAAACCGCCTGCGGGAAGGGATTCAGTCATGTTCAGGCCTGCACTTTCGGGATGGTGCCGGTGGCCGCGTACGGCACCCGGATTTCGCCGCGGGCGGCCTTGCCTGCGATGTCCGTACGGAACTGTGAGCCTTCAAGCTGAACCAGCTCGACGCCGTCGTACGCTTTCTCGCGGGCCTCCACCAGATCCGAACCGAGCGCCACAACCGCCAGGACGCGGCCGCCGGCGGAGACAACCTTGCCTTCGTCGTCCAGTTTGGTACCGGCATGGACCACGTGGACACCGTCCAGTTCGTCGACCTTCTTCAGGCCACGGATGCGGTCGCCTGTGCGGGGTGCGTCAGGGTAGTTCTCGGCAGCAACGACGACGGCGACTGCCGTGTCCTTGGACCAGCGCAGCTCTTCGGCGGTGTCCAGTTCGCCCTTGGCAGCTGCCAGCAGCAGCGCACCGAGCGGCGTCTTGAGGCGGGCCAGGACAGCCTGGGTCTCCGGATCGCCGAAACGGACGTTGAATTCGATGACGCGCGTGCCGCGCGAGGTGAGGGCCAAACCGCAGTACAGGACGCCGATGAAGGGCGTGCCGCGGCGGGCCATCTCGTCCACGGTGGGCTGGGCGACACGGTCGATGACTTCCTGGACCAAGCCTTCGGGGGCCCACTCCAGCGGAGTGTAGGCACCCATGCCGCCGGTGTTGGGGCCTTCGTCGTTGTCGAAGATGCGCTTGAAGTCCTGTGCCGGGGACAGCGGGACCGTGGTCCGGCCGTCGCAGAGGACAAACAGGGAAACTTCGGGGCCGTCAAGGAATTCCTCGATCACCACGGTTCCACCGGCGTCGAAGCAGGTCTGCGCGTGGGCCAGGGCCTCCGCGCGGTCCTTGGTGACGACGACGCCCTTGCCTGCGGCCAGTCCGTCGTCCTTGACGACGTAGGGAGCGCCGAAGGTGTCCAGGGCGTCTGCGGCTTCCCCTGCGTTTTCGGCCACCCGGGCCATGGCCGTGGGAACGTTCGCTTCAGCCATGATCTGCTTGGCGAACGCCTTGGAAGCTTCCAGCTGGGCGGCTTCCTTGCTGGGGCCGAACACCGGAATGCCGGCCTCGCGCACGGCATCGGAGACACCGGCTGCCAGCGGCGCTTCCGGGCCAACAACTACCAGGTCCACGCCCAGCTTGGTGGCCAGGGCGGAGACGGCTTCCGGGTTGTTCCCGTCAATAGCGTGCGTGGGCACGAGTTTGCTGATGCCCGCGTTGCCGGGGGCCGCGTGGACCTCGGAAACGTTGGGGTCTTCAAGCAGAGAGCGGACAATGGCGTGTTCGCGGCCGCCTGGGCCAATGACGAGTACCTTCACAGTCTTCAAGGGTACTTTGTGTGGAGCGCTCGGCCTAAGCTGTGTCACGCAGCGGACCCGGCGCGCACCCGCCTGGCCCGGGAACCACCCCGCCACGCCTAGACTTGCTTCATGCCCATGAGTTCGCATGAAACGTTCAACGTTGAGACCGCCGTCGAACTGGCAGTGATCGAACGCAGTGGCTTCATCGAGTCCCGGCACATAGGTGCGGCCGTGGTCCTCGCGGGTGACGGTTCCGTTGTCACCCGCCTCGGCGACATCGATGCTCCCGTCTTCGCCCGGTCAACGCTCAAGCCCTTCCAGGCCCTCGCCTCCATGCAATCCGGAGTTCCGCTGCGCGGTGCGCAAGTGGCCGTGGCGTGCGGAAGCCACACCGGATCCCTGGACCACATGGACGTGGTGGAGGGAATGCTCAAAGCGGCCGGCGTTCGGGAGGAACACCTGCAGTGCCCCACCGCCTGGCCCCAGGACGAGACAGCCCGGAACTGGCTGGTCCGGTCCGAGCGCGGGCAGTCCAAGCTCGCCTTCAACTGTTCCGGCAAGCACGCAGCCTTCCTGTGGGCGTGCACCGAAAACGGCTGGGACCTCCGCAGCTACCTCGAACCGAACCACCCCCTCCAGCAAAGGGTGCGTTCCGTCATCGAGGAATACAGCGGCGAAACCATTTCACACCTGGGCATCGACGGCTGCGGCGCTCCTGTTGCCGCGCTCTCGCTGACCGGGTTGGCCCGTGCCTACTCCCGCCTGGCCAAGTCCCCGGGCGATAAATCCTCCAACGCCCGCGCAGCCACCATCGCCACGTCCATGCTGGATTACCCGTGGGCCGTCCAGGGCAAGGGTGAGTCGAACACCGTCGTCATGGAAGAGCTGGAGGTTCTGGCCAAGATCGGCGCCGAAGGCGTCCTGGTCCTGGCCACCCCCACTGGCGCCACGGTGGCAGTCAAGGTTCTGGACGGCAACCTCCGCGCCACCACCCTTGTGGGACTGACCCTGCTCGCCGTGAGCGGGGCGGTGGACATCCCGGCCGTATCCAACGTCCTTGAACGGGTGGTGGAGCCTGTTCTGGGTGGCGGTCATGAAGTGGGCAGGATCCGGCTGGGCCACGCAGTCTCTGCCCTGCTGGACTAGTAGTTAAGAAGGAAAGAACCCATGGCTGTTGCACGACGCCGCGTCGACATCTCCGAGGGCCGGGCTGCGCTGGCCGCCTGGCAAACCGCCGTCGGGCCTTCCAGTGGTGAAGCCGCCGGTGAGCCTGGCACCGCTGCCGGGACCACGCCGTCGCGCGCTGTGATAGCGACGGCGGTCCGCTACACGCTGGAAGAAGTCACCGCGCGTGCGCCCGGCAATTCAGTGGAGGTCCGCGTCCCGCCGTTCGGCGTCACCCAATGCGTGGAGGGGCCCCGGCACACGCGCGGCACTCCCCCGAACGTCATAGAGACCGACGCCGACACCTGGCTTGGTTTGGTGACCGGCAGCATCACCTGGGCCGACGCCGTTTCGGCCCACAAGGTGACCGCCTCCGGTTTGCGCGCCGATCTTTCTGAACTGCTGCCCCTCTAAAACGAGTTTTTGTACAGCTGATGCCCCTAAGACCACGTCTTAGGGGCATCAGCTGTACAAAAACTCGCCAGGTCAGTCAGGGCAGACCGGGGTGGACGGTTGCCCGGGCTTGCTCATCTCGAACTGGGGGATGTCGTCCGCTGCAGGTCCGCCGCGGAACTTCGGGGAGGGCTGCTGGCCGGTGCTGATGCGCTCCAGCTCCTGCTGTGCGTAAACCTCTTCCTTGCCGAGCATGATGGCCGTGTCCTCGTTGGTGATCTCGCCGTTGAAGGCGCGGACCATGACGCTGCGGTCGAACTGGCCTTCCCACTTTGCGACGACGAAGGTCGCTACGCAGTTGCCCAGCAGGTTCACCACGACGCGCATGGAGTCCATGAGGCGGTCGGCTCCGAGGAGGAGTGCCACGCCGGCTACCGGGAAAATGCCCAGTGCGGCCGCGGTGGCGGAGAGTGCCAGGAAGGACGAACCGGGAACGCCCGCCATGCCCTTGGAAGTCAGGAGCAGCACACCCAGCGCAGCCAGTTGCTGGCCGAGGTCCAGGTTGTGCCCGAACGCCTGGGCCAGGAACAACAGGGAGATGGAAAGGTAGATCGCTGCGCCGTCGAGGTTGAAGGAGTAGCCGGTCGGAACCACGAGACCGGTGGTGGCACGGGAGCAGCCGGCGTTGGTCAGCTTGGTCATGATGCGTGGCATGACAGCTTCGGTGGAAGCCGTGCCGAGAGCCAGCAGGAACTCCTCCCGGGTGTACTTCAGGAACTGCCACAGCGGAACGCGGGCGAAGCTCCAGGCCACGAGGAACAGCAGGCCGATGAAGACGATCGCGGCGCCGTAGCAGGACGCTATCAACAGGGCATACGTTCCAAGGGTGCCCACGCCGTACTGGCCGATGATGAACGCCATGGCACCGAAAGCACCAATGGGGGCCACCTTCATGATCCAGGACATGATCTTGAAGATCAGCTCCAGGACAGTCTCCATGAGGCTGATGACCGGGAGGCAACGGTCCCGGCCGATGACCACGATCGCGGCGCCGAAGAAGACCGAGAAGAAGAGCACCTGGAGCAGGCTGTTGTTGGCGAAAGCGCCGATCACGCTGACGGGAATGACATCCAGGATGAACGCTGCGGCGTCCTTGGGAGGCGCGTTGCCGGTCTTGGCGTTCAGTGCGTCCTGGGAAAGCGTTGAGGGGTCAATGTTCAGGCCGGCACCCGGCTGGACAATGTTGCCGACGATGAGCCCGAAGACCAGGGCGAAGAGAGTGGCGCCGGTGAAGTACAGGAGGGCTTTGACCCCGACCCTTCCGACCGCCTTGACGTCGCCCACTGCCGAGATGCCTGTGACGATCACGAGGAAAATCAGCGGGGCGATGATCATTTTGATGAGTTGAATGAATCCATCACCCAGTGGCCGGAGTGCGGACCCGATGTTCGGCCAGAAATGACCGATGAGCACACCTGCGACGACGGCGATCAGGATTTGAAAAAAGAGCGACTGGTACAGCCGCTTTTTCTTCTGCGGGGCCGAACTCGCCTTCAGCGCCGCGGGGTCTGGGATCTTCATTGATCTGAACCAATCAGTTTGGGAACAGCCCCTCGTTTTGGGGGGATGTTTTCAATGTAAGCCCGGTCACACCATTCCGCAAGGGGAAATTCGATTTCCATATTGTGGAAGTCACAATTGGTTTTTTGTACAGGTGATGCCCGCATGAGGGGTGTTTAGGGGCGGGAGCTGTACAAAAACTACGCTGCCCAGCCCTGCTTGCGGAGGGCCTGCGCCACCCGGGCAACCACCCACCTCTGCCCTTGCCGCATGTCGATCCTGTTGATCTTGACCTGCCGCCAACCGGCGTCTGCAACCCGCTGGTCCCGATAGGCGTCAAGCGCCTGCTGTTCGGGAGACAGATGATGAAGGCCTTCATACTCCAGGCAAGTGCGATACTCAGGGCATCCCAAGTCCGTCCACACAGGCCGCCCCAGGGCATCCATCACTGGACAGTTGGGCATAAACGCCGGCAAGCGGGCGTCCTCCAGCATGAGTCTCAGCTTCGTTTCCGGCGGGGAGTCGACACCCACCCTCAAGTCGTCGAGCGCCAAGCGGGCTTTGCGAACACCATGGACACCGTTGGCCCGCGCAACGAACGCGCGTAGTTCGGACAAGGAAACCATCGCTACCCTTGCCGGACCGAACGTGCGGGTATGTTCGCTGACAATGGCGTCGCCGGCCACCACCAAGTCTTCAATCGGCAGCATGGTGGCCAGGTCTACCCATGTACGCGCCACGGACGTGAGGACAACGCCGTCCAGGTCAGCGAGGTCACCGTCCCGCAACGTCAGCCGGTGACCGGCCACCCCTCTTCGCCGCGGCAAAGACCCACCCCGTGACCGCGACAGGTGGATAAATCTCCCCGGTTCGCGAAAGTGGGGGCCGCTCTTGGGACCCCAAGGAACAGGTTCCGCAACTGCGGTCACCGGCCCGCCGTCGTCGGGTTTGAAATGCGCCCAAGGAGGCAACGGCAGTCCCAGTACCTCAGCGGCACTGATGTGGCTGAGGAAATCGCCCTGACGAAGTTCAAGATGGGGCCGGGCGATGTCCAGTAGCGTCTGCGGTTTCTGCGGAATGCGGAGTCCGCGGCTGGGCGCCACCAGGTCCGTTGCCCGGAGTCGCTTGGGAGCGACGCCATATTCCGCGGCCTCCTTGATGGTGAAGGCGCGACTAGAGAGGGCAGGGGGAAGAGGCGACAAAGGACGCATGCCCTATTGAGTCACAACGAAGGAGCCGGCGGGACGTTATCCACAGGTCCGCCCGCTCGTCCGCGAGTTTTTGTACAGCAAATGGCCTTAAGGGCCCGATTTAAGGGCGGTAAGTGTACAAAAACTCGCTAGCCGCGGCCTACGAACGGCATTCCGGCAGCCGTGACCACCAAGGATCCAACACTGGTCGTGGCCGGCATGTTGGCCATCATGAGCACGGCGCGGGCAGCATCTTCCACCGGAAACATGGGTTCCACTTTGCGGCTGCCGTCGGCTTGCAAGGCCCCTGAGCCCACGCCGATGGTGTCCATGATCTCGGTACGGGTATTGCCGATATCGATCTGCCCGCACGTGATCCCGAACGCCCGGCCATCAAGCTCGATGCTCTTGGTCAGACCCGTCATCGCATGCTTGGTGACCGTGTAAGCCACAGACCTGGGCCTGGGCGAATGGGCGGAGATGGAACCATTGTTGATGATGCGCCCACCCTGCGGTTGCTGGTCCTTCATGGCCCGGACAGCCTCCGCAGCGCACAACATGGACCCTGTGACGTTGACACGCAGGGTTGCTTCCCACTCGTCAACGCCAATCTCCCCCACGTCCCCGGCCGGTCCGAAGACCCCGGCATTGTTGAACAGCACATCCACCCGGCCCCAGCGTAGGCGCACCTCCGCGAAAAGGCGCGCGACGTCGTCGGGCACTGTTACGTCGCAGGGAACCGCCAGGGCATCCGGATGGCCGTCGGCGGTTTCAAGCAATTGCGCCTCCCGCCGCCCGGCCAGCGCTACCTTGTAGCCATCGGCCAGCATGAGCCTGGCGACGGCCCGCCCGATACCGGAACCGGCCCCGGTAACGACGGCGACCCTCAGGTCGGCGGGCAGGCTGGAGTCAGTCATGTGGTTGCCTCTCGGATGGTGCGTTCAGCGCTTTGGCTCAGCGCGCGGCTTCGGCGGCCTGGGCTGCGGTTATCGGCCAGCCTATGACAGTCTTCGGGCGGGGCGTGGCATACGTTCGCACCTTGGACGTGGACAGGCCAAGACGGACCAAGGACTCGGCAATCGTGACCGCAGCAGCAACCCCGTCAACCACGGGAACCCCGGTGCGTTGGCGGATCTGCTCATCCAGTCCGGCCATGCCGCCGCAGCCAAGGACGATCACTTCGGCCTTGTCATTGTGCACCGCTTGCTCCGCCTGGCCCACGATCGCCTCGACCGCACGTTCCGGATACTCCTCGAGTTCCAGCACAGCCATGCCACTGGCGCGGACGGACGCACAACGCGCTTCCAGCCCGGCGAGCTTGAGCCGGTCCTCGATGAGGGGAACCGCGCGGTCGAGCGTCGTCACCACGGAGTACTTGTGGCCCAGGAACATCGCCGTGCTGGCTGCGGCCTCGGTGATGTCCACGACCGGCACGTCCAGCAGTTCCTGGAGGCCTTCGCGGCCGTGCTCGCCGTAGCCGGCTTGGATGACGGCGTCGAACGGTTCCGGATAGTTGACCACGGCGTCCATGACGGCAATCGCGGCCAGGTAGCTTTCGAAGTTGCCTTCGCAGGAATCGGCGCCGAAGTGGGGTGTGATTCCGATGATCTCGGTGCCGGGCGCCGCCACCGCGCGGGCCTGGGCTGCAATGGAATCGGTCATGGATTGGGTGGTGTTGACGTTCGCGACAAGGATGCGCATGGAATGTCCTTTATATCTTTGGTTGACGGCGCTCAGTGCGTGCTGGCGACGGCGATGGGCTCGCCGGAAACGTCCTCATGGACCTGCTTCTTGTCTGCCACGGCGAAGTACGTGAGCGCAGCGACGCCTGCTCCGATGAACCAGGCGAACGGAGCCGCGGCCGCCAAAGCGGGAATGAACGCGATGGCGATGGCCATGGCAGCGGCCGGAAGCATGGCGATAATGGCCTTGGGGTTGACGCCGCGCTTGTAGAAGTACGCGCCCTTGGGGTCTTCCGAGTACAGCTCCGGAACATTGACCTTGCCGCGCCGGACCAGCCAGTAGTCAGCTATGACCACGCCGAACAGCGGGCCGAGCAAGGCGCCCAGGCCACCGAGGAAGTACACGATCACGATGGGGTTGTTGTAGAGGTTCCAGGGCAGGATGACCAGGCCGATGGTGCCGCTCACCCAGGCTGCCTTGCGGAAATTCAAGTGCCGCGGGAAAAGGTTCGTCAGTGCATAAACCGGGGCCACGAAATTGGCCATCAGGTTCACCGCGATGGTCAGGATCAACAGGGCAAGGCAGGCCAGGACCAGCAGGAGCGTATTCGGGATGCTCTGCACGATGTCCGACGGGCTCTGGATGACAGTGCCGTTGATCTTGTACTGGCCGCCGGCCATGACGACGACGATCGCACCAAAGACAAGCATGTTGATGGGGATGCCCCAGAAGTTGCCCTTGACGATGGACTTCCTGGACGTTGAAGAGCGGGTGAAGTCGCAGAAGTTCAGCACGAACGTTCCGTAGATGGATACCCACAGGGCGCCGCCGGCGAAAATGGTGAGCCACATTTCGGTGCCCTCAAGGCCCTTGATGCCGCTCCACTGGATGGCACCGCCGGCTTCGATGAAGACCCACACTGCAATGGCCGCCATCGTCACCAGGATGATGGGGCCAGCGAAGGCCTCGTACTTACGGATCATTTCCATGCCGAAGCTGACGATCACCAGCTGCACGATCCACAGCGCCACGAAGGAGAACCAGCCAAGGGTTGAAAGGCCGAGGATGGAGTTGCTGTCCAGGTCCTTCAGTCCGGGAGCCACGGCTACCAGCAGGACCCGGAGGACCACCGACGCCAGGTACGTCTGGATGCCGAACCAGGCAACGGCAACGGCACCGCGGACGAGGCTGGCGATCTGGGCTCCCCTGATGCCGAAGCTGATGCGGCTCATGACCGGGAACGGGACACCTGTCTTCTGGCCCATGAAACCTGAAAAATTCAGGAGGGCGAACAGAAGGACGGCGCCGATGCCCAGGGCCACCAGGATCTGCCATCCTCCCAGGCCCAGGGAAAACAGCCCGATGGCGAAGGCATAGTTACCCAAGCTGTGGACGTCGTTGGCCCAGAGGGTAAAGATGCTGTAGCTGGTCCACTTGCGGCCCTTGGCCTTGGTGGGGGCGAGGTCGATGTTGTAAAGACTGGGACTGATGGTACGGCCTGCGGCTTCGGAAGCAATCGCGCAAAGATCCGTGTTTCCCACGACCGGGTGGTTGGGGGCACCCGTCTTTGCGTCTTCCGGAGTCTCATTGACGCCGACTGATGAAGTCGTCTGCATCGTGGATCTCCACTTCGTACTGATTCCACATTATGGAATCGAGTTATTGAATAGTGAAAGAACTCTATGACGCAGGTCACGCCCGGTCAAGGCTTCACGCTGTATGCAGGGTCACATTTGGTTGTTTGCCGCCAGGTTTGCGGGTTGATTGTTTCGGATACGCAATCCGTGTTGACGCTGCCCATCGGCAGACGTAATCTCGAATTGCAGAATTTTATTCTCACAATACGAAATTCCTTGAGCGCCCCCACAGAGCAAGCGCCCAGACATTCAATGAAGAGAGGTTGGACGTGGCTGCAGGAGAAGAGACCTCACACATCCTCAGCGGGTTGACTGCCCAGCTGCCTGATCGTGATCCGGAAGAGACCGCGGAGTGGATTGAGTCCCTTGATGCGTTGATCGCTGAGCAGGGTACCGAGCGGGCTCAGTACATTATGCGTTCGTTGTTGCAGCGTGCTGGTGCCCGGTCGGTGGGTGTGCCGATGGTGACGACCACTGATTATGTGAACACGATCCCGGTGGATCAGGAAGCACCGTTCCCGGGGAACGAGGAGTTCGAGCGCCGGTACCGGGCGTATATGCGGTGGAACGCTGCGGTGATGGTCCATCGTGCGCAGCGCTCCGATATTGGTGTGGGTGGGCATATTTCCACTTATGCCGGTGCTGCGACGTTGTATGAGGTGGGTTTCAACCATTTCTTCCGCGGCAAGGACCACCCCAGTGGCGGGGACCAGGTGTTTTTCCAGGGCCACGCGTCTCCGGGGATGTACGCCAGGGCGTTCATGGAAGGCCGGTTGAGCGAAGAAGACCTGGACGGGTTCCGTCAGGAGAAGTCCAAGGCCGGGCATGCGTTGTCCTCGTACCCGCACCCGCGGTTGATGCCTGATTTCTGGGAATTCCCGACCGTGTCGATGGGTATCGGCCCGATGAACGCGATTTACCAGGCCCAGTCCAACCGGTACCTGCAGAACCGTGGGATCAAGGACACCTCGGACCAGCAGGTCTGGGCGTTCCTTGGTGACGGGGAAATGGACGAGCCCGAGTCCCGTGGTCTGCTGCAGCTGGCAGCGAACGAGAACCTGGACAACCTGAACTTCGTGATCAACTGCAACCTCCAGCGCCTGGACGGGCCGGTGCGTGGCAACGGCAAGATCATGCAGGAACTCGAAGCGTTCTTCCGCGGTGCGGGCTGGAACGTGATCAAGGTCGTCTGGGGCCGGGAATGGGACTCCCTCCTGGAAGCGGACAAGGACGGGGCGTTGGTGAAAATCATGAACGAAACCCCCGATGGTGACTACCAGACCTACAAGGCCGAGTCCGGCGGGTTCGTCCGTGAGCACTTCTTCGGCAAGTCCCCGCAGACCAAGGACATGGTCGCGGACCTGGACGATGAGCAGATCTGGGGCCTCAAACGCGGCGGTCACGACTACCGCAAGGTCTACGCCGCGTACAAGGCAGCGACCGAGTTCAAGGGCAAACCCACCGTGATCCTGGCCAAAACGGTCAAGGGCTACGGCCTGGGCCCGCACTTCGAGGGCCGCAACGCGACCCACCAAATGAAGAAACTCACCATGGAAGACCTCAAAGCCTTCCGTGACCACCTGCGCATCCCCATCAGCGATGACCAGCTCGACGCCGACCTTTACCGGCCCCCGTACTACCACCCCGGCATGGACGCCCCGGAAATCAAATACCTCATGGACCGCCGCGCCGAACTCGGCGGGTTCGTGCCCGAACGGCGCCGCACCCACACCCCGGTCACCCTGCCCGAAGCCAAATCCTACGACGTCGCCAAACGCGGATCCGGCAAACAACAAGCCGCGACCACCATGGCCTTCGTCCGGCTCCTCAAAGACCTCATGCGCGACAAAAACTTCGGCGCCCGGTTCGTGCCCGTCGTCCCGGACGAATCCCGCACCTTCGGCATGGACGCGTTCTTCCCGACCGCGAAAATCTACAACCCCAAAGGCCAGAACTACCTCTCCGTGGACCGCGACCTCGTCCTGGCCTACAAAGAATCACCCGCAGGCCAACTGATCCACCCCGGCATCAACGAAGCCGGCGCCGTCGCAGCATTCACCGCCGCCGGCACCGCCTACGCCACCCACGGCGAACCCCTGGTCCCGATCTACGTGTTCTACTCCATGTTCGGCTTCCAACGCACCGGAGATTCCTTCTGGGCCGCCGCGGACCAAATGACCCGCGGCTTCATCATCGGCGCGACCGCAGGACGAACCACCCTCACCGGCGAAGGACTCCAACACGCCGACGGGCACTCCCCCATCCTGGCCTCCACCAACCCCGCCGTCCGCACCTACGACCCCGCCTACGGCTACGAAATCGGCCACATCATCCGCCACGGCCTCGAACAAATGTACGGCGAGGCCAGTGACGATAAAAACGTCATGTACTACCTCACCGTCTACAACGAGCCCATCACCCAACCCGCCGAACCCGAAAACCTCGACACCAACGGGCTCCTCAAAGGCATCTACCAACTCGCCCACGCCCCCGAGGCCACCACCGGAAACGGAAACCGCCCCACCGCGAACATCCTCGCCTCCGGCGTGTCCGTCCCTTGGGCCCTCGAAGCCCAAAAAATCCTCAACGACGACTGGGGCGTCGCCGCGACCGTCTGGTCCGTGACCTCCTGGAACGAACTCCGACGCGACGGACTCGACGCCGAAGAACACGCCTTCCTCAACCCCGGCCAACCCACCCGCACACCCTTCATCACCGAACAACTCCACGGCCACACCGGACCAGTCATCGCAGTCTCCGACTACATGAAAGCCGTCCCCGACCAAATCCGACAATTCATCCCCAACGACTTCGCCTCCCTCGGAGCAGACGGCTTCGGCTTCTCCGACACCCGCCAAGCCGCACGCCGCTACTTCAAAAACGACACCCACTCCATCGTCGCCAAAACCCTCCAGTTGCTGGCGGCGAGGGGTGAAGTCGAGGAGGGCGCGCCGTCGTACGCCATTGACCGCTACAAACTGCTCGACGTCAACGCCGGTACCACCGGCGGAGCAGGCGGCGACGCCTGACAACCCGCACTAACGACAGTTGGCGGCAGTGTTCGTGAAGAACACTGCCGCCAACTGTCGTTGTGCTGGTTTCGCCGGACCGGGCTCAGGTGCCCAGGTTCCGCCGGTCGACCACAAAGCCCGTTGCCGCGTTCTCGCGGACTGCGTTGATACCGGCCACCACGGCCTTCAAATTGGGAAACTGCGGCGACACTGCCACAACTGTGCCGTCCTCGGTTGTGAGCCTGAAACGGAATGAATTGGTACCTGCTTTGAGAATCTCGAAACTGCCCGCCATTTTCCCCTGTCCTCACGCGTCGTTGCGTAACCGAGCTGACTTCATAACTCCGTCATCGACCCTAATAGCCAATTCACGGGGCCAACAGCCCTACTCAGCAGTAGTTTGAAACCGATATCGGTAGATCAAATGGAAAGCCACCCAGGAGCTAGAGACCGCATGAACCCCCGCGCGTATGGTGAGGATATGACTCCATCCGGCACGACACCCACCACCGGTGTCCTGCTCGCCGCCGGCGCCGGCACCCGCCTGGGGCGTGGCCCCAAGGCGCTGCTGCCTTTCCGCGCCCGCACGCTGGTGGAAGTCCTGGCCGACACACTGTTCGACGGCGGCTGCAGCGAGGTAGTGGTGGTCCTCGGCGCCGAGGCCGACCGCGTCCGGAGCGCCACGGAGCTGGGCCCGCATACGGTGGTGGATAACCCCGACTGGGCCAAGGGAATGGCCGGATCCTTCCGCGCCGGCATCGACGCCGCCACACCCGGCAACAACATCATGGTGGCCCTGGTTGACCAGCCCGGGTTGACCCCGACGGCGGTGAGCAGGTTGCTGGGCAGCCATCGTCCCGGCCGGGTCACCGCAGCCGCCTATCCTGATGCATCAGGCCATCTGAAACGCAGGCACCCGGTGATTTTCGACGTCGGCCTCCGCTCCGAGGCGGCCGCAGCCGCCCATGGTGACACGGGCGCGCGTTCCTTCCTCAAAGCCCATCCGGGGTTGGTGGACCTGGTGGACTGCAGCGATCTCTGCTCGGGCGAGGACCTGGATACGAAGGACCAGCTGCATCTTCTGGACGGGTAAATTGGTTCCATGATCCGCATCGAACCTGACGATCCCGCACGCCCTGACGTCCATGCCCTCCTGAGCGAGCACCTGGCCGACATGTTCGCCACGTCGCCGGCCGAGAGCGTCCACGCGCTGGATCACTCCGCGTTGTCCCACGAATCGATCACGTTCTGGACGGCCCGCGAGGACGGCGTGCTGTTGGGATGCGGCGCGTTGAAGGCGTTGTCCGCCGGGCGTGCCGAGATCAAGTCCATGCGGACAACGGCCCAGGCCCGGGGGCGGGGTGTGGCAACCCGGTTGCTTGAACACATCGTGGCCGAGGCCGGGCGCCGGGGCTATGAACTGCTCAGCCTGGAGACCGGCACGGAGGATTACTTCGCCCCGGCCCGCCGCCTGTATGCACGGCATGGCTTCACCGAATGCCCGCCGTTCGGCGACTACACCCTGGACCCCCACAGCGTGTTCATGGAACTCCCCGTTTCACCCAAGTAGGGGACAACAATCGTCGTCATGAAGGCTCATACCGACGTTGCTGCCCCCTGATTGGGTTAGCGGGCTGCCTGGCTTAGCGGGCTGCCCGGTTATCGGGCTGCCTCGTTAGACGGGCGCAGTGGTCCGGTCGCGGAGGGCCAAGTAGATCTTGTCCCGCGCGATGGGCAGCTCACCGAAGCGGACGCCCGTTGCGTTGCGGATGGCGTTGGCCAGTGCGGGTGCCACCGGGTTGAACGGGCTCTCACTCATGGACTTGGCACCCAGCGGACCGGTGGAGTCGTTGGTGGCGGCGAAGTACACCTCGCTCCGGGGCACGTCCGCGAACGACGGGATGTGGTACTGCCGCAAAATGTCCGTGGTGACCCGTCCGGCGTCGTCCACTTTCACTTCCTCGTACAGCACCGCGCCGAGCGCCTGCGCGATCCCGCCCTCGATCTGTCCCCGGCATTGCCGCGGATTCACCACCACTCCGGCGTCAGCTGCCTGCACGCTTTGCAGGATCCGCAGCTCCCCCGTTCCCCTGTTCACGGCGACGCGGAAACCATGGACGTTGAACGCCACCGAACGCGGCGTCCCTCCCCAGTTCCCATCCGTGGCGAGCCGAACGCCTTGCAGCCGGGCGGCGTCGACGATGTCCTTCAGCGGCACCGAGCGGTCGCCGCACTCCACGGCTCCGTCCACCAGACGGCAATCGCCCAGGGGCGCACCGGTCAGCGAGGACGCAACTGTTTGGATGCGGGTGGCGAGTTCGAGCGCAGCGCCCAGCGTCGCTTTCCCGGCCACCACTGTTCCGGCTGAACCGAACGCGCCGGTGTCGTGCTCCACCAGGTCGGTATCCGACTGTCGCACCGTCACCTTTGACGCCGAGGTTGCCAGCGCGGTGGCAGCCAGCTGCGCATGGACAGTTGTGGTGCCGTTCCCGAATTCCGCAGTTCCGACGTCGACGGCGAACCTTCCGTCCGCCTCCAGGCTCACCCGGGTGTGGGCGAAGTGGCCACGCGGCGGCACGGTGTCGATCATGGACAACGCCGATCCTTCCCCGACCATCCATTCCGGCCCGAGGTTGTCCAGCCCTGCCGCACGGTAGCGTTCCTTCCCCCGGTCCAGGGCGTCGCGCACCAACGCCACGCACTGGTCAAGGCCGTAGCTCCCGTAGTGGACGTCTTCTTCCGGCTCGGGCGTAGTGGACAGCATGTGATCGCCGGGCCGGACCATGTTCTTGAGCCGGAACTCCAGGGGATCCATGCCGATGCCCACTGCGAGTTCATCAATGGCCGACTCGATCGCGAAGATCATCTGGCTCAGCCCGTAACCACGGAAAGCCCCGGCAGGAACGGTGTTGGTGTAGACGGCGTGGGCATCCACTTTCTTGTTCACGCACTTGTACACGGCCAACGATTCGCCGCAACCGTGGAACATCACGCCGGGAGCGTGGTTTCCATAGGCGCCGGTGTTCGTGAGGACGTTCAGTTGCAGCGCGGTGAGGTATCCGTCCCTGTTGGCGCCGGCCTTCAGGTGAATCGTGAAGGGGTGGCGCGTAGTGGTTGCGGTGAACTGTTCGGTACGGGTGAACTCCAGCTGGACGGGCCGCTTCAACGTGAGGGCTGCAAGGGCAACGAGGTCCTCGGTGAGCACCTCCTGCTTGCCGCCGAACCCGCCACCAACACGACCGGCCACCACGCGGATGGTCTCCGGCGGCAGGTTGAACAGACGGCTCAGCGTCCGCTTCACCAGGAACGGAACCTGCGTGGAGGAACGGACCATCAGCCGGCCATCGTCATCCAGCCAGGCAAAGGAGGCGTGCGTTTCCATGGCCACGTGCTGGACGCGTTGGGTCTGGTAAGTGTGTTCGTGGATGAAATCGGCGGCAGCGAAACCATCAGCCACGCTGCCAAGTTCAGCATGGACCTCGGCCACCACGTTCTGCAGCGGACGGGAGATGCGTGACGCTTCGCCGTCCTTCTCACCGTGGATGGCCGGCGCGCCGGGGAGGATGGCTTCCTGGGGAGTGAAAACCGGCTCCAGGAGTTCGTACTGCACCTCCAGCGCACGGGCCCCGGCCTCAGCCGCGCCCACGGATTCGGCGACCACAGCGGCCACCCGCTGCCCGATGAACCGCACCACGTCGTCCAGGACTCGGGTGTCGTCGGGATCGTCCGTGAAGTTCTCGTGCTGCGCCGTGGAAAAGAGCTGCTGCGGGGCATCCTCGTGGGTGAAGACAGCCACCACGCCCGGAACCGCCAGCGCGGGGGCCTTGTTGATGGACACGATCCGCGCGTGGGGGTGCGGGGACCTCAGCAGTTTCATGTGCAGCAGGCCCGGCAATTGTTCAGCCGGGACATCCAGGGTGTAGCGGGCAGTGCCTGTCACCACGGCCTGGCCGGCGGGTGCGGGGACGTTGTCCCCGAGCTGGCCGGGCGTGGCGGGAACGGGAGCTGCGGTGGCGGGAACGCCGCCGTGGCCGCAGACCGCGTCCGCGATGGCGCGGTAGCCGGTGCAGCGGCACAGGTTGCCCTTGAGGTTGCGGGGCAGGTTGGCGCGTTGCTCGTCGTCGAACGTGGCTGCCGTCATCATCATCCCGGCGGTGCAGAAACCGCATTGGAAACCCTGCGCCTCCAGGAACTGTTCCTGCACAGGGTGCAGGCCATCGGCCGTGGCCAGGCCCTCGATGGTGGTGACTGCTTTGCCCTCGGCACGGACCGCCGGGTAGATGCAGCTATGTACGGGCGTGCCGTCGACGTGCACTGTGCAGGCACCGCAGTCACCGCCGTCGCAGCCCTTCTTGACGCCGAAGTTGCCTTGCTCCCGGAGGAACGTACGAAGGCACTGGCCGGGGCGGGGGGCGTCCTGCGCGGCGGCGCCGTTGATCTCAATTGCCATGGGAGGCCTCCTTGTGGGTGCCTGACGTTTCGGGTTGCGTGGACGGCTGGGGCGAAGTGGCATGCGGCGGCCAGAAATCGCCGGACACCGTCATCGACTCATCCAGCAGCTCGGCCCGGATCTCCTCGGCCAGCTTGAGGGTCATGTCGCGGCGCCATGCCGGGAGCCCGTGGATGTCGTCGTGGTACAGCTGCCAGGGAATGGAATGCCCGACGGCGTGGGCCAGCGCTGCTGCGTCCGGAACCTGGCCGGCGGGGAACCTGAGTTGTACGGGCCTTTTGGTGGCTGCGGTGACGGTGATGACCAGGCCAAAAACGGGGTCGAGCCTGCCGATAAGCAGCACTCCGGAGCGCCCCAGGTTGCTCAGGGACAAACGCCGGAAAGCCACCCGGGCGGAGAGCGCTTCGGCGGGGAGGTGGATGCTGCGGAGCAACTCCCCCGGCTCCAGCACTGTCTGCATATCGCCCACCACAACGTCTGCCACCGGAACGGTCCGACTGCTTCCGTCAGGGCTGAGGATGGTTGCCGTACCGTCCAGTCCTGCGCAGAGGGACGTCATGGGCCCGGCCGGCAGCCCGGTGCAGATGTTCCCGCCAACCGTGGACATGTTCCAGATCTTGAACGACGCCACGAACGAGTCGCAGCACGGCCGGATCAGTGCCAGTCCCGGCCACTCACGGTCCGCGGTACCGGCGGAAAGCGGCAGGGCATAGAGCTCCGCAACGGTGCAGGTAGCGGCCAGTTCAATCCCGTCATCGGTGACGGTGATGGCCGGCCAGCCGGCTTGGCCAAGGTCCAGCAGCCGCGTGAGTACGGTGCTCCCGTAGGAGAAGAGGACAGTGCCTCCGGCGAGCCAGGCATCGCCTTCACGCCATTGCGCGGGGTCCGTGGTGGGGACCACGGCCTCGATGGTGTTCATGTCCATGGGTCCTCCTGAGTGAGGTGTCGGGGGGCCGGGTGGATCGGACCGGTGCTGTCTTTGAGGGAAGGGAAGCTTTCCCTGTGGTGACTGGTCCCGCGCCCGGCGATGATTTCGGCTGTGATGGAGACGGCTACTTCGGCTGGAGTCACGGCGCCGAGGTCCAGCCCGATGGGCGAATGCAAGCGGTCCAGGTCTTCGGAAGGTGTTCCGGCCTGCAGGAGTGCGTCCACCCGTTGGCGGTGGCTGCGGCGCGAACCCATGGCACCGACGTAGGACAGGTTCAGCCGGAGCGCGGCCTGGATCAAGGGGATGTCGAACTTGGGATCGTGGGTCAGGACGCACACCACGGTGCGGGAATCGAGTCGCCCACCGGCTGCCTCGGACTCGAGGTAACGGTGCGGCCAGTCGGTGACCACCTGGTCTGCACCCGAAAAACGCTGCTGGGAGGCGAACGCTGGCCGGGCATCACAGAGGGTGACGTTGTAGCCAAGGAGCTGCCCGGCCGGCAACAGGGCGGCGCCGAAGTCGTTGGCTCCGAAGACAATCATCCGTGCCGCCGGCAAGCGGCTTTCCACGAACAACGTGATGGGCTGTGGCTCTTCTTCTTCCCGGGGCGGGGCGGCCAGCCTTTCGGTGGTGACCCATCCGTCGATGCATCCTTCCGGCGGGGCCAGCCGGACCAGGCCCGCCCGGCCGCCCTGGAGCAGTGGCTCCACCTGGGCAGCTGCGGCAAAAAGTGTGGAGGGGTGGTCGCCCAGCAGTACGGCAAGTTCCTGCGACTCCATGGCCCGGAACCGCACAGGGTCATCCACCACCATGACTCCGCCCTTGGCATCGAGCCGGCGAATCAGGGCTGCCGGGCGTTGCGGTCCGGCGAACAATGACAGTTCCGGCGCGCCGGCCCCGAAAGGCTGGATGTGGACTTCCAGCTCGCCGCCGCAGGTAAGTCCGACGGCGAACGCGTCCTCGGCACTGAAGCCGTAGGACTCAAGGCGCGGACCGCCGGCGCGCATGGCTTCCAGCGCCGCCTCCACGACGGCGCCTTCAACGCAACCACCGGACAAGCTGCCCAGGATTTCGCCGTTTTCGGAGACCATCATGGAGGTCCCCAAGGGCCGCGGCACGGAACCGCCGCTCCCTACGATCGTGGCCACGGCCAGTCGTTGGCCGGAGACCGCAGGCCGCCAGCTGCCCAGTGAAGGCATCAGATCCAGCATGGCAACACGTCCTTTTTCCAGGTGTCCCGGCCGGGATGGCCCAGCCGGAGCAGTGCGCGATCTTGCCCCATATTCTCATTTCCGGAGGAAGTTGAGGGGTAGTCGCGGTTTTTCAGTAAGAGTTCAATCGGTCAGTGTTCATAGGAACGGGGGCAAGGGCTTCATCTCCCTGCCCCCGTTCCCTGACGGAGCGTCGGCGTCCGGCCGCCGCCCGTCGTCGTGCCTGGTGAGAGGGACCACGACGACGGACGCCTATTCATGCGGTGGGTACCGACGGACCGTCGATCGGAGTGCCGGAAGGGACCCGCCGGCGCGGGGTGCGGTCCCGGTCAGACGCCCATCAGGGCGTTGATGGGTCCGCGGGCAAAGTAGATGATGAAGCCAACCGTGACCACCCACATGAGCGGATGGACCTTCTTGGCTTTGCCCGAGGCTGCGCTGATCACCGCGAAGGAGATGAACCCGACCCCGATGCCGTTGGCGATGGAGTACGTCAGCGGCATGGTCACGATGGTGAGGAACGCAGGGAGCGCGATGGAGAACTTGGTGAACTTGATCTCGCGGATCTGCGCCATCATCATCGCGCCCACCACCACCAGTGCCGCAGCAGCCACTTCCAGCGGGACAACCGAGGTAAGCGGTGTGAAGAACATCGAGCCCAGGAACAGCAGGCCGGTGACCACGGAGGCCAGGCCGGTGCGTGCGCCTTCGCCGATGCCGGCTGCGGAGTCGATGTACACGGTGTTGGATGAACCCGAGGTTGCCCCGCCCACCACTGCACCCATGCCTTCAACGATGAAGGCCGACTTCAGCTTGGGGAACGTGCCGTCCTTGTGTGCCACGCCGGCGCTCTTGGCCAGGCCGGTCATGGTGCCCATGGCGTCGAAGAAGTTGGTGAACACCAGGGTGAAGACCAGCATGGTGGCGGCGAGACCGCCAATCCGGGCAAACGAACCGAAGAGGTCGAACTGGCCCACCAGGCTGAGGTCCGGAACGGACACCAGCTGGCTGGACAGGATGGGCACGTTGAGGTGCCAACCGCCGGGGTTGTCCGCGGTGCCGGGTCCGATGTGGAAGATGGCCTCGACAACAGCGGCAAGGACCGTGGTGGCGACGATGCCGATCAGCAGGCCGCCCTGGATTTTGCGTGCCACGAGGATGCCCATGGCCAGCAACCCAACAATGAAGACGAGGGTGGGGATGGAGGTGATGGATCCATCGTTGCCCAGCTGGACCGGCGGGCCGCCCGCGGTGGGACGGACAAAACCGGAGTCGACAAAGCCGATGAAGGCGATGAACAGGCCGATGCCAACGGTGATGGCGGCCTTGAGTTCCTTGGGGACCGCCTTGAAGATCGCCGTCCGGGCACCAGTGGCACCGAAGAGGACAATCAGGATGCCGTTGATGACCACCAGGCCCATGGCTTCCGGCCATGTGACTTCCTGGATGACTGCTACCGCCAGGAAGGAGTTGATGCCCAGGCCTGCTGCCAGGCCGAACGGCAGGTTGGCGATCAGACCGAAAACAATGGTCATGACCCCTGCGGTCAAGCCGGTGACGGCACCGACCTGGGCGGCCGAAAGCCAACCGCCGGCCACGTCCGTCGGGGCGTTTTCTGCGGAGAAACCGCCCAGGATGAGCGGGTTCAGGATGACGATGTACGCCATGGTGAAGAAGGTGACCAGGCCGCCCCGGAATTCACGGGCCAGCGTGGATCCACGCTTGGAGATCTGGAAAAACTTGTCCAGGAAGGAGTTCGACACCGGGGGCTTGCTGTTGCCGTTGGCCTGTCCGGTTGCCGTGTGCTTTGCGGCTGTGGGCTCTGCGCCTTTGCTTCCCTCGGGGAAGAGCGCAGCCTGCTTTTCAGCTGCTGTCTGCATTTCTGCGTTGTCCAGGATGTTCATGTCAGCCACCGGGCCCTAGTAATCAATCCTGGAATCAAGCGTGTTCCATGTGTTGAACGGCTGGAGGGCCTCCGGAGCCTGGGGGTCGCCCAGTTCCAGCTTGGCTACCGGCATCAGCGCGTCCCGGTTGTCGTTCTCGAAGTACTCGTAGAAGACGGCGTCATCGAAGCCGGATGCGGCGTCGTGACGGTCTGCGGCAAAGAACACGCGGTCAACGCGTGCCCAGAGCGCGGAAGCCAGGCACATGGGGCATGGCTCGCAGCTGGTGTAGAGGGTTGCTCCGCTCAGATCGAAGGTTCCCAGTTCGCGGCAGGCGTTGCGGATGGCCGTGACTTCTGCGTGTGCGGTGGGATCGTTCGAGGCGGTAACGCGGTTGACGCCTTCAAAGGCTCGTCCGTCCGCGGTGACAATGACGGCCCCGAACGGGCCCCCACTGTTGAGGACATTGGCTGTAGCCAGCCCAATGGATGTGGCCAGGAATTGCTCGGCCGTGACGGTTGTACTCATGTTGCGACTTCCTTAGTGCTGTGGAAGCCGGGTGACCGTTTGGGGGCGCTGCAAAAAGAGCTCCAGTCAGCTCGGTTACCAGGCTTCAGCATGTGCGATGAAGGTTAAGTTGCGCCTGGTAGATAGCTTCCCGAAGTCCGGGTGCCCGCCTTTGGCAGTTAGAGCGTAGCACCACGTTTGTGAGCCGCGCCATAGTTTTTTGAAAACTTAATTTCGTCATACGAAATTACTTAATCCGGGTGGGTGCAGGCCAAATGTGACTGCCCGCGGGCGTTGACTGCCGCCGTCGGGGCTTCTACGCTTTTCTGAACGACGCCCTTGGTGGCGCGTAACCTGGATCAGCAGACAGGGCCTAACTGAGCTGGAACGCGAACACGCCGACCAGACAAGGAACCCATTATGTCGCAATCCCCCTCCCGGCTGTGGATCAGGAATCCGCTGGGCATCTTCACCGCAAACGACCTCGACGCCGGCGGCGGCCTGGTGGTTTCCGACGGGAAAATCGTGGAGTTGGTGCCCTCGGGCGGCCAACCTTCTTCCCCTGCCACCGTCTTTGACGCGTCCGGACACGTGGTCCTTCCCGGCCTCATCAACACCCATCACCACTTCTACCAAACCCTCACGCGCGCCTGGGGTCCCGTGGCCAATGCGCCATTGTTCCCATGGCTGCAAAATCTCTACCCGGTGTGGGCACGGCTGACGCCCCGCAGCCTGGAACTCGCGGTGCAGGTCGCATTGGCGGAGTTGCTGCTCTCCGGCTGCACCACGGCCGCCGACCACCACTACCTCTTCCCCGACGGCATGGAAGACGCCATTGATATCGAGGTCGCGGCCGTCCGTTCCATGGGCATGCGGGCGACACTCACCCGCGGGTCCATGACCCTGGGAGAGGACGACGGCGGGCTGCCGCCCAGGACCACGGTCCAGTCACCTGAGGCGATCCTCGCGGACAGCGAACGACTGATCCGCCAGTACCACGAGACCGGCGATGGAGCCGTGGTGCAGATCTCGCTGGCACCGTGCTCTCCCTTCTCCGTGACCAAGGAAATCATGGCCGAAAGCGCCGCCATGGCCGAACGCTTCGACGTCCGGCTCCATACACACCTCGCGGAAACCATCGATGAGGAGGACTTCTGCCGGTCCATGTTCGGCCTGCGGACCGTGGATTACCTGGAATCGGTGGGCTGGTTGGGATCCCGAACCTGGCTGGGACACGGCATCCACTTCAATGACGAGGAGATCGCCAGGCTGGGAGCCGCCGGAACCGCCGTCGCGCATTGCCCCACCTCCAACATGAGGCTGGCATCCGGGACCGCACGTGTCCTGGAACTCGAGGCAGCGGGTGTGCCGGTGGGGCTGGGCGTGGATGGATCGGCGTCGAACGATGCCTCCAACATGATCCTCGAAGCGCGGCAAGCACTGTACTTGCAGCGCCTGCGCTACGGCGCCTCCGTGCCCGTGGAGCGTGCCTTGGGCTGGGCGACACGGGGATCCGCAGCTGTTCTGGGTCGCTCCGACATCGGGCAGCTGGCTCCCGGGCTCCAGGCCGACCTGGCCTTGTTCAAGCCTGATGAGCTGCGGTTCTCCGGCAGCCACGATCCCGTTGCCGCCTTGCTGCTCTGCGGCGCGGACCGGGCAGACCGCGTGATGGTTGGCGGTCAGTGGCGCGTAGTGGACGGGGCGATACCCGACCTTGACGTGGCCGGGCTGATCGCCGAACACTCGGCTGCGGCGCGGAAGCTCGTAGCCGGATAGCTTTACGGCCTCTCCGGTGGCCCGATTCGTGGCTTCGCTGCGCACTGTGCCGTGCGTGCGGCACAGTGCGCAGTGAGCCAACGAAACGGGTTCAGCCGATGTTCCCGCGCGTCATTCTCCAGCGATGACGCGAAGGGCCTTGGCTAGACCGTGATCTTGTAGACGTGGTGCGTGTACTCATTGGCGAAGGAATCCGTGAACTTCCCGCCCTGCACCGCGATGCTCCGGTTCTCGCCCACAACCTCCACCTGCGTGCCGGTGATCCCTGAGGGAAGCGCAAAGGTCCTGGAACCTGTAGTGCCGTCCTCGCCCATGGCAAAGATGTACGCGGATCCATCCTTGACCTTCAGCATCGAATCAATGCCGTCACCGAAGTCCCATACATAGGACTGGGTATTGATCACGGGCGCCAGGGCCTTGATCTGGTTGTTCACCGCACCGGCTGCAGCTACCTGGTCCTTGAGGCATGCGGTGCCCCTGAGCCGTGCGTCCGCGAAGGCGTCACCACTGATGCAGTCATTGATGTTTTGCTGGTCCGGCGACTGGCTGAACCAGACAATGCCCCGGGCCTCATGAATGATCGAGGCCCACACCTGGGCCTTGGTCTGCTCCGGAGTGAGCTGCCTGTAACCACCGGTGGAGCCGCCCGTGGACACCACGGTTGGCAGGGCCCAGATGGGAGCCTGCACATTGCGGGCCGCGTTCACCTCGTTCTGCAGGGAAATGATCTTCCCGTAGCTCGACGCCGTACGGCAGTTCGATGTCACGATCGGGGTCTGTCCCACCGGTGTACGCCAACGGAGCTGGTTGTCGCCCCAGTCGCATTGCGGTACTGCGTAGAAGTACTGGTCCACTGAGTTCACATTGGCCGTGTTGTAATAGTCCGCGCTGAACGCCATGGACCGGTCATAGGTAACGATCCCCGAAGTCCAGTTCGAGTAGGTAAACCGGCCTGTCTTGGCGGGGTCGAACTGGGCGGCCAGTGAACGCATGTGCGCCAGGCCCGAGGCGGTGTCGAACCGGCCATCCACTTCATCGTCCAGGAGCGTTCCCACCTGACTGGCCCAATCCGCGGGGGCGTCGTTGGGCGAGAATAACGTGAACATGCCGTTGGCCGTGATGCCCGCGGACGGAGTCGCCGGGTTGCCCTGGGCGTAGGTGTTGATCCCGAGCGCTTTGTCGTACTTCAGCTGCGCGTCGCTTCCGGGCGAGCCGTACCAGACGACGATGGGCAGGAACGCCGGATCATCCCAGCCGGCCGCATCGGCCTTCGGGAACTGCTTCCAGTAGTCCGGGCCGCCGTCCCACGGGACCCTGGGCAGGTTGGCGAGGCTGCCGGTGGCCGGGGGCGTGGTGGGGGTTGGGGTTGGCGTTGGCGTTGGGGTTGGCGTGGGGGTTGGGGTTGGTGTTGGGGCTGGCGTGGCCGTCACTGTTGGGGTCGGCGTGGGCGTGGCCGTCACTGTTGGGGTCGGCGTGGGCGTGGCCGTCATTGTTGGGGTCGGCGTGGGCGACGCCGTCGACGTCGGCTCTGACGTAGGTTCCGCCGTCGCAGTTGACGTGGGCGACGCCGTCGACGTCGGCTCTGACGTAGGTTCCGCCGTCGCAGTTGAGGTGGGTTCCGCCGTCGACGTGACCGTCGGGCTTTCCGTGGGCAGGGGCGTGCCGGGGTCCGTGCAGCCGGCGAGGGCCAACGCGAGCACCGCCCCGAGCGTGATGATGGTGGGTTTCATGACATTGTTTTCCTTTGGGTAGCAGCCGCAACCGGACTGCCGTGGCGCCGGATCCCCACTCCCGGCTTCTCTTTTGTCTCCTGCAGCGCAGGGATTATCGGCCGGGAATCCGTGTCCCGGCTCAGCCCGATGACGAGCGCCTGTCCTTGCCCGACCTGCGGCAATGCGACGCGTGCGGACTTCTGTCCGGCGTCATCGAGCCCGCATGTGCGGCCCGTCGTGGGGTCGCGACGGCCTTTGAAGAACCCGGAGGGCGGCCGCCAGCCCAGCTTACGTGACGCAGGCCACATCTGAACTGAATGTGACGCACCCACATCCGACCGGTTCGATGCCCCGCCGCACAACGTGCCGCGCGCACGGCACAGGCTGCAGCCGGGCAACGAAACGGGTTTTCCACATAGGACAACCCGCGACTGTTCGTGGGAGCCCTCGCAATCGAGGCTGTTTTGATGACGACGAAATCCCGGCAGTTACCGGAAGGCATGGATTTATGGCGAACCAACGAACTCCACCAGGCCGGCTTCAACGACAGGAGAATTGCTTCCCTGGTGCGGAGCGGGGAGCTGGTGAGGCTTCGCAGGGGGTGCTATCTCAGGGGCAGTACCTGGGCAGCTCAAAAACCCGCCGTAAGGAGCCTGCAGCTGATCGCCGCACACGCCCACGGAACACTAACGACGTCGGCACGCGGCTTCGTCTACAGCCACACTTCGGCGGCGCGACTTCATGGCTTGTTTCTCCTTAACGTTGATGACCGGGTGCACATCACCACCCCAACCACCGCATCTTCCACGTCCCACGGAGCTGACGTCGTGCCGCATACCCGCACCTTGGCGGCGGGCGACGTCCAGACGGTAAGGGGCATGCCCTGCACCTCACTGGAACGAACTGTGGTGGATAGCTGCCTCATACTCAATGACAAGCAATCCCTGGTGCTGATGGACCACGCCCTGCGAAAAGGCGCTGACGCCGGGGAAATCCGGCGAAGGTGCGCCCTCCTCAAGGGACGCCATGGAGTCCTCTCGTTACGCAGAGCCCTGGAGAACGCGGATGCGAGGTCGGAATCTCCCGGCGAAACATTGACGCGTGAGCTCCTGCAACGCCTCGGGATCGAGATGCCTGAGCTGCAGGTCAGGGTCTCATCAGCCGAGGGAGATCATCGCCTGGACTTTGCCTGGCGGAAAAAGCAGGTGGCCTTGGAGTTTGATGGCAAGGTCAAGTACTTCGACTACGCACCCACGGCCGAGGTGCTGTACAAGGAACGGCTGCGCGAGAAGGCCTTGATGGAGCTCGGCTGGACGTTCATCCGCGTCCGCTGGCGGGACTTGCACCGGGAACAGGAGTTCAAAATGCGGGTCCTTCGTGCGCTGCGGCAACGGAGTTGAACCCGGTTCGGGGGTCCGCTGCACACTCGATGCTGCGCACGGCACACTGTGCAGCGAAGCATCGAAGCAGCGGGAGAACCAAGCGCGTCCGGGCACAACAAAGCGGGCGACACCTCCCCAGGTGCCGCCCGCCGTTGGCTCTGTTGCGCAGAGTCCGCGCCCCTGTTGCAGATCAGGGGCGCTGCCGGCCGAACACAGGAAGCGCACGCAGCCAACGGGAGAACCCGCCGGCCTTGCGATCACAGTCGGCCGGAATGTAGAAGTCCGGATCTGTCGCACCAAAGGGCAGGTACAGTTCCTGGCCCGGCGCCGGGAATTCCACGACGCTGTTCGTATCCTTCGAGTCCATCTGTTCCTCCTCTTTCTCGTGCCCAGTTTCCGCTCTTCGGAAAACTTTTATTGTTATGTGGAAAGTCTAGGCAGCGGGCGAGTCGTCCGTCAAGACCCCCGGAGAAGCCGAATAAAGTTGCCCCGGTCACATTCGGGTAGTTCATAACGATCACCGGGAAGCCATATACACAACCCGAAAACATGCGCTACTCTCGAATCAGTTCGTGGCGTAGGTCACGTAACCTGAGAGCAGCAGGCAGGGTCGTAATGAGCTGGCATCCATGGATGCCGGCTCTTTTTTGTTGGGTCGGCTCCACCAGAAACGCAGTGGAAACACGCGCTTAATTTCATTGATGGAACGTAGGTTCCACCTCACAGAAGTTGGGATATGACCATGAGCAACAACATCGTCCTCGGCGAAAACCAGTACGGCAAAGCAGAAGTCCGCGTCGTCAAGGTCACTCGGGATACGGACCGCCACCACATCGAAGACCTGAACGTCACCTCGCAGCTGCGCGGCGACTTCCAGGCCGCACACCTTCAGGGCGACAACGGCCACGTCGTTGCCACGGACACCCAGAAGAACACTGTCTACGCGTTTGCCCGTGAAGGCATCGGCTCGCCCGAATCCTTCCTCCTGCGCCTCGCGGACCACTTCACCGGGGGATTCGACTGGGTCACCGGCGGCCGTTGGGAAGCCGAGGCCTACAGCTGGGACCGCATCCAGGCACACGGCGAGGGACACGACCACAGCTTCGTCCGCAACGGCCAGGAGGTGCGTACCGCCGTCGTCGTCCGTGATGGCGCAACCACGCACGTGATTTCCGGCCTCAAGGACCTGACCGTCCTCAAGACCACGCAGTCCGGTTTTGTCGGCTACCCGCGCGACAAGTACACCACCCTGCCGGAGACCACCGACCGCATCCTGGCCACCGACGTATCCGCCCGCTGGCGCTACAACACCAACCTGGACGTCGCCGGCACGGACTTCAACAAGAGCTACGACGACATCAAGGCCCTCCTGCTGGAAGGCTTCACCGAGAACTACTCCCACGCCCTGCAGCAGACGCTGTTCGACATGGGCAAGAAGGTCCTGGAAGCACACAGCGAAGTTGATGAAATCAAGTTCTCCATGCCCAACAAGCACCACTTCCTGGTTGACCTGAGCCCGTTCGGCCTGGACAACCCCAACGAGGTCTTCTTCGCCGCCGACCGCCCGTACGGCCTCATCGAAGCAACTGTCCAGCGCGAGAACATCGAGGCTGCACCCGTTGCATGGAGCGGCATCGCCGGCTTCTGCTAAACCGCAACACCCCAGGGACTTGTGTGCAGGTCCGCCCCCGAAGCGCCCCGCAAGGGGCCAGGCCTGCACACAAACCCGACCCCAAAAACCCCACAACACCAAAGATTTTGTTAGCCAGACACAGTTAGCCAGACGAAGACGTCTGCCATGAACCCAGGAAGTCTGCCATGAACATCAAGAAAAAATCCCGCCCCGCGAATACCACCGCCTCGCACCGTCCTGAACGGCCCGAGGACAAGAGGCTCTCCATCGGAAGCACTTTCGCCTACGGCTTCCAGCACGTCCTCACCATGTACGGCGGAATTATTGCTCCGCCGCTGATCATCGGCGCAGCCGCCGGCATGTCCTCGCAGGACATCGGCCTCCTTATTGCCGCATGTTTGTTCGTTGGCGGCCTGGCCACCATCCTCCAGACTGTGGGCATCCCGTGGTTCGGCTCGCAGTTGCCGCTGGTACAGGGCGTTTCCTTCGCAGGCGTCTCCACCATGGTGGCGATCGTCCAAGGCGGTGGCGGGATCCAGGCGGTGTTCGGCTCGGTGATCGTGGCATCGCTGATTGGCCTGGCGATCACTCCACTGTTCTCCAAGATCATCAAATTCTTCCCGCCCGTGGTGACGGGCACGGTGATCACCACCATCGGCCTGACGCTGATGCCTGTGGCCGCGAACTGGGCCATGGGCGGCAACGCCAAGGCCGAGAACTACGGCAGCGTCTCCAACATCGGGCTCGCCGCAGCCACCATGGGCGTCGTGCTCCTCCTGAGCAAGGTTGGCAACGCTGCCATCTCCCGGCTCTCGATCCTGCTGGCCATGGTCATCGGCACCATCATCGCGCTGGTGGCCGGCATGGCTGACTTCTCCAAGGTTGGCCAGGGCGACATCGTGGCATTCCCCACGCCCTTCGCCTTCGGTGCTCCAACCTTCGAAATTGCCGCGATCATCTCCATGCTCATCGTCATCCTGGTGACCCTGACCGAGACCTCGGCAGACATCATCGCAGTGGGCGAAATCGTCGACACCAAGGTTGACTCCCGCCGCATCGGCGACGGCCTCCGCGCCGACATGCTCTCCAGCGCGATCTCCCCGCTGTTCAACTCCTTCACCCAGAGCGCCTTCGCCCAGAACGTGGGACTCGTCGCCATCACCGGCATCAAAAGCCGCTTCGTGGTCAGCGCCGGCGGCCTCATCCTGGTCATCCTCGGTCTCCTGCCGATCCTCGGCCGGGTTGTCGCAGCGGTTCCGACGCCCGTCCTGGGCGGCGCCGGCGTCGTGCTGTTCGGTACGGTGGCAGCCAGCGGTATCCGTACCCTGGCCAAGGTCGAGTACAAGAACAACATGAACCTGATCATCGTTGCCGCTTCCATTGGCTTCGGCATGATCCCCATTGCGGCACCGAAGTTCTACGACCAGTTCCCCTCCTGGTTCTCCACGATCTTCCACTCCGGCATCAGCTCCGCCGCAGTCATGGCGATCATCCTGAACATCCTCTTCAACCACTTCAAGGCAGGCAACTCGGACAACCAGTCGGTGTTCGTCGCGGGCACGGACCGGATCGTCAGCGAAGAGGACATCAAGTGCCTCAGCGAAGGCGACCGCTTCGAAAACGGCAAGCTGATCGACGCGGACGGCAACGAAGTTCCGCTCAAGACATCCAGCGCGTCCGAGCACTAGCTCCGGTCCGCAGATGACAAAAGGCGGCAGTGTTTCCTTGGGGGACGCTGCCGCCTTTTTGTCGCCTGGGCGGGACGACAAAAGATGGCAATGTTCCAGCGGAACATTGCCATCAAATGCCAACCGGGCGTTAGTTCTGGTTCAGCTCCGCGGAGATGGCCATGGCTGCTTCACGCAACATGGGCACGGCGCGGTCGGCGAAGCTCTGGTCCACGCGGGTGATGGGGCCGGAGACGGAGATCGCCGTGGGCGTGGGAGCGTTGGGAACGGCCATGGCGAAGCAGCGGACACCGAGTTCCTGCTCTTCCTCGTCAATGGAGTAGCCGCGTTCACGGATGAGCTTCAGGTCTGCCAGCAGGGAGTCGATATCGCCGATGCTCTTGGCCGTGGGAGTAGGCATGCCGGTGCGTGCAACGATTCCGCGGACCTGCTCATCGTCCAGCTGGGCCAGGATGGCTTTGCCGACGCCGGTATCGTGCGTGTGGGCGCGGCGGCCCACCTCGGTGAACATGCGCATGGAGTGCATGGACGGGACCTGCGCCACGTAGATGACCATGTCGGAATCGAGGACTGCCATGTTGGAAGTCTCCCCGAGGCGTTCCACCAGGGTCTTCAACTGCGGACGAGCCACGGCGCCAAGCTGCTTGCTGGCGCCCTCCCCCAGCCGGATCAGCCGCGGGCCCAGGGCGTAACGGCGATTGGGCAGCTGCCGGATGTAGCCCAGCGACACCAGCGTGCGCAGCAGCCGGTGGATGGTGGGCAGGGGCAGGTCAGTGGACGACGAGAGCTCGCTCAGGGTGACATCGCCGCCCGCGTCCGTGATCAGTTCCAACAGTTCAAAGACGCGCTCAACGGACTGCACGCCTCCGGAGGCTTTTTCAGCCATTCCCTTGTCTCCAATGACTCAGATTCCGACAACTCTTATCCGCATCGTGAAAAGAATTGCTTAGAACACCCAAGATACAGCACGAGGCGCACCTCTGCGATGACACCGAACATGACCAAGCAAGGGCTTGTGTTTCCACTTTGTAGATAATAATATCCATAATACGAAAACATTCAGTTTGGAACGGCGGCCCGGGAACGGGCCTTACAGGAGGAATTTCAATGGCGAATCCGAGCCCCGGAAACTCGATCACCCTGCGCGTCGCCGCACCGTCGAGCTTCACCGCTACCAGCGAACTGGCAGCAGCCGTCGGCGCAGCCGGTGCAGCAATCACCGCGCTGGACGTCACGGAATCCCACCACGAGACGATCGTCGTTGACGTCACCTGCAACACCACCGACGACGACCACGCAGCCCGCGTCAAGGACGCCCTGAACGCCCTCGACGGCGTCACCGTCCAGCACGTCTCGGACCGCACCTTCCTCATGCACCTGGGCGGCAAGCTCGAAGTTGTCCCCAAAGTAGCCCTGCGCAACCGCGACGACCTGTCGCGCGCCTACACTCCCGGCGTCGCCCGCGTCTGCATGGCGATCGCGGAAGACCCGGCCGCTGCCCGCAACCTGACGGTCAAGCGCAACACCATCGCCGTCCTCACCGACGGTTCCGCAGTCCTGGGCCTCGGCAACATCGGCCCCGCAGCCGCCCTTCCCGTGATGGAAGGCAAGGCTGCGCTCTTCAAGCAGTTCGCCAACGTGGATGCCTGGCCGGTCTGCCTCGACACGCAGGACACCGAAGAGATCATCATGATCGCCAAGGCCATGGCACCGGTCTACGGCGGCATCAACCTCGAAGACATCGCCGCGCCGCGCTGCTTCGAAATCGAGAACCGCCTCCGCGAAGAACTCGACATCCCGGTCTTCCACGATGACCAGCACGGCACCGCGATCGTCACGCTCGCTGCCTTGGTCAACGCCCTGCGTGTGGTGGACAAGAAGCTCTCCGAAGTCAAGATCGTGGTCTCGGGCGTCGGCGCTGCCGGCTCGGCCATCATCCAACTCCTCAAGGCCCAGGGCGCGCAGCACATCATCGCCGCCGGCCGCTCCGGAGCCATCCACTCGGGCGAAAAGTACGACGACGAGCACCGCAGCTGGATCGCCGCGAACACCAACGAAGAAGGCTTCTCCGGAACCCTGCACGACGCCCTCAAGGGAGCGGACGTCTTCATCGGTGTCAGCGCCCCGCACGTGATCGGCGAGGAGCAGGTTGCTTCCATGGCCGAGGACGCGATCGTGTTCGCCATGGCCAACCCGACGCCGGAAATCGATCCCGTGATTGCTTCCAAGCACGCAGCAGTAGTGGCCACGGGCCGCAGCGACTTCCCGAACCAGATCAACAACGTGCTGGCCTTCCCCGGGTTCTTCCGGGGCCTGCTGGATGCCGGAGCGTCGGACATCACGCCGAACATGCTGGTAGCCGCAGCCGAGGCAATCGCCAACCGGGTAGCTGACGAGGAGCTGAACGCGAGTTACATTATCCCCAGCGTCTTCGATCCCCATGTTGCCGCCGATGTAGCGACCGCCGTAGCCAACGCTGCGCACGCCAACGCCGCCAGCGCACTCTAGAAAAAGGAATCCGCTCACATGGCTATCACAGTCACAGATCCCCAGCCGATCGATCGCGCCGAGGAAATCCTCACCCCCAAGGCCTTGGCCTTCATCGAGGAACTGCACCAGCGCTTCGCAGGCACCCGCGACGAACTCCTGGAGGCCCGCAAAGCCAAGCGCCAAAAGGTCGCCGAAACCAGCCGCCTGGACTTCCTTCCGGAGACCCGCGAAATCCGCGACGGCGACTGGAAGGTTGCCGAGGCACCCGCAGCTTTGCAGGACCGCCGCGTTGAGATGACCGGCCCCGCGACCCCGGCCAAGATGGCCATCAACGCCCTCAACTCCGGCGCCAAGGTGTGGTTGGCTGACCTCGAAGATGCCAGCACGCCCACCTGGCCCAACGTCATCGACGCCATCCTCAACCTCCGCGACGCCGCCCAGGGAACCCTGAGCTACACCTCCCCCGAAGGCAAGGAATACCGTCTCCGCACGGACGCTCCCCTGGCCGTTGTGGTGGCCCGTCCCCGCGGCTGGCACATGGAAGAGAGCCACCTGCTGATCGACGGCGAACCCGCCGTGGGTGCGCTGGTGGACTTCGGCCTGCACTTCTTCCACATCGCCAAGCAGCTTCTGCTCAACGGCCACGGCCCGTACTACTACCTGCCCAAGATGGAGAGCCACCTGGAGGCACGCCTCTGGAACGACGTCTTCGTCTTCGCCCAGGACTTCCTCGGCATCCCGCAGGGCAGCGTCCGCGCCACCGTGCTGATCGAGACCATCCCGGCCGCGTTCGAAATGGACGAGATCCTCTACGAACTCCGTGACCACGCCTCTGGCCTGAACGCCGGCCGCTGGGACTACCTCTTCAGCATCATCAAGTACTTCCGTGATGCAGGCGAAGAGTTCGTCCTCCCGGACCGCGCCACCGTTGCCATGACGGCTCCGTTCATGCGCGCCTACACCGAACTCCTGGTCAAGACCTGCCACAAGCGCGGCGCTTTCGCCATGGGTGGCATGGCCGCCGTCATCCCCAACCGCAAGCAGCCCGACGTCACCGCCGCCGCCTTCGACAAGGTCCGCGCCGACAAGACCCGTGAGGCGAACGACGGCTTCGACGGTTCATGGGTTGCCCACCCGGACCTCGTTCCCACCTGCCGCGAAGTCTTCGACTCCGTGCTCGGTGACCGCCCCAACCAGCTGGACAAGCAGCGCCCGGAGGTGAACGTCACCGCTGAGCAGCTGATCGACGTCGCGTCCGCCGGTGGAACCGTCACGGAAGCCGGCCTGCGGCTGAATCTGTACGTCGCCGTCGCCTACACGGGCGTCTGGATCTCCGGCAGCGGCGCGGTAGCCATCCACAACCTCATGGAAGACGCCGCGACCGCGGAAATCTCCCGCTCGCAGGTGTGGCAGCAGATCCGCAACAAGTCCGTCCTCGCCGACACGGGCAACACCGTGACCCGCGAACTGGTCACCCGCATCCTGGGCGAAGAAACCGAGCGCCTGCGGATCGAGTTCGGCGACGAGAACTTCACCAAGTACTACGAGCCGGCGTCCAAGCTGATCGAGGACATCTGTCTCTCCGACGATTACACGGACTTCCTCACCACGCCCGCGTATGAGCTGGTGGGCTGAGATGGGTTCATTCTCGGCATCCGACCTGGCACACATTGAGTCGCAGCTGGAGGCAACGGACCAGTTGCTTGACCGCAACTACCCCGGCGACGACGGCTCACGCCAGCCCATCCACACCGTCTACATCCCCGCCGACCGCTTCACGACCACCTTCGTGGCAGATTGGGGCACCCAGGCACTCGCGACGGCGGAAGCCCACGGTGGCCTCGAAAAGCTCGGTCAGCTGTTGGGCCAGGAACCGCACCTGGCTGCCGCTGTTGCCGAGCGCGTCGCCGCGAAGCTCGCTTCCGAGCCGATCGAGGACCTCCGTCTGGACTTCGAGGACGGCTACGGCGACCGCGGCGATGAGGCAGAAGACGCCGACGCCGTTGCTGCCGCCAACGCAGTTGCCGCAGCAGTTGCCGCCGGAACGGCCCCGCCGTTCATCGGCATCCGCTTCAAGTGCTTCGAAGCACCGACGCGTGCCCGCGGCCTGAAGACCCTGGACCTGTTCGTCTCCACCCTGGCCCAGGCCGGGGAACTCCCTGCCGGGCTGATCCTCACCCTGCCCAAGGTCACCACGGTGGCACAGGTGCAGGCCATGGACTTCGCAGTGTCGCGGTTGGAAGAAGTGCACGGACTCCCCGCAGGCCGGCTCCGCTTCGAGGTGCAGGTGGAAACGCCGCAGCTCATCATCGGTGCCGACGGGACCTCTCCGGTAGCCCAGCTCCCCCACGTTGTTCCGGGCCGTATCAGTGCCCTGCACTACGGGACCTACGACTACAGCGCCTCGCTGGGAATCTCCGCCGAGTACCAGTCCATGGAGCACCCCGTGGCCGACTTCGCCAAGGAAGTCATGCAGCTCGCTGTTGCCGGCACGGGAATCCGTCTCTCCGACGGTTCCACCAACATCATCCCCGTCGGTGACGCCGTGGAAGATGCCTGGAAGCTGCACGGCCGGCTGGTCCGCCGTTCCCTGGAGAACGGCTACTACCAAGGCTGGGATCTCCACGCCGCCCAGCTGCCCAGCCGCTTCTCGGCGTCGTATGCGTTCTACCGCGAAGGCCTTCCCGCCGCGGCACTGCGCCTGCGCAACTACGTGGAACGCACCGAAGGCGGCGTCATGGACGAGCCCGCCACGGCCCGTGCCCTCGCAGGCTTCGTCCTCCGCGGCGTCCAGTGCGGCGCAGTGGGGACCGACGAGGTCAAGGCGCTTGCCGGCGTCGAACTTTCACAGCTGACCGCGCTTGCGCACCCGCGGCTCGCACAACCGACTTCCCACTGATAGGAGCTTCCCGCATGGGCAACTACTACTACCCGCAGGGCGGACTGCCGCCCCAGACACATCTGACCACGGAACGGGCCATCGTCACCGAGGCTTACACGGTGATCCCCAAAGGTGTGATGACGGACATCGTCACCAGCAACCTGCCGGGCTTCTCCAACACGCGTTCCTGGATCATCGCGCGGCCGATTTCCGGCTTCGCCACCACGTTCTCCCAGCTGATCGTCGAGATCGCGCCGGGCGGCGGGGCACCCAAGGCAGAGTTCGAGGCCGGCGTTGAAGGCGTCATCTTCGTGACCAAGGGCCAGGTCAACCTGACGCTCGACGGCGAACTGCACCACCTCGAGGAGGGCGGCTACGCCTACCTCGCCGCCGGCGCGGAGTGGGGCCTGGAAAACGTCTCGGACGACATCGTCTCCTTCCACTGGATCCGCAAAGCCTACGAGCGCCTTGAAGGCTTCGAGGCCAAGTCCTTCGTCACCAACGAGAAGGACGTGGAGCCCACCTCCATGCCGGACACCAACGACGTCTGGAAGACCACTCGCTTCACGGACTCCAGCGACCTCGCCCACGACATGCAGGTCAATATCGTGACCTTCCAGCCCGGCGGCGTGATCCCCTTCCCGGAAACCCACGTCATGGAGCACGGCTTGTACGTGCTGGAAGGCAAGGCCATGTACTTGCTCAACAACGACTGGGTTGAGGTGGAAGCCGGCGACTTCATGTGGCTGCGCGCGTTCTGCCCGCAGGCTTGCTACGCCGGTGGACCGGGCGAGTTCCGCTACCTGCTGTACAAGGACATGAACCGCCAGGTGAAGCTCACCTAGTCTTCTGCTTGCGCCGAGATCGCCGGAAAGCTGCCAGTTCGCTGGAGCTCTCCGGCGATTTCGCGTTCCTGCGGCGATTTCGCGTTCTTGCGGCGAAGTCAGCGGCGAACTTGGCGGCGGCCGATGGCCAGCCCGGCCCAGAAGGCGAGGACCAGCAGGCCAACCCCCGCCACGGCCAGTCCCAGCTGGCTTCCGCGGCTGACAAAGCTCCCCCCGCTCGGTTGGAAGACGTTGTCGCTCAGCGGCGCGTAGGCGAACCAACCAATCGGTTCGTTGGTTCCGTTCCACGCCACGATCAGCCCCACGATCACGGCAACCAGGCCCAGCAAAGGCACGACGACGACCGCCAGTTTCCGGGCAGGCTGCGGTGAGTGGTGTTCCCCAAGTGCGTTGTGTTCCCCCATGCGGCCGAGTCTAACCTGCCCGGCCGCCGGCGATCCTGTACGACTCCTGCAGCAGTTCGTCGAGCTCGTCCACATCGATGCCCTCAAGCCGGATCAGGAGCAGCTTCGGGGACTGGTCGTGATGAGGTGTCCAGAAATAGGTGTCCGGTTCCATGGCTGCGAGCGCTTCACGTTCATCGGTCTTGACCGTGACAACCCCGTCTTCCCAGATACGTGCCATGAGCGTCTTGGCGAACCAGGCGGGTTGACCCCAGCTCAAGCGTTCGCTGACACCCGGCATCTCCAGGCAGATGCTCCTGACGTCCTCTTCGGTGGCCATGGTTCACTGTGGCATTGGCGCGCTTCCGAGGACAAGACATGCCCGGCAACCCGTGCTTCTGCGTTATCGACCAGAGTCCGCGGTAGCCCCGGCGTCGAGGGTCTATTTGCCCATCCCGAGCGTGAGTCCCTCGGTAAGTCGGCGGCCCAGCCACACGTAGATGACCAGCATGGGCAGCACCACCATCACCAAGCCTGCGAACAGTCCACCCCAGTCAGCGCCGGAGTAGGTCTGCTGTTGGACGAACGAAATCAGCGCTACCGGGAGCGTGTACTTCTCAGTGGATTGCAGCAGGGTCAAGGCCAGAAGGGTCTCGTTCCAGTGCGAGATGACCTGGAGGATGAAGGCAGTGAGGATGCCTCCCTTGGCCAAAGGCAGGGTGATGCGCCAGAAGGTTCCGAAGGCCGTGGTCCCGTCGAGGGCTGCGGCTTCCTCCATTTCCAGGGGGAGGGAACGGAAGAAGGCGGTCAGCAGGAAGACCGTGAACGGCATGGAAACCCCAATGTAGACGAGGTTCAATCCGATGATGCTGTCCGTGAGGTACACCTTGTTCAGCATCACGAACAGCGGAATCAGGATGACCTGCGCCGGAATTCCGAGGCCCAGGATGAAGTACAGGCTCAGGCCGCGGGTGAGCCTGTTGTCCACCCGGCTCAGGTAGTAGGCGCACGGCGCGGCGATGGCGACGGTCAGGACCGACGACACCACTGTGGTCAGAAGGCTGTTCCACGTGGCCACCGCGAAGTCTCCCACGGTCCAGGCCCGGACGAAGTTGCCGAAGTCCAGGGAGGCCGGCACGCCCCAGGGGTCGTCAAGAATGGCCCGTGTATCCCGGAAGGCCTGCGCCACCATCCACACCAGCGCCGCGATACTGATCGCGACCACCAGCCACAGCAACCCCACACCGATGCCCCGGACTACGCTGCGTTCCCCGCGCAGGGCGGGACTGACACCGCGGCGTCCCCGCCTGCGGGCGGTCAAGGGAGCCAGCAGTTTGTATTCGCTCATGTCATTTCCTTTAGAACTCGACGGCGTCGCGACGCATGGCGCGGCGCAGCAGGACAACCAGGACGGAGATCAGCGCCAGGGACAACACAGCGGAGGCCGTTGCTGCTCCATAGGCAGGCGTTGACTGTCCGGAGAAGGCGTTGACGTAGGTGTAGACGGCTGCCGTCCAGCTTTGGGTGGGAGGCACCCCTGCCCCGGAGCTACCGCCGAATACCCACACGATCTCGAAGATCTTCACCGACGAGATGGTCCACAGCACGGCACAAGTGCCGAAGACATCCCAGGTCAGCGGGAGGATGACGTACCGCAGCCGCTGGAACGCGGAGGCTCCTGCCAGGGCACAGTCCTCGTAGTAGTAGGGCGGGATGCGGTCGACGCCGGCCATCAGGATGGTGGTGAAGTAACCGGTGGTGGTGCAGACCAGGGTGACCATGATGAGTGGGAAGATGTTGTCCTGTGCCAGCCACTTGGGCGGGTCTGTCACTCCAAGGGGCGCAAGGAGGCTGTTGACCATTCCGCCGGGGTTGAAGATGAAGCCGGCCAGGACACCGAAAACGAGCGCGTTGATGAGGTGCGGGAAGAAGATGACGTTACGGACCACCTTCTTCCCTGCCATGTCCCGGAGGACGAGCGTCATGGCGAAAGCGAGAATGAAGATTGCGGCTCCCACCACGAACAGCAGCAGCAGGGTGTTGCCGAACGATGACAGGAACAGCGGGTCCCGGAAGATCCGGCCGTAGTTGTCCAGGCCCACGAATTTCATGGGTCCGGAGCCGGCCCATTTGTGGAGGCTGATCCACACTGCACCAAGGGCGGGAACGATGAACAGGACCGTGTACAGGACGAACGCCGGCCCGACGAAGGGAACCAGCAGCTTCTTGCGCTGCACATCGATGGAGCTTCCCGGTTGGCGGCCCTGAGCTGAGGCCTTCCTGGTCACCGGTTTCCGGGACTCGGGATTCTGCAGTGCCGCTTTACCGGCGCGGGGTTCTTTCAGGCCGACCGACATCAGCCGTTGTCCTTCCAGTACTGGATCTGGGCTTCCTTCATCTTGGCCACGAACTCTGCGGCTGTGGTCTTTCCAAGGAACAGTTCATCCTCCCTGGGGAAGAAGACTTTCTCTGTGTAGCCGGGGAACGTCACGCCGTCGTTCTGCAGGTGCGTGGCCGGAGCGGCGTCGATGGCGGCTTTGACGCTTGCGACGGCGGGATCCACCGGTGCGTCCTGCCTCACCGGCAGCACCTTGGCGTCCGTTCCGAGGGCGTCCTGGTACTTGGCGCCCAGCAGGTACGCCGCAAGCCGCTGGGCAGGAACCTGGTTCTTGGATTTTGCCGGAACAGCGAAGCCGATGAAGTCCACGCGGGCGCTGGCCGGCTTGTCGCCGATGGCCGGGAACTGGAACGAGGAGTATTCGAAGCCCGGGGCGGCGTATGAACCGGTTTCGGTGGGTGTCCACGAGCCGTTGAGGATCAGGGCGGCGTCACCGTTTGCCCAGAGCTGCTGTTGGGCGGGGAACTTGCTGGCGTTGTAGCCACTGTTGAGGTATCCGCCCTTGACCAGGGTTTCCACCTTTTGTGCTGCTTCAAGGACGGCAGGGTCATCCCATCCTGCGCCTGATTTGTCTTCTGCGAGGGCTTTGAAGCTGCCGGCGCCTTTGAGCCGGAGCAGCGAGGTAACGAACCAGGTGGAGTTATAGCCTGCGATATCACCGTCGGCGGCAATGGGGGCTGTTCCGCCGGCCTTCAGCTTGTCCAGGACAGCAATGAATTCATCCCAGGTGGCTGGCGGCTTTGCTTTGAGCTCCGGGTGCTTGGCGGCATCGAACCAGATGCCGTCCGAGCTGATGCTGTAGGGCACCATCCAAGGCTGTCCGTCCTCTCCCTTGAAGACGCCGTTGCTGGTGAACTTCTCCGGAATCACTGAACTGACGGTCTTCCCGTCCAGCTCGTACGCGTAGACGGACGTCAGGGGGCTTGCCTGCCCGGTTTCGCCGATCACCGGAGCGAGCTTGGCGAGTGTTCCGTCCACCAGGTCCGGGACGTTGTTGGTGTTCAGCGCAGGGACGAGCTTTTCGGTGTTGCTGCGTCCCTGCCATTGGACGCTGACTTTGGCGCCGGTTTCTTTTTCGAAGTCCGCGATGGCAGTGGCGATGACCTTTTGCTGAGGTTCGCCGTCCTTCCACATCGACCAATAGTTGATGGTCTGGCCGGAAATGGACCCGGAAATATCCACGGCTTCGGCGGCCGGGGAGGCATCGGTGGCTCCGCCGCAGGCAGTGGTGGACAAGGCAAGCGCTGCACCCAACAGGGCGGCCAGCGGGCGAAGATGACGGGCTGTTTTGCCCATGGGAATCACCTTTCGAGTGAGGGGGAACCAGCCGGATGCGGTTCAGTGAGACGACTCTCACAGTCCCCGAAAGCAGGATTCAATGAGTATTTTGGAAAGTTTCTCCACCTGCCTGGCAGCCCGTGGGCGGTGGGACCCAATTAGGCATTTATTCCTCTTTTCCGGCTGCCCAACAATCGAGGAGACCTGCGCGGCGTTCCGATCGAACGAGCCCGCGCTCCGGCTCCGAGCTAAAGAGGGAAATTGATACGACTTGGAATCATTGGCGCGGGCGCCGTGGCACATTTCCATGCAGCATCCGCAGCGCGGATCAGCAACGTGGAGTTGGCCGCCGTCTGCGACCTGCGGCCTGAAGCCGCAGAGAGGGTCGCATCGCCATGGGGGGCTTCCGTCTTTGGGGACTACCTGGCCATGTACCGCGAGGCCGGCTTGAACGCCGTCATCATCAATACCCCGCACGCCCTGCACCTGGAGATGGTGCTGGCCGCAGCCGACCACGGCTTGCACGTGCTGGTGGAAAAGCCCATGGCCACCACCGTGGCCGACTGCGATCGCATGATTCAAGCGTGCCGGAAGGCCGGGGTGTCCTTGGTGATCGGGCAAATCCAGCATTTCCTTCCGGAGAAACTGGCCGCCGAGGACGTACTGGCAAGCGGCGAACTCGGACGGGTCCTGATGATCCGCGACTACCGGACCACCGATTACCGTCCGGGAACGCGGCCGGATTGGTTCTTCAGCGAGGCCATGGCAGGCGGGGGTGCACTGATGAACATCGGCGGCCATTGCCTTGACCGCTCCATCTGGTTCGGTGGCGCACCCGTTGAGTCCGTGAGCGCCTCTACCCTCAAGCGCTTCGGCGTTCCCGTGGAAACCGACGGTGCCATGGCGTTGACCCTCAGGAACGGGGTGCATGTCAGCATCTCCGTGGTGTCCGACGCCGTGCAGCGCTTGGACGAGGTCCTGATCGTGTGTGAGTACGGCACCCTGTCCTGCAGCCCCCACCATGGAACCTTGGTCCGGCGCGACGGCGTGACACGCACGGTATGGGAGCCGCGGCCCGAGGACATCCAGGAGGGTTTCTTCCTGCAGCTGCAGGATTTCATCACTGTGCTCGACGGCGGTGTCCCCAAAGTCAGTGTTGAGCACGCCCGCCACATCGTGGAGGTAGTCCTGGCGTCCTACGAGGCTGCCGGAAGCGGCCAGGCCGTGGTTCTCCTGGACAGTACCCAGGAGCTCAGTGCCCAAAAGCTCAGTGCCCAAGAGCTCAGTGCCCAGGAACTCAGTGCCGGACTCGCCCTCACGGACGCCGGTTAGGACGACCCTCCGGCTGCGTCCGTGCCATCCCAGTTGGGTGGGGTGAAAGCCCCCAGGGGATCATCCAGCACGGACGCAGTCTGGCCTGCCCCGGCCACGGGAAGCCAACTCCCGTCGAGGCCAGGGACGGCGTGCAGCTGGAACCATTCCTGAAGCCGGGAACGCATGGCGGACACCCGTGCAGCGTGCGTCGGCTCGTTCACAAGGTTGACTCGCTCGTCCGGGTCGGCCAGGAGATCGTAGAGTTCATGCGGACCGTGCGGATACCTGTGCACGTACTTCCAGTCGGTGCTGCGGATCATCCGGACGGGACCGTATTCGTCAAAGACCACGACGGCGCGATCCCCGGCCGCCGGTGGCAGCCCGCCTAAAAGCTCCGCGAAAGACTGTCCCGGCCCGTCTTCGAAGGGGCAGTGGTTTACCCCCGCCAGCTCCAGGATGGTGGCCGCCACGTCGTAGGCGGACAACAGTTCCGTCACTACAGCGCCATGCCGGATCCTGCCCGGGAGCGCGAAGATCGCCGGCACTTTGACGGAGGAATCGTAGACGTTCTGCGGAAACGTCCCGTTGCCCTTCCCCCAAATGCCGTGGTGGCCGCAATTGAAACCGTTGTCGCTGCTGAAGACCACCAAGGTGTTGTCCTGGATCCCGAGTTGCTCCAGCCGGCTGAGGACCGTCCCGATCCCGGCGTCCATGGCACTGACGGCGGCAAAGTACCCCACAAGGGCTGCACGGGTGTCTGCTTCGCCGCCGATCGGCACCCCGTCCACCGTGGGAGTCCACGGGTGCATGGCTTCCTGCGGGCAGCTGGAAAACTCACAGTCGCTGTAGAGATCCTCAAATTCCGGCGGATGCTGCCCCTTCCACGGCTTGTGGGGAGCTGTGTAGTTGAGGGCCAGGAAGAAGGGTTCGGGCTCTTGCGAGGCATCGTTGATGAAGTCCAGGGCATCGCCGGTGATCGCGTCCGTCAAGTACTCGGTGACCGTTTCCCGGTGGCTGGTGCCGCCGTCGAACCTGTACATGACCGAGCGGTCATACGGGCTGCCGCCGCCTTCCAGGGCGAACCAGTGGCTGAAGCCCTTCCGTGGAGCATCGTTGGCGCCAAGGTGCCATTTGCCGGACAGGCCCAGGCGGTAGCCGGCATCGGCGAGGTCATCCGTGAACAACCGCTGCCCCTGCAGGTAGTCGATGGCCTGGGGTCCGGTTTCGACGCCCGCCAGGTAATCGTGGACGCCGTGGCGCGACGGGATGTTCCCGGTCATCAGGCTGGCGCGCGCCGGGGAGCAGACCGGTGAGGCGCAGAAGAAGTTCTCCAGCCGCGTGCCGCGGGCAGCGAGGCCGTCCAGATTTGGCGTGTGGATTTCGGGGTTTCCGGCGCAACCCAGCGCCCAGGCGCCTTGGTCGTCGCTGAGGATGAAAAGGATGTTCGGCTTCTTGTTGGACACCCTCCCATTGCTACTGAGCCTCAAGGCAAGGAATCAATGAGCATTCCCGGTTGGCGTGAAAATACTCCGGGGATCTGACAATTACTCCTCAAATACTCTCTAAATTGTGGTGCATGATGAGAGAAATCGTCTGTCCACAGGTGGAGATGGATCATGCCAAAGAGGAAACAGGAACCGGACTCCGGTGGCGCACCCCTTCGCGACACTGCCAAGGCCAACTTGAAGTTCCAGGACTTGAGCGACGACCTCCGCAGGGACATCCTCGCCGGGACGTGGGCCGTGGGGACCAAGCTCCCCACCGAGCAGCAACTCGCGGCAGAGACCGGCCTTTCCCTGACCACGGTGCGGAGGGCCTTCGAGGACCTTGTAGGCAAAGGGCTGGTGGTCAGGCGGCAGGGCGCCGGCAGCTTCGTCGCTGCACCCCAGCGCACGCAGAAACGCTCGAGGTTCGTCATCGGCGTCCTGCTCCCGGACACGCAGCTGTACTACCCGCGCGTCCTCCAAGGGATCGAGGAACACCTCTCGGCCCGGGGCGCGAGCCTGCAACTGTCCACGTACCACTACGACTTCACGCGCGAGAACGCCGGAATCCAGTTCCTTCTGGATGCCGGAGTGGACGGCCTCATCTTGGTGCCGACGCTGACCGGCTTGGCCGATCCCCAGCAGCGCGTCGCCGAGCTCATGGCCCTTCCCGTGCCGGTTGTCCTCCTGGAGCGGAGCCTTGACGATCTGGGGCCCGGCGACCGCACGGAACACGTCTGCTCGGATCACCAAGGCGGAGCGTACGACGCCGTCATGCACCTCCACCGCTTGGGTCACCGAAAGATCGGGCTGCTCACGCGCGCGAACGAGGCCGCTCGCAGCAGCAATCCCACGCAGGCTGCGGTCATCGCAGGGTATACGGCTGCCATCACGGCGTTGGGGTTGGAGAACGACGGGCACATGGCGTTCAGCGCAACCAAGCCGGAGTGGGAAGCCGACCAGGCCGAGCACATGTTCGGGCTGCTGGCTGGCAGTGGTGCCACGGCGGCGTTGGTCTTCGGAGACCGGGAAGCCGCTCTGCTGGAAGGCGCCGCGTCCAGGCACGGGGTTCGGGTTCCCGAGGACCTCGCGCTCGTCTCCTATGACGACGAAATGGCTGACCTCGCCCGGATACCGCTCACGGCGGTTTCGCCCGCCAAGCACAGGCTGGGCGTCATGGCCGCCGATGTCCTGCTGCGTCGGCTGACCGAAGGTGACGCATGTCCGTTGTACCAAATCCGGTTGCGGCCACGCATTGTTGTCCGTGACTCCTGCGGGGCGAAGCGTTGTGAGGCCCGCTCTGCGGTCTCCGGGGGCTAAATGGCGCGCAGAGCAGGCCCCGCAACGAGGCTCTAGCGGCGGAGCTTGATGAGCTTTGTCTGGCCGCTGAGCCCAGTGGTGTCAAGCGTCAGGGTGCTCCGCCCGTCGGCGTCCGTCCCCAGGGTGCCGGCGCCCTCCAGGACGCTGGACCACGTACCCTCCGGCAAGGTCAGCGTGAGGCCGGCGGCCTTCTGCGTCGGCTCGCTGACGGCCAGGCTCAGCTCATTCCCATGCCTGGAGAACACCACGCAGGCAGGACCCGACGCCCCAAGGTCCCCCGCCATTCCGGGCTTCCAGAACGTTGCGGCCGTGGTCTTCGCGGTCTTGAACTCCACGGACTGGGCCGTAGCATCGTTGCGGATCACGCTGTACTTGTTTCCCTGCAACAGCTTCCGGGTCAGGTCTACCGATGCTCCCGGCGCCACCATGTACGCATAACTGCCGGCGACAGGCCCGACCCCGTGGTCCACGTAGAGGGTGGCGAAATTGCGCTGCTGCACCGTGGCGCTGCCGTTGATGTTGACCCCGGACCAGCTGCCGGACCGGGTTTCCCGCAACACGTGGAGCGGGGAATCATCGAGCATCGCGTACCCGCCGAATCCCTCCAGGTGCACCCAGCGCCCATCGCCCAGCACCTCAACGGTGCCTGCCGTTCCAGCGATAGTGCCCGCCGCCGTCGTGAGTGTATTGCTGCCTTGGTGGAGGTTGCGGTGGTCGACGATGGTTTCCACCTTGGCGCCCGAAGCAGTGCTGATGTCCGCGCCGAGGCAAACGGTGACGTCGCCGCTGACAAACCAGGACTTCCGCGCGGTCAGGCCCGTGCGGCCCGGCCCCACCAGATGCTGTCCGACGGCGGCAACCTCACCCAGCGCTGTGGCCCCGCTCCACTCATTCGCGGGAACGGCAGCGCCCCACTCCCCCTCCACCTTGTCCGGCAAGGGAGTGGTGTCCACCGTGATGCCGGGGAGGCGGTTGTAGTTGGCCGTGGCCCAGAACGCGTCGTCGTACTGGCCGAGGTCGGACGTGTAGAAGTAGGTCATGCCGGAGCCAGTGTGATAGCCGCGGTTGTTCTCGCCGTTGCCGCATTCGTACCAGGCAATGCGGTTGCTGGACAGGGCGAGCGACAATGCCCAGCCGGGTCCGCGGTGCATGGTGCGGTCCATCGCGGGGAAGAGCTTGTGGCCCGTAGCTTCTGCCACGGGGGCAACACCAGTAGCTTGGAGCTCCTTGACCAGTGCCGTCCTGGGCACGCTCGCACTGTTGAGGATCGGTCGATAGGTATTGCGCGCAATCCAGCCCGCGCACAAACCCCGCCATCCGGACGCCGTCGCTGGATCCATGGCCCGTGCCAGGAGCAGGATGGCCTCGATCGCCGACGCCCCCAGGTCATAGCCAGTGTTGGCCTCACGGCTGATGCTCCTGCCGCGGACGGCATCGGCCATGGCCCCGTTGATCATGACGGGCGCAAACGAGCCCTCCACGGCGTCGAAGAAGATGCTGCGCGTTGGGTCGGAAACCTCGAACGCCGTACCTCCCAGCAAGGAGAACAATTTGGACAGCCCGGTGAGCAGGACAACTCCGTAGGAACCGGTGTACGGAGTAGTGCTGTGTTGGATGAACGAGCCGTCGCGGAAAATGCCGTCTCCGCTGGTGACGTACTGCCACACCTGGCTGAGTCCGGCCACAGCATGGTTGAGTCTGGCCGGGTCCTCTCCTGCCAGGGAACGGATGATGATGCCCTGGCACAGGTCCACGCGGTTGGCGCCAACGGAGGTGATCTTGCCGCGCTTGGGCGGGAACTGCAGCCACGGGTCGGGCACGAAATGGTCGATGGCCGCGCAGTAGGCAGTGCGTTCAGCGGCCGACAATTCGGCATGCAGGAGCACCATGGCGTCGGCGAGTGCCCGGGGTACGCCGATCTCCCAGGACCACCAGTTTCCTACCTCTTCCTTCCTGTCGTTGTAGCAAAGGGTGTTGGCATCAGCCAGGCCGGCCTTGATGGCGGCAAGGACCGCGGCGTCCCCGAACACGGCCGCTGTGGGGGTGGCCCAGGCCGTGGCCAGTTGGGACAGGCGGGTGTAGGTGGTGACCATTTCTGCGTCCTTGGCCAAGGACAGGTCCGTGAACACCGAGGTTCGACCCGACGACGTGTTGAGCTTGGCCAGAGAGTCTGCGGCTTTGTTGTTCAGTGCCGTGATGGCTTTGGCGAAGTCAGGGTCGCCGGCCTGGATGACGTTGCGGCCCGTGATCTGGTCCACCCAACGGTTTCGCAGCGCTGCGAACTCCGCGGCGCCCGGTTCTGCGTCGGCCCAGGCGTTCTGTGCGAACATCGAGCTGACCACTGCCGCCAGGGAAAGTGCGCCGGCACCCTGGAGCAGGGTCCTGCGGGGGAATTGAAGTGACAAGGAGTTGCTCCTAACACTCGTGGCGGGACGGGGTCCGGCGTCCTTCGCCGGGTCCGCCACTGGCTTGGGTTGAAGTCAACGCGATGCCGAAGAGAGGAATAAAGCAGTACCTGGTCACGTCCACGTCGCCGGAAACGTGCGGGACCGCCGTCGAGACCTCCCGGGCCCCGGCTGCGGCGAACAGTTGGGCTTTCTGCACTGCTTTGCCTACGGAGCGTCGCTTGGGAGACTGTACGGGCGGCTGATTCCCGGTACGACTAACGTGGCACCAGGTGTTGGGAGATTTCGGCGGCAGAATCCCGCAGTTCGATGGTGCCGCTGGCGACACCGACGACAAGCTTGAAGCCCTTATCTGTGGTGAAGTCATGCTGATATCCGTTGACCCAAAGCAGCAGCACCATGAGTGTCCATGCGGTTCGCTTGTTGCCATCAATGAGTGGGTGGAACCGGGCGACGGACTCCAACAGCGCAGCCGCCTTCAGCGCAAGGTCGGGATAGGCATCTGTGCCCAAGACGGTTGTAGCCGGCCTGGCCAAAGCCGAGGCGAGCAGGCCGACATCGCGGATATGGAAGCCGTACCGATCAACGACTTGAAGGGCATCCTCGATGTCCAGGTATGCTGTCACGCGTCTTCAAGGCGCGTCAGGAGCTCAGCATCATGACTCATGACGAAATCAAGGCCCTCGCTGATTTCGCGTCGGCGCGCATGGCGCTGCAGAACCAGCTCTGCCCCCTGTAGCAGGAGCGCGGACTTGGATGTGTGTTCCTCGGCGGCCAACTTCTCCAGCCGTCGATCCAGGTCTTCAGGTACGCGCAGGTTCATGGCCATGCATCAATGGTACCAGAATGGTACTGATGAAGAGAGCTTCGTCCCGACTGTCGCGGACTGCCCCGGGTTCGCGGCGATCTCGCTGCAGCACCCCTTCGGTAGAGTGCTCACCATGGATGACAAAGCAACGTTGCTCAACTATCTCCGTACCCGCCGGCAGGACCTGCTGGACAAACTGGACGGCCTCGGCGAATACGATGTCCGCAGGCCCATGACCCCCACGGGAACCAACCTGCTGGGCCTGGTGAAACACGTTGCCGGTGTGGAGCTGGGATACTTCGGCGAAACGTTCGGGCGACCGAACGGACGGGAACTCCCCTGGTACGAGGCCACCGCCGAACCCGACGCCGACATGTGGGTGCCTGCCACCCAGAGCCGCGAAGAGATCATCGAGTTGCACCACTTCTCCGCCAAGCACAGCGACGAAACCATCGAGTCCCTCCCCTTGGACGCGCCGGGCGTAGTGCCGTGGTGGTCCGAAGAGAAAAAGAACGTCACCCTGCACCAGATCCTGGTCCACATGTGCGTCGAAACGGCCCGCCACGCAGGCCATGCGGACATCATCCGGGAACTTATCGACGGCCAAGCCGGCCAGCGCGCGAATGATCCCAACATCCCTCAACGGACCGCAGAAGAACTGGCCGCACACCGCCGGCGCATAGAACAGGCAGCGTTGGAAGCCGACGGGCGCTGACTTTCACAGCCACGGGGAGACCTTCACAGCCGCCGCATATGCGAGGCAAACCTCAGGCGTAGCCTGCCTCCGTAGAAATGAGGCATGACTCCTCCACAGACCGAAAACCGCAAAGGCCGCCGGACACGGCGAGCGATCGTCTCCGCCGTCCTGGCGGTCACTCTCTCTGCCGGGGGTGCAACAGCCTGGGCCCTGGACCGCTTCGTCATTCCGCACGCCGAAATCACCAACGTCTCGGAATACGAAGCCAGCCAGGCCGGCACCACCGTAACCACGACGACGGACAGCAGCGCCGCTGATTCCTCCGCGAGCGCCGTGGTCACTGATACTGGCTACACCTCGGGTGACACCGGTATCAGCATCAGCAAGGTAACTACCGGCAGCGGCGACAGCACCGTCACGTACTACGTTGCCGACGTCGTGCTTGATGCGGCCACCACGCTGAAGTCGGCATTCGCGGAGGACACGTACGGCGGCAACATCACTGAAAACACCTCCGCGATCGCCCAGGACCACAACGCGATCTTCGCCATCAACGGCGACTACTACGGTTTCCGGGACACCGGCATCGTGATCCGCAACGGTGTGGTGTATCGGGATGAGGGCGCACGGCAGGGCCTGGCCTTCTACAAGGACGGCACCGTCAAGGTGTACGACGAGACCACCACCACCGCTGACCAACTCATCGCGGATGGCGTTTGGAACACCCTCTCGTTTGGCCCGTCGCTGCTGGACAACGGCGAGATTGCCTCGGGCATCGAGGACGTGGAAGTTGATACAAATTTCGGCAACCACTCCATCCAGGGCGAACAGCCGCGCACGGCGGTGGGCGTCATCGACCAGAACCATCTGGTGTTCGTGGTGGTGGACGGGCGCAGCCCCGGCTACTCCGCCGGCGTCACCATGACGGGCCTAGCGCAGATCATGAAGGACCTGGGCGCCACCACCGCGTACAACATCGACGGCGGCGGCTCCTCCACCATGTACTTCAACGGATCCCTGGTGAACAACCCGCTCGGCGAGAACAAAGAGCGCGGCACCTCGGACATCCTCTACATCGCCCGGTCATGATCATCCTGATACCGGCCTACGAGCCGGACCACCAGCTCATCACCCTTGTCCGAAACCTCCAGGAAGCAGAGCCGTGGATCAGCATCGTGGTGGTGGACGACGGTTCCGGCCCCGAGTACAAGGACACGTTCGACGCCGCCGCCCAGCTTGGGTGCCATGTGCTTGGTTACGCCGTGAACGGCGGGAAAGGTCACGCCCTCAAGAGCGGCTTCGCCTTCATCGCTGAGCGTTTTCCGGGACATGACGTGGTGTGCGCCGACAGCGATGGGCAGCATGGCGTGGCGGATATCCTGGCCGTCGCCGACCGGGTCCGGCACGTCACCGCGGCCATGGTCCTGGGCTCCCGGAACTTCACCGGGAATGTCCCGGCCCGGAGCCGGTTCGGCAACACCGTGACCCGCGGCCTGTTCAGGCTAGCGACGGGCCAGCGGATCACGGACACCCAGACGGGCCTGCGGGGCTACAAAGCGGACATGCTCCCTTGGTTGCTGACGGTCCGCGGACAGCGGTACGAGTACGAACTGAACCTGCTGCTCGAAGCGAAGCATGCGGGCTACGGCATCAGCAGCGTCGGGATCGCCACCGTGTACCTGAACGACAACGCAGGCTCGCACTTCCGGCCTGTCGCGGACTCGATCAGGATCTACGCCCCCCTGCTGAAGTTCCTGGGCTCGTCCCTGTCCGCTTTCGTGGTGGACATGGTGATGTTCCTGGTGCTCATCGGTGTCACGGACTCCCTGCTCATTGCCGTGCTGGGTGCCCGGCTGGTCAGCGCCACAGTGAACTTCCTGGTCAACCGGCGCCTGGTGTTCGAGCACGGCAAAGACCGGCCACTGCGGGTGGCCGCGGCCGGCTATGTGGCCCTGGTGCTGGTGTTGCTGGCGGCCAACTACGCCTCGATCCTGGCGCTGACGTCCGTTTCCGTCCCGGACCTGCCCGCAAAGATCCTCACGGAGGCCGCGCTGCTGGGCATCAGTTTCGTAGTGCAGCACCGTTTCCTGTTCACCCGCAAAGGCCGTGCCGCACAGAAGGAAACGCATACCCCACCCTTGGTCCCGGCACAGTTCCAGCACAGCGTGGCCCTGGAAAGTGGACACCAATTCCCCCAGAGATTCCGGAGTAACCGATGAACACCCTCATCCTCATAGCCGCAGACCTCGCTGCCATTTCCATCCTCACGTTGGCCCTGTACCTCCGCCGCCACAGGCGCCGTGACCTGGTGGTGTCCTACCTCGGCATGAACGTGGGAGTCCTCGCAGTCGCCACCGCACTGTCCGGTTCTGCTGCCGGCGTTGGTCTGGGCCTGGGGCTGTTCGGTGTGCTCTCGATCATCCGGCTCCGCTCCACCGAACTTGCCCAGCACGAGGTTGCCTACTACTTCTCGGCACTGGCGCTGGGCCTGATCTCGGGCATCGGCGTCGAGCCTCTGTGGTTGACGTTGTCCCTCATGTCGTTGGTCCTGCTGGTGATGTTCATTGGTGACAACCCGAAGGTCCTGCCCTCCTACCGCCACCAGACGGTGGTGCTGGACCGGGCCATCAACGACGAAGCCGAACTCTACGTCCGGCTGGAGGAAGTCCTCAACGGTACCGTCCACTCGGCCACCATCCAGGAGCTGGACCTGGTGAATGACAAGACGATCGTGGATGTCCGCTACGCGGTCCGCCCCGCCCGGCTCACCGTCAACCATCCAGCGGGCGCGCTGACAGAGGCGCCGCAGGAACTGCCTGCCAAGCCGTCGCCCCAGCCGTCCATGCCCACCTCTGCGGGTGTCGCATGAGCTGGCCCGAAGCTCCAGGGGTCATGCCCCACCTGGGCCGGCTTCCCGCCGTCGGGCTTGAAGAACTCACTGCTGAAGCCGCGCTGCTGACCCGTGTTGACCGCAAGTACCTGGTTCCCTCGGCAGCAGCCCGACGCGTCCTCTCCACTTTCACCACCCACGCCCGTGTCCTGGAAATGGACGGGGCCCGGACCTTCGCCTACGACTCCGTGTACTTCGACACCCCGGCACTGGACAGCTACATGCTGGCAGCCCACGGGCGGCGCCGGCGCTTCAAGATCCGCACCCGGACCTACGTGGACAGCGCCGTCAGCTTCCTTGAAGTCAAGACCGAAGGAGCACGTGAAGCCACCGTCAAGGAACGCATCCCGTACGAACTTTGCGATCGCGACCGGCTGACTGACGAAGGCCTTCTCTATGTAAACGAGACCCTTTCCGCGGCCATCGGGGACGTCACGTTCGGCCCCTTGTCCCCCGTCCTGTCCACGCAGTACAACCGCACCACGCTGTTCCTGCCTGAGTCGGGAAGCCGCGCCACCATCGATTCCGACGTCACCTGGCAGCGGCCGGACGGGCAGCCCTGGGTCCTGGACGACGCGGTGGTGGTGGAGACCAAGTCCGGCTCCGCCCCGGGCCCCTTGGACCGGCACCTCTGGGCCAACGGCGTCCGGCCGTGCCGCATCTCCAAGTTCGCCACCGGCATGGCCGCACTCCACCCGGAACTGCCCGCAAACCGGTGGAATCAAACCCTTCGGCGCAGGATGCCGCTGCGCCCCCTCAACCAACTCCCCCAAAGCTAAGGAATCAACCATGCGCTCATTCCGCACCTCCCTGTCCATTGCCGTCGTCGCGCTGGCGATCTCCCTGGCCGGCTGCTCCGCCGCAACCACCGGTTCCACGTCCTCAGGCACCTCCGGCACGGCCACAACAACCACCACCCAGCAGGCAGTCACCGCCGCCACCATCGAAGAAGACACCCACTACGACGGCGACGACCTCAGCTGGGACGCCTCAACGGAAGTGGCAATCAGCCTGGCCGACGGCGGCAGCAAAGTGACGTCGTCGTCCTCCACCGGCGTGGCGGTGGACGGCAATACCGTCACCATCAGTGCCGCCGGAACCTACCGCCTCAGCGGCTCGCTGACTGACGGAAAGATCATGGTGGCCGCGGGCGATTCAGACACGGTGAGGATCATCCTGGACGGGGTGCAGCTTGGTAACTCCAGCGGTTCCCCGTTCGTGGTGCAAAGCGCCGATGAAGCGATCCTGTACCTGGAGGACGGCAGCACCAACACCGTAACGGATGCCGCAAGCTACGCGGACCAAGGCGACGACGCACCCAACGCGGCCCTCTTCTCCATGGCGGACCTGACCATTGCCGGGCCCGGTTCCCTGAAGGTCACCGGAAAGTACAACGACGGCATCGTCTCCAAGGACGGCCTGGTCCTGGCATCGGGCAAAGTCACCGTCGAGGCAGCAGACGACGGCATCCGGGGGAAGGACTACACCGTGCTCCTGGACGGCGCCTACCAGGTGACCGCGGGCGGCGACGGGGTGAAGGCCGACAACGAGACGGACGAGGGGCGGGGCTGGCTGCTGGTCAGCGGTGGTTCCCTCTCCGTGACCGCGGGAGATGACGGCGTGAAGGCGTTCAACACCTTGACTGTTTCCGGCGGCACAGTGAACGTAGCCAAGTCCGAAGAAGGGCTGGAGGCGCAGCACATCGCCATCTCCGGCGGGGACGTGACCGTCACTTCCAACGATGACGGCGTGAACGCCTCGGGCGGAGCCTCCTCCAGCACTGCCGACGGCGGCGGCATGGGTGGCGGGATGGGCGGCGGCATGGGTGGGGGCGAGACCGTCGGCGATTACAGCGTTGACGTCTCCGGCGGGACACTGACCATCAATGCGCAGGGTGACGGTTTGGACTCGAACGGAAACGCCAGCATTTCCGGCGGGACCGTCATGGTCAACGGGCCCACCAACGACGGCAACGGAGCACTTGATGTCAACGGCGAGCTTGCCGTTTCCGGAGGCACCGTGGCTGCTGCGGGAAGCGCCGGGATGGCCGTAACCCCCGGGACCTCCTCCACACAGTCCGGCGTGCAGATCACGTTCAGTTCCTCCGTATCTGCGGGCACCCCGGTTCACATCGTCGACTCGTCGGGAGCCGTGGTGGCGACGTTCGTGACCACCAAGACCATCGCATCCCTGGTGTTCTCCTCTTCCGCGATCGCCGACGGTGCCACGTACACGGTGTACACGGGCGGCACCGCCGATGCCACAGCCGGCCTCACGACGGGATCCATCGACGGCGCCAAGCAACAGGGCACCGTGACCGCGGGCCAGTACACCCAGGCGCAAGGTCCCGGCGGCGGTGGCGGCGGCCGCCGCTGAGCTTCGTGGCAGGTGCAATTCTGCTGGATCATTCGTCATCGCCCCGACGCGGTCCCCGGTAATCCGGGGATCTTCAGAGGGAACAAGCGAATGATCCAGCAGAAAACGGGACGCACTGAGTCGGGCTACTGGTCCGCGATGGCATACAACGCTGTGATCGGTCCTCGGATCAGGACAGCCCCTTGGTGAGCCTGAGTAGCGTCCGGAGTGAGCCTTACTGCTCTCTTTCGACCACTGGAGGTCCCTAAATCAACCCTTTTTGGATGAATTTGATGTGCGGGTCATCCAACGGGGGTCAATGGTCCACACATCAAAGCCCGCGCTGAGGATCCGGTCACATTTTGTTTACACAGCAGCTATGGCCTTCTGGTATCCCAAAGTGTAATCTCCATCACATTCCCTCATGCGATATTCGCATTCCGTATGACGGAACCCCTTCAGAGCTCAGTAAGGAGCGCACTGTGGAAAAAGACCTCGCCCAGGAGGCTGCAACACCGCGGACCGGATCCCTGGCACAACAAATCGAAGGCGCGTATCAGCGGATCGGGGTGACCGGCGCGCACCGCCAGATCGTCTTCATGATCCTGCTGGGTGTCTTCTTCGACGCCCTTGAACAAAATGCCGTAGGCATCACCGGCCCCATCCTTCGCCAGTCCTGGGGATTGGGCGCCACCGAAATCGGCTTGCTGAACACAATGACGTTTACGGCAACCGCACTCGGACGGCTGGCGACGGGCCTGATCGTCGACAAATACGGCCGACGCCACATGCTGGTCATCAACCTCATCATCTTCGCCGGAGGCTCGTTGCTCTGCGCTGTGGCCCCCAACTATCCCATCCTGGCGGTCGGACGCTTCATCGTCGGCTTCGGATTGGGCGGCGAAATCGCGGTAGCCGTGATCATGATGGCGGAGTTCTTCGCTGCCAAACACCGTGGCACGGCGGTTGGCCTGATCAACGTCACCGCTGCAGGCTTAGGCAACATGCTGGCACCGGCCTTCGGCATCCTCGTCTTCACCCTCTTCGACGGCCCGGACAAGTGGCGCTGGGTGTTCGGCCTTCTGTTCATCCCCGCACTGCTGGTGATGTTCTTCCGTCGCTACGTTCCGGAAACGCCCCGCTTCCTGGCCTCGCAAGGAAAGATCGACGAAGCGAACCTGGTCATCACCCGGCTGGCACGCAACAAGCTCTCCGGCCCCGTCACCGATCCCGAAACCTATATCACCGCAGTCCCCGACCCCGTGGTGGTGAAGACGTCCGGCCATTGGAAGGACGCACTCCGCGGCAAGCTCCTCAAGCGTACGGTCCTGCTGTGCATCGCCGTCTGCATGTCCTACGCCGCCCAGATCTCCATGCTGACGCTCATGCCAACCATCCTGGTGTCCCGGGGTTACGCCGTGAACACCAGCCTGTGGTTCACGCTGATCATGCAATCAGGTTCCTTGCTGGGCGCCTGCACTGCCGCATACCTTGCCAGCCGGCTGCCCCGGAAAAGGTCCTGACATCGGCTGCGATCCTGGGCTGCCTGTCCGGGCTGTCCATGGCTTTCCTGGCCAGCGACATCGTGCTCATTGTGATCTTCGGGGTGCTCTTCAACTTCTCCGTGATCATCCTGAACACCACTATTTGGCTGTTCGCTCCGGAGCTCTACCCCACCCGCACCCGCGGGTTCGGAACGTCCATCATCCTGGCCGCGGGTTCCCTTTCCGGCGGCTTGTTCCCGCTCATTTCAGGGGCTGTCTTCGATTCGGCCGGACTGCCGGGGATGTTCACCACACTGGCAGTGTTGTTCATTGTCCTGGCCGTCGTGGTCCAGTTCCCACCGGAAACCTTCGGCAAGCCCTTGGAAGAAGACGCCGAACCGAACGAGGACGAGGAGCCTGCCATCTATGGGCACTGACAGTCACGCACCGAGGGACAAAACAGTCCTGCTGATCAATCCGAACACCAACAGCAACACCACCGCCATGATGGTGGACCTCGCCGCGGAGACTCTCGCGTCACACGGCCTCCGGGTCACCGGAATCACCGCAGCCGCCGGACCCTCCATGATCGTGGACCCGGAGAGTCTGGCCGAGTCCGCGGAACACGTCAGGGAAGCAGCCCACGGCTACCTTTCAGGACCCGACGGCGGCAGGGTCGCCGCAGTGATCGTGGCGGCAATCGGCGATCCCGGGCGTGAGCAACTGGACCGAGAGCTGGAGATTCCCGTGGTCGGGATCGGGCAGGGTTCCCTCCATGCCGCCGCCCACCACCCCGACGGGCACCTTCGCCGTTTCGCCATGGCAACGAGCACACCGTTGCTGGTGGAGGCACTGGGCAAAGTGGTAGCAGCCCACGGGTTCCAAGAGTCCTTTGCCGGTGTTCGCTTGACGGAGTCCGAGCCCCTGGTCCTGGCGGCCGACCCCGAAAGACAGTACCGGGAACTGGCCCATGCTGTGTCTGCGGCATCGGAAATGGATGGTGCGGACGCAGTGATCATCGCCGGTGGCCCGCTCAGTGCCACCGCCCGGCGACTTGCCGAGTCCACCTCCGTCGCCATCATCCAACCGGTGCCCAGCGCCTGCCGGCTGTTGCTCACCTTGCTGGCGAAGGACAGCTGACCACACGCCAGTCGCAACCCGACGGCGGTCCGCAAGGGCCGCCGTCGGGCGTCACTGCACGAGGCGCGTCCCTGCCGCAAGCCTCACCCGCAAACTTGATGCGAACTTGAGCCAATCGAAAAGGTTCCTTGATGTAGCGGCGCCACGCTGGAATCAGCCGGAATACCAATACAAAGGCATTCCGACAACGAATTTCCGGTATGAAGCACAACGATGTGGGGGAACCAGTGGAACAGTCAGCAGCCGTCGACGAGGTGGTGGCCGTGAAGGGCATCATCCAGGACCAGAACCCCGTGGATTTCTATGCGTTGGGTGTCGCAGGGTGCATCGACCGCCTTGCCGCGCCGCTTCGCCGCGCCGGTGTCACGGTCCACTGGCATACTCCCCACCACGGCATCGAGATCTCGTCCTCCGCCGCAGGGCTCCTGTACCATGTGGCGCAGGAAGCGTTCAGCAACACGTTGAACTACGCCAACGCCAGTGAACTCACCATCCGCCTCAACGCTGTCTACCATGGCATCCAGCTCACCATCACGGACGACGGCGACGGCTTCGAGATCCACGCTGCGCCCAGCGGCCGCAGGCATGGTTTTGGATTGCTGTTGATGTCTATCGCCGTTCACGACGCCGGCGGGACAGTCGACATCGACTCCGCGGTTGGGCGGGGCACCAGTGTCCGGGTGACACTGCCGCTGGATTGAGTCCGATTTGGGACCTTTATTGGGTACCTGAGCCATGGAACAACTGACGTTCCGGACGTATTCTGTAGCTACTTTTCAGCCTGGCATCCCTACGGATTGGCACGAAAATGGCGCGGAACAACAGAGGACCACTGGGTCTGGGCAAGGTCCTGTTAAGGATCTTCGGGTTCTTCTTCGTGAGCCTGCTCTGCGGGGTGTTGATCTCCGGCTTCGTGGTCCCGGTGGTTGCCCTCACCAGCACAACCGTGGGTGGGTCCATAGGTTTCTACGAGAGTCTTCCCAGCCAGCTCGACGTGGAGTCACCTTCCCTTTCCAGCAAGGTGGTCACCGCTGACGGCCAACTCATCGCCACGTTTTTCGCCGAGAACAGGGTCAAGGTTCCTCTCGAGGACATGTCGCCGTTCATCCGCGAAGCAATCGTGGCGATCGAAGACAGCCGTTTCTATGAGCATCCGGGTGTGGATGCGCACGGAATCATGCGGGCGCTGACCTCCAACCTGACCAAAGGAACCAAGCAGGGGGCCTCCACGCTGACGCAGCAGTACGTCACCAACGTCCTCAACGAGTCCCGGCTTTCACAGGGCCGCCCCGAGGACGTAGTACTCAGCGGCGAGAAAACGGTGGGAGACAAGCTGCGCGAGATCAAGCTCGCCCTGGAACTGGAGAAACGCTTCAGCAAGGACCAGATCCTTGAGGGATACCTGAACATCGTGTTCTTCAACAGGAATGCCTACGGCATCGAGGCTGCGTCCCGCTACTTCTTCAGCACCTCCGCCGCGGAGCTGACACTGCCCCAGGCGGCGCTGTTGGCAGGCCTGGTGAATGGTCCCAGCATCTACGACCCCACGGTCGACCCGGCGGCAGCACTGGCCAGGCGCAACCTGGTGCTGGACCGGATGCTCGAACAGGGGAAGATCACCCCCGTGGACCATGGCGTGGCTGTGGCAACACCGGTGGAGTTGAACATCACTCCATCCCTTCAAGGATGTGCCGGTGCTGCCATTGCCACGTATTTCTGCGATTACATCTCGCACCTCATCCTTAACAACGAGGCCTACGGTGACACGGTGCAGGATCGTGAACGGCTCCTGTATCGCGGCGGCCTCACCATCACCACCACACTGGACAGCAGGCTCCAGGCCATCGCCCAGCAACAGGTGGACGCATCCGCCGGTGATAACCCGGACAAATGGGGTGCTGCCATGACCACCGTGCAGCCCGGTACCGGTAAGGTCCTGGCGATGGCCCAGAACACGGTGTTCGTTCCACAAGAGGGGAAGTTCGACACCCAGCTGAACTTCAACGTGGACGCGAAGGACGAGAACGGCTACGACCTGAACGGCGCCGGAGGTTTCCAGCCCGGTTCCACCATGAAGCCCTTCATCTATGCGGAGTGGCTCAACGAAGGCAAGAACCCCACCGCCGTGGTGGACGCATCACGGCGGGTATACCCCGTGGGCTTCCCTTGGCGTTCCAGTTGCGGCAAGGTGCTGGGCGGCTACAGTACGGCACAGAAGGCACAAAACCTTGGCGCGGATGACGACCTGCAGAACAACGACCCTGGCTACTACCGCCCCATGCCCATCAACTACGGCCTCTACAACTCCATCAATACGGCCACTTTCGCCACGGCGGCACAGCTGGACTTCTGCGGAATCCAGCGGATGGTGGACACTGTTGGCCTGCACAGCGGGCTGGACAATGCCCCAATCAACATGCACCAGATCGGCAATCTCCTGGGTTCCATCGGCGTCGCGCCTCTTGTGTTGGCGAGCGCCTACGCCACCTTCGCCAATGACGGCACCTACTGCAAGCCCATCGCCATCACGGAGATCAGCGACGCCCAGGGCAGGGAATACGAAGCACAGACGCCGGAATGCCGTGAAGCCGTCAAGCCGGCTGTGGCACGGGGCGTAAATGCCGTACTCCAGGATGTGCTCAAGATGGGATCCGGCGTCTACATCGAACCCAAGGTCCAAAGCAGGGTCCCGGTAGCCGCCAAGACCGGAACGTCCAACAACAACGGCGCCACCTGGGTGGCCGGGTACACGACGGCGCTCGCCACGGCGTCGTTCTTTGGGGACACGACGGCGGGACAACAGCGGGCGGGCCAGAACGTCACCATCAACGGCAAGTTCTACAAATCCCTGGACGGCTACATGATCGCCGGCCCGCAATGGGCGAACTACATGATGGAAGCCACGGCGCTCTACCCGAGCGGACCCTTTGTGGCTCCTGCTCCCCCACCCGCCCAGCAGCCCAGCACCAGTCCGGCAGCGCCGCAACGGTAGCCGTGCCACAGGTGACGTTGACGTCCCCGGGGGGGCTTCCGACGTCGGACGTCGCGTTGCGGGGCCCGCTCTGCGTGGCATTCCCCGCGCTCAGCGCGCAAAGCGGGCCTCACAACGGGAGGGGCTAGCGGGCGTAGCGCTCCGTGAAATTCCTGAGCACGCGCATGGGCTCTGTCACGGACGATTTCCGGGCTGTCTCGATGAGTTCATCGGCTTCGTGGGGCGGGAAATATCCGGCGTTCTTGTAGATGTTGATCCGCGTGATGAGTCCGTCGGCGTCCAGCTCGGGGTGGAACTGGGTTGCGTAGAGGTTGTTCTTGATGCGGAACATGTGCACGGGGCAGGCCTCCGAGCTGGCCAGCAATACTGCGTTCGGGGGCAGCTGGCTGCACGCTTCCTTGTGGCCGACGAAGGCCTCGAACCGGTGCGGGAGACCCTTCAGCAGCGGATCCCGGTCCCCTTCCGTCGTCAGGGTGATCTCCGTAGCTCCCACCGGCTCTCCGAAGCGCCGGTCAATGACTGCGCCCTGGTGCACTCCCAGCGTGCCGACACCGTAGCAGGCACCCAGGAAGGGGAAGTCTTCCGCCACGATCCTGTCCAGGAGGGATGAGAGTTCCGTCTCAACCCGGACCTGGTCTGCGCTCTTCTCCTCCACAGGATCGCTAGAGGTGTAGGGACTTCCACCCACGATCACCCCGGAGTAGTCCGACAGTTCAAGAGGCGGCAAAGGCCCGGATTCCAGCCGGATCCGGATCAATTCGTCCGGTTTCAGTCCGCAGTAGCGTAGGTAAGCCTGGTACTCGTCATCTGCTGCGGCGTCTTCGGCGCGGGTAGCCAGCAATAGGAAGGGCTTCACAGGCCAAGTCTGCGTGAGGAATGGCCGGGAGACAAAGTGTGTTGCTGCAAGGGGGTGTCTGACAGGGACTCCCTCACACCGCCGTGGCTGCATACCGTTGTACGGACCCCCATGAAACAGCACCCCGAGCTTGACCCATCCCTGAGGAGCAATCTTTGACGCAGGACCCTTCGGTCGTCGAAACACCATCGCCCACGGCGTCACCCGCTGAAAGGCAGCAGCCCAGGAAGATCCCCTGGGGCGGACTGCTTGTGCTGGCAGCGGCCGGGTTTACTGCGGTAACCACCGAGCTTCTTCCATCCGGCTTGCTTCCGCAAATCAGCCGCGACCTCGGTGTCGACGAGTCGGCAGTTGGTTCGCTGACCGCCGTGTATGCGGCGATCATCGTCTTCACGGCGCTCCCCCTATCCCGGTTCCTGGCCGGCAGGGTTCCCCGCAAGACGCTGCTGATCGCCACCGTGCTGGCTTTTGCGCTCAGCAATGTCCTGCTGGCGTTGAGCCCCGAGCTGGGGTGGGCGATCGGGGCCAGGCTACTCGGCGGCATCGCGCACGGGATGCTGTGGTCCAGCATGGCGCCCTACGTGGCACGAATCGTTCCGGCACACTCCGTGGGTAAATCCATGGCCGTGGTGTTCAGCGGCAACAGCATCGCACTTGCAGTGGGGGCTCCCATCGGCACACTCATGGGTTCACTGATGACCTGGCGTGCTTCCTTCCTGGTTCTCGCGGGCGTGGGCGTGCTGCTGGCCGTGTTGGCTTTCTGGCTCCTTCCCGGCGCTCACGACAACGCCAGCCAGAAGGCTCCGTCCCTGCGTGCTGCCATGAAACTGCCGGGCGTCATCGCCGTGGCCATCGCCTGGCCCCTCCTGCTCCTGGCCCACTTCACCCTGTTCACCTACGTGGCGCCCTTCCTACTGGCTTCCGGGCTGCCGGAATCGGCCACCAGCATCTCCCTGTCCGTGGTGGGAATCGCCAGCCTGGTGGGGATTTGGATTGCCGGCATGACCGCCGACTCCCGTCCACGTGCCTCGGTGATTGCCGCCGTCGGACTCCTGACTCTTGCCTTCGCCCTGCTGCCGGCACTGGGCGGCACCTGGGTGGGGGCGTTCGGGCTGATGACGCTGTGGGGTATCGCGTTCGGCGCGGTGGGCATCTACAACCAGGCAGCGATTCTCCGGGCCGGCGGCGAGCACAAGGACGCTGCCAATGGCCTCACCGTGGTGACCATCCAACTGGGGATCGCCGTCGGGGCTGTCTATGGCGCGTTCGCCCTCACCACTGTGGGCGCCCAGCTGGTGCCCCTGGCCGCGGCGGTTCCGACAGCGATAGCGCTGGTCATCATCATCGCCAGCAGGCGCGGCGGCTACCCGGCCGGACCCCGGGAGAAGCGCCGTTAACATCCCCGAAACATGCCAGTGACCTGATCTTCACGAACGGGAGATTTCTGTAACTTACCTGCAACTTAGCTCTTCTGAGTCGGAAACATAGCTCACCGAATATTGATCGGGGGGCTTTACGGGAGCCGGATAAATCACGGCTCGTTTCGGACAGGCTTGAAAGAAGGGAACGCAGGTGGAGATCTCTGCGCAGAACGTCTGGATGATGTTGTCGGCGGCAATGGTGCTCTTCATGACCCCCGGCCTCGGCCTGTTCTACGGCGGCATGACCCGCGCCAAGGCAGCACTGAACATGATCATGATGAGCTTCATCTCCGCGGGGATCGTGGGTGTTGTCTGGGTCCTTTGGGGCTACTCGATGACTACCGGTGATGGCTTCCTGGGCCTGTTCGGCAACCCCTTCGCACACTTCGGCCTGCAGGATCTGGTGGGCACGCCCGACCTCATCAAGGCCACCTTCGCAGCGACCTTCGCCATCATCACCGTTGCCCTCATCAGCGGCGCCATAGCCGACCGGGCCAAGTTCGGCGCCTGGGCACTGTTCGTGCCGATCTGGATCACAGTTGTCTACTGCCCGCTGGCATACATGGTGTGGGGCGGCGGCCTGATGAGCGCCGGCGGGGCCGTGACTGAAGTCTTCGGCCAGGTCATCGACTTCGCCGGCGGTGCGGTAGTTGAGGTCAGCTCGGGAACTGCCGCTTTCGTCCTCGCATTGATCGTGGGAAAGCGCCATGGATTCGCCAAGGACCCCAACCACCGCCCGCACAACGTCCCCTTCATCATGATCGGCGCAGCAATCCTGTGGTTCGGCTGGTTCGGTTTCAACGGCGGCGCTGCCACCACTGCCGAGCAGGCCGGCCTGATCTGGGTCAACACCCTGGTAACTCCGGCAGCGGCCATGCTGAGCTGGCTTGTGGTCGAGAAGGTCCGCCACGGACACCCCACCTCCCTGGGTGCAGCGTCCGGCGTCGTGGCCGGACTGGTTGCGATCACCCCTTCCTGCGCCAACATCAGCCCGCTGGCCGCGCTGGGCCTGGGTTTGGTGGCCGGTGCTGCCTGCGCGGTGTTCGTTGACCTGAAGTACAAGTTCGGTTTCGACGATTCCCTCGACGTTGTTGGCGTGCACTTCGGCGCCGGTGTCATCGGCACCCTGTCCCTGGGCTTCATCGCCTTCCCCCAGGACGGTGTGGCCGGCGGCCTCTTCTACGGTGGCGGCCCCCAGCAGCTCGTTGCGCAGCTCGTGGCTGTCGTGATCACTATCGCGCTCTCCGGTGTGGGCACCTTGGTCATTGGCCGGATCATCAACAAGACCATCGGCTTCCGGGTCCCGCACGAGCACGAAATCACCGGCGTCGACCTCACCCAGCATGCCGAGTCCGCTTACGAGTTCGGCCTCACTGCGCACGGCCACTTCCGCCAGCAGCAGGCGCACCTGTCCGCGCTGCTCAAGGGAAAGCCCGCCGCGGCCACTCCGGAGGCCAAGGAAGACAGCTTCGCCTAACGGCACCACCATCAAACAGCAGCCGACGGCGGGACCCGGGTCCCGCCGTCGGCTGCTGTTGGGTGCGCCCCGCCCAAGCGGGCAGCGTCCGGATTAGCCCGAGCCGTTCCAGAGGCGCTGCCAAAAGCTTCGCTTGCCCGGCGCCTGAGGTTCCGGCTCCGGCGGAGAGGCGGCAGCACGCCGCTGCCGCCACCGTTCGAGTTCGGCATCCACATCCCTGAGTTTCGTGATGACCGGCGGCCCGCCTTGGAGCTGTCTCCGGGCCTCGATCACGCGTTTGTTGAAGTCCTCGAGGATGTCCCGGACTTGTTTCTCGCTGTATTGCTGATCCAGCTTCGCGTCCAGTTCGGCGTCTTCAATGCGCAGCAGGATGGCAGGAGGGCCGATCCCGCTCAGCCGTTCGCGCTGGATGAGTCCCTTGACCCACCAGTCGGGATCGTAGTGCTCGCCGAGCCCGGGGATCGGTTTGCCGGCGTACTTGAGGTTGTCGAACTTCCCTTGGTTCATGGCGTCCCGGATCAGGTATTCGACGCGGGCCGCGTCATCCACCTTTCGGCGCTTCTCGCGTTCTTCCGCGTCCGCGGCCTCAAGCTCGGCGTCCTCCTGGGCGTTGCCGCCCCAGCCGCGTACGGCCCGCAGTTCGGCCCCGCGCTCCAGCTTCCGCCTGAAAGCGTTGTTCCCGGCACTCATCGTGTCCGCCACCTCCTCGAACGGCAGCCCTCGTCTGCCGGAATTCGTGGTTCTCCGTCCAGTATTCCGCACCTTGCAGTGCTTAATCCGTACCCAGCGCGCCGTCGTCGAAACCGACAGGCTGTACCTCCACCACCCACTCTGAACGTGAAACTGCCCCGACACGCCGCGGGTACGGAGTGTCGGGGCAGTATGGGTTCGAAAATGGGTGGTGGCGGTGCACCGCTGAGGCTTAGCGGACGGCCATGCTCGGATCCAACTGCTCGATACCTTCCGGGGTCACCAGGACCACCCTCGCCGTGCAGATGTCGTAGAACAGACCGGTCGCCTGAACTGTTCCGGATGCCAACGCCGGACCGGTAACGGGATGCTCGGCCAGCTTGCCCAACTGCAGGGCCACATTCACCATGCTGAGTTGATCCAGGCGGCCGAAACCTTCTGCTTCAGCGGCGCGGGCCACGGGGTGTCCTGCCAGGAGTGCCTGGTAGCTGGGGCGGGCATGTTCAAGCCAGGCATCGAACCCACGTCCCAGGCCAGCGGCTGATCCTTCCGCATCGGCGATCACGGCTTTCATGGCTCCGCAGTTGGAGTGGCCGCAGACAACGATCGAGTCCACGGACAAGGCCTTCACTGCAAAGGCCAGCGTGGAGTCAATGGAGGCGTCATGATCGTCGCTGCACACCACGTTGCCGATGTTCCTCAGGGTGAGGAGATCACCGGGACCACTGCTGGTGATCAGGTTCGGATTCACCCGCGAATCAACGCAGGCCACGAACAGGGTGTCGGGATTCTGGCCTTCGGTGAGGTCCTGGACCAGGGGCCGGACTTTGTCTGCGTGGCGGCGGTGGTATTTGTCGATGCCCAGGAGGATGGAGCGCAGCGGCGGGTGGGCGTCGCCGTCGTCGTTCCTTTGGCCGGCGGCATCGACCGGCTGCCATGACGTACGCGGCGGCAGCGGAAATTCGCGCGGTTCCTGGCGCTGCGGCGAGTTGTCCTCGGCATCGCTGAATGCGGTAGTGCCGTGCTCCTCCACCACCACGGCTGCTCCGCCGTTCCTCTGCTGTTTCTCCCACGCCACCAGTGCTTCGCGGAAGGCATGATCCAGGTAGTCGGCGTTGAGTTCCACTACGGCGTCCTGGCCTTCGGGCACGGAGTGCAGGACGCGGTTGAGCCGGGGCAGCGCGAAGAAGCTGCACGAGCCGGCGATCGTTACGCGCCAGGGCAGCCCGGTTCCTGCCGGGGCGTGCGCCTGGATCTGGGCACGAAGGACCCGCCACAGCACGCACAGGGCGGCGAGTGCCAGGCCGATGATGACGCCCTCCAGGAGGTTCAGCGCGACGACGCACACCAGCGTGACGGCATAGACCAGGAGGTCGCCCGTGCGAAGACTGGTGCGGATGTCGGCCACTTTGACGAGCTTCGCGCCGATCACCAACAGCAGACCGGCAAGGACAGAAAGCGGGATCAGCTGGATGAGGCCGGCGAACAAGGCCGAGAAGACCAGGACCCAAACGCCATGCAGGATGGCGGACGTCCGGCTTTTCGCGCCGGCTTCGACATTGGTGGCGCTGCGGACGATGACCCCGGTGACCGGCAATCCACCGAGCATGCCGGAGACCATGTTCGCCGAGCCTTGACCGACGAGTTCGCGGTTGAGGTTGGTCCGGATTCCGCCGTGCATCTTGTCCACGGCAACGGCGGACAGCAGCGATTCGATGCTGGCGATCAGCGCCACCGTGATAACGGCCATGGCGGCGGCGCGCCAGTTGCCATCAGGCAGGCTGGGGAGTGCGACGGCGTCGAAAATCGAACCCGTGAAGCTGATCCGCTCCACGCCCGGCGCCACCGCTACGGACAGCGCGGTGACGGCAACGACGGCGGCCAGGGGTCCCGGCACTTTACGCACCGCAGCGGGGAGGAACTTCCACGTCAGCAGAATCGCGACGACGGCCAGTCCCAGCAGTGCCGAGTGCAGCTCAACGTTGGTGACTGCGGCTGGCAGTGCGGTGAGGTTTTCGACGGCGGAGCCTGCAGCCTGCCCGCCGAGGAGGACATGGAGCTGCTGCAGGATGATCGTGATTCCGATGCCCGCGAGCATCGCCTTGACCACCACTGGCGACACTGCCAGCGCGGCCCGGCCTATGCGGCTGACGCCCATGAGCAGCTGTACGACGCCGGCTGCAGCGGTGATTGCGCACGTCACCTGCCAGCCGAATTCTGCGACCAGACCGGCGACGACGACGGTCAGTCCCGCGGCGGGGCCGCTCACCTGCAGCGGGGAGCCGCCAAGGCTGCCCGCGACAATGCCGCCAACGGCTGCGGCAATGAGCCCGGCCATGATCGGAGCACCGGAGGCTGCGGCGATTCCAAGGGAAAGCGGAAGGGCTACGAGGAAGACCACGAGTGAGGCAGGGAGATCCGCACCGAGGTTGCTGAGGAAACTTGGCTTCTTTGTTCCCGGGCCCGGCGGGCTGTGGGAGTCGGTGGGGACGGTGGCGGATTCGTTGGGCTGAGGCATTGGTTCTCCTGGCTCGGAATGTGCTGACCCTTCCAAGCTACGGAACCTGTCACGGTTAATGACAACAAGATGTGACAAGCGTGACAAAAGCTGTGAAGATGCGCTTCATGTTGGGACCTATGGGAACTTTGACGGGGGTGGCGCGCGTTGGGGGGTCCGGAGCGTGGCAGTCGAGGCCGACCTTCCCGCCGTCGTTTCTTTCCACCCGCGCCAAAACTAAGGGTCCTTAGAATAGGCTGGGTCCATGAGCGCACCCGACCCCCAGCCCGTACGCATCAGCTCGGTCCCTGTACAGCTCCAAGCCCTGGAACCAGCCCAGGAAAAGATCAAGGCTGCCGTGGGCGATGTCCCGGCCCTGCTCGCCATCGCCGGGGAACTCGGCCAGACAGCTCCCATGCCCGGGGAGGGCAGCACAGCAAAGCTCTGGGAACTCCTGGCCTCAGTGACGGCCGTGGATGTCGCTGCCGGGCGAGTGCTGGAACCCCACTTGGACGCCCTCGCGATCCTTGCCCAGGCCGGAAGCGAAACCACCACGGCAGGCGCCTGGGGAGTGTTCGCGGCGGAGGGACCCGGCATGAAGCTCGAAGCCAAACGCACCGCGAACGGCAGCTACGTCCTGCACGGATCCAAGCCGTGGTGCTCCCTGGCCCAACATCTGGACGGCGCGGTGATCACTGCGCATCTTCCCGACGACGGCGGCAGGGCCTCCTTCGCGGTGAACCTGAAGGACCCCGGGGTGAGCGCGGAAACCCCGATATGGACGGCGCGCGGACTGCAGGAAATCCCGAGCGGCACGGTCCACTTCGCCAACGTCCCGGCCGCACCGGTCGGCGGGGAGGGCTGGTACTTCTCCCGGCCCGGATTCGCGTGGGGCGGAATGGGAGTCGCTGCATGCTGGCTGGGCGGGGCGGTGGCCGTGGCCCGGGACTACGTCACCGCGCTGAGCAAGGCTTCCGGCAATGGCCGTGAACCCGACCAGATCGCACTGGCCACCTTGGGAGAAATCGACCGCACCATCAGCACGGTTACCGGCTACCTCGCCCAGACCGCGGAACGCATCGACGCCGGCGAGCTGGAGGACGCGGATTCCGAAGGTCAAAGCCCCTGGAGCGATGCCTTGCGTGTCCGCGGAACCGTAGCCGCCGCCGTCGAGCGCATCCAAACCCTGGTGACGCAGAACCTCGGCCCCGCCCCGCTGGCATTCGACGAAGCATATGCAAAGCGCATGGCGGACCTGTCCCTGTACATCAGGCAGCACCACGCCATGCGGGACGATGCCCAGTTGGGCGCCCTGGCCTTGAAAGGGGATCGCAGTTGGTGACGTTCACGCATGCAGATACCGGCACGGCGGAGTCTGACTGGCTGGCCAGCGGCCTGGCCGCCTTGCCCGAACTCCCCCTGGACAAGGACGAACTTGCGGGCACGACCTTCGTGGTGCTCGCTGCGCACCCGGATGACGAATCCCTGGGCGCCGGCGGATTCCTCGCAAAACTTCACGCAGCAGGCGCAGACATCAAGGTCCTGCTCTGCACCGCCGGTGAAGCCTCCCACCCGGAATCGCCAACGACGACGCCGGAACAGCTTGCCGCTGTCAGGCTCACTGAGTTCGACGCGGCTGTGTCCGGGCTGGCTCCCGGCGCGAGCTGGCAGTTCCTGGAACTGCCCGACGGCAGACTGGCAGCCAACGCAGACCGGATCGCGGACGCGGTGCGGAAGGCCGTGGCATCATCAGGGCGTCCAGCGGAAAACGTGACGATCGTTGCCCCGTTCCGTTCCGACGGGCACACCGACCACGACGTCCTGGGCTCCACGGCCGCGCAGCTCGCCGAAAACGATGGCCACGGTTTGTTGGAATACCCCATCTGGTACTGGCTGTGGGCAGGGCCGGACCACGAAACCTGGCGGACGTGGGTGCGGGTCCCGCTCGAAGCATCGGAGCAGGAAGCCAAAGCTGCCGCGATGCGGGCCCACGCCTCGCAAACGGAACCTCTCTCCGGGCAGCCGGGCGACGAGACACTGCTCTCCGGAACGTTCTTGGAACACTTCCAGAGGCCTTGGGAAACCTTCGCCTGGCACCCGTCAACGGCTGGAAACAACAGCGCCAAGGATGCCGAGCGGATCTTCGACGAAGTCCACTCCCGCGACGAGGATCCCTGGAGCTACACCACCAGCTGGTACGAACGCCGCAAGCGGGCCCTGACCCTGGCTGCACTCCCCCGGGAATCCTACGAAGCAGGACTTGAACTGGGCTGTTCCATCGGCACGCTGAGCGAAGAGCTCGCCAAGCGCTGCGGAACGTTCCTCGGAGTGGACGCCAGCAGCACGGCGCTCGAGGAGGCCAGTAAGCGGCTTTCCGGGTTTCCGTCGGCGGAAGCCCGGCACCTCACCATGCCGCATGAGTGGCCCGAAGGCACGTTCGATCTGGTGGTGTTGTCCGAGACCGGCTACTACCTTTCCCCGGAGGAGCTCACCGAACTCCTGGCCAGGATCCATGCCTCCACCCGCCCCGGCGGCACCCTGCTTCTGTGCCACTGGCGGCACCCGATTTCCGGCTGGCAACTTGATGCGGAAGCCGTCCATGCGATGGCCCGCACCCAACTGGATTGGCCTACGCATGGGCTTTACCGTGAGAAAGACTTCATGCTCGAGATCCTCGTCGCCCCGGGCGGAGCGACATGACAGATCCGGCACCCGAGGGCATACGGGATGTAGCAGTGGTGGTGCCCGCCCACAACGAGGACCAGCACATCGGCAAAGCGCTGTCAGCGCTTCGGGCAGCCGCCGACGCGCTCAACAAGGCACGCCCGGACATCCGGCTCCGCATGACGGTAGTGCTGGACAGTTGCACCGACCGTTCAGCGGAGATCACGGCCGCGTACGTGGCCGGCGATGCCCGCTTTTCCCTGATTGAAGTGGCGTTGCGGAGCACGGGCGCCAGCCGCGGTTTTGGCTTCCGCAGCGCGCTGGCCGCGTGCCACCCCATCAACGCCGGGGACCTCTGGCTCGCCAACACCGACGCCGATTCCGCGGTGCCGGAGAACTGGCTTGTGCGTCAGGTGGAGCTCGCTGACAACGGAGCGGATGCCATCCTGGGTTCCGTGGAGCCCGACCCCGACGATGTTGACCCCGCAGTGCTGCGGCGCTGGCTGGAACTCCACCCGTTCCGCGAGAACCACCAGCATATTTATGGCGCGAACTTTGGTGTCCGCGGCTCTGCATATCTTGCCGTGGGCGGCTTTCCGATGCTTCGGGCGCACGAGGACAGGGTCCTGGTGGAACGCCTCCGCAGCCGGGGATTCCAGGTGGTCGCTACGGACAGCATCCGCGTCCTGACTTCCGGGCGGACCCACGCCCGCGCACCGGAGGGATTCGCTGCCTACCTCCGGGCCCTGGGAGCGGAACTTCCGGCCGTAACGGGCTAAGCCGTCAGTCGATCAGCGCTACGCCGAACTCAGCGACGACGGCCCGCAATTCCTTGAGGTAGCGCTGCGCTTGGTCAGTGAGCGGAATCGCTGCGTGGCCGATCCAGCCGATCTCGATGCGTTCGTCAACGTCGAGCGGGATGGCGACGATCTCCGGGTCGAGGCGGCCGCTGATGATGCCCGTCGAGATTGTGTAGCCGTGGAGACCGATCATGAGGTTGAAGATCGTGGCACGGTCAGAGACCCGGATCTCCTGCTTGCTGGACAACGTGGAGAGAATCTCCTCGGCGAAGTAGAAGGAGTTATTCGCACCTTGGTCGAAGGTTAGCCGCGGCATGCCGGCGAGATCGTCGAGGGTCGCGCGCTCTTTTGAGGCGAGCGGGTTGTGCCGTGAAATGAAAATGTGCGGATCGGCAAGGAAGAGCGGAGTGAACGCGAGCCCGGAATCCCGGATCAGCTTGTCGATGATCTTCCGGTTGAAATCGTTCCGGTAAAGGATGCCTATCTCGCTGCGGAGCGTCCGGACATCCTCGATGATGTCCCAGGTTCGGGACTCGCGCAGCGAGAACTCGTATTCGGCCACGTCAGTGGCCTTGACCATCCGGACGAAGGCGTCAACCGCGAACGAGTAGTGCTGCGTTGACACCCCGAGCAAACGTCGCGTCGGCGGGCTGCCGAGGTAGCGCTGCTCAAGGAGAGCAAACTGCTCGACGACCTGCCTCGCATAGCCGAGGAACTCCACCCCGTCGGCGGTGAGGGTGACCCCGCGGGCGGAACGGAGCAGGAGCGCACGGCCCACCCGGGCCTCAAGATCCTTCATCGCGGCAGACATTGTCGGCTGCGCAACGTAGAGAAGGTCTGCAGCCGCGGAGATCGACCCCTCAGCTGCAACCTCTATGAAGTAACGGAGCTGCTGCAGGGTCAGACCACTCGAAATCTGGGGCATAGGGAAATTCTATATGAATGCATAGAAAGGCCTAGTTACCCGATATCCCCAGGAAGGTTGCACCATGGATACATCCCCTTCTGAAAGGCCGTCTCCGGCCCATCACCACGGATTGGCAACGCATGGCAGACGACTTCAGCTTCAGCATCACCACCACCCGCTTCGACGAGGACTACTCGCCGTCGGAAGGCTCCCGGATCACGACGAATTTCGCCAACCTGGCACGGGGCGAGCACCGCCAGGAGAACCTCCGCAACGCCTTGACGATGATGCGGCGACGCTTCAACGATCTCGCAGCCTGGGACAACCCGCACCGGGACCGCTACACGCTCGAACTTGAGATCGTTTCCGTACAGATACAGCTCCCCACGGAAGCCACGGACCAGCAGTTCCCCCTGTTCGAGGTTCTCGACATCCAGATCGTCGACCAGCTGAACGGGGTCCGTCACCAAGGGATCGTGGGAAACAACTTCTCCTCCTACGTCCGCGACTTCGACTTCAGCGTCGTACTGCCGGCAGCAGCAGGCGACTCAGGCAAGCCCACCGTTCCCGAAGACTTCGGCGATCTTCACGGCAAACTGTTCCAGCACTTCCTCGATTCCCCGGAATGCCAGGAACGCTTCCCGCAGCCGCCGGTGGTCTGCATCAGCGTCTCCACGAGCAAGACATACCGGCGCACCGGAAACCATCACCCTGTCCTGGGCGTCGAGTACCAGCAGGACGACTTCTCGCTGACCGACCTGTACTTCGGAAAGATGGGGCTGCAGGTCCGCTACTTCATGCCGCCCGGCAGCGTCGCGCCGCTCGCCTTCTATTTCCGCGGCGACCTGCTCAACGACTACTCCAACCTGCAGCTCATCGGCACGATCAGCACCATGGAGACGTTCCAGAAGATCTACCGCCCGGAGGTCTACAACGCGAACTCCGCCGCCGCCGCCATCTACCAGCCGAGCCTGGGAGAACAGGATTACTCGCGGACCCGGATCGCTTACGACCGCGTCGAGCGCAGTCAGCTCGCGGTCAAGCAGGCGAAATACACGGAGGAGCACTTCATCACTCCCCACAAGGACCTGTTGGACCGGTGGACCGCCAAATACCCCGCTCTCGTCAACTGACCCCCGGAGAAACGTCAATCATGAACACACTTTTGCCCACCACCGTTGTCGGAAGCCTGCCGAAACCATCGTGGCTCGCACAGCCGGAGACTCTTTGGTCGCCGTGGAAACTGGAGGGAGATGCGCTGCTCGAAGGCAAGCAGGATGCCCTGCGCATCGCCATCCAGGAACAGACCCGGCGCGGCATCGACATTGTCAGCGACGGCGAGCAAACCCGCCAGCACTTCGTCACTACCTTCATCGAGCATCTCAGCGGGGTCGACTTCGAACAGCGCAAGACCGTGCGCATCCGCGACCGCTACGACGCGAGCGTGCCGACCGTCGTCGGACCGGTGCGCCGTGAACGGCCGGTATTCGTCGAAGACGCAAAGTTCCTCCGCGCAACCACCGACCGGCCGATCAAATGGACTCTTCCCGGTCCAATGACAATGGTGGACACGCTCTACGATGACCACTACAAGAGCCGCGAGAAGCTGGCCTGGGAGTTCGCCGCGATCCTGAACGAGGAGGCGAAAGAACTGGAGGCGGCCGGAGTGGACATCATCCAGTTCGACGAGCCCGCGTTCAATGTCTTCCTCGATGAGGTCAAAGACTGGGGCGTGGCCGCCCTGGAGAGAGCGGCAGAGGGACTGCGCGCGGAGACCGCCGTGCATATCTGCTACGGCTACGGGATCAAGGCGAATACTGACTGGAAGGCGACGCTCGGCTCACAGTGGCGGCAGTACGAGGAATCGTTCCCGCTGCTGCAGAATTCCAGCATCGACATCATCTCGCTGGAGTGCCAGAACTCCCACGTGCCCATGGACCTCATCGAGCTCCTCCGCGGCAAGAAAGTCATGCTCGGGGCAATCGACGTCGCAAATGAGACCATCGAGACCCCGGAGGAGGTCGCCGACACCCTCCGCAAGGCCCTGCAGTTCGTCGATGCGGACAAGCTCATCCCCAGCTCGAACTGCGGCATGGCGCCGTTCCCCCGGGACGTCGCGCTGGCCAAGCTGAGCGCTCTCAGCGCAGGGACGAACATCATCCGCGAGGAACTCGCCCGCTCCGCCGCCCAGGTGTCATAACCATGTTTCACGCCTACCCGCCGGACACGTGGGTCGGGGCTCCGAAGCAAAGCTTCCCGTCCTCCCTCTCGGCCGACGAATTCAAAGCACTGTTCCGTGGCCACCCGGGAGGTGTCGCCGTCATCACGGCGGATGCCGGCGAAGGACCGGTGGCGCTGACGGTGTCGTCGGTCGTGTCAGTGAGTGCGGAACCTCCGTTGCTGATTTTCTCGGTCTCGGCATTGTCCTCTGCCTCTGAGGTCCTTTCACGCGCCGAAACCGTCGTCGTGCACCTGCTGGACGCGCACGACATCGACTTGGCGAAGTTTGGAGCCACCCCCGGCGCCGACCGCTTTGACCAAACGCACCGCTGGTCGACCCTTGAAACCGGAGAAGCGGTGTATGACGATGTGCGCGCCTGGGTGCGTTGCGCCGTCATCAATCGCATGGAGGTGGGGACCTCCAGCATCATCGCCGTTCACGCCCTGGAGTCCCGCGTGATGCGTGACGTCCAAGCGGGCGAATCCGGCGACGCCCTGGTCTACCACAACCGTTCATGGCACCGCCTGGGCGAGCATTCCAAGCATGAAGGCTGAGCGCCGCGCCAACAATGCAATGCAGCAGGCCGAACGGCGGACGACGGCGGGAGCATAACTCCCGCCGTCGTCCTCGTTAAAGTCGACGGCGGTGCGGTCGCCGTCGTCGAACTGCGCGCGAAGCGGTCCCCTGGGGCTAAGCCGCCAGCGCCCCTTCAACGGCGGCAATTGCGGCCCGCGTAATGCTTTCCCGCTCGCCGGTTCCCTCCACGGTCAACAGAATCCCGCGCTTGGTGTACGCCGTCAAAACCGGCTGGGTCTCTTCGCGGTACAGCTCCAACCGACGTTGGATCACGTCTTCGGTATCATCGCTCCGACCCTGTTCTTGGGCACGGCGGAGCATCCGGGCCAGCAACTCGCCGTCCGGGGCCGTGAGCGCCAGGACAACTTCCAAGGGCTGGCCACGTGCTGCAAGCATCTCGTCCAGGGCCCCGATCTGAATGACAGTCCGGGGGTAGCCATCCAGCAGGAAGCCGTCGGCAGCATCGGGTTCCTCCATGCGCTGCTTGAGCATGTCCGTGGTGACGTGGTCCGGCACGAACTCGCCCTTGTCCATGAAAGCACTGGCTTCCAGCCCGAGTTCGGTTTTGTCCCGGACGTGGGCGCGGAACAGATCCCCCGTGGAGATGGCGGGAATCCCGAAATGCCGCGCAAGGTGCTCAGCCTGCGTGCCTTTGCCGGAACCTGGAGGGCCCATGATGATCAGTCGCGCCATGACACTGGTCCGTTTCGAGAGGCGGCCGGGGTTACAAGACTACTCTCCCGCTAGGAGCTGGAGCGCGGGTGCATGATCCGCATCTGGTCCCAGGTACGCTCCGATGCAGCGATGTTCTGGTTGGACCGCTCACGGTCCAGGGAGGCGAGTTCGACGGCGATCGCCTGGACTGCGGATACCGCACCTGTCAGGGATGGGAAGAATCCCGCGCCTTCCGTAGGCACCACGATCCGATGATCAGCATGCACTGCCACCGGCGATCCTGCGCTGTCCGTGATGGAGGCGATGGGGGTGCCCAGGTTGTGCGCGATCTCGACAGCACGCATGGTGCTGTCGTAGACCCTCCAAAGGCTGATCGCGATGACGAGGTCTTCTGCACCAAGCCGTGCAATGGCGTTGGTCAGGGCAGCGACGTCGGCATCGAGGAGCCGGACGTTGTAGCCGGCGATGATCGCGTTGTGTTCCAGCGCCTTGCCCGGGATGGCGTAACTGCCTGCTGCAACGATGAAAGTCTGCCGTGCACCGGCAATCGCCTGCGCAATGTCATGAAGAGTGTTGGCATCCAGGGTTCGCTCAAAGTGGGCCAGGTTGGCGCGATCCGTGGACACTGCAGCCTGTGCCGGGCTGTTGATGTGGCCGTTGTGTTCGGCGGCAACTTCCACTGCGCTAAGGGACGCCAGGAAGCGTGAACGCAGCTCGAATTGGAAGTCTGCCCACCCCTTGAATCCCAGTGTTTGCGCGGTTCTTGTCACCGTGGAGGCATTCGAGGCGGCAGCCCCGGCGATGTCGCTGACAGAGCCGTAGGACGCAAGCCGTGGCTGGGATCGGAGGATGCCAATGACTTGCAATTGGCGTGCCGCGAGCTTCCGCCCTTGGACACGGCTGTCCAACCACTCGGTCAACGTTGACGAGTCGAAATCTTCTTCCACCTATTGACCTACCTCACACTTTGGCCGTAACTTCGATACATCGCTTCTGCACAGATCCGTGCATATTCCTAAAAATGTACAACTTGGCCCACTTTGGCAGGAATCACCATGTCTCTCACAGCACGCTTGGATCGTCTGGCTCTCAGTCGACCACACTACAAGCTTCTCCTTATCGGAGGCCTCGGCTACTCGTTCGACGGCATGGACGGTGCAGTAGTCGCCTTCCTGCTCCCGCGCATCCAGGAACTATGGGGCCTCAGCACCGCCAGCCTCGGATTGGTTGGCTCCGCGGCCCCGTTCGGCTTCTTCTTCGGCGCAATCCTGGCCGGTTGGATGGGTGACCGCTTCGGCCGCAAGAAGGTCATGTTGTGGGCTCTTGCCTTCTACTGCCTCATGTCGATCGTCGCGGCCATGGCCCCCAACTTCGAAATCTTCCTGATTGCACGGATCTTTGCAGGATTGGGGGCCGGCGCTGAAAGCGTGATCATCGCCCCCTTCCTCTCCGAGTTCATCCCTCCCAAGCGCCGCGGCTGGTTCATTGGAACCCTGGCCGGCTTCTTCTCCTTCGGCTTCGTGGCTGCCGCACTCATCGGCCGGTTCGTGGTTCCGATGGGCGAGGATGGCTGGCGCTGGGCGCAGGTCATCACTGCCGTTCCCATCCTCCTCCTGCTCTGGTGGCGTCGCAGCCTGCCCGAATCCCCCCGCTTCCTCATCAGCCGCGGACGCATCGCAGAGGCAACCGCAGTTGTGGATCGCTTTGAGCAGAGCGTAGTGAAAGCCACCGGGAAGCCCTTGGAGCCCTTGCCATCCGCGGAAGAAGAGATCACCAAGCACGAGCAAAAGATCAGTGTCTGGAATGCCCTGAAATTCATGTGGTCCAAGGCAATGCGCCGCCGGACCGCGGTGATCTGGTTGATCTGGTTCGTCATCACGTTCTCCTACTACGGCTTCTTCTCCTGGATTCCCACGTTGCTGGTAGGCCGTGGCATCACGGTCACCAAGAGCTTCGAATTCTCCATCCTCATTTACCTGGCACAGATCCCCGGCTACTTCTCGGCGGCCTGGTTGTGTGACCGGATCGACCGCAAAAACACCATCGCCCTCTACCTGGCGGGATCGGCCATCAGCGCCTTCTGGCTGAGCCAGTCCAACGATTCCGGCATGATCCTGGTGGCCGCAGCAACGTTGTCCTTCTTCCTGAACGGCACCTACGCAGGTGTTTACGCCTACACGCCGGAGCTCTTCCCCACCTGGATGCGCGCCACCGGCGTTGGCCTTGCCAGTGCTGTGGGCCGCGTCGGCAGCATCCTGGCCCCGTCCATCATCGGAATCTTCGCGGCTTCCCTCGGTTTCGGCGGAGTGTTCACCATGACCACCGTGGTGCTGACAATCGGCGTCCTGGGCGTCGTGATCTTCGGCGCCTCCACTGCGGGCAAGTCGCTGGAAGACATCAACGCCCGAGCCGAACATGACCCGGCAGCGGCAGGAACAGCGAGCAAATGAGCGGAAACACCATGAAGACTGACACCACGTTCCAAGAGGCCTTCACCTCCCTGCAGAAGGATCCGGGAGTCATCCTGTTCACTGCATTGCAGTGGATCCCGCAACGTTCCGGCCTGAAGCGGCTGTTCACCAGCCATCCCGCGGAATACCCGGTGGGCGGAGAGAAGACCGTCGAGATCTCCCCCGGCTGGCTGGGAACCGTCATCGAAGAAAAGAAGCCGTTCCTTGCCCCTGACCTGGCAGCACTCCGCGAAGTCTTTTCAGACTCCGGACTTATCCAGCAGCTCGGCTGCGGAGCCGTGATCAACGTGCCGGTCCTCGATCCCGACAACAACGTGGTGGGCGTCCTGGCGCTCCTTGATGCGGAAGGCAAGTACACGCAGCAAAGTGTGGACACCGCCGTCGAAGTCATCAACGCGAACCTGCCCGCGCTGGTCCAAGCCTTTGAAGCCCATCCCACTGAAGTACCTGAAGACCCCGAAGTCCCCGGGAAGGAAACCGTTTAGCATGAGCACCACCCTTGAAACCACGGCCCTCGTCATCCGCAACGCCAGCGTCCTGGACGTGGACGCCGGCACCTACTCGACTGCCGACGTCGTGAGCGTTGATGGAAAGATCAGCAGCGTAGGACCGAACGCCGAGGCACCTTCGAACGCCCGGGTCATCGACGGCACAGGGAAGTTCGTCATCCCGGGCCTCATCGACGCCCACGTCCATGTCGTGGCGTCAAGCGCCGACTTCCGTTCCCTGACCTACACGCCGGCGTCGTACGTCTACGCGCAGACGGCCCGGATCATGGGAGAGATGCTGCGCCGCGGCTTTACTACTGTCCGTGACCTCTCGGGCGCCGACTTCGGGCTGGCCATGGCGCAGGAGGAGGGGCTGCTGGAAGGCCCGAAAATCCACTTCTGCGGCCATGCGCTGAGCCAGACCGGCGGTCACGGCGATATGCGGCTCCCCGGCGAAGATCATGATCCCAATGGCCGCGGCTGCTGTGGCATCGGCCGGGTGGCTGATGGCGTAGACGCCGTCAGGGCCGCTGCCCGCGACGAAATCCGCAAGGGCGCCCACCACATCAAGATCATGGCGTCCGGCGGCGTCTCCTCCCCCACTGACCGCATCGACTCGACGCAGTATTCCATGGAGGAAATGCGGGCAGCAGTGGAAGAGGCCGAGGCCGCCAACCGCTACGTCGCAGCCCACGCCTACACCGCCCGGGCCATCAACCGCGCGCTGGAAGCCGGCGTGCGTTCGATCGAACACGGCAACCTCCTGGACGACGAAAGCCTGCGGCTCTTCCTCGAGAAGGACGCCTTCCTGGTTCCCACGCTGGTGACCTACTGGGCGTTGAAGGAAGAAGGCAAGGAATTCGGCCTCACCGAGGAGATGTGGGCCAAGGTGGACTCCGTGCTCACCAGTGGACTCGAAGCCATCTCGCGTGCACACCAGGCAGGCGTCAAGATGGCCTTCGGATCCGATCTTCTGGGCGGCATGCACCGCCACCAGAACGAACAGTTCAGGCTGTTGGGCAAGGTCCAGCCCGCCATCGACGCCATCCGCTCAGCCACCACGACGGCGGCGCTGCTGCTTGAGCGCGCAGGTGAACTTGGCGTGGTGGCGCCGGGCGCCGACGCGGACATGCTGGTCCTGGACGCGGATCCGGTGGCCGATATCTCCGTGCTTGCCGATATTTCGGAGCACCTCGAATACCTGGTCCAGAACGGCCGGGTGATCTCCTAGCGCCTGCTCCCGAGGGCCATCAGGCCTGTTCTTCCCCTCCGAAAAGCCCGATAATGTAAGCATGCTGATCAATACCGAATCGAGCAGGAGGAGGACAAAGTGACCACGAAAGTGAACAAGACAATCATGGTCAACGTTCCGATCAGTACGGCCTACAGGCAATGGACACAGTTCGAGGAATTCCCGCACTTCATGGGCGGAGTGGAGCGAGTGACGCGGCTCGGCGACGACCGCCTTGAATGGGTCGCCGAGATTGCAGGCGTCCACCGCACGTGGGAAGCCAGGATCGTCCAGCAGGACGTGGACCGTGCCGTGGCGTGGGCCGCCGTCGAGGGTGTCAAGAACGCAGGGTGGGTGGAGTTCAAGGAAGCCGGCCCCAGCCAGACTTCCCTGCACTTGTCGTTGGAATACGAACCCCACGGCGTCTTGGAATACCTGGGGGACAAGTTGCACATTGTTGAGAGGCAGGCTGAGTCAGACTTGAAGAAGTTCAAGGAGTACATCGAAAAGCAGGCACCGGAGACCGGCGCCGCGGGAACCGGCACCACAAACACCACAGGAACCGACACCACAAACACCACACCGGTTATCGACCCCATCAACCACCCGTTCGACCAGACCAACGGGTTGGCGGACGTCGATGGAGACTCGGATGGCACCGCCGAAAGCGATACCCAAAGCAAGGCCGAACGCAGGGACGGGGACGACCCCGGAGCCATCCCTCCACTGGGTGGCACCCTCGGCCAGCACTGACCGGAGAAAGCAAGCGGGGTTACTTACGGCCCATAGGGGGTATCCCAAAGGCCATAAGTAACCCCGCGTTGTTCTACTTGGTGCCGGTGTAGACGACGGCGGGCGCCGCCGGGGCCTGCATCCCCTCACCGATGAAGAAGCCCGGGTGCGGCGGCTGGTTGTACGCCACATTCTCACGTGCAACAGCCGTGCGGTAGACGGTGTCGTGCATCAGCGTGCGCAGGCGAACCTCGGTGGGAGCCGTGGTGGTGTAGATCCTGAGTTCGGTGCTGTCCGTGGACGGCCAGGCGATCTCCTCGCGCCAGTCACCCAGGATGTCGGCCTGGATGGACGGGTTGCCCTTGGTGGTGTTGTTGCTGCGGGCACCGTCTGCCGTCAGGAGGCGGTCGCTGGTTTCGGTTTCCCAGTTCCACTTGGAGATGGTGGGGACGCCACGGGAGACCGTTGCATCGTAGTCGTGGTCAACGATCTCGCGGAGCAGGTCCCCGTCCCACCAAGCCAGGAAGTTGGCGGCGGGAATGTTCTCGGAGATCAGCTCACCCTTGGCCGACCTCAGCTGGCCCACCGGCGAGTCCCAGGCGGCGGAACCACCCACGGCCCAGCCCTCGGCCCCTTCATAGCGGGGATCGATGTCACCCGCTGCACCACGGCCGGTGTCCTTGACGGCAGGGATGCTCCAGAGAATTTCACCCGTAGCAGCATCCCGGAAGGTCGCTCCACGGTTGCCGCTTTGCCCCATGCTTTCGTGGACGGCAAATGTCTCCAGCCCCGGCCTGGACGGGTCGAGGTCGCCGGTGTGGATCGCGTCGCCATGACCGAGCTTGGTGTTGTACAGCGGCTGGCCGTTGTCATCGATGGTCATTGAGCCGAAGACGAACTCATCCTTGCCGTCCTGGTCCACGTCCGCGACGGAGAGGTTGTGGTTGCCTTGCCCCTTGTACTCGTCCCCGGCCTGGTTGGAATCGAAGGTCCAGCGTTTCACGAGTTTTCCGTTGACGAGGTCGTAGGTCACCAGCACTGTGCGGGTGTAGTAGCCGCGGCTGAACATCAGCGAGGGGTGTTCGCCGTCGAGATATGCCACGGCTGCGAGGAAGCGGTCAACGCGGTTGCCGTAATTGTCGCCCCACCCTGCCACCGGGCCCCGGGCCGGCTCGTAAGCGACGGTGTCCATGATCGTTCCAGTCTCGCCCTTGAAGACCGTGAGGAACTCGGGACCGGACAAGACGTAGCCGGCACTGTTGCGGTAGTCGGCGTTGGCGTTGCCGATCACCGTTCCCGCCGCGTCCGTCGTGCCGTCCGCCGTCTTGAACGAGACCTCGGCCTTGCCGTCGCCGTCGAAGTCGTACGCGAGGACCTGCGTGTAGTGTGCGCCGGCGCGAATGTTGCGCCCCAGATCGATGCGCCACAGCTTGGTTCCGTCCAGTTTGTAGGCATCCACGTAGACGTTGCCCGTGTAACCGGATTGCGAGTTGTCCTTCGCGTTGGATGGCGCCCACGTCTGAATAACCTCGTACTTGCCGTCGCCGTCGAGGTCTGCCACGGTGGCGTCGTTGGCCGAGTAGGTGTAGGGCTTGCCGTCGGGCGTCACACCGTCGGCCGGCTTGTCCAGCTTGATGGCCAGGTAGTTCTGCGCCAGGGGCGTGACCGCCTCGGTCAGCTTGTCCCGGCCCTGGCCGTTGCCGACGGTCTTGATCACGTAGCTGGACTGCGCCGTCCCGTCCGGGTCAACGAACATCGTGGCGTTGCGCAGGGGTTCGGGGGTGATGTTGACGCCGTCGCGCAGAACCTGGAAGCCGACACTTTCTTTGTCCAGGCCGAGCATACGCCAGCTCACTGTGACGCCCTGATCCGTCAGGACGGCTACGGGTGCGCGGTCCAGGTTTTCCACTTGGCGCTTCAGCGAAGCGGGGTCCTTGGCGGCAGGCACGACGGCGGGAAGTCCGGTTTGCGCTGACTGCGGGAGTTGGGCGGGAGCTGCTTGGGCAAGCGGGACGCCTGTCAGCGCGATGGCGGCGGCAGCCAGGGAGGCAGAGGCCGCCAGTGGAACTGCCCTCCGCGCATGACGACGGGCGGTGGGGTAGGAACATTTCGAGGTGTGAGCCAAAGAACATCTCCTTTGATGCTGGGCGGCAGGGGGTCTGCACGCACATTTTTGGAACGTTTCACTCGGCGCCAAGCAATCTCTCCGCATATGAGCGAGTGAAGTGATCGATGCGAGAAAACGCTTTCCGCCAACAAGGTTTACCAGCGCCGCAACCATCCGGTCAAGGGTTTAACAGGAAATGACTGTGCGGCTTCGGTGCGAAATGTTCGAATTTGTCCGTTGCTCCATGTGCATCTGTGAGCCCTCCGTGACGGTCCGTTTCGTCGGATTTCGCCGGATTTAGCCCGGTTGAGCGGGGTGACGGATCGGCTTTGGCCGGGGCACTGCGCTCCGTAGTGTCGTGCCATGCCGAAGCCTTCAGTCACTCCCTTGTCCGTCCTCGACCTGAGCCCGGTTTCTGCCGGGCAGACACCGGGCGAGGCGCTGCGCAGCACCATCGCGCTTGCCGCCTCCGCCGAAGCTTCCGGCTACTCGCGCTACTGGCTCGCAGAACATCACCTCAACACAGGCGTTGCCGGTTCTGCCCCGCATATCCTGGCCGGTTTGGTTGCGTCGGCCACCACGACCATCCGTGTCGGCACGGCGGCCACCCTGTTGGGGAATTACAGGCCGCTCCAGATTGCGGAGAGCATCGGCACGCTCGCCGCCGTGTTCCCGGACCGTGTGGACCTTGGCTTTGGTCGCTCCGGCCCACCGAAGTCGCCCAGCGAACCGGCTCCTGGAGTAGTTCCCCCTACGGACACACCCGGCGATCGCGTGGTTGACGGTTTGCTGATTCCTTCGCCGCGCCCCATCTTCGGCGCCGTCCTTCCCAGGAAATTCCGCTTGCAAGGTGAACTGCTGGGCCGCTTCCCCGGGGACACGGACAACTTCGAGAACGACGTCCAGGACATCATCGGGTTCTTCACGGGAAACTACCGAACGAAACACGGCGAGGAAGTCACGGCTACACCGGCTCTGGGACAGGCGCCGCAGTTCTGGGTCCACGGCTCAACAGCCGGGCCAAGCGCACGGTTAGCGGGAAAACTGGGCCTGCCCTTCGGTGCGAACTATCACGTTGCGCCTGCGGGCGTGCTGGACTCCATCGCCGAGTACCGCGCCCACTTCGAACCGTCCGCCATCTTGCAGGAACCGTACGTGATTGTCTCGGCAGACGTGTTGGTGGCCCCGGACGAACATCAAGCACAGCGACTCGCCCGCGGCTACGCCCAGTGGGTTTACGGTATCCGCAGCGGCCAGGGCGCCATCCCCTACCCCTCGCCGGACGATGCCCTGGATCTTCCCTGGGACGCTGAAGCCGAGGACCTTGTCAAAGACCGCGTGGACACCCGGTTGGTGGGGGACCCACACCAGGTCAGCGACAAGCTACGCACTCTGCAGCGGGCCACGGGCGCCCAGGAACTGCTCATCACCACCATCGCCCATGACCCTGTCGACCGGCAGAACTCCTACCAACTGCTGGCCGAAGCCTGGGGCCTCTGACTTTCCGATTTTCCAACCACCACCAACACGTCCACCACCTACAAAAGGAGCACCATGTCCATCGAAACCACAGTCCAGGATTCAGTACAAGAAGACACCCAGCTGATCACCGCCGATGCCGCGGCCAAACTCATCGAAGAAGGCGCCCTCCTGATCGATGTCCGCAGCGAAGGCGGGCGCGCCAGCACCGGCGCAGTCCCCGGTGCCGTAGTGGTCAACCGCGAGCACGTTGAGGAAGACTTCAGCCCCGAATCCGCGCACCGCCTTGCCCAGGTCAGCGGCACCGACCAGAAAATCGTGGTGTTCTGCGGCTCCGTGAACGGTTCACGTCCCGTCGCGCAGAGGCTCAAAGTCCTCGGCTACGCCAACGCCGTCCACGTGGACGGCGGCTTCCCGGCCCTGCGCGACGCCGGTGTTCCCACCACACCGCCCGTCGAAGCCGTGCCGGCCGTAGACACAGCTCAGGCGTCCACCGGTTCGGGGGCTTCCGGGCGCTGAGTACATGCCGCCGTCGGGCCTTCCGGCGTCAGCACCACCGCCGTCGTCGAGGCTTCCTTCCCGGAAGTCACGACGACGGCACGTGCGTTTCTGCGGTCCCGCGCCTCGCGCAGCCAGTCCAGTCCGCCGGCAAGCAGGGCAACACCAAGCAAAATGCAGCACATCACGATGCCCTGGTGGAACGCATCCTTGGAGGCTTCACCGGTGGCCGCGCCGTACGCTTGCAGGAACATCCCAGCGGCAGCGGCCGAACACAGTGCCGCCGCGAAACGTTGGCTGAGTTGGTAGAAGCCTGCCGCCACTCCGGCCGTGCCGGCAGGTGCATGCGCAAGCGTGAGTGTCTGGTTCGGAGCAACCACCAGCCCGGTGGCCACACCTTGGGCAAGCCCGACGGCGGCTACCGCGAGAGCCGCTGTCCCGCCGTCGAGCATTTGCACGAAAAGGTCCTTGGCAATCAGGCAAGCCAGGCTGCCTACCAGTGCGTAGACGATTCCGGCGCGCCCGTACCGGGCTACGAATCGCCAACTGAAGCTTGACGCCAACAACATCCCGGCTGCTTGCGGCGCGAGAATGGCTGCAGCTGCCAACGGCGCCATCCCTGTCCCGGAGAGGAAGTAGAAGGCGGTCACCGCGGCCATTCCGGCGCCGACGCCGAACTGGCAGAGCGCCACCACCGTGCCCAAGGTGTAGCCCTTGGATTTCACCAACGAGGCACTGAGCAACGGGGTTCGGCCGCGCCGGTGGTAGAGAATCTCCCAGCCGGCGAAAGCCAGCAGCGCGCCGGCCCCGATTGCCAGCGACGTCACGGCAATAATGCCCGCACCGTAAATCGTCGGGATGAGGGAAGCGATCACCACTCCGCCGAGCAACAGGGCGCCCAGGACGTCGATGGAGGGCTTCGCGGTTTCGGGCCGTCTGGCCGAATGTGGCAGGAGCCTGAACGCAAGCGGCACCAGGACCAGTACCAAGGGAACATTCGCGAGGAACAGGATCCGCCATCCGATCGCGGGGTCGCCCACGGACAAGACAAGTCCGCCGATCAGCGGGCCACAGACCGCGGCGGAACCGCCTGCGGCAGCATAGGCACCCAGCGCTTTCGCGCGGTCATGTCCCGAGTAGATGTCCTGCAGGAGGCCAAGCACTTGCGGATTCAGGGTGCCTGCGCCGAGACCTTGGAGGAGCCGCGCGATGATGACCAAAGATGGGTCCGAGGCCAGCCCACCCAACAAGCTCGACGCTCCGAAGACTGCAATACCCGCGATAAAGAGCGTGCGCCGTCCCACGATGTCTCCGAGCCTGCCCGCGGGAACCAACGCGACGCCGAACGCCAAGGAGTAACTGGCAAGGATCCATTGCACCGAGCCTGAGTCGGCATGCAGGGAAACGGACATCGCGGGAACCGCAAGCACGAACATTGACTGGTCCAACAGCGTGATGAATCCGGCGCCCAGGCAAAGCCATAGAGCGGCACGTTTAGCGTGATTTCCGTGGCCGGTCATGCGTTCCTTCCCGCCCCTCTTTGCCTCAAGTTGGCCCGAAAAACAACCAGAAATGGTTAATTTGGGGGCATGTGAATGTCAAAGCGGGTCAGGAAGCCACCGAGAGGACCCGTGCCCGGGAAGCGGCTTGGCCTGCCCGGATTTCCTCGGCGGTGCGGCTCTTCTCCCGATGCGCAACCTCCTGCTTCAACTGCGGAATGACGTGCCGGCCAAACTCGAGGGCATCCGGGACGAAGTCGTAGCCACGGAGTCCGAAGATCTCAAACCCAAGCTCGTGATAGTCCAGGATCGCCTGGGTGACGGTGTCATAAGAGCCGACCAACGCCGTCGCGCTTCCTCCTCCCCCACCAGCGGCCTTGGCGAGGGCCGTCCACAAGGCGCGGTCGTGTAGATCGCCGCGCTCAGCCGCCGCCAGCAAGCGCTGGGTCCCGGCAGCCTCCGGCTTCTGGTTGTAGTGGCGAACAGGATCGATCACCTCACCCGCTGACCGCCGGGCCTGGAACGTCCCAAGGACGCCATGTGCCTTTTCCCACGCCAACTCATCGGTGGCAGCAACAATGGGCCGGAACGCGATCTGCCAGCGCAACGGCTCGGTCCGCCCGAGCGCAGCAGCCCGCGCAAGGATCTGCTCCTGCTGCGATGCGGCGTCGGCCAGCGGTTCACCGAACAGCGCATAGATATCCGCCTCGGCGGCGCCTACTGACCAGGCAGCCTCGGAAGACCCACCAAAGGAAATCCCCGGACGCTTTCCGGCAAAGGGCCCCAAACCAGAGGCAAAGTTTTCAAAGCGGTAATGCTCTCCGTCCCAGTCGAAGGAGTCGCCGGACCACGCCCGCCGCACGATCTGCATGTACTCCTGCGTCCGGCCATACCGGGCGTCCTTTGCCAGGAAATCACCCTCCCTGGCTTGGTCCGCCTGGCTTCCGCCGGTGATGAAGTGAACGGTCAACCGTCCCCGCGCAATGTGGTCCAGTGTCAGGAAGGACCGGGCCGCGAACGTTGGATGCGAGACGTTGGGCCGGTGCGCCAGGCGCAGCTGGATCCGTTCAGTGTTCGCTGCAACCCACGCCGCGTGGATGGAAGGATCCTGCGTACTGGAGTTGTAGGCGAACAGGACGTGGTCCCAGTTGTTGTCCTCGTGGATCCTCGCAATGCGGGCTGCATACTCCGGGTCAAAGAAGGGCGTGGTAGCTGGCCAAGTCTCCGTGGAGTCGTTGCCGGCACCCATGCCGAGGAATTCGATAGGCATTGTGGTTCTCCTGAGGGAAGATTTAGCGGCGAAGGATGCGCTGGGCCAGGAAGTTGCCCAGCAACTGCGCGGCCTGCACCATAACGATGATGATCAGGACAGTCACCAACGTGACCTCCCAGTTGAACTGCTGGTAGCCGTACATGATGGCGAAATTGCCCAGCCCGCCGCCGCCGATGTACCCGGCCATGGCGGACATGTCCACGATCGCGATGATCATGAACGTGTAGCCCAGGATCAGCGGCGCCAGCGATTCCGGGATCACCACTGACCACAGGATGTGCAGCCGGCTGTCACCCATGGCCCGCGCGGCTTCCACCACACCGGGATCGGACGCCACTAGGTTCTGCTCCACAACCCGCCCGATCACCACACCGGCCATCAGCGCCATCGGCAGGATCGCCGCGGTGGTGCCGATGGTGGTTCCCATGACGATCAGCGTCAGCGGAGCGATGGCCGTGATGAAGATGATGAACGGGATGGGCCTGATGATGTTCACCAGGAAGTTCAGGAACGAGAACACGGCCCTGTTGGCGAACAGGTTTCCCGGCCTGGTGGCGTAGAGAGTGACGCCCAGTGCCAGCCCGGCCGCGCCGCTCAGCAATACGGTGATGACCACCATGTAGATGGTCTGTTGGAATGATTCGCCCAGGACGGGCAGGAGGGTTGTCCAGTCGGTCATGGCTATTCTCCGGCGGTCGCGGGGACGGGGGCTGGAAGGTGCGGGACGGCACTTGCGGTGGGTGCCGCCGTCGCAACTTGGCGTTCGACGGCGGTGACCTCACCCAGGTCGGCGAGCGCGGCGTCAATCGCGGCGTCGCTGCCCGTAAGTTCGTAGGTGAGGGTGCCAAGGATCTTGTTCTGGATCTCGGTGACCCCGCCGAAGACAACGCTTGATCCCACACCATGGCGCTCGAAGGTCGCTGCGACCAGCGGGGTGGGCGCCGTTTCGGAAATGCCGATGGAGACGAGCCGGCCGGGGTGGGCTGCGGAGAGTCTGCTGACGGTGTCGGGTTCCGGTGTGCCGTGCACGGCCGTGGAGACGAAGCGCTGGGTGGACGCACTTTGGGGGTCGGCGAACACCTTGTACGTTGGCCCGGCTTCCACCACGCGGCCGGATTCCATCATCACTACGGTGTCGCAGATCTCGCGGACCACGTGCATTTCGTGGGTAATCACCACGACGGTGGTGCCAAGTTCCTTGTTGATGCGTCGGAGCAGGCGCAGGACGTCACGGGTGGTTTCCGGGTCCAGTGCGCTGGTGGCTTCATCTGCGAGCAGGATGTCCGGTGCGTTAGCCAGCGCGCGGGCAATGCCCACACGCTGCTGTTGCCCGCCGGAAAGTCGCCGCGGATAGGATCCGGCTTTGTCCGCGATACCCACGAACTCCAGCAGCTCGTCCACCCGCGGCTTGATCCTGTCCTTCGGCCAGCCGGCCACTTTGAGCGGGTAGGCGACGTTCCCGAACACGGTACGGGACTTGAGCAGGTTGAACTGCTGGAAGATCATGCCGATGCCGCCGCGGACTTTCCGCAGTTCGCCCTCGGGAAGGTAGGAGATGTCCTGCCCCTTGACGAACACCTGGCCCTCGGTGGGGCGTTCCAGTCCGTTCAGCAGGCGCACCAACGTGGATTTTCCGGCCCCGGAGTAGCCAACAATGCCAACTACTGTTCCCTCTTCGATGTCCAGGGTGACGTCGTCGACGGCGCGCACAGCTTCGGTACGTTGGGTGCGTTTGCCTCCTTGGACCGGGAACAGTTTGCTGACGCCGCGCAGCGAAACGATCGCGCTCACCGGAGCCTCCTTCAGGGGTTGATTGGATGCCCATTCCAACAGCGGGCGGGCCATCCCATCGAACCCAATGACCCCCTGTGACCTGCGGTTTCTTTCCTTGACGGTGCGCGTCGGAGTGTTGCGAAAGCGTTCGATTCCCACCACGGCAACTGCCTAGCGTGAGGCAGGGGGAACACCCCGTACCTTTCCATTCGCATCAATACCCTTTGTACGGAGAAGCATCATGAAGAACCGCCTGTTAGTCGCCGCCGTCGGCCTGGTTGCCGCCCTATCGCTCTCGGCTTGCGGGGGTGCGTCAAGTGGTTCGTCAACCGCAGCGAACACCAAGGTGGTCATCGGTGTGGACGACGGCGCCGAGGAGCATTGGACCCTCTTGAAGAACAAGCTGAAGGATCAGGGGATCGATCTTGAGGTCAAGAACTTCACTGACGGCGCCCAGATCAACACGGCCACCCAGCAGGGCCAGGTGGACATCAACCTGTTCCAGCACCTGAAGTACCTCTCGCAGTTCAACGTCAACAGCAACGGCACCCTGGTTCCGGTGGGCGCCACCGCGGTGTACCCGTTGGCGTTGTACTCGGAGAAGTTCAAGTCCGTGGAGGAGCTGCCGGCCGACGCCGAGGTTGCCATCCCCAACAACCCCACCAACCAGGCGCGCGCCCTGCTGAACCTGCAGACCGCAGGCCTGTTGCAGCTCAAGGATGGCGGCAACTCGCTGTCCACGCCGGCTGAGATCACCTCGAGCAAGATCAAGGTTGTCCCGGTGGACAGCAACCAGACGGTGAACGCGCTCAAGGGAACCACGGATGCCGCCGTCGTGAACAACACCCAGGCCCAGAAAGGCGGCCTGGGCGACGAGAAGATCATCTTCAAGGAAGACCTGAATTCGGAATCCCTGGCGCCGTACATCAACGGATTCGTGGTGAAGGCGGACCGCAAGGACGATCCGACCTGGAAGAAGATCGTGGATGCCTATCACACGCCTGAAGTTGAGGCCTCGGTGACCAAGCTCAACGACGGGAACCTCCAGTTCAAGGCCGACTGGACTGCTGCCAAGCTGCAGGAAGTCCTGACTGCCGAAGAAGAAGCCATCAAGAAGACCAAGTAGCTGTGTGCAGGGTGCCCGTCCCAAACGGGCACCCTGCAAACATTTCAGGAACAGGCCCATGAACCAGACACTCACCCGTGAACGCCAACAGATCCATTTCTTCGCCTACCTGGTGGGCACCGGCATCCATCTGGCTTCGTGGCGCCACGAAACAGCATTTCCGCAGGCAAGCATCGACTTCGCACATCAAGTGCAGCTCGCCAAGACCGCGGAGAAGGCCAAGTTTGATGCCATCTTCCTTGGCGACTCCCTGGCGATCGACGAGACCTCCAACCCCGGCATCCTCAACCGCTTCGACCCCATAGGCCTTGTCACGGCTCTTGGCGCGGTCACCCGCAACATCGGCCTCATCGCCACGTCCTCCACCTCCTACGACGAGCCCTTCAACTTTGCCCGTGCAGCCCTCACCGCGGACCACATCAGCGGCGGTCGCGTCGGCTGGAACATCGTGACCACGCGTGACCTCACCAACAGCACGGCAGGCAACTTCAGTGCTGATGAGCACTTCGACCACAGCCTCCGGTACCGCCGGGCTGAAGAGTTCGTTGAGGTAACCCAGGGACTTTGGAATTCCTGGGACAAGGACGCTTTCCTCTACGACAAGGAAAACGGCACGTTCTTCGACCGCCACAAACTCAGCCGTTTGGACTACAAAGGAGAGTTCTTCAAGGTTGCCGGGCCGCTCAACATCGGGCCTTCTCCGCAGCACTCCCCTTTGCTGGCTCAGGCGGGCACTTCCGTGCCCGGGCAGAAACTGGGTGCGAGGTTCGCCAACGCCCTCTTCGCGAGCCATCCGGATATTCCGCAGGCCCGGAGCTACCGCGCATCGGTCCGTGCCCAGGCAGAGGCCTTCGGCCGGAATCCGGATGAGCTCTACGTTTACCAGGCCATCTCGCCCGTCGTCGCGGACACCCGTAAAGAAGCTCTGGAGCGCATCCGTGAGCTGGACGGCCTCATCACCGATCAACAGGTCCTGGACTTCCTGCAGGAATATTTCTCCGGGCCCGCCCGCGAAGGTACCGTCGACTTCACCGGCCTCGGAGCGGACGCCACGGTGGCCCAGTCCGGCATACCCACGATCGCCCTGCCCCGTAGCGATTTCCGTTCTGCCGGCGAACAGATCCGGGGCCGGGAGGACGAGGTCACCCTCAAGGACCTCTACTCGATCCTCACCGGCGACAAACGCAATCATGACTTCATCGGTACCGCGGAGCACGTGGCAGACTCGCTGGAACGCTGGCACTCGGAGGGCGCCGCGGACGGCTTCAACCTCATGTTCTCACTCCTCCCCCAGGATCTGGAGCGCTTCGCCTCCGGGGTCGTTCCCATACTCCAGGAGCGCGGCCTGGCCCGCACCGAGTATTCGGGCACCACGCTCAAATCCCATCTCGGACTCGATCCGCAGCCGAAAGGACAACCATGACCACTACACCAACCGTCGCCACCGGCACCCATGTGATCCGGCAGGCACGCCCCGAAGAGTACGACGCCGTGGGGCAGCTGACGTACGAAGGCTTCGGTCATCATCTTCCCGGCGCGCATCAACCGGACGACGCGCGGCTCAGCCTCCTGCTGGATGCTGCCGCCCGGGCCCGCGAAGGTGTGCTGCTGGTAGCCGAAGACGTCGAAACCGGTCGCCTGGTAGGCACGGCCAGCCTCCTGCCCTTTGGCTCACCTCTGAGCAGGCAGGCTGAAGACGGCGAAGTGGAGCTCAGGCTGCTGGCGGTACTGCCCGAGGCCCGCCGGACCGGTCTTGGCCAAAAACTTCTCGACGAGTCGGCCCGGCTGGCCGCCGCCAGGGGTGCCGCGCGCGTGGTCCTGGACACCGCCGTCGACAATGAACCGTCCCAGCGCCTCTATCGCCGGCTGGGCTACGTCCGCCGGCCCGAGCGGGAGAAGGAACGGCCCGCACCGAAGGTGCAGCTGGTGGTCTACACCTTGGACCTTCCGCCCGTGAGGGGTTAGCTCCCACCCCTTTGGCTCGCGCCAATAACTCCGGGAGCTCACCCCTCGCGTAAAGGTCTCGTCAAGAATCGGCCACTTCAGGCATCACGCCTCGTGCGCGGTGCTATGTTCAGCTCAGATCGACGAGCGTCTGGGAGGGCACCCATGACCACGTTAAGCAGACCACCGGCTGACCCCTCGGCTCCCAGGCCCCGGGGTTGGACATCATTCCGGACGTGGCTCCTGTTCGGGCTGCAGGACAGCAAAGGCCGGCATCCCGGCCCCGGCGTGGTCAGTGCGGCCCACGAAAAGAAGCACCATTGGTGGCAGGTCATGTGCCTGACGGGCGTGGACTACTTCTCCACCCTTGGCTACCAGCCGGCCATCGCTGCCTTGGCCGCGGGCGTGATCTCACCGCTGGCCACCATCGTCCTGGTTGCCGTTACCTTGTTCGGCGCGCTTCCGGTCTACCGGCGCGTGGCAGGGGAAAGTCCCCGCGGCGAGGGCTCCATCGCCATGCTCGAGCGTTTGCTTCCACGCTGGGGAGGCAAACTGCTGGTGCTGGTGCTGCTCGGCTTTGCCGCCACGGACTTCATGATCACCATGACCCTTTCCGCGGCGGATGCCACGGCCCACTTCATCCAGAACCCCGTGATGCCACCCTGGTTGCAGGGCCAGAATGTTCCTGTCACCTTGGTCCTCCTGGCACTCCTGGCCGCAGTTTTCCTCCGTGGTTTCAAGGAGGCGATAGGCGTCGCCGTCGTTCTTGTGGTCCTTTACCTGGGCTTGAATGTGGTGGTGGTCGCCACCACCGTCGTCGAGGTCCTGGCGCATCCCACCGCCGTAGGTGACTGGTGGCAGCTGCTGTGGACATCCCACGGCAACCCGCTCATGGCCGTAGCCATCGCTTGCATTGTCTTTCCGAAACTCGCGTTGGGCCTCTCCGGATTCGAGACGGGTGTCGCCGTGATGCCGCAGGTGCAGGGCGACCCCGATGACACTGAGGCCAAGCCAACAGGCCGCATCCGGGGAACCCGGAGAATGCTGACCACCGCCGCATTGATCATGAGTTCGTTCCTCATCACCTCAAGCTTCACTACTGTGGTCCTTATCCCCGAGCGCGAGTTCGAGCCCGGCGGCCAGGCAAACGGCCGTGCCCTCGCGTTCCTCGCCCACGAGTACCTGGGCCTGGGTTTTGGCACGGTGTACGACATCAGCACCATCGCCATCCTGTGGTTCGCAGGCGCCTCCGCCATGGCCGGCCTGCTCAACCTCGTACCGCGGTACCTTCCCCGCTACGGCATGGCTCCGGAATGGGCCAAGGCGGTTCGCCCCTTGGTGCTGGTCTTCACGCTGGTGGGGTTCTTCATCACTTTCGTCTTCAACGCCGACGTCGACGCCCAGGGCGGTGCCTACGCCACCGGCGTCCTGGTGCTGATGACGTCAGCCGCCGTTGCCGTGACACTGTCCACCCGCCGTCGTGATCAGCGCAAACGCATGATCGGCTTCGGCGCCATCGCCGCCGTATTCGTCTACACCACGGTGGCCAACGTCGTGGAGCGACCCGAAGGCATCCGGATTGCGGCCGTGTTCATCGCCGGCATCATCGGCATCTCCCTGCTGTCCCGGGTGCGCAGGTCCTTCGAGCTGCACGCCACACAGGTCCACATGGACCGCAACGCCCTGGAATTCATCCTTGACGACGGCACCGAACCCATACGGCTCATCGCGCACGAACCGCTCCGGCTTACGGCGGAGGCCTATCGCTCGAAGCTGGTCTCGGCCATCGAGGTCAGCCACCTCCCCCTCAACTACCACGGCCTGTTCCTTGAAGTGGTGCTGGACGACACTTCGGATTTCGAGACCGAACTGTACGTCAAGGGCATCGAACGGCACGGCTACCGGATCCTTGAGGTGCATGGTCCGGTGGTGGCGAACACCATTGCCTCCGTGCTTTTGCATATCCGTGACGTCACAGGACTGATGCCCCACATATATTTCCGCTGGACTGAGGGCAACCCGATGACCAACCTGTTGCGCTTCCTGTTCCTGGGCGAGGGCGAAATAGCGCCGGTGACCCGCGAGGTCCTCAGGGAGGCCGAACCGGAGGTGAGCCGCCGCCCGTGGGTGCACGTCGGTTGAGCGGCGTCGTCTGTCCCGGGTGGCACCGGCAATACCTGTATGGGCCGTCACTCCCGTGGCGCCGGGGAGTAGCGTTCAGTGGGATAGGTCAACCATGAAAGGAACATCATGACTACCTGGCTCATCACAGGCTGCTCCACCGGTCTCGGCCGCGCACTGGCCCGGGCGGTCCTCGCGAAAGGCGATAACGCCGTCGTGACCGCGCGCGACACCGCCACTCTGCAGGACCTCGCCGCGGAATTCCCGACGACGGCACTCGCCGTCCCGCTCGACGTCACCGATCAGTCGCAGGTGGAAGCGGCCGTGCAGCAGGCCGTGGAGCGCTTCGGCGGTGTGGACGTCCTGGTCAACAACGCCGGATACGGCTATCGCGCCGCGATCGAAGAGGGCGCCGACGCGGACGTCAGGACGCTGTTCGATACCAACGTGTTCGGTCCCGTCGCCATGATCAAGGCCGTCCTGCCCGGGATGCGTACCCGGCGTTCGGGTGCGATCGTGAACATCTCCTCGATCGGCGCCCGCATCTGCCCACCCGGCTCGGGCTATTACTCGGCAACAAAGGCCGCGCTGGAAGGCATTTCCGGTTCCCTGCAGAAGGAACTGGCACCGTTGGGCATCACAGTAACGGCCGTGGAACCGGGTGGTTTCAGGACGGACTTCGCCGGAAGGTCGCTCACGCAATCCGCAGAAGCCATTGACGACTACGCCCAGACTGCCGGCAAGCGACGCAAGGAAAACGACACGGTGCATGGGACGCAGCAGGGTGATCCGGACAGGGCAGCCCAGGTGATCATCAACGCCGTCGAGGCCGCTGAAACTCCTGGCTTCCTGCTGCTCGGTGAGGACGCCGCCAAGGCCTTTGACGCCGTAGCGGAAGCCCAGCGGGCCGAGGTGGATCGTTGGCGGGATCTCACTGTCAGCACCGGTTACACGGAGTAACAAGCAACGTGTAATCGGTCACACTTGGCTGGATTCGCTTGTCAATCACGGTGGGCAGCATGAACCATGAATGAGGGAATCCGTTCCAATACAAGCTGAATCAGCAATCCTCACCGACGAGGATGCGGCCCCGGGCGACGAAGCTTGGGGCTGTCACCAGCCTGAGTGAAAGTACTGACAATGACGACACATACTGACTCCATCACGCTGAAAATCTGGGATAAGTCGGCCATCGACCACACCATCGATGCCGCCATCCAGTCCCTTTCCCACCGCGCTGCGGCAGAAAACTGCGGCATTGCCGTGACCCTCAGCGGACCGAAGACCTTTACGGTCAGCCTGAGCCGCTAAGCCGCTCGACAACAAACGCAAGAGGACGACGCCGGGACCTCCCGACGTCGTCCTCTTGCGTTTAAGGCTGCACCTGATCCCGTAGCCGTTTGCGTGACGCTTCAAGCAAACCCTGAGCAAACCTTGATTTTTCCTTGACGCTTTGCCTGCGCGTTTCTTGCGTTGGCGTTGGAACTCTAAGTGAGTCAACGCTTCCAGCTAACGAACGGAGGGATCACAATGCTCACGGAAACCACGGTCCACGCATCAACGGACACCGCTGCCTCACCGGCCCCGGCCCCGGCCACCGCGCCCCGCGGATCCCACCGTGCCGCCGGCGGCGTGGTAACTGTCCTGGTTCCGGCCCACAACGAATCCGCCGGCATCACCGACACACTTGTCTCCCTGAACAACCAGACCCGCCGCCCGGACCGCGTGATCGTGGTGGCCGATAACTGCACCGACGATACCGAGGACCTCGCGGTCGCCCAGGGCGCTGAGGTCATCCGTACGGTGGGAAACAAGGACAAGAAGGCCGGAGCTCTGAACTTCGCCCTCAGCCGGCTGCTGCCCGACGCCGACCCCGAGGACCTCATCCTGGTCCAGGACGCAGACTCCCAGCTCGCCCTTGACTTCATTGAGAACGCCACACAAAACCTGCTCGCCGACGAACTGCTCGGCGCGGTAGGCGGTGTCTTCAGCGGAGGTCCCGGTGGCGGCTTCGTAGGTCACCTCCAGCGCAACGAATACGCCCGCTACGCCCGGGACGTCAAGCGCCTCCACGGCAAGTGCTTGGTAGTCACAGGGACCGCCGCCCTTTTCCGCGTCAAGACTCTTCGCGACGTCGCAGCTGCCCGCCTTGGCGGCACACTCCCTCCCGGAAACGGCAAGGGCGGCATCTACGACACGTCCGTCCTGACAGAGGACAACGAACTCTCCTTCGCCCTGCTGACACTGGGTTACCGGATCGCTTCACCAGCCAACTGCACGCTGGTCACAGAGGTCATGCCCACGTGGCGCGAACTGTGGGCGCAACGGCTCCGGTGGAAGCGGGGCGCGGTGGAGAACTGCGTGCAATACGGATGGACCAAAGTGACCAGGCCCTACTGGGGCCGCCAGTTCCTTTCAATGATCGGCGTCGTAGTGACGCTGGCCTACTTTGGCTCCATCCTCTTCGCGCTCATTTCAGGGATGGGTCTGAACCTCCAGCCCTTCTGGATTGCAGTCACCGGCATCTTCATCCTGGAACGCGTCATCACTGTGCGGTTCCGGGGCTGGAGGCACATGCTGCTGGCCGCAACCATGTACGAAACAGTGATCGACATCTTCCTCCAGGCAGTCCACGCCAAGGCTTACCTGGACGCAGCACTCAACAGAAAGAAAGTTTGGTAATCGACTCATGTACAACAGCCCAGTAACCCCCGCAGCCGGAGCAGCCGCGGCCGGAATGGGATCCGGTACCCTCGCCCTGACCGGAGCAGGCGACCTTTTCTGGTTCGCCCTGGCCGCGTTCGCCATGCTGGCATTGGGGCTCGCGATCAAGAGGATTGTTCCCGTCCGCGCACAGAAAAACCTGCCGTCCACCTCCTAGGGGATCACCGCGGTGCTTGCTGAAACCCTGGACACCGTGGTGTAGCCGGCTTTGGTTCCGGTGACTCTGACGCTCATGGTGTCCGCCTGGTCTGCGCTCACAAGCTTGTAGTTCTTGGCCGTCGCTCCAGCAATCAAGGTCCCGGAGCGGTACCACTGGTACGTCAGTGCGGTACCGGAAGTCCACGTTCCGGGGTTTGCTGTCAGGGTCGAACCAACTGTGAGCGTACCTGTGATGGTGGGGGTCGGAGCCTGCAAGGTTCCGGCCACCACTGCCGCCGTCGGGGCCGACTCCTTAGTAGCCGTGGCATACCCGGCCAGGCTTCCCGTCACACGCACAGTCAGGCTGGCGCCCTGGTCCGCAGCGGCCAGGACTCGGGTGGGTCCCGTGGCTCCTGAAATGGCCGTGCCGTTTTTGAACCATTGATACGCCAAGGTTGTTCCGGCAGGCCAGGTGCCCGGGACTGCGGTGAGTGTCGAGCCCACCGCTGCCGTGCCGGTGATAGTCGGAACCGGACCCGTGAGCTGGTTCGCCGGGACAAAGGAGAAGTCCCTGATCGTGACGGTTTCCGGTGCAACGTGTGCAGCGTCTCCACCGCCGCCGCCGGTGACCCACAGGTTGAAGTGAATCTGTTCCTTGGCAGGAGTGGGAACAGTGGAGCCTTCCAGGACTGTCCTCTTGAGGAGTGGCCCGTCGTACCCTTCCCCGGCAAACGTCTCAAAGGTCAGCTTGCCCGGCTCCCAGACCATCCGGTGGGTGAGGATGGGGGCATTCGTGACATCGAAGGTGACCGTGTTGTTGCCTTGGCCCGGAGGCAAGGTGGCATCGAACCAGTAACCGTGCCCTTGGGTCACCGGCCAGCTTTCGCCATATGCGGCGCCCCCGCCCCACGCCGACGCTTCACAGAGGTCGATCTCGGTGTAGCCGGGAACGGCATTGGGGTCATAGGTGAAAAGGCAGCCCCACACCACTTCCTTTTGGAGTGCGCTGACATCCTTTTCCACCGTGGTGCTGTATGTACCGTAACCGAATCCTTCACGGGTGGACTGGAATTCCGCACCCTTGGGCGCCGAACCTGTCGGGTTGCTTATGGACAGCTTCACGTAGCCGTTGGCATCCGGGTTGCTGACATTGTTGGCATCCCACGTCGCGTTGTACATGGGCGCTCCACCCCAAAAACGCTTCTGCCAATTGAATCCCTTCCAGGCAAAACTGCCCACCGGGCCGGGATCATCTGCCATAGGCGTTGTGTCCGCCGCATGCGATGGTCCTGTGCCGGCAAACATGGACAGGGCAACCGCAGCAATTACGGCTACCCCCATAACTTTTCTTCCCCCACGTGGAAGGAGCCTCATAGACAATGCCATAGCTGTTTCCTCCTGCTGATGCGCCCAGAATGCCAGCGGCTGGTCCCGCTGGCCGCAATACGCTCCTCCCCCCGGAGAACGTACAACTCCTCGATTATCGAGTAGCCGTGGCCTTGCGGGAAGCGAAATTGGTACCCAAGATCCGGGAATTAACATCGATTGGATAACGGCCGCGCCTGGCGGCGTAGCCTTGAGGTGTTCCAACAAATGTGTGCAGCACCTTTACCCCGGGAGGCGACATCACTATCCGCAGCGCAGGAATCCTCCTTTACCGGCGAAATACCGCCGGACAATTGGAGCTTTGGATAGCCCACATGGGTGGGCCCTTTTGGGCGCGGAAAGATCAGCACGCGTGGTCAATTCCCAAGGGCGAATTCTCCGACGACGAAGACGCTTTGGTTGCCGCACGAAGGGAATTCACTGAAGAAATCGGCACTCCGCCGCCATCTGCGGACTACGTTCTGTTGGGTACATTCCGGCAGCCCTCGGGCAAACTGATCACGGCGTTCATCGCGGAAGCCAGTGGTTTTCAGCCCGAAGAGATTGTCAGCAACACGTTCCCCATGGAATGGCCCAAAGGCTCTGGCACCATCAAGGACTTTCCCGAAATCGACGACGCACAATGGCTTGAGGAAGCCGTGGCCCGGACCAAGCTCGTCAAAGGGCAACTGCCCATTGTGGACGCGCTGGTACAACGGCTTGCCGGGGAATCGTCCCAGGCCGGCCCGCAGTATTAGCTAGCCGCTCCTGCGCGCGATGAACTGCCGGATCCACTCGACGGTCCCGGGGTGATCAAGGTGCAGCCCGTGTCCCGCACCCGGTACGCGGACAAGGACCGAACGGGCTATGTGCCCGCGTAGCAGCAGCGCATTGGGCAAGGGAGTCAGTCTGTCTTCGGTGCCATGGAGTATCAAGGTGGGAGCCGTAATCGCACCCAGTTCGCTCCAGGCATCGTGCTCGCGGCTGGCCCTGAAATGACGCGCCTTGGCCCACGCCGACGCGCGGGAATTGAAGAAAGTGTGGGTCGCCTCGGGGTTGTTCCTGGCCCACTCAGAGTCGAAAAAGAGCGGCTCCAGACGGGAGAGGTCGCCACTGACCAGGGCGTCAAGGGCGGCTTTGTCCGGCTCGGCTGCGCTGTCCGGCATTCTCCCGCCACTCGTTGCCGCCAGGATCAGGGTACGAACCCTTTGCGGCTCATCGATGGCCAGCCACTGGCCTATGCGTCCGCCCATTGAATGGCCGTACACGTGTGCCGATTCCGCACCGGCCGCGATGAGCACGGCCGCAGCATCGTTGGCGAGACTTCGAGTGGTGTACCGCTCGGCGTCACCCCTCCCACTGTGGCCAATCCCGCGGTGATCAAAGCGGATGACGCGGTAATAGCGCGACAGAAGCTCCGCCGTCGGGCCCCAACCGTCCATGGACGTGGCCTGCCCGGCGATTAGCAGCATGGGTTCGCCTTCGCCCTCCGATGTCCAGGCGAGTTCGACGCCGTCGGCTGCTTCAGCAAAGTTCACGGTGCCACTTTATCTTTACCGTGGTGTCACTCCGCGGTGAAGACGTCCTCGATGGCGCAGCCAAAGGTCCGCGCAATGAGGAACGCCAAGGGCAATGACGGGTCGAACTTCTCTCGCTCGATGGAGATGACGGTCTGCCGGGACACTCCGAGCGCGGCGGCCAGATCCGCCTGGGTCCAGTTGCGGCCGGCTCGACGCTCGGCAAGGTTGTTCTTCACTTCAGAGCACGGTGGCGGATGGCCACGTAACGGAGGCCGGCATCCAGCGTACTGAGGCCAACGAGCCCCAGAAGCAGTGGGAGCGCATCAACCTGGAAACGGCCGAAGGCCAGCACCAGCGAAGCAACAATCGTCGCGACCAGCACGTCAATGAAGGCCCCGGCCCCGGCCTGGCGCATCCATTGCAGCTCCACGCTTTGTTCCCCGTTCGGGTCCCGGGTGACGGTGTTATTGGAGACGAAAACCCGCACTCCGAGGGACATCGCAGGGTACCCGGAGCATAGCGCCCCGATCCCTGCGGCGGGCCAGAAATCATCCGGGTTTGTTGCTCCCACCACCACCGCAACCGTGATTGTCAGGATGGCGCCGAGGATGACGGCCAAGACATAGTGCTGGGCCGGAACCCGCCGGGATGTAAAGGACGCTTTACTCATAGGCAAAGTAAAGCACGCTTTACACCGCGGAACAATGCCCCCTGCGCTCCACACGGACAGGGGCTAGCGTTGAAGCATGAATGATTACAGGTACGACGTCGAAGTGCTGCACCTTTTGGTGTCGCCGGCGCACGCCTACTTTGGCCGTGCGCGCGAAGGCGCCGCGGACGTTCCAACTGCCGACGCCGACCACGCTGAGCTGGTTGCCGGCAAGGGGATTGTTGGGGACAGGTTCTTCGGCAAGGCCGCCCACATGGACGCCGCAGTGACGGTGTTCGCCGTTGAGGCACTGGAAGCCATTGCTGCCGAACTCGACGCCGGGCCTTTCGATCCGCTGCTGACGCGCCGGAACGTCGTGCTGCGGGGAGTGGAACTGACTCCATTGCTCGGCCACGGATTCACGCTGGAGTCCGGTGGAGATGTGGTGACGCTGAAGGCCGGCAGACCAGCCCATCCTTGCGCCTGGATGGACCAGATGCTCGCCCCGGGTGCCCACAAGGCGATGCGCGGGCGCGGCGGCGTGCGGTGCCAGGTTGTTTCCGGCGGACTGCTGCATCGTGGGCCGGCTGTCCTGACCAGCCCGGTGCCGCTCGACCCGGGCAAGGCGGGCGACGCAAACGTGCTCCGGCCTTCGAGGCTGCCTTAGCAGGCACGTGCGCTTCCCGACCTTCTTTGGCCGCAGCGTGATCCGAAAACAACCAAATAGCGTTGAAAGATGGCGTTTACGCATCCAAAGTGGGTCAGGAAGGCACCCATAAGTGGGTCAGGAAGCCACCTGCCCCGCAACCGGAAAGCTCAAACTTCCTCCGCCGCCGGCGCCGCAAACTGGGCTTCGTACAACCGGGAGTAGGCCCCACCGGCAGAGAGCAGCTCCGAGTGCGTGCCCTGCTCCACGATCTGCCCGTCCTCCATCACCAGGATCAGGTCGGCGTCGCGGATGGTGGAGAGCCGGTGGGCAATGACGAAGCTGGTCCGGTCCGAGCGCAGGGCGTTCATGGCTTTCTGCACCAGCACCTCGGTACGGGTGTCAACGCTGCTCGTGGCTTCGTCCAGGATCAGCACCGATGGCCGGGACAGGAAGGCCCTGGCGATGGTCAGCAATTGCTTCTCGCCGGCCGAGACGTTGCCGCCTTCGTCGTCGAGAACGGTGTCGTAGCCCTCGGGGAGGGACCGGACGAACCTGTCCACATACGTTGCCTGCGCCGCTTCGACGATCTCGGCTTCAGAAGCCGTGGGCCGGCCATAGGCGATGTTGTCGCGGATGGTGCCGCCGAACAGCCACGTGTCCTGGAGGACCATGCCCATCCGCGAGCGCAACTCCTGCCGCGAGATGGAGGCAATGTCGACGCCGTCGAGCGTTATCCGCCCCGAGTCCAGCTCGTAGAAGCGCATCATCAGGTTCACCAGGGTGGTTTTGCCCGCCCCCGTAGGCCCGACGATGGCGATGCTCTGGCCGGGTTCTGCCACCAGGCTGAGGTCCGTGATCAGGGGCTTGTCCGGGGAGTAGCGGAAGGAGACGTTCTCGAACACCAGTCGACCGCGCCCGGCCGAAGCGCCCGAAGGAGCAGGTTCGGGCGACTCTTCGTCCTCGTCCAGGAGATCGAACACACGCTCGGCGGAGGCAACGCCGGATTGCAGCATGTTCGCCATGGATCCGAGCTGCGCCAGGGGCATGGTGAATTGCCGTGAGTACTGGATGAACGCCTGCACATCACCCAATTGCATGGAACCGGAAGCCACCTGCAGGCCGCCAACCACGGCAATGCCTACGTACACCAGGTTTCCGATGAACGTCATGGCCGGCATGATCAGACCGCTGACGAACTGCGCTCCGAAGCTGGCCTGGAACAGCTCACCATTCTTGGCGCGGAACTTCTCCTGGACCTCGTTCTGCCGCCCGAACACCTTCACCAGGGCATGCCCGGTGTAGGTTTCCTCAATCTGGCCGTTGAGCTCACCGGTGTTCTTCCACTGGGCAACGAACAGCTTCTGCGAGCGCTTTGCAATGAGGAGCGTCGTGCCGAGCGTCAGGGGAATGGTCACCAGTGCGATCAGCGCCAGCAACGGCGAGAGCAGGAACATCATGACCAGCACGCCCAGCACAGTCAGCAGGGACGAGACCACCTGGCTGATCGATTGCTGCAAACTTTGGGAGATGTTGTCAACATCGTTGGTTACCCGGCTCAGCAGTTCGCCGCGCTGGATGGAGTCGAAGTAGCGCAGGGGCAGGCGGTGGATTTTTGCTTCGATGCGTTGGCGGAGGCGGTACACCGTCCGCTGCACGACACCGTTGAGCACGTAGGCCTGCATCCAGCCGAACGCTGAGGCAAGGACGTACAGGGCCAGTGCCCACAGCAGTACGGAGGACAACGCTCCAAAGTCGATTCCGACGCCGGGTGTGAGGGTCATGGCGCCCAGCATGTCGGCTTTGCTGTTCTCACCTGAGGCCCGCAGGCCCGCGATGACCTGCTCTTTGGATACCCCGGCGGGCAGTTGCTTGGACACGATGCCGGCGAAGATCAGGTTGGTCCCTTCGCCCAGCAAGCGGGGACCGATCACGGACAGCGCAACGCTGGCCACGGCGAAGACCAGCACCAGGGCCAGCCAGAGCCGTTCCGGATGCAGGGTTCCCAGGAGTCTGCGGGCCGAAGCCTTGAAGTTCGACGCTTTCTCTGCCGGAATGTTCATTCCGGCGAACGGGCCTCCCCTTCCCGGGCCCATTGCGGGGCGCTGGGGTCCGCGGCCGCCGGCTGGAGCGGTGGACGTGCTCATGCTGCCTCCTCCGCTGCCAGCTGGGACGAGACGATTTCGCGGTACGTTTCGGATGTCTCCAACAATTCTTCGTGCGTCCCCTGGCCGACGATCCTGCCGTCGTCGAGCACCAGGATCCGGTCTGCGTCGGCGATGCTGGACACACGCTGGGCGATGATCACCAAGGTGGCGCCGTTGGTATGGCGCTTGAGGGCCTGCCGGAGCCGCGCGTCGGTGGCGGTATCCAGCGAGGAGAAGGAGTCATCAAAAATGTAGAGCTCCGGCTGCTTCACCAGGGCCCGCGCAATGGCGAGCCTTTGACGCTGCCCGCCCGAAACGTTGGTCCCACCCTGGGAGATGGCCGCATCCAGGCCCCCGTCCATGCCGCGTACGAAGTCGTCAGCCTGGGCCACGCGCAGCGCTTGCCACAGTTCGTCTTCGGTGGCGTCCGGTTTGCCGTATTGCAGGTTGCTGCGGACCGTGCCGGAGAACAGGTACGGCCGCTGCGGCACCAATCCGATGTGCCCCCACAGCAGGTCCGGGTGGAGGTCGCGGACGTCCACACCGTCCATCCGGACGGAGCCCGTTGTGGCGTCGAACAACCGGGGCATGAGGTTGACCAGCGTGGTCTTGCCGGCTCCGGTGCTGCCGATGATCGCGGTGGTCTGCCCTGCGCGGGCCGTGAAAGTCAGGCCACTCAGCACGGGCCGCTCGGCACCCGGGTAGGCGAATCCGACGTCGCGCATTTCCAACTCGCCGCGGCGGATGCCGCCGGTGACAGGGTTCGACGGCGGCCGGACACTGGAGTCGGTATCCAGCACCTCCCCGATGCGGTCGGCAGAAACCGACGCGCGCGGGATCATCACCGCCATGAACGTGGCCATCATGACCGACATGAGGATCTGCATGAGGTAGCTCAGGAATGCGATCAGGGTGCCCACTTGCATGGAGCCGTCCTCGATCCGGAAGGACCCGAACCAGATCACTGCCACGCTGGATACGTTCATGACCAGCATGACCACAGGGAACATAAGCGCCATCAAACGGCCGGCCCGCAGCGCGACGTCGGTGACGTCGTCGTTCGCTTTGGCGAACCGGCTGATTTCCATGTCCTCCCGCACGAAAGCCCGCACGACGCGGATGCCGGTGAGTTGCTCGCGCAGGACCCGGTTCACGGCGTCGATCCGCACTTGCATCTTGCGGAACAGGGGAACCATCCGTGTCACGATCAGCCCGACGGCAACCAACAGCACGGGCACGCACACGGCAATCAGCCAGGACAGTTGCGCGTCCTGGCGCACGGCCATGATCACGCCGCCAATGCTCAGCATCGGCGCCGCGACCATGAGCGTGCAGGACATCAGGACCAGCTGTTGGACTTGCTGGACGTCGTTGGTGGACCGGGTGATCAGGGAAGGAGCACCGAACCTGGTGACTTCCTGTTCGGAAAACTCCCCCACCCGGTTGAAGATCGCGTCACGCACGTCGCGGCCCATGCCCATCGCAGCCTTCGCCCCGAAGTAGACCGCAACCACGGCGCACGCGATCTGCAGGAGAGTGATCAGCAGCATCAGCCCGCCCATGCGGAGGATGTAATCGGTATCCCCGGTGGCAACGCCGTGATCGATGATGTCGGCATTGAGCGTCGGCAGGTACAAGGACGCAATCGACTGCGCCAACTGAAAAATGACGACGCCCACCAGCAACCGCTGATGCGGCCGCAGGAAGCGAACCAGTACCTTCCAGAGCATGCTGTCTCCGAGCTTTCGAAGTGAAACCGAAGGCCAGTTTACGTCTGGTTGCTGTGGGCAACTAGAGGGAACCGGGGCGTTGTGGAGGCAACCCGGACAACGCCCCCGGTTCACCTCACTTGCTGATCAGTTCCGAGGCCCGAACGGCATCGAGCTTCCCTGCGAACAACAGTGCTGCGTCGCTCAATTCCCTTTCCGCGAGGTGGCGGCTGCCGTCCACGTCCGTGTTCAGGACCGTAGGGGCAAATCGGATGTGGGCGGCGTCCTGGATCCCCACGAAGTTCAGCCAATCGGCAAAATACGTGCTGCTGAAGTCGGCACCGAACATTGCCGGGACCCCTGGGGCGTAGACACCGCTGGTGTGGATGGCCATCGCCAGCTTCCCTTCCATGAGACCGGTGTACCCATGCTCCGGGTGGAAACCGAAACTCCAACCGGGCTGGGTGACGATGTCGATCCACTGCTTCAAAGCGTAAGGAATCCCCGAATTCCACATGGGAATGTTGAACACGTAGGCATCCGCCGCCGCGAACTGGTCAAAGACCGACCGTGCCGCTTCCCACGCTGCCACCTGCTCCGGCGTTTGTTCCTGGCCCGTGAAGACCGCCATTTTCGCGGAGGCGGCGACCCGACCGAAAGCCGGCAGTGCATCGTCGTCGAACAGGTTCAGTGTCTCCAGTTCAAAAGTCTCCGGAGCCGCAGACTGGACCGAATCGATGAAGTGACGGGCGAGTCCCAGCGAATCGCTGCTGCCGTAACGGGGAGAGGCGTTGATATGGAGGATGGAGGGCATGGTTTTCCTTTCAAACGGGGGACGTTCCGACCCCTTACTGATCCTCGCCCGGCTTCCCGGCACAGCGTAAGAACGCACTTTTTTGTGCCCAAGGCACGTCGAAGTGCCTGCAATGATTGGGGGTATGACACTCACGGCTGAGCAGACCCGTCAGAAAGCCCGGCACCAGTACAACGCCTCCCTGGAGAACTGCCCGGCCCGGCAATTGCTCGAAGCGATCAGCAGCAAATGGGTGACTTTGGTGATGCTGGCGCTGGAAGAGGGACCGCAACGCCACAGCGGGTTACGCAGGCACATTCCGGGGGCCAGCCAGAAAATGCTGACATCCACGCTGCGTTCTTTGGAGCGCGATGGCCTGATCCACAGGGAAGTCACGCCGTCCGTCCCCGTCCGGACCGACTACTGGCTCACGGACCGCGGCCGCTCACTCCTGCCGATTATTTTCGACATGAAGGATTGGGCTGAGGACAACATGGACGCCGTGGCTGCGTCGCGCCGGCTGCACGACGCTGAGCGTGCCCGGGCCACACCGGCCGGCAACCCGGAACCTACTTCTTAAGGCGCAGTTTCAAGGTCTTGGCACTGCCCTTAAGGTACTTGCGCTCCGTTGCGTCTGAAACGGCGGATTCCCTTGCATGCAGCACCCCATAGGTGAAGGCCGCGCTGGCCGTCCCGGGCGCTGAACCAAGGTCCAGCAATTCTCTGCGGGCCAACACGCTGTCCTGGTGGGTACCCAGAACCGATTGGACTTTGTGCGCAGCCTTGCCAAGCTTCGCTGCGCGCTTGCCGTGGACGCTCTCTGCGGCCGCCGCCGCGAAACGCAGCTTCTTGGCGGACTTCCGCACGCGGTGCAGGGCTTCGTCGCGTAATTGCCCGACGGCGGCCGATACCGCCGCGTCGTGGCGCTTGCGGAGGCGCTTCACGGCTTTGTTGACGAGCTTCGCGGTGGTCTTCCTTGCCGGTGCGCGCCCTTTTTCCGTCAGGGGCGGCGCTTCGATGAACGCCTCAAGGTCGTCGAGGAGACGGAAGTACCCCGGGCTGGTCAGACGCGTCCGGATGGCGGCCAGTGCAGTATCGGCCCTGATCATCATCCGCTGGTCCAGCTCATCGTGGAGCGGGCCCAAGACCAGGTTTTCCGGCAGCTCATCAAGGGCATCCCGCAGGCGCTCATGCAGGACTTCGGTGTCGCGGTACCGGCCCAGGGTCTCCGCCAAGGATTTCAGCCCGCGTTCCAGGTCATTGACGGGCCCGGGGGCAAAAAGCGGACGATAAATGTGCAGGACCGAGCGTATCCGTCGGGTGAACGCCCGCATTTGATGTACGGAATCGTCACGGCCCAGCCGCACGTGGGCGTCCTGGAGAAGCAGGCCGGCGAGCTGCCGCTGCAAATAGCTGAGCACGGCGTCCGCTGCCGTTTTCTTGCCGGCGCCCTTGGCGGCGCCTGGCTTCCGGTCAGCTTTCCCAGCCATGGGCAATTCGCCACCCAAGCCGCCCAAGGCGGTGGCCAGTTTGGAGCTTCGATGGCTGGGAGTCGCACCTGCTGCGGAAAGCTGGCGGGTCAAGGTTGCCAACAGGGAGTCACCGGTTCCGTCGGAGGCCGCGAGCTCCACCTCCCATTCCCGCCATTCAAGCCGGCGGTCGTCCCCCACCGTGACATGGGCCCGGACCCGATCATCCACGAAGTCGGCCAAACGCTCGCCCTGGCCTCCGTACAGGGCGTAGCTCATACGATCCGTATGCAGGGTGGCCACTGCGAGGACGGCGTGCGCCCGGGTATAGGCGAGCACTCTGTCCATGAGCTCCACCGGAACGGTATCTGCGCTGCCCAAAGGAGCGTGGATTTCGGTTCGTTTTCCGGGGCCGAGCGGCAGTTTGAGGTGCCAGCCGGCGTCGTGTCCTCCGGTGCGGCGCCGCAGCGTGATTCCGTGGCGTGCGAGCGAAAGCCGGCTGGTGTCGAAGTAAGTGGCTTCCAGTGTGTGGCTTACCGGGTCACCGACTCTGCCCACGCCGTCGATGGCGTCCAGCATCGGAAGCGGCGTGGACTCCAGGGCGTCGAATTTCTGTTCTGCCTCTACGCTGCTGGACGTTGCCATGGCTTTCGGTACTCCCCTTCACGGTTACTCCAAGTATGCCGCGAGGGCCGGTCCGTGGAAACGGCCGGCCCTCGCGTGCAGCAAGATTTACAGAGGCGCTCCGCCTGCGTCGTCCACATCGCCACCGGACACTGTTCCGCGCCAGGCGCCGGACTCGTGCCCTTGGGCTTCTATGAACTTCTTGAACTTGTCGAGGTCGGCGCCCACCCGCAGTTCGTCCACGCCAAGCGCAGATCCGGCCTTTTCGGCGAGGCCTTCAGGCTCCCAGTCGATGGCCACGTTGACCCGGGTGCGGGCATCCTCGAGGGGCACGAAGCTGACTGTGCCCGAATTCCGCGGCCCGTCAACGCTTGTCCAGCTCACCAATGCGTCAGGAACCTGCTCGATGATCTGGGCGTTGTATTCGCGCTTGACCCCTCCCACGTTGGTGGAGAAGTGCAGGGCCGTGTCATCGATCTGCTTCACGGACTCCACGCCATTCATGAATTCCGGGAAGGATTCGAACTGCGTCCATTGGTTGTAGGCGACAGACACGGGCACGTCCACGTCAATTGACTTGTTCACCGTTGCCATGGGTCTTGCTCCTTCGATCTAGCCTCTGTTTCCAGATTCGGGATTTCCGGCGGCGCACCAACCGGCTGGCTGCTTAACCAGTGGCGCGCCAGTCTAAGCGCGCCAGCCAAAGCTCTTAGCCGGCGTCAAAACTTTCTTCGTCATCATCGTTCGGCGACTCTTCCTGGGGAAGGTCGTTTCCGCTGCCATCGGGAAGTTCTTCAGTGTCATCCGGCACGGATGACTGCTCTGCGTGGGACTGTTCGTCGATGCCGCCAAAGCGGCCTGCGCCCGGCTCGCCGGAGCTGTCCGAGTCTTCCGGATTCAAGTGGCTAAGGTTCGGCGCACCGGTACCCTCACCCAATGCAGCCTCGTCGATGTCTTCTTCAACGCGCGGCTGGGCCTGGCCTCCGCCGGCTTCCTGCTCTGCCGTAGGAGTGCCGTAGCCTCCTACTTCCTCTTCGGGTGTGGCGTCCTGCTTGTCCATATGACTAGTCCTTTCCGATGCGGCGAACGTGTTGATGGAACACTTCGAACCTATAAGGATGCTTAGTGGCATGTCCATGCTACGCCAAAATTATCAGTAAACTTAGCATTTCCCTTTTCGATGGTCTATCGTGTCAGCCGCGCATCGTAGGCGGTGAAGCCAGGGCGCAGTCCGACCCTCTCCGGACCCATCACCGCGATGTCCTCCCACAGCACCAGAAATGACCCCTTGTGCCGCCAACGGAGCAGCTGAGCAACAGGCCAAGGCTGACTGATTTCCTGCCGCTCGAAGCCCAGAAACGACGACGCCGTCCGCGGACTTACCACGATGCCCACCAGCCGGGCCGGGCTAAGGAGCTGACCTGCTCCCGCATCCAATGCGAACCGGACGTCCGACACCTCGCCCAACCGCTGGCCGGCCCCATCCACTACATCGCTGCCCAACACGTCGCTAAGGTTCATGCCTGCCTCCCGGGATCCTCGCAATGACATGGTTTCGCAGCCACCGCTCAACCCATGAGGCATCCATCGAGTCGGCGCGGACCCCCAGCGACACCACCGTGTCCACGCCCGCCACCACTTTCCACGGAATACGGATCAAACGGCTCGACGGCGGCCTGCCGCCGAAAATGCGGGTTCCCAATACCGGCCCAGTGAGCAAAGCCGTGATCTGCGGGGGCGCCGATCCCTCCGGGATCTTCTCATCGGGTTCGGGCCCGCTCAGCTCGATGTCGTCGACCGTGGTGACAGGGACGCCGTCGACGTCCAATATCTGCCTGTCCAACAAGTGCAGCTGGGCGTCGAGCACAAGGCCCGCCGGATAGGGTGCAGCGTGGAGCTGCTGCGGTTGGAAGCGTTTGGGCTTGCTCTTGTTCATGCTCCAGCTCCTGTGGCGATCATCAAGGGGATGGCCGCCAGGGAGGCAACCAGGATGATGAACAGGTAGATCACTCCGGCGATGTTCACCGCGCGGTTGTTGACATGCTTGCCCATGTACTGCGGGTCGTTGGCCACGATGAGTATCGGCAGGTAGGTCAACGGAAGCGCTATTGCCGAGAAAACCACGGAGTATTCAGTCACGAGGATGGGATCAACGCCCGTGGCCAGCACCGCCACCCCGGCCAGCAACACCACGATCATCGACACGTGGAACCGGGCTGCCTGGGCCGGGCGGCGGAACTTGCCCCACGACCATCCAAAGAACTGTGCAAGCGTGTAGCCACTGGACAGCGTCGTCTCTAAGGCCGCCCCGAAAGTCGCTGCCACCACCCCCAGAATCAGCACAGCCAGTGCAAGCTGGCCGCCCGCCTGCGCCACGGGAAGCGCAACCTGCGACAACGAGGTGACGCTGATTCCGGCGGGGAGAAGAACGACGGCGGCACACCCGGCGATCGCAAGGGACAAGAACCCGCCGAGCGGGAAGCCGAGAAGGACGTTGAGGCGTGATTGGGCCAGGTCCTTGATCTTCCAGCGCTCCTCCACTGCTCCGGAGGAAAAGAAGAACACCTCATACGGCGTCATCGCAGCTCCGAATAGGGCAATGGCGTAGTACCAGTACACGCCGGCGCCTTCCTGGGCCGGAACGGACGGAGAAAACGCCTGCCCGGCCAGGGCACCCCAATCAGGTTTGAGAAGGAACAGGGCGACGGCGGACACCACCAAGGACAAACCCACAAGTCCTGTGACGTTCTCCATGATGCTGAACTTCACCCGCCAAACCACCAGCCACACGGCCAGCAGCGCAAAAGGAACCCAGAGAATATAGGCCACCCCGCTGGCTAGTTGGAGGGCAAGGGCAATGCCGCCGATTTCGGCGGTTACCGTCATGACATTGATCAGGAAGGACGCACCCAGATTGGCCAATCCGGCCCGGGGTCCAAGGCGCTCCCGAATGACTTCGAAAGTGGCCCTGCCGGAGACTGCAGCCACCCTGCCGGACATATTTGCGAAGAGGCAGATACCGACGACGCCCACCAGCACCACCCATGCCAGCGACATGCCGAACCGTGAGCCCACCACGGCGTTCGTCACGAGGTCCCCGATGTCAACAAAGCCCCCGATCGCCGTCAGGATGCCGAGTGCAACACCGAGGAGCCGTTTCACTGGATGCCGGCCTTGGTCATCAGACTGTCCAGTTGCTCGGTGGCAACGCGAAGTTCTCCTTGCACGGTGGAAAGCCGGGCTTTCCCTTGCCCGTCGTCAGGACCGTTCGACGACGAAGAAAGGGCATCCCGCGCGTGCAGGAGTGCCCTGGAAATGGAGGAGAAGGCAGCCAGGACATCGTTGCGAAGTACGCGTTCTTCCTGGGTTTGCGCCGTGAGTCCGTGCACCTCGTTCGTGGCCGACTCCACATCGCCCAGCATGTCGTCGGCAGCGGTAGCAGCGGCGGCCGCCGTCGTACTGTCCGAAATCCTGAGATCCACCGCAAGGCTGGCCGCCCGCACGGCCGATGAAACCTCATCAGCCGGCCCTTTCAGGGCGTCGGCTGAGGGTTGCTGCGAACAGCCGGCCAACACGCCGGCAGCAGCCACCAGAAGAGTGAGGAGAACGGTTCGGAGCCGCGGAGATTTACTCATGACGGCTTCGGAATCTCGCACCCACCCTGAGGATTCATGCCCATGTAATTCAGTGGGCCGGCAACTATATTCAGCGCAATGGTTGCCACTTGCGAGCACTGGGCGGGCGGGTCGCTGTAGTAGCCGCGTTGCCCGGCGGCAACTGCCCCTATAACGAGCCAGACGACAACCAATAGCCCGATGATTGAACCGATTCGCATTTCTACCCCAATCGCTAACTGACAACGCTCAGCAATTAGTGACAAACCGTGGTTTTGGGACCCTAAAGGAGCGTGGCGGCGGACCGGATATCTCCCGCCCGCCGCCCCGCTGATCCGATCAATCCGTGGGATTGGTTTCGGTTGTCAGACCGCGGTTGTCCGCTGTCTTTTCATCCTTTTCTTCTGCCGGCCCGGGTGGATTGGCAGATTCGCTGGGACCAGCATCGACGGAGTCATCCTGACTTCCCGACGATGCGTCACCGGCGTCTCCCGGGCCGCTGGTTTCTGGCACCCCCGGCTCCCTGGGAATGGGATGGCCAGGGGTGGTGGTTCCGTCGCGAACCTGGGAAAAACCGGCAACTTCGCTTGGACCAGTTGTCATACGCGCGACCGGCCCCTGCCGACGACCCAACCAATAAGTGCCAGCACCAGCAGGATAATTCCTACCCAAAGCAGGAAACTGAGTGCTTGGTTGAATCCGCCTACAAGAAGCAGGATGATCGCGATTACGCCGGCGATTATCAAGAGTGTGTTCATTGAGCTACGCATCCCTTTCAATAACTGTTGTCTATTCAGGAAGGCGTCCGCTGGTACTCCACACCGTGTGGAGCGCCACCCATGCCAACGGGCACCGGTTGGAGAAATTCATCTCCGTATTTCTTACGTACCCTCAGGGAAAAGGATCCAAACGAATCTTTTGCCCGTCAGGAGTACGTACATAGCATCATGATAGGCGTGCTTCCCTCTTTGGCGAAGCAGTTCGTCAGGAAACTTACTACCGTTTTGCGGAGATGCCCCCGGGACCGCCCTCAGGACGCCCCCGCCGAGCTGTGTGCCGACTCACGGCACAAGAGGCCGCTCCCCTTCGTTGGACAGGAAACGAGGGGAGGCCTCATGCTCATTGTTCTGACAGGAATTGACGGTTCAGGAAAAACGACGGCGGCCCGCGCCCTGGTCGAGTCGGCCCGCGCTGAGGGGCGGGATGCCCTGCTGCTGAGCAATCACGCCGGCCGGAGGCAGTTATCCCTGCTGGCCGAGCGGTTCAGTTTCCCGCTTCCGCCGCGGGTGGCAGATTTCATTGAGACAGGCGTGCGCCTTTTCACCGTGCTCGTCAACCATGCACGCGCCCGACGGACCGACGGCTTGGTTGTCATGGATCGCCACCTGCATTGCCAGCTCGCGCTCCGGGAAAGCAAGGGCTTGGAACACGGACGACTGCTGCCGTGGCTGCTGCGGATGCTGCCCACCCCGGACCTGGCAGTTCATTTCGACGTCGACCCGCGCCGTGCGCACCAGCGTGTCATGGCACGCGGCATCGATAAAGAAAGCCTGGCCGAACTGCAGGCGTTTCGGGACGCCTACCGCGCTCTCCCTGGGTTCGCTGACTTTGTTGTCGTGGACGCCAACGGCACCCCGGAAGAGGTGCGGGCCCAACTGAACCGGCTCATTGCAGCAACGGAGCCGTCTCCCTTCGCCCACGCAGGCAATGAGGGACGGATAACGTCCTCCTAAGTGGCGCCTTCCCGGATTCATGCGTAGGCAGCATTTGACTCGCTCCCCGCCGCGCTCCGGGTAGGCTCGCCACCTGTCCACATCGATGCGGGCAGCGATTGGGGGAAAGTTAATGAGCGCCAAAACCCGGCGAGGGCTCCTTATCTTCATCAGTGGATTCGGGTCCTACATGATCCTCTTATCCACATTGGGCCCACTGCCATCCCTTCTTCTGGGTCTTGTGGTGGCCGCGGCCACGGTTTACCTGGATGGATGGCTGCGGCCAAGGTTCAGCAAGCACTCTGGCCTGAAGGCCGCGGATGCCCCTTCGGAACCGGACCTGCCACAGTGAGCGGATTGCCGGCTTTGACTTCGAACTCGTCAGTCATCTCTGAGGCGCGGATCGGCCGCAACTCCCGGAGGGTCATCGCAGGCGTTGTAGGGGTGGCCTGCTTGTTTATCATCGCCACGGCGATTCCCAGTGGCGTCCTGTTGATCACCACAGCTCTGGCTATAGCTTTGCTGCTTCTGACCGCTGTGGTTCTCCGCATGACAGTGAGCATCGAAGCCGCAGCCGAAAATCTGGTGCTTCGATGCCGGCCGTTCTACGCCAAGCACATACCGCTGGCAGACATCGTCGACGCCTCACCAGCGCCTGCCAGTTCCATGACCGAGGGCTTCGGCGTCCGGTACTTGGGGCGGAGGACGTGGGGTCTGCTGGTCGGTGGTCCGGCCGTCACTATCGAGCTGCCGAACCGCACCTGGATCGTCTCGACGCCGGAGCCGGAGGCGACAGCAACGGCGGTTCTCGCCCACGCCGGCAAACTAAGGGACGGATAACGTCCCCCTAAGTTCCCAAGAGAGCGTTAGCTTTCGCCTACTTGGGCGCAACGGGGCGCATCAGCGGCGGGTTCAGCACCGCGCGCGTGGGGTGGCCCGCCGTCGGACGGGCCTCCGGGGCGAGCCTGAACAGCGCAGCCGGGCGGCCGGCGTCGCCCGCTGTCATGCGGCCGGTGTCCTCCAGGAAACCGGGCGTCCCCGTCGCCTTCCGGTGGAAGTTCCGCGGATCCAGGCGCGTGCCCCAGACGGCTTCGTACACGGCACGAAGTTGGGCGATGGTGAACTCCTCGCCGCAGAAAGCCGCGCCGAGGGGTGAGTATTCGAGTTTGGACTTGGCCCGCTCAAGGGCGTCGTCGAGGATTTTGGCGTGGTCGAAGGCGAGTTCCAGCTCTCCGCTTTGGACTTTCGTCACCGGATACCACGCGGCGTTCTCCGCGTCACTGCCGGCCGCCAGTACCGGGAAGTCCGGTGCCAGGAGGAGGTGCGCGACGGTCAGTACGTCGCCGCGGGGGTCGCGCCCCTTGGGTCCGTAGCTCCCCAATTGCTCGAGGTGCCCGGGAAGGCGCTCGACGCCGGTCTCTTCCGCGAGTTCGCGGACCGCCGCCTCCTGCAGGTCCTCGCCTGCGAGAACGAAGCCGCCCGGCAGTGCGGGTTTGCCCTTGAAGGGTTCGATGAGGCGTGTGATGAGCAGGACGTTCAGCTCGCCGTCGCGCACGGTGAGGGCGACGACGTCGACGGTCACCGGGAAGCGCTGGGGCGCCGGATGGGATTCAGGCATGCAGCAATTCTAGGCAAGTTATCGTCATGTTGACAATAATGCGGGAAGCTCCTACTGTTTAGTTATCGTCAAATTGACGACAATAAGTAAAGGAGAACATCATGGCCATCATCAAGCGCTACCCCTGGATCAGCCACTTCCTCGGCAGCCCCACCGGCTACGTCGTCCACCTGCAGAAGGGGACGGTCAAGCACCAGGGAGTGGGCCAGGCATTCTTCTTCCGTCCCGCCAACTCGGTACTGAGCGAAGTTCCCGTGGACGACCAGGAACTCCCCACGCTTTTCCACGCCATTACCCGCGACCACCAGGACGTCAGCGTTCAGGCCAACGTGACCTACCGGTTCATCGATCCAGTAGCCGTGTCCACACGCCTGGACTTCGGATTGCAGACCGCGGGCAAGGCACCGGCCACCGGTCGCGAACAGGTTTCCACCATCATCGGCCAGCTGTGCCAGAGCCACGCGATCGACCAGATCGCCACCACCACACTCGCCGAAGCCCTGGAACGCGGAGTCAGCCAACTCCGGCTGGTTCTCACCGAAGCACTCCGCGCCGATGCAAGGCTCCAGTCCACCGGCATCGAAATCCTCGGCGTGCAGGTCCTGGCCGTCCGGCCCGAAGCCGACGTGGAACGGGCCTTGCAGACACCGGTCCGCGAACAGCTCCAAGCCGAAGCGGACCGGGCGGTCTACGAAAGGCGGGCAGTCGCCGTCGAACGTGAACGCACTATCTCCGAGAACGAGATGGCAAGCCAGATCGAACTGGCGGTCCGCCGCGAGAACCTGGTGGCCCAGGAAGGTGCCAACGCCCGTCGCGCCGCCGAAGAGAAGGCGGCGGCAGGTCTGATCGAGGCCCAGGGATCTGCCGAACGCAAGGGCATCGGCGCCGCGGCCGAAGCCAACCAGATCCGGCTGGTCGGCGAAGCGGCAGCTGCCCGCGAAGCCGCCACCATGGAGGTCTACCGCGGAATGGAACAAGCCACCCTGCTGGCTCTGGCCCTCAAGGATGCAGCAGGCAGCCTGCCGAACATTGGTAACCTCACCATCACCCCGGACCTGCTCAGCGGAGCACTTGCCGGACTGTTCAAGGAACCCGCTGCCACCGCTGAAGTCACCAAGTAAGGATCTGTCATGGCAACCCCTCGCATCGTCCTCGTCCACCGGCGGACCGAACTTCAGGAACTCCTGGACCGGCACGCCACCCGCGGCCAGGCCGAATTCTTCCTCAGCACCCGCGGGCGCAGCATCCAGGACGTTCAGGACCGGCACGACCGCCTCACCGCCGCCCTCGCAACCGTCCGGGAAGCGGTGCCGTCCGACTGGCGGCAGGCCGAAGTGGAACGCGCGGACCTCAGCCGCTTCCTGCTCACGGCGGAGGACATCATCGCAGTCGTCGGGCAGGACGGACTGGTTGCGAACGTCGCCAAGTACCTGAACGGGCAGCCGGTGATCGGCATCGACCCCGAGCCGGGGGCCAACCCCGGCGTCCTTGTCCGTCACACGCCAACGGCCGCCGCTGCACTCCTGGCTGCTGGAGATGTCGGGCGGCTGCGCTGCCAGGACCTCACCACCGTGACGGCAACGCTCGACGACGGCCAGCAGCTTTCGGCGCTTAACGAAGTTTTCGTCGGGCACGCCTCGCACCAGTCGGCGAAGTACTCGCTCGCAGTGCCGAGCTTCACGCAGGCCGGCGGACAGACCGAGCGGCAGTCGTCGTCGGGCCTCATTGTTTCCACCGGAACCGGGGCCACCGGATGGTGCGCGTCCATCGCCTTGGAACGTGGCGGGCGGGCCCTGCCCGCCCCTACCGATCCACGCCTCGCCTGGTTCGTCCGCGAAGCCTGGCCATCACCGGTCACCGGGGCTTCTTTGACCGAGGGCGTGCTGGAAGCCGGAGAAGTCCTGCGCCTTACCGTGGCATCCGACCAGCTGGTGGTGTTCGGCGATGGCATGGAGGACGACCGGTTGACGGCTTCCTGGGGGCAGGAGATCACGGTGCAGTTGGGGCAACGGCCGCTGCGGTTGGTGGTTTAGGTTTGGGCGGGCCGAAGCCAACAATGATCATGGGAATGCACCGCATCAACGGTTAATCCAGTCAATGTAGTATGTGGTTTGGCGTCGCTCTTCATGCCCATCACGCCTATGAATCCCACAGAGACAAAGGAGCTTCCGTGAGCCACGCCCCGCAGGCACTGAACCACGCTCCGGCGTCGGAAAGCCGCCATAGCAGTGCCGCCCGTGAGGCCGCAGTGGCCTTGTCGATCGGCTTCCTTGCCGCAGCGCTCGGCCTCACCCCGTGGTGGATTACCGGCGCCAAGCTCCCCCTGCAGAACCTCTGGGCCAACCAGGTCATGCCGGATCAGATGCCCTTGGCGCTGCTGCCCCTTAGCCAATACGAAGTCCTGACCCTGATCGCACTCCTGACCACCGGAGGAGCAGCGGCCGGACTGGTGATCAGGCTCTGGAAGCCCGTTCACCGAGGGGTAGCGACGTGGTGTGCGGTGTGCGGTGTCCTGATGGTCCAGGTTGTAGCAACGGTCCAGTCGTTCACGGCACTGAACGATGGCCTCGCTGGTGGAAGGCTCACGGACTACTATTACTTTGGCCTCCTCGCCGGCGTCATCTCCTCGCTGGCTGCCTCCCTTGTGGCGCTTCTCCTGGTCGCAGCCAAGACGCGGGCCATCGCAGCCTTGGGTATAGGACTCGCGGCCGTCCCCTTTACGTCCTGGGCTGTGGCGTGGGCAGTCGGTGTCGCAGGGCGGCAGAATCTGCCCATCCAAGTACCGGCCATCGCCCATTGGGTTCCCGCTGTCCTGGTGGGTTGCGCCCTGGCTTGGTGCGGGCTCAAACCTACCCGCCGTGTAGTGGTGTGGGTGTTGAACCTTGTTTTTCTGTGGGTTATCCCGGCGGTTTTCACAGCTGTCCAGTCGGTTCTGGGGACCCGGGTCATTGCCGGCGATATCCCTGAGATGGTGCTCATGGGCCGGCAGGTCCTGACCGCAGCGTTGGGGCCCGACGGCGGTGCCGGTCCAACAGTGTTGTTGGCCTTGGGTATCGGCCTGGTAGGCGTCGCTGTCCGGACCATCGCCGCACGTCAGGGCGCTGGCAAGCAGTAGGTCAATACCCACTGCTTCAAGAATCAACCGTTGTCCCTCGCAAGACCCCGGGGTAGGGTGACCGAACCGTTCGCCCACATCATCGTCTGGGAAAGTTCTGGGAGAAACCATGACACATGTGAGACGTCAGCTGGCCGCTGTCGCAGCAGCCTTCGCACTCGGCGCAACGAGCGTGGGGATAGCAAGCCCGGCTTCCGCCGATCCTCGTGAAACCGAGAAAACGGCTACGGCCACCGGATATGGCGGAGCTGTCAGCACCGTGGATCCGGAAGCCTCGGCAGCAGCGATTGAGGTTCTGAAAAAGGGCGGCAATGCAGCCGATGCCGCCGTCGCCGCTGCCGCGACCTTGGGAGTCACCGAACCGTACAGTGCCGGCATAGGAGGCGGCGGATACTTCGTGTTCTACGACGCCAAGACCGGAAAAGTCGGCACGATTGACGGCCGTGAAACGGCTCCGGCGGCGATGCCGAACGATGCATTCATTGACCCCGCCACAGGGAAGCCCTACCCTTTCACCCCGCAGCTGGTGACAAGCGGCGTCTCCGTCGGTGTCCCCGGAACTCCGGCCACGTGGGAACGCGCCCTGGAACGGTGGGGCACCATGGACCTGGGTGACGCGCTGAAGCCAGCCATCAAGGTGGCAACCCGGGGCTTCGTGGTGGACGAAACCTTCCGCCAGCAAACCAAGGACAACCAGGCACGGTTCAGCAACTTCACCTCGACCAAGGACCTGTTCCTCCCCGGTGGCGAGGCTCCCGCCGTCGGGAGCGTCTTCCAGAACCACGACCTCGCGGCGACCTATCGGCTGCTTGCCAAGGAAGGCACGGACGCCTTCTATGGCGGCAAGCTGGCTACGGAAATCGTCGCTACCGTCCAGGCGCCGCCCAAGGTCGCCAAACCGACGCTGCCCGTTCCTGTTGGTTTCATGACAGCAAAGGACTTGGCCGACTACAAGGTGGTGGATCAGGATCCCACCCACATGACCTACCGCGGTTATGACGTCTACGGCATGGCCCCCTCCAGCAGCGGCGGCACCACTGTCGGGGAGGCGCTGAATATCCTGGCGCCGTTCAACCTCTCCGAAATGAAAGCAACGGACGCGCTACACCGCTACTTCGAGGCAAGTTCGCTTGCGTTCGCAGATCGCGGCAAATACGTCGGCGATCCTGCGTTCGTGAAGGTTCCGACCCAGGCCCTCCTGGATCCTGCTTTCGGAAAGGAGCGCTCTTGCCTGATCGATCCGGCAGCGGCGGCCAAGAAGCCGGTAGCCCCGGGTGACGTCACGAATTACGACGGCGCGTGCCCGACTTCGGCGGCACCGCTCGCCAAAGAATCCGACACCGAGAACATCTCCACCACCAACCTGACCGTTGCGGATAAGTGGGGAAACGTGGTGGAGTACACGCTCACGATTGAGCAGACGGGCGGGTCCGGGATCGTTGTTCCTGGCCGCGGATTCCTGCTGAACAACGAGCTGACTGACTTCAGCACGGTTTACGACGCCGCCGACCCTAACCGTATCCAGCCGGGGAAACGGCCGCGTTCCTCCATGTCTCCCACGATCATCGTGAAGGACGGCGCCCCGTTCCTTGCCCTCGGCTCGCCAGGCGGTTCCACCATCATCACGACTGTGCTCCAGACGATCATCAACCGGGTTGACCTGGGCATGAGCATCTCCGAAGCCCTCGCGGCTCCACGGGCAGCGCCCAGGAACGGAACCACCGTCAGCTCCGAACCAGCGTTCATTGACGCTTATGGGCCGGCGCTGGAGTCCCTGGGACACGATCTGGTTCCGGCCGGTGATGCTTTCACATCTGCGGCTGAGATCGGCGCGGCTACTGCCATTGAATTCGGCGACGGCGGCAAGCTCACCGCCGTATCCGAGCCGACTCGCCGAGGAGGTGGCTCTGCGATGGTGGTCTCCGACCACGGTCAAGGCCCCGGAAAGGGTCCTAAGCCCAAGTAGCTTTCTACCGTCAGAGCGGACCGCGGCATTGTCAGCCGCGGTCCGCTCTGCGTTCCAGCCGGGAACGCCAGTAGGCTGTGCAGGCAGCGAGGGCGCAAACGACTCCGGTGGTGAGCGACCAAACGGAGTCGCTGGCACCGGAAATGACGATGTACAGGGAATAGAATCCCAGGACCATGGCCAGGATTAGCCAGCTCATCGATTTGTTGCTCATGGACGATCCTTTACTTCTGTCTGGCCCTGTTGATTCCGGGCGCACACCCAAAGGTTGAGCTCTTGAATGTCGGCACTTTCGGGGACAACCGCGATGGGCCGGCGCTCCAGAACGCTGAGACCCTCCGCATTGAGCTCTTCTTCGAGGAGTTCGGTGCTCACTAAAGCGATATCGCTCGTGTACTCAGACGACCGGTAGGTTCCACACTCGTTGAAGCTGACGTAGCTCATGTTCAGGTGACGTGCGCCGTTAAGGGCATCCCGGCTTTCAACAGTGATCAGGAATGCGTCCTCCCCCAGTTGGGAAATTGTGGTGCCGCCGTTGATGGTTTCCTCCTCGGCGCGGTGATCAGCATTGACCACGGTCATCAGGAAGCGTCCGTCCGGAGCCAAGCCCCGACTCACCTCGCGGAACAGCATCCGCCTGCGGTGCGGCTCAAGGAGCGTGGCATAACTGGCCCCAAGGACGACGCAGCCATACGTTTCCACCAAAGCGGCGCAAGCTGTACCCACCTCTCCCAAAGCCATCTCCCGCCTCAAGAAACGGAGATGCCAAGTGAGGCGGCCTGAACCTGGGGCCACTTCAAGGATCGGCCCATGGGTTTCACCAACCGCGGCCATGATCTCGGGAATCTCCGTCAGGTCCTTGGAGAGGATGTGGTCATAAAGGCGGCATCCATGGATCTCCTGCTGGTCTCCGGGACGGCTTCCGCCTTCCAAGGCCTGCAGGACAGGATCAATGGCCCGTTCCGGTGTGGTTGTCATCTGTGACCTTCCCCCAGTTTCGGCGTGTTCGTTCTTGGAATCGACACTACGTGCGGCCGGGGGCGCCACAGGGCGGAACGGCAAAACTAGGTGGTGAATCGGACGAAATTAGGGGCTGTTTGGGTTCGTCTAGGTGGTGTAACGAGCCTCGTCTAGGTGGCCCAAGCCCTTCAGACGTGCAAACCCTCGGCGCCGGTCAAATGTCCGTGCGCCGAGGGCTCACCGCCAGGATGCCTACGGGGTCTTACCGCCAGACGGCTTCCTGACTTTTCGGGAAAGCCAGATTTCGTTGGCCGCAAAGGGGATGAGAGCAATGAGCGGTATTGCGACGCCGTGCCAAAACGGAACCATAGAGAACACGAGCGGCACGAATGAAGCAACGAAAATTGCTGGATGAACGTACCTGTACCATTTCATGGTTTCTCCCTGGTCAGCAGCGCCTCTGCTACCAGCAGTCCCGCGCTGGCATAGTCGCAAGGCCACCCCGAGGGTTGTACAAGGGAACGCCGTAACAGGTGTTGCTATTGATGTACGAAGGCCCCCATACGGAAGCGACAGCATCCACTACGCCCTTGACGCCGGCAATACCGACAACGGTACAGATCTGGCTAACAATCTTAGACAGCGCTCCGGAAAGCCGCGTGAAGGTACATCCAGCCCATGCCCCACCAGCCCCAAGTGCGACTGAAATGGAGCTGAAGGCCTTTATCTCCGCGCCCCAGACGGCGAGCACCGGCCACGGAATCCACTGGATACTTGGATCCGCCTTTACCGGGTAAGCCGTAGAGGCATCATGGGCAATTGTTTGGACGAGCTCCGAACCTGACAGGGAGAACGACGTGGGAACCTTCGCCCCGTTGGCATCGTATGCCCACGGAACCTGAACCAGACCCAGCGGTTTGCCGGTGGCGTCGACGATCCGAACAGAACCGTCAGCGTTCACTTCTGCTGACGCCCCTGAGGGAAGATCCAAATCGAATCGATACTCGTGGGGCGCCGCTTCACCCTCGATGCTGATGATGGACTGACTTCCGTACTCAGTTGCGTAGGCGGTGACCGATGCCCCGGGCAGCGCCGTGCTCACCAGGGGAGCATCGTCCCCGTGAAACAGCCCCGCCGGCACTCCACTCAGATCCACGTCTTCGGGAAGCGAAGGAGTCCCGGGAAGCGATACCGAGATGCTGTCTCGCGATTGTTCGTCGGTTGTAACTATTTCAGTGCCCGCAACCGGTACGGTCGCGATGGGTGATTCGGCATCGCCGCTCAAGGCATTCGCCCGAGTGTATTCGATCGCGCGCGAACCATCCCGGTGGTCATCCGCCACGGCAGGACCCAGACCGGCCGCTAGGAGGCAGGCGCTCACTGTCGTGGCCAAGACCACCCTTGTGGACATCAAGAGATTCTTCTTCAAATTTCCTCCGATGTAATTGGATACTTTTGCATCCAAATTTGGTTGCGGTGAACACCGCACCTATCGGCATCTAACTGAACGAAAATGCTTGCACAGGATCGAAATTCAAAATTAGGTAGCGAAATCTATCAAATTAGGTGGTGATATGTGGTCATCTAGGTGGTGATCCGCAGTCGTCTAGGTGGTGATACAGCTACCCGTTGCGCACCATCATGGGGCGCCCTTGTCGGCAGGCTCGTGACCGCTCCACCACCTCGACGGCTCTGACCGACACTCATTTTTGACCTGGCGAGCACCTATAGGCAGCCAAACTGCCACTCAATTCCTGTATCTTCTGCTCGTGAGCGCTGTTGATTGATGCATCCTGGCCAGATGAAGTTATTGACCCTTACGGCGGCCGCGGCGCTACTCGTTACTTCCGTTATCGCGTTCTTCAGTAATCCATTGATGGCCTGGCTGGCCTTGGCCGCTGCCGTTGGCATGGTTGCGACCTACGTGGCCCACAAACGGCAGCCCTTCATCGCTCCTGGACCGAGGCAACGGAAAGGATCGGCGTGGCGGACGTCGGCGTTGTGGTTGAAGAGCCGACGGTCAGCGGAGAACGACGCAATAGTTGCTGCTGTGGTGCCGGGTTTAGAGGCAGGCGGCCACGGGTGAACTTGCTGCGGCTGGGTTCACTCTGATCGTTTACCTTCTCCGAGAACCCGCCCCCGTAAGCATCCGCTTCGAGGCTAGACTGAATTGACACTTACGAAATGGGGAAACTGTGAGTTTGTCATCTACATCGGCACCGCTGACCAGCACGCGGGTTAACAAACTGGCTATCCTGGCAATTCTCTTGGGCGCTTTTGCCTTTTCCGGGATTTGGTTCTTTGGCTTAGGCATTCTCGCAACATTCGCCGTCGGGGCCGGACACGTCTCGTTGAATCAGATCCGTCGAAAGAACGAGAGGGGTCGCACACTGGCGATTCTGGCCCTCGTAGTCGGCTATGGACTTGCCACCTGGGCCCTGCTCAACGTGGTCACGTATATCCCTGTTGCTCTGCAGCAGATGGCCCAGTAACGCAGCCAGACTCGACCGGTGGCTGAAGGAATGTCTCAGCCGTCCCCAGTGCGCGCAGCCCTCTTCAACTCAGCGATGCGCAGTCGTAAGAAGATAATGGTCAAGACCAAGGCATACACCGCCAGGACGGCCACCACGATCACGAAGACGGCGTAAAGAATTCCGATAATTCCAAAAGCCGGACTCAAGTTCATTGCTCCCCCAAGAAGTCGTTAGACCCAATGCTAAGCAGACCATCGGCAATTTTCCTGGACGTTGGATGGTGTGCCAGATTTGTTGCCCAGCACCGACGGATGACAGGTGTACGGCAGCCGCTCGAAAACCCATTCTGTATCGACCCAGGGATTTGCTTGCTTCGATCAAGGATGAAAGATGGTGAACATGACTCACGACCCGTGGGAGTGCACTGACCTGCAGGAGCCTCCACAGGATTGGATACTGGCTACGGAGAATGGATGGGGCGCCTTAGTCACCTGGGCCGCCGGTCCTGGCAACGTTGCGAGGGTACTCGCAGCATCCGGTGGCCGTAATGGTTCCATTGCCCGTCGCCTGCCTGGGGGCGAAGAACAGAGACAGCAATTCCCGCTGACAGAAGCGGATCTGTCATCCATCGACGATGACGTCGATGCCTATCTGGCCGACGCGGGAATCCCGCCAAGACCCCGCGGATTCTACTGGTTCATCCGGCGTCCGTCCGGCGTCGACCTTGACGACGATACGTTTTGGGGTGCCATCTGGGATGCCACAACTGCGCGACTTCCGGTCGATGGACTACGTCCGTCCACAATGGCAGGTCCCGCGAAGGAGGCCATGGCTAGCTTTTACCGGGGCTGAGACTCGACGAGCCACCCGGCGCCCAGTCGAGGGTTTCAAGAAGCGGGTTGGCGCGAAGTTCGTTGATGAGTTCTGAGCTGCTGCTGACTTTGGTCGCCCAAAGATCGTAATCGGTGTAAACAAGCCAGGATCTATCGGATGACCAGATGTTCGCGGGTGTGAAGACTTGGCGATCTTCGCTGATCTCTCGAATAAGGGAGGGGAGCTTCGTCAAGTTCGTGTCATACACGGGTGCTTCGCATGGGTCCGGATAGGTGCTGAATACGTTTGCGAAATAAACAGAGCAATCGGCGGTGGGCGAATACCTCGAAAGGACATCGATAAGCTCGGAGAAGTCTTCCTCAGACATGGAACCTTCGGTGGGCAACTGGATATTTGCCGGGAAGTCTGTTGCGGGAAACCATCGGTAACACGGTGGGGGACCTCCAGCTGGGTGGGGGTGCGGGAACCGGAGTAGCATTTCCGCCCACGTCCGCCGCTGCCAATCTGCCGGCGGCCTTTTCGCGTATCCAAGTTGGCTCCCCGTAGCAATCGTCATTTCGTCAAGGTTGACCTCGCCAACCATCAGGGGTTCCTCATCACCCGCCACTATGCGGGCTTTACGCAACTCATCATGAGTCGGAAGCGTTCGGTTGGACGGGAGTTCGTAGAACGCGTTGAGGATCCAGGTGGAGTCCTCCCAGCCAGCAGCATCCATGCCCGTGAAGTACGGCAGATCTCCTTCGCTCCGTGCATTCAACCAACCTACGTTGCCTCGACTTGGACACAAACTGCTGTGCTTTTCGTACCAGTGCATTGGGACCCCCATCAGTTCAGGCAATCTCATCACGGCAACGATTCGAAGCAAACATTCGAAGCAGGTTCGGGAGGTGTGTTCACAGGCTCACGGATACCATTCCGGCCCCTGTAGCAACTCCGACCGGGAATGCTCGTGGCATAGAATCGCCGTGAGGGCGAAGCAAAGCGCCGAAAATTCGGCACCGCTGATGGGGGAAGAGGCCAGAATGTTCGGTTCGAAGAAGAAACTCAACGGTCTGGTGGAGCATCTCAGGCCGGACCTGAGTCGGGAGTCCCTCGGCGTCGGCCCCAATTTCCCGGGCGTCGCCCCGAACCCGCTCCTCAGCGGTGAAGCGCGGAGGCGCAATGCGGAACTGCGCAACGGGACGCTGGCGCTTGGTGTTCTCGTTGACTGGCGCGAGGTCAACAGCAACCCGCGCGTTGTCCTGATGCTCGACGTGGAGACCGCCGACGGCATCTCGTTCCGCGGTATCGCAGACGAAAGTCTGACGATTACCGCCCTCACCCGGCTTGCTCCGGGACAGACGTTGCCAGTTCGCTACCGGCCAGCCGTCATGGACCACTACGTTGCACTTGCCACGGACGCGAACCCCGCCGACGTGCAGCAGCTTTCTGACGTGATCGCGAGCCGCAAGCGGACCTGACCCATCAATGGATTCAGTAGATTGATTAGAGCTCCCTTTCGTACGGAATGACGACAACCTGAACATCGTCCTCATAGAGGACGTTGCCCGGATCGCTTGAGTAGACAGCCCTGCAGGGAACATCATGTCGGCGCAGAAGATCGATGTAGAAATCCGTTTTCTCCAACAGGTGAGTGGCCGACACTTTGAACCACGCTTGCGCACCCGGCCTTGCATAGAACGATGCCTCAGGCGTGACGTAAGCCGCGTCGTAAAAATCGTTTGCCCTTCGCCAGCTGCCCCAATCTTCGGCGCTGAGGCTTCCCTCCTTCGCCAATCGGTTCGCCAAGGCGAAGATACCGAGATACCGCCCCTTGGCATCAGTGGCAGTCGACTGATAGCGCACAAAGCGTTGTCCCATAGCCCTAGATAACCAGCAGGGCCGCCGCGTGCCCGGGATTGAAGGAGCGGCACACGCTGGAGCCGGGCTTTCCGGAGACCCGAAGGACGCAAGCATAGCCACAGTGACCGATAGTCTTATCTCGACTGGGAATCGCCCGGCTGAAAAAGTAGACCCAATGGGGGAAATAGAGTGAAGAAGTTTGCGCTGCAGAGCGTCGGAATGTCGGCGTTCGTAGTGATGGCACTGACCGGATGTGGTGGGTCGACCGGCTCCACTGGTAGCGCTTCGCAAGAGGCTACGGCGTCACCCACGCCCACCGCTGCCAAGCAGTACACCAACGACGAGCTCGTTGAACTGGTCAAGCAGATCAAGCCGAAGTCAGGCAAGGAATTGACCATTGCTTCCAGCGAGGAACTCGCCCAAGAGAACCCCATGAAGGCGCTCATGAGCATGTTCACCATCGAACCGGCTGAGTGCAAGGACCTCGCAACGCTGGGTGGCAGTGAGACCCTCGCCGGTTCAACCACCGCTGCCGGCGCAGATCTGGACGCTGCATCAGGGGTCATGACAATGGTGACCCTTACGTCCGGGCTCGATAAGCAGAAGCTTCAGGACAGCATCGATAAGAGCGGTGTCCAGGCAGAGAAGTGCTCGAAGATGACGCTGTCCATGTCCGGTCAATCGATGAACGTCGCCACTGAAAAGTTCGACGGCATCAACACGGTCCCCGGAACTGTGGCCTACAAGACCGAAATGTCCACAGCCAGCGGCGCGGCACAAACCACCTACATGGCATACGCCATCAAGGAGGGCGTGCTGATCTCCGCTACGGCGTCCGGCAAGGGCGCTGATGCCAACGGCGTTGCCACGGCCAGCGACCTCATGGAGCAGGCAGCAGCACTGATCAAGTAGCAGCCCGCCCGCTCAGGGCCGCGACCCTCAAGGGTCGCGGCCCCTTCCTATTTTCCAGGGGCTGAATTTCCCGGCCCTCCGGATCAAAAAATCAACCCCCGACGCCGGCACGCGCGTTTCGTACTATCGCCGCCAGACGCTTTAGAGAAGTTCCGCGACCTTCCGCGCCGTCTCCTTGGCCGATCCAGGATTCTGCCCGGTAACCAGTTTCCCGTCCGCAATGGCGTAGGAGACGAAGGGGAGCTTGGCCTTCTCATAGCGCGCCCCGCGCTTCTTCATCTCCTCTTCGGCGTTGTACGGCACAAGCTTGTCCACCCGGGCCAGGACTTCTTCCTGCCACGCGAATCCGGTGACCTTCCGGCCCTCCACCAGGAGGCTGCCGTCTGAAAGCCTGGTGTTGAGGAGGCCGCAATATCCGTGGCAGACCGAGGATACGATGCCGCCCTGTTCCCAGATTTCGCGGGTGATCCTCTGCAGGCCCTCGCTGTCGGGGAAGTCGTACATCACCGCATGGCCCCCGGTGAAGTAGATGGCGTCGTAATCCGTGGCCTCAATGCCTTCGGGGCTGGCCGTGTTCTCAAGAAGGGCCATGCGCTCCGGGTCCGCATACCACGCCTTGGAAGCTCTGTCATAGCTTGGGAACTTCAGTGATCGGGGTTCCAATGGGACCGCTCCGCCCTCAGGACTGACGATGGCTTGCTCGAAACCGTGTTCCTCAAACACCTCCCAGGCGTGAACCAGTTCGGAGAGCCAAAGGCCGGTGGGGTGTGACGGATCGTCGTAGTGGCTGACGTTGGTGACGACGTGGAGGATGCGTTTGGTCATGCTGGTTCTCCTTCTGGCGGCCCGGCGGGGACTTGGCCCGCCGTCGTCTTGCTGTTGTTGAGCGCGAAGATTGCCCCGACCGCCAACTTCACGCGGGCTGCAACGTCGTCGTTGCTTTGGGGCGGCAGTTTGCCGTCCAGGTGCAGGAACGCCAAGCCGTGCGCCATGCTCCACAGAGCGACCGAAAGGCCTGAATTGCCTGGAAAAAGGCGCTCGAACACTCGGTTCAACATGCCATGGAGTTGCCCAGCCGCCTGAACACGTTCGCTGTCGGCCTCGTCGCATTCGTTGCCGAACATCAGCCGGAATACGGCGGGCCGCCTCAAAGCGAACGCCACGTAGGCCACACCTAGAGCCGTGATGACATCCTGTGGCGCCGCAGCCTCCGGCAACCTATCCGAAGCAGCTTCCAGATCTGCCAGGAGGTCACGGAAGCCCTCCACGGCAACAGCGTTATCAAGAGCCTCCCGGTCAGCGAAATGCCGGTACGGCGCAGTCGGAGACACCCCCGCGCGGCGGGCCACGGCTCTCAGGGAGAACGGCTCCCCCGCTTCCAGGCTCTCGACGGCGGCAGCGACCAGTGCTGCACGGAGGTCACCGTGATGATAGGGCTTTACTGATGTTGACACTGCTAACTTCGCCTCCTACGCTGATGTAAGCAGTGTACACATAGCGCACTGACACGTCCACGCCGGCGCACAAAGCGCGTACGAAACCGAGGTTGAAAATGCAGACAATATTGGGCGCCAACGGCCAGATCGCAATCGAACTGGCCAAGGAGCTGCACCGTGCCTACACCGAGGACCTGCGGCTTGTCAGCCGGAACCCCCGTAAGGTCAACGAGTCGGATTCGCTGGTCAAGGCAGACCTGCTCGACGCCGAACAGACGGATGCGGCGGTCAAGGGCAGCGATATCGTCTACTTCACGGCTGGCCTCCCGGCGAACACGGAGCTGTGGGAAGCACAATTTCCCACCATGCTCCGCAACGCATTGGAAGCATCAAGGGCTGCCGGGGCCAAGTTCGTCTACTTCGACAACACCTACATGTACCCCCAGGACGATCGCGTTCAGACCGAAGAAACCTCGTTCGCGCCCGTGGGGCGTAAGGGAAAAGTCCGCGCGGACATGGCATCGATGGTGCTGGAGGAAATGGCCAGGGGCGATATTCCTGTCCTCATCGCCCGGGCACCCGAGTTCTACGGACCGGGCCGCACGCAGAGCTTCACCAATGCGCTCCTCATCGACCGCCTGAAGAAAGGCAAGAAGCCCTTCGTGCCCGTGCGGGACGACCGCGAAAGGACGCTGATCTGGACACCGGACGCCAGCCGGGCTCTCGCTCTTCTGGGCGACACGCCTGACGCTTTCGGGCAGACGTGGCACCTCCCGGTCGATGCGGAGTCACTGACCTACCGGCAGTTCGCCAACATCGCCAACGAGGCGTTCGGACAGGACGCCGGCTACACCGTCGTGCCCCGATGGGTTCTCAACGTCGCAGGACTGCTCTCAGCCCAAGTGCGCGAGTTGCGGGAACTTCTTCCGCGCTACGAACACCACAACCGCTTCAGCTCCTCGAAATTCACCTCACGGTTTCCTGAGTTCGCGGTAACTTCCCCTCGGGACGGCCTGGCAATCATATGCCGCGAAGCCGATTCGTCGCTGCCGGGTTCAGACTAAGGCGCCCAGTACCTGCTACATCTGGAACGGTGGTCGAGGAAGGCGGCAAAGCTGGTGGTTGCGTCATCGCATGAAAGTGACCCGTCGAAAGCGCCGCAGTATCGTCGTCTTCCTAGCTGGATTTATCTCTTTCGCTATGTTCTGGCCGGCCTTCGGCGTATTGCCTTCGCTCGGCATCGGGTTCGCAGCAGCAGCAGCCGCTATGGCAATTGATGCTGGAATAGCTTCTCGCCGCAATTCGCGACGGGCTTAGTTACTGCCTGGGCTCCCCTTGATGCTCCAACGCGGGTCCTGAATGTGGGACCTCTTGAATTTAGGTGATACCCGCAGAACCGGCAGAAAATTCGACTCAGGATCGTACGTTGGGCTTAATAAAAGATGTCCATGGCTGGTTGAGACATGTTTTATTAAGGCCGTCTGGCCCAACGGTCCGTGCCGCGGCGTCTGCGTTACGGACGCCCGTTTCCCGGCAGGGAACGACTTCAACCGTCTTTCTCTAGATAACTCCGACGACAGAGGAGTCTCGGTCGTTGATCTCGCCCATAGATCGAACCCCCGTCACCACACTCCTGTTCCGCGCCGACTCTTCGACGGCGGCCAGCACCCGCTGGATCTGCAGCCCGTCATCGAACGACGGCGACGGCGCCTCACCATCGCGGATGGCGCACAGGAAGTCCCGGATCTGGTGCGTGAACGTGTGCTCCCAACCGATGACGTGGCCCTGCGGCCACCACGCCGCAGCGTAAGGGTGCTCGGGCTCGTTGACCAGTATCCGCCGGAAGCCCTGCTTCCGCACGGGAACCGTAGCGTCCAGGAAACCGAGCTCGTTCAGGTTCTCCAGGTCGAACGTCAACGAACCCAAAGACCCGTAGATCTCTATCTTCAAAGAGTTCTTCTGTCCCGTAGCCACTCGTGACGCTTCTACGGAGGCACTCACGCCGCCGGTCAGGCCCAAAGTGGCCCACGCGGCGTCGTCGACTGTCACTTTCTCCAGCCCAGCGACACCGGGGCGTTCGGTCACAAAGGTCCGCAGCGTGCCGGTCACCTCGGTGACGGTTTGGCCCGTGAGGTGCTGGACCTGATCTATCGCGTGCGAAGCGATGTCGCCCAGCGCCCCGGAGCCGGCGGTCTCCTTCCGGAGCCGCCAGCTCATGGGGGTTTCGACGTCGGAGAGCCAGTCCTGCAGGTAGGCGGCACGGACGTGCCGCACGGTTCCAAGACGCCCTTCGGCAATCAGTTCGCGGGCCAATGCAAGTGCAGGAACGCGGCGGTAGTTGAAGCCGATCATCGATTGCACACCCCGGCCCCGCGCCGAAGCTGCGGCGGTAGCCATCAACTCGGCCTCTTCCAGAGTGTTGGCCAGCGGTTTCTCCACGAGCACATGCTTCCCGGCGGCCAGAGCTTCCAGAGCGATCTCCGCGTGCATCCACCCGGGCGCGCAGATATCCACAATGTCGATGTCGTCCCGCTCAATCACGGAACGCCAGTCCGTGGCTGACTCGGCCCAACCGTACTTGGCTGCGGCCTCGGCCACCGCCAAGGCGTCACGGCCAACCAGCACTTTCTGCTCGAAGGCCGGGACGTCGAAGAAGCTGGCCACGTTCCGCCACGCGTTCGAGTGGGCCTTCCCCATGAAGGCGTAACCGATGGCGGCCACGCCCAACGGACGGCCGCTAGGAAGAGGAGTGCTCATCGTCTTTAGGCCTCGAACCAGCCCCGTGAAGGGTTGGAAACCTCGGGTGACTCCCGGAAGACGCCCGGCTGGGCCACCCAGCCGACACCGTTGGCGATGACCTTCTGGATCTGTGGCTGGTGGTACACCGGGTATTCCTGGTCGCCGGGGCTGAAGTAGAAGATCCGGCCCTTGCCCCGGGAGAACGTCACGCCGGAACGGAACACCTCTCCCCCGGTAAACGAGCTGATGAAGATCAGGTCATCGGGCTCAGGGATATCGAACAGTTCGCCGTACATTTCCTGCTGCGGAATGACGATCGGGCTCTCAATGCCGGCTGCGATCGGGTGCGACGGCTTGACCGTCCACACCAGCTCGCGTTCGCCCTCGTTGCGCCACTTCAGCGAGCAGGTGGTTCCCAGCAAGCGGGTGAAGATCTTGGCGAAGTGCCCGGAGTGGAGCACCACAAGGCCCATGCCGCCGAGCACGTGGCGCTGCACGCGTTCCACTACTTCGTCAGCAACTTCCCCATGCGCAATGTGCCCCCACCACAGCAGCACGTCAGTCTGCTCCAGCACCTCTTCAGAAAGTCCATGCTCGGGATCGGCGAGTGTCGCCGTCGTGATTTCGGAGTCCGGGTAGAAGCCGCGCAGCCCGGCGGCGATGGCGCCGTGGATCCCTTCGGGGTACATCTCGCCGATGGTTGCAGGCTCGTTACGGGCCTCGTGGACAGCTTCGTTCCAGACGACAATCTTCAATTTCGCATCAGACATTTCAGAGCACCACTTCACGTTGTTCAAGGGCGGATTTGTAGCAGGCATCGAGCACCAGGGCCCGGCTGAGGGCGAGCGAACCGTCGTGGCTTCCCCACACGGTCTCGCCGCCGCGGACGGCGGCAATGAAGTCGTCGACGACGGCCTGGTGGGCTCGCCCGGGTTCGGCCACCACTTCGAAGTCCGCGTTTTCGCCGTCCTTCTCGGTGAAGACGTGGACGTCCGCTACCGGGTTCTCGGAGGCGCCGACCGAGCGCAAGTCCGCGCCGCCGTCGGTCCCGTAAACAGTGAAGTCCATCAGGTCCCGCTCGTCGCGGTACGTGGCCCAACCGGCTTCCAGGATCAGGGTTCCGCCGCCTTCCAGACGGATGAACGCGGAGGCGAAGTCTTCCACTTCAAACTTGTGGCTGGAGTTCGACGCCGTATACCTCGCGTTGCCGCCGAGGCCGCGCGGGCCGAGTTCGGAATGGGTCGACGCCGAGACGGCCAGGACTTTCGGCTCGCCGAGGAGGTGCAGCGAGTAGTCGAGGACGTGCACGCCGATGTCAGCGAGCGGTCCGCCGCCGGCCAGTTCGGGGTTGGTGAACCAGCTGCCCAGCATCGGAATGCCCTGCCTGCGCAGCCACGATGCCTTTGCGTAGTACGGGCGACCCAGCGTGCCGGCGTCGATCACTTCCTTGAGTGCCTGAATGTCGCCGCGGCGGCGATGGTTGAACGCGACGTCCAGGACGCGTCCGGCCTTGCGGGCGGCGTCCACCATTTGTTGACCCTCGACGGCGTTACGCGCCAACGGCTTTTCGCTCAGCACATGCAGTCCGCGCTCGAGCGAGGCAATGGCGATGGGTGCGTGCAGGAACGTCGGCACGGCGACGCTGACGGCGTCGAGGCCTTCCAGCTCGATCATGTCCTCCCACCGGGCGAACGCGTGCGGGATGCTGTACTCCTCCTTCAGCTGGGCAAGGAGGTCGGCCTCCATGCCCGCGACGGCGACGATCTCGACGCCGTCGATGTTGCTGTATGCCTTGAGGTGCTGCTGGCCGGCCCAACCGATGCCCACAACTCCCACTTTGAGGGTTGTGGACGGGGCCTGCTGCTGAATGCTCACGTTGTTCCTGTTCTTTCCGGGTTTCTGGGAGTCAGTGGGTGGATCTTGGATTTGTGACGGGGTCAGCCCTTGACCGCGCCGGCTGTCATGCCGGAAACGATGCGTTTCTGGCACAGCAGCACGAGGATCACGAGCGGGACAGTGATGATCACCGACGCGGCGCTGATGGTGCCGAGGGGTTGGTCGAACTCGCTGGTGCCGCTGAAAAACGCGATCGCGACAGGCACGGGCCGGGCTTCGGGCGAGGTGGTCAGCGTGACGGCCAGGAGGAATTCGTTCCAGACCGAGATGAACACCAGGATCGCCGTCGTCGCCAGGCCGGGGACCGCCAGCGGCAGGATGACTTTGCGGAACGCGGTGAACGGCGTGGCGCCATCCATGTACGCCGATTCCTCCAGCTCACGCGGAATCTCCTTGAAGAACGACGTCAGCGTGTAGATCGCCAGCGGCAACGCGAACGTCAGCTTCGGGATGATGAGGCCCAGCAGGGTGTCGTATAGTCCGATTTCGCGCCAGATGGAGAACATCGGGGCCGCGATGGCGATGGCCGGGAACGTGGTGACCGAGAGGATCAGCGTCAGGATCATCGCCTTGCGGCGCATCTTCAGCCGGGCCAGCGCATACGCGGCAAAGGACGCGAACACCAGGGCCACTGTTGTAGTCACGACGGCGATAATCACCGAATTGCGCAAGGCCAGGAGGAACTCGGGGTTCTGGAAGACCACCAGATAGTTCTCCAGGGTCGGCTGGCTCGGGAAGAGCTCACCTTGGGACAGGCTCGCGCCCTTCTTAAGGGAGGTGTTGACCAGCCAGTAGAACGGGATGAGCGAGAAGCCCATGACGGCCACCACGAACACCCAGACCATGGGGTGCAGTTTCGCTTCCCCACGCAAGCGACGACGTTTCGGCGCCTTGGCGCGCGTGGCGAGTTCCGGCGTCGGGCGTTCTGCGATCAGCGTGCTCATTGTTCCTCCTTCGCGACGTCGCGGATGTTGCCTCCGGCGAAGCGGACGTAGATAACGGAGACCACCATGACGGTGAGGAAGGTCAGGATGGACAGCGCCGAACCTTCGCCCACCAGCCGGTTTTCGCGCAGCTGGGTGTAGGCGAGCATGGACATGGATTCGGTGCCGTTGGCTCCGCGGGTGAGGACGAACGGCAGGTCGAAGACTCGGAGGGCGTCCATGGTGCGGAAGATCGCGGCAAGGACGATCGCCGGGCGCAGGAGCGGCAGGGTGATGTTCACGAAGGTCTGCCATTTGCTGGCGCCGTCGAGTTCCGCGGCTTCGTACGTTTCGGCGGAGATGACCTGCAGGCCGGCCAGGATGATGAGCGCCGCGAAGGGCGTGGTCTTCCAGACGTCGGCCATGACGATCACGGCCATCGCATAGCCGTGCTCACCGAGCCAGACGACGTCGCCGCCCGGCAGGCCCAGCGCGGAGAGGACGTTGGTGACCAGGCCCATGTTGGGCTGGAACATCGTTTGCCAGGTGATCGCGCTGACCACGGTGATGATGGCGTACGGCAGCAGCACCACGGTGCGCAGGACGGCGCGGCCCTTGAACGCGAGGTTGAGCAGGAGCGCCATGGCCGTGCCGAGGATAAGTTCCAGGCTGACGGAGAGGCCTGCGAAGAGGAAGGTCTGGCCGAACGCAGCCCACCACTCTTGGCTTGCGAGGGCGGTGATGTAGTTTTCCAGGCCGACAAAGCGTGACAGGCCTGCGGTGCGGACGCTGTACTGGTTCAGCGAAAGCCAGATCGCGTAGCCGATGGGGACCGCCGCAACCAGCGCCATGATGACCAGCGACGGTGCGGTCATGCGGAACGCGAGCTTGCGTTCGGCGCGGTCGCGGCCGCTTGTCTTCGCTGGGCCGCGGCTTGGCGGGATTGTTTTGAGGGCCATAGCTAGAAGCTCGCCTTGGCGGTGGTGATTTCGTCAGCCATCTTCTTCACGGCTTCCTCGGTGGAGGCGGTGCCGGAGAGGACGGCGTAGACGTTCTTGTAGATCGCCTGCGAGATCTGCGGGTAGACCGGGGAGATCGGGCGCGGCTTGGCACCCTTCACCGAGGCGAGGAGTTCCGTGGCGAACGGCATCTTTTCTAGCACAGCCGCGTCAGAATAGGCGGCCTCGTTGACCGGGGCCTGCGAGTAGTCCATGGCCACGTGCTTCTGCCAGTCCGGCGTGGTGGCGAAGTCGATGAATGCGACAGCCCCGGCCTGGTTGGTGGAGTGGGCCGAGATTGCGAGGTTCCAGCCGCCGAGCACGCCGGAGGCCTTGCCGCCTTCCCATGCCGGCAGGGGCGCCACGCCGAAGCTGGACGCCAGCGGTGTTGCGTTCAGCAACCGGTAGACGTGCGGCCAGTTGCGCTGGTATCCGAAGTCGCCGGACTCGTAGGCGAGGCGGGCCGGGTCTTCGTTGTAGGTGAGGACGGCACGGTCGGCTGAGCCATTCTTGAGGCCGTCGCTCATGAAGTTGAGGACGTCGCGGGTTTCCTTGGAGTCGATCGTGACGTCGCCCTGGTCGTTGAGGACTTCGCCGCCTGCGCTGTAGAGCATTTCGAGGAAGTTCACCGTGAGGCCCTCGTACTGCTTGCCTTGGTAGACGTATCCGTTGCCGGGAGCTTTGGCGGCTTCTGCGTAGAGCTGCTGCCAGGACTCGGGCTTGGCCACCTTGTCCTTCTGGTAGTAGATCAATCCGGCGTTGGTGAAGAAGGGCGAGCCCCAGTACTTGTCCTGGTACTTGGTGGTTTCCACAGTGGAGGGAATGAGCCGGTCCTTGTTGGCCTCAACCAACTTGGTCTGGTCCAGCAGCCAGCCTTGGGAGGCGAACTCGGAGGTCCAGATGACGTCCGTGACGAAGAGGTCGCACTCGGTGGACTTGCCTTCGAGCCGCTGCACAATCTGCGTGCGCGCCTCATCAGTGGTGGCGCCGATCTCGGTGTACTTGGCCGTGACCTTGCCGTTCGCCTTGGTGAACGCATCCGCCGTGCCCTTGTAGATACCGCTCGCGTCCTTGACGCCGCAGATGTTCACGGCACCGCTGGCGTTAGCGCCCGACGCCGGGTCGGCAGCTGCCGCTTGTTCGGCACCTTGGGGTGCTGCTCCCCCGCCACACGCGCTGAGGAGGAGGGCTGCTGCGATTGCGGTAGCCGCTAGGGCTTTGCGGTTTCTGGCTTTGTTCTGGAGCGGGAGAGCAGGTCGGTTCAATTCCACAAGTGGCTCCTTTGGTGGCTGTGGGTGGGTGGCGTTCAGTGCGCGTTCAGGCTGTCCCGCGTGCTGAGGGTGGCTTCTTTGCCGGTGGTTCTTGTGGTTCGTGGAATCGATTCCAAATGTTTTCAAAAGAATCGGCCTTGCGTCCGTGGAATCGATTCCAAAGTAGTGTGACAGGGACCACTGAGAGCTGTCAACCCTCTTTATTTGGTGGAGTCCCGGATGACGAGTTCGTGCGGGAGGAAGGTTCTCCCCTTGCGATGCGAGCCCTCGACGGTCATCCGTTCCAGGAGTTCAGCGAATGCCACGCGACCCATTTCGTAGGCTGGTTGCCTTACGGTGGTCAGCTCCGGGACACACATTTCTGCCTGGGCGGAGTCATCGAAACCGGCTACGGCGATGTCTTGTGGAACTCTGAGTCCGGCATCCGTGAGTTCCCGAACGCACCCGGCAGCGACGACGTCGGTCCCGCAGAAAACGGCGTCCGGGAGGTCTTTTGCTTTGAGGAGCTTCTTGGCGAGCGTACGGCCGGCGTGGAAGCCGAAGTTGCCTTCGCCGAACAGGATCTGGTCGGGTTCCAGGCCTTGCTCCGTGAGCGCTTGGCGGAAGCCCTCTTCCCGAAGCCGGCCCGAGCGGGCTCCCCTATGGGCGAGCATGGCCAGCTTCTTGGCACCCGTGTCGATCAGGTGTTTCGTGATGTCGTAGGCGGCCTGGCGGTCATCGATGGACACCCCGAATGCTGCCTCAGCGTCGACGATTTCACAGACCTGGATCACGCTCAGTTGCTCGGCGACGGAGTTGACGTCCTCGTCCGGCATCGTCGGCGAAAAGATGACAAGTCCGTCCACCGAGCCATTCCGCAGCATGTCCACCAGTTGCTGCTCGCGGTCGAGGTCTCCGTCGGTTGCGGCGATGAGGCTGACGTAGCCGCTGTCCGCCGCCGCGTCGCCGACTCCTCGGAAGACTTCGCTGATCACGAGGGAGTCCAAGTTCTTAGCAAGTGCCAGGACACGCATGGTCCGGTCTCTTCGAAGGTCTCTTGCTGAAGCGAGAGGACGATAGCTGAGCTGGCGGATGGCGGCGTTGACCTTCTCCTTGGCCGCCTCGCTGACAGCCGGGCTCCCGTTCAAGACGCGCGACACCGTCCCTACGGACACTCCCGCCGTTCTGGCGACGTCTTGAACTGTCGGCCTAGCCATTCGAATGCATCCTTCCGCAGCAGTCCCGGTGCCATCACGCAGCGTTCCTCAGATTATCTTGCACCACTTGTAGAAACTTACGACAATACTGTGATTGGGCTGCTTGATGGCCCGACCCTAGCGAAGACGATTCCGCAAAATCCTCAGCAGTGGCGTCGCCGTGCGCCGTCCAGACTTTGCCGATAAGCAGGGCAACAGTTCCCTCGTGGTTTTTCCCCTCAGGCAGGCGTCCCGGCCGGCATGATCGCCGCCAGCAACGATGACATAGCCTCACCTGAACAGGAGATCGCAGTAGCTTAAGGGCACACCAACATTACCGCACTGCCAAGTCCCAGGCCCCTCCGCGCCAGACACGCCTTGAGGCTTTATGCACCTGGCTGTCAGGAATCTTGGTAGCAAGATTATCTTTACAATTGACAACGAGGCTGATGCCATCCTCTGAAGCAGCGAACGACGCAACAGCGGGTGACGAAGCGCTTCGCCCTTTCCTGATTGTGTCCAGGCTTTACGCGCCTGTTTCCTGCTTCCCCAGCTTTCCTGAGGTGCATCAGGAAACTCTCTTCCACGTAAGCTGAACTGAAACAAGCCCCTATTGCTAAGAGCACCAAGCCTTTATCCTCTGGTGGAGTCGAAAGGAACTTATACTGGCGTGTAGCTTGCGGCGCGGCGCCAGCCCCGCTTCCGCAAAACGGACATATGAGGTTAGGCAACTTCAGAGCCCTCCGCGACAGCCCCGATGACGGACGATCTGGTCCCGACCCTTAACGACATCATCGTCGTTTCAATTGAGTAGACTACGAAAAGCCCTTCTATGGGATGTGGATGAGACTGGGAAATGGGGACAGACCATTGGATAGGTACTACGACGGTCAAACGCTGGAAGAAGCCGTTACCTACGCGCAGCGGGATGCCGTCATAGAAATTGCTGATCAAGGCCTGCTGTCGATATCTCAACTTGTGCAAAATGGCGCAATAGATGTTTCGCCAAAGTTTCAGCGTCGCGATCGGTGGCCACTAGATAAGCAAGCTCTCCTCATTGAGTCGTTTATATCAAATATCCCTGTTCCACCTGTGTATCTAGCCGAGGATGCAGCCTCGATAGGGTCATACTCGGTAATCGATGGGAAACAGCGCCTGACTGCCATCAGCCTGTTTTTCTCAAACAAGTTAATGCTTAAGGGCTTGGATAGGATACCTCAACTCAACGGAATGCGATTTCAGGATTTGCCTCAGGGACTTCAAAATCTTGTAAGCATGAAGAATCTTAGAGTAACCACTCTCCTTCGACAGTCGGACGATGACCTAAAGCATGAAGTATTTCTGCGACTCAACACAGGAGGCGAGATCCTCAATCAACAGGAAATTCGAAACGTGGCTTATCGCGGTCCTCTGAATGACCTAATTTATGAGCTCGCGGAATCAGATTTCCTTCGTCATCAGTTCAGGATCATCCCACCTGCTTCACCGGCATACCGCCAAATGGCAGACGCTGAATTTGTTTTGCGATATTTCACTCTTGAACGGTCTTGGCGAAACTCACGAGGTGAGCTGCGAGTAGAAATGGACCAGTTCATGCGTGAAAACCGCTTTGCCGATCCATCGCAACTGCGCCGACTAGCAGACTCGTTCAGGAGGAGCATTGAATCTGCCCACGTCATCTGGGGCCCGGATGCTTTCAAACGTCCCGGAAGGAATCAAGCATTAGCGGGCATGTATGACGCACAGATGCTCGCACTACATGAGCTCGGGGTAAAGAACCCTTCGGCCCTGGAGCCATTCGCAGGGAGAATTAGAGAAATCACGTGGGATCTCTTCCGCGATAAGGCCTTTGATGAGGCCGTGCGCCAGGGCACCAACACTCCCTCTAGACTGAGGCTGCGCACGGAGCGCATGCTGGAAGTACTCCACTTCGCTATCGGATCGTCGCTTACTTAAGATGAGCTCTAACTCGCGAAGAGCGTTCCTCGAAGGTGTTGCATCCCTAGAACAGACATTGGAGGAAAGCTGGGCCACGGAAAATACTCCAAGGGGGGCATTCGTTAGGCGCGGGCTTACCGTCGCTTCCTACAACCTCCTGGAGACCTTTATTCTGGAAAGGCTCGATGAACTAGCCGATTATTTGAACAGCGGAAATCTGCTATTTAGCGAGCTTCCTGGGCGTATGCAATTGCCTGCAATTCGAACCGCGATAGAAGTTTCTTCTTCAAAGGTAAGACGATTAGACGACAGCGAGTTGACCCAAATAGCGGTGTCTCTTGGAAGGTCGCTTGCGTCAATCCAAAGTACAGCGGTGTCCTTCACGTCGCTTTCTTGGATGTGGAGCGGGAGCAACATGAGCGCCGACGATTACAGATCTACATTGCGTAAGTTCCACGTTACTGACGCGTTCTCAAAGGTTCGTGAGCTTACAAGCCAATTGGGGTTCAGAGCCACAGATGCCACGACTGGCCAACCACTGGACCTGCGCGCACAGCTGGAGAATCTTGCGAAAGAACGTCATGCATCTGCCCATGATTCTTCGCATAGCGTTTCCACGATGTGGCTAAAAACAGTCGGAAACCTCCTTATTCGCTTTGGCCTAGGTTTTGACATATTGGCATCCGTCGGCGCAGCCAACCTCCGCGCCGGAACCCCCGACTATCTAGCAAATGATGAATGGATGACCGCACAACGAGTATCCGTGCACTTAGTTGTCGAACGAAAATCCGGCTTCGCCCACGTCCGCGAGATCGGCGGACGCGCGTCGAAGGTACTTCCGGACGGCGATGACCTGTTTCGACTCGCCAACCGCAATCGCGCGATCAGCGAGATAGTGGCCCGGCTCGATAGAAATGAGCGGGTAACTGACTGGACGATTCCAAGCGTCGGATGAACTAGTCCTGAATCGCCATACGGTTCAACTTGCTCGGCCATTACTGCCAGGGCGCCGGGTCCACGCAAGTTATACACTCCGTATACGCCGTACACCGCGACCCTAAGAACGGGCACCGAAGACACCCTCCGGAACTAGCCTTCTGCATAGACCTCTGAATTGCCAAGTGCTCCGCTGGTCCATAAGCCCCAGGCCGCGCCCCCAATGCCACGGGTACTCTCGCCCACTGGCGGCATGACTGTTCGTCACTTTTAGAGACTCGCCCAACAGATGCCGACTCGCGAGCCCGAACAGATTCTGGTATCCCAAACCCCCACCTCCCCACCCACCCCCTTGACTCCCACTCTCACCTTCTCTAAACTTTTCATAAAGCAGAATCTAAATTCCACAAAGCGGAACTGAGACCAAGCCTCAAGGCAGCAGTCAAGCACCCCGGAAGATAGATCCAAGCCCCTCCTCGGAAGGACCTACGATGACGTACACAGTGAACTGCTCCATCCTCCTGACGGAGCTGCCCTTGCTCGAGCGCCCCGCCGCCGCGAAGGCAGCCGGTTTTGACGCCGTCGAGTTCTGGTGGCCCTTCGCCACATCGGTTCCCACCGACAAAGAAACAACAGAGTTTGAAATCGCCATCAAGGACGCCGGCGTGCAGCTCACGGGCCTGAACTTCAACGCTGGCAACATGCCTGGCGGCGACCGCGGCCTGGTTTCCTGGAAGGGACGTTGCTCCGAGTTCAAGGACAACATCGACGTCGTAACCGGCATCGGTGAGCGCCTGGGCTGCAAGGCCTTCAACGCCCTCTACGGCAACCGCCAGGACGAGTTCACCCCTGAAGAGCAGGACGAACTCGCCGCCAAGAACCTCGCCGCAGCAGCAGAAGGCGTCGCCCGCATCGGCGGCACCGTCCTCCTCGAACCGGTCAGCGGCGCACCCAAGTACCCGCTCCTCACCGCCGAAGACGCACTCAATGTCATCGCCCGCGTCAAGGCAGAATCCGGCGCACAGAACATCAAGCTCCTCGCCGACTTTTACCACCTGGCAGTCAACGGCGACGATGTCGAATCCGTCATCGAGAACCACGCCAAGGACTTCGGCCACATCCAGATCGCCGACAACCCCGGCCGCGGCGCTCCCGGAACCGGGACGCTCCCCCTCGGCGAATGGATCGCCCGCAGCCGCGAACTCGGCTACGAGGGCTACATCGGTTTGGAATACAAGGAACCGCAGGAGACGGCATTCAGCTGGGCCATCCGCCAGCGCGCCAACGCCAACTAAGCACCCAGCTCAACAAGCACACCTGAGCTAAAAAGACTTTCAGAAAGAGAACCACAATGAGCAACGTTGCAGTCATCGGCCTCGGAATCATGGGCCTCCCCATGGCCATCAACCTCGTCAAGGCCGGCCACACGGTCACCGGTTTCAACCGCAGCCAGGACAAGATCGACAAGCTCGTCTCCGAGGGCGGCCAGGGTGCCACCAGCATCGCGGACGCAGTCAAGGACGCCGACGTCGTCATCACCATGGTCCCGGACTCCCCCGATGTTGAGGGCGTAGTCAGCGGCAAGGACGGCGTCTTCGCCAACGCGAAGAAGGGCACCATCTGGATCGACGCATCCAGCATCCGCCCGGACGTCGCAAAGCGCCTCTCCGAAGATGCAGTAGCAGCAGGCATCCGCCCGCTCGACGCTCCCGTATCCGGTGGTGAACAGGGCGCCATCGACGCCGTCCTGTCCATCATGGTCGGCGGCGAAGCTGCAGACTTCGAGGCAGCACAGGATGTCCTCAACGCAGTGGGCAAGACCATCGTCCACGTCGGCCCGTCCGGCTCCGGCCAGACCGTCAAGGCAGCCAACCAGCTGATCGTAGCCGTCAACATTCAGGTCCTCGGCGAGGCCATCGCCTTCCTTGAGGCCTACGGCGTAGACACCGACGCAGCACTGAAGGTCCTGGGCGGCGGCTTGGCCGGCTCCAAGGTCCTCGAGCAGAAGGGTCAGAAGATGCTCGACCGTAACTTCGACCCCGGCTTCCGCCTGGCCCTCCACCACAAGGACCTCGGCATCGTCACCTCCGCAGCCCGCGAAGCCAACGTCGCTGTCCCGCTCGGCGCCGTCGTCGCCCAGCTCGTCGCCGCAACCGTCAACCAGGGCGACGGCGGCCTCGACCACTCGGGCCTCTTCAAGCAGGTCCTCCAGCTCAGCGGCAGGAAGTAACCAGCCCCCCCACGGCAAAAGAGTTTTTGTACAGCTGACGCCCGGAAAGCACCTTCTAGAAGGCGTTATCTGTACACAAACTCGCTTCAGCACACCCAAAAATAGACTTCAAGGAGTACACCATGGCTAAGATGCGCACCGTTGATGCGGCAGTCGCCATCCTGGAAAAGGAAGGCGCCACCGAGGCTTTCGGCCTGCCAGGCGCAGCGATCAACCCCTTCTATTCCGCAATGCGGGCCCACGGCGGCATCCGCCACACGCTGGCCCGCCACGTTGAAGGCGCCAGCCACATGGCAGACGGCTACAGCCGCGCAGCTGATGGCAACATCGGCATCTGCATCGGCACGTCGGGCCCCGCTGGCACGGACATGATCACCGGACTGTACGCAGCCCAGGCTGATTCCATCCCGATCCTCTGCATCACCGGCCAGGCACCCGTTGCCAAGCTGCACAAGGAAGACTTCCAGGCTGTGGACATCGAGTCCATCGCCAAGCCGTTGACCAAGTTCGCCATGACCATTCTGGAGCCGGGCCAGGTTCCCGGTGCGTTCCAGAAGGCTTTCCAGCTGATGCGCTCGGGCCGTCCGGGCCCGGTTCTGTTGGACCTGCCCATCGACGTTCAGATGGCCGATATCGAGTTCGATATCGATGCCTACGAGCCCCTGCCGGTGGAGAAGCCCAAGGCTTCCCGCAAGCAGCTCGAAAAGGCGCTGGACCTGCTGACCGCAGCCAAGCACCCGCTGATCGTTGCCGGTGGCGGCATCATCAACGCCGGCGCCTCGGCCCAGCTGGTTGAGCTGGCCGAGATCCTGAACGTTCCCGTGATCCCCACCCTGATGGGCTGGGGCGCCATCCCGGACGACCACCAGCTGATGGCCGGCATGGTTGGCCTGCAGACCTCGCACCGCTACGGCAACGAGACCTTCCTGCAGAGCGACTTCGTGATCGGCATCGGCAACCGTTGGGCCAACCGTCACACCGGCGGCCTGGACACCTACACGGCCGGCCGTAAGTTCGTGCACATCGACATCGAGCCGACGCAGATCGGTCGCGTTTTCTCGCCGGACTTGGGCATTGCGTCCGACGCCGGTGCGGCGCTGGATGGCCTGTTGGAGCTGGCACGCGAGCGTCAGGCAGCCAAGACCCTGCCGGACTACTCGGGTTGGGTTGCCGAGTGCCAGGAGCGCAAGGGTTCCCTGCACCGCAAGACCAACTTCGACAACGTGCCCATCAAGCCGCAGCGCGTGTACCAGGAGATGAACAAGGCCTTCGGCCGCGACACCACCTACGTGTCCACCATTGGCCTGTCGCAGATCGCCGGCGCGCAGATGCTGCACGTGTTCGGTGCCCGCAAGTGGATCAACGCCGGCCAGGCCGGCCCGCTGGGTTGGACCGCTCCGGCAGCTCTCGGTGTAGTGAGGGGTACCCCGGACGCCACCGTTGTTGCCCTGTCCGGTGACTACGACTTCCAGTTCATGATCGAGGAACTGGCCGTAGGCGCACAGTTCAACCTGCCGTACATCCACGTTGTGGTGAACAACAGCTACCTGGGCCTGATCCGTCAGAGCCAGCGCGGCTTCAACATGGAACAGAACGTTTCCCTGGCCTTCGAGAACATCAACTCCCCCGAGACGAACGGCTACGGCGTTGACCACATCAAGGTTGCCGAAGGTCTGGGCTGCAAGGCCATCCGCGTTGAGGATCCCAACGACCTGCCCGCCGCTTTCGACAAGGCCAAGGCACTCATGGGCGAGTTCAAGGTTCCCGTGGTTGTTGAAGTGATCCTGGAAAAGATCACCAACATCTCCATGGGCGTTGAGATCAACGGCGTGAACGAGTTCGAAGAGCTGGCAGAGACCGCGGCGGACGCACCCACCGCGATCCTGGCCAAAGCGTAAATCGCCAGCTAACACAACACAGTAAGGAGGCACCGGAATGCGTGTTGTCATCGCCCCGGACAAATTCAAGGGCTCGCTGTCCGCGCCCGACGTCGCCGAGCACCTGGCAACAGGCATGCTGGCAGGCTTCGGCCACGGCATTGAAGCAACACGCATTCCGGTGGCCGACGGCGGCGAAGGAACCATCGACGCCGCCATCGGCTCCGGCTTTACCCGCCGGACCACCACCGTCACCGGCCCGCTCGGCGAGCCCGTGAAGGCCGACTTCGCGGTGCGGGACCAGGAAGCTATCATCGAAATGGCGGCAGCTTCCGGTCTCGCCCTCCTCCCGGACGGCCCCACCTCGCAGACGGCCAAGCAAGCAACCAGCATCGGCACGGGCGAACTCATCCGGGCCGCACTGGACCTCGGCTGCCGCAAGATCATCCTGGGTGTGGGCGGCAGCGCCAACACCGATGCCGGCGCGGGCGTCCTGCAGGGCCTCGGCGCCGTGTTCCTGGACAAAGACGGCAACGAGCTCCCCGGCGGCGGTGCCGCTTTGGCACAGCTGAACAGCATCGACTTCTCCAACTTCGACGTCCGCGTCGAGGCAACGGAGTTCGTGTTGGCGTCCGACGTCGACAATCCCCTTCTGGGGGCCAGCGGAGCCCCGGCCATCTTCGGTCCGCAAAAAGGCGCGACGCCGGACGACGTCACCGAACTGGACGCCGCTGCAAGCCACTTCGTGGACGTCCTCGCAGCCACCACCGGGCACCATGCCAAGTACGCCGCCAAGGCAGAAGGCGCTGGAGCCGCAGGCGGCGTTGGCTACATTGCCATCGCGGCACTGAAGGCAGAGCGGCGGCCGGGTATCGACGTCGTGCTTGAATTCACTGAACTCGAGCGCAGGCTCAAGGGCGCCGACCTGGTGATCACCGGAGAAGGCAGCCTGGACGAGCAAAGCCTGCTCGGCAAGACGCCCATGGGTGTCTCGCGGGCGGCACAAAGGGCCGGGGTTCCCGTGATCGCAGTGTGCGGCCGGAGTACCCTGAGCCGGGAACAACTCACGGATGCCGGCTTCCACACGGTCCACGCACTGACCGATCTGGAAAAAGATGTCCAAAAATGTATCGCTGAAGCAGGTCCGTTGCTTGAACAATTAGGGAAGCACATAGGCGTGTACCTGGCGGAACGGACCGAAAACAAGGAGTACCTCAATGTCTGAAGCAATCGGCGCCTATGACCTCGTTATCCGGGGCCAGCGCATCCTGACCACCGCCGGTCTCGCAGCCCGCGAAGTTGGCATCCGCGACGGCGTCATCGTCGCCATCGAACCCCTGGGCAACGGCCTGACGGGCAACGAGGTCATCGAACTCGCAGACGACGAAACCCTCATCCCCGGCCTGGTGGACACCCACGTCCACGTCAACGAGCCAGGCCGCACCGAGTGGGAAGGCTTCGCCTCCGCCACCCGTGCCGCAGCAGCCGGTGGCGTGACCACCATCATCGACATGCCGCTGAACAGCATCCCGCCCACCACCACCGTGGACGGCCTGGAGCAGAAGCGCGTGGTCGCCAAGGACCAGGCGTTCGTGGACGTCGGATTCTGGGGCGGTGCCATCCCCGGCAACAAGGCCGACCTCCGCCCGCTGCACGACGAAGGCGTCTTCGGCTTCAAGTGTTTCCTCCTGCACTCCGGCGTGGACGAGTTCCCGCACCTGGACGCGGACGAGATGGAAGAGGACATGAAGGAACTCAAGTCCTTCGACTCCCTCATGATCGTCCACGCCGAGGACTCCCACGCGATCGACCGCGCCCCGCACCCGGGCGGCGACCACTACGAGACCTTCCTGGCTTCCCGTCCCCGCGGCGCCGAGAACAAGGCCATCGCCGAGGTCATCGAACGTGCCCGCTGGACCGGCGCCCGCGCCCACATCCTGCACCTCTCTTCCTCCGACGCGCTGCCGATGATCGCTTCGGCAAAGCGCGACGGCGTCAACCTCACCGTTGAGACCTGCCCGCACTACCTGACGCTCATGGCCGAAGAAATCCCCGACGGCGCCACGGCCTACAAGTGCTGCCCGCCCATCCGCGAGGCCTCCAACCGCGAGCTCCTCTGGAAGGGCCTGCAGGACGGCACCATCGACTGCATCGTCTCGGACCACTCCCCCTCCACACTGGACCTGAAGGACCTGGAAAACGGCGACTTCGCAGTGGCCTGGGGCGGCGTTTCCTCGCTTCAGCTTGGCCTGTCCCTGATCTGGACCGAAGCCCGCCACCGCGGCATCCCGCTGGAACAGGTGGTTTCCTGGATGGCTGAGAAGCCCGCCGCCCTGGCCCGCCTGCACAACAAGGGCCAGCTCGCCCTGGGCTACGACGCCGACTTCTCCATCTTTGCCCCGGACGAGGCCTTCGTTGTGGACGTCACCAAGCTCAAGCACAAGAACCCGATCACGCCGTACGACGGCCGTCCGCTGGCCGGCGTCGTCCGCAAGACGTACCTGCGCGGCACCCCGATCGACGGCCAGAACCCCGGCGGCAAGCTGCTCCGCCGCGGCAACGTTTAGGGTCCAGCGCCATGGCAGTCAATGCCTACGGGCCGCCCCCGTCGCGCGGTTCTTCCGCGCGGCGGCCCGGCTTGAACGCGCGCGGCCTGGCACTTTGGGTCAACCCGGCCGAGGGCGACGAGATCGATCCTGAGGTCTGGGAGCGGGCAGCACGACTTGTGCTGGCCCGCGCCATGAAACTTGCCCCGGAGGCGGAAGTCCGCATCTGGCCCGCCATCGGGGCACAGCACTCCGGCGTCGGCGACACTTCCTGGGGCGGCACTCCGCAGGAAGCCGCCGACGCCGGTACCACCCCTGGAGGAGCGAGCACACTTTCGCTCGCCGATGCCCTCGCCGAGGCCCGTTCCACGACAGGTTCCGACGGCGGCGACGGCGCCTCAGCGGGCGGCAGCACCGCCGTCGAGCCCGTAACGTTGGCGAGCCGCCGCAGCCAACTTGCGGTGGACCTCGCCGCTGAAGTAGTGCTGCTGGACGGCGAGCCCGTGGCCTTTACTGGCATGGAATACAAGCTGCTCCGCTACCTCGTGGTGAACTGCTCACGGGCCATCAGTCGTGAAGAATTGCAACGTTTCCTGGAGTCATTTGACCTTCCCGGCGCGGCATTTCGCTCGATCGACGTTTATGTTGGAAGGGTGCGGCGGAAACTAGGCTCCGCCCGACACACCGTCGCCACCGTCCGTGGTGGCGGCTACCAGTTCGTGCCAGGGCCCTATGCCACAGTGCGCGGACCTGCGGAATACAGCATCTAAGTTCGCTGTTCTGTCTTCTAGACAATCCGTTTTTTGAATGACCAATGCCGGCCGTTTGCCGGTGAAACGTAAAGGATCGCCATGACCCAGAAACTCCTCGTCGGAACGCAAGCACCTGACTTTGCGCTGCTCGACGCCGACGGCACCAAGGTCTCGCTGTCCGACTACCGCGGACGCAACGTCATTGTGTACTTCTACCCGAAGGCGGCCACCCCCGGCTGCACCACCGAGGCCTGCGACTTCCGCGACAACCTCGCCAGCCTGCAGGGCAACGGCTACGACGTCATCGGGATCTCCCCGGACGGCCCCGAGGCCCTCGCCAAGTTCACCGGCGAATTCGCACTGACCTTCCCGCTGCTCTCCGACGAAGACCACAAGGTTGCACTGGCCTACGGCGCCTGGGGCGAGAAGCTGGTGGACGGCGAAATCGTCGAAGGCCTGGTCCGCTCCACCGTTGTCCTCGACGGCGAAGGCACCGTGAAGCTCACCCAGTACCAGGTTTCTGCGCAGGGCCACGTCCAGGCGCTCAAGGAAGAGCTGGGCGTCTAACCCTCGCTCACATCCCGCGTTCTTCAACCCGACGCTCGCTCACATCCCGCGTGCTTGAGCGAAACCCTCGGGCAGATAACTGAACAAATCCTGTAACGCCCGCTCACCCATATGAGCGGGCGTTACATATGTCATGACTAAACGTGACAAATACCCAGCATCATTAGTTAATGGAGCCATGGTCTCAACCTCGCCCCCTCGCCATGCTGTCGTCGTCGAAGATGACGCCGACATCCGCGGCCTCCTCGTACTCGTCCTCGAGCAGCTCGACTTCGTGGTGACCGAGGCACCCGACGGTCTTTCCGGCGTCGAGGCCGTCCGCAGGACCAACGCCGAACTGGTGACGCTGGACATCAACCTCCCCGACATCGACGGCATGGAGGTTTGCCGCCGCCTCCGCGAATTCTCGGATGCCTACGTCCTGATGCTCACTGCCCGGGCCGACGAAATCGACCGCCTCAACGGCTTGGACACCGGTGCGGATGACTACATCAACAAGCCCTTCAGCCCCAAAGAACTCCAAGCCCGCATCCGCGCGCTGTTCCGTCGGGCCCGCACACCCGCTGCTCCCGCCGAAGACACGCGGCAAAGCGACGAACTCGAGCGCGCGGCAGTTGTGCAGCAAAGCCTCCTCCCGCGCGAAACAGTCCGACTGGACGGATACGACGTCGCCGGCGCCTTCCGTCCGACGCGCAGCGTTGGCGGGGACTTCTACGACTGGTACCAGACCCGCGACGGCATGCACCTGACCTTCGCCGACGCCATGGGCAAGGGAATGGGCGCCGCCCTGATCGCAGCCACCGTCCGTGCCGTGATGCGGTCCGTCGCTGACACGCCCGCCATTGATGACGCCTTCGGTTCCGCCAGCCTCACCATCGCCGCCGACCTCGACCAGTCAGGCTCGTTCGCCACGATGTTCCACGCCCGCCTGGACAGCGCGTCCGGAAAGCTCAGCTATATCGACGCCGGCCACGGACTCGCGCTGCACATTCCGGCTGAGGGGGCGGCACAGAGGCTCATCTCCGCCGGTCCGCCCGTCGGCATCCTGGACGGACAGCACTGGCCGGCTTCGGAACTGGACCTGGAGCCGGGAGATTCCCTGGTGATCGTCAGCGATGGTGTGCTGGACGCCCACGACTCCCTGGAGGACTTCCTGCGGAACGTCGAGAAAGCCGCGCGTACCGGGACTACCTCGGACGAAGTGTGCGCCGCCCTGCTGGAGCTCGCACCCGCGGCAACAGCCGAAGACGACGTGACCGCCGTCGTCGTCCGCCGCAGACCTGACGCTACGCACTAAAGCCGCAAAAGGGGGGAATGTGACACGATTCTGGACTCGGTTGATCGTTGTCCTGACAGTGATTCTGGGCGTCAACTATGTGGCGTGGCGCTGGATGGCGTCGCTCAACTGGGAGGCGTGGTGGATCGCCGTCCCGCTGGTGATTGCAGAGACGTACAGCCTGATTGACGTGATGTTGTTCGGCCTGACGGTCTGGAACATCAAGTTCCGCAAACCGCCGCCCCCGGCCCCGGACACGGCCACAGTGGACGTCTTCATCACCACTTACAACGAACCCCTGGACCTCGTGCTGACCACAGCCCTGGCCGCCAAGAAGATCACCTGGCCGCACAGCACCTGGATCCTCGACGACGGCGATCGCCCCGAGATGCGCCAACTCGCCGCATCGCACGGGATCGGCTACGTGACGCGCGGCGCGGAGTGGACGCCCGACATGCCGCGGCACGCCAAAGCCGGCAACCTGAACAACGCGCTCATGATCACCTCGGGCGAGTACCTGTTGATCCTCGACGCCGACCAGATCCCCGAGCCGGACATCCTGGACAAGACGCTGGGCTACTTCAACGACGACCGCGTGGCCCTGGTCCAGACCCCGCAGTACTTCATCAACGTCCCCGCCGACGATCCCCTGGGCAGCCAGGCACCGCTGTTCTACGGCCCCATCCAGCAGGGCAAGGACGGCTGGAACGCCGCGTTCTTCTGCGGCTCCAACGCGATCCTGCGCAGGGAAGCGCTCATGCAGCTTGGCCTGGTGGGCTACGTGAAGGCCACGGAGAAGAGCGTCCGCCGCGCCCTCGCAGCGTCCCGGACCGCCATCAAGAAGGCGCGTCGCTCTGCTGAGGCTGAGAACCCGCTGGTGGAGCAGATGCTGAACGAGGTTGAGGCCGCCACGGAATCCGCCCAGAAAGAACTCGAAGCCGGAGCATCCCTGAGCGAGATCACCTACCGGGTCCGCCGCAAAGTGGACGACGCCGTCCGAACCCTCGTGGCCGCCGACTTCTCCGCGCTCCAATCCGACCTCGAAGAAATCGCCGCGATGGAACTTGCCCACGTCGGTGAGTCGGGCGTCACCACCGTGGCGAGTGACGCCGTCGACCGTATGTCAGGGCGCGACTGGTCCCCTCTGGGCGCGCTCGAGTCCGTCCACGCCGTCCTGGACGCCATCTCGGTGGAACGCACCGACGAAGCCCAGCCGATCATGCCCCTGGCCACCATCTCGGTCACCGAGGACATGGCCACCGCAATGCGCCTGCATGGCCTGGGCTGGAAGAGCGTGTACCACCACGAAATCCTGGCCAACGGACTGGCGCCCGAGGACATCAAGACCATGCTGACCCAACGCCTCCGCTGGGCCCAAGGCACCATCCAGGTCCTGCTCCGCGAGAACCCCCTGGTGCAGCGTCGTCTGTCGTGGGGTCAACGGCTCATGTACTTCTCCACCATGTGGAGCTACCTGAGCGGCTTCGCGGCCGTTATCTACTTCGCCGCGCCCATCATCTACCTGACGCTGGGCATCCTTCCAGTCAGCAGCTTGAGCTACGACTTCTTCATCCGCTTCATCCCGTTCATGGTGGTCAACCAACTCCTGTTCCTGGTGGCCGGGCACGGGATTCCCACCTGGCGGGGCCAGCAATACAGCCTCGCGCTGTTCCCCACCTGGATCAAGGCTTGCACGACGGCGGCCCGCAACGTTTGGTTCGGCCGTCCCCTTGGGTTCGCGGTCACCCCCAAGGCGCGGCAGAGCGGAGGCCCGAGTTGGAGCCTCATCCGCCCGCAGATCATCGTGGCTGCGCTGCTGACTGTTGCGCTGATTGTCGGCCTAATCCGGTTGCTCGCCGGAATGTCAGAGCCTCTGGGGACACTGGTGAACGTGGCCTGGGTGGCGTTCGACCTCGTGGTCCTGAGCGTGCTGGTCAAGGCAGTTTTGTACAAGGGTTTTGTGCCTGAAAATGGGCCCGAGCATGGTGGGCCGGAACGCCCGGAGGAAAGGAAAGCAGATGCCGTTTAGCTATGAGGTCAAGGACTCCTACGCGGAGGTGAAGAGCGTGGGCCGGCTGAACATGGTGGCCGCGCCCAAGCTGCGTGAGGTAGTGAATGAGGTGGTGGCCGGCGGGTCCAGCCGCGTCGTGGTCAACCTGGCCGAAACGGACTTCATGGATTCCTCGGGCCTGGGGGCGCTCATTGGCTGCCTCAAAGCTGCACGCCAGGCCGGTGGTGACCTTCGGATCGCGGCCGTTCAACCGCAGGTCAAAATGGTCCTGGAACTGACCAACATGGATCGCGTCCTCACTGCCTACCCCACGGCCGAAGCCGCGTTCGGCGATGACTGACATACTCGCCCGGCGGGGATACCACGGGCCCTCCAACGAAGACGCCATCGAAGCCATCCACAACGAGCTCGACTCCCTGTGGGACGACGCCTCCTTTGTGCCCGACATGGACAGGATGACGTTCGCCACCGCCGTGATCGAAGCAGCGGCGAACATCGTCCAGCACGCCCTTCCCGTGGCTGAGAAGCCGGTGGAGATCGACGTCGACATCAGCGTCCGCCCGGCCCGACTCATTGCCCGGGTGAGTGCCTTTAATGCCCGGGAACCGTTCGCCGACGACATGCAGGCCTCGATGCCCGATGCGGAGGCAGAGTCCGGACGTGGGCTGGCGCTGATCGAAGCTTTGGTGACGACGGTTTCGTTCGAGCGCCAGGACGGCACGAACACCTGGATCCTGACCCGCAACACCTGACCCTTGCTCACATCCCAAGTGCTTCAACCGGTCGCTTGCTCACATCCCAAGCGCTTCAACCGGACGCTCCCTCACATCCCAAGTGCTTGGGCCGGTCGCTTGCTCACAACCCAAGTGCTTGAATCCAACGCTTACTCACAACCCAAGTGCTTGAATCCAACGCTTACTCACAACCCGGGCGCCTCAACCCAACGCTTACTCACAACCCAAGTGCTTAAACGCAACCCTCCGTCACAACCTCGGCTTTTGAGCCGCAACGCGTTTTCTTGACCCTTCGCCAAGCGCAACGCAGCGTGGAAGCGCTCGGAGGATCCGCCGTCGAGCGTTCCAGTGAACCGGGTGTCCAGGTAACCGCAGAACGGCCCGGAAGACGAGCAGACGTCGAGTTCAAACACGCGGGATGTGAGGAAGCGTCAGGACCAAACACGCGGGATGTGAGGAAGCGTCAGGACCAAACACGCGGGATGTGAGCAAGCGTCAGGACCAAACACGCGGGATGTGAGCAAGCGTCAGGACCAAACCCGAGGAACGTGAGCAAGCGTCAGGACCAAACCCGAGGAACGTGAGCAAGCGTCAGGACCAAACACGCGGGATGTGAGGAAGCGTCAGGACCAAACACGCGGGATGTGAGCAAGCGTCAGGACCAAACACGCGGGATGTGAGCAAGCGTCAGGACCAAACCCGAGGAACGTGAGCAAGCGTCAGGACCAAACCCGAGGAACGTGAGCAAGCGTCAGGACCAAACACGCGGGATGTGAGGAAGCGTCGAGTTCAAGCACGCGGGATGTGAGCGAGCGTCAGGCCTTGACGATCGCTTCCTTCAGCGCACCGAGCACCAGGGTCACCGAGGCACTGTTGGCGTTCGGGCCCATCATGCCGATGCGCCACACCGTATCCGCGAACTCCCCAACCCCCGAGCCGATCTCCATGCTGAAGTTCTCCAGGAGGTAGGCGCGGACGGCAGCCGAGTTGACGCCGTCGGGCACTTTGACCGTGGTGAGGCTCGGCAGTCGGGAGCCCTCGGCGGCAAACAGCTCGAGCCCCATTTCCTGCAACCCGTCCTGCAAAGCGGCGCCCGCCGCCCGGTGCCGCGCCTGCACAACGTCCAGGCCCTCCGCCAGGATGCGGTCCAGTGCGGCTTCGAGGCCTGCGATCATCGTGACCGGCGCAGTGTGGTGGTACGTCCGGGCTCCGCTCGCCGCGCCAACGTAACCGCCGAGCAGGCCAATGTCGAGGTACCAGGAGCGGGGGTCCTTGACACGGCGTTCGAAGGCGCGGTCGGACACCGTGAACGGCGAGAGGCCCGGCGGAACGCCGAGGCACTTCTGGGTTCCGGCGTATCCGACGTCGATCCCCCAGTCGTCTGCCAACAGCTCCAGTCCGCCGATGGACGTGACGGCGTCGGTGATGAGCAGGGCGTCGCCCTTGCCAGCACCGAGGGCAGCGATGTCGGAGAGCACACCCACGGAGGTCTCGGCGTGAACCGCGGCGATGACCTTGGGATTGGGGTGCGCTGAGAGAACGCGGTCGGCGTCCACAGGCTGGCCCCACTCGTGATCCACGCGAACAACCGTTGCCCCGCAGCGCCGGGCGACCTCGCACATGCGCACCCCGAATAGTCCGTTGACAGCGATGACTGCCACGTCGCCGTCGGACACTGTGTTCACGAAGGCTGCTTCCATCCCGCCTGAACCGGTGGCACTCAACGGAAGAGTACGCGCGTTGGAGGTGCCCCAGACGGTTCGGAGTCCCTCGCAAGTGTGGTCGAGGCGCTCGATGAACACAGGGTCGAGATGACCCAGTACGGGGTACGCCAACGCGGCCATGGCTTCGGGGTAGCAATTGCTCGGGCCGGGACCGAACAGGAACCTGGACGTCAGAATGTCTGGCATGGCGAACTCCTTCAGCTGGTTGAGGTCATTCTGCCCCAGCATGCTGGGCGGAGCGAACCGCTATGCCGAGGTTCAGGCTGATCAGGGTTTGGTTCAGCAATCGACTGGTCTGTTTGAGCGGTATGCACCATCGACATAATTCGCAGAATATCGAGGGTTTTACCGGTCGGATGGCATCATGGCCTTAGTTCGGGGAATGCCATACGCGAGCGGGACCAAGATGGGCGTAAGCCTGATTCCGTGCCGCATGCTGAAAGAATCGGGGATCTTTTGAAAAAACATAACGTGGGTCTGAAAGCTGTCTTTCTCCTTGCGGCGGCCATTGCAACTTCATCATGTTCAGCGCCCCCCGCCGCCGCTCCGGCTGCGCCCAGCTCGTCAAACCCGGCTGCTTCCAGCCCCAGCGCAACAAATTCTTCGTCCCCTTCCTCAGCAAGCTCTTCAAGCAGCGACCCAACACCATCCAAAACCTCCTCTTCGGCGCGAGCAACGCCTTCCAGCTCTTCCGGCGCTTCGGCTTCCTCCGGTGCAGTTTCCACGGAGAAGGCAGGTTCGAGTTTGTCACTGTCCAACTTCTTCGAGCCTGAAAGCAATTGGACGGAGAACCGATTCGATGTCGCGGATAAATCGGGAGTCAGCGGTATCGCCACTACCATCAGCGGCTACGGCGATGCCCAGATGCTTGAGCTCCGGCTGGCGAACAACTTCGACACTTTGTCTTTCAACGTCGGTCAAGCCAACGATTCCAAGTCTTCGGACAAAATACTCGTTGTCAGGGTTGTGGGTAACGGCAAGCAATTGGATGTCAGGAAAGTGCCGTTCAACACCATCCAGGAAATCTCAGTCCCGGCAAAGAATGTCAATGCGTTGAAGATCGAACTGTCACTGGATAAGACGCCAAATCAGGATTCAAAGTCCATCCTGGCTGTGGTTTCTGACGTCACCCTCGACTGACCTCATGAACATCCCCACCCCGCCTGAACGGTCGCCCGACAGCAGTAAGAAGAGCGGGCTTCCGCGCCCGAATTTGGCGACTTGGGCAGCGCTGGCAACTATTGGAGCCCTTGTGGTGGCAGTTGCGACGTTCGTATTGCAGTTTTTTGGGCCTTCATGGGGGCTCGGCGCAAATAACCTTTCGCCGCAAAGTTCAGCATCATCCAGCATTGTGGCGGAAAGCCGGGAATCTCCAGTACCAGGCCCAAGCGCATCCACCAGCCCTGCTGGGCCCTGCCTGGACGATTCCTGGAACCCGGTATCTTGCGACAGGGCACACTCAGCAGAGTTGATTTCAGCGGAAGGCCCCTGCACCCAGGATGCACTGATGTCCTATGCAGGAGGTGCAGCACCATTGGACACCCTCCGGGTCGACCTACAGCCGAAGACGGTAGAAGGGGTCGGCTGCCTCGTAGCATTGCCGGACGGGCTGGGAGTAAGGATAAAAGACGGACTCTCAGGTCGGGATCATGCCGTCCTGAGACGGTGTTCTGACCGGTTCTCACAACGCGACGTGAGCTGTGATCAGCCGCACACGGCCGAGATCGTGTATTCCAATCCGGATCCTGGACTGGCTGAAACGGACTGCAGAGCCCAAGCTGAGGTGTATACCGACAACGCGTTCAGTCGATACGGGACTAAGCTTGAGGTCCTGTCACGCACCTCGGCAGACGATACGACCTGTGTCGTGCAAGTCAAAGGCAGCAACGTACTGACCGGTTCTCTGAGGAACTTGGCCAGCCGAGCACTCCCTATTTCACCTAGCTAGTCTCCGCCTAACCTTGGCTGTTGCGAACCAAGCCCGCCGGCTTCTTGGCGTGCCGGACCCTGTCCGCACCCCACACCGCGAGCGCAAGCAATACGAAGACCGCCCCGAGCACGCTGGCTCCAGCCCAGCCCCAGGCGTCAAACACCGGCGCTACAGCCGCAGCCCCAGCCGCGCTGCCTACTGAATAGAACACCATGTAGCTCCCAATAATGCTGCTGGCTGACTCTTCAGCCCCGGCCACGATCATGGTCTGGCTGCTGACGTGGACAGCCTGGACAGCGGCGTCGAGGACGATGATTCCGGCGATGAACCACAGCAGCGACCAACTTCCCATGGACAAGGCGAGCCATGAACCCAGGAGCGCCGCCAAACTCACCCCTGTGACGCGCTGCCCCCAGCCACGGTCCGCCGCAGCACCGGCTTTGGACGCCGCCAGTATCCCCACGAGCCCGGCCAGCCCGAAGAGCCCGATAGCACCCGGAGGCAGGTTCCAGGCCGGGCTGCCCAGGAGCAGCGACATACCGCTCCACAGCACGCCGAAGGACGCAAAGAGCAGCATGGTAATCAGGGCCCGGGTGCGGAATACGGGATTGTTCCGGGTCAGCACGACGACGGAGCAAACGGGCCGCCAGTAGCGCACCTCTCCCCGGTCGCGGTTGTCGGACGGCAGGGCACGGAAGACCGCGACGGCGAGGACCGCCCCAGCTCCGGCCGCGAGGACGTAGACCGAGCGCCAACCCCAGAGATCCGTCATGCCTCCCGCCACTGTCCGCGCCAGGATGATGCCACTCACGACGCCGGCAGTGACGGTTCCGATGTTTCCTCCCCTTTGCGCGGGGGTGCTTGAGGCGGCGGTGAACGCCACGATGGTCTGCACGACGGACGATGCCAGGCCCAGGAGCAAGAAGCCGACGAGAAGGGCAGCCGGGGAGGACGCCAGGGCTACGGCCGTGGCTCCTGCCGAGGTGGCCCCGATCTGCAAGGCGATGAGTGCCCGGCGGTTCACCAAGTCACCCAGCGGCACCACGAGGACCAGGCCGAGGAGATACCCGGCCTGGGCCGACGCCACCACCCAGCCCACGCCGGCAACAGGAATTCCCACATCCGCTCCGATGCGTTCAAGCAGGGGTTGTCCGTAGTAGAGGTTCGACACCATGAACCCGGCGACGACGGCGAGCAACAGCAAGTGACGACGGCCCAGTCCCGCCGGGGTGCTTGTCTGAATGCCGTTCCTCATAGAGCGCCTCCCGCTAGATGGTTTCAATATGCAACCATATGATCCTATGGCAGAATGGTTTCATGTTGCAACCAATCGACATGGACTGGACAGACCCCGAGTGCCCCGTCGCCAGGGCGGCTGACTTGGTAGGCGATAAGTGGACCTTGCTGATCATCCGGGACTCACTGGACGGCAAACGGCGGTTCTCGGAGTTCCAGAAGTCCCTGGGCGTGGCCAAGAACATCCTCTCGGACCGCCTGCGACTCCTAGTGGACAGGGGGATCCTCGCCCGGATTCCCAACGATCGAGGAACACGGAGCGAGTACGAACTCACAAGTGCCGGGCTCGACCTCTTCACGCTGATCCTCAGCCTCCGGCAATGGGGCGAGCGGAACGCCTTCGGCACCAACGAACGCCACTCCGTCTTGGTCACCCCGGCCACGGGTCAGCCGGTGCCGCAGCTTCGCCCCCTGGGCCCGGACGGCAGCGAGCTCCAGCCCCGGGAGACGCTGGTGGTCAAAGTGGGCCATCCGGCACCGTGACCCGCCCCCAGCTTCCCCCGAATCCAAACTGCTAAGGTTACTCACCAATACCGAAGCCGCCACGATAGGGGACGCAAGTGACGACTGAAGGAAACGGGCCCGCAGAAAAGGGCATCCGGGGCGAGGTGCACCAGGACCGCTTCGTTGCCGGACAGGACCTGACGCGCTGGAAGTCCCCCGCCGGCCGGACCTTGGCCCGGGGCGCCGAATGGGTCACCGGACTCCTGGGCCCATATGCCGCACTCATCATCACCCTGGCGGTGGGCCTGGGTGTCACCCTGACGTTGGCCTGGGCGTTCGGCGAGGTGTATGAGTCAGTGACCGAAGCGGATGGGGTCGCAGGCTTCGACCACCCCGTTCTGGATGCTGCCAAGTCGGTCCGGTCCCCCGCTGCGGACGCGGCCATCACGGCCTACACAAATGTCGGCGGCACTGTGGGCATGCCCATCATTGCCGTGGGCATCATGATCTTCCTGGCCACACGGCGCCGCTCATGGACACCCGTCATCCTGATGCTCGCGGCCGGACTGGGCTCCCTGGTGATCACCATCCTGGGCAAGCCGATCTTCGGCCGGACCCGCCCCGACCAAGCCGACGCAATTCCGCCCTATGAGCATTCAGCCTCCTTCCCCAGCGGACACTCCCTAAACTCGATCGTGATCGCAGGCATCGTGGCCTACCTGATCATCCTGCGGCTCAACACCACGCGGGCACGGGTGGTCACGGTGGTCGTGGCGGCAGCCTTCGCCTTCACCATGGGCTTGAGCCGCGTCTATCTTGGCCATCACTGGCTGACCGACGTTCTGGCCGCGTGGGCCATCGGCATCGCCTGGTTGGCCTTGGTCATCACCGCGCATCGGCTCTACCTGACAGTGCGCACACGGCGTCATCGCGAGGTAGTCTCTTGACACCGGGCGGGCCGCTCGGCTTAACTGAATTACGTATGCTGAAATAACAGTTCCATGATGCGGAAGCTTGAAGCACCAGACTTCCTCCCGATAAAGCGGGAGTTCCGCATAGCCCACACCATGGATGCCAGCATTTTGCACGAGGATGACAAGCATGGAGCTTGCAGTATTCAACACGGCTGACCGGGACGAGGCCATCAGGACCTTGACCCCCTGCCTGGACATCAGCCGCTGGGTGGAAACCATCGTTGACGCGCGCCCCTACGCCAACGTCGACGATCTCCTGGGACAGGCCCAGCGCGCCGCTGAGCCGTTCACCCCTGCCGAAGTGGAGTCAGCCATGGCCCACCACCCCCGGATCGGTGAACGACCCAAGGCCCAAACCACCGAAGCCGCGATGTCGCGTTCGGAGCAGGCCGGTGTGGACCCGGGTGACAGCCAGACAACAGCAGCGCTGGCCGAAGGCAACCGCGCGTACGAGGAGAAGTTCGACAGGGTCTTCCTGATCCGTGCTGCAGGCCGCAGCGCACAGGAGATGCTCGCCGCCCTCCAGGAACGCCTCACCCACACCCCCGAAGAAGAAGACACAATCGTGGCCGGCCAGCTGCGGGAGATCGCACTGCTGCGGCTCTCCGGACTGATCAGCGAAGGAGTCAACGCATGAGCGTTTCACAAGTCACCACACACATTCTGGACACCGGTTCCGGCCGCCCGGCGACGGGTGTCGCCGTCGTGCTTTACGTCCGCGACGGCGACGACTGGACCTTGGTGGGCAAGGGCGAAACCGACGCCGACGGCCGGATCAAGAACCTGGGCCCCGAGCGGATTCCAGGTGGCGCCTACCGCCTGAACTTCGCCACAGGTGCATATTACGAAGGCCTGGGCACGGAGACGTTCTTCCCGGAAGTGGACCTCCACTTCACAGTTTCCGACGCCGGCGAGCACTACCACGTGCCCCTGCTGCTGAGCCCGTTCGCGTTCTCGACGTACCGCGGCAGCTAACCCGCCCCGCCGATGTGACAGATGATGCCAATGTTCCCCGCGAACATTGGCATCAACTGTCGCATCGGCGAGGAACGGTACGCTTGAAGACATGGCTTCAGAGGACACCACCCCCAACACCGGCCGCCGCGAAATCACCGTTCGCCGGGCACCCAAGTTCGTTCCCTTCATGATTTTGGGCGCGGTGGTGGGCGCGATCGTGGCCGCAATCATCGCCTACGGCCGCCCGGCCGACCCCGCATTCGATGCCGGCACGGTCTTTGGCTTCTTCCTGATTGTCTGCGCCGGCGGCGGCGTCATCCTTTTCTCGGTCCTGGCCCTGATCCTGGACCGCGTCAGCGTAAAGCGCTCCGAGCGGGCCGTCGTCGAAGCCGTCCCGGATTCGGTTCCGGACGAAGGACCCGAGAACGACGACGTCCGCTAAGTCGGGCGCCCGGGCCGCCTCTTTTGAGGGGAGCCACTGTGAGACACACCGCATTTTCGGCCGGACACGCCTGATCTTTGCCCCTTCGCGGGGTCATATAGGAATCGGGGGAACGTACCACGGCCACAACATGAGACAATCGACCAGTGGCACGTGGCGACGGAAAACTTTCTCATGATCTTCTCCCCGGCGAAAAAGGCCCCCAGGACGCTTGTGGCGTCTTCGGGGTTTGGGCTCCCGGTGAAGAAGTAGCAAAACTCACCTATTACGGGCTGTATGCGCTGCAGCACCGCGGACAAGAATCGGCTGGTATTGCTACCAGTGACGGCAAGCGCATCAACGTCTACAAAGACATGGGCCTTGTGTCCCAGGTCTTCGACGAGACGACGCTCAACACCCTCACCGGGCACCTGGCCGTAGGCCACTGCCGGTACTCCACCACCGGTGCAAGCCACTGGGCCAACGCGCAGCCGACCCTCGGTGCGACAGCAACCGGCACGGTTGCCCTGGCCCACAACGGCAACCTGACCAACACCGCTGAGCTCCGGGAAATGATCCTTGAGCGCAACGACGGCCAGCTGACCGGTGAAATGAAGCAGGGCAACACCTCCGACACCGCACTGGTGACCGCTCTCCTTGAGGGCGAAGAGGGCAAGACCCTGGAGCAGACCGCACTGGAGCTGCTGCCCAAGATCAAGGGTGGCTTCTGCTTCGTCTTCATGGATGAAGGAACCCTCTACGCAGCCCGCGATACCTACGGCATCCGCCCGCTGTGCCTGGGCCGCCTGGAACGCGGCTGGGTTGTCGCTTCCGAGCAGGCCGGTCTGGCGACCGTTGGTGCAAGCTTCATCCGCGAGATCGAGCCCGGCGAATTCATCGCGATCGACGAGGACGGCGTCCGCTCCCAGCGTTTCGCCGAGGCAACCCCTGCCGGCTGTGTCTTCGAGTACGTCTACCTCGCCCGCCCGGATGCTGCCATTGCCGGCCGCTCCGTGTACGAGGCCCGTGTTGAAATGGGTCGCCAGCTGGCCCGCGAAAACACCCATGAGGCTGACCTCGTGATCCCGGTTCCCGAGTCCGGTACCCCCGCCGCTGTTGGCTATGCCGAGCAGTCCGGGATCCCGTTCGCGCACGGCTTCGTCAAGAACGCCTACGTGGGCCGTACGTTCATCCAGCCTTCGCAGACCCTGCGCCAGCTCGGTATCCGGCTCAAGCTCAACGCTTTGGAATCCGTGATCCGCGGCAAGCGCATTGTGGTGGTGGATGACTCGATCGTCCGCGGCAACACCCAGCGCGCCATTGTACGCATGCTCCGTGAAGCCGGCGCCGCTGAGGTACACGTCAAGATTTCCTCTCCCCCGGTCCAGTGGCCCTGCTTCTACGGCATCGACTTCGCCTCCCGCGCGGAGCTCATCGCCAACGGCGCCACCATCGAGGAGATCTCCCAGGCCATCGGCGCTGACTCGCTGGCCTACATCTCCGAAGACGGCATGATCGGCGCCACCCAGCAGCCGCGCGAACGCCTCTGCACGGCATGCTTCACCGGCAAGTACCCGATCGAGCTGCCGCACGCGGACAAGCTCGGCAAGAACCTGCTGGAACGGACCGATCTTGGCGGACTGGAACCGGCTGCCGAGGCCGATTCGGTGGATGCTTCCGAGGATCCGGCCGAGAAGCCGGGCGCCACAGGCTGCGATCCCGGGCCTGACGCCGAATTCGAGAATTTGCTGACCGACGCTGATCGTTTGACCGACGCCGACAAGAAAGAGTCTGTATGACCTCCGCAACCCCCGCCGCTGAGAACACCGCCGGCATCACCTACGCTTCGGCCGGTGTCGACGTCGAAGCGGGAGACCGCGCCGTCGAACTCATGAAGGACGCTGTCAAGGCGACCCACAACTCGTCGGTGATTGGCGGCGTCGGCGGTTTTGCCGGCCTGTACGACGTCTCCAAGCTGCTCACCTTCAAGAAGCCGCTGCTGGCCACGTCCACGGACGGTGTCGGCACCAAGGTCGCCATCGCGCAGGCCATGGACATCCACGACACCATCGGTTTCGACCTCGTGGGCATGGTCGTGGACGATATCGTCGTTGTCGGTGCAGAGCCGCTGTACATGACGGACTACATCGCCTGCGGCAAGGTTGTTCCCGAGCGCATCGCGGACATCGTCCGTGGCATCGCTGCTGCGTGCTCCGTGGCCGGTACCGCCCTGGTGGGTGGCGAAACCGCTGAGCACCCGGGCCTGCTGGGCGAGCACGAGTACGACGTCGCAGGTGCCGCCACCGGTGTCGTCGAGGCTGACGCGCTGCTCGGCCCGGACCGCGTCCGTGCCGGCGATGTCGTGATCGGCATGGCTTCCTCGGGCCTGCACTCCAACGGCTACTCCCTGGTCCGCCGCGTCATCAACCACGCCGGTTGGGCACTGGACCGCCAGGTTTCCGAGCTCGGCCGCACGCTGGGCGAAGAGCTCCTGGAGCCCACCCGCGTCTACGCAGCTGACTGCCTGGACCTGGCCCGCGCCTTCCCGGTGCACTCGGCCAACGCCGTTCACGGCTTCAGCCACGTCACCGGTGGTGGCCTCGCTGCCAACCTGGCACGCGTCCTCCCGCAGGGTCTCGTCGCCACGGTGGACCGCAACACCTGGGAACTCCCGGCCATCTTCAAGCTGGTCTCAGAGCTCGGCAACGTCCCGCTGGCCGACCTTGAGCGCACGCTGAACCTCGGTGTGGGCATGGTGGCCATCGTTTCCGCCGAAGCAGCAGACGCCGCCGTGGCCCGCCTGAACGACCGCGGCCTGCCGTCCTGGATCATGGGCGCCGTTTCGGCTGACAGCGACTCGATCGACAAGACCGGCCCGGACTACGTTCAGGGTGCCAAGGGCGTCGACGGCGGCGCTGTCCGTTTGGTGAACGCCTACGCCTAAGCGGCATATCGCCTTATAAAAGGAGCGGCCGGGCAGTCTCAACTGCCCGGCCGCTCTTTTTTATTGCTTGTGGGCTGTCACTGGCGACACCCATATTCGTTGGTGCCAAGGATCCGGACTGCCGACACCCACATCCGGGCAGCGTCAGTCCATTTCCGCGGCCTCAGCGAATATGCGCGTCATCAATGGCCACGGCCCGCTGTGCTTCACACCTGGATCAGGCTCAGCACACCGCCCTGCGGATCCTGGATTGTAGCGAGCGACCCCGCCTCCGGCCGGGCATCGGGTTCAACCAGGAGCTCTCCCCCGGCGGCAACGGCTGCATCGGCGGCCTTGCGGACATCGTCCACTCCGAAGTACACCTGCCATCCGACTTCCTCGCCCTCTCCGGCAAGAACCACGCCAGCCACTTCCTCACCGTTCACCATCAGCGTGCTGTAGCTGCCGCCGTCGTCCTGCGGGTATTCGGTGACCTCGTATCCGAACAGCTGCTGGAGGAATCCGACGGCGGCCTGGGGCTCGGGCGTCAGGAGTTCAGCCCAGGCCAGCGCTCCGGGTTCGTTGTAGAGGTGGCTGCCGAGGTGCGTTCCGGCCTGCCAGATACCGGTGGTTCCGCCACCTGCGGCCTCGATGAACGCCAGTACCCCGGTATCGGCGACAGCCTCCGGCCCGAACTGGAGCTTCCCCCCGGCATGGGCAGCATCCTCGGCCACTTCCTCAGTGTCCGTGGCAGCGAGGTAGATGTTCCATTGGCCGTGGGTTCCGGCTGCTTCCTGCATGGAGTTCTGCGGAGCGATCACCGCCACCAGCTGGTCCTTCACGAAGGCCTGGGAGTAGCTGCGTCCGTCGGGGGTGGGCAGGTCCTTGTATGTCCAGCCGAAAACGCGCTGGTAGAAATCCTTGGCCGCCGCGACGTCCCTTGTCTGCAGGTCCGCCCAGCACGGCTCTCCGCTGGCGTAATGGTTTCGGGTGGTCATGGTGCCTGTGTGCTCCTGCTTCCATCTGTGCGCGGCTCATTGGCCGACTCAGCTGCGGGATAGTTGACCCAACGCATGCTGCGCTGGAAACTCCAGCCTACGCAGAAAAGGACCCCCAGGGTACGCCAATGAGCGGCGTGCCCTGAGGGCCCTTTTCAAAAGATGTACGGCATCCGGGGATGCGCGATGACCTTATGTACGACGGCGGTACGCAACTCAGTGCCAGCGGCACCTGTTGGTTGCGACAGCTATACGATACGGCGGGTGTCTACCTCGTCGTCATCATCTTCCGCGTACTTGTCCTCGTAGGCCGAATAGTCCGGCTCCGGGGGATCGTCGGGGAAGTGGCTCTTGACACGACTGGACGGACCCGTGAGCTCCCGCTCAAGTGCCGAATAGTCAGTGTTCGGGGAGTAGTACTTGATGTCCCGAGCCTGCTTGGTAGCTTTTGCCTTTTGACGGCCGCGCCCCATGGCGTGACCCCCTTTTGTACTTGGACCGGAGGTGGTCACCTTGGCTATCGGTGAGGCCCCGGAATGTTTGGTCAATTTGTCGTATGTCTAGATTACATGCTTTCAGGGGTGCCTGTGCGCCACTCCAACCCCGAGTCCGGGGCCAACACCGCCAAAACCAACGGCAGAGACCTCCAAGCCCGCCGAAAATTGGGTAGAGTCGGCCTCAATGCGGCTCCACAGCAGGAAAGGCACACCCCGGAATATGAGCCAGGACAACACCTCACCGCGTGATGGTTCGCCACACGATCAAGGCAAAGAGGGGTCATCCCCCACGCCCGAAACACCTCCCCCGGCTTCCGGTGAGCAGCCGCACTCGGCCCCGCTGACGACACCATCAGGCCTCCAGCCGGATCCGGCACCCGAGCTTGATCCTGACTTCGTACCGAATCCGAGCGAGCAGCCGGACCCCGCGCTGCCACCGGAAAGCGGCGAGGCTACCGCAGCCACCGACGGCGGCGCTCCCGACCCTGCTCACAGCGACGCTCACAGCGACGTTTCAGCGGCTGCCGAAGCGCCCACCGGCACGGACCCGCACTACCCGTGGCAGCAGCCATATCCGCCCCAGCAGCCCACTGCGGGACAGCCCTACCAAACCCAGCCCTACCCAGGGCACGAGCCGGGCATGGGCCAGGAGTGGCAGCCCGAGCAGCACGGCGATCCGATCAAGCGTCAGCGCCTTGTCATTGGTGGAATCGTACTCGGTGTCCTGGTCCTGATCGGGGTGGTGATCTGGGTCCTGCTTAACCTTCTCGGCACCCGCCCCGAAGCCTCCGTGGCAAGCCCCAGCGCGACGTCCACCCCCGGACCCCTTCCCCGCGACACGAACGCCAAGGATTTCCAGGTAGGCGACTGCTTCGCCAGCTTCGACCCCAAAGCCACTGAAGCCAGGGCCGTGGAGTGCGGAACAGAACACTCGGCCCAGCTCGGCGCAGTCTTCAGCTACGGAGCCGACGAGTCCTTCCCCGGCGCCACCGCTTTGCGGGACAAGGGCCGGGAAGTATGTAAAACAGTGAAGCTCAACACAGCGGCCGCCAACTACATCCTGCTCCAGCAGAACGTGTACCCCAGCAGCACCAGCTGGGATAGGGGCGACCGCCGCGTTGATTGCTTCATCGTGGTGGACTCCGGCAACACCATCAAGGAAAACCTCCTCGACAAATAGCGTCGGACGGCCTTACTTCCTGCGGACGGTGAGGCCCGTGCCTGCGGGGGCACCGCCGTCGGGGTTTGAGAGCGCCTCAAAACCCTCGATGGTGAGCTCGTCCACATCGGCTGCGGTATCGACCAGCACGGTGTCGCCGTCGCTGATCTCCCCTGCCAGGATCTCCTTGGCCAGGCGGTCACCGATCTCGCGCTGGACCAAGCGGCGCAGCGGCCGGGCGCCGTACGCGGGATCGTAGCCGGACATCGCGAGCCAGGCGCGGGCGCCGTCGGTCACCTCGAGGCTGAGGCGGCGATCGCGGAGACGGTTGCCCAGCTCGGCCACATGCAGCTCGACGATCCTTGCGAGTTCCTCAACGGACAGCGGATCGAACAGCACGATCTCGTCCAGGCGGTTCAGGAACTCCGGCTTGAAGGATGCCTGGACCACTGCCATGACGGCGTCGCGCTTGGCTTTGGCGTCCAGCGACGGGTCCACCAGGAACTGGCTTCCCGAGTTGGACGTCAGCACCAGGATGGTGTTGCGGAAGTCCACGGTGCGGCCCTGGCCATCGGTGAGGCGACCGTCGTCGAGAACCTGCAGGAGGATGTCGAAGACCTCGGGGTGAGCCTTTTCGACTTCGTCCAACAGAACCACGGAATACGGGCGGCGACGCACGGCCTCGGTGAGCTGGCCGCCTTCTTCGTAGCCAACGTATCCCGGAGGGGCACCGACCAGGCGGGCCACGGCGTGCTTCTCGCTGTACTCGGACATGTCGATCCGGATCATGGCGCGTTCGTCGTCGAAGAGGAAGTCGGCCAAGGCTTTGGCCAGCTCCGTCTTACCGACGCCCGTGGGACCCAGGAACAGGAACGAACCGGTGGGGCGGTTGGGGTCGCTGATGCCGGCACGGGCACGCCGCACAGCATCGGAAACGGCCTGCACTGCCTTGCTCTGTCCGATGAGCCGCTTGCCCAGCTCTTCTTCCATGTGAAGCAGCTTCTGGGACTCGCCTTGGAGCATGCGGCCGGCGGGGATACCTGTCCAGGCCGAAATGACCTCGGCAATGTCGTCGGCGGTGACATCTTCCGCCACCATCAGCTCAGGCTTCGAACCGCCGCGGGCAGACTCTTCCTCGGCTGCGGCGCTCAACTCACGTTCCAGTGCGGGCAGTTCGCCGTACAGGATCCGCGACGCCGATTCGAGGTCGCCTTCGCGTTGGTGCTTGTCGGCGGCCGAACGCAGCTCGTCGATCTTGGCCTTCAGGTCACCCACGCGGTTCAGCCCGGCCTTCTCGGCCTCCCAACGGGCGTTGAGCGCGTTGAGTTCTTCCTTCTTGTCCGCCATGTCGGCGCGGATTGCGGCGAGCCGCTCGACGGAGGCGGGGTCGGTCTCGTTCTGGAGCGCCAGTTCCTCCATGGTCAAACGGTCGACGGCGCGGCGGAGCTGGTCGATCTCTTCCGGGGCGGAATCGATCTCCATGCGGAGCCGGGACGCAGCCTCGTCCACGAGGTCGATGGCTTTGTCAGGCAGCTGCCGACCCGAAATGTAGCGGTTGGACAGCGTGGCCGCAGCAACCAGGGCTGAGTCTGCGATGGCGACCTTGTGGTGTGCCTCGTAGCGTTCCTTCAGGCCGCGGAGAATGCCGATGGTGTCCTCGACGCTGGGCTCGCCCACGTAAACCTGCTGGAAGCGGCGTTCCAGGGCCGGGTCCTTCTCGATGTTCTCGCGGTACTCGTCCAAGGTGGTGGCACCGATGAGCCGCAGTTCGCCGCGGGCCAGCATGGGCTTGAGCATGTTACCGGCATCCATGGCGCTCTCGCCGGTGGCCCCGGCACCCACTACCGTGTGGATTTCGTCGATGAACGTGACGATCTGCCCGTTGCTGTTCTTGATCTCCTCAAGCACAGCCTTGAGCCGTTCCTCGAATTCGCCGCGATACTTGGCGCCGGCCACCATGGAGGCGAGGTCCAGGGCGATGAGGGTCTTGCCGCGAAGGCTCTCAGGGACGTCGCCGGCCACCATGCGCTGGGCGAGGCCCTCGACGACGGCGGTCTTGCCGACGCCGGGCTCACCGATCAGCACCGGGTTGTTCTTGGTACGGCGGCTCAGCACCTGAACCACGCGCCGGATCTCGCTGTCGCGCCCGATGACGGGGTCAAGCTTGCCCGAACGGGCCACGGCGGTCAGGTCCGTGCCGAACTTCTCCAGGGCCTGGAAGGTGTTTTCGGGATCCGGGGAGTCGACCTTCCGGTCACCCCGGACACCGGGCAGGGCGGCGAGCAGCGCCTCGTGGGAGGCACCGGCGTCGCGCATTAACTTCCCGACGGCGTCACTTCCGGCGGAGAGCCCCAGCAGCAGGTGCTCGGTGGAGACGAAGGAATCGCCGAGTTTGTCGGCCTCGTTCTGTGCTGCCTGGATGGCCTGCATGGACTGGCGGGACAGCTGTGCCTGCTGCACCGAGGTGCCCGACGACGACGGCAGGGCCTTGATGGCCGAGCTCGCCTGCACGCTCACCGCATCAGGATCAGCCCCCGTGGCACGCAGAAGAGCCACGGCAACACCCTCCCGCTGGTCCATGAGGGCTTTGAGCAGGTGCGCCGGCTCCAGCTGGGGGTTCCCGGCCGTTGAGGCGTTCATGGCGGCCGCAGAAAGGGCCTCCTGGCTTTTGGTAGTGAATTTGACGTCCAAAGAGTGCTCCCTTTCTGGAGTGTGACCAATACTTTCAAAGTTGAGTCTACTACGCTCAAGTTTGATTTCGTGGTCATTGCTTCCATGTTTGCCCACGGCGAAACCAGTGTCCATAGCTGCCCGGTTAGGCTGGGGGCATGGACACCATTTCCACCGCTGATGAACTCGAAGCCCTGATCGGATTGCCCCTTGAGCGCGTGCGTAAGAAGGTCCGCACCGCGCTCAGTGAATTCGACCGCCAATGGCTGGCTGCCAGCCCCTTCTGCGTCCTCTCGACGACGGACGCGAACGGCCGCGTGGACGCCTCGCCCAAAGGGGACCCGGCCGGCTTCATCCACGTCCTGGACGAGCACACCATCGCCATCCCCGAGCGCCCGGGCAACAAGCTCGCTTTCGGTTTCCACAACATCCTGGAGAACCCCAACGTCGGCATCCTCTCCGTGGTGCCCGGCCGGACGGACACCCTGCGAATCAACGGCACAGCTCGGATTGTGCGTGACGCCGACTTCTTCGATCAGATGGTGGTCAAGGGGCACCGGCCGCGTGCCGCCGTCGTGGTTTCGGTGGAGGAAGTGTTCACGCACTGCGGCAAGGCCTTCATGCGCAGCGGCCTGTGGCAGCCGGAAACGTGGGAATCCGAAGACCTTCCTAGCATCGCGGTGCTCGCCCAGGCGTACACCCAGCCGGAGACGCCGCTGGAAGATCTCGAGACCTACTACGGGCCGTCCTATGCGGAACGGATGTACCGGGAGTAGCAGAGAATCTGTCCTGGGCTTGCCCTACGCACGTAGGGCCAACGTTGTTGTGCCCACAGACACGTGCAGGCCGTGCCCTGTTCCTCCGGGAGGATGCGCCGGCCTGGAATCCAAACGGGAGCGGGGGCCGTCGGCGCAGCGCCGGCGGCCTCCGTCGGTTGAAGCCGGGAGTAGGTAAGTGTGCGGCGGGCTCGCAAAAAAACTTCTGCCGATGTGTAACCATCAGCAGCCTCCCGGACAATACAGGGCATGGAGAACGTTCAGCCGGGGGATGGCGTCCTGTGGGCAGACAGCCTCAAAGGCGATGCGGAGGCCTTTGGTGTCTTGTACGACCGTCACCGCAGTCGTGTGTTTCGTCATGCTTATCGCCTGACTGTCGGAACGCACGATGCCGAGGATGCCACGGCGGCCGCATTCTTTGAGCTTTGGCGCCGTCGTGAGAGGGTGCGACTGGTTGACGACTCGATCCTTCCGTGGCTTTTGGTGACGACCACAAACATTGCCAGGAATCTACAGCGGTCAAAGGTTCGCCACCGGAGGCTTCTGGAAGCCATTCCCCGCAACAACACGTTCGAAGCGGAGCTGGACCCGGCTTATTCGAACCACGATTTGATGACTGAGAAGGTCGCACAGGCCCTGACTGTCCTAAAGCCACTGGACCTGAGGCTCGTCAGCCTTGTCGTATTCGAAGAGCTGCCCCTGGCGGTGGCGGCTGAGGCTATAGGAATTTCACCGGGGGCCGCAAAGGTCCGCATGTACCGCGCACGCAAGCGGCTGAAGGCTGCGCTGCCGCAGCCACTTCCTCACGTCCACTCGCCAGCACTGAAAGGAGATCCGACATGAAGCACATTGATCCGCAATTTGACCGGGCGCTTCGTGAGGTACTCCTTGCTCAGGTTCGAAGCAGTTCAAAACCGCGGACCCAGAGGCGACGTTGGTTCTTGTTCGCCGGGGCTTTGGCTGGCGCGGGGATGCTGGGTGGCGCAGGTGCAACGGCTGCAGGGCTCTTCTCCCCGCCCGGTGTACCCACGACTGCTGCCCTAAGCACCCCATCGACCGCCATCTACACCGGCACAGCAACAGCGGACCCTGGACCAGCCCCGGAAGGGGCTACCGGGGTTGAGGTGGAATTGACCTGCCTCAGTGTCGGTAAGTTCAACTTCCCGGATGGAGCCAACGTCACGTGTTCATCGGCAGATTTGGGCACACCCGGCGCATGGTCAAAGTATGTCGTGCCCTTGGATCCATCAGCACGAGGGGTGACCATTACGACTGAGCCTGGAAACAGGTGGCAAATCAGTGTCAGGTACGTCTCTCAAGTTGCCACCGAATGGGAACTAAACGCGAAGGGCGAGACCTACGGCGTCGAGGTACCAGGGCGCGGCGTCCCGGACTTGCTCGCAGTGGTAGCCACGAACGGAGCAAAGGGCTACGCCTACTCGGCACAGATGCAGGGGACCGAACCGACAACTCCCGAAGAAGCAGCCAGGAATCTTCCCAGACCTCCACGGGAAATTCCTGTTTACCTCAGCGACGGCGCCACACAGGTGGGAGTATTTATGGCGCCCGGGTGATATCCAGAAAATACAACAGAAAATAAGCGCCCCAATATTTTCATGTTCTCCAGGGAAATTGGTAGGGAAAATCATGAGTATTAGAAGCATGCCGAAGCGAAGCTACGGGATTGCCGTGACTTTGGCACAGTTCTGGGCCTAGGAGCTGGCGCGTCCATGGCCGTAGCCGCGGGTGGCTCAGTTTCTTCCGTCGCGTCTTCCCGGAACAAGCCGACTCCCGAGTATCCGAGGAACGCTAACGGCAACACCTACGGGTTCGTCAAAGATTCCGTATCACCCGAAACGGAGCCGGATCTCATCGCAGCCCTAACGACCGACGGCAAGCGAGGCTAAGTTTCCAAAGCCGAACTCGATGTCGCCAACGGCACTACAGCTTCACGAGAGTTCAAGAGTCCCGATGAGCTGCGTGTAATTGGGACGGCGGGCGTGGTGGAGCGCCTTCCATGATGTTATCCGCCTGTTCTGGCACAACATCCCCTAAACGGGAGCGGGGGCCGTCGGCGTAGTGCCGGCGGCCTCCGTCGGTTGAAGCCGGGAGTAGGGCTCACGCCGGGTAGACCGACACCAACGCGGACTTCACCACGAACCGCACCTCCATCCCGGGGGCAAGGCCAAGGTCTGCGGAGGCTGCAGGCGTGATGTCGGCGGACAACGTGCCGTCGGTGCCGGCGCTGGCGCGCACCCGGACTTGGTCGCCGTGCGGCTCAAGGTCGGTGATGGTCACCGCATAGGAGTTGCGCGGGCTTCCGTGCACGTCACCCAGGAAGACGGAAACGCTCGACGGCGGGAACGCCGCCACGCCTGCCTGGCCGGGAACGGGTGACCAGTCGGGATCGTGCTGTCCAGCGAAAACCCGGCCATCCGGCGTCGTGATTCCCTCTCGGCCCAGAGTACCGCCGACGAGGTTCAGTCCGGCGAGCCCGGCGGCAAAGTGGCTCCTGGGCCGTTCAAGGACCTGGCGCGTGGGACCTTCTTCGACCATCCGGCCGTTTTCCACCACCACCACACGGTCCGCCAGCATGTAGGCGTCCAGGACGTCGTGTGTGACGATGATGGCCTTCCGGTCCTTCAACACGCGTTTGAGCACACGGCGCAGCAGCGGTGCAGCGTGGATGTCCAGGGCAGCCATGGGTTCGTCGAGGAGCAGCAGTTCTGGCTCGGCGGCCAGGGCACGAGCCACGGCAACCCGTTGGGCCTGGCCTCCCGAGAGCTGGGCAGGCTTCCTGTCGGCGAGGGACGAAGCGTCAACCTCCGCCAGCCAACGCTGCGCAGTTTCCCGGGCCGCAGCTTTGGAAGCCCCGGCACTGCGGGGGCCGAACGCCACGTTGTCCACCACGCTCAGGTGCGGGAACAGCAGGGCTTCCTGGGCCAGAAGGGCCGTACCGCGCAGGTGGGGCGCGTCCCAATGGTGGGTTCCGGCGTCGAGGTTGAACAACTGCCGCCCGGCAATCCTGGCCGAGCCGGAATCGGGCCGCAACAGCCCGGCAATCACGCCCAACAACGTTGATTTGCCCGCCCCGTTGGGACCGAGGATGGCCACGGTTTCACCGTCAGCGAGGCTGAGCGACATGTCGAAGTTCCGGGCACGGAGACTGGCCCGCAGTTCGAAGCTCATGCCTGGACCGCCGCAGCCGCGCGCCGACGGCCACCGTAACTGAGCCCCACCACCGCGACCGCCACCGCCACCAGGACAAGGGACAGCGCGACGGCGGAGTCGGCGTCGGTCTCGCGCTGCAAGTAGATTTCCAGCGGCAGGGTCCGTGTGACGCCTTCCAGGCTGCCCGCGAACGTCAGGGTAGCTCCGAACTCCCCCAAGCTGCGCGCGAACGACAACACAGCGCCCGATGCCAGCCCCGGCAGGACCAGCGGAAGAGTGACGCGGCGAAGGACGGTGGTGGGTTTCGCCCCGAGGGTTGCAGCCACGGCTTCATACCGGTTTCCTGCCGACCTCAAGGCACCCTCCAGGCTGACCACCAGGAAGGGCAGGGCTACGAAGGTCTGCGCCAGGACCACTGCGGTGGTCGAAAACGCGATCTGGACGCCGGCCATCTCCAGCGACTTCCCCAGCAGGCCCTGACGGCCAAAGGTATACAGCAGCGCGATGCCCCCAACCACCGGCGGCAGCACCAGCGGCAACAGAACGAAGGACCTCAGGAGTTTCTGTCCGGGGAACTCGCCACGGGCCAGCACCAGCGCCAGAGGCACGCCCAACACGATGCAGAGGACCGTGCTGGCGGCAGAGGACCGCAGGCTCAGGCCCAACGCGGCCAGGGAAGACTCCGAGGTGATCAGGGGAACGAACTGCGGCCAGTTGACGCGCAGCAGCATGGCCGCCAGCGGAAGGACCACCAGGAGGCCGCCCGCTGCTGCCACGGCATAGATCCATCGGGGGACGCCATGGTAGCCGGTGGTGGTCTTCATGCTCTCCTTACGGTGCGCCGAAACCGGCGTCTCCCAGAACCTTCCTGCCCTTGTCGCTGGTCACTGCGGCCACGAAAGCCGCTGCCAGCGCCTTGTTCTTGCTGGAGCCTACCGTGGCGATCGGGTACGTGTTGACCGCCTTGTCCGATTCAGCGAACGGAATGCCTTTAACCTTGTCGCCGGCTCCCTTCACGTCCGTGACGTAGACCAAGCCGGCGTCGGCCTCGCCCGAGGTGACCTTGCCGAGCACGTCGGTCACCGAGGATTCCTCGCTGACGGGGCTCAAGGTGATGCCGCTGGCCTTCTCAACCGTGTCCGTCGCTGCGCCGCAGGGAACCTGGCTGGCGCAGGTAACTATCTTGACACCCGGCTTGGCGAGGTCGGCGAACGATGAGATCGACGCCGGGTTGCCGGGCGGGACTGCGATCTCCAGGACGTTCGTGGCGAAGTTGGTGGCGGCGCCGTCCAGCAGCTTGGCGTCGGCAAGCTTTGTCATGTTCTTGGTGTCAGCCGAGGCGAACACATCGGCCGGGGCCCCCTGGGTTATCTGCGTGACGAGATCGGAGGAGCCCGCGAAGCTCAGTTTCACTCTTGTGCCCGGGTTGGCTGCCTCGAAATCCTTGGCCAACTGCGTGAAAGGTGCTTTAAGGGACGCTGCGGCGAACACAGTGATCTCGCCCGACGGGGATGAGGTGGAGCTTGCCGTGGTGTTGGTGCCTGAGCCGCATCCGGCCAGGCTTGCCGCCAAAGCGCCGGCCACCAACAGTGCGGTGAAATTTTTGCGGGTGATGCTCATATGATGCTCTTTCCCTGGGGCGTTTCGATGATCACCGTGGTGGCCTTGACTACCGCTGTGGCCACCGAACCGAGCTCAAGGCCGAGTTCCCGCACGGCCTCGCTGCTCATGAGGGACACCACGCGGAACGGCCCACATTGAAGCTCGACCTGCGCCATCACTTTGTCCGCCGTGATCCCCGTGACCAGGCCGACGAAGCGGTTCCGCGCCGAACTTCCGGAACGGGAGGGGTCGTCCGGGAGGTGGGACTGGCTGCGCGCCAAAGTCGCGAGTTCCAGGCCATCAACCGCCAATCGGCCAGCGGGATCCTTCTGCGGAGTGAGCGTCCCGTTCTCTGTCCAACGCCTCACGGTGTCGTCACTGACACCGAGGAAGCGGGCGGCTTCGGAAATTCGTATTTGCGGCATAGAAACAGTGTAGTTCCGTAAATGCGTACACAAGGGCCGTTCTACTCCGCAAACGCAATATGACTGTGCTTTGGGGGGCGCGCGCCGCCGCACCCCCATCGGCATGTCGCGCCTCTCAGTACCTCGGACGAACTTGCTCCCCCGCCCGGATGAACCAGGGCCAAACGGGGCCCGAGCCCGGACCGCTCACCCTAGGGTTGAAGCATGTCACCGAGAATCCAGGCCCTCCGCCCCGCCGCCGCACCCTTGGCAGGCCTTGGCATGCTCGTGGCACTCATGGTCCTGGAGGAACGCAGTTTCGATTCGGCGAGCGCGGTCCTGGTCGCCCTCACGGCTGCGGTTGCAGCCGCCGAACTGGTCCCCGTTCCCGCCATCGTCTTCGCCTTCGCTGCCTTGGGCTTCCAGGCGTTTGGCATCTTCCCGAGCGTGATGCTGTCCGGCGCCACGCCCTATGTGTGCTTGCCGGTGCTCTTCTTTTTCGCCACTCTCGGTTGGAAAGAACCGCAGCGGTGGCCACTGCCCGTTGCGGCCGTGACCGCAGCCGGGCTGGTCACGGTGAACTGGTTCGCCGACACCGCGTGGATCAACTTTGTTTTCGGCAAACAGCTGACCGAAGCGAGCCCCTTCCGCATTGCTGTGTACGCCTTCCTGGTGTTCGCCTCATTCTCGGCCCTCAACCTCGCTGGATGGGCTGCCGCTGCGTCGGTACGGCAGGCCGTTGCCAACCAGATGGCGAAGGAACAGGCGGAGTCCCGGCTCGAATCAACGGCGGGTGCCTTGGTGATCGAACAAGAGCGCAACAGGATCGCCCGGGAGCTGCATGACGTCCTTGCGCATTCCCTCGCCGTCATCACAGCCCAGGCGGAAGGGATCCGCTACGTCCACCGGACTGAGCCGGAACTGGTGGAGGAGGCGGCCAACGTCATTGCGTCTTCGGCAAGGAGCGCACTGCAGGAAACCCGGCGACTCGTGCAAAGTTTCGGCTCGGAATTGGAGGGTCCCGCACCCGGAACCTCGGAATTGCCGGCCCTGGCCGACCGCCTGGAGAGCAGCGGGATGCCTGTCGAGCTGCACACGGCCGGGCTGGAGGGCCTCTCCCCGGTAGAGGACCTCACCGTCTACAGAATCGTCCAGGAAAGCCTGACGAATGCGTTCAAACATGGGGACCGCGAGGCCGGCGCAGTGGTGACGGTTGCCCGCGAACCCCGCGGCCTGCGTCTGAAGATCCGCTCAAGGCTGGCCGACGGCGGGACTGAACTGCCGCCGTCGGGAACCGGCCGCGGCATCCCGGGTATGCGTGAACGCGCGACGGCGGCGGGCGGGCGGCTCACTACGGTCACCAACGGCCAACTCTTCGAAGTGGAGGCAATCCTGCCATGAACGACACCCCGATCCGCGTCGCATTGGTTGACGATCAACCCCTGTTCAGCGCTGGTTTGAAGATGATCCTTGGCAGCCAGCCTGACCTGGACCTGGTAGGCGAAGCCACTGACGGTGAGCAGGCTGTTGCCCTCGCGGCGGACGTCGGACCGGACGTGATGCTGATGGACATCCGGATGCCGGTCATGGACGGGATCACCGCCACGCGCCACATCACCGAGAGCAGCGGCCGTACAAAGGTCATTGTGCTCACCACCATCCAGCACGACGAAGCCGTGGTCCGCGCCATCCAAGCCGGCGCCGGCGGTTTCCTCACCAAGGATGCGACACCGGAGTTCCTGCTCGCCACCATCCGCACCGTTCACTCCGGGCACGCGGTCATGGCTCCTTCGGCTACGAATGAACTACTCAGGGACTACACCACTCCCGCAGAGTCCAACACGGCAGTCCTGGAACCCCTGTCAGCCCGGGAGCACGATGTCTTCATGCTGGCGGCCAAAGGCCTGGCCAACGGGGAGATCGCCGCGTCCCTGGTTCTCAGCGACGCCACGGTGAAATCCCACATCGGGAACATCCTGTCCAAGCTCAAACTCAAAAACCGGATCCAGCTGGTTGCCTTCGCGTACCAAAACAGGCTGATCGGCTAGATCATCACGCTCCAAACCAGGCCTTGGAACACCAGGGCCGGCCACCGCATTGCCAAAAACCGACCATAATTCGTCCAGAGGAGAAACGATGAAAAAGAAAACCATTGGGGTACTGATTCTTACTGCCGGGGCTGCCGCGACATTGGCTGCCGCCGCCACGCCAGGAGTCTCCTCCATGCTGACCAAACCGGCGGAGCATCCGGTGTCCGGCGTGACTCTGGCAGCCGAGCAGTTCGCGTCCGCGGATTCCGCGGCCGAAAACGGGGTGGCCGAAGCCGTGCGTCGGTGCATGGCCAAGGCTGGATACGACTACACACCGGTTTCCGCAGGACAGCAATCCGTGGATCTCAAACAGCACGTAGGCTTCGATACGCTCAGCGTTGAGACTGCACGGGCTTCGGGATACGCCTCAACCAAGCCCAAGGGACCGGGCGAGCCCGCCCCGGACTCCGACCTCGGCAAACTCATGGCCGATCCCGCTTTTCAGCAGGCCCTCAACGGCAGTGGCTCGCCTGAACAGAACGTAGTCCAGTCCTCAGCAGGTACGGGGATGCTGTGGGGAGGCTGCAAAGCCGAGGGCATCACCGCCATCTATGGGACTGCCGACAACTACATGAGGGCCACCGCATTGGCTTTCAACTCGCTGATGGTCGCCACCAACGCTGCAGGCCAGGACGCCGGGATCCAGACCGCCGTCGACTCCTGGAAACAATGCATGTCCACAACGGCCTTCCCCTACAGCCACCCGGGCGAAGCGGTCTCTGCGGGACTGGACGCCGGCGGCCAGAAAGAACTGAAGATCGCTGTCACCGATGCGGGCTGCCGCGAAAGCACCGGATTCGACGCGAAGATCACCGCGGTGTTGGACAAGTACTTGACCACGCGCATGAAGGAACTGGAGACGGAGGTGGCTGCGGTTAAGCAGATACGCCACGATGCTTCAGAGCGTGCCCGGCTGTTGTTGGGATAGGCGGCGCCATAGATGATGTCCCACGGGTGCGTTCCTTCCCCGTTGCCGTGACCGGAAGCATCTTTGCAGGCGTCCCGTCCGGCGACTGGGAGGGATCGCCCGGGACTACACTTTGGCCATGGCCATCTACGTCGATCCGCCCCTGTGGCCCGCGCACGGAACCGTTTTTTCGCACCTCGTTTCGGACACTTCGCTGGATGAGCTCCATGCGTTCGCGGCTGCCGCCGGGGTTCCGGAGAGGGCCTTCGACGGGGACCACTATGACGTCCCGGAACGCCGCTACGACGACCTCGTGCTCGCCGGCGCAATCCCCGTGGAGGCCAGAATCCTGGTCCGCAAACTCATCGCCAGCGGCCTGCGAATTCCCGCGCGGGAACGGAGTAAAGCTTTGACAGTTCCGTTGATGGAGCGTTGGAACAGTATCTTCCCCGGCCATGAGGAGCTGGGCCTGGAGCTGTTGGAGCGGTGGGGCGAGGACGGCAGAAAATACCACAGCCGCACACACCTCCTGGCAGTTCTTGAAGCCCTGGACACCCTGACAGAACCCGCCATGCCTGCACGGACCGTCTCCTTGGCGGCTTGGTTTCACGACGCCGTTTATGAAGGTGTTGCTGGTCAGGATGAGGAAGACTCAGCCATCCTGGCCGAGGACCGGCTCACGGCTGCTGGCCTCGCCGCTGCCGATGTGGCCGAGGTGGCCCGGCTCGTCAGGCTCACTTCCACCCACTCCCCTGAGCCCGGTGACCATGCCGGCGCCCTCCTCTGCGACGCCGATCTCTCTGTCCTTGGCGGCGACGAACAGGCCTACGCACGTTACCTGGCCGCCGTCCGCGAAGACTACGCCCACGTCAGCGACGATGACTTCGCGAAGGGTCGCGCCGCCGTCGTACGCCATCTGCTAAGCCTGGACCCGCTGTTCCACAGCGAACGGGCCAAGGGCCTCTGGCTCGACACCGCCCGCCGGAACCTAGCGGGCGAACTCGCGTGAGCGGCGTGCCCAGCGAACCCGGAGCGCCGCAGCGGCAGCTCCCGCACTCGGTCCGGTTTGAATGGGGGCTCGACGGCGCCCGCGCGGTAGTGCCGGGCGCTGACCTTGCGGTGGTGGTTGACGTCCTGTCGTTCACCACGTGCGTGAGCGTCGCGGTGGATCGCGGGGCGGTGGTGTTTCCCTATCCGCTGAGGGACGCGGGTGCAAGCGAGTTCGCGGCCCGCCACCGGGCCGCATTGGCGGGGCCGCGGGGTTCGGAAGGGCTGAGCTTGTCGCCCGTGAGCCTCAGTGCTGCGCCGGTACTCGACCGGGTCGTTCTGCCCTCCCCCAACGGGTCCACCATCAGCCATGAATTGGCCGGTTCAGCCCATCAGGTGGTGGCCGTTTCACTCCGCAACGCCGCTGCCACGGCCGATTGGGTGCAGGCCACACTGCCTCATGGTGCCGTTATTGCCGTCATCGCTGCGGGTGAGAAGTGGGGCAACGGTAGCCTGCGGCCGGCGTTGGAGGATGAGCTTGGGGCCGGGGCGTTCATTGCCGGACTCGCGGCTGCCGGGCGTCACAACTTTTCCCCGGAAGCGGCCGCTGCTGCTGCCGCCTTCGATGCTGCGGAACCGCATCTTGCGGGCATTCTGCGGGGATGTTCCAGTGGCCGGGAACTGATCGACGCCGGTTTTGCGGGTGATGTCGTCATCGCGGCGGAGCTGGACGCAGGTTCCGCAATTGCTCTCTTGCAGGACGGCACCTATCGGGGAGTGTTGGCGTCCAGCTAGCATAGAGGTGTGACCTCCTACCTCTTGGACCCTTCCCGCTCATCGGTTCCCCTAGCCGTCCCCGATGTAGAGCACGTCCTGGCTGTGCGCGGCGTGGGCGGCTACCGGCAATACCGCATCCCCGCCCTTGCTATCAGCACCCGGGGCACTCTTTTAGCCGCCTATGACGGCAGGCCCAACCTGGACGACCTCCCCAATCCCATCGATCTCCTCCTGCGCCGCAGCTACGACAACGGAGTCACGTGGGAGCCACAGCAGCTGGTTCGCACCGGTTCGGGACTCCACGGCTTCGGCGATCCAAGCCTGCTGATGGACTCCGACACCGGGCGCATCTTCATGTTCCATGCCGCCGGGACCCACGCAGGTTTCTTTGAAGCAGTTGCCGGATTGGAGCCGGATGACGACGTGCAGCACGCGGACGTCAGCTTCTCCGACGACGACGGCGACACCTGGCAGCACCGCCGGCTCACCGCGCAACTTAAGCGCGGCGCTGTCACTGGCCTGTTCGCCGCCGCCGGACAGGGAATCCAGATCCACACCGGACCTTTTGCGGGCCGGTTGGTGCAACAGTTTGTGCTGCTGGTGGACGGTGCCATCACGGCCGCGTCTGCGTTCAGCGACGATCATGGTGAGACCTGGACTTTGGGCGAGCTGATCGGTCCGGGTACCTCAGGCGTGGGGCCGAACGAGAACAAAGTAGTGTGCTTGGACGATGGCCGGTTGCTCCTGCATTCACGGGCCACGCCCTGCCGCTTGGCTGCAGTGTCCGAGGACGGCGGCCAAACGTGGAGCCCGCTGCAGCCTGTTCCGGATTTGCCGGATCCCAGCGACAACGGGTCCCTGACGCGCTTCGATGGTCAGCCGCATGGTACCTTCGTGGCGCCGGAGACTTCATCCTGGCTGCTGGCGAGCAACAACCAGGACCCTCATCTGCGTCGGAACACCATGCTGAGTCTCTCCCCCGACAACGGCGCCACCTGGCCGGCAAAGCTGCTGCTGTGCCCGGGAAGCTCGGCCTACTCCACCGTGGCGCGGCTGCCGAACGGGAATATCGGGGTTCTCTATGAACGGCAGGGATACCGGGAGATTGTGTTCGCGTCCATTCCTGCCGAGCAGCTGGCGGGGCAACTCTCCGCTTCACCCCGGGTTACGCTTGGGCCCACATGCCTGGTCTTCGACATGGAACTGCGGTCCACCACCCCAGGCCGGCCCGCCGTGTGGCAGAACGCCGGCGACTTCCACGTGATCCCGTCCAACAGCGACGGCCAATGGGATGTCCAAACGTGGAAAGAAATCGGGCAGGGCTACGCCGGAGACCAGGTTCTCGGCACCCGGGAAGCCCAGGATCTCAACTACGGACCCATCGTCCCCGGCTACAAAGCCGGGGACATCCTTGCCTTCACCGGACGGGTCCGCAACGGAGGCACTGAGCCGGCTGCCGGCGTCGTACTTCGCGGACCGCACCAGAACGCGGGCGGTTTCCCGCCCGCGGACCTGTTACCCGGCGAGCATGTCCTCTACTTCACGCCGACCTACACCATTACGGCGTCGGACCTCGAGCACAGCACGCTGGAACTCGCCTTCACGGTGGAGGCCGACGGCGGGAGCGTGCGTGTGGAGCGGACGTTCCGTTTCGATCTGCGCACCGGGGCGGTTGTTGCGTCCTAGCGGGGCCGCACCTTAGCGGTAGGTGCTGACGAACGGCTGGTTGGTGGGCACAATCTGCTTGCCGAGCGGCATCAGCGACACCGGGATCAACTTCAGGTTGGCGATGGCCAGCGGGATCCCAATGATGGTGATGGCCATGGCAAACGCGGTGACCACGTGACCGATGGCAATCCAGATACCCGCCACCAGCAACCAGATGACGTTGCCCAGGAGCGCGAACACCCCTGTGCCGCCCGGCTTCTCAACCACCATCCGCCCGAAAGGCCACAAGCAGTACGCCCCGATCCGGAACGAAGCGATGCCCCAAGGAATGGTCACGATGAGCACGCAGCAAATAATGCCTGCCGCGAAGTAGCCCAGGGCCAACCAGAACCCGCCGAAGACAAGCCAGATGACGTTAAGGATCGTTTTCATGTCCTCATTCTCTCCTGCGGGGCTGACAAAATGCCTAGGGGTCTGCCCTGAATCTTCCCTGACTTCAGCCGCCCAACCCGACGCTCGCTCACATCCCTATGGCTTCCCCCCAACCCTCTTCCACACCCCCCGCCCTTCCCACCAACACTCACTCACACCCCACACCGAAGCGCCCTGGATGTGAGGAATCGTCCGGCCGAAACACGCGGGACGTGAGGAAGGGACCGGTTGAAACCCTAGGGATGTGAGGGAGGGTCAGGCTTTGGCGGCTGTGACGAAGGCGCGGATCTTAGCCAGGTCCTTCACACCCCGCGAAGACTCGACACCGGAGGAAACGTCCACTCCCCAAGCGCCGGCAGCGGCTGCGGCGAAGGCCACGTTGCCGGGTTCCAAACCACCGGCGAGCAACCACTCCCGGCTCTCGAGCCCCTTGTCACGCACTGAGGCGTAGTCCCACGACTCCCCCGACCCCGGCACTGCGGCGTCGATCAGGAACACGTCTTCGCCCAGATCCGCGAACTCGTCCTCGCAGGCACCCATGGTGACGGCCCGGATGAGCCGCATGCCGGCGTCGTGCACTGTTTTGACGTCGTCCGCAGTACGGCGACCGTGCAGCTGCACCCACGAAAGTCCTGCCGCGCGGGCCATCGCTACGGCATCGGCGGCGGCTTCATGCCGGAAAACGCCCACGGCATGAACCCCGGCGGGCACCAGCGGGAGCAGGATACGAACCTGGTCCGGGTTGACCTCCCGCGGGCTGGTGGTGAGGACGAAACCGACGGCGTCAGCACCGGCGTCGACGGCTTCACGTACTGATTCGGGCGTGCTCAAGCCGCATACTTTGACGAACATCCAGCGCCTCCCTCACTACCCAAACGACGTTTTCCACATATGACGTTAGCAAGCCGCGTTGCCATCGGAGAACCTGCGTCCACCATTAGGCTGGTCGGATGGAGATTATCCGTTTTGCTGACATCCGTCCCGAACCGTGGCGCAATGGCGGCGGGGTGACGCGCGAACTCGCGAGCCACCCGCAGGCAGCCTCTGCGCAGGACGGCGCCTGGGATTGGCGTGTCAGCATCGCCGACGTCTCCAAAGCCGGAGAATTCTCCGTTTTCCCGGGCATGGAGCGGGTCATCACCATCATCGACGGCGAACTGCTGCTCCTCACCGTGGACGGCTCCGAGCACCCGCTCGAGAAATACCGTCCGTTCCGTTTCTCCGGCGAGGCAGCATCCTCGGCGACTCTCCCCACCGGCGATATCCGTGACTTGAACGTCATCGCCCGCGAAGGCGCGTTCAAGGGCTACACGTCGATCGTTGAGATCTCCAAGAAACGGGCTCACCCGGTGTTCGAGGGGCAGTTGGCTGTTCTGCTGGAGGGCAAGGCGACAGTTGCGCCCGGCGCCGGAGTCGAGGAAGAGCCGGCTGCTGAGGAAAAGTCCGACGGCGGCGCTCCGGCAACCAGCCCCGGGGAACCTGTCGAGTTGGCTCGCTATGACGCCGTCGTGGGTTCGGATACCCGCAGCCCTGAGATCTCCGGGCGGGGCTTTATCGCAGTGATCTCGATCGACCATGTGGAGCCGGCTGACGCCTGATCTGGTGACGTTAACCACCAGAAGTGGCCACCCCGCGCCGGAGTAGCTAGCCTGAAATGAAGGTTCCGCTCTGGAACCTCCGGACGACGGTTCAGTACCCGGCACGCGACAAGACTGGCCAAAGGAAATGTCATGTCGTGGATAATTCTCATTCTTTCCGGTGCTCTCGAGGCCGTCTGGGCCGCAGCTCTGCACCGTTCCAAGGGCTTCCGTAAACCCGTCCCAACAGTCGTTTTCCTGGTCGCAGTCATTGCGAGCATGGGCGGGCTGGCGATCGCAATGCAATCCATCCCAACGGGCACGGCCTACGCCGTGTGGGTGGGGGTAGGCGTGGTGCTCACCGCGGCTTACGCGATGGTCACCAAAGTTGAACGCGCGACGACGGCCCGGCTGCTGCTGCTTGCCGGAATCGGTGCATGTGTGGTCGGCCTGAAGGTGGTGGCATAGCCATGACGACAAAAACCAAGAACACCGGTAACGGAATCTTCTGGGCCATCCTCCTGGCGTCGGCGCTCCTCGAAGCCGTGTGGGCCACCGCTTTGGGGCTCTCCAATGGCTTCACGCAACTCATGCCCACACTGGTCTTCGCCGTCACCGCAGTACTGAGCATGCTGGGACTGGGCATCGCGGTGAAGCGCATCCCCCTTGGCACTGCTTACGCGGTATGGGTGGGTATCGGCGCGGCGCTGACCGTTGGCTGGGCCATGATCACGGGCGTCGAATCGGCAAGCCCGCTGAAACTCCTCTTTATCGCCGGAATCGTGGGATGTGCCGCCGGCCTGAAGGCGCTGCCCGCAGAGAAAGCTGTAGCCAAGCCCGAGTAGCGCCCGCTCCCTGGCGCCCTGTTTCGATGGTTCGCTGCACACCATGCCGCTCGCACGGCACACTGTGCAGCGAACCATCGAATCAGCCAGGCAAGGCCACGCGAGGCCAGGCGGTGCTCGCAGAAATCGCAGGAATACCCCAGCGCGCCATCGGGTTCACGCCTTCAAGAGCACCCAAACACGCATTGGAGACGTTCATGACTGCAGTTCAGCTCGGAGATGGCCTCACGGTCAGCCCCCTCGGTTTCGGCGGAATGGCCCTGACCCCGGTCTATGGCGGGATCGACCCAGAGGAAGGCCTGCAAACACTCAGGCACGCCGTGGACGCGGGCATCACGTTCATCGACACCGCAGATGTGTATGGCGCGGGCAGCAACGAGGAACTCGTGGGCAGGCTCCTCAAGGAGCGCCGCGACGAGATCCAGGTAGCCACGAAGTTTGGAATTGAGGGCAACCCCGCGGACGGATACACGGGAGTCCGCGGGGATGCACCGTACGTCAGGCAAGCGGCGGAAGCGAGCCTCCGCCGCTTGGACACTGACGTCATTGACCTCTACTACATGCATCGCCGTGACCTCCGCGTTCCGATAGTGGAAACCGTGGAGGCAATGGCGGAGCTGGTCCGTGAGGGCAAGGTCCGGCACCTCGGCTTGTCGGAAGTGACAGCCGAGGAGCTCAGGCAGGCCAACGCCGTCCATCCCATTGCCGCGGTCCAGAGTGAATGGTCAATCTGGAGCAGGGATGTTGAGCTCAACGTTGTTCCTGCAGCCAAGGAGCTTGGCGTAGGGTTTGTGCCGTATTCGCCGCTGGGCCGTGGGTTCCTTACGGGAACTGTCAGCGCGGGCGATCTTGGCGAAAATGACTTCCGCCATAAGATCCCCCGTTTTGGCGACGAGGCACTTGATGCAAACCAGGCCGTTGTAGCCGCGGTTCGCGAGGTAGCCAGTGGGCTGGATGCAACTCCTGCCCAAGTAGCCCTGGCTTGGCTTTTCGCCCAAGGTCAGCGCCTCGGGATTTCGGTGGTCCCCATCCCCGGCACGCGCAAGACGTACCGGATCGACGAGAATCTCGGCGCACTGTCCCTGCAACTGGGAACAGCGCACCTTGAGGTGCTCGACCAAGCCGCTGCCGCCGTCGTGGGTTCACGCTCCGCCAACCCCAATTGGGTCTCGCAGGGCCGCGAAGCCAAGAACGTAGGCTGAACGAATGGATTCGCTTATTCACTCACTACGTGACGTCACCATTCGCAGCATTTCGGTCAGCGAGATGAACAACAACGTGTACCTGTTGACGTCAAAGTCCACAGGGGCGCAGGTGTTGATCGACGCCGCCGACGACCTTCCAGCCATCCAGCAGCTTCTGTCGGAGTCCGCGGGCGATTCGGCCGAGCCCATCAAGCTGGTCCGGATAGCAACCACCCACCAGCACTGGGATCACGTCCGTGCGCTGGCGGAGCTGGTGGAAGTCACCGGGGCCACCACGTCAGCGGGAGAGGACGACGCCGATGCGTTGCCGGTTCCGGTGGATGTCCGGCTTGGTCACGGCGACGTTGAGCGGTTCGACGACATCGAGCTCACGGCGGTCCACCTGCGTGGACATACCCCTGGCTCGATCGCCTTCGTGTACCAGGATCCGGACGGGCCGGCCCACATTTTCAGTGGAGACTCGCTGTTTCCGGGAGGCGTCGGCAACACACAGAAAGATCCTGCACGCTTCACTTCTCTGTTGAACGACGTGTCGGAACGACTGTTCGACGCCTATCCGGACGATACCCTGGTGCACCCGGGCCATGGATTGCCCACGACCCTCGGAGCCGAGCGGCCACACCTTGAGGAGTGGCGCGCCCGGGGCTGGTAGTACCTGGAGTTGCGGGGCCTGCTCTGCGCTCCATTCCTTCCGGAAAGCGCGTAGAGCGGGCCTCACAACGGGAGGTTAGCGGCCGCGGCGCTCGTTCGAAGCAGGAGCCGACGCGCGGCGGGGACCGCTGCGTGCCGAACGGCCTGCGCCGGATCCACCGCGACCGGAGTTGCCGGAACCCGAACCGTAGGATCCACCGGACGTAGCGCCCGTAGCGGAGGACCATACGGCCTTGTTCCCACCGGTACGCGTAGAGGTGGTGGATGCCGTGCGAGGAGCCGAAGCTGCGCGCTGGCCGGTAGCCGGACGACCACTGCGGCCGCCCTGGCCCTGCGAGCCCGGGACGTCGTTGCGGTGAGTGGCACCGGACTTGCCGCGGCCACGTGAGCTGCGGGCGACGTCGTCGTTCATTGCTGCGCGACGCTCGGCGCGGTTGACGTCGGTGCGAACCGGCTCAGCCGCGACCTTTCCGCGTCCGTTGCGACCGCCACGGCCGCCGGCCGTGGGAGCAGCCTGCGTGGAACGGCGTGCACGTTTGCGCTGTGCGTTCGCGCCGGTGGACGTGCCGCCACCCTGCGGGGCTTTCGCCGCGAGGAGTGCTGCACGGGTTCGGGGATCGACCTTGTCGGCGATTTCGCCAACGAGGTCGGCAACCAACGGCGAGTTGGCAGTGACGCGCTCAAACGAAACGTCAACGCCGGCAGCCTTCATGAGCTTCTTGACGTCGCTCTGCTGCTCCGGAAGGGTCAGCGTGACCACGGTGCCATCGGAACCTGCGCGGGCCGTGCGGCCGGAGCGGTGCAGGTATGCCTTGTGCTCTGTGGGCGGGTCCACGTGGATGACGAGTTCGACGTCGTCAACGTGCACGCCGCGGGCTGCGACGTCGGTTGCCACCAGGACGCGGACGTCACCGTTGGAGAACTCGGCAAGGTTGCGGTCGCGGGCGTTCTGCGACAGGTTGCCATGCAGGTCAACGGCGGGGATGCCGGCGTCGGTGAGGGTCTTGGCAAGCTTGCGGGCGTGGTGCTTGGTCCGCATGAAGAGGACGCGGCGGCCGGCGCCGGAAGCCAATTCAACAATGAGCTGCTTCTTGACAGTCTGGTCGTTGACCACCAGGACGTGGTGTTCCATGGTGGTGACAGCGGCCTGGGGATCGTCCACGGAGTGTGTCAGCGGGTTGGACAGGTAACGGTTGACCAGCTTGTCAACACCGTTGTCCAGCGTCGCGGAGAAGAGCAGGCGCTGACCCTGGGTGGGGGTCATGTCCATGAGCTTCTTGACCACCGGGAGGAAGCCGAGGTCGGCCATGTGGTCGGCCTCGTCCAGCACGGTGACCTCAACGGCTTCGAGGGTCAGGATGCGCTGGCGGATCAGGTCTTCGAGGCGGCCCGGGCAGGCGATGACGATGTCGACGCCGGCGCGCAGCGCCTTCTCCTGGCGTGCCTGGGAGATGCCGCCGTAGATGACCGTGGTGTTCAGGCCCATGGCCTTGGCCAGCGGTTCGATGGTGGCGTTGATCTGGGTTGCCAGTTCACGCGTCGGTGCAAGGACCAGGCCCATGGGGCGGCCGGGCTTGCGGAAATGCTTGGCTTCGCGCTCGGCCAAGCGGGCCACGAGCGGGATGGCGAAAGCGATGGTCTTGCCGGAGCCGGTGCGGCCACGGCCCAGGACGTCGCGGCCTGCGAGGGTGTCCGGGAGGGTCTTCACCTGGATGGGGAATGCCTCTTCGATGCCGTCTGCAGCGAGGGAATCAGCAATGGCCTTGGGCGTGCCAAGGGCAGCAAAAGTAGTCATAAACTTCATGTCTTTCGGGCGGTGTCCAGTTGCGGACATCGGCCCCCGACGCCGGTTGGGCCAGGGGTTCGCCGAGGAAAAGTCAGGTGGTCTACCGGTTCGCTGCAACAGCGGTGGCCGGGACCAAATAGAACGCGTTCATCGACGCAGGATGTGCCTCTCACATGAAAAATGCCCCGTCGCGCAGCCTTTCAGGCCACCTGCTTCAGGGCGTCACCGCACATCAAGTGTTCCTAGCTTAGCAGTGATGGGGGTGGAACCTTGCATCGGCCAGCGTTGCGGGGCCTGCTATGCGTGCTTCGGGGCCTGCAAAGCGCGCAAAGCGGGCCCCACAACTAACCCGGCCGGCGTTGCGGGGCCTGCTATGCGTGCTTCCGGGCCTGCAAAGCGCGCAAAGCGGGCCCCACAACGGGTCAGGCGTGGTGCGAGAGCTCCGGTTCGACGTTCGGGGACTTGGTTGCGGCCGCGCGGGCGGCGACCCTCGGCGCCATCAGAACCCCGACGACGGCGATCACCGCCGTAAGTGCGAAGACCGCCGCAAACGGGTTCGTCGTCGTGAATGCCGCAAAGACCAGTCCTGTAGCGGCGAGGGACAGCGCACCGCCCAGGGAGTCGGAGATGGACATGGCCGCACTGTTGAAGCCCTGGTTCTCCTCGGTGGACAGCGCCAACGTCATGACGGACAAGCGCGGGTACATCAGTCCCATCCCGCCGCCGGCAAGGATCCACCCGCCAATGGCAACGGCGGCGGACAGCGCCAGCGCGGCCGTCACGAGGGTGAGGACAATGGCCACCAGCACCAGCGAGGCACCGATCTTGATGGCGAGGTCATCAGCCAGACGCGTTCCAAGCCGCCCCTGGATCGCCGACGCCCCGGCCCACGCCAGTGCCGCACCGGTCAGTGTCAGCCCGGCAAACGTGGGCGTGAATGAATAGCGTTCGGTCAGCAGGTACGGCAGGTAGACCTCGGCCCCGAAGAACGCCGCCGACGCCAGGCCCCGGACCAGGATCACACTGGGCAGTCCCCGCCGGGCGGTCAGTGTCCCGCGCGGCACCAGCGGCCGGACAGCCACCACGGCAAGGACAAGTGCGACGACGGCAATCACCCCACCAACTCCCGGCACCTCAGCGGAGAGGTTAAGCCCGAGGACGGCAACAGCTGCGAGCGCCGCCCATCCCATGCGCCCGAGAGCCCACGGAACCGTTTCGGCGGGAGGCTCGGACGACATGCCCCGGACTGCCGGCACCACCATCAGCAGCGCTGGCACCACCAGGCCCACGACACCCAGGAAGACCCAGTGCCAGCTGCTCAGCTGGGCCACGACACCTGCGGCGAACGGACCAACGAGCGACGGAACCACCCAGGACGCGGCGAAGGCGGCAAAGATTTTCGGGTGCAGCCCGGGTGGGTACACACGGGCCACCAGCACGTAGAGGGCAACGGTCATCGCGCCGCCGCCCAGGCCCTGTACCAAGCGCCCGAGCACCAGGATCTCCATGGTTCCGGCCATGCCGGCGATCAGCAGGCCGGCAACGAACAGTGCCACCGAGGAGTACAGGGGCGCCGCCGGCCCTCGACGGTCGGACCAGTTGCCGGCCGCCACCATACCCATCACGCCCGTAGCCAGTGGTCCGGCGAAGGCAAGCGCGTAGAGACTGGCTCCGTCCAGGTCCCGGCTCACGAGCGGCATGATGGTTGTCACTGCGAGGGACTCGAACGCGCTGAGGAATACCAGCGCGCAGGCCCCCACGGTGGCAAGGAGGTACGGGCGGCCCAGAATTCCGGCCGTTGAGGTGTCTGAGGTCATGGACGCCAGCCTAGAACCTCAACTAATGTTGAGGTCAATCCAGCACACCCCTACCGGAAGAAGGTCCATGCCCACCGCCTCCGCCCACCGGCCACTGACCATTGGTGAGCTCTCCGAGCGCAGCGGAGTGTCGCCGTCGGCCCTTCATTTCTACGAACGCAACGGGCTTATCGAAGCCGAGCGGACAGCAGGCAACCAACGGCGGTACCGGCGTGACACACTCCGGCGCGTCGCGTTCATCAAGACCTCGCAACGGGTGGGACTGCCGCTCAAGGACATCCGGGAGGCGCTGAACTCATTGCCCGAAGGCCGCACGCCCACCAAGAGGGATTGGAGCAGGTTGTCGTTGCGCTGGCGGGAGGAACTCGACCAACGGATCGCGGCCTTGCAGCACCTGCGCAACGACCTCGACGGGTGTATTGGCTGCGGTTGCCTGAGCTTGAAATCGTGCACGCTCCAGAACCCGTCGGACGAACTCGGTGCGTCGGGCGCCGGGGCACAACGGTGGATGCTGCCGGACTAGCCAAACTGACTGCAGAGCCAAACTGCCTGCCGGCTTTGCCGAAACAGCAAAAGGCATTGCCTTCCGCTGCAGCCTCTTGGCACGCTTGGGTCATGACTGAACACACGCACGACGGCGGCACCCACCAGCACGGCCAACACACCCACGAAGGCGCCCAGCAAGGTGGCTTGAACCTCCATAAAGATGCGGACAACGCCGTGGACATGTGGGACGGCATGTATCGGGAGCGGCCGAAGATCTGGAGCGGGAATCCGAACGCGCAGCTGGTGGCCGAAGCCAAGGACCTGAAGCCCGGCAAGGCCCTCGATTTGGGCTGCGGGGAAGGCGGGGACGCTATCTGGCTCGCGAAGCAGGGCTGGACGGTTACCGCCCTGGACGTGTCCGCCGTCGCGCTTGAACGCGCGGCCGCGCACGCCGAGGAAGCAGGCGTCGCTGACCGGATCACGTGGCAGCAGCAGGACCTGACGGAATGGGAGCCGCAGCCGGACTTCGATCTGGTCTCGGCACAGTTCCTGCATTCGCCCCTGCTGCCGTGGCGTGATTCGGTCACCTCGGCCGCCGGGGCTGTGGCGCCTGGCGGGACATTGCTGGTGGTGGGGCATCACCCGCACGGCCTGCCGTCCTGGAGCCAGCACCACCACGAGGCCGGGCTTTTCTTCACTCCGGAGCAGCTGGCGGGAGCCCTGCGGCTAGATACCGAGCCGTGGTTCGTCCACGTGCTGACGGACAGGGCGCGGACGGCTTCGGGTCCCAGCGGTGAATCGGGCACCACCCTGGACACTGTCCTGAGGGCCACGAAGCGGGCTTAGGCGCCCTCCGGCAGCAGGTCTCCGTAGGGCGGTACGACTGTTCCCGTGGCGGTCGAGTCCGGGTTCAGCATCCACCCCACCCGTTTTGCCGTATTGAGCATCACCACGCTTTCCACCAATTCAATGCCGGGGATCCGCTGCTGGATGGTGAGCTCCATTTCCATGACATCCGCCAGGGAGCGCAGCCACATGATCATGGTGAAGTTGGTGCGCCCCGTGGTGGATGCGGAGAAGCGGATGTTGCGGATGGCCCTGAGCTCGGTGGCTGCGGCCTCGTGCTGACCTGCCGGGACATTGGCGAACCATTGGACGGTGATGGGGAAGCCTGAGTACTGCTGGGCTATTTCGCAGCGGAAGGACAGCATGCGGCTGGCCAGGACGCGTCCCAGTTGGCGCTGCACGGTGGCTGGATTCCGGTCCAGCGCCCGAGCGATCTCGGCCGCAGTGGCGCGGCCGTCCCGGGCAAGGAACGGGATGAGCGCCAGGTGCGTCTCCGGCAAGGGCGCCACGACGGTGTCGGGAGAAGAAGGGTTGGCGGATTCAGGTCCCGCCAGCGACCGCAATGCCTGCTGTTCCGCCTTGCTGAGCACATTGAGCCGCCACGCGTAGCCGCTGGTGTGGATCCGTGTACAGAGAGCCGTGTGGTACTTGGTGAGTCCCCGTACTTCCTTGAGCCGAGGCAACACCTGCGTGCTGAACTGTTCCAGGTCCTGGGTGATGACCGTCAGTGTCAGGTCGCGGTTACTGGCAGCTTCTTCCACTGTGATGACCTCGGGCAGTTGCGCGACGGCGGCGGTCACCTCGGGCCTGAGGTGCATTTCGCAGTCGATGTCCACCATGGCCAAGCACATGTCCTTGGGATCGCCCATCAGATGCGCCGTGGTCCAGGCAGCGCCCGCAGCCCTCAGGCGGTCCCAGCGGGATGCCAGGGTGGTGGCGTGGACGCCCAGGACGCTGCCGGCGTCGGACCAACTGATCCGGGGCGATATCTGCAAGGCGTTGACCAAACGCAGATCTTCTTCGCTGAGTTCCATGAGCTGATTCTCCCAGAAGCGTGCATGAATCGTGTGCTGCAAGCAGCAAAATGCATATTTACAGTTGTTTTCGAGCATGTGAAGCAGGTCACCACAAAATGGCATAAGGAACACATCACCTTATGGATCAGGAGACTTCATGACACTCGCCGCCGACGCCAAAGAACTGCAAGGGGACATCGTCCGCCTCCGCCACGACCTCCACCGCGAACCGGAGATCGGATTGCAGCTCCCCCGCACGCAGGAGAAGGTGCTCAAGGCACTGGACGGACTTCCGTACGAGATCACCCTGGGGAAGGAAACGACGTCGGTCACCGCAGTACTGCGAGGAGGTGCGGCCCACGCTTCGGCTGAGAAGCCCGTGGTCCTCCTGCGCGCCGACATGGATGGTCTCCCCGTGCAGGAGAACACCGGCGTTGACTACACCTCCCGCGTGGACGGCGCGATGCACGCCTGCGGCCACGACCTCCACACCTCCATGCTCGCCGGCGCTGCCACCCTCCTGGCCGAGCGCAGGGAGCAACTGGCCGGCGACGTCATCCTGATGTTCCAGCCGGGCGAAGAAGGCTTCGACGGTGCCAGCTACATGATCAAGGAGGGCGTCCTAGACGCCGCGGGCCGACGCGCGGACACCGCCTACGGGATGCACGTCTTCTCCTCACTGGAGCCGCACGGGCAGTTCGTCACCAAACCCGGAGTCATGCTCAGCTCCTCGGACGGCCTCGTGGTGACCGTGCTGGGCGCGGGGGGCCACGGTTCAGCGCCCCACTCCGCCAAGGATCCCGTCACAGCCGCCGCCGAAATGGTCACCGCCCTGCAGGTGATGGTCACGCGGCAGTTCAACATGTTCGACCCCGTCGTCCTGACCGTCGGCGTCCTGCACGCCGGAACCAAGCGCAACGTGATTCCCGAGACCGCACGGATCGAAGCCACCATCCGGACCTTCTCCGAGGAGTCCCGCCGGAAGATGATGGAAGCAGTACCCCGGCTGCTGCACGGTATTGCCGCAGCCCACGGCCTGGAGGCTGACGTGCATTACCAGGAGGAATACCCCCTCACCATCAACAACGACGACGAGACCGCCACCGCCGAAAAGGTCATCGCCGGGATGTTCGGCGAGTCCCGGTACACCCGCATGGCCACTCCCCTGAGCGGTTCGGAGGACTTCTCCCGCGTCCTCGCCGAGGTCCCCGGCACGTTCGTGGGCCTCAGTGCCGTCGCTCCCGGAGCCGACCACACGACGTCGCCGTTCAACCACTCCCCTTACGCCACGTTCGACGACGGCGTCCTCACCGACGGTGCCGCGCTGTATGCAGAGCTCGCCGTATCCCGCATCGCAACCCTCTCCGGCAACTAGCCTCCCCACCCCCCTTGGAGAATCACATGACCACCACCGTTGGAACGTCCACGGACGTCAAGGCCCACAAGTCGCATGTGCGGACATTGGTCGGCACCGGCATCGGCAACGCCGTCGAGTGGTACGACTGGGCCATCTACGCCACGTTCTCGCCGTTCATCGCGAGCGCGTTGTTCAGCAGCGCCGACCCCACCTCAGCCGTGCTGTCCACGTTGGCGATCTTCGCCGTCGGGTTCGTTGCCCGGCCGTTCGGCGGGTTCGTGTTCGGCTGGATCGGTGACAGGATCGGCCGCAAGACGTCCATGACCGTCGCTGTGGCACTCGGAGCTGTGGGCAGCCTCCTCATCGGTGTCGCGCCCACGTTCGAATCGGTCGGCGCCTTCGCCTCGGTGATGTTGCTGGTTGCCCGGCTCATCCAGGGCCTCGCCCACGGTGGCGAGCTGCCGTCGTCGCAAACGTACCTGTCCGAGATGGCACCCAAGGAACACCGAGGCTTCTGGGCGACCCTCATCTACACCTCCGGCACCGCCGGAATCCTGGCCGGGACGCTGCTGGGTGCCATCCTCACCGCTGTCCTGAGCAAGGGCGACATGAGCGCCTGGGGTTGGCGCATCCCGTTCCTGATCGGCGGCGCACTGGGCATCTACGCACTGTTCATGCGGGCCAAGATGAAGGAAACCGAAGCGTTTGAGGCCGAAGCTCCGCAGGAGAAGCGCCTGGCCATCTGGCCGCAGATCGTCAAGTACCGCAAGCAGGCCCTGCAGGTCATCGGCCTCACCGTTGGCCTGACGGTTGTCTACTACATCTGGGGCGTCGTGGCACCGAGCTACGCCGCAACCTCGTTGAAGATGGACCGCGGCGCGGCGTTGTGGGCCGGCGTGATTGCCAACGTGGTGTTCATCGCGGCGCTGCCGTTCTGGGGCAAAATGTCGGACCGGATCGGACGCAAGCCGGTGCTGATCGCCTCCTCCGCTGGCGCTGCATTGCTGCACTTCCCCATGACGTGGCTGCTCAAGGACTCTCCGTGGCAGTTGGCGGTGTCGATGTCCGTGATGCTGTTCTTCATCGCCGGCAGCGCAGCGATCGTCCCTGCCGTGTACGCCGAACTGTTCCCGACCCACATCCGCACCATCGGCGTCGGCGTTCCGTACTCCATCTGCGTGGCGGTTTTCGGTGGCACGGCCCCGTACCTGCAGACCTGGCTCGGCACCATCGGACAGGGCTACCTCTTCAATGTGTACGCCGTGATCCTGCTGCTGGTGGGTATCGCGTTCGCTGTCTCCATCCCGGAGACGAAGGGCAAGGACCTGACCGTCTAGCTACTTCGTTGCGAGGCCCGCTCTGCACGCTATTCCCAAACCCGGGCGGTGGGGACGCAGAGTGGGCCTCGCAACGTTAAACGAAGCGGTCGCGGCCGGCCCGGTAGCCGAAGAAAGCCGCGAGCGAACCGACCACCAGGAACAGGATTCCGGCGGCTGCGAACCCGCCGGTGGCCTGATGGAGTTGCCCCACCATGAGAGTGCCGACCGAACCAACCCCGTAGCCCACGCCCTGCATCATTCCCGAAAGGTGCGCGGCCGTGTGGGCGTCGCGGGTGCGAACCATGATCATGGTGAGGGCCACTGCTGTGAGCGAGCCTTGCCCCAGCCCGTTGAGGCCCGTCCAGACCCAGATCAGTTCAGTGGGACCGAAGATCGTCAGTGCGAAACCACCGCCGGTCATCAACGCCACCACCATGTTGATGATCCGTTGATCCTTGAAACGCGTCGCCAGGGCCGGGGCAAACAGGGAGCCGAGCATCTGCAGCACGATCGACACCGAAACAATGAGCCCGGCCGTTGCACCGTCGATGCCCCGGTCGCGCAGGATCGGCGCCATCCACGCGAACACGCTGAAGGACATCATCGCCTGCAGCACCATGAACATCGTCACTTGCCAGGCCACGGCCGATTTCCAGACGTTCACGCCACCATGGACGGCTTGGTGCCTTACCGACGGTTGCTTGATGGCCAGCGGCAGGAACAGCAAAAGCACGACGGCGGCAGGCACCACCCAGAACCACAGCGCCGAAGTCCACTGGCCGGTTGCCGTAAAGACCGGATACGTGAACCCCGCGCCCAAGGCCGCGGACGCGCAGATCGCTGTGGTGTAGAGGCCGCCCATCAAGCCGAGGCGGTGCGGGAAATCCCTCTTGACCACGCCCGGCAGGAGCACGTTGCACAGCGCAATCGCAGCACCACAGGCCGCCGTGCCCGCGAGAAGCCCCGGGAGATGGCCCACTCCGGGTACGTCCACGGGCCTGAGCAGCAGGCCCGCAGTGAGGACAGCCATGGCGCCCAGGAGCACCCGTTCCGCGCCGAACCTGCGGGCCAGGATGGGGGCAAGGGGCGCGAAGACGCCAAGCAAAGTGACCGGCACCGTGGTGAGGACTACCAGCGACCAACCCGGCAGACCGGCGTCGGACGTTATTTCCGGAAGGACCGCGGAGAAGCTGGAGAAGACCGTTCGGAGGTTCAGCCCGATCAGTACCAGGCAGATGCCCAGGTAGACCAGGCCTCTCCTGCCCCGGAGCTGCGTGGGGCCGGCGGCCGGTTCTTCATCGATCTCTGCATCGGCCGCAATCTCGGGCAGGACGGATTTCTCTGGGTAGCCGGGCATCTTCGAGGAGGTCACACGTCCTATTCTGTCAGCCACGTGTTGGGGACGCGTGATGGGGTCATTGTGACCAGCACGCGACCTCAGTTGCGGGCTAGATCAGGGTGTCGAAGTAACCCCAGCCCACGCCTATGTGCGTGTTTCCGAACAGGCCCGCTCCGAACTCCGAATTCAGGAAGAGCCGCATATCGCCTGTTTCATCGATCGCCACAATGTCGTTGAGGGGTTTCAGGGCCGAGTACCGGTTTCCGTAGAGCGGTTCGTAGACGCCGGCTCCGCTGATTTCGGTCATGAGCTCCCAACCGTGGCCCGCGATCGACGGCGGCTTCCAGCCACCGTTTCCGTCTGCGGGGTACTGGTGCAGGATGCCGGCGCCGTCCCTGGCATAGATGTCCACAGCGCCATCGCCGTCGGTATCGCCGGGGGTGGCGATCTTGTTCATCACGTCCCAGCCGGTCCCAACGCGTGATGGCGTCAGCCAGCCGCCGTCGCCGTCTCCCGGGTATAGGTAGAGGTCTCCGGCGGAGTCCCGGGCCAGGACGTCGTTGTTTCCGTCACCGTCGAAGTCCCCCGGGCCGACGACAGTGTCAAAGATGTTCCAGCCCCAGCCAACTTGCCTGGGCGGAAGCCAGCCGCCCTCCCCATCGCCTGGATAGATGTGCAGGGTTCCAGCGCTGTCACGGCCCAGGAGGTCGTTGTTTCCGTCGCCGTCGAAATCACCGGTGGAGAAAACGATGTCGAAAATGCCGAAGCCCCGGCCAACCACTCTTGGTTCTTCGATCGTGTGGTTGTAATAGGTGCACCCGGCGCCGGAAGGACACATTCGGTATTCGGACGTATAAGCATGCGGATAGAGGACCAACGTGCCGTTATCCGTGCGGCCCAGGAGCTCAAAGTTGCCGCGCCCGGTCCAGCCCATGGAACGGCTGGAGGCGGCGATCGGAGCTGTTTCATCGCTCCGGAAAACTTCCTCTTCGGAGCACACGCCGTGGGCTGTGAACGAAATACGGTTTCCACGGTCTTCGGGGAGCAGTTTCAGGGATTCGCCCTGACGCCCGGCAGGCAGTGGCTCGCCGTTGCTCAGCCACTCCATGACGAAGCCATGCGGGGCCTCAGCTGTGGGCGGGCACACCTGCAGCCCATGGTCGGCGCTGCCGATGGTCAGTTCGGAACCCACGTAGGGCATGCCGAAGATCGGCGGAACCCAATCCTGGTAGTCCGCTGCAGCGGGAGCCGCGCCCAAGGTCGTCGAGCCCAACAACAAGGCGCCCAGTGCCGCCGACTTGAACGCAAATGACCGCAAGCTTCCCATGCTTTCCCCCAAGACCAGTGAGCGCCTCCAAGACCAGTAAGCGCGTCATTGGAGCCGAGCCTAACACTCCCCTTATTTTGATGGTGATGCTTCGTCCAAAGACAAGCGCCCGCCCCCTCGGCAGAGCCCCCTGCCCGAACCCAAGTATTCTGGAAAGGATGAGTGAAACCCCAGATTCCCCGCGCCCTGTCACCCCCGGCAGCCAGGCTTCCTTCGGTACCTACGGTGGCCGCCCGGTCAGTTTCGTGCGCCGCGGCACACGCCTGCAGGGTCGGAGGCAGGCGGCTTGGGAAGAGTACGCGGAGCGCTGGGCCATCCAGGTCCCCCGTCATGTCGCCAACACCTCCGTGCACCCGGATTACACCTTCGACGCCGAGGCTGTCTTCGGGCGGAAGGCGCCCTTGATTGTCGAGATCGGTTCCGGACTGGGCGACGCCGTGGTTCACGCCGCCGAGCAGAACCCGGACAAGGACTTCCTTGCCGTCGAGGTTTACACACCCGGGCTGGCCAACACCATCATCAAGATCAACAGCCGGGGCCTGACCAACGTGCGCGTGGTGGAAGCCAACGCACCCGAGGTCCTCGAATCGATGCTGCCTGCAGGGTCGGTCAGCGAACTATGGGTGTTCTTCCCTGACCCCTGGCACAAGGCACGGCACCACAAGCGCCGTCTCATCCAGCCGGCCTTCGCCTCCGTTGCTGCCAAAGCCCTCCAGAAGGGCGGCTACTGGAGGATCGCCACGGACTGGTCCAACTATGCCGTGCACGTCCGGGAAGTCCTGGCGGGATCCACGGAGTTCGAGAACATGCACGAAGGCGAGCGCAGCGGCGAGGAGAGCCCGTTGACGCAAGTGTGGCAGTCCGGCGTCGAGTCCGTTGTGGGCGGTGCGCCCGTCAGGGAGGGCCGCGCGCCGGTCAGTACCGAGCACACCGGCCCGAATGAGGGAGTGGACGAAGAAGGCGGCTGGGCTCCCCGGTTCGAGGGCCGGATCCGCACGAGCTTTGAGAACAAAGCGCACGAGGCCGGGCGTATGATCTTCGACCTCACGTACCGCAAGCTTTAGCCAACGGACTTTGGGGGAATCATGAGCTACCAGCCACCGATCGACTACTACCAACAGCCGCAGAGACAAGGCACCCGGGGTCTGGGCGCCGGCATCACCAGCATCGTCTCCGCAGTCTTGTCGCCGATTGCCGCGGTGGTCAGTATTCCCCTTGGCCTTGCGGCCATCGCCTCGTCACTAAGCCGTTACAACCCGGATAACGACGCCTGGTGGATCGGAGCCCTGGTTCTGGCCGGGGTGGCCGTCCTGCTGTCCATTGTGGCCGTCATCAGTGGCCTCATTGCCGTCTTCCGGGCCGGGCGTATGAACGCCGGACGCATCACTGGAATCATCGGGCTGGCGATCATGGCGGTCAACGTCTTCGGCATTGCCTTCATGGTGTTCCTGGTACTCGGATCAGGGCAGGGATTCTGATGCCACAGGTACGCGCGGAACGCTTCATCCGTTTGGATCCTGAAACAGCTTTTGCCCTCTCCCAGACAACCGGCGCGTTCCGGCTCAAGTGGGATCCTTTCATTTCCGCGCAGGCATTCATGGATGGTGCCCAAGCAGCCGGAAAGGGTGTGCGGACCCGGACCGTTTCGCGCATGGGATTGAAGATGGTCAGCGAATACGTCTCCTACGCTCCCCCGCGAAATGTGGGCATGACCATGGTGTCCGGTCCGTGGTTTTTTGAGAACTTCGGCGGCGGCTGGCGGTTCACCCCGGACGACGGCGGCACCCGGGCAGTCTGGAAGTACACCTTTTCGTGCCGGCCGGCTCTCATCAAGCCCGTCGCCGAGAGAGTCGGCGGCTGGCTCCTGGGCAGGGAGATCGAACGACGGATCGAAGCGTTCGCCCGTGCTTGCGAGGACCCTGCGTTGGTGGCTGAGTTGAAAGCCCAAGGCGCCGGCGCCTAGCTTCACGGCACCTGGTTTAAGGCACCTGGTTTCACGGCACCGAAATGGACGCCACCGTCTTCTGGGCCTCGTCACGCAGCTCAACCCCGGCGATCCCCGCCAACTGAACGGGTGTGGCACCGGTGATCTTGATCCGTCCACTCGGCGTGGCCGTCCAGCCGCAGGTGCGCTCTTCGGCGCCGTCGCGGCCCTTGACCCAAAGATAGAGAGTGCCCTCAAGCGGCATGCTCCGGCCCTCAACTTCAAGCTCAGTGCCCCAGGTCTTCTTGACCATGTCCACCGTCAGCTGCAAACCGCCGTCCGACTGCACCGAATAGCTGGCATCCGGTTTCGGAGGCTGGTTCAACAACGGTCCGGCCAGGAACCCGACCGCGAGGCAAGCAGCGGCGACAGCGCCAACAAAAGCTGCCCACCGGCGTCGTGATTTCCGCCTTCGGACCGCCAGGTCAACCAGGACCTTTTCCGGGAGCGGCTCCGGTTCCATTGCCAGCGGTGCAAGGGGTGTGGCCCCGGCGGCGGTGAGGGCCACCGCGTCGGCAGCGGGCACGGCGTCCAGGAGTGCAGGCAAGCTGGCGAGTTCTTCCAGTTCACGCCGACAGTCAGCGCATGATTCGAGGTGGTCCTCAAACGTGCGGGCTTCGCCGGGTTCCAAACCTCCCAGGAGGTAGGCGCCCAGCAATTGGTGGACGGGGTTGCCGTTCATCGTTCCACCCCCATTTCATCGAGGATTGTTCGGAGGGCCTTCACTGCGTAGAAAGCCCGGGATTTCACTGTTCCGGCCGGGATGTTCAGCTGAAGCGCCGCCTCCACCACGGTGAACCGTTGATAGTGCAAGGCCACCAGGACCTCGCGGTGCTCGACGCTGAGCCGGAGCAACGCCTCTTCCATGAGTACTCGGTTCAGGAGCTCGTCCACGCGTTCGGCGGCTGCGTTGTCCGGGAGGTCGTATTCGCCGGTCTCGTGCGGACGCCTCTGGGCTTTGCGGTAGTTGTCGATGATGACGTTCCGCGCTGTCCGGAAGAGGTAGCTGCGCAGGCTTCCTGTGATCTGTGGTGCATGCTGCCAAACCCTGAGGATGGTTTCCTGCACAACGTCGTCGGCCTGATGGGAGTCCGAGGTACAGCTGATGACAAACCTCTTCAGCGCCGTGCCGTGATCGCGGTAAATCGCAGCCACCACGTCTTCGTCCAACGGCATCGGCACCTCCTCGTCCTGTTTCCGCAGCCCTTCGCCTATACGACGCGCCGAGCCCCAAAAAGGTTCAGCAAGCATGAACCATTCTCACCCGTCCGGCGTCGTAGGGGTTAGCGCCGGCCCTCCCGACCGGCTCGTCTCAAGGAGCTGGACATGAAGAACAAAGTTGGCTTTGGATTGGGTGCATTGATCGTTGCGGCAGCACTGGCGGGGTGCGGCGGCAGTTCGGGAACAAGTACTTCCGCTCCCCCGTCCGCGGCGTCCTCGTCCCCGGCCGCCAGCACCGCAGCTGGTGCTGAGATGAAGACGGCGTCGTCCAGCGCGGGGCAGATCGTGGTGGACAGCAAAGGGATGAGCCTCTACTTCTTTACCAAGGACGTGAAGGACTCGGGCACCAGCGCGTGCACCGGCGCCTGCCTGCAGGCCTGGCCCGTCTTCACCACGACGTCGGACGCGCCCGGCGTTGACGGCGTCACCGGAACGGTGGGCACCATCGCAACGCCTGACGGGAAGAAGCAAGTCACCCTCAACGGCATGCCCCTGTACTACTACGCCAAGGACAAAGCGGCCGGCGACGTCACCGGACAGGGCGTGGGCGGCGTCTGGTACCTGGTCAGCCCGAGCGGGGAGATGGTCAAGGGCGCCGCGGCATCCGGATACTGAGCCCGGTACGGTTTCGCCCGTCCGTTAGACTGCCATTTACTCATTGGGGAGGGAAGATGGCAGCGAAAAACACAGCGAAGACACCGCCAAACCTGGGATTCCTTGCATTGCAGGAGGTCGCTTGGACTTTGGGGCTGATAGCCATGGCCATCAACGCGGCAAACCGCGGCTTTGACTGGATCTGGATCGGCCTGCTCGTCTGCTGGCAGGCCTCCATAGTTTGGGGTTTCGTCAAGCTCAGCCGGGCCAGGACAAGCTAGCCCCACAACGCGGGAGCACGTCCAGAACGCCGGAGCGCGCCGAAATCGCCGGAGCGCCACGGCGAATCCGCAGCGCTCCGGCGTTTTCGGCTACATCGGGGCGGTTTAGGCGTCCGCGAATTCCTCAGACTCTTCGAACTCCACGGCCGCGATGATTTCCTTCGTCTCCGGGTGGATCATGAAGGCCTCGTCGTCGTCCTCGATCATGAGGTAGTCCCCGTGGTCGGTGGAGAAGTGCCAGGCGAGGGTCTTCACGCCGTCGTGCTCGTAGTTGGGATTGCCCATGGTGATCTTCTCCAAGGAGTAGCCGGCCACATCGCACAATTCGCGGATGATGACCTCGAACTCGGGAGCGTTGGCCAGTGCTTCCTCTTCTGCCTCTGCCTGGCGCTCGGCCAGGTCCGGGATTTGGGCCACGCGGGCAGCGATGTGTTCCTCGATCTCATCCTCGGAAAGAACCAGGAGCTCGGACTGGTCGCGCAGGTAGGCAGCGTTGAGATCGATGATGTCCTCTTCCTCAAGCAAGGCTTCGAACTCGCCGTCGAGTTCGTCCAAGGCCACAACCGCGGGAACGGGAGTCTCGGACTCATCCAGTTCGCCGTCCAGGTAGGCCTCTGCTTCCTCTTCCGTCAGCGCGTCAAACGCCGCAGCCGTTCGGTTGAAGAGATCCAGGTGCCGCTCAGCGCCCATGGCTTCGAGCCCGGCGCGGACATACTCATCAACTTCCTCACGCTCCGGCGCGGTGAAGACGTACTGGGCGAAGCCGCCGGACAGCGCTTGCGTCAGGTAGAAATCCACAAAGTAGCTGTTGAGCGCAGGGAGCGCGATTTCGTCGCTGTTGAGGAGCTCCTGGTACATCTGGTTCACGACGTTGACGTTGGAATCCACAACATCCGCATTGCCGGCTTCGAATCCGGTCTTGTTCAGGACGACGGGGTACTCGTTGGTAGTCATGGGGAATCCTCACTGCTGAAAGCTGATGGTGCTCCGGACACTTTCAACGTACGCGTGGGAGCGGCGCGGCAATCGAGGTTGAGGTTAACGGAGGGCGAAGTTTGGGAGCTGTTTTCTGCTGACTAAGATTGAGCAGATAACCTCCTGCCGAAAGTAGCCCGACGCATGCCGTCCCACACAGACGAATCCTGGGAACTGGCCATTCAGACTCCTGCCATTAACGACCGCTCCCTGGCGGCCGGACTGGCCTATGCCATGGGCAGCCGCGTGAGCGGGATTTCCTTCGACGCGGCAACCGGGCTCCTCCTCGGCAAGGTTCGGGGCAGCGGCCCGCAACCCTATTCGACGTCGGCCAAACTGGTCCGCAAGCCCGCCGGCTGGAGCTGCACTGTGGGTATCTGCAGTTGCCCGGTCCGGAAGGACTGCAAGCACGTCGCCGCGCTGCTCTTCACCGCCGAGGACCACCCCACCATCCGTTCCCAGCTCCTGTCGCAGGCGCCCGGAATCCAAACGTCGCGGCACGGCGCCATGGAACAGGGCGGCTCGGCCCGGCCTGCCTGGGAACAAGCCCTCAACAGGCTGATCGCCAAGCCCGGAACCGCACCCAGCGCGGCAGGAATCCCGCTCGCCCTCCAATTCGAAATTGAAGAGCCCGCGGCCCACTTCTCCTACACAGGACGCCGCGACCCCATGCGCAGCGTCCGCCAGCTCAAGGCCCGCCCCGTCATGATGGGCGCCAAAGGCAAATGGATCCGCGGCGACGTGTCCTGGAACAACCTCAGCTACATCAGCTTCCGGCGCGAATTCAATGAAGTCCACGTCGAGTGGCTCCAAACATTCCTGGCCGCGCACGGTTCCAGCAACGGACGCCAGCAACCCTCCGGGGCAATGTGGCTGAGCCTCAACGACTTCGCCGCCAAGAACCTGTGGACCCTCCTGGCCGACGCCGCGAAAGCCGGCATCCCCCTCATCCACTCCGCTGGGAGCGAGCCCGTCCGCGTCGAGACCCAGTCCGCCGTCGTCGGACTTAGTTTGGCGCGCCTTGACGCGGACGGAACCGAAAGCACAACGCCCGACGGCGGGCTGCAGCTCGCGCCGTCCGTCACCCTGGGCGGGGAAGCGGTGGACCCGGGAACCGTTGGCTTCCTGGGAAAGCCGGCCAACGGCATCTTCTTCACCCACGCCGGCGACACCCTGCCCGGCGTGCCACAGCAGAAAAACCTGATCACCCTCGCACCGATCGAGGGCGGCATCAGCGACGAGCTGCTGGAATTCGTCACCGAAGGCCAGACACTCCAGATCCCGGCCGAAGACGAAAGCCGCTTCCTCACCTCGTTCTACCCCAAGCTGCGGCAATCGACGCCAGTGCAGGCCGCTGACGAGTCCGTCGAACTGCCCACCTTGGCGGTCCCCACACTGTCCCTGCTGGCCAATTACGGCAACGACCACAAGGTTCGGCTGCACTGGGAGTGGCACTACAAGTCCGGCACCCTCGTCACGGCCCAGCCACTCTGGCGCCACCCCGACGACCGCGGCTACCGCGACGATCCCGAAGAAGCCCGAATCCTGGAGTCACTCGGCCGGCCGTGGGACGTGGTCCCGGCGCTCGCCGAGTCCGCCACCGGCGGCTGGGGTGCTCCGCGCCTGGCAGCTACCGCTGAACTGGGTGGACTGGACACGCTGGCCTTCACGGAAGAGGTGCTGCCCGCGCTCAAGGACCTGCCCGACGTCGTCGTTGAAACATCCGGCGACATCGCCGACTACCGCGAAGCCGCCGAAGCACCTGTTGTGTCCATCTCCACCAAGGAGACGGCCAGCGGCGACTGGTTCGACCTCGGTATCGTCATCACACTCGAAGGCGAACCCGTCTCATTCGCCGCCGTGTTCTCGGCACTCGCAGCCGGGATGAGCCGCATGCTGCTGCCCAGCGGCGCCTACTTCTCGCTGGATCTGCCCGAACTCCACCAGCTGCGGGCCCTGATCGACGAAGCCCGTTCCCTGCAGGACAACCCGGACAACAAGGACGGCACCCTGCAGATCAGCCGTTTCCAGGCCGGGCTCTGGGACGAGCTGGCGCAGCTGGGGATCGTGGATGAACAGGCCGCCGCGTGGCGCGAGGCTGTAGGCGGACTGCTCGACGACGGCGTGACCGGACTGCCGCTTCCGGCCGGACTTAACGCTGAGCTTCGTCCGTACCAGCTCGAAGGTTTCAACTGGCTCAGCTTCCTGTACAAGCACAGCCTCGGCGGTGTGCTCGCCGACGACATGGGCCTGGGCAAGACCGTGCAGGCAATCGCGCTGATCTGCGCGGCGAAGGACCTGGCCGCTGAGACAGCGACCGCTGCGCAGGGTGCCTCTGCTGACGTGATCCCCCGGGCTCCCTTCCTGGTGGTTGCGCCCACCAGTGTTGTCAGCAACTGGGCACTTGAAGCGGAGCGCTTTGCCCCGGGGCTGGTGGTCCGCACCGTTGGTGAGACTTTCGCGAAGAGCGGCATGGCGCCGTCGGAAGCACTGACGGGTGCCGACGTCGTCATCACCTCGTACGCGCTCTTCCGCATTGACTACGATGCCTACGCCTCGTTCCAATGGGCCGGGCTGATGCTCGACGAGGCCCAGTTCGTGAAGAACCACCAGTCCAAGGCGTACCAGTGCGCTCGGAAGCTCCCGGCAAGGTTCAAGCTGGCCATCACGGGTACCCCGCTGGAGAACAACCTCATGGAGTTCTGGGCACTGACCTCCATCGTGGCGCCGGGCCTGTTCCCGAGCCCCAAGAGGTTTGCCGAAAACTACCAAAAGCCCGTGGAGAAGAACGGTGACTCCGCGCAACTGGGCAAGCTCCGGCGTCGTGTCCGTCCGCTCATGATGCGCCGCACCAAAGAGCAGGTCATCAAGGACCTGCCGCCGAAGCAGGAACAGGTCCTTGAAGTGGTGCTGAACCCGCGGCACCAGAAGGTCTACCAAACGCATCTTCAGCGCGAACGGCAGAAGATCCTGGGACTGATCGACGACGTCAACAAGAACCGCTTCACGATCTTCCAGTCCCTGACCCTGCTCCGGCAGCTGAGCCTGGATGCATCGTTGGTGGATTCCTCGCTGTCCGGTGTGCGCTCATCCAAGCTCGACGTGTTGTTTGAGCAACTGGAGGACGTGATCTCCGAGGGCCACCGCACGCTGATCTTCAGCCAGTTCACCGGCTTCCTTGGGAAGGTCCGCGAGCGCTTGGACGAGGAAGGCGTGGAGTACTGCTACCTCGACGGCAGCACCCGCAACCGCGGCGACGTCGTGAGCGAGTTCAAGAACGGTTCAGCACCGGTGTTCCTGATTTCGTTGAAGGCCGGCGGCTTCGGGCTCAACCTGACCGAGGCGGACTACGTGTTCCTGCTGGATCCTTGGTGGAACCCCGCGTCGGAGGCACAAGCCGTGGACCGCACGCACCGCATTGGACAGGCCCGGAACGTGATGGTCTACCGGCTCGTCGCGAAGGACACCATCGAAGAGAAGGTCATGGCGCTGAAGGCCAAGAAGTCGCAGTTGTTCGCGGATGTCATGGAAGGCGACGCGTTGGCCGGCGGTTCTTTGACCGCTGAGGACCTGGCGGCGCTGTTCGCGGAGTAGGGGCGGGGCGCTGTCAGGTGCGATTTCATGCATTCTCCCGGCCGGCGCCTGCCGGAGTCCCGGTGACCGTGATGTCCACGTCTTCATCTACGCCGAAAAGCCGTTGCCCGACGCCGTTGATGTAGACCCATATTCCGCTGCCGTCCGGCATGACCGCCACGACCAGTCCGGGGGTGGGGACACCACCGGCGTTCCTGACGTCGACTTCATCGCCCGGCAGGAAGTACTCCCACGCCTTGTAGTACCGCACCGGCAAGGCATCCGGATCTGCCATCCCGAACACTGTGCATTTCTCCACTGGGAACCGCCCCCTTACTTTCCCGCCTAATGAGCAGTGCGGCCAAGGGGCAGAACGTGACGGCGAAATCAGTCGTCCAGTCGGACACCCCGCAGCAGCAGCATCGTTCCGCCCACGGCAACTGCGGACGCCAGGAACACTCCCGCCGCGCCCATTCCGACGGCGACAACACCGATGGCGCTGGGCAGCACCACTTGGCCAACCCTGTTGCCCGCCAATCTCAAGGCCAGCGCGCGACCCCGTTGGCCGGCGGGGGCCTGCGCTGAAAGCCACGACATGGTCAGGGGCTGCCCGATTCCCAACCCCAGGCCCAGGAACGCCATGACAACGAACAGCAGCCACGCCGGCATCGGAATGGCCGCCACTGCCAGGGCCACGGTGGAGATGGCCAGGCTCAGGACCAGCAGCTTCATACGTCCCAGCTTGCGCGACATGCTGCCGAGGCCGATGCGGGAAACCATGGAGAACAACGCACGGACAGTCAGCATCAGACCCACGGTGGCCGCCGTCAGGCCGCGTTCGGCACCGAGGGCGGGAAGGTAAACGACGGTCAGGTCGACGACGGCCAGAACCGTCGCGCTCGTGGCAAGCGCCCGGGCGACGCCCGGTGTTCTCAGCAACGCGATCGCCCCGCCCTTGGGCGCGTTCCTGGCTTTGGCCCTGTTTGTCCGGCCGCTGACTTTGCGGGAAATCACGAACGTGGTCAAGAACAGCACCAGGCTCATGCCGACCGAAAGGATGAAGATGGCCTCGGTGTTCGGGTGCACGGTCGCGCCGCCCACCACTGAGATGGCCAACGGTCCGAGGGCCTGGCCCAGTGAGGCGGCGAACGTCAGATACCCGAATGCCGAGTCCAGGCGCGACGACGCCGCGTTGTTCGCCACCACCGCCTGTTGGCCTACCACGCACGCCAATTGCCCCGCCCCAAGAAGCGCTGTGCCGGCCACCAGCGCAGCCACCGACGTTCCCCAAAACAGCAGGAAAGCAGAACAACCAAGAACGACGGCGGCCCCGATCGCCATGAGGCGGCGCTCACCCAATCTGTCCACAAGTCCGCCGATTGGCAGCGCCAGCAGCAACGGGAAAACCGCATAGCTGGCTGCGAGGACACCCAACGCAAACGGCGGAACATCAAGTTCAAGGGCCCGATAGGTGGCAGCAGGGCGGACCAGGAAGGTCACTGCCTGGATCAATGCCGAGTGGACAAGCAGTGCCGTGGACGAGCGTCGGCCCAGTTCGCCGATCATTGGACGTCGAGGCCCTTGTGGGAAATGACCCGCAACGTCTCGTCGCGGGCACCAATGACGTGGTCGAAGGCAACCCGGGCCGCCTTCTCCGCGTCCTTGGAGGCAATGGCGTCCACCAGTAGCCGGTGATTGGCGAGCGCCTCTTCACGACGTTCGGGGGCGTTGTTGGTGAAGTACCGGTACCGTTCAACCTGGCTGGCGATCTGCTCATGAAAGCGCTGTGCCCAGGAGTTCCCGGCGATTTTGGCGATCGCGGCGTGCAGGGCAACCCCGTACTTCATGGCTTCATCAGCAAAGTCCACCAACGCGGCATTGCGGGCCACGATCCCTTGAAGCTCTTCGAGGTCCTTTGCAGTGGCATTGGCGCATGCTTCCCGTGCCATGAGGGACTCCAAGGCGGCCCGGACGTCGTACAACTCGGAAATGGCTTTCTCGTCCAGCAGCGGAACAAGCACTCCACCAGTGGGTTGCTGCTCAAGCAGGCTTTCGGAGATCAGCCGACGGATCGCTTCCCGGAGCGGGGTCCGGCTGACCTGGAGCTCCGTGGCCATTGCCGGCTCGTAGATGCGTTCACCTGGTTTGAGTTCGAGGCTGAGGATTCGCCGCTTCAGCTCGTTGTAAACGAGGTGCGCTCCAGTGTTCCGGGGTTGTGGATCTGCCAAAATTGCCGCCATTGTCCAGAAGGTCGTCCAGAAGGTCGTCCAGAAGGTTGTCCAGAAGGTGTACTTGTATACATCTATACATTGCAACCGTCACCCAAAGCAATGCGGAGGTCAGCCGCGCACCCAGCGGTACGGCGTCGTCGTCGAAACCCTAACCAATCCCGAGCGTTCCAGAATCGGGCGTGAGTACTCGGTCGAGTCGCTCTGGATAAATGCTTTGCCCTGAGCCAATGCTGACTGGGCGCGGCGGGCAGTGAGTGCCCGGTAAACCCCGCGGCCACGCCACTCCGGACGGGTTGCACCTCCCCAAATACCGGCAAATTCGGTTCCGGCCACGGGATCGAGGCGCCCGGCACTGATGACGCGACCCTCCGCCTCGGCGACCCACAGTTCCATGGTGTCGTCCAGTGACATCCGATGCAGCAGGGCATCAGCCATGTCGTTCGAAACCGGCTCGCCGAAGACTTCATCCTGCATCGCTGTCATCGCCCGCACGTCCGGTTCGTCGACGACGCGACGCAACGTCACGCCGTCGGGAAGCGGCACGTCCGCACTCAACGCCCGGGCTTCGCCGATCATGATCGACTCAGGCGGATCAGCGGTGAAGCCCATATCGACAAGTGCTGCGTGGAGTCCCGGGGCGTGATCATGCCCGCGCGTCTTCCACTCGACCCGGCTGATTCCGGGCTGGTCTTCGAAGAAGGCGATCGCTTCGGCAACCAGGCGACGAATGCCGTCCCTGTCCGCCCCGCCCAAGTCCCGGTAAGTGATGAACCCGCGCCCACCCATGAATGTGGCCAGCCGGAGCGGACCATTCCCGGTGACCGTGAGGGCGTCCGAAGTCTCCGCATCCGTGCGAAGCTGCTGGTCATAGGCTGCGAGAAGGCGCTTCTTTGCGTCGGGTTGGGTCATTCGGAGAGCCTACTGCAACCGTTCCGGAACTTGCGGTAGCCCGGTTCGTTGGATCGCTGCCAAAGATGCCGCGCGCCGCATCGAATCTGCAGCCACGCATCGAAACGGAGGGCGCGGGCGCAGCAAAAAACGCTCCCCCACCATCAAGCCGCGGGGGCATCAGGTGGGAGAGCGTTGGAAGCGGAAGTACTACTGTCCAGCGGTGCAGAGCTGGCCGAACTTGGCTCCGGCTTCCTGGAAAGCGGTGGTCAGTTCACCCATCCGTTCTTCGTTCGGGTTCTCCTTGGACTGCTCGTCCAGGTATTCGAGGATGGCGGTGACCACGGGCTTCATTTCGTCGGAGGCCACGGACTCAATGGGCCGGACAGCGTTCGCTGCACGGGTGGAAAGGGTCCGGCTCGGGTTTTGCGAGATGCCGCCGGCCGCGGCGACGTTCACGCGGTCGCAGGTTTCCTTGGTGGTCAGCTGCTGCTGACCGGAACAAGCGGAAGCCGAGACAAGCAGCCCGGCAGCGATCAGGACAGTGGTGAGTTTCTTCATGATTCCCTCAGTGGTCGACGTCCCTTTGATTGTAAACAGAGCAGAGCCGAGCCCACGCATCGAACCCTGCTTAGAGACAGGATCCGGGCTGCCCTAGGCTGGGGGACATGGCGATCATACACAAAGCAAACCTGTCCCCCACCAAGCTCGAAATCATCGCTGACTATCTGCCGACGCAGCCGTGGTTCATCCAGGACGGTACCCCGGAACTCATCGGCGCCTACCGCTTCGACGATCCCGCCGGCGAGGTCGGCCTCGAAACACATGTGGTGGCTGCGGGCGAGCGGATCTACCAGGTTCCCCTCAGCTATCGCGGACACGAGTTGGGTGGCGCCGAGGAATGGCTGATCGGCACCATGGACCATTCGGTCCTCGGCAAGCGCTGGGTCTACGACGCCTGCGCCGACCCTGTTTACGTCAAGGCCCTGGCCACGGCCATCCTCACCGGCCAGGAAGAGGCGGCCCTGCTGGTAGAGGGCGAGCCCGAACCCCGCCCCAGCAGCGTAACGGTCAAGGGCAGCGGAACGCTCGACGGCGGCGTGCCCGACTTGAGTGCCTCGGCGCCGGTATCGGGGAGTGGCGTGACCATCATTAATGCAGGCGAGCTGCGGTTGAAAGTGACCCGGGTGCTGGATGTGGCAGCAGACGCTTCAGCGACCACCGCTGCGGCACCGGAACTTCACCACGAGCTGATCCTGAGTGGACAATGGGCCGGCCTGGAGAAGCCCGTGGAGCTGGCTGCGGTGATCCGGGACTAGTGTTCCCTGTTGCGTACCAAGCCCACAGCGTAGGCTGGCACACGAGGCCATCTCTCCGTTAGGGGTTGCGCAATGTACAAACCGCAGAGCATCTTGCCTGCAGTCCAGGATCTCGCCCGGGAATGGGTAACCCACGCGGCGGAGGGAAGCAGCTCACAGAGCGATGCCGTGGTGCGGTGGGCCTTGGCCCGGATCAACCATGCCGACGTCCCGTCCGTGGTTCACGGCGTCATGCTCACACTTACCGGGAACAGGAAGACCGCCAAAGAAGCCCGACGCACTGCCGCCAAGGCCGTGAAGAGGGCTACGCGCGCGTTGTCCCGTCAGACCAGGAAGCCTGCATCGCGTCTATGGGGCTGGTTGATTGCGCTTTTGGCGGGCGTCATCGGTGCCGGAGCCGTCTTGGCATGGCGGACAATGATGCCTCCCGGTGAGCCTGAACCTGCCAGGAAAACGGAGACCCCGGTTCAGCCTCCGGTACCTCCTGTCCCCTAGCAAGCCTGCGGGCGCAGGAGCCCAGCTCGGAGGGCCTGCCTTCAGGCTGCTTGCACCCGCTACGTCGCAGGACCGTGGCCGTGCCTGCCACCGCGCCGCCGGAACGACGTCCCGGCAAATAGCAGGTACGCCCCCGAACCCGCCAGCAAAAAGCCCACCACACCGAGCACCAGCAGTTGGGTGATGATCCCTGCGATCACCATCACGAAGCCGCCGAGTACGGCAAGCACGCCCAGAGCAGCGCGGGCCCTCGCTCCCCGAAGACGGCCCGACGTCAGTTCATGCGCGAGGTCTGGATCCGTCGCAGCCAGGTCCCGCTCCAGTTCCTCCAGGCTCCTGCGCTCTTCATCCGACAAGGACACCGGATTCTTCCTCACCACACGGGCAGGTTTGCCTGTCGCGGCATTGCTGCTCACCTACCGGCACGGACGCTGCTTGCCGTGCTTTGACTTCATTATCTGCCCGATCCAGCCTTCCGGCCACTGCTCCTTCACCGGCTGGCAGCCCGCGAGGATACTGGGGCTATGAGCGACAAAGACGACTTCCTCGCATGGATCAAATCCGCCCTCTATCAGGCAGAACAGGCTCTCCACAACGGTGATCCGGCTCCGCGGCGCGCGCTGTGGTCCCGCAAGGAGCCAGTGAGCGTGCTTGGTGCTTTCCGTAATGCCTACGGACAACGGGAACTCGATCAACTCTTCGAAGCGCTGGGGGCCGGCTTTTCCGACTGCACGTCCTATGAGTTCGAACTCCAGGCCTACGACGTGATCGGGGACATGGCCTACACGGCAGGTTTGGAACATACCTCCGTCACCCTGAATGGCACTGCCCGCACATACACACTGAGGGCGACCCAGGTTTACCGCCGTGAGGACGGCGTGTGGAAAGTAGCGCACAGACACGGCGACACAGTGGCGGACTGAACGGGCCTCCTCCTGATGGCAGCAGGCTCGTCGCCGGGATGGCAGGCAGGGCCTTCGCTGTCCGGATGCTGCTGCCACCGGGCGAGTGGGCGGAAAAGTCGCGGGACCAGTTCCCTTTCCGACGTTCGGCCCAGGATGAGCGCGCCCAAAACCAAGCAGGCAGCGTCACGAATTGGCACGGTACCGCACTTAACCTGCCACAACCTGTGCCACAATCCAGCCGCCAACATCTCCACCGAACAAAACCCGTGTGTTGACCTGCATCACAAAATCCGCAAGAATCGGTCAAGTCAAAAGATCTTAGTACTAAGACAATTGGTACTGAGTAAATTCACGTCAAGCCACTTTGGATCCTTCCTCGTGCTTGGCCACCCTCGACGCGACAGGAAACACACGGATGCGGAAGACTCTCCTTGCATCGCTTGCACTTGTGAGCGCTCTTGGCATGACCCTCACGGCTTGTGGACAGCCGGCCAGCCAAGGTGGCGGCACTGCAGACGGGAAGCTGGAAAAGACCAGCTTGAATGTCGGCGTGCTTCCTCTTGCGGACTACGCCGCCGTCTATTGGGCGAAAGACCACGGGTACTTCGACAAGGCCGGCCTGGATGTCACTCTGACACCAATCCAAGGCGGACCGATCGGTATCCAGCAGGCCGTCGCCGGCCAGCTGGACCTCAGCTTTTCCAATACCGTCTCTTCCGCCATCGCGGTTGAGGGCGGGGCCCCGGTCACCACGGTGGTCCTGACGAGCAGTCTAGGACCACAGTCCCTCGGCGTCTTCGTCAAGGCTGACTCGCCCGTCAAAGCAATCACCGACCTTGACGGCAAAACCATCGGCATCAACACCACCAACACCATCGGTGACGTAACTTTCCGGAATCTCGTCTCCTCCCAAGGGCTCAACGTTGCTCCCTCATGGGTGGAGGTTCCGTTCAACGAAATGATCGCCGGCGTGCAGGCGGGATCCATCGAGGCCGGCTACCTTCCGGAGCCCTTTGCTTCGGCGGCCGAAAAGGCGGGCCTGCGGCGCGTCGTCGACCTTTCCAGCGGCCCCAACGCCGGCCTTCCCATCTCCACCTTCGTGGCGAGCAACAACTTTGTTAAGGACAACCCCGACACCACGGCGGCGTTCGTTGATGCCGTCTACGCTGCGGGCAAAGACATTACCGGCAAGGAAGCCGACTTCCGGCAGTGGCTTCCAAGCATCGCCAAAGTGCCCGCGGAAGTTGCCGGCACCATGGCCCTTCCCCATTTCGAAACCGCCATGAGCGTGGAGAAAGTCCAGTCTGTGGCGGACATCCTGATCAAGCAGGACATCATCAAGAAGTTTGATGCCGGCAAGTCCACCTACACCACGCCGGGGAAGCAGTGAGGCTCCTCCGGACCCCCATCGGCCACACCAGGATCTTCGTCCTTGGTGTCCTCGGGACTCTCGGCATCCTGGCGGTGTGGGAGCTCCTGCTCCAGAGCGGGGCGATCTCCAAGCCTGGCCTTCCCGTCCCCACCCGCGTCTTCGGTGAAGCTGCGGGGCTGGCGGCCAACACCGTCTTTCTCAACCAAATGGTCACCACCATTGGTGAGTGGTTGCTTGGGCTCGGAGTCGCAGCAGTGGCCGGCGTCCTGCTCGGAGGCCTGATGGGCGCCTTCCCGAGGGTATTCGTGGCGTTTGAATATCCCGTGGAAGTCTTCCGAACCCTGCCGTCGATCGCCGTCGGACCGATCCTCGTGCTGTTGCTTGGCGCAGGCGTGGCACCCATCGCCATCACGGTAGCCCTGTCCAGCGTGTGGCCCATTCTCCTCAACACGATGTACGGCGTCCGGGGCACCGACGCCACTGCCGTGGCTACCGCCAAAACATTGGGCGTCGGAACGTTGGGACTGCTGATGCGCATAAGGCTCATGAGTGCCCTGCCCTTCGCTTTCACCGGCGTCAGGGTGGCAGCTTCCATCGGGTTGATCGTGACAGTCAGCGCCGAGTTGCTGATTGGCAGCGGACAAGGAATCGGCGGCTACATCCTTCTCGCCAGCACCAACGCCGGGAACCTGGACGCCGTGTACGCCGCCACTCTCATCGCCGGGGTTCTCGGCGTCCTGATCAACACCGCCTTCGCAGTCGTGGATCGAGCAGCCTTCAGTTGGAAGAAAGGACTGGCACAATGACCACCGCCGTTAAGTCGCGTGCACCGCGCATGCATGGCTCCGGCATCGCAGCTGACCGGATACTTCTGCGGCTTGTGGTTCCGGCCGTTCTCGTTGGCATTTGGTGGGCGCTGTCCGCTGGACCGGGCACGGGCCTGTTTATTGCCAGTCCCTGGGCGGCGCTCGTGCGCGCCGGCGATGAGTTCCTCAGCCCCGACATCTCATCGCTCTTCCTGGGCGAGGCTACCTTCCAGCACCTTATTCCGAGCCTCGCCAGGGCAATGGCAGGCCTGGCCCTGGCAACAGCCGCCGGGGTGGCGGCCGGCATTGCGTTGGGTTCCGTTCCCGTGCTGGCTTCGCTCTTCCAGCCCCTGATCCACCTTGGCCGCTCTCTTCCCAGTCCAGCACTGCTGGGAGTGTTCTTCCTTCTGTTCGGAACCGGGGATAGCCCCAAGATCTTTCTCATCGCTTTCGGCGTTGTGTGGCCCATTCTGTTCAACACGATCGACGGGGTGAACTCGATCGGCCATCAACGGCTTCAGGCAGCGGCGGTCTTCAAAATCCGCCCCTTGGATGTGCTCTTCAACGTCATCCTGCCCGGCGCCTCGCCCAAAATCTTTGCTGGTGTACGGACATCGTTGTCGCTGTCCCTCATCATCATGATCATTTCGGAACTACAGAAATCCAAGAACGGACTGGGTTACCTCCTGGTCACCACACAGCGGACCTTCGACTACACGAATTTCTGGGCCATCCTGATCGTCCTTGGTCTCCTGGGCGTGGCTCTCAATGTCTTATTCCACATCGTCGAACGCCGGGCTTTGTCCTGGCACCGAGGAGCGACACAACAACATGACTAGCGCAACCAGCACAGAGCAGGCCATTGAACTCGAACTGCAGGCGGTCACCAAATCCTACGGACAGAATCTGGCCGTCAAGAGCATCACAGCAAGCATCCCCCACGGGAAGATCAGCGTCATCGTGGGCCCCTCGGGCTGCGGTAAATCCACACTCCTGCGCATCATCAGTGGCTTGGATACCCCCACCCAGGGAACCGTGACCTTCAACGGCAAACCCGTCAAAGGTGTGCCCGACGGACTCGCTATGGTCTTTCAGGACTACTCACGTTCCCTCTTTCCCTGGATGCGCGTCGATAAGAACATCGCTTTTCCTTTGCGGAGCGTCCCGGTGGAAGAAAGACGCCAAAGAGTACAAGAGGCGATCGACGCGGTGGGACTCACTGGCAAGGAAAAGCTGTACCCGTGGCAAATGTCCGGCGGAATGCAGCAGCGTGCCGCCATCGCGAGGGCACTGGCATCGAACCCCAAGCTCTTGCTGATGGACGAGCCGTACGCGTCAGTGGACGCCCAGACCCGGTCCGATCTTGAAGACCTCCTGTTGGACATCCACGCTTCCTTGGGGGTGACGGTCCTGGTCGTCACCCACGACATCGACGAGAGCATCTATCTGGCGGACCACGTCATAGCCCTTTCAGCGCCTCCAAGCGTTGTCGCGGAGACGGTTGAGGTGGACCTTCCCCGGCCAAGGGACCAAGTGGCTACCAAGCAGGAACCCCGGTTCGTGGAGCTTCGCGCCCACGTCGCGTCCCTGCTCCGCAGCCATTGAGGCCGGCCAGGCAGTGGACCTCCCCTTTCGCACCATCAATGACGGACGGAACTCGATCATGAACCCCGACAAAACCGGAGCTGCGCCGAGCAAGACGATGCGCCCCTCCCCTGCAACACCCGATGAGATTTACGTCGGAGGCACGTGGCGGCAAGGAGCCGGAAAGCTCATCGAGTCAATCGATCCAGCCACGGGCGCGTGCTTCGCAACGTTGCACGGAGCCACGGTCGATGATGTCGATGCCGCCGTCCAGGCAGGCTTGAAAGCGGTCGAGAACAGTGGTTGGGCGCGGATGCTCCCCCACGAACGGGCCTCAGTGCTGCATCGGATCAGTGACGCCATCCTGGGCAATGCGGAAAGAATTGCTGAGCTGCAGACCCTCGACACCGGAAAGACGCTCGCTGAAACCCGAGCCCTCGCCGTCAGCGCCGCGGGCACCTTCCGCTTCACGGCGGCTGCCTTGGAAACGTTGGAGGACGCTCTGACTCCCTCCCGCGGCGACTACCTCTCTGTTTCGATGTACGAGCCCGTGGGCGTGGTGGGTGCCATCACGCCGTGGAACTCGCCGATCGCCAGCGACGCCCAGAAGGTTGCGCCAGCCCTTGCGGCAGGCAACGCCGTGATCATCAAGCCCCCGGTGTGGGCGCCTTGGGTTTCGCTCCTCTTGGCCCGAATTTGTGACGACGCCGGCCTGCCGCCCGGGCTGCTCTCCGTACTGCCGGGACCGGGACGGACGGTGGGTGACGCTCTGGCGCGCCATCCGCAGGTCGGCAAGATCTCGTTCACGGGCGGCACCTCCACCGGACGGACCCTGGGCGCGGTTGCCGCTGAAAAGATCATGCCCATCACGTTGGAGTTGGGCGGCAAGTCGCCCACGATTGTGTTCGCCGATGCCGATCTTGACCAGGCCGTGGCCGGCATCCTGTACGGAATCTTCTCTTCGACCGGCCAGAGTTGCATTGCCGGTTCGAGGGTCTTCATCCAACGTTCGATCTTTGAGGAAGTCCTGAACCGGCTTGTCGATGGGGCCAAACGGCTCCGCGTTGGTCCCGGTTCCGATCCTGCCACGCAAGTGGGCCCCATGGTGACGCACGAGCACAGGGACAGTGTGGCTGCCATGGTGGACGCTGCGTGGCGGGACGGGGCCACTGTGCTGTGTGGTGGCGGGCCTCCGGAAGATGAGGCGCTGCATGCCGGAGCCTACTTCCTGCCAACCATCCTGAGCGGGGTGTCGAATTCGGCCGCCATTTGCCAGGAGGAGATCTTTGGACCGGTGGCAGTGGTCCTGCCTTTCGACGACGAAACCGACCTCGTCCGGGAAGCAAACGACACCGTCTTTGGTCTCGCGTGCGGTGTTTGGACGAGCGATTATCGCCGCGCATGGCGCACAGCCAAAGCCATCCAGGCGGGAACGGTGTGGATCAACACCTACAAGCAGTTCAGCATTTCGACGCCGTTCAGCGGGTCCAAGGAAAGCGGGCTGGGCATCGAAAAGGGCCGCGAAGGCATCCGCTCCTATATGCGGCAAAAGAGCATCTACCTGGACCTGTCCGGAAAGCCCATCGACTGGGCGGCCCAGCAACCCGCCGTCGAACAATAATGAAAGGCACTTCAGTGAGCACCAGCCCTGCACGCCGCACTTTGCGTGTACACCAGAAAAAGTGGGAGGCCGACGGCGTCACCAGCCTCACGTTGACCGACCCGTCAGGAGCCCCTCTTCCCTCGTGGGTTCCCGGGGCACACCTGAGCCTCCGCCTTCCCAATGGACTCACCCGGGAATATTCACTGTGTTCGGATCCGTCGAGTTCAACGTCATGGACGGTGGCCGTGCTCCGCACCCCCGACTCCCGTGGTGGAAGCAAGTTTGTTCACGAGAACCTCCCAGTGGGCTCGTTGCTTGACGTGGAGGGTCCCCGGACGAACTTCTCATTGGAGGAGGCCGGAAGCTACGTACTGGTGGCAGGTGGGGTGGGCATAACGCCAATCATCGCCATGGCCCGCCAGCTGGAAAGTGATGGCGCGGACTGGTCTCTCCTTTACACTGGCCGGTCCAGGGCCACCATGGCGTTCCTGGATGAAATAGCCGGCATGCCGCAGGACCGTGTGACAGTCCATGCGGATGACGAAGCCAATGGCACCTTCGCGGATATTGCCGGTGCGGTAGGTTCCCTCGACGCAAATGCGCTCGTCTACGTGTGTGGTCCGGAACCTCTCATGAAAGCCGTTGAAGCTGCCCTCGAAGACCCCTCCCGGCTCAGGCTGGAGCGGTTCAAGGCCCCGGTCCCTGCTTCCGCGACCGCCGAGGAGAGTACCGGCTTTGATGTCGTGTGCAAGAGCACCGGCCAGCGCATCACTGTCGGCCCCGACATCTCGGTCCTGGATGCCCTCAACCAGGCCGGAGTCGACGTCCCGAGTTCCTGCACGGAAGGAATTTGCGGCACGTGCGAGGTGGGTGTCGTCGAAGGCGACGTCGACCACCGGGATTTCCTCCTGAGCCCAGCCGAACAAGCCGAAAGCAGATCCATGTTCGTCTGTGTTTCCCGTTGCCGCTCACGGGAGCTCGTCCTGGACCTCTGATCCTCAATCCGCCCACCCAACTCAATCCGGAAGGTTGTCCATGACTTTTTTCGCCGCTGAACCCGTATGCAAGCTCCGATCGCTCCGATCGGTTTCCCTCAAGGTCCCCCGGGCCGTCGCAGCCAAGGATTTTTACCATGAAGTCTGGGGCCTCTCCACCGTGGAGGAAGACAGCGACAGGTTCTGGCTGCGGGGAACAGGTTCGGACCACCACATACTTCGCCTGGAACAGGCCGAGCAGAACGGGCTCGGCTCCATCTCGTTCGCCCTCTCCACTCCACGGGACGTGGACGTCGCGGCAGTCAAACTCGCAGCCCTTGGCATTCCGCTGTTCCGGGAGCCCGGTCCCCTGGATGACGCAGCCGGCGGCTACGGGCTGCAATTGGTGGACCCCGAAGGGCGGCTGCTGGAACTGTCCGCGAACGTCCACGCAGTGGTCTCACAGGAACCCGGCGGCAGGCGCGCCCTGCCGCGGAAAATTGCCTACGTTGTCCTGAACACGGTGGACATTGATCGTGCCACCGATTTCTATACGCAAGTGCTTGGCATGCGGATCTCCGACTGGTCGGAGCACCAAATGGCTTTCCTCCGGTGCAATGCCGAGCATCATGTCATCGCCTTCAACCAAGCGCCGTGGTCCTCCGTCAACCACGTTGCCTACGAGATGCAAAGCATCGACCACTTCATGCGCGGGATAGGAAGCCTGAAATCGCACGGTATCGCCCCGCAGTGGGGGCCTGGCCGGCACGGCCCCGGCGACAATACCTTCTCCTACTTCACCGATCCAAACAACCTGGTTTGTGAATACACCTCGGAAGTTGCCCAAGTGGATGAAGACAGTTGGCTCTGCCGCACATGGAGACGAACCCCTGAGCTGTCCGACCAATGGGGAACCGCGGGACCGCCCACGGCAACCGTCCGCAGTGCAATGGCGGGCATTGCCGATCCCGGGTACCGCGACTTGGTACAGCCTGAATCCGGTGACTATTTCCTGAGCATGGAGGCTGTCCATGCCACCCACTGACAAGGCCATGCGTTGGATGTCGTCCGAAGGCATATCCATTGAAATGCGCGGTTCCGGGGTCCCGGTCCTGATGATGCACGGGATCGGCGGCAACGCCAACTCATGCGCCCTCCTGGCGGAACGATTGAGCAACAACGGTTACCGCACCATCTCCTGGGACGCGCCAGGCTACGGTCAATCCACGGACGCGTCCGTCCACGACGACCATGTGGACGTGGCGGCTGCATTGATTACGGAGCTGGGCAGCGGTCCCGTCCACGTCTTTGGCACGTCATGGGGTGGCGTCATCGGCACGCAGATGGCAGCACGGTATCCGGAGCTGGTGCGCTCTTTGGTCCTTGCCAGCAGCACCCGAGGGTCCTGCCTGACGAAGGAATCGGCGGACAGAATGCTCAAACGGATCAATGAACTCCGCGACGTCGGACCTGAAGTTTTTGCCGCCAGGCGCTTCCGCAGATTGGTCTCCCCCGTGACGCCGACGACGGTGGCCGACACCGTGCGCCGCGAGATGGCGGCGGTCCGCCTGCCGGGATACTCGGCAGCGGCGCGGATGATGGCCCGGACCAACAACACAGTTGTCCTGACTGCGCTCAAAGTCCCTTCCTTCGTCGTCGTCGGCCGGGACGACTTCGTCACGGGCGTCGAGGAGTCCCGTTTGGTGTCAAAGCTCATCCCTGGAGCCGGGTTCGAAATCCTTGAGGATGCAGGGCACGCCGCACTGCAGGAGCAGCCCGGGCTGATGGCCGACGCCGTGCTCCGTTTCTGGGCGGGCCAGGCATGAGCCGGCTCGTTGTGGTCAGCGGATCCGGCCGGGGGCTGGGATTCAGCATCGCCGAACGGCTCGCCGTTGGAGGGGACCACGTTGTGCTCGCCGAGAAAAGCCCGCAATTGGCAGAATCGGCCCAGGACACCCTGCGATCGCGGGGCCTCTCGGCAACAGCGATCATCACGGACATCTCCGATGCCTCCTCCGTCTCAGCGCTGGCCACGGCTGTGGAAAGACTGGGGGGCGCTCACGCCCTGGTCAACAATGCGGCGCTTGCCGACGGGGTGGGAGGGGACGCGTTTTGGGAACTCGATGACGACTTCTTCCAACGGGTCATGACCGTCAATGCCTTTGGCACGTGGTTGATGAGCAAGCATTTCTATCCGCAGTTAGCGGTGAAATCCGGCAGTTCCATCGTGAACATTGCCTCGGACGCTGCGCTGTATGGCTCACCCCGGCTTGTGCACTATGTGGGGTCGAAGGGAGCGGTGCTGTCCATGACCCGGACGATGGCCCGCGACGCCGGCCCGGCCGGCGTCAGGATCAATGCCGTGGCTCCCGGGCTGACCCGGGTGGAAGCAACCGAACGGGTCCCGGCTGACCGCTTCCAGCTCTACCAGGACCGCCGGGTCCTGGCCCGGGAGCAGACTCCTGACGATGTGGCCGGCGTGGTGCAGTTCCTGATCTCGGATTCAGCAGCTTTCATTACCGGCCAAAACATCGTTGTTGATGGCGGATTCGTCATGGGTCAGTAGCCAGCGCAGTGAGGACCCCCTTGAACATCAAAAAGAAGGAGAACCGTACGTGGACCTGCAGTTGAAAGATCGGACAGTGGTGGTGACGGGAGCCAGCTCAGGCGTTGGCCTCGCCACCGCACGGCTTCTCCTGGGCGAAGGAGCCCGGGTAGCAGCATGCGCACGGGACGTGGACCGGCTTGAGGAAGCGTTCAGCGAATTCTCTTGGGCCGACCCGGATTCCATCCTTTTGGAATCCTGCGATGTCACGGACCGGAACGCTGCCGATGCCTTCATCACCACCACACTGAAGCGCTTCGGTGGCATCGACGGACTGGTCTGCAACGCAGGACGATCGCTGATGGCAACACTGGAAGACACCACAGACGAGCAATTCCGGGAAGAGTTCGACCTCAAGATTTTCGGGGCGTGGAACATGATCCGCTCCGCGCGCGCGTCGCTTGCCCGCTCGGCGTCCGCCGTCGAGGTAAGCCAACCGCCGTCGTCGACGACCCGCCGGCCGGGCGCGGCGATAGTCAACGTCAACGCCATCCTGGCCCGGCAACCGGAACTTCGCCTTGCGGCGACGTCTGCAGCCCGTGCCGGGCTGCTCAACCTGACGCACTCGATCGCCGAGGACCTGGCATCGGACGGCATCCGCGTGAACTCAGTCATGCTCGGGCTCATCGATACAGGCCAGTGGCGACGGCGCTTCGAAATCGCGATGTCCGACCTCGGATACGCCGACTGGAGTGCCGAAATAGCCAAGGACAGGGGCATCGGACTCGGCCGGTTCGGCACAGCGGAGGAAGTGGCTTTCCACATCGTCACGCTGCTTTCGCCACTGAGCGGCTATACCACCGGAACCACGGTGGAAGTCGGCGGCGGCGTGAACCGGTACGTCTGACAACCACTCAAGCTACGAAAGGGACTCGATGTCACAGAAACAATCAACCAACGGACCCAACGGCGGGGACGTCCTCGTCAGGGTGATGCGCCGTCACGGGATCGACACCGCCTTCGGCGTCATCAGCATCCACAACCTCCCCCTGGTGGAAGCCGTGGACCGTGAACTTACCTTCATCCCCATGCGCCACGAAGCCGCCGCGGTGAATGCAGCCGATGCTTACGCCAGGGCAAGCGGCAAGTTCGGTGTTGCCCTGACCAGCACCGGTACCGGAGCCGGCAATGCGGCCGGCTCCATGGTGGAGGCGTTGACGGCGGGAAGCCGCGTCCTGCACATTACCGGCCAGATCGACAGTGAATTTCTCGGCGGGAACCGCGGGGTTATCCACGAGGTTCCACGCCAACTGCAAATGCTGGACGCCGTCTCCGGATACGCGCGCACCATCTTCAACTGCAAGGACGCTGAAGCCGATCTGGAGGAGGCCATTGCCCACCTGCAGTCGCTGCCGCATTCCCCCTCCAGCATCGAATGGCCCACTGACCTGCAATACCTGGCGCGCCCCGATGAGCAGCGGGCCATCGAGGCCGCTGAGCGGCTTCCCCCCGAGGTGGATGCCGATGCCCTCAACGAGGCAGTCGAATTGTTGGCCGCATCCAAGCGCCCGGTGATCTGGGCAGGTGGCGGGGCTGCCGGAGCAGGCGAAGCGCTGGCCTCCCTCATGGAGCGTCTGGGAGCCGGACTGCTGAGCAGCAACTCCGGGCGGGGCGTTGTTCCCGAAGACCACAATCTGGTCATCGGGAATTTTGCCACTACGCCGGAGGCATCAAGGTTGCTGGCGGAGGCGGATCTGCTGCTCAGCATCGGCACGCACTTCCGATCCAACGAAACCAAGCACTACCACCTGGCGTTGCCCGCGCCCCATATCCAAATAGACATCGACGCCGACGCCATCGGCCGCGTCTATCCCGCCGATGTTGGGCTGCTTGGTGACGCGCGGAGCATCCTGGCCGCCATCAACGGGCAGCTGGGCGCCCGGCGGGGCCCGCTTCAGTCCGACGCCGATCCGGCCGCAGGGTCCTGGCCGAAAAGGGTCCGCCAGGTCCGCTACTCCGTCCGGGAACAGCTCTCCCGTTACATCGGTGGATACGCCGAGGTCTGCGAAAGCATCCGTCAAAGGTTCCACCGCGAATCGGTCATCGCCAGGGACGTGACGATTCCTTCCAGCCAGTGGGGCAATCGGCTGCTTCCGATCTACGCAAGGGAAACCAACGTCTTTCCCGTTGGTGGTGGCATCGGCCAAGGCCTGGCCATGGGCATCGGCGCAGCTTGCGCGCGGCCGGAGGTCCCCACTGCAGTAATGGTGGGCGACGGCGGCCTGGCCGTCCACCTTGGAGAGCTCGCTTCCTTGGCCGGTTCAGGCGCATGGTGTGTGGTGCTGGTGTTCAACGACGGCGGTTACGGTGTGCTCCGAAACCTCCAGGAGGCCAATGGATTTGCGCGGGCGGGAGTGGATCTCAGAACTCCCGACTTCGAGCTGTTGTCGCGTTCGCTCAGCCTGCCGTTTTGGCGCGTAGAGTCACCGGGGACCTTCGACCAAGCCTTGGTTGAGGCATTGGACGTCCGCGGACCGGCCGTCATCGAAGTTGACGTCACAGCGCTGGTCCCCCAGCCGGGACCTTTTGTTCCTCCCGTCCACATCCCGCAGCCCGGGCACGAGGAGGCCTGAATGGAAACTTTGAATTTCAGCGACCCTGGCCTCGGCCGTGTCATGGACACAGATTCCCCGGATGGGCTGTCCATGCCCAAGTACCCCGTTGTCTGCCTGGGTGGTTCCGGCACTACGGACTCTTGGTTCTCTTTCCAGCGTGATGACTTAGGCGCTCGGGTGTGGGCCGAGGAGCAGGCTTCCGCTGCTGCTGGGAGCGCCCAGGGCTGGGCAGAGTCTGCTGCTGTTGCCTTGAAGAAAGCGTGGAAGGGTCCGGTACACATCGTGGCAACCGGCCCGGATGTCCTGGGCGCCGTCATTCTGGGATCAACCCATCCCGGGCTGGTGATGAGCCTCATCCTGGGTGACCCGGAGGTTGACCCCCAGGATCTCAAGCTGGCCGGAGTGATGTCCGAGGTACAAGCTCCCACGCTGGTGATTGCAGCAGCACCAACGCTCGATACGGACATCTCAAAAGCCCAGAGCGTGGCCGGAGGCATCCGGAACGGGGTCTTCGTCATCATCGACCATTGCGGGATCCCCGCTCACCGGAACCGTCCCGGTTCCTTCAATGAGTGGGCCACATCGTTCATCAAGATCGCAGAAGGCCTGCACGCCTTCGCCCGACCCGAAAAGGATGGAAATGCCTGAACTGTATCTGGATCCAGCCCAGTCGCGCCTGGGGAAACCCCTTGGTCCCTACGAGAAGAAGCTGTCAGGAGCGTTGGCAGAGATCTTTGGCGGGGGGACGCATGACTTGGAAGGAGTCATTGCGGGACTCAACACCCTCGGCTTGCACGCACCGAACGGCGAGCCCTGGAACGAAGAAAGCTTCCGTGCCGAAATGCGACGACTAGGAGAATAGCCCATGACCATCACAACAGCTCCGGCCTCCGGACAAGCAGGCGCCCCGGTATCACGACCAGTCGGAAAGAAGAAGTACGCAGTGGGCGTACGCCATCACATGGACGCCGCCGAATTGGCCGCCAGTGGCCTTCGCGACCGCTGGTACCCCATCATCCCCTCGCGGTTCGTCGGTGCGGGAGCCATGGTCAAGGTCAAAAGGCTGAACATCGACTGGCTGCTGTTCCGTGACGCCCGGGGACAGGTCCGCATGCTCGAGGACCGGTGCCCTCACCGTAGTGCACCGTTGTCTGTTGGCCAGCACCTGGGAGACAGGATTGCGTGCAAGTACCACGGCGTCCAAGTGGATGGGACCGGAAAAGTGGTCTCCGTTCCAGGGATGCCCGGCTGTGCCTTGGAAGGCAAGACTGCCACGGTGTCGCTTTCCGTTGTAGAAGCAGCAGACACGATCTTTGCGTTCATGCCGCTCACGGAGGATTCCGAGGTACCGGAATTCAAGGTCCCGGACCGGCTGGCTGATCCCGCCGTCGCCTGGTTTTCCAACTATGCCGAGTGGAGGGGTCCTTGGCGCTTCTACATGGACAACGTCCTGGACCCCATGCATGGCGCCTTCCTGCACCGTGAATCACATTCAATGTCCGGCGGCGATACCAGTGCGCGGTTCCGGATCCGTGAGACGGAACGGGGATTCTTCTTCGAGAAAACAGATCAGCGCGGCGTCAATTTCGACTGGGTTGAGTTCTGCCGCGAGGGCATGGACTACGTTGACCTGGAAATTCCGTACGCCCGATCGGCGGGACCAGGCGGCGTTTTCGGAATCGTGGGAATGTCGACGCCGATCGACCAGGAGACGTCCGCCGTCTTCCACTGGCGTACCCGGCGTGTATCCGGCTGGGAACGGGATGTGTGGAGGTTCATGTACAAGGCAACCCTGGAGGAAAAACACTGGGTGGTCCTGGAACAGGACCGCGAGGTTCTTGAGGCCCTGGCAGCTGACGCAGACAGGGAAGAAAATCTATACCAGCACGATCTCGGCGTAGCGAGGATCCGCAGAATCCATCAGGCCGATGCACGCGAGCAAGCCGCCAAACTGGAAGCCCTGTAGCTTCAGGACCCGGTTGTCGCTTGAGGTATCGCGGTCACACACAAGTACGCCCGGAGCCTGCCAGTAGGCTCCGGGCGTACTTGGTTGCCGACTCGTACTACCGGGTTACCCCGTGCATTTCGGAGGACGGCGGGTAGAAAGGAATCTCCGGCTTCCTGGAGCCGATAATGACGCAGATCAATGCGTCTTCGTCGCTGACCGTCCGAAGGCTCCTGGGTACACCGGCAGGTACACGGATCAAATCGCGGTAACCCAGAACCCGGCTCGCCTTCTTGGTCCCGTCTTCGACATCGTGAACGCTGAATTCAACCTGTCCCTCAAGAACGAAGAACACTTCTTCCACGTCGGGATGAGTATGTTCCGGACCTACGCATCCCGCCGGGAGAACCATGTTGGAGAAGGTGAAATGCTCCGCTTGGAGGACATTGGTATCACCGGAATGGTCCCCCGTGGCGCCTGAACCGATGTAACGGACCTGACCACGACGGAACTTGGCGCCGGCCTTCGTTTGGAACTTCAGGGTGTCGAAATCGACCTGCCGCGTGTCCCTTGAAGCGATGGACGAATCAATCATCGCTTCAAGTTCGGGCGTGGTCTCCGTTGCTGCAACAGCTTCACTCATGATGGACCTCTCTCGTTGCTACTGCCTTGTTGCGGACGTCTTCGATGACGCCGCCTTCAACTATCTCCTTGGATCTAGTTATCTCAACTCTAAGATAACCAGATCTGAGTGACAAGCAGGACAAACCCAATGGACTCACGCACCAATCTTCCTCGTACTGAGAAAGTCAGTGCTAAGTTATTTATGAAAAGGGCAACCACGATGAGAATGGACCACCATGGGTAAGCAACCGGACACCAGCGACACAGTGGACAGCATCCTCGAGGATTGGGCCCGGGAGAAGCCCGGACTGGACGCCGGTACCATCGGCGTCTTCGGGCGCTTGGCCCAGATCATCATCAAACAGCGCGTCATTGAAAACTCAGTTTTCGAAAAATACGGACTCACGCTGGCCTCCTTTGACGTGCTGGCAAACCTGCGCCGCTCCGGTGAACCACACCGGAAGACAGCCGGCGAGCTGGCAAGTTCGTCAATGCTTACCACTGGCGGGATCACGTTCAGGCTGGACCGCATGGAGGAACAAAACCTCATCGAGCGGGTGCGCACGCGTACCGACCGACGCGTCGTCTACGCGCAATTGACCCCGCACGGCAAAGACGTCATCGACTCCATTTTCGAGGAGCACCTCGCCACACAGCGCCAGATGCTGGCCGGGCTGAACGCCAAGGAAATCACCCAGCTCAGCGGGCTCCTCAGGAAGGTGTCCGCTTCCATCGACCAATTCGAGGACGGACAGTCAGTACCCACCGCTGACGCCGGAAAGTGAAACAGGAATGACGTCCCACCGCATAGGAATCATCGGCTACGGAGCCATCGGCGCGCGCGTCGCCGAGGACATCTCCCTGGGCAAGGTGGTGGGCGCAGAACTAGCCGGCATCATCAGCCGCACCGACAACGGAACCGGGCGTCCCGCCGTCGAACGCCCCTTCCCTTCGCTGACCTTGGAAGCGGCCCTGGAGTGCTGCGAGCTGATCGTGGAATGCGCGGGGCAGTCCGCCGTGACTGAATACGCTGAAAAGATCCTGGGCGCGGGCGTGGATTTCCTGATCACCTCCATCGGCGCCCTTGCCGACCAGGGGCTGGCAGCACGCTTGAACGCGTGCGGTCCCGGGAGGTTGTTCATGACGTCGGGCGCTGTGGGCGGGCTCGACCTCCTTGAAGCCGGCGCAAGGGAAGCCGCCTACGATTCCGTGGTGGTCTCCACCACTAAACTTCCTGAAACGCTGGTCCAACCTTGGATGGAACAGGAGCAAGCCGATGGGATCCGAGCGACCACAGAACCGCTGGAGGTCTTCCTCGGCTCAGCCCAGGAAGCGGCACGGCTGTTTCCGCGCTCACTCAACGTCGCAGCGGCCGTGGCTGAGGCCGTCGGGGATTGGGACGGCGTGCAGGTGCGGCTGACGGCCGACCCGAAGGCCTCACTGACCAGCCACGTCATTGAAGCCTCGGGCCCCTCCGGCGAATACCGCTTCGAGATCCGCAACAACCCCAGTCCGCAGAACCCGAGGACCAGCGGGATAGTCCCCTTTGCCGTCCTCCGGTCCTTGGAAGCGGCGATCGGCGAACGCGGAGGGCTGGTCTAGCTAAGCCTGCTCCAGCTGCATTGATCCGGGGATCAGCGGTCCTCCGCCGGCCGCGGCCGCCACACGACAACTGCCTGGGAACGACCACGTGGCCTCTGCCCGCGGGCAAGGCTGACGACGTCGCCGGCAGCTCCCGCCGCGAAGATGCGCGCATCCATCCGCGTGCGGCGCCGTGACAGTTCCTCGGTCAGTTCAGCCACCCGGTACTGCAGCGCGGCCACCTGGTTCTCAAGGTCAAGGATGCGCTTGATGCCCTCGAGGGAGACGCCGGACTGCGAAAGGCGCTGGACCTCCCGCAGTTTATTGACGTCGTTCTGGGAGTAGCGGCGGGACTTGCCGGGGGCGCGGCTGGGCGAGACGATGCCCAGACGGTCGTACTGGCGCAACGTCTGCGGATGCATGTCAGCGAGCTCCGCAGCGACGGAGATGACAAAGATCGGCTGGTTGACGTCGATTGCCATGACCTGCCTCCTTACAACCGGGCCTTCGCGGCCAGGTCGCGACGCGGGTTCGCGTCAGTGGTGGCAGCAGCGAACGCCTTGACAGCTTCCTCCGCTTCTTTGTTCAGGTTTTGGGGAACCGCGACGTCGATGGTCACCAGGAGATCGCCGGTCGCCTTGGACGTCTTCACGCCACGGCCCTTGACCCTCAAGGTACGGCCAGAGGGTGTGCCCGCCGGTACACGCAACTTGACGGTGTCGCCGTCGAGCGTTGGAACCTCAATGGTGGCGCCGAGCGCCGCTTCCGCGAACGTGACAGGCACGTGGATGCGGATGTTGTCGCCGTCGCGCTGGAAGAAATCGTGGGGCTTCACGCTCACGGTGATGATGAGATCACCGTTGCCGGCAGGGCCGACATTGCCCTTGCCACGCTGACGGACCTTCTGCCCGTCCTTGATCCCGGCTGGAATCTTGACGTCGATCACGTTGCCGTTGCTTTCGCGCAGGCTCACCGTGGTGCCTTTGATGGAGCCGGCGAAGGAAATGGTGGTGGTCGCCGTGCGGTCCGAACCTTTCTGCGGAGCCCGCTGGAAACCGGTCTGGCCGGCACCGCCGAATCCGCCGCCGAACAAGTCGGCAAACTCCGGAGGGATGCCTCCGCCCGCAGGCTGACGGGCGCCTGGTCCGCCGCCGAACAGGCCGCCAAAGAGGTCCTCGAACCCACCGTTGGCACCCGCACCGCCACGCCCGGCTCCCGGAGCAAACCGGGCCCCGCCACCCATGGCACGGATGGCGTCATACTGCTGCCGGTCCTCAGGACTCGACAACACCGAGTAAGCCTCGGAAATGTCCTTGAACTTCTTCTCCGCAGCAGCATCCCCGGAATTCGTATCCGGATGGTACTGCCGGGCTAGCTTGCGGTAAGCCTTCTTGATATCCGCGTCGGACGCGTCCTTGGCGATACCAAGGATCGCGTAAAAATCCTTTTCAACCCAGTCCTGGCTGGCCAAGAGCGTTTCCTTTCAAATCTGTCGTTACGTTGCGCTACGCGGAATATGGGCCCCCGCCCCTACGCGTGGCGGCTCAGTCCTAACGGACTTGAGCCGCCACGCTCCGGCAGGCCCGATGCCACTCCCGGGGCCCATATTCCACTTCGCGCTGCGGTCAACTCACCTTAAGCCGGAACCGCGACAATCACTTGGGCTGCACGCAGGACACGCTCGCCTGAGCGGTATCCGGAGCGCAGCACCTGGCTGACGGTGTCAACCTGGATGTCCTCGCCGGGCTGCTGGATGAGTGCTTCGTGGATGGTGGGGTCGAATTCGACTCCCGTGTCCGCGATGCGTTCCAGTCCGTACGTCTTCAGTGCGTTCTCCAGTTTGGTGGCGATCGCGGCGAAGGGGCCGTCCTCGAGGTCACCGTGCTGGCGTGCGGCGTCGACGTCGTCCAGCACCGGGAGCAGGGAGTTCAGGACGCCGATGACGGCCATCTCCCCTGCTACGGCGCGGTCGCGTTCGACGCGCTTGCGGTAGTTGACGTACTCAGCCTGGAGGCGAAGGAGATCGTTGCGGAGCTCCGCTGCCTGGGCTTCAGCTGCGGCACCGGAGGCTACCGACTCTTCAGCCGGCACCTCTACCCCGTTGAGGATTTCCTCAGCCTGGGAGAGCGCATCGCCGTCCGAGGGAGCGGCGTTGCCTTCGCTGTGAGCCGTGGCTTCGCCTTCAGGGTGGCGGGCTGCCCCGGTTTCCGGGTCAACCTTGCGGTTGTCCCGAATAACCGGCTTGCGCGGCTCGTTCCCTTCTGAGTGCTCTGCTTCGTTGCCGTGATGAGGCATGGCTACTTCTTCGCTTCGTCTTCGTCGATGATTTCGGCGTCAACGATGTCTTCGTCGTTGGCTGCCTTGTCACCGGCAGGTGCGCCTTCAGCGCCGGCTCCCGGAGCATCAGCTGCGGCGGCCTGCGAGTAGATGGCTTCGCCGAGCTTGGTCTGGGAGGCCTGGAGCTTCTCGAACGCGGTCTTGACGGCGGCGTCGTCGGTGCCTTCCAGTGCGGACTTGAGGGCGTCGACGTCGGCCTTGACCTCGGTCTTGACCTCTTCCGGCAGCTTGTCGTCGTTGTCGGCGATCAGCTTGTCCACCGAGTAGGCGAGCTGCTCTGCGGAGTTACGGGTGTCCGTAGCTTCGCGGCGTGCCTTGTCCTCTGCAGCGTGCTCTTCGGCTTCACGGACCATGCGGTCGATGTCGTCCTTGGAGAGCGCGGTGCCACCGGTGATGGTCATGGACTGTTCCTTGCCCGTGCCCTTGTCCTTGGCGGACACGTGGACGATGCCGTTGGCGTCGATGTCGAAGGTGACCTCGACCTGCGGGACGCCACGCGGTGCCGGAGCGATGCCGGTCAGTTCGAACGTGCCCAGCGGCTTGTTGTCGCGGGTGAATTCACGCTCGCCCTGGAAGACCTGGATGGCCACGGACGGCTGGTTGTCGTCAGCGGTGGTGAAGGTCTCGGAACGCTTGGTGGGGATGGCCGTGTTGCGCTCGATGAGGTGCGTCATGACACCACCCTTGGTTTCGATGCCGAGGGACAGCGGGGTGACGTCGATGAGGAGGACGTCCTTGCGCTCGCCCTTCAGGACACCGGCCTGCAGTGCGGCACCAACGGCCACGACTTCGTCCGGGTTGACGCCCTTGTTGGGCTCCTTGCCGCCGGCGAGTTCCTTGACGAGCTCGGAGACAGCAGGCATACGGGTGGAGCCACCGACGAGGACGATGTGGTCGATGTCGGAAACCTTGATGCCGGCTTCGGCGATGACGTCGTGGAACGGCTTCTTGGTGCGGTCCAGCAGGTCCTTGGTGAGGTCCTGGAACTTGGCACGGGTCAGCTGCTCATCCAGGTGGACCGGGCCGTCAGGGGTGACGGAGAGGTACTGGAGGGAGATGTTGGTGCTGGTGGAGGAGGACAGTTCCTTCTTGGCCTGCTCTGCAGCTTCGCGGAGACGCTGGAGGGCGATCTTGTCCTTGGAGAGGTCGATGCCCTTGACCTTGAGCTGGCTCAGGAGCCACTCGACGACGCGGTTGTCCCAGTCGTCGCCACCGAGGCGGTTGTCACCGGCGGTTGCGCGGACCTGGATGGTGGAGAAGTTGTCTTCGTCCTTGCCAACCTCGAGGAGGGAGACGTCGAAGGTACCGCCACCGAGGTCGAAGACCAGGATGAGTTCGTCTTCCTTGCCCTTGTCCAGACCGTAAGCCAGTGCAGCCGCGGTGGGCTCGTTGACAATACGGAGGACGTTGAGGCCAGCGATCTCGCCGGCTTCCTTGGTGGACTGGCGCTCGGCATCGTTGAAGTATGCCGGAACGGTGATCACAGCGTCGGTGACCTTTTCGCCCAAGTAGCTCTCGGCGTCGTTCTTGAGCTTCATGAGGATACGCGCGGAAATTTCCTGCGGGGTGTACTTCTTGTCATCGATTGCGACGCTCCAGTCGGTGCCCATGTGGCGCTTGACGGAGGCGATGGTGCGGTCGATGTTGTTGACGGCCTGGCGCTTGGCGATTTCGCCGACCAGGACTTCGCCGGACTTGGAGAACGCAACGACGGACGGCGTGGTGCGGCCGCCTTCTGCGTTGGCGATGACGGTGGGCTCGCCACCTTCGAGAACAGAGACCACGGAGTTGGTGGTTCCGAGGTCGATACCTACTGCACGTGACATATCTTGTTTCCTTTCAATGGCCGATGTTGGAGATTGCACCTGGCAGTGGTCCGCTGGGCGGTTGACCTGTCGGGAGCCTGCTCAACAATCGGCTAGTTGAGCGTTCTGCACTCAACTGTACTCAGCCCTGGATTTAAGTCAATCCAAAGTTGAGTCTAGTGCGCTCAACTTTCTGTAAGACCACCCTCAAACCCCCGGAATCACGCGGCAAAAAGGGGTTGTTTCGCCTACGGTGAACTGGCGGTGAAGCCTCACGACGCGCACAATGCACAGCGCCACTCACCCGGAGCGATGACACCCACATCCGGGTGTCACTAGTGAATTTGGGTGGCGCCAGCCGTTTGGGTGGCGTCAGCGGCGTCGAGCGGTTCCGGTTTGTAGACCCACGCCACCAGCACCACGGAAATGATCATCAGCAGGAACCACGCCAGGAGTTTGTCGATGGAAACCGCCTGCCATCCGTTCAGCTGGTTCGGATACAGCCACGCACGCGACCACGTGCCGATGTTCTCGGCGAACCAGATGAACAGCGCCACCAGCAGGAACGACACCAGAATCGGCATCTTGAAGCGGCGGCGGAACACCCGGAAGTGCATCACGCACCGCCCGTAGGCAAGCACGACGGCGGCAAGCAGCACCCAGCGAAGGTCAAGGATGTAGTGGTGCGAGAAGAAGTTGACGTAAATCCCCGCCGCAACAAGGGCCGTGATCCACCGCCGCGGGTAGCGGTCGAAGCGGAGGTCGAACAGCCGGAAAACCCGCACCATGTACGAACCCACGGCCGCATACATGAACCCGCTGAACAGCGGCACCGCGCCGATCCGCAGGACACCCTCGGCCTCATACGCCCAGGAGCCCACGTCCGTCTTGAACAGTTCCATCACCGTCCCCACCACATGGAAAAGCAGGATCACCCGCAACTCCCGCAACGTCTCCAGCTTGAAGCTGATCATGAGCACTTGGATGACGATCGCGGCAATGGTGAGGAAGTCGTTGCGCGCCAGTCCGGCGTCGGCGGGATACCAGAGGCGGGCCGCGATGATCACCGCAAGCAGCGCGGCCCCGAACACACACGCCCACGCCTGCTTCAGCCCGAAAACCACAAACTCCGTGAGCCGGCCACGCAGCCGTCCGCCGTCCGCACGGTCAAGGTAACGGTGGGCAGCCCGGTCAATGGACTCTTCAACGGAGGTGGGATTACGCATTGGGTGCCTTGGCATCGACGGCGAGTTGCTTCAAGTAGTAGTCCCGCGGCCAGTGCCGGATCCGCTCCGGCAGCCTGGGGTAGACCCGGCCCAGACCCTTCATGGTCCGGTCGAACCGTCGGGCGTGGCCGGGGCTCCATGGGAAACCAAAAGCTTCCCGGACAGGCGCGGGCAGGAGCCCGGCCGTGAGGAAACGGGCCAGCGGCATGGCCAGGCGCAGCAAGCGCGGACCGCCGGATGGATAGAGCAGTTCCCTGGCGACTTTGAGCGCCTTTGCGTCCGGCCGCAACGCCTCAACCTGAGCCTGCCAGTACTCGGCGAAGGCAGACCGGTCGCGTGGCCACCTTCCGGGCGGAAGCTGGAGTGCCGTACCGATCCGGGCATAGTCGCGGTAGATGCTGTCGGCGGTCTCGTCGTCTAGCTGTCCGTGGACCTTTTCGTACACGGTGACGGCGGTGTCGTAGAGGGTGGCGACCACCCAGAGCTGGGACTCGGCGTCGAACGCGCTGTAGCCCGCGGAGGTGGCATCGGGGCTCCGCCGGACCGGCGCGTGCGCCCTGTTGACGGCGCGTCGGACGGCCTTGAGCTGTTCCTCGGAACCATAGATCACCGCGTACACGTAGGTCATGGTGGCCCGGAGCCTGTCCATGGGGCGCTCTGCGAAGTTGCTGTGCTCGGCTACGCCGTGGCCGACGCGCGGATTGGCGATCTGCAGGAGAATGGCGCGGCCGGCACCGGCCAGCAGGACGCCCTCCGCACCGATATCCGCCAGTCCTCGAGCCATCCGAATACTCTAGCGCCCCAACCTTAGAGCCCGGCCACACCCTGAAGGACGGACAACTGGTGCTCGAACAACTCGTCGCGTGCCTTGAAGGTGTCCTGGCCGTACTGACCGAAAACCTCAAAACTGATCGCCCCGAAAACGGACGTCCACACCAGCACACCGCGCGCCAGGGACGGATCCGACACGGAGAGCTTCAGTTCCGAGCGGATGGCTTCCAAGTCTGCCGCCAACGCCGGAGGAATCACGACGGCGGGACCCACCCGGGCGTCCAGGACGCCCGCCCGCTGGGCGCAATCGAAGATGCCCACCAAGCGGAAGATGACGCGGGTTCCAGGGACGGTGGTGCGCTCCCCCGGGGCTTGGTATCCGGGCACCGGACTGCCGAAGAGGAGGGCGTAGCTGGCGGGTTCCCGGAGAGCCCAGTGCCGGACCGCGCGGCCCAGGGCCTTGAATTGCCCGGCAAAGTCACCGTCCGGAACTGCTGCCACGGCCGTGTCCACTTCGTCGCCGAGCTCGTTGTAGCCGTCGATGAGCAGGAGTGTAAGGAGTTCGTCCCGGTTCTGGACGTAGCGGTAGACCGCAGAGGATACGACTCCGAGGTCCCGGGCCACGGCACGCAGGGAAAGGGCAGCGGCCCCATGGACCGCCAAGTGCTCGCGTCCGATGCGCACGATGTCGACCAGGGTTTGGGCGCGGGCACGTTCGCGCGGAGTAGCTGGTTTGCTTTTGGGCGTTCCGGTGGACGGCATGAGTCCAGCTTGCCATAAGAGAGAGCGTCGCCAACAAATGAGAGCACTGCTCTTGACATTGATTGAAAGGGCCGTCATTCTGGATTCAGAGAGCAGCGCTCTCGCTTTTGACCAGGCCATCTGCCGCTATCCCGAAAGAAGAACCCCATGTACGTTGTGACCGGAGCAGGACCCGTTGGATACACCGTCGCCGAACAGCTCGCGGAGCAAGGCCACCAAGTCCGCATCCTGACCCGATCAGGCAGTGGCCCGGAGCACCCGCTGGTGGAAAGGATGCGTGTAGATGCCTCCGACCCCGGTCAGGTCTCCCATGCATTCCAAGGCGCCCATGCGGTGTTCCACTGCATCCACGGAAGCGCCTACCGTGCCGCGGCCTGGGCAGCCGAACTTCCCCAGGCCGAGCAGACCGTGATGGATGCAGCGGCAGCCGTGGGCGCCGTCGTCGTGTTCCCTGAAAGCCTGTACTCCTACAGCGAGCCCGACCGGATCATGACCGAAGCCGGGCCTCGTGCGGCGGACGGCGGCAAACGCGGCATCCGCACCGCGCTGCTGAAGGCACGGCAGGCACATGCGGCCAATACCGTCAGCGTCGTGGCCGGCGACTTCTTCGGGCCGCGCGTGAAAATGGCCCACGCCGGCGAGCGCATGGTGAAGCCCATCCTGGCAGGCAAGGTAGTGCAGGTCATCGGGAGCACCCGCCAGCCGCACTCCTTTACCTATGTACCGGACCTCGCAGCCGCCATGATCGCTGCGGCGCATAAGCCGGAACTCTGGAACCGTGTGCTGCATGCCCCCACCGGTGCCGCCGTGACCCAGCGGGAAATAGCCGAAGCGCATGCGGCTGCCGCCGGTGTTGCTGCACCCAAAGTGAGCGCCGTGCCCGGATGGGTGCTGCGGGTGGCGGGCCTTTTCTCTACGGACATGCGCGAACTGGCCGAGTTGTTGTACCAGTTCGAGCGGCCGTTCGTGATGGATTCCTCGGAAAGCCAGCGGCTCCTGGGGCTCGACCCCACCCCTCTGGCCGAAGCCACGGCGGCCACGGTTGCGTGGTGGCGCGGCGCGGTCCAGCAGCCCAAGTAGAGGTGCCGCACGGCTGCGGCTCAGAGGCCGTCGTCGTAATTCCAGTGCTCCTGCCAGCGCCAGTCGATAGGTTCGCTCAACCGCTGATAACGGATATCCGTGGACAGCCGCATGGTGCCTCCGCGGTCCATGTTGTCCAAGGCAGCGTGCACAATGTGAGCCGAGTGGACCACGATGTCCCCAACCTCGTAATCGGCCACCAGCCATCGTGCGTTACGTTCGTCCGCCAACCCCGGAAGGTCGGCGGTAATGGACGCAGCGGGAAGTTTCAGGGTCCCCTCGCGCTCGTCTGCCATCACCCAGTGGTGGCTGCCCTCAAGGTAGGTCAAACCGCCTCGCTCACGGGGGCAATCGCCCAGCGGAATCCACATGGAGAGCACGCGATCGCTGCCCTCGCGGAGGTAGACGAGATCGTAGTGTGCCTGGGTTGCCGTGCCGATGCCGCTCTCACCGGGCTTGGTGTGGCGAATGATCTTGCGCCGGTGCAGATGGACGTCATCGGCGAGAAACCAGGCAAACCAATCGGCAATTCCCTCCGCCGTGCACAGCGCCTGGTACTCCGGGCCCGGGACAATGCGATCAAACAGGCCCCGGCGCAAGGCGGCCCTGTCCGCGTCGCCCTCAGAGGCGATACCGTCACGGGGATCGGTGCCGGGTGCGAAGACATTCGCCTCGGCCAATGAAGCAAAGTAGAACTCCCTGAAATCCAGGAGCTTGTCCGGTTTCAACTGACCCTTCAAGTAGAGGTATCCGTCCCGGCGAAGCCGTGCCCACAACGCGTCGCGATCACCACGTTCGGAGGAGGGCACCGGTTCAAGCTCGGCCAAGCGGGTTTCCGATTCGTCCAGGACGTAGCCATTCGAGGTCAACATAGTCACCACCTTGGCACCGGCGCCCGGGGAAGTGAATGGACTCCCGTTGGCGATCACTTGGACTTTTGCGAGCGTTGTCTTTCTTGTTCAAGCAAGGGCAACATTGGAGGCCATGGACAATTGGTCGAGCTATCGGCAACCCGCCCACCCGCTACGGGACCTGGGCTTGGCGTGCCTGGGCGCCGGTGAGCAAAGCGGTGTTCTGCCCTCCTTTTCCGAGAGGACATTGAGCAGCCACGCCATGGTGCTGGTCTCCGAGGGGTCCGGTCATTTCACGATGGATGGCGCCCGGTTCGAAGTCCAGGCTCCCGCTGTCATCTGGCTCTTTCCGGGGGTAAGCCACGGCTACGGGCCAGGACCCCTTGGGTGGAAAGAGCACTGGCTCCTCTTTTCCGGGCCCATGGCACGGGCGATGGAGGAGCTGGGGTGCTTCGCCCGCACCCGGCCCTTGGTCCGAATTGACGGCCACGCAGATAAGGCGGGACTTGGACTTTTTCCCCAGCTGCGGGCCGCCCTCTCAACCGCTGGGCGGCATGGAGACCTTGAGGCCTCAGTGCTCTGCCAAAGAATCCTCGTCGAAAGCGGCCGACGCACCATGGACCCCGGCCTTCCGGGCCGGGACGACAAGCTCCTCACCGCGCTGCACGAACTGGCCCATCTGCCACTCAGCCTGTCCCAACTGGCCGCATCAATGGAGGTTTCCGTCCCCGACCTCAGGCGTACAGTCCGGGCTGCTACCGGGACAGGCCCCAAGGAGCTCGTTCTGCAGCTGCGCATATCCCGTGCCCAGTCGCTCCTTGCCGATACGACCCTGTCCGTTCAACGGGTCGCTACGCTCACCGGCTACGACGACCCCGCCTACTTCAGCCGGCTCTTCACCAAGAAGACCGGCCACTCCCCGATCCAGTTCCGCCGTTTACACCACAGGGATACGCCTCTGCCATGACGGTGCCCCGACAGTTGAACACCTGCAAGGACTTGGCACCACCCAATGTCTGAAAATGTTCGAATCATGGATTTCCCGTTCTGCGGCTGAAACCCTGAGTGAAGTGCACAGAGCGGATCCGGACCGCTCCAAGCGCCATGAATCCACCCCCACGGGATACTCAATGAGGAGAACTTTCCATGTCCACCTTCGCCATCAATCGTCGTCAATTGCTGCAGACCGGGGGCATCGGCGGACTCGCCGTAGCGCTGTCAGCAATGTCCCCCGGCGCCGCAGAGGCCGCCCGTCCGCTCAACACTTGGGCGCCTCAGATCACGGACCTTGGACCCGCCGTCGTCCAGTTTTCGCTCATGAGTTCGCTGCTTGTGGGCGACACGGTCTATATCGGGTCCCGCAACCTGAACCCGGTAAGGGTGATTGGATACCACCTCCCCACAGGCACCATCACGTCACGGACGGACCTCGGCTCGGGGTACAGCATCCAGGCTTTGGCCGCCGACTCCACCGGCCGCTACCTGTACGCAGGTGTGCTGCGCGATGGAATCGATGGAAAGCCGAACCTGTACCGCTGGGACCTCCGCACGCCCAACGTGCCCGCAGTGGGCGTGGGCGAAACCGGCGACCGTGACATCCGGGCGCTGTCCGTGGCTCCTGACGGAAAGGTCTACCTTGCCGGCGGCGGGCTAACCACCAATGCCCCCTCCCTGTGGGAATTCGATCCTGCCACGAATGCCATGACCAGCTGGGGCATACCGGACCCTGGAGCCACCATTGCCCAAGCTGTGGCCGCCACTGCCAGCCACGTGTACTTCGGCACAGGCAGCACACTGGGCGGCGGCAATGGCTCCAGCCCGGCGCGTCTGTTTGCGTTCGATCGCACGACGAAGAATTCCACGAACATCCTTCCTGCCGAAGTAGCCACCGGAGTCTCCGTCACGTCGTTGAGCGTGTTGAACGGCCAGCTCGGTGTGGGCGTCAAAGGCCCGGGCAAATCCGTGCTGATCAATCTGGCAAACCATGCCCAGTACACCGTGATCGCGAAGACCGGCGTGATGTTCCGGCAGTTGGGCAACGACGTCTTCTTCGTCAAGGAGCCGGGCGTCTGGTCCTACAACATGGTCAGCAAGAAGATCACCCAGATCCTCACAGAGGATGTTGGCGCCATGTGGGGTCTGGACGTCTACGGCAATAAGGCGCTCACTGTTTCCTCTTACGACGTCATTGAAGTCGATCCTGTAGCGAAGACCGCCGTCAAGCATGACCTCACACAGGCTGGAGCACCGGGCGGGCCGCAGCTTTGCATGGGCCTCGCCGCGGGCGCCGGGGACGTTTACGTGGGCGGCACGGGAACCATTGCGCGTCACCAGTTGGCGTCAAACCAGGTTTCCTACCTCCGCGCGACGGGCGAGGCCAAGGACGCCGTAGTGGTGGGCGGAATCCTGTTCACGGGCCAGTACAACTCCAGGGGCATCTACTCCTACGATCCCTCTACCGGGCAGCTCCCCTATCAAGTGGCGGCCCTCCCTGCCGGGCAAAACCGCCCCTTGGATGTCTGTTGGGACGCCGTCAACGGGCTGGTCATTGCCGGCGCGCAGAACGATACCGGCGGTGGCGGCTGCTTCGCCGCCTACAACCCGGTGACAACGCAGGTCATCACCAAGGTCAATCCAATCGATGCCCTCCAGATGGTCCGGGCAGTGGCCACAAAGGACGGAGTGGCCTACCTGGGCGGGGACAACATCTACGCCACCGGCCCCCGAAGCACCGTGGTTGCCTGGGATCCGTTAGCAAACCAGGAGCTTTGGCGCCTTGACCCGGGACAGAGCCAAGGCATCGCCGCAATGGCCATCCACGGCAAGTTCCTCTATGGCATGTCTCGGAAGGCCGCGGGCTTGTTCGTCATTGACCTGGACACCCGCCAGGTGGTCCACCGGGGCGACCTGAGCGCGGTGTGCACCGACTTCGGCGCCTTCCAGGTAAGTCGGGGAATTGTCTATGGTGTCTCCGACACCACGGTGTTCCGAATCGACCCTGCCACGTTTGCGGTCTCGGTTGTTGTGCCAGGCATCAATGGCGGCTGGTACAGCGGTCCGCACATCACAGCGGACGAAGACGGCCTGCTCTACACGCTTCAAGGCCCCAACCTGGTCCGGATCGATGACTTATCGCTGGAGGGGAAGTTGAAGAAGGACAAGAAGGACAAAAAGCCTTCGAAAGAAAAGTAGGACCCTCCAGAAAGCAAAGGAATCCCATGGCAGAAGTCATTATCGTCCGCGACCAAGCAGAGGCAGGAAGCGTAGCCGCGTCGATCTTCGCGCAGCAGATCCAGGACAACCCAGCCACCGTGCTGGGGCTGGCCACAGGTTCGACCCCGCTAACCACGTACGCAGCATTAGCCAAGGCGGTCAGGGAAGAAGGCATCGATGTTTCCCGCGTACGCGGCTTCGCGTTGGATGAGTATCTCGGTGTCCCGCCAGGGCATCGTGAGAGCTACCGCTCCGTCATCACCCGCGAAGTCGTGGAGCCCCTGGGATTGAACCCGGATCACGTGTTCACTCCGAGGGGCACCGGCCCTGACATCACCCAGGCCGGAGCAGAGTATGAAGCCATGATCGCCGAGGCCGGAGGCATCGACCTCCAGATACTAGGCATCGGGTCCAACGGCCATGTGGGGTTCAACGAGCCGGGTTCTTCCTTGGCTTCGTCAACCCGGATCAAGGCGTTGGCCGAACAAACGCGCCGGGACAATGCCAGGTTCTTCGCCTCGCCGGAACAGGTCCCGACGCACTGCATCACCCAAGGCCTGGGCACGATCCTCCGGGCCAGGCAGTTGGTGCTCCTGGCCTTCGGAGCCAACAAAGCGCAGGCTGTGGCAGCCGCGCTTGAAGGTCCTGTGTCCGCGGCCGTGCCAGGCTCTGTCATCCAACAGCACCCGCGGACCAAGGTGATTATTGACGAAGATGCCGCTGTAAACCTGGCACATGCCGACTACTACCGGCACGCCAGGCGATCGGCTGGGGAACTGCACGAAGTAGTAGGTTTTTAGCGGGGGGGCGAGTGCAACCCGAGTTCCGAAAAAAGGGGCAGTAAATGGGGAAGGAAGCACGCATCTCCGGTTGGAAGGCTTTCTGGGATCGAGGAGGCTGGTGGCGGGCCGTCCTGCTGGCGGTTCTCTACATGGCGATCTACCTCGGCGCCGGCCAAGTGATCGGCGCCTTTGCACGCGACCAGGTGGATGCAGAGGATCTCCTCCGCACCCCGCAGAGCGTCTTCGTCGGCCTGACCCTGTCATTGCTCGTTGGCAGCCTCGTGCTGGCTGCCTTTGTCTATTCGGTGAAATGGTTTAAACCACTCTTCGCGCAGCAACCCGTCAAGGGAAGCTGGTGGATGTGGGCCGCGCCGTTCTTCCTGGTTGCTGCCATTGTGCTGCGCTTCCTGGGAATCAACTACAGCAGCTACCAGGCATCCGTCGTAGTGATCACACTGGTTACCGGACTCCTGATCGGCTTCGCGGAGGAAATCCTCACACGAGGCATCGTGGTGAAAATGCTCCGCGATTCGGGGAAGTCCGAGTGGGTGGTCATGGTGCTTTCATCACTGTTATTCGCGCTCCTGCACTCGGCCAATGCCCTGTCAGGCATGCCGATCATCACCGTCCTGGTGACCATACTGTTCACGTTCGGCTTCGGCATTTGCATGTATCTGACCCTGCGGGTCACCGGTAACCTGATCTGGCCCATGATTCTGCACGCCCTCTATGACCCCACGCTCTTCCTGTCCACCGGCGGCATCGACCAAGCCGCTGCCGGACCACAGAGCCCGCTCCTGCAACTGGCAGGCCCGGCCAACATGATCTACATCCTGATCGCCCTCGTAGCCCTGATTGTGGTGCGGGGTCGGGCTCAACGCACCCCGGTCGCAGCTCCGGCGGCACTGTAGGGCGGGCAGCAAAGAGACTATTCTTACGCGCATGGCCCAGGCAAGGTCGCCCGCACGTGCGTGGATGGGGACGTTCCTCTTCCTCTTCCTCGCCCCTGGTATCGTCGCGGGCCTCATCCCCTGCCCCGGCGGCTCCCACGGAGGCGCTGGTGGTGACGGGGGCCTACCGCCATGTGCGCAACCCCATGTACCTCGCAGTGCTGGGCATCATTCTCGGCCAGTCACTGCTGTTCGGCAGTTGGGGGCTGGTGGCCTACGCAGTCACAGTCCTGGTTGCAGTGGTCGCCTTCGTGAAAGGCTACGAGGAACCAACACTCACGGAGACCTACGGCAGGCAATACCTCAATTACCGGCGCAATGTCCCGGGCTGGTGGCCCCGGGTCACTCCGTGGCGGGGGTGATCGAAACCAAGCCCTACTCCGCATCCTCCCCGAACGCCGTGGACTCCCGGATGATCAGCTTGGGGGCGAGGCTTACGCGGCGGAGGGCAGGCGAAACTGCAGCCCCGGGCTTTCCTGCCAGGCGTTCCATACACATGGTCACCGCGGCGTGGCCGACGTCCCGTTTGGGCGGTGCGATGGACGTCAGCGGCACCGGAGCGAGGTCGGCCACTTCGTCGTCATACGCCACGATGGCGAGGTCTTCGGGCACACTGACTCCGGATTCCTCAGCAAGGTTGATCAGCGTGATGGCTTCCTCGTCGGGAAGGACCAGCGCAGCGTGGGTTCCGGTGCGGCGGCAATCTTTCAGGAACTTCTTGAACTCTTTTTGGTTGTTGCCCGCGCCCACCACTGAACGGTCATACTCCATGACGGGTGCATCCGTTTCCAGACCCAGCTTGGCCACCATCCGCTCATGGCTTTCACGGAGCCAGGGGGCCGTAGCGCTGGTGGCAACAGCCAGCCCGATCCTGCGGTGTCCCAGAGACGCGAGGTGCTCCATGGCCAGTTCAGCGCCATAGCCGTGATCCGACATCACTGACTCGAATACCCGGCTGGAGCGCTCCACCAGCACCACGGGGATCCGCACGCCGGACAGCAGGTCAAACGTCGGCGAACCAGGCTCGAGGGGGCCCGCGGTCGCCAGGAGGATCCCGTCCACGGAGTTGGCCACCATGCGCTGGAGCTGGCGAAGCTCGTCCTCCGCGGAGTAGTTGCTGACGCCTAGGATGAGGCGTGCGTTCAGGGCCCTGGCCGCAGCTTCTGCGCCACGAATGACTTCAGGGAAGTAGTAGCCGGTGGTTGGGACTATGAGTCCGAGGGTAGCCAGCGGCTGGCGTGCGCGCCTGTGGACCGTGTCCCCCGGCCGCTCCACCACCATGCGGACCGCACCACCGTGGACCCGGCGCAGGAGGCCCTGAGCCGCGAGCTGAGTAAGGTCCCGGCGGATGGTCATGGTGGACTGGCCGCTTTTTTCGGCGAAGTCGTTCACGGTCAGGGTCCCGCGAAGCTCCAGTTCACGGAGTATCTTCTCGTGGCGTTCCCCGCTGAGCATGCCAGTCCTCTTCCGGAATCCAAATGTTCAAACAAGCATAAACGAACGTTGTGGGGCCCGCTCTGCGCGTAAAACACTCGCCAGAGCGCGCAGAGCGGGCCCCACAACGCCATCCACTACCGCCGCGGGTGGTCGTCGATCCGTACGACGTTCCGGCCACGCATCGTGTAGAGGTACCCGTCTTCGTCGTTGGTGATGTGGGAGCCGCTGTACCAGCCGCCGTCGATGCCTGCCACCACTGTGGCCACCTCGAAGGTCTTGGGATCAAAGCGGAACACATCCGTGTCCGAGACACCGTAAACAGCGCCTCGGTTGGTTACCAGCGCGGCGAACCCGGTGCAGACCGGACTGATGTCCGCTTGGTGGATCAGCTTGCGCTTTGGCAGGTCAATGACGAAAACACGTCCCGTGCGAACGATCCCGTAAAGGTACCTGCCTTGCACCGCCAGTGCAGACACGCCGGCACCCAATCCGGGATCGAGCCGCCATAGTTCCTTGCCCGTTACGGGATTCAACGCCACAACGGTACCTGGACCTTCAGTACCGGGCCGTCCCCCGCCAAGGTAGGCGACGCCGTCGCGCGCTGTTACTGCGCGCACCAACTGCACTGAGTCCACGGGGTTGAGGAAGAATCCCGACTTCCCGGTGGCGGGATTGTAGGTCCACAACGAGCCACCACCCTCGGTGTCAGCCTGGGCGCACGCCAGGACCAGCTTGTTGACCTCGTCCCAATGGACATCCAGGGGCCGGTTCTGTTCGGCGGAGAACTTTGCCACCTGGCTGATCGGTTGACCGCTGCGGGGGTCATAGCTCCAGATGCCCTGGGAGCTGTACTGGCCGGTGTAAAGCACCCGGTCCACCACCACGGCATCCTTGGCTTCACCCGGGACCGTCATGTTGGTGACCTGTCCGGTCTTCAACGATCGGCGTGAGATGACCCCGTTGCCGCCCACGTAGACCAGGCCGCCCCCGGCTGCCACTCCCATGGCTTCCTGCGCGTCCGACGGCGCCCCGGCCTCGCCTAGGTCGGTGGTCTTGTACGACCCGGTTGCGGGGTCGATCTCGGCTACGAATCCGAACGCGGAGGTCACCAGAACCTTGCTGTTCAGGGCGTCAACGCCCCAAATCTCGCCCAGGAACGGCCCCTGGTAGGAGACGGCGGATACCGAATTGGCGGACAGTGAGTAGACCAGGAGCCCGGCTTCGTTGGCGAAATAGACCTTGTCACCGATTGCTGCGAAGTTCTTGGCGGTCTTTCGCTCGGATGCAGCCAAGGCATAGGAGGACGGATTGGTGACGCTCACGGCCGCGATCTTGGACGTGGACGTCGAGGCCGCCGAGCTGACCATGACCTTGTCTCCGACGATCGCGAGGTCGCGGATGCTGGGGTCTGCGACCATCTCCGCCGGGGTGACGTTGGCGAACGTTTTGGCGGCATGGTTGTACGCGTAGAGGCAAGCGCGGCTGGCGCTGCCTCCTCCGTTCAAGGTGCTGCCGGCGCCGAAGAAGATAGTGGAATCGGTGGCCGCGACAGCGCGGGCCAAGGTGGCGCCTGCATCCGGAACGCCCAGGTTGGTGACTGCTCCTGTGGCGGGATCGTATTCCCATAAGGCCGGGGCCGTGCCGCTTCCGCCACCCACCGCGTAGAGGCGTCCGTTGGGGGCCACGCTGAGATCACGTACGTCGCGGTCACCGATGCGTCCGATCGGGGTGGCTCTCACACCCGGGGTGGAAAGGTCCCAACGGAACAGGTTCGGCTTGGGACCTGCAGCGTTCTGCAACACGCCTGCATACAGGTACCGTCCGGAGGCGTCGGCAGCGAGAGTTTGGATGGCATAGCCGTTTTCCAGTTCGGTCACGCCGGAGACTTTGCCGCTGGGTACATGGAAGGCCACGATCCGCACCGGATCGAGGTTTCGCGAACCTATGTACAGCGTCTCGCCCACCAGCAGCCCGCTCATGAGGGAGAACTGTACGACGCCGGGACCCAGGTCCAGGACTTCGGTCGCCTTTGGCTTGGATCCCAGGAGGGCGGACGCCGACGCCGGCTGGCCGGCTGCCAGCCCGATGGCCGCGGCGAGCGACGCTGCTCCCCCAACTTGAAGGACTGACCGTCTGCTGATGTTCGATTTCTCCATGGGAATCCCTGTTCTTGGGTAGTGGCTTTTGAGTAGCCGCCGTTCGGGTGTCCAGACTTCATAGCAGCGAGGAGTCAGCACAGTCCAGCATTTCTGTTCGTTCAAACAAGAATGCCATTGGCGTTTGCTGGCAATTCCTCTGCCTTTCGGCAAGACTGCGGGCATCAAATGTTTGAATTTGTTTGAAACGTTGAAGATGTTCGAACTTGCGGATTACATGGATCTATCGCCGTGTGGCCTCCACCACATGCCCCCTTCGCATCGCAAGTCTTCAAAGGAGAACACCATGAAGCGTCGTCACCTGTTCGCAGGGATGGCCGGCCTGGCCGCCAGTACCCTGCTGCTCACGGCCTGCGGCACCGGCCCCAGCACATCAGCCGCTCCCACACCTGCAGACGATCCCTCCGGATCCATCACTTTCTGGTCGTCCCTGGCCGGTATGGACAAGGTGGCTGAAGCGTTCAACGCCAGCCAGGACAAGATCAAAGTCAGTTTCGAAACGATACCCAACGGCGCCAACGGCGGGTACGCCAAGCTCTCCACCGCCATCACAGCGGGCAACGGCCCGGACGTGGCCACCATCGAATATCCGCAATTGCCCCAGTTCGTCAGCAACAGCCAGGTCATTGCCCTCGACGGCCTGATCAACAAGGCCGAAACCGTGGACAAGCTCACGGACGAAACCAAGGCCCTGGTCCAGTTCGGTGAGAAGACCTACGCCCTTCCGTACGACGCAGCCCCCATGCTCATGTGGTACCGCAAAGACATGCTGGACAAGGCCGGCGTCGAGGTCCCCAAGACCTGGGATGACTTCGAACAGGCCGGCAAAAAGCTCAAGGCCGTTGCGCCCGACTCCTATCTGGCCACTTTCAACCCCAACGAGGTAGCGGCGAGCGCGGGACTGGCCTGGCAGGCCGGCGCCAAGTGGTTCGGCACCGAAGGCGACAGCTGGAAGGTGGGCGTCAACGACGAGGCCACGCAGAAGGTGGCGGGCTACTGGCAGAAGCTGATTGACGAGAAGATCGTGAAGGTCAGCCAGGCCTACAGCGACGAGTGGAGCTTGGACCTGGCCAACAGCACGGTGGTTGGTGTGCTGGGCGGCAACTGGAGCGCCACAGGCATCCAGAAGCGCACCGAAGCCAGCGGCCAGAAGGGCCAGTGGATCGCAGCCGAACTCCCCACCTGGGGCAATGAATCCGGAGCCTTCTATGGCGGATCCAGCTTCAACGTCACAAAGAGCAGCAAAAATCCGGCAGCCGCCGCAAAATTCGTGGAGTTCCTCACCACCAACCAGGACGCCATCAAGGCGCGCGGCAACACAGGTTCAGCGTTCCTCGCCTTCCCGGGCCTGACGCCGGTTGCGCAGAAGGCCTACGACTCCAGCTACTTCGGCAACGACATCTACGAGGTCTTCAACAAGGCGTACGGAAACATCACCCCGGGCTGGCAGTGGGGTCCCAACTGGGACATCACCAACACGGCGCTTAAAGACGCCTACGGAAAACTCACCACCGGCGGCACCATCGACGACGCCATCGACACCGCCCAGGACGCCACCGTGGCGAGCCTGAAACAAGCCGGCCTGTCCGTCAAAGAGTAGTCCGGCGGCGTTCGGCAGCTCTCTACAAAGAAGCCACACCGGCAGGGGGCCTCCGCGGAGGCCCCCTCCAAGCTAGGAGAATCCCATGGCCACCCAGGCCCTTACCACCACAGTGCGCCGCCAAGGCCGCGCACTGGCAGGAACCGGCGGGCGGACTGCCGCACTGTTCCTGGTCCCCTTCTTTGCGGTCTTTGTGATCGCCATGATCGCACCGGTGATCTATTCCCTCGTGCTGAGTTTCCACTCGCAGCAGAAGTCCGGGCTGGGGTTCGGGGAAGCCAAGACCGTCTTTGTAGGACTCGAGAACTATGTGCAGGTCTTCCAGTCCGAGACTTTCATGGAGGGCATCGCCAGGCTGGGCTTGTACTGCCTGATCTACATTCCCTGCATGGTAGGCGGAGCCGTTGTTTTTGCCCTCCTTCTCGATGCAACGGTGGCCAAGGCGCGGAAGCTTTTCCAACTCCTGGTATTCCTGCCGCACGCGGTTCCCGGCGTCATCGCTGCCCTGATCTGGGCTTACCTTTACACCCCGGGCATCAGCCCGCTGGTCCAGGCACTCCAGGGCGGCGGGATCCAGATCAACTTCCTGGACTCCCACATGGTGCTTCCGTCCATTGTGAACATCGGCGTCTGGGAGTGGACCGGCTACAACGTGATCATCCTGTTCACCGCTTTGCAGGCCGTTCCCCGGGAGATCCTGGAAGCCGCCAGGGTGGACGGGGCCGGCGAAATCCGAGCCGCGGTGAGCATCAAGTTCCCACTGATCCTTCCGGCCTTGAGCGTCATCATGCTGTTCACCATCATCGGCACCTTGCAGCTGTTCACGGAGCCGAACATCATCTCCAAGGCGACAGCGTCTGTGACAAGCACGTGGGTTCCCAACCTGTGGGCCTATGACGCAGCCTTCATCCGCCACAACCTCAACCAGGCGGCAGCTGCCTCCATCATCATTGCCGGGTTGGCCGCAATCCTGTCCCTGGCCGTCACCCGCCTCAGCTCCAGGATGAACAAATCATGAGCACCCCAACACTCTCCCGCCCCCGCAGCACCTCTCCTTCACAGCAGGGCCACCGCCGTGGAGGCCCCGCATTCACCAGGGGTATGTCCAACCGTGGCGGAGGATTCGCCAGCAAGCTCACAGTCAACGGGCTCCTGCTCATTGGCTCCGCCTACATGGTGGTCCCGGTCCTGTGGCTGGTGTTCGCCTCCACCAAGAACGCCGCAGACCTCTACGGCACCAGCGCCTACGCCCTGGGGAACTTCTCCTTGTTCGAGAACATCGCCAACGTGGCCCAGCAGGACGGCGGCCTGTTCTTCCGGTGGCTGGGCAACTCTGTGATGTATGCCGGTGTTGGAGCGGTCCTCGGCAGCCTGATTTCCGTCATGGCCGGTTATGCGTTCGACAAGTTCCAATTCCGTTGGAAGGACTCGCTGTTCGGTTTCGTCCTGGTGGGTGTCCTGATCCCCAACACCGCCACTGTGCTGCCCATGTATCTGCTGGCCTCCCTGGTGGGCATGACAAATACCGTCTGGGCTGTCCTCATCCCCGTTCTGTGCAACCCCTTCGGCGTGTACCTGGCCCGGGTCTACTCGGCCAGCTACGTTCCCGCCGAAACACTGGAGGCGGCGCGTATGGACGGCGCCGGTCCCATCAGGTCCTTCTTCTCCCTCGGGCTGCCCATGATGATGCCCGGCTACATCACCATCGCCCTGTTCCAGTTCGTGGGCGTATGGAACAACTTCATGCTCCCCCTGGTGATGCTCCAGGACCAGCAGCTGCTCCCCGTCAGCGTCGGTATCTCGATCTGGCAGGGCTATTCGGTACCGCAGCCCGAGTTCACGCCCATGGTCATTACAGGCTCGCTTCTTTCGATCATTCCGCTGCTCGTTGCCTTCATCTTGCTGCAACGCTTCTGGAAGTCCGGACTTACTGCCGGGAGCGTCAAGTGACCACCACCGAACTGAATGTCGCGCTCGCCATGGGTCCCGGCGTCGTGAACCGGGTGTTCCCGGCCCGGCGGCTGGACTCCATGGGGCCCGGGCTGAAGCTCCTCAGCCCGGCGCCCATGGGTGATTTCACCTCGCAGCGTTCCCTGGAAATTCTGGGTGCCACGGACATACTCATCACGGGGTGGGGCTGCCCGAAACTTGATGCCGCGGCCTTGGGCGCTGCCCCGCGCCTGAGCCACATTCTCCACGCCGGAGGCACAGTCAAACACCATGTGGGTGATGAGTGCTGGGAGCGGGGTATCCACGTCAGCACGGCTGCCGATGCCAACTCCATTCCGGTTGCCGAATACACGGTGGCCATGATCCTACTGGCCAACAAGCGCGTCCTGCAGATCGCCCGCAAGCTCCACACAGAGAGGGTGGAAATCGAGCCCGACCACGTGTTTCCGGACATGGGCAACTTCGGCAAGCGCGTGGGCATCATCGGGGCCTCGAGGATCGGCAGGCACGTGATCCGCCTCCTGAAGGCCTACGACCTTCAGGTCGCGGTGGCCGACCCTTTCCTCGACGACGCCGAGGCGGCCGCCCTCGGCGTCGAACGCCTCAGCCTGGAAGAGCTGGTGGCCGGTTGCGATGTCGTCAGCCTCCACGCGCCGTCGCTCCCGTCCACCCGCAATCTGGTTCACGAAGGGCTGGTCGCCGGCCTCAAGCCCGGGGCCACGTTCATCAACACGGCCCGCGGCGAGCTGGTGGACCAGGACGCGCTGCTTCGGCGCGTTGAGCAAGGAGACCTGTACGCCATCCTGGACGTCACCACACCTTGGGTACTCCCGGCTGACTCCAGCTTCTACACGCATCCCAACGTGCTGCTGACACCGCATCTGGCGGGTTCACTGGGGACGGAGTTGGAGCGGATGGCGGTGAGCACCATCGAAGAGGCCCGCCGGGTGGCGCGCGGCGAACCGCTCCTCCACAGGCTGCACGCGCGGGACCTCGCCTTCACCGCCTGACGACTGGCATACTCAATCCCATCCACGGACTGTCTCAAATCCTTGGACCGACTCAACAACGGGGGCATGAGTGCCGGAAAACGAGAAGGCTGAACCAGGGGCGGCCGTCCGGCTCGTCGGATCTGCCGTTCAGGGACTAAGCACTGCGGAGGTTGCCGAGAGGGTCGCCGCCGGGCAAACCAACGCCTTCGTGCAGGACACCAGCCGCAGCGTGTGGAGCATCGTCCGCGCCAACGTGCTCACCTTGTTCAACGGCATTATCCTGGCCTGCTTCATTGTCCTTTTCGCGATCGGCCGCTGGCAGGATGCCCTGTTCGGTTTCAGTGCCATCGCCAACGCGGTGATCGGAAGCGTCCAGGAGTACCGGGCAAAACGCGCTTTGGACCGGCTGGCCCTGTTGAACGCCCCGCACGCCCGGGTGATGCGGGACGGATCTGAAGCAGAAATAGCCTTGGACGACGTGGTCCTGGACGACACCCTCGTCCTCCGGGCCGGCGACCAAGTGCCCGCGGACGGGGTAGTCGCAGCTTCCCGCGGGCTTCAGGTGGACGAATCCATGCTGACCGGCGAATCCGATGCCGTGGAAAAGACGGAGGATGACCGCGTGTTGTCCGGATCCGTCGTCGTTGCCGGAGAAGGGACCGCCGTGGTGGACCGGGTGGGCGCCGATTCCTTCGCCAACTCTCTGGCTGCCGAGGCCAAGAGGTTCTCCCTGGTGGCTTCGGAGCTGCGGTCCTCCATTGACCGGGTCCTCAAATGGGTCACCTGGTTTGTCGGGCCGGTGGCTTTGTTGGTTCTGAACGCGCAAATGCTTGCCCAGGGCGGGTGGGCCGCAGCCTCGGCGAGTGGAGCGTGGCGGGACGCGGCGACGGCGACCATTGCCGCCGTCGTCGCCATGGTCCCTCTGGGTCTGGTGCTGATGACCAGCATCACCTTCGCGGTAGGGGCTGTGAAGCTGGCAAGGCAGCAGGTGCTGGTGCAGGAGCTGCCCGCCGTCGAGGGGCTGGCTCGCGTCGACATCATCTGCCTCGACAAAACCGGCACGCTCACGCAAGGTGACATCGTTTTCGATGCCGCGAGGCCGCTGGCCGCGGTGCCCGGCTGGGAGAGCGTCCTGGCCTGGTACGGCGTCCAGAAAGACGCCAACGCCACGGCCCGCAGTCTCGCCGGCCACTTCACCGAACTGCCCGCCGATCAGCCAAGCGACCGTGTGCCGTTCTCCTCTGCGCGGAAGTGGAGTGCGGTTATTTTCGACGACGGCATGTGGATCCTGGGCGGCCCCGAGATGGTCTTCCCGGAGCGCGGTTCCGACGACGCCGGGCAACAGCAGCTGGCCTCCCAGGCTGCTGAGCTGGCCGCGACGGGGCGCCGCACACTGGTCCTGGCGCACGGGACGCCCACGCATGATGAAACCGTGCCGGCCGATGCCGTTCCCGTGGCCCTGCTGACTTTCAAGGAAAATATCCGACCCGATGCTGCCGAGACCTTCACTTACTTCGCGGCGCAGGACGTGGACGTGAGGATCATTTCCGGTGACAACCCAAGGACGGTGGCGGCCATCGCACGGGAAGTCGGATTGGATGCGCCCCACGGTTTTGATGCCCGTGAGCTGCCGGACGATGACCAGGAGTTCCTGGAAGTCATCAACAACAATGTGGTGTTCGGGCGCGTTTCCCCTGACCAGAAGAAACGGATCGTCCTGGCGTTGAAAGCCGCGGGACGCACAGTGGCGATGACCGGCGACGGGGTCAATGATGCCCTGGCCATCAAAGAAGCCGACATCGGCGTGGCCATGAACTCCGGTGCGGCCGCCACCAAAGCAGTGGCGCGGCTGGTCCTGCTGGACGGTAAGTTCTCGCACCTGCCCAGCGTGGTGGCTGAAGGCCGTCAGGTGATTGCCAACATCGAGCGGGTTTCCATGCTCTTCCTCACCAAGACCGCTTATGCCACCTTCCTGGCGATCGCGTTCGGCATCCTCCTGTTGCCGTTCCCGTTCCTGCCACGCCAGCTCTCGGTCACTGACGGGCTGACCATCGGCATTCCTGGGTTCTTCCTGGCATTGCTGCCCAACGCCCAGCGCTACATCCCGGGGTTCCTGCGGCGATCGCTCACTTTCGCCGTGCCGGCGGGAGTATCCGTGACACTGGGGCTCGCAGCGTACGCCAAGCTCGCGGCCAACCTGTCCATACCGGAAGCTGAAATCAGGACGGGATCGACCCTCATCCTGGCGATCATCGGTATCTGGATCCTGGTGGTGCTTTCGAGGCCCGTCACCCGTTTCAAAGGGCTTGTCATCGGGGCCATGATGGTCGGGCTCGTCCTGGTGTACTCCGTCCGGTTCGCCCGCGATTTCCTGCAGTTCACCGACCCCACGCTCCCCACGGCACTGCTGGTTCTTGCAACGTCGGTTGCCTGCATTGCGCTGATTGAAATCGTGAGGTTCGTGCACCGCCGCGTTGCCTACCGGGACGCTGAAGAGTCCCGTCAGCGGCTCTCGAAGTAGCGGCGTCCCCGGCCTACCCACAGCGGCACAACTACCAGCACAGTTGCGATGGACTGCGAAATGACGGCGGACCAGTCCCCGTCAGCGGCCACAATCAGGTCGACCACAGCGAAGGCCAAGCCAAGGAACATCACCGCCGTTGCCCCGCTTCGGGCCGCCGAGCTTCCGCGGGCCACGCCTGAGGCGAGCCCGATCACCAGCAAACCGAACAGGACCATTCCTGCCCCAAGCAAGGTCACAGGCAGGGCAACACCGCCGGACTGGGCTTCCGGCGTATACCGCAGGAAGATCGTCAGCACTCCCAGGACAATCTGCGCGATGCCGCCGATGTACATCAGCACCACAGAGAAAGTCACCACACCGGGCCGTCTAGGGCGCTCCCCCGTCATCATGATTTGAGCATAGACGAGCCAGCACCGGGGCAGGAACAACAATTAACCACGCATTCACGCTGTCCTTGAACCCAGTCCACCCGGTCTTCCTAGGGTCGGTGGCATGGAAAGCATCTCTCGCAGGTCCCTCATCTCAGCCGGCCTTGGAGCCGGGCTCGTCGCCGGTGTGTCGGCAGCGTTGCCGCAGGCCGCCGTCGCGGTTTCGACGGCGGACGACGCCGGTCTCCGCACCGACCCGTTCACGCTGGGTATCGCCTCCGGCGAGCCGTGGCCGGACGGTTTCGTCCTATGGACGCGGCTGGCAGTGAACCCCGTCGCAGAGGACGGCCTGGGCGGCATGCCCTCCCGCAACGTCGCCGTCGCCTGGGAGGTTGCCGAAGATCCTGCCATGCGCCGGACAGTAGCCCGCGGCGTCGAACATGCTCGGATTGAAACCGCGCACTCGGTGCACGTCGAGGTGAAGGGCCTCAAGCCCGGCCGTGAGTACTTCTACCGCTTCCGCTCCGGCCGGCACCTTAGCCAAGTGGGCCGCACCCTGACCAGTCCCGCCCCCGGTGAGACTCCCGCCGCACTGGCCATGGCGTTCGCCAGCTGTGCCCAGTACGAACACGGGTACTTCACCGCCTACAAGCGGCTGGCTGAAGACCACCCGGACCTGGTGCTGCACCTCGGCGACTACGTCTACGAATACAAGAAGGACAGCTACGTGATCGGTGGCGGCAATCCCCGTGATCATGAGGGGCCGGAGACGGTCAGCCTCGCCGGCTACCGGCAGCGCCACGCCCAGTACAAGGCCGACGCCGATCTGCAGGCCGCGCACGCGATCGCGCCGTGGCTGGTGGTTTGGGATGACCACGAGGTAGACAACAACTGGGCCGATGACATTCCCGAGAACACGGACGCGGGCCAGCTCAACGACACCACCGAGCACTTCCGGCAGCGCCGCGCTGCAGCATTCCAGGCCTACTACGAGAACATGCCGCTGCGTGCATCCTCCGTTCCGGCCGGTTTCGACATGAAGATCTACCGCACCATCCAGTGGGGCCGGCTGGCCAACTTCCACATGATGGATACCCGGCAATACCGTGATGACCAGCTGGCAGGCGACGGTTGGCAGAAGAACGTGGCCGGACGGCTGGAGGAGAACCGCACCATCACCGGAGCGGAGCAGGAAAAGTGGCTCCTGGACGGCTTCCGGAACTCCACCCAGCGCTGGGACATCCTGGGCCAGCAGGTGTTCTTCGCCGAACGGGACCGCGACAAGTCGCCCGCGATCGACGACGTCTCCATGGACGGCTGGGACGGGTACGCCGCCTCCCGCCGCCGCATCACCCAGGGCTGGGTGGACGCGAAGGTGCGCAACGCCGTCGTGCTGACCGGCGACGTCCACCGCCACTGGGCGACAGACCTCAAGGTGGACTACAAGGATCCGGAGTCCCGGGTGGTGGGCTCCGAACTGGTGTGCTCGTCCATCACGTCCACAGGCAACGGCACGGGCTCCACCACCGACCCCACCATGGCCTGGAACCCGCACCTGAAGTTCTACAACGACAACCGCGGGTACGTGAACACGCGGATCACGAAGGACTCGATGACCGCCGACTTCCGGGTGCTCGACTACGTGACCACGCCGGGCGCCCCGGTCCGCACCATGAAGTCCTTCACCATCAACGACGGCGTGCCCGGCCTGGCCTGAATCCCCGCGTAAACCCAAGCAGTTGGGTTAACCGCCGAGAATCAGCTCCGCGGCCTTTTCGCCGATCATGATGGACGGGGCATTGGTGTTGCCGCTCGGCACGAACGGAATAATGGACGCATCTGCCACACGGACTCCCTCGATTCCCCGGACGCGGAGCTGCGGATCCACCACGGAGAGGTCGTCCACGCCCATCTTGCAGGTGCCAACCTGGTGGTGATAGGTCCCGGCCACTTGACGGGCGAACCCGCGCACCTGGTCGCGGGTCTGAACGCCTGGACCAGGCGTGAACTCGTCCTTTCGGAAAGGCGCAAAGGCCTCCTGCCGGCCGATCTCCCGGCACAGAATGATCGCGTCCACCAAGGCCTCAACGTCGTACTCGTCGGCCAGGATGTTCGGATCCACCAAAGGCGCCGCAGCCGGGTCCGCTGAGGCCAGCCGCAGCGTACCGCGGGAGCGGGGCCGGACAATCCCGGGTGCGATGGTGTAGCCGTGTTCGGGCGCGGCGCCGCCGTCCGTGGGGTATGGAAGGTGCAGGAACAGCGGTTGCAGGTCCGGCGCTTCTTCGTCCGTCTGGTTGCTGTGGGCGTAGAGCTGGCTTTCCAACAGGTTGTGCCGGCCGGCCACCAACGGTTCCTTCGCCTCATAGATATTTCCCGCCAGCAGGTGGTCGTGGAGATTCTCGCCCACCCCGGGCAGATCCACCCGGGACTCAATCCCCAGCGCCTTCAGCTGCCCTGCCGGACCGATGCCGGAAAGCAGCAGGATCTTCGGAGAGCCAATGGCGCCTGCGCTGATGATGACTTCGGCACCCGCTTCCGCACGAAGCACCTCACCGTCGAGTCGATATTCGACGCCGGTGGCACGGCCGCCGTCGACGACTATCCGCGTCACCAACGCGTCCGTGGTGACCTTAAGGCCGGGGTGTTCCAGCACCGGAGCCACAAAGCTCTGCCACGCGCTGGCGCGCTTGCCGTCCTTGGTGGTGGTGTGATTGAACCCGACGCCGGTCATCTGGATTCCGTTGAAGTCTTCCGTTTCCGTGTGGCCCAGCGCCTTGGCAGCGTCTACGAAAGCTTGGGCAACCGGGTGCCGCTCAGCGATCCGTTCAACATGGAGCGGCCCGCCCTTGCCGTGGAATTCACTGGCGCCGTCCTGGTGGTCTTCGGACTTCTTGAACAACGGCAGGACCTCGTCCCAGGACCACCCCTCCGCTCCGTTGGCGGCCCAGGAGTCGTAGTCATTCTTGTGGTCGCGGATGTAGATCATGCCGTTGAGGGAGCTGCTGCCGCCGAGGACCCTGCCGCGTGGCCAGTAGAGGCTGCGGTTATGGGCATGTTTCTGCGGCGTAGTCATCACTGCCCAGTCGTTGGCTCCGGTCAGCAGCAGCGGCCAACCTTGCGGGCTGTGGATGTTGGGGTCGGTGTCCACGGATCCGGCCTCGATATCGTGGACCGTGTGTCCGGCGTCGAGCAAGCGCCGCGCAACAACGCTGCCTGCCGAGCCTGCGCCAACTACTACGTAGTCAGCGCTGTGGGTTGGGTTTCCAGCCATGGGGTTCCTCCTTGAACGGGCGTGAAAGTGAGCTTCTCCAGCAGTCTGCCGGGGCCGCCGTCGGGAATCTTGACCCGGCGCGCACAGCACTGCGCACCATCCGCACGCTTGTGATCCGGATCACGGCGTAGCCCGCAATCGTGGGACACTAAAGAGGCCGCCACCAAGTCCCGCAGCGTCATTTCAAAGGAGAGCCGACGTGACCGGTGCCATCGCAAAGCAACCACGAGAAGAATTCAGCACCACGGCCCTCGCCAGGACCGATCGCTTTGATGCCTGGAACCAAGCGGTCAACAGCGCGTTCGTGCCGCTCTCCGTGGCGGCCCGTGAGCCGGAACAGTTCGACGGCGGACTTATCAACCAGACAGTCGGCCCGGTGTTCCTCAGCGCGGTCTCGGGTACGGCGAGCCATGTCAGCCGGGGCCGGAAGGAGATCCAGGCCAACGACCCCGGACTGGTCAAACTTGGCCTGCAGCTGCGCGGCTACTCGGTGGTGGCCCAGGACGGACGGGAAGCCGCGCTCACACCCGGGGACTTCGCCATCTACGACACCACACGCCCCTACGATCTCTATTTCGACGACGCCTTCCGGATGATGGTGGTCATGTTCCCGCCGGAAGCCCTCCACCTGAACCGCGAAAGCATCGCCACGCTCACGGCATCAAGGGTGTCCGGACGCCAGGGGCTGGGCTCTCTGACATCGGCCTTGCTCGGCGCCGTGGCCAAGCAACTGCACGAAGGATCCGTTGCCGAGGCCGCTACCGTTTCGGATGCCTTGATGAACCTGGTCTCCGCTGTCTTTGCCGAGCGGGTGCCGCCGTCGTCGCCGTTATCCCAAGAGCGGCTCGCGCTCATGGAACGGATCGAAGCGTTCGTGGCGGCGCGCCTGGGCGACCCGGAACTGACCGTCGGGCACATCGCCGCCGCACACAACGTCTCCGTCCGTTACCTCCAAAAGCTGTTCGAAGAGCGCAACGACACCGTGAGCTCCTGGCTTCGCCGGCAACGATTGGAGAAGTGCCGGACAGATCTCGTGGACCCGCGCCTGCAGACGCGGCCGGTGTCCGCCGTCGGAATGCATTGGGGCTTCACCGACGCATCCAGCTTCTCCCGCGCCTTCAAGAGTGCCTTCGGCTATTCGCCGTCGGAGTACCGGTACTCCTACCGCCCGGTGTGACGGGCGCCCGATCGATGGGAGTTACCCCTTGTTCCCAGTGACTACGGGGATTTGCGGGAGTAGCCTAGTTCCAGTTGCAATTCTGGATTTCTGTCCGGCTGGGATTCTGCCGTGGGCCTTGTTCGTTCGTCGTTGTCTGAGCTTCTAGGGGTGCTCTCGGAAGCCGTCGCTCCTCACCATGTCAGGTTCGACGACGGGTCCCCCGTTGCCGTTGTCCCGCCGCCGGAGGCTCCGGTCACCGTCCGGGCGGTAACACTCACCCGGGTGGGCAGGTCCCATCATGAGAGCCCCGCCCTGGACCTTGAACTGAGGGTGGCTGTTGAATGCCACGGGCCGGAACAGCTGGACATCATGGAAGAGCTGCTTTTGGCAGTGGAAATCCACAGCGAGTTCTCCGTGGTGTCCCGCGACGAACTCCGGGCGGAAGAGTATTCCGATGCCATCGAAGAGGGGCTGGGGTTCCTGGTGCGTGTTCCGGTGTCCCTTCGCTTCGAGGAGCCTTCCGACCCGCCCAAGCAACCTGTCACGGGCAACGGGGAGGCGGTCCGCAGAATCCGGGGACGACTGGTGGACGCCCATAACAAGGGCATCCCCGACGCCTATATCCATGCCCATTCATCTGCCACAGCAGTGGTCAGTGACGCAACCGGGCATTTCGAAGTCCTGACCTCCGCCGATGAACTTCAGCACTTTGCCGTAGCGGTGGACGGGACCGAAAGGGAAGTTTCGGCAAGCACCAAGCGTCTTCCCGTCACCATCCGCTGGTCCTGATACCGGACCTGTTTGCCCACCATGGCCTGCGCCATGAAAAGATCAACCATGCGTCCGATGCAGCACTCCAGCAAACTCCAGAACGTCCGCTACGAACTCCGCGGTCCCATCCTTCAGGCAGCCAAGGCCATGGAGGCCGAAGGGCACCGTATCCTCAAGATGAATCTTGGGGACACCGCGCCGTTCGGACTGGAAGCTCCCGAGTCCGTGGTGGTGGACATGATCCACCATCTGCGCGGTGCGCAAGGCTACAGCGACTCCAAGGGCATCTTCTCTGCCCGCACAGCGATCTCGCAGTATTACCAAACGCGCGGGCTCATGAACATCGGCGTCGAGGATGTCTTCATCGGCAACGGCGTCAGCGAGCTGATCTCCATGACACTCCAGGCATTCATGGAAAACGGGGACGAGATCCTCATCCCGGCACCGGACTACCCGTTGTGGACCGCTGCCGTGACGCTTACAGGCGGCAACCCGGTCCACTATCTATGTGACGAGGACGAAAACTGGTGGCCGGACATGGCCGACGTCGAAGCGAAGATCACCCCCCGCACCAAAGGCATCGTGATCATCAACCCGAACAACCCCACCGGGGCCGTCTACCCGCGGCACATCCTGGAGCAGTTCGCGGCACTGGCCAGGAAGCACGATCTTGTCCTGTTCTCCGACGAGATCTACGAGAAAATCCGCTACGTTGACGCCCCTCACATCCACACAGCTGCCGTCGCCGAGGACATCTGCGTGCTGACCTTCAGTGGGCTGTCAAAGGCGTACCGCATGCCGGGTTACCGGGCCGGCTGGGTTGCCGTGACCGGGCCTTTGACGGCGACCGCCGCGTACCGGGAGTCCCTGGAATTGCTGGCATCGCTCCGCCTGTGCGCCAACGTCCCGGCGCAGCACGCCATCCAAACCTGCCTTGGCGGTTACCAGAGCATCGAAGCCCTCATTCGTCCCGGCGGCCGGCTCCGCGAGCAACGGGACCTGGCGTGGAAGCTGTTGACGGCCATCCCCGGTGTTTCCTGTGTCCCCGCAGCTGGTGCGATGTATCTGTTCCCGCGGCTGGACCCGGAGATCTACCCCATTGCCTCGGACGAGAAGTTCGTCCTTCAACTCCTGCAGGAACAGAAGATCCTGGTCTCGCACGGCACCGCCTTCAACTGGCCCACCCCGGACCACTTCCGGTTCGTGATCCTGCCTGCCGTGGAGGACATCGAGGAAGCCGTGCGCCGGATCTCGCATTTTCTGGCGGCGTACCGGAACCGCCCGACTGACGCCCCGAACTAGGGGCGTACTTACAGCGCCGGGTCCACCATGGTCATGCCTGCCGGGTTGGCCTTGTCGAAGCCGGGCAACAGTGCCGCAGCATCTTCCAGCCCGATAGTGCGTTCGATCAGCAACTGCGGCTGGAGCGCACCCTGTTCAATGAGCGCCATCATTCCGGGATAGTCCACCGCGGCCATGCCGTGGCTGCCCAAGAGATCAAGTTCCCAGCCGATCACGCGGGCCATGGGCACCTGCGGGTTGCCGTCGATGGAAGGCAACAGTCCGATCTGGACGTGCCGTCCCCGCCTGCGAAGGCTGAGGATTGCGTCGGCGCAGGTTTGTTCACTTCCGACGGCGTCTACCGCCACGTGGCTGCCTCCGCCGGAGAGGACGTTGACCGCGGCGGGGATGTCCGCGCCGTCGGCAAGGACTGTGTGGTCGGCGCCCAAGCGTGCGGCCACGGACAGGGCCTCAGGGTTCCGATCCACGGCAATGACCTTGGCTCCCATAGCCTTGGCGATCATCACGGCACTCAGTCCGACGCCTCCCGCGCCTACCACGGTCACCCATTCGCCGGCCTTCACGTTGGCACGGGCTGCCAGGGCACGGTATGCCGTGGCGAAGCGGCAGCCGAGGCTTGCCGCCGTCGTAAATTCGATGCTCTCCGGGATGGCAACCACGTTGCTGTCGGCGGCGTGCAGGGCCACGTATTCAGCGAATGATCCCCAGTGGGTGAAGCCGGGCTGCTGCTGCTCGGGGCAGACCTGCGCGTCGCCGGCCAGGCACCATTCACAGGCGCCGCAACCGCAAACGAAGGGGACGGTGACGCGATCGCCGACCTTCCAGCGCTGGACGCCTTCCCCGACAGAGTCGATCACGCCGGCGAGCTCGTGGCCCGGAACGTGGGGCATCTCAATGTCATCGTGGCCGGCCCAGGCGTGCCAGTCGCTGCGGCACATTCCTGTGGCCAGGACTTTCACCACCACACCCCCAATCGGGGCTACTGGCTTGGCGACCTCCCTGACATCGGGCTGGGTCCGGACTTCGTCGAAAACTACTGCGCGCACGGATTGACTCTAACAACTGTCACACTTCCGGCGCCGCTTCCGACATCCCTCATGTAAGGCATCAACTCTGAAAGGAAGTCAGCATGACCCGCATCAACATCGGCCGCAGCAACAAACTCGGCTACGCTGCCGTCATTGGCCTGGAAGGTTACGCCCGCACGTCGGTCGATCCCGATCTGTACGAGCTGATCAAGCTCCGCGCCTCCATCCTCAACGGCTGCGGTTTCTGCGTGGACATGCACGCAACGGACGGCAGGAAGCGCGGCATCCCGTCCCGGAAACTGCACGCGGTGGCAGCCTGGCAGCACTCCAAGGTGTTCTTCGATGCCCGTGAGCAGGCTGTGCTCGCCCTGACCGACGCCTTGACTCAACTGGGGCCGGACACGGTGACGGACGAGATCTGGAACGCCGCCGCCACCCATTTCGACGACGGCCAGATGGGTGGCCTGATCCTGGCAATCTCCACCATCAACGTGTGGAACCGGATTGCCATCAGCACACAGATGGAGCCGCCGGTGGATGAGAAGAATCCGCTGGTCTGAAAGGTAACGTGGGCAGCATGACCCTTGCAGTCTCCGCCACGGCGGCGTGGCAAAGCGAACGGAACCGCCTGTTGGGGATTGCGTACCGGATGCTGGGCGACTTCGGCCACGCCGAAGACGTGGTCTCCGAGGTGGCGATCGAGGCGGTGCGCCAGGAACGGAACACCGCTTCTGGCCGCGTGGACTCCTGGCCGGCGTGGCTGACGACGGTGTGCGTGCGCCGCTCCATCGACCGGGTGCGCCAGCTCGCCGCGGTGCGGGAGGACTACACCGGGCCCTGGTTGCCCGAGCCCGTGGACAACGCTCAACTGCCCGAGGAGACGGTGGCCAACAGGGAATTGTTGTCCTTGACCCTGTTGCACCTGGCGGAGCAGCTGGCACCGGAGGCCCGGGCAGCGTTGGTACTGCACCGCGCCTTCGGGATGCCCGCTCCGGAAATCGCGGCCATCCTGGACAAGACACCCGCTGCCGTGCGCCAGATGATTTCGCGTGCAGAACGCCGCCTGGACATCGACCCCAATGCGCCCGCACCCCGGGCCAAGGACCGTGCCGTCCTGGAGAAGCTCGTGGAAGCCATCGAACAGGGCGAGATCGACACGGTTGTGGCGATGCTCCACCAGGACGCGGTGCTGTGGGCCGACGGCGGCGGCAAGGTCAAGAGCGCCATGAACCCCTTGTTCGGGTCGGCGAGGATCGCACGCTTTTTTGCGGGCATCCTGGGCAAAGCGATTGCTTTCGATCCCGTGGAGCCTGTCCGGGCATGGGTCATTGGGATCAACGGCGGAGCGGCTTTGGTGCTCAGGCACCACGGCCGTTCCGACGTCGTCGAAGTGGACGCGGGTCCCGACGGGAGCATCCGCGGGCTGCGGCAACTGTCCAATCCGGACAAGCTGACCCGGCTTTCGCAGCTTACGTAGCCCGGCTCACGATTTCACCATGCTGCGGCAGGAGGCGCCTCGACGGCCTTCGCCCGGCCAGGAACGCCGCGGCCCCCAGCCCTGCCGGTACCAGCAGCGCCCATCCGCTGAAGAGCAGAACCACAAGCATCACGACGGCGGCCACCACCACGCCGTACCAGGCTGCGGTCCGTCGCGGCAACAGCCGTACGCCCGCCGCCAGCCCGAACGCGGTGACGGCGGTGAAGCATGCGGATGCTGCTCCGATCTGGAACTCAATGCTGAGCCATCCAAGAGCAGCCAAGGCGAAGGAGATCGACGTCATCACCGCCAGCGAGCACAGGCTCACTGCCGGCACTTGGCCCGGGTCGACGCCGCGCGCAAGAGCCCGCGGCAGCACGCCGTCGGACGCCAATCTGGCACCGAGCTTACTGGCGCCTGCCACGAAAGTACTGAGCGGACCAAACGTGAGGACCGCAGCCGCGACAGCGGTCAAGGGTGCCGCCGCGGGACCGAGTCCTTTCGCCAGCAGTTCGGCCACCGGGACGCTGCTGTCCGCGAGCGCGGGCCCCAGAACGGCGACGCATGCAGCCACCAGTCCGATGTACACCACTCCAACCACCACCAAGGTCAGCCAGGTGGCGCGTTTGAGGTCCCGCTCGGGGTTGCAGAACTCCCCAGCCAAGTGAGTCACTGCCTCCCACCCCGCAAAGCAGAAAAACAGCAGACTGGCCGCCCCGCCCACAGCCCAGAAGCCGTGCGGAGCAAAGGGAGTGAAGTTCTCCGCGCGGGCAAAGGGCGCGGCCACGGCAACTGCAAAGGCGAGCAACGCAACGAGCAGAACCATCAGGAGGAGTTGCAGCTTGCTCGAGACCCGGATCCCCACCGCGTTGCTCAGGAAGCCCGCAGCCAGGATCACCCCAGCCGCGATCAGCGCAGTCTCCCTGCCGCCTCCCATGGCATGGGCAATGTACTCCCCACCTATCACCGCGGTAGCCGGCGCCCCGAACGGAATTGCGAAGTAGAACAGGTAGCCGGCCACCACTGAGGCCCGCTGTCCGAAAGCCCTCGTGACGAACGTTGCGATGCCCCCGGCGTCGGGCTGCTGCCTGGACATTTCGGCGAAGCTGAACGCCACCGGCGTGCAGAACACCAGGAGCAAGGCCCACGCCAGGATCGACGCCGGGCCCGCCACTTGGGCGGCGATGGCCGGCAGAACCAGGACTCCCGATCCCAAGATGGCACCTACATAAATCCCGGTCGCCCTGAACAGCCCAAGGCCCGAATTACTCACAGCTCTGCTCACCTGTTCACTGAACCGTGTTCGGGGTGGGTGCAGGAAGCAGGGAAACTGCCTGCTAGGGCCAATATCCTGCCGAATTTTCGTGAGCTCGTCGCTTCCTGACCTTCTTTTTGCCCTGGAGCGACGGAAAATCAGCCTTTTAGGGTTGGGGTTCCGTGCTTCTGGCGGCAAAGAGGGTCAGGACGCTACAGCCGCTCGACGCCTCAGGCGCGCCACCAGCGTGGCGGCGAGCAACGCCGTCGTGATTTCCAGTCCGATGACCAGCAGCAGTTGCGCTGCGCCGGACGTATCAACAGCGTTCGACGACGGCCTGCCGCCGTGGGCGTGTCCGGCACCGCCCGCTCCCAGCAGCAGGACGGCGTGCAGTCCCACCATGGCGAGGGCGGAGATGGTCACTTGATGGAGCGCGCCCACCCTGCTGTGGCGCCAAATGTGGACTGTGCACGGAATGCAGACAGCGGCCAGGGCGATCATGAGGATGCCCAGCCAGGCGTCGTGGTGCCCCGAAGCCGCGAGCCAGAGATGCACGGCGCAGGAGACAGCTGTCAGTGCCGCGCAGAGGCGGGGATGGAAGACGGGCCCGGCTGACCGGACCCGTCCTGCCGTCGTTGTCATGGCTTCGCGGCCCTTTAGTGGCAGTGACCGGCAGGCTCGCCGGAATCACCGGCTGCGCTGTGGCAGCTTGAGCCTGAGGTGTTGGCCGGCACGTCCAGGACTGGGCTGCGGTCGAAGAAGCCCTCGGGCCGAAGCTTGAAGCCAACGGTGTCCACAGGCATGATGGGCCAGTCCTCCACGCGCGGGAAGTGCGTGAGGCCGAAGGTGTGCCAGAGGACGATGTCCTGGCCGTCGATGTCACGGTCCTGGGCGACGTAGGCCGGGAGGCCGGCGCCACCGGCGTGCTGGTTCACGAAATCGCCCGTGGGGTAGCGCTCCTCATCGGCGTAGCGGGTGACCCATACGTCCTTGGTGGCGAAGGCCGCGCGCTTGGCGATGGAGGAGCCGGGATCGGCCAGCAACGTGGGCTGGTTCTCGGAGTGGAGCTTGTAGCCGACCGGTTCACCGAGACGGTTCTTGGACTCCGGGTTGGAGATGATCCAGGTGCGGCCACTGCGGGCATCGGCTTCCCGGACGGCCTGCGATTCTTTGGTCAGGAGCGTGCGCTTGCGGGAGAACGCGTTGCCGCGCTCGTTGCCTTCGCCCATGGCCTGGCGGACCACGTCTTCTTCTTCCACACGGTTGGTGAAGCCGTCGATGGCCATGTCCAGGCGGGCGCTGAAGAGGTGCTGGTGGAACGGTGCGCCGAGGCCGGGGGCCAGTTGCGAGATGTTGTCAGAGCCGCCTTCCGGGAAGGCACTGGTGAACACGACGCCGGTCGCCTTCGCCTCGAACTCGATGGTGCCGTCCAGGTAGAGGTACCAGTAGAAACCGTAGTCGTAGTTGCCGATGGTGGTGAAGAAGGAGATCACCAAGCGCCGGTTGCGGCGGGTGTAGTTGATGCCGGTCCAGAGGTCGGAGTGCTTGGACAGGATGCCCCAGTCTTCCTCGTGCATGCAGATGCCGTTGCGGATCTCGCGGGGGTTGCCGAAGGCGTCACTGATGACCGGGCTGAGATAGGTAATGTCACCCAGGCAGTCACAGCCCAGTTCCAGCGAGTTGGCGTACTGGCCCACCAGGTATTCGCCGGTGTCGAAGTAGTTCTGCCACGACCGGATAGGCGAAGGGTCACCGTAGGGAACCACCATCTCGGCGATGGAACCGCGATTGATGATGGGGCGCTTCTTCTCGCCGTCCTGGAAGGCAAGGTTGTGGAGGACCACTCCTTCGCGGACATCGAAGCCGACGTCCACGCTCCACTTTTCCCACTCGACATGGTTACCGCCGGTGACCGTGAAGCTCGGGCCTTCGGGCTGGGTGATGCTGATGGGTTTCTGCGTTTCCCTCAGCGGGCCTGTCAGTTCAGGATCCGTGTAGTTTCCGTGTTCTGCCGGGATGGGCATGGCTCCGAGGTCGATGACCTGGGTGACTTCCTTGTTCACGACATCGACGTACGCAACCAGCCCATCGACGGGGTGGGCCCAGGCGCTGTCCTCGGGGAAGTCCTGTACGAAGGCCAGGCCGCGGAGGATGCGGCGGCCTTTCTCTTCCGCGTACTCAAAAACACCCGCGGACAACGGAGCGACGCGAACCTTTTCCACGTCCAGGTCCCGGGCGGCGAGGGCTGCCAGCCAGCGCTCATCTGTGGCGAGGAGCGTTTCCACTACCTCAAACTCTTCCTCCAGCACGGGAAGTTCGCCGGAGACCTTGGTGTCCAGTTCCTTGGCAATGAGGATTTCGCCGCGTGTCACCGAAACCAGGACGTCCGTGGGTGCTCCGCCGGAGATGTCGTGGATGAACACGCGGAACCGGCGGTCTGCCTCTGCCTGCCCACGGGAAGGATCCACCAGTCCCAGGTAGGCGATCCGCTTTTCGGAACCAAGGTGTCCGGCGGCCCGCAGGATTGCCTGGACCTCGGAGATCTCGGCACCCGTGGCCAGGCGGTACTGGGTGGCTGTCTCAGTTGCTGTGGGCGTCATGGCTGCCTCTTGTCCGGGACCTATGATGGGTCGGGATTTATTTTCTATAGGTGTAGAGAATAACCAAAACGTAAGATGGGTCACAAGACCTTTCCGCCAATTATTTTTCCGGGAGCCCAGCCAGTGCCAAAGATTGTGGACCACGATCAACGACGCCTCGAACTGGTGGATGCAACATGGCGGATCATCGCAAGGCTCGGCATGGAAGGCGCCACCATGCGGGAAATAGCAGAGGAAGCAGGCTTCGCCAACGGCGCCCTCAAGCCCTACTTCCCCACCAAGGACCTGCTGCTGACATCCGCTTTCGGACACGTTTTCAACCGCACCAACCAACGCATCGCCACCATGACCGAGGGACTCTCAGGGGTGGCGGCCCTCCGCGCATTCTGCGCCGAAGTCCTGCCCCTGGACGAGGAACGCGTCAACGAAGCCCGCATCGTCATCCCGTTTTGGCAGAAGGCACTCAACGACGCCGACATGGCCGCCCTCCACAGCGAGTCCATGAGCCAGTGGCACACCACCATCACGGCCCACTGTGCAGCAGCCCGGGCGGCCGGTGAGATCGCTACCCCCATCGGGGACGCCGCCGTCGCCGATCACCTGCTGAACATGATGCTGGGCGCGCAGATCGTGGCCGCGTTATCGCCGGACGAACACTTCTCGCAGGACCTTGAGGGGCAGTTGGACAATTACCTGGCGCTGCTTGCCGCGTAGGCAGCAGGCGGCGCCGCTAGCTCGTGGCGCCCGACGCCACCACGCCGACTCCCAGCCCGGCGATCACGCCGCTGCTGACACGCTCGACGACGGTGCTCACCTTGGGCCGCTTAAGCCACCGCATCGCTTTGAACGCCACAACGGCGATCATCGAGAGATACGCGAAGGCGATGACGGCCACCACCACGCCCAAAATGAGCGACGTGCCCATGGTGTCGCCGCCATGCGGGATGAACTGGGGAACTACCGCCAAGTAGAAGAGGCCAACCTTCGGATTGAGGAGCGTCGACAAGGCTCCGGCGCCCAAAGCCGAGAGACGACTGTACGGGAGTGGCTCGTTGGCACCCTCCCCGGCGGCAGCTGATTTGGCGGCCTTCCGCGACTTGATGAACGACGACACCCCCAGGTACAGCAAGTACAAGCCGCCTGCGATCTTGACCCAGCGGAACAGTTCCGCTGACTGCTCCAGGATGGCGGCCAAACCCACGCCCACCAAGGCAGCCCAGGCAATCGCGCCCATGGCGGATCCAGCCGCTGCCGCAATGCCTGCGCTGGGCCTGTTCAATGCGATGCGCAGGACAAGGAAGGTGTCCGGGCCGGGCGTTACGGACAGGACCAGGCAGAGACCGGCGAAGGCTGCGAGGGAAGCAAGAGTCACAAGCACGATTATCAGCCACTCGGCAGCACGGGCAAAGCGTTCACTTCCCGTCAAGGGCTGTTCGTGCAAAGACAAGGCCGCGTCGCGTGATGCCAACCACACTGGAAACATCGCCGCGTGCCTCACTGGCCGCCAAGACTTACTACCCGAGCGGAGTACCAATGGAGACTTACGACGCCCTGCTGGCCTCGATTACCCCGGCCCCCGGCCAAGACCGCCGCACCATTTTCGACCCTGCGACGGGCGAGGCTGTCGGCGATGCGCCCGTTCACACCGTCGAGGACCTCCAGCATGCGGTTGATGCCGCCGCTGCCGCCCAACCTGCCTGGGCTGCCTTGGGCGACGACGCCAGGTCAGCTGCGCTCATGAAGGCAGCCGACGCCGTCGAGCGTTCCGCTGAAGAACTCGCCCAGCTGCTCTCCCGCGAGCAGGGCAAGCCGCTGAACGGCCCGAACGCCCGCTTCGAAGTCGGTGCCTGCGCCGCTTGGCTCCGCGCCACGGCCGCGACGCCGCTGGATCCCGAGACAGTAGTGGACGACGGCGAGACCCGCGCCGAGCTGCACTACCGTCCCATCGGCGTCGTGGGTGCCATTGGCCCGTGGAACTGGCCCATGATGATCACCGTGTGGCAGATCGCCCCGGCCCTGCGCATGGGCAATGCCGTGGTGGTCAAGCCTTCCGAATACACTCCGCTGTCTGTGCTGGCGTTGGCCTCCATCATCAATCAGGAAGTGCCTGAAGGACTGCTGTCCGTGGTCTCCGGCGGCCGCGACGTCGGCGAAGCGCTGGCCTCGCACGACGCCATCGGCAAGGTCATGTTCACCGGCTCCACCGCCACGGGCAAGGCGATCATCCGTTCGTCGGCCGATACCGTCAAGCGGCTCACGCTGGAACTCGGCGGCAACGACGCCGGTATCGTCCTGCCGGACTCCGACCCCAAGGCCATCGCTGAAGGGCTGTTCTGGGGGGCTTTCATCAACACCGGCCAGACCTGCGCCGCCCTGAAGCGCCTGTACGTGCACGAGTCCCAGTACGAAGCCGTCTGCTCAGAGCTTGCAGCTGTTGCTGCTGCCATGCCGATGGGCAACGGTCTGGATGAGAACAACGTCCTGGGCCCGCTGCAGAACCGGCAGCAGTACGACATCGTGGCCCGCCTGGTTGAAGCCGCCCGCGATTCCGGTGCGCGCGTGTTGATCGGCGGCAACCCCGACGCCGACCAGCCCGGCAACTTCTACCCGACCACCCTGGTGGCGGACATCGATAACGACAACCCGCTGGTGGCTGAAGAACAGTTCGGACCCGCGCTGCCGATCATCAAGTACAGCACCGTTGACGAGGCCGTCGCCAAGGCGAACGCGCTCGACGTCGGACTGGGCGCCTCCGTCTGGTCATCCGACTTGGGTGCCGCCCGGGAAGTCGCCTCACGGATCCAGGCCGGCACTGTATGGATCAACAAGCACGGCGCCGTAGACCCACGCATCCCGTTCGGCGGTGCGAAGCAGTCCGGCTACGGCCTGGAATTCGGCGCCGAAGGCCTCAAGGCCCTGGGAGTGCCCCAGATCATCAACGGCTGACTCCACCGGCCGGGGCAGGCCCCGCTGCGCATGTCGACGGTAGCTCGACAAACGCAGCGGCCTGCCCGCGCTGGGTGCGCAGCGCCTGGGGATTCAGTTCAGTGCACCACGGTGGATAGACCCGGAAGCCGCGTTTGCCCTGACTCGGGCCGGAACTGACATAGCCCAGTGAGATCAACTGTTCAGGGGTGAACCGGAATACTCCGAAACGCTCACCGTCCTCCACGAAGACGAGCAGGCCTGACAACGACTCCGCCGCGGTGAACGGGCGGGTTGAACCACTGACGTCCCGCTTCCACACCGCCACAAAAGCACCCGGTTTCGTCGGCGTGATCCGCGCAGTCCGTATGCGCCACTGCTGTCCGGCGATCAACGCAACTCCGGATTCATAGTCGCTGTTCTGCTCTTCCGCGTGGACAATGCCGCTGGAATCATCAGGAACCGGCTGCCGGGCTACGAAGCGCTCAAAGGCGTGGAAGTTCACCTGTCGAACCCTACAGGCCACGAAAGCTGTTCCTCGCCCCCGCTTGTCCAGTCACAGGTTGGACGCGGTTGGGTCGCCGGACGCTCACCGTGTAACCATGAGCAGCATGGCCCAAAAGATTGCGTACCAAGGCGAGCCCGGAGCCAATTCGGATCTCGCATGTAAGGAAATGTTCCCCGAGCTTGAAAGCGTCCCATGCGCCAGCTTTGAGGACGCGTTTGAACTGGTCTCCAATGGAGACGTCGATCTGGCCATGATCCCCATCGAGAACTCCATCGCTGGACGAGTGGCCGACATCCACGTGCTGCTCCCCCAGTCGAAACTCCAGATCGTCGGCGAGTACTTCCTGCCGATCCACTTTGACCTGATGGGAATCCCAGGCAGCACCATTGAGGACGCCACCGAGGTCCACAGCCACATCCATGCGCTGGGTCAGTGCCGCAGGATTATCCGCGAAGCCGGGCTCAAGCCTGTCATTGCCGGGGACACAGCGGGATCAGCCCGCGAAGTCAGCGAGTGGAATGATCCGCGCAAACTGTCGCTGGCTCCGCCGCTTGCCGCCAAACTGTACGGACTGGACGTGCTTGCCTCCGGCGTCGAAGACAACCCAAGCAACACCACCCGCTTTGTTGTCCTGGCCCGGGAACGCGAACTTCCCACCAAGGAAGAACTCCCCGGTCCCGCAATCACCAGCTTCGTCTTCCGGGTACGCAACGTTCCCTCAGCCCTCTACAAGGCATTGGGTGGATTCGCGACCAACGGCCTCAACATGACCCGTTTGGAAAGCTATATGGTGGGCGACGAGTTCGCGGCAACCATGTTCCTGTCCGACGTGGAGGGGCACCCCGAGGACGCCCGCCTGCGCCGTGCGCTGGAGGAATTGGAGTTCTTCACCACGGAAGTGCGCGTCCTCGGCGTCTACGCAGCAGATGCCTACAGGGAACGGAACACGGTCAGCGCCTGAACCGGTTGATGGCCGCAGCGGCTAGGCTCCGGAACGACCGTGGGCCAGCCCGGTCGGAATGCCGATGAGCACCGGCTCCGGAGCGGAGCAGCAACTGTTGGAATCATCCTCCGCAGATGCAGCGGCAACAGCAGGAACGTCACAACTGGTGCCGGCATCGGACGAACACACGCCGGTTTCCGGTAGTTCCAAGTGCACGGTGTCGGCTGCCACTCGATCCCCTGCCAGCGCCGCCGCCACGGAGCGGACCTGCTCGTAGCCGGTAGCCAACAGGAATGTGGGAGCACGGCCGTAGGACTTCATGCCCACAATGTAGAAGTCCTTCTCCGGGTGCGAAAGAACCTTGGCGCCGTGCGGCGGAACAGTGCCGCAGGAATGGAACTCGGGATCGATGAGCGGCCCCAGTTCAGTAGGCGCCTCAACAGCCGGGTCCAGATCCAGGCGCAGCTCACGGAGCATATCCAGGTCCGGGCGGAATCCAGTACAAGGCACGACGACGTCTGCCACCAGGTCGCGTCCGTCGCCGGACTTTACGGTCACGCCGTGCTCGGCATCGGTCAGCGAGCTGATGCCAAAGCCCATGTGGAGTTCTATCGTTCCGGCGTCGACCAAGCGGCGAAGACGGGAGCCAAGTTGTCCGCGCGCGGGCAGTCCATCGGCATGTCCGCCACCGTAGGCTTTCTCTGCCGAGGCTCCCCGGACAGCCCAAAGAATACGTGTCCCCGGTTCTTCCTTGGCCAGTTCCGCAAGGTTGATCAAAGTATTCGCCGCGGAGTGCCCCGCACCGACCACCAGGACCCGGCGTCCAGCGAAGGAATGCCGGTCCCGCCCTGAGACGTCGGGAAGGGATGATGAAATCCTGTCAGAGGCGCGGTCCTCACCGATGGCAGGCAGGCCCGACATCCCCAGCGGGTTACGCCTTGACCATGTGCCTGAGGCATCGATGACCGCCGAAACGGCGTAGTCGTGTACCTCCCCCGCGGTATCTAGAACGCGCACAACAAAGGGGGTCGTGTCGCGGTTGCGCCCTTGGGTCTTGTCCAGGCCGCTACGGGTGACGGCGAGAACCCGGGCTCCCGTCCGGAGCCGGGAAGCGATCGCCGGGATGGCGGACAACGGGGCAAGGTAGTTGTCGATGAGTTCGCCGCCGTAGGGAAGCGCAGTCAGCCGCGGTGATTCCCAACCCGTGGGTTCAAGCAGGCGGACGGCCGCGGCGTCGAGGTTGAATCGCCATGGCGAGAACAACCGGATGTGGCGCCATTGTTCAATGGCCGCACCTGCCGTTGCTCCGGCTTCGAAGATCAGCGGGTCCAGGCCGCGCTCGAGCAGGTGGGCTGCTGCAGCCAATCCGACGGGACCCGCACCGATTACGGCGACGGGAAGGTTTTCAACCATGAGTGACTCATACCTCCATTGGTATTGCTCAGAAGTGGGTTGGCTCTTCGACCAGTGCTGTTGCGATGCTGTCCGCATCATCCAGGGCGGCCAGGTACCGTTCGGCGTCCAAGGCAGCCGCGCAGCCCGTGCCGGCCGCTGTGATGGCTTGCCGATAGCGGTGATCCACCGCGTCGCCGCATGCGAAGACACCCGACAAGTTGGTCAGCGTGGTGGGCGACTCCACCTTGATGTAGCCCTCCTCGTCGAGGTCCACCTGGCCCGCGACGAGCTCGGTGCGCGGCAGGTGGCCAATGGCAACGAAGATGCCTGTAGCCCCCTGCTCCCGGGTTTCGCCGGTACGGGTGTCCGTGAGGGTCACGCCAGTTACTTTGCTGTCGCCGTGGATCTTGGTGATGGCCGAGTTCCAGGCGAACGTGATTTTCGGATTGTCCTTGGCGCGCTGGGCCATGATGCGGGATGCCCGCAATTCACCCTTCCGGACCACCACTGTCACGGACTTGCCGAAGCGCGTGAGGAACGTGGCCTCCTCCATGGCTGAGTCCCCGCCACCAACCACGATGATGTCCTGTTCGCGGAAGAAGAAGCCGTCACAGGTGGCACACCAGGACACACCGTGTCCGCTGAGCTTCTTCTCCTCCGGGAGGCCCAGCTCCTTGTACGCGGAACCGGTGGCAAGGATGACGGCCGGAGCCTCGTGGGTCTCACCCGCCCCGGTGACCACCCGCTTCAGGTGACCTCTGAGTTCAACTTCCGTGACGTCGTCGAACACTATGCGGGCGCCGAACTTTTCGGCCTGTTCCTGGAGACCGTCCATGAGCTCGGGACCTTGGATGCCTGCCGGGAAACCGGGGAAGTTCTCCACTTCGGTGGTGTTCATCAGGGCGCCGCCGGCCGTAACTGAACCTGCCAGGACCAGGGGGTTCAGGCCTGCCCGGGCGGCATAAATGGCGGCCGTGTACCCCGCGGGGCCGGACCCGATGATGATCAATTGTTCGTTGCTCACGGGTGTCTCTCCTGTTTCTCGGGGTTTACTTGCTGCAGGGATCAATGAGGCGATCAGGTCCTCGATACGTGTCTTGATTTCGTCGCGGATCGGGCGGACTGCGTCCAGGCCTTGGCCTGCGGGGTCTTCCAAAACCCAGTCCTCGTAGCGCTTTCCTGGAAAATACGGGCACTCGTCGCCGCATCCCATGGTGATGACGACGTCGGACTCCTTGACCGCCTCCGTGGTGAGGACCTTTGGTATCTCGGCGGACATATCGATGCCAAGTTCAGACATGGCTTCGACGGCAGCAGGGTTGACTTTGTCCGCGGGCTGCGAACCGGCGGAGCGGACTTCGATGGCTCCGTCGGAGAGCGTCGTGAGGAATGCTGCGGCCATCTGGGAGCGTCCCGCGTTATGGACGCAGACGAACAGGACTGAAGGCTTCTTGGCGTTTTCGGTGGTCATGGTTTCCTCGAAGGTCAGGCAGCGATGGTGGTGGAAGGAAAATAGCGCTCGCGCGCCCAGAGGGCTACATACACAAGTGCAACAAGGACGGGTACTTCAATCAAGGGCCCGACGACGCCGGCGAGGGCTTGGCCCGAGGTTACGCCAAAGGTTCCGATCGCTACGGCGATGGCGAGTTCGAAGTTGTTGCCGGCGGCCGTGAAAGCGAGGGTGGTGGATTTGGCGTAGCCGAGGTTCAGCAGGCGGCCTGTCAGCATCCCGGCGCCGAACACCACCAGGAAGTAGACCAGCAACGGCAAAGCAATGCGGAGAACATCCATCGGCCGGGACATGATGGTGCCGCCCTGGAGCGCGAACAGAAGTGTGATGGTGAAAAGGAGGCCGTAGAGCGCCCACGGACCAATCCTGGGCAAGAGGACGTCCTCGTACCAGATGCGTCCTTTGGCCTTCTCGCCAATGACCCGGGTGAGGAAGCCGGCGAGCAGCGGTATACCAAGGAAGACGAGAACTGAGAGCGTGATGGCCCAGAAGGAGAAATCGGCAGCGGTGGTGGGAAGACCAAGAAGGGAGGGCAGCCACTGGAGGTAGAACCAGCCAAGGCCCCCGAATGCGACCACTTGGAAGACTGAGTTGATGAAGACAAGAACGGCAGCGGATTCACGGTCTCCGCACGCGAGGTCGTTCCAGATCATCACCATGGCGATGCAGCGTGCCAAACCCACAATGATCAAGCCCGTCCGGTATTCCGGCAGATCGGGGATGAACAACCACGCGAGCGCAAACATGAAGGCAGGGGCCAGAACCCAGTTGATCACCAGCGAGGTGACCATCAACTTGCGGTCGGCCAGCACCCGGTGTGCCTGGTCGTAGCGGACTTTGGCGAGAACCGGGTACATCATCACCAGCAGGCCCAGGGCGATAGGCAACGAGACTTCGCCGATCTTCACGCCCTCCAGGGCAGTATTCAGCCCCGGAATGAGACCGCCCAGAAGCAAGCCCAGGACCATGGCGGCGATTATCCAGAGGGGGAGGAAACGGTCAACGGCCGAAAGCTTTCCCACGACGGCGGCGCCCTGGTTCACCTCACGGGCTGCGGTTTTCGTCGGGGTGCTCACGTGGCTCCTGATCTCGATGCCCGCTATCGACGGGGCAGAACATTGATGAACTTCGATATTGAGTATGTCCGGCTATATCGATGCTTGTCAATGTATGGCACCATGGGTGTATGAAGTCCGGGCCTGTTCTTGAGTTGACACAAGTAGAAGCGGAAGAGTGCTGCGAGCCGTCGGGGCCGTCGTCCATCGACGAATACGAGGCTCAACTCCGGGCATCGGTATTCAAAGCCCTTGCGGACCCCAACCGCTTGCGCCTTTTGTCCATCGTCAAGGGTTCGGAAGGAGGCGAAGCCTGCGTGTGCGACCTCACCGGGCCACTGAGCCTCGGCCAGCCCACAGTGTCCCACCACCTTAGAATCCTCGTGGATGCGGGCCTCCTCCACCGCGAGAAGCGCGGCACCTGGGCTTATTACTCCATGGTCCCCGGCGCAATGGAACGGACCAGCAGCCTCCTGGAAAGCCTGTGACTTTCCCGGTCACCGCCGGCGCACACTCCAGCGACGGCGCACGGCTAGTTATACGTCCGATGACGGGACAGGATTGGCCTGGAGTGAGGGAGATCTTCACAGCCGGAATCGAGTCCGGGCACGCCACCTTCGAAGCCAACGCTCCGGAATGGGAGCAATTCGACGCTTCGCGTTTGAAGGAACACCGGCTGGTTGCTGATGTGGACGGCGTGGTGCTGGGCTGGGCCGCGGTTTCGGCGGTGTCGTCCCGGGCCGCTTACGCCGGCGTCGTGGAGCATTCCATCTACGTTGCCCGGGAAGCCAGGGGCTTGGGCGTTGGGAAGAACCTCCTCCGGGCACTGATCGTCTCCACGGAGAGTGCCGGCATCTGGACCATCCAAGCCAGCGTGTTCCCCGAGAACGAAGCCAGCCTTCGGCTCCACACAGCCGAAGGCTTCGTCGTTGTCGGACGCCGGGAGCGCATCGCCCGCATGCCTGGAGGTCCCCGCGTCGGTCAGTGGCGTGACACCGTCCTGATTGAGCGCCGGTCGCGGCAGGTGTAACTACCTCCCCACCGGCGCTTCTTCCTCTTCACGGGCCCCGGCCGAAGGTGCCGAAGATTCACGGGCCAGCTTGCCCGGCCACCAGATCCTGCTGCCGATGTCATAGGCGAGCGCGGGCACCAGCAGCGAGCGGACCAGCACGGTATCCAGCAGCACGCCGAAGGCCACGATAAATGCCAGCTGCACCAGGAACATGATGGGGATGACGCCCAATGCCGCGAACGTAGCTGCCAGAACCACACCGGCGGAAGTGATGACCCCGCCAGTAACGCCCAAGCCGCGGAGGATGCCTGGGCGGGTTCCGTGCTTCAACGACTCTTCGCGGACCCGGCTCATCAGGAAGATGTTGTAGTCCACACCCAAGGCAACAAGGAACACGAAGCCGAACAGCGGCACGGTGGCATCGGCTCCGGAGAATCCGAAGAACCCGTTGAACACCCACGCCGAGACGCCCATCGCGGCACCGTAGGAGAGCACCACGGAGAGCACCAGCAGCACAGGTGCTACCACGGAGCGCAGAAGGAGCATCAGGATGAAGAGGATGACCACCAGGACGATCGGAATGATGACCACGAGGTCGCGCTGGGCAGTGGTGTTGGTGTCCAGCGCTGTGGCTGTCACCCCGCCCACCAATGCCCCGGAGTCAACCTCGCGTACTGATGACCGCAATTCCTTCACGGCGTTTTCGGCTTCGATGGAGTCCGCCGCTGAGTCCAGGGTGGCGTTGATGAGGACCCGGCCGTCGCGGACGGCGGGATCGGAAGGAGTTCCCGGCGCTCCGGTAATGGGGACGTTTCCTTCGGCCAAAAGGTAGGCGTCACCAACTCCGTTGGCTGCTTTGACCTTGTCCAGGACCTGCTGCGCGGAACTTTGCGAGGCGACGACGACGGCGGGGCTGCCGCTGCCGGCGTCGAAATGGCGCGCCAAAGCTTCCTGGCCGTCGACGGCGTCGGACTTGGCCAAAATGACGTCCGTCTGCGGCACACCGTTTGCCTTCAGCTGCAACACACCTGTGGCAGCGACCAGGAGCAGCAACACCGACGCCACCCAGACAACGCGGGGACGTCGTGAAACCAGACGGCCCGTGGCGCGCCACAGACCCTTTTGCCCCTCAAGTCCGGTGACAATCTCAGGTTCGCGTTCGTCGTCGGGCAGGAGCTTGGGGCGGAAGGGCCAGAAGGCGGCGCGGCCCAGCAGCGCCATCAAGGCGGGCAGGAGCGTGAGCGCGGCGAACAATGAGCAGAGAATGCCTGCCGCCGCTACGGGACCGAGTGCTTTGTTGGAATTCAGGTCTGAGAAGAGCAGGCAGAGCAGGGCGATGATCACTGTGGCACCCGATGCGAGGATCGGCTCGAAGGACGCCTTCCAAGCTGTCAGGACTGCCTGCGTCCGGTTGCTGGTGTGGGTCAGGGCCTCACGGAAGCGGGCCACGAACAGCAGCGCGTAGTCGGTGGCCGCGCCGATCACCAGGATGGACAGGATGCCCTGGCTTTGCCCGTTGAGCTGGATCCAGCCCATCTTGGCCATGGCGAAGACCAGCAGTATTGCGGCGCATAAGGCGAACACCGAGGTGAAGAGTACTGCCAGCGGGAGCACCACCGAGCGGTAGACCAGAAGCAGGATCACGAACACGGCGCCCAAGGCGACCAACAGCAGGATGCCGTCAATGCCGCCGAATGCGTTGACCAGGTCGGCGGTCAATCCGGCAGGGCCTGTGACGAAGGCCTTCATTCCGTCCGGGGCGCCCGGCTGCACGACGTCGCGCAGTTCCTTCACCACGTCCCGTATTTCATCGGTGGAAGCGATCGGAACGATGTACTGGACGGCTTTTCCGTCTTCAGACGGAATAGGCCCGACGACGGCGCTCCCCAGCTTGAGTGCCTCGATGTCGGTTTTCAGTTTGGCTGCTTCGCCCAGTTGGGCCGGGGTGAACGCTGCATCGTTTTCGAGGATGACCACCGCGGGGATCTCTTCGGAGTCGCGGAACTTGGCCTGCCAGTCGCCGGCTTCGGTAGCTTCGGCCCCGGCCGGGAGGAAGGAAGCCTGGTCGTTCGATGAGACCTCGTCCAAACGCCCGAAGGTAGGGCCGCCGACTCCTGCAATGCCCAGCCAGGTGATGACCAGCACCACGGGCACCAGCCAGCGTAGCCAGAACGGTACTTTCTTCGGGTTCATGAGTCCTTCTTCTGTGGGGATGCCAGTGCGGGTCTTTATTCCACCATAGATTATCTCCATGATGGAACTATTCCAAGGCCTCAAGGAAAGGAATGCCGGATTCGGGGACTGCGAGGAGTAATATCCGGAAGGCAGCAAACACGAGACGACGCTGGCAGGAGGGCGGACATGTCGGACTCATCAGTCCCGCGCCCCGACGCACGCCCAGGAGCGGATTCCCAAACCGCGGCGCCCCAGGAACTCGTGCGGATCCTCCAGGACTTCACCCTGGAGGCCAACCATTACGTGGACGCAGCCGGCGGGCAGAACGACATGCACCGGACCGACATGAATGCGCTGGCCGTCATCATGCGCCACTCCGCGGCCGGTAAGGTGGTCACGCCCGGCGTGCTCCGTGCCGAACTCCGGCTCAGTTCCCCCGCCACCACCGCCTTGATCGATCGCCTGCACGCCTCCGGACATGTTGTCCGTGAACGCCTGGGAACAGACCGCCGCCAGGTCCAGCTCCACATGACACCCAAGGCGTACCGCGACGGCAGCGCAATGTTCATGCCGCTCGCCATCCGGATGGGCAAGGCGATGGCCGCGTACAGCACCGAAGAACTGGAGCTGGTCCAGCGCTTCATGACCGACATGGTGGAGGCAACCGTCGAAGCCCGCCAACAGGCAACGCACCCGGAACCGAAGTAGCGGCAGTTCAGGCCGTTCCACCAAAACCGGCATGGGTGGTTGTAGCGTTTCCCTATGAACGCGCAGCAGCCTGAAGATGTCTATACCCACGGACACCACGAGTCGGTTGTCCGGGCCCACGCCTCACGGACGGTCGAAAATTCGGCCGCGTTTGTCATCCCGCATCTCACCACCGGGATATCGGTCCTCGACGTCGGCTGCGGACCTGGCAGCATAACGTGCGATTTCGCGGGGCTGGTTGCGCCCGGGCAAGTAATAGGCCTGGACCGGTCTGCCGATATTGTGGCTCAGGCAACCGCACTCGCCGCCGAGCGCGGCGTGGACAACGTGACCTTCCAGACGGGCAACATCTACGATCTCGACTTCGAAGACGAATCCTTCGACCTCGTCCACGCCCACCAGGTCCTCCAGCACCTCACCGACCCCGTCGCCGCGCTGCGCGAGATGCGCCGGGTGGCCAAGCCCGGCGCTATCGTTGCCGTGCGGGACGCCGATTTCCATGGCATGAGCTGGTACCCGGAAGTCCCTGAACTTGATCACTGGATGGAGCTCTACCAGAAGATCGCGCGCCGCAACGGAGCAGAACCCGACGCCGGCCGACGCCTGGTCTCGTGGGCGCAGCAGGCAGGTTTCACACAGGTGGCGCCCACCAGCAGCAACTGGCTCTACGCCACGGCCCAACAGCGCGCCTGGCAATCCCGGGTGTGGAGTGAACGGGTACTGCACTCCGCTTTTGCCGAGCAGGCCTTGGAGTACGGCTTCGCCAACGAGGCCGACCTCGCCCGGATCGCAGCCGGATGGCACCGCTGGGGCGCTACCGAAGACGGCTTTTTCCTCATTCCCAACGGAGAGGTCATCGCCAGGGCCTAGAAAGTTTTGGGACCCATGTAGAAAAGTCCGCCGCTGTTCCGACCCATGGGTGAAGCGCCCACACAGGGCGCCACGTCAAAGGAGTTTGAGATGAAATACATGATCATGATGTTCGGATCGGCCGAGGGCATGATGGAGACCGCCGATCCGGAATGGATCCGGGAAATGATCGGCTTCATGATCCAGATCGACAAGGACCTGACCGAATCCGGCGAACTCGTCTTCAACGCGGGCCTGGCCGACGGCAGCACGGCCAAGCTCGTCAAACAAACCCCGGATGGCGTGATCACCACCGACGGACCCTACGCCGAGGCCAAGGAGTCCTTGGTGGGCTACTGGGTGGTGGATGTTGCCAGTGAGGAACGCGCCGTGGAGATCTGCTCAAGCATTGTGAAATACGCGCAGGTCGTGGAGCTTCGTGCCATCCCGGACGGACCACCGGAGGTCTAGCTGGACTCTGACCGGGACATGCACATCGAGGACCTGCTGCGCACCCTCGCGCCGCAGGTCCTCGGCGTGCTGGCACGCAAGAACGGCCAGTTCGATGCATGCGAAGACGCCGTCCAGGAAGCCCTGCTGGAGGCCGCACTTCAGTGGCCCCATGACATGCCACGTGATCCGAAGGCCTGGCTGACGGCCGTCGCAAACCGAAGGCTTGTGGATATGTGGCGGAGCGAAAGCGCCCGGCGTGCCCGCGAAGAACGTGTGTCGGCCTTGGACGCCGATCACTCCTACCAGTCAGCTCCGGAAGCAGACGACACCCTTACTCTCATGTTCCTTTGCTGCCACCCCGCCTTATCGGCACCGTCGCAACTCGCCCTTACCTTGCGGGCAGTTGGAGGACTCACGACGGCGGAAATCGCCTCGGCTTTCCTGGTCCCCGAAGCGACCATGGGACAACGCATCAGCCGTGCGAAACAGGGGATCCAAAAGGCGGGAGCGACGTTCAGCATGCCGCCGCCTGCCGAGCGGAAGGCGAGGCTCGGCGTCGTACTTCACGTCCTGTACTTGATCTTCAACGAAGGCTACGCAGCGAGTTCGGGTTCGTCGCTGCAGCGCGAGGACCTCACCACGGAGGCCATCCGGCTGACCCGGTTGCTGGTGGCCGCTGTGCCGTCGGAGCCTGAGGCGACCGGGCTGCTGGCGCTTATGCTGCTGACCGATTCCCGTCGCCCGGCACGTGCCATGGCCGATGGAACACCGGTTCCGCTGGCTGAGCAGGACCGGAGCCTGTGGAACCGCGGGCAGATCGATGAGGGCATTGCGTTGTTGTCTTCAGTGCTGGGACGGCGCGCGGCCGGGCCGTACCAACTGCAGGCGGCGATTGCTGCTGTGCACTCCGAAGCGTCCTCGCATGACCAAACCGACTGGCCTCAGATCCTGGCCCTCTACACGGTGCTGGAGGCCGTGGCTCCCAGCCCCGTCGTGACGCTGAACCGTGCGGTTGCGGTGGCGATGGTGAACGGGCCGGCCGCCGGTTTGGAGTTGCTCGCCGGCTTGGATGATGCACTCGGTCGGTCACACCGCCTGGACGCGGTCAGGGCCCATCTGCACGAGATGGCGGGCTCCTTTCCCGAGGCCCGCGCAGCGTTTCTGGACGCAGCAAGGAAAACCCGCAGCCTCCAGGAGCGGCGATACCTGTTGGGCAAAGTCGCAAAGCTGGACTCCACCGGCCCCTGACCCCATATAGTCGGAACCATGGAACAGCGCATACTTGGCAGGACCGGCCGATCCGTTTCAACCGTCGGGCTGGGAACATGGCAACTCGGAGCCGACTGGGGTTCCGTCACTGAAGCGGACGCCTTTGCCGTGCTGGAAGCCTCAGTGGAGCATGGCGTCACGTTCTTCGACACCGCGGACGTCTACGGCGATGGGCGCAGCGAGCAGTTCATTGGACGCTTCCTCAGTGCCCACCCGGAACTGAATGTCACCGTAGCCACCAAAATGGGGCGCAGGGTGGATCAGGTCCCCGAAAATTACACCCTCAAGAACTTCCGCGAATGGACCGATCGTTCGCGCCGCAACCTGCAGCAGGACACCCTGGACCTCGTCCAGCTGCACTGCCCGCCCACCTCTGTTTACAGCAACGATGAAGTGTACGACGCCCTGGATACGCTGGTCAGTGAGGGCGCCATCCGCAACTATGGCGTCAGCGTGGAACGGACAGACGAGGCACTGGAAGCCATCAAGCGCGGCAACACCGCATCCGTGCAGATCATCCTGAACGCCTTCCGCTTGAAGCCGCTTGACGACGTTCTTCCCGCAGCCAAGGAAGCCGGCGTGGGCATCATCGCCCGCGTGCCGCTCGCCTCGGGCCTGCTCTCCGGAAAATACACGCCGGAAACGGAATTCCCTGCCGACGACCACCGGAACTACAACCGCTCCGGCGCTGCTTTCGATGTCGGCGAGACTTTCTCCGGCGTCGATTTCGCCACCGGCGTCAAGGCCGCGCAGGAGTTCAGCGCACTGGTTCCCGACGGCGTCACCACCCCCCAAGCGGCCCTCGCGTGGGTCGTAGCCCAGGACGGCGTCACGTCAGTGATTCCGGGAGCCCGCTCCGCCCAGCAGGCTGCTGCCAACGCGGAAGCCGGAGAGATGAAGGTTGTCGGTGCGGGTCTCGGCGATGGGGTTCGGGATATCTACGACCGTTACTTCCGCGAAGCGATTCACCCGCGCTGGTAGGCGGCAGGCCGGCGTCGCTTGCTGTGAATCGTGTCCGCTGCGATGACCGCGATAAACCCCAATATCAGTGGGGAAATGCCCCCATCAACAAATGCCATGGCCAAGAGACTCGTCCTTGTCGTGTGAACGGTTTCATAAAACAGCAGAGACAGAACCGACGCCAATACCAAGGTGCCAAACACGAGCATCTTTAGACGCCTGTCGACTGCAAGTCTTCGATAGGCAACCGAGGCAGCGAAGCACGCCAGCACGGTGGCGACCTGAAGCTCCCACGGAAAGCGTTTGGCAATTGAGGTGGCCGGGGTGCCGGAGAGATCGAACAAGTACCCACTAAGCATGCCCTCCGTTTGAAGAGCGAGGTAGCCGATCACCAGTACCACCAACACTGAGCCGATGGGCATCACCACTGCTGCGAGTTTTGGTTTTTTCATGTGAACGACTGCTTCAAAGCAAAGAGCAAATTGGAAAAAGTAAATTTGACGGGCGTTGCATCCACATCCGAGGACAGCAGGTAAATGGTGACGGAGCGGCCGCCACACCTGGCGTTTGCGTCCTTATCCAAAACTCGACCACTGACGGTATCAACGGCAATATTCATTCTTGATGATGCAATTTGCATTTCTCTCCATCCCCATTACGGGACCCCCGGTTAGAGAATAATACTGAAGCGCAAAGCGATCAACTATAGTCACCGGCAATTTTCGAAGCCCAAGACATGCTGGACAAACATGGAGATGCACTTAGAACGTGAACCATCAATTCGTGACGCGAATTGTGAAACTATTTATTGAATCTTAGCTGTCAGGTCCGCGCCGATAGGCGGCAGGCCGGCGTCGGGCGTTACCAACCGCTGCGCGTTGGCGTGTGGCCCTTCCGGGCTTCCTCGGGCATGGCCATTTTTGCCCGCAATCCGAGTAATCGGATGGGGCGGTCGGGCTCGATCTTGGCGGTGAGGCCGAGGGCCTGGGCCAGGACTTCGTCGCGGTCGTAGGTCTCGGGAATTTTCCTGGCATAGGTCTTGGTGAAGAACGGCTTGTACCTGACCTTGAGCGTCAACCCAACCACGGGGCGACCTTCGGCGGCGACGTCTTCCAGGACCCGGGCCGTCAGCTCCTTGAGGGCGTCCTCGATCTGGCCAGGTTCCGTCAGGTCCTGTTGGAACGTGGTTTCGCGGCCGTGGGCCCGGGCAACCCAAGGGGTGTCGTCCACTTCCGCGGCACCCGCGCCACGGCCCAGTTGCGCGTACCACGGGCCCATTTTCGGGCCGAATTCCGGGACCAAGTCCTGCGGATCAGCGGCAGCGAGGTCGTTGACTGTGGTGATCCCGTGGGTGGCCAGCCGCTTGGAAATCTTCGGCCCGACGCCCCACAGCTCAATGGTGGGCTTGTCCCCCATGACCTCCAGCCAGTTGTCCTTCGTCAGGCGGAAGATGCCGGCGGGTTTGCCGAAATCAGTTGCGTTCTTGGCGCGGACCAGCGTGTCACCGATACCCACGCTGCAATGGAGCCGGGTGGTTTCGAGCACGGCTTCCTGGATCTGCTGTGCGTAAGCTACCGGGTCCTCGGTTTCCACTCCGACAAAGGCCTCGTCCCAGCCCAGCACTTGCACCGTTGCGCCGGGTTGCTCACGCAGGGTGGCCATCACGGTTTCCGAGGCCGCCAGATAGGCTTCCTGATCGACCGGCAGGATGATGGCGTCCGGCACTTTCCGCGCTGCGATGCGCAGCGGCATGCCCGAGCCCACGCCGAACGCCCTGGCCTCGTAGGACGCCGTCGAAACGACTGCCCGTTCGGTGGGGTCTCCGCGGCCGCCGACAATGATCGGCTTACCGGCCAGCTCGGGCCGCCTCAGTACCTCGACCGCCGCTATGAACTGGTCGAGATCAACGTGCAGCACCCAGGGAGTTCCGCTCACGGGATCAGTCTGCCTCATTGCCGGGGGCCTTGGCTGTACCTTCACGACCCTCTTTCAACTCACAGCAGCGCTAAATCAACCTATTCCGGGTGCATTCCGTGGCTGCAGCGGCTAAACAAGGTCGGGAAGCAACGCGTCCCGGGCACCCGCCGCCCCCGCATAAGCTGAGATGGTGCAGTTTTCACTTTGGCTGGCCCTGGTAGGCGCCGGCACCCTCATCAGTTTCACTCCCGGCGCCGGCGCGATCTTCACCATGAGCAACTCGCTGAACTCAGGCTTCCGACGCTCCATCTGGGGCATCCTCGGCCAACAGGTGGCGTTGATCATCCACATCCTGATCGTCGCTCTCGGTGTGGGTGTCCTGGTTTCCAATTCGCCGGTCATCTTCAACGTCATCCGATACGCTGGCGCCGCGTACCTGGTCTACCTTGGTATCCGCCAGTTCCTGCGCAAGCCTGACTTGGACAAAGAGCAGGTCGATGACAAGAAGAACGAGCCCGCACTGTCCATGTTCCAGCGGGGTGTCTGGGTCAACCTGCTGAACCCAAAGGCAATTGTTTTCTTCCTGGCCTTCATGCCGCAGTTCATCCGCCCGGACCAGCCCCTGGTACAGCAATATGTAGTGCTGACCGCAACAGTCCTCGCTATCGACATCATTGTCATGTGGTTCTTCTTCGCCTTGGCAGCACGTTCATTCCAACGCTTTACCCATGACCAGAAGGGCCAAAAGGTCCTCAACCGCGTGTTCGGTTGCCTATTTGTGCTGGTCGGCATCCTGCTGGCGGTCATTCACTAACCCCGGTACGTCATGGCCGAATGCTACGGTCGGAGGCATGGAAGCTGACTGGATCGAGCACCGGCGTGCGGATGGCGGCGAGCATGTGGGGTGGATGAAGCCCGTGGATGAGGGATTCGTCGCCATCGACATGCTGGGACGCCCGCGCACGGACGTTGTGGATTGGTTCACCGCCGAGGAAACGCTCAATGACCTCGGCCTGCGGTACCTGGCCGACCCCCATGAATTACGGCTCGACGACGGCGGCTGGCTGCGCGTGCGGATCGCGGAGGTCACGCCCTCCGCAGTTCGGGTGAAGAAGGACGACTGGGGCGACATGACCGCTCCGCAGATCTACTTCACAGTTTCGCTGCCTGTCACAGAGGAACAGCTCCGCCCGTTGAAGCGATAGCCGGCCGGAGCTATGTAGACCGGTTCTACGCCGTAGATCCGCGCACCACCAGGGAGCTCTCCAGCGTCACATGCGGCTCCTTGAGAGCCACACCCTCCATCAGCCCGCGGAGCTGCTCCCCAGCTCTGCGGCCCAGCGGTCTCGCGGGCAGGTGCACAGTGGTGAGGCTGGGATTGCTGGTGGCCGAGTAGGGCAGATCATCGAAGCCCGCCACGGCCAGCTTTCCCGGAATGGCGATGCCCTCCACCCGCGCTTCCTGCAGTACGCCGTAGGCGTGCGTATCCGTACCGCAGACGACGGCGGTCACCCCCTCGCGCTCCCACGCGGGCCAGGCGTCGGCGAAAGCAGCGGCGGCAGCACCGACGTCGATCGCTGTACTGATGACATGCCCGGCGTCGACCACCAGCCCGCAGGCGGCGGCTTCTTCCAGGAAGGCTTCACGGCGCAGCTGGAACGTCGCGGTTCCGGTGATGCCGTCGACGTAGGCGGCACGGGTGTGTCCGGATGCAGCCAGGTGCCGGGCCAGTTCGCGGGCTCCTTGGGCGACGTCGAGGTTCACGGACGGCGCGTACGACTCCAGCCCGGGAGCGTCCAGCAGCACCATTGGACCGGCTGCGGAAAGGTCTTCCAGGAACTCTGCGCTCGGGGCACCCACCAGCAAACCTGCCGGGCGGAGGGCCAACAACTTCTGCACGTCGGAAGCCTGGGGCGATTCGCCGGCGTCGGTCACTGAGAGGAGCAGCTGGTACTCCGCACCCAAGGATTCCCGCACCCCGGCGATGACGTTGGCGAAGAACGGGTTGGACACGTCAGGGGTGACCAGGATGACGATGGAGCTGACTCCGCGGGCCAGCGAGCTGCCGATACTGTCCACCACGTAGCCCAGTTCGGCGATCGCAGTGCGGACGCGGGAGATGTTGTCGTCGGATACCCGGCCTTGGGTTTTGCCGTTGGCCACCAGGGAGACCGTGGCTGTGGAAACACCGGCCCGGGCGGCCACCATGGCAGCCGTCACCCTGGGCGTGCGATGAGCACGGCTGCTGCGCCGATCCAGGGATTCCATGCATCGATCGTAGCGTTGTTCCGCTGCTCTGACCTGCGCCAAGGCATCAAGCGCTTGACGCACTCTACGTTAAGCGTTTGACGTTCTGGCCGGTCGGATGCCAGAATCGCCCTGAATGCTTATCGCCCTGCCCGGGCAAGTTCCCGGCAGGCCCCAATGACGTGGAGACAAACGTGGACCCCAACACACGCAAGAAGATTATTCTTGACTGCGACCCCGGCCATGACGACGCAGTGGCAATGCTGCTGGCGCACGGCAACCCGGACATCGAATTGCTCGCTGTGACCACCGTGGTGGGCAACCAGACCCTTGAGAAAGTCACCCGTAACGCCCTCTCGGTAGCCACCATCGCAGGCATCACCGGAGTTCCGTTCGCCGCCGGCTGCGACCGCCCCTTGGTCCGCACCATCGAAACGGCCCCCAGCATCCACGGCGACTCCGGCATGGACGGCCCGGAACAGCCCGAGTCCGCCATCGAGCTCGACCCGCGCCACGCCGTCGACCTCATCATTGAAACCGTCATGGCGCACGAGCCGGGCACCGTCACGCTGGTTCCCACCGCCGGACTCACCAACATCGCGATGGCCGCGCGCAAGGAACCGCGCATCGTGGAGCGTGTGAAGGAAGTCGTCCTCATGGGCGGCGGCTACCACGTGGGCAACTGGAGCGCGGTGGCCGAGTTCAACATCATCATCGACCCCGAGGCCGCACACATCGTCTTCAACGAAAAGTGGCCCGTGGTGATGGTCGGCCTCGACCTCACGCACCAGGCACTGGCCACGGACGAGGTGGTCAACAACATCGCGGTCATCGGCACCAAGCCGGCCAAGTTCGTCCTGGAACTCATGGAATTCTTCAAGAAGACCTACAAGGACGCCCAGGGCTTCGACTTCCCGCCGGTCCACGATCCGTGCGCCGTGGCCTACGTCATCGATCCCACCGTCATGACCACCCGCAAGGTGCCCGTGGACATCGAACTCCAGGGCAAGCTCACCCTCGGCATGACCGTAGCCGACTTCCGCGCGCCCGCGCCGGAGGACTGCCACACCTCGGTGGCCGTCGACCTCGACCACAAGAAGTTCTGGGACCTGGTCACCGATGCGATCCAACGGATCGGCGAACCAACGCACGACGGCGGCGCTGACGCCACCGTGATTGCCGAAACGGTCCTGGCAGGAGAGTCCAACTAATGTCCACGCTCACCGAAACAAAGTCCGCGCGCGGCAACGTCACCGCGCTCATGGTTGCCCTGCTGGCAGCCTGCGTGGCCTTCCAGCTCAACGCCTCCATGCTCAGCCCTGCCCTGGTCACCATGGGCAACGAACTCAACACGGATCAAGCCACCATCGGCCTGTCCCAGACCTGGTTCTTCACCGCTGCCGCCCTGTTCTCGCTCTTCCTTCCGCGCCTGAGCGACATCGTTGGCCGCAAGAAGATCCTGGTGGGCATGATGCTCCTCATGGCCGTCGGATCCGTCATCGCCGCGATGGCCCCTGACGTGACGTGGCTCTTCGTGGGCCGCATCATCCAGGGCGTCAGCGGACCGACCGTCCCGCTGTGCCTGATCATGCTTCGCTCCGCCGTCAGCAACCCGCGCAAGTACGGCACGCTCATGGGCCTCATCACGGCCGTCAACGGCGGCGTGGCCGGCGTGGACTCTTTTGTCGGAGGCTACTTCGCTGAGAACTTCGGCTTCCGCAGCATCTTCTGGCTCATGGTGGCCCTCGCCGTGGTGGCCACGGTCCTTATCGCCGTCCTGGCCGGCGAGAGCAAGCCCGCCGCCGGCACCACCATGGACTGGCTGGGCGTCTTCTTCATCGTGATCGCCGTGGGCGCACTGCTGACGGCACTGAACGAAGGCTCCAAACTGGCCACCGCCTTCGATTCCGGCACGTTGACCCTTGCCATCAGCCTGACGGTGATTGCCGCCGTCGCCTTCTTTGCGTTCTGGACTGTCGAGAAGCGCGCCAAGCAGCCCATGGTGGAAACCGTGCATCTGCGCCAGCGCTCCACGTGGGCACCACTGCTGACCACCACCCTCACCATGACCGGTATCTTCGCGGTCATCAACGGCATCGTCCCGGCCTACGTCCAGGCTGCCGATCCGGGCTTCGGCGTCGGCCCCACGGAGATGTCGCTGATCATCCTGACGCCGTACGCGCTGCTCGGTTGGATCTTCGGCCCGATCAGTGGCCGCCTCGCACCGATTCTGGGCTACACCAAGGTCCTGCGCATCGGCCTGGTCGGCAGCCTCGTGGCACTGGCCATCATTGCGTTCTTCGGCCTCAACAACCTGCCCATGATGATCCTGGGCACGGCCCTGCTGGGCATCATGTACGCCGGCACCGTCAACATCATGCTGAACGGACTTGGCGTGGTCCTTTCGCCGCAGGGCAACCCCGGCTTCCTCCCGGGCATGAACGCCGGCGCTTTCAACCTCGGTGCCGGGTTGAGCTTCCTGGTCCTTCCCGCGGTCCTCGTCGCAACGGCCTCCTTGAATGACGCCAAGGCGTCGTACCTGACCGTTGTGGTAGTGGGCCTCGCGATCACCTTCGCCGCGTTTGCCGCTTCGCTGCTGATCCCCAAGCCGGTGGACGCAGAAGTGGCCGAGGCCGGGACGGTGGCCGCATGAGCAACGGCAGCAACGCGCCCAAAGCGGGGATCGTCGTCGTCGGCTCCCTCAACGCCGACCTCACCATCTACACCGACCGCCTCCCCAACCCAGGCGAGACGGTCCATGGCAACGGGTTCGCGGTGAACCCCGGGGGCAAGAGCGCCAACCAGGCGGTGGCTGCCAGCAAGCTCGGCGGCAAGGTCAGCCTGATTGGCGCGGTGGGCGAGGACCCCAACGGCACCATGCTCCTGGACTCGACCGCCAGCGCCGGAGTGGACGTGTCCCGCGTCCGACGCTCCGATGCAGCTACCGGAGTCGCGGTCATTTCCGTCGATGCGCGCGGCGAGAACAGCATCATCATCTCCGCCGGAGCCAACGGGACGCTGCGGCCAGCGGACGTGGAGGCTGCTGCTTTCGCCGACGCTGCCGTCGTCTGCCTGTGCCTGGAAGTGGGGATGGATACCGTGGTGGCCGCCGCGCAGGCAGGGCACGACGCCGGAGCCACGGTTCTGCTGAACCTCTCACCGTACGCTGAGGTGCCCGAGGTTCTGGCCGGCCTGAGCGACGTTCTGTTGGTGAATGCGCACGAGGCCGCGATGTTCCTCGGCTCGGAGGCCGACATTCCCGATGCCGACGCCGAAGCTGAGGAATGGGAGCCGGTCCGGGCCCAGTTCGCGGACCGTGGACTGCAGCGTGTGCTCGTGACGCTGGGCGCGCAGGGCTCCGTGGTCTTGGACTCGCTCGCCCGTGGAGCGGAGGACCAGATCACGCGCATCTCCCCCACCAGGGTGGACGCCGTGGACACGACGGGCGCCGGAGATGCGTTCACGGGTGCTGTTGCTGCCCGGCTGGCCGCAGGTGATTCGCTGGCCGACGCGGCCGCGTTTGCCTCGGTGGCCGCCGCCCTGGCCGCAACGAAGAAGGGCACGCAGGCCGCGTATGCGAGCCGCGAAGAAGTCGAGGCTGCACGGGCGTCCTAAGCGGCACGGCACCCAACCAGGGGACAGCACGCGCTCTCATGAGCCTTCATTGGAGCGTGCACTGTCCCCTCTTTGGGTTAAGAGGACATACGGGCTGCCTTGGGTTAAGCGGACTTGCGGGCTGAGCGCTGGGCTGCGCGCTCCACGGCTTTGCGGGACAGCGCTCCGTGGCCGGCCATGAGGCGCGGCACCACGAGATAGACGGCTGTGGGGACAACGAATGCGGTCAGCACGAGCGCGCGCAGAACGGGATGCCAAGGCTCCATGATCGGCCCGAGCAGCAGCATTCCTACAGATACAAGCGGAAATATGGCGATCCAGGTAATGAGCGTCCGCATGTGAACGGAGGGCCCCTGTGGGCGGGCTGCGGCCGGGGCCACGGGGGCAGTTGTTTCGGCGGCGACTTCGGTCGTCATCAGATTCTCCAACCAGATAGTTGCAATTGACTTGAGATCACAATAGCCCGACCTTGGAACAATTACAACTACTTAGTTGGAAACTGCTAATATGACCCTATGGCATGGGACACGGAACGAACCAAGGCACTGCTGCTGGAAGCGGCAACCACCGAGTTCTGCACACGTGGACTGGCGGGCGCCCGCATCGACAGGATCGCGTCCGAGGCCGGCGTCAACAAAGAACGGATCTACCAGTACTTCGGGAACAAGAACGGGCTGTTCGACGCCGTGATTGTCGCGGCGCTCAGCTCCCTCATGGACGAAGTACCCATCGAGGGCAACGGCCCCGAAGCCATGGCGGACTATGCGGGCCGGCTCTTCGACCATCACCAGGAAGACGCAACGGCCCCCCGTTTGCTGTTCTGGGAAGGCCTGGAACGGGGGTCCGACGTGGTTGGCCTGCCCAAACGCATGGCCAACTGCGCATCGAAGGTAAACAGCACCATCGCAGCCCTGCCCGGAATCTCCCGGGAAGACGCGGGAGACCTCCTCATCACCATCGTGAGCCTCTGCGATTCCGCACCGGTGTTGCCGGCCTTGGACGGGCTCATGGCCGGCAATGACCCCGGCCGCATCCAAAGGCGACGCGCCGCCGTCATGCGCACCGTCCACCTGGCCGCAGCAGCGCTGGCCGCCGAAGCCACAGCAGCCGCCACCGCCTGATCGAAGCGGTGCAGAACCTCCCCCTGTGACAGCTTTGACAGCAAAAGTGACTCACTTGTGAAGTTGCCCCTAGCCAAGAGGGGGTGCCATCAACCATGCTTGCTGCATGTACTCAACGACGAGCCCATACCGCATCATCACGGTCTGCACCGGAAACATCTGCCGCTCGCCCATGGCAGCGCTCATGCTGGCCGAAGCCTTCACTGCGGAAGGGCTCGGCGAGCTTGTAGTGGTGGATTCAGCGGGCACTACGGGCTACGAGGTCGGCCACCCCATCGACCCACGCGCCGCCCGCGTCCTGACAGCCCAGCACATCGCCTCCGAGGACCACGTGGCCCGGGAATGGCGGCACGAATGGTTCGCCGGGCGGGACCTGATCCTGGCCCTGGACGTTGACCACTTCGGCTGGCTCCAGGAAGGCGCCCCTGACCGCGCCTCACTGGAAAAGGTCCGCATGCTGCGAAGCTTCGACCCCCAAGTGGCCGACCGCAGCTCCCTGGACCTTGGCATCGAGGACCCCTGGTACGGCGGGCACACGGACTTCGACAGCACCTGGACGCTCATCAAATCGGCCATCCCGGGAATCGTGGAACACGCCAAAGCAGCCATCGCCTCCGGAGACACCGAAGCAGGCCAGGAGCACCAGCAGGTAACCTCTATGACATGACCCCTGCACCCGTGATCATCGCTGTTGACGGCAGGTCCGGCGCAGGCAAAACCACACTGGCCGTCGAGCTGGCGGCCCGGCTTCGGCAACACCATAAAGTTTCGCTCTTCCACCTCGAGGACATCTATCCGGGGTGGAACGGCCTGCGTACCGGCATCGAGCGTTACGTGGCCACCGTGCTCACCCCGCTCAGCCAGGGAACGGCCGCAGAATGGGTCAGCTGGGACTGGGAACGGCACTACGACGGCGGGCTGAACGTCACGCTGCCCGCGGAAATCGTCATCGTGGAGGGCGTGGGATCCGCCGCCGACGCCGCCCGTCCCATGCTGGACGCCGTGGTGTGGGTGGAAGCGCCGGGTGACGATCGCCGTCGTCGAGCCCTGACGCGCGACGGAAGTACCTACGAACCCTACTGGGACACCTGGGCTGCGCAGGAAGAAGAGTGGCTCTCGGACGACTCCGTCATCGCCGAAGCCGACATCCACGTCCAAAATCCCGCCAACGGCAGCGCGCCGGACCACGTTCTCCAGGCACTCATGTACCTGCCGGCGCTGGCAGCCATCCTCTCCCCCGAACTGAGCGCACGGCGCGGGCTGCAGTTGCGGTCCGAGCGCCTGGAGGCGACGCCGGACGCCGCACGCCTTTTCGAAACCCTCTACGGGCAGTCGCGGAACGCCGTGTGGCTCGACTCGTCCAACGCGGCCGCAGTGGCCGGCCGCTCCCAAGCCGCGGCCCGCAGCCGCTTCAGCATCCTGGCCGACGACGGCGGCACTTTCGGCCAGACGGTGTCGCACCGTTCCGGGGTCACCACCGTCACGGCGGGGTCAGCCTCTGTGACGACATCCGGCCCCTTCTTCCGGTGGCTGGACTCGGTCTGGGGCAGACGGGCGGTCCGCGCGCCCCGCGGATACGACGGCCAATTCACGCTCGGCTGGCTGGGATACCTGGGCTACGAACTCAAGCGCGAAACCGGCGGCAACGATGTCCGTTCCGACACCCCGGACGCCGCACTCCTCTTCGCGGGCCGGGCCGTGGTGCTGGACCACCGCGAACAGACAGTATGGCTGCTGGCCCTGGACGCCCCCGACGCGGACGAGTGGCTGCGCGAGGCGCGGGCCGCCGTCGTCGGGTCTTCCGGTGCCGCTTCTCCAGGCGCGGATGCCGCCCCCACGGCAACCGTCCCCGAGTTCGTCAGCCGCGATTCCGCCACCGACTACAAACGCAAAATCGCCGACTCCCAGCACCAAATCGGCGAGGGCAACTCCTACGAAATCTGCCTGACCACCACGCTGGAAGCACCCGCGGGGGACTTCGACGCGTGGACCAGTTACCTTGCACTGCGACGCCGGAACCCGGCCCCGTTCGCCAGTTACCTGCGGTTCGGGGAGCTGGAGGTCGCCAGCACCTCACCTGAGCGGTTCCTGCGGATCCTGTCCGACGGCGGCATGCGCGCCGAGCCGATCAAGGGCACCAGGGGCCGGTCTGCCGACCCTGACGCGGACGCAGCCCTGCGGCAGGACCTTGAGACCTCACTGAAGGACCGCGCCGAGAACATCATGATCGTGGACCTCCTGCGCAACGACCTCAGCCACTTCGCCATCCCCGGTTCGGTGACGGTGAGCAGGCTGTGCGCCATCGAAAGCTACGCGACCGTCCACCAGATGGTGAGCACCGTGGACGCACACCTGAGGCCAGGCGCTCCTCGGGCAGAAGCAGTAGCCGCCGCGTTCCCGGCAGGATCCATGACCGGGGCGCCCAAGATCAGCACCATGGACATCCTCGACCAACTCGAAGCAGGGCCGCGCGGCATCTACTCCGGCGCCATCGGCTACTTCTCCCTGAACGCCGCCACCGACCTCGCGGTGGTTATCCGCACCCTGGTGGCCAATCCCGACGGCGGCAGGGGGCGTACCCTCACGCTCGGCGTGGGCGGCGCCATCACCTCGGATTCCGTGGCCGACGACGAGTACGAGGAAATACGGGCCAAGGCCTTCGGGGTGCTCTCAACCCTCGGCGCCGGCTTCCCCGACTGAATCCCCGGTGAGGACTACTGGAGCGTTGCCGTCAATCTGGCCACGTTATCCACATACTTGGCCAACGGGGGCCGGTCCATCCAGTCGTCCAGCATAAGCTCACGGGATACCTCGCGGTACGTGGATTCCACGGCCCGCATGAGGTTCACGGTCTCGGAGCCCAGCAGCATCACCGAGACCTCCATGTTGAGGGAGAAGGAGCGCATGTCCATGTTGCTGGAACCAAGAACCGCCACCTCGTCATCAATGGTGAAATGCTTGGCGTGGAGGACGTATGGCGCGCGGTAGAGATAGATGCGCACCCCTGCATTCAGCAGTGCCTCGTAGTAGGAGCGCTGGGCGTGGTGCACCAGGAACTGGTCGCCCTTCTCCGAGACGAACAACTCCACGTCCACCCCCCGCTGGGCGGCAGTGGTGATGGCGTACAGCAAGGAATCATCGGGGACGAAGTACGGGCTGCAGATTGAAATCCGGTGCTGCGCCGAGTAGATCAACGTGTTGAAGAGCCGCAGGTTGTTCTCTGTCGCGAACCCCGGGCCGCTGGGCACAACCTGTGCGGTGACCTGGCCGGGGGACGGCAACGCCGGCAGGCGCAGCTGGTCCTCCAGGGACTCGTCCGTTTCGCTGAGCCAGTCCGTCGCGAAGACCACGTTGAGGGTGGGGACGATCGGGCCTTCAAGCCTGGACATGAGCTCAACCCATTTGCGTCCCACCTTGTGGTGCTTGGGGTTGTTGTAGGACGGCTCAATGAGGTTCTGCGAACCGGTGAATGCCACCTGGCCGTCGATCACCATGATTTTGCGGTGGTTCCTCAAGTCCGGACGCCGCCATTGGCCGTGGATGGGCAGCAGGGGCAGCATGCGCTTCCACTGGATCTTGCCCGCTTTGAGCCTGCGGATCAGGCGGCGGTAGCCCTTGACGCGCAACGTTCCAATGTGGTCGAAGAGGAGCCGCACAGTGACGCCCCGCTCAGCCGCTTTCTCCAGCTCAGTCAGGAGCTCATCAGTCACGGAGTCACTGCTCATGATGTAGAACTCGGCGTTGATGTAGTTCTTGGCGTCCCTGACGGCCTCGGCCATGGCCTTAATGGACTCGTGGTAGCCGGGGATCAGCTCCACCTTGTTGCCATCCACCATGGGCAGCGAGCCCAGCCTGTGGTTAAGCTCCCCGGCCGACTTCACCCACTCGGGTCCGGAGTAGACGCTCACCGGATCCGAAAGATCGGAGGTCACGGCACGGACGCGGCGGTTGACTTCTTCCTGCTGCTCCCGCCTGCGCTTGGAAAGTTTGAAATTGCCAAACAACAGGAACAGGACGAAGCCCACGGATGGGATGAGGAACACAGCCAAAAGCCATGCCATGGCCGTCGTGGGACGGCGATTGCCGGGAATGATACCCAGCAGGACGATCCGCATGATGACTTCCGCGATGGCCCACGCACCCAGCAACCAGGTCCACTCCTGGCCAAACGGAAAAGGAAAGAGCACCTGACAAACCCCCACGGTTCATGGACAACAGTGACCACAGCCTATCCGGCAAAGTCATCAGCGGTGGCCCCGCACTAAGCTGGGACCATGACTTCAGCAGCCCCCACGGTCCTCGTTTTCCTGGACCCCGCCTTCGAAAACGGCCGAATTGCCGATTCCAGCCAACCGCAGCTCATGGCCACGGACCTGGGAGCTACACGCGGAGATGGCGTATTCGAATCACTCCTGGCTGTCCAAGGCCGGCCCCGGAAAGTCCAGGCACACCTGAACAGGCTGGCCGGTTCTGCAGCAGCTTTGGACCTGACGCTGCCCGATCAGGACGCCTGGCGGCGGGCCATCGAAACGGCCATCACGGAATTCCGCAGCACCCACCCTGCGCCCACGCCTGAGGAGGACGAGGTTGTGGTCAAACTCATCGTCACCCGCGGTGTTGAAGGTGCGGCGAGCCCCACATGCTGGGTACAGGCTTCGCCCTCACCCGCGGGCAGTCGCCGGCAGCGCGAGACGGGCATCGACGTCGTGCTTCTGGACCGCGGCTTCGACACCGAAGCCGGCGAGCGCGCACCATGGCTGTTGCTCGGTGCCAAAACACTTTCCTATGCCGTCAACATGGCCGCACTGCGCTACGCGCATAAGCAAGGCGCCGACGACGCGATCTTCACCTCGACCGACGGCCGCGTCCTGGAAGGACCGACGTCCACCGTGCTGCTGGCGCACCTTGAAGAAGTGGACGACGGCGCGGGTTCCGTCAGGACTGTTCGCCGCCTGATTACACCGCAGCTGGACAGCGGCATCCTTCCGGGAACCTCGCAGGGTGCGCTGTTCGCGGCAGCCAAGGCCGCCGGCTGGGAACTTGGCTACGGTCCGCTGGAGCCGCAAGACTTGTTCGACGCCGACGCCGTGTGGCTCATCTCGAGTATTCGCTTGATCGCTCCGGTGAACCACATCAACGGCAAGGAAGTCGGCACACCCGCCATCCGAAAGCAGCTCACAGCCGAGCTGAACGAATTGTTCGCGGGTATCGAATAGAGGTCCGCCCTGGGGCGTCTGCCAAGGATGCTCCGCTTGGAACCTAGCAGGTCGCAAGTAGAGTAATTGCTCGCATGACTCAATGATAAGGAACTCTTGGCCTCAGCCATGAGCAAATTGTGCGTCCAATCGCATTTCTTATCCTCCTTGAAATGGTCATTCGTCATGTGATGAATCTTGTTCTCGTGTTAGTTGGATCACGTCCGACTGCCACTACTTCAGACTTTGCTGGCTAACTTCCCGGAGGGAATATGGGACTCAGCTCCCCCACAAAAGCCGAAGCATCGGCAACCGAGGCGCAGTCCGCAACTGCCGCCTCACCATCAGGACTCCGCCGGTCCATGGAGGCCCGGCACCTGGTCATGATCGCCATGGGCGGTGTCATCGGTTCAGGCCTCTTCGTCAGTTCCGGCTACACCATCGCCACCGCCGGCCCCCTGGGCGCGGTGCTTGCCTTCCTGATCGGCGCCGTCGTGGTGTATCTCGTGATGGCCTGCCTCGGGGAACTCGCTGTTGCGTTCCCCGTCTCGGGCGCATTCCACATCTATGCCGCCCGCACCATCGGACCCGCCACGGGCTTCGCCACGGCGTGGCTGTACTGGCTCTGCTGGGCTGTGGCCCTTGGTTCGGAATTCACCGCGGCCGGGCTGCTCATGCAACGGTGGTTCCCGGGCGTGGATGTCTGGATCTGGTGTTTCGTTTTCGCAACTGTCCTCTTCACCCTGAACGCCATTTCATCGCGCGTCTTTGGGGAATCGGAGTTCTGGTTCGCGCTCATCAAGGTCGCCGCCGTCGTCGGCCTCATCATCCTGGGCGGCGCCGCGCTTACCGGTTTCCACCCCCTTGCAACGGGCGACTACCCCACGTTTGGCGAGAACTTCAGCACCCCTGACGGGCTCTTCCCGAACGGCTTCACGGGAGTCTTTGTCACGTGCCTGGCCGTCTTCTATGCCTTCTCCGGTTCCGAACTGATCGGTGTTGCCGCTGGTGAGACCGCCAACCCCGGCGCGAACATCCCCAAGGCAATGCGTACCACGGTGATCCGCCTAATGATCTTCTTCGTTGGTGCCATCACGGTGATTGCGGCAACCATCCCGTACGAAAAAGTCAGCGTCGACGAGAGCCCGTTCGTTACCGTCTTCTCCATGCTCGGCATCCCGTACGCGGCGGACATCATGAACTTCGTGATCATCACGGCGTTGCTTTCGGCCGGAAACTGCGGCCTCTTCTCCTGTGCCCGCATGCTGTTCTCGCTGGCCGACGAAGGCCACGCACCCCAGGTCTTCAAGAAGCTCACCAAGCGCGGCATCCCGCTGGTTGCCCTCTGCGTGAGCATGCTCGGCGGTCTCGCCTCGCTGATCAGCAGCGTCGTTGCGCCGGCTACCGTTTACCTGGTGCTCGTTTCCGTGGCCGGCTTTGCGACGGTAGGTGTGTGGATGTCGATCGTGGCTTCACACTTCATCTACCGGAGGACGTTCGTGAGGAACGGTGGCGACGTCAACACTCTGCCGTACAAAGCGCCGCTGTTCCCGCTGGTGCCGATCCTCGCATTCGCCTTGTGCGTTGTGTCGTTGATCGGCATCGCGTTCGATCCCAACCAAGTGGCGGCCCTCCTGTTCGGAGTGCCCTTCGTGGGTGCCTGCTACGCGTTCTTCTACTTCAAGTACGGACGCCGCCGCTCGCTTAAAAAGGCCGTCAACTCCTAGCGCCGCGGATTCCTGACCCTGTTGGGATGCAGATCAGCCCTTGGACAACTCTTTCGGTTGCCCAGGGGCTGATCTGTTGTGGAAGGTCGACGGCGGACCTCACCCCGCCTGCGCACAATCACTCTCCGCGGCTGATGGCCTTGGGTCTACTTCTTGTTTGCCCGCACCGGGTGCTCGCTCAGAATTGACAGCCTGTTGAAAGCGTTGATTCCAATCGCCGCCATGCAGAGGACACTGATCTGTTCGTCACTGTAGTGCTGACGCGCCACGGCAAACAGTTCCGGGCTGGGACGGGAGGTACTCATGCGGGTAATCTGCTCCGCGATCTCCATGGCGACGACCTCGCTGGGTTCGAACAACTGCACTTCCTTGTACACAGCCACCAATGACAGGCGCTGCTCCGTCTCGCCGTACTTCAGTGCCCGACGGTGGTGGAGATCCAAACAGAACGCGCACCCGTTGATCTGCGAACACAGGTAATTGATTAGTTCGAGGGTCCGGCGCGGGATCCCGAGCCGGTCAGCTTCGTCAACGAGTTGCTGCGAATAGTGGCTGAGCGTCGCGTAGAGGACCGGTTGCTGCTTATCGAGATAACCGGCCAGCCGCGGTTTTGTTTCCTGTTCAGGCATGTTTGGAGCTTAACGCACCGCGCTCGGAGAGCTTAAGTGAGCAAGCGTCACCACCGAGCAGGCGGAACGTGAGGGAGGGTCACAGCCAAGCACGCGGGATGTGAGCAAGCGTCACAGCCAAGCACGCGGAACGTGAGGGAGGGTCACAGCCAAGCACGCGGAACGTGAGCGAGCGTCACCGGCAAGCACGCGGGATGTGAGGGAGGGTCACTCCGGGGTGTCGGCGGCCAGGCGGATGCCGTTCTCGGCCAGCCATACGGGATTGAAGGCCTTGCTCAGGTAGTTGGTGCCGGCGTCGGGCGCTATGGCTACCACCACCGAACCGTGAGGCGCGGCGCGGGCCACGCGCACTGCTGCCGCGACAGCGAGACCGGACGACGGCCCCAGCGCGAGCCCTTCTTCGTCAAGAAGCCGATGGACCGTGCTGTAGACCTCGTCGTTGGGGATCCGGAGGAAGCGGTCAACGATGGAGCGGTCGAAGATCTTGGGCCACTCTGACTGCGGCCAGGAGTTGCCGACGCCGTCCACCAGGATTTCGCCGGGATGACCCCCGCTGTACGCGGATCCGTAGGGGTCTGCACCTACCACTTCAACGTGCCCGCCCGGCCTTGAGGCTGCCACCTGTTCCTTCAAGTAACGCCCGTTGCCGCTGATGGTGCCGCCCGTACCGATGCCGGCCACGAAATGCGTCACCAGCCCACCCGTCTGTTCCCAGATCTCCGGCCCCGTGGTCTCGTAATGTGCCAAAGGATTGGCCGGATTGTCGAACTGCATGGGCCGCCAGGCGCCGGGTGTTTCGGCGGTAATCCGGGCGGCCACGGCTCGCGCGTTCTCCGGAGACTCGGACGGCGCGTTCCAATCCGTCAGGATCACCCGCGCGCCATAGTTGTGCAGCGCAGCGAGTTTTTCCTCGGAAATGGTGTCGCCCGTGACCACCACCACCGGGTGGCCCGTGAGGTGCCCGATCAGCGCCAGCCCAATCCCGGTGTTACCGGACGTGCTCTCCACAATGGTGGCCCCCGGCCTCAGCTCCCCCGAGCGCTCGGCCGCCCGCACCATACTTAGTGCCGTGCGGTCCTTGATGGAACCACCGGGGTTCTCGGACTCCAGCTTGACGTGGATGACACTGCCGAGCCCGCGGCTGAAGTTCTCCAGCTTGACCAGCGGAGTGTTCCCCACCTTTTCCAGGACCGAGGCGTCGAGACCATCAAGACCCCCGGGCAGTGCATGCAACCCATGCTTACGGGTGGCCGTGCTCATGGCGTCGCCTCCTCTGTTTCAGTGAAAAGCTGATCCACGGCTTCGCGCAGCACCGTCCGCGAGCGCTCCACCAGGTCCGGCGCCGGCGGCCGGTCCGCCAACACATCAGCAAGCCGGCCCGCCACCAGCCCGGTCCCGTTGCCGAGCGGCTGTGCAGCTTCGGCTTCCAGCAGGAGGTAGGAAGCCGTGAGGGACTCGATGGCCAGGAGCTTCTCCGCGGCATCAATCGACTTCTCCAGCTGTTGCAAGGCCAGCGGAGCAAGCGTCGAGTGGTCCTCGATGTCGGCTGAGAGCGTGGGCGCGCCGAGGGTTGCCGGCGCTGCCAGGAATTTGAGTTCGGCCAACAGTCCGGCCGCGGAATACCAGAGCAGCCCGGGCAGCTCCTCCTGGATCAAGGCAGACGCCGCACCGGGCGCGGAGGACGCCGCTGCCAGGTGCCTCGCCCGGATGGCCCGCTGCGGTGGATACAGCTTGGCGATCCGCCGCTCGCTGGAAATCCCCACGTGCGCCAATCCCAACCGCAGGCTTTCGAAGGACAACGCCAGCTGCATGGGTTGGAAGTTCCCGCCGGACACCATCGTTCCCGACTCCACATCGACCAACGGGTTGTCTCCCCGGCCGTTCAGCTCCACTTCCAGGCCCGAACGCAACTGCGCCACCAAGAACCGGAACGCCCCGTGGGTCTGCGGTGCAGCCCGGAAGGACAACGCGTCCTGTACCGACGCTTCCCTGCGGACATCCTCCAGCCAGCCACCGCTGAGAAGCCGTCGAACAGCGGCGGCCGAGTCCCGCTGGCCGTCAACCGCCTTGGCCCTCTGGATGGCCGGCGAAAAGGGACTGAGGTTTCCGCCGCCGTCGTACCTTGCGATCGCCTCCAGCGACAATGAAAGCGCGACGTCGGCGAGCCGGGCCAGGTGCTGCAGGCGCACCAAGGCGAGGGCTCCCGCGCCCACGGAGTAGGCATTGGCGCTCACCAGGGCCAAGGCCTCTCCGGCAGCAGGTTGCAGGGCTTGCAGGCCGGCGTCCGCGAGGGCTTTGGCGCCGGGCACCAGCATGCCGGAGGCATCGAACGCTTCCCCCTCGCCCAGGGCTACGGCAGCGACGGCGGCCAGCTGGGTCAGGTCGGAGGAACCCACGGACCCTTCGCGCGGGATGGCGGGGTAGACGCCGCGGTTGAGCAGTTCGGCGTAGAACCCTGCGGTCCCGACACGCACTCCGGAGCCGCCCCGGCTGAACCCGACAAGCCGGGCCAGGATCACTGCGCGCGCTGCGGCACGATCCAGATACGGGCCTACGCCGCTGTTGTGATACCTGATGACCTGCACCTGGTAGGCGAGGAGGGACTTCTCCTCCACAGCAGTGTCCCGGCCTGACCCTAGAAGGGTATTCAAACCGTAGATCCGTTGGCCGGAGGCGGCCGCCTCCTCCACGATGTCCCTTCCCCGTCCGATCAAATTCAACGCTTCTTGGTTGAGTTCCACGTGAAATGTCGGATCCGCAGCCGCTTCCGCCACAGCCAACGCGGAAACGGGGCCCGTCCCGATGGTGAAAATGCCCATTAGAAATCCAGCAGGTTTTGGCGGAATCCGCCGTTGCCGTAACTCTTCCTCAACAGGCCGCGGCGGCGGAGTTCCGGGGTCAGCTTGTCCAGCACACCGTGCACGGTCACCGGATCAACGAAGCCGGAGAACAGGAAGCCGTCGCCCCCTACCGCCGCGCCGGTCTCCTCCAGATAATCCGCAATTTCTCCCACCGTGCCGATGATCGAATCCCCGGCACCACCGCTGCGTGCCTGCAGGATTTCACGCAGAGTGGACCCGGGAGGGGCAGCCTTGGCGAAGTGCTCCAAGGTGCCCTGGTTGCTGTTGGTGCTCAACTCCGGAAGCGGGGCATCGAGGTCGAACTTTTTGAAGTCGATCACGGACAGGTAGGAGATGGAGTTGAGCTGGCTGTCGATGTCGCGCTGCGTCAATTCCCGGCGCTGCGCCCGCAACTCCTCGGCCTCGGCTGTGGAACCCACCACGGTGGGCTTCAGCACGAAAAGCACCTTCACGTCGTCGGGATTCCGGCCGGCTTTCGCCGCCTCGGCCCGGATCGAATCCCGGTAGGCCTTCATACCGTCAACGCCGCGGGCGAGCGCAATTGCCACATCCGCGTGACCGCCGGCAAACGCTTTGCCCCGCGGAGAGGCGCCCGCTTGGACAAGCACGGGTTCCTCGGGCAACGGTGCCGTGTTCAACGGCCCACGGACCTTGAAGAAGTCCCCGTCGTGGTTGATCGGGTGCACTTTGGTATGGTCCGCAAACACCCCGGCTGAAACGTCCTCAAGTACAGCGTCGGCCTCCCAGCTACGCCAAAGCCGCCTGACGACGTCGACGAATTCCTCCGCTTTTTCGTACCGGAGGTCGTGTTCGATCTGCTGGTCCAAGCCGTAGTTCTGCGCGGCGAGATCGCTGCCCGAGGTGACCACATTCCATCCGAGCTGCCCCTCGGAGAAGTGCTGCAGGGTAGCGAGGAGCCGGGCCGCGGTGAAGGGCGGGTAGAAGGAAGCGCTGACCGTGGGAACGATCCCCAGGTGCTCCGTGGCGGAAAGCAAGTACGGGACCAACGCCAAAGGATCGTGTTTCGGCGCAAAGGAAGCATGGGCCAGCGAAACCTCGGCAGTACCACCATAGGTGTCCGGGACGGTCAGGGAATCCTCGATGATGAACAGGTCCAGCCCGGACAGCTCGAACGCGCGCACGGCCTCCTGGTACAGGGCGGGCTTCTTCCAGTCGTACCCCAGGCTGTAGCCCGGAGTGCCCCAGCCCTGCACCCCGAAACCGTGCCCAACGAACCAACCAAAATGCAGCATGGGCTTGAGTGTAGAACTGCTCTGTCCGTTCACCGCGACCTGATTTCATACGAAGTTACAGGGGGTCGTACTGCGTCAATTATGCTCCCGGGACGTCTTAATTGGACCCGTACTCCAGTACCGCCCGGTTACGCAACATGACGACGGCCGCCGTGCGGGCCGTCGTCGTGAATGCTACGTTTTTCTTGAGTAATGAGAACCAGCGCAAAGCCCTGACTTGCTGGTCGGCAACCCTCTCTCCGGCGGGGTGCCTCAGGTGACTACTCGGCGTATCGACAACTCGAACTGCAAGCGTGACTGAGGAGCACCAGCAATGCCTGAACCCACTGAAGAAAAACTCTCTTACCGCCTGATAACAGGCCCGGATACCCGCGACTTTTGTGAGCGGATCACCAACGCCCTGGCGGATGGGTACGTACTGCACGGCAGCCCCGCCGCCACGTTCAACGGAACCGACGTGATCGTCGCGCAGGCCGTCGTCCTGCCCGCCGCGATTGCCAGCGCCGATGCCGCAGTCGCCAACGCCGTTGATGAACTGGATACCGACGACGAAGAAGCATTCGAGGGCCACGCATGAGCTACGCAGGTGACCTGACCCCGCAGGACGCGTGGGCCAAGCTTGAACAGGGCGCCATCCTGGTGGACGTCCGCACCGAGGGCGAATGGGCCCACATCGGAATCCCCGACACGAAAGCCACCGAGAACGATCCCCTGTTCATTCAGTGGAACCTCGCCGGCGGCATCCCGAACTCCCGCTTCATCGAGGACCTGCAACAACAGGCACCCGAGGACGACGGCGTGGAGCTCGTCTTCATCTGCCGCTCCGGCCAGCGCTCCATCGCCGCCGCCATCGCCGCCACGCAGGCAGGCTTCACCGCCTACAACGTCCTTGAAGGCTTTGAGGGCGAACCCGACCGTTACGGCGAACGCACCGTCAATGGTTGGAAGAACCGTGGCCTGCCAACGAATCTGGGGACCGAGTAAGTGACTTTCAATCCTGACGCCGCCGGCTGGAGCCCCGACACCCAGGCCGTTCGCGGTGGACTTGACCGTACCAACTTCCAGGAAACGGCCGAACCCGTCTTCCTGAACTCCGGCTTCGTTTACGAATCCGCCGCCGCGGCAGAACGCGCCTTCACCGGCGAGGACGAACGCTTCGTCTACTCCCGCTACGGCAACCCGTCCGTGGCCACCTTCCAGGAGCGGCTGCGCCTCCTCGAAGGTACCGAGGCTTGCTTCGCGACGGCGTCCGGCATGTCCGCCGTGTTCACCGCACTGGGTGCCCTGCTGGCTGCCGGCGACCGCGTGGTTGCCGCCCGTTCCCTCTTCGGCTCCTGCTTCGTGATCCTCAACGAAATCCTTCCGCGCTGGGGCGTGGAGACCGTGTTTGTTGACGGACCGGACCTTGACCAGTGGCGTGAGGCTCTCTCCGAGCCGACCACTGCGGTCTTCTTCGAGTCACCGTCCAACCCGATGCAGGAAATCGTGGACATCCAGGCCGTCAGCGAACTGGCGCATGCCGCTGGGGCGACTGTCGTCGTCGACAACGTCTTTGCCACTCCCCTGCTGCAGCGCTGTGGCGAGCTGGGCGCCGACGTGATTGTGTACTCAGGCACCAAGCACATCGACGGCCAGGGACGCGTCCTCGGTGGCGCGATCCTGGGCACCAAGGAGTTCATCGATGGACCGGTGAAGCAGCTCATGCGCCACACGGGGCCATCGCTTTCGGCTTTCAACGCCTGGGTGTTGACCAAGGGCCTGGAAACCATCGGGCTCCGAGTCAACCACAGCTCGGCATCGGCCCTGAAGATCGCGGAATGGTTGGAGCAGCAACCCGCCATCAGCTGGGTCAAGTACCCCTTGCTGAAGTCGCACCCGCAGTACGAGCTCGCCGCGAAGCAGATGAAAGCCGGCGGCACAGTGCTCACGTTCGAGCTCTCGCCGTCCACTGGCCGCTCCGCGAAAGAAGCCGCGTTCGCGCTGCTTGATGGATTGCGTGTCATCGACATCTCCAACAACCTTGGTGACTCCAAGTCGCTGATCACCCACCCTGCCACCACCACCCACCGGGCCATGGGTCCGGAGGGCCGGGCGGCGATCGGGCTGTCCGATGGCGTGGTGCGCTTGTCGGTGGGGCTGGAGGACGTGGACGATCTCATCCTGGATCTGGAGAAGGCCCTCAAACAGGTCTAACCTTGCTGGCATGAGGCATCCATACCGCCGGGCGGGGGCTGTCATCGTTGCGGGATCGGTGGTGTGGTTGGCCGGGATTTCACCGGGATCCCGCGTGTACCTCATGCACGACCCCGCAGAGCGCCTGCGTTTGCTGCTTGCCAGCGAGCGCGGATGGGTGATCGGCCACCACGCGGCCGCTGCAGGAACCGCCGCAGTCCCGGTGGGCTTCCTGGCGTTCTCGAAAGCACAACCGGCAGGGACCTCCAAAGCGTGGGCGTCCGCGGCAGCAACAGCGCTGCTCGCGGGCGCACCATTCTTCATCTACAGCTTGTCGCGGCGGGCCTCGGACCTTGAGCGTTTCGCTTATTTTCGGGGATCCAATGCACCGTTCCTCGCCTACTCATGGCTGCATGTGCTGGGCTTGGCTGCCATGGGCGGCAGCCTGCTGAAGTCCCCCGCCAAACGATGGGCGGGGATGACGGCAGCAGGGATGGCCGTGGTTTCCGGGACCGTCCTGGCGACCACCAAGGACATCCCGCCCCTGGTTTTCTACCTCACCGAAGGAGCCGTCGGAGCGTACCTGATGGCGTGGCCGGAACCCGGGGACATCGGGGATAGCGAGAACATCGGAGACATCGAGGGCTAAGGCCGCCGCACTCTGGTCAGCAGCGGGACCGGGTCCTTGAACGCGCCCGTCGCGGTGCCACGAACAGTCACCTTCGCAGCGTGCGAGACCACGGTGGCAAGGGCTTCGGAGCCGGGCGGATTCCCGCCGTCACGATGCCTGGCGCTGTACCGTGCCGCTGCGTCCCGTTGTTCGAGCGCTCCGTTGCCGCGTCCCAGAATTTCGGCAATGCCCGCCTTGACCAGCGCCAATTCACCTTGGTCATCCAGTACCGGGCTGAGATAGTCAACCAACGCCCACACGACATCAGCGGCAGGCTGGGGCCGGAAATCGCCGAAGTCCAGGAGGTCTCCCCGCAAACCGGAATTACTGGCCCGCCAACCCGCCATCCGCAGCAGGGCGGTCGGCACCGGGGTGGGATCAACGCCGTCGAGCATTTCCAAGGAGGCCGTCTCCACCAAAGCCCGCACCAGCACCGCGATCAGCGCCGCGTCCTCTGCGCGGAGGCAGACGTCGGCGACCCGGACCTCTACGGTGGGCTGGTTCCTGGCGATCCGGGCATCGAAGTAGATCATCCCCTCATCCAGGACTACACCGGTATCAAGCAAGCGCTGCACCACGCGTCGATAAGCCGTGAGCGAGCCAAAAAGCGATGACGGCCCGGACGTGGGCCACCGGTTCCATGCCTGCGTGCGGTAGCTGTCGAACCCGGTCGGAAGCCCGCGCCAGTAGGGCGAATTGGCCGAGAGCGCGGTGAGTACCGCGAGTTTGTCCCGGATGTGGTCCAGCACCACCACGCCTTCCTCCGGGGACTCCACTGAAGTGTGCACGTGGAACCCGCACGTCAACTGCTCGGTGGCGATGATGCCGAAGTGGTCCAGCATCGCGGCGTACCGGGGATCCGGGGTGGTGTGCGTGTTCGAGGCCAATGGTGAAGTGGCGATCGCTGCAACCCTTGCCCCGTGCCGCCGGGCAGCTTCATCGGCCATGGCGCGACCCCGGCGAATCTGCTGCAGGAGTTCGGCATAGCTGTGACACGGCCGCGTTTGGGTTTCGATTTGCTCCAGCTTGAGCTCCTGGCTCAGTCCGGTCTCCGTGGCAGGTTCCTCGTAGCCGGCCAGAAGCGCGTCCGCGAGAGCCAAGGGCATGCCCGTCACCGGATCAACGATGAGCAGTTCTTCCTCGACCCCGAAAGTCCGCATGCTCCATTCTGCGTCACGGGTGGCCTTCAGAACACAGGGTGGGACTGGCAGTTTGGCCTGCGGCAAACAGATTCTGCTGGATCATCGTCCGTGGAAACGGAGAGGACCCGCGGATTAGCCGGCCAAGCAAGCTGGCCGGGGCCGATGATCCAGCAGATTTGTCCACATACGCGAAGTTTCCGGGCCGGGGAGGGACCAGTCCGTGGCTGACTGAAGGCATGAACGCATTCGAATTCTTGTCGTCAGTAGGTGGAGTAGCCAAGGTAGGGCTGCTTAAGGCCCACGGGCACACCCCGGCGGACCTAAGGAAGCTCGAGGGGGCCTATCAACCGCGGCACGGCATATGGGCTCTGCCCTCCGCAGATACGGAGTTTGTCTCTGCCCTCGTAAACAACGGACTTCTGACATGCGCAAGCGCAGCTGTCCGCTATGGCCTCTGGCTTAAAGACAAACCGGGAAGACTGCATCTGGCAACCAAGCACAACAGAGGCCGGGGGTTTATCCGGCACGGAGGTCTCAGGCTGGGCTCGGAGTCCTACGTTCCAGTTGCCTCGCTGGAAGACACTGTCATTCACGCTCTCACGTGCCTGCCGGACGTTGACGCCATTGCCGTGGCCCAGTCCGCTATGAAAAACCGTGGAGTTCCCCGTGACGTCCTGGAGGGCGAGCTGCGGGCCAACTACTTCGGGAATGCGAGGAAACGACTGCGCCAGGCCGACGGTTTGTCTGAATCCGTCCCGGAGATCAGTGCCCGCCTGCTTTTTGAGGCGGCGGGACTCTCCTTTGAACGGCAGGTCCAAATCCCAGGAGTGGGCCGGGTGGACACCCTGATTGACGGCTGGCTGATTGTGGAGGTCAATGGCTATCAGTTCCACAGTTCACGGGAGGCCTGGAGAAAGGACATGGGCAGGTTGAACGCGGCGCAGGCAATGGGTTACCGCGTCCTGAGCTTCTCCCCCGAGCAAATCTGGAACTCGCCGGAGCTGGTCTTGGGCCAGATCCGGGCGTGCCTTGGGCTCGGAAGGCCGCGGGATGGGCGATGACAGAGTATTTGCTGGATCATCGCCCGAAGCAGCAGCCGGAAGGCCCGAAGTTCCGGGCTTTTCCGTTGCTGCGAGCTCCGATGATCCAGCAAAAATACGTCAGCATCAGTCCTGGAAGTACTCCACCTTCGCGCCGATGGTGTTCAGCCGCTCGGCCAGGTCCTCGTAACCTCGCTCAATCACGTAGATGTTGCGCAGCTCGGAAGTACCCCTGGCCGCAAGCATCGCCAGGAGAAGGCAGGCGGCGGGGCGCAGGGCCGGAGGGCAACCAACTTCTGCCGCACGCCACTTCGTTGGTCCGTTGACGTAGATCCGGTGCGGGTCCAGGAGCTGAACCTGGGCGCCGAGCTTGTTGAGTTCTGTCAGGTAGATGGCCCGGTTTTCGTAGACCCAGTCATGGATCATGGTCTGTCCTTCGGCGTTGCCGGCAATCACGGCGAAGAAGGGCAGGTTGTCGATGTTCAGGCCCGGGAACGGCATGGGGTGGATCTTGTCCTGCGGCGCATGCAGCTCCGAGGGCTTGGTTGTCACGTCCACCAGGCGCGTGCGGCCGTTGCGGGCCATGTATTCGCCGGAGATCTCGAGCTTCTGGCCCATCTGCTCCAGCGTAGCTAGTTCGATCTCCATGAACTCGATGGGAACCCGGCGGATGGTGACTTCCGAGTTGGTCACGATTCCGGCAGTGATCAGGCTCATGGCTTCGATGGGATCTTCGGACGGGAAGTATTCAATGTCCACGTCGATGGCCGGCCGCCCGGTGATCTTCAACGTGGTGGTGCCCACACCCTGGATATCCACGCCAAGGCCCTGCAGATAGAAGCAGAGGTCCTGGACCATGTAGTTGGGGCTGGCGTTGCGGATGACCGTGGTGCCTTCGCGGTGCGCGGCTGCCATGATGGCGTTCTCCGTGACGGTGTCGCCGCGTTCGGTCAGCACGAACGAACGGTGGTGTCCGTCGGCGGCGGGCGCCGTGACGGAGTAGAAACCGGACTTCGCCTCAACCTCGAGGCCGAACTGGCGCAGCGCCTGCATGTGGGGCTCAACGGTGCGGGTTCCGAGATCGCATCCGCCGGCGTAGGGAAGAAGGTATTCACTGGTCTCGTCAAGGAGCGGTCCCAGCAGCATGATCACGCTGCGGGTCCGGCGGGCGGCGTCCACATCCATTGATTCGAGGTCAAGGACCTCGGGCCTGCGGATGCGCAGATCGCTTCCGTTAAGCCAGGTGCATTCCACGCCGATGGATGTCAGCACTTCGACGATCCTGTTGACCTCTTCGATACGTGCCAGGCGGCGCAGCGTGGTGGTTCCGCGGTTGATCAGGCTCGCGCACAGCAGGGCCACACCGGCGTTCTTGCTGCTGTTGACGTCCACCTCTCCGGAGAGCGTACGGCCGCCTTCCACCCGCAGGTGGGTCATTTGGGGCTTGCCCACCTTGACGATGGAACGGCCGAAGATCGCTTCGAGGCGTTCGATCATCCGGAGGCTCAGGTTCTGCTTGCCCTGTTCCATCCGGGCGATAGCGCTCTGGCTGGTTCCCAGCTCAGTAGCCAGCTGCCCCTGCGTCCAGCCCTTTTCGCCGCGGGCGTTGCGGAGCAGGAGGCCTACGTGTTCTGCGGTCGGTTGCGTCATAACCAAGAAATATCACAAGTGAGTTAGAAGTAGCTAGCAAAACACCGTTTAGGCGGTAAACGTCACACCCTACCCGTATTGTGCGATATATAGCCCGACGCCGGCACTCGCCTCATCGGGGCCGCTCACTGCGGCGGTGGGTTCAGTTCCCTATGCCCGCCAGTACCCCAACGCGTCAATCCGATGCTTATCCACCCCGAGTTCCTTCTTCAGGTGCTTCACGATGGCACGGGTGCTGGACGCCTCGCATGCGACCCAGAAGAAGTCATCCGTCGCTGACACAGCCTGTGGTGCCAGCCCCGCGCAGACTTCCTCAACCAGTGAGGCGCCGTCTCGTTTGCGCGGAATCCAGGTGACTACGTCGTCGCCGGAGGTCCGGACGGCGAGCGTGGTGTCGGCGTCGTGCTGGTATTCGAGCCAGGCGGTGACCGGTGTGCCGTGCGGTCCCCGCGCGTCCAGGAGCGAGTTGATGGCCGGAAGTGAGGCAGGATCGCCGACCACCCAGATGCGGCGCGGCGCGGGCTGCGGGAACGCGAAGGAGCTGCCTTGGACTGTGGCGTCGATGGTGTCGCCGGCCTGGACGGTGCGGGCCCAATCAGCTGCCACCCCGCGGTGCATGGCGAAGTCCATGCTGAACGTACCGGCCTCCGGATCCGCGTTGACCAGGGTGTAGGCGCGCTGGTGGGCCTTGCCGGAGTCGTTGAACCAGAGGCGGATCCACATGGTCGGGTGCAGGCCGCTGGCCTTGAGGAGCCCGCCGTCGCGCACGTGCATGCGAAGGAAGTCGGGGGTGATTTCTTCACGGGCGGTGACCTGCAGGGTGAAATCCTTGGCGCCCATGACTTTCAGGACGACACCTTCCCAATTGCGCTTCAAGCAGCACTCCTTCACGAATGGCCCACGATTTGTGCCCGGGGCCAAAGCCATTTATCTTGAACTTAAGTAAGCCTAACCTAAGCTCGAAAGCGGCCTGACATCATGACGCCTGCCCCGACGCAACAATCCGCCCCGGCAGGCGGCACCGGAACCTACCGCGACACCTGGGGAATCCCGCACCTGTGGGCTGACTCCGCGGACGAACTCGCCTTCCTCCAAGGCCGGAACGCCGCGACGGACCGGTCCTGGCAGATCGAACTGGAGCACTGGCGTTCAGAAGGCCGAGTCGCCGAAGTACTGGGGCCCGACGCCGTGGTCTGGGACCGGTTCGCCCGGCAGGCCCGGCTCAATGACACCGCGCGCCGCTGCTTCGACAAACTCCCCCACGAAACGCAACGCTGGTGCGGACAGTACGTTGCCGGCATCAACCAGGCCCTCGCCGACGGCCTTCGTGGCGGTCCCGAGTTCGACGAAGCCCGCTGCGCCCCTGAGCCTTGGCTTCCGTGGACACCGCTGGGAGTCTTCCTGGTGCACCACATCCTCTTCTCCACCTTTCCCAACAAGTTGTTCCGAGCCCACGTCGCGCGGACGCTCGGGGAAGATGCAGTGGACCTGTTCAGCATCGAAGCTCCAATCTGGTCCGGCAGCAACGCCTGGGCCGCCCACGGTTCCACGACTGCGAGCGGCCTGCCCTTGATCGCCGGAGACCCGCACCGCCTTATGGAACTGCCCGGCGTGTACCAGCAGGTGCGGCTGGCCTGCCCCGAATTCGACGTCGCAGGCTTCGCATTTCCCGGAGTTCCGGGCCTGCCGCACTTCGCCCACACAGGCCACACCGCCTGGGCCGTCACGAATGCCATGGCCGACTACCAGGACCTCTACGTGGAAGAACTCCGCCGGATCACCGATAGCAATGGCGAACGCATCGAGGCGCACGGAGCGGAAGGTTGGGAACCCGCCGTCGTCAGTACCGAGACCATCAGCGTCCGCGGTGGCGACGCGGTGACCGTTGAGGTGATCGAGACTGCCCGCGGCCCCGTCATTTCGGAAATGCCCGACGACGGTGCGCTGAGTCTGCGTTTTCCCGCGCGGGTTGAGGAGCGGCTGGGTTTTGAGGCCCTCCTGCCGCTGTTGAGGAGCCGGAGCGTCGCTGACGTTGAAGCTGCATTCGATGCCTGGGTGGAGCCCGTCAACAGTGTGGTGGCGGCGGATTCATCCGGGGCCGTGAGGCATTTCGTCGCCGGACTGGTTCCGCAGCGCAACCCGGCGAACCGTCGGCTGCCCACACCGGCCTTGTCACCACGCCATGCCTGGGAAGGACCTTATGTTGCGCTGCCCCGCACCGAGGTCCGGCAGTTTGCCGTCAGCGCGAACGATCGGGCAGCCGGTGGTGGGGACGCCGTGGCTATGGAATTCGCCCCCTCATACCGGGCGCTGCGCATCCAACAATTGCTGGAGTCCGCGCCGGCAGGGACGCTGTCCGGCGACACCATGCAGGGAATCCATACCGACACGTTGCTCGGTCCGTGGCCGTTCTTCCGGAAGATCCTGGCTGCACTGGAGACAACCGGGCTGTCCGACGAGGCTAGGAAACTACGATCACAGTTGTTGGCGTGGGATGGCCGGATGGACGCCGGCAGCCATCCCGCGGCCGTTTTCGCTGACTGGCGCGGTGCATTGGTCCAGCGCCTCGGACGGCACGCCGCTCTTGCTCCCCTGAACACCCCGAGCGGCTATTCCCCATTGTTTGGCCCGTGGTTGTCCGTGGCATCGCGCATCGGCTTCGCACTGGAGACCCTGCTGGTCCGCGGCTCCGAACTTGGCATCGCCGTCTCCGTGGAGGCAGCGGCGGCGTTGGAAGCCACGGCATTGGAAGAAGCATTGCTGGACGGCGGGTCCTGGGGTGACCGGCACACGCTGCTGGCAATCCATGTGCTCCCCGAAACCCTTGCCGCTGCGGCGCCCACGGCCGCCCTCAGTGGAGACACCGGCTGCGTGCTGAGCACCGAAAGCCTCCCTGGAGTGGACGACCGAAGCTTCCGCGGACCTGTGGCCCGTTACGTCTGGGACCTGGACTGCCGGGAGAACAGCCGGTGGATTGTGCCTTTCGGCGCAGCCGGACCGCCCGGCCACAGCCACTTCGGGGACCAGCTCCCGCTCTGGAGCGAAGGCCGGATGGTCCCTGTAACCACGGACTGGTCCGCCCTGGCCAAAGACCCGAACTGACACCAGACACCCGCCTACCGAAGGAACACATGAGCACCGCCACCCAGGACTTCTCCGTCCGCACCACCGTCTACTCCGAGAACCTCGAAGGCTGGGGTGAATTGCGCCTTGTCCCGCTGGTCCCCAGCGAAGACATCGGGCTCATCTTCGAATGGGTCAAGCAACCCCGCGCCAGGTTCTGGGGCATGACGGAGAAGTCCCAAGAGGAAGTGCTGGAAATCTACGGGTTCCTTGACTCACTGGACACGCACCACGCTTTCCTGGCCCTCCTCGACGGCGAGCCCCTGGCCCTGTTCCAGACATACGAACCACTGCACGATCCCGTGGGCGAGGCCTACCCCGCCCGCGAGGCGGACATCGGGATGCATCTGCTGCTGGCACCGGCAACGCGCCCCATTCCGCACTTCACCCCCAGGCTCGGCACCTCCCTTATCAGGTACATGTTCTCGCTCCCGGGCAAGGACCGGATCATCGTGGAGCCAGACTCACGCAACGCCAAAGCCCTGCGCCGGCTTGAAGCGACGTGCTTCGAACTCGGCCCGATCATCCAGCTCGAGGAGAAGGAGGCCCAGCTCGGCTTCCTCACCCGCGCAGATTTCGACGAAATCCAGGAGCTACCGGCCCGCTAACGCCACACGAAGCTCCACGTTCCGGCGCCCAAAGCCGTGAGGACGGCGCCTCCGGCTATGGCCACGCCGCCAAGTACCACCCAGACGTCCATCAGCGAGTACGTGGACTCACGCGCCCACGTCCGTTGTCCCCCGCCGAAACCGCGGGCTTCCATGGTCACGGCCAACCGCGAAGCCCGCCGGACGGCCTGGACCAGCAGCCCGAAGCTCTGTCCGAGCGTCGCTTTGAGGCGCTGGATCGGGCTTCCCTGCGAGCCGACACCGCGGGCGCGCCGGGCCATGCCGATGGTCTGCCACTCCTCCGCCATGAGGCCCACCAGCCGCATGGCGGCAAGGGAACCGAGGACAAATCGGTGCGGCAGCTTTGCCTTCTGCGCAAGTGCATCCGCCAGGTCCGTCGGGTCGGTGCAGGACATCAGCAGGATCGCGGGGAGGGCGATCGCCAAACCGCGCAGCATGAAGCCGAGCCCCAGCTCAAGGGAACCTTCACTGATGGACCAGAGTCCGACGTCGAGCAGTACCGCGCCGCTGTCAGCGGCCACAATCGCGGTGCTCCAGCCCCCTATCGCCGCCGCTATGATCAGCGGCCAGGCGCGCTGCCAGAGAAGGCGGAGTGTGAGGCCGGCCAAGGGGAAGAGCGCCAATTCCGCGATGAGAGCCGTGGACGCGGAAACCCAGTCGATGGACAGGGCCAGCACCAGGGAGATAAGGAAGACGGCCACGAACTTCGCCAACGGGTTTGCCCGGGTCAGGAGTGCGTGGTTGCCGCGCAGGCTCAATGCGTCCCTCATGCCGCACCCGCTTCCTGGGGCGCCGTCTCACCTTGGGACACCGGCCCGAGCCGCAGTTCCGTCCCGCCCAGTACGGCACTGAATTCCTGGTCGTGGGTCACGGAAACCACGGCGGTACCGGCGTCCAGCAACTCCGAGAGGAACGAGGCCAGCTCGGCCCAGGTATTGGCGTCCTGTCCGAAGGTGGGCTCATCGAGGACAAGTACCTTCGGGTGCGCCGCCAACACCGTAGCCACTGAAAGCCTGCGTTTCTCACCGCCGGACAGTGTATAGGGATTGGCATCCACCAGATGGGAGAGCCTCAGCCGCTCCACCAATTCGTCCACGCGTTCCCCGCCGTGGCCCAGGTGCCTGGGGCCGAACATGAGCTCATCCAGGACCTTGCCCGTGACGAACTGGTGCTCCGGTTCCTGGAAGACCGTGCCGATCCTGGAGATGAGCTGATCGGCCTTCCATTTGTACGGGTCGATGCCCGCTCCCTCCGATAGCCCGACGCCGGCGCTCACCATGCCGTCCACCGGCGCCAGAAGGCCGGCCAACGTCAGCGCAAAAGTGGACTTCCCGGCACCATTGGGCCCGGTAATGGTCAACGCCTGGCCAGCACGGACCTGGGCGGTGATGTCCCTCTGCACCGGAACCGGAGGGATGGTTCGGAAGCGCTTCCGCCTGGGCTTTTCCCGGGACACGGCCAGGTCCTGCGCTGCAAGGAGGAGTTCGTTTGTCCCGGTCGTCCGGGCGCGCGCCCTTGTGGCGGGAACGTAGCCGGGAACCCATACGCCCGCCGTCATCAGCATGGAGCGCGCCTGGGTGAGGACCTGCTCCGGCGGACCATCCAGGAGGACTCCCGGGGTGCCTGATTGCGGGCCTGCGGTACCGGGCTGCAGGACCACGATCCTGTCCACCAGGTCCTTCCACACGGACACCCTGTGCTCCACCACCACCAGCGTGGCGCCGGTCTTGTCCAGGCAGCGGGCCACGGCGTCGCGGACCTCGAGGACCCCTGCAGGATCGAGGTTGGCCGTGGGTTCGTCCAGCAGGATCAAGCCTGGCCGCATCGCCAAAATGCCGGCCAGCGCGAGGCGCTGCTTCTGTCCCCCGGAAAGTGCCGCCGTCGGGTGGTCCAATGCCAAACCGCCGCCTGATGCGGTACGCAAGCCGACGTCGTCGAGCGCTTCATGCACCCGGGACCAGATCTCCTCGCGCGGCACGGCAAGGTTCTCCGCGCCGAAGGCAACGTCGTCGCCCACCCGGGAGAGAACCACCTGCGTTTCGGGATCCTGCTGCATCAGCCCGGCGCGGCCACGCTGCTCGCGGGCAGTGACGCCGTCGATCAGCAGCGAACCGGTCTCATCAGAGTCGTCTTCCTCGTCACCCAGCACCCCGGCGAGGGCGTGCAGGAGCGTGGACTTGCCGGCCCCCGAAGGGCCCAGCAACAGGACGCGTTCCCCCGGTTCAATGCGGAGGTCAAGGCCCTGGATGGCAGGCTGGGCCCGGCCGGCATGCCGCCATCCCCACCCCTCGGCGGAGATGGCGGCAGGCCGGACCGTGCCGCTGTGTGTGGCAGGCATCAGTTGAAGACTGGCTCCGAAGCGGCCTTCCGCGACGCGAAGGAACTCAGGACACCCGTCGTGGCCAGACCGCGGGTGGCGATCCAGGACAGGCCGCCGGCGATCACTGCACCGGAGATGGTGGTGAAAGTGATGTACGTCAGCTTGTCGATGGCCTCGTAGGCGATATTCCAGCCCCAGGGCAGGAACGAATCGTTCAGGCCACAGAAGAGGCCCGCGCCTGCGCCCGCGAGGAGTGCGGTGGGCAGGTTGAACTTCTTGTAGCGGAACGCGGCGAAGATGAGCTCGGCGCCAAGGCCTTGGAGGATGCCGGAGATGAGCACCGTGGTGCCGTACTGCGAACCCATGATGAGCTCACCCGTGGCTGCGACGGCCTCGCAGAAAAGAGCTGCGCCGGGCTTTCGGATAATGAGCATGCCCAGGACTGCGGGGATCATCCAGCCACCGGCGATCAGGCCGGTAAGGGGCGGGTACGCCGCATTCATGGGGATGGATACCAGTGCCGCGCCCTGGGACCAGGCCCAGAAAATCACGCCGCCGGCGATGGCGATGAGGGCCGCCACCACGATGTCTACAACACGCCAGCTATAACTGGTCTTCTTCACGTTTACCGTGGTCATTTTTCTGCCTCCTGAGGTTACAGGAGGGGAAAGTGCTCCCCGGAATCCGCCTGGCTTGCGCCGTCCGGCTCCGGACACTCTGAGAAGCTCGACTCCCTTGCGCCGGTACTAACCGGATCAGGTTCGAGGGTCTGCGGCTGTCCGCACTCTCAGCGCCCTCGCGTCTCCTGCATCGCTGCAAGGTCCGACGGCGGCGCTCCCCTGTCGTTATCAAATCTGCCCTGATGGGCGGGTTCAGTTTACACCTCCGCGTACGGCCCGCTCTGGGCCGCGGTCACAATCCTGTTGCGAGGCCCACTCTGCGCCCTATCCCCACGCCTAAACACGCACAGCAGGCCCCACAACAAACGGGAGTACGTTGCGAGGCCCACTCAGCACCCCATCCCCACGCCATAGCACGCACACCAGGCCCCACAACAAACGAGGGTGCGTTGCGAGGCCCACTCTGCGCCCTATCCCCACACCTAAACACGCACACCAGGCCCCACAACAATCGAGGGTGCGTTGCGAGGCCCACTCTGCGCCCCATCCCCACGCCTAAACACGCACACCAGGCCCCACAACAACAGGAGTGCATTGCGAGGCCCACTCTGCGCCCTATCCCCGCGCCTAAACACGCACAGCAGGCCCCACAACGCACCTGCAAGAATGGCCTGATGACGGATCGTCCAGGCTCCCACGCACCCGTGGCCGAGCCACGCCTCGCTGCCAGCGTGATTCTGCTCCGCGACGCCACCTCGGGGCTAGAGGCATTTGTCCAGCACAGAGTCAGCACCATGGACTTCGCGGCAGGAATGGTGGTCTTTCCGGGCGGCCGGGTGGACGCTGTGGATCAGTCCGGCTGGGACTACCCCGGGGAACTGCTGCGCAGCCATGCGTTGTCCTGGGCGCAGAGTTCGATTTCCGCGGACACAGCGTTGGCGGAGAGGAACGCGGGAATGGTGCTCACGGCAGCAATCCGCGAAGTCCAGGAAGAAGCCGGGCTGGGCATCGAGCCCGGAGACCTGCGCCCCTGGGCCAACTGGATCACGCCCATAGACATGCCCAAGCGCTTCGACACCTACTTCTATGTGGCCAAGCCGGCACCGGAAGCGCAGCCCCGGCATCAAACCACGGAGGCTTGGCAGTCGCTGTGGATGCCGGTGTCCGGAATCCTGGAAGCGGAAGCCGCAGGGCACTTGAAGCTGATGCCACCCACCTACTATCTGCTGAAGGAAATCGCTGTCCTCGATTCCGTAGAGGCAGTGTGGTCCGCCGAGCACCCGGTCGTCCCGGTTCTGGCTCCGGTCGGGTCCTTGGCAGCGTTTCTCAAGGAGCGGGAAAACCGCGGGTAGCCGTGCCGTGCAGCTAGGCTGGTGCCATGAACCTCTTTTTCAAGCTGCTGGGCGCCGGGGTAAGCCTCGGTGCAGGCTTTGTCGGTACCAAACTCGTCAACAAAGGCTGGGAAAAGGCCACGGGCAACAAGCCGCCCACAGGCAACGATGACATGGAGACGAGCCTCCGCTCGGCTCTGACCTTCGCGCTGATTTCCGCTTTCGTGAGCACGCTGATCCAGGTCCTTGCCAGCCGCGGCACCCAGCGGGCGATTGCCCGCTTCGCGAAGTCCCAGGACATCGTCTAAGCATCACCCAACAAGCAACGCGGGGTCACTTATGGCCCATCCCCATGGGGGTAATGGGCCATAAGTGACCCCGCGTTGCTTTAAGGTTCCGCGTTGCTTTAAGGTTCGGAGGGCTCCTGGCCGGCGGCGGCCCTTTGGACCACGGCTTCGAGTTCGTCCTTGGTGAGCTTCTCGCGGTGCCCGTGTTTGGTCCGGTACGCGGAGCGCCCCACCATGTGGGCGGACACCGGCGCGGTGAGAAGCTGGAAAATCCATGCCACCAGCAGGACGGGCCACACCCACCAAGTACGCATCTGCAGGCCGATCGCTGCGAGCATCAGGAACAAGCCCAACACCTGCGGCTTGGTGGCTGCGTGCATGCGGCTCATGAGGTCCGGGAACCTCAGCAGGCCGATCGCGGCACCCAGAGACATCAGGGCGCCCACTATGAGGAACACCGCGGTCACCATGTCGATGACCAGGTCCACTCCGGTGGCGTCAGGACTCATTGCTTTGCTCCCTTCGCTCGGCCACGAACCGGGCAACCGTCACTGAGCCGATGAAACCGATCACCGCGAGGGCCACCAGCAGCATCAGGTTGTTGAGGTGTTGGTTCACGGCCATGTCGATGGCGAGGGCAGCACCAAGGATGGCCAGCAGGACATCGGAAGCAAGGACGCGGTCCAGCAAAGATGGCCCAATCGCGATGCGCACGATCGCACCTGCAGCGGCGAGGCTGAGGATCACCGCCGTGGCCACCAGAACAAATTCCTTCACAGCGTTGCCCCTTCCATGCCGGGCCGGGCTTCTGCCTTCAGGGCCTCGACTTCTTCCCGCGTTCCCATGATGCGGATCAGCCCTGCCTCAATGTTCTGCGTCTCCCGGCGGATCTTGTCGATGTCCGCTTCTTCGTAGATGTTCAGCGCGTGCAGGTAGAGCGTGGAGGTGGAGCGGTCCACCTCCACCACCAGCGAGCCGGGGATCAGCGAGATGACATGCCCTGTAGCCGTCACCATAAGGTCAGAGTGGCTTCGCAACGGAACAGCGACGACGGCGCTGCGCACCTTGGGTCCCTTGACCACCGCCAGGTACAGCACCAGGAAGCTTGCTGCCACCACTTTCGCGACGAACATCAGGGCGAACGGAACAGCACGCAGGACATTGAACCTGCCGCTGAGCTCCACAGGCGGGAGGTAGAAAAACTTGGCCACCAGCACGGCGATCAACGCGCCAAAAAGCAGGTTGCCCGGGCTGAAGTCACGCCACAGCGCACCCCATACGATGACCAGCCAGATGAGCAGCGGCAGTTCCGTGCGGAACGAGATCGGCTTGCGGCTCATTTCGTACCGCCATTCTGCGCCAGCGGGGGCACCTCGACAGAGTCACCCAGTACCGAGTGGATGTAGGCCGAGCGGTCCAGCATGATCTCTGCGGAACCGTCCGCGACCTGGAAGAGCGGACCAGCGAACACCGTCAGCGCCACCCCGAACACCACCAGCGCCGCAGTGGAACCTACCATGGTCCGCGGCAGTACTCCGACGTTGCCGGGGGTCATCAACACGGGATCCGGGTATTCGGCATCCTCGGGTTTGCGCCAGAACGCCCTGTTCCACACACGGGCTATTGCCAGCAACGTCAGCAGGCTGGTGACCACGCCGCCCACTACCAGCACGATCGCCAGTGGGGTTCCGAGCTCCACGCCGGCCTGCAGAAGACCCAGCTTCCCAAGGAAGCCTGAGAACGGAGGAATGCCCGCCAGGTTCATGGCCGGTACGAAGAACAGCAACGCCAGCAACGGCGACAGCTTGGCCAGGCCGCCCAAGCGGTCAATGGAGGAGCTGCCACCCCGGCGTTCTATGAGTCCGGTGACCAGGAACAAGCTGGTCTGCACGGTGATGTGGTGGGCAACGTAGAACACTGCCGCACCCAGGCCCGCTACGGAGCTCATGGCCAGCCCGAACACCATATACCCGATGTGGCTGACCAACGTGAAGGACAGGAGACGTTTGATGTCGCTCTGGGCAAGGGCACCCAGAATACCGACAACCATGGTCAGTAGCGCCACCACCATCAGGGGAACGTTGAGGGTATCCCCGGGGAACAACAGGGTCTCCGTCCGCACCATGGCGTAGACGCCCACTTTGGTCAGCAACCCGGCGAACACCGCAGTGACGGGGGCCGGTGCCGTGGGATAGGAGTCCGGAAGCCAGAAGGACAGGGGGAACACGGCGGCCTTGATCCCAAAGGCGACCAGGAGCATCACATGCAGCAGGTTCTGCGTACCTTGGTCCAGCTCTGCCAGTTTGATGGCCAGATCCGCCATGGTGATGGTGCCGGTGGCCCCGTAAATCATGGCGATGGCGATAAGGAACAGGACAGATGACACTACGGAGACCACCACATACGTGACGCCGGCACGGATACGCGGACCCGTCCCGCCGAGGGTCATGAGCACGTAGCTTGCTGTCAGCAGGATCTCGAAGCCGACGTAGAGGTTGAAAAGGTCCCCGGTGAGGAAGGCGTTGGAGACTCCCGCCACCAGGATCAGGTACGTGGGGTGGAAGATCGACACGGGAGCTTCGTGGTCGCCGTCGGCCATGCCCTGGCCTGTGGCGTAGACCAGAACCGCCAGGCTCACCACTGTGGACACCACCAGCATGAGCGAGGAGAACTGGTCCACCACCAGGACCACACCCCATGGCGGCAGCCAACCGCCCAGGGTGACGGAGGTTGTGCCCCCGGACCAGACGGAGAAGAGGAGGAGGCATTCCAGCAGCAACGTGGTGCTGAGGATGCCGATGCTGACCAACCGTTGGGCGCTCTGGTGCCGGATCAGGAGGAACGCCAGCGCGGCGCCCAGGATGGGGAGGAGGACAGCCAGCGGCGACAGGTTTGCGAGGTTCACGCGCTGCCTCCTTCCTGCGTTGATGAAGTGTTGGGGGTTTCTGTGGCTTCCGGGTGGTTCCTGTCCGAGGTGCTGGACGGGGTGACCGCGAACTCCGAGGTTTCCAAGGGCACGATTGCGTCGTCCTCGGCGTCGAAGCTGGGGGTCTTTGCCACGCGGACGTCTTCGAGGTCGTCCTGGATTTCGTCCTGGCGGGCCAGCACCCAGGTGCGGTAGATGATGCCGAGCATGAATGCCGTGACCGCGAACGAAATGACAATCGAGGTCAGGATCAGTGCCTGCGGAAGCGGATCACTGTAGGAATCCGGATTGGTTTCCTTAGTGAAGAAGGGCGCCAGGCCGGCATACCCTCCGGTGCTCAGGATCAGGATGTTGGTGGCGTTGGCCAACAGCATCAGCCCGAGCAGCACGCGGGTGAGGCTGCGTTCCAGGATCAGGTAGATTCCGCAGGCGTACAGGACGCCCATGACGATCAGCAGGGTCAGGTTGATGCTCATGCCGTACCTTTCCCGGACGCGACGGATTGGGCAGCTTCCTGGGCCAGCCCGGCTTCCTGCGACACCCCGGCCTGCTCGGCTGCCTCTTCCTCGGTGAGGGGCGCGCCCTTGCCTTCAAAATGTTCGTCGATCTCGGCACCAAGGCTGCGGAGGACGTCCAACGCCAATCCCACCACCACGATGTACACGCCGATATCGAAAATGGTGGACGTGACGAACTTGACGTCTCCGAAGACGGGCAGCCAGAACTCGATGATCGCGCTCTGGAAGACCTGTCCGCCCAGGAACAACGGGACAAAACCGGACGCTGCCGCCGTCGCAAGTCCCGTTCCCAAAAGTGTTCCGGCGCTGACTGTCGCAGCTTCGCTCAACTCGAACCGTCCGCCGGCCAGGTAGCGGATGGTCAGAGCGAGCCCGGCGGTCAGGCCGCCGGCGAACCCGCCGCCCGGCAGGTTGTGTCCTGCGAGGAGGAGGTAGATCGAGAAGACAATCATCGAGTGGAAGATGAGCCTGGTGACGACTTCGAAAATGATCGAACGCCGCTCGGGGGCCAGGGTACGGCCCGCCACGAGCCAGGCGTCGCGGGTAACATCCGTGAACTTCTTGGCGACGGCGAGCGTGGCGCCGGCCCGGGAATCACGTTCGACGCCGGTACGGCGCCCCACGCTGCCTTCCGGTACGGCCTCGGAGGTCTTGATGCGGTCACCGCGGCTCCGGACAAAGATCAAGCTCGCCACACCCGTGGCGGCGATCGCCAAGACCGAGATTTCGCCGAAGGTATCCCAGGCGCGGATGTCCACGAGGGTCACGTTGACCACGTTCAGCCCGCCGCCGCCTTCGTAGGCCAGGCGCGGGAAGTCCAGGGAAACCGGAGTAGCAACGCGGGCCCCCATCGCGTAGATGGCAACGAAGATCATGGTGATGCCAAAAGCCGCGCCGATGATCACGCGGATCACCCTGAGCCGGCCGCCTGTCCTGTCACGCAATTCCGCAGGAAGGCTCCGCATCGCGAGCACGAAGGCCACCAGCACGATGGTCTCCACCAGCATCTGCGTCAAAGCCAGATCGGGGGCACCCTGAAGGGCAAACATGAGGGCGATGCCGTAACCGGTGACCGACACCATGAGCACGGCGAGGAAGCGCTTGTTGGCCCGAACTGCGGCCAGCGCCCCCACGACGATTCCGGCTCCTGCCACCAGCTGCAGGGGTGAGTTGGGGTCGATGAAGTAGATGCCGTCAGGCAGCGGTTTGTTGGCCATGAGCATGGCAGTCAAGGGAACCGCGAAGGCGACAGTCAGGATTACCGCCAGGTAGAAGTACAGCGAACCACGTTGCGTGCGGCCCGTGACCCAGACGGCCACATCGTCCAAGGCACCAATGGTGTTTTGGTACGCGCGATCGCCATCCACCCAGTCGGGCACCAGGCCCTGGGCGCGGGCAACGAGGTTCCGTCCGTAGAACATGGCCGCACCCAGCACGAAAGTGACCGCGGTCAGGCCCAAAGCAGGCGTCAACCCGTGCCACAAAGCCAGGTGTCCGGCGTCGACGGCGTCCGGTCCGCCGGCGAACAGCGCGGCGTAGGGCTGGATCCAGGTGTCCACCGGCGCGGGCCACAGCCCGTACACGATGGTGAGCAGGCTCAGAATGGCGGGGGCGGCGAGGAAGGCGGGCTTGATCGGTTTGAACGGGGTGGGCTCCACGCCGGGCTTGACGGCGAAGGCTCCCCACATGAACCGGGCGCTGTAGGCGAAGGTGAGGATCGAGCCGATGACAAGACCCACCAGGATCCAGATCCCCCAGGCAGGGGCATCGTGGCCGGTTCCGTAGTGAACGAACGCTTCGAAGACCGACTCTTTCGCGACGAAACCTGCCAGCGGAGGAACACCGGCCATGGATGCGGCGGCGATCGCTGCAACCACGCCCAGGGCGCGGGACGAGCGGAAGACGCCGGAGAGCTTGCGGATGTCGCGCGTTCCGGATTGGTGGTCGATGATGCCCACCACCAGGAACAACGCAGCCTTGAACAGGCCGTGCGCCAGCAGCAGCCCCAAACCGGCCAGCGCGGCGTCGGGCCGGCCCAGCCCCACCACCATGGTCAGGAAACCGAGCTGGCTGACGGTGCCGTAAGCAAGGATGAGTTTGATGTCGGTCTGCCGCAGCGCGCGGTAGCCGCCAACAAGCATGGTGGCCAAACCAAGTCCCAGCACCACCGGCAGCCAGAATTCCGAGGCAGCAAAACCCGGAGCGAGCCTGGCGACGATGTAGATACCGGCCTTCACCATGGCCGCCGCATGCAGGTAGGCGCTGACCGGCGTCGGAGCCGCCATCGCGCCGGGGAGCCAGAAGTGGAACGGGACCAGTGCGGATTTGGTGATGGCACCCACCAGAATCAGTACGACGGCGGTGGTCACGGCGCCCTGCATGGGTCCGCTCATGAGCGTCCCGGCTTGGTCCAGGATGGCGGAAATGCGGTAGGTGCCTGCAGCCTGGCCCACGATGATCAGGCCTACGAGCATCGCCAGGCCACCAGCGGTGGTGACCATCAGCGCTTGAAGGGCTGACCGGCGGGCTGCCAAACGGGTGCGGGCGTAGCCGATGAGCAGGTAGGACAGGATGGTGGTGAGTTCCCAGAAGATGAACAGCATCAGCAGGTCATCGGAGGTCACAAGGCCAAACATGGCGCCGGCAAAGGCCAGGAGCTGGGCACCAAAACCGCCCAGTCCAGGATCCTTGTTCTTGAAATAGCGGGCACAGTAAACCAGCACCAGCGAACCGACACCCAGAATCAGCAGGGACATGACCCACGCCAAGGGATCCATGCGGAAGGCGAGCTCAAGCTGCAGACTCGGAATCCACGGCAGGATTTCCTCTATGCCGCCACCGGAATATACGGGGCCGTACTGGAGGACCAACCAGACGAAAGCGGCTGCGGGGACGGCGGCCAGCACGTAGAACGCATTTCGTCCAAGTGAGCGGAAGATCAAGGGCGCCACAGTTGCCGCTGCAAAGGTGATGGCGAGAACTGTGATCACTGTTTTCTCCGCAAAGTCAGGAACGAATTGTCAAAAGTTGGAGCAGGCGGTCATACGTTGGGTTCGGTTTACCTAGTTTATCAAGGGGCCAGGACAGTTTTTGGCCACTATCCCGCTCCGCCCGCTGTTCACCCGGGGTTGTTCACAACGCGGTCTGTCATCCGCGCGCAGCGTTCCCTGCAGCTATAGCATTCACACTATGAACGCGGCCGCAGTCCCCGAAGCCTCCCACCCGACATCCGAGCTCGCCACGGGTCCCGTCGCCTCAAAAAAGGGGCAAATCCTGGCGTGGGCTTCCTGGGACTGGGGTTCGGCTGCCTTTAACGCAGTCATGACGACGTTTGTTTTCACGGTTTACCTCACGTCCAATGCGTTCGGCGGAGAAGACGCCGCATCTGCCGCTTTGGGTGCCGCGCTGGCCATTGCCGGCCTGGCCATCGCGTTACTGGCACCGGTCACCGGACAGCGTTCCGACGCCGGGGGCAGGCGGAAACTCTGGCTCGGAGTCAACACTGCCGCAACGGCGCTGCTCACGGGACTGTGCTTCTTCGTCTTCCCGCGGCCGGAATTCCTGCTCCTGGGTGTCTGCTTGATCGCCCTGGGCAATGTGTTCTTCGAGTTTGCCGGCGTGAACTACAACGCCATGTTGGCCCAGATCTCAACACCCCGGAACATTGGCAAGGTCAGCGGCTTCGGCTGGGGCATGGGTTACCTCGGCGGAATCGTGGCGCTTCTGCTGGTCCTGCAGCTCTTTGTCCAGCCTTCCTTCGACTGGTTCGGAGCCTCCACCCAGGACTCGCTCAACATACGGTTGGTCGCCGTTTTCTCAGCCCTGTGGTTCTTTATCTTCGCCCTGCCCGTGATGTTTGCCGTCCCTGAGGTATCCGTGAAGAAGGACACCTCATCCTTGGGCTTCTTCGCCTCCTACAGATTGCTGATCCGGCGTATCGGGGCCATCTACAAGACCAGTCCGCACACCATCTACTTCCTTCTGTCCAGCGCCATCTTCCGCGACGGGCTGGCCGCCGTGTTCACCTTTGGCGGCGTCATCGCGGCGGGAACCTTTGGTTTCGAACTCAAGGAAGTCATCTTCTTCGCCATCTTCGGCAACGTAGTGGCGGCTGTTGGCGCTGTGATCGGCGGCTTCCTGGACGACAGGATCGGCCCCAAGGCTGTCATCATCCTGTCCCTGATAGGGCTGCTGACCGCGGGAACCTTCATCCTGGTCCTCGGCAACGAAGACTATGTCTTCTTCGGCAACCCATGGCCCGGTTCTGCAACGTTCTGGGTCTTCGGGCTTCTGCTCTGCCTTTTCGTAGGTCCCGCCCAGTCCTCTTCCAGGGCCTACCTTGCCAGGCTTGCCCCGGCTGGAGAATCGGGCGAATTGTTCGGCCTGTACGCCACAACGGGAAGGGCCGTCAGTTTCCTCGCCCCCACCCTGTTCACGCTGTGCATCACCATCGCCTCGCCGCTCGTTGCCGCCGGGGAGGCACAACGCTGGGGCATCCTCGGGATCATGGTTGTGCTCCTGGCCGGTCTCCTGGTGATCCTGCCCGTGAAGCCACCGGCCAAAGTGGAAATAGCCGTAGTACCAGAGCGTTAACTACATAGGGCCGGTTGGGCGTCAACAACGTACCGGACCGGTTCAACAGAGTTTAGGGTGGAGCTATGAACGTGGATGAGACCGAACTTCCAGGCCTTGGCATCCGGAAGGACTTCGTGACGGCCTCCGGTCGCCGTATTGGCGTGGTGGAACTGCGCGAGGGCGAAACCGAGCTTTTCGTCTCGACGTGGGATGACCCGGATACGTGCCAGGCCTCCATCCCGTTGACGGCCGACGAAGCTTCAACACTGGGAAACCTCCTGGGTGGACAGCACATTGCCATGCGCCTGGCCGAGGCGCACCGCGAGGTCCCCGGTATCGTCACACGACAGTTTTCCATTACGGCTGATTCTCCATTCGTGAACCAGGCCATGGGCAAGGCCCAAATCCGCACACGCAGTGGCGTCTCCATCGTGGCGATCATGCGCGAAGGTGAGGTCGTCCCCTCGCCGGCGCCCGACGTCGTACTTCACACCGGTGATCTGCTCGTAGCGGTCGGCACCCAGGAAGGACTTGACTCGGCAGCCGACATCCTCCGCAACGGCTGACGGGTATGGATCCGCTCGCACTAGCCCTCATTGAACTGGGGGCCGTCGTGTTCTGCCTCGGCCTCCTGGCTCGGTTAGCGGGCAAAATCGGCATGTCCCCCATTCCCCTCTATCTCGTGGGTGGCCTGGCCTTCGGTGCCGGGGGCTTGGTCAAGCTGGATGGCATGCACGAGTTCGCGCATCTCTCAGGCGAGATGGGCGTCATCCTACTGCTGCTTATGCTCGGCTTGGAATACACCGCCTCAGAGCTGGTGACCGGCCTTCGCCGGTCCTGGCAAGCAGGGGTCATGGACTTCGTGCTCAACTTCTTACCGGGCGCAGGCCTTGCCGTCCTGCTGGGGTGGGGTCTTGTAGGAGCCATCGTCATGGGCGGCGTCACCTACATTTCGTCTTCCGGCATCGCCGCGAAGGTCATTACCGACCTGGGCCGAATCGGTAACCGCGAAACGCCTGTGGTGCTTTCCATCCTGGTTTTCGAAGACCTCGCGATGGCCATCTACCTGCCCATTCTCACCGCCATCCTTGCCGGCGTCGGGTTCCTGGGCGGACTGCAGACGGTGGGGATTGCACTGGCAGTGGTCACGGTAGTGCTGGTGATCGCCCTCAAACACGGGCATCGGGTCTCGCAGGCTATCCACAGCGAAAACTCCGAGGTCTTCCTGCTCAATGTCCTGGGACTCGCCCTGTTGGTGGCCGGAATCGCATCGGCCCTTCAGGTATCCGCAGCCGTGGGAGCGTTCATGTTGGGCATCGCCATATCCGGCGCTACCGCCCACAACGCCACCCGCATCCTTGAACCATTGCGCGACCTTTTCGCTGCGATCTTCTTTGTGGCGTTCGGCCTCAACACCGACCCCACCTCAATTCCCCCTGTGCTGGGCTGGGCCCTCCTCCTGGCGGTGCTGACTGCCGCCACCAAGATGCTCACGGGGATCTGGGCCGCCAAAAGGGCCGGTATCGCGATGCCCGGCCGGTTCCGTGCGGGCGCTGCGCTTATTGCCCGTGGTGAGTTCTCCATCGTCATCGCCGGCTTGGCCGTCGCCTCCGGCGCGGTTCCTGGAGAACTCGCCGCACTGGCCACGGCCTACGTCCTCATCATGGCCATCGTAGGTCCGCTGGCCGCCCGCTTCGTGGAACCCGTCGTCAAGGCCATCCGCAGAACCCCGAAAGCTCCACCCCGGACCACGGACCGCGCACCGGCGTAACGTCGCCACCCCAAAACCCTCACCGAGGGGCGACATCCCACGCCAAAACCCCCACCGAGGGGCGACATCCCACCCCAAAACCCTCTGGGAAAGCCTCGAGAGCTACCTCCTCGATGCCCACCCACCCTTTATGAGAGCCTCCCGAATAAGACGGGCAACTCCGTCATAGCCGTGCTCTTGGACATGACTGGCAGTAATGACGACAGAGATCCATCCGTTTGCAGCGAGTGCCGCCTCCCTCCGTAAGTCGGATTCCTGTTGGGCGGCGCTGAGGTGATGCACGCCGTCGTAATTCACCGCAACCTTGTATTCCGGAAAGGCGAGATCCGGCCACGCAACCTCGCGGCCCCACGCATCCAAAACCACGTAACTCAACGTCGGTTCCGGCAGGAAATTGCGGCCCATCGCCAGGCGGAGACGCGTCTCCGGGGCTGAATCTGCGCCAACGCGCGCGAGTTCCAGCGCGGCCCGGGCCTTCCGGATGCCTCGTGCGCCCGCATGTCTGCCTACTTGATTCCTCAGATCCTGTATTGAGCAGAATGGAAGCCGATTGTGTCCAAAGCTTCTGGTCTGGCTGCAGATGAAATGGTCGGCCGCTGCCACCAGGTCTTCGAACGGCAACACGGCGGCGAGATCCAGCCATGTCCGGGAAGGACTCGTCAGCGGAATGCCGTCCATGAATGCGACGTCGAATTCGCCCAGCACCATCCGATGGCCACGAACACCCTTTCGCTGCGGCCTGAAGGCGCCGTCCGTGCGGGTCAGATGAATCAGGAAATCCTGCTGCCGATCCCACGGCAGCGGGCACCCCCACAGCATCGCGGCCGTTTCATGGCAGCAAATCGCGCCATCGCTCACTGCTGTCAGGAGCCGCGCGGTGTGTGCGGGGTCTTGCTCCTCGCCCCAGGGAACACGGATGCCCCTGCTGGCGACCTGGAGATCGCTGTTCCAGGCACGATGATCCGGAAGGCCGGCCGCACGTTACTCGGCCAGGGTGAACGAGCGACCTTGGAGATGGGGCGGAAGCGGCGGAGACAACCTCATCAGCCATTGTTTGCACGCCTTGGGATGCCTTGGTCGTCCTTTGGGCGGTTACCCACAGTGTGGAGGAATAGTGCCGCACTCAGCGCGCGCCGAGGAGCAAGATCTCAACCGAAAACGCCCCTCCCAAGAGCCGAAAGCTCACCCCTCAGCGCAAAAGGGAGCCACCCAAAGAGCCGAAAGCTCACCCCTCAGCGCAAAAGGGAGCCACCCAAAGAGCCCAAAGCTCACCCCTCAGCGCAAAAGGGGGCACCCAAAGAGCCCAAAGCTCACCCCTCGGCGCAACAGGGGGCCTCACAAAGAGCCGAAAGCTCACCCCTCAGCGCAACAGGGGGCCTAGATGGACGTCCGGTGGAAGTTCTGGTGGCTGCGGCTGGCGGTCGGGCCGCGCTGTCCTTGGTAGCGGTTGCCGTATTCGCCGGAGCCGTAAGGGTGCTCAGCCGAGGAAGTGAGGCGGAAGAAGCACAGCTGGCCAATCTTCATGCCCGGCCAGAGCTTGATGGGGAGCGTGGCCACGTTGGAGAGCTCCAGCGTCACGTGTCCGGAGAATCCCGGATCGATGAACCCTGCCGTCGAGTGCGTCAGCAAGCCGAGGCGCCCGAGGGAGGACTTGCCTTCCAGGCGTGCGGCAATGTCATCGGCCAGGCTGACGGTCTCGTAGGTCGAACCCAGGACGAATTCTCCAGGGTGCAGGATGAAGGGTTCGTCACCTTCCACCTCCACGAGCCTGGTCAGCTCGGGCTGCTCCTCGGCGGGATCGATGTGCGCGTATTTGTGGTTGTCGAAGAGCCGGAAGAACCGGTCGATACGCACGTCCACGGAAGACGGCTGCACCATCGCGGGATCGTACGGCTCAAGAACAATCCGTTGGGAGTCTATTTCGGCACGTATGTCGCGGTCAGAGATCAGCACGTCATCAAAAATACCCCAAATACCGAACGCATTGTCCGGACAGCCTCATGGGACTATAGTTCCCGGACAGGTAAAGCCGCGCCCGTACTTGGGGGCAACGAGCATCCGCGGGGTAATTGTGAACAAACTGGCAGCGCCTGCCGCCATTGTGCTGGCTGGCGCGCTGGCGCTTTGCATGGCCGCATCAAGCCAGATCCTGCCGGCAACGGAGGCGGTTCCCGGCGCAAGCACCACAGCATCGTCCAGTGTCCCGTCCGGGTTGTCGGCACCTGAGGAAAGCCCGACGGCGGCTCCCGCACCTGCAGTGGCGACCCCCGCCGTCGATGGGTCCTCCAGTTCCGCAAAGCCTGCAGCGCCAGCAACGCTGACACCTCCTCCCGCGCGGGATCCTGCCTCGGATGGCGGGCCGATCGCCGTCGATCCGGTTTTTGAAACACCGCCTCCCGTGCCGGAAATCGGACCGTCATGGGGACCGGACAATCCCTCGGATCCCAGCCCGAGCGCCACTGGTACCACGACCCCGCCGATCGAAACGCAGCCGACGTCGGAAGAGACGGCAGACAGTGGCGCCGCCGCAACGACGCCGACGGCCGAGGCCGCAGGGCCCTCGCCAACAACTGTGCCCTCGCCAACAGCCGCGCCGACACCAACAGCCACGCCAACGCCGACACCATCGTCAACGCCAACGCAAACCCCCTCGGCCGATCCCGGCGCGACCCCCGCCACCGGCTCCCCCAGCCCGTTCCCCGGCAAGGCTCCGGGCCACGACCCCAATCTCCAAGACGGCGCTTTGGCGCTCCTCCCCGACAACAACAGCGCAGCGATCCTCACGGTGTTCAATGCGATCAACAGCTACCGCGCATCGTTGGGCCTCGCTCCGGTGAAGTACCACGCCACGGTTGCCAACCTGGCGCAGGAGTGGTCAAACAACATCGCTACCCGTGAGGTGATCCAGCACCGGCCCAACTTCTGGACGGACCCGCGGGCGATGAATCCGAACAATGGAGCGGGGGAGGTCATTGCAGTCCGCTGGGACCGCGACGCGGCGCAACTTGTGGAGTGGTGGAAGGGCTCCCCGGGCCACGATGCTTTGCTGCGGGACCCCAGGTTCAATGTGATGGGTATCGGCATCACCTACACGGACGGCAACTGGCAGACGACGCCCAACCGGTACACGCTGTGGGGCGTGGTCAACTTCTTCGGCTACACAACGTTGCCCGCCGGAACCACCACCAGCCCGGGTGGAACGGTGACACCACCCACTGACCCTGTGGCGGTGTGCGAACCAGGGTCCAAGCACCAACCCCCAACGGTCGATTTGAGTGCCGCGGCAATCAGCAGTGCTGCCGACCTGGTGTCCATCGCCGCCGACGGTTCCGTCGTTGCGTACCCGTCCTGGGGTAACGGCAGATTTGGCCTGGGCAAGCGGATTGGTTCCGGATTCGTGGGCCTCAAGGAGCTGTTTGTGGTGGACTGGGACCGCGATGGGGTCTTCGACCTGCTCTATCAACGGCTGGACGGGGCGCTCCTGGTGTATCCGGGCCTTCAAACGGGCGGTTTCAAGGATCCGGTGGTCTTGGGCCAGGGCTGGGGAACCTTGAACATTTCGGTGGGCACGTGGTGCGCCAACAACCGGCTTCCCCAGATCGTCGCCATGGACCAGGGCGGCAACCTGTATCTGTACAAGAACACGGGCTTGGCCTACATCCGCAGCCAGTCTGCGATTGGCACCGGCAACCCGTCTGTCCGGGTGACCATGGTGGATTACAACGCCGATGGCTTCCAGGACCTGCTCAGCACCGAGCCGAACGGCACCTTGCGCCTGTACCGGGGCAGCGGCCTGGGTACACCGAAGCAGGAATCACGCCCCGTTGTGGGCAGCGCGTGGACGGATTACACAGGGTTGCGGGCTTTGAGTGGCCTCACGGGAGCGGGCTCGGTAGGCGTGGCGGGCCTGGACCGCAATGGCATGGTGGAGTACTGGGACCTGACCTCGGGACGCCTCACTACCCCTGTGACGATTGGCAATGGTTGGGCCGGGCTGAGGTTCGCCAGCTAGGAGCTGGATTCGATCGCGGCCTTCAGCCGTTCCAACTGGCCGACTTCAATCTCCAGGGCCTTCTGGATCATCCCGTTCATGAGCTTGCGCAGACCTTTGGGATGGTATTCAAGGGCAAAGCGCAGCCGGGTGGTATCGCCTTCGGTGCTGAGGTAGTAGCCGCCGGTTGGCCGGGCGGGTCCCGCTACGACGGCGTACCGGACTTCCGCGCCGGGGCGGGCCTCGGTGATGGTGAAATCGGCTGCGATGGGCCGGCCACCAGGTCCGGCGACGGTCTGCTGGTACAACGCACCCTTTTGGCCGCGAACGCCTGATCGAAGCGCGATGCTTCGCACGTCTGAACGCCAGAGTGAGTTGTTCATCCCGTCCATGAGGAAACCGTAAACGGTCATGGCGTCCCGACTGATCACCACTTCATTGGCTGCGAATGCCACGGAAAACCTCTCTCGGCCTACGGTTCAAATGTCGTAGCCGGGTTCCCCATACGCAGCAGCTAACAAGTTCAGAATAGTCAGCCCGGTGCGGTGACGACACACGACTTCCGAGCCTTGACCGAATGGTTACCTGCCGATTTTTTCCCGCGCACTGCTGACACGCCTTCCATGGCCGGGTAGAGTGCCAGCCGCTGGACAATTCCACTGGGGGGCGTCATGCAGGTTCAAGACCGACCGGGAACACCAAGAAACACCCGACGCCGGGTGGCGGCTTGCGCTGTATTCCTCGCCCTGGTGCTGGCGGCCGCCCTCGCTCCCGCGTACGCCGCGGCAGCCCCGGCCAGCGCGGCACCCACGGCTCAGGCGACCCGGTACGTTTCCGAAGCCGGACTCACGGCCCACCGCGCCGCCGTCGTGAACGCCGCCGCCGTCGTGAACGCCGCCGCCGTAAAAGCCCAGGTGCCTTCGACCGCCAATCCGCTGCCTGGCCTCGATCCCGCGGGTGATCCTGCCAACTTGTCCGTCCTTGTGAACAAGTCCCGCCCCCTGAACCCTGCCACCTATGCCCCGGCAGATCTGGTGAACGCGCGTGGCTCGGGACAGTATCTCCGGGCCGAAGCTGCAGCGTGGCTCAATGGGCTTTTCCAGGGTGCGGCGGATGCCGGGACCGGCGGGCTGGCGGTCGTGAGTGGCTATCGTTCTTACGCCCAGCAACAACAGGTGTACTCGTCCTATGTGAACCTTTACGGCCAGGCGCAGGCGGACCTGATCTCGGCAAGGCCGGGCTACAGTGAGCACCAAACCGGTCTTGCCGTCGATGTCGGAAATGCCAACGGTTCGTGTGGGCTCAGCACCTGTTTTGGTGACACTGCCGCCGGCATGTGGGTGGCAGCGAACGCGTACAAATACGGTTTCATCGTCCGGTACCCCAACGGCTACACCAACATCACCGGGTACAGCTACGAACCGTGGCACCTGCGCTACGTCGGAGTGGATCTGGCGACGGATATGAAGCGCCGTGGCTTTGCCACTTTGGAACAATATTTCTCCGGCAACCCCAGCGTCCATGCCAGCATCACCTCGGGCGCGGACCTGGTGGCCGCGGACGCTGCCGGGCGGCTGCTTCGCTACCCCGCGCTGCCGAGCGGTGGCTACGGCGTTCCTGTACAGATTGGCTCCAACTGGACGGGACTGAAGCAGGCGTTCGTGGTGGATTGGGATTCGGACGGCGTCTATGACCTTCTGGCGCAATGGAACAACGGCACCCTGGGCCTGTTCAAGGGATGGCCCGGCGGCGCTTTCTCGACCCAGATCGTGGTGGGCACGGGAGACTGGGACGCTATGACCATCACTGTGGGCAAGTGGTCCAGCGACCAGGGTTACCCGGGCGTCGTGGGGTATTTCCCCGACGGCGGCCTGCGCTACTACCCCAACACCTCCGGCCGGGCGTTGACTTACCGGGTGGACATCGGAACCGGCTGGGCGGGACTGGGGCTGACCATGGCCGATTGGGACGCGGACGGCGCCAACGACATCCTGGCCACCACATCCTCCGGACTTCTGCTCAGTTACCCAGGCAATGGAGTTGGCGGCTTCAAAGGTCAGCCAAGCATCATCGGCTCGGGGTGGGGAACCATGAAGGCCTTGGTGCCTGGCTTCGGCTTGTCAGGTCCAGGTACACGCAGCATTACCGCCCAGACAGTGGACGGGTATTTGGTGGACTACGGATTGGGACTCGGAGTCTGGGGTCCGCAACGCCAAGTGGGCAACGGCTGGGGCTCAATGAAGCTGTTCAAATGAGGACCTGCCGGGGCACGTTAGGCCGGACGGAGTGGCTGTCCTGGGCGGCGCCGCAACTGCGCTAAGCTAGGACTCGCCCGATTGATTTCCGTCGGGCAGCGCGGGCGTAGCTCAATGGTAGAGCGCTAGCTTCCCAAGCTCGATACGCGGGTTCGATTCCCGTCGCCCGCTCAGCGAACCCCGGATCCTTCTGGATCCGGGGTTCTTTTTTCGTGACAATAAGGCCCGACGGCGGCTCCCGCCGCAGCGCGCCCGTGCGGGCAGCGCCGGGGCACCGGAACCCGGGTAGGTGTATCGTCAGGAGTCAGGAGCCATTTCGGTTCCGCTCTAGGGAGCAATCATGGGCGACAAATCACCGCGCCAAACCGCATCAAAGAAATCCAGTAAATCCATCAAGGAAAAACGTGCGGACAAGAGGGCTTCCGAGTCCTCCACCACCGAGGCCGCAAAGCCTTCCACCGGCAACAAGAAGTGACCGCGGCCAACGGCCAGCTGAGCATAGGCGTCCTCGCTACCTCGCTGAAGCCGAACGAGCGGCGCCTCCCCATCCACCCGCAGCATTTGGAGCGCATAGCCCCGGAAGTGCGCCGGCAACTCCGTTTCGAACATGGCTACGGCGAGCGTTTCGGTGTCCCGGACAGCAAGCTCGAGTCGTTGGTGGGCGGACTCGGCACTCGCCAGGAACTGCTCGCCAACAGCGACGTCATCCTCCTGCCCAAGCCGCAGGCCCAGGATCTCGCTGAACTTCGCGACGGCCAGACGCTCTGGGGTTGGCCCCACTGCGTGCAGGACCGGGCCATCACTCAATTGGCCATCGACAAGAAGCTCACACTCATCGCCTTCGAGGCCATGAACCATTGGGCCGGCGATGGCGGTTTTGGCCTGCACGTTTTCCACAAGAACAACGAGCTCGCCGGGTACTGCTCGGTACTGCATGCATTGGCTTTGACCGGTTCAACCGGAGACTATGGCCGCCGGCTCAGCGCTGTCGTGATCGGTTTCGGTGCCACTGCCCGCGGTGCTGTCACGGCCCTGAATGCCCACGGCGTCCATGACGTCCAGGTTCTGACCAACCGGGGCGTTGCCGCCGTCGGGTCCCCCATCCATTCGGTGCGGATCGTGCAGTTCGACCACGACAGCAAGGCTCCGTTCCTCAGCGAGGTCATCACGGACAACGGGCGCAAGCCCTTGGCTCCGTTCCTGGCCGCGGCGGACATCGTGGTCAATTGCACCCTGCAGGACCCGAACGCTCCACTGACGTACTTGCGGACCGAAGACCTGACGGAGTTCCAGCCGGACAGTCTGATCGTCGACGTTTCCTGCGATGAAGGCATGGGATTCAGCTGGGCGCGGACCACCACGTTCGACGAGCCGATGTTCCGCGTCGGCGGTCACGTCAACTACTACGCGGTGGACCACAGCCCGTCCTATCTTTGGAACTCGGCCAGCTGGGAGATCAGCGAGGCCTTGTTGCCCTTCCTGGACACTGTGGTGGCGGGCCCGGACGGGTGGGATGCCAACGAGACCATCTCGCGTGCCATCGAAATCCGCGACGGCGTCATCCGCAATCCGGACATCCTTGAGTTCCAGGGCCGCTCCCCGGAGTACCCGCACCTGCCGGTGGCCCAGCTTCTGGCACGATAGCCCCACGCAGATGAAGCGCCCCCGGTTGCCGGGGGCGCTTCATCTACTTAAGCCGTCTTCTTAGGCCGTCTGCGGTTCCTGCACGATCCGGAGGACCCGCCGCCTGTCGCGCAAGTCCACCTTGATGTGCAGGGAGGACTTCCTGGCAAGTACGACGGCGACCACAGCCGCTGCGATGGCCGGAACCCCGCCGGAGACGAGGATGGCCAGATGCGGGCCGAGGTGCTCGGCGAGCCAGCCCATCATGGGACCACCGATGGCCTGCCCGCCGATGAGCACCACGAGGTATAGGCTCATGACGCGGCCCCGGATGCTCATGTTGGAGCTGGTCTGCACCATTTGGTTGGCAGCGGTGAGGAACATGAGGCACCAGAATCCTGCGAAGACCATGGTGACGCTGAACCACACCATGGACGGCATGAGCGAGGACACGCAAAGCATCAGTCCGTACAACCCGGCGGAGGTCACCACCGAGCGCAACCGCAGCTGCCTCCGACGGGTGGATGCCACCGCGCCTGTCAGTGCACCAAGCGCAACCATGGCGTTCAGCAAGCCGTAGCCTCCGGCACCGGCGTCGTACACGTGGTCCGCGAAGGCGGCCAGAAGCACTGGCAGGCTCATGGCGAAAACCGCTACGAAACCGGCCATCAACCACGGCCAGTAGATGGTGGGTTTGCTGAGCGCATAGTTGAGGCCTTCGCGCAGCATGCCCTTCTTGCGCGGCGTGGGCCGGCTCAGATGCAGCTGGTCCTTGCGCAGCAACAGCAACATGGTCACGGTGGAGCAGCAGGCCACAGCATTGGCAGCGAAGGCCCAACCGGCGCCCACGGCAGTGAGCAGCACTCCCGCCAGCGCCGGGCCGATCAAGCCGCCGAGCTGGAAGGTCGTGGAGTTCACGCTGATGGCGTTCCGCAGGTACTTGGGTCCGACGAGTTCGTTGACGAACACCTGGCGGGCCGGCTGGTCAAGGACCGTGACGAAGCCAAGCGCCAGTGCGATGACGTAGACGTGCCAGACCTCGACGCGCTGGCTCAGCGAAAGTACGGCCAGCAGGGCCGCCAGGACCGCTGCTGCCGACTGGCAGATGATGAGGATCTTCCGTTTGGCGAAGCGGTCGGCAATCATGCCGCCCCACGGGCCAAGGAAAAGTGAAGGCATGAACTGCAGGGCCACAGTGATACCGACGGCGGTGACGGACCCGGAAAGCTGGAGCACCATCCAGTCCTGCGCGATGCGTTGCATCCAGATGGCGATCACCGCGATGAAGTGGCCGATCGCGAAGATCCTGAAGTTGGGGACCTTCAAGGAGATGAAGGTATGCCGCCAGGGCAGCTTCTCACTCACGACGGCGAGTGGCTGGGTGACGGTGTCCGGCTGGGTTGCGTCCGGCGAGGGACGAGCGGACAGGGAATCGATGACGGGCTGGCTGACATTTGCCGCTGAAGGCGGTGGGGGTGCCAAAAGTAGTCCTCGGATGGGAGTTTCGGTGGGATGCGTTTAACGCTATGGTTGCCAGCAGCAATTATGGAAGCGTATTGCGCCTATAACTAGCATTGCGGAACGCAATGAGCTGCTTGCAGTGCCAGCGAAAACGGCGCGATACTCCGGCCCGGCGCTGACCTGCGCTTAGAGGAGTTCCGTGTTCGATCCCGTCCAGCTCCGCTCCTTTTTGGCTGTCGCAGAGACCCTGAGTTTCACCAAGGCCGCAGAACGGCTTGGGCTTGCCCAACCGACGGTGAGCCAGCACGTCCGCAAGCTGGAAGCCGCCGCCAAGCGTGTCCTCGTAGCCCGCGACACCCGCGAAGTGAGACTCACTGACAACGGTGATGCGATGGCCGGGTTTGCCCGCAGCATCCTTGCGGCCCACGATTCCGCTGCGCGCTACTTTTCCGGCTCGGCCATGCGTGGGCGTCTCCGCTTCGGCACTGCCGACGACCTCGCCATCACCGGCCTGCCCCGGATCCTTCGCGAATTCCGGCAGCTGTACCCGCAGATCAACCTCGAACTCACTGTCAGCCAAAGCGATCAGCTCTATAAACGCCTCAACGCCGGGCAACTGGACCTGGTGTTCGTCAAATGGGTGGCTGGGGCGAAGGAAGGCACCGTCGTCCGGCATGACAACTTCGCCTGGGTCGGCGTGGAGCAGACTGTCCTTGAACCGGGCGCCCCGGTCCCCCTCATCGCCTATCCGGCACCGAGCCTCAGCCGGAAACTTGCCATCGACGCCCTGGAGGCCGAAGGCCGTACCTGGCGGATCACGTGCAGCACCAAGCAGATCAGTGGCGTACTGGCGGCAGTCAGGGCAGGAATCGGCGTTGCCGTGATGCCGGCGTCGCTGGTTCCGGAAGACCTGAAAGTCATCACCCAACGCTTCGGCCTGCCACAGGTTGGCGACGTCGACTTCACTCTGATCCGCAACCCGCTCGCCAACGCGGAGGTCATCGACGCCCTCACCCAGGCGATCATGGGGCGGACGTTGAGCAAATCGAACTAGTGGCCGGACCGGTTCGCCCGGCTCCGGCCCCGGCGCCCGTTCCACCACCCCACTACCCTCAGGTCGTCCAGTCCGAAGCGGCCTTCCGGCACGGCAGCCCGGATGCGTTCGTCGTCGAAGGGAAGCCTGGGACGCAGCTCCACGGGAAGCCACGGTGCGTACGGTGAGGGCTCACTGACCCCCTCGGCGAGCATCTGCGCCTGGGCTTTTGCCACGAGTGGTACCACCATGATCCACTCGGTCAGTTGCGCCAGAGCGCGGATCGACCAGATCGGGGCGCGGACGTAGACGGGGTAGCCACCGGCCACCCGGGCGATCCTGCGGACAGCTGCGCCAAGCTCAAGCTCTTCGGCTCCGACGACGGCGACGGTCGGGGTGGGCACGCGACCTTCAAGCGCCGCGATCAGGGTATCGACAGCCTCTTCCACAGGGAGGGGCCGGACAGCCCGCTCCCGGAAGCCGACCGTTGCGAAGACAGGAAAGCTGCGTACAGCACGCGTTACATGGTCAACCATGTGGTCGCCGTTGCCGTATATCATCCCTGCCTTGATGATCGTGTAGTCGATGCCCGACTGCCGCAGGAGCTCCTCGGCAGCCCATTTGGTCTCGTGGTAGGCCGACCCACAATCCGGACGGGCCCGGAGGAAGCTCAGCATGACGATTCTTTGGACGCCCGTCCTCCGGGCGGCTTCAATGACTGCCTTGGTTCCTTCAATGTGGACACGCTGAAAGGTCTGGTCACCTATTTCCCGGTTGATCCCCGCGCAGTGGGCCACGACGTCGCACCCCGCGAAGGCCTCTGCCAAAGCATCGACGTCAGTAATTGCGGTCCCCGTCCGCCGCGAAATGATGACGGTGTCCGGCCTGTCGAGCCGCTCCGCGAGGTGACGCCCCACAAAGCCGGTACCGCCGGTAATGGCCACACGCATATTCTTGCTCCTTCGCTTATTAGCAATGAAGCTAAACTGTATATAGCTATTGTGCTATATTGCAAACATGGCAGATGCAGCATCGGATATCTTCGCAGCCTTGGCACACCCCACCAGGCGGCAGATCCTTCAAGACCTCAAGGACGGCGAGTTGGCCGCCGGCGAGATCGCTGCGCGGTTCAACGCCACAGGACCCACCATCTCCCGGCATTTGAGCGTGCTGCGCCAGGCCGGACTGGTCACGGAACGGCGGGATGCCAACCGCATTCTCTACTCGCTCGTGGGCGAGCGCCTCGCACTGTCAGTGGGAGACTTCCTTTCCACGGTCTGCCCCGAGCAGATCGTGCTGCGGGAGGTCCGGAAACGGAACCCTGCCCGCCCCTCGACCAGGACGCCGAAAGGGGCCACGACCTCCGAGGCCTGAACTCCGGCCGTAGTACGCTCACCCAATGACCCACGCCAAGCTCACTCAGCCGTCATCAAGCTTCCACGCCTCCTGGCTGGAAAGTTACGACGAGTGGGGAACCCTCGACCAGGACGGTTCTGCAGCATTCCTGGCCGCACGGTACGACCTCGACCTCCGCGAAGAGGGCCATTTCTCGCAGTGGGTGGACCTGCTCCATCAAATGCCCAGGGCGGATTTTTCACCGCCCGAAGGGCTGGCAAACCAGAGCACCATTTGGGTCACCGACAATACGGACTATTTGGGCGCTGCCAGCCTGAGGCACTCCCTGGCCAGCGAATACCTGACAGAAGTCGGCGGGCACATTGGGTATGGCATCAGGCCAAGCGCAAGGGGGCGTGGCTTGGCCAGGATTGCCCTTGCCGGAGCCATGGACGAGGGTCGAACCCTCGGACTTGAGCGGGTGCTGGTGACCTGCAAGCAACCCAACGTGGCCTCGGCGCGCACCATCGAGGCATGCGGCGGAGTTTTGGAGAGTGTCCGCCCTCCCGAGAGCTTCGCCCCCGAACTTGCTGTTACGGAACCGATCCGGCGTTATTGGCTGCATTTGTGAGGGACGGCCCGGCTCTCAACACGCGACAATGCTTACCGGGTAAGCGCATTCCCGGTATCGTGGAGCCATGACCAACCACCCCATACTGGCTGACCTCACGCCTGGCATCTGTTCCGTGACCCTGCGATCCCTCGGGATCGACGAGGTAGTCCGGATTTCCGCAAAGGCGGGCTTGGCCGGCATCGAGTGGGGCACTGACGTACATGTCAGCGACACCGGGTCGGCACTGCACGCCAAGGCCGCAACAGAAACGGCGGGCATGACGGTCCTGTCGCTTGGCTCTTACTATCGATGCGGCGCCTTTGGGGATTTCGGGTCCATTCTCGACCTCGCCGATGCCGCAGGCGCTCCGCGGGTCCGGGTCTGGGCCGGGGAAATCGGCTCTGCTGGTGCCGGCCGGGAGCACTGGGACTCGGTAGTCCGCGACACGCAGCGCATTGCCGACCTCGCCGCGAAACGCGGTGTCACCATCGCTTTCGAATACCACGGCAACACCCTCACGGACTCTCCCGCCACCACCTTGGCGCTGCTGAAGCGTGTGGACCACGCCAACGTCGGCACTTACTGGCAACCCGCCGTCGGACTTTCCGACGAGCAGGCGCTGGAGTCCCTCCACGAAGTCCTCCCCCACGTCGTGGGCGTGCACTGCTTCTCCTGGGGCCCGGCGGCCGAACGCTTTCCGTTGCGGAAACGGTCGCTGCTCTGGCGATCGGTCGCCGACATCCTGCGCGGCAACGGCAAAGACCTGGACATCATGCTTGAGTTCGTCGTCGACGATCTGCCTGACAACGTGCTCAGCGACGCCGCGACCCTGCACACCATCACCCTGGCCGAAGACTAGCCGTCGCTAGGTAAGCCATTCCAGACGCCGGAGCCAGTCAGCGCAGAGTCCGGTCCATTGCCCGGCGCCGGGCGCCCCATCCGCCAGGCCCAGCCCATGGGCGCCACTGGGGAATACATGGAGTTCCACCGGAACACCGGCACGTCCAAGCGCAGCCGCGTAGGAGAGGCTGTGACTGAGCGGTACGACGTCGTCGTCGGCAGTGTGCCAAAGGAAAGCGGGCGGAGTGGCGGCGTCGACGCCCAGTTCCGCTGACAACGCACGCCGGGCATCGACGTCCGCGCCCGTTCCGGCGAGGTTGTCCACGGACCCCTGGTGCGCCGCGTCCACAAAGGAAATCACGGGATAGCAGAGAATGCTGAGGTCAGGTACAGCAGCGGAAGCGTCCACCGCAGGATCGCCGGTAGCCACCTGCACCGACAAAGTGGCAGCAAGGTGGCCGCCGGCCGAAAAACCCAGAACTCCTACCCGGCCAGGATCCACCTCCAGCCCATGCGCCCCCTCACGAATCCACGTCATGGCCTGTTTGGCGGCCAAGAGCGGGGCCGGATGCCGGTGCGGCGCGACCGGATAGCGCAGCACAAAGGCATGGATCCCCAGGGAGGCCAGCCATTCGGCCACGGGTTCGGCTTCATGGTCGGCCTGCCTCGCGTAGCCGCCTCCCGGCAGCACCAGAACGGCAGGCGCAGGCGGGCCGGAATGCCCGGCAACTCCGGAACGCCCGACGGCGGGAGTCACCGTCAGCGCGGCGGGCACCTGTTCCGCTGGAACCGTCATGGTTGGGATTCCACCGGGGTTTCCGTACTCCGGCGAAGTTTCACCGTGCCGGAGATGGGAGCTGTATCGGGATCTCCGGCTGCGAGGCGGCCAATATCCTCCAGCGGAAGATGGACCGTGGACAAGGCCGGCCGGAAGTCCCGCAGCGTTTCAATGTCATCGAAGCCGGCAACCGTGGCATCTCGGGGAATCCATACCCCTTCAGGCCGCAGGGCCGCGGTAACCCCAATGGCCATGACGTCATTCACGGCGAAGATGCAGAGCCTCTCCAGGGACCCTTTGATTCGTTCCGCAAGCGCCTGCCCGGCCTCGAACCCGCCGGCACGGTTGAAGCCGGTGCGGATGACCTCGGCAGCCGGCCGTCCGGCGTCGGCCAGTCCGCGCTGGAATCCGCGCACACGGTCATCGGAGGTGTAGAGCCCCGCAGGACCCGCAATGATCACGAAACCGCCGTCGTGGGTGGCGGCCAGTTGTCCGGCCAGGCCGGCAGCGAGTTCCTCGTTGGGAACTTCCACTACGTGGTACCCCTCGGCCGCGCTGGCTCCGACCACAGGATGGCCCACTACCCCAACGTGCCCACCGTTGCGGCAGTACCGGTCCAGCTCAGCGGCGAGTTCGGCATTGCCCTGTTTGTCTTCCGCACGCTCCGAGCGTGAACCGGCAATCACGATTGAGTCGGCGCGGCGGGCGGCAAATGCGGCCACCGCTTCTTTTTCCTCCGCGGGAGTCCCCGAGGTGCTGGCCAGCAACACCATACGGTTCTGTCGGCGCGCAGCTTCCTGGACGCCGCGCGCGATGGCCGAGAAGTAGGGGTCGGCAATGTCGTGCACCACCAGGCCGATCAGCCCTGAGCTCGACTTGGCGAGGCCCTGGGCCTGGGCGTTGGGAACATAACCGAGTTTGTCGGCGGCTTCCCGCACACGCTCCGCAATATCCTCGGCAGGCTTGCGCGAGGACCCGTTGAGGACCCGGGAGGCCGTTGCCAGGGAAACCCCGGCCAATCGGGCGACTTCGCTGAGTGTGCTGGCGGCCACGGGGAGACTCCTCTTCGTCAAGCGCCGGACTGGCGCTAAGGAAATTATGGCAGTTCTTCACAGAAAGCGGGAAAGCGCTTGCCAAACCTCCGTGCGTTGGTGCATGATCGATGGCAACGGGAATGCGCTTTCCCATCATATCGAGCAAGCACCGGCTTCCACACAGCGACCGGCACACAAGGCACTGGAGAAAACATGGGTTTCGAAACAAAGACGATCCGCATCGCCATGAACGGCATCACTGGACGCATGGGCTACCGCCAGCACCTGCTGCGCTCCATCCTCCCCATCCGTGACGCAGGCGGCTTCACCCTGGAGGACGGCACCAAAGTCCAGGTCGAACCCATCCTGGTAGGCCGCAACGAGGCCAAGATCCGCGAGCTGGCCGAACTCCACAAGGTTTCCGAATGGACCACGGACCTTGACGCCGTGATCGCCGATCCCACCGTTGACATCATCTTTGACGCCTCCATGACCAGCCTCCGCGCCGCCACCCTGAAGAAGGCCATGCGCGCCGGCAAGCACATCTTCACCGAGAAGCCCACGGCGGAGACCCTCCAGGAAGCCATCGAACTTGCACAGATCGGCAAGGAAGCCGGAGTCACCGCCGGCGTCGTTCACGACAAGCTGTACCTCCCCGGCCTGGTGAAGCTCCGCCGCTTGGTCGATGAAGGCTTCTTCGGCCGTATCCTCTCCATCCGGGGCGAATTCGGCTACTGGGTCTTCGAAGGCGACGTGCAGGCTGCCCAGCGACCGTCCTGGAACTACCGCAAGGAGGACGGCGGTGGAATGACCACGGACATGTTCTGCCACTGGAACTACGTCCTTGAAGGCATCATCGGCAAGGTCAAGAGCGTCAACGCCAAGACCGCCACGCACATCCCCGCCCGCTGGGACGAAGCCGGCAAGGAATACAAGGCAACCGCTGACGACGCTTCCTACGGCATCTTCGAGCTCGAAACCCCGGGTGGCGACGACGTCATCGGACAGATCAACTCCTCGTGGGCCGTCCGCGTCTACCGCGACGAACTGGTGGAGTTCCAGATCGACGGTACGCACGGTTCCGCCGTCGCCGGTTTGAACAAGTGCGTTGCGCAGCAGCGCGCCCACACCCCCAAGCCCGTCTGGAACCCGGACCTTCCCGTCACCGAATCGTTCCGCAGCCAATGGCAGGAAGTCCCCGCCAACGCTGAGCTGGACAACGGCTTCAAGCTGCAGTGGGAAGAATTCCTGCGCGACGTCGTCGCAGGCCGCGAGCACCGTTTCGGTTTGCTCTCCGCCGCCCGCGGCGTGCAGCTTGCCGAGCTCGGCCTGCAGTCCTCGGCTGAGCGCCGCACCATCGACATCCCGGAGATCACCCTCTAATGACGTCACTGATTCTTCCCACTAACGACGGCGGAACCCGCGAGTACCGCCTCCAGCCCGCCACGGCGTGGGTCAAGCCGACCGCGCCGTTGACTGCCCGCCGCGCCTACGCCGCAGCGCACGTCATCCCCGAGGTAGCTGCAGACAACACCCCCGGCGCTCCAGCGCAGCTCGACTGGGATGCCACCCTGGCTTACCGCCACGAGCTGTGGAGCTATGGCCTGGGCGTCGCCGATGCCATGGACACCGCGCAGCGCGGCATGGGCCTCGACTGGGCCGCAACCCAGCAGCTCATCAAGCGCACGGGCGCCGAGGCCGCTTCCGTAGTGGCAGCCGGTGACGCAGCCATCGCCGGCAAGTCCGTCCGCGACCTCGTCTCCTGCGGTGCGGGCACCGACCAGCTGGACATCGCTGCACTCCCCGAAGGCGCAGCAGGAATCCAGGCCGTCATCGACGCCTACCGCGAGCAGATCGCCGTCGTCAGTGAAGCCGGCCCCAAGGTCATCCTCATGGCGTCCCGCGCGCTGGCCAAGGTTGCCAACGGCGCCGACGACTACCTGCACGTCTACTCGACGCTGCTCCAGGAAGTCGATCAGCCGGTCATCCTGCACTGGCTCGGCACCATGTTCGATCCCGCATTGGCCGGTTACTGGGGTTCCGACGACGTCTCTGTTGCCACCGAGACGTTCCTCAGCCTGATCCGCGAGCACTCGGACAAGGTTGACGGCGTCAAGGTTTCGCTGCTGGACGCTTCCCATGAAGTCGCCCTCCGCGCCGCCCTGCCTTCCGGTGTGCGCTTGTACACCGGCGACGACTTCAACTACCCGGAACTGATCGACGGCGACCAGACGCACCACTCGGACGCACTGCTGGGCATCTTCGCGGCCATCTACCCTGCCGCTTCAGTCGCCTTGCAGAAGTACGACGCCGGCCAAGGTGCTGAAGGGCGCGCGATCATGGACTCCACCCGTGAGCTCGGGAAGCACATCTTCAGCGCACCGACGTTCTACTACAAGACAGGCATCGCCTTCATGTCGTGGCTCAACGGCAAGCAGCCCGGCTTCCAGATGGTCGGCGGCCTGCACTCGGGCCGTTCGGTCCTGCATCTGGCCAAGACCTTCGAACTGGCCGACCAGGCGGGGCTGTTGAAGGACCCCTCGCTGGCCGCATTCCGGATGTCCGACTTCCTGCGGATCAACGGGGTGGGCGCATGAGCGACTTCTCACGGCTATCCCTGAACAGTGCAACCACCAAGAAGTGGACCCTGGCCGAAGCTGTGGATGGTTGCGCCCGCGCCGGCATCCCCGCGATCGGTCCGTGGCGTGACCGCGTGGCCGAGGCTGGCTTGGACAAGGCTGCCAAGCTCATCAAGGACGCCGGCCTCCGGGTGTCCTCGTTGTGCCGGGGTGGTTTCCTGACCGCTGCCGACCCCGAGGGCCAGGCAGCCGCACTGGCTGACAACTTCGAGGCCGTCCGGGAGGCCGTTGCCCTGGACACCCAGGAGTTGTTCCTGGTGGTTGGCGGACTCGCTCCCGGCGAGAAGGACGTCGTCGCTGCCCGCCAGCGCGTCGCCGACCGCCTTGAGGAACTGGTTCCTTTCGCCTCCGAAAACGGTGTCCGTTTGGTGCTGGAACCCCTGCACCCGATGTACGCCGCTGACCGCGCACTCATCTCCACCCTTGGCCAGGCACTGGACCTCGCCACGCCGTACGACGCGAAAGCGGTCGGCGTCGCCGTCGACACCTTCCACGTCTGGTGGGATCCGGAACTGAAGGCGCAGATCGACCGCGCCGGGCGCGAAAGCCGCATCGCCTCTTACCAGGTGTGCGACTTCAACCTGCCGATCGCTGCGGATGCGCTGTTGTCCCGCGGCATGATGGGCGACGGCGTCATCGACTTCGCCACCATCGGCACCTGGGTCAGGGACGCCGGCTACAAGGGCGACATCGAAGTCGAGATCTTCAACCAGGAAATCTGGGATGCCGATGGGGACAGCGTCCTGGAAACCATGAAGCAGCGCTACGCGGAGCTCGTCCTCCCCTACGCGTAACCACGTGATCCTCCCGCGGATGCCCTAAGCTCCGCGGGAGGACCACTCCAAAAACGAGCGGGCTCCTGCCAAGGTCACGGCAGGGACCCGCTTTTTTGCACGGCAGGGTGGTGAAGGCCGGCGGAAAAAGCCCGATCCCTCAACCGGTTTCCACGCGGGTCTTCCGCAACCCGATCAAGGTGACCGAACCGCCGTCGTGCCCCTGCAGTTCGAGCCTGATGTTCGGCGAATCCTCCTGCGGTTCCACTGTGCTGACCTGGAAGACTTCACCGCCGATCCGCAACCGGTCGCCGCTCTTGACGGCCTTGAGCTTCTTGTCCTTGCCCGGGGTCATGGCCGCTCCCACTATTTGTCTTTCCTGGCGTCATCGCCGTGGGTTTCGCGGAGCTCCTCGCCGCGGCGCACCACTTCCTCTTCCTTTTCCTGCTGCTTGTCGCTGCGCTTGGTATCACGCGGAGGCAGCTGGAGGCTTTCCTCTGCTTCAATGCCGCCTTGGAGTTGGCGGCCGCGTTCCATTTCGGCATCGAACTCGGCGCCGAACAGCAACGACATGTTCAGGATCCACAGCCACAGCAGCATGATGATGACGCCGGCCAAGGCGCCGTAGGTCTTGTTGTAGTTGCTGAAGTTGGCCACGTAGAAACCGAAGCCCAGCGATGCCAGGGCGAAAATGACCAGCGCGATGAGCGAACCCATGCTCATCCAGCGGAACTTGGGTTGCTTGACGTTGGGGGTGAAGTAGTAGAGGACAGCAATGATGGCCACCACGATCACGATGAGTACCGGCCACTTGGCAATGTTCCACACGGTCAGGAAAGCCTCGGACAAGCCGATTGCCCCACCGATGGCCTCCGCCACCGGGCCGCTGAGGACTAGCATGGCAGCCACCAGCGCAGCGCCCAACACAGCCACGATGGTGACGGCGAGCATGGTGCCGCGCAACTTCACGAAACCGCGGCCTTCGTCCACTTCATAGACGCGGTTCATTGCCCGGCTGAAGGCCGTGGTGTATCCGGAGGCGGACCAGAGGGCCACCAGGATGCCGAAGACCAGGGCGAAACCTGCTGCGTTGGAGCGGGTGAGCTCCTCAATGGGCTGGCGCATGGCGTCGACACCCGGACCCGGCGCGAATTGCTGGACGATATCAAGGATGGCCGAGGTGGTCTTGCCGGCATCGCCAAAGAGCCCCAGCAGGGAAACCAACGCCAGGAGCGCGGGGAAGAGGGAGAGCACAGCGTAGTAGGTCAGGCCGGCAGCCGCGTCCGGGCACTGGTCCTTGCTGAACTCCCGCAGAGTGCGCTTGGCGATGTAGGTCCACGTGGGCTTGGCGAGGTCGTTGGGACTGTCCGGCTTCCGCGAGTCTTCCGGGGAGGGCGCGGTCCTCGCTTTGGTGGTGCTGGTGTGGGCTGAGTCTTGTGTGGTCATGGGGCACTCGTCCGTGGGTAGTTTGCGCGAACAGCTGACCCATCAATAGTAAGCATACTGATGATTACTATGGAAGAACCCCGCCGGACTTACCGGCGATTCAGGCCAGTTTGCTCGCCAGCAGGAACTCGAAAGGTGACTCTATGACAGAGCGGATAACTTGGCCCGCGGCCCCAAGGAGTGTCCCGGAGTGCTCCAAACGGGAGACCGTCAGGTTCTCCGGAGCCAGCAACCCCGGCGCGTAGCGCTCCAGGCTTTCCAGCAGTGACGGCCGGATCCACTCCCCCAGTACGGCGAAATGCCCGCCAAGGACCACAGCTTCAATGTCCATCAACCTCGAGGCCGAGGCGAGGGCGACGCCCAGGGAGCGACCGGCGTCGTGAACCGCCTTTTCGGCCGCGGGTTCCTGCGCAGCCAGAGCCGCCAGCAGCAGCCCGGTCCGCTCGCCCAGTGTGCCTTCGGCGACGCCCGCGGCCTCGAATATGGCCTCCTGGCCCGCGAACGTTTCCAGACAACCCCACCCACCACAGGAGCAGTGAGGGCCTTCCGGATGCACCACGATATGGCCCAGCTCGCCGGCAGACCCACCTGGGCCCGTATACAGCTCAGATCCGATGATGATGCCGCCACCGACGCCCACCTCACCTGAAACGTAGAGGAAGTCGGGCCGCCCGCCGCCATACCAAAGCTCACCGAGGGCAGCACTGTTGGCCTCATTGGACAGCTTGACGCCAAGCGGCGCACCCTCCAGCAGCGATTGCGGATGCAGCTGCTCGTCCTCCCAATGAAGGTTGGGGGCGGACAGCACTGTATCCCCCTTCCCGTTCACCAGCCCGGGCACGGCCAGGCCACCGCCCAGGATGGCAATGTCCTCTGCCGCCGCCGCGGCCTTCGCTTCGGCAGCCAAGCCTGCAAGCTGTTTCATGACCTGCGCTGGCGGCATCCCGCGGTTCCGGGACTCGACGGCCGAATGGAAACGCAGGTTTCCGGCAAGGTCCACCAGGCCCACAGCAAGGTAATCAACGTTGATCTCCATGCCCACAACGCCGCGTCGGGAGTTAAGCTCCAGGCCCTGGCCGGGCCGCCCCCGCTCCCCGTCGCGGTACAGACCTACCTCGGATACCAAGCCGGACTCCACGAGGTCGGCCACCAGGCTGGATACCGCGGCCTTGGTGAGCCCGGTGCCGGCGGCGAGCTGCGCGCGGCTGGGCTTGGTGTCGACGGTTTTGGCGATCGAATCCAGCACCAATGAGAGGTTTCGACGGCGGACGTCACCCACGCGTCCGGGCGCGGTTGGCTCATTCATCAGCAGGGACCTCCTCGCAGATTCAAAAATTCTTGTGGACTTCCATTGACCATGATCCATCATGGCCCATATAGTTCAGATTGAAAACTAATTGGAATGTCTTTTTCCACCTCATTCCCATTGCCTTGCAAAGGAGCAATCATGACCCCGCAGCCCACCCCTGCAGACAAGTTCACCTTCGGCCTCTGGACCGTCGGTTGGACCGGCGCCGATCCCTTCGGCGTGGCAACCCGCCAGGCTCTGGATCCCGTGGAAGCCGTTCACAAGCTCAGCGAACTCGGCGCCTACGGCATCACTTTCCACGACAACGACCTCATTCCTTTCGATGCGAGCGCCTCCGAGCGCGATCTCATCCTTAAGAACTTCAAGGCAGCCCTGGCCGAGACCGGCCTGAAGACGCCCATGGTTACCACCAACCTCTTCAGCCACCCGGTCTTCAAGGACGGCGGCTTCACCTCCAACGACCGCTCCATCCGTCGCTTCGCCCTGAGCAAGATCCTCCGCAACATCGACCTCGCCGCTGAACTTGGCGCAGAGACCTTCGTGATGTGGGGCGGCCGCGAAGGCAGCGAATATGACGGCTCCAAGGACCTCTCCGCAGCGCTGGACCGCATGAAGGAAGGCGTGGATACCGCCGCCGGGTACATCAAGGAGAAGGGTTACGGCCTGCGGATCGCCCTGGAACCGAAGCCGAACGAACCCCGCGGTGACATCTTCCTCCCCACCGTCGGCCACGGCCTGGCGTTCATCGCGCAGTTGGAACACGGCGACATCGTGGGCCTCAACCCGGAAACGGGCCACGAGCAGATGGCCGGGCTGAACTTCACCCACGGCATCGCCCAGGCACTGTGGGCTGACAAGCTCTTCCACATCGACCTCAACGGCCAGCGCGGCATCAAGTACGACCAGGACCTCGTCTTCGGACACGGCGATCTCACCAGCGCGTTCTTCACCGTCGATCTCCTGGAGAACGGCTTCCCCAACGGCGGACCGAAGTACACCGGCCCCCGCCACTTCGACTACAAGCCTTCCCGCACCGACGGCTACGACGGTGTCTGGGAATCGGCCAAGTCCAACATGTCCATGTACCTGCTGCTGAAGGAACGCGCATTGGCCTTCCGCGCAGACCCCGAAGTCCAGGAAGCACTGACAACCTCGGGCGTGTTCGAACTCGGCGAAAGCACGCTGGGCGCCGGCGAAAGCACTGCGGACCTGCTTGCTGACGCCAGCGCATTCGACACGTTCGACGCCGACAAGGCCGCCGAACGCTCGTTCGCTTTCGTCCGCCTCAACCAGCTGGCCATCGAGCACCTCCTCGGCGCCCGCTAAACCTCTCCAACCCACCGCAACCCCGCCGCCGGGCTTGTTCCAGGATTTCCTGGGCAAGCCCGGCGCGGTTCGCCAAAGGAACAACGCATGCCTCTCGTAGCCGGGATCGACAGCTCCACCCAGTCCTGCAAAGTGGTCATCCGGGACTCAGCCACCGGAGCCCTGGTCCGCCAGGGCCGGGCTTCCCACCCTGACGGCACCGAGGTCCACCCGGATCATTGGTGGACAGCCCTGCAGGAAGCCATCGCGGCGGCAGGCGGCCTGGACGACGTCGATGCCGTCTCCGTTGGCGGACAGCAGCACGGCATGGTGTGCCTGGACGAAACCGGAGAGGTGGTCCGTCCCGCACTGTTGTGGAACGATACCCGCTCCGCGCGGGATGCCGAGGAGCTGATTCTCGACGCCGGACAGGGCGATCCGGCTGCCGGATCCGCGTACTGGGCCAGCAGCACGGGGACAGTTCCGGTGGCATCCCTGACCGCCACCAAGCTGCGTTGGCTGGCACGGAATGAACCCGAAAATGCCCGGCGGACGGCTGCGGTGTGCCTTCCCCATGACTGGCTGTCCTGGCGCCTGGCCCGTCATGGTCCGGGAACGGGACCGGAATCCTTGGAACTCCTGCGCACCGATCGCTCCGATGCATCGGGCACCGGGTATTACTCCGCAACCAACGGCGGGTATCTTCCGGAGGTCCTGGAGAGCACCCTGGGGCATCTGCCAATCCTGCCAGGGGTGGTCGGCCCGTTGGAGGCGGCCGGCAAGACCCCGTCCGGCGCCCTGATTGGTCCGGGAGCGGGCGACAACGCGGCGGCGGGACTCGGCGTGAGCGCCGCCGTCGGGGATGTTGTTATTTCGATCGGAACATCCGGCACTGTCTTCGCGGTTTCGGATGTCCCGTCCCAGGATGCCAGCGGATTGGTGGCCGGCTTCGCCGACGCCACAGGGAACTTCCTTCCGCTGGCCTGCACGCTCAATGCCACGCGGATCTTCGATGCCACAGCGGCGCTGCTGGGCGTGAGCCTGACAGAGCTCGGCGAACTTGCACTGTCCGCCCCGGAGGGCGCCGACGGATTGACGCTCATCCCCTATTTCGAGGGCGAACGGACTCCAAACCTTCCTGACGCCACCGGTTCGCTCCACGGCCTCACCCTGTCCAATTACAAGCCCGCCAACCTTGCCCGGGCTGCGGTGGAAGGCGTTATCTGTTCATTGGCTGACGGTCTGTCCGCACTTCAGGCCCAGGGCGTTGAGGCCCGGCGCATCATCCTTGTAGGTGGCGGCGCCCAGTCCGAAGCCGTCCAACAGGTGGCGGCCTCGGCCTTCGGCCTGCCCGTGTTTGTTCCCCGGCCCGGTGAATACGTGGCCGACGGCGCTGCACGGCAAGCCGCGGGTGTCCTCACGGGCCAGCTGCCCGAATGGCCCTTGGACGGCCTGACCGTGAACCGCGGCGATAGCGCTGGCGTGGCCCCCTTCCTGGAAAGGTACCGCCATTACGCCACCAAGGCTGCCATCGGCTGATCACGGTTGCCGGTGCTCTATCGTGACAGGGTGAGCTCTGAACAATCTGCATCAGCCCGCCCGCCTGTCATGGAGGACGTCGCCCGCGTGGCCGGGGTTTCCCACCAGACTGTCTCCCGCGTCCTGAACAACCACCCCAATGTGAGTTCAAAGACGCGCGAACGCGTGGAGCAAGCCATCACCGAGCTCGGCTACCGGCGCAACACGGCAGCCCGCAGCCTGGTGACCCGGCGGTCCCAAACCATTGGAGTCCTGGGCAGCGAGCTGGCGCAGTACGGGCCGTCCCACACCCTCCTGGGCGTGCAGCAGGCGGCAAGGGACGCCGGCTATTTCGTCAGCGTGGCCGGTTTGCGGGAGGTCACACCGGAGACCATCAAGGACGCCATTGCGCATTTCATGGACCAAGGCGTGGATGGCATCGTGGTGACGGTCCCCCACCCCGGCACGTTCGACGTCCTCCGGGACATCACCGCCCAGGTCCCACTGGTGGCCGTGGGGTCGATCGGGGACGAGCACCTCAGTGGGGCAACCGTTGACCAGCGCCAAGGGGCACAGCTGGCCGTTCAACACCTGCTGGAACTTGGACACCAGGAGATCGGCCACTTGTCCGGGCCGGTGGACTGGATTGACGCTGCCGCACGCATCGAGGGCTGGCAGGATGCCCTGGCCCAGGCAGGACTTGAGCCCGCCGCACTGATCGAGGGCGATTGGAGCGCCGAATGCGGGTACAGGGAAGGCCTGAAGATCTCCGCCGACCGTTCCATGACGGCCCTCTTCGTAGCCAATGACCAGATGGCGCTCGGCGTGCTCCGCGCCTTCAACGAAACCGGCGTACGGGTACCGGATGACATCAGCGTGGTGGGCTTTGATGACCAACCGGAGTCGGCCTATTTCATCCCGCCGCTGACCACCGTTGCCCAGGATTTCGAAGAGCTCGGCCAACGATGCATTGATCTGCTGCTGGATCGCATCGAAGGCGGAGCCACCGGAATGGCAGCTACGGTAGCTCCCCGCCTCGTGGTTCGGTCCACCACGGCTGCACTCCGCAACTAGCGCAGACAGGGTCAGCCGGCCCCTCTCCTGAAGACCCAAAGCGCACTTACCGGTCCCCGCTTTGGCTTGCTCTTGACATCAATGTTGTGAGCGCTAACAATTGCATCAGACCTTCTTCACTTTCCACCCCGACCCCCGGCAATGAGGCCCTGGCCAGCCGGATGGAGACCCCCATGAATACCTCTGAAAACCGTCCGCTCGATGAGCAGTTCGTCATCGGCGTGGACTACGGCACCCTGTCCGGCCGCGCCGTTGTGGTGCGCGTATCGGATGGCGCCGAGCTCGGAAACGGCGTGTTCGAATACCCGCACGCCGTCGTGACGGAAAACCTTCCCGGCAGCGGCCGCCGCCTGCCCGCCGACTGGGCTCTCCAGGTCCCCAACGACTACCGCGACGTCCTGCGCAACGCCGTACCGGCCGCCGTCGCCGATGCCGGCATCAACCCGGACAACGTGGTGGGCATAGCCACTGACTTCACCGCCTGCACCATGGTTCCGACGACGGCGGACGGCACCCCGCTGAACGAACTGGAACGCTTCGCGGACCGCCCCCACGCGTTCGTGAAACTGTGGCGGCACCACGCCGCGCAGCCGCAGGCGGACCGCATCAACGAACTCGCCGAAGAGCGTGGCGAGGCCTGGCTTCCGCGTTATGGCGGCCTGATCTCCTCCGAGTGGGAATTCGCCAAGGGCCTGCAGCTCCTTGAGGAAGACCCCGATGTCTACGGCGCCATGGACCACTGGGTGGAGGCGGCCGACTGGATCGTCTGGCAGCTCTGCGGCAACTACGTCCGTAACGCCTGCACCGCCGGATACAAGGGCATCTTCCAGGACGGCAAGTACCCCTCCGAGGATTTCCTGGCAGCGCTGAACCCCGACTTCAAGGACTTTGTCAGCAGCAAACTGGAGCACACCATCGGTCGCTTGGGAGATGCCGCGGGCTACCTCACCGAAGAAGCCGCGGGATGGACCGGGCTGCCGGCAGGAATCGCGGTGGCCGTGGGCAACGTCGATGCCCACGTCAGCGCCCCGGCTGCCAACGCCGTTGAACCCGGCCAGCTCGTCGCCATCATGGGCACCTCGACCTGCCATGTGATGAACGGCGACGTGCTGCGCGAGGTCCCCGGCATGTGTGGCGTGGTTGACGGCGGCATCGTGGACGGACTGTGGGGATACGAGGCAGGCCAATCCGGAGTCGGCGACATCTTTGGCTGGTTCACCAAGAACGGTGTTCCCCCCGAGTACCACCAGGCCGCAGCAGAGAAAGGCCTGGGGATCCACGAGTACCTCACTGAGTTGGCAGAGAAGCAGGCCATCGGCGAGCACGGCCTGATCGCCTTGGACTGGCACTCGGGAAACCGCTCCGTGCTGGTGGACCATGAGCTTTCCGGCGTGGTGGTGGGCCAGACCCTGGCCACCAAGCCGGAGGACAGCTACCGGGCCTTGCTGGAGGCCACCGCTTTCGGCACAAGGACCATCGTGGACGCCTTCCGCGATTCCGGTGTGCCGGTCAAGGAGTTCATCGTGGCCGGCGGCCTCTTGAAGAACAAATTCCTGATGCAGGTCTACGCCGACATCACTGGCCTGCAGCTCTCCACCATCGGATCCGAACAGGGTCCAGCGCTTGGCTCAGCAATCCACGCGGCAGTGGCAGCCGGCAAGTACAAGGACATCCGCGAAGCAGCCGCTTACATGGCCGCCGCTCCCGGCGCTGTCTACACGCCCATCCCGGAGAACGTCGCCGCGTACGAGGTGCTCTTCCAGGAGTACAAGACCCTCCACGACTACTTCGGCCGGGGAAGCAACAACGTCATGCACCGTCTCAAGGCGATCCAACGCCAGGCGCAGGGCACCGGTGAGGTGGCCGAACCGGCGTCGAACTCCTCCTCCGATGCCGCAGAGCGGGTGTCCGCATGAGCAACCTCCTTGACACCATCGCCAAAGTCCGCGAGGAAGTCTGCGGGCTCCATGCCGAACTGACCCGCTACGAACTGGTGGTCTGGACCGCCGGCAACGTCTCCGGCCGCATCCCCGGGCACGACCTGATGGTCATCAAGCCGTCGGGCGTTTCCTACGATGACCTCAGGCCGGAGCTCATGGTGGTCACCGATCTTTTCGGCACGCCCGTCCGGGGCATGAACACCGGCAGCGGCGGGACAGTTGACTGGGGCAACCCGGACCTTTCACCGTCCTCGGATACCGCTGCGCACGCCTACGTTTACCGGCACATGCCCGAGGTCGGCGGCGTGGTGCACACCCACTCCACCTATGCCACGGCCTGGGCCGCCAGGGGTGAGGAAATCCCTTGCGTGCTCACCATGATGGGCGACGAATTCGGCGGACCGATCCCTGTCGGACCGTTCGCGCTGATCGGCGACGACTCCATCGGCCAGGGCATCGTTGAGACGCTGAAGAACTCCAACTCACCGGCAGTGCTGATGCAGAACCATGGCCCGTTCACCATCGGCAAATCCGCCCGCGAGGCCGTCAAAGCCGCTGTGATGTGCGAGGAAGTGGCCAGGACCGTCCACATTTCGCGCCAGCTCGGGGAGCCGCTGCCCATTGACCAGGCCAAGATCGAGTCCCTGTACGACCGCTACCAGAACGTTTACGGCCGCTGAGGCGGCCCAGCCAACAAGCCCACGCTTACGTCAAAGCCACCCAGGAGCCCACGAAATGCCCACCGCCAACAACGCCTCCGCCAACTCCACATCGCTTGACCGGTACGAGGTCTGGTTCCTCACCGGCAGCCAGCACCTCTACGGTGAGGACGTCCTCAAGCAGGTCGCGGCGCAGTCGCAGGAGATTGCCAACGTCCTGAACGCTGCCGGCGATGTCCCCGTGAAGCTCGTCTGGAAGCCGGTCCTCACGGACAGCGATGCCATCCGCCGCACCGCACTGGAAGCAAACTCGAATGACTCCGTGATCGGCGTGACCGCCTGGATGCACACCTTCAGCCCTGCCAAGATGTGGATCCAGGGCCTGGACGCACTCCGCAAGCCGTTGCTGCACCTGCACACCCAGGCCAACCGCGACCTCCCCTGGGCGGACATCGATTTCGACTTCATGAACCTCAACCAGGCAGCCCACGGCGACCGCGAGTTCGGGTACATCCAGTCGCGCCTCGGCGTGCCGCGGAAGACCGTCGTCGGGCATGTCAGCAACCCTGAGGTCGCCCGCCAAGTGGGTGCGTGGCAGCGCGCCTCGGCGGGCTGGGCCGCCGTCCGCACGCTGAAGCTGACCCGCTTTGGCGACAACATGCGCAATGTCGCCGTCACCGAAGGCGACAAGACCGAAGCCGAGCTGCGCTTCGGCGTCTCGGTCAACACCTGGTCCGTCAACGAGCTCGTCGATGCCGTCCACGGCGCTGAAGAGTCCGACGTCGACGCCCTGGTTGCGGAGTATGAGCGCCTTTATGAGGTGGTTGACGAGCTGAAGGCAGGCGGCGCCCGCCACGAGTCCCTGCGGTACAGCGCCCGCATCGAACTGGGGTTGCGCAGCTTCCTCGAAGCCAACGGTTCCGCAGCGTTCACCACCTCGTTCGAGGACCTCGGCGAGCTGCGCCAGCTCCCCGGCATGGCTGTCCAGCGCCTCATGGCTGACGGCTACGGCTTCGGCGCAGAGGGCGACTGGAAAACCGCCATCCTGGTGCGAGCTGCCAAAGTCATGGGCGGCGAGCTGCCCGGCGGCGCCTCGCTCATGGAGGACTACACCTACCACCTGGAGCCCGGCTCGGAGAAGATCCTGGGCGCCCACATGCTGGAGGTTTGCCCTTCACTGACCGCCAGGAAGCCGCGCGTCGAGATCCACCCGCTGGGCATCGGCGGCAAGGAAGATCCCGTCCGCATGGTCTTCGACACCGACGCCGGACCCGGCGTCGTGGTAGCGCTGTCCGATATGCGCGACCGGTTCCGCTTGGTCGCGAACGTGGTGGACGTCGTCGACCTTGACCAGCCGCTGCCCAACCTTCCGGTGGCCCGCGCGCTCTGGGAGCCGAAGCCCGACTTCGCTACCTCGGCCGCCGCGTGGCTGACTGCCGGCGCTGCGCACCACACGGTATTGTCCACGCAGGTGGGCCTGGACGTGTTCGAGGACTTCGCCGAAATCGCAAAGACCGAACTTCTCACCATTGACGAGGACACCACCATCAAGCAGTTCAAGAAGGAACTCGCCTGGAACGCCGCCTACTACAAACTGGCCGGCGGCCTGTGAGCGCTGAATACACGCTGACCGCCGGCGGTTACACGGCTGTTGTGGCCGCCCGCGCCGCAGCGTTGCGTGTCCTGCAGTTCGAGGGTCGGGACCTGGTGGTTCCCTTCCCGGAAGGCGGCCCGATCCCGGACTACCGTGGCATCATCGCCGCGCCGTGGCCCAACAGGATCGCTGATGGCAAGTACAGTTTCGACGGCGTCGAGCATCAGTTGCCGGTTAACGAACCCGAGCGGGAAACAGCGCTGCATGGCCTCGCCTTTGTGCTCGATTGGGCCCTGTTGGAGTCCGACGCCGCTTCGCTCACCCTCACCTGCACCGTGGGACCAAGCGAGGGCTACCCGTTCGTACTGGAGCTCGCGGCACGATATGAGCTGGACGGGAAGGGCCTGCGCACCACCGTGAACGCACGCAACGTGGCCGACGTCGCTGCACCCCACGGCGTCTGCCCCCACCCGTACCTGGTGGCAGGTCCGTCGCCACTGGATGAATGGGTGCTTGAGTTCGCCGCAGACTCGTTCCTCGAGGTGACACCTGACAGGCTCCTGCCGGTGGGTCTTGCCCCCACGGAGGGCCACGCTTTCGATTTCCGCACCGCCCGGGCCATCGGCAGCACAGAGATCGATCATGCCTTCACGGACCTCTCGTTCGACGGCGGGCTGGCGCGGCTGTCACTGCGCGACCCGGCGGGCACCGGAGTCGGTATGTCCGGTGTTGGTATGTCATGGGACGAAAGCTGCAAGTGGCTGCAGATCCATACCGCCGACAAGCCAGACCCCCTGCCCAACCGGCTGGGCCTGGCGGCGGAGCCCATGACGTGTCCACCCGATGCCTTCAACAGCGGCACGGACCTGGTCCGGCTTGAACCCGGCGCCGAACACACGGCGTCCTGGAGCATCTACGCGCTATAGCTGCAACGAGCCCGGCCCCGCACGGAAACACTCCGTGCGGGCCGGGCTCTTTCGTCGACCAACCGGGAAGGACTCCGGCTTCGCTACCGGACCGAGGGGACGTGTTGCAGGAGCCGCACGTCCGCGTAACCGTCCTCGACGTCGATGCTTGGCTCGTCGAAGACCCGCACCTGGTGGTCACCGGCGTCCCAGGGTGTCCACCCCGGCTGGCCATCCCGGATGAAGGCCACCGCCGCTCCGTGCACGTCCGCAGCCAAAGCCGCGGGCGGTTCGTCGCCGGCTATCGCGGCCACACGTTCGGCAGAGGTCACATCAAAGAAGAACGGGATGTCGAAGCAATGGCCGGCATCCCCGGTGACCGGTGACCGCCAAGCAAAGCGGTAAACCCACGTGGGTGCCGCCGAGCCGGCACGGGCCTCGGCAACGTTCAGGGTAGGCGTGCGGAAAATCCTGTCGGAAACATATTGGCCAGCCAAGACCTCGCTCGGAAGCCCCCGGTGGCTTGCCAAGTAGGCTTCGGCTATCTCCGGCGAGGCACCCAACCTTTCCAGCAGGGCCGCGTCCGGTTCCTTGGGCAACAACGGGCCGGCACCCGCCGTCGACATGTTGAACTCATGGTCAGTGCAGCCCACCAACAGAGCCTTGTCCGAACCGTTCCCCAGGCGCATGGCCTCAACCGTTGGCCCCGGAATCAGAACGCCGTCAACCACCGGTCCAAACACCAGGCCGTCCCGCATGAGGTCAGCGAGCGACGCGATGGGGTCTGCATGTTGGGGCGTCCCACCCATCCCCGCTACTTCAGCCTGCAGTTCAAGGACGCGTTCCTCGGAAAGTGCCGACAAGCCGGCGCGCGTCGCTTCGACTCCCCCCAACTGGGCCAGGCGGCGGCCGGCGGCCTCCGCCTGGCCCAGCGTCCTCTCGGTGGGGACTCCGGAGAGTGAAATGACCCTCTCGAACAGTGCCTGGGCACGAGACACCGTGAGTAAAGTCATCACTGCTCCCCCTCCAGCGGACTGACCCGCAATCGTCACGCGGGAGGGGTCCCCACCGAAAGCTTCAATGTTGTCGCGAACCCATTCAAGGGCGAGGATCCAGTCCAGAACGCCCCTGTTGTTGGGTGCGTCCGGAATCCAGCCGAATCCGTCGAATCCCAGGCGATAGGAGATGCTGACGGTCACCACACCGTCCCGGTTGAACGAAACACCGTCGTACCAGGGGCTCGCCGGCGAGCCGGCGATGAAGCCGCCACCATGGATCCAGACCAGCACAGGGAGGCCACCGTCCGGGTTCCTGGAAGGGCTTGGGGTGAAGACGTTCAGGTTGAGGATGGAGTCGCCGGGAATGGAGGGCTCCGGAGTAATGATCAGCTCCGAGTCCGGAAGTTTCCGCTGCGGCGTGGCTCCATAGTCGAGGGCATCCCTGACGCCCTCCCATGGCCGGTGCGGCACGGGCTCAGCGAAACGAAGGTCGCCAATGGGTGGTTCGGCATACGGTATTCCGAGGAAGGCTGCGGAGCCTTCCCGCCAGCGGCCACGTACGGCTCCTGCCGTCGTCGGGACTTCTGCGAACTCCTGGGAAAGTGACGGGGTCATGCGGTGGGGCTCCTATCGGACGCTTTTGATGGGGACAAGCACGACGGCGGCGATCGCCACCGCTGCCATGCCGAAAATGAAGAGGGCGGGGTATCCGCCAAAAGAACTGATCAGCACGCTGGCAACGACCGGACTCATTGCCTGCGGGATGTTGGTGGCGATGTTGAGAATTCCGAGATCCTTTGCGGCGGCAGTACCGCCACCGGGGAGGACTTCGGTCATCAGGGCCGTGTCGCAGGCCATGTAGAGTCCGAAGCCGAATCCGTTGACGACGCCCATGGCGATCATGCCGGTGATGTCCGGCATGATCACCGGCATCAACAGCCCCAGCACCATCAATGCGGACGCTACGTAGACGAACACCTTGCGCTTGCCGATGCGGTCACTCCACCAGCCACCCAGCGAAACGGAGATCAGGGTGCTGCCGAGGCCGGCCAGGCTCAGCAGGCCAATGCTGGCGTTGGCTTCTGCAAGCGCCAGGCCGACGTAGTCCGTCAGGATGTACAGCTGGAAAGTGAAGACCACGAAGTAGCCAAGGGTGAAGAGGAAACGGGCCGCGAAGGCCCACGCGAAGTCGGGGTGCTGCCGGGGGCTGATGACGAATCCTGCGAGGAACTGCTTCCACTGGAATGGGGGATGCGTCACGTTCCTGCTGGGGAAGTCGCGGTGCAGCAGGACAAACAGCAGCGCGGCCACGAGGACTGCAATGCCGAACACCGTATAGCCCAGGCCTACATTGCCGGCGAGGTTGCCTGCCAGGATCACACCGGCAGTGGAGCCGGCCATCGTGCCCACACCGACCATGGACGAGGCGATCCCCCGGCGTTCCCGGGGAAACCTGTCCGGGACAATCGCAGAGAACGGGCCCTGCAAAGCATTCAGCGACACCTGGATGATCACCCAAAAGCACACTATCCAGAAGATCGATTCGAGGCCGCCGAGTCCCATGAGGAACACCGCGCCAATCGCGGCTCCAATAAGCATCCAGGGCGCCCGCCTGCCGAGCCTGCTCCGTGTCCGGTCACTCAGCGCCCCCACAACGGGTTGGGCGAATAGCGTGAAGAAGAACGAGACCGTGGAAATGGTGGCGAAGTTGGCTACCTTGTTGGCCTCGTCGATGGCGGCCACCTGGTTTGGCAGAAGCACTGCGATGAGTCCGGAGTAGGTGGCGAACAGGACCATGGAGGTGATGGCCAGCGACGGCAACAGGCCCCTGCCGGCCGGCCGGCTTGTTGCTGTTGCGGGCGAAGGTTCTTCGCTGATCTGAGCGAACGGGGAGAGCTGCGCGGAGCCGGTGACCTGCGCGGACCCGGTGACCTGCGCAGGCTCTGCAACCTGCGCAGACGGGGGCATGGAATTGATCTCAGGCAGGGGTGTGGACACGGCTCTCCTCATCGAGAAAGTTACGGCGGGATCATCGAAAACCGATGATCACTTGGGATTGAGTATGCGCCGCATCCATAAATAATTCAAGGGTTAAATTAAACGCACCTCGAGCGGCTCCCGGAGCAACCGTTTTCTCGATTCCCGGATGGCTCCGAGGAGCGTCGCCTCGTTCTCCAGTTGCCCGGCCCGGATAGTGGGCAGGTAGCTGTCCGGCGAAGGAGAGATCGGTGCGTGCTCGGCGAAGGAGCGGGCTATCCGGTCAGCCAGCACGGACCAATATCCGCCCAGCACCACCGTCTGGGGGTCGAGGGTACGGCTGATGACGTGAAGGGCCCAGGCAACCCAGTCCGCCGCGGCGTCGAAAGCCTCGACTGCGCGCGCGTCGCCGCGTGCAATCCGTTCGGTCAGCTCCCCTAAGGCACTGCCCAGGCCCAAGGATTCCAGTTCTTCGCCCAGCCCGGCAGATTTCAGGACAACGTCAGGTCCGGCGACCAGGACCAGGCAACCGCGTTGCCCGCAGACACAGCGTTCCCCTTGATGGTCCATGGGAAGGTGTCCGAAGCCGCCCGCCAGGCTATGGGCTCCCGTGAGGAGCCGGCCGTCGAGAATGACCGCCCCTCCGATTCCTGAATTGCTCTTCAGATAGACCATGTCCTTGACGCCGGGGAGCAGATCGAATTCAGCCATGGCCGCGAATCCGGCGTCCGAATGCAGGGAGAGGCTCTCCGGTAATCCAGGGACCCGCTTTCGAAGCCCATCAAGGACATCCACTTCGCCCCAGCCCATGTCCGAATCGCCGAAGACCATGGGCGGATTACCAAGCACCGGTGCAAAGACCACCACCGTCACATCCACCACGCGGCGGCCCATTCCCCCGGCCGCTGCCACAGCACGCTCCAGCACTGCCGCCAAGACGTCCAACACAGGCTCCGGGTCCCCCATGGGCCGTCCGTGATGTTCCGAATGGCGGAACAAGACGTCTCCGGCCAAGGAGGCAAGCACTGCGGTGGCCTCATCGGCGTCCAGTTGAAGGGCCACCAGGGCTACGTCATCGGCGGCCAATTCCAGGAGTGTCTGCGGCCGGCCTTTTCCGCCCGCAGAGACCGGTTCAACTTCCCGGATAGTCCCGGCCTCCACCAGCAACCTGGTCAACGCTGTCACTGCGCCACGCGTCAACCCCGTGCCGTCGGCAATCTGGCTGCGGGAACTGGGACCGTGCTCCACGAGGTGTCCAGCCACCAGTTCGAGGTTATGTCGGCGCACGTCACCGCTGACGAGCGAACTGGCGGATTCAAGCCCCGGCGCCCCGGAGCCACGTACGTGGTTGACCATGACGCTAGCCTGTCACACGAACGGCAAGCTCCGCCCGGCACAATCGGCTGGCAACAGATGCCGCCCTGAACGTTCAAAACGGCATCTGCTGCGACCTGCCTGGGTGGTCAGGCGATCAGCCGTGCCGCCCCGGTGTTGATGGAAGATGCGGGGAAGCCGTTGTTGACCACGATCTTCTCCAGGCTGCCGTCCTTCCGCAGCCCGTCAACATAAGCGTTCAGGGCTGCCAGTAGTCCTGCGTTGTCCTTGGTGACCGGGAGGCAGGTCTGGGGAGGTTCGAGGGAGGCCTTGATGGCACTGTCCGGCTCCATGACCTCGACCTTCAGGCCATTGCTGTTGTTGTGGGCCTCACCGAATCCATCAATCCCAACATCGATCCGGCCGGACTTCAGGTCCTGGAACAGGTCCACAGGGGCCTTGTAGAGCTGGAGGTCGCCACCCAGGTAGTTCTTGGCATCGTCCACCCAGACATTGCCATTGACCGTGCCGACCTTCTTGCCCTTCAGGTCAGAGGCCTTTGTCAGGCCATCCTTGGAAATCAGGACCATCTGGTCGGTGTAGATGGGGTCCGTCAGAGCCAGGATTTCCGCGCGTGCCGCCGAACGCCACCAACCACCGGTTGCGATGTCGGCGCGTCCGCCCTGGACCGTCGGAATGACGGCTGCCGCGGCAGCAGAAACCGTGGCGATGTCCAGGCACTCCTTCTTGGCGAAGCCCATGAGGATATCGCCGTCTACCCCGCCGAGTTCATTGCCCTTGAAAGTCACATACGGCGGCGCCTCATACACGGCCACCGTCAGGGTTCCCTTCTTCATGGTGTTGAACTGGGAGGCCGGCTTGCAGTCGGCGGCGGTCTTGGATCCTGCGGCTTCGCTGCCGCCGCCACAGCCGCTGAGAGCAGCGGCCAGCGTCACGGCGGCCACGGCCGACGCGATCATACGTAGTTTCATGGTGGTTCCTTTGCCTAATCGGCGCGTCAACGGTGACGCGCCAAACGATGCTCAACGAAATTGCTCAGGGAACTCGCGGGAATGGTGATCAGGGCGTACATCAGGCCCGCGAGGGTAAGGATGCTCAGGTAGCGGAAAGTGATGGAGCCGATGGAGTAGGCCTGGCTCATCAATTCCGGCATGGCAATGGTGTAGGCCAGGGAGGTTGCCTGGAACACCATGATCGCGAATCCCATGAGCGGCGGGATGGCGATTCTGACTCCTTGTGGAATCACAACAAAACGCAGGATGTCGCGCCGGGCCATTCCCAGTGCATGCGCTGCTTCCACCTCGCCGCCGGGAACAGCCTGCAGGCCCCCGCGAAGGATCTCGCTGGTGTAAGCGGCCGTAGTGAATGCCAGCGCCAACGATGCAGCCACGAAGGACGTCAGCGTCATGCCGGCACTGGGAAGGCCGAAGTAGAACAACTGCAGCACCACCAGGGCGGGTGTTCCACGGCCTATTTCGATCACAGTGATGGTGATCATCCGTAGGACTTTGTTCCGGGAACCGGCACCCAGGGCCAGGAGCAATCCGGCGGGCAGTCCGATCAGCAAAGTGACGAGTGTGAGTTGGAGGCTGACGCCCAGCCCGCCAAGCAGGTCCGGGAAATAGTCCACCCAATCGTTGAAGAATGTCATCGCGCAACCCGCTTCCGGAGCCTGCTGTCCAGCTGCCGGGTGGCCCAAGCGCAGGGAATGGTCATGGCGACATACAGTCCGGCCGCGTAGAGGAACGGAACAATGGCGTCACCACTGACCGTGGACTCATGGCTGGCCCAGTAGATGGTGTCCTGCACCCCGATGACTGATGCCACGGAGGAGTCCTTCAACAAACCAATGGCGAAGGTGGCAGCCGCCGGGATCGAAACGCGAAGGACCTGCGGCCCGATAACGGTGGCCAATGTCGCGCCCCGGGAGAGTCCCAATGCGTCACTGGCTTCCCACTGGCCTTCATGGATGGCGGTCAGGCCGCCGCGGTAGATCTCCGCCATGTAGGCCGAAGCCACCAGCCCGAAACCTATGACGGCAGCGGCGAAGGAGCTCAGTTCGATCACACCGGTTCCGATGCCGAAGTAGATGATGAACAACCACGCCAGCGGAGGGATGCCCCTCAGCAACTCGATGACGGCGCGGGAAATGAACCGGACCGCTGGTATCCGGGACCGGCGGGCAAGCGCCAAGGGAATTCCTCCGATGGCTCCCAGCAGGAATGATGAGAGGGTCAGCAGGAGGGTCATGGTGACGCCCTGCGAAACCACTGCCAAGGCCTCCACCTCAGCGCTCCAGGACGGCGCGGAGGAACTTCCGCGTTCGGTCCATGGTGGGGGCCGTGAAGACGACGGCGGGATCGCCTTCCTCGAGGATGGCGCCTTCGGCCATGACCACCACCCTGTCGGAGACATCCTTGGCGAACTGCATCTCGTGGGTGACCACCACCATGGTCATCCCTTCGGCAGCAAGCTCACGCATGACGGCAAGGACTTCGAGCCCCACCTCGGGGTCCAGTGCCGACGTGGGCTCGTCGAAGAGCATCACCCGGGGGTCCAGGGCCAATGCCCGTGCAATGGCGATCCGCTGTTGCTGTCCGCCCGAGCACCGGCTGGGATACTGCCGGGCTTTGTCCGCGAGCCCCACCCGCTCAAGCAGTGCCAGCGAGCGCGCGTCGGCGTCCTTGGTGTTGCGGCCGAGGACGCGTTCCTGTGGAAGCGAGATGTTCCGCAGCACGGTCATGTGCGGGAACAGGTTGAACGACTGGAACACCATGCCCACATTGCGGCGCAGGCGGACCAGGTCCTTGTGGCTGATCTGGTGTCCGGCGTCCACGTGGTTTCCTTCCACCGTGATCCTGCCGCTGTCCGGAACCTCCAGCAGGTTGATGCATCGCAGCAGCGTGCTCTTGCCGGCTCCGCTGGGTCCGATGATGGCGATCACCTCGCCCTCCCGCACGGACAATGACACGTCGTTGATCACCGTATGGTCCCCATACCGCTTGGTGACGGACTCAAGCGATATGGCGATCGGGTCCTGCGGGGCGGCTTCTTGCATGACTGACTCGTTCCTGACTTGTGTCATCGGCTCATAGCCGGGCCGACAGGCGCCGGAGCCTCGCCGACGTCGAAACCCTTGCCAAGGGCGTTCAGCGCGAAGGAGGCAATGTCGAGGATGGGCACACTGGTGTATTTGCGGATTTCCTGGCGGAATTCGGGCAGCAGGGTGCATTCAAGGACCAGCACGCCGATGTTCTCCAAGCGCCCTCCCGGCCCGAACTCCCGCTTCACTACGGACGCAACGCCTTCCTTGAGCATCTCCTGGTCCCAGCCATTGCCCAGTGCGTGGTCGTTGGTCAGCATGGTTGCCCAGCCCGGTTCGCTTTCCATGCCGGCAATGACAATCCGCGGTGACAACGCGTGGTCGGCCAGCAACTTGGCGGCCAGAGTTTCCGAGACAGTCAGCACACCGATGTCTTTGCTGCTGAGCACCGAGGCGATGGGCAGCAGGTCCAGGCCGCTGGTGATCACGTTGGCCGTCCGGCGCGTGTCCTTGCGGGCGTAGAAGAAGAAGCCGCAGTCGGTGATGACCAGCGGACAGTGGGCCAGCTTTTCGCTGGCGGCCCAAAAAGCGTCGATGGCTTCCGGCTCTCCGGCAACCAAGGGCTCAACCCGGGCTCCGCGCGCCACGGCGTAGGCCACGGGGAGGCCCTGCCAGCTGGCGGGATTCTCGAAGAAACCCACGGGGTTGTTTCTGATGCCTGGCGCATCCGGGGTGAGGCATTCGATGTAGTCCACGGGGTAGGAATCGAGGTCGCACAGGATGACGCCAAGTTGGGGCTTGATGTCAGGCATTGGGTGACTCCCCCGCAACCGGAACGTCGAGCGTTGCTTGGGTGCCGTCGTCGAACGCTTCCATGCGTGTGGCGGCACTGCCGACGATGGCGACGGCATTGACCTCCACGCGGATGCCGGGCAGGTTCAGTTCCTCGCCGATGAGGATGCCCGTTGCCGTAGGGCCGGGGGCCGGGAAGTAGCTGAAACGGATGTCATAGGTCCGCTGCCATTCTTCGTAGCTGAGCTCGCCGGCGTAGAAGGTATTGAACTGGACGACGTCGCCCATGGTGCCGCCGAGGCTTTCGATGACCCGCTTCAGGGACTCCATGACGTTCTTGCACTGGGCAACGATGTCGCCGGGGTTGTTGACGTTTCCGTCCGCGTCGAGGTCTTCCTGGCCGCCCACGTAAATCATGTCGCCCACGCGGATGCCGTGGCTGTGGTTGATCTTGAAGTGGCCCGGCACCTGCCAGTGTCCGGGAACCTCTGCGAAGCGTCGTTCGAGGGTGGTCATTTTTTCGTTCTCCTTTGTGGTGATCGTCACTGATCACTTCAAGCATGGAACGAAAAACAGGGGCCGGGACGGCCCGCAGAACGACGTTTGCTGGCGCTGGCCCAAGAGATTCTTGGACTGCCGTCCAGGGCCCGACGGCGGTACGCGGCTCAGGCGGCTGCGGCACCCAGGAGGCTGTGGATTTCGTCCAGGACAGCCTTGACGATGGGCCGCCTGGCATCACTGCTGCGCGTCACTGTCAGGACGCGCCTTTGGATGTGCGGCTTGTCGAACGCATGGATTCCCACGGGCGCCACAGTGCTGTCCACGGAGAGCGGAGGGAGCAGGGAGATGCCCCGGCCCCGGGAAATGGACTCCACCAGCAGCAGCAGATCGTCCACTACCCAGCGGATGTTGGGCTCGAAGCCCTCATTCCGGCAGGCGTAGCGGACTGCCTGGCCGCATGCTCCCGCGTCCGGGGTCAGCACCCAGGCCTCATTCCTGAGGTCCGACAACTTGAGCCTGGGCGGGACCTCGTAGTCCGGCGGCGTGACCAGCACCAGCGGCTCGCTGAGCACTTCCCTGGTGACCAGATAGTCCGGAAATGCCATGGGCACGTTGTCGTAGAGGTCGACAATCGCGATGTCCAGGGCGCCGTTCAGCAACTGCTCGATGCTGTCGACCGGTTCAACCACGTTGACGGTCAGTTCGACGTCGGGAACGGTCACCTCGAGTTTCTCGGCGACCGGCAGGAGCACTGTCCGGGCGAGGGAGGGAATGGAACCGATGCGGACCCTGCCCGAAAGATCGCCACTGAGTTGGTCCATTTCGGCGCGGGTTGCTTCCAGAAGGCGAACCACGGCCCGGGCGTGCTCCACCAGGATTTCACCGGCACCGGTCAGCCCGACGCCCCGCGATGAACGGTCGAGGAGCTGGACCCCGGTTTCCCGTTCGAGAATGCTGATCTGCTGCGAAACGGCCGAAGACGTGATGCCCAGGACACGTGCCGCACCGGCCAGGGACCCTTGCCGGGCCACCTCGTTGAGAAGGCGCAGCCGGGGCACGTCCGGAAGAGGTTTTTCGGTCATGAAACATTCTTGCACGATTAGCTATTCTTAAGGCAGATCTGGATGTATCTTAAGTTAAACCACGAGCCGCCGAGTGGACGACGACGTCCGCAGCAGGCCCCCATCCCCCGAAAGGACGCCACGTGGACATCATGGAGACGTACCCGTCCAAACTCACGCTTACCGGCATACTCGGCGCCCCCGAATCCGCTGCACGAAGCATCACCAACACCATCGAGGACCTTGGCACGGACCTTCGCGAGCTCAGCCACGGAATCCACGGCATCGCAGAGGTGGGCTTCGAAGAGCGCCTCTCGGTCGCTTTCGCCGCCGAATTCCTCAGGTATCGGGGCTATCCCGTACAGGTGGGCCGATACGGCCTCCGCACCTCACTTCGGGCCGAGGCGGGATCCGGATCCCCGAAAGTGGCTGTCCTGGCCGAATACGATGCCCTTCCCGGCGTTGGCCATGGCTGCGGACACAACGTCATCTGCGCTGCCGCTGTCGGAGCGTTCCTCGGAGTTGCCGCCCAGGTGGAAAAGCTCGGCGGCTCAGTGGTGCTCCTCGGCACGCCTGCCGAAGAAAACGGAAACGGCAAGGAACTCATGGCCCGGGCGGGCGCCTTCGACGACATTGACGCGGTGGTGATGCTGCACCCGTTCACCGGCGAGTACGAGGTCGCCTCGTTTGCCTCCCTGGCGGTCCGCGACGTGGAGGTCACCTTCCATGGCGTTGCGGCCCACGCTTCGTCGGCTCCGCACATGGGCCGCAATGCCCTCGATGCCGTCGTGGCCGCCTACCAAGGCATCGCAGCACTCAGGCAACACATCCCCGCCACGGACCGCCTCCACTGCATCATCACGGAGGGCGGATCAGCGGTGAACGTCGTCCCCCACCTGGCGGGCGCCGTCGTCGAAATCCGCTCCCTGGACCCGGCCGGGCTTGTGGACATTTCGCGGAAAGTGCAGGACATCCTGGAGGGCGCAGCACAGATGACCGGCACGCGGCTGGAGACCACCTGGGACCCGTTCCCCGCCTACCTCCCCGTCCGCAGCAATGACGCCTTGGCCGCGCGCTACCACGGGCACATGGCTGCGCGCGGCCGGGCCATCACCCTTGAGACCGAACTGGTGGGCGGCGGCTGGTCCACCGACCTGGGGAACCTGAGCCTGCGGATCCCCTCGATCCATCCCACGGTGAGCATTTCCCGCGAAACTGCGGTCATGCACACGGTGGAGTTCGGCCAGCATTCCATCAGCCCCGCCGGTGATGCGGCCGTCGTGGACGGCGCAGTGGGGCTGGCGCTGACTGCGGCCGACTATCTGGCCGACGCGCGGCTCCGGGAGCAGGTCCGCCTGGACTTCGAAGCGGCCGGCGGCGCCGTGGACGTGGAGCGGCTGCTCACGCCGCCTGCAGGGAAGTAGCACGGCCATGCTGAATCCCGTCCATTTGCGCACCCTCACTGTGGTGCTCAGAACAGGCTCCTTCGCTGACGCCGCGCGCGAGATCGGCTACACCGGGTCAGCCGTTTCGCAGCAGGTGGCGGCTTTGGAACGCGCAGTGCAGGCACCCTTGGTGGAGCGTGACGCCCAAAGCATCCGACCCACCGAGGCGGCAAAGTTCCTGGCAGCCCGGGCACATGACATCATCAACGCCCTGGGCAACCTGGAAGACGACATGAAGGGTTTCAGCAAGGGCGACTACGGCCTCATGCGCCTGGGCAGCTTCAGCACAGCAAGCCAACGGCTCCTCCCCGACGGCCTGGCCTCGTACCTGCGCAGGCATCCCAACTCCAGCGTGGACCTGGAAGAGGGCGGTCCCGCCGAGCTCGCGGGCATGGTCCGGGACTCCACGCTCGATGTCGCCGTGGTGTTCCATTACGACCTCGTCCCCCAGCAATGGCCGTCGAACGTGGCGGCAACACCACTCCTTGCGGAGGAACTGCTGCTTCTGCTCCCTGAGTCCCATCGCCTGGCCGGCGCGGAGAACATCACCCTGCAGGACCTTGAGCGGGAACTTTGGGTCTCGACAAAAGAGGACTCATCCGGCGACGCCTGCCTCAGGCACCTGTGCGCAAGCGGCGGATTCACACCGCGCATTCCGGTGCGCAGCAACAACTACGACGCCCTCCGCGGCATGGTCCGCTCCGGGCTGGGCATAGCGCTGGTTCCGGCCATGGACCACGTACCCACGGACCGGATCGTGGCGACGGGCATCTCCGGCTGTACGGCCCGGCGCCACATCTCAGCACTCAGGCAGAAGTCGCAGGCCGGCGTTTCCATCACGAGTTTCCTGCAGTGCCTGGGCCGTGCTGCGGACAAGCTGGCCGCGTCCCATAGCGGCATCGTCCGTCAGACGAAGCAGCCCGACGCGGTGGCGCCGATGGGCTACCTTGCCGGGCTCCGCGCGTCGTAATCCTGCCAGCTGAACCCTAGTTGGGCGAGCCGGCCGTACTCTGGCGCACTACGAGCTCAGGGGTGAACACGACGGCGCGATGCTTGGTTCCACCGTTTTCCTGCTCTTCGGCGAGGAGCTCGATCGCTGTCCGCCCCAGGGCTTCGGTGGGCTGTCGGATGGAGGACAAAGGAACGACGGCGGAAATGGCGAAATCGATGTCGTCGTACCCGATCAGGGCAATGTCATCCGGGATGCGGACGGTGCGGAGCATGGTCAACGACTGCATGACGCCGAGGGCCAGGAGATCGTTGGAGCAGAAGACGGCCTCGGGCCTGCCAGCGGGATCGCGCTCCACCAACGCGTTTCCCACTTGCCGGCCGGCCAGGACAGTTTGCCCCGCGGAGTCGAGTACCTCCATGGTCGCCTCCGGGACTTCCGCCACAGCACGCTGCGCGCCCTCAAGCCTGCTGGATACCTGGCGGATGGAGGGGCTTCCAACGAAGGCCAGACGACGGCGACCCAGGTCCAGCAAGTGCCGGGCCGCGAGATAGCCGCCTTCCTGGTCGTCCACGGAGACTGAGCTGCAGCGTTCCGTGTCGGCGAGCTGATCCACCAGGACCGTGGGGACTCCGCGCTCCCTGAGGGTATCGATCCGCGCTTCGACGTCCCCGACAGGTGACAGGAGCAGGCCCTGGACACGCTGCTCCTGGAAGAGATCCATGTAATGCGCTTCGCGGGTAGCGTCCTGGCCACTGTCGCCCACCAGCACCACGCTGCCCAGCGCGGTTGCGGCATCTTCGGCGGCACGGGCCACGGAAGAGAAGAAGGGGTTTCCGACGTCGAGGACGATAAGCCCGATGGTCCGGCTTTGACCGGCGCGGAGTTGGCGGGCGGCGTCGTTGCGCACGAAGCCAAGTTCGGCGATGGATTTGAGGACTCGTTCTTTGGTCTTTTGGGAAACCCTGTCCGGATAATTCAGCACATTGGAGACAGTTCCCACGGCAACTTGTGCGTGGTTGGCGACGTCCTTGATGCTCGCTGTTTGGGACATGCTTTCCGTTCTCGCTGGTCGAAAATCAAGGACGCTGGAAACGCCTTGACACCCCCTGCTTGCCGAGGGTAATTTGAATCGTAACAAATGAAACGATTCAAAGACGAGTAACCCGGAGAACCGCATGAGGGTATGTTTCCGCTCTTCCGTCCAAGCGGAACTGATGGACGAATACAAGCGCCGCCACGCCGCCGTCTGGCCTGAGATGTTGACGGCCTTGAAGGACGCAGGGTGGAACAACTACTCGCTGTTCCTGGCACCCGACGGTCAATTGATCGGTTACCTGGAATGCGAAGACTACGCGGCAGCACAGGCCCGTATGGCCCTCACGGACGTCAATAACCGCTGGCAAGCGGAAATGGCCGCCCTGTTCGCGAACAGCAACCTCCCTCCGGACCAGGGTTTCGAAGTCATCGAAGAAGTTTTCAACCTTGAAGACCAACTGGCCGACGCCGGCAACGTCACAAACGGGGCCACGCCAGTACATACAGACACCACCATCGGACACCAGAAGGAACAATCATGAACACCACAGAATCGGCCCTGGGCCGCCTGGGAGAACTGGCCATTGAAGTGCCGTCCTGGGCTTACGGCAATTCCGGGACCCGGTTCAAGGTCTTCGGCACCCCGGGCACGCCGCGCACCGTGCAGGAAAAGATCGCCGACGCCGCGAAGGTCCACGAGCTCACCGGCCTGGCCCCCACCGTGGCGCTGCACATTCCGTGGGACAAGGTTGACGACTACGCTGCCCTGCGCGGGTACGCCGAGGGCCTCGGGGTGGGGCTGGGCACCATCAACTCCAACACGTTCCAGGATGACGAGTACAAGTTCGGCTCCCTGACCTCGTCCAACGAGTCCGTCCGCCGCCGCGCGATTGACCACCATCTGGAGTGCATCGAGATCATGCACGCCACGGGTTCGCGCGATCTGAAGATCTGGCTCGCCGATGGCACCAACTACCCGGGCCAGGACGATATCCGCGGCCGCCAGGACCGCCTGGCTGAGTCCCTCCAGGAAATCTACGCGGGCCTGGGCGATGAGCAGCGCCTGGTCCTTGAGTACAAGTTCTTCGAGCCGGCTTTCTATCACACCGATGTTCCGGACTGGGGCACGTCCTACGCGCAGACCCTTGCCCTGGGCGAGAAGGCCTTTGTCTGCCTGGACACCGGCCACCACGCCCCGGGCACCAACATCGAGTTCATCGTGATGCAGCTCCTTCGCCTGGGCAAGCTGGGTTCCTTCGACTTCAACTCCCGCTTCTACGCCGATGACGACCTGATTGTGGGCGCGGCGGATCCGTTCCAGCTGTTCCGTATCATGCACGAGGTCATTCGTGGCGGCGGTTTCGGAAAAGAATCCGGCGTCGCCCTGATGTTGGACCAGTGCCACAACCTGGAAGAGAAGATCCCGGGCCAGATCCGCTCGGTGCTGAACGTCCAGGAAATGACGGCCCGCGCCCTGCTGGTGGACACCGCCGCACTCAGCGAAGCCCAGCGCGCCGGGGACGTCCTGGCGGCAAACGGCATCTTCAACGATGCCTTCTACACCGATGTCCGCCCGGTCCTGGCCGAGTGGCGCGAATCCCGCGGCCTGCCCGCCGACCCAATGGCCGCTTACAAGGCCAGCGGATACCAGAAGAAGATCAACGAGGACCGCGCAGGCGGCCAGCAAGCCGGATGGGGCGCCTAAGCATGACTACCAACACCACTGTTGAAGAACTGATCTCCCGTTCCAACCGCCTCGGTGCGGACAAGCGGAACACCAACTTCGCCGGCGGCAACACCTCCGCCAAGGGCACAGAGAAGGACCCCGTCACGGGTCAGGACGTAGAGCTTCTTTGGGTCAAGGGCTCCGGCGGCGACCTCGGCACCCTGAAAGCGGAGAACCTCGCAGTACTCCGGCTGGACCGGCTGCAGGCACTGAAGTCCGTTTACCCCGGCGTCGAGCGCGAAGACGAAATGGTGGCCGCCTTCGATTACTGCCTCCACGGCAAGGGCGGCGCCGCGCCGTCGATCGATACCGCCATGCACGGCCTGGTGGACGCCGCCCACGTTGACCACCTTCACCCGGACTCGGGCATCGCGATCGCAACCGCCGTTGACGGCGAAGCCCTGACCTCCAAGGTCTTTGGCGACAAGGTGGTGTGGGTGCCGTGGCGTCGTCCCGGTTTCCAGCTGGGCCTGGACATTGCCGCGATCAAGGAAGCCAACCCGCAGGCCATCGGCACCATCCTGGGCGGCCACGGCATCACCGCCTGGGGTGCCACCAGCGAAGAGGCCGAGGCCAACTCGTTGTGGATCATCGACCAGGCAGAGAACTACATCAAGGACAACGGCAAGGCCGAGCCCTTCGGTGCCCCGCTCCCCGGCTACGGCGCCCTCCCCGAAGCTGAGCGCAGGGCCAAGGCTGCGGCCCTCGCTCCGGTGATCCGCGGCCTGGCCTCCACTGACAAACCGCAGCTGGGGCACTTCAGCGATGACGCCGTCGTGCTTGAATTCCTTGCCTCGGGTGAGCACCCGCGCCTGGGCGCGCTGGGCACCTCCTGCCCGGACCACTTCCTCCGCACCAAGGTCAAGCCGCTGGTGCTGGACCTGCCGGCCGATGCCTCGATCGAAGACTCCGTGGCGCGCCTCAAGGAACTGCACGCCGCCTACCGCGAGGACTACCAGGCGTACTACGACCGGCACGCTGACGCTGATTCACCGGCGCTCCGTGGCGCGGACCCGGCGATCGTACTGGTCCCGGGCGTGGGTATGTTCTCCTTTGGCAAGGACAAGCAGACCGCACGCGTCGCCGGCGAGTTCTACATCAACGCCATCAACGTGATGCGCGGCGCCGAGGCCATCTCCACCTACGCCCCGATCGAGGAATCCGAGAAATTCCGCATCGAGTACTGGGCCCTGGAGGAAGCCAAGCTCGCCAGGATGCCCAAGCCCAAGTCCCACGCCACCCGCATCGCGCTGGTGACCGGTGCGGCGTCGGGCATCGGCAAGGCGATCGCCACCCGCTTGGCGTCCGACGGCGCGTGCGTGGTGATTGCCGACCTGAACCTTGAGAACGCGCAAAAGGTCGCCGAGGAACTGGGCGGTCCGGACGTCGCCATCGGCGTCCAGGCCGACGTGACCGACGAAGCCCAGATCGCTGCCGCGATCCAGGAAGCCGTGCTCGCGTTCGGCGGCCTGGACCTGGTGGTCAACAACGCCGGCCTTTCCATTTCCAAGCCGCTGCTGGAAACCACCGAGAAGGACTGGGACCTCCAGCACAACGTCATGGCCAAGGGCTCGTTCCTGGTGTCCAAGGCCGCGGCAAAGGTCATGATCGACCAAGGCATGGGCGGGGACATCATCTACATCTCCTCCAAGAACTCCGTGTTCGCCGGCCCGAACAACATCGCGTACTCCGCCACCAAGGCAGACCAAGCCCACCAGGTCCGCCTGCTCGCCGCCGAACTGGGCGATCACGGTATCCGCGTCAACGGCATCAACCCCGACGGCGTGGTCCGGGGCTCCGGCATCTTCGCCGGCGGCTGGGGCGCAAAGCGAGCAGCCGTGTACGGCGTGGACGAGCAGGAACTGGGCAAGTACTACGCCCAACGCACGCTCCTCAAGCGCGAAGTCCTGCCCGAACACGTCGCCAACGCCGCGTCCGTGCTCACCAGCAACGAGCTCTCCCACACCACCGGCCTGCACATTCCCGTGGACGCCGGCGTGGCAGCAGCCTTCCTCCGCTAGGAGCACCAGTGACCACCGGAACCACCACGGACACCGCCCCGGCACACGCCGGGGCGGTGTCCTCACCGCAGACAGACCAGGTTTTCGCAGCCATCGACATCGGCGCTTCCTCCGGCCGCGTCATGCTGGGCCGCGTCTCCCCCGCCACAGGTGTCTCCCTTGAGACGATCCACCGCTTCCCCAACGGAGTCATAGAGCTCGACGGCGGCCTCCGCTGGGATTTCGACGCCCTCTTCGCTGAGGTGCTCAATGGGCTGGCAGCGGCGGCGACCGTGGCGCGGGGGCACGGCGAGCGCATCGTGAGCATCGGCATCGACACCTGGGCCGTTGACTACGGCTTGGTGAACAAAGCCGGCGAACTGACCGCGCAGCCCTACAGCTACCGCGACGAACGCAGCCGGGCCGCTGTGGAGCGCGTCCATGCGGCCGTTTCCCCGGAAAAGCTCTATGCCGCCACGGGATTGCAGTACTTGCAGTTCAACACCGTGTATCAACTGGCCGCGGAGCCGAACCTTGAAGGGCTGCAAGCTCTCCTGATCCCCGATCTGATTGCTTTCCTGCTGACGGGTGAGCGCCGGACGGAAGCCACCAATGCCTCCACCACCGGGCTCTTCGACGCCATCACCGGAGAGTGGGCCACGGAATTCCAGGACGCCCTCGGCCTGCCCCGCAACGTCTTCCCTCCGCTGATCCAACCCGGCGAAACGGTGGGAACGCTCTTGCCGGAGATCCTTGACCGGACGGGCCTTCCGGCGGACACGAAAGTGGTGGCCGTCGGTTCGCACGACACCGCATCCGCCGTCGCCGCAGTTCCCGCTGCGGACCAGGATTTCGCCTACATCTCCTCGGGCACGTGGTCCTTGGTAGGCGTCGAGCTCCCCCAGCCGGTCCTCAACGAAACCAGCCGGAAAGCCAACTTCACCAACGAACGCGGCGTGGACGGCACCATCCGGTACCTCCGCAACGTCGGTGGCCTGTGGCTGCTCAGCGAATGCCAAAGGGCATGGGCCGCCGAGGGCCACACGCAAGCGCTCACCGCCTTGCTGGATTCCGCGGCGGCACTGCCTGCCGGTGGGCCCCGGATCAACGCCGACGACCCCCGCTTCACAGCACCGGACAACATGCCGGACCGGATCCGCGCAGCCGTGCGCAACACCGGCGCGGTACTCCCGGACCGGCCTGCCGCCGTCGTGCGTTGCATCATGGACAGCCTCGCTGCCGGTTACGCCCGCACGCTGGCCGACGCAGAGCGGCTCACGGGGCGAAGCACCAGCGTGGTGCATATTGTGGGCGGCGGCTCGCAGAACCGGCTCCTGTGCCGGCTCACTGCTGACGCAACGGGCAAACAGGTGGTCGCGGGGCCGGTCGAAGCAACAGCGCTGGGCAATGTGCTGGTGCAGGCGAGGGCCGCAGGCTTGGTCAAGGGTGGGTTGGGTGAGCTGCGCGTACTCGTGGCCGCAGGGACGGAACTGCTGCGATACGAGCCGGCCGGCGCCTTGCAGTCCAGCCGGTCCTGACCCTCTTTGAACCGGATGCGGCCGCGGATCAACCAAGTGAGTTTGATCCGCGGCCATCCTGCATTTGAACAAGGTCAGGAAGCAACAGGCCCCGGTCTCGTGGTTGTGAATCTCCCGCTCCACGGCAGGCTCCGAGTCTGGTACGTCACAGCGCCGGGTGAGGGTCCCGCGCTAAACTGGTCCCACTATGATCCGCACAATGTTCAAGTCCAAGATCCACCGTGCAACGGTGACCCATGCCGACCTCCACTACGTCGGTTCGGTCACTGTCGACCTGGACCTGCTGGATGCGGCCGACATCCTTCCCGGCGAACTCGTGTCCATTGTTGACGTCACCAACGGCGCCCGGCTGGAGACTTACACCATCGCCGGCGAGCGCGGGTCCGGCGTGATCGGCATCAACGGCGCGGCCGCGCACATGGTCCACGTCGGCGATACCGTCATTCTCATCACCTATGCGGAAATGACCACGGAAGAGGCCCGGGCCTACGAACCCAGGGTGGTTCATGTCGGCAAGGACAACAAAATCCTGCAGCTTGGCAACGACCCCGCCGAGGGCCACACCCCCGGGCTCATGCGCCCGCCGCACGCGCTCAGCAACGCAGCGCACCTCAGTTAGGTTCCCACAGCAACGCCCGACGCCGGCACTCACCAGGGTGCCGGCGTCGTGCGCGTTCAGGGTCCAAATATCGGGACGGTCGCCTGAAAACGCTTACTCACGCGGCTGTTCTGGCTAGGCTGTAGTTCGTGATCCAACAAATCCCCGCCGGCACGCCGTCATGATCGGCGTCCTGTCCGGGTTTTTCGTTGTCTGGGCCATCATCCTGGTGGGCATGTTCGTTGGCCGTCGCGGCATCCTCGGTGACAACGCCCGCTCCGTGTTAAGTTCCCTGACGTTCTTCGTGGCTAGCCCCGCGCTCCTCTTCGAGACCTTGAGCAAGGCGAAACTGCATGATGTTTTCGCCGCTCCGTTGTTGGTCACGGCCGTCGGCGCCGTCATCACCGGCCTGCTGTTCTTCCTGATCGTAAAGCTCTGGTTGAAGCGCAGCATGCCCGAAGCGCTCATGTCTTCCATGAGTGCGTCGCTGGCCAATTCAGCCAACCTGGGGATCCCCATCGCCGTGTTCGTCCTGGGCGATGCGAGCTATGTGGCACCGCTGTTGATCTTCCAGTTGGCGTTTTTCACCCCCATGTACCTGATGGCCCTCGATGCCAGTACCAGTTCACATCGGACCACCCCCCTGCGCTTCGTCCTGATGATCGTGCGGAACCCCATGATCGTGGGCTCAGCATTGGGCCTTCTGGTGGCGGGCACCGGTTTCCAGGTGCCAACGCTTATTCTCGAGCCGATCCACCTCATTGGCGGGGCCGCGATTCCTGCGATGCTGATGGCGTTCGGGATGAGCCTGAACGGTTCCAGGCCCCTGCAGAAGTCCGCAGGACGCCGGCTCGACACCCTGTTGGCCAGCGGCTTCAAACTGGTCGTGCACCCGTTGGTGGCTTATCTTTTCGCCCGCTTCGCCCTCGGGATGGACGGCCATGCGCTGTTCGCGGTGGTGGTGACCGCGGCGCTGCCCACAGCCCAGAACGTGTTCGTGGCCGCCAACCGTTACCAGGCGGGAATTACCGTCGCCAAGGACACCGTGCTCATCACCACGATCGTGGCAGTGCCGGCGATGATCGCCGTCGCACTGCTGCTTACCTGACCCAACCAGCGTTACTCCACGTCGGCGCTGGCCAGGTAGTGGTCCAGGAGCTGCGCGCAGCGGATGAAGCCGAGGTGTGAGTAGGCCTGGGGATGGTTGCCGAGGTGCGTTTCCGTGCCCGGATCATACTCCTCGGGCAGCAGCCCGGTGGGACCGAACAGGGCCACCAACTGGTTGAACAGTTCCAGCGCATCGTCCAGTCGCCCCACCGCGAGGTACGCCTCAATCAGCCAGGTGGTGCAAATGTGGAAGCCGCCCTCCAGACCCGGCAAACCGTCGTCGTACCTGTACCGGAAGACGGTAGGGCCGACGCGCAGCTCCCGCTCCACCGCAGTCACGGTATCCAGGAACCGCTGGTCCTGGACGTCCAAGAGGCCGGACAATCCGACGTGGAGAACTGCGGCGTCGAGGTCCGGGCTGTCGTAGGCCACGGTGTAGGACCGCGCCGACGAATCCCAGCCCTCGCGAAGGACTTCCTCACGGATCGTCGCCGCCGTGGGTGCCCAGTCCGCGTGCGGCGTCCGGCCGTGCAGGGCAGCAGCACGCAGCGCCCGGTCCAGCGTGACCCAGCACATGACCTTGGTATAGACGTGGTGGCGAGGCGGGCGGCGCGCTTCCCAGATCCCGTGGTCGGGCTCATGCCAGCGGGCCAGCACCGCATGCGCCATTTGCTCCATCAGGAACCAGTGCTCGTCCGGCAGGAATCCGCGCCGCTCCGACAGATCATGGATCAGCTCGGCGATGGGGCCGAACACGTCCAGTTGCACCTGGTGGTCCGCTGCGTTCCCGATCCGTACAGGCCTGGACCCCGCGTACCCCGGCAGGCTCTCCACGATGGCCTCCGTAGACAACGGTGAGCCAGTCACCGAGTAAAGGGGGTGCAGCCATTCCGGGCCGGGGGCGTTGTCCAGGATACGGCCCAGCCACCGCAGGAACCCGTCCGCTTCCTCCGTGGATCCCAAGGACACCAGCGAGTTCACGGTCATGGATCCGTCGCGCAGCCAGCAGTACCGGTAATCCCAGTTCCGGGTTCCGCCGATTCCTTCCGGAAGGGACGTGGTGGGCGCAGCCAGGACGGCACCGGTGGGCTCGTGGACCAGCGACTTGAGGACCAGCGCGGAGCGCCGCACCAGCGAAGTTTTGATGGTGGGCAGCTGCAGTGCTTTGACCCACTCACGCGCAACCTGCCCGACGGCGGCACGACGGTGGGGCTCGCCGGCCGGGTCCGGGAGCGGCGGCTCGGTATCCCCACAGCGCATATTGAGGACCACAGGCCCGTCGCTGAGGGCGACTTCAGCTGTAGCAGTGGCGTAGCGGCCGTCGCTGGTGATGGAGAAGGCAACCCCGGGAGCGGACAGGATGATCGGATCCGAGGTGCCAAGGATATGGACCTCGTCGCCGCGGATTTCCATGCTGAACGGTGCGTTGGCGTAGTCGGGCCGCGGAGCGAAGACCACGCGGGCCGACCCCGTTCCGGACAACACCCGGACCAGGCTGGTGATCCCCTCCGGGGCGGGTTCCAGGTAGTCCGTCACGGTAACGTCTGCCCAACGGGTTTCCACGATCATGGTGTTGTCCACGTAGCGCTGGGCCAGCACCTGCGACGGTTTCGCCGGTTCGATACTGAAGTGGCCGGCAGGGTCGCCACCGAGGATATGGGCGAACAGAGAGCCCGAATCGGGCAACGGGTGGCTCATCCAGCAGACCTTGGCATCCGGCGTAAGCAAGGCCGTGGAGCTTCCGTTGCCGATCATCGAGTGTCGTTCCAGGCCCACTGCGTCTTCGCCGAAGAGCCATGCCCGCCGCAGCTCGAACAGCAAGGCCAGCACGTGCGCAAAGGCTTCCGGATCCGGAAGGGTGTGTGCCGCCGTCGTGCTTCCGGGCCCCACATGCAAACCGAGGTCCGGCCCCCGCAAAGTGGCCAGCGCTTTTTCGTCGCTCTCGGCATCGCCCGCATACAGTGCCGCGCTGACGCCCAACCGGGCGCGGAGCTGCTCCAGGGCTTGGCCCTTCGCCGGCTCCTCCACCGTGAGGTCCAGCACCGTTCCGTCGATGATGAAGTAGAGGCCGAATTCGATCGCGATCTTCTGCGAGGCGTACACCGCCCGGTCCACAACCTCGGGCGTGGCCGGCCGGGTGTGGACAGCAACGCCTACGGGCTTTCGGACAACGCTGATGCCCTTCTCGAATCCCACGGCCTCGGTCAACGCCGTAGCTACCTGTTGGAGCAACTGCTCCGTGGCGAGGGAAAGCGTGTAGGCGTAGCCCATGTCGAACTCCACCCCGTGGGAACCCACCAAATGGACCTCGGCCGGAAGCCGGGACACTGCTGCCAGGTCCCGCAAAGACCTGCCGGAAATGATGGCTGCGTGGGTGTTCGGGAGGGCTGCGAGAGCCCGGAGCGCCACCGCTGCGCTGTCCAAGGGCAGCGTCTCGGTGGATACTCCCTCCGCCGAGCAGAGCGTCCCGCCGTAGTTGCAGGCCACCAGGAGGCCGGGAACCCTGGCCAGGACCTTAAGCTCCGCGAACAGCTCAGGGGTGATGCCGTTGTGCGCGTCGGATTGAAGGACCGTCCGGAGGAGGCCAAGCGGGAGCGATTTCATCAGCAGCGCGGAGTCGGCGACTGATTGATTCAAGTGCGTGGGCATGGCGGATCCTTCCGAAGCGGATAACTACAGTCTCCGCCCGGACGGTTTCGCTTGACTACCTAGTAGATTGCAAACGAGTAAAGCTTTTCCTTGGATTTATGCGGGTGTTTACGCCGGTACCAGGCCAGCTACCTCGGCAAGCAGCTCCACGGACCGCAAACGCTCCGCAGTGCCGATGCTCTGGTGGGCCACGATCAATTCGTCTGCGTCTGCGAACCGGGCGAACTCATCCAGGTACTCGCGGACAACGTCCTTGGTGCCTACGGCCGAGAACTTCATCATCTGGGCGATGTGCTGGCCCTGCGGGGAGTCGAGGACCATATCCGCTTCGTCATCCGTGAACTCGCGTCCGCCACCGAAGAACAGGGAGACCCGTGCACGCTTCACTGCCAGGTTGATGGCCTGCGCCTCGGCATTGGTGTCCGCCGCCGTGACGTTCACTCCCGCGATCACGTACGGCTCAGACAACTGTTCCGAGGGCTTGAACTCACGCCGGTAAACAGCCACGGCGTCCTGCAGCGCGGCCGGGGCGAAGTGTGAAGCGAAGGCGTACGGCAAACCCAGCTGGGCGGCCAGCTGCGCGCCGAAGAGCGAGGAACCCAGAATGTACAGCGGCACGTTGGTGCCCTTGCCTGGCGTCGCTTCGACACCCTGGATGCGGGTGGGGCCTGTGAGGTAGCCCTGCAGTTCCAGGACGTCCTGCGGGAACCTGTCGGAGGATGTGTGGTCACGGCGCAGCGCACGCATGGTGTTCTGGTCGCTGCCGGGGGCACGTCCCAAACCGAGGTCGATGCGTCCCGGGTGGAGCGTCTCCAAGGTGCCGAACTGTTCGGCGATGGTCAACGGCGAGTGGTTGGGCAGCATCACACCGCCGGCGCCCAGGCGGATGGTGTTGGTGTGCGCGGCGACGTGGGCGATCAGCACGCTCGTGGCCGACGACGCGATGGCGGACATGTTGTGGTGCTCGGCGTACCAGACCCGACGGTAGCCAAGCTCTTCGGCCTTCTGCGCCATGGCGACACTGCCCGCAAGGCTCTCCGCCACCGTCTGGCCCTTCCCGATGGTTGCCAGGTCGAGGATGGAAAGAGGAACAGTCACGGTGAAGCCTTTCGGTACGTTTCGCGGCGCCCGCTTCTGCTTTCCGGGCACTCTAGCGACAACGACGGCGGCACCCGGCTTATTTCTGTGAGTTGCGTCGCGTGCTGTTCGGGCCCGGCCTTTGTGACCCTGTTCGACGCCTGATTAACTGCCGTGAACCCCTGTATCCCAGGGTTTCGGAGCGCTTTGACCACCCTCGCGGGCCTGCCGGATAGTTGCAGCCACGACTACGCATCAGAGCCCTTCGAGGAGAACCCATGGCACGTTTTACCGCCGCATCCGGCATCACCGCGGCGCTGGCCGCCACCGCACTGCTGGGGTTGACGGCATGCTCGGATCCAGGAGCCACGGCAGCCGCGTCAGCGCCGGCGTCGAACGCTTCATCCAGCGCAACCAAACAATTCAACCTGACCCCGCAGCAGGACCGCATCAAAGTGGCCGTGGATTCCGCTGCGGCAGCCTTGGTCCCCGACGCCATCAAAGCCGACGGCAAACTGACCGTGGTGACCACAGGCGGCACTCCCCCGTTGAGCACGTTCGCCACTGACAACAAGACGCTGATCGGCAGCGAAGTGGATATCGCCTACGCTGTGGGCGAGACCCTGGGATTGCAGGTCGAGGTGCTGCCGGTTGCGTGGGCCGACTGGCCGCTGGGTGTCGAATCCGGAAAGTACGAGGCCGTCCTCTCCAACGTCACGGTCACCGAGGCCCGTAAGGAAAAGTTCGACTTCGCCACCTACCGCAACGACCTCCTGGGCTTCTACGCCAAGGCCGACTCCGACATCTCAACAGTGAAGGAACCCAAGGACGTCGCAGGCAAGCGCATCATCGTCGGCTCGGGCACCAACCAGGAAGCAATCCTGGTGCGCTGGGACGAGGAGAACAAGAAGAACGGGCTGAAGCCGGTTGAGTTCCAGTATTACGACGACGACTCCGCCTCCCAGCTCGCCCTCCAGTCCGGACGTGCGGACCTGACGTTCGGACCCAACGCCTCCGCCGCGTACAAGGCTGCCAAGGACGGCAAAACCAAGGAGGTGGGCACCCTTGAGGGAGGCTGGCCCCTGAAGGCCGAAATTGCTTTCACCACCCAGAAGGGCAACGGCTTGGCCGTCGCCGCGCAAGCTGCCCTCAATACCCTCATCAAGGACGGCAACTACGGCAAGATCCTGGACCGCTGGGGACTGTCCTCCGAGGCCATCCCGGCGTCCGAGCTGAACCCGGCAGGCCTGCCCAAGAAGTAGTACCCCACCCCAAGCAGGGGACAGCACATGTCGCGATGACCGCTCGAAGGAGCGTTTGCTGTCCCCTGCTTTGGTGCGCCTAGAAGTGGGCGGGGTCCGTGTTGGCGCCGCAGAGAACAACCGCCACGGTCTCGCCGTCGTTCGGTGTGTACGCCCCTGACAGCAGGGCCGCGTAGGCCGCGGCAGCGCCGTGTTCCACCACGATCCTGTGCTTCTCCCACAAGGCACGCCGGGCGTCGACGATGTCCTGGTCCGTGACCAGGACGCTCTCTACCCCGGTCCGGCGGGCGACCCCGAAACCGATCTCGCCGATCCGCCGGGCACCCAGGGAATCGGCGGCAATGCCGGAGACGGCCACATCAACCGGTTCGCCCTGGGCCAGCGCGGTGTGCAGCGTGGGAACCGTCTCCGGTTCGACGCCCACCACATGGGCCCTCCCCTCAACGGCTGCGGCAATGCCGCCCATCAACCCGCCTCCACCTACGGCAACCAGGATGGTATCGACGTCGGGCAGTTCATCCAGCAGCTCAAGGCCGACGCCACCGGCACCCGCCACGATCTCCGGCTGGTCGTACGCGTGGCAATAGACAGCGCCTTTTTCCTCCGCGAACTTCACGGCGGCGGCGTAGGCCTCGGCGTACTCGGCACCGCCTTGGACTACTGTGGCCCCAACGGCGTACAGCTTGTGGACCTTGTTCGCCGGAGCCGATTCGGGGACGAACACGGTGGCGGGAACGCCGAGCTTCGCTGCCGCAAATGCGTTCGCCAGGCCGGCGTTTCCACCGGAAGCCACCACGATGCCGACTCCGGGATCCAATTCACCGTTCTCCCTGGCGGTGAGCAGCCGGTTGAAGGCACCGCGGGCCTTGAACGAGCCTGTGTGCTGCATGTACTCGCACTTGAACCACAAGTGGTACGGCTCCTGGTTCCCGCTTTCAGCAAGGGGCGTGTGCCGCACCCAGCCCGATGTCCGGGCGTATGCTGCTTCTACTTCTTCGCGTGTGACCATTGTGGCTGCACCTTTCGTCAGCTTTCATCCTATGGTTCGGCCGTCCCGCATAGGCTTGATCCATGCCTGACTTTGTCCTCCGCCCCGCCGTAGCCACCGATGCCGCCTGGATTGCCGAGCTTCGCGCCGTGGTGATGCGGCCGGACCTGGAACGCCTCGGACGCTTCGACCCCGCGCGCGTCCGCGAGCGCTTCCTTGCCGCCTTCGAGCCGGAGCAAACCTACGTCATCCATAGCGACGGCGTCGACGCCGGAGTGATCGCGGTCAGGCCCGAAGCGGACGCCCGGTGGATAGAACATTTCTTCATCGCCCCGGCACATCAGGGCAAGGGTCTTGGCGGGGCCGTTCTCCGGCATGTGATGGGCGCATCGGTGGACGAACGCCCCTTCCGCCTGGACGTGCTCCAGGGAAGCCCGGCCCGGCGTCTTTACGAACGGCACGGCTTCGTCCTGGAATCCGAGGACCCCGTCGACGTGTTCATGGTGGCCCCGGGCAACAGCTGACCACGCCTCCCCGGAATGCGGTAACCTCAGCACACACCACGCGGCCATGACGCGATACTTTCCGGGGGGAAAATGGGGAACTTTCGAGCGCGCTTGTTGATTCGATCGCGTCTGCTAAGACGTGCAACCACTACTGCAATGGCAACGGGCCTCCTGGCATCCGGGCTGGTGGGCGCCGGACCTGCCCTTGCCGACTACCAGCCAACTCCGTACATCGACGGCGTTCCGTACGTTGGGTCCGAGATGCGCCGCCAGTACAACTACGACTACTGGGGTTGCAGGAACCCCGACGGTTCCAGCGACGGCATCACCCTGGAGTGGCTGCGCGACGGTGAGACCCTACCCCAGGAACGCCAAGGCGAAACCCTGAAGGTCCTGCCCGAAGACCAGGGCTCCAGGATCTCGTTGCGTGTCCATCCGTTGACTCCCGGCGAGCCCGGCTGCCCCACAGGCACGCAATTGAGTGCGGAAACCGCGCCGATCAAAGCGTCCAACCGGGCAATGGGCTGGACAGGCAGGGGCAACTTCGAACCCCTGGCCCGGACCCCCGACGGCCGGCTGATCCTGTACCCGCGGACCTACACGTATTACAAGGGCGCCTGCGAGGGACCCTGCCCCGCGTACTGGGGAACATGGGACGAACCCCGGCAGGTAGGGGCGGGCTGGAACATGTTCAACATTGTCTTCTCGCCCGGCGACTTTGACGGCGACGGATTCAATGACCTCCTTGCCAGGAACTCAGCGGGCCAGCTGTTCCTCTACCCGGGTGACGGCGACGGCGGCTGGCTTCCTGCCCGCCAGGTGGGCGCCGGTTGGAACATCTTCGACTCGATCGTGGGTCCCGGGGACTTCAACGGCGACGGCTACAACGATGTCCTTGCCCGGAATCCCGCGGGCGATCTGTTCCTGTACCCGGGAGATGGCGAGGGCGGGTGGCTGGCGCCCGGCAAGGTGGGCTGGGGCTGGCAGGTCATGAACAAGATCATCACCAGCGGCGACATGAACGGCGACGGCACAGTGGAGATCTTCGGCCGCGACCACAGCGGCGGCCTCCAGCTGTACCCCACCGACGGCCAGGGCGGCTGGGGTGTTCCCGCGTTCATGGGCAGCGGCTGGAACACGTTCCGGGATGTGTCGGGCCTGGGCAGCTTCGCTCATCAGAAGTACAACAACCTGGTTGCCATCAACCAGAACGGCGATCTTGTCCTGTACTCCACAGGCGCTGCCACCACAGGGCTTTATGGTCCGTACGGCCCGGTCGGCAACGGCTGGGACGTGTTCCGGGAACTGCTCTAGCGGTCCATTAGAGGGACTGCCCCCACACCGTCAGCTGGAGCTTCACCGTCGAACGGGCATCATCCCCGCCCTCCGATGCGGAATTCTGCTGGATCATTGCCAGGAGCAGGCGGAACGGCCCCCGCGTTTCCGGGGTTTTTCGCCGGCGCCAACGGAATGATCCAGCAGAATCTGCACGCTTCATCAGGAACGCACGGGCGTTTCCAGGCCCAGGTTTTCGCGGAGCGTGGTGCCCCGGTACTCCGTGGGGTACACGCCCCGGTCCTGGAGTTCGGGCACGAGGTGGTTCACGATCTCGTCCAGGCCGGTGGGGATGAGCCATGGCGAAATGTTGAAGCCGTCCACGGCACCAACCCTGGCGTATTCGGCGAGGTGGTCGGCGACGGCGGTGTAGGAACCGGTAAAGGTAGCATCGATGCGTGCTGTCTTTGAGGTGACGAACTGCCGGATGCTCAAGCCCTTGTCCTTGGCCTCGGCCCTCCACTGATCGGCAAGCTGCCGTGCCTTGGCACCGTGGAATCCGCTGCCACGGGTTTCGGACGTTTCCTCCACCACGGGATCGATCTCCGGGAGGGGGCCATCGGGATCGTAGGAGGAAAGCTCGCGGCCCCAGAACTGTTCCAGGTAGGCAATCGCCTGCTGGGGTCCGATCTGCAGGCTACGGACCCAGGCCTTCTTCTCCTGGGCTTCCTGGTCCGTGGCGGCAAGGATGAATTCGCTGGCAGGCATGATCTGCACCGCGTTCGCACCCCGTCCAGCGGCTACGGAACGGGAAACGATGTCGCGCCGGAACTCGACGGCGTCATCGAACTTGGGGTGCGCGGAGAAGATGACGTCCGCTTGTCGGGCAGCGAAGTCGCGGCCCTCGGGTGAGTCGCCGGCCTGGAACAGCACGGGCCGGTACTGGGCACTGCGGGGCAAGCGCGGGGTGACATCCACGGTGTAGTGCTGCCCTTGGTGCACTACCCGGCGTGCAGGGCCGGTGGGCGTGTCCCAGGAGTCCCAGATCCGCTTGGCGGTTTCGACGAAAGCCTCGGCGTGCTTGTAGCGATCGGCGTGGTCAAGGTAACCGCCGCGGCGGAAGTTTGCGCCGGTCCAGGCGTTGTCCGTCGTCACCACGTTCCAGGCTGCCCGCCCGCCGGAGATGAGGTCCAGCGAGGACAAACGATGTGCAAGGTCTGCGGGGTCGTTGTAGGTAGTGTTCTGCGTAGCCACCAGGCCGATGTTCTTCGTCACGGACGCCAAAGCAGCGAGCATGGTCTGGGCATCGGGCCGTCCGGCGACATCCAGGGCATGCGGGCGCCCGAGGTGTTCGCGGAGCCGCAGCCCTTCCCCCAGGAAGAACGCGGCGAACTTGCCACGCTCAGCCGTTTGCACGATGTGGCGGAACGATTCGAAGTCGGTCTGCGAACCGGATTCGGCCGCTTTCCAGATGGTGCCGGAGTTGACGCCCTGGAAGAAGATACCGAACTGGATCCGGCCGCTCGGCTGGAAGATATCGCGTGTCATGCTGGTCCCTGCTTTCCTGCGGCGACGGCCGCGGCAGATGTCGAATAGCGGCTCTGGGGGCGCTCCAGGCCGAGTACATCGCGGAACGTCCCATCCAGGACGGGCGGCCGCAATGAACCGCGGCGCCGGAGCTCCGGGAGGACCAGCCGTGACAGTTCCTCCAGTTCCACCTCCAGGGCCGCGGGGTGGAGGCGGACTCCGTCGGCCTCGGCGAGCAGCACCTCAAGGAGCTCGATGAGTCCATCGGCGGGGCCGGTGTAACGCGCCCGTTCGCTGTCGGACAGGGCCGCCTCGGGTGAGGCCACCGGGCGTGAGGCCGCGCTTTGCCCGCGTGCGTCCAGGATGACGTCGAGCTCCGCCACAATCGCCACCGAGCCGCCCAGCCGTGCGCGGACATCCCGGATTTCGGCAGTCAGCAGCTCGGGCGTCGGCGCGGACACCAGGACAGCGTCCACCGCCTCAACCGGAACCTGGCCTTCGCCCACCAGCTTCGCAGCTGCCAGCACGGGCAACTGGCCTTGCAGGGGCCTGGGGATGATGGACGGTCCCTTCACGGAATACGGCGTGCCACTGAAGTCAGCCGGGGTTTCAAAATCCACGTAGTGAAGCTTGTCGACGTCCAGGTAGCGCCCCGTGGCGACATCGCGGATCACGGCGTCGTCTTCCCAGGAATCCCAGAGCCGGCGGCCTGCTTCGATCGAGGCGGCAGCTTCCTGTGCAAGAGCGTTACCCGTGACAAAGGAACGTCCGACGGCGGCAGCGGCCTCGGGCGACTCCGCCGCCGTGGCAATCCACCCGGCCCTGCCGCCGGACACGTAGTCCAGGCTGGCAAGCTGTGTGGAAATGTGGAACGGCTCCGTATATACAGTGTCTACCTCGGGGACCACGGCGATGGTCCGTGTGATTGGTCCGGCAAAGGCCGCCCGTTGCAGGGCGTTCGCGCGACCGGCGTCCGGGGTGTCCTTGAAGGTTGCCGCGTGGAAGCCCGCGGACTCGGCGTCGAGGACGGCGCGGGCAAGGTTTGCGTACCCGGCACCATCGAGTTCAATGGCCAGGAACCCGGCCTTCTTGGCAATGCTCACTTCTGGTCCTGACGTTCGTAGGGAATCTTCTCGCCGGCTTCAATGGCCACCGGGAGCCGGTTTTCGGCGGGAGGCAGCGGGCAGGTCGCAAGGTCTGTGTAGGCGCACGGCAGGTTCACTGCCCGGTTGAAATCGAGCCGCACCGAGCCATCGGCGGCCGGAACCACGGACAGCGAGCGGTTGGCCGCGTACGTGGTCTTGCCGGAGGTCTGGTCGGTGAACAGCACGGACAGGGAACCCGGGGCATGCCCGTTGAAGGCTGTCAGCGCGAGTTCCTCGCCGGCCAGCTTGAAGCGGATCTCGCCCGGGGCTTCGTACACGTGCTGGATGCCTTCGACGGCGGCACCCACCGTGGTGGGCCGCGGGACCTCGAAAGGGACAAAGGTACCGGCCACGGCGAAGGCAGCATTGGGCGTGTACGCCGGAGTGCCCTGGTACTGACGCAGGAGCGCGTTTTCCGGGTTTCGGGGACGCACGATGTACTCGCCGCCGCGCTTGGCAACCTCGATCACGGTGTCTCCGGATACCAGGTTGATGCCGCCGCGTTCCTCAATGGGTCCCAGCTCGAGGACCGTCCCGTTGTTCAGCTCGACACCGTCCTGCTGCAGGCTTTCGCCCGGTTCCAGGACAACACGCACGACGTCGGCGTCCACACTCCAGGTGCCGGGGGCACCTTCCAGCCGGGTCGCGTCGCCGGTCAGCCAGTGCAGGTGGGTCACGGCGAGGAAGCCGTGCGGGTGGGCACGGTGACGCTCATGGGCGTCGTGCCATTCCTGCCATTCCTCGTCAAAGGCTTCGAGGCCGGAGGCGGTGTTCGTGGCGCTGTCAGTTTGCGTAGACATGGGCGTTGTCCGTCCTGTTGAAGGCGTGGTCTGCGGTTACGGTTGCTGCGGCGTCCGGTTCGGTGGCGCCGGCGAATTCCGGGCGGCCGCCGAAGGGATCGTCGGATTCCCACAGGGTTGTCGGTGCGGACGCCCGGACTGCGGGAATGACGTCCAGGGCGAAGCGTTCCAGTATCTCCAGCTGCTGTTCGAACGGCAGTGTGGTGGGCAGGGAGATCGACTGGAGATCGTGGTTGTACAGCGAGTGGTAGCTGAGGATCTTGTCGATTACCTGCTCCGGGCTGCCTACCAGGGCCGGTCCCTCTGCCACGGCGTGGTGGATGTCCCGGAACGGTGTGTTGTTGCCCGGAACGTTGCGCCCGGCAGTGAGCCCTTCGTAAACCGGGCCGTATTGCCGGATGGCTTCCTGGGTGGTGTCCGCGATGAACACACCGCCGGCACCGCTGCCCGAGCCGAGGTACTGATGCCGGGGATCGTGCCCGTGGCGCTCGTACTCTTCGCGGTAATGGTCGATCAGGACCTTGTAGTTCCCGCGCGGCTGGATGGCGTTGGCCGTGAACAGGGGATCGCCCCATTTGGCGGCGAGCGCAGCGGACGTCAGGGTTGTAGCCGAGCCGTGCCAAATCCGGGGCGACCCCGCGAAGGGACGGGGCGTCGTCGTGGTTGGCTCGGTCAGCGCGGGCCGGAAGCGCCCCGACCACGTGACGCTTTCCTTGCGCCACAGCGTACGCAGCAGCGCGTACTTTTCCGCGAGCAGGTCCCACTGGTCATCGAGGGACAGCCCGAACAGCGGGTACTGCAGGACCTCGTTGCCCTTGCCGATCACGAGCTCCAGGCGTCCGCGGCTCAGTTGGTCGATGGTGGCGTAGTCTTCCGCCACCCGCACGGGATCCAACACGGAGAGTACGGTGACGCCGGTCTGGAGACGGATCCGGGTGGTGACGGCGGCAATCGCGGCGAGGACCGTCGTCGGGGATGACGAGACGAACTCGCCGGCGTGGCGCTCTCCCACGGAGAAGCTGTCGAAACCGAGTTCCTCCGCGCGGCGAGCCGTCTCCACCACCTGGTTGAGCCGATCAGCAGTGGAGACGATCTCCCCCGTCACCGGATTCTTCAGGTGCGAGATGATGTCGAGGACTTGGAACTTCACTTTCCCGTCCCAAAAGTGGCTTCCGTGACGGTCTTGGACTCCGGCACGGCTTCTTCGGAAAGTCCCCAGCGTTCCAGGACCTTGCCGTACGAGCCGTCCTTGATGGTGGAGTTCAGGGCTTCGGTGATGGCCGGAGCCAGGCCGTTGCCCTTGAGGGTGGTGGCTGCCACCAACGTTTCGGAGGGCCATCCGGCGTTGACCTTGCCAACCACTTTGAGGTCGTCGCGGGTGTTCTCGCGATAGGTCACCGAGGGGTACGGAGCGAGGTTCAGGTCGGTGCGGCCGGACGACAACGCCAGGATGGTGTCGGCGTCGGAGGAGTAGTACTGAAGGGTGGCGGGAGCCTTGCCCTTCGCTTCGAGCTCCTTGTTCCAAGCCAGCAGGATCTTCTCCTGGTTGGTGCCGGAGCCCACGGAGATCTTCAGGCCGGAGATGTCATCCGAGCCCTTGATGTCGTAGCTGGAGCTCTTCTTCGCTTCGAAGCCCATGAACGCGGCACGGTACGTGGAGAAGTCGAACAGCTTCACGCGGGCGGCGTTGATGCCCACGTTGGAGAAGACGGCCTCGAAGTCACCGGACTGGGTCTTGAGCGGCCAGTTCTCCCACGACGTCACCTGCAGGTCCAGGTCCAGGCCGAGCTTGTCGGCGACGAGCTGGGCGATATCCACTTCCACGCCGATCGGCGTTTTGTCGTCGGTGGCGTGGAAGGACAGCGGTATGGAGCCGGCTGTGGTGGCAACGGTCAGCTTGCCATCCTTCGCGATGGCTGCGGGTACCGCTGCGGCCGCCGTCGTGTCCTTCTCACCCCGGATCCGGTTCTGGTCCACGGAGGTGTTGTAGACGATTCCGTTCTTGGCGGCTTCGGATTCGGGCTTTGCTGCCGACGCTCCAGGATCGGAGCACCCCGCCAGCGCAGGAAGCACGACGGCGGGAAGTACAGCAAGTGCCAGGAGCCGGCTTTTGGTTGAGCGCGGTTTTGTTTCATGAGCGGCGAAGCCGTGGGCGGTGCGAAGCATGGAGGGTGTCCTAGATGTTGAAAGCTGGTTCGATGACTTTGGAGAAGAAGCTCCGGGTGCGTTCCTCGCGGGGGTTGGCGAAGATGTCCTGGGGTGTGCCGGACTCGACGATCAGGCCGTCGTCCATGAACACCACGGTGTCCGCGACGTCCCGGGCGAAGCCCATCTCGTGGGTCACGACGATGAGCGTGGTTCCGGACGTGGCGAGTTCCCGGATAACGTCGAGGACCTCGTTGACCAGCTCCGGGTCCAACGCGGACGTCGGCTCGTCGAAGAGCAGGATCTTGGGATCGAGTGCCAACGCCCGGGCGATGGCAACGCGCTGCTGCTGGCCGCCGGAGAGCTGGCGGGGGTAGGCGTCGGCGCGGTCTTTCAAGCCCACCCGGTCCAGGAGCTCCAAACCGCGCTTCCGGGCCTCGGCCTTGGAACGCTTCTGGGCCACGATCGGCGCTTCGATGACGTTCTCCAGTGCCGTGAGGTGCGGGAAGAGGTTGAAGCTCTGGAACACCATGCCGATGTTGGTGCGCTGCTTGAGGATGTCCTTCTCACGGAGCTCATGGAGCTTGTTGCCGCGGACCTCATAACCCACCAGTTCGCCATCGATGGTGATGTAGCCGCCGTCCACCTTTTCCAGGTGGTTGATGGTCCGGAGCAGGGTGGACTTGCCCGAACCGGAGGGGCCCACGATCACCGCGACGCCGCCCGGCGGAACCGACAGTGACACGCCTTTGAGGACCTCGGTGGCGCCGAAGGACTTACGGACGTTGGTGATATCCACCTGTCCGCGGGTCGCTTGCCGGTCAGCAGAGGCGGGCCGGGCCGCCGTCGTGCCAGCTGACGCGGCAGCCGAAGTTTCAGCCGGAGCCTCGTCCGCGGCCTGTGCTGTCGTCTTGGATTCTTTGCGTGCGGCGATGGTGCTCATCGGGCGTCCTTCGTGGGAGAGGCAGCAACATGGGTAGCGAAGAATTTCCGCGCTTTCTGCAGTGGGGTAAGCGGCAGGTTCCGGACGGCACCCTTGGAGAAGTGGCGTTCGATGTAGTACTGGAAAACGCTCAGCACCGAGGTGATCACGACGTACCAGAGCGTCGCCACGAGGAGCAGCGGCAGCACCTGCTGGGTCCGGTTGTAGATGACCTGGACTGTGTAGAACAGCTCGGAGTAGGCCAGGACGTAAACGATCGACGTGCCCTTGACCAGGCCGATGATCTCGTTGAAGGCGTTGGGCAGGATGGCACGCATGGCTTGCGGCAGCACGATCCTGGTGTTCCGCTGCCACGCGGGAATGCCCAGCGCGGAGGCCGCTTCCAGCTGGCCCTGGTCCACGGAGAGGATGCCGCCGCGGATGATCTCCGCGGAGTAGGCGGCCTGGTTCAAGGTGAGCCCCAGGACTGCTGCAGCGAACTGGCTGATCAGTGTAGTGGTCTGGGCCTCGAAGAAGCGGACGTCAGTGAACGGGATGCCCAGGCTGATCTTCTCGTAAAGATAGCCAAGGTTGTACCAGAGCAGCAGTTGGACCAGCAGCGGAGTCGACCTGAAGATCCACGAAAAGGTCCACGAGACAGAAACCAACAGCGGGGACGCCGACAACCGCATCAGGGCCAGGATGAACCCTAGGACGAATCCCAGGACGCCTGAGATGGCCGTGAGCTTGAGGGTTTCCACCAGGCCGTTGACTACGGATTGTGCCGTGAACCATTCGGCCACCACCCCCCACTCCCAGCGGGGGTTGGTCACAAGGGACCATGCGATGGCGGCCACGCCGGCAGCCACCACCACTGTGCCCACCCAACGCCAGGGATGACGGGCAGGAACCAGCTTGTACTCGGAATAATCCGGGGTGGGCGGTGCAGTGTCCGCCGTGGCAGGCGGTGCGATTGCACTCATGCGCCACCTCATTTCAGATCGGTTGTTGTCTATCGGATGGCTGCCAATCTATGGGCGTGCGAAACCCCGCAGCAAGGCGGGAATTTGCACTTCTTCACTGGACTTCGCGGGGCTTCGCCGGGGTTCTCACGGCGTCACAATCATCGTCATGCAGGGCCATATGAGTCGCTTCGTTGCGTGGGTTGACGGTGCATGACGCATGGTGAACGGCGGTTACCGGCGCCTCGACCCATGCACCCAAAGCTCCTTAGATTGGGCATCACCAACCACTGCATTCCAGGAGATCCCATGCCGTCACGAGTTCCCGCCATCGCCTTCATTGGCGGCGGCCCGCGCACGGCCGGCGTCCTGGAACGGTTGGCCGCCAACCGGCCCGGCCTGTTCGAGGGTCCCCTTCACATCCACGTCATTGAGCCCTACCAGCCAGGCTCCGGGCGGATCTGGCGCTATGACCAGAGTCCGGGGTTGCTGCTGAACTCCACCGCAGCCGATGTCACCATGTTCACTGACGAGTCCGTGACGTGCGAGGGGCCGTCCGTACAAGGACCGGGACTGTCCGCCTGGGCCGCCGGAGTACTTGATGGCAGCATCCGTGATGTTCCTCCTTTGGAACCGCACCTGCTCGCCCAGCTGCGGTCGCTGACCCCGGCGTCTTTCCCCACCCGGCAGCTCCAGAGTAAATATCTGGAGTGGTTCTTCGGCCGCGCCGTCAGCGCACTGGGCCCCGAAACAACGGTGACGGTGCACCGCGACACCGCCACCGGCGTCGAACGTTCCGGCGCTGACAGGCACAGCGTGCGGCTGGCCTCCGGCGGCGAGGTTGTTGCCGACGTCGTGGTGTATTCGCTGGGCCACACGGATTCCCTTGTTGACCGCGAGTCCGCCCGCCACAGCGACTTCGCTGCCCGGCACGGCGGCTTCCACGCCCCGCCGTCGTACACCACGGATGTCGACTACTCCGGGATCGAGGCCGGTCAGGACGTGATCGTCTCCGGCATGGGGCTGGCGTTCGTGGACCTGCTGGTGCTGCTGTTCGAGGGCCGCGGGGGCCGCTTTGAAGAACGGCCCGACGGCGAACTCGAGTACGTGCCTTCCGGCGCCGAACCGCGGCTCTGGGCGGGGTCGCGACGCGGCGTGCCCTACCACTCCAAGATCTCCTCGACCCTGCGCAGTCCTGTGGAGCGTCCGCGGTACTTCACCGCCGAAGCCATCGGCGCCCTGCTGGCCGGGCATCACGAGCTGGATTTCCGTACCCAGCTGTGGCCGCTGATCGCCAAGGACGCAGGTTACGCCTACTACCGCGAGCTCTTCACCGGCTACCCTGAGCGGGTCCTGGGCACCTGGGCCGCCTTTGAAGCCCGGTTCGATGCTCTGGACTGGTACAGCCCGCAGCGCGAAGAACTGGTGGCGGTCTCCGTGCGGGACGCTGCCCTGCACCTCGACTTCGAAAAACTGGACCACCCGCTCAGTGGCTGCGCGTTCGCCGATCACGACTCGGTACAGCGTTCAGTCGCCGCCTATATCCAGCGGGACCTGGACCTTCGGACCGGCCCGGACCATTCCGAGACCCTGGCCCTGTTCACCGCATTATTGTTCGTCTACATGGACCTTGGCCGGCTGGTCCCGCAGGAGCGGCTGAACGCACGGTCCCAGCAGTCCATCCATGGGTGGTGGCACGGCTTCTTCAGCTTCGTGGACTCAGGGCCGCCGTCGCACCGGCTCCGGGAGATGCTCGCCCTGCACAGGGCCGGGTACTTGAAATTCCTGGGCCCCGGCATGTGGGTACGGGCCGATGATTCCGTGGGCCGCTTCGTGGCGGGGTCCTTCCAGTCGCCCGTGGTGGTGGATGCATCCGCCTACATCGAGGCGCGCCTGCCTTCCGCTTCCGTGGAACGTTCGGCGAATCCCGCTTTGGCGGACCTGCACGACGCCGGATGGGGCACCGAGCAGCGGCTGCTCACTTCCGAGGGCCCACACTCCACCGGGAAACTCCTGATCTCCGGGAATTACGAGGTATTGTCCCCTGTTGGTACACCACAGAATGGTTTGTTTGCCGTGGGGCCGCGGACCTCGGGCTGGGGTGCCGGAGCCTTTGCACGCCCCAACACCAACGCAGCCCCGTTCCGGGAGAACGACGCCCTCGCGCGCAGGATCCTGGCCACGGTTGCTGCCACGTTGGAGGGAGCCGGCGCGAGTGCCCCGGCCTCGGTTCCAGCGCCCCATCCCAACTAGGGGACAGCAAGCGTCGCACTGAACCGCCATGACAGCAGTTGCTGTCCCCCACTCGGGTTCCACCTACGAAAGGCCAGACATGACAACAACGCCAACCCTGCCGACGTCGGGCCTTACCGTCCTCAGCCTGCCCATGCGCGATCCCCGCGTCCGCCCGCTCCTGGACGAGCTCGCCGTCGAATACAACACCCGATACGGTGACCTGTTCAGCAGCGAGGGCGCGGCCGAGGAATTGAACCGCTACCCCGCCGAGGAATTCGCGCCGCCGCACGGAGCGCTCATCATCATCCAGGAAAACGGTGAATCCGTGGCCGGTGGCGCCTTCCGCCGCTACGACGAGCACACGGCCGAGCTCAAGCGGATCTGGACCCACTCCGCCCACCGCAGGCGCGGTCTGGCTCGCCTGGTCCTGGCCGAACTCGAAAACGAAGCCCGTCGGCGCGGCTACCGGAAGCTGTACCTGACCACCGGTCCACGCCAGCCCGAGGCGAAGAATCTGTACCTCGCCACGGGGTACAAAGCCCTGTTCGACCTCGCCGCGGACCCCGAAGACATCAAGCATTTGGCCTTCAGCAAGGATCTTGCCAAGCCCAGCTAAGCTATGCGCATGGCCAACGAACCCAAAGCAACAACTGCTGAAAAACTCGCCACCATCCAGCAGGGGTACACCCTGCAAGGTGCCACCATCGAGCTGGGTGCCGCGATCGTGGACGGTGAAGTCCACAAGGAAGCCCAGGTCCGCCTGCCCCTCGCCATGATGAACCGCCACGGCCTTGTGGCAGGCGCCACCGGCACCGGCAAGACGGTGACGCTGCACATGATCGCCGAACAACTCTCAACGGCGGGCGTCCCGGTTTTCCTCGCAGACATCAAGGGTGATCTGTCCGGATTGGCGACGCCGGCCACCGGCAGTGAAAAGCTGACGGCACGTACGTCCTCGCTCGGCCAGGACTGGCAGGCCAAAAACTTCCCGGTCGAGTTCCTTTCGCTCGGCGGAGACGGCAACGGCATTCCGGTCCGGGCCACCATTACCTCGTTCGGGCCCATCCTGCTTTCCCGCATCATGGACCTCAACGACACCCAGGAGTCCAGCCTCCAGCTGATCTTCCACTTCGCGGACCAGAAGAACCTTGAACTGATCGACCTCAAGGACCTCCGCGCCGTGATCCAGTTCCTGACCTCGGACGAAGGAAAGGCCGAACTCGCCGAACTGGGCGGGTTGTCGAAGGCCACCGCCGGTGTCATCCTCCGCGAGCTGGTCGGCTTGGAAGCGCAGGGCATGGAGAAGTTCTTCGGCGAACCCGAGTTCGACACCGCCGAACTGCTCCGCACAGCACCCGACGGCCGCGGTGTCATCAGCTGCCTGGAACTGCCCACGCTCCAGACCAAGCCCCTCCTGTTTTCCACGTTCCTCATGTGGCTCTTGGCGGACCTGTTCGAGGACCTCCCCGAAGCCGGCGACCTCGACAAACCCAAGCTCGTGTTCTTCCTGGACGAGGCCCACCTGCTGTTCAACGACGCTTCCAAAGCCTTCCTCGACGCCATCACCACCACCGTGCGGCTGATCCGTTCCAAGGGCGTGGGTATCTTCTTCGTCACCCAGACCCCCAAGGATGTCCCGGCCGATGTCCTGGGCCAGCTGGCCAACCGCGTGCAGCACGCCCTGCGCGCCTTCACCCCCGAGGACGCCAAAGCCTTGAAGGCCACCGTGTCCACCTTCCCTGTCAGTGACTACGACCTCGAAGAGACCCTGACGTCAGCCGGCATCGGCGAGGCCGTCATCACCGTCATGAACGAAAAGGGCGCCCCCACGCCTGTGGCGCTGACCCGGCTCCGTGCCCCCGAGTCGGTCATGGGCCCCAGCGCCGACGATCTCATCAAGAGCACCGTCGCCGCGTCCCCGCTCCTGGCGAAGTACGGGACAGCTGTGGACAACCTCTCGGCCTACGAGAAACTCAATGGCCGGGCAGCCGCACCGACAGGCGATGCCGCACCGGGGCTGCCGCCCGTGCCGTCTTCCGGTACGCCCGTTGGAACATCCCAAGCGGACATAGACGCCGAAGCCCGCCGCATCGAGGAAGAGATCCTGGGACGGCCCAGTTCACGGCCGTCCACTTCAACCACCGACTCCTTCCCGGCGCCTCCCGCTCCCCAGCCGGTCCCCCAGCAAGCACCACCACAGGACAGCGGCATGTTCGGCGACATCGCCGGAGCCCTTGGCGGCGCACTGGGCGGTGGCCTCAAGAGCATGGTCCGATCCATGGGAACGCAGCTGGGCCGGGACCTCATGCGCGGAGTTTTTGGCACGTCCTCACGTCGCCGGCGCTAGCTTCGCCAGCCTGGTTGAATCACGACGCCGGGTGGCAGCGACGCCTGCTGCCGCCCGCCGTCGGGCTTCTCCAGACGGCTGATAAAACGTCATAACGGGTACCTCCTGCACGGCGTGGGCTGTTGCGGCAGGTAACGTAAAGGGCGTGCAGTTGAGTCAAGCGTTCGTCAAGACCGCAGCCGGATGGCTGCTCGGTCTGATGCTTGCTGTCGTCGGCGCGATCGTCTGCATCAACCTGGTGGGCTCTTCCGTGGCCAGTCCGCAGCAGCCCGTCAAGGAGTATCTGCAAGCGCTCCAGGACGGCAAAGGCGAAGAAGCCCTGGGCCTCCTGCGGGCCAAAGTGCCCAGCGCCAACGCGGCCATGCTCGACGGCACGGCCCTCCAAACCGCCGCTTCCAAGTTGTCGGACGTCCATGTGGGGAATCCCGAGTCCCGCAGTGCAAACCGGGTAGCCGTTCCCGTGGACTACACCTTGGACGGCAGCCGGCTCCACACGGAATTCCTCATGGAACGAACCGGTACGCAGTGGCTGTTCTTCGGGAAGTGGGCGTTCGTGCCCACCACCCTGCCCACCATTGATGTGACCGTGGTGAACTCCAGCGAAGCCACCCTCAACGGCGTTCCCGTCAACATGCCCAACGGCCGCAACACGTTTGCCGTGTTCTTCCCGGGCAAGTACGAGGCCAGCCTTAACGGTACTTATTTCGAAGCTCCCGCAACCTCCGCGCTCGTCACAACGCGCGACGGCGGACAGGCACCCCTGAACCTGCAGACCCGGTCCACCAAAGCCATGAACGATGCCGTGGCTGGGAAAGTGCGCGAATTCCTGGACACCTGCGCAGCCCAGGCCACCGAACAGCAGCGCCTGCAGCCCGACTGCCCGTTCTACCACGTCAGCAATGCCCGGGTAGTGGACGGCACCATCAAGTGGGCCATCACGGAGTATCCCAAGATCACCATTGAACCGTTCAGCGGCAAATGGGTTGTTGCTCCGTTGAACGGCAAGGCTACGCTGACCGCCCGGGAGGTCAACCTGTTCACGGGACTCGTGAACGACCTCAACGTGGAGCACGACTTCAGCTTCACCACCCAGTTGGATGTCAGCGGCGACACTGTGACGGTTACACCCCTGCTGACGTTCTAGCCTGCGGGAAAAACCCGGCGGTTTTGTAGTGCTTTTTGGTACTGCAGGGCTGGTTTTTGGTACTGCAGGGCTGGCGCCGCCAGCGTAGTGGCACGCGGCCTTTGGGGATCGGGTCCCGGTGAAAAGCAGAACGGCCCGCCTCCTGCCCGGTGTGGGAGGAGACGGGCCAGCTGCGTGGGGTTTAGTCCATGCCGCGGAGGTCCAGCACGAGCTCAGACTCCCCGTCGGCCTGCAGGACCACCGGAATGCCCCAATCCTGCTGGTACAGGTGGCAAGCGGCGTGGTCCGGGATTTCGCCGTCTTCGGTTTCCGGTCCATCACAGGCGGCCGCGCGGGCCGTGATGTGCAGGATTCCTTCGGGGACATCCGCCGACAATTCAAGCGTGCGCAGGAGACCCACCGAGGTCCCGCCTCCGGAAACCAGGAGCTCGGGCGGTGTGGAGGAAATCTTCATCTGGGTGGGATCGCCCCAGCGGTCATCAAGCTTTTGACCGGTGGGAGCCTTGAAGCGAACGGCCAGCTCAAGGGTTCCGGGCGTGACCGGGCTCTTGGGGCGGTGCGTCTGCGATGCGCCCTCGTCCACCTGTTGGGCTTCCTTGGGGATCGGTACCAGGACCAGCTGGTGCTTATTCGATTCCACCACTACCAGCAACGGATCGCTGCCTTCCACCTGGACCACCACGACGTCGCTCGGCTCAGCGAGGCCCCGGGCCAGGGTGGAGACGGACTTGGTGGCGGGGTCGTAGCGGCGCACAGCCCCGTTGTAGGTATCGGCGATGGCCACGGAGTTGTCCGGAAGCACAGTCACGCCCAAAGGGTGCTGCAAGCGGGCTTCCGCGGCTTCACCATCACGGAAGCCGAAATCGAACAGGCCCTTGCCTACTGCGGTTTCCACGGTCACGCCGGAATCGCTGACCACCAGGCGGCGCAAGGACGATGTCTCCGAGTCAGCTACCCAGATGTTGTCTTCGCCGTCGATTGCCAGGCCGGAGGATTGTGCGAACCAGGCTTCCTCGGCTTTGCCGTCCAGCAAACCTTCAAGACCGGAGCCGGCCAGGATGGAGACCTCATTGGCCAGGGGGTCGAAAGCGAAAATCTGGTGTGTGCCGGCCATGGCGATGACCACCTTCTGCAGCTTTTCGCTCCAGACCACATCCCACGGCGAGGAAAGGGACACTTCCGTGCCGCGCCCGAGCGCTCCAACATCCAGGGCGTCCCCGGCGAAGTCAGCCGGACCGTCGTCGTGGTGTTCAGACCAGGTACCGGCGCCGGAGTCGGTGACACGGGCGGGGCCGGTGTCCAGGAGCCGCTGCACGCCGTTGCCTGCGATCGTCTGGACGTATCCCGAGCTGAGGGTCACGCCTCGGAGGCGGTGGTTGACGGTGTCGGCCACCACGGCGTCGTAGCCGAGCTTCCAGGCCAACTCCGACGGCAAAAGGGTGACGCCCTGGGGTTCGTTGAACCGGGCAATTTCCGATTGCCCGTCCAGGTAGCCCTTGGTGCCGGACCCGATGATCCGCTCCACGGTCTCCAGATCCGGGCGCAACTCCACCAAACGGTGATGGCCGGAATCCACCACCAGGTAGTTTCCGTTGGCGAGCTGGGTTGCCTTACCGGGGAACCGCAGAGTGCCCGACGTCGGCACAGGGGCTACGTACGGACCGTCACCGCGGTGGAGGGTCCCCTTGGCTTCATGTTCAGCGACGAGTTCTTCGAGCAGGACGGCGAGGCCGTCTGCGTGGCCCTCGCCGGAAAGGTGGGCCACAATGTAGCCCTCGGGGTCCACTACCACCAGCGTGGGCCAGGCACGGGCGGTGTACGCCTTCCAGGTGGCCAGTTCGGGGTCATCCAGCACAGGGTGGTGGATTTCGTAGCGTTCGACGGCTGATGCCAAAGCGACAGGATCTGCTTCGTGCTCGAACTTGGGCGAATGCACGCCAACGGTCACCAGGACGTCCGAGTACTTTTCTTCCAACGGACGCAGCTCGTCGAGAACGTGCAGGCAGTTGATGCAGCAGAAGGTCCAGAAGTCGAGAAGCACGATCTTGCCGCGCAGGGACTCGAGGTCCAAGGACTTCCCACCGGTGTTGAGCCAGCCGCGGCCCTCGAGTTCGGAGGCCCGGACCCGGTGTTGGGTACGTACGGTTTCGCTCATCAGCGTCCTTCCAGCTTGGTGTTCGGGTCGGTGTGCCCGGAATTGTCGTTCGTGGGGCGCTCGGCCGGGGCTGTTGTGGTTGCCCTGGCAGTGCGGCTTGCAAGCTTGGCATCACGCTCTGCCAGCCGGGCAAACATATCGTTGTAAGCACTGAGATCGGCGTCGTTATTCCTGTCGGCCGCACGATCCACCCGGCGCTTCTCCCGTTCGTCGGACCGGGACCACATCACTGCCACGCCGATGGCCACCAGCAGCGTGGGGATTTCGCCGATGCCCCAGGCAACGGCGCCGCCCAATTGTTGGTCTCCCAAGGCCGAGGGGCCCCAGGCGCGGCCGAGGTTGCCGAAGTAGTCCGCAGCGAGCAGGCCGGTGCCACCCATGATGGATACGCCAAAGAACGCGTGGAAGCCCATGGTTGCCAGAAGGAGCAGCAGCCGCATCGGATACGGTGCACGGCGTGGCAAAGGATCGCTGCCGATCATGCTCAGGACAAAGATGTACCCGGTCAGCAGGAAGTGGAGGTTCATCAACTCATGGCCCACGTGCTCACGCATGGCCAGACCAAAAAGGTCCGAGTAGTAGAACAAGACGATGGAACCCGCGAAGTTTGCCGCCGCGAACAGGGGGTGCGTGACCACTTGGGAGAACCTGGAGTGTACAAACAGGAGCAGCCATTCCCGGAGGCCACGGGAGCCATGGGTACCTTCACCCCGGGACGGCAGGGCCCGAAGGGCCAGCGTCACCGGAGCGCCGAGAACCAGGAAGATGGGAGCCACCATAGTGAGGGCCATATGGTCCACCATGTGCGCAGAGAACAACACCCGGCCGTAGACAGCGGGCGGGCCGGACGTGATGTAGGTCAGGACCACCAGGCCGATCATCCAGTTCACCGTCCGGAAAACGGACCACTGGTCGCCACGGCGCCGGACCTTGACGATGCCCATGATGTAGGAGACGGCGCCAAACAACGCCACGCCTACCCACAGCCAGTCAAAGCGCCATTCGGTCAGCCAGCGCGAAGGGGTGAGTTCCGGCGGCAGCTCGTATCCGGAAAGGATGAACGACGGCGACGCGTCCGGGGCGTAGGTGGTGGGCTGCGGCGGAGCCGAGCGACCCAACGCGACGGCGAGTCCCGACGTCGCGCCCATCACCAGCAGCTCAACCAGAACCAGCTGCCACAGCACCCGGCGCGCAGACATGGAGCCGTTCTTGCCGAGCTGCGGGATAACCCATTGGCGGTGCATGAAGCCGATACCGCCCAGCACCAACGTTGCGAGGGCCTTGGCCACAATGAGTTGACCGTAAGATGAGCCGAAGAGGTCGGCCGGGTTGGTGACCCGGATGGCAGCGTTGATGACACCGGAAGCGAACACCAGGACGAAAGCGAAACCTGCCAGGGACGAGAATCGCCGAAGGGTCTGCTCCGTAATGTCCGGGGTCCCCTTCGTCCGGGAACCGGTGAGGATTCCGGACAGGACCGCCAGCATGATGATGCCGCCAACCCAGGTGGAGACGCCCACCAGGTGGAGGCCAAGGGAGTTGATGGCGCCCTCGTGATCGCTTGAACTGGAGGAGTGGCCGATGAGCGCCGTTGGAATCAGCCCGATCAGCGCGAGCACAAGCGTGAACGCCAGGCCCGTCAGGGACCGGACCCCGAACAGGGCTGTAGTGACCACGGCGGCAATAATGGTGACGGCCAGCCAGGCTTTGCCGGTTTCGATGTCCGTCATGAAGTAGACCAGCGAACGGGTGAACTCCGCGTCCCCGGAAAGCGGCTGTCCGGCGACGTCCGAATAGGTCAGGACCAGGACGGCGACTGCGGACAGTGTCCACGCAGCGCCAGCGGCGGCGGCAACCGCGAGGGCCCGGGCAAATGCCGGATGCTCGACGGCGTCGGCGTCTTTCTCGCGGGACCGGGAGCCGCCGAGGTTCTTCGGCAGGATGCCCACGGCAAAGATCAGGCCGCCAATCACCGTGGCCACCGACACGTTGTGGATGGCTTTGGCAAACGGAAGGCCCCACCTGACCAGAGCGCCGGGATCTGAAACCTGGCGGGCCGCCGACGCGCCGGAGAAGATCAATGCCCCCGCAAGGGCGACGATCAGGACCGCCAGGCCCGCCAATTGCCAAGGAAGGGAAATCCCCGCGACTGTGGACCCTCCACGCGCTCCCGCCTTGGGAGGAGTCGAAGGGACAGTTGCGGAATTTCTTGCTGATGGCACTTATCCATTGTCCGCTACCTGTCGCCGGGCTGCGAATCGACAGGGCGCTATGTGCATTAACCCAAAGAAGAAGGGGCGGCAACCATCAGGTTGCCGCCCCTTCAAGGCCTATGCCGAAGAAGTTACTTCTTCTTGGCGACAGCTGCCTTCAGCTTGGAGCCAGCGGTCAGCTTGACGCTGTGGCCGGCTGCGATCTGGATGGTTTCGCCGGTCTGCGGGTTGCGGCCGGTGCGAGCTGCACGGTCGGTGCGCTCAACGGCGAGCCAGCCCGGGATGGTGATCTTCTCGCCGGCGGCGACAGAAGTCTCGAAAACTTCGAACAGTGCATCGAGCACGGAGTTGACTGCTGCCTGGCTGGTGCCAGCCTTGCCTGCTACCTCTGCAACGAGTTCACTACGGTTCTTAGCCATTTACGTCCTCCTGGACTCATACGTTTTTGAGCTTTCAAGCGGAATGCGAGCAAGCCACTGTTCGAAAACTTACCAGCTTGCGATGCCATGGCCAGCAAATTCCGCGTGTTTCCGCGCCTTTTTGACCAAAATCACCGGAATTTCGGGGTTTTTTGGAGCCATTTAAGCCCTTGGCGTACTCTGCGTCCTTGCCGCTGCTCCTGCGCCGTGCCGGTCAGAACAGGATGCGCTGGAACAAAACGTGGTCCTGCCACTCGCCAGCGATCTGAAGGTAGGACGGCGCTAGGCCGATCCTGTCAAAGCCGCAGCGCCCCAGGACAGCCTGCGACGGGGCGTTGTGGAGCAGGGTTGCGGCCTGGATCCTGTGGAGGTCAAGTTCCTGTGTGGCCATATCGACGACGGCGGCTACCGCACCTGACGCGGCGCCCCTGCCTGTACAGTCCTGGTCGATCCAATAGCCAAGGTTGGCATTCCGGAAGGGACCTCGGACGATGCCGGTCAATGTAATCATCCCGTAAACGCCCCGGTCGCCGGTGATGACCCAGGGCACTTCGCTGCCGGCCGCGTACTGGTCGATCTTGGCGCGAATGACGGCTTCCTGGCCATGCTCGGTGAAGAATCCGTCGTCGCGGGTGGGCTCCCAAGGCGCCAGATGTCCGCGATTACGCAGGTACGCGCCAGCCAAATCCACGGCGTCTGAAAGCTCAAGTGGGCGAAGAAGCAACTGGTCACCACCATGGCCCTCGCTGATGGGCACACTTCGCACGAGATTCATCCCCAGACTCTACCGCCGTCTCCTTGGCCAATTGCGCAGGTGGCCGCAGAGTGATAGCTTTCGGGTGATCGTGAACAATCGGCAGGAGGTGAGACCCATGTACGCAGTATCCACCGTGGGCGCTCCCTGCATTCCACGATCCCGCGACTAAGCTGGTCGCTATCAGGAGCGCCCGTCACGCACATCGCGAAAGGCGTTCACTTGAACACTTCCTCATCTTCACCTTTTAACAACAGTTCGACGGCGGCATCCGGCCGCGCGGGCACCGTCCAGTCCCAGGTTGAGTCCGGCTCCGCCGTCCAGCAACCGTCCACCAGGCAGCGGGCATTGGTCCTTGGCGGCGGCGGCTCTACAGGCAACGCATGGCTCATCGGCGTCGTCGCTGGCCTTTTCTACGCCGGACTGGATGTCGCCACCCCCGAGCTCACCATTGGCACATCAGCGGGGTCCACCGCGGCGGCCCAACTGGCCGGCGCCAGCCCTGTCGAGCTCTTTGAAGCCATCCTCAGTTCGGTCCCACAGAAACCCGCAGGCGCTGATAAGTCCGCACCCCGCCAAGCTGCCGCCGTGCCCGTTCGTTCCGTGCCCGGACCAAATATGGAAACGGGACGCACTGCCACAAGACCCGTGGTGGATCACATGGAGCGAACCGGCAATATCATGAAGGCCTCCTCTGACATGGCGGACATGCGCCGGCGGCTTGGAGCGGCCGCCGTAGAGATCGCCGCTTCCATGGAAGGTGCCAGCGCGCGCTGGCGGGACACAGTGGCAACCCGCTTGCCGCAAGCCCAGTGGCCGGAAAGAGCGATACTCCTGACAGCCGTCAATGCCCGGACGGGTGAACCGGTGGTGTTCGACCGGGAGAGCGGCGTGGATCTCGTGGACGCAGTGGCAGCCAGCTGCGCCAGCGGTTTCGCCTACAGCATCGGCGACGAGCAATACATCGACGGCGGCTACCGTACCAACGCCGAGAATGCGGACCTGGCGGTCGGATACGGAAGCGTGCTGGTGTTGTCACCCTTCGGTGGGCGAACCCGGACTCCTGCTGAATGGGGCATGCATCTCGCTTGCCAAGTGGACGCCCTGCGCGCCGGCGGCAGCCAGGTGGAAACAGTCATCCCGGACAGCGAAGCCGAGCATATGTTCGGCGTCAATGCGATGGACTTTTCCCTAAGGCCGGCCGCCGCTCGTGTCGGCTTTGAACAGGGCCGGGTCCTGGCTTCCCGGTTGGCCGGCTTCTGGGCTGCGCGTTAGCGTTACGTGCTTTGTTAAATGGAAGAGCCCCAACCGTGGTTGGGGCTCTTCGTTAATGGTTGTCCGGCGGTGTCCTACTCTCCCACACCCTCCCGGGTGCAGTACCATCGGCGCTGTGGGTCTTAGCTTCCGGGTTCGGAATGGGACCGGGCGTTTCCCCCACGCTATGACCGCCGTAACTCTGTTACCCGTCCCGACCCCGTTTGGTGTGGGGGTGGGTGGGAAGCTTTGTGGTTACAACTGTGGTGTTATGTAGTTGTTGTTGTTGTTGGTTCCTGGAACGGTTGTTGTTCGGGAACCACATAGTGGACGCGTGCAGTGTTTTGTGTGTGGTGTAAGTTGTTGGCCTATTAGTACCGGTCAGCTTCACGAGTCTTTAGTCCTCGCTTCCACATCCGGCCTATCAACCCAGTGGTCTGGCTGGGGGCCTCTCACACATAATGTGTATGGAAATCTCATCTTGAAGCGAGCTTCCCGCTTAGATGCTTTCAGCGGTTATCCCATCCGAACGTAGCTAATCAGCGATGCACTTGGCAGTACAACTGACACACCAGAGGTTCGTCCGTCCCGGTCCTCTCGTACTAAGGACAGCCCTTCTCAAATTTCCTGCGCGCGCAGCGGATAGGGACCGAACTGTCTCACGACGTTCTAAACCCAGCTCGCGTACCGCTTTAATGGGCGAACAGCCCAACCCTTGGGACCTACTCCAGCCCCAGGATGCGACGAGCCGACATCGAGGTGCCAAACCATGCCGTCGATATGGACTCTTGGGCAAGATCAGCCTGTTATCCCCGAGGTACCTTTTATCCGTTGAGCGACGGCCATTCCACAATGTACCGCCGGATCACTAGTCCCGACTTTCGTCCCTGCTCGAGATGTCTCTCTCACAGTCAAGCTCCCTTGTGCACTTACACTCGACACCTGATTGCCAACCAGGCTGAGGGAACCTTTGGGCGCCTCCGTTACTTTTTAGGAGGCAACCGCCCCAGTTAAACTACCCATCAGGCACTGTCCCTGACCCGGATCACGGGCCGAAGTTAGATGTCCAAAGTGACCAGAGTGGTATTTCAACGATGACTCCACCCGAACTGGCGTCCGGGTTTCAACGTCTCCCACCTATCCTACACAAGCCACTCCGAACACCAATACCAAACTATAGTAAAGGTCTCGGGGTCTTTCCGTCCTGCTGCGCGTAACGAGCATCTTTACTCGTACTGCAATTTCGCCGAGTTTATGGTTGAGACAGCGGGGAAGTCGTTACTCCATTCGTGCAGGTCGGAACTTACCCGACAAGGAATTTCGCTACCTTAGGATGGTTATAGTTACCACCGCCGTTTACTGGGGCTTAAATTCTCAGCTTCGCCACAAGTGGCTAACCGGTCCTCTTAACCTTCCAGCACCGGGCAGGAGTCAGTCCGTATACATCGTCTTGCGACTTCGCACGGACCTGTGTTTTTAGTAAACAGTCGCTTCCCCCTGGTCTCTGCGGCCCACACCCGCTCACGGAGAGCAAGTCTCCATCACGGGGCAGGCCCCCCTTCTCCCGAAGTTACGGGGGCATTTTGCCGAGTTCCTTAACCATAATTCTCTCGATCGCCTTGGTATTCTCTACCTGATCACCTGTGTCGGTTTGGGGTACGGGCGGCTAAAACCTCGCGTCGATGCTTTTCTTGGCAGCATAGGATCACCGGATCCCCCCTTACGGGAGTCCCATCAGATCTCAGGAACGTGCTCGAAGCACACAGGAACGGATTTGCCTATCCCTGACCCTACATCCTTAGACCGGGGCAACCATCGCCCGGCCCGGCTACCTTCCTGCGTCACACCTGTTAATACGCTTACCTCCCGGGATCAGGTCCCGCGCTCGGCCAAAACCCACAACACCACAAGGGTGAGCGGGCAGGCTCCGGGCGGTTAGTATCCCCCGCTTGGCATGGGCGGTTTTTCGCCGGTACGGGAATATCAACCCGTTGTCCATCGACTACGCCTGTCGGCCTCGCCTTAGGTCCCGACTTACCCAGGGCAGATTAGCTTGACCCTGGAACCCTTGATCATTCGGCGGACGGGTTTCTCACCCGTCTTTCGCTACTCATGCCTGCATTCTCACTCGTGTAGGCTCCACCGCTGGTTTCCACCGCGACTTCACTGCCCACACGACGCTCCCCTACCACTCCACACCCCTGAACCACGAAGGCTAGGGTACTGTGTGAAATCCACAACTTCGGCGGTGTACTTGAGCCCCGCTACATTGTCGGCGCGGAATCACTTGACCAGTGAGCTATTACGCACTCTTTCAAGGATGGCTGCTTCTAAGCCAACCTCCTGGTTGTCTTCGCAACTCCACATCCTTTCCCACTTAGCACACGCTTAGGGGCCTTAGTTGGTGGTCTGGGCTGTTTCCCTCTCGACTATGAAGCTTATCCCCCACAGTCTCACTGCTGCGCTCTGACTTACCGGCATTCGGAGTTTGGCTGACGTCAGTAACCTTGTAGGGCCCATCGGCCATCCAGTAGCTCTACCTCCGGCAAGAAACACGCAACGCTGCACCTAAATGCATTTCGGGGAGAACCAGCTATCACGGAGTTTGATTGGCCTTTCACCCCTACCCACAGCTCATCCCCTCCATTTTCAACTGAAGTGGGTTCGGTCCTCCACGACGTCTTACCGTCGCTTCAACCTGGCCATGGGTAGATCACTCCGCTTCGGGTCTAGATCACGCCACTACACTCGCCCTATTCAGACTCGCTTTCGCTACGGCTACCCCACACGGGTTAACCTCGCGACGTAACACTAACTCGCAGGCTCATTCTTCAAAGGCACGCCGTCACAGTAACAAGACTGCTCCGACGGATTGTAAGCACACGGTTTCAGGTACTGTTTCACTCCCCTCCCGGGGTACTTTTCACCTTTCCCTCACGGTACTGGTCCGCTATCGGTCATTAGGAAGTATTTAGGCTTATCAGGTGGTCCTGACAGATTCGCACGGGATTTCTCGGGCCCCGTGCTACTTGGGATACTCTCCAGGCGGCACACAACATTACGGTTACGGGGCTCACACCCTCTCTGGCCGGCCTTTCAAGACCGTTCACCTATGCACGCACTCTCACCTCACTGGCCCGGCAGAACCAGAACGGAAAGTCCCACAACCCCGCCCATGCAACGCCCGCCGGCTATCACACATGGAAACGGTTTAGCCTGATCCGCGTTCGCTCGCCACTACTAACGGAATCACTCTTGTTTTCTCTTCCTGCGGGTACTGAGATGTTTCACTTCCCCGCGTTCCCCCCACGCACCCTATGTGTTCAGATGCGGGTCACACAATCACCATGACAGCGTTGTGCGGGGTTTCCCCATTCGGACATCCTGGGATCAACGCTCGGTTATCAACTCCCCCAGGCTTATCGCAGATTCCTACGTCCTTCTTCGGCTCCTAATGCCAAGGCATCCACCGTGTGCCCTTAAAAACTTGACCACACAAACATGATCAAAAACTTACTCGAGAGAACCACGAGCCACTACGGCCCAAGGTTCATTCATAAGAAATTGCTGTATGGAACACACACACCAAAGCGTGTATGTCCCAGATGCTCGCGTCCACTATGTAGTTCTCAAACAACAACCCCATCAACCAACCCCCCAACCCGCCACAACCCACACACGCAGGCCGCAACACAAAGACCGGAGGAACCGGCTGCAGGAACAAAAGAAACACCAGAAGTGCCCCCCTGCATTGCTGCAAAAAGGTCCTGTTGCCTCAGGACCCAACAGTGCGCCAAACACAACCCCCACCAGCCGCACCCCGGACACGTTCCCAACAACCCACACCCCCACACAAAGCAGGAGCACGAACCGCCGTACTAGCACCAGGACACAACCACGAAAGCCATGCCAAAAAAATGATTCGTTGATATTCCACCCATGAGCACCCACCGCAGAACAAACGCCTGCGCAATGGGCAACACTGACAACAACCAGACACCCCATGCAGGGCACCAGCCATTGCAAGCAGCTCCTTAGAAAGGAGGTGATCCAGCCGCACCTTCCGGTACGGCTACCTTGTTACGACTTAGTCCCAATCGCCGGTCCCACCTTCGACGGCTCCCCCCACAAGGGTTAGGCCACCGGCTTCGGGTGTTACCAACTTTCGTGACTTGACGGGCGGTGTGTACAAGGCCCGGGAACGTATTCACCGCAGCGTTGCTGATCTGCGATTACTAGCGACTCCGACTTCATGGGGTCGAGTTGCAGACCCCAATCCGAACTGAGACCGGCTTTTTGGGATTAGCTCCACCTCACAGTATCGCAACCCTTTGTACCGGCCATTGTAGCATGCGTGAAGCCCAAGACATAAGGGGCATGATGATTTGACGTCGTCCCCACCTTCCTCCGAGTTGACCCCGGCAGTCTCCTATGAGTCCCCGGCCGAACCGCTGGCAACATAGAACGAGGGTTGCGCTCGTTGCGGGACTTAACCAACATCTCACGACACGAGCTGACGACAACCATGCACCACCTGTAAACCGACCGCAAGCGGGGCACCTGTTTCCAGGTCTTTCCGGTTCATGTCAAGCCTTGGTAAGGTTCTTCGCGTTGCATCGAATTAATCCGCATGCTCCGCCGCTTGTGCGGGCCCCCGTCAATTCCTTTGAGTTTTAGCCTTGCGGCCGTACTCCCCAGGCGGGGCACTTAATGCGTTAGCTACGGCGCGGAAAACGTGGAATGTCCCCCACACCTAGTGCCCAACGTTTACGGCATGGACTACCAGGGTATCTAATCCTGTTCGCTCCCCATGCTTTCGCTCCTCAGCGTCAGTTACAGCCCAGAGACCTGCCTTCGCCATCGGTGTTCCTCCTGATATCTGCGCATTTCACCGCTACACCAGGAATTCCAGTCTCCCCTACTGCACTCTAGTCTGCCCGTACCCACTGCAGAACCGGAGTTGAGCCCCGGTCTTTCACAGCAGACGCGACAAACCGCCTACGAGCTCTTTACGCCCAATAATTCCGGATAACGCTTGCGCCCTACGTATTACCGCGGCTGCTGGCACGTAGTTAGCCGGCGCTTCTTCTGCAGGTACCGTCACTTACGCTTCTTCCCTACTGAAAGAGGTTTACAACCCGAAGGCCGTCATCCCTCACGCGGCGTCGCTGCATCAGGCTTGCGCCCATTGTGCAATATTCCCCACTGCTGCCTCCCGTAGGAGTCTGGGCCGTGTCTCAGTCCCAGTGTGGCCGGTCACCCTCTCAGGCCGGCTACCCGTCGTCGCCTTGGTAGGCCATTACCCCACCAACAAGCTGATAGGCCGCGAGTCCATCCAAAACCACAAAAGCTTTCCACCCCCCACCATGCGATGAGGAGTCATATCCGGTATTAGACCCAGTTTCCCAGGCTTATCCCAGAGTCAAGGGCAGGTTACTCACGTGTTACTCACCCGTTCGCCACTAATCCCCCAGCAAGCTGGGATCATCGTTCGACTTGCATGTGTTAAGCACGCCGCCAGCGTTCATCCTGAGCCAGGATCAAACTCTCCGTTGAAGTAAAACAAAATCAAACAGACACAACCACACCCACCGGAAATAACGGCAAAACGCGGCTGCACAAAATTCGAAACCAGCTGAAAACCAGACCACCACACACGGGGGTGCGCAGCAACCTGGCAAAATTTCAACCAATCAATAAAACAATCGGTATCAACAAACTTGGCACACTATTGAGTTCTCAAACAACAGACACTACCGGCACCACCCACACCCCACAGGGTCCAGGATCGCTCCGGAGCAACTTTCCAAACTTACCCGAACCACCCGATCTTGGCAAATCGCGTTCCCGTGATTCTCCGATCAAGCATCCGGCCCCACCCACACAGCACGCTCAAAAGCGAACCATTTCTCAGGCTGTTATCAAGGGGGTCGGCCCCCGCAGTTCTCAGCTCCAGGCTGTCTCACTCGCGGCGACTCAGAAGACATTACACGCCCACAAGCCCCCACACAAATCCACCACCAGACCACCCAAAAACCCCGCAAACACAACCCAAACAACCCCACCAACCCAACAAACCACCCCCAAACCCACCAAAACAACCACCGTGAACCCCATCACAACCCCCGGACACCCTCGCACCCAACCCAACAACCGCCGTCGAACCCCATCCCAGCGGAACGCGACCAAGCGACCGGCCCAAACCCTCGGAGAGTGAGCAAGCGTCACGCTCAAACCCTCGGGAAGTGAGCGAGCGTCCGATTCAAGCCCTAGGGATGTGAGCGAGCGTCGGAAAGAGGGGGCGGTTATCCGGCAGCGCGCGTCCAAGGGAGGAACGACCGAGCGCGCAGAGGATGACCGCCCCCTCCCCGCCGGCCACCCCTCCCCGACAGCCACCCTTCCGAGACCGCCGCCTCCGCGCCGGCCACCCCTTCGCGTCAGGCGCTTCCCTCATGCAACAACCCGCGCTTAAACACAAAAAGGGCCGGCAACCATAACGGTCGCCGGCCCTTTCAGAGCTTCGTGATTACCAGGAAGACTTGGTGATGCCCGGGAGCTCACCGCGGTGAGCCATGTCGCGGAAGCGAACACGGGAGATACCGAACTTCTGGAGCGTGCCGCGGGGACGGCCGTCGATCTGGTCGCGGTTACGCAGACGGATCGGGGAGGCGTTGCGGGGCAGCTTCTGCAGGCCGAGGCGTGCAGCTTCGCGTGCTTCGTCAGTCGCGTTGGGGTCAACCAGGGTCTTCTTCAGTTCGAGACGCTTGGCAGCGTAACGCTCAACAATGACCTTGCGCTGCTCGTTGCGAGCAATCTTGGACTTCTTTGCCATGTGTTTAGCGCTCCTCTCGGAATTCGACGTGCTGGCGGATCTTGGGGTCGTACTTCTTCAGGACCAGGCGGTCCGGGTCGTTACGACGGTTCTTGCGGGTTACGTAGGTGTAACCGGTGCCCGCAGTGGACTTCAGCTTGATGATCGGACGTACGTCCTTGTCCTTTGCCATTAGAGCTTTACTCCTCGTGCCAGGATGTCGGCGACGACTGAGTCGATGCCGCGTACGTCGATGGTCTTGATGCCACGGGCTGACAGGGTCAGCGTGACATTACGGCGCAGGGACGGAACCCAGTAGCGCTTCTTCTGAATGTTCGGGTCGAACCGGCGCTTGTTGCGACGGTGCGAGTGCGAAATGCTGTGTCCAAAGCCCGGCTCGGCTCCGGTCACTTGGCAGTGTGCTGCCATGACTCTCCTCCAAAGATTGAATGTAACGGCGTGCAGATGTTCCTGCGTTGCCGTGCGACAGGCAGTGTTCGCATCCGGGTCCACACCATTTCGGTAGTTTCCGCAGCAAGTGCGGCGAAGAAGGCTGGCCTCAGGACCGCAATGATTCAGGTCCTGGGATACCGGGCGAATACAGGAATGCACGCAACTTGAGCCCCTAACTACCGGCCAACGGGATGTCAGTCAGACTGACTTCACCACCAACCGGAGCAATTGCACACGATCCGCACTACCTAGCGCCTAACTATTCTACGGGCCAGGCCAAATTAAGACCAATCCGGCATCATACGCCCTCAAAAGCTCTTTCACAGCAGAATGAAAGGAAGCCGGGCGAGTCTTGGGATATGACCTCGTTACTGGCCCCTGATTCTCCGGTGGACAACCCGTCGTCGCCCGGCCCGCGGACAGCACCTGCCGCCGTCGAGCGCTTCCGTCCGCAAGCACGACGGCGGCTGGCCCGGGCCGATGTCCTGGCTTTCGTCGGGTGGTTGTCGCCGGTTGCGGCGGTGACGCTGTGGCTTGCTGACGGCGGTGCCAGCGGGTTCTCGTCGTTCGCGGCCACCATGACATCGCTGGGGATCGTAGCCGGCTTGATCGGCATGGACCTGGTGTTGTTGATGCTGTTGCTCGCGGCCAGGATCCCGTTCGTGGACCACACAATCGGCCATGACCGCGCCTTGGAGGTGCACAAGAAGCTGGGCAAACCGGCTCTTTACCTGCTGCTGGCGCATGGTCTCCTGCTCGCGATCGGCTACGGAGCGGCGGAGGGCCTGGATCCGGTCAGTGAGTCGGTCTCGCTGTGGGTCAACGTCCCGGACATGTGGCTCGCATTCGTCTCCTTGGCACTGTTCGTTGCCGTGGTGGTGACGTCGCTGGTGGCCGTCCGCCGGAAGTTCCCGTACGAATTCTGGTACGCGATCCACTTGCTGACCTATGTGGCCGTTGGCACCGCCATCCCGCACCAGTTCAGTGTGGGCGGGTTGTTCGCGGAAGGGACGTGGCAACGCTGGTACTGGCTGGCTATTTGCATTGCGACCGGTGCCGCACTTCTCCTCTACAGGGTGTACCTGCCGTTGGCAGCGACATTCCGGCACCAGCTCACCGTCAGCCGCGTGGTCCGGGTCGCGCCGGACGTTTTCAGCATCGAAATGACGGGCCTTCAGCTGGAACGCCTGGCCGGTGCCGGGGGCCGTTTCTTCTTCTGGCGGTTCCTCGCTCCGGGACACTGGTGGCAGCCGCACCCGTTCAGCTTGTCGGCGGAACCCGTGTCCGGCGTCGGAAGCAAACCAGGGAGCTTGCGCATCACGGTGCGAAACCTGGGTGAAGGCTCTGCCCGGCTTGCCCGGATCAAGCCCGGCACCAAGGTCGCCCTTGAGGGCCCCTACGGCATGTTCAGCACGGCGGCACGCACCCGGAACAACGTGGTGATGATCGGCGCGGGGATCGGCATCACGCCGTTGCGGTCGCTCCTGGAATCCACCCCTTTCGAACCCGGCCAGGCCACGGTCCTGCTGCGGGGACACGATGAGTCGGAGCTTTTCCTCGGCAAGGAAATCATGGCGTTGTGCCAGGCACGAGGCGCCACCCTCTTCCACCTCACGGGGCCCCGCTCGGCCGGCGTCCGCTCCTGGCTCCCCCAATCCGCGACGACTGCCGGGTTCACCATCGCCTCCTACGCACCCGGCATCGCATACGCCGACGTTTACGTTTGCGGCCCCACCCCCTGGGCCGCCTCCGTGATCAGGGAAGTACGCGCAGCGGGTGTCCCCGATGAACAAGTCCACTACGAAAGGTTTGACTGGTGAGAATTCGAGCAGCCATGGCAACCGCGCTGGCGTCGGCGGGCATCCTGTTGGCGGGCTGGCAGTCGGGCGCGCACATCGCCGACACCGGCACGGCAACCACCACAAGCCTGGGAAGCAGCGCCAGTTCCGCCGGCGGCACCACCACGGGCACCAGCGGAAGCAGCAGCGCCACCAGCAGCGGAACCAAGACAACAACGACGGCGGCAACGTACGATGGCACGGCCGTCCAGACCCGCTTCGGTACAGTCCAGGTCCGTGTAACCATCCAGGGCGGCAAGATCACCGAAGTCACGGCCCTCCAGCTCACTGACGCCGAACGCAAGTCGGCCCAGATCAGCAGCCGGGCAGCACCCGTGTTGCGGTCCGAGGTCCTCCAGGCGCAATCCGCGGACGTGCAAACCGTCGGCGGCGCAACGGTCACCAGCGACGCCTACCTCACCTCACTCCAGGCAGCCCTCGATGCCGCACACTTCTAGCACCACGCAGCTGCGGGCCCGGACATTCCGCACCATGGGCACCGTAGTGAGCCTGACGGTGGCGAGCGGACACTACGCCCAAACAGCCGTTGACGAGCTCGAGTCAGCAGCCGCCGTCGTCGAGGATAAGTTCTCTGAACTGGACCTTGGCTTCAGCCTGTACCGGAACGGCTCCGAAGCGAGCAGGCTGGCCCGCGGTGAGCTGACCCTGGCCTACGCCTCCGAGTCCATGCAGGACCTGTACGCAGAAGCGTCCGAATGGCGGTTGGCAACCGGCGGGGCTTTCACGGCTGAGCGGCCGGATGGCACGTTGGATCTTTCCGGGATCGTGAAAGCACACGCGGTGCGTGAGGCAGCGTTGTCCCTCGAAGCCCTGGGTTTGCGGGACTGGTGCCTGAACGCCGGCGGCGATGTCCTGGTGAGCGGGTCCCCCGAACCGGGGACGGAGGAGCCGTGGCTCGCCGGCATCGTTGATCCGCAGGACCGGCAAGCCTTGCTGGGCGCGTATCCGATGTCGGCCCTGCGGGCACTCGCGACGTCGGGCACGGCTGAACGCGGCCAGCACATTTGGGCCATTGGAGGTGCGGCAACGGAGTTCGACCAGGTTTCCGTGGCCGCCGCCGACATCGTTACCGCCGACGTCCTTGCAACCGCCATCGTCGCCGGCGGGACAAGGACCCTCGATCAGGCTGTTGAAAAATGGAAGGTGGAAGTCCTCGCGGTACGTCGCGACGGGACGCTGCTGGCTACCGCCGGGTTCAGGAAACCGGCCTGATCAGTTCTGCGTACTTGGGACTGAGGCCATCGCCGGAAGACACGCCCCGGAGACGACGGGACACCCACGGCGCTGCCGACTCCCGGAGCCAGCGCGCGTTTGCCTTCAGGGCCTCCACCCTCCCCAAAAGCCGCGCGGGCGCGAGCTCGGGAACGTCGATCACATGCTCGTGTTCCAGGACGTCCAGGACGCGCTTGGCCATGTTGATGTGGCCGGCTGTGGACATGTGCATCCGGTCCTCGCCCCAAAGCCGCCAGTCGTCGTATTCGTCGAAGCGCCAGTAATCCACCAGCAAGGCGCCATGGTCCTCGGCGATCTCCCGCACGAGTTCGTTGTAGATCGCAGTGCGGCCACGCATCGCGCTGAACACTTTCGAGCCCTTCGCATCGAAGCCCGTGAAGAGGAGGACCGTGGCACCGGTCGCACTCAACTTGGCGATGCCGGCGTCGTACTCCTCCAACAGCGAGTCGATGTCGATCTTGGGCCGCAGGATGTCGTTCGCCCCGGCGTAAAGGGTCACCAGGGTGGGTTTCATTGCGACGGCGGCATCCACCTGCTCGGCCATGATCTGGCGGAGTTTCCGGCCACGGATGGCCAGGTTGGCGTAGCCGAAACCGGGATTGCTTTGGGCCAATTGCCCTGCCACGATGTCAGCCCAGCCGCGCACCCCGTTAGGGCGGGTGGGATCGTCGTCGCCGACGCCCTCAGTGAACGAATCCCCCAGGGCAACATATCGGGCAGAAAAATCCATGCCGCCAGTCTGCCACTTCAGCGCTCACAGCCACAAAGCCGCTGTTCTGCGCCGGAGAAAGCACTAGGAATCGCGGAGAATCCAGTGGTTGTTGTCCAACCGGGCAACGATTTTCTCGCCGATCCGTGCGAGGTCGGCGACGTCGTCGGGGCTGAGCGAGTCGAGCATCAGCGTCCGCACCGACTCCACATGGGCTGGCGCCAGGGAAACAATGGTGGACATGCCGGCGTCGGTCAGGTGCGCCACCGTGACGCGGGCGTCGCCGGGGTGGGCCTGCCGTTCCACCCAGCCGCGTTTCTGCAGTTTGGTGACCACGTGCGAAAGCCGTGACAGGGAGGCGCTTGTCCGGGCAGCGAGCTCGCTCATGGGCAGGTACCGGCCCTCCGTTTCGGAGAGCATGGCGAGCACGTTGTAGTCGAACAGGGACAGTTTCCCGGCCGCCTGAAGCTGGGTGTCCAACGCCGAGGGGAGCAAAGTATTGATGCTCAGCAGGGCAAGCCAGGCACGGCGTTCGTCGGCGTTCAGCCACCGGGGTTGATTCATGGGTCCATCTTATGAGAATCCGTCGGCTTCCCGGGTCCAGGCCTGCTGCCCTGGCGATAGGCTGGCTGCATGTTCGTAGTCTCTTTGACCTACAAAGTTCCGGACGAAATCGTCGACTTTCACCGCCCGGGCCATATGGCCTGGCTCAAGGACGCGTTCGACGGCGGGATCTTCCTTGCGTCCGGACGTCGCGTCCCGGCCACTGGAGGCGTGCTGCTGTCCAAAGTGGACAGGGCAACGTTGGATGCCTCGCTGGCCGAGGATCCGTTCTACAGCAACGGGGTGGCCGACTTCGAAATCATCGAATTCACCGCCACCAGCGTGGCCGAAGGCTACGAAAACCTGCTGGACAGCTGAGCTTTCACGGTTTTCGCCGTGCCGGTTCCGAGCCGTTCGGGCAGCACCACCGGCATGAGTTCCGGCCAGCGGGCACCCAGGTGGTCACCGCTCGAAACGCCGCGGACCCGGCGTGAAAACCAAGGTCCGACGTCGCGCCTCAGCCAGGCGACGTCGTCGGCGATGTTTTCGGTGAGGGACTTCGAACGCCACGGCGCCATGACCGGCTCAGAGAGCGAATGGGGCGCTCCCAGGACCTCCAGGACTTTCCTGGCCATGTACCTGTGGCCCGGCGTGGACATGTGCAGCCGGTCGGAAGCCCACATGCGGGGGTCCTGGAACTTTTCAAAGCACCAATAATCCACCAGGAGCGTCTGGTACTTCGCGGCAATCCGCCGGATGTGGCGGTTGTAAATGGCAGTACGGACCTTCAAGGGCTCCAGCAAGGAAGACAACGGGACGTTGTAGCCGGTGAAGAGCACGATCGTGGCACCGCTGGCTTTGAGGCGCATCACGGCATTTTCGTAATCCCTCATGAGCCGGCCCAGGTTGAGCCGGGCCATGAGGAGGTCGTTGCCGCCGGCGTAGAAGCTGATGAGTGTGGGATTCAGGGCCAGTGCGGGTTCGAGCTGCTCGTCAACGATCCTTTGGAGGCGGCGGCCCCGAACGGCCAGGTTGGCGTAGAGCGTGCGGTCATCGTGCCGGGCGAACTCCTCGGCCACACGGTCAGCCCAGCCACGGCAGTTGTTGGGTAGCCTGCGGTCAACGTCTCCCACGCCCTCAGTGAAGGAGTCTCCCAACGCGACGAATCTCCGCGGCATGGTCATTGTGCTGCCTCCCGGTTTTCCATGAGCTTCTTCAAACCACCCTTGCGGGGGACTTTGACCGGATGCGGCCAGCGGGGTTGCAGCGAATCGCCCAGGGTGACACCGCGCAGTTTGCGCCCGAACAACGGCACCACCCAGTCGTTGACCCAGCGGCGTTGGCGGCGCTCCCATTCACGCAGGGTCAACCGGGTAGGCGGTTCCCATTCCTTGGCCGGGATCTTGTGCGGGACATTGAGATGGTCCAGGACCTGTCCGGCCAAGTACTTGTGGCCGGCCTTGGACATGTGAAGCCGGTCCGGGGACCACATCCGCGGGTCCTTGTAAGCATCGAAGCACCAATAATCCACCAGAACGGCGCCGTACTTGACCGCTATCTCCCGGACTCTGTGGTTGTACAGGGTATTGCGTTTCTTGAACGGCTCCAGGACAGCGGAAACCTTGACGTCGAACCCCGTGAAGAGCACCACCGTGGCCCCGGTTCCACTCAGCCGCGCAACCAGGAGTTCGTAATCGGCAAGAAGGGCCTCCATGTCCGTGCCGAAGTCCAGGATGTCATTGCCGCCGGCATACAGCGTGATGAGCGTGGGCTCCATGGCGAGCGCGGGTTCGAGCTGTTCATCGATGATGTGCCGGAGCCTTTTGCTGCGAACTGCCAGATTGGCGTACTCCCACCCCGGTTGCGCCTTCGCCAGCCTTTCGGCCACCCGGTCGGCCCAGCCTCGCACCCCGTTCGGCAGGACCTTGCTCGGGTCCCCGACACCCTCGGTGAAGGAATCCCCGATGGCGACATACCGCCGTCGAGCGCTGTTTCCGTCACCGAAGTCGTCCCGCACCCCACCGAAGCTACCCGCCCCCGGTTAAGGCCGAGCCAACCCCAAGTGAACAAGCGTCCGGACCCAAGCACGCGGGAAGTGAGCAAGCGTCCGACCCAAGCACGCGGGATGTGAGCAAGCGTCGGAAGGTGACGCGGGCACGAGCCGCAGCGGCGGTTTTGCGAAGGAGCGCATCGCGGCCCATCGTGGCGAGGAGGTCGCTTAGCGACCGGAACGCCACCTATGGGTTGTGTCTAAGCGACGGCAAAACCGGCGCTTCGGCGGACTCAACGATGCAGCAGGGGCTTAGCCTTCCGCCTTGCCGCGACGCCAGTAGCCCATGAACGCAACCTGCTTGCGGTCAATGCCAACGTCCCGCACCAGGTAGCGCCGCATTTCCTTGATCACGAACGCTTCGCCGGCAATCCAGGCGTAGAACGGCAAGGCGCCTGCGGGCAGTGTCGGGTTCTTGGTGGCTTCGATGGCTGCCGCGTCCATGCGCTGCGGGGTTTCCCAAAGAATGTCCTGGTCCACGTTGACGTCTTCGGGCTCAGGACCTGCTGCGGTTCCGGAACCCTTGATGCCCACCCAACCCGGGACGGGAACTGCCTTGGCCACGGCTTCCTTGAGGAGTTCGCCGTGGGGACGGGAGCGTCCGATGGCTGCGCCGCGGGCAAGCCAGGTGATTTCGATGTCGGCGGCGGTGCTGATGTCCTGGAAATCGCCGGCTTCGGGCACCTCGAGGAAGGCATGTCCGGTCATGTCGGCGGGCAGGCTTTCCAGGATGGCGCTGATGGCGGGCACTGCGGTTTCGTCGCCGGCCAGGAGTACGCGCTGCGCCAGCCCCGGCCGCCATTCAATGCCACCGTAGGCGCCGGCGGTGGCGCACTGTGCAGCCCTGTTGTTGGGACCGATGATGGTCAGTGCGTCGCCCGGTTTCGCAGCAAGCGCCCAGTTGGCCGCAGGTCCGCCGTGCCCGGCGTCGTCGAAGTGCATGACGAAGTCGATGTCGATTTCGGGGTACACGGCGTCGAGCCGTTCGGAGCGGACGGTGTAAGTCCGCATGTCCCCACGGACGGACGGGTCCATCGCCAGCCATTCCTGGTACCAGCCGGCCTCTTCCATTTTGAAGGGGGGCAACGGAATGACATTGCCGTCTGCGTCAAAGGACGGAATCATCAGCTTCACGCGCAGGTCCAGGGTGTCGCCCGCAACGCCGAAGTCGCGCAGCGAGTAGCCGCCGAACGTGATCCGGCGGAAATTGGGGCTCAGTTCCTGCACTGCCGTCACGGTGACGTCGAAGGCGAGGGTCATGGGCTCCACGGCGGCGCTTGCTTTGGCCTGTGTCGGTTGTGCACTCATGAGGCGATCTCCAATTCGTTGCTTACAGCGGGGCTTGCGTGGTGCCGTCCAATGGGAACGATCAGTGGTGTGCCTGAGATGGGGTCCGGAACCACCCGGGACTCCAGGCCGAAAACGTTGAAGACGAGTTCTTCTGTGACCACATCGATGGCGGGCCCTTCAGCCACGATGCACCCGCCCTTCATGGCGATGACGTGGTCTGCGTAGCGCGCTGCCAGGTTCAAGTCGTGAAGCACGATCGCCACAGTGGTCGCGCGACGGCGGTTGAGGTCCGTGATGAGGTCGAGGACTTCCACCTGATGCGCGAGGTCCAGGTACGTGGTGGGCTCGTCCAGCAGCAGGACGTCGGTTTCCTGCGCCAAGGCCATGGCAATCCAGACCCGCTGGCGCTGGCCGCCGGACAGTTCGTCGATGCTCCACTCAGCGAGTCCAAAGGTGTCGGTGGCTTCGAGCGCGCGCTGCACCGCGGCGTCGTCGGCGGCGCTCCAGCTGCGGAAGAAACCTTGGTGCGGGTAGCGGCCGCGGCCCACGAGGTCGCGCACGGTGATGCCGTCCGGAGCGGCAGGGTGCTGCGGCAGGAGGCCCAGCGTGCGGGCCAGTTCGCGGGCAGGACGGGAGTGGATGTCCTTGCCGTCCAGCGTCACTGCACCGCCGGCCGGCTTGAGCAACCGCGACAAGCCGCGCAGGAGCGTGGATTTGCCGCAGGCGTTGGCGCCGACGATCATGGTCACTTTGCCCTCGGGAATCTCGGTGGAGAGCCCCTCCACCACCTTGCGCTGCTCGTACTGGAGCGTGAGGTCCTTGGCATTAAGGATGGCCATGTCAGGCTTCCTTTCGGTTGGACGTGACCAGAAGCCACAGCAGGAAGGGTGCACCGAGCGCACCGGTGATGACGCCGACCGGGAGGACGGTTCCGTCCAGGACGACCGGAGCAATGTTGGAGGCGAAGAAGTCGGCCAGCAGCACGATCAGCGCGCCAGTGAGGGCCGACGCCGGAAGGCTGGGTTTGCGCACGATGCGGCGGGCGATCGGCCCGGCGAGGAACGCGACGAAAGCTACCGGTCCGGCGGCGGCAGTGGCGACGGCGGCAAGTCCGACGGCGGTCAGCACGAGTCCCAGCCGCGCGGCGTTGACCCTGATTCCCAGGCCGGCGGCAGCGTCGTCGCCCAGTTCAAGGATGCGCAACGGTCCGGCGAGGACCGCGACGGCCGGCAGCAAGACAAGCAAGGAGACCCCCAGAACACCGGCCCGGTCCCAGGTGGCTGAGTTCAGCGAGCCGTTGAGCCAGATGAGGGCGTCTGCGGCAGTCCGGATATCCGCACGGGTCATGAGGAAGTTGACCACCGCGTGGAGTGCTGCGGCGATGCCCACGCCGGCCAGGATGAGGCGGTTTCCTGCAGCGTTGCCCCGGCTGCCCCCGCCCGCGCCGGAGCCGGTGCCGCGGGATATCGCGTAGATGATGGCCGCTACACCCAGTGCGCCGCCGAGGGCCGCCCCGGAAACGACAGCCCCGGATGCGCCGAAGATCACGATGGCCGTCACTGCCGCGGCGCTGGCACCGTAGCTGATGCCGATGATGTCTGGGCTGGCCAGCGGGTTGCGCAGCATGGTCTGGAACAGCGCGCCGGCGAGCCCGAAAGCGAGGCCGATCATCGTTCCCACCACAGCGCGGGGCAGTTTGTGTTCCATCACGATGAAGCTGGCGCCCGGGATCTTCTCGCCGCCGGTCAGGTTGTTGATGACGATGGTGAAGAAGTCGGGGATGGTCACGGTGTAGCTGCCCAGGAGCACGTACACGGCGAACATCACCAGCAGCGCGAGGCCCAGGAAGAAGGTGGGGCTCAGCACGCGCCGAAGTGGCAGATGATGAGGGTGTTTGGGGGAATTATTGGCATTAAGTGCCGTCTCGGGCGCGGATTTTAGGACCGTCACAGTCCGGCCCCCTTTCCACGGCGAATCAGCCAAACGAACACCGGCGCTCCAACGATCGCGGTCATGATGCCTGCCGGAACTTCGCCCGGGAGGAGGATCACGCGGCCGATGATGTCGGCGGTGATGAGCAGGATGGGAGCCGAGACCAGGGAAAACGGCAGGATCCACCGGTAATCCGGGCCGGTCAGCAACCGGACGGCGTGGGGGATCACCAGGCCAAGGAAGCCGATGGGGCCGGCCAACGCAGTCGCCGAACCACACAACAGCACGATGCCCAGTGCCGTGATCCCGCGTGCCAGTCCGACGTTCTGGCCCAGGCCGCGGGCAATGTCATCGCCCAGGGCCAGGCTGTTCAGGACGCGCCCGCCGCCCAGGACGATGACCGCGCCAACAGCCAGGAACGGCAGCGCAGGCAGCAGCACGGACCAGTCCCGCCCGCCGATGCTGCCCACCTGCCAGAAACGGAAACGGTCCAGGGTGTCCTGGCTGGAGACAAGAATGACGTTCATCAGGGAGAACAGACCCGCGCTCAGCGCCGCACCCGCCAAGGCGAGCTTGACCGGCGTCGCACCGTCGCGCCCCCGGGACGCTATGGCATAAACGACGACGGCGGCTGCCGCGGCTCCGATGAAAGCGAACCAGATGTAGCCGGTCAGTGAGCCGATGCCGAAGACGTAGATGCCAACAACCACGGACAAGGCCGCGCCGGCGTTGAGACCAAGGATCCCCGGGTCGGCCAGCGGGTTGCGGGCGACGCCCTGCATGGCAGCCCCGGCGAGGCCAAGTGCAGCGCCGGCGAGGAGGCCCAGGACGGTGCGGGGAATCCGGGCGATCACCACAGCGTGGTTGCCGTCAGCCGGATTGAAGTTGGTGAGGGCCTCCCACACCGTGGTGAGGGGAAGGCCGCGCGCGCCGATCGCCAACGATGCGGCACTTACTGCGGCGAGTACGACGACGGCCAGCAGCAGCCAGGCGGTGCGCTTGCCTGCTGCGCTCCGGGCCCCGGTTCCCCTACCGGATGCCGAAGCGTCAGGGGAGATGCCTCCCGGGCCAGCCGGCACCATGCTGCCGCTGCCCCGCCCCTGGACGGCCGTCGTCGTACTCAGTTTCATTGCAGTTACTTGCCTGCGGCTTCTGCGGCCTTACCCAGCTGCGGCAGGAACGTATCCAGTGCCCACGGCAGGCTCAGCGGCGAGGAAGCGGAGATGGAGAGCGTCAGGGTCTGGTCCGAATCGGCAACCAGTGCGCCCTTCTTGATGGCCGGGATCTGGCCCAGCAGCGGGTCGGCCTTGATGGCGTCGGCCGTTGCAGCCTCGGGAACCCAGGTCACGAAGATGTCGGATTCAAGCTCGTTGGCCTTTTCCGCGGACCACGGGATGAAGAATTCCGTGTTCGACTTGGTGTTTTCCGTAACGACGGGGGCCAGCTTCATGCCGATTTCGGAGAGGAACCGGGGGCGGTTGTCGATGGCGGTGTAGACGTTGGCGCCGTCACCCTTGGCGGGCTCGAGGTTGCCGTAAATGAAGGTCTTGTCTTTGATCTGCGGGTACTTGGAAACCTTGTCCTTGATGGTGGCTTCGGTGTCTTCGACCAGCTTCTTGGCTTCGGCTTCCTTGCCCAGCGCCTTGCCGATGATGGTGGTGCTTTCCTGCCACGGCGTACCGTAGGCCAGTTCCGGCTGCGCCACGACGGGGGCGATTTCGCTGAGCTTCTTGTAGTCAGCCTCTTCCAGGCCCGAGTAGGCAGCCAGGATGACGTCCGGGTTGAGCTTGGCGATCTCGGTGAAGTTGATGCCGTCTGCCTCGGAGTACTGCACGGGAGCCTTGTCGGTGCCGAAGCCGGCGCCGAGCTTCTCCAGCGCTGCGTCCTTCCACGGGGTGGAGCCCTTGTCGTTGTTGCCCCACTCGTTCTTGGGAACGCCAACCGGAACAACACCCAGGGCGAGTGCGACGTCGTCGTTGACCCACGAGACGGTGACTACGCGCTTGGGCTGTTCCTTGATGGTGGTCTCACCGAAGACGTTCTTGATGGTCACGGGGAACGCGGCGGACTCGGCCTGCTCGGTTGCCGGCGTCGACGTGGCCGGTCCTGTGGAGCAGCCAGTGAGGGAAAGGGCGACGGCGGCCAGGGCGGCCGTCGCGGTTCCTGCTGTTTTCAGCAGGGCGCGGCGTGGGAGAAGGGATGCCACGGTACTCCTTAGGTAAGTGATGCGAACCTAAGTAAGGCTAGCCTACCCTCCCGATAATTACGAAACGTTTGCGTCACCTAATCTCCACGCCTGGGCAATGCGGGCTGCTTTTGATTGGGGTTAGGATGGTCGATGGCGGAACACCGCTTCCTGGAAAACGACGAGGGGATGAGCGTGCGCACTGTTTCAGTTGCTGCAGCCATGGTTGGCGAGGTGGCCGTTTTGGCCTGCTTGGCACTCCCCTGCACGTCGGCATCTCTCTAGGTTTCCGGGCACAGCAAAACCCGGCCGCAGGGCACTTTCCTTGCCTTGCCATTTCCTCGTTTGGTGACCGACGACTCCTGCCACCCCGCAACACTGCCCGTGGCCGTGCCGGCAGAGGCACGCCCAGGCACGCGGACGTCGACCACTTTTCGAAAGAAGCTTTGCCATGCAGAAAATCACTGCCCAACAGATCCGTTCATCCTTCATCAACGCCAGCCGCTCCGAGGCAGCAAAGGCCAATCTTCCCCGCGATTTCGACACCATCGACTGGGACAACCTTGAATTCCTGGGGTGGCGCGATGAGAAGATGCCCCAGCGCGGGTACCTGGTGGTCCCCCACCGGGGCAAACTCACGGGGGTCATGCTCCGCGCCCCCGAGGGAGGCTCCGGCAAGAAGCGTGTGGTGCTGTGCGAACTGTGCCGGGACGTCTTCTCCAAGGACGACGTCTACCTCTGGGTTGCCAAGAAGGCCGGACAGTCCGGCAAGGACGGGAACACCGTGGGCACTCTGATCTGCGCCGATTTCGGTTGCAGCGCCAACGTGCGCAAGGAACCACCGGCCAATGAGATCAACCCGGACCCGGCCGTCGTCGTGGTCCGGCAAATCGCAGGCCTGGAGTCCCGGACGGAACAATTCCTGGACCGGGTCCGCGACGTGTCAAAGTAGCGCCTTGGAGCAACGCGGGGTCACTTTTGGCCCATAAAGGGCCTCCCAAAGGGCCATAAGTGACCCCGCGTTGCTTTCTAGCGCAGGACGATGTCCACCGGGTTGGCTTCGGATCGCCATGCGCCGGGTTCGCCCGGCCCTGCGATAACGGGAGCCGTGAGGACGCCCGAGCGGTTGGTCCGCTTGTCCCGCAGGATCTCCGTGACGGAGCCGAGGTGCCGTGACAGGTCAATGACGTTTTCGGGCGCGGCCAGCAACAGCTGGAAGCCGAATTCGTGGAGTGCCTTGATGCCCGCACCCGCGAACTCCTCCGAGGCCAGCACGAACGCTTCGTCCATCATCACGGTGCCGTAGGTGGTGAAGCCCTGCTCGGCGATGCCCAACTGGTAGCTCAATGCAGCAGCCATGATGAAGGCCGTGAACCGTTGGCGCTCACCGCCCGACATGGAGCCTGTGTCGGCGTGCATGAAGACTTCGGTTTTCTTCTTGCCGGTTTTGGATGCGCCGGCCTTCCCTTGCTTTGCCACCTCGCGGTGTTCCTTGCACTGGATGAAGACGTGTCCACGGACGTCCAGCACTTCGGCACGCCAACGTCGATCCTCCGGCGTTTGCGATCCGAGCCGCTTCACCAGCGTTTCCAGCGATTTATACCGTGCGGTGAGCTCGGCGTCGTCGTCCGTTTCGGCGGAACCAGCGGCCGAAGCGCCGCGCGAGGGCCGTGTGTGTTTGGTTTTCAAAGCGTTCTGGATGGCGTCCTTGAAGACCTTGGCCGTTGCCGGCAGCGTCTGCTTGATGTCCAGTTCCAGGAAGCTTCCCTCGTGGAAATTGACCTCGGACAAGATGCCGTTGAGGGGGAGGATGCGGCTGGTGATGCTGCGCCGTTCCTCATCGAGAAGGTGCAGGAGCGTACTGAACGACTCGTGCGTGCGTTGGTTGAAGAACAGCCTGAACTCGGCTTCCTGTGCGGGCAGGCCGTCGCTCACGATCGCGTGGTAGCGGGCTTCGAAGTCGCCTGCGGCACCGATTGAGGTGCCGTGGTCGGCGCTGATGGCGCTCCCCCAGTCGCGGACGAACGCTTCGAACATGCGCGTCAGGCGTTCGGCTGTCGCCTGGCTCCGGGATTCGGCCGCGTGCAACTCGTCCAGGAGTTTGTTCCGGACGCTGTTGGCCAGGTTGTCCAGCTCATACAGTTCGGAGACGTCCGCGACGCCGTCGAAGTACGGTTCCAGCGCGGTGACGGTAGAGGCCGACGGCGGTGACTGCTCAAGCTTGAGCCTCGCCGCATCCAGCAGCCCGTCAGCCGTGGTCATCTTGTGGTCGAGCGCTTTGTATTCGCTCTGCAGCACAGCCGCCACCCCTGTGGAGGACTGGTGCTTTTCCCTGACGGCTTCGATGTTGGCACGCAACGGCTCGAGGTCCGCCTGGGCGGCCAAAGCATCCACCAGCCGTTGCTCTATCCGTGCCAGCTCGTCCGCGGCAACGGCAGCCGAAACCTGCTCCCACGGCCGCTCGTCTTCAGCCACACGCCGCAGGGCTTCCAGTTGGCGGGCCATGCCTTGGTGCGAATCCTCACGGCTTTGGGCCAGTTCGGCAGCCTTGGCCAGCTCATTCTCCAGCTCGCCCACGCGGGCAGCGACGAGTTCAAGCTTGGAAGCGTTATCGAAGCCGAGGACGTAATCCTGCCGGCTGGTGAACCGGTCGTCCTTCTCAACGGTGTGCCGGTTCCGCTTCACCACGCCGCCCAGGCTCAGGCCCTTGTCCATCGAGGCAAGCTCGTCCGGGTCCTCGACACACGGATACGCAAAGTCCAAGGCGATCCGCTCACGGATCCATTCCCCGGCGTCGGCGTTTGCGCCCGAGGTGAGGATGCTCAACTTCGTCAAGAGGTCGCCGTCGGACACGTCCTCCACAGCCAGCGCCCCACCGGCAAGCGGCTTGGAGACGTCCACCGCGCGCAGCGCGCCCCGAACAGTGTTGTCGTTCAGGTATCGCGTGACGGCAGCAAAGTGCTCCCCCGGAACCAGCAAGGTGGTGGCCAGGTTGCGCAGGGCCCGCTCCGCCGCGGGCCGCCACTGGTCCTGCCCCTCGGCGAGGTCGATCAGCTCGCCGCCAAACGGCATCCGCTCTTCCGGTACGCCCGTCGCGGCCGCGATGGCGGCCCGGTTTTCAATGCTCGACGGCGGCAGCAGGGACTTGCGCGACCGCAGCGACAACAGTTCCTGCTGGGCCGCAGCCAGCTCACGCTTCTTGGTCGCGTGGCCATCGAACGCCTCGAAACGGAGTTCTTTCAAGGCCTCCGAATCGTCTTTCAACTCGATCGAACGGGCGGCGGCCTGCTCGTGCGCCTGGTCCCAGCCCTCGGCGGACCATTCCAGGTTCAACCCGGCGTCGGCCAGCGCCTTCCTGGCCGAGTCCTCAACCTGCTGGCGCAGCTTCAGGCCAACCTTGGCGTTCTCCAACGACTGCTCAATGGCCGAAATGGCGTTGCCACCGCGGTTGTTGTAGTCCAGCTCAAGGTCGCGCAACTCCTTGGCCAGGGCATCGCGGACCACACGCTCGGCGGCGAGTTCCTGCGCCTTGGACTGTGCCAACTCCTTGAAGCGGGCCAACGTCTTGGCGTGCACCGTGACAGCGAGCTGCTGCTTGTAAGCTTCAAACTCTTCGCCGGCCAACTCACGGAGGCGGTTGGCGTCCAGCAAGGCCTGGGCGTATTCCTTGTTCAGGCCCGGCACCGGAGCCAATTGGTCGCGCTGCAGCCGGACATCCTCCAGCCGCTGCCGGATCGACATCAGGTTGCTGAATTCCTCCACGACGTCGTCCGCCGCAGCCAGCGTGGCCGGGGCATCCAGCACCTGGTCCCGGAAGAACGTGTTGACGCTGCCGCCCAAGCCCTTGCCGGCCTGGATAACGCGCAGCAGCGGAAGCGCCTGGTCCGAGTTGATTCCCAGGAGCCGCCGGAACCGCTCGGCGAACGCCTTGTGGACGTCGAACACCTGACCGTCCGGGAAGATCGACTCCAAGGCACTCCTGGTAAACCGCTTCTGCGCGATCCCCTCGATCGCTTCGAGGTCCAGGGGCTTGCTGTCGATCACATAGAAACGCCCAACGCTCGACTCCGTGCCGTTTTTCGGCAGGTCGAACAGCGCCGACACCGTCACTTTCGTGCCGGCTGCGTTATCAAACGTCAGCGCGACGGCGGACCAGGTGGCACCGGGGCGCTGGAAAGCGCTGGCCGAGCTATCCCCGACCGCCTTGTCACCGACCTTGCCGCGCATGTAGGTGAACGTGGTCCTCTTGTCCTCCACAGCCCCGCCGGACCGCTGGGCAGCAGCCTCGTTCGACCGCGGGCGGGCATCGAAAACGCGGAGCATGGCATCAAAGAGCGTGGACTTGCCGACACCGGAATTGCCGGTCAGCAGCGTGCCCTTGCGGTCCACGTGCATGGTGTGGGCGCCATGGAAGGTGCCCCAGTTGACCACCTGGACGAGGGCCAAACGCATCTGGCCCGGATTCGTGAGCTCGCCGAGCGGGAGCATGCTTGCGATGGTCACTTGGCTGCCTCCTCTGCTGCTGGGTCACTGTCCGCGGCGGTACCGGCGTCGTCGTCCCCGTCTTCGGAAGTGGGGCTGGAGTCAGCTTCCATATCCAGCAAAGGCTCCGTGCCGGATTCGTCCGCTGCTACTGCCACGAGGGCTTCTATGTGGGCCGGGATGTCGCCGATGTTTTCGAACGGGAGGGCCAATGGCAGGGCGTTGCTGATGGTGTACGTGTCATCCAGCGGGGTGGGGAGGAGAAGTTGCCGGGCGAGGAGTTTGGTGATGGTGCGGGTGACCACGTCGGAGTCGCGCAGGGCATCCTGTTGGCCGGCGGGGGTGTAGTTCGCTACGAGGTCGGAGATCTCTTCGCGGGTGATCGTGGGGTCGGTCTGGGCTGTGACGTGGCGGTCCAGGAGGAGGCGCAGCCGGAGCAGCACGATGGTTTCAACGCGGCTCAAAGCACGCTGCTGGCGGAGGATGCTGGAGCGGGAGCTCGCCCCGATGATTTCCGGATCAACGGGTCGCAGGACAGCGATCTTGCGGTCGTGGTCCAACTGGAGCGTCAGGAAGAGTTCCGAGAGGCGGCTTCGGAGAATCAGCTGGTTGTCCAGGAGGGTCGTCCACAGCTTCTCGTCGCGGGCACCGTCAACGTAGGGACCTTTAAGGAGCTTCACCAGGGCATGGCGGACTTTCATCGGGAGCACGCCGGTGTCGCCGGGGAAGAGCGCAGCACCGTCCACGAAAGTGTCCCGCGGCGTGATCCGGAACGGGTCCGGGTGCTGGGCGGTCTCATCTGGCACCTCAACGGTGTCCTGCTCAGCTTCGGTGTCCTGCTCAGCTTCGGTGTCCCGCTCAGCTTCGGTGACGTCCTCCGCTTCGGTGATGTCCGTCGTCGTGATGTCCTCAGTCATTGGAATCCTCATTCAGCGTGACGACAGGCAGGTACGCGGTGCGGATGCTGCCGTCGATTTGTTCGAAGTCGATGTGTTCCCACGCGGCGCGGTCGAAAGCCGCGCCGGTCTGCAATGCCATGGACAGGAGGGTCCGGACGCTGTTGATGTGCCGTTCCTCCGCGGGCAGGTTTTCCCAGGCCTCACCCAACGTGGCCGAGCCCGCCATGGCCGCCCGCACAACATCGGGGCGCGCTTTGCCGGTGCGGGCCGAACGGACCCTGTCCGAGTCGCTGAACGCTATGGGGTCGGCCAGCCGCGGGGGCGTGGCGAACTCGTCCGGGTCGAACAGCTTGACCATGGCCAAGGACTCGAAACCGGCGTTGAAGAGCACAGGTCCAGGCACCAGGCCGGGCCGGTCGCGTTCGTAGGGCAGGGAACGGATGGCCTGTTCGGCTTCGGCCAGCACTTTGCGGAGACTAACCGACTGCCGGACGTCGTCGCTCTGGATATAGGTGTTGAGGCTTTCCGAGAGCTTTCCGTAAATCCGCTGGATCTGGCTGTGCTGGTACCGCAGTTCCGCGACGAGGTTTTTCAGCGTTTCGCGGTCCTCGTGGGAGAGATCGTCCGCAAACTGCCTGCTCAGCACCTCGCCGATGGCCGAGCGGAAACGCAGCTGCTGTTGCGGATCCTCAAGGAAGGCGGTGAAGGAGCGGAAAGTACGTCCTTCGGGGCTTTGCCGAAGCCTTTTGTCGGCCTCCAGAACCTGGGCCATGGTTGCGCCCTTGCTCAACGACTCTTCGATGATCTGGTTGCGGAGCTCCCCCACCAGTTCCTCGATACGGTCACGCATTTTCTTGTAGTCCGCGGGCAGGCTTGCGGCGAGGTCAAGGATGTTACCGGCAGCTTCAACGGCTTCTTCGTCGTCAAGGAGGCCGTCGAATTCGCCGGAACTGATGTCCTCCACCAGCTGCTGGCGCTCGTGGATTTCCTCTTCCAGGGCCTCCAGGCGCGCGCTCTGGTCCGGGTTTGTTTCGTTGGCCAGCTTCTCCACATCGCCGAGCAGCGTGCCGAGCCTCGAACCGTTCAGTGTGGAACGTTCGCTGGAGAGGCTGTCGAGGAAAGCGAGCACACGCGCTGCGGGCTCGGTGACCTCGTACACGATCCGGCCCGACTGGTTGCGTCGCGTCAGGAACTGCTTGCGCGTCCATTCGTCACCGAACAACTTGCCGTTCTGCTGGCCGCCAAGCGCAGGATCCTGGCGCCGGAGCTGCTCAAGGAAAGCGTCGACGTCGGCATGGAACTCTTCGAGCGGAAGCTGCGGCCTGGTGCGGGTAAAGGAGGCCTGGAGGACGGCGATGACCCACGGCGCCGAGCGGGTCAGGGCCCACGCGGGACCCTTGGTCAGCTGTTCGAGGTCGCGGAGCCTCGCGCCGATTGCGTCGGCGGAGGACATGGCTGAACGGGACAACTACTCTCCTTCAGCTGCTGCGAAACCTGGCTGGCAGCGGAAACTGCCCCGTACAAGGTTAACGCAGAGCGTCGCGGAGGCGTCGAGCGGGCCGGAAGTACCGCCGTCGGGGGCTTCAACGCAGGCCGGCCGCAATCATTCCGTGACTTACGCGCCGGTACGGTTTCGATCGCATATCAACGCCGCAATGACGCGCGTCAGCACTGGCCGGAAAGCACCCCCGCCCCTAATGTCAGATCATCGACGCCGCCACGCCGCGTCGACTCACGCAATGTCGCTCCGGGGGGAACCATGGATTTCGATTTCACTGCGCTGGAAACAGGCACATACGTAGTTATTGGAACGCTGTTCTTCGCTGTAATCCTGGCCGCATTCATTGCGGCCGCAGCAATGGCAACGATCGTCCTGATCGGAGCCATGGGGACGGCCTGGTACATCGTCAAAGCCGTCCTTGGTGGCCTTGTCCACGGCATTAATTTTGCCTGGGACAGCCTGGTCCACCACGCCGGACAGGTGGAAATTCCGGCGGAATTCCAGCCCCAGGTTTCCTCTGGCACGGGTAGCTACCCGCGGGTAGCATTGAGGGACAGCTGAAGGGTTCCCACCCACGGCGGACCCTGGCTCCATCCGGCACAACCGGCTAGAGGAGTTTTCCCATGACGTCCGCTACAGACAGCAGTCTCACCGCCGCAAGCGTCAATGCCACAGCAGAGGAAGCCCGCGCCGTCGCCGAGGCTGCCCGCGAAACTGAATGGAACCGGCCAAGCTTCGCCAAAGGCCTGTATCTGGGCAGCTTCGACCTCAGCCTGATCCACCCCTGGCCACAAGCCAAAGCGGACGACGTGAAACGGGGCGAGGAGTTCATGGCCCGGTTGCTGGCGTTTGCCAAAACAATGTCCGGCCGGCAGATCGAACGCGACGCCAGGATTCCGGACGAGTATCTGGCCGGGCTCGCTGAGCTTGGCGTGTTCGGCATGAAGATCCCACGCGAATACGGCGGACTGGGCCTTTCCCTGGTGTACTACGGCCGGGCCCTCGCCCTCCTGGGTTCAGTCCATCCGAGCCTGGGTGCGCTGATTTCCGCCCACCAATCAATCGGCGTCCCCGAGCCCGTCAAGGAGTTCGGCACGCCGGAGCAGAAGAAGGAATACCTGCCGCGCTGCGCCGCCGGCGCCATCACGGCGTTCCTCCTGACAGAACCCGACGTCGGCAGCGACCCCGCGCGCATGGGCGCCACTGCCGTACTTTCCGACGACGGCGGTTCTTACCTTCTGGACGGCGTGAAACTCTGGACCACCAACGGCGTGATCGCTGAACTCGTTGTGGTCATGGCCAGGGTCCCGGCCCACACCGATCCTGATGGAACCGAGCACAAGGGCGGCATTTCCGCTTTTGTGGTGGAGATGGACTCGCCCGGCATCACGGTGGAGAACCGGAACGCCTTCATGGGCCTGCGTGGCATCGAGAATGGCGTGACGCGCTTCCACCAGGTGCGGGTTCCTGTAGCCAACCGGCTCGGGCGCGAGGGGCAGGGGCTCAAGATCGCCCTCACCACCCTCAACACGGGGCGGCTTTCCATCCCCGGCCTCTGCGTCGCTGCTGGAAAGTGGAGCCTGAAGATTTCCCGGGAGTGGTCCAACGCCCGGACGCAGTGGGGCCGCCCAGTGGGCAAGCACGAGGCCGTTGGCAAGAAGATCGCCTTCATCGCAGCCACCACTTTTGCGCTGGAGGCCGTGTTTGAGCTCTCCGCCGAGATGGCCGACGCCGGCCAAAAAGACGTCCGCATCGAGGCCGCGCTGGCCAAACTGTGGTCCACCGAACTGAGCTGCAGGATCGCCGATGAACTGGTGCAGATCCGTGGCGGCCGCGGCTTCGAAACCGCCGATTCCCTGGAAGCCCGCGGGGAACGGGCAGTGCCGGCCGAACAACTCCTTCGGGATCTTCGCATCAACAGGATCTTCGAGGGTTCCAGCGAAATCATGAAACTCCTGATCGCGCGCGAGGCAGTGGACGCACACCTCGCCGCCGCCGGCGACCTCGCATCGGCGGACGCAAGCCTGCAGGACAAGGCGAAGGCCGCCGTCGGGGCCTCCGGCTTCTACGCCCGCTGGTTGCCCAAACTGGTTGCGGGCGCCGGGATGGACCCTCGGTCGTACGCCGAATTCGGGCGGCTCGCCAAGCAGTTGCGCTTTGTTGAACGCTCCTCGCGCCGCCTCGCCCGGCAGACCTTCTACGGGATGGGACGCTGGCAGGCCAAGCTTGAGCACAAGCAGGCGTTCCTGGGCAGGATCGTGGACATCGGGGCCGAGCTGTTCGCCATGGCCGCGTGCTGTTCACGCGCCGAGTCGCTGTTGCGGACCCGCCCGGAACAAGGCGCGGCTGCCTTCGAGCTGGCTGAAGCCTTCTGCGAACAGGCCCGTGTTCGGGTGGATGAGTACTTCGACCAGCTTTGGCGCAACACCGACGACGGCGACCACGACCTCTCGCGGAAAGTCCTCGACGGCGACTACGCCTGGCTGGAGGCCGGAATCCTGGACCAATCCGAAGGAACAGGCCCCTGGATCGGCGACGCCTCCCCCGGCCCCTCGACCAAGGAAACCCTCCACCGCAAATACCGGTGAGCTATTGGAGCACGTCCCCGTCCACGTAGTACCAACGCTTGCCTTCCCGCACGAACCGGGAGAGTTCGCGCTGGACGCCGCGTTCGCCGTCGGACCTGTAGTGGGCCGCGAACTCAACGGTGCCCGCCGAGTCGAGCGGGCCGCCGTTGCTCGTGGAAAGGATGTCCAACCTGCGCCACTGCAGGTCCGGGTCCAGGTCCATGGAATCCGGTCGGGTAGAGGCGTGCCATGTCCGCAACAGATACCCGGGCTCAAGGACCACGAAGGCCGAATACCGGGACCGCATGAGTTGCTCTGCGGTGGGCGCCTCGGCCTCCCCGCGATGGAACCGGCCGCAGCACTCGTCGTACTGCTCGCCGGAAAGGCAGGGGCAGGCACCGTTGCGGAGCCGGGTGTGGTCAGGGGTCACGACGCGCCAATCTGGGCTGTAAATGAGAGCTGGGCAACATATTTTCGCATGCGAGATAACAGGTTCGAAACAACCCTGCCGGAGTGGGCTGCGGCGCGTGATTCCGTCGGTGCGGGACCTTACGCTAGATAAGCAAGCTGGGTGGGCAATGCGCGCATCACAAAACGACAGCCAGGGGAGGCTACGTGGAGGATCCGACAACACTCGCCATCAACCTGACGTATTTGGGGACGCTGGGCCTGGCTCTGCTGATGTTCCTCGGCCTCGGGTTGATTGTCATCATCACTCTGGTGGTTGCCGGAGTGGGACGGCTGGTATCTGTCATCCTCCTGGCGTTGATTGGCGTCTTCCCCAAGAAGGACACCACTCCCATCGTGCACCTTCCCGCTCGGCCCGGATACGTGCCGGACCCGGTCGTCGGCGCGGACGCTGTTGACGGCGCAGCTGAGGAATCGGCCCCTGTTGCGGCGCCGGTTGTTGCCGCGCCATCGCCCGCTGCAGCGCCTGCCGCGCCCAAGCGGGACTTGCTCGGAGTGACCCGACGCCGGATCTCAGGTGCGTCGGCCGCCGTCAAGGACGGCGCATGGAAATCAAAGGTGGACCCGCGGAAGCTGCCCAAACCGGCCGAGGTCAAGTCCGCCGTCGAGCACCAGACTGCGCACCACCCGATCGTCGTGGCCGCTGCCAAGGAACCGCCGGTCCTGTCGAAGGACTGGGCGGATGCGGTTGCTGAAGCCGACAGACGCGAGGCCGAACGGGCCAAGGCCCAGCAGCCACCGCCCATCAAAGTGACGGTCCGCGACCTCGACGAGCCCACGCCGTCGTCAAAGAGCCCGGCACCGGTCAACCCGCCAAAGAAGCAGGGCCCTGTGACGTCCCCGAAGGGGAAATCCCAAGGCCCCACCAAAAAGGGATCCCTCAGCGGCGCTGCCCGAAACTCCTAGCTCCGGCGTGCCGGGCTAAGCGGCCAACTGACGGAACGCTGCGCCATGGTAGATCAGCGGCTTGGACTCGAGGTTGACGGTGGTTGCCTTGACCTCAAGAACCACGATCGCGTGATCCCCGGCGGGCGTTTCTGAAACTATTTCGCATTCGAAACCCAACACGGCCCCGTCGATCAGCACCGCGCCCGAGTCGCTGACACTCGTGTCCAGCCCGGCGAAGCGGTCCCTCGTTTTGGACGAGAGCTGGAGGCAGGCAGCTTCCTGCCCCTCAGCCAGGACCGAGACGCCAAGCCGCTGGGCCTGGCGCAGTTTGGGCCACGTTGTGGACGAGTTCTGCACTGCGAACATGACCAGCGGCGGCTCCAGTGAAACGCCCACGGTGAAGGACGACGCCACCAGCGCTTCCGGCGTGAAATCCACCATCGCGCTGAAGGCGGCAACTCCGGAGGGGAACTGCGCAAAAGCCGCCTTGATGGCCGCCGTTTCTTCCACTGTGGTCTGTGTCATCCCGCTGTCCCTTTCGTGCGTTTCCTAAGTTCCTTTCCCATAATTCACCCGCTTGGAAGAACGGCAATATTTGTTGATCCGCAAGACATTTGTGTTGCCGTGTGTCAAGAAATGTCGCGAAGTAAGGCCTCTTCCATTACCCCGCAAGACGAAAAACGAAGAACTTCTACCATTTGCGTTTATGCCTCCGGCGGCCGTGTGTAGCCTCGATTGAACATCCCGTCCACGCCGCTGACCCAGGCGTCGACCCAGCACTATCCATCCACAGGAAGCCGACATGAGCCTCAACGAGCTACGAACGCTTGGACGCACTGGCGCCCTGATCAGCCCGCTCACCCTGGGCACCCTGAACTTCGGCACCGGCGCCGCGCCCACAGGTCCCGCAGAGAGCATCCGGATCATCAAGGCCGCGCTCGACGCCGGTATCACCAGCATCGACACTGCAGACATCTACTCTCAAGGGGAATCCGAAACCGTGGTGGGCCAGGCGATCCACAGCCGGCGCGACGACGTCTTCCTCGCCACCAAGTTCCACGGGCAAATGGGATCCAATCCCGCGCACGCCGGCAACTCCCGCCGCTGGATTGTCCGGGCTGTCGAGGACAGCTTGCGGCGTCTGAACACGGACAGGATCGACCTCTACCAGGCACACCGCCCGGACTACAACACCGACCTCCTGGAAACCATCACTGCCCTCAACGACCTCATCCGCCAGGGCAAGATCCTCTACTACGGCACGTCCGTGTTCAGCCCGGCCCAACTCGTTGAGGCCCAGTGGATCGCCAACACCAACCACTTGACCCCGCCGGTCGTGGACCAAGTGCCCTATTCGCTTCTGGTGCGTGCCAACGAACGCGACGTTTTCCCCATCACCCAGCAGTACGGCGTCGGGGTCTTGAGCTACGGACCGCTCGACGGCGGGTGGCTGGCAGGCGGTTACCGGGTCGGGGCCGGGCAGCCCGAGAGTTCGCGTTTTTCCGCACTTCCCGGCCGCTTCGATGTGAATGCGCCGTTCAACCAAGGCAAATTGCATGCAGCCGACGCCCTAGCCCAGCTCGCGGCACGCCACGGATTGACGCTCATCCAGTTGGCAGTCGCCTTTGCCCTGAACCACCCGGCAGTGACCAGCGTGATCATCGGCCCCCGCACCGAGGAGCACCTGACCGATTACCTGAAAGCCGCGGACGTGGTGCTGAGCGAGTCCGTTCTGGATGAAATCGACGACATCGTGGCGCCCGCGGTCAACTTCCTCGAACGCGACGCCGGCACCGTGGCCCCGCACCTTGAGTACCCGGAACTACGACGCCGGTAGCCACCTTCCGTTGTGGGGCCCGCTCTGCGTTCTTTGCGCCTGTTTTAGCGCGCAGAGCGGGCCTCGCAACGAGGTATTGACGCAGGTTCGCCCCGGCGTGATCCTTGACCTAAGTGCTGCGGCACTCCGCAGCGTTTAGCTTCCAGTAGAACGCCGCCGTCCCATGTCCAACGATCACCTCAAACAACGGGCCACGAAAGCCGTCGTCACCGGGCAGCCCACCGATGGACCCCTGACCCACGAAGAGTTGCAGCTTTCAGGGCGGAACCATTCGATGCCGCTGGAGGCCCTGCACGACGACATCACTCCGGCCGGCCTGCACTACCTGCTGATCCACTTCGACATCCCGCATCTGTCACCTGAGACGTGGCGGTTGCGACTGGGCGGGGCTGTCGACCACACGCTTGAACTCAGCCTCGAGGACATCAAAGCGCGGCCGGCTGTCACCATGCCCGTCACTCTCGAATGCGCGGGAAACGGCCGCTCGCTTCTGGAACCCCGCCCCTTGAGCCAGCCCTGGGTGCTTGGCGCGGTGGGCACAGCCGAGTGGACCGGAACTCCCTTGGCGCCCCTGCTGGAGGAGGCAGGGTTGGCGGGTGACGTCGTCGAACTTGTTTTTACCGGTGCCGACAACGGTGTCCAAGGCGGCGCCGAAGAGCCGTATGCCCGCAGTCTTTCTGTCGCCGAGGCCATGCACCCCGAAGTGATGCTGGTCTATGCCATGAATGGCCAGCCTTTGCCGCTGCAGCATGGATTCCCGTTGAGGCTCCTGGTCCCTGGTTGGTACGGGATGGCGAGTGTGAAGTGGTTGACGTCGATCGAAGCAGTGACGTCGCGGTTCATGGGATGGCAGCAGTCTGTGGCCTATCACTATCTGCAGGGTCCGGACGGGCCTGGTATTCCTGTTACCCATATCCGCGTGCGCTCCCTGATGGTGCCGCCGGGGATCCCGGAGTTCTTCACCCGGCGACGGATCGTAAACGCCGGCCCGGTAATGCTGCACGGCCGTGCATGGTCCGGACACGGTGAAGTGGAGCGGGTGGAAGTGGGGATCGACGGCGAATGGATGCCTGCGCACTTGGATCCGGCGCTGGGGGACTTCGCGTGGCGGTCGTGGTCCATGGTGTGGGTGGCGAGCCCAGGGGAACACGTGTTGCGGTGCCGGGCCATGGATACCTCGGGCGCGCTGCAGCCTACCGAGCAGGTGTGGAACTACCAGGGTATCGGGAACAACATGGCGCAGCGGGTTGAGGTGACGGTGCGGTAGTTGCTTTCGGTTCCCTGGCGCCCCCTGAGAACGCCGCGACGGTGCGAGTTCGCCGGAGCGTTCCAGCGAACCCGGCACCTTTCCCGCGTTCCGGACTTATCCCAACGTTCTCGTCGTGCACGTGACGCCCGGTTAGACTCGTTCAGATCATGAGTATTCCGTCGTCATCCCCAGCAAACGTCCGCGTTGATGCCTGGTTGTGGGCGATCCGAGCCTACAAAACCCGCTCCGCCGCCACAGCCGCCTGCCGTGCCGGGCACATCCGGATCAACGGGAACCCGGTCAAGGCATCGCAAAGCGTGATCATCGGCGACACCATCCGTGTGCGGGAATCGGGTTGGGAACGGATCCTCGAAGTGCGACGACTCATCGCCAAACGCGTAGGAGCCGAGGCCGCGTCGCACTGTTTCACCGACCACACTCCGCCGAGGCCCGTCGCTCCCAAGCTTGGACTCCCCCAGCGCGACCGCGGAGCCGGCCGGCCCACCAAGAAGGACCGCAGGGACATGGAGAAGCTGCGGGGCTGACCTTGCGGTGCATCACGCAAATTTTGCTGGATCATCAGGCTGGGCGCCGGCCAGAAACCGTGGAATCCGTGTGATTTCAAGGCATGCCCATGCGGATCATTCAGCGGAATATTCCTGGCACTTATCCACAGGGCCATACTTCTGACGTGAATCCCCTAATGCCCGCTGCTTAGACTGGCCGCCACACCGCCGGATCAGCTTTGGGGAGCTTTATGTCACGCGTTATGTTTGCCGCTTTGTTGTCCTTAAGGGCGCGGGTAGTGGTGGTCTTCGTTGCAATCAGGCCCAGGTGAACTCGTGGAGAGCCTAGCTTTGGGACCGGCGACGTTTTCGGCGGGACAAGTCAGACAAAGCACCACCGAATACAGCGACGCCGATACCCAACCCAGCTATCGGATTTGCAATCACCGCGAAAACCGTGCCGACTGCAGCCCCAAGAGCCCCAATTATGAATTTCTCTTTCATAATGAATCCCCCTCAATAGACGATGAGTGGAGCCTGTCATCCAGCCTCGACACAAGTATCGATCCGAACTAAGCCCGGTTCATTTGCCGAGCAATGAGCACGGGGCAAACAGGTGATTCCAAACTTTGAACCAGAACAACCATCGATTTGACTATCTCTGCAGAGTCAATCAGACTTCCGTATTTAATTCAAATAAAAAATAATGAAACTACTTGCATTAAATCATGACGCAGAAATTGCAGAATGTAATCAAATTGTGACCCCCAGGTTTCACAAGGGTGATTCCCAACCACTGGAGCTAATTCCGCTTCGGCACTCAGGTTTTGCGGGGATCCTGAAGTGCTGCCTCCCTACTGCCCGGCTGATCGTCGAGTTCCGGAATCTAGTCCGCCAAAGTCCGAAGGATGGCCCGACGGCTTCTGCGACGTTGAGGCCAGGGCTGATTGCTGCACTTAATGGCCTCACGTTTTATGCGGCTTAGTCATCATGACCGGAGACAGGCAAGCAAGTTGACCGCGTCATCGTCGAACGTGTTGGCTTCGATGAATACCTTACAAAGTACGACGTCGATAGATCAGCATCGATTCCACGGCCGTCGGCAGCCATGAGTTGGATCGGATCGACGAGGCAGGTGACTCAAGTCAGCTACTGAACGGAAAGAGTATTGCGGAAGATCATGACTAACAACATCGAGTAAAAGGCTGGGTCGATGACCTCGATCAGCCTCCTGCAACGATCACTTCCATGACACATGGCTTAGCCAGAACACATAACCCAGGACGATACATGTTTAAAGTAGGTCGGGGCGGCACACGCAAAGGCGAGAACCAGGTGTTAAAGCAAGAAAAGCACCAGTTCCGAAGAACCGATGCTTCCCAGCGGCAAACATTAGGAGAACCAGGTACCCGGAGGGCCCATGAACAGAAGGAAGCTGAACACTGCACCCACAGCCACCAGGGTCACCACAACAGCGAGAACCGGGTTCCGCAGGACCCAGGCCTGAGCCTTTTCAAAGCCCCCACGCGGCGTATCTCCCCCAGCGGCCAAACGCCACCCACCGGCCAGGAGACCCCGGCGATCCAGCGACTTCTCCATCGGGATGGTGGCATAGGGAATCACAGCGGAGCCGATGGCGAGCAGGCCGGTCCGCATCGTCCACTTCTGGTTGATCCAGGTGAAGGCGGCCGTCGCTGCGTAGCAAAGGAACACGAAGCCGTGGATGCCTCCGGCGATACTCACGCCGAGGTCAGTGGTCTTCGTGACGTATTTAAGGAACAGCCCGATCAGCAGCAGCGTCCACGTCACGGCCTCTGCAAAAGCGACGGTACGGAACAGGGCACGGGGCTGCATGGAAGTCCTCTGGTTGAGATCTGGAGTCACGTCCAATTTACCGTGGCGGCCGGGCTCCGTCAGAATCACCCCTGCCCAGGGAGCGCCAGTCTGTTCCGGATGCGCGAGTCGCCGAATTCAATGGCCACCGGAGCGATCTCCACGGGCGGCTCGTGTCGCGACCGCGCCCTTCCCACGGCAATGTGCGGCAACCAGCGCGGAGACCTATAGCCCAAAGCGGGCGAGCTAAGAATGAAGTCGTCAATGTTGTCGAGGCCAAGATCATCAAGAAGCACGTGCAAGCCCTGCACCAGAAGCGCTTGGTAGTCGTGAACTTCCTGGGGAACGTCCACCTCAAGCCCCATCAGCCGACCGCCACCCAGCGGGACCACTTTGTCCGACTTACCCAGAAACCCCTGCAGCACCGGCAGTTCCGTCAACCAGCTCGTAATCTCCGGCAGAACCCTCTCCGGCGTCGCCCTTCCTTTGGTCCACGCGGCAATATCATCTGCGAGTTCGTGGAGGATCCCCACGTGCAGCAGCGTCATGTGCAGCCCTTGCGGCTTGCGCAGCGAATCAACGAATCGCTTGAGGCCCTCGTAATCGGCCTGCCCGCCACCGATCCGAAGGACAGGAACCTCTACCGTGATGCGCGGTTGACCCGCGGTGCTTCCAGTGGGGCTGCTGGCCGTCATGGACGCCATTATCCGCCGATCACCCACGCAGCGGGAGGCCGACGGCGGAAGGCACCTCCCGCCGTCGGCCTCCTTGGGCTATTTCCTGGCGCGCGCTTGGACCAGATTGGCGAACGGGAGGCGTCCGTGAGTGGCAATGAACGCGGCGTGATAATCGGCTTCGGCTGCACTCAGCCCCTCCGGCGGCAGTTCCTTCCAAGCGATGACCAGGTCCAGGGCGTCCCGCAACTGCCAAATGAGGCGCGCATCCCACACGACGGTTGGTCGCCCGCGGCCGTAATCCATGAACTCCTGGATTTGCTTGCGTAGCCCCCGGTTGCCCTGACTCCCTGCGCTGGCTTTGCCGATGTAGAGCACTGAGGCGTCCATAAGCCACTCGGACGCGAGTGCTTCGCGCTTCAATGATGGGTCCTTCTTCTTGAAGGTCCCGGCGGTGCTCTTGTTCAGAAAGACCGGTTCAAATCCGGCCGGGCGAAGGACCACGAATATCCCGGGTCCTTGTGGGATCCGCATGGGATCGAGTTCGTCGAGTGGTCGGAATCCGGTGAATCCGTCCTCGGTGAGGGTCTTTTTGGTGAAGAGCATGATCCATTGTGGGCCCACTACCAGTCCCCAAACCGTGAAGCAAGCCTTTCAGCGTTGACAGCCTCTTGTGACCCGTGCCATATTCGAAGCGTGAACCTGTCAGACAGCCGGACAGCCGGACAGCAAGAGCCCGTGAGCGGCCAATCAGCGCATATGCCTATTTCGCGCATTTCCGCAGCTGAGGCCGTCTTTGCTGCGCTCCGGCGGGCCATCGAGGGTGGCCAGTTCGATATCGGCACCAAGCTGAGTTCCGAAGCGACGCTGGCTGCCCAGTACGGTGTCAGCCGCTCAGTCATCCGGGAAGCGCTACGGTCGTGCAACACCTTGGGCCTCACTGTCACCAAAACCGGCAAGGGCACATTCATTGTGGCCAACAAGGTTGCTAATGACCTTACCTTGGGTCAGTACAGTGCACGCGATCTCAACGAGGCACGTCCGCACATCGAGATCCCGGCAGCGGGACTCGCGGCGCAAAGAAGGACCGAGGAAGAGCTCGAACACCTCAAGGACATCGTCCAGGAGATGCTCAACGAGACCGACCCAGAATCATGGGTGAACCTGGACGCCACGTTCCACTCAGCCGTGGCCCGGGCCAGCGGAAACCGCGTGTTCGCCAGCGTTGTCTCTGACATCCGCGAGGCCTTGGCCCACCAGTCGGAAACCCTCAACCTCGTTGCTGACAGGCAACACCGCTCGGACGAGGAACACGTCGCAGTGCTGAACGCGATTGAAGCCGGCGATTCCGAAGCCGCAAGCAGGGCGATGGCCGACCACCTCCAGGCCGTCAGCGTTGCGCTGGACACAATCCTCAACAAATGACCCACCCAAAGGACACCATGCCCGTCCCCACAGCACCGGCCCACCAGGCCGCGGCGCAGAACACCAAGGCGCCAAACCACGTCCCGCTTGTCGAAGTGACCCGCGATGGACTGGTGGAGAGCATCCACTACGGCTCGCTGATCGCACTCTCGGCAGAGGACAGCAGCCTCATCGAGGCCGGCCAGCCGGACGCCCCCATGTACCCACGTTCGAGCTTGAAGCCACTGCAGGCTGTCGCGCTCCTGAAGGCCGGCTTGGACATCCCCGAAAACCTCCTGGCGCTCACGGCTGCCAGCCACTCCGGCGCAAAGATGCACCGCGACGGCGCCACTGAGATCCTGAGGCTGCACGGCCTCAACGACCAAGCCCTGGCCAACAGCACGGACCTTCCGTACGGCGTTGCCGAACGCGAGGACTGGCTCCGCGCCGGAAACGGCCCCACCCGGATCGCGCAGAACTGTTCCGGCAAGCACGCGTCCATGACCGCCGTCTGCGTCATCAACGGCTGGCCTGTAGAGGGATACCTGCACCCGGAGCACCCGCTGCAGGTCCTGGTCCGCGACACCATCACTGAACTGACCGGCGAGGAAGCGGCCGCAGTCAGCACTGATGGTTGCGGGACTCCGCTGTTCGCCCACTCGCTGCATGGCATGGCCCGCGCCTATGGCCGCCTGGCCGCCGCAGACCAGGACACCCTCGAAGGCAAAGTTGCGCACGCCATGCGCCGCTTCCCGGAGATGGTGGCCGGCGAAGGCCGCGACGTCACCGCCCTCATGCGTGCGGTCCCCGGCTTGCTCGCCAAGGACGGCTTCGAGGGCCTCCAGTTGGTTGGTCTTCCGGACGGCACCGGCCTGGCGGTGAAGATCTCCGACGGCGGCGATCGCGCCCGCATGCCCGTCACCGTTGAGGTGCTTCGCCGCTTGGGCGTCGACGGCGGCAGCCTGGACACGCTTCAAAGCCCACCTGTGCTGGGCGGCGGCCTTCCGGTCGGCGAGCTCCGTGCAGCCCGAATTTTCAGCAACTAAACCAAGGACAGCTATGACCACCGTCGATCAGGCGATCCCCCTCCGTTCCGAACACGACCTCCTGGGCGATCGCGATGTACCCGCGGACGCCTACTGGGGCGTCCACACCCTCCGCGCTATCGAGAACTTCCCCATCACCGGGCAGCCGCTGTCCACCAACAAGCACCTGGTCCGCGGACTGGCGGCGGTGAAGCAGGCCGCCGCCCGCACCAACCACGAGCTGGGCCTGTTGAACGCTGAGCGTGCTAACGCCATAGACCAGGCCTGCCAGGACATCCTGGACGGCAAGCTCCAGGAACAGTTCATGGTGGACGTGATCCAGGGCGGCGCAGGAACCAGTTCCAACATGAACGCCAACGAGGTCATCGCCAACCGTGCCTTGGAAATCCTGGGGCACCCCAAGGGTGACTACGCAAAGCTGCACCCGAATGACCACGTGAACCTGAGCCAGTCCACCAACGACGTCTACCCGACTGCCGTGAACCTGGCCACGATCTTCTCGGTCAAGGAACTCCTCCTGGCCCTCGAAGAGCTTGAACAGGCGTTCGCCGAAAAGGGCCGTGAGTTCCGGACCGTAGTGAAGATGGGCCGCACCCAGCTCCAGGACGCTGTGCCCATGACGCTGGGCCAGGAATTCGGCGGTTACGCCGTGACCATCGGCGAGGACCGCGCCCGCCTGGACGAGTCCCACATGCTCATCCATGAGATCAACCTGGGTGCCACGGCCATCGGTACGGGCCTGAATGCCCCGGTTGGCTACGCGGACGCAGCGTGCCGCCACCTGGCCGAAATCACCGGTCTTCCCCTGCTGACCGCCGCGGACCTCATTGAGGCCACCCAGGATGTGGGAGCGTTTGTGCACCTGTCCGGTGTGCTGAAGCGCGTGGCAGTGAAGCTCTCCAAGATTTGCAACGACCTCCGCCTGCTGTCCTCCGGGCCGCGTGCGGGATTGGGCGAGATCAACCTTCCGGCAGTGCAGTCCGGTTCGTCGATCATGCCCGGCAAGATCAATCCGGTGATCCCGGAAGTGGTCAGCCAGGTGGCGTACGAAGTCATCGGCAACGATGTCACCGTCACCATGGCCGCGGAGGCAGGCCAGCTCCAGCTGAATGCCTTCGAACCGATCATTGTGCACAGCCTGCACAAGAGCATCTCCCACCTGGAAGCAGCGTGCCGCACCCTTACGGCACGCTGCGTCCGGGGCATCACCGCAAACACCGAGCGGCTACGGCTTACCGTGGAGCAGTCGATCGGTCTCGTCACGGCATTGAACCCCCACATCGGTTACGCCTCCGCCACCGCTATCGCCCAGGAGGCGCTGGCGACGGGCAAGGGTGTGGCAGAACTCGTGTTGGAGCACGGTCTCCTGACCGCTGCCCAGCTCGAGGAATTGCTCAGCCCGGAACGTCTGGCCAACCTGAGCAAATAGGCCAGATCAGGCCAGAGAAATCCCAGCGGCTGTAGTCAGCCGTCCCGCCCGATGAGGCATACCCCCAACGAGGCGCTGTCCTGTGTGCCCGGATCCCCGACCGGATCCACCCAGGACAACCCCAACAGGACACTCCTAAGGATTCCAATGACCAATCCCATCACTGACCACACGGTTCCGGCCCAAGCGCACGCCAGTGAGAAGGCCCTGCACAAAGAGGACTCCGGCTACCACAAGGACCTCAAGCCCCGCCAGATCCAGATGATCGCGATCGGTGGCGCAATCGGCACCGGCCTGTTCCTGGGCGCAGGTGGCCGTCTTAACGCCGCCGGCCCGTCCCTGGTGATCGCGTACGCCGTCTGCGGCTTTTTTGCCTTCCTGATTCTCCGCGCACTGGGTGAACTGGTGCTGCACCGCCCGTCCTCGGGTTCGTTCGTTTCTTACGCCCGTGAGTTCTACGGCGAGAAGGCGGCGTTCGTCTCAGGCTGGTTCTACTGGATCAACTGGGCCACCACCACCATCGTGGACATCACGGCGGCCGCTCTCTACATGAACTTCTTCGGCAAGTACATCCCCTGGATGGGCGCCGTTCCGCAGTGGGCGTGGGCCCTCATCGCCCTGGTGGTGGTGCTGAGCCTGAACCTCGTCTCCGTGAAGGTCTTCGGCGAGATGGAATTCTGGTTCGCCCTGATCAAGGTTGCTGCCCTGGTGGCCTTCCTCCTGGTTGGCACGTACTTCGTCATCTTCGGCACCCCGGTTGATGGCCAGGAAGTCGGCTTCAGCCTGATCTCGGACAACGGCGGCGTGTTCCCGAACGGCATCCTGCCCATGATCATCCTCATGCAGGGTGTGCTGTTCGCCTACGCCTCGATCGAGCTCGTGGGCACGGCGGCCGGCGAAACTCCTAACCCCGAAAAGATCATGCCCAAGGCCATCAACTCCGTGGTCTTCCGCATCGCGGTCTTCTACGTCGGCTCGGTTATCCTGCTCGCCCTGCTGCTCCCCTACACCTCCTACGAAAAGGGTGTCAGCCCGTTCGTGACGTTCTTCGGATCCATCGGTGTCCAGGGCGTTGACGTGATCATGAACCTCGTGGTCCTCACGGCAGCACTGTCCTCTCTGAACGCCGGGCTCTACTCCACGGGCCGTATCCTCCGGTCCATGTCCGTGGCGGGTTCCGCTCCGAAGTTCGCGCAGCGCATGAACAAGGCCGGCGTCCCTTACGGCGGCATTGCGATCACCGCAGGTGTTTCCCTGCTCGGTGTTCCGCTGAACTACCTGGTCCCGGCCGACGCGTTCGAGATCGTTTTGAACGTGGCTTCCGTGGGCATCATTGTCACCTGGGCAACCATTGTCCTGTGCCAGATGCAGCTCAAGCGCTGGTCCGACAAGGGCTGGGTGAAGCGTCCGTCCTTCCGTTTGTTCGGCGCACCCTACACAGGCTGGTTGTCCTTGGTCTTCCTTGCCGGCGTCCTGGTGATGGTGTTCATCGAGTCCCCGCTCACCATGCTGGTCACCGCGATCGCTTGCGGGCTGATGGTCTGGGGCTGGTTCCTGTGCCGCAAGCAGATCCACGAGCTCGCCGCCACGCGTGACGGTTACACGGGCAGCGCCCCGGTGATCGCCAACCGCCCGCTGCCTGGCGGCGATAAGTAACAGCAGCACCCGTTAGCGCCCGACGGCGGCGCCCGGGTTCCGTAACAGCGGAACCCGGGTGCCGCCGTCGTTGGTTAACGCCCCCCCAATTGGGTGAGGTCGCGGCGCGGGCAGACATCCGATCATTCGTGGCTACTATTGGTCCATGGCTGTCACAGACGAAGCGATCAGCAAGATCAAGGACATGCTGATCCGCGGCGAACTCAAGGCGGGCGATCGGCTTCCCCCTGAAAAGGAACTGAGCGAACGTCTTGGCCTTTCCAGGAGTTCGCTGCGTGAAGCAGTGAAGGCCCTGGAGCTGATCCGGGTGCTGGACGTGCGCCGCGGCGACGGCACGTACGTGACCAGCCTCGATGCGAAACTGCTCAACGAGGCCGTGGCGTTCGTGGTGGACCTGCACCAGGACCGTTCCATCCTTGAACTCTTCGAGGTCCGACGAATCCTGGAACCCGCCACGGCCCAGCTGGCAGCGGGCAAGATTACCGCGGACGAGCTCCAGTCCCTGCGGGCCACCATGGACGGGATCGACGAAAACACCGACGTCGAAGAACTCGTGGCCCATGACCTCGAGTTTCACAGCATCATCACCGCAGCCGCGGGAAACGACTACCTCGGCAGCCTCTTGGAGGCCCTTTCCAGCAGCACGGTGCGGGCCCGGATCTGGCGTGGACTGACCCAGGAAAAGGCCGTGTCCCACACTTTGGCGGAGCATCGTGCCATCGCGGATGCGCTGGAGCGCGGTGATGCGGAGCTGGTGCGGGCGCTGGTGACGGTGCACATCAGTGGCGTGGAGAACTGGCTGCGCCAGGCCCTCTAGGCATCCACCAACGGGTTGGCCGCCAGCCCATAGGTACGGATCGCAGTTCCCTCCAGGATGGAATCCTGTTCCGCGGGGCTCAGGGAGGACACCAGTTCCAGCAGGACGTCGAGGGTCCGGCCGTAAGGCGCCCCGAGGATGCTGACCGGCCAGTCGCCACCGATCATCAGGCGGCCGGCGCCGAAAGCTTCCAGCGCGGTTTCGAACAGCGGCCGCAGTGCCGCGCTGGTGTACGGCAGCCCCGGAGCGTGGAGCCCGGATAGCTTGGCTACGGTGTTAGGCTCGCGGCCCAAGGCAAGGAAATCAGTGCGCCACGAGTCCATGAGCGAGGCATCGGACCGCGGCGGCTTCCCCAAATGGTCAAGGACCACGGTCAGCTCCGGGAGGTCCCGGGCAAGCCGGACGGCCGCGCCCAAATGACGGGGGAATGCGTCCGGAATATCAAAGGCCAGGCCACGTAGCGCCACCAAAGCGAGGGACTCGCGCACGGTAGGGAGGTCCAGGAAGTCCGCCCGGGGATCGTTGTGCACCAAGTGGCGCACGCCCTTGAAGACAGGCTGTGCACTGAAGCTGTCCAGCTGGGAAGCGCACTCAGCCGGTGAGTCCAACCGCACCCAGCCCACCACGCCCAGCACCCACGGATTCCGCGCTGCGACGGCCAGCATGCTGTCCGTATCGGCTATGGTGTCGTCGGCCTGAACCAGCACCGCAGCCCGGACACCCGCGGCCTCCAGGGTCTCCCCCGCCTCGTCCTCGCCAAAGCTGCGGAAGAGCGCACCGTGCTGCGGACCGAGCCACGGGTAGGGACGTTCACCGCCGGTGACGAAAGTGTCCAGCGTCCACAGGTGCAGGTGTGCATCAATCACTGCCCGGCGCCTTTCCGCAAGCCCTCCAAAGCCTCCCACAGCTCGTCGGGGAGTGGCTCGTCCATGCGGGCGGCGTTGGTGGTGACCTGTTCAGGAGAAGTCGCTCCTGCTGTCACGTTCACCACGGCCGGATGCCGCAGCGGGAACTGGAGTGCCGCCGTCGGGAGTTCGACGCCGAAGTCGCGGCAGACGGACGCAAGCGCCCGGGCCCGCTCCAGCACTTCCGGCGGCGCTTGGTCGTAGTTGTAGTGCGCGTCGTCGGGGACGTCCGGGCGGGCCAGGAGGCCCGAGTTGAAGACGCCCACATTCACGACGCCGGTGCGGCGCTCCACACAGCGGTCAAGCAGCGGAACGTCTGGCTGCTCCAGCAGGGTGTAGCGCCCGGCAAGCATCAGGAGGTCCAGGTCGGCGGCTTCGACGCATTCCAGCGCGGCTTCGGCGGAGTTGGTGCCCACGCCAATCGCCGTGACCAGGCCTTCGGAACGCAGCTTTTCCAGGGCCGGCAAGCCGTGTTCGATTCCGACCTGCAGGTCGTGGACGTCGGGGTCGTGCAGGTACGCGATGTCCACATGGCTAAGGCCGAGCCGCTCCAAGGACTCCTCGATACTGCGACGGATGCCGGCCTCGGAGAAGTCCCAAACACGACGGCTGGTGGCAGGAACGTCGAAGCCTTCGGAATCCCGGCCTCCGGGCCCGTTGGGTTCCAGCAGGCGCCCCACCTTGGTGGAGATGACGAATTCCTCCCGCGGCTTGTCCCTCAGGACAGCACCGAGCCTTTGTTCGGACAGGCCCAGTCCGTAATGCGGCGCGGTATCGAAGTAGCGGATCCCGGCGTCCCACGCCGCAAGTACCGTGGCGAGGGCTTCCCCATCAGGAAGGGCCCGGTAGAGATTCCCTATGCCCGCTCCGCCGAAACCGAGCTTGCCCAGATCAGGTGCATTCATGGCAGTTCCCATACTCTACCGATACCCCTATCAGCCCCGGAGTAATCGTCCTGGACCTCCAAAAGTTCAGCCATACGGGCTTGCCATGGGACGTTGGCGGGGTGATCGGCGAGCGCATGCCGCATTGCCTGGTAGTCGTCCACGTCCACCACGTGGAAGAGGTCGAGCCCGCTGCGCCAGATACGCCAGTTCCGCACCCCCGCTTCCTTCAATGCCGCCACGAGTTCCGGAGGGATGTTCGCATGGGCGTCGGAGTATTCCTCCTCTGCACCGGGCTTGAGGCGGGTGTGCAGGGCGATGCTCTCAGTCATCGCGTTCACCGGCCCCTGTGGAGCCGGACTCTGTGGAGCCTGCCCCTGTGGAACCGGGCTTCAGGAACAGTTCCAGCACGGGAACAGCGGCATCGGGTCGCTGCACCGGCAGCTTGATGGTCAGCGTGCCCGGCGGCTGGCCTCCGGGGGTCATGTTGGCTGGTTGCTGCCCGGGGTCCACTTCCTGCAGGAACACCTCCGAGGCATCGTTGAGCAGCTGGGCGTATTCCACTTTGCCTGCCAGGTCCGGCAGGTGCACGTATTCGAAGGGCCAGCTGAACAGGTGAACGTACAGCCTCTCCCCGCGCTGCGTGTAGCGGACGTCGGAGGGCGCGGTGAACGGCGAAGTCCCCGCCCCGTAGATGGAACGGGAGTGCAGCTGCATCCACTTCCCGATTCCCTCCAACGACTCCAGCGCCCGCGGATCAAGGGACCCCCTGCCGGTGGGGCCAACGTTGAGCAGCAGGTTGCCACCCTTGGAGACGCCATCCACCAGCATCCGGATCAGCAGGTCCACGGACTTGTAGTTCTGGTTGTCCCGGTCGTACCCCCAGCTGCCGTTCAGGGTTTGGCAGGCCTCCCAGGTGACGGGTTCGCCGTCGAGCATCATGGGGCCGGCGGGCTGGTACTGCTCCGGCGTGACAAAGTCTCCCGGGATGTCCAGGCGGTCGTTGACCACGATCCCGGGCTGCAGTTCACGGACCATGGCGAGCAGCGCCTCCGAGCCCCAGTCGTTACGACCCTTGCCGCCCCAGAACTCTGCGTGGCCGAGGCCGGCGTAGGAGAAGTCGAAGAACAGATAGTCGATGGTGCCGTAGTTGCTCAGGAGCTCGCGCACCTGGCCATGGAGGTAGTCACGGTAACGGGCCATGTCGCGACCGGCGTTGAGGCTTTCGACGTCGGCGGAGTTGCGTTGGGGATGCACCCCGTCAATGGTGAAGTCGGGGTGGTGCCAGTCAACGAGCGAGTGATAGAAGCCCACCTTCAGCCCCTCGGCGCGGAGTGCTTCGACGTAGGGCGTGATCAGGTCCCTGCCGGCGGGCGTGTTGGTGGCCTTGTAGTCGGTCAGGGCCGAGTCCCAAAGGCAGAAACCGTCGTGGTGTTTGGTGGTGAGGACCACGTACTTCATCCCTGCCTCCCGGGCGGCCCTGGCCCACTCGCGGGGATCGTAGAGGTCCGGGTCGAAGCGACGGAAGTACTTTGAGTACTCCTCCACCGTGATCTCTTCCCGGTTCATCACCCATTCGTGGCGTGCGGGCAGGGCGTAGATGCCCCAGTGCACGAACATGCCGAAACGTGCTTCTTCGAACCAGGGGGCGTGCTGGATCAATGGGTTTCCTTCCATACCGGGCCGTCCGGAAAGCTGTATGCGGCCAGTGTTTCACGGAGCATTTCGTTGCCGGCACCAGGGGACGACGGCGGCCAGTACGCGCCGCTGTGGACGTCCACGGGTGTGACGAAGTGTTCGTGGAGGTGGTCCACGAACTCTATGGTCCTGCCCTCTTTGGTCCCGGTGACCGCCACGAAATCGAACATGGACAAATGCTGCACGGCTTCACAGAGCCCCACTCCGCCTGCGTGCGGGCATACCGGGACCCCGAACTTCGCGGCCAGCAGCAGGATGGCGATGTTCTCGTTGACCCCGGCTACGCGGGCGGCGTCGATCTGCAGGACCTGCAGCGATCCCGCCTGGAGCATCTGTTTGAACACCACCCGGTTCTGGACGTGCTCCCCCGTTGCCACCGGAATGGGTGCCACTGCGCGGGCGATGGCGGCGTGCCCGAGGATGTCGTCCGGGCTGGTGGGTTCTTCGATCCAGGCGATGTCGTACGGGGCAAGGTGGGCCATCCAGTCGATGGCGTCCTGGACATCCCAGCGCTGGTTGGCATCAACAGCGATCCTGATGTCCGGGCCCACGGCGGCGCGGGCGGCCCGGACGCGGCGGATGTCGTCGTCCAAGGACGCCCCCACCTTCAGCTTGATCTGTGTGAATCCGTCCGCCACCGCTTCCTTGGCCAGCCGCGTCAGTTTCGCGTCGCTGTAACCCAGCCATCCCGGCGTCGTGGTGTACGCGGGGTAGCCTTCAGCGCGAAGGGCGGCCTTCCGCTGTTCCTTTCCCGGTTCTGCGGCGCGGAGGATGGCCAGGGCTTCGTCCGGGGTGAGCGCGTCCGTGAGGTACCGAAAGTCGACCAGTGCCACGATTTCTTCCGGGGCCATGTCGGCAAGCAGTTCCCACAGGGGAAGTCCCGCACGTTTGGCTTTCAGGTCCCAAAGGGCATTGACCACCGCGCCGATGGCCATGTGCATGACGCCTTTTTCGGGTCCGAGCCAGCGGAGTTGGGAGTCGTGGGCGAGGAGCTTCCACGTCGCACCCATGTCCTCCAGCAAGGTTTCAACATCGGCGCCGAGGATGTGTCCGCGCAGGGCGTTGATGGCCGCCGTTTCCACCTCATTGCCGCGCCCGATGGTGAAGACGAAACCGTGGCCCTCATGCCCGTCGGTGGCATCGGTCCGGATGACCAGGTAGGCGGCTGAGTAATCCGGATCGGGGTTCATGGCATCGGAACCATCCAGGTCCCGGGACGTCGGGAAGCGAATATCGAATGTTTCGATTTCGGTGATGATGCTCATTGGGCTCCTGGCTACGTCGTATTCTTCGATGCCAGCTAAACATCGGATGTATGCCTTGTCAATGGGTCACATTTCCGTATTATGGGGGAAAACATCACACTAGAGTTCGGATGTTAGTCCCGAACGCACGGAGGAAGCCATGACCTTGAAATTCGCCAGGCTGGGTACGGCCGGAAACGAACAACCGGCCGTCATCGCCCAGGACGCCCACGGCCTCGAAAAATACTTCAGCCTCACCACCCTCACCCAGGACATCGACGGCAAGTTCCTCGCCTCTGATGGCATCGAACGCACCCGTGCGGCCCTGGAAAACGGTGAACTCGCGGAAATTTCGACCGAGGGGCTGCGCATCGGCGCACCCGTCGCCCGCCCCGGCGCGGTGGTTGCCATCGGCCTGAACTACACCGCGCACGCTGCCGAATCCGGTGCCACGCCGCCCGAAGTTCCCGTGGTGTTCCTGAAGCCGAGCAACACCGTCGCGGGACCGTTCGACGCCGCCCCCATCCCGCCGTCGTCCGAAAAATACGACTGGGAAGTGGAGCTAGCCATCGTGATCGGCCGGGAAGCGTCATACCTTTCCTCCGTTGAAGAGGCGGAGATGTGCATCGCCGGCTACGCCGTGGCCAACGACCTCTCGGAGCGCGAATACCAGATTCCCGGCGCTGCCGGACAGTGGACCAAGGGCAAGACCCTCCCCGGCTCCACTCCCCTGGGACCCTGGCTGGTACCCGCTGCGGACATCGACGCCGCCAACCTCCGGCTCCGCACCCTGGTCAACGGCGAAGACCGCCAGGACTCAACCACCTCGGACATGATCTTCGACCCCGCCACGATCGTCCACCACCTCAGCCAGTACATGATCCTTGAACCGGGCGATGTGATCATCACCGGCACTCCCGAAGGCGTCGCCCTGTCCGGCCGTTTCCCCTTCATCCAGCCGGGTGACGTTGTGGAACTCGAGATTGAAGGCTTGGGCCGGCAGCGCCAGGAGTTCTACCGGGCACAAGCAGGATCGGCCCGCCCTGTTTCCTTCGCCGGCACCAACGCCTGAGGGCCGCGCCATGACCGGCAAGGAATTCGACGGCCTCGCAGCCCTCGTCACAGGCGGTGCCTCGGGTATCGGGGCGGCCATTGCGGACCGCCTCGCCGCAGGCGGCGCCCATGTGGCGGTCCTGGACCTCGCTCCGGAAACCAGCCCGCACTTCGGCGTGCACTGCAACGTGGCCGACGACGCCTCGGTGCGCACCGCCGTCGAGAGTGTCGCCCAACAGTTCGGTCGCCTGGATATCGTGATCAACAACGCCGGGATCGGCGCACAGGGTGACATCGCGGCGAACGACGACGAGGAATGGCTGCGTGTCCTCAATGTCAACGTCGTGGGCATTGCCCGCGTCAGCCGCGCGGCCTTGCCGCATCTGCGCCAATCACCGGCCGCGGCGATCGTGAACACGTGCTCCATCGCAGCGACCGCCGGCCTGCCGCAGCGGGCACTGTACTCGGCGTCAAAGGGCGCGGTCCTGTCGCTGACCCTGGCCATGGCCGCGGACCACGTCCGGGAAGGAATCCGCGTGAACTGCGTCAACCCGGGCACCGTTGATACCCCCTGGGTGGGCCGCCTGTTGGATTCGGCCGCCGACCCCGCCGGCGAGCGCGCCGCACTCAATGCCCGCCAGCCGCATGGCCGGATGGTGGACCCCGCTGAAGTGGCCGGCGCCGTCGCGTATCTGGCGAGCCCGCTGTCAGGTTCGACGTCGGGCACCTCGCTGGCGGTCGACGGCGGCATGCAGGGTCTGCGGCTGCGTCCGGTTCAGTAACGGGCCGGGGTTGTTTCAGTAGAGCCCGTTGAAGATGTTCCACCCCCAGCCAACAGTCTCCACGCCCTTCCAACCGCCGCGCCCATCGCCGTAGTACATCAGCAGTTCGCCGGCGCTGTTGACGCCGTGGATATCAGCGAAGCCGTCACGGTTGAAGTCCCCGGCACTGCCGATCTTGCCCAGCACGTTCCACCCTTGGCCTACTTGCCGTGGCGCCAACCATCCGCCGCTCCCGTTACCGCCGTAGAGGAACAGACGTCCCGCCTTGTCCTTGGCGAGGACGTCTACCGTGCCGTCGCCATTGAAATCGCCTGGCGTAATGAGCAGGTCCATGACGCCCCAGCCCTGGCCAACATGGACCCGGGGAGTCCAACCACGGGCGGCTTTGGGATAGAGGTAGAGATTGCCATTGGGTTCAGCGGCCAGGAGGTCGTTGTACCCGTCGCCGTCGAAGTCCCCGGGGCCAACGACCTTGTCCATGGCGTTCCAGCCCCAGCCGATCTCCGACGGATAGGCGTTCGCCGGGAAAGTTCCGTCTCCCCTGCCCCAGAACATCCAGAGCCTCCCCACTGCGTCAGTAGCGAGGAGCTCGGTTTTGCCGTCGCTTGTGAGGTCGCCGGCGCCAATGATCCTCGTGTAGGCGCCCCAGCCGGGGCCTATCAGCTGGGGCGGTTTCCATCCTTGCGTTGTGTCCTGGCCCGCATAGAGCATGAGCGCGCCATCTTGCCGACGTCCCAGAAGATCGAAGACTCCCCTGTCCGTGAATCCTTCCGCGCGCATGGGTTGGCTTTTGACCACTTCGGATTCCTTCACCACCACCTGCGCCGGGTGGCACGCCTGCGAGCCCGTGACCACGGCAGAGATCCGGGTTCCGACGTCCTCGATGTCGAGGTCGTAGAACTGCGAGTATGCCGGCTCCGGCGTCACCGGCTCTCCGTCGCGAAGCCACTGGATTGAGTAACCGTGCTGCGGGTCCGGGTCACAGGAGGAGAAGTACTCGTAGGCGCCACTGACTGACAAGCCGCTCCCGACATAGGCGGGGCCATTGATGCTGAAATCGTCCCGTTCCACGGCATTCGCAGCCGGAACCGGGACGGTGGAGGCCAGGATCGCGGCCAGGGTTGCGGCCCCTGCGGCTACTGCCCGCCGCAGCGAGGTTATGACGCCCAATGCAGAACCCACGTTGCTCCCTTGAACATGCTGACAGTTTCCTGCGCCCATCTTAGGTTCGCCCTCCGACGCCGTAACGCAACGGGGCCGCAACGTTCGGCAGCAGTGCTTCGCCTATGCTCAACTCCAAGGAATCAACGGCGACTCACTTACTGCCCAGGAGAAGAACTCATGACCAATTGGCGCATCCGGGACTTTCACTCGTCCGATCTTGACGGGATCCTGCACCTCTGGGAGTCGCTCAAGGCCGACGGCGTGGAGCCCGTCTATGCGTTATCGGAAGTCCTTGCATCCTGCGAGAAGGACCACGCGGTGGTGGCGGTGCAGGGCGAGCAGGTGGTGGGCGCCGCCGTCGGACGTGCCGCGCACGACCAAGGCTGGATCGTTTTCCTCGCCACCCTCACCGAGTTCCGCGGGCGGGGCATCGGCACCTCGCTGCTGTCCGCCGTCGAGAACCGCATGGCCCCGCACGGCCTGAACAAGCTGTCCGCACTGATGCCGGAAACCGAAACGCGCGTGGAAGCGTTCCTGGGCCGCGGCTTCGTGGTCAAGAAGAACCTGCGGTATTTCGAGCGGACCATTCCCGTGCAGCGCCAGGAGCTCGGCGCGTTGGGTCTGCTGGGCGGGCGGATCCTGGCGCGTGATCTCTGGGAGAACGTGGCGGGCATGCGCCGCGAGAAGGAACTGCTGGAGCGCCGCCTGGTCCTTCCCCTGGCCGAGGCCGACCTCGCGGACGAATACGGCGTGGTTCCTCCGCGGGCAGTGGTGCTGTTCGGTCCTCCGGGCACGGGCAAGACCACCTTTGCCAAGGCCATCGCATCGCGTTTGGAGTGGCCGTTTGTTGAGGTGTTCCCATCCCGGCTGGCCTCGGATCCCAAGGGCCTGGCCGGTGCACTGCGGGAGACCTTCCTGGAAATCGCCGAATTGGAGCACGCTGTGGTGTTCATCGACGAGGTGGAGGAGATTGCCTCCCAGCGTGCCGGGGATCCGCCGTCGCCGCTGCAGGGCGTCACCAATGAACTCCTCAAGATCATCCCCGCCTTCCGCGAACAGCCCGGTCGTTTGCTGGTCTGCGCCACCAACTTCATCCGCGCACTCGATACCGCGTTCCTTCGCCACGGGCGCTTCGACTACGTCATTCCCATCGGGCTGCCGGACGTCCACGCCCGTGAGGCCATGTGGCAGCGCTTCATTCCGGCGTCGGTGGTGGATGCCGTGGACATCGCCCAGTTGGTGGAGCGGACGGAAGGTTTCTCGCCGGCGGACATTGAGTTCGCGGCGCGCAGCGCCTCCCAGCGTGCCCTGGAGAAAGCCGTGTACGACGACGGTGCTGCCGCCCCCAACGGACGGAAGGGTCCGGTCACGCAGGACTACCTCGACGCGATCGCCGATACCCGGACGACCGTGAGCGCCGAAGTGCACCAGGACTTCCTGGAAGACATCGACGTCCTGGGCCGCGTGTAGGCTTCTGGCCGCGGAAACGCCGGAGCCGTGCGGGAACGCCGGAGCCGTCCAGCGATCTGGACGCGAACCGGCGATCTGGACGCAATCCGGCGATCCGCCGGTAATCTTTGAGCCATGTCCACGAATCCCCTTCGCCATGCCCTCTCCCGGATGGGCGGCCGTGATCCTCACGAGAAGCACCGAACGGCCACCCCGCTTGAGCTGTTCTTCGACCTGACGTTTGTCATCGCTTTCGGCGTCGCCGGTAACCAGTTCGCGCATGCCGTGGCTGAAGCCCATGTTGGGCCGGGTTTGCTCGGATTCTGCTACGCCATGTTCGCGGTGATCTGGGCATGGGTGAACTTCACGTGGTTTGCCAGCGCCTATGACACCGACGACTGGGTCTTCAGGGTGGTCACGATGGTCCAGATGGTGGGGGTCCTCATCCTCGCCATGGGCATCGAACCGATGTTCCATTCACTGGTGGAGGGTGACCACGTCAATAACGTGGCCATCCTCATCGGCTACATCATCATGCGCGTTGCCCTGATCTTCCAATGGCTGCGTGCGGCCCGCCAGGACCCCGAACGCCGTGAGACCTGCCTCCGCTACGCCAAGTACCTGGCGCTGGTGCAGGTGGGTTGGGTCGTAGCGTTGGTGATCGAAACCGATGTGCTCACCACGTTCCTTTTGGCCGCACCCTTGTTCGTCCTGGAGATGTCCGTCCCTGGGCTTGCCGAACGCAAAGCCCGCACGCCTTGGCACGCGCACCACATTGCCGAAAGGTATGGCCTGCTCGCGATCATCGCCCTGGGCGAATGCCTGGTTGGCGCCATTGAGACGCTCCGGGCCATCGTTGCCCTGCACGGCTGGACGCTGGATGCCGCGCTGGTCGGCTTCAGCGGCACTGGGCTGGCCTTCGCCATGTGGTGGATCTACTTCATCCTGCCGTCAGGCCCCGCGCTCCATTTCCAACGGCACCGCTCCTGGGTGTTCGGCTACGGGCACATGTTCATTTTCGCTGCGATTGCCGCCACGGGTGCCGGGCTGCACATCGCTGCCTACTTCATCGACCACGAGGCCAACATCAGCGGGGCAGCGGCCGTGGCCTCGATCGCCATTCCCATTGTTTTGTTCAAGGTTTCCCTGACCACGCTCTACGGCATCATGCTCAATCCGGATCGGGAGCTGCTCTGGAGCACAGCGGTGGTGGTTCTTGGCCTGGCGGGAAGTATCGGCATGGCTGCAGCGGGCGCATCCGTGCCTCTGTGCATGCTGGAAATGATGCTGGCGCTGGGCCTGTCCATCGCATACGACGAACGGCGTGGGCATAAGGGCCGTGCCGCGGCACTTCGCCGGCTGGAAGCTGCGGCCGGCTAGGGCAAGCTACCTGGGGGGCTTAGGGCGGGCACGGGTGCGCCCCAGGCCCGCCCCGCCACGCAGCTACTCAGCTACTCAGCTACTCAGGAACGATCTCGTCCAGTTCCGCAAGCAGGTGCGGGTTGATCCGCTCAAGGATCTGCTGGACTTCCTCGCGCGGAACTGCCGAATACAGCACCGGGCGGGCATCGGCGTAGCGGGTTACCGGGGGTTTGTCCGGCCATTTCTCCGCGAGGGCCCGGACCCGTTCCGGCAAGGAGTTATGGGCGTTGTCCGCGATCTTTACCAACGTGGCGTCGTGGTCCTCCGCAACGTAACGGATGCCGGCGTCGTAATCATCGGGAGCGTCGTGGAAGCGGCGGGTGACGCGCTCGATAATGGCCAGTGCCCGCTCTGACACGCCCATCTCCAGCAGCGCTTGCCGGGTGATGGGCGTGTCCTCGGCGATGTCGTGAAGGTACCCCGCAATCCGGATATCCTCGTCAAAATCGGCAAGGGCATCGCCGACAGCCAGGACATGCTCCCGGTACGGGCGCTTCAGTTTGTCCTTCTGGCGGTTGTGGGCCACCTCCGCCAGGACCTTGGCTGTCTCTACGGTGAAGCGTGGTTCGGTCATGCTGGCCTCCGGCTTGGCAACGGACCTGCGGGGACAGGTCCTTTTACTCAGGCTATCCGCTGTTGCCGCGCCGGAAGTACCTGCCTAGGAGTCCTGGACGGCCCGGGCGGCGATCGCAACGGTCACGGCCCTGGGCAACCGCTGGGCGAAGGCAGCGCCTACCCGGTTCATCCACCCGGAGACAACGCTGCCGGGAGTGACCTTGCGGTCCAGCGCCTTGATGGCCGTCTCCACCACCTGGGCGGAGGTCTGCATCCTGCCCACCGCCGCGGACTGGCTGCCCAGGACATCGAAGAACTCCGTGCGTGTGGCCCCCGGGCAGAGGGCCAGGACATTGAGCCCCGAATCCTTGGTTTCATGGGCGACGGCTTCCGTGAAGCTCAGCACGAAGGCCTTGGTTGCGCCGTAGACCGCCATGCCGGGAATCGGCTGGAAAGCAGCCGTGCTGGCCACATTCACCAGCGCGCCCTTGCCCGACTCAAGCATTCCGGGCAGGAAGGCCCGCGTAATATCCACCAGGGCAGCTACGTTGAGCGAGATCTCGGAGGCAATAACGGCCGGGTCTTCCTCCACCAACAGGCCATGGGTGCCGAAGCCGGCATTGTTGATCAAGGTGTCCACGGTGATGCCGCGTCCGGCCAGTTCCTTGAAGAGCTCTGCGCCTACGCCTGCCCGGCCCAGATCCATGGGCAGCACTGTCACGGTGATGCCGTGCTCGCTGCGCAGTTGCTGCGCCAAATCTTCCAGGCGGTCAACACGACGGGCAACCAGGACGAGGTTGGAACCCCGGGCGGCGAAGCGCTGCGCGAATTCGGCGCCGAGCCCGGAACTGGCTCCCGTGATGAGCGCGGTGGTGTCGGAGTAGGTCATGGTCATGATGGGGTCCAATCGTCGGGGCGGGAAATGCTGGGGCGGGGACTGATGTAGTCGCTGTCTACATGGTAGGCAGTGGCTACATTGTTGTCAATGCCTACATTGGCCTAGACTTGACCCATGATCGAACAGCCATACCACCACGGCAAACTTCGGGAAGCCCTCTTGGAGCGCGCCATGGAAACCATCGAGGAGGCCGGCGTCGATGGTCTTTCCCTCCGCCAACTCGCCCGCGACGTGAACGTCAGCCACGGGGCCCCAGCCAAGCACTTCCGTGACAAGCAGGCGTTGATCGACGCCTTGGCGATGGCAGGCTTTGAATCGATGAACCACCGCATCCGCACAGCCGCGGAGTCCGGCGGCACCCTCCAGGAGCGCTTTGTCAGCGTCGCGAAAGCCTACGTCGGATTCGCGGTTTCCCGGCCCGCCCTGCTGACCGTCATGTACTCCACCAAGCATCACCCGGATTCCAGCGCCGAGCTTCGAAACACCGGTGGGCAGGGAATCGAAATAGCCCAGGCAATGATCATCGAAGCCCAGGATGCCGGCGAGCTGACCCCCGGCGACCCCGAAACGTTGGCCATGGTGTGCTTCGTCAGCCTTCACGGCGCGGCGCTGCTCGCGGCCGGCAAGCATCTGGAGGGAACGACGGTGGATGCCATGGTCTCCGCCACCACCGACACCCTCTGGGCAGGCATGGCTGCGGGTGTGCCCGCAGCCAAAATCACGCAGGCAAGCCACGCAGGGCAGCGCAACTAGCCCAGCGCAACAGCCCTGCGCTGGATCTACGGCGTCAGGCCGGCAATGGCTTCCCGCACCGCGGAGCTTAGCTGGAAGTTACGGCAGCCCACTCCCCCTGGCTCGGCCTGCTGCGGCACGTAGCCAAAGCCGAGCTCATACACAGGGTCCGCAAACCCCAAAGAGGCGCTGGCGCCGTCGTGCCCGAACGCCCGGTAACTGCCAAACGGCATCCGGCTGTGCGACTTCATGAAAACGGTCCCGAAGCAGCCGGTCTCACCGAAAACCCGGTCAATGCCGAAGACTTGCTCAGCGGTCACGGCGCGGATGGTCTCTTCAGCCAGCAAGGGCGCGACGGCGGTTTGCCCGCCGCCCAGCGCCTGCCCGGGTTCGCCGGCCAGGCCCGTCGAAGCCGCAGCATAGATTCTGGCCATGCCATCTGCACTGGACACGCCTGCCGCCGAGCTCAGTCCCGCGGCACGGACTTCGCGGATATTGGGCAGGTCCAGGATGTCGCCAACAGCGGCGTTCGCGGCAAGGCCGAAATGGCTTGCCGGGTCCACCCATGGCCAGGAAGGATCAGCTGCCCATCGGAAGGGCGCAAAGCGGGACTCCTCGGATTCGGGGAGCCCAAGGTAAAAGTGCGCACCGGTCACGGCCCGGATACGGCGTTCGAAAAGCTCCTGGAGCGTCGAGCCTGTGATCCGACGACACAACTCCTCCATGAAGATTCCGATGCTGAGCGCGTGGTAGCCGAACGCTGCACCGGGCTTCCACAGCGGGGGCAACGCGGCGAGCCTCGCCGCAGCCAGCGCAGAGTTGTTGACCTCGTCCAGGGTCAGGCCTCCCTCGGGCCCCAACAGTCCGGCCTGATGGGACAGGAGCTGCGCAACCGTGATCGAGGCTTTGCCTTCGACGCCGAATTCGGGCCAGTACTTGACCACCTCGGCGTCAAGGTCCAGCTGGCCGTCCTGCACCAGCAAGGCCATGACCAGGCCCGCCATACCCTTGGAACAGGAGAACACTCCTGTGACGGAGTCGGGGCGGATATGCGGCCCCCCACTCAGGTCCAGGACTTTGACACCGCGATGATACGCGGCCACCTGGGCGGAATATTCCGGATCCTGGGCCAGGAAACGGCCGAAGAGTTCGGCGACGGATTCGAAACCGGGGGCGACCATCTGTGAATGCATCCAGCCAGCCTACGTGGTGCCCTCCTCAGACCTGGGGAGTTATCCACACCCAGGGCTCTTTGGGCAGCCTCGACGGATCGAATTCCGCCAGGGCGTCCCGCAGTGATCCACCGGGCAGGCCGAGCGATTCCAGCATCAGGCCGCGGACACGCGCGGCGGGGATCCCGACGGCGGCGAGGTCGTCCAGCGTTACGGCACCGTCGCGCTTTGCCAGCCTGACGCCGTCGTGGTTCACCACCAACGGAACATGCGCATATACGGGAACCGGCAAGCCCAACAGCGTCGCCAAGTACGCCTGCCGCGGGGTGGAGGGAAGGAGGTCGTCCCCGCGAACCACCTGGTCGATTCCCTGGGCGGCGTCGTCCACCACCACGGCCAGGTTGTAGGCAGTGACGCCGTCATTGCGACGCAGCACAAAGTCGTCCACCACGCCCTCAAACGTGCCGTGCAACTGGTCCTCAACAGGCCACCCGCCAACCCCGGACAGCAGACGGATCGACGCCGGGCGTGAGGCGCGCCTGATCTCACGCTCGGCGTGGGACAACCGCCGGCACGTCCCGGGGTAGGCCCCATGCGGAGCATGCGGGGCGGAAGGCGCTTCCTGGATCTCACGTCGGGTGCAGAAACACTCGTAGGTGCGCCCCTCCGACGTCAGGCGCTGGATCGCAGCGTCGTAAAGTGCCGCGCGCTCAGTCTGGCGCACCACATCCGCATCCCACGTGATGCCGATGGCCCGCAGATCACGGAGCTGCCCGGTTTCCGCGCCGGACCTGGCACGGTCAAGATCTTCCACGCGCAGCAGGAAATCACGGCCAGTGGACTTCGCGAACAGCCATGCCAGGATGGCCGTGCGGAGGTTGCCAACGTGCAGCTCGCCGGACGGGCTGGGGGCAAATCGCCCTGCGGAAGTCATGCACCAAGCCTATGTGCCATCCCTGCACAGCCGGGCAACACAGCCGGGCAACACAAGAGCCCCTCAGCTACCGCAACGATCCGGTGGCTCAGGGGCTCTTGCTGTGCTGTCCGCATCGGCGGACGAGTGCAGAATGACAATGCTGTGAACAAGAGTCAATCAGCGGCTGCTTCCTTGCGGGAAACCTGTACAGGGCTCCGGGTGGTGTTCCGGGTGCCTGTTGCCGGCGGGCTTCGGCGGTAGCCTCGTCCTGCTTCGTTGTCATCATTTCAACAGGGGGCATACAGTAGGTGCAACAGGAAGTCATTTTCTTGATCGATCTGACTACTCCAGAAACAAAAATCCGACAGGAAGTGGTCATTTTGCAGGAACTCGACGCAACCGACCGCAGAATCCTCGCTGCGCTCGACGACGATCCCCGCGTTCCCATCATGGTCCTGGCCCAGAAGCTGCACCTCGCGCGAGGGACGGTCCAATCCCGCCTGGAACGCATGACAACCTCCGGCGCCCTGCGTGCCAACAGCAGCCGCGTCCTGCCATCTGCCCTGGGCCGTGGCGTGGCTGCGGCGGTCAGCGCAGAGCTCGACCAAAGCCACCTGAACGAGGCCATCGCGGCCTTGCGCGAAATCCCGGAAGTCCTGGAATGCCACGCACCCGCCGGCGATACCGACCTCATCATCAGGGTGGTGGCCAAGAGCCCCGACGACCTCTACCGGGTGTCGGAGGAAATCCGGCTGTGCCCCGGTATCGTCCGGACCTCCACCAGCATGTTCCTCCGTGAGGTGATTCCGTACCGAACAACGGGCCTGCTTCTGGAGTAGTTCTGCACATAGGGAAGTTGTCCCCATGTGCCATGCTCCGCAGGCGGCCTAGGATGGGGCCAGATCATCAGCACACAACAATGGGGGCGACGTGGCGGGTAACTTCTATGGCTCAGACGTCGCACAGCTGCGTCAGCTGGCCAAGGAACTGGCCCGCAATGCGGACAGCCTCACCACCTTGGGACAACAGTTGTCGGGGTCCATCACCAACAGTCCCTGGCGGGGGAACGACGGCGACCGGTTCCGTCACGAATGGAACAGCTCGCACTTGCGGGCCCTCCAGAGCGCGGCTTCCGGCATCAAGGCCGCTTCCCGGAGCCTGTTGAAGAACGCCGACGAACAGGCCGCCGCGAGCAATGGCGGGGCCGGCGGATCCGGCTCCGGCGGCGCTGGCGGAACCGGCGGCTCCGGCGGAAACGGCGGCTCCGGCGGAAACGGCCAGGAGCTCACGGATCTGCTGAACGGAATGACGCCCGAAGAGCGGGCACAGTACCTTCGAAGCGACGAATTCAAGAAGTGGGCGCTCGAACATCCCCAGGACGCCAAGGCCGCCATGGATGCCGCAGCCGACTCGGGCCTGATCGAGAAGAAATCGCCCGAGTACTCCCAGTTCCTCAGCGATTACTGGAACCAACAAGCCATGCGGGAGATGGGGATCGACCCGTCCACGTGGGACACCAGCAAGGGTACCGAGTACAACTGGGAAACCATCAAAAAGGTCTACGACTTCTACGGGCAGGCTTTCCTGTCCAACCCGGACCTTCAGTGGGCCGGCATGGCGAATATGATCGGCCCTTCCTTCGCCGGCGGGTTCAAGGACATGGCCATGCTCCGCGATCTGGCACAGCAGATCGCCGACAATCCGGCGTCGGACATCCCCATCCCGGTTCTCGACCAGATCGAGCAGCTTGCCGGCATGACCGACGCCGAGATCAAGTTCTACGAAACGTCCATGCTGGACATGAACAAAGAGATCTTCCTGGACCAGGCCCGGCAGCACGAGGCCTACATGAACGGTGGAATCGACGAAATCAACCGCCTCAGGGACTCTGGTGCGATCGACCCGGAAACTGCGAAAGCATGGGCCCAGATTGATTCCGGCGATCCCGCACAGGTCAAGGAAGGCAACACGGCCCTGTTGTACCGGGAGCAGAACGAGATCATCGCCGACGATTACACTGACATGCGCAACCATCCGGGAGGGGAAGCCGTGACGTACATGGTCACCCTCGCCGGCGAGCCTTCGATTCCCGGCGCGAAAAGCTACCCGGAAGTCTTCCCCTACAAGTTCAGCGTGGAAAGCCCCGGCCCGGAGAACCTGCCCTTCACCAACTGGGACAACCCGACGCAGTTCCGGACGGACTTCACCACCGGCTTCCCGGACGGCAACATCGCCGACGCCGAGCAACGCTGGGCCCTCATCAAGCAGGACACCCTCCCCGCTTACCAGGACCTGCTGGCCAACAATCCCCAACAGGCCCGGGACATCATAGGTTCGGATTTCAACGACCGCGTTGAACAGTACAGACCCACCAACAACATTCCGGGAATCATGGACCGCTTCCTGGACGGCTTCGATGCCGAGGTTCACCAATGACCCGGACCAAGTGGCTTTCGCGGCTGGCAATCGCCGTGGCGGCTGGCTTGGGAATCCTCACCACCACCGCATGCCAGTTATCCGTCCCCGCTTCTCCATCAACTTCCCAAGGGAGCACAGTGATTACCTCGGAATTCTCCACGCTTGATGCCGCAGGTGTCGACCGGATCAGGACCGACAAGCAAGCGCGCCTGGACATGAGCAGCGGCAGCCTGCAGAAATCGGCTGTGCGTGTATCCGAGGACAGCTACGGCCCGGAAATCAACACCCAGGACTCCGGGAAGATCAACCTGGCCATTGTCGGCCCCAGCGGAGAGATCACCGCACAAACGGACCGGATCCGGTTCAAGACCACCGACGCGCGCCCTGATTTCACCGAGGTCACGTACTTCCTCACTGCAGCTTCCGCAGAGGAATTCAACGCCCTGATCCGTGAGGGAGTGGACAAGTACGGCATCGACGCCGACGACGCCGAACGCTGGATTTCCTCCACCAGCAAGGACCCTTCCGCCAAGAGCGACTACTCATTGACGTCGGGGACCAGCACCGGGCTGGAGGTCAATTACGACCTCCGCTTCGACGGCTCCAAAGACACCCAAGTCATCATCGTGCACGTGAGCCCGGCCAGCTGAACGGCGAGCTGAACGGCCTGCGGGCAGGCTAAACCGGCGGCCCGATGTTGGTCTTCAGGTTCTTCATGACCAACGTTGACGTCAGCCGTTCCACCGCTGGAAGGGCCGCAAGCTCGTCGTCGTAGAAACGCTGATAAGCGGGCAGGTCCGCGGCAATGACCTTCAACAGGTAATCGGGCGAACCAAACAGGCGCTGGGCCTCCACGATGTTGGGGCTGGCGGTGACCCTGGCCTCGAAGGCGGCCATCGTTCCCCGGTCCACTTGGCGCAAAGTCACAAAGACGATCGCCTCGAAACCAAGCCCCACGGCGGCGGGGTCGATGTCTGCGCGGTATCCGCGGATGACCCCTGTCGCTTCCAGGTCGCGGAGCCTTCGATGGCAAGGAGCGACGGTTAAACCGACTTTGGAAGCCAGCGCTGTGGCCGTCATCCGCCCATCCTCTTTGAGGTGGCGCAAAATACTTCTATCGATACCGTCAATCACGCAATTATCTTACCGAGAACCGGCTCTTCAGAGCTAAAAACGGGAACACTTATGGGCGCTTTTTACCTAGAGTTTTCGTACCAACTAACTCTGGAGAGATCGTGAACCCGCAGCTGTTCCTCGCCTTCGTCCTCGTGGCAGTCACCCTGGCCTGCACACCGGGAGTCGACTGGGCGTACTCGATTTCGGCGGGCCTGCGTCAGCGCAGCTTCGTTCCCGCTGTTGCCGGCCTCTGCAGCGGTTACGTGATCCACACGCTCTTGATGGCTGCCGGACTCGCTGCGCTCCTGGCCGGGGTTCCCGGGCTCCTCGGGTGGCTGACCATCGCCGGTGCGGCCTACCTGCTGTGGCTTGGCATCGGCACCATCCGCTCGTGGCGAGCCGCAACCTTCAGTGCGGAAGACGGCGTCGTGAATTCCGGAAACCAGATCCGCACGTTCTTCCAGGGCATGGGCACCAGCGGCATCAACCCCAAGGGGCTCCTGTTCTTCGTGGCCCTGGTGCCGCAGTTCGTCAGCCCGGATGCGGCGCTGCCCGTCCCGGTGCAGTCGGGCTTGCTGGGGTTGACGTTCGTGATCCTTGCAGGAATGGTCTACACCGCCGTGGCCCTGACCTCCAGGAAGCTGCTGGCCTCCCGGCCCGGCGCCGCACGGGCCGTCACCCTGACCAGCGGGATCGTCATGATCGGGCTGGGGACGGTGCTGTTGTCGGAGCAGGTTCTTCCACTCGTGCTGCGCTTCCAGGCGTTCTAGGTGGCGAGCAGTTCGTCCAGGCGCTCATACCCTTCCACCACTCCGTAGTTCATTCCGGTCGCCAAGGCCATGTCGCGCGCTTCAACCGTTGGGTAGACCTCGTGCGCCACGATCCGGGTGCGGCCGTCGATTTCCTCGAAGGTGGTGCTGCTAATGCCGACCTGGTTGGGGGCTCCATCGAATTCGAACGTCATGATGATCAGCTCATCCGCATCCACTGTGTGGAAGATGCCATGGAAACCAAACATCTCGTCCCCATGTCCGCTTTCGTAGTGCCAGCTGCCGCCGGCGGTCGCGTCGTACTTGGTGACGTTCAGCGTGGCGTCCCGGGGCCCCAGCCACTTGGCCAGGAGGTCCGGATCAACGTGGGCTTTGAAAACCGCACTGACGGGGGCGTCGAATTCCCGAACGGTATCGACGAAGGGGGCGCCGTCGTCTGCGGTGATGGTGGTTTCGTTGCTCATTGCAGTTCCTCTTTCTTTGCTTGTTCCTGTGGGGAGGTGTGGGTGGCGAGCAGCTGGTCGAGCCGCCGGAAGCGGGACTCGGCGATCAGGCGGTACTGATCAATCCACGCCGTCAGGCGTTCCAGTGCTGCGGCGTCCAGGTGGACGGGCCTGCGCTGGGCCTCCCGGGAGCGGGTCACCAGGCCTGCGTGTTCCAGGACCTGGATGTGCTTGGAAACCGCCTGCTTGGAAATGGCGAACGGTTCCGCGAGCTCGTTGACGGTGGCATCTCCCCGGGAAAGCCGGGCAACGATGGCCCGCCGGACCGGATCCGCCAGCGCCATAAAGGCCTTGTCCAGGGCGTCTTGGCCTGGAGCATCCTGTGTCATTTACCAGCAAACCTTCCTTAATCAACCAATCGCTTGATAAATCAATTGGTTGATTAAGAGAATACGCCTGCACCCCTTCGTGTGCAACGGTCTTTTACTCCCCGCCCAGTTGCCTGAAGTCGTTCTCCCACAAGCGCCGCATCTCGGCGTCTTTGCGGATGACCTCCACCGATTCAAGCTCCGCCGGCGGGGCAGCCCGTCGGGACCACGGCGTCAGCGTCCGGCGTCCCTGGTCCAACGCCAAGAGGGCCCTGTCAGTGAGGGCGTCATTCTTCAATGCCAGGTTGGTTTTCCTGCGGCGAAGGACTTCGCCGCCTGGGCAGACTCAAAGTCGCCCCGCGCCCGCTGGGAACGCGCCCTGATCAGCAACAACGCGGCCGAGAGGTCGTCCGTGTTCAGCAGTCCCTCCGTCCAGACCACCACATCGCGGTGGCGTTCCAAGGAGAACGCAGCCGTGCACCGCGCCAAGGCAGAAGGCAACGACGGCGGCAAAGCTGCCACAGCTTCGAGGGCGGCTTCGGTCATCCCCATTTCCCGCAGACAGTGGGCCAGCGCCAGGAACACCGACTCTTCGCTGAACAGCACCGGCACCTCGATGCGTTCGGCGACCTCAACCCGGGTGACCACCTGACCAAGGTACATGGCCGAGAACTGGCTGGCGTCGTCGTCGATCCTGGTTGTCAACCCTCGCTGCAGCAGTTCCGACGCCCGCAAGAACCCGCCGTGCTTATAGACAAGCAGGCCTGCCATGATGTGGCACAAGCCCGCCCAGCCCGGGTTCATCCGGGCGAACGCAAGGAGACGGTCCGGATCGGCGGAGGAGAACACAGCCTCATGCATGGCCTTGGCGGGCTTGGAGGACAGAATCTTCAGCCTGGGAACACTGCCCACGAGGGACAAGCGCGCGTGGTCCCGGCCGCTGAGGACACCGGAAAGGACTCCATTTACGCCGTCGGCGAGTCCGCGCACCGGCGTCCGTACGTACCCTTCCCGGAAGGGCGTCAGGTCCCGGACGTCATGAAAAATCGTGTGCACCCGACCATTCGGCACTTGGCTCATGAATCCATGCTAACCGCCGCCTGAACTGCGCTCATCCCCCTGCTATCCAGAGCATTTCAGGAGTATTATGGCGGCGTCGGCAAGGTTTGGCGACACCCCTTGCCGCAGGTCGGCTCTCCAGGAGAAGAGCCGGATAACCGCGTGAAAGGGAGGACTGATGACCACCGCTTCGCACCCCGCCGAACACCACCACATGATGGGGTTGACACTTCGCAACACCGCCATGGGCGTTGGCATTGTATTTCTGCTGGTAGGCGTCCTGGGCTTTATCCCGGGAATCACCACCAATTACGGCGCCATGACCTTTGCGGGACATGAATCCGGCGCCATGCTGCTTGGAGTCTTCCAAGTGTCCATACTCCACAACATCGTTCACCTGCTGTTCGGCGCGGCCGGACTGGCCATGGCAAGGAACGACCGCATGGCCCGCCTGTTCCTCCTGGGCGGCGGCGCTGTGTACATCGTTCTTTGGATCTACGGCCTGGTCATCAACCAGGAAACGGGCGCCAACTTTGTCCCGTTCAACACGGCCGATAACTGGCTCCACCTGATCCTTGGCGTTGCCATGATCGGCCTTGGTGCATGGCTCGGCAGGGACGTCATGGACGAAACCAGCGCGACGCGGAGGAAGATGTAACCCTTCGACGCCGCTTGGCAGAACAACGACGGCGGCCGCCCCCTTCCCGGGGACGGCCGCCTTTCCTTGTCCCGGGATGCCATTCGATGACAATGTTTGCGCCCCGGATCGTCATCAAATGCCGACTCGACGGCGGATGGGCGCCAGCAGCGGCGGGCGCTACTGTGCCGCCGGCATGGGATGGACATCCGTGAACGTGTTTCCCGTGGAGTACTGGTCCAGGCGCCAGGGATTGGCGTTGTTCCGCACGCTCTGGAACGTCACGCCGTCAAACGTGGAATCCTGCAGGCCTTTGATGTTGGCGGGGTTGACGTTCCGGAACACCACGTCCTGGAAAGTGAAGGCGCTGAGGGTGGCCGTTCCTTCGCCGAGGGACGGCCCTGCCTGGATATCGATCACCGGTTTGCTGTCGGATACAGCCATGCCGCAGGTGGGCGAGTTGTTGCCGTCCACGGAAATGTTCCGTATCACCACGTCCTTGAACGTGGCCGATTCAGCGGCGACATATCCGGACGGTGACTGGTTATAGCTGAGCGACATGATGAAAGCACTGCTGCCCATGCAGGCCATCGCGGTGTCGCGGAAGAGGAAGTCCCGGCCGCCTCCGGCCATGTCCGAGGTACTTTTCATCCGGAGGCCGCCGGTTTCAACTTTGTACATGACGTTGTCCTCAGCGAGGACCCGCTGCACCCAGGCTGCCGTGTTGGAACCGACAGCGACTCCCCCGTGGCCCATGCGCATGTAATTGTTGAAGATCCAGACGTTCTCGCTCGGCCGGCCCTGCGCCCCGTATTTGCCCTGCCCGGCCGCAAAGTTGACTTGGTCGTCTCCGGTGTCGAAGAAGTTGTTCACGACAATGCCGTTGTTTGCACCGCCGAACTCCAGACCGTCACCGTTGTTGGCGTTGAACGTGGTGTGCCGCATTCCGTTCACCGTGCTGTTTTCCGTGTCCAGGATCATCACACCGTGGAACGCGGGGTTGTCCGCTGTGACTCCCTCGATGTACAGGTTTTTTACTCCCATGAAGGTCATCAAGCTGGAGCGGTATTGGCCGTACAGTACGGAGTCATCCAGGGTTTCCGGCCTGTTGATCACCCCGATGAGGGATTCCGGGCGCTCCTTGGCCCTGCGGAACTGGTCAGCCGCCAACAAGCCATCGTCCAGGACCTTGCCGGCGGAGCTTGCCGCGTATTGCGGAAGTTCGTTCCCCGCCTCATCCACTATCGACCCCTCGGCAGTGCGCTTCCACCCGTTTCCGTCCACCACGCCTTTGCCGACGATGCGGACATTGCTGGCCACAGCGCCAGGTTCGCGTCCCGCCGTCGAGCGGCCGTTGTCGTCCGGAAGGACATTAAGGAGCGACGGCGGCCGGCGGTAGTTCCTGTATTCGGCCTCGGCGGGGAGGGGCTCAGGTACCGGGTAGAGGTAATAGCCCTTCTCCAAGGGGTAGTCCTCCGCTTGGTCGGAGCCGAGCAGACGTGCGCCCTCCTGGAGTTCCAGGGTCATGTCCGAGTGGAGGAAAAGTGCCCCCGTTTTGAAGGTACCTGCAGGAACCACCACAGTGCAGCCCGGTGTTCGACAGGTATCGATGGCCTTCTGGATTGCCTTGGTGTTGAGGGTCTTTCCATCGCCCACAGCCTTGTACGCGGGATTGGTGATGGTGACTTGGTGCCGTTCGGGCGTGGTGGTGACGGTGATTGGCCCACTCGCCGGAGACTCGGTTCCGTCTTTCCTCACAGCGGTCACGCTGAACTGGTAGCTGGTGCGCGGCGACAAGCCGGTCACCGTGAAGTTGTGGGCCACAGTCCGGACGTGGAATCCATCCTTGTCGGCGGCCCGGAACGCGTCCACGTACTCCTGGGCGGGCGAAAAGATCCGCGCGTTCTCCTCCGCGGTTCCCAACGCACTGCCGTTCAAGTAGACGCGATAGTCCACGACGTCGTCGTAAAGGTCCGGCTTGTTCCACACCAGCAGCGTCTTGTCGCTGCCGGTAGCCTGCGCAGGGACACAGAGGTTTTGTGGGGCCCTGCCGTTGCCTGAATCAAGGTGGATGCTGGAGCTGGAACATGCCGGGCTGTCGGCTTTGCCTGCGGGAGCCGCAGTGGCCGGCGGGCCCGCGGCCACGAGACAGCCCAACCCCATCACTGCTGCAAGCGCTACGCCGCCCAGGCTTTGGCGTATTTCCGGTTTTCTTCGGGTCAATCGCATGGATGATCCTTCCCCGGGGCACAACGGCGTGCCCCGGTACTTGGAGGCTCAGGGCTCTCCGGGAATGTTTGGGAAACAGCAAGAAAACGTTTTCTCAGAACACCCTAGGAAGGTTTTGGGGGCGGGGTCAAGCACTTGGTTGCGCGCCGAGATGCCATTTGATGACAATGTTCGCGCGGCAAAGTCATAGGGTCGTTGCAACGCTCTGATTGATGGAGCGTTTTATAGTCAAGTTGTTCCCCAAGGCTGCGCGTACTGAGTTTCTTGATTTGGTGTGTGCGGGGATGCCTGTTCGTACTGCTGCCCGGCGTGTCGGGGCGGTGCACGCTACCGGGCACAATTGGTGGGTTCAGTCTGGCCTAATGATGACCGTGAACCGGGGTGCTGCCGGAGGTCTTGCCGATCCTGCTCCTTCAGTCGGGGGCCCTGGCCGTGCGTTGGGTCTGGAAGAGCGAGGCATGATCCAGATGGGTGTGCGGATGGGCCTCAGTTACGCGAAGATCGGCGCATTGATCGGGCGGGATAAGTCCGTAGTTTGGCGGGAGGTCAAACGCCACACGAGCGCGGACGGGAAGTACTACGCCTCGGTCGCTCACGCCAAAGCGCATCAGGACAGGCGCCGTCCCAAACCCTTCAGGCTGGCCAAGGACGAGGGTTTGTGCCGGCTGATCGGCGTCTGGATGGATGACGGGTGGAGTCCGAAGCTGATCTCCTCGATGTTGGCGTATTACTTCGGTGACGATCAGACTATGCAGGTGAGCCACGAGACGATCTACCAGGCCCTTTACGTCCAAACCCGCGGGAACCTGCGGGCGGACCTGGCCGAAAAGCTCAGCCTGAAACGCAAACAACGCATCCCCCACGGCACTGACCGGCGCGCCAACAGCCCCTATAAAGAGGCCTTCAAGATCAGCCAACGTCCCGCCGAGGTCCAGGACCGGGCAGTGCCCGGGCATTGGGAAGGTGACCTCATCATCGGCGCCAACGGGACAGCGATCGGAACCTTGGTGGAACGCTCAACCCGGTTCACGATCCTGCTGCACCTGCCAGGGGACCACACGGCGGAAACCGTTGCCGCCGCGATGATCCGGGAGATGGCCTCCCTCCCGGATCACCTGCGCCGGTCGATCACCTGGGACCGCGGCACCGAACTGGCCGACTACGCAAAAATCCAGACCGCTCTCGATACGACGATGTACTTCTGCGACCCGCACTCGCCCTGGCAGCGCGGCACCAACGAAAACACCAACCGGCTCCTGCGGTTCTGGTTCGAGAAAGGCACTGACCTTTCAGTGCACACCCCCGAGGACATCCGCCTGGTCGCAGCGAAACTCAACCGCCGCCCCAGACCAACACTGAACCTCGAGACCCCAGCCAACCGGCTAAACCAGCTGCTACAAGCGGCCTAACCCCCAGCGTTGCTCCCACCAATTGACTTTGCCCGGGGAACATTGGCATCATCTGTCACCTCGACGGCGGATGGGCAACTACCGCGGGGAGCGGCCACCCAGGCGTGAGGTGACCTTGGCCGCCGCTGCGGCGCAGGCTTCGCCGAGGCTGGCCAGGGTGTCCTGTGAGACCCGGAATTTGGGGGCAGGAATCAAGACGGAGGCCACGATGTCGCCCCTGTGGTCGTAGACCGGCGAAGCAACCCCGACCTCTTCGATGGAGGTTTCGCCGAAGTTGGCGGCCCAGCCCCGTTTAGCGGCTTCTTCAAGCCGAGCCAGGTAACTTTCCACAGAAGCTTCGTCCAGGCCCGGCAGGGTGATGGAACCACTGCGCAGCAGGTTCCGCACCCTGTCCTTGTCTTCGTTGGCAAGGAACACCTGCACCGATGAACTCAATGCCTCGTTGTAGCGGGCTCCGAGCGGGGCCAGGTGTTTCACCTGGTGGCGGCTGGGGATCTGCTCCACGCACATGGACTCGACGCCGTTCCACACCATGAGGGCGCTCGTCTCGCCCGTGCGTTCGGTCAACTCCCGCAGGACGGGGTAGGCCACGCGTCGCTCTTCGAGTTCCGCCAGGAGGGGGCCCGCCATCGCGATCATCCCCAGCCCCAAGCGGAACCTGCGCGAATCGACGTCGCGATCTACCAGGTTTTCCTGCTCCAGCGTGGCCAGGATGCGAGACACCGTACTCTTGTGCAGGCCGATCCGGCCCGCGATTTCGGTGACCCCCAGGAGCGGCTCGTCTGCAGTAAAGCTCCTCAGCACCGCGATGGCGTTGACGATGACGGACGTGCTCTTGCTGTCGCCGTTACCGTTGTTGCCGTCAGGAGTCTCGCTGGTTTCCGTGGGAGTCATGGGTTCACTATATTTCGCCGCGGCGGTCCGGAAGTTCCGGACCGGGGCCGGCGGACGCCGTGCACTGCGCCCGCCGGCCGTTGCACCCTAGGCTCCGATGATGTTGTACTCGGGGCCGAACGGGAACTTGGTGATGTTCTCCGCACCGTCCTCGCCGACCACCAGGATGTCGTGTTCCCGGTATCCGCCGGCGCCCGGCTGGCCGTCCAGCACAGTGATCATGGGCTCCATCGAAACCACCATGCCGGGCTCGAGGACCGTGTCGATGTCCTCGCGCAGTTCAAGACCGGCTTCACGTCCGTAGTAGTGGCTGAGCACACCGAACGAGTGGCCGTAGCCGAAGGTCCGGTTCGCCAGGAGGCCGTGGCTGATGTAGATCTCGTTGAGCTCGGCAGCGATGTCCTTGCAGACAGCGCCCGGCTTGATGAGTTCCAGTCCGCGCTTGTGGACCTCAACGTTGATGTTCCACAGTTCCAGTGAGCGGGCATCCGGTTCGCCGTAGAACAGGGTGCGCTCCAGGGCGGTGTAGTAGCCGCTGGTCATCGGGAAGCAGTTCAGGGACAGGATGTCGTGTTCCTGGATCTTGCGGGTGGTGGCCCAGTTGTGGGCGCCGTCGGTGTTGATGCCCGACTGGAACCACACCCAGGTATCGCGGATTTCCGAGTCCGGGAAGGTCCGGGCAATCTCGTGGACCATGGCCTCGGTGCCGATCAGGGCAACCTCGTACTCCGTGATACCCGCAGTGATCGCGTTACGGATGGCTTCGCCGCCCAAATCACCGATGCGCGCGCCGTGTTTGATGACAGCGATCTCTTCGTCGGACTTGATCATGCGCTGGCGCATGGCCGCCTGCGCAACGTCCACCAGCGTCGCGCCGGAGAACGCGGCCTGGATCTTGTTTCGGTTGTCCAAGGGCAGCGAGTCATCCTCGACGCCGATGCGGCGCGGGTTGATGCCGCGGGTCCGCAGGACTTCCTGGATGGCATGAATGTAGTTGTCGCGGCGCCAGTCCGTGTACACGAGGTTGTCGCCGTAGCTGCGGCGCCAAGGCATACCGGCGTCGATATTGGCCGTAATGGTGACCGTGTCATCCTTGGTGACCACCATGCCGTAGGACCGGCCGAAGTAGGTGAAGAGGAAATCGGAGTAGTACTTGATGGAGTGGTAGCTGGTGAGGACGACGGCGTCGAGGTCCTTCTCGGCCATAATCCTGCGAAGGCCGGCGAGGCGGCGTTCGAACTCAGCGTCGGAGAAGGTCAGCGAAACCTTTCCGCCGTTGTGAAGGACCTTGGTGCGCTCGAGTTTTGCGACATCGTTGACGGACTCGTTTTCGGTGATGGTCATGGTGGTTCCTTTCAATGGGTTGGTTTGACTAGTCCTGCTGCAGCGGCTTCTTTGACGTTTCTGCTGCGAAAAGGACTGCGATGAGGGAAACGAGGGCGGCGGCCACGAGGTACCAGCCGGGGGCCAGCTTGCTGTGGGTCATGCCGATCAGGAGTGTTGCCATGAACGGTGCGGTGCCGCCGAACAGGGCGTTGGAGAGGTTGAAGCTGACAGCAAAGCCGGTGTAGCGGACCTTCGTGGGGAAGAGTTCGGCGAGGAAACTGGGCAAGGTGCCGTCGTTGAGGGTGAGCATCCCGCCCAGCAGGATCTGCACCAACACGATCACCAGGAAGTTGCGGGCGTCCAGGAGCATGAAGGCCGGGACCGTCAGCAGGATGAAGAGGACTGACGCCGTCATGAGCATGCGCTTGCGGCCGAATTTGTCGGAGGCAATACCGGTCAGGAAGATGAAGCCGATGTAGCTGGCCAGGGCAATGGTGGTGGCCAGGAACGATTCCGTGGCTCCGAAGCCCAGCTCTTCCGACAGGTATGTGGGCATGTAGCTGAGGATCACGTAGAAGCCGACGGCGTTGAGCAGCACCGCACCGGTGGCGATGATGAGCTGCTTCCGGTAGGTCCTGAACATGGCGAAGGCAGGTGCTTTGACTGCGGTGTCCTTCTCGGCCAGTTCACGGAATGCCGGCGTGTCCTCCAGCTTGGTCCGGATGTACCGACCAATCAGGCCCATGGGTGCCGCAAGCAGGAAGGGCAGGCGCCAGCCCCATTCGTTCAGCTGCTCTGTGGTGAGGATCGAACTCAGCAGGGCGGCCAGCAGGGATCCCAGCAGCAGTCCCGCTGCCGTACTTGCAGGCACGACGGCGGCATAGAGTCCGCGGCGATTGGCCGGTGCGTACTCCACCAGGAAGGCGGACGCGCCTGCATACTCGCCGGCGGCCGAGAAGCCTTGGACTACCCGGACCAGGAGGAGAAGGATGGGCGCCATGACGCCGATCGTGGCGTAGCCCGGGATCAGGGCGATGCAGAAAGTCGCCACCGACATCAGGACGATCGAGAGGCTGAGTGCTTGCTTGCGGCCGAGCCTGTCTCCGATGTGGCCCCAAATGAAGCCGCCGAGCGGCCTCACGAAGAAGCTGATGGCGAAGACTCCGAAGGTCGCGAGCAGGGCGGTTTGCCGGTCGGACTCAGGGAAGAAGACCGAGGAGATGATGCCGGCCAGATAGCCGTAGACGGCGTAATCGAACCATTCGACAAAGTTGCCGATGAAGCTGGCCGTGACAACCCGCCGTCGGGTGTCTTTGCTGACTGTGTTCTTGCTGGCTGTGTTCTTGGGGCTGGGTGTGTGGTTGTGGCCGGAGGCGGGTGAGGTGCCTTGCTCGGCTGCCACAGAGGATTCATTGCTCATGTGTCCACCAAAATCATTGGGGTTGCATTCAACGCAACGCTGTTGCACCAGAGTATGTGTGCTGTGGATCACGGTCAAGGGGTGATTTGCAAAATTTCGAGCGGCTTCTCTGGCGAAGTGCTGCGGAGCGTGGGAGCGAGGTCGAATTTGCCATTTGTTGCACTGGGTGATTTTAAGTTGCACTGAGCGTTGAAACTCGCCAACCCTCGCTCACATCCCGCGCCCTTCAACCCAACGCTTCATCACACCCCACGCCCTTCAACCCCAACCCTCCCTCACACCCCACGCCCTTCAACCCCAGCCCTCCCTCACACCCCACGCCCTTCAACCCAACGCTTCATCACATCCCACGCCCTTCAACCCACCCCTCCCTCACACCCCACGCCCTTCAACCCACCCCTCCCTCACACCCCCGCCCTTCAACCCACCCCTCCCTCACACCCCCGCCCTTCAACCCACCCCTCCCTCACACCCCCGCCCTTCAACCCACCCCTCCCTCACACCCCCCGCCCTTCAACCCACCCCTCCCTCACACCCCCGCCCTTCAACCCACCCCTCCCTCAGCCGCACAAGAGGGAAAGCCCGACGTCGGCACCCAGCCTGGGTGCCGACGTCGGGCCTCGCGACTCACGGACAAGCGGGCAGCATCAGACTCCCGGCGATTTGGGTCAAACCCGGATCACACCCAGCTCAAACACGCGGAACGCGAGCAAGCGTCGGAAAGAAGCACGCGGGATGTGGGGAAGCGATCAGCTCAAACACGTGGGATGTGAGGAAGCGTCGGAAGGAATACGCGGAACGCGAGCAAGCGTCCGCACCAAACACGCGGAACGCGAGCAAGCGTCCGCACCAAACACGCGGAACGCGAGCAAGCGTCGGAAAGAAGCACGCGGGATGTGGGGAAGCGACCAGCTCAAGCACGTGGGATGTGAGCAAGCGTCCGACTCAAGCACGTGGGATGTGAGCAAGCGTCCAGCTCAAGCACGTGGGATGTGGGGAAGCGACCAGCCCAAGCACGCGGAACGTGAGGAAGCGACCAGCTCAAGCACGCGGAACGTGAGCAAGCGTCCGCGCCAAGCACGCGGGATGTGAGTGAGGGTCAGAGGACCTTGCGGATGGTCTCTTCGAAGCTGACCACGTGATTCAGGGCCAGCTCGGCGGCGAGATTTTCGTCGCCGTCGGCGATGGCGGTGAGGAGGTCGGCGTGCTCGGAGATGTGGCCGGAGACGGAGGGCATCTTCTCGAGCATGTGGCACCAGATGCGGGTTGCGAGGTTGTCGTACCTGATGAGGACGTCCTCGAGGTGCGCATTGGCCGAGGCTTTGTAGATGAGCCGGTGGACCTGGATGTCGTAGCGCATAAGTTCGGTCGAGGAAGCATCCTGCCCCTCGAGGTCCCGGATGGCGGCAGCTACGGCGCGGAGTTCGTCGCGCATTGCGGGGCTTGCCATGCGTGCGGCCTTGCGGGATGCCAGGGGCTCCAGGAGTTCGCGTATTTCGGAGACTTCAGCGAGTTGGGTGATGTCCACTCCGGTGGCGAACGTTCCGCGCCGGGGGTAGGAAACCACAAGGTGGTCGCTCTCCAGGCGCTTGATGGCCTCGCGGACAGGGGTGCGGCCGATGCCGAGTTCGGCCGCGATCTGGCCGTCATTGATGGGATCGCCAGGCTTGATGTCCAGCATGATGAGCCTGTCACGCAGCAGCAGGTAGGCGTTCTCCGCGAGGGACGTACCCTGCGGAGCTGATTCCAGTGCTTCCAAAGCTGTGGTCATGGCTCTCTCCCGTTGTCGCAATCCCAGTCTGTCGGACGAGTTGCCGCAGACCTGTTGACGACCATGTGATCTTCAACATACTATGGCAACAGTTCTAATATATCAGTTGCCCAACAGTCGGCCACTAGACAATCGTCAAAGGAGAACACCATGGTTGAACCCCTGATCCGCCCGCTCGCACAGGCGGACCCGGAGGTTGATCAGGCGATCGCCCAGGAACTCATCCGCCAGCAGTCCACGCTGGAAATGATCGCCTCTGAAAACTTCGCCCCTACGGCTGTCATGGAAGCCCAGGGCTCAGTGCTGACCAACAAGTACGCCGAAGGCTACCCGGGCAAGCGCTACTACGGCGGCTGCGAACACGTTGATGTGATCGAACAGCTTGCCATCGACCGCCTGAAGTCCCTCTTTGGCGCCGGATTCGCCAATGTCCAGCCGCACTCCGGCGCGCAGGCCAACGCTTCGGCAATGCACGCCCTGATCAACGCAGGCGACACCATCATGGGCCTGAACCTCGCCCACGGCGGCCACCTGACCCACGGCATGCGCATCAACTTCTCCGGCAAGCTCTACAACGTGGTCCCGTACGGCGTCCGCGAGGACACCCACACCATCGACATGGCAGAGGTTGAGCGCCTCGCGCTTGAGAACAAGCCCCAGCTCATCGTCGCCGGCTGGTCCGCCTACTCCCGCCACGTCGACTTCGCCGAGTTCCGCCGCATCGCGGACCTGGTGGGCGCGTACCTCATGGTGGACATGGCCCACTTCGCCGGCCTGGTGGCAGCCGGGCTCCACCCGAGCCCCGTGCCGCACGCGCACATCGTCACCAGCACCACGCACAAGACCCTCGGCGGCCCGCGCGGCGGCGTGATCCTGACCAACGACGCCGACATCGCCAAGAAGGTCAACTCGGCTGTCTTCCCGGGCCAGCAGGGCGGCCCGCTGGAACACGTCATCGCCGCCAAGGCTGTGGCCTTCAAGATGGCTGCGGAACCGGAATTCCAGGAGCGCCAGGCCCGCGTGCTGGAAGGCTCCAAGATCCTGGCCCAGCGCCTCCTCCAGGACGACGTCGCCGCGGCCGGTATCTCCGTCGTCAGCGGCGGAACCGATGTTCACCTGGTCCTCGCCGACCTCCGCAACTCCGAACTCAACGGACAGCAGGCCGAGGACACCCTCCACCGGATCGGCATCACGGTCAACCGCAACGCCGTCCCGTTCGACCCCCGCCCGCCGATGGTCTCCTCCGGACTCCGCATCGGCACCCCGGCACTCGCGGCCCGCGGCTTCGGAGCCGAAGAGTTCACGGAGGTCTCGGACATTATTGCAACGGCGTTGATCGCCGCAGCGGCGACCGGCACCCTGGACGACGCGACCGCCGTCGAACTGCGCAACCGCGTGACCGCACTGGCAGACAAGCTGCCCCTCTACCCCAACCTTTCCACGGCCGGAAACGGCGCCGGAACCGAAGCAGAACTGATTGGAGCAGCCCAGTGAGTGCAGACCACCTCCCCGAGCACCCGGACTTCCTCTGGCGCAACCCGAATCCGAAGAAGAGCTACGACGCCGTGATCGTAGGCGGCGGTGGACACGGCTTGGCCACCGCGTACTTCCTGGCCAAGAACCACGGCATGACCAACATCGCCATCCTGGAAAAGGGCTGGCTGGCCGGTGGCAACATGGCCCGCAACACCACGATCATCCGTTCCAACTACCTCTGGGACGAGAGCGCTGCCATCTACGAGCACGCCCTCAAGCTCTGGGAAATCCTGCCCGAAGAGCTGGAGTACGACTTCCTGTTCAGCCAGCGCGGCGTCATGAACCTCGCCCACACTTTGGGCGATGTCCGCGAGAGCATGCGCCGCGTGGGTGCCAACCGGCTCAACGGCGTGGACGCCGAGTGGCTTGAACCGGACCAGGTCAAGGAACTCTGCCCCATCCTTAACACCAGCGACAACATCCGCTACCCGGTCATGGGCGCCACGTACCAGCCGCGTGCAGGCATCGCGAAGCACGACCACGTCGCCTGGGCCTTCGCCCGGAAGTGCGATGAACTCGGTGTGGACATCATCCAGAACTGCGAAGTCACCGGCTTCATCAAGGACGGCAACAAGGTCACCGGTGTCCAGACCACGCGCGGCACCATCAACACCGAAAAGGTGGGCCTCTGCGCTGCCGGCCACAGCTCCGTGCTGGCCGAAATGGCCGGTTTCCGCCTGCCGATCCAGTCGCACCCGTTGCAGGCCCTGGTGTCGGAACTGCACGAGCCTGTCCACCCCACGGTGGTCATGTCCAACCACGTCCACGTCTACGTCTCCCAGGCCCACAAGGGCGAACTGGTGATGGGCGCCGGCGTCGACTCCTACAACGGCTACGGCCAGCGCGGCTCGTTCCACGTGATCGAGGAGCAGATGGCAGCAGCTGTTGAGCTCTTCCCGATCTTCGCCCGGGCCCATGTGCTCCGCACCTGGGGCGGAATTGTGGACACCACACTGGATGCTTCGCCGATCGTCGGGCTCACCCCGGTAGAGAACATGTTCGTCAACTGTGGCTGGGGAACCGGTGGCTTCAAGGGAACCCCTGCTGCCGGCCTGACTTTCGCCCACACCATCGCCACGGGTGCTCCGCACCAGCTGAACAAGCCTTTCGCGCTGGAACGCTTCGAGACCGGTGCACTCATCGACGAACACGGCGCAGCAGCCGTGGCCCACTAGCCAGGACAGGACAGGAAAGACATGCTCCTCATTTCATGCCCCAACTGCGGGCCACGCGATGAAACCGAATTCCATTACGGCGGCCAGGCGCACATCGCCTACCCCGAAAACCCGAACGACCTCAGCGACCGCGAATGGGCCGAGTACCTGTTCTACCGCGAGAACACCAAGGGCACTTTCGCTGAACGCTGGGTGCACAGCACGGGCTGCCGGCAGTGGTTCAACATGCTCCGCGACACCGTGAGCTACGAAATCCACTCCATCTACGCAATGGGCCAACCCCGACCCGATATCACCGCGTCGAGCCCCAAGGCCGCACCGGAGAAGCCAGGCGAATTCACCCAGAGCGGCGCTTACGGCCAGGCCGGCGAACCAGGCCTCGCCCCCGGCACAGCCACCGCCCCCACCACCTCGGAAGGAGTCTGAAAGTGACCAGCAAGAACGCACGCCTCGCCACCGGCGGACGCATCGATCGCAGCATCGCTTGGCGCTTCACCGTGGACGGCCGGGAATTCACCGGCCACCCGGGTGACACCATCGCCTCCGCGCTGCTGGCCAACGGCCACATCAATGCAGGCAACTCCCTTTACGAGGACCGCCCCCGCGGCATCATGGCCGGCGGCGTGGAAGAGTCCAACGCCCTGGTGAAGATCGCTCCGCGCTTCCCCGGCCACGTTGCCGAATCCATGCTCCCTGCCACCGCGGTTTCGCTGGTGGACGGTATGAACATCGAACTCCTTTCCGGCCTGGGCAAACTTGACCCCAACGAGGACAAGGCCGAGTACGACAAGAAGTACGTCCACACGGATGTCCTGGTGGTCGGCGGCGGTATCGCCGGATTGGCAGCAGCCCGCGAGGCTGTCCGCACCGGCGCCCGCGTCATCCTGATCGACGACCAGCCCGAACTCGGGGGCTCGCTGCTCTCCGGTTCCACCACGCCAGAGCTTGCCGAGCAGATCGAAGGCAAGCCGGCCCTCGAATGGGTTGCCGATGTTGAAGCTGAACTGGTTTCGGCAGCAGAGTGCACGGTGCTGAACCGCACCACCGCCTTCGGCTCCTACGACTCCAACTACTTCATCGCGGCCCAGAACCGCACGGACCACCTGAGCGTCCCGGCCGCATCAGGCGTCTCCCGCCAGCGTATTTGGCACATCCGTGCCAAGCAGGTTGTCCTGGCCCCCGGTGCCCACGAGCGTCCGTTGGTCTTCGAGAACAACGACCGCCCCGGCATCATGCTCGCCTCTGCTGCCCGCACCTACCTGAACCGCTACGCTGTGGCCGCCGGTTCGCGCGTCGTCATCAGCACCACCAACGACTCCGCTTACGCACTCGCCGCGGACCTGAAGGCAGCAGGCGTGGCGGTTGCCGCCGTCGTCGACGCCCGTCCGCAGATCAGCGCGAAAGCAGCCGCCGCCGTCGAGTCCGGTATCCGGGTCCTCATCGGCAGCGCCGTGGCCGACACGTCCGCGGATGAGAACGGCCGCCTGAACGGCGTCACCGTCCGGAGCATCAACGACGACGGCGAACTCACCTCGGGCGTCGAACAGTTGGCTGCCGATCTGCTCGCCGTTTCCGGCGGCTGGAGCCCGGTGGTCCACCTCCACAGCCAGCGCCAGGGCAAGCTGCGCTGGGACGACGAACTTGCCGCCTTCATCCCCGCAGCCCCGGTCCGTGACCAGCAGGTTGTCGGCGCAGGACGTGGCAGCTACGAATTGCAGGATTGCCTGGCTGAAGGAATCTCGGCCGGAGCAGCAGCATCCATTGCCGCCGGTTTCGAATCCGCAACCACCCCGGTGGAACTGCAGGCCCCTGTGGCAAGCGCACCGAGCCGCCAGCTGTGGCTGGTTCCCGGCCAGTCCGGTGAGCCCGGCGAATGGCACCACCACTTCGTCGATTTCCAGCGCGACCAGTCCGTGGCGGACGTCCTCCGCTCCACCGGTGCCGGCATGCGCTCGGTGGAGCACGTGAAGCGGTACACGTCCATCAGCACCGCCAACGATCAGGGCAAGACCTCCGGCGTCAACGCAATCGGCGTCATCGCCGCCGCGTTGAAGTTCGGCGGCGCGGAGAGCGTTCCGGGAGTCGGCGAAATCGGCACCACCGCCTATCGTGCGCCGTTCACGCCCGTGGCTTTCGCAGCCCTGGCCGGACGCCAGCGCGGCGAGCTCTTCGACCCCGCCCGGGTCACGTCCATCCACCCCTGGCACGTTGCCCAGGGCGCCCTGTTCGAAGACGTTGGACAGTGGAAGCGCCCCTGGTACTACCCGCAGGGCAGTGAAGACATGGATACGGCAGTCTTGCGCGAATGCGCGGCGGTCCGCGATTCCGTGGGGTTCATGGACGCCACCACGCTGGGCAAGATCGAGATCCGCGGCAAGGACGCGGGCGAGTTCCTGAACCGCGTCTACACCAACGCGTTCAAGAAGCTCGCCCCGGGTTCGGCCCGCTACGGCGTCATGTGCACCCTCGACGGCATGATCTTCGATGACGGCGTGACCCTCCGCCTGGACGATGACCGCTACTTCATGACCACCACCACGGGCGGCGCAGCGAAGGTCCTCGACTGGCTGGAGGAATGGCACCAGACTGAATGGCCGGACCTTGACGTTGTTTTCACCTCCGTCACGGAGCAGTGGAGCACCATCGCCGTCGTCGGACCGAAGTCCCGCGCCGTGCTCGCCAAGGTTGCACCGCAGCTGGCCGAAAACGGCGGCCTGGATGCTGAGGCCTTCCCGTTCATGACCTTCCGCGAGACCACGCTGGCCTCAGGAGTGCAGGCACGCGTTTGCCGCATCTCCTTCTCCGGCGAACTGGCGTACGAAATCAACGTGCCCTCCTGGTACGGACTCAACACCTGGGAAGCAGTCGCTGCCGCAGGTGCAGAGTTCAACATCACCCCGTACGGCACCGAAACCATGCACGTGCTCCGCGCCGAGAAGGGCTACCCGATCGTCGGGCAGGACACCGACGGCACGGTCACCCCGCAGGACGCCGGCATGGACTGGATCGTTTCCAAAGCCAAGGACTTCATCGGCAAACGCTCCTACCTCCGGGAAGACGCCAGCCGCGAGGACCGCAAACACCTGGTGAGCGTCCTCCCTGTGGACCACGCGCTGCGGTTGCCCGAAGGCACGCAGCTGGTGGAGAAGGGCATCCCGGTCAACCCGGCAAACGGACCTGTCCCCATGGAAGGCTTCGTAACGTCCAGTTACCACAGCGCCGCCCTGGGCCGCTCCTTCGCCCTGGCGCTCATCCAGAACGGCCGCAACCGCATCGGCGAGACCCTCGTGGCCTCGCTGGGAGACCAATTGGTGGACGTGGTTGTTGGCGAAACCGTACTTTTCGATGCTGAAGGGACCCGCAAAGATGGCTGAAACAGCAACACCATCAGAAACCGTCAACCGCGTACGGGGCGCCCGCCGCAGCCCCGCCGAGCACCTAGCTGACGCCTTCACCTCCGGCTCGGTGCCGGGCACGGTGACGCTCACCGAAATCCCGTACCAGGCCATGGTGGGGATCCGGGTTGACCGAACGTCCGACGCCGGTGCCCGCGTTGCGTCCGTGACCGGCGGCTTGCCCGCCGCTTGCGGTGAGGTGACGGGCGCCGCTGTTGCGGACAAGGGCTCCGTCAACACCTTGTGGCTCGGGCCCACCGAGTTCCTGGTGGTCGCGCCGGAAGAAGCCCACGACTCCCTCGGCGGTTCCCTGGTCAGCGACCTGACCACGGCCCTGGGAAGCGACGCCGGCCAGGTGGTGGATCTGTCCGCCAACCGCACCACGTTTGAGCTCACCGGCAGCCATGCCCGCGCAGTGCTGGAGAAGACGTGCTCGCTGGACCTGCACCCCCGGGTGTTCAAGGCCGGCACGGCTGTCTCCACCGAACTTGCCCACATCCCGGTGATGCTCTGGAAGACCTCGGATGAGAGCTACCGGATCTTTCCCCGGGCGTCCTTTGCCGATTTCCTGGGACGTTGGCTCCTGGATGCCATGCGTGAATACGCTTCTCCTGAGGTCCCGTAATGGCACTGAGTGTGCTTGATCTGTTTTCTGTGGGCATCGGGCCGTCATCGTCACACACGGTGGGCCCGATGCGTGCGGCGAAGCAGTTCACGGATGGTCTTGAATCATCCGGCCAGCTCCCGGCCACGGTGCGCGTCCAAGCTGAGCTTTTCGGCTCCCTGGGCGCCACCGGCCGGGGCCACGGTTCCGACAAGGCCGTGGTGCTTGGACTGCAGGGCCACTCCCCCGAAACTGTGGACACTGCCACGGCTGACGATCAGGTTGCCGCCGCCGCGCTCGACGCCGAACTGCGCCTGGGCGGGAACCACCGGGTGGATTTCAACTGGGACGAGGACGTGGTCCTGCACCGCCGTAAGTCGCTTCCGGCACACCCCAACGGCATGACGTTCCGCGCACTGGACCACACCGGGGCAGTGCTGCGGGAGCGCAGCTACTACTCCATCGGCGGCGGCTTCGTGGTGGACGGGGACGCCTCCGGGGCCGACAAAGTCGTAGCGGACGACACCGTGCTTCCGTACCCCTTCACCACCGCTGATGAACTGCTGGCCATCTGCGTGCGCGAAGGCAAGTCCATCTCCGACATCATGCTGGCCAACGAGCTCGTGTGGCGCTCAGAGGAAGAACTCCGCGAAAAGCTGCTGGGAATCTGGGCCGTCATGCAGGAATGCGTGGACAACGGCTGCTCCGCCGAGGGCATCCTGCCTGGAGGCTTGAAGGTCAGGCGACGGGCGCCGTCGTTGTTCAAGACGCTCGCCGCCACCGACGCCGCAAACAAGGCCGACGGGGCTGCATCCAATCCCTCGGACCCTCTCCTCGCCATGGAATGGGTGAACCTGTTCGCCCTGGCCGTGAATGAGGAGAACGCCGCGGGCGGCAGGATTGTCACCGCCCCCACCAACGGCGCGGCCGGCATTGTGCCTGCGGTGCTGCACTATTACACAAAGTTTGTTCCGGGAGCGAACGACGACGGTGTCGTGCGCTTCCTGCTCGCGGCGGCCGCCGTCGGGATCCTGTTCAAAATCAACGCATCCATTTCCGGCGCCGAAGTGGGCTGCCAAGGCGAGGTGGGTTCTGCCTGCTCCATGGCTGCTGCCGGGCTCTGCGAAGTCCTCGGCGGAACGCCGGAGCAGGTTGAAAACGCCGCTGAAGTGGGCATTGAGCACAACCTGGGCCTCACCTGCGACCCCGTGGGCGGACTGGTGCAGATCCCCTGCATCGAACGCAACGCGATTGCCAGCGTCAAGGCAATCAACGCCGCCCGCCTTGCCCTGCATGGCGACGGCAGCCACAAGGTATCGCTGGACAAGGCCATTAAGACCATGCGCGAGACAGGCGCGGACATGAAATCCAAGTACAAAGAGACCTCCCGTGGAGGCCTCGCCGTCAACGTAGTGGAGTGCTGACCATGACTGCCATCCAAACCGAAACCGCCGCTGTTTCTTCCGAGACCACCGTTGAACACGTCCTCACCTTGGACTGCCCCGAAGGACCCGGGATCGTCCACGCGGTATCAAGCTTCCTGCTGGAAAATGGCTGCGACATCATCGACAACAAGCAGTTCGGTGATCGCGCCGAGGGCCACTTCTTCATGCGGGTGCACTTCGCATCCTCCGGCGACGAGTCCACGCTGGACACCCTGCGTACCGCTTTCTGCCCGGTGGGAGAAAAATACTCCATGAACTGGCAGCTTGAGCGCCAGGGTTCCAAGCGCCGGGTTTTGATCATGGTCTCCAAATTCGGGCACTGCCTGAACGACCTCCTGTTCAGGGCGCGGATCGGTGAGCTGCCCATCGACGTGGTGGGCGTTGTTTCAAACCACACCGACCACCAGGGTCTGGCCGAGTGGCACGGAATCCCGTTCTTCCACGTTCCGGTCACGGCCGCCACCAAGCCCGCCGCCGAGGGGCGCCTGCTGGAAATCATCGACGAACTCGACGTGGAACTCATTGTGCTGGCCCGCTACATGCAGGTCCTCAGCGACGACCTCGCCCGGAAGCTCGACGGCCGGGCGATCAACATCCACCACTCGTTCCTGCCGAGCTTCAAGGGCGCCAAGCCCTACCACCAGGCATACGCGCGTGGCGTGAAAACCGTGGGTGCCACCGCCCATTACGTGAACGGCGAGCTGGATGAAGGACCCATCATCGCCCAGCAGGTAGTGGAGGTGGACCACACGTTCGGGCCGGACGATCTCGTAGCCGCCGGTCGGGACACCGAATGCAAGGCCCTCAGCAACGCCGTTCGTTGGCACTGCGAGGGGCGGATCATCCTGAATGGGAATAGGACGATTGTGTTGAAGTAGGGCCTTGTTGCGCCGAGATCGCGGGTCCGCTGCACGTTCGCCGTTCCGCAACGGCGAAGTGGTCAGTGGACCCGCGAATTGGTGTTTAAGGAGCTACAGCCGCTCCAACCGGGTAGCCAAATGCAACGCTGCAAGCCGCCCCGATCCCCGGGGATCTCCTCCGCACAGCTCAAAGATCCGCTGAAGACGGTGGTGCAAGGACTGCCGCTCCAGGTGCAATTCCCGGGCGGCCTGGGCCGTGTTGCAGCCCGTATCCAACCAGACAGCCAAGGTCCGCATCAGTTCGGACTTCTTCAGGCGGTCATGCTCGACGACGGCACCCAACTGCCGCTGCACAAACCCCTCGCGGGTGGCCGGGTCCAGGGATTCGCCAGCCAGGAGTTCAACGGCGAGGGTTTCTGCATCCACCACTCCGCGTCCAGTCGTATCGAGGTCGAAGGCTCTCCGTGCTTCAGCCAATGACCACGGCGCTTCGGAAATACCCCTGCCCGTCGGGCCCACAGCCACCACGGACCCTGATGGCACGTCGAGTGCCCGCAGCGCTTCCAGCAACACCTGCCGGGTGGCACTCCCGCCCAGGGAGGCGAGCGCGATCAGCTCCGCGTTATTGGCGTAGCTCGCACTGTGCGGGACGCAGCCGCGGAGCAGCGCGTCAACGGCCGGACGCAGATGTCCCGCGCTGGTGGATCGAATCACGACGGCGGCCACTGCACCATCCACGGGGAAGCCTGACGCCGGTCCAAGCTGTTGCAGCTGCCACTCCTGGCTTCCGGAATTGATGGCCCGCATGAGCTCGATGCCTGCCAGTTCCTTCAATCCCGGAGGCATGCGCTGCAGCAGCGCCAGGCCAAGGATGTCCACGGACCGTTCGCCGGCCACGCGCGCGAGGCCGGCATCGCCGCCGTCGGGCATTTTCACCTCGAGCCGAGCGGCAAGGACGCCCCGCACCGGCACGTCCACCACGGTGACGCTGCCGTCGTCGTCGGACGAAAAGGTGCCGCCGGCCGCCCCGAGCGTGAGGCCCGACGGCGAGACCAGCCTGGCGCTGGCGCCTGTCCTTTCGGCCAACACAGCGAGGAGTTGATCGAGTCCGCCGCCGTGGGCAAGTTCGGCGGCCATGGCATGGCTTGCCTGGTCACCGCGCTGGAGGTGCTCTACGGATTCACTCACCAGCAGCGAATTGATTTCCTGCATCACGCCGACGAACGGGACTACCTGACGGAGCTCGATGACTGGCAATCCGGCAGCCTCGGCGACCTCCAACATGGCCGCAGGCACTTCGGGCAGGGCCGGACCCGTCTCGAGGGCCAGTGCAGCGACTCCCCGGGCCGCGAGGTCGCGGACATAGTCAGCCTGCCGTTCTGCCGTCACGCCGGCGAGCGCCTGCCCACCACTGAGGAGCAGTTCGCCGCCGCTGAGGAGCGGAGCGATGTCCAGGACCTCGCTGGAGTGCACCCATCGGACAGGCCGGGACAGCGCCTCCGGCACGTCATTGAGCAGCTTCGGTTCGGCAGATCTGAGGCTTTGGTACTCCAGAGCCGCGCCCAGCAGAATCGGCATGACACTCCGTACGGTTTGGGGTGATTTGTTTAGACACATCCTATCTTGTTGCTGTGATATGGCGCACATACGCTGAAAGGGTCCCTTTCACACACGGAGGCTCTCCCTATGCAAGACAACCTCTCCCCTTCGCCTTCACCTTCAGCGCAGTCTGGGCCAGCAACGGCGCCGGCCCATGACAGCGAAGCCTGGCTCCAACCCATCCCCGAATCAGACCGCACCCGCAAGGTTTCCGGACAGTTCTGGATCTGGGCCGGCGCCAACCTTGCCCCTATCAACTGGGTGCTGGGTGCACTGGGCATCCATCTGGGCCTCGGCTTCGCAGACACCGTGATAGTCCTGGTCCTGGGAAACCTGATCGGCATGCTCTTATTCGGATGCTTCGTCCTCCTTGGACAAAAGACCGGCGCCACAGGAATGGTTCTGGCCCGGGCGGCTTTTGGCCGCCGTGGCAACTACCTGCCGGCAGCGATCCAGGCACTTCTGGTCATCGGGTGGTGCGCCGTCAACACCTGGATCATCCTGGACCTGGTCATGGCGCTCTTCGGAACCCTCGGCTGGGTGGATCCCAACGCACAGAACTACGCTTGGAAGATCGGCGTCGCCACGGCCATCATGGCCGCGCAGGTCGCCATCGCCTGGTTCGGCTACAAAGCCATCGCGGCCTTTGAGAAGTGGACGGTTCCGCCCACCATCATCATCCTGGCCGTGATGTCCGCCGTGGCCTGGTTCGGCATGAAGATCGACTGGGGCTACGCAGGACCGGCCGGCAACATCCTCGAAGGCTCAGAGCGGATCGCCGCCATGAGCGCAGTCATGACCGCCATCGGTATCGGCTGGGGCATCACCTGGTTCACCTACGCCGCCGACTACTCCCGCTTCGTCAGCACCTCGGTTCCCAAGCGCAAGCTCTACCTGGCCTCGGTCCTCGGCCAGTTCATCCCCGTCGTCTGGCTGGGCATCCTCGGCGCAAGCTTGGCCACCAACAGCGGCGAGATCGATCCCGGCAAGCTGATTGTCCAAAACTTCGGAGTCCTTGCCCTCCCCGTACTGCTCATGGTGCTGCACGGCCCCATCGCTACCAACATCCTGAACATCTACACCTTCTCCGTTGCCACCCAGGCCTTGGACATCAACATCAGCCGCCGCAAGCTGAACTTGTTCGTGGGCGTCTTCTCGCTCATCGCCGTCGTGTTCTTCATCTTCCAGGAGGACTTCGCAGCAGTGCTCGACGCCTGGCTGATCGGCCTGGTCGCCTGGGTTGCCGCTTGGGGCGGAGTCATGCTGGTGCACTACTTCTGGCTTGAGAAGCGCTGGCCGGCGAAGGTGGATCGGCTCTTCGACGGCGTCGGCACCCACCGGCTTCCCGTCATCAACTGGGCCGGAATCGTATCCCTCCTGGTGGGCATCTTCTCCACGTGGCTGTTCATGTACGGCCTGGTTCCCGCCATGCAGGGCCCCATCGCCGTCGCCTTGGGCGGTTGGGACCTTTCGTGGCTGGCCGGCGGGCTCACCAGCGCCGCTGCCTACGCGATCCTGGGCCCCCGCGCACACAAAAAGTACCTCCTCGCGGACTCGAACCACGTATCAGTGACACAGCCAGCCGCACCTTCAGTTCCCGAAAGGACCACAGCATGAACCAGCCCGCCTTCGCTGATGCGCTCCACCCGATCATGTGGCCCGAGGGCTTCCAGGCCGCGGCGTCCTTCACCTTCGACGTCGATGCCGAGTCCTGCACCATCGCCCATGACCCCTCCAGCACGCGGCGCATGTCCCTCATGAGCCACCAGTCTTATGGGCCAAAGATAGCTGTTCCCCGATTGCTGCAGATCCTGGATCGACAGGACATCCAAGGTACGTTCTTCATCCCGGGGTTCACGGCAGAGAGCTACCCTGACGTGGTGCGCAGGATCGCTGATGCCGGGCACGAAATCGCCCATCACGGCTATCTGCACGAACCAATGCAGGGCATTGATGCCGCCACCGAAGCCAGCTACCTGGATCGCGGCCTCGAGGCACTCGCCAACGTGGCCGGCATCCGTCCGGTGGGCTACCGGGCACCTTGGTGGGAGTTGAACTGGCAATCACCGGCCCTGCTCGCGGACCGTGGCTTCCTCTACGATTCAAGCCTGCTCGACGGCGACGCCCCCTACCGGATGGCCGTCGCCGAGGACGACCCGCGGGACATCGTGGAAATCCCCGTGGATTGGGCACTGGACGACTGGGAGCAATACGGTTTCTACCCTGGAGTCACAGGCAGTGGCGTCATTGAGAGCCCGGCCAAGGCACTTGAGATGTGGACCTTGGAGGCCGAGGCCCACCACTCCCAGGGCAGCTGCTTCGTCCTCACCAATCACCCGTTCATCTCCGGCCGGCCATCCCGCGCCGTGGCCTTGGAACGGCTGATCGAACGGGTCAAGGGCCTGGACGGCATGTGGGTCACCACCTTGGCCGAGATTGCCCGGCACACCAAGGACACAATCCGGGAAGTCCACTCGCACGCCCGGATCGATATCCCACTGTTCCCGGGCGCGGGAGCAACGTTCCGTCCGGCGGAAATCAAGGTGCCCACCGGAGCGCCCACCGGAGCGCCCGCCCTCCGCTAAAAACATCGCCGAGTTGGCAAAAGATGACGATGTTGAAGCGGCGTCTTCAGGTGGCTAGTGCAACACCCCTGTAGTTGGAGGGGTGTCATGGTCAAGAAGTTGCCGTGGTCGGTTCGTGCGTGTGCGTATGAGCACTTGCTGGCGGGTGAGGACACGGGACGAAGTGCTGCCGCGGCTGGGGTGTCCCGGCAAGCGGTGTCGCAATGGGCGAAACTAGCGGGCATGGAACTTATCTCCGGCCCTGGTGGTGGCGTGCGTCTTCCGATGGCTTCGGAGGTGCTTTCGCGGGATAAGGAGCGAAGGTACCGGCGGCTGACTTTGGAGGACCGGGCTTATATCAAGGCCTGTCTGGGCTTGCCGGAGCCGCGTTCCATGCGACAGATCGCCAAGGAGTTGGGCGTGCATCCATCAACGGTGTCCCGGGAGATCCGCCGACACAGTATCGAGCATTGGGCCCGGCGCTATTACGACGCCGGGGTTGCCCAACACCGGGCACTGGTCCGCCGTAGACGGAACCGGCCCGTGAAGCTCTCTGCGGGAACGGCGGTGTGGAAGGAGGTCGTGGCACGCTTGAACCAGCGTTTCTCACCTCAACAGAGCGCTGCGGACCTGAAGAAGACGTTCCCCGAGCAGCCGGAGATGCACGTGTCCCACGAGTCAATTTACCAAGCCCTTTACGTGCAGGGCCGGGGTGCCTTGCGGCATGAACTTGCCGTGGAGAAGGCCCTACGTTCGGGCCGGACCGGTCGTAAGCCCCAATCAAAGCTGCCTGCCAGGAACGTAAGGCCCTGGCTTGAAGGGGCCCGGCTGAGCGACCGGCCCGCCGAAGTCCAGGACCGGGCCGTGCCCGGCCATTGGGAAGGTGATTTGGTCGTGGGTCCCGGTAACTCCGGGATCGTCACCTTGGTCGAGCGCTCCTCACGGTTCACTTTGCTGGGCCGGCTGCCGGGAGCCAGGGACAGCGCGACGGTCATCGAGGTCATGCAGAAAATGATCCACACCCTGCCCCAGGCGATCCTTAAAACGATCACCTGGGACCAAGGCACGGAAATGGCTCAACACGCCAAGTTCACAGTAGCGACCGGCTGCCAGCTGTTCTTCTGTGACCCGCACTCACCCTGGCAACGCGGCACGAACGAGAACACCAACGGACTGGTCCGCGATATCCACCCCAAAGGCACGAACTTCAACCAGGTCAGCGACGAAGAACTCGCCCACACCCAGCACCTGCTCAACATCCGACCGCGTCAAACACTCCAATGGGACACCCCAACTGAAAGACTGACCAAACTAATCGATGGTGTTGCACTAGCAAGCTGAAACCGCCAGCTTGGAACTGTCACCTAATGCCAACTCGGCGGGGGTTTTAACCGTTGACGGCGTTGATCCACACTCCGATGATCCACGTGCTCGCGGCTGCACAGGCGAGGCCGAATTCCACCAGGATGCCGATCCCCGTTGCTTTGAGCGCCGCCCCGCTGGAGCGAACAGCGGCCTGAAAGTTGCGGGTCCTCTGGACCTCGCTGAGGAGAAGGCCTACGGCGAAGCCCACAAAGAGCCCCACCACGGGAATGACGAACATGCCCACGACACCCAGGACAACCCCGATCAGTACCGACCTGCTCGGAATGCCGTGTTGTTTCAGTTTGCGCCCCGTGAGCACGGCACTGGCTGCCATCCCGGCAACCACAAAGACCATCCCGACGGCGAAAATCACCCAGCCAACCGGACCCGCACCACCCCAGATGGCCCACGCCAGCAGGCTCGCGCCGATAAGGATGCTGCCGGGCAGAACAGGGATGATGGTGCCGGCCACGCCGACTGCAATGGCCAGGCCGCACAGGATGGTCACGATGAGTTCGGCGTTCATGGCCCAAGTCTATGGGCCGCTGATCCATGCGCCTTTAACGACAACGACGGCGACGCTCCCTGGCGCGGGAGGCGTCGCCGTCGTCGGTCTTGCGCAGTAGCCGCTATTCGGTGACGGCTGCGGCAACTGCCGCGGTGACCGCGGGTGCAACGCGTGCGTCCAGCGGGCTCGGCACGATGTAATCCGCGGAGAGGTCCTCGGCTGCCAGCTCAGCGATGGCGTTCGCAGCGGCGATCTTCATGGCGGGGGTGATCCGGCGGGCCTTGGCATCAAGTGCGCCGCGGAAAATGCCGGGGAAGGCCAGGACGTTGTTGATCTGGTTCGGGAAGTCGCTGCGGCCCGTGGCAACAACGGCCGCGTACTTCCGGGCAACCTCGGGCAGGACTTCCGGATCCGGGTTAGACAGGGCGAAGACGATCGACTGGTCGTTCATCAGCTTCAGGTGCTCTTCGTCCAGCTTGGAGGAGGAAACGCCCACGAACACATCGGCGCCCGTCAGTCCCTCGCCGGGACCGCCGCTGATACCGCGGGGGTTGGTGCGCCGGGCCATGCGGGCCTTGACGCTGGCGGGATCGGCCACGAGGTCGGCACGGTCGGCGTTGACTACACCCTTGGAGTCGAGCAGGATCACGTCCTCGATGCCGACAGCAAGGAGGATCTCGGCGATGGCGATGCCTGCGGCACCTGCACCGGAGACAACAACCTTCAGGCCCTTGAGTTCGCGCTGGGTCACCTTGGCTGCGTTGGTCAGGGCTGCGAGGACCACGACGGCGGTGCCGTGCTGGTCATCGTGCATGACGGGGCAGTCGAGGGCTTCGATGAGTCGCTCTTCGAGTTCGAAGCAGCGCGGAGCGGAAATGTCCTCGAGGTTCACGGCGCCGAAGCTGGGGCGGAGACGGACCAAGGTCTCAATGATTTCGTCCACATTGGTGGTGTTGAGTACCAAAGGGATGGAGTCGAGGTCGCCGAAGGACTTGAAGAGGGCGGACTTGCCCTCCATCACCGGCAGGGAGGCGCTGGGGCCGATGTTGCCAAGGCCCAGCACTGCGGTGCCGTCGCTGACCACGACAACCAGGCGCTCGGCCCAGGTGTGGGTGCGGGCAAGCTTGGGGTCCTCGTGGATTGCGCGGCTCACCTGGGCCACGCCGGGGGTGTAAGCGATGGAGAGGTCACGCTTGTTGTTCAGCGGAACGGTGCTGGAAATCGTCAGCTTGCCGCCTTCGTGGGCTGCGAAGATCTCTTCTTCGGTCAGTACCAGGGCGTCGTTGTCAGTTGCAATTGTCTCGATGGACACGTCTTTGTCTCCTCAGGCTAGCCGTGGACCCACGGCATGATTCGGGCAGGAACAGAACTGCTGTGGCGGACCAAGGGTGGCTGGTCCGGCGTTGCTTCTGCAGATAGGGGGCTGCTAGCCGCTTCGGTAGTTCCAGCCTAGGGAAGCGTTGAGGGTACAAGATTCAATACCAAGAGAGACGATTCGAGAGTAAAACGTTCAACCTCGCCAAAATGTGACCCACTACATACAAAAAAGCGCATTCTGACCGCCACCCGGTCTAGACCACCGGAGGCTGTTGTCATTCGTCCGCCGACTTTGCTTGACCTTTTCGGCCGTGGCTATTCGCCGGTCATGAGTGAGCAGGCGCGCTTAAGGTCCTTCTCCGCCTCAAACAGGGACAACCTCCGGCAACGTACGGCCTGGACCAGGCCGCTGACCAGGTGCAGGAGAATCCTGGCCTTCACAGTGTCCTTGCCCGCATCCTTGCTGAGCGAACCCACCACCTCTTCCGAGAGGGCATCGATCTCCCGCAACAACTGCGCAGTGTCGTCATCCTTGCCCGCCGGGCGGATCAGGCAGTGCTCCACACCAGGTTGCATCACCCGGAGATGGAAGATTTCCATCATCAAACCCGCGAGTGCGTGACCCTTGGCGCCGCGCTGGTGGACGCCCTCCATTAGCTCCCTGAGCTGCTGCCTATAGACGGCGAGCATGAGGTGGGAGGTGGAGGGGAAGTAGCGGTAAAGGGTTCCAAGCGGGACATCGGCGCGGGCAGCAACGTCGGAGAGGCTCAAGGTATCGAACTGACGCTGGGCGAACCCTGCGGCCGTTTTCAGGATGCGGGCATAGCGCAACTGCTGCCGCGGGGTGGTGGGCGCGGCAGCCATACGGGGAAGCCCCGTGGTCAGGTCAAGGGAGTACGGTTCCAGTGAGTTGGTTACGGGCATTTCCGGCGATCTCTTGGCAGGCTGACAAGGAGGCGGCCGGCCGGCGCGAAGACCACCGGCTGGCCGATCGCATCAATGATACGGGAGCTTCTTGACCGTTCCCTGAGAGTCCCCCGGAGTCCCGGCGGCCGCCGCTCCCGGAAATAGCGGGCCGCCCGCATACACTTTCATGCAGACTTGAAACCCGCAGGAGGAAACGCATGGGGACAATACGACGCCGGATGGCAGCGGCGCTGCTGGCCGCCACAGTGGCGGCCATGGCATTTGGTTCCCTATCGGCGTCGGCAGCGCCCAGCAACGGACCCGATCCCCTGCTCAACGGTCAAGCCTTCGTGGGCAAACAGCTGACCGCAGATATCGGCCCCTACACCTTCTACGGCTGCGGTGGCGGCAAAGGCCCCGACTACTCGATCTACTGGACCCGGGACGGATTCCTGGTGGCCGGGGAGACGACGTCGAGCTACAACCTGGAGGCGGACGACACCGGCTCCAGGATGGCCGTGCACGTTACTGCCAGCAAGACCGCTTGCGGTGGAGAATCCCTGCACAGCGCCGAGACCAGGCCTGTCGGCGCCGTGAACCGTGCGGCAGGGTTCACCGGCAGGAGCTTCGAGCTGCTTGCCAGGGCCTCTGACGGATCGCTGCTCCTGTATGGCCGCAACGGCGCAGGGTGGGATGCTGCGCGGACCGTGGGCTACGGCTTCAACATCTTCAACCTGGCTTTCTCCCCAGGGGACTTCGACGGCGACGGCAAGAGCGACATGATCGTCCGTGATTCCGTGGGCGGCCTCTACCTCTTCAGCGGTGACGGGGCCGGCGGCTGGAAACCGGCACGTGCCATCGGCAACGGCTGGAACATTTTCGACTCCATCATCGGCCCGGGCGATTTCAACGGTGACGGCAACAACGACGTCCTTGCCAGGGAGCCTGGCGGCGCCCTCTATCTGTACCCCGGCAATGGCGCGGGAGGCTGGCTGCCGCGCACCGCCGTCGGGACCGGCTGGAACGTGATGAACGCTTTGGTGACGCCGGGAGACTTCAACGGCGACGGCAATGTGGATCTGCTGGCGCGCGACAGCAACGGATACCTGTTCGTCTACACGGGCAATGGCGCAGGCGGATGGTCGCGCTCATGGATGATCGGCGTTGGCTGGAACGCACTCAAGTACGTTGGCGCTGCCGGCGACTTCAACGGCGACGGGTTCCCCGACGTCTACGGCGTGGATCAGCAGGGCCGCCTGCTGACGTACTACAGCGACGGTCGTGCGGGCTGGAAGGGCTCCGAGGCCGTGGGTGCAGGCTTTGGATGGTTCACAGCAATCTTCTAAAAACCCGGACGCTGTACCATTAACTTCATAAAGTCTGGGGAGGACACAATGTACGCTCCATCACGCCTGGGGTCTGGCGTGCGTCGAGCGGTTGCCGCAACAGTGGCTGCGATCGTCGCGGCCATGGTTGTGGGGCCCGCGCCCGCCATGGCCACCATGGATCCCGAACCGCCGGTCATCACCGGTGCGCCCTATGTCGGTTCCACGCTCACCGTCACATGGGATCCCTACGCCTACAAGGGGTGCGGTGCCGGAGCCGGCCCCGACACCCGGATCTACTGGACCAGGGACGGCGAGGTCGCCACGGACCATCCCACCTGGCCCAACTACGTACTGGGCGAAGAGGACCGCGGTAAAACCATCGCCGCGCACCTCGTGGCCGCCTACCCGTGCGAGGACATGGAAGTAGCGAGCGAGGAGACCGCACCGATCTCGGCCTCCAACCGACCCAACGGCTTCACCAGCCGCGGTGCCTTCGAGCTGCTCGCCCGACGCTCCGACGGCGCCCTTCTCATGTACCCGCGGACCAACAACACCTGGGAACCCGCACGAACCGTAGGCATGGGATGGAACATCTTCCCCACCGTGTTGTCTCCGGGTGACTTCGATGGCGATGGCAACAACGACGTCCTGGGCCGGGACTCGTCAGGTGGCCTCTACCTCTACAGCGGCAATGGTTCAGGCGGCTGGAACGGTCCCCGCAAGGTGGGGACGGGGTGGAACATCTTCACCTCCCTCGTAGCTCCAGGCGACTTCAACAGCGATGGCAACAACGACATCATGGCCCGCGATGCCAACGGCGTCCTCTACCTCTACCCCGGCGACGGACACGGCGGCTGGCTGCCACGAACGGTGATCGGCCAGGGTTGGAACGCGTTGGATGCACTCATCACTCCTGGCGACTTCGACGGCGACACCAACGTGGACGTCCTGGGCCGCGACTCCGCCGGGAACCTCAGGCTCTACAGCGGGAACGGCGCGGGTGGCTGGAGCGGCACGGCAGTGGTCGGCTGGGGTTGGGGCGGCATGAGCAAGATCGGCAGCGCAGGCGATATCAACGCCGACGGAAAGCTGGACGTCTTCGCCGTCGACAGTTCCGGTCAATTGCGTGCCTACTACGGCAACGGAGCCGCCGGATGGACCGGAAGCGCTGTGGTCGGCTGGGGTTGGGGCGGGTTCACCGACCTGTTCTAGTTTCACTTCGTTGAGGGCCCCGTTCGGAGATATCCGGACGGGGCCTTCGTCATAAACGGGGCCCTCTATCCCGGCGCCGCTGCAGGCGGTAGTGTCATCCCAATTGATCTCTTTCGGCCGTCTCCGTGCCGCCTTATTTTCTTGGGGGAATCCTTGGGCTTCAAACCTGCCCTGCGCGCGCCTGCGCGCCGCAGTCCTCGACGACTGCTCACGCTTCTCACTGTTCCACTGGTTGCCGCTGGGCTGCTTGCCTCGGCGCTGCCTGCATCCGCAGCAACAGCGACCTCCGAAACCGCCGCCATTCAAACAACCTCCGGCCTCGAAACGGCGGATGCCATGCCGATCGAAGCGGCACCCCGCTCCAAGGGCTTCGACGGCGACGGCACCTTCGATCTGTTCGCCCGCGACGCCGCTGGCCGGCTCCTGCTCTACCCCACCGACGGACGAGGCAATTGGCAGGCTCCGCGTGTCATCGGCAATGGCTGGCACATCTACAACCTGCTCGTGTCACCGGGTGACTTCGACGGCGACGGAACTGTGGACGTCATGGGCCGCGACGGCTACGGACGGCTCTTCCTCTACCAAGGCAATGGTGCCGGAGCCTGGAAGCAGGCCTTCCAGATCGGTCAGGGCTGGCAGGGTTTCGTCAACCTCATCGCACCCGGCGACCTAAACGGCGACGGCACCAATGACATCCTCGCCCAGGATGCAGCAGGCAACGTGTTCCTCTACCCGGGGAACGGGCGAGGCGGCTGGCTCTCACCAAGCAAGGTCAGTTCCGCCTGGGAGGGCTTGGACTCTGCCGGTGCGGGGCATTTCTATGGCACACCCGAGGCTGTGGTCCTGAGCCGCAACAGGTTTGGGGACCTGCAGGTCCGTTCCTCTTCGCGCAACGGACTCTTCTTTGAATACGGACACCCCAGCGGCTACGACGGAGTCATTGGGCGGGGTTGGGAGGCGCTCAGTCGTTTTGGGGTTGCCGGTGACTTCAACGGCGATGGCTACAACGATGTTTACGGCATCAGCCCCAATGGTCAGCTGACGATGTACCTCGCTGATCCTTCTGGCTTCAGCTCCCGGGGCATCTACGGTTTCAAGTGGAAAGGCCAACCAGTAGTCGGCAGCGGCTGGAACGTCATGAACTACGTCTTCTAGGAGCTGTAAGACTTCCTGGGCTACGCCACGCTCTTGATCTTCACCACGAACACGGCACCCAAGAGCCCGATGACTGCGGCGGCTACGTACAGCGAGACGTAGCCGCCGTGCCACTCTTTCACGAGGAGGTAAGCGATCCCTGGCGCCCAAATTTGCGGCAGCGAGTTAGCAATGTTGATGACACCGAGGTCCCGGCCTCGGTCCAAAGCCGCGGGCAGGACCTGGCTGATGAGGGCGAAGTCCACCGCAAGGTAGGCGCCGAAGCCGATTCCGAGGACAGCTGCTCCCGCCAGGCCGCCAATCCACGTCGGGGCGAAGGCCAGAATCAGTGACGCTGCAGCGATGATGACGGACGAAGCTATGACCAAGGGCTTCCGCTTTCCCGTCCGGTCGCTCAAGCGACCGCCCAGGACGCTAGTAATGATGACCATCACTGCGTACAGCCCGGTCAGGACCAGCACGCCGAACTCGGGCTCGATTCCTTCAGTTTCTTTCAAATGCACGGCATCGGTAAGGAAGAAAAGCAAGTAGATCGTCACCATGTGGTTGCCCGTGCTGACCAGCAGCCGGGTGAGCCAGGCCCACGCAAAGTCGGGGTAACGTTTCGGCGAAACCCAGAAACCCTTGAGGAACGGCCACAGGCTGAACGGCGGCCGCTCCTGGGGCGGAAGGGGCTGGTCATCACTCTTGAAGAGATAAAGCACGACGCCGGCCAGCAGCGCCGCGGCGCACACCCAGTAACCTGCGGCGAAGTCTCCGGCGACGACGGCGGCGATCACGGCGCCCACGAGGATACCTACCGTCTGGCCCATGGCGGCCAAGCCGCCAACAGTTCCGCGCTGCGGCACGGGAACCCTGTCCGGGACGGCGGCGGTAATGGCCGAATACATGGCGTTGGCTCCCGCCTGCACCAGGCACCACAGCAAAGTCATCACAGCTACGTTGGGCGCGCCCGCCAGGGCAACAAGGGCAACGGCGCCGAGGATTGCTCCCATCAGAACCCAGGGAACCCGCCGCCCAAACCTGGATGTGGTCCGGTCGCTGAAGGCGCCGAACAGGGGATTCGCCACCATGGAAACTGCAGCACCGCAGCCGGTGACCAAGGCCAGGATGGCCTCCTTCTGGCCCTCGTCAAAGTGGGCAGCCTGCTGGCCCAGGAGAACCTGAAGGGGACCGAAGAACGCTGCGTTGATGCCCAGGTTGACCAGTACCACGCCGGTGACCCAAACAGGGCGGACTGGTTTAACCGGTTCAGCCAGCGCCGTGGTGCCGCCACGGACGACAGCGGGATCCGGTACCGGCCCCGGAAGGTCGGACAAGCTCATGGCAGGTTCCCCTCATTTGAATGTGTGAATTCAGCCTAGCGTGGCGGAGTGACGCTGAACCGCCGTCGCGTCGTTTATTCACATAGCCCGAAATACGCACCCAAGCAGCCCGTGTGGCGCGTTAGTGTGGCCTCAAACCCACGGAGGAGAAGCACCATGAGCCAGCATGTAAATACGGCAGATCTCTACGACGAACGCGGTGAGGAACTCGAGTCCCTTGCTGTCCAGTTCCAGAACCTTGGACGCCACACGCATTTCAGCGGCCCCGTCCGTACTATCCGGTGCCATGAGGACAACGCGCTGGTGAAATCAGTCCTGGCCACGCCCGGCGACGGAGCAGTCCTGGTCGTCGATGGCCGAGGTTCATTGCGGACTGCCCTCATGGGCGACATGATCGCTGAAAGCGCCGTGGAAAACGGTTGGGCCGGAGTGATCATCTACGGAGCCATCCGCGACCGTGAGGCCATCGCCCGGCTCTCCCTGGGCGTCAAAGCCCTCGGAAGCAACCCCCGGAAGAGTGCCAAGACGGGGGCCGGCGAGGTCGATGTGGAACTCGTGATCGACGATGTCCGCATCCGTCCCGGGGTGATGATCTTCAGCGATCCGGACGGAATCCTCCTGGAACGCTGAGGTGAGCGGAGGAGACTTGAAGAGGGTCGGCCAAGAAATATTCTCCCGCTGGGAATGATCGGGGCGTTAGGATAGTTACTGAAAGCAACTATCCTGCTTAATCCCACTTTTCTGCCATCTTTGGAGAAGATATGTCCAATTCCACGCCCGTTCGGGCTGCTGGTGAGGTCCTGACCCATCGTCAGACGCTCACCGTCATGGTGGGACTCATGCTCGGCATGTTCCTGTCCTCGCTGGACCAGACCATCGTGTCCACGTCCATCTACACCATCGCCAACGACCTCGACGGTTTGTCCCTGCAGGCGTGGGCCACTACGGCGTACCTCATCACCTCCACGGTGAGCACCCCGCTGTACGGCAAACTCAGCGACATCTTTGGCCGCCGCCCGTTGTACCTCACGGCCATCCTGATCTTCCTCGCCGGCTCCCTGTACGCAGGTTCCGTCCACTCCATGACGGAGCTTGCCATCGCCCGCGGCATCCAGGGCCTGGGCGCCGGCGGCCTCCTCGCGCTGGCCCTGACCATCATCGGCGACATCGTTGCCCTGAAGGACCGGGCCAAGTACCAGGGCTACTTCATGTCCGTTTTCGGCATCTCGTCTGTCCTTGGCCCTGTCATTGGCGGTGCCTTTGCCGGTTCAGCCAACATCCTGGGCTTCGACGGCTGGCGCTGGGTCTTCTTCATCAACCTCCCCATCGGCCTTGCCGCGCTGGTGGTGGTCTTCATGTACCTGCACCTGCCAGTCAGGCACGTGAAGCAGAAGATCGACTACTGGGGCGCAGCCGCCATCACCTTGGCGATTGTTCCGCTGCTCCTGGTAGCTGAGCAAGGCCGCACCTGGGGCTGGTCCTCCGCGGGATCATGGCTTTGCTACGGACTGGGCGTCATCGGCATCGTGGCGTTCCTCCTCGCCGAGAAGCGTGCCGGCGACTACGCGCTGATTCCGTTGCGTCTCTTCAAGAACACCACGTTCGGCTTGTCCTCGCTGTTGAACTTCATCATCGGTATCGGCATGTTCGGTGCCATCGCCATGCTGCCCATGTATTTGCAGCTGGTGAAGGGCCTTACCCCCACCGAGGCAGGCCTGATGATGATCACCTTCACAGTGGGCATCCTCTTCGGCTCCATCTCCGCCGGCCGCACGATCTCCAACTCCGGTGTATACCGGATCTTCCCGATCATGGGAACGGCAGTGCTTGCAGGCGCAGCAACGGTCATGGGGCTAGTCCTGGGCGTCGACACCGGCTTGTGGGTTCCCGGACTGATCGCAGTGTTCTTCGGCGTCGGACTCGGCTTCTGCATGCAACCGCTGACCCTTGCCATGCAGGTATCCGTCCCACCCAAGGACATGGGCGTTGGCACCTCCACGGCCGCGTTCTTCCGTTCCATGGGCGGCGCCGTCGGCACGGCAGTGTTCATCTCCATGTTGTTTAGCACGGCCGCGGACAAGATCGCAGACGGCATGAAAACAGCAGCATCCAGCCCCGACTACCAAGCTGTCATGCGCGACCCTGCCGTGGCCTCGGATCCTGCGAACGCCAAGCTGTTCGACTTCTTCAAGAACGGTGCCAACAACGATTCGTTGAACGACACCAGCTGGTTGCACTCGGCCAACAGCACGCTGACCCGGCCGATCACGGAGGGCTTTGCACAGGCAATTGACGTGGTCATGTTGACCGCTGCGGGCCTGATGATCATCGCTTTCCTGATCAGCTTCGCGCTGCCGAACAAGAAGCTCACGGATCCCAAGGCTGCCGCAAAGGATTCAGTTCCGGCCCACTAGTTCCCCGCGAAACCAAGCAGCATACCTCCCGACGACGGCCCTTTAGGATGGCACCATCCTTAAGGGCCGTCGTCGGGCTTTGTGTTCAATTTGTGGACTCAAAACGACGGTTGGAGGTCCGAACGAGCACCGTTCACGGACTCCCAGCGAACACACAGCCCGTGATCAGGGCTGAATGGGTTAAGAAAGTGAATGCATGTCACGTCCATCACTTGACTGGAACTTGGCGGATATGACGTGCCACACTGTGTAGCGCGAGTGCACCGGCGTCCCCGTCGGAACAGCCGACGACGTCACGCACCGCATTCCCACACATCTTTCCCAAGGGAGACCCATGTCCAGTCCCAGCACCGAAGCAGGCGCGCCCCACGTTTCCCGGAAGGTGATCGGCCTGGCTGTCGCCGGCGCAGTTGGCGGCTTCCTGTTCGGCTTTGATTCGTCCGTAGTCAACGGTGCGGTGGATGCCATGGCGGGCGAGTTCGCCATGAGCGAGGCTCTCACCGGCTTCGCTGTCGCCGTGGCCTTGCTCGGCTGTGCCGTGGGCGCCTACCTGGCCGGTAAAGTTGCCGACCGGTACGGCCGCATCCCCGCAATGAAGATCGGCGCACTCCTCTTCCTGGTCAGCGCCATCGGAACCGGCCTCGCCTTCAGCGTGTGGGACCTCATCTTCTGGCGGCTGGTAGGTGGCCTCGGCATCGGGCTCGCATCCGTGATTGCCCCCGCCTACATTTCGGAAATCTCCCCGCGGCACGTCCGCGGCCGTTTGGCCTCGCTCCAGCAACTGGCCATCACCACGGGCATCTTTGCAGCGCTGCTCTCCGACGCGGTCCTGGCCAACTCTGCCGGCGGCGCGGACGGAACGCTGTGGTTCGGGATCGAAGCCTGGCGCTGGATGTTCATCGCCTGCGCCGTGCCTGCCGCCATCTACGGCTGGATCGCCTTCCGCCTGCCCGAGTCACCGCACTTCCTGGTACTCAACGGCAAGGAAGACCAGGCCCGCACCATCTTCAACAAGCTCATTCCGGGCGACGACATCGACCGGCACATCCGCGAGATCCGCGAATCCATCCAGCAGGAAAAGCTCTCCACCAAGAAGGGCTCTCTGCGCGGCAACCGCTTCGGCCTGCTGCCCGTGGTGTGGATCGGCATCATCCTGTCCGTGCTGCAGCAGTTCGTCGGCATCAACGTGATCTTCTATTACTCCACCACTCTGTGGAAGGCCGTTGGATTCCAGGAAAAGGACTCCCTGACCATTTCCGTGGCCACCTCCATCACCAACATCCTGGTGACGCTCGTGGCCATCGCACTGGTGGACCGGATTGGCCGCCGGCCCATCCTGCTGACCGGCTCCATCGGCATGGCAGTATCGCTGGGGGTCATGGCGCTGGCCTTCTCCTCCGCGGTCGGCACTGGCTCCGAGATCACCCTTCCGGGTGCTTGGGGACCCATCGCCCTGGTAGCGGCGAACATCTTCGTCATCAGCTTCGGCGCCTCGTGGGGACCGCTCGTGTGGGTGCTGTTGGGCGAGATCTTCCCCTCCCGGATCCGCGCACGCGCTTTGGGCCTGGCAGCCGCCGCGCAATGGATCGCCAACTTCGCCATCACGCTCAGCTTCCCCATCATGGCGGCAGGTTCGCTGCCCCTGACGTACGCCATGTACGCAGCGTTCGCCGCGGCGTCGTTCTTCTTTGTGATGTTCAAGGTGCCCGAGACCAATGGCATGTCCTTGGAACAGGCGGAAACCCTGTTCGTCCCGAAGGGGGCGCCGGTAGCGCCGCTGCCGGTCACCTCGGACGAAGGCAAATAGCAGACGAAGAAGCCCGGCGGATCATATCCGCCGGGCCTCTTTGCTGTGGTGGCTTGTTACACCAGGTGCGGTTCGTGGGACGACAGGAAGCTGCGGCCGCTGAACGCGATCAGAATGGCAATCACCATGGCAACTGCACCAGCGAAGAACGGCACCTGCGGCCCGAAGTGCTCGCCGAGCTGCGCGGCGGCAAAGGGAGCCAGCGCGCCGCCCATCCAGCGGACAAAGTTGTAGCCCGCCGACGCGACGGGACGCGGCGAATCGGAGACGCCCATGGCCAGTTCCGTGTAGACCGTGTTGTTGATGCCCAGCAGGGCACCGGCCACGATGACAAGCACGACGACGGCAGTCACCGAGTGCCCGGCAGCCAGTCCCAGCCCGACGAGGTCGAGCATCAGGACAGCCAGCGTTCCGGTCAGGACCTTGACGGCACCGAAGCGCTTTTGCAGGACGGGAGCCACGAATACCGAGAACACGGCTACGGCAACGCCCCAACCGAAGAACACTCCCCCGATGCCGTAGGCATCCATTCCCAGGATGAAGGGAGTGAAGGCGAGGATGGTGAAGAAGCCGTAGTTGTAGAACAGCGCGCTGGCTGCGGTGGTGCGGAGGCCCTTGTGGCCAAGTGCGAGGAGCGGGTCCCGGAGGCGGGACTTCTTCGCCGGGGCAGGTGTCTTGGGGAGCAATGCCAACAGTGCGATAAATGCTGCGGCCATCAGGACCGCCGTGCCGAAGAACGGGGCGCGCCACTGCCATCCGCCAAGCAGGGCACCGAGCAGCGGGCCGAGCGAGATGCCCAGGCCAAGGGCGGCCTCGTACAGGATGATCGCTGTGCCGGTACCACCGCTGGCCACACCGACGATCACGGCCAGGGCCGTTGCGACAAACAGCGCGTTGCCGAGTCCCCACCCCGCGCGGAAGCCAACCAGCTGCTCAACACTGCCGGACAGGCCGGACAACGACGCAAACACCACGATGATCGCCAGGCCGATGAGAAGCGTCTTCTTGCCGCCGATCCGGGACGACACGAAACCACTGATCAACATCGCCACCGCAGTCACCAGGAAGTAGCTGGTGAACAGCAATGACACTTCACTGGTGGAGGCCTGCAGGTTCTTGGCGATCGCAGGGAGGATGGGGTCCACGAGCCCGATGCCCATGAAGGCGAAAACAGCCGCGAGGGCCGTGGCCCACACCGCTTTCGGCTGTTTGAGCAGAGAAGCCTTCTCCGCTTCGAGGGTGGTTTCGATGGTTGTTTCGGCGCTTGCTGAAGCGTCAGCCAATTGGCGTGACATTCAATTGCTCCTTGTCGGTGCGTTAATTCGTGTTAGCTCTGGAATGAGCTGTTGATTTTGCTGATGACGGGAAGTGCCGCGGCCAGCTGCTCGATTTCCTGTGCGCTGAGGCCCTGCAGCAGTTCGGCCACCATGGCATTCCGCCGTTGGTTGGCCGATTCGACGGCGGCAGTCCCGGCGTCGGTGATGGCCACCTGGACGGCGCGGGAATCGTCGGGGTCGGGTCGACGGGTGACCAGGCCGGCACGCTCAAGCTTGATGATCTGCTCTGTGGCGCTCGGGACTTTGATCCCAAGGTTCTTGGCGATGTCACCTACGCGGAGGCCGCCGTCCGAGATCATGGAGAGCAGGCTCAGCTGCGCGGCGGTGAGGTCACCCTCCGGGTCCAGACGACGAAACATGTAGACACCCAGACGCAGGGCCTCACGAAATTCACGCGCGAGGTCGGTGAGGCGGGGATCGAAACTATCGCTCATATTTAGGTAGCCTAATAGTTAGGCCCCCTAATGGTCAAGTGTTCTACGAGTTCAACGTCGACCCGTCCCAAATCTTGGGTTTCTGGGTTCTAGATGGGTGTGAGATCCCGTTGGTCTGCTGGGTGGGATTTGGGTGGTGGTGATGTGGGTGGGGTCGCTTCGGTTCCGGGTTGGGGTGCGGCTGGATGCCCGGGTAGGGGTGGTGGGGTGGATTGGTAGGTGTGGCCTGTGGGGGTTTGGAGGTTGATGGTGTGGCGGGTTCCGGTGGTGGGGTCGGTGGGGGTGGTGGTGGTGGCTGTCCAGCCGGGGTGTTCTTTGGTGTGGTTGCAGGCTTCGCAGAGTCCTGCGCCGTTGGCCAGGGTGGTGGGTCCGCCGTGTTGCCAGGGCACGATGTGGTCGGTGTGGCGGATGGGCGCGTCGCAGTACGGGGTGCGGCAGGTATGGTCGCGGGTTTCGATGAAACGCCGGAGCCTGAGTGGGAAGAGCCTGGCCTTGGAATCGGTGGTGATCAGCTCCCCGCTGCTCGGGGCGATGTAGAGCCGCCGAAGCCAGACGCTGAACTCGTGATCCGATATGTCCGCTATGTCCCGCCCGGTGCTTTCTTCTTCCGCGGCCGGCGGCTCGGTCCCTCCGGCGCCGAGCAGTGTTCTGGCCCATTCCGCGGGCACGATTCCGTACCCCTGCAGCCGTGCCGGTTCGCTGTCGCCTTGGAACAGGGTCCGGTCGGTCATGACGAGCTGAAGCTCGACCCCGCTGATCCCGCCAGGCCTGCCCGTCATGCGTTCGACCAGGGTATCGGCCATTACCTGCGCCCGGCTTCGGGCGTCCCCACTGGACCGGGCAGTGTCCGCGGCCCGGGACAACGCCGCGTACGCCGCGACGCCCTGGGCAACGGGAAGCAGCGCGGTCAGGACCGTCATGGTGTCCGGTGCCGGGCGCAGGCTCACCGTCCGCTCGGTCGCGGCATGACTGGCGCGCTGGGCCACCGAGCGCGGATCCCGGCGGTAGGCGGCAGCCTTCGCGGCGGCGGTGATGGCCCGGTCGCCTTTCCCGTCGCAGGTCCCGGTGTCGGCTGCGAGTTCCTCGTCCACGGCGGCCCGGTCTTCGACGGACAAGCACGCCGTTTCCTTCACGAGTAGGGTGGCCCGCCACTCGTTGAGTTGACCTGATTCCAGCGCGGCCATAGTATGCGGCATCTCCGTGACCAGCGCTTTTGCCAACCCCAAGAGACGGGACCCCTTGTTCGGGGATTCGCGCCGGGCCAACGCCACCTGGGCGCCAACACCCAGGCCCCGCTCGGCCGCCGGCACCCCGGCGTCGGCTTGTTCCTGCCGTTGGGCGAGGTCGAAGGCCACCGCGGCACGGGCCTGCAATCCTGTGATGGCGGACTTCAACCGCTCCAGCCCACGGATCTGATCGATCAGTTCGCCGCTGGCGGTGCTGAGACGGACGGCACCCAGAAGCGTGATCAATTCAGACACTCGGGGCGCGGACTCCAAAAGCAGACGCTCCGCGGCACCAGCAAGCGCCGCCGGTGGCGGTGACTGCATTGCCCGAATCTGCTCCATACCCCAACTCTTCCAAGCAACAACAGCACCCAAAAGACACCAACCGCCCTATGTGGAAAACCCTGAATCAAAGCCAAAAAAAACGAGCCTCATGCCAAACCAGCGCTACCCACAAACTGCCACCCACCCGTTCCCCGCGAGAGCAGCCCGTCGCTATTGTGGACCAATGACAACGCATTCCGGGCCGCAAGCACGGGCCACCGCAGTAAACACGGGTCGGTGGATCGCCGCCTCACGAGCCCTCGAAACCGCCCGCCCGGACCGGCTCTTTTGCGATCCGTGGGCCGAGCTATTGGCCGGCGATTCCGGCAAAGCCACCCTGGCAGCATCCGCCTACAACCCGTTCCTTCCGGTCCGGACGCGTTATTTTGATGACCAAATCCTAAGGGCAGCCCGGCCGGGCGCGCAGATAGTCTTGCTAGGGGCTGGCATGGATACAAGGGCATTCCGAATGCCCCTTCCGCCATCCTGCCGAGTGTTCGAGCTCGACTACGCAGAGGCATTTGCGGATAAGGAAGCAGTCCTCGGGACGGCGACCTCCCGGACCGAACGACTGTCCGTGCCCGCGGACTTGTCAGGGACCTGGACGGAACCCCTCCTCGGGGCAGGCTTTAATCCGCGAGCGACAACAATATGGGTAGCCGAGGGCCTCTTCTACTACCTCACCGTCGAGGCCGCCCAGTCCCTGGTGCGCACCGCCGCGGACCTGTCCGCACAAGGCTCAATCTTCCTTGCAGACATCTTCGGAACCGGCCTTCTGCAGCTGGAGGCACTGGCTCCGCTGGTCGAGGCACGCATGAAAGCTGAGCGGCCGCTGCCCTTTTGCACAGATGAACCCGTAACACTCTTCACGGCCAACGGCTGGAGCGATGCCGCACTGACCTACCCCGGACAGCCTGAAGCAAACTTCGGTCGATTCACTGAGAGCCCACCAACCAAACGAGCATCCAACTTACGCACGTATCTTGTGACCGCAACCCGAACCTGAGGGCTGGCCGCCTTAGAGCGTGAGCTTCATGCCCTCGTGGCTCGCGACGAACCCCAGCCGCTCATAGAAGCGGTGCGCCGCAGCCCGGGATTTGTCGGTAGTCAGCTGGACCAAGGAGCAGCCGCGCTCCCGGGCCTGCCCTATGGCCCACTCGATCATGAGCGCCCCGACACCCTGTCCGCGCAGCTTGCCGGACACTCGAACCGCCTCGATCTGCGCCCGCCACGACCCCTTGCGCGACAGGCCTGGAAGGTAGCTGAGCTGGAAAGTGGCCACCACCTCGCCGTCGAGTTCGCCCACCACCAAAAGGTGCGCCGGATCGGCGTCGATCGCGTCAAAAGCCCGCTCGTACGGGGCTAAATCGTCGGCACTTTCACGCGTGGCACCCAACTGGTCGTCCGCGAGCAACGCGAGGATATGCGGGAGGTCACCCTTCCGGGCGCGTCGAAGGATGAAGGTTCCAAGCTCGACGGCGGCAGTCAGCAAAGCGGGCTCGGCGGCAGGTCTCGTAGTCACCACCCCAGCATGCCACTTGGCAAAATGACTTCGGAACTCAGTATTGCTAAGTACCGGTACTTAGTTCTACTATGTAGTGGTAGCTAGTAATACTGAGTAGCGAGGGAGGTGTCCGATGGGCAAGCAAATGACGGAGATGCTCAAAGGCACACTGGAGGGCATTGTTCTAGCCCTACTGACCGGGAAGGCGGCGTATGGATACGAAATCACCACGCTGCTCCGGGAGCAGGGCTTCACCGAGATCGCCGAAGGAACCGTGTATGCGTTGCTGGTCAGGATCGAACAAAAGGGGCTGGTGGACGTCGAAAAGCGGCCGTCCGAAAAGGGCCCGCCACGCAAGGTGTACACGCTCAACGCCCAAGGCAAAACAGAACTAAACGAATTCTGGAACACCTGGAGCTTCTTGTCCGGACGGATTGAAGAGCTCCGCAAGGAAGGAAAATAACATGGCAGCAAAATGGATCGAACTGGTCACGGGATCACTCGAGCAGAAGAAGCAGTACAAGCAAGCCAAAGCCCGCATGGATGCGTTGCCTGAGCCCTACCGCTCCGTAGCAAGCGCCTTCAACCGCTACCTGATGTACTACGGCGGCGTGACCGAGGGCGACACCATGGTCCAGATGTTCATCGATCTGGCAGACCTGTGGGAACGGGCAGCATTGGACGGAACTCCCGTCAGCGAAATGGTGGGCGAGGATCCGATCGAATTCGCCGAGACTTTCGCCCAGGCCTACGGCGGAAAGCGCTGGATCGACAAGGAACGTGAGCGCCTCAACAAAGCAATCGACAAAGCGAAAGAGGCGGAGTCATGACAGCTGCGGCAATCCAGGTAAAGGGCATCGAAAAGTCCTACAAGGATCTCCATGTACTCAAGGGCGTGGACTTCGAGGTAGCTTCGGGCAGCATCTTCGCCCTCCTCGGATCCAATGGAGCGGGAAAAACCACCATGGTGAAGATCCTCTCAACGTTGCTCACAACGGACGGCGGGCAGGCCGCCGTCGAGGGTTTCGACGTCGCAACCGAGTCGCTCCAGGTGCGGCAGTCCATCAGCCTCACCGGACAGTTCGCGGCAGTGGACGAGGTGTTGACCGGCAGGGAGAACCTGGTACTCGTGGCGAAGCTGCGGCACTTGAAGAATCCCGGCGGGATCGCTGACGAGTTGCTGGGCCGGTTCAGCCTCACCGATGCCGGCTCCCGCAAAGTGGCAACCTACTCCGGCGGCATGCGTCGCCGATTGGACATCGCCATGAGCCTGATCGGCGATCCGAAGGTGATCTTCCTGGACGAGCCCACCACCGGACTCGACCCGGAAGCCCGCTTGGAGGTGTGGCAGATCGTCAAGAACCTTGCCAACAAAGGCACCACGGTCCTGCTCACCACCCAGTACCTCGACGAGGCCGAACAGTTGGCAGACCGCATCGCCATCCTTCATGAGGGACGCATCATCGCCAACGGCACGCTCCAGGAGCTGAAGCAGCTGCTGCCGCCCGCCAAGGTGGAGTACGTGGAAAAGCAACCAAGCCTGGAGGACATCTTCCTGGCCCTCGTGGGAAGCACCGGAACAAGCGAGCCAGCAAAGGACAGGTCATGAGCACCCACTTCTTCGCAGACACCTCGGTCCTGCTGGGCCGTTCCATGCGGCACATCTTCCGCAGCGTGGACACCATCATCACCACCGCGATCACCCCGATTGCCCTGATGCTACTGTTCGTCTATGTTTTCGGCGGCGCCATCCGGACCGACACTGAAAACTACGTCAACTACCTGCTCCCGGGCATCATGCTGATAGCCATCGCTTCGGGCATCGCGTACACGGCGGTCCGCCTCTTCACGGACCTGCAGGGCGGCATCTTCGAGCGGTTCCAATCCATGCCGATCGCGCGCTCCTCGGTCCTGTGGGCGCACGTCCTGACATCGTTGGTGGCCAACGGACTTTCGCTGGTGATCATCGTCGGAGTTGCACTGCTCATGGGCTTCAGGACTTCGGCGAACGTGCTGGACTGGCTGGCCGTAGCTGGAATCCTGGCGCTGTTCACCCTGGCATTGACGTGGATCGCCATCATTGCGGGCCTTTCGGCGAAGTCCGTGGACGGCGCCGGCGGCTTCTCCTACCCGCTGATCTTCCTGCCGTTCATCAGCTCGGCGTTCGTTCCGACGGAAACCATGCCCGGTCCCGTCCGCTGGTTCGCCGAGAACCAACCGGTGACGTCCATCGTGAACACCATCCAGGACCTGTTCGCCCAGCGACCGGCCGGAACGGATATTTGGGTAGCACTGGCCTGGTGCCTGGGAATCCTCGTCGTCTCCTACGCCTTTGCGACGGCGGCCTACAAGCGCCGGAACGCCTAGCGGCCCGTGTTCTGAAACCCAGCCCGAACCAACGGCCAAAGCTCCCTTTTCCACAAGGGAGCTTTCGCCATGCAGACCGATTGGCCATTGGTCAGACATTAGCTATAGCTTTATCGAACAGATTTGTAACGGCCGTCACTATTCTGACGGTTCCTCCGAAGGGTTCTTGAACTAATGTCCGACCAGACAACACAGGGGCAGCTCCGCGCCTCCAGCAGGGACAGCGAGCCCCACCTCTCACGCTCGCTCAGCAACCGCCACATCCAGCTCCTGGCCATCGGCGGCGCCATCGGAACGGGCCTCTTCATGGGCTCCGGCAAGACCATCTCGGTCGCCGGGCCCTCGGTGATCTTCGTCTACATGATCATCGGCTTCATGCTCTTCTTCGTGATGCGCGCCATGGGCCAGCTCCTGCTGTCCAACCTGAACTACAAATCCTTCAGCGATTTCGCGGGCGACCTCCTGGGCCCGTGGGCCGGCTTCTTTACCGGTTGGACGTACTGGTTCTGCTGGGTAGTCACCGGCGTTGCGGACGTGATCGCCATTGCGGGCTACGCCAACGAGCTCTGGCCGGGAATCCAGCTGTGGATCCCGGGCCTGGCCACCATCATCATCCTGCTCCTCCTGAACCTCCCCACCGTCAAGGCCTTCGGCGAGACCGAGTTCTGGTTCGCGCTCATCAAGATCGTGGCCATCGTCGCGCTGATCGTCGTGGGCCTGGTCATGATCTTCACCGGCTTCCAGTCCAACGCAGGCACCGCCAGCTTCACCAACCTCTGGAGCCACGGCGGCTTCTTCCCCAAGGAATTCATGGGCTTCGTGGCCGGCTTCCAGATCGCCGTGTTCGCGTTCGTGGGCATTGAACTCGTGGGTACCGCGGCTGCAGAAACCAAGAACCCGGAGCACAACCTGCCCCGCGCCATCAACGCCATTCCCCTGCGCGTCATGCTCTTCTACGTAGGCGCCCTGATCATCCTCATGTCGGTCACCCCGTGGACCGAATTCAAGGCAGGCCAAAGCCCGTTCATCGCCATGTTCTCCCTGGCGGGCCTGGGCATGGCAGCGACTGTGGTGAACCTGGTGGTGCTCACCTCTGCCATGTCCTCGGCCAATTCGGGCATCTACTCGACGTCCCGCATGGTCTACGGCCTGGCAAATGACGGCGACGCTCCCAAACTCTTCGGCCGGCTCTCCAGCCGCAAAGTACCCCAGAACGCACTGTTCCTCTCCTGCGTCCTGTTGCTGGCCGGCGTCGCGCTTCTCTACGCGGGCAAGGACGTTGGCGTGGCGTTCGACATGGTGACCACCGTGTCCGCAGTCTGCTTCATGTTCGTGTGGTCCATCATCCTGGCCAGCTACCTGGTGTACCGCAAGCGCCGCCCCGAGCTGCACGCGGCCTCGCCGTTCAAGATGCCCGGCGGCGTTCCGATGGTGTGGGTAGTGTTCGCCTTCTTCGCATTCCTTGTCTGGGCGCTCACTACGCAGCCCGACACCCTCACGGCACTGCTGGTGACACCCATCTGGTTCGCAATCCTCGGCGTCGCGTACGCAGTAGTCCGCAAGTCTCCGCTCCACCAGGCCCGCGTGGCTGAGTGGAAGGCGATGTCGGAAGCGGAAACCTCGGCAGCGACAAAGTAGCCCGGACGCGCCAAGAGCGTATATGGGGCTGTGCGGTGCGAATTGCACGGCAGCCCCATATACGCTCTTTCGCTTGGCGACGGGCCCTAAGGGACGTCGGCGCCGGCCATCCTGGAGAAAATCAGGCTTCCGCCTGCCGGTCCTCCACCAGCTTCTGCACGGCGGGGAACAGCGGGTGCGTCGGCGGCAGTTCCGTAACGCGTTCGACGACGGCGGCCGCGTCCAGTTCGGACAGCATCCTGGCAAGCTCCACGGCTTCGTCATCGGCACCGTCGTCAAAACGGAGGGCTGCCGACATCGCCTCGAGCAGGGCCACCGGGGTGACGCCCCGCTCTGCCAGCTCGGCCGCCGGACCAACGAACCGCTCGTGCCGGCCAAGCTTCCGCAGCGGCGCACGGCCCACGCGGTTCACGGTATCCGGCAGGTGCGGGTTGCTGAAGCGTTGCAGGATTTTCTGGACGTACGCTTCCTGCTCGGCCTCCACGAAACCGTGCTTGGCAACCAGGAGTTCCTTGGTTTCCTCCAGCACGGCCCGGACCTTCGCGGCCACGGCAGGATCGGCCATGGCGTCCGAGATCTTCTCAAGCCCTGCACCGTAGCCGAAGTACGCAGCCGACGCATGGCCGGTGTTAACCGTGAACAGCTTGCGCTCGATGTACGGTCCCAGCTCGTCCACGAACGTCGCGCCGGGGATGCTCGGCGCATTGCCGCCGAACGGCGTACGGTCGATGACCCACTCGTAGAACGTTTCCACCGTGACGTCCAGGCCTTGGCCTGGTGCCTGGTTGGGCACGATCCGGTCCACTGCGGTGTTGGCAAAAACCGCGACGGCGTCCAGGTCACCGGCAGAATCGTCCCAGGCAGCCCGGATCTCCGTGTGGAGGAGGTCCGTGGCATTGATGGCGTTCTCGCAGGCCATGACCTGCAGCGGAGGGAGGTCCGCGGGCCGGGCGGCCAGCCCGCGGGCGATCACCGGCGCCACGAACTTCAGGATGTGGGGCCCCACCGCGGTGGTGACCACATCCGCCGTCGCGATTTCCTCCACAACAGCGGTTTCCTGTGCAGCCGAGTTCAAGGCGCGGAAGCCTTCCACGGTCTTGACCGCCGGGTTTTCGCCTACCTCATGGACGTCGTAGCTGCTGGCCTCCGCGAGCTGGCTGATGAGTGCATCCGCGACGTCGGCGAACACCACCTCATACCCGGCTTCGTGCAGCAGCAGCCCCACGAAACCCCGCCCGATGTTGCCTGCCCCAAAATGGACTGCCTTCACTATGCGTTGACCTTTCCGAACAGCTCCAGGACTTCATCCACCGTGGTTGCCTGCTCCAACTGGGCAACCTGCGCCTTGTTGGTGAAGATCTTGGCGATGGAAGAGAGGATGTGGAGGTGTTCGTTGTTGATGCCGGCCACGCCGACTACGAACTTCACTTGCTTGCCGCCCCAGTCGATGCCCTCGGGGTACCGGATGATGGACACGGCCGAGTGGTTGATGTGTTCCTTGGCATCGTTGGTGCCGTGGGGGATCGCCAGGAAGCTGCCCATGTAGGTGGACACGGATTCCTCACGCTCGTGCATGGCATGGACGTAGCTGACATCCACGGCGCCACGGTCCAGCAGCAGCTTTCCGGCTTCGTCGATCGCACTGTCGCGGTCGCGGGAGGTGCCGTTCAGGATCACGCTTTCGCGAAGCAGGACGCCTTTGCCTTCGACGGCGGCAGCCGGCTCCGCGGCATGGGCACCATGGGCGGGGGCTTCTTCGACGGCCCCCGAAGGAGCAGCCGCTGCTGGAGCGCCTTCGCTGTTGCTAGAACGTACCAAGTCAACGATTTCGTCGTACCTGGGGCTGTTCATGAAGTTGTCTACCGAGTAGTGCACGGCGCTGGACGTGCGCGGTTGTGCACGTTCGGTGAGGTCCTGGTGGGTGACCACGACGTCGTAGGTGTCGCTGAGGTTGGCGATGGCCGAGTTGGTGACCTTGACGTCCGGGAAGCCGGCCGCCTTGATCTTGTTGCGGAGGACGGAGGCACCCATGGCGCTCGAGCCCATGCCGGCGTCGCAGGCAAACACGATGTTCCGGACCGGACGGGTCAGGACGGTGCCTTCACCCTGAGCTGCTTGCCGGTCTCCCACGAGGGCGGAGGAGACGGAGCTCTTCTTGCCCTTCATGGCTTCCATGCGGGACGTGGCTTCACTGAGATCGTCGTCGCCTTTGTTCTTGGACGTGCGCAGGATCAGGGAGGCGATCAGGAAGGACACAGTGGTGGCAAGCACGACAGCGAGGACCACGCCCACGTAGCTGTCACGTGAGGTTTGGGCTATGACGGCAATGATGGAACCCGGAGCTGCCGGAGCCACGAGACCGGAGTTGGTGATGGCCAGGGTAGCGATGCCCGTCATGCCGCCGCCGATGGCAGCGAGGATGAGGATGGGCTTCATCAGGACGTACGGGAAATAGATCTCGTGGATTCCGCCCAGGAAGTGGATGATCGCAGCACCGGGAGCCGATGCCCGTGCAGCACCACGGCCGAAGAACATGTAGGCCAGCAGGATGCCCAGGCCGGGGCCGGGGTTGGCTTCGAGCAGGAACAGGATGGACTTGCCCTGGTCCAGCGACTGCTGGATGCCCAGCGGTGTCAGTACGCCGTGGTTGATGGCGTTGTTCAGGAAGAGGACCTTGGCAGGCTCGATGAAGATGCTGGTGAGGGGCAGCAGGCCGTTGTCCACCAGGAACTGAACCACTGAGCCGGCACCGGCTGTGAAGGCCTTGACTACGGGGGTCAGGCCGTAGAACCCGAGCAGGGTCAGAATTCCGCCCCAGATACCGGCGGAGAAGTTGTTGACCAGCATTTCGAAGCCCGGACGGATCTTGCCGTCCCAGATGCTGTCGATCTTTTTCATGGTCCAGCCGCCCAGCGGCCCCATGATCATGGCCCCGATGAACATAGGAATACCCGTGCCCACAATGACACCCATGGTGGCGATGGCACCCACCACACCGCCGCGGACGTCATAGACCATCCGGCCACCGGTGTAGGCAATCAGAAGCGGAAGCAGGTAGTTGACCATTGGGCCCACAAGGCCCACGTTGGCAACACCCTCGGCGTTGGTCCCATAGCCCCCGAGTTCCGGGACGGGAATCCAGCCCTTCTCGATGAACAGGGCCGTGATGAGGCCCCAGGCGATGAAGGCGCCGATGTTGGGCATGATCATGCCGGACAGGAATGTTCCGAACTTCTGGACGCCAACGCGGGCGCTGGTGCGGGGCTTCGCAACTGTCTCTGTTGCCATGTGAATTCCTAACGTGTTTCCCGCGGCGGCGCGGGGTCAGTCGATATAGAGATCGAGAGAGAGCAGCTAGGAGCTGCTGGAAATGCGGTGAAGCCATTCCAGGAAAAGCTTCAGTTCAGAGCTGGAAAGTTGGTCCGAATGCGAGGCCTGCAGTGCCGCATTCAGGGCGATTGCCGCAACAACTACCGACGACTTACCGGAGTCGTCCGCTGCGGCGCCACGGGCGGTTTCCGTGGAGACGGCAAAAATCATGGAATCCCGGGTCATCGTTGAGAGCTCGAGGTTCCGTTCTTCCACCGGTTCAGCGATCAGCATGAGCGTGACGCCCACGTTGGCCGCGAGAATGCTCCGTGCCGCTTCGCGGGGCGGCACATTGATCTGACCTGCGATGGCGGCCTTGTTCAACATCTCTTCCAGGAGCGCTTCAGCATCGGCCACGATTGCCGGGCGGCTCTCCGGCCTGATGTTGCCGAACATGACCAAGTACAGATGGGGTTGGGTCAGTCCGAACTGGACGTGGTTGTCCCACATCCGCCGGACGTCTTCCAAGGGCTCCCCGGACGGCGCAAAGTCCCGCTCCCCCGCCACGTACTCTTCGAAGCCTGCTGATACGACGGCGTCGAACAGTCCTTCCTTGTCACCAAAGTGGTGGTAGAGCGTAGGCGCCGTGACACCGGCAAGCTTGGTGATCTGGCGCGTTGAGACCGCTGACCCCTCCGAATTCGCCAGCAATTCGGCAGCTGCGCGAAGCAACCGAATTTTAGGCGGAAGCTGGTCATCGAAACTCATAACCGCTACCCTAGCACCTATAGCGTTGCTATATGAAGTGGCTCACAAAGGAATTTTGTAGGCTGGTTACAGAGGCTCCCGGTGCCGTCGCCGACGGGTCTGAAACAACAAGCAGGAACAGAGGATTCAGTGCAGAATTTCCAAGGAGTTGGGGTAAGCCCTGGCCGCATCACGGGTTCCGTCCGCCAGATGCCCAAGCCGGTGAGTGAACCGCCGTCGGGGGAACGCCTGGCCGCGGACGTCGCTCCGGAAGACGCCGTCGCGCGGTTGAAGGCAGCGGCGCAAGCCGTCCATGATGAACTCAAGGCGCGCGCGGAAACTGCCTCCGGCGACGGCAAGGCCGTCCTTGAGGCCACCGCCCTCATGGCCAAAGACACCATGCTGCTGAAGTCGGCGGGCAAACTCGTCAACGCCGGAACCTCCGCAGAACGGGCCATCTGGGAAGCCGGCGCATCGGTCTCCGAAATGCTGCACAACCTGGGCGGCTATATGGCCGAGCGCGCCACCGACGTCCTGGATGTCCGCGCACGCATTGTTGCTGAACTCCGGGGTGTCCCCGCACCGGGCATCCCGTCCTCCGAAACACCCTTCATCCTGGTAGCCGAGGATCTCGCTCCCGCCGACACTGCGACCCTGAATCCCGCAGTTGTCCTGGCGCTGGTGACCTCAGGCGGCGGGCCGCAGTCCCACACGGCGATCATCGCGCGCTCCCTTGGCCTGCCCGCCGTCGTTGCGGCCCACGGCGTGGACGGGATCGCGGACGGCTCAGAGGTTTATGTGGACGGCGCTGCTGGCTTCGTCGCCGTCGAACCGACCAAGGAACAACGTGCACTTGCCACCGCCTGGGCGGAAACTTCCGCCACGCTGGCAGCCTTCGACGGAAACGGCACGACGGCGGACGGCCATCTGGTCCCGCTCCTCGCCAATGTGGGCGGAGCCAAGGATGCCGTGGCAGCTGCGAAGCTGGGCGCCCAGGGCGTTGGCCTGTTCCGCACCGAATTCTGCTTCCTGGAGCGCGACACCGAGCCCTCCGTGGATGAGCAGGCCGCCGCCTACAAAGCCGTGTTTGACGCGTTCCCGGGCAAGAAGGTGGTCCTCCGCACCCTCGACGCCGGCGCCGACAAGCCCCTCCCCTTCCTCACGGATGCCACCGAGCCCAACCCTGCACTGGGCGTTCGCGGCTACCGCACCGACTTCACCACCCCGGGCGTCCTGGAACGCCAGCTCGAGGCGATCGCCCGCGCCGCGTCGGAATCCGAGGCCGATGTGTGGGTCATGGCTCCCATGATCTCCACAGCTGCCGAGGCAGGACGCTTTGCCTCGCTCTGCGCAGCAGCGGGAATCCGGACGCCAGGCGTAATGGTGGAGGTCCCCTCCGCCGCGCTGACGGCCGCAACCGTGCTGCGTGAAGTGGGATTCGCGTCCCTGGGCACGAACGACCTCACCCAGTACGCCATGGCCGCCGACCGCCAGCTGGGCCCCCTCGCGGACCTGAACACTCCGTGGCAACCCGCGGTGCTGCGGCTGGTGCAGCTCACCGTGGAAGGCTCGGCACAGGAGGGCAACAACAAGCCCGTTGGCGTCTGTGGCGAGGCCGCCGCGGACCCCGCCCTCGCTGTCGTCCTCACCGGACTGGGCGTCACCACACTGTCCATGACCGCGCGCTCGTTGGCCGCGGTCGGGACCGTGCTGAAGACCGTCACGCTGGAGCAGGCGCAGGAACTTGCACGCCTGGCTCTTTCCGCCCCCAGCGCCACCGAGGCACGCGACTGGGTCCGCGCCAAGCTCCCCGTGCTCGAAGAGCTCGGCCTGTAACCCTTCCCGCACCAACGCAAGGAGAAACCATGCCAGAACGCACAGCAACCGTAGCCAGCCGCTCCGGACTGCACGCCCGGCCCGCTGCCCTGTTCGCCGAGGCAGCCGGCGAGCAGCCGGTGGATGTCACCATCGCCATGCAGGGCCAGCCCGAGGACGAAGCGATGGACGCGGCCAGCATCCTCTCGCTTATGACCCTCGGCGCTGCGAAGGGTGACGTGGTGGTGCTTCGAGCCGAGGGGGACGGTGCCGATGCCGCGCTGGACGCACTGGTGAAGCTGCTGGAAACGGATCTGGACGCGGAGTAAGTTCTTCCTCCACGCCGCAGGCTAGGCTTCTGCCATGGCATTGATAGCTCCCCGCGTCACAGCAGGCCTCCCCACCGACGACGCCCGGAACCTGGCACGCTCCCTCAACGACAGCGACGACATCACCGTGTTCGTGGACGGCACGGTCCACCGCCTGCCCGATCAGGCGCGGGACGCCGTCGTCGACCTCCTTGCGAGGCTCGGGCGGGGCGAAACGGTGACCGTCAGCAGCGTGGAGGAAATGCTGACGACTTCGCAGGCTGCGGAGCTTGCCGGGATCTCACACACCTATCTGCGGAACATGACCGACCGTGGCGAGATTCCGGTGGAGTACCGGGGAACGCATCGTCGGATCCGGCAGGCGGCGATCATTGCGTGGCTGGAAACCCAGAAGCGCAAGCAGGACGAAACCGCCGCTGCGGAGGCTGCGGAAAGCGACTGAAAGCGTCCGAGTGATAAGGATCAAGCAACGATCCCAGCCAACAGGCGGGGACCTGTAAAGCCCGGGGTTACGCTTGATCGGTGGGCAATTTCAAAGGGTGGCATATCGTGGCCGGTTTGGCTGCGCTTGCCCTTGCCATACCCTTGGGCTCAGCCATGGGATTGAACTTTGTGGCCACCTTCATGTTCGCGTGCACGGTGTTCGTGGCGGTCACCATGTGGACCGAATCGAAAATCGCACGACGCCGGGAGGCGGCTGACGCTGCGAAGGCAGCTGATGCGCGGCCGGCCGACTCCAATGAATCGGACGACGCCGCGCGGGACTAGCTCGCACCGGCGAGCCCTCCGAAACCGACAGCATGCTGTTCAATAGCTGTATGGCCTCAAGGTACTTTTCCGTCATTTGTCCCGCATGAGCGCGCTACTGTCCTCCGACATAGAGGCCCATGGCCTCACCGGACGCATCTTCTGGACCGAGGGGTCTCCCGAACCCGGGTCCGCCGCCGGGGCCGGGTCGGCAGAGAAGCCTGCCTACATCCTGATCCACGGCATCGGGGTTTCCCACCGGTACCTGGCACGACTGCACGCCGTGCTGGCGGCGCATGCGCCCACGTACTCCTTCGACCTGCCGGGCTTCGGCGGCACTCCCCGACCCGGCAGGCAACTCCAGGTCGAGGACTACGGCGCCTTCATTGCCGGGGCCCTGGCATCCCGCGGCATCGACTCCTACATTTTGGTAGGCCACTCCATGGGGGTGCAGTTCGCCATTGAGGCTGCACTGCACCGGCCGGAAAGTGCACGGCAGCTTGTGCTCATGGGGCCGGTTGTCGATTCGCGGCACAAGAACGTGATGCAGCAGTCGATTGCCCTGACGCTGGATGGCATCCTCCGCGAGAGTCCTTCGTCCAACTGGATCGTCATGGGGGACTACTTCCGGTGCGGACCGCGCTGGTACGTCACCGAACTGCCCGTGATGATGAAGTACCCGACCCTGGATCGGCTGTCCGGCATCGATGTCCCGGTCCTGGTTCTCCGGGGAAGCCGCGACCATGTTGCCGGACCGGATTGGTCCTTGAGGCTTTCGCGGGCGGTGGCCCAAGGGCGCCTGGTGGAAATTCCCGGCGTCGGCCACGTTGCCCAGCACATGCGCCCCAAAGCCGTGGCGGACGCCATCCGCAGCTTCGTCAACGCCACCACCCGGCACCGCTGAGCAAGCAGGACGCCGAGACACCGGGAGCCGCACCGGCACGGGCACCTCTGCGGACGGCCTTGTTGGCGCGGCCCGTCCCGGATAGGCTGGCGGAGCAAGCTAATTAGTAAGCTTACTTACGAAAGGGCTCACCATGACCAGCTATGACCCGGAAGACGATCCCCGGACCTTCGGCGTGAGCGGCGCCAGTGGACCCATCGACACTACCGCCGACGCGGACAGCATCCACGAAGATCCCGACATGCGCCAGGACGAGGACGACGACCCCGCTTCCTCGGCCAATCCCGACCCCCTGGATGGAAACGTCACAGGCCTCGAGCCAGGCGGCGGCGTGCCCCCGGGAGAAACCCCGCCCGCCGAAGGCAGCATGAGCAGCGACCAGGGGCACGAGGAGTAGTTCCCCGCCGGGCCACTACGGCAGGCTCAGGATCTCCCCAAGGTCGTACTCCGCAGGCTCTTCCAGCTGCGAGTACGTGCAACTTTCAGGAGTCCGGTCCGGCCGCCACCGACGGAACTGCGTCGTGTGGCGGAACCGGTCACCCTCCATGTAGTCGTAGGCCACCTCGATCACCAGTTCGGGGCGCAGCGGCACAAAGGAGAAGTCCTTTCCGGCGCTCCACCTGCTCTGCGCCCCGGGCATCCGTGACCCCCCGGGCGAATCGTCCTGCTTGGCCCACTCGCCCCACGGATGGTCGCCGAGCTCCACTTGATAGGGCTCAAGCTCCGCCACCAACGCCTCCCGCTTTGCCATGGGGAATGACGCCACGACGCCGACGTGATGAAGCCGGCCGGAGTCGTCGTAGAGCCCCAGGAGCATCGACCCCACAACTTTCGCGGTCTTGTGCCAACGGAACCCGGCCACCACGCAATCGGCTGTCCGCTCATGCTTCGTCTTGAACATCACCCGCTTGTTCGGCTGGTAGGTGCCGTCGAGCGGTTTCGACAGCACGCCGTCGAGGCCTGCTCCCTCAAGCTGCACGAACCATTCCTTGGCGCGCCCCAGGTCCGTCACCGCAGGCGTTACGTACACAGGAGGCCGGGCGTCGGCGAGGGCTTTCTCCAAGGCCGCGCGCCGCTCGGCGAAGGGCCGGCCGGTCAGATCCTCGTCGCCGAGGGCAAGCAGGTCGAACGCCACCAGGGACGCAGGCGTCTTCTCCGCAAGCATCCGAACCCGGCTGTCCGCGGGATGGATTCGCTGCTGCAGCACGTCGAACTCAAGCCTGTTGCCCTGGATCAGGATGATCTCGCCGTCTACAACGCACTTGTCCGGAAGGTTCTTCTTCAGCGCTTCCACCAGCTCCGGGAAGTAGCGGGTCATGGGCTTTTCGTTGCGGCTGCCCAGGACGATGTCGTCCCCGTCCTTGAAGACGATGGTCCGGAATCCGTCCCATTTGGGCTCGTAATGCCCAACGTCGGGGATGTTCGGGACGGACTTGGCGAGCATGGGCGAAACGGGCGGCATCACTGGTAGGTCCATAGCTCATGTCTACCGGCCAGTACGTGCCCAAGGCTAGTGTTGGCGGATGGACATCTTAGCCGTGTTGGCAGCAGTGCTCGGAGCTCCCGCGCTCATGGGCGCGCTTTGGTACTGGATTGCGCGGGAGAACAAGCGCGGCGTCCGGCGGGCCGCAGCAGGCGGCTTGCTGGGGATCGCAGACGAAGTCTTCCGCCCTGCCACACATCAGGCCCACCAGGTCCGGAAAATCGAACACGAACTCCCCGCCCCCGCACCGGCCCCGAAGCCTAAGCGGTAGCCCCCTCCCGCGGGGGCAGAACTACCGCCCGTTACATTAATGTGACTTTACTTTCCGCCTCCTGTACGGTCGTAGGGCGACCCGATCTCCGCTGGGCCGCTTCTGGATTGACGCCGGGCTCTGCCGCAATCCAGGATCCGCCAGACCCGCGGCAGAGACGGGGGACCCACAGTTTCCCGGGCTTGTTTTCTCCGCAAGCCCTTGGGGTGAAGCCGCCACGCGCGGCCGGACGGCCTCGTCCGAACCCGACAGCTAACCTCGCAGGCGTTGAGAGGCACAACCATGTCCCCAACCATGGATAACCCACGCCGCGCGCAACTCGAGCGCGAGCGCACCAAGCCAACCGGACGCCGTCGGGCCCAACCCAGCGGATCCCCGGAACCAGCCACGACGGCGATCCCCACCGTAACGGCACCCACTCCGGCATCACCCGCTACGGCTGCGCCCACCACGCGGGCTGCGGCCCGGGCCGCTGAGCGTGAGCGTGCGGCAAGGGCTGTGATCGCCCCTGCCGAGCCGAAGGCAGCCCCTGCGCTTCCGGAGCCGGCAACCGCAGCGATTCCGGTAGTCGAAGCCGCGCGGGCCGCAGCTCCGGCATCCACCACACCAGGGCCTCCCACGTCAGCCATTCCCGTGGTTGCCGCCCGCAAGGCAGCCACCCGCGGGGAAGCCGGAGCCGAAGCGGCCGCCCCGTCCCCGGCGGCATCCCGCAAGACACCTCCGCCGGTGACGGCATCAACCCTCGGCACCACCTCCTCATTTGGCCGCGAACCCCAAGCTGTTCTGCGGAAAGCAGCGTCGGTGAAACACATGAGCCAGCGCATGGCAGTGGTTGCCGGAGCGCTGGGCCTGGTACTGACTGCGGGAACCGTCGGGCAGGCACTGGAGCTTCCGTTCTTCGGTCAGGAAAGTCCGGCCCAGGAAGCCAGCGGCGGCCAGAGTGGCGAGGACCGCCAACCGGGCTCGGCAGCCCCTGCGCCCCGGGCTTCCTACACCACAGCGTCCTCCCCGTCGTCGTCGGGTCAATCGTCATCCGAAGCAGGCCAACCGGCGACGGTACCGGAGGCGACGGTTCCAGAAGCGCCTGTGGCGGTTTCGCCGTCGTCGGTTCCTTCACCGCACGTCTCCCTGGCAGCCCCTGTCTGGGTCCCCTCGGCGTCCGCCCCGGCAGTCGCAGCGCCGTCCCCCGTAGCCGGCACTCCGGCTCCGACCCAACCTGCGCCGGCGCCCGGCGACGTGCCCTCGGACACGATCACGACACCGCCGGCAACACCGACGCCCACCACGACGCCGACGCCGACCACCACTCCCACGCCGACCCCGACGCCAACACCGACGGGAACGCAAACGGCAAAGCCCCGGCCCACCGGCAAGCCCACCGCAGGCACGTCGCCTCAGCCGCAGGCGTCCACCTTGGAATCGCTCCTTGACGCCGCACAGAAGGCACTGCAGTGAGCACGCGGTTGCCCCGCACCAACGTGCACACCGGCTGGCACGGGCGGTACTGCAGCAGCAGCCGCACGGCAACGTTCAGGCGCCGTTTGGGCCGCTGGAGTTGCCAGCGGCTGAGGCGCTCCTGACGCGTCCCCCGCGAACGGCCAGGCAAGCGCATCGGCATCAGATAAGGCAGGTACCCGCGCGGGTACCTGCCTTATCTGTTTCTTACGTTGAGTCTTGCCGGTGCTTAGATCCGCGGGTCCGGGCTTAGATCCGCGGTCCGGCTCAGATCCGCGGCCTGCCGGCCCAGCGCCGCGCCTTCAAGGCAGCATGCAGTTCAAGCCGGATGGCACCGTTCAAGGGATCAGCACCGATGAGCTGGCGGATGCGTCCGAGCCTGTTGTAGATGCTGCTCCTGTGGAGGTGAAGTTTCGCGGCGACATCCTGCACGGCACTGTCGTTGTCGTAGAGAAGCTCCAGGACCGGCAGGAGCTCGCCGTTTTTGTCCTGGTCCTCAAGCGTCCGGAAATGCACCGAGCCGGTATCGTCCCAGCCGCCCGGTGCCAGCAGGCGGTCAAAGAGCTGGTACACGCCCACGGAACGGCTGTCCACCAGTTCCCCGAGCTGCGCATCCACGGCCGCCGCCTGCGCAGCAACCTTGGACTGCCGGTACGCCCCCGCGAGCTGCCTGATCACCTGGAAAGGTTCGCTGATCCCCAGGATGACGCGGTCCACGGTCCGGCCGGCACGCTTTGCGAGCTCAAGCTGGTAATGGACCAGGACCTGCGCGTGGTCTGCCCGTCCTCCGGATTCCCGGAACAGGACCACCGAGTGGGTTTCCGTGCCCGCGCTGAACAAAGCCGCGTTCACGCCGATGGTGGACTGCAGCGCGGCTGTTCGGTGCGTGAGGGTTGCCGCGATGGGATCGACGTCGGACCGGGCACCTTCGGCGTCAAGGATCGTCACCAGTTGCCACGGGCCGCGGCCTTGGATCTCCTTCCACCCCGCGACGGCCGCCACGGCGTTCGATTCGCCGCCACAGGCCGAGAGGAACTCCTGCTCACGCCGGCGCCGGAACTCGGACTCGGCCGTGTTCGAGTCCAGGAGCAAGCCCGCCAACAGGTCCAGTTCGTCCCGGACGCCGGGCAACTGGGCGAGGATCGCCGTCGCGCTTTGCTCCTCAAGGTCCTGTTGCACCCACAAGTACCCCACACGGAAACCGCGGACCAACAAGGGGACACAGACGCGGCCGAGCATCCCGAGTTCGTCGTTGGCGGGCACCACCACGGGGCGCACGGCGGTGGAGATGCCGTGCGAGAGCTGCCAGGCGCTGACGTCGCTGGGGACGCGCTTGCTGAGCAGGAAATTCACCCGGACGCGGTCTGCGTGGGATTGGTTGGAACTGTAGGCGAGAAGAACGCCGTCGAGGTCCTCCAAGGACAGTCCGCGGCCGAGCTTCAGTGCTACGCGTTCAACGATCTGTTCCACGTCTTGCTGCATCCGGAAAGCGTACCAACAGCAGGCGACACCTGACGCCTTGGTGCTCGACAAATGTCGAGCTTGACGGCAGGAGTTCCTTGAATTTCCGGGGTTTTGATCCCGGGCCGGTTGGGAATCCATGTCGCCTGCCTCACAGCCGGATTTATTCTGGAATCACAGCCCGCAGCAAATATTCGGCCGAACAGGCCGCTAACGATGGAGCCAGCAAATGATCATCGGCGTCCCCAAAGAAATCAAGAACAACGAGTTCCGCGTAGCCATCACGGCCGCCGGCGTCCACGAATTCCGCACCCACGGACACACCGTTCTGGTTGAGCGCGGCGCAGGCCTCGGCTCGGGCATCACCGACGAGGAATACTCGATCGCCGGCGCCGAAATCGTCAACGAAGCCGATGACGTCTGGGGCCGCGCGGACATGGTGATGAAGGTCAAGGAACCCATCGCGGCCGAGTACCACCGCTTCCGCAAGGGCCTCATCCTCTTCACCTACCTGCACCTCGCCGCAGAGCCCGAGCTCACCGCAGAGCTCATCAACTCAGGCGTCACGGCCATCGCGTACGAAACCGTACAGGAAGGCCGCACCCTTCCCCTGCTCGCCCCGATGTCCGAGGTCGCGGGCCGCCTCTCCGTAGTTGTGGGCGCTTCCTCGCTGATGGCTCCGGCCGGCGGCAAGGGTGTCCTCCTGGGCGGCGTACCGGGCGTCCGTCCGGCCAAAGTTGTTGTCCTCGGCGCCGGCGTTGCGGGAACCAACGCTGCCGCCATGGCGCTGGGCCTTGGTGCTGATGTCACCATCATGGACATCAACATCAACCGGCTGCGCGAACTGGACGCCCTCTACCAGGGCCGCCTGAAGACCGTGGCCTCCAACGCCTACGAGATCGAGAAGTCAGTCATCGACGCAGATCTCGTGATCGGCTCCGTCCTGATCCCGGGCGCCAAGGCTCCCAAGCTGGTCACCAACGACCTCGTATCCCGCATGAAGCCGGGCTCGGTCTTGGTGGACATCGCAGTGGACCAGGGCGGCTGCTTCGAGGACACGCACCCCACCACCCACCAGGAACCGACGTACAAGGTCCACAATTCGATCTTCTACTGCGTTGCCAACATGCCTGGCGCTGTTCCGAACACCTCCACGTACGCACTGACCAACGTCACCCTGCGCTACGCCGTGGCACTGGCCAACCTGGGCGTCAAGGCCGCCTTCGACCGCGACCCCGCCCTGGCCGCCGGCCTCAACATCGCCGCAGGCCACGTGGCACACCACTCCGTTTCCGAGGCGCACAACCTGCCCCTCGTCAACGACTGGCACAGCCTGGTCTCCGCCTAAGCAGCCAACCACGACGGCGGGGTGCGGCTCCACGTGAAGCCGCACCCCGCCGTCGTGGTTTAACGCCTGCCGAGTGACAGTTAATGCCAATGTTCCCGAGGAACATTTGGCATTAACTGTCACTTCGCTGGGACTTTCGGGGCTTCCGGGACCGGGGGAATCAGCTGGGACGGGACCGGGACGGGGATGTCCGATGGCCCGAGCTTCGAGGGATCAAGCTTTGAGGGGTCGATCTCCGGAGGCGTGACCGGCAACGAGGGAGCCGTGGGGAGCACACGCTTGCCGGGGTCGGGCTGCGACGGGCTCTTGGGATCCTGGGATGGGTTTCCGGGCGTCGCCGGGTGCGGTTCAGGGTGAGGTATCCCGTCGGGGTTCCCGGGATCCGCCGGGCTGGGGCTGGCCTGTCCCGGAACCACTGCCGGTTGGCTGTCCTGATGTGCAGGGCCGGGTTCCGGGGTCGATCCCGCAGGAGCGGCGGGTTGCGGCGCATTGCCCGCGCCGGGAGCCAGTTGTGAAACCACCGAACCGATGGCCGCGCCAAGATGCTGGAAAGCTCCGGGAATCCCGCCCTCGGAGGCGGCAGCCGCTGTGGCGCCACCGGCCAGCGACACCGCCACGGCGAGGCCCGCAATGGCTGCGCGCCTCTTCTTCCACCGCCGTGCAGCCAACTCATCTGTTGCCGGGGTTTGCTCGGGTGCCGGGACTTGCGGCGTTACGGCAGCGGGTCTGGTAACCATCGCCCCACCCGCCATCAGCGCACGAACGGCCTCGGACGGAATTGGAGCAGTGTCGGCCAGGGAGCGCAGCTCGAGAAGTTCGCTGCGGAGGTCCGTGCTGCCCTCAAGCCCGGCGTCGGCCAGCAGGGAATCGATGGCCTGCTGGTCCTTGCCGCGACCGGGTGCGGTGTATTTGCTCATGATGTGCCGTTCCTTAGTAGCGCACGTTTCTTCAATGCGCCCAATGCCCTGCGCTGCAGCTGTTTCACGGACCCTTGGGATTTGCCCATGATGTCCGCAGTTTCTTCCACCGACAGGTCAGCAACGACCCGCAGTGCCAGGACCTCCCGATAATCCTCGGTCAGGTCCTCCAAAAGTTCCGTAACCCCCAGGCCGGACGCCCTTCCGAATGCCTGCTCTTCGGCCGACGGTGAGCGCCGGGTGTCGAAGTCGGCCTCGTACGGCGTGGAATCGGGGGTACGTTCGCGCTTCCGGTAGTGATCCACCAGCCGGGCGTGCGCAATGGTGAACAGCAATGTCTTGGCTCCCTGCAACCCGCCGTGGAGGGTCTCCAGTTTGGGGTAGAGGGCAAGGAAGACGTCCTGCGTTACGGCCTCGGGATCGTCCACGCCGCGTGCTTTGAGATAGCCAAAGACCGGTCCGGAGAAGGCGTTGTAGGCAGCAGTGAAGAGCAGCGCGGGATCATCGTGATCCGCCTGCACATATTCATCAGCCAAGGGTTCAAGCACCCGTGGACGCCTCCCATCCCGCGTTATGAGGCAGGGCTCCTTGTCATCAAGCCAAGGAGCCCTGCCTTTAAACCGTAGCCGTTTTCCGCTTAGCGGACAGAATCGACGGGTGCTCCGTGAACAGCCGGCAGCTCAGTGGGGACCTGGGTAGGCAGCGACGGTACAGCCGGGACTGCAGGCACGGCGGGCACTGCGGGAGTGGCCGGAACAGCCGGGACGGCAGGCGTGGCCGGAAGTCCGGACGTAACGGAGGCATCGGCGTCGGCGTCTGCCTTGGCGTTGCCGTCAGCCTTGAGTCCGGCAGCCTTGCCGGCTTCCACCACGGCTTCGCAGTGCGCCTCGACGTTGGCCTCGCCACCGGCAGCAATGGTCAGTGACTTGAAGCCGGCAACCTTGGTGTCGGCCTTCAAGCCGCCGTTGAGGAAGGAAGTGCACAGTCCGAATGCTTCAGGCGACGTGGCATCTTCGAGGGCTGCCTTGGCGTCGTTGATTGCGTCACCGGCAGCGCCGCTGACTTCGCCCTTGGCATCCTTCGCGGTTGCCTTGCCGGCTTCTGCGGCGTCACTCGCTGTTGCCTTGGCGGTCTCGACGGCGTCTGCCGCCTTGGCCTGGGCAGTTTCCGCTGCGTCGGCTGCTTCACCGGCAGTTCCGGCAGCGAGGGGGGCAGGTGCACCTACGACGTCGTGGGCGGTCTGCTGGATTTCGGTGGGAAGAGCGCCATTGAAGGCAGCGACGCCGGTTCCGCCGACAGCAACAGCTCCGGCAGCCAGGACGCCTGCGGCGACTTTGCTGGTGGCAAGGACAGTGAACAAGGACATGAATTCCTCCGACAAACGATTTTGGGATTGCCCCGGCAGCTGTTGGGTGGCTGCCGGATGATCAGCGTGCGGACGTGGCCCGCACTCCCTTTACATCGCTGGGGGCGTTGGTGAGGTTACGCCTCGTGCAGATTTATTTTTTTCGGGCCAGATCCCGGGCCTGCTCAATGAGTTTCAGGACCTCCACTGAGTCCGCCGGATCCACAGGTGCCGGATGCGCGGAGGCGGTTCCGCCGTCGTCGAGCTTTTCCGCGAGGAAGCGATAGAACTCCGGGTAAGCGCCGCGCTCGGTGGGGATGGTGGAGCGCTGGCCGTCCACCTCCAGGATGCCGTAGTCCTCTTCAGGCTCGACGCCGTACTGCGGGTCCGTGGGCAACCCGCCACCCAGGACAAACGGCTCCTGGGGGTCCGTGCCGAACTTCGCGAAAGCACCCTGCGTGCCCAGGATCCGGAACCGCGGGCCGTGCAGGTGGCTATTGAGGTTGATGGTGACGTGGGTGATTACACCGGAGTCGTGCCGGAGGACAAGGAAGACGTCGTCGTCGGCGTTCTCCTGGGGGCGGCGGGCAGCAATTTCGGAGTAGGTGACCGTAGCCGGGCCAAAGAACCGGAGGGCGAGGTCCAGGACGTGGGTCCCGAGGTCGAACAGGACTCCACCGCCGTCCTCCACCGTGGCCCCGGCTTTCCAGGCTTTTGCAATTTCCGGCGCCCACCGCTCCATGCCTACCTCGAACCGGGTGACGGTACCCAGCGTCCCGGCGTCGAGCAGTTTCCGCACGGTGAGCGCATCGCCGTCCCAGCGCCGGTTCTGATACACCGTGAGGACCCTGCCCAGCCTGGCTGCCAGCTGGATCAGTTCCTCGCCTTGCGCACTGTAGGTGACGAACGGCTTATCGACGACGACGTCGAGCCCGGCTTCCAGCGCGGCTTTAGCAAGCGGGTAGTGGGTTGCGGGCGGTGTGCCGAGGACGATGAGGTCCAGTTCATCGGCGAGGGCCAGGGCGTCGGCAGGGGTGTTGACGATCTTCGCCCGGGGATAGCGTTCCTTGGCCTTGGCCTGCCGTTCCGCGTCCGAGGTGGCGATGACGGCGAGCTCATAGGCAGGGTTGGCGGAGATGTAGGGCGAGTGGAAGACACTGCCTGAAAGTCCAAAGCCTGCGACTGCGGTACGGATCGGCTGGGAAGTCATGACCCTAGGCTACCGATCCTCGCTCACGTAATAGCCCCTTTCCGGCAACCCTCCATCACCGGGTGAGCAAGCGATTGGCTCAAGCACCCGGAACGTGAGCAAGCGATTGGGACGGCGAAGGCCGGAAACCTCCGCGAACCGATGATCAGGTTCAGGGAGATTCCCGGCCTTCAGGAAACTACGGCTGTTGGGCTACTTCTTGGCGCCCTTTTCCCAGCCGAGGGTGGTCCAGTCCGGAACGTTGGAGAGGCTCTTGAACAGGGACGGGCCGTAGTTGGCCAGGCCCTTGTGCACGAACTGGATCTCCGGGCCGTTCAGCACGGTTCCCATGGAGAAGTACTTCTCCATGTGCTTCTTTTCGACCTCCATGGCCGCCTTGTTGCGCTCGGTGTCGTCGGCGATCGTGGCAAGGCGCTTGATTTCGGCGTCGAGCTCAGCATCGCCCAGGCCGTTCTCGTTGGTGGTGGAGTCGTAGTACTGCTTCACGGCGTCCGTTGCGTCCGCACCCACGGTGTAACCGGAGATGGTCACATCGAACTCGCGGGATCCAACCACCTTGCCGAAGTCGGCGTCACCGCGCTGGTCAATGCCAACATCCATGCCGGCTGCCTGAAGCTGCTTCTGCAGGGTCTGGGAGGTTGCAGCCGTGGTGGGATCGTCACCGAAGTTGGTGATCTTGAAGGAGACCGGAACGCCGTCCTTGGCCATGATTCCCTTGTCGTTGGCCGTGTAGCCGGCGTCAGTCAGGACCTTCTTGGCAGCCTCAGCGCCCGTATCCTTCACGGGGTAGTTGTCCTGGTAGTACTCGGAGAACGGCATGAGCATCATGGAGCCCGAGCTCTCTTCGGACCAGTTCAGGCCGTTGAAGCGGACGTCGCGGATGGCCTTGCGGTCCACGGCGGTGAAGATTGCCTTACGCACGGCAACGTCCGTCAAGGCCGGGCGCTTGGCGTTCAGGTTCAAGCCACCAGCGAAGAGGCGCTGGCCGCGGCGAACGTCAGCGTCCTTGGTGCCCTCGAGCTGCTTGTAACGGCCAAGAGTACGGCCGCTCGTCGCGTCGATCTCACCATTCTTGAACGCTGCGATGGTTGCGCTCGGCTCCATCTGGCGCCAGATGACCTTCTCGAGAACCGGCTTCTGGCCCCACCATTTGTCGTTCGGGACCATCGTGACGGTCTTGGCAGTGGTGTCGTAGTTCTCCACCTTGAACGGACCGGCCATCCATTCAGGGTGCATTTCTCCCGCGAAGCCTTTGTTGAAAATCTCGGGTGTATTGATGGCGGGGTGGATCAGGCCGAAGAAGAGACCTTCAAGGGGGAAGACGGGCTGGGTTGTGGTGACGATGACTTCTTTGTCGTTGGCACCGGCCTTGACCGAATCCACGAAGGCGTAGGCACCAGCGGTGACGATGTCGATGGACTTGTCTTCGCCGCGGAGCATCTTCCACGTGTTCTCGAAGGTCTTCACATCAATGGGAGTGCCATCGTTCCAGGTCGCCTTGTCGTTGACCTTGATGGTGATGGTCTGCTTGCCGTCCTTGACTTCGCTGGTCACCGATTCGCAGAAGTCCTTGTTCGGCTCTGCCTTGCCGTTGAAGTCCAACTTCCAGCAGCCGCCGATGCCGCCGCTGCTGATCGCAGCGGTGTTGACCGGAGTCATCACGGCCGAAGTATCAGCGCTGTTGCCCACGTTGGAGAAGCCGTTGAAGTCCGGGCCAATGCTTCCGACGGCCAAAGTGACCGTGCCGCCCTGTTCCAGATCCTTTGCTTCTTTGGCGTTGACGCTAATCAGTTTGCTGATGTCGCCGCCACTCTCTTCTGCCTTCTGGGAGGCAGGACCCGACGGCGTTCCCCCGCCGCAAGCGGTCAGCATGAGCGTTGCTGCGAGTGCTACGCCGCCGATCGTCGTGTACTTCTTCATGGTTTGCCCTTCATGTTTACGACTGAAATATCTTTGCGAGTTGAGACCAGGGATTTATTCAATGCGTCATATGTCGTCAGGCATGCACCACCAGCATCTCGGCATCCAGCTCTCCGTCCGGGAAGAAGCAGGCAAAGTCCTGCGCGCCCTCCGCCTCGGAAGTCAGTGGCGGCTCCAGAGTAAGGCACTTCTCCTGCTTTGCGGCAGGTAGCGCGGCAAACACCGGGCAACGTGTAGCGAAGTTACAACCCTTGGGCGCATCAAGCGGGCTGGGCAGGTCACCCTGCAGGATGATGCGTTCGCGGGTACGTTCCAGGTTCGGGTCCGGAACCGGGATCGCGGACAGCAGGGCCCGGGTGTAGGGGTGCCGGGGGTTGTCGAAGACGTCGTCCACGTTCCCGGTTTCCACGATCTTGCCCAGGTACATCACGGCCACCCGGTCCGAGATATGGCGGACGACCGAGAGGTCGTGGGCGACCATGAGGTAGCTGAGGCCAAGTTCGGCGCGGAGCTTGTCCAGCAAGTTGATGACCCCGGCCTGGACGGACACATCCAGCGCGGACACGGGTTCGTCCAGGACAACCAGCTTGGGGTTGACTGCGAGCGCCCGGGCTATGCCGATGCGTTGCCGCTGGCCGCCGGAGAACTGGTTGGGGAAGCGGTTGACGTGGTCAGGCTGCAGGCCCACCAGCTTCATGAGTTCCATGATGCGTTTCCTGATGGCGGCCTTGGGCATTCCCAGGTTCTCCAGGGGCTCGGCCAGGACCTCGTACACGGTGAAGCGTGGGTCCAGGGCACCCGTGGGGTCCTGGAAGACCATCTGCATTTCCTTGCGCATGGCCATTTTGGTCTTGTGGTCGGTGGCTACCTTGTTGCTGACACCGCCGATGACCACTTCGCCCACCTGGTCCGGATGGAATTCCATGATCTCCAACAGCGTGGTGGTCTTGCCGCAGCCTGACTCGCCCACAATGGAGACGCACTCGCCCTCGCGGATGTCGAAGCTGAGCCCGTCCACGGCCTTGACCGTGCCGATCCGCCGTTTGATGAGAGCACCCTTCAGCAGGGGGAAGTGCTTCTTGACGTCCTTGAGTTCCAGGACCTTGTCGCGTTCGGTGCGGGCAACGCCGTCGAACTTGGAAACCGGTTTGGGCGGCGCATGGAAAATCCGGTGCGCGTCCGCATTGCCGGAAAGCTCGCCGGATTTGATGCAGGCTGCCTTGTGGTCCAACGTCCCGGTCTCGGATCCGGGTACTGAAATGAGCTCCGGCTCGCCGTGCAGGCAGGCGTCGCTGACCATGGGGCAACGGGCCGCGAAGGAGCACCCCGTCACCGGCAACGCGAGGTTGGGTGGGGTCCCCTCGATGGGAACCAGCGACTGCTTGGTGGCTGTATCCACGCGCGGGACAGCACCCAGCAGGCCCAGCGTGTAGGGCATCCGGGGGTTGTAGTAGATGTCCTCCACAGTGCCGGTTTCCACGGGCTTGCCCGCGTACATGACCATGATGTCGTCGGCCATGCCGGCGACCACGCCGAGGTCGTGCGTGATCATGACGACGGCGGCGCCGGTCTCCTCCTGCGCGGTGTGCAGGACTTCGAGCACCTGCGCCTGGATGGTGACGTCGAGCGCCGTCGTGGGTTCATCAGCGATGAGTACCCGCGGATCGTTGGCGATCGCGATGGCGATCATGACGCGCTGGCGCATACCACCGGAGAACTCGTGCGGGAAGGCCTTCAGCCTGTCCTTGGGGCTCGGGATCCCCACCATGCGCAAGAGGTCGACGGCGCGGGCTTCTTTGGCCTGCTTGCTCATGGTCGGGTTGTGGACCGTCAGCGCCTCGATGATTTGGTTGCCCACTGTGTAGACGGGCGTCAGCGAGGACAGCGGATCCTGGAACACCATGGCGATGTCGCTGCCGCGGTGCTTGCACATTGCTTTGTCGCTCAGGCCAAGGAGTTCCTTGCCCTTGTAGCGGACGGAGCCTGTGATGTCAGCGGTTTCGGGGAGGAGACCCATGATGGCCATGGACGTCACGGACTTGCCGGAGCCGGATTCGCCCACGATGCCCAGGGTCTTGCCTGGCATGAGGTCGAAGTCGACGCCTCGGACAGCGTGGACCACGCCGTTCTCGGAGTTGAAGCGGACGTTCAGGTCGCGGACGCTGAGGACGGCGTCGCCGGGGGCGTAGAGTCCGGCGTCGCGGAGGCGCTCGGCGGGAGTGGTGTTGGTGCTCATCAGTTGGCCACCTTCGCAGTCTGGGGCTTGGTCCGCTTCGCCCGGCCGATGGAGCTGGAGCTGGGGTCGAAGGCGTCACGGAGTCCGTCGTTCATCATGGCCAGCGAACCGGTCAGCAGGAACATGACAGTGAGCGGGACCCAGAACATCCACGGGAAGGAGGACACCTGGCCCGTAGCCTGGCCGATCAGGACACCGAGGCTGACGTCAGGGAGTTTGATGCCGATGCCGATGAAGGAGAACGCCACTTCGGCCAGCACGGCACCGGTGATGCCTCGGGTGAAGTCGAGGACCAGCAAGGAGCCGATGTTCGGGACCAGGTGGCGCCACACGATGCGGCGGGACGGGACCCCCATGTACTTGGCGGCTTTGACGTAGTCGCGCTGCATGAGCGACATCGACAACGAGCGCACCAGGCGGGCGGTACCCATCCAGCTGAAGAACAGCAGGACGACGATCAGCAGCAGCCAGCTGGGAAGGTTCTTGAGCCCGCCGCTGCCGCTGGTGGCCACCGCCACTACCAGGATGGCGGGCATCATGATGAGCGCCTCCAGGATGAACAGCATGGTGGCATCCACCTTGCCGCCAAAGAAGGCCATGGTGCAGCCGTAGACCGCCGAGATCACGACGGACACGCCGCCCACGATCAGGCCGATGAAGATCGAGATCCTGGTGCCCTCGACAATGAGCGCCATGAGGTCGATACCGGCCTGCGTGGTGCCCAGGAGATGATCCGGCGACGGACCCATGCCGATGTTCAAAGGATCGATGGTGTCCTTGTCCCATGGAGTCAGGAATCCGCCGAACAGGGAGAACAGGAAGAGCGCCAGGAAGATGAACAAACCGGCGACGGCGGTCCGGTTCCGCATGAAGCGACGGAAGATGATCCGGGACTTGCCGATGACCACGTCCTGGTCGGCTACACGGGACTCGTCGATTTCGGCGATCGGGTCAATGATGTTTGTCATTACTGGACCCTCACTCGTGGATCGACCAGCGTGGTGGCGAAGTCGGCCAGGATGGCGCCGATTGCGAAGATGACTGAGCCATAGGCCAGCGTGGCAGTGGCAACGTTGACGTCCTGCAGGCCGATGGACTGGATGCTCCACAGGCCGATGCCCGGCCAGGCGAAGATGGCCTCGGCGAAGAAGCCGCCCGTGAAGATGGCGGGAATGGTGAATGCGATGCTCTGGGCCACCGGGATGAACGAGACACGCAACGCATGCTTTCGGATGGCCTGGTTGCGGGTGAGGCCCTTGGCCCGGGCAGTGCGGACGAAGTCTGCGTTTACGTTGTCCAGGAGGTATTGCCGCTGGGCGATTTGGTAACCGGCCCAGCCGAAGACGGTCATCGCGAAGGTGGGCACGGCGTAGTGGGCCACAAGGTCAACGAAAGCGGGCCAACCCGGGTCTATTCCCGGCGTCGAAATTCCCGTCACGAAGAAGATGCGCTCGCCGACAGCCTCATTGATGCTGATGGCACCCAGCTGCACCAGGAAGTAGGCAATGGGTGCGGGAAGGATGTGGACCAAGTAGCTGTAGGACGTGATGGCGCGGTCCTGGAACTTGTATTGCCGTGCTGCGGAGTAAACGCCCAGCGCCACTCCGATGATCAACGTCAGGATGATCGAGGCGATGAACAACCGGGTGGAGACCATGACTCGGTCCGCGAACTCTGCGTTGACGTACGCGCCGTTTGGGCTGCGGCCCCAGTCCCAGCGGGTGACGATGCCACCGAGCCACTGGATGTAGCGTTCCCAAGGGTTCAAGTCCGGGTCCAAGCCCAGTCCACGGAAAGACGCAGCTACCTGTTCAGGGGTTGGCCGGGGGATCTTCTCTTGTTCCAGGACGGCCGGTTTAAGCGATGAGACGGCCAGGAAATACCCGGCGCTGGTGGTCAGGAAGATCATGATCAGGTAGATGCCTGAGCGCTTCAGCAGATATTTCAGCATGTCGGGTGGCTGCCCCGAATCGTGGCAAATCTCAAAGCTCGTCCTTCCGCGGTTCCCGGCTGTGGCCGGCGTCAGCTACGAATTGATGCAGCGGGTTCTTGGTGTCCCCCACACCCCTTCAGTGATCACCAGCCCTGTATGGCATGCGTCACATTCAAGAGGAAACTACCACAATAACTGCTTCACGTTTTGCTTCCGGGCGGCCAGTTTCGCGCCTGCAGCCAGATTGTTATGTGCAGACTGCGTCACGAAAACGGCAACGACGCCACTTGGGAAGCCATAAGCCGGGACCCCAGCGGGAACTTCGAGCTAGGTGGTCTTCAGGAGCCGGGTGATGAGTTCACGCCAGGAGTCCGTGAGGCGCCGCGGCGAAATGCCCCGAACGCGCACGTCGTCGACGATCCGCTCAGGGTCCAGGGCGTAGGTCAGGGACATGGCCATAACCCAGGGATCCGCGATGCCCGCCTCCCGCAGCAGGACCTCCATGTGCCGGTGCGAAAGCTTCGTCGCGGGGACATCGAATCTGTTGCGGGTTGCCGCGCCGGCAGCCTTCAGAAGCTCACCGTTTTCCAGGACGAAATAGATCCGCCCTTCACCGAAAGCCACCAAGCGGTCTTCTGGCGACGCGCCCGGGCCCAACGGCGGAGGCCCGAACATGAAGCCGCGCTGGAATTCGGACTCGGCGTCACTGAGCAGGGTCATCATGAGCCCGGCCCGGCTGCCAAACCGCCGGAAGACGGTGCCTTTGCCCACCTTCGCTTTGCACGCGAGGGCGTCCATGGTCAGCGCGTCGGCGCCGAACTCGTCCACCAGCTCACGGGCAGCGCACAGCAAGCGCTCGCGGTTCCGCGCGGCGTCGCTGCGTTCGTGCGGCAGTCCTGGCGTCCCCAAGGGCGCGTCAGGCTGGAGGGGGATGAAGCTCACAAGAAACATTCTAGACCCGGGAATAGAAACCGGACCGTAGTCCGTTTAGTATCGGTGAAGGCTCCAAAGCCCCAGAAACCGCAGGCCGGGTTCCCACAGACCCGGCCAGACACAAGGAGACAGCATGTCCAAGAGCACCGTTCTGACCCTCGTCGGCAGCCTCCGCGCCGATTCCCACAACAAGAAGCTCGCCGAAGCCATCCAGCTGAACGCGCCCGAGAACGTTGACGTCCAGATCCACGACTCCCTGGGCAACATCCCGTTCTACAACGAGGACATCGACGTCGAAGGCCAGGTTCCCGCCGAAGCCGCAGCCCTCCGCGCCGCAGCAAACGACGCCGACACCATCCTGCTGGTCACCCCCGAGCACAACGGCACTGTCCCCGCTTCGCTGAAGAATGCCATCGACTGGCTGTCCCGCCCCTTCGGCGCCGGCGCCCTCTCTGGCAAGCCGACCGCCGTCGTCGGAACCGCCTTCGGCCAGTACGGCGGAGTCTGGGCACAGGACGAAGCCCGCAAGGCTGTCGGCATTGCCGGCGCGAAGGTCCTCGAAGACGTGAAGCTGGCCGTCCCGGGGTCCATGATCCGCTTCGCTGAACTGCACCCCAAGGACGACGCCGAGGTCGTAGAGCAGATCAAGGGCATCTTCGAGCCGCTGACCGCCGCCCAGGAAGACGAAGAAGCAGCAGCCTAGTTTTCCGGTTGCCCTGCCCCTGCTCCGCTTCTTGCGGGGTGGGGGCATTCGTCTTTCCGGCCGTCAGTCTTTCCGGCCGACGCCGGGGTGCGTGATCAACTCTTGTCCGAACCGTCACCATAGCGGCATTACGCGCTCCGGGATCCCGTCCTAACGTTGGAAGTACAGGTGGACGGACAGGAGCGCGGGGCTGTCATGCATGCCGGACGGGGAACCAGGAGTACGACGGCGATCACAGCTGCGTGCCTCGGTTTGGCGCTCTGGTTGGCCGGCTGCACCCCGGCCCCGGAAGCTGTCACGTCACCAACGCGCACCTCCCTCCCCACGGTCACCCTGCCATCGCCTGCCGCACCCAGCCTGTCCGCGGCTCCTGCCCCGTCCACTGACCCGCCTGCTGCCGTTGCCTCGGCTGCGGGGATTCCCTCGGTTGCCGTCCCAGCGGCACCGCCTCCTGCAGCACCATCCCCTGACCCCACTGCGACTGCTGCTCGTGCCCCTTCTTCGGCTCCGTCCAGCGGCCCACCGGGTACGAACACGCCGCTTCCCGCCGTCGAGCCTTCGCCTGAACCCGGCACCAGCGCCCCCGAACCATCAGCGACGGCCACGGTAGTCCCGGTGGGTTCCGGCGGTTCCGGCCCGGCGGTGTACTACGTCGCTATCGACGACGGCGGGGCGCGCGGCGTGCGGTTCGGCTGCAACGACAGCCTGGTTCCGGTACGTGGAGTGGAAGTTCCGGGCGATCCTTTGTCCGTGGCCCTGGGGCGCTTGCTGGAAGCCGGCATGCCCGTGAACAGCGACGCTGCTCTCTACGACTCGCTCGCGGACTCTTCGCTGAAATTTCTTTCCGGCTACATGAGTGGATCCACGGTTGTGGTGAACCTCAGCGGATCACTCCGACCCGCCGGAGTCTGCGACATTCCCCGGATCCAGGCCCAGCTGACCCACACCGTTGTATCGGCCACGGGGGCGTCGCGGGCCGAGATCTACGTCAACGGACGCACCCTCACGGAGGCACTGAGCGTGCGCTGAGGGTTGCGTTGCGTACGTGGCGGAGGGGCGGGAGCGGCTAGGCCGTTGCGATCGCCAGCACCCGCCTGAGAGCCCAGGCCACGCGCAACAAAGCCAGTACTGAGGCGAACGTCAGCAGTAAGGTCACAGCCTCGGGAATCCACAGGCCCGTCCGCGCGTCACCTTCGAGGACAACCGTGACCAACGCTGCAACCACCAGAAGTCCCAGCCCGGGAATGGCGAACAGGAACACTTCGCCGATCTGGCGGCGGTGGGTAGCTGACAGCCTCTCCAGCGGGAGCTCGCGCTGGCCCGGCGCAGACTTTTTCCCCAGCACATTGATCAGCATGGAGACACTCGTGAGGGTGAGCCCGGCTGTGGCTCCGGCCAAGGTGGCCAGGGTTTGAAACAAGGCCCGCCGCGCACCGGGGTCCACACGTTCCAGCAAGAGAGGTTGTCCGGCCATGGCAGCGATGCCCACCCAGAGGGTGAGGGCCAAGGCAGCCCACAGGTAGTCGGCTGTTGGATGCAGCAGGAACCAACGCCACAACGGCCTGCGGCGGCCAGGGCGGTCAACGTCAACCTCGTACAAGCTCATGACCCGACCCGTCCTGGGGCTCCCCGGCTCCTTCGGCTCTCACTAATGCCGCGGCGAGAGCTGCACGCACGGTGGCCATCCCGCCTGCGACCAGGTCCGGTACCAGACTGGAGTCAGCAGTTCCCTTGACGTCCGGCAACGTCCTGGCGAAGAACGGCTCGTTGTCCCTGGCCTGCTTGTTGAGGATCGCAATGGCCTCCGCGGTGGACTTCTGCGGGTCGTTGAAGACGTCCGGGTCCACTTCGATGTGCGAGATGAACCGCTCCTTCAGCAGGTCCACCACCTCGCGGTCACCGGTCAGGGAGTCCTTTCCCTCCGCCACCACGTAGTCGAAATGCTCCACGGAACCTGCCTGGCGGAAAAGATCGATCAACCGTTGAATGCGCTCCCGGATCCGCCGCTTATCATTGGCACTTCCTGACCTGCCGACGCTAAGGGAGATCCGGAAGGTTCCTTGGTTCATCAGGCGCGAGGCACTGTCCAGAACGTCAGCCCATTCGCCTTCCATCAGCTTTCCCGACAGACGCTCGGCGGGCAGGGCAAACTCGAAACGGCTCACCTCCAGCCGGTCAAGGATTTCCTCGATGTCTTCCCTCACCACGGGAACCAGAACGGGTTCCAATCCCAGCATCCCCTCCAGGTACTCCCCCATCCTGGACGCCCTGGGGCCGTTTCCAGTGGTAAGCACAGCCATCACGTTGCGCTTGAGGAAGGCGAAGTAGGTGGTTTCCAGCAAATGATCCCCGGGCCCCAGGGGCAACGGCTTCCGCCTGCCCAGCGCATCGCCAACACTGGGCAGATTGGTATCCCGGACGCGGTCGAGAAGCAGCACCGGATAGGGCGATGTTGCTACCGCCTGGGCAAGCATCACTGTCCCGTCCGCACTGGTGAAATGTCTGTCCGTCCCGGCTTCCCGGGCCTTCATCAGGACTTCGGCCACGCGGCGCGCTGGGAACGGACGGACGAGATTGGCGCCGTTCAGTTGCTCGATCCGCCAGAACTGCACACTGCGCCGTGCCATGCGCCCCTCCCTTCGCCGCGATGCCTTCTTTCTGTTCCCAAGCTATCGGCGGGGTCCGACATTAAAGCCGGGCACCGTCGTCGTGCGTTTAGTGCCGGTTCACAGGCTGTATTTGGGACCCTGTTCGAACAACGCATCCATTTCGTCATGGCTGCGGGTGCCGGCGAGACCTGCCCAATTTCCGTCCCCCAGAATCTCCTTGGCCACTCGCGCCACCTTGGCGTAAGCCGCCTTGGCCGTGTTGCCGCCGATGCTGACGCGACGGACACCGGCGTCATGCAGTTCAAGGGGCGACGGCGCCCCAACTCCAGCCAGCGCATTGAGCGGCGCCGGGATTTGGCTGGAAAGTTGGTGCAGGACGTGCAAATCAACGACGCCGGGCACGAAGATCCCGCTGGCCCCTGCGGTGAGGTACGACTCGGCACGGCGAAGGGTTTCCTCGTAGGCGGTGTCCGCGAAGCGGCCTGAAAGATAGGTGTCGGTGCGGGCATTGATGAACAACGGGATCCCGCGCTCGTCGGCGACCAGGCGGATCAATGCGATCCGGCGCGATTGCTCGTCGATATCGGTGAGCGGCTCGGCAGCCGAGTCCTCGATGTTGATCCCCACGGCCCCGGCGTCCAGGACGGCGTGGACCGTGGCCCGGAGCTCGTCATCGGTACGTCCGTAGCCCGTTTCGATGTCCGCCGTGACCGGCAGCGTGGTCGCGCCCACCACCCGGCCCAGTGCGGCCATCGCCAAACCCCACGGCACATGGTCCCCATCCCGGAAGCCCAAGCTCCAGGAGACGGCGGAGCTTGAGGTGGCGATCGCCGTCGCACCGGCTTCCTGGACGACGCGGGCGGAGGCCGCGTCCCACACGTTCACGAGCACCAGCGGCGTGGGCCCGGCGTCATGGAGTTTGTGGAACTGTTCGGCCTTGGTCACGGATCCCCGGTGCGCTGTCATAGCTACATTCCAACCGCTCACATCCGTGGCGTAAAGCTCGGCCTCAAAATGCATGTCGGATTCGAAAACAAGTGTTGCCTAATTAGCAACATCGGGGAGTATCCTGAGACTGTGACCCACGAAACATTGGATGCCGGCGCAACGCTGCCCGCTGAAGCCATCGACGCCATTGAGCGGGCCGCCACGGCCGCTCACCCGCACGAGGAACTGTTCTCCGCGCGGGCCGCCAACATCAAGCAATCCGCTGTCCGCGATGTCTTCGACATCTCCATGCAACCCGGCCTTGTCTCCCTCGCCGGAGGCAACCCCTATCTGCAGTCGCTGCCCCTGGAGAAGCTCGGCCAGACCGCCGCGCGGATCATCGCAGAGGAGGGCATGACCGCCCTGCAATACGGCGGCGGCCAAGGCACGGAAGAACTGCGCGCGCAGATCTGCGACATCATGGCCGCCGAAGGCATCACCGACGCCCGGCCCGAAAACGTCGTCATCACGGCCGGATCGCAGTCCGCGCAGGATGTCGCCACCAAGGTCTTCTGCAACCCCGGAGATGTGGTCCTGGTGGAAAACCCCACCTATGTGGGCGCCCTGAACACATTCGAGGCGTACCAGGTGCAGGTGGAACCTGTGGAAATGGACGACGACGGCCTGGTACCGGAGCTGCTCGCGGCCAGGATCGCGGCACTCCAGTCAGAGGGCAAGAACATCAAGTTCCTCTACACGATCCCGAACTTCAACAACCCCTCCGGAATCACACTGGCGCAGGAACGCCGGCAGCGCATCGTCGACATATGCCGCGAAGCGAATATTATCGTCCTCGAGGACAACCCCTACGGACTCCTGCGTTTTGACGGTCATCCCATCGCCCCCATGCGTGCGGCGAACCCGGATGACGTGATCTACCTCGGGTCCTTCTCCAAGATTTTCGCCCCCGGACTGCGGATCGGCTGGGCGCTGGTTCCCGCCCATCTGCAGCGGCGCTTCTACCTGGCGTCCGAGGCCGTGACGCTCTGCCCGCCACCGCTGAACCAGATGATGGTCTCGGCCTATCTGCGCGATTACGACTGGCAAGGACAGATCGACACGTACCGGACGCTCTACTCCGAGCGTTGCGAGGCCCTGCTGTCCGCGCTGGACGAGTACATGCCCGAGGGACTCTCGTGGACCCGGCCGGCCGGCGGCTTCTTCGTGTGGGTCACCCTGCCCGAGGGCGTGGACACCTATCCGCTCCTCGGAAAGGCGATCGACGCCGGCGTCGTCTTCATCCCCGGTGCAGCCTTCTCGCCCGCCGACGGCCCCTCCAACAAACTGCGCCTCGCCTTCAGCGCGGTGCCGCCGGATACCATTGCCGAAGGCGTGCGACGCCTGGCACCTGTCCTGGCAGAAGCCATCAAAGCCACCACTGAAGGAGCAGCACAATGACCGGAGTTGTGATTGTAGGAGTCGACGGCAGCGAGACGGCGATGAGGGCGGCGCAGGCAGCACAGCAGCTGGCGCTCGGACTGGGAGCCAGCCTGCGCGTTGTCAGCGCCTTCGACAGCAACCGGACCGAGGTGGTTGAAATCGGCACCGACAAGTGGATCGTGTCCGACGCCGCCGAAGCCGAAACCGTAGCCCGCACCGTAGCCGAGCGCCTCGCTCACGAAGGCCTCGAAGTGACCTACTCCGCAGCCCGCGGCAAGCCGGGCGAGGCCTTGGTCAAGGAGGCCGAGATGCAGGACGCCCGCCTGATCGTCGTGGGCAACCGACGCATGCAGGGCCTGGGCCGCGTCCTCGGCAGCGTGGCCAACACGGTAGCCCACACGGCCCCCTGCGATGTGTACATCGCCAAGACCGACCAGCCCTAAAGCGAGCTGAATCACTGCGCCGGGTGGGGAGACTCACCCGGCGTTTGGCGTATTTCGGGCCGGTCAGCAAACCGAACCGTTATAAAATCGAGATGCCCCCAATGGCGTGAGCCGCCATCCACTTCTCGATTTCAGGGGAACTTTCTTGCTTACCTTGCAGCCGCGCCAGCGCGTGGGCCACGACATCCTGCTTGCCCGCCACGGCAACACCATCAGCACCATGCGCTACGACCGCGCCAACAACCAGGTCATCGCAATGCTCGATGACGGCTCCTGGGACAGCGCTCCGAACATGATCACTCCGGGCCTCGAGATGCCCGAGACCATCGGCAGCGTGTTCCGCAAGGATTGGCGCTTCCTCTCCCTGGCCTGCGTTGCGATGGTCACCGTAGCGGCGGTTGCCATGGGTATCAGCGTTGAGCTGGCCAACCACATGTCGACGACCGAGCTCCAGGCACTGCTGGTGAACTACCCGGCGTTCTAGCCGAATTCAAGGGGCTTCCCGCGCACCAGGCCGCCTGCGGCGGACCAGGAAGACCGTTGGCCCCACGGCCAGCCAGGCAGCGCCAAGCAAGTGGGGAGTTGGCCAGGTGCTTCCGGACTGCCACATTCGACGGCGCAGAGCTCGTGGCGGACCGGCCTCCACGGCTGCGGCTGCGCTGCTAGAGCATGAGCTCCCGCAGCAGCCACCACAGGCCTGCAATCACAATGCCGCCGAACAATGATCCCGCTATGACCTGCCCCAGGGTATGAGCGCGAAGGACGAGCCGCGACCAGCCCACGGCAGGTACGAGCACCAGCAGCGGAAGCCACGCGGGACCGAACATGAGGATAGCGATGACCACGGCCGCCGCCAGTGCGGAAGCGTGCCCGCTCATCTTCCAAAAAGCACTGACAACAGCCAGAACCGCGATGCCCCCGATCAGGGCGATGATCATCACGGACACACTGACCGGCCCACCCAGCAACTGCAGCACGAACAGTCCAAGCACCACGGATATGAGTGCCATCAGAAGCAACGCCGGCCTCTGCCGCCGGTCGCTGACATGGTGGTCGGTGATCCGGCCCAGCTTGACCATCACCAGGACATAAGCCAGTGGCAGCACGCAAACAAAAAACGCTCCCAGCAGCCCGAACCACATGGTTCCCGGGAATCCAGGCTCGATCGCAGGACTGATCAGCAGCAGGACCAGGACAACGGCCGGTGGCTGGAAAACCTCCGTCAGGACGCGGGCCAAGGTCCGCCACGGACCTGTCACCAGCTGGGGCGGCGTGTGGCCCGCTTCTGTCTTCTGTTCAGTCAAGCAGCAGCGCCGGTTCCTCAAGAATGGCAGCAACATCTGCCATGAAGCGCGCCGACAAGTCGCCGTCGACCACCCGGTGGTCGAAGGAACCGCCAAGGGTGGTAATCCACCGCGGAATCACTTCGCCATCCAGAACCCACGGCTTCTGCTTTATGGTGCCGAAAGCAATGATCGCCACTTCGCCCGGGTTGATGATCGGTGTGCCGGTATCGATTCCCAGTGCACCGATGTTCGTGATGGTCAAAGTACCGCCCTGCATTTCGGCAGGCTGCGTCTTTCCCGCGCGGGCCTTGGTGGCCAGCTCATTGAGCGCCAGGGCAAGTTCCTTGAGGGAAAGGTCCTGGGCGTCCTTGATGTTCGGGACCATGAGGCCGCGCGGGGTAGCTGCGGCGATTCCCAGATTCATGAAGTGCTTGATCTGGATCTCGGCCCCGCCCTTGCCGTCAGCGTCCTCAACCCAGGTGGCGTTGACGCTGGGGTTTCGGGCTGCTGCCCAAATGACGGCCTTGGCCAGAATGAGCAGCGGAGAGACCTTAATGCCTTCAAAATCACGCGAAACCTTGAGCCGCTTGACGAACTCCATGGTCCGGCTGGCGTCGACATCCACAAAGATGCTGACGTGGGGGGCCGAGAAGGCGGATTCCACCATGGCCTTGGCTGTGGCTTTGCGTACGCCCTTGACCGGCACGCGTTCGACCCGCTGCTCCTGCGGCTTCCTCGAGGCGCCCCAGAACGTGTCTGCCTGATCGAGCTCGGCGTCGCGCTGGGCCTGGTAACTCACCAGGTCCTCACGGGTCACTTCACCGCGTTGCCCCGTGGCCACGACATCGGCGAGGTCGATACCAAGGTCACGGGCAAACTTGCGTACCGGCGGCTTGGCCAGAACTTTGTTGACCAAACCGCTGATGGTGCCGCCGAAAGCCGCGCCTCGGGTGGCCGCGGGCTGCTGCGTAGAAGGTTGCGCCGCCGGGGCTGCCGGCGCCTGCTGCAGGGGTTCGACGACGGCGCGGGCCTGCGTCGGGCGCTGCGAAACCGGCGCTTCGGCTGCTTTCGCTGCCAGGACCACTTGGTTGTCCTGCACGGTTCCTTCAGCGTTTTCGGCGACTCCGGCAGCCTCAACCACAGCGCCGGCGGGGCGTTTGCGGGCACGGCGCTTGACGGCGTCGGCCTTGGGGCCCGAACCGACCAGGGGGCCGCCGGCGGGCTGTTCGCCGGCCTCGGCGGTGAGCTTACCGTATAGGGGGGTGAAGGTTTCCTCGGCGACCGCCGCAGGGGCCGGGGCGTCGGGGGCGGCTTGGGCGTCGCCGTCCTGACCTTCCGAGACAGCGATGATCGCCGTTCCCACCTCCACGGTTATGCCTTCTTCCACCAACAGCTCCGTGACCGTGCCGGCAAAGGGCGACGGCAGTTCAACGAGGGACTTGGCGGTCTCGATCTCACAGAGAACGTCGTTGATCGCAACGGTGTCGCCCGGTTTGACCTTCCAGGCAACGACCTCGGCCTCGGTCAGGCCTTCTCCGACGTCCGGCAGGTTGAATTTCTTTACAGTCACAGTGGTCCTCGATTTTCCGGTTACCAGGCCGCGAAGCCGGGCAGGATCAGACGGGTTAGTAGGCCAGGGAGCGGTCTAGGGCTTCGAGGATCTTGTCGATGTCCGGCAGGTAATCCTCTTCCACCTTTGCAACCGGGTAGGGCATGTGGAAACCGCCCACACGGATGACCGGGGCTTCGAGGTGCAGGAACGCCCGCTCGCTGATGCGGGCCGCGATCTCACCACCGATGCCGCCAAAGGTCGGGGCCTCGTGTGCAACGATCAGCCTGCCGGTCTTTTTGACGGAAGCTTCCACAGTGTCAAAGTCCAAGGGTGAGATGGAACGCAGATCGATGACCTCGATGCTCCGTCCGTCCTCGACGGCAGCATTTGCGGCTGCCAACGCCACCGGCACAAGCGGGCCGTACGCGACGATGGTGGCGTCGGAGCCCTCCCGGACAACGTGCGCCTTGAACGGGTCCGCGGAAAGACCCGGGTTCTGGACATCGACCTCACCCTTGAGCCAGTAACGGCGCTTGGGCTCGAAGAAGATCACGGGATCCTGGCACTCGACGGCTTTCTGGATCATCCAGTAGGCATCGTGGGCGTTGGAAGGGGTGATGATGCGCAGGCCCGCGGTGTGTGCGAACAAAGCCTCCGGCGACTCGGAGTGGTGCTCAATGGAACCGATACCTCCGCCGTAGGGAATGCGGATGACAACGGGAACCGTGAGCTTGCCCAGGCTCCGGGCATGGATCTTTGCCAGCTGCGTGGTGATCTGGTTGAAGGCCGGGTACACGAAGCCGTCGAACTGGATCTCGCAAACGGGCGAATATCCGCGAAGGGCCAAGCCGATCGCAGTGCCCACGATTCCGGACTCGGCCAGCGGCGTATCCAGGACGCGGTCGTCACCGAATTCCTTGATGAGGCCGTCAGTGACCCGGTAGACACCACCGAGATGTCCGATGTCTTCACCCATCAAGAGTGATTTGGGGTTTCCCGTCAGAGTTGCACGGAGACCTTCGTTGATGGCCTTGGCAATGGTCATTGTTGCCATCAGTTGGCTGCCTCCTGGTCGCTTTCAAATCCGGCAGAGTACTCCTCGAACCAGGCCAATTCCTCTGCAATCAGCGGATGTTGCTCGGCGTAGACGCTGGCGAACGCGTCGCGGATGTCGGGGACTTCCAGCCCGTGGGTGGTGCTGCGTACGTACTTGGCAAGTTCGTCGCCGTCGGCCTTGACCTGCTCGAAGAACGCCTCGTCCGCGAGTCCTTCGGCCCGAAGGTACTTTTCCAGGCGGTCCAGCGGATCCTTCTCGCGCCAGGCAGCCTCTTCGGCCGACTCCCTGTACTTGGTGGGATCATCAGCCGTGGTGTGGGCACCAACCCGGTAGGTGTAAGCCTCGATCAGGACCGGCCCGCGGCCCTCGCGGGCATGTTCCAGGGCCCACTCCGTGACGGCGTGGACCGCGATGACGTCGTTGCCGTCCACCCGGATACCCGGGAACCCGTAACCCTTGGCACGGTTGGCCAGCGGAACCTTGGTCTGGACTTCGGTCGGCACTGAGATGGCCCAGTGGTTGTTCTGGCAGAAGAACACCACGGGCGCGTTGTAAGACGCCGCGAAAACCATGGACTCGTGAACGTCGCCCTCTGAGCTGGCGCCATCTCCGAAGTAGGCGATGACTGCGGCTTTGGGGTCAGACGATTCCGTGGCAGCAGCAGCCTTCTGGTCCCGCTGGATGCCCATGGCGTAGCCGACAGCGTGGAGTGTCTGGGCAGCGAGTACCAGCGTGTACAGGTGGAAGTTGTTCTCGCGGGGATCCCATCCGCCGTTCGATACTCCACGGAACTGCTTCAGCAGCTCTGCGAGGTCCACGTTCCGGACCAACGCAACTCCGTGCTCCCGGTACGTGGGGAATATGTAGTCCTGCGGCTGGCTTGCGTGCCCGGAACCGATCTGGGCGGCTTCCTGGCCCGTCAAGGGAACCCACAATGCGAGTTCGCCCTGGCGCTGGAGCGCGGTGGCTTCCTGGTCAAAGCGACGTATCCTGGCCATGTCGGTGTAGAACACCCGGAGTTTCTCGGGGTCGATCCGCTTGGCGTAGTCCGAGAAGATTGGGTCCGAACCCAGCGCCCCGTCGGGTCCGAGCAACTGCACCATTTCCGTAGGTTCGCCTGGTGCGGCTGCTAACGCGGTTGTCGCCGCGAGAGATTCTTCCGTCCCGGGGGGCAGTTGTGTCGAGCCCATTCCGTCTCCTTGCTTTGCCGCGGCAGGTTGCCGGGCAATTCTGTCGCTGGGATATATGCCCGTTCCGGAATGCATTCCGGAACGGGCATATTTTTGGCTTTCGTCCCTTACTTTATCGGCAGTAAGTTCGGTTGGCGCATTTGTTAACCGCTAGGAACCTTGCGGCGCCTTTGTATAACCTGCACAGAGATTCAGGAAACGCGTGTTGGCCTCCACCTCTCCGATGCTGACACGGACGCCCTCATTGGCGAAGGCGCGAACGGACAGTGCCTGCTCTGCCGCCAGGGCCGCAAATTCGGCGCTGTTCTCGCCCAGATTCAACCATATGAAGTTGCCTTGGGCCTCCGGAATGAACCAGCCCAACTCCCGAAGCCCGGCCGTCACGCGGTCCCGTTCATCGACGAGGCTTTGTACCCTTTCCACAACCTGGTCGAAATTCTCAATCGAGGTTACGGCTGCCCTTTCCGCAATTTGTGAAACCGCAAACGGCGTTGCGGTGACCCGGAGGTGTTGGGTAAGCGCCGGGCCGGACACGCTGTATCCAACGCGCAAGCCAGCGAGCCCATGCGCCTTTGAAAAGGTTCGCAAAACCACCACATTGGGGTACTTGCGGTAGAGCTTGATGCCGTCAACGGCCTGGGGGTCCCGGACGAATTCCTGGTAGGCCTCGTCGATAACCACCACCACATTCGGGGGTACCGACTGAATAAAGCGCTCAGTTTCCTCGGCGGTCAGAATCGGCCCGGTGGGGTTGTTGGGCGTGCACAACAGAATCACCTTGGTACGTACGGTAACTGCCGCAGCCATGGTGTCGAGATCGTGCCGGCCGTCCGCCAGAAGAGGAATCTGAACACTGGCAGCGCCCGCCAGGCCTACGCAGATGGGGTACGCCTCGAAGGAACGCCACGCGTAGATCACCTCGTCTGCCTTGCCGTCGTCGTTCTGCCCGGCGAACGTCGCAAGGATTTGGTTCAGCGCTCCGAGGCTGCCGGCACCGGTGACGACATCGTCAGCCGGGACGTCCAGAAAGCCTGCAAGGGCGGTCCGGAGCTTCGTTGCCAGCGGATCGGGGTAGCGGTTGATGTCAGTCTGGTCCGCAATCGCCTGCAACACTGCAGGAACCGGAGGCAGCGGATTCTCGTTGGACGACAATTTATAGCTGGTGAGGCCTTCAATTGCTGCTGGTGGTTTACCGGCAGCGTATTTGGGAAGCCTGTCCACGACCGGTCGAGGGAGTACGCCCTCCGGTGCGTTGTCAGTAGTAGTCATGGCTTCAAGCCTACTTGCACCCCTCGCACGGCCGGAGTGATGGAGAAACCGCCCAGCCACGGCACAGGTGAGTGTGAAAGCATGGGGCCATGGGTTCATTCATCATCCGCGTCCTCATCAACGGGCTCGCCCTGTGGGTTGCAACCTGGCTGTTGCAAGGCATGGACATCACAACCAGCGCCACGGAGTCAGCGGCCGCCAATGCGGGACTGACGCAGGGCGCTGACACGGTGGGCATAATTTTGGCGTATTTGTTCATTGGGCTCATTTTTGGAGTGGTCAACGCCTTCGTGCGTCCCTTGGTGAGGCTTCTTTCGCTTCCCGTGACCATCCTGACCCTGGGCCTGTTCACCATCGTCATCAACGCGGCGATGCTGTACCTCACTGCGTGGCTCAGCACTTTCACCCCCGTACACCTGACTTTGGATTCCTTCTTCTGGACAGCCATCCTGGCGTCGATCATCATCAGCATCATCTCCATGGTGGCCGGGCTCATCCCTGGTACCCGTAAGCGGTAGGAATCATCGCGCTCCGGCCGTGGAACGTGATTCGGGAAGGGCAGGTACCGTCAGACTGCCCCTACGATCTGTCCGCGGATCCCGGGTGAGCTTGAACCGGGTGATCTTCGCCGCGCCGCCAACGCCCACGACTCCTGCGAAGGCCGCAGTGGATGCAAGCAACGAAGGATCTCCGCTCGCGCTGACCAGCTCGGCTCCTTTCGCATAATTCTCCTGATCGTGCCCGGGGCCCAGGCCCGGATCTTCCCCTTCGGGAGTCTGGACGTGGTCCGTCAGCGTCACTGTCACCCGTTCCTTCGTGTCAGGGTTCATGTGCCCGTCCGTTCCGGGAACCCAATCCTGCACGTGTTCCAGATGCAGGGAGTTGATGCCAGGCTCGGGAACTATGCCTCCAACAGGAGCGCCGGCAGTAAGCACGAATTTGAGGTCGAACTCACTGAGGAACGCCTTGTCCCGGCCAAGGTTCATGGCGTGCACACCGCCCTGGCTATGCCCGACTGCCACCACCTGATCCCCGGCTCCAGCCCCTGCTTCATGCAGGGCCTGCGCGACTGCGGGGATGACCTCCTCGGAGCCATAGCCGACTGCTTCGCCGATTCCCTGGATGTCCAGAGGGTTGGTTGAGGGCGTATGGGGCTGTGTGCCGGGTATCAGGACCATCCATGAGGACGAACCGTCGTTATCAAACTCGATCACCTCAATCTCGCCGTCGTTCCTGGCATAGACCTTCTCGAGACGCCGGAGACTTTCGGCCATGGAAGGCTGCACATCTTCCACGCTTTCGCTGACCTTCGCCACGCTGACGGGACGGGGTTGGAACGCTGCCAGCAACGGTGAACCGAGCACCAGCCCCACCACCGGCTCTGCTTCGAGACCCGGGGTGATCACCAGGTTGAGGATGTCCTCAGTAAGGTCACGTCCAGGTCTGAGGAAGTGGCCCAGGTCCGGGAACATCATTGCCCCTGGCCCAAGGAGATGGAGCCGGGTGTTCAGTGCCTCTGTCGTTGCGTAGTCCCGGTGACTGGCCCGCACACTTGCGCTGACGTCGCACAGGTCCTGACGCAGGCGTCCTATGTCTTTCCTGCTTTCGGCCACGGCATCGATGGCAAGACAGCCCGAGTCATAGGAGTCGGAGAGATACGGCGTGAGTGCATCCTGAACGCGACGGGCCTCTTCCTCGATGCTCATTAGCTGCCCAACAATGTCATCGAGCCGGTCGGCCCCCCTCACAAGTTCTTCCAGTTGGAAAGAGATCCCGCCAACTCCTCCGCGGATGCCAAGGATTCCGTCGGGTTTCGGCGGAGAAGGCGTGGGCGCCGCGCCGGCACCCACCGGAGCCGCATCGGCCATCAGTATCCCCTCCCGCTCTGGAGGGAGACGTTCTGTGAGTGCCTCAGCACTACCGCGGCGGCGCCGTCCAAGTTCTCCCGCGCCCGCATAAGGGCAGAAGCATGGATGGCGATCGTGGTCCGGTACTCACGGCCCGCCGGGGACTGCCATTCCTCCAGCTGAATCTTCCGCAGGGAGGCAAGGACGGTATCTGCCTGGTCGACGCAGGTCTTCATTCGCCATGCAAGCCGTTGAACTTCGTGGCTCCGGGAAGCACATTCCGAAGGATCGAAAGCGGGTGGATTGGCTGCAGGCATCACGCCGAGGCTCATGTGGGTTGTACTCCAGTGGTCGTTCTGCTGATCGGTAACCAAAACGCTACGGACGGGCAGAGGCCGACGGAAGTATCGACGTCGCGTATGTGGATAACCTGACGGGTCGTCCACATAGCCCCGTCATCGACGCCGGCCTCCGCGCCGGGCATGAAAGAATAGGCACCATGGCTGAATCCCCTCGTGTGTCCCTCGCTTCCGAACCTCTGGCTCTTGGCGCCCTTGACGGCCGCTACCGTGCCGCCGTCGCACCCCTCGTGGACTACCTGTCCGAGGCCGCGCTGAACCGCGATCGCGTGCACGTCGAAGTCGAGTGGCTCATCCACCTGACCAGCCAGTCTGTTCTTCCGGGCGCCGGTCCGCTCTCCGACTCCCAGATTGCCCAGCTGCGGGCCATCGTCACCGAATTCGACGCGTCGTCCGTCGCCGAGCTCGCAGAGATCGAAGCCGTTACCGTCCACGACGTGAAGGCTGTCGAGTACTATATCGGCCGCCGGCTGCCCGCCATCGGCATCGAAAACCTGACCGCCATGGTTCACTTCGGCTGCACCTCCGAGGACATCAACAACCTCTCCTACGCTGTGGGAATCAAGGGTGCTGTTGAAGATGTCTGGCTTCCCAATGCCACGGCCTTGGTAAAGCAGATCGAGGCCATGGCCGAGGAAAACCGCTCCGTGCCCATGCTCTCCCGCACGCACGGCCAACCGGCCACGCCCACCACTCTCGGCAAGGAACTGGCGGTCATTGCACATCGCCTCAACCGCCAGCTCGCACGCATCGCCAAGACCGAATTCCTGGGCAAGATCAACGGCGCCACCGGCACTTACGCCGCCCATGTCGCATCTGTGCCGAGCGCTGACTGGGAAGCTGTCGCCAAGTCTTTCGTGGAAGGGCTGGGCCTCACGTGGAACCCGCTCACCACGCAGATCGAAAGCCACGACTGGCAGGCCGAGCTGTACGCCGATATCGCACGCTTCAACCGCATCCTGCACAACGTGTGCACGGACATCTGGAGCTACATCTCCATCGGCTACTTCCGCCAGATCCCGGTGGCCGGAGCCACTGGTTCATCCACCATGCCGCACAAGGTAAACCCGATCCGCTTCGAGAACGCCGAAGCCAACCTGGAAATCTCCAACGGTCTCCTGGACACCCTGGGCGCAACACTGGTCACGTCCCGCTGGCAGCGTGACCTCACGGATTCCTCTTCGCAGCGCAACATCGGCGTCGCGTTCGGCCACTCGCTGCTTGCGATTTCCAACGTCGCCAAGGGTCTCAAGGCCCTCGATGTAGCCGAGGAAGTCCTGGCCGGCGACCTCGACACCAACTGGGAAGTCCTGGGCGAAGCCATCCAGATGGTCATGCGCGCCGAAGCCATCGCCGGAGTCGAAGGCATGGAAAACCCCTACGAACGGCTCAAGGACCTCACGCGCGGCCAGCGGGTGGACGGTGCCCGCATGCAGGAGTTCGTTCAGGGCCTGGGCCTCTCCTCTGAGGCTGAAGCACGTCTGCTCGCCCTGACGCCGGGCAAGTACACGGGCATCGCTGACAAGCTCGTGGACCACCTGAAGTAGCTAAAGCAACGCACAGCGTTCGACGGCGGCGGGCGGGGCTGGGAGCCTTGGCCCGCCGTCGTGGTTTAACCTGCCGCTGACCGTTGGGGCGTCGACACGGCGTGTCGGGTCCTTTCCGGGCCTTCGCGACTGATTGGCTGGAACCAACCCGGGCTGCGGCACAGTACGCAGGACACACAGCCCGGATGGAACGCCGGTCAGACGAAACGATGTAAGGAGCGGGGCACCATGAAGCTCCTGTTGATCAGGCACGGACAAACCCCGGGCAATGTTGCGGGCCAGTTGGATACAGCCTTCCCCGGCCCGGGCCTGACGCCACTCGGAGAGCGCCAAGCGGCCGCCCTTCCTGAAGCACTGGCAGACGAAGCCATCGACGCCCTCTACACTTCTACTTTGCTACGCACCCAACGCACTGTTTTGCCGCTGGTCAAGGCCACCGGGCTGCAGCCAACCATCCTGGACGGCGTCCACGAGATCGAAGCCGGCAGCCTGGAAAAGAAGACCGATCACGAGTCGCACATGCGCTACATGAGCACGGTATTCGCCTGGACCGACGGCGACTTGGACGTACGCATGCCCGGGGCGTTCGCGGGGCACGACTTCTTCGCCCGCTTCGACGCCTCGGTGGAGCAAGTGGCGGCCGCCGGGCATCAGACCGCGGTGATTGTCAGCCACGGAGCAGCAATCCGTTGCTGGGCCGGCCGCAGGGCTTCAGACATCGACGCAGTGTTCGCCCGAACGCACCAGTTGCCCAACACCGGAATTGTGGCCCTCGAAGGTGACCCGGCAAGCGGTTGGCGAGTCCTGCACTGGGACCAGATCCCCGTTGGCGGTATGGCACTGACGGACCAAACCTCCGAGGATCCCACAGGCGAGGCACTGTAAAGCTGGAGACGGGCAGTATTTCTCCCGACGCTTACGCGCAGGAAACACCACGGTAACCCCGGCTACCTAGGCTTAAGTCGCATAGACACCTCCCCGAAACCCGGCGAATTGAGGCATAAATGCAGACCAACCCACGGCTCAACATCCGGCAGGTCACGTGGGCCAACCCCGTAGGTGCCGACCTTCGAGCCGCGCAGCAGGCAGAACTGGATTCACGTTTCGGAAGCACTGACCACGAACCCGGGCCTCCCCCGTCGGAAGCCGATACCGCAGTCTTTGTGGTGGCTTACGAAAAGTGTTCCGGCCAACCGCTCGGCTGTGGAGGCCTGAGGATGCTGGACGAGAACACGGCAGAGGTAAAGAGGCTCTACGTGGTTCCCTATGCCCGTGGCTCGGGAGTGGCGAGCTCAATCCTTGCCGCACTCGAAGCCCAGGCACATTCACACGGATTCACGGTGATCGCAGCCGAGGCAGGTTCAGCCCAGTCGGACGGCCGCAGCTTCTACGAAAGCGCGGGCTTTGCGGCCGTGCCCAATTTTGGTCCCTATGTGGGCGTCAACGAGTCATATTGCTATTCCAAGCGCCTGGACTCCCACAGTGCTTCACACACAGCAATGGCCTAAGCGGGACGGACTCCGGCGCAACATCCAGCATGGAGTTGCGCCGGTTCGATAATCTCGGATTATGGAAAAAGCAGACATCACCTTTCGGACCCGTAAATGGGTTCGGCCCGAGGACCTTAACGCCAACGGCACGCTCTTCGGCGGTAGCCTGCTGAAGTGGATCGATGAAGAGGCCGCGATCTACGCCATCCTTCAACTCGGCAACGGCAGGGCCGTCACCAAGTACATCTCGGAGATCAACTTCGTGAGCTCCGCAGTCCAGGGCGACCTCATCGAGATGGGGCTGACGGCCAAGCACTTCGGCCGCACGTCCTTGACCATGCGGGCCGAGGTCCGGAACATGATCACGCGGCAGGCCATCCTGACCATCGAGGAGATCGTGTTCGTCAACCTCGGAGCTGACGGGCGTCCCCAGCCCCACGGTTACACGGAAATCACGTACGACCGCGACCGGATCCCCACCCACCACCTGACCGAGACGCTCGACGAAGACTGAACCACCCGCCGTCGTGCAGCCTTCAAACTGCAGTTAAACGGGTGCTGGCGGCCGCGAATACACGGCCGCCAGCTTGTATTTCCGGCGACGGGAGTGAGTGCCGCCGGAACCTGTGGGGCGCTTTAGCGCCGGTCGAACGTCAGCCCGCCGGGCACCTGGAACGTCGGCATGAGTTCGAGCATGCCTACGTTGACGTGGCGGGGCGTTTCGATGGCGTAGTCCAGCGCATTGACGATGTCGTCCGTGGTCAGCGACTCGTAGCCCTCGTAGTAGGTCTGCCAGGCTTCTTCCATGGCCTCGGGCGTGCCACCGAGGTTGCGGCCGAAGATCTCGGTCTCCACGCGGCCGGGGCAGATTTCGGTAACGCGGATGCGCTTGCCCACGGTGTCGTTCCGGAGCTGGCGGGAAATCTGGTGCACGGCGGCCTTGGTGGCGTGATAGACCGTGTGCCCGTAGAAGTTGTACAGACCAGCGATCGAGCTGATGTTGATGACATGGCCAAGATCGCGCTCCACCATGCCCGGCAGCACCAGCCGGGTGAGCTGCAGCAGGCCGCGAAGGTTCACGTCCACAAGCTCGTCAATGTCTTCCTCGGAGGAATCCAGGATGTTGCCCGGTCGGGAAACACCGGCGCAGTTCACCAGGACATCCACCTTGAGGTCACCGACGACGGCGGCCAGCGCGGCCGTGTCGGTCAGGTCGACTACGTGCGGGATGGCTCCGGTGCGGTCGGCCAGTTCGGCGAGGCGTCCCTCGTTGCGGGCGACGGCGTGGACTGTCAGGCCGCGCTTGGCGAGGCGCTCCGCGATGGCGGCACCCATCCCGGTTGACGCTCCGGTGACGAGGGCGGTGGTGTAGTCGGAAAAAGACATGGTGTCCTCCAGAAGGTGGGGAATCGGTGGGCCGCTGTGCGCCGGACCGGTAAGGCCCGGCGCACAGCCGCTAGGTGGTGGCTAGGCGTCGCGGAGCGGTTCGTGGGCTCGGTCCTTGACCGTGCTGACCGCGATGAGCGTGCCGAGGGCGGTGATGACTGCGTAGAAAGCAGGCATCTAGATGTTGCCGGTGCTGCCGATCAGCCAGGTCATGAGCAGCGGGGCGGTGCCGCCGAACAATGCCGAGGAGATGTTGTAGCCGAGACCGTAAGCCGAGTAGCGGACGCGGGTGGGGAACAGTTCGACGATCAGGATATGGATGACTGCGGTGTGCCCGGCGAAGACGATGGCCATGATGCAGGCGCCGAGGATGGCCAGGCCCATTTCGCCGGTGGCGATGAGGGCGTAGGACGGAATGCCGAGGACAGCCATGGCGATCGCGGAACCAGCGATGACCTTCTTGCGGCCAATGCGGTCGGACAAGGCGCCCATGAATGGGATGGCGATGCAGATGACCACCAGGCTGCAGGCGGTGACGAGGAGTGCCTCACCGATGGTGAAGTTCAGCTGCTTGCCCTTGAGGAACGTCGGCATGTAGGAGAAGAGAACGTAGTAGCCGGAGCCGTTCATCAGCGGGATGAAGAGGGCCAGGAGCATGGCCCGGCGGTGTTCTTTGGACTGGAAGGCTTCCTTGAGGGGGTTCTTGGAGAGGCCGCCCTCTTCCTTGAGCTTCTCGAAGTTCGGGGTGTCGCTGATGGCCTTGCGGATGTACCAACCGATGATGCCCATGGGGATGGCGACCAGGAACGGGATGCGCCAGGCGAACGCACCGAAGCCGCCGCCGTCGATCGCTGCCTGGGTGAGCCACGGCGACATGGAGTAGGCCACCAAAGTACCGGTGAGCAGCGCTGCGAAAGAGGCAATCTGCGCGTAGGAAGTGATGACGCCGCGCTTGCCTTCAGGGGCGTGTTCAGCGAGGAACGTCATGGCGCCGGCAGCTTCGCCACCAACGGAGAAGCCCTGCAGGAGCCGCAGGAGAACCAGCAGGATGGGAGCTGCAACACCGATTGCTGCGTAAGGGGGAAGCAGGCCGATACCGGCTGTGGCGACGCTGATCAGGAGGATGACAAAGACCAGTAGTTTCTGCCTGCCGATCCGGTCGCCAAGGTAGCCGCAGACCACTGCTCCGAGGGGACGGACAAAGAAGGAGACCGCGTACCCGGCGAAAACGAAGAGCAGGGCGTTGTCCGGGTTGCCTGGCGCCAGGAAGACCAGGGCCAGAGTCCCTGCCATGAAGGCGAAAATGCCGTTGTCGTACAGTTCCACGAAGATGCCAACGCACCCTGCGGTGACAACCTTGCGGGTTTGGCGGCCCGTGAGCCGCTCATGCTGCACTGGAGCAGCATTGGTGCTTGCGGTCATGACTTTTCCTTACTGGGATGAGCGTAGCAACGCCTACTGGTTGACGACAGGGTTTTAGCTGCATGCCGCAACTGGTAGGTCCTGCCACTGGGGACGGCATCCAATGCCGAGGAGTCCGAAGACGGTGTGGACGGATTCGCGGAGGGTCTCAAGCTGGGCCCGCGAGCGCCTGTGGGCGGCAGTTGCTTCTGCCACTGTGGTTTTCCGAAAACGGACTTTGTCCCCTGGCCTCGCTTGGGCCAGGACATCCAGTCCGGTGCTGGTAACCACTGCAAGGACGGGATATCCGGCGGTGACGCCGCGTCCCCGGTGCAGTACCAGCAGCTCTTCCCTTGAGGGAACCTCGACGGCGCCCACTGGCACGCCGCGGGAAAGGACCTCACCGCTTGAGGTTCTTTCCGGAAGTTCTCCGCCAAGCCGCAGGCCTATGTGGTTGCTGCGGCCGCTGACGGCGTACTCGGAGGTGAAGAGCAGTTCACCGGATTCGCCGAACTCGGCGACGTCCGGCCCGTCGGTCACGTCGACCAACAAGTCTGAACCCATGCCCGGCCTTTCGAGGCCGAGCCGGAAAAGGGGAAGGTCGAAGTACGGCTGACGTACAGGTGTCACGCTCCGACGGGTGACGAGCGCGGTTCCTTCCTTGAGCTGGCGTCCGAAACCCACGACGGTGTCCGGGGCGGCGCTGCCAAGCAATGTCTCGGCCTCAATGGAGCCGTGGACGGCCAGGTAGGCACGGAGTCCGCGGTGGATCCCGCGGATGGACACGGATTCGCCCGCACGCACCGAAACGGGTTCCCACTGGCTGCATGCTCGTCCGCCGACGGTCAGGGTAAGGGGCGCGCCGGTCACAGCGATCAGGACATCTGTGTTCGCGGTCATCCGAAAGTCGAGGGCCGTGATCTCCACCAGGGGATCGTTGTCAGGATTTCCGGCCAGGATATTGGCGGCGCGCGCTGAATACTGGTCGAGGGCGCCGTTCACGGGAAGTCCGAAGCGGGGGCCCCGGGTCCTGCCGAGGTCCGTCACCACGGAGTTTCCCGGCTGCTGGATCAGGATCCGGCCGCTCATGGCAGGCGTTCCAATTCCAGGCGTTCCAATTCCAGCGGTTCCAATTCCCGGCCAACGAAGTCGTTGAAGTCTTCGCTGCGGATCTGCCGGAACCGCAAAATGTCGCCGGGCTTGTACGGGACCAACGGTTCCTTGCGGATGTTCAGCACGGAAAGCGGTGTCTGGCCAATCACGCACCAGCCACCCGGAGCAGCGGCCGGAGCGATGACTGCCTGGCGTCCGGCAACGGACACCGCACCTGCCGGGACGCTGAGCCGGGGATCCTTCAACCGGGGTACAGGCCTGGGGAACGCGGGACCGTCCATCATGGGAGAACCTGCGGGAGCGCCCAGGCATCGTACGGTGTAGGTCTTTTCAGTGTGGAGCCGAATGACTTCTCCGGTTGAAATGCCTTGATGCTCCGCAACGAGTTCCAGGTCCGGACCGAAGTCGCCACCGTAGACCACGGGGACATCGAATTCACGGGGCGCCTGCGCTCCCTCGGCTGCATGGCCGAGCTCCAGCAGCCCCAGCTTGACGAAGGCGCGCACTTGGCGGGCCGAAACCAGGATGGGATCGAATTCCACCAGGACGGAGTCGTAGGTGGGAACGGCACCGTAGAGACCTTCGGCGCCGCAGCTTTCCAGCCAGTCGGCCAAGCGGTGAACTGTGAGCCAGTTGTCTTCGTTTGCTTGAGAGATGGCCACGACACGCAGTGCGGAGTCACCTGACTCGTAGATCTCGGTGGGGGCCACTGTCAGGACGGTCATGTCAGGCCGCCTTCTTCCTGGCATCCATGACCTCGGCCAGCGGGGCGATGCGAACACCGGCGGAGATGAGCTCGGAACGGATCAGGCGGGCCAGTCCGACAGCGCCGGGGTTGTCCCCGTGGAGGAGGACTGTGTCGACGTCGATGTCCATGTCAGCGCCGTTGGCGCAGCGAATCTTGCCGTCAACCACCATGCGGAGCGTCCGCTCCACGATGTCGGCAGGATCATGCAGCACAGCACCGGGTTGGCTCCGGGGAACCAACGTCCCGTCTTCCTGGTAGGCGCGGTCAACGATGCCGACAATTGCCACGTCCAGCCCGGCGGCGCGTGCAGCCACAGCCAGTTCGCCTTCCTGGGCCACCACCACGAGTTCGTTGTCCACGCGGGCCGCTGCCTCGGCCACGGCTTGGGCGTAATCGGCCCGGACGGCAACGAGGTTGCCGAGCCGGCCGTGGGGTGCCAAGTGCGTGACCTTGGTGCCGTGGAATGCGGCGAAGCCATTCAGCGCGCCCACTTGGTACACGACGTCGTTCTGAACTTCACCGGCCGAAAGGCCCATGTCCCGCCGACCGAAACCCCGCAGGTCCGGGAAACCCGGATGGGCCCCGATTCCAACTCCACGTCGCACGCATTCGCCAACAGTCGCGGCCATAATGTCCGGATCGCCGGCATGGAACCCGCATGCGATATTGGCGCTTGAGACGATCTCAAGGAGTTCGGAATCGTCGCCAATGGTGTAGGCGCCAAATCCCTCTCCGAGATCCGCTACAAGATCAATTATCGGGTTCACGTGGTTCTCTTTTCGTGGTTTTGCCGTGGAATTGAATTCCAAGGAAACGGCGGGTGATTTCAGGATTCCCCTCCGTTGCCGGATGTTCTTTCCAAAAGTCTCGCACCCGTCAACCACGCGGCACAAAGACCTAATAGTTATCCCGTAATAGCTCTCCGTTATGACCTGCACCACCCTGTACTGTGGCTTGGGTCCCACCGGCCCCGGATAGAATTTCCCTTACGCAAGCCACCCGGGGACGTGGCCCTCGAGGAAGGCAGACCAATGGATACGCGCAAGCTCTCATACTTCGTGCAGATCGTTGACTCCGGCAGCATTACCAAGGCTGCTGCGGCGCTCCACGTGGCACAGCCCGCCCTGAGCCAACAGGTATCGGCACTGGAAAACGACCTCAAGCAGCGCCTCCTGATCCGCAGCAAACAAGGCGTTGAGCCCACCGCGGCGGGACACACCCTCTACCGGCACGCGCAGTCGATCCTCCGGCTGGTGGAGCAGGCGCGGCAAGACGTCGCCACCTCCGGCGCAGCACCCTCCGGCCGGGTTTCCATCGCGATTGCGCCCTACAGCATGGCCTCCAGCCTGACGCCGCAGATCATCAGCGAAGTCAGCCGGCGCTATCCGGATATCGTGGTGCACCTGACGGAGATTTTTGGCGGGGTATTGAGCGAAGCCATCAAGAACGGCCGCCTGGACATGGCACTCATCTACGAGCCCGGAAAGATCCGCGGCGTGCAATTCACCACCATGATCGTGGAAGACCTGCACTTGGTGGTCCATCCGGACTTGGACGTGAACCACGGCGAGGATACGGTCACGCTTGCGGAAGCCAGCAAGGTGGGACTCTTCCTACCGGAGAAGAACCACACCCTCCGTCAGATCATCGAGAAGGGCCTCGCCGAACAGGACCTACCCCTCAAACTGGTGGGCGAAGTCGAGTCGGTACCGTCACTGACCCGCCTGATCCGGGCCAACCTGGGTGGCACTGTGTTGCCCAAGTCAGCCGCGGATGCCCTCTTCCCGGACCAGGACTTCAAGGTGTTGCGGATCGTCGAACCGGGGCTGCAGAGCAAGATCGCCCTCTGCACTCCCGACCACGAGCCGCTGTCCGAGGCAGCCTCAGCCGTGCTCATGGTGGTCAAGGAAATGCTGCACCAGCAACTGATCAGGAAGTACGGAACCGACCCCGTGCAACTGCCGGCCCATCCATAACAAAGCCTTATCCGGACAGACGGCTTTGGTCTTATTCAAGACCGTTTTAATTTCCTAATATCGAATCAGCAAGGAATTCGAAAACAGCTCACGGACACCGCGGGCACGTTCAAAGGAAAAAACGGTGAAAAAGATCAGCACGACCGGATGGGTTTCGAATCCAACCCGTGGAACGATCAGCGCACGAACCGGATTCCACTGCCCGCGGAATGGTTTTTGGCGTCCCATCGGTGGCATCGGTGAACCATTGTTTGTCTTCGAAGGCAGCCTGATGCCCGCACACTCCGGAAACAGCATCGAGTGGCATCTGGTGGATACCCGCCCCGGCCACTCCGGTCTCGACTGAGCGGCGGCCGCAGGGCAGCCGCCAGACCCGGCCACCCGCCGTCGTACTTCCACCGCCGCTGCACCGGACCGCTTAACTCGACCGCACCAAGGCGCCCTGCCCCCGGCAAGGGCGCCTTTTTCATGCCCGCGGCCGTTCGTGCCACAAACCAGACTTGCCGCAACCGCTCGTGCCGTAAACAGGCACACCAAAGGGCCGGCCGCAACGCCACAGACGCGCGACCGGCCCCTTCGCGGAAGATCAGTCCTCTACCAGGAGGCCCTTCTCCTTGAGCTTCTCCGTCAGTCCGCAGAGCTCAATGGTGTTGCCGCCGTCATGGTAGAGCTTGATGAGTTCGCGCTCGTGGTCATCGCGTGCTTGGGACAGCGCAATGACTTCCTCGGCCTCTTCGCGGCGGACCACCACAACGCCGTCAGCGTCGCCGCGGAGGATGTCGCCCGGGTAGATGATTTCGTCGCCGAAGACGATGGGGTGGTTGATCGGGCCGAGGGTTTCCTTGACGGTGCCCTTGATACTGACGCTGCCGGAGAACACGGGAAGGCCGAGTTCAATCAAGTCTTGGGTGTCCCGCACGCCGGAATCGGTGACCATGGCAGCGATTCCCTTGGCTTTCATCGCGTTGCCCAGGACATCGCCGAACGTGCCGGCCTCGGCCATTTCCTGCGCGCCGACCAGGACCACATCGCCGGCCTGGGCATAGTGGATGGCTACCTGGAGCATGAGGTTGTCCTGTGGTGCGCAGGCGACAGTGACGGCCGGGCCGCAGAAGGACATGGAACGGTCGATCGGCTTGATCCTGGAGCTCAGCGCGCCGCGGCGGCCCTGTGCTTCGTGGATGGTGGCAGAGGAAAACTTGGCGAGGCGGCTGACGACATCGGCGTCGGGGCGCTCGAACTTGGTCTTGACGTGGATCATTGTCTGGATCTTTCTAGTTGAGGGCGTTGACGGCATCGCGGATCGAGTCCACACCGGCGTTGATGGTCTCCAGCGAGGTGGCGAAGGAGATCCGGAAGTAAGGGCCCAAGCCGTAGGCCGAACCCTGGATGACGGCCACGCGTGCGGCGTCCAACAGGTAGAGCGTGAAGTCCTGGTCGTTCTCGATGACCTTGCCGTCGGGCGCGGTTTTGCCGATTACGCCTGAGCAATTCACGTACGCGTAGAAGGCGCCTTCGGCCGGCGCAACGGACAGGCCGTTGATGGCGTTGAGGCCCTCGACGGCGGCGTCCCGGCGTTTGCGGTAGACCTCCACCGAGTCACGGACGAAGGACTGGTCACCGTTCAGCGCCGCGACCGCTGCGGCCTGGCTGATGGACGACGGGCACGACGACGTCTGCGACTGCAGTTTGTTCATGGCCGCAATCAGGGGTACTGGACCCACTCCGTAGCCGAGCCGCCAACCGGTCATGGCATAGGCCTTGGAAACTCCGTTGACCAACAGGACGCGGTCTTTGAGCGCCGGGACGGCTGTGACCAGGCTGGTCACGCGGCCGTCGCCGAAGTGGACTTCGTCGTAGATCTCGTCGGTGAGGATGAAGACGTGCGGATTCTTCCCGAGGACCTCCCCGAGCTCCTGCAGTTCCTCACGCGTGTAGACGGCCCCGGTCGGGTTGGACGGAGCGTTGAGGATGAGCCACTTGGTTTTGGGGGTCATGGCCGCCTCCAGTGCGGCCGGTGTGAGCTTGAAGCCCGTATCCTCGCCGCACGGGACAATCACCGGAGTGCCGTCATTGGCCAGGACCATGTCCGGGTAGGAAACCCAGTATGGCGCTGGGACGATCACTTCGTCGCCCTGGTTGAGCGATGCCATCAGTGCCACGTACAGGACCTGCTTCGCTCCGCCACCGATGGTGAGCTGCTTGGCGTCATAGCGATGTCCGGCGTCCCGCTCGATCTTGTTCAGGATGGCGGCCTGCAGCTCAGGGGTGCCAGTGACCGACGTGTACTTCGTCTCGCCGGCGTTAATTGCCTTGATGGCGGCGGCCTTGATGTGGTCAGGGGTGTCGAAATCCGGCTCGCCGACCGTGAGGTCGATGATTTGGACGCCTTCGGCTTTCAGTTCGCGGACGCGGGCGGCAGCGGCGACGCTGGCTGAGGCCTTGATGCGGCTGACCCTCGACGCCGGCAGGAACTCGGACATGTCTCCTCCAGGAATGTGGAACCCGGGACGCGCGGATTCGCGGATCCCTTTTTCGAGACTAAGGACTGAAAGGGGGCTCTGGATAAGACCTAATGTGCGTGGATCTATAAGGGACTCTTATGACCGAAGGCGGCACCACACCCATGCACTTTGCTTATGGGTTCACGCGGTATTGGTATTTCCGCGGCTTGCTGGACTCCGCCTAGATTCGAAGGGTTGGAAGTGTCCGCGCAGCGCCCGTTCGTGACCGAAAGGTAGCCCATGCCAACCCATACCCGGTCAACCGCAGCCCGGTACTCATACCGCGCCCGTGCCCCACGAACCGAGGCTCCGACTCACGTGGAACGCGCCAAACTCGTGCATGCACTGGCCCTGCACCGGCAACTCCTGAGCCATGCTTCCAGCGCTATCCGTAACCTCACCGCCGCCAGGAACGAGCTGATTGCGCAAGCTGTGGAAGACGGGTTGGGGCTCGCAACCATTTCCGCATCGACTGGCGAGAATCTCCGCACAGTCCGAACCATCGCTTTGGCTTATGACGATCTCCATCCGAGCGGACTTCCCCGGCAAGCCCAGTTGGCTGCGTTGACGACCAAAAGCCGTGAGCTTCGTGCGGCCGAGAGGCACCGCGAACAGATCACGGAGCGGCGGGAAGCCCTGATTGTGATGGCACTCCGAAACCACGTGTGTGATGATCTGGAACTCGCGTCACTGACGGGGCTCACTCCGGACCATATCCGCCGGGCAACCCGGGGAATCGCACGCCCGGCCTAATACGCCCGGCTGGCCCTCCCCGCCTGCCGTCCCCGGCTGGGCACCCGTTGAACCCAACCCCAGCGGAGGGTAGAACGGGTACATGACCAACGACGTGAACTCCTGGATGGACCGGTACGAACGCGCATGGACCTCGAACGAGCCTGACGACATCCGGGCCCTCTTCACCGAGGACGCCACCTACTTCGACAAGCCCAACACGGAGAAACCGTGGAATGGCCACGAAGAGATCGTCAAGGCGTGGGCAGACGCAGGCGACAAGCCTGAGGACTGGAAGTTTGAGTGGACACTCCTGGGGCAGGACGGCGATACCGCTTTCGTCCAAGGCGTGACCACATACCTCAACGGTGAGCCTACCTATGACAACCTTTGGGTGATCCGTTTCGCCGACGACGGCCGCGCCCGTGAATTCACCGAGTGGTACATGGCGCGCAAGTAGCTCAGGATCGGTCAGCGGGGCGGATCAGCACATTCTCTTGGATCTGGCTCCAGCCCTGGTACTTCGCTTGGCCGGCGTCGACGTTATCGTTGATGAGCTTCGCCTGCGAACCGTCAAACACAGTGAGGGTGAGGATCTCCTCACCTGTGGCAACCGCCGCGCAGCCTGCCCTCCATCGCTCCGGGAGTCCTACCGGCACCGCATACAGGCAAGCGGATCCGCCTGTCTTGCTCTTGGCCCCGTAGTACTTCACGTCATCATGGGTAGCCAACAAACGGGCCGACCCCGGCTCGACCTCAAGATCCACTCCGGTGAGGCTCACGGGCTCCGGAAGCTGGTCCTCTGCCGTCGCTTCCCTGGCCAGGACGTCCGGACCTGTTGGCGACGAACAACCGGCCAGCCCCAACGCGGCAACAACGGCAACTACAGCGACAACACGACGTTTCATGGATCTGCCCCCTCAGGCTCCCGTGCCGTCCAGCCTAGCCCACCCCCTCTGGTCCAGTAGCTGTCAGTAACTGTCGCGCTCCGCCGCTTCGGGCACGGGGATGAACGTCTTGGCAAACCTCTCCGACTCGCGGGCCAGCACCGCCACATCGGCACCGACCAGCACAAAGGAGGCACCGGCGTCGAGATAGGCACGGGCGGTATCAGGGTTGAAGGCGTTCACGCCGGCAGGCTTGCCGGCCGCTTTAGCGGCTTCCAGGCAATGCTCGACGACGGCCCTCACCAAGGGATTTTCCTGCTGTCCCAGCAGGCCCATGGAGGCTGCGAGGTCCGAGGGGCCGAGGAAGATGCCGTCCACGCCGTCGACGGCCAGGATCTCCTCCACAGCTGATGCCGCAGCTTCGGATTCGATCTGAACGGTGAGGCTGATGGTCTCCGAGGCTGAAGCCAGATAGTCCGGGACGCGGTTCCACCGTGAAGCCCGGGCCAGTGCGGATCCGACGCCGCGAACACCATGCGGCGGGTACCGTACAGCAGCAACCGCAGAGGCTGCCTCAAACGCAGAGTTCACCATGGGGATCAGCAGGTTCTGCACGCCGAGGTCCAGGTACTGCTTGATGACCACGGTGTCATTGACCGGTGGCCGGACCATGGCCTGCACGGGGTAGCCGCTGACGGCGTGGAGCTGGGCAAGGATCGATTCGAGGCCGTTGGGACTGTGCTCCGCGTCGATCAACACCCAGTCCAACCCGGACCCGGCGCAGATTTCCGCCACCAGCGGGCTACCGGAGCAGACCCACATCCCGGCCAATGGACGCCCAGCCTCGGAGAGGGCCGAATAGAAGGTGGGGTTCAGCTGAAGTGACATGTCACGACTCCCAACGGTCCGTAATCCGCGTGCACGGTATCACCTTTGTACACCCACAGGGGGCGGGTAAACGAGCCCGCCAGGATGATATCTCCGGCCTTCATCGAATCCCCGTGCGCGGCGATCTTGTTGGCCAGCCAGTGCACTCCATTCGCCGGGTGGTCGAGCACGCCGGCCGCGACTCCGGTCTCCTCGACGGTCTGGTTCTTGTACAGGATCGCGGACACCCAGCGGAGGTCGACGGCGTCAGGCCGCACCGGTCGTCCGCCCACCACCATGGCCCCCATCGCGGCGTTGTCGGAGATGGTGTCCACGATGGTCCGGCCCTCCATTTCGATCCTGGAGTCCAGGATTTCGAGGGCCGGAACCACGTAGTCAGTCGCGTTGAGCACGTCGAAAATAGTGCAGCCGGGCCCCTTGAGGCCGGACTTCAGCACGAAGGCCAGCTCCACCTCCACCCGTGGATGGGTGTACTTGTCCCACTCCACGGAACAGCCGGTCTCCAGGACCATGTCATCGAAAATGGCGCCGTAGTCGGGCTCGGTGATGCCGGTGGCAGCTTGCATGGCTTTGGACGTGAGGCCGATCTTGCGCCCCACCAACGTGCGTCCGGCTTCCTCGTTCCGCCGCATCCATAGCTGCTGCACGGCGTAGGAGTCCTCCACCGTCATGTCGGGGTAGCGCGCGGTCAGGCGCGGGACCGGTTTACGGTTCCGGCCGGCTTCGAGGAGCTCGTCGGCAATGGCTTCGATCGTCTTCGCGTCCAACATGGCCTAGACCTGGGCTCCCAGCTTGAAGCCCTCCGCCGTATCTGAAGCGCCCTCGGGACGGGTGTAGGAGAAGCCGTCGGCGCCGACAGTGACGGCCATTTCGGACTTGTCTTCGCGCTCGATGATGGGCTGCGGGTTGCCGTCGAGGTCCAGGACCAGGGAGGCCTCGGTGTACCAGGACGGGACCACGGGGTTGCCCCACCAGTCGCGGCGCTGGTTGTCGTGGACGTCCCAGGTGACGGTGGGGTTGTCGGGATCGCCGGTGTAGTAGTCCTGCGTGTAGATCTCCACGCGGTGGCCGTCCGGGTCAAGGATGTAGAGGTAGAACGCGTTGGACACACCGTGGCGTCCGGGACCGCGTTCGATCCGGTCGGAGATGCGCAGGGCACCCATCTTGTCGCAGATCTGGATGATGTTGTGCTTCTCGTGCGTGGAGAACGCGATGTGGTGCAGGCGGGGTCCGTTGCCGCCGGTCAGGGCGGTATCGTGCACGGTCTGCTTGCGGTGCATCCACGCGGCGTAAGTGACGCCGTCGGAATCCTTGATGTCCTCGGAAACGCGGAAGCCGAGGTCCTCCAGGTACTTACGGCCGCGGGGAACGTCCGGGGTGACCTGGTTGAAGTGGTCCAGGCGGACCAGTTCCCCGGCGGAGTAGAGGTCGTAGCGCTGGGTGAGGCGTTCGACGTGCTCGACGTCGTAGAAAAACTCGTACGGGAAGCCCAGCGGGTCCTCCACGCGGACGGAGTCGCCCACGCCCTTTGTGAAGCCCTCCGTGCGGCGCTCAACGCGGCAACCCAGCTCACGGTAGTACGCCTCGGCGGCGTCGACCTCGGCCGGGGACTTCACACGGTAGGCGAAGGCAGCAGCTGCGGCGACCGGGCCCTTGCGGAGGACCAGGTTGTGGTGGATGAACTCCTCGAAGGAGCGCAGGTAGATGGTGTTCTCGTCCTCTTCGGTGACGTGGAGGCCCAGCAGGTCCACGTAGAACGCGCGGGACTTCTCCAGGTCCGTGACTACGAGTTCCAGGTACGCGCAGCGGACGATATCCGGAGCCGGGACTGTGGGAGTGGGGATGGGGCCGGTGAATGGGTTGCTCATGGGATTCTCTCTTCGTTGAAAGGGGTCATTTGGATGGATTTTTTGTACAGGTACGGCCCTTTAGAACGGGTTTTAGGGGCGTTATCTGTACAAAAACTCCGATTTAGGCGCCGAATTTGGGTGTGTGGACCGAACCGAGCGTGATGTGCACGGCCTGCTGGTCGGTGTAGAAGTCGATGGAACGGTAGCCGCCTTCGTGGCCCAGGCCGGAAGCTTTGACGCCGCCGAACGGGGTGCGGAGGTCGCGGACGTTGTGGCTGTTGAGCCAGACCATCCCGGCTTCGACGCTCTGGGAGAAGTTGTGGGCCCGGGTCAGGTTCTGGGTCCAGATGTAGGCCGCCAGGCCGTACTTGGTGTTGTTCGCCAAGGCGAGGGCTTCGTCGTCGTTCTCGAAGGGCGTGATGGCCACGACGGGACCGAAGATTTCCTCCTGGAAGATCCGCGCGTCAGGCGCGACGTCGGCAAACACCGTGGGTGCGATGTAGTTGCCTTCAGGCAGGTGGTCGGGCCTGCCGCCACCGGCCAGGAGCCGGCCTTCGGACTTGCCGATCTCCACGTACGATGCCACCTTGTCGTAGTGCTCCGGGTGGACGAGTGCGCCGACCTGGGTCTTGGGGTCGTGGGGATCGCCCACCACGATGTTCTTGGCCCGGGCTGCGTACTTTTCGCAGAATTCGTCGTAGATGGCGCGCTCAACCAGGATGCGGGAGCCTGCGGTGCAGCGTTCGCCGTTGAGGGAGAACACCCCGAACAGTGCCGAGTCGATCGCAGCGTCCAGATCGGCGTCGGCGAACACGACGCACGGGGACTTGCCGCCGAGCTCCATGGACAGGCCTTTGAGGTTGGCTGCAGCGTTGCGGAAGATCGTCTGGCCCGTGGTGGTCTCGCCGGTGAAGGAAATCAGCGGCACGTCCGGGTGCTTCACCAGTGCATCGCCGGCTTCCTCGCCCAGGCCGTTCACCAGGTTGAACACACCGTCAGGCAGGCCGGCGTCCTTGAAAATCTGCGCCCACAGCGACGCAGAGAGCGGGGTGAACTCGGCAGGCTTGAGGACCACGGTGTTGCCCGTTGCCAAAGCCGGGGCGAGCTTCCAGGACTCCAGCATGAAGGGCGTGTTCCACGGCGTGATGAGGCCTGCGACGCCGATCGGCTTGCGGTTCACGTAGTTGATCTGCGAGCCCGGAACCTTCATGGCGTCGTCGAACTGGGCCACGATCAGGTCCGCGAAGAAGCGGAAGTTCTCGGCAGCCCGGAGCGCTTGGCCCTTTGCCTGGGTGATCGGCAGGCCGGTATCGAACGTCTCCAGCTCGGCGAGTCGTGCTTCCTGCGCTTCAACGGCGTCGGCGATCTTGTTCAGGACGCGGGCACGTTCGCGCGGCTTCATCTTCGGCCACGGGCCGTTCTTGAAGGCTTCGCGGGCGGCGGCCACAGCGAGGTCGATGTCTTCCTTCTGGCCGGCAGCGGCGGTGGCGTAATTGCCGTTGGAGACCGGATCCAGGACGTCGAAAGTCTTACCGGACACGGAGTCAACGAACTCGCCGTTGATGAAGTGCTGGATATGGGTGGGCAGGTTTTCGGGAATGTAATGCTTGTTGGTTTCTACCGAGGTCGTCATCGTTGTCTTCCTTTTCTTCCAACGCGGGGTCACTTATGGCCCATTCGAGGTGGGTTTATGGGCCATAAGTGACCCCGGGTTGCTTTTAGGTGGTGGTGGAGAGGTATGCGTCGAGGGTGGCGGCGCGGTGTTGGCGGGCTGCTTTTTCGATGGTGTCGGCGTCTGCTCCGGACTCGATGAGCTGCAGCAGTGCTTCGTGTTCGCGGACTGATTCCTGGGCGCGGCCGGGGACGAACCGGAACGTGGAGGACCTCAACGAGGCCAACCGGTTCCAGCCCCGGTGGACCAGGTCGAGGATGTGCGGGTTCGGGCAGTGTTCAAAGAGGACACTGTGGAAGTCCTGGTTCAAAGCCGTGAAGCGGACGGGATCGAAGTGTTCCAGGCACTCACTCATCTCTTCGTTCACAGCACGTGCCCGGGCAATCGCAACCGAATCGATCAGCGGAGCCGACAATGCCGTGGCGGCACCTTCCACGATACTCAGGGTCTGCATCGTGTAGAGGTATTCGGTGGGATCGATCCCGGAGACCGTGGCTCCCACGTTCCGTTCGAACTTCACCAGTCCTTCGGCCTCCAGCCGGCGGATCGCCTCCCGGACCGGGACCACGCTGAAGCCCAGGTCTTCGGCGATCTTTGCGAGCACCAGCCGGTAACCCGGCGTGTAGGTCCCCTCGACGATCCGCGCTTTGACGGCGGTATAGGCCTGCTGGGACTTGCTTTGGGCAGCACTTTCGACGGCGGTTTCAGTCACTGTGGGCTCCTTCCGCGGCATGCCGGCGGGCTGACCATTCCTGGTAGCGGGCCTGCCATTCGGCGTTCATCGGATACAGCCCATCAACGCTGTTACCTTCCTGGACCATCTGGAAGATGAACGTCTCTTCCTTTTCCTGGGCGATGCAGTCGTCCACGAGTTCCTCGGCGATGGCTGGCGGGATCACCAGAATGCCGTCCGAGTCGGCCACGATGATGTCCCCGGGCTGGACGGTGGCTCCCCCGCAGGCGATGGTGATGTCCGTGTCCCAGGGAATGTGCCGGCGGCCCAGGACTGCCGGGTGCGGGTTGGCGAAGTACGTGGGCATCTCCAGGTCAGCGACTGCCGAGTAGTCGCGGACGCCACCGTCGGTAATGATTGCAGCGGCCCCGCGGACCTGGGCACGCAGCGCCAGGATGTCACCGACTGTGCCGGTGCCTTTCTCGCCGCGGGCTTCCATCACCAGGATTTCGCCTTCGTTCACGGAGTCGATCGCGCGCTTCTGGGCGTTGAAGCCGCCGCCGTGGGTCTTGAAGAGGTCCTCGCGGTTGGGTACGTAGCGCAGGGTCCGGGCCAGGCCCACCACTTTGCGGTCGGGTCGGGTGGCCTGCAGTCCGTCGATGCTCACGTTGTTGAGTCCGCGCTTGCGCAGCTGGGACGACAGGGTGGCGGTGGCAACAGACTCGAGTTTTGATTTCAGTTCCGGTGTCAGCACACTCGCGGCAGCCGCCGGTTCCGAAGCCTGAAGTCCGGCGGCTTCGCGCGATCCGTACGCCTCTTCCCGCTGCATGTCATCAGCCTTGGGCCGGGCACCAAAGTCCGCGAACGGCGTCGTACCTTCCGTGACTTTGGTGGTCAGGCGGCCGCTGCTGAACCCACCGCCGGTGACCTCAATTTCGACGACGTCACCGGGCTTGGCAACGGAGGCGCCGGCGGGAGTGCCGGTGAGGATGATGTCGCCCTCTTCGAGCGTGAGCAGCTGGGAAAGGTCCGCGACGAGCTGCCCGAACGGGAAGAGCAGGTCCTCGGTGGTGTCGTCCTGGACCAACTCGCCGTTGTGCCAGGTGCGGATGGTTAGGGCAGCGGGATCAACGGCGTCGGCAGGGATCAGCGCCGGGCCAACGGGGGTAAATCCGTCGCCGCCCTTGGACCGGACATTGGAGCCCTTGTCCGCGTAGCGGAGGTCGTAGACGCCGAGGTCGTTGGACGCGGTCACCCACTCGACGTGGCTCCATGCATCCTCAAGGCCGACACGACGGGCGGACTTGCCGATGATAAGCGCGATCTCGCCCTCGTAGCCCAGCAATTCACAACCTGCCGGACGTTCAACAATGCCGGGGGCCTCAGCCGAACCGAGCGCCAAGGACGAGGAAGGCTTCAGGAAGTACGACGGCTGCTGCGGGGTACGTCCACGCTGCGCGGCACGGCTGGGGTAATTGATGTGGACCGCAATGACCTTGCGCGTCCGGGCCAGCATGTCCTGGCTGACTTCCTCGGTCCGGAACTCCAGTGTCACGGCGCCTCCTCCTGATAAGTATCTGATCGCCCCAGTTATCGAGTACGAAATCGTATACGAAAACTATGACGCGTTAATGTGATGCCCGTCAACCCCCTTCATGAGGCTGCGTCCCGCGGGATGGTGAACACGGCGGGGAGAAGGATGCAGCGAAGCCCTGGCGTGAGAACTGATGAGCACTACAAAGTGTCGGCGGCCTCCCGTAGGGTACCCGCATGGACATCATCCTCGTACCCGGTTTTTGGTTGGACGCATCGTCGTGGGATGGGGTGACGCCGGCCCTGGTGGAAGCAGGGCATCGGGTCCATCCGCTCACCTTGCCAGGCTTGGAATCGGCGGACGCACCCCGGGCGGGCATCGGCCTTCGAACACACATCGATGCCGTCGTGGACAAGGTGGATTCGCTGGACGGGAAAGTGGTCCTGGTGGGTCACTCGGGCGGGGGCGCCATTATTCATGGCGTGGCTGACGCCCGTCCGGACCGCATAGCCCGGGCCATCTATGTGGACAGCGGGCCGCTGGGTGAGGGCGGGGTCATCAATGATGAATTACCGGACGACGGCGACGGGATACCCCTCCCGCCGTGGGAAGCATTTGAAGATGAGGATCTCGTGGACCTCACCGACGAGCTGAAAGCAGTCTTCCGCGCCCGGGCGATTCCCGAACCCAAGGGCGTCGCCTTCGACCAGCAACACCTCACGAACACTGCCCGCTACGACGTCCCCGCAACGATCATCGCGTGCGAGTTTCCATCGTCACTGCTCAAGGAGTGGATGGACGCCGGGCATCCGTTCACGGCCGAACTAGCCCGGATCCGGGACGTTGACTACGTGGATCTGCCCACGGGGCACTGGCCCCAGTTCACCAAACCCGGTGAACTGGGCCAGGCCATCCTGACGGCCGTCAACCACAGCGGTTAACGGACTACAGCTACTAGTGGCGGGGTGGCGTGTTGGTTGCCGGGCCTTCCGGCGCCGCGCCGCCCTCATCGGTCCAGTCCGTACCTGTGGTGTCGTCGAGGGCAGGATCGGACACGACGTCCGAGGCTACGGCCGGAGCAGGAGCCGCCACGGGAACTGTGGCCGCCTTGGTCTCCTCGCCGCCAGTGGAGTCCGCCCGATCACCGGACGTGGATGAGTTGTGTCCAGGGAACATGGTTTCCGCCTTCTCCATTAGCTTCTTGCCGGCTTCATACAGATTTTCCAGAATGTCCGGAACGGTCTCCTGGACTGGCTCTGCAGCCTGATGGACGTTCTCCTGGACCTCTGGGTTCTTCAGGACTTTCTCGGTGCCTCCGCGGACCCGCCGGTACACTTCCGGCCAGGACTTTGACCCCCACACGTAGCCAACAGCCACGCCGACGGCGAACAATGCTTTACCTTTCACGGCACTCACTCCTTCAGAGGTGTTCTTATTCGACCCTAGTCCCGCTCCACGCGCCCTGTCACCTGCCAATAGTCCGGCCCCCAATGACCGGGCCATGTAATGGCCTGCACTCAGCTGGTTCCATCGCCTTGGTGAAAAGCAAAGATTGGTCCCTGCGAATTGTCATTTACTGGAACAAAGGGATCGAGGGGCGCCTCGATATTCCGGGAGTGACGCAAGGGCATTGCCGGCGAGCACCGGGAAAAGCAGGACTTTACCGGGTGGCGAAGAGCCGGATTGCGCACCTTCCACAGCCGGAGAACGCAACCACGCCGGGAACCCCACCGGGACTGCCCCGCATGGCTGGTCAAAGCACCATTCGCAGCACTTCCGGCTTCCCGGCCATGACAAGTAGATAGTCAGGTTACTTGCTACTTGTGCCGCGAGCGGCTAGCGTTGCATATGTAGTACCAAGTCCGACCCATTGGCAGGAGTGCTTTATTGGCTGGATATAACAAATACATCGGAGTCGAATGAGCAATTCCTCTCCTTACATTCCATAGGGCCTCCGGGGCCCCATTGCGATGCCCGCACCGCAGCATCGGCCCCCGGTGAACTTACTCGCTTAATCGCGTCCGTGGAATTTCCATCGACATGAAAGTAGGAACAAAAATGGGTTTCTTTGGTTTTCTTCTGCTCGGCCTTTTGGCCGGCGCTATCGCTAAACTTATTCTCCCCGGCCGCCAGGGTGGTGGCTGGTTCATCACGCTCATCCTCGGCGTCGTCGGCGCCCTCCTGGGTGGTTGGATCGGTGGCCTGATCTTCAACACGGGCCTGCAGGAATTCTTCTCCCTGACAACCTGGCTCCTGGCCATCGGCGGCTCGATCATCGTGCTGCTGATCTACGGCCTCGTTACCAACCGCAGGGCTACTCATGGCTAATAACCACAACCGCGATGCCAACGGTGAAGAACTCGACGGCCAGTACACCGAGGGGGATTACGGAGACGCAGGAGCGTCGCCGGAAACCCTGAAGGAAGATGCCGGCGGAGACTACACCGAGGGTGACTACGCCGAGTCGACTGTGCCTTCAGCAGATGCCGAACTCGACGCCAAGAACACGGAAGACACCCCGGCTGACCGGCCGTTCTCGTCCGAACCGGATGAAGAAGCAGGCTCAGGCCGGCCGTAGTGGCTCCCGCCTCGTGAATAACTGAATCAACGCAAGAACCCGGAGGACTGCATTGCAGCCTCCGGGTTCTTGCGTTGGCGAAAGGCACTGATATTTTCAGGCATGGATTGTCGGGGCATTTGCGGACAGGGCCGCGTAGCGTCGTTCCCAAGGAATGGAGGCAACTGTGCAGGAGTGGAACCGGGCCATGGCCATCATCGAGCAGGATCTGGCCGCGACCGCGGAGGTCAGCGAGCTGGCCAAGGCCGCACTGACCTCCGAATACCACTTCAGGAGGATGTTCTCCTCACTGGCAGGGATACCCATCTCCGAGTACATCCGACGACGCCGCCTCACCGCAGCGACGGCGGAAATCCTGGGAGGCGCAACCGTGCTGGAAGTTGCCGTCCGCTACGGATACGGGTCGGCCGAGGCGTTCACGCGGGCCTTCAAGGCAATGCATGGGCTGACACCCTCAGAGGCCCGGCGTCCCGGAGCGGTACTCCATTCCCAACCTCAACTGAGGTTCCATCTCCGCGTTGAAGGGAATACCGATATGAAACACCGCATAGTGGATAAGGGAGCTTTCCACTTGATTGGCTTGAAGGCCCGCGTACCGCTCGTACACTCGGGGCCCAACCAGGCGATCATCGACTTCCAGCGAAGCCTGGACCCCGCACTGACGGCCAGGCTGCTTGAGTTGGCTGACACGGACCCCTCAGGTCCACTGTCTGTCACCGACAACATCAATGAGCAGCGGACCGAAGGAAGCGAGCTGGACTACTGGCATGCTGTGGCCTCCACCAAGGCAGCTCCGGAAGGCCTTGATTCCTTGGGGGTCCCCGCCGGACAGTGGGTAGTCTTCGAAGCCGAAGGAAAGTTCCCCGAGGTTCTTCAGAGCATGTGGGCGGACGCCGCCACTGAGTGGTTCCCGGCCAACCCGTACCGATGGGCGCCGGGACCCGAAATGCTCAGTGTCCAGGTGGAGGCAGGCGGAACACACGGCCGTGGCCAACTGTGGATTCCCGTGGAAAGGGATACCGCAGGTTCTGCCCCGGCCTAGAGCCCCTTGCCTCCCGTCACGGGCAGTACTGCACCGGAAATGTAGGATCCCTCGTCGGAGGCAAGCAGGACGTATGCAGGAGCCAGCTCCGCGGGTTGTCCGGCACGGCCCAAGGGCGTGTCCTGACCAAATGAGGGCAACTTGTCCGGCCACTCGGTGGCGGGGATCAACGGAGTCCAAATGGGACCGGGCGCCACAGCGTTGACGCGGATTCCCTTGGGTCCGAGTTCCTCGGCCATGGCCTTGGTAAAGGCCACCTGGGCAGCCTTGGTCATGGCGTAATCCACCAGTTGCGCCGAGGGATTGAAAGCCTGGATGGATGCGGTCACGATGATCGACGCTCCGGGGCGGAGGTGGGGAATGGCCGCTTGTGCCGTCCAGATGAGGGAGTACAGATTGGTCTTGAAGACGCGGTCGAACTCCTCAGTGGGGATCGTTTCCAGGCCCTCCCTGTTCTTTTGGTAGGCCGCGTTCAGCACTACGACGTTGAGGCCGCCGAGCTCCCGAACAGTGCGTTCCACGATGTCGGCGGCAAAGCCTTCGTCCCGCGCGTCGCCGGGCAGCAGAAGGACCCGGGCACCGCACTCGCGGATCCAGTCCGACGTCGATTGCGCGTCTTCTTCCTCTTCCGGGAGGTAGCTGATGGCTACATCGGCACCTTCCCGGGCGTAGGCGATGGCCACTGCGGCACCGATACCGGAGTCCCCACCGGTTATGAGCGCCGTTTTGCCCTGCAGCCGGCCGTGCCCAACGTAGCTTTTTTCGCCGTGGTCGGGCTGTGGGTCAAGGGGCTTGGTCAGGCCTGGCTGTTGCTGCTCCTGGCGGGGAAATTCATCCCTGTAATAGCCGCTCCGGGGATCCGAGGGCGCGGGGGCGAGGCGATGCCCGCCTGCTTCCGGGTCGTCATTCCGGCGTGGATCGTCGTGAGTCATGATTCTGCCCCTCTCAGGTAGCCTGCTCGCAGGATTCACCGAACCGGTGTTCCATCGCACGGTGTTCCATCGCACGGTTTGGCTCATCGCACGGTTTGTTGGACCTGTACCCACCACCCGGGCCCCTAAACCGTGCTCGGCTCCCTTGGCAGGACCCACCGGAAATCGCTAGGTCCGGAGGGACTTGGCCTTGACCATCAGGAAGAGCCCGTAGGCAATCAGCCCGACGGCGACGGCGGCCAGCAAGTACGGCCCATATGGCTGCTCCCGCAGCGCCTTCAGGCTTCCATCCAGGCCGGTTGATTGCTCCGGTTGGGCACGTATTGCGGCGATGACCACCAGCAGGCCGACCAGGAACAGGGCAATGCCTTTCGCTATGTAGCCCACCACGCCCACGCCGACCTGGAACTTGCGGACGGCCTCCTCCGAGGACAACGAGATGTCCCGTTTGAACGTTTGCCGGAAGCCGCGCACGGCGAACACGATGCCCGTGATGGCGATGCCTGCACCGATCGCGACCAGCAGGAACACCCCGAAGGGAGCACTCAGGAGGGTGAGGGTGAAATCGCTGCTTGACTCGCGGCTGTTTTTGCCCTGGCCCATGATGAACGAGACGATCGTCGCCGCCAAGGCCGCGAACACGAGCGCCTGGCCTGCGGCGGACAGTCTTTTGGTGAGTTTCTTGCTGGAGGTCCGCTCCCCAAGGATGGCGTTACCCAGTTGCCACAACGCCAGCGCCGCGCAGGCACCGAAGCAGGCCCAGAGGAGCACCGGACCCACAGGTTGGCTGGCCAGCGAGGCCACCGCTCCTGACACATCGGCTTCGCCACCCCGCCCGAACGCCAGCTGGAGGGCGATGACTCCGATGAGGACGTGCAGCAGCCCGCTGACGGCGTAGCCGGCACGCGCAACGATCTCGAAGGTCCGCGAGTTTGAGGCCTCTTCGGCCGCATCGGCAGCCTTCCTCATCTCCTCTTTAATGACAAGCCTCCTTAGTTTCCGATGGACACCATCGTCCCACCCGTACCCCGTGAATGCCACGGCATTAACGACGACGGGCAGGCACCTGGGTGCCTGCCCGTAGAAAAACCAAAAAGATCCTAGAACCCGACGACCGACTGGGGCCAGATACTCCGCAGCCCCGCACCAAGAGGATTGAACTGCTCGCGGACTGTCACGACTGCTCGGCCCTGGACCGGGGAATCCGCCGGCTGATGGTTGGCCTCCGCAGTAAAGGGACGTACGTCCGGGGCGGTGTTGGCCTCGCCGGCACCATTGGTCGGGGCGGTGATTTGAGCAGTCATTTCGGTCGCCTTCCTAGAAGTTCCCATCAGCTCCAATAGCTGATGGTTCAACCATCGGGCAGTGTCCTCAAGAACGACGCCGGGTCATCTCAAGATTTGCTCAAGGTTTGGGACCGGCCACCTGCTGTGCCATTAACTGCTCGATGTCCGCGAAGCTCATCCCGGATGCGATCGCCAGGTCCGGCAGGCCTGCTCCTGCCGTCACTGCGCTTCGCATGGCCTGGGCCAAGGACTCCTCGGCCTCATCCATTTCCCACTGGAGACCCTCCACTCGGGCGGCCGCCGTCCACACCAGGTCAAGAAGCCCGGTTCTTTTCGACGGCGTGGAAACAGGGGCTTCCTTCAAGATTTCCGGAAGAGTCGCGTCCTTCGTCCCGGTCATAACCACTGCAGTCATTTGGTACCCCTCCCGTGAAAATGTGTCTCGATAAACTAGTTATATGGCAAACTAACTACATGCGCCAGCGCCTCGCATGGGCAGTGACCCAGATCACAGGAGTTCGAGCGTGAGGAATTCCCTGGCCAGTACGTCTTATTCATGACGGCGCACAACAAGCGCCGCACAACAGACAAGGAGCCATCGCCATGACGATCCAAACGCACACCCCCGCTGACGTTCCGGCCAAGAACACCAAAAACAGCTCTGTATCGACTGTGGACGCTCCGGAAAGGGACAAGGGCAAGGACGGCCGAGGCGCAACCACGGTCGCGGACGGCGTAGTCGCCAAGATTGCCGGCATCGCCATCCAGGAAATCCCTGGCGTACACGCCCTGGGCGGCGGCGCAGCCCGCGCCATCGGCAACCTGCGGGAGAAGGTCGGCCAGAAGGACCTCACCCAGGGCGTCAACGTGGAAGTGGGCCAAACCCAGGTAGCCGTCGACGTGACGCTGGTAGTCGAATACCCCCACCCGCTCCAGGAAGTTGCGGACAACGCCCGCAATGCCGTCTACACCGCGATCGAGGACCTCGTGGGCATGGAAGTCACCGAGGTCAACGTCACCATCACGGACATCCATGTTCCGTCGGACGACGCGGACGCTGACGACATCGAGCGTGAGCCGAGGGTCGCATGAGTCCCACCATCGCCGGCCTGGCAATAGGGGCAGTCCTCGCCCTGGCAGGCCTGGCCTTCGGATTCTGGGGCCTGCTGCTCACGGCACTGTTCATGGGGGTCGGTGCGGTGCTGGGCCGTTCCGCCGAGGGAAAGCTTGACCTTCGCGGGGTGCTTGATGCCCTGCGGGGCAAGCGCTCCTCCTCATGAACCGGGCACCAGCCGGCCCTCGGCCTGGCATGGACGCCGGGGACCGGGCCGGGCACAACCGCCTCACCCACACCGCCATCCGCAAGACCGTGGAATCGGTCACCGCCAACGCGTTCCGGGTGGCCACGGGCAACGTGTCAGCAACGCTGGACGACGACGCCGGGAAGCTCGGCGTCAGTGTGTCCGTCAAGCTGGCCCTCCCCCAGCTCCTGAAGCCACGGAACGGTGGGGACACGGTATTCGAACAGGCCCAATCCGCCCGGGAGCAGATCGTGGCGCGGGGGCGGGAAATCACTGGCCTGGACATAGGCCGGGTAGACATCCGCCTCACCGGCGGGAAGGCCGAACAGCCCAGGGAAAGGAGAGTGGAATGAGCAGTGGAATCAGCAAGGACACGGCAAGCCGCCGTCTGATCAGACGCGAAACCCACTCCTCGAGGGCGGTCCCGTCAATCGTGGCCGCGTCCCTCCTGATAGCCGTCTTCCTGTGGCTGGCACTGGAATCAGTGTTGTGGCTGCTCAAGGACCAGCCGGTGCTCGCCAGCCCGGCCCAGATGCTCCGGTGGCTGATTGAGCTTCCGGCCAACACCACACAGGCAGGCATGGTGGCGGCCGGAGCCGGACTGGGAATCGTGGCACTGCTGCTTCTTGGACTTGCCCTCGGCAGCGGCCGCAGGCAACGCCGGGCCCTCGGCAGCGCACGCGCCGCCGTCGTGGTGGACCACGAAGTCATTGCGGCGGCGGTTTCCAAGGCGGCCCGACGCGCCGCAGGCCTGGCCCCGGGCCAGGTGACCACCACCGTCGGCGGACGTTCCGTACGCGTCCAGGTGCGTCCGACGTCGGGCGAACCACTGGCGGTGGAAGACATCCAGGCAGCGGTCGACGGCGAACTGGCCGCCTATGCGTTGGACCGCCCCGTCAGGTCCAGCGTCCACATTCTGAACGAAGGAGCGGTAGGGCAATGAGAAACACGAACCGGGCCCTCAACCGGATCCTGCTCACCATCCTGGGGATCATCCTGCTGGGCGCCGGCGCCGCACTCATCGCGGCCGGCACCCTCCCCGGGGCCGCAGGTTTCTGGGAAACAAACCTCTCCTCTGTTCGGGAGCACGTGCGCAACCTGGCAGGCACCGCCCCCTTGCCGGACCCGGTTCGGAGCTGGTGGCTGGCGCTGGGAGTTGCCGTGCTGCTGGCCGGTGCGGTCCTTGGCGCAGCATGGCTGGCGTCGCAGGGTGGCGGAAAGACACCCCGCCTGGCCGAACGCTCAGAGGGCAACGCAGGCCGGACGGTCGTGGACGCGGGGCTGGTTTCCGCAGCCATCAAGGAAGCCCTCAACGGAAACCCCGACGTGCTGGCGACCTCCGTCTCAGCCTGGGAATCACGCCGCGGAACGGCTCTGCGGCTGCGGCTCGAAGCCCGCAAAGGCGCATCCCCCCGGGATATCGGCGACACGGTGGAACAACTGCTCCAGGAAATTGATGCCTGGCTGGGACATCCGATGCCCGTCCTGGTGCGAATCACCAGCGGCACCCGGACACAAGTGTCCTCATCGCGGCGCGCCCGGTGACAGTCAGCCCAAAGTACTCCACGTAAACAAACTGCACGGCAACTCAGAGCCGCGCACCGAAAAGAAAAGGGAACACCATGGGAATCAACGACAAGATCAACAATGCCGCCACCGAGCAACTTGGCGCCGCCAAGGAGGGCGCCGGTAAGCTCACCGGCGATTCCACCCTCGAGCGGGAAGGCCAGCAGGATCAGGCCCAGGCCAAGCTCCAGCAAGCCGGCGAGAAGGTCAAGGACGCTGCTGCCGACATCACCGGGAACATCAAGGACGCTGCCCGGAAGCTCAAGGAAGGCTTCACCGACAAGTAGGACGGGAGCAGGGACGGTTCCGCTTCATGGCGGGACCGTCCCTGCCCATCCGAGGATCAGCCGGACTCACACCACTTGAAAGGCAGAAACGTGACTGGTTCACCTGCGGTTTCGCCCACCGCACAGCAGCAGCTGGACCTCGTGCCGGACGCGTTGCTCGCAGGCAGGGCAGCAGATGGTGATACTGCAGCTTTCGAAGCACTCGCCCGGCGCCATGGTCGATTGATGCGGGCCACTGCACGACGACTCACGGGCACCTTGGCTGACGCGGACGACGTCGTCCAGGAAAGCCTGATGCAGGCCTGGAAACAGCTGGACCAACTCCGTGATCCTACAGCTGTGAAGAGCTGGCTGCTCCGCATTGTGGGCACGCGCAGCATCGACCACCTGCGAAAACGGCGCAACCACCTGGCCCTGGACGATCTCGAAAATCACGTCGATGCCCCGTCCGGCCAACGGACCCCGGACCCGGAAAGCACCGCCGTCAATGCCTCCCGGGTGGATGCGTTGAAGTCGGCGCTCGCCCGGCTGCCCGAGGAGCAGCGGCGCTGTTGGGTACTCAAGGAATTCAATGACCTGAGCTATGAGGAGATTGCGCTGACCTTGAATATCAGCCCCGCCAGCGTCCGCGGCCGCCTGGCCCGGGCACGGATTGCCCTTGCACGCACAATGGAGGAGTGGCGATGAAAACCCCCGGCGATGCCTTGGAATGCGGACACAGTCTCGCGGAACTGAGTGCCTATTTGGACACGGGCGAGATTGCGGATCCGGCGCACTTGGACTCATGCCCTGAGTGCCAGGCCGGACTGGCCTCCCTGCGCCGGCTCTCGGAACTCGGAAATGAGTTGCTGACAGCTGACGTAGCCGACGCCGGTTCGGGCAGTGATGACTGGATGCAGACCATCCTGGACAACCTGCGCCTGGAGCTGCGGCCCGGACGGAGCATCCCGCTGCGCGCGGCGGACCCGCAGGACACCCTTTGGGAAACCGAGGGCTCGGTGTCTGCCCTGATCCGTTCGGTGGCCGATTCCTTCCCGGGAACGGCCGCGGGTAAATGCAGGTTGCTCGGCGACATTACCGTGCCGGGAGCCGGCATCACTGTGGAGGTGGAGATCGCAGTGGTCTACGGACACGCCATGGAAGAGCGCGCGGCTGCACTGCGCAACGAACTCGCGAAGGTACTGGAGGTCCAGACCGAACTGAACATCCAAGCCATCAACATCACTGTCACCGATGTGCTGGAGCGCCCCGCGCCAGCCATGACCCCGAACAAGCCAGGCATGACCCCGAACAAGGAGGACCAGCCATGACGGAGCATGTGGAAGCCAAGTCTCCCGCCCTGGCCGACGAACTGCTCGGCATCGTCCAGGCAGTGGAGGGAGTCTCAGCGGTATATCCGGCCCAGCCATTGTGGCAGTCGATTGCCGGCGCAGCAGTGGCGGCAGTAACCGGCGAACAGTTGCCGTTGATAAGCCTGGCCGGGGAGGACGGCGTGGTGGCCGTCAAGGCCCGGATCGGCGTCGGAAGCCTCCTGCCGGCCCCGCAAGTGGCGCGCGAAGTAGCCGCGGCGATCCGCAGACACCTGGGAAACGTACCCGCCGTCGTCGAGGTTTTGGTGGCCAAAATCGACGCCTGACCGCGGCTCAACGGGAGGACGGGCTGTCCGCGTCCTCGCTCTGTTCCTCCTCGGCTGCCTGCGCGTAGGAGGCAGTGACCCTGCGGTAGACCGGGGCCAGGAAAGCAAGCAGGGCAACGACGATCATGATCAGGCCCGCCACCAGGAACACCAAGGCAATGCCCCGGGAGGTTCCTTCCCCCAGAAGCGGCGCCAACTGCGCGGCACCTTCCGCGGAGCGGGCGTAGGGGATGATCCAGAACTGGGCAATCGGCGCGATCAGGAACGCCGTGATGGGGGCCGCTGCGGATTCGAAGGCCATGGCGAAACCAAAGACCCTTCCTTGCCGTGACAGGGGCACCACTTTCTGAATGACCGTCTGCTCAGCTGCTTCCACCACCGGAACCAGTGCCATGTAGAGCCAAATCCCGGCAATGTAGAGCCAAGCCCATTCGCGGATGGTGAAGACAGCTCCGACGAGCCCCATCACCGCCACTGCGATGAGGAGGGTCCGCAAAGGGTTGGAGCCGAGCCCGAACTTTCCGATCAGCGCCCCGCCCAGGATGAAGCCGGTGGCGCCGACCGCGAACACCGTGCCCCAGATCTCCACGGGGAACATCTCCAGGCCGTAAGGGTCCATCAATGCCATGTAGACCCCGCCGATGAAATTGTTGAAGGTGGAGAAAACAATCAGGGCGAACAACCCGGAGATGGCCATGACGGCTGCCCAGGATCCGCGAAGATCGAACCCACCGTGGGCGTCGGATGCTGCTGCCCGGACCTCCTCCGGCAGGCGCAACGTCAGCAGATGCGCGAAGGCCAGGGCTGTGAGCACCAAGGCCACCACCACGGTCCAGCCCATTCCCAGGAGTCCCACTGACAGTCCTGAAAGGACCGAGGTGACGATGAACATCAACCCCTGGACCATCCCCACCAGTCCGTTGGCGTTGGCACGCTTGTCCGGTTCGATCAGGATGGTGACCGTGGTGGACAGTGCGATGTTGCGCATGTTCTCCACCACCGCGCCGACAAGGATAATCAAGGTGAAGATCCAAAACCACGGTTGGGACAGGTCCAACAGCGCCTGTTCCGGCGTCAGCAGGAACATCACCCCGGACAGCACGAACATCACCAGCGTAAATCCGGCGGCGAAGCGCATCACCGCGAGCTTCCTGTAGCGGTCCACGAAGGTGCCGAAGCTAATGCTGGACAGCGCAATGAGCAGCATGTAGGCCCCGCCGATCACGCCCGTGGCAATCACATTGCGGGTCTCCAGGTACACCCAGAACGTCAGCGCAAACCACAGGTAGCTGGTGGTGATGTTGGCCAGGGCAGTGTTGACCAGGATCCCCGTGAAGGTCCGTGTTCTCTCCGCGGGCGTGCGTTCCAGAGGATTGACATTGCCAGTAGACCCGGCGGCGGCCGGTTCCTGCTCGGTCATGCGTCCCAGTAAACCACCGGGGCCAACCTCCCGGTAGTATCGGCAGGGAATTCAAAAGACTGCTGGGGGTTGTTTCAATGACGGAAATTCAGGGACGGCTGGCTTTCACTACGGACTTCGGCCGGGACATGGAACTCCAGGAATACGGCCTTGATCCGGCAGTGGATTCCGTCCTCCTTCCCAATGCCGCAGTCATGAGCGCCCTGCAAAACCTTGTACGGCTCGCCACTGAGCTTTGCGGTGCCCCGTTTGGGGTAGTCAATATCATCAGCGCCAAATACCAGCACCAAATCGGGGCCTGGGGCGTGGAGCCCGGTGTCTGTTCCCGGGAGGACTCGATGTGCGCCAAGGTCTTCCTCTCCCGGGAGCGGACGGTGGTGGCAGACGCTTCCCGGGATCCACGCTTTGCCGACAACCCTTTTGTCACGGGAGAGATAGGCAACGTCCGCTTCTACGCGTCGGTGCCGCTGCAAACCGAATCGGGCTTCGTGCCGGGAACCTTGTGTGTTTTCTCGGGCGAGACCAAGGAACTGAGCCAGGAACAGCTCGGGATGTTGGAGGTCCTGGCCAAGCAGGTGGTTGAGCTCCTGGAACTTCAGCACCGTACCGCCCAGCTGGACCGCACCTATTCCGAGCTCAGGGCAAGCAACGCCAAGCTTGCAGGATTCGCCGGACGGGTAAGCCATGACCTGCGCATCCCCCTGACCACCATCCTCGGATACGTCGAACTGGTGGAGGACGACCCCGACATTGAGCCCAACAGCCCTGCTGCACGGTACCTGGACCGCATTGGCGCCAGCGGGCGGCGGATGCTGGGGATGCTGGAAGACGTCCTCAGCTACTCACGCGTCGGTGGCGGCATCCAGCCTGCCCGCGTCTCGCTGCTCGAGGTCACCCAAGAGGTGGTGAGGGATCTTGGAATAGAGAACGACGGAATCGTTGACGTCCAGGACATCACTGTGCACGCGGACCGTGGGCAGCTGCGTACACTCCTGCAGAACCTGCTGTCCAACGCCATGAACTACCGCAGCCCCGAGCGGGATCCCAGGGTCAGCATCAGCGGTGTTTCCAATTACCATGGCGCAACCGTCTACGTCGCGGACAACGGCAAGGGCATCAAACCCGAGGACCGCCACAAAGTTCTGGAACCCCTGGTGCGGCTGCGCCGGGAAGGCGACGGCCCGGGTTCCGGGCTGGGCCTGGCAACCTGCAGCAGCATCGCGAAAGCCCACGGCGGCGACCTCAGCATCGCCGAAACCCCCGGCGGCGGCACCACTATTGCGGTGAGTTTTCCGGCCGGGACGTAGAAGCCGGGCTACTTTGCGGCCTTGTCTTTCCCAGGCTTCTTGTCGCTCTTGCCATCGCTCTTGGTCTTGGCAATGTCCGCGCCGTTCATATCTGCCGGAGACTGGCCTGAGGGGGCCTGGACGGGGAGGTCCTGAACGGGGATGCCCTGCACCACCGGTTCCGGGGCTTGCTCCGGCACCGATGTCCCTGGCACGTTGACTACTTCCGCCGGCACAACCGCGGAGGGCGAAGGAGCTGCCGGCACCGGAAGGATCGGCGAGGAAGGTTGCGGATCGGCCTGCGACACGCCGTTATCGGAAGGCCGGGACGGGTCGGCTGTATTGCCGGCCGAGGACAGCCCTTGGGAAAGCACCAGCAGGGCGAGGGGAATGGCCACTGCTGCAGCTGCCACACCCCGTGCGGTCTTGGGCCGCCGTTTACTGAAGTCACGGATTCCGGCAACCGTCGCCGGCTTCCTGTTCCGCGGCCGGATAGCCGCCGGTCGGGTGGCAAGGCCACCCGCATTGGGCGTCAACGCCGTCGGCGCCTGAAGCGGAGTCCGCTGCGGGACGGGCGGAAGGATCGCAGTCCTGCGCCCTGATTGGACACCCTCCTCCGACAGCGCTTGCTCCACGTCCTGGGCCGCGGGTCGTTTTTCCGGGTCCATGTCCGTCATCGCCTCCAGGAGGGAGCGCAGCGGAGCAGGCAGTTCCAGCGGAATCTGCGGGGCTCTATGAAGACGCGCCGAGGCTGTCTCCACCGGCGTACCCGGATACTCCGCATGACCTGTCAGGCATTCCAGGAGCACCAGGCCCAGCGAGTAGATGTCGCTTTTTGGCGTCAGGTGCAGGCCCTGCGCCTGCTCCGGGCTGAGGTACTGCGCCGTGCCAACGGTGAATCCGGTCGCGGTGAGGCGGTTATCGTTCATCACCAGGGCGACCCCAAAGTCCGCCAGCTTCACCGACTGAGCCAGCCCGTCGTCGTCGGACACCAGGATGTTGGCCGGCTTGATGTCACGGTGGATGACGCCGTGTTCGTGGACCTGGGACAAGGCTCCGGCGATCCGGATCCCGATCCGCGCGGTTTCGGGAACAGTGAGCGGCCCGTCGGCCAGGAGGGCGCGCAGGTCCCGCCCTTGGGCGAGTTCCATGACCAGGTAGGCACGTTCTTCGTCGTTGCGCGTATCGACGCCCGCGTCAAAGGCTGCCACCAGTCCGGGATGGTCGAAGGCAGCGAGGAGGCGCATTTCGGTTTCCTGGCGGGTGCGGAACGATTCGTCGCCGGAGCCGGGAAGGAAGATCTTTACAGCAACCTCACGGCCAAGGACCAGGTCAGTCGCCTGATGGACAGTGGACATCGCGCCGCGGCCCAGGAGAGGTCCAAGTTGGTAGCGGCCATCGAGTGCGCCGCTTGTTTCCGTGCCGTTCACGGAATCGGGGGCGCCAGCGCCCACGGTTATTTCGTTGTAGCCCACGGTTGTCACGTCCTTTGGGACCACCTGGCGCGGCACGGACCCAATCTCTGCCCGCCGGTACCAAGTAATGCCGTCAATCACATTTCACGTAGCCGCTTGGCCGGTTGCTTCAGCCCTCGCGGCCTGAGCAACACAGCTCAAACAGCATCATCCGGTTTCACCAGATAAGTCATCAGGATACTGATTAAATCACGGTAAGGACAATGGGACGCTTCACGAAGGGCCTCATCAGGGCGATACGCCCGTCCGCCGTCGGGCGTTTCCGTACGTGACGCAGGGAACTGCGCCCCTTTGGCCGGCAGGGCACAATGGGAAGCATGACCCTCACAACTTTCGCCCTCGTCCGCCATGGCCAGACCGACTGGAACGCGGAGCGCCGGTTGCAGGGAGCCACTGACATCCCCTTGAACGACGTCGGGCGCGGCCAGGCGCGCGACGCCGTCGCCTTCCTGTCCGGCCAGCAATGGGACACGGTAGTGTCCTCGCCGCTGAGCCGGGCGGCAGAAACGGCGGAAATCATCGCCGACGGACTGGGACTCTCCGTGGCCCGGCTGGTGCCGGACCTCACTGAGCGCAGCTTTGGGCCGGCGGAAGGCTTGCAGGCCGGACCGGAACTGGAGGCCTTGCGCATCCCCGGCGGTTTCCGCGGTGGCGAGAGTGACGACGACGCTGCAGCCCGCGGCATTGGTGCGCTGGAGTCCCTGGCCCAGGAGTTCGCGGGCAAGCGCGTTCTGGTGGTTGCCCACGGCACGCTGATCCGGCTGACGTTGAGCCGCGCGATTGGCCGCACCCTGGACAGTGTCCAGAACGCTGTGTTGAACCTCGCCCACCATCACCCTGTTGACGGCTGGCAGCTTGAGTACTTCAACGGCGAGCGCATCGCGGCAGACGTTCAGGCCTGAACAGGCCTTTCCGGAGCAAGTCTCCTGGCTTCCTCAAGCAGGCCGGCTACCCAGTCTTCCAATGCCCCACCAAGGTGGCGTGCAAGGAACGTTCCGGCTCCGGGAAGATCGAAGACTGCGATTGCCTGGTTCCCGGCTGACCCTGGCCCAGCATAAAACGTCACCTTGCCCCGATGAATCCCGGCGATGTCGAAGCAAAGCGTGGTCCTGGAATCGAGGGATGATGCCCATGCAGCGATCGATTCGGGCGTGAAGGTATTGATGGCCGCTACTCCCTTGGATGCCGACTGACCGGACGCAGGTTAAGTAGCGGAAAAGGCAGGATCGTGACGCGGAAGTCCTATTTGGCCTGAAGCCGCGACTTCAATTGTTCGGTGTAGTCCGTATACGCCGCCGCAATTTCTTCCAGGTCCACCGTTTGCGGGAAGTCGATGACCGGCTGGCGTTCGGCGAGGTAGCTGGTGGTTTCTTCCACGATCCGCTGCTCATCAATGCCTTCGAGCCCCACCTCGGCCAGGAACGCGGGATTGGTGTGGATCAGGGATTCCCCGGATTGCCCTTCCGAAGCCCAACGCACCAGGTACTCGTTCTGATTCACCAATTCGATGTCGAATGTCTGCTCCATGGCAGCAGCCTACGCCGTTGGGCGGTAGGGCCGGACCAGCCCCGCACCGGACGCAGAAAGCGCACGACGGCGGGAGGCCGCCGTCGTGCGCTTCTTTCGTTGGCTGTGGCTGCTAGATCTCGGGGCGCCGTTCGACGACGGTGTGGGGATCGCCGCGGCGCTCAACGACCGTGCGGCGGGTCCTGTTGGACATGGCGATCGAAATGATAAGGCCGATGACTCCCACCACTATCAGGATGTAACCGACCAGGACCTGGTCCAGGAAAGGGATGATTCCGGGGGCGAGCGCGAAAGCCAGAATAGCTCCGATGGCAATCAGGGCAATGGAAGAACCGATTCTCATAACGTGCTCCTCATGTATGTCCGGCGCATGTACAGGGCGTGGCCGGATCCGTGTCATCAGGATACTTATGATTTACCGTGCCCGCCAGCCATCTAAAGACATGGCTGCTAGTGGCCGTACCGCGCAGCCACCCGGCCGATGGCGTCCTCAGGGGTCGGCACAGGACCGAAGACCTGCTCCTGGCGGGTAGTGTCCGCAACATACTTCCCGGTCTCGAACCACGCCACCATGCTGGCCATGTCCGCCACCAGTGGAAGGACCTTGGCGGTGGCCTTGCCGAGCCCGTTGATGGCCCCGGCCGGAACAGACCGCACCTTGATCTCCCTTCCCGCCCGACGACCTGCAATTCCGGCCGCCTCCTGCATGCTAAGCGGCCGCGTCCACCCGATATCGATGCGCTCGCCGTCCACAATGTCAGCGTCAACGGCAGCTGCCAGGTAAGCGGCGAGATCGCTTGCCAGTACGAACGTCAGCCGCGCGTCCTTGGAACCGAGCCACACGAAACGCCCCTTCGCGAAAGGATCCCCGCCCATTCCCACAGCCTGGTCGAAGAACGCGCCGGGACGCAGCGCGACAAACGGTACGCCGAGTTCCTCGAACTTGTCCTCCGCCAGTTTCTTGTTCCAGAAATGCGGGATCTGGGGTGTTTCGTCGCAGGTGAGAATGCTGATCAGCACGAAGCGCGGCACGGAGGCGTACTTGGCAGCGACGGCCAGGTTGCTGTTGCCGTAGCTGTCGATCACCTTGGCATTCCTGTCATTCCGGGTATAGCCGGCCGCCGTCGAAATTGCTGCGGAAACGCCCGTCATGGCCGCGATCAGCGAGGCGGTATCCAGCATGTCGCCGCGGACGACCTCAACCCCTTTGGCCTCCAGCTTGGCGGCTTTGGAGCCCGGGCGAACCAGCGCACGGACTTTCCTTCCGCGGCGCAACAGCTCATCAACCACTTGGCCGCCCAGGAAACCCGTGGCGCCAACAACAAGGACAGGCAGGTCTTCGGCCACAACTTCTCCTCAGGGTTTTGTTCCTACGACAGTGGTAGCACGCACTCGAAAGCGAGACCAGACCCAAACCCCGGCGACGACTGCCGCCGTCGAGCCTCAACCAAGGAGGCCGGCGACGCAGACTAGGATCGGTTCCATGGCCAGGATCGAGGACTACGCAATCATCGGGGACCTGAACACTGCCGCCCTGGTGGGGCGGAACGGGTCCATTGACTGGATGTGCCTGCCGAGGTTCGACTCGCCCGCCTGCTTTGCGGCGCTTCTGCACACGCCCGAAGCCGGGCGCTGGCTCCTGGCACCTGCCGGCACTCCCGACGGCGGCAACAGCACCCGCCGCGCGTACCGGGAAGACACCCTCATCCTGGAGACTGTCTGGGAAGTCGACGGCGGCTCGGTGAAGGTCATCGACTTCATGCCCGTCCGCGACGACGCCGTGGACCTCGTGCGGATCGTCGAAGGCTTGTCCGGCGAGGTGGACATGCATATGGAACTCGTCCTCCGCTTCGACTACGGCAGCGTCGTGCCCTGGGTGCGTCGCAGCAAGCACGGCATCAGCGCTGTTGCCGGGCCGGATTCCGCCTACCTCACCACCCACGCCCCGCTCATGGGACGGGAAAACCGGACCTACAGCGACTTCACCGTCCGTGCCGGCGACCGGGTCCCGTTCGTTCTGCGGTGGGCACCCAGCCATGAGCGCGAACCCCGGCGCATCGACCCCCTGCGGGCGCTTGACGCCACGGAATCGTACTGGCTCGAGTGGATCGGCCGCAGCAAGATAGCGGGGAAGTACAAGGAGCCGGTCGAGAGGTCCCTCATCACCCTCAAAGCGCTCACCTACGCCCCCACCGGTGGCATCGTGGCCGCCGCCACGACGTCCCTGCCCGAACAGATAGGCGGCCCGCGGAACTGGGACTACCGGTACTGCTGGCTGCGCGACGCCACCCTGACGCTGCAATCTCTGCTCGCCGCGGGCTACACGGAAGAGGCCTCCGCCTGGCGCGACTGGCTGCTGCGGGCCATCGCCGGCGACCCCTCACAACTTCAGATCGTGTACGGACTCGACGGCGCGCGCAGGCTTCCGGAGGCCGATATTCCGTGGCTGTCCGGGTATGAAGGTTCGGCGCCTGTCCGAACCGGGAACGCGGCAGCTCCGCAGCTTCAACTGGATGTGTGGGGCGAAGTCCTGGACGGACTTTCACTGACCCGGGCCGCTTTCAAGGACACCGTCGACAATTCCTGGGACATCCAGGTGGCGTTGATGGAATACCTCGAAGGGGCCTGGAACCAGCCGGACAACGGGCTGTGGGAAATGCGCGGACCCCGCCGGGACTTCACCCATTCAAAAGTCATGGCGTGGGTAGCGGCCGACCGCATGGTCAAAGCCGTGCGGACCTCCGGACTGCCCGGCCCGCATGACCGCTGGGCGGCGCTCCGCAGCGAAATCCACAATGACGTCATGACCAAGGGCTTCGACGAGGACCTCAACAGCTTCGTGCAGTCCTACGGGAGCAAGGAACTGGATGCGAGCCTGCTGCTGGTCCCCCGCGTGGGTTTCCTGCCGCACCGGCATCCGCGCGTGGCCGGGACCGTGGACGCCGTCCGGAAGGGCCTTACGGAGGACGGACTGGTTCTTCGGTACCGGACCCAGCCCGGACACGACGGATTACCTGGCGACGAAGGGGTCTTCCTGGCCTGTTCGTTCTGGCTGGTGGACGCGTTGCTTGGCATCGGGCGCACAGACGAAGCCACAGAACTCTTCGAGCGGCTGCTCAGCCTGCGCAACGACGTCGGCCTGCTGAGCGAAGAATGGGATCCCCGCACCAAACGGCAACTGGGCAACACTCCCCAGGCGTTCAGCCACTTCCCGCTGATTCACAGTGCATTGCAACTGCACCACGGGGAGGCCCGCAAGAGCGACACCCCGTTTGGCGGCGCCGGGAGTTCCAGTGGCTCTACCCTTCGGAATGATCCCCGTCTTCAGTAGCCTCACCCTTGTGGCGCGCCTCTTCCAGATGCAGGTCAAGCTTGCGCTCGGCTTCGCGCCTGCGTTGCCCGACGGTCCGCATCTGTTGGGTTGTTGGAGCTCCCGCATCCTCTGACGCAATGCCGGCCGGCTCGGCGGGCTGGTATTTCTCTTGTTCGCCCATAGGATGATCGTCCCATCGTCGCGGCTTTTGCGATAGCGGCAGTTTCCAGACCGGAACGGTCCTGACGTCCGACGGCGGCCTCCCGCCGTCGAGCATGTCCAATACTTGGGTGCGTGGCCGGCCACGGGTAGCGTGAGCCGCAGACGAGTTGCCCCACCGCGAGCGAACGAATCCAAGGAGTTGCCCCGTGAGCAGATCCCACCGCACGTCCCACCACGAACCGGACACCGCCGTCGAACTCAATCCCCTGTTCAGCAGGCCCGGAGAATCCACCATCTTTCCCCGGTTCACCCTTCCGGACGGTGAATCCCTGCCCGCCACCGCATACCAGGTTGTCCACGACGAGGCGATGCTGGACGGCAATTCCCGTTTGAACCTCGCAACGTTCGTAGGGACGTGGATGGAGACCGAAGCGTCCACCCTGTACGCCGAGACGTTCGACAAGAACATGATCGACAAGGACGAGTACCCCCAAACCGCACTCATCGAAACCCGGTGCTGGCGGATGCTCGCCGATCTGTGGAACTCACCGGATCCCGGGAAAAGCATTGGCACGTCCACCATCGGATCCTCCGAAGCCTGCATGCTGGGCGGACTGGCCTTGAAACGGCGCTGGCAGCACGCACGCCGCAAGGCCGGCAAGCCAACCGACAAACCCAACCTCGTCCTGAGTTCAGCAGTCCAGGTGTGCTGGGAGAAGTTCTGCAACTACTGGGAAGTTGAACCCCGCTTTGTGCCGGTCTCTGCCGAACATCCCATGCTGGACGGCCACGACCTGGACAAGTACGTGGACGAAAACACCATCGGGGTCGTCGCCATCCTCGGTGTCACTTACACAGGCCGTTACGAACCCGTCCAGCTGATCTCCGATGCGCTGGATGCGATCCAGGCAAGCCGCGGCCTGGACATCCCAATCCACGTTGACGGCGCGTCGGGTGCGATGGTGGCACCTTTCCTCCAGCCCGAAACTGTGTGGGATTTCAGGCTCCCACGGGTCGCCTCGATCAACACCTCCGGACACAAATACGGACTGGTCTACCCGGGCCTGGGTTGGGTGGTGTGGCGGGACGCGGATGCGCTCCCCGAAGACCTGATCTTCCACGTCAGTTACCTGGGCGGCGACATGCCCACGTTCGCGCTGAACTTCTCCCGGCCCGGGGCCCAGGTCCTCCTGCAGTACTACCTGTTCCTCAGGCTCGGTTTTGCAGGGTACAAGTCCGTCCAGGCCACTTCCCGGGATGTAGCCCTGTACCTCTCCAGCGAGATTGGAGCCATGGACGCATTCACCCTCTGGAGCGACGGCTCGGATATCCCCGTTTTCGCCTGGCAGCTCACGGAGGGCTACACGGACAAATGGAACCTCAAGCACTTGTCCGAACGCCTCCGCATGAACGGCTGGCTGGTGCCCGCCTATCCCTTGCCTGATGGCCTGAGTGAGGTAACAGTCCAGAGAATCGTGGTGCGGAACGGATTCACCCGTGATCTCGCTTCCAGTTTTCTGGCCGACCTCACCAAGGCAGTGGAGTACCTGGACAGCCTCACGTCACCCATGCCCATGGACAAACAGCCTGAGGGCTTCCACCACTAAACATGCGAAGGAGAGGATTCCCATGTGCCGTCTTTTCGGGCTGCATGCAGGCGCCCAAGCAGTGCGGGCAACGTTTTGGCTCTTGAATGCACCGGACAGCCTCTCGGCCCAAAGCCGGCGGGAACCCGATGGCGCAGGAATCGGAACCTTCGACGCGGCCGGTAAGGCACACGTTTTCAAACAGCCGATGGCAGCGTGGGAGGACCACGCCTTCGCCCGTGAAGCCCGTGACCTGAAAAGCACCACGTTCCTGGCGCACGTGCGGTACGCCAGCACCGGCGCCCTCACCATGGTCAACACGCACCCATTCGAGCAGGACGGCCGGCTCTTCGCCCATAACGGGGTGCTGCGGGGCCTGGAAAAACTTGATCGTCGCCTTGTTGAGCTCGAGGCCATGGATCTGGTGCTGGGCCAGTCGGACAGCGAGCGTCTTTTCGCGCTCATTACCGCCGAGACCAGGGCCGCCGACGGGGACATCCAGGCGGGCATAGTGGCCGCCGTTGCCTGGGTAGCCAAGGAACTGCCCATATTCAGCCTCAATTTCATCCTGACAACGGCCGCGGATATGTGGGCACTCAGGTACCCGGCGACGCACGATCTCTACATGCTTGAACGCCGCCCGGCCACCAAACCCAGCCCCCTCGACGTCCAAAGCGCACGGATCCGCTCCCACAGCTCCGAACTCTCCCGGTCCCCGCACGTCCTCCTCGCCACCGAACCCATGGACCAAAACCCCGGCTGGCGACCCATGGCGTCGGGCGAGCTGGTTCACGTCGGACCGGACCTGACGGTGACATCCACTATCGCCTTCCCCGATGCCCCGACCTACCCGCTTAGCCTCGCCGACCTCGAACCGGCCGCGGCAGCGTCGCAGGCACGGTGACCCCGGCTGCCTTAGTCCGCACTTTTGGCGAGCAGACGACGACGGCGAGCTGCCGCCGTCGTGGGGCTGGTCACCTGTGAGCCGCTGGGCCTGGGCGCCTGCTGCGCGTTAGTAAACGGATTGGCACTGAGGGGCCTGCCTGCAGTGCGTTGTGCGGAGTGTTTTCCACATACGGTAGTGGAGGGCTTCTGGCGTTCTTGAGGGTCTGACAGGGTTGATCCATGGATGGGATTGGGCAGCTCGTGGGACCTGGGACAGCGTCTCCCGGTCATGATGGAGCGCGTTCAGACCATGAAGGAGCTCCCTCATCAGGCCTGCTTCATGGCAGGGTGCCATCGTCCGTTGCCCAATGCCCTTCCGGCGACTTGCCCCGGCCATCCCTGAACGAAGGTAGAGATGCCCTTCTCCTGGCACAGACGGCGCTCGGTTCTTATCTTGACGATGCTTCCGAGGCGTTGGTCGAGCTGGGTAGTTCGGTCGCTGCCGATGCCCGCTTGTTTGGCTTTGGGGAGGCTGCTGATTTTGCGGGCCGGGTAGAGGATCTGTCTCGGCAGCTGGAGTACGTGCAGGTCGTCGCGGCGCAGGCTGTGGAACGGACCCGGACCGAGGCGCAGCGTGCGGCGCCGGCACCGCAGCCCGGACAGTCCCCGGCGTCCGGCGCCCAGGAATGGCGGACGGGCTGGACAGAACCAGCCGGTGAGTCAGAAGGCGGCGGTGGCGGTGACTCCGTCCCGGCTGCTGCTGCTGATGGTGCTGGTGGTGGTGGTGGCAGTGTTTTGGATGATGGGTACCGGAACGCAGCGGAGTTCCTGCGGGCCCGGTTGCGGATCGGGATCGGCGAAGCACGGCGCAGGCTCGCCCTCGCCACCGAGGTCCTGCCCGGAGCCGGAATAACCGGCCAGGAAATCCCGGCCCGTCGTCAAAGACTCGCCGAGGCCCTCCACACCGGACAGGTCCCGTCCCGGTCCGCGACGATCATCAGCACCGCCCTGGACAAAGCCCAACACTTCACCGACCCGGACACCCTCACCGGCATGGAACACGCCCTCACCACCACCGCCACACAATCCGACCCCGACTTCGTCACCAAAATGGCCAACCGCTGGATCGACCACATCGACCACAACGGCCCCGAACCCACCGAAGAAGCCCTCCGCCACGTCCAAGGCGCGTTCCTACGACGCCGACGCCGCCACGGACTCCACCACCTGGAAATCTTCGCCACCACCGAACAATACGAAACCCTCACCACCGCCATGAACGCCGCCACCAACCCACGACTCACCAACACCACCGGCCCTGACCAAGGCACTGTCCAAGGCACGGTTCAGGGCACGGCCCTAGGCGCTGACCACGGCACGGCGACCGCGTCGGCACCGGATGCGGGTGTTCCGAACGGTGCGGTCCCCGGGCTGGACCGGCGCTCCCGCGCCCAGAAACTCCTCGACGGCCTCGTCGGCGCCTGCGCCGTGGCCATGACCACCGGGAAACTGCCCAGCAACGGCGGACTCCGACCCCAACTCACCGTCACCATCGACCACCACGAACTCTTCCAACAACTCACCCACACCACCACGAGCGCCACAAAAGAAACCAACACCCCGAAGCAGCCCAACGCGACACATCAGCCGGGCCCCCGGAACACTGTCAGTACCGGCACCGCGACCTTCACCGGCCCGATCCACCCCAACACCATCCGCAAAATAGCCTGCGACGCCGACATCCTGCCCGTCCTGCTCGGCACCGACTCCCAAATACTCGACATCGGCCGAACCACCCGGATCTTCCCACCCCACATCCGCAAAGCCATCACCGCCCGCGACGGCGGCTGCGCGTTCCCCGACTGCACCCTCCCCGCACCCTGGTGCGAAGCCCACCACATCACCTACTGGTCACAAGGCGGCACCACAGGAACAAACAACGCCACCCTGCTCTGCTCCCACCACCACCACCTCATCCACAAAGAACACTGGCGCATCACCATCCAAAACGGCGTCCCCTGGTTCATCCCCCCACCCAACATCGACCCCCACCAAACACCCCGACGCAACCACCACCACACACCACCCAAAACACAAGAACGGGCGATAAGCCTGATCAGACCGCCCAGCGAACGTCAGATGAGGGGCGCCCGTGGGAAACGCGACGCCAAGCACCCCTGACGCGGACTCAACCAGGGTGGCCGTGCAAGGTCACGGCGATGGTGGTCGCGTTCAGGGCGAAGGATGACGGCGGGCTACCTCCACGGGCTGGCTCCAGGACCCGGGCCTCACACCGCAGGCCACGGGACCAAGCCCAGCCGGAATCAATGCGAGGTGGGCCAGCCCGTGTACGACTCCGCCAGGTACGCCTTGGCATGCTCGGACGTAACCACCGAGTGCAGCTCACCGAGTTGGCGGGCGCGGTCGAAATCGTCGGCTCCCGGGACAGTGTGCAGCATGGACGTCATCCAATAGGAGAAGTGCTGCGCCTTCCAAACTCGGTCCAGGGCGCGATCACTGTAGGAGTCCAGGAGGGCCGTGGAGCCGTTGGCGTAGAAGGAGTCGAGCCCTTCGAAGAGCACTTTGACATCATGGATGGCCAGGTTCAGGCCTTTGGCCCCCGTCGGCGGGACCGTGTGGGCGGCGTCGCCTGCGAGGAAGAGGTTGCCGTGGCGCATGGGCGTGTGCACGAAGCTGCGGAACGGCAGGACCATCTTCTCCAGGACCGGGCCTTCCTTGAGCTCGAACCCGTTGCCATTGACGCGCTTGCGGAACTCGGTCCAGATTCGTTCGTCGTCCCAGTCGGCCACGTTTTCCTTGGGATCACATTGGAAGTACATGCGCTGCACCGTCTCGGTGCGCTGGCTGATCAAGGCGAAGCCGTCTTTGGAATTGGCGTAGATCAGCTCGTCGGCGCTGCGGGGTGCTTCTGCCAGGATGCCGAACCACGCAAACGGGTACTCGTGGAAATACCACTTGCGATCAGCTTCGGGGATCTGGAAGCGGCAGTGGCTGCGGGATCCGTCGGCACCGACGAGGAAGTCAGCCTGGATCTCGAACTCCTGCCCTTCCGAGTCAGTGAACCAGACCTTCGGTTTGCCTTCGAGGTCATGCACGGTGGTATCCGAGACGCTGTACCTGACGTCGCCGCCGTCGGCCTCCCGACGGGCGGCGAGATCCATGAAAACGTCTGTCTGCGGGTACAGCCACACGGACTCGCCAACGAGTTCCTTGAAATTGATGCGGTGGCTTTCACCGTTGAAGCGCAGCTCGATGCCGTCGTGCCGGTCGCCCTCGCGGAGCACTCTGTCCGACACTCCTGAGTCGACCAGCAGGTTCACCGTGCCGTGCTCCAGGATTCCGGCGCGAACTGTTTCCTGGATGTCCTTGCGGCTGCGGATTTCAACCACCACAGAGTCGATTCCCTGCCTGGCCAGCAGATGGGAAAGCATGAGCCCGGCAGGGCCTCCGCCCATGATGGCTACCTGGGTGCTGATGGGTGTGCGTGTCATGATTCCTCGCTTCGTTGCGGATCCCCGCACTTCGAACGGCTGGGATGAGCTTGGAATCAGTGTGGCCCGAACGGAGTGACTGGCGTTACATCACTTCCATTGAACGGAAGTTGTGATTGTTATCGCCCAGCTGGCGTCCGATGCCACGTGCCGCGGTCTGCAACGCCGGCACCAGCGCTTGGAGCCGCATCTCGGCCAAAGGAACCACCACCCCGAGGGCCGCCACCGCCCGGCGCTTGCTGTCCAGTATGGGCACAGCGATTCCCCAGGTATCCGGATCAACAACGCCCGCCAGCTGGGCATAGCCTTGCTGCGCGGCTTCGGCCAGGAGATGGCGCACGACGTCGGCGGTAACCTTTCCCGCCGGGTCCCGGAAGTGCTTGAGGTACTCCGCCTGCAGCTCCCGTGGTTGGTTGGCCATGAGGGCCAGCCCGGCAGACGAAATATGGACGGGCATCCGCCCGGCGACCCGTGCCCTGTTGGCCACGGACCCGCGCCGGGAAAGGCGCTCCACGAACAGCGCTTCCCAGCCTTCGAGGATTGCCAGGTTGACGTTCTGGTTGAGGACCTGCTGAATGTCCTCCATGAACGGCATGGCAGCCTGACGCAGGGCCAGCGTGGGCGAATTGCGGTTGACCAGTTCCCATAAGCGCAGCCCGAGGCGCACCGTCCCGCCCGCGCCAAGATCCAGCAGCCCCTGCTGGGAAAGCTGGCGGACCAGGCGGTGGGCGGAGGACAACGGAAGGCCCGCCCGTTCAGCGAGTTCGGTCAGCTGCAGCGATGTCACGCCCTCGGGAAACGCCGCGATCAACCGCACGACGCGTTCGACCACGGAGTCGCCGGATGATGAGTTGGCCACCGTTCACCACCTTCCTGAAAGCGCGTAAGGGACGACGCACGAAACTGCGCGATGGCACTAAGCTGACGCCACCCAGCGGAATTATCGATTCCATTCAATGGTAGGACGTGTGCCGCGTTACAAAGAGTGGTGATACAACTCTCGTAACTAACCGGACGTTCAGGCGACCGGAACCCTAGCAACGAGGACGCTATGCCAACGATGTCATCTGCCCGCCGCTCCCAATGGCCCGTGTGGCTTTGCTGGCTGGCCATGGTCCTGGACGGTTTCGACCTTGTGGTCCTCGGGACCGTTATCCCAACACTGATCAAGACCGGGGAACTAGGTTTTGACGCCGTGGGAGCCACGTTCGCAGCCACCATCTCCCTGGTCGGCGTTGGCTTGGGAGCGCTCTTCATTGCACCGCTCTCGGACAAGTTCGGTCGCCGCAGGCTGCTGATCGCCTGCGTGGCGGGCTTCTCGGTTTTCACCATCGCCGTGGCGTTCGCCCCCAATGTGGCGGTTTTCTCGGCGATGCGTCTCCTTGCAGGCCTCGGCCTTGGTGCGTGCCTGCCTGCAGCCCTGGCGTACATGAACGACTACGCCCCTTCCGGTACGGCAGGAAAATCCACCACCAGGACCATGACCGGATACCACGTGGGCGCCGTGGCCACCGCGCTGCTGGCCATCATCATCGTTCCGAACTGGCGTCTCATGTTCATCATTGGTGGAGTCGCCGGGCTGGTGCTCCTGCCCTTCCTGTGGGCGAAGCTTCCCGAGTCGCTGCCTGAAGCAGCCCCGGCCCAAGCGGGCGGGGCGCCCAAGCCCGCAGCCGGCGTCGCGCGTTCCGCAAATCCCGCAGCCAAGAACGGTTTCCGGGACCTGCTCCAAAAGCCGTATCCGGTAGTCGCCCTGGGAATTGGCGTGGCGTCATTCATGGGATTGCTGCTGGTTTACGGCCTCAACACCTGGCTGCCCCAGCTCATGGCTGCCGCCGGATATCCGGTCAGCACGGGCCTGACACTGCTGCTCGTCCTGAACCTCGGGGCTGTCGCCGGGCTGTTCCTGGCCGGGGTCCTGGCCGACAAGCACGGGACCAAGAAAATCGTGCTGCTCTGGTTTGGGCTGTCAGCCGTCTTCCTGGCCATCCTGAGCGTCAAAATCCAGAACGAATTCCTGCTCAACGCCGCCGTGTTCGTTACGGGCATCTTCGTGTTCAGTTCACAGGTGCTGGTCTACGCCTGGGTGAGCCAGTTGTTCCCGCCACGGCTCCGCGGAACGGCCCTCGGCTTCGCTGCCGGAGTGGGCCGGCTTGGTGCCATTGTCGGTCCAGCCGTGACAGGAACCCTGGTTGCGGCCAACATCGCGTACCCGGCGGGCTTCTACGTGTTTGCCGCCGCAGGCGTGCTAGCTGTCGTGGCGCTGGTCCTGGTCCCGCATGAGGTCAAAAACAGCGAGGAAACCGTCACGGCCGACCACTAAGCGATCCCTGGATTCCAAGGACTCCGGTGGAGGGACTCCGTGGTACCCAGCAACTGGGGCACGGCGTCGAAGCAGCGGTCGCTGGACTTCCTCAGCTCCGGGAGCGCCGCTACCGCCGAGTCGAAATGATCCTCACGAATCATCATCTCGATGGCCCGGCACTGGCTTTCAGTTTCCACCGCGCCCACCATGGCCGAGGAGATCTTGAGGCTAAGGACCGCGTCCATGCTGGCGTCGAGGTCGTGCCCGCACAGTCCGTTGGAAAGCCTGAGGATCCTTTCGGGCAGCATGGTGAGGTACGTGGAGAGGAAACGCAGCGCCAGCCGGGAGTCGCCCAACTCCTCGGCCAGCGCTTGCAGCTTGCAAGGTTCCAGCGGACTCGGCCCCGGGTGGGGTGCCGCCCGGTCACTCACCGCTTGCTGCCTGGGGCTGTGCGACGCCTTCCGGCGCCGACTTGCTGGGGTCTTTCGTCCAGATGGAGGCCAGCATCCCGATGACCAGGATGGCTGGTGCGCCGTACATCAGGGTGTTAAGGACCATCGGTTCCCGGATGGCCCTGATCGCGTTGCCGACATAGGGGATGGTAGCGACCTGCTTGTCCACGGTCTTGCCCTGAAGAGTGGCGATCCAGGGATCGATGCCGTTGTTGGCGTCGCCCTTCGTCTGGACAGCTACCCCGCCGTCCGCCGTGGTGGTGATTTCGGTGATGCGGTGGGTTTCCACCCGCTGATCCTCCACCGGAATGTGGTAGGTGATGATGTCGCCCACCTTGACGTCCTCGATGGGCGTCGGAACGGTCACCACCACGTCACCAGGGTTGATCAGGGGAGACATGGAACCGGTCAGCATGGTGGAGGTCTGGTAGCCAAAAACGCGTGGCCCGATCGCGAGGAACAGGAACACCAGCGCGCCAAGGACCAGCAAGGCCACGGCAATCACCTTGGCCACGGTGCCGGTAACGCGGCGGATGGCACTTTTGGGGGCAGGGGCTTCAGCCCGGGTTTCGACGACAGTTTCGACGGCTGCAGTTTCGACGACGGCAGTTTCGACGACGGCGATGCCGGCCGGCTGCGAGGCAGCGGCCCTGGAAGCCGGGATGTTCGCAGCGGAACGCCGGCCATGGAGTGCTGGTCCGTTGAGGGTCTCGATGGTGCTCATGTCCTGGCGTTCCTTTCGCTGAGTGGGCAAATCATTCAGTGCGGTAAATCGTTCAGTTGGTGCTGCACCGGCGGACCTGATCGGGCAGGGGGGCGCCCGACCAGGCCCGGCGGGGTTTGGGGTGGTTTATTTGGTGGTTTCGGTGCGTTGGGTGCCGGTGAAGGCGAAGGCGATGGTGGAGGTGGCGCCTTGGAAGGTGTTGTCCGCGGTGGTGGGGAACGCGGTGGTGACTTTGAGGTTGTCGGTTTTGGCTGAGGTCAGGGAGGTGAGGTTGTTCAGGGTTTTGTTCGCTGCGATGACGGGGCCGTTGGCCAGGACGGTGGTTTTGGTGCCGGCGCAGGTGTAGGGGGCGGCGGTGCCGGTCCAGGGCACACTGCAGTTTTCGATGGTCAGTTGCAGGCCGTTGGTGGTGTCGGTGGTGAGGAGGGAGGCGGTGGCGCCGGCGGAGGTGGTGAGGGTGACGTTGTTCAGGTCGGAGTTGCCGGTGTTGGCCAGGGTGACGAGTTTTTCGACTTTGTCGCCGGGCAGCAGGCCTGCGATGGGGACGTTGAGGGTGTTGGCTGGTCCGGGGGCGCCCAGGGCGATGGTGACGGTGCCTGCGGTGACGGCTTGGGAGGCGGAGGTGGAGGAGGTGAACGCGCCGTAGGTTCCCATGCCGGCGACGGCGGCTGCGGTGCCGACCAGTGCGACGGAGGCGAGGATTTTGCCGGAGGTGGTCTTGAGGCTGATGGCCATGGGGATCAGTGTCCTTTCGTGTGGCCACCGTGAGACCGGCCGGCCGTTTCTTCAGCCTGTGTGGCTGACAAGAAATACTTTGCCGGGCCTGGATCAAGAACCGATCCTGCAAACCCACAACACTTCCTCAGGAAAACCTCAAGAAAACCGCAGCACCCCAAGCACCATGTGAAACACTCTTGGGTGCACCTGATCAGCCGATGAAAGGGCAAAACGTATGCCGATGTGGTTGCAGGCCTTGCTCTGGGGAACGCTGGCCGGAGGCGCTTTGGTTCTCGGCGCGGGGATCGCGTGGATGTGGAAGGTGCCCGCCAAGGTCGTCTCCACGGTGATGGCCTTTGGCGCCGGTGTCTTGATCTCGGCACTGGCGTTCGAACTAGTGGACGAAGCCGTGCAAGGCGGCGGACTGCTGCCCACCGTACTGGGCTTCCTGCTGGGGGCACTGATCTTCGTGGGCTCCAATGTCCTCCTCTCACGCGCCGGTGCCAAGCATCGTAAGCGCTCCGGCGGCGCCCAGCCCTCGGAAAAGGACTCTCCCGGAAGCGGCACGGCCATTGCCATAGGCGCCCTCATCGACGGCATCCCCGAATCGGTGGTCCTCGGGGTAGGACTCCTGGCAGGCGGAGCCATCAGCCCGGCCATGCTCGCCGCCGTTTTCATCTCGAACGTTCCGGAGGGACTCTCCAGCACGGCCGGAATGAAGAAATCAGGACGCAGCCCTGCCTACGTCTTTGGCACGTGGGTGGGCATCGCCGTGTTCAGCGGAATTGCGGCCCTTGTTGGCTTCACGGCCTTGGAAAACGCACCCGACTCGGTCATCGCCTTCATCACGGCCATTGCCGCCGGAGGGATCCTGGCCATGCTGGCCGACACCATGATTCCCGAGGCCTTCGAAGAGCACCACAACCTCACGGGCCTGACGGCCGCCGTCGGCTTCCTCAGCGCCTTCACCATCCATCACGTGGGAGGCTAGGGGCCCAGCAGTCCCAGCACAGGCAAGGCAACCGCCGTCGAAAGTGCCATGGCGGCAGTGTTGCCGATCACCGGATGGAAACCGGACGGCAGCCAACCGGAGATGGCGCGGGCGAGGGGCGGTGCCAGAACGGCGCCGAGTACCGCCCCGCCGACGATCCCCATCCAGGAACCTCCGGAGGCCAGGACGGCGGCGGGTGCAACAGACACCACGGATGCATACGTGGCCGCCCACCCTTCCTCCCGGTACCAGCGCCGCCATAGAACCACGCCGACAGCTGATGTCAGGGCCTGGGCGAACAGGATCTTGGGAAGCAGGGCCGAACCATATGACGGCAAGCCGGGGTTCATCACGAAGGCCACGGAGACCCCCAGGATCATCCCCAGGCTGGCGGCTTCGTTGGCGAAGAAGTGCGTTTCACTGAAGTCCTTGAGCACCCGGCGTGCGGCCCGGTTAGCATCCTGTCGGAAGCTCTGCCCAACCCCCGACGCCGGGTGGTGGCTTGGCGTGGACGGGTTCGGCTTCCGCAGGACAAGCCACGGCAGGCGGCGTGCAATAGAGAATGTGAGGGCGGAACCGACCGCCATCGCCAGGACGCTTCCGACGACGGGCGGCAAGCCCAAGGGGGCAGCAACTGTCGGGATGAAGAGCAGAGCCAAGGGCGTCACGGTAGCTGCTCCGAGGACGGCTCCGGTGACGCATGTCCGCCATCCTGCACCGTAGAGCAGAACCATGGCGGGCGCGGCGCAGACGAAAGGCACGAACGTTGGCTGCCACCCGTCGTCGAGCATCCTTCCGAACGCCAGGTTGGACAACAGCAGGCTCAACGACGCCGACGCCAGCACCCACGGCCAAAGCCCGCTGCCGTAGGCAAGCGAGCCGGCCCAGGCCTTGCCGCCACGGGCAACGCGCCAGGCCAGGAATGCACCCGCCAGCAATCCCAGCGCCGCCAGATCCGCCTTGTAGAAAAGGGGCTCGGTCATGTCGCCGAGGATCCACCGCAGGCCGGAAACCGGGGAGTCGTTGGCGTCACCGGCCCATCCTTCGAACGACGGGCCAACCCTGGGCGAAACCTCTCCCGCGACGTGCAGGAGGAGGGACAACAGCCCTACCGCAGCCGCCATGCCGAATGCGCCCAATGCCGTACCGGCGGCACTGGACCCCAGCGCCGGCTGGGGCGGCGCCGTGGTGGTGGACGTGGCAGCTGAAGAGTGCGTCATTGGTGACCCTTGGCGTACGGAGTGTGGTGGCTCCGAGCAGCGTAGCGGAACTGATGATGCCGCCCGCAGTCGCTGTCGTACCGGGAAATTGTGACCGAAAAAGCCGCCCACAGACGCGAAAAGGCCCTGTCCTCCCGGCGATAACCGCGGGGACAGGGCCTTCCTGAAACGCTAGGCCTTCTTGCGGGTCAGCAGACCCCAGATGATCAGGACCAGCAGAGCACCGCCAATGGCGAGGAGCCAGGTGGAAATCGACCAGAACTCGTTGATACCGACGTTGAACAGCGCGCTGCCGATCCAACCGCCGAGGACGGCACCGACGATGCCGAGCAGCAGGGTGGCGATCCAGCCGCCGCCCTGGTGGCCGGGCTTAATGGCCTTGGCAATGGCGCCGGCGATCAAACCCAAAACAATCCAACCGATGAATCCCATTTTTCATTCTCTCTTTCGTGAAGAGGTCCTAGTCCGGCATAGGAACGCATGCCGCTATTGACCTGATTGTTGGCTACCGGCTGAGTCGTCGGAACATTCCGACGACTTGGCTGGCAGACGGCCTGCCGGCAGGGTCGGGGTCTGTCATGGCATGAAGCACCATGGACCAGCGCCGCCGGACCGTGTCGGGAATTCGGGGTTCCCCCAGAGTCCTGGCAACCATGGACTCGAGGGGAGGGCCAGGAAATGCCTTCGTTCCGGTCAAGCACTCAAGAGCAACGAGACCGAGCGAGTAGACATCGCTGGCGGTTGTGGAATTTTCGCCACGCACCTCTTCAGGACTGAGGTAATGCGGGGTGCCCGAGGACGAGTCCGGTGCGGCGGTCCCGCCGGTGAGGGCAATTCCAAAGTCGGTCAATTGTGCTACCCCGGGGCCACCCGGGTCTGCTGCGAGCTTGACCAGGATGTTGCCGGGCTTGATGTCGTTGTGGACGATGCCCCTGCGGTGGATGTACGTCAAGGCACGCGCAATTCCGCTCACCCACTCGGCCGTCTCGCGGGGCGAAGCCGGCTGATGATGAAGGAGGGTCCGCAGATCCATTCCTTCCACCAGCTCCATCACCAGGAAATTCCGGATTTCTCCGCCTTCCTGGTGCCCGGTAGTTCCGGAACCGAGGACCCGGACGATGTTCTTGTGCCGCAACCGGCCGTGGATGTCCACTTCCCGACGGAAGGGGGCGTCGTTGGCAGCGTCGGAACACCTGAAAATCTTGACTGCCACAGCGTCGCCACTGTGGAGGTCGAATGCCTTTTGGACGTTGGCTTCCGAGCCGCCGCCCAATGGTCCTGCGAGGCGGTACCGGCCGGCGATGACCCGGTCCCGGTGAACACTCTCTTGGGCCACGCTGTCCTGGCGCAGGCTGTCCTGGGACGTAAGGTCCCGGGGCACGCCGCATGCACTTGCGGCTCCGCGATCAGCGCGGACAGCCGCAACGTCGAGCGTGGTCACCCGAGGAGGGTTTCGATCTCGGCCGCAGGCACTCCGGCCACTTCGGCGAGGGCATGCGGGTTGACTCCGGCGTCAACAGCTTTTTTGAAGGCGAGCGCCAGGGTGTTCTGCGAGATCGCCAGTTCGTGCTGGAGGCTCTGCCTGCGAAGGGCAGCGATCCAGACGGAGCTCACGGGATCGAGGGCGTCGATGTCCATCCGGAATCCGCATCCGCATGCCCACTCGGGCCAGATGGGCTCCACGGAGACCCACTTCATGGCGTCGTAGGCCGGGCCGGCGGAGATGGCCATGTGTGACCCGCAGTGCACGGGACCCATGGGAATTACCTGTTCCGTGAGAACTTCCACGGTATTTTCAGCCACTGGTGTGGAGCTTGGTTCACGCAGCGCGACTGTCATCGTTCTCTCCCACACATTCCCTAGTAAGTAGCTTGGCTATCTAGTTATATGTGTACTTATGAATTATGTCCAGTCAGGATGCAGTCACTCAGGGCTTCAGGAGGCCGCGATCCCGTCGATCGCCTTTCGCATGCGCCGAAGGAACTCGACCACCACAGCAGAGTCCTCGCTGCTCAGGGTTTCGGCCGCCTCCATCATCCGGGCGTGCATATCACCCAGGGTGCTGCGCACCTCCTGATCCGAGCCGGGGGTGGGGCGCAGGATGAGCGCACGCCGGTCAGTCGGATGCGGCTCCCTCGTGACATAGCCGGACCTCACGAGCCGATCGACCAGGGACGTCATGGAAGCCGACGTCACGCCCAGGCGGACAGCCAACTCCTTGGGCCCGACCTCACGGCCTGCGCGTTCGGCTTCAAGCAAGTACCGCAAGGCAAGAAGATCGGTTTCGCCCATCCCCATGGAAGCGCGGGTACGTCGGCGCATATCCGCTTCGGCGGCACGGTAGTCCCTGAGTGCATTCAGGACATCCACGGCGCCCATCTGCTTGCGGCTCTCCAGCCCGTACCAATAGCCCTGACGTTCACTTTTGTCGCTCATCACCAGTCCTTTGGTAGACATGTATCTCGCTTGTCTAACCAATCGATACTAGGCGATTTACCGCTCCTTTGCTGACCAGGCGGTCAGGACGGCACGCTCAGGCTGCCCGCCGAAGCGTCCGCACGCACCGCCAGAGAGCTGGAGCCACCACGACGGCAACGCCGACGGCGGCACCAATGACCGTCTCGACAATGCGGTCCCGAAGCAGCAAACCAGGATCGACCGGCGCTGCAAGAAGCGTTGCGATCAACGCGAGCGGCGTCACGAAAACCTGCGCCACCAGGTACTGCCGGGCAATAAACATCTCAGCACCGAACTGGCACGCAGCGATCACCAGGACCATCGCCCAAGGTGCAGGGTTGAGCCAGAGAATGCCCGCCAGCAGCACCAGGCCCAGCACTGTTCCGGCGATTCTTTGGATGCCTCGGCTGACCCTGTGGCGCGTTGAATGCCCCACGAGGGGAACAACCGCCGCAACCATCGCCCAGTAAGTATGCCCGAAGCCAAGCCGCTCCCCCACCAACGTGGCAATGGTTCCCGCCAGGCCGGCAGCGACCAGGTAGCCGCCACCCTCCAGCCAGATCGCCCGTCGCTCAGCCGGGGTGTGCCGGATGCGCGGAGGGCGTTTCCACGGCGTTCTGTGGCTTTTGAGCACACGAGCCGACATGCCGATCAAGAGGCAGAAAACCGTGGTCCCGACAGCCACCAGGAGGGCTTCCCACAGGGGCGGTTGGGCTGCGATCGACGCAATGGCAGCAAAAGCAAAAATATGAAACAAGGAGCCACCGGGCCGCAGCCGCCACGCAGCAACCACCACCGAGCAAACGCCGGCCACGACCGTAGTGGCAGCGGTCAAGAGCCAGGAATATTCAGCACCTTCAATGCCCAAGGCATGGGCGAAACGGGCTAGCAATGTGGCCAGGAGAATGATGAAAAGCATGAAGCCGCCGGCGCGCAACTGGCTCCTGAAACGGACGCTATGGGGTTCGTTGCGTCCGTAGATCCCCGTGAAGGCTCCAAACGAAGCAAACACCGCCAGATCCAGTCGGCCTATCAACGTCAACGTGATCAGCGGAACGAACACACCAACTGCGCAGCGGAGGGCGGGATGGTGGTCCTTGTTGCCAGGACCCATCGTGAACATTTCCGCTACAGCCTTCAAGGGGCGGCTCGCCTTTCGTCGCAGGATCAAACGTACGACGGCGGCACTGGCGTCCGCTCTCAAGGTTACGCTCCGGTTGCTGGGCTACTGCGGGATCTGGACCGGATAGTGGTGGTCATCACGAAGTTGGCGACTTGGAAGGGGGAGTGTGTTCCGGACGGCCCGGGTCTAGAAACCGCCCGGGGCTGCATTCGTAAATGTCACCGGGCTCAGGGGGTTACCTGCAATGTCCGTGAGGGTCGGCGAGGCGGTGAGAGTTGCGGCGGCCGCTGCTACCGATGTGTTGGCTGTGCCCGATGCCCCGCCCAGGGTGATGGTAAGCGTCTTTGCCCCGGTCCCCGGGTTCCAGGTCAGGGACGACGCGTTGCTGCCGTTGCCTCCGAAGCTCATGGCCGACCCCGCGTAGGCACCGGTCATCGCCAGGCTGCCGAGGTTTACGGTGCAGGCGGAACTGGTGACCGTCAGGACGTTCCCGGCGCTCACATTGACCGTCACCACTCCGTTGCCGCCGAGGGTCTGTGTGGCAGTGTTGCTTGTCCACGTGTTGCAGATGGTGCTGGCCTTCAGTGACTCCGAGAAAGTGACGATGACGGTGTCGTTCTTGTCGATCTTGCCAGCGACACCACCGTTGCCAAGCTGTACATTCGTCACCGTCGGAGCCGTTGCATCCTTGGATGAGGTCGCCGTCCCTGCGGCACTGGTGTTCCCGGCCGCATCCGTAGCCTTGGCGGAGTAGCTGATGGTGCCGTCCGTGAAGTTCCGGACATCAACGGGCAAGGCTGTCCAATTCCCGGCGCTGTTGACAACCATCGACTGGGTTACCGGTTGCGCACCCGCACCTGTCACAGTGAGGACGAGCGATGAGTTGGCTTCCGCCGTGCCGCTGACCGGCACCTTGTCTGCGAGGGCTGCGTTGACCACTGCCGGTGCGTTCACAACCGGCGCGTTGGGTGGTGTTGTATCCGTGACAGGAGTAGTGCCGGTGCTGCGGATGCTTTCGGTGCCCTGCCAAAGGGACAACAAGGGCGTCACTGTGTAGTACCAGGTTCCTGCCGGGACGTTGGCCTCGGCACACGAAAGGCCCGCAACCGGGCCTTGGCAGGTGCCGGTTGCGGCCACGCGCGTGCCGCCAGCGGCCGAGCTGTAGCGGGCGATGCTGTAGCCGGTCACGGTCCGGCCCCCCGCCGTCGTACTGGCTGTCCAGTTGACCGTAACGGTGGTACCGGACACGCTGGTGCCCGGCTTGGCGCCCTGGGCTACGGAATCGGCCTTCGCGGCTCCGAAACCGCTGCTGACGGAACCCCAGAACGCGCTGGCAGCGGGCCCTGCGCAGGAAAGAAGGAGAATGCCCAACGCAATAACCATGATGCGGTTCCATCGCCCCATGCTGATGCTCGATGCCTGACGGTCCTGGCTCACTTCCGTACCTCCAGCGTCACGGGGATGGCGAATTGGGCGCCCTGGCAGGCGGAGACTGAGGTGGCTCCCATGCTGGCTGCCCCTTGCAGCGTCACCAGGATGGAGGTGTTCGCGGCGATGGTGATCGGCGGGTTGAGTGGTGCGGCGGGAGGTGTGAAAGTCACTCCGGTGGTTGTGCACCCGTTATGAGAAGTGTCCGCGGAAATGGGTCCGTTGGCGGCAATTCCGTAAATGGTGACGGGGTGAGGGTTGGGGTTGGTGGCCCGGAGGAGGACGTCAGCTGTTCCCCCGGGGACAAGGCTGCTTTGCAGGGTGTCGCCCGGGACGAGTGCGTCCACCGTGACGTTCTGCATGGTGCCGTTCACCGAAGCTCCGTTCCCGAGGCCTGTGGCGCTCCAGTACGCGTAGGCCGATCCCGCTCCGCCGAGCACGCACAGGGCAACAGTGGCTGCCGCGGTTCTTGCCAGCCGGCCTGGAGCGGAGGTGCGGGGTGTCCGGGCTGTGGTCTTCATGTCAGTTGCCTTGTCCCGTGCCGGAGTACGTGAGCTGGAGGGTGGCGCCTTTGCAGCCGTCCTGGAGTTGGGCCGTGTCGTGCATCGTGATCCGGGGCCAGGCCGACTCCGGGACGCCCAGCGCCGACAATGCCCGGACGCCGGGCTCCACGGTCAACGGATACGCGCCGGAGTATTGGGTGAGTTTGTAGTCAGCGGTGGTGCAGGGGAGGTTCTTCGCAATGGCCGCCGGAGTCCGGACCACCTGGGTGATGGATACGGAAAGGTTGGTCACGGCGATGCTCTTGTTGCCGGGATTGGAGATCTGCAGTTCCAACGACCGTGAGACACCCGGTGCGAGCAAGCCATTCACGGAACCGGATACGCCGAACGACCGCTTGACTTCGAGGACCTGCAACTGGCCCGGAGCCGCGTTCGACACCATGGTCCCGCTGCCCGCCTTGACCGAGAAATCGGTCTTCGCCGCCGCTGTTGTGGTGGCGGTTCCAACCGTCAGGGTCGTCTGGACGGTGCCGCCGGCAGTGAGGTTAACCGACGACGGTGCGAAGCTGGCACTTGCGCCAGCCGGCAGCCCGCTGGTCGTGAAGGTCAACTGTCCCGCAAAGCCCCCGGTCGACGTCGCCGACACGGTGAACGTGGTGGACTGGCCCTGGTCAACCGTGCGGCTGGAAGGAGACAACGCCACCGTGATGCCCGCCGGGGCCTTCGCATTGCTGCCTTGTCCATTGGCTTGGCCATTGGCTTGGCCATTGCTCTGGCCATTGCCTTGCCCGTTGGCTTGCCCGTTGCTCGCAGCAAGGACTGCGGTTGGCAGGATGGCCACCAACAAGGCCAGCAGAATCGCACGCAGGACCCCACTCCTGAGGAACGGTGCGATGCGCTCTGGGCGGTGGTCCATGGAAGCTCTTTTCGGACGTCGGCTTGGGTGCGGTGGTGGAGGGGCCGAAACGGCTGAGCCGGAGCCCGCCTAACTGGCGGGCCCCGGCGTCGAGGTCTTACAGGCTGCCGACGTTGACCGTCACGATGGCCGCCTTGCAGGCGTCCTGGTTGACGGTGGTGCTGTCGTTGAACTTCAGCGTTCCGGAGCCAACGGACGTGCCGGTGCTGTTGGCTGCCACCGGGCTGTTCGAGGTGACTGCGGTGACTTCGAACCAAGCCGGCAGGCAGCCGGCCACATTGGTGGTCACGTTCGCGCTCAACGCTCCGACCACCGTGCCGGACGTGGTGGAGTTGTCGGCCGTGTAGCTCACCGGGACGGAATTGCCCGGAGCAAGGCCACCGGCGAAGGTGGCGTGGAGGGTGACGGTTCCGCCACCTGAAGAGTTGGTGGCATTGCCACTGCCGGAACCAGTGGTGGTCCAGTAGGCGTAGGCGGCACCGCCGCCGACTGCTACCAGTGCGACGCCCGCAACAGCGGCGGTGATCCGGCTCTTCTTGGAAAGCTTGCGCATGATGTGACTCCTTGGTTGATCTGGTCCGGGGAGCCGCAGCGCAACCCCCAGCATCCGGCCTTTGCTGGCGGATGAAGCGATGCAGCCAATGCTTCATCCGCGGCCAGTCGTGTGGCTAGGATTCCGGCTACCCCATTTTTTCTTCGAACAAAGGCTGGGAAATACCCGCATGCGTGACGCAAGTACTCGCGTTCTTCGCCCGGACTACTTGGCGGGCGCATCGTCATTCCAGCCCTGTCAGGGCCCGAAGTACTCGCCTTCTCCCACGCTGTCCAAGGAAAGGACACTTCCCTGGCGGCGGCCGAAGACGGCGCTACGACGTTGATGCGGCAATCTTGTGCCCATCTTGAGCAAAAAGTGCGCTGGTGTTCGAAGCTTCCGAAGTGCCCCTTTAACCCTCGACGGCGGCCAGGTCACCTTCAGAAGGTGGCCCGACCGCCGTCGTGCGTCTGTTTTGGGGCTAGCCGTGGGCGGCGAGGATGGTGGAGGCTTCCTGGCGGGTGGTGCCGGAGGACTCGATGTGTGCCAGGGCTTCGGGGATTTCCCAGCCCTTCTTCCGCATCGCGGTGGCCCACAAGCGGCCGGCCCGGTACGAGGACCGCACCAACGGCCCGGACATGACGCCGAGGAAGCCGATTTCTTCGGCTTCGTGCTGGAGGTCCACGAATTCCTGCGGCTTGACCCACCGGTCCACCGGCAAGTGCCGTTCGGACGGGCGAAGGTACTGGGTGATCGTGATCAGGTCACATCCGGCCTGGTGCAGGTCCCGCAGGGCTTCGGAGATTTCCTCCCGGGTCTCGCCCATGCCCAGGATCAGGTTCGACTTGGTCACCATGCCCAAATCCCGGCCCTGGGTGATGACATCCAGGGACCTCTCGTACCGGAACGCCGGACGGATCCGCTTGAAAATCCTCGGCACGGTCTCGACGTTGTGGGCGAACACCTCGGGCTTGGAATCACAGATCGCCGCGATGTGCTCAGGCTTGCCGGAGAAGTCCGGGATCAGCAACTCCACCCCGGTGCCCGGGTTCAGTTCGTGGATCTTCCGGACTGTTTCGGCGTACAACCAGACACCCTCATCGGCCAGGTCATCACGGGCCACACCGGTCACGGTGGCGTAGCGCAACTGCATCGCCTGGACACTCCGGGCCACCTTGGTGGGTTCGAACATGTCCACCGGGGAGGGCTTGCCGGTGTCGATCTGGCAGAAATCACAGCGCCGGGTGCACTCGGACCCGCCGATCAGGAACGTCGCTTCCTTGTCTTCCCAGCACTCGAAAATGTTCGGGCAGCCGGCCTCTTCACAGACCGTGTGCAGGCCTTCCTTCTTCACCAGGTTCTTGAGCTGGACAAACTCAGGACCCATCTGGACCTTGGCCTTGATCCACTCAGGCTTACGTTCAACCGGTACCGCAGAATTACGCTGCTCAACGCGCAGCAACTTACGGCTTTCAGGTGCGAGTGTCATGGGGTTCCTTTACGTTGATCTTCAGCATTCGACGACGTTGACGGCGAGGCCGCCCATCGCGGTTTCCTTGTACTTATCGGACATGTCCTTGCCCGTCTCACGCATCGTCACGATCACCTCGTCCAGGGAAACCCGGTGCGTCCCATCCCCCCACAACGCCATCTTCGCCGCGTTGATCGCCTTCGCCGCAGCAATCGCGTTCCGCTCAATACACGGAATCTGCACCAACCCCCCGATCGGATCACACGTCAACCCCAGATTATGCTCCATCGCGATCTCCGCAGCGTTCTCCACCTGACCCGGAGAACCACCCATCACCTCAGCCAGCCCCGCAGCAGCCATCGACGACGCCGAACCAACCTCCCCCTGACACCCCACCTCAGCACCGGAAATCGACGCCTGCTCCTTATACAACACACCCACCGCACCAGCAGCGAGCAAGAACTTCACCACCACATCATCCCTGTCCTGCTGACTGGCCTGATCCATGCCCGGAGCGTAATTCAACGCGTAATACAACACCGCCGGAATAATCCCCGCAGCACCATTGGTCGGCGCCGTCACCACCCGACCACCAGAAGCGTTCTCCTCATTGACCGCCAAAGCAATCAGATTCACCCACTCCTGCCAATACTTCGGATCATTCCGGTCCTTGTCCTCCTTCAACAACCGCTCCAACCAATCAGGAGCACGACGCCGGACCCGCAACCCGCCGGGCAACACACCCTCACGCTTCAAACTGGTTTCAACACAGGCCTCCATCACCGACCAGATATGCAAAAGACCCTCCCGGATCTCCTCCTCAGACCGCGACGCCCGCTCATTGATGAACATGATGTCCGAAATCCCCAACCCCTTGGACGCACACCTGCCCAACAACTCCGCCGCCGTCCTGAACGGCAACGGCAACTCCTTCTTCGACTCCTCCAACTCCTGCCGCGCAGCGTCCTCCTCACCCTCACGGACAATAAACCCACCACCAACCGAAAAGAACGTCGCCTCACGCACAGTGTTTCCCTCAGCATCAGCCACGGCGAACTTCATCCCGTTCGTATGCCGCGGCAACACCGTCAACGGATGCAACACCATATCCTCCACCGCATACGGCAAGGGGACTTCACCGGCGAGGTGGAGCTTGCCTGTCTCCGCGATCGAGGCCAGCCGCTCCTCCACCTCGTCCGGCAGGATCTCCTCGGGCTCGTAACCTTCCAGGCCCAGCAAGGTAGCCGTGAAGGTGCCATGCCCCTTGCCCGTGGCAGCCAAGGAGCCATAAAGATCAACACGGAGCCCGGCCACGGCAGGAAGCAAACCGGACTCACGCAGCTCACGGGCAAACACCGCCCCGGCCCGCATCGGCCCCACCGTGTGGGAACTCGACGGACCAATGCCCACAGAGAACAGATCGAAAACACCAACAGCCATAGCCGGGATCCCTTTCAGGGAAGAGTGAAACAAGACAAAGAATGTGGGGGCCGGGCCAATCCCGAGCCAAGGCGGCCCGGCCCCCGGAGGTCCCAGTGCGGACCTCCAACCCGGTCTTTATGTGGGCGCCCGTTCCCAAGCGACCGCCCACCCGGGAGATCAACGTGCCTACGCCGTGGAGCGCCTCGTCGGAAACGGGGGTTCGCTGCGAAACATGCCGTTCGCACGGCACATTCCGCAGCGAGCCCACGAATCGGACGGCACAACCGAGTGGCTACCCGAGGTTCGCAACTCCCGGGTACAGCGGGTGCGCGGCAGCGAGTGCCTCAACGCGGTGACGCAACCCGGTAAGGTCCGCATCGGCGTCGGCGATCAGTGCCTCGGCGATGATGTCAGCGACCTCACGGAAGGCCGCTTCCCCGAAACCGCGCGTTGCCAGCGCAGGGGTGCCGATCCGCAGGCCTGAGGTGACCATGGGCGGGCGCGGGTCGAACGGGACGGCGTTGCGGTTGACGGTGATGTCGATCGCGGCGAGACGGTCCTCGGCCTGCTGCCCGTCGAGTTCGCAGTTGCGCAGATCCACCAGGACCAGGTGCACGTCTGTTCCACCGGAAACCACGGAGATTCCCCTGGCAGCGACGTCGGGCTGGACCAGGCGTTCGGCCAGGATGCGGGAACCGGCCAAGACGCGTTCCTGGCGCTCACGGAACTCCTCCGAAGCGGCAATCTTGAACGCGACAGCCTTGCCCGCGATCACGTGCTCCAGCGGTCCGCCCTGCTGGCCCGGGAACACGGCCGAGTTGATCTTCTTGGCGATGTCGGCGTCGTTGGACAGGATGATTCCGCCGCGCGGACCGGCGAGGGTCTTGTGCGTGGTGGAGGTGGTGACGTGGGCGTGCGGGACCGGCGAAGGGTGCAGGCCGGCAGCCACCAGGCCGGCGAAGTGGGCCATGTCCACCATCAGGTAGGCGCCCACGGAGTCAGCGATCCGGCGGAACTCAGCGAAGTCCAGCTGCCGCGCATACGCGGACCAGCCGGCCACGATCAGTGCCGGTTTGTGCTCCTGGGCCAGGCGCTCCACCTCAGCCATGTCCACAGTGTGGGTGTCCTCGCGAACCCCGTACGGGACCACGTTGTAGAGCTTGCCAGAGAAGTTGATCCGCATGCCGTGCGTGAGGTGGCCACCGTGGGCAAGGTTCAGGCCCATGATGGTGTCGCCCGGCTTGATCAGCGCGTGCATCACCGAGGCGTTCGCCTGTGCGCCGGAGTGCGGCTGCACGTTCGCGTACTCGGCTCCGAACAATGCCTTGATGCGGTCAATGGCCAGCTGCTCAATGACGTCGACGTGTTCGCAGCCGCCGTAGTAGCGCTTGCCCGGGTAGCCCTCGGCGTACTTGTTGGTCAGCACTGAGCCCTGCGCCTGCATGACAGCCACGGCAGTGTGGTTCTCCGATGCGATCATTTCCAGGCCGTCGCGCTGGCGGCCCAGTTCGTCGTCGATCTTCGCGGCGATCTCGGGGTCCAGCTCGGAGAGCTGCGCGTCCAACGACGCCGACACAACCTGCTCGAATTCGGTCACGGCTGCCGGGTTCACAGTTCGCCTCCGTTGGCTGCTGCGTACTCTTCGGCCGACATGAGCGGACCTTCTTCGGTGGCGGCGACCTTGAACAGCCAGCCCTGGCCGTAGGGGTCGTTGTTGATCAGCGCGGGATCTCCGACAACGGCGTCGTTGATCTCGGTCACCTCACCCGTCACAGGCGAGTACAGATCCGATACGGACTTGGTGGACTCCACCTCGCCGCAGGTCTCCCCCGCGGTCACTGTGGAACCAACCTCGGGAAGGTCCACGTACACGATGTCGCCCAGGGCGTCAGCGGCGACGGCGGAGATCCCGATCCCCACCGCCCCGTCGCCGTCAGCGGCAACCCACTCGTGCTCGGCCGAGTACTTCAGTTCAGCTACTACCTTGCTCATTCCAATTCCTTCTCTCTCTTCGAGTTTTTGTACAGTTGATGCCCTCAAAAGGGCCTCATAGGGGCGTTATGTGTACAAAAACTCTTATTTTTGGCGCTTGTAGAACGGCAGCGGCACCACTTCGAAAGGCTCCGCTTTGCCGCGCAGGTCAACTTCCACGATGGTGCCAACCGCTGAATGTTCGACGTCGACATAGGCCAACGCCACCGGGTAACCGAGCGTCGGGCTTGGCTGGCCCGAGGTCACCTCACCGATCAGGGAACCGTCCTTGAGGACGGAGTAGTGCGCACGGGCGGCACGACGGCCGGTGCCCTTGAGGCCCACGAGCTTCTGGCCGATGGTGGATCCCACACCGGCAGCCTTGATCGCGGCGAGTGCTTCCTTGCCAACAAAGTCGCTTTCCTTGGCCAGGGAAACTACCGGGCCAAGACCTGCGGCGTAGGCGTTCACGTGGCGGGAGAGTTCGTTGCCGTAGAGGGGCATTCCGGCTTCGAGGCGCAAGGAGTCGCGGGCGGCAAGGCCGGCGGGGATGAGTCCGTGGCCTTCGCCTGCTTCCAAGAGCGCTTCCCACAGACCGGGGGCGTCAACGTTCGGGATGTAGATCTCGAAGCCGTCTTCCCCGGTGTAACCCGTGCGGGCCAACAGCAAGTCCTGGGTGCCGCCGTCGAACGTGATGGAAACCTCCACCGCCGCGTAGTACTTCAGTTCCGTCACCAAGGAGCGCTGCTCGGCGGGTACCAGTTTCAGCAGGATCGCCTCGGCGTTTGGGCCCTGCACGGCAATCAGGGACGTCTCGGCGGAGGCGTCGTCAACCACGACGTCGAAGCCGGCTGACCGCTCCTTCAGTGCCGCCGCAACCACCTTGGCGTTGCCCGCATTGGGGACCACCAGGAAGTTATCGTCAGCGCGACGGTACGTGATGAGGTCGTCGATGATGCCGCCGTCGGCGTTGCAAATCAGCGAGTACTTGGCCTTGCCCACCGCAATCGCGGACAGCTTGCCCGCCAGGGCGTAGTCCAGGAACGCTGCGGCTTCGGGGCCGGTGACCCAGACTTCGCCCATATGGGAGAGGTCGAACAGGCCGGCTGCGTTGCGGACCGCGTGGTGCTCGGCGAGTTCGGACTCGTACTTGAGGGGCATCTGCCAGCCGCCGAAATCCGTGAAGGAAGCGCCGGCTTTTTTGTGCTGCTCATACAGGGCTGTGTAGTTCTCAGTCATCTCAGGAGTCCTTAGTTTTCGAAGTCCGTAAGGGGCGGGCAGGAGCACACCAGGTTGCGGTCGCCCGCGGCACCGTCGATGCGGCCAACCGGCGGGAAGTACTTGTCCTGCTTGAGGTGGTGGACCGGGAAAGCGGCCTGCTCACGCGGGTAGTCGCGGGCCCAATCGGAACTGACGACGGCGGCAGCCGTGTGCGGCGCGTTGCGCAGCGGCGACTTCTCAACAGTGAAATCACCGTTGGCCACCTGCTCGATTTCGGCACGGATGGTGATCATGGCTTCGATGAAGCGGTCAATCTCGGCCAGGTCCTCGGACTCGGTGGGCTCCACCATCAGTGTGCCCGCCACAGGGAAGGCCAGGGTGGGGGCGTGGAAGCCGAAGTCGATGAGGCGCTTGGCCACATCCTCGGCCGTGACGCCGGTCTTCGCGGTCAGCTCGCGGAGGTCCAGGATGCACTCGTGAGCCACAAGTCCGCCTTCACCTGTGTAGAGCACCGGGAAGTGCTCATCCAACCTGGAGGCAACATAGTTCGCGGCCAGCAGCGCGGACTTGGCTGCTTCGGTCAGACCCTGGCCGCCCATGAGCTTCACGTACGCCCAGGAGATCGGAAGGACCCCGGCGGAACCATAACGGGAGGCCGAGATCGCGACGCCGCCTTCGGCAGAATCACTGTTCGCGTCACCGGGCATGAACGGCGCCAGGTGCGCCTTGGCTGCGACCGGGCCAACGCCCGGACCACCACCGCCGTGCGGGATGCAGAAGGTCTTGTGCAGGTTCAGGTGCGAGACATCGCCACCGAACTTGCCCGGCTGGGCCAAGCCAACCAGCGCGTTGAGGTTGGCGCCGTCAACGTACACCTGGCCACCGGCCTCGTGGATGGCATCGCAGACTTCGCGGACGTCGGCGTCGTACACACCGTGCGTGGACGGGTACGTGATCATGATGCAGGAGAGCGCGTCCTTGTTGGCCTCGATCTTGGCCTTCAGGTCGTCGTGGTCGATCGTGCCATCGGATGCCGTCGCCACGACGACAACCTTCATTCCGGCCAGCACCGCGGAGGCAGCGTTCGTGCCGTGGGCCGAGGCCGGGATGAGGCACACGTTGCGCTGCTCATCGCCGTTGGACAGGTGGTAGCCGCGGATCGCCAGGAGACCGGCAAGCTCACCCTGGGAACCGGCGTTGGGCTGGATGGACACCTGGTCGTAACCGGTGATCTCGGTGAGGTCGGCTTCCAGGTCTTCGATCAGTTCGCGCCAACCGGCCGTCTGGTGGTCCGGAGCGAACGGGTGGATCGAAGCGAACTCCGGCCAGGAAATGGCTTCCATCTCGGCAGTGGCGTTGAGCTTCATGGTGCACGAACCTAGCGGGATCATGGTGCGGTCCAGCGCGAGGTCCCGATCGGACAGCTTGCGGATGTAGCGCAACAGCTGCGTCTCGGAACGATGCGTGTTGAACACCGGGTGCTGCAGGAAATCAGAGGTGCGGACTACGGATTCGGGCAGTTCGAACCCGTAGGCGTCCCCCACCGGACCGGCACCAAAGGCGACGGCTACCGCGGAGAGGACTTCCGGCGTCGTGGTTTCATCAACCGAAACCCCCACGGTGTCGGCGTCGATGATCCGCAGGTTGATGCCGCGGGCTTCGGCGGCGGCGATGACCTTGTCCGCCTTGCCGGGGACGCGGACCGTGAGGGTGTCGAAGAAGGAGTCGGCAACGAGCTCGCGACCAGCCTTCTGCAGCGCAGTGGCAAGGGTGCGGGCGTGGCCGTGGACGGTTTCGGCGATCGCCTTCAGGCCTTCAGGGCCGTGGTAGACGGCGTACATCGAAGCGACGATCGCGAGCAATGCCTGTGCCGTGCAGATGTTGGATGTGGCCTTTTCGCGGCGGATGTGCTGCTCGCGGGTCTGCAGCGCGAGGCGGTAGGCGGGGACGCCGGCGTTGTCCTTGGAGACGCCGACGATACGGCCCGGGAGCGTCCGCTCCATGCCTTCACGCACGGCCATGTAGGCCGCGTGCGGGCCGCCGAAGAACAGCGGAACACCGAAGCGCTGCGCAGTTCCGACGGCGACGTCGGCACCTTGTTCGCCCGGGGGCGTGATGAGGGTGAGCGCCAGCAAATCCGCGGCCACGGTGACCAGTGCGCCACGTTCCTTCGCATCGGAAATGACGGCGGAGTGGTCGAAAACCCGGCCCGAAGCACCGGGCTGCTGGAGGACGACGCCGTTGATGTCGCCGTCGGGCAGACCGGCGGAGAGGTCCGTGACCTCCACCTCGAAGCCCAGCGCCTCAGCGCGGCCCTTCACGATGGCGATGGTCTGCGGAAGGAGGTCGGCGTCCAGGACAGTCTTGCCATCCTTGGCCGTCTTGTTCTTGTTGGCCCGGCGCATCAGCAGCACGGCCTCGGCCACGGCGGTGGCTTCATCCAGCAGGGAAGCGTTCGCCACGGGAAGGCCGGTGAGATCCTGCACCATGGTCTGGAAGTTGAGGAGAGCTTCAAGGCGGCCCTGGGAAATTTCCGGCTGGTACGGCGTGTAGGCCGTGTACCACGCGGGAGCTTCCAGGATGTTGCGGCGGATGACCGGGGGCGTGACGGTGTCGTAGTAGCCCTGGCCGATCATCTGGACCGCGGTCTTGTTCTTGGATGCGAGCTTCCGCAGTTCGGCGAGGACCTGCACCTCGGTGAGGGCATCCTGCAGTTTCAGGGCCGTGTCCTGGCGGATGGAATCGGGGACGGCTACGTCCACCAGGCCGTCGACAGAGTCGTAGCCGATGGCCTTGAGCATGGTGTCAACGTCGGCCTGGCGCCGGGCGCCGATGTGCCGGTCCGCGAAAGCGGTGGGGGTTGATTGAACAGTCAAGAGGAACTCCATGATTCAGGCGCCCACTGAGCGCCACGATGATGTGGGTTCCTCCCCGCTCTGTATTGGACCTGAGAGATTCCGCAGGAATGGTTGCCTGCTTGCACCGTCGGTGAGCCCGGTTACCCGAACTGCTTTCCAGAGTTGCCTAACCGCGGCGGTACATGGGCCTGAGAGATTCCTGGGGAGGATTTGCTCCTACGGCGCCTGACTGGATGTACCGGCAGGACTCTCCCGCCGCAGATCAAAAGCGTTGCGTCACGCGAGTGACACGCTTCACACCATAGCGTGGGGTTTCGCAAAAGTGCAAGCAAGCGGCCCCTACCCGTGCATGGCCTCGTGGATCTGAAGGGCGAACCAGAGCTGGGCCACCGTGGAGGTTTCACCCATGTCCAGGCCCGTCAGCTCACCGATTTTCCGGATCCGGTAGATGATGGTTTGCCGGTGCGTGAACAGGGTTGCCGCCGTCTTTTGCCAGGACCGCTGCGAGTCCAAATACGTCCGCAACGTGACAATGAGATCACCTTCCTGGCTCTGCTCGTAGTCGAAAACCGGGCCCAGGAGCCGCCGGACCAACGCGGTCCCTTCCTCGAAACTGGTCAGGCCCAACCAGGACGGGCCCTGGGCATAACGGGCCACACCCAGCTTGTTGGCGCGGGCCGAACCAAGCGCCCAGAGGGATTCCTGCAACGCGCGTTGGATATTCGCAACGGCTGCCGGCGCACTTATCCCGATCGCGGCATCCACACCGGCGCAATGCACCAGGACGTCGTCGGGCACGTCGGCCGGGACCACCACATGGAACCTGTTGTTCCGCTTCAACGACGCCGACGCAACCCCGTGCCGCCACAGTTCGATGTGCACGTTGGCCAGCCTGTCGCCGTCGTCCGCTGTGGACCCGTCCGCAGCCATGGAGGCGAGCAGGAAGCGCTGTGGCGGAACGTCAAAAGCTGCGAGCCGGCTCTCTATCTCGGCCGCGCCCAAGCGCCCGTCCATGGCCTGGAGCAAGAACTCACCCGCTAGGCGGTGCCTGCCTTCCAGCGACAGGACGATGCGCGAAAGCTGCAGTCCCAGCACGGTGGCCGCATGCAGGAGCACGACGGCGTCCGGGTGCGGTTCGCTGTTGGGCAGCACCACCAAAAGCGCATTCGCGTGGGTGGGGATATCCATGGTCAGGACGTGCCTGCCCCGAACGCGGTGCCACTGGAAGTTCTTCCCGGCCAACGACACCTGCCCCGACGACGGCGCCCAGGCATCAGCGAGGAACTCCGGGAGTGCCTTCCCATCGGGGTGCCAGGGATGGAGGCAGCGGCGATCCACGACGAAGAGCTCGGAGTCAAGCTCCGTCGCAAGCCGCTGTACGAGGCTCTGCCAATGGTCCTCGGAGGCACCTGCGGTGCGGAGCAGATCATAGACGCGCGCCGTCTGCCGGAGCCGACGCGACTCTTCGAGCAGCGAGGACTCCGCAACCGACCTGGCGATCGCGATGAACGGCAACGGATACGGAATGTTGACCAGGGGCAAGGGGAGCCGATCGCACGCCGCCAGGAATTCCGCGGTCAGGGTCGGCGCGTGCATCTTCTCTCCGATGGCCAGGGCGCTGGCACCGCTGTCCATCAGGGCCTCCGCGAGCGCCACTTGCCCGTCAGCGTCCGCCGGGATGGAGAGGCCGTTGGTCATCATGAGTTCGCCGCCCGTGACCCACTCCCAGAGCCGGGGCAGGTCCGAGGTGTGAGCCCAGGTGATGCGGTTATCCATTCCTGCCGAGCCGGCCAGGATTGTCAGGCCCAGCTGCGGTTCGGCGACGAGTTCAGCGACGGTGATTGCCATGCCTTGGCCTCCCGGGGTGTGCCGGATGGTCGCCAGCACCGTTTAGACAAATGTATATGCAACTTAATCATTTGTAGTCGATCTACGGATAGTCGGAGTGACGCCGGTCACCCAAGAATTGAATGACTACTTCCCCGCTCCCCAAGAGCACTCACGAGAGAGGGTTGCAATGAGCGCAACAAGCAACCTCATTGACGATGCCCCACTGACCGCGTTCCACAAAAAGCTGACGTTCTTCGCCTCCGGCGGTCCGTTCATCGATGGCTACGCGTTGTCGATCATCGGCATCGCCCTGATCACAATGACCCCCGGACTGCAGCTGAGTACCGGGGAAATTGGACTGATCGGTGCCGCCAGCCTGGTAGGCATCTTCTTCGGCGGCGCCGTCTTCGGGTGGCTCACGGACAAGATCGGCCGCCACAAAATGTATATTGCCGACCTCATAGCACTGGCCGTCTTCTCGCTGCTGAACGGCTTTGCCACTGAGGTCTGGCAAGTAGTCCTGTGCAGGTTCTTCCTGGGGATGGCCATCGGCGCAGACTACCCCATCGCCACGTCGCTCCTGGCAGAGTTCCTGCCCAAGAAGCACCGCGGCCGCCTGCTTGGGGCCACCTTTGTGGTCTGGGCTGTTGGCGCAGCGGTCGCCTACGCCGTCGGATTCCTGCTCCGCGACATGGGACCGGACGCTTGGCGCTGGATGGTCGCCAGCCCGGCGATCTTCGCCATCATCACCCTGCTGTGCCGGCTCGGGACACCCGAGTCGCCACGCTGGCTGCTGTCACGTGGTCGCCATGGGGAGGCTGATGCAGTCATCAAGAAGGTCTACGGACAGCAGTATGGGCTGGCAGATATCGCTTCCGACAGCGAGGAACCGGCGAAGCAGGGCAGGTTCCTGGACATTTTCCGGGGCCAGTTCTGGAAGCGGACGTTGTTTGTTTCCATTTTCTGGACAGCCCAGGTGATCCCACTCTTCGCTGTGTACACCTTCGCCCCTGACCTTCTGGCATCCTTCGGAATGCACGGAGACGCCAACCTCTACGGAGGATCGTTCCTGATTTCCATGTTGTTTGTTGTCGGTGGCATCCCCGGACTGTGGCTGGTAGAAAGAATCGGCCGACGCCGGCTGCTTCTCTGGAGCTTCGGGGTCATCGTGGTGGCCTTGGCCATCCCGGCTTTCATTCCCGACGTCCAGGCCGCGCCGTTGTTCATCGCCTTGGCCGTATTCGCTTTGGCTTCCGGCGCCTCCAGCTTCCTCGAAGTCGTCTACCCCAACGAACTCTTTCCCACCGCAGTGCGGGCAACGGCAGTGGGTTTCGGTACCGCCATCAGCCGCATCGGATCTGCCGCCAGCACTTACCTGATGCCCATCGCAATAGTGAGCTTCGGCGCCGCCGGTTCCCTGCTCATCGGCGCCGTGATCTCCCTGGTCGGTTTGGTGGCGACCTTCCTGCTCGCGCCGGAAACGGCCAACAAATCCCTTTCAGAACTCACCTCCCGTAAGAATCCGGGCACCCCGGAGCCGAATAAAGTAACCGAAGGATCCCTGTCATGACCACTCACCAGCCCGTCGGACCAGTCGATGCCACCAAGGTTCCCCGCTTCGCAGGATTGGGTACCTTTGCCCGTCTGCCGCAGATTGACCGCGTCCCCGACTACGACATTGCCATTGTCGGCGTACCGTTCGACGGCGGTACCTCCTACCGCCCAGGGGCCCGGTTTGGTCCGGCCGCAGTCCGCGAAGCCTCCCGCCTCCTGCGCCCTGGTTACCACCCGGAGCTCGATGTGGAGCCAGTCAACGAAGTCCAGGTCGTGGATGCAGGGGATATCGCCTGCACTCCTTATGACATCGCCCGTGCCATCCGCGAGATCGAGGAGCAAGCCCGTCCGCTGATCAGCCAGGACAGGAAACTCATCTCCATCGGCGGCGACCACACCATCGCGCTCCCCATGTTGCAGGCGCTCAACAAAGTGCACGGACCAGTGGCGCTACTCCATTTCGATGCCCACCTGGACACCTGGGACACGTACTTCGACCAGCCGGTCACGCACGGAACAATCTTCCGGAGGGCGTTCGAGGAGGGCTTGCTGTTGGAAGACAAGTCGATGCATGTGGGTATCCGTGGTCCTGTGTATGACCGCAACGACTTCCTGCGCGACCACGAGTTCGGTTTCCAAATCATTCGCTGCTCGGACCTGGATGTCATAGGCGTCCCGGCGGCGATCGACCAGGTCAGGCAGCGGTTGGGCGACACCCCCGTCTACGTTTCCATCGACATCGACGTCCTGGACCCGTCCTACGCACCCGGCACCGGCACCCCGGAGATGGGTGGTCTGCATTCCCGGGAGCTCCTGGCACTGCTCCGCGGACTCAACGGCATCAACATCGTGGGCGCCGACGTCGTAGAAGTGGCACCGGCGTATGACCATGCCGACATCACCAGTGTTGCCGCAGCAACTGTGGTGTTTGACCTCTTGGCCCTGATGGTCAACCGGGGAAAGGGCGCCAGCGTGTCAGGCTTCGAACTCGAAGAAGCTACAGCCTGATCCTCAGGGGCGCCGTCCCGCACTGAGTGGGGTCAAGTTTCCTCCCTGGTCACTTGACCCCCACTGGAAACACCGGAATGGTAGTTTGATTCCTGCTGAGGCAGACAACGCACCCAACCGGAGGACCATCCATGTTTAAGGGTTTCAAGGACTTCATACTTCGCGGAAACGTGATCGAACTGGCTATCGCTGTCGTTATCGGCAGTGCATTCACCGCACTCGTCGGAGCTTTCACCAACCACATCATCAACCCGGTGATTGCCGCCGCCGGCGGCATGAACGCCGAAGGCCTGGGCTTCAAGATCTGGGAAAACAACCCCGCCACCTTTGTTGATTTCGGCGCCGTGCTGACCGCACTCGTGACCTTCGTGATCACCGCGGCCGTGGTCTACTTCATCTTCGTGGCACCCATGAACAAGATCAACTCACTGGTCAAGGACCGGCTCTCCACCGAGGAGCCCGAGGAAGAGCCGCTTCCGGCCGACACCGCGCTGCTTGCCGAGATCCGCGACCTCTTGAAGGATGCAGCCGCCGCCCGCGGAAATGCCCGGGACTTGGACGACGACTCCATCCGCTAGGACAGCCCGCCGCACATCCCTGTTGTTGCGGTCTTTCACGTTTGGCCAAGTAGAGCCCGGTACTACCCCTGAGGGAGTGCCGGGCTTTACTTTTGTCCGCCCCGATACATGGGCCACTCACCGGGCAGGAACAGCCGGCTACCCGGAAGTAGCCGGAACGTGACGCACCAGCAACGGGTTCGAAACAGGCGCGGGGCAGCATGAAACCATGAAGCGCAACCCGAGGACCCCCGTTACCGCGGACCTGCTGTGCGATGTCTGCGGCCAACTGCCCGAACCGCCCAAAGCCAGGCTGACCCTGGCCAACATCGCGGTCATGCTTCCCATTGAACTTCTGGTCCATGCGGCGGTGGTGGAAACCCATCTTCCCTATCTGGCCAAGGTCCTGCTGCTCACCGTGACCGCGACCGTCCTGGTGATCTGGGTAGCCGAGCCCTCCGCCGCGAAGGTCCTCAGGCGCTGGTTGCATGCCCCGGCACTCCGCCACCGGCACAAGCTGAACATGGCGCCTGCCCTGTGGCGGGCGCGGACCCTCGTGCTGGACCAACCCGGATCCCTGCAGAGGATCACCCAGTCACTCGCCCGTCTGGAGACCAACATCCTGAGCATCCACGTTCATCCGATGGACGGCGCCGGGCCGGGTGGCAGCGTCATGGACGAGCTCGTCCTCTCCGCCCCGGGCGAGGTCACCGAGGTTGAACTGCTGAAGGCATTGGACGACGGCGGCGGGCGTGGGTCCCAGGTCTGGCCGACCACCGCGCTGGCCATGGCCGACGGACAAACCAGGGCCCTGAGCCTGGCCGCCCGGGTCGCCGGAAATCCTGCCGAGCTCCCACACGCCGTGGCTGAGCTGCTGTCTGCAAAAGTAGTGCCCAACAGTCCGGAACGTCGGCCACCCGGGGCCGCGACCGCCGTCGTGGGTTCCACGGATGTGCTGAAGGTTCCCACCGCTTGGCATGGTCCACTCCTGTTCTCCCGCCGGGGCGAGCCGTTCACTCCGGCCGAATCCGCGAGGGCCCATCGCTTGGCTGAACTGGCCGAAATCCTGGCTTACGGCCCTGCCCCCACCCCGGCGAGGGACTGACGGTATCCCGGTCGCCTGCAGGATTCGTGTCGTGAGGCACTCCTGGACTTCCAACGTGCGAATATTTGTCCACCATTCGCATCTTTCCCATGGGGGACCTTTGTCTGAAAACACTCACTCCGGCACGCCCGAAACTGCCGGGAACAACACCAACACACCCGAACCGCAGTACGGCGTACGGCTTCCCGAAGGGACCGGCCCGGACGTTCCGGCATGGCACCCGGAAGCCCAACACATCCAAGCAATCTACGGCCAACCCATCTCTGTTACTCCCCGCGAAGACGTGGGACGCGGAGCCCTGTTTGCACTGGCTGCCCTGCCCATCGGCGTTACCTTGTGGATGGCCATATGGAGCCTCGGGTGGATGTCCTCCCTGGTGACATTTGCCGCCGCCGTCATGGCCGCCAAATTCTACGTAGCTGGCGCGGGAGCCCTGAGCCGAAAAGGCGTGTGGATCGTCGTCGGCGTAACTGTGGTGACGGCACTGTCGTCATTCGTCGGTGGCGTGTGGCTCGACGCTGTCCAGTTCCTCGGCCGCGAGCCCCTGGCCATGGTCATGAATTCCGAACCTTGGGCCCTGATGGCCAACAACCTCGCATACAACCCGGAGTTCATCAGCGGATACATGAAGGACTTCCTGCTCGCGCTGCTCTTCGGTGCCCTTGGATGCTTCTTCACCCTGCGCCAGATGTTTACCGCAACCAAGGCCTCCTAGGACGGGAGTCAACCGCCCGCCGCGTCCCTTCCGGTCGCTTCTTATGGTCACCGCGTGCCCCTTGGACACGCGGTGACCATGATTTGGCATGGAGCAACCGGGCAGGAACGCGGGGTCGGCCCCCGCGGCGGGTTAGTCGCCGTCGATCTTCTCCAGCAGTTTGCCCAGAGCATCACGGATGTCGTCGTAGTCGTATTGGCCCGCCCTGCTCTCCGCCGAGATCACTGCACAGCGGTGGACCTTCTTGAAGTCACCGATCGGGAACTTGTAGTGTCCCTTTTGGTCATCCGGATGCTCGTCGTCCACGCCGAGGAACCACTTTGAGTATTCGGCATGTCCGTGTTTGTCCAGGAACGAGTTTTCATCCCCGGTGGAAGGGGCATGCTCGCTCCAGTCGTCCCTGGTGTCCTTGACGGCCTTGCCATCACGGATCAGATGCTTCGCGTTCTCGAATGCCTTCTTGTTGAGTTTCATGGTCAAGGCTCAACCTCGTTCATGGTGCGATCGGGAAGGACAGGTTACTTCCTATCGTTCACCTTAGGACGTGGACCCCGAGTCGAAAAGACCCCCTGCCGCCAGCAAGCCGGGGCCTGGACCTCGGGGAAGGAAGCGAACCCCTATTTGAGAATGCGGACCTTGACGGCCACACCGCGTTCCTTCATCACCAACCGCCGGCCAATGGGGCCTTTCTGGCGGAGCCACAGGACGCTGCCATCAAACGTCACCGCATCCACGACTCCCTCGTCCACCACTTCCTTGCCGCTCAGGACCTGGACAGTTTGACCCACGAGTGACCTCCAGTCGGACACCCGCCTGCCCCCTGATCGATCAAAGCTGACCCCGAACAGCGAATCTTTCGCACCCTGTTTCAACCGACGACTCCTCGCGTCCTCTACAAACCCTGTACAGGAGGTGTGCTGCCACGGCTCAGTCCATGACGCGATTCCCGGCCAAATTAATCCGTGCCCACAACTTAATGACGCTACAGTGCCTTTACGGCGCCGAGTACCTTGGTCAACGAGTCCTTGGCATCACCAAACAACAGCGTGGTCTGGGGTTCGTAGAGAAGTTCGTTCTCAATCCCTGCGAACCCGGGGCGCATGGAGCGTTTGAGGAACACCACCTGCCGTGCGTCAGCAACCTCCAGGATGGGCATCCCGTAAATCGGTGAACCGGCGGTGGTCTTCGCGGCGGGGTTCACGACGTCGTTGGCGCCTACTACCAAGGCGACGTCCGCGGTCTTGAATTCGGAGTTGATCTCGCTCATTTCCTTGAGGGACTCATAAGGAACATTGGCCTCCGCCAGCAGGACATTCATGTGTCCGGGCATGCGCCCGGCGACGGGGTGGATGGCGAAGTCCACTTCGATTCCGCGCGATTCCAGGGCCAGCGCCAATTCAGCCGCCGTGTGCTGCCCTTGAGCCACCGCGAGGCCGTAGCCGGGGACGATGATCACCCGTTGCGCGTACCCGAGCAGGACCGCCACGTCCTCGGCACTGGACGAACGCACCGGCCGCTCACTCACAGCGGTGGATCCGGCCGTGGACCCGCCTTTGAAGGCGCCGAACATAATGCCGGCAACACTGCGTCCCATCGCCGCCGCCATGGCCCGCGTGAGGATGGTGCCCGACGCCCCAACCAAGGTCCCGGCCACCAAAAGCAGCACGTTCCCCAGCACCAGTCCGGACGCAGCTACGGCCAAACCCGTAAACGCGTTCAGCAGGGAGATGACGATCGGGACATCGGCCCCACCTACCGGGAGCACCAGAAGGACGCCGGCAACGAGGCCAAGAACCAGGAGGATCAACGCCAACAGCAGCGAACCGTTCAGGATCACTGCAACGCCAGCACCCACTGCCGCCAGCAGCACCAGGGCCATGAGCGCAGGAAGCCCGGGGAAGGTCACAGGCCGGGTGGTCATGAGGCCTTGGAGTTTCGCAAAGGTCACTCCCGAGCCGGCGAAAGAGACTGCGCCCACCAGCAAGGTGAACACAATCGCCAGGCGGACCCAGGAGTCGCTGGTGTGGGAAAGCTCCAGCAAGGCAACCAAGGCCGCAGCGCCACCGCCCACGCCATTGAAAAGAGCCACCAGCTGCGGCATCTGCGTCATTTGCACCCTGCGGGCAACCGGAGCGGCCACTCCGGCACCAACGGCAACAGCTCCCAGTATCCAGGGCACGTTATCCAGCTTCACCGAAACAAACACGGTCACCACGGCCAGGAGGGCTCCGACTGCCCCGATCAGGTTTCCCCGCCGGGCCGTGCGCGGCGAGTTCAGGCCTTTGAGGGCAAGGATGAAACAGGCTGCTGCCGCAAGATACAGGAGTGCCGTCCAGGTGGGATTCAACAGTGTCACGGGCGGCGCTCCTCAGCCGCACCTGCTGCGGCGTCGGCTTTCGACGGCGGCCGCTGCCTTCCCCGGAACATCTCCAGCATCCGGTCGGTCACCACGAAACCGCCCACGAGGTTGGCTGTGGCCAGGACGACAGCGAGCAGGGCGACCGCCAACACCCAGGGATCGCCTGCTTGGCCCGCCACGATGATGGCCCCTACCAGGATGATGCCGTGAATCGCGTTCGCACCCGACATCAGGGGCGTGTGCAGGGTGCTGGAGACTTTGGAAACAACCTCAAAGCCCACGAACACGGCCAGCACAGTGATTGTCAACAGGCTCATGCCGTCCATCAGCGCCCTCCTTCGGTCCCGGGGTGGATACTTCCAAAGGGTGCTTCCCCGCCCGCGAGCGCGGTGAGTGCTTCCGCCGTGGGTGCGTGCCGGACCGTGCCTTCGTGGGTGAGGCAGGTCCCGGCCACCACTTCGTCTTCGAAGTCCGGGGAAACCACGCCATCCCGGGTCATCAACGCCAGCAGGTTGGCCACGTTCTTGGCATACAAGCGGGAGGCATCTGCGGGCATCGCCGAGGCCACATCCTTCATTCCCACCAGGGTTACTGTGCCTTGGCCGTCGCCGGTGGGGATGGAAATGTCCTGCCCGGGAATGCTTCCCTCCACGTTCCCGCCCGATTCCGCGGCGAGGTCCACCACCACGGATCCCGATCTCATGCCCTGCACCATGTCGCGGCTGACCAGCAGGGGCGCCCGCCTGCCCGGAACCGCAGCAGTAGTAATCAGCACATCGGCCTGTGCCACGTGCGGTGTCAGAAGCGCCCGTTGAAGCGCTCCCCTGTCCTCGCTGAGCTCCCGCGCGTATCCCCCGGAGGCCTCTGCTGTCTCGAGGTCCAGCTTGATGAACGTTCCGCCCATGGAGGCAACCTCGTCGGCTGACGCCGGCCGGATGTCGTTGGCCGAGACCCGGGCGCCTAGCCGTTTGGCTGTGCCGATGGCCTGCAGCCCGGCCACCCCTGCCCCCAGCACCAGAACGCGGGCCGGGGGGATGGTTCCGGCCGCAGTCATGTACAGCGGGAAGAACCGAGGCAGCCGCATAGCGGCCTCCAGCACACAGCGGTAGCCCGCCACAAGCGCCTGGGAGGTCAGTGCGTCCATGGACTGGGCCCGTGAAATGCGCGGTACGAGTTCCAATGCAAAAGCGGTGATTCCGCCGGCCGCGAGCGCCCTAACGGTAGGCAACTCCGACGACGGCGACCCCAGGCCAACGGTGACGCAACCCCGGCGGAGGGCTCCCGCCGTCGACGGTTCCATGGGACGCACGTGGCAGTAGACGTCCAGCGATCCGAGGTCCAACGACCCCACCACGGACGCTCCTGCGCTGCGGTAGTCGTCGTCGCTGTGGCCGGAGGCGAGCCCCGCGCCGGATTCAACGTCCACCGCCAGGCCGAGGCCCACTAGTTGCTTGATTGTTTCCGGCGTGGCTGCCACCCGCCGCTCGCCGTCGAGCGCTTCGCGTGCTATGCCTGCTTTCACCCGCCACCCCTCTTCCGGAACGCTCCAGAAACCAGTTGGCATGAGTCTATGACCGCGAGGGTCCGGGCGGGAGTAGGGGGCTGCGCTATGTGAACAAGTCCACTAGTGTCGGTTGAGTCGGGTCAACCCGCCACCACACCGTCGACGAGCCGGTTCCGGCCGCGCCGTCGGAAAGGAACGCCGCTATGGACACCTTCAAAATCGGCTATTTCGTTGGAAGCCTGGCCAGCAATTCCATCAACAGGGTCCTCTCCAAAGCGCTGATCAGCGTCGCACCCCCGGAACTCGAATTCCATGAAATCGCGATCAAGGATCTTCCCCTCTACAGCTCTGACTACGATGCCGACTTCCCGCCCGCGGGCCGGGAGTTGAAGGATGCCATCGCGGCGTCGGACGGGATCCTGTTCGTCTCCCCCGAATACAACCGTTCCATCCCGGGCGCCTTGAAGAACGCCATCGACTGGGGCTCGCGCCCCTGGGGCACCAACTCGTTCGCACGGAAACCCACCGGAATCATCGGCGCTTCGCCCGGTGGCATCGGCACCGCAGTGATGCAGTCATCCATGCGGAGCGTTCTGAGCTTCCTGGACGCGCCGCAGCTGAATGCGCCCGAGGCGTACATCCGCTTCGTGGCAGACGCGTACGACGACGACGGTTCCGTTAAGGACGAAGGGACCGCCGCGCTGTTGCGCCACTATATGGAGGAGTACAGCGCGTTCGTACAACGTGTCCTGGCAGCCAACGCGCCGGGTCACATCGGCGACCCGGAACCGGATTCGGCCAAGCTCACGCGTTAGCTGTATTGGCGAGGGGCGGGTGCCGCTCTTCCTGGCGCGGCACCCCCGGGACCACGAGGAAAGATCGATGTCCGCGCGGACGTTCGACGGCCCGGTGGTTTGCGTTTCCGCATTAACGCCGACCGCCGGCCTCAATGAGGTCCTGAACCTAAGAATGGTCGTTGGGGTGTGCGATTATCGGACGGCTTCCGCTTGCGTATAAGGTTCGGAAAGACTTGACCGGGTGATCCATTTGGATCACTCCACAAGCGCGGAAGGGCATTTCGGCATCGAACGACTTGGGGATTGAATCGTCATGAAATTTTTTAGGGTACAGGTTCGGCTCTGGCCCGTCCTGCTGATCATGGGTGTGGGTATTGCGGGACTGGGCGCGGCCTTTGCAACTGGCGGACTTAATGCCTTGGCTCTCAGTTCGATGCTCGGCAGCAGCTCCAACGAACGAGATACGCAAGTAGTCCAGGCGGTCACGCGCGTGCAGGAGGTTGCCTTGGTAAGTCTTCACATCGAGGGTGTCGCGAGGCATGAAAGCACAGGGGAAATTCTCGGCGTCGCCGTACCTGCCAGCGAGAAAACGACACTGATCCAGTACAAGTTCAACGCAAAACTAGGCATCGATGGGTCACAGGTCAAGATCGAAAAGAACAGCCCATCATCGTTCCGGGTGACCATTCCTCAGTTCGTCGGCATCGGCTTCGACGATCCGGTGTTCGAAGACCCAATGGAGAGCAGCGAAGCGCTTAGCTGGCTGACGCCGCCCGCCGTTCAAACCCGCATGATCAACAACATTCTCAGCGACGAGAACAAGCAGAAATATATAGCCCAAAACGAGGCCGCGCTTCAGGAGCAGACCAAGACGTTCTACTCCGGAATCATCACAGGCGTCGATACCGACGCCGAAATCGTCTTTGAATTCGCAAAGTAGCGTCAACGGCCAGCTGCCCTGCTTCGATGTGCCACTCAGGAACGTCCACTTTTCTGACGAGGTGGATGATTGTGTCCTCGCCAAGCCCGTTAGCGGAGGTCTGGCCCACCTGTCTCGGCGAGTTCGCCTAGCACGCTGATTCCCTCGTCGTCCCCGTATTGGGTGGCGTCTTGATCGACATCGGAAAACGAGTCGGCCGCCTCGTCATTAGCGAGGTGCGGGTATTTCTCAAGAAGAAAGCGCTTCCGGTACTCAATATTTGCGACGTCGACAATCGATTCCAGAGTGGCCCAATTGAAAGCGCCACCCAAGACGATCCCGGCTGCCGGGACGACTTTGCCGAGCCCTTGCTTGGTAAGCCGAAAAGCGAACTTTTCCGCAAACTTCTTGGAGACCTGGGCTACGAGCGACATATCCAAGAGCACCGCCCAGTTCTTGCCACGCACGAGTGCCTGGGTCAGCCGTGAAATGTCAGCCATCGCGGCAGTCTTCGCGCTGGCTGACATTGCCGTGCCAGCGTTGACGACAGACATAACGAAAAGTTTCTCCGCTGGTTCTTCGGGGTCGTAGCCGTACAGCAGAGATATGTGACCGACGGAGCGGGACGCGAGACCTAGAACTAATGCAGCGTCACCAACGAATGCCCCGGCGATTGCTGCCCCTGAAGGCGCAGCCGCGGCTCCGCCGGTGACGGGGACAGCGAGTTCCCCTCCGGAGATCACCAGTCCTGCACCGGCCCCCGAAAGAGCTGCAGCAAGAGGGTAGCCCCAGCTCATACCTCTCCCGCGGACAACGTCGATTTGCTCAAGGTCGAGGTGACGCAAGTCGGAGAGCCTCGTAACGTCGTGGCCGTTCTTTTTGTGTTTCGCAACAACCTGTTTAGGAGATAGACCGGCCCGTGAAATGCGCCCGGCCGCCTGCCTCATGGAGCCAAACGCAGCCCCACCCCAGTCGCTGATGCCGTCGGGAATGGAGTCCTTGGCTTTGCGTGCTCCGGTGCTGACTGCATGAGCGCCCTTGGCTACGATTTTCTGCCCACGACCGATGACAGAATGGGCTCCTGAACGATCTTCAAGGTATTGCTTGGCACGCTTACCGATTTCTTCAGCGCTGACGGCGACTTGCTCGCCGGCGTGTCTCAGAGCCTGCGAAATTGGGCGACCCTTGAAGCGCTGGATGTTGTTCCACGCATCGAGCTCGTAGTCCGAGGGTTCAGTCATGCCGCAATTATGCCCCACCATCAGCAGGGGCGCTCTCCGATGGTGTGATGCAAACCGCTGTCCCTCTTCCTGGATATGGAACATCCCCAAGGACACTCCGCTTCAGACCAGATGACATATTTCTAGAAGTCGGCTGCATTGCGAAAGTGTGCCATAGGGCACCCTTGATCGACTCCGGCCTTGTTTAGCGCCACTTAGACGAAGCACGACTAGCCACATGGTCATTTCCTAGCAAAAGGGCCTGGGCCGTAAGGTTGCGCCATCACCTGCCCGGCTTAATTAGGCGACCATCATCACCGCGCCTTGAAAAAGAAAACTTGGGGGACATGAAGCTCCGCATCCCTGCCCTTTTGGCAGTCTTAGTCGTCGCGCTCACCGGCTGTGGGGAAGGGGAGAAGCAGCCATCATCGGGTGGATCGTCAATCAAAGCATCGCCCTCGGCAGCGCACCGGGCGATTGTTCCCGACCTCGTCGGGAAAACCTACCAAGAAGCTAAGTCCCAGCTGGACAGTCTGGACTACCGGGCCCGCATCGTCGGAGCTGACGGGGAACAACCCTGGCAACGCGAGACTGTTCCGGATGAATCCGTCGTCATCATTTCCACCTCGCCAGCCTCGGGAGGCTTCTCAGGCAATGAATACGTCGACGTCAAGGTCAACATCTCTGAGAAGGACTTCCTCGCAGGCGTCAAGGCAAAGGCAGCCGCCGCTGCGGTCGCCGACGCCGAAGCGGGAATTGCTACTCGTTACACGTATACGTGCGGTGGAGTGGGCCAAAGCCGCGAATACACGACGTTCAAGGATGTATGGGTCGGCATCAACTATAAGGACGGCGGGACCGCCTGCTCTATCAAAGTTCTCGGGATACCACTATCGAGCAAAACCGAGCTGCTGCCGAGCGAGATGAAGCTCGTTGCCGCTGTTGCAGCAAAGGGTGTGAAGATCAGTACCCCCGGATCGACGCTTGAAAGGATCATGAACCTCTGCGCAAAGCTCGACAGCGCCTATACGGAGCTGGCAACCACCATCGAGAGTCAAGCCGAATCAGAGATGGCCTTGACCGTGTGTCCTGACGCCCCGCACGCGGCTGTCCTGAGGAACACAGTTAGCAACCCCCGGATCGTCGACGGAACCATGATCGTCGGCCAGACCATGGAGCCCGGAACTTGGAAGACAAAGCCCGGCGTCAAGGGGTGCTATTGGTCCCGCAACACCGGTGGAGGCGACATCGTTGCTAACGACTTTGTCGATTTCGCCCCCGACGGCGTATCGGTAATCGTTTCATCAGGCGAAGGCTTCAAATCCAGCAATTGCGGCACTTGGACGAAGATCGGCTAGCCAACAAGTGCCTCTGAGGCAGTGCACATCCGTTCGCTGGTGCAGAGCGTCTCCCTACATCGGCCTTGCCCCAAAATGGGCCAACTGGCCCGCGCTTAGCAACAAAGCGCCAAAGATGGACAAGTCCCTCTTGAACGCCCGGGCAAAGGACACTCCTTTGGGGATGTTGATCCTCATGCTAAGAGGGTGCGCGAGGCCGATAGCACGTAATATTTCCGTCCCGGATGTTGTCCCGAATCCCCTGCCGTGGACAACAGTCACAAAGACAACTTGCGGGACCGTTATCTCTGTCGCTCAGGAATCCATGCCGAGGTATCGGTAGACGGTGGCGCGGCTGGCTCCGATGATCTTACCGATGTCTCCCGGCTTGAGACCGCGAGTTTTCAGTTCATGTGCCTTCTTGACCTTCTCGTGGTCTATCGTGATTTCCCGGCGGCCTGCGTTGCGTCCTTTAGCAGCTGCAGCCGCCATGCCGGCCTTGGTGCGCTCGGAAAGCTGGTCCCGTTCAAGTTGGGCGAAAGCGGAAATGATGGTGATAATCGCCTGGGCCATCGCTCCCCCGACCTCGCTGGCCGGATCAGTGGCGATGCCATCCCTTAGGGAACGGAATTTGATGCCTCGCGCCTTGAAATCGTCCAAGAGCCCGAGCAGGTGGCGAGTGTTTCGTCCCAACCTGTCCAGCTTCCACACCACGACTTCATCTCCGGGACCGAGGCGGTCCAGCATCCGGTCCAGCTCCGGACGACTTGCCCGTGACCCGCTGATTCCCTGGTCCTTACAGATCCGCTCGCACCCAGCTGCTTCCAGCTCCCGGATCTGCATATCGGTGTTTTGGTCAGCCCAGGCTGACGCGGGCGTATCCAAGGCGAGCCAAACATGGAGGGTCACCCCTCTCCAACCAAGAGGATCTCATCAAAGGATCCATTGATGAGATAAACAAGGAGATTCGACAAGTTGCAGGACCCTCTTGCTCCAGCGTGAATTTCATCCCCCCGCTCCTACGAATATGTCAGGGCATCCAGCGGCACGAATCCTGAATAGGGTTGTTGGTAATGGCGACGGACCGGATATCGATCTGTGGATGTCCCATGTCGCCACAGGAACGCAGTGTGCATTGAACGTCGGTGCAGCATGGCATGCTGGAGCCGTGTCTCAGGAATCTGCCGATGAAAATGACCAAGCACCCACCGACGAGCCCATCCGCCTCGTTGGCGGCCTAAACTTCACAACATGGGCCGACCTCAAATGGAGTCGAGGCAACGCGCACATCGCACTCCTTCAAGCCAGATTCTTTGAGTGGCAAGCAAGTGCTGCAGTGTCCATAGATGCAGTGTTACGCCGAGACTGCCAGGCGATCGACTTCACAGCTCGACTACCTAGGGGAATCCCGAAGGAGAGCTGGTCGCTGGACATGGGCGACGCCATCCATAACCTTCGCAGCGCCCGTGATGCCGTTGCGTGGGGCATGGCTCACTATAAGGACGCCAAGCCCGCCCGCCCCAAGTCGGTGTACTTTCCAGTCTGCTCTGACGAGCAGCAATGGAAAAAAGCACTCAAGGACTGGGTCGGCGAGATAAATCCAGAATTCCAGGAGCGGCTCCGCATTATGCAACCGTTCACCCACCTACAAGCTGGAGAGTTCTCGATACTGTCGATGCTCCACGACCTCGACATTCAGGACAAGCACCGTGACGTCCTGACCGTTTCGGCTCACCTACACGAGATAAACCTCAGCGGCTCATTCGAGTACGAGGAGCCGGACAACCAGGCAGTTCCGTGGGTGGAAATGTTCCCAGACACAAAACTCAGCGATGGAGCGGTACTTGGGACTATGCACGCGGGAGCTTCAGTTCGAGCGGTCGGCCGCATAATCCTCCGTCCGGCCATGAAGGTGCAGCTCACCCATAAGGAGGCCGAGCACGACGTCATACCGATGCTGCAGAAATTCGCGACTGAGATTCGGCGTTGCCTCGACTTTTTGCTGTTGGGGGCTGCAACACCGGCCGAGTTGGACGAAACAAAGTGGTCTCCTTTACAAACGGGGCCACCACCGGCTTAGCAGAGTCAGAAACGGAGATATGAATCGAATGGATGGCGGGCGCGCGGTCAGGAATCCTCCTACGGCAATCCTCAAAACAGCTCTCGACCTGGCTCGAAGGCCCCTCCCCCGCTTTTGCTGAGACACTTCCCGGAGAGGCGACTAAACAAGACTCCGTCATCGGTGAATCCCCAGCCTTTAGGATTTTCGACGGCTTCCGCTCCTGAAGAGAGCGCCGACCAGCACTGCCTCAGGAAGCATTAGGTTTTCGAGACACCACAGTGTCCGCCTCAGGTGTCGACCGGAATATAGTTCACCCAGCGTGATCAAGGCGCTGCCACATTGGGGCTCTGAGCGCTTGGTCGAGGTAATCAGTGCCGGTTTCCTCAAAACTGTTCCCAAGATCGACGAAGCTATCGACGTTGAGGATCTCGCGGGCGAACTCCCGAAGCGGCACCCGCAGGACTACCCACCCGCAAGGATTTAGTCAGTATGCTTACGAGTATGAGGATTTGAGGACACGCCCCCTACTCAGGAGATACCAATGCTTCGTAAGTTAGCCATAACTACAGCCGCCTTGGCCCTTTTTGCCGGGTCGATGGCATCCACCACCGCCGCAGCAAACGCCGCAGCCCCGGCGGCAGCCGCAACCACCGTCCACGCGCAGGGCAGCGTAGCCGCCACCACGGCAACGCCTTCGCCGGATGCAAGCAACCCCTCGGGCCCGTCAACGCAGACACCCACCAACCCCGGGCCATCCTCGGGTGCGCCCAGCACACCTAACCCCGCAGGAAGCGGACCAGCCAACCCCGGCACGGGAGAATCCGAACCCCAGGAGCAGACACGAACCAACGCCGTGCCATGGGTACTGGCGGGCGTTGCCGCCGTCATCATCATCGCGCTAATCATTTGGACCCTGCGGAACCGGCGCCGCCGGGACAAGGGAATCAGCCGGGAAAGCTAGGCCAGCTTCCCGATAAGGCTGCCTTCGAGGTTTTCGAGCAGGTGCCGCGGATTGTCATAGACTTCCGCGGCACCTGCGTCGCGCAATTCGGCCTCGCTGATTCCGCCGCAGGTCAGCGCGATCACCGGAACGCCAATGGCAGAGCCGGCCTTTACGTCCCAGACAGCGTCGCCCACGAAAACCACGTCCTGTGGTTCCAGGTGGAGCTTCTCCAAGCACGCCTCCAGGATGTCGGGCGCGGGCTTGCTCTCCTTCGCGTCATTGGAACTCGTCCACGCATCAATGGAGGATCCCGCGTCGAGGAGCCTGCGGCTGACCTCAAGGTCGCGATCCTGCGCCGAGGACGCCAATCCGACCGCCAGCCCGGCTTCCGAACAGGCTGCCAGGAGATCCCGGGCCGATTCGAAGGTCCGCAGCGCGGGCCAGAAGGTGGAAAAGACCGCGCTGTGCGAGGACTTGAGGTTTTCCTGCAAGTCCTCCGAGGGCTCCGGCACCAAGCTCTGAATGAGCCGGTCGCCTCCCATGCCGACTCGCCGGTGGATGGCCGACATTTCGACGTCCAACCCTTCCCGCCGGAACGCCTGCCACCACGCCATGGCGTGGAAGTAGCTCGAATCAATCAGGGTGCCGTCCACGTCGAACAGGACACCGCGCTTCTTTGACGTCGCCTCAGTTGCCACAGTTGACCACCTTCGCTTGTGTCCGCGTCCCCTGGGCGGCGAGCGCGGAATCAATCACGGGCTCTTCCAACATCAATACGGCGTACCGCTCCGCAGAGCCGGTTTGCAGCAGGCCGGTGCCGGCCACTTCCCGGATCGCAGCCACCCCTTCAACGGCGTCATCCACCGTGGAAAACCGCTTGGACAAACCCATCAGGCAATCCCCGCCATCCACCATCAAAATCCGATATCCCCCATCGGGCGTTTCCACCAGTTCCAAACGGCCGGCCATCGCTACCTCCTCGTTTTCGATGAAAAACAGCTTAGTAAGACTACTTAGTATAAGCCCTTGGAAATAATCCGTAACGCTGGAAATAGGCGCCTGCAACTTCTTGTTGGCGTGGATATGACAACAATCGGAATTATCGGTGCAGGACACATTGGCAGCCAGGTCGCACGCAAGGCGGTCGAACTCGGCTACGACGTCGTGATCAGCAACTCACGCGGACCCGAGACCCTCGGCGACCTCGTCGCGGAACTGGGGCCGCGCGCCCGGGCCGCGACGGCGGCCGAAGCAGCAGCGGCAGGCGATTTCGCCGTCGTGACCGTTCCCCTGAAGAACTACCGGGACGTTCCCGCCCAGCCGCTCGAAGGCAAGGTGGTTATCGACACGAACAACTACTACTGGGAGCGCGACGGACGCATTCCGGAGCTGGACAACGGTGAAGCAACCACGTCCGGCCTGCTCCAGAAGCACCTCCCCACCTCGAAGGTGGCAAAGGGCTTCAACCACATCTTCGCCAAGGACATCACGACGGACGGCACTCCCGCGGGGACACCGAACCGTCGTGCCCTGGCAACCGCCAGCGACTTCCCGGAAGCAGCGGAGCTCGTCACCAGGCTTTACGACGAATTCGGTTTCGACACCGTCAACATCGGGCCCCTTGCAGACAGCTGGCGGGTCGAGCGTGACCGTCCCGCCTATGTCATTCGGCAGAACGCGGATGAACTTCGGGAGAACCTCGCCAAGGCGAACCGCACCACCTGAACCACAGCGCACGACGGCGGACGGGCGGCTTGCGCCTGTCCGCCGTCGCACGTCGTGGAACAGTCGGGCATCACCGCGCGGAGGTGGTGCTCATCACGGCAGCATCCAAGCTAAGGCCAAGTTCCTCTTACCATTCGAAGCAGTATCCGTAAGCAACAGCCCCCGCCGTCTAGTCTCGCCCTATGGAAAAGACCCTTTACGACACAGTCATTGTTGGCGGCGGCCACAACGGACTCACAGCGGCCGCGTACCTGGCTCGGGCGGGCAGGAGCGTAGCCGTCCTGGAGCGGGACGACCACTTCGGCGGCGCGGCTGTTTCAGCGGCCGCCTTCAAGGGCGTCGGTGCCCGCCTCTCGCGCTACTCCTATCTGGTCAGCCTGCTTCCCCAGCGGATTATCCAGGAGCTGAACTTGGATATCGCGCTGGCCCGCCGCAGATACTCCTCCTACACACCGGACCCGGAAAACCCCGAAAAAGGCCTCCTCATCGACGGCGGCGACTCCCACGCAAGCCGGGAATCCTTCGAAAATGTGGGTGCGGGAGCTGACTTTGACGCGCTGGAAGGCTTCTACGCCGACACCGGCAAGCTCGCGCAGGCCTTGTTTCCCACCGTTTGCGAACCACTGCCCAGCCGCTCGGAAGCCCGGGCCCTCGTGGCTGACGACAACCTGTGGAACTCCTTCATCGAGAATCCGCTGGACCAGGTCATCACAGAGCGCCTCACCCACGATCTGGTCCGGGGCATGGTTTCCACCGACGCCCTGATCGGCACCTTCACTTCGCTCGACGACCCCTCCCTGGATGCCAACCGCTGCTTCCTCTACCACGTGATCGGCAACGGGACCGGGTTGTGGGACATTCCATTGGGCGGCATGGGGTCCGTTTCCCGCGAACTCGAGCGGGCGGCCCGGGAGGCCGGGGCGGTGCTGCTGCCATCGGCGGAGGTAACAGCCATTTCCGACGACGGCGAAGTCCGGTTCCGGCACGACGGCAGCGAACACGTGTTCCAGGGCAGGCGTATCCTCGCCAACGTTTCGCCATGGGTCCTGCAGGGCCTTCTGGGAGCACCGTCACCGCAGGAGGTCGCCCGGCCCGAAGGGGCGCAGATCAAGGTGAACCTGCTCCTGAAGCGCCTTCCGAAGCTCCGGGATGCCACGGTCACTCCCGAAGCCGCTTTCGGCGGGACCTTCCACATCAACGAGCGGTACCAACAGCTTGCCGACGCGCACCGTGCGGCCACCGACGGGCAGATACCCAGCCCACTCCCCTGTGAGATCTACTGCCACTCCTTGACTGATCCGAGCATCCTTTCCGGGGAGCTTGCAGCCGCCGGAGTGCACACATTGACGGTGTTCGGGCTGCACACCCCCGACCGGCTGGTGACGGAAGAAAACAACCACGTGATGCGTGCCAAGCTCCAGGCCGCCGTCCTCGAATCGCTCAACTCGGTCCTGGCCGAACCCATCGAGGACCTCCTGCTCACGGACGCCGACGGGAACCCGTGCGTCGAGGCCAAGACCACCCTTGACCTTGAACATGCCCTGAACATGTCCGGGGGCAATATCTTCCACGGCAAGCTGCAGTGGCCCTTCCTGGAGGACGACGAGCCCCGGGCTTCCCCGGCTGAACGGTGGGGCGTCGCAACGGGGTACCCGAACATCTTCCTTTGCGGGGCAGGTGCCCGCCGCGGGGGCGGAGTCAGTGGATTGGGCGGGCACAACGCCGCCATGGCGGTCCTGGAGGATTTGCAGGACGAAACCGTGTCATGAACCGGGCCGTGACTGCACTTTATGGGTGGCTGCCTCTTCGGATGCTCGGCGCATAGGGCTTCCGGGGAGGCAGCTGCACCACTCAGCGCAGCCCTACACCAAGGAGCCCCATGTCCACCAAAATCTCCGCTTGGCCCGCCGCGACGCCCATGTGGGTGGATTTGGGAGTGGATGACCTGGACGCGGCCAAGGCCTTCTACGCGGATCTGTTTGGGTGGACCTTCGCTTCCGGCGGCCCGGAGTCCGGGGGTTACGTCCTGGCGGAACTCCGGGGCCGCGCGGTGGCTGGAATCGGCCCTCAACAGGACAAGGACGCCCCGGCCTCGTGGACTACGTACCTGGCGTCAGATGACGTTGACCAGACGGCCGGCAGAATCGTGGGCAGCGGCGGTCAACTGATCGCGCCGCCTTTCGATGTGATGGACTCCGGCCGGATGGCCCTGGCTTCAGACAGTCTCGGTTCGGTGTTTGGGATCTGGCAGGCCGGGAACCACATCGGGGCTGAACGCGTCAATGAACACGGTGCGCTGTGCTGGAACGAACTCCACACCCGCGACAAGGAGGCGGCGCGGTCCTTCTACACGGACGTCTTCGACGTCAGTTTCCAGGACATCCACGACGACGGCTACGTGTACTCCACCATCTGCAGACCCCTGGACGGCAGGGAAGTCGGCGGAGTGTTCCACGATGCCGAGGCCTCTTTGCCCGACCGTTGGATGACGTGGTTCGCCAGCGACCACGTCCAAGCCACCGCGCTGAAGGCGGTGGAGCTCGGCGCCACGCTCCTCCGGCCGGCCGCGGAAAGCCCTTTGGGACGCACGGCCATCGTGCGGGCCCCGCAAGGTGAGACCTTCGGCATCATCGACGCGCCCCGGACGAACAACTAAGCGGTCCGGGTGCACGATCAGGCGGCGGCGGGATCCAAAGCCTCCGAGATCACCTCGTGTGCGTGCGCCGCGGCAAGCGGCGCCGCCAAGCGGTGAACGGCCTGGAAGGTCCTGCGGACAGCGGGCCCATGCCACTCCGGCGGCAGGTAGTCCGCGGGCAGGTTCGGGTCCTTGTACGGAAACTTACGCCACAAGGTGAGCATGGGGATGTAGTAACGGAAGGCTTCGCGCCGCAACTCCTCGGTGGAACCGGCCAACGCGGCCTCGGGATCATCTCCAACCCGCCGCGTCCACTGCTCTTCGGCCCCCTCATAGAGTTCCAGGAACTCGGTGAATTGCTGGTCGAGTTCGTTCAGGTCCCACCATTCGGCGATCTTCGGACGCATGGGGCCGTCAAACACGTAGTCGCTGCGGAAAAGGTCCACGAATTCGATCAAGCCACTGCTTGTCAGCCGCTCCCTGGCCTGCTCAAGCTTGCCCGCCGGTGCGATCCACACACCATTGGCTACGGATCCAAAGCCTAGCCCCAGCAGTGCGGAGCGCAGCTGGTGCCGGCGGTTGCGCATGGACTCCGGCACTGAAAACACGGCCAGTACCCATTTGTCCACGGGGGCGGCCTGCTCAGGGGCGAAGATCCTCCGGTCGCCCTCACGGAACACATCGCTGACGGACTCGGAAATCTTGTACTTGGCGATGCCACCTTCACGCACGCTCTTGAGCACGCCCTTGGCCTTGAGCCTGGACACGGAAGAACGCACTCCCGGAGCGTCATATCCCAGGGAACCCAGCATGGAAATCAGTGCTGAGACCGGCAAGGCGTCGCCCGCGTTCCGGCCGTAGAGGCCAAAGATCGTGACGAGGAGTTGCTGGTGGCGCACCGGGGGTGCCGGGACGGCGAACATCGAAAACATCCTCATTTCCGCGCCAAATGTTCAGGCGCCAGTCCACTTCATCATAGGTGTGGGAACGCCGCCGCCTGCTCAACGAAAGGCCACGAACTGGCAAGCCCATAGTAAGGATGCTTACCATGGGGGAACACTTGAACTCCGCAACAGGATCAAGCAGCCACATCAGGTACTTTCCGCATCAACGATAGGAAGCACATCATGGCAGGAAATCTTGTAGCCCGTTCCATCCACGACCTCACCGCTGCGGCATGGTTCGGCGGCTCATTGATGGGGGCCATCGGGCTCAACGGAGCCGCCGCAGAGGCCAAGGACCCCACCGAGCGCACCCGCTTGTCCAGCAAGGGCTGGGGCAAATGGGCTCCGATCCAGACCGCGGCCTTCGCGGGCCACCTCGCCTCCGACCTCGCCATCGCCTGGGAGAACAAGGGGCGCATCGCCAAGCAGGACAACGTGGCCGCCAACACCGTCTACAAGACCGTGGTGACCCTGGCCGGAGCTGCGGTGACACTTTACGCAGGCATCGTGGGCAAGAAGGTTGACGAGCTCTCCGGCGAAGGCGCCGAAGGAGCCACGGAACCGCGTGCAGGTGCCTCCGATGAGCTGAAGTCGGCACAGACCCAGCTCAAGGCCCTTCAGTGGGCCATTCCCGCCTTCGCTGCCTGGGTCATCATTCTCGGTGCCAAGCACGGAGAGATGCAGCGCCCTAAGAACATCCTGAAGGGCCTGCGCTAACCACGCCGCGAGGTGGCAGTTAATGACAGTCCCGGGGTGGCGTCTTCAGGTGGCTAGTGCAACACCCCTGTAGTTGGAGGGGTGTCATGGTCAAGAAGTTGCCGTGGTCGGTTCGTGCGTGTGCGTATGAGCACTTGCTGGCGGGTGAGGACACGGGACGAAGTGCTGCCGCGGCTGGGGTGTCCCGGCAAGCGGTGTCGCAATGGGCGAAACTAGCGGGCATGGAACTTATCTCCGGCCCTGGTGGTGGCGTGCGTCTTCCGATGGCTTCGGAGGTGCTTTCGCGGGATAAGGAGCGAAGGTATCGGCGGCTGACTTTGGAGGACCGGGCTTATATCAAGGCCTGTCTGGGCTTGCCGGAGCCGCGTTCCATGCGACAGATCGCCAAGGAGTTGGGCGTGCATCCATCAACGGTGTCCCGGGAGATCCGCCGACACAGTATCGAGCATTGGGCCCGGCGCTATTACGACGCCGGGGTTGCCCAACACCGGGCACTGGTCCGCCGTAGACGGAACCGGCCCGTGAAGCTCTCTGCGGGAACGGCGGTGTGGAAGGAGGTCGTGGCACGCTTGAACCAGCGTTTCTCACCTCAACAGAGCGCTGCGGACCTGAAGAAGACGTTCCCCGAGCAGCCGGAGATGCACGTGTCCCACGAGTCAATTTACCAAGCCCTTTACGTGCAGGGCCGGGGTGCCTTGCGGCATGAACTTGCCGTGGAGAAGGCCCTACGTTCGGGCCGGACCGGTCGTAAGCCCCAATCAAAGCTGCCTGCCAGGAACGTAAGGCCCTGGCTTGAAGGGGCCCGGCTGAGCGACCGGCCCGCCGAAGTCCAGGACCGGGCCGTGCCCGGCCATTGGGAAGGTGATTTGGTCGTGGGTCCCGGTAACTCCGGGATCGTCACCTTGGTCGAGCGCTCCTCACGGTTCACTTTGCTGGGCCGGCTGCCGGGAGCCAGGGACAGCGCGACGGTCATCGAGGTCATGCAGAAAATGATCCACACCCTGCCCCAGGCGATCCTTAAAACGATCACCTGGGACCAAGGCACGGAAATGGCTCAACACGCCAAGTTCACAGTAGCGACCGGCTGCCAGCTGTTCTTCTGTGACCCGCACTCACCCTGGCAACGCGGCACGAACGAGAACACTAACGGACTGGTCCGCGATATCCACCCCAAAGGCACGAACTTCAACCAGGTCAGCGACGAAGAACTCGCCCACACCCAGCACCTGCTCAACATCCGACCGCGTCAAACACTCCAATGGGACACCCCAACTGAAAGACTGACCAAACTAATCGATGGTGTTGCACTAGCAAGCTGAAACCGCCGGTTCCCAATTGTCATTAACTGCCACCTCGCGGGGCTGCTTCCTAGACGGTGCTGACGGTGACGTCGTCGGGATCGACGTCGACGGCGGCGACCGGCACCTCAGGCTGCGGCTTGGGAATCATCGCCACCGCCCCGGCCGCCAGAACGGCGATGCCGGCAAAGATCGCGAAATTCGCCTCGAAAGGCAACTTGGAGCCTGCAATCCAGCCGCCGATCAGGGGCCCGGAAATGGCACCCAGCCGGGCAAAGCTCAGCGCCCAGCCCGTGGCTGTTCCACGGACCTTGGCAGGGTAGTAGTCGGCAATGTAGCCCGTGAGGACCAGCGACGTCGAGATCGAACCGACGCCGGCGAACGCCACGAACAGCAGATTCACCACCATGGTGTTGGGGAAGACCAGCAGCATGATGCCCAGGCCGCCCAGGATGTAGAACACCACCAGGATGAGCTTCTTGCCGTACTTGTCGGCCGCGCGGCCAAGGAGCAGGCCACCGATGGCAGAGGCGAGGCTGAAGACCAACAGGAACGTCAGGGACGAGCCGAGGTCGTAGCCGGCCTTCTTCATGATGCTCGGCAACCAGGTATTCAGCCCGTACACCAGCACCAGGCCGCAGAACAGCGAGATCCAGAAGAACACCGTGGAGCGCAGGTACTTCTTGGAGAACATGGTGGTGATGGTCTTCCACCAAGGATCCGCAGGCCCGCCGTTGGCAACCGGGGCCGCCGGGACAACAGGCCGGTAGTCGGCGATCTGAAGAGTAGCGGCCAAGGCCTTCGCCTCGGAACGGCGGCCCTTTGTCTCCAGGTATTCCAGCGATTCGGGCAGGAATTTCCAGATGACCGGGAGCAGGACAATCGGCGCCGCTCCAATGGCAATCACGGCACGCCAGCCACCCAGGGGCAGGACAAACAATGCAGCCAGGGCAGCTGCAACAATGCCCAGGGAATAGCCGGAGTACATGAGGCCATAGTTGAATGACCGCTTGTTCGGGGCTGAGTACTCGATGGTCAGTGCAGCCGCCACCGGGATGACACCACCCATGCCGAGACCGCCGATAAGCCTGAACAGCCCGAACAGTTCGGGGGTAGGTGCCCAGGCCGCGCCGGCTTGGGTGATCGTGAAGATCACCATGGATGCCAGGAGCATCTTCTTGCGGCCTACGAGGTCGCTGAGCGTGCCGATGAACAGAGCACCAATAAGCATGCCGATCAAGGCATATGACCCCAGGCCGCCCAAGGCCAGCGGCGACAGGTTCCATTCCTTGTACTCCGCAAGCGCGGGAAGGACAGCGCCGAGGACGCCGACGTCATAGCCTTCGGCGAGGATCGCGAGCCAGCAGCAGAACAACACCAGGCCCGTGGTCTTCTTAGGCACGTTCCAGTCGTTGACCGGTGCGGTAGCCACGGCTACTTCACCAAAACCGATGCAGCAGCCGACGCCGGGGTCCACCTGAGGTGCGTGGTGGCCTCGTCGATGTCCGCTTCCTTCAGCAACGAAAGGCGCGGACGGACGGCGTCAGTACGCGAGCTCGGTGGCTTGCGGCGTCCCGCCCGGAATTGCGGGATCCACCCGGCGCCGGGGCCCTGGTACTCCTGCTCCGCGGCGGCATGCAGGGTCCACTGCGGATCGTACAGGTGCGTGCGGCCCAGGGCGATGAGGTCCGCACGGCCGGCAAGAAGGATCGAGTTGACGTCGTCGTAGCTTGAGATAGCGCCGACGGCGATCACCGCCACACCTGCCGGAGCGGCCACTTCCTGGCGGATACGGTCAGCGAACGGCGTCTGGTAGCTGCGGCCGAAGGCGGGCTTCTCTTCCTTGGCCACCTGGCCGGTGGAGACGTCCAGGCCGGCAGCGCCGTGGGCGACAAAAGCCCGGGCGATCTCCACGGAATCGTCAGACGTGTTGCCACCCTCGATCCAGTCGGTCGCTGAGATGCGTACCGTCAAAGGCTTGCCGGCAGGCCAGGCCGCGCGAACGGCGTCGAACACTTCCAACGGGAACCGCAGCCGGTTCTCCAAGCTGCCGCCGTATTCGTCGGTCCGCTTGTTGGAAACCGGCGAAAGGAAGGAGGAGAGCAGGTAGCCGTGGGCCGCGTGGATCTCCAGAAGGTCGAAACCTGCCTCCTCGGCACGGACGGTGGAGGCAACGAACTCCGCCTTGATGGCATCCATGCCGGCACGGTCCAATTCCACCGGGGTCTGGTTTCCGGCGCTGTACGGCAGGGCGGAAGGCCCGACGGCGGTCCAGTTTCCGGACTCGAGCGGCTGGTCGATGCCTTCCCACATGAGCTTGGTGGAGCCCTTGCGGCCGGAGTGGCCCAGCTGCGCGCCGATCTTGGCGGTGGAGCGGCTGTGAACGAAGTCCACGATCTCCTTCCAGCTGTCACGCTGGCCATCGGTGTACAGGCCGGTACAGCCGGGGGTGATGCGGCCCGTTTCGGAAACGCACACCATCTCGGTCATGACCAGCCCCGCACCGCCCAGGGCCTTGGACCCCAGGTGGACCTTGTGGAAGTCGCCCGGGACGCCGTCAATAGCGGAGTACATGTCCATCGGGGAGACGATGATGCGGTTCTTGAGCTCCAGCCCTCCGATGCGGAACGGCTGGAACATGGCCGGGGCAACGTCGCCAAGGCCCTGGGATTCAGCGAAGTTACGCTCCACGGCCTCGGCGAATCCGGGATCCCGCAAGCGCAGGTTCTCCTGAGTGATGCGGCGGCTGCGGGTGAGCAGGTTGAACGCGAACTGGGTGGGATCCTGGTCCTTGTACTGGCCGATGCGCTCGAACCATTCAAGGGAAGCCTGTGCTGCACGCTGGGTCGACGCCACCACGGGCCGGCGTTCGGCCTCGTAGGCCTCCAGTGCTTGCTCCACCGAGGGGTGCTCGTGCAGGCACGCAGCCAGGGCCAGGGAGTCCTCCATGGCCAGCTTGGTGCCGGAGCCGATGGAGAAGTGGGCCGTGTGGGCAGCGTCGCCCAGCAGGACCACGTTGTTGTGGCGCCAGCTCTCGTTGCGGACCGTGGTGAAGTTGATCCACTTGGAGTTGTTGCTCAGGACCTCGTAGCCGTCCAGTTCCTCGGCGAAGATGTCGCGGATTTTGGCGATGGCCTTTTCGTCCGAGACACCCGGCGGGAAAACCTCGTTGGCGGTCTCATCGAAGCCCGCGGCGTGCCACACGTCCTGGTGCATTTCCACAATGAACGTGGAGCCCTCATCCGAGTAGGGGTAGCCATGGATCTGCATGACGCCCCACTCGGTTTCCTTCACGAAGAACTTGAAGGCCTCAAAGACCTGGTTGGTGCCCAGCCACATGAACTTGTTGGTCCGCGGATCCAGGTTCGGTTTGAAGGACTCCGCATACCGGGCGCGGATCTGGGAGTTGATTCCGTCGGCGGCCAGGACAAGATCGTAATTGGCCTCGAGTTCCTCCACCGGGGGAGCCAGGGTGCTGAACCGGACATCCACGTTCAGTTCGATGCAGCGGCGCTGGAGCAACTCAAGGAGTTCCTTGCGGCTCATTGCCGCAAACCCCTGCCCACCCACCGTTTTCATCTCGCCCCGGAAGTGGATGTCGATGTCGGACCATCGGGCGAACCGACGGCTCATGTATTCGGCCACCACGGGGTCGGCGTTGCCGATGCCGCCGAGGGTCTCATCGGAAAACACGACGCCGAATCCAAAGGTGTCGCTGGCAGCGTTGCGTTCCCAGAGGGTGATGTCGTGGGACGGGTCCAGCTGCTTCATCAGTGCTGCGAAGTACAGGCCACCCGGGCCGCCTCCAACGATTGCGATCTTCATGGTGATGCTCCTTTTCAGGCCTGGCTCTGGCCGGCAGGGGTAAGTTGCGGGGTCTGGCTCGCGCTCCCGGTGTCCTGTGCAAGGACTCCTTCGCGGAGCTTGAAGTGCTGGAGTTTGCCGCTGGGATTGCGCGGTAGTCCGGCGACGAAGCGGACGTCCCGGGGGTACTTGTAGGGCGCGATGGTCTGCTTCACGAAGTCCTGGATTTCCTTGCGCTTGGCGGCGTCGCCGGTGACTCCGTCGCGCAGGACAACGAAAGCGCAGACGATGCTGCCGCGTTCCTCGTCCGGGATGCCGATGACCGCGTTCTCCACCACGTCCGGGTGCTGGTCTATGGCCGATTCAACCTCCGGCCCGCCGATGTTGTACCCGGAGGAGACGATCATGTTGTCCGAGCGGGCCTGGTAGGTGAAGTACCCGTCGGCATCCATGGCAAAGGTATCCCCGGTGACGTTCCAGCCTCGCACCACGTAGTTCGCCTGCCGGGGATCATCCAGGTAGCGGCACCCGGTGGGCCCGATGACTGCGAGGCGGCCGATGTTGCCCGCGCCGAGTTCGTTGCCGTCGTTGTCCAGGATGGTGGCCCTGAACCCCGGCACAGCACGCCCCGTGGTTCCAGGGCGGATATCGTCCCCGGCAGCGGAGATGAAGACGTGCAGCATCTCCGTGGCCCCGATTCCATTGACCAGGCGCAGGCCTGTGGCTTCACGGACGGCTTCCCAGGTCTCCTTGGAAAGGTGCTCTCCGGCAGAGACGGCAATCCGCAGGCTGCGCAGAAGATCTCCGCGCTTCTCCTTCAGGATGGCCCGGTACGCCGTGGGGGCGGTGAACAAGATGGTGGCACCGGCTGCGGCTGCGTGCTCTGCCAGTTCCACGGGTCCGGCTTTCTCGGTGAGGAGGGATGACGCGCCGAAGCGGAGCGGGAAGACCACCAGGCCCCCGAGCCCGAACGTGAACGCAAGCGGAGGTGAGCCCGCAAAGACATCGTCAGCCGTGGGTTGCAGGATGTACCGGGCAAACGTGTCGGCGTTGGCCAGGATGTCGCGGTGGAAATGCATGGTCACCTTGGGCACACCGGTTGTACCCGAGGTCGGTCCCAGCAGGGCAACGTCGTCCGCGGCCGTGTCCACAGCGGTGAACTCCCCGCTCTTGCGCCCGCAACGGGAGGTGAGGTCGCCGTCGTCGTCCGCGTTGCCGGTGGTCGATCCGTACGCCAGGACAGTGACATCGTCCCCTGCCGCGATCGCGAGCTCGTCCACGAAGCGGTGGTCGGAAATCGCAACCACCGGCTTGGTAAGTCCGATCAGGGTGGCGACCTCGGTGGAGCGCAGCATGGGCATGGTGGTGACCACCACGGCGCCGGCCTTCAGGACGCCGAGCCAGGCCGCGACGATCCACGGGTTGTTGGGACCGCGCAGCAGCACACGGTTGCCGGGAACCACGCCGAGGTCTTCGGTGAGGACCTGGGCCACCTGGTTGGAACGGGTTTGCAGCTCGCCGTAGCTCCAGACAACGCCGTCTGGAGTGCGGAGGGCGGGACGGTCGGCACCGTATTGCTCGACAGCGTCGTCGATCAGCACGGCGGCAGCGTTGAGCCGGTCCGGGTATTGGAGTTCGGGGAGGGTGAATTCGAGCGCCGGCCAGGTATCGGCGGGCGGCAGGTGGTCGCGGGTGAACGTGTCCACGTGGGCCGATGGCAACATGCTCATGGCCGTTCCTTTCAGTGGTGCGTCGTTGAAGCTGGGGATGGGCGTTTTGGGGCGTGCGGGTTGCGGGCCGGTCAGGAGCCCGCGCGGATCATGCCTTCCTGGGCGACTGTTGCCAGGAGCCTGCCTTGCCGGTCGAAGAACCGGCCCATGGCCAGGCCCCTGTTGCTCTGGCCGGATACGGCTTCCTGGGCATACAGCACCCATTCGTCGGCACGGCCGTCGCGGTGGAACCACATGGAGTGGTCCAAGCTCGCCGTTGCGAGGCCGGGGCTGGACCAGTTCAATCCATTGACCCGGAGGAGCGGCTCCAGGATCGTGTAGTCGCAGACGTAGGCAAGGGCTGTGCGGTGGAGGTCGGCGTCGTCCGGCAAGGCATCGAAGGCTTTGACCCAGATGGCCTGCTGGGGGACCATGCCACCCTCCAGTTCGATATATACCGGACCGGGAATATGGCGCATGTCGAAGCTGCGTCCCGTCGACCAGTACTCCGCCGCCGCGCCGTCGGCCGCTTCAAGCGCTTCCGCCGCTGACCGCAGGGATTCAGGCTCGACGGCGGCAGGCGCCTCGGGCTGGAAGTCCGGACCGTTCTCGGGAACCTGGAAGGAACCCATCGCGGCGTACACCGGCTTGCCGTTCTGGAAGCCGCGGACTGTCCGCGTGGAGTATCCGCGGCCGTCCCGAAGGCGCTCGACTTCGTAGCGGACACTGGAACCTATATCCACCGGACGCATGAAGTAGCTGTGCATCGAGTGCAATGTCCTGTCAGCGTCCACCGAGCGCATCATGGCTGCTGCGGCTTGGGCCACCATGTCTCCACCATAGGCTTTTGGCCACGGTACGTACTGCGTGGTTGCTTCATACGCTTCGTCGAAAACCTCCGGCGTTGCCGGGGTCAGCTGGACGGCGCGGAGGAAGGTCTCCGAGGTCAGGGTTCCAGTGATCATGGCCTATGCCCTGCGGTAGTCGGCGAGGGTCTCGTCCGGAACGTCCTCGAGGTTGACCACAAGGTTTTCCGGAGTGCGGGCGGTCAGCCACACGAGGTCTTCCGTGACGGACATGTTGGCCTCGACGTGGGGCATGAACGGGGGCACGAAGACCCAGTCGCCGGCCTTCATGTCCAGGAACTCCGAGTAGTTCTCGCCAAAGTAGATCCGGCCGTGGCCCCGGAGCACATAGCCGCCGGTTTCGGCCTCACCGTGGTGGTGCGGCAGTGAACGGTACCCCGGGGTGTTGGATACCTGGCCGAACCAGATCTTGGTCGCCGGGGTGTGCTGGATGCTGACGCCTGACACGCGGATGCAATCGCCGGACTGTGCGGTGTTGGTGTCTTCTGCACCGGCGCGGGTAACAACCGGGACAACCTTGCCGTCAGGCTGGGCGTAGATGGAGTTGTCGCCGTCGAGGACGTATTCAGTGGTTGTCTGGCTCATGGGGTTTCTCCTTTGTGTGGGTTTCGGGACGTTTGTTATGACGCGGGGACTGCGACGTCGGCATGGATCCGGAACAGGTTTTCCAGCCGGCCGATCCCGTCGATTTCGGTGGTGAGGACATCCCCGTCCTTCAGGAAGCGGGGCGGAGTCATGCCCATGCCCACTCCCCCGGGCGTTCCGGTGAGCACGAGGTCGCCGGGGCGCAGGACAGTGAACCGGGAGATGTAGGACAGCAGTTGCGCCGGTCCGAATACCAGGGTGCTGGTGTTTCCCTGCTGCACGAGCTCGCCGTTGACGTAGCCGCGGACGTCAAAACTCTCCCCGGCCTCGTCCGCGGTCAGCATGACCGGCCCCACGGGGGTAGTGCGGTCCCAGGCCTTGCCTTGGAACCACTGCAGGGTCCGGTTCTGCCAGTCGCGCATGGAGACGTCGTTGGCAACGGTGTACCCGGCGATGGCTTCGCGGGCCTGGTCTTCGTCCGCCCGGTACAGCTCGGAACCCACGACGACGGCGAGTTCGGCTTCCCAGTCGACACGGTCACTGCCGTGGACTTCCACGGCGTCGTTGGCGCCTACCAGGGTGTCCGCGTACTTGGCGAACAAGGTGGGGTATTCGGGAAGCTCCCTGCCCATTTCCTGGATGTGGTCGCCGTAGTTCAGGCCGCAGCAGATGACTTTGCCGGCGCGGGGAAGCAACGGGGCAGGGTCTACGCCGGTGATGACCGGAGCTCCGGATGCCTGCGTTTCCTCCACGAGAGCCCGCCAGTCCGACCGGCCCAGGAGTGCGCCGACGTCGCTGGCCGGAAGCGCGAGCCAGGCGTCGTCGCCGGTGGCGATGGCCGCCGTCGTTCCTCCGTTGGCCGTGCGCAAAGTGGCGAGTTTCATTGCTTTTCCCTTCGAGATTCTGGATGTGTCGACTTTTTTACGATCGTCACATATGCTCAACGTAGCACGGCGGAAATGATCTGCACAGGGGCTTTTCAAAAGTTTTTGCAGTTGCCACAACCGAGGAGGAACAGCATGAGCCACACAACAATCAACCCGGAGTCACTGGCCAAACCATCCGGCTACGCGCACGGAATCCTGGCCGGCAACACGGTCTTCCTGGGCGGGCAGACAGCGTTGGACAAGAACATGAACATCGTTCCCGGCGGGATTGTGGAGCAGTTCAAACAGGCGTTCACCAACGTGCTCACCACCCTGCGCGAGGCCGGCGGCGAACCTGAGGACCTGGTCAACGTGACCATCTACCTCACCGACGTTGACGACTACATGGCCAACGGCCGGGAAATTGGACGGCTGTGGCGTGAAATGGCGGGCTCGCAGTACCCGGCCATGGCCGGCATCGGCGTCACGCGCCTGTGGCAGAAGGAAGCGTTGATCGAGATCCAGGGCATCGCGGTCATCCCGGAGCGCTAAGCCTCTGGCCTGGCGGGTTCCCGTGGTGAAGCATGTCCCTATGGGAACTGTCACCGAATACCTGGACACTGTCAGCGCGGGCAACCGGGGTCCGTTGGAACGGATCGTCGGGATCGCGCGGGAGCTTGCCCCTGACGCCGAGGAAGGCACCAGTTATGGGATGCCCGCGTTGCTGGTGGATGGCAAGGGCTTCGTGAGCGTGCTCGAAACGAAGAAGCACTTGGCGCTGTACCCGTTCAGCGGCCAGATCCTCCCCGAAATGTCAGAGGAGCTTGGCGGGTACTCGTGGTCGCCGGGAACATTGAGGTTCTCCGCGGACAACCCTGTGCCCGACTCCATGGTGCGGCGGATTCTGGAAACGCGGCTCGCGGCGATCCGGAAGTAGTTTTTGCACAGCTAATGCCCTTCTGAGGCCAGCTTGCGGGCATTAGCTGTACAAAAACTCAGTGCTTGGCCGAGACGTCCTGGGAAATGGCGTCGGCGGTCGCCACCACCTGCTGCCGCACTTCCTCCAGGTACTGGTCCGGATCCGGCTGCGCCGCAACGGCCTGGGCCTGCAGGGACACGTTGATCGCGGCCACGTTGTCTCCGTTGTTGTGGTTCCAGACCGGGGCAGCGATGGACATCAGCCCGAGTTCCAGCTCCTGGTCAAGCAGGCACCAGCCCTGCTGACGGACACGCTCGACGGCGGCCCTCAAGTCGGGCACGCTGGCGACGGTTCGCGGCGTGAGCGGGGTGAGTTCCGCCGTCGTCAGGTATGCCTCGAGCTTGGCCTGCGGAAGTCCGGCAAGCAGCACCCGGCCCATGGATGTCGCGTAGGCGGGGAACCGCGTGCCGACCGTGATTCCGACGTTCATGATGCGCTTGGTGGCGACCCGCGCCACGTAGAAAATGTCCTGCCCGTCGAGGACTGCGGCCGATGTGGATTCCCCAAGTTTCAGGCTGAGCTGCTCCAAGTGAGGCTGGGCGAGTTGCGGCAGGGACAGGGCGGAGAGGTACGAGTAGCCGAGCTGCAGCACTTTGGCCGTGAGCGCAAAGGTCTTTCCGTCGGTGCGGACGTAGCCGAGCTCAACCAGGGTATGCAGGAACCGGCGAGCCGTGGCGCGGGTCAGGTCCGTGCGGGCTGCGACTTCGCTCAACGTCATGACGGGGTTGTTTGCGTCGAACGCCCGGATCACGGCGAGGCCCCGGGCCAGCGACTGGACGTACTGGTCGCTGGCCTGCGGGGTAACTGCGGAGTCGGTCATGGTTACCAATCCTAGGTGGCGTTGCGGGGTCCGCTTTGCGCCCTAAGCGGGAAAAATAATATGCAAAGCGGGCCTCACAACGAGGAGCCCAGATTTGCGGGGCCTACCCTGCGGGCCATTCCAAGACAGGGCCCACGCCGCCCGGGTTCCCTGACCGAGCTTGCGAGGTTAGGGAGGCGGTGGGGATGTAAAGCGGGCCTCACAACGAAGAGCCCAAACTTGCGGGGCCTACTCTGCGCGCCATGCCAAGGGGATAGCCCGCAAAGCGGGCCCCACAACAGGGAGCCCAAACTTGCGGGGCCTACTCTGCGCGCCATGCCAAGGCAGGGCCCACGCCGCCCGGGTTCCCTGACCGAGCTTGCGAGGTTAGGGAGGCGGTGGGGATGTAGAGCGGGCCTCACAACGCGGGGGAGCCCAGACTTGCGGGGCCTACTCTGCGCGCCATGCCAAGGCAGGGCCCACGCCGCCCGGGTTCCCTGACCGAGCTTGCGAGGTTAGGGAGGCGGTGGGGATGTAGAGCGGGCCCCACAACGGGGAGCCCAGTTTTGCGGGGCCTACTCTGCCTTTTTCAGCGGAAGGGGCACGAGTTCCTGGATCTCGTCGAAGGTGCAGCCGAAGGTCTCGCGGACGGTGACGCCGTCGGGTCCTGTGAGGAACACTGCCTTGTCCGTGTAGACGCGGGTCACGCAGCCGACGCCGGTCAGCGGGTACGTGCACTTCTCCACGAGCTTGGACACGCCCTCGCGGGTCAGCAGGGTCATCATCACGAAGACATCCTTGGCGCCGGTGGCGAGGTCCATCGCGCCACCCACGGCGGGAATAGCGTCCGGGGCCCCGGTGTGCCAGTTGGCGAGGTCGCCGGTGGCGGAGACTTGGAAGGCCCCGAGGACGCAGATGTCCAGGTGCCCGCCGCGCATGATCGCGAACGAGTCGGCGTGGTGGAAGTACGAAGCTCCGGGAAGTTCGGTGACGGGGATTTTGCCGGCGTTGATCAAATCGCCGTCAATCTCCTCGCCAACAGCGGCCGGGCCCATACCGAGCATCCCGTTCTCCGTGTGGAGCGTGATGTTCTGTTCCTCGGTGAGGTAGTTGGACACGAGCGTCGGCTGACCAATGCCCAGGTTCACGAACGAACCGGGAGCGATGTCGCGGGCCACCAGCTGGGCGAGTTCGTCGCGGCCCAACGGCTTCTCGGAGGTTTGGATGCTTGTTTGGGTGCTCATGATCAGGCCACCTGCTCTGCTCGGGAACCGCCGACGCGGACCACGCTGTTGACGTAAATACCGGGTGTCACCACGTTCTCCGGATCCAGCGAACCGGTGGGGACGATCTCCGAGACCTGCACAATGGTGTGCTTGGCTGCGGCGGCCATGATCGGGCCGAAGTTCCGGGCGGTCTTGCGGTAGACGAGGTTGCCCTTGCCGTCGGCCTTGAGCGCCTTGATCAGCGCGACGTCGGCGTGGATCGGGGTCTCAAATACCTGCCACTTCCCGTCCAGCAAACGGGTTTCCTTGCCTTCAGCCAAGGTGGTGCCGTAGCCGGTGGGGGTGAAGAACCCGCCAATCCCGGCGCCGGCGGCTCGGATACGCTCGGCCAGGTTGCCCTGCGGCACGAGCTCCAACTCGATCTCACCGGCATGGAACTTAGCGTCGAAGTGCCAGGAATCGGACTGCCGCGGGAAGGAACAGATCATCTTGCGGACCCGGCCTTCCTTGATCAGCAACGCCAGGCCTTGGTCGCCCTGGCCGGCGTTGTTGTTCACCACGGTCAGGTCCTTCGCGCCACAATCCATCAGGGCATCAATGAGTTCGAACGGCTGCCCGGCATTGCCGAACCCGCCGATCATCACCGTGGACCCGTCCTTGATGCCGGCGACAGCCTCGCCAACAGTGTCAATGAAATTCAACATCGCCCTAGACTCCTTCTGAAACTCCGGCAGTTACGTTTTCCAGCACCACGGCCAGGCCTTGACCGACGCCGATGCAGATCGCCGCGACGCCCCAGCGCTGACCGGAAGCCTGCAGGGACCGCGCGAGCGTGCCCAGGATGCGGGTACCGGAGGCGCCGAGCGGGTGGCCCATCGCGATCGCACCGCCGTGGCGGTTCACGATTCCGGGGTCGATCCCCCACGCATCAACGCACGCCAGCGATTGCGCGGCGAACGCTTCGTTAAGTTCGACGGCGCCCACCTGGTCCCAGCCGATGCCCGCCTTCGCCAGGGCCTTGTTCGCGGCCTCCACCGGGGCGAACCCGAAGAACTGGGGATCGTTGCCATGCGCGCCACGGCCGGCAATACGGGCCAAGGGATCCAAACCAAGAATCCCCGCAGCGGCTTCCGAACCAATCCACGCAGCCGAAGCACCATCGGACAAAGGCGAGGCGTTCCCGGCGGTGACCGTACCGCCGTCGGGTCCGTCAGACTCAGCCCGGAAAACGGTCTTCAAACCCGCGAGCTTCTCAGCGGAAGAACCGGCACGGATGCCCTCGTCCCGGACGAGATCAGTGCCCGGAACCGCCGTGACCAAAGAATCGTAGAAGCCTTCGTTCCACGCAGCGTCGGCCAGGTTGTGCGAGTCCGCCGCAAAAGCGTCCTGCCGTTCCCGGGTGATCCCGTACTTCTCGCGCAGCCGTTCGGTGGCTTCGCCCAGGGAGATGGTCCAGTCCTTGTTCATGGCCGGGTTCACCAAACGCCAACCAAGCGTGGTGGATGCCAGGGTCATGTCACCGGCCGGGTAGGGCTTGGACGTCTTGGGCAGCACCCACGGCGCACGGGACATGGACTCGGCGCCGCCCACCAGCATGAGGTCGGCGTCGCCGGCATTGATTTGCCGCGATGCGATGATGGCCGCATCCAGGGACGAGCCACACAAACGGTTGACGGTGGTGCCCGGAATGGACACGGGCAGGCCGGCCAACAGGGTGGCCATGCGGGCCACGTTGCGGTTTTCCTCGCCTGCACCGTTGGCGTTGCCGAACACGACCTCGTCGATCCGCTCAACATCCAGCCCGGGTGCCCGCTTCACGGACTCGCGAACCACGTGCGCGGCAAGGTCATCGGGACGGACAGCGGCAAGGCCGGAGCCGAACTTGCCAAAGGGCGTGCGCACGGCGTCGTACACGAAAGCCTGGTTCATGGTGTTTCCTTCGTTTCTGCCTGACCAACCAGGGGACCTGGGGTCAGTTGGGTTCGGTGGCGTCGATTTCGGCGAATACTTTTTGGGCCGTCTTGAAGGCCGAGTTGGCCGACGGCACACTGCAATAAATGGCGGTCTGCAGCAGGATTTCCTTGATTTCGTCCCTGCTCAGGCCGTTGTTGAGGGCTGCCCGGACGTGCATGGCCAGCTCTTCCCAGTGACCGTGCGCCACCAGCGCCGTGAGGGTGACTGCGGAACGCATTTGCCGGCTCAGGCCAGGCCGCGTCCAGATGCCACCCCAGGCAATCCTGGTGATCATGTCCTGGTAGTCCTCGGTGAAGGAATCCTTGCCGGCATTCGCCCGGTCCACGTGCGCGTCGCCGAGCACTTCGCGGCGGACCACCATGCCGGCGTCGTAGATATCCTGCGCGGTGGCGTCCGCCTGCACGGCACCGTTGCGAGCCGCGTCGTTGCTTTCGGAAGCAGTAGAGCTCATCGTCCGTTCTCCTTCATGAAGGTGTGCATCAGCGATGCCACGACTTTCGGTGCCTCCGCAGGCGCGAGGTGCCCGACGCCGTCGAGCGTCACGGCCTCAGCAGTGCCGCCACCGGCGACGATGCTGTTGACGAGCTCTTCAGCCATCGACGGCGGCGCGACCTGGTCCTCTTCACCGGCAATCACCTGCGTGGGGACGGCGATGCTGCCGAGCTGATCGCGGACATCCAAGCGGGCCAGGGCTTCGCAGCAGAACGAATAGCTGAACCTGTCGGCGTCGCGGAGTGCGTGCAGCAGGCGGCTGCTGATCTCCGGCTGGCGATCCATGAATCCGTGGCCGAACCAGCGCTCAGCGGAACCCTGGATCATCACCGGAGTACCCAGCGAGCGCACGGTTTCCGCACGGTCCAGCCAGCCCTCCGGAGTGCCGAGCTTCGGCCCGGAGCACTGGACGGACAAGCTGCGGAGGCGGTCGCCGTGCTTGATGCCGAGCTGCAGGCCGGTGGCCCCGCCCAGGGAGACACCCGCATAGTGGAACGTCGCCGCCGTGTTTCCGGTGACAGAGTCCACAAGGTCGACGACGGCGTCCGCCAGGTCCGCGACGTCGAAACCTTCGGCGGCGGCCGGCGAGATGCCGTGGCCGGGCAGGTCCCAGCCGATGACGTCGTATTCGTCGCCCAGGAGCGCGGCGGTTTCGGACCACAGAACGGTGGAGGTACCCAGCGACGGGCCGACCACCAGGAGCGGTTTCGCTCCGAGTTCACGCTTCGGGGACAGCAACACGGCCTTGATGGTTGGCTTAGCCACGAGGGGCTCCTTTCACAGGGGATCCGGTGAAGCCGGGGTAGGCGACGAGGATCCGACGGCTGATTTCCTGTGCCTCGCCCAGGTAGCTTGCCGGATCCAGCAGTGCCTCAAGCCCGGCGTCGGAGAGCTTGTTGGATGGAACGGTTTCACGGAGGAGCTTGCGGTACATGTCCCCCTGTTCGGTTGCCGGAGCAGCAAGGGTCCGGTCGACGACGGCCTGCAGCTTCTGCTTTCCGTCCTCGCCCAGCAGAGGGGCGACGGCGGCCGACACACCTTCGCTGAGGAGCAGCGGACCCGCCAGCTGCAGGTTCCTGCGCATCGCTTCCGGGAAGACGCGGAGACCCTCGGTGAGTTCGCGGAGGTGGGAAGCAGCGCCCATCGCCAGGCCCAACAGGCGACGCAGTGCAGGCCACTCGCTGTGCCAGGCGCCGTCGGGGCGTTCGTCATTGAAAGTGGCCGCGGCCAGGTGCAGCTGAGATGCGAGGCCGGGAGCCTGCAACGCTGCGCTGCGGATCAGCACGGAGAGCACCGGATTCTGCTTCTGCGGCATGGCCGAAGAGACACCGCGTCCGGCAGCCAGGGGCTCACCAAGTTCGGCAACCTCCGGACGGCTCAGGAACAACAGGTCCGCGGCGATCTTCCCGAAGGAATCGACCAGTGCCGCAAGCCCGTCACCGAGGGCCGTCACCACCAGGCGGTTGGTGTGCCAGGGAGCCGTCGCCGGGGCCAACCCCAGCGCAGCCGCCCACGAATCGGCCAGTGTGAAGGGCGTTGAACCGGAGCCCGCGGCCAGCCTGGTCCCGGAGGCCAAGGTTCCGCCGGCGCCGCCGAACTGCACGGGCAACTCCAACGACTCCAGGCGCGCACCCGCAGCGGCCACGCCCTGGAACCACTGCGCAGCCCTGAGCCCGAACGAGTACGGAAGCGCATGCTGCGTCAGGCTCCTGCCCACGCACAGCGTTTCCGCATGCTGTTCCGCCAAGGTAGCGAGCGCCGTCGTCGTGCCCTTGACTTCGGCCAGCAGCGCCGCGATGGTCCTGCGGGCGAGCAGCAGGAGGGCGGAGTCGAGGACGTCCTGGCTGGTGAGCGAGGCGTGGACCGCCTTGCCCGCACCGATGCCGGCGGTGTCCAGCCCGCGGACCCGGGCGCGGAGGTCGCCGAGCAACGGAATCACCGGGTTGCCTCCGCCTTGGGCCCGTTCAGCGATATCCGCGACGTCGTAGGACGCGGGGTTGGCGGCTTCGGCCACCACAGCGGCGGATCCCGCCGGGGCAAGCCCGGCTTCCTCAAGGACAGCCGCCCAGGCAGCTTCGACGTCGAGGATTGCCGCGATCACGGCACGGTCGCCCGTCAGCGCGGCCACGGAGGGCGACGCCGAGACGGGGCTGAGGAGGCCGAAGTCGCCGTCGATCATGCCAGGTTTTCCCTTGCCGGCGAGTCCCCGCTGTTGCCGACGCTGTTGTCGAGCGAACCGTCTTGCTGGAAGTCCAGGAACACGGTCTCGTCGCCACCCTGCAGGCGGATGTCCCAGGTGAGGCCACCGTCGGGGTCGCGACGGGCGATGAGCGTCTTGCGGCGTTCCGGATCCAGGGAGCTCAGCAAAGGATCATTGGCCAGTGCTTCCTCGTTTTCCGGCAGGTACACGCGGGTGAAGAGGCGGTTCATGAGGCCGCGGGCGAAAACGGCCACCGAGATGAACGCTGCCGCTCCGGGCTTGGTGGCACCCGGGTTGACCGTGGTGAACGTGTACACGCCGGAGTTGCCCACGGAGCCCCTGCCCCAGCCGGTGAACGTGTAGCCGTCACGGACCAGGGAGCCGGTGCGCTGGACGATGTTGCCTTCGGTATCCGGCTGCCAGATCTCAAGGATGGCGTCCGGGATGGGGTTGCCCGCGCCGTCGTACACCGTGCCTTGAAGGCGGATGCTGCCGGGGCTGCCCGGTGCCAGGAGTTCGTTGTCCTTGGTGAAGGGGAGGGCGTAGCCGTAGAAGGGGCCCACGGTCTGGCCCGGTGTGGGTGTCAGCTTGCTCATGTGCTTACTCCTCGTCCCCGGCGTCGCCGTATGCTTCGTTTTCCGTCCAGGTCCGCTTGGAACCGGTCAGGACGATGTCCCACTTGTAGCCGAGGGCCCACTCGGGGCTGGTCAGCTCGTGGTCGTACTGTGCCACCAGGCGGTCGCGGGCGTCCTGGTCCACGATCGATTGGTAGATGGGGTCCAACGGGAACAACTGGTCACCCGGGAAGTACATCTGGGTGACGATGCGCTGCGTGAACTCCGAGCCGAACATGGAGAAGTGGATGTGCGCCGGACGCCAGGCATTCAGGTGGTTCTTCCACGGGTAGGCGCCGGGTTTGATGGTGGTGAAGGAGTACGAGCCGTCGGCGCCGGTAATGCAGCGTCCGACGCCGGTGAAGTTCGGGTCGAGCGGTGCGGGGTGCTGGTCGCGCTTGTGGATGTAGCGGCCCGATGCGTTGGCCTGCCAGATCTCCACGAGCTGGCCGGCCACCGGGCGGCCGTCGCCGTCCAGCACGCGGCCGGCGACGATGATGCGCTCACCCTGCGGCTCGCCGTTGTGCTGGATGGTCAGGTCCGATTCCAGTGCGTGCACGTCCTGGTGTCCGAAGGCCGGCGAGTAGAGCTCGATGGTCTCCGGGTCCGCGTGGTGCAGGCTCTTGGTGGGGTGGCGCAGGATGCTGCTGCGGTAGGGCGCACAGTCCAGCCGCGGCATGGTTTCGGGTCCTTTGCCGTCCTTGAGTGCCTGGGCGTAACGATCCCCGATGGCCTTGATCTCAGCGCTGAGGTCCGCCTGCGTCTCAACCTTCTTGGCATCGTGCGCGGCATGCGGCTCTGCTGGCGGCACGAGTTCCTCGGATTCTAGAGCTTGTGCAGTGTTGTCTTGCGGCACAACCGGCTCCTTTCTATGGATTCTTTGAGAGGTTCGGGCAGCTATGCCCGGTGAAGTGAGTCGTATTGGACGGCATGGCGGACTGGGGCATTCGGGGCTCCGTAGCCGTTGTAGCTGCCACGGCGCTCCACCATTTCAAAAAACACACTGCCTACTGTGGCCGTGTAGAAGTGGAGGAATTCGCCGTTGGCGTCCCGGTCATACAGGAGGTTGAGCTCCTGGAGGGTGGCCAGGAAGCCCGGTTCAAGATCGAACCGTGCGTCCAGGTCCTCGTAATAGTTGGCCGGAATCTGCAGGAACTCAAGGCCGCGGTCCCGGGCGGACCGCGCCGTGGCCACGAGGTCGTCCACGGCGAAGGCGATGTGTTCCTGGTACGTTTTGCGGGCGTTCTGCGCTTGCTGGGCCGGCGCCAGGTTCAGCACCAGCCGCACCGCGCCGGTGCTGGTTTCCATGACCTGCGAGCGCACCAGGCCGCTGGGGCTCGGGACCTCTGCGAACGGCAGCGGTTCCAGGGCCAATGCGCTGGTGTAGAAGAGGACGGCTTCGTCAAAGTGCTGCCACGGCTGGGCGAGGTTCACGTGGTCAATGACCGCGTTCTGCCCGCTGGGAACGTGTTCCAGGCCTTCGCCGAACTCGTGCGTCCAGGCTGCGGTTCCGTCAGGGCTGCCTTGGCACAGGAAGATCTCGGTGGAGTCCGGGGCGGAGATGCCTTGGAAGACTTCCTCGTCGGCCTGGACCTTGCGCGCCACTACGGGCGCCTTGAGTTGCTGGGCGCGAGCGGAGGCAATCACTGGAGAGTCGACGTCGAACCCCAGGGCCGCGATGGCCGGTTCCGAGTGCGAGGCCGCCTGCTCGTTGATGATAACGCGCGCCTGGCCCATGGTCCAGAGCTGGACGTCCTTGGTGCGGTGGCGTCCCTCGAATCCGAAGCCGAGCTGCCCCAGGAGCTTCTCGAGCTGCGCGGTGTCGTCGGCTTTGACCTCGGCGAAGTTGAAGCCGGCTGGTTCGTTGACCTTGGGCAGCGTGGCAAGTTCCATGGGATAACGACGGCGGGACGAGGCTGCTGCTTCCGTTCCGGCTTCCGCGGAGGTGCCGGCCAGCCACTTTGCGCTCTGTTCTTCCAGCCAGATGAGTGAGCGCATGGCATCCACTGCGGTCCGTTCCACGTCCGACTGGCGGAAGACGTCATTGAAGACCTCAAGCGATACTGGCCCGGTGTAGCCCGCACGGACGACGTGGCCCATGAACTTGGCGAGCTCGAACTGTCCCTCCCCGGGGAAGACCCGGTAGTGGCGGCTCCAGGAGAGCACGTCCATGGAGAGCTTGGGGGCGTCGGCAACCTGCACGAAGAAGATCTTCTCCGCGTTAATGTCCTCGATCGGGGCGGTGTCCCAGTCGCGGGAAAGGATGTGGAAGGAGTCCAGGCAGGTGCCGAGGTTCGGATGGTCCACCATTTCCACCAGGCGGTAGGCGTGCTCGTAGTCGTTGACGTACTTGCCCCAGGCCAAGGCCTCGTAGGCAACCTTGACCCCGTGGTCTCCTGCCAGTCCGGCGAGCGCTGCCAGCTGTTCGGCCCGCAGCTGGTCGTCATCGATGGTGGCCGTGGCCACGTTGGAGCAGACCAGGATGGTGTCCATGCCCAGACGCGACATGAGCTTGAACTTGGCCTCGGCCCGCTTGAGGTTGGCCTTCAGCAGGTCCGGAGTGACGCCGTCGAAATCCCGGAACGGCTGGTAGAGATCCAGGCCCAGGCCGAGGTCGGCGGCCATCTTCCGGATGTCCTCGGGACTCAGCGGGGACGTGACGAGGTCCTGCTCGAAGATCTCGATGCCGTCGAAGCCCGCGATGGCGCAGGCCTGCATCTTTTCCTTCAAGGTGCCCGACAGGCAGACTGTGGCGATTCCGGTGCGCATCAGTGGGCCGCCTTTGCGAGGGTGCCGGCGGAGAGCGCGGTTGCGGCGTCTTCCAGGGCGATCAGCTCCAGGAAGTGCTCCCGCATGCGGTTGCGGTCGGCGTCCCGTCCGGTGAAGAGTTTGAAGGCGTCGGCCGCCTGACCGACTGCCATGCGGCCGCCGTCGAGGACTTTGCAGCCCTTGGCCCGTGCTTCGCGGACCAGTTGCGTTTCGATGGGGCGGTAGACGATGTCCGCCACCCAGTGCCTCGGCTCCACGAGTCCCAGGTCCAGCGGCAGTCCGGGGTGGGCGGCCATGCCGATCGGGGTGCAGTGCACCAGGCCGTCGGCGAGGGGCATGATCTGCGGGAGTTCGTCCGTGCTGCGCGGGGTGACGGTGGCCGCGGGGAAGAGTCCGCTGAGTTCATCGGCACGTTCCGCGGCCCGGGCGGGATCCACGTCCACCAGGTCCAGGGTGGTGACACCGGCCTTGAGGAGCGCGTAGGCGACGGCAGAACCGGCCCCGCCGGCGCCAAGCTGAACGACGCGGCCCAAGGTGGCGTCCGGAAGTCCATCCCTCAAGGCCGAACCAAAGCCGGAGAAGTCCGTGTTGTGTCCGATGAACCGGCCGTCCTGGATCAGGACCGTATTGACGGCACCCAGGCGCGCGGCGTCGTCGGAAATTTCATCAAGGTGCCCAAGCACCAACTGCTTGCACGGGTGCGTGATGTTGAGGCCGTTGAAGCCCATGCGGGCGGCTGCGGTGAGGAGGTCCCCGACGGCGGCGGCCGGCAAGGCCAGCTCCAGCAGGTCGATGGGGCGGTACAGCAAGCGAAGGCCCTGCACATCGGCTTCGCGTTCATGCATGGGCGGCGTGAGCGAGGGCATGACCCCTTCGCCAACGAGGCCCACCAGAACGGACTCGGCTCGGTTGCTCATCCTAAAGCTCCTTTGACTTCAGCACCGCGGCCATTGACGTTTTCTGGGGCGTCGACGGCCGGGTGTTATCCAGATTACTACAAGTGTTCATATTCCGCACGCTTGTTCTTATCGCGAACAAATGACGTGCCGGATGCGTTGTGTCGGGCTGATTTTGGCGTTGCGGGGCCTGCTTTGCGCGCCAAGAGTCGCGTTTAGCGCGCAGAACGGGCCCCGCAACGAAGCTCAGCGCTGCGGCAGGCGGGCCGCGAGTTCAGCCGCAGCCTCCTGCAGGGTGGGCACATGGGCGATGAGTTCCTCCATGCTGAGTCGGAAAACCGGAACGGCGGTGGCCAGCGAAGCGAACGCGTGGCCCTGGGAGTTGAGGACCGGGACCGCGACGGCACGCATGCCGATCTCGTTTTCCTCGTCCATCACGGCGTAGCCCTGCCGGCGCACCTGTTCAATTTCCGCCCGGAACTTGTCGCGGTCGGTGATGGAACGCTCAGTGAGCGGGTCCAGGGGAAGTTCCTCGATCAGGCGTTTTCGCTCGGGCTCATCCTCGAACGCAACCAGGGCCTTGCCCACCGACGTCGTGTGCAACGCTCCCAGATGTCCGGGGTCACTGGTGACGCGGAACGTCTTGGGCCCGTCCACCTTGTTGACCGTGAGGTGGTGGTCGCCGTCGCGGACCGAGAGGATGGTGGCCTCATGCGTACTGTCGGTGACCCGCTGCAGGACCGGCAGCGCTGTGGCAGCGAAGCCGTGGTGGTTGGAGACGCGTTGTCCGAGCTGGAAGACGCGCAGGCCCAGGTGGTAGCGGCGGCCATCGGGTTCGTAGTCAACGAATCCGTCGCGGGTCAACGAGCCCAGCAGCCGGTAGGTGGTACTGAAAGGCAGTCCGGCGCTTCTGGCCAGATCCGCCGCACTTGCACCCTTCGGCTCGTTTCCCAGCAGGACCAGCAGGCCCAGGGCTTTGCCGACCATGTCGGTCTTTGTGTCCTCTTTCACACTCATAACCCGATGCTCTCACATAGTGAGAGCTATTTCTAGATGGTGATTACACCTCTTGACAAGTGACCATACTCACAGGGATCATTGCTGTATTACGCAAGTAGCTCTCACCATGTGGTTACTAGCTAAGGGATTGACCGGCCGCACCTCGCTTGGGTCTCCCGCTGAAGCTCTATTCGCGACATCGTCGTCACAGAAGGAACACCCAATGAGCCAAACAATGCCGTCAGCGACGCCAGGCATCACCGAAACCACCGGGACACCCAAGAAGGCTGCCCTCGCCAGCTTCCTGGGCAGCGCCGTGGAGTACTACGACTTCTTCATCTTCGGATCTGCCGCGGCCTTGATTTTCCCGCACGTCTTCTTCCCGGACGCAGACACCAATGCGGCCGTCATGTCCTTTGCCACGTTCGGCTTCGCCTACCTTGCACGGCCCATCGGCGCTGCGTTCCTGGGTCACTTCGGCGACCGGATCGGCCGGCAGAAGGTCCTCATGTTCACCCTGGTGCTCATGGGCGCCTCGACCTTCGTGATCGGCTGCCTCCCCGACTTCAAAACCATCGGCTGGGGTGCCCCGATCCTCCTGGTACTTGCCCGGCTCTGCCAGGGTTTGTCGGCAGCGGGCGAGCAGGCCGGCGCGTCATCCATGACCCTGGAGCACGCCCCGGACAACCGCCGCTCCTTCTTCACCTCATGGACCTTGACGGGAACGCAGGGCGGCCAGATCCTGGCAGCGCTCGTGTTCATTCCCGTGGTGGCACTGCCGGATGACATCAAGTACGGCATCGGCTGGCGTATTCCGTTCTGGCTCAGCGCAGTAGTGGTGCTGGTTGCCTTCTTCATCCGCCGCACCCTGCACGAGCCACCCGCATTCGCTGAGGCACAGAAGAACAACCAGATTGCCAAGCTCCCCATCGCCGACCTCCTCAAGCACCACTGGCAGGACGTCCTCCGCGTGATCTGCTGCGCGTTCATTGCCGCAGTCAGCACGGTCTTCGGCACCCTGGCCATCAAGTACGCCCAGGACGTTGCGCATGTGAACAGCACCATCACCCTATGGCTGGTGGTTGTGGCCAACCTCGTGGCTCTGGGAACCCAGCCGCTCTTCGGCACGCTGGCAGACCGCATCGGCCGCAAGCCCGTGTTCATCTATGGAGCAGTGGCCAGCGCCATCATGACGCCGGTCTTCTTCCTGAGCTTCGAGTCCGGTTCCACGCCGCTGATGTTCCTGGCCGCCGTCGTGTACTTCTCCCTTGGCTACGCTGCCGCCAACGCCGTCTGGCCGTCGTTCTACGGTGAAATGTTCAGCACCAAGGTCCGCTTCTCCGGCCTGGCCATCGGCACGCAGCTCGGCTTCCTCGCCGCAGGTTTCGCCCCGACCATCGTGACCGCCATCGGTGGCACCAAACCCGGTGGATGGGTTCCCGTGTCCATCTTCACGGCCATCGTCTGCCTCATCGCCATCGTCTCGGCCTCCACGGCACGCGAATCGGCAAAGGTCCCGACGGCGGAACTCGGCCTGCGCTAGAACGTCACCTCTCCGGCGCTCCAGCCCTGTTGCCGGAGCTTCGGAACGGGGAAAGCCCGGCACGTCTCCTGACGTGCCGGGCTTTCCGCTGCCCGGTCTGGTGTTCAGGCAAGGCAAGCGGCAAGGAACATCCCAGGCCTACCGTGGATCCAGCAGCACGGACTGAAAGCTCCCCTGACCGGTTCCTGTGTACAGGAAGAGCTCCCCGTTTCCGCCAACACCCACAACTGACGGATTTCCCGTTCCCGTGAAGCCTGTCCCCAAGGCCGCGAACGAGCTGAAAGTGTTCCAGCCGGAACCCAGGGCAACGCGGGCCAGGAATCCGCCGCTGCCATTGCCCGGATACAGCCACAACGCCCCGTCAGTGCCCCGGGCCATGATGTCCTCCCGGCCATCGCCGTTGAAGTCCCCACCCTGCACTACCGAGTCAAAAATGTCCCATCCCGTGCCGATCTGCTTCCACGGGAGGAAGCCGCCCGAACCGTTACCCGGGTAAAGCCACAAGCTGCCATTCGCGGCCCGTGCCACAAGGTCCGCTTTGCCGTCACCCGAGAAATCGCCCGGAGCGAGAAGTTCAGTGAAACCCTGCCAGCCCACACCGATCTGCTTGCGGGCCAGGAACTGGCCCCGGCCGTCTGTCGGGTACAACCACAGCGCTCCGCCGGCTGTCCGTGCGACCAGGTCCGGGTGGCCATCGCCGTCGAAATCTCCGGCACTCAGGACAGTATTGAAAGCATTCCACCCCGACCCCACCTGGACGCGGGGCAGGAAGCCGCCGGAACCGTTCCCCGGATAGAGCCACAACGCGCCGTCAGTACCGCGGGCCAGGACGTCGGCGACTGCATCTCCGTCGAAATCTCCCGCCTCCCAGACCTGGCTGAACTGGTTCCAACCGGCACCGATGACCAAGCGTTCGGCAAAGCCCGAACCGCTGCCCGGGTAGAGCCGCATGGACCCCCCGGAGGTCACCGTCAGGACATCGGACTTCTTATCACCCGTGAAGTCCTGTCCGCTCACGATGTCGCCCACCGCGTTCCAACCGCTGCCGATTGCGACGCGCGGCACGAAACCACCCCAGCCGTTGCCGGGGTACAGGTAGAGGGTGCCGTCGCTTGCCCGCGCCAGAAGCCCGAAGGAGCCATCGGAAGTGATGCTGGTGAAGCCGTTCCAACCCGATCCGATCTGCGACCAGGCACGGAAGCCGCCCTGGCCATCTCCTGGGTACAGCCAGAGAGTGCCATCCGGCTTGGTCGCCATGACGTCGAGGCGGGCATCGCCGTCGAAATCGCCCACGCCAATGATGTTCGTGAAGCCCTGCCAGCCGGATCCGATTTGCCGCTTGGCGAGGAAACCGCCGTTTCCGTCGCCCGGGTATAGCCAGAGGACACCGTCGCTGGTGCGCGCCAGGATGTCGCTTCGTCCGTCTCCATCGAAATCCGAAAAGCCGGTGATGGCGTCAAAAACGTTCCACCCGGAGCCCACCTGACGCGGATTATCCAGCCTGTTGCCGGGCAAACCCGAATACAGCATCAGGGAGCCGTCGGGCTCGCGGGAGAAGACATCGGCGAGTCCATCGCCGTCGAAATCTCCCGTAGAAAAGCGGACCTTGGCGGTGAGCCGCGGGTCGGCAGTGATGGTGATGGTGGCCGACGTCGACGACACCGAATTCATGGTCACCTGCGTACCGGTGTACGTGGTGAAGGTGCTCCCCGCCTGCCAGGCGTGGTTGCTGGCGTACCACGGGTCGGAGAAAGGCTTGGTGGAGGGCATCAGAATCAGGGAAGAAGCGATGGTGGCGCCGCCGCGCTGGACGACCTTCACGCCCATGTTTCCGGGTTTGCCGGCTGTTCCCAGGTAATTGTCATAGCCGGCAGGTTCCCGCAGCTCCAGGTAATAGACCTCTTTGCTGACGGGATCGGTGAATTTGATCGCCCGCTGGGCTTCGGTGCCTCCCCACGGCTTGAGCGTGTAGCTCTTGGAACCCGTTGCGACGCCCACGTCCCGGATCTCATCCCCGCGGCCCAGGCCCGCGTAGTCCCAGAACGTGGAACTCACAACCGGCGTCGCGTACTGGGCAGCTCCCATGATGTCGGTGGTGTCGCCGTACTCGCGGATGTAGCAGGACGGATCGGTGAACTGGCCGTTGCTGTTGACCCCGACGTCGGACACTCCGCTGCCGCACTGCAGGGCATCTGCGTGCATCAGGCCGATGACGTGGCCGAACTCGTGGCTCATCACGTTGTTGGTGAAGCTGCTGATCTGGGGCAGGAGCACCCGGCCGCTGTAACTGCCGCTGCTGTACCCGGCGCCCAGGGCGTTGCCGGACAACGTGGACGTCGGAATGAAGATGACCAGCGCTGTGTAAGGGCTGGCCGACCAGTTCAACTCCCCCGTGATGGTGGAGATGATGGTGCTGTAACTGTCCGTGGAGCGGGCCTTGGATTGGTGGCCGGCAACTTTGCTGGCCACCGTCATGGACAGCTTGTTGGCCGTCATGGCTTTCCAGTAGTTGCTGGTGGACACCACAGCCTTTTCAGCGTCCGTCATGGAAACCGGGTTGGTGTTGTCCGCCAGTTTCGCGGTGACCAGCCGGACGTTGATGGTGCCGCCCGGACCTGCTGCCGCAGCTCCGTCACGGAGCAGCGAGTCGACGTCGGCCTGACCCTTGGTGGGCTGCTTGGTTTCCGGGAGCGGCGTCTCGAAAACATGCTCCGAGTGCGGTGTGCCCTCAACGAATTGGACGTTCGGATTATCGGGCCCGGGAAGTGGTACTGCCGTGGCAGGGGCCTGGACGAAAAACAGGCCGGCGGCAAAAACCACCAAGCCTGTGGACAGCGCGAGCGATCGCCGTAAAACACCCATTGGTTCTCCCGGGAGGACGGAGCCTGTGGTTGCTGTAAATCTCAGTAACCGAGATCAGGCTACAACCGCGTCGGCACTGGCCTGCGGAGGCGCCGGACTTCAGACGGGCGCGTCTTGTCGCCGTCCGTCGCGGCGGCGCCCGCGCACGGGCGGAAACGCAACCATCCCGGAATGCTAACCGGACCCTAACCACGCCGAAATACCGTGGCAACATTGCCCCTCCACACTGGAATAGCCGGCAAGTGCAGGCACCAGCTCCAGCCAGGAGGACACCATGCTGAAGGAAGTAACCACTCAAACAACACGAATACGCGCGATCAGCCAGCTCCACCGCGGAGACGAGATCGAGGCCCGCCTGTCGGTTGGGCCCGCCTACGATGACGTGGTCATACGCCGCGGACGGGTCCAGGAAACGGCGCCGGGGATCGGTGTCGTCTGGATCATGGATTACGCCTCCGGGATGAGGAAAGCCATCAATACCGACGAATGCAGTGTTTGGCGCGTCGCCTGAACAGTCTCTGCTGGAGACCAGGCTGGACGCCCTTCACCCTCAGCCGCCGGCCACGGACTGGACAATCAAGACCTCCCGGCCCGCCGCAACTTCCGTTTCAAGACCATTCAACCGCCGGACCTCGTCACCGTTAACGTAAATATTCACGAAACGGCGCAGTGCCCCGGTTTCATCACGCAAACGCCTGGCCAGGACCGGATAATCTCCGGTCACCGAGTCCAAGAGCTGTCCAACGGTCACAGCACCGTCGGCGGACGCAGTCAGACAGGACTGTCCGCCGACGAGCGGCTGCAGGACACCAGGCAACAGGACCGTAAAGTCAGCCACAACGGACCTAACCAGGTACCGGAGCGCTGGCTGCTGATTGCTCGACGGCGGTGGCTCCGGCGTCGCTGCCAACAACGACGGCCGCACGAACGCACAGCACGTCCGGCAGGTGCGAGACCACTTCATTGAAGGTCTCGCCCTCGTCGGCGCTGGCGTACACGGAACCACCGCGGGTTCCGAAGTACACACCCACGGGTTCGGCGGCATCCACGGATGCCGCATCCCGGAGCACCGCGTTGTATTCGTGGTCCGGCAGGCCCGTGTGCAGTTCCTTCCAGGTGTTACCGGCATCGTCGGTTCGGTGGACGCTGAGCTTGCTGCCAGGCGGGATGCGTTCACCGTCAGCCTTGAGCGGGATGACCCAGGCCGTCCCTTCCCGGCGCGGATGGGTGAGCATGACGAAACCGAAATCGGCCGGCAGCCCTTCGGCGATGGAATCCCAATTCTCGCCGTTGTCATCCGTCCGGTACACGCCGTGGTGGTTCTGCGCGTAAAGACGACCTTCCACGGAGGCATCGGCTGCGATCTTGTGCACGCACTGGCCGAACTCGGGATTGGGGTCCGGCATGAAGTACGCCGAAATGCCCTTGTTGCGGGGCTCCCAGGAGGTCCCGCCGTCGAGGGATCTGTAGACGCCGCCAGTGCTCATGGCGATGTGGACCTTCTCGCCGGATGGATCCACCACAATCGAGTGTGCCGCCGCGCCGCCGTAGCCCGCACCCCATTCGCTGCGGTGGGGGTGGTCCCATAGTCCGCGGTTCAGCTCGAAGTGTTCACCGCCGTCGGTGGACTTCCACACCGAAATCGGCTCGCAACCGGCCCACACGACGCCTGGGCGGGAGTCGGCGTCGGGGTAGATCTGCCAAACCCGTTCCAGGGCGGCGTCGGTGCCGTCCGGGAATTTGATGGCGCCTTGCTCGGGCTCGGTCCATGTGGCGCCGAGGTCGTCTGAGTGTGCCACGGTGGGTCCCCAGTGCTCTGACCGTACGCCCACCATGATCCGTGTTTTGCCGTCCCGCGTGTCTATCCCGATGCTGGGTATCTCGCTCATCAGGAAGTGCGGGCCGGAGAGGGACCATTCTTTTCGGTCCGGGCTGGTTGCCAGCCACAGGCCTTTCTTGGTTCCGATCGCCAGGACATAACTTTCTGCGGTAGCCATGAGTCCCATCGAACCATCGTGGGGTGGGGAGGGCAATGGGTTTTTGGAGCCATGTGGAGAATTCACGAGGGCTTGCGCTTGGTCCTGGGATTCGGGTCCCGGCACCGGATTCCCGATGCGTTGCCACACCAGCTACGAGTACCTCAGGCAACCTTCGCGTTGTGTGATGTCAGGTGGAGGAGGCCGCGTCCAAGGGACCATCGGCCTTGAACGCGCGGTTCCTGCCCGCTGCTTTGGCTTGGTAAAGGGCCCCATCGGCGGTGTGGATCAGCTGGGCCAGCGTTGAGCCTGAAATTGCAGTGGATGAAATCCCGTAGCTGACGGTGGGAAACTCCAGCCCGTCAGGTGCCGGTGCAGCGGCCAGGCGCCGGCTGATCTCGGTGGTGATGGCTTCCGCCGCGACCTCGTCGGCACCCGGCAGGAAGATGACAAATTCCTCCCCGCCGTACCGGCCCACCAAGTCGGTCCTGCGCAACGAACCCTTGCACGCCATGGCAAACGCCCGGATGGCAGCGTCCCCGGCGGCATGCCCGTGGGTATCGTTCACGGACTTGAAATGATCAAGGTCGGCCAGGACAACGGCCGCCGACCTGCCCGCCGTTTGCAGGGCAGCGAGCTCCCGCTCAGCCAATTCCATGAAAGCCTGGCGATTGAACAAGCCCGTCATTCCGTCGCGCGATGCCCGCTCATTGAGCCTCGTGATGAGCTGGTGGCTATTGAGCGCGGTCATGCTGAAGGAAACCAGGACCAGCAGCATGATCAGCAGCAAGCACGTCACCGCCGGGCTGAAATAGGACTGCAGGACCTCGCTGTCCGGCCCGGCTACGGCATAGACCACGATGCGGCAACCGAAATAGGCCACCAGGACAGCAGCGACAACCAGCAGCGGCCGGTGAGCTTGCGAGGCCCGCGACTTCAGCAAGGCCAGTTCCCGGGCGGCGAGCGCCATCCCGGTCGCCATCAAAGCGAAGTACACCAACCCGCCCTGCCACGCGCCGTCGGGATCGGTTTCAATGACTGTCGCCGAAGCCGTTACTGCCGGAGCAGCAAATAGCAGCCATAACGGCGTGCCAAGGTTCCGCAAGGAACGGAACCCCGCCCAGACACCGAAGGCTCCGGCGACCGTAAGAGCGTTGCCCAGGGGGCTGGCTACCCAGCCCCAGTCCGTTTCCTTCAGCCAGTACGCCACGTTGCCCGCAAGCCAGCACCCCAAGGCAGCACACCAATAGGCGCTGTAGAGCGATCGGGTCCTCCGGTAAGAACCCAGGAAAAGAACCCACAGTGTTAACGTCACAACAGCAAGAGCAAGTTTCATGCTCAACAAATCCAACATCGAATCCCCCATTCACCGGCCAGCATAAGGGCCGGGAGGAGAATGGGCGGGACGCGACGCGGCGGAGGACCGCAGCTTCAGGGCGGGCTATGCCCGGAAAGAGCTGCTCAGGCCCCGTAGTCCTCGTCCGTGACGTGTTCCAGCCAGGTCACGACCTGGCCGTTCCCGTCGGCCTCCTGCATCGCGATATGTGCCATGAACCGGTCCGGGGTGGCGCCGTGCCAGTGTTCCTCGCCGGGTTCGATGTAGACAACGTCGCCGGGGCGGATCTCCTGTATCCCGCCGTCCCGCGTAGCCACCAGACCTATTCCGTCGGTGACATACAGGGTTTGTCCCTTGGGGTGGTGGTGCCAGGCAGTCCGTGCACCGGGAGCGAACCGGACGTGTGCGCAGCCGATGGCTGATTGCCCATCCGGGTTCCGGATGCCGTCGATCTGCACGGTTCCTGTAAACCATTCCTTCGGGCCGGCTGCTGTCGGGTTGCCGCTTTTCGTGTACTTCATGTTTCGCTCCTCAAGAATCAGCGCGTGCCGGCCGTGGCCTTTTCGACGACGTTTTCGGTAGCCGCCCAGGACGCCAGGAGTTTCAAGCCTTCCTCGCTGGCACTGCCTGGCACGGCCGGGTAGACGGTGACGTGGAGGCCGGTATCCTCGTCGAGTTCGAGCTGCTGGTAGGTAAGTTCCAGCGATCCGACCACCGGGTGCTGGAAGGTCTTCATTCCCGAGCGGTGCCGCCGGACATTGTGCGCGGCCCAAAGGGTGCGGAATTCCTCGCTCCGCATGGACAACTCGCCCACGAGTTCGGCAATTGCCTTGTCATGGGGGAAGCGACCCGCGTGGCGGCGCAGGATCTCCACGTTGGTGTTCGCAGCGCGGTTCCAATCGGGATAAAAATCCCGTCCGCGGGGATCCAGGAAGATGAACCGGGAGTGGTTCGCGGGGCCGGCCGTGCTCCGGAAGAGGTCGAAGTACATGGCGTAACCCAGAGCATTAGCAGCCACCACGTCCATGCGGTTGTTGGAGATCAAAGCCGGTGCTCCCGTAATGGAATCCAGGAAAAACTGGAGCGCGGGATCGATCGTGCGGGCCGCCTTCTTGACCTTCGTGCGCCCGCCCCGGTTGGCTGTCCGGGCGAGGTCATAGAGGTGCTCGAGTTCTGCGCGGTCCAGTTGCAGAGCCCCGGCGATGGCGTCCAGGACGCTGTCCGATACGCCGGAGAGGTTTCCTCGCTCCAACCGGATGTAGTAGTCGATACTGACACCGGCAAGCCGCGCCACTTCATCGCGCCGCAGGCCGGTGACCCGCCGTCGAATGCCGAAAGCTTCGATGCCTGCCTGCTCCGGGGTGATGCGTGCGCGGCGGGACATCAGGAACTCCCGCACTTCCGACCGATTGTCCATGCCCTCCACGTTACGACCCCCGTTGCCCGTGGTGAGAGGTTCTGTTGGAACCCGTATAAACGGTCCCTCCCACCTGTCCGCCAAGCCATGGTCCGATGGATCCCAGTTCACCTGAGAGGCCAATCCATGTCAGCAGATACCCGTACCGCCACGCCCGGCGCACACAAAGAAGGCCCGAACCCCGTGAGCCGTTGGGGCGGCGTCTTCGCAATGTCCTTTGGAGCGTTCGCCGTGGTGGCCTCCGAATTCATGCCCGTGAGTCTCCTGACTCCCATGGCCAGTGATCTTCAGGTCTCCGAAGGGTTGGTGGGCCAGGGCATTGCGATCTCCGGGCTGTTCGCCGTCCTCACCAGCCTTTCCGTGTCCGCGGTAACCGGCAGGATGAACCGGCGCACCCTGCTGATCGGGCTGGCCGCGTTGATGGGTGCCTCCGGAGCCCTGATCGCCTTGGCCCCGGGGTACCTGCCATTCATGGTGGGCCGGGCATCCATCGGTGTTGTCATCGGCGGTTTCTGGTCCATGTCCGCTGCCACCGCCATGCGGCTCGTCGCTCCGGCGCAGGTCCCGCGTGCGCTGGCGATCGTCAACGGCGGCAATGCCCTGGCCACCGTTCTTGCTGCGCCGCTTGGCAGTTACCTGGGTTCGTTCATTGGTTGGCGGGGAGCTTTTCTCTGCCTTGTGCCTGTCTCCGTGGTTTGTGTGGTGTGGCTCTGGATTTCCTTGCCGTCCCTCGCAGCGCCTGTCAGCAGGACCAAGGCCCGCGACATCCTGACCATCTTCACGGCTTTCAAGGACCGGGCTGTCGCATGGTGCATGGCCGCCTGCGGCAGCTTCTTCATGGGCCAGTTCATCCTTTTCACCTACGTGCGGCCCTTCCTGGAAACCGTGACCGGGGCGGAGGGAGCCCTGGTGTCCCTCGTGTTGCTGGTCATGGGCGTATCCGGATTCGTCGGGACCATGCTCATCGGCCGGTTCCTGGGTGCTGGCCTGTACCGGACACTCATGGTGATCCCTGTCGTCATGGCCCTCGTCGCGGTTGCCTTGATCCCGTTCGGTGGCGTGTTCGCCGTCGTCGTTGGTCTGTTGGGTTTCTGGGGGCTGTTGGGAACGTCCGCTCCGGTGGGCTGGTGGAGTTGGGTGGCGCAAGCGATGCCGCGCAACGCCGAACAGGGCGGTGGGCTCATGGTGGCCGTGGTCCAGACATGCATTGCCTTGGGCTCCACAGTTGGCGGAGTGCTGTTCGACTCGCTGGGCTTTGAAAGCACCTTCCTGGCCAGTTCCGTGGTCCTTCTGGTGTCGGCGTTCCTGGCGTTCATGACGAAGCGCGTGTCACGCAGGCGGTAGCCGCGATCTGGCGCCCCGGCCCGCAGCTGTTGTAAATTGAGGGCGAACGTAGGCAGACGCAATCCATCCGGTGGGCCTGCTCGCAGCGGTCAATGCATCGCGAACCCCACCGGGCCTGATGCCGCCGCGCACCCCTGGTATCCCCCGGGCAGCGGCCGGCAGCATATTGCGAAAGGTGCCGCCCATGCGTGCAATTCCCGTTCCCCCTTCCCGCTTGCTCGAGCAGGAACTCATGTCCCGTCTTGGGCGCCTGGACCTGGAAGCCAAGGTCCGGCTGCCGTCGGGCAAGGACCACTGGAGCACCTACGCCGATGAATCGATCGGGCTGCGCTCCCTGGTTCTCTCCGACGGAACCGTGGGAATCCGCGGCGTGCGGTGGACCGAGGCGGACACCTCCATCAATATCCCTTCGGCGACGGCGCTGGCAGCAACGTTCGACGCTCGCGTGGCGGCCGCCATGGGTGGCGTCATCGGCGCGGAAGCCAGGCGCAAGGGCGTGGATGTCGTCCTTGGCCCGGTGGTCAATCTTCAGCGCACCCCTTACGGCGGCCGCCACTTCGAAGCCTTCAGCGAGGACCCATACCTCACGGCCATCATGGGGGCGGCCATGGTGCGGGGAATCCAAGCCGAGGGCCCGGCCACCACAGCCAAACACTTCATCGCGAACGAGGCCGAAACGGACAGGCTGAATTCGAACTCGGTGGTCCCTGAGAATGTATTGCGGGAGGCCTACTTGGCCCCGTTCGAAGCGATCGTCAAAGCCGGTGGCCTCGGCATCATGTCCTCCTACAATCGGGTCAACGGCACCCCGGCCGTTGAGTCGAACCTCGTGACGGAGATTTTGGAGCGCGAATGGGGATTCGACGGTTTGGTGGTTTCCGACTGGGGAGCCATCCGGACTGTGGAGTCGACAGCGCTGGGTGGTACCGACCTGGCGATGCCCGGCCCCAGGACCATGTGGGCCGCGGGCCTCGTGGATGCAGTCCGCCAAGGACGGGTCCCGGAGGCGGCCGTCGACAACAAGGTGCTCCGGCTGCTGCGGCTGGCGGCCCGGCTCGGAGCCCTCGACGGCATTGAGCCACTGGTGGACCGGGACGCCCTCCCCACGCCACCGTCCGCGGAATCGTCCGGGATACGCCGGCTTCTGCGGGACACCGGGGCCAAGGGCATGGTGCTGTTGCGCAATGAGGACCGGGCCTTGCCGTTGACGACGGCGGCACGGAAGATCGCCGTCGTCGGTCCTGCCGCTGTGGTGCCGAGAACCAACGGCGGCGGCAGCGCGGCGGTCATCGCTCCCCCGGCCGTGCCGCCCCTGGAGGCGCTGCGCGCGGCCATGCCGGACACCCTGTTCCATTACAGCGAGGGGGTCCGCCCCACCACGCTGGTGAAGACCCTTTCCGCAGCAAACGGCTCCGCGCCGGGAGGCCAGGGCGTGGTCCTCATTGAATTCCTGGACCAGGAAGGCCGCACGCTGGGCAGCGAAACACGCGACCGCTGCGACACCCTGACGTATGGGATGGGCTACCCCGACGGCGTTCCGGAGGACGAGGTCAAAGCCATCCGGGCAAGCACCCTCCTCACTGCCGACACCCCGGGCGAGTACGTGTTCTCCGCGGCGGGCGTGGGCCACGCGCAGGTGACCGTGGACGGCGTCGCCCGGTTCGATGGGGATCTCATCCCCATTAATGGCGACGCCGTGGTGGGCATGTCCCTGCCGCCGCAAGCGCTGATTGACCTCGCCATGGCGCCGGGACAGGCGGTGGGGGTGGTCTTCACCTACACGCCGGCGCAGCGGACCGTGGCCTCCCTCCGTTTGGGCTTTGATTCAGCAGCACCCGACGCCGACCTGCTGATCGCGGAGGCGGTGGAGTCGGCCCGCGATGCGGACTGCGTCATCGTCTTTGCCGGCACCGGTTCGGAAGACGAAGCTGAAGGTTTCGACCGGACCACGCTCGCTCTGCCGGGGCGCCAGGACGAACTGGTGGCAGCGGTGGCGGCCGTGAGCGCGAAGACCATCGTGGTGGTCAATTCCGGGGCGCCCGTTCTCCTGCCCTGGCGTGACCAGGTGGATGCCATCCTCCTGACGTGGTTCGGCGGCCAGGAAATGGGCTGGGCTGTGGCGGACGTTCTGACCGGAGAGGCAGAGCCCGGTGGCAGGCTGCCCGTCACCTTCCCGTCCATCGAGGAAGGTCTGCCTTCGCCGCAGCCGCAGAATGGCGACGTGGTCTATCGCGAAGGGCTCGCCATCGGCTACCGCGCCGGGGCGGAAACCGCACCTGCTTACGCCTTCGGGCACGGACTGGGCTACGGACGCTGGAGCCTGTCACAGCTGGACGCCCGGGCACAGGAGGAGGGTGTGGCTGTGACCGTCCGGCTCAGGAACCATTCCGCCCGGGCGTCCCGCGAAGTGGTTCAGCTCTACCTCTCCCGGGGGCAGAGCCGGGTGGAAAGGCCCGCCCTGTGGTTCGCGGGGGCGGCCGTTTCCGAGCTGCCTGCAGGAGCGGAAGACACGGTTTCCGTGACGATTCCCCGGCGTTTGTTCGAGCACTGGGACACCGCCGCCGGCTCCTGGTCCCTGGAGCCCGGGATCTTCCACCTCCGCGCGGGGACATCCAGTGCGGATTTACCTTTGATGACGGACATCCGGGTGGACTTGGCCGGGGCGGATGCGTTGCGTTTAGGCTGAACGTGGCACCAACTCCCTACCGAGGATGACGGAGAAAACCATGACTGAAGCAAACACGACTGCACGCGCAGAACAACTGAAGGCCCTGCATGAAGCGCCGGAAATCCTGAGTGTCGTCAATGTTTGGGATGCGGTCAGTGCCACCACGGTGGCCGCCCTCCCCCAGACAAAAGCCATCGCCACCGCCGGGCACTCCATCGCCGCGGCTTTTGGCTACAAGGACGGAACCATGCCCTTGGACGTGGCGCTCAGCGGAGTGGAGAGGATCGTCAAGGCTGTGGACGTCCCCGTCACTGCAGATCTCGACGACGGATATGAGGATCCTGCCGAAACCATCCGGCGCGCTATTGGCATCGGAGTCGTGGGCGCCAACGTTGAGGACCGCCTGCGGCCGTTCGACGAAGCGGTTGCCCGCGTCAAGGCGATCATCGATGCCGCCAACGCCGAGGGTATTCCGTTCCAGCTGAACGCCCGCACGGACGCGATCGTCCGTGGTGGTGACCGTCCGATCAAGGACAGCATCGAGGACGCGATCGCCAGGGGCCGCGCCTTCCTCGACGCCGGTGCAGCGCTGGTTTTCGTGCCGGGCGCGCTGAACCGTGACCTCATCGAACCTCTTGTTGAGGGCCTCGGCCACGGCAAGCTCTCCGTGATCGGCGCCCCCGGAGCGTTGCCTGCTGCCGAGCTCCAGGAACTCGGCGTAGCCCGGGTGTCCTACGGTCCGTTCACCCAGCGGGTGGCCCTCCGCGCTCTTCAGGATCTGGCCTCTGACCTGTACGGCTCCGGCGTCATCCCAACGGACACCCCGGCGCTGAACTAGGCCTAAGCCGTCCCGGCCCGCTCTGAGCGAGCGGGCCGGGACCGGCCTTGGCCAGCGTTCCCGGCACCTCTTTCAGTGCCTGCTGCGTGGTCCTAAAATTACTGTGCAATGCGGGCAACAGAGACCGAGCAGAAGGGGCGCGGTTGCCATGGCCAAAAGTCCATTCCACCACGGTAAACCGGATCAAAACAGTGACGGCAAGGTGCACAGGACCCGCTTCGGCGAGTGGCTGCAGCGCGAGGACTCAGGCGTGGAGGGAACCGGCAGCAGTATTTTCATACGTCGCCACGATGACCACCAGCCACCTGGACGCACGTGCATCCAAGGCCACGAGATAGCGCCGGGGGAAACGCACTGCTCCCAAGGACACCCAGTAGGTTGACGCTCCAGGCCGTAACCGGTTATGAAGTCGACCGAGTATCAAAAGCCGCCGCCGATTCCCGCAGGAGACGGGCCACCGTGTCCAAGGGAAGGCTTGTCGGCCTTCGCCTGTCGAACCGACGCAGCGCGATGTGCCTCGTCCCCAAACCCGGCACATCAAGGATGTCCACCTGGTCCTGGACCACTCCTGTCAACGCCAGGGTGGGCACGATCGCAACACCTTCCCCGGCCGCCACCAGCGCCAAGGCAGTCAGTGTGTCCTGGTATTGGTGAATCGTCTCGATGTGGGCACCCGTCGAATGGCGCAGGCGGCCAAGCACGGCAATGTTGGCTGCCGACGGCTCTACGCCCAGCCACGGCAGGGGCAGGCGGCTCAGGTCAAGATTGTCCGTGCTGAGCAGTGATCCCGCCGGCACCACCAGCTTCCACGGCTCATCCAGCAGTGGTTCTTCCACCATCCCGGCTGCCAGGGGACGTTGATCCGAGGTCGTCGAATCCTGCTCAACCACCACGGCATCCAGCTGGCGTTGTCGGAAGAGACGCATAAGCGCCGGGAAGCCGTCCTCCACCAGCTGGATCTGTAGTTGCGGGTACTGGACGCGCCACTCCGGAAGGCGCGGAATGACCACCGTGCGCATGAAGCTGGTGAACCCACCTACCCGCACAACTCCCGCGACCTCCGCTTCTCCCTGCATCCGCGAGCGCGCCACGTTCAACGCCCGCTCTATTTCCTCCCCGGCCTCCGCCATGGCCAGTCCGGCCGGTGTCAGCACTGAACCTTTGGGGGTTCGGAGGAGCAGGGCCTGGCCTGCTTCGTTCTCCAATTTGGTGAGTTGCTGGGACACCGCGGACGGTGTGATCCGCAGTTCGTCGGCAGCGGCGAGGACCCCTCCGGTACGGGCGACGGCGAGGAGGACGAGCAGGCGTCGGGGGTCCATTTCCATGTTCAGAGATTCTAAATACGGGCTTCAGAATAATGCAATTGAACTAAAGGCAGCTATCCCTCAAAATTTAGTTCAAGGCCGTTCTTCGCTCTGAAGGGCCGGTCTCTGCATTCGGCAGAAAAACCCCTGAAACCATTCGTCGCCCGGCCATTTCCGGCTGCCTGGACATGAGAGGACCCCCAATGGAACTGCTGTGGGAAATTACCGGTTGGGCCGGTGCGGCGGCGATGCTCTGTGCCTACATGACAGTGTCCATGGGATGGATCAAGCCGGGCAGTACCTTCCAGGCCGTGAACCTGTTTGGCTCCTGCGCGTTCATCATCAACGGCACCCTCCACCAAGCGTGGCCCTCGGTGGTGACCAACGTGGCATGGTTCCTCATCTCAGCGGTGGCGCTGCTGCGGATGCGCTCCCGGACGGAGGCTGCAGTTGCCGAGCCCGAACCGATGACCGCCCCGGCCCTCGCCACCATGGACCCAGCCGGCTGGGACACAGGCGGCTGGGACACAGGCGCCCGGGACAGCATCACGGACACAGCCGCGCAGATGGTCATCCCGCGGCCCAGCCAGGCAGTCAACTGCGCGTAATCCGCGTATCCCTGGGCTGCACATCACACAAGGTAACCTCCCGTCGTCGTCGTAAGCGGCAACGCTTAGGGTGGGCAATAAGCGCCGACCGACAGAGAAGGAAGCCATGCCCACCCCAGACCGTCCGCTGCGCAAGCTTGGATTCCTCACCATCGGCCTGTTCGATCCCGCGGATCCGGCTGCGGGGCACCGCTCCACCCTGGAGATCATCGAACTCGGCGAGCGTTTGGGATTCGACAGTGCCTGGTTACGCCACCGGCATCTGCAGTACGGAATTTCGTCGCCGGTTGCGGTGATGGCAGCGGCCAGCCAACGGACCTCGAAGATCGACCTGGGCACCGCGGTGACACCGCTGGGTTGGGAGAATCCGCTTCGCCTGGCCGAGGACCTGGCCACAGTGGACCTACTCAGCGGAGGCCGCATCAATCCGGGGGTCAGCGTCGGCGTACCGATGCACTACGACACCGTCAAGCACGAGCTCTACCCGGATTCCGCGGACACCGAAGATTTCAGCTACGCCCGCGTGGACCGGTTTGCCCGGCTGGTCGCCGGCGGGAAGGTGCGGGAGTTTTCCGGCAAGCAGGGCGTGGTGGAGGAGTTCTCAAACCGCGTGGAACCCCATTCCGCCGGGCTGCGTGAACGGATTTGGTATGGAGCAGCGAGCCTGAAGTCGGCAACGTGGGCCGGGGAGAACGGCTTCAACCTGCTTACCAGCAGCGTGGTGTTCCCGGGCCAGGATGAAGAGCCGGATTTTGCTGCAGTACAGCAACGGCAGATCCGCGCTTTCCGTGGCGCGGCTGAAGCAGGCGGCAGCAGCACCGCCCGCGTCTCGCAAGGACTGGTGGTGATCCCCACGGATTCCGCTTCCAGTGCCCAGCGGGAGAAGTACCAGCGCTATGTCGATGAGCGGACTCCGCGCACCAGCGCGCCCCAAGGCCCGCAGCGCATGATGTTCGCGCGGGACCTCATCGGCAGCAGCGATCAGATTGCCGAACAGTTGTACGCGCACCAGGGCTTCCAGGAAGTGGACGAGGTGGCGTTCGCGTTGCCGTTCAGCTTCGAGCACGAGGACTACGTGCAGATCCTCACCGACATCGCGGGCACGTTGGGGCCGGCGCTGGGGTGGGCGCCGACGGAATAGCCTCAGTCCACGAATTCGGACTGGGTCTCGATGAAGTCCCAGTCGGCCGTGGTCAGCACACCGCTGACTTTGTCCGGATGGGGACCGCCGGCCTCGGCGATATGTTGCAGGACCTGCAGGGGGAGTTCTTCCACGCGCAGGTTCTCGCGCAGCCATTCCTTGCTGTCCATGTGCAGATCAAGCCACCACATGTAGATTTCCACCGCGGGACCACCTTCCGTCGGTTTAACGGTAGGCCTGGTCGGTTGCCGCTTCAAGGCCTGAAACCCCTTGCGGGGTGGCCGTCGTAGGGCCAATCTGTACGTAAGAACCACAAGGGACCCGCGATGGACTGTGACATCGAGCTGGAAATCGACGCTGGCTCTGCACGCGGTGAATATACGGTGCACGTGGTCCGTGCGCCGGCGGGAGGGCATGCGTCCGGAGCCTTCACCTTGGACGTAGATGGCATCCAGGACCGGCTTCCGCAGCTAGAAGCCACCGTCCTGGCTTCCGCGGTCGCCGCCCGGCGGACGTTGCCTATCGCGGAGGTGGCGGTTCGGGAAGTGGGGCAGGAACTCTTTCAAGCACTCTTTACCCGTGAGGTGTACGGCACTTACCGGGCAAGCCTTGGGGCAACACAGCATTCGGGCCAGCAACTTCGCGTAGTGCTTCGGCTCGCGGCTCCGGAGTTGGCCATGATGCCGTGGGAGACCCTCTTCGACCCCGGGACAGAGACCTACCTTTGCCAGACAGAGCCGCTCATCCGGCACATCCCGGCCCCCGATTACAACCAGAACCCGCTGGACGTCGCACCTCCGCTGAGGATTCTGGGCATCGTCGCATCGCCGCGCGACCTGCCTGCCCTTGACGTCGAGACCGAGAAGGACCACTTGGGCCGGGCTTTGGCCGGCCCCATGAGCGAGGGCCGCGTGGAACTGGTGTGGTCCAAAACCGGGACCTGGGATGACGTCCAGTCGATGCTCCTCGCCGGCCCATGGCATGTGGTTCATTTTGTCGGGCATGGCGACTACGACCCCCGCACGGACGAGGGCCGGATCGCCTTGGTGGGCCAGGACGGACGTGCAGCCATGGTCCGCGCCGTCCGCTTGATGGCCCTGCTCAGCGTGGCCTCCCCCAGGCCACGGCTGGTGGTGCTCAATTCGTGTTCTTCCGGTGAGATGGGCCAGACCGACCTCTTCTCCGGGACGGCTGCCGCGCTGGTCAGGAGCGGAATAGGCGCTGTGGCGGCCATGCAGTTCGCCATCAGCGACGCCGCCGCAATCGCCTTCGCCCACGGCTTCTACGCCGCAATCGCCAACGGCCGCACGGTGGACGAAGCCGCCCGCGTTGGCCGCATCTCGGTCATGGCCAGCCCCGACGGCACGTTGGAATGGGTGACGCCGGCCCTCTACGTCCGGGGCGGCTCCACGCAGCTCTTCACGCTGACGGGGCCGCCGCGCGCACCGGCTTACAGTGAAAGCACGACGGCGGCCGCCGCGTCGGGTGGTAAGGCTGCGGTGCCGCCCCCTGCTGTTGCGAACACCGAACAAGCCCACACCGACCAGGCGATGAAGCGGGCCCAGCTGAGGGCGTTGTACGTTCAGGCAACCGCGGAATTGCGTGCCCGGCGATTCGAGCAGGCCGTCGAGTTGTTTGAGGACCTGCTCACTCTGGAACCCGGTTACAGGGACGCGGCAACGCAAAGGGATGCCGCCCGCAGACGGCTGGAGCTGGCACGTATCTACCGCGAGGCGCTCCAGGCGGAGGAATCCGGCGATTGGTTGGCCGCTGCGGACGGCTTCGCCTTGGTCCTGGACGACCCCGAGTATCCCGGGGCCGCAGCGCGCAAACAGGACTGCGAGCGAAAGCAACGCGTCTCCGACCTAGAGGGGGAACTGCGGTACCACTCCTCCCAGGGCTCGTGGCAGGCAGTGCTCGACGTTTCCAGTGAATTGGCTTCAGTGGACCCCTCGGCGGCGGATCCCGGCGGGCTCGCCACGGCAGCGCGTGCCGAAATCGAGAAGGCCAAGCCAAAGCAAACCCCTTCCGCGGAGGAGTCCCAAACTGATATGGCCGGCACCCGGGGTTCATACACCACCGTGTATCAGCCCCCGCCCCAACCGCGCGCTGCGCCGCTGACCGGTGTGCCGGCGTCGAATATTGCAGCTGCCCAAGCCGGGCAAAGCCCGGTGACGTCACAGCCGGGCGCGTCCGCGCCATTGAATGCGGTTCCCCTTGCCTGGGGCGGTGCCGTCCTGGCGGTGGCCGGCGGGCTTGGGGTGTGCTTTGCCGTCTACTTCCTGTGGTTCGATGACAACTATTGGTACGAGAGCGGCGGCGACGCATCCCTGAGGATCCTCTACGGTTTGGTGGCTCCCCTGGGATACCTGCTGCTGGCCGTCGCCGGCCTTCCGGATCGGACCATCATCGGACGCCTGGTGATGGCCGGAGTTGTTGTCTCAGGTGCGGTCTTTGGACTTTCGGGACTGAATTACAGCGTGGAACTGACAGCTGTGGTGTTCAGCTTCGTGCATGCAGGTTTTGGGTTGTGCGCGGGCATCCTGGCCTTGCGTTCCAGGCAATCCAGGCTTATGGGCTGGCTGCTGCTCTGGCCCACACAGTCCGTGCCGCTGGTCTGGGTCCAGGACAAGGGAGTGTTCCTTGAATCCTGGTACCGGACACACGCCTACTTTGCCTTGATACAGCTTTTTGTGGTTTGCGCGGCCGGCATGGCTTTACTGGTGGCCTCCCGCCGCCTGCGTGCGCGGTCAACGGAAAGGACTGAAAAATGACGCACCTGGTGGAGTTCGCAACGGATGACGGCGGCACCGTGATCGTGGAGGTGGCGAGCACTGCCGGCAGCCTGGTGACACGGGGTGGTGAGCACACGGCTGATCACTCGGGGGTCTTCGCGCGTGCCCAGCAGACGTTCCAACGGGCCCTCGAGCATGTCCGTCCCGCGGTCCAAGGCGTCATTGACGAGTTGCTCAGCCTCGAAAACCGCCCCGACGAGCTGAGTGTGGAGTTCGGGATAGACCTTCATGCGGAGGCGGGCGCCTTTATCGCATCGGCCAGCACGGCATCCAACTTCAAGGTGCGTCTGACGTGGAACAAGCCTGTTCAACAGCACGGCGCGGCGCAACAATAAGGGTATGGCTGAGGAAAATTTCAGCGGGCCCATTCCCCTCGTGGTGGGCGTCCTTCCCGACCAGCACGTGGAGGTGCTGCAAACGGCCCGGACCCTGGCCGAGCAGCTCGGCGTGCCGCTGGTGTGCGCCTACGTGGACGAGGCCAGCTACCTCGTTGAGTGGGATCCCTCCCGCGAAACCCACAGGATGTCGCTGCACCCGGAAAAGGACGACGCCGAGGTGGACGCGGTCCGGGGGGATCTCGGCAAGATGATCGGGGAAGCCATGGACGGCGGCAGCGCCGACTGGACCCTGCGGCTGCTGGCCGGCGATCCCGCCCGGGCCCTGGGGCGGCTGGCGGCGGACATCAACGCGTCCATGATCATTGTGGGCTCGCCGGAACCTGGTTTGGGGCACCGGATTTCCGAGGCCCTCAACGGTTCCGTGGCTGCCTGGCTCAGCCATCACCAGCGCCGGCCGGTGCTGATTGTGCCCCAGAAAAAGCGCCATGACGGGGACCGGAGAAACTAAAGCGAAAGTACTTATTCGAGGTGGTGGCATTGGGGTCCCATGGCACGTAGAGTGATGAGTGCAGGGAGCGAAAGCGCCTGCTCAAAGACCGCTCCGGAGTGCGTATCCCCCAATAACGCACTCCGGAGCTCTTTGCTTTAACGGCAGCGCGATGCGGCCACTACCTCCTTAAAGCACATCGGCCCCGGCATGCCTTTTGACAGGCATGCCGGGGCCGATCCGGTTTCACATTGGCTCGTGACGGTAGAAGCTCACGACGCCGGAACCCACCGTGGGTGCCGGCGGTTCACCTCACGAAGGTGTACAGCAGGGCCGCCATTCCGAAGCCCACAATGGACAGCACGGTTTCCAGCACGGTCCAGGTCTTCAGGGTGTCCTTGACGGACATGTTGAAGTACTTGGAGATGATCCAGAATCCGCCGTCGTTGACGTGGCTGGCGATGATGGAGCCGGAGGAAATGGCCACCACGATCAGGGCGAGCTGCGGCTGGGAGTACCCGGTGGCCAGGCTCGGTGCCAGGATGCCGCCGGTGGTCACGATTGCCACGGTGGCCGAGCCTTGGGCGATGCGCATGCCCGCACTGATGACGAACGCGGACAGGATGATCGGCAGGCCGGCCTGGGACAGCGAGTCCGCAACGGCCTTACCAACACCCGTGGCGGACAGGACCGCTCCGAAGAAGGCACCGGCACCGACCACGAGGAGAATCATGCCAACGGGCCGCAGCGAAGATCCCGTGATTTCACTGAGCTCGGCGGAGGTCATGCCGCGGCGGATGCCCAGCAGCCACATGGCCAGCAGCACGGCCACGGTCAATGCGATGGCCGGGTTGCCGAAGAACTGGAGGACGTCCCGGAAAGCCCCGGGAGGAGCGAAGATGTTGCCGAACGTGCCGCCAAGGATGAGGATCATGGGCAGGCCGATGGCCAGCAGCACCAGGCCGATGGACGGTTCGTGGCCCCGGGCTCCCTCAGCCTCGGGAACGATCCGGTCTTCCGGAACGGACACCATCACGCGCTTGCCGATGTACGTACCCCACAGGATGCCGGAAGCGAACCAGGCGGGGATGCCGCAGATGAGGCCCATGAGGATGATCCAGCCAAGGTCAACGTGGAACAGGCCTGCAGCGGCAACAGGGCCGGGGTGCGGAGGCAGGAAGGCGTGGGTTACGGAAAGGCCTGCCAGCAGCGGCAGTGCGTACAGTGCCAGGGACTTGCCGCCGCGGATGGCGGCAACATAGACCAGCGGCGCAAGGACGAAGATGCCGATATCGAAGAACACCGGAATACCCAGTACGAAGCCGGTGATGCCCATGGCAAGCGGGGTGCCCTTTTCACCGAAGATCTTCACGAGCCTGCCGAGCAGCACTTCCGCGCCGCCGGACCGTTCCAGGATGGCGCCCAGCACGGTACCGAGGCCGATGATCACGGTGATGTGGCCCAGGATGCCGGCGAAGCCCTTTTCGATGAGGGCGTCGCTGCTCTTGGTGGCCGAACCCACAAGGGCTTCCACGGAAATCCCGCCGACCAGGGCCACGATCACACCCGTCCCCACCAGGGCGATGAACGGTTCTAGCTTGACCTTGATGATCAGGAACAGCAGCAACGCGATGCCCGCGCCTGCCAGGAGGAGCAGGCCGGCGGTGTCGTGCCGCAGCCATTCAAGAAATTCATTCATGGGCGTTTCTTTCTGGGTGAGTCCTACTTGAGGGTGCTGGTGAAGGCTGCGGCACGTGCCGCGATGTCTGCCCAATCGCCGGCAGCGACTGCTGCGGGCGGGACCACGCTGGTGCCACAGCAGACTGCGGCAGCACCGGCGTCGAGATAGCTCTTGGCGTTGGAGGCGTCGATGCCTCCCGAAGGCAGCAAGCGGATGCCCGGGTATGGGCCCTGCAGGTCCTTCAGATACGCCGGACCGAGCTGGCGGGCGGGGAAAATCTTGACGGCGGCCGAACCCAGGTCCCGGGCCTGCGCCACCTCTGTGGGGGTCATGGCGCCGAGGCTGAAGGGGATTCCCGCAGCCGCAGCAACTGCGGCGACCTCGGGCCGGAGCCCGGGCGTCACCAGGAACTTCGCCCCGGCGTCGATCGCTGCGCGGGCTTGGTCACCGGTCATGACGGTGCCGATTCCGACGGCGGCACCGTGGTCCGCTGCCGTCTCGGCCGCGCGCTTGACGTGCTTGAGCGCATCGGGCGTGGTGAACGTCAGCTCGACGCTGCGGATGCCGCCGCTGGCCAAGGCACGGCAGAGGTCGGCCGCGTCCGTAATGGAGGGCGCCCGAACCACAGCGAGCGTGCGGTCCGTTTCGAGCTGCTGGAGGAATTCTTCGGGGGTCATGAGCTGCTGCTTCCTACTCGGGTGAGGCCGTCGCTGTGTCTGCGGAGGGCGCGGCCGGCGCGTGCGCCGGTGGGTTTGCCGCCGTCGATCGCTGCCATGCCGTTGACGAACACGTAGTGGATGCCGTCGGCGGCCTGGCGTGGATTCTCGAACGTGGCGGTATCGCGGATGGTTGCGGGGTCGAAGAGCACGACGTCGGCTGCGTAACCTTCGCGGACCAGTCCCCTGCCGCTGAGCTTGAGGCGGGCGGCGGGCCGGCCCGTGAGGTGGTGGACTGTTTCTTCGAGGCTGAGCAGGCCGAGGTCGCGGGAGTAATGGCCGAGGTAGCGCGGGAACGTGCCCCAGGCCCGGGGGTGTGGTTTGGCGCCGACCAGGAGTCCGTCACTGCCGCCGGTGTGCGTGCGGTGCTTCATGATGGCCTGGACGTTTTCCTCGTGACCGACGTAATGCAGGATGCCGGTGCCGAGGCGGTCTTCGGTGAGGATGCGCACGAACACGTCGAAGGGATCCTGCCGGGCTTCGGCCGCGATGTCCTTGATGGTCTTTCCCACGAGTTCTGCGAGCGCCGGGTTCTGCACTCCGCTGATTTCCAGGGTGTCCCACTCGGCAACGACGCCGTGGCACCCGTCGGAGCCGTAGATCTCCACGGCTTCGCGGATGCGCGCGCGGGTGTCCGGGTCCGCCAGCCGGGCCAGGGTGGCCTCGGTGCCGCCGGATGAGGCCCAACTCGGCAGGATCGCGGAGAGCGTGGTGGCGCCGGGGAGGTAGGGGTAGGTGTCCAGGGTGATGTCCACGCCTTGGTCCAGGGCTTGGTCGATCAAGTCCAGGAGTTCCCCGGCGCGGCCCTTGTTTTCGGCGAAGTTCATGGTGGCGTGGGAAAGGTGGAGGGCGCAGCCGGTATCGCGGCTGAGGGAGATCATCTCGGCGTAGGCTCCCAGGGCGCCCTTGCCGTAGGAGCGGTGGTGCGGTGCGTAGAAGCCGCCCAGCTCACCCACCGTGCGGAGGAGCCCGGCAAGTTCCTCGGTCTGCGCGTACATACCGGGCGTGTAGGTCAGACCGGAGCTCATGCCGACGGCGCCTTCTTCCATCGCCGCGCGGATGACGTCCTGCATGTGCTGTTGTTGCTCCGGCGTGGGGTCTCCTTCAGCGAAGCCCATCACCATGGCCCGGACGGTCCCTTGGGGTACGAGGTAGGCGGCGTTGGTGGCGATGCGGCCGCCCTCTTCTACGCTGTCGAGGCGGTCGAGGTACTCGCCCACGGTCCGCCAGTTCCAGTCGAAGCCGGCCGGGTTGTCGTTCCAGCCCGCGATTTTCTCCCGGACACCGGCCAGTGTGGCGTCGTCCACGGGCGCATAGGACAGTCCGTCCTGGCCCAACAGTTCCGTGGTGACGCCTTGGCTGAGCTTGGCGTAGTGGTCCCGGTTGACCAACAACTGGAGGTCGGAATGCGCGTGCATGTCGATGAAACCGGGACTCAGGACCAACCCGGAAGCGTCGATGAGACGCTCGGCGCCCGTGTCCGCTGTGGTGAGGCTACCGGCGTCGACGACGGCGGCAATCACCGCGCCGTCCAGCAGGACGTCCGCTTGGCGGCGGTCCGCTCCGGTTCCGTCCACCAGGGTGGCATTGCTGATGAGGGTCTTCATGGTGGGTCCTAGAAGAAGGTGTGGATGAGGTCGACGACGGTCTGGTCGCCGCCCGGCGTGGAATCCGCGAGCACCGGGATGACGGTCCATTTGTCGAAGGCGGTGCACGGATGGGACAGGCCCAGCCGGACGACGTCGCCGGGGCGGACGGTGGTGGTGTCGGGGTTGAAGGTCAGGAAGCTGTGCTGGTCGTTGACCGAGGTGATTTCGGCTCCGACCAGGGGCTCCATGGCTCCGCCGAGGGTTGAGCCGATGAACTGCGGCTCGGGCAGGCCTTCGTCGAACGGAAGGTCCCGCTTGCCGGCGTCGAGGAGTGCAAGGCCCGGTTCCGGTTGCGACACAACCCGTGCCCAGCCGTACATTCCGGGGCTGAAGGGCTGGTTGCCCGCCCGGGAGAACGGCGAGATTCCGCGGTAGAAACCGTCGTCGTGGATGATGTAGGCGCCGCTGCGGATCATGAGATCCACTTTCAAGGAATGAGACACAGTCGGGGCCGCCTCTGCTGTGGTGCTGATGCAGGGGGACAGCACAGTGACGACGTCGTCGAAGTACGCGCTGCCACCGGCCGTGATGATGACGGAGCCGGAACCGTACAACCCGGCGGCGAGCAGCTCCTCGTGAAGCAGCCGCATCTTGGCGAGGTACCCGCGGACGGCGGCCAGCCCGGCGTCGTCCGCTGTGTGCGCGAGCGAGCCTTCGTACCCGGCGACGCCCACAAGGCGAAGGTGCTCCGCGGCATCAACGGCCCGGGCAACCTCAAGCGCGGCATCCACACCGCGGGCTCCGGTCCGCCCACCGTGTGCGCCCAGCTCAACCAGGACATCCAGAACAGAGTCGGTGCCGGCCAAGGTGCGTTCGATCAGCGCGACCGTGTCCACTGAATCAACCCAGGACAGGATGGTGGAGTCCTGCTCCGCCACCCACTGGATGGCGTGGGGATCCGTGAGGCTGTTGGCGAGCTGCAGGTTGCGGACGCCGAACCCGCGGGCCACCCGCAGCTGCGCGAAGTTGGCCAGCGTGATGCCCCAGGCTCCCCGGTTGAGCTGCTCGGTCCAGAGCTGCGGGGACATGGTGGTTTTGCCGTGGGGAGCGAGCAACACGCCCTTGTCTGCACACCACTTCGCCAGGTGGTCGGCGTTGCCCTGGAGTGCCTGGGCGTCGAGGGTGAGCAGCGGGGTCTGCAGCGCGGCCAGAGTTGGCTTGGCCGCAAGGAACTCAGCGTGCGTGATCCCGTTGGCGGCGGCGGGGATGGCCTTGTGGCGCCAGTCGAGCCGGCGCTCGGCCAAGGATGCCACGGCGGTTGCCGAGATGGCTTCGGAAGTGTCCACGCGTTGATTCCCTTCGCGGTGCTGCGGCGTTGAAGCTGCGTTTTGGGTTGATTCTCTTGCGTTGCGTATTTTGCAACGCTGGTTGCAAACCCGCTGGTGATATGTCTAACATGGTGGCGGATAGAGAGTCAAGGCCGCTGCGAAGCGCGCGAACCTATGGGAGAACGAGTGCTTTCAGCTGTATGTGTCGGCGAAACCATGGCCATGCTTACCCCTGTCCAAGCCGTCCCCCTGCACCTGGCAACGGAGCTGCACTGCGGGATCGGCGGCGCCGAATCCAACGTCGCCATGGGCCTGGCAGCCATGGGACTGGACACCCACTGGGTCAGCCGGGTGGGCCACGACGGCTTCGGCACGCGTATCCTCCACGATCTCCGGAACCACGGAGTGGGCGTCTCAGGCGTCGAAGTCGACCCCCAGCGTCCCACCGGCCTTTACGTGAAGGTCCCGGCCCAAGATTCAGACCCCGACGGCGGCAGCTCAGTCCTCTACTACCGGCAAGGATCCGCGGCATCGGCCATGGGACGGGACACACTCGCCAATCCCGCGGTGTCCTCCCTGCTGGAAAACGCTGCCCTGATCCACTTGAGCGGAATCACCGCCGCCCTCTCCCCCGAGTGCTTGTCCCTCCTCGAAGCAATCCTCACCGCGCCCCGCAACGGCCGGACCATCAGCTTCGACGTCAACTGGCGCGAAGCCTTGTGGGCAGGCCAAGACCGTTCCGTCCTGCAGCGCCTGGCGAACCTGGCCGACGTCGTGCTTGTCGGAAAAGACGAAGCCGAGCACGCCTTCGGAACCACTGATGAAGCCGAACTCCGCCGCCTGATGCCCGACCCCAAGGTCCTGGTCATCAAGAACGAGGCCATCAGCGCCATCTCTTTGGACCGGAGCGGCACCCGGGAAGAGGTGCCCGCACTGTCGGTCGCCGTCGTCGAACCTGTTGGCGCCGGTGACTCGTTCGCCGCCGGGTACCTCAGCGGCATGCTGTTCGGACTCGGCCAGAAAGAGAGCCTCCGCCGCGGCCATGTCGCCGCTGCCTGCACGCTGACGGTCCACGGCGACCGGGGTCCGCTGCCGTCCGCGGAGGACCTCGCGGCCATCCTCGATTCTTCGGATGGGGCCTGGGCTGCTATCCATGTTGAAGACGGACAATTCAACACCGGAACCGGAGCGTGACACCTTGAGCCAAAGCCTCATGCGGGCCATCGACCTGCTCGGCGAACTCGCCGCGAAGCCAGCCACCCTGGATGAACTCTCATCCAAGGCATCCGTACACAAGACCACCGTGATGCGGCTCCTCCACGCCCTCGAAGAAAAACGGCTGGTAGTGCGGGACGAGGACCAACGGTTCATGCTCGGCTCCAAGCTGTTCGAACTGTCCTCGCTGGCGCTGGAACAGCGGGACATCCGCAAAGTGGCCCACCCCCATCTGGCCGAACTCAACGGCAAGACCGGGCACACCGTGCACCTTGCCGCCTTCGAAGGAAGCGAGGTGGTGTACATCGACAAGTTCGAGTCCCACCACCCCGTCCGCATGTACTCGCGCATCGGCCTGACTGCATCGCTGCACTCGGCCGCTGTGTCCAAAGTCCTCCTCGCCGACATGCCGCGCAGCCGGCAGGAAAAGATCGCGGCGGGGCTGGACTACGTGAAAGTTACCGAGAACACCCTGACCTCGCCGGAGGCCTTGTTGGCCGAACTCGAGCAGGTCAAGGAACAGGGCTGGGCACACGACAACGCCGAGCACGAAGCGTTCGTGCACTGCATCGCGGCTCCCATCCGCGACGCCAGCGGCGCCGTTGTTGCCGCAGCCTCTTGTTCGGTACCGGTAGTGATGCTCAGCTATGAAGGCTTGCTTGAGCTGCTGCCCGACCTCAAAGCCAGCACCGAGGCCATCTCCAACGACCTCGGCTGGATCAGCCACGAAAGGAACCCAGCATGAGTGAAAAGACCGTAGTACTGACCGAAAACGCCCCCGCCCCGGCGCACGTATTCTCCCAGGGCATCAAGAAGGGCGGCATGTTCCAGGTTTCGGGCCAGGGCCCCATGGACCCCGCCACCAACCAGTACATCGGCGAGGGCGACGTCCGCGTCCAGACCCGCCGCACCCTGGAGAACGTCAAGGCCATCCTGGAAGCCGGCGGATCCTCCGTCGAAGACGTCCTCATGTTCCGCGTCTACCTCACCACCCGCGACGACTTCGCCGCCATGAACGAGGTCTACGGCGAGTTCATCCGCGAGAACGTCCCCAGCGGCCAGCTGCCCAGCCGCACCACCGTGTTCGTGGACCTGCCGCACGAGGTCATGCTGGTGGAGATCGACGCCTTGGCAGTCACCGCGTAACGCTCGCGCACATCCCTCAAGCTTGAGGCCAACGCTCGCGCACATCCCTCAAGCTTGAGGCCAACGCTCCCGCACAGGGATAAAGCCCGACGGCGGCACTCACTTGGGTGCCGCCGTCGGGCTTCAAGAGGTTGGCGCCTTAGAGGGCGGTCACCCGTGCGGGTGCCTCCACCTTCTGGAAGCGGAGCTTCCACGGGGTGAGCGCGGATTCGAGTTGTTCGCGAAGGTCCATCTTGGATGCGCCTTCCACCCGCTCTTCAAAATGGATGGGAACCTCCATGATCTTCAGGCCGTGCCGGGCTGCCCGGTAGTTCATCTCCACCTGGAATGAATATCCGTCGCTTTGGATGGACGCCACATCGATCTGTTGCAGCGCAGAAGCTGTCCACGCCTTGTATCCCGCCGTCGCATCCTTGACCTTCAACCCCAGGATTGCGCCGACATAGAAGTTGGCCCACGCCGAAAGGGCCTTGCGGTGCCAGGGCCATTCGGCCGCAGTGGAGCCGCCAGTGACGTAGCGCGAACCAATCACGAGCGCCGCCCCGGAATCCTGGATCCGTTCAAGCATGGTGTGGATTGCAGCTACAGGGTGGGACAGATCTGCGTCCATTTGGATGATGATCTCCGAGTTCCCGGCCAGCGCCTCGGTCATTCCCGCCACATAGGCCCGGCCCAGTCCATCCTTTTCCTTCCGGTGCAGGACGGACACTGTTCCCCGGGATCCCGCCGACAATTGATCAGCCACCATCCCGGTCCCGTCAGGTGAGCTGTCATCAACAACCAGCACGTGCAGATTCGGAATACTGAGTGCCTGGAGCTGGGCGACAAGAACCGGCAGGTTCTCGCGCTCATTGTAGGTAGGCACAACGACGGTAATTTTCGGAAAAACAGCAGTCAAAACGAGGGTCCCCAATTCGGTGTTCGATAATTGCCGGGGCTCAATGCTGCTATGCGCGGCCCCGGGCACCGCCAGTCTATTGAGCCAAGCTGAAGAATCGTGGAAAGCTGTAGCTCCACGACCCGCTTTGAATCTGAAACGCCCCCGACACGCCGGAAACGACGGCGTGTCCCGGCACTCCCGGCTTGAAAGAGGGTCAGGAAGAGACGCGGCGCCCGACGACCGAGGCAGGCACGGCCGGAATTCGCTGCCGTTTGGCGTAGACCCTCGCCCGCTGGCTGGAAAGTGCCAGGAGAACCAGGATGTCGGTGGCCAGGCCTGAGAGTCCGGCTTCGAGGGTGATGTTGGTGCTTCCGGTGAAGTAGTCAATGGCCTGGACAACCACCGAAATGGAACTGAGGCCCATTGCGATCACCCGGGCTCCGTTGCTGCCCAGGAAAATCCGCCAGGCAAGGAAAATCTCACCCAGGCCGAACAACAGCACCGCGATGGCAACGAAGGTGACCACCGCCGTCGTGGTTTGCGGGTCAAGGGGGTCGCCGTCGGCGGTGAGGTCCGTGAAGACCTCGGACGAAGTCAGCAGCGTCAGGGCGAGGACGAAGGCCGCGATGGACCTGGCCACCACCAACGCGGCACCCATCATGGTGGGAGCCGGCCGCCTGTCACGGCTGTCAGTGGGACGGGAAGGCTGGCCGGCCGGGACAGTCACGGACCGCGCGTCGATAATGGGCAGGTCGCCGTCAGTGGAGATTGAATCACCGCCGCCGTTCCGCGAGTGGTAGCCGGTAGAGAAGTCCTTGATCACGTGAACGGACACCGCGGGCCCGGCGTCGGAAACTGTCCGCACGATGTGGTCACGCTCAACGTCCGTGTTCTGCTCGATCTTATGCGTGATCTGGAGGGTGAACAGCGAGAAACCGACGCTGCGGTCGTAGGTTCCGGCTGCAAGCCAGTCCACCTTGTGACCGCCCGGCAGGAGCCAGCCATCGGGGCAGCGCCAGAACCGGACGTGGTGGCGTTTGCCGGGGTTGTTGTCCACTTCCTGCTGGTAAGCGAAATCCTGTTGCCGGTCGAACAGGTAGAGCGGGCTGACCGGCGCCTCGGAATAGCTTTGCCTGAAAATGGTGGAGCTGACGATGCGGCGGCTGCTGCCGAAGGTGACGTCGTCCGCCTGCGTCCAGCCGGCAGCGCGCATGATGGCGTGGATTTGCGGCTCGTGGCCGAGCAACGCGACGTTCACGGGATCGCCCAGGAGTCCGTCACTGGTCCGGGCGCGCCCGATGAAGTAGCCCGGAACGTAAATAGTGGTCAGGATGCGGTGCAGGCGGGGCAGGAGCAGATAAGCAAGAAATGCCCAGAAGAAGAAGTAGAACCACACCTGGCCCCAACCCAGATGGAAGCTCTCCCCCACCAGCAGGAACGCCAGCCACACCGCAGCCGCCCCGCCCAGGATGAAGAACGCATGGTCCAGCCGGCTGTCAGTCACGTCCCTGCTCGGCGCCTTGTACACAGAGAGCCCCCTTTGCTTGCTTCAAGCTTCGGGCCTCGCGCGGGGGATGTACAGATACCGTTCAGGTTCAGTCGGGGCTGCTGACCTTGAGTTGCCCGTGGTCAACGAGCCAGCGCAGGGACTCGTGCACGGCCTGTTCGGGCTCGTAGCGCGGTGCGTAGCCCAGGAGGGATCTGGCTTTTTCGATGGTGAGGCAATGGTTGCGGGACAAGTGGGCCCAGCTCGTGTCAGCGTGTTCGGGCGTGCTGGTCCGGCGGAATTCGTCCCATCCGACCGTCTCAAGATGCGGCTCCTGGCCGAACCAGGACGCCGCAATCCTGGCGTAGCCGCGAACGCTCAGGGCCGTGGGAGCGACGATGTTGAAGTCTTCGCCGGCCGCCGCATCACGGCGGTCGATGGCCTTCTCAAAGGCCTGCGCGAGGTCGTCGGCATGGACGTGATGCATCATTTCCGCACCGCTTCCCGGCATGAGCACTGTCTGCCCGCCGGAGATCTTCTGCCACACCGTGGGGTCGAAATTCCCAAGCGGCCCCACCGGATGCCAGCCCGGCCCCACGATATGCCCGGGATGCAGCGACGTCGTGACCAGGCCGCCGGACGCCGTCTCCTCCTTCAGCATGCGGGCGATGTCGCGCTTCTGGATGCCGTACTCATCAGTCGGTTCGAGGGCGGAATCCGAGCCCTCCGCCAACGGCAACTTCAAGCTCTCGCCGTACCGCCAGATGGATCCACAGTGCAGGAGATGTCCCACCTCGCCACGGAGACGGTTCACCAGCGCGGTGGCCGAGTCGAGCGTGAAGCAGACAAGGTCAACCACGACGTCGGCACCCAGCTCCGCGACCCTGTCACCGAAGGTGCCGGCACGGTCCTCCTGCTCACGGTCCGCAGCGACCTGGCGGACCTGCTGCCATTCGGGTGAATCCGTGTAGGGCGTGCTGGTTCCGCGGCTGATGTTGACCACCTCATGCCCCGCACGGACGAGCCTGGGAACGAGGAAGGAGCCGATGTGGCCGCTGCCTCCGATGACAACTGCCTTCATGGTGTCCACTTCGCCTTTGCTCCGGGGCCGGGAGTTCCAGCGTAGTCCGGCTTCGTGGTTTACAGCAGCGCGATGGCGTTCGCCGGCGAACCCGTGCCCCCCACGATGTTGAGCGGCTTGATGCTGACAAAGGCGTCCCAGTTTCCGGTGGACCTCATGTGCCGGGCCAACGGACCCAGTCGCCAAAGCTCACCGAGGGGCATGCCGAGTTTGGCGAGGAGTTGCTGGTGCATCATGCCGTTGTCATTCGGCGCCGCCTCCAGGAACGGGCTGCCTGCCACGGCCGGGAGGCATTCGAAGGCGAAGTTGTCGGCGGCCAGCAGCGCAATTTGGTTGTCCCACGCCCAGGCGACGAACTCCTGGGATTGTTCTACGCCTGATGCCTTCCTGCTGGTTCGGCCCAGTGGAGTCCGTCACCGACAAAGCGTTGAGGGCCGGCGTACCGGAACTAAGGCGTGCAGCGGGCAGGCTTTCGGAGCTGCTGGAAGGGTCCGTCTACTAGCGCAGCAACAGTCTTCCGGCGGACATTAGCCAGCAACCTGACGACTCACTTCTCCCAAGTTCGACAAACCGCATGCGGTCGTGCCTAGCATGAATACTCCGGGTAAGCCCGGGTACGTGAACTCTTGAACGACCCCCTCGGAAGGTCGGCGTCAGCGCCGGCCACGTAAAGGAGAATGCTGTGCGGGAGCCTGTAGTCAACGAGAGCGCGGCAGAAGTCAGCGCTGATCCATCTGAATCACAGGAAGAACCGCAGGTAACTGAGGAAACCGCAACAGAGTCACCGGAAATCACGTTCGACGAGCAGTTCTACCCTGCGCGGCCCAAAGCGCTGAGGCCGATTGCCCGCCGTCGTCAGTTCTTTGCAGCCCGACCGTCCCTGGAGTTCGACGGACTGAACTCCACGTACGTCGATTGGCTGCGCAACCAGTCCATGCTCGGCGACGCCAACACCATGGCCCGGCAGCTTTCGGGGCAAGCCAGCATGTGGCAGAACTCCTACGCCAGGCCGAACCCGCGCTCGGCAGTGGAGCGCGCACCTGTCTGGTTCACGGCCTACCCACTGTCCTTCATCACCAAGGACGGCCAGTCGTTCCTTTCTGCGCTCGGTGACCCTGCACTGTGGGATGCGTTCAGCCAGATCGGCATCCGGGGGCTGCACACTGGGCCGGTCAAGCTTGCCGGCGGCATCCGCGGATGGTCGCAGACACCCAGCGTCGACGGACACTTCGACCGCATCAGCATGGCGATCGACCCTGCGTTCGGCACCGAGGAAGAATTCCGGCAGATGTGCGAGGTCGCCGTCGAGCACGGCGGCACGATCATCGACGACATTGTTCCCGGGCACACCGGCAAGGGGGCTGACTTCCGGCTTGCCGAAATGAACTTCCGGGACTACCCCGGCATTTATCACATGGTGGACATCCCCGAAGAGGACTGGCACCTGCTGCCGGACGTTCCCGAGAACGAGGACTCCGTCAACATCAGCCCCGAGACGGAGAAGGCCCTCCAGCAGGCCGGCTACATCATCGGCCGCCTGCAGCGGGTCATCTTCTACGAGCCCGGCGTGAAGGAAACCAACTGGAGCGCGACCAAGGCAATCGTCGACACCACCGGCAAGAAACGCCGCTGGGTGTACCTCCACTATTTCAAGGCCGGGCAGCCGTCCATCAACTGGCTGGACCCCACCTTTGCCGGCATGCGCCTGGTGGTGGGCGATGCCCTGCATTCCCTGCTGGACCTTGGAACGGGCGCACTGCGCCTGGACGCCAACGGCTTCCTGGGTGTTGAGAAAAGCGCCGAGGAAGAGCCGGGCTGGTCCGAAGGCCACCCGTTGTCCGAGGCAGCGAACCAGCTGATCGGCTCGATGATCCGCAAAGTAGGTGGCTTCTCCTTCCAGGAACTCAACCTCACCATTGATGACATCAAGGCCCAGTCCGAGTCGGGTCCGGACCAGTCCTACGACTTCGTCACCAGGCCCGCCTACCACTACGCCCTGGTGACCGGTGATACCGAGTTCCTGCGCCTGACCTTGAAGCTCGCCATGGAAATCGGCGTCGACCAGGCGTCCTTGGTCCACGCACTCCAGAACCACGACGAACTGACCTACGAACTGCTGCACTTCGCGGCCGGCCACAGGGACGACATTTTCGAGCTCGGCGGGGAAGAACTGACGGGCGCGGAGGTGGCCGAGAAAGTACAGGACACCCTGCGGGAGCGCCTCACAGGTGAGAACGGCCCTTACAACGCCGTCTTCACCACCAACGGCATCGCCTGCACCACCGTCAGCTTCATCATGGCCACGTTGGGGATCAAGGACCCGGACGCCATCACGGCGGAACAGGAAGCCCAAATACTGGATGCCCACGTCCTGCTGTCCATGTACAACGCTTTGCAGCCGGGCGTCTTCGCACTGTCCGGTTGGGACCTCACCGGCATCACTGCCCTGGACCGTGAAACTGTCCGCGAGTTGACGTCCCAGGGCGACACCCGCTGGATCAACCGCGGAGCCCACGACCTCATGGGGACCAGCCCGGACGCAACGACCTCCTTGGCGGGCATGGCCCGGGCACGCAGCCTCTACGGCCCGCTGCCCGAGCAGCTCAAGGATCCGGCGTCCTATGCGCGGCGGCTCCAGAAGATCCTCACGGTGCGGGAAGAGTCCGGGATCGCAACCAGTACGCTCCTGGATGTCCCGGACGTGTCCAACCGTGGACTGTTGGTGATGGTCAACCAGCTCGCTGACGGAGCGGTGCAAGTGACGGTCCTGAACTTCTCCGACCAGGACATCGCAGGCAGCATCCAGTCCTCGCATCTGGTGCCTGGCGCGACGGTCCACGATCTGTTCAGCGGCGAAGACGTGGGCCAGGTGGATGACCTGGGCAGCTTCTTCCTGGAACTGCGGCCCTTCCAGGGCACGGCACTCCTGTTGAAGGATCCGGTCGCCGAGGACGAGGCTACCGAATAGGAAGCCCCACGTTCCGCGAGTTGGCACCTAATGACTTTGCCCCCAGGCGGTTTCAGCTTGCTAGTGCAACACCATCGATTAGTTTGGTCAGTCTTTCAGTTGGGGTGTCCCATTGGAGTGTTTGACGCGGTCGGATGTTGAGCAGGTGCTGGGTGTGGGCGAGTTCTTCGTCGCTGACCTGGTTGAAGTTCGTGCCTTTGGGGTGGATATCGCGGACCAGTCCGTTGGTGTTCTCGTTCGTGCCGCGTTGCCAGGGTGAGTGCGGGTCACAGAAGAACAGCTGGCAGCCGGTCGCTACTGTGAACTTGGCGTGTTGAGCCATTTCCGTGCCTTGGTCCCAGGTGATCGTTTTAAGGATCGCCTGGGGCAGGGTGTGGATCATTTTCTGCATGACCTCGATGACCGTCGCGCTGTCCCTGGCTCCCGGCAGCCGGCCCAGCAAAGTGAACCGTGAGGAGCGCTCGACCAAGGTGACGATCCCGGAGTTACCGGGACCCACGACCAAATCACCTTCCCAATGGCCGGGCACGGCCCGGTCCTGGACTTCGGCGGGCCGGTCGCTCAGCCGGGCCCCTTCAAGCCAGGGCCTTACGTTCCTGGCAGGCAGCTTTGATTGGGGCTTACGACCGGTCCGGCCCGAACGTAGGGCCTTCTCCACGGCAAGTTCATGCCGCAAGGCACCCCGGCCCTGCACGTAAAGGGCTTGGTAAATTGACTCGTGGGACACGTGCATCTCCGGCTGCTCGGGGAACGTCTTCTTCAGGTCCGCAGCGCTCTGTTGAGGTGAGAAACGCTGGTTCAAGCGTGCCACGACCTCCTTCCACACCGCCGTTCCCGCAGAGAGCTTCACGGGCCGGTTCCGTCTACGGCGGACCAGTGCCCGGTGTTGGGCAACCCCGGCGTCGTAATAGCGCCGGGCCCAATGCTCGATACTGTGTCGGCGGATCTCCCGGGACACCGTTGATGGATGCACGCCCAACTCCTTGGCGATCTGTCGCATGGAACGCGGCTCCGGCAAGCCCAGACAGGCCTTGATATAAGCCCGGTCCTCCAAAGTCAGCCGCCGGTACCTTCGCTCCTTATCCCGCGAAAGCACCTCCGAAGCCATCGGAAGACGCACGCCACCACCAGGGCCGGAGATAAGTTCCATGCCCGCTAGTTTCGCCCATTGCGACACCGCTTGCCGGGACACCCCAGCCGCGGCAGCACTTCGTCCCGTGTCCTCACCCGCCAGCAAGTGCTCATACGCACACGCACGAACCGACCACGGCAACTTCTTGACCATGACACCCCTCCAACTACAGGGGTGTTGCACTAGCCACCTGAAGACGCCCCAAAACATGGGCATTAAATGCCAACTCGCGGGCTCACCAACTCTGGACCAGGAACGCTGCACCGGTCGGAGAGCACACGCCGGGGTCCCTGGTACCGGGCGCGTGTCCTCCTCCGAACGCAAAGTCGTCGCCCACATTGACTGCAGTTCCGTCGGGCAAAATGACTCCCGTCCCGGTGACCTGGGTTCCGAAGGGGAAGATGAGGCCCGTCGATGTTCCGTCCGGGCGGATTTCGGCGAAGCACCCTCCGCTGTTCAGGCCGAGCCTGCCTGAGTTGAGAGCCTCCATGAAGACGTTGACGCCTTGATCCGTAGAGACGGCGGCCTTGTTGCCGTTGCCTCCGACGACGATTTCGGCAGCGCCCGTCGCTGCCTTGGCGCCAATAATTTCGGGCAATGATGGAGACGCGGACGAATCCGTTTCCGGTGCGGCAGCAGACGGGGTGGCGGCTGGACCCGCCTGCTCATTGAGCGGCGCGGACAGGGACGACGCCACGAAAACACCGGCGAGGGCTGCCGCTGCCGCCAACCCGGCCCCCGCAGCCAGCCGGAAACGTCGACGCGGGCGTCGCTGATGGAAGTCGTCGATGGAGCCGCCGGGTACGAGTTGCTCCGAGTCAGTGAACCTGACAGCAAGGCTTTTCTCCCGGCTCCGGGCCAGTTCCTCTTCGGTGACGGCCATGCCCGGATCGGCGCCCGTCAATCGTTCCACAGCGGCCGTTTCCTCATGCCTCATCGCTGCACATCCTCTGTCTCTCGCTCTGCCCGAAGTAGTTGGCTGAGATGTCTTCGAGCCCGGTGCAGCCGCATCCTGACAGCGGTGGCCGAGACATCGAGCAGTTCCGCAACTTCGGCCGAGGTGAAGCCGTCCCAGTACGTCAGGAGGAGGACCTCACGGTCCTCGGGCTTGAGCCGGTCCAGCGCGTCCCGCACCTCGCCGTCGTCGCTAACCGGTTCCCTGGTCTGCTGCCGTTCCAGTTGCTGCGCGAGGTTCATCGAGCGGACGGCGGAACGGTTGTGGTTGCGGAGAACATTCCGGGCAATACCGAACACGATCAGCACGGACAATTCCTGGTCCTGACGGCACTTCTCCCAGGCGATGCGGAAGACTTCGGCGCATAGGTCCTCCGCAGTGGACGGGTCCCCGGCGCGGCGCCGGAAAAAGCGATAGACCTTGTCATGGCAGGCCGAGTGGGCTGCCAGGAAGTGTTCCTGTCTGGCCGGCTCCACGCGATCTCCTTGGTCCGTCTGCACGCTCATACCCGGTTAATGTCCGGCAGTCAGAAGAATGTAACGGAACTTTCAGGAAAAGCGCGACGTCGGCACTTACGGTAAGTGCCGATGTCGCGGTTTGCCGGGTTTTGCGCGTAGAGCGACTAGTCGCCTACGGCGTCGCGGCCGCGGCGGACGATCAGCGGATCCGCCGGGAAGACCACCGAGGTGTCCTTGTCCTCGTAGTCGAATTGGTTGAGGAAGAAGCGCATGGCGTTGATCCTGGCACGCTTCTTGTCGTTGGACTTGATGGTGATCCACGGCGCGTGGTCGGAGTCCGTGTGGAGAAAGGTCTGCTCTTTGGCCTCGGTGTATTCATCCCAGCGGCCCAGTGACGCGAGGTCCATTGGTGAGAGTTTCCAGCGCCGCACGGGGTCGATCTGGCGGATCGCGAAACGGGTGCGCTGCTCTTGCCGGGTCACGGAGAACCAGAACTTGGTGACGTGGATTCCGGCGTCCACCAGCATTTTTTCAAAGACGGGCGCCTGGCCCATGAAGGTGTCGTATTCCTCGTCGGTGCAGAACCCCATGACGCGTTCCACGTTGGCCCGGTTGTACCAGGACCTGTCGAACATGACGATTTCCCCGGCAGTGGGCAGGTGCTGGATGTAGCGCTGGAAATACCACTGGCCCTGCTCGCGGTCGGAGGGCTTGGCGAGCGCCACGGTCCGGGCCGAACGGGGATCAAGGTGCTCGGTGAAACGCTTGATGGTTCCGCCCTTGCCCGCGGCGTCCCTGCCTTCGAACACGATCACATGCTTCAGGCCCAGATCCTGGCCCCAGTATTGGAACTTCAACAGCTCGATCTGCAGGCGGTACTTCTCGATCTCGTACTCGTCGCGGGTCATCCGCTCCGGGTAGGGGTATTCGTCGCTCCATGTTTCCACGGCCGATCCGCCGGGATCGATGAGCTCAGGGTCTTCCCCTTGGCCTCCGCTGATGGTGTATCCCAGCTCCACCAGATGGTCGATGGTCTCGCGCAGGTTGTCCCTGACCCACCAGTTGTCCAGCGATGTGGCGAGTGGGTTTGCGTCCGTCATGCGGTCCTCCTGCTAAGCCGTGTGGTGCACGGCAGGCTAGCAAGGCTTGGTGACGGGAACATGAACAGCCTGGAGGTCGATCCAATAGCGGCGGAAGAGTCGCCCATCGGCGTCGATTCGCGCATCCTCAAGGAGCCCGCCCGCGCGTTCAATGGTCTTGGCGGACGCGGCATTGGAGTCATCGCAGGTCAAGAGAACCCGATCAGGCCCGCCCCGCGCAGCCAGGTGAGCGCACAGTTCCTGGAGGGCCCAGGATGCCGCCCCGCGTCCACGATCAGATGGCCTTACGCCGTAGCCGATATGCCCGCCGGAGTTCAGGAGGGCTGGAGTGAGATAGTGGCGGAACGCAATGGAACCCACATACCGCGGGCCCTCCGTTATCCACCGGAACGTGCAGGGAACAATGCCGTCCTTTTCGACGGCCCGTTCAGCATCCAGCAGCTTGCGGACCCAGCGCTCAAAGCCCTTTTGACTGGTGACGTCATCCCCCGGGAACAGGCCGGCACCGTCCTGGTGGGCACCGTCCCACTCGCTGTGGGACTCGGTAAACGACTGATAAAAGGAAGCATCCGGAGCAACGAGGGTGAACATCACACGACTATATTCGGCTGCGGCGGTGTATGCCCGCGCGGCACTTTCCTGCCTTGGACGGCCGCGTGCGTCTTGCGCAGCGCTGAGATGGAAGCGTCGTACGAATGCTGGGCGACCCCCACGAAAAGGCAATCAACCACCATCATCTGGGCGATCCGGCTCCCCATCGCGCCTGGCCTGAAGGGTGTCTCACGCGCTGCGGTGCTGAGCACAATGTCGGCGGCACGGCCCAAGGGCGAGTCAGCATGGTTGGTGATGGCGATCGTCGTGGCCCCGGTATCCTTGGCCGCCCTGAGGAAATCGATCGTATCCGCGGTGGTGCCCGAGTGTGAGATGCCCACCGCCACACCGTTCTCGTCCAAAAGCGCTGCGGAGGTCAACGCGACATGAACCTCGGGCCAGTTGAAGGAAGTCAGGCCTATCCGGTGCAGTTTCTGCTGCAGGTCGTGGCCGACCAACCCTCCGGCGCCCACACCAAAGATGTCGATTTTCCGCGAGCGGGTGATGACCTCGATGGCTGTGGCCAGTTCGTGAACGTCGAGCACCTGGGCGGTGTCAGCGATGGACATCGTTTCGTTGAAAGCGATCTTGGAAATGATGTCGGGAAGCGAATCCGACGGGTTCACGTCGTCGTAAACCGTAGCGGGCACGGGGTTGGCTGAACTCTCCCTGGCAGCTTCCCTGGCGAGGTCGAGGCGCAGCTCGGAGTACCCGCGGTATCCCACCTTTTTGTAGAAGCGGACAACCGACGTGGTGGACGTTCCGCAGTGCTCGGCGAGGTCGCCGATAGACAAAGTCGCGGCCCGCGAAGGGTCCGCCAGGACAAGCTCGGCAACAGAGCGCTCGGACGGGCGAAGGGCCGGCAGGGCAGATCTGATCCGGACCAAAACAGTACGCGATGCCTGCGTGTTCAGCTCCTGGTCCACGGCGGACTCCTTCCAACGGCTGGGTCCAAAAGTACGGGCTTGTAAATAAGTTACCTAAAAGTGGATACGAAGGTAAGTCATTGACGCAGCTCCGCGAGGGGAATACGGTCGATGTAAGGAAAATCACAAATGTTGTCAAGGAATCCCCACCTGAGCACGGCAGCACCTTTCCGAAAGGCACCCCATGAACCTCAACCGCAGAAGACTGATCCATGCCTCGGGGCTGGCCGCAGCGGCCGCCGTCGTCGCACCCTTCACGCCTGCCGCCGTCGCGCAACCGCCGGGCACGCGACCCGGAAAGCCGGGAGCCGCCGTCAACGGAGCCGACCTCGCCGCCGCCGAAAACTGGAGCATCTTCGCCGGTCGCAAGGTAGGTGTCATCACCAATCCCACCGGCGTCCTGGCCAACTTCCGCTCCATCGTGGACGACATGGCGGACAAGGGCGTCGACGTCGGGGCCGTCTTCGGTCCCGAGCACGGCTTCCGCGGAACCGCCCAGGACGGCGGCAGCGAAGGCACCTCGGTGGACCCGCGGACCGGCATCACCGTCTATGACTCCTACGGCGCCGAAGTTGCCGACTACGTGGGCTTTTACGAAGCATCCGGCGTGGACACCATCTGCTTCGACATCCAGGACGTCGGAGCCCGGTTCTATACCTACATCTGGACCATGTGGGGCGCCATGCAGGCGGCGTCCCGGACCGGCGCCAAGTTTGTGGTCCTGGACCGCCCCAATCCCATCGGCGGCCAGGCGCGCGGACCGGTCCTCCAACCCGGCTTCGAGTCCGGAGTGGGACGGTTGGGCATAGCCCTGCAACACGGCATGACCGTGGGCGAGCTCGCCACCTGCTTCAACGCCGTCTACCTCCCGGCCGCCGGTCTCACGCCCATCAAGGACCTTCACGTGGTGCAGGTTCAGGGCTGGCGCCGCGAGATGACCGGACCGGATAACAGGGCAGCCTGGATTCTCCCGAGTCCCAACATGCCCACGCCGGAAACAGCCACCTTGTATCCCGGTACAGCCTTGTTCGAGGCGACCAACATGTCCGAAGGCCGCGGAACCACCCGGCCTTTCGAAATCATCGGCGCGCCTTATGTGGACTACCGATGGGCCGAAGCGTTGAACGGCAAGGGTCTCAACGGCGTCACCTTTCGTGAGGCTTACTTCCAGCCCACGCTGTCGAAAAACCAAGGCCTCATCTGCGGGGGCGTCCAGGTCCACATCACCGACGCCACCCGCGTTGAAGCGCTTGAGGTGGGCACCCACATGCTGGTCGAAGCCAAGCGTCTGTACCCGGGCTTCGACTGGCGCGGCGACGGCGGCCGTTGGATGGGCCTGCTGAGCGGTTCGGCCCGCTTCGCCGAACAGCTCAACGCCGGCGCTGACGCCAGGACGATCATGGACAGCTGGCGGCAGGAACTGGGTCAGTTCGTTCGCGATACCCGCCCGTACCTCCTCTACAACGGGCCACGCTAAGCACGCAGAAACACCCCGCCTCAACCAACAAACAAGGACGATGGGATTGGGATCCACATGCACAGAAAAGGAACTACCCTCATGACGGCGGCCGCCACGGCGCTGCTCATGACCGGCGCGGGCACTGCAGTTGCCGCCGTGCCCACCAGCACGGTAATGACGACGGCGGCCTCCGCCTCACCGGACATCGACGCAATGATTGCGGGCATGACTCTGGACGAAAAGATCGGCCAGATGACGTGGACCCATGTTTATGGTTCGTCCGCGGATGACACGTCCATGGCGTCAAGCAACCAGGAGCGGTACGGCGTCAATACGCCAGCCGAGGTGGTGGAGAAGTACAACCTGGGCGGCGTCCTCTACTTCGCTTGGTCCGGCAACACGGCCAACCCTGGGCAGGTTGCGGGCCTTTCGAACGGCCTGCAGAAGGCGGCCGTGGGCGCAGACGGAAAAGGCATCCCGCTGGCCGTGACCATCGACCAGGAAGGTGGCCTTGTGGCCCGGATCGGGCCGCCCGCCACTGTACTCCCGGGCAACATGGCACTGGGTGCCACCGGAGATGAGGAGCTTGCACGGGCCCAGGGCGGAATCCTGGGGTCGGAGATGCGCGCCATGGGCATCAACGTGGACTTCGCCCCGGTATTGGACCTCAACTCCAACCCGGACAACCCTGTCATCGGAATCCGTTCCATGAGTGAAGACCCCGCACTGGTCAGCAAACTTGGCGTCGCCCAGATCGACGGCCTGCAGGCACATAACGTGGGGGCTGCGGCCAAGCACTTCCCCGGCCACGGCGACACTTCAGTGGACTCCCACTACGGACTGCCAACGGTCACCTACGACCGCGCGACCCTGAACAAGCACCTCCAGCCTTTCAAAGCCGCGATCGATGCCGGCGTGGACATGGTCATGACGGCACACATCATTGTGGAGGCCATCGATCCGGACATGCCGGGAACCCTGTCCCACAAGGTGCTCACCGGCCTGCTCCGTGATGAGCTCGGCTTCAAGGGGCTCGTCACCACCGACGCTTTGGACATGGCCGCGATGGCCGCCGAATGGCCCCAGGAAGAAATCGCGGTCAAGGCCATCCAGGCCGGGTCCGACATCCTCCTCAACTCCCCCGACGTGGAGGCGTCGTTCGCCGGGGTGCGTGCCGCCGTCGGGTCCGGAGAGATCACTGAAGCCCGCCTGGACGAGTCCGTCCGACGGATCCTCGAATGGAAGGTCAAGCGCGGCGTCTTCGACCAGCCCATGACCGATCCCGGCGCCGTGGACACGCTTGTTGGCACTGCCGAAAACCTCGGCACGGCCAATCTGATCTCCGACCGCGCCGTCACGTTGGTCCGCAATGAGGACCGCGTCCTGCCGCTCCCGTCCAAGAGCTCGGTGCTCATGGTTGGTTCCGGTTCAGCGTGGCCGGAACTGGCCGGTCCCATGCTCAAAGAGCAAGGATTCGCGGTCACTGAAGATTACGAGAATGGCGCATCGCCCTCCGCGGCCTACCGGGCCCGGGCGGTGGCCGCTGCCCGAGGAGTGGATGCGGTCGTCTTCGCTTCCTACAACGCCACCGGCAACGCTGCGCAACAGCAGATGGTGGCTGAGCTCGCGGCGACCGGAACGCCGGTGATCGTCATTGCCACGCGCAACCCTTACGACATCAACGTCTTCCCGGGCGCCGACGCCGTTCTCAACAGTTACGGGGTCAAGGAGGTCAACTTCCATGGCGCCGTCCGCGCCATTGCCGGCGCGGTCAACCCCAGCGGCAAACTGCCGGTGAACGTCCCGAAGGCCGACGGCGACGGCGTCCTCCTGCCGCTTGGCTTCGGCCTCAGCTATGACACCGCGACGCCGGCAGCCGTCACCTTTACGGACCGGCCGGGCAAGGGGCAGGATTCGTACACCATCCCCGCAGTTCAGGGCGTGACGTACCTCGTTGACGGCAAGGAGGTTGCAGCTGGGTCCTACCGGAAGCCGGCGGGCACCGTGACAGTCACCGCTGCACCCGACAAGGGGTACGTCTTCACGGAAGGCGCCGTCACCGAGTGGAGCCACACCTTCACCACCGGGCTCCCCAACCCATAGGAAGAGCTACACCACCGGAGAGTTCATCAGTGCGACCGTGATGAGAAGGGCAATCCCGAACATCGGCAGGCAGAGAACTGCGTTGGTCAGGCGGTTGTCCCTCATCACGGCCACGAACTCCCTAAGGAACGCGCTGGGCACAAAGTACCTGGCAGTCGGAGCACCCACCACCTCCGCGTTGATCTTCTGCCGACGGGACAGGAGGGCGGCGCGGAGTACGTGGTAGTTGTTGGTGCACACCAGCAGCGGCCCCTGGATTCCCCTGTCGGCCAGCAGTGCGACGGAGTAGGCAAGGTTCTCGCGGGTGGTGGTGGCTTTGTTCTCCTCCACCACATCGCCGGGAGCGGCACCCTTGGTCACCAGGTAGTCCTTCATCGCCGAGGACTCGGGCCGGGGTTCATCGGGGCCTTGGCCCCCGGAAGGTACCAAAACGGGCCTGACCGGGGTGACGGCGTCGTAAATTTCCAGAGCCTTGTTCAGGCGTGCGGCGAGCAGCGGCGGAACCTTGCCGTCAATGAGCCCTGAACCCAGGACGATGACCGCCGCCGGGTTCGGGCTGAAGCGCATCTTGGAGTACACCACGGCATAGCCCAGGAACACCACGAATGCGCAGCCGAGGTAGGCGCAGAAGAAGAACGCAAGGGCTGCGATGCCGGCCAGTACGGGCTGCCCGCTCAGCACGAAGAGGAAGGCCACCACCGGTGCCAGGAAAACAGCCATTCCCACTGCCATGGGCAAAAAGCTGGTGATGCTTGGGCCTTCCCTGCGGACCATGGTGACGCCGTTCGCGAGCAAGAAGCCGGCGAAGACGAAAATGCTGATCACGGGCACTACGACAATTACGAGGTTCAGCCATTCGAACCATGGATTCAGGTCAATCAGGAAATCCAGGAGGGCCTGCAGTAGAAACCAGGCCGCAACCAGAAGGAAGACGCCATTCCTTAGCCGGCGCCGGTCCGACTGGAATGAGGCAAGGAAAAGGCCCGCAAAGAGAAGTCCTAGGACCAGGGTCAGCATGATCCAAGCCTATGCGGTGCAGTTACCACTCGCGGTGTCTCGTGGAGGCTTTGGGATGAGGGAGGCTCCGTGAAGTCAGAGGCCAATCTTTCCGGCAAAGTCGACAAGAGCTCCAGCTACAGCGCCCGGGTGACTCAGCGTGGCGTAGTGACCGCCCGGGATCTCCACTGGTTCGATGCCCAGCCGGTCGCGTATCTGGCGACTCATGAACGACGCAGGGAAGAGCAAATCGTCACGGCACAAAATCCCCAGGGTTGGCACGCTCGGATGCTTTCCCGGCCAGGGGTCTGACATCCATGCACCTTGCTGGTCACGCTCCCTGTCGGTGGCCTGTTGCACCAATTCCGCGGGGACAAGATTGAAATATGGTTCGTCGGGGATGGTCTCGCGGTCATGGCCTGTCTTGGTCCACCACTCGCCGAAGGTCTCCCCCGGCATCGGAATCATTGCCGAGAGGTACACAAGGCCGTTGGAATGGAGCTTTTCGCAAACCAACGGTGCCGTGAAACCGCCCAGCGAGTGCCCCACCACGATGGTGTGCGGAGCTTTGCCAACGGCGGCCGTCGCTGCGCGGGCGTAGTCTTCAAGCCGGGCATCAACGTCTTCGATGGGCAGGTCGACGGCCACCACGTCATGCCCGGCCGCTTCAAGAAGCGGGCCAACCAAATGCCAGTCCCACGCCGTGGAACCACCGCCGTGGACCAGTACGAAAGTCGTCATCATGCCCCGTTTCACATCAGGCCGTGTGCGCTGTCACCAATACATCGGGCGCTCTCTGAACGATACCCGCGTCGGTTTCAACGGGCAGGCCGTTCCTGATCCAATATTCGATGCCTCCTATCAACTCCTTCACGGAGTAGCCCAGTTCCGCGAACGCGAGCGCAGCAAAGGTGCTGCCGTTGCAGCCCGGGCCCCAGGAGTACACCACTACCTGTGAGCCAGCGGGGACAAGGTCCGGAGCCTGGGATGGAATCAGCGCCGTAGGTATATGTACGGCTTGAGGAATATGTCCGTGGTCCCAGGAAGATCGGCGTCGGGTGTCCACGATAAACAGCGTTTCCGGGTCCGCCTCGGCCACCTCCATGACATCAATCTCGCACTGAAGCTTGGCCCGGAAATAGTCGGCGGGGTCGAGCTTCATGCCAAAACTCCCGACTTGATCATCGGACACCATTCAGTCACCTTGCCTTATTGAGGGTTCTTTCACCTCCTCACCATACCCCCTGGGGGTACTTGACGCATACCCCCTTGGGGTATAGGTTGAGGACATGAATTCACCAGACCTGAAACTGAGCCACCCGGATGCGCCAGTCATCGAGGTGGACCTGGAACCCTCCGCGCACCACGGCTACACCAGCAATAAGGACGCGTACCTCAAGAGGTTGAAACGAATCGAAGGCCAAGTCCGCGGGATCGCGCGCATGGTGGAAGACGACAAATACTGCATCGACATCCTCACGCAGGTCGCAGCTGCCACCAAAGCCCTCCACGCAGTGAGCCTGGGCCTCGTTGAGGAGCACATCGGCCACTGCGTCGTTGGCGCTGCCTCCGAGCCCGACCCCGAAGCCCGCGCCGAACAAATCGACGCGAAAGTCAAGGAGGCCACCGATGCCATCGGGCGCCTGCTGCGGTAACCCCGCTACCACCCACCACACCATCCAACTCAGCACCAAGGAGCACTCCATGAGCCAGACCATCCAGACCAACGTGAACGTTTCCGGCATGACCTGCGGCCACTGTGTTTCCAGCGTGAGCGAAGAACTCGAATCTCTTAGCGGCGTCCAGAATGTCGCAGTCGACCTCAACCCCGGCGGCCTGTCCACCGTCACCATCACATCCACCCATGAACTCTCGCCGTCAGAAATTGGCGAGGCCGTGGCAGAAGCCGGCTACCTGGTGGTAGCCAACGAAGCCTAGGGGGTTCCCTTGAGTAACCAGGAAACCTTCAACCAACCCGCACAACGGGTGATCGAGCTGGACATTGAGGGCATGACCTGCGCCTCATGCGTCAATCGGGTGGAACGGAAACTGGGCAAGCTCGAAGGCGTCGAGGCGAGCGTCAACCTGCCCCTCGAATCAGCCCATGTCACCGTCCCCGCCACCGTGACGGACCAGCAGATCGTGGACACGGTCAATGCGACGGGGTACAAGGCCACCCTGCGCCAGGCACCCGCGCCGCATACCCGCCCGGCCGCCAGTGACACGGCAAACAGTCCCGGGCATGAGCATCACAATCATCATCACGACGCTGAGCCCATGCACGACGAGCATTCCGGGCACGAAAACCATATGGATCACGGTCCGTCGGCATCGACACTCCGGCCGCGCCTGATCCTGGCTGCCGTCCTGACCGTTCCTGTGTTTGCGATCTCCATGATTCCCGCCCTTCAGTTCGCCAACTGGGGCTGGGTTGTGGGCGCCTTGGCGCTGCCGGTGGTGAGTTGGGCAGCCTGGCCCTTCCACAGGGCTGCTGCTATCAATGCGCGGCATCTTGCGTCCACCATGGACACCCTTGTTTCCATTGGTGTGATCGCGGCCTACGTGTACTCGGCCTGGCAGTTGTTCGCCGACCCGCGAATGACCGAACACCCCGGCATGGAAAGCATGTCCGGCGGGGGGCTGTACTTCGAGGTCGCGACTGTTGTCACCACGTTCCTCCTCCTGGGCCGTTACCTGGAAGCGAACGCGAAGGCCAAAGCGGGCAATGCCCTCAAGGCCCTCCTGAACCTGGGCGCGAAGGATGCAACCATCCTCGAAGGGGGCATTGAGCGGAAGATCCCTGCGGATCAGCTCCTCGTGGATGATGTGTTCGTTGTCCGCCCCGGCGAGAAGATCGCGACGGACGGCGTTGTCACGGACGGCGCTTCCGCCGTCGACGCTTCCCTGGTTACCGGCGAATCGGTGCCGGTTGAAGTGGGGCCGGGCAGCACGGTGACCGGGGCTACGATCAATACCTCCGGGCGCCTGTTGGTCCGGGCCACGCGCGTTGGCTCCGACACCACGCTCGCCCAGATGGGGCGGCTGGTCAGCCAGGCCCAAACGGGCAAAGCGCCGATTGCGCGGCTCGCGGACAGGATCAGCTCGGTCTTCGTCCCGATCGTGCTGGTCATCGCGCTGGCAACGTTTGTGCTCTGGCTGTTCATCTCCGGCGACCTGAATGCCGCATTCACCGCCGCCGTTGCTGTCCTGGTGATCGCTTGCCCCTGCGCCTTGGGTCTGGCGACGCCGGTTGGCCTGCTGACCGGAACGGGTCGTGGAGCCCAATTGGGCATCCTCATCAAGGGTCCGCAGGTTCTCGAGGACACCCGGCACGTTGACACCATCCTGTTGGACAAGACCGGCACCGTTACCAGCGGCAAGCTGGCCGTGGACCACACCGTAGCCCTGAACGGGCATTCCCCCGCCGCAGTGCTCACCCTGGCGGGTGCCGTCGAGTCAGCGTCGGAGCACCCGATCGCCCACGCGATTGCCGCCGCGGCAAAGGACGCAATGCCCGACGCCGGAGCCCTGCCTGCCGTGGACGGCTTCAGTTCCGCTCCCGGCGGCGGAGTGCGGGGCCGGGTTGTGCTGGACGGCAGCCCGAAGGCTGTGGTCGTAGGTCGCTCGGGTTGGCTTGAAGAAAACGGTATCTCCCTCGAAGCGGGCCATCGGGAAATGCTGGCAGCCGAGGAGAACGGGGGCGCCACCGCCATCTGGGTCGCCGTTGACGGAGCGCCGGCTGGAATTGTGAGCCTGAGCGACACCATCAAGCCCGGCTCGGCGGCAGCGATCCAGAAGCTCAAGTATCTGGGCATCCGTCCGATCCTTTTGACCGGAGACAACGCTGCCGTGGCCGCCCAAGTGGCTGCCGCCGTCGGAATATCCCCGGAGGACGTATTCGCCGGGGTGCTGCCGGAAGGAAAAGTGGAGGCAGTTCGGAAGCTTCAGGCCTCCGGGGCGACAGTCGCCATGGCCGGAGATGGTGTCAACGACGCCGCGGCCCTGGCGCAATCGGATCTGGGGATCGCGATGGGTTCCGGCACAGATGTCGCAATCGAAGCCTCGGATCTGACGGTCATGGGCAGCGACCTGGGTCAGCTCGTCCAGGCAATCGAGCTGTCCCGGAAGACCCTCTCCACGATCAAAACCAACTTGTTCTGGGCGTTCTTCTACAACGCGATCGGCATTCCCGTAGCCGCGTTGGGGCTGCTGAATCCGATGATCGCGGGGGCAGCGATGGCGGCCAGCTCGGTCCTGGTGGTGGCCAACTCGCTAAGGCTGCGCTCGTTCGGCAAATAGCTTCGTGGAAGGCCTGGGCTACGCGGTTCCGAAGCGGACCGCAGCCCGGGCCTTTGCCTTGGCCGCTTCCTCGTCCCGGTTCTTGGCCGGCGCGTGGCTCACCAACGAGTCCAGAAGATGTTGCGTAATGTGTGCGATTTCGTGGACAGCCTCGGCAAAGGCTTCCTCGTTGGCCTTGGAGGGCTTGGTGGATCCGCTGATCTTTCGCACGTATTGGAGGGCAGCGGCCTCCACTTCCTCGCTGGTGGCATGCGGTTCGAAGTTATGCAGAGTCCTGATATTCCGGCACATAACCCCATGCTAACCATGGGCAGTGCTGCATGGGGAGGGGTGCCCATCGACGGGTTCGCAATTCCCGGGATAGGTTTTAGCTATTGGATCTTCCGGATGAGCCGGAGGCCGCTGGGGATGCCGAAGAGCTCGGGTCCGAACAAATGAAGGAGAATCTCATGGCTATTTGGGGTGCAGATGTTGATCAGCTTCGTCAGCTCGGTAACAAGCTGAAGGCAGGTGCCGAGCACATCGAGCAGCAGCGTTCACAGCTGAAGGGTGCACTCGACGGCACCGACTGGAAGGGTCCGGACGCTGACAAGTTCCGCGGCGAGTGGGACAGCCAGCACGCTTCCAACCTGAAGAAGGTTGCCGATGCTCTTCGCGAAGCCGGCGATCGCGCTCAGAAGAACGCTGAGCAGCAGCAGCAGGCTTCCAACTAAGACAGTTGGGAAAATGCCCGGACGCACAAGCGTCCGGGCATTTTTGTGTTCACAGCAGAACCCGCAGTTATCCGCGTTTGCCTTCAATGCACGGCAAGGCGACCCGACACGGCCGCTGGGCCGTGCTTCAGTCCCGGGAAGCTCCGGCGACAGGCCCCGAAGGTACAGGTTCGACGTCGTTCGGGTGATCCAACGCGTGGACAACAGCGGCACGACGGTCCCCGCGCAGTTCGTCCACACGGACCAGGACTACGCCGCCCACAATCAGGAGACCGCCCAGCAGTTGGATTGGGCCGGGGAGTTCGCCCAACAGGAGCCAAGCCCAGATCACTGCGAACAGCACTTCCGTCAGGGACACGAACGAGGCCACTTTCGATCCCAGGCTCCGGGCCGCCATGATCCCGGAAACGTACGCCAGGACCGTTGCCAGGATGATCAAGCCGACGACGGACACCCACCAGGGCACGGTCCAGGGTCCCAGCGTTGTGTCTGCGGTACTGAACGTCATGGGAAGAAGCCCCAAAAGGCCCACCAGCCACATCACCAGTGCACCTACCAGCAGACCGCCTGAGGCGAGCACCAGTGGGGGGAGGGTGTCGTTTTCCTTTGCGGTGATGAAGAAGTAGATCACCAGGCACACGGCAGCCGCCATGCCCCACAGGACGCCAACGAAGTCCACCTTCACAGCGCCGGTCAGGTCAAGAACCAGCACCAGTCCACCCAGGGACAGCAGCGCGCCGGCAGCGGTGAGTGCGCGCGGTTTGCGTCGGCTGGAGATCCACAGCCACAGCACAATCATCACCGGGGCCAGGTATTCGAGCAGCAGTGCAACGCCCACGGACAGCCGGGCTACGGCGTTGAAGTAGAAAAGCTGGCAGCCGGCTACTCCGATGAGGCCGAACAGCAGGATGGTGAGCCAGTTTTCCTTGAGCTGATGCCAACGGTCCCGGAGAGCCATAACGGCGGGAATCGCCAGGATCAGCGCCGCTCCCGTGAGGCGCACGGTAACAGCGGCACCCGGGGACCAGCCGGTCTCCAACATCGACTTGGCGAAAGAGCCGGAGGTTCCGAAGACAGCTGAAGAGAAAAGGGCAATGCCGAGTCCCGATGCCAAGAAACTCTTTGCATCAGCCTTCGTCGTTGGAGCTGACACAGCAGCCTCCTGTCAGGAGTAAAGTGGGCTTATGGTCATGACAGTACTCCCGAAATATGTAAGGAGTCAAAGTGCTATTTGCGCCTGACACCGAAGTTGCCTTACGCAGCGTCGTCAACCTGATCAACACTGCCGCCAACGGTGAAGAACTGCTGGCCACCGTGGAGGAACTCAACTCGTTCCTGAACGCCGAGGAGTTCACGGGCTCGCGCGCCAATTCGGCCGATGAATTGACCAGCATCAAGCGCCTGCGCAGCGAACTCGCAGCACTCTGGACCTCTGACGAAGACACTGCAGCCAAGACAGTCAACAAACTGCTCGCGGACGCAAAAGCCCTCCCACAGCTGGTCAAGCATGACCACTGGGACTGGCACCTGCACGCCACCACACCGGAAGCGCCCCTGGCTGACAGGATGGGCACCGAGGCCGCGATGGCCATCGTCGACGTGATCCGCAGCAGGGAAATGGACCGGATGCGCATTTGCGCCGCAGAGGATTGTGATGCCGTGGTGCTGGACCTCAGCCGCAACCGCTCCAAGCTTTACTGCGACACAGGCAACTGCGCCAACCGGGCCCACGTGGCGGCATACCGCGCACGGAAGGCCGCCGAAGGCGAATAACGCAGGCATAATTGCGGCATGGGGGAACAGCCGAATACAGGCGCTTACGACTTTCCGGCTGGACGGACGCCGATTCCGAATACCGCCTGGGTCCGGCCCCCCGATAAACCGGACATGGCCCCGATTGCCCAATACATTCTTCTGGCGGTCGCCGGCGTGACTCTCATCATTTCCGGGTCAACACGCCCGAGCGCCACATAGGCGACATCGATGGTTACCACTTCGACGTCGTCACGAGCCATGGCGGAATGCTCATGGGCGGCTGCCTCATCATCAACTTCCTCGTCGTTAGTGCATCGTTCCCGCTCCGGTTCCGAAAACGACCACGCATTGGAAGGATGGCCAAGTGACCCACCCCTCCGCGGATCGCCCAGTCCCCACACTGCGCGATTTGCCACGTGAACGCTACGGAAGCCCAGGAATGACCAGGTTCGGCCAACTCGCCCTGGCCTTCGCCTTCCTGGCCCCATCGTGGATCATGTTGCAGGTGGCAACCATGGTGGACTACGACGGCATCGGAGTGATAATCGGCCTTGTACTGGGCGGCATTCTCGTACCGGCAGCAACCATCTCCCTCGCAGTCATGGTGGGTCTGCCCCTGCGCCTCATTCCCCCGATCAACCGTTGGTGGGCGGGCAACGGTCGAATCTACGTACTCATGGCTGCCGCTGGCCTGGCCCTTATTGCTTCCGGGTACCTGAAAGCCACGCCTGAGACCTTAAGGCCCAACGGGATCGACTACATTCCTTCGGCACCGGACGGCGGCCTGCTCATGGGCGGCTGGTGCGTTCTCGCATTTCTTCTGGTGAACGCATCACTGCCGCTTCGCTGGCCCACTAACGCCAGCCCAGCCAAACCAACCAAAAAGCGCTCCCCCAACAACAGTGGGGAAGCGCTGGAAGGTTAGTGGCCGGCGTCGGGCGTTTCAGTCCCGCCGGCGGAGTCCGCAGCCGGCGACCCGCCGTGCGGACGCTTGGAACTCAGGTTGACCCCGGAACCCTTGCCGAGGTGGTCGGCGTTCTCCTTGTAGCTCATGGACAGCATGGCCGCCACAACGAGGCTCACAATGAACGCGATGCCTGCGCCGGTGAACGCGAGGTCGAACCGCGGAACACGCGCGCTGCCGCCGGAGGCGAAGATCAGCACGGCCACGAAGGCCAGCACGGCGAAGAAGGCGGAGAACATGAGGGGTCCCTTGACCGAGGTCCGCATCTTGCGCGGTTCTCCTGGTGTCTGGTCTGCCACGGTCATTCCTCCAATGATGGCGGTACATGCCCGCCGGTCTGCAAAAGTTCTACAACGAGTAGAACGTCCAACTACTAGTTTACGGCCTCCGGCGAGGCGCCGGGCGCAGAGGCCTGCGTCCTCGTACCGGTGCGGGCATCATGGCGCAGCGACAGACCGGAAAGCATCCACAAGACGCCCGAGAGAATGGCGCCCCCACCTGCAACCCCCAGGAGCGCGTGCGCACCCAGCGAAGTAAAGAATGGCAGCAGAATGCCCGTACCCACCGAAATAATGCCCGAGATGAGCCAGTCGCGGGCTACGGAATCGCGCTTCTTCAGGCCCTGCATGGACTCAAGAAGTCCAAGAACCAGCAGAGCCAGCATGGCAGAAAGAGCCACGCCTTGATCAGACTGCGTCACCAACGCGGCGAGGCCGCCCGCGGCTACCACCACTGCTACAGCTACTGGCAAAACGCGGGACATCCACACGGCCGCTGCCGTTCCAAGCAGATACAGGCCCACGGCCCACGCCAGGACCTCCACTGACGGCGAACTCCAGAAGATGGTCACCAAACCAAACAACACTGCGACCGTTGCGCGGATCAGGATGGGTTTCCACAGTCCGGCCGGAGGGGCAGCAGGAGTGTGGGCAGGAGTCGATGGAAGAGTCACCCGTCCAGTTTAGTGCGAACCCAACACCATCCACCGATCGGTCCGCGCGCGCAGCCCCAACGTCACCGCACGGGCCAGCATGTAACCCAGCGCAAACGCCGCCCACAGCCACAGAAGACCCGCCTCGCCGCCGGGCCTCAGCTGGTGGACAGCCACCAGCAGCGGCAAATAGACCGCAAGATTTACGACGCCGGCAATCGCCAGATAGCGCGCGTCGCCGGCGCCAATGAGGACACCGTCCAAGACGAAGACGTACCCGGCCAGCGGCTGACCGAGCGCGAGCACCCAGAGCGCAACCGTCAGTGCCGATCGAACGCCGGAGTCGGCCGTGAAAATGTATCCAACCCACGGAGCCGCCACGGCCAGCAGTATGCCGGTGATCACGCCAAAGCCCGTACCCCAGCGGATCATCGTGCGGGTCAGTTCACGGGCCCTGGCTGCGTTCCGGGCTCCGAGTTCCTTGCCGATCAGGGCCTGCGCCGCGATGGCCAATGCATCCAGGGCAAAGGCAAGGAAGGAGAAAATTGTCATGGCCAACTGATGCGCCGCCAGGTTGACGGCACCCTGGGCCGTCACCACCAGGACCGTGGCGAGGATCGCCAAGCGGAGACTCAGCGTGCGGAGCATAAGCCACGAGCCCACCTTGGTCATGGCCCGGATGCCATGCCAGTCGGGCCGCAGGGACACACCATGCTGCCGCGCATTACGGCCCACCATCACGAGGTAGACGGCGGCCATGGCCCACTGCGCAATGCTGGTACCGATCGCCGAACCCGTCACGGACATGCTCAACCCGTAGACCAGGAACACATTGAGGGCTATGTTGACCGCGAATCCGGCCGTCGCCACCACCAGCGGCGTCCGGGTGTCCTGTAAACCACGAAGGACACCGGTGCCGGCGAAAATCAGGAGCATTGCCGCCAGCCCGGGCATGGACCACCGGAGGTAGTCCACGGCGAATCCCTGCACATCGCCCGATGCACCCATGAAACCGACCAAGGGCTCGGCTGCTACGAAGCCCACCACAGCGAGCACCAGCCCCAGCAGCAGGGCCAGCCAGACGCCGTCGCGCCCTGCGGCCAGAGCCTTCCCCAACTTTCCGTCGCCGATCGCGCGGGCGACCGCCGGCGTCGTCGAATACGCCAGGAAGACCATGAGTCCCACCGCAGTGTGCAGGATGGTTGACGCCAGTCCGACGCCGGCCAGCTGGTCGACCCCTAAATGCCCCACGATCGCAGAGTCGGCCAGGAGGAACAAAGGCTCTGCAATCAGCGCACCGAACGCGGGGACGGCCAGGCGAAGGATTTCGCGCGCGGTGGAGCGGGCGGGGGCGATTGTGGTTTGAGGCACTAAACAAGCCTAGTCTGCTGGGGGACGGGTACATTTGGGCCGTGTCATATGAGCATCCCGTCACCGTTTCCGTAGCCCGCACCATTCTTCCGGGCTACACCCGCCAAGCCAACGCGTGGGCACATGCCGGGCAGGAACTTGCCCGCGAGTGGCCGGGTTACCTGGGATCTGGATGGGTGCGCAACGGAGTGGATTCCACCGAGTGGCACATGCTCTATCGTTTCGCCGACGCCGAATCGATGCAGGCGTGGGAGGACTCCGAGGAGAGGCGCTGGTGGATCGACAGTGCCAGGGACATGATGGAGACCACCCGCGTGGAACGTCATACGGGGATTGAGGGTTGGTTCTCGCGGCCTGGCGATGTCTCGGTAGTCGTGCCCGAAACTGTGGTGCCACCGCGCTGGAAGCAGGCCATCAGCATCTTCCTCCCGTTCTTCCCGCTCAGCCTGCTGGCAAATTTCCTGCTGCACCCGTTGACGCAGGATTGGCCGCTGGTGTTTGCCGTTTTGCTGAACATCGTGATCCTGACGCCTCTGATGACGTACATTTTCCTGCCGATCACCACCCGGCTCCTGCAGCCCTGGCTTCAGGCGAAGCCTCGTAATTAGCTGGGAATTCGGTGATAGTGCGCCACATTTAGTTGACACTTCAATAAATTGGCTGCAAGGGTTGAAGCATGAACAAGTCCAGCTTGACCACCACAGCCCTGACCATCCTGCGCGTCATTGCAGGATTTCTCTTCGCCGCGCACGGTTGGCAGAAGTTCAACGAATTCACCATCGCCGGAACCCAGGCTTCCTTCACCCAGATGGGCGTGCCGGGCGCATCCGTCGTGGCCCCCATCGTGGCAACACTGGAGCTCGTCGGCGGCATCGCACTGATCCTCGGCCTCCTGACCCGCGTCTTCGCAGCACTCCTGGCCATCGACATGCTGGGGGCCCTCTTCCTGGTGCACGCTCCGGCCGGCATCTTTGTGGCCAACGGAGGGTATGAACTCGTACTGCTCTTCGCAGGTGCCGCGCTGGCCCTCGCACTGGCGGGCGCCGGCAGGATCTCGGCCGACGCCGCACTCTTCGGCCGCTCCGGCTCGAAGCTCCGCGCCCTGGCCTAAGCGGCCCCTCCCCTCGGACGCCCCCTCACGTAACAACACTTTCACGCGGACGCTCGCTCACTTTCTCGAGGAAATTGAGCGAGCGTCGGCGCTTAAGGCATGGGACGTGAGCGAGCGTCGGCGTTTAAGGCGTGGGACGTGAGCGAGCGTCGGCGCTTAAGGCATGGGACGTGAGCGAGCGTCCGATTTCCACGACGCGGGACCCAAGGATTGGACTAGCCCGTGACGCCGGTGAGCTCGTTCGGGGTCTGATCAAGCTTCACCGACTTCGCCACCTTGCCCGCCTTCAGGTCCACAGCGTGAAGTGACTGCGTCGCAGGTTCGGTGACGTACGCCGTCGAGCCCTGGACAAAAAGGGTGGGCCGCGGGTCCTGCCAGGTGGCCGACTCCTCCCATGCGGCAACCACAGGGATGGTTGAGGTGACGGCACCGGAGAGTGGGTCGATCACGCGCAGGCCGCCATCAGTTCCCAGAACCAGGGCTTCACCCGCCGGGCCGCGGCCCAGTGAGCGGAACGAGTAGCTGGTGCCGATGTCCACGAGCTGCATGGCTGCGGTTTCGGTGTTGACCAGCGAAATCCGGGTAGGACGTTCCGGCTTGGCGGCCTTGTCCACCTTGTAGTCGCCCAGGATCACCGGGGACTTTTCCGATCCCGCCTGATTGCCCAAGCGGCCGTAAGCATCAGGGCTCGCCACCTTGGTGATGGCCCCGTCCTTGTAGATCAACATGCCGTTTTCGCATCCGACCACTACTGCTTCTCCGGCAGCCACGGCCTCACCATGCACGCCCGGGCAGTCCTCGTTGCGGACGATTTCCTTACGGTCCTGCCCCTTGCCGGCGGAGAGTATTGCGATCCCGGACCTGCTTTCCTCATTGCCGAGGGTCACCAGCAGCTTGCCGTCCTCGAGTTCGACGGCGACTCCATGGTGCGCTTCAGGCGTTGTGTAAACGTCGGCGGCGGGCAGTTTTCCGTCCTCCACAGCAGCCCCCAGCGCAGAGCTCTTGAAGCTCTCCACCTTGCCCGACCCGTCGCTGAACAGCACGGTTTTGCCGGCGTGCAGCACCACGTGACCGGCTTTACTCGCCTCGAACGCCAGATCCGTCAGCTTGGGATCGCTGACGTAGTGATGGCTATGGTCGCCGTGCGGCTCGGTCCAGGCGCCGGCGTCGAAAAGGCGGAAGGCGTCACCGGTGGACACGAAAACATGCCTGCCGTCGCCTGCGGGATTCAGCCGGTTGAAGCCACCCAAGTCCGCACTCCCCACCTTCTCCAGGGAGGCGCCGTCCAGAACTCCCATGCCGCCGTCGTACGTGTAGACCAGGCGAGGGGTCGGGGCACCGGCCTCTTTGGGGCTGGGCTCTGCGGACGACGACGGCGACGCGTCGGCTGCGCTGCCGGCGGAGCCGCCGGGCGTCGCGCAGCCAGTAAGAAGAAGGGCGGAAAGCCCGACGACGGCGACCGCGCCCGTGGGTAAGTGGCGTTTACGGCCGCGCACGGCAGGAAGGGTGGGGTGTGAGTGATGTGACATGAGTTAAATGATATTGATTCTCATTTAGAGAGCAAATCAATCGCAGATATCAACAAAATATTGACAACATAATGTTGATGAGGGATGCTCGCTCGCATGAACGCCTCCACCACACCCCAAGACGGGAAAGACGCGCAGTTGCAGACGGACGCGACCCGGCTGCTCCTGGACCGGGGCGCCGCCGCACTGCCCCAGCGTCCCTGGCTCCACGAAAAACAGCCACCGACCGCCATGGACCTCATCCATCACGTGCTGTGGCGTTTCCGGAGCCAGGAGGGTGATCCAGCGCCGGATTCCTCCGATCTCCGCGCGGCCCTCGCACTGATACCCGCCGCCCGAGGTGAGATGGACGCCGTCGAAACTGCACTCCTGTTTCTGGCGCGGGCGGAAGGGCTGACCTGGCCGCAGATCGCGGAGAGCCTTGGGCTCCGTTCCGCGCAGGCCGCGCAGCAGCGGCTGGACCGGCTGTCCGACCGCCCAGGAACAGGTGCCGCCAAGTGACAAGGGCGGTAGTCCTGAACGGAACCGCAGCGAGCGCCGGCAGTGCCAGGGGGATGGCCAGCCTGATCCAGGGGCCCGATGATTTTGCCCGCTTCCGGACCGGAGACGTACTGGTTTGCCGCACCACTGATCCCGCATGGACGCCTCTGTTCGGGATGGCTTCGGCAGTGGTCACCGAAACAGGAGGAATGCTGTCCCATGCCGCGATCGTCGCGAGGGAATACGGCATTCCGGCCGTCCTGGGTGTGCACGCTGCGTTGGAGCTTGTGCCTGACGGCAGCGTTGTGACTGTTGATGGTTCGACCGGGACGGTCACCTTGGCGGGCATGCAATGAGCCTCCTCATCTTGCACGCCGTGCGCCTGTTGGGATTCGCTGACACAGAAGCCGTAGCGGCGCGCTTTGCCCAGGACCCAAGCCTGGTGGAGTCCGCCCTCATCGACGCCGGTGTGAACGGCTTTGTTTCGCGCAGCACCTTCGCCGGTACCAGCGGTTGGTTGCTCTCCGGGGCCGGGCGGGCGGAGAACGAACGGCTGCTCGCCGAGGAGCTGGATCTGGCAGGTGCACGATCCCGGGTCCTGGCGGTGCACGAGGACTTTACGGAGTTCAATGATGGAGTCGTCAACGCCTGCGGCACTCTTCAGCTGGGGATTTCCTCCAATCAGGAAGCCACGGATGTGCTGATTGGAGCCTTGGCGGCGTGGCGCCCCCTGGAAGCGCAGCTCATGCGAAGCCTTCCGCGGTTCGGCGGCTATTCGGACCGGCTCCTGCGGGCCCTCAAGTTCTCAACCGAGGACGCCTCCTGGCTGACGGGTACAGACCGCGACTCTTTCCACCGCGTCTGGTTCGAAATCCATGAGGACCTCATTGCCACCCTGGGCATCCAGCGGGCGCAGTCTTAGTCACGTAACAGAAACATGGCACCAGTAAACTTCGAGCATGAGCGAAGACGCCGGCAACTCTGTGACCCTCCGCTTCCTGGCAGCCCCCACGGACGTTGGGCACAGCGGATCCGTTGATGCCGGGACCGTCCTTGAATGGGTGGACAAAGCGGCTTACGCAGCGGCGGTGGGATGGGCCAAGTCCTATTGCGTCACCGCCTATGTGGGCAACATCCACTTCACCGACCCCGTGAACAGCGGCGATATGGTTGAAGTGACCTCAACGATCGTTTACACCGGCCGGTCCTCCATGCACATCCACACCATGGTCAGTTCCCGGGATCCCAAGGGCGGGCCGGAGACAATGCACAGCCAATGCATGGTGATTTTCGTAGCTGTGGGTCCGGACGGCAAGCCGATTCCCGTTCCCCAGTTCCAACCCTCAACGCCTGCCGAGATCGAGCAGCGGGACCACGCGCTGGCCCGCATCGAAGTCCGTGAGCAGATCGTCAATGCGATGAACGCCCAGGAATACACCGACGCCGGAACCGCCGAGCGCGTCACGCTGCGGTTCATGGCGTCCCCCACCGATGTGAACTGGGGCGGCAAAGTCCACGGTGGCATCGTGATGAAGTGGATCGATGAGGCTGCGTACGTTTGCGCGTCCCGTTACTGCGGCAAGGACACTGTGGCCGTTTTCTCCGGTGGTGTCCGTTTTTACCGGCCGCTTCTGATCGGCCATGTGGTGGAAGTCGAAGCCCGGCTGGTCTACACCGGCGCCAAGGGCATGCACATCGCGGTCCACGTCCGCTCGGGCGATCCCAAGACCCGGGAAATGAACCTCACCACGTACTGCCTGACGGTGATGGTGGCCCGCGACGAAACGGGGACGGCCGTGCCGATTCCCCAATGGGTCCCAGTATCCGAGGAGGACAAGAAACTGCATGCGCACGCGCGCGAACTTCTCGAAATCCGCGGCCGCGCCCCGGGAAACCGGCTGCCGGACCACCTGCTGAAAGCCGCGCAGAACTAGCCGCGCTCAGGAATGATCACCCTGGACTCAATACGCAGAAGTCGTTTCCTTCGGGGTCGGTCAGGCACTTCCAGGACACATCGCCTTGGCCGAGGTCGACATCGCGGGCACCCAGGCTGTGGAGCCTGGCAACCTCAGCGGCTTGATCGTCGCCGGGATATGGCTTGAGATCCAGATGGATACGGTTGGGCAGGGCGTCCGGTTCGGGGGTACGAAGAAGCTCAAGGTAGGGACCAACCCCCTTGGACGAGCGCAACCTCGCATGCTCATCAGTCACCTCATGCACGGTCCAGTCCGTTGCCCGGCCCCAGAAATCGGCCATGGCCCGGGGATCTTCGCAGTTGACCACCACGGTGGCTATGGGGCCGGTGTCCTGATAGATCGCACGAGGTTCGAGTACGCAGAACAAGTTGCCCTCAGGATCAGCCATCACCACCCACGGCACCTCTCCCTGGCCAATATCCGCAGGCGAAGCACCAAGCTCCTTGAGCCGCTGTACGAGTTCCCTCTGATGATCAGCGGACGTGGTGGCAAGGTCCAGATGGACACGGTACTTCACTGACTCGGGGTCCGGAACACTGACCACGTCCACGCATACAGCCGCAGGGTCCGGCCACGTAAAATCAAGGGGTTCCACGTTGGTGACCCCCGGACCTTCGCTGGAAACACCCCAGCCGAGAGCATCCGCCCAAAACTGCCCGAGGGCTGAGTCGTCCCCGGCCTTGAAATTCACTTGAACCAGTCGCAGTGCCATGGTTCACAATGCTATGCCCGGCTGGAGCCCGGCAACCTGCCCGATAGCGCAACACGGCCCGGCTATTTGCCTAACCCACCAGATTCTCCGCCGCACCATTCATGTGTTCAATGATCGTTTCCCGTGCCTTGGCGGCATTTCCGGTCTCAATGGCGGCAACAATGTCGTGGTGCCGGCCGACGCTCATGTTTCGGGTTGCGCGTTCCAGCCCGGCGAACATGATGGACATCCGGATGGAGCCTTCCAGGGATTCCCAGGAGTGCAGCAGTGTCTCGTTTCCGGACAAGCGGCAGAGGGTGCGGTGGAACTCGAGGTCGGATTCGATCCGTTCCTCCAATGAGGATTTCGCGGCCTTCTCCATATTGTCGACGGCGGCACGTAACTCTGCGAGCGCACCCTCCTTATCGGGCATGTCGCTGAGCGTCCGGGCGGCCAAGGATTCCAGCACACCCCGGACCGCGAAGATGTCACGGATTTCCTTGACGTCCAGGTGCCTGACGGACATCCGGCCGCGTGGTCCGGCGGAGATGAGACCTTCCTGTTCCAGTTGCCGCAGCGCTTCGCGGAGGGTACCGCGGCTGATCTGCAGCATTTCGGACAGTTCGGTTTCCACAAGGTGCCGTCCGGGCTCAAGCTCGCCACTGGTGATCGCGGTCCGCAGGGCTGCGAGCGCCTGTTCGCGGAGGCTCTTCTTCTCCAGTCCCAGCAGGGAGGCTGTGGCGGCCATGGTGTGTCCTCGGTTCTATGGGCAACTGCTGACAGTCAGGTGTTAACTGTCGATACTACGGGCAGAAGTGCGGGACGGGCAGTCATATCCGTCCCGCACTCCCGGGAAACTCAGCCGAGTTCGGACAGGACCTTGGCCACGATCCGGTCCACGGACAGACCGTAGCGTTCGTGCAGTGTGGGCAGCGCACCGGCGTCGAGGAATTGGTCGGGCAGCGCGATGGGAACCACGCGCTTGCCGAGCCCGGCGGTGACGACGGCGGAGGCAACGGTTTCGAACAAACCGCCAACAACCGTGTGGTTCTCCAGGGTGACGGCCAGCCGGTCCGTGTTCAGCTCAGCCAGCACGGTGGCGGAATCGAAGGGCTTGATGGTGGGCGTGTGCACTACGGCCACGTCCACGTTGTGCTTCGCCAACGCGTCCGCCGCCTGCAGGGCACGCATGGTCATCAGACCGGAAGACACGAAGACGACGTCGTTCCCGCCACGCAAAAGCTTGGCTTTACCAAGCTCAAACTTATAGCCGTACTCGTCCAGGACGGTGGGCACATTGCCGCGCAGGAGCCGCAGGTACGTGGGCCCGTCCGAGGCAGCGAGCTGCGGAACCGCCTGTTCGATGTCAACGGAGTCGCAGGGGTCCACGATGGTCAGGTTGGGCATGCCGCGGAAGATCGCCATGTCCTCGGTGGCCTGGTGGCTGGGTCCGTAGCCGGTGGTCAGGCCGGGGAGGCCGCCCACAATGTTTACGTTCAGGTTTGGTTCCGCGATGTCCAGGCACAGGAAGTCATATGCACGCCGGGCAGCGAACACCGAGTAGGTGGAGGCGAACGGGACCAGTCCCGTTTCGGCCATGCCCGCGGCTGCGCCGAAGAGGAGCTGCTCAGCCATGCCCATCTGGAAGAAGCGCTCAGGAAACGCCTTGGCGAAAATGTGCATGTCCGTGTACTTGCCCAGGTCAGCGGTGAGCCCGACAATCCGGGAGTCCGCCTCAGCGGCCTTAACCAGCGCGTGCCCGAACGGAGCTGACGTGGTCTTCTGGCCGGGATCAGCGAAGGACGCGATCATCGCCGAGGTCTTGAGCTTCGGCTTTGCTGTTGTGGTGGTGCTCATGCGGAAGCCGCCCCTTCGTATCCTGCAGTCAATTGATCGCGGCAGATCTGCCATTCGTTTTCTTCAATGCGCATGAAGTGCGCCTTCTCGCGGGTCTCCAGCAGTGGAACGCCGCGGCCAACTTTGGTGTCGCAGAGAATCACCGACGGCTGTCCGGATGCAGAGGATCCCGCAGCCGCCCTGCGGGTGGCGATGTTGTCGAACGCGGCCAGCAGCGCGCCGACGTCGTTCCCGTCCACCCGTTGGGTGTACCAGCCGAACGATTCCCACTTTTCGGTGACCGGTTCGGTGCGGAGCACCGTGTTGGTGGCACCGTCGGCCTGGAGCGCATTGATGTCCACCATGGCGATGAGGTTGCCAAGTTGGTGGTGGTGAGCGCCCATGGCGGCCTCCCAGGTGGAACCTTCGTCGAGTTCGCCGTCGGAGAGGAAGTTGATGACACGGTTGGTCGAGTTCTGCGCCCGCAGGCCCAGCGCCATGCCGACCGCGATCGTGAGTCCGTGTCCGAGCGAACCGCCGGAGATTTCCATGCCCGGCGTGTAGGTGGACATGCCGGACATAGGTAGCCGGGAATCGTCCGAGCCGTAGGTTTCAAGTTCGGACACCGGGACGATTCCGGCCTCGGCCAGGGCGGCGTAGTGGCCGATTGCGTAGTGCCCGGTGGAGAGCAGGAACCGGTCCCGGTCTGCCCAATGGGGGTCCTCGGCGCGGTAGTTGAGCTGGTCTGCGTAGACAGCGGCAAACATGTCTGCCGCACCGAGCGCCTGGCCCACATAGCCCTGGCCTTGGACCTCGCCCATGTTGAGTGCGTGGTGTCGGATACGGAATGCGGCGGCGCGGATGCGCTCTATGCGCTCCGGCGTGGGGGCGGAAACGGCGGCCGTTTCGACGGATGAGATAGTCACTGGATTCCTTCCGGAGTCGGGCGCGTACCAATGGAGAGAACGCGCCCGACGTCGATGGTTGCTTAGGCGTTTACCGTCTGGGGAGTTTTGCTGGCGGCTTCTTCGGCGAGCTGACGCTCACGCTTGCCCCAGGTTTCCTTGGTGATCAGGGCTGCCCAGAGACCGATGGCTCCATAGACGCTGAAGAGAAGCGCCGGCCCCATCCAGCCCATGCTGACGAACAGCAGGGTGGTGATGAAGGGGGTGAACCCGGAGACCATGGCCGAGATCTGGTAGGACAGCGACGCCCCGGAGGAGCGGGTCTTGGCCTGGAACAATTCGGGGAACCATGCACCCTGGGCGCCGGCGAGGGAGTTCTGGCAAACCGCGTAGGCCACCACGATAGTGGCGATGATCAGGAAGAACAGACCGGTGTTGACCAGCATGAACATGGGGATACCGAACACCACTGCGAAGGCCGTGGACCACACGTAGACGGGGCGGCGGCCAACCTTGTCTGTCAGTTTGCCCCAGAAGTACGTGGCGAAAATTCCGATTCCTGCGGCGACACAGAGCGCCACCAGGGTTTCGGTCTTGTCGGCCAGCTTGTTGGTGTGCAGGTAGGAAATCATGTAGGTCACCGACACGGCGTAGCCGGCAGTCTCAGCGATGCGGAGGCCGATGCCCCGCACGATGTTGCGCCAATCGGTCTTGATGACCTCGACAATGGGGGACTTCACGATGTCGCCCGACTTCTTGACGTCTTCGAAGACCGGGGATTCGGGAACCTTTGAACGGATGATGAGACCGACGGCAACCAGCACGATGCTGGCCAGGAACGGTACACGCCATGCCCACTCGGATCCCAGGCCCACGCTGCTCAGGAACACCAGGTTGGCGAGGAGCAGGCCGACGGGGAAGCCGGCCTGCACGATTCCCGTGAACTGGCCCTTCTTCCGCCAGGGTGCGTGCTCGTAGCTCATCAGGATGGCGCCGCCCCATTCAGCGCCGAAGGCCAGGCCTTGGATGACGCGGACGAGGACCAGGAGAGCCGGAGCCAGCAGGCCAACCTGCTGGTAGGTGGGCAGGAGGCCGATCGCGAACGTCGCCAGACCCATAAGGATGAGGGAGGCCACCAGCACCGGCTTGCGGCCGAGCTTGTCGCCGAGATGGCCGCCGATGATGCCACCCAGTGGACGGGCAGCGAAGCCGACGCCGAGGGTCGCGAAGGAGGCCAGGGTGCCGGTTACCGGGTCAGCCCCCGGGAAGAACGCCGTACCGAAGTACAGTGCTGCGGCTGTGCCGAAACCGATGAAGTCGTAGGTTTCGATGACTGCGCCAACGCCGGAACCGACGGCGACGCGCTTTGCTTCCTTGGTTCCATGAACCGGACCACGCATGGTCAGAGCTTCATTGCTCATGTGTGTCTTTCCCTTTCAAGAGTGCGGTGCGTCTTCGGCAACCCCACTGTCGACAGTCAACATAATACGTCAACTGTGACCGACACCACCAGCAATGTCAACAGTCAACTTAGGAGGTTGACTGTTGACAGTCAACCTAGCTAACGTGGTCTCCATCACTAAGGCCCCTCTCCGTCGAGGGGCTCGACACGAGGATCAAACGACGATGTTTCATCAACGACTTGGCTGTTCGTCGATCAGCTTCCGCCACCAGGACCTGGCCACAGCCCTGCACACCATGCGTGGCCTCGGCTTCGAGGAAATCGACCTCGGCGCGCTCCCCGGCGTCTGTGACCATGTGCCTTACGTACTGGACGCCGAGGCAGTGGAGGCGGTTGCCGCCGTCGTCAACAGCTCGGGACTGCGCGTCCGCTCGGTCAACGGCGACGTCGGCGACCTGAACGCAACGCTCGACGCCGGCGCCCGGGAAGCGCGCGAACGACACCTCGGGATGCTGCTCACCCTGGCGGCCAAGACCGGCGCGAAAGCACTTGTCCTGCCGTGCGGTGCGATCGACCACGATCCTTTGCGGGGCCTGGAAGAAGACATCGACGCTGTCGCAGCTCAACACATTCACGCCTCTGCCCGTGCCAAGGAGTTCGGCGTCGAGCTGTGGACCGAATCCCTGCACTACTACCGGCTGTGCTGGAACACCGAACGCGCGCAGCTGCTCGCCGACCGCCTTGCCGGTTCCGACGTCGGGATCGTCATGGACTTCAGCCACATCGTCGCGTCCGGAGGCGACCCCGCGGATTTCGTGGACCGCTTCTCCGCACGGATAAAGCACGTCCACCTGCGTGACGCGGTTCCAGCGACCGCAAACGAGCCCGGGAACATCAACCTCAGCATCGGCAACGGACAAGCAGACTTCGCTGCCGGCCTTTCCGCCTTACGGGACGTTGGCTATACCGGCCACTTCTCCCTGGAACTCGAAACCCGGGACGTCATCCACGATGAACGCCCCGCGGCTGCAGCCAAAGCGGCCAGCTACATCTCAGACCTCATCTAAACCGCGTTACCTCATATTCAAGGAGCACCATGACCACCATCCAGCGCACCGCCGTCCTCACCGGAGCTACTTCCGACCGCGGCATCGGCCTCACCACTGCCCGCCGTTATGCCAGCCAGGGCTGGGGCATTGTGATCCTGGACCTCGACGGCGAGAAGTCCGCCAAGGTTGCCGCCGAGATCGCCAATGAATTCAACGTTCCCGCCGTCGGCTACGAAATCGACGTTGCCAATGAAGCTTCAGTCACCGCGGCGCAGGCCGCCGTCGCTGCAGAAGCCACCGCCGGAAACCTCCCGCCCGTCGGAGCCCTGGCGAACATCGCCGGCATCACCTCACCCGTCCCGTTCCTGGAAACCACGCTCGAGCTGTGGCACAAGGTCATGGATGTCAACGCCACCGGCACCTACCTGGTCACCAAGGCGTTCCTGCCGGACATGATCGCCAACGGTTGGGGCCGCATCGTCAACATGTCCTCGGTCTCCGCACAGCGCGGCGGCGGCGTCTTTGGCAAGGTTCCCTACTCCGCAGCCAAGGCCGCCATTCTCGGCTTCACCAAGGCACTCGCCCGCGAAATCGGCGACACCGGAGTGACCGTCAATGCCATCACCCCCGGCGCTGTGGACACCAACATCCGGGTCGGCAGCACCGAAGAGCAGGAAGCCGCCATTAACGCCGGAATCCCCTTGGGCCGCAACGCCACCACGGAGGAAGTCGCCGCTGTGATCACGTTCCTCTCCTCCGAGGACTCCGCGTACCTCACCGGCACCACCATCGACATCAACGGCGGCAGCCACATCCACTGATTCGGGCTGCTCGAAGGAAACCCAGGACCCACCATGACCAAAATCTTCAACGACCCCGCCGACTTCGCCGATGAAGCCCTTGCCGGTTTCTGTGACGCCCACTCGGACCTCGTTCGGCAGGTGGAAGGCGGCGCCGTCCGTCGCAACCGCCCGGCCTCGCCGAAGGTCGCTGTCATCACCGGCGGCGGTTCAGGACACTACCCGGCCTTCGCCGGCATCATCGGGCCGGGCTTTGCTGACGGTGCAGTGGTGGGAAACATCTTCACCTCCCCGTCATCTCAGCAGGCCTACTCCGTGGCCAAGGCAGCCGACTCCGGTGCCGGCGTCGTCTTCACGTACGGCAACTACGCCGGCGATGTCATGAACTTCGGCATGGCCAGCGAACGCCTGAACGCCGAGGGCATCCGGGCAGAGAACGTTCTGGTCACCGATGACATTGCCAGCGCCTCACCCGGGGAGATCGGGAAGCGGCGCGGCATTGCCGGGGATTTCGTGGTCTTCAAGGTCATGGGTGCTGCTGCCGAAGCAGGACTTGACCTCGACTCGGTGGTTCGTCTGGGAAGCAAGGCGAATGGGTTGACCCGAACCATTGGCACCGCGTTTGGCGGTTGCACCTTCCCGGGAGCCGACCAACCGTTGTTCCGCCTTCCCGAGGGACAGATGGGCCTTGGGCTGGGTATCCACGGCGAGCCGGGACTGTTCGATACCGAGCTGCCGTCCGCCGTCGAACTTGGCCGCGAACTGGTGCGCCGGGTCCTGGCCGAAACTCCGGCGGGCGCTTCCCGGAGACTCGCCGTGATCCTCAACGGCCTGGGTTCCACCAAGCATGAGGAGCTTTTCGTCCTCTGGCGCACCGTCGCTCCCCTGCTGCGCGAAGCCGGTTACACGCTGGTGATGCCGGAGGTGGGTGAACTGGTGACCTCGCTGGATATGGCCGGTGCGTCGCTGACGCTGACCTGGTTGGACGATGAACTGGAGCAGTACTGGACCGCACCTGCCCTGACTCCGGCCTATCGCCGTGGCTCTGTTGGCTTCGATGCCGGTGTTTCCGAGGTCGTCCACGAGGATTCCGCGACCGAAGCTGCCGACTACTCCTCCACAGCTGAGTCCCGCGCGTACGCAGCACAGTGCCTCTCGGCCCTGGACACTACCGCATCGCTGCTGCGGGCTTCCGAATCGATGCTAGGGGACATGGACGCGATAGCAGGCGACGGCGACCACGGCCGCGGCATGGTGCGCGGATCCGCAGCTGCCAACGAGGCCGCAGCAACCGCGTTCGAGCGGGGTGCGGGGGCCGGTTCGGTCCTGATCGCGGCCGGCGACGCCTGGGCAGACAAGGCCGGAGGTACCTCGGGCGTTCTTTGGGGTGCCGGGCTGCGCGCCTTCGGCGAGCGGTTGGGTGATGCAGAGACCCCGACGCCGGACGTCCTCGCCGAGTCTGTTCGCGCCTTCGCGGACCGCATCGCGGGCCTTGGGAAGGCCGAGATGGGCGACAAAACAATGATGGATGCCCTGCTTCCGTTCGCTGCGTCGCTGGAGGAACGCATCGCTTCCGGCATCCCTGTCGAAGAGGCTTGGGCAGTTGCTGCGACTGACGCTTCGGCCGCTGCCGCGTCCACCGCTGACCTCCGCCCCCTCAAAGGCCGAGCCAGGCCACTGGCCGAGAAGAGCCTCGGTACGCCGGATCCCGGGGCGACGTCGCTCGCCATGGTGTTCACCGCCGTCGGACCCCATTTCACCGCAGTTCCCGTAGCTGCCGTTACCAACTAGGAGAATTCCATGCGCATTATCGTGGGCGCCGACGAAGCCGGCGTTGATTACAAAGACCGGATCATGGCCGACCTCAAGGCCGACTCCCGGATTACTGAAGTGATCGACATCGGAGTCAACCACGCGGATGAAGACTTTACCCGCCCCTACCCATACGTTGGAATCGCTGCCGGAGAGATGATCCGCGACGGCAAGGCCGACCGGGCCATCCTGTTCTGCGGCACGGGAATCGGCGTGGCCATCGCGGCCAACAAAGTACCCGGCATCCGGGCCACGGCAGCACACGATTCGTTCTCCGTCGAACGCTCAGTCCTGTCCAACGACTGCCAGGTCCTCACCATGGGTCAGCGCGTCGTGGGCGTGGAGCTTGCCCGTCGCCTGGCCAAGGAGTGGATCGGCTACGCGTTCGATCCATCCTCCGGCTCAGCCGCGAAGGTGAAGGTGCTGAGCGACTTCGAGGGCTGCTAAGCCTCCACAACGGCTGCACAGTCATTCCTGCCCGCCTCACCAGTAGCATTGGTCCAAACAGGCCCGAGCAGGAGAGCTGATGCCCTACATCGTTGACTTCAAGAACGTTTCCACTGTGGGACTCGAATCCTCCCCCGTAGCGGAAGCCGCCGCAGGACTACGGGCCAACGAAGCCCGCTACTACAAGAACAAGTACGGCCATGAATTCACGGTCAGCCCCGCCGACGAGCTCCCCGACGTGGTGGACAGGGTGAGCCGGATCCTCAAGGAAGAACGCGACATCGTGATCAAGTCGCGGCCACTGGAAGCCACGTCTTTTCAGGTGGAGGACCTTCAGATGGCCTACGTTTTCTACGAGTCCGGGCTGTCCATCAACGTCATGTACAGCGTTGGCGAGGGAAAAAGGGCCGTCGGGTTCAAGCTCTCCGACGGCATGGAAGTCCCTGAAGAACTGGAATCAAAGTTCAAGTTTGCCCGCCAGAAATCCAAATTGGCCGGCACCATCCGCGGGTCCTACTTCGTCATCAAGGGCGAATACTGACCCTGCTCAGGGCAGCTTTAAGCCGATGAAGGCCGTACGTGCGGACGAACCCGCCCGCACGGCCTTCACGGAACTATTTGATGAGCGCGGCGGCCTGGTCCATGAGCGCGCCTGCTGCTTCCGGCCCACCGGCCGCAGCTTCGGTACCTGAGGCCGTGGCCGAGATCAGGACACCGTCCTTGACGGCGTGCGCCGTGTAGATCGCTCCCGTTTTCCCGTCAGGCATCACCATGAGCGTCTTCAGCGCCACCGTGCCGGGCACGCCGCCAACACCTTCGATCTTTTCGGTGGAGGTTGTTATTGCCTCTCCCTCCGCGGAGAACGTCATTTTCCGGCACGTTTCTGCCAGGGACTTGCTTGACTCCACGCTCTCCTGCAGCACGGCAGAGTCGACTCCGGACGTCAGCGATACGTTGCTGATGAAGTCGCCCACCTTGGCCCGGGCCGTCCCCGCGATGCTCGAACCGGAGATATCGTGCGGAACTCCAAGAGTGCGCAGGTCCTTGCAGCTTTCCGGTTCAATGGTGGCCTTGCCGAAGCCGTCCAGCAGTGAGGCGTACTGGCCCAAGAGCTCCTCACCGGAAAGTACGGCGGGACTGCTGCCATCAGAGGCCTTGATTTGCCCGACCAAAGCGACGAGTTCTTCGTCGGTGTACTGCTTTGCCGGGGACGGTGTGCTGGAGGCCGTTTCGCTGGCCGCAGCCGCCGTCGAGTCCTGCGATGCCGGCGTAGTGCCGCCGCATGCCGTAAGAGTCATCGCAACGATTGCTGATGCCCCAAGTCCGAGCAGCAAGTTCTTCTTCATATGATTCCCCAATAAGTCATTGATAAACCCGCGGACGCGGACCGAGTCAACACTACTGGCCCGGTCACGTTGTCAGGGGAGGGCCACAAGAAGATTAGAACCCGCCGCCACCGCCGGTATCGCCGGCCATGTTGGCGAAGCGCGAATAGTGGCCTTGGAAGGCGACCACGATGTCCTTGGTGGGGCCGTTACGGTGCTTGGCGATCAGGATGTCCGCTTCACCCGCACGCGGCGATTCCTTGTCGTAAACGTCTTCACGGTGAAGCAGGATGACCATGTCGGCGTCCTGCTCGATCGAGCCTGATTCACGGAGGTCGGAAACCATCGGGCGCTTGTCTTGTCGCTGCTCGGAACCACGGTTCAGCTGTGACAGCGCGATGACGGGAACCTGGAGCTCCTTGGCGAGCAGCTTGAGTGCACGCGAGAACTCGGAGACTTCCTGCTGTCGGGACTCAACTTTCTTGCCCGAGCTCATGAGCTGGAGGTAGTCAAGGATCACGAGCTTGAGGTCATGCTGCTGCTTCAGGCGGCGGCATTTCGCCCGGATCTCCATGAGGGACATGTTGGGGCTGTCATCAATGAACAGGGGAGCATCGTTCATGCGGCCCATGGTGGTGGCAATCTTGGACCATTGCTCGTCCTTGATGGTTCCCTTGCGGAGATCCTGGAGGCCAATGGTGGCTTCTGCGGAGAGCAGACGCATGGCGATCTCGTTCCGGCCCATTTCCAAGGAGAACATGACAGTGGCCAGGTTGTTCTTGATGGCGGCCGAGCGGGCGAAGTCCAACGCGAAAGTGGACTTACCAACAGCCGGGCGGGCTGCGATAACGATCATCTGGCCCGGGTGGAGGCCGTGCGTCAGTTCGTCGAGCTCGTAGAATCCTGTGGGAACACCGGTCATGCCTTCGCCGCGGTGGCCCGAAGCTTCGATCTCGTCCACAGTGGACTCCATGACGTCCTTCAACGCCACGTAGTCCTCGGCGGTGCGTTTTTCAGCCACCGCGTAGACCTCGGCCTGTGCTTGGTTGACGAGGTCCTCCACCTCGCCGTCCTGGCCGTAGCCCATCTGCACAATCTTGGTGCCGGCATTGACCAAGCGGCGGAGGACCGCTCGTTCGGCCACGATCTCCGCGTAGTACCCGGCGTTTGCGGCGGTGGGAACAGTCTGGATGAGCTCGTGAAGGTAGGCGGGGCCGCCGATCCGGTTGATCTCGCCGCGCTTGGTCAGCTCGTCCGATACCGTCACGGCATCAGCAGGTTCACCACGGCCGTAGAGGTCAATGATGGATTCATAGATGGTCTCGTGCGCCGGCCGGTAGAAGTCATGTCCGCGGACGATTTCGACGACGTCGGCGATCGCATCCTTGGACAGCATCATGCCGCCCAGTACTGACTGTTCGGCAGGAATGTCCTGGGGAGGCTTCCGGCTCGAGTCCGAAGCGCGAGTGCCCTCGATTGAGTCCAAGTGCGTAACTGACAAAGCCGTCCTCCATTTTTGTACCGCTGCAGGGCTGAACTCCCTGGCGGCCTGTAAAGCGCAGTGTGTGGCTAAACCGTCCGCCGGGGTTGCTCCGAGAATGTCAGGCAGCTCCGACAAAATAGCGGTATCCACAAGTTATCCACAGCCGCTTCCCTGAGATCGTCACCGTAAGCGGCTTTTTGCGACCAAGGAAACTCGACTCGGGGATATCCGTGCCCAAAATGGACACTTCAGACACGTTACAGCAGGTACCCGAAGGCCCCTGTGGATAAGCTGTGGAATACCACCTCCACGTTGTGCACAGACTGTGCACTACTCTGTGGATAGAGAAATTCTTTTGACGGAATCAACACTCTGACCTGCGGAAACGCTTCTCACAAGCTGTGGACTAAAGAAAGATTCAGCGGAAAATCATCCACAGCCCCAAGGGTTCCAAGGAGGCCCGGAGTGGCTAAAAGCACCATAAACATGCCCCAAATGTGATGCATCTTACTTTTCGTGGCTGAATTTGACACTATCCTCTCAGAAGCCTATGCCCACCGTGGAATGTGCTGTGGATAACGCAGTTCTGGCATAAGCTCTAAGCATGGGGATGAACTTTGGTGACGTGTTGACGATTGCCCTTCCGCTTCTTGTCCTCCTGGGCCTGTTGTGGGCCTTGACTGCGGCCTTCAAACCACGGGACACCGGGGTGTCGGATGCTGAGAGATACCAGCGGGAACTGGCAGCCCGCTCCGCCGCGCACCAGGCTTCCCAGGTCCAAGAGGCGCTGGCCCTTCGAGCCCGCATCGAGGCCACCACCAAGCCGAGCCAAAACGAAGCCCAACACAGCCAGCAGACCGAGCAGAACCGCACGGCAGTCCAGGCGCAGGCCGCCCGTTCGCAGGCCGCCGGCCAGCAGGGCCACCAACCCGCTGTGCTTCCCAACGGCCAGCTCAACCCCCAGCTCGCCTTCGAGCTGCAGAACCTGGTCCGAAGCGGCAAAAAGATTGAAGCCATCAAAGTTCTTCGCCAAGCCACCCACTCAGATTTGCTTACCGCCAAGAACTACGTAGATCGGCTCTGACAACGCCATGGATTCCATCCTCATTCCGCTCCTGATCCTCATTGCGGTGGTGGCGGGAGTGCTCCTGCTCATTCATTCCTTCACCAAGCGCTCTGCTGAAACAAAGGCGGGCAACGACGCAGCAAATGCGCCAATGGACCCCGTGGATCTGGCCAAGGAGTCTGCGGCCAAGCTCAACCAGGAACAGCACCGCCAGCTGTACTCGCTCATAGCCCAGGGCCAGGGCATGGCGGCGATCAAGCTGTATCTGCAGGCCACGGGTGAGGGGCTGCGGGCCTCGCGCAACGCCGTGGGCGCTTTGGCGGCACACCCGCAACCATTCACGCCGGAAGCCCCGGCCAAAGACCTGCTCGCGGATGAGGACGATGAACCGGAGCGCTTTCCCTACCGCTACAGGGCAATCGTCAGCAAGGGTGACGTCACCCGCGAAGTCAGCAGCAATATGCTCAACGACGAAATCTACGGACGGATCCGCACGTTGGCCAAGAGCGGTGACGTGGAAGGCGCGGCCTTGGCCCTGACCCGCCATTCGGACATCAACATCAAGCAGGCCCGGGAATTCATCGAGCTTCTGGACGACTAGCTAGAAGTCAAAGAGGTCGCCCAGGAAGCCTTCCTTCTTCTTCCGCTTGCGGCCGTACTGGTCGCGGCCACCATCCCGCCGGTCGTAGTCCCGACGGTCACGGTCATGATGGTCGCGGTCATGATCGTGCCGGTCGCGGCGGTCCCTGTCGTCGTACCGCGGTTCCTGCGGACGGGATTCAAACGGGTTATAGAGGGGCGGCGGGGCGATCGGCGGTTGTGGTGGCGCCTGCCGGCTGACGGCCGGGCCGGTCTCAGCTGCTACGCGGTCAATAATCTTGTCCAGCTCACCGCGGTCCAGCCACACTCCCCTGCATTGTGGGCAGTAGTCGATCTCCACGCCGCTTCGTTCGCTCATCACCAGGTCAATGGAATCCACAGGACACTTCATGCTTGCCCCAACGACCGGCGCCCGCTAAAAGTTCGGCCTACCTGCCGGCTGAGATTCCGGCCAGCAGCTGCTCGAACGGTAACGACTCGAGGGCGTTGTCCTTGCGATGCGGCTGCGTGCCGTTGAGCAGTTGCACGAGTTCACCCGCGGCGCGGTCCACCCGCGACGAAAGTGGCGAGGCGCCGTCGTCGGTGTTTCCCCAGTCTTGCGGCCCCGCGAAGACGCCCGTAGCCGCGATCCTGGTGCGCAGGTAGCTGAACAGGGGCCGCATGGCGTAGTCGAGGACCATCTGGTGGCGGTCGGTGCCGCCCGTCGCGCCCAGCAGTACGGCCTTGCCGTCCAGCGACTTGGGATCGAGGACGTCGATGAACGACTTGAACAGACCGCTGTAAGAGGCGCTGAAGACGGGGCTGACGGCGATGATGGCATCGGAATCCTCGACGCCGGCAATCACCTCCGCGAGGCGCGGTGCGGCGTAGCCGGTAACGAAGTTGTTGGCGATGTCCACCGCCAGGTCGCGCAGCTCGACGATGTCGATCTTCGCCTCATAGCCGGCTCCGCGCAGCTGCCGCTCGGCAGAAGCTGCCAGCTGGTCCGCCAGCAAGCGGCTCGACGACGGGACTCCGAGTCCGGCGGAAAGTACGGTGATGCGGCGGGTTTCCATGGCATTCTCCTGTTGCTTGTTCATCCAGCTTACATGCATTTGCATCTAAATCTAAGAACAGGGGCCCTTCCGGAAGTATTCCCTCCTGGCCTACGGAGTCTTGAGTTGCTGCAGGAACTCCACAGTAGCCGCGGCGATCTGCGCCTGCGCCACGGACCTGTCCACGCCCGGCTGACCGTCTCCGGGCTGCGCTCCGTAATTTCCAAAGAAGGCATGGTTCCCGCCTTGGACCGCGACAAACCTGGTGTCACCCGGCAGCAAGTCGCGGGAGGCCTCGATCTTCGCCGGAGTGCTGAGGCCATCTTCTGTTCCGGAAATGGACTCGACCATCAGCCCCGCACGCTCCCGGAGGGATTCCAAAGGGTAGGAGGCGTACAGAAGCAGCCCGTCCACATCGGCGTTGCCAAGCGCGAAGGAACTGGCACTTACCCCGCCGAGCGAGTGGCCTCCCACTGCCCACGTGGTGATGGCGGGGTGGGCGGCCATGGCGCTGCGGGCCTGGTCTCCGTTTAGCAAGCTGAGGTTCAGGGGCTCTTTCAGAATGACCACCAGGAACCCGGCATCGGCGGCGGGCTTGAGCAGGTCCACGTAGGCGCGGGCTTCAACCCGGGCGCCCGGATAGAACACCAAGCCTGTACTGACCTCACTAGCCTCGGGAGTCAGCACGATCGACGTCGGGTCCTCGGTGATCGAAAAGCTGGACGCCGGGCCTGAGGCCTGGTCAGCAGGTGGCTGGTACGCGAATGGATTGAGCCAGAAGAGCATTGCCACAAGCGCCAGCACCGCCACGCGCCCAAGCCAGGACCCGACCGTCCGCACGACAGAACGCGGCCGTTGTGCGCGTCGACGCCGCCACAGCAGCAAGCCCCACAAGAGCCCGACGACGGCGGCAGTCACCAAAAGCGACGGAAGCAAGGGGTGGCCCCGCAGTACGGCCGGGTTCCCCGCAAGCATCCATGCCGGCACCAGGACCAGTACCGCGGCACAGACAACAGAAGCCCAGAAGAGGAGGGGAGTGCGGGTTATCCGACGTTCAGGGGAATCAGCCATTCCCCCATAATAGTTCCATCATGGAGATACTTTGGCGGTATACCGCGCCAGGAAATCGAACGTCCTGTCCCGGGCCTCCTGCGCCTCGCTGAAATTCAAGTGGAACTGGTATTCGTGCGGCAGCTCGGGCTCATGATTGGCCGGCCAGAACAGCTCCGTCACCGGCACCCCGGCGTCCTTCAGTCGGTTGCTGTACGGAACGGATTGGAGCCAAGTGAGGCCGTCGCCGTTGCCGCCGCTGATGAACGTCGGCGGGAAACCGGGGGTGACAAAGTCGATGGTAGACATGGTGGCCCCGGCATACGTGGCAGACCAATCCTTGGTGCCGGTGTAGGCCCAAAGGGAAGTCTTGAAACCCCACGCCACGATGCCGTTCAGGTCAGCCATGGCGCGAAGATCGTAGACACCGCAATGCAGGATGGTGGCAGCAAGCTCCGATTTCCGGAGGGCCGGCTGGATTCCCATGAGATTGGCATACTCCGGGTTCACCGTGAGCGTGGTCATCTGGCTGGCCAGCTGGGCGCCGGCGGAGTCCCCTGCGAGGACGATGCGGCTGGTGTCCACATTGAGCTCGGCGGCGTGCGCCTTGATATACGCCAGGGCTTCATTGATGTCCCGCACAGCGGTCGGGTACGTGGCCTCCGGCGCGATCGCATAGCTCATCCCAATCGTGGTGTAGCCCTTGGCCGCCAGAATCTGCAGATAGGGATTGACGTCGCGTTGTGCCCCGGAAATCCAGGCGCCCCCATGAATCCACACGACCGTAGGAAGGGGAGCCGCCGTGCCTTGCGGGCTGAAAACGTCAAACGTGGAGCCTGGCTTGTAGACAACACCGGCCTGGGTTTCCAGGGGCGTGTCGGGAACGTAAGGCGTCATCTCGTCGATGGTGGCTTGGGCACCCCGTTCAAAAACACTGCGGATGAGCAAGGCCGACGGCCAGGGCGTAGCGGAAAGAGCCAAGGCCAGGACCAACACCACCAGGATGGCCAGCTCGAGCTTCCGCAGCCGTGAGGTGCGACGTCGTGGAACCTTCGGTCGCGGTGGCACTTGAGCCGTTTCGGCTTTCCCTGCACTGGCTTGAATCGAATCCAAAGGCCCCATCACACACTCCCCCAGTCGGCGCATCCCTGGACCCATGCTAAGGCGGGGAGCCGTTGGATGGGATCAGGACAGCGGCCGTGCCGCCGAGAGCAGGACGCCCTCACCGCCGTCGAACGTCACCGTATGAAAACCCGGGCCACGCGCGACCTCACGAAACCCCCATTTCCGGTGCAGTGCCAACGAGGCCTGGTTGCGGGCGTTCACTACGTACCAAGCGTCGCCGGCCTGCTGCCAAATCCATTGGAGCCTTGCTTCGGTAAGCTCCTGGGCCAGCCCTCGTCGTCGGAAATCCGGCAGCACGGTGATGCCGGCCAGATAATGACCGGCGGGCGCCGATCCGTCCGGGAAATCCCATTGGTGCGTTTTGGCCCAACCCACGACGGCGGAGCCTCCGCCCGCCGGTACGTCCGGAGGCATCCCGGCCACAAGAACCAAACGCCCGGGATCAGCGATGGCGCTGCCGATCCTCAGCCCGAACGCCCGGGCGGCGGCGGGCGCGGTCCGGCCAGCGGCCAGCTCCACCGCGACGATGCCGGGAACGTCCACCTCGGTGGCGGTCCGGATCAGGAAACCCATAGCGTGAGTCTACTTCCGTCACCGACAATGCCCGCCAACGGCCGTGACGATGGTGGAGCCGGCCATACCGTGCCAGAGTGTAAGGGGTTCCCTACTGCTGCCCTCGCCAGCCACGCACGAAAGAAGACCATGACAGAGCAAACAATCGCCCCGCTGGACGGCGTCCGGGTCCTGGAGCTCGGCAACTACATCGCGGCTCCTACCGCGGGCCGGCTCCTTGCCGACTTCGGCGCCGAAGTCATCAAGGTGGAACGTCCGGGAACCGGTGACGAATTGCGCAACTGGCGGCTCCACAAGGGCACCACCTCCATGCTCTACCGGACGCTGAACCGGAACAAGAAGTCAGTGGTCCTCGATCTCCGCACGGATGCCGGCAAACAGGCGGTCCTGGAGCTTGTGGCGAAGTGCGACATCCTGTTGGAAAACTTTCGTCCCGGCACCTTGGAAAAGTGGGGCCTCGGCCCGGAAGTCCTGAACGAGGCAAACCCCGAGCTCATCGTCACCCGTATCTCCGCCTTCGGGCAGACGGGGCCACTGTCCGGACGGCCCGGTTTTGCCGCCGTCGCCGAAGCCTACGGCGGGTTCCGCAACTTGGTGGGCGACCCGGACCGCGCACCGGTGCGCGTCGGCGTCTCCATTGGAGACTCGATCGCGGGACTGTACGCCGCCTTCGGCTCCGTCATGAGCCTCTTCCAACGCGAAGCACGACGCCGGGACCCGGGTTCCGGCGTTCCCCTCACCGAACGCGTCATTGACGTTGCCCTGCATGAGGCCATGTTTTCGATGATGGAATCACTGATTCCGGATTACCAGGCCTACGGCGTGGACCGTCAGCGCGTGGGTGGGCGGATGGAAGGCATTGCCCCCTCCAACGCGTACGTGTGCGGGGACGGCGCGAGCATCGTGGTGGCCGGCAACGGTGATTCGATCTTCCAGCGGTACATGCAGACCATCGGACGCCCGGACCTGGCCGAACGCCCGGATTTGCAGGGCAATGCCGGGCGCTGGACCCGGCGTGAAGAGCTCGATCAGGCAATTGGCGAATGGACGGCCACGCTGCCTGCCGCCGAAGCCCTGGCCGTGCTGGAAGCCGCCGGCGTCCCCGCGGGACCCATCTACACAGCGGCGGACATCAGCGACGACAGCCAGTACGCGGCACGGAACATGATCCAGAAATTCGATGTTTCCACGGGCGAGGAGACCATCCCCGGCGTTGGGTTCCCCGGGATTGTGCCCGTCATCGGCGGTCAATCCCTGCCTATCCGCAACCTCGGGCCGGACCTCGGTGAGAACACCCAGGAGATCCTCGGTGGCCTGCTGGGCATGAGTGCGGGCCAAATCGATGCCGCATCCGGCCGTGAGGAAGCAGTACGCTCATGAACCACGTTGAGAACCCCCTTGCCGGAACACTGGGCCAAGCCATCCTTCGGGACGTCACTCTGCGCGACGGCTTGCAACTCACGGGCAAGCTCCTGACGGCTGAGCAGAAGATCGAAACCGTCCGGGAGCTGCTGCGCCTGGGCGTGCCCGCCATTGAACTCGGCTCCATGGCCCGCGCCGACCTGGTTCCCACCATGGCCAACACCTTGGAGGTCGTCCAGGCGCTTACGCCGGAGGAACTGGAGAAGTGCTGGATCTGGGTAGCCACCCCCGGCCACGTGGCGAAGGCATCGGCTGCGGGGGCGCGGAACTTCCAGTACTGCCTGTCCGCCTCGGATTCCCACAACAAGGCGAACATCGGCCGCACCACGGATCAGAGCCTGGCGGCCCTGCCCGAGGCCGTCGAATACGCACGCGCCGTGAACGGGCAGATCCAGCTGTGCATCGCAACATCTTTTACCTGCCCGTTTGAGGGCAACATTTCCGAAGAACGCATACTCTCGATTGCCAATGATCCCCGCGCCGAGGGCACCACGGACATTGTCATCTGCGATACCTTGGGCCAGGCGGTTCCTGCCCAGGTTGCCGGACTGGTGGCACGTGTGCGGGACGAATCCCCTGCCCGCCGGATCGTCTATCACGGCCACGACACCTGGGGTTTGGGCGTGGCAAATACCCTCGCAGCCATCCAGGCAGGAGCTGCCATGGTGGACGGCGCTTTGGGGGGTCTTGGCGGCTGCCCCTTTGCCCCGGGTGCCAGCGGCAACACTTCCAGCGAGGACATCCTGTTCGCGACCCGCCCGGACTGGCTGACCCCGGGGATCTTTGGCGAACTCGTGGTGCTGTCGGAGACGTTGCTGGCGGAGCTTGATGAGCCGAACCGCTCCAAGTCAGCGCAGGGCGCACGATCCAAGGCCGACGCTTTCGACTGGGTGGTGCGCTCCTAGCTGTGCCGCCCGGCCCCGCCCAGGGCCATGAGTTCCAGCCGTCTGAGGGTTTCGCGGTTCCGGACTGCAATAACGGGATCACGCAGCTTCTTGGGCACCATCTTGCCCGGTCCACGCACGGCATCCTCGGCAATGGAAACCCTGCATTGCGAGTCTCCAACGTCTTCCAAGGTGATGCGCACTGTGGCTTCGCCCAGGGGCCAGCCCCTCGCGAGAAGCTCCAGCATCCGCCCGGGTTCGACGGCGGTCACGCGTGTGCTGTCGTCGATGAGGAACGGCCAGGAGCCCACGGAGTGACGAAGCCCGGACCCCTTCTCCGGCCAATGGTCGTCAACGGAACGGATTCTTGAGGCGCCAACCACCCACCCGGAATACAGCCAGCCCTCCTGGACAACCTTCCAAACATCTGCGGCAGGGGTTTTGAACAGCTGCGTCACGGTAGACATGTGAACCTTTCTGCGCGCGTACGGATGGTGCAGTGGACACTAAGCTAAGCATGCTTAGTGCTTCATGGCCAGTGACCTCCAGCGGTCACGATGACGGCTTGCTGGCCTTGCCGTCCAACCAGAGCATGTCCGACTCGTCCCGGTGGCTTCCCTCGGATCCCACGTGCCGGCTGTCGATCTGCGCTCCCTTCTTGATGACATGCACCAAGGCCATTCCGTGGCCGCGGCCTAGGCCGTAGTCCGCCTTAAGCCATTCAAGGATGGTGCCCGCCTTCACCGAGGGGTCGCTGAAGCCTTTGGTTTCCGCGATCTCGACCAATTGCCGCGGCGTGAGGCCTGTTTTGTCCTCAATGGCGTCGAGGTAAGCCTGGAATGACATGGATACCGCCTTTCATGGCAACTCCTTGGGCGGAGTTGAAAGCTGTGCGTCAGCGACATCGTACCCGCGCTCCCAGCGGCGCCTACACTGATCGCATGGTGTGCCGAAAAGGGCGTGTCCTTGCCGGGTTTCTGGTCCTGGCGGCGATGATGCCTGCCCTGTCCGCCTGCGACTCCGGTGCCGCCTCCCCGCAGCCCTCGGCGAGCACCAGCGCCATCGCCGTGGAAGTCAACCAGTCCCGTGACCAGTACGGCAAGCAAGCCATCCAGATCCAGTTCACCAACACGACGGCCACGCCCCTGACAGTGACCTCTGCCCGGCTTCGTTCGCCCCTCTATGAGGAAGAGATTCTCTGGCAGCGACCCGAAAGCGGCCTCGAACTGCCCCCGGGACAGCCCAAAGCTGTGCCCACAGCACTGCCTGCGGCGGCCTGCGGAGCAGCACAAGACACCTCCGAGCCGCCGACCGGAGCAACCTTGGAGTACTCCGAACCCGGCAAGGAAGCCACGAAGGAAACCACTGAGGCCACCGACCCCTTCGGGGTGCTGACCAGAAACGCAACCGAACTCTGCATCGCAACTGAAGCTGCCGCCGTCGCCACCATGGTGCTGGACCCCGAACTGAAGGTGGCAACGGACGGACGGACCGCCGTCGTGCGACTCATCATCACCCCGGCCACGCAGGGCGGGGGGCCACAAAGCCTCACCATCGAATCGATCGACGAGACTACGTTGCTGGCGCAGTCCCCCGGTAACCCCTGGCCCACGAACGTCACCGTGGGCACGGACAAACAGGAACTGGCCCTGACCATCCGCCCGGCACGCTGCGACCCCCATGCCGTCGCCGAAGACAAAGTGGGCACGCTCCTGCCACTCAGGATCAGGCTCGGAGGACGGCAGGGCCTGATAAAGGTCCCGGCATCAAATGACCTGCGTGGTCGCATCTACGACTTTGTCACCGCCGCCTGCGCACCTGCAGGCTAAGAGCCTTATCCGAGTGTTGCGAGGGCGCGGGGAGCGCACTCCACCGTGACCTTGACGTTGGCCTCCACGCTCTTCACCTCGCCATCCATCTGGTAAGGAAGCGGCTTGAGGGTGGTGAATTCGTAGTTGCTCACGCTGGGCTGGTCCCCCAGGCCCTGGGTGGTGGCCTTCAAGGCAGTCAGGAGCACGCGCCACTTGGCCATGTGCGGGAAGGTGATGACCTCGAACTTGCCGTCCGACGGGTGCCCGTCGGCTTCACTCAAGGTGGCGTATTTGGCCATCTCGTGGATGTTCGCAAAGACCAGGCTGTCGAACTTGCGGCGTTTTCCGTCGGCCAAACGGATGGCGAACGGCTCGAATTTGGAGAAGGTCTGTATGACAGTGACCATTTCCTTGAGTGCGCCTTTGCTGCCCTTTTCCAGTTCCGTGGCAACCACCGGGGTCAAACCGAAGCCGATGTACGAATGCGCATATTCAAGGGGTTCGTCACCTTTTTGCCCTGTGTGGATGCGGAGAAGGTCGATGTTGTGGACATGCCCCTCGGCAATGGCCTCTTCCAAGGGCTTGGTGGCCATGATCCGGCTGTGGTCATTCGCGTTGCCTGCCGCCCGGACAGCACATACTGCCTTGGGGTTACCAGCCTGCATGACGCCATTGACGACCTCGTTGTAGCCGCCGTCGCCGCTCACCGAGACCACGAGGACGTCCCCGCCCTTGGCCGCCGCTTCCCGCGCCAGATCCACGGCGTGGCCGGCGTGCTCCGTCGGCTGGAGGGTGATCTCGGGCTGATAGGTGAGGAGTTCCTTCAGCTTCTCCTGCAACTGCTGCGCGAGCTCCGGCGCATCCCCCGTGCTGTTGGGATTGAAAATGATAACGATCGACTCAAAGGTCCGGGCAGAATCCACGATGTACTCCTGATTCATTGCGAGGTCCCTTATTCAGGCGGTTGTATCCCTCGGAGGTTCCCATAGTATTCGCAACCCGTGGGGGTTTCGGATATACAGCGAACGTGAAACCATGAAAATGGGTTCCCAGATGTGAACCTTTGTCGATCAGCTGGATGCGGCGTGGTGCTGCGGCAGCAGCGGGGAAATCCCATGGACTCACGCCAGACAGCACGACTACTCGTCCTTGAGCATGAGATCACCCTTGACGATCTATGGGCTTGGTACTGGGCAAATGGCGGAAATGCCATGCTCTTGGACTTTGATGCCTACCTGTTCGGGATCCTGGAACGCGATCCCTTCGACCTCCGAATCCTCAGCTGGGCCATGGAAGACCTGGAAGCGCGGTCACTCCTCTAACTGTCCCCAGACTGTGTTGCTCCCGCTTTCCGCTGCGCTTCGATCAGGTGCCGGGTGGAGTGCGCAACGAAGGGATGTCCGGATCTCATCCGGCCATCCAGTTCCTTGAGCTGGTCGAGGTACCGTTCCGGCGAGAACCCGGGGATCCACCACACGCATTTGCGCAGGATCCACACCACCGCACCCACGTCAAAGAACTCCATGCGGCACCGGGCCGTTCTGAGGTCCGTCACGGTAAGCCCGGCGGCTTCTGCTGCTGCAACCTCGGCCTGCGGGTCGCGGCCCTTCCGCTGCTCGGGCAGCGGTCCCAGGAAATATTCGATGAGTTCAAAGGCCGACGCCGGCCCAACGTGCTGGGCGAAATAGTGGCCGCCGGGGACCAGGACGCGGTGGATCTCATTCCAGTCCGGGCTGACGGGGTGCCGGGCAGTGACCAGTTCGAACGACCCGTCAGGGAAAGGTAGCGCATCGCCGGCTGTTGGCTCCACGATCTGCACGCCCCGCGGTCCCAACAAGGCCCGGGCGCGGGCGGCGTTGGGTGGCCACGCCTCGGTGGCTGTCATCCTTTCGGGAAAGCTGCGGGCCTCTGACAACACTTCTCCGCCACCGGTGTCCAGGTCCAGGGCGCTTCGGACCTGGGCCAGGCGGTCTGCCTGCAACGCGGCGAACCCCCAGGGCGGGCGCTCTTCAGTGGCGCGCTTATCCAGCCATCCGAACCCCCAGCCATCCACGTCGGCTTCCGTGGCCTCCGCAATCAGGGTTTCGAAGTCCCTCATCATTTCTCCAACTCCGCCGGCAAGCCGGCACTCCCGCATTCGTCCATTTCGCCCGGGTTCCGCGCGCCCCATGCCCAACGCTACCGGGAGCCGGCGCCCGTTCCGCCGGTAGGGTTGCACCATGGGGTCAGTACTGGAAGCCGAAGGCTTGCTTGTGGGATATGCCGGAGCTCCAGTGTGTGGAGAGGTATCCGCTTCGGTGGCTGCCGGCGAAGTCCTCGGAATCGTGGGGGTGAACGGTGCCGGGAAGTCGACGGTAGCCAGGACCATCGCAGGTCGCCAGGCTCCCCTGGCCGGAGACGTGAGAGTCCACGGCCTCCTCATCGATCCCGACGCGGTGCCGTTCCGTCGGCAGGTAGCGGCCGTTTTCGACGACGACCTCTTCTTCCCCTCGCTCACGGTCAGGGAGCACCTGCTCCTCGTTGCCCGCGGCCATTCCGTAGCCGACCCTGAAGGGCGGGTGGAAGAAGAACTCGGGTTCTTCGGACTTCTTGGCAGAGCCGACGCGATCCCGGATGCCCTCTCTTCCGGGCAACGACGCAGGCTCCTCCTCGCAGCAGGCCTGATCCGTCCATCCTCGCTGCTGATCCTTGACGAGCCGGAACAGCGCCTCGATCCGATGATGCGGGTGGCACTCGGGGTGCGCATCGCTGAACACGCCCGGAACGGCGGTGCCGTGGTGCTGGTGACCCACGATCCGGAGTTGTTGCTCGCCACGGCCTCTTCCTGCCTGGTCATCGACCATGAAGTCCGCGAGCTGGAGCCCGAGCGGGGAGCGTCGATCATTGCCGGGTCCTGAGTTACTGACAGTTGATGGTTCGACGGCGGACCGTAACCTCGCCGCGGAGATCGTCCGTTTTACCCGCAGCACCACCCGGCGTTACAAGCGCAGCCGGATTTCGTTGAGTGAACGCTTCGTCGACGCGTACAGCTGGGGACTTGGCATTGCCGTTTCGCTGACCATCGCGGCCTCGTTCGTACTGGCCCTCCGCAACGAGATCGCCGACCGCAGCTCCGCGGGCAGCAGCATCATCGGGGAACAGTGGCTTGTCCTCCCCGAGTCCGTGCTGTGGACGACCGTGACGTACGCCTTCCTGCTGATCGTGGCCAACCTCGCCCGGAAGCTCGGTCCTGTCACGGTGGGTGGACCTGAGAGCACCTGGTGGCTGTCCCTCCCCATCGACCGCCGCCCCATGGTCCTGCCCCCATTCCTGCGCAAAGTGGTTCTCACTTCGGCCGGCCTGGCCATTGTTTTCCTGCCGTTCAGCATGGTCACCGCTGTTGACCGCACGCCCATTGGGCATCTTCTTGCATCAGTCACCTTTGCTGCGGCCGGGGTCATCGCCGTGGCGTTGGCGGCCTTCCAGCAGCTCGGCATGGTCCGACCCCGGCTTGGCCGCGCGATGACCATGGTCGTGCTCCTTGCCTGCGCGGTCCTTCCTGCGCTCCCTGAATCTCCCTGGCCGGCAGCGCTGGCCGGAGCCACCGCCGTCGTACTTCTGGTCCTTGCGGGTCCGCGCACGGGTGAGGTGCGCAGCGAGGAGCTGATCCGCGGCGGGGCGGTGGCCGGGCATGCCGGAGCTTCCCTGTTCATGATGGATTCCAACGAGGTACTGCGTGCGCTGGGCGCCGGTCGGAAAACGGTCGACGGCGGCAGGGCAGCGGGCTTCTTCGCCCGCCCGGCCGGAGGTCCGCTTCGGGCGCTGATCCGGGCGGATGTTGTGGCATTCCTCAGGCTGAATCCGCCCCTGCTATCTTCTTTGCTGTGGCTGGTGGCCTGCGTCGCCATGCTGTTGGTCGAAGGCGGCCTGCCCGAATTCGCGCAGTTGGGCATCATCGTCATCGCCGGCTGCGCCACGGCTTCCGGCATGGGCGGCGTGGCCCGCAAGGCGGCACTGGTGCCCGAACTCGATGCGTTACTCCCCCTCCACCCGGCGCTGGTCCGCAGCAGCCGTGCCCTCATGCCGTGCCTGGCCATGGCCGTGTGGATGGCCGCCCTCAGTGGGCTCCTGGTTCTTTTGGGCGCTTCCGATCCTGCCCTGATTGCGGTAGGCGCCCTGGCAGGAATCGGGATGGGTGCGGGATCGCTCCGTTCAGCCACCAAAGCCGCGCCGGACTGGTCGGCTCCCCCGGTGGACACGCCCTTCGGCCCCGTTCCACGCGCCCAGCTGGGTTCCCTGATGCGCGGACTCGACGTGACCATCCTGGCCATGGTTCCGCTGCTGGTAGGGCTCTATCTTGGCTACACTCCGTGGGCCGTGGGGATGGTCCAGGCCCTGTTCAGTGCGGGCATCGTCATGGTTGCAGTGCTGTCCAGACCCAAGCGGGCGTGAGGGCCGGGGCGCTACAGGAGCAAGGTCGGGCCCTGTCAACAGAGGTAGGTGTTACTCACCATGCCCGCAATATGTATGAGTAGCACGCCGTCCGTGTCACAGGTTTTGAAACTTTTTTAAATCTTTTTTGCCCCCGCTGGTCTACGGGAGCGCAGGTGATGTTCCTGAGTGAGGCCAGTGCCAGATTCATGACGCCGAAATTGCAAAGATCATCCCCTAGGGCACTAAATACATAATTGTTACGCGATTTGTTGAAACTTGTAGATTCAAACATCTGCACCCTAATCCTTCTCCGGACCAATAATGGGGTTGACCGGCACAACTTCGTACGCAATGCTCCTTCTTGGCTGCAAATGTCATTCGGCCGAAGACAAACAGCCCTATCAAGTGATCCAGAAGAATCCATTCGCATGATATTGAAAGTAGCATTTCCATGTCGGCATCAATTACGCGAGTTAAGCGTGATATCAGCCCAGCCGTGGCCAAGGCGGCTAAGGTCGGCGGCGTGACGGCTGCCCTGTTCGCAACCTTGTCCGTGGTATTCCAGGCCGTCGCTACCCTCGGCATCTCCTCGGGTCTGGCGACCAATCTGTACTTCGCGCTCAACGCACTTTCCTGGGCCGCGTTGGCTGCAGGCATCGTCGCCTCGTTCGGAATCGGCACGGCCCTCGCAGGCGTCATCTTCGGACTCGTCAAGCGCTGGGCACTGAAGCAGTTCGTGGCCTGGTAAACCGCAGCAAGTGAACCCGGAGGGGGCCACAATGGATCCACTTAGCACCCAGCCACGCTGGCGCAGTGCTTTCGCTGTGGCCCTTACCGGATGCCATGCCACGTATATCAACGAATTCCGTCGCAGATCCAGCCGCCTTCAAGGTGTCCTTGACGACCTTGGGTTCCGCTTCAGCCTGGGCGCCAGCAAAGCCGTAGTGACGGCAGGACAGGCTGCAACATTGCTTGTCATAGTGATTGGCCTTGTATGGACAGCACCCCACGCCGGCCTGTCCCCTTTGGGTATTCCGCTCAACGCTCCGGACCTGACCACAATAGCCGGCGTCATGCTGGCATTGGGGCTTTTACAGGCGAGGCGTCGCTTCCGGCGGGCTCACCGGCAGTGGACTACCGTATCGGGAGCGCTGGGATGCGGCATGCGCGCCGGGATGGCCATCCCGGACATCGGCTTGGCTTTGATGCTGGCAGTCCAGAACCTCCACTGGGGCAGCCTGATCAATGTACTGGCAACCCTTGGCTTGGCTGGAGCCACGGTTGCCCTGCTTCCAAACGGCAGATCGTGGGTCTGGACGCCCGGAATCATTGCAGCAGCAGCGGCGTCAGGGAGCGTCATCATGCTCATAGCCCAATCTCCCGCGCTCATCATTTTCTCCGGCGGCAAAGACCAGTACGCGATTGGCTTGGCAGTTACCCTGGCCTCGGTGGTCCTTACGGCATCAGGAACCCCCCTTTTGTTCACAGGAATTGCCCATAATTATGCGTTCAAGTCACGGGGATTATTCCTGGATATGGGCATAAAGGCTGGCGGTATAGTACTTCTGGCTTCACTAGCACTCATAATTGGTGAAAATACGCCCTGGCCCGGAGTTGCGCCTTTTGTATCCATTGCTGTGTTCTTCCTGGGAATGATACTTTTCAGGTCAGGCTTCGTGCGGACGTCGTCACTTGAGACTCTAGGATTTGGGTTGTTCGTTTTCCGCACTGTCCCCGGGAAAGCAAGGGCGCTGTTACTCAGAAGCCTGTTTACCAATGCCGTGCTTGTACTGCCTGCCTTGGCGTGTCTCATCGCAACTCTGCTCTTCCACGGAAATCCGCAGTCGGCTTTGCTCCTGGCCGCTCTGGCCGTCTTTGAAATCGCCGCTGATGCCCTAATCATCCAGCGGAAGACAGCGGTCCTGCCGGCGTCGCGTATCGCCGAACTGTCCCAACGCTCAAGGGCAGGCCTGGGCGCAGCTCTGTGCGGCGGGATGGCTGTCGTGCTTTCCGGGGTCCTGGGAGGCATCATTCCCGGAGCGGCAGAGCCAGCATGGCTGGCCGCCGTCGCTGGCGCCTTGGTGATAGTAGCCGCGCTGCTCTTCGGCGTTCTTATGGCAGATACACCATCGTGGTTACGCAACCTGACAGCAACAGAAACAGAGGAACCATGAAGTCCCTGACGAGCGTTGAACACGCCTTCGGAAGCAATGTCATCTTCGCCAGCACGAAGATCGACTTGCCGGAAAGAGGCGTGGTGGCCCTCCGTGGGAGCAACGGGAGCGGAAAGACGACTCTGCTGAAACTGCTCGGCGGCGTGATCCATTCATCCTGCGGAACTGTCCCCGACTGGCGGAACAGGTTCAACGCGGTCTATCTCGACACGGAATACCTGACGCTCGACTACCTCACAGCGAGCGAATTGCTTGACATGATCAGGCCCCTCACCGGACCCATCCCAGACAACGGGCTCCTCACCGATGGGATGCTGGCTACCAAGGTCAGTGATCTTTCACTTGGCCAGCGCCAACGACTCGTCCTTACAGCGGCATTGGCCTTCCAGCACACGGATGTTGTCTTGCTTGACGAACCCCTTAATGGGCTGGACCGGGATGGTTCCAAAGCTGCCCGCAGTGCCCTCCTGGCCGCGGGCCAAGATCGTCTTGTCATCCTGGCCACCCATGAAGAGGACCGATGGACGGACTACGATCTCACCATCGGGCAGGACCGCAAGGTGAGGTTGTCCGAGGCTGGAGTCGCAGCTTGAACGCATCCCAGCTGCCTGCGCGGCCCTCGGGCTTCCGATCTTTCTACAGTTCGCTAAGCGGGCTCTTCCCGTCTTTTGCCAAGGATCTGGTCCCGCCAGTCATTACGGTGGTGGCGGGCGGATTATTTGCATCGCTGTTTACCTGGAAGCCCGTTACTGATGGAACCGCCCTCACGGCCAACGAAATTTTTGCCCACAATTTCTCCTTGGCATTGGTCGCCCTCCTCCTGACGCAATACGGTGCGAGGATCATGATGCTTGCCAACGGCTTCTATCTGGGGATGGGCTTGGTGGGAAGTGTCGCCTCGGCAGGCCTGGGACAGACCGTTGCACTCACACTGGTCCACGTCCCGCTCGAGATCGTTGCGTGGGTGATGACAATCCAGGGTGCTCGCCTGTTCTGGCCGACGCTGGTTGCAGTCCTCAGGAAGGAAGGCATTCGGACGAAGTTCCTCCCAGCGATAATGCGCACCATCGCCGCCTTCACCGTGTTTTACGTTCTGGCCGCCGTGGCCGAATGGGCTGAGTACGCACTACTGAAAAGGTAATCGATGACCCCGAGCTACCCCTCCCCGTCCCACGAATCCCTTCAGGCTCCTGGAGCACCCAAGATCAACGCCGTCTGGATAATCTGCCTGCTTCTCGCCTACACCGCGGCGGCGCAATACGCGGCAGGCCCCAGGCTTGAACAACTGGTCAGCGAGAATGCCCAATACAACCAGTTCTCCAGCCAGGAAGTACTGCTCACTTTCATGCGCGTAGGCGTACTTCTTTGGAGCATGGTGGCATCTTTCCTCCAGGCCCTTGCACTGCGGCTGATCTACAAGTTCATTGTCGGGGTCGAGGTGCCAACACTGCGCACAAGCTGGCTCTGGGTGCTGCTGGGCCAGATACCGTTCATGCTGACGACGCTTTTCGTGGGTCTGTTTCTTGAACCGGCAGCGACGCTGATGCTGGGACAAACTTGGCTGAGAATTCTGTTCGGGGCCATCGCCGCCGCACTCTACGCAGTGCTTGCCCGCAGAGTATTCGGGGCTCCCAACGGCCGCCTCGCCGTACTCTTCGTCATCTCCTCAATTATCAATTCCATACTGCTGGTGGCGGGGACTGCATAGCGACATCCGTGCTCCGAGGACCGATATGAAGTAGCTACAGGAGCACGCTGCCCTCGATGCAGGTGGTCGATTCCCCACCGATCCAGATCACGTCATCCTCGGCAGAGACATGGATGCGTCCGGCCCTGCCAAGGACCGTTCCTTGGGCCGCGACATACTCCGCTGGTGCACGCCCGGTACCGATCAGCCACTGGGCCGCTCCCGCGTTGAAGCTGCCCGTTACGGGGTCTTCCACCATGGCGTCACCCGGAACGAACGTGCGGACTTCGAAATCGGCAGCTGCACCTGGCTCATGCGGGCCGATCACGCCAACCTTGAGGTCGCCCATCGCAGCAAAATCAGGTTCAAGGGCCAGCACCTGTTCGGCTGATTCAAGGAGCACGCCGATCCATTCCGGGCCGTTGACCAGCCACGACACATCCAGAAGCGAAGCCTCGGGAAGGCTCAGCCCTGCAGCCAGTTGGGCGCGTTCAGTCTCGCTTACCGGACCGAAACGCGTCAGCGGCGGAGCGGCGAAAGCCAGCCGTCCGGCGTCGTACTTCACCCGTACCAGGCCGGCGCCGCATTCCTGAACCACAACGCCGTCGGCCTTGGGCACTCCCCCGGACTGCAACCAGGTGTGCGCGGACCCCAAGGTGGGATGCCCTGCGAACGGGAACTCCTCGCTGCCGGTAAAAATCCGCACCCTGTAGTCCGCTGCGGGATCCGTCGGCGGAAGGAGGAACGTGGTCTCGGAGAGGTTGGTCCAGTTGGCGAAGTGCTGCATTGCCTCTGTGCTGAGGCCCTCGGCGTCGACCACGACGGCGAGGGGGTTTCCCCGGTACGGCTGGTCGGAGAAGACGTCCACTTGGTGGAACGGGCGGGCGCGGAAAGCTTCTGAAGTCATCCGGGAAGGCTATCACCGGGGTGCTGGCGGCCGTGACCTGCGTCTGCAAAACTACGAACATGGCAGAGAACAAGACCCAGCCCACGGACGTGTCGGTCGAGGAATTCCTGGCGGCCGTCGAGCACCCTACCCGGCGTGCGGACGGCGTTGAGCTGCTGGAGATGATGCGCGAAGCCACCGGCCAGGAAGCTGTCATGTGGGGTCCCACGATTGTCGGGTTCGGCAGCTACCACTACAAGTACCAGACCGGCCGCGAAGGCGACGCCCCCGCCGTCGGGTTCTCGCCGCGAAAAGCGAACCTGGTGTTGTACGGCGTCACGGAAGGGCCCGACGCCGACAGGCTCCTCCCTGAGCTTGGCAAGCACAAGACGAGCACGGCCTGCCTGTACCTCAACAAGCTGGACGACGTGGATCGGGATGTGCTGGCAGAGATGATCCGCGCCGGCTACAAACACGTGATGACGGAGCACCACACGCCTTAGCCCCTCCCCGAGGTGGCAGTTAATGACAGTTCCAGGCAGGCAAAGTCATAGGGTCGTTGCAACGCTCTGATTGATGGAGCGTTTTATGGTCAAGTTGTTCCCCAAGGCTGCGCGTACTGAGTTTCTTGATTTGGTGTGTGCGGGGATGCCTGTTCGTACTGCTGCCCGGCGTGTCGGGGCGGTGCACGCTACCGGGCACAATTGGTGGGTTCAGTCTGGCCTAATGATGACCGTGAACCGGGGTGCTACCGGAGGTCTTGCCGATCCTGCTCCTTCAGTCGGGGGCCCTGGCCGTGCGTTGGGTCTGGAAGAGCGAGGCATGATCCAGATGGGTGTGCGGGTGGGCCTCAGTTACGCGAAGATCGGCGCATTGATCGGGCGGGATAAGTCCGTAGTTTGGCGGGAGGTCAAACGCCACACGAGCGCGGACGGGAAGTACTACGCCTCGGTCGCTCACGCCAAAGCGCATCAGGACAGGCGCCGTCCCAAACCCTTCAGGCTGGCCAAGGACGAGGGTTTGTGCCGGCTGATCGGCGTCTGGATGGATGACGGGTGGAGTCCGAAGCTGATCTCCTCGATGTTGGCGTATTACTTCGGTGACGATCAGACTATGCAGGTGAGCCACGAGACGATCTACCAGGCCCTTTACGTCCAAACCCGCGGGAACCTGCGGGCGGACCTGGCCGAAAAGCTCAGCCTGAAACGCAAACAACGCATCCCCCACGGCACTGACCGGCGCGCCAGCAGCCCCTATAAAGAGGCCTTCAAGATCAGCCAACGTCCCGCCGAGGTCCAGGACCGGGCAGTGCCCGGGCATTGGGAAGGTGACCTCATCATCGGCGCCAACGGGACAGCGATCGGAACCTTGGTGGAACGCTCAACCCGGTTCACGATCCTGCTGCACCTGCCAGGGGACCACACCGCGGAAACCGTTGCCGCCGCGATGATCCGGGAGATGGCCTCCTCCCGGATCACCTGCGCCGGTCGATCACCTGGGACCGCGGCACCGAACTGGCCGACTACGCAAAAATCCAGACCGCTCTCGATACGACGATGTACTTCTGCGACCCGCACTCGCCCTGGCAGCGCGGCACCAACGAAAACACCAACCGGCTCCTGCGGTTCTGGTTCGAGAAAGGCACTGACCTTTCAGTGCACACCCCCGAGGACATCCGCCTGGTCGCAGCGAAACTCAACCGCCGCCCCAGACCAACACTGAACCTCGAGACCCCAGCCAACCGGCTAAACCAGCTGCTACAAGCGGCCTAACCCCCAGCGTTGCTCCCACCAATTGACTTTGCCGCATCAACATTGGCATTAACTGTCACTTCGATGCACAGAAAAACCCCCGCCACCGGAATCCGGTAGCGGGGGCCTTTCTTGCAGTCAGAGACTACTTGCTTGCAACGACCTCGAGGTCGATGACAGCGGAAACGTCCTCGTGCAGGCGAACGTTGGCCTGGTACGAACCGACAGACTTGATGTGGTTCGGCAGTTCAACGTTGCGCTTGTCGATGGCGCCGAGGCCAGCGGCCTCAACAGCAGCAGCGACGTCGGCCGGCTTGACGGTACCGAAGAGACGACCGGACTCGCCGGCCTTCACCTCGAGCTTGACCTTCTTGGAGGACAGAGCCTGGGCCTGTGCCTGTGCAGCTTCAACGGAAGCGTGGGCACGAGCAGCGCGGGCAGCCTTGATGGACTCAACCTGCTTCTCGCCACCCTTCGACCAGGTCAGTGCGAAACCGCGGGGCAGCAGGAAGTTACGTGCGTAACCGTCCTTGACCTCGACAACGTCGCCAGCAGCACCGAGACCGGTTACTTCGTGGGTCAGAATGAGCTTTGCCATGTTAGTTAATCCCTTCCCTTAGCCGCGGCCAGCGCCGGAGTAAGGCAGCAGAGCAACTTCGCGGGCGTTCTTAATTGCCTGGGCGATCTTGCGCTGTTCCTGAACGGTAACGCCAGTAACGCGACGAGCGCGGATCTTTCCGCGGTCGGAGATGAACTTGCGCAGCAGTGCTACGTCCTTGTAGTCGATGACAGTGATGTCAGCGGCCTTCAAGGGGTTGGACTTTGGTTTGGGCTTACGGAGTTCAGCCTTAGCCATCGTGGAGCTCCTTTTCTATGGAGCCCGTGGATATTGATCCACGGGATGGTGGTGTTCGACGGCGGTGATCGCCAAGGTGCCTTGCGGCAGTCCCGGCGGGTGTCCGGCGTCGGACTTTAATGTGGTGTTTAGAAGGGAGGTTCGGAATCCGGGCCGTTGCCCCAGCCGCCAGCGTTGCTGACACCGGGCGTAGCCCAAGGGTCATCCTGCTGTTGTGCGGGCTGGTTGCCGCCCCAGCTTCCACCGGAGTTGCCGCCGCCCTGGTTTCCACCAGGAGCGCCACCTCCAAAGCCACCGGAGTTACCGCCGCCGAAGCCACCCTGTCCACCGCCGGAGCGCTGGGTACGGTTGACCTTGGCATTTGCGTAACGCAGGCTGGGGCCGATTTCGTCGACCTCAAGCTCGATAACGGTGCGCTTTTCGCCTTCTTTTGTTTCGTAGGAACGGCTCTTCAAGCGGCCGGAAACGATCACGCGCATGCCCTTGGTGAGGGACTCGGCTACGTTCTCGGCTGCTTCGCGCCATACCGATGCACGGAGGAACAGGGTTTCCCCGTCCTTCCATTCATTGGACTGGCGGTCAAAGGTCCGGGGAGTAGAAGCGATGGTGAAGTTCGCTACTGCTGAGCCAGACGGGGTGAACCGCAGCTCCGGGTCATTGGTGAGATTACCAATGACCGTAATAGTGGTTTCGCCTGCCATCTACTGCCTCCTTGTTCGTTCCTGCGGTGTAAAGATTTTGAAGGGGCTGATTACTCAGCAACGACCTTCTGGTCTTCGGGGCGGATGATCTTGGTGCGCATGATCGTCTCGTTGAGAGACAGCTGGCGATCAAGTTCCTTGGCGGTAGCCGGTGCAGCGGTGAAGTTCACCACGGCGTAGATACCTTCGGACTTCTTCTTGATGTCGTATGCCAGACGGCGACGGCCCCAGATGTCAACCTTTTCGATGGTTCCACCATCGGTGGTGATGACATTAAGGAACTTCTGAAGTGACGACTCTACGGTACGCTCTTCGACCTCGGGGTCGATGATTACCATCAATTCGTAAGGACGCATATGTGAACCCACCTCCTTTGGGCTAAGCGGTTACGGTATTTCCGTAACAGGAGGTTCATTTGCGATGCTGTGCACCGCTCCCCCGCCGAAGATTCGGAAGGAGGGCGTAACACAGACTTCAATATCTTAGTGCATCTCCTGCACTCAAAGCTATTCGGGCGGATCCCGGCCCGGAACGGGGCACTTGGCGTATGTGGATAAATCCGCCTGGGTCGGCGTCATGCCGCATGGCCCAACGACAAAACCCCTGGAAGATCGTGGATCTTCCAGGGGTTTCTCTGTGCGCGGAGGGGGACTTGAACCCCCACCCCCTTTCGAGGACTAGCACCTCAAGCTAGCGCGTCTGCCATTCCGCCACCCGCGCAAGGTGATCAGGAGAAAGCAACTTTCGTTTTTCTCCTTGACAGCGACAAAGACAGTAACACGAACATGTCCGATTCGTGGATTCCTGGCACCTAGAGGACGTCCCGTTAGAGTGGCGCCATGGATGCCACACCGTTGAACAACCTGGTCCTGACCGTTGTTTTTGCCGCGATAGCCCTCTACGCCCTGTACTTCGTGGTCCGCGCTGGAGTGAGGGACGGCATCCTCCAGGCGAAGAAGATCTCCCAGGACTCCACCTCACGGGAACAACCGTGACCAGCGGCGGGCAAGCGAAAAGCGTCAGGGTCCGACGCAGCAGATTGCGCTTCGTCGCCATGATAGTTGCCGGCGCGTCGACGTTCCTCGCAACGGGGCTGGCAGGGAGCTGGGTGGACGCGCCCGCCGTGGGCTGGGCGACGGCAGCACTGGTCTATGTAGCGTGGGTCTGGCTGGTGATCGCGCGGATGGACCCCGACCAAACGGAGCAGCATGCCACGTCCGAGGACCCTTCCCGCGGAGTCACCGATCTCCTGATCCTCATCGCGAACCTTGCCAGTATTGCCGCGGCCGTGGCGGTGATCGTCAACTCCCACACGGAAGGCACCGGATCACGCCTGTCTTCGGGGGCTCTGGCACTTGCCTGCGTCGCGCTGTCCTGGATGCTGGTGCAGACCCTCTTCACGCTTCGCTACGCGGAGCTCTATTACAGCCCTGCAGAAGATGCCGGAGGTGAGGTGGGCGGAATCAGCTTCAACCAGGAACGGCCACCCCAGTACACGGACTTTGCTTACCTGGCCACGAGCCTGGGCATGACCTACCAGGTGTCCGACACCAACCTCGGCAACCACCGGATCCGGGGGGAAGCCTTGAAACACAGCCTGCTCTCCTACCTGTTTGGCACGGTGATCCTTGCCGTCACCATCAACCTGGTGATCGGCCTGGCCCAGTAGCCCACGCAGCCGCGTAGCCCAAGCAGCCGCTCATCATGCCGGGCCAAAACGAAACGGGGCAGCCGCCGTCGAACACCGACGGCAACTGCCCCGCATCAGAAAGAAACTTACGACGCCGGGCCGGAACCGACCGCGGAAGGTTCGGCTGAAGCGGCATCCTGGTGCGGGCTGCCACCGTTCCTGCGGTAGCGGAACACTCCGATGCCCACCACCACAGCGGCGAGGCCCAGCGACAGGAACAGCGACTCGCGGGTGGACTCGAGGATGACCATGCCGATGATGAGCGCCACGATGCTGCCGATGGCGATCCAGGTGAGGTACGGGAAGAACCACATTTTGAGTTCGAGCTGCTTCGCTGCAGCACCCATGCGCCTGCGCAGGATGAGCTGGGAAGTCGCAATGACCAGCCACACGAACAGGGCGATCGCGCCCGAGGTGTTCACCAGGAAAAGGAACACCGTGTCCGGCGCGATGTAGTTCAAGCCAACCGTGATGAAACCAACCACCGTGGAAGCAAGGACGGCTGCTGCGGGGACACCGCGCTTGGAAATCTTCATCCACGACTTGGGAGCATCGCCGCGCCGGGAGAGCGAGAAGAGCATGCGGCTGGCGGTGTAGAGCCCTGAATTCAGGCAGGACAGCACCGAGGTGAGCACCACGATGTCCATGATGGTGCCGGCGCCCGGGATGCCATAAAGCTCGATGACGGCGACGTAGGGGCTTTTGGCGACGGATGCGTCGTTCCACGGCAGGAGCGTGACAACAATGGCGATGGAGCCGATGTAGAAGATCAGGATGCGCCACACTGTGGACTTCACGGCCTTCTTGACGGCGTCTACGGGGTTCTCGGATTCACCCGCAGCGATGGTCGCGATTTCGGCACCGAAGAAGGAGAAGACCACGACGAGGATGCCCGCCAACACTGCGCCGGGACCGTTGGGCATGAAGCCGCCCTGGTCCAGCAGGTTGGCGACACCCGGGGCGGATACACCGGGCATGAGACCGAGAATTGCTGCGATGCCTGCAAGGAGGAAGATCACGATCGCCGCAACCTTGATCGAAGCGAACCAGAATTCGAACTCGCCGTAGGACTTGACTGATCCGAGGTTGGTCAGCGTCAGGAGAACCATGAGAACCAACGCCCAGATCCACTGATCGACGCCGGGAACCCAGCGGTGCATGATGGCGGCACCCGCCGTTGCCTCGATGCCGAGGACGATGATCCAAAACCAGGCATAAAGCCAGCCAATACTGAACCCTGCCCAGCGGCCAAGGGCCTTGTCTGCGTATGTGGAAAACGAGCCCGTCTCCGGGTTGGCGGCCGCCATCTCACCAAGCATGCGCATGACGAGAATGACAACCAGGCCGGCGGCCAGATAGGCCACCAGGATGCCGGGTCCGGCCTGCTGGATAGCAGCACCGGAGCCAACAAACAGACCTGCTCCGATGACGCCCGCAATGGCGATCATGGAGAGGTGGCGGGGTTTCAGTGACTTTGAAAGCTGTTGGTCAGCGTGCATGGATCGGCGCCGTCCTTTGGGTTTGAGTTGGGCCATGAGTGGTGTGCCACGGGCCACACGACTTTCCCACACTAGCCAGCACCAGAGGGCGGATTGCTGTGCAATTGGACATTTTGACACCTCCAAAAAAGGGAGACTGCACAAAATGTATTGTCACAGTCAACACAAGTTTCCTTATGAAAACATTCGAAATATGCGCGAAACGAGTGTTTGAGGCTTTCGTCTAGACCGACGTCCGGAAGAACAGTTCCGTCACCGCCGCAAGATGATGCGGATCCTGCACACCGCACAGCTCACGCGCCGAGTGCATCGACAGCAGCGGGATGCCGACGTCCACGGTGCGGATCCCCAGGCGCGTGGCAGTCAACGGGCCGATGGTCGATCCGCAGGGAAGATCGTTGTTGGAGACGTACTCCTGGTAGGGCACGTTCGCCTCGGCGCACATCCTGGCCCACAGCGCAGCTCCCGCGGCATCGGTGGCGTAGCGCTGGTTGGCATTGATCTTCAGGAGGGGACCACCGTTGAGAACCGGCTTGTTCGCCGGGTCATGCTTCTCGGCGTAGTTCGGATGGACAGCGTGGCCGGCGTCCGCGGAAACACAGAACGACGCCGCTACGGCCTGCCGCCGCTGGGTCACCGAGGCTCCCAATCCGTCAGAGATGCGCACCAGCATGTCCTCAAGGATGGGACCGCAAGCGCCCGAGCGCGAATTGGAGCCGATCTCCTCGTGATCGAACGCTGCAAGAACAGCGATCGGGCCGTCCTCCGGGGACGAGGAAGCATGGGCAATCAAGGCCACCAACCCCGCGTGAGTGGAGGAAAGGTTGTCCATGCGCCCGGAGGCGAAGAACTCGCCCTTCGCCCCGAAAACCGCAGGAGCCTGCGTGTCCGCCACCACGACGTCGTATCCGCCGATTTCGGAGGCATCCACCGAGGCGCCCTCGACGCCGGCGGCCAGCAGTCCCAGAAGGTCCTCGCCCACGGGATCGCCCTGGCCAAAGATCGGGTTCATGTGCTGCTGCTTTGACAGGTGCAGACCGTTGTCATTGACGCCCCGGTCAAGGTGGATGGCCAACTGGGGAAAACGCAGCAGCGGCCCTGTTGAGGTGAGGTGCTCGGTGCCGTCGCGCATGACCAGCCTGCCGGCGAGCTGCAGTTCGCGGTCCAGCCACGAGTTGAGGAGCGGGCCACCGTAGACCTCGACTCCCGCCTGGAGCCAGCCGAACTTGCCGGTGGTGGGTTTCGGCTTCAATTTGAAGGACGGTGAATCTGTGTGTGCACCCAGGATGTTGAAGCCGGTGGTGGGTCCGGCATTGGTGGGGGTAACCCAGGCGATCAACGCGCCGTCACGAATGACATAGAACTTTCCCGCTCCACCGTCCCACGGCTGCCGCTCGTCCAATCCAGTGAAACCGGCCTCGTCAAGGCGGCGGGCGGCCTCGTGCACTGCGTGGAAACTCGACGGCGACGCCGAGACGTACGCGCCGAGATCCTGGATATGGTCAACTGCTGCGGAAGCGTTTGAAGGCATGCTCCCGAGTCTAGCCGCATGGATTCAACCGCCTGTCCGGACCGCCTTGCACCCTGCCCCGGACAGCTACGGGGTCAGATCGTGACGTTCAGGGCGGCCGTATAGCCGCCGGCAACCGAGCCGGAAATAGTCGCCAACTGGTATATGCCCCCATCGTCACCAAAGACGTTGTCAGAGGACAGGGTGGTTTTCGGGAAGCTTCGGGCACTGTTTTCGTAACCGGCGGTCGCGTACACGGTCTTGCAGGCGCTCTCAGTCAAGGCTATCTGCGACACCGCCAGCACCTGGCCCGCCTTGGTTGCGTTGCTCATCGACTCAAATACCTCAAAGTGAATATGAGGCCAGCGGCCCATGTAGGCGCCGGGAAAGACCGTACTGAAAGTGAGTTGGCCATTTTCATCCGATTCCTGGACGCCCCGCAGGTAGTTCTCGTCTTCCAGGCCGGAATCGTAGAGGGAATACTTACCGTTTTGGTCGCAATGCCAAACATACACAGCCGCGCCCGCCAGGGGAGAGCACCCGTTGGCGTTATCCAGAAGCGTCAAGGTGACAGTGAGCGGCACTCCTGCGGCCTTCGTGCTGGACGCTCCGAAACTGGATCTGATGTCCCGTCGAACAACTCCCGAAGCCTCCAGGACGTTGGGTCCGTTTGAGCCGTCGCCCGGGTATGGTCCCAGCGTTTCCTCCGGGATTTCCGCCCCGCATTCGGCCAAGGCGCGGGTCACCGTACTGGTGGCCTCCGCCGACGGTGAGGTGGCCTCCGTCGTGCCTTGCGATGGGGTGACTGTACCGGTGGAGGTTCCCGACGGCGTCGCACCGCCGCCTTGCGTCCCCGGCGTGCAGGCGGCGAGGGCGGCAACGGTTCCCGTCCCGAGAAGAACGCCCAAGGTCCGCCGCCGGCTCAGGAGCGTGGAGAGGTCGAACTCCAGTCCCTTGTCGTGGTTCGGGTGCGGCTGTTGAGGAGATGTCATGCCTCCATCAAAGCTGCAGTCACTGTGAGTTGTACATGGGGAATCTGTGGCAGGACTGTGACCGGTGAAGACTCCGGAATTGTGACCGGCGTGCATAATAAGCATTTCGATATGCTTGTAATGCTCGTCACGTCATGGCACGATGGCTTGCAACAGCAACTGACGGAAGGTCCACTGCCATGAACATCGAACTGAAACCGGTGCGGAAGCTTCGCATCCACTGGCCCATTTCGGTAGAGACGATGACCCAGCTCGCCGACGGTCAGCTTCAGGCCCTTGAGTCCGACGCCGGTATCGCCTCGTTGCTGGACGCGCTGACATCAACCCCGGAGCTGGGCGGGTTCGGGAACTACCACCATGTCTTCGAATCCTCGGCCGGCTTTGAGGGATTCACAGTGGCAGAAGGAGCCAATCCCACCCTGGGCAGGGTAGGCCAGCGGACCATCTCACCCACTTTTGTCTTCACGACGTACTTTGACGACTCCCTGGACGACACCGCCGTCCAACAGCTCGTCCAGACGATCGTCGACATTCACCCATGGGAGGTTCCCGTGATCGAGGTTTCGGGACCCCTCAGCGTCTCAAGCAGTGTTATGGACTCCCGCACCGAAATGCGGGTGGCATCATGAGCGCCTCAGTCTGGGAAGAGGTTGCACCACTCCTCCGCAACAGGACCTTCACGGATCTCACCCACGCCTTCCACCCCGGCCAACCGCACTTTTCGGCCTTTCCCGACGAGACACGGGAAGCCCTTTTCGATATGGAAAAGGGCGACGGATTCACCGCCCACAGGTATTCGATTGTGGGCCAGTGGGGCACGCACGTGGATCCGCCGTCGCATTTTGTCCGGGGAGGCCGGACGCTGGACCAGATACCTGTGGAGGACATGATGCTTCCCCTGGTTGTCCTGGACATCAGCCACCGTGTCAGAAACGATGCGGACGCAACCCCCACCCTTGACGATGTCCGGCAATGGGAAGCACGCAACGGGGCCGTCCCAAACGGGGCGTTCGTTGCCCTTCGGACCGGCTGGAGCAAACACTGGCCGGACGCATCGGCAATGGCCAACAGGGATGACGACGGCATCAGCCACACACCCGGGTGGTCCCAGGAGGTGCTTCGGTATCTGGTCGAGGAGCGCTCCGTTGCTGCCGTAGGCCACGAGCAGACCGACACGGATCCCGGCATGGCTACCTCACGGCAGGACTTCAGCCTGGAAACATACGTCCTGGCCCAGGACCGCTGGCAGATCGAGCTGCTGGCCAAGCTGGATGAACTACCGGAATCCGGCGCCATGCTGATCGCCACGTGGGCAAAGCCCTTGGAGGGCAGCGGTTTTCCGGCACGGGTGTTCGCCATTCACTGACGCCGTACCGATCCGGCCCCCGGGGCTGACTAGAATCAATCCATGTCAAAGACCTCCAGCATGGGCCGCGGCATGATGGCCTTACTCACCGTTGGGGCGCGTCACGCGGAAGGATTCGACGGCGGTACGGTGGCTGACATTGCAGCCCGCCTGGACAAGGACCGCAGCCAGGTCTCACGCAGCCTCAAAGGTGCACAGTTGGAAGGTTTCCTCACAAGGACCGAACAGCGTGAGTATTGCCTGGACTGGTCCTTCCTGACGGACGCGCAGCTGGTCACCGAACAGCGGCTGAAGACTGACGGCTTGACCGCATTGGAGGGTCTGGCATCCGAAACCAACGAAGCCTGCTTCCTGGGTGTACTGAGCGGAAACAGTACTGTCACCATTGGCGAGCAGGTGCCTGAAAGCGCCAATTTGGTGGGTTCCTGGCTTGGCCGGCCCTACCCCGCCTACTGCAGCGACGCCGGCCAGGCGCTCTTGTGGGATGCGCCGGACTCAGACGTCCGGAAGATCTTTGACGGAGTCGAGTTCGTGAAGCACGGGCCCAATACGCCTGTGTCCGTTGACGATTTCCTGGAGCGGTTGGCCAAGGCAAGGGAACGCGGCTACTCGATCGTGGACGAGGAAGCCGAACCGGGCCTCTACTCCCTGTCCGCGCCCGTCCGGGACTTCAAAGGCGAAGTCGCTGCTGCATTGCAGATTGTCGGCCCGAAATCACGTCTGGAACCCCAGCGCGAAGCCTTCGCCATGGCTCTTGGTTCGTGGCGGGACTGGCTTGAGTCTTCAGTTGGAGGACAGTCAGGCTGACGGGTCAATCCTGAGGTTGGGCCGCGCTGCCGAGCCGGTTGGAAGCGGACTGAAGCGCCGCGGCAATGTGTGGAGCCGCTTTCTCCAGATCGGCGCGGCTTCCCAGGACACTGAGTGCGGCAACAATGCGGGCTCCGCCTGCCCGGACCGGTACTGCCAGCTCCCAGACGCCGTGCTCGAATTCCTCCGCAGCCAAGACATACCCCTGTGGCTTGTCCTTGTCCATGAGGGTGGCCACCTCCGCTGCGGAATGCGCCGCGGCGGGGCCGCCAACGCCAATGAAGTTGGCCTCGCGGAGCAGACCCTCAAGCTCCTTTGCCGAATGGTCCCACAGCAAGGCCCGGCCGGCGCCCGTGCACCACACAGGGGTCACCATGCCGGGCTTGGCGAAGCCGCCAAGGACAGAGTTGTTGGCGGAAGAACGCAGCAGGAGCACCCGGACCCCGTCGCGCACTGAGAGCCTGGAGCGCAATCCATAAGAGGACACCAGCTCCTCAAGCTCGGGTCCGGATTGCTGGACCCAGCCTCCGTTCAGGGAGGCTGCCAGGGTGAAGAACCGCGGCCCTGTGCGGAAGGGACCCCGATCCACGCGTTCCAGCAGCCCAAGATCGCACAGTTCCTGCGCCAACCGTGAGACCCGGCTTTGTTCCATGTCCAGCTCCGCAGCCAACTGCGAGACTCCCAAAAGTTGGCGTCCCTGCTTTTCGCGGTCCGTGACCAGCCGGATCAGGCGAAGGCCCTGCGCCAACGACGAAGCCTCTGTTGACACATCCACGAATCAGGCTCCTTCCACCAAGCGCTCACGCCATTCTCACACGTTGGCGCAGACCCTGAGGATCCTGGCGTCCTTGGCCCACACCGTGTACAAATCTGCGAGAATTCCGGCGTTGGCTGCTTCAAGCTCTCCCGAAGTGATTTCGGACCGGTCCTGGCGCCCGAACAGGACCACTTCGTCCCCGGGCAGGACCTCCGGAACGGATGTCACATCAACCACCATGGAGTTCATGGAAATCACGTCGACGATGGGCACGCGTCGGCCGCGGACCAGGACATCGCCGCGATGGTCGGCGCTTCGACGGCCAAGTGCGCGTCGGTACCCATCGCCATAGCCCACAGTGACTGTTGCCAAACGGGACTCTGTCGCCAGGGTATGGGTCAGCCCATAGCCCACCTTGCTTCCCGCGGGATAGGTGTTCACCGAGCCGATACGTGCCTTGAAGGTCAGGCAGCGGCTGAATCCGGACTGCGCGGGTTCCGTGTCACCGTAGAGGACGGCCCCGGTCCGTACCATGTCCATCCACGACGCCCGGACGTTCAGGGTTGAAAATGAGTTCGCCGCGTGGAGGAGCACTTCACTGCGGGGCACTTGCGCGGCTTGGAGGATAGCTTCGGACTCGGCCCTGAAACGCCGCAGCGATTCTTCTATGTTCTTCACGTCATCGCAGGGAAAATGCGTCATGATGCCGGCGGGTTGAAGCCAGGGCTGGCTCAGGATCCCAACTGCGCAGGCCCTGCCGCGGGAAGAAGACACGTCAAGGCTGTGGCGGCTGATGCCCGACGAGTTAATGTCCAGGTGCACCCGTAATTTCCGGCCCGTTTCCTCGGCGATCCCGCTCATGGCCAAGGCACTCTGCGGATCAGAGACGAGTTCTTCAATGGAGAAGTCCATGCCCGCCCTGACTTCCTGCGGGGCCGCTGCTCGAACGCGGAGCAGTTTTCCCTGAAAACCATGTCTCCGCGCCAGTTCTGCTTCGTGGTTCGACCCCACCCCTATGTAGGGAACGTCCTGACGAACCAGGAACGGCAGCAACATGTCAGCCCCGTGGCCGTAGGCGTCGGATTTGATCACGGCACACAGCAAGGCCCGGCCTTCCAGGAGTTGCATCATGGATCGGACGTTGCCATCAAAAGCGTCACCGTCAACTTCCAACCAACTGGAAAACTTCCCGGCCGGTTCCGTGGACTGGGTTGTTTGGGCCATCCTGCCCTCCCCCTTTCAAGACAGTCAGGCGGCGGGGCAATATTGCCCTGCCGCCTGACGTGGCAACCTGGATCAGACCGACTGCTTTACTTTCACAGTCCGGCCGTATCGGAAGTGGAAATACAGGTAGCAGGCAGCCACAAAGGGGATACCGAAGTAGAGGGCAGCGACCTGCGCAGGATCGGACGCAATGCCCACCAGTGAGAGCAGGCACAGTCCGAAGGCCAGGATCGGAACTACAGGGAAGAACGGTGCCTTGTAGGCAAGGTCAGCCACCCGTCCCCCGTTGCGGACAAAGGCCCGGCGATGGAAGAAATGCGAGGCGGTGATGGACATCCATACCCCGACGACGGCGAAGCCGGCTACGGAGACGAGGGCCAGGTACACGGTCTCCGGAGCAGCCACGCTGCTGATCAGGGACGCCAGCCCTCCCACCATGCTGACGGACAGGGCAAGGAGTGGGATGCCCCGGCGGGTGAGGCGCTTGAGCGCCTTGGGAGCGTGCCCTTCGTCTGCAAGGGAGTAGAGCATGCGGGCACAGGAGAACAGGCCGCTGTTTCCGGCGGACAGGAGGGCGGTGATGATGACGAAGTTCATGATGTCCGCCGCGAAGGGAATGCCTACGGACGAGAAAACAGTGACGAACGGGCTCTCATCCAGTCCCACCTGGTCATAAGGAACGGTTGCGGCGATGACGGCGATTGCCCCCACGAAGAAGATCAGGAGGCGGATGACCGTGCTGCGCATGGCCTTGGGGATGTTCCGTGCCGGATCCTTGGTTTCGCCTGCCGCCACGCCAATCAATTCCGAGCCGGAGAAGGCGTAGAAGACGGCCAGGGCTGTCACCAGGACGCCGGAAAAGCCGTTGGGAAACAGGCCGCCTGAGGTATTGAAGTTCTCGAACAGGAACGGGTGGTGGTCGTTGTCCGAGAGTGGATGGAATCCGAAGAGGGCCGCCCCGCCGAACACGATCAGTGCGATGATCGCTCCGACTTTGATGATGGAGAACCAGAATTCAGATTCGCCAAAGAACTTGGACGAGAGCGCATTGAAGCCGAAGAGCATGGCAGCGAACACCAGGCACCACACCCATACCTCGACACCCGGGAACCACCGCTGCATGAGCAGGCCCGAGGCCGTGAACTCCGAACCGATCGCCACCGCCCAGCACAGCCAGTAGAGCCAGGCGGTGGTGAAGCCGGTAGCCGGACCAATCGAACGGGAAGCGTAGATGTGGAAGGCACCCGAGACCGGGTAGGCAATGGCGAGCTCGCCAAGGCAGGCCATCACCAGGTAGACCACGAAGGCTCCCACCAGGTAGGCGATGACTGCGCCCAGGGGGCCTGCCTGGGAGATGGTGTAGCCCGAGCTGAGGAACAAGCCTGAGCCGATGACACCTCCCATGGCAATCATGATGAGGTGACGCGGACCCATGGAACGGCGAAGGCCTGTTTCCAAAGGCGCCGGAGGGGCGTCAGCCGGGTGGTCCAGTTTCAGGGGGGTTGATGATTCCATGACTCGTCTCCGATAAGTGAAAGATGCGATCGGGACGCCTGGGACTTCCTGCGCGGGGGAGCCGGAGGCGCGCTTGTAGTGACGAAGGTAACACAGAATCGGCTCAAATAGTCATTAAAAACATTTATGAATGTCTATAACGCACATCTTGTGAAGAAAGTGGGCCCGGGCCGGGCCCACCGCATCAATAGTCCGGGTTGCTCGGTACCACCAGTCCGGTCTCGTAGGCGTAGACAACCACCTGCACGCGATCCCGCAGCTGCAGCTTGCTCAGGATCCGGCGGACGTGCGTCTTGACAGTGGCCTCGGAGAGGAAGAACTTATGGGCGATCTCCGCATTGGACAGACCCTCGGCGATGGTCGTGAGGATTTCGGTTTCGCGCGGCGTGAGTTCACCAAGCAAGGGATCCCGGTGGGGTGCGGGCGAATGGCCCGGCACTGCACCGCCCCGGACATACGTCTCCAGGAGCCGCTGCGTTACACGCGGGGCGACGACGGCGTCGCCGCTCGCCACGAGCCGCACCGCATGGACGAGCTCCACGGGCGCAACATCCTTGAGGAGGAAGGCAGAGGCTCCGGCCTGCAAACCGGTGAAGGCGTACTCATCGAGGTCGAACGTGGTCAGGATGATGACCCGCGCTTCCGAACCTGAATCGGAGATACGCCGCGTTGCCTCGATCCCGTCCATGGTGGGCATTCGGACGTCCATCAGCACCACGTCAGGTTGCAAGGCTTCGACCTGGCGGACGGCTTCAGCGCCATCGGACGCCTCGCCCACTACATGGAAGTCTTCTTCGCCTTCCAGAATGAGTCGGAAGCCCATCCTGAGCAGCGGCTGGTCGTCCACGAGCAGCACTTTGATGTCATTGGTCATGATTCCCCCTTGTCGCCGTTCCAGTGGAGGTCGGCGTGGACCGCCCAACCGCCTCTTTTGCCTGGACCGGCAGTAACGATTCCAGCATAGATTCCAGCGCGTTCATTCATTCCGGCAATGCCCAGCCCTGTGCCCAGGCTGCCAATCGATTCGCTGCCACCGTCCCTGGTTCCGCGTCCGTCGTCGAGGACATCAATGGTGACCACATCGCCGTCGCGGGCCACCTGGACGTCCACCCGGCTCAACGAGCGTCCGTAACGCAACACGTTGGTCAGGGATTCCTGCACGATCCTGTAGACGGTGAGCTCGAACGCCGGGTCGGCCGGCAACGCCGGCCCGGTGTGCGCATAATGCAATGGCAGGCCGGCCGTGCGGAAGCCCTCCAGGAGCTTGGCCAGGTTGTACCCGGACTCAAGCGGCGTGAGCGGGGCCGGCCGGCCTGAATCATCACGTAGAACCCCCAGAACACGCCGCATATCCGCCAGGGCGGTGCGTCCGGTCCGCGAGAGTTCGCCAAGCACCTCGCCGGCACGTTCCGGATCCTTCTTGACCACAACTGCCGCACCATCCGAAAGACTGATCATGACCGTCAAAGAGTGGGCGACGACGTCGTGCATTTCGCGGGCGATGCGGTTGCGTTCGGTGACCTTGCCCAGCCGCGTGGTCCGGGCGGCCCAGGCAGCGATCTCCGCTTCGTGTTCCCGTCGCTGGCGAACCGAAATGCCAATGCCCGTGGCCAGCAGGTTCGACAACATGATGGTGACCGCCGTGGCGATGTTGTTGATGAGGTGGAAATTCTCCGGAACGTCCTGAAGCGTGTCCATCTGGGCCGGGCTAGTCCACATGAACAGGTAAAGCAGGCTCAGGGGCAGGCTTGCGGCGATAAAGACCGCAAACGTGATCCCGCGCTTCCGGAGGGAAGCCACCGCATAAAGGGCGAACCACAGGCCCGCCGAAACGTTGGAGCCCCAGGGGTTCAGGATGGTCGCCGAGATTTCCAGCAGGGCCACGGCCAGGACCACCTGGAGCGGGAACTGCCTCCTGAAGACCAATGCCAAGGCAATAAGGAGCAGTATGGCCACCACGAGCCATTTGCCCTCACCGATCGAGGCGACGATGGTGGGCAACGCCAACAACACGTAGCAAAGCACCACCACGGCGTCCATGGCACGGGGACGCGTGAAGAAGTACCGCCGGATCCTGCCCCGGCGGCGTTGGGCAATTTCAGCGAAGGACGCGTCGGCCACGGCGGCCGGCGCGTCCTTCATCTGTGGAGCTTCAGTCATGAATTGAGCCTAGAGGGCACGTCGGCCTAGACGTCGCGCTTCTTGATCACGATGATGGCCGGAATCAGGAAGACCAGCACGTAGCCCAGGAAGATCAACCCACCCTGCCACGGGTCGATGACGCCGTCGGTGTGACCGATGGAAAGGAACCTGCCACCAGCCTCGCTGGGAATGTACTGCGGCACGTACTTCCAGAAGTCGCCCGGCACCAGTGAGAGGAAGCCGGATGCGATCGACAGTACGAAGAACAGTGCGACAAGTACGGTCACGCCACCGGCCGAGTTGCGCAGGAGGGTTCCCAACGAAAGACCGATCAAAGCTACGCCGGCAACATACAGGCCACCGGTGAAGATGCTGTACAGGACACCGTCAGTGGACCACGTCAGATCAATATCCAGGCCCTGGAAGACGGGCATGGCGATGAGGAATGTCAATACGGCGGCAATGGTGGTGATGACGTAGGAGAGGACCACCAGAAGCAGCGCCTTGGCCGCGAAGGCCGGAATGCGCTTGGGAACTGCGTTCATGGTTGAACGGATCATGCCGGTGGCGTACTCGGACGAAATGAAGAGCACGGCCAGCGAGCCAAGGACCAAGGTGCCGATCTGGATGCCGGCATTGGGCAGGTTGTAGAGGTCGAATCCGGACCCCGGCGGGAAGGATTTCGTCAGCATCTCGCCGGTGACGGGCTGGCCGGCATCCTTGGCCTGCTTGATCATCTGATCAAGGAAGGTGAAGCGGATCAAAACGGCAAGGGCACCCACGCCCACTGTGGCAATAAGAGTCACAGCGAGCAGGATCACGGTGGACGTCAGTGAGCGGAGCTTGATCCACTCCGACTTGACTACTCCCCCAAAAGTAACGCCGCGGACCCCGGCCGATGCGTGGGCCGGTGCTTTGGTGCGGTTTTCAGTCATGGTGCTCATTGTCCTTACTTTCCTTCCGGGGCGGCAGAGACAGGCTCACCGGACATATGGGATTGGTACTCCACTTCGTCCTTGGTGAGATTGAAGTAGGCATCTTCCAGCGAGGAAACCTGCGGCGTCAGTTCGTAGACCAGCACGTTGTTGTCCAGGGCAACCTGGGCGATCTCACGCGGTTGCAGACCCACCACTTCCAGGGTCTCCGTCTGGCTCTGGTCCACCCGGACACCGTCTCCCACAAGCAAGGCCGACAGCTGGCTGGCAGCCGAGGTGCGAACCAACGTTTTGGCCTGCTGGGCTCCGGCGATGATGTCCTGCACAGGAGCATCCGCGATGATCCTGCCCCGGCCGATCACAATCAGATGGTCGGCGGTCTGCGCCATTTCGCTCATCAAGTGCGACGAAAGGAAAACGGTCTTGCCCTGGCTGGCCAGGTACTTGACCAGATTGCGCACCCACAGCACACCTTCAGGATCGAGTCCGTTGACGGGCTCGTCGAGGATGAGGGTCTGAGGGTCACCGAGGAGTGCGGCCGCGATGCCGAGACGCTGGCCCATACCCAGCGAGAATCCTCCGGCCTTCTTCTTCGCCACGGCACCGAGTCCGGTCATCTCAATGACCTCGTGAACGCGGGCGGTAGGAATGCTGTGCGTTGCAGCCATGGCCAGCAGGTGGTTGTAGGCACTGCGGCTGGTGTGGACAGCCTTGGCATCCAGCAAGGCACCTACCTGGTGCAGGGGAGCCTTGTGCTGCGCATAGTGCAGGCCGTTGACCGTGACGTCGCCCGATGTGGGAGAGTCAAGCCCCATGATCATGCGCATCGTGGTGGACTTGCCGGCACCGTTCGGGCCCAGGAAGCCCGTCACCCGTCCAGCCTGGACAGTGAAACTGACACCGCCGACGGCAGTTTTTTGGCCGTAGACCTTAGTCAGGCCCTTTGCTTCGATCATGGAAGCGTTCCCCTCCTCGGAGCACATAAATGTGCAGGTGAGTTTTGAATGTACTCACCACGCTACTCAGGGAGGCCGCCCAAATCGCCTGTCTCAGGGATGATTCAGGGTTCAGTCAGGGTAGTCCTACCGGATGACCCCGGTCAGTCCGCTTCAGTCAGCCACCGGAAGCGACGAGTACACGCGCAGGACGCGAGGCTTCACCGTGAAGGTAGCCGAGCGGACTCCAGGCGTAGGTTCACCGTCGACGGCCAGCACCAACGGCTGCCCAATGGCTTCGACGGTAATCTCTGTAGCCTCGGCAAGGTGGGTGACCTTCGAGGCCGACACGGTGCCGGTAACGACGGCCCACAGCAAACGCGCACGTGCGAATGGTTCGTCCGCCGTGATCATGCGGAGGTCGAACACACCATCATCAAGCACAGGGCGGCGGATGGGCGCATGGTCGCTGGGATAGAACCTTCCCCTGCCCATGTAGAGAATCCAGAGCTTGTGCTTTTGTCCGTTCACCGTGAGCGTGGTGGGGGAATTCACGCCGAAGGTCCGGAGCGATGCCACCACACTGGCGAGCGGCTTGCCCATGGCCGGCTGCAGGCGCTCACGCCGCCTGACCAGATTGGGGTACACGCCCACACTCGCCGTATTCAGCATGGCCAGCTCCGAGGTCTCCGGCTTCTCAGCGAGCCCGCGCTGGACAACAACATGCCCCAGGTCCACGGACGCTGCGAAACCATTGGCCAAGGCGTCCAGGACGTCCTCGATCGAGCGGGCGCCGAGATCGCGCGCGAAGTGATTCAGCGTCCCTCCCGGCAGAACCGCCAGAGGCAGTGAATGTTCGACGGCGGCAGCAGCAGCCGCCCCCACGGTTCCGTCGCCGCCCCACACACCCAGCGCTACGGTTCCGGGCCGGGTTGCTGCGGCCTTGACCTCTTCGGCGACATCCTCCCCTTCGGAAATCTCTCGTATATACGCCTTGGGGAATACTCGTCGCAGCAGCTCTCCGGTTTCGGGGGAGTAGGACCCGCCCAGGACGTTGACCGCGATACTCAGCCCCTCGCCGTCGTGAATTGCCGGAACCTCAGCGGGGGTGCGGCGGGGAGTCGGCTCCGCCGGGCGGGCAGGCCACCACTTACGCGTGAGAAATGCGGCGCCGGCACCCAAAGCCGAGCCAAAGACGACGTCGGATGGCCAGTGGGCACCCGTGTGCACCCGCGAGTAGGCCACCCCCACGGCGATGGGCGCCAATGCAACCCCTATCGCAGGCGAGACGATTCCTGCGCCCACCGCGAAGGCCACAGCGGACGCAGAGTGGCCGGATGGCATCGAAGAGCTTGTGGGCTGCGGATTCACGAACCGGAACAACGGCAGATGTTCAGGAAGCGGCCGCCTGCGGGGCAAAGCCCGCTTGAAAATGACGTTGGTAACGCCGGAAGCAACACCCAGTGCGAGCAAGCCATGGAGCGCGGCCCTGCGGGGTTTCCCTGGAACCGTCGCCATGATCCCGGCAATGCCGAACCACAGCTTGCCTTTCGTCGCCGCGGACGAAAGCCGCCGGAAGAAGACGTCATGGTCGCCCTGCGGTTGCCGGGAAACAGCCCGCACCAGGAAGTGGTCGAGTTTGACAACACGTTTGGGACCTTTGCCCACGAAGCCTCGCATCCCTTCACAGTATCGCCTGCCGGTACTGCAGGGCCGCCATGGCTACGATGAGTTGATGATTCGCGTCCTGACTCCCCGAAAGCAACCGGACTGGAAGCTGCTTGCCCCTGGAATATTGCTGCTGTGTGCGTTTGTGGTTCCGGGAGTCATGATCCTGGCAGGACAGGGCCAACCTGCCTTCAACAGCGTAGACACCTGGTGGCAGGCCTTCTCCTTTACGTTGCACTCTCCCTTCTGGGATGGCGTCAACGGGATCCTCAACTGGGTGGGCTACGTGGGGATGCTGTCGGCCCAGGGAGTGCTGGCCCTCGCCTTGGTGGCTTGGAAACGACCGGTGACGGCGTTATTCGTTGCGGGCTCCGGAATAGCCACACTGGCGCTCACCCAGCTGGCCAAAGTCGTAGTAGGCCGGGAAAGGCCGGTAGGGGCCAAGGTCCTCACCGATACCGGTTCATACCCTTCCGGGCATGTATCCGCCACCACCGCCTTCCTGGTGGTTCTGGCTGTCCTCGCCGGCCGTTGGTGGATGACGACATTGGCCGCGTTGGGCATCATCGCCATGATGATCAGCCGGACGTACCTCTCCGCGCACTGGCTGAGCGATGTCCTGGGCGGTGCCTGCCTGGCCGCCGGCTTGGTGCTCTTGGCTTGGTGGCGATTCCAGGACGTATGCATTCGGGAGAATGCTTCGTTGGATGGCAGGACTATTTGGGCGGCAAGGGCTTCGCGACACCGGCAAGCAGGAGAGCCAGCAGAATAGGCGCCCCAATGGCCAGCAAGGCCAGGTGGATTCCTGTTTGGTCTCCCAAGTAGCCCAGCAGCGGCGGTCCTGCCAGGAAGGCAATGTATCCGATGGTGGAAACTACGGAGACCCTGGCAGCGGCGTGTTTGGGATCATCGGCAGCCGCAGACATACCCATGGGGAAGGCCAGCGCCGCCCCAATGCCCCAGAGAGCCGCGCCGACTCCGGCCAAAACCACGTTGCCCGCAAATACGAACAGGGCCAGGCCCAAGGCGGCTGCGGCCATGCTGGCGCGGAGAACGGCTACCCGGCCAAACTTGTCGATCGCCTTGCCGCCCAGGAACCGCATGATGGTCATGGCCAGGACAAACAGGGCGAACAGCAAAGCGCCGGTGGACTCTGAAGCACCCAGCCCGTCCACCGCTGCCTTGGCGATCCAGTCATTGCCCGCACCCTCGGTGAGCGTGGCACCCAGGACCACGACGCCGATCAGCAGCGTCCTGCCATCCCGCCAAGCCGTGGGACCCTTGGCGGCCGGCCCGCCGCCGTCGTGAATTTCCACCGCTTCATGCGGCAAAAAGTACTTGGGGACGGTCAGGGCCAACGCGACAGCGACGGCGGCGATGACCAGCAAGTGCTCGGGCAGGCCGACTCCCAGTTGGGACAACCCCGCACCGATCAGCGCGCCGAGGAAGGCCCCGCCGCTGAATGCCGCGTGGAACTGCGGCATGATGGTCCGCTCTAGCCGGTGTTCGACGTCGGCGCCTTCAATGTTCTGGGCTACGTCCCACAGGCCAATGCCGATGCCGAAGAAGAAGAGCGCTACGGCTGTGGCCGGCACGGACGCGGCCATCAGGGAGAACGCAATTGCCGCACCCGCGGCTCCTGCCACGATGCCGGCCAACCGAACCGTGTTCGCCGTGCCGATCCGGCCCACCACCCAACCCGCAGAAGGCAACGCCAGCAACGAGCCAACCGCGGTGCAGAGCAAGAGCGTGCCCATCTGGCCGGACGTGAGGTTGAGCGCTTCGGTCACAGCCGGAATGCGGGCTGCCCAACTGGCGAAGACCAGGCCGTTCATGCCGAAGATCAAGAACGTCGCCACTGCCGCGGCCCTGACGTTGGTGGTGCTTCTGGTGTTGGTGGTCATGCAATCACAACTTCCACGGAGAGTTTGTTGAGCTGGGCAAGGTCTTCGGGGGATGGTTCCAGGTCCGTCACGATGACGTCCACGCTGTCCATCGCGGCAACCAGGGCCCTGGCGCCGGCATTCCATTTGCTTCCCGCGGCCGCGACGATCACGCGCGACGCCGACTCCAGACCGGCACGCTTCACGGCGGCGTCATCGAGGTCGTGAGCCAGCAGGCCGTCTTTGAGGTTGAGCGCGCAAGGGGTTACGACGGCGGCGTCGAACCTAAGCGAGCGGACGTTGGCTTCCGCCATGGGTCCCCTGAAAGACTGCTCACCCGGGGTGAACCGGCCACCTGGGAGGATGAGTTCAGGAGCCCGGCCCTCCGAGGATTGCGTGAGGGCTTGGACGCCGTGCAAGGACATCGGCATGACCGTGAGCTCTCGTGTGCTGAGCCGGCGTGCGATTTCCGTGGCAGTGGATCCGCTGTCCAGCCACACGTGTTCGCGATCCCTGATGAGTCCATCCACGGCTTTGGCTATGCGGGCTTTGGCCTCGTGGTCCTCGAGTTCACGCTGCCCGTAGCCGGGGTTCTCTCCACGGGCCAGGAGGCTGCGGGCACCCCCGTGCACTCGCTTGAGCACACCGTTGGCTGCCAGGATCTCGAGGTCGCGGCGGATGGTCGCCCCGGAAGCTCCGGTGGTTGAGACCAGTTCGTCGACGGTTACTTCTTCTTGTCCGCGCAGCAGTTCGGCGATGAGCCTGTGGCGGTCAGTGGTTCCCATGCCTCCACGGTAGCAGGGCTGTGCTCACTTAATCATGTCAAGTGATCATTTGCGCACAAACCCTCGCTCACATCCCACACCCTTCAACCCAACCCTCCCTCACATCCCACACCCTTCAACCCAACCCTCACCCACACCCCACACCCTTCAACCCAACCCTCACCCACACCCCACACCCTTCAACCCAACCCTCGCTCACACCCCACTGCCTTCAACCCAACCCTCGCTCAGTGACCACCCGTTGGTGATCGGGTAGCGGCCAACTAGGAAGCCAGCTCAAGCTCTCGCGCCGGGACGTGAGCAAGCGTCCACCCGAAAGGCTCGTTACGTGAACAAGCGTCCACCCGAAAGGCCTGCTACGTGAGCGAGCGTCCCCCCGAAAGGCGCGGAACGTGAGGAAGCGTCCGCCCTAAAGGCGCGGAACGTGAGCGAGCGTCCCCCCCCGAAAGGCGCGGGACGTGAGGAAGCGTCCGGTGTCAGCGGGCGCGCTCTACCCGCTTTTCGTCCCACACGGGCTCTTCGGATTCGTACACCTTGCCGTCGGACCCGAAGATCAGGAAGCGGTCGAAGGACTTGGCAAACCAGCGGTCGTGCGTGACGGCCAGGACGGTTCCCTCGAACGCGTCGATGGCACGCTCCAAGGCTTCGCCTGAGTGGAGGTCCAGGTTGTCCGTGGGCTCATCCAGCAGGAGGAGCGTGGCACCGGACAGCTGGAGCAGCAGGATCTGGAAACGTGCCTGCTGGCCACCGGACAAGGACTCGTATTTCTGCTCCGACTGACCCGCCAGGCCATAGGAATCCAAGGCTCCCGCTGCAGCCTCACGCGGAAGGCCCGAACGGTGTTCGTCGCCGCGGTGCAGAATTTCCAGCAACGTCCGGCCCAGCAGATCCGGACGGACATGCGTCTGGGCGAAGAACCCGGGCCGGATGCGTGCCCCCAGTTTCACCGACCCTTCGTGCGGGACTTCCGCGATGACGACGTCGGACACCGGCAGGTGCTCGCGCTCCGGGTCGGTACCCCCGGTCGCGAGAAGACGCAGGAAGTGGCTCTTGCCCGAACCGTTGGATCCCAGGACGCCCACCCGGTCCCCGAACCAGATCTCCGTGGAGAACGGCTTCATGAGCCCGGTCAGTTCCAGCTTCTCTGCAACGACGGCCCGCTTGGCCGTGCGGCCACCCTTGAGCCGCATCTTCACGTTCTGCTCGATGGGCAGGGCCTCCGGCGGCCCGGCCTCCAGGAACTTCGCAAGGCGGGTCTGAGCCGCTTGGTATCTGTTGGCCATGTCGGAGCGGAAAGCCGCCTTGTTCTTGTACATGTTGACGAGTTCCTTGAGCTTGATGTGCTCCTCGTCCCAGCGTTTGCGGAGTTCCTCGAACCGGGCGTTACGGTCTGCGCGCGCTTCGACGTAGGAGCCGAAACCTCCACCGTGGATCCAAGCGCCGGCACCGTTGATGCCCGGCTCCAGTGTCACGATACGGCCGGCGGCGTTGTTGAGAAGCTCGCGGTCGTGGCTGATGAAGAGCACAGTCTTCTTGGACTCGTTGAGCTTGCCTTCCAGCCATCGCTTGCCGGGCACGTCAAGGTAGTTGTCCGGTTCGTCCAGGAGCAGGAGCTCGTCCGGCCCGGCGAACAGCGCTTCCAACACCAGGCGCTTCTGCTCGCCGCCCGACAGCGTGGAAGCACGGCGGAACTGGGCTTTGTCGAAGGAAATCCCCAAAGCGGCCATGCACACTTCGTCCCAGACGGTCTCGACGTCGTATCCGCCGGCATCGCCCCAGTCCACGATCGCCTGCGCGTACTTCATCTGCGTGGGTTCGTCGTCGTGCTCCATCATGGCCAATTCGGCTTCTTCCACCGCCTTGGCTGCTGCTGCGAGCCCGGCCTGCGCAGTGGAAACCAGGAGGTCGCGGACGGTGGATTCGTCGCGGACCTGGCCCACGAACTGCCGCATAATGCCCATGTTGCCCGAGCGGCCCACGGCACCTTCATCAGGAGTGAGGTCTCCGGCGATGATCTTGAACAGTGTGGTCTTGCCTGTTCCGTTGGGTCCGATCAGCGCCGTTTTGGTGCCGTCGGGGACCTTGAAGGTCACACCGTTGAGCAGCTGGGTGCCGTCGGAGAGGAAGTAGTCGATGCCGGAAACGTCAATATGGGCCACGTTTCAATCCTCCCACGCCGGCGTATTAACGCCCGACGGCGGCAATTGGCTTGGGCGTCGACGCAGCGCTACGGCTTTCGCCGGGCAAAGTCCGGAGCATGCTCGGGGCGCGGTCCAAAGGCGATCATGCGGGCGGGAAGCTTGGGAAAACCGCGCAGGTGCCGGGCCATCAGGACCAGGATCCTGGGTGGCTTGGGCTGTTTGCCGGCCATCACCCGGGCAAAGATGGCGCGATGCAGCACCCGCTGGAACGTCTGGACAATCACGGTGGGCAGCCAACGCCGCTTCTGGACGGCGGCGAGGTGGCCGTCGTCGAGTGTTCCACTGAGCAGCGGTGAGGCAATAAAGCGCGCTGCCGCCACGGCGTCCTGCACCGCGAGGTTGATTCCCACGCCTCCGGCCGGGGACATGGCGTGCGCGGCGTCGCCAATCAAGAGCAGGCCCGGCTGATGCCAGCGGGCCAAGCGGTTGAGCTTCACATCCAGCAGGTGAAGCTCGTCGACTGACCTGATGGTGTCTACGCGGTCGGCTAGATCCGGCCGCAGCCGCGCAACCCTGGCCCGGAAGGCTTCCACGCCCTCAGCCCGGAGCTGGGGATCCAAGCCCTTCGCGGCCAGATAGGCGATCTGGTGGTAGTCCTTGCGGGTGAGGCTCAGCAGGACGTCGGAGCTGCCGAAACGCGGCGCTATGGATGCCACTGGCTCATCCTCGTCGGCCGTGCGGGGGAGCCGGAACCACCAGGTGTCGAACGGCACCGGGTATTCGTGGGGAGCCAGTCCGGCCCGCTGCCGCAGCACCGAACCCCGGCCATCGCACGCCACAGTCAGGGTGGCCATCAGTTCGCCGCTGTCCAGCGGGGAGCCGGTCAGCGGGTCCCTGGTCCGGTACGCCACACCCGTCACTGCCCCCGAAGAGTCCCGCAGCAGGTCCGTGACCTCGGTATTCATCCGCAGCGTAAAGGTGGGTTCCTGCCCGGCAGCTGCCACCAGGAAATTAAGCAGGTCCCACTGGGGAACCATCGCCACATAGTTGTAGGGCTCTTTAAGGAGTCCGAAATCGGCCAGCACCACCGAGCGACCCCCGGCAACAGGCAACCGGAAGTTCTCCAGCCGGCTCTGCGGCAGGGCCCTGAAGCCTTCTCCCAAACCCAACTCGTCCAGGAGCCGGACGGTGGACGCATGGACCGTGTCGCCCCTGAAATCCCGGAGGAAGTCGGCGTGTTTTTCCAAGACAGTGACTTGCACACCGGCCCGGGCAAGCAGCAGCCCCAGCATTATCCCGGCCGGACCTCCGCCGACCACCACACACTGGGTACTGCCTGTCATGGGTTCTCCTCCGGATCAGCCCGCCGCGGTCAGGAACGTTTTCAGCAACGGCCCACTGGTGGTGGCACCCAGTCCGCCGTCTTCAACAAACACGGCAACCGCCAGGTCCCCGTGGGTGGCAACAATCCACGCGTGGGTCTTGGGCGGGTTGTCATTACCGAATTCGGCGGTGCCCGTCTTTGCCCCGACCGGTGCACCCGGCACTGCGGCAAGGAAACCGGCGTGGCCCGAGGTTACTACCGCCCGCATCATGTCGGACAGGGCAGCCGATTCCTCCTTGGTGATCGGCTTGGTGGATGCCGGCGAGGCAGGCAGCGCGCTGGCCGTCGCGGAGTCCGGCGACGGCGTGGCGGAGCTGCTTTCCGTGGGAGCGGCCGTGGAGGTGGTGGCCGGCACGGCGTCGGCATTGAGCACCAGTTGCGGTGAGACGGGGGCACCGTTGGCCACCGAAGCTGCCATGACAGCGGCCGAGAGGGGCGAGAAGAGCACCTTGCCCTGGCCAATCATGGAAGCGGCGTGCTCCGTACCCTCAGCAGCACTGGGAACGGAACCCAGGAACGCGTCAGCACCGAGTTTGGGGGCTTCAACAGCCACACCAAGAGCCTGGGCCGCGGATTCCAACTGGTCCTGGCTGACGGTGTCACGGGCGTTGATGAAGGCAGTGTTGCAGGAGTGGGCAAACGCATCCCTCAGGGCAACTGAACCCAGCGAGCTTTCAGGATACCCCTCCGCGTTCTTGAAGGTCCGACCGTCAACAGTCAGCGTCGGCGGGCACTCGACCTTGGAATCGGGGGTTGCGCCGTTCCGGAACATCGCCAGGGAGTCAACAATCTTGAAGGTGGATCCTGGCGCGTACTGGCCCAGCATTGCAGTGTTGTAGCCGTTGCTCCCCGGCCCGGAGGCGGCGGCGAGCACGGCGCCCGTGGAGGGTCGGAGGGCAACTATGGCCGACGCCGGGCCAACGCCAGCAAGGGTTTCCTCGGCCAGTTGCTGCAGTTTCAGGTCAAGGGTTGTCTTGAGGGTGGTACCGGGAGCGGGGAGGGACGAAAAGAACACCTTGGTGCCGGGCGTTTCCCCTTCAGCTTTGGCCTCGGTGCTCGCAATGACCTCAACACCGTCCTTGCCGCGGAGCAGGGTGTCGTACTTCTGCTGCAGGCCGCCGGTTCCCGTGGTGTCACCGGCACGCAAGGCGCCGTTGGACTTTTCAATCTGCTCCGCGCTGGCCTGGCCAACGCTTCCGAGCAGTGCACGTGCAAAGGTCCGCGTTGGTGCGAGGGCCATCGAATCCAGGATGCTGGCACCACCGGGAATGGCCTTGATCTTGGCCTCCGTGATATCCGTCGTGTAAGCCCTGAGAACCAGTCCTTCCACAAATGCCTGCGGGCCGGACGCAGCAACTTGCTTGGCGTATTCCTCAACGTCCAAGCCCAGCAGGGCAGCCATCGCACGCGCTGAAGCATCCGCTTGTTCAGCTGGAATCTTGGTCTTGTCGATGCCGACCCGGAAGACGGGCCGGTCCTCCACAATAGGGGCATCCCCGGCGCCCAGGATCTGGCCGCGCTGGGCAGGAACGGTCTTGACGGAAAGAGTTTCGCCATCGGAAAGCTCCGGTGCCAGCAGGGCGGGGCTCCATTGAACCGCCCACTTGTCACCGGACTTCTTCAAGGTGGCTTCGGAACTGTACTCCCACTTGGCCGAGCCGATGTTCCAGCTGTAGTTAAGAGGGAAAGTGGCGGTGTCGCCGTCGAGCTTGACGTCACCGGACTGCACCGACGGCTTGGCGTCGAGTCCTTCGAAAACTGCCTTGAGCTGGTCGTTGGCCGCGGCAGCATCCTTGCCCTCAACGGCGAGCTGGCCGACGTCGAGCGCCGACAGCGAGGAGGCGAGCTGCTTGGCGGCTCCCTCAGCACCCGAACGGCCGTCGTCGCAAGCGGTCAGCGAGCCTGCCAGCACAATCGTGGCCAGACCAAGAATCAAAGTACGTGTTTTCCCCATTTGCCACATTATGCCCGGTTCCCCTGACACTTTCTTGTCATGGCCGGCAGCCGGACGGCCGCCGCCTGCCACCCCGGGGAGGAGCGGCAAGCGACGGCCGTCTGTTTGCAACGTCAGGCTAGGGAGCGCAGGTGAACTTTGCATCACCCCAGACACCATGTGCTCCATTGATGGAACCGGACGGGTCAACGACCAGCTCCACGTAAGCCGCGCCCGTCAGGTCAACGGACACCGACTCCGGAGCAAACCCCGGCGTATAGGTGCGCGACTGGTACTTGTTCACCCCGTCGGCGTTGACCTTGAAGATGATGTTGCCGCCGAAGCCGCTTTCAAGGCCCACCTGGGACGTAAATGAAGTGCACTTGCCACCCAGGTAATAGGTGATCTTGGAGGCAGCGTGGACGCCCAGGCCCTTGGAGAAAACGGGTTGCTGACCGGTGGCGGGATCGGTGTAGTTGATGGCCAGCGCCTGTCCGGGGACGACGCGGAGTCCTTGTTGGCCACGTTCTTGCCGATCACCCCGTAGCCGTTGAGTGCCTGGACCCACGGCGTTTCCGAGGCGTACACCGCTCCATGCGGTACGTCCGGCAACGGCTGCGAGGTGACTTTCCAGTCGAAGAACTTCACCCGGGTGTCGGTGGGCAAGGTGACGGAGGCCAGTTCCTTGGTGGGGTTGAGCCGGACCGTGTTGGAGAATGCCTGGTACTTGTATTGCGTGTACTCCGGCGACGGACCGTTGGCGTTGTTGCGGCCTTGTTCGGATACCGCGAGCAGGGCGCCATTCAGTACTGAGGGCTGCAGCCAGTTCGGGAAGAAGATGGACTGTTTCTCCGTGGATCCGTCAGCGTACGTCAAGGTCAACGTGGGGCTCGTTCCATTGCCCACCGCGGCCGATCCGAGGACAGCCAAGTGCGTTCCCTTGCCCTTCACGGCGATGGTCTGCGCGGACAGCGCCACCGAGTTGGGAACATCGGGTCCCACGGCCGGCCAGGTGTAATCGACCTGCGTCGGCTTCCCGGCATCCACCGTCACGGTGCTGCCCGGCCGGACTCCGCCTGCCGGAACCGTAGCGGCAGCCAGCTGCTCGGCAGCGAAGGTGGCCCCTCCGCCGTCGAAGTTCCCGAGTGCCTTGCCGGCCACCGTGGTGACGGAGACGGTGTTGTACGCCGCGGCCAAGGACCCGTAGGCGACGTAGATCTGGTTGCCGCCGGTCACCGATTGATTCGAGCCGGAAGCAGCGTACGACGCCGTTACCCGCACAGTCTGTTGCCCCGCCTTCGCGCTGGGGCCGGGTTTGATGACGAAAGTGGCCGTGCTTGTAGCGCCGCCTTCAACCTTGGCCGCCGTCGCGCCGGAGGACGAGACAACAGTCCAACCCTCGGGAAGAACCGGGGTGAGGACCACATTGGTCTTGGCTTTGGTTCCGGTGTTCACGAATGCCGCGGTGACAGTGGTTTCCTGGTCCTGGAAGACCTGCTGGCCGGTGGTCACGCGGACTTCCGCAGCGGTGTCTTCCTGGCTCTTGCCGCCGAGCGGACCTGCCTGCTGGAGCTGGACCGTCGCGGACTGGTTGGAGGCGATGGAGCCCGTCTTCACCCAAATGGTGCCGTTGTTGGCTTCATCGAAGTACCAGCCGGTTGTAGCAGCCGCGTAGGAAGCCTGGGTGATGTGCTGGGTGAGTTTGGTGCCACCGATCTTGACGTCCTTGGGAGCAGCACCGGCGTGGACCTTCAGTTCGTAGGGGCGGGCTGCGGCCTTACCGGTGTATTCGCCCTTGCGTTCACCGATGGACACCTTGACGCTGCTGTTGCCGGTACCGGGAGCATCCACGGAGAAGAGCTGGCTGGAGGACTTGCCGTTCTTGAATTCGCGGGTGACCTTGTCATCCTCATAGAGCGTGAAGGTGTCCTGGCCCTTGGCATAGACATCCAGGGTGATCATGGAGTCTTCCGGGACCAAGGACGCGTTGCGGGCCACGATACCTTGCGGGATCACTGCTCCGGCACGAACGAACACCGGCAGCTTATCCAGGGGTGCGTTGTGGCCGTTGAGGATCTGGCCACCTTGGTAGAGCTTGCCGGTCCAGTAATCCACCCACTGATGGCCGGCCGGGAGGAAGATGCCGTTGCGTACGTCGGTCTGCGTAAAGACGGGTGCTACCAGGAAGTCGGAGCCCAGCATGAACTGGTTGTTCGCTTCGGCACCGTAGGACCACTGCTGGTCAGGGAATTCGAGGGCCATGGACCTCATCATCGAAACGCCGGTGGTGGAGGATTCCTGCGCGAGCGAGTAGATGAAGGGCATGAGCTGCTGGCGGAGCTGCAGGTATTGGCGGTTGATGGCTGTTGCCTCGTCGCCGTAGAGCCACGGACGCTTGTCCGTCGCGGCCCAGCCGGACATGGAGTACAGCGCCGGAGCGAAGGCTTTCCACTGGAGGTCGCGGACGTAGGACTCGGCGGACCCGCCAAAGATGCCGTCAACGTCGCCCGTGGTGAATGCCAGGCCCGAGTTGCCGGCGCCGGTGAGGGCCGAGACCTGCCAGCGGACGGCGTCGAGGTTTCCTGAATGGTCACCGGTCCACTGCATCCCGCAGCGCTGGGAGCCGGCCCAGCCTTCCACCATCAGCGAGGTGCCGCGGGCGTTCGAGTACTGCTCGATGCCCCCGTGGGCAGCTTCGCAGCCCGTCAGGGCCTGGCGGTAGCCTTGGCCCACCCATGCGACGTCCAGCTTGCGGAGCCGGACGCCGGCCTCGCCTACTTCGTATTCCTGGTTGGTGAGGGAGCGTTGCGTCCAGAGGCCGACCTTGAGGGCGGTTTCGTCCTCGATGTTGCTCACGGTTTCCGGGAGTTGCTGGTACTCGCAGCCGTAGCCGTCGTTGACCAGCATCCAGCCTGCGGGCATGTCGTTCTCAACGAACTTCCGTGCGGTCTTGATGGCGTCGGGAGTTTTCTGCTTGGCGCCGTCGGGATCGCCGTATCCGGAGGACGAATAGCCCGGATTTGAGCGGTTGTAGCAGTCAGCGTCGCCGTATTCCAGGGCGTACACCGGGGGCATCATCGGCTTGCCGGTCAGCGTGGTGTACGCGCCCAGAGACTGCTTGTAATCGCCCACGAAGTAGTAGGCGTCAAAGCGCTTTTCCTCATGCGTCGTGGTTGGTTCGCCCGCGAAATTGTAGGAGCCGCGGGCGAACGTGTCACGCAGGACGCCGTAGCCCATGGAGGACATGTAGTACGGGACGGCGTTGGGGTAGCCGTCGTCGTCCCAGTCGAAGTTCTTGGCGATGTTGATCAGTGCGCCGGTGTGGACTGAGCGGCCGTTCTGCATGCCGCCGCCGATGAATTGCTCACCGTCGTGCTGGGCGAGGTGCTGGGTGGCCGAATTCGCACCGAACGTGATGGGTGCGGACTCTTCCAGGACCAGCGAGCTGTCGGCCCTTACAACACGGAGCAGGGTGGTCGCTTTGTTGATCTCGACGCTGATTTTGGCAGTTTTCAGGACCAGCCAGTCGCCGTCGATGACCGTGGGCGTGGTGCCGGGGAACTTGTCCTTGCCCACCACGATGTTGGCTGTCCTGGCCGGGTCGCCCTGGTCGGTGTTCGCAGGGTCGGTGAACTTTCCGCTGGGATCGGCTTCCAGGCGGAAGTTGCCGTCGTCCAGGAAGGTGACGCGGATGGCGCCCTTTTCGGTGGAGAGGTCGACGACGTTACCGGACTGGGTAAAGCCGGTCACCGCCCCGAGGGGTACTCCAGCTGCGTCGACGGGTACTTCCGGGGTGACGGTCTTGATGACCGCGGGGTCGCCGGGAGCGGCATTGGCAGCGGCGGCGAAGGTGAGGGCCGGGATGGTTCCTGCGAGGAGGAGTGAGGCGAGACCGAGGGACGCGGCCTTCCTGGCGAATGAGCCTTTTCTGATGCGTCCAGAGCTGTTGGGGGCAGCTCCGGACAGACCCAAGGAGGGTGCGGACATGTGAGCCAACTTTCGACGAGTGACAGTTTGTGATCTAACTCATAGCGAAACGTGCACTAATCGTCACTGTTGAAAGGCAAAAGGTCAACCGTTTCACCAATACTGCTTTCCTCACCAGAGGACTGCCGGGCGCGTGCCTGGCGCCGGAAGTCAGTGCCCGCGGATGATCCGGCGCTGCGTTGCCGTCGCGATGGCTGCCGTCCGGTTGTCCACACCCAACTTGGAATAGATGTGGACCAAGTGTGTCTTCACAGTGGCCTCGGAAATAAAGAGTTGCTTGGCGATGGCCCTGTTGCTCATGCCGGTGGCGAGCAATTCCAACAGTTGGACTTCCCTGCCGCTCAGCACGGGTGAGGGATTCCTGATCCGCCCCATCAATCGCGCCGCCACTTCCGGTGCCAGTGCGGTCTGGCCGGCAGCGGCCGAAAGCACGGCCTGCCGGATCTGTTCCGGCGGCGCATCCTTCAACATGTAACCACTGGCGCCTGCCTCCACAGCGGCGAGGATGTCGGCGTCGGTGTCGTAAGTGGTCAAAATCAGCACGGGTGGCGGGGGAGTCCCTGCTTCACCGGCTTTGATCTTTTCCGTGGCCGTCACCCCGTCCATGCCACTGCCCATTTGCAGGTCCATGAGCACCAGGTCCACCGGCTCGCCGAGGGTGTGGAGCTTGCTCAACTCCGCCAGTGCGGCGTCACCGTCAGCGGCCTCCGCCACCACGCTCACCCCTGGGAAATCGCTCAGCATGGCCCGAAGCCCGGCCCTGACCACTGGGTGGTCATCTACCAACAACACCCGGATTCCGGTCACGCCGCCCCCTCCCCGGTTGGCAAAGGTACGCGGATGGCCACCACCGTGCCTTCACCCGGGGCCGACTCCAGGTCCAGCCTGCCATCGAGCGCCGCCAGCCGTTCGCGCAGGCTCAGAAGCCCGACGCCGGTACCGTCACCGCGCGCGGTGCCGGTCGCCGTCGTGGGTTCGAAACCGACGCCGTCGTCGAAGATGTCCAGCGTCACTTCGGAACCCGGGAAGGAGAGGGTGACGACGGCGGCACGCGCCTTCGCATGCGCCCAGACGTTCGCGAGGGAGGCCTGGGCGGCCCGAAGCAGGGTGGTCTGGTAGGTGTTGGGAAGCTCGACGGGCGTGCCCACCAGTTCGAAGCGGCAGCGCAAGGCTGTTCCCCTTGCCGCCGCCTCGGTCTCGGTCTTTTCGCAGAGCCGGCGCAGGGTGTCCACCAAGCCTGAGTGCTCCAGGTCCGGCGACCGCAGCCCCCGCACGAAACTGCGCGCCTCCGCCAGGTTGGCCGAAGCTGTCTCCTGGACAATCCTCAACTGTTCCTTCGCCGTCTCGGTGTTTCCGCCGTCCAGGGCCTTCTCGGCGGACCGCCCCATGAGGACGATGCTGGAGAAGCCCTGCGCCAGGGTGTCGTGGATTTCGCGGGCCAGTCGTTCGCGCTCGGCCAGCATGCCGGCGTCGTGCTGTGTTTGTGCCAACGCGTCGCGGGTCCGGCGCAGTTCCTCGGCGACTAGACGCTGGTTTTCCGCCTCCAGGAACAATGCCCGGTACGCCAGGCCGGTCACGACGGCGAAAGCCGCACCGAACACGGGACCCAGCACCATGGCCAGCTGCAGGCCGCCGTCCGCGGAGCCCCTGCCGTGGAACCACAAAGCACCCACCAACAGGGCGGTGCTCAGCCCGATGGCGGGCAGTGCCAGGCGCCGCGGAAGCAGGTGGAGCTGCAGGAAGAACAGCGGGAAGGCCACCCAGGCGAAGTCCGCACTGACCAGCAGCAAGAGCAGCCACAGCATCATGACGGCGGCCAGCCACCAGAGAGCGTAGGGCGTTGGGTTGAACCTGGAGGGGTCACTGGCGTGCCGTTTCTCCAGCACTGTCCCCGCGAGGTACACCAAGGCCAGCAAAGCCGAAAGCCCCAAACCGGCGGTCACTGCGAGGGGTGATGGCGCACCGGCAGAGCCCAGGCCGCCCAGCAGCCGGACGATTGCCACGAGCAAGAGCACGGCGAAACCAACGTGAAGGCACACGCGCAGGACCCGGAGGATCGTGGTGGCGCCGGTGGGGGACTGCATGCCTTCCAGCGTATCCCCGCCCCTCGCCCGGCCAGCCCGATATTCCGTCCAGGACATACAAATCAACCTTTCGGTTGACTCCCGGTTCAACCTCCCGGCGCCAGCCAATCCATCCGGCTCACGATGTCCGCGGGGCCCATCGCCGGAAGAGTTGAAGGCAACGGAACAAGCCCGCAACAACAGAAGGAATCCGATGTTTCTCGCCATCCGCGACATTCGTTTCGCCAAAGGCCGGTTCGCCCTCATGGGCAGCGTGGTTGCGCTCATCACGCTGCTGCTCGTCATGCTGTCCGGCCTGACCGCGGGATTGGGCAACCAGTCCACGTCAGCCATAACGGCCTTGCCCGCGCAGCAGATCGTTTTCGGCGCACCGGCAGGCGGCGAACCGAAAGCGTCTTACACGGAATCGGAAGTTTCCACCGCCCAGCTTCAGACCTGGCGTGACCAGCAGGGCGTGAAATCCGCACAGGCGCTGGGCATCAGCCAATCGCGGGTCCAATCCCTGGCCAACGACGGCAGCCCCAGTGGCACGGCGAACGTGGCCGTCTTCGGTGGTTCGGAAGCTCCTTCCGCTGTGGAGGACGGGACCGTAGTCGTGGGCAAGACATTGGCGAAGGAGCTCAGCCTGACGAAGGGCAGCCGGCTCCGTGTGGGCGGCACCGACCTGACGGTCTCCGACATTGTGGAGGACCAGTGGTACTCACACACCGGCGTCGTCTGGACCACGCTCGATACCTGGCGCGCTGTCGCCCACGCCGCACCTGGGACGGCAACTGTCCTCACCGTGACGTACGACGACGACGCTTCCGTCAGCGTCGAAGCCGCCAATGCGGCCGCCGGTACGGTCAGCTCCGACCCCACCGCTTCCTTCCAGGCCTTGGCCTCGTACAAGAGCGAAAACGGCTCGCTGCTCCTCATGCAGGCGTTCCTCTACGGCATTTCAGCCCTCGTGATCGTGGCCTTTCTGACGGTGTGGACAGTGCAGCGCACCAGGGACATTGCCGTGCTCAAGGCCTTGGGCGCATCCTCCGGCTACGTCCTGCGGGATGCCCTGGCGCAGGCAGCGCTCGTGTTGCTGGCAGGGGCAGCTGTCGGAGGCTCAGTTGGCTTCGCCGGTGGAATCCTTGCCGCCCAGGCAGCACCTTTCCTTGTCACCCCGCTCACCACGTTGCTGCCGGTGGCAGGGATCGTCGTCCTCGGGCTCGCCGGTGCCGTCCTGGCTGTCCGCAAAGTCACCACCGTGGACCCTTTGCTGGCCCTCGGCGGCAACTAACACATTCTTCGAAAGGCATACATCATGAATTCCGCACTGACCCTCGTGAACGTTTCGCTCGAATACCCGGACGGCGGCTCCACCCTCAAAGCGCTGGATAGCGTGGATTTGGGCGTCGGCAGGGGTGAATTCCTGTCCCTCGTGGGGCCGTCAGGCTCGGGCAAGTCCTCACTCCTGGCTGTTGCCGCAACATTGGTCAAGCCCACCGCCGGCCTGGTGGTCATCGACGGGCAGGATGTCTCCGGCTTGAAGGATTCGGAGCGCACAGAGCTCCGCCGGGACAAAGTGGGCATCATCTTCCAGCAACCCAACCTGCTGCCGGCGCTGACAGCCTTCGAGCAGTTGCTCATCCGCGAGCATCTGCGCGGCAACGCCGTGAAGGATGCCCGCCGCACGGCGGAGGAGCTCCTGGATGTGGTGGGCCTGTCTGCAGCGATGCATAAGAGGCCGCACCAGTTGTCCGGCGGGCAGCGTCAACGGGTGAATATCGCCCGGGCGCTGATGGGAAGTCCCACGGTGCTGCTGGTAGATGAGCCCACGGCTGCGCTTGACCACGAAAGGAGCGAGTCAATCGTCCGGCTCCTGCGCCGTGTCACTGACGATTTCCGGACGGCGACGGTCATGGTCACTCACGACACCGAGTTCCTGCCCCTGACCGACGCAGTTGCCACCATGCGGGACGGCCGGATCAGCCGCGCATCGGTTCCGTCGACCCAACCCAACTAGGGACAACAAACGTCCCAACAGGGCCTCATTGGATCAAGTGCCGTCCCCTAGTTAGGGGAGCCGAGGAGGGCCTGGTCCTGTGCGTCGTCGTATGCCTCCCGGGCTTCCATGATGGTGGGGACATGGCTCTCGGCCCACTCACGCAGGAGCGACAACGGCTGCAGGAGGGACTCACCCATGGGCGTGAGCTGGTAGTCCACGCGCGGCGGCACCTGAGCGTAGACCGTCCTGGTAATGAGGCCATCCCGCTCTAAAGCACGGAGCGTTTGGGTCAGTACCTTGGGCGTCACCACATTCACCATCTTGCGCAGTTCCGAGAAACGCACGGGACCGTCGCCGAGCACCTGAATCACCAGCGAGGCCCATTTGTCTCCGATGCGCTGAAAGATCACGCGCGACGGGCAATTGGGATCCAGGATGTTCGCGGGGAGGTCTTTAGTATCCATGAGGTAACTGAGTTCCTTTGAAGCTATCGGTATCCAATAGATACCTTTGTCTTATTGCAAGGATACCAACCTCAAGGAGAGCTATGAAAATCGCAGTCTACGGCGCAACGGGCATGGTCGGCAGCCAGATCGTCAACGAATCCATCACCCGTGGCCACGAGGTCACCGCTATCTCCCGCAAGGGCTCAGAGGTTCCCGGCGCTTCCGCCCGGGCCGCAGACCAGGCCGACGGCCAGACGTTCGCGTCCATCGCGAAGGACCACGACGTCGTTGTGCTGGCGACGGGTCCCAGCCGCACCGGCGGCGACCATGCAGAATGGTTGGACGCCATGGCTACTGCTTACAGCAATGCCGAAGGCACCCGTTTGATGATCGTGGGCGGCGCCGGCACCCTGGAAGTCGATGGCGTCCGCCTCCTCGACTCCCCGGATTTCCCGGAAGCCTACAAGGCTGAAGCCACCACCGCAGCCAAGGCCCTTGAGGCCGTGAAGCAGTCCCCTGAATCCCTAGACTGGACCGTTCTGGCACCGGCACCCGTTATCCAGCCGGGCGAGCGTACGGGCGAATACACCGTGGCCAAGGACTCCCCGGCCGGCAACACCATCTCCACCCAGGACTACGCCGTGGCCATGCTGGACGAGATCGAAAGCCCGGCACACCGCCGCGCCCGTTTCACGGCCGCCAACTAACCCGCCTAGAGCCCCAGGCCCAGCCCGGGTACCCGTGCATTGAATATGTCCTTGAGGGCATGTTTCGCGGCGTGGTACCCGGGCATACCTGTGACTCCGGGGCCGGGAGGCGTGGAGGACGAACACAGGTACACACCGGACATGGGGGTTCTCCAGGGCACAGGAGAGACCACGGGCCTCTGCACCAAGCCACGCAAGTCCAGCATTCCGGCACTGAAGTCCCCACCCACATAGTTCTCGTTGTACGCGGACAGTGCCGCCGCCGTCGTGGTTTTCGATGCCACCACCACGTCACGGAACCCGGGCGCGTACCGCTCTATGCGGGCGATAACGGCTTCTGCCATGTCCACCGTGGAGCTCTTGGGGACATGGCAGTAAGTCCACAGAATCTGACGCCCTTCAGGGGCACGCGAAGCATCCACCAGTGACGGTTGGGAAACCAGCACATAGGGCTCAGCGGGGTGTTTGCCCATGTCCACGAGGTTTTCGGATTCGGCCATGGCCCGCCGCGAACCGCCCACATGCACTGTTCCGGCCTTGGCCAATTCCGGAGAGCGCCAAGGAACGGGACCCGAAAGGATGAAGTCCACCTTGCAGGCAGCATTCCCAAAGCGGAATGCTTCCAGGGCGCGTCGGTAGCGGTCGGGCACTTCAGATCCACCCAAGCGCGCCAGCGTCGGTGGCGCAACGTCCAGCAGGATGGCTTTCGCGGGTCGCACCTGGTCCAGGGAATCGACGCGCTCACCCACGCGGATGGTTCCGCCATGGGAGGTCAGGTCATCTGCCATGGCCCTGGCGATGGACATGGAACCACCAACCGGCACCGCCCACCCGCCGGCATGGGCCAGGACACTTAGCAACAAACCAGCGCCTGTGGAACTGAGTGCCGGCTGGGATCCGAGGGCATGCGACATGACCCCCGTCAGGAGCGCCGGAGCCGCTTCCTCCCGGAAACGGCGGCCCCACAGCGGGGTGCCTTGGTCGAGGGTTGCCAGCCCGAACAGCAGCGCCGCAAGGGGGTCTTTCGGCAGGCGGAGCAACTGGTTCGACGTGAATTCCACGACGCCATCAACCCGTGCCAGCAGGGGACCGAGAAGTCGCCCGTAGGCCGGACCATCCATGCCCAACTCTGCGACGGTCCGTTCCAGGGACTGGTACGCCACCGCCGCACCGCCTGTGTCCAGCGGTGTACCGTGCTGGACCTCGGGAATGCGCAGATCCACGCGACGGGATAATTCGAACTCCCGGAAGAACGGCGAGGCCAGGGCCATCGGATGCACCGCCGAACAGACGTCATGCAGGAAGCCGGGTTCGATCAGCTCGGTGGTGCGCGAGCCACCTCCAATGTCATCGGCGGCCTCGTACAACGTCACGTCCAGTCCCGCGCGGGCCATGACCACGGCAGCGGCCAGACCATTCGGACCGGCCCCGACGACGGCGACATCAACCATCGCTGCTTACCTCCGATTGCTGGGCTGCTGTGGAACTGCTGTCGCGCCGGGGGCTCCACGGGAACACAGATCGCGACGGCCGCAAGAGGTCGACGCGCAACCAATCCCGGGCTCCGTCGAAGGGCCCGCCATGGGGATCGTCTTCGCCGTCGATCCGCAGGGGATCCTGGGCAGGATCCCAGATATCCATGATGATCCGTGCCATCAGGTATGCGGTGACCACCATGTGCAGGCCCACCGCCAGGACGTAGTAGGACATGTCCAGGTTGTGCTGGACGGACCCTCCGCTGGTGGCCTGTCCAAGGTACATCCAGATCGCCGCCCAGTGGAGCCCCTCTGCTGCCTGCCAGATGAGGAAGTCGCGCCAACGCGGCCGTGCCAGGGCCAGCAGGGGGATAAGCCAGATGACGAATTGCGGGGAGTAGACCTTGTTGGTGAGGATGAAGGCGGCCACGATCAGGAAGGCCAGCTGGGCGATGCGCGGACGCTGTGGCGCGCACAAAGCCAGGATTCCAATCAGGGCACACGCCGCAATAAACAGGTAGAGGGCCAGCGTGTTGATGGTTGCAGCGTTCATCTGCATCCATTGCAGGCGGTCCGCCACCAGGTTGTAAGCGAACCAGGGCGAGCTGTAGCCGGCAGGTCGGGATTGCGTGAACTCGAAGAAGTAGCGCCATCCGGCTGGGTTCAGTGCCGCGAGGGGCAGGTTCACAGCGAGCCAGGACGCCAAGGCGGCTCCGGCAGTGACGAAGAAGGCCCGGAACTTTCCACTGCGCAAGGAAAGGACCAGAACGGCACCGAGGATCAACAATGGATAGAGCTTGGTGGCTGTGCCAAGGCCTATGAACACGCCGGCAAGGATCAACTTGTCCCGGGCGAAGAAGTACATGCCCAAGGCCAGCAAACCTACGGCCCACATGTCCCAGTTGATAAAGCCGGCAAGTATGATCCCGGGGGCAACGGCCACCATGGCGGCATCCCACGGGCGACGCTTGTTGATCCGGGCAGTGAGGATGACTGTGACCATCCAGACCGCCACGATCAGCGTCGCATTGACGTCGAAATACCCCAGGATCCGCTCACTTCCCACCCCCTGACCGGGAACCATGAGCGCGGTGACCCCGGCAATGATCCCCATGAGCACCGGGTACTCAAACAGGCTGCCCTGGGTGAAGAACGGAAAAACGCCATCGCCCAGGCCGCGGTTCTTGAAGAGCTCGGGGAAGTCTGAGTAGCAGGTGGCGTAGAACTGGCCGGGCGTTTCCCAGCCATTGACCCGGCAGTAGTCCTTTGCGAGCACGGCCAAAAGAGCCGCGATCACAGTGAGGACGATGAGTACCCGTTCAACAGTGAACGGGCGCGCGGAAACCTCTCCGGGAGACGAGCGTTTGCCCAATGGACCGCCCACCAGCTCCGTGAAGTTTCGAAGCAGGGAGTCACTGCGGCTGGGAACAACAAAGCGGGCACGTTTTCGTTGCCGGTGCGGCTTCGTCTCCTGCATGAATCGAGCTTACAGTCATGGCCGAACCCGACCCAGTTAAGCCGGACCAGACCAGTTAAAAGGGGGGAGCCCACGCGTAGCCGCGTGGGCTCCTTGAGGTTCAGCATGGATATCCGGCATCTGAACTCCTTCGTGGCCGGCTCAGGGGAATCAACGGATGAGTCCCATCTGGTGCAGGACAACGAAAACGTCTTCACGGCGCTGGTCGAGCAGCTGGCCGTTGAACAGTGTGCGGTCCTTGGGAGCATCGCTGCTCTTGTAGAAACGCATCTCTTCGGGGCGTTTTTGCATGGTTCACCTCCTTTCACAAAGAATTACCCGGCATTTAGGCACAACAATTAGAGCTATTTATTTCGAAGAAAATAACAGCCAAAAGGACATAAATAGCCGAAGCCAATAAGGGGATTTTGCGGACCGAATCAGGAGAACCCGAATCGTCGTGCATAAAAGCGCGTGCTTCCTGCAGTCGACCCAACAAGAAGCTGGTTCCGAACTTTGGGGAAACTGCGCACCCGCGGCATGCTGCGTGGGTCCGCGCCTACAACTGACTACTCAGAACGCCAACCACGGAGAGTGGTGGCCATGAACACCGCCGGCGTCAGGCCGGTCCGGTGAATCAGGAGTGGGTCAGAGAGCAAAAACGGCGCGCGTCATCAGCAGAGGCCGGGGTAGCAGTGACGGTCAACTTCCGTCCGCTAGTCAAAGTAATCATTTTCCCAACCTCCTTTTCTGGCCGTAACAGCCTGCTGTGGCATTGTCCCGGCTGACTAACCGGTGAATGCGCGCCTGGTTCCCGGCGGGTCGCTCTGGGAACAAGATATAAGCTACCCCATGAACACGGAGTTTGACCAGCACAATTGGCTAATTGGCCAAAAGTTTTCAAAATTAATGGTTTAGAGGCCCCAGCGGACAATTGCGGGCGTCCGCTTATCCCAACCAAGCGTGCACACCTTCGCGGTTCCGAGAATGAAGTGCCGGCCTTCGCGGGCGTCCATTTCGAGCCAACGCGCTGTGAGGATCCGGGAGAAATGTCCGTGTGCCACAACCAGGACATTGTCCATGCCCGATTCCAGGACACGCCCAATGATCTTGTCGGCCCGGGCAGCTACTTCATCCAGCGTCTCTCCGTTGGGCACTCCGTCGGTCCAGATGAGGTACTCCGGGTTGTCCTTGCGGATGAGATCGGAGCTGATGCCCTCGTAGTCGCCGTAGTTCCATTCCACGGCGAGTGGCTCGTGAACGGCGTCCGGATAGCCGGCGAGTTCCGCTGTCCTCCGGGCACGTCGCAGCGGCGAGGTCAGGACGAGGTCGAAGTCGATGCCTTCCAGCACCTTCCGCGCCTCCACGGCCTGCTGCTCGCCCTCGACAGTGAGGGGGAGATCCGTCAGTCCCGTGTATTGACCGCTCTTGGACCACTCCGTTTCACCGTGGCGAAGGATCCAAAGTTGCGGACGCGGGGAAGTCACAGCGTTCATGAGGGCTCCTCAGTTTCGGTCGAAGGCTCGACGACGGCGGCGGACTCGGGTTGTTCTTCCCACCATGCCAGGAGCTTCTGCTCAGCTTCCTCCGGTGAGAGCGGCCCGTGTTCCATCCGCTCTTCGAGGAGGAACTTGTAGGCGCGTCCCACCACGGGTCCGGGCTTCAGTCCCAGCAGTGCCATGATCTGCGCTCCGTCCAGGTCGGGCCGGACAGCTGCCAGCGACTCCTGCTCCAAGAGCGCCGTGATGCGGTGCTCAAGGTCATCGTAAGCGAAGGACAAACGGTCGGCCTTGCGCTGGTTACGCGTGGTGACATCTGAACGGGTGAGCCGGTGCAGGCGTTCCAGCAGGGGGCCGGCGTCGGTCACGTAACGGCGGACCGCGGAGTCGCTCCAGCCGGCGTCACCGTAGCCGTAGAACCGCATGTGCAGTTCAACCAGGCGGGAAACAGCTTTGATGGACTCGTTGTCGAACCGCAGTGCCTTCATCCGCTTGGCCGTCAGTTTGGCGCCCACGACGTCGTGGTGGCGGAAGCTCACCGCACCGCCCGGTTCGAATCGGCGCGTCGCCGGCTTGCCGACGTCGTGCATCAACGCAGCGAACCTCAACACGAAGTCGGGGCCGGGAACCGGACCGTCAGGACCGGTTTCCAGCGCAGCAGCCTGTTCCAGGACCTGCAGCGAGTGCTGGTACACATCCTTGTGCCGGTGGTGTTCATCGGATTCCAGGCGCAGGGCGGAGACCTCGGGCAGTACGAATTCGGCGAGCCCAGTGTCCACCAGAAGGTCGATTCCTACGCGCGGATGCGCGCCGTTAATCAGCTTGACCAGCTCTTCGCGGACGCGCTCTGCCGAGATGATCTTGATGCGATCGGCCATGTTGGACATGGCCAGGCGCACGTCGTCATGGACCGACACGCCCAGCTGGGATGCGAAACGGGCAGCGCGCATCATGCGCAGGGGGTCGTCCGAGAAGGACGACTCAGGTGCGCCGGGTGTGGCGAGCTCGGAAGCGTGCAGATCGCGGACGCCGCCGAAGGGGTCTACCAGCTCCAGGCTCGGCAGGCGCAGTGCCATGGCGTTGATGGTGAAGTCCCGGCGCAGCAGGTCGTCGGTCAGGGAGTTGCCGAACGCGACCACCGGCTTGCGGGAATCAGGGTCGTACGCCTCGGCCCGGTAGGTGGTGATTTCAATCTGGAAGCCGCTCTTCCGCATCCCGATGGTGCCGAAGGCGCGCCCGATTTCCCAGAAGTTGTCCGCCCACTTCTTGATGACGGTGATGGTCTGGTCCGGCGTGGCGTCGGTGGTGAAATCGAGGTCCGGAGAGGTCCGGCCCAGAAAGAGGTCACGCACGGGGCCACCCACCAAGGACAGCTCGAATCCGGCGTCGACAAAGCGCTGCCCGAGGTCGAGCACCACCGGATCGATGGTGAAGTTAACAGAAGAGCTGTCCAATACGTGCGCCATAGTTCCTTAAGCTTGGCAGATTTTTGCGCTGCATTGGGCCACTGTTCCATGCGAAATCAGGCATGCGTCCGCCGGGCATCTCCTGCAGTCCATCTTGTGGCCATGTCCCGGTCATCACTCCGGGGCAAGAGTCGTTAGAGTGGACCACATGGCCAACCCGATTCCGAGCGCTCCTGGCAGGAGGACAAACGCACCGTTGCCGTCGGCAATCGGTGCCCACGTCGCGCCTGCCCCGCAGCACCCGGTGCAGGCCTCGCTTCCGACGGTTGAGGAAGTGTCCGCCGGTGGTGTCGTAGTTGACACGTCCGACGGCGAACTCCGGGTTGCGATCATCGCCCGCCTTAATAGGGGTGGCCGGCTTGAGTGGTGCCTGCCGAAGGGCCATCCGGAAGGCCGGGAGAATAACGAGGAAGCTGCTGTACGCGAGATCGCCGAGGAAACCGGGATCGAAGGCAGCATCCTGGCACCGCTTGGCAGCATCGACTACTGGTTCACTGTGAGCGGCCACCGCGTCCACAAAACGGTGCACCACTTCCTGCTCAGGGCAACCGGTGGCGAGCTGACCATCGAGAATGATCCGGACCAGGAAGCCGTGGATGCTGCGTGGGTTCCCATCCAGGAATTGGCCCGAAAGTTGTCCTTCCCGAACGAACGCCGCATCGCCGACCTGGCACGGGAAGTGCTGCCCGAACACCTCTGACCCGGGTACATGGGACGATAAAGGCGATGTCTGAAGCCAAAACAACCCAGTCCGTTCAATCCGGAGAAGCACGTTCCAGCGCCATCATGGCCGCAGGGACGCTCGTTTCCCGGTTCCTTGGTTTCGCCAAAACCTGGATGCTCGGTGCCGCCCTCGGCCTGGGTTCCACGGTCAATGACACGTTCATTAACGCGAACAACCTGCCAAACCTGATCTTCCTGCTGGTAGCAGGCGGCGTGTTCAACGCCGTCCTGGTTCCGCAGATCATCAAGGCCAGCAAGGCTCCGGACAGGGGCGCGGATTACATCAGCAGGCTCCTGACGCTGGCTGTGCTGGTGCTTCTGGCACTCACGGCCCTGGTGACCCTCGCGGCGCCGCTCGTCATCGACCTCACCACCCAGGGATACTCCGAGCAGCAGAAGGCCCTGGCGGTCACCTTCGCCCTCTGGTGCCTGCCCCAGATCTTCTTCTACGGGCTGTATGCCCTGCTCACGCAGGTCCTCAACGCCCACGGGGCTTTTGGGCCCGCCATGTGGGCCCCCATCCTCAACAACCTCGTGGCCATTGCCGGCCTGGGACTGTTCATTTGGATCCTCGGCGCCAACATCGTAAACCCCCACACTCTGGACAACTGGGGGCCAACCCAAACGTTCCTCCTCGCCGGCTTCTCCACCTTCGGCGTGGTGGCCCAAACCGCCATCCTGCTGATCCCGGTCTTCAAGCTGCGCCTTGGCCTGCGTCCCCGCTTTGGTTGGCGCGGCGTTGGACTCGGCCAGGCGGCCAAGCTGAGCGTTTGGACACTGGCGACTGCCGCCGTCGGGCAGCTGGCGTTCCTGTACGTCATGAGGATCGCCACGATCCCCGGCGCCGAGCGCCTCCGCCTGGACAACGCCGGAGACCGGGCGGCTGCCGCTGTCCTGCCAGGCAACGCCGTCCTGGAGGTGGCCAGCCAGCTGTACCTGCTACCGCACTCAATCATCGCTTTGTCCCTGGCCACGGTCCTCTTCAACCGCATGACACGCGCTTCGCAGGACGGCAACAAAGCCGAGCTTCGCGACGCCCTCTCGCATGGCCTCCGCACCATGGCTGTTGCCACGGTCTTCGGCGCCCTGGCGCTGTTCGCATTGGCGGGGCCGCTGGGCATGTTCTTCTCCGGTGGTGAAAGGCAAGACGGCGTGATGCTGGCGCAGACACTCACCATCCTTGCCCTGAGCACCCCGTTCCTGAGCGCAAACTTCATGATGTCCCGCGTGTTCTACGCCAACGAGGACGCCCGTACGCCCCTGTATGTCCAGTTGTGGCTGGCCGTCATCTACGTTGTGGGTGCCTTCTTCATCCAGTTCCTCCCCGTCGGCCAGATCATCTACGCGATCGCCATCCTGTACATGCTGGGCAACATCCTGTCCGTCGTGATCAGCGTGGTGTTCCTGCGCCGCCTGCTGGGGCACCTGGACGGTCCCCGGATCGCCAATTCGTACATCCGCATGGGCTACGCGGGGCTGGGCTCCGCCCTGGCCGGCGCACTCGCACTGTGGCTGCTTGGCAGTTACCGTTCTGACGGTTTCGCGTGGAGCAGCCGCCCGGCCGCCTTGGTGACGGTGGCCGTCGTCGGACCCGTCATGCTGCTGGCCTACCTTGTCCTGCTTCGCGTTTTCCACGTCACCGAACTTCGTGACCTCCTGCGTCCGCTGATGAGCCGCTTGGGCCGCGGCACGCCCGTGCCTGCTGGCGCCCCCGCAGAACCTACGACGGCGGCGCGCGCCACGGTCTCGGACGATACCGGCTTGATCCCGCGTATCTCCGGCGAGTTCGACGCCGCGTCCTTCCGCGCCGGACCCGCAGTGGCTCCCCAGCGCGCCCCCGAACCCGCACCGGACCAGCCGGATGCACCCAAGGTGTATCTTCCGGAGGAAGACGAACCGAGCACAGCGCAGGGCGGCAGGTTCCGCCCATCGGTACCGCTTCCGGGCCGCCGGACGTACCAAGGCGAGGCCGGACGCAATCCGTACTTCCCTGTTCCGCGAAACCGCAGGAAGTGAGCCGGTGCCGCCAACATGGGCGGCGGCACTGAATCCGCTAGGCTAGAAACGAATATAGGTAGTTGCAAAAGCGGTGGAACCGGCTAGCCGGGCCGGCCGTATGCAGGACCCGCAGCTCCCGGACAGCCTAGGAGGAACACGTGTCCCACCCGATCGACGTCGGATCAGTACTTGGCGGCCGCTACAAGGTCACGGCCAATGTGTTGACCTCGCATGACCAAGATCAGGTGCTCGACGGCGTGGACCAGGTCCTCAACCGTCCCGTGAGCATCCTTGTTGCCGGTCCCGGAAACGCCGAACAGGTTGCCCAGAGCGCCCGCGAAGTGGCCACAGGGGAGCGCCCCGGGCACGTCCAGATCCTGGACCTCGGCATCAGCGAAAACACCACGTACCTGATCACCAACCACAGCACCGCACCGGATCTGCTGGACCTGGTGGTGGCTACCAACCCGCCCTACATCGAACCGTTCTTCACAGAGACTCTGGGCAGTGAGATCTTCGGCCAGGCGCGCACCTATGAGCCGGAAACCTACGACGGCCTTTACGAGGACGACGAGCACGAGGCCGAGTACATCCAGTACGACGAAAACGGCTATGCCATCACCCCCGAGTCGGATGATGAACCTGAGCCTGCCGCACCCGCACGCAGCGCACCCTACGTGCCGCCGATGCCGGCGTCCAATCCGTCGTCCGCCAAGAGCGGCATCGCGGGCAAGCTCGCAGCTGCCGCCGCCGGGGCCGGTGCAGCAGGTGTTGCCGCCGCTTCCGCGCTGAAGAAGAACGCCGGTTCGAAGAACAACAACGACGCCGGTGCTACCGCCGGCTCGTCGGCAGCTGCCACGCCCGCTCCGGCCGCTGAGACGCCCACGCAGGCTGTTTCGTCGGAGGCTGTTTCGTCGCAGGCAGCTCCCGGCCGCGAACAGGCCCGCGAACCCAAGGTGTCCCTCTGGTCAGAGGAAGACTACGGCTACGCGGAGAGTGGCGCCGCGGCCGGTGGCGCGTCTGCTGCGGGCACCGCGGCTTCCAACCGAAGCGGCGAATCAGGCTACGACCGGGCGGCAAGCAGCTTCCCGGCGTCGTCGGCTGTCACAGAGGATTACTCAGACGAAGACGACGTTTATGAGGAAGAGGCTCCCGAAAAGGAGCCTCGGTCGCTGCGCTGGCTCGTGGGCGGCCTCCTTGCCGCCGTCTTGATCGTGGGTCTTGTCCTCGCGGTCACCAATTTGGGAAGTCTCCTGCCCAGCGGCCAGCCTGCTGCCACGCAGAGCAGCTCCACGCCGCAGCCCTCGGAGTCCACCAGCGAGGAGCCCCCGCCCACGGAGACTGCTCCGCCTGCGGCTCCGCCGGCCATCGAGGAGATCACCCGCCTCGGCAACTTCCCGTTCGCAGCGACGTTCGATAAGGACCTCGGCAAGGCTTTCGATGGCAACGCAGCCAGCTACTGGTCTGACATGGAGTTTGCCTCGGCCAACTGGGGCGGCCTGTCAGAAGAGGTGCCGCTCATGATCAAGCTGAAGGAACCGGCGGATATCAAGTCCGTGGTCCTCAACCAGCTGGGCGGTTCCGGTGGAAACATCAGCGTGTTCACCAACGATCGGCCGGCCATGGATGGCGCCAAGCTCGTAGGCACCAACAGCTTCACCTCCCCGGAACTGACCATTCCGCTGGCAAGCCCCACAAAGGCCCAGTACGTCATTGTTGTCATCAAGGCGCTGCCCAAGCTGGCCGCACCCAAAACGCAGTACAACTTCGGGCTCCGGCTCGCTGAAGTTTCCGTTCAGTAGTCACATCCGGGGAGTTATCAGAGGGGCCGTTTCGATTCGTCGGGGCGGCCCTTACTGTTGTCTGCGCCAGCGTCACCGCTTCGATAAGGCAGGTGTCCAGACGGTACCCTGAATGTTGGTGGCTTTTAGGGTCCCCAACTCCAACGGAATATTTGGAACACATAAGGGGTTGAGTCAGGTGGCTGCCCCGAAAGCCGCAGCATCGACTAAGGAAGAGGTTCACGCCACGTGAGCATTGCAGAAAACAGCGCATCGCAGGTGCGTGACGTCATCATCGTAGGTTCAGGCCCCGCCGGCTACACAGCCGCTGTTTACACCGCCCGTGCCAACATGAAGCCTCTGCTCATTGCCGGTTCCGTCACTGCCGGTGGCGAACTGATGAACACCACGGACGTTGAGAACTACCCGGGATTCCCTGATGGCATCATGGGCCCGGACCTTATGGAGAACTTCGAGAAGCAGGCTGCCCGATTCGGCACTGAAATTCAGTTCGAGGACGTCACCGAGCTGGATCTCGACGGCGACATCAAGACCGTCACCATCGGCACGGGGGAGACCTTCCAGGCGAAGGCCATCATCCTGTCCACCGGTTCGGCGTACCGCGAACTCGGTCTGACTAACGAGAAGCGACTCTCAGGCCACGGCGTTAGCTGGTGTGCAACCTGCGACGGTTTCTTCTTCAAGGATCAGGACATCGCAGTGATCGGTGGTGGCGACTCCGCGATGGAAGAAGCACTCTTCCTCACCAAGTTCGCCAAGTCGGTCACCGTTGTCCACCGCCGCGACACCCTGAAGGCTTCCAAGATCATGGGTGACCGCGCCCAGGCTCACGAGAAGATCAAGTTCGTCTGGAACACGGCTGTTGAAGACGTCCTCGGTGAGGATAAGGTCACTGGCCTGAAGCTGAAGAACCTGGTGGACGGAACCGAGTCCGAGCTCGCAGTCACGGGTGTTTTCGTGGCTATCGGCAACGATCCACGTACGGATCTGGTCAAGGGCAAAGTCGAACTGACTCCCGAGGGAACCATCGCCGTTGAGGGTCGTAGTTCGCGGACCAACATTAAGGGTGTGTTTGCTGCGGGCGACGTCATCGATCCGACTTACCGCCAGGCCATCACGGCTTCGGGTTCCGGTTGTGTCGCAGCCCTCGACGTCGAACACTACCTCGCAGACCTGCACTCCTAAGCTGCATCCAAGCAACCATACGAAGGGAAAAGTTATGAGCAACGCAAAAGACGTAACTGACGCAAGCTTCAGCACGGATGTCCTGGCTTCCGAGAAGCCGGTCATCGTGGACTTCTGGGCAGAGTGGTGCGGCCCCTGCCGCAAACTCGGTCCCATCCTCGACGAGATCTCCGTTGAGTACAGCGAGAAGGTTGACGTCGTAAAGCTGAACGTCGATGACAATCCGGCAATCGCTGCCGAGTACGGCATCACTTCCATTCCTGCTGTGTACCTGTTCAGCGGGGGAGAAGTGAAGAGCACCGTGATCGGCGCCAAGCCGAAGCAGTTCTTCGAAAAGGAATTCGCGGACGTCCTGTCCTAAGGCTTACGCCTTAACCGGATAGTCTGCAGCCGGCGGTTCCGCTCCCCAAGAGGGCGCGGGACCGCCGGCTTTTTTGTTGTTGGTGAAGATCAGCCCCTACTAGTCTCATACCTGCCAGTGCGTCGACTGGAAGCATTCTGTTGCACGCGACGGCGAATTAGCGCCTTTCCCTACCTGGGGTAGGGGGAAATCGCACAAACCTCCCTCACATCGGACCCTCCTCCACAAACCGCCCCCTTCGCACCCGGCCCTCCCCACAAACCGCCCCCTTCCCACCCGGCCCTCCTCCACAAACCGCCCCCTTCCCACCCGACCCTCCTCCACATCACTTCTTCTGTCTGTTAGCGCGAATAGACCCGCCGCCCGACAGTGCGCGTAACATGATGCACGCGAAGCTCAGAGTTGATGCCGATTCGACCACGAGCTAAGTCCTGAGACAACCCGAATGGTGTGGTCACGGCTCCTCCATAGATCAACGGGCCGCAAGCATTCCCGCGCCCTGGCCGAAGGGGGCCAGTTGTGGCCTGGGAGGGCTATTGAGATGACCCAGCGTCTTGGCACAGCTAAGAGAGCGACAGCTTCGTCTCGTTGGTAGAGGCCGGAGTTCCCATTTGGGACGTGTACCTCGCCGCACCATTACGGAGACGACGTCGAGGGGGTTGAGAATCAGAGCTTTCGAGGCAATAGCGCGGCCTTCAAAGCCCTAGTTCAGATATTATGGCGAGTTGATCAGCCCACTTCCTGCATCACAATGACATCTACCACTTTTAACAGGGCAAGAGGGCAATCGAAGTCCCTATTCGGAATTCGGTAGGACGGGGTCCTCCTGTTTCACGTGAAACGATCTCCAGGCACTGAAATGACCAGCACCCGCTGCTCGGTGTTTCACGTGAAACGAGACCAATCGGATCCGTTCGACACCACGGTGATGGCACTACGACAGCACTACAGGGTAGACCAACGGCGACTGAATCCGATCCCGACACGTGGATTCATTCACCGTCTCGTCCGGAAACGCGACGGAGTAGATGTCTCAGGACCCAGCGATGAAGTATGCGCTGCGGTCGGCGAGGAGTCGTACCAGCGGCTGCACAGCAGACGCGTATGCGCCTTCAGTGCTATGGGCCTTCGGAAGTTCTTTCATCGGCCCCTACCGGGACGTATGCCCTCAGGGAGGCCGCTCCGGATGCTCAGCCGGCCCTGTAAGGCGATCGCGGCCTTTCCCGAACCAGATTCCGAAGCAGCGGCATGCTGTCCGCTCTAGGCGTGCTTCCATGGCTGCCAGGGCCCTGAAGTGGCATGAAGTGGCAGAGTTGCGACCAACAGCCTCTAGGCTAGTGTAGAAGCGCTTGTATGACCCGGAGTAGCCCTTTAGACGACTTCCGCGAACTGAAGGTTCAAGACTCTAAACCAGGCCCATTCACGAAAGCATCAGAACGTTCCACCTCCAAGCAGACTCGTTCCGAGGAGACCTCTCCGCGGTAACCCCACAGAGACACGGAATGTCTGTTTCACGTGAAACGTATCCGTAATTTCACGACGACCAGTGTCCCGGGAAGCACACTCGAATCTGATCACAAGCAAGACAGCCAAAGACTGCCGCCGTTAGGACTCTTACTGCTTGCTGCTGCGGAGCGAGCATCTCATGAGGAGCATGGCGCGTGACCGGAACGCCCATGGGGCTTGCTGCTTTGCCTTTTGAATCGAAGCCACCGAGAAGTAGCTCAAGGGCGGGATTGCCTCTTCTCTTGAGGATTATCGTGTCACCCGACCGCAAGATTGTTCAGCCTGACGGCCTAAGCCCATGTCGACGATCGCAGCACGTCCACATTACGCCATGTGATTTCAGGTATTCAGCTGTCGATTGTCCGGTACGCCGGCAGCGCCTCAGGACTCCGCACACTGCCCCGTGGGCTAACGGCGACAAGTCTTCGCGAGGGAACGCCAACGGCATGCCTGCCTATGGGTCGTTTCACGTGAAACCGAACCACAGAACACTCTCTAGCCAGAGACTACGGAGGGCACCAATATTCTCTCAGTAGACTCAGAGCGGCTCCTCGCTGAACCCTTGTGCGTGAGGCGTACTGCGACGATGCCTACTGCGACGGCCGAATTGGATCACGAGATACTTGCCCGGGCTGATCCCGGGTTCTGGGTGCTGAGGCAGGAGAACTCTGTCAGCTACTCGGCCCGTACGCCACACCGACTGCGGCCACCGTTCAGTGACTCCAGGTGGCGCACTGTTTATGCGGAGCCAGGAGAATGCATGGGCGTCAACATGAGGCAGCTCGTATCTCAGTCGCTATGGCTATTCGTGACAGAACATCCGATGATTCACGCACCTAGGTGCTCGGCATCTTAGGCACGTTCGGCGCATTGCGCCGCCAGCAGCCACAGGTGTCGGCCTTCATTCCAGTTCTGTCATCCCAAGCTGAGACCGTGAGGGGATCACCCTACCGTCCGCGCCCATCGTCGGCCTAGGCGAAGGCCTCAACTCTGTCGTGCTCTCGGATGGATCAGGATCGATCCTTGCCATCATTCCCAAGTTATCCGCAGGAGAGCCCTCTTCTTATGCACAGAGTTATCCACAGGCTTATCCACTGCGGGTGTTCAATCTCACCATCCCACTAAGAGAGCCAAGACAGTGGGACATCTATGGCATCTTTTGGGGAAGTTGATTCTAATGCAAAGGGCCCAAACTGCTGAGGCTCGAAAGTTCCGAAATAGCGCAAGAATACAGCGCTTTTACGTGTCATAAACCCCTGTTGAAGCTCAATTTCTACCAGTCAGAATCAAACCCAGAACAGGCCTTGCCACATCACTTCAGACCATCCGGCGGACGGGCTCTGAGGAAGCCGCCGAGTCATACCCGCTCGCTCGTTCGACCCACATCGGCCGAACGTTATCCCCAAAGATATCCACAGGCTTATCCACTGCGATATGCACAGTTGTAACGGACGGTTTAAACCACTACGAGGTAATGGTCCTCTCTTCGTTTCACGTGAAACAAGTCGGGGACGACGGCTCCTATGCAGCGACTGCAGGTGCGCCGGCTGATGGCGTCGTAGTAGGGCAGCCGTCTACTCAGCCTCCTAAAGAGCCAGTCGTCGAATCGCCAGAACAATAGTGTGTGCATGCGGGCTCAATATTCGTCATCAACATCCGACCAATTCAAGCCTCGACCCCGTACTCAGCGTACGCGATCCAGGGTGCGTAGTACGGGGGAGTGTAGGGACGGATGCCGGATACTGCCGGCCTAGCCAGAATCCCCACGGCGGAGACGATGAGATTGCACAGAGCAGAACGCCTACGGACGGAACGAAGTATAGGTTGTCCAAGACCACCTAGGCCCGTTATTCACCTCTGAAGGTGCCAACCTGGGCTGGCTCATGGCTCATAGGGCCTTCGACACTCCCGACACCCATGGACGCTCCGAGACCTCGCTAGCCCAAGCTTTGGGGGAGTAGTCAACATCGCTAGATGAGTGGCCGCGGCTGAGCCATCACCGAGACGCTGGATCACTATAGGACTCTACACACCCACGGTGCTGTACACCGTTACTACCCAGGTGCTCGACTCCACAGCTTGAACAGCACGGTGACAACCATTCAATTGAGGACTACACCTAACTATTTGGGCAATCGAGCGCTTCACTGCCACACCTTAGCCGCGTTGCTCCTGATCTGACGATGGCACCGGAATATGCCAATGGCCCTTCCGAGGACACTCTGGTTCGGCTCCAAGCCAGGGAACTATGCGAGCATCCAGCCTCGCCAACCAGCTACGGCGGCTGCTTCGCACTTAGTGCGACGCGAGCAATCTGGTTCTCCGGACCTGCCGGGCTATGTGCCACAGGTCGGCCAATCCGTGCTTATTGTCATCCTGCGCCCTGCAGCAGTGTCTCTTGACTCCAAGACAGCGAGGCCAGCGAAGTCCGGGTCCGCAGTCGCAAGCTCTGCAGACACCCTCAGGCACAGTTCGGTTGCAGCTAAGACGGTTATACAGACCGCTTGGACCAGACGCCAGCAACATTCCTCTGGCCCAGAGTATGCGGAGCAACCTCCTTAGAGGACAATGCGAACCCTATTCCGTTTTAGTAGATGGGTACGGCAATGTTTCACGTGAAACAGACGGGAACTGAGCCCCCTCGGCTTGGGATATCGAAGGTAGAAGCGTGGGATAAGACTGATCCTGATCCGAATAAGAAGGATCCTACGCCCGGTCCAAAGGCAGTGATACGACTCAGCCAAGGAGGCAAACCAGCGGACCATAGCCCTATGGTCAGTCTGGGTGTTTCACGTGAAACCAGCAATGTCAGAGTACAAGATGTATCACTCCAGGCGCCGCATCTCCGTAAACAGGTGCGCATGGACGTCTCGGGCATTCTCCGCCGCAGGTGGCTGCTGTAAGGTTCGTTCCTCAGTTGTGTCCAGGGCAACTCGAAAGTGGTAGCCAATGGCCGGAAGAGTGCCTTTGGGATTTTCCGGCGTATTGCGCTGATTTCGACGCGGAGAACAGTACGGCCGCAGGTTTCACGTGAAACACCGTGAACATCTGGCGTGGTTTCAGATACCGGCGGAACCAACCTGTGTCCGAGCACATGAAATCCCGGGCCATCCAAAATCAAGAGCCTTGGTAGAAATCCCGAACATCAAAACATGATTTCGACCAACCGCTAAGAGAGCTGACAGCTCTGACACCCAAAGAGAGGGCCTAACCGCAGCGCGAGACACTAGGAGGCGGCATCTATATGAGTGGATTGCCGGAGATTCCTGGACCTCGGCATTGCGTGTTTCACGTGAAACACATTAGTCCTAGTCGAATCACGGGTTTGTACGCTCGACACTGCGAATGCACCTACAATCAGCGCCGGGGCGGATCGAGAGAACCGTTCCGCGCGCCCGCCGGGAATGAAACGGTGCCTCACAGTGCAAGGCCAGAAACCACCAAAAGGGCACATTGATCTGGAAAGAGAAGAAGGGCCCCACTCAATGAGTGGAGCCCTTCAGTAATTGCGCGTTAGCTTAGTCTTCAGAGCCCGGACCCAGAACATCCATAATACGGTTGAGATCCTCAACGCTGGCGAACTCGATGCTTACTCGTCCCTTACGGGCGCCCAAAGTGATCTTCACATTCGTGTCCAAACGGTCCGAAAGTGAAGAAGCGAGGTAATCGAGCCGCTCATGCCGAGCGTTAGGCTTGGGAATACTACTCTTCGCGGGCGTGGTGGGATCCTGGTACAGCGTCACTGCCTCTTCGGTGGCACGCACAGACATACCCTCGGCGACAATACGCTGCGCCAGGCGCTCCATTGCGGCCGCATCCGGAAGGGCAAGCAAAGCCCGTGCATGGCCTGCAGATAGGACACCAGCGGCCACACGACGCTGCACCAACGGCGGAAGCTTGAGGAGACGCAGTGTATTGGAGACCTGAGGGCGTGAGCGGCCGATGCGATCTGCCAGCTGCTCGTGCGTAGTACCAAAGTCCTCCAAGAGCTGCTGATACGCTGCAGCTTCTTCCAAGGGGTTCAGTTGGCTACGGTGCAGGTTCTCCAGAAGAGCATCACGGAGAAGGTCGTCGTCCGTGGTATCCCGGACAATCGCAGGAATGGTTTCCAGCCCTGCGGCCTGTACTGCCCGCCACCGACGCTCGCCCATGACGAGCTCGTACGGTTCTCCACCCTTTTCGGTTGAGGTTCGTACAACAATTGGCTGGAGAACCCCTATTTCCCGAACGGAGTGAACCAGTTCAGCCATGTCGTCCTCATCGAAGACGGAGCGGGGCTGTTTACGGTTCGGATGGATATCACCGACCGGGATCTCAGCGAACCGAGCCCCGGGAACCTCCACCAACTCGACGTCGTTGCTTTGGGGTGCCGAGGGAGCCTTTGCACGAGCTGAGGGAACCTGAGTATCTGCATCTGAAGAAGGCACGGGCTGTTCGACGGCAGTGGACGCAGCGTCGGCAGAACGTTTCGCGCTGGACTTGGCAGCAGGCGTCTTGGCTGACGCGCTCTTGGCCGGTGACTTCGCCGCAGGGGCCTTGGCTTTTGACGTCGCGGGTGATGACTTCGCAGCTGCCGGCGCTGAATCGGCAGGCACCGACTCCTCACGCGGAGATTCAACTGTCGGTTCCGAGGCCTTACGTGCTTCCGGGAAGAACAGGTCCACGGGGCGGGACGGCGCTGAGCCATTTCCCTGGGCCGCGGCCGAGCTAGGAATGAGAGCCCCAAGACCCCTGCCGAGGCCCCTTCGCTTTTCGCTCATTGATTCATCCCTCCGATGGAATAGCCGAGCACGGACCTGCCCTGGCTGTTGCTGTGTTTCAAGAATTCTAACGTTCAGCGATTTCGGCTGCGGCTTCCATATAGGACAGCGCGCCGCTCGATGAAGGGTCGTAAGTCATGACGGTCTGCTGGTAGCTCGGCGCCTCAGAGATACGCACCGAGCGCGGAACCACCGCACTCAGGACCTGTTGGGGGAAGTGCTGGCGTACCTCTGATGCGACCTGTGCGGCAAGGTTCGTCCTGCCGTCATACATCGTGAGCAGGATGGTCGAGACCACCAAGTCAGCATTGAGGTGTTTCTGGATCATCTCAATGTTCTTGAGTAGCTGACTCAGTCCCTCAAGGGCGTAGTACTCACACTGAATGGGAATGAGAACCTCACTGGCTGCGCAGAAAGCGTTAACAGTGAGCAGACCCAGGCTGGGAGGGCAATCGATGAAGATGAAGTCCAGACGGCCCTCACCGTTCTTCTCTCGTTCCTTGGCATAGACATCAATGGCACGCCGGAGCCTCTGCTCACGGGCCACCAGCGAAACGAGTTCAATCTCAGCGCCAGCCAAGTGAATGGTCGCCGGCGCGCAGATGAGGTTGGGAATGTCGGGGCATGGGGCCACGACCTCCTTCAACGGAAGATCGTTGATGAGGACGTCGTAGATGCTGTCTACATCTGCATGGTGCTCAATACCCAGGGCCGTAGATGCGTTTCCCTGCGGATCGATATCGATCACGAGCACGTTGAGGCCTGCCGAGGCCAGGGCTGCTGCAATGTTCACAGTGGTAGTGGTCTTACCCACCCCGCCTTTTTGGTTGGAAACCGTAAAGATACGGGTCCCTTCCGGCTTGGGAAGTTCACGGCCGATCAAGCGCTCTCGGCGCCGCGTTTCATTCGCGAGCTGCCGCGCTATTGGGCTGGAATCATCGATGGAATCCATGACGTTCTGCACTCCATCTGAGACGGTTTCACGTGAAACTGCAGCGTTTGCAACTGAATCAGTGCGCACAATCGCGGACTGGAGAGACGAAGAGGGTGTAGCCATGGCCCGCGCGGACCCCAAGGACATAAAGGGGGGTATCCGTTGCGTGGAAGTTTCACTACTGCCCACTGGTCACACTCTCACTCTCATTCGGCGCTTGCTGCCGTTCTCTAGCCTAACCGCTCAGCCGCCGACACGCGGGAAACCAAGCGGTATCTACGCCGTCTTTCCGTGCTTCTTGACGATAATCCTCACCACAGTGGTGGGTTCTTCCAGCAGCTCCTGCCCGCAAACCACGACAGACGTTTCCACGCCCCCGAGCTTGCGGATGACTTTGCCGGCCTTCTCTATCTCTTCAGAAGCACTGCGTCCCTTGATGGCCACTACCTCTCCGCTGCCGTTAAGCAACGGGATGGTCAGCCCGGCAAGATTGGTCAGCGCTGATACAGCCCTGGCTGTGACGACGTCAGCGTCCACCATGCCTACGGCCAACTCGGCACGTGTCCGCATGATGGTGACGTTGTCCAGTCCCAGGTCATCCACCACTTCCTGAAGCCAGATGACTCGACGTTCCAAGGGTTCAATCAAGGTCAATTCGAGATCCGGGCGGGCTATGGCAAGGCAGAGACCAGGTAGCCCGGCGCCGGAACCGACGTCGGCAACGTGGCTGTTCCTTGCGATGGCGGACTCGATTACTGCACAGTTGAGAACATGCCTGCTCCACAAACGGGGAACCTCGCGCGGGCCAATCAGCCCACGTTCTGTTCCTGACGTGGCCAGGTGCTCAACGTAGCGCTTGGCAAGATCCAGGCGCTCCCCAAAGATCTTCTCTGCAGCTGCCAGTTCTGCTGCGGTGATTTCGACCATGGGCTCTAGTCAGCCGAAACGACGATGTGACGGCCAGCGCCTTCGCCTTCGGACTCGGAGACGAATCCAAGATCAGCCACGGCATCATGGACAATCTTGCGCTCGTAAGCGCTCATCGGTTCGAGGGCCACAGTACCGCCGTCTGCCTTAACCTTGGCCACTGCGTCTTCGGCGATCTGCTGGAGAACGCCTGCGCGCTCCTTGCGGTAGCCGTTGATGTCCAGCACCAGGCGTGAGCGGGTCTCGGTAGCGGAGAGAACGGAGAGGCGGGCGAGTTCCTGCAGGGCCTCGAGGACCTCACCGTCGCGCCCCACCAGGCTGTCCAGGGCCGCAGACTCTTCGTCCGTTCCGATGGAGATGTAAGTACGTCCGTTCCGGACCTCAATGTCGATGTCGCCGTCGATGTCGGCTATATCAAGAAGTTCTTCGAGGTAGTCGGCGGCGATGTCGCCTTCCTCTTCCAAGCGGCTTGCCGTCTTGGATTGCGTCTCTTCCTGGGAGTCATCCTGCTCTTCAGTCACGGCGGCGATAACTTCTTCAGTGCTCTCGGCAGACATTACTTCTTCTTCCTGTTCTTACGTTGTGGCTGGACGCGCTGGGCACGGGCTTCGGCTGCGGCGGCTGCAGCAGCTTCGGCTTCGGCAGCGGCGTCCGCGGCTTTCTTGCCACCCAGCAGCGGGGGCAGGCCCTTGGCAGCGCGGCGCTCTTCAAGTGCCTTCGCGGCAGGTGAGCCCGGGGTAGGCATACGGCGAATGACGAAGAACTGCTGTCCCATGGTCCAGAGGTTCGTGGTGGTCCAGTAGATCAGGACACCGATCGGGAAGTTGATGCCACCGATACCGAAGACGAGCGGCAGGATGTAGAGCATCATCTTCTGCTGGCGCATGAACGGGCTGGCCATAGCCTCTTCGGACATGTTCTTGGCCATGATCTGCTTCTGGGTGATGAACTGCGAGGCGGTCATGGCCACGATCATCACAATCGAAAGTACCCAGACCGTAACGTCATTGCCGCCAGCCCCGCCGTGCAGCAAGGATGCTGACAGAGGCGCGCCGAAGATGCTGGACTGATCGAACTGCACCACTTGTTCGTGGCTCATGGCACCGACGCCTTGGCCCTCCTTGGCGTTGGTGGAGATACCCGACAGCACCTGGAACAACGCGAAGAAGAACGGCATCTGGATCAGCATCGGCAAACATGCCGAGAACGGGTTGGTGCCGTGCTTCTTGTACAGCGCCATCTGCTCCTGGGCCATGGCCTGGCGGGAGAGCTGATCAGTCTTGCCCTTGTACTTGGTCTGCAGCTTCTTCAAGTCCGGCTGCAGCAGCTGCATGCCGCGCTGCGCCTTGATCTGCTTCACGAACACAGGAATCAGGGCAGCACGGATCACCAGCACAAGGCCGATAATCGACAAGGTCCACGTCCAGCCGTTGGCGGCGGGCAAGCCGATGAAGCTCAGTCCGTCGTGGAAGGCAACCATGATGATTGACACCAGCCACTTGAACGGAAACATGATCGTTCCAAAGAAGTCCATACGATATCCCTATTCGTTAGGCCGCAGTGCGGCCTTCTTCATCAGCCTGAGCAGCCAGGAACTGGTCCGGATTGTTCAGTACAACAATTGTGGGCGTCCGGCCTTCGGGCCAATGACGATGGCCGGCGGGGACATGGTCCACTCCACCGGCGTTCCAGGGGTGGCATTTGGCGAGCCTCCTGGCTGCCAGCCAGCTACCCTTCACGGCGCCATGCACCGTCACTGCTTCCAAGGCATATGCCGAGCAGGAGGGAAAGAAACGGCAAACCTGGCCGTACAGGGGTGAGATCACCTTGCGGTATGTCTTCAGCAGGATGATCAGGATGTTGCGGGGCAGCTCCCAGAGGAATGTGCCCACCGCCGCCGAGAGGCTCCGCCGGGGAACCTTCCCGGAGGGGTCACTTGAGGAAGGAACGACGGCGGTGCTTATGTCATGCACGCGGTGTCCCTTCCGTTGTGGTGCCGTTGTGTTCGGTCGAAGCATTGCGTGGAACTGAGCCACTCAATCGCTTCGTCGTCACTGCCAGTGCGGCGTTGTAGTCCGAAAGCAACTGCTCCCAGCTCGCATTTGCAGCTGCGGGCAGTGCCCGGACCACGACCGCCAGGCCCGTTCCATGCGTATGCAAGGAAAGTGCGCCTGCTTCTCTCAGTCTCCTCTTAACGAGGTTCCTGGTCACGGCGTTCCCGACGGCTTTGGAGACAATGAAGCCGATTCGACTCGGCTCCCCGGCTCCGATAGGAGCCGTATATAACACTAAGTTCCGGCGTCCATTGCGGACGCCGGAACGTACAGTTGTTGAAAAGTCGGTAGACGTCCGCAGACGGTTAGGGGTGGCTAGCACCGTCGAACCCGCAAATAGACCCTGACCGACAAGTCAGTTATTTACGCCGACAGTTCGACGCGGCCCTTGCCGCGACGGGCAGCCAGGATGGCGCGGCCGGCACGGGTGCGCATACGAAGGCGGAAGCCGTGCTTCTTGGCCCGACGGCGGTTATTCGGCTGAAAAGTCCGCTTGCTCACGTTAGTTACTCCAGTGGATCAAAGGTGCGCCCACCCGATCAAAAAAGGGGAAGAACTGGCCGACGCTAAGTTTTGTATGTGCCTGCCGCCGTTGCCTTCCGAACGATGAACGTACGGGGTTACAACTGATCTCAAAAGCGGACACAAAGGACTTCACAACGTTAGGGCAAAAAGGCACCCACAGTCAAACCGGGAGCCTGCCGCGCATCTATCCACAGTTGTGTTCAACAGCGGCTTCAAGCCTGTGGATGAAGTGGCTCACAGAGCGTTTTGCAGAACCACAACAGTGTAATTATCCACAGGCAACTTCCCAGCTATCTTCTGGCGATTTCATCCCCTAGAGTGGCTCAGTAGCCCATTGTCCACCCGCTGTGCATAACTCTGTGGATTAACGCCCGGACCAGCGCCCGCCTGAGACACCTCGGCTGCCAGCAACGCCGGCAAGCAAGTATTTAGGAACTGATTGATGACAGTAGACGAAGCCAACCACGCCAACACTGTCGGAAGTTCCTGGCGCAGGGTGCTAACCCTCCTGGAACAGGACGACCGGGTCACACCCCGTCAGCGTGGTTTCGTCATTCTCGCCCAGGCCCAAGGCCTTATCGGTTCAACCCTGCTGGTGGCCGTGCCCAATGAGCTAACCCGCGAAGTCCTCCAGACACAGGTCAAGGATGCTCTGGATGACGCCTTGCGCAATGTCTTCTCCGACGACATCCGCTGTGCCATCGATGTCGACACTGATCTGGTACCCGTCCATGCCGAGCCGGAACCCGCCGTCGAGCTTTCCGCCGTTCCTGACTTCGCCGAGCCGAAGCCGCAGCCAACCCCGCCGAGCACCTCACATGAGTTCGGCCGCCTGAATCCTAAGTACATCTTCGACACTTTCGTGATCGGTTCCTCGAACCGGTTTGCCCATGCGGCCGCCGTCGCTGTCGCGGAAGCGCCGGCAAAGGCGTACAACCCGCTCTTCATCTACGGCGACTCGGGCCTTGGCAAGACGCACCTGCTGCACGCGATCGGGCACTACGCACGCAGGCTCTACAGCGGCATCCGGGTCCGCTACGTGAACTCGGAAGAATTCACGAACGACTTCATCAACTCCATCCGTGATGACGAGGGCACCAGCTTCAAGACCACGTACCGCAACGTGGATGTCCTCCTGATCGATGACATCCAGTTCCTGGCAGGCAAGGACCGGACGCAGGAAGAGTTCTTCCACACGTTCAACGCGCTGCACAACGCCAACAAGCAGGTTGTCATCACCTCGGACCAGCCACCCAAGATGCTGGCCGGCTTCGAAGACCGCATGACTTCCCGCTTCGAGTGGGGCCTTCTGACGGACATCCAGCCGCCGGAACTCGAAACGCGTATCGCCATCCTCCGCAAAAAGGGATTGAGCGAAGGCCTCTCGGCTCCCGATGACGCCTTGGAGTACATCGCGTCCAAGATCTCCAGCAACATCCGCGAACTTGAAGGCGCACTGATCCGCGTCACGGCTTTCGCCAGTCTGAACCGCCAACCGGTGGATGTCGCCCTCGCAGAGATGGTGCTCAAGGACCTGATTACCGACGACGGCGCCCAGGAGATCACGGCGAAGCAGATCCTTGACCAGACTGCTGACTACTTCAAGCTCAGCATGGAAGAGCTCTGCAGCAAGTCCCGTACCCGCACCCTGGTGACCGCACGCCAGATCGCGATGTACCTCTGCCGCGAACTGACGGATATGTCGCTTCCCAAGATCGGGCAGGAGCTCGGCGGACGTGACCACACCACGGTCATCCACGCCGACCGCAAGATCCGCGAGCTCATGGCCGAGCGTCGTGTGATCTACAACCAGGTCACAGAGCTCACCAACCGCATCAAACAGCAGCAACGCGACTCCTGAAATCCACATCGCGTCCGCCACTACATACCTTATTAACAGGCACATGTGGATAAGCCTGTGGATACTTAAGGGGACAAGCGCGGTTAATGGGCTTAAAACTCTTAAGCCGTCTGTGGATCGTTAAAAACCGGCTTTGGAGTTGTCCCCATCCACACCCTGTTTAAAACCCAGTTAACGCACAGTCCATGAACAGGGCTTAACCCCGGATCTGCGCCGCAGGATGGGGTTATCCACAGTTTCCACAGCAGTTATTAACACTACGAATCCCAAAAAATGGAAATCCCTCAAATAACAATCTCGTTCTGCCACCCACCCGACCGTCCGAAGGACATGCCAAGTTCCGGGCCAAGGCCAGCCTGCGGCTGTCCACATAGGACGGGTCGGAGCAATCGGGGATGGGTTAATCGCGGATCTTCCGGCTAAGCTGTCAGCAGCGCTCCCATCCTTGGGTCTTGTTTGTAGTTCGCTGAGTGCGGACCATGCAGGTTCCGATGCCGGACTGCGAAGATTTAGCGGTTTCCAAGCAGGAATCCGCGGCTACTACATGGCAGCAGCAATGAAAGGCGGCACCCCTCCGTGAAGTTCAGAGTCGACCGCGACGTCCTGGCAGAAGCCGTTACGTGGACCGCGCGGTCGTTGTCTCCGCGGCCGCCCGTTCCTGTGCTTTCCGGCCTCCTCCTCAAAGCTGAGGCGGGAACCGTAAGCCTCTCGAGCTTCGACTACGAGACATCGGCGCGTCTGGAAATCCCCGCCGATATCGCCGTCGAGGGCACCATCCTGGTTTCCGGACGCCTCCTGGCAGACATCTGCCGCAGCCTCCCGTCGGCTCCGGTCGAGGTTGAAACAGACGGAAGCAAAGTCACTCTTACCTGCCGTCGAAGCAGCTTCCACCTGGCCACAATGCCTGAGTCTGAGTACCCGGCCCTTCCTGCGCTGCCGGCCATCAGCGGCACCTTGCCCGGCGACGCTTTCGCCCAAGCCGTGTCCCAGGTCATCATCGCTGCGAGCAAGGACGACACCTTGCCGATCCTGACCGGCGTCCGCATGGAAATCGAGGATGACCTCATCACGCTCCTGGCTACGGACCGCTACAGGTTGGCCATGCGGGAAGTGCCGTGGAAGCCAGTAACTCCCGGCATCTCAACCAGCGCACTCGTGAAGTCCAAGACCCTGAACGAAGTCGCCAAAACCTTGGGCGGCAGCGGTGACATCAACCTGGCCCTCGCGGACGACGACAGCCGGCTTATTGGTTTCGAGAGCGGCGGCCGTACCACGACGTCTCTCCTGGTAGACGGCGATTACCCGAAGATCCGCTCACTTTTCCCGGACTCTACCCCGATCCACGCAACAGTCCAGACCCAGGAATTGGTGGAGGCTGTACGTCGCGTTTCCCTCGTTGCAGAGCGCAACACTCCCGTCCGCCTCGCCTTCACGCAGGGTCTGCTGAACCTCGACGCCGGCACCGGCGAAGACGCGCAGGCTTCCGAAGAGCTCGAAGCACAGTTGTCCGGCGATGACATCACCGTGGCGTTCAACCCGCACTACCTCGTTGAAGGTTTGAGCGTCATCGAGACCAAGTACGTTCGCTTCTCCTTCACCACCGCTCCCAAGCCGGCCATGATCACGGCCCAGGCTGAGGCCGACGGCGAAGACCAGGACGACTACCGCTACCTCGTGATGCCGGTCCGCCTTCCCAACTAATCGGCAAAACCCGCCCCGCTTTCGCAGAAAAGAGTTCGCACTGTGCACATCGGATTGATCGGCCTTGGAAAAATGGGTTTCAACATGCGGGAACGCATGCGGAAAGGCGGCATCGAGGTCACAGGCTTCGACCGGAATCCCGAGGTCACCGATGCCGCTTCGGTCGACGAGCTCATTGCCGCCCTTCCTACTCCGCGGCTCGTGTGGGTCATGGTTCCCTCAGGGGAGATCACTGACGCGGTCGTGACGGAACTCGGCGGGAAACTGAGCCCCGGCGATATTGTGATCGACGGCGGAAATTCACGTTTCACCGAAGACCAGAAGCACGCGGCCGCGCTGGCCGAAAAGGGCATCCGCTTCGCTGACTGCGGTGTTTCCGGCGGCGTCTGGGGTCTCCAGAACGGTTACGGCCTCATGGCTGGTGGAGCTGACGAAGACATCGAACTTGCCATGCCGGTCTTCGACGCTCTTCGTCCTGAAGGCGATCGGGCCGACAGCTTTGTCCACGTTGGCGGCGTTGGCGCCGGCCACTACGCCAAGATGGTGCACAACGGCATCGAGTACGGCTTGATGCAGGCCTATGCCGAGGGATATGAACTCCTCGCCGCAAAGGACATCGTCAAGGACCTTCCCGGAACGTTCCGCGCATGGCAAAAGGGAACGGTTGTCCGGTCCTGGCTCCTGGACCTCATGGTGAAGGCACTCGACGAAGATCCGGGGCTGGCCTCCATCGACGACTACGTCGAAGATTCCGGCGAGGGCCGCTGGACCGTGGAAGAAGCCATCGCCAATGCTGTTCCGGCACCGGCCATCACGGCTGCGCTCTTTGCACGCTTTGCTTCGCGCGAAGACAACTCACCGGCCATGAAAATGGTTTCCGCCCTGCGTCACCAGTTCGGCGGACACGCCACCCGTCCGGCCAACTAGGCCGCAGGAGTCCTGCAAACGGCGTGTACCTCGAACATCTTTCGCTGACTGATTTCCGCAGCTACGCACAGGTAGACCTGAAACTGGGTCCCGGTGTCACCGTGCTGGTGGGTTCCAACGGCATCGGCAAGACAAACCTCATGGAAGCCATCGGCTATTTGGCTACCCTGAGCTCGCACCGTGTCAGCACAGACGCGCCATTGCTTCGTTTTGGTTCAGAACGCGCATTGATCCGGGCCCGTTTGGTCCGTGGTGAGCAAGCGACGGTCATCGAGCTTGAAATCAATGCCGGGCGCGCCAACCGGGGACGCATCAACCGGGGAAACCCGGTGCGCGCACGGGACATCCTGGGCATTTGCCACACGGTGCTGTTCGCGCCCGAGGACCTGGCACTGGTGAAGGGGGACCCCTCCAACCGCCGGCGCTTCCTCGATGAACTGCTGGTCAGCCTGGTACCCCGCCATGCTGCCACCCGCAGTGACTACGACCGCGTCCTGAAACAGCGGAACGCCCTGTTGAAATCGGCCCGTGCAGGCAAATTCACTGCGGGTCATGAAGCAACCCTGGATGTGTGGGACCAACACATGGCCAAGGCCGGGGCCGAACTGCTGCACGCCCGGCTGGAGTTGGTGGAGCGGTTGCGTCCGCACCTGAACAGCGCCTACGCCCAACTCACGGATGGTTCCAAGGACGCCGGGGCGGTTTACCGCTCCACCATCCAGGACATCCTGGACGACGACGGCGGTCCGGCCGACTACGGAACGGAACCTTCGCCGTCGGTTGAGGACCTCAGGCTGCTGTCCGTCGACGAACTCACCGAACGCTATGTCCAGGCCTTCGCAGCCTCGCGGAAAAAGGAACTTGAGCGGGGCATCTCGCTTGTTGGCCCGCACCGCGACGAGTTGGAACTCGTCCTGGGACAGGCTCCAGCCAAGGGCTATGCCTCCCACGGCGAAACGTGGTCCATGTGCCTGTCCTTGCGCCTCGCTTCCTACTACGTCATGTTGGACGATGCCCGGACTGGTGGAACTGCGCCGATCCTGATTCTGGACGATGTTTTTGCCGAATTGGACGTGCAGAGGCGGCGTAAACTGGCTGCAATAGTGGCCGGCGCCGAACAGGTTCTGGTGACTGCCGCCGTCGATGCCGATATCCCTGAGGAGCTGGCCGGACGGCGCGTAACCGTTGTTCCGGGAGGCATCGATGGCGAAGGATAGTCCCGAAGGACTGCAACCGGGCCGGGATCCGGACGAAATTGATGCTGCCCAGGCGGCGCTGAACCGCATGCGTGAAGCAGCCGCGGCCCGAGGTGAAGTAAGGCTGCGTGCCCCCAGGCCCGGATCTGCTCCCAAACGCAAGGGTCTGCGGGATACCCGGGGTTTTGCGCAGTTTCATGGCAGCGGCCGCGACCCCTTGGGCTTGGGCAATGTTGTGGGAAGGCTTGTGGCGGAACGGGGTTGGACTTCTCCTGTTGCCGTCGGTTCCGTCATGGCCGAATGGGAAACGTTGGTTGGGTCGGACATCTCCGCCCACTGCACCCCGGAGAGTTTCACCGACACCACGCTGCATGTCCGCTGTGACTCAACGGCATGGGCCACGCAGTTGCGGTTGCTCAGTACCAGCCTCCTGGAGATGTTCCGGAATGAGCTGGGTGAAGGGGTGGTCACCAGCATCCAGGTACTGGGGCCATCAGCTCCAAGTTGGCGAAAAGGCGGGCGCAGTGTCAACGGCCGCGGCCCCCGGGATACCTACGGCTGAACGGCGTGCAGGGCGTTTCAACGCCCCCGGGTCGTATAGGCACCCATCGGGACCTCCGCAGGGCCATTGCAGATAGGGCCAGCGGCCTCCCATCGGCATATTCAGCTCTGGGCTGCCCCCGTATTTGCAAGGATTCACGGGTTTCCACGATAGAATTGGCGTAGATCACTGAGCGCCGGTGAAACGTCGTCGGATCCCGAATCCACTCCTGTGGCAGTTGGGAACCCCCGTCGTCGGAGTAATCGGCGCAATCAGTCACGTGCCCGTTGGCGGCCGCGGTTCGCCGCGGGCAGCTGCGGGAACGGCCGACATCGAGTACAGAGGAGTCGAAAGCGCCTGTGGCTAACGACAATGCAGAGACCTTGGCAGTAGAGCCCCAAGAGGAGACTGTTCCCACGCCTGATACGCCTGCGGAGGCCCCCAGGGAGTACGGTGCCAGCGACATCACCGTGCTGGAAGGCCTCGAAGCCGTGCGCAAACGCCCCGGTATGTACATCGGTTCAACCGGTCCCCGCGGCCTGCACCACTTGGTCTATGAAGTGGTGGACAACTCTGTTGACGAGGCCCTGGCCGGTTACTGCAGCCATATCGAAGTAACGCTCCGCGCTGACGGCGGTGTGCAGGTGGTCGATGATGGCCGCGGCATTCCCGTGGATATCCACCCCACCGAGGGTAAGCCCACGGTTGAAGTAGTCATGACCATCCTGCACGCTGGCGGCAAGTTCGGCGGTGGTGGGTACGCGGTTTCCGGTGGTCTGCACGGTGTCGGCATTTCGGTTGTGAACGCCCTTTCCCGTCGTGTGGACACGGAAGTGCGCCGCCAGGGCCACGTGTGGCGGATGACCTTCGCCGATGGCGGCAAGCCCCAGGGCGAACTCGTCAAGGGAGAAGAAACCGAGCGTACCGGAACGTCCCAGACGTTCTACCCGGACGGAACGATCTTCGAATCCACTGAGTTCGACTTCGAGACTCTTCGCGCACGTTTCCAGCAGATGGCCTTCCTCAACAAGGGCCTGCGGATCACGTTGACTGACGAGCGTCCGGTCAACCGCGATGGCGATGACGACCTTGACCTGGACGCAGTAGCCACCGAAGGCGAAGTTGCAGCCGAGCACCGCACGGTTGTCTACGAGTACCCGGACGGCTTGCTGGACTACGTCAAGCACCTCAACTCGAACAAGAAGGTCGAGATCGTCCACGAGGACGTCATCGCTTTCGAAACCGAGGACACTGAGCGGCACATCGCCGTCGAGGTTGCCATGCAGTGGACCACCGCTTATTCGGAAAGTGTCCACACGTACGCGAACACGATCAACACCCACGAGGGCGGAACGCACGAAGAAGGCTTCCGTGCCGCGATGACATCGCTGATCAACCGCTATGCGCGCGAGAAGAGCATCATCAAGGAAAAGGAAGACAACCTTACCGGTGATGACATCCGCGAAGGCCTGACTGCGGTGATTTCGGTAAAGCTTGCTGAACCGCAGTTCGAAGGCCAGACCAAGACCAAGCTGGGCAACTCCGAGGTCAAGGGCTTTGTCCAGCGCGTGGTTACTGACCAGCTGGGTGACTGGCTGGAACGGAACCCGGGCCCGGCCCGCGACGTTATCCGCAAGGCCATTTCAGCCGCCCAGGCCCGCATGGCCGCCCGGAAGGCGCGCGACAATGCCCGCCGAAAGAGCCCGCTTGAGTCCTTCGGTATGCCCGGTAAGCTCTCTGACTGCTCGTCGAAGGATCCTTCGCGCTGCGAGGTCTACCTCGTTGAGGGTGACTCGGCCGGCGGTTCGGCCAAGCGTGGGCGCAACCCCGAAACCCAGGCGATCCTGCCGCTGCGTGGCAAGATCCTGAATGTGGAGCGCGCACGCCTGGACAAAGCTTTGGGTAACGCTGAAGTCCAGTCCATGATCACCGCATTCGGCACGGGAATCGGCGAAGACTTCGACATCTCCAAGCTCCGCTACCACAAGATCGTGTTGATGGCCGATGCTGACGTTGACGGCCAGCACATCACCACCCTGTTGATGACGTTGCTGTTCCGCTACATGCGCCCGCTCATCGAGAACGGTTATGTGTACCTGGCCCAGCCGCCGCTGTACCGGATCAAGTGGTCCAATGCCGCGCACGACTACGTCTACAGCGATCGTGAGCGCGACGAGACCATCCGCAAGGGTGCCGCCATGAACAAGCGCCTCCCCAAGGACAACGGCATCCAGCGCTACAAGGGCCTCGGTGAAATGGACTACACCGAGCTGTGGGATACCACCATGGATCCGGGTCGCCGCACGTTGTTGCAGGTAACCATGGACGACGCATTGGCAGCCGACCAGACCTTCTCCGTGTTGATGGGCGAGGACGTTGAATCACGCCGTAACTTCATCCAGCAGAACGCCAAGGACGTCAGGTTCCTCGATATCTAAGGGCCCAGCAGGGCACTTGAATATTCCAGAACCGACATATACCTGAAACGGAAACCTTAGATTATGAGTGACGAAACTCCCGAAGTCCCGGCGGAATCGAACGACGCCGAGGAAGTTGTTCTTGAGGGTGATGTGCTGACCGACCGCGTGGAGCAGGTGGACCTGCAGACAGAGATGCAGCGGTCCTACCTGGACTACGCCATGGCCGTGATCGTCGGCCGCGCCCTCCCGGACGTCCGCGACGGACTCAAGCCCGTTCACCGCCGCGTTTTGTACGCAATGTTCGACGGCGGCTACCGCCCCGACCGCTCCTTCAACAAATGCGCCCGCGTCGTGGGCGACGTCATGGGTACCTACCACCCGCACGGTGACATGGCGATCTATGATGCCCTGGTGCGCCTGATCCAGGACTGGACCATGCGCTACCCGCTGGCACTGGGCCAGGGTAACTTCGGCTCGCCCGGCAACGACGGCGCTGCTGCACCGCGTTACACGGAAACCAAAATGGCGCAGCTGGCCATGGAGATGGTCAGGGACATCGACGAGGAAACCGTCGATTTCCAGGACAACTACGACGGCAAGAACCAGGAACCGACCATCCTGCCGGCCCGTTTCCCGAACCTGCTGGTCAATGGCTCCTCAGGCATCGCCGTCGGCATGGCAACCAATATCCCGCCGCACAACCTCCGTGAAGTTGCCGAGGGCGTCCAGTGGGCACTGGAAAACCCCACCGCCACGCGCGAAGAGTTGCTTGAAGCCCTGTTGCTGCGTATCAAGGGACCCGACTTCCCCACAGGCGCCACCATCCTGGGCCACAAGGGTATCGAGGACGCTTACCGCACTGGCCGCGGCTCCATCACGATGCGCGCGGTGGTCAACGTTGAAGAGCTCCAGGGCCGTACCTGCCTGGTAGTCACCGAGCTTCCGTACCAGGCCAACCCGGACAACCTGGCGATCAAGATCGCCGAGCTGGTCAAGGATGGCAAGATCCAGGGCATCGCCGACCTCCGCGATGAGACCTCCGGCCGCACCGGCCAGCGCCTGGTGATCGTCCTCAAGCGCGACGCCGTGGCCAAGGTGGTCCTGAACAACCTCTACAAGCACACGCAGCTGCAGGACAACTTCTCGGCGAACATGCTGGCGATTGTCGACGGCGTGCCGCGCACCTTGAGCCTGGATGCCTTCATCCGGCACTGGGTTGCCCACCAGATGGACGTCATTGCGCGCCGCACCCGTTACCGGCTGCGCAAGGCCGAGGAAGAAGCGCACATCCTGCGCGCACTCCTCAAGGCACTGGACATGCTGGATGAAGTCATCGCGTTGATACGTGCGTCCAACACCACGGAAGCAGCCCGCGAAGGCCTGATGGAGCTGTTGGAGATCGACGAACTCCAGGCCCGGGCCATCCTCGACATGCAGTTGCGCCGACTTGCCGCCCTGGAGCGCCAGAAGATCCAGGACCGGCACTCCGAGCTCGAAGCGATGATCGAGGAATACAACTCGATCCTGGCTTCCGAAGAACGCCAGCGCCAGATCATCAGCGAGGAACTCGCTGAAATTGTTGCCAAGCATGGCGACGACCGGCGGACGCACATCCTGATGGGCTTCGACGGCGACATGTCCATGGAAGACCTGATTCCTGAAGAGGAAATGGTTGTCACCATCACCCGCGGCGGCTACGTCAAGCGCACCCGCAGTGACAACTACCGTTCGCAGCAGCGCGGCGGCAAGGGCATCAAGGGTGCCCAGCTGCGTGGCGACGACGTGGTGGAGCACTTCTTCGTCACCACCACCCACCACTGGCTGTTGTTCTTCACCAATTTGGGCCGTGTTTACCGCGCCAAGGCCTACGAACTTGCCGAAGCCGGTCGCGACGCCAAGGGTCAGCACGTTGCCAACCTTCTGGCCTTCCAGCCGGACGAGCACATCGCCCAGGTCCTGGACCTGAGGGATTACCAGCAGGCTCCGTACCTGGTTCTGGCCACCAAGAACGGCTTGGTCAAGAAGACGCGGCTGGAAGATTACGACACCAATCGCACCGCCGGCGTCATCGCCATTAACCTGCGCGATGGTGACGAACTGGTTTCAGCCCAGCTGGTCAGTGAAACAGACGACCTCCTGCTTGTCTCACGCAAGGGCCAGTCCATCCGCTTCACAGCAACGGATGACGCCCTGCGGCCCATGGGCCGTGCCACTTCAGGTGTTACGGGTATGAAGTTCCGTGAGGACGACGAACTGCTGGCTGCGGACGTGGTTCAAGATGGCTCGTTCGTGTTCATCGTGACCGAAGGCGGTTATGCCAAGCGGACTGCCGTGGATGAGTACCGGCTCCAGGGCCGCGGCGGTTTGGGTATCAAGGTAGCCAAGCTGGCCGAGGACCGTGGCGACCTTGTAGGCGCTTTGATCGTCCAGGAAGAAGACGAAGTCCTGGTGGTCATGGAGGGCGGCAAGGTGGTCCGCTCAGCCGTGACCGGCGTTCCCGCCAAGGGCCGCGACACCATGGGCGTCATCTTTGCCAAACCGGACAAGAATGACCGCATTATTGAAGTTGCCCGCAACAGCGAACGCGGTTTGGAAGGCGAGGAATCCGAAGACGGAGCCGACGATGACGTAACGTTGGCTGCAGAGGACGGCGCCGCTGCGGTGACCGCAACGCCCGCAACGGAAAACGACGCAGACCCGGAAAGTGAATCGGGCGCGGAGCTGAACGAAGACAATACCGGAGGTAACGAGTGAGTAATTCCGACTCATATCCCAAGCCGAGCACAGGTGTCCCCGGCGGACTCCGGCAGCCCTCGGGCAATGCACAGGCAGGAACGCCTGCACGGCCCCAGCAACGACCCGGAGCAGGAGCCACCGGTTCAGGAGCCACAGGCGCACGACCGGCGACGGGTGCCAACTCCGCTCCGCGACCTGCCGGTGCCCCCGGACAGCGTCCCGCTCAAGCCGGACAACGACCTGCCCCGGCAGGACAGCGTCCTGCGGGTGCCCCCGGGCAGCGTCCGGCCCAGCCCGGCCAGCGGCCTGCTGGGGCCCCGGGCCAGCGTCCGGCCCAGGGTGCCCCCGGCTTGGTAAAGCCCGCTCCCAAGGCGAAGGTGCGCCGTGCACGCCTCCTGGTCAGCAAGGTGGACCCGTGGTCGGTGCTCAAGATGGCGTTCCTGCTGTCCGTAGCGCTGGGCATTGTCACTGTCGTGGCTGCAATCGTTCTGTGGACTGTGCTGGACCTTACGGGAATCTTCAACCAGGTGGACAGCCTCCTGGGCACTCTCGCAGGTTCTGAAGGCGGCGGTTTCGAGCTGAAGAAGATTGCCTCGCTGGGCCAGGTTGCCTCGTTCGCCACCATCATCGCCGTGGTGAATGTTGTTCTGCTGACGGCGCTGTCCATGCTGTCGGCCGTGCTGTATAACATTTCTGCAACATTGGTTGGCGGCGTCGGCATCACCCTGACGGACGACTAGAAGAAATCCGCGGAATTTCGCCGTTTTCGGCGGAAATCCTCCGCGAAATTGCCTCGATTTGAGATCGGGCCGGGAAGTGCTGTACAGTCATATCTCGGCCCGATGAGGCATCGGGGCGTATAGCTCAGGCGGTTAGAGCGCTTCGCTGATAACGAAGAGGTCCCAGGTTCAAGTCCTGGTACGCCCACGGAACCAAAACAGGTTCAGGTAAAACTGAGCCGGAATGAGGTACTTGTGAAGAAGTTGCTGATAGTTGTGGCAGCGGCAATCGCAGGTGTCCTGGTTTATAAAAAGAACCAGGAATCCGAAGCCCGGAAAGATGTCTGGAGCAAGTCAACCGATACGGTTGATTAGCCGAAGATCCCGGTTCTGAACTGGTAAAAGCCAGTCCGGAGATGGGGTATGATTGACGGGTTGCTTCTTATGGGGGCATGGCGCAATTGGTAGCGCACCTGCTTTGCAAGCAGGGGGTTCGGGGTTCGAGTCCCCGTGCCTCCACCATAAGGAAAGTCCCGGTCAGGAATGACCGGGACTTTCGCGTTTAACACCAAGATCCGGAATATGCTCTTGCCGGCAGCTCGAATGGACAGGGCACTCCGGCGCACTAGGGTTGGTCTGTGAACCTTCTCATCGCCGCCCTGGGAGTCCTGGGTGTAGCCTCCTCCGGACCACTGATTGCCGGGACCTTGGGCGCCACCTCGGTGACTGCACTGGCCATCGCCTTCTGGCGGAACGCCATCGGGGCTGTGGTGATGGCGGCGCCTGTAGCTATCCGGGAGCCGAGAGCGTTCGGCAGGATCACCCGGCGTGAGTTCGGCTGGTCGACGGTGGCCGCCGTCGCATTGGCATTCCACTTCGCGTGCTTCATCACCGCACTCCAGTTGACGTCCGTTGCGGCGGCGACTGCTCTGGTCTGCCTGCAGTCAGCGTGGATCGCGGTCTTCCAGATGTTCCGTGGTACCCGCCACCTCTGGCCTGTCCTGGCCGGCCTTGGCATCGCCTTCGTGGGCGTTGTGGCGATCACGGGATTCGATATGGGTTCTTCCCCCGAAGCACTGCTCGGAGATCTCCTGGCCGTCTCTGGCGGTGCCCTGGCAGGTCTCTACACCCTGGCGGGCGGCAAAGCCCGGCAGTCCATGGCAACGGGAACCTACACCACGCTCTGTTACGGGATGTGCGCGGCCCTCGTGGCATTGATGGCGCTGGTCAGTGGGCAGCCGTTGTCAGGATTCGACGCCGGCGGCTGGCTGGGCATCATCGCCATCACCGTTTGTGCGCAATTGGTGGGCCATACGGCCTTCAATCACTTGCTGGCAACGATGAGTCCCCTGCTGGTATCCATGATCATCCTGCTGGAGATCCCAGGGGCAGCCATTCTGGCAGCCATCTTCCTCAACGAAACATTGCCGCCCGGTATCTACGCCGGATTGGGACTCATACTCGCCGGCCTGGCCGTTGTGGTGGCCGGACAGAGGCGCAAGCGCCCGGGAACGGACCGCCCGGAAGCTGACCGGCGGGAAGCCGAGCTAGGCACTGACTGAAGTGCCGGCGTCGTACGTCGACGGCTTACAGGCGTTACAGACCGCCGCGGCGGACGCCCTGAGCCGAATTGGCTGTGTGGATGGCCCGCAGCAATTTGGCGGGGAAATACACGGAGAAGAACACCACCATGGGGGCTTTCAGGGCCATCTTTTTGACGTTATGTGCCTTATAGGTCCGGTCAAAGCGTTGGACGTAGTAGCGGTAGTCCCTCGGTGAGTCTTCCAGCCTGCGCGCGGACATGCCCGAGACCATCTGGGGCACGTACTGGACTTTGAGGTCGTGCTCAAAAAGGTGCAGCGAGAGGTCGATGTCCTCGTGCATCTCATCCTTCTCATCGAGGCATGCCTCGTCGCGGATGGTTTCCCAGGCAGTCCGGCGAAGGGCCATGTTGGAGCCGAACAGGAAGTGGTATTGGTGCTTGGCCAGGCGCAGCATGAGTTGGCGCATCTTGTCATCGGCCTTGAGTCCGAACCGGCGCATGGGCATGTCGTAGTACACCACCGGCCCCGTGGCAGCGGCCACGGACTTGTCAGTGAACGCCTTCTGGACCTGCTCAACCCAATCCGGTTCCAGGACAGAGTCGGCATCGATGCGGCCCACGACGTCCCCCGTAGCGCTGTTCAGGCCGTGGTTGCGTGTGGGGATGAGACCCTGTGTTGCGTCCTGTCGCAGGAGAATGATGGGGCTCTCGGGGTATTCCTGCTGCATCTGCCGCACAATCCGTGCTGTCCGGTCCGTGGACATGTTGTCCACCACGATGATCTCGTCAGCAGGGACAGACTGGTAGATGGCAGCGATGAGGCACTGGCGGATGACGCTTTCTTCGTTATACGCCGGGATGACGATGGAGACCCCGGGGGGTTCCGGGGCATCCTGGAGGGCGCCCGTCAAGGGGCTATCGGCTGACATCTCTCCAAATCTAACACCCGCATCCTCGCCCCAGCCGGAGGCTTTGGTTACAAGCCGGCAAACACTGGAGGGACCCCGGCTGCTGCCGAAGTCCCTCCAGTATTGAAGCGTTGCCTATCTGAAAAGCACTTAGCTGTTTGTACCCTTGGCGTCAGCCCCGGTGCCTTCGGTGTCCTTGTTCAAGCTGGCCGCGATGTTCTTCACGGCCGTCTTGGCGTCGGTTGCCACCTTGGCGGTGGAGTCCTCGACGTTCTTGAAGGCGTCCTTGGTGGCCTGCTCGGCCTCGGCTGCTGCATCTTCCGGGGTGATGTCCGTTGCACCCGGCTTGGCAGCTTCCGCAGCCGTTGCCGATGCTGCGGTGTCCGCGGGAGCCGGTGCCGGGGCGGCCGGAACCGGAGCCGGCGTGGGGGTGACCGGAGAAGGCGTCTTCCACGGATCCTCAACCGGCTTGGAAGCCTTCCAGGCGGCAACACCGGCGGCCGCAGCTGCGGCAATGACGGTGAAGATCAGCCATCCACGTTTCTTGGGCTTCGGTTCCTTGCCCAACTTCGTGGAGACGGCCTTGGTGGCCTCGTCAGCCACGGCCTTGATCTGCTTGCCGGTAGCGTGTGCCTGCTCCTGGACGCTGTGCACCACGCCTGAATCAACAAGCTTCTGCGCAACCGCGTCAACCTGTGCGGGGGCGTTCTCCAAAACGTGGTGAACGGCTACAGAGGCCTGACCCAACTGTTCAGAGAGCTTGGGCAGGTACTCGTCCACGACTTTGTCCCGCGCAATACCCAGAGCCGGAGTGGCCTTGTTGAGCGTCTCCTGGATCCGGGGTGTTGCGTCCTCTACGACGTCGTGGATCTTCGGCGCGAGGTGCGCCAGCCCATCCTGGATCCGCGGCGTTACAACTGCCACGCCGTCGGCAAGGTTGTGCGCGGCGGACTTCAGCCCCTCTTGGATCCTGGGGGAAGCGGTGTCAATGCCGTGCTGGATGCGCGGAACAGCCCAATTGACGGCTGCTTCCACACGGGGCGCAGCCCAGTCGCGTGCGTTATCCACACCAACCGCAACGGATTGTTCGAGTTCGCGGGCAATACGGTCTGTTTTCTTCACAACTACCTCCCGATACACGTGCTCGTTTGTTGCTAGCCTACGTCGCTTGGGGAACACCGGCTATTCATCTGCCCGATTCGACCCGGATTTCACCGAGCGCGGAACCGGCTTTACAACTGCAACGGCGTTGACCCTGCATGGAAGAATGGCCCTATGACCATTGCAACTGCAAAAGCAACGATCCACACTACCCTCGGCGACATCAAGGTTGACCTCTTCGGCAACCACGCGCCCAAGACCGTAGCCAACTTCATTGGCCTGGCTACCGGCGAAAAGTCCTGGAACCACCCCGAGACGGGCGAGGACAAGACCGGAACTCCCCTGTACAACGGCACGATCTTCCACCGGATCATCAAGGATTTCATGATCCAGGGCGGCGATCCCCTGGGCCGCGGCGTCGGTGGCCCCGGCTACCAGTTCGATGACGAGATCCACCCGGAACTGACCTTCAACGCTCCGTACAAGCTGGCCATGGCAAACGCCGGCATCCAGATGGGCAAGGGCACCAACGGGTCACAGTTCTTCATCACCACGGTCAACACCGACTGGCTGTTCGGCAAGCACAGCATCTTCGGTGAAGTCACGGATGAGGAATCCCGCAAGGTTGTCGACGCCATTGAGGCTGTCCGCACCGGCATGGGCGACCGCCCTGTTGAGGACGTCGTCATCAACAGCATCGACATCGAACAGCTCTAGTCATTCACTGAGCTGAATCCATGAGTTACGGAATCCCGTCGGCAGAGCCGTCCGCTGATATTCCGGTGTGCCCGCGGCACCCGGACAGGCCCTCCTATGTGCGGTGCCAGCGCTGCGGGCGCCCCGCGTGCCCCGAGTGCCAGCGGACGGCCGCCGTCGGGTTCCAATGCGTTGACTGCGTCAACGAACAAAAACGTACGACGCCGGCGTACCGGTCCCCGTATGGCGGGGCCCTGGCTGTCGGCCGTCCTTTGGTGACGTTCACGATCATCGGGCTTTGCGTGCTGGTGTACATCCTTCAGTGGATTGTCCCCGGCGACCTGATTTTCCAGGACTTCGCGTTCGCGAATGCTTTTGCGGCCACGGAACCTTGGCGGATGTTGACCGCAGCGTTCCTGCACTCCCAGGGATTCCTGCTCCACATAGTCCTGAACATGTATACGCTGTGGATCTTCGGACAAGCCCTCGAGCCACTGCTCGGGCGGATCCGCTTCCTGGCTGTCTACCTCTTGTCTGCTGTCGGTGGCTCGATTGGCTATCTCCTGCTGACCCCTGACTACCCTCTGTCCGGCGTCGTCGGTGCCTCCGGTGCCATCTTCGGCCTCTTCGGGGCCATGCTGGTGGTTCAACGGCACCGCGGCGGCGACACCCGGCAACTTTGGATCCTGATCGCCATCAACGGCGCTATCGGATTCTTTGTCCCCAACATTGCCTGGCAGGCCCACCTGGGCGGGCTGATTACCGGTGGCCTGGCCGCAGCAGCCATCGCCTACGCCCCCCGGGGCAAGAACCAGGCCCTGCTCCAAGCCGGCGGCCTGGTCCTCGTGGCCGGCTTGCTGGCCGTGGTGACCTGGTTCCGCATTACTGCCGGCTAGCGGGCTGCCCGTTGCTTGGACTGGCCCCCACGCTCGCTGCTTTTCCGACCTTCAGTCCGCCGTGCGCACGACTGGCTGCCTCAGGATTGTCCTGAGCCTGTCCGGGGCAGTACGCCGGGGATCACCGAGGTAGATCTCATGGTGCCTCCCCGCCATGGCCAGTGAATGCTCCGGTATGAACCTGTTGTGCATCTCATCCAGTACGGGGCCTTCGTCGTCGTAGGGGCCAACGTGAAGTGTCTGCACGCTCAAACCCTCTTCCAACGATTCCAGACGGAGTGCATCTACGGCAGGAGCCGCTCCCTTGTCGGCGACCGACCTGCACGCTGCCTCCATGTGTTCCTGTGTAAGCCACTCGGGAACCATGTTCATCAACGTCCACGACCAGAGTGATTTGTCCCGGGCGCTGGTGAAGGAATCCATGTCTTCGGCCCACCACAGGGCCTCCAGCGGCATGACACCATAATCACGCGCGAGCACGCCCTTGCTGAAGAACTTCAGTTTGTAGGCGACCGGATAAAGGGTCGACAACGCGTCCTTGTACGCCTGGGCAGTGTTGGGGTCACCCTTGCCATCGATCATCAGGTACTGCATGGGCGGGACGGTAAGCAGAGAAAACCGTCCCTTGGTCGCACTGTAGGCAGGTATCAGTTTCTTGAGGTCGGTCTTCATGGAACCCACGCTAAGCCCACAGGCCAGGGCGTCCCACCCTGCGGCACCCGTGTTATCCACAAGCGTTATCCACACTGTGAGTAACTTACACACGTGTAGTTATCGTGTTAAGCCCTCGTTGCAGCCCCTGAAGCGCTAGATATCCCCCGAAAGGCATGGATTTCTCCACACCTGTGGATAACTATGTCCCCACAAGCCCGGAATTTGTGGACAAACAAGGCTAATTTGGGATGCCTGTGGATAAGCCTGTTAATTCCGCTGCGCGGAAGCGGCTATCAACAGGCTTATCAACAATGTTAATAACTTACACACGTGTAGTTCAGTCCGGCTTAGGGCCGCTGAGGCCCGGCACGACAGCGATCCCTCTGCTGAAACCCACATGTTTTCCCCATCTGTGGATAACTTGTGGGTAGGGGGTTGTTGTTAAGTGGGTAACCGGCACGGACTCGGAAGATGCGAGGCGAGAGTCGACCGGGGCCTCCGGTGCCTCAAGGTAGTGGCCGGATTATTCCGCCAAGACGAACCAGGCAATCCTGCGACGTTGAATTTTCGGTGAAGCTTGGACCACTATCCACAGCTCGATGCACAGTGGGCATAAGTGGCAACATGGGCCGTTTGGCCCCTCCATACGCGGTGTGGCACTGATTTTGGACCTAAGTACGTGGATGTCCACAGAAGTTATCCACCCTTGTGGATAAAGTTACGCACTTCTGTGGACAGCGGCTCAGCCGCCCACAGCGAAGGTGGACGCTTCCCCTAGGTCCACACTCCAGACGTGCCGCGCCGGTGGCTGTCCACCAAATGGGTATCGATGATGCCCACTGCTTCCATCAGGGCGTACATGGTGGTGGGTCCCACGAAAGCGAAACCCTTCTTCCTCAGGGCCTTGGAGAGGGCGATTGACTCCGGCGAAGTTGTGGGGATTTCCGCCAATGTGCGGGGAGCGGGTGTGCTGTCCGGCTGGAAGGACCACACGAATTCCACCAGCCCGCCCTCCTCACGCAAGGCAATGGTGGCTTTGGCGTTCGTGATCGCGGCGTTGATCTTCAGGCGGTTCCGGACTATCCCGGCGTCGAGCATCAGGCGCTCCACGTCGGATTCCGTGAAGGCGGCCACGCTTTCCGGGTGGAAGTCCAGGAACGCCTCTCTGAAGGCCTCGCGCTTCCGGAGGATGGTGGCCCAGGAGAGGCCGGCCTGGAACGCCTCGAGGCTGATGCGTTCGTACATGCCCTGTTCATCGCGCACGGGCATGCCCCACTCGTGATCGTAGTAGGCCTGCATGAGCGGGTCCGAGGCAGCCCATGAGGGACGAGCCAAGCCGTCCGGTCCGATGATGGTGCCGTTATCCGGGGCCATGCGCACTCCTCCGCAACCATGCCGGCCCAGCGGCCGGCATGCATTTAACTGCCGGGGATATTCTTCCCGGCACCTGTGACATTAACAGCTGTCACGTCGACAGCCGGGTAGCACGGAGCCGGTTTCCACGGGTCCGGTCTTACGACAGACCCGTGACACGCATGGTGATATTGATCCGTCCACGATCGAGGCCGCAGCCCTCAGGAGCCGTATCCGGAAGGACCTTGGGGATGCCGTGATAGGCGAACCGGGAGGGCCCGCCGAAAACGAACAGATCGCCCGAACGGAGTTCCAGATCGGTGTAGGGCTTGGTCCGTGACTCGGTGTTGCCGAAACGGAAGATACATGTGTCTCCGATGCTGAGGGACACCACCGGAGCGTTGGAATGCTCGTCCTTGTCCTGGTGCATGCCCATGGCGGCTCCATCGCCGTAATAGTTCACCAGGGCGGCATCCGGTGCGTAGTCCCGGGACAGGCCAATCAAGGATTCATCGACTCCAAGGTCCGGGGAATACGCGGCAGCAACGGCCTGCTTCCCCAGGCGGACCATCCACTCAGGAAAATCGAGGACGGGTAGGCCGTTCACGTCGGTCGCCGTCCGTGAATAGCGGTACGGCTGCCAATGCCATCCCAGGCAAACCGTGCGGACGGACATCTGATGCCCTCCCGGCAGAGTTGCAGCCCGCAAGGGAACGGGTCCCTGGGTCCATTCACCAAAACGCCCGACGATCCATCGTTGCTGCTCCAGGGTCAGCCAACCGGGGACGTGAACCGCACCCGGCCGCACCAGGCGTGGACCGGCGTCGTGGTTTTCCGGTTGAACCAGCTCCAGCGGGAACAGGGCGTCGTCGCTCACGCCGCGGCCTCCAGCGTGAGCAATGCGCGTTTGGCTTCAGGACCTCCAAGGTAGCCACCGAAGCTGCCGTCGGATTTGACCACCCGATGGCAGGGAACGATCACGGGAAGCGGGTTGGTGGCGCAGGCGGTGCCCACGGCACGGACGGCGTTGGGGCTGCCGGCCGCCTGGGCCACCTGTGCATAACTCGCCGTGTTGCCGTATGGAATCCGGGGCAGGTGACGGAGGACGTTGAGCCGGAAACCGCGGGATAACCGGAAATCGAGGATGAGGTCGAAGTCGCGGCGTGTACCGGCGAAATACTCTTCGAGTTCCCGGGCAGCGTCGTCGAGGCGCGTGGGCGCTTCCAGAATGCGGGGGCTGACCGTGTCCGCCAGCAACTGCAGGACGGAGTCATGGTTTTCCAATTCGAAGGCTACCCGGATGATTCCGCGGTCCGTGGCTGCCAAGAGGAGCTTCCCCACCGGTGAATCGACGGTTCGGTAGGCGATGTCCAGGGTGTGGGTCAGTTGTGCGTCGAGGGCCAGGCGGGCATGGAGGTCCGCGAGGGCGGGCCCAAGGGCAACGTCCAGTGGTTCCAGGAGTGACAACACCTCGGTGTGCCCGGGGCTGGGGTCGAGGGTCATTGCACTTCACCTTTCGACGATGAATGGACCAGCGGAACGGGGGTGTGGACGGCTGCCCGGAGCGCCTTCACGCCATCTGCTCCGGCCCGGCGTGCGGCCTCCGGGGAACTGCCCAGAAGGGCGCCGATCTCTTTGTAAGGCAGCCCGGCGAGGTAGTGGTACGCCACGGCCTGGCGCTGCTTCGAGGGCAACTTGGCGACGGCGTCGAGAAGCTCGGTGTCCCGTTCGCCCGGAAGGCCCAGGCGGGTTGGTTGTTCCGGCGGTTGTTCCACAGGTAATGCCCGGCGCGCACCGGCCCGCAGATGGTCAATGCACTTCCGGTGAGCGATGGTCACCAACCAGGCTTCCACGTTGGCCCCCACGGGAAGATCGGGATAGGCCTGGAGAGCGGCCAGGAAGGTGTCCGACCAGGCGTCGTCGGCATCGTGGACGCCGAGAATTGCACGGCAAACACGAAGCACCGTAGCCCCGCGTTCCCGAACAACTGCTTCGAACGGTTTCTTGCTGGCCGCCTGTCCGTTTTCCATCAGAAGAGCTTGCCCTCTCTTACGGAATCCGGTTCTTCCAGTTCCAGCAGGAAGCGCTTGTTGCGAAGCCCGCCGGCATAGCCGGTCAGTTGCCCCTTTCGGCCCACTACCCGGTGGCAGGGGATGATGATGCTGATGGGATTACGGCCGACAGCCGAACCAACTGCCTGCGCCAGGTGGGGATCACCCAGTTCCTGGGCCAATTCCCCATAGCTGACCGTTTCCCCGAAAGGAATGGTCTCGAGGCGTGCCCAGACCTTCTCCTGGAAGGGATTTCCGCGTGCCTCGAACGGCACGTTGAATTCGGTGCGGTGACCGGCTAGGTATTCGGAGAGCTCGCTCCGGGTGCGGGAGAACACCGGGTCCTCGATGGTGGTGGGCTCTCCGAAATAGTCGGGCGGAGGCATATGCCAGTGGCCTTCGTAAAATATGCCCGTCAAAAACTCCCCGCGGGCTGTCAGCGTCAACTGACCCAACGGGGAGTCCAACGTGGTGTGCCGGTTGCTCATATCCTGTAGACGCCAGCAAGCACTGGAATGTGAGGTCCGGAATTCCTAGGAGCGCCAGCGCGTGGTCATGAGGAACCCGACAATTGCAATTCCGAAGCCGGCCACGATGTTCCAGGATGCCCAGTCGCGGACCGGGAACTGCCCTTCAGTGATGTAGAAGGTGATGATCCACAGGAGGCCGAGGATCATCAATCCAAACATGACGGCCTTGTACCAAACCGGGTTGGGCTTGTACTGCTGCGTGGCCGAAGTCTGTGGGGCCTGGCGGGCAGGCCGCTTGCGGGGCTTGGACTCGGGCACGGATCCTCCTGGACTGTTCGGTTGATACCCGTCCCTGCCGGCCTTGATATCCTGCAGGAAGGAAATTTCCAGCGGTTAACGGCCACACGGCGTTCCGGGTTGGTTCTAGCTGTCAAGTCTAGCCGCAACTCGGGATACGCCCGCGACGCCCGCGCCCTATATGAGGAGACCCTGTGGCGCACCAGCAGACGACGGCGGCATCAGCCGTGCCGTCCGCCAGCCCGGGGCAGGAACGGCGGCCCCGAAAGCGTCGACGGGCCTCGGATGTTATCCGTAAAATCAGCCAGATCTTCGGCGAACTCCTCATCACAGCCGGGATAGTCCTGCTGCTGTTCGTTGGCTGGGAATTGTGGTGGACAAACGTGGAAGCCGATGCCAAGCAAACGGAAGCGGTGAAGAGCTTCGCCCAGGAATTCACCGGCCCGGTAGCTCCGGCGGCGCCGGTGGGTCCGGTGGACTATGGCCCTCCCGTGGTGGGCAAGGCGCCCGGCAACGGCGGAACCATCGGGATCATGTACATCCCCCGCTTCGGCCAGGACTATACCCGCCCCATCATTGAAGGCACGGGTTCGGACGTCCTGGACACCTTGGGATTGGGCCACTACGGAACCACCAGCATGCCTGGAGCTCCCGGCAATTTTGCGGTCGCCGGCCACAGGCAAACGCACGGTGCGGTCCTGGACAACATCCACACGTTGGTTCCCGGTGACAAGATCTACGTCCAAACCGCGGATGGCTACTACACCTACGTGTTCCGCAACAATCAGATTGTCCTGCCGGACCGTACCGACGTGCTGATGCCCGTGCCTACCCAACCGGGGGCAACCCCCACGGAAAGTTTCCTCACCATGACCAGCTGCAATCCCCGCTTTGGTGCACAGGAACGCATCATCGCGTACTCAGTGCTGGATGGTTGGCAACCTGCCTCGGCAGGGCCGCCGTCGGAAATAGCCGCCCAAGTAGCCCGCGCCCACGGAAAGGGGTAGCAGATGTACGCATGGATTTTCCGGAACTTGCCCGGTCCGCTGTGGGTACGGATCCTGACCTCACTGGTTCTGGTGGGTGTGGCCCTTGTCTTGATGGTCGAGTTCCTCTTCCCCTGGTTTTCCCAATTCACCACATTGACTGACTCAACGATTGGTTTAGTGCAGCAGCCATGAGCACAACAAAGATTTTGGTAATAGATAACTACGACAGCTTCGTCTACACACTGGTGGGCTACCTTCAGGAACTGGGTGCGGAAACAACGGTCGTCCGTAACGACGACGTCACGCTTGCCGAGGCCATCGAACTGGCCGCAACGCGGGACGGCGTATTGGTTTCCCCCGGGCCCGGGACCCCTGCAGAAGCCGGCGTGTGCATTGAGCTGATCAAGTGGTGCGGTGAGGCCTCCAAACCCATGTTCGGTGTCTGCTTGGGACACCAGGCCCTCGCTGAGGCCTACGGCGGAGTGGTGACCCACGCGCCGGAACTCATGCACGGCAAGACATCACCCGTGCGGCATGAAGGCAAAAGCGTCTTCGTCGGCCTGCCCTCGCCCGTTACGGCAACGCGGTACCACTCACTGGCGGCGGTTCGTGATTCCATACCGGACGTCCTGGAGGTCACAGCGGAGACGACGAACGGTGTAGTGATGGGTCTTCAACACAGGACCGCTCCCCTGTGCGGTGTCCAGTTCCACCCGGAATCAGTGCTCACCGAGGGCGGGTACCAGATGTTGGGGAACTGGCTCGAATCCCTGGGCATGGCCGGTGCCGCCGAACGTGCCTCCAAGCTGAGCCCGCTCATTAAGCAATAACTGCCGGTAAACACTTACCCGGCGGGACGGCGGATCCGCCCCGCAGCAGGCTATTTCTTGGTTGTCGTCGGTGTAGGCTTCGGCGTCGGCGTGTCCGTAGTGGGTGTTGGAGTGGGAGTCGGGGTCGGGACAGGCGCGGGAGCCTTCGCAACAGTAACGGTGACCAACTTGCCCTGATCTACCTCGCTGTTGAATACCTCGCTTTGTGCCGTGACCTTGCCCGGATCCACCTGCGAGTTTTCCTGTTCCACTACCTGCATGGTCAAGCCGTTGGCCTTCAGCGCCGCTTCGGCCTCCGCCACAGGCAGGCCAATGAGTTGCGGCATCAGGACCTTGCCCGATGAGATCTGCAGCTCCACCTTTGAGGACGTAGCTATGGGTCCGCCCGGCGCCGGGGCTGTGCTGATCACCTGGCCCATGGGTACCGTCGGGCTGTGCGTCCGGACACTGGTGATGGTGCCCGTGATACCAAGTTCCCGCAGGGCGTCGGTCGCGTTTGCTTCCGTGCGGCCCACGATATCCGCCGGTATGGTCACCGAACTCGGACCGCTGGAGACCTTGAGGATCACTTCGCCGTCCTGGGGCACCTTGGCGCCCGCTGCGGGCGAGGTGCCAATGGCCATGTCCTTGGCCACAGTATCGCTTGGCTCGCGTACGGATTTCGGTACCAGCTTGAGCGAGTAGAGCTTCTGGATCGCTTGGGATTCCGACATGTTGGCCACCACCGGAACCTCGATCTGTGCAGGTTCGGCCGGCTTGGCGTTCATGAGGTTGTAGAGCCAGAACCCGCCGCCGGCCAGTACCAGGATAGTGAAGATCACCAGGGTGGAGATCCACGCTCGACGCCGGGACTTCTGCTGGGCGGGCCGCTCACGTTCCGCTGGGAGGCCCAAAGGAAGGGGGTCCTCGTGCTCGTGGTCCAAGGTCTCGTCCTTGAACTGGTCCACGTCCAAAAGCCCCACGGCGGTAGTGCTCAGGAGCTGCGTGGCGGGATCTTCCTGTTCCACGAGGTCGTTGGGATCTGTGGGGGCTTCGCTTGCCGGGAGTGCAGGCACGGGAATGCCGTTGCTGGCTGCCCGGAGGGCCCGACGGAAGGCCGCTGCGTCCTGGAAGCGGTCAGTACGGTTTTTCTGCAGTGCCTTGACCAAAACGGAATCCAGCGCCTCTGTGATATCCGGGTTGTGGATGCTGGGCAGTTCCGGGGTTTCCCGGACGTGCTGGTAGGCGACGGACACCGGGCTGTCACCAACGAACGGCGGCCTGCTGGTCAGCAGTTCGTACAGGAGGCATCCAGCCGAGTAGAGGTCGCTGCGGGCGTCCACGGTTTCGCCCCGGGCTTGTTCCGGGGAAAGGTACTGCGCGGTGCCAACGACTGCCTGTGTTTGGGTCATGGTGGCCGCGGAATCTGCCATGGCCCGGGCGATTCCGAAGTCCATGACTTTGACGTCGCCGGTATCCGCACACACCATGACATTGGCCGGCTTGATGTCCCGGTGCACGATCCCTGCCCGGTGGCTGTACTCCAGGGCTGAGAGGACACCCAGCGTGTAGCCGACGGAGTCCTCTACGCCCAGTTCCTTCGCCTTGATCATGTCCCTCAGGGTGCGGCCCGAGATGAACTCCATGACGATGTACGGAACGCGGACATCCTCTCCGGGCCCACCTGGAACGGAATATTCTCCGGTATCGAAAATAGCCACGATGGAGGGGTGGTTAAGCGCCGCGACGGCTTGGGCTTCACGCTTGAAACGGGCCTGGAACTGGGGATCGCGGGCAAGGTCGGCACGCAGGACCTTTACGGCGATGGTTCGGCCCAGGAGGGTATCTGTTCCCTTGTAGACGTCAGCCATGCCGCCACGACCGATCAACTCACCGAGTTCGTAGCGTCCATTGAGGATGCGCTGTGAAGACACAGGTGTGCTCTCCTCTCGATGCGCGGGGCCGGGACGTGGCGTAGACATGGTGGCTTAGCGGCCTGTAGGGGACGCAGAGCTGGACGGCTTGGGGTTGCCGCTGGGAGTGACCGGATCCGTAGGGATGAGCTCCTTGGACAGGTAGTAGGTCACCGTGGACCCTGCGGGTACCTCGGTGCCGGCGGCAGGCGAGGAACGCACGAACGTGTTCGGGCCCTGGCTGATGCTTCCGTTGACGTCCTCGCCCCTCACGTATTTAAGCCCTGCCCCCTGCAGGGCGCCCTGGACCTGGGTTTCGGAGACTCCCTGACCGATGTTCGGGACCGCAACCATTTCGGGTCCCTTTGAGTAGGTCACCGTGATGGTGGTCCCCGGGTCAACAGGACCTGTGGGGTTGAGGCTGAGAACCGTCCCGGGTGTTGCCGGATCGAAGACCTCCTGGCCGTTGACGCCGAGGCCGAGGGAACGCAGCTTGGCACTGACCGTCTCGAACGGCTGTCCCTGGAATTCCTCCGGGATGATGTTGATCTTCTGCGGCGTCGACTGGGTGGGCGACGGCGCTTCAGAGGTTTCCGTAGGAGTAGGAGTCGGCGAGGACGACGTCGATGAGGACGACGGGCTGGCAGAGCGGCTCGGGCTCGCGGAAGTGGACTGGCTCGGCGAAGGGGTGGGCGAGAAGAACCCCGACTGGGAAATCAGGAAACCGACCAGCGCGAACAAGACCAGGAGGATCAACGCAACAAGGGGCCACGTCCAGGGGCTGCGCTTCTTGCGTTCCGGTTCCTGATCGTCGTAGCGTTCGTCATCGCTGTAGATGACCTCTTCGTCGTCGTTCAGTTGCCGTTCCGCCTCGAGGGCGTTGGCTCGTGTCAGTGGGTTGTCCGCGGATGCCGCAGCGGCTCCCACGGCAGCTCCGGCGGCGCCGGCGCCCAGCACCGGAAGTGCGGAGGTCGCCGTCGAGGATTGCTCCTTGCCGTAAGGTGAGGCGACGACGCCGGTGGGTGCCGTTGCGGTGTCGACCGGCGCCGTGATGGGGCCGGTTGAGTCTTCGAACAACAGCATTCCCGGCACAGCGGCATGAGCCGTGGCGATGTCGCCGTTACGGATGGCTTCAGCTGCTTCGGCAAGCTTGATGGCGTTGGCCGGCCGGTTCTTGGGGTCCTTGGCAAGCATGGACATCAAGAGGGCACGCACGGGCGTAGGCAGCGTCTCCGGCAGGGGCGGCGGTGCGTCATTGACCTGCGCCAAGGCGATGGCGATCTGCGATTCCCCGGAGAACGGACGGTGACCTGTGAGGCATTCGTAGCCGATGACGCCCAGGGAGTAGATATCCGAGGACCCGGTGGCTGTCTGGCCGGTTGCCTGCTCAGGTGCCAGGTACTGGGCGGTGCCCATGACCTGGCCGGTCTGCGTCAGCGGAACCTGGTCCGCCAGGCGGGCGATGCCGAAGTCGGTGACCTTGACCCGGTTGTCCGGTGTGATGAGCAGGTTGCCGGGCTTGATATCGCGGTGAACCAGGCCTTGCGCGTGAGCCACGGCAAGGGCCCGGGCCGTCTGGGCAATGATGGAGAGCGTCATGTCCGGGGACAGCACCTGTTCGCGCTCCAGGATGCCGCTCAGGGGGTGGCCTGGCACGAGCTCCATCACCAGGTATGCCGAGCCGGCTTCCTCGCCGTAATCGAACACGTTGGCGATGCCCACGTGGTTGAGGAGGGCGGTGTGGCGCGCTTCGGCACGGAAGCGCTGCAGGAAGCCGGGGTCACCCGTGTATTCCTCCTTGAGCACCTTGATGGCGACGATCCGGCCAAGGATCTGGTCCTTGGCCTTCCAGACCTCGCCCATGCCGCCAATCGCAATGCGACTGGTCAGCTGGAACCTGCCGCCGAGTGTGATTCCCGAAGTAGGCCTCACTTATTCAACACCGCCTCAAAAATCTTCTTTGCGTTCGGACTGGTTAGCTGGGCACCGCTGAGCACGTCCACACGTTCCATGACAATGGTGACGGCTACTTGCGGGTCGTTTGCCGGGGCGAACCCGGTAAACCATGAGTTGTTCAAACCTGAATCACCGAGTTCCGCCGTGCCGGTCTTGCCGGCCACCTTGATGCCGGGAACGGCTGCGCCCTTGGCAATGCCGTTGTCCACTGCGCTGGTCATCCATTCGGTGATCTGGCCGGCGATCGGCTGCGTGGTGCTGGTGCGGAGTGCTTCAGGCTTTGTTTCGCTGATGACGCGCAGGTCAGGAGCACGTACTGTCTGCACCAGGTTCGGCTTCATCTGCACGCCGCCGTTTGCGATGGCTGCCGTCATCATGTTGATCTGCAGCGGAGTAGCTTTGACGTCGCGCTGGCCCACGGACGACTGGGCGAGCTGTGCCTGGTCCAGGTCCCTGGGGAAGACGCTCTTGGCCTGCTGGAGCTTGAGCTGATCTCCGAAGGTTTCACCGAATCCGAACTTTTCGGCCTGCTCACGGATGGCGTCCTGGCCGAGGTCCAGGGCAATGCTCGCGAACGGCGTGTTGCAGGACTGCTCCAGGGCAAAGGCGAACGACGCCGTCTCCCGGACGTTGCAGTTGCCCCCGGCATAGTTGGGAAGGCTGGCATTGGAACCGGGAAGCGGGAGGCTGCTCGGGTTCGGCAGCTCGCTGTCCTTGTTGTACTTGCCCGAGTTCAACGCCGCGGCCGTGTCAATGAGCTTGAAAACCGAGCCGGGAGAGAGCAGGTTTCCGGTGGGACCGCTGACGTTCTGGTTCAGGTTGATACCCGGGATCTGGTTCAGCTGGGCCATGTTCGCCTCTGCAGCGGCAGTGTCGTGGGTGGCAATCAGGTTGGGGTCGTACGACGGCTTGGAGACCATCGCCAGGATGGCTCCCGTCTTCGGGTTGGTGACCACGATGGAACCCCGCTGGCCGTCCGGAATGAGGTCGTACGCCAGCTTCTGGATGGCAGGATCAAGGGTCAGCTCCACAGAAGCGCCCTTGGGTTCCTTGCCCAGGAACATCTGGCTGATGCGGTCCAGGAACAACTGGTCCGAGTTACCCGCCAGGGTTTCCCCCATCGACTGCTCCAGCCCGGTGGATCCGAAGCCCCTCGAGAAGAAGCCGGTGACGCCCGCATAAAGCTCCGGCTGGGGGTACGAACGCTGGAAGGCGCAGGACTCGGTTCCGGGGACGGACTCTGCCACCGGTTTCCCGCCAACGATGATGGCACCGCGTTCGTTGCAGAACGTGGCGAGGATGGCGCGCTGGTTCCAGGGATTGGCGTTGAGGTCGTCCGCGCCAATGACCTGGACGTAGCTGATGGCGCCGAAAATCAACGCGAACATGGCGACGGCGGCCATCCACGAGCTGCGAATCGCTTGGTTCATTGATGCTTCACCGCCTCAGTTGGTGCGCTTGGTGTCTGGCCTGTTGGAGTCTTGACTGTCCCGTGGGAGCTGGTGGTCGGGGGTTTGTTGACCATGGGTGTGGTGTCAACCGGTCCGCGGGCCGTATTGGAGATCATGAGCAGCAGCCCGACGATGATCCAGTTGGCCAGCAGGGATGAACCTCCGGCGGCCAGGAACGGGGTGGTCAGGCCGGTCAACGGGATGAGCCGGGTGACGCCGCCGATGACCACGAAGCACTGCAGTGCGATCGCGAACGACAAGCCGCACGCCAGGAGCTTTCCGAAGGCGTCGCGCGTTCCCAGGGCTGCGCGGAAACCGCGGGTGAAGAGCAGCAAATAGAGCATCACCACGGCGAAAAGGCCGATCAGGCCCAGTTCTTCGCCGATGAGCGCCACGATCATGTCGCTGTTTGCGAACGGAACCAGGTCCGGGCGGCCCTGTCCCAGTCCTGTTCCCACCAGGCCGCCGTCGGCCATGCCGAACAGGCCTTGGACGATCTGTCCACTACCGCCGGGAGACCTGCCGAAGACCTCCGGGGTGAAGGCGTTGATCCAGCTGTCGATCCTGAACGCGACGTGGGAGAAGATCTTCGATGCGATGAAACCGCCGCCGAGGATCAGGGCCAGGCCAATAACGACCCAGGAGATACGGCTGGTGGCCACGTAGATCATCACGATAAAGAGGCCGAAGAAGAGGACGGACGATCCGAGGTCGCGCTGGAAGACCAGGACGCCGATGCTCACCAGCCAGGCGGTGATCATCGGACCCAGGTCCTTGAAGCGGGGGAACTGCATGGGACCGATCTTCCGGCCGGCCAGGAGGATGAGGTCCCGGTTGGACGACAGATAACCCGCGAAGAATATGGCCAGGGTGATCTTGGCGATTTCACCAGGCTGGAAAGTCATGGGGCCGATGCGGATCCAGACGCTGGCACCGAGCACCTCACCGGCGGAGATGCCGGGCACCAGAGGAAGAATCAGCAGCAATGCACTGGCCGCCAACGAGATGTAGGTGAAGCGGCGCAGGATGCGGTGGTCCTTGAGGAACCAGATCACGGCGATGGAAACGGCCATGGCAATCAGCGTCCACCGGAGCTGGTTGTTGCCGGTGTCGTCGCCAGGGCCGTCCATGCGGTGGATCAGGGCCAGGCCCAATCCATTCAGGGCCACCACGATGGGAAGTATTACCGGATCGGCATATTTAGCGCGGAGACGGAGCACCACGTGGAATGCAAAGGCGGCTACGGCGAGCAGGCTCGATTGGAACCAGAAGTCGCTGTCCAGTCCCAGATCCGAGTTGAGGCTGACCAGTGCGCTGGCGCCGATTCCAACGGCAAGTGCCAGCACGATGAGCAGAAGCTCGACGTTCCGGCGGGGCTTGGGGGCGGTTTCAGTCTGGATCATTTTGCCCCCTCACAGGGAGTCGGAACGGGAGATGGCGTGGGGCTGGCAACGGCTGCCGTGCTGGGTACCGGCACTGTGGCCGTAGCCGACGGCGAGGGCGTTGGAGTCGCCGTGCCGGTTGGAGTCGGGCTGGGGCAATTGGCCGAGGCGCTGCCGTACTGTTTCAGGTTTTCCACGATGAGCTGGGCGTCGTCGAGGTCCCCGGCAGGAACGGTCTGGCGAACGCTCTGCTGGCCATATTCAGGCAAGGAATCCACCCTGACATCGGTGACGGCTTCCAGCCGGGAAAGCTGAATGGGGCCGAGCCGTTGCGAGATGCCGTTGAAGATGGCAACACGCTGATCGTATTCACCCACGTAATAGCGTGTCTGGGTCCAGGCGTAGCCAAGCCACAGGCCGACCACGACGCCCAGAACCAGGAATGCGGCGACGGCGGGCATCAACCAACGGATGCGCCGTCGTGGCGGCTCTTCGGCCTCCGCGCGGTCCTGCTCTGCTTTGTGCGTCAGGACTGTGGCAGCGCGACGGGCCACCGTGCGGCCGGCAACGGTAGGAATGGAGCCTGTTTCAGCAGCCGTTGCCGCGGCGCCAACGAGCTCATGGGGGCGGCTGGCCAGTTCCTCGCGCAGGACTTCGGCTGACAGATGCTCACCGAGGTGGGGATCGGTGGTCGCAGGCGGTTCGGTGGAGGAATCCGAAGTCCCGGACGTTTCGTCCGCCTCGTCCGATTCCTTCGTCCTGGTGCCGTCGTCGGAAGCCGATCCTGCGTCCGGCTTCCGGTCAGCTTCCGACTTCGAGGCGCCCTCGGCCGCATCTCCGGACGGCACCTCATCGGGGGACTTGGTGGCCGTCACCGCTTCAGGCTCATCGACGGCGGCAAGCGCAGCGGCCGGTACGACGTCGACGGCGGCCGTGTTGACGTCGTCGACCGTCTCCTCGACGATTTCCAACATGACAACCGTGACGTTGTCCGGGGCGCCCGCTTCGAGCGTGAGGTCTACGAGGATCTCGGCGCATTCGCGAAGGTCCTTGGTCTCGCGGACCATGCGCTCCACGACGTGCCCTGCTACGTAGTTCAGGCCATCAGAGCACAGCAGCCAGCGTTCGCCGGGTTCGACGTCCAGGACGTCCAAGTCCAGCTCAGGGCTCGCGTCAACATCGCCAAGCACGCGCATCAGGACGTTTTTATGGGGATGGGTCTCGGCTTCCTCCGGACGGAGGCGTCCCTCATCGATCAGGCGCTGGACGAACGTGTGGTCCACGCTGATCTGCTCGAACTTCTTGTTGCGCAGGCGGTAAGCGCGGGAATCGCCGATATGCGCGAAGTGGAGCTTGCGGTCCTCAAGGAGCAACGCCGTGACCGTCGTACCCATGCCTGACAGCTTGGGATTCTGGTGGACGAGCTCTGAGAGCAATGAATTGGCGGTTTGGATCTCGTCCGCCAGGACGGTGTCGGCGCCTTCAGGGTAGTCGTCATGATCCAGGTGGATCATGTCCAGGACCGTCGAAGCGGAGGCGACATCGCCGCCCGCGTGCCCGCCCATGCCGTCGGCGACCACAGCGAGATGGCGGCCCACATAAGCGGAGTCGTCATTCTTGGAGCGGATCCGGCCGACGTCGGAACGGGCCGCGTAGCGCATGATCAGCGGGCGCTCCGCGGGCTTTTCCTTGTCCTCGGGGGTCTCAGAAGAGGCCATGGACTATGGCCTCAATTCAATGACCGTCTTGCCGATTCTCACGGGGACACCGAGCTCCACCGGCAACGCACGAGTGAGCTGCTGATCGGCCAGGTAGGTGCCGTTCGTAGAGCCGAGGTCCTCAATGAACCATCGGCTGCCCTGCGGGAACAGACGCGCATGCCGACCGGAGGCGTAGTCATCCTCCAGGACCAGGGTGGCTTCCTGCGCGCGTCCGAGCAGGATGGGGCTGGCCGCCAGGGGAACCGTGGTGCCCTTGAGGGGACCCTCAGTGACCACCAGGTTGCGGGCATGCTGGATGGCCGGCGGTGGTGTGGCAGCCAGTTCAGGATGCTTGCGGACTTCACGTGCCGTAGGAACGCCGGTCACTGCCTTGCGTCCGATCTGGAAGTCGCGGCGCATGGTGGACACAATGCTGAAGATCAGGACCCACAGCAACAGGAGGAAGCCGAAACGAAGCGCTGTAATGGTCAGTTCGCTGACATCGTTCACGCGTGGCCACCCGGGGTCTGGGGGAGGAGGCGGAAAATAATCTTGGTACGTCCCATCGTGATGGTTGAGCCGTCTGTGAGCTCCACGCTGCCGTTTACCTTATGTCCGTTGACGTAACTGCCATTCGTGGAGCCGAGGTCAACAGCCCACGTGCTCCCGTTCTCGGTGCGTACCTCAAGATGCTTCCGTGAAACCCCGGTGTCGTCCACCAGGATGTCGGCTTCAGAAGAGCGGCCGAGCACCACGCTGGCTGCATTGAGGGAGTATCGCTGACCGCTGATGTCCAGGACAGGCTGGAGGCGAATTGGCTGCCGTGCGGGGGCTGCGGGAACGTTGGCCCGCGGAGGCTGCGGAGCAGGAGCTGCGTCGCCGGAGGACTTTTCGGTCCGGGAAGCAATCTCGAAGTGGCCGGCCCGTTCCTCCTCATTGCGACGGAACGAGATCCTGACCGCGCCTTGGAGCGTATAGCCCTGGCTGCGAACGTGTTGGATAACGACGTCGCACAGTTCCTCAGCGAGGGGCGTTCCCCATTCCTGGGCCCGGGCGAAGTCCTCATCGCTGAGCAGGACATCAAAAACGTTGGGAGCAAGCGTGCGTCCGGCGGCGATGGTGATGGACTGATTGTCCAGTTCCCGCCTCAGCTTGCTCGCGATCTCCACTGGCTCAACCCGTGCCCGCGACCCCGTGGAGAAGACGTTGCGGACGGCCTTTTCAATGCCGCGCTCGACTTTGTCCAGCAAACCCATGTTCCTTCTCCTTTCCTTGCCGCGGCACCTGCTGTGCCTGTCCGATAGTCCTGCAATTGGTCCGACTGTGCACACACCAAAGTGCGCGCCCCACGGCCCTTCCTCTTCCCGATACTACTGGGACTGACTGGGAATGACCTTAATCCACAACGCCTTGCGCCACGGAAAAGTTCGACGGCGGCCCTTGCTGGCGGGGCTCGCAGGGGTTGAAAATCCCTTGAAGTTCTGCGGTTTCCAGGCCGTCCACCGCCTTTCCGGAGGGTCCCTCCCAGCCCGATTGGTGTTTTGCTCCGGATGTCCGTTATGCTTGATCTCGCTGCTTTTGAAGGAAACGAAGCTGGGAGACCAGCGAAGTCCGGAAAAAGAAGTTGCGCGCGAGTGGCGGAACGGCAGACGCGCTGGCTTCAGGTGCCAGTATCCGAAAGGGTGTGGGGGTTCAAATCCCCCCTCGCGCACGCAATCGAAAGAGCCCCGGTCTTAGGACCGGGGCTCTTTTTTGTGGGTCTACGGAATTTGGCGCTTCAACGCGCGGGCCAGGCGCGCAGCTGCTTCCTCCAGCTTGGCCGCAGGGACATCTCCGTAGGCCAGGCGCAGATGCCGGTCGGCGTCCGTTCCGGGTCCTGAGGCGAAGAACGATCCCCGTTGGTACTCCACGCCCTCGGCGCTGGCGTCGGAGGCCAGCCGATCCGGGTCCACGGAGGAATCCGAGAGTTTGGGCCAGAGGAACAAGCCGCCCTCGGGAAGTATGGTCACGAAAGCGCCAGGGGCCTCCCGGTGCAGCGCGGCAACCAGGGTTTCGGCACGGTTCCGGTACAAGGCGCGGGCCCGGTCCAAGGTGGCATCGAAGATTCCGGGGTCCGAGGTTACCAATTCCCCGATGATGGCCTGGACCAGCGTGGAGCTGTGCGAATCCTGGCGGCTGCGCAACGCCACCAGATCGCGGGCCAAACGCTCAGGGGCCACAGTCCAACCCAGGCGCAACCCGGGACCGAGTGTCTTGGTGAACGTATTGATGTGAAGGACATGGTCCGAGTTATTGAACTCCTCCACACTCGCCGGCTCGCCAGCGAAACGAAGTTCCCGGTAGGGGTTGTCCGCCAGGATCACAAAGCCATAGTGTTCCGCCAGCCTGACGAGTTCCTTGCGGGCCTCCCCCGACAGTGTTCCTTGGGATGGGTTATGGAAATCCGGCACCGTATAAAGGGCGGACGGGCGGGCGCCGGCCCGGAGCTGGTCGGAGAGATGATCGACGTCGAGACCTTGCGGCCCCACAAAGACGGGCAGTGTTCCGGCATCAGACAACTGCAACCCGCGGAGGAACAAGGGGAAGATCGGGTTGTCCACCGCCACCAGGTCGCCACGTTCCACCACGGACTGGATTGCCAGGGAAAGGCCGTGGAAGCCTCCATTGGTGATCAGAATCCGATCCACGGGCACGCCTTCGCGTTCGGCGATCCACTCCCGGAGGGGCGAAATTCCCTCTGTTCGTGAGTACTGGAGTGCAGGGACCCCCGGCCGGGCCAGCACCCGTGCCGTGGCGGCGGTCAGTTCCTCCGTGGGGAGGACCCCCGGATCCGGAATGCCACCAAGGAGTTCGATGGCGTCGGCACGCCGGTCGCGGAGTGTCTGGTCGCCAAAGCCCTTGGGTGCGGTGAATGCCTCGATAAGCGCGGGCCGCCGGGCAGATATCAGGTTTACGGTCACGCTGTTGCCTTCGCTGGTTGTTTAAGGGCTGTCTGATCCTCGGCGGACACGGCCGCGAGTGGAATCGCCCCGAGCAGGGCGCGTGTGTATGGATGCCGGGGCCTGTGGAAGATCTCCTCCACAGGACCGTCCTCAACCACTTGACCTCGTCGAAGGACCGATACTGTATCGGCTACCTGCCTCACGAGAGCAAGATCGTGGGAGACGAACAAGTACGTCAGGCCGAGTTCGTGTTGCAGGGTGGTCAAGAGTTCGAGGATTCCCGCTTGAACGCTCACGTCCAGTGCCGACGTAGGTTCGTCCAGAACCACGACGTCGGGTCTCACCACCAGCGCGCGGGCGATCGCCACCCGTTGACGCTGGCCACCCGACAGGTGCGCGGGCCGTCTCGACGCCACATCGGACGGCAGCCCGACAGCCTCCAACGCTTCGCTCACACGATGGGTCCGCTCCGCCTTGGTTCCTACGCCGAACTGGTCAAGCGGTTCGCGGACGATCCGGCCAACCCGCCAGGTGGGATCAAGTGACGTAAAGGGGTTTTGGTAAACAAGCTGGAGGTGGCGGCGGATCTCGCGTACGTCGGCTCTGGACCGGCCCGACGTCGACTGACCGGCTACCGTAATGTCCCCACCGTCGGGCTGCTCAAGACCCAGCAGCAACCGGACAGCTGTCGTCTTGCCGGAACCGGATTCACCCACGAGCGCGTGCGTGCGTCCGCGCTCCACGGAGAAACTCACCCCATCGCAGGCAAGAACGTCCTTGCCGCCGACCGGGAAGCTCTTGGTTACGCCCCGTACATCAATCTGCAGTTGGGCGGTTGGTGAGGGGGCAGTGTCCGTGCGGAAGCCGCCGTCGTTCGCTTGCGTCAGCAAGGTGCGCTTGCGCCTGTACCTGTCCGGGTGCAAAGCGGGCACGTCGGCCTGCAGGCTTCGCGCGTATTCGGTCCTGGGCGAAGCGAATACGTCCCGCGAGGCCCCGCTTTCCTGAACGGCTCCGTCCTTCAGCACCACCAAGGAATCGGCACGCTCGGCCGCGATGGCGAGGTCGTGCGTGATCAGCAGCAGGCTGATGTCCAGCTCGCGGCGGAGATCGCTCAGCATGTCCAGGATCAGCTTCTGAACCGTCACGTCCAGGGCTGACGTGGGTTCGTCAGCCACAATCAGGGATGGTTGAGGCAACACTGTCAGGGCGATCAGCACGCGCTGGAGCATGCCGCCCGAGAGCTGGTGGGGGTAGGAGTCGTAAACCCGGGCCGGGTCCGGCAACCCCACCTGGTCAAGCACCTCCAGAATCTTCGCCCGGCGGACCGCCGGGTCGGTTTCACCGAGCAAGGCGGCAGCTTCGTGGGCCTGGGCGCCGATGGTCCGGACCGGATTCAGTGCGGACGCGGGATCCTGTGGGATGAAGCCCAACTCCCGGCCGCGCAGGGGACGGAACTGCTTCTCCGGCAACGCGAGAACATCACTGCCGTTGAGTTCCACCCGCCCGGTAGCAGTCGCTTCACCGTGTGGGAGCAGGCGGAGAATGGCTTTGGCGATGGTGGACTTGCCCGAGCCGGACTCGCCAATGAGCGCCAGGCTCCCGCCTTTGGCCAGCGAAAACGAGACGTCATGGACGACGGCGGTGGAACCGTAGGCGATCGACAAGCCCCGCACTGTTAATAGGTCTGCTGACACGTTGGTGTCTTTGGTCTTCAAGATCATGTCACTTGGCCTTTCGCAGCCAGCGGCTGATGCGGTTAACGGACAGGACGGTGCCCACGATCACCAGGGCCGGAGCGTAGACGAGCCAAGGGGCTGTCACGTAGGTCTTGCCGGAGGCGACCAGGAGGCCCCAGTCCGAGGCCGGGGGTGGATCGCCGTAGCCGAGGAACGCCAGCGAGGCGATGATCAGGATGGACGTCCCGAACTGAAGCACTGCCAGGACCAGCACCGACCTGTAAGCGTTGGGAAGGATGTGGCCGAGCAGCGCGTGGAGCCGGTTTCCGCCCTCCAGGTAGGAGGCTTCCACATACGTGGCGCTGCGGACACGCATCACTTCCGCACGCATCAGCCGGGCAAAGACCGCGACGGCGGACACTCCCGTGGCGATGGCCGCATTAATGGTTTGGAAACCCAGCGAGCTGACGATGACAACGGCCAGGAGGAAGCCCGGAATGGCCAGCAGGACATCCACGAAACGCCCCAAAACGGAGTCCAGCCAGCCGCCGCGGAATCCGCTGGCGAGGCCGATGAGGCTGCCGATCACGAGGCCGATCAGGACAGCGACCAAGGCGCTGGTAACTGACGATGCCGTGCCGTATACGACCCGTGCGAATTGATCCCGGCCGAGGTAGTCAGTGCCAAACCAATGCTGGGCGCTCGGCGCGGCCAGTTTGCTTGCCGTATCTCCGGTGACCGGGCTGTACGAAGTGAAGAGCCACGGGACAAGGGACCAGAGGATAACCAGGAGCACCACGGCAAATGACAGGATCACCGTGATGGGGGGCAGTCCTGCGGTGAGCCTCTTTGAGGCGGTGCCGACATTGCGTAGTTGCGGGTATCCAAGTGTGGCGGTCATGCAGCCACCTTCTCTCGAAGCTTGACGCGTGGATCGAGCAGCGGCGATGCGAGGTCGGCCACCAGGTTGACGGCCACGAACACCACGGCTGAAAGGGACACCACGGCTTGAAGGACGGGTTGGTCTTCTCCCGTCACGGCTTTCTGGACAACCGTGCCGATGCCGTCACGGCCGAAGATCGTTTCCGTAATAACGGATCCGCCAAGCAGCTCACCCACGATCAGCGCCACCATGGCTACGGACGGCAGAGCGGACGGTTTCACCAGGTGCTTGGCAAACAGCCTGGCCTCAGTCAGACCACGGGAACGGGCAACCAAGGCGTATTCCTGACGGGATTCATGGTCCAGGCTGGCAATCAGGACCTCGGCCAGCGGCGCGGAGACCGGAATGGCCAAAGTGATGGCTGCGAACAGCGTGGCCACAGGGCTGTTGGGATCCGTGGTGGTGAACGAATGGAGGCGGAAGGCAAAGAACTCGATCAGCACCAGCCCGATCACAAAGTTGGGTACTGACAGGAAGAACGACGGGATGGAGCGGACGATTGCGGCCCATTTGCCCGGCAGATACTGCGCGCCGTACGCGATCACCACGGCGAAAACGACGGCGATGACCAACGCGCTGGTGGCCAGGGTGAGCGTGGACGGCAAGGCGTCCCCCACAATCCGGGACACAGGCAGGTTGGACTGCAGCGAGAAGCCCAGTTCACCCGTCAGAAACCTCCCCAAGGAGAGGAGTAACTGCACAATCACGGGCTGATCCAGGCCATAGAAAGCCACGATCCGCTGAATGTCTTCCTCGCTCAGTCCGTGTTGCGGGTCCCGGAGCGTGTTGGTGATCGCATCGCCCGGGAGCACGCTGATCACCAGGAATGTCAGGACGTAAGCGAGGAGCACGATGACGACCGCCTGACCCGCCCGGGTCAGGGCAAAGCGCTTGTAATCGCTGGTCACTGTGAGATCCAGGCGGTGTAGAAGTTTGCGTAGGCAAGGCCGTTGTACTGGACATCCTTGATCTTCGGGCTGACCAGGTAGAGGCGTTGGACGAGCTGGTTAAGAGGGATGAAGTAGCCCTGCTCCAGGACGTACTGCTGGAGTTCGTCGGCGACCTTTTCGCGTGAAGCCCGGTCGGAGGCAGTGGCGATGGCCGTGGAGAGGTCGTTGAGCTTCTGATCACTGGTTCCGAGTCCGAACCAATCCTCGCCCTTGTTCTGGCTTGTCAGGACTCCGGCAACCGTTCCGACGTCGACGAAGCTGCGGGAGGTCTGGAACAGAGGGGGTTTGCTCGCCTGCACTGCCGCGTAGCCGGCTACGTCCACAACCTTGAGGTTGACCTTGATGCCCACCTTCTTGAGCTGCTGGGCAATGAGCTCGTCCTCGGCCTTGGTGGACGGGACATAGGGGTTGGGCGTGAGCGTGAACTCGAGGGTCTTCCCGTCTTTGCTGCGGTAATCGTCGGCGCCCTTGGTCCAACCTGCATCGTCAAGAATCTTGTTGGCTTTGTCGGCATCGAATTTGAACGAGTCACTGAACTCGCCTGCTTCCGGAACATTGCCCTGGATGAAGGTGGTGGCGGCGTTCCAGTCGCTGGTGTAGACGGTCTTGAGGATCTCGTTGCGGTCGATGCCATGCTGGATGGCCTGGCGGACGGCAATGTCATTGGTGGGGAAGGCCTGCGTGTTGACCTGGAACCCGTCCACGAAGCCCAGATAGCGCGGTGTGCCTACTGTGAACCCTTGGGCTTTCAGCGATTCGATTTCCTGCGGCTCAACATTGAAGGCAACATCGGCCTGGCCCGAAACAACCGTCGATGTCCGCACCGACGTGTCTTTGATGACCTTGTAGGTGATGGTGTCCAAACGGGCCGGGCCGGTGTGGCCCAGCGCGGCCGGACCCCAGTTGTAGTCCTTGCGCTTCTCCAGGACGTAGCTGTCACCCTGCTTCCAGGACTTCACGACGAACGGACCGCTGCCGATTTCCTGGCTGAGGTCGGCCTGGGCTTCCACCGGCAACGCCAAGGTCTTCGGTGAAAGCAGGATGCACCCGTGGTACGCGAGCGTGGCGATGAACCCCAGCGCGGGGGAGGAGAAGGACACCTTTACGGTAGCCGCGTCCGTGGCCTCGGCCGAGACGAAGTTGCTGGACGGGAACAGGCCTACTTTGCTGACGCCGCGGGTGGAATCGCCCTTGGCCCAGGCGTTGAGATTGGCCACAACAGCCGCTGCGTCCACCGGGGTCCCGTCCGAGAACGTCACGCCGCTCTTCAGGTGAATCACGAAGTCCTTGGCGCCATTGAGTTCTTCCCAACTCTCAGCAACCCACGGGCTCAGCTCACCCTTCTCGTTGACGTACACCAGCTTGTCCGTGATCTGGCCCCAGAGATTGCCCTCGTAACTGGAGATGGACGTCTTGCTGGAGACCCAGCCGGTGTCATAGCCCTGGATCAGGAAGGTGATGTTTCCGCCGTCCACCGGGGTTGTGGAGCCAGCGCCGGTGCTGGCAGTTGTGCCGCCGCAAGCGGTGACCAAGGCAGATGTGGACAGTGCGCCAAGGCCTGCGAGGAAGGCCCTTCGGCGGAATTCGGGGGTGCTGAAAGTGCTCATGGTGTTTCTCCTGGATGCGTTTGGGGGGATTGCGTTGGGGTGCTGCTGGAGGCAGTGCGCTTAGATGGCCTTGCCGGGATTGAGAAGCTGCCGGGGGTCGACAGCCTCCTTGATGGTCTGTTGCAACTCGCGGCTGCGTTCGGACAGTTCGAGGGCTGCCCATTCGCGCTTGATGGTTCCTACCCCGTGTTCGCCGGTGACCGTTCCGCCAAGCGAAAGCGCCACCCTCACGAGTTCAGTGGCAGCTTCCAGGAGGGAGGCCGGTGGGTTCGGGCCGTCGTCGGGCGTCTTGTCCTTGGTGATCAAAGGGTGCAGGTTTCCGTCGCCCGCGTGCGACACGGCCGAGATATCCACCCCGAAACGCGCTTCCAGAGCCGGGAACGCGGCGTAAACCCTGGGGAGCTGGGACTTGGGCACGGCGATGTCCTCGCCGATGTACCACTTGTCCAGCGGGAGTCCGCGGCCGCTGCGGCGCAGTTCCCAGAGCCGTACACCGTCGTCGTCCGACTCCACGGTGACACGGCCACCTACGGCGCTGAGTGCCACTGCGAGGTCCGCGGCTTGGTCGCCGATGCCGTAGCCGTCGATTTCGATGAGGATCAGTGCGTCACCGCGGTCCCGTAGGCGGGTTCCGGAGTGCGAGTCGATGTTGGCGAGACTTGGCGTATCAAAGAACTCGATCGCGGCCGGGCGCACTGGAGACAAGGTGATCGCAGACAGTCCCGCGGTCCCCTCGGCGGTGCTGTTGAAGAACGCGCTGATCGTCTTGCGGGCAACCGGGATGGGGCGAAGGCGAACCGTGGCCCTCGTGACGATGCCGAGAATGCCTTCCGAGCCGACAAACAATGACGTCAGGTCCAGTCCGGTGACGCCCTTGATGGAGCGGTGGCCCACGGTGATCAGGCTGCCGTCTGCGAGGACGACGTCGAGCGACAGGATGGATTCCCGGGTCACCCCGTACTTGGCGCAGCGGAGTCCGCCCGCGTTTGTGGCGATATTCCCGCCAATTGAGGAAATGTCGAAACTTGCCGGATCAGGTGCATAGAAAAGTCCAAAGGGTTCTAGATGCTTGTTCAATTCGGCATTGATGACACCGGGTTCGACAACAGCCACCTCGTCCAGCGGGGAAACTTCGATGATGGCGGTCAGCTTTTCCGTCGAAATGACCACCTGGTCCTGTTGTGCGCTGGCACCACCCGACAAACCCGTCCCTGCCCCGCGGGGAACAACGGTCACGCCGAGTTCCGCTGCGAGCCTCACGGCCGTTTGAACTTCGGCTGCTGACGTGGGAAGAACGACGGCGGGACCCGGGTTTCCGGTTGCGGCTCCCGTCTTGGCGGTGGCAGCGTCATGGCTGTAGCGGGAGGTAGCAGGGCCTGGAGCCAGGACTTCGATCCCTTCCACCCGACGCGTGAGCTCCCGGACGTAGCTTTGGATTGTTGTGAGGGCGGGGGAGTTGATCTGCTCTGTTGTCATGCCGGTGTCTCTCTGTCCGGGTGCATGACAAGGCATTCCTGCGTGAAGCACCCAAAGGCTTTTGATGGATTTCCCGGTCATAAATTGACGGGCTCTTCAAAAGTTAGCGGGACTCGGAATTTGCGCGCCAGTTTCTTGAAATGTCAATCAACAGTTCTCAATGGGGCGTCGTGGGGATTCCCATTTCGTTAAACGGGTACCCTGAAAGACGAATTGTGTCGCAGTAAAAAGCGCCGCGACGTCATATGTCCCCACGCACGGTCAGCTGCGGGCGGAACCTGCCAGCCGGCGTCGTGAGTTGCTGAGGTGAAGGCGCATGGCTGCCGCGGCAGCCACGGGATCGCCGTCCGCGATTGCTGCGTAGATGGAGGAATGCTCGTGGACTACTTGATCGAAGCGTTCGCGGGTTTCCCGGTCATCCCCGCCGACGAGGCGTGGGCGGGGCATGGTGATCATGGTCTGGCCGAGGGCGGCGATGCAGTCTGTATAAAAGGGATTCCCTGAAGCCGCAGCCACAGCACGATGGAACTCGAAATCAGCTTTCATGGCGTGCGCCGGATGCGAAACGTTCGCAGTGAATTGTTCCAAGGCACCGTGGACGGCCTTGAGTTGTCGTTCGCTGTGGTTCCGGGCAGCAAGGGCAGCTGCCTCTGCTTCGACGCCGATCCGGAAGTCGAGCATCTGCAGCCGTTCTTCCATGCTGGACACAGGCCGGGTTCCCGGTGCCTGGGTCGGGCCTTCGGCGGGCGGAGTCAGGGCAAAGCTGCCCCGCCCACGTTCGGTTTCCACAAGGCCTTCGGCCTGCAGCCGCGTCAATGCGGAGCGGACCACGGTTCGGCTCACCCCGAATTCGCTGATGAGGGTGTTCTCGCTGGGGAGCTTCTCGCCCGGTTGGATGACGCCGTCGACAATGCGGTTGCGGAGGTCGGCGGCGAGATCCGCAGTCAGGTTTCGGCTCATGCGTTCCAGATTACGCGCCGAACTCCACGGTTTCGGTGGTCCACGCACGGGCCTGTTCGCTCAAGGTGACGCCGAGCCCGGGACGGTCCGGGACGATCATGCGACCGTTCTTCGTCTCCAGCCGTTCCTCGAACAGAGGGTCCAGCCAATCGAAGTGTTCCACCCACGGCTCGCGCGGGTACGCGGCGGCCAGGTGGAGGTGGATCTCCATGGCAAAGTGCGGTGCCAGGCCCAGGCCTCTTTCATCGGCCAGTGCCGCCAGGCGCAGGAACTGGGTAATGCCTCCGACGCGCGGCGCGTCCGGCTGGATGATGTCGCAGCCGTTGGCGTTGATGAGGCCCTTGTGCTCGGCGACAGAGGCAAGCATCTCACCGGTGGCGATAGGCGTGTCCAGGAGCTGTGCGAGGTGGGCGTGGCCCTCGAAGTCATAGGCATCGAGTGGTTCTTCGATCCAGATGAGGTTGAATTCCTCCAGTTGGCGGCCCATCCGCAGCGCCGTTGCCCGGTCCCACTGTTGGTTCGCGTCGACCATGAGAGGAACGTCCCAGCCAATGTGTTCGCGGACTCCCGCCACGCGGCGGAGGTCTTCTTTGGAGTCGGGCAGGCCCACCTTGATCTTGATGCCGCCGATGCCGTCGTCGATTGACTGCGTGGCGCGTTCCTTGACCTCTGCCAGGGTGGCGTTGAGGAAGCCGCCGGAGGTGTTGTAGGTCTGGACGGAATCACGGTAGGACCCCAGCAGCTTGGCCAGCGGGAGTCCGGCGCGCTTGGCTTTGAGGTCGTAGAGGGCAATGTCTATCGCGGCGAGAGCCTGCGTCGCCACGCCTGACCTTCCCACCGAGGCGCCGGCCCAGAGGAGCTTGGTGTAGATCTTGCCGATGTCGTTGGGGTCCTCGCCAATGATGCCCTCCGCGACCTCCTTGGCGTGGGCGTACTGGGCCGGCCCGCCGGCGCGCTTGGAGTAGCTGAAACCGAGGCCGCTGTGTCCCTGCTCCGTGGTGATCTCGGCGAAGAGGAACACTACTTCCGTCATCGGCTTCTGCCTGCCGGTGAAGACCTTGGCGTCGCTGATGGGAACGCTGAGCGGCAGTCGCGCCGTGGACAGTTTGACGTGGCGGATGAGGTCTACGGTACTCACTGGGTCTCCTAAGGGGCGGGGCATCCTTGCCTGCTACTTAAGATACAAGCTGAGTACTTGTATTACAAGACTTGTTTCATCACGACCCTGCTGGCGATGCCGGAGCATCCGTTGTCAGCACGGGTTTGGGTGTGCGCTTGCCTCCTTGCTGTGCGGCTGTCCCGGCAATGACCACCAGGGCTATCCCTGCCACCTGCATGAGTGTCGGCTGCTGGGCGAGGACAAGCAGCCCGATGAGGACGCCGAATGCGGGTTCGATCGAAAGCAGCGTTCCAAAGGCCGTGTGGGTCATGCGCCGCAGCGCCAGCATTTCGAGGCCGAACGCGATCACCGGCGTTATGAGGGCAATCCCGGCCGCCAGGGGCAGCACCCACCAGTCGAGTGACCCGCCCAGTACCTGCGGCAACCCGACCGGCATGGTGGCAAGAGCGGCAATCGGGATGGTGAGTGACAAGCCGCTGATGCCGGAGAACCGGTCTCCCACATGTTGGGTGAGCACGTTGTACAGGCCCCAGCAGGCACCCGCAGCCACAGCGAATCCCACGCCGGCAAGGTCGATGACGCCATGCCATGGCTCAGTCAGCAGCACCACGCCGATGAAGGCGAGGAGCGGCCAGACCAACGCCTTCCGGCGTTTGTTCATGATCCCGGCCACCGTGAGGGGGCCGAGGAATTCAATCGCGACGGCGGTGCCCAGCGGGATGCGCTCGACGGCGGCGAGGAAGAAGGTGGTCATGAAACCTGTCACGACCCCCAGGGCGATCAAAGCCGGCAGGTCGCGGCGGCGCAGCGAGCGGATGGCCGGACGGCTGATTACCCAGAGAAAGACCACTCCAAAGCACATCCGAAGCCATGCCGTCCCTGCTGGGCCGACCTGGCCGATAACGGTGACCGACATGGCGTTGGAGAGCTGGATGGCCATCATTGCTGCGACGGCCATCGACCAGGGGGGAGCGGCGGTGAGGGTTCGGGTCAAGGTTTTACGCACTGGGGCTTTCCGTCCGATGTCCGGCTCCAACGCCCGGTTCAAAAACGGCGAGGGAGAATCGGGCAGTTGTCCCGCCGTGGTTTGCATAGGAGTGGGCAACATCGCTGCGGAAGGTCAGGGCATCGCCGTTGTTCAGTTCGTAGCTCCCGGCCTCGACGTTCACCGTGATGGCGCCCTCCTGCACCTGGAGCAATTCACGCGTGCCGGAGCTGTGGGCTTCGCTCTCGTGGAGCTCTCCGGGAGCCAGGGACCAGTCCCACAGTTCAACAACGTCGGGAGATTCGGTACCGGCAACCAGCTCGCCCTTGCCGCCCAGGGGGCCGGTCCACAGTACGGCGCCTTCGCCCTTGCGGGTAAGTTTGGCCGAACGCAGCGTGGGCGGCTCCACCAATGCAGGCAAGCCAACACCAAGGGCATCGCTGAGCCGCAGGAGGGTTCCGATGCTGGGATTTACGCCGCCTTGTTCGACGCTCACCAGCATTCTGCGGCTAACGCCGGCCATGGAGGCAAGCTGGTCGAGGGTCCACTCCCTGCCTTTGCGTTCCTGTTTCACCCGCAGGCCAATTGCGCGCGCCAAGGCCTCTGCACTGTCATCCATAAGTGCAGCATAATGCACTATCTTGGCATTAAGAAGCTCGGATTCTCGGGGGCCTAGTTCCGCAGAGCCCCAAAGCCCGTAATCAAAGCCTCCAAGCCCAAGCTGAAGGCAATGTCAGTGGGACGCGCATGCTGTTCCAAGGCCAACCGGTCCACGGCGGCCGTGAAGTTGGGGACCTGATCGGCGAGCGTGCCGGCGTCGAAGATGTCCCCAGGTGCGGTGACGTCGTAAGCGGCCCCGAAGACAAAGGCCTCGATAGCCACAATCGCGGAGATGATTTTCTCCTCCGGGAAGCCTGCGTCGCGGAAGCCGGCCGTCACGGCCTCGTACATGGCCAGGGTCTTGGGAGCATTGGCGACAGGCAGGACGGCGATGATCGGAATAAGCGGCGTGTGCTCGGAGAACACATCCCTGTAGGACCACGCCCACTTGCGAACGGCCTCTTCCCAGGGCTCAATCCCGAACGCCGACACATCAACCATCGCGGCCAAGTGGTCCTCGAGCAGGACGAGCACGTCGTCCTTGGAGGACACGTGGTTGTACAAGGCGGAGGGGGCTACTCCCAGTGTGCGGGCCAACGCCGCCATGGTGAGTCCGTCGTAACCCTTGCTGCTGATCAGCTTGAGCGCCGCCGTCGTGATGCCGTCCTGGTCCAGAACCGCCGCCGTTGGTCGGCCGGCGCGGCGCCGGGAAGTGGCGGATGGGGCTGGGGTGGGTTCGGGCATCGGGAGCCTTTCTGCTGCCTGTGTCCCCAGCATTATTCCATCGGCTCTTCACAGCCGCGCACTCAGCCGCTACTATGGAGATAAATGAATGCCATTCATTTATTGGTCAGCCACCAACGGACGGCCACGGAGAGGACATCATGCAGAATCTTGATCGCGACGTTGTGATCGTCGGTGCCGGGCCGTCAGGGCTGACGGCGGCACGTGAACTGAAGAAGGCCGGGCTCAGCGTCGCAGTGCTCGAAGCACGCGACCGCGTGGGCGGCCGCACCTGGACCGACACCATCGACGGCGCCATGCTGGAGATCGGCGGCCAGTGGGTTTCGCCGGACCAGACGGCCCTCATGGACCTGCTGGACGAGCTCGGCCTGAAAATGTACCCGCGCTACCGCGATGGCGAATCCGTCTACATCGGCGCAGACGGCAAGCGCACGCAGTACACCGGTGACACCTTCCCGGTCAACGAAACCACCAAGGCCGAGATGGACAAGCTCGTCGCCATCCTGGACGAACTCGCAGCAGAGATCGGCCCCACCGAGCCTTGGGCACACCCCAAGGCACGCGAGCTGGACACCATCTCCTTCCACCACTGGCTCCGCCGGAACTCCACCGATGAAGAAGCCTGCAACAACATCGGCCTCTTCATCGCCGGCGGCATGCTCACCAAGCCCGCGCACGCCTTCTCGGCATTGCAGGCAGTCCTGATGGCCGCCTCTGCCGGTTCGTTCACGCACCTCACGGACGAAGACTTCATCCTGGACAAGCGCGTCATCGGCGGCATGCAGCAGGTTTCACTGCTCCAGGCAGCAGAACTGGGTGCCGATGTCGTCCTTAACAGCCCGGTGCGCACCATCAAGTGGGACGACAACGGCGTGACCGTTGTTTCCGAGCAGGCCACCGTCAACGCCCGTTACGTGATCATGGCCGTTCCGCCGAACCTGTACTCACGCGTTTCCTTCGACCCGCCGCTCCCGCGCCGCCAGCACCAGATGCACCAGCACCAGTCGCTGGGCCTGGTCATCAAGGTCCACGCTGTGTACGACACGCCGTTCTGGCGTGAAGACGGACTGTCCGGCACGGGCTTCAGCGCCGGTGCGCTGGTGCAGGAGGTTTACGACAACACCAACTACGGCGACACCCGCGGAACCCTGGTTGGCTTTGTGTCCGACGAGAAGGCCGACGCCGTGTTCGAGCTCAGCGCCGAAGACCGCAAGAAGGCCATCCTGGAGTCCATCGCCGGATTCCTGGGCGACAAGGCCCTCACCCCCGAGGTTTACTACGAGTCCGACTGGGGCTCCGAAGAGTGGACCCGTGGCGCATACGCTTCCAGCTACGACCTCGGAGGCCTGCACCGCTACGGCAAGGACCAGCACGCGAACGTCGGCCCGATCTACTGGTCCTCGTCCGACCTCGCCGCCGAAGGCTACCAGCACGTTGACGGCGCAGTCCGCATGGGCCAGGCAACCGCCGCGCGAATCGTCGAAGCCAACAAACTGGCATCAGTGACTGTCTGATCGCTGTGAAACCACACCGGCAGGCCGGGGGAGCACCATTTCCCGGCCTGCCGGCTGCACTGTTTAAGAACTGAAAGGGATCACCATGCGCTACGTAGTTGGTTACACCGCCAACGCAAGGGGGCACGACGCCGTCCACCTTGCCGTCGCCTTGGCCCGGAACCAGGATGTCAGCCTGGACCTGGTCCTGGTGATCCCGGAGGACTCCCCGTTCAACGCCGTGTACCCACCCGAAGCCGGCTACGACGACATCCTCAACCAGCAAGCCCAGCGCTGGCTGGATGAGGGTCTCGCCCTGGTCCCGGACGACATCACAGCGCGCGGACACATCCGCCGCGGCGATTCCGAGGCCCAGGCACTGATTGACGCAGCCGTCGAGATGGACGCGGCGGCATTGGTCATCGGCGCCACGAACGGCGGCTTGTTCAAGCGGTTCACCATTGGTTCCGTGGCGGGTTCACTGCTTCATTCGTCGCCGGTCCCGGTGGCGCTGGCACCCCACGGCTACCAGCGGACAGATGCCATCACCCGGCTCAGCTGTGGTTTCGGGACGCGTCCCGGCGCAGACGAACTGCTCGACGTCGCTGTCGAGTCCGCGCGCGACCGTCAACTCCCGCTTCGGCTCGTTTCCCTGTTGGCGCTCGACGGCGGTAACTCGCTGACGCTGGCAGACGCCGCCTGGATGCACGCCGCCGACCGGCTTGCCGCCGTCGGAAGTTCAACCCCGGACGCACCGCTGCCTGAGCCCGAAATCGTCGTGGCGCAGGGCCGGACCATAGAAGAAGCCGTGGACCGGCTCGACTGGGAAGACGGCGAAATCCTGCTGATCGGCTCCAGCCGCCTCGCCCAGCACCGTGCCACGTTCCTTGGCAGCACCGCCAACCGGATCCTGCGCGCCCTTCCCGTTCCCATGATCGTGGTTCCCCGCGATTACACGCGCCAAAGCTCCTAGCAATCGCCTGAGAGGCAATACCCATGTCTACTGCACCAAAGACGGTCCAGTCGAAAGAATCAACCCTGAGTGAAAAGGGACTGAAAGCCGGATCGGTGGGCCTGATTGGCGCCGTCGTGATCGGTGTTTCCTGCATTGCTCCCGCGTACACGCTGACCGCGGCCCTGGGGCCCACCGTGTCTGAGGTGGGCGTGCACCTGCCGGCCATCTTCCTTGTGGGCTTCATCCCCATGCTGCTGGTGGCGCTCGGCTACCGCGAACTAAACAACGCAATGCCCGACGCCGGCACCTCCTTCACGTGGGCGACGCGGGCGTTTGGTCCGTGGATCGGATGGATGGGCGGCTGGGGACTGATCGCAGCCACCATCATTGTGCTGTCCAATCTGGCGGCCGTTGCCGTGGACTTCTTCTACCTGATGCTCGGGCAGATCTTCAGCAACCCGGAGCTGGGCGAGCTCAGCAAAATCCTGCCGCTGAACATTGCCACCACACTGGTTTTCATTGCGCTGGCTTGTTGGATTTCGTACCGCGGCATGGAAACCACCAAAGGCGTCCAGTACGTGCTGGTGGCCTTCCAGTTGCTGGTCCTGGGATGGTTCGCGGTCTCGGCGTTCGTGCATGTAGCCAACGGAACGGCCTTCGATGCCACTGCCATTTCGCCTGACTGGTTCAACCCGTTCGCCGTCGATTCGTTCTCGTCATTCGCTGCAGGTGTCTCGCTCTCGATCTTCATTTACTGGGGCTGGGACGTCACTCTGACCATGAATGAGGAGACGAAGAATCCGGAAAAGACGCCCGGCCGTGCGGCAACCATCACCGTGCTGGTCATCGTGATCATCTACATGACCGTCGCACTGGCCACCTTGTCCTTCGCGGGCGTCGGCGAGACCGGCCTGGGCGCCGGCAACCCGGAGAACCAGTCCAGCATCTTCGCGGTTCTGGCGGGTCCGGTGATGGGTCCGTTCGCGATCCTCATGTCCTTGGCCATCCTGAGCAGTTCCGCCGCGTCCTTGCAGTCGACCTTCGTTTCACCGGCCCGCACCATGCTGGCCATGGGCCACTACCGCGCCATTTCGCCCCGCTTTGGGCGGATCAGCCCCACGTTCAAGTCGCCGAGCTTTGCCACCATCGCCGCGGCCATCGCGGCAGCCGCGTTCTATGTGATCACCCGGACTGTGTCCGAGAATGCCCTGTGGGACACCATCACCGCCCTGGGCATGATGATCTGCTTCTATTACGGCATTACAGCTCTGGCCTGTGTTTGGTTCTTCCGCGCTTCAGCCTTCAGCGGTGTCCGGGCATTCTTCTTCAAGTTCCTGGCACCGTTGCTGGGCGGGGTGATCCTGCTGGTGATGTTCGTGAAGACGGCCATGGACTCGATGGATCCCGCGTATGGCTCGGGCTCGTCCGTAGGCGGGGTAGGCCTGGTGTTTGTGCTGGGGATGGGTGTGATCCTGCTGGGCGTTGTGGTGATGCTGGTGATGTATCGGCTGCGGCCCGGGTTCTTCAAGGGCAAGGTCCTCTAGTTTCCTCCCGTCGAGTTGGCTCCTAATGACAATGTTGCCCGCCGGGATTGTCACTAAGTGTCACCTCGGTGAAGGGATTGCGGACGTCGGTACACCTGCTGCCCGCTCCGCTGCCGCAAGGGCCACGGCCAGGCGCTCGACGGCGGCGCGATAGTCGGTGCCGGCAGTCACCCGGCAGTACTCGGCTTCCCGCATGGCCCTGGTGAGTGCCGCCGTTTCCGCAGTCCGAACGTCCGTCATGGCCGGAAAATCGATGGCCTGCGCGGGGTCCAGTTCGTAGCGGCGCCACTGGGCAAGGATGTGGGCATGGAGGGCGGCATCGTCAGCAAACCCGGCACGACGGCGGGGCTCGGCGGCGTGGATGCGCTCCACTTTGCGGGCGCCGGCGAAGGTGGTCGCAGCGGTTGCAAAGCACACGAAAACCATGATGACCCCGGCTGGCGGCCACTGCACTGACGGCACCAAAACAGCGGGCATTATGACCACGAGCCCGGCGAACACGTCCCAAAAAAGCCCGTCCGGCTCCGAGCCACGTCCATGCGTGAGTTTCTTATGCAAGACGTACGTGGTTGCCGCAGTTGCAAGAACCAGGGCAACGCCCCACAGGAGCATCATGGCGGGCATCGGACACCTCCAGGCGACTTCGCTGCTATTGATTCAGTATGCGCCAGCGCGTGAGTGGACGCGAGGGGTCATCTGTCGTACCCCCGGCGTAGCCTTGGCACCATGAGACTGAAAATGTGCAGCATCCACGTCAAGGACCCGGCAGCAGCTCACACGTTCTACACGGAGACGCTGGGGTTTGAGACCCTGATGGCCATGCCCGAGTACAACCTCTTCATTATCAAGAATCCCGGAGCGGACAACAATGCAACCGGGCTGCTGCTGGAACCCAGCGACAACCCGATCGGCGCGAACTACATGAACGCCGTCTACGAAGCCGGGATGCCCGCTGTTGTCCTGGGCGTTCCGGATGTCCAGGCCGAGTACCAACGCCTGCTGGCTGCAGGCGTGACTTTCAAGGGCGAGCCGGCCGAGGATCCGTCAGGAATCAGCGCAGTTTTCGACGACGGTTGCGGCAACTTCGTCCAGCTCCACCAGGACTAGCGCTTAAAAGAGGTGCGGCCGGAGACCACCGGTCCCCGGCCGCACCTTTCAGAAAACTTACGCGTGGTCGCGCTTGGACGTCTTGGGAGCGTCGCGCTTTGCGGCGGCGTTGTCCCGGGCTTCCCTGGTGGCGGCCTTCCTGGCAGCCTCTTCCTTCACACGCTGTGCCTCGGAGCGGACAGCGGCGTGGGTGGCGCGCTCGGTGACCAGCCACTGCGGGGGAGCCTGCAGCAGCTCGGTGATTTCCGCCGTCGTGAGTGCATCTTCAACGCCGCCGCGGGCCAGGCCGCTGATGGAGACGTTGAGTTTCTGAGCCACGACGGGACGCGGGTGCGGGCCGTTGCGGCGGAGTTCGGCGAGCCACTCCGGCGGGTTTGCCTGAAGTTCGGCGAATTCCTCGCGGGTGATGGACGAATCCTGGAATTCCTGGGGTGTCGCGGGCAGGTAGATGCCGAGTTTCTTGGCGACTGTTGCCGGCTTCATGGACTGGGAGTTCGAGGACGTCATGCTTCAAGGGTATCTGGCCGGTACTGTGAGTGTGTGCCAGATGCTGAAGATTCCGCCGAAACCTCCGAGTCCCAACCCGGGCTTCGCTTCGCCTACGTGGCGGGCGTTACCCCCGGCAAGTGGATCCGCCGGTGGGAAGAACGGATGCCGGATGTCGCGCTGCACGCGTTCATGTCCGACGACGACGCGCAGCTTTCGGTGCTGCGTGACGGTTCCGCGGACCTCAGCTTTGTCAGGTTGCCCGTGGACCGCGAAGGCCTGAACGTCATCCCTTTGTATGAAGAGCAGCCGGTGGTCGTGGCGCCCAAAGGCCACGAAATCTCGGTGTTCGAGGAAGTGGCGCTGGATGACCTGGCGGAGGAGAACTTCCTTGACGTAGGGGAAATGGGTGGCCCGGACATGGCCCTCCAAGTGGTGGCTTCCGGAGCCGGACTGGTGATCATGCCCATGTCGGTCGCCAGGCATTTGAACGCCAAGGACACTGTCATGCGGCGTTTGACGGGTGCGCCCGGAACGCAGATCGGCCTGGCGTGGCCGGTGGGAACGGATTCGCCGGTGATCGAGGAATTCATTGGAATCGTGCGGGGCAGGACGGCCCAGAGCTCGCGCCAACCATCCGCCCAACAGGAAAAGCCCAAGAAAGCACCCAAGCCTGATCGTCGTGGCGGGGGCCCCAAAAAGCCTGCCGTCGCACAGCGCTACGCTCCCAATCCTGACAAGGGCCGGGGCAAGGGTTCGCGCAAGAAGGGCAAGCGCTGACTACTCGCCGTGGATGGCAGCCTGCTGCTGTTCCGAACGGTTGAGATAGGCCAGGAGCAGGTCGCCCGCACGTTCCAGTTCGCCGGCCTCCAGTGCAGCGCAGATCTGCTCGTTTTCCGCGAGCCAGTCACTGTAGAAATGTGCGTTCATGGTGGCCTTGTGGAAATAGAGCCGCATCTCGGCCAGGATCTGGGCCATGATCGTGTTCAGCCGGTTGCTTTCCGCGAGGGCAACGATCGCTCCATGGAAATGCTGGTTGGCGCTGCCCAGACCTTCATTGTCATTGGCGGCCGCAGCCAGCTTTCCCTCTTCGACGGCGGCCCTGACGGCGGCGACGCGCTCCGGTGAGCCGCCTGCGCGAATGGAACTGACCTCGATGGCACGGCGCACGGTGTAGACATCGTGGATGTCACCGGCTTCAAGGGTGGCCACATATACGCCCCTGTTTGGCTGCCGGATGAGCAGTCTCTCGCCGGCGAGTTCGGCAAACGCTTCGCGCACGGTGTTCCTGGAGACTCCCAGATCTTCTGCGATGGTGGCTTCAGTGAGTTTGGCGCCCGGAACAAGGAAGCCTTCGGCCAGTTGATAGCGCAGTTCCTCTGCGACCCGCTCAGCCACGGACGGCACCCTGAGGCGCATCCTGGCGCGCGCGCCGTCGAAGCCAGCATGTTCGCTTGATTCCTGATCTGCACTGGCCATGACTCCAAAATTACACGATTGCCGAAAATTCGGATCGCTGGATTGTTGAACAATCCAGCAGATTGGTGCATGCTGGATGTAACGCACATCACGAGGCAGGGATCACACCATGGCAACCATCGACCTGAACAGCGACGTCGGCGAGTCCTTCGGGCGCTGGACACTCGGGGACGACGCTGCCATGTTCCAGTCCGTTTCCAGTGCCAACGTTGCATGCGGATTCCACGCCGGCGACCCCAGCGTCATCCGCAGCACCTGCGCGAAGGCGGTCCAGGCCGGCGTCGTAATTGGTGCCCATGTCGGCTACCGCGACCTCGCGGGTTTCGGCCGCCGCTTCATGGATATCGATCCCAAGGAGTTGGCGGACGATGTCGTGTACCAGATCGGGGCCTTGCAGGCTCTGGCGGCCACTACGGGAGCGCGCGTCGAATACGTCAAGCCCCATGGTGGCCTCTACAACGCAATCGTGAAGCACACAGCCCAGGCGCGGGCAGTAGTGGAAGCTGTGAAATCGGTGGACCCCAACCTGCCGATTCTTGGCCTTCCCGGCTCCGAAGTCCTGCGTATCGCTGAGGAAGCCGGCCTTCGGGGCGTTTCCGAAGCCTTCGCGGACCGCGCCTACAACCCGGACGGAACCCTCGTTTCCCGCTCCCAGCCGGGTGCCGTCCTGCATGATCCGGCCGAAGTGGCCGAACACGTCCTGCGCATGGCCACCGAACAGTCGGTCAAGGCAATCGACGGTTCCATCCTCAAGATCCGCGCAGAGAGCATCTGCGTGCATGGTGACTCACCGGGAGCCGTTGCTATGGCTACCGCGGTGAAGTCCGTACTGGGCGAGGCCGGCGTAGCCGTCGGCTCGTTCCTCCCATCCGTTTGAACCTGGGCTCCGCACCACACACCTCATCCCCCCGGAGGGCATCATGACCAGCACCAACAACGCAGCAAAGGCAGTGACAAGGAAGCCACCGCCCGGCGCACTCAAGGCCTACGTCGCAAGCCTGACCGGCACCTCGCTGGAGTACTACGACTTCGCCATCTACTCGGTGGCCTCGGCCCTCGTGTTCCCAAAGATCTTCTTCCCGGGCAACGACGAATTCGTTGCGCTGCTCCTCTCCTTCTCAGCGTTCGCAGTTGGTTATCTTGCACGCCCGATCGGTGGCATCATCTTCGGCCGCCTCGGCGACAAGGTCGGGCGCAAGTACGTCCTGGTCTTCACTTTGGTCCTGATTGGCGTGGCCACTGTCCTCATCGGTGCGCTGCCCGATTACTCCGTGATCGGTGTTGCGGCTCCCACCATCCTTGTCCTCCTGCGGCTCGCCCAGGGCATCGGCGTAGGTGGTGAGTGGGGAGGCGCGGTACTGCTGTCCAGTGAATTCGGCGATCCCAACAAGCGCGGATTCTGGTCCTCGGCAGCTCAGATCGGCCCGCCCGCAGGCAACCTCATGGCCAACGGCGTCCTCGCCATTCTTGCCGCCAGCTTGAGCAACGAAGCGTTCCTCTCCTGGGGTTGGCGCGTAGCCTTCCTTGCCTCCGCACTCCTCGTGGTGTTTGGCCTGGTCATCCGCCTCAAGCTCGAAGAAACCCCGGTCTTCAAAGCCATCCAGGCCCAAGGCGACCGCCCGAAGGCCCCCATCAAGGAAGTCTTCACCCAACAGCCCAAGGCCCTGGTGGCAGCCGCCCTCTCCCGGGTCTGCCCCGACATCCTTTACGCGCTGTTCACAGTGTTCGTGGCTGTCTATGCCACCAAGGAACTGGGCATGACCACCGGCAACGTACTGTCCGCCATCCTGATCGGGTCAGCTTTCCAGCTCTTCCTGATCCCTCTGGCCGGCGCACTGACTGACCGCTTCAACCGTCGTTGGGTCTACGGCATCGCTGCAGCCGCAACCGCTGCGTTCATCCCGCTGTTCTTCCTGATGATCCAGGGCAGGTCTGTGCTCATGCTGACCATCGGCACGGTCATCGGATTGGCATTGCACGCCTTCATGTACGGTCCCCAGGCGGCTTTCATCACCGAACAGTTCCCGGCGAGGCTCCGCTATGCGGGCAGCTCGCTGGCATACACCCTGGCCGGCGTGATCGGCGGAGCGGTTGCACCGATCATTTTCACAGCGCTCTACGGTGCGGCGAATCACGGCTGGTACTTGATTGCTGTTTACATTCTGGTGGCATCCGTTGTCACCATCGTGGGCATGCTCCTGGGTCGCGATCCGGAGCCTGAAGAGGAAGAGCGCTTGTTGCAGGCGGCGCAGTCCCAGCCGGCAGTGTAACGAGTCATGGAAACCGCAATGCACACCACCACCGCAAAAAAGGTACTCTCCGTCAGGCCGGTTGGCACCCGTGCTGTCCTGGCCGAACTGGACGGACTGCAGGATGTCCTGGCCCTCCAGGACATGCTGTACAAGTCCCCGCTCCCGGGACAGGTGGACGTACTCGCCGCTGCTGAAACAGTGATGGTGGTGGGTGAGTCTGCCGCAGCCACCCGCGCCATCGGCGCCCGGCTGCTCGAGTTGGAACTCACCGTTCCGGAGGTTACTGACTCCGGGCTGGTGGTCATCGACACCGTGTACGACGGCGACGACCTCGCCGACGTCGCGGAGTTGACCGGACTGAGCGTCGACGGCGTCATTGCGGCCCACACAGGTCAGGTCTGGACCGTTGCCTTCGCGGGCTTCGCGCCGGGTTTTGGGTACATGGTGGGCGAAAACGAGGTCCTTACCGTGCCTCGGCGTTCGTCCCCGCGCACAGCGGTCCCGGCCGGTTCCGTCGCCCTCGGTGGCCAGTACTCGGCCGTCTACCCCCGCCGTTCCCCGGGCGGCTGGCAGCTGATCGGCCGGACCGGTGCACGGATGTGGGACCTGAACCGTCCGCAACCGGCACTCGTGAGGCCCGGTGACCGGGTCCAATACCGGGCCGTCCGCGAGGTTGTCACTGCCTCGGCCCATGATTCCGACGCCGATTCAGACCACCACACGGGACCGGGCCTGCGGATCCTCAACCCAGGTGCCCTGAGCCTCATAGAGGACCTCGGCCGCCGCGGATTCGGCCCGCTCGGCGTCTCCGCGGCTGGTGCCCTGGACCGGGCCTCCCTCCGCAGGTCCAACCGCCTGGTGGGCAATGCCCCTTCTGCGGCGGCCATTGAGTCCGTCAACGGCGGGCTGACTGTGGAAGCTGTTGGAGACCAAGTCCTTGCCGTCACCGGTGCGCCGACAACGCTGACCGTCCAGTCGCCGTCGTGGTTTGACGACGACGGCGACGAAGTCAGTCCCGGCGGCCAGCGGACCGTTCCCATGGCTGCACCTTTCGCACTGCTCGACGGCGAAGTCCTCACCTTGGGCGCCCCCGAGTCGGGATTCCGGAACTACGTGGCAATCCGCGGCGGTGTTGATGTGCCCGAGGTTCTTGGGAGCCGTTCGGCAGATACGATGTCCGGCATCGGGCCTGCCCCGCTGGTCATCGGCCAGGAGCTTCCCGCCGGTGACGCCACCGAATCAACAGCGGTGGGCAGCCCTGAGCTGCAACCCGGGTTCCCGGATGAGGGTGTCACGGTGTTGGACGTCGTTCCCGGACCTCGCGCCGATTGGTTCGACCAGGCTGCGCTCGACTCCCTCACGAGCCAGGACTGGCTGGTCACGCCGCAGTCCAACCGTGTGGGCATGCGACTGGACGGCACCCCGTTGAAGCGGACCCGCGAAGGCGAGCTTCCCAGTGAGGGCACCATGGCGGGTGCGCTCCAGATCCCGCCTGCCGGACTGCCGGTCCTGTTCCTGGCGGACCATCCGATTACCGGTGGCTATCCCGTGATCGGCGTGGTGCGTGATGAGCACCTGGACCGCGCAGCGCAGGTGCCCATCGGCGGCCGTATCCGATTCCGGTTCGTCCACGATTCCCCAGACTTCAGCACAACCCCAGAGAAGTGAGTATTTGATGCGTAAGGTCCTGATCGCGAACCGCGGCGAAATCGCAGTCCGCGTCGCCCGAGCCTGCGACGATGCCGGCATCTCGTCGGTAGCCGTCTACGCGGATATCGACGCCGACGCCATGCACGTTGGCGCAGCCGATGAAGCCTATAGCCTGGGCGGAAACAGCCCTGCTGACACCTACCTGAACATCGGGAAGCTGCTTGGCATCGCCGCGCAGTCCGGCGCGGACGCGGTCCACCCCGGATACGGCTTCCTCTCCGAAAACGCGGACTTCGCACAAGCAGTGATCGACGCCGGGCTGGAGTGGATCGGTCCCTCTCCGGAGTCCATCCGTCAGTTGGGCAACAAGATTACTGCCCGCGAGATCGCCGTCCGGGCCGGTGCGCCGTTGGTCGCGGGCAGCGACGGACCTGTGTCCTCTGCGGCGGAAGCACGCGCTTTTGCCGAGGAACACGGGCTTCCGATGGCCATCAAGGCTGCTTTCGGTGGCGGCGGACGGGGACTCAAGGTAGTCCGCGAGCTCGCTGAAGTGGAAGAGGCCTTCGACTCCTCCGTCCGTGAAGCCGTGGCCGCATTCGGTCGTGGCGAGTGCTTCGTGGAGCAGTACCTGGACCGGCCGCGGCACGTGGAAGCGCAGATCATCGCGGACAAGCAGGGCAACGTCATTGTGGTGGGTACCCGCGACTGCTCCCTCCAGCGCCGCCACCAAAAGCTCGTGGAAGAGGCACCCGCGCCCTTCCTCAGCGATGCACAGCGGCAAAAGATCTACGACGGTTCCAAGGCGATCATTCGTGAAGCCGGCTACTACGGTGCCGGAACAGTGGAGTTCCTCGTTTCGGCAGACGGTGCCGTCGCGTTCCTTGAAGTCAATACCCGACTTCAGGTGGAGCACCCGATCACCGAGGAAACAGCGGGGATCGACCTGGTGCAGGAACAGTTCCGCGTGGCTGCGGGCCTGCCTTTGAGTGTGTCCGAGGACCCCGTCGCCAAGGGGCACTCCTTCGAATTCCGGATCAACGCTGAAGACGTCGGCCGGGGATTCCTGCCGTCCCCTGGCACAGTCGGACTTTTCGAGGTGCCTACAGGGCCGGGCATCCGGGTGGATACCGGAGTGCGTGCGGGGTCGAACGTTCCACCGCAGTTCGATTCCCTGTTGGCGAAACTGATCGTGTCCGGAGCTGACCGGCAGCAGGCACTTCGTCGCGCCCGTAGGGCCCTGGCCGATTTCACCATCACAGGCTTGGCCACGGTGCTGCCATTCCACCGGGCGGTCCTGGAGGCTGACGACTTCACTTCAGTGGCCGGACTCCGCGTACACACCCGGTGGATCGAGACTGACTTCGCCGGCCAGATCCCCGTGGACCCTGACTACAGCGCGGTGGCGCCGGGCGGAGAACGCCGGACCATCACTGTTGACGTCGACGGCAAGCGGCTTGCCGTGGGACTTCCTGCGGATTTGCTGGATGGCTGGGCGCGCTCCGGACAAGGGCTTCCGGCCGCTACGGATGTCACGGGGCTGCCGGGTTCCCTCGGCGCCGATGATTCACCCGCCGAATCCGCCCTCGTCTCCAGCATGTCCGGCACCGTCGTCAAGTGGCTGGTGGAACCCGGAGCCGAGGTAGCTGCCGGAGACCCCCTGGTGGTTCTGGAAGCCATGAAGATGGAAACCCAGGTCCCGGCACACCGCGCAGGCACCCTCTCGGAAGTGCTCTCGGCTCCCGGTGGAGTGGTCTTGGCGGGCGCAGTGCTCGCCCACATCGAGTAGCGGGTTCGCCAGCGCGTTTCCACACCCTGTTCCCTCGCTGAACGGCAGGGGAACAGGGTGTGATGCAACCGTCTTACGCCGCCGGGTCTGAACGGTTCAACACAACGGCGTTGTGCAGGGCCATGCCCGCCGCCCCGATGGCACCTTCAGCTTCGGTCCACTCCCGGACGGTGATGGTCAGGGGGTGGTGGAAGCGCAGCACAGTCTCCTGAAGCCCTTGCTCAAAGCCGTTGCGCAGATATCCCCACAACGCGGTCGTCTCGCCCGTGACGATGATGGTTGAGATGCCGAGCAGGTTCACCGTGCCGCCGAGGGAGCGGCCCAGCAGCCGCCCGGTCCGGTCCAAGTATGAACCCGCAGGAGAGCCCGGGTCCCTGGCCAGGGCGGCAAGATCTTCCAGTGTCGCTTCGGGGGCCAGATCGGGCGCGGCTGCCAGCAGCTCCCGCAGCCCCGCGTAGACCTGGAGGCAGCCCCGGTTTCCACAAACGCAGCGGGGCCCCTCGGGATCCACAGACATGTGGCCGAACTCGGTGGAGGCGCCGCCGGGACCGTAGAAAACCGACCTGCGGTTGACGATACCCATGCCCACGCCGGGCCCGAGGCCCAACAGCAGGAAGTCATCGTGCCGGCGGCCCAGGCCGAAACTGATCTCCCGGGTTGCCAAGGCAAACAGGTCGTTGGAAACGAAGACGGGCAGGTCCACTGCCCGTCGGAGCTGTTGGCCGAGGTCGAAGTTCTCCCAATTGAGGGTGGCGGAAATGATCACCGTGGAGGAGTTCTGGTCTACAGCGCCCGAGACCGAAATGCCCACTGCGACGGTGCGCCCGGGGTGTGCCATGGCCCGCATCTGCCCCATCACCACGGCGGCCAGCTGGTCCACGGGGTCGTTATCGGGGCTGAAAGGGACGACGTCTGACGTGAGGATCTTTCCGTCCAGCAGCATAGTCACCACAGCTACGCTGCGGGGTGTGATTCCCAGTCCGATGACGACGGCGGCATCCGGCACCAGCTGGACCGGGACCTTGGGGCGTCCGGCCCCGGCGCTTTGTCCGGCAGGGAGGTCGCGGACCATGCCCTCGGCCATCAGGTTACGTACCTGTGCTGTCACCGTTGCCGCGCCGAGGCCGAGTTGCTTGGCGATCTCACCACGGCTGAGTGGGCCCCTGTCGGCGAGCAGTCCCAGGATCTCGGCGCGGCTGACAACCTCACTGGCGGGGGTCGGACGGGCGCGTGGGCGAGTGCTCGAAATGTGAAACACCTCTCTCTTGACTCCGGCCGGAGCGTCCGCATAGTCTAACCGGACCGTAGTTAATTCGGTACCGAATTAATTATAGGACCGGGTTCCTGCACCCTCCACCAAACTCAGAAGGACGAAGAATGAAATTAGCAACGAAGCTAGCCGCAGTCGTCGCCGGCACCGCCGTCATGTTCGGCGCCGCGGCCTGCGGTTCCTCCAACACCTCTGGTTCCTCCGACGCATCCAGCGCGGACGTCACGCTCGACTGGTCCTTCTGGTCCCAGGGTGAAGAGGGCAATAAGACCTGGAAAGAACTGGCAGCGCAGGTCACTGAGAAGTACCCGAACATCAAGGTGAACCTGACCACCGCGCCCTTCGCCGATTACTTCACCAAGCTGCAGTCCCAACTTGCCGGCGGTACTGCTCCGTGCATTGTGAGCATGCAGTCCCTGCGCCTTCCCGCCTTCGCCAAAGCCATGGAGCCCATGGAGGGACAACTGGCCGAAGCCGCCGGCTTCAAGGCCGATGAGTGGAGTCCCGGCGCTCTCAAGGCTTTGCAGTCTTCGGACAAGCAGTACGCACTTCCCTACGGCCTATCCACCATGGTCATGTATTACAACAAAGATGCATTCAAGGCCGCAGGTGTTGAAGAGCCCAAGAACGGCTGGACCACGGACGAATTCATCGCCGCGGGCAAAAAGGTTTCGTCCTCCATGGGTAAGCCCGCTTTCGGTGAGTCCTTCTCGGACCTGCATATGTACTCCCAGCTGCTGGCTCTCAACGGAGCCCGACCGGTTTCCGACGACGGCGCCCTGCAGTTGACGGACGATAAGGTCACCGACGCGTTCGGCTGGTACACCGGACTGGCGACGGACGAGAAGATCAGCTCAGTTCCGGCCAGCTCCTCCGATGTTGCCTGGGGTGAACAACAGTTTGTTGCGGGCAATACGGCGATGGCTGTGGACGGAACCTGGAACATCAAGAGCAACGTCACCGATGCTGCCGGGTTCAAGGTGGGAGTAGTGGCCCTGCCGCAGGGCGCGAACGGCGCCGGTACATTCTCGGCCAACTCAGGCTTCGGTATCTCCAAGACCTGCAAGAACAAGGAAGCGGCGGCCAAGGCCATTGGCGTGCTGACCGACGCGGCCTCACAGGCCGCCTCGGCCAAGGCCGGCAACCAGCCGGCACGACTCGCTGCTACGGACGCATTCATCCAGGGCCTGAAGACAGACATCGATCCCACCAATCCGGGTTACTCGGACCAGGTGGCCGCAGTGGTGAAGGCTTCCTCGGAGAAGGCGGTGCCGTTCATCAGCACGGGCAACTGGGACAAGGTCACCAAGCTGATGGGACAGCAGTTCCAGCAGGCCTACACGGACAAGATCTCCCCGGAGGAAGCCCTCAAGAACGTCCAGGAGAGCGGCGCCAAGTAGCGTCCGCTGTTTCTTCCGAATCCCGAGCCCGACGAGAAAGGCATCACCTTGACGGCCACCATTGCTTCACCGCCGCGGCGCCCTGCGCCGGAGCCGGTGAGCGTGCCACGGAAGAAGAAGACGGACTCCCGCGCGGCACTGGGCTTTTTGACGCCCAGTGCCGTGGGGATGACGCTCTTCATCCTTCTGCCCACGCTCCTGGCCATTGCCACGAGCTTCTTCAATTGGCCTACGTATGGTGACGTCACGTTCGCCGGGCTCGACAACTACAAGGACTTGTTTGCTGCGGGAAGCCAGTTCCCAGCGGCACTCATCAACACGCTGTTGTTCACCGTCATCGTGGTGCCACTCAACCTGGTCCTGACCATCGCTACGGCATTTTGGGTTTCAACCAGCCGGTTTTCCAAGCTGTACCGTGTCTTGTTCTTCCTGCCGGTGGTGACACCGTCTGTTGCTACGGCTGTCATTTGGAAGCTGATCTATCAGCCGGACGGCATCCTGGATTCGACCTTGCAGTCCATGTTCGGCCTCCACATGCCCAACCTGCTCGGGGACAGCAGTACGGCCATGCTCGCCGTCGTCGTCGTGATCCTGTGGCAGGGCTTCGGCTACAACATGCTCATCTTCTCGGCAGCCATCGACCAATTGCCGCAGGACGTACTTGATGCCTCCATGCTCGACGGCGCATCGGGTCTCACAGCGCTGTTGAAGATCAAGCTGCCGCTCCTGACCCCGGCAATTTTCTTTGCTTCCACCGTCACTATGATCTCGGCGTTCCAGATGTTCTCCGAACCGTTCGTGCTCACTGCCGGTGGTCCGGGCACGTCAACGGTCACAGTGGTCATGAACGTCTACCAAACAGCCTTCCAGGGTGGCGAGCTTGGTGCCGCTGCAGCACCTGCCATTATCCTCTTCGCCTTGATTCTTGTAGTCACGATGATCCAGTGGCTGGGACAAAAGAAATGGGTCCATTATGACCAGTAACCAGACAACGTCGCGAGCGTCCGCTGTTTCGGCGGAACGTGCGGGCAAGAAGGCCAAAGGGCGCTTCCGCCCATTCAAACTGGTCAGCGAAATCTTGATTGCAGGGGTGGTCCTGCTCTTCCTCTTCCCGATCGTTTTCACCTTCTTCTCCGCTTTCAAGTCCAACGGCGAGATCTTCGCCCAGCCGCCGTCACTGTTCGGAGCGGAGTTCCGGTGGCAGAACTTTGTGGAAGTCTTCGAGTACACGCCATTCCTGCGCTTCATCTTCAACGGCCTGGTGGTCTCGATCATCGGCACGGTCATCGTGGTGGCGGTATCCGCGTTGGCGGCTTACAGCTTCGGCATCCTTCGCTGGCGCGGGCGTGACAAGTTCATGCTGCTCTATCTGGCAACCATGATGATCCCGCAGGAAGTCCTTGTCATTCCGATGTTTTTGCTCATGCAGAAGCTGGGCTGGATCAATACCTGGCAGGCACTGATCCTGCCGTGGGCCTTCGGGGCGTTCGGCGCCTTCCTGCTCCGCCAGTTCTTCGTGAATATCCCGTATGAGCTGGTGGAGGCATCCAGGATGGACGGGTGCAGCCAATGGCGTACCTTCAGCCGGATCATCCTGCCGCTGGCCAAGCCTTCACTGGCTGTCTTGGCCGTGTGGACGTTCATCACGTTCTGGAACAGCTTCCTGTGGCCCCTGATCGTGGTCAACGACGTCAACGAGCTAGGCAACGTCTCACTGGGGTTGCAGACCTTCTTCGGCGAGCATGGCAGCTCCTGGAATCTGGTCATGGCGGCATCGGTCATTGCCATCCTGCCCACGTTGCTGTTGGTGGTCGCACTCCAAAAGCACCTGGTCAAGGGCATCGCAACAGTTGGCCTGGCCGGCCGTTAGCCCACATTCCTTCTAACTCCAAGGCTGAACATGTTCTATTTTGAGGACCGAGTAGGTCCCGACTTCGGCGCGGAAGCACCGGAATACCCCGATTGGACCTTCCCGCAGTGGCTCAAAGACGCCAAATTCGGAATCTTCGTCCATTGGGGACTTTATTCAGTGCCGGCGTTTGCCGAGACAGGCAATGCGCCCACCCCCGTGGAGGATGCCTATAGGGATCACAAATATGCTGAGTGGTACGGCAACACGGTCCGGCTTCCAGGTAGCAGCGCCGAGGCCTACCAGCGCGAGACATTCGGACCAGGTACGAGCTATGAGGACCTCGCTGAACTGTGGACAGCGGAGTCCTTCGACGCCAATGAATGCGTCGAGCTGTTTCGACGGGCCGGCGCGCGCTACGTTGTGCCTACTGCCAAGCACCACGACGGTTTTTGCCTTTGGGATACGGAGACGACTGGCTTCAACAGTGTCCGCCGAGGCCCGGGCCGGGACCTGCTGGCTGAATTCGCGGCGGCAGCACGCGACGCCGGACTCAAGTTCGGTGCATACTTCTCCGGCGCGTTGGACTGGCATGTGAGCGATCTGCGTGCCATCAACTCCGATCCCGATGTTTTCCGGTTGCGCCGGAACGACGAGCAGTTCGCCCGCTACGCCTTTGACCAGGTTGGTGAGCTGGTGGACCGGTTTGCTCCGGACATTTTGTGGAACGATATCGAATGGCCCGACGCCGGCAAGTCGGCCGCAGATTTCGGCGTCGCCGCACTGTTCCGCAAGTACCTCGCAGCGGTGCCGGAGGGCATCGTCAACGACCGCTGGGGCGTTCCGTCGCACGGGTATCTGACGCGCGAATACAGCGACATCGGCTCGCTGTCCGACAAGAATTGGGAGTCTTGCCGGGGGCTGGGCCGTTCGTTTGGCGTCAACCGCAACGAAACCGAATCGGACGTCCTCAGCGTCGCGGAGATTGTCCGTCACTTGGTGTCTGTGGTGTCCCGCAACGGCAACCTGCTGTTGAATATCGGGCTTAATGCCGATGGCACCATTCCTGCGATCTACCGCGACAGGCTGGAGGGCCTGGCCGCTTGGATGGACGTCAACGGGGAAGCGATCTACTGTACTCGTCCGTTCGCCGGAGACCCTTTGGGACGGGAACACGTGGCGCTGACTGTTGGCGCCCGCGCCACCTATGTGTTGGTGATGGATCCTGCCGCGGAACTCCCTGTATTGCCGCTTCCCACCACCGGCGGGCACTGGCTTGGTGCCAGTGAGGCGGGCGACAAGTTCGTTGTTCCTGAGACCCTGAAGGACTCGGCAGTGGCCGTCTTCGCCATTCCGCACACCAACAAGCAGGGACACCCCGTATGAGCCAGCGGTTGGTGGGCATCGACATCGGCGGTACCAAAATCGCCGCCGGTGTCATCGACTCCAAGGGAAACATCCTTGCCCGCGAACAGCTCGCAACTCCCCAGGGTGGCGTAAATATCGCCGCTGCGGTGGCGTGGATGCTGGGACAATTGGACGCCGACGGCGGCACCACAGTGGGCGTAGCCGTCCCCGGATATGTGTCCACTGACCATCGCAGCGTCGCCAACGCGGCAAACCTCGCCCTCAAGGAGGCGCGGCTCGCGGACTGGATCGAAGAGCGCGCCGATGTGCGCGCCGTCGTCCTCAATGACGCCAACGCCGCGCTGTGGGCGGAGTTCCGGTTCGGCGCGGCGCGCGGTGTGAGCAACGTGGCCATGCTGACCGTGGGCACGGGCATCGGCGGTGGCCTGCTGGTCAACGGTCAGCTGGTCTCCGGGGCGCATGGTTGGGCCGGGGAGGCAGGGCACATGACGGTGGTCCCGGATGGCCGCCCGTGCGGTTGCGGGAGCCGGGGTTGCCTGGATCGCTATGCCAGCGGAACGGCCTTGGGGCACCCGGCGGCCAGCGAGGCAGACTTCGCTGAACTGGGGCACTGGCTGGGCTATGGCCTCAGCCAAGTGGCCATGTTGTTGGACCCGGACTTGTTCCTGCTTGGAGGCGGCGTCAGCGCTGCCGGTGCCGCCTTGACCGACCCCACTGAGCTGAGGCTTGCGGGGCTGCTGGCTGAGCGCGGACGCGAACAGACCCCGCCGGTGCGGTTGGCGCAGCTTGGACCGGACGCCGGCTTTATTGGTGCCGCGGCGTACGCGGTGGACCTGCTGTCCGGCAGCGTACCCGGAAGCGTGTCCCTGGTCGACCAGGTGGGAGCCTAGATGGACGTCGGATCTTCCGGGCACGGCCGTCCCAACGTGGTGGTCATCCTGGCTGATGACCTCGGTTGGGGCGACCTCTCCTGCCAAGGCGCCGAGGCCATCCAAACGCCCAACATCGATGAGCTTGCCCGCCGCGGAATGCGGTTTACCGACGCCCATGCCTCCTCAGCGGTGTGCACGCCCAGCCGATACTCGCTGCTCACCGGCGACTATCCCTGGCGAAGCCCGCTCAAGAGCGGCGTCCTGGGCGGCGCGGATCCGGCGATCATTGCCCACGATGCTCCAACGCTGGCCCGTGACCTGAAAGCCCGCGGCTACAGCACGGGGGCATTCGGCAAATGGCATCTGGGCCTGGGGTGGACCTGGCTGGATGGCAGCGCGCCTGATGCCTTCGCGGCGGGATTCGCCCCTGACATGCAAGGCAACGGTCGTGGCATCGATTACTCGGCGCCATTCACGGGAGGGCCCACGGCCTTGGGTTTCGACCGCTTCTTCGGCATCGCCGGATCACTTGATATGCCGCCGTATTGCTTCTTGGACCAGGATCACGCCGTCGGCACGCCGTTGGTGGAGAAGACGGACCTGGTCTCCTCGCAACGTCCAGGCCTGGCATCGCCGGGTTGGCGGGATGACGCCGTGGACACCACTGTCACTGAGCAGGCGGTCGCGTGGATCGGGGAACAGCGGCGCGCGGGCCAGGAGTTCTTCGCGTACATCGCCACGGCCGCACCCCATCGCCCCTGCGTCCCGCCAGCTTTCGTGCACGGCTCCACGGCTGCCGGTCCTCGTGGCGACGCCGTGGTCCTGGTGGACTGGATGGTCGGGCAGTTGATGGAAGCGTTGGGGGACGACCTGGAGCGGACGCTGGTGGTCTTCACCAGCGACAACGGCGCACCGACGATGTTCACGGAAGACATGCTCGACGCCGATGGCGGACTCACGGGGCACCTCCCCAACGGTCCGTGGCGCGGCCAGAAAGCGGACGCCTGGGAGGCAGGGCACCGGGTTCCGCTGATCGTCGCTGGCGCAGGCTCCGCAGCCGGAGTCTGTGATTCCCTCGTGAGTCTCCTGGACGTTCGCGCCACCGTGTCGGACGTAACTGCCGGAGCCGCGGGCGCCGCCGTCGAGCCCTCTTCCACCGGCTCCGAGGAAGCGGCCGCCGGCGCGCAATCCGAGTACGGCGACGGAGAGTCTTTCGCAGGCCTGCTCGCCGGCGAACGGGATGCTGAACAGGGCCGGCTTCTGGCCCAACAGGCTTTTGACGGGACCCTGGTACTCCGCAGCGGTCCGGCAAAGGCCATATACGGCACTGGTTCCGGCGGATTCTCGGCCCCCCAAGGTGAGCCGGACGACTCCGGCCACGGTCCGGGGCAGTTTTTCGACCTGTCCTCGGACCCGGCCGAAACCGTCAACATCTGGAAGGAGCGTGCCACGGAAGCGCGCGCCATGATTCACACTTTTGAACAACGCACTGGATTCGTACGAGGAACACGATGACTTCACTTTTACACACCGCCCCTGAACAGTCCGAGGTCTGGTGCCCCGCCCTGGCTCCACTCCATGAAGAGGGGCTCGCCCGGCCGCGGATCGGCATCGCCGGGATCTCCATCGAATCAAGCACGTTTTCTCCCCACATCAGCGGGACTGAGGCCTTCACGGTTCGTCGCGGCGCGACGCTCCGGGCCTATTACCCGTTCCTGGATGCCGGCAGGGACCTGGGTGAGGCCGCCGACTGGGTTCCGTTGATGCACGCACGCTCGTTGCCGGGCGGTGCCGTGGATTCGGACCTCTACGCTGCCTTCCGCGACGAGATCGTTGACCGTATCCACCAAGAGGGCCCGTTCGACGCCTTCTACCTGGACATCCATGGCGCCATGAGCGTGCTGGGAATGGAGGATGCCGAAGGCGACCTCGCCCGCCATGTCCGCGCCGCACTGGGGCATGACACGTTGGTTTCCACATCCATGGACCTGCACGGCAACGTTTCCTTCGAACTGCTCAGCGCGGTGGACCTGATCACGTGCTACCGGATGGCACCTCACGAGGACGCCATGAACACCAAGGAACGCGCGGTCTTCAACCTGCTGACCCGCCTTCGTGCCGCAACTGGCGCTGACGTGCAAGCCCGACGTCCAGCCAAGGCCTGGGTACCCGTTCCGGTGTTGCTGCCGGGTGAAAAGACCAGCACGCGCATCGAACCGGCCCGGAGCATCTACGCGGAAGTTCCGCTGGTGGCCGCGCTGGACGGCGTAGTGGATGCGGCCATCTGGGTGGGCTACGCATGGGCCGACGAGCCGCGCTGCCAGGCTTGTGTAGTGGTCACAGGCGACGACGAACAGCTCATCAGCTCCGAAGCGGAACGCCTCGCCCGGTTGTACTGGGACGCGCGCCGGGATTTCGAGTTCGTGGCCGAAACCGCCACCTTGGCCGAGGGGCTCGCCGCAGCCCTCGACCCTGGAGCGCCGCGCCCGTACTTCCTCTCGGACACCGGAGATAACCCGACAGCGGGCGGCGCTGGGGACGTCACCTGGACGTTGCAGCAACTTGTCACGAGTCCTGAACTTGCTGCCGGTCCGTTCCGCTTGGTGCACGCCTCCATTTTCGACGCCGATGCCGTGGCAGCCGCCGTGGCCGCCGGCGTCGGAAGTGAGATCGACGTCGAGGCTGGTGCCCGCGTTGACGCCAACGTCCACGGCCCCGTCCGCCTCAACGGCATTGTCTACTCCATCACCGAAGGGGACCCCGTGGCGGGGACCCAGGCAGTGATACAAGTAGGCAACGTCTTCGCCATCGTGACCGAGCGCCGAAAGCCGTTCCACCACATCGGCGACTTCGCCCAGCTCGGGCTGGATCCGGCGTCGTTCGACATCATCGTGGTCAAGATCGGCTACCTGGAACCGGAACTCTATGACGCCGCAGCCGGCTGGAAACTCCTCCTGACACCCGGAGGCGTGGACCAGGACCTGCTGCGGCTGGGCCACTCCCACTTGGCCGAGGGCGTCTTTCCCTTCTCCGACACAGACGCGCAACCGGCATTGTCGGCCGTGGTGCACCGCCGCTGATGGTTGACCTGGAGATAGCCGTTCAGGACGTTGCCGGTGTGCGGGCCGCACTGGAGGGTGGAGCCACCCGGGTAGAGCTGTGCACGGCCCTGGGTGTTGGCGGCCTGACGCCGTCCATGGGCACTGTGCAGTTGGCCGTCGACGTGGCCCCGGAGGGCTACGTCCACGTACTGGTGCGGAACCGCGGCGGTGGTTACGTCTATTCCGACGACGACGTCCGCGCCATGTGCGCGGACATCGCCGCCCTCCGGGGTACTGGAGTGGGTGGCGTGGTGGTGGGTGCCCTCACTCCCGATGGCCGGATTGACCTGGCCGCGTTGGAACGATTCGTCGATGCCGCGGGAGAGCTTCCGGTGACGTTCCACCGCGCCCTGGATGCGAGCAGCGACGCCCTCGCCGAGTTGGCCCGGCTGGAAGGCACCGGTGTGGGCAGGGTCCTCACGTCCGGCGGGGCGGTCCGGAGTATCCAAGGCGTGGAAATGCTTGCGAACATGGTCCGCCAGGCACCTGACGGGGTACAGATCATGGCAGGTGGAGGCGTGCGTGTTGAAGACATTCCCGCGCTGCTTGCAACGGGAATCGCAGCCGTGCACTTGTCAGCGCGTACGAGTTACGTGGACCCCCACCCGGCAGGGCCTGGAGGTGGGGCACAGGCGCTGGACGCCACAGACTCCGGGATCGTGGCCGCGGCCCGACGCGCTATGAAGTAACCGTCACGCCCAGCACCGTGTCCAGCAGGGCGTTTCGGAATTTGCCCGTGGGATCGTTGGCGCTAACGAGAGCCCGGAAGTCCTCGAAACGCGGGTAGAGGGCGGCGAAGTCGTACTCGCCGGGAGTGAAGAGCTTGCCCCAGTGCGGGCGTGCGCCAAACGGGCGCAGGGCTGCCTCGAGTTCTGGGAGCACGGCCTTGACCTCGGCCTGCATCGGCTTCCAGGTAAAGTGCAGCGCCACGCTTTGCTGCTGGTAGAACGGGCTGAGCCAGAAGTCATCGGCGGCAATCGTCCGGATTTCGGAGATGAACAGCAGGGGTGCCAGCTTGTCCGCGAGACCTCGGACGGCGGCCAGAGCAGCGGGTGCATGTTCCAGCGGCAGGAGGAATTCGCTCTGCAGTTCTTCCCCGTTGCTTGGGGTGAATTCGTGGCGGAAGTGCGGCAAACGGTCCAGCCACTTTCCCGCGACATCGAGTTGTTCGGTGCAGTTCTCGGCTGACATGTCCGGGAGCGGGTGCAGTGCCGCCGTCGCCGGCGTTGCTCCGAACAGCTCCGCCAGGGGAGCTTCGCTGTCCAGCGCCTTGAGCCACACTTGGGCGATGGTGTCACCCGTGTAGTTCGTGAAGAAACTGACGCTGTAGGCACTGGAAGCGATGGTTTCGAAGTTGGCCAACGCCGCATCCCAGGACAGATCCGTGAGCACGCGTTGCCGGACCTCGTAGCTGGGGCGGACGGCAAGCTCCAGTCCTGTCACAATGCCCAGGGCTCCCACGCCCACCACGCTGGCGAGGAATTCGTCGTCGTCGGCTGTAAGGGTGACCAGCTCGCCTGAGGCGCGCACAAGGTCGACACTCACGACGGCGGCAGCCAGGGAGGGGTTATTGACTCCACTGCCATGCGTGCCGGTTTGGATGGCGCCCGCTACGGAGATGTGGGGAAGAGAGGCGAGGTTGTGGATGGCGTAACCCTGCTCTTCGAGCGAGCGACCCAAGGCTCCGTAGCTGATGCCGCCGCTGACCTTTACCGTGCTCTTTTCCCGGTCGAGGACGATTTCCTGGGGGAGGGCATCCAAGAGAATGTGCGTGCCCTCGGTGTCCGCGACCGTATTGAACGAGTGCCGGGAGCCCAAGGCCTTGATCCGGGTCGCCTGGGCCACGAGCTCTCGCAGCTCCTCCACCGACGCGGGCCGCTGGATGCCCGCGGACGAATACTCAAGGTTTCCTGCCCAGTTCTTCATTGAATTCTTCCCTTTTGAATACATGTTGGCTCCCGCAATTGTTAACGTTCACAACTAAGTGCGTCAAGGGGAGTCCACCTCGGTGAAGATAGAGTTCAAGAATCAATCGTCTGTCAGGAGCCGCCGTGAGCAAGGGACTCAAGCCCACCATCCGGGATGTTGCCACGGCAGCGGGCGTATCGCTGACCACCGTCTCTTACGTGCTTTCCGGCCGCCACGGAGGTACTACCCGGATCAGCCAGCCCACCCAGGACCGCGTCCTGTCGGCCGTGAAGGAGTTGGGCTACGTTCCCAACCAGGCCGCGCGCGGGATGCGGCGCGGCAAGACAGACGTGGTGGCCGTCGCGATTGGAAACCTCGAATGGCCGTGGGATCGGGCGTTGGCCACTGCAGCGGCGCGCATCCTTCCGGAACGTGGCTATCAGCCTGTGATCCTCTTGGGCGAGGACTGGCGGAAATTCATGATGTCCGGCGGCGCGGACGGTGTCATCATCGGGTACTTCCCGGAGGCGAAAACGGAGGACGAAACCGTCACGGAACTGGCTCGCCGCGGCGTAGCCCAGGTGGTGATTTCGGAAACCATGAATCCTGCCGGATTCGACGTCCTCGCGCCCGAGACCGACGCCGGGCTGGCGGACTGCATGGAGTTCCTGACGGCGTCACATCGAAGGATCGCTTGCATTCGGAGGTCGGATTCCACTGACCGGCCCAAGAGCCGGTTCGCTGCTTACGCCAGTGGGCTTGAAAAGGCGGGCATTCCGCTCGATCAGTCCCTCGTGCGGACCTCTCACCATCGCCCGGCCGAGGCGTATCAGTCGGCGCTTGAACTGCTGCAGCTTCCGGTCCGCCCCACGGCCATCCTCTGCACTGACGACATGGAAGCGCTCCAGGCGGTACGGGCCGCCTTCCGGCTGGGCCTGCGCGTGCCTGAGGACGTGCAGATCGTAGGAGTGGGGAACTCCACCGAGGGGCAGGAGTTCGATCCCGCACTGACGACGGTGGGTCCCGATCCCATTTTCGAGAAGGTGGTCCGGATGCTGCTCGACCGCCTGGAGGGAACGGCTCCCGCCGACGGCGTCCGGGTCGCCTCTCCGTGGAAGCTGCACCGTCGCGGCACCACGGTGGACGCCACCACGGTGGACGGCAGCAAGACGGCGCCGCAGTAGCGTCACGACCGCGGCGCAAAAGGTCTACGTCTGGGCGTCGTTCCCGGGCAACTCCTCGCCCCAACGGGCCAGCGCGTTGATTGCTTCGCCCAGGGCCCGCCCTCTATCGGTCAGCGTGTAGGCCCGGGTGTTGTGGCGCAGGGGCAGCCGGGACAGGACGCCGGCGGCTTCGAGCTCACGCAGGCGCGTCGCGAGCATGTTGGTCGGCACTCCGAGGTCCCGCTGCAAATCGCCGTAGCGTTGTGGCCCGTCGAGCAGCCGTTCAACGATGAGCAGGGCCCACCGTGAGCCGACGACGTCGAGGGCCGCGGCGAGGTTGCTCACGCGGTCGGATCGGAGTCCGGCTTCATCCAAAACGGCGAGTAGTGGTAGCCATCGGGGTCGTCGAACTGGCGCTGGTACATGAAGGGGTAGTCGTCGGTGTCACCGATCCGCCCGCCGGCGGCGCCGGCGCGTTCGGTGATCTCGTCCACTGCTTCGCGGCTGCCGAGGTCGAAGGAGACCGTGACCTTCGAGGGAGTGTCAGGTCCACCGACCAGCTCCTCGGCGCCACCGACGCTGGCGTACATCTCACGGCTGCCGAGCATGACGTACTGCTCGGGGGCGATCGCGAAACACGACACGTTGTGATCGGACATCTCGGTGTTGAGGGTCCAGCCGAGGGCGGTATAGAAGGCGGTGGCACGTTCGACGCTCTCAACCGGGCAAGTAATAAAGAGGCTCATGCGGTCATACTTGCAAAATGCAAGTGCGGCGTCAAGACCCCGAGGCCCGCGACTTTCGGGCCTCGTAGAAGCCTTAAGGACTGAGGCCGGAAGCCAGTCCCCAAGAGCGCAAAAGTCAGTCCTTCAGCGGACGTCGCGCGAGCCACGCTGCAACGATCGCACCGGAAACGTTGTGCCACAGCGAGAACACGGCTGAGGGCAGCGCGGCCAAAGCACCGAAGTGTGCTGTGGCCAGGGTCGCGGCAAGTCCGGAGTTCTGCATTCCGACCTCGAACGCCAACGCACGGCGCGCCTTGTCATCCAGGCGGCCGAGCTTGCCTGCCAGGTAGCCGAGGCCAAGACCGAAGCCGTTGTGGAGGACAACAGCCAGGAACACGATGCCGCCTGCTGCCACGATCTTGCTGGCGCTGCCGGCCACAACAATTGCAACGATCAGGGAAATCACGACGGCGGATGCCCACGGAAGTGCCGGAAGCACCTTGGCAACGAGCTTGGAAAGGAACAACCTCGCCAGGAGGCCTGCGATGACGGGAAGCAGCACGGTCTTGACGATGTCCAGGACCATGGCGCCGGCGTCGATGTGGAGGAACGAACCGGCCAGGAACAGCGTCAACGCGGGTGTCACCAGAGGAGCGATCAGCGTTGAGACCGATGCCACGGCAACAGAGAGCGCAACGTCGCCCTTGGCCAGGAAGGCCATCACATTGGACGCGGTACCCGACGGCGCGCAGCCCACCAGGATCAGGCCCACCGCCAGCTCCGGGGGCAGCTGGAGCAGCACGGCAATGAGCCAGCCGGCGCCGGGCATGATCACGTAGTGTGCCACGATGCCGAGTGCTACGGCCCACGGACGCCGGGCCACTGAGGCGAAATCCGGAGGGGTCAGGGTCAGGCCCATGCAGAACATGATGACGCCCAGCAGATACGGGACCGAGACGCCCATGGGTTTGAAGAGGTCCGGTACGAGGAAGCCAAGGACACCGGCAGCCACAACAAGGAGCGGGAACACCGTGACGGCAACCCGCGCAATCCTGGCCTCGGCGGCGAGGGCGGCGTTCACGGGCGCGGCTGTTTCTTCAGACTCTGGTGCGTTATTGGTTGCCTCAAGCATTCATCCATGCTCACACCTGCCCGGCAGCCCGAACGAATTCTTTACTTGCAGGCAGGCGTATATGTCAGATGACCGCTGTTTCTGAACCCAGCCGGGTCAGGAGTTGAGTTTCCCCGCCAGGCGCTCACGCATGCGGACGCTGGCCTCGTTCAGTCCGATGAATTCGACCTCGCGGCCATGGTTCCGGTACTTCTCCGTCACGGAATCCAGCACCGACACGGAGGACGCGTCCCAAATATGCGATCCATGCAGGTCGATGATTACCCGATCTATGCCGTCTGAGGAATCCTTCGCGTAGTCGAACTGCGTATAGAGATCGTTGGAAGAAGCGAAGAACAACTCCCCATCCACGGTGTACGTCGCAACCCTCTCGCCGTTCAGCTCCAGTTCGGTCCGTTCGACGGTCGCGAAATGCGCCACGCGCCGGGCGAACAGCACCATGGCGGCCAGGACGCCGACGCCGACCCCCACCGCCAGGTTGTGCGTCGCCACCACAGCGGCAACAGTCAGGATCATGACGGCGGTCTCGGACTTGGGCAGCCGCTTCAACGTCGATGGCCGTACGGAGTGCCAATCGAACGTGATCAGTGAAACGAAGATCATCACGGCCACCAGGGCAGCCATCGGGATCATGCCCACCACGTCACCGAGCACCACTACCAGGAGCAGCAGGAACACCCCGGCCAGGAAGGTCGAGAGCCGGCTCCTTGCACCGGAGCCCTTCACGTTGATCATGGTCTGCCCGATCACCGCGCAGCCGCCCAGGCCACCAAGGAAACCGGTGACGATGTTGGCCACACCCTGCCCCCAAGACACCCGGGTCTTATCGGAGCGGGTGTCCGTGATGTCGTCCACCAGTTTGGCAGTCATGAGTGATTCCAGCAGGCCCACCAGCGCCATGGAAAGGGCGAAGGGAGCGATGATCCGGAACGTCTCCAGGTTCAGTGGAACGTTGGGCAGGAAGAATCCTGGCAGGCTGTCCGGGAGTTCGCCCTTGTCGCTGACGGTGGGAACATCGATGTTGCCGAGGGCTGTCACCAGGGTGATGGCCACGATCGCCACCAGCGGTGCGGGAATGGCAGTGGTGAGCCGAGGCAGCCCGAACACGATCACCAAACCAACAATGACAATCGGGTAGACCATCCAGGGCACGTTGAAGAGTTCCGGCATCTGGGACATGAACACCAGGATGGCCAGGGCATTGACGAAGCCGATCATCACCGAACGGGGAATGAACCGCATCAGCCGCGTCACACCGAGGACCGCCAGCATGACCTGGAAGACGCCGGCCAGGATGATCGTAGCGATCAGGTAGTCGAGTCCGTGCTCCTTCATGACGGGGGCAATCACCAACGCCACGGCTCCCGTCGCAGCGGAGATCATGGCCGGGCGGCCACCCACCAGAGCCGTCACCACGCCCATGGTGAACGATGCGAACAAGCCAATACGCGGATCCACGCCGGCAATCACCGAGAATGCGATGGCTTCCGGGATCAAGGCCAAAGCCACCACGAGTCCCGCGAGGGACTCCGTCAGCAGCCGGCGGGGCGAGCGAAAAGTCGCCCGCAATGACATGAGTTGCTCCGGAGTCATGGGTCCTTACAGTGCAGTCTGGCGGTAGCGCTCAATCTGCTTAAGACGACGCTGGAGGCTGTCGCGCCGCGGGTGCGGAACGGCGTCGGGCGCCTCAGCAGTGAGATCAATGTGTTCGGTTCCGTACTGCCACAACAGGAGGTCATCCAGGAGGCGGTCGGGACCGGGTGAGTAGCGATGGTCCAGGGCCTTGCGGACCTCTGTGATCCGGTTGGCGCTGAGAAGCCCGGCCAGTTCCACGGTCTTGGTAAGTCCGTGGGCGGCAAGCAGCTCGGCGGCCCATCCCCAGTCGTCATCAACTTTACGGTCAACGTGCGGCAGGAGCGTACGCCAGACGTCACGAACCCGGTTGGGAGTCAGGGGCGAGCCGCCTTCACCCTCCAGATCCCAATAGCCGCGGACTTCCTCGTACCGCTCGTGAAGGTCCGCGAAAGCGCTCTCAACCGTCTCCAACATGGCGGCCGTGGCCGTGAACTGCCGGTCGAAATGCGGGGTCCATGCGCGCGGGTCCTCCGCCTTGAAGCGGATGTCGTGCTCGATCTCGCTCCAGGCGTGCGCGAAAACAGTACGGATCTGGCATTCAAAGAAGTAGCTGCCGTTGGCTGGCATGTCCGGATTGAAGACGTGCTGGTACTCCTTGACCGTTTCATTCTGGATGGTGCGCAGGATGAGGTGGCGGCTGGAGTAGCCATAAGTGCCGGACTCGATGGAACCGATGTCCTTCTCGCGGTCGCCCCGGCAATCGAAGAGCTGGCGCTGACGCTTGATGATGTTGGCCACCGCTGCGTTCTCCGCAGGGAGCTTGGTGATGACACGGATGCCCACCATGTCGTTCAACGTGCGGAAAGGGTCCGGGAATTTCAGGACGCGCGGACCACCCGGTTCCAGGGGATCATCCGTGCGGGAGATTTTTTCCCGGAACGACTCCACGGTCTTGGTCCGGCCGGTGACGAACAACGGGGTGACTTCAGCGTCGTTCAACATGTCCCGCAGGGTCAGCAGTACGTCCCGCGTGACCCGCTTCAAAGCAGGGCGGACACGCTCGTAGAGGGCCACATTCGCATCCACTGCATCCCGCTGGGCCTGGTCCAGGCTGTCCCAATTGCTTGCCATGCCCCCAGCTTACGTGGCGGCTGCGACACTGAACCGGGCCACCCGCCGTCGGGGTGCCTCTAGCCAAACTTCGGAACCGTCACGATAGGCTCAGTACAAAGGAGGGCGCAATGTTGCGGCACAAGTACAGCTACGGCGAACACCCCAGTCAGTGGGGCGAACTCTTCATACCTGAACCGAACAACGGAAACCATCGCGGCGCATCAGCTGTGGCCGGTGGAGTAGCCGTTGTGATCCATGGCGGCTACTGGCGCTCGCAATACGGCGCGGAGCTCGGCGAACCGCTGGCGCGGGACCTCGCAGCGCACGGAATCACCGCCTGGAACCTTGAATACCGGCGCGCCGGGAACGGCGGTGGATGGCCCCATACGTTCGAGGACATCCTGGCCGGGATCGACCACCTGTCGCAGATAGCCGGGGACCACGACCTCCAGCTCGGCAAAGTGGTGGCACTGGGCCACTCGGCCGGTGGTCACCTCGCGGTATGGGCTGCGGGCAGGCACCGCCTCTCTGCCATCGGAGCCCCCGACGCCGACCGCCAGCTCCAGCGGGCACCGGAGGACAACGCCGTGCACCTGACGGGCGTGGTGAGCCAGTCCGGCCTCCTGAACCTTGCGGCAGCCGAGAAGCTCAACCTCAGCAACGGCGCCGTCTGCAACCTGATGGGCGGGGATTCGGCCAGATTCCCCAAACGGCATAAATACGCCGACCCCATGAGCTCGCTGCCGATCAACGTTCCCGTCTATGCCGTTCACGCCACGGAAGACGAGGACGTTCCTGCAAGCCAGTCCGAGGCCTACGTTGCCGCAGCCACGGCGGCCGGGAGCTCCGCCCAGCTGCTGCGGGTCCCGGGCGACCATTTCGACCTCATCGACCCCAAGGCCGTTGCCTACAAGAAGTGCCGCGAGTTGGTGCAGCGACTGCTGTCGTAATTGTTGGGCCGCTGCGCTTCACCTCTGGCAGAGTTGACCCATGCTGACAGTCATTGGTGAGGCCCTGGTAGACGTCGTCCAACGCTCCTCTGGAATTGAGGCGCACGTTGGCGGCAGTCCGCTTAACGTCGCCGTGGGCTTGGCCAGGCTGGACCACCCGGTGCAGTTCATCGGCCGCTACGGCAAGGACGCCTACGGAGACTCCGTCGCAGCGCACCTGCGCTCAAGCTCCGTGATGGTGCCGCTTCCGCCGGATGAGAAGCCAACCAGCGTGGCCACCGCCCGGATCGACGACGACGGCGCCGCCACCTACGCCTTCGACCTCACCTGGGAACTCCCCGGCCTCGCCGGTAGGTTGCCCCTGATGCTGCAGGGCGCCACGTTGCTGCACACGGGCTCCATTGCCACCTTCCTGGAGCCTGGCGCCGCGGAGGTTCTTGCCGCCGTCGAGCATGCCCACCCGAACAGCACCATCAGCTTCGACCCCAACTGCCGGCCAAGCATCATTACGGACGTTGAGTACGCGCGGACGCAGGCCGAGCGCTTCGTAGCGCTGGCCGACGTCGTGAAGGCTTCCGACGAAGACCTCGAGTGGCTGTATCCCGGCGTCGATCCTACGGAATCCGCGCGTCGCTGGCTGTCCCTGGGCGGCGAGGAAGGTCCGGCCCTGGTGGTGGTGACGCGCGGTTCACGCGGCCCGTGGGGTATCACCCGGGCCGGCGAAACCCAAGTTCCGGCTCCGTCCGTGAATGTCGTGGACACCGTGGGTGCCGGCGACTCGTTCATGGCAGGGCTGCTGTCCGCGATTGTGGATCATGGTTTGGACGGCGCGCAGAACCGCGGGGAACTGCGGGCCATGCCCGCAGAAATGCTCGCGGCGATCATGGAACATGCCAGTCGCGCCGCCGCCGTGACCGTTTCACGCGCCGGCGCCAACCCGCCGACGCGTGCCGAGCTGAACCACGGGCCGGCCTGACACGCACCAGCGGCTAGCCGGCGCCATGCCCCGGTGCTACTTCTTCCCCGGCCTTCACCGGACCCGGGGGAGTGCCGTCTCCGAACGGACTGCCGCCCAGGGATTCCCGTCCATGGGGCGTCAGCCAGCCGGACAGATCCGGACCGGCGGGGACAATCTGCGTGGGATTAATGTCTTCGTGGACGATGTAGTAGTGCTGCTTGATCTGGACGAAGTCGATGGTGTCCCCAAAGCCGGGTGTCTGGAAGAGGTCCCTTGCGTAGCCCCACAACGCAGGCATTTCGCTGAGCTTGTTCCGGTTGCACTTGAAGTGTCCGTGATAGACGGCGTCGAAGCGTGCCAAGGTGGTGAAGAGCCGGACGTCAGCCTCAGTGATGGAGTCGCCCACAAGATACCGCTGGCTGCTGAGCCGTTCTTCCAGCCAGTCCAAAGCAGTCCACAGGCGCGCGTAGGCGGCGTCGTAGGCTTCCTGTGATCCTGCGAAGCCGCATCGGTAGACGCCGTTGTTGACCTCGGTAAATACGCGCTTGTTGACCTGGTCGATTTCCTCGCGGAGGTGCTCCGGATACAGCTGGGGCGCCCCGGGGCGGTGGAACTCCGTCCACTCCGTGGAAAAGTCGAGCGTGATCTGCGGGTAGTTGTTGGTCACTACTTCGCCGCTGGGGATATCGACAATGGCCGGGACGGTGATGCCTCGCGGGTAGTCCGGGAAGCGGCGGAAGAACGCCTCCTGCAGGCGCTCGATCCCCAGTACGGGGTCCTTGCCGCCGGGATCAAGGTCGAAAGTCCAGGAGCGGGCATCGTGCGTGGGGCCAGGCTGGCCGAGGCTGATGACATCCTCAAGTCCCAGGAGCCGCCGCACAATTACGGAGCGGTTGGCCCACGGACAAGCGCGGGCCGCGATCAACCTGTAGCGCCCGGGCTCTACGGGCCAGCCGGGCTCTCCGTTTGGGCCGGCAGCGCCGTCGCGGGTGATGCGGTCCTCGATGTAGTTGGTGTCGCGGGTGAACTCACCGCCGGTGACGTACGCGCCGCGTGTGCTGTGTTCTTCGCTCATGGTCTTGTCACTCATCAACTCAGCCTATGCTCCCGGTTTTGGAAATGTGGAGGCTTTCCGGTGCGCAGCCGCCTGTTTCGCTCCAACGTAGACTGGCATGATGCGGCTCGTAGCAAGCGATATAGACGGCACCATCCTCGGTCACGACGGAAAAATCAGTGACCGGACCATCAAGGCATTCCAAGCATGCCGCGATGCCGGAGTGGAACTCGTCTTCGTCACGGGCCGTCCGCCGCGCTGGCTGTACCCGCTCCAGGAGCAGCTCGGGCACAGCGGAATCGTGATCTGTTCCAACGGTGCCGTGGTGTGGGACTTGGAAACGGAGAAGGCACTCTCCTCGTGCGTCCTCGATGCGGAGTCCGTTTTTGAGGCCCGCCGGATCATCAAGTCCATCCGGCCTGACGCCCTGTTCGCTGTGGAGACGCTCACCGGCTTCCAGCTGGAGCCGGGGTTCATCGAAAACGAAACCAGCGAACTGCTTGCCGAGTTCACCCCAAAACCGCTGGACCAGACGCTCACGGCGGATGACGCCGTCGTAAAGTTCCTTGCCATTACCCGCAAGGGGACGCCGGACGAGTTCCTGGCCGAGGTGCAGCCGGCTGTCGCGCACCTCGTGTCCACCACGCACTCAGCTCCCCGGACTGCGATGCTGGAAATGTCCGTGCCGGGGATCAACAAGGCAGTCACGCTGGCCAAGTACGCAGAGTCCCTGGGGATCGAAGCCGCCGATGTTGTGGCGTTCGGGGACATGCCCAATGACATCGAGATGCTCCGCTGGGCCGGCCACGGTTACGCCATGGCCAGCGGGCACCCCGAAGCGATCCTCGCTGCCGGCCGGCAGGCGCCGCATTTCGACGACGACGGCGTGGCCCAGGTTCTCGAGGCGAAACTGACGGAGCAGCGGGTCTAGTTCCGCCCGAAGTTCCGCCCGACGCGGGGAAGCCAACAGCTCACTGACGAACGGTAGCGGCGGAATTCGGCTCCAAAGCGGTTTTCGAGGTCTGCTTCCTCCAGCGGCCGAACGGCGTAGTTCCAGACCAACGAGCCGATCATCGCGTAGGCGACCACGAGCCAGGACCCCAGGATGAGTCCCACCCCGATGCCCTGGGCGATGCCGGCAACGGCCAGCGGATTGCGGACCCAGCGATACGGCCCGGCGATGACGAGGTGGTTGGGCATGGCCGACGGCAGCGGGGTGCCGCGGCCCTTGGATGACATGGTTACAGCGGACGAGACGCCGAGAATGCTCGCCAGCACCAGGACCACGGCGCCTGCGATGACGGCAAACTGCGGGACAGGCAGGGACACCAGCCATCGACCTTCCAACCATGAGATGACCAGCGGGACTGCGACAAGGAAGAAGCCCCAGAAGAGGATCATTTGCGCGATGGTCGCGCTCACGTGGGCCGTTGCAGGCCGGTTCGAAGCGGCGGAGCGGAACGCGAACGGGCCGCGGATGATCCAGTCCGTGGGAACCCGCCCCAGCAGGACGAAGCAGAGCGCCAGGCCTGAGCAGGCGGTAGCGGCAATCATCATCAGGACGCCCAGGCCCGCTTCCGTGGTGAATGTGGCGTAGACAGCCAGCGCGGCTGCCACCAAAGCAGTCCAGCCCGTGGCCACCACGGCCGCCCACCGGATGCCACAAGCTGCGAGGGCCGAACAGAGCACGAACAGCGGAATGTCGAGGGCGGCCACAGCGACGGGGTCAAGGGCGCCCAGGGTGGCTGCACGCACCGGGGGTGCCAGGAAAACCAGGGTCCACCAAGCCAGCCCGGCAACCGCCTGCATTGCGAAGTAGGCCCGCCCCCATCCCTGCTGTCCTGTGGCACGCAGCACGGGCTTCACGGGTGGCGTACGCCCTCGCCGGAAAGCAACGCGCGGTAGCCCTCTTTGTAGCTCGGGAACGTGAACTCGAAACCCGTCGCCCGGAGCCGTTTGTTGGAGCAGCGCTTGTCGCCGGGGCCGGCGTCGGACGGGCCCTCAGGTGCCGCCGTCGGGGGTTCAGGGCACTGCAGCTCGGACGCGAGGAACCGCATGACGTCGCCCATTTCGGCGGCGTGATCGTCAACGCCCACGTAAACCTCTTCCGGGGCAGCTCCCATGGTGGTCAGGTGGACGATCATGGCGGCGGCGTCGTCCCTGTGGACGCGGTTGGTGTGCCGGGGTTGGGCGGGGATGACGGCCTTGCCGCTCCGGACCTGGTCGATCAGCCGGGTGCGTCCCGGGCCGTAGATCCCGCCGAGCCGGAGGGAGATTGGCCGGGTGCCCGTTCCGCGGGTCCGGGCGAACAGCAGTTCCTCCGCTTCCAGCAGGACCTTGCCGCTGAACCGCGTGGGTTCCGTGGGTGTGGACTCGTCCACGACAGCTCCACCGGAATCCTTGTACACAGCGGTGGAGGAGACGAAGAGGATCCGCCGCGGTTCAATGGATTGCCGTTCCAGCGCATCCAGGACGTTCTTCACGCCGTTCAGGTAGGCCGCGCGATAGGCCTCTTCTGTGGAGGCGTCGGCTGCGACGGCCACCACCACAATGTCCACGTCGGCCGGCAACTCCGGGAGCTCCACGGAAAGGTCCGCGTAGACGCCACGGATCTGCGGAGGCAGCTTCCCGGGGGAGCGCCGCAAGCCCACAACCTCGTGGCCCGCCGCAGCGAAGCGAAGTCCGGCTTCGGTTCCAAGGTCGCCGCATCCGGCAATCAACACAGTCATGTCCCTAGTCTTGCAGTTTCAGGCTGTCACCGACTTCCCAGCCTCCATACAACCGGCGTTCACCTTGCGCCCGTAGGCTTCCAGCCACGGACCCGTTCGCATCGTGTCTACCAGTCGAAATGCAGGGGGAATCATGGCCAAGCGCAGGATCAACGATTTCAACACGGCGCCGCTGCGGCGCGTCGAACCGGATCACCACTGGCGCTCCTTGCGCCAGGGCGACCGTGTCAGCGTCACGCTCACGCCCGGGTATGAGTCGGCGGGAGTGATTGACGCCGTCACCGGCGATGCCACCGCCGTGTGGGTGGAGCTCGACGGCGGCCGCGGCAGGACGCTGGTTCACGTCAGCGACGGCGTGGCGATAGTTCCGCACGAAGCCTGACGCGCCAAGCCCGACGCGCGGCGCGTGACCCACGCGCCTGACACGCGCCGTCGGGAGAGCCGTTCGGTTACGCTACGGGTGTGACGCTGCCCTATTTCCTCCGCAAGGACGGTTCGCTGGGCCCTTTGGCCTTCGCGCACCGCGGTTTCTCGTTGGATGGCCTGGAGAACTCCATGGCGGCTTTCAAAGCCGCGGCGGAACTCGGCACCGTGCACCTGGAAACGGACGTCCACACCACGTCGGACGGCGTGCTGCTGGTCTTCCACGACTCTTCCTTGGACCGCGTGACCGATTCTGTCGGCAAGATCGCGGAGTTGACGGCAGCAGAGGTAGCCGGGGCACGAATCGGTGGTGTGGAACCTGTTCCGACCTTTGATGAGTTGGTGGCCGCGTTGCCGGATGCCCGGTTGAACCTGGATATCAAGGATTGGAATTCGGTGCGCCCGATGGCCGAGGCCATTGAGCGGCACGGGATCCATGATCGCGTACTGGTCACCAGCTTTTCCGACAGGCGCCGCAGGGCAGTCCTGGCCAAGCTGTCGAATCGCGTTGCTTCGTCGGCGGGCAGCTCCCTCACCGCTCTGTTTGTCCTCCTGGGCCCCGTGCTGCCGGCACCTTTGGCACGCAGGCTGCTTGCCGGCGTCGACGTTTTCCAGGTTCCTGTCCGCTACGGGCCGGTGCAGGTGGTGACGGCCGGGTTCCTGCGCCGCGCGCACCGCCTGGGCCGCCACGTGCATGTGTGGACCATCAACGAACCCGCCGAGATGGAGCGGCTCCTGGATCTTGGCGTGGACGGGATCGTGTCCGACCGCCTGGATCTGCTCAAGGAAGTCCTGGTCCGTCGAGGCCAGTGGGTCTAGCCAAACTCGGCGGGGTTAGTTCCGGGTTTCGATGGCTGCCGGCCGGACTTGCGCCGCCCGGATCCTCTCGAGGTCGAACTTGGGGCTGCGATCGAACGTGAAGATGCCGTTCTTCTCCTGGAAGACATCCGTCAGCTGCGTGTAGCAGTACCCAAACATGTCCGGATTATCCAGCAGGACGCCACAGAGTCCCTCGAAGCGGGCATAGAGCTCCTCTTCGCTGCTGACGCGCTGGCCGTAGCCCCAGGAACTTTCGACGTCGGTGCCTGCCGCCTCTGCTGCTTGGCGTGCTTCGGCCTCGTTCCACCAGATACCGCCGAATTCGGAGACGAAGTATGGCTGCCCGGCGTACGGCACCGAGTACTCCTCGCCGTCGTCCTTCCGGTTAATGTATGGCTTCCCGTCAGCAAGGCCCTGCTGTTCCATGCGGAAGCGGTCGGGATCTTGTTCGTAAGAGTGGGAATCGTAGATGTCCGTTTCCCGGATCCGGTGGGAGTAGCCTGATGCGTCGATCACGGGCCGTGTGGGGTCCGCGAGCTTGGTGGCCAGGAACATGGCCTGGGTGACGTCGTCCAGAACGGTGAGGCGGTCATGCAGCACCTGGTGGGTCTCGTTGAGGGGACACCAGCCGACGATGGACGGGTGGTTAAAGTCGCGCTGCAGGACTTCCAACCACTGCGCCACAAAGCTGGCAGTCGGTTGTTGGTTGTGGCCGATGGTGCCGCCGCCCGACACGCCCCAGTCACCGAATTCGCCCCACACCAGATAGCCCAAACGGTCCGCGTGGTAGAGGAAACGCTCTTCGAAAACCTTCTGGTGCAACCTGGCGCCGTTGAATCCCGCAGCCATGGACAGCTTGATGTCCTTGACCAAGGCGGCCTCATCGGGGGCGGTCATCAACGAGTCCGGCCAGTAGCCCTGGTCCAGGACCAGCCGCTGGAAAACCGCATTGCCATTGATGCGGACAACCTTGCCGTCCAAGGCAATCGAGCGGATGGCGGCATAACTGCTCACTCGATCCACCACCTCGCCGGTGCCGTCCCGCACGCTCACGTCAAGGTCGTAAAGGAACGGGTCCTCCGGCGACCAGGGGCGCATCGCTTCGGCTGGGACGGTGAGCCGGAGCGACGGCGTGAGGTCCAGGTCTGCCTTGACCTCCGCCTCAATCCGCAGGTCTTCCTTATCGCTGAGGACGGCAGTGACTGTGTGCCCGCTCCGGTTCCGGCTGAGCGGGACCTCCACCGTGATGCTTGAATCGGCCAGGCTGGGGGTCATCCGGAGGCGCTTGATGTAAACCTCGGGCACGGCCTCCATCCACACCGTCTGCCAGATTCCGGTGGTGCGCGTGTACTGGCAATGCGTGTTGTTGTACCAGGTGGCCTGCTTGCCGCGTGCCTGCATCCCGTGCCGCGAGTCCCTGGCGCGGACAACGATAACGGCATCCGTCCCAGGCTCCGCGATGCCACCCAGATCGGCCGTGAACGGCGTGAAACCACCCCTGTGCCGCGCAACTTCGACGCCATTCACCCAGACTGTCGCGTCGTGGTCCACAGCGCCGAAGTGGAGGAGCACGTTGTGTCCGGACCACTCCGGGGGAATGCTCACGGTCCTGCGGTACCAGACGGCTTCCATGAAATCGACGTGCTCGATCCCGGAAAGGGCCGATTCCGGGGCGAACGGGACCAGAATCGAGCTGTTGAGTTCGCGGGTGGCGAGCCCGCGCTCCACGCCGGAGTCCCCGGCGTCGATCTCAAAACCCCAGGTGCCGTTGAGGTTCATCCACTTGTCGCGGACCAGTTGCGGGCGGGGGTGCTCGGGCTTGGGCATGGCGGAGGTCACATTTTGCGTCACACTCAAAAACCTAACGTGAGATGGTGGTCAGTACCACCAGCCGCTGCGGGAGGAGACAGCCGTGACGAAGTTCCGTTTAGCCATTCTTGACGACTACCAGCAGGTTTCCGGGGACTACGCTCCTTGGGATTCACTGCCCGACGACGGCGTGAAGGTCAGCGTTTTCAGCGCACCGTTCGTCTCGGAGGAGCAGGCCGTGGCCGCGTTGACGCCGTTCGACATCGTTGTCGCGATGCGTGAGCGGACCCGCTTTCCGCAAAGTGTCCTGGATTCCTTGCCCAATCTGAAGCTTCTGGTGACCACCGGCATGGCCAATGCCGCGATTGACATGGAGGCCGCATCTGAGCGGGGGATCGTGGTGTGCGGAACGGGTGGATCACCTGCCGCGGCGCCGGAGCTCACCTGGGCCCTGCTGCTCGCTTTCGCACGGAACCTGCCTGTGGAGGAGAACTCACTGCGGGCGGGGGAGTGGCAGACCGGCGTCGGATTTGAACTTGAAGGCAAGACGCTTGGCATTGTTGGCCTGGGGAAGATCGGTAAGCGCATGGCCGGGTACGCCAAGGCGTTCGGCATGGACGTCCTCGCATGGAGCCAGAACCTCACCGCGGAGACCGCTGAGGCGGCAGGTGCCCGCTTGGTCAGTAAAGAGGAGTTGTTCAGTGAGTCGGACATCGTGACGCTGCACCTGCGGCTCTCCGAGCGAACCGAGGGCATTGTGGGTTCGGAGGAATTGCGCCTTCTGGGTCCCGACGGGGTCTTGGTCAATACCGCCCGGGGCCCCTTGGTTGACGAGGTTGCCCTGATCCGTGCCCTGGAGGAGGGCTGGATCCGGGGCGCCGCCCTTGATGTCTTCGAGGAGGAGCCCCTTCCCGCAGGGCACGCGCTCCTGCATTCCCGGCGGACTGTCCTCACGCCGCACATCGGGTACGTGACGCACGAGAGCTACCGGAAGTTCTACGGGGAGGCGTTTGAGGACGTCAAGGCCTGGTTGGCGGGTGACCCTGTGCGGATGCTGGGCGGGTAGTCCCCTGGTGCGAGGGGAGACGTGCGGCGGGAACTACTGCGACGACGTCAACGCAACGTTACGTTCGGGCAAGCGCTTTCCCGGCAAAGCTGGCAAGATGGTCCCATGCGTATCCTCATTGCCCCGGACAAGTTCAAGGGATCCCTGACCGCCGCCGAAGCCGCGTCTGCCATGGCCGAGGGCGCGCTCCGCGTTTACCCGGATGCCGTCACCACGCAGTTCCCGGTAGCCGACGGCGGCGAAGGCACGCTGGATGCCGCCATTGCCGCGGGCTATGAGGAACGGAACAACGCCGTAGTTGGTCCCATCCTCAAGCCGGTCGGTGCCTCGTGGGGGATCCGGAAGGACTCCTTCGGCGGGGTGACCGCTGTGATCGAAACGGCCATGGCCTCAGGCCTGGCGCATATGGAGCCGACTCCGGAGAACTCCCTGCGCGCCCACAGCTACGGTTGCGGGCAACTGATCGCCGCCGCCCTGGATGCCGGGGCCACTGAGATCGTGCTCGGTGTGGGCGGCTCGGCAATGTCCGACGGCGGCAGCGGAGCCTTGCGTGCGCTGGGGCTCAAACCGCTCGATACGGCAGGAAATGTGGTCCCGCTGGGCGGCGGCTCACTCGCAGACGCAGTTGCCCTCGACGTCTCGGAGCTGGATCCCCGGCTGTCGGCCGTGAAGTTCCGCATCGCCGTCGACGTCCGGAACCCGCTGTACGGGCCGGAAGGTGCCGCGCACGTTTTCGGTCCGCAAAAGGGTGCGGATGAGGACGCGGTCGAAAAGCTCGACGCCGGGCTCCGCAACTGGGCATCGCTCCTTCGGGAAACCACCGGCCGCGACGTGAACGTTCCGGGAGCTGGAGCGGCGGGCGGGTTCCCGGCGTCGTTCCTGGCGTTTACGGATGCTGCGCTGGAAGGTGGTTTCGCGCTGGTGGCCGGTCTCACCGGGCTCGCCTCGCACTTGAGCGAGGCCGATCTTGTGATTACCGGGGAGGGGTCCATGGATGAACAGTCCCTCACCGGAAAGGCGCCCATCGCACTGGCTGACGCGGCCAGCGTGCACGGTATTCCGGTGATCGCGGTGGCAGGCCGTATCACTGTGACCCCCGAGGATCTCGCGAAGCACGGGATCGTGGCTGCGGCGCAGTTGCTGGACGTCGCGCAGCGCAAAGACGGCGTTCCGGATGTTGCCGATGCAGTCGCCAACGCCGCCAAGTACTTGGCGTGGGCGACCAGCCAGGTTCTCGAGGGCGCCTAGGTTCGCCCGGCAGAACTTACTGCCTGTAACCCTCGACTTCGCTGATCGGGCGGGCCTCGGCGTCGTCCGGGTTCTCCCCGGCATGCTTCTTGGCCCGGCGCTGCCGCAGCAAGTCCCAGCACTGGTCCAGCTGGGCTTCCAGCTGGGAGAGACGCGCGCGGCTGTCGTCACCGTCGGTCTCCGATCCCGCCGAGTCGCGCAGATGATGCTCTTCTTCCACCAATGCCTGGATTCGTTCCAGAAGATCCTGCTCGTCCATGGTCCTGCTCCTTGGGTTGGCTGTTCCGGGCGTTATGTGAAACCTAGTACTACTGACCGGGTGCGTCTACTGGCGGCTGACGGCATACTTGGGTCATGCAATTCACAACCACCATCGTGGGCGATGGAAACAAGGCCGGCATAGAGGTTCCCGCCGATGTCGTTGATGCGCTGGGGGCTGGGAAGAAGCCGCCCGTGGTGGTGACCATCAACGGCCAAAGCTATCGCAGCAGCATCGCGGTGATGGGTGGAAAGTACATGGTGGGCGTGAGCGCGGCGAACCGCGAGCTTACCGGCGCTGCTGCCGGTGACACGGTGGAGGTCGGCCTGGAGGTCGACACCCAGCCGCGTGTAGTGGAAGTCCCGGACGATCTCGCTGCAGCCCTGGATGCCGAACCCGAAGCCAAAGCCTTCTACGGGACGCTCAACTACAGTGCCCAGCGGCGTTATGTAGAACCGATCGGAGACGCCAGGACTGCTGAGACCCGCGCGCGACGTATCGCCAAAGTTGTCTCCGATCTGAAGGCCGGGAAAAAGTAGCCGGACGGTCCCGAAAGACAGTCCCGAAAAAAATAAAAAGAAAGTGACCTGGACCATGACACGTTCCATCAGGTGGCGCCACTACTAAGTAGTGACAGGTTGCAGAGCGCATTCCGGATGTAGAACAGCAGCCACGGCCTATGAGGTGTTGAGACCCCCTCCTCGGCCGGTCACGGCGCAACGATCCATGCCGCTTTTTGTCGGCGAGCTGGAGGTGCGCTCGTCCGCTTGCCCAAGTGGACAGTGTGGCCGGCCCGAAAGCAGACCCCCCCTCGAGCCGGCCACACGCACCTCGCGCACCAGCCGGCTGCCGAGGTGGCGTGCGGCCCCTAGGCGGGTCGAGGAGCTGGGCCAGCCACCCGGCGTCGTTTGATTTCACGCGAGTCAACCATCTCCGCACCCGTCAGGACGCCCGAAAGTCCCCGCGCTTTTGTCAGGGGAACCGCCACGAAGGCGGCCAGGAGCAGCAGGCCGGAGAGCGGACCGAACGCCGTTGCCGGTATCAGGGCAGTCAGGAACGACAACACAACATAGAGTCCGCCGGTGGTGCTGGCCCGGAGCAACGCCCGACGGCGGGTGGCCGGCCAATGCGGTTGCAGCCACACGGCGCGCTGGCCGAGTGATGCGCCGGAACCCACAAGCGCCGGCAGGTAGAACACCAGGAACCCGGGAACGAGATGCATGAGGACGAGGGAGACGGCGTCGTCCGCTCCGGGAAGGTCCGCACCGATCGCGAGCAACCCCACCCTGTAAATCACAACGAAGCCGAAGCCAAGGAACGTTAGCGCCACGTAGTCGATGATCATCCCGAGCCAGCGCCGCCGGACAGTGACGGGGCGGCTCTGGCCACGGGCTGCGCGGAGGTCGCGTCGTTGCGGCATGAACCAGAGGACCAAAGGCGCAATCATGGCACCGATCAGGGCACCCAGGGTGTTGGTGATGAGATCGTCGACATCGGCAAGGCGGTAGGCACAGTCGTAAATGCCCCACAAACCAGTGAATTGAGTCGCTTCGATGAGGCCCGAGGCGAGGGCGCCTGTCAGCGTAGAGACGGCAATGTTCCACGACAAGTAGCGGCGCGCGATCACACCCCAAGGAACGAAAAGCACCACGTTGAACACAACTTGCAACATGGCACGGCTGGTCAGTGTCCCCGTGATCCCCAAGCCCGAGGTCTCACGTTGGATATCGTCCAGGAATTGGAAGGGGAGCGCCTGGAAGGTGCTTCCGCCCGGGCCGCATTTCAACAGGGTGGGGTCAGGCAGGGGTAGCAGCGTGTAAGCCACCAGAGCAACGCCGTAGATGCTGAGCCCCGCGGCACCCAGAAACCGGCGCCACGTGAACCGGCCGTACATCCTGTACTGGACGGCCACGATCGGCACCATGAACACGCCAAAGAGGGCCACTCCTCCCAACACGCCCACGTACGCCGGCCAGACCCATTCCCCCATGATTCCCCTTCACTCGTTCCTTACATGGTTTCAGGGTGGGCGGCTCAATTCCTCCGTCTCCGTGGTGATGTTGCTCGCGGCGGTCTCGCCCCGAGGTTGGATTTTCGCGTAACGAAGCAGTGCTTTTGTGCACCTTAGTAGAAAGGAACGTGGCTTAGGGGGACAGTCAATGACGCAAGAGTCGTGCAGGAATGACCGGTGCTTGGAGGGGTGGATCTGGCCGCAAGTGGGCGAGTTTCCTGATGGGCAGTGTCCGGAATGCTCGGACGAGGAACCCCCGCCGGAACCAAGTGCGCAGCCCGCCGGTGGGCGGCGGCGGACCCTGCGCCCGCCCCGTTAGGCGAGTACCGCCGTCGTCGTGGCTTTCCGCGCTATCAGCGCTACGCCCGCCGCCGAGGCAACAAAGACCGCTCCCAGGATGACCCAACCCAGTGTGCCGTGTTCGACGACGGTAGCGGTCACCACGAGAGGTGCGAGCATGGCCCCCAGGGCGGATCCCATGCCGAACATTCCCTGGTAAGCGCCGGCCTGGAGTGGATCGGCGAGTTCGAAGCTGAGTCCCCATGCCCCCGCTTGCGAAAGGATCTCCGCCAACGAGTGCAGGAGGGCGGCACCGCACAGGAGAATGATGGCGGCGACCACCGGCACTCCGCCCGCCAGTGCGTAGAGCGCGCAAGCCGCGGCCATGAGCACCCCACCGGTCAGCACGATCTTCCCGGCACGGGCAGGATGGTCTGTGCCCCGGGAGAGCGGCACCTGCAGCAGGACGACGCACACAGTGTTGATGACCAGGACCACCGATATCAGCACATCCGGCGCGCTGGTGTCCTGTGAAATCCACAGTGGAACGCCCATCTCGGCGAGTCCGAACTGCATGCCGAAAATACCGGACAGCACCGTCAACAGAACGTAGCGGCGATCCTTGAAGGGGGAGATGCCACGCTTCGGCGCAGGGTTGGCGGGGTCGTGTCGCGGCGCGTCGACGCGGCTGGGAAGGCGGCGGAGGTGCAGCGCGCTGAGGACATAGACGACGCCGGCACTGATCATCATCACGCGGAACGCGTCGGCCGTCCCGGCCAGCAACGCCAATCCGGCGATCATGCCACCCGTCGCGATGCCCAGGTTTGTGATGGTGCGGAGGACAGCGCGGGCGTTGACGCGGTTCGGGCCATCGAAGGCACGCGCGATGATCGCTGAGCGCGTGGCGTTCGCGGCGCGGTCCACGCCCACCGTAATGCAGGCAATCACGACGGCGGTGCCGAAGTTCCCGGCGAACGTATAGCTTGCGATAGCGAGACCTTCGACGGCGACCATCACCACCAGCAGCCGGCGCGCGGATAAGTGGTCCGCAAGGCGGCCGCCAATGTACGACGTCGCGACGCCTACCCCGCTGGAAACAGAGAGGATGACGGCGATTTCCACGGCGCTGAGTCCGACGAAGCGGCTGAAGTACAGAACCGTCAGGGTAAGGAAGATGCCGCGACCCACCGTGGAGACCAGAATGGCCGAAGCGAGGATCTTAAGGCTGGGTTCGGAAAGGGCGGCGCGGAGGCCGTGCCGGGGAGGGGTAATGGTGTCTGCCGGAGTTTTGGTCACCCCCTAGTTCTGTCACCCGCCGGGGATGGCCGGTAGTGATGTAGCGTTATGCTTCATGTTGAAGTACGTACTGTCCGGCGCCGACCTGGGCGGGGTGCGCTTCGGCATCTCGCCCATGTGTGAACTGGGGCTCTCCCTGAGGGCCATCCGTGATCCCAGCCAGTACCCTCTTCAGCTGCCGTGGTTGCGCCGCACGGAGGAAGCCCGTTCCCGCCTGGATCTGGATGGTCTGCTGGCGCTGGTTGACCACCGGCTCTGGACGCCGGACTTCCTGAACCCCAGGCCTGATTCCCCTCTCACCAGGATCGACGACGAGTTCGCGGCATTGGAGGGGATTTCAGCAGAGCAGTTCCACGGCGACCTGATCCGGGTGCATGGCGAAGTGCCCGCAGTCTTTGCCGGACCCGTTGGCCCGGCGATCCGGCGCCTCGTGCAAATCCTCAAGGATTTTTGGGAAACGTGCTTCGCACCGCACTGGCTGCGCATGCGCACCATCCTGGAAGCAGACATCGTCTACCGCGGCAGGCAACTCGCCCAGGGCGGGCTGTTCACAATGCTCAACGACTTGTCCGGTGCCGTGGAATTCGACGGCCGGGTCATCTCCGTGCGGTTGAAGAACCCTGCGTCACGGACCGAGAAGACTGATGGCCTGGGGCTGACACTCGTACCCACCATGTTCACCCGCAGGGCCTCTGCTCCCGTGAACCACGGTGACCCGCCGATGCTGATGTACCCGGCCCGCGGTCAAGGAGCCATGTGGGAAGCGGAGCAAGTGAGAAGCCCTGCCGCTGTGGTGGCGCTGCTCGGCGAGGTCCGTACCAGCCTGTTGACGGCGCTCGCTGCGCCTGCCTCATCCACCGAGCTTGGAGTGCGCTTTGGCGTGACCACGTCCGCAGTCAATCAGCATCTCAGGGTGCTCCGGAATGCCGGGCTCGTGACTTCCACGCGCTACGGCCACAGTGTGCTCTACTTCCGGAGCGAGCTGGGCGCGGCGCTGCTGCTGGGGTGAGCGCTGAGGCGGGCCGACGACGGTAGCCGGCTGCCGCCGTCGAGCGTTCTCTAGTCCTTGCGCAGGCTGTAGGTGCTCACAACATTGCCTTTGCTGGTGCCGTACTGGTCCTCCAGAACGAGCCGGTTTTGGGGATCGCCGTCCTCGAAGAGGCGGCGGCCGCTGCCCGCCACCACCGGGTGCGTCATCAGGGTCAGCTCGTCCAGCAGGCCCGCAAACAGGAGTTGGCGGACCACCGAGATGCTGCCGCATACGGCGATCTCTCCGCCGTCGCGGTTCTTGAGATCGGTGATGAAGTCCTCCAACGGACCGTTGATGAGGTGCGAGTTCTGCCACTCCAGCGGTTCGGTCAGGGTCCGGGACGCCACGAATTTTTCGACAGGATTGATGAAGGCGGCGAAATCATCGTCCTGGGTGGCGTTTGGCCAGTATCCGGCCCACTCCTGGTAGCTGACCCGGCCCAGCACCGCGGTATCCACGGTGTTGATCATCTTGGTCAGGCCCTTGCCGAGGTCCTCGTCGAAGCTGTCGAACTGGAACTTGAACGGATCCTGGACCACGCCATCCACGGAGTGGAACAGTCCGGCGGTTACTTTTCGCATGCGTTCTCCTATTAGGCTGCCCGGCTTGCTGTCTGGAGTTTCCGGGAGGGCAGGGCGGTCACATTGCCGACGTTGCCGGGCGCAGTGTTGAGGCGGACAGGCACCTCATGGAGTTCAGCGTAGATCCTCAGTTGGTCCAGCGCATCTGCGTCGATCGTCGCTTCCGAAAGGTCCATTTCCACGCCGAGTCCGCCGCCCAGGCCCTTTGTCCGCTGAACCACGGGGTAAAGCCCCTGAAGGCTCGAGGTGGTGACGCGGCCCGTTGCTGCGATCTGGATCTGTTCGCCGTCTACGTCGACGCGAACAACTACGGAGAGCTTGTCGCTGGCCAATTTTCTGCCTTTCATCCTTGCTGCCACGCTGCAGCGCACCCCAGCGTATGTGCCAGGTGTGACCTGCGCAACATTACGACGGCGGGAGCTGGCACGGGTTTGGTCCCCAGCCAAGCCGCTTGGCCGGGTCCCTGCGTACCCGGAATGGGTGCGGGTTCGCTCGTGAGTCGGCGACCCAGCTGTCCCGGAAGTTGTCTTTGGGACAGCTGTTGGAAGGGGATGTTTTGGGACAACATGCGGGACGACAGTGTTACGCGGACGCTGGACTGGGATTTCATCATTGCTGGACTGTGTCTGAATGAGTGCCCAAAGCCGTCTGCACAACATGCACGTTAGAGGATGCCTCCAAGGGATCGGCGCGGCATCACGCGACATCCGGCATGCTGCCCCGACTGAATCCGCGACTCGGAAGTGTCCCACCGAGTGTGTCCCAGTTCCAAGAAAATGGGACAGGAAACTGTGTAGCGTTTCGGCAGCTTCACCGGGCATTTTTGCGGGCGAGTCTTACATGACCGCATCTGACTACGCGCGTCGCATGGGCAACACTTTGATCGCGGACTGGATCGATGCCTGGACGCAGCGACATACAACGAGTTAGCCAGAACATGTACGGTGATGGATCCTCCACCGGACGTCTACATCCCATGGCCTCGGATCCGGAAATGGGCACCACGTCCGGCTAGGACAGAAATAGGATCTCCGTCATGATGTTCCAGCCGCTGCCCACTTTCCTCGATGTGGGCCATGCGGATCCACCGCTGCCCTCGTAAAGGTACAAGTCGCCGATGGAGTCCCGGGCTATGATGTCGTTTTTTCCGTCCCCATTGAAGTCGCCGGGTCCAACAAGGGAGTTCATGGCGTTCCAGCCGGCGCCGGTCACGCTCTGTGGCAACCAGCCGCCGGTTCCGTTGCCGGGGTAGAGCCACAGGACACCGGAACTGTCGCGGCCCACGACATCAGCTGTGCCATCACTATTGAAATCACCGACACCGATGGCCTCCGACCCGAAGAACCAGCCATATCCCGCCCACGCTGAGTTCAGCCAACCGCCCTTTCCATCACCGCGCTCTATCCACATCCCGCCACGGTTGGAGACGGCTACGTCAACGAATCCGTCGCCTTGGAAGTCGCCGATCCCTAGGCTATTAGTCTGGTTATTCCAGCCGGCGGATACCTGCACACGTGGCATCCATCCCGCCGAGCCATTTCCGGGGTAAAGCCACAGGTCGCCGGCGCCATCACGGGCCAGAATGCCAGCCTTGCGGTCCCCGTTAAAGTCGTTCTTGACGACGTCCGACGCGGAAGTTGACGGAGCCAGATCCCGGTTCGCGCTGGCTGCGGCAGGCGCCCCCCGGTTCCCCGATCAGCTCCACGAGGGTTTACGCCACGACCACTAATGCGTAGGGCCACATGGCCGGTAGAGCCAGCGCCATGGAAGGAACCCAAACCTAAAGAGGGCTCCTCACAGTGGAGGTGTTCCCCAACAGAACTGATTCAATTGCACGTCCGGCAGCAGCGAACCGACGCCATCAGACTGCTGGGGCCAAAAATATACGTCCTACCGGGGCCAATCTAAGTTGACACAATCATTTGGCGTTTCCTCGCCGCTGCTTCAGCGACGCGCTTTCGTCATTTCGGGGGATTGCATGAGTCGAAACTGATCTCCGGGCAGTTCTTCCTTGTCACGGGTTCTCTGCCGGAGGAGACTTGAGGCGACGGCCTTCCATCTCGCGCCGCCCGCGGGGCCACCCGGCTGCGGGGCCTCACAGCACCCTGTAGTGGCTGGTGGATCAATGAGCTCCATGACACCCCTCGAAAAGGCCGGTCAGCGGTTGCGCCATCTCTTGGCCTTGGTGATTGTCGCCCTGATTGGATGTCTTTGCGGGTGCGAGTATGAGCCCGATAACGTCGCCCTCCCGTCCACCAATTCTCCAACTTTGGAGGCCCGCACGGCCCCGCCACTGCCGGACGGAAACGACCCCCGCCCGTTCCCGCCGCTGCCGGAGAGTGGAGACATTGACGCCGGCACATACCTCGTCCCCGTCGCCGGCCATACGGAACCTTTCGAGATCACCGTCCCAGACGGCTGGTTTGCTCTCGACGGCGGAAGCCTGGGCAAGGACGACCCGGATCACCCAGCTGAATGGGCCGTCCACATAACTCTTTTGCCTGTCAACTATGTGGCGATGGACGCATGCAAGTGGAGGGGCGCCCTTTCCGATGACGGTCCGTCGGCCGAGGCCTTCGTTGACGCGATGGCGGCGCAGTCGTCAACGGCAAGCACCCCTCCCGTCAAGGTCACGGTGGGCAACTACTCAGGCTTCGAGTTCGACCACTTCGTCGAGGCCAACGTGGACATGAACGCCTGCGACGGCGGTGAATTATGCATTTACTCAAGACATACACAAGCCTGCTCACGCTGGTACTCCACCCGGGGCGAACGCGAAACCTACCGGGTGGTCGACCTGAACGGCAAGCGGGCTGTCGTCGCGGTGGGCCGTATCGACGAATCAATCAATCCGGAGCTGATGAGAGAGGCACGCGCCGTCTTCGACTCGATCGTGTTCTAGTCCTACAAGTGACCAGCTGATCCGATAAGCGATCCCGCCCGCGGGCGCCGGCTCCTTCTCTGAACCCCCTCCATGTCTTATAACCGAGGTGCCTCGAATCCCTAACGTTCCGAGACAAATCAATGACGCGGATTGTGAACAGGAGTGCTGAACAAACGGGCACTTGTGCACAGGAGTACCGGCCAGTCACTGATCGCAACCCGTCTGCACAAACCCCAAAATTCAGCGGGATTTTGTGCAGTCGGCTTCTGAAAACGACAGATTCGGATGGGTGGGGGAGTGTTCCATTGCTGGTGTCCCACTTCTAAGGAACTGGGACGATCCCGGTCGGCACCTAAGGCACCTGCGCCGGCATCTGGTATCGCATGAACCTCAGGCGTTGGTTGGATGGCCCATGTTCCACTGGGTCAGGACGGACCGTTTCACCGATTACTCGATTTCTTCAAGCGTCTGGAAAGATAACCTTGACGCCGGGCGTTCCGGTTTGGCTTGCCCTGGGTGGGCGTTTTTACCGGGGGAACCATGGCACGAAAACTCTTCTGCGAACTTTCGCCGATCACGTACCGCATTTCTGTGCAGCGCATGATCCTGAACCGCAAATTGCGCGACCTGTTCTCTCCCACAGTCTTTGCGCGGCGCCAGCCGGAAGAGGTCCTTCCTGCGGTTGTCTACGGCCACAACTCACTGATCCGCCGCAAGCTGGGCAACGTGGACTTGCACCTCCAGGAAAATAAGGCGGTAAGTCTGGGGATCGCCGCGCCTCTGGTGAACTCTGTCGTCATACGTCCCGGCGAGACCTTTTCGTTCTGGAAGCTGGTAGGGAGTTGCACTGAAGCCAAGGGATACCGCGAGGGCCTGGTCATCAACCATGGCCGAGCCGATTCCGGAATTGGTGGCGGCCTGTGTCAATTCACGAACCTTCTGCATTGGATGGTCTTGCACAGCGAGCTGACTGTGGTGGAGCATCACCACCACGGGGACCTGGACTTGTTTCCGGACTTCAATCGTCAGATCCCGTTTGGTTCGGGCACTTCGATCATCTACAACTACTTGGACTACCGGGTTCGCAATGACACGGACCAGGCTTTCCAATTCCTAGTAAGTACCAACGACGAATACCTGTGTGGTGAACTTCGCGCCGAGAACGTCACGGATGTGAAATTCCACATCCGTGAAGAGGACGCCTACTTCTACGAGTCCGGGAATAAGGTTTACCGCCATAACCGGGTGATGAGGCTGACCCGGGACAAACGGACAGGTCTTGTGACCTCGAAGCAACAGATCATCGAGAACAACGCCTTGGTCGTTTACGACCGTTCCCTCATCAACGCCCCGGTGCTGCCAGCTCCGCTTCCTCCTGTTCCCATGCAGGACGACCGAGTGGCTCCAGCTCCCGCCTAAGCGGCCTACCAGGTCGGTGAACCCGACAGCGTCTCTCTTTTACGTCAACGGAGTCCCAGCTGCCGCGTTCCGTATCCAAGGAAGTGGGACACGTTGCTCTTGTCGCCTACTCCAGCATCAACACACAGGCTGCAGAGGCACCTCACCCAGACGAATACCGGTTGCGTCCGTGAACTCCACTCGTACAAGGACGCAGCCGGGTGCGTACACCTGGCGTGTGAAGGAGTTCTTTGCCTCGGGTGTTGCTTGCACATCTCCAGTGATATCCGGCGATGTGAAGCTAACTGAAGGGAGGCCCTCAGCAGGGCCTCGTTCGATGTACTTCGTGACCGTTGTTCCGCTGAGTTGGTTGCTGACGTGGACCCAGCTCGTTTCGCATCCAGGGGAGTGCAGTACGGTCACTAACGCGAACGGGGAAGGCTCTGAGGCCCTGGCAATGGGGATACTCTTCAGCGTTATGGCATCTACGGAGCAACCAGCTTGTGGGTAGGTGCCGTCCAAACGGGTTTGTACGGGTGGGGGAACCGAACGACTCCCGATCCCAAGCTGAGGTCCGAAGAACTGCAGGGCAAATGTCGCCACAGCCACGAGTAGGGCACCTACGGTGGCTATTGCTGCAATGGTGCCTAATGAGAAATGTCCTCGGAGAAAGCCCACGGCGTCTCGACCTCGGCCAGGCTGGATCTTGACGTCAATGAGGTTCCGGTCATTCCACGCCCACTTAGGTCGTCCGTCGAGCAGCACCGTTGTTTGGGCGGGGCGGCCTTTCTATAACAGAGCAGGACCGAAAAGGACGTTATCGCCTTCGGCCCGGAACAACCCAGCCGGGTTTACTCTACCCAGATCGGCTTCAGGATCGTCACTCAGCAGAGCGATAATAGGCGCGCCACATTCGAGGATGAGTGGTTTTCCGGCATCAAATCTGCTGCTCTGGATATCCGCTCGTCCAGTTGATTCAGGAGTGACAATCAGCACGTAGGGGTTCTGCACAACGTTGCCGGAGTGTTGGACCACGAGCTTGTCCCAACCGCTGCCTTGCCCGAGCTTGTTTACTATTGGGGCGGCCCTGACGTCTGCGGATATCCGTGATTTGGGGTTGCTGCGCCTGTACTGCAGTGCCGTAATTACTGCCCCAACGAGTGTCACGACACCAGCGACTAGTGCGATCAGGTCCGAATTGCTCATGTGCAAATAAAACCATGGCACCTGAACGCCGATGGAACCGCCGGACCGATGCTTGCCAACTTAGTAACGGTGAGGTCGTTGCCGACGAACGTCCCAAAGTGCGCACAAGCGTCCTTTGCACGCATCAATGAGTGCCGCTCAACGAGGGTGGCTCCCAAGCCAGACAAAACGGGATAGCCTTTGCGCTCATGAGAACATGTGTCTTCTGCGGTGGGTTTCCTTTGACGGTGGAACACGTCTTTCCCCAGTAGTTACGGCAATTTGCCGCTCCTCAGGCCTTCATTCAACGCAAGGGCTCCTACCAGGCTCCTTTCCGTCAGACGGTCGTGAGGAAGAACTCTCAAGGAACCTATGTCAAGGTCGATGAAGCTCGGGGTACGAGGACGCCGAACGTCCACGAGGTAAGAGTAAAGAGCGTCTGCGCTGCTTGCAACAACGGCTGGATGTCGAGACTGGAGACTTCAGTCAAACCGATCCTAAGAAAGATGGCCAAGAAGACACCTCCCATGCCGCACTTGGTGTCCCCTGAAGGAAAGCTTTATCTGGCGGCGTGGGTATATAAGTGCCTTCTTATGTATGACCAGTACCTTCCTGTCGAGGACAGGGTCTTCGTGGACGAAGATTTCACTTCCTTCATGAAGACCCGCCGGCCACCTTCGTCCGCACGCATCTATATGGGGATTACAAACTCCCCATGGTCCACCGTTTCAATCTGGCACCAACCCCATCGTTTGGTCTTGGACGCAGGCACGGACCCCCAAGCGGCACTGGCCCAACCAAACAACACAGCGAGTTCTTTCCTTGGAATAGAGGGCATCTATTTCATCCAGCAGTACTTCAAACCAGATCTTCCCTGGAATGCCGATAACCGCTATATCTGGCTTGACGCACAACGAGGAGTCGATGCCACTCCCGCAAAGCTGATCTGGCCAGCGGACAACAAGCCTCTCAATTGGCCACCTCCCTTGACCCCATTCCTGAAAACGGAGGCTGCCAGACTAGCGCTCTACCAAGTGATTGGATCCCTGCGTGACCTCGCGGATTGGGAAAAGCCGCTCGAATGAGCGCCACGGCAAGAGAAGAATCAGCGAGGTAATGATTGAGTATGGGTACCAACGCGGGACACCACACCTCAGGACAGCGACCGCGAGCTCCGTCATGGGAGGGGGAGCTGCGCGAGGTCCTCAAGAAGTACCCGGGCGCCGGCCCGCGGCTGGCCACGCTTTGAAGGTTTTGTGGGCAGAATGGGCTCATTTGCGGCAGATACGTGATGTCCAAAGCAACGAGCGATCTTCTGAGCCATTTCGAGGCCAAGGAGGTTGAAGGCAACCCTCCTGGGCCGAGCTGGAACGTCGCCCCGACCCAGATTGTGCCAATCGTGGCCGAACGACTGGACGAGGGAGCCCTTGACCGGCGGCTGTTGATCGCAAAGTGCGGCCTGGTCCCGTCCTGGGCCAAGGATGCGAAGATCGGCTCCAAACTTCCCTGCACTAACTGACCCCATCAGCTGCTGGGCAGCGTCCCACTCTTGGCTGTTCCACTTCCAAGGAAGTGGGACAGCGTCCTTCGGTTCCTAAGTGCCACCAGCCTGTGGACCGACGGTGCTCCATTTTGTTGTGGCTTTGGCGGTTGACATCCGGCGTTTGGGTTGCGGTGTTCGTTTACTCGCCCGTTTGAGAGTTAGTGGCTGTTCGGTTGCGGGTCCAGTCCGGAGGCCCACACTCGTCCGTTGATGGCCAGTTCACGCAAGTCAACATCACCCCAGCATCCCCTGAACTGGCTTTGAAATATGTAGCCAGTTTGAAACTCTGGCTACCTTTCAGGTCAGAGCTCGTTGGTGGATCTCAATCGGCATGTGTATTTCTAAACAGCTGGACCCGGGCGCCCTGTTCACCCGACGGATTGCTTGATGAGTGTGACGAGTGGATCTATATGAGTCAGCTGCGGATGGTGCCCTGCGCCCGGCATCGAGACGAGCTCAACGTTCGGAAGTGATTCGAGCTGCCCAACCATGCCCGGGGCGATTGGGTCCTCGCTTCCCGTAATGATGCGGACCGGGCCGGTGAATCGCCCCAGGGCCTCCTGGAGTTCGCTACGCCACTGTTTCGATCCGGCAAGGGCGAGTTGCCTGGCCACCTTCTTGGCGCTGCTTCGTTTGATGTCACTGAGGCTGGACTGGAGAGCAGCCGCGTTCGCTTCTGATCCGGTCAGTTGGCGCGACAGCCGTGCCGGATTGGTGTGTCGCAGGTAGGTGGATACGAGCGGCCGAAGCCCGGCTGGGACGCCCGTTGGGGTTTGGAGGAAGAACGGTGCGACCAGTGTCAGGGATTTGACCCGCTCCGGGAACCGGTCCGCCGCGACCACTGCCGCAGCCGCGCCGATGGAATGGCCGATGAGGTCAGCAGGTTCACCGCCCAGCACATCGGGAAGCCACTGCTCCCAGTCCTGAATGCCTGTTCCTCCGCTGAGGCCGAGTCCGGGAAGGTCGACGACGCGCGCGCCGACACCCGAAGCGACGCCGGCCCATGTGTCCGCGTTGACCGGCAAGCCGGGAAGGACCACCCGGCTGGATCCGGCTACTCCGAGCTCGAATGTCCTTACACCGCCGGCGTCGACGAATCGGCGGCCGTCAGCCATGCCGTCGCCAAACCGGTGTGCGGCCAAGTAGTCGGCCCACCGTTCCAGGGACACCAGTACGTCCGGCATCTGTATCCCGTGTCTGTCTGCGAACTCGATGGCTGACTCTGTCGGATAGCGGTCGGCGGACATGAAGGAGAGTGTCTCGGGATCCGCCCTGGTGATCCGCTGCGGGAGTCGCTTGATGACGCCGACCGGCATCCGTACCCGCGGAACCTTGACTCCGAGGTGCCGCCCGACGTGGGTGAGCAGGTCAGCCAGCGGCGGGGTAGCGTCGTCGAGAACCCAATAAGCCTTGCCCGCAGCAGTGGGATCGACCGCTGCTGCGGTCATGAAGGCAGCCAAGTAGTCGACCGTGACGACCGGGAGGAACGTCGATCCGTTTCCGGGCAGTGCGGCTACGGCTCCCTCCCAGACTTGCGCGATGGTGGTAGCCAGGCCGATGAGCTGGTCGGACTCCCCGGTCACGCTGTCGCCGATCAGGCTGGACGGATTGACGATCGTCCAGGGGACTCCGTGCTCCAAGGCACGTGCTTGGAAGATGGCGTCGGATTCCACTTTCGAAGCCTCGTAGGCGCCAAGTTCCTTGTAAACCGCGATGCGGTGGTCATCTGACCACGGGACAGTGGCGGGGTCCTGTCCGCCCACCCGGTAGCCCGACACGTGGACGACGCGCTGCAGATTGGGGAGGTCCTTTGCGAAGTCGATCAGTTTCTCGACGATGCCAACATTTGCGCTGCGTGCCTCCTGGGCGGTCATCCCGAATCGGTAGGTCCCGGCGCAGTTGTGGATCTCGGTGATGAACGGCAATGTCGATGGTCCACCCGCGACGATCCCGGGAGCATCGAAGTCGACGATCGTCGTCCTGATGCTACGTTCCAGGCCATGCTCCCTGACCCATCGCTCCACGCGCGCTCCGGACTCGGCGGTCCGGACTGCCGCTGTCACGTTCGCGCCAGCCTTTGCAAGGGTCAGGACGAGGTGCCGGCCGACCATTCCCGAGGCCCCGAAGACCAGGGCGTTGCGGGAGTCTGCGTGGGGTGTCATCGCGTCCTCCCGGCGGTCTGGCAACGCTGGTTGACAAGCTCCACTACCGCACCAGCAGCCGCAGCAAGGGGTTGGGTGCTCTGCGTGGTGCGAGAGGCTATGGTCGCAGTCTCCGCCGATGGCACAAGAACGGCCACCGGCGGCCGCGCGTCTTCGGCGTCAACACCGCTGGTCTGGACGGGCTGGAGCAGGGGCTCTGTGAGCCGTTCTCTTGTCAGGGTTCCTTTGGATGGCATAAAGAAATAATAGACCAGTCTATATATTTTACAAATCACTCAAGTGCCCGGGCGAACGAGGCCTGCCTGGCAGTTAAACGCAAGTGCCGCCGTCGTACTTCTTGTGAAAGTACGACGGCGGCACTCGCCTTAAGGACGCTGGTGGCCGCTAAGCCGTCTGGCCGGCGTGCTGGCCTTCCGAGATCTCTTCAACAACCTTGGCGTTGAAGGCGGGGAGGTCGTCCGGGTTGCGGCTGGTGACCAGTCCCTGGTCGCACACCACTTCTTCATCGCTCCAGTTGGCGCCAGCGTTCTTCAGATCCGTCTGGAGCGTGTGGTACGAGGTGACGTTGCGGCCCTTGATCACCCCGGCTTCGATGAGGATCCACGGTCCGTGGCAGATCGATGCCACTGGCTTGTGCTGCTCAAAGAAGGAGCGCGTGAAGTTCTGGGCGTCCTTGTCCACGCGGAGATTGTCCGCGTTGACGACGCCGCCCGGGAGAACCAGGGCGTCGAAGTCGGAGGCGTTGGCGTCCGCAACTGCGAGATCGACGTCGAACGTGTCGCCCTTGTCCACGCCGTTGAAACCCTGGAGCTTGCCTTTGTCGAGGGCTACCAGGGTGGGCTCGCCTCCGGCGTCCTTGATGGCCTGCCACGGGCTGGTGAGTTCCACCTGCTCCACGCCGTCCGTCAAAAGGAATGCGACCTTCTTGCCTGCGATGTTGTGTTCTGACATTGTTCCTCCTCTTGTTCGGCTGCTTTTTGGGCATGTGCCGGTGCTGCGAGAGTTGTTTGTCTGACCTGAACCAGCCTAGGGAAGGATGCTTTAGTAAGCAAGCTGACTATTTCGATGGGTTGGTGAACATACGCATAACCGGACATATTCAGTCGCAGCGAAAACCGGCCTCGTACGTCGCTAAGCCAAGCCCGACGGCGGTCCCCGCCTCAGTCTGAGGTGAGGACCGCCGTCGTGGTTCAGCTATCCGCGGGCGTCCCGCGTGCTGAACTTGAACCCTGCAAAACCCACGAGGCCGGCTGTCCAGGTGAAGGTAACTATCGCAGCGGTGGGAGTACCCAGGTCCGCGGACGGGTACGACCCTGTCACCAAGCCGGGATCAAACAGCAGGACCCCGGCCACGGTGGGCAGGTAGGCAAAAGCCGGAGTCAGCAAGAGCAACATCAACGACAGTTGCGACACTACAATCAGCGCAAACAGCGGTATTAGCGTCTGCTTGAGCAAGATGCCCAGCGCGAACCCAATGAGGGCTATGGCATCCCAGAAAGCGATGGCACCAACCCAGCGGAGAACGAGGCTTGCCGGAATGGTTCCGTTGACGACGGAAAGTTCGCCGAGACCGGATTGGGACAGCAGGCTCAGCAGCGGGATGGTCACCAGACCCAGCAGCGTGACAAACACGGTCAACGCAGAGCATTTTGCCACGTAGAGGCGCTCGCGGTTCGGCGCGGCCACCAGGCTTGTCCGCAGTTGGCCCGACACGTACTCACTCGATGCGGAAATGACGCCGATAACGATGATTCCAATCAGTCCCAGTGCAACCCAGTCAAAGCCCACCGTCTCCGGACTCGCCCCTGGGGCCAGGCCGGGGTCATTCGTTCGGAGCGCTTCCCCCACCGGACCCGCCTGGGACCACCCGACGAGCACGACGATGAGCCACGTCAGGGCGGCAGTGATCCACACGGACCTTAACGTGACGAGCTTGGTGAGTTCGGCGCGGAACAGACTGGGCGTTCGGGCAGTGTCGACGAGTGTAGTCATGCGGCGTTTCCCTTAGCTGCGTTGCCGGTCCAGTCAAAGTAGGCGGCTTCCAAGTCATGGTGACCGGCTACCAGATCAACGACGTTTCCGGACTGGACGATGCGGCCACCGGATATGACGACGACATGGTCAGCTACGTGCTGGACCTCGTTAATGAGATGGCTGGAGATAAGGACAGTCTTGCCGTTGGACGCGAGGGTTCTCAGAAGCCCCCGGATCCAGCGGATACCTTCGGGATCCAAGCCGTTGGTCGGCTCATCGAGAACAATAATGCGTGGATCGCCGAGGAGGGCCGCGGCGATCCCCAGCCGTTGACCCATCCCCAGTGAGTACGCTCCTACGCGTTTCCGGGCGGCGTCCGAAAGTCCGACGAGCTCCAGGACTTCACCGATCCTCGAATGCGGGATGCCATTGGACTGAGCCAGCCAAGTGAGATGGGCCTTGGCTGTGCGACCCTTGTGGGCTCCTGAGCCATCGAACTGAGCTCCAACGGTCCAGAGGGGGGCGATGAGGTCCCGGTAAGGCTTTCCTTCGATGAGCGCGGACCCGCTGTCCGCCCGGTCGAGGCCGAGAAGCAGACGGAAAGTGGTCGACTTGCCAGCCCCGTTCGGGCCGAGAAAAGCGGTGACTTTCCCGGGCTCGGCCGTCAGTGAGACGTCGATAATTCCGTCCGACTGCCCGTATTTCTTGCTCAAATTCTTAATCTCGATCATTGTCTGATCTCCTCGGTAGTCGATGTCACTTAGCGGCGAACTGGTTGGCGGCGGAACAGAACAAGAGCAGCGACCAACGCTGCGACCACCCACACCACGACGAGCAATCCGCCCGTCGCAGGTCCCAAATCGCCCGGCGCGGAAGGTGGCAGTTGGTAGAGCTGGGCGCCCGCCTGATCCGGCAGGAACTTGGCCAGGGGGGTGATGTTCACCATGTAGGTGGAGACAATGAGGGCCATCGCCAAGACCGTGCCCATGGCCGCCAATCCGCTGCGAAGGACCACCGACACGGCGTAGGTGAACAGGGCGATGAGTATCCAGTAAAGGACCACGCCCCATAGGATTCCTGATGCCGCTTGTGGAGTTGCTGCTATCCGGCTGCCCTCGGCGGTGCAGTCGATGACCGCGCAACGAATACCTGCCGACCCAAATACGCTCAGGACAGCCGTGACGAAAACGGCAACGACAATCACGATCGCTTTGGCCGCCAACACGGCACTGCGCTGCGGGAGGCTGATCAAGGTGCTACGAAGCGAGCCGCTGTCCGACTCCTGGTGCATCGACCACGCAGCAAGAAGGATGACCCCTATTTGTCCATAGTGAAGGATGACCAGAAAGGCCGTACCTCCCTCAAGGCCAGCTGCCTCCTCCGGCCTCCCTGCCTTATGGGCAGCGTCGATCAGGTTTGTCAGTATCCAGGAAAGAAGCACCGTGAGCAGCACCGTTCCCGCCATGGTGTTGAGGCAAAGACGCAGCGTCAGGAGCTTGGTGGTCTCGGCCCTGACGGCGCGGGCCATGGTGGTTCGTAACCCCGGCCGCACGTCGAGGGTCGCTGTGGAAGATGCTGGCATGACTCAAGTCAATCCGGGCCGGCATCGCTTGTCTGTCTGCAGGTGTTGACAGTCGTGGCACGCTCTTGGGCGGGGGAAGACTTTAGATGGGTGTAGGGCCCACCAGGCCGCCTTCGTAGGCGATGACAACAAGTTGGGCTCTGTCCCGCGCGTCCAGTTTTGTCAGGATTCTACTCACATAGGTCCGCACCGTGGTTCGCGTGAGAAACAGGGCAGCCGCTATTTCGTTGTTGGAGGCGCCTTGTCCGATGAGGGTCAAGGTTTCGCGTTCGCGGACTGTCAGTTCGCTGATGCGGTCGTGTGCGGCCGGGCTCTGGGTGAAGCGGTCTATGAGGCGGCGGGTGATCTCCGGGGCGAGGAGGGCGTTACCTTCATGTGCGGTCCGGATTGCCTTGAGGATGTCCGGCAGCGGCGCATTCTTGAGGAGAAAGCCGGAGGCGCCCTGTCGGAGAGCTTGGTACACGTAATCGTCCATATCGAAGGTGGTCAGCATGACCAACCGGGTGCTGGATTTCCGGGAGGCCAGAACGCCTGCAGCTTCAAGGCCTGTCATCCGTGGCATTCGAACATCCATGAGGGCCACATCCGGTTGATGCTCCAAGATGGACTCCACGGCCTCCGCGCCGTCCACAGCCACGGCGGACACCGTCATGTCCGGCTCGTCGTCGATTAAGAGGCGCAGTGACGTCCTGATGTGAGCATCGTCGTCTGCGATGAGCACACTGATTTCATTCATCGGCTGTGCGCCCTCCCTGCAGTTCCCGGCAGTGAAACAGCCACACGGTATCCATTGGTCTCCCGTCCTGCTTCGAAGGTCCCGCCCAATAACTGAGCCCGTTCACGCATGCCTGTGAGTCCGTGACCGTTCTTGGAGGCCAAAGCCGCCCCCGGGCCGTCGTCGAGGACGCTGATCCGCAGGTCGTCGCCTTCAGTCCTGATGGTGATCCGGCAGGTTCCTGCTCCGGAATGCCGGATCACGTTCGTCAGGGCTTCCTGAATGATTCGATACGCGGTGGTTCGCTGCGCGGCCGGAAGATCGTGGGCACTTTCGTCGGCGTCGATCACGACAGATATACCGGCCCGTATGGCCGGCTGCGACAGCTCCCGCACCAATTCCGGAAGGCTTCCCGGCGGAGCGTCATCAGCCGTTTCGCTACGTTCCTGTCGCATCAACACCTGAAGTTGGCCCAACGCATCGCGGGCGTCGGACTCGATGCCCTGCAGTGCAGATCGCAGATCGTCGGGGGTGGACGACTTTACATGGGCCACGACGCCCGCCCGCACCCCAATCCCTCCCAGGGTGTGGGACAGTACGTCGTGGATATCCCGTGCGAGGCGAAGCCGTTCCTGCGCTCGGGCATTGCGCTCGGTTTCGCAACGCATGCGTTGGGTGCGAATTCCCAAAACCCATGCGGCCCCGATGATGACGGCGCCCAGGATGATGCCCCGGATGCTCGCTTCGGCGCCCTCCGCAGAGACCAGAAACAAGGACGCAAACAGAAGAATTTCCAGCGCGATCAGCCATGCAGGAAAGAGGCGTGTCCCGAATCGTTCCGCGGCAACGTACAGGCAGAGCCCTGTCACCAGGAAAGGATCCTCGGTCATTCCCAAGCTCCAGCCAACGGCCGTCACAACGCCGGTCCAAGCGGCAGCTAGCCAAGGAAACCTTGACCGAAGGCAGAGTCCCAGGACAACAAGGCCCCCCAAAGCCAGTTGGACCAGCCTGCCCGGTGATTCCGGCGGAACCACGGTGATCCAAAGCCCTGCCACCACGATGATGCCGACCAAGCCGTTCAGTAGAACGGGAATGATCGTTTCCCGGACTACGGAGAGGTGAACGTTTTCTGGATCAGCGCTTTGCGTCGTGCTCGGGTGTCGTTGGTTCATAGGCCATCTCATTTGTCAGGGCAGTCAGGGTTGGAGTTCCACGGGTAACTCAACCAGGTACTCACCCAGGAGGCCTGAAGCGATGACCATGCGGTACGTCGTTTGTTTCTTGATGGTCCGGTCGGCTTCCTCGGCGATCGAGTCGTCCACCACGAGTTGCCCGCACGAGGTGTCGAGCTTATAGGAGGTGCGGCTTCGGTTCTCATGGGAAATGACCACGTTCTCGGTGGTGCAGACCTTTTCAGATGTGGGCCGCAAAAGCTTCTCCACTGCGGGAGCGCCGAAGGACAAGGCTACAAGCGCCGCGAGGCAGATGAGGTAGGTCCGGACCGTAATCTGCGCCCGAGGCTTCGCCACGCGTGCCCTTCCTGATGGGTCTTCTTGCATGGCCTCAGCCTAGAGGTTTGAGCGTTCTCCCCGTCAACACGCAGAAATCAGATAATGACAGCCCTACGTCGACCTAACCCGCGAGACCAACTCCCCGCTGGCGCTATATGTCTCAGTCCAGCCCTTGCGGGTCGTTGCTGTGAATCCCAAGCCGGCCTCCCCAAAAGATGCCCAAGGATCTTCCTCATCATCGGGGCGCACGAGGGCCCCACTCGGTAGTAATACTGAAGTCATTTTCCGACCGGTGTCCCGGAGGATGACTGCACAACGGTCGGTGTCAGGCCATTCCGTGACAATACCGTCGTAGTACACGCATTCCAGGCTTGCAAGATAGCCCTCTTTGTCGACGAGACATAGCACCGACGATGGGACACCGGCGAGCCGAGCAAGTTCTTCGACCTCTGTAGGCATGAGGCAAAATTCCGGAGCGGCGGGCGCTTTCGCCCGGTCGACATGGAACTTGATTGAAGGGCAACCGCAAATGCAGTCCGGCTCGACTCCAAGAATGTGCATCGCTTGCTTCCGGAAGGCACCGACGCCCTCGAATTCGACGGAAAGAAACAGGTCGAGCACTTTCCGCTCAGCGTCGGTAATGGGTCGCATGCGGCGCCTCGCTTGCTACCGCCTACTTCCCTTTCTTCCCGCCCCGCTTGGCCGCAGCGTTCATCGCCGACTTCACCGCTGGCGGCAGCCCCGCCGTCTCGGTTTCCGGCTCGGCTACTGTTCCCCGCCAGCGGGCCAGTCCCTTCATGCCGTGGTAGATCACCAGCGCAGCAGCGGAGCCAAGGGCAATGCCCGTGAACTTCAGCTCACCGATGGTCCAGGTGTAGTCCGCGATGCCGATGATCAAGGCCACAGCAGCGGTGGTGAGGTTGATCGGGTTGGAGAAGTTGACCTTGTTTTGAACCCAGATCTTCACGCCAAGCACGCCGATCATGCCGTAGAGCATGGTCGCAGCACCGCCCAGGACACCCGGCGGGACGGTCGCGATCAGTTCGCCGAATTTCGGGGAGAAGCTCAGCAGGATGGCGAAGACACCGGCCACCCAGTAGGCCGCGGTCGAATAGACCTTGGTGGCCGCCATGACGCCGATGTTCTCCGCGTACGTCGTGGTACCGGAACCGCCGCCGAACCCGGCAAGTACCGTCGCGGCGCCGTCGGCCATCAGCGCGCGGCCGGAGACGCCGTCGAGGTTCTGGCCCGTCATCGCCGCCACTGACTTCACGTGCCCCACGTTCTCAGCCACCAGCACCAGCACCACCGGCACAAACAGACCCACTACGCCGATGTGGAATTCGGGCGTCTGGAAAAACGGCAAGCCAACCCAGGCTGCGGCATCCATCTTTTCGTAGCTGACCTCGCCGCGCATCATCGCCACGAGGTAGCCGACAACGACGCCCACCAGAATGCTCAGGCGCCCAAGGATGCCTCGGAACAGTACAGAAACCAGGATGATCGTCACCAGCGTGATGAGCGCGGTGACGGGCGCGAGGTCGAAGTTCGCCTTCGCCGCCGGAGCCAGGTTCAGGCCGATCAGCGCGACAATGGCGCCGGTGACGATCGGCGGCATGAGCCGGTTGATCCATTCGGCGCCGAACTTCTGGACCACCGCACCAATAAGCGCCAGTACGACGCCGGCAAGCACCACGCCGCCCAAGGCGCCGCCAACGCCGTACTGCTGCTGGGACGCCATGATCGGGGCGATGAACGCGAAGCTCGATCCCAGGTAGCTGGGCACTCGCCCCTTGGTGATCACCAGGAACAGCAGTGTTCCGATACCGGAAAAGAACAGCGTGGTGGCCGGCGGCATGCCCGTGATGATCGGGACCAGGAAAGTCGCGCCGAACATGGCAACCACGTGCTGCATGCCGATGCCGATGGTCAGGGGCCAGGCGAGCCGCTCATCGGGTGCCACCACGTGACCGGGGCGGATGGACTTGCCATTACCGTGGAGCTTCCATTTGGTGCCGAGCATGCTCATGGCGGAGCCTTCCTCAGAAGAGTATTGGGATTCGGTGCAACATTACCGCCAAAGTACCCGCGCCGCCCCGCTAAAGCTGCTTACCGTGGAACCAGCTTGAAGAGGAACTTCGTTTTCACCATGACCCACAGAATGGCGAGTAAAGCTGCGTACACGGCCGAGTTCAGCCAGAGGTTGCCGTCCCGCAGCGCCGGGATGTTGGCGATAGCCACGATGAAGAACACGTGCATGATGAACACGTACAGGGTGGCTTGGCCAAGAGGTATGAAGAACCAGCCAACAGCGCGTGAGAGCGGCCTCCAGAACGCACTCAGGAGGGCATAAAGGGCGATGGTAATGACGAGGACATTCACAACACGGCCCGGGCCCAGATAAGTGCGGCCGAAGAAGGTGTCGTAGAGGTACCTGAACGTGGTCTCCGGGATGAGGGCAAGGCGCACATCCAACTGGTTTGTCAGATAGGGTCCGCTCCACGAGAAAAGCGCGCAGGCTGCGGCCAGGAAAACGCACACGCCCAGAAGAATCCGCTGACGGGGATGGGCGAACCAGTCGATGATTCGTTGGCGGTGGAACCCCGCAGTCATGCCGAGGACGAACAGCAACTGCCATACGAGCAGGGGAAAGGAGTCCTCGAACTGCGAGGGAAGCAACCGGAACCGGAACACGGATCCACCGATGTAGAGCGCCAGACTGACCGTAAGCACCAGCCAGGTGAGTCCGCGGGACAGTGCCACCAGGATCAAAGGGCTGATCAACAACAGGATGACGTAGAGGCCCATGATGTTGAACTGCCACGGACCGACCTGCAACAACAGCAGGGCCGGAATCAGGCCCTGCGGGACCGGAAACTGCAGCAAACCTTCCATCCCGGCGTAAAGGTCATAGGTCGTTCCGGCGGCTGAATGCCCGGCTGCGCCTGTGCCTTGATCGGTGAAGGTGGTGACGGCAGCGGCGTTAATGAAGGGGAGCAGGCTCAGACCGTAGACAATCAGGACCACGGCCAGGGCGGTGAAGTAGAGCTTCCACGCCCGCTTGGTTGTCCCGTCCACCACGTCCCCCAGCTCCGTGGAGATGCGGGGCCCGTAGACCATGCCGAGCACCACCCCGGAGAGCATGACAAAGAGTTCCGCCCCGGAGACCACTCCGATGGTCTCCTGACTCAGCAGTTGGAAAACCGAGTTGATGCCCACGTGGTTGACCACCACGAAGACGATCGCCAGTCCGCGGAGCATGTCAATCCTGGCATCCCGCCTGCCGGAACCCGTGTACGACCACTTGTTGGGGGCCGCCCGCGATGACAGATGCCAGAGTGCCGCGACGGCCACGAGGACCGTTCCGGCGGTGGCCCATGCAGCCCATCCACGGATCACAGTGCCGGACTTCGCTTGCGGGATCTCAAGACCCGGAACGTCCTTCAGCCCCTTCTCGGTGACAGGACCGACCCTTAGGCCGGAGGTGTCCAAAGAGGTTCGGAATGGACCGGCCAGCAACGGTTGGGCGGTGGCGCGCCAGTCAATGGACACCTTGCTCTGATCGCGTGCATCGGTGGTTTCGTTCCAGACCACTGCCCGGACGGACCCATTCTCGGGCTGGGCCACCGACGCGAAGACCTGGTGCCACCACGTCTGCTTGACGTCAATCTCTGCGGCGCCGCCGGCTCCTGGCGAGTAGAAAGCCCCGGTTTCGATCAGCAGCGGCTTGTTCCGGGCTTGTACATAGGTGCCATAAAAATTGTCCGTTCCGGTGCCACCACTGGACGCGTGCAGGGAATCGTTGAACTCGTCGGCCGCAGGGAGGGTGTTCTGGGCGGAGCCTGCACCGGTGGTGTCGTGATAAATGGACAGGCCTATCCAGTCCACAACGTCATCGCCCGGGTAATAGGGGTCAAACGCGGAGTCGTCGAGGTCCCAGACGCCGTTAGCGTTGGTATCCAGCGAGGCCAAGGGGACGCCTTTGGGTGGCGTGGACGTGGCCGTCTGGAACGGGTAGTCCTTCTCCGCTGTCGGCGACCACACCATCACGGGATCTGGCAGGCTGCTCTTGAGCGCGGCAGCAACCCGGCCAAATGCTGCCCGGTATGCTTCGGGTTCCTGGCCCCAAGCCACCCATGGGGCGTTCATTTCCGGTGCGAAGCGGACGAAGACCTTGCCCCTGAAGCCGGCAGCCGCCGTCGTGATTTGACGCGCAAAAGTGGCCGCGGCGTCGTCGCTGACGTCCTGGAGGGAAATTCCGGGACGTACGGTGAGCAGCGCGTGGGAGCCTTGGCCGGCTACCTGGGAGAAGTAACCCTTGAGGTAATCCAGGCCGCCTTCGTCCATGGGCATGGATACGTTTTGTCCGTACAGGGCAGCTGGCTCGCCGAGGCGCTGGGCGTAGTCCGCAGCTGAGTCCTTGTCCCAGTCGAGCAAAGTTCCGAAGTAGCGCTGGCCGGGATCGTCGCCGTCGGCCGGTTGCCGGTCCAAGGCCCAAGCTTGCGTGGAGGGGAGCAGGAACGCCAGAAGCAGCAGGATAAGTACTGCCGGGGCCCGTCGAGGGGCCGCCAGGGGAAAGGTAGGCATCAGGCCCCTTCTGGTGTCGTCATTCCCACAGTTGAGACGCCAACCCACAACGGGCGCCGGCTCGTAAAAACGATGCTACCCATTTTCCCGCTGTGCCCAACGTCACGGGCCGTCATGGGAAGAGGACAGCGGAAGTTGAAGTTGCAACCATGGAAAGCAGAAGTGCCCGGCCAGCCCAGGGTCAGGGCCCAGCGAAAGGTTCACAAATGACGATTGCCCACGAAGAAGCAGTCATTGACGCCGCAGCAGTCGACGCCATTTTTGCCGAAGCCCGTACCGCCAACAGCTTCTCCGGTGAGGTCACCGAGGAGCAGGCCCGCGCCATCTACGAGCTCACCAAGTTCGGCCCCACCGCCTTCAACTCCCAGCCGCTCCGCGTGACGTACGTCCGCTCCGACGAAGCCCGGGCCAAGCTGGTAGACCACCTGTCCCGCGGCAACCAGGCGAAGACCGCCTCAGCTCCGCTGGTCGCCATCCTGTCTTACGACACCGACTGGCAGGGACAGTGGGACAAGTTCCTCCCCGAGTACGGCGCCCCCAAGGCAATGTACGACGCCGATCCCGCCTTCGCTGCCTCCACCGGCAACAACAACGCCCACCTCCAGGCCGGCTACTTCATCCTGGCCGTGCGCTCCCTCGGTTTCGCCGCGGGCCCGATGACCGGCGCTGACTTCGCCGCCATCGACGCCGAGTTCTTCCCGGCCGGCGACCAGAAGAGCTTCCTCGTGGTCAACATCGGACAGCCCGGCCCGGACGCCTGGGGCGAAGCCAAGCCGAAGTTCGCTTACGACGACGTCGTCCGCACCGTCTAGTCATCCCGGGGCCGTCGTCCAGGACACCCATAACGCCTGATGACGCAGAAACGGATTGAGGACACCCAAATTCAGGTGTCCTCAATCCGTTTGGGTGTCGCTAGTTGTTTTGCGCGGCGTTGGTACCACCAGATGCCGCCGCAAGCGCCCCCTGAATCCCCTGGACCAGGCCAGCTGCCTGTTGCGATATCCAGGTGCCCGGTTCCTCCGAGCGGGTGGGCCAGCGTTTGCCGATGAAGTTCATCGGATGCACCACAATGTTGCCGGTCTGGTGGTGCACTGTGGCTTCCGTTACGCCGTCCGGGTAGGTGCCCAGAACCCAACGAAGCCCGGGGACCTCCCTGATGAGGTGATCTCCAAGAGCTGCGCCCATGATGTTGATCATCGCGTTGGGATCGAAATCGGGCTCATCCTCGACATGGTTGACGGTCATCTGCCACAGGGCGTCGATGTACTCGAGATCAGTGCGGGGCTGATCCCTGTCAGGGCCGTCCACCGCCGAACCCACTTGCTGGAATGAACGGAGAAGATCCTGAATCCACTCTTCCTCCGCTGGGGACATCTCCTCGATCAGCGGCCCCGACACTACGCGATGACCCCGTCCACCAGCGCCTTGGCCTCTTCCTGAACTTGCTTCAGGTGGTCTGCGCCCTTGAACGACTCGGCATAGATCTTGTAGACGTCCTCGGTGCCGGAGGGGCGGGCCGCGAACCAGGCGTTCTCGGTGACGACCTTCAGACCACCGATCGAAGCGCCGTTGCCGGGGGCCTCGGTGAGCTTGGCAGTGATCTCTTCGCCGGCAAGGGAGGTGGCAGTGACGTCGGCAGCGGAGAGCTTGCCCAGCTTGGCCTTCTGCTCACGCGTGGCGGCGGCGTCGATGCGTGCATACACAGGTGCGCCGAACTGGTCGGTGAGGCCCTTGTACAACTGCGACGGCGACTTGCCGGTCACAGCGGTGATCTCCGACGCCAGCAAGGCCAGCAGGATTCCGTCCTTGTCCGTGGTCCACACGCTGCCATCAAGCTTGTTGAAGGAGGCGCCGGCAGATTCTTCGCCGCCGAAAGCCCCTTCGCCGGACAGCAGGCCCGGGACGAACCACTTGAAGCCGACCGGAACTTCGACCAGCTTGCGGCCGAGTCCGGCGGCAACGCGGTCGATGATCGAGGAAGACACCAGCGTCTTGCCGACTACTGAGTCCGGGTTCCAGCCGCTGCGGTTGCGGTACAGGTAGTCGATGGCGACGGCGAGGTAGTGGTTCGGGTTCATCAGCCCACCGTCGGGCGTCACGATCCCGTGGCGGTCGGCGTCGGCGTCGTTACCCGTGGCAATGTCGAACGCTGAGCCCGCGCCCGAGGAGCCGGTGGAGTCGGACATCCGCTTGATCAGCGACGCCATGGCCGACGGCGATGAGCAGTCCATGCGGATCTTCTCGTCCCAGTCGAGGGTCATGAAGGCCCACTGCGGGTCCACGGTGGGGTTCACCACGGTCAGGTTGAGCTGGTGGCGCTCGCCGATCTCGCCCCAGTAGTCCACGGAAGCTCCACCCATGGGGTCGGCGCCGATGCGGACGCCGGCCTCGCGGATGGCGTCGAGGTTCAGCACCGACGGGAGGTCATCGACGTAGCTGCTGAGGAAGTCGAACTTGCCGGTGGTGTCAGCAGCCAGGGCATCGTTGAGCGGCATGCGCTTGACGCCGCGGAGCCCGTTCTCGAGCAACTGGTTGGCGCGGTCGGCGATCCAGCCAGTGGCGTCGGTGTCGGCCGGGCCACCGTGCGGGGGGTTGTACTTGAAGCCACCGTCGCCCGGCGGGTTGTGGCTGGGGGTAACCACGATGCCATCGGCCTGGGGTGTGCCCGGCGCAGCTTCACGGTTGTACTTGAGGATCGCGTGGCTCAGGGCCGGAGTGGGTGTGTATCCGTGGCGGGCATCCACCAGAACGGTCACACCATTGGCGGCCAGCACCTCCAACGCGGAGTTCTGCGCCGGCTCGCTCAAGGCATGCGTGTCGCGGCCAATGAACAGCGGCCCGGTGATGCCCTGACGGCCACGGTACTCAACGATTGCCTGTGTGATGGCAAGGATGTGCGGCTCATTGAACGACGCCTTCAAGCTGGAACCGCGGTGCCCCGACGTTCCAAACGCCACGCGCTGCGCGGGATCGCCCAAGTCCGGAGCTACGTCGAAATACGCGTCCAGCAGGGCTGTGATGTCAACAAGGTCCTGGGGAAGGGCAACTGTGCCCGCTCGGCTAGCCATGGGGTCCAGCATGCCAGACCGAAGGCCCCGCTGACACGAAATGTCCGTGATCCGGCCCCTGTGACGCCGAATGGCGGACTTCTTCGGACGATATCTCCCGGTATCGCCCAAAGGTTCACTCCGCGTTTACCATAAGTGACCTTAGTGCCGGCCTTCCGCCAAGACAGCCGGCCGCCACAATGCGCGCTACCTTATATGCGGCCCCGGACGGCGGTAGTGTTGGGATCAAAGACCACATTCAGGGGGATTCCTATGTCAGATCAGCCATCCAAGGGTAACGAGGATAAGCCGGCCGGCTACGAGCCGCCGCAGTACGTTCCTCCGGCGCAGTTCAGCGCTCCCGAGCAGAACCCGCCGGCCCCGGGCGCTCCCGTGCCGCCGGCCCCGGGCGCTCCCGTGCCGCCGGCGTTCGAGCCGCCAGCCCAGTCGTTCGACCAGGGCAACGCCACCCAGCCGCTGCCGCCGTATGAGCAGAACGCTTACGGCCAGCAGAACACCTACGGCCAGCCGGGCAACCAGGACGCCTACACCCCGGGCGACTACAGCCAGCAGCCTGCCTCGCCGTACGGCCAGCCGCCGAGCCCGTACCAGCAGCAGGCTTTCGGCCAGCAGCCCTACGGCCAGCCGCAGTCTCCGTATGGCCAGCCCGCCTACTACGCAACGCCCACCCAGCCCAAGGGCCTGAGCATCGCCAGCATGGTGTGCGGTATCGCCGTCTACATCGGCTTCGGATTCTTCATCCTCCCGCAGATCGCTGCCGTGATCCTGGGCCACCTCGCACTTAAGCGTGAACCTGCAGGCAAGGGCATGGCGATCGCCGGTTTGGTGATGGGTTACCTCGGAATCGCGCTGACGGTGGTGTTCGGCATCATCTTCTTCGCCGCCATCGGCGCCTCCACCAACAGGTACAACTACTAAACAAAAACGTTCGACGGCGCCCCTTGCGTCAGGTGGGAATCCCGCCTGACGCAAGGGGCGCCGTCGTTGGTTAACGCAGGCTACGCCACCCAAATTCGCCGGGGACAGAGAAACGGACCAGCGCTGCCCGGATGTGGGCGGCGCTGGTCCGTTTGCGTGTCGCTGGGCAAAAGTCCTAGCGAACGCCGCCCATCAACTTCTTGATTGCCGGCGATGCCGCGGCAAGTCCAACGGCCAGGACCACTGCCACGCCGCCAATGCCCAGGAAGTAGGGGAGCTCGTCGTCGGGGTTGTACAGCCCCGCGAGGATGCCTGCCAAGGTGGTCCCAAGCGAGACCGACAGGAAGAACAGTGCCACCATCTGGGCGTGGAAGGCCTGCGGTGCGAGCTTGGTGCTCACGGACAGGCCGATGGGGGACAGGAACAACTCGGCAAGGGTGAACAGGAACAGGATCCCCACCAGGGCCAGCAGCGGGGTCTTGCCTTCTCCGGCCAGCGGGATGAACGCCAGGAACGCCAGGCCCATGATGAGCAGGCCCGCGGAGAACTTCAACGGTGAACTCGGTTGCCTGGAGCCAAGCTTCGTCCACAGGGCAGCCATCACACCGGCGAAGATGATGATGAAGACGGGGTTGATGGACTGGACCCATGCGGCGGGCATTTCCCAGCCGAACAGGTTACGGTCCAGCTTCTCCTGCGAGTACACGGCGATGAACGTGAACTGCTGCTGGAACAGTGCCCAGAACCCGGCCGATGCAATGAACAAGGGGATGAAGGCCACTACGCGCTTGCGCTCCAGGCCGGTCACCAACGGGCTACGGAAGATCAGGAAGAGGTAGATCACTGCGGCGCCGATCGCGGCGTAAGCCATGCTGCTGGCCAGGTTGTTGGCGTTGACCAATCCAGTGCCGAGCAGGACGGCCACCACAATCAGGATGCCCAGGAAGATCAGACCGTACTTGGTGCGGTCCTTCGCCGGGAGCGGGTTGGGAACGCGGTGTGCTTCGTCCGGGAGGCGCTTGCGGCCCAAGGAGTAGATGACCAGGCCGATCGCCATACCCACCGCTGCAGCGCCGAAGCCGATGTGGAAGCCGTAACTCGTCTGCAGCCAACCTGTGACCAGCGGGCCAATAAGACCGCCCAGGTTGATGCCCATGTAGAAGATGGAGAAGCCGGCGTCGCGGCGCTCATCCTTCTCACCGTAAAGGGTACCTACCAGCGCCGTTGCGTTGGCTTTCAGGCCACCGGAGCCAATGCCAACCAACACCAGGCCGGCGATGAGGCCCGGAATGCCGGGCAGGAGGGCCAGGGCGATGTGGCCGGCCATGATCATGATGGCGGAACCGAAAAGGACTTTCTCGGAACCGAAGAGACGGTCGGCGAGCCAGGCGCCGAGGATCGTCGACAGGTAAACGCCGCCACCGTACGCGCCCACCAAACCAGCGGCGAGGCCCTGGTCGATGGAGAGACCGCCCTGCTCGGCGGTGAAGTACATGTAGTAGAGCAGGATTCCCTGCATGCCGTAGAAGGAGAAACGCTCCCACATTTCCACGGAGAAGAGGCTGGCCAACATCTTTGGGTGGCCGAAGAACGACGTATCGCCCGCTGGCTTTGCGGACTCAGCCGTGGTCTGGGGTGTGCTCATTTTCTTAATGCTGGCACTGACTGCGGGCATTGTCACATCGATGAATGCCCCAGGCAACCACCTTCCATATGCTAGACAGGCATTTTTGCGGCCTCCAGGGAACACGCAAGCTGCAGGAGTTTCAGTTCTGAACCTGCCGGGCCAATGAGCTGGATTCCCATGGGCAATCCGGCCGCCGTGGTGTGAACAGGGATGCTGACAGCGGGCAGTCCGCACACGTTCACCATTGACGACCACGGTGCATACTGGCACTGCCGTTTGTAATCCTCATCCGCGTCGCCCGCCCACTCGCTCGGCCAGGGCTCGCCGCTGTGCCCACCGCCCGTGAACCACCCGATGGGGCGCGGCGTTTGCGCCAAGGCAGGCATCAGAATGAGATCCCATTCCGCATACTGCGCGATGGTGTCGTGTTCGAATTGCCGGAGAAAGGCCAAGGCCTCGCTGACTTTGGAAGCGCTGCGCTGTTGTGCCCGACGACGGAAGGTCCTGGTCAGCGGGGTCAGCAGTGGCTCGCGCGGGGGTGCTATCCGGGCACTCCCGACGCCGGCAGTCCAGGCGGTGGTGAACGCCTCCGGGTAGCGGTTGTCGTATCGGATTTCCGCTTCGCCTACGCTGTGTCCGGCTTCTTCCAGCAGCTTCACGCCCAGTTCCAGGGCATCCCGCGCTTCCTGCCCGATCTCGAAGGGGTACACACCGGCCCACGGGCTGTCCAGGCTGACGCCGATCCTCAGGGATTCCGGCGCCCGGCCGACATTGGCGAGGAAGCCGCCGTCGGGCGCTTGTTCCGGGGGAACCAGCGCGTCCATGAGCAGCGCTGCGTCCGCTGCATTCCGTGCGAGTGGCCCGGCAACCACCAACTTGGCGGCATCCCCGGCGCCCGCCCCGGCAGGAACGAGGCCCCGCCCCGGTTTCAGTCCCACGAGCCCGCAGGCGGCGGCGGGAATCCGGATGGAGCCGCCGCCGTCGGTTCCTGGTGCGAACGGAACAAGTCCCGCGGCCACCGCGGCAGCGCTGCCTCCCGACGAGCCGCCGGAGCTTCGCCCCGGAGCATGCGGATTGCGCGACGGCGGTGCGACGCGGTTTTCGCTGTAGGCCGTCAAACCGAATTCCGGCACCTGGGTCTTGCCCAGGGAAACCACACCCTGGGCTTTCAGCGTTGACGCCAGGGCTCCGTCCTCCGGCGCCGGTTTGTGGTCCAGCGCGGCGCTGCCGTGAGTAGTGGGGACGCCGGCAACATCGGTGAGGTCCTTGAAAGCCGTCGGCATGCCGTGCAGCAGCGGCAGCTCTTCCAGGCGGCCCTCCCGGACCAACCGCGCATGGAGGGTGTCGGCCGTCTTGGCATCGAGGAGTGCCTGCTCGGCCGTAACAGTGACAAAGGCGCCAAGGTGCGGGTTGCGCTGCCCGATCATGGACACGAAGTGCGCTGTTGCCTCGCGGGCGGAGAGCTTCCCGGCGGCGAGGGCGTCGCGGAGCTGGACCGCGGTCAGGCCGGAAAGATCCTGCGTCGACGGATCAGCCAAGGAAACGCGACTCCAACCGTTCCTCCACAGCCACGGCATCCACGCTCTCGCCGGCGCCCGCAGTCACGCGGAACGCGGCCTTGTTCTTGATTTCGGACACCACCTCCACAAGGTCCGTGCCCCGGTAAACCAGCCCCACGCCGTCGTCCGAGCAGTGCGTCTCGCCCAGAGTGCCGTCGGCCACGAGCTTGTGGATTGCGGGCGCCCGGCGCAGCTCGGAATCGTAGTGGACACCGTTGCCGTAAGGGAGGAAGCCCAAGGCGTCGGTGACCGGGCGCAACTCCGGCCCGAAGGAGTCCGTCACACCGCCCTGGTACCAACAAATCGATCCCGCTGAAACCCCGGCAAGGACAACCCCGCCCTCCCACGCCTTGCGGAGGATCCGGTCCAGTCCGTGTGCACGCCAAACGGCCAGCAGGTTCACAACGGAGCCGCCATTGACCCACACCACGTCCTGTTCCAGCAGATGGGCTTCCGGATCGTCGATGTTGGGCATGGTGAAGAGATTGAGGTGGCTGAAGTCGAACCCGGCGATGCGCGCAGCCTGGTCCATCTCAGCGGCCCACCATCGTTGATCACCGGATGCCGTGCCGATGTGCGTCACCCGGGGCGCCCGGCCCGTCACGCCGGACAGTTCCACGGCGTAGTGCATCAGGTGGTTGAACTCGATCCTGGTCCGCTCACCCGGCTTGTACCCGCCGGAGGTGGCCAGAATCGTGGGTTGCCCAGCAGCCATGGGTTGCTCCTAGTAGCCGGTTGTGGGGGAGTGCTTGGTCACCAGTCTTAACGCCCAGGCCACTGCGCGCAAGCGAAGCCGTCCGCCGCGTTACGGGGTCAGGCTCCGGGGACTAGGCTGGATGCTGACCTTAATCGATGGGAAGGATCCACCATGAGCGACTTCGATACCGTGCCTGTGGGCGATATTCCGGCCGGTGCCAGCATCCTGGACGTCCGCGAAGACTACGAATGGGTGGCCGGGCACGCCGAAGGTGCACGCCATATCCCCATGGACCAGTTGCCCGCGCGTTTGGACGAACTTGATCCGGACGAGGACTTCTTCGTCATCTGCAGGACCGGTGGGCGGTCCTTCCGCGCGGTCCAGTGGCTGGTGGGCCAGGGCTACTCGGCCGTGAACGTCGCCGGCGGAATGGACATGTGGTTCGAAGCCGGCAAGCCGATGGTCTCTGACAACGGCCTCAAGCCAGTGGTGCTGTAGCCCCCGTCCGGCCGTCACCAACCTCGTATATAACCAGCAAGGAATACTCAATGCCAGCAGCTACGTACACCTTCCTGGGACCTGAAGGCACGTTCACTGAAGCGGCCCTCCTGCAGGTTCCGGGTGCTGCTGACGCCACACGGATTCCCTGCACCAACGTCAATACGGCACTCGAACGGGTGCGCCAGGGCGAAGCGGACGCGGCCATGGTTCCCATCGAAAACTCGGTGGAGGGCGGGGTTACTGCCACCCTGGACGCGATTGCCACGGGACAGGAGCTGCGGATCATCCGCGAGGCCCTTGTTCCCATCACCTTCGTGCTCGTGGCGAGGCCCGGCGTCGGGCTTTCCGACATCAAGCGGATCTCCACGCACGGGCACGCCTGGGCGCAATGCCGGCTCTGGGTGGATACGCATTTGCCGGGGGCCGATTACGTACCGGGTTCGTCCACGGCAGCGGCGGCCATGGGGTTGCTGGACGAGGATGCGCCCTACGAAGCCGCTATCTGCGGCCCGCTGATTGCCGACGAGCAACCCGGCCTCAACGTCCTGGCACGGGACATCGGAGACAACCCGGACGCCGTGACCCGGTTCATCCTGGTGAGCCGGCCCGGAGCTTTGCCGGAACGGACCGGTGCCGACAAGACCACCGTCGTTGTGCCGCTGCCCGAGGACCATCCCGGTGCCCTCATGGAGATCCTGGACCAGTTCGCCTCCCGGGGGGTGAACCTCAGCCGCATCGAATCCCGGCCCACGGGTCAGTACCTTGGCCACTATTTCTTCAGCATCGACGCCGACGGCCACGCCTCCGATTCGCGGGTGGCTGATGCCTTGGCCGGCCTTCACCGGATCAGCCCGGCAACGCGCTTCCTTGGCTCCTACGCGCGGGCCGACAAGCAGCCTGCTGTGGTTGCCCCACACACTTCAGACGCTGCCTTCGCGTCCGCGCACGCCTGGGTCGACTCGATCCTGAAGGGCCAGTAAGCCTTCTCCACAGGGCACGGCCAACGCCCTTTCCCCTTGGCAGAACTGTGCGTATGCTTGCTTGATCCACAAACGATGGATGAATGCATCAACGAAAGGAGCGGTCATGTCTGTACACCGGGATGACAAAGACGGCCAGGGCATGATCGTCAATCCGAAGCCCACAGGCGAAAACCAGGACGACTGGAATGGCGATGAAGCCGATCGGGCAGACCGGCTCCGCTTTGAAGAAGAACAAGCAATGATCAAGGAGCAGGCCGAGGCCCGCGCGGCCGCAAAAGCCGCCACTGAGGAAGCTGAAGAGAAGGCCGCCCAGTCGGACGCCGGTTCGGTCTAGACGGACTTTGCCTTCGGCACCCGCACCAGCAGGGAACCCGGGGCCACCTGAACGGTGACGGTCGTCGCTTCACCCGACGGGTCGCCGTCGAGCTGTGTGGCCATGGGTTCCTGGCTGCGGATCACCACTTTGCCGGACCGGTAGAAGCTCATCATGGGCAGGTTCCGGTTGTGCTTGAACAGGACCTTTGTGTACATGGCCAGCCACCCAAAGGCGCTGCGGGGGCTCATCACCACGATGTCCAGCATGCCGTCGTCGATCATGGCCTGCGGGATGAAGTCGATGCCGCCGGGGATCAAACCACAGTTGGCAAACAGGACACTGCGGATTTTGCGTGCCTGCTCGGGCTCGTCATCCATGGTGATGGTGACGCGTTTTCGGCGGCCGGGCAGGTGCCGGACACCCGCCTCTGTGTAGGCGAGCCAGCCGACGCTTTTCTTGAGGTCTTCCTTCGTGTCTCCGACGACCTCGGCGTCCAGGCCCATGCCCGCGATGACCAGGAAAGTGTGTTCCCCTTTGGTCCCCGTGATGTCGTTCTCGATCCCCATGGTTGCGGTATCGATGTAGCGCTGGTGGCCAAACAAGGCCGTCTGGATGCACTCGGCGAGGTTCGTGACGTCCAGGTCCACGTTGCGTGCCAGCAGGTTTCCCGTGCCCAACGGGACCAGGCCCATGGCAACGTCCTTATGCGCCAGCGACTCGGCCACAACGCGTACGGTACCGTCGCCGCCGCACGCCAGAACGACGTCGGCCCCGTCCGCCAAGGCCTGGCGCGACTGGCCGTAACCGGGATCCTCCACCGTGGTTTCGAAGAATTTCGGAGCGTCCCAACCGGCGAGGTCGCAAGCATCAATGATCGCCTGGCGGGCCACTGCGGCGTTGTTCTTCACGGGGTTGAGGATCACGGCGACCTTCTGGTCTCCCGGGCCGGGCTTGTGTGCTTCCTCCCGTACCGCGCTCCTGACGTGCCTGGCTTTCAGCCTGCGCACGCCCCACCAGCTCGAGACGGCAAAAGCCACGCCCCCAGCGAGAATCACGTACAGGATCCAGTCGTTCATCGTGCTCCAACACTATCCTCATGGGCACCCCTGACTTTGCCGCGTCCGCAGAGCTGCCCGCTTTTGGCCCTGCGGACCGGAAATCCGTGGCTGATTCGATAGTCTTGTGTGGTGATCGACGTAAAAGACCTCAGCGAAAATCCGGACAAGTTCCGTGCCAGCCAGCGCGCCCGTGGCGCCGACGAGTCCGTTGTGGACGCGATCATCTCCGCTGACTCCGACCGCCGTGCTGCGCTGATCCGCCACGAGACCCTCCGCGCCGAGCAGAACGCCTTCGGCAAAAAGGTGGCCCAGGCCAAGGGCGAGGAGAAGCAGGCCCTGCTGGCCGAGGTCAAGGAACTTGCCAACTCGGTGAAGGCCGCGTCCGCAGAGGCAGCCGCTGCCCAGGCCAAGCAGGATGAGCTGCTGCGCGTCATCCCCAACCTGGTAGTGGACGGCGTTCCCGAGGGCGGCGAGGACGACTACGTTGTGGTCAAGACCGTCGGCACACCGCGTGAGTTCACCGACTTTGAGCCGAAGGACCACTTGGAAATCGGTGAACTGATCGGCGCGATCGACATGGAGCGTGGCGCCAAGGTTTCCGGCTCACGCTTCTACTTCCTCCGCGGCGTGGGCGCCCGGCTGGAAATGGCACTGCTGCAGATGGCCATGGAGCAGGCCATCGACGCCGGCTTCGTCCCCATGATCACCCCCACTTTGGTGCGTCCGGAGACCATGCAGGGCACCGGTTTCGACGTAAAGCACGACGCCGAGATCTACCGTCTCGCTGAAGACGACCTTTACCTGGTGGGAACCTCGGAGGTGGCCCTCGCCGGCTACCACGCAGACGAAATCCTGGACCTCTCAGCAGGCCCCATCCGCTACGCCGGCCAGAGCTCCTGCTACCGCCGCGAGGCCGGTTCGCACGGCAAGGACACCCGCGGCATCATCCGTGTGCACCAGTTCAACAAGGTGGAGATGTTCATCTACACCACGGTTGAAGAAGCAGCCGCCGAGCACGAGCGCCTGCTGGCCTGGGAAGAGGAGATGCTGGCCAAGTGCGAGCTTCCCTACCGCGTCATCGACACCGCTGCCGGTGATCTCGGCATGTCCGCGGCCCGGAAGTTCGACTGTGAAGCCTGGGTCCCCACGCAGAACGCCTACCGAGAGCTCACGTCCACGTCCAACTGCACCACGTTCCAGGCCCGTCGCCTGAACATCCGCGAACGCGTGGTCAACGACGAAGGCGTAGCCAAGGGAACACGTACCGTTGCAACGCTGAACGGCACCCTGGCCACTACGCGCTGGATCGTGGCCATCCTTGAGCACCACCAGAACCCTGATGGTTCGGTCAATGTTCCCAAGGCGCTGCAGAAGTACCTTGGTGGCCTTGAGGTCCTTCCGGTTCTTTAGTCAGCTGGGCTTGCGCGCCAGGACGATCAGCTCGCCCTGGCCGCTGCCCACGCTTTCGCCGACCCAGCCGCCGAGGATCCGTTCCACTGTGAATCCCGCTGTGCCCAGATCCCGGCGCAGTTGTTCCTCTGAGCGGAACGCAAGCATCGAGGTCCCTGTCTCACTGCTGCTTTCGTCAAGGACTCGGTATTCGGTGAGGGTAACGAGTCCTTCGGGGAGCTGATCACTCTCCATCCACGTTTCCACCGCGGTGCCGTCGGGAAGCGTGTGCCGGCGCCGCGTCGCCGTCGGCGTCCAGCCTTCCCACGCCCTGGCATCAGGGTCCCGGGAATCGAAGGCCAACCGCCCCCCGGGTATCAACGCGCGGTGAACGTCGGCAAGCGTACGGGACCATTCGCCGTCGTCGTGGATGGCCTGGGCGACGTGCGCCGTCATGATTGCGACGTCGAAAACTTCCCCCTCCGGGATCTGGGCCGATGTGCCTGCGATCCACCTGACACCATCAGCGCCAGGCTTGCCGCGGGCGGCCGCGAGGGAGTCGGGGTTCGGGTCGACGCCCACCATGTCATGCCCCTGGGCGGCCAACGCCAAGGTGATTCTCCCCGTCCCGCACCCCAGGTCCAGGACCCGTCGGTTTGCTTGCTCGTTCACGAAGTCGAAGAAGAAATCGTCGTCCTCTGCCCAGCGGTTTTCCAGGTCGTAGAGTGCGGAGAGCTGGGCTCCGGTCAGTCGTGAACGCATCCGGCAACCCTACCCAACGCGCAAGGGGCGGGCACGCAACCCGGGCATGAAACGGGCACAAAAAAGGAAGGGAATTATCCCTTCCATATTCAATGTATAACCCACCCGGGGGCTTGCGGCAAGGCCCCCCTGGTGCCGAACAATTGATCCCCGAACCCCATAACCAACGCAAAAGGGAGTCGTGGGATGCCTGAAAACAACCGCCTGGGAACCAGTGCCTTTGCCCTGCCCGGGCACCTTGCACGCAAAGCGGATCCGCAACTGATCGGCGCTGATGAGCGGCAGTTCGACGCCATTGCAACCAGCCTTGAGGAATCGATCGCTGAACTGTCCGCCCGGTTGGAGGTCACCCGCAAGCAGCCCGGCGGCCGTGGCCAGGCTGCCTTGGACCGCGACCAGGAGATCCACAGGCTTACTGCCCGGCTGCGGGGACTCCGCCGCTTTGGATTGGATCTGTGTCTTGGCCGCATGGTGACAGCCGGTAGTCCGGAACCGGTTTACGTCGGCAGGCTGGGCCTCACCGACAGCCAGGGGAAGAGGCTCCTGATCGATTGGCGGTCACCCGCTGCCGAACCGTTCTTCGGAGCAACACATGCCAACCCGATGGGCCTGGTGAGCCGGCGCCGGTACCGCTGGACCCGTGGCAGGGTGACCGACTACTGGGACGAAGTTTTCACCGCTGCCGGCATGGAAGGAAATGCCGCGCTTGATGACCAGTCCGCCTTTATCGCGAGCCTTGGGAGCAGCCGCTCGCCGCGGATGCGGGATGTCCTGGGGACTATCCAATCCGACCAGGACCGGATCATCCGTGCCGGCTCGCGTGGGGCGCTGGTGGTCGACGGCGGTCCTGGTACCGGTAAGACGGTGGTTGCCCTGCACCGCACGGCCTACCTTCTGTACTCCGATCCCCGGCTCAGCCACCGCAACAACCACGGAAGAAGCGACGTACTGTTCGTCGGGCCGCATCAGCGCTACTTGGCGTACGTGGCCGATGTCCTCCCAAGCCTGGGGGAGGAGGGCGTGCAAACGTGCACGTTGCGGGACCTTGTCCCCGAAGGTGCCGGTGCCGGCGTCGAACGCGATGCCGAGGTTGCCCGGCTCAAATCTTCCGTGGAGATGATCAAGGCAATTGAACGCGGTGTGAGGTTTTACGAAGAGCCGCCAACCGAGGGCATGGAAGTGGAGACCCCCTATGCCGATATTTGGCTGGGCAGCGACGATTGGGCGGAGGCTTTTGACGCGGCCGAGCCCGGTACGCCGCACAATGAAGCCCGGGACGATGTCTGGGATGCTTTGCTTGAGATCCTGGCGGACAAGCTGGGCGAGCACGATGTGCCGGAGGCATTGCGGCGCAGGGCTTTGAGCCAGAGCGCGGAGCTGCAGTCGGCCTTCAACAGGGCGTGGCCGCTTCTCGATTACGCAGCCCTGGTGGCGGACCTGTGGCGCGTGCCGGCCTACCTCCGGTTGTGCGCTCCGCACCTGCAGCCTGGGGAGCGGGAGATGCTTCATCGCGAAAACCCGGAGGAGTGGACTACGGCCGACCTCCCGTTGCTGGATTCGGCTCGGTTGCGCCTCGGCGACCCGGAGGCATCCACGCGACGCCGGCGGCAGGCGGCGGTCCTGGCGGCGGAGCGCGAACTCATGGACCGGGTGGTGGACGACCTCATTGCCGCCGATGATTCCGAGAACCTGGAAATGTACATGCTGCGCGGCGACGACATGAGGGAGAAGCTGGCAGGCCAGGACGCTGTGGAAACACCCGATCCGGATGTCCTCACCGGACCTTTCGCGCACATCGTGGTGGACGAGGCCCAGGAGATGACGGACGCAGAGTGGCGGATGCTGCTGCAGCGCTGCCCGTCCCGTAGCTTCACAGTGGTGGGGGACCGCGCCCAGGCCCGGCACGGGTTTACGGAATCGTGGGAGGAACGCCTTCACCGGGTGGGCATGGAAAACGTTGCCCTGGCCGGCCTCAGCATCAACTACCGCACTCCCGAAGAAGTCATGGTGGAGGCCGAACCCGTCATCCGTGCCGCCCTCCCGGACGCCAATGTGCCAACGTCGGTGCGGAGAAGCGGGATCCCGGTGGTCCATGGCGTGAGAGAGGACCTGGAAACGATAGTGGACGCGTGGCTCGATGCGAACAGTGAGGGCACCGCCTGCGTCATCAGCCAGCCGGTCCTGGGCGAAAACCCGCAGTGGGAGCGGGTCAGCCGGCTCACCCCGGAGGTGTCCAAGGGCCTTGAATTCGATCTTGTGGTCCTCATCGACCCGGACGATTTCGGTGCCGGGATCGAAGGCGCCGTGGACCGGTACGTGGCGATGACCCGGGCAACGCAGCAACTCGCCATCCTCCGGAGCGCACTGTGATGACACTGTTCACGCTCCGTTAACCGCCCGCTGTGGCGCCGGTCCTAGTTGAGTGTCGGCGGTGTCTGGTCTACTGGAAGCATGACTATTTTGACTGATACTCCAGTTGCTGGCATCGATGACCAGCCCAACGAAAACACCAAACTCATGATCGCCCTGGACGTCGATGGCACTCTGGTTGACCATGACGGCCACATGACTCACGAGGTTCGCTCCGCTGCCCAGGCAGTGGTCGCCAAGGGGCACGACGTCATGATCGCCACCGGACGGTCCCTCAACGCGACGCTGCCGATCATCCAGCAGATCGGCATGGAGCGGGGCTATGCAGTGTGCTGCAACGGCGGCGTGACCCTCCGACTGGATCCCGCCTTGGAATCCGGTTACGAGATCATCCACAAAGCAACGTTCGACCCCGCCCCCGCCCTGAAGGCACTGCGGGAACGGCTGCCCAACGCCAAGTACGCCCTGGAGGACGAGGACGGCAACTTCCTTTCCACGGAGCGTTTCCAGGATGCCAGCTTCGGCGTGGAGTCCATTGGTGTCGATTTCCAGACGATGCTCGATGCCACAGCCGTCCGCGTAGTGGTGTTCAGCAGCGAGAACACATCCGAAGAGTTCAACGAGGCCATCCGGCACATCGGGCTTTCCGGCGTGACCTACTCCGTCGGCTGGACGGCCTGGTTGGACATCGCCGCTGAAGGGGTCACCAAGGCCAGCGCCCTGGAGGCCCTCCGCCGTCGGCTCGGCACGGACCAGGCCAACACGGTGGCCGTCGGGGACGGCCGCAACGACATCGAGATGCTCACCTGGGCCGGCCGCGGCATCGCCATGGGCCAGGCTCCCGATGAGGTGCTCGCCGTCGCGGACGAGGTCACCGCGTCAGTGCTCGACGACGGCGCGGCGCTGGTTTTGCGCGGCCTGCTGTAAGGATCCGTACTCACTGGAAGTACGTCTGAACCTGCCCGCCCCCGGCTGACTCGACGATTGCCTGTGCCACCACCCGGAGCTTGACGTTCCGGTTGCTCGAAGCCTTCTTGATCAGTTCGATCGCTTCTTCCTGGGTGCAACGGTTCTGGGCGATGATGATGCCGGTCGCCACGTCGATCACGGTGCGGGATTCCATCGCGGCACGCAGGTTTGCCGCTGTTTGGCTGTGCTGTGCCAGAAGTATGGCCAGCTGAAGACCCTTGGAAGCCTGCACCACGTAGTCGTTGGCGCGCTGCACGGCCGCTGCGTCGAAGGCGTTGGGGCGGTCGGAATACAGGTTCAGGCCCGCCGTGGACGTGTCGTCCGGGAGCGGGAAGGGAACGGCCAACACTGAACGTACGCCGTGGCCAGTGATGGCCTCGTTGTATTCCGGCCAGGTGTTGTCTTTTTCAAAGTCGGGTATGTGGACCTGGGTGCCCTCGCGGCAGGCGTGGAGGCAAGGTCCATCGGCGAACGCGTATTGAACCTCGTCGAGTCGCCGCGCACGTTCGCTGCTGCTGGCCACCGTGCCCGCGGTCCTCTGACGCATCAGCGTAATTCCGCAGTAGACCTCTGAATCGGAGTTGCTGAACATGCCGGCCGAGTGCCGTGCCAACTCCTCGAGGAACACTTCCACATCCGGGGTGTTGAGCAGCATGTCCTGGATATCGGCCAGGACCGTGCTCGGCGCTGCGAGCTGTGGTTCTTCCATGTAAATCTCCGATTCGGTGGACGCGGCTTCCTTTTGAGCCTAACCCCGTTGAAAGCTAATAGTAAGTGTGCTTCTCTTTTTAAGGAGTCTTGCCGTGGGCTCACCACCCCAGCAGGTTTGAGGATTGAAGCCCCATGCGACAAATCCCACCGTCCGACGTCCTGACACGTCCCCCCGCCAATGCACCCGAAGGGAGCATCCGGCAAAGCTTCCAGGACAGCCTGGTCCTGGACCATCTCAATCTGGCCAAGTCCATTGCCGCCCGATACTCCGCCCACACCCATGACCTGGATGACGTCCGCCAGGTTGCCTACATGGGCCTGATCAAGGCGGCACGCGGCTACGACAAAGCCAAGGGCGTCAGCTTCCCGGCCTATGCAGCCCCAACAATTGCCGGCGAGGTGAAAAGGTACCTTCGCGACCATTGCTGGGTAGTGCGGCCACCGCGTCCCATCCAGGACGTGCGGCGCCAAGTGTTGGCCCGCACGGAAGAGATGACCCAAACCCTGCAGCGGACGCCGTCACCGCAAGATGTGGCAACGGACCTGAAGCTTGAGCCGGGCCTGGTGCAGGAAGCCCTGACGGCTGGAACCAGCAAGCGGCCCGATTCGCTGGATGCCCCCGCCGCGGAAGGCCGCGACGGACTTCACGGATCCTTGTCCGCCTTCGGTTGCCCGACAGACAGGCTCGAAGACGTTCTTGCGCTGCGGAACGCCATCCGCGGATTGAGTGCGGAAGACCGGCACCTGCTCTACCGGCGCTATTACCAGGAGGAAACGCAGTCCACCATCGCCGAAGCCCTGGGAATCTCGCAGATGCAGGTGTCACGGAAACTCTCAAGGGTTCTGGTTGCCCTCCAGAAGCAACTGCTGGACGACGAAGCCCAGCTCCGGAACGGGACCGCCCCCTGACCGCCGCCGTTGCCTAGCAGCCAAGACGCTCCACGGCGTCCAGTACGTCGCGGACGCTGACGGCCAACAGTGCGGGGTCGGGTTCGGCCGAGAAGACATCACCGCGGCGGAGTTCGACGGCGGTCAGCACCACGTGCGGTCCCGGCGGCGGTCCCCACTCCTCCGCTGGTGCCGGCCCGAAGAGGACCACGGAAGGGCGCTCGTAGGCGGATGCCAGGTGGGCTGCGCCGGTGTCGGCGGAAACCACCAGGCGCGCTTCTGCGATGGTTGCCGCGAATTCGGCGAGGCCCTGCTGCCCGGCCAGCAGGCCGTCGTCGAGGTTTGCTCCCTTGAGCCTTGCCAAAGCGGCCACCTCCTCCGCCCGGGCACGCTCCGAAGCGCCCCCTGTGAGGACGATGCGGTGCCCTGCAGCGGCGAGGTCGACAGCGACGTCGGCGAACCGTTCCACGGGCCACAACCTGCTCCCGTACGCGGCACCCACATGGATCACGGTGGCGCCGGGGCGTGGCGAGGAGACGGTGGGGCGGTTGAGGCGGTAGTCGAGGGGATCGGCGTCGATCCCATGCCAGGTGAGCAGGCGGGTCCAGCGTTCACGTTCCGGAATGCCGGTGATCCATGAAGGTCCGGCGATTCCGTCGGATGCGTGTGCAACAACGCGGTTGGCGCCCAGTTCCTGAATGCGGAGCCGGCTCTCCGCGCCGTTTCCGTGCAGGTTGACGGCCACATCCACCGAACCGTGCGGAAGGGTGAGAGGCTCGTCCAACCCTGGTGTTGGCAGGTGTTCAACACCGCCCACCAACTCCAAGGCCCCCGCGATCCAGGCCGGCCCGGCGTACAAAATCCGGTGCTCCGGAAACGCCCGCCGCAAGCCCCGCAGGGCCGGAACCGCCACCAGGAGGTCGCCGAGTTTCAGGGCGCGCAGGGCAAGCAGCAGGGGTTGGTTCCGGTTCCCGTCACTGTCCAAAGCTATGTCCATAGAGGCCTCCCGCTGTGAGTCTAGCGGTACGAAACTTCTCACTGCCGCGTTGTTTAGCGTCAGGAGAACTGGGGAACGTTGCGGGTATGGGAGGAACCGGAACGTTGAAGGCGGTCCTGTTTGACCGCGATGGAACACTCGTTGTCGATGTGCCGTACAACGGCGATCCGCAGCTGGTGCGGCCCATGGCCGGCGCCCTGGAAGCACTGGACAGAGTCCGCGCGGCGGGCCTGGCCACCGGAGTGTTAAGCAACCAGTCAGGCGTGGCCCGCGGGCTGCTGACCCTGGACCAGGTGGCATCGGTGAACCGCCAGGTGGAGCAGCTGCTGGGCCCGTTCGACGTGTGGGAAATCTGCCCCCATGGACCGGAAGACGGCTGCGCATGCCGCAAGCCCGCTCCCGGAATGATCCTGGCCGCGTGCACCACTTTGGACATCGCGCCGGAAGAGATTGCCTTCATTGGCGATATCGGCTCCGACATCGAGGCTGCCACGGCTGCCGGCTCCCGTGGAGTGCTGGTGCCCACGCCTGTGACCCGGCAAGAGGAGATCGATGCTGCAGGGTTGGTGGCCATGGACCTGGGCCACGCCGTGGAACTGCTTCTCGCAGGGACGCCGGAAGAACAGGGCGCCCCTGCATGAGCCGCGTCCTGGTAGCCCGTTTGGACAGCATGGGTGACGTCCTTCTCTCAGGGCCCGCCCTGCGTGCTGTGGCGAACGGAAACCGTTCCGACGGCAGCCGGCCCAACGACGTCGTCCTCCTCTGCGGCCCGGACGGGGCAGCCGCCGCAGGGATGCTGCCAGGGGTGACCCAGGTGCACACGTGGGCGTCGCCCTGGATAGTGAATCCGGCCCCACCCGTAACCGGGGAAATGACCAACGGACTCATTGATTTCGTCCGCAGCTCCCGCATCCAGGAGGCCGTGATCCTCACGTCCTTCCACCAATCTCCGCTCCCGCTGGCGTTGCTCCTGCGGCTCGCCGGGGTCACGAAAATCACCGGCGCATCCACGGACTACGCCGGCTCCCTCCTGGACGTCCGCCTGAAACCTGGCGAGGACTTCCCCGAAGACCAGCCGGAAACCGTGCGTGCCCTCACCATCGCCGAAGCCGGCGGCTACGTCCTGCCCAACGGTGACGACGGCAAACTGCGCATCACCCCGGGCCCGGACCATGAGGGATTGGCGGATGAACTGGCTGAAGCGGGACCCTACATCGTGGTCCACCCGGGCGCTGCGGCACCGGCCAGGGCCTGGCCTGCACTGCACCATGCGGCAACCGTGGAATTGCTCGAAGCCTACGGTCACCGGGTGGTGGTCACGGGCGGCCCCAGCGAAGCGTCTCTCACGGCAACGGTGGCCGGCCCTTCTGCCAGGAACCTCGGCGGCGGAACCAACCTCCGGACGCTGGCGGCGGTACTGGCCGGGGCCGCCGTCGTAGTGACCGGAAACACCGGGCCCGCCCATCTGGCGGCAGCGGTTGGAACCCCGGTGGTGTGCTTGTTCGCGCCTGTGGTCCCGGCCATCCGTTGGGCTCCTTACGGCGTCCCCTTGGAGCTGCTGGGTGACCAGGACGCTGCCTGCAAGAACTCCCGTGCCCGCATTTGTCCCGTCCCCGGCCACCCATGCCTGAGCTCCGTAACCCCGGAACAGGTGGTCGAAGCGGTGGAAAGGCTCCTGGGAGGCATCTCCTCCCTGACCAGCCGGCGAAAGGTGTGGAAACCATGAGGATCCTGGTGTGGCACGTCCACGGCGGGTGGATGGAGGCTTTCGTCCGCGGCCGGCATGAATACCTGCTTCCGAAAACGTCCGACGGCGGCGCCTGGGGGTTGGGGCGCGGTGGCCGTGACTGGCCAGCCGCGGCTCAGGAAGTGGACCTGGACGGACTCGACCCGGACAGTGTGGACGCAGTGGTCCTGCAACGCCCCGAGGAAATCGCGGCAGTGGCGCGGATTCTGGGACGCCGGCCGGGTGTCGATCTTCCAGCGGTGTACCTGGAACACAACACCCCCAAAGGCGACGTTCCGTTCACGCTGCATCCGTTGGCGGACCAGAGCAGCATACCGGTGGTCCACGTGACCTACTTCAACCAGCTTTTCTGGGACACGGGCTCGGCAAGCACCACGGTCATTGAACACGGCATCCCGGATCCTGGCCATCTCTACACCGGCGAGCTGGAAGAAATGGGTGTGGTGGTCAACGAACCCGTCCGGCGCGGCCGCGTCACCGGAACGGACCTGCTCCCGGGATTCGCGGGCATGGGGCCTTTGAGGGTCTTCGGAATGGGCGCCGAAGCACTGCCCCGGGAACTGGACCTGGAGAGCCTTGGGTTCGGCAACGACAGACTCCGGATCTCCGGAGACCTGCCCGCCCGGCAACTCCACGGGCAACTTGCCCGCTGCCGCCTCTACCTGCATCCCCTGCGGTGGACCTCGCTGGGCCTGGCGTTGCTGGAAGCCATGCACCTGGGCATGCCCGTACTGGCCCTGGCCACCACCGAAGCGGCCCGGGCGATACCGCGCGGAGCAGGCCTGGTCTCCAACGACGTCGGCGAACTCCAAAGGTTCGCAAAGCGGTTGCTGGATGACCCCGAGGACGCGTACGCGATGGGGATCGTCGCGAGGGAGGCTGCCTTGGAACGGTACGGTCTGGGCAAATTCCACCGCGCCTGGGACGAACTCCTGGCCGGGCTGCCCGTCGGCCGCCACACAGCCGCGAGCCATGACACAGAGAGGACGCACCCATGAAAATCTCCATGGTTTCCGAACACGCCAGTCCGCTGGCTGCCCTGGGAGGCGTTGATGCCGGAGGACAGAACGTCCACGTTGCGGCACTCTCCTCGGCCTTGGCCGACCGTGGCAATCAGGTCACGGTGTACACCAGGCGTGACGATCCCGGACTGCCCGCAAAGGTGCAGGTTGGTCCAGGACTCACCGTGGTCAACGTTGACGCGGGTCCGGCCAAAAGGGTTCCCAAGGACGAACTGCTGCCTTTCATGGGCGAGTTGGCGGACGGTATCTGCGCCGATTGGGCGGGCCAACTGCCGGACGTGGTCCATGCCCACTTCTGGATGTCCGGCCTCGCGGCAATCCAGGCATCGCGTCGGGCGGGAGCTGCCGATCCCGTGCCCGTGGTCCAGACCTTCCACGCGCTGGGCTCGGTCAAACGAAGGCACCAGGGGGCCGCAGACACCAGCCCGCCCGCCCGGCAGTGGCTGGAACCCTGGGTGGGCCGCACCGCTGACTGGGTGATCGCCACGTGCCCGGACGAGGTCTTCGAACTCAAAGCCCTGGGCATCAGCCGGTCAAAAATCTCCATCGCGCCCTGCGGCGTGGACCTCAACCTCTTCACAGGAACGTCCGACGCCGAGCCCAAGTCCCGCACGCACCGGATCCTGAGCGTGGGTCGCCTCGTGCAACGCAAGGGAGTGGACCTGATCATCCAGGCCCTGCCCCTGCTGGCTGAGGCCGGCTTCAACGACGTGGAGCTGCTGATTGTTGGTGGTTCCGGGGACGCCCTCAATCTCGAAGAGGATCCCGAAGCCCAACGGCTCAGGTCCTTGGCCAAAGAGCTCGGCGTTGAGGACAAGATGACCATGCGCGGCCAAGTGCCCCGTGGTTCCATGCCCGCGATTTTCCGCAGCGCGGATGCCGTGGTCTGCGCGCCCTGGTACGAGCCGTTCGGCATCGTTCCCCTCGAGGCAATGGCTTGCGGCGTGCCCGTGGTGGCTGCAGCGGTGGGCGGACTCCGGGAAACGGTCGTGGACCAGAAGACAGGACTGCATGTCCCGCCCAAGGATCCCGAAGCCCTTGCCGAAGCACTGGCCAGGTTGCTGGGAAACCCGGAGCTTCGTGCTGACATGGGCCGCGCCGGTGCCCGCCGGGCACGTTCCCGGTACTCCTGGGAACGCATCGCCGCGGACACCGAGAAAGCGTACAGATCTGTTCTGGCTGCCGGGTTGTCGCGGCAGGCCGATGAAGTCCTGGAACCACTGGAAGGAACGGCGCTGTGACCTTTGAAAGCCGTGTGACTACCGAGTCCGTGCTCGCGGGCCGCGTACCCGACGCCCTGCCGGCGCGTTGGGCCACCGATCCCGGCGATCCCACCCACAACACCGAAGTCACCCGGCACTTGGACAACGTCCTCCCCGCGTTGGAGTCTTTGCGCTCGCAATCGCACCGGCTGTCCGGGTGGGGAACGGAGCTGGCAGCCAGGCTGCTGTCCGGGCAGCGCCTTCTGGCGGCGGGCAACGGCGGATCAGCGGCGGAAGCCCAGCACTTCACGGCCGAATTGGTGGGCAGGTTCGACGACGAACGGGCGCCCTTCTCCGCGATCTCCCTCCACGCCGAGTCATCCGCGGTCACCGCGCTGTCCAACGACTACGGCTATGAGGAAGTGTTCGCGCGCCAGGTCAGGGCCCACGGCCGGGCAGGTGACGTACTGATGCTTCTGTCCACCAGCGGACGCAGTCCCAACCTGCTCAAAGCTGTCCGTGCGGCGCGTGACCGCGGCATCGTTACCTGGGCCCTCACCGGCCCTGGCCCCAACCCGCTCGCCGACGCCTGCGACCAAGCCGTCACAGTGGACGCCATCGCAGCCAACGCGCAGGAAGGCCACCTCATCGCGGTCCACGCCGTGTGCCGGGCCTTTGACGCGGAGATCGCACGGCGTGCCGGCACTCAGGTGGGTGGCTGACCATGAAGATCACGGTTGTTGGCGATCTGCTCCTGGATGTCGACATCAACGGTGCCGCCACCCGGCTGAGCCCCGACGCGCCGGTGCCGGTGGTCGATGTCGCGGACGTCCGGCGTCGGGCGGGTGGCGCAGGGCTGGTCGCCACCGTGCTCGCGCGCGACGGCCACGACGTCACGCTGGTCACCGCGCTGGCGGACGACGACGGCGCAAGCCACCTCAGGCGCGCACTGGCTGGTGTTTCCGTGCTCGCCGGAGCCCCGCTGGCTCCCACGCCCACCAAGACCCGGGTGCGGATCGGAACGCATCCGATGGTCCGGTTCGATCAAGGATGTTCACCGGCCCCCGTCCCGTCCAGTACCGGGGAGATGCTCGGAGCCATCGTGTCGGCGGACGCCGTGGTGGTGGCAGATTATGGGCGGGGAATCACCGCGAACCCGGCTATCCGGGCGTCGCTCGCGGAAGCTGCCCGGCATGTTCCGGTGGTGTGGGATCCGCACCCCGCCGGTTCGGTCCCCGTGGCGGGAGTGTCCGTGGTGACACCCAACTTTGCCGAAGCACTCGCCTTTGCCAAGGCCGCAGGCCTGGAGGGGAACCACCTTGGGGCCGAAGTTGCCGGGCGGTTCCTGCTGGACGCGTGGGGAAGCGCGTCCGTGCTGGTGACGAAGGGCGAGGACGGCGCCGTCCTGCTCGCGGCGGGCGCTCAGCCGCAGGGCATTCCGGCCCCGAAGACCCACGTCAATGATCCCTGTGGTGCCGGCGACCGTCTTGCCGGGAGCCTCGCTGTTCACCTGGGCAAAGGACTGGGCCCGGCGGAAGCTGCCGCGCGGGCCGTCGGGGACGCTTCAGCATTCCTGGCCGCCGGCGGTGCGGCGGCGCTCGCAATGGTGGGGGACGAAACAGCGGTCCAGGTGGCGCCCGGGGCGGGACCCGTCGTCGAACCCAAGGGTCTGGAACTGGTGGATAGCGCCGACCTCCGCCAGGACGGAGTCCGCCTGGCCCGATCCACCCGCGAAGCCGGAGGCACCGTAGTGGCCACGGGTGGATGCTTCGACCTCCTCCACGCGGGCCACGCCCGGACGCTGGCAGCGGCGCGAAGCATGGGCGACTGCCTGATCGTGTGCTTGAACTCGGACGAATCCGTCCGGCGGCTCAAAGGCGCGCATCGGCCCATTGTCAGTGCGGAAGACCGTGCCGAGTTGCTGCTGGCGCTCGGATGCGTTGACGCGGTGGTGGTCTTTGACGAAGACACCCCCGAAGCCTGCCTCCGCGGAATCCGGCCCGATATCTGGGTCAAAGGTGGCGACTACACCCCCGAAGAATTGCCGGAAGCCCGCGTCCTTGAGGCGTGGGGAGGGCGCTGTGTCACAGTGCCCTTCCATCCGGCACGCTCCACCAGCGGCCTGGCTGCAGCCCTTGCCAAGGTCAGCTGACCATCAGCAGGATCAACGAAAGGAACCGCATGAACACGCAAACACCTGGACGCGTCATCGTCACCGGAGGCGGCTCCGGCCTTGGCGCTGCGATCGTTGAGGCCATCCGCGACGCCGGCGGCACGCCGTTCGTCTTTGACCGGGACGTCAGCAACGTCTCGGGGGCCAAAGCCCTGGAAGTGGACGTCTCCGACCGGCAGGCCGTGGAATCGGCCGTCAAGGAAGTCGCCGAAAGCCTGGGCGGCCTGGACGGAGTGGTCACTGCCGCAGGGATCGACCGCTGCGGAAAGCTGGGCGACGTTCCGGCCGAGGAATGGGAAAAGGTCATCGGAGTCAACCTCCTGGGAACGGTCTCCGTGGTCCGGGCAGCCCTGCCGTACCTCAAGGGATCCCGCGGCCGGGTCATCACCATCGCCTCCACCCTTGGCCTTCGGGCACTGCCGGACGCCACCGCGTACTGCGCGTCAAAGTTCGGCGTGATCGGTTTCAGCCGCGCACTCGCGGCCGAAACCGGGGGAGTCATCGGGGTCACCACCATCATCCCGGGTGGCATGAAGACCCACTTCTTCGATGACCGCGACGAACAGTACAAGCCGCAGGACGACTCCAAGCTCAACGACCCCGCCAATGTGGCGCAGGCCGTGGTGTTCGCCCTCTCGCAGCCGTTCGGCAGCGAGGTCCGCGAACTCCTTATTTGCCCCGCAGAAGAAGGCTCGTGGCCGTAAGGTCCAGCACGTCCTGAACAACGTCGGCCACGGCGATGCCCCTGATGAGGGTGTCGTCGTGGCCGCAGTGCGGAGCCGTCCAGCCGACCTGGGTGATGTCCGCCCCGCAACGAGGGCAGCGAGTCACCCAGGACATGTGGACGCGGTGCATGGCCCGCCCGCGCGGGCCGGCATTGATGGCGTTGCCCAGCCAGAAGACCCCCACAGTGGGAGTGCCAAGTGCTTGTGCCAGGTGCCGTGGGCCGCTGTCGCTGGCCAGCATTACCGACGCCTCTGCCAGCAGGGCCGCCAGATCTCCGACGTCGAGCTCGCCGGCCACGGACGTCACGGCCTGCCGATGGGACTCCGTGAGCTGCCGCCGGGCCAGCCCGGCAACTTCCTGGGCCAACGCCTTTTCCGAGCTGTCGCCGACGACCAGCACCTGCGCCCCTTCCGCCGCGACGCCCGCCGCAGCTTCGGCAAAGGTCGACGCCGGCCACCGCCTTCGCGGATCGGTGGCACCCGGGTGGACCACCACCAGCGATGACCGCAGAGGGTCCCTTAACCCGGCAATGTTCTGCCGGTGCCCGTGCTTGGGGAGCAGGACAGCGGGGACACCGCCGGGTGCCCCGGCCAGGCCGGCTACTTCCAGCCAGCGCTCCGGTTCGTTCTGGTAGTAGACGTAGTCCAGGTTCCGCTCCAGATGTTCGGCGTCCTTGGTGCGCGTTCCCGCCGTGTGCCGCGCCCCCAGCCGGAGCAGGAAGGGGTTGGAAAACCGGCCACCACCGTGCATCTGGAGCGCAAGGTCGAACGCCCTGGCCCGCATCGCCTCAAAGAAGGCTTCCTGGGCGGCCGTGTCCTCAGCATCGTCCTCGAAGTGCTCGCCGTTGCGGGGACCGTCGTGGACGCCGCGCGCCACCGGAAGCAATTCGACGTCGTCTACCGGACCGTCCGTAGCGGCGGCCAGGGCTGCGTGCACGGGCGTGCCCAGCAGCGTGACGGTGGCCTGCGGATAAGCGCTTTTCAGTGCATTCAGGGCGGGGTAGGTGTAGATCAAATCGCCCAGTCCGCCGCCCCTGAGCACCGCGATCCGCTGGACTCCACGGAACTTTTCCAGCACGGGCCCCATTCCGGGACACAAACGAACATCCATGAGCGGTTTCTTTCTTCAAGGTAGCGAAAACTCCCGGGTCCGGCGTGTGAAGCGCGTGCCGCGGGGTACCTGTCGGGAACAGGAACATGCCGTTCTACCGGAAGGTACCCCATGGCACGCCTATCCAATCAAGAAGGCCTGGCTGACTGGTTGCCGGGCCGTTTGGCCGAGGAACGCCCTGTCGTGACGGTCATCGGCGACTCCATCCTTGACGGTTGGTGGGAGGGAACCATCGAAAGGTTCTGCCGCGAAGCCCCCGCTCCCGTAGTCCAGGTCCAGCGCCGCGACTTCGCTCCCGGCGGTGCTGCCAACACCGCGATGAACCTCGCAGCCTTGGGCGCCGAGGTGCGCTTCGTGTCGTTGATCGGCGAGGACGCTGCCGGGGCAACACTGGCCGCCGCCCTCGAAGCAGCAGGAGTCGACGTTTCCCACATGGTCCGGCACCCTGCCATGACCACCACTACCAAGTTCCGGGTGAGCAGCGCCGGGCAAGTGATGTTGCGGCTGGACGATGCCGCCACGGAAATTCCCGACGCGGGCCGTGGGGAAATGGCCGCCGCAGTGCCGGAGGCCCTTCGTGGCTCCGCTGCCGTGGTGCTGTGCGACTACGGCGCAGGGGCACTGGAAGGCCCGGTGCGCAGTGCGATCCTGGATCACTTGGCCCCCGGCGTTGACGGCGGTGTACCGGAGCCCCGGCAGGACACGCTTGTTGTGGTGGATGCCCACAACCCAGCCGACTGGGCCGGACTCAGACCGGACCTGGCTACCCCCAACGCCCAGGAAGCGGCAAGGCTGATCGGTGCGGAATTCCCGGGCGGTGCCGCCCGGTGCCCCTTCGTGGAAGCGCATACGGACCAGCTCCTTCGCGCCTCAGGTGCGGCCGCCGTCGTCGTGACCCTGGACCGGGAGGGGACGCTGACCATCCGTCCTGACAGCACGCCAACGGAACCGGCGACGCACCGCACCTGGGCCCGGCCGCAGGCGGAGAAGCAGGCCTCCGGAGCCGGCGACACGTTCGTCGCCGCCCTGACCCTGGCCCGGGCGGCAGGCTTGCCCCTGACCACCAGTGTGGATCTGGCACAAGCGGCCGCCGACGTCGTGGTCCACAGGCCGGGAACCTCTGTCTGCACCACCAGCGAACTCACCAAACACCTCAGCGGCTTCGCGGACACGGCGTTGACGGACACAGAGCTGGCTGCACACATCCAGGAGCACCGCAGGGAAGGACGCAGGATAGTGCTCACCAACGGCTGCTTCGATGTCCTCCACCGCGGCCATACCCGCTACCTGAACCAGGCCAAGCAGCTGGGCGACGTGCTGGTGGTGGCACTGAACAGCGACTCCTCAGTACGGCAACTCAAAGGTCCAGACCGCCCGGTCAACCACGAAGCCGACCGGGCCGCCGTCATCGCCGCCCTGAGCTGCGTCGACCATGTGACCATTTTCGATACCCCCACGCCGATCCCGCTCATCGAACTCCTGCAGCCCGATGTCTACGCGAAAGGCGGGGACTACACCCCGGAAATGCTCCAGGAGACGGAAGCCGTGGAAAGCTACGGCGGCACGGTGACCATCCTGGACTACGTGCCCGAGCATTCCACCACAGCGGTGCTCGAACGCATCCGCTCAAGCGGCGAGAACCAGGAAGGCTGAGGAACCACGCATGCGCATTGCGATCATCGGAGCCACCGGACACGGCGGAACGGAACTGCTCAAACGGCTGCAGAAGGCTCGTTCCGAAGAGGGCGCGGACCTGGAACTTGTGGGCGTGGTACGCCGGGAACCGGATCCGGATGCCGCCCCCTACCACGGGGTGGAGTGGCACACCCTGGACATCGGCTCGCCCACGGACCAACCGGCACTCGAAACTGCCCTCGCCGGGGCCGACGCCGTGGTTCATCTGGCCTGGCTCATCCAGCCCAACCACGACAGGGAACTGCTGCGACGCACCAACGTGGAGGGCACGGCCAACGTCCTGGCCGCCGCGCGCAAAGCCGGGGTGGGGCACTTTGTCTGCGCTTCCTCCGTGGGAGCCTACTCGCCGGCGCCGAAGGACCAACGCACCAAGGAAGGCTGGCCCACTGGCGGTATCCGCAGCTCGCACTACAGCGCGGACAAAGCGGAGCAGGAACGCCTCCTGGACGAGTTCGCCAAAGAGAACCCGGACATTGTGGTGGCCCGCCTCCGCCCGGCTTTGATGTTCAGCTCCGGAGGCGGAAGCGAAGTGGGCCGCTACTTCCTCGGCCGGCTCCTGCCCCGGTTGGTTCCGCGTAAGCCATGGCTCCCGGTGCTGGCCCTACCCAAAGAGTTGGTGTTCCAGGCCGTACACACGGCGGACGCCGCGGATGCGTACTGGCGGGTGTTGGAGCACAAGGCCGAGGGCGCCTACAGCATTGCCGCCGAACCGGTGATCGACCCCAACGCGCTCGCATGGATCTTCAAGGCCAGGCGTTTGCTGCCGTTCCCGCTCGCGGTGCTTCGCGCCGTCGTCGAGGCCACGTGGCGTTTGCGCCTGCAGGTGACCGACGGCGGCTGGGTGGACATGGCGGCCAACGCGCCCATCATGGATTGTTCCCGTGCGCACAGCCTGCTGGGCTGGTCGCCGAAGCATTCTTCGCTGGAGTCCCTGGCAGAGATGCTGGAGGGAATCGGAGCGGGCAAGGGCCGGACAGGGTCGCCCCCGCTGAGGCCGCGCTGAGGTAGGTCCAGCCCTATTCCGACGACAGCACCACGGTCAGGATCCGGCGCAGGCTCATGGCCACGGAAGCCGGTGCGTTCACGGGTGCCTGGCCCGCGGCAGCCTCGGCCACGGCGTTGCTCAGGGCGGTGATGCTGTCCTTCGCATCAGCCATGCGTCTGGTCAGCTCGCCGGATTCCCCGTCCCGCCAGTGGTCCACAACGGAGGCCACGGCTTCCAAAGACTCCGAAAGGTAGCCCACCACAGCATCCGGGATGACTGTTCCGGCGCCTTCTTCCCAGATGGCACTTGCCAGGACGTCGGTGATGTCCTGGACGTGGAAAGTGAGCCGTTCGAGGGTCCGCAAACCTGAGAGATCGGCCGGCAGGCGGGTCGCACGACGCCGGGACCTGGGATTCGCCTTGGCGCTCAGTTCCGCTTGGTGCACCGCTGTCCGCACCGCGGCCGCAGTGAGGGACAGTTCGTCGCTGCGGCTCGCCCATGCTTCGTGGTTGGGCGGCCAGGACTCCTCCATGGCCTTCGCCATGTCTTTGAGCTGCCGTGAAAGTGCTTCCTGGTGGCCGGCGATCGCGGGGTCGATGTCGTCCAGGTGCAGGGGCGGAACCACCAGCCAGTTGACGGCGAACCCCACGGCGACGCCCAGTGCCATCTGCAGGACGTACGCGAAGGAGAACCCCTCCGTGTTCGAGTCGCCCAACACCAGGACGAACAACGCAGCCATGGGAATCCATTCAGAGGCACTTCCCAGCCGGGGCAGGCCGCCGATCAGCACGCCAAGTCCCACGACCAGGGCGACGGCAAAGGCTGTTGGTGCGGTGACCGTGGTGATGGCGAAGGCCATGCCGATACCCAGCACCAGGCCGGCCAGGCTCTGGAGTCCGTGCTTGGCGGAGTCCGCCACGGTGGGGTGCATGCTGACCAAGGCACCCAGGGGCGCGTAGTACGGGTACTCAGCGGCGGGGCCGGGCATGAAGGGGGCGATGTACCAGGCCAATCCAGCAGCGATGGCTGTTTTGGCGGCGAACAGGAGTCGATGGCGGGTGACGGTTTTACGCAGCGCGGGAATCAGCCGTCGCCTGGAGGGCATGGGGCTCATCAATCCAACGGTCGCAGGTATGTGCCCTGGTGTCGAGCGGAAGGCGCTGAACGTGAGCGGAACCATGATTACTGGATTCATGTGATTAGAACCACGGCATCCGGGTACACACCCATTGATAGTAACGATGCTTACTATTCCGGCTGCTGTCCGCAGCCTGCCAACTGTGGAAAGAGAGCAACAATGACTGAGCGCCAATCGCCGCAGGACGGAAGCTTCGCGGCGCCGAGAGGCGGAGCCCACGCAGGGACCGAGCCTTTTTCCGGAAGCTACCTGGACTCGCCGGACGTTGAAACCGATGCCACGTTAACAACTGGTTCCGCAGGTTCCGGTACCGGATCTGCGGATTCCGGCACCGTTGAAACTGCCAAGCAAGAGGCCGCGGGTGTGGCCGGAGCCGTCGGTGACGCGGCCAGCGGAGTGGTGGACACCGCCAAAACCGAGGCCGGCCACGTAGCCCGTGAGGTCAAGGTGAACGCCCGCCAGCTGCTCACCCAGACCAAGGGTGAGCTTGCCGACCAGGCCCAGGTCCAGCAGCAGCGCGTTGCCGAAGGGCTGCGCTCCATCTCTGACGAACTGTCGACCATGGCAAATTCCACCCAGGACGGCGGCGTTGCCACGGATCTCGTCCAACAGGCTGCCCAGCGGTCTTCATCCGTTGCGCAGTGGCTGGAAGGCCGCGATCCCGGTTCGCTGCTCGACGAGGTCAAGGGCTTCGCCCGCCGCAAGCCAGGGACGTTCCTCCTGTTGGCCGCCGGAGCCGGTGTCCTTGCAGGTCGACTGGGCCGTGGCATGGCCGGTAACGCCTCCGATGCCGCCTCGGCGCAAAGCACGACGCCGGCAACCACCCCCCGCGCGGAGTACTACCCCTCTTCCGGCGGAGCGGTAACGCCTCCGGCCGTGGATCTGCCCGGACCGCAGGCAACCACTGCAGGATACGGCTCGGCAACCACCGTGGGAACTCCCGGAACGCCTGGGTACGACGCCGGAACCACCGGAGGCTTCGAAGGCTCCACGCTCCCGTACCCGGAGACCGAAGCCGGCGGGATCAAGGCGCAGGGCGATCCGCTCGCGGGCCCGCTTGATCCGGACAATTCGCAGTACGGAGGTAACCGATGAGCAGTCCCACCGACTTGCCCCCCACCGCGGCCCACGAGAAGGCGGAAAACCTGCCACTCGGCGAGCTGCTGGGCGACCTGACGCGTGACGTTTCGACGTTGATGCGCCAGGAAGTGGAGCTGGCCAAGGTGGAACTCAAGGAGTCCGCCACCAAGGCAGGGAAGGGCGCCGGACTGCTGGGCGGAGCTGCCTACGCCGGCCACATCACGGTGCTGTTCCTGTCCATAGCCCTCTGGTGGGCCTTGGGCCAGCTCGTTGGACTCGGGTGGTCCGCCGTCATCGTCGCGGTCATCTGGGGAATCGTCGCTGCGGTCCTGGCGGTCAAGGGCCGCAAGGAACTGAACACCATCAAAGGCATGCCCCGGACCGCTGAGACGGTCAAGGAAATACCACCCGCTTTGAAACCCAACACTGAGGAGACACGATGACGCAGAACCCCGACGCCCTGCGCGCGGACATTGAAGAAACGCGCCGCCGGCTCAGCACCAACGTTGATGCCGTGGCTGACAAAGTCACGCCGTCACACATCGTCAACCGCCGGGTGGACAAGATCAAGACAGCTGTTTTCGGCGCCCGCGACGACGTCCAGGACCGGGCAAGCACCGCCGCCCACCAAGCACAGGACTCTGTGTCCGGAGTGGTTTCGGATATCGGCGATGCCCCGCAGGCCATCACCCGCAAGGCCCAGGGCAGCCCTGTCGCCGCAGGGCTGATTGCTTTCGGCGCCGGCCTTCTGGTCTCCTCGCTGTTCCCCGCCTCTGAAAAGGAGCGCGAAGCAGCGCAGGCAGTCAAGGAAGCAGCCCAGCCGCTGACCGATGAGCTGAGCCACGCGGCACAGGAAGTCGCGGAGCACCTTCGCGAGCCCGCCCAGGACGCCATGCAGAACGTCAAGGACAGCGCCACGGAAGCTGCTGCCAACGTCAAGGATGAAGGCCAGGCCGCGGCCGCCGACGTCCAGGACCGGGCAGAGACAGCCAAGGACAACGTCAGCAACCAGTAAGCTGGCCTGCAACCCGGGAAGGGGACAGCAAACGCCGCAGTGCATCCTCATTGCGACGTAAGTTGTCCCCTTTCCGGGTGTCAGCGTACTTCGAGGATCATTTGCAGCAGCCGCGCAGCAGCCGGGCGTGCTGCGTGCTCTTCGGCCCATTGCGCGCGGGCCAGTGCCTTGCTCACAGCCTGCGTAGTGATACCCAGTTCCTGGGCAACGGCTTTTTGCTGGCCCCGGACTCCGGGCGTCAGCAGGTCCAGCACCCGCCACTCCGCAGCGCTGCGGTGTTGAACAATATGGCCAAGAAGCCGCAGTACGGCTTCTGCTTCGGAAGCCAGGGCGGCCAGAGGGCCGTCCACCGCGACGGGTATCCGCTCCTTGCTGGACCGCAGCCTGTCCACGGCCCGCCTGGCATATACCAGCCCGTGGCCTGAGGCGTCTTTCACCAGGTTGGGCAGCGGCTCATTGATGGGGCCAACACCAATTCCCACATACCACTGGCCGGTCCGGAGCGCGATCAAGGCGGTCTCCACGGCCTGGTGGCTGGATTCCACGATGCCCTGCACCTCATCCTCAACCGAGCGGTCGAAATCCAGGCGGGCAGGAATGTGCCGCAGGTCCTTGAGCAACTGCGGCACAAGATCGCCGTCGCGGCGGCTGTCGCGCTGGTTGATGGTGAGAGTGAACATAGTGGATCAAATGCTACCGGCTGGTAGCAGCTCTGCAAGGGCACAATTCCCCTGTTACTTGCTTCGTGACGGGCTCCGCGAACTTCCGGCGGCTCAGTCCAAGGCGGTGGGTCCAGTCAGTACGACGGCGGGCAGCGCACCTGCCGCTGGACGGCCGGCGCCGGGTGTGTCGGAATCGCGCATGGCTCCTTGGATGGCCTTCACCAGCGGGGCCGGATCCTCGTTCGCGGCGAAGACCCAGAACGTATCGCGGGCCCGGAACACTACTGCGTTCCTGCCGCCCGCACCCAGCGAGACCTTGTTCCTTGCCACCAGGCGCCTGTCCGGATCAGTGTTGTCGGCTGTAGTCACGGCCTTGAGCGTCCCAGGCGCGATCGCGTTCCAAGGAAACACCAGCAGGGTGCTCTTTTGCGAGTACTTGGCCACGATTCCCCCGTCAAAGACCAGGAGTTTCCGGAAACTGCCCAGCAGGGTCATGGACCACAGCACCAAACCGGTGAGGGCGCTGGCGGCAATGAAGAGCAGGGGATCACCGAAATGTCCGGCCTCCCGGGTGGAGCGGAGCGGGCTGACGAACTCGGCGATGGTTCCAAAGAGGAAGCCAACCAGCAGGCAGGGAATCAGCGCCTTCCAGTAGATGCGCCGCGAAGAAGCGACATACCGGAGTCGCCCCAGCCCGGGTCCAAGCCGGCGCTCAACACGTCGTACCAGCCAGTTACGGCCGCGCATCCGGGCGCTGGCCATAGAGGTTGGGCAGGTTTTGCTGTTGTGCCGAGGCCGCTTGCTCCGCGGCAACGGCTTTGGGATCCGGGACCGGCTGCTGGCCTTTGGCGATGCCGGAGCGCCGGTCCATGGCAGCAAACTTGGGATCCCAGGTGTCATCTCCGCCGCCGCTCAGTGCAGCAGCGATAACCATGACCACGAAGAACGGGAAGAACGACCAGCAGATGGCGCGCCATCCGCCCAACCAGGCACCCGCCGTCGTGCCGTTCTTGATCCGCACCGAGCGCATGCCTGCAGCGGCGTCACCGACGCTGCCCACAGTTCCCCAGATCATGCCGTAGATGAACAGACCCACGAACCACAGGACGACGTACAGGGTCAGCCAGAAGCCGTCATTGAACCCGAGCGTCGATCCGTTGTTCATCATGGACTCACGGACCACTGCGGCGATGGCTGCCAGGATGACGTAGCCCACCAGGAACACGACCGCATCCAGCACGCGGCCCCAAAAGTGGGCTGCTCCGGATGCCTTGACGAAGTACGCGCCCGTGTCGGGGTGGCGGCGTACGGCACGTCCGGTGAGGGGGTCCACCATGCCGGTTGCGGTTGTGGGCTTCGTAGCGCTCATGAGGGGCTTTCGGTTCGACGGCGGGTTGCGGCTTGATTGCGGGAGATCAGGCCAGCCCGGCAAGTCCGCCCAGGACGCGGGCCAGGGACGGGGCCGATGTTTCCTTCAGTTCGAAGGAAACGCCCTCGCCCTGCTCCGGAAGGCCGGGCTCCTGCGAGCCCTCCACGCGAGGCGTCAGAACGTGGACTCCGGACGGGCCGGTGTAAACGGTGACGGTAGGAAATTCATTGGTGTCGGAGTTGAACGCAACAACGTTGCTTGCGGCCTGCGTATCGGCCAGGGCCGTGGCGGCATGGGCTTCGAACTGGGCTTCCGTGTACACCGCAGGGTCCGAGTCGCGGGCGGCCGCGTGCTCGGGATCCACGAATTCGGCGAGGCGCGGTACCAGTTGATCCCGGGTGACAACGGTGAAGCCGTGAAGGCCGCCTTCGTCCACTTCCTCCAGCAGGACGCCCTCGTCGTGGACGTAGCCGTACAGCCAGCGCTTGCCGGTGGAGACGGTCCGCTCGACGGAGACAACGTTGCTGCCGCTGCGGCGAAGGGTCAGGGCGCCGGTGATTTCCTCCGTGGCGTGCAAACGGGAGGGTTCCGTTTCGCCTTCGAAGATCACCGGGTATACGAGTTCCTTGGCGAGCAGCCCGCGCAAGGCCACGGCGCACATGATGTCCTTGTTGGCGTCCTGGGCTGAAAGCCAGGGCAATGCCACCAGTTGCTCGTGCTGGACGCCGTCCAGTGCCACGACTTCCTCATCGGTCAGCGTGGGCAGGGGCGCTCCGATGGCGCTGGCTGATGCCAGGACCTTGGCTGCGGCCTGGACATCCCGTTCGGTCCAATTCATGGTGCTCGTTGTCATCCGAATATCCCTCCGACAAAGTTTCCGACCGACTTGGCGGCATTACTGACTCCGTCTGCCACCTTACTGCCTACATCCTTGGCGAAATTGCCCACTTCCTTGGCGCCGTCGGCAATGTAACTGCCGGGGTTGCGGGCAAAGTTGGAGATGGAATCCCAATTGTCAGCCACCAGGTTGCCCAGCGCCCACGCTCCGGCAACCAGCCCGGCACCAATGACGATCGGCGCACCGATGGGACCCAGAAGGGCCGCGCCGCCGGCCGTCATGAGCATGATGCTGCCCACGCCGCCCACCACGGACAGCCCGCCGGCAACCCTGTCGCCGGTTCCGCGCCAACCGTCGTGCTGGGGGCTGATCATATCGCTGATGCCGCCCACGATGTTCAGTGGTGCAGCGACAGCTCCGGCGATCCGGAGCCCCTTGGAGAACTTGCTCGCCTCCTGGAATGCCGTGCTGTACGGGATGTTGGCTTTGAGGTCGGTGATGACGTCCGTGACCTTTTCGCCGTTGCGCAGCGCGGTGATGCCGTCCCGCAGCACGCTGCCACCGGCGCGCCAGTTGGTCAGGATCTCTTTGGTCTGCCCGTACCGCAGGTGCCGGGGGATGACGTTTCCGGCGGCGTCCGGCTTGACCGGAAGGAGGTACTTGAAGGCCGTCCACAGCGGAGCAGCCACACCTTTGGCGCCCATGGCGGTGTCGTAGACATCCTTGAGGACGCCCACCGACGTGCCCGAGCCGTCATTGTGGCTGGCGAATTCCTGCTGGTTGGCGTGCTTCTTCAGCTGGCTCGCGTTTTCCCGGAGCATGTTGGCGGCCTTGACCAGGCTCTGCCGGTGCTGGCTGTTCCAGTCACCCTTGAAGACCGTGGCGTCGCGGCCCTGCCAGGCTGTCGTGGAATTGATCGCGTTGGACAGCTGCGTGCTTTGCAGGCTGATGGCGTCGGCGGCTTTGCCCATCACACCCGCCAGACTGCGAAGTTGCGCGATATCCGCGCCGTAAAACCCAGCCATATGGAACCCCCTGTGTGCAAGCATCGAAAAGTCTCGTCCCAGCCTAGGGGGCCGGGCAAGCTCCCGCGATGGGTAGTCATGCCCATCAAAGCAACGCGGGGTCACTTATGGCCCATGTTCGACTCCCGAATGGGCCATAAGTGACCCCGCGTTGCTTTAAAAGCACGACGGCGGTTGGTGGGGTTCCAGGGAACCCCGCCAACCGCCGTCGTGGTCTGCGTTAGTGGCCTGCGGCCGGAACGTAGCGCTTGATGGAGGCTTCCAGCTCGGCTTCGGCGGCGGCGCGGTCGCCCCAACCCTCGGCCTTGACCCACTTGCCGGGCTCCAGGTCCTTGTAACGGGTGAAGAAGTGCTCGATTTCCTTGATCAGGAATTCGCTGACGTCGCTGACTTCCTGGATGTGGTCGAAGCGTGCGTCAACGGGAACGCAAAGGACCTTGGCATCTCCGCCGCCGTCGTCGGTCATGTTGAAGACGCCGATGGGGCGGGATTCAACGATGACGCCCGGGTGGAGGTCGAAGTCCTGCAGGAGCACCAGTGCGTCCAGCGGGTCGCCGTCTTCGCCCAGAGTGTTCTCGAAGAAACCGTAGTGCGTGGGGTACTGCATGGAGGTGAACAGGACGCGGTCCAGGCGGACACGGCCGGTTTCGTGGTCAACTTCGTACTTGACGCGCGATCCCTTGGGGATCTCGATGGTCACGTCGTGCTTCATGGAATGCTCCTTGACGGGTGAGGGTGGGGCGTTGCTCCGCCGAAGCGGCCGCCACGGGTGACGGTGCCTCAGGCAGGCTGCTTAGCCCGGGGCTGGCGGCAGGCAAAAGTACAGCCGGTGCCGCCGACTACTATTGAGGATATAGCGAGAGGCCCGGGTTTCTTGAACCGGCGGTGACATTTCAGGACTGACAGGACCAAGCAACTTCCATGATGGGCGTTAAAAACGGGGGTTCCCGGAAGAGGGTGCCCACGGTGTGGGGGCGCTTGATGTGGCCGGTGCTGTTGGCAGTTGTCCTGCTCTGTGTCGGCGCCGTCGTGGTGTCCGGAATGGCGCCCGGGTTGTTCAGTGTTCCCCGGCCTTCGCCGTCGATCCCCGCGTGGCAGCAGCAACCCACGCAACTGTCCGGCTCCAGCGCGCTGCTGCCCCTGGATGACAAAGCGCCCGTCCCCCTGCCGTCCGAAGTGTCCCGGCTCCTGGACGGGACCCTGAAACCAGATGGCGCGGGCAACATCAGCGGCATGGTCATCGACGCCATCACGGGGAAGGTCCTGTTCGACCGCGACGCCAACGCCAACAGGATCCCGGCGTCCAACATGAAATTGTTGACCGCCGTGGCCGCCCTGAAGGCACTCGGGCCCGACGCGCGGTTCACCACCAAGGTTCTCGGATCCGACAATCCCTCCACAGTGGTCCTGACCGGCGGCGGGGACGTGCTGCTGGGTGCGTCCGCTTCCGACCCTTCCGCCATTCTTGGACGTGCCGGCCTGGCTTCCCTGGCCGCGGACACTGCGGCAGCCCTGGCCGCAGCGGGTGTGCAGGGCCCCATCACGGTGAAGGTGGACGACTCCCTCTTCACCGGACCGGCCCTGAACCCGGCCTGGAGCCTCGACGACGTGGCGGCCGGCGAAACTGCTCCCTTGTATTCCCTCGCGCTGAACTCAGGACGCTATTCACCCGGCGTTCAAACAGGTCCCAGGCCCCAGGACTCTGCCATGACCACCGCCCAGGCTTTCGCGGAGCAGTTGGCGGCGGCCGGCGTCGTGGTGAGTCCCGGCGTCGAACGCGCCAAAGGCCTCCCCACCAAAGTCCTGGCCGCCGCTGAATCCGCCACGGTCAGCGAGCAAGTGGACCTGATGCTGGAGACCTCCGATAACTTCCTGGCCGAGGCCCTGGGGCGGATGACCGCTGCCGCCAGCGGCAAGGAAACCACCTACGACGCCGCCACTGCAGCCGTGCGGCAAAGGCTGGGGGAGTTGGGCATCGCCACGGACTCAATGCAGCTGGCCGACGTTTCGGGACTGGCGTTGGAGAACCAGGTCAGTGCCCGGCAGTTCGCCGAGGTCGTCCGGGCCATTACCAGTGGTCCGGATCCTGCGCTTCGTTCAGCCCTGGACGGTTTTCCCGTTGCGGGACTCACCGGCACCCTCAACGACAGGTACGGCGACGCCAGCACCGCCGGGGGAGCGGGACTGGTCCGCGCCAAGACCGGAACCCTCAACACCGTCATCGCCCTGAGCGGTTATGTGGTGGATGCGGACGGACGGCTCCTGGTGTTCTCCTTCATAGGCAACGGACTGGACCCCGGCGCGGCCGGGAACAAAGTGGCCATGGACCGATCCGCGTCCGTACTGGCCTCCTGCGGCTGCCGGGGCTGAAAGCTCCGCGTCCAGCGAACTTAAGGGTTCACTGTCAGCCACGTGTGGTGTGATGGACCGTATGGTGTCATCTGCCCGCGAATCGTCAGCAGGGGCCCAGTCCCTGATCAATTGGGATCTGGCCGCCGCTACGGCTGCCCGACTTGCCCCCTCCGGCCCTGAGCTCAGCGCCGGGGAAATCGGCAAGGCGGTAGAGAACCTGCGCTTCAACGCGGATATCTCCGTGCCCCACGTGCACGACATCACAGGGCTGGACGCCGCGCGGGACCTGCGCGATTCCCATGTCCTCGTGGTGGACCGGGCCTCGTGGTCCAAGGCCAATACCCAGAGTTTCTCGGTGATGCTCCAGCCTGCGCTGAAGAAGATGCTGGAAAGCCGCAGCGGGGTTGCCATGACACCGGCGGCAGCTGCAACCAGCGGGGCCATCACCGGAACCCAGCTCGGCGCCGTACTGGCCTTCCTCTCCAGCAAAGTGCTCGGCCAGTATGATCCCTTCGCTGCCCTGGCACCCGATTCCACTGTGCCCCCGGGCGGCCGCCTCCTGCTTGTGGCGCCGAACATCATCTCCGTGGAACGCGAACTCAACGTCCACCCGGACGACTTCCGCCTCTGGGTGTGCCTCCACGAGCAAACGCACCGCGTCCAGTTCGCTGCCGCACCCTGGCTCAGGCACCACATGCTCGACGAAATCGAGAAACTCAGCGGCAACCTCCTGGGCAACATGGACTCCCTCGTTGAACGGGCCGGCGCAGTGGCCAAGTCCCTCCGGGACCGCAACCCCACAGAGAAGACACCGGGCCGTGGCGCCATTCTGGACCTCCTGCAGAATCCCGAAGAAAAAGCGTCCCTCTCCCACATCACCGCTGTCATGAGCCTCCTCGAGGGCCACGCCAACGTCGTGATGGATGCCGTCGATTCCAGCATCGTCCCCTCCGTGAAGACCATCCGCCAGCGCTTCAACGACCGCGGCAAGGACCGGGGCGTTGTGGAGAAGTTCATCCGCAACCTCCTCGGCCTGGATGCCAAGATGCGCCAGTACACCGACGGCGCCAAATTCGTCCGCGAAGTCGTTGCCGTGGCCGGGATGGAAGGCTTCAACAAGGTCTGGGAATCCGCCGAGTACCTGCCCACCGAAGAAGAAATCCACAACTCCCGGCTGTGGCTAGAGCGGATGGGCCTTTGAGCCTTCCGGCCGGTTCCGGTGCTGGTTCAGGTTCCGGTGTGGGTTCAGCAGGCAAAGGACGACGCCGGCCCGGACGACTGGCGCCAGTCGTCGGCAAAGCACGGAAACAGTTGCAGAACGCCCTCGCCGTTGCCGGGTACCCCGCGCGGGTGCTCGTGGCCTGCAGCGGAGGTCCGGATTCCCTGGCGCTCGCAGCCATTGCAGCCTATTTCGGCAGGCGCGGCCACGTGGATGGGCATCCGGTGTCCGTTGCCGCCGTCGTGGTTGACCATCAACTGCAGGACGGATCGGCGGAAGTAGCTGCCAGGACCGCATCTGTTTTGCGCGAGCTGGGGCTTTCTCCCGTGGAAGTGCGGACAGTGGACGTCGCAGCAACCGGGTATGGCCCCGAGGCCGCAGCGCGGGACGCCCGGCATGCGGCCCTTGAATCCGCCGCCGATGACCTGGGGTGTGATGCGATCCTGCTCGGCCATACCCTGGATGACCAGGCTGAACAGGTGCTCCTCGGCCTGGCCCGGGGTTCCGGGACACGCTCCTTGGCAGGCATGCGCCCTGCCCGCGGCCGGCTTCTCCGCCCATTCCTCGGTCTCCGCCGCCAGGAAACAGTGGAGATCTGCGACGTCGAGGAACTGGACCCCTGGCACGATCCGAGCAACGCCGATCCCGCCTTCGCCCGCTCCAGGACACGCGTGGAAGTCATGCCGGTCCTCGAAGAAAAGCTTGGGCCCGGGGTGGCTGAATCCCTGGCCCGGACTGCGGCGATCCTTCAGCAGGATGCGGACTTCCTCGAGGATTTGGCCAACGAGACCTATCTCTCACTCGTCCATCGTGAGGATGGGGGCGTCTGGCTGCCGGAGGACGCCGTCCGCGGACTTCCGCCGGCGTTAAGGTTCCGGGTCATCGCCAAGGCTGCAGCCGACGTCGGGGGTCAACAACCCGGGTACGGTCGGCTTCAAGCCGCGGAAGCCCTGCTGCGCAGGCAGGGGTCGGCCGGGCCCGTGCAGCTTCCCGGCCACGTCAGCGTTTCACGTCTGTCCCTCAGCGATCTGGCGCAGGAAAGGACCGTTTCCGCGGGCGCTCCGCCGGCGGATGCGACCGGTGATTCGGCCAACGCCGGTCCCCGCGAAGCCGCGCGCTGTGGGAAGCTAGTATTCCGGCATCAGAAACCGTCCCAGCAGTAGCCGCACCCGAGCATCAAAACAGGAGCCATTGGTGGATTCAAACGACGTCCAGGCAGATCTCAAGCACGTTCTTTACACCAAAGAGCAGATCCAAACGCGTATCGCGGAACTCGCAGCGCAGATCGACAAGGACTACGAAGGCCGCGACATCCTCATTGTCGGGGTCCTCAAGGGTGCGGTCATGGTCATGGCTGACCTTGCCCGCGCACTGCACAGCCACGTCAGCATGGACTGGATGGCTGTCTCGTCCTATGGCTCCGGCACCCAGTCCTCCGGCGTCGTCCGGATCCTCAAGGACCTCGACACCGACCTCATGGGCAAAGACGTGCTCATTGTTGAGGACATCATCGATTCCGGCCTCACTCTTTCCTGGCTGAAGTCGAACCTCGAATCCCGCGGTACCGCCAGCGTCGAGATCTGCACCGCTTTCCGGAAGCCGACCGCCGCCAAGGTGGAAATCGACGTCAAGTACGTCGGCTACGACATTCCCAACGAGTTCGTTGTCGGCTACGGCCTGGACTACGCCGAGAAGTACCGCAACCTCGACTTCGTGGGCACCCTGGCCCCGCACGTTTACGAGTAACCACCCGGTTCCCGCTTCGCCGCGCCACTTTCCGCCGACCGCACCTGCAACCGGGTGCCTTTGGTGGAAGGGGCGCGGCGTTGCTGATTAACGGGTGCGAATGGCCTGGGTGGTTGATCTTTGGCTTGACCGGGCCTGCCGCCTCTCCGCTTGCCGGGGCTAAACTGAACCATGACCGGTGCTTCTGCCCGTCTTCTGACCTGGCTTGCCGTCATGGCGACGCTCCTCACGGCCTGCACTCCCGCCGTCGACCTCCCCGGGACCGATGCCGGCCAGCCGGTCGCGACCTCTTCCGCCATGCCGACTGCGAGCGAAACCACCGCGGCCCCGTCTACGAACACCCAACCTCCCCCTCCGGCTGTGGCTCCAATCCCAGCTGCACCTCCCGTCCCGGCGGCGCCTCCGGCGATTCCCCAGCCGTTCGCGTTCAACCTGTACCAGGCGGGTGACTTCGTACCGCAGTACACCTTCGATTGGTGCGTTGCGGCGAGCGTCCAGATGGCCCACAACCTCATTGACGACACCGGCGGGGCTTCCTGGACCGACTCTGCGCAGCAGGGTCAACTGTGGGAGATGGCAAGGGCCAGATCATCCGATTCGTTCAACGGTGCCAACCCGTTCGGTTGGGCGCAGGTGCTGACCGAATCCGGCATGGGGCCGTACACGGTGGTGAGCGTCGCGGATTATGGCGGCGCCCTGCAAACGGCTGCGCGCGCCATGGCGGGTACCGGGCGACCGGTTGGCCTGGTCATGTGGAGCGGCCGCCACGCGTGGGTCATGAGCGGATTCGAATCGATGGGCGATCCCGCCCAGTTCCCGGACTTCAAGGTAACGGGGATTCACGTCATGGATCCGCTGTACCCATACGGCAGCGGGCAGTGGGGGCCATCGCCCGAGCCCAACAGCCTGCTCAGTCCGGAGCAGCTGGCCACGCAGTTCGTGGTCCGGGAGCCCCGACGCTGGAGCAGCGGACTCCCGACCGGCTACTTGCTGGTCCTCCCCGTCGCTGCGGCCTGAACGAACCAGCAACAAACCCTGTCCACTCGAGCCCACCGCGAGTATCCTGTGTACGCCCAGAGGGAACTTTTGGACTTTCCAGTGCGTGAATTACTGGGAACGGTGTATAGCTTGAAACCGAAGCAGCACCACTCGCGCGCAGAAGTTGCGCCTTGCAGCACTACCAGGAGGGACGGGGCAAAACCCCGATCAGATGAAAGCTAAGAGTTTCTTCAAGGGCCCGGGCATCTGGATTGTTGTCGTCGTTGGCTTGCTCCTGGTGGCATTCGCAACACTGGCTCCGGGCGGTTCCACACGCATTGACACCAAGGAAGGCCTGGATCTCCTGTCGCAAAGCGGCAAGGTCGAGCAGGCCAAGATCTTCGACGCCGAGAACCGCGTCGACTTGGTGCTGAAGGACAACCTGAACCTGGATGGACAGGACAAGGGCAAGAATGTCCAGTTCTTCTACGTCACGGATCGTGGTCCGGATGTCGTGAAGGCTGTTACCAACGCCAACCCGGACAAGGGCTTTACTGACCAGCCCGTCGAGAACAACTGGTTCTCCGGCCTGTTCTCGCTCCTTATCCCGGTGCTGTTGCTCGGTGTCCTGTTCTGGTTCCTGCTGTCCCGCATGCAGGGCGGCGGCTCCAAGGTCATGCAGTTCGGCAAGTCCAAGGCCAAGCTGGTCAACAAGGACATGCCCCAGGTGACGTTCTCCGACGTTGCCGGTGCTGACGAGGCCGTGGAAGAGCTCCAGGAAATCAAGGAATTCCTCCAGGAACCGGCGAAGTTCCAGGCGGTCGGCGCCAAGATCCCCAAGGGTGTGCTGCTCTACGGCCCTCCGGGTACCGGTAAGACCCTGCTCGCCCGTGCTGTCGCAGGCGAAGCCGGTGTTCCGTTCTTCTCCATCTCCGGCTCGGACTTCGTGGAGATGTTCGTCGGTGTGGGTGCCTCCCGCGTCCGCGACCTCTTCGAGCAGGCCAAGGCCAGTTCGCCGGCAATCATCTTCGTGGATGAGATCGACGCCGTCGGCCGTCACCGCGGTGCCGGCATCGGCGGCGGAAACGACGAGCGTGAGCAGACCCTGAACCAGCTCCTTGTGGAGATGGATGGCTTCGACGTCAAAACCAACGTCATTCTCATCGCGGCGACGAACCGTCCCGACGTCCTGGACCCCGCACTGTTGCGCCCGGGCCGTTTTGACCGGCAGATCACCGTGGAAGCTCCGGACATGATCGGTCGCGAACAGATCCTCAATGTCCACGCCAAGGGCAAGCCCATGGCTCCCGGCATCGACCTCAGGGCTGTTGCCAAGAAGACCCCCGGCTACACAGGTGCCGACCTGGCCAACGTCTTGAACGAGGCCGCGCTGCTGACCGCCCGTTCAAATGCGAACCTCATTGATGACCGTGCGTTGGACGAGGCAATCGACCGCGTCATGGCCGGCCCGCAAAAGCGCAGCCGCGTGATGAAGGAACTCGAGCGCAAGATCACCGCCTACCACGAAGGCGGCCACGCCTTGGTGGCGGCAGCACTGCGGAATTCCGCCCCGGTCACCAAGATCACCATCCTTCCCCGCGGCCGTGCACTCGGCTACACCATGGTGATCCCCGAGGACGACAAGTACTCGGTCACCCGCAACGAACTGCTCGATCAGATGGCCTACGCCATGGGCGGCCGCGTCGCAGAGGAGATCGTGTTCCACGACCCCTCCACCGGTGCCTCCAACGACATCGAGAAGGCCACCTCCACTGCCCGCAAGATGGTGACGCAGTACGGCATGAGCGAACGCGTTGGTGCCGTGAAGCTGGGCCAGGGTGGCGGCGAGCCGTTCCTCGGCCGCGATGCCGCACAGGAGCGCAACTTCTCGGACCAGATCGCGTACGTCGTGGACGAGGAAGTTCGTCGCCTGATCGACCAGGCACACGACGAGGCCTACGCCATCCTTACCGAAAACCGGGACGTCCTGGACCGCCTGGCACTGGAACTCCTGGAACGGGAAACCCTGAACCAGGCTGAGATCGCCGAGATCTTCCACGACATCCGGAAGCGCGATTTCCGCGAGATCTGGTTGTCCAAGGAATCCCGTCCGGTCCAGTCCATTCCGCCGGTGGAAAGCCGTGCAGAAAAGGCCGAGCGGGAAGCCCAGGAGGAGGCCAAGAAGGCTCGCCTGGACGAACCGTTGGACACCGTAGCTCCGCACGCACAGGGCGTCAGTAGCCAGGACTCCTTCCAGGCGCCGCAGCCCGACGGCGGCAACGACCACCCGCATCACGGCTAAGCTTTCTGCTGTGACTCATTTCGACGACGACGACCTCGCCGCCGCCCACGGTTCCGCCACGGGCTCCAAAGCCCACTCCAAGGTGGACCGTCCGCGCATTGAAGCGGCTGTCCGCGAGATCCTGCTGGCAATTGGTGAAGACCCTGACCGTGGCGGGCTGCAGGACACGCCAAAGCGCGTGGCCAAAGCCTATGCCGAGGTGTTCGCGGGCCTGCACCAGCACCCCGCGGACGTCCTGTCCACCACCTTCGACCTCGACCACGAAGAGCTTGTCCTGGTGAAGGACATTCCCTTCTACTCCACGTGCGAACACCACCTGGTGCCGTTCCACGGAGTAGCGCATGTCGGTTACATTCCGTCACATGACGGCAAGGTGACCGGCCTCAGCAAGCTGGCACGGCTGGTGGATATCTACGCCCGCCGGCCGCAGGTGCAGGAGCGCCTCACCACGCAGATCGTGGAGGCCCTGGTGAAGCACCTCAACCCGCGCGGGGCGATTGTCGTCGTCGAATGCGAACACATGTGTATGTCCATGCGCGGCATCCGCAAGCCCGGCGCGAAGACCGTCACCAGCGCGGTGCGCGGTCAACTCCATGACCCGGCCACCCGCGCCGAGGCCATGAGCCTCATCATCGGAAGGTAAGCATTTATGGACTCCCTCGCTGCAGCACCCGGAACCGGCCCGGCCACAAGCCCGCTGCCGGTTCTCCGTAAGCCGCGGCCCGCGGCCAGGTTCGAGGACCTGCCCACGGACCGCACGCTCGTCATGGGAATCCTCAACGTCACCCCGGATTCCTTCAGCGACGGCGGCACGCACCGCACACCGGACACAGCCATTGCGCTGGGCCTGCGGATGTTCTACGCCGGCGCTGACATCATCGATGTCGGCGGCGAGTCCACCCGTTCGGGCGCGGAACCTGTTTCCCCCGAAGAAGAACAGCGCCGCGTGCTGCCGGTGATCCAGGCCCTGGTGAAGGCCGGTGCGCTGGTCAGCATCGACACCATGCACACCTCCACGGCGGCCGCCGCTGTTGAGGCCGGAGCTGCCATCATCAACGATGTGTCCGGCCTGACCATCGAGCCCGATATGCCCGAGCTCGTGGCCCGCACCAAGGTCCCGTACATCCTGACGCACCGCCGGGGCGACGCCCTGACCATGGACAGCCTGACGGACTACAACAACGTCACCGAGGACGTGGTGGCCGAGCTGAGCGGCGTCCGCGACAAGCTGTATGCCGCCGGCGTTGCCCCGGAACAGATCATCGTCGATCCCGGTATCGGGTTCTCCAAGAACGAGAACCAGAACTGGGAACTCCTGAAGAACCTGGACCAGTTGTTCGTCCTGGGACACAAGGTGATGGTGGCCGCTTCACGCAAGCGCTTCCTTGGCTCGCTCCTCACAGTGGCCGGCAAGTCGGCAGCGCCGTTGGAGCGCGACTCCGCCACCGCCGCCATCACCGCTCTGAGTGCTGCCCAAGGCGCTTGGGCTGTCCGCGTCCACGACGTCGGCCCCAGCCTTGACGCCGTCAAGGTTGCCGCCCGTATCGCCCGCTGATTGGATAACGCTGTGGACAGGATTACGCTGACCGGCGTCACCGCCGTCGGTTATCACGGGGTGTTCGATTTCGAGCGCCGTGACGGCCAGCCCTTCGTCGTGGATGCCGTGCTGCACACGGATTTCACCAAGGCTGCCGAGACCGACGACCTGCAGTACACAGCGCACTACGGCGAAGTCGCCGAGTTGATCACGAAGCACATCGAGGGCGAGCCCTTGAACCTGATCGAGGGTCTCGCGGTCAGGATCGCCGAGGCCATCCTCGCGAACTACAGCGTGACCGCCGTCGACGTTACCGTCCACAAACCCAAGGCGCCCATTGAGGTTCCGTTCGGCGATGTGACCGTCAGCGTCCACCGGGAGCGATCATGAGCCCTGGCTATACCAAGGTCATTCTGGCTTTGGGCAGCAACCTGGGGGAGCGCAACGACACTCTTTCCACGGCCGTTGCCGACCTCGTTGATCCGCCGGAGGTCCGCCTCCTGGGGGTTTCTCCGGTGGTGCAGACCAAAGCGGTCGGCGGGCCGGAAGGACAGCCTGATTTCCTGAATATGGTCATGGCGGTGGAGACCACGCTCACTCCCTTGGAGCTGCTCAAGCATTGCCACGAGATCGAACAGAAGCATCACCGAACCCGTGAAGTGCGTTGGGGTCCCAGGACTCTTGATGTGGACATCATCGTTTTCGGGGACCTTGCAAGCGACGACCCCGTCCTCACCATCCCGCATCCCAGGGCAGCCGAGCGGGCTTTCGTGCTCTACCCCTGGTCGCTGCTTGAGCCACACGCCCGGCTGAATGGCCACAGCGTGGCTGAACTGGCCGCCGTCGCAGCCGACATGCCGGACATCCGCAGGTTCGACGGCTTTGGCGACGTCGCCGGCGTACCTGCCACAGGGGCGGTGGAGCCGCAGTGAAAGCCATGCGCCCGGTTGTTTTGGTGCTCATCGCCGTCATCGCTGCCGTCGTAGGCTGGCTGGCCACTGTCTCTACCAACCGTTTCAGCATGCCCACCCCTGTCCTGCCAACGTCCGCGTTGATCACCATGGGTGTCATCGCCGGACTCACGCTCGTCATGGGCGTGCGGGTCCTGCGGTGGCGAAACGGCAAGAAGAAGAACATGCTGAATCCGATTCTTGCCGCCAGGACCCTGATCCTTGCCCAGGCCTGCGCTTACGCTGGAACGCTCCTCCTTGGCTGGCATGCGGGTATCGGCGTGGACCTCCTGCGGATCGGCACGCTGCGCACCGGTGAAGGCATCCTGTGGAATGCACTGCTGATGGGTGGCGGCGGTGTGGTGATGGTGGTCGTCGGCCTGGTAGTGGAGCGTTTTTGCCGGATACCGCCGGAGGACATCGAAGGCGGCTCCGCCGGTCCTGAAACCCGCCGGGGCGAAACCAAAGGCGAAGGCGAATATGCCTACCGAGGCGATTGACCCTCCCGGCGTCCAGTGGCTCCGGGTTTCCCCCAAGTACGTCACTGTCCGCTTGGTGGAGTGGGCCATCGGAAATGTGCTGATGGTTGCCGTCCTCAGCCTGCCGCTTGTCTTCGTGCTTCTGGGATGGTGGCGGTGGCCCCCGTTGTGGCTGGCCATTGCTGTTCCTGCCGTGATGCTGGTGCTCGCACTATGGCGTCTGGCCCTCATTCCGCGCCAGGTGCGTGCCATTGGATACGCCGAACGCGACGATGACCTGCTCATTCGCCGGGGCATCTTCTTCCAGCGCACCATGGTGGTTCCGTACGGCCGCATGCAATACGTTGATGTCGCCGTCGGGCCGGTTGAGCGCAGCCTGGGGCTGTGCACGCTGAAACTCCACACCGCTTCCACCGGTACGAATGCCCAGCTCCCCGGCCTTCCTGCCCAGGAAGGCGCCCGCTTGCGCGAACAGCTTTCGGCCCGCGGAGAAGCCAGGCTGGCCGGGCTGTGAGCCCGGGAGACTCTGCGGTGGTGTTACCGGACAAAGCCGTCGACGGCGACTGGAAGCGGGTCCATCCTGCCTCGCCTTTCGTCCGCGGCTGGGTGGCGTTGGCCGCCGTCGGGTTCTTCTTCAGCAGGGACGCTTTCGAGCGGATGCTGCAGGGCCGGGATTTTGTGGATCCGCACCTGAGCGGCCGGGTGCCGTGGCTCCTGGCCGGTGGCGCTGTGGTGCTGCTCCTGACAGTCGGCGGTTTCATTCTCAGCTGGTACTTCACCCGCTACCAGGTGGCCGAAGGCTTTGTCCGGGTGAACACGGGTTTCCTGTTCAAGCAGCAGCGGCAGGCGCGCCTGGACCGCGTTCAGGCCATCGACATTGTGCAGCCGCTTCTGGCGCGGATTTTCGGTCTCGCAGAACTCAAGTTTGAGGTGGCCGACGCCGGCGAGTCGGCCGTGCGGCTGGCGTACCTTCCCATCGACCAGGCCAAGCAGCTGCGCGCCACGATCCTTGCGCGGGCGGCGGGTGTGGTCAGCGGGGCCGGGTCGGAGCAGGAGATCCCGGAAGCCCCGGAGCATGTTGTCCTGTCCGTGCCTCCGGCGCGCCTCCTCGGTTCCCTGCTGCTGAGTGAACAGACCGTGGGCATCCTCCTCGGGGCCGCCGCGGTGGTCTCAACCTCGGTCCTTCTGGACAACACAGCAATCTTCCTGGCCCTCATCCCCGCCATCCTAGGTATCGGCGCTTCGTATTGGAGTTCATTCAACAAGGGCTACAACTTCACCGCGGCCATATCGCCGGACGGCATCCGGCTCCGCTACGGACTCCTGGATACGCAGGCCCAGACGCTCCCCCCGGGCCGTATCCAGGCCGTGATGGTCAGGCAGCCCCCCATCTGGAGGCTCTTCGGTTGGTACCGGATGCACGTCAATGTGGCCGGCTACGGCGCCGCGGGGAATTCCGACGGCGCTGCCCGCACCATGCTGCTCCCCGTGGGGTTGAAGCCGGACGTCCTGCGGATGATGTCCTTGGTGTTGCCGGATCCCGGGGTGGACGAACCCGCGGCCGTCTTTGATGCCGGTTTGGAGGGACTGGCGCCGTCGGGCCGCGTCCCGGCCGGCACTGATGGATTCGTTACGACACCCCGCCGTGCACGGTTGCTGGCTCCGTTGGGCTGGCGTCGGAACGGCTTTTTGGCCACCGGGACCGCCCTGCTGATCCGGTCCGGCCGATGGTGGCGCACCCTGGTAATGGTGCCGCATCAACGCACACAGTCCATGGCGTTGCACCAAGGGCCGCTGGCACGGCGCTTTGGTGTGGCTGATCTTGTCCTCCACACCACAGCGGGCCCGGTGCTTCCCCGCGTGTTCCAGGCCGGGGTGTCCCAGGCAGTTGAGCTTTTCGACCAGCAGGCCGCCCGTGCCCGGGAGGCACGGAAGCGGCAGACCAGCGAACAATGGCTGGCGCAGGTGGCGCCGCAAGCCCCGGAAGTTGCCGCAGCGGCAGCACAGCCAGAAGAACCCCAAACACCTAACCAGGAGGACCGCCACGATGGCTAAGCCAGGACGACTCGGAGTCGGGATCGTAGGTGCAGGCAAAGTGGGCGCTGTCCTGGGCGCGGCTTTGCGCGCGGCCGAGCACGCCGTCGTCGGGGTTTCCGCTGTGTCCGAGGCGAGCCGCGAGCGGGCCGAAAATCTGCTGCCGGGCGTTCCGATCCTTGAAATCCAGGACATCGTCGAGCGTTCCGAGCTGGTGCTGTTGGCCGTGCCGGATGATTCGCTGGGCGAATTGGTGGCGGGCCTGGCAAAGCTGGGAGCCTGGCAGCCCGGCCAGTTGGTGGCCCACACCTCGGGCCGGTTCGGGGTCGGAATCCTCAACCCTGTGCGGTCCGCCGGCGCGATTCCACTGGCCCTTCACCCGGCCATGACCTTCACGGGCATGAGCCTGGACCTGACCCGCCTCATGGACTGCACTTTCGGCGTCACCGCGGACGCTGCCATGCTGCCGATTGCCCAGGCGCTCGTAGTGGAGATGGGCGCCGAGCCCGTGGCGATCGCCGAAGCCGACCGCACCCTCTATCACGCAGCCCTTGCACACAGCTCGAACCACATGGTCACCTTGGTGGCCCAGGCCTCGCAGATGCTGCGGGAAATCGGCGTTGAGACACCGGAATCCATGCTCGGTCCGCTGCTGCGCGCCACGCTGGAAAATGCCCTCGCATCGGGCGAATCCGCACTGACCGGCCCGGTGGCCCGCGGAGATGTGGGTACGGTAACGGCGCACGCCCAGGCGTTGAAGGAGTACGACGCCGGTGCGGGCGGCGATGTCCTCGCGGCCTACCAGGCCATGGCCCGGGCCACCGCACTCAGGGCAGGCAACAGGGGACTGCTGCGCCCGGAACAATTGACTGGTATCGACGAGGCTTTGGACGCAGATCCCAAGGCGCCGGAAGGAAACTGAACAACAATGGCCATCAAACTCGTCACCACAGCATCGGAATTGCGTGCGGAAAGTGCCCGGCTTCTCGCTGAAAAACGCGGGAGTTCTCAGGGCCTGGTCCCCACCATGGGCGCACTGCACCAGGGCCACGCAGCGTTGGCCCGCACTGCGGTGGCTGATAACGATGTTGTGGTGGCCACGGTTTTCGTCAACCCGCTGCAGTTCGGTGATGCCGTGGATCTGGACCGTTATCCCCGCACGCTTGAGGCCGACATGGACCTCCTCGATGCCGAAGGCGTGGACCTTGTTTTCGCGCCGTCCTTGGAGGAGGTCTACCCGGGCGGGCAACCGTTGGTGCGGGTGACCGCCGGCCCGCTGGGCGAAAAGTGGGAAGGCGCCTCGCGTCCCGGGCATTTCGACGGCGCCCTGACCGTGGTTGCCAAACTGCTGCACTATGGACTCCCCGGCGGAGCGGCAGCGGACGGCACGACGGCGGCCTACCGTGCCTACTTTGGGCAGAAGGACGCGCAGCAGCTGGCCTTGGTGAAGCGGATGGTCTCGGACCTGAACTTCCCCGTGGAGATTGTTCCCGTGCCGATTGTCCGGAGCGACGACGGATTGGCGCTGTCCAGCCGCAACCGGTTCCTCTCGGACGAAGAGCACGAGGCCGCCTTGGTGTTGTCGCGGGCTTTGCGCCTTATTGAGTCGCGCGCAAACGCGCACGAACCGCTTGACCTGGATTCCGCCGTCGCGCTTGTTGAATCCCAGCCGTTGGTGGAATTGGACTACTTCGACGTCGTCGACCCCGCCACCTTGGAACCCCTCGCCGAAAACTGCAAGGAAACGCCGTTCCGCGGCGAAGGGCTGGCGATTATCGCGGCCAAAGTCGGTCCGGTCCGGCTCATCGACAACGCCCCATTGTTTTCCTAAGGTTTGGTTTTTCCCCCGTGACGGGAATTCGCTGGGCGTTTAGACTGTTCAAGTCTTCACCGGCACCGCTCGCCGGACACCAAATCCAAACCTTGGGGAATCCTCATGTCTACCGACGTCACGTCCGACGCTAACGGCAAACCCGAATCCGGCACTTCCGGAGCCGCCGCCTCGGCAGGGACAACGTCCACGCAGGCTCCGGCCTCCGGAAAGATGTCGCGTGAGTCCGTGACGGTCATCGTCACGCTGCTGGTGGCGACCTTCGTGGTGATCCTCAACGAGACCATCATGAACGTTGCCTTGCAGCGCCTCATGACGGATCTTCAGGTGAGTGCTTCCACGGTTCAGTGGCTTGCCACCGGGTTCATGCTCACCATGGCAGTGGTCATCCCCACCACGGGCTTCATCCTGCAACGCATGAGTACCCGGGGCGCGTTCATGCTTGCCATGGGACTCTTCAGCGGCGGCACTTTGCTGGCGGCGTTGGCACCCGGATTCCTGGTGCTGCTGCTGGCCCGCATCGTCCAGGCCGGCGGAACGGCCATCATGCTGCCGCTGCTGATGACCACCATCCTCACGTTGGTTCCCATGTCCAAGCGCGGCGCCGTCATGGGCAACGTGAGCATTGCCATTTCCGTGGCGCCTGCGATGGGGCCCACCGTTTCCGGCATCATCCTTGACCATTTCTCGTGGCGTTTCATGTTCGTGTTCGTGTTGCCGGTCGCCTTGGCTGCTTTCGCGATTGGTGCCAAGTACCTCACCAATGTGGGGGAGCGCGAGAAGACGACCCTCGACGTCACGTCCGTGATCCTGACGGTTCCGGCCTTCGGTGGACTGGTCTATGGCCTTAGCCAGATCGGTGGTTCCAACGCGGGGGTTGTTCCGGTGATCGCCCTGGTGGTCGGCCTTCTATGCCTGGCGCTGTTTGTCGTCCGGCAGCTCAAGCTGCAGGAGTCCGATGCTCCGCTGCTGGACCTGCGCGCCTTCAAGTTCCGCATGTTCACGGTGTCCACGTTGTTGATGGTGGTGGCAATGATGGCGCTGTTTGGCGGAGTCATCCTGCTTCCGCTGTACCTGCAGAACACCTTGCACTTGCAGCCCCTGGAGACCGGGCTGGCCTTGCTGCCCGGCGGTTTGGCCATGGGCCTGCTGGGCCCCGTCATCGGCAGGATCTTCGACAAGGTGGGCCCTTTGCCCCTGACCCTGTCCGGTTCGGTCCTGATGGTGCTGACCTTGTGGCAGTTCTCGCGGCTTGATGAGGCCAGTTCGCTTGGTTGGGTGATTGCCCTTCACGTGGCCCTGAGCTTCGGCCTTGCGCTGCTGTTTACTCCGGCCTTCACCACGGGCCTGAACCCGCTGCCGCCGCACCTCTACTCGCACGGTTCGGCGATTATCAGCACGGCCCAGCAGGTTTCAGGTGCAGCCGGTACCGCGCTGCTCGTGTCCATTTACGCTGTGGTTTCTGCTTCGTCTGGTCTGGTGGCCGGCATGCAGGCGGCCTTCCTGGCCGCGACCGTCATTGCCCTCGCCGCCGTGGTGCTCAGTGCCATGATGCGGAAGACCGAAGGCGCGGGAGGCCACGGCGGCCACTGACCCTCACTCACATCCCGCGGGTTTGGGCGTGACCCTCGCTCACATCCCTCGGGTTTCAGGCCGACGCTTGCTCACATCCCTAGGGTTTGGGCCGGTCGCTTGCTCATTTTCTTCGACGCTCTCTCACTTTGGTGGGGGAGCGTTGTTGTTTTGGTGTCGGGTGTCGTCTTTGGGGGTTCGACGGCGGTTGTTGGGTTGGGTGTGTGGGTGTCCGGGGGGTTTGGGTGGGTTGTGATGGGGTTCACGGTGGTTGTTTTGGTGGGTTTGGGGGTGGTTTGCTGGGTTGGTGGGGTTGTTTGGGTTGTGTTTGCGGGGTTTTTGGGTGGTGTTGGGGTGGATTTGGTGTGGGGGTGGGGCGCGTGTAAAGTTATTCGAGTCGCCGCCGCTGATGCGGAAAGATAGCGACCGACTCCCTTTCAAATCACCGGTTCCGGTTGTGCTTTTGTGTGCTTCTGGTGGGTGGGGGAGGCCCGGGGTTTGGTTTGCTTTGTGCGGCCGGTTCGGGTAAGTTTGGAAAGTTGCTCCGGAGCGATCCTGGACCCTGTGGGGTGTGGGTGGTGCCGGTAGTGTCTGTTGTTTGAGAACTCAATAGTGTGCCAAGTTTGTTGATACCGATTGTTTTATTGATTGGTTGAAATTTTGCCAGGTTGCTGCGCACCCCCGTGTGTGGTGGTCTGGTTTTCAGCTGGTTTCGAATTTTGTGCAGCCGCGTTTTGCCGTTATTTCCGGTGGGTGTGGTTGTGTCTGTTTGATTTTGTTTTATTTCAACGGAGAGTTTGATCCTGGCTCAGGATGAACGCTGGCGGCGTGCTTAACACATGCAAGTCGAACGATGATCCCAGCTTGCTGGGGATTAGTGGCGAACGGGTGAGTAACACGTGAGTAACCTGCCCTTGACTCTGGGATAAGCCTGGGAAACTGGGTCTAATACCGGATATGACTCCTCATCGCATGGTGGGGGGTGGAAAGCTTTTGTGGTTTTGGATGGACTCGCGGCCTATCAGCTTGTTGGTGGGGTAATGGCCTACCAAGGCGACGACGGGTAGCCGGCCTGAGAGGGTGACCGGCCACACTGGGACTGAGACACGGCCCAGACTCCTACGGGAGGCAGCAGTGGGGAATATTGCACAATGGGCGCAAGCCTGATGCAGCGACGCCGCGTGAGGGATGACGGCCTTCGGGTTGTAAACCTCTTTCAGTAGGGAAGAAGCGTAAGTGACGGTACCTGCAGAAGAAGCGCCGGCTAACTACGTGCCAGCAGCCGCGGTAATACGTAGGGCGCAAGCGTTATCCGGAATTATTGGGCGTAAAGAGCTCGTAGGCGGTTTGTCGCGTCTGCTGTGAAAGACCGGGGCTCAACTCCGGTTCTGCAGTGGGTACGGGCAGACTAGAGTGCAGTAGGGGAGACTGGAATTCCTGGTGTAGCGGTGAAATGCGCAGATATCAGGAGGAACACCGATGGCGAAGGCAGGTCTCTGGGCTGTAACTGACGCTGAGGAGCGAAAGCATGGGGAGCGAACAGGATTAGATACCCTGGTAGTCCATGCCGTAAACGTTGGGCACTAGGTGTGGGGGACATTCCACGTTTTCCGCGCCGTAGCTAACGCATTAAGTGCCCCGCCTGGGGAGTACGGCCGCAAGGCTAAAACTCAAAGGAATTGACGGGGGCCCGCACAAGCGGCGGAGCATGCGGATTAATTCGATGCAACGCGAAGAACCTTACCAAGGCTTGACATGAACCGGAAAGACCTGGAAACAGGTGCCCCGCTTGCGGTCGGTTTACAGGTGGTGCATGGTTGTCGTCAGCTCGTGTCGTGAGATGTTGGTTAAGTCCCGCAACGAGCGCAACCCTCGTTCTATGTTGCCAGCGGTTCGGCCGGGGACTCATAGGAGACTGCCGGGGTCAACTCGGAGGAAGGTGGGGACGACGTCAAATCATCATGCCCCTTATGTCTTGGGCTTCACGCATGCTACAATGGCCGGTACAAAGGGTTGCGATACTGTGAGGTGGAGCTAATCCCAAAAGCCGGTCTCAGTTCGGATTGGGGTCTGCAACTCGACCCCATGAAGTCGGAGTCGCTAGTAATCGCAGATCAGCAACGCTGCGGTGAATACGTTCCCGGGCCTTGTACACACCGCCCGTCAAGTCACGAAAGTTGGTAACACCCGAAGCCGGTGGCCTAACCCTTGTGGGGGGAGCCGTCGAAGGTGGGACCGGCGATTGGGACTAAGTCGTAACAAGGTAGCCGTACCGGAAGGTGCGGCTGGATCACCTCCTTTCTAAGGAGCTGCTTGCAATGGCTGGTGCCCTGCATGGGGTGTCTGGTTGTTGTCAGTGTTGCCCATTGCGCAGGCGTTTGTTCTGCGGTGGGTGCTCATGGGTGGAATATCAACGAATCATTTTTTTGGCATGGCTTTCGTGGTTGTGTCCTGGTGCTAGTACGGCGGTTCGTGCTCCTGCTTTGTGTGGGGGTGTGGGTTGTTGGGAACGTGTCCGGGGTGCGGCTGGTGGGGGTTGTGTTTGGCGCACTGTTGGGTCCTGAGGCAACAGGACCTTTTTGCAGCAATGCAGGGGGGCACTTCTGGTGTTTCTTTTGTTCCTGCAGCCGGTTCCTCCGGTCTTTGTGTTGCGGCCTGCGTGTGTGGGTTGTGGCGGGTTGGGGGGTTGGTTGATGGGGTTGTTGTTTGAGAACTACATAGTGGACGCGAGCATCTGGGACATACACGCTTTGGTGTGTGTGTTCCATACAGCAATTTCTTATGAATGAACCTTGGGCCGTAGTGGCTCGTGGTTCTCTCGAGTAAGTTTTTGATCATGTTTGTGTGGTCAAGTTTTTAAGGGCACACGGTGGATGCCTTGGCATTAGGAGCCGAAGAAGGACGTAGGAATCTGCGATAAGCCTGGGGGAGTTGATAACCGAGCGTTGATCCCAGGATGTCCGAATGGGGAAACCCCGCACAACGCTGTCATGGTGATTGTGTGACCCGCATCTGAACACATAGGGTGCGTGGGGGGAACGCGGGGAAGTGAAACATCTCAGTACCCGCAGGAAGAGAAAACAAGAGTGATTCCGTTAGTAGTGGCGAGCGAACGCGGATCAGGCTAAACCGTTTCCATGTGTGATAGCCGGCGGGCGTTGCATGGGCGGGGTTGTGGGACTTTCCGTTCTGGTTCTGCCGGGCCAGTGAGGTGAGAGTGCGTGCATAGGTGAACGGTCTTGAAAGGCCGGCCAGAGAGGGTGTGAGCCCCGTAACCGTAATGTTGTGTGCCGCCTGGAGAGTATCCCAAGTAGCACGGGGCCCGAGAAATCCCGTGCGAATCTGTCAGGACCACCTGATAAGCCTAAATACTTCCTAATGACCGATAGCGGACCAGTACCGTGAGGGAAAGGTGAAAAGTACCCCGGGAGGGGAGTGAAACAGTACCTGAAACCGTGTGCTTACAATCCGTCGGAGCAGTCTTGTTACTGTGACGGCGTGCCTTTGAAGAATGAGCCTGCGAGTTAGTGTTACGTCGCGAGGTTAACCCGTGTGGGGTAGCCGTAGCGAAAGCGAGTCTGAATAGGGCGAGTGTAGTGGCGTGATCTAGACCCGAAGCGGAGTGATCTACCCATGGCCAGGTTGAAGCGACGGTAAGACGTCGTGGAGGACCGAACCCACTTCAGTTGAAAATGGAGGGGATGAGCTGTGGGTAGGGGTGAAAGGCCAATCAAACTCCGTGATAGCTGGTTCTCCCCGAAATGCATTTAGGTGCAGCGTTGCGTGTTTCTTGCCGGAGGTAGAGCTACTGGATGGCCGATGGGCCCTACAAGGTTACTGACGTCAGCCAAACTCCGAATGCCGGTAAGTCAGAGCGCAGCAGTGAGACTGTGGGGGATAAGCTTCATAGTCGAGAGGGAAACAGCCCAGACCACCAACTAAGGCCCCTAAGCGTGTGCTAAGTGGGAAAGGATGTGGAGTTGCGAAGACAACCAGGAGGTTGGCTTAGAAGCAGCCATCCTTGAAAGAGTGCGTAATAGCTCACTGGTCAAGTGATTCCGCGCCGACAATGTAGCGGGGCTCAAGTACACCGCCGAAGTTGTGGATTTCACACAGTACCCTAGCCTTCGTGGTTCAGGGGTGTGGAGTGGTAGGGGAGCGTCGTGTGGGCAGTGAAGTCGCGGTGGAAACCAGCGGTGGAGCCTACACGAGTGAGAATGCAGGCATGAGTAGCGAAAGACGGGTGAGAAACCCGTCCGCCGAATGATCAAGGGTTCCAGGGTCAAGCTAATCTGCCCTGGGTAAGTCGGGACCTAAGGCGAGGCCGACAGGCGTAGTCGATGGACAACGGGTTGATATTCCCGTACCGGCGAAAAACCGCCCATGCCAAGCGGGGGATACTAACCGCCCGGAGCCTGCCCGCTCACCCTTGTGGTGTTGTGGGTTTTGGCCGAGCGCGGGACCTGATCCCGGGAGGTAAGCGTATTAACAGGTGTGACGCAGGAAGGTAGCCGGGCCGGGCGATGGTTGCCCCGGTCTAAGGATGTAGGGTCAGGGATAGGCAAATCCGTTCCTGTGTGCTTCGAGCACGTTCCTGAGATCTGATGGGACTCCCGTAAGGGGGGATCCGGTGATCCTATGCTGCCAAGAAAAGCATCGACGCGAGGTTTTAGCCGCCCGTACCCCAAACCGACACAGGTGATCAGGTAGAGAATACCAAGGCGATCGAGAGAATTATGGTTAAGGAACTCGGCAAAATGCCCCCGTAACTTCGGGAGAAGGGGGGCCTGCCCCGTGATGGAGACTTGCTCTCCGTGAGCGGGTGTGGGCCGCAGAGACCAGGGGGAAGCGACTGTTTACTAAAAACACAGGTCCGTGCGAAGTCGCAAGACGATGTATACGGACTGACTCCTGCCCGGTGCTGGAAGGTTAAGAGGACCGGTTAGCCACTTGTGGCGAAGCTGAGAATTTAAGCCCCAGTAAACGGCGGTGGTAACTATAACCATCCTAAGGTAGCGAAATTCCTTGTCGGGTAAGTTCCGACCTGCACGAATGGAGTAACGACTTCCCCGCTGTCTCAACCATAAACTCGGCGAAATTGCAGTACGAGTAAAGATGCTCGTTACGCGCAGCAGGACGGAAAGACCCCGAGACCTTTACTATAGTTTGGTATTGGTGTTCGGAGTGGCTTGTGTAGGATAGGTGGGAGACGTTGAAACCCGGACGCCAGTTCGGGTGGAGTCATCGTTGAAATACCACTCTGGTCACTTTGGACATCTAACTTCGGCCCGTGATCCGGGTCAGGGACAGTGCCTGATGGGTAGTTTAACTGGGGCGGTTGCCTCCTAAAAAGTAACGGAGGCGCCCAAAGGTTCCCTCAGCCTGGTTGGCAATCAGGTGTCGAGTGTAAGTGCACAAGGGAGCTTGACTGTGAGAGAGACATCTCGAGCAGGGACGAAAGTCGGGACTAGTGATCCGGCGGTACATTGTGGAATGGCCGTCGCTCAACGGATAAAAGGTACCTCGGGGATAACAGGCTGATCTTGCCCAAGAGTCCATATCGACGGCATGGTTTGGCACCTCGATGTCGGCTCGTCGCATCCTGGGGCTGGAGTAGGTCCCAAGGGTTGGGCTGTTCGCCCATTAAAGCGGTACGCGAGCTGGGTTTAGAACGTCGTGAGACAGTTCGGTCCCTATCCGCTGCGCGCGCAGGAAATTTGAGAAGGGCTGTCCTTAGTACGAGAGGACCGGGACGGACGAACCTCTGGTGTGTCAGTTGTACTGCCAAGTGCATCGCTGATTAGCTACGTTCGGATGGGATAACCGCTGAAAGCATCTAAGCGGGAAGCTCGCTTCAAGATGAGATTTCCATACACATTATGTGTGAGAGGCCCCCAGCCAGACCACTGGGTTGATAGGCCGGATGTGGAAGCGAGGACTAAAGACTCGTGAAGCTGACCGGTACTAATAGGCCAACAACTTACACCACACACAAAACACTGCACGCGTCCACTATGTGGTTCCCGAACAACAACCGTTCCAGGAACCAACAACAACAACAACTACATAACACCACAGTTGTAACCACAAGCTTCCCACCCACCCCCACACCAACGCGGGGGTCGGGACGGGTAACAGAGTTACGGCGGTCATAGCGTGGGGGAAACGCCCGGTCCCATTCCGAACCCGGAAGCTAAGACCCACAGCGCCGATGGTACTGCACCCGGGAGGGTGTGGGAGAGTAGGACACCGCCGGACAACCATTAACGAAGAGCCCCAACCACGGTTGGGGCTCTTCCATTTAACAAACACAACCCCCACACAAGCACCGGCCCTGCCCCCTCGTGGCAGTATGCGCGTTAGGGCATTGCCGGGCGTGCGTCAACGTAATCTACGGCAATGCCGTAGACGGCCACCCACACAACCCACCCGACATTGAATGTGCCGGGCGGGCGGCGGGTTCAGGAGCCGCTTGTCTTGGCAGCCTTTGCTGCGGCTTTCGCTGCTTGCTTGCTGGCGCGGACCTTGGCCAGGGATGCAGGGTCCACGATGTCGGCCACGGACAAGTAGGAGCCGTCTTCTCCGTAGTGGCCGGCGGCCTCACGCCATCCGGTGGCTTGGAGACCGCATTGCTTGCCCAAAAGCGCCAGGAAGATCTTCGCCTTTTGTTCTCCGTAACCGGGCAATGCCTTGAGCCTGCGGAGCACTTCGGGGCCGTCAGGGTTACCCTTGGTCCAGATCGCTGCTGCGTCTCCGTCCCAGTCACTGTGCACCGTGGCAGCAAGGGTCTGGACTCTGCCTGCCATGGAGCCCGGAAAGCGGTGGACGGCGGGCCTCTCCTTGAAGAGCTCCACGAAGCCGGCCGGATCCTGGCCAGCGATGACGCCCGGATCGAGAGTGCCCAAACGCGTACGGATCTTCTCCGGGCCGGCAAAGGCCGATTCCATGGTGACCTGTTGATCGAGCAGCATGCCCGTCAACAATGCAAAGGCGTCTTGACTGAGCAGCTGGTCGGCGGCGTCTTCGCCTGTGATGTGGAGTTCCATGCGTCCCATCCTCCCACCCACCGGCGGTGTCGTCACGGCCGCGTTGTAGGTGGTGTTCGACGGGGGTTTGGTGGGTTTTGGGGGTTGGTGTGGGGGTGTTGGGTGGTGGATTTGCGTTGGGGTTGTGGGGCGTGTATTGTTTTCTGAGTCGCCGGGTGCGAAACGGAAAGCCGGAAGGTGTGTACGGTTCGGTAGGCGGCCAAAAATAACTCTTCTTTTCCAATGGCCCTGTTGTGGTGCGCTGCTTTGTGTGGTGTTCCGGTGGGGTGATGTTTTGGGGGGTCTGTTGTTTGAGAACTCAATAGTGTGCCAAGTTTGTTGATACCGATTGTTTTATTGATTGGTTGAAATTTTGCCAGGTTGCTGCGCACCCCCGTGTGTGGTGGTCTGGTTTTCAGCTGGTTTCGAATTTTGTGCAGCCGCGTTTTGCCGTTATTTCCGGTGGGTGTGGTTGTGTCTGTTTGATTTTGTTTTATTTCAACGGAGAGTTTGATCCTGGCTCAGGATGAACGCTGGCGGCGTGCTTAACACATGCAAGTCGAACGATGATCCCAGCTTGCTGGGGGATTAGTGGCGAACGGGTGAGTAACACGTGAGTAACCTGCCCTTGACTCTGGGATAAGCCTGGGAAACTGGGTCTAATACCGGATATGACTCCTCATCGCATGGTGGGGGGTGGAAAGCTTTTGTGGTTTTGGATGGACTCGCGGCCTATCAGCTTGTTGGTGGGGTAATGGCCTACCAAGGCGACGACGGGTAGCCGGCCTGAGAGGGTGACCGGCCACACTGGGACTGAGACACGGCCCAGACTCCTACGGGAGGCAGCAGTGGGGAATATTGCACAATGGGCGCAAGCCTGATGCAGCGACGCCGCGTGAGGGATGACGGCCTTCGGGTTGTAAACCTCTTTCAGTAGGGAAGAAGCGTAAGTGACGGTACCTGCAGAAGAAGCGCCGGCTAACTACGTGCCAGCAGCCGCGGTAATACGTAGGGCGCAAGCGTTATCCGGAATTATTGGGCGTAAAGAGCTCGTAGGCGGTTTGTCGCGTCTGCTGTGAAAGACCGGGGCTCAACTCCGGTTCTGCAGTGGGTACGGGCAGACTAGAGTGCAGTAGGGGAGACTGGAATTCCTGGTGTAGCGGTGAAATGCGCAGATATCAGGAGGAACACCGATGGCGAAGGCAGGTCTCTGGGCTGTAACTGACGCTGAGGAGCGAAAGCATGGGGAGCGAACAGGATTAGATACCCTGGTAGTCCATGCCGTAAACGTTGGGCACTAGGTGTGGGGGACATTCCACGTTTTCCGCGCCGTAGCTAACGCATTAAGTGCCCCGCCTGGGGAGTACGGCCGCAAGGCTAAAACTCAAAGGAATTGACGGGGGCCCGCACAAGCGGCGGAGCATGCGGATTAATTCGATGCAACGCGAAGAACCTTACCAAGGCTTGACATGAACCGGAAAGACCTGGAAACAGGTGCCCCGCTTGCGGTCGGTTTACAGGTGGTGCATGGTTGTCGTCAGCTCGTGTCGTGAGATGTTGGGTTAAGTCCCGCAACGAGCGCAACCCTCGTTCTATGTTGCCAGCGGTTCGGCCGGGGACTCATAGGAGACTGCCGGGGTCAACTCGGAGGAAGGTGGGGACGACGTCAAATCATCATGCCCCTTATGTCTTGGGCTTCACGCATGCTACAATGGCCGGTACAAAGGGTTGCGATACTGTGAGGTGGAGCTAATCCCAAAAAGCCGGTCTCAGTTCGGATTGGGGTCTGCAACTCGACCCCATGAAGTCGGAGTCGCTAGTAATCGCAGATCAGCAACGCTGCGGTGAATACGTTCCCGGGCCTTGTACACACCGCCCGTCAAGTCACGAAAGTTGGTAACACCCGAAGCCGGTGGCCTAACCCTTGTGGGGGGAGCCGTCGAAGGTGGGACCGGCGATTGGGACTAAGTCGTAACAAGGTAGCCGTACCGGAAGGTGCGGCTGGATCACCTCCTTTCTAAGGAGCTGCTTGCAATGGCTGGTGCCCTGCATGGGGTGTCTGGTTGTTGTCAGTGTTGCCCATTGCGCAGGCGTTTGTTCTGCGGTGGGTGCTCATGGGTGGAATATCAACGAATCATTTTTTTGGCATGGCTTTCGTGGTTGTGTCCTGGTGCTAGTACGGCGGTTCGTGCTCCTGCTTTGTGTGGGGGTGTGGGTTGTTGGGAACGTGTCCGGGGTGCGGCTGGTGGGGGTTGTGTTTGGCGCACTGTTGGGTCCTGAGGCAACAGGACCTTTTTGCAGCAATGCAGGGGGGCACTTCTGGTGTTTCTTTTGTTCCTGCAGCCGGTTCCTCCGGTCTTTGTGTTGCGGCCTGCGTGTGTGGGTTGTGGCGGGTTGGGGGGTTGGTTGATGGGGTTGTTGTTTGAGAACTACATAGTGGACGCGAGCATCTGGGACATACACGCTTTGGTGTGTGTGTTCCATACAGCAATTTCTTATGAATGAACCTTGGGCCGTAGTGGCTCGTGGTTCTCTCGAGTAAGTTTTTGATCATGTTTGTGTGGTCAAGTTTTTAAGGGCACACGGTGGATGCCTTGGCATTAGGAGCCGAAGAAGGACGTAGGAATCTGCGATAAGCCTGGGGGAGTTGATAACCGAGCGTTGATCCCAGGATGTCCGAATGGGGAAACCCCGCACAACGCTGTCATGGTGATTGTGTGACCCGCATCTGAACACATAGGGTGCGTGGGGGGAACGCGGGGAAGTGAAACATCTCAGTACCCGCAGGAAGAGAAAACAAGAGTGATTCCGTTAGTAGTGGCGAGCGAACGCGGATCAGGCTAAACCGTTTCCATGTGTGATAGCCGGCGGGCGTTGCATGGGCGGGGTTGTGGGACTTTCCGTTCTGGTTCTGCCGGGCCAGTGAGGTGAGAGTGCGTGCATAGGTGAACGGTCTTGAAAGGCCGGCCAGAGAGGGTGTGAGCCCCGTAACCGTAATGTTGTGTGCCGCCTGGAGAGTATCCCAAGTAGCACGGGGCCCGAGAAATCCCGTGCGAATCTGTCAGGACCACCTGATAAGCCTAAATACTTCCTAATGACCGATAGCGGACCAGTACCGTGAGGGAAAGGTGAAAAGTACCCCGGGAGGGGAGTGAAACAGTACCTGAAACCGTGTGCTTACAATCCGTCGGAGCAGTCTTGTTACTGTGACGGCGTGCCTTTGAAGAATGAGCCTGCGAGTTAGTGTTACGTCGCGAGGTTAACCCGTGTGGGGTAGCCGTAGCGAAAGCGAGTCTGAATAGGGCGAGTGTAGTGGCGTGATCTAGACCCGAAGCGGAGTGATCTACCCATGGCCAGGTTGAAGCGACGGTAAGACGTCGTGGAGGACCGAACCCACTTCAGTTGAAAATGGAGGGGATGAGCTGTGGGTAGGGGTGAAAGGCCAATCAAACTCCGTGATAGCTGGTTCTCCCCGAAATGCATTTAGGTGCAGCGTTGCGTGTTTCTTGCCGGAGGTAGAGCTACTGGATGGCCGATGGGCCCTACAAGGTTACTGACGTCAGCCAAACTCCGAATGCCGGTAAGTCAGAGCGCAGCAGTGAGACTGTGGGGGATAAGCTTCATAGTCGAGAGGGAAACAGCCCAGACCACCAACTAAGGCCCCTAAGCGTGTGCTAAGTGGGAAAGGATGTGGAGTTGCGAAGACAACCAGGAGGTTGGCTTAGAAGCAGCCATCCTTGAAAGAGTGCGTAATAGCTCACTGGTCAAGTGATTCCGCGCCGACAATGTAGCGGGGCTCAAGTACACCGCCGAAGTTGTGGATTTCACACAGTACCCTAGCCTTCGTGGTTCAGGGGTGTGGAGTGGTAGGGGAGCGTCGTGTGGGCAGTGAAGTCGCGGTGGAAACCAGCGGTGGAGCCTACACGAGTGAGAATGCAGGCATGAGTAGCGAAAGACGGGTGAGAAACCCGTCCGCCGAATGATCAAGGGTTCCAGGGTCAAGCTAATCTGCCCTGGGTAAGTCGGGACCTAAGGCGAGGCCGACAGGCGTAGTCGATGGACAACGGGTTGATATTCCCGTACCGGCGAAAAACCGCCCATGCCAAGCGGGGGATACTAACCGCCCGGAGCCTGCCCGCTCACCCTTGTGGTGTTGTGGGTTTTGGCCGAGCGCGGGACCTGATCCCGGGAGGTAAGCGTATTAACAGGTGTGACGCAGGAAGGTAGCCGGGCCGGGCGATGGTTGCCCCGGTCTAAGGATGTAGGGTCAGGGATAGGCAAATCCGTTCCTGTGTGCTTCGAGCACGTTCCTGAGATCTGATGGGACTCCCGTAAGGGGGGATCCGGTGATCCTATGCTGCCAAGAAAAGCATCGACGCGAGGTTTTAGCCGCCCGTACCCCAAACCGACACAGGTGATCAGGTAGAGAATACCAAGGCGATCGAGAGAATTATGGTTAAGGAACTCGGCAAAATGCCCCCGTAACTTCGGGAGAAGGGGGGCCTGCCCCGTGATGGAGACTTGCTCTCCGTGAGCGGGTGTGGGCCGCAGAGACCAGGGGAAGCGACTGTTTACTAAAAACACAGGTCCGTGCGAAGTCGCAAGACGATGTATACGGACTGACTCCTGCCCGGTGCTGGAAGGTTAAGAGGACCGGTTAGCCACTTGTGGCGAAGCTGAGAATTTAAGCCCCAGTAAACGGCGGTGGTAACTATAACCATCCTAAGGTAGCGAAATTCCTTGTCGGGTAAGTTCCGACCTGCACGAATGGAGTAACGACTTCCCCGCTGTCTCAACCATAAACTCGGCGAAATTGCAGTACGAGTAAAGATGCTCGTTACGCGCAGCAGGACGGAAAGACCCCGAGACCTTTACTATAGTTTGGTATTGGTGTTCGGAGTGGCTTGTGTAGGATAGGTGGGAGACGTTGAAACCCGGACGCCAGTTCGGGTGGAGTCATCGTTGAAATACCACTCTGGTCACTTTGGACATCTAACTTCGGCCCGTGATCCGGGTCAGGGACAGTGCCTGATGGGTAGTTTAACTGGGGCGGTTGCCTCCTAAAAAGTAACGGAGGCGCCCAAAGGTTCCCTCAGCCTGGTTGGCAATCAGGTGTCGAGTGTAAGTGCACAAGGGAGCTTGACTGTGAGAGAGACATCTCGAGCAGGGACGAAAGTCGGGACTAGTGATCCGGCGGTACATTGTGGAATGGCCGTCGCTCAACGGATAAAAGGTACCTCGGGGATAACAGGCTGATCTTGCCCAAGAGTCCATATCGACGGCATGGTTTGGCACCTCGATGTCGGCTCGTCGCATCCTGGGGCTGGAGTAGGTCCCAAGGGTTGGGCTGTTCGCCCATTAAAGCGGTACGCGAGCTGGGTTTAGAACGTCGTGAGACAGTTCGGTCCCTATCCGCTGCGCGCGCAGGAAATTTGAGAAGGGCTGTCCTTAGTACGAGAGGACCGGGACGGACGAACCTCTGGTGTGTCAGTTGTACTGCCAAGTGCATCGCTGATTAGCTACGTTCGGATGGGATAACCGCTGAAAGCATCTAAGCGGGAAGCTCGCTTCAAGATGAGATTTCCATACACATTATGTGTGAGAGGCCCCCAGCCAGACCACTGGGTTGATAGGCCGGATGTGGAAGCGAGGACTAAAGACTCGTGAAGCTGACCGGTACTAATAGGCCAACAACTTACACCACACACAAAACACTGCACGCGTCCACTATGTGGTTCCCGAACAACAACCGTTCCAGGAACCAACAACAACAACAACTACATAACACCACAGTTGTAACCACAAAGCTTCCCACCCACCCCCACACCAAACGGGGTCGGGACGGGTAACAGAGTTACGGCGGTCATAGCGTGGGGGAAACGCCCGGTCCCATTCCGAACCCGGAAGCTAAGACCCACAGCGCCGATGGTACTGCACCCGGGAGGGTGTGGGAGAGTAGGACACCGCCGGACAACCATTAACGAAGAGCCCCAACCACGGTTGGGGCTCTTCCATTTAACAAAACCAGCCAGGCCCCAACGGGGCTGCAGCCGGATCGCCCGCTGAAACTAGCCGGAGAAGAACTCGGACAATTCTGAGATCAGCTTGTCCGGGGCTTTGTTGGGGCCGTCGTGCCCGAAGCCGGGAAGGATGGTGTAGCTGGACCCGGACAGGACATCGTGGATCTGTCCGCAGGCAACACCGAAGTAGGCGGGGCTCTTTTCACCTACCACGATCAAGGTCTCCAGCGGCAGTGCCAGGAACGGCTCGGCGGGCATGTCGGCCGCAATGACGGCCTTGATTTCGCGGACGCCACAGGTCATGAGCTCCCGCATCTGCTTGCCGACAGGTGTGCCGGCGGCCAGCTTGTTGGCCAGCGTCAGCATCGAGAGCGGCATTCGCGCGAAAGCGCCGCCTGTCTCAACTCCCTTGATGAGGACGGCGAGGGCGCGGTCGTAGTCTCCTGCCGCCGTCGCGCGTTCATAATCGGGCGTCCAGTCGGCTTTGACGCTGTGGTTGACCGACACGGCGGGATCATAGACGGCCAGCCGCTCCACCGGGAGCGTGCGTGCTGCATGCAGCGCCACCGCACCGCCGAAGCTATGGCCGAACACGTCGGTGCTGGACGTGTGCTCCATAACCGTTTGAAGGTCCCGGATATCGGCTTCCAACGTGTAGTCCTCGGCTTGGGGCGATGAGTCGCCCCTGCCTCGCCGATTGAACGTGTGGACCGGCCGGCCGAGCGCCTCACTGAGCTTCTGGGCGAAACGCGTGTAATCGGAGGCGGTCACCATGGAGGCAGGAACGACGACTACGCCGGAGCCTGCCGCTGCCAGGTCACCACCTGTGGTGAGGAGTTCGAGGTGTCCGCCGTCCTGGGTCATGATGATGTCGCGCGTCATGTCTTGAGCCTAGCCGAGCCACCCGACAGCCGGCCGCATGGCAACCCCGTATGTGGATACCGAATCAGCTCTTGAAGTACTCCGAGATATCCGAAACCAGTTCATTCACTGCCGCGGGGACTGAGCCATGGAAGCCTTTGGGGGAGACTTCCAACGTGCTCCCGGGGACGGCCCTGTTCAACCTGGCTGCGGCGACTTTGTAGAACTGCGGGCTTTTCTTGCCCACCATGAAATGGGTGTTCGACGGCAGCACAGCGAAGTCCCGGGGCGTGTCGGCGTCCTCGAAGGCGGCCTTCAGCTCGCCGACACCCGAGGGCAGGAGTTCCCGGAAGACCTTGTTCACCTTGGTACGTGAAACCACTGCCATGAGTCCTGCCAGGATGGGCTCGGGTACTCGGGCCAAGGCTGTTCCGGGCTCCATTCCACGCCGCATCCGTGCCATCGCGCGGTTGATGTCGCCCTTGTCCACAGCGTCCGCGAAGCCGGGCAGCCAATCCAGGTCCATGCTTCCGTCGATGTTGACGGCGGCATCGTAGACAGCGAGTTTGCCGGGTTCGTGGCCGGTCCCGGCGAAGTCCTGTGCGGCATTCAGCGCGACGGATCCGCCCAGGCTGTGGCCAAGGATGTTCCGTGCACCGGTGGCGTCCATAACGGTGCGGACATCCTCTACTTCCGTCGCCATGGAGTAGTTGTCCGGCTGCCCTGTGGACTTTCCCCGGCCACGACGGTCGTAGACGTCCACGGCCCAGCCGTCACCCAGGCCCTTGGCCAAAGCGATGGAGAACGGCCGGTAGATGAGGGCCGTCAGAAACGCACCCCCGATCAGCACCACCCTGCGCTCCCCGGGCGCCTCTTCGGCGCCGTAGCTGTACAAGGCGAGCCTGCCGCCGTCGTGTGTCCTGATCCCGCGTTCCTTCACCGGAACATCTTAGGTGGCTTCTGCCTGTCCTACGGGGAGGTGGTTCCCCGAGAGGAACCGGGCCACCCGTGCGGCAAGCCGCCGTCCCGGGCGCAGCGGGCCTTCGTGGAATTGCAGCGGTACCTGCGCGAACGCGATCGCGGGCACCGCGCCGGCCAGCGCCCGGGCCGTTTCGGCGAAGTATGACGGACTCCAGCCGCCGCTGAGCATGAGGGTTGGAGTGGAGATTTTTGTGAAGTCCCCAATGTGCGCGTCAGCGTCAAGGACCGCCCGCATTTCCACGACGGCGGTGGGCAGCAGGGAACGCATCTCCAGTCCCAGCCTGGTTTGGGCGGACAGCACGCTCAAAGTCCGCAGGGCCCGCATCGGAAGATAGGAAATCGGGCCAGCCGTTCCCAACCCCTGTACAAGGTGCGCCCAGGCCTGGTCCAACTGGCCCGCGGTGACTGCTTCCTCCAGCTCCGGCCGCCACCGGCTGCTCAGGTTGCCGGACAACGACACCGCGGCGTCGTAGGTGACCAGCCGGTTGATGGTGGTCCGCCGTGCGGCCTGGAGCGCCACGAACCCACCGTAGCTGTGCGCTACGACGTCGGTGGATCCGCTCTTTTCCATGACTGACTGGAGGTCCGCGATCTCAGTGTCGACGGAATAGCCCGGGGGCTGCGGTGCCGAATGGCCACGGCCGCGGCGGTTGTAGCTGTGGACCGGGCGGCCCAGCATCACGCTGAGGGTACGCGCGAACGGCCAGTACAGGGCATCAGTCACCAGGGTGCCGTGGACAAGCACGACGCCGGCCGTTTCCGCGGGCGCTTTGGAACCGGGGATTGTGGCAGCCGACGCGGGCCTGAAGCTGTGCACCTCAAGGTGCCCGCCGCCGTCGTTCGTTTCAACTGTCCATGTCTCCACCGTCCGAGTCTATGCTTTTCACCGTCGGGCGAAGTCCGGAAATGAAGGTCCGCAATCACCGGTAAACTTAAGGACTGTGACTTCCGCAAACACCCCAGCCCTGAACACCTCCGCAGAGCCCGTCGACGCCAGCGAGCAAATGCGCATCCGCATGGAGAAGCGCGCCAAGCTGATCGAGCGGGGCACAGAGGCTTATCCGGTGGGTGTCGAACGGACCCATTCCCTCGGCGAAATCCGCGAGAAATACGGGCACCTCCAGGCCGACGAGACCACCGGAGACGTCGTAGGCATCACCGGCCGCGTGGTCTTTGTGCGCAACACCGGCAAGCTCTGCTTCGCCACCCTCCAGGAAGGCGGCGTGGACGGCAAGGGCGTGCGCGTGCAGGCCATGCTGAGCCTCGCGAACGTAGGCGAAGAAGCACTGGCCGATTGGAAGGCCCTGGTCGACCTCGGCGACCACGTATTCATCAAGGGAGAGGTCATCTCCTCCCGTCGCGGCGAGCTGTCCGTGATGGCAGATTCCTGGTCCATGGCTTCCAAGGCCCTGCGCCCGCTTCCCGTGCTGCACGCAGAGTTGAACGAAGAAACCCGCGTCCGCCAGCGCTACGTGGACCTCATGGTCCGTGACGAAGCCCGCGAGATGGTTTACAAGCGTGCCGCCATCACCCGTTCGGTCCGCGACACCCTTGACCGCCACGGATACGTGGAGGTGGAAACCCCCATCCTGCAGCTGGTCCACGGCGGCGCCACGGCCCGTCCGTTCGAAACGCACATGAATGCATTCGACCAGAAAATGACCCTCCGCATTGCCACGGAGCTTTTCCTTAAGCGCGCAGTGGTGGGCGGAATTGATCGTGTTTACGACATGGGCAGGGTCTTCCGCAACGAGGGCGTGGACTCCACCCACAGTCCGGAATTCACCACGCTTGAATGCTACGAGGCATGGGCTGACCAGTTCGTCATGGCAGATCGCATGAAGGAAATCATCCTGAATGTGGCAGATGTTGTGGGTACCCGCACCATCCAGACCGAAGCCGGGGAAATAAACCTCGACGGCGAGTGGGCCTGGCTTGCGGTATACCCCGGTATTTCCGAAGCAGTGGGCGTGGAAATTACGCCGGATACCACTGTGGAGGAGTTGTTGGCGATTGCCGCCAAGCACGACGTCAAGGTGGACCCGAAATGGGATGCCGAGAAGATCGTGGTGGAACTCTTCGGCGAAATCGTCGAGCCCACGCTCCTTAACCCGACTTTTGTCTATGACTACCCGCCGTCGGCCCAGCCCCTGGCCCGCCCGCACCGCGAGGATGGCCGCCTGATTGAGGCCTGGGACCTCATTATTGGCGGAATGGAGCGCGGTACGGCATTCTCCGAGTTGATTGACCCTGTTATCCAGCGCGAACGCCTTACGGAGCAATCCCGCAGGTCTGCCGCCGGTGATGAAGAAGCCATGCAGCTGGACGAGGACTTCCTCCGCGCACTCGAATATGGCGCGCCGCCCATGGGTGGAATCGGGCTTGGCATCGACCGCTTGGTCATGTTGTTCACCGGTGCCGGTATCCGCGAAACCATTCTTTTCCCCTTGTTGAAGCCTGAAGGGCACTGATCATGGAGTACATCGCAGTCCTGGCGCCGTCCGTGGTGGTCGGTTTGATTTTCTGGTTCGCCATGAAGTCGATCTTCAACGCGGATAAATCCGAGCGCCAAGCGGAAGCCCGCGCGCAGGAGGAGGCCAATTTGAGAAATCAGGGTCCGGCTCCGGAAGGTCCAGCGGCTAAATAAGCCCGCAATTGGCTTCCGCTAACGGAGGAATCCAATTGTTCTTTGACGTGCATGCTTGCCGTGACAGATAATCAAGAAAGAAACCCGGGGAATTTCTGATTATCCAACCCTCCGAATGAGAGGCAACTCATGGCACAGAAAGTAAAAATCATCCTCGTCGATGACCTGGATGAAGGGGCCGCGGACGAAACTGTCCGCTTTGGCCTGGACGGCGTGAGCTACGAGATGGACCTGTCCACCGCTAACGCAGCTTCCCTCCGGAAGGCCCTGGAACCATACGTAGCCAAGGCCCGGAAGACTTCCGGTCGTGCAACGCGGGGCCGCGCTACTGCAGCCCGTAACCAGGATTCCGCGCAGATCCGGCAATGGGCCCGTGACAACGGTTACACGGTCAACAGCCGCGGACGTATTCAGGCAGAAATTCAGGAAGCTTACCAAAAGGCCAATTCCTGATTCATCACTTCAATGCCCCGGCAGATGCTGCCGGGGCATTCGTTGTTTAAGCGGGGTTTGTTTAGGCTCCGGCCAGCCCATGGCTGGGAATATTCTGTGAATCCCCTGCCCCGGTGGAAAGGCTCCTTAGAGCCCATTTTTGATTCACCGCGATTCCAGGGGCCCGAGTCCGAAAACCCACAGCCCGGGTTCCTCCTGCGGGCAGGGCGGCAGGGTGTCACCGCCGGCGCTTCCGGTCAAGGCTGCCAACTGGATTTATTCCGCAACGACGTCATGTTTCCCCTGTGGCGAACACGCTCCAAAAGTGTTGCCCGGGCACGTAGCATCAAAGTACGTCGTAGCTAGGAGTGTGGCGAAATGTTTGAGAGATTTACGGACCGTGCCCGTCGCGTGGTCGTCCTTGCCCAAGAAGAGGCACGGATGCTCAACCACAATTACATTGGTACCGAGCACATCCTCTTGGGTCTGATCCACGAGGGTGAAGGCGTTGCAGCCAAGGCGCTCGAGTCCCTGAGCATTTCGCTCGATGGCGTTCGCGAGCAGGTGCAGGAGATCATCGGCCAGGGCCAGCAGGCCCCGTCCGGTCACATCCCCTTCACGCCGCGCGCCAAGAAGGTGCTTGAGCTTTCGCTCCGCGAGGCACTGCAGCTCGGCCACAACTACATCGGTACTGAGCACATCCTGCTCGGCCTCATTCGCGAAGGCGAAGGCGTTGCCGCACAGGTGCTGGTCAAGCTTGGTGCAGACCTCAACCGGGTCCGCCAGCAGGTCATCCAGCTGCTCTCCGGCTACCAGGGCAAGGAGACCGCAGGCAGCGGCTCCGGCCAGGGCCAGCCCGAAGGTACCCCCGCCGGCTCAGTGGTGCTGGACCAGTTCGGCCGCAACCTGACGCAGGCTGCCCGCGAAAACAAGCTCGATCCTGTGATCGGCCGCGAGCAGGAGATGGAACGCGTCATGCAGGTCCTCTCCCGCCGCACCAAGAACAACCCCGTGCTGATCGGTGAGCCGGGCGTCGGCAAGACCGCCGTCGTCGAAGGCCTCGCCCAGGCGATCGTCCGCGGCGATGTCCCGGAGACCATCAAGGACAAGCAGCTCTATACGCTGGACCTTGGCTCACTGGTTGCCGGCTCCCGCTACCGCGGTGACTTCGAAGAGCGCCTGAAGAAGGTCCTCAAGGAAATCCGCACCCGCGGCGACATCATCCTGTTCATCGACGAGATCCACACCCTCGTTGGTGCAGGTGCTGCCGAAGGCGCCATTGATGCTGCGTCCATCCTGAAGCCGATGCTTGCCCGTGGCGAACTCCAGACCATTGGTGCCACCACCCTGGACGAGTACCGCAAGCACATCGAGAAGGACGCCGCTCTTGAGCGCCGCTTCCAGCCGATCCAGGTCAAGGAACCCTCCGTCGCGCACGCGATCGAGATCCTCAAGGGCCTTCGCGACCGTTACGAGGCACACCACCGAGTCACGATCACCGACGGCGCCCTCGCCTCAGCCGCGCAGCTGGCCGAACGCTACATTTCGGACCGCTTCCTGCCGGACAAGGCGATCGACCTCATCGATGAAGCCGGTGCACGCCTGCGCATCCGTCGGATGACGGCTCCGCCGGAGCTCAAGGCCATGGACGAGCGCATTGCCGAAGTGAAGATGGAGAAGGAATCCGCCATCGACGCCCAGGACTTTGAGGGTGCTGCCTCACTGCGCGACAAGGAGCAGAAGCTCATTGCCGAGCGCGCGGAGAAGGAACGCAACTGGAAGTCCGGCGGCATGGACGACATTTCCGAGGTTGACGAAGACCTGATTGCCGAAGTTCTTGCGAACTCCACCGGCATCCCTGTCTTCAAGCTCACCGAGGAAGAGTCCTCTCGACTGCTCAAGATGGAAGACGAACTGCACAAGCGCGTCGTCGGCCAGGACGAGGCCATCAAGGCTCTGTCGCAGGCCATCCGCCGCACCCGTGCAGGCCTGAAGGACCCCAAGCGTCCCGGTGGCTCGTTCATCTTCGCCGGCCCGACCGGCGTCGGAAAGACCGAACTCGCCAAGGCTCTTGCCGAGTTCCTGTTCGGTGAAGAGGACGCCCTCATCACGCTGGACATGTCCGAGTACTCCGAGAAGCACACGGTTTCGCGTCTCTTCGGTGCTCCTCCGGGCTACGTCGGCTACGAAGAAGGCGGCCAGCTCACCGAGAAGGTCCGCAGGCGTCCGTTCTCCGTGGTCCTGTTCGATGAAGTAGAGAAGGCCCACGCGGACCTCTTCAACTCCCTGCTGCAGATTCTGGAAGACGGCCGCTTGACCGACTCCCAGGGCCGCGTGGTGGACTTCAAGAACACCGTGATCATCATGACCACCAACCTTGGTACCCGCGACATCTCCAAGAGCGTGGCCACGGGCTTCCAGTCCGGCACGGACACCCAGACGGGCTACAACCGGATGCGTGCCCGGGTCACGGAAGAGCTCAAGCAGCACTTCCGCCCCGAGTTCCTCAACCGCGTTGACGACGTCGTGGTGTTCCCGCAGCTGACCCAGGACGAGATCATCGAGATCGTGGACCTGTTCGTCACCCGCCTGGAGCGCCGCCTCAAGGACAAGGACATGGGCATCGAGCTCACGCCCGCAGCCAAGGTACTTTTGGCCACGCGTGGTTACGACCCCGCCATGGGTGCCCGACCGCTGCGCCGGACCATCCAGCGCGAGATCGAGGACCAGCTGTCCGAGAAGATCCTGTTCGGTGAGATCCACTCCGGCGACATCGTCGTGGTGGATGTGGATGGCGAAGGTGACGACGCCAAGTTCACGTTCGAAGGGAACGCCAAGCCGCGCATCCCGGAGATCGCTCCCACCGCGTAAGGCACATAGCCTCACAGCACAAAGCCCCGCCCGCTCCGCAAGGAGCAGGCGGGGCTTTGTGCAATCCGAGAAAGGAATTCATGCGCGTTTTGATGGTGGCTCCGGGCACGCGGGGTGACGTTGCCCCCATGGCCGGGCTAGGTAGCCGCTTGCAGGGCCGGGGCTTCGAGGTTGCGATTGCGGCCAACCCTGCCTATGCGCCTTTGGTGGTGGATTCGGGGTGCGAATTCAGGCTCCTGCCCGGTGACCTGGCGGCTTTGATCAGGCACCCGGCGCCGGGTGCAAAGATCCAGGGTACAAGCGTGCTCGATTTCTGGAGAAACCTCCGGGAGTACATGGACGATGCCGCCACCGGCACTCTCGCGGCGGCCGAGGCTGGGGCCGACGTGATTCTGGCCAATTCGGTGGCGCCCTACGCGTATGACGTTGCGGAGGCATTCGGCATTCCCGCCCTCGGGGCACACCTGCAGCCGACCGAACCAAGCGCCGCCTATCCGCCTGTGCTGATGAACTCGGCACGCAGTCTTGGTTCGCTGGGGAACAGGATCATTGGTGAGCGCGCATCCGCTGGCCCGGCGCCCTATGACGCCCCCAGCGCCCGCCTTCGAAAGGCGCTGGGGCTGAAAAAGGAAAGCCGTGCGGCCGGAGAGCGGAGGCGGAGGAAGGCGTCGGCCACTGTCCTGCACGGCGTCAGCCCGACCGTTCTCCCGAGGCCCGCCGATTGGCATTCCGGCTTGGTGATGGCCGGGTATTGGTGGCCCGCCGTCAAACAGGATTGGCAACCGCCTGCTGGCCTGGTGGATTTCCTGGCCGACGGTCCGCCGCCTGTTTTCGTGGGCTTTGGCAGCAGTGCACGCATTGACCCGGAGTTCATCCTCGAAGCCACGAGCCGCGCCGGGGTGAGGGCTGTGGTGCAGGGTGTGGAGGGTTCCCTGGGTCCGGACGCGATCGGCATCGGAAGTGTTCCGCATGAGTGGTTGTTCCCGCGCATGGCTGCCGTGGTTCATCACGCAGGGGCGGGAACCACCGCCGCCGGCTTGCGTGCCGGTATGCCGACCGTGGGCGTGCCCGTTTACACGGACCAGCCTCTCTGGGCTTCCCGGGTGGCCGCCCTCGGTGCCGGACCCGGGCCAATCCCGTACAAGAAGCTCACTGCAGAACGGCTCGGAGAGGCCATCAATCAAGCCGTGAACACCCCGTCGTATGCACAGCGGGCGGAGGAACTCGCGGCGCGCATAGCTACCGAAGATGGAACCGTCGCAGTAGTCGAGGCTTTGCGGCGCCTCTGAGACCTTGGGGAATATCTGAAAGTACTGTTTCACTCTGAGTGAAAACATGTGTGATCAGGAGCACATTTCGTGTTGAATCAGAGCATGGACTCTGCTGACACTCATGCCTCGGGCGAACAGCCCGAAACACCGTTCCACGATCTGGACCACTACCTCTCCATTCCACGGGTTGCCGGCCTCACCCTAAGCCCGGACGGCAAGCGCCTTGTCACCACCGTGACGACGCTGAACGGCAAGGCGACAGAATTCGCTACGGCCCTCTGGGAGCTCGACCCCAGCGGCCGGAACCACGCACGCCGCATCACCCGAAGCGCCAAAGGTGAGGCCGGCGCCGTCTTCGCCGCCAATGGCGACCTGTACTTCACCTCGGCGCGCCCGGATCCGGAAAGCCCGGACGCCGACCCCGTCAACGCACTATGGCTGCTCCCCGCGGACGGAGGAGAAGCCCGCGTGGTGCACTCCCGGGCCGGCGGGATCAGTTCCGTCATGGCCGCGAAGGACGCAGACGCGACCTTCGTCAATGCCGAGGTCCTGGCCGGTTCCACGGACGAGGACAACGACGAAGAACGCCGCAAGGCCCGCAAGGATAAAAAAGTTTCCGCCATTCTGCACACGGGCTACCCCGTACGCTACTGGGATGCCGACCTCGGTCCCGCAGAGCCGCGGCTCTTCGCCGTGGAGCCGGGCGAGGCGAAGGAGCCCGGCAAACCTTCCACCGTGGATGCCAGCGCGCCGCTCACGCTTCGCAACTTGACGCCCGGTGTCGGCGGTTCGCTGCGTGAGGCCAAAACCGTGGTGAGTCCCGACGGCAAGACCATCTACACAAGCATGACCAAAGCGCTTGCGAAAGCAGTCAGCCGCGAGGTGCTCGCCGCCGTCGACGTCGCCACGGGCGCCATCAAGGTGCTGCTGGACCATGAGGGCATGAGCTACTTCCCTGGGCCGGTCGGCCCGGATAACCGCACGCTGGTGGTGGAGAGCGAAAGCGACACGACGCCCACCCAGGCGCCCCAGGTAAAGCTGCACCTGCTGAACGTTGCGGGCGGAGAAACCACTGATCTGGAGCCCCTCGCCCACCAGTGGGACCGATGGGCAACTGCGCTCGCCTGGCTGCCGGACGGCTCTGCCATCCTTGCCAAAGCGGACGACGACGGCGCGTCGCCGATTTTCAGGATCAATGTCGCCGACGGTGGCGTTACCCAGGTGACGAAGGACGGTGCGGCGTACACCGACGTCGTGGTTTCACCCGACGGAACCACAGCGTATGCGTTGCGCAGCTCGTACGGGTTCCCGCCCGAGGCCGTGCGGATCGACCTCGCCACCGGAGAAGTGTTCCGGCTGCCGGCGCCGGCGGAACGTCCCGCCTACAAGGGCAGGTTGGAGCGCGTGGAGACGACGGCGGAAGACGGCTCGCGTGTGCCCGCTTATCTGGCGCTCCCGGACAAGGCCTCCGCTGACAGCCCCGCACCGCTGCTCCTGTGGATCCATGGTGGCCCCCTGGGCTCGTGGAACGCCTGGACCTGGCGCTGGAACCCGTGGCTGTTGGTTGCCAAGGGCTACGCCGTCCTGCTGCCGGATCCCGCCCTGTCCACGGGCTACGGGCAGGAATTCATCCAGCGCGGCTGGGGTGAATGGGGAAAGAAGCCCTTCACGGACCTGATGGCCATCACTGACGCGGTGGTAGCCAGGCGGGACATTGACGAAACAAGGACTGCGGCCATGGGTGGCTCGTTCGGCGGCTACATGGCCAACTGGGTGGCCGGCCAGACGGATCGGTTCAAGGCGATCGTCACCCACGCCAGCCTGTGGGCGCTGGACCAGTTCGGTCCCACCACTGATGCGGCCCAGTACTGGCTGAAGGAAATGACCGTGGAGATGGCCATGGCCAATACCCCGCACCTGAACGTGGGCAACATCAAAACGCCCATGCTGGTGATCCATGGAGACAAGGATTACCGGGTGCCGATCGGTGAAGGCCTGCGTCTTTGGTACGAGCTCCTGTCCTCCTCCCAGCTGCCTGCTGATGAGAATGGCCAGAGCCCGCACCGCTTCCTGTACTTCCCGGACGAAAACCACTGGGTGCTGCAGCCGCAGCACGCGAAGGTCTGGTACGGCGTGGTGGAACACTTCCTGGCCAAGCAGGTGCTGGGTGAGGACGTTGCGCTGCCGGAGGAGCTGGGGGTCTGATGCAGGCCGGCAGCTTGGCGGATCAGCTTCCGCACAACCGCCGGATGCCGGGGGCATAGGCGTCGGGAATCTCCAGTATTCCGCCGTGCTGCCAGACGCGCTTGCGGCCGTGGCCTGGCGTTGGATGAACTTTGCGAACTGGAAGCCGATTCCGTGCGTAAGAGGATTGCTGTCGTACCAACTCTTAGGCCAATAAGTCTTGGCGCAGGACCGCGGCGCCCACGTTTGTGGTCACGAAGCCCCCACTTCCGCGCACCTCGTTAGGATGGGGGAGTGAAATCGTCTTTCAGCCTTCGCCCTGCCCGCACCAGCGATGTGGCGGCCATCAAGAGGTTGGTGGCACCCTTGGCCGAGGAGCGGATCCTGATGGCCAAGGAGACTGTGGCTTACTACGAGAGTCTCCAGGAATTCCGGATTGCCGAGTCCGATTCCGGCGAGGTCATCGGCTGCGGAGCCCTGCACGTGATGTGGGAGGATCTGGCAGAGATCCGCACTCTGGCCGCAGCTGACTCCTGGCGTGGCCGCGGCGTGGGTCATGTGCTGGTGGAGAACCTGCTGGAAGAGGCGAAGGCGCTGGGTGTCAGCCGGGTGTTCTGCCTGACCTTTGAAGTGGACTTCTTCAAGCGCCATGGATTCGAAGTCATGGCGGACCAGTCGGCCGTTGACCCGCAGGTCTACTCCGAGCTGCTGCGCTCGCATGACGAAGGTGTGGCAGAATTCCTGGACCTCGCCCGGGTCAAGCCCAATACCCTGGGCAACACCCGCATGATCAAGCAGCTTTAGGGCGTACGCGGCACTTCCCGAAAAAATCCAGGCGAAAAAATCCACGCAACTTGGCGTGCAATCAACCCTGCCCGATTATGGGTGATTTATTAACTCTTCTCATATATCCAGTTGATGGATAAACTGGTCAAGGCTTGCTGGGGAAGCTTCCACCACTCGGTCAATTTGAGAGAAGATCATGCAGTCCCACGCGTCCTTTTCAGATGTTTCAGAACTCCAACTCAGCGTGCGCGGTCCAGTGTTCACGCCTGCCGATCCCGGCTTCGCCGCAGAGGTAGCGGCCTTTAATTTGTCCACCCAGCACCAACCGGATCTTGCCTTCGGCGCCCTCGACGCAGAGGACGTTGCGGCGGCGGTCCGTTGGGCTGCAGAACGCAGGATGCCCGTTTCCGTACAGTCCACCGGGCACGGCGCAACCAATGCCATTGAAGGCGGGCTGCTGATCAGCACCCGCCGCATGCTGGAACTCAGCATCGATCCCATCGAGAAGACGGCCCGCGTGGGTGCGGGCGTCCGCTGGAGGGCGGTGGTGGACCACGCCGCGACCTTCGGATTGATGGGACTCTGCGGTTCCACCACCGACGTCGGCGTGGTGGGTTACACGCTGGGCGGCGGCTTGCCGATCCTCGGCCGCAAGTACGGTTTCGCCTCGGACCACGTCATTGCCTTTGAGCTCGTCACCGCCGATGGCACCCAGCGCAGGGTGACCAAGGACGAGAACTCCGAACTCTTCTACCTCTTGCGCGGAGGCAAAGGGAATCTCGGCATCGTCACTGCCATGGAATTCCATTTGTTCCCAAGTTCGGACCTCTTTGCCGGCGGCCTCTACTACGACGGCGTCCATGCAGCCGCTGTCTTGCAGCAGTTCAGCGAATGGGTGCCGGAGCTGCCACCGGAAGCATCGGCGTCGTTGGCGTTCCTGCGGCTGCCGGATATGGACATCGTCCCCGAGCCCCTGCGCGGCAAGTTCGTCGTGCACCTTCGCTACGCCTACCAAGGCGATGCCGCTGTGGCCACGCAGCTCCTGGAGCCAATGCGCAAGAGCGCTCCGTTCATGATGGACGGAACGGGCCCCCTGGAATCCACCCAAATGGACATGGTCCATCAGGATCCGGAGCAGCCAGTGCCCGTGCGGGAACGGGGCTTCCTGCTGGACCGCCTGGACCAGGGCGCCAAGGATGCCATCCTGCGGCACTTCGGTCCCGACGTCCCAAGCCCCGTGCTGATGGCCGAAATCCGGCTCCTGGGTGGGGCTTTGGCTGTCTGCGCTGACGGGGAAGACATGGTGGGAGCCCGCGACGCCGCGTTCAGTTTCTTCATGGCGGGCATGGCTGTCCCGCCTTTGGCGGAGCTGCTTCCGGGCGTGTTCGACGCCGTTCGCGAGGACCTGCGCGACGCCTCCAGCGGCGGGACGTTCGTCAACCTGCACGGACACTTCGTGGACGCCGAGGACCGGGAGCGTCCGTGGGGACCAAGCGTCCGTGAGCGCCTCCGCAAGGCCAAGGCCGAATTGGATCCGCACAACATGTTCAGCTTTGGGCACGTCGTAGGGCTGCCGGTCATCGACCAGACCGTCCTGCTGGAAGACGTTGCCACCGGCGGCGACGCCGTTCTGAACAGCTGAAGGGGATGCGGACAATGGACCATAGGGTCACGTTCCCGGATTTCTCCGCCTTCCAGATCGACCTCCCCCACGGGCCGTGGCCGCATGAAGTCCACTGGACCGGCGACAGGAATTCGGACCCGGACCTCTACTCGGCGTTCTGGCCCGAGTTCAATCCCAGGCCGGAGGCGGACGGAGTGACGGCTCCGCCCACCAAGGACTAGGGGCTCGTCATCGACAGCGGCAGGGACAGCTATCAGGGCTGTTCCTGCCGCTATTTAAGTACTGTTTCCCACCCGGTAAGGCCTACCGGGGCCCCGGCTGCCGGTAGTAGGGTCAGAGCACCAGCCACAGCACGCCAGGAGCATCCAATGAAAAAGCTCATCAATGATCCACGCGCCGTGGTGGACGAGTCCGTTGACGGGTTCGGCATGGCGCATGCCGACATCGTGGACGTCCACCCCGACCCCAAGTTCGTCGTCCGGAAAGGTGCACCGGTTGCGGGCAAAGTTGCCCTCGTCTCCGGCGGTGGCAGCGGCCACGAGCCCCTCCACGCAGGCTTCGTCGGACTCGGCATGCTCGACGCCGCTGTCCCCGGCGCTGTCTTCACCTCACCAACACCGGACCAGATCATTCCGGCGACGGTCGCCGTCGACTCGGGTGCCGGCGTCGTGCATATCGTGAAGAACTACACCGGTGACGTCCTGAACTTTGAAACCGCAGCCGAAATGGCGCAGGCCGAAGGTGTGCGCGTCCGGTCGGTGCTGGTCAACGACGACGTTGCCGTGGAGGACTCGCTGTACACGGCCGGGCGCCGCGGTGTTGGCGGGACCGTCCTGGTGGAGAAGATCGCGGGAGCTTCCGCGCAACGCGGAGACGACCTCGACGCCGTGACGGCCATCGCCGAGAGGGTAGTTGCGAACGTCCGTACCATGGGCGTCGCCCTGTCCGGTTGCACGGTGCCCCACGCGGGAACGCCGAGCTTCGAACTGGCCGATGACGAGATCGAGATCGGCATCGGCATCCACGGGGAGCCCGGCCGGCACAGGATCGCCATGGAAAGCGCCGACGCCATCACGGACCGCTTGCTTGAACCTGTGTTGGAGGACCTTTCCCTGGCCTCCGGCGACAAGGTGTTGTTGTTCGTCAACGGCATGGGCGGGACGCCGCTGAGTGAGTTGTACATCGTCTACCGGCGGGCGGCGCACGTCCTCGCCGAGCGTGGTGCCACCGTGGAGCGCTCCTTGGTGGGCAACTATGTGACGTCCCTGGAAATGCAGGGCTGTTCCGTCTCGGTGCTGCGCCTTGACGATGAAATGACCAGGCTCTGGGACGCCCCTGTTCACACCGCCGCCCTGCGATGGGGAGCCTGAGCATGGGCCTTGACGTCAAATGGGCGCAGGAATGGTTGAGGCTGTCTGCCAAGGCGATGGCGGAGCACAGGGTGGAGCTCATTGAGCTGGACCGGGCAATCGGCGATTCGGATCATGGGGAGAACATGGACCGCGGCTTCCAGGCCGTGCTGCAGAAGCTCGATGAAAGCCCGCCAGAAACCGCCGGAGCTGCGTTGAAGGCTGCGGCCATGGCTCTCATGTCCAAGGTGGGCGGTGCTGCCGGCCCGCTCTATGGCACGGCGTACCTGCGTGCGGCAACCTCCCTGGGTGAGGCCACCGACGTCGATGCCGACGCGCTCGCAGCGGCCCTCATCGCTGCGCGGGATGGCATCGTGGCACGCGGCAAGGCAGAAGTTGGCGACAAGACAATGATCGATGCCTGGACTCCTGCCGTGGAGGCAGCAAGTAAGGCTGCGGCCAGCGGCCTGGAAGCATTGGCCGTGCTGGAAGCTGCCGCGGACGCAGCGGAGGCCGGGGCCAAGGCAACGGACCCTCTGGTGGCGCGTAAGGGCCGGGCAAGCTACCTGGGCGACCGCAGTGCCGGTCATCGTGATCCCGGCGCGGCGTCAACCGCGCTGCTGCTGCGGGCAGCCGCTGAAGCAGCGGCCGGTCCAGTCGACGGCGCGGGAGCAGGTGACGGATGACGGTTGGGATCGTGGTTGTTTCGCACAGCAGCAAGATCGCTGAAGGGGCAGTTGAACTCGCCGCCCAGATGGCGCCCGACGTCGAGCTCGCCGCCGCCGGGGGCACTGACGACGACCGGATCGGGACCAGCCTGGAGAAGGTGCTGGCCGCCGTCGAACAGTCCCTGGTGGATTCCGGTGGTGACGGTGTGGTGGTGCTGACGGACCTCGGTTCGGCGGTAATGACGGCTGAGTCGGCAATGGAGTTCGCCAGCAATCCGGACGCCGTCCAGCTGGCGGATGCGCCGCTGGTGGAAGGGCTCGTGGCGGCTGCAGTCGCTGCGCAAGGAGGTGCCGGCGTCGACGATGTGCGCAAGGCCGCCGAAGCGGTCAGCTTCGGCGGCGGGGCTGGGCCGGACCGGCGCGACGGGCCGGCCGAAGCCAGCGGCCTGGGCGACCCGGATGCAACCGGCGACTTCGAACTCATCAACCCCCTGGGAATGCACGCGCGTCCGGCGGCAAAGATTGCAGGCGGACTGTCCGGGCTGGACGCGGAGGTGACGGTGAACGGCGCTGACGGCATGTCCATCATGGCGCTCATGGCGCTCGCCGCGGGGCAGGGCTCCAGCCTCCACGTAGAAGCCCGGGGGAAGGATGCTTCGAAGGCCGTCGAGTACGTGGGCCGCCTGGTGAAAGAGGGCTTCGGTGAGCTTTAGTTTGCGCGGATTTTCCGCCAAATATTGCTAAGTATGCTGATTAGTGATGTTGTAGAGGTACAAGGTTCCTACGACGAAAGAGGTGCGACATGGGTGCAGACGACAAGATGGAAAATGCCGGCGAGAAGCTCGGCGGCAAGGCCAAGGAAGCTGCCGGCAAGCTGACTGACGACAAGGGCCTCGAAGCTGAAGGCAAAGGCGACCAGGTCAAGGCAGACCTCAAGGGTGCCGGCGAAAAGGTGAAAGACGCCTTCAAGAAGGACTAGGAATGTGGACGGGGCCGCTGCTGTTGCAGCGGCCCCGTCCTGTTGTGCGAGATACTGCTCCGGCAGTGAGCTGACTTGATGGAGGATCTTCGTGAACATACTGGTAAAGCTGTTTGGACTCGCCGTGAGCCTGGGCGCCGGCGCGCTCGCCAACAAGACGCTGGAAGGTCTCTGGGAGAAGAAAACGGGCAAGCCCGCCCCCAAGGACGGCACGGACCTCAATGACTCTTTGCCTGGTGTCCTGGTGTTCGCCATTGTGTCCGCCGGCGTTGGCGCAGTTGTCCACGTCCTCACCCAACGGGGCACGAAGAGTGCCCTGGCCCGCATGAAAAAGACAGCTGACGAGGTTTAACCATGGCTATAGCTAAATTCCCGAGTGTTGTCATCGATTGTCCCGATGCGGCCGCACTGGCTGCCTTCTACGCCGAACTCTTCGGCTGGGAAGTCGAGGACAAGGACGGGTGGTTCGATATCCGGCCAAGTGACGGCAGCAACTGCATCTCATTCCAGCAGGTGGACGTGTATCAGGCTCCCGTGTGGCCCGGCCAGACCATCCCGCAGCAAATGCACCTGGACATGATTGTGGAGGACCTGGACAAGAGTGAGGAAGTTGCACTCGCCCTCGGTGCCAGCAAGGCGGATCACCAGCCAGGGGAGACATTCCGGGTGCTCCTTGACCCGGCCGGACACCCGTTCTGCCTCTGCCTCAGCTAACCCTGCCGGGCCGCCCACTCCTCTACCCGGCGGTTGCTCTCCTCCTCGGAGAGGTCCTCGACACGGGTCATGATGGACCAGCGAACGCCGAAGGGGTCCCGGATGCTGGCGTACCGGTCACCTGAAACAAAGGTGGCCAGCGGTTCCCGGACGGTTGCTCCTGCTTGCTCGGCCTTGCGGACCAGGCCGTCCGCGTCGGCGCAGTACAGGCCCAGGGAGTAGCAATCGTCCTCGCCATCCGGAGCCGGTACCAAGTGGTAGTCCGGGTTTGGCTCGCCGAGTTGGAGATGGCCGTGGCCGAAGTCCAACTCCGCGTGGACAACAACACCACCCATCTCCGTCTCGCCCACCACACGGGCTCCGAAGACGTCGCGATAGAACCGTATGGCTTCCCTCGCGTTGGTTACGGCCAGGAACGGCGTGAGGCTGGTCAGGCCGTTGGGTACGCCATGGGTGGTGTACTGGCCGTTGGCTGCAGTGGTTGATTCTGTGCTTGTTGTGTCGGTCATGGCAACGACGCTACGCGCCAGCCGGGCAGCGACGCTTGCAGATTCGCACAGCTTCACGTCTGGGGGCCGGCAGGACGGAACCGACGATCGATACGCGCGGACCTAGGGGGAACAGTGATGAACGATCCACGGCAATCAGCTCGGAATCTTCTTGAGCTGGACATCGTGACGATTGAGCGGTTATGGATCCGGTATTGGGCAGAAGGTGGAAGCGCCGATCTCCTGGAGCTGGATGCCTACGTGCATGAAGCCCTCAGGCCTCCCGCCTTCGAGCTCACTCTTCTTGGATGGGCCACGGAGAGGCTGCAGGGCGGCTGAGGACGCCGTTCACGGCGGGTCCAGTCCTGGCTATGGACGGCGGCCGGCAACGCCGTTGACAAGGGCCCGGGCCAATTCATGCAGTTTTTGGTTCCGGTCGTTGGAAGCCTTCTTCAGGATCTGGAATGCTTCATCCGGGGTGCACCTGTTCTGCGAAATAATCACACCGCAGGCAGTGTCGATGACCGACCGGGTTTCCATGGCGGCGTCAAGGTTCTCCGCTGTTTCGTTCAGGGTGGTTATCCGGATTGCTACCTGCAAGGCCTTGCCTGCGATTCCCGCGAAGGTCAGCGTGTCAGCAACGGCCTCGCGGGTAAATGTTCCGGGCTTGGGAGCAAAGAAGTTCAGGACAGCTGCAGAGTCATGCTCCAGCTCCATCGGCACGCCAAGAGTGCTCCGCATTCCGACGGCGGCCAGCTCCTGGCAGTATTTGTCCCACTGCGGCGAGGACAACGCGTCATCGAGAAGGACGGGGCGCCCGCTCTCCAGGGCGTCGATGCAGGGACCTTGCTCCAGCGACTGCTCGATCCGGTCCAGCAGCATCGCCTGTTCGCTGCTGCCTCCAATCGTCGCAGTACGTTTGCGTCGGCCCAACGTCACCGCACACTCAATTGCTGTTCCTGTGGACCGGGACGCTACCGCCGCGCCCAGTTCAGTAAGCCCGTTCAGGAACGCCCTGATGTCTTCGGCACTGGCAATCAGATCAGCCAGCTTGTTGGCGTCATCCGACCAGTCCTCCGCGGCCCCGGAACGCACAAACACCACCCGCCCTTCGCAAACAAGAACAAAGCACCAGGGGCCTCCCTGCTGAAGCCCGGGACACTCCGGTGCGGGAGAACCGGGGGATGTGAAGCACCCAGGCCGCCGCTTGGCACCAAAGTTCCGGCAATAATCTAGCAGCAATTCCGGTCATGAGGGACGGGACTCTGGCGCTCCACCGCGGCAGTACCACTGGTGGCCCCTGCAGTCGGCAGCCGGGGGCGGTATATTCGTCGCTGACGGCAGCACACCGAACGGAGGTCTTGTGGAGAGCTCCTTCAAGGGCGTCCTTTATCCGGCGCGGTTGCCCGCCTTCCATCGCCTTCCGGCGCCCGAGGAGGTGTCCCATCTGGTGCAGTGGTTCTGGATCCCCGAATGGGATATCGAGCCCGGCCGGTCCTCCCGGCAGCACCTGATCGCCTACCCCGCCTCCAATCTGGTGGTGCAAAGCGGAGCTGCGGGGTTTTCGGGTCCCACAACCCGGGCGGCATTCCGGGACCTCACCGGCAAGGGTTGGGCCGTTGGCGCCCTGCTCCGCCCGGCTGCGGTCCTGCTCTTCACCGACGATCCCGGGACTATGCGCGACCAGGAAGTTGCCTTGCCCCTGGAAGACCTTGTCTCCGCTGTCTCAGCAGCGATGGAGCCGCCTACCGGAAAGGCTCAGCCCGACGGCGGCACCCGCCGTGAGCGTGCGGCGGCTGCTTTCGCTCGCTGGCTGGCTTCCCAGGACGTAGTCCCGTCCGAAGAGGCGTTGCTCGCCAACCGGATGGTGGACGTCATCGCATCCGAGCCGGACGTGCTCCTGATTGAGGATGCAGCACGCCGCCTTGCAGTATCGCCGAGGACCCTGCAAAGACTTGCCAGGAAGTACGTTGGCCTGAGCCCTTCGGCCCTTATCCGGCGTCGCAGGCTGCAGGATGCCGCCGAGCGCGCAAGGTCCGATCCAACAGCGGACCTTGCGGCGATCGCCGTCGAACTTGGTTACGCAGACCATGCGCACCTGACGAACGACTTCCGGAAATACCTGGGCTTTACGCCGAGTACGTATCGGAGGTCAGCCGGGGAGTCGTGAGTGCCGGGACGGAAGGTTCAGCGGCGGCTTCACTGACCTCTGTATTGGTTGTTTCGCCGCGGAATGCCGCCAGCATGGCCTCGCGATCGAACTGCCCCTCCCACTTGGAGACGACGAACGTGGCAACACAATTGCCCAAGAGGTTGACCACGACGCGCATGGAGTCCATCAGCCGGTCGGCACCCAGAAGCAGGGCCACTCCCGCTACCGGGAAGATCCCCAGGGCGCCTGCCGTCGCCGAGAGGGCCAGGAAGGCCGATCCGGGAACGCCGGCCATGCCTTTGGACGTGAGCATCAGGATGCCGAGGGCGGCCAACTGCTGCCCGAGGTCCAGGTTGTGGCCGAAGGCCTGCGCCAGGAACAGGAGGGAGATTGAGAGGTAGAGCGCGGCGCCGTCGAGGTTGAAGGAGTATCCGGTGGGAACCACCAGGCCTGTTGTCGCCCGGGAGCAGCCGGCGTTGGTCAGCTTGGTCATGATGCGGGGCAGCACCGATTCGGTAGAGGCCGTACCCAGGGCCAGCAGGAACTCTTCGCGGGTGTACTTGATGAACTGCCACAGCGGGACGCGTGGGTAGACCCAGGCGACGACAAACAGCAAGGCTATGAAGACCACGGCTGAGCCATAGCAAGCCGCAATCAGCAGGGCGTAGGTACTGAGCGAGCTGAGACCGTACTGGCCGATGATGAAGGCCATGGCCCCGAAAGCCCCCACTGGCGCAACCCTCATGACCCAGCCCATGATCTTGAAGAAGAGCTCCAAGGTGGTCTCCATGACGTCGACGACGGGCTTGCATTTCTCCCGCCCGACAACCACGATGGCGGCGCCAAAGAACACAGCGAAGCACAGGACCTGAAGCAATGAGTTGGACGCGAACGCCCCCACCACGCTGGTGGGGATGATTCCGAGCAGGAATTGGCCCGCGTCTTTGGGCGGAGCAGCGGTGGTCTTGGCGTTCACCGCATCCGCTGACAAGGTGGCGGGATCGATGTTCAGGCCTGCACCCGGCTGCACGACGTTGGCTACTACAAGGCCGAATGCCAGCGCGAACAGCGTGGCGGCAGTGAAGTAGATCAGCGCTTTCACTCCTACCCGGCCCACGGCTTTCACGTCACCCACAGCGGAGATACCTGTGACGATAACCAGGAAAATCAGCGGGGCGATGATCATTTTGATGAGCTGGATGAAGCCGTCGCCCAGTGGGCGAAGAGCGGAACCAAGGTCCGGCCAGAGATAGCCGATGGCGATCCCCAACACCACGGCCACCAGGATCTGGAAGAACAGGGATTTGTACAAGGGCTTCTTTGCCGCGGGGCTCACAGCCGTGGCGGATGTTGGAATCTTCACAATGGCGCCTATCTATGCAAACGGCCGCGCAAGGTCACGGTCCGGGATCACATAAGACGCTATGGAAGGCTTGTTTCCGGAATGCTAATTCCAAGGTCCCGCTATGTTTAATATCGGAAGCAAGTTTCCACAATGCGGAAACTCAATTTGAATCCGACTCAGCGTTGCCGCAGCCCCGCCGCATCCAGCCACACGCCGGCCGCAATGACCCTTCCGCACTTCTCGCCGTACGGGTAGTCGCCCTTCGGTGTGAACTCCAGTGTGCGGGTGGGCAGCGGGGCGCCGGTCTTGGAAGTGCCGTTCACCGTCACTTCGAGGGGAGACTCACTCAGGGCCGGCAACTCGAGGAAGCCCTGCAGGGTGCCATCCGGAGATGAGGTAGCCGAGCACACCCCGTCCGGCGTGCAGCTTTCGTCCGCTGTCACGGCGCCTGGGTTCAGCATGATGTCCTTCTCCGTGCACGCGGCGTCCTGGCAGGCCTTCAGCCGCAGGGAGCCGACCTGGTCCGCGTACTCGGCAACCACAGTGAGGGACACTCCCGCCACATGGCCAATCGCCGGGCAGGCGACCGGCTCGGCAACGCAGCCGGTCAGCAGGGCCACGGCCCCCGCCAGCGTGAAAGCCACTCCGATGTTCCCCATGCTTCAGAGTAGGACGGCGGTGGCCGCACCGCTACGCCGGAAGCCGCAAGCCGTCGTCGTGCATCTCCGCCAGGCCGTCGGCCAACAGTCCGTCCAGTGCCCGCTCAAGCTGCTCAGGTGCCGAGTTCAGCCGGTGCAGGGCGGCCAGCGGAATGCCGATGCCCGAGGCCTCGAATCCAAGGTCTGCGGGCGCCCGCTCAAACATGTCGCGCGGAACGGGGTGTGACGCTTCGCGCAGGACGGCCATCACGGCGCCGCGAACCTGGCGGTCGGTGCCGTGCCAGGACTGCCCTTTGGGCGTATACGACGGCGGCGGCTCACCGGCCGCGAGCCACGCGCAGCTGGAGCGGACGGGACAGTCCGCGCATTTGGGATTGCGGGCCGTGCAGACCATCGCTCCCAACTCCATGACGGAGGCGTTCCAGCGGACGGACATGGCCTGGTCGTCGGGGAGGAGCGAGTCCGCGAGGCGCATCTCCGCCGCAGTGAGCGCAGGCGCCGGCAGGGCATTCCCCGAGATCAGCCGTGCGTGGACGCGGCGGATGTTGGTGTCCACCACGGTCTCCCGCCGCCCGAAGGCAAAAGCGGCGACGGCGGCAGCTGTGTAGCTGCCAACACCCGGCAGCCCCAGGAGCTCCGGATAAGTATCGGGAACCTTGCCGTCGTGCTGCTCGCGGATGGCGACGGCGGCAGCGTGCAGCCGGAGCGCACGGCGCGGATAACCCAGGCGCCCCCAGCGGCGGACCGCCTCACCGGAGGGCTCCGCGGCCAACCGGGCGGGTGTGGGCCAGCGCTCCATCCAGTCGAGCCACACGGGCAGGACCCGGACCACGGGGGTTTGCTGGAGCATGACTTCGCTGACCAGAATGCCCCACGGGCTGCAGTCGGGCTCGCGCCATGGGAGGTCCCTGGCTGTCCGGGAAAACCACTGGTCCAGGGCGTCGTGGAGGCCGGCGAGCTGGACGGAATCGGGAAGTGTCATACTGCCATCCACTGTAGTGGAACGGCCGCGCGCACCCGCCCATGGCCGACGTCACACAGCCCCGGATTGCTGCCCTGCGGCGTGTAGGTTAGGTGCCCTGACAACCGCGAGCCTAGCCTAGAAGCATGGCCTCCAACGGTAAGCAGCAGTCGACCGCGCGCTCAACAGCGCCGGCGAAGGGTGCTGCCCGCGGCTCCTCCGGAACCCCGGCGAAAAAGAGGCGGCCCAGCCCTGCCGTGTACCGCCGTCGTCGGCAGGTTGTTTTCGGCGGCCTGCTGCTGGTGATCGCCCTGGTGGTTGTGGGGGCGCTGGCTGTCGCCGGGACTTTCGCCGGGAGTCCTGAGCCGCAAGCGGTGTCCACCTCCGAACCCGCGCAAGCGCCTACGCAGGGGAGCGCAGCGTCCACGACGCCGTCGCCGTCGGCTTCGCCCAGTCCCGTATGCGACTTCAACCTGATGACCGTCGCCGCGAAAACCGACAAGCCCGCCTACGGTGCGGAAGAAAAGCCGCTGCTCACCATGACAATCACCAACGGCGGCACTGCACCTTGCGAAGTCAACGTGGGCACGTCCCAGATGGAATACGTGGTGATGAGCGGATCCGACCGCATTTTCTCCTCCAAGGACTGCCAGACCGGCGGGGAGGACCTGGTGAAGACCATCCAACCGGGCAAGAGCGAGACTGCGAACTTCCCCTGGCAGCGGAACAGGTCGCTGGAAGGCTGCGGCGTGATCGACGCCAAACCCGGCGCCGGGGGCGCCTACTACACATTTGAGGCGCGGCTGGGAAACAAGGCCAGTCCCAAAGCGGTTTTCCAGCTGAACTGACACCTGCCGGAAAGCGTCCGACGGCGGCCGGCGGCTTAGAGGAACCGGTCCAGCAGGCTCGCCTCGGCCATGCGGCTCAAACCCTCGCGGACCGTACGGGCACGCTGATCGCCGATGCCGTCCACGGTCATGAGATCGTCGATAGTGGCGGCCATCAGGTTCTGCAGCCCGCCGAAGTAGTCCACCAGACGGTCGGCGACAGCCTTGGGCACGGACTTCAAACCGGACAGCAAACGGTAGCCGCGCGGCTGGACCACCGCGTCCAACTGCTCAACGCCACCGGCAAACCCGATGATGTGGGCGATGCGGCTGAGGTCGATCAATTCCGTGGGTCCGAGGTTGAGCAGCGCCTGCACGGCTTCCTCAATCTCCTCGGGTGTGGTGTTGGGGTCCGAGTAATCCCGGATGATCACTTCACTGCCAGGTCCGCGGCCCACAGTGAGTTCCTCAACCTGCAGGGACAACAAGCGGCCGTCTTCGCCAAGTTCCAGGACGTACTGGGCAATTTCCTCAGAGATGCGCCGGACCATTTCCTGGCGCTGCAGGGTCACGGCAACGTCCCTGACCGTGACCAAAGCCTCGATCTCCAAGGCTGAAAGCGAACTGGTGACCTGGTCCAACCTGGCGCTGTAACGCTCCAGGGTCGCCAGTGCCTGGTTGGCGCGGGCCAGGACCTTCTCCGACCCTTCCAGGACGTGGCGCAGGCCGTTCACGTACAACGCGATGATCTGCATGGATTGACTCACCGAGATGACGGGAACACCTGTTTGAATCGCGACGCGTTCGGCCGTGCGGTGCCGGGTACCGGATTCCTGGGTTTCGATGCTCGAGTCCGGGACCAGTTGCACGGCGGCGCGGACGATGTTGCTGGCGTCCTTGTCGCAGATGATGGCCCCATCCATCTTTGCCAGCTCGCGAAGCCGTGTGGGGGAGAAATCGATGCCGATGTCGAAGCCACCCGAGCAGATGGAATCGATGGTGCGGTCATATCCCAGCACGATCAAAGCGCCGGTGCGCCCGCGGAGGATGCGCTCCAGGCCGTCACGCAACGGAGTTCCGGGTGCGACTCTGGCCAGGGTCGCCTTGAGCGACTCTTCCGGGCTCCGGGCCATAGGGTTTCCCTTCGAAGGTGCAAGCCCATGGCTCGCAGACATGCTGAATGCGGTGTCAGTTGGCGCATCCGAAAAATGGCCTTGTGACGACAAGCTCAATGATAGGGCTTCATCGCACCCTTAACCGCACCAGCAAGCCCCAAAGTGGGCCATTTCGTTATGTTCGGCAGTGCTCCGGAGGCGGGTTTTCGACGACGCCCGGCAGGCGCACTTTACGAACGAGGCCCGTTGACGTGGGCTCATATAACAAGTTGGTGTATTTATTGCCCGGCTGAGACCGAAGCTGCCCGTTCATCCATGGTTCTCAGTAATCAACCTGTCGCTTGAGCTTGTTTCCCAGCCACAGCATCGCAAGGCTCACTACGAGGAAGCCGACTGATATGGCCAGAGCGAAGACCACCACACCCGTCCAGCCACCCGCACGTGCCGGGTCGATGAACCAGTAGGGATACCAGTTCACAAAGGCTCCCCGGATCAGGCTGTAGACCAGGTAACCGATGGGGTAGAGAAGCCAATACCAGATGTGCTTGGGCTTGAGGGTGGTCCGGGGCGGCTGGAACAGCCAATCCGCCACCATCACCACGGGCATCAGGTAGTGGACCACGAAGTTCACCCACGGGAGCAGGGACCCGAGGTCCTCGCCGGCAAGCAGAGCACCGAACACCAGCCCCACCACCGCCATGGCGATGGTGGCGGTCCCGCGGGTCACGTCGTCGGCCTCCGAGGGGCGTTTCCGGATCAGGACCCGGTAGCCGCTGATGAGGAGCACCAACGCAGCAAAGATGTTGGACAGATTGGTGAAGTAGCTGAAGAAGTTCCAGAGGTCGTAGCCCATGCCCAAATGAACCGTCAGCTGTGTACCCACCGCTATCAAGGTCAAAAGGCCAAAGAAGAAGCGTCCCCCGACAAGCACATTTCTCTTGGTCATGGGCCAATCCTTGCCCAAAGGAAGTCGGTGGGTGGCCCGACACCCCGAAAGTGTTAAGTGATCAGCAGTTCCAGTGCCTCTGCAAGGTGCCCCACCTCGCGCACGGAGAAGCCATCCGGGATGACTCCGGCCCCGGCAGGACTCGCCGGAACGATCGCGTGGGTGAACCCGAGCCGGTGGGCCTCCTGGATGCGCTGGTTGATCCCGGGAACAGGGCGGACCTCGCCCGCCAGGCCCACTTCGCCGAACGCAATGAGCCGCTGGGGGAGGGCCTTCCGCGACTTTGCCGACGCAACGGCCAGCGCCACCGCCAGGTCCGTGGCGGGCTCCGTAAGTTTCACGCCGCCCACCGTTGCCACGTAGGAATCGTCCTTATGGAGCATGCAGCCCGCACGTTGCTGCAGGACTGCCAGCAGCATTGCCACACGCGAGCTTTCCAGGCCGCTGGTGGCGCGGCGTGGTTGGGAGTTGGGGCTCTCGGCAAGGAGCGACTGGACCTCGGCGAGCAAAGGCCGGCGGCCTTCCATGGTGACCGTGATGCACGTCCCGGACACGGGCTCACGGGTGCGTGAAACGAACAGTCCGCTGGGATCAGCCAGTCCTTCGATGCCTGTTTCGTTGAGGTCGAAACACCCGACATCGTCCGTGGCGCCGTACCGGTTCTTGACGGCCCGCAGCAGGCGGAGACGCGAATGGCGCTCGCCTTCGAACTGGCACACGACGTCCACCAGGTGCTCCAGCAAACGCGGACCGGCGATGGTGCCTTCCTTGGTCACGTGGCCCACCAGCAAGGTGGTCATATTGCGCTTTTTGGCCGCGGCAATGATGGAGGCCGCAACCTCGCGTACCTGCGAAACACCGCCGGCGCTGCCCTCCACATCCGCGCTGCTCAACGTTTGCACGGAGTCAACAATCAGCAGCTTGGGCTCAAGCTTCTCCACCTGGCCCAGCGCCTGCCCGAGGTCGGTCTCCGCTGACAGGTAAAGGGTGTGGGCGACGGCGTCGATCCGCTCAGCGCGCAGCTTCACCTGGGCTGCCGACTCCTCGCCCGTGATGTAAAGGACGTCCTGCCCGGTCCGCGCGAACTTGGCCGCGACGTCCAGCAGCAGCGTGGATTTTCCGACGCCGGGTTCCCCGGCGAGCAGGATCACGGCACCAGGAACAAGCCCGCCTCCCAGGACGCGGTCCAGTTCGTCCACTCCGGTGGGCAGGAACGCGGCGGTGGTCCCGTCGACCTCGGCGATGCGGCGGGCCGGCTCCAAAACGGTGGCGGCCGCCGTCGTGCGCGCAACAGTGGCGCCGTATTCCTCGACGGTTCCCCAGGCCTGGCACTCACCGCAGCGCCCCACCCACTTGATGGCTGTCCAGCCGCATTCTGCGCACTTGTAGGCGGGTGTCTTGGATGTGCGCGATGTCTTTGAAGCCATGCGTTCCAGACTAGTCGTGGGGACTGACAGTATTGGCCGGGACCGACAGTACGGCCTTAAGTGCAATTCGCACTCGTTAACGTAGCCTTCGACCCTTGGAGATCTATTGCTGCGCGGGCGATTTGTATGTGTGGGCTGTCACGGCTCTGAGAGTGCCGCGGTTTCATCGGCGCCTACGTCGCTCATTGACGTTGGTTTCTGCGCCCAAAGCGGTTTGCCCAAAGGTGAGTCTGGTCGATGTGAATCAGACCGGCATCGAATTGCCGTAGTGCGTTGTAGACCTTCCTCATTTCGCCGCGATCCGCAATCAGCCCGCGTCTCACCGCGCTACTGAGGATCCAAGGCGTGTCAATGATTTTGAGTCCAAACTTGCTGGCCAACTGCTGGCCTCTGTACTCGTCGATCACCACATATACGTCTTCCCCGCGGTCTTTCCGCACCATTGCGTGGGCGATCACGAGAACCTCGCCTAAATCGCGACCCTCCATGAGCCTCTGAGCGAGCGGCATTCCCGTTAGTTTTACGACTGCCTCTGAAAGTGCGTTCAGGTCCTCTTCTGAGACATGGGAGTCCAGGATCCCAATATGGTCGTGGCTGACAAGCCAGTGCCAGTTTGGAACGGTGGCGGGCGGAAAGTCGCGGCGGTTAGATCCGCGATTGGTGATTTCACCATCCACTACGTCGGGGACATGCAGTTGATTGGAACCCCGTCGGAGCACTTCGAGGAGCAATGCGTGCTTGGCGGCCGCGCAGAAAGTGATGCAGGGTCCTGCATCGAGGATTGTAATCTGTGCGGCCATCGCTCAGTCTCCGAAAGCGTCGAGGTCGGCCCATGCGACGTCGATAACTTCAGGATGAATGCCTGCCTCTTCGAGCTCGCGGAGCAGTTGGTCTGTGTCTACGCCGCTGAGTGCGGCCAAACCTTGGACTGAAACCAGGTTGCGAATATACCCCTCCGTGGCATTCTCAACCAGGCGCTGCGGTGGTCTTGGGGTGAGGCTTTCGGCGGCCATGGCTCTGTAGTCGCCGATCCAGCCGAACCGAAGTGCCAGCGAATGTGCAGTCTGAGGCCACCACTGCGTTTTCTGCGTAGTTGTGATCCAGCCTTCTGAGTGCATTTGGATGAGTGCGAAGTTCGGGGAGACCTGATAGTGCCGCACAACGGACGAAACGTCACGGAGCCGGGCGCTACCCTTATCGACATTCAAATCTTCAAGGAAAGCTGAGACTCCCCCAACCGGAGCCAAGAGGTGGCGCGAAAAGGTGTCGGCTCTGATCTCTTCGGGCCTTCTGGCTGAGGGGTCATGTGGTAGTCCGGCCTCGTTGTCTTTGAAGACGATATGTCCCAGCTCATGGCCAAGGGACGATCTTTGGCGACCCGGAACACCGGTCGTTGCAACACCAATCACAGATTTTTCGCGAACCGGATCTGTCAACACCATGCCATCCATGCCTGCCGGCATTTCCAGAATCGCTACATCGACTCCCGGAGCAACAAGGCCAATGAGTTCGTGAAGGTCGGCTATGGGTCCGAGGCCCAGTCCCAGGCTATTCCTGATGCCTTCAGCTGCGAGATAGGCCTCCCGCTCGCTTGGTCCGATGCTGTGCGGAATTGGAGCGCGCTCTGGCGTCATGCGCCGATGCCGTGACTGGCCAGGTACGCGTCCATTTCCAGGAACTGGGTGAGCTTCCTTTTCACTTCCGCGGCATCGGCTGTAGGAAGATTTGCTCGGCTGGCCACGAGCACACGATCGCGGACTGGGTTCTCAGCGAGAAGTGCCTCCGCCGGGCAGCCCAAAGCCCAAGCAATCGAAATTATCTCGTCCATCCTCGGCCTCCGGAGGCCGCTTTCAATGCGCGCCAGCGTGGACTGTGAGATGCCCGTCTCTGCCTCGAGGTCCCGCTGGGTCCGCCCGGCTTCTGCTCGTCGGGCGGCAATTCGTTGTCCTAAGTCAGCCGTCGCCACGGGAACCCCCACTGAATCAATTTTCGAAAACTTGATTCAAGTCTAGCGCATTTGACACCCCGAGGCATCCCGATGGCTCACGGCGCATGTCGTTTCGGGCCCCGTATCGAGATTCGGGAAACAACCTCCTCGATTCAAGCGGCCCGTCCGTAGCGCACCGCGTCAACGAACACTGCCAGGCCAAACACGCCCAGTGCCACACCCATCGACGCCACCACGTCGGTGAGCCAGTGGTAGCCAAGGTAGAGCCGGCTGTAGGCGACCAGCAGCGTCAGCAGGGCGGCCCCTGCGTAGGCGGCCACCGCCGTCGTGCGTGTTCCTGAACGAGATACCAGCAAGTAGGCCAGGACAAGCGTGAAGACCGCGGCGCCGAGCGTGTGGCCGGAGGGGAAGGACAGGGCGTCATCGGGACCCAGGAGGAAGTCCGACGACGACGGCCGCGACCGGGAAACGTCCAGCTTGATGACCGCCGCGAGCACCACGGAAAGCACCATCGCGCCCATCAGGATGGCCGGACGCCACAGTTCCTTCTTCCACAGGGCCCATGCCACGGCGACCAGGCCGCCGATGATGGACATCATGGTGGGTGAGGTGGCTTCCGAGACGCCGGCCAGGAAGGCCGTTGCCAAAGCGTTGCGCGAATCGACAACCACCGAGTGAACGGCTCCGTCGAGCGTCGCCAGGCCGCTCGAGGACAACACGGAAGCGAACATCAACCAGAAGACCACGTCCCCGGCAACAAACAACCCGCCCGCCCACAGGAACAGGACCCGCTGCCGCACCCGAAGGGCGGGGGCAGGTTTTGGGCGCAGGGCCAGACGCGCAGAAGGTGCAGAAAGCATCGGCCCATTATCCACAGCGTAAATGGGACTTGGCTGGGAACGCCGGGCGAAAGCTACAGCGCGGGCAGTACCGCCCGGGCTTCCTCAGGTTCCATCCCGCTGGCCTCAAGCAGGTCCACCATGAGCGGCCGGAACAGCATCACCACGGTTTCGCCTTCGAGCCTCTGGACGTCAAGCATCTTCGGGTGCAGCCGGGCGGCGATGTCCGAGAGGTCGTTCCTGGCCCGCCGCAGATGCACCCTGCGCGTTCCTTCGCTCTGCTCGGACAGCCCGATGGTCATCTCGTCGATGGCGGCCGCAGTTTCCTGCAGGACCTCCGAGATGCTCTCGATCGCCTCGTCGGACAAAGCCGCGTGGTTGATGGCACTGGTGAGGCGGCGTGCGAACACCCGGCTGTTGCGCAGTGCGAGGTCGATGTACTCCAGCGAATGCTCCAGGCCGGCGAGTTCATCGCGGTGCCGGCGATGCGCCGGGGCCAGCGTCGCCACCTCGCCGGAAGCCCGCAGCGTTTGCCGCATCCGGTCCACCAAAGGCTGGCAGTTGCGGCCACGGATCAGGGCGTGCCAGGCAGTGGTGGAGTCGCTTTCGATCATGGCCGTGGCACACTCACGAAGAACCTCGGCGAGCTCGTGCAGGATCTTCTGGATGTCCTTCCGCGGTTCCCGGCGCGGATCCTTGGGCACCAGGATGGTCACCAGCAGCGCAAACACGCCACCCACCACGGCATCCAGGCTGCGCGTAAAAGGCCCGCCGGCCGGCGCCGGAAGCAACACCACCAGAAGCGACTGCAGCCCCAGCTGGGTGGTGAAAATAGTCCCGCTGTCCAGGAACCTGGCCAACAGGATCGAGAAGAGAAGTACGACGGCGGCCTGCCAGATCCCGGCGCCCAGCCAGTGAAGCAGCAAATCACCAACCACGATGCCCAGTGTGCAGCCCAGGCCTACCTCTATCACCCGGCGCAGCCGGGGATCGCGTGAGAAACCCAAGGCAATCAGGGAAGACGTTGCGGCGAACAGAGGCCCCTGGTGGCCCAACACGTATTCGGCGAAAGCGTAGGCGCCAACCGCGCACACCGTCATTTGGATGGCCGGCGTCAACGAGTTCCGGCTCCGGACCAAGCCGGTCCTGACTCTGGCCCGCAGAAACCTCTTGCTTGCGTTCAGTCCCTTAGCGGCAGCCATGTCCTTCAGTCTATTTCCCCGCCCGCCATCTGCCAGGGAGCGACGAGCGCAACCGGGGAACCACTCAAGGTGGCGCGCGCCACATAACCCAATGGTCCGCCGTCGTTCACCTTCCGTTCACCTGCCACCGCAGATCCCGTTACCTGCGCTCCTTACCTTCAGTAAAGGAACAAAAAGGTCCACAGCTCGCGCACGCCGAAATCTCCGTTCGGAACGCATCTGAGAAATCCCTGGAAGGGGCACATCCAAGTGAAGGCAACTCGCTTCGGCCGCAACGCGGCAATCGCGGTCATCGCAGCAGGCGCACTCGCGCTCACCGCTTGCGGTTCTGACAACGCAACCGGCACCACTGGCGGCACCCAGTCCGCAGCAGCCGGCACCAAGGTAACCGGCACCCTGACCGGTATCGGCGCCTCCTCCACCGGCGCAGCAATGGACGCTTGGAAGGCCGGTTTCGCCTCCGCAAACCAGGGCGCCACTGTCCAGTACTCCCCGGACGGTTCCGGCGCGGGCCGCAAGGCAATCATCGACGGCTCGGCACAGTTCGCCGGCTCGGATGCCTACCTGAAGGATGACGAGCTCGAGGCTTCCAAGGCCAAGTGCGGCCCCGAGGGTGCCATCAACATCCCGGTCTACATCTCCCCGATCGCCGTCGCCTTCAACATCCCTGACGTCAAGGAACTGAAGCTCGACGCCGCAACGGTCGCCAAGATCTTCCGCGGCGAAATCGCCAACTGGAACGATCCCGCCATCGCCGCCCTTAACGCAGGCGTCACCCTCCCGGACCTCAAGGTCACCCCGGTGAACCGCTCCGATGACTCCGGCACCACCACCAACTTCACCGACTACCTCGCAGCCGCTGCTCCTGAGGTCTGGACCGACAAGGCTGCCGGCGTATGGCCCGCATCCCTGAAGGGCGAAAACGCCAAGGGAACCTCCGGCGTCGTCAAGACCGTCACCGACACCCCGGGTGCCGTGACCTACGCCGACGACTCCGCAGTTTCCGGCAAGCTGGGCACCGCCTCCATCAAGGTGGGCGAAGAGTTCGTCAAGATCTCTGCCGACGCTGCTGCCAAGGCTGTCGAAGCAGGCAAGCCCGTTGACGGCCGCGCCAGCAACGACGTTGCCATCAAGCTGGACCGCAAGACCACCGCATCGGGTGCCTACCCGGTAGTCCTCGTCTCGTACCACGTTGTCTGCACCACCTACGAGACCAAGGAAGTTGCTGACCTGGTCAAGGCCTTCGAAACCTACGTAGTTTCGGATGAGGGACAGAAGACCGCTGCCGACGCCGCGAAGTCCGCACCGCTCTCCAAGACCCTGCAGGACAAGGCAAAGACCGCCATCGAATCCATCAAGGCCAAGGCCTAAGGTTCCCGGCGGGTTCGCTGAACCCGGCTGAACACTGAAGTTCCCTGTCCCGCACGGAGTGGCCGCAGAGCCGCCCGGGCGGGGCAGGGAACTTAGCCATGTATGACCAGTTCACTCCAGACTGAAGGATCGTGAAGTGACCACCAACTCCCTGACAACCTCCCAAGGCGCAGGACGCGCCGGGGACAAGGTTTTCTCCGGGGCCGCAATGGCCGCAGGGTGCCTTATTCTTGCGGTTCTCTTCGGAGTCGCGTTGTTCCTCGTGGTGCAGGCGATCCCCGCGCTCACCGCACCGCCCGCCGACATCCAGGGCGGACACGGCTTCTTCGCCTACATCGCCCCGATCGTGGTGGGCACGTTGATCGCCGCCGTGATCGCGTTGGTCATCGCCACCCCCGTGGCAATCGGCGTTGCCCTGTTCATCTCGCACTACGCCCCGCGCAGGCTCGCCGCCGGCCTGGGCTACGTGGTGGACCTCCTGGCCGCCATCCCTTCCGTTGTTTACGGCGCTTGGGGCGCGGCTTTCCTGGCCAAGGAAATCTCGCCCGCCTATGACTGGCTGGCCACCTACCTCGGCTGGATCCCGATCTTCGAAGGTCCCGCTTCGGCCACCGGCAAGACCATCCTCACCGCCGGCATTGTCCTGTCCGTCATGGTCCTTCCCATCATCACCTCCCTGTCCCGCGAAATCTTCCTGCAGACCCCCAAGCTGCACGAAGAAGCAGCACTGGCCCTGGGAGCCACCCGCTGGGAAATGATCAAGATGGCTGTGCTGCCGTTCGGTCGCCCCGGCATCATCAGCGCCATCATGCTCGGGCTTGGCCGGGCCCTGGGGGAGACCATGGCTGTTGCCCTGGTGCTGTCCTCGGGCGTCCTCACCGCGAGCCTCATCCAGTCCGGCAACCAGACCATTGCCGCGGAGATCGCCCTGAACTTCCCCGAAGCCAGCGGCCTGAAGGTCAACACCCTGATCGCTGCCGGCCTGGTGCTCTTCGTCATCACCCTCGGCGTGAACATGATCGCCCGCTGGATCATCACACGGCACAAAGAATTCTCGGGAGCCAACTAAATGACCGCCACAGTAGCCCGCAAGCGCTCCGCACTCACCAAGGGCCAACTGCCAAAGTTCGCGCCCTACATCGTGCTGGCCGTCGCACTCGTCGTCGCAGCGGCCATCATGGCACTGATCGGCTTCAACGCCTTCGGCTGGGGCATTGTCGCCGCGATCCTCTTCGCTGTCGGCCTGGTTTCCTGGAGCGGCGCTGTTGAAGGCGCCCGCAAAGCCAAGGACAAGCTGGCCACCTGCCTGGTGGTGGGTGCGTTCCTGATCGCGCTCCTGCCCTTGATTTCGGTGATCGTCACGGTGCTGATCAACGGCATCCCGGGGCTCATCACACCCGGATTCCTGGGCACCTCCATGAACGGTGTCACCGGAGCGTTCGACAACAAGGCGGCAGAAGAAGGCGCCCCCGTGCTGGGCGGCATCTACCACGCCCTGATGGGCACCATCCAGATCACCCTCCTGGCCACTGTCATCTCGGTGCCGGTGGGCCTGCTCACCTCGATCTACCTCGTGGAATACGGCAACGACCGTCCGCTGGCTCGCGCCATCACGTTCTTCGTGGATGTCATGACAGGCATTCCCTCGATCGTGGCCGGCCTCTTCGCGGCAGCGTTCTTCTTCGCCATCGTCGGCCCGGGCACCAAGACCGGTGCGGTGGCCGCCGTCGCGCTTTCCGTCCTGATGATCCCGGTGGTGGTCCGCTCCAGCGAGGAAATGCTGAAGATCGTCCCGAACGAGCTCCGCGAGGCCTCCTACGCGCTGGGCGTGCGCAAGTGGCGCACCATCACCAAAGTGGTCATCCCGACGGCGATCTCCGGCATCGCTTCCGGCGTCACCTTGGCGATCGCCCGAGTGATCGGTGAAACCGCCCCCATCCTGGTGACCGCCGGGTTCGCCACCACCATCAACAACAACGTGTTCGGCGGCTGGATGGCCTCGCTGCCCACGTTCATCTACACGCAGATCCTCAACCCGACGTCGCCGTCCAACCCTGGTCCCTCGGACCAGCGTGCTTGGGGCGCCGCGCTGGTGCTGATCATCCTGGTGATGCTCCTGAACCTCGGAGCCCGCCTCATCGCCCGCATGTTCGCGCCCAAGACGGGCCGCTAGCCGGGTCTGCCGGGACGCCCGGCACTCAAAACTTCCAGAACCCCCAAGGAACAAAGGAACACCATGTCCAAGCGCATCGACGTCAAAGACCTGAATGTCTACTACGGCAATTTCCTGGCCGTCGAGGACGTCAACATCAACATCCAAGCCAAGTCCGTCACGGCTTTCATTGGCCCTTCCGGCTGCGGCAAGTCCACCTTCCTCCGCACGCTGAACCGCATGCACGAGGTCCTTCCCGGCGCCCGCGTCGAGGGCGAAGTGCTGCTGGACGGCGACAACCTTTACGGTCCCGGCGTTGACCCCGTGACCGTTCGCACCCAGGTGGGCATGGTCTTCCAGCGCCCCAACCCGTTCCCCACCATGTCCATCCGCGACAACGTGCTGGCGGGCGTGAAGCTGAACAACAAGAAGATCTCCAAGGGAGCAGCCGATGCACTCGTTGAAAAGTCCCTTGTTGGTGCCAACCTTTGGAACGAGGTCAAGGACCGCCTGGACAAGCCGGGGTCCGGTCTTTCCGGTGGCCAGCAGCAGCGTCTGTGCATCGCCCGCGCCATCGCCGTCGAGCCTCAGGTGATCCTCATGGATGAGCCCTGCTCCGCCCTTGACCCCATCTCCACGCTGGCCGTCGAAGACCTCATCAACGAGCTCAAAGACCAGTACACCGTGGTGATCGTGACCCACAATATGCAGCAGGCCGCCCGCGTGTCCGACAAGACCGCGTTCTTCAACATCGCAGGCACCGGCAAGCCCGGCAAGCTGATCGAGTTCGCCGATACCACCAGCATCTTCAACAACCCGTCCCAGAAGGCCACGGAAGACTACGTGTCCGGCCGCTTCGGATAAGGGTTCCGCGGGTTCCGGCTTTCTATGGGGGGAGTCGGCACAGAACGACGGCGGCCGTCGCCTTGGGGGTACGGCCGCCGTCGTTTTTTGTTGCCCAACTGAGGGGGCAGATATCGACCCAATGACTGCTCACTGGGCCGTTGTCCTTCCCAGTTGGGGTTACAGGCGTGTGAGCGGGGAGAGCGCAAGCTCCAGGATGAACGCCGCTATTGCGGTGACCAGTGGCAGGTCAGGAGTGCGGGCCTGAGGCATTAGACGACAATGCAGTGATTTTTGCTGTTGGTGTAATTATTCGTCCCGAACCGGAAACAACATGTACGAGCAGGCCATTCTGCTCAGTTGTTCCAGGGGGGAAGGACCCAGACCAATGAAGTACCACCGATCCCGCTTTGCCAAGTCCGCCACTCTGGCATCGCTTGCGCTGGCACTGACACTTACAGCCTGCATACCTGCAAACCCGCCGGGTATTTCCACCGCTCGGGGAGTATCAGAACGCCCTATGCCCGCCACCCAGCCTCTCGCCGCGGTTATTGATGCGATACTGCCGGCGCCTGAATCCAGCGCAACTAATCGGCTGGAAAACCCGGTCCTGCTCGAAGTGCCATCATCGGTCATGGTCCCCGCGGCCACCGTTGCACCATCCCAGGAACAGTCAGGTACCGTGCCAGCAGCGGCGCCCGTTCCTGCTGCTGCCCCACCAATCGCTACTGCCCCAGAGGCGACCGCTCCGCCAGCCGCACCACCAGCGACCGCGCCCGCCGGCCCAGCTGCGGGCGCGTGCACCCCTGACAACATCGATATCCGGCGGAACGACCAAGTCCAAGCGATTAAGCCCATCCCGGCCAATGAGCAGCAGTACTACACCGTCCTTGGGTGCGCCGAAGGCTGGCTCGCATACTCCATTTCAGATGAGGGGATCAGGGCCATCGGCCTCGACGGTGGCAACGTTTATTTCAACTTTGCCACGCTCCAAAGCAACGGCCGATACCTGACCGATTTCACACAGTTGTGGACCAGCGTCCATAACTGGGACTTTCTCGCCTATGACGTCCAAAACGGGAAATACGCAACCGTGCAAGAGGGTATGGATGCCCAGTTTGCCACTTATGGCATTCCTGTCCGACTCAGGACGCAGCTTGTCGGCCCCGGCCCCGCGACCCCAGCACCCGGTGGCCCCACCACGGGCGAATGCGCCACGGCCAACATCGATATCCGGCGGAACGACCAAGTCCAGGCGATCAAGCCGATCCCGGCCAATGAGCAGCAGTACTACACGGTCCTTGGGTGCGCCGAAGGCTGGCTCGCGTACTCCATTTCAGATGAGGGGATCAGGGCCATCGGCCTCGACGGTGGCAACGTTTATTTCAACTTTGCCACGCTCCAAAGCAACGGCCGATACCTGACCGATTTCACACAGTTGTGGACCAGCGTCCATAACTGGGAATTCCTTGCCTTTGACGTACGGGACGGAAAATACGCCACCGTGCAAGAGGCTATGGACGCCCAGTTCGCCACAAACGGCATCCCAGTCCGGTTGAGGGAACAACTTGTTGGTCCCGGCCCAGCAACCGGCGCTCCGTAACCACCTCCCCTCCAAGCACAAGAAATTAACCATGGAATTTATAGACGCCCACTCAGTGGTGATCTTCGGCGTACTGCTCGTTCATCTCATCGGCGTGATCGTCGTCGCCGTTTCGACAGTTGTCCTGGTAGCCGCGATGTTCGTCGTCGTCCCGGTCGTGCATGCCTGCAGAAGCGTGTGGTCGGCCCGTCACGCAGGCAAGCAGAGACCCAGCGGCGACGACTTGGCCGCGCAGCGGCTCTAAAGAGATACCCGGCACGCTCATTGGGGGATTTTGCCGGGTATCTCTTCATTTAAGAGGGCTACCGGAACAGATGCTTAAACTTTTTCTACGGTTATGTAAGAAACAACGATTCCCGGGACACTTAGTGGTTGACACATCACATCGCACTAGTCCGGGGGAACAGAACAAGGATGTTGGCTACCAGAGAGCAGAAACTGATTGCTCTTCACGCTGAACACTTCAGCCGCATCTACCAGTACATCGCGTACCGGATCAACGACCGCGAACGGGCCGAGGAACTGGCCAATGACGTGTTCCGAATCGTGTGGGAAAAACAACCGCCCGAGCCGCCCGGCGTCGGATGGCTGATAGCCACAGCCAGGAATGTACTGGGCAATGAGTACAAAGGCCGGAGCCGTCGCGATCAACTTATGCAGCGGCTGGCAGAAGAAGCCCGGGTCCAGGCCGTCACCACGAACGACGATGAACAGCAGGCGAGCGTGGCCGAGATCCTGTCCAAGCTCAAGGACCGCGACAGGGAAATCCTGATGCTTTCCTACTGGGATGACCTCACCACCGCAGAACTGGCCGAAAGCCTTGGATGCACGCCGTCCGCTGCCGCGGTCAGGCTCCACCGGGCCCGGAAAGCGTTCGCGAAAGCCGCACCACAACACCTCATGACAGAACGGGAAGTCTAACCATGGACCGCATCGAACAACTCATGAAAAACGCAAAACCAAACGTCCCCGAACCCGGCACCACCCCCGGTGTCCTGCCGAGCCGGTCCCATGTCTTCTCCGATGATCCCAACGTCGTTTCTCTCGCCGACCGCAAACCTCGGCGTAAAGGGTGGGCGGCCACCACAGGTGTGGTTCTCGCTGCGGCAGCTGTCATCGGGGCGGTCGTCGTAGCCGGCAACCTCGTCCCGCAATCGGCGCCGGCGCCGGCACCGGCCACTACCGACACCCCCACTGTCACGGCCACCCCTACGCCAACGCCCACCGCGTCGCCAACGGTTACCCCTTCCGCGACGGCAAGCCCCACACCGACAACCACCCCAACCGAAACCCCGGCATGGACCCCTTCTCCGACCTCGACCACGGTTATCACCCCGATCCCGGCGCCGACCACGGCACCACCAGCGACCGCGCCCGCCGGCCCAGCTGCGGGCGCGTGCACCCCTGACAACATCGATATCCGGCGGAACGACCAAGTCCAAGCGATTAAGCCGATCCCGGCCAATGAGCAGCAGTACTACACGGTCCTTGGGTGCGCCGAAGGCTGGCTCGCGTACTCCATTTCAGATGAGGGGATCAGGGCCATCGGCCTCGACGGTGGCAACGTTTATTTCAACTTTGCCACGCTCCAAAGCAACGGCCGATACCTGACCGATTTCACACAGTTGTGGACCAGCGTCCATAACTGGGACTTTCTCGCCTATGACGTCCAAAACGGGAAATACGCAACCGTGCAAGAGGGTATGGATGCCCAGTTTGCCACTTATGGCATTCCTGTCCGACTCAGGACGCAGCTTGTCGGCCCCGGCCCTACAGCCCCAACGGGAACCGGCACACCATGACCGCCTCTGATCTGGACCAAACGACCGGCATTGGGCCCGGAAACGGCAGTCTCGTACTAGCCGTTGCAAGATCCGCGTCGTTGTCCTTCCCAGTTGGGGTTACAGGCGTGTGAGCGGGGAGAGCGCAAGCTCCAGGATGAACGCAGCTATTGCGGTGACCAGTGGCGTTGCTACCCAGAACAGCAGGATCCTGCGGACCAGGCGCCGGTTGACGGTGTGGAAGCGTTGGTTGACGCCGCCGCCCAGTACCGAGGCCGTGAGTGTGTGCGTGGTGGAAAGCGGCAGCTGAAATCCGATCGCGCCGATAAACAGCATCACCGACGTCAGGGTCTGGGCCACGAATCCACGCAGCGGATCAACCCGGATGAGCTTGTGCCCCAACGTGTGGGAGATCCGCCAGCCGCCCAACAGGGTTCCCGCCGTGAGCATGACGGCGGTGAGGAGCAGGATCCACAGAGGGACGTCGTCCCCGCCCGAGAACCCGGCAGCCACGATTGCCAGAAGAATGACCGCGGCCGTTCGCTGCCCGTCCTGGAGGCCGTGGCCGAACGCAACAGCCGCACTGGAAACGGCCTGCGCACGCCGGAAGCGCCTGTTGACGACGTTCGGCTGCGTGTAGCGGGCGGCCCACGTCACCGGCCACACCAGGAGGTAAGCCGCCCCGAAGGCTATCAACGGCGACAGCACCAGGGGGAGGACCACCTGTGTGACAACGATGCCGTCCACGCCCCCGATGGAGTTTCCACCCACCAGGATGCTCGCGCTGCCCGCGCCGATCAGGCCGCCCACCAGCGAGTTCGTGGAAGACAAAGGAATGCCACGCCACCACGCATAAACTCCCCACAGTATTGATGCCGCCAAGGCTGAGGCGAGCATGGTGAGGCCGCTGGTGCCATCGGGCAGGGTGATCCAAGACTGCGTGAAGGCGAGGACGAACGTGCCGCTGAGCATGGCGCCCACGAAGTTGAAGACGGCAGCCAGGAGCACGGCGATGGACGGCGTGAGGGCCCGGGTCCGGGTGGAAAGCGCGACGGCGTTGGAGACATCCCGGAAGCCGTTGAGGAATGCGAACCCGGCAGCCAAGGCAACTACCAGGACCAAGGCGGCGATGATCACGTCATGATTCCTTGACGATGATGCTGCCTACCTGCGTGGCGACCTTCCGCATGTCTTTGGTCACTTCCACCAACTGGTTGGCGATGTCCCGGTGCCGCGCGTACTGCGCGGACTTCATGTCCTTGAGCATCTCGGCCACCCAGATCCGATGGGTGCGTTCTGCACGCTTGGTGAGCCGGAGGATTTCAATCCAGTAGTCCTCGAGTTCATCAAGGTCCTCGAGCTTCCGCATTGCGTCCACCGTCAGCTCGGCCTGCCGGCTGATGATCTCCAGCTGGTCGGCGGCGCGTTTGGGGAGCCGGTCCAGCTTGTAGATCGCGACGAGGTCGCCGGCGGCATCCAGCTTCTCCATGGCCTCGTTGAGGTGGCGCGACAAGGTGTACATGTCCTCGCGCGGGAGGGGGTTCACGAAACTGGTGCGCATGTGCGTCAGGAGTGCGAAGTGCAGGTCCAGGGATTTCGACTCATGCTCGTGCAGTTCCTCGGCAAGGCGGTCGTGCTCGCCGGCGGGGGCGCCGAGAATCTCGGACAGGGTTCCGGTGGCTGCCACGATGACGCCGGCCATCTGTGCGAGCAGTACGAGCCCGGCAGGTTCCTGGGGGAAAAGGCGCAGCTTCATGTCGCTTCCGGGCTGGGGACGGGTGGGCGCAGGCCGCTTGACTTGACGCGACCCGTTTCGCTCCCAACTTTACCGGTCCGGCGGCGAGCTGCGGGATGCGCGCGGGAACGTTGCGGGAAGTTGTCCCCATCGCGAGGTGCTGCACATCCATGCAACACTTGGCAAGACAAATATTTAATCCAATCAATGGGGGAATTATGCGTTTCAACAATGTTGTGAAGATCACCGGCTTGGCGGCTGCCGGGATGCTCGCCTTGAGTGCCTGTGGACCCGCTGCGTCGAGCCCGACGCCGGCTGGCTCCGAATCGTCGTCCTCGTCGTCGTCCGCTTCGCCTTCAGCGTCGTCGTCGTCCTCTGCTTCTTCTGCTGCCTCCGAAGGCACTTCCTCGGGAGACTATAAGGTTGCCGCCTGGGCGCTTCCCATCTCGGACGCCGGCGAGAAGCTGGGCAGCATGAAGGGTGACAGCTTCTCCGTGGATGTCTTCCAGGTGGCCACGGACGTCGCATCCAAGGACAGCATGTTCGTGGACAAGGAAACCAAGGAGAACCTGCTGAAGAAGGGCGCTCCGATTGTTTACGTGAACTACGTGGTCACCAACACCTCTTCGGCGGATATCCCCCTGAGCCACTCGCTGGTGACGCCTTCTGCGAAGTACACGGACTGGAAGTACCTTGGCGGCATGCCGTCCGATTCCAGCAGCGACGGTTTCAAGAAGCACGGCCTCACCAGCTCAGGCATCAAGCTGAAGGAAAAGGACCCGTTCGTGCTGAAGCCGGGTGAGTCGTTCAACATCGCCGAGAACTTCGCCTACACCGCAGGCAAGGAAACCGAGATCAAGGCCACCATGACGCCGCAGGACGCGGCCGGCGACCTGGATCACGACAAGAAGGAAACCGCCGAAACTACGGTCACTTTGAAGTAGTTCCTGCCGCGTTTGCCCGGGCCCGTTTCAGGACGGGCCCGGGCAAACTGCGTTCGGGCATAAAAATGGTGCCGAACCGGATACGCCTCTCGGCGGTAGGCCGCTCGAAGCGGCTATAAGTTGAAGCCCGGGGGTTTCGCGGTTCGACACCAGTTTTAGTTTTCCCCGTCTGGCTGGCTAAGTCAACATTGACAGTCCGGGCCGGGCGTGGGTACGTTTCGCCCTTCTGCTGCGTTAGTCCAGCTCTCCAAGCCGCCACGCGTTTGCGGCATGTTCGAGGTCTTCCGCGGTTTTCACCAGCTGGTGGGAGTTTCGGGTGAGTTTGCTCGCGTGGCCCTCATTGGTGTGTTCGGCGCCGTCGGCAAGTGTCGCCTGGCCGAGTGCCACCACACGGCAGAACGCAGCCGAACGTTCCAGCGCGACGTCGAACTCGCCGTCGAAGGCGCCCGACAAAATCGCGTCAGCCATGGTCTTCATCTCGTCGGCTCCCGGCGGCTCAGCCGCCCCTGCCACCACGTTCGAAACCTGCGCGGTATCGCGCCCGGCGCGGAAGTACACGGAGATGCGCTCCGGGTTCTGGATGGTTGCGGCGCGGAGGGCATACAGCCGCCAGAGGGCGCCCGGCAGGCTTCGGGCAGGGCTTTCAGCCCACATCTCGGCGATGGCTTCGAGGCCTTGCTCATCGGCCAGCTTCACCAGCCTGCGGGTGACTTTGGGGTCGTCGCTGTCGCGGCCGCGCTTCACCAGCGCCTGGGCAGCCAAGTGCGCTGCCTCGGAAACGCGTGCCGGGTCTGCCCCACCGGCGAACGGTTCGAAATCGATGGGGGCGAAGGGCTTGGGCTTGTGGTGCCTGTTTGCTCCGCCGTACGCACGTGATCCTGGCTGTTCGCTCATGAGTTCACCGTACTCCTGTGCTCTGGTGGGGTCGAGTAACGGTTCCTTGGGCCGTTGTTGCCGGGGCGGGCCTTCGCTACCCGCTTCGCCGCCGCCCTGAGACGGACACGCCGCAGCTGCCGCGCGTCGTCGTCGACTTCCCGCACAAAGAAGGTGACGACGCCGCAGCGCGCCTTCGGTTCCATACCTGCCTTGACCTTGGGGTACAGTATTTATGGCTGTTTCAACAGCTGGAGGGCCTTTAGCTCAGTTGGTAGAGCATCGGACTTTTAATCCGTGGGTCGTGGGTTCGATCCCCACAGGGCCCACCCTCCAAAACAGGCCGGAGACGCTGAGTCTCCGGCCTGTTTTTTGTTGTCCGGCCACGGACTGGCGGTCTTGGCCCTATCTCCCGCCGCACAGCCGTGAACGGCGCAAAGGTCAGCGTGGGCGTCAGGATTTCGCCCGCCGAGCAACGATGGCGGCATGCGGACGGACTCCGGGGTCTGCGCGGGAGTGTGTGCTGGTCACGGTAAAGCCCGCATCCTGGAGCCGGGCGGCCATCTCCTCCACGGGCCAAAAATAGGCGGGCGTCACGGCATGCGGGAAGACCTTCAGGGTGACTCCCTCGAAGAATCCCAGCAGGAGACCGCCGTTGGGCCTGAGGCATCGGGCAAATTCGTCCAGGACCGCGCCGATGTCTTCAGGGGGAGTATGAATCACCGAGTACCAGGCGAGGATCCCGGCGAGTGACTGCTCCGGCGTCGGCAGATCCTTGAGGTCGCCCAGTGTGAAGGGGATGTCCGGGTAGCGCTGCCGGGCGGTCTCGATGAACTCAGGCACCAGGTCCACACCCTTGGCATCCACGCCAATCGAGTGCATGAAGTGCGTCCACTGGCCTGGGCCGCAGCCGGCGTCGATAACTTTCCCGTCGAGGCTGCCGGCCCAGTCCTGGACAAGCGCGCGATCGTCGGTGTTGGTGCTGCTGATGGACCCGAACAGCGAGGTGTACTCGGCCGCGCGGGCGGAATAGGCGGACGCGGTGATCCCGGATGACATGGACTCCAGCCTAGGCCGCTCCCCAACCCGCTCGGCGTGAATTCCCGCCGCAAAACGGCGTGCCACCGTAGCAAGCGCCGCGCAAAGCAAAGAAAGTCCTTGACTCGTCATCGATACACCGACAGCATGGTTCTATAACGTTGTAAATTGACTCGTAAGCCCCCGAACAACCCAGCAGACAAGGACCCATGCCTTGGGAGACCAGAACAACACCGCCAAAATCACCATCGACCCCGCATTTGTCATCGGTCCGGTCCGGAGAAAAACCTTTGGGGCCTTCGTCGAGCACCTGGGCCGCTGCGTCTACACAGGAATCTTCGAACCGGAGCACCCGCAGGCTGACGAGGACGGATTCCGTACCGACGTCCTGGAGCTCACCAGGGAACTCGGCGTCTCCACCGTCCGCTACCCCGGAGGGAATTTCGTTTCGGGCTACCGCTGGGAGGACGGGGTGGGTCCCAAGGAAGACCGCCCCACCCGCCTGGATCTCGCCTGGCACTCCAGCGACCCCAACCTGGTGGGCGTGGACGAGTTCGCCAAATGGTCCGAAAAGGCCGGGGTCGAGCCCATGATGGCAGTGAACCTGGGCACCAGGGGAACGCAGGAAGCCCTGGACCTGCTGGAATACTCCAACATCAAGGGCGGTACGGCCCTGTCCGAACAGCGCAAGGCCAATGGCGCCGTCGAGCCCCACAACATCAACATGTGGTGCTTGGGCAACGAGATGGATGGTTTCTGGCAGATCGGCCACAAAACGGCCGCAGAGTACGCCCGGGTTGCGGCTGAAACAGCCCGGGCCATGCGCATGGTGAACCCGGACCTGGAGCTGGTGGCGTGTGGAAGTTCCGGCCCGGACCTCCCCACATTCGGCGAATGGGAGCGTGTGGTCCTCAACGAAACCTACGAACTCGTGGACCTGATCTCAGCTCACCAGTACTTCGAGGACTTCGGCGATCTGCAGGAACACCTGACCGCCGGGCACAGGATGGAGGCCTTCATCAAGGACCTGGTGTCCCACATCGACCACGTGAAATCTGCAACGAAATCCGGCAAGCAGGTCAACATTTCCTTCGACGAGTGGAACGTCTGGCACATGTCCCGGGACGAATCCAAGGCACCCACCGGTGATGAATGGCCGGTCGCCCCGGTACTGCTGGAGGACCGCTACACAGTGGCGGACGCCGTGGTGGTGGGTGACCTCCTGATAACGCTGCTTCGCAACACGGACCGCGTCCATTCAGCCAGCCTTGCTCAACTGGTCAACGTGATCGCGCCCATCATGACCGAGCCCGGTGGCCGTGCCTGGAAGCAGACAACGTTCCACCCGTTCGCACTCACGTCGCAGCATGCCTCGGGCGATGTGCTGAACCTCGCCGTCGAATCGCCGCAGCTGGGCAGCGAAAAAACGCCCGCCTTCAGTGCGTTGTCAGCGGTGGCAACACATGACGCCGATGCCAAGGAGGCCGTCGTCTTCGCCGTGAACCGTTCGGCGACTGACGCGCTGACCCTGGACGCCGCCGTCGGAAACCTCAACGCGCAGAAGGTTACCGAGGCCATCACGTACACGAACAAGGACCCGTACTGGCAGGCGACGGCGGACGATTCGACGTCGGTCCTGCCGTCCGAAAACGTCAGCGTCAAGCTCGACGGCGGCCGCCTCACCGCCGGGCTTCCGCCCGTGAGCTGGACCATGATCAGGCTGTCCCTGGAGTCCTAGGACACCACGGGGCGTCCGGAACAGCGGGAAACTATGCGATCTGCTGCGTACCGTCGTGGAACATGGGGTACGCGGAAATGGGTGTGACGGTGGCTGGTTCCGGTGCCTGCGCTGCGGGCTCCGGAGCCGGCTCGTCGACGGTCACGATCTCCATGGACTCCATGTCCAGCAGCCGCCGGCTTCCGGTGTGGTCATTGAGCCAGAAGAGGTCCGTTCCTGCCACTGTCTTGACCACGGTGCCCCGGTGGTAGAGCCGTCCGTTGTGCCATGCCTCGACGTAGCTGCCCGGGCTCAACGGGTGCGGGTCCTCCTGGCTGCCCGGCATGGTCCCGAATGCCTGCGCCAGGCTTGCCTGTGTCTTCAGGGCCTGGAACAAGTCCCTGTTTGCGATGCTCATGTCTGCTCCCCTCGGCTGTCGCCTTCCATTCGCCCCAGCATTGCGCATGTTTGTTGCAGGGGCGTTGCAAGGGGATGAGCGATGTGTGACGGAACAAGAGGCATTGCACTCGTGGTCGGTCAAAGCCCGGAAGCCGCTCCATCTGCAACGATGTATGAAAACGCAACGAAGGAGCCCCTGCATGGCCGTCACCATGAACGACGTCGCACGCGCCGCCGGAGTCTCGTTGAAGACGGTCTCCAACGTCATCAACAACTACGAGTTCATCCGCCCTGCCACCAAGCAACGCGTCCTTGATGCGATCGAGGAACTCGGCTACGAAACCAACCTCACAGCCCGCAGCCTTCGGTCCGGCAAGACCAGCATGCTCGGCCTGGTCCTGGCAGACCTCTCCATCCCGTACTACGCGGAACTGGCATCGGACATCATGAAGGCGGCGTGGGCCCGCGGTTACCGGGTGCTGGTGGAGCAGTCCGGCAACGAGGCAGAACACGAGAAGGCGGCACTCCAAGGGCAGTTCCGCAGCCTCACCGACGGCCTCCTGTTCATCCCGCTCGCGCTCGACGCAGAGCAGATCATCGCCGCTGCCGGCAAGAAGCCGTTGGTCCTCCTGGGCGAATTCGTGCAGGACCCGCGCCTGGACATGGTCCTCATCCGGAACTACGAGGCTGCCGCGGCAGTGACCACGCACCTGTTGGCGGGCGGTCGCCGTCGGATAGCTGTCCTGGGCGCCGACGACGGCGACACAACCGGCAGTGCCGGCCTGCGCCTCAGCGGCTACAAGGCTGCGCTCGCTGACGCCGGGGTGGAGTACGACCCCGCCTTGGTGGTGCGGTGCGAGTGGCGGCGGGACGGGGGCGCTGAGGCGGTGGCGAAGCTCTTGGACGAGGGCGCGGAATTCGACGCCGTTTTCGGCCTCAACGACGCCATTGCTTTGGGAGCGCTCCACGAACTCCTGCTTCGCGGCCGGAAAGTTCCCGGGGAGATTGCCGTAGCCGGTTTCGATGACATCGAGGAGGCCCGGTTTGCCTCGCCGTCGCTGACAACGGTGGCGCCCGGTCGTACGGAAATCGCGGAGCGCGCCGTCGAACTTCTGATCGAGCGGATCGAAAGCAACCTGGCCGCTCCCGCCGTGCAGCAGCCGGAGGCGGCGTTCGAGCTGCGGGTCAGGCAGTCCGCGCCGTAGGCCGTTAGTGTTTGAGGAATGAACGTCATTCCCGCTGAAGTCGTCACCCCTGCCGTCATGATCGATGCCGACATCCTTGACCGGAATATCCAGCGGATGGCTGCCGCCATGCTCAGCAGAGGACTCAACCTCCGCCCGCACGTGAAGACGCACAAGACGTTGCAAATCGCGCGCAAGCAGCTTGCGGCGGGCGCCATCGGAATCACGGTGGCGACTATCGGCGAGGCCGAAGTCTTCGCGGCGGATGGAGTCAAGGACATCTTCATCGCCTACCCCCTCTGGGTCGAAGCCTCCCACGCGGACCGTCTTCGGGCCCTGACGGCCACATGCCGCCTTTCTGTCGGCGTCGATTCAGCGGAAAGCGCGACGGCGATGGGGCGCCACCTCGGAGTCGATGCGGCGAGCGTGGAGGTGCTGATTGAAGTGGACAGCGGACACCATCGCAGCGGCGTGCTGCCTGACGAAGTGGTGGATGTTGCCAAGGCCGCGGCTGCAGCCGGACTGAGCGTTCAGGGCGTCTTCACCTTCCCCGGACACAGCTACAAGCCGGGCATGCCGACCGGCGCGGCAAGCAACGAGAATGAGGCGCTCGGCCTGGCCGCGACGGCCCTGACGTCCGCAGGTTTCGAAGTGACCACCATCAGCGGCGGCTCCACGCCCACTGCATTGATTGACGGTGAAACTGTGGCGACCGAGCTTCGTCCAGGTGTCTACGTTTTCGGCGACGCCCAGCAACTGGAACTCGAACGGTGCGCCTGGGAGGACATCTCCCTGACCGTGGCAGCAACTGTGGTCAGCCGCCACGAGGCAGCCGGCGGAAATGTGCGCCGGGTTGTGGTGGACGCGGGCAGCAAGGTCCTGGGCAGTGACCGTCCGGACTGGGCCACCGGATACGGCCGGCTCCCGGAGTACCCCGAGGCCAAGGTAACCGCACTGTCCGAGCACCACGCCACGGTCGTTTGGCCGGACTCGGCAGATCTTCCGGCTCTGGGTACGAGGCTCAGGGTGATTCCGAACCACGTGTGCCTGGCGATGAACCTCGTGGACGAGGTCACGGTGGTGCGCGATGGGTCCGTCGTGGAGACGTGGACCGTGGCGGCGCGGGGGCGCAACAACTAGCCCATGGCCTGCGCGGTCTCGAGCAGCGTGTGGAACTCGCGGTTGTGGTAAACCAACGGGGCTGAGGCGCCGGGGTTCGCCCTGATGTCCAGGACCGTCGCGGCCAGGAGCACAGAGCCTCCCAGCGGTGCCCGGTGGATTATGTCGCAGCGCAGCGCCCACTGGGCTTCCCGGAGGATGGGCTCGCCGGTAGGCAGCAATTCCCAGTCCATGTCCTGTGTGAAGCGAGGGGCTGCGGGGTCTGCGAACGTGCGCGCCAGTTCCAACTGGCCGGCACCCACAAGGTGCACCACGATTGACTGCGCGGCCGCGATAACCGACGCCGACCGGCCGCCGGTGACTGAGAACGCGAGCGTTGGCGGATCCACCGCGACGGATGCCACCGAAGACGCCGTGAGCCCTACCGCGCCCTCGGGACCGGAGGCAGTGACGATCGCGACTCCCGCCGGGTGCGCGCGGAACGCGGACCTGAAGAGCTCGCCGACGGCCGGGGACGGCAGGGGATTGTGGTGGGTCATGGCTATACCTTTGGTGGAACTTGCTCGGAATGACGCCGCTGGGCGCACAGTATCCGATGCTAGAACCTCAACAATAGTTGAGGTCAACTCGGGCCTATTCGACCCCCGCCTGAGACGGATTGGAAACGTGCCTGAAACTTCCGCTCCCTACGCTGGTCACATCAGTCCCAGCTGTGCCCAGCCACAAGGAGATGCCGTGCACCTTTTGCCCCGTGAGCAGGAAAAACTCATGATCGTGGTGGCCGCCGACCTTGCACGGCGCCGACAAGGCCGAGGGCTCAAGCTGAACTACCCCGAAGCTGTGGCTGTCATCAGCTATGAGCTCATTGAGGGCGCCCGCGACGGCAAAACCGTGGCCGAACTCATGAGCTACGGAACCACCCTCCTCAGCCGGGACGACGTAATGGAAGGCGTGCCGGAGATGATCCATGACGTCCAGATCGAAGCCACCTTCCCTGACGGCACCAAGCTCGTCACCGTCCACAACCCCATCCGTTAGGAGCCCCCATGATCCCCGGTGAATACAGGCTCCAGCCAGGTTCCATCGCCTGCAACAGCGGCCGTGAGGCGATCGCCGTCGAGGTAGTGAACCGCGGCGACCGGCCGGTGCAGATCGGTTCGCACTATCACTTCGCCGAAGCGAACCGCGCCTTGGAATTCGACCGCGACGCCGCGTACGGCCGCCGCCTGGACATCCCGGCGGGCACCGCCGCGCGTTTCGAACCCGGGGACAGGAAAACGGTCCGGCTGATTGAACTCGCCGGGTCACGCGAAGTGTTCGGCCTCAGCAACGCAGTCAACGGAAAGCTCGACGGCGGCACTGACGTTGCCGGTGAACCCCGCCCGGGCGTCGCAGCGGAAAGGGACCACCAGTGAGCTTCGAGATTTCCCGCAAGCAATACTCCGAACTGTACGGACCCACCACCGGGGATGCCATCCGTCTGGCGGACACCGAACTGTTCCTTGAGATCGAGAAGGACCACACGGTCCACGGCGAAGAAGTAGTGTTCGGCGGTGGAAAAGTAATCCGCGACGGCATGGGCCAAAACGGCCAACTGACCCGCGTCGAAGACATCCCTGACACCGTGATCACCAACGTGGTGGTCCTGGATTACACCGGGATCTACAAAGCCGACGTCGCGCTCAAAGACGGGCATATTTTCAAGATCGGCAAGGCCGGGAACCCGCAGATCACTGACGGCGTGGACATCGTGATCGGCGCCAGCACGGAGATCATCGCCGGCGAACGGAAGATCCTCACAGCCGGCGGCATCGACACCCACATCCACTTCATCTCCCCGGAACAGGTCCCTGCGGCCCTGTGCAACGGCATCACCACGATGGTCGGCGGCGGCACGGGTCCCGCCGAAGGAACCAAAGCCACCACCATCACCCCCGGAGCCTGGCACATCTCGCGGATGCTCCAGGCCGCCGAAGGGCTCCCCGTCAACATCGGCCTGTTCGGCAAGGGCCACGCGTCCGCCGTCGAGCCCCTCGCAGAGCAGATCCGGGCAGGTGCCGTAGGACTGAAAGTCCACGAGGACTGGGGCTCCACCACCTCATCCATTGACATGTCGCTGCGCGTCGCCGACGAATACGACATCCAGGTGGCCATCCACACCGACACCCTCAACGAGTGCGGCTTCGTCGAAGACACCATTCGGGCGATCGACGGCCGGGTCATCCACACCTTCCACACCGAAGGCGCAGGCGGCGGCCACGCCCCGGACATCATCAAAATCGCCGGGCTGCCCAACGTTCTTCCCGCCTCCACCAACCCCACGCTGCCGTACACGCGCAACACCATCGAAGAGCACTTGGACATGCTCATGGTCTGCCACCACCTCAACCCGGACATTCCCGAAGACGTGGCCTTCGCCGACTCCCGGATCCGGGCCGAAACCATCGCCGCCGAAGACGTCCTGCACGACCTCGGCATCTTCGCCATCACGTCATCGGACTCCCAGGCCATGGGCCGGGTAGGCGAAGTAGTGACGCGCACCTGGCAGGTAGCCGACGCCATGAAACGGCAACGGGGAGTGCTGACGGATCCAACCGGGACCACCCACGGCTCCGCCGGCTCCGACAACTTCCGTCTCAAACGCTACGTCGCCAAATACACCATCAACGCGGCCATCGCCCAAGGAATGGCAGACGTGATCGGTTCCGTGGAAGAAGGCAAATTCGCGGACCTCGTCCTCTGGGACCCCGCGTTCTTCGGCGTGAAACCCGAACTCGTCATCAAAGGCGGCCAGATCGCCTACGCGCTGATGGGAGACTCCAACGCCTCCATCCCCACGCCCCAACCCCGTACCATGCGGCCCATGTTCGCCACCTACGGGAAGGCGCTCCAGCAAACGTCCATCACCTTCCTGTCCCAGGCAGCCATCGACGCCGGAGTGCCCGCCGAACTCGGCCTCGAACGCATCATCAAGCCCGTGTCCGGCATCCGCAACCTCACCAAAGCGGACCTGAAATACAACGGCGAAACCCCGGACATCGCCGTCGACCCCGAAACCTACAAAGTGACGGTCGACGGCGAAGAAGTCACCTCCCAGCCCTCCGACGTCCTGCCCATGGCGCAGCGCTACTTCCTCTTCTAGGAGCCCGATGATCATCGAACAAATTCTGGGCAACGTCCACGAACAGCCCGCAGGCAGTTATGCGGGCAGGCACACGGAAAAAGTGGTCCTCCCCAGCAGCCTCCTCGTCAAAAGGATCCAACGGGTCACCACCGACCACGGCAAGGAACTCGGCATCCGTCTGCCCAGCGGCTCCGGCGACCTCCGCGACGGCGACATCCTGGCAGTCGACGACCACAACGTCATCGTCATCTCCGTGCTGCCAACGGACGTCCTGGTGATAGCGCCAAGGAGCATCCACGAAATGGGCGTGGTTGCGCACTCGCTCGGCAACCGGCATCTGCAGGCGCAATTCTTTGATGCCGCATCCGAATATGAAGCCGAAGTCATGGTGTGCCAGTACGACCACACCGTAGAGGACTATCTGAAGAGCGTCGGCGTCCCCTACGACAGGCAAGAGCGGGTCATGCCGGTGCCCTTCCGCCATGCTGAGCACTCGCACTAAAGTCATGCGCCCCGGCAGGTTGGGTGCGTGCGCTTTCGCTTCGCTGGGAAGGGGGCCGTGCCCGTCCCCAGCCGCTCCCAACCTTCGCAAGCTCAGGTCGGGGCCCTCGCGGCAGTGGGCCCCCCGCGTGGCCCGCCACGCCGCGGCCCCCTTCCCAGCTCCGCTCCAGCGCACAGTTCGCACCGCCGGGGGTGCGCTTTGAGCGCGACATATCAGCTGGCTCTCCAACAGTTGACCGACTCGGCTTTGCCGACGGGCGCTTTTGCTCATTCTTTGGGGTTTGAGAGCTATATCGAGCGGGGGCTTGTGGGGGATGAGGTCACTTTCGGTACTTGGTTGAGCGCATTTGTGGGGCAGCAGTTGGTTTATTCGGATGGGTTGGCTCTGCGTTTCCTTTATGAGGGGGTGGATGTTGGCCTGTTGGATTCTGTTCTTACCGGGCAGCTGTTGGCTCGGGAGGTTCGGGAGGCTTCTTTGAAGATGGGCGGACGGTTGCTTGAGATTGGCGGGGAGGTGTTTCCGTCAGGGGAGTTGGAGGCTTATCGGGGGCTCGTTCGTGAGGGCGGCGCCATGGGGCATCAGCCTTTGGCTTTTGGGGTTATTGCGCGGTCGCTCGGCGTTCCTTTTGAAGCGGCGCTTTCCGCTTATTTGTTTGCCACGGTTACTTCGTTGACGCAGAACGCCGTGCGCGCCATACCGCTTGGGCAGAACGCCGGGCAGCGGGTACTTCGCCAAGCACACGACGCCGTTGCTGCCGCCGGCCGGGATGTAGCACAGCTGTGCTGGGACGACTTTGGGGCAGTCAGCCCCGGACTGGAAATTTCACAAATGCGGCACGAACGGCAACGCGCCCGCATGTTCATGAGCTAGTTAGTGCAAAGGACAGAACACATGACTGAACCCATCAAGATCGGAATCGGCGGACCCGTCGGAGCAGGCAAGACACAGCTCGTGGAACGCATCACCCGCCACATGAGCCGAGACATCTCCATGGCCGCCATCACCAACGACATCTACACCATCGAAGACGCCAAAATCCTCGCCGCCAACGGCATCCTCCCCGAGGACCGGATCATCGGCGTCGAAACCGGCGGTTGCCCTCACACCGCCATTCGCGAAGACACCTCCATGAACACTGCGGCCATCGAAGAACTCAAAGCCCGGCACCCGGAGCTCCAAGTCATCTTCGTCGAATCCGGCGGCGACAACCTCTCCGCCACCTTCAGCCCCGAACTCGTCGACTTCTCCATCTACATCATCGACGTCGCGCAAGGCGAAAAGATCCCGCGCAAAGCCGGACAAGGCATGATCAAGTCCGACCTCTTCATCATCAACAAAACGGACCTGGCACCCCACGTCGGAGCAGACCTCTCCGTCATGGAGCGCGACTCCAAGGAATTCCGTGGCAACAAACCGTTCTGCTTCACGAACCTCAAGACGGATGAAGGACTCGAGGAAGTCCTGAACTGGATCCGACGCGATGTCCTGATGCTTGACTTGGCCCAATGAACCGATGCGAGTTGGCGGTTAAGTCACCTTGGGCGGCGCCCGCGGATGAAGGGGGCCGTGCCCGCTCCGCGATGCCCGCCACGCCGCGACCCCCTTCATCCGCGTTCGCGGATCGCCCCACCCGCATTGTCGCGACAAAAGGCCAGTTCCTTATCCCCGGCTCCGCCGCCTCGGTGGTTACGACACCACGCGAGATACGCGTATGAACACGACGACGCAGGTCGATTTCGGCTCAGACGTTGTGGGGAACCTGGGGCCCGGCTCCACGTTGGCCTTGGGCGAAGGGCCCGTGCGGGGGCGGTTGGAGTTGGGCGTTAGTGTGCGGGGTGGGCGGTCCGTTGCTTCGCGGCAGTTTCATGAGGGCGCTTTGAGGGTGCTCAGGCCGCATTACTTGGATGGGTCCGGGCAGGTTTGCTACGTCATGGTCAATCCCGGCGGGGCGTATCTGGGGGCGGATGTGTTCGTCATTGACGTGGAGGTTGAGGCGGGGGCTGATCTGTTGTTGACCACGCAGTCGGCCGCCAAGGTGTACCGGACTCCGGGGTCGTTCGCTGAGCAGCGGATGAGTATCAAACTGGGGGAGGGCGCGCGGCTGGAGTTGGTGCCCGATCAGTTGATCGCCTATCGAGAGGCGAGCTATCGGCAGAATTCGCGCATCAGTCTCCACCCGGCGTCGTGCCTTGTCATGGCTGAGGTGGTCACGCCGGGGTGGTCCCCGGACGGGGCATCCTTCAAGTTCGAAGAAGTGAGACTGCGGAATGAGATTCACGTCCGAACGGGGGAGCACCAGGAACTGCTGGCCCTGGATAATCTCCTGATCCGGCCGCCCCTGGGGGATGTGACCGGGATGGGGTTCATGGAGGGTTTCAGCCACCTGGGATCGTTGGTGGTAGTGGATCCGCGGGTGAACCAGGAGCTTGCTGATGAACTGGCCCGAATTGCCAGGGATTTTGACGCGTATACCGGAGTTTCTTTGACCGCGACTATTGCCGGGACCACCGGGCTTGTGCTGCGATCGTTGTCGAACAGCACCGAGGAACTCAACACATTGCTGGGTGCTTGTACGGGCGTTCTGCGCGACCGTTGGTACGGACAGGCGCCCTTGAATCTGAGGAAGTACTGATGACTGCGCTGACCGAATTCGCCACCATGTACCGGGAGCGGGAAACGTTGTCCCTGCGGACCCGGCTGCTGTTCACTTTTGGTGCCGTGGCCGCTTTGCACGTTGCCGCCGTCGTGCTTTTGTTGTTTGGTTCCGCCGGTGGCGCCCAGCCGCTGGCGCTCGGGTTGGTGATTACCGCTTACGTGGCCGGCATCAAGCACAGCTACGACTGGGACCACATCGCCGCGATCGACAACTCCACCCGCAAATTCGTGGCGCAGCACAAGGACCCCGTGAGCGTGGGATTCGCGTTCAGCCTGGGGCACAGCTCCGTGGTGATCCTCGCGGGAGTGCTGGTAGTGGCCGGGGCGACGCTGATCGGCCAGTTCATGGAAGACGGCACCACGGGCAACAAGATCCTGGGCCTCATCGGCAGCGGTGTGTCCGGGTTGTTCCTGCTGACCATGGGACTGTTCAACGGCTCCGCGTTTGTTCGCGCCACGCAGGCATACCGGAAAGTCCAGGCCGGCGGGGACGTGCGTCCCGAAGACCTGGAAGCAAAAGGCCTGGTGGCCCGGCTGCTCGCCAAGCCCTTGTCGAAGGTGGAGCGGCCGCGGAACATTTACGTGATCGGCTTCCTGTTCGGCTTGGGTTTCGACACCGCCACCACCATCGGGCTGCTGGTCCTCACGACGACGGCGTCACTCGCCGGAGTCTCGCCGCTGGCCTTGATGGCCCTCCCGCTCGCGTTCACAGCAGCCATGACCCTTTGCGATTCCGCCAACGGCGTGGCCATGATGAAGATGTACAAAACCGCCATCCGTAACCCGCAGCGCAAGCTCGGTTTCAACGCTGTCATCACGGGCATTTCGGCCGTCTCGGCGCTGTTCATCTCCGTGATCACCCTCGGCGGTTTCGTCAATTCCGCGTTCGGGTTGGAGGACCCCCTGACAACCTGGCTCGGGGAGATCGACCTCGGCGACGCAGGCCTGATCCTGGTGGGCCTGTTCGTGCTGGTGTGGGCCGTGTCCGCCTGGCGTGGCCGGAGCGTCACGGCCGGGTCCTAGGAAACCGCTACCGCGTTGAAAAGCTCGGTGGTGTCCACGCCGAGATCCGGGGTGTCCAGTACGTTGGTCAGAAACACGACGCAGCGGTCCTGTTCGGGGAGCATCCACCACTCCGTCCCGGCCCACCCGGGATGGCCGTAGATTCCCTGTGCCAGCAGCTCAGACTCGTTGGCGGGCAGCTGGAATCCCAGCCCGGTGTGGCGGAGGGGCTCGGGCCGGGTGGTGATGTGGGAAACCTCAGTGGTCCGCGGACGGCGCATCGCAGCCAGCGTGGCGGGGCGAACGGCCTTCCCGGTCTGCCCCAGAAGCTCGGAACCCAGGTTGAGCAGGTCCGCTGCCGTACCGAACAGCCCCGCACCCGGATGCCTCTTCCGATACATGGCATCCACGTTCAAACCCGCAGCCTCGGTGCCGTGGATTCTGTGCGGGTTGCAGTCGGTGCCGAACGTCAGGCCGCCGGCACCTGTGTCACCGGCCAGGGACAGGAGTTGCTCCTCGAACGGGCGCCCGTCAGCCCACTCGGCCATCGCTGCAGCACCTTCGAAAGCGATATTGCAATACTGGACAAGGGAACCCGCATAGAAGGCCTGTTCGGCGGAGGTGAGGTCCTCGCGGAGGGGAGCGCCGCCGTCGAGCGCCGGATCAGCAATCCCGGAGCGGTGGCTGAGAAGGTGCTCCAGCGTCACCGTGTCCGTGCGGCTTGCGCCGAAGTCCGGGAGGACGTCACCCAGCGTGTTGCCCAGTGACAACTTCCCAAGCTCAACCTGCCGCATGACGGTCAGGGCAGTGACCGGCTTTGTCACCGAGAACAGCGCAAAGTGGTCCTCGGCTGTTGCCTGCCTGCCGCCGTCGGTCCCGAACGCCACAATGTCCTCGATGCCCTGGCTGGAGGCGATCCCCAGCACGGCAACGGGCACGCGCCCGAGCTCAACCTGTTTGCGGGCCCATTCTGCCGCGGGTCCTGTCTGCACCATTGCTGTGCCACGCTTTCGCTCGGGATTCGGTGTCTTGAATCTATCGTGATGGCGTTGAGAAGAAAGCTACCGCCACGTGTAACCCCGGCGGCCTGGCCGGAAACTATACAAGTATCCTGCAGTTCAGGGCTCTACTTTTCAGGGGGAAATCGTGCTTTCCGAGCGCGAATTGGCGTTCATCGCCATTCACAAAGACAGCTATCCATCCGTCTTCAGGTTCGTGCGCCGACGCGTCGAATCGGCGGAGATGGCTGAAGAGATCGCCGCCGACGTTTTCCGGGTCGTATGGCAAAAATGGTCGGATGATGCCCGGCCGGAACTCGGATACTTGCTCGCCATAGCGCGCAACCTTGTGGGTAATGCCTACCGCAGCCGCGACCGGCAGCAGGCTCTGCAGGAAAAGCTGCGCACGACGGCGGTGGAGCGTTTCGGGGATGACTCCGGGAACGTAGCGGTACAGGATGCGATGGACCGCTTGCGGGTGCAGGACCGCGAAATTCTGCAGCTGGCCTACTGGGACGGGCTGGGTACCACTGACATCGCCGGAGTGCTGCAGTGCAGTGAATCAGCAGCCAAGGTCCGTCTGCACCGGGCCCGGACCGCGTTCCGGAAACAGCTGCCCTCCGGCGCCGAAACGACTACACAAAAGATGGGGGTCTGAAGACAATGGATCCGATCAAGAACCAGATATCAGCGATTGACCCGCTTGCGGACGAGCGCACCGAGGTCAACTCTGAAGAAGCTTTGGCGCGCATGCTCACAGGCCCTCGGGTTTTCAGCGACAGCAACCCGACAGCCGGAGTGGTGTCCCTTGAAGACCGCAAGCGCCGAAAGGCCCGGATCGCGGGCGGGTTGTTGCTTGGTGCTGCGGCTGTCACCGCGGGTGTCCTGGTTGCGGCCAACTTTGGCCCGCTCACAGTGGCTCCCGCGCCGGCAGTGACCGTCAGCCCGACTGAGCCGGCACCTACGCCGAGTGCTTCCGTTACCCCCACCCCTACTCCCACAGCCACACCCACGCCCTCGGCCACCCCGGAGGCGACTGTTCCGGTCACCACTCCGCCGGCGGCTCCGACTGTTCCGGCGGTTGCACCGACAACGGCTCCAACGCAGCCGCCTGCTCCCGTGGCCACAGCGCAGACGTTCACTTTCCCGGATGGACACGTTTCCTTCACCTACCCCGTGGGCTGGACCGTTCGCCCGGAACAAGGTCCTTCCGACGGAGTCACCGTTTTGGACAACACCGGCGCCGAGGTCGCTTTCATGAGCAGCGGTTTCTACGGCGACGGTACTGCCGGACTGGTGGACCGCACAGTTCTGGACCGTGCCGTGGTTCCCGGGGTAACGGATACAGCAGGAAACCAGGTGGAATTCGGTTTTTCCTTGAACTACTTCATGAACTTCGACTACAACTCCGGTAACGGTGGAATGCCCACGGCTACTGGGCGTTCCGACACTCCCCCGGCGTACGTCATGGACATCCGGCTGTCCTCTGAGCTTCAATCCGGGCAGGCTTCTTCCGGCACAAACCAGATCAAGATGCCCAACGGGTTCATGATGGCCTACGTGAAGTTTGACATCAACAAACGGCCCACCTTTGCCACCCCGGAAGCGGCCAAGGCCTGGATGAACACAACGCAGTACGCCCAGTTGAAGTCGATGCTTCTGAGCGTGAGCTACAAATAGCCCCATCCGGGGGATAGCAAACGTCGCTCTGGCAGCCCGGAGCGACGTTTGCCGTCCCCCGTGGGGACCTTGACTGGCGCTGCCGTAATCTCAGGTACTTTGGCAGAAGGCCTTTATTCGCTAGGAGCATTTCTCATGACAGATATGGTTCGCCAGGCAACCGGCGCAGACCTCGGGGTTGCTGCCCGAGTACTTGGCCTTGCCTTTGAGACTTACCCTTGGACGAGATGGTCGGTTCCTGACGTTGATTATGAACAGAGACTCGAACGGCTGCAGTACCTCTACCTGGGACATGCGCTTACCCATGGATTGGTCCTGGTGGATGAACAACTGCACTCCGTCGCTGCATTCCTTCCCCCTGATGCGCCCGAGCCTGGTCCCGATATGCAGATCGAAGTTCTGGAACTGCTGGGTTCTCGAGCGACCGCGTTGATTGATCTGAGCTTGCCCCAGCCAAAGGGGCCGGCGTGGACCTTGGCCACCGTGGGCGTAGACCCGGCACATCAAGGCAAAGGGCTGGGTACGGCCGTGGCCTCGGAGGGTCTCACGCGAATAGATCGAGAGGCAGGTGCCGTGGTGCTTGAAACCTCGGACGAGCGTAACGTGCGCCTTTACGGACGCCTTGGTTTCCTTGTCACGGACACCACTGTGATTCCGGGTGGGCCCACTGTCCATTCAATGCGCCGGGCACCCCGCCCGGCAGTTGGCAGCCCGGAGCGACGTTTGCTGTCCCCTCCTTTGGGTTAGCGGACGGTGACCAGATGTCCGGCGGGGTCGTACCGGAAGGTGACCGGGCCGCCGTCGTGCTTCAAGGCGATATTGCTGCCGTTCGGGGCGCCGCCGAGACCGTAGTTCTCAGCCCAGGAGCCATTGATGGCGGCCTTGAACTCGTAACTGCCGGCGGCCAGGTTGGGCACTGACAGCTTCCAGATCCCATCCGACGGGTCCAGCTGCAGCTGCGCCTGGGCGCAGTCCGGCATCCAGTCGCCCGAGCAGCCAAGCTCGGAATTCAGGCTGCCGGGTACCGAAACGGCCGCCGGCTGCGGGCCCGCGGAGACCGCGCTGATCACGTTGGTGGAGTGGTCGTAAAGGAACGTGACGGCGCCGCCGGGGTGCGTGAACACGACGTTGGGGCCATTCAACTCGCCACGCGCGCCGTAGTTTTCGTCCCACGTGCCGTTGAGTGCGGCCTTGAATTCATACGTGCCCGCGGGCAGGTTGGGGACATTCAGCTGCCACAGTCGGTGCGTCGGCTCGTAGCTCATGAGCCCCTGCCCGCAGGACGGCTGCCAGTCTTCGGTGCAACCCAGTTCGGTGTTGAGGCTGCCGGCCACAGTGACGGTCTCGGGCTGCGTCGGTTCTCCCACCACACCGCTGCGGGGCTCACTGGCGGACGTCTGCCCGCGGTTGTCCAGCACCACAGCGCGGTACTCCACGGACGTGCCGGACTCCAGCGACGAGACGTCGTGGAACACCTGATACGGCGCGTTGTCGTCCGTGCCGATCGACGCCCAGTCGCCACCTGCAGTACGCGCCTGGAAGGTGACCTCATAGAACGAGTTACCGTCGACGTCGGCCGTCACCTTCTGGCGGGTGGCGTCCCCAGCCGCCGTGACCGGCTTCTTGAGTACGACGGCGGGTGCGGCCTTCGATTTGGCGAGTCGCCCCGCTGCTTCATAAACCACTGCGGAAAGCGGCGGGACGGTGACAGCCAGCTTCGCATCCTGACCGGACTTGGCGTTCTTGGCGGCCTCACCGTAAACCAGCTTGAACGGCTGTTTCGCTTCGTACGTTGGGATCGCCGCGGTCTGTGCGGTCTCGCTGTTGTTCACAGCCACGATGTATTCACGCTGTTCCTTGGCGTCGATGCGTGAGAAGGCGTAGATCCCGGCCCCATCAGCGGCGTAGCGGTCTTGCTGGGCACCGGTACGGAGCGTGGGGTGGTCCGCTGCGAGGGCCGCGAGCTCGCTGATCTTTTTGTACAGCGGGTGCCCGGTGTTGAAGTTGTCCGTGGCATGCGTGGCGTTGGTTCCCAAAAGGTCATCATCCAAATACTCCTGGACCTTGCTGGCGAACATGGTCTGCCTCGAGTCCTGGTCCCCGCCGGCGCCGGTGAAGCCCTGCTCATCGCCGTAATAGATCACCGGGTTGCCGCGCGAGAAGTACATCAGCTCATGGGCCAGCTCGTCGCGCTCCAACAGTTCCGCGTCGGATGCTCCCGGGTTGTCCTGGGCGATAAAGGTGCCGATGCGGCCCATGTCATGGTTACCCAGGAATGTGGGCAGTTGGTAGACGTTGGAATCGGCATCCGTGTACCAGTCATCACCGTTGAAGAAGTCTGCCAGGCCGGTGGCCTTGCTGCCTTGTGATGCGAAGCTGCGGGCTGCACCTTGGAAGCCGAAGTCCAGGACGGCTTGCATCTTGTTCTTGGTGGTGAACTTGGACGTGACGGTCTTGGAGGTATCGAAGACCTCCCCGAACATGAAGAACTCGTCCTTGCCCTGCTCCTTGGCATAGCTGAGCACTTGTGGGCCGAACTGCTGCCAAAACTCGTCATTGACGTGTTTCATGGTGTCAATGCGGAAGCCGTCCACTCCGAAGTCCCTGATCCACGTTTTGTAGACGTCCATCATCCCGTTGACCACCTTGGGGTTCTCGGTGAAAAGGTCATCCAGCCCGAAGAAGTCGCCGTACAGGGAGTCTTCGCCGGCAAAGTTGGTGTTGCCGCGGTTGTGGTAGAGCGTGGGGTCGTTCAGCCAGGAAGGAACCTTGACGTCCTTCTCAGCCGCGGGGACTACGGGCGTATAGGGGAACGACGTTGCCGCGTCCAGGGCAGGGAAGTCCTGCGTCCCGGCGTAATCGCGGTCATCGAAGACCTCGCCCGTGGCGGCGCGGTAGGGCTCGGTTTCCTTGGAAATGTAGGGAGCTGAGGACGTCTCCTGGTACTGGATCACATCGGCCGTGTGGTTGGTGATGATGTCGAAGTACACCTTCATGCCGCGGGCGTGGGCGGCGTCTATGAGCGTCTTGAGCTCGGCGTTGGTGCCCAGGTGGGGGTCGATCTGGGTGAAGTCGGTGACCCAATACCCGTGATACCCGGCGGAGCTGTTCGCCGGCGTTCCGTCACCTTGTACGGCCTTGTTCTTGAAACTGGGAGTGAGCCAGAGGGCGTTGGTGCCCAAGCCCTGGATGTAGTCCAGCTGGTCCTGCAGGCCCTTCAGATCGCCCCCGTTGTAGAAGCCTTTGCGGGTGGGATCGAAGCCGGACACCATGGGATCGGAACCCAGGCCCCCGTCGTCATTGCCGGCGGTTCCGTTCTTGAAGCGGTCGGCCATGACGAAGTAGAAGTTCTGGTTGCTGACACCGCCCCGGATGGAGTGTTGGGCCGTGGGGTCAGGGTTCTTCGCGGAGACGCCGGGCGCGGCGCCTGCCGGGAGTACCGCAGATGCGGTGAGGACGGCCGTCGTCATGAGGACGACAGCCGCCCTTCTCTTGAAGGACGTGTTGTTGGGGGATCCGGAGCTGCGGAGTGACAAGTGAAGCCTTCCTCTAGCGACAGTGCTGTGGGACAAGTCACAACTGTAAGCGCTTGCGTGATGTTAATCCAGAGTAAGCGGCCGTTGACTCGTCGGATTAGGCTCCTGATTCCAGAAAAGCTGGAAGCGTTTGCAGAATTGCCGGTCTGAATCGATGTTTCAGGCTGCTGTGCCTTTGCCCATCCATAACTCAGAATGTTGTGCGGCCGTCCATAACAAAGCGTCACTCGCTTGCATAGGGTTGAAGAGATCTGCTTCACAAAGTACCGCGAACTACCCAAGGATGAGTTTCAACGATGAAGAGCATCGCCCTCTTGCGCGAACGAGCCACCCGCGTCATGCCCACCGGTTCCCACTGCCCGGCATCGGGACTGTGGAGCCCGGACTGCGAGCCGGATGTCGTCCAGGTTTTTGCTGAAGGCCATGTGCTGCCGGCCCACAACGGCGTGGCCACGGTATGGCGGCGGCAGGCCGCCGCTGAAGTTTCGGCATGACCAGCTCCATCCTGAACAGGCCGGCCGGCTACCGCCACGTGCCTGCGGCCGAATGGGTCGAGCTCAGCGCCGGCGATCCCGTGTGGATATACGACGTCGCTTGGGGTGCCGGCACGGGCCGCGTGGACGACGTGTCCAAACACCAGGAATTGCTCTGGGTAGTCCTCGAACCGACCGGGCGCAAACTCATTTGCGGCACGGACGACGTCGAGGTCTGGTCAGCCTGAAGACCCGCCGGGATGGCGCTTGATACCAATGTCTGAGCGGATCATAGGTACCAAGTGCTGTCCCGGTGTCAATTAGCCCGCGACGAGCAACATGCTGGGTGAACCAATCTCCGCACGCCCCACAGGGCCGTCCGGCAGCCCGGTTTCCGGGTCAAGCCTGAAACTGACGACGTCGTCCGAACCTTCGTTCGCTACATACAGCCAGCCTTCGCGAACCAGATGATGGCGGGGCCACTCGCCGCCGCACGGTACCTCTCCGCGCGGCTGAACCCCGGTGCCTTCGCCCGAGACCTCCAGGACGCAGATGCGGTTGGTACCCCGCACGCCCACATAGGCGAAGCGTCCATCCGGGGAGAGGGCGATCTCTGCACCGGCATCGCCGTCCTTGGCTCCCGTGGCGCTTGCCGGGGCCACGGATGCGAGCTCGTAAGTGCCGTCCGGTTCCATCCGGACCGCTGCCACCTCCACCGAATACTCCGTGTCGACAAAGACCGTCCCGCTCAGGTGGCGGGCCATGTGCCGGGGACCCGAACCCATAGGCAGGACCACCTGGTGGTCGGGCTGCAGGCCTTCACCCGGCACGTACCTCCACACACGGACCAAGTCATGCCCCAAATCCGTGGTCATTACCCGGCCGTCAGGAAGCATCAAGCTCGAATGCGCGCGGCTTGGCCGCTCACCTCCGGGGGCTGCAGCCGAGTGGGGGTCGACGGCGGCCGCCGCGCTCTTGCGCGAGGTGATGGCGCCGTCGTCGTCCAGTTGGTAGAGGATGACCTGACCGTCGCCCCAACAGGTGGCCACGATGAAGCGGCCCTGCGGATCCGCAGCGACGTGGCACGTGGCATCGCCCGCGGGCCAAGGATCGCCGAAAGCCTCCAACGCAGTGTCGCCACTCCGGCGATAAGCCCGTACCGTCTTGCCTTCCTCCGCTACGGCGTAAACCACGGGAAGCGTCGGGTGCAGCGCCAGGAAGGACGGCGAATTGGCTTCGACGGCCAAGCCAATGGCCGTCAGCCCACCGTCACTGTCCGCCGAGAGCGCCGTGATGCCCTTGCCGTGGCCGTTCCTGTCGGCCGTGTAGGAGCCAACCCAGAGCAATGATTCGTGCGTTGTCATCTCAATGCCCCTGCACGTCCGAGTCGACGCCGGCGTCTGGTCCGCCGTCGAGAGTCTGAAGCGTGGTGAGGTCGTCCTGGTCCAGCTCGAAGTCGAAAACGTCCAGGTTCTCTTTCATGCGCTGGGGGTTGGCGGTTTTGGGTATGGCAACCAAGCCCTGCTGGACGTGCCAGCGGAGCACAACCTGTCCCGGCGTCTTTCCATACTTTTCACCAACCGTCGCCAGGACCGGGGCATTCAAAAGGTCGCTGCTGGCACCCAGCGGGCTGTAGGACTCTGTGACGATTCCGTTGCGTTCGTTGAAGGCCCGGGCAGCCGACCTCGGGACGGAAGGACTCAGCTGGATCTGGTTCACGGCCGGAACCACGTCCGTTTCCCGGAACAGGCGGTCGAGGTGCGCCGGCTTGAAGTTGGAAACTCCGATGGAGCGCGCTTTCCCTGACGCTTGAAGTTCCTCAAAGGTTCTCCAGGTTGAGACGAACTCGTCGCGCCGGGGGAGCGGCCAGTGAATCAGCAGCAGGTCCACGTAGTCCAATCCCAGACGTTCCAGCGAACCCTCCAAGCCGGCAACAGCCCTCCCGGAACCCTGGTACTCGCCGTCGAGCTTGGTGGTGATGAACAGTTCCCCACGATCCACCCCGGATGTGCGGATACCGTTGCCCACGCCCTTCTCGTTCCCGTACTTCACCGCGGTATCGATGTGCCGGTACCCGTGGCTCACCGCCTCCACCACGGCATCGGCAACCTGGGCGTCATTCAAAGGCCAAGTGCCGAGGCCCAGTTGCGGGATCTTGTGGCCGTCGTTGAGTTCGATAAGCGGTGCACGTGTCATGGGCTGGGTCTCCTCCGGGTTTCTTCGTTTCTACGCTGGCCGCTTGCTGCTTGGCAACAGCTACCGACGCGACCAGTCATGGAGTTTGTCGCTCAGCTCCATGTAGTCCTCACTCACCACCTGCAGTTCCGGGTGGGCATCATGCCACGCCACGATCTCCCGGGCTCCGTCCGCAAACGGGATGGTTGCCCGGTAATCGGGAACGAGCGCCTTGATCTTGGAATTGTCGAACACCACCGAGTGCGAACGGTCGCCCAGCAAGTTGGGACCGAGCTCCGCACTGTGAGCTGCAATGGTCTCCGAGGAAACGTGGAACAACTCCGGCTCCTCAACCCCTGCAGCACGCGCGAACAAGCGGTAAATCTGGTTCCACGGCAGGAACTCATCCGAGGTGATCGTGTAGCTTTCGCCAACGGCCTGCGGCCTGCCCAGGAGACCAACGAAGGCCTTGGCAAAGTCCCGGCTGTGGGTCAATGTCCAGAGCGAGGTCCCGTCTCCGTGCACCATGATCGGCATCCCGGCACGCATGCGATGGATGTCAGTCCAGCCGCCCACCATGGCAATCTTCGTTCGGTCATAGGTGTGGGATGGGCGAACCACCGTCAAAGGGAAGTCCTGATCGCGGTACGCCTCGAACAGCAGCTCTTCACAGGCAATCTTGTCCTGCGAGTACTTCCAGAAAGGATTCTTCAACGGAGTGGATTCCCGGATGGGCAGCGTGGTTGGCGGCTTTTGGTACGCCGACGCCGAACTGATGAAGACGTACTGACCCGTCCTGCCACGGAACATCTCCAAGCCGGCCCGCGCCTGATCCGGTGTGAAGGAAATAAAGTCCGCAACGGCGTCGAACTCCCTTCCCTGAAGTACCTCACGCACAGCCTGCGGATCGCGGACGTCCGCGTGCAGCACCTCCGCCCCATCGGGGACCGGCCGACCGGCCGACCGTCCCCGGTTAAGGATGGTCAGCCGGTGGTTCAGCGCGACGGCGCGTTCAGCCGCCGACGCACTAATGACCCCGGTCCCGCCGATGAACAGGATGTTCTTCGGCGAGACCGTGTCCGCCGCCGCTCCGAGGCTGTCCGGAAGGAGGCTGCTCACCAGGCGTAGTCTTCGGGGGCGGGGCGGTGGCCCGGGAAGATGTCATCGAGGCGCTTGAGGGCGTCCTCGTTCAGGGAGACATCCAGCGCGCGGATGGCTGCGTCCAATTGCTCCTGCGTACGCGGCCCAACAATCGGTGCAGTCACGGCAGGCTGGTGGAGGAGCCATGCCAGCGCGACGTCTCCGGGTGCATGGCCGAGTTCGTCAGCGAAATCCTCGTACTGGCGGATCTGGTCCTCGTGCTTCTTCAGGGTCTCAAGTGCCCGGCCCTCAGTGCGGCGGACGCCTTGCTCTTCCTTCTTCAGCACGCCACCCAGCAGCCCTCCTTGCAACGGCGACCACGGGATCAGGCCCAAGCCATACTGCTGCGCGGCCGGGATGACCTCAAGCTCCAATTCGCGCTTGAAAAGGTTGTAGATGGACTGCTCGCTCACCAAGCCGGTGTAGTTCCGGCGGCGCGCTGCTTCCTGCGCCTGGGCGATGTGCCAGCCGGCAAAGTTGCTGCTGCCCGAGTAGAGGATCTTGCCCTGCTGGACTGCAACCTCAATCGCCTGCCAGATCTCATCCCACGGCGTATCCCGGTCGATGTGGTGGAACTGGTAAATGTCGATGTAGTCCGTTTGCAGCCGCTTAAGGCTCGCATCAAGTGCGCGCCGTATGTTCAGCGCGGACAACTTGGACTCGTTGGGGCGGTCCGTCATGGTGCCGTATAGCTTGGTGGCCAGCACGGTCCTTTCGCGGCGCTCGCCGCCCTTGGCGAACCAGCGGCCGATGATTTCTTCGGTCCAGCCCCGGTGCTCCACGCCACCGTAAACATTGGCGGTGTCGAAGAAGTTGATGCCGGAGTCCAACGCGGAGTCCATGATGGAATGCGCTGTTTCCTCGTCCGTCTGCGGGCCGAAGTTCATGGTTCCAAGGCAGAGGCGTGAAACTTTCAGGCCGGAACGGCCCAGGTGGGTGTACTGCATGTCTGTTGGGTCCTTTGTGCTTGGCTTGCGGTCTTAGAGCTGGGTGAAAGCGGCGACGGCGGGATCGGAACCGATCCGCGCGCCTGCTTCAAGAGCGGTGATGGCGGCGAGTTCGGATTCGGTGAGGCTCAAATCCGCCGCACCGAAGTTCTCCCGCATACGGGACGAGTCCGCGGACTTTGGGATCACGATGGTTCCCTGCGCGAGGTGCCAGGCGAGGATCACCTGTGCAGGGGTAGTGCCGTGTGCTGCCGCGACAAGGGCCACTTGCTCGGCGTTCAGGTCTTTTCCCTGTCCCAACGGGCTGTATGCCTCAACGGCAATGCCAAGGTCACGGCACTTGTTGGCCAGTTCTGCCTGCTGGAACGTGGGGTGGAGTTCGATCTGGTTCACGGCGGGCACTACCTCGGCTTCCCGGAGCAGCGTGTCCACGTGATCGGCCAGGAAGTTGGAAATGCCGATGGCCCGGATCTGCTTGTCCTGGTACAGCTTCTCCATTTCCTTCCAGGCCTTCGTGAAGAGGCCCTGTGACGGGACCGGCCAGTGGATCAGGTAGAGGTCAACGACTTCCAGGCCCAAGGCGTCCCTGCTTCGCTGGAAGGCGTCATAGGCTTCGCCTTGTTCGCCGTTGCGGAGCTTGGTGGTGATGAAGAGTTCTTCGCGGGGAATGCCCGAGGCTTTGATTGCGGCGCCGACTCCTGCCTCGTTCCGGTAGGCGGCAGCGGTATCGATGTGGCGGTAGCCGGTTTCCAGGGCATCTTCCACCACCTTCTGCGTTTCGTCGGCAGGCACTTGGAAAACACCAAAACCCAGCTGGGGGATGGTGACGCCGTTGTTCAGTGTCAGCTCTGGCATGACGGTCTCCTTCGACGGGATGGTTATGGCCGTGGCGCTCCGGTTTCTGGCTAAGGCCGTAAGTCGGTTCCAGAAAGCGTTTTCGGAGGCTCAGTACTGAGCCTATGCAGTTTTGGCGGCAGAGTCAGCAATACAGCCTGATCCTGTTTTTCCTAGGTCTGGTAGTCCTACCCATAACGGTGGCCTTTCACACGCCCCGGACGGCAGAATGGACCAATGGGTCAAAGCGCCGAGTTCGGTAAGTTCCTCAAAATCATGCGTGCCCGTCTCCAGCCGGAGGACGCCGGCGCGCAGGAATCCAGCGGTTCCCGCAGGGTGCCCGGGCTTCGCCGCGAAGAGGTGGCGCGGCTCTCCGGAGTGAGCACGGACTATTACACCCGCCTGGAACAGGGCCGCAATATCCACCCGTCCAGGGCGGTCCTCGACGCAGTTGCCCGTGCGTTGCGGCTGGATGCGGGGGAGCAGGCACACATGATGGATCTGCTGGAGCATTGCGCCAGCTCCGCAGGCAGCCCCGGCCCCGTGCAAAAGGTACGTCCGGCTCTCCAACAGTTGCTCGATGCAGTGGGTGACGTCCCGGCCATGGTCCTTGGCAGGCGTGCAGATGTCCTGGCATGCAACCGGATGGCACACCTTTTGTTCACGGATTTCAGCCTGCTGCCGGCCGCCGAGCGCAACCTCACCCGTTGGCTCATCCTGGACCCTGCGGCCGGTTCTTTGTTCCGCGACTGGAAGACCGTTGCCGCTGAAGCCGTCGGTGCCTTGCGCATGGACGTGGGCCGGCACCCGAATGACCCCGAAACAAACCAGCTCGTGGGCGAACTGGCCGTCCACAGCGAACACTTCCGTCAGTGGTGGGCCGGGCACAGGGTCGCCAGCCGCGCCGCAGGCACCGTCAGGTTGCACCACCCTGTGGTGGGGGACCTGGAACTGAACTTTGAGACGCTGAGTCTCCCGGACGACCCCGACCAGCTGCTGAGGATCTATTCCGCCAAAGCCGGGTCGCCGTCGTCGGACGCTTTGACGCTGCTGAACTTTGGAGACGTGGGCACCCATGCCGAGGCCGCCGTGCCCGAACCCGCCCCTGCCCGCCGGGATGACAGTTGATGCCAATGTTTTCCGGCAAAGTCAATTGGTGGGAGCAACGCTGGGGGTTAGGCCGCTTGTAGCAGCTGGTTTAGCCGGTTGGCTGGGGTCTCGAGGTTCAGTGTTGGTCTGGGGCGGCGGTTGAGTTTCGCTGCGACCAGGCGGATGTCCTCGGGGGTGTGCACTGAAAGGTCAGTGCCTTTCTCGAACCAGAACCGCAGGAGCCGGTTGGTGTTTTCGTTGGTGCCGCGCTGCCAGGGCGAGTGCGGGTCGCAGAAGTACATCGTCGTATCGAGAGCGGTCTGGATTTTTGCGTAGTCGGCCAGTTCGGTGCCGCGGTCCCAGGTGATCGACCGGCGCAGGTGATCCGGGAGGGAGGCCATCTCCCGGATCATCGCGGCGGCAACGGTTTCCGCGGTGTGGTCCCCTGGCAGGTGCAGCAGGATCGTGAACCGGGTTGAGCGTTCCACCAAGGTTCCGATCGCTGTCCCGTTGGCGCCGATGATGAGGTCACCTTCCCAATGCCCGGGCACTGCCCGGTCCTGGACCTCGGCGGGACGTTGGCTGATCTTGAAGGCCTCTTTATAGGGGCTGTTGGCGCGCCGGTCAGTGCCGTGGGGGATGCGTTGTTTGCGTTTCAGGCTGAGCTTTTCGGCCAGGTCCGCCCGCAGGTTCCCGCGGGTTTGGACGTAAAGGGCCTGGTAGATCGTCTCGTGGCTCACCTGCATAGTCTGATCGTCACCGAAGTAATACGCCAACATCGAGGAGATCAGCTTCGGACTCCACCCGTCATCCATCCAGACGCCGATCAGCCGGCACAAACCCTCGTCCTTGGCCAGCCTGAAGGGTTTGGGACGGCGCCTGTCCTGATGCGCTTTGGCGTGAGCGACCGAGGCGTAGTACTTCCCGTCCGCGCTCGTGTGGCGTTTGACCTCCCGCCAAACTACGGACTTATCCCGCCCGATCAATGCGCCGATCTTCGCGTAACTGAGGCCCATCCGCACACCCATCTGGATCATGCCTCGCTCTTCCAGACCCAACGCACGGCCAGGGCCCCCGACTGAAGGAGCAGGATCGGCAAGACCTCCGGTAGCACCCCGGTTCACGGTCATCATTAGGCCAGACTGAACCCACCAATTGTGCCCGGTAGCGTGCACCGCCCCGACACGCCGGGCAGCAGTACGAACAGGCATCCCCGCACACACCAAATCAAGAAACTCAGTACGCGCAGCCTTGGGGAACAACTTGACCATAAAACGCTCCATCAATCAGAGCGTTGCAACGACCCTATGACTTTGCCTCCAAAACATTGGCATCAACTGTCAGCTCGCGGTGAGGTCGGTCAGCGCTCCAGGCGGAAACCGAGCTTAATAGTGACCTGCCAGTCGGCAACCGCGCCGTCCTCGAGGTGACCGCGGATTTCCTTGACCTCAAACCAATCGAGGTTCCGCAACGTTTGGGACGCTGTCGCGATGCCGTTCTTGATGGCGTCGTCCACGCCCTCGGTGGAAGTTCCTACAATTTCGGAAACGCTATACGTGTGGCCAGCCATGGTGCTCCTCATCAACGTCATACGAATCATTGGAAAAGAAATCAGACCCGCAGGGCGGGCTGTCCATGCAGACTAGCCCACGGATCCCTGTGCGGCCAGAGGTCCCGCAGCTTAGCTTTCACGCCAGTCGTTGCTGGTGATGTGCGAGCCGGCTTGGGGTCCCATTTGCAGCATTCCGCCGTCCACCGCCCACGACGCGCCGTTGACGTAGCTTGACGCCGGGGAGGCAAGGAAAGCGATGACGGCGGCGATTTCGCGTGCGTCTCCGGGGCGTCCCAGGGGCACTCCGGGCCGCTCCTTCTGGGTGGGATCCTCGTCCTCCTGGCCCGTCATGGGGGTCGCGATTTCGCCGGGCGCCACGTTGTTGGCGGTAATCCCATGCTCGGCGAGTTCCAGCGCCATGGTTTTGATGAGCCCACCCAGACCGTGCTTGGAGGCGTCGTAGGCCGAGGCCCCAACGCGGGGCTGGAATTCGTGGACGCTGGTGACGGCGATGATGCGTCCCCCTCGGCCCGCCTTCACCATGCGCTTGGCTGCCGTCTGCATGGCCACGAAGGCCCCATTGAGGTTGGTGTCCAGCGTGGTCATCCAGGTTTCGTAGTCGAGATCCAGGAACTTGGTGCCGTCGCCGGTTCCGGAGTTGTTCACGAAGACATCCACGCCCCCGAGTTCCTCGGCCAGCATTTCTACGGCGGCCGCCGTTCCGCGGGCATCGGTGGTGTCCAGTTGGTGGACCACCGCCTTGCGTCCCAGGCGGCGGACCTCCTCGGCGGTTTCCTCGGCACCCTGCTGGTCCGAGTGCCAGGTGATTCCCACGTCCATGCCGGCTTTTGCCAGCGCCACCGCCGTGGCCCGCCCGATCCCTGAATCCGAGCCTGTGACGATGGCGGTCTGTGGGGCGAATGATGCGTCGCTCATGGTCCTGCCTTTCAGTGAAGTGGTGGTGCCGATGATTTATCCCTACCCCCTGGCGCATGCAGTAAACACTCCCGGCACAAAAGGGTCACCCCGGTGTGCAGCCATGGAGTGTAGATTTCTTGCAGCAGCACCCCGCGAATCCCCACAACCAGGAGTTCTCATGTCAGAAGTTATTGTCGTCGGCGTCGACAACAGTGAAACGGCCAAGCGTGCAGCAATGGCGGCAGCGAAGCTCGCCACCGCCCTCGGTGCCGAACTGCACGTCATCAGCGGCTTCTCGGACGACCGCATTGAAGAATTCGGCAGCGGCAGCGACCGCATCACTGTCTCTTCGGCCGACTCCGCGGAATACGTGGCCCGCAAGGTCTCCGAAGAACTTGACGTTCCGGCCGGCAGCGTCAAGTACTACGCTGCCCGTGGCAACCCGGCCAACGCCCTGATCAACTACGCCGAGACCAACAACGCCTCACTGATCGTCGTGGGCAACAAGCGCATGAAGGGCTTGGGCCGCGTCCTGGGCAGCATCGCCAACAGCGTGGCACACGGCGCTCCGTGCGACGTGTACATCGTGAACACGGAAGTGGACGCGTAACACCCAAGCAAGCAAAGAGGCCGTTTTGAGCATTCAAAACGGCCTCTTCTGCTATCCGGATGGGTCCTCCGGCTGTCAGTTTCCGAAGTCGTCTGCACTGAATATCCAAAGTCGTCTGCACAGCCGGACGTTGGGGGATCGGCTTACGGACATCAGTGCAGAGGGGTAGATGCGCATCGCCCCGCTAGCTCTAGGGGACGGTTCCTGGCCTCTGGCGCTTCGGCGTAGTGTTGATACTCAGTCCTTGCTCTCTTGGGTGGATCGATTGATTGAATGCTGGGGGAATCCCGTGGGGAAACATGCGCATGAGTGCTGCCTAGAACCGGTTTCTTGTCGGGTTGCCTGACCTGATCCAGTCGACGTTAGCAAGCCAGTCCCGCCGAATTCTACGATCTGCTGACTGTCCATCATTCGCGAGGGTCATGTCATCGAGCAGCGCAAGCAGGTGATCCCCTGCACGACTTGCGTATTCCCACAAGAAGTCTGTCGCGGCCAGGAACCCCTCACGCGATGTCAACGTTAGCGATCCTGCTCCCTGAGGGGACTCAGCTGGTGACGATGATTCGCGGGTTCGAGGGAAGCGTCCGGATTTGATCCATTCGATACTTTCGACCCAGTCCTCCCAAGCGGCGGAGTCGAAGGGGCGTCCGTCGCTCGTCAGGCCAGTGTCTCCCAACAGAGTTATTAGGTCGTCGCCAGCACCACGACGTGCGTACGCCCACACAAAGTCGGACATCACGAGAAAGCAATCTTCGGTCGAGAGGATGGGATCTAGGGGAGTCGAGCTATCTGGGAACAACGTTCAGTCCTCCGCTATTGATCTCGGCACCGTTGCGAGGCTCTACCCACGCCTGCGTGCCGTCCGACAGACCGTTGAAGTACCTGCCATGTGATCCATCACATGCCAGTGTGGGATGCAGAAGCCGCCGGAACGCTCCGAACCATCATTATGCGTGTTGGCCCTTCCTTCGCACATGTCGCTCGAGGTAGAGCAGGCTCGCGGCTGCCCATTAAGCCGGCGGCTCACCGGGCGCCGCTACGTCCGATTGGGGATCCTCTACCGGACGCTTGGAGCGTTCGGAAAGCCACCGTCTTACGGACGTTGCCAAGAGGGGCTGCTGCGTTTCGCTTCGGCCTTAGTTCTTTCCAAGATCCCGGAGAAGTGCTGACGGTCGAGGTAGTTCGCGTCGGCTAGCCGGATAATGTGCCCCATGTAGGGATCTCGCTGCATCAACTTCCTATTGCCGAGACGGACAGTTGTGTAACCAGCTTTTTTCTCCGCGCGATCCCGCACCGCACACCAGTTGATGAGAACTATTACGCCAAGCCCGCCTAGCATCATCACCACGCCAAGTACGTTGACGTACCAGGTTTGGGGTACGCCTGATCGACTCAGGACGGCTAAAACGCCGCAGGACGCAACCGTTATTGTTGTGAAACGGTATCGCCACCGCCACAAGATGAACGCGGTGGGTCCGTCGACCAACCCAGCTGCTATAGAAGTTTCCATCCCGTGATTCGTATTCCATTCGCAAAGGGCGACAGCCAGTTAGAAAGCAGCTGCCGGGCATGACCGAGAGGCCAGGCCAAAGGGGCGACCGACGGCCACAGGCGGCCGCAGGTAGAAGGGTCCGTCCTTAGAACGTCCATTCAAGCTGCAGTCTAATTGGCTACGGCCACCAGCCATTCGGTGTCCGCTAAACGATCCCTCACCGGACACCGATCAGGTATGGCTGTTTGCCGTCCTGATAAGGGCAATGACTTCCTGTACGCGCTCCTTCAGGTCGAACGGCCACTCGTTTCCCCAATTTTGAGTTGCAACTTTCGAGACCGCGACCTTACTCGGCTGCTTGATACCGAGCCGGTCTGAGGCCAAAGGATTCGACCAACGATCTTGAGCAGGAAGCACGCGCTTCTTCGTGGAGGTGTGTGCTGTGTGTATCGCTTCGGTTAGAACGTGTTCCGGCACATAGTTCTCAACGGTGTAACCTGCGGTTACCCACGCCATACCTGTTGACGGGTCCTTGCTGAGATCATTGATCACCCGCTGCTTATGCTCATTGAGGCGCGCACGGCGGCTCTTCCTATCAGAGTCAATGAAAATCATCACGTAGCGGTTGAGGTTTCGAAGAGAGATGAACTCTTCTACCTCTGCTGCGTCAAGCGGTGAAAGTGCGCTGAGCAAAGACCCACCGTAGAACATCACGGAGTAGTGAGTCCCTTCAACGAATTGATCTGGAGCGAGTTGCTCGATCCAATGTTTGAGGTAAATACGGTCAGAGGGACCCTCAACCCACAGGACGGCATTCGTCTGCACGAGGTCAGAGGGACGATACCCCAGGTCTGCACATATCGCCGCCCTGTCCCGTGCTTCGCCGGAGTACATGAGGCTTGAAGTGCCATCTTTGCGGGAAACATGAAAAATGCTCCCGATCTCCGAATCCAGCATGTGAGCAGAGTGAGTCGCGATAAAGTACTGGTTTGTAGTGCTCGACTCCAGGTAGCGGAGAAGCTTCCGCTGGAGAATCGGGTGCAGATGCACCTCGGGTTCCTCGATGCACAAAATTGAGTTCTGAATGACCGTCGCCGCTGCCGCAATAATTACCACCTCATGAACGCCAGTGCCCATGTTTTCAATGGGCAGCGTGTGCCCTCCTTGAGTGACGTGGATCGTCGAGAGATCGTGCGGAACATCTATGGTGATCCCGGGGTCATCCAGCACGGCGCGGACAAAATCCTGAACTCTTGCGAAGAGTTCTTTGTCTTTCAGGCGATCAGTTGACGGATTCTGTAACTCGAGGAGACGGCGCTTAATGCTCAGCCCATTCAGATCGGGAGCTTGGCTGCTGTCGTCGGAAATTGTCCTGACACCGTTCACAGTAAATACCGAAGGAGCGTGAGGTCGTGCCCCCGCGATCCACTGGAGAACCCTGAACGCATCCTGCCCAGCACCGCCCCCACCGGAGCTAGTCAACTCCAGTGACAGAACATTCGCGAGGTGACTGTCACCCACTTCGCGGCCCATCCGTTGCAAGGCTTCGCTGTCGATTTCACCCCGTTCTCGGACCGCGAAGCCGATGACATCCTTTCCAACATCAGGAAGTGATATTCCTCCAGAACGGAGAAAACCGCGAAGCTTTTCCTTGCGGTCCTCGGAGAGGCGCCGGATTTTTTCCCACGTGAAGACGTCATCAATATGGTGCAGCTCTAGACGGCCAAAAGTGTGCTCCGCATCTCCAAGCGGCCGGTCCCACGTGGAGACGGGACTTGGTTCGGCACTATAGGTGTTACCAATGACTCGCAAAATATTGGACTTTCCAGCGTTGTTCTGACCTGCGATCAGATTTACCCTCCGCAGGGGGTAAAGCACTGCCAGCTGGTCTGACGAGAAACTCCTATAGCCGCGAAAGCTGAATCCGTTGATAAGTGTCACGGTTCCAATCATTGCCTATCACTCGCGATTGATATCGATGGCAGCCCAGCGATTGATTCGAAGTTCCCTGCCAAACGAGGCTCGCGTGCCGTAAGCCGGTCGTCCATCGGACGTGCCGGCGCTGCCCATCGGCTCTCTCCAAATCTGCGTGTTTCCGCCAAGGCTGGATTCCCGTATACCCCGCCCGAATTAATGCCCGGTGAAGGGGCCTTATACGCTACAGCCCAATCATGCCCATCGGTTATGCCCGCTGCTCGACCAGCAGTCAGGACCTCACCGCCCAGCGTCATGCTCTCCATGCCTTGGGAGTTGACGACGAGATGGTCCACGTCGACCACGGATTTACCGGCGCTAAACGAGACCGGCCCGGTCTGGAAAAGGCCGTGGCTGTGTGCCGCAACGGCGACACCTCCGTTGTCACCAAACTTGACCGGTTGGCAAGGTCCCTGCCGGACGCAAGGGATATTGCCGACGAACTCACACGCAAGGGCGTAATCCTCAACATCGGAGGCAGGATCTACGATCCCCATGACCCGGTTGGAAAGCTGCGGTTCAACATCCTGGGCATGGTCGCGGAATTTGAATCCGCCCCTATTCGCGCCCGGACCCGTGAAGGCATGGCGGTGGCGAAGTCGAAGGGCAAGCTTCGGGGTCGACAGCCCCAGCTCTCCAAAAGGCAGGAGGCCCACCTCCTGAGCCTTCATCAGGGTGGAACACACGACAACGGAGATTCTGAACTCTTCGGCGTCGCTCGCTCCACCGTCTACGGACCATCCAGCGCGCTGAGCCGACCACGTGATCGCTTCCCGGCAGTGAACGCACTGCCGGGAGCCTTCGTGCAGAGGACTCTCGACCAAAGTGTGACGCCTCGTGCAGGGGACTTTGGACACTCTGATTTCCATACCCGTCTGCACAAGTTCAGTACTTTCAGGGCAGCGTGTGCAGACGACTTCGGAGAACGACGCCGGCACTTAGTGGCCCTGGAAGGCCTCGGCCAGCCACCAGGAACCGCCGTCGGAGGCGATCTTGGCATCGATGACCAGCGGCCGGTCCTGCGTCCCGGCTTCGTAAGCAGCTATCCACGGGCGAACAGCTTCCAGGTCAGCTACGGTCCGCACTGTCACCCCTTCCGCACCGAATCCCCGGGCGATCGCGGCAATGTCGGTGTCCGGGAACACGACACTGGACAACTCGGCTTCTGCGTGCTGTGAAGCGAAATGGTGCACCTCGGCTCCGTACGCGGCGTCGTTGTAGACAATGCACACCAGCGGCATCTTCAGTCTCGCCGCGGTCTCGAGTTCGCTGATACCCATGAGGAACCCGCCGTCGCCCGTGCCCAGCACCGGCAGCCGGTGCGGCTGGGCAAGTGCGGCGCCGATGGCCGTGTACAGGCCCAGTCCGATCGCCTGGAAAGCCTGCGTGAAGCAGAACCCGAACTCGTCCGGCACGGCAAGGTATTGGCTGGGGTAGCCCATGAAGTTGCCCGAATCCACGGCTACGATCCGCTCGGCAGGGAGCATCGAATCGAGTTTGCGGGTGAGGACGCGCGGGTCGATGGAGGTCGCGGTGGACAGGTCTTCGGTCTGCACGTCCCGCCACCGTGAGCCCTGCTTGATGGCCAGGGCGTTGGCCTCTGTACGGTACTTCTCCACAGGCTCCGGCTGTGAAAGGGCCAGTACGGACAGGGCATCGGCTGCGGTCAGCGCCGAATCGCCCAGCACCCCCAGAGTGATGGGACGGTTGGCACCCAGGGCGGAGTCTTCGACGTCGACCTGGACCACCTTGGTGCCGGACGAAATGAGCCGCCCGTGCCGCATGGTCCACATGTTCAGCGCGCAGCCCCAGCCCACGATCAGGTCGGCGCCGCTGATGAACTCCGCCGTTGCGGGCGAAGAGAACCCGCCGGAAATGCCCAAGTTGTGCGCGTCACCGTTGAACAGCCCGCTCGCCACTGCGGACGTCGCCACGAGGGCTCCGGCATGGCGCGCCAGCGCGAGGATGTCGTCCCTGGCGCCGCGCCCGCCGCGTCCGGCCACGAACACGGGTCGTTCAGCCGCGGAAATCAGTGCCACCAGTTGCTCAACGGCGCCAGCGTCGGGGCGCACCTTGGGCGGTTGAGGCACGACGACGGCACCCACCTCGTCCGCTGCGGTGGCACTTTGGATGTCCAACGGCAAGCTCAGAACCACCGTGCGGCGCTCGTTCACAGCCGTCCGGAAAGCCCTGACCGTGTCAGCGACCGCCGTGGCCGGGGAGTGGATCCGCCCGGCTACAGCGCCGACGCTGCGGGCCAGGGCGTCCTGGTCGATCTTGAAGTTGGAGCGGATGGCTGCGGCCTGGGTGTCGGCGGTCAGAACGATCATGGGTGTCCGGCTTTTCGCGGCCTCCCCGATCCCGGTGATGGCGTTGCTCAGCCCGCAGCCTTGATGTGTGGTGACCACGCCCACCTTGCCCGACATCCGGGTGTAGGCGTCCGCCATGGTCGCCGCTCCACCCTCATGCCGGGCCGCGGTGAACGGGATGCCTTCGGCCATGAGCGTTCCGGTGACATCGAAGTTTCCGGAGCCCACCACCCCGAAAACGTGCCCGACGCCGAGCTTCGCCAGCGTCCTGCCCACCAGTGTGGAGACCCGCACGTGCTCACTCATGCCTTCTCCACCGCCTCTTTTTCAACCAGCGCGTACACGCGGCTGGGGCTTCCGGTGCCACCAACGATCGGCAGGGGAGCAACCACCAGCGTTGCACCGGTGATAGGAAGCCGATCCACATTCCGCAGCGACGTGACGCCGTACTTGTCCGCCCCGAGCAGGAACGAGTGGACCGGGAACATCGGATCGAGGGTACCGGCCTGGCCGGCGTCGATGCCCACGGTTTCCACGCCGAAACCGCTGATCGAGGCGTTTCCGGCGAGCCACTTGGCACCTGCAGCAGAGACCCCGGGAGTGTGGGGTCCGGCGTCGTCCGCGTTGACGAAAGCCGCAGCGTCAGCGCCGCGGGCCGCCCAACCGGTCCGGAAGATGACCCAGCAGTTCTCCGGGAACGCGCCGTGCTCTTCCTGCCATTGCTCAAAATGCTCCGGTTCCAGGAGGAAATCAGGGTCCTGCGTCGCCTCGGCGGATTTGTCGATCACCACGAGGGGACCTACCAGGCGGTGCGGTTCGATCTGGTCCACGGACTTGCCGTCCTTGCCGGTGATCCAGTGCACCGGCGCGTCCAGGTGTGTTCCTGCGTGCTCGCCCACCGTGACGTCGTTCCAGGCCCAGGCGGGTCCGGCGTCGTCGAAATTGCTCACCGGCGATACGGAAAGCCCCACCGTGTTCGCGAAAGGCTGCGGCAGGTTCAAAATGGGCGTCTCGGAGCTGAGGGGAGTGGTGAGGTCGATGATCTCCACCGAACCATTCGAAAGGGCTGTAGTGAGCCCGGCCAGAACAGACATTGTTCTCCTATCGCTTACGTGGTTTCAGTGCTTCTTGGATACGGGAAAATCGTGACGGCGGTGCGGTCAGTTTCTGCGCCACCAAGTGTCCGGAGCCGCCCGAAAGTCCAGGACCGGGGTGGGTTGAAGCCCCGATGTGCCAGAGACCTTGGATGGCCGTGCGGTGTCCGGCGGCCTCCGGGAAAGGCCGCCACAGAAGGTTCTGGAAGAACTCAGCCGAGCCGCCGTAGGGATCCCCATTGACGGCATTGGGATTGGCCAAGGCCAGGTCCGTCGGTGCCAGGATGTCGGAGGCGAGGACACTCGCGCGGGTCCCCGGAGCAAACTGTTCCAACCTTGCCAGGACCCGCTCCAGGTAGCCGGCTTTAAGTTCGCCACTCCACCCATTGCTGACGTCCAGTTCACCTGCGGCATCGCCCACAGGCGCGAACGGCACCTCCTGCAGCTGCAACCACAGCGTGGCCCTCCCCTCCGGTGCCCGCGACGGATCCAGCATGTATTGCTGCCCCACCACAACCGTTGGTTCGGCCGGCAGCAGTCCCGCTTCGGCCTGGGCGCAGGCAATTCCCGTGCTGTCCGAACCGTTGCTGAGGTGCACCAGCGGCACGGTGTTGAGCCGGGGATCGAGCCACTCAACGGGCTTGTCCAAGGCCAAGTGGATCTGCATGGCTCCGCGGCCGTTCTGGTACTTTTCAGCGGCCCGGGCAGCCGCGGCCGGGGGCTCGTGAAGCAATGACGTGTAAAGGGCCTGCGGGGAGACGTTGGCCAGCACGGTGTCGGCCGAAACACTGCCCTGCGACGTCCGGACACCCGTGACCGCTGTGCCTGAAACCAGGATCTCCTCGGCTTCGGCACCGAGCATGATCCTGACGCCGTTGTCCCTCAGGAGCGACTCGAACGCTGCAACGAACCGCGATGCCCCGCCCTTCACGACGGGCAGCCCAAAACCGTGCATGCTCATGGCCATGACGGGCAGCATCACCCCGCCCGTGGCTTGGTCCGGTCCCAGCCCGGCGTGCAGGAGCCACGGCGACCACAACTGGTCCGTTTCCCAGCCGTCAAAGCGGCTGCGGACGTAGTTGCGGCCGCTCATCACGGAGTCCCGGATGAATGACTCGTTTGCGGCCAGGCGCCCACGCCGCACGGCGCCAAAGGCGATCTTTGCAACCTCAGGAAAGGACCGCAGCTCGGCCCCGAAGGCCCCGAAAACCGTTCCGGCGTTCCGGCCCAGGTCATCGAGCATCGCCAGGTAAGCGGCCTGGTCCCGGGGCTCCTTGAAAGCAGCGCTTGTCTCGGCTGGATCCCGGTGCGCAATGACTACGCGGTGCGCCCCCGTCGCCGGGTCCGCCGCTACGCTCGCCGTCACGGGCCCGGTGGTATTGCAATACTCGAGGCCCCGGGCGTGCAGTTCCTTGCCCAGCACTTCATAGGCGCCGCCGGACACAAACAGCGGATGCCAGGAGGAGAACGTGTCGTGGATGAAGCCCGGCAAGGTCCGTTCGGAGGAGTCGATGAACCCACCCAGCCGGTCCGAGCGCTCGATGATGCACACGCGCTTTCCGTCCAGGGCAAGCTCGGCTGCCGCCACCAGGGAGTTGATTCCCGAGCCAATGATCGCGACCTCACAGGATTCGTCCATAACCGTTCCTTTCAAGAGTGCTCAGAAATCAGGGTGGCTGGCAGTGGCGTGGTACTTGCCGCCGTGGAACACCAGGGGAGCGCCGCCGTCGTGGTTGTAGCTTTCCACCTCACCCACATAGATGACGTGATCCCCGGCATCATGTCGCGAGACGGTCCGGCATTGGAAGGTCGCCACCGCGCCGTCCAGCAGCGGCACACCGGCGATGCCTTCCACGGTTTCCACTCCGGCGAACTTGTCCGTGGCCGGGGTAGCGAATTGGCGGGAAAGGACGTGCTGGTCGCTTGCCAGGATATTGATGGCAAAGTGCGTGGCTTCCTCGAAATCGCCCAGGCTGGGTGCCCGTTTGCTGGGGCACCACAGCACCAGCGGGGGATCCATGGAGACCGACGTGAAGGAGTTCGCCGTCATGCCCACCTTCCTGCCGTCCGCGGAAACGGTGGTGACCACTGTGACGCCGGTGGCGAATTGTCCCAGGGCGCTCCGGAAGTCACGGACGTCGAACGCCGAGGTGTCTTCTTCCTTCCTGGCCTGCATGAAGTCAGCAGCAGCGGTGGGATCAAACCACCACGGGTAGGACGTTCGGGGGTCGTCGAAACCGTTCACGATGCTCGCCGCCAACGCGGGATGTTCAGCGGCTTCGTTGAGGAGCGTTTTCTGGTGGTCCCGGCGGGGTTTCAGGAGATCGTTGGTCCATTCAACGGCCCACTGCCCCCAGCCCCGCCAGAATTCATCGAAAGTGCGCTCCATCCAGTGGCGATCGAATGGTTGCTGGCCACGGCGGACGATCGAGTCCAGGTAGTACTTTGCGGCCAGGGTTGCATTGTTGGAGCCCTGCCCGGTGAGGGGATCGTTGAGGACCACGGCATCACCCAGCCCGAACACCAGCTTTCCGTTGCCGAGTTCCCCGACGGCGGACCTCACCGTGGGCGTGATGCGTCCCAGAAGCGTGGCGCCGTCATCCGTCAGTTCGGCTCCGGCGAAGTTCCCGGCTTCGTGCGGAAAGTGCTCGCGCAGGATCGCCAGCGACCGCGCTAGCTGCTCTTCAGGACTTCCGACGTCGGTCCACCGGTCCATGGGGCCACCCACCACGCCCTCGAACACCATCATGCGGCACGGGCCGGAGACGGTCAGGCCCGGGAAGGTGAAAAACTCGCCGACGCCGGGGGCCATGGACATGCGGATGGCGTCACCTACAGCGCCGGCGCCCACTGCGCCGTCACCCACTGCGCCGTGACCTACTGCGCCGTCGGCAGCGCCGGCGTCGGGTTTGACGTAGTTCAGTGCAAGGACGCGCTGCGGGCGGTCGAAAGGCGACTTTGCCTTGTCCCGCGGGAAGATCTGCCCGATTTCGCCTTTGCCCGTGCTCACAATGACCAGCTCGTAGTCGCGGGCGAGTTCCTCGAGCATGCGCGGGGTGACCTTCTCGATGCGGAAATCGCCACCGACAGCGACGAACGTCTCAATCCACAGGGCGCTTTTGATCCGTTGGTCGATGGAGCGGGCAGTCCCGTCCAAGGGGGCTGCCCATTCGATGGGTTCTTCCGCGTCCACCCGGAGCTGGATGGAGGTGATGGCCGGGACTGCTCCGGATTCGTAGTATTCGGTGAGGGCGGTCCCCATCTGTGCCTCGGCATCCAGGGCCGTGGAGAACATGCACTGGCTGGACATGACTTTCCCGGTGCGGATCTGGGCTGCGGAACGGTCGGACAGCAGTGTCACTGTGTAGCCTTCCCGTTGCAGGCCCAGGGCCAGTTGGGCACCGGATTCACCGGCGCCCACGATTGCTATCTTTCGCATTATGGGTCCTTTTTAGCTTGTCTGTGCCAAAAAACGTGGCTAGGAGACTTTGGCTGCGGAAAGGCTCGCCAAGTAGCCGGCTGCCTTGTCGGGAGACATGAACCACTCCTGGAATTCCGGCGGATGGTTGAAGCCGTTGGCGAACCTGCGGGCGATGTCCGGCTCGCTGTTGGCGGCGCCCAGGAGTTCAAGGACGTGGGGCGGCGGCGGGGCCAGGAGGGCATTGGTCCAGTGTGCAACGTGCTGTGCGTAATCCCAATAGCGCTCGAATGTGGCCTGCATGAACTCAGCGCCGAACGGCTGTTCGCCGTGCCGGATGATGCTGTCCAGGTAGGACGCCGCGCACTTGCTGGCGTTGTTGGAACCTTGGCCGGTGATGGGATCGTTCAACACCACCACGTCGGCCAGGCCCAGTACCTGCCGGCCGCTCGGCAACGTGGCGATCGGGTGGCGGACAGTGGGCGCAAACCTGCCCTGGAGGACGCCGTTGGGGTCGGTGAGTTCCACATCCGTTGCCCGCTCGGCTTCCCATGGCAGGAAGGTCTTGAGGATGTTCGTGGAATTCTCCAGATGTTCCTCCGGGGAGAGGCCCTTCCAGGTGTCCATGGGACCGCCGGGAACGCCCTCGAAGACCATGATTTCGCAGGGGCCGCTGGTGGTGAGTGCGGGGAACACGAAGTATTCGCCGACGCCGGGGATGAGGTTGAAAGAAACCGCAGAGTACTCTTCGCGGGGCTTGAGGCCCTTCACGTAGGTCAGCGCCAGGGCGCGCTGCGGGGCGTCGTAGGTGCTCCGTTCGGCGTCGCGGGTGAACAGTTGGGCGATGTCTCCCTTGCCTGCGGCGACAATCACCAGGTCCGAGTTCTGCGCGTACTTCTCCAGCTCGGCCACGCCTGCGTCTTCGAAAACGAGTTCCCCGCCGCGCGCCGTGAACTCTTCCATGAACCGCGGGAACTTCACGCGCTGGTCGATGGACTTGGCATGGTTGTCCAAGCGGGATGCCCAGCTGATGGCCTTCTCGCCCGGGAGTTCGGGGTGTGGGATGGTGAAGGAAATGCCGTCGACCGTGGGGGCATCGGGCCAGAAGTCCAACCCCAGCGCCCGCTCGTGTTCCAGTGCGTTGTGGAAGATGCATTGGCTGGAGGCGACCTTGCCGTCCCGGATTTGTTCGGGTGTGCGGTTGGAAATGGTGGTCACGGAGTAGCCGGCGTCCAGCAGTCCGATGCCCAGCTGAAGCCCGGACTGGCCGGCTCCGACGATGGTGATGTGGCGTTGCGTCATGGTGTTGCCCTTCTATGGAGTGTGGTGGAGCCTGGCATCAGTTGGCGGCCAGCAGGGGGATGGTTTCTTCGGCGCGTTCAGGACCCAAGGCGGAGTAGCCGCCGTCGACCGCCCAATCGGCGCCGGTCACGAAACTTGCCTGGTCGCCGGCGAGAAACGCGACGACGTCCCCAACCTCGTGCGGGCGGCCGACGCGCTTGAGAGCGTGGAAAGGGGCGGCCACGGAATCGGTCTTGGCAAGATCACCGTTGCTGAGCGTGTCCATGATGTTGCTCCACACCCATCCGGGGCTGACGGAGTTCACCCGGATGCCGTCCGCCGCGAAGTCCACGGCCATGCTGCGCGTGAGCTGGACGAGGGCCGCTTTGCTGGCCGGGTAGAGCCAGCGGCCGGTTTGGGCGATGGAACTGGAGATCGAGGTGAAGTTGATGATGGCGCCGTGCCCTGACACTTTGAGGTGTGGGCGCGCGGTGTTGCTTGCCACCACAGCACTCACGAGGTTGACGTTGAGAGCCTCGAGCCAGTCGCTGCGACCGGATGCCGGGCCATCGTCCTTGTAGGTGCAGGCCAGGTTGACCAGGATGTCGAGACCGCCGTGGAGGGCTACGGTTTCCTCCACGAGTTCGCGCACTGCGGCGTCATCAGTGATGTCCGTGTGGGAATAGTGGATTCCTTCCCCGAGTGCTTTGGTGAGGGTGCCGCCGTCGGGAGCTATATCCGCAACCACCACCGTGGCTCCGGCGTCCCGCAGCGAGGTCACCACGCCTTGTCCCACCTTGGTTGCCCCACCGGTGACAATTGCTGTCCTGCCGTCGAGTCCTGACATGGCCCAAACCTTTCCCGTGATTGTAATATTGAAGAAATGTGACGTCCGTCATGGTTGATCCATAAGCGACTCTAGGCAGTCGCTGTTGGCCGGACTATCCACTAAGCGCAAAAGTCATCCGGATTACGCAGGGTCTTCCTCTTCTTCGTGCCAACCAACCCACGCCGCTGAGGTGAGCTGAGCGTCCTTGGCTTGAAGTTCCGCCGCCCAGAGTTCGAAATGGTGTCGATCCCACTCGTCCCGCCGGTCATGCACGAGCTTGATGTTCTTCACTGGTCCCACCTCGCTTTCAGTGCTGTTATCGTGATGTGAGCTGCGTCATACTGGTTCTGAAAGCGACTCTAGGCGGCCGTTGAAATCCGGAATATCCACGTAGCGCGGGGATCATCCGAAAAGCGCAGAACTGTGGAGTGGGTGCCCAAATGGTGAAAATTCTTCCCCGCGATGTCCTGCGGGGGCGGCCGACGATGGCCACAACTGACGTGGACGAAGCCCACGCCAGGATCGCCGAGCTGTTCTGCAGCCACGAGCTCGCACCGCGGACCCGGACCTCGGCAGTGGATATGAAGCTGCGTTCCCTGCACCGGGGCGACGTGGGCATCGAGTTCCTGGACTACGGCGCCGACGTCCGCATTGAGCCTGAAGGACTGCAGGATTTCCATCTGGTGCAGATCCCGCTCGCCGGGCATGCGTCCATGCGGGTGGAGACCAGCACGGTGGAATCCAGCCCGCACATGGCCACTGTTCCGCCGATCGACAGGCCATTCTCCATGAGTTGGGACGGCGGCAGCCCGCACCTGATCGTCTATGTGCGGCGAACGGCGCTGGAACGGGTTGCCGGGCAACTGTACGGGGACAGCGCTGTGGAGCTTGGCTACGGCATGGACCTGTCAGGCGCCGCCGGTCGCGCCTTCCTGAGGTCCGTCGTCGAGCTTCATGACGACCTGATCAGCCGGCCGCAGACCGCCGCGCCGGTGTTCGTTCAAGGCTTGTTGGCGGACAGCATGGTGTCCCGGCTGCTGATGGCGATGCAACCGCCTGCGGAGGAGGCCCGGAACACGGAAGCGGAGGGCCGGCTGGTCCGGGATTGCCGCGAACTCCTGGAGCGTCACGCCACAGAGGAACTCACGGTGCCCGATATCGCCGAGTGCCTTGGCGTTTCGGTCCGGACCCTGCAGACCGCACTGCGCGCCGAAACCGGGGCGACGCCGTCGGACCTGCTGCGGAGCATCCGGTTGGATCGCGCCCGGGAGATGCTCCTGGAAGCCGGCCCGCGTGAGCAAAGCGTGACGGCGGTTGCGGAGTCGTGCGGCTTCACGCACCAGGGGCGGTTCTCGGCGCTGTATCTGAAGACCTTCGGGGAGTTGCCGTCGGAGACACTGCGTCGCTAGCTACGCCTCCAGGACGTATGTTTTCAGGTCGTCCAGCGTCTGCTGCATGTGCGCGTCCATCGCGAGCCGCGCCTCGTTGGGGTTGCGGGATTCCAGCGCCGCGGCAATCTTCCGGTGGTGTCCGATGGCGTGTTCCTGGATCTCCGCGAAAGCGGACGTCTCCCGGCGGCGCGCCTCCAGGACGCGGTGCAGGGGTTCGAACAGTACGGCCACGAAGACGTTGCCGGAGGCGTGCAGAATCACGTCATGGAAGGCCAGGTCGGCTTCAACGAAACCCGCCAGGTCATTGTCCTCGTGGGAGGACTGCATCTTTGCCACATGCTCTTTGAGCGTGATGAGTTCGTCGTCTGAGATACGCTCGGCGGCCAGTTCGCAGGCGCCCGTCTCCAGCATGCGGCGGAGTTCGATCAACTGGATGGCCGCCGCGGCATCCTTGGTGCCCTCCGACGCTGCGCGCAGCACGGCCTCCAGGGATGCCCACTGATTCAGCGGATTCACGAACGTGCCCCGGCCTCGTTCGACGCTGAGGATCCGCTGCGCTTCCAGGGTCTTCATGGCTTCACGCACGGTCATACGGCTCACCTCGTGCTTGGCGCTGAGCTCCAGCTCGCCCGGGACAACCGTGCCGGGTGGAAATTCGCCCGCGATGATCCGGTCCAGCAACTCATCAGCGACGACGCCAACCAGCGACTTGCGTGCCATGTATCCCCATTCCTGTATCCGCCCATCCTGCGCCCGGCTTCCCCGGGGCGGGATGGATGTCAGACATCTTACGCTGGCGGTGGCCAGCTGGTTTTCCAAAACTCCTGCAACGCTTCCGCACATTGTTGCGGTTGCTCCCAGTGGACACTGTGGCCCGCCCCGGGAATGGCCTTGAGCCGGCGTCGCGGGTCCGCGTCCACAAACGCGGCCATCTGTTCCATGGACCGCACGCGGTCCGCTGTTCCGGCCAGCACCAGCAGCGGAGCGTGGACGCGCCCAGGTACTGAAGGTTCGACGCCGGTCATGGCCGCCTCGCCGCTCGGGCCCAGGACTTTGAACGGGATATCGAACCCGCGGCTGAGTAGTTCTTCGTCCTGGTAAGGCGGGTCGCCGTACCAGGCTGCCATGCATCGAACCTTGGTTCCGGCGTCGATGAAACCTTGTTTCCATTGCGCTTGCAGCATGGACCGGAAGCCTTCGTTGGGCGGCGCCGGAACCATGCCAACCAGCGTTAGGGTTGCCGTCAGCTGCGGGAAGCCGGCGGCAAGCGTCAGCGCCACGCTGCCACCCAGGGAGTGCCCCACCAGGTGAACGGGACCGCTGTGTTTGGCTTCTAGGGTCGCCGCCAAGGAGGCTGCCGCAGACTCCAGGGTCCATTCGAACTCCGGGGAGAGCGCCTCGCCGGGGTGATAGCCGGGGAGGTCCGCAATCCATGCCGGGTATCCGGCGTCGAGCAGCTTTCCGGCCAATGGTTCCCAGTAGGCGGATGTTGAGGCCCAGCCGTGGATCAGGACCGCCGGCGCCGTTTCACCTGCGGAAACAACAGGCGTGCGGATATCCACGGATGTGAACGGTGCTTCGCTGCCAGCCATGCACCCAGCCTAGTGACGCTGGTCTCCTTGCGCAGGCCGGGAGCGTTGTGTCACACTAATTCAAATGTTAGATGTCTGACATCTTACATTCACAAACCGCAGCAAAGATTTCCCACGATGGAGTGAACAGTGACCCTTGAAGCCGACGTTCTGGCCGCTTTCCCGGCGGAAGTCCAGATTCCTGCTCAGCTCGTGGCCGATGCCGTTGCCGCGTCCTCGGCAAGCAGCCCCCGCGTCCTGGTGGTCCTCGACGACGACCCCACAGGCACCCAATCCGTGGCAGATCTCGCAGTGCTGACCAGCTGGGATGTCGCTGACTTCACCTGGGCCTTCGCCCACATCCGTGACAACCAGACCAAGCCCGCCGTCTATGTGCTGACCAACACCCGTAGCCTGGACCCCGCAGAAGCCGCAGCCCGCAACGAGGAAATCGTCCGGAATGCGCTCGCGGCAGCCGCTTCTGCCGACGGACTGCGCCTGGGTTTCGTCAGCCGGAGCGACTCCACCCTCCGCGGCCACTACCCGCTGGAGCCGGACGTCATCGCCGCCACCGTGGCTGCTGAAACCGGCGAAACCACCGACGGCGTGGTAATCGTCCCCGCGTTCCCCGACGCCGGTCGCGTCACCATCGGCGGTGTGCACTACATGCGGGGCGATGCCGGTTCCCTCACCCCCGTTGCCGAGACGGAGTTCGCCAAGGACGCGAGCTTCGGCTTCGCCAACTCAGAGATGGCCAAGTATGTGGAGGAGAAGTCGCAGGGGCGGTTCCCCGCCAGCGACGTGATCGTCCTGGACCTGAACATCATCCGCGCCGGTGCTTCCGCCCAGGACCCCACCATCTCCGCGAAGGCCATCGCAGACGCCCTGGAATCCGCCACCAACTCCACCCCGATCGTGGCCGATATCGTCACCGAGAACGACTTCCGCGCCCTTGCTCTGGGCCTGGAGGAAGCAGAACGCCGCGGCAAGAAGCTCCTCTACCGCGTGGGTCCGCCTTTCGTCCGTGGACGCATCGGCCAGGAGATCCGCACCGCGCTGACCTCCGAAGAGGCCTTTGCAGGCAACACTCCCTCCACAGCCGGAGGCTTGATCGTCGTGGGTTCCCACGTGGGCGTCACCACGCGGCAACTCAACGACCTCACGGCACAGCACAGCTCGGCGAGGACCATCGAAATCGACGTCGAGAAGCTCATTGCCGGCACCAAAACCCAGGGCGAAGCAGAAGCCGAAGCGTACATCGGAACGGTAGTGGCCGACGTCGTGGATGCCCTCCGCAGCGGTGACGTGATCGTCCACACCAGCCGCCTGCTCATCAAGACCGACGACGCCGCAGCCAGCCTGAAGATCGCCCGCACCGTCTCCGCCGCCGTCGTGGCTGTCGTGAACCGCACGCTCAAGAGTTTCCCGCCGCGCTTCGTCATCGCCAAGGGCGGCATCACATCCTCGGACGTGGCCGCCCATGGCCTGGAAATCCGCCACGCGATAGTCCGCGGCCCCATGCTCCCGGGCATCGTCTCCCTGTGGGAGCCGGTGGACGGCCCTGCAAAAGGCATCCCGTACATCGTCTTCGCCGGCAACGTGGGCGACGACCAATCCCTGACCCAGGTCACCCGCAAGCTCAGCGCAACCTTCTAACAGCCAAAATTCAATGGAGAACACCATGACCAGCAGCAACTACACCGTCACCGTCCTGGGCCTCGGCGCCATGGGCCTGCCCATGGCAACCCGGCTCGCGTCCGAGCTGACCGTGCACGGCTTCGACATTGCCGAGCCCCGTCTGGAACTCGCCGCCGCGGCCGGTATCAAGACCTTCGCCTCGGCCCGCGAAGCTTCGCAGGACGCAGATGCGCTGCTGCTCGCCGTCCGCAACGGTGAGCAGCTCAACGACGTCCTGTTTGGCGAAAACGGTGTCGCTGCCGTTCTGAAGCCGGGCGCCGTGGTCATCCTGGGCAGCACGGTGGGAACTGAAGCCATCCCGGCGACGGTCGCCAAGCTGGCCGAGTACGGTGTTTCGCTGGTTGACGCTCCGCTGTCCGGAGGCCCCAAGCGTGCCGGTGAAGGCGATCTATTGATCGTGGTCGGAGCCGACCCGGAGGCGCTGGAGAAGGCGCGCCCTGCCTTGGAGCTGCTGGCCTCCACACTGAGCATCGTGGGCGACAAGCCCGGCGACGGCCAAGCCCTGAAGACCGTCAACCAGTTGCTCTGCGGAGTCCACATCGCTGCTGCCGCCGAGGCCATGGCCCTCGCGGACGCCCTCGGCCTCGACCAGGCTAAGACCCTCGCTGCCCTCGAAGCCGGAGCCGCCGGTTCCTTCATGCTCTCGAACCGTGGCCCGCGCATCCTCGAGGCCTACACGGAAGACGGCGCCGAGGTCCTCAGCCGCCTGGACATTTTCGTCAAGGACATGGGCATCGTAGGCAAGGCAACCCGGGCCGCCGGACTCGCCGCACCCGTTGCCGCTGCCGCCGAGCAGCTCTACCTGCTCGGCCAGGCCCAGGGCCTCGCCGCCGCTGATGACTCCGCCGTCATCAAGGTAGTAGCGCCCGCCAAGCGCACCGCTTAACCCCTGGGAGTTTTTGTACACCTAACGCCCTCATGGGGCGCCCTAAAGGTCATTAGCTGTACAAAAACTCCACCCACCCCAGAACGCGCGACGACGGCGATCCCCCCTTCGTCGTCGCCGCCACCTCCCGCCGGTCTGCTGTGCGCACCGGTTTGTCAAAGGAGACACCGCCCCAATGAACCCCCTCGTCAACTCCCTCATGGCCGGGGCCGCCGATGCCCCTGCCATCAAACCCGCAGTGGAGCTGGGAACACCGCTTCTGCTGACCATCGCCGCGGCAGGCATCGCCTTGCTGCTGGTCCTGATCATCCGCTTCAAGATCCAGGCATTCGTTGCCTTGCTCGCCGTCAGCATCCTGGTGGGCGTGGCCGCGCAGATTCCGCTCAAGGACATCTTCACGGTGGTGACCAACGGTGTTGGAAGCACCATGGGCAAGGTCGCCTTGTTGATTGCCCTCGGCGCCATCCTTGGCCGCATGATCGAGGTCTCCGGCGGCGTGCAGTCCTTGGCCACGCACTTCACGGAGAAGCTCGGTGCCAAGCGCGTTGCCGTCGCGTTGACGGCCGTCGGCTTCCTGGTCGCGATTCCGGTGTTCTTCGAGGTGGGAGTGATCGTCCTCGTTCCGATCGTTTACGCCTTCGCCAAAATCGCCAAGGTCCACCCCATCAAGTTCGGCCTGCCCATGGCTGGAATCATGCTGTCCATCCATGTGGCTGTTCCGCCGCACCCGGGCATCGTTGCCGGCGCCGGCGTATTCGGTGCCGACATCGGCCTGATCACTATGATCTCCCTGATCATCTGCATTCCCTTGGGCTTCCTGTCCTACTGGGTTGCCAGCATCATGAACCGCAAGGACTACGAACTCCTCCCCGGCGTGAAGCAGCAGGTTGAGGAATTCGGTTCCGATTCCCTGGTCCACGTGGGCCATGACGGTCCGGGTGCCCGCGCAATCGCCCCGCCGCGTCCGGGCCTGATCATGTTCCTGATCGCAGCGCCCATCGTGCAGATCCTTCTCGGCACCGTCGGCACACTGACCATCGCCAAGGACAACTACTGGTACGGCGTGGCTTCGTTCATCGGCAATCCGTTCTTCGCCCTCCTCGTCGCCGTTGCGTTGTCGTTCTTCCTGCTGGCTGTCCGCCGCAACTGGTCCCTCAAGGAAACAGGTGAGATTTTCGAGGGTGCCCTGCCGCCCATCGCTTCCATCCTGATGGTGGTTGCTGCCGGTGGCGTCTTCGGTGAAGTCCTCCGCACTTCCGGCATCGGAGCCGCGCTCTCCCACACCTTGGACAGCCTCGGCCTGCCCGTGATCGTGCTCGGCTTCATCATCTCGCTGGCCTTGCGCGCCGCACAGGGTTCGGCGACGGTTGCAATCGTCACGACGACGGGCCTGCTCACCTCAGCGGTCATGGAAGGCGGCTACTCGCCGGCGCAGATCGCAGTGATCGTGATTGCCATCGGTTTCGGCGCGCTCGGCCTGTCCCACGTGACCGATGCCGGCTTCTGGACCGTGATCCGTTACTACGGCCTCACGGTCTCCGACGGCCTCAAGACCTGGACCGTCCTGACCACCATCCTGGGCCTGGCCGGCTTCGTCCTGACGTACGTTGCCTGGATCCTGGTAGGAGGCCTGGCCCACTGATGCGCACGAAACTCGACCACCTGGTCAATTCCGCGTTGGCCACCGGCTCCGCTGTTCCAGCCTTCACCTGCTACGACTTCACCACCGCGCTCGCCGTCGTGTCAGCTGCGGAGGAGGCCCGCCTTGGCGTAATCCTGTTGGTGGCGCCGAAAACCGCGTCCACCGCCAACGGCCTGCGGCTCATCACTGCCCTCCGGGGCCTGGCGGACTCCGCGAGCGTCCCGGTGTCCGTCCAGCTGGACCATGCTTCGGATCTGAACGTCATCCTGGAAGCCGTGGCTGCCGGAGCTGATGCCGTCCTGGCCGATGGCTCATCCAAGCCGCTCAAGGACAACATCCGCCTGGTCCGCGAGGTCCGTGCCGCGCTGGACGCGGCGGGCCATGCCGGCGTCGTGATCGAAGCGGAGTTGGGCGGACTGGCAGGCGACGAGGACCGCGCGTTCGGGTCATCAACGCCCGACGCCGGTGCTTCCGTCCCCGGTCTCACCGACCCGGAGCAGGTGGCCGGCTTCGTGGAGCAAACGGGTGCGCAATTGCTCGCTGTTGCCGTGGGAAACGTCCACGGCAAGTACACGGGTGAGCCCAACATCCGGTGGGATGTGTTGCAGGATGTCGCTGCACGGACAGAGGTCCCTCTGGTGCTCCACGGCGCCTCCGGAATCCCGGCCAGTGAGCTTGCCAAAGCTTCCGGAATGCAGGTAGGCAAAGTGAACTTCAACACGGAGCTGCGGACCGGGATCCTGGCCACGTTGGAGTCGGAAACAGCGGCGTACCGGGCAGACGGCGAGAATCTCCAGGGATTGCTGGTCCGGTGGAACGGCTCGGCAGCATCCTTTGCCGGCGCCACGCTTGAGTTGCTCAGCGCCTGACGCCCAGCGCAGGAACACGGGGAGGCTAGGATCAGACCATGATCCTGGCCTCCCTGATTTTCGCGACGATTGCCGCCCTTCTTCACGTCTACATCTTCACCATGGAGTCCATCACCTGGACCAAGCCCGCTACGTGGAAGACATTCAGCATCACGTCCCAGGCCGAAGCGGATACCACCAAGTCCATGGCGTACAACCAGGGCTTCTACAACCTCTTCCTCGCCATCGGTGCATTGGTCGGGATTGTCGCAGTGGCCATGGGTGCACCCCAGGTCGGTTGGACCCTCGTCTTCAGCAGCTGTGGCTCGATGCTTCTTGCGTCTCTGGTCCTCGTGGCGAGCGGTAAGAAGTACCTCCGGGCAGCGACCATCCAAGGCACGACGCCGCTGCTCGCCGTCGTGCTTGGAATCCTGGCCGTAACGCTGGGCTAGTGTTCCGGCGGCCCTGTCTGGGCTGCGGCGTCGTCCATCCACAGCACTTCCCAGTGGTGGCCGTCGAGGTCCCTGAAGGCCCGGCTGTACATGAAACCGAGATCCTGCGGGTCATAGGTTTCTGAGCCGCCGGCTTCCAGGGCTTTGCCCGCCAAAGCATCCACGTCTTCCCGGCTGTCGGCCGAAATGGCGACGATGGCCGCCGTCGAATTCCTGGTATCCGCGATGGGCTGCTTGGTGAACTGGCTGAACTTGTCGTGCGTAAGCAGCATTGTGTAGATCGTGTCGCTGAAAACCACGCATGCCGCGGTTTCGTCGGTGAAGTTCGGGTTGATCGTGTAGCCAAGTGCTGTGTAGAAAGCCTTGGATGCCTCGAGGTCGCTGACAGGAAGATTCACGAAAATGGACGTAGTCATGCGTCTGATCCTGCCGTTGTTTCGGCGTCCCGTCCAGACATGGAATGCGACCATGTGGACAGGGCGGAAGCCACCCTGCTGGCTCCGCTGCTCCGCGAGGCGGACAATGGAGTCAGCACACTGGGAGTCAGCACGCAGGTGCCGGCCCGGTAGGGAGAGCCATGGAGCGGGAGGCGTTTCCTGCGGTCAGTCCAACGGCTGCGCAGAGGGATCCGGTGATCGACCTTGTCCGATTCACGTGCCTGCTGCTGGTGGTCGCAGCCCACTGCATGATGGTGAGCCCCGTTTTGCACAAGGATGGGACAGTCGAGACCCGGAACGTCCTCATGGAGCAAGCCTGGTTCACGCCTGTGCTCTGGGTCCTGATGATCGTTCCGCTCTTCTTTGTCCTTGGCGGTGTTACCGGCCTCCAGTCGTGGCGGCGGTTGAGAACGGCCGGCGGGACAGGATTCGACTTCGCCCAGCTGCGCCTCCTGCGATTGGTGCGTCCCGCCATGGCTCTGCTCGCCGTCATGTGGGGAGGGTTGTGGATCGCGCTGCTGCTGGGTGTCCATCCGCAAGTCATCCAGCTGATGACTGCCGGAGCTGCGATGCCGTTGTGGTTCCTCGCCGCGTACCTCACGGCCCAGCTGAGCATCCCCCTCTTGGCAAGATTCCATGAACGTGCACCGCTGCTGACTTTCGGGGTTCTGGTGGCCTTCATCATCGCCGTCGATTCCCTCCGCGGCGCCATTCCCGTGCTGGCGTTTACCAACATGATTTTCGTATGGTGCGCCGTGCAGCAGCTGGGATTCTTCAAGGCCGACGGCTTCTTCGAACACCGGAGCCGCACCTGGCTGGTGGGCGCCATCATCTGCAGCAATCTCCTCCTGGGACTTGTCACCGGAGTCGCTGTGTATCCGGGGAACATGGTGGTGAACATCAACCCGCCCAACTTGTGCCTGCTTCTGCTGGGCATTTCCCAGACAGCCACCCTGCAACTGCTGGGTCCAGGGCTGCGGTGGCTCGCTGACGTCCGGTGGATCCGTGCCGGGATCGCTGTGGCGGGACGCCGCTCCATGACCGTTTATCTATGGCATCTCCCCCTCCTGGTTGGCATGGCCGGTTTGTTGTTGCTCACCGACGTGCCCAGGCCGGTCGCCGAGACCGCAGAGTGGTGGTGGGCCCGCATTCCCGTCTTCATCGCTGTGGTTGCACTGCTCGTCCCGGTGACGATGCTTTTCGGCCGGCTTGAGGATCGTCCCATGGCAGCAAGCCATGCTCGAGGCCCGGGGCGGGCCGCCGTGGTGACGGCCGCCGTCGTGGTCTTTATCCCAGTGGCGGACGCCGCCTTCAACGGACTGACGCTCGCGTTGCTGGGTGGGGGAGCGGCGTGCTTCGCGCTGTCCGTCCTGCTTTTGGGCAGGGTTCCGACGCCGGTCCCCCCGGCGGCGGAGGCAGAACCTGCGGAAGCGCCGCAGGCGACCCCGGCCACGTTGCCAGCACACGATTTACGTGCCAATCTCGAACCATGACCGAGAATACGAATTCACTGGCCGAGTCGTTCCGCCCCGGCGTTACTACATTGCGCAACGACAAGTTCCACCGCTACGAGTTGCACGTAGACGGGGAGTTGGCGGTGATTTCACAGTTCCTGGACAGGCCCGGTCACATCGACTTCATCCACACGGAGACGAAACCCCAATTCAAGGGCCAAGGACTGGCGAACGTTCTGGCACACTTCGCCCTGGATGACGTCGTGGCGTCGGGGAAGCGCATCATTCCGCATTGCCCGTTCATTGCCGGTTACCTGAAAAGGCACGAGGGATATGAACAGGACGTCGACTGGCCGAAAGAAAAGCCTACGGTTGACGCGGAGCCTGACAACAACTGACCGCGCCGGGTCAGTCGGTCCGCCCTCTCGGCGAATGCGGCCTTCGTCGCGGCGAGACTGACGTGACCGTTGCTGAAGCCCAGTAGCCCAGGCCTGGTCGCGATGACCGTGGAAGCCAATCCAGCCGCGCATCCGAGAGCGCCACGATGGCGTCGTGTTCATCAACAACTTCCTGGCCGCGGCACCACGCCCTGACCTGCATGGCACTTACCAGGCTGCCGCCGTGGACATGGTCCGACTCCGTGACGCGGTAGGAGAAACTCCGCATGACGCCTTCGCCCGGGGCCAGGGAGCCGACTGACAGATGGCGACGGTCCGGGCTGGAGGTATAAACCAGGGGCTCCATGGCCTCGTTGGTGAAGGACCGCGGAATAAGTCGAATGTTACGAAGATGGCACGTGGAGTCGTTCATGATCCATGCCGTGAAGATCACCGTCTCACCGGGGACGGCCGTGCACTTGTCAGCGCCGTGGACCAATGTGATGCATTTCGCTTGCGCAACCAGCGGCCGGTTGCCGTGATGCCGGAAGTGCGAAAACGGTGTTTTCGCACTTCGCGAGTGGATTGCGGTGCCCGCGGAGACACTCCGGACCGCCCTCGACAATGACGACCGCCCTTTGAAACGCGCTACTCGTCGCACTTCGCCGGAGTTGTAAAACTTCATGCCTGATTAGTGGTGGCGGGAACAGTTTTATGTCGCTTATTCGACGAAACTTTTCGCCCCTATAGTCCTAAGTAACCTGTGATTCAAGTCAAGATGCAATCTGGTGTCACACTATTGTTTATGGATCAAGTATTAGTGTCCGGGGCCGGTGGGGCGTCCCCAACTTTGGCTGCCGAAAATGACAGCGATCCCCATATCCTGAACCTTGTCCGCCAAGGCGTCACGGACGCCTTTGACACCCTCTACAAGCGGCACGTTCAGATCGCCCACTACGTCGCGCGCACACAGTCCGACAACCCCAGCGACGCCGATGATGTCGTCGCAGAGGCCTTTGCCACCATCTTCCAGTCCTTGAAGGACGGCAAAGGCCCCAAGGAGTTTTTCCGTTCCTACCTCCTGACGGTGGTGCGGCGTACGGCGCATGAACGCAACCGAAAAGCCAGGCTCACGCAAACCGCCGCGGACGACGCCATCCTGGACGCGGCCGTCCATGATGACGATCCCGTGGTTGGCGATCTTGAGACGAGCATCATGGCCAATGCCTTCAAATCGCTGCCGGAACGTTGGCAGGCTGTTCTCTTCCACCTTGATATCGAGGGATTGAAGCCGGCTGCTGTTGCGCCACTGGTGGGTCTCACGCCGAACGGCGTCTCATCCTTGGCCATCCGGGCCAGGGAAGGTTTGCGTCAGGCCTACCTGCAACACCACATCAGCCGCAGCGTTGACCAGGCCTGCGACGAATTTGCCAGCCAGCTCGGCAAGTATGTGCGCAACGCCCTCAAACGCACGTCAAAGGAAAAAGTGGGTGCCCACCTGGAAGACTGCGCCAAGTGCACCGCGTTGTTGATGGAACTCAATGACGTCCAGGGCGGCATGCGTGCCATCCTTTTCCCCTTGGTTGCGGGCGTTGCCTTTACCCCGGCAGCTGCCGCAGCGGTCGGGTGGCCAGGCGCCGGTGTCGCAGCGGGAGGCGGTGTCGCAGCGGGCGGCGGCAAGGCCGCCGTCGTTGGCCTTCACGGAGTCAGCCAATCCTGGAAAATCCCGGCGGCCATGGTGGTGGGTGCCGCAGCTCTGGCGGGGGTCATCACCTGGTTCCTGCAACCCGAACCCGGTCCCGCTTCTGTAGTTGTTGCAGAATCTCCTGCCAGTATTCCGACGGCCGAGGAAACGGCGCCGGCCCCGGTTCCGAGCAGCAGTGCGTCGCCTGAACCCAGTGCCATTGTGGAGCCGCCCCTCCTCCCTGTCGTTGCCCCAACGGCTGTGCCATCTTTGGCCCCCAGTCAACCTCCCGCCGTCGTGATTCCGCCGGAAGAGCCGTCGGGAAGGCGCGCTGTTGTGGTAGACCCGGGCGTCATCTATTCGACGACGGCGCCGCAGGCCACCGCTTCGGCGGCACCCTTGACGCAAACGGTTGAGGCGACGTTCTCGGCCAGCCAGGGACCAAGCCCCCTTGAACGCGACCTTGGCGTCCAGTTTTCCCTGGCCGGGGATGGTTCGCCGACATCCGGAGAAGTGGTCTTTGCCCTGCCGGCGGACGCTACTTTCATAGCAGGGAAGACGGTGGTGCCGGAGGGCTGGGAGTGCAGCGCATCCGAGGCTCGCCGGATCCGCTGCACCACAGCCACGCTGGACCCGCAGCAGTTGACCTTTGTCGTCGCCGTGACCCTGCCGGACGGTGCGGAGAGCGGAACCCTGGACTACCAGTTCAGCGGGCAAGGAATCGTGCCGAAGACGTTCACCAATACCTTTCATTAAGGCGCCCGAAAGTCATTAAGGCGCCCGAAAGGGCTGTTCTTGGCGGCTTGAAAAAATTCTTGCTGATTTCGCGTCACGATTCGTGAGTTTCGCCCACTAAGAAGTTGGGTGCTCTATGCCCTGGTGCTGTCAGGAAAATCTGGCGCTTTTCTGCGTCACGAATGGTTATGGAAGCGCACAAGGCAACTGGGAGTAGCCTTCCGCATTTCACAGCCATCACGCGAGGATTCCAAGCTCGACCGGATCCCAGGCGTGGTCCAGACAGGCAAGAGAGCCAATGAAACATTCATATCCAAGAAAGCTGTTGGCGGGTGCGCTCGCTACAGCCATAATTTCCCTGGGAGTGGGTGGTGCCATGGCGCCGCCAGCCCTGGCAACCACGCCGGGAACCCCAGGCGTCACCCAGCCAGGGACGCCGGTCTACACGGAGGATTTCTCCAACCAGAACGCGACAAGTAATGCCATCAGCCTCCTGAACTACACCGGAGGCGCCGCCGCCGCCAATGAGACGTACACGGCCGATACCCCGTATACGCCCGCCGGCGGGCAGTGCGACGGATGGATCCTCAACTCTTCAACACCAACGCCGCCAACCGACCTGGGTTGCTACAGGAACCAACCGGCAGGCTGGAACCAGATCCGGTCCATGGCTCAGGCGCTTGGCCTGGCTCAGGGCCAAACTGCTGCCCAAGCCGCCAGCAACCAGGCTCTCTCCGAGTACACCAACGCAAGCTCCGGCGTGATCGATCCCGGCGTGATGTTCCGGACGACAAAGAATTCCATCCCAGCCGTATCCGGCCACTACTACGCTGTCTCGGCGTACTTTGCGGAGGTTAACTGCCACGCGGCGCACGCCAGCGAGACTTTCAGCCTCCTGGTCAACGGCACACCGATCGTGCTGGGGACGGGTCTCGACCCCTGCGGCGGCAGCACCTCGCCGGAAGTCCAGGTCACCAAGCTGCAGTCCGGCGCGTTCAAGATTCCCGAGGGCACCTCGCCGTCGTTGGGCTTGGAGCTTCGCAACGAAGCAACCACCGGGTCGGGCAACGATGTGACCTTCGACCTTCCCCAGATCGTGGATGTAACGCCGCAGCTGGACAAAGCTTTCACGCCTGCCCTCATCGGGCCGGGTGGAACCTCCACGGTTACCCTGACCGTAACCAACACTGACGACGTCAAGGCCAAGAGCGACTGGTCCATTACGGATACCCTTCCGGCCGGGCTGGTTGTCGCAGCTACCCCCAATATTGGCGGGACCTGTGTTCAGGCTGCGGGCACTGCGCCGTTCGTCAAGACGGCGGTCGCCGGCGGCAATTCCATCTCTGTCACCGGCGGCGACCTCGCGGCCGGCATGGAGTCATGCACCATCACGGTCGACGTCACATCGGATACCGAAGGAACGTACATCAACGGTCCGGGAAACATCGTCACCAACCTGAACCCGCCGGCAGACGCGACACTCATTGTGCGTGCCCCCCGGATTACCTTGAGCAAGGCCCTGGACGCTCCGCGACTGTCTGATGCTGATCAGTTCACCATGGAGATCCGTTCGGGCTCTGCCACCGGCCAGGTTGTCAGCAACCCCGCCAACTCCACCACCAGTGGTTCCGGCTCCACCGTTTCCACCGGAACCGGCACCACGGGGAAGTACGTCGCTGACACTGGTGCCAGCTACTACCTGACCGAGTCGGGTGGCTCCAACTTGTCCGATTACGCGAAGACCATCACCTGTACAGATGCCAACGGACTGCAGGCCAATCTGCCAAGCGGCGTTGCATTTGAGGGAACCCTGGCGCTCGTACCTGTGGCCGGCGCCGACATTGACTGCGTGCTGACCAACACCGCGCAGTCGGCTCCTTCGATGACGTTCACCAAGAGCGCGGAAGCGTCCGGGATTCAGTCGCCGGCTGTAGTGGGCGACAAGATCACCTACACGTTCACGGCTACCAACACCGGAAATGTGGCGTTGACGGATGTTGTCATCACCGATCCGCTGGCTGGCCTCTCCACCCTGACGTACAGCTGGCCCGGCACCCCGGGTACTCTGCTTCCGGGCGAGACCGTCACCGCGATGGCAACCTACTCCATTACGCAGGCGGACATCGACGCAGGACACGTAGCCAACTCGGCCACCACCTCGGGTAATCCTCCGACCGGTCCGCCCGTCATCCCGCCGCCCGGCACCACCGACACTCCGCTGACTCCTGGCCCCGCCATGGAATTCAGCAAGTCGGCCGATGCATCCGACATTCAGAACCCGTCCGTCGTCGGCGACATCATCACCTACACCTTCACGGCGAAGAACACCGGCAACGTGAAGTTGAGCAACGTTTCCATCAATGACCCGCTGGCTGGCCTGTCGGCTCTGGTTTACTCCTGGCCGGGCACTCCAGGCGAGTTGCTCCCGGGCCAGACCGTCACGGCTACGGCGACTTATGCAATCACCCAGTCGGATATCGACGCCGGTCACGTTGCGAACACGGCAACCACCACCGGTACCCCTCCCACCGGTCCTGCTGTGACCCCGCCCCCTGCGGGCACCGATACACCGCTGACTCCTGGCCCGGCCATGGAGTTCACCAAGACGGCGGACGCATCCGAGGTCCAGTCGCCTTCGGTAGTTGGCGACAAGATCACCTACACGTTCACGGCGAAGAACACCGGCAATGTGAAGCTGAGCAACGTCTCAATCACGGATCCGCTGGCTGGTCTTTCGGCTTTGGCTTACACCTGGCCGGGCACTTCAGGTGAACTGCTTCCCGGTCAGACGGTGACGGCTACGGCAACGTATGCCATCACCCAGGCGGATATCGACGCCGGTCACGTGGCTAACAGCGCCACGACGACGGGCACTCCTCCGTCCGGTCCTCCGGTGACGCCTCCTCCGGGAACGACGGACACTCCGTTGACCCCGGCTCCGGCCATGGAGTTCACCAAGTCGGCTGACTCCTCAGCTGTTCAGAACCCCACCAAGGTGGGTGACGTGATCACGTACTCCTTCTCCGCGAAGAACACGGGCAACGTCACGTTGAAGAACGTCTCCATCTCGGATCCGCTGCCTGGTTTGTCTGCCCTGGCATACAACTGGCCGGGCACCCCGGGTGAACTGCTTCCGGGCCAGACCGTGACGGCTACGGCAACGTACGCGGTGACGCAGGCGGATATCGACGCCGGCCATGTCGCCAACAGCGCCACGACGACGGGCACTCCTCCGTCCGGTCCTCCGGTCACGCCCCCTCCGGGAACGACGGATACCCCGTTGACCCCGGCTCCGGCGATGGAGTTCACCAAGTCGGCGGATGCCTCCGGCATCCAGAACCCTTCTGTTGTAGGTGACATCATCACCTACACGTTCACGGCCAAGAACACGGGCAACGTGAAGTTGAGCAACGTTTCCATCACTGACCCGCTGGCTGGTCTGTCAGCTTTGGCTTACACCTGGCCGGGTACTGCCGGTGAGTTGCTTCCGGGCCAGACCGTCACGGCTACGGCAACGTATGCAATCACCCAGGCTGATATCGACGCCGGTCATGTCGCCAACAGCGCCACCACCACTGGTACTCCGCCGTCCGGTCCTCCGGTCACGCCTCCTCCGGGAACGACGGACACCCCGTTGACCCCGGCTCCGGCAATGGAGTTCACCAAGACGGCGGACGCCTCCGGTATCCAGAACCCGTCCGTAGTAGGTGACCGCATCATCTACACCTTCACGGCGAAGAACACCGGCAACGTGAAGTTGAGCAACGTTTCCATCACTGACCCGCTGGCTGGTCTGTCGGCTCTGGCTTACACCTGGCCGGGAACTCCCGGCGAGTTGCTCCCGGGCCAGACCGTCACGGCTACGGCAACGTACGCCATCACGCAGGCGGATATCGACGCCGGCCATGTCGCCAACAGCGCCACCACCACTGGTACTCCGCCGTCCGGTCCTCCGGTCACGCCTCCTCCGGGAACGACGGACACCCCGTTGACCCCGGCTCCGGCGATGGAGTTCACCAAGTCTGCTGACTCCTCGGCGATCCAGGATCCGTCGGTTGTGGGTGACATCATCACCTACACGTTCACGGCCAAGAACACCGGCAACGTCACGTTGAAGAACGTTTCCATCACTGACCCGTTGGCTGGGTTGTCTGCCCTGAGCTACGTTTGGCCGGGCACTCCGGGCGAGCTGCTTCCGGGTCAGACGGTGACGGCTACGGCAACGTATGCCATTACCCAGGCTGACATCAATGCAGGTCATGTGGTGAACTCGGCCACGACGACGGGCACCCCGCCTGTTGGTCCTCCGGTGACGCCTCCTCCGGGAACGACGGACACTCCGTTGACCCCGGCTCCGGCCATGCAGTTCACCAAGTCAGCTGATACGTCGGCCGTCAAGGATCCTTCCATGGTCGGTGACGTGATCACGTATACCTTCACGGCGAAGAACACCGGCAACGTGAACCTGAGCAACGTTTCCATCACGGATCCCTTGGCTGGGTTGTCCGCCCTGAACTACGTTTGGCCGGGTACTCCGGGCGAGCTGCTTCCGGGCCAGACCGTCAAGGCTACGGCAACGTATGCCATCACCCAGTCGGATATCGACGCCGGCCATGTCGCCAACAGCGCCACCACCACTGGTACTCCGCCGTCCGGTCCTCCGGTCACGCCTCCTCCGGGAACGACGGACACTCCGTTGACCCCCGAGCCGGGCATGGAGTTCACCAAGACGGCGGATGCCTCGGCAATCCAGAACCCCACCAAGGTGGGCGACGTGATCACGTATTCCTTCTCCGCGAAGAACACGGGCAACGTCACGCTGAAGAACGTGACCATCACGGATCAGTTGGCTGGTCTCTCGGCTTTGGTCTACTCCTGGCCGGGAACTCCCGGCGAGTTGCTTCCGGGCCAGACCGTGACGGCTACGGCAACGTACGCGGTGACGCAGGCGGATATCGAGGCGGGCCACGTTGCGAACTCGGCCACCACTACTGGTACTCCTCCCACCGGTCCTCCGGTGACGCCTCCTCCGGGAACGACGGATACCCCGTTGACCCCTGCTCCGGCGATGGAGTTCACCAAGTCGGCGGATGCCTCGGCTGTTCAGAACCCCGCCGAAGTGGGCGACGTGATCACTTACACGTTCACGGCGAAGAACAGTGGCAACGTCACGCTGAAGAACGTGGCAATCACGGATCCGTTGGCTGGCTTGTCGGCGTTGACGTACACCTGGCCCGGTGCTGCAGGAATCCTGCTGCCCGGTGAGACGGTGACGGCTACGGCAACCTACGCGGTGACGCAGGCGGATATCGACGCCGGCCATGTCGCCAACAGCGCCACGACGACGGGCACTCCGCCGTCCGGTCCTCCGGTCACGCCCCCTCCGGGAACGACGGACACCCCGTTGACCCCGGCTCCGGCGATGGAGTTCACCAAGACGGCGGACGCCTCGGGGGTCCAGAACCCCACCAAGGTGGGTGACATCGTCAAGTACGCATTCACGGCGAAGAACACGGGCAACGTCACGTTGAAGAACGTGACCATCACGGATCAGCTGGCTGGGTTGTCGGCTCTGAGCTACAACTGGCCGGGCACCGCGGGTGAGCTGCTTCCGGGTCAGACAGTGACGGCTACGGCAACGTACGCCATCACGCAGTCCGACATTGATGCAGGCCACGTCGCGAACAGCGCTACCACCACCGGTACTCCTCCGTCCGGTCCTCCGGTGACGCCTCCTCCGGGAACGACGGATACCCCGTTGACCCCGGCTCCGGCAATGGAGTTCACCAAGTCTGCCGATGATTCCGCAGTTCATGACCTGTCGAAGGCCGGTGACCTGATCACTTACACCTTCACGGCGAAGAACACCGGCAACGTCACGTTGAAGAATGTGGTCATTGATGATCCCCTGGCTGGCCTCTCGGCTTTGACGTACAGCTGGCCCGGTGCAGCAGGAACCCTGCTTCCCGGTGAGACAGTGACGGCTACGGCAACGTACGCCATCACCCAGGCGGACATCGACGCCGGCCACGTCGCCAACTCGGCCACGACCACGGGCACTCCTCCCGTTGGTCCGCCGGTAACGCCGCCTCCGGGTGAAACGGACACTCCGTTGACCCCGGCTCCGGGCATGGAGTTCACCAAGACGGCTGACGCCTCCGCTGTTCACTCGCCTTCCAAGGTCGGTGACCTGATCACTTACACCTTCACGGCGAAGAACACAGGGAACGTCACGTTGACCAACGTCTCCATCGACGACCCCCTGGCTGGACTCTCTGCGCTGAGCTACACGTGGCCCGGTGCAGCAGGAACCCTTCTTCCGGGTCAAACGGTGACGGCTACGGCAACGTATGCCATCACCCAGGCGGACATCAATGCCGGTCACGTCGCCAACTCGGCCACCACCACGGGAACTCCTCCTACCGGTCCCTCGGTGACGCCTCCTCCGGGTACCACGGACACTCCGTTGACCCCGGCGGCAGGTTTGGAGTTCACCAAGACGGCTGACGCTTCTGCGGTAGGTGATCCCACCCATGTGGGTGATCTGATCACTTACACGTTCACGGTGAAGAACACCGGAAACGTTCCGCTGAAGGGCGTTGTGGTCAACGACTCCATGCCTGGTCTGTCTGCCTTGAACTACGCCTGGCCCGGTGATGCGGGAGTCCTGCTCCCCGGCCAGACGGTGACGGCTACGGCGACGTACGCCATCACGCAGGCGGATATCAACGCAGGCAAGGTGGCCAACACGGCAACTGCCACCGGCATTCCGCCCGCGGGACCGCCGGTGAGCACGCCACCTGCAACGGCTGAAGTGACCTTCCCGCCGACCGTCCCGCCGGCCGCGCCGTCGGCGTCGGCGTCGGATCAGTCCGGAGGGTCGCTGGCCAGCACTGGTGTCGTTCTCACCGTGCTGCCCATCAGCCTTCTGGTGGTTGGCGCGGGTCTCTTCCTGTTCCTCGCTGGGCGCCGCAAGCGTTCCGAGGCCTAGGTAGCAGTGTGCGTGGCAGCCGGGTTCACAGCCCGGCTGCCACGCACACGTCCGTTCATTTACACATCACGAAAGATCCAGGTAGCCATCACATGAAGAAATCAGTCGCGGGCCTCGTGGGCGTGCTGGTTGCAGTCTCGGCACTGTCCGCTTGCTCTTCGCCGCAAAGCAGCGAAGCGGGCAATCCGCCGTCGTCGACCACAACCCAAGCCGCCACCACAGGCGAGGCAAAGCCGGCGAACCCGGGCACTGGCATCATCGAGGCAACCTCCATGACCTCCTGTGACACGGCGCCCGGGAAGGTGACGGCCAAAGGGACGGTGACTCCTCCGGCCCGTGCCAAAGGAGCAGTCAAGATCACCGTCAGCTGGGTGGATTCAAAGACTTCTGCCGTGCTTGCCCGTGGAGAGCAGACCTTCAAGGATGCCGCAGCAGACAAAGCTCTCGACTGGACCATCAACGCAGAAGTCTCCAAGCCAGGGGTGGACGTCAAGTGCGTCCTCGGGGCTACGGTGCTCTAGCGCGCGGCTCCAGCAGCCGGTCTCAAGCAGCCGGGACCGCTGTTCCTTTGGAGAAGCGGCCAACCAGGTATCCACTACCCGGTTGGCCGCTTTTTTTGCCACTGGATGGCATGCCAAAAGAGAAGCCCTGCCGTGAGAAGAACGCCGCCCAGGAGCGCGTAGGGAGCGTTCGACAACATCATGTACGTGAACTGGGCCGTTGAGGCAGATTGATACGTCGCCGGAGCGGGCCCGACCAAGGCCGCGGCGGCGGTGGCAATGGCCCAGATCCCCACCCACAGCAAGCCTGCGTCAAGAACCCAGAGGGCGATGATGAAGGGGTTCACGGACAGGCGCCTGGGCGGCGGGCCTGCTGTCTCCGGAACATGCGGGCTGACTGCCTGTACGGCATTGCCATGCTCGTCGATTTCGCGGAAACCGATCCGCTCGTGAACGTGGTCTTTCATGGGTCCCCCAACCGCGGAATGTCCTTGTTCCTGCACTCTACTCCCCGTAGATCCGAGGTTGGGGTACCGGCTCTTGAAGGACCTAAATACCCGCCGTCTCCGCCGAAAGCGGCCGTATTCTCCACGCAAAACCCCGTCCGTAAAAGTCAATGACGGAGCGATCTTGCAGTTATGGACCCAGAAACCGCCTTCCGAGCGAAATAGGTCACAAAAGTTTGACGGAAAGGCTTACCTAAGTAAGGCTTACCTTGCTAACAAGCGCCCCAACGCAAACGGAAGGAAGCTGACGTGACGTCACCCAGTGTCGAAGAGCGGATCGCTCAGGAACCGGATTTTGGTTCCAAGGTGGAGCTGGCCCTCGCTGCCACAAACCAGCTGTTCAACGCCCGCAATTCGCCCAGCTACGTGGCGCAGGTGCTTCAGGGAGTCAACGCCGTCTCCACCAAGGTCCAACGGACCGCCCGGCCCTTCACTGGTGTGGGGCATGCAGATCTCAAAGCGAAGGTCGGCGCGGTTGACCTTGAGCGTCCGTTGCCTGACACCGCTGCCGCCCTTGAGGAACTCGATGAGCTTTACCTCAAGGACGCTGTCTACTTCCACGACTCCCGCTACGCAGCGCACTTGAACTGCCCCGTGGTCATCCCCGCCTTGGTGGGTGAAGCAGTGCTCTCGGCCGTGAACTCTTCCATGGACACCTGGGACCAGAGCGCGGGCGCCACCATGATCGAGCGCCGCCTTATCGATTGGACCACTGAGCGCATCGGCTTCAACGCGGAGGCCGATGGCGTCTTCACCTCAGGTGGCAGCCAGTCCAATTTCCAGGCCTTGCTGATCGCCCGCAACCACGCCGTCTCCAAGCTGCGGGCCGCGAACGGGGACGCCCGCCTGCCGCACCTTTTGGACCGGCTGCGGATCTTCACCTCCGCGGACAGCCACTTCAGCATCCAGAAGTCGGCTTCCATGCTGGGCCTCGGTTTCGACGCCGTCATCGCGGTTCCTACTGCCGAAGACCACCGCATGGACCCCGCCGCGCTTGCGGCCGCTTTGGCGGAAGCTCACGACGCCGGTCTGGTACCCATGGCCGTCGTGGCCACCGCCGGGACCACGGACTTCGGCTCGGTTGACCCGCTCTCCGAGCTCGCCGCATTGGTCCGCGCCTACGATTCCTGGCTGCATGTCGATGCGGCCTACGGCGGAGGCCTGATCGTTTCCGGGCGTTACCGGCACCTTTTGGACGGTATCCACCTGGCCGATTCCGTCACTGTGGACTTCCATAAGACCTTCTTCCAGCCGGTCAGCTCCAGTGCAGTCCTGGTCCGTAACGGTTCCATGCTTGGCCACGTCACCTACTACGCGGACTACCTCAACCCTGAGAGCGCCGCGAAGGCCGAGATCCCCAACCAGGTGGACAAGAGCATCCAGACCACACGCCGTTTCGATGCCCTGAAGCTATGGCTCACGCTGCGCATCATGGGCGCGGACGCCATTGGTGCGCTCTTCGACGAGGCCATTGACCTGACGGGCCGCGTGGGCATGCTGCTGGCTGACGACCCTGAATTCGAGCTCGCGGCAGCACCGCAGCTGAGCACCCTAGTGTTCCGGTACCGCCCCGAGGTTGAGGGTTCACGACTGGCCGAAGACGCGGCAGACATCCTCAACCCAGCCATCCGTGCAGCCATCTTCGCCTCGGGTGAGGCTGTCGTTGCCGGAACCAAGGTCGCCGGACGCCACTACCTGAAATTCACCCTCCTCAACGCAGAAGCCAGCATGGGGGACATCCACGAAATCATCGAACTGATCCGCAGGACCGGCGCCAGCCTCCTCGCAAACACCACGGAGGAAGCAGCATGAGCACCCCTGACAACGGCAGGATCTACGACGTCGCAGGCATCGGCGTCGGGCCCTTCAACCTGGGGCTGGCCGCGCTGAGCGAGCCGCTGGAAGACTTGGACTGCGTGTTCCTGGACCGCCGTGAGTCCTTCGACTGGCACCCTGGCATGATGCTTGAGCCGGCGCACTTGCAGGTTCCTTTCATGGCGGACCTTGTCACCCTTGCCGACCCGACGTCGCCTTTCTCTTTCCTGAACTTCCTGAAGCAGACGGGCCGTTTGTACCGCTTCTACATCCGGGAGAATTTCTACCCGTTGCGCGCCGAGTACAACCAGTACTGCCAGTGGGTCGCGGGCCAGCTTGAGTCCGTTCGTTTTAGCACGGATGTGCTGGATATCAGCTACGACGACGGCGTGTACCGCCTTTCGGTGCAGGGACCGGATGGCGCTGAGGTGCTTCGCGCCCGTCGACTGGTCCTTGGCACCGGAACGTCCCCGTACATTCCGGACTCCTGTGCAGGAATAGTGCACGCCGGGGGACTCGTCCTCCACAACGCCGACTACCTGTCGAGGAAGAGTGAGCTGCAGTCCAAGCGCAGCATCACCATCGTGGGCAGCGGCCAGAGCGCTGCGGAGCTCTACTACGAACTCCTTCAGGAAATCGACGTCTACGGCTACCAGCTGAACTGGGTCACCCGCTCCGGGCGCTTCTTCCCGCTGGAGTACACCAAGCTCACGCTCGAGATGACGTCTCCGGAGTACGTCGACTACTTCCACTCGCTGCCGGGCGAGCAGCGCGATTCACTGATCAAGAGCCAGAAGAACCTGTACAAGGGCATCAACTCGGACCTGATCGACGACATCTACGACCTCCTCTACACCAAGAGCCTCTCCGGCATGGTGGACTCGCAGCTGCACACCCATTCGACACTGACCGCAGCGGCGTGGGACGCGGCGACGGGCACCCACACCCTCCAGCTGCACCACGAGGAACACGGCCGCGACTACAGCCTCGAGTCCGAAGCCGTGGTCCTGGCGACCGGCTACAGCTACAAGGAACCTGCCTTCCTGGGCGGCATCCACGACCGCATCCGCCGCGACTCCAAGGGCCGCTTCGACGTCGAGCGCAACTATGGAACCGGCGTCGAACCCGGCGAGATCTTCGTCCAGAACGCGGAGCTCCACACTCACGGTTTCGTGACTCCGGACCTTGGCATGGCCGCCTACCGCAACTCCTGCATCCTGCGCGAAATTACCGGACGCGAGGTCTACCCGATCGAGCGCAGCATCGCCTTCCAGCAGTTTGGAGCGCCCGCTCCCGTGCCGGCCGGCGTCCCGGAGAACGCCGGGGTGACGGCATGAGCTTCACCTTCCGCGCTGTGGACCCCGTAGCCGACGCACCTGTCCTTCACAGCTGGGTGAGCCAGGAGTATGCCCGCTTCTGGGGAATGGTTTCGGCCACTGAGCAGGACGTTGTGGAGGAATACTCAAAGATCGCCGCCTCCGGTCACCACCAAGCGTTCCTGGGACTCGACGACGGCGTCCCCGCCTTCCTGATGGAGCGGTACCGTCCGGAGTCCTCGCCGCTGGCGGACGTTTACGACGTCCAGCCCGGCGATGTTGGCATGCACCTGCTGGTGTCGCCGCCGGTCGGTGAGCCGCAACCGGGCTACACCACGGCCGTTATGCAGTCCGTGATGACGGAACTGTTCGCGGACCCCGCAACCCGGCGGATCGTCGTCGAGCCTGACGCCCGCAACCACAAGATCCATGTCCTCAACGAAAAGGTGGGCTTCCGCCCGCGCGGCGTGGTGACCCTGCCCGCCGTCGACCCTGCCGAAGACCACAAAAAGGCTCTGTTGAGCTTCTGCGCCCGCGAGGATTTCCTCGCCACCCTGACCCCGATTCTGGCCGCGCCTGCCGCGGCGACCAGAGGAGAATCCCTGTGACCACCACTGCCGACAAAGCGACGACCACCGCCGTTGATTCCGTGTCGCACTTGACCCCTGAACGCTGGGCGGCAGCAAACCGCCATCTGGTTCGCAAGGCAATCGCGGAGTTCTCGCACGAACGCATCCTGGTGCCGGAGCTTATTCGCGATGAAGGCGCCGGCATTGGGCTTTACCGCGTAATGAGCGACGATGACGCCACCGAATACCGTTTCCGTGCACGGCTGCTGCAGCTTGAGCACTGGTCTGTTTTCGCCGACTCCATAGTGCGCCTGCGCGACGGCGGGGAGTTGCCCATTGACGCCTTGGACTTCATCGCCGAGTTTCACGAGGCACTGGCCATCCGGATGGAAATGCTGCCGGTGTACCTCGAGGAGATCAGCAGCACGCTGGCCAGCCACGCGTATAAGCAGGGCAAGCCGTTCAGCTCGGCCGAGCTGGCAGCGGGCATCACGGGCGGGACCGACCCGGCCGCTGACTTCCAGGCCATTGAGCACAGCATGACCGAAGGCCACCCCTGTTTCGTGGCCAACAACGGCCGGCTTGGTTTCGGGATCGCGGACTACCATGCGTTCGCGCCGGAAACCGGGGCAACCGTCAAGCTTCAATGGATCGCAGTGCACCGCAGCAAGGCAGTTTTCACCTCGAGCGCGGGGCTGGACTACCGGACACACTTCGAAGCTGAACTCGGGCCGGCCACCTTGGCGTGGTTCAACGCAGAGCTATCCGCGTCCGGCCTGGATCCCGAGGACTATCTCCTCATGCCGGTCCATCCGTGGCAGTGGGACAACAAGCTCACCGTGACGTTCGCGGCAGAAATCGCCCAGCGACACATCGTGAACCTGGGTACGGGGGAGGACAACTACCAGGCGCAGCAGTCCATCCGTACGTTCTTCAACACCACCTCACCGGAGAAGGCGTACGTGAAGACGGCCATGTCCGTATTGAACATGGGCTTCATGCGTGGCCTGTCTCCGCTGTACATGAAGGCAACGCCGGCCATCAACGACTGGCTTCAGGAACTGATCGGCAATGACCAGGAGCTCCAGAGCCGGGGCCTGGCCATGATCCGTGAAACCGCTGCCATCGGTTATCACAACCACTACTACGAGGCGGCTTCCGCCAAGGGTTCGCCCTACCGCAAGATGCTCTCGGCCCTGTGGAGGGAGAGTCCGCTGCCGATGCTCAAGGACGGGCAACAGCTGGCCACCATGGCTTCATTGCTGCACGTGGATTTGTCCGGGAACTCCGTGGTTTCGGCCCTGATTTCCCGGTCCGGCCTGGCGCCCACCGAATGGCTTCGCCGCTACTTCGAGGCCTACCTGGTGCCGCTGGTCCACTGTCTCTATGAGTACGAGCTCGCCTTCATGCCGCACGGGGAGAACGTGATCCTGATCCTCGAAAACGGCGTGCCCGTCCGGGCGATCATGAAGGACATCGCCGAGGAAATCGTTGTCATGGGGGACCGGCTGGAGCTGCCGGATGAAGTCTCGCGCATCAAGGCCGAGATCCCTGCCGAGGAAATGGTCCTGGCCATCTTCACGGACGTCTTTGACTGCATCTTCCGCTTCCTGTCCGCGGTTCTCGTGGAGGACGGGACACTGGCCGAGGACGAATTCTGGGAGACTGCGGCTTCCGTGCTTCGCGAATACCAACAGCGCCACCCGGAGCTTGCAGACCAGTTCGCCATGCACGACCTGTTCGCGGCGGATTTCGAGCTGTCCTGCCTCAACCGTCTCCAGCTCCGGAACAACCAGCAGATGCTTGACATCTCGGACCCTTCCGGAGGGCTGCAAATGGCCGGCCGCTTGACCAACCCCTTGGCGGGAAGACACGGGGATGCTGTTTCGCTGTCAGCAAAATCTGGAATCACTGGTCCATCACGGTCATAGGCATCCCGAGGCCTGGAGGCCCGAATTTCCGCCTGCAGTGGTTCGGAAACCTTCGGATCCGCTTGTGGCCGCAGAATATTTCACGGGTTGCCAAACACTGCAAGTCACACGGCCCAGCGACAAAACCCGGGAACGATGTGCCCTCCGGATTTTGCTAGGTTCAGTTTTGTCCAGTGAATGGATTAGTTCGACCATCTATCTCTTTGGGGGGAGGTAAAAAATATGGAGAACCAACTGGCTCAGATTGAGCAGCTTGATGAACTCGACGCACCCGGCTGGGGCGAGTGGGTTGCCGGAATCGGCGTAGGCGCAGTTGTTGGCGGCGGCCTGATTTACGGCGGAATCGCCATCGGCGTTGCGATCACCTGACACAGGAGATTGACCTTCCAGACCGTCAGACATGAAGCCTATGGGGAGGTGAAATGGAAACCACTCTTGATGTGAACAGCGAATTCAGTGCCCTCGTTGCCGGAATTGAACCCTTGGAGTCGCTTGACGCGGCTTGGAACTGGGGAGAATTCTTCGGCGGCGTGGCGATCGGAGTCGGTGCTGCAGGCGTTGTCGCCGGCGGCATCGGCATCGGCGTAGCCATCACCTAGGAAATGACAGTACTTGTGGGGGCCGGGCATTGTGATTCGGCCCCCACAGGCATTGTCCAAACATCAATCTGCAGAAAGAGTGACGACGCGAATGACTCAAAGCAAGGCATTCATCCCGCTCATCGCCGTACTTGGTGCATTGGTTGCCATCATGGGCGGTCTCACCGCGATGCTCGCGGCAACCGGAAACCAGCCAGTGCTTTTCGGCCTCACCTTGGCTATTGGCATGATCTTGCTTGTTGTGCTGGGCATCTTCATCGGACTCCTAAGAAAGCGCAGCTGACAACCATGCCAGTGGAGCCCATCGTTTCGATGACAGGCGTTGAAAAAAGGTACGGCCAAAAAACGGGAGTTTCAGGCGTCACCTTCGGCTTGGGCCGGGGTGAGTGTGTGGGGCTTCTGGGCCCCAACGGGGCGGGGAAATCCACGCTTTTGAAGATCTTGTGCGGTCTGATGCGGCCCACAGAGGGAAGCGTCCGGATCTTCAACCAGGATCCCGGGGCGGTGAAGGAGCCGGGCAAGACGCTTGGCTTTGTCTTTGACCCTGCCGGCCTCCCGCCGGACCTTACTGTCCGGGACTGCCTGACTATCGAATCGATGGCCCAAAACCTGGGACGCGGCGCCGTCGCCGCGGTTGCCGAGGACTTTGATCTGACGGAGTTCATGGGGCGGCGGGTCCGTAAGCTGTCCACAGGCCAGCGGCAGAGGGCAGCCTTGGCGGCTGCCATGATGGGTGGGCCCGATGTCCTGGTGTTGGACGAACCCATGAACGGACTCGACATCGAATCGACGCGCTGGCTTCGAATAAAAATCGAAGAACGCACCGCCCGCAACCAAACGACCCTCATTTCCAGCCACAATCTTTCGGAAGTCCGGCGGTTGGCGGACAGGGCAATTGTGGTCCGTACGACCCAACGCTATGACGGCCCTGTTCCCGAACTTGGGGATGCCGACTTGGAACGCTGGTACCTCTCCCTCGTCCATGATGGCTCGGAGAACACCCTGGACAAAGCCTCCAGTGCTGGAAAGGGTGACGCTTCGTGATACGCGCCGAAGTTTTCCGCCTGACCAGGGGATGGTCACTTCCCATCCTGCTCCTGACAGCCCTGGTGCTCAATGTCCTGGCTGCATATGGCACGTCCACGGGTTTCGATGCGGGACTCGCTGCCCCCGGTGCTTCAGAGAAGGCCACCGCGGCACTGGTGGGCCTCGGTTTCGGTGCCAGCCTCTTTTCCATGATTTTCGGGGCCATCAGCGTCACGCGTGATTTTGGCAATGCGTCCATCGGCCGGAGTGCATTCCTCTCAGGCGGCGCTGTGCGACTGCTGTCCCTGCGGGCCTTTGCCTTGGCGGTTCCCGCGATTGCCTTCGCGGTTGCAGGAACAGTTTCAGTGGTGGTGGTCGCCATGGTTGCCGTTTCCTCGAAGGGCGGCCACTTTGTCCTCGACGGCGACGGCCGCGCAACCCTGGCCGGAGTGTTCTTCACCATCATCTTCGCGGCCTACCTTGGTCATTTCATCGCCTGGCAGGGCAGGAAGTCCCTGCCCGTGGTTATCGCCCTGGTCGCGTGGACGCTGGTCTTGGAACCGAATCTGATCAACATTCTTCCTGCCGCGGGCAAGTTCCTGCCCGGCGGCGCGGGCCAAGCCATGACCCTTGATGCCTCGGCCACCTTTGACACGCTTCCAGTAGGTGCCGGTTATGCCGTCTATTTGGGATGGCTGGTGGTCCTGTTTGCCGCCGCGGGGATCCGGCTCAGACGAACGGACCTCCTGTGAGCAGCCAGTATCAGTGGCTCAGCCAGATCCGGCTCTCCGAGCAGGACGAGAGCGGGCGGATCCTCATCAGCACCGCTGCAGGTCCGGTCCTGCGTCTGCCGCAGGCCCTCGGAGAAATCGTCCGCGAAGCCCAGCAAGCATTGCCCGACGTGGATGCCCACGGTATCGCGGAACGGATACGTGCCGGCAGCGGGACGCAGAGTGGCCAGACCAAGACCGATCGTTCGCAGCTGACGGCGGCAGAAGTGCAACTGCTGCTGGACACGCTGGCAAAGAACCCGGCACTGGCCCGGCTGGACGTGTCTCCGGTCCGGCGCCTGCAGTTCCGAAAGCCATTTTCCATCCAGCTGACCCTTCTGGACCCATCGTGGCTGCTTGGCCGCATGCCCTGGACCCGGCGGATCATTCGTTCTTCCGGCTTTTGGTGGACTGTCGCCGCCCTCAACGGTGTGGGTGTGGCTGCCGTGGCCGTGCTGCTCATGGACCAGGGAAGCGCCCTTCATGACACCACGACGGTGACTGGCTACCTCTGGCTTTTGGTGGCCCTGTACCTTGCCGTCTTCATTCATGAGTTTTCCCACGCGGCGACGTTGGTCGCTTTCGGTGGCCGTTCGCACCGCGTCGGTTTCATGCTGTTCTATTTGGTTCCTGCTTTCTTCTGTGATGTAACGGATGCGTGGAACCTCAAGCCTGCTGATCGCGCCAAGGTTGCCTTGGCGGGCATCGCAGCCCAAGGAAATCTGGGTGCAATTGCCGGGGTCCTCTCCTTTGTTCTGCCCAGAGACCTTGCCACCCTTGCCGCGGCCTTTAGTGTGTTGTGTTTCCTCTACGGGCTGCTGAACCTGATCCCCTTCGTGAAGTTGGACGGGTACATCGCGTTGGTGGGATACCTCGACAAGCCAAACCTCCGGGCGAGCTGCATGGCAGAGTTCCAGGCATGGACCAGAGGCTTGATCTTCCGTCAGGGATCCCCGAGCCAGGTCCCGGCGTCCCCAAAGCGGCTGATCTTCGGATTCCTGTGCATCGTTTTCCCACTCTTGATCCTTATTGGAGTGGTGGCCGCTGCTGGAAGCTACCTGGCGTCATGGGGGAAAGTTGCAGCGTGGATCCAGTTGTTCCTGGCAGGTGGACTTGTCGTTTGGCTGCTGCTGAGGGGGATCGGCCATATGGTCGGACTGCGGAAATCCGGCATCGCCAAGGGTCCTGTAACGGTCTATGGCGCTGCACTGTTGCTTGCCGCAGTGGCACTGGTGGTCGTTGTTCCGTTCCCCAACAACGTTCGCGGCGGCCTTTACAGTGATGGTGATGGGCCCAGGTTCGTGGTCCTGGGAGGATCCGCTGGAGCAACGGGCGGGACAGTTGACCTGTTCGGGCCAGGGCTTGTGCCGGGCAGCAGGATCGGGACGGCGACAGCCGCCGGCGATCCCGAGCCGTGTACGGTTCCCCTGGCAGCAACGGTTGCCGTCAAGGAGTCGGACCTGACCCTGGACGCCCTGTGCGTCCGGCTGGACTATGCCGGCACGGCGCCCCGCACCGGCACGGCAGTATGGCAGGTCCCCGGCCAGACAATCGCCCAGTGGGTGGCCAATCTGGGAGCAAGGGCGGTCGGCCCATGATCCGCCCGAGGTTTACGGTTATTTGCCCCGCCTATAACCGCTCGGCTCCGATAGCGGCAACCATTGAGAGTGTCCTGAAACAAACCAGGGGAGACTTCGAACTACTTGTTGGCTCTGATGGTTCAACAGATGATACGGACGACATCGTCGCCGGGTTCGCACGCGCCGACAGCCGTGTGAAGTTAGTGCGGCTGGCCCACACGGGCGATCCCGGGTTGGTGCGAAACCGGCTGTGCGGGCAAGCCGGCCAGGGGTACGTGGCCTACATTGACCACGACGATGTGTGGCGGGAGGACCACTTGGCGGTTCTGGGGTCGGTCTTGGACTCTGGTGCAGAGTGGGCGGCCAGCGGTGGGGATTATCGCCATGACGACGGCTCGTCAACCATTCTCGGCGGACGCAGCCTGCTGTGGCATCCGGAACTTGCCGTGGTGGATCCCTACGCGGAGCCTTCCCGTGTGGCGCACAGGATGCCTGTCCTCACGGCGGCCGGCGGCTGGCGCAGAGCAGCCAGGGGACTGGAGGACTGGGACCTTTGGTGGCGTATGAGTTCCCGAGGGGCCGGCCTTCAGCCCGTGGATGAAACGACGGCGGTTGTGTCCATTTCCGGGACGACCCGCCGGCACACCTTGGACCACCACTTGGTGGTTCCTTTGGCGGGAACTGCCAGTGCGTCAGCGGCCCGGGCCGCGGTTGAAGACTGGTCCCAGGCGAGACTGGCCGAAGTATTTGCCGCGGACTTCCTCCGCTGGGCAGGGGAGATCGACCTCGACCCGCTGGTGATGTTGCCGTTGGCGAACAACGGGTCTGGCGGCTGCCTGCCGGAGGAAACGGCAGAACGCCCGGGCCCCTCAGTTTCAACCGCGCCGCACATGGCGTTCACTGTGGGTGCATTCCCTGGTGGTCACGATGGTTGGTTGGTGGGCATCGCAGCTCCTGTTGTCAGCCGTGGTCATCGCCAGGCGATGCAACGGGTCCTGAGGACGCGCTTCCCCGAAGCGGTGGGGCGCCTGGAATCCGGAGTGTCGCTCCGGTGCGGGGGCATAGGCGAGCAGATGAAGAATGCACAATCCAAGAGGGGGAATCATGAGTGAAGAGTTGTTGGCGGAGCCCGCAATGTCAGAACGCCTGCGTTTGTGGCTTGAAGGAGGACGCCCCGGCCCCGGTATCCGGGACGCATTGATGGTGGGGGACGTGGACGAGGAGCGGATGCGGCTGTTGCCGGCGTCGGGCACCTCGCTCGTGTTCGTCGAGGAATCGCAGGTTGAGACAGCCAAATCCCTGACGACGTCGACCGTCGTCGGCTATAGCGGTGAGTTCTCCACCAACGGTGGCGAAATCGGGATCGGTGACAGCTTTGTCCTCCAGCTGGAGGGGTATGCAACTGCGCCCTATGTCGCGATCTCGTGTCCCACAGTTTTCTCACTTGATGAGGATGCAGACCGCGAAGCTGCTGCAGCCGACGCCGATACTGCCTTCGCGTCCGGGGTGTTTCCACGGTTTCTCCTGACGCAGTTGGTGACGGTCCTGGACCAGCAGTTCTGGCAGAACAGCGGACGGCTGGGGACTGACCCGGCCCGCCTTTACGTGGCCGAGGGGGGATCGGAGCTGCTTTCCGGTCCGGCCGGCGGATCAGTGGAGGTATCCGGCGACAGCTGCCGGACATCCGCCCCCGTAGCCGGTGAAGACAACGCCCGGCTGCTTGCGGATAACCCTGGTATCGGGCGCTTTTTTGGCGCGGCCAAAGTCCTCCGCGCTGCGCAGAGTCGTTTCCCCGCCGGCGTCCAGGTGGCAGGGTTCGGTTTCCGGCTGGTCCAGGGAGAAACCCCGGGTGAGCGGTCTCGGCGCGACAGTGTTTACGTGCTGGTCGCTGAAGACGCGTACTACCTGACGGACCTCAGCACGGGAAAGCTCAGCAAGGTTCCCAAGGATGTGGCCGAAGTGGTGGAGTGTGTCCTGTCTGCTGCGGAGCCGAGCCAGGAACTTCAGGCGCGGCTGGGCCTGAAGCTCTCAGGCAAGGACCTTTCTCCGGCGGCACAGATCCGCCGGAGCAAAGAACTGCAGAAGCTTTTCGAGCACCTCGCCATTGCTCCTGAAACGGAGACGCCCGGAATCCCCGCGGTGGCCGTCCCGGTGAACCCTGCCCTGACCATTGTTCCGGTCATCGTCACATGAGCGGGAAGCCGGCAACGTTATACACCGGACGGGGCGCAGAGCTCTACCATGCGATTGTTCAGTCTGACAGCTCGGAGCTGCGGGAGATCATCCGCTGCCTCCGGGGCAAGGACGCGCGGGTGCTTGAACTGGCGGCAGGTTCCGGGCGGATAACCTTGGCCGTCCTGCCGTTTGTCAGATCGGTGACCGCAGTGGACAATTCGGCTGAGCTCCTGTCCATCCTGCAGGAGGAACTGGCCAAGCCGGAGCGGGTCAAGAACGCAGCAAAAGTGGACGCGGTCCTGGCCGACATCCTGCGGTTGGAGCTGACGGACCAGTTCGACGCCGTGATTCTGGGGACTACCTCCCTTTGCCTCTTTGACGCGGACCAACGCCGCTCGCTCTTGGGCGACATCCAACGATGGCTGCTTCCCGGCGGGGAGCTCCTGATTTCCCTGCGGACCCCCGAGCTGGGGGGAAGTGACTTCTACGTGCACGAGGTTTCCCCTCAGCTGGCCATCGAGGAATCTTTTGATGTCACTGCCGGGACGTTCACCTCAAAGCTGGTGGAACGGAATGACGCCGGGGAACGGGTGGCGGAGTATTCCGTGACAACCCATTTGCTGACCGAGGCTGAGTTCAGGGCGGAACTGGGTGCTGCCGGGTTTGCTGTGGCAGCAGCATTCGATGTTGGCCCGCGGAACCGCGCAGATGCCATCGGCAATTACAAACTTTTCAGGGCCCATGCTTCAGCTGCGGGTGCCGGTATCAAGGAGGGCCACACGCATGGGTAGCGGGGATTACTTCGAGTTCTACTTGCCATCGAAGGACTGGGGCAATGCGGAGGCCGTCACGGCCCGCGGTAACACCGTTACGTTCTCCGACGGCAGTGAAGCGCTCTGCGGGATCAGCGGCCTGTGGAATGCCAGCCTGGGCTACGGCAACCTGGCGGTGGCCGAAGCGATCAACCACGCGAACCTCCACGCGGCTACCCTGCCCATATTCCGCAGGGGTAGTGCTTACTCCCGCGAAGCGGCCGCGCGGCTCCTGGAATTCGCACGGCCCCATGAATACGCATCGGTCTTCTATTCAACGTCCGGCAGTTCCGCTCTTGACGCCGTGGTGAAGCTCAGCCGGCAGTTCCACGACATCGCCGGTAACCCAAAACGCCGCCGCGTGATCAGCTTTACAGGCAGTTACCACGGAGTGACCATGGGGGCTATGGCCGTGACCGGGTCTTATCTCTTCCAGGACGTCTATCAAGTGGACCAACGGCTCAACATCAAGATCCCGTACGACGATGTCAATGCCTTGGAAATCGTGATGAAGAGGTTTGGCCCGGAAGTGGCAGCAGTCATCATGGAGCCCGTTCTTGGCTCCGGAACCTTACCTGTTCCACAGGAAATCGTTGATGCTGTTTACGCTTTCCGGGAGTCCGAGGGTTTCCTTGTTGTTGCCGACGAGGTGGCTACCGGTTTCCATAGAACGGGACCGAAATTCGCCAGCCACCTTTGGCCGCAACCGGACGTGATGGTGGTGAGCAAGGCCCTGACCAACGGCACCTGTGCAGCGTCTGCGCTCCTCCTGGGGCGCCGCGTAGTGGACTCGTTCGACCAGGCCCAGCAAGTCTTCTGGCATGGTGAGACCCAAGCCGGATCGCCGCAGTCCTGTGCAGCGATTGTGGCGACACTGGATGAAATCGAGCGGTTGGACATCGAAGAGTCGGCAGCCCGTGTGGGGAAGAAGCTGGCCGAATTTGTCAGCACCCTGGAGGGATTGTCCCCACGGGTCAAGGGATTTGGCCTGGGAGCGTTCCGGGCGGTCCAGCTGTTTGATGGGGCGGGGGAACTCATCGGAACGGACAAGGTGTTCGAGCTGGTGGGCGAGTGCCGCCGGCGCGGGGCGATTGTCCAGCCTTCTCCGGGGGCACTGCAATTCGTTCCGGCCCTCAACTATCCCGACGAGGAGCTGGATGTGCTCTTCTCACGGATCCACAGCGTTGTGGAGGACTACGTGGCCGGGAAGCCGGCGTGATCCCTGCTCCCGTCAGCAGGCCTCCCACCCCATTGCAGATTGCAGGAGCGGGGTCCGCCCGCCATCTGGCTGCCGGTTTCCGCGACACCAAGTCGGTATTGGTGGTGGACCCTGCCGTGATGGGTCGGGCCGAGAGACTTTTGGCCGGAGGATTCCTGTGGCTGGAAACTGCTCCGCCGGTGGTCAGCGCAGAACATGCAGCCGGGTTCGGCCGCAGGCTTCGGGAGCGCGGAGTGGAGCGTGTCCTCAGCGTTGGAGGCGGAAACACCATGGACTTCGCGAAGCTGGCGGTGTCCATGGCGGCGGATCCGTTGGTGGAATCAGTTGTGACCCGTAGCGGTGGCCCTGCCGGCGTGGTGGTCCTGCCCCGGCCGCTCAGTAGCCACATCGAAGTGTCCGCCATACCCACTACCTTTGGCACCGGGTCCGAGGTCACCTCAGGCGCCTGCTTCGAATCCGCTGGGCCGGCCGAAGGTCACGGCGGATTCCGTGCCAAGAGCCTTGTCCTGCTGGAGGGACTGAAAACCTCGGCAGTCGCTTATGATCCGGAATTCCTTGAAGCGCCGCCCTGGCTCATTGCCGAAGGCCTCCTGGAACCGGCAGTCCGGCTCCTGACGTCCCTTGTTGAGGGGACCCCGGACCTGGCCTACTCCGATGCGCAGGGCAGCTGGCTCCTTGCGGAGGCAGGAGAACACTTGGCGGCCGGGCAGAAGACGGACTTCCGGTTGTCCCCGTCTGAACGAGTGGATGCTGCCCTGCTGAGCGCCGAATCGCACGCTGGTTGGTCCTTGCGCGGACGTGGCCCCGCGCCGTCGTCGCTCTGGTTTCCGGCCAACGAGCTGTCCATGGCTTTGGGTTTGCGCAAGAACCAAGCCTCCGCGCTCCTGCTGCGGCCCTGGTTGGAAGCTGTAGGCAACGGGAAGGCAGCATGGGGAAACCAGCGGAAACTGGACGAGCTCTGGCCCCTGGTTTCCGTTGGAGCCGCCGCTGCGGTGACCGCAACACTGAAGGGGCCCGACGGCGGTGCCTTGGTCGGCGGACTGGCCGGCGGAGACGGAATGCAGGTGGACGATCTGGCCGATTCCTTGGCCACCAGGACCCTTGGACGCTTCGGCCGTGGACGTCCCATGAAGCGGGCAGTGGGACATGGGGAGCTCGTGGATCTCTTTGCGGCTGCCTTGTCCCCTGCCAATTTCCAGCAAGCCGGCCTGCAGCAAACAGGGAGCGATTCATATGGCCGTTGACTATCAGCAGACACTGAATCCTGCGAACGGGCTTGCCCGCAGCGTCCGTGTGCTCCGTCCCGACGGGTCCACGAACCTGCTCTGGACCGTCGCAGTGGATATTGGTCAGGAACGACCCGATGAGGCGGACGCCGGAATCGACATGAGCTGGGTTGGCGCGGCCGGAATCCGGCGTGCGCCTACCCTTGCCCGTGCCGCCGGCGAAGCTGTTGAGCGCAGTGCTCTCATTCCCGGGACAAAACTGCCTGCCGGCGACGGATTTCCGATGGCTCCCCGCGGTGCGTCGTGGGGCGACATTTCCGTAGCGACGGATCTGCCTCTCTATACAGGAACAAGGTACAGCGGAGATGGCGCGACGGCGGCCGTTGCTGTCCCTGCGGCCGCGGTTGACTTTCCGCCGCTGCCCGGCGTGACAGACCTTTTTGACCCCGGCCCTTCCGGAACCGCAGCCGGCGTTGATCTGACCTCGGCGGCCAATTCTGCCGCGAAGGAGATCATCGAACGGAGCTCGGCGATGCTGGGTTGGGCACAACCGGAAGGAGCCCGGCGGTACGCCCTGCGTGATGAGGCGTTCGGCCGGCAGGCCCTGGACCTTGGCTCCGTGGCAGCCGCCCAGGGTGTGGAGCTGGAAGTCATCCGGCTTGAAGAGCCACACGGCCACGCGGTATGGATGGTGGTGGCCATTGACGGCGTTCAGGGGGTTGTGGGGGCGGGCCTCGGACTGGAACGGGACCCTTCCATCGGAGTACTCCGGGCCGTCCAGGAGTCGCTTCAGATCAGGTCGTTGCTCATCAATATGAAGAGTTTCGAGGGCGAAAAGGCCGTGTCCCTGCCGGTTGCGAACGAGATGGACAGAGCGCGGTATTGGGCCTCGGACGCCAGCATTGGGCGCATCCGTGGGTGGCTGGCGCGTATACCCCGGGCAGAGCGGTTTGCCGGAGCCGCGGAGCCGCCGCACGTCAAGGGAAAAAACGCCGCATGGCTGGAGAGCCTGCCGGAGCACACAGTGGTTGACCTGACGCCGCGCCTTCCGCCAGCCATCCGGGACATGGGCTGGTGTGTGGTGAAAATCTTCTGCGACACGTTGCAGCCACTGCGCATGTCCGATGCCCTGGAATGGAACGTCCTCCACCGTGGCAGCTTGTCCGGACCCGGCGGCCTGCAAGCAAACGTGCTCCCGCATCCCTTCATCTAGGAACCCTGCGTCGATCGGGGCCTGCTGGTAAGGAGCGGGGGCTAGTCTTGGGCCATGACGACTCGAGCCAATGAACTCACCGCACTTGTTACTGGAGCAACTGCCGGGCTCGGTGCCGAGTTCGCCCGTCAGCTCGCCGAGTCGGGACACCACCTGGTTTTGGTGGCAAGGGACGAGCAGCGGTTGAAGGAAAAAGCCGCGGAGCTTGAACGCGACTTCAGCATCCTGGCAGAGGTGCTGCCCGCGGACCTGACCACCGACGTCGGCGTTTCGGCTGTGGCGGACCGCCTCCGGGACGCTGCGAGGCCGGTGGATGTGCTGATCAACAACGCCGGAGTGGGGCTCTTGAAGTCGTTCGAGGACAACGAATTGGCCGAGGAACGCCGCCATTTGAGGCTGCACGTCCAAACGCCCATGGAACTGTGCCATGCCGCGCTGGAAGTGATGCTGGCCCGCGGCAAGGGCCGGATCATCAATGTGGCCAGTGTTGCCGCCTTCGCCAACCGGGGCACCTACTCCGCAGCCAAGGCATGGCAGGTGACGTTCAGCCGTTGGGCCAACACCACGTACGCCAAGTCCGGGGTGCTGGTCACCGCCGTCTGCCCGGGTTTCACCCACACCGAATTCCACGACCGCATGGGCATGGACAAATCGGTGGCCCCCCGCTTCCTGTGGCTCACCGCCGAGCGTGTGGTGCGGGAAGGGTTGGAGGACAACGCCAAGGGGAAGGGCGTTTCCATCCCCACCAAACGGTACAAAGTGGTCAGCTTCTTCGCTCGCGTTCTTCCGGCAAAGCTGACCGCCGGACCACCGCGCCGGCCGCTGGAGCCCTAACTCCCGTTCGCCAACGCGTCGACAAGCCGCGCGAGTGGATCCGGAGCTTGGCCCGCTGGCAGGGCTGCCACCAACAGGGGCGCGTAGCGGATCTTGTTCCCGCTGCGTCCACCAAAGAAACGGCGTAGTTGCGACGGAACCGGCTGTCCTCGTTGCGAAGGCTGGCGTTGGAGCAGCCGGAACGACGCCAGCTCACCCTGGGTGTCGATGACACCGAGCACGGCATCAATGCCGAGGCAGCGTATGAGTTCGTCCTCAAGATCAGCACGGCAAACCTGGAATCCGAGTTCGTACAAGGGGCCCGCGCCGAGTCCGGCCCGGCCCAGCGCGCGGGCAACGCCACGGGACTCGCCCTCGTCGCACAGCCCAAGGAGCCGGTGGTTTGCGCCGGCCGGGCCGTAAATATCGAGGTAACGGACAATGCTGGTGGCGCCTCCCATGGGGACCACCGATACATGCGCCGCGTCCAGGTCATATCCGCGACGGCGCGCGAGCATCTCGACCGCGAGCCGGTCGCTTTCGCCTTCGACCAGGACAGTCGTCGCCTGCATTGAACCAGTATGCCGCAGGCAGCTGAAGACGGGGCCCGTGGATGTCAGGCCGGGAGTGCCTTGGTGCGCGGCTTCCGCACGAACACCGCCACCGAGATTCCGACCACTGCACCTATGAACGTCTCAATGGCGCGTTCCATCACCAGCACACCCGGGTCCATCGGAGCCGCAAGCTGCGCGATCAGCAGGACTACCGGCGTGAAGAACACCATCGCCCAGCCGTAATGCCGGGCCATGAACAGCTCCGTGGGGAACTGGCAGAGCATCACCACGACGGCCAGGACCAGGGCGGAATGGCCGGGGAAGTACTGCAGTGGCGACAACGGACCAGGGAAGAGGACGACGGCGACCACCGCCAACCCGAGGAACGTCCCCACAATGCGGTGGATGCCCCGGTGGACGCGGCTTGGGAGGTCGGCACCGGCCAGCGGCACTGCGGCTGCAGCCATGGCCCAGTGCGGGTGGCCGCTGCCGCTCAGAACACCGATGGCGCCGGCCGCGCTCACCGCCAAGGAGTAGCGCGCGGCATGGACCAGGGCTGCATGGCGAAGCGCGCCCCGGAGGGCAGGGGCTTCCCGCGCAGCACCGGCCACCCAGGTGCGGCGCCGGAACCAGCCGGCGAAACCGACCACCAAGGAGAAGGCAGCCGAGGCAGCTCCGATGAGTACCGCCGTCGAGAAGGTCACGCTGGTGGGGACGGAAGCGCAGGCGCCCAGCGCGAGGATGCCGAAGAACGGTCCGATCGGTTTGAGGCGGACGCGGTCCGAGTACAGGGACCCGGCACCGGCAAACAGGGTAGCCACCAGCACCAGCCACCACGAATGGATGTGGTTCACGGACAGGAAAACGCCGATCGTAAGTCCGCCCACCAGGATCAATGCGGCCTGTGCCTGGTGCTTGAGCCGGAGTTGGTGGGGCTCGTTGCGGCCGTACATCCCCGTGAGCGCACCGAAAACTGCGTACAGCATGAGGTCGGGGCGGCCGACGAGGATCAGGAAGAGCCCAGGCAGCGCAACGCTCAGGGCAACCCTTACGGCAGAAAGACGATCGTTGTTCGCCGGCCCAAGACGGTGGAGTTCGCGGGCGTGCATCAGAAGTGCGGGCACAGGAAACACCACCAATCATTCAGGGTTTGCTTTCGAAATTATCAGGGCTGTCCGTACGCCGCCATAAGCCCGGTCACAACCCGTAGTGAACCGGGGCATGCCGAACCGGGAACGTCTGGGAAGATCGAGGTATGCCTGTCGCCTTCGTTTGCCGCACCCGCTCCAGCATGTCGCCGCAGGAGCTGTTCGACCTGTCACGGAACATCGACGGCCACGTGGGTTCGATGACCAAGAGTCGTGAGAAAGCCATCGCGGGGGTGACGTCCGGGTTGATCTCGGAAGGCGAGACCGTCACCTGGCAGGCCTGGCACCTGGGAGTCCGGTTCCGCATGACCAGCCGCATCGTGCGGATGGAGGCTCCGGCGTCGTTCTCTGACGAACAGGTGATGGGCCCCTTCAAGTACCTCCGCCACACGCATGAGTTCCGGCCCGAGGGCAGCGGGACACTGATGGTGGACACCATCGAATTCGCGGCGCCGTTCGGACCGCTGGGCCGGCTGGCGGAAAAGCTGGTCCTCGCCCGGTACATGCAGAACCTCATTGAAGAACGCAATAAATTCCTGGTGGCTCCTCCCGCGCTGGACGCACGGCAATGATCCGGCTGGCCCACTCGGACGACCTGCAGATGATGCAGGACATCGAGCGCGCCGCGGGGGAGACTTTCCGGCAGCTCGGCATGGACCAGATCGCGGACGACGAGCCTTTTCCCGTGGAAACGTTGGGCGCCTACGCGGCAGCCGGACGTGCTTGGGTGTACGTCGACGGACTCGACTATCCGGTGGCGTACTTGCTGGCCGACGTCGTCGATGGAAACGGCCACGTGGAGCAGGTCAGCGTCCACCCCGACTACGCACATCAGGGCATCGGCCACGAACTGCTGCACGCCGCGCGGATCTGGACGCGCGGCCACGGCATGCAACGGCAAACATTGAGCACGTTCCGGGATGTGCCCTGGAACGCTCCGTACTATCGTCGGCTTGGTTTTGAAGTGCTCGACGCCGGCAGCTGGGGTCCGGAGCTCACGCACCTCATGGAACACGAGGCACAGTTGGGGCTGACCCGTTGGCCGCGGGTGGCGATGTGGCGTCCTGCTGTTCCTCCGGTGTAATTATTCAGCTACGAGTTCAACCTCGTAGCTGTCGGTGTTAAGCAGGTAGGCGGCGTAGTGGTCCGGACCGCCGGCATGCGGATACTTGGACTCGAACATCTCGTACCAGCCCGCGTCCGCGCCGAGCGACCGGATCCTGTCCACGTTCTCCCGCGTGCCTGCGTGAAAGGCCACGTGGTTGACCCCGGGATCGGTCCGGCGGTGGGCCGTACCCGTGATGGCATCGGTCTGTTCCACCACCACGTACGTCCCGCCGAGCTTCCAACTGCACCCGGTGGGCCACTGCTGGAACGGCTCGTAGCCGAGCTGGCCCAGGAGCCAACCCCACTCTTCCCTGGCGCGTTCAAGGAACGGCACCCAGATTTCCAGATGGTGGATCGAGCCGACAGGCCCCCGGGATTGTGCAGTTTCCTCGCGCATGCGCCGAGTCTACGAGGTCCGCGCCCGTTCCACATCCGCCGCGCTCGCCGCGTCGCCGGAGGCACGGAGCCCGGCAATCACGCCGTCAACATCCGCTGGAGTACGGTTCTGGCTGAGTTTGGTCTTCGCCTCCACCCGGGTAATCACGAGTTCGACGCCGACAATCGCCCTCAGTTGTCCGGCAATGAACCGCTCGGGTGCTTCATCCACCGTCCACGGCCGGGGCATACCGGCCTCGTGCTGCCCGGAGAGGCGACGGACATGCCGGCCCAGCCATTCGGCGTCGTCATGAACAACAAGCTCACCGTAGACATGCGCTGTGGAGTAGTTCCAGGTTGGCACCACACGGCCGTGCTCTGCTTTCGACGCGTACCACGACGGCGAAATGTACGCGTCCGCGCCTTGGACGATCATCAGGGCTTCACCGGTAACGGGGGAGGACCATTGGGTGTTGTTCCGGGCCATGTGGGCCTGCAGCGCCCCATGCTCACCGACCGCCGGTTCGTACACGAAGGGCAGGAGGGTGGCGAGCAGCCCGTGCGGCGTCATGGTGACAAGGTTGGCGGCCCCGCTGTGGTTGAGCAGATGGGCCATGGCCTCATCGGATGCCGCGAAATGCGCTGGGGTGTACATGTTTTCTTCCTTTCAGTGCGTTCAGGATTTCGACGGCGGGTTGAGCCTTACGCGGACAGCGGCTCCTGCGCAGAGGACCACCGCCAGTCCGCCCACAACGGTGGTCCACGTCATCGGCTCGCCCAGCAACAGCCCGGCCCACGCGATGCTCATGACGGGTTGGACCAGTTGGATCTGGCTGACCTGAGCCATGGGGCCGATCGCGAGTCCGTGGTACCAGGCGAAGAAGCCCAGGAACATGCTCACGACCCCCAGGTAGGCGAAACACAACCACTGGACGGGTGACGCGGCGGGCATTCCGGAACCCAGCGAGACCAGTGTCAGCACGATCATGACGGGGGAGGCCACCACCAATGCCCAGGAGATGGTCTGCCAGGCGCCCAATTCACGGGCCAGCAGTCCGCCCTCTGCGTAGCCGATGGCTGCAGCCAGGACAGCACCGAGCAGCAGGAGATCAGCCCAGTGCAGGGAGCCGAATCCGCCGGACTGGACCAGGGCGAAAACCAGGGCGGCTACGACACCTACTGCCGTGAGGATCCAGAACAATGGACGGGGGCGTTCCCGGCCGCGGATCACCGCTATCGTGGCGGTGGCGGCGGGCAGTAGCGCGATCACGACAGCACCGTGGCTTGCGGAGGTGCTGGTGAGGGCGAAGGTCGTCAACAAGGGGAAACCTGCCACGATCCCGCCCGCTACTACGGCCAAGCGGAACCATTGACGGCCGCGGGGGAAGCGTTGACGGGTCAGGCCCAGTGCCAGCGCGGCAAGGAGGGCCGCAACCACTGCCCTTCCGGCTCCGATGAAGAGAGGAGACATGCCCTCTACAGCCACGCGGGTCAGTGGGACCGTGAAGGAGAATGCCAGGACGCCGAGGAGCCCCCACCAGATGCCGGTCGAGGTCTTGGTGGATATCACTGGCCGCGAAAGTGTAGTAGCGCTACTATTGTGACTCATGAACAACGATAGCAGTTCCCGGATCGTCTCGCGAGTAAAAGAGTGGATCGCCGGAGCCGCTCCGGGAGCAAAACTGCCATCTACCAGGCAACTCGTCGCGGAGTACCAGGCGAGCCCCGTAACGGTGCAAAAAGCGCTGCGAACCCTCACCGCCCAAGGCCTGATCGAGAGCCGGCCGGGCGTGGGGACGTTCGTTCGCGCCTACCGCACGGCCAGGCCCTCCGACTACGGCTGGCAGACAGCCGCCCTGCGATCGGCCCAAACGGCCAGGCCATTGAACTCCGCCGCCATGCGCAGCGCCTCCAACGACGTCATCGCTTTCCATTCCGGCTATCCCGCTCGGGAACTCCTGCCGGAGCGGCAGGTCCGCGCCGCGCTGACCCGCGCAGCCCGGGGCGATGCCGCGTTGTCGCGGCCCCCGGCGCAGGGTTTTCCGGAACTCCAATCCTGGTTCGCGCAGGAGCTCAGTACCTCAACGCCGGTGGGCGTCACGCCTCCCCAGCCGAGCGACGTCGTCATTCTTCCCGGGAGCCAAAGCGGACTGAGCTCAATTTTCCGCGGCCTGGTGGGCCACGGGCAGCCGCTGCTGGTGGAGTCGCCAAGCTACTGGGGAGCGCTGCTTGCCGCCGGGCAGGCGGGCGTGAACGTCATTCCTGTCCCCAGCGGCCCGGAGGGGCCGGACCCGGACGAACTGGACAGGGCTTTCGAGGAATCCGGGGCGAGGCTCTTCTATGCGCAGCCCAACTTCGCCAATCCCACGGGCGCCCAGTGGTCCGCGGAACGCGGCGAGGAAGTGCTGCGGATCGTTCAGCGCCACGGGGCTTTCCTTGTGGAGGACGACTGGGCCCACGATTTCGGCATCACGGCGCCGTCGGTGCCCGTCGCGGCAAAGGACGACTCCGGGCACGTCGTCTACATCCGCTCCCTGACCAAAAGCGTCTCGCCATCCATCCGGGTGGCTGCGATCATCGCCCGCGGCCCCGCCCGTGAACGGATCATGGGCGCCCAGGCTGCCGAGTCGATGTACGTCAGCGGGCTGCTGCAGGCGGCAGCGCTCGACGTCGTCACCCAGCCCGCGTGGCAAACGCACCTCCGCGGACTCAGTCATCAGCTGCAGTCGCGGCGCGACCTCCTGGTCACCAGCCTCCGCGAGCACGTACCGCAGGCGCACCTGAGCCACCTTCCCAAGGGCGGTTTGAACCTGTGGCTGCGGATGCCGGACGGGTTCGACGTCGAGCAGCTCACCAAGGATTGCGAAGCGGCCGGCGTCCTGATTGCTGCCGGGACCGAGTGGTTCCCGGCAGAACCGGAAGGCCCCTACATCCGGCTCAACTACGCCGGTCCGAATCCCGGTCGATTCCCTGAGGGGGCACGGATTATCGGCGAGGCAGTGGCTGCACAATCGGGGCTTTAACAGCCGCAGCCACCAACCTCAAGGAGAGCGCCTTGGGGCTGGTGGCTGCGGTGGGCGGCAGCTGCCGCGAACTATCCGTGACGCTTGGAGTGTGCGTCGCTATGCAGAAGTTGCAGGCAAAGGGGGCCTACGCGGGGGTCAGATCCGACTTGCCTTTACCAAACACTGCATCATCGATCGGCTGGCCGTCGAACGGCATCTCGTCCAGGTTGATGAGCGGGTTGGTGTCCTGCGTGGCGACGAGCTCGCGTGCCTCAGCCTGGGTGTCCACGCTGGGCATGGAGCCCGGCAGCGGGCGCTGGGCCGATTCACGCAGGAAGTAGATGGCAATGGCGCCCACAATGGACGTGGCCATCAGGTAGTACGCAGGCATCATGTCATCGCCCGTGCCTTCGATCAGGCCCTGCACGATGAACGGTGTGGTTCCACCGAAGATCGCAACCGAGAAGTTGTAAGCGATGCCCATTCCGCCGTAACGGCTGGACGTCGGGAACAAGGCCGGCAGTGCCGAGGCCAGGTTGGCGATGTAGAACGTCACCGGGAAGGCGATCAGCGCAAGGCCGGCCAGCGTGGACCAGATCTCGCCGATACCGATCAGCAGGAACGCGGGGACGGAGAACACGATGGTGCTGCCTGCGCCAACCCACAGGACCGGGCGGCGTCCGATGCGGTCGGACAACTTACCTGTCAGCGGGATACAAACAGCCATGATCACCAGGACCGGGATGGTCAGCAGGGTGCCGTGCACGGGGTCGTAGCCCTTGGAGTCAGTGAGGTACGTGGGCATGTAGGACGTCAGCGCGTAGCCGACGGTGTTGGCAGCGGCCGCGAGGATCATGGCCAGCACGATCTGGCGCCAGTAGGCCTTGACGATGCCGATGGGGCCCTTGGCGACTGCGGCGTCCTGCGAAGCTGCGTCCTTGGCGGAAGCCTCCTGCGCGTCCAGGGTTGCCTGGAACTGGGGGGACTCCTCGATCTTGCTACGGAAGTACACCGCGATGAGGCCCAGAGGACCGGCAATCAGGAACGGAATCCTCCAACCCCATTCCTCCATGGCGGCCTGTCCCAGCGTGAGCTGCAGGACCGAAACCAGGGCGGCGCCGAGGGCGAAGCCGATGTAGCTGCCCATATCAAGGAAGCTGGCGAAGTAGCCGCGGCGCTTGTCCGGGGCGTACTCGCTGACGAAGGTTGTGGCACCGGCGTACTCGCCACCGGTGGAGAAGCCCTGGATGAGCTTCAGGATCACCAGCAACGCGGCGGCCCAGATGCCGATCTGCGCGTAGCCGGGAAGGAGGCCGACGGCGAACGTACTTGCCGCCATCAGCATCAGTGTTGCTGCGAGGACCTTCTGGCGGCCCACCTTGTCGCCAAGCCAACCGAACACGACGCCGCCGAGGGGGCGGGCGATGAAGGTTGCGGCGAAGGTGCCCAGAAGAAAGAGTGTCTGGACAGACTTGTCTGCTTCCGGGAGGAAGACAGGGCCCATGGTTGTGATGAGGTAGCCGAAGACACCGACGTCGTACCATTCCATGGTGTTGCCGACGATGGTGCCGCCGAGTGCTTTGCGCAGCATCGGCTTATCCACCACGTTGACGTCCGATTCTTTCAATCGGCGCTTCGGGCGGAGCTTCGTTTTCTTTGCTGCGGTCTTAATTGCGTTTGCTGCGTTCGTGGCGGCCGGGGTGTGGCCTGCCAATACCTGGTTCCCGGTGGCGTTCCTTGCGCCATCCGGAGAGACGGTGTTGCTTTGGTCTGTGGGCATTTGGGCTTCTCCTAGGGAGGTCATTTGCTTGCGACTTCTGCTGCCCCGCTCTGGGCAGGGTTTCAATTTTACGCGGTTCGGCCCCAAAACCCGAGTTGAGATCCTATTTTTGGCCCCTAAGAGGGTGCAAATTGCCTAGGTGTGTTGCATCTCATTACCGGCTTTTGCCCTGTAAGGACGCGGAAGTCGGGTGGTTTTTGCCCCGCGAGGCGCGTTGTTACCAAATTGTTTAGCTATGCCCACTTAACAGGGCCATTTCCGGCCCTAAAAGTGACGAATCATCCCTGGCCGGGTGCAGCCCCCACCACTAGTGTGGCATCGAGATCCTCATCCGTCACCACGTCGACCATCAACCCCGAGGCGCTCAGGAGGGCGGCCGTTTCGACGGACTGCTGCCGCGACGTCTCGATCAGGAGCCACCCGCCCGGCGCTAACCACCCAGGCGCCCCAAGCGCCACCCGACGCTGCACATCCAAACCGTCAGCGCCGCCGTCGAGCGCCACAGCGGGCTCGTGCAGCCGCGCTTCCGGAGGCATCAGGCTGATCGACTCCGTCGGGACATAGGGAGCATTGACCAGGAGCACGTCAACCCGGCCCAGCAGCCGGCGGGGGAGCGGATCGAAGAGATCGCCCAGAAAAGCAGTGCCGCCACGAGGCTCCAGGTTGCGCCTGGCGCACGCCACCGCGGCAGGATCGATATCCGCGGCGTGCAGTTCGCAGCCGCCCAGAATGTCGTTGAGGGCGGCACCTATCGCTCCGGACCCGCAGCAGAGATCCACGACGACGGCACGGCGCCCAACGATTGACCGACGGGCTTTGAGAGCCGCTTGCCGCACCAGGAACCCGGTGCGACGCCGGGGCACGAACACCCCCGGATCAACAGCTATCCGGGTCCCGCAGAAATCCACCCATCCGAGAATGTGCTCCAGTGGCAGTCCGGTGACGCGCAGGTCCACCATCCGGTTGAGCTCCTCCGGATGGGTGGCGGCATCGATCAGGAGACGGGCTTCGTCCTCGGCAAAAACACAACCGGCATCGCGAAGGGCAGCGACGATCGACGTAGTCCGGATCACGAGAGTCATGCTAGCTGAGGGGTTCACAAATATGGAGGATCGCGGTTAGGGTATGACGCATGGGAACACTGATTTTTGAGTAGACAGGCCCGTGCTCTGCTGTGAGCACGCCCTGCCTGACAGAAGACAAAAATCCACGCCTGTTGAGGCTTGCCTCCATGCCGTTCCCGTTGTCGACGCCTTTTCTCGAACCGAACGCCACGGGATACGTGTCTCTTCAGGACTCACTTACTTCCAGGAGTCCATATGACTGCCAACCCGACAGATAACAACAAAACCCCCGCTGCCGGCGGTATCAAATCCAAGCTGACCGACGCCCAGAGGGCGATGCTGGCCAGTAAGTCCGGCGGTGGCGCACCGGCCGGCTGGCAAAGCACCGGTAAGGGGCACAAACCCACGGCCGCGAGCGGTAAGCAGGCCAAGACCGAGAAAAAGGTCCGCTGGTAAGTCCAGCGGACAGGCGCACTGGAAAGGAAGAACCATGACTGCGAATCACAATACTGAGAGCATCGATCCTGCGGTTGCAAGCCACTTGGTGGAGTCCATGGACATGGCTCCCATGCCCGAGCCAACAACCATTGCCGTGGCCTTGGGTGCGGACCCAAGCAAGCAGTGGCCTGACGGAAACGGCAAACGCCGCCACCCGAAGGAACGCGACCAGGCCCACGGACGCATGGGCCAGGGAGCAGCCGTGACGGCGATCCACCGGACCAGCCGCCCGCAGATGCCACACTCCTCCTAGCCGCACCAAACAGCACAGCCAGCCCAACCGGGGGACAACAAACGTCGTATTGACCCGTCAGTACAGCGTTATCGTTCCCCCTGGTTGGGCTGGCTGACGTCTGAGGGGGACTTGTCCGGACGCCAGCCCCGCCACACCGGATGACGAAGCCTGCCAGGGCCTGTCCAGTTGCCGAAAGTCACCTCGGCCACCAGCACCGGCTTCACCCAGTGCGCTCCGGCCGCGTCCTCCCTCGGAATGTCTTTGAACGGGGAGTCGTCCACCATCAAGGGCTCCAACTGCTCCATGATGTCCCGCAGCTGCCAGTCCTTGAACCCCGTGCCCACCCTTCCCACGTAGTGCAAGGTGTCGCCGTCGGGAATGCCCAGCAGCAACGCCCCGAAAGTTCCGCTTCGGGCGCCTGCGCCGGGCCGCCACCCGCCCACCACCACTTCCTGGCTCTGCTCCAGCTTGAGCTTGATCCACGAAGCACTGCGGCGGCCGGCCACATAGCGGCTGTCGGCTTTCTTGGCCATCACGCCCTCCAGGCCCAGATCCGCGGCGCTGGTCATGAGGTCGTCGACGTCGTGATCCAACACGGCGGAAACGTGAACCGGGCAGCCGCCGGGCATGCGTTCGGCGAACGCGTCCAGCCTTTCGCGACGCTCGACGAAAGGCAGCCCGCTCAAGTCCGCGCCGGCGTCGTACAGCAAATCAAAGAGCATGAGCTGTACCGGCACCGAGACCCGGGCACGCTCGATGTCGGCCGTTTTGACCAGGTTCATACGGAGCTGCAGCCGGCCGAAATCCGGCCTGGACCCCTTGCCGAGGGCGACGATTTCGCCGTCTGCCACGAAGTCCCCTTCGGGCCAGCACGCGCGGTCCGTCAGTTCTGGATAGGCAGCCGTGAGGTCGTTCCCATTGCGGCTCATAAGGCGGATCCGGCCCTCGGTACCGGTGATGATGGCCCGGATACCGTCCCACTTGAGCTCATACAGCCAGTTGTCGCCGCGAAGATCAGCGGTGGTCCCGGACGTGGCGAGCATCGGAGCGTAGTCGCGCAAGGGCTGTGGCTCCTGCTTGGGCTCGGGCGCTGACTCCGGTTCCGGCGGGGCCTGGCGCTTCGCTGCGGGCGCGGTTGCGGCGGTCCGCCTGGCGCCCGGCTGTTCCTTCATCAGGTGGATCAGCCAGCGGTCGCCCGTGTTGATCAAGGCCAGGCGTTTGGTGCCGCCCAGTCCACCACCCGGCTCGCCCGTGAGCGTCGCGATGACTTCCTTGCCATCGCGCCACTTCTCGCACGTGAACTCGCCACGGTCCCAAATGGTCATGGTTCCCGCCCCGTACTCGCCCTTCGGAATGACCCCGGCGAACGTTGCGTACTCCATGGGGTGGTCCTCGGTGTGCACGGCCAGGTTGTTCCGCTCGGACGTTTCCGGGACACCGCGGGGCAGCGCCCAGGAAGCCAGGACACCGTTGTGCTCCAGGCGCAGGTCAAGATGGTAGCGGCGGGCGTGGTGCTCCTGGATCACGAAGATTCCGCCGGCCGGCGCAGGATCGTCCGGCTTGGGCTGCGCGGAGGAAGCGGGGCCCTGCGACACCGCAGAAGCAGCCGACGACGACGGAAACGGCTCCGGGGTTTTGCCCGGATCGCGCATCCCGACGTATTTGGCGAGACGATTCCCGACCGTTACCACGCGCTCGCGGCCACCGCCCGATACAGCGGACGCACCGGCGTCGTCATTGTCGTCCTCGCCATGGGGCGGCAGGTGCCGGTCCGAAATGGGCGCGAAGTGGTCGTTGCCCGAACTGACCCGTTCCATCACTTCCGTGTAGTCCAACTGGTCAAGGGAAGGAGAGGCCAGCTCCTGCCACGTCCGGGGAGCCGCCACCGTTGGTTGGGCTCTGCCACGCAAGGAGTACGGCACGATCGTTGTCTTGTTCCCGCTGTTCTGGCTCCAGTCCACCAGGACCTTGCCCTTGCGCAGGGACTTCTTCATATCGCTGACCACGAGGCCAGGGTGATCGGCTTCCAGGGCGCGCGCGAGCTCATGGGCGAACGCGGACACTTGCTCGGATTTCAACGTGCCGTCGAGCCCTGCATAGAGATGGATGCCTTTGCTTCCGCTGGTGACGGGGACAGGTTCCATGCCCATGTCCTGCAGGATGGAACGGGCCAGGGTGGCAACTTCCACGCACTCGGGCAGTCCGGCTCCGGGACCGGGGTCCAGATCCAGGACGAAGCGGTCGGGCCTGAGGGGCTTGCCCGCAGCATCCACCTGCCATTGCGGAACGTGGATTTCCAGGGACGCGATCTGGGCCATCCACGTGAGCGTGGCCAGGTTGTTCACCATCGGATAGACGTTGGTGTGGTCCGAATGCTGAATGGCGGCCCGGGGGATCCAGCGTGGCGCTGAGTCCTCCAGGTTCTTCTGGAAGAACACCTCACCGGGATGTTCGGCCGTGCCCACGCCGTTGACCCAGCGTTTGCGCGTGACGGGCCGGTTGGCCGCGGCGGGGATGAGGAAGGGGGCCACGGTGGCGTAGTACTCAAGGACCTCAGCCTTGGTGGTCCCGGTTTCCGGGTAAATGATTTTGCCCAGGTTGGTGAGGGTGAGTTCGTGGCCTTCCACGGTCACCCGCTCCTGCTGCTTGCCTGCCACCTCTTCTCCTCCGCTGTGTTGTGCTGTTGACTGGGTGCATGAGGGCTATATGGAAGGGATCTATCGCGTTCGGTCTGGTCAACGTACCAGTGAAGCTCTACAGTGCCACGGAGGATCACGACATTGGCCTGCACCAAGTCCACAATAAGGACGGCGGACGCATCAGGTACCAGCGTAAATGCGAAATTTGCAGCGAAGTCGTAGCTTACGAGGACATCGACAAGGCCTACGAGGAAGAGGGCCGCACCGTGGTCCTCACCGCCGCCGAGTTGAAGTCCCTGCCGGAGGAGAACAGCCGCGAAATAGAGGTGGTGGAGTTCATCCCCGCCGAGCAGCTTGACCCGATCATGTACGAGCGCAGCTATTTCCTGGAGCCTGATTCCAAATCGCCCAAGGCCTACATGCTGCTGCGCCAGACGCTGGAGGACACGGACAGGATCGCGATCGTCCAGTATGCGCTGCGCCAGAAGACCCGGTTGGGGGCCCTTCGCGTGCGTGGAGACGTGCTGCTGCTGCAGGCGCTCCTATGGGGTGACGAAGTCCGCGAAGCCAAGTTCCCGTCCTTGGAAACAGACATCAAGATTTCCGACAAGGAACTGGAAATGTCCTCCGCACTGGTGGAATCCATGGCCCACGACTTCGACCCGGATGAATACACCGACGACTACCAGGCCCAGTTGAAGACACTCATCGAAGCCAAGCTCGAAAAGGGTGAGGCCCTGGACACGGAGGCCACTTTCGGCAACGTCGAAGGCGAAGGAGAAGGCGGCGACGTCATCGACCTCATGGAGGCCCTGAAACGCAGCCTCGACAAGAAACGCGGCAAGGAAAAAGCGTCCGACGACGACGCTGCCGCCGGCAAAACTGCCGACAAGCCAAAGGCGCGGGCGAAGAAAAAGGCGTGAGTCCGGCGTCGGGCATTTAGTCGCTTGATACGCAAGAGGAAAGCAGCGCCGGAAGGTACCGGCGCTGCTTTCCTCTTGCGTGCCTGGCTCAGCCTTTGACTGAGCCCGCAGTGAGCCCCTGGACAATGAACTTGCTGGCGAACGCGAAAATCACCAGCGTGGGTACCACTGTCAAAACCGCGGCAGCGGACATGGAACCCCAGTCAATGTTGAAGCTGGAGATAAAGCCGGCCAACGCCGTCGGGATGGTCTTGTTGCTGTCGCTGTTCATGAGTGTCACGGACAGGAACAACTCGTTCCAGCAGTTGACGAAGTTGAAGACGAAACTCGCCGCAATGCCCGGAAGCATCACCGGAACGATCACCCTGAAGAGCGCACTCAGCCTCGAACAGCCATCAATCATGGCGGCCTCTTCCAAAGCGTCGGGGACGTTCTCGAAGAAGCCGCGGAGCATGATGGTGCAGAACGGGATGCAGATGGCGATGTAGATCAGGATCAGGCCGGTCTTGGAATCCACCAGCCCGAAGTCGGTCATCATCAGGTACAGCGGGCCCAAGGCAATGAACCCGGGAATCATCTGCGTGATGAGGAACGCGCCAAGCACAGCCCCTCGTCCGGAGAACTGGAACCTCGCCAGGACATAAGCGGAGAGCAACGAGATGAGCGTGGCCACCGACGACGCCACCAGTGCTACCACCAGGCTGTTCAGCATGTACTGGCCAAAGTCGGACTTCGTGAAAAGACCGATGTAGTTGTCCAGCGACAGCTGCCGTGGCCAATAATCCAAGGGCAGCGAATAGATGGCCCCCGGCTCCTTGAGGGACGTCACCACGATCCAATACAGCGGAAAGACGGTGACGATCAGGCACAGGCCCAAAAAGACGACCTTTGAAACCCGGCCGAAGAGCGAGGGAGTGTTGATCATCGGTCTGCCTTTCGGAAACGGACAGCCATGAGGTAGAAGGCTGCAAACAGCATGAGGGTGACCATCACGATCAACCCCAGGGCGGACGCCTTTCCGTAGTCGCCCTCCTGGGTAATTTTGATCATGTACGTGGTGATGATGTGGGTCTGGTCGGCCGGTCCGCCGCCTGTCATGGCGAAGATGATGTCCGGGAAGTTGAAGATCCAGATCACCCGCAACAGGATGGTCAGCGCCAGCGTCGTCGAAATGCTTGGCAGCGTGATGCTGAAGAACGTCCGTACCTTGCCCGCACCATCCAAAGCGGCTGCCTCATACATTTCGTCGGACACCGACTGCAGCGCCGCGAGGATCATGATGGCGAAGAACGTCACGCCGTACCAGATGTTGGCAATGATGATCGCTGTCATCGCGAAGCCGGGGTCGGACAGCCACGGAATAGGCGAACTGATGAGCCCCGCCTTCATCAGAAGGTCGTTGACCACCCCGAACTCCGCATTGAACATCCACCGGAACAGCATGCCGATGAGGAAACCCGACACCGCCCACGGGAAGAAGATCATGGCCTGGTACGCCCCGCGCATCCGGAACCGGCGCTTCAGGAACAGTGCCACCGCGAAGCCAATGACCACCTGCGGAACCAGGGAGCCAACAACCCACACCACCGTATTGCGGACAATCGTTCCGAACTCGGGGGCATCGAACAGGCTCTGGAAGTTCCCCAAACCTACCCAGGAGGTATCGGAAAGGTCGTTCAGGTTCCAGTTCCGGAAGGCCATCTGGCTGCCGGCAATCATGGGGTAGTACGTGAAGATCCCCACGAAGACCGCAGCCGGAGCCAGGAAAGCCAGCAGGGTCAGCGCTGTCCGGCCGCTGAACCGTCGCTTGGACGGGTTGCCCCTGCCCGGTTCCGACAGCGCGGCTTTCCGCCCGGAAGGGGGCGGTGCGGCCTGCTTGACGTCGAGAGTCACCGGAAGCTATCCCTTCATCTTTTCGGTCCAGTAACTGTCCCAACTGGACAGCAGGTCAGACGTTGACATCTGGCCCGTGAGGACGCGTTGAAGTTCACCGTCGGACTTCTTGATCCATTCAGTCCACCAGGAGACGCTGCGGGGCTGGATCGCCGAGACGTACGTGTCAGGGTTCTCAGTCATCTTGACGTAGGCAGCCCATGGTCCGGTGCTGTAGAAGGTGTCCTGGGCTGCGGACTTCAGCGTGGGCACCAGGCTGTTGTCCTTGCTGAACGTAGTGGCAGCATCTCCCTGTGCCAGGTACTTGATGAGCTTGACTGCCTCGGGCTTGGACTTGGATGACTCAGCGATGCCCCAACCCGCCGAAGCCACGGGCTGGATTGCCTTGCCGCCCGGTCCTACCAGCAAGGGTGCGACGTTCCATTGGTCCTGCTTGATGGACTGTGACTCTTTGACGGTGGCAATGACTTCGGGATCCTGCAGCAGGAACGCAGTGGAGCCGTTGCTGAAGCCCTGCACCATTTCGGGGTAGCCCCAGGCTACCGACGACGGCGGGGAACCCTTCTTGAACAGGTCAATGTACAGATTCATGGCTTGCTGGGCCTTGGGGGAGGAGAAGATCGTCTTGCCGTTCGTCAGCTTGAAGGCGTTTTCCCGGTCGATCTCGTCTGCCACGTATGCCTCGATGATGGCGACGGCGTTGGAGTTGGCATTGGTGCCGCCACGGAAGGCGTAACCGAACTTGTTTTCGGCGGGTTTGTTGAGTGCCTCGGCCTGCTTCGCCATCTCTTCCCAACTGTTCGGAGGGCCGTCGAATCCGGCCTCCTTGACCAGGTCCGAACGGTAGAAAAGGGAAAGGCCGTAGAAACCGTACGGGATGTAGTAGGTCTTGCCGTTTTGCTTCGAGTACGTGACCGCGTTGTCTGTCAGGTTGTTCCAGCCGTCCCAGCCATCGAGGTCCTTGGTCATGTCGTAGAGCCAGTTGTTGGCGCCGAAGGAACCCACTGTGATGTCACGGGCTTCCACCACATCGATGCCTTTGCCGGACTGGAGCATCTGCTGGATTTTCTGGTCCGCCTGATCGGTGGGAGGCGAAATGAGCTCCACCTTGATGTCGGGGTTGGCCTGTTCGAAACCGGAAATGAGCTTCTTCAGGGTTTCCGTGCGGGTGGGGTTCGTCAGGCTTTCCACCATCTTCAAGGTGACCTTGCCATCGGCCGCTGACTGGCCGCCTCCACACCCGGCAAGTGCAAGAACTGCCGCCAGGCCTGCTGCCGCAGACGCCATAATTCTGGATTTCACGTGGGTCCTCCGTTGATTGGTTGAGTGATTTGCACCGGCTGAGCGGGTGCGGGTGGGGGTCTAGAGGGAACGGGCAAGCCGGACGAGTTCCGGGACTGCCTTTTCCGCGAATATCTCGTAGTCCTTGGGGGAGTTGTACAAATGGGCCGAAAGCCGCAGGAAACCTTGTCCGTTGAACGTGGTGATGGCAGTTTCGATGTCCAGGTGTTCTGAGATGTAGCCGCGGACCGCGTGGGAATCCTCGTGGGTAGTGGCGAGCCCCTCCGGCAGGCGGATCAGGCGCAGAGGTCCCACCGGCATGCCGACGTCCACTGCCGGGTTCTGCCCTGTGGCACTGGCAAATGCCTCGCTGATCAGTGATTGGCCATAGTCGCACAACTCCTTGGCGTAGCTGCGGAAAGCTGCCCAGCCGTATCGCTCCTCTATGGTGTCGAAGGCGGTCCGGGCCGCCATCCACGAGGTCACGTCCTGGGTTCCCACGTGGTCGAAGTTCTCCGGGAAGCTGTACGGGAACCCCCACGAATCGATCAACGGTTCCAGTGCCTGTGCTTCTGGTCCGCGCGCCACCAACGCTGCGGTGCCTCGTGGCGCACAAGCGAATTTGTGCAGGTTACCAACCCAAAAACCCTCAAAATCGGGGACCGGGAACTCCAGAACTCCCGGAGCGTGGGCGGCATCCACCAGCACAGGTATACCCAGACGGGAAGCCGCGCGGGCGATTCCCTCGACGGGGAAGGCCCGGGCAGTTGCGGAGGTGATGTGGTCCACCACGATCAGAGCTGTCCTGGGAGTTACTTCCGCCATGACCAGGGCGCAAACTGCCTCCGCATCCGCCTCGAGGGGTATCTCTGCAATCCGGACCTGGCCGCCGCACCTGCGGGCTACCCGCTCCGCGCCCTGCAGCACCGCTCCGTAGGCGTGGTTGGTGGTCACGATTTCGGCGCCGGGAGCGAAGTCCAGTGAGTTGTAGACGGCACTGACGCCCGCGCTGGCGTTGTGGACCAGCGCCACGTGTTGCGGATGGACCCTGAGGAACTCTGCAATCTCCCGTCGCGCCGTGGCTACCAGCTCGAATTGGCCCATGAACCACGGACAGGGGTTCTGGTCCATAAGCTCCTTGAGCTTCAACTGATGTGCCTGGGCAGCGCGGGGAACGGACCCATATGAACCGTGGTTGAGGTGGACCTTGGACGGTGTAAGGCTCCAGTCGGCCATTGCGGGCTGGCCCTCTGGGGTCAACATCGGGCGGGGGACTGTGAGGGGTGCTGGGAACACGGCGTCCTTCGTCGGAGGGATGGGTCAACGCTCTGTAAGTTACATCACAGCTTTGACCAAGACAACGGACAATCCAAAATAGTCATAAGATGACTCTGTCGTTTTCTGGTGATATTCCTGCCTCATCAGCCCATGTTTGAGTCTAAAGGTACGATGTCTTGAACAGAAGGCATGACAATGCCCTCACTCAGCTGCCCGGACGCCCCGGTGCGGTAGCGTGATACCGGAATCTGGAGGAGGCGACGTATTGGGTGCTGTCGAAACGGCGATGCAGGGCCTGAGGAACAAAATTGCCTCGGGTGAACTCGCGGCTGGTCAGAAATGTCCTCCGGAAGCGGAGTTGGCGGCGCAGCTGGGCGTATCGCGGAGTTCCCTCAGGGAGGCAGTGAGGGCGATGTCGGCACTGGGCGTCATGGAATCCAGGCATGGCTCGGGAACGTACGTCTCGTCCCTGGAGCCCACGGTGATCCTTCAGAACTTTGCCCTGCTGGTGGACCTGTTGCCGTTGGACGGTCTGCTGGAACTCTTCGAGATCCGCCGTCTCATGGAATCCCATGCCGCTGCGGCGGCGGCTGCCAATGCCACTCCTGAAGTCCTGGCGAAGTTGACCGCGCTTGTGGAGAGCATGGAGGCCACGGTCGACCCCGGCGAATACTCCGAGCTGGATTCAGAGTTCCATGAGGAAATTTGCCGTGCGGGCGGCAACTCGACGCTGAATGCGCTGGTCAGGCTTTTCCGCTCCCGAGGCGGGCATTTCCACATTTTCGACGGCGAGGACGGCGCGGCCGTGCGCAGGGACAGCACTGCAGGCCATAGTGCGATCGTGGCTGCGATCGCCCGGCGTGATCCCACCATGGCGGCGACAGCGACGGCCGCACATATCGCCCAGACGGAGACCTGGCTCAGGAAACTAAGGCCGGAGCCCCGGCTCTGACGTTGCCATGGCCGGGGCTGGGCGACGGGGTCAGTGGTTCCGGGGTCAGTGGTTCCGCAGCATCGAAATGAGTTCGGACTTCTTCTTGCCCGAGTAACCCCTCAGGCCGAGTTCTTTGGCGCGGGCTTTCAGTTTGTCGACGGTCCAATCGTCATAGTCCCCTGATTTGCCTCCCTTACGGCCCACGTCCTTGCGTCCCCGGGCTGCCGCTGCGTTGGAGATCCGGGCTGCTTTTTCCTTGGAGGCTCCGTCGTCGCGCAGTTCCTCATAGAGTTCAGGGTCTTTGATGCTTGGGTTCTTCTTTTCCGGCATGTTCAGGTTCCTTTCCCTGAGTTTGTGGTCATGTGATACTTCGGAGTTCGTGGCAGCTTCCAGGCGACTCAATCCACCTTGTTGTGTCCGTTGTTGCTCATGCCCCGGCGGTAGAGCCACAGGGGCATGCCGACCACCAGCAACAGCAACGTCAGGACGATGAAGCCGCCGGCCACAATGCCTGCGGTCCTTCCGGCTGTGAAATCGAAGACCAGCGTGGCGGACCCCACGATCAGTAGCGCGACGCCTCCCAAGGCCCATTTGGTGACAATGTCGGCGCTGGAGACGAGTGTGGCCTTGAGCCCGCGGCGGAAGAGCCGTCGATGAACGCTGACCGGAATGACGATGAGCACTGTAGTGAGGGCAGCCACCATCACGTTGAACAGGTAAAGGCCGCGCTGCCAGTCGTCCAGTTCCCCGAATCGTGACTGGAACGGCAGTGTCAACAGGAAGCCACCCAGGATCTGGACGCCCGTTTGCAATACCCGCAGCTCCTGGATGAGTTCCATCCAGTTGCGGTCCATGCGTTCTTCCGTGGACTCGTTCCTGCCGATTCTGGGAACTTGTTCCTGTTCTGCCATTCGCATGCCTCCGCAGCTGTGTGGTGGACGCCGGGGATGTGCCGGACTACGGTCGGACTGTCAGCATTCCTCGAACTCTTATCGGGGCCTCAACGGATTTCCAAGGAGGAAGAAAATGAGTCAGGACGAGCACCGCGTGGACCCGGACAGCGAGCCCGGCGGCTACGGTACGCCGACTCCCGAACAGGAGATGCCCGGCAGCGGCGACGGGGGCGAAACGCCGGAGCGGCCGGCTGAAGGAGTTCCCGAAGTACCGGGTGACGAGTTCCCCACGCCCAAGGATCCGGATGCTGCGCCGCCGTCAGAGGCTACAGGGCAGGAGTCTGAGGGAGGGTAAGGGCGCCTGAGGGCCGTCCCTGCGTGCAAATGATGGGCGCAGGTACAGCCCTCGTTGACCTGTCGGAAGTCCTCGGTGGTGGTTATACCGTATGGCCCCGGCGTCCCGACATGAAGCTCAGCAGCCACCCGATGGCCGCGATGACGAGAAGGACAACGCCTACCCACAGCAACCAGTTCAGGGCCTGCGAGAAGCCGCCCACAAGAAGAAGAACAATTGCTACTACACCAGCAATGATCAGAAGCGTATTCATGGTCAGCACATTCCTTTCCGGGGAAATCATTGAATAATCGCCGATTCCCAACTATGCATTCCGGTTTTACTTCGATTTAGTTATGCCGGTACTTGGAGGCGTTCCGCCGCCTCGAAGTGCCTTTGCCCCTGTCAGCCGGCGTTTCATCGGGTGATGAAGTTCGCCAGCTGTGAACAGTAACACTCCTCATTGTACTACTAAGCACCCTTATGAAAGGCTTATTGCAGTCGTCACCTGATGATTGGGCAGTCGCCGCAGAAATCTTGCGGCGCGTTTTTGGCTCATATGAAAGTCCATGAGAGGAACACATGAAAGCGTCACAGCAGCTTGCAGACAACCTTCAAATCGTCCTGACAGACCTCATCGAGCTGCAGCTCCAAGGAAAGCAGGCACACTGGAACATCGTGGGACCGAACTTCCGCGATCTTCACCTCCAGCTGGACGAACTCGTCCTGGCCACCCGCCAGTTCGCTGACGACACCGCCGAGCGCATGCGTGCCCTCCATGCCCTGCCGGACGGCCGCAGCGCGACCATCGCCAAGGGCACCCGCCTGGAGGAATTCCCGGCAGGCCTGGTCAACACCAAGAACGCCGTCAAGCTGGTTACCGACCGCGTGGAACGCGCTGTCCAGACCATGCGCGACGTCCATGACGAGGTGGACGAGGAAGATCCCACGACGGCGGACCTGCTGCACGCGTTTATCGCCCGCCTTGAGCAGCTGGTTTGGATGATCAACGCAGAGATCATGAACGCCGGCGCTGCCGTTACCGATCCGGACGAAGCCTGAGCATCAACCGGACCGGCTGAAGACAGAGAGCCCCGCGACCATGCCGCGGCTGAAGAGAAGCGACCTTTCCAAGCCCGGCATCGTCCGCCGGAAGGTTGGTACGGGGTTCAGCTACCGCCACCCTGACGGCAGTCTGGTCAGCAAGGAGGATCGCCAGCGCATCAACGCGCTGGCGATCCCACCTGCATGGACCGATGTGTGGATCAGTCCCTACGAGCATGGCCACATCCTGGCCACGGGAGTGGATGCTGCCGGACGGAGCCAGTACATCTACCATCCTGGGTGGCGGGAACGTAAGGACACCGAGAAGTTCATCCGTGCAGCCAAACTTGGCCTGGTGCTGCCAACGGTCCGCCGCAACGTGACGGTCCATCTCCAGGACGCCGCGGATCCCCGGCAGCAGACGCTCGCAGCAGCTGTACGGTTCATGGACCTTGGCGCGCTGCGCGTAGGTTCCGAGGTCTACATGAAGCAGAACGGTTCCTACGGACTCACCACCCTCCGATGCCGCCACGCGCGGGTGGAGGGCCCTGACGTCTTCCTTAAGTTCCCCGGCAAAAGCGGCCAGCTCTGGGATACCTCCATCCACGATCCCGCTTTGGCGGCCTTTTTGGAGCCGCTGGCGGACCGTCCCGGCAAGGAACGGCTGCTTGCTTACCAGGCCAACGGCACTTGGGTGTCGGTGGATGCGTCCATGATCAATGAATACCTCAGGGGCATCTCAGGGGAGGCGTACACCTCCAAGGATTTCCGGACCTGGAAAGGCACTGCGGCCGCCGCCCTCTGCCTCATCAAGTCCGGGCATAAGGGAACCCCCAGGCAAGCCATTGTGCGAGCCATCAAAGAGGCGTCCGAACTCTTGGGCAACACGCCCTCTGTGGCGCGCTCCTCCTATGTGGATCCGCGGATTATCGAGGGCTACCTCTCGGAGGAGCTCAAGGACGTCAAGCCAACGGAAGCGTCGGTTGCCGCCTACTTGAACGGCGAAACATCGAGTTAAACCGTGCCCCCGGAGAAGGCCTGTCGTTTTTATGAGTACACTCGTACTAATAAAAATTGATGGACGTGGCGTCTGGGGGCCGTAAGTGATTCTGTTGGCAATCGTGGTGTGTGAAGTTGCGTTCTGGGTGGCGATCCTTGCCGGGCTAGCAGCACGGTATCTGCTGCGTCGTCCCCGCCTGGGCGGAGCCCTCCTGATCCTTGCTCCGGTTATTGATGCCATCCTGCTTGCCTTGGTCGCCGTCGATTTGCTGGGCGGCGGTACAGCCTCATGGCACCACGGACTCGCCGCGGTCTACATCGGTGTCTCTGTCGCGTACGGCAAGCGCATGGTGGCTTGGGCCGATGCGCACTTCCAGCACCGGTTCGCGGGCGGACCTGCGCCGGAACGACTCACTGGAACCCGCTACACCATCAAATGCTGGCGGGATGTGCTCCTTACCGGGTTGGCGGTTGCCATCGCAGCGGCGACCCTTGGCGCGATTATCTTCCTCGTCAACGACGCCGAAAGAACCGCGGCGCTCTCGGACTTCTTCCGCATCCTGGGCATCATCTTCGCCATCGACTTCCTCTGGGCTTTGAGCTACACGATCTGGCCGAAGAAGGCTGCCCGCGCCTTGCCCGCTGCTACGCCGTCGCGCTGATTCCATGCCCCGGAGAATCGATACAGAGGCACGCAGTGCAGCAATTGCGGAAGCTTCCCTGCGGGTCCTCGAACGTGATGGCCTTTCGGGCCTTTCAGTGCGCGGGGTGGCAGCGGAAGCGGGCATCGCAGCCGCTTCGCTACGGCGTGCGTTTGCCACGCAACATGCCCTGCGGGAGTTCTGCCTGCAACTCATTGAGGACCGGGTCACCGCCCGAATCGCCGCCCTTGAGCTCACTGGCCGGGCGTTGGTTGATGGCTTGCTCCTGCAGTTGCTTCCTCTCGACAAGGAACGGCGGCTGGAACTCGTGGCGCAGGTCCAGCTTGGTGTCCTCTCACTGACGGATAGTGCACTACGTCCTGCCGCGATCAGGCTCAGCGAGGGAGTGGACCGCGTGTGTCACGTTGCCCTCCAGCTCCTGGCCGAAGCGGGACAGTTCAACCCGGGGCGCGACCCCGGCTATGAAGCCCAGCGCTTGCGTGCGCTCCTTGATGGGATCGCGATGCACGGATTGTGGAGCGGTGAACTCCCGGAGGCGGGTCCGATGCTCCGGGTGCTCTCGCGCCATCTCGACGAGCTGGCGGGTCCCTAGCACCTTAGGCAAGCAGAGCACCCCGGACACGCAAAAGTACCTCGGACATGCAAAGAGCCTGGCGCCACCCATATCCGGGTGGCACCAGGCTCTTTGCGTGTCGCTGAGGGGTTTGGGTGTCCCTACTCGGCGTCGTGGTCCGTTTCGAGGATCTTCACCAGGCTGTCCAGTGCTGCGTCCGCACCTTCACCTTCGGCACGCAGCACCACCACGTCACCGTGGGCAGCGCCCAGGCTCATCAGGGAAAGGATGCTGGCGGCGTCCATGGCGTCGTCGGCTGGCTCTCCCGGGCGGGCGATGGTGACATCGATATCCAGGTCTCCCGCAGCCTCGGCGAAGATGGCTGCCGGGCGGGCGTGGAGGCCGACGCGGCTAGCGATGGTGGCTGTACGTTCAGGCATTGGTGCTCCTTTGTGGTGGTGGGTGGCTTTGTGGGAAGTCTAGACGCTGACGGTTGCCGGGGTGGTTTCTGCCTCTACCGGCTTCTTCACGGCCCAACGCTTGAGGGCGATGACCAGCAGCGCAGTGATGACCACGCCGACGGCGATCGAGAGGAAGAACAGGAGGAAGTTGTCGATGGCGAAGAAGACGAACAAACCGCCGTGTGGAGCCTTGGAGGTGACACCGAAGGCCATCGACAGGGCACCGGTGACGGCGCCGCCCACCATGCTGGCCGGGATGACGCGCAGGGGGTCGGCTGCGGCGAACGGGATGGCGCCTTCGGAGATGAAGGATGCCCCGAGGAGCCAGGCTGCCTTGCCATTTTCACGCTCTGCCAAGGAGAACAGTTTCTTGTCCAGGACGGTGGCGAGGGCCATGGCCAGCGGCGGAACCATTCCTGCAGCCATGACGGCTGCCATGATCTGCCAGGGAGCCTGGTTGCTGACACTCGCAGCACCGAGGCCCGCAACGGCAAATGCGTACGCAACCTTGTTGACGGGACCACCGAGGTCGAAGCACATCATGAGCCCCAGGATGATGCCGAGGACCACAGCTCCGGCTCCCGTGAGGCTGGAAAGTCCGGCATTGAGGGCGTTGGTCAGATCCACGATCGGACGGCCGAGGATCAGGAACATCAAACCGGACGCCACCAGGGACGCGAGCAGAGGGATGATCACCACGGGCATCAGGCCGCGAAGCCAGCGCGGGACGTCCAGCTTGCCGATCTGGTAGGCCACGTAGCCGGCCAGGAGACCACCAACGATGCCTCCCAGGAAGCCGGCGCCCATGAAGCCGGACACAGCACCGGCTACAAAGCCGGGGGCGATACCCGGGCGGTCAGCGATGGCGTAGGCAATGTAACCGGCCAGTGCGGGAACCAGGAACCCGAGGGACAGGGCGCCGATCTTGAACAGGACTGCGCCGATGTAGGCACCCAGCGGACCCCAGGCGTTCTCGGGGAAATCGGTGGGGAGGTTGAAGATGCTGTTTTCAACAACGATCTTGTCGGCGAAGTTGGTGATGAGGTAACCGCCCATGAGGAAGCCAAGAGCGATCAAAAGGCCGCCACCCGCAACGAACGGAATCATGTAGCTGACGCCGGTGAGGAGTGCGCGCTTCAGCTTCTGGCCGATGTGCTCGCCCTTTTCCTCCTCGGCACGCTCAGCCTGCTCTTCGGCACCGAAGTGCGGAACACGGCGTGCGTGGGGGTCGACGGCGGCAGCCAGGGCTTCCTCGACCATCTTGGTGGGCTCATCGATGCCACGCTTGACCGGAGCGTTGATGACCGGCTTGCCGGCGAAGCGCTCCTTGCCGCGGACGTCGACGTCGACGGCGAAGATCACGGCGTCGGCCGCAGCAATCACTGCCGGATCCAGCGGCTTGGCACCGGAGGAACCCTGGGTCTCGACCTGCAGGTCAACGCCCATTTCCTTGGCAGCGGCAACCAGCGAATCAGCCGCCATGTACGTGTGTGCGATGCCGGTTGGGCAGGCGGTCACTGCGACGATGCGCTTGGGTGCGGCAGTCGTCGTCGTGTTTTCTGCGGGAGCAGCTGCAGCGGCGGGCGCAGCAGCTGGCTTGTCTGCCAGCGCTCCGTCGACGAGGTCCACAATGTCCTGCTCGGTGGCTGCCGCCCTGAGTGCTGCGGTGAAGTCCTTCTTGATCAGTGAACGCGCCAGCTTGGAGAGCAGCTTCAGGTGTTCCTGGTCTGCGCCGTCCGGGGCTGCGATAAAGAAGATGAGGTCAGCCGGGCCGTCCTTGGCACCGAAGTCCACCTTGTGGGAGAGGCGGGCCATGGCAAGGGCAGGCTCCGTGACGGCGGCCGAGCGGCAGTGCGGGATGGCGATGCCGCCGGGGACGCCGGTCGCCGTCTTCTGCTCGCGGGCGAAGGCGTCGGCGAAGAGCCCCTCAACCTCGGAAGCTCGGCCGGAGGCGGCAACTTTGCCTGCCAGGACGCGGATGACGTCGGCGGGGGAGTCGCCCAGGTTTTGGTCGAGGGTGACCAATTGTGGGGTGATCAGCTGGGTCACTGTGATTCCTTCTGGAGGGCCGTGATGGATACGGCGTCGGGGGTTGTCTGGTGGACTGCCGGGACAGTGGAGCCCGGCAGCGAAGCAGCTGCGGCACCATGTGCCACGGCTTGACGGAGGCAGTCCTGCGCGGAACCGCCCTGGGTTGCGGCCAGCAGGTAGCCGGCAAGGGAAGAATCCCCTGCGCCCACTGTGCTGACTGCCTTGATCGGCGGATGCGTGGCGAACCACGCTCCGTCTGCGGTCACCAGGACTGCGCCCTTGGACCCGAGTGTTGCGAGAACGGCGCCTACGCCGCTGGCGACGACGGCGGCAGCGGCTTGGGCGGCTTTGGCCGGGTCCGCTTCCAGTTCGTCAGCTGTGTAGACGTTGGTGAAACCGGCTGCGGCGGCGAGCTCGGCAAGCTCTTCCGCATTCGGCTTGAGGAGGTCGGGCTTTCCTGCGGCATCGCCCACCAGGGCCGCCGCAAGCGGAGCTCCGGAGGAGTCGATGGCGATGCCGGGGGCGGCCGTTCCATCAGCGTTCGACCGGAGCCGACGCGCGATTGTGGCGTAGAAATCCGCGGGCACCCCTGGTGGGAGCGAGCCTGCGAGAACCACCCAGCTGGCGCCACGGGAGCGCTCCAGCAGCAGCCCGATCAGGGCTTCCTGCTGTTCGCCACTCAGCTCCGGGCCGGGTTCGTTGATCTTGGTGGTGACCCCATCCGGTTCGGTGAGCGTGACGTTGCTGCGCAGCGCCTGACCGATGGACAGCGCCGCAAAGGGCACGCCGCCGTCGTGCAGTCCGGACAGGACGGGGTCTGAATCCGCGCCGGGAAGGACTGCCAACGTTTCGAGGCCGGAGGCCACGAGCGCCCGGGAAACGTTGACGCCCTTTCCGCCGGATTCCTGGTGGACGGCCACCGCGCGCTGAACTTCGCCGCGGGCCAGGGCGCCCGGAAGTTCCACCGTGCGGTCCAGGCTGGGGTTGGCGGTGAGCGTGACGATCATGCGATCACCACGTCGACGCCGGCGTCGGCCAAAGCCGCCGCAAGTTCAGCCGAGGGCTGCTGGTCAGTAATCAAGGTGTCAACATCCTTCAGGGTGGCGAACTGGACCAGTGTTTCGGCATCCAGCTTGGACGAGTCGGCCAGGGCTACAACGCGGCGGGCAGACTGGACGAAAGCGGCTTTCACCGCGGCTTCCTCGGGATCCGGCGTGCTCAGCCCGAAGACGGCGTGGATCCCGTTGGCGCCCACGAAGGCGATGTCCGGACGAAGCCTGTAAGCGGCCTCAACGGTGGACTGCCCGACGGCGGCCTGCGTGAGTCCGCGGACACGGCCGCCGAGGATCTGGAGTGCGACGCCCTGCGTGGAGGAGAGCTTGCCGGCAATCGGAATCGCGTGGGTGATGACCACGAGCTCGTCGTTCCCATTGGTGGACGGAGTCCGCTGGGCCAGCAGGTCCGCCAGGGTTTCAGTGGTGGAACCGGCGTCGAGCAGGATGCTGCCGGTGGTGGGTTCCGGGATCAGTGCAAGAGCGGCGTTCGCGATACGGAGTTTTTCGGCCTGGCGCTGCACTGCCCGCTCCAGGATGCTTTCCTCGCGGGTGCTCAGGCGGTCGGAGGGGACTGCGCCGCCGTGGACGCGGCGGAGATTTCCGGAAACTTCAAGGGCCGCGAGGTCGCGGCGGATGGTTTCGGTGGTGATGCTGAAACGGTCTGCGAGGTCCGTAACGCTCACGCGTCCGCGCTCTGCGACGAGTGCGGAGATCAGTTGCTGGCGTTCTTCTGCGAACACTTACCCTCCATTGCGGTAAAGCCAAGTTCGTTGCGGCCACTTCCGTGACTGCTGTCACAACGATGTGGAATTGCTTGACTCTATCTTTGTTTATGTTGGTAAGTCAATAGAAACCAACATAAACAAAGATCGCTGCTGCGTCCGAGGTGGTCCGGGCGCGTACCGGGAGGGCTCCGGAGACGACGAAAGGGCATGTCGCGCTCCCTGTAGCGCGACATGCCCTTCTATCGGATCCTGACTGGGGGATATGCCGGGATCCGGTCTTGTTGGGTGCGGAACAGCCCTAAAGCGAAGGGGGGTTCCCTGGTCCCGGGGGCGGTGGGACTGCCGGTCCCGGGGTGGGTTCCGGGACGGGCGCCGGGCCCGGTTCGGGCAACGGTACGGGCTCAGGCGTAGGCCCGGGTTCCCGGGTTGGATCGGGGTGTGAGGGATCCGTGGGGAAACCGCTCATCATCAAGCGCTCCTTCTCCGGGACGAATGCGTCGGGCGGAGGCTTTGCGGCGTGCTGGAAGGGTACCGGCTGGAATCCCATCCGGACCCCATGTAGTCGATGGGCAGGTTGTCCGGGTCAGGTGGATCCGGCAGCTTGTGCTTGCCGGGTTGACCATGCTGGTTATGCTGGCCGAGGCCCCGGGTGGCTGTGGAAGACTCTCTTTTCTGTGATTCTGCGTGCATGCTGTCCCTTCCTGTAGCTTCAGAATTGGTGCTGCTCCTCATGGCTGCGCCCGTCACCTTCAGTCCGGAATTTCCATCCGGAAGCCGCAGTGGCATCCAAGAATCCTCGTGTTGATGAGAACCTCGTACATCCGCAGCTGCCCACCCGGTTTCAGGACGAGGGGAGTTTGAATCCTCCGGAGCTCGCAGCTGCTGGTCTTCATGGGTTCGCCGCAGTGAAGATACTGACCGCCGAACTGAAGTACCCCCTGGGAAATACCGGGTCGGTTGAGTACCGCGGCAACCCTCTGGACAGACGCGATCTGCTGGTAGGAATACCTGCAGACATGGCACTCGTACGCCACGTCCACCAGGTTGGGCGCGGGCGGATAGTGGGACTGGATCGAATTCACCAGGAGGTGCTTGTCCGTATTGCACCGGGTACACCAAAGACGCTCATCGGGCGGTTGGTGGGCTTCGTCCGGGACTCTGGACGCTGGCTGGGCCGGCATGGGTGTCTACCTCGGCATCAAAAAATGCGGGTCGCCCGTCTGCATGAGCTGTAAAGCCTGGTCCTGAAAATGCGGGACTGTAGCTAGATTGTGCACATAGGTGCACGGCATATGCAAGGATTCTGTAGTCATTCCCCAAAGGGGTGACAGGCAGTGACCCGGCGATCGTAAACTAAGGCATGGACGAAATGAACGTTGAATTGGCGCTGCCTGATGCCGCCTCGGCGCCCGACGAAGTTTCGGTGCCCGAGCAGCTTCAGGACCTCGTTATCGATAGCGAAGACGTCGGTGGATTCCTCGGAGAGCTTGCTGTGTTTTCCGCGGCGGCAGTGTCCAACGCGGTGGGTGTGAACGTGCACTGTGGCATCACATTGAGCAGGCGGAGGCGGACGGCCACGGTGGCCGGAAGCACCCCTGAAGCCAGATTGATTGACGAAGTACAGCAGGCGTACGGGGACGGCCCATGCCTGGAAGCAATGCGTAGCCATGCCACCGTGCATGTGCCCGACACCTCCACCGAGGGGCGCTGGCCCGACTACTGCAAGGTCATCGCGGACCGTGGCCATCTTTCGGCACTCTGTGTCCCTTTGGAGCTGGACGAAGGTGCAACCGCGGCCCTTAACTTCTTCGCTCCGCGGATCGACGCTTTTGACGCGGCCACCATCCGGGACTGTGAGCTCTATGCCAGCCAGGCCGAACGCTCATTGCGCCTGGCAGTCCGGATCGGAGTAAAGCAGCAGCACGCCGATGACCTCCAGGATGCGATGCAGTCCCGCACCGTGATCGACCTCGCGTGCGGCATCATCATGGGGCAGAACAGGTGCAGCCAAGACGACGCCTTCCAGATCCTCAAAAAGGCCTCAAGCGCCCGGAACCAGAAGCTGCGTGACGTCGCCGAGTCGCTGATCAAGAGCGTTGCGAAAGAGTCACCCGTGGCTCATTTCGAACCCTGAGGGACAGCGCCCCAAGGGTCCGCGGCCAGCCGATGACTTGTGACGCAAGCCACTGGTGAACTACATTTTAGGTGGGTTAAGCAGATAGCCCTTGGAGCCTCATGACGTGGTGCCATCCCGGATGGTCCAAGAACTGCACTTTCAGCCGTGGCCATTATCGGCCGGCTCGCAGCGTCAATGCATGCGGCTCCTTGGAGTTGTAAAAGGAGAATGGCAATGACGCTTGGTTCCCTTCCTGTCCCGAAACCTTCACAAGGGCCCGAACCTGCCCAGGCCGGAGTGCGGCCATGGTGCACTGTCTGCGGCACCGATTCCTACATTTTTGTTGAGACCGTGGTGGAAGCCGAACCACACCAGACGGAAGTGGTCGACGTCAGCTACACCTGCAGCGAATGCGATACCTTCTACGCCCACCCCGTCCGCCTGGCAACGCTGGTGCCGGAGATCCAACAGGAATTCCTTTCCACTGCAGCAGCAGGACTGTGGTTCAGCTGCACACATTGCGGCGACCCCATGACGCTGGGACGTCCTACTGAACGCGTGATTGCGGCCCCCCGGAGCACAGAAGATCCTGAAAGCCCCAATCTCCTTGAGGTCTACTTGCAGACCCAGGTCCTGCATTGCCGTTGTGGTTTCCAAATGGAGGTTCCGCGCCACGTTGGGTAACCACCGTCTCTGAATAGTCCATAGCGGGAGGGGTGGGTCTGTGCGCACGTTTGGTGTCGAGGAGGAACTTCTGATTGCCGATCCTTCGGACGGCATGCCATTGGCCCTCGCCACAGACATTCTGGACGTGGCGGCTGCCCACGGCGGGGATGTTGACGGTGATGCCGCTTCCCTGAAGTCCGAATTCAAGCAGGAGCAGATCGAGGTCAACTCCCGCCCTTGCCGGACGGCTGCTGAGCTCAGGGCTGAAATCCGTGCCGGCCGGGCCTTGTCCGACAAGGCGGCCAGAGCCGTGGGTGCGCGGGTGGCCGCGCTGGCTACCCCGCCGGTATTCCATGCGACGCCCACCTTGGGCAATCAGCGCTACGCTGCCATGGGCACGGAATTCGGCTTGATTTCGCGTGAGCAACTCACCTGCGGTTTTCATGTCCACGTATCCATCGAGTCGCCTGAGGAAGGCGTTGGAGTCCTGGACCGCATGCGGCACTGGCTCCCCGTGCTGCTTGCCCTCAGCGCCAACTCTCCCTTCTGGATGGGGGCCGACACCGGCTTCGCGAGCTATCGAACACAGATCTGGAACCGGTGGCCTACTGCCGGTCCCATGGACGTATTTGGTTCGGCCGATGGATACCGCGCAGTCCTGGGGGCGCTGCTGGGCACCGGAGTTCCCATGGACGAGGGCATGATCTACTTCGACGCCCGCCTTTCCAGGGGCCATCCAACTGTCGAACTCCGGATCGCGGATGTTTGCCTCTACGCAGAAGACGCGCTCACCCTGGCGGTGATCGCGCGTGCCCTGGTGGAAACCTCGGCCGCTGAATGGCGGCGGGGCGATCCGCCGTCGAGTGCTTTGACCCAGGTCATCCGCATGGCCAACTGGAAGGCGAGCCGCTTTGGCATCAACCGCGAGCTGCTTCACCCGCAGGACCAGAACCCGGTTGCTGCTCCGGAAGTTGCCGGCGCCTTGCTGCGCCACATCAAGCCTGCCCTAGGCAGGGCCGGAGACCTGTCGCTGGCGCGGGCCGGGGTGGCCGGCATCCTCCGCCGCGGTTCAGGCGAGCGGCTGCAGCGCCAGGCGTACGCGCGCCGGCGGCGGCTGTCCGACGTCGTGACCGCAGCCATCGCCTCCACGCACGAGTACGGGGAACTTTCGGACGCCGGGCTGCTCAGCCACTAGCAGTCGAAGGCCCGACGACGGCGGGCCGGTGAGCCGCCGTCGTCGCGCCTTGTGCGGGCCGTAGCCTCCGATGAAGTGCCGGGACGGTCAGCCCTGGTTGATGCGGATCATGTTGCCGGAGGGGTCGCGGAAGGCGCAGTCGCGCGGTCCCCACGGCTGGTCGATCGGTTCCTGGAGGACCTCTGCGCCGGACGCCCGGAGTTTCTCGAAGGTGGCGTCGAGGTCGTCCGTGCTGAAGACGAGCATCGGCATGACGCCCTTGGTGAGGAGTTCCTGGATGGCGTCGCCGTCAGCCTGGGAGCGGCCGGCGTGCGGCGGGGAGAGGACCAGTTCGAGGTCGGGCTGGGCGTCGCTGCCCAAGGTCACCCAGCGCTGGCCATCGGAGCCGACGTCGTTGCGGACCTCCAGGCCGAGCGCGTCGCGGTAGAAGGCGAGCGACTCATCGACATCGTTGACAGTGACGTGTGCGTACTTCAATGAAATGTTCATGAACCACACGCTATTGCAGCTTGGGAGCCTGCGCTTCTTCAATCCTGCTCAGGTTGGTGTTGCCCTTCCTGTCGGGACGAGTGTGCTGTTTGGCGATGCAGTTCGGCATGGCTTTCACGGCGTGGTGCTCCCGGGAGCGGTACTCGCTGGGCGTGATCCCTACGATTTCAGTGAAGCGGCTGCTGAAGGAGCCCAGGGAGGTACAGCCGACTTCCATGCAGGCATCCGTAACGCTGGTCCCGGCACGAAGGAGGGCCATGGCCCGTTCTATCCGCCGGGTCATCAGGTAGTTGTAGGGCGATTCACCGTATGCGGCCTTGAACTGGCGGGAGAAGTGCGCCGGTGACATGAGGGCGCCGGCTGCCATGGTGGGCACGTCCAAAGGACGCGCGTACTCGCGGTCTATGAAGTCGCGGGCGCGCCGCAGATGGGCCAGGTTGGCCAGTTCCTGCGGTGTCATGGCGTCAGTCTACTAGGCTCATGCCCATGGAATCAGTGGTCTGGTCAAAGCCCGAAAACCAGCGCAAGGGCACTCCTTTGCTGGTGATGCTGCATGGTTACGGCACCAGCGAGCAGCGCATGGTCAACCTTTTTGACCAACTGCCCACGGAGTTCACCTGTGCTGCGTTGCGGGGGCCCAAGGTTATCGGCGACGATTACGGGTGGTTCCTGCTGGACTACTTCCTGACGAACGACTTCGCGGATGTGATTGCCTCCACAAATGCGGTGTTCGACTGGATCAACTCCGTGAAAGACAACCACAGCAGCGTCAGTTTGCTCGGCTACTCCCAGGGCATGGCCATGGCCAGCACGCTTCTGCGGTTGCGGCCCGCGTCATTCAAAGCCACCGTCGGCTTGTCCGGATTTGTCCTGGACAACGACCTGCTTGCCCTGAGTGAATCATTCGACACCCCGCCGCCGTTCTTTTGGGGGAGGGACAAAGCGGACCCCGTGATCAACGAGGACGCGATCGCCCACACGGAGGAGTGGTTGAACGCCAACACGGCGTTGACGGCACGTACTTATCCCGGGATGGGGCACCGGATAGACCCTGTCGAATTGGTGGATGTCAGTGCTTTCCTGAAGTACTACGTGCTGGGCTAGGGCTGGATTAGAAGGCATTCCCACCCCGGAATCAAACCTGTTGGTGAGATTCGCGTCACAATTTCGCATTCAACCGCACTCTATTGAATGACAAAATTGTAAGCGCTTACACTTTTGGCTGGTGACCCGGTCCGGGACACACGCCAAGGCGTCAGGCGAGCATGGAAAGGGTTGAGGCCGTGTTGCATGGTTAGGACTCACAGGGTGACAATCCAGGACGTAGCCGTCCTTTCCGGGTTGTCGATTTGCACGGTATCGCGGGCACTCAGGAAGCTCCCCAACGTTTCCGAAAAGGCCCAGTCGCGGGTGGCTGAAGCTGCCAGCAAGCTCGGCTACAAAGCCTCGGCCGCCGCATCCAGGCTGGCCGGCGGAAACACAGGGTCGGTGGCGATCGTCGCCCCCACAGCCACATCGTGGTTCTTCTCCCAGGCCGTGGAAGCCGCAGAGGAGGTTCTGGGCGACAGTGGCTACGACACGGTCCTGATCAGCCTCCGCAACAAGGCCACTGTCCGGAAGCAGTTCTTCGCGGACCTTGAAAACCTCGCGCAGAGGGTCGACGGACTGCTGTTGCTCAACATTGACCTCGACCCCGGAGAACTGGAAGCGTTGGAAGCCTGCGGACTGGCAGTGGCCAGCGTGGGCATGCGAAATGTTCCGTGGGACAATGTAGGTATCGATGACGAACACGCTGCCTGGCAGGCAACCCAACACCTGCTGGGGCTGGGCCATTGGAACTTGGCCGTTCTCTCGAGCAATGAACACTCCGTTGTGACTGAGACTCCTCGGTTCCGTGGCTTCCGGCGTGCGCTGGATGAACACCACCTCACCGTTCACCCGGACCTTGTGGTGGCTTCAGGGCCAGGTATCGACGACGGGCGGCGGGCCATGACTGAGCTCATCACCCGCGGCGCGAAGCCCACGGCAGTGTTCGCCCACTGTGACGAGGCCGCGTTCGGTGCATTGACCGCGCTCCGGGAATACGGCTTGTCCGTGCCGAAAAACGTGTCCGTGATCGGAATAGATGACCACCCGATGAGCTGGTTCCTGGGTCTCAGCACCGTGGCGCAGCCGGTAGCTGACCAGGGCGCCTTCGCTGCGAACCTGCTGTGCGAACGACTCCTGAATAACGAATCCCCCCACCAACCCTCCAACCACTTGCTCGATACCAAGCTCATCGAACGCAAAACCACGCGCCACAAGCGCTGAACGGAACTATGCACATGACTGACCTTCGTAATGCCTGGACCGGCGCCTCGGCGCTCCTGTTCGATCTCGACGGCGTGCTGACGCCCACTGCCGTGGTGCACGAGCAGGCATGGCAGGAACTGTTCGACGGTTACCTGGCCCGGATCGGGCACCAGGAGGGCTACCAGGAGAGCGACTACTTCGACCACATCGATGGCAAGCCGCGCTTTGACGGCGTCCGGGACTTCCTCACCTCCCGGGGCATCACGCTCCCGGAAGGCCCAACGGACGACTCACCCACGAACCAGACCATCCAGGGGCTCGGCAACCGCAAGAACGCCATCTTCAACGAAATCGTGGACACTCGGGGAGTGGAGCCCTACGAAGGTTCCGTCAAATTCATCAATGCGGCCTTGGAACGGGGACTCAAGATCGCAGTCGTCTCCTCGTCAAGGAACGCTCCTGCCGTGCTGAAGGCAGCGGGACTCGACCACAACTTCGAGGTAGTCGTCGACGGCCAGGTGGCCGCCGCCGTCGGACTTCCCGGCAAGCCGGACCCGGCCACCTACGTGTATGGAGCAGGCCTGCTGGGCGTACCCGTGGAGGAATGCATCGTGGTGGAAGACGCCGTGTCCGGGGTGCAGGCCGGCGCGGGAGCTCCCTTCTACGCCGTGATCGGCGTGGACCGCGGTGCGGGCCGCCAGACCTTGCTCGATGCCGGCGCCACGCTGGTGGTCGACGACCTCAACGAACTTCTCTGACCCTACTTTTTCGAAGGACTTCAACAGCCCATGGCACTCATCAGCTCCGATCGGCTGCGTTTCCCCTGCGAGCCCTGGAAGCTTGTGGAAAACATCCACGTACCCGGTGACGAGGGAACGTTGGAAACGCTGTTCGCGCTAGGCAACGGCCACCTCGGCATCCGTGGATCCCATTCCACGGCGGGAGACAGCGAGCTTCCCGGCACGTTCATCAACGGTTTCCATGAGATCTGGGACATCAAGCATGCCGAAAACGCCTATGGATTCGCACGGACGGGCCAACGGATCGTGTACGTACCGGATGCCAACAACTTCACGGTTTCCATTGATGGCGAAGCCCTGAGCCTTGCCGAGTCCACGGTGTTGGACTATCACCGCAGCGTCGACTTCTCCACAGGCGTTTACGAGGAACGCATCGTGTGGTCCTGCCGGTCCGGCGCGACCGTCACCACAGTGGAGCGCCGCGCGGTCGGCTTCGATTCCCGCGGATGCCTCGGCCTTGAACTGTCGTTGTCAGCGGACCGCGACGTGTCCGCGGACATCACCTCCGGCGTCGTGAACCGCCAGGACCAGCCTGTGGAGGACCACTCGGTCCATGACCCGCGGCGTTCGGGGCGGCACGCCGGGCGGGTACTGCTGCCACTTCACCTCCAAGGCGCCGATGGTTCGCTCCGCCTTGCCTGGGAAACGTCGGAGTCGCGCCAGCGCGTGGCGATGGCCGTCGACCACTGGATTTCGGCCGAAGGCCAGCCGTTCGAAACGCTGGTGGCGGAGGACGAGTCCTCCGTCCGTTACGTTCTGGCAATCCACGACGGCGACACTTTCCGTTTGGAGAAGACGGTCAGTTACGTCGTGGCCGGGTCAGCCGGGGATGCCGAGGACCGTGGCGAAAGCCTGGCCGCTGAGGCGGAGGCCAACCTGGTGCCGTTCTCCGAGATCCTGGCCCAGAGCAAAGCGCATTACGACGAGTACTGGACCACTGCTGATGTATCGATCGGCGGCCAGGCCGAGATGCAGCAGGCAGTGCGCTGGGGTCTGTTCCAACTCGCGCAAGCTACTGCCCGTGCCGGTGTGGCCGGCATTCCCGCGAAGGGGGTCAGCGGCTCCGGCTACGAGGGCCACTACTTCTGGGACCAGGAGATCTACCTCCTGCCTTACCTGACCTACACCAACCCCTGCGGCGCCAGGAAAGTGCTCGAATCACGCCACGCGATGCTGCCGGATGCGAGGGTACGGGCCAAGGAACTCAGCGTGGACGGTGCGTTGTTCCCGTGGCGCACCATCAACGGCCTGGAAGCGAGTGCCTACTATGCGGCGGGAACTGCCCAGTTCCACATCGCCGCCGCCATTGCGTTCGCTGCCAACCGCTACCAGTGGGCCAGCGGCGATGACACGTTCAGCGCAGAGCTGGGTGCCGACCTGCTGATCGAGACGGCCCGCATGTGGGCCTCGCTGGGGTTCTTCGGCAAGGACGGAATGTTCCACATCCACGGCGTCACCGGGCCGGACGAGTACACGGCTGTGGTGAACGACAACCTGTACACCAACGTCATGGCACGCTTTAACCTCCGGGCAGCGGCCGCGCTGGAACACGAGGGCATCGCCGAAACCGAGCGCATGGTGTGGAGGCAGGCCGCTGAACGGATGTCCCTTCCGTACGACCCCCACCTCCAGGTCTTCAGCCAGGACAACGACTTCATGACCCTGGAACCCTGGGACTGGAATACGCCCAAGTCCAAGTACCCGTTGCTGCTGAACTTCCACCCGCTGGTGATTTACCGCCACCAGGTCCTCAAGCAGGCTGACACGGTGCTGGCCATGTTCCTCCAGTGGCAGGACTTCACCGCTGAAGAGAAGCAGCGCGCTTTCGACTTCTACGATCCCATCACGACCGGCGACTCCACCCTGTCCGCGTGCGTGCAGGGCATTATGGCGGCCGAGGTCGGTTACGGGGACGTCGCGTTGCAGCACTTCACCGAGGCCTTGTTCATCGACCTCGACAACTCGCACGGCAACACCATTGACGGCGTCCACATTGCCTCCACCGGCGGCATCTGGAGCTCCTTGGTCTGTGGTTTCGCAGGAATGCGGGACCAGGGCGAGGTGCTGCGCTTCGATCCCCGGCTGCCTGTTGAGTGGGACGGCTTGTCCTTCCGGCTCAAGGTGCAGGGCCGCCTGCTGGCCGTCGAGCTGGAACAAGGGTCCATTGCGTTGACCCTCGTGCCTGGCCCCGAATACAGCGAGGAGCCGTTGCAGGTGAAAGTGCGGGACTACGACGTCACCGTTGGTACCGCCACCGTCCAGGTGCCGCTGGAGGACGTTCCCGTCCCGCCGCCGTCGATCTTCCCCAGCGTTTTCCCGACGGCGGGTCTTCCGATCATCCGGTAACCCGTTCAGGAAGCCCGCGACGTGTGGTCTTCAATCAGGCCACTCGCCGCGATTTCCCGCAGCGAATAAATGGCTTTGGCTGCCGTGGCCCTGTCCTGGAAACAGATGGAGAGCGCGAGTTCAGTCCCGTCGGCATCGACGAGGCGGACCCGGCAATCACCGCCTGATTCGTCGAACAGTTCAAAGTGGCCGGCCATTTACGCCGCCCCCTTCCTGGTGGCGGGTGCCTCTGCTGCGGGCGCCTGCGGGCGGCCTTCCGCGGTTCGACGCCGGTCCAACTCGCTGTTGATCAGTTCCAGCAGCGCTTGGGCCGGCTCGGACAGGTGGTGGGTGTCCGGGGAACCCAGCTGGTCGCAGTGAAGGAGGACGTGGCGGATCCTCTCCAGTTCGCGGGAGGGCACCAGCGGCCAGCGGTGAAAAAGCTGCCTTACGGCTATGGCACCCAGCAGGGCGTCGGGTTTGTTGGCTGCGCCATGGCTTCCTTGGGTGACTGCTGCTCTTCGTCGAGCAACGGAGGCTGCGGAAGCTGCGACACCATGGGTGAGAAGAATGTTGGCTTTGAAGGAATTGGGGGCCATGAGGACCTCCCTGATGAGAGCGATGAAAGCCGACTGCGTGACTCTGAATCCAGCTTACAGAATGTGAGTTATGTCATGTCAATCGTTACGCGCGGTTGCCGGGACCTGCAATAGTGGCAGGATGACCGACCAGCAGGAGCTCTGGAACGAAGAAACCGCGCAGCAGTACGACACCCCCGGTGAAGGCATGTTCTCGCCCGACGTGCTGGGCCCCACCGTTCAGGTGTTGTCGGAACTCGCCGGTGACGGTGCCGCCGTCGAATTCGCGATCGGTACCGGCAGGGTGGCGGTGCCCCTCGTCGAAGCAGGCGTGCCCGTGAGTGGCATAGAACTTTCCCACGCGATGATCCGGCGGCTGCGGTCGAAGGCAGACGCGGCCACCATCCCGGTGGTTCAGGGCGACATGGCCGAAGCGCAGGTGCAGGGCGAGTTCACGTTGGCGTACCTGGTGTTCAACACCATCGCCAACCTCCTGACCCAGGAGGAGCAGGTCCGCTGCTTCCAGAACGCGGCCAGGCATCTGGCGCCAGGCGGTCGTTTCGTCATTGAGCTGTGGGTGCCGCAGCTGCGCTCACTGCCGCCCGGACACGGTGGAACAGTTGAAGTGAGCCAGCCTGGTTACCTGTTGGTGGACAGCTATGACGTTCTTCGCCAGCATGTCATCTCCCACCACGTGCGCTTCGGCCCGGGCCTGTCCGACGGCAGGGATGCGCGCATCAGCCGGACGCCACACCGCTACATCTGGCCCAGCGAACTGGACCTCATGGCGCGGATAGCCGGGTTCCAGCTCGAATCCAGGTGGGCGGACTGGGACCGCAGCGACTTCACGGCCGAGTCCCGGAGCCACGTGTCGGTGTACCGGCTCGTGCACCGTTAGGGTCAACCCGTCTCTGACCAAGCCCATCACGGGTTGTCCGGTGCGGGCCTGTCAAGCGGTCTGCAGTAAGGCTTCCGGGCCTTGCCATAGGCCCGGTGCCCTGTGCAGTCGCCACGGACCCGGGTATAGTCGGCCCATGCCTTCATTGCGTCGATTTACTTGCCCCCGACCGGTCTCCGGTCGCGAGGGCTGTTTGGCGCGCGCCTAGGTCCTGGCACGGAGAAGGTCGGGGGAGGAAGCCTCCACCCACACCGAACCCAAGGACCAGCCATGCCTTCATATCTCAAACCCACAGAACTCCATGAAGCCCTGACCATCCGGGACCTCTCCAATCCGGACCAAGGCCCGCACGCCATGCAGCAACTCCTCCACGACACCGTGCGCGGCCTGCGCGGGCAGTGGAACGTGTCGGAACGAATCATCCGCCATAGTCCGTTGGTCAGCGTTTCCGACAATTACGATCGGCTCGGGTTCAGCGCCGCGGCCGTCACGCGCGACCAGAAGTACTCCCGCTACATCAGCCCTACCGTCATGCTGCGCAGTCACACCTCCGCGTCCATCCCGTCGTTGCTGCGTTCGCTGGATCCGGATGGGTCCCTCGACGAGCTCTGGGCAATCCCCGGCGTGGTTTATCGTCGGGACGCCATTGACCGGACCCATGTAGGGACGCCGCACCAAGTGGATTTGTGGCGCGTCTCTTCCAAGGAGACGCTGACGGCCTCCCATCTAGGGGAAATGGTTGCCTCGCTGGTGAACGCTGTGCTGCCGGGCGCGGAGTGGCGGACGGTTCCGGCAACCCATCCCTACACGCACAACGGCCTGCAGCTCGATGTCCGTATGAACGGTGAGTGGCTGGAGCTTGCGGAGTGCGGGCTGATGGCCCCACAGCTGTTCCTGGATGCCGGATTGAACCCCGGTCACTGGTCGGGACTGGCTCTCGGGATGGGCTTGGACCGGGCCCTGATGCTCCGCAAGGGCGTTCCCGACATCAGATTGCTCAGCTCGGACGATCCCCGGATTCAACAGCAGATGCTGGACCTCTCACCGTGGAGACCGGTGTCCCACATGCCGTCCATCAGCAGGGACATCTCAATCGTCGTTGCCGCGGATATGGATGGCGAAGTGCTCGGAGACCGGGTGCGGACGGCTCTGGGTTACCGGGCGGAGGACCTGGAAAGCGTCGAACTGATGGCCTTGACTGCGTACCACGAGCTTCCTGCCAGAGCGCGGGACCGTTTGCAGATCCTCGACGGGCAGGCCAACGCGCTGATCCGGCTCGTCTTGCGGCCTCTCGGCCGGACGATGACGGATCCGGAAGCAAACCAAGTCCGGGACGATGTCTATCTGGCGTTGCACGAAGGCCCGGTGAAGGAGCTCATCGCAGGCTGAAGCAACCCGAGCCAAGGCCGCCGGGCTATTGCAGCGGGGAGGACGAACTCCGGGTACCTGCCCCGGCCAAGGCCACCCGGGTCCTTACCGCGATCGCAGCGCCCAGGACCAGTGCAGCTGCGACGGCGGCCGCGACCGCCGTCGGGAATGACTCAGGTGCGTCCGAGCTGCGGCCAACCGTGATCCATACCAGGCCCCACGCGATGGCCGCAGCGAGGGCTAGACGGCCATGGCCTTTGAAGGCCAAGGCGACGCCAATGACCGCCACCACCACCAGCACGGCAACGGACCACACCTCGGGTTGCAGGCCGAATCCGGAGAATCCGGCAGCCTTCAAAGCGGCAGCGATATTGGCGCACACCGCCACGCTGGTCCACCCAAGATAGAGGCCCAAAGTTCCGTCCACCACAACGGCCTCCACCCATGAGGACGCGCGGGTCCGGCTGTAGCGGAGAAACGCCAGGACGAGGGTCGCAAGGAGTGCCAGGATCACCAGGACGCTGACAAAAAGCCATCCCGCCTGCACTGACAAGATCCATGCCGCATTCAGGATCATCGACGCGGCAACCACCCAGCCCAACGCCCGCTGCCGGTTACTGGAACGCTGGGACGGCAACCACTGCCACACGGTGTAGGCAACCAGTCCGGTGTAAACCACGGACCAGATGGAGAACGCGGGCGTGGCCGGCGCCAGGAGGGTGGAATCAGCGGCCAAGGCACCGCCCGCGGCCTGGGCAATGGGTGTGCCGCCAAAGACTCCGACACCGATCATCGAGCCAACAATGCAGACAACCAGACTCGCCGTTACAGCGAACTGTCGAGTGGGATCGGGGCTTCCGGTTGCCATATGCTGCGCCTCTTTCCTGATGGGATGTGCGGATTCATGCATTCGGGGTGTCCGTGACTTAGTATCAAATTGCTAGTGAAGCGAGCTTTATGCTTATCGAAGGAACATCGGATGGATTCGGAAGGCCACGCAAAGGGCTATTGGTACGGGAAAGACCCCGGGCAGAAGGCCATCGCCATCGATGTCCTGAACGCGCTGCGGGACTATCGAGCCTCCGAACAAGCGATGCGCCGCAGGACCCGCTCGTCCATGGGGATGGGCGAGAAAGACTTACTGGCCCTGCGGTACCTTTTTGAGGCGGAAGCCGACGGCAAAGTGATGAAGCCGAAGGACCTGGGCGACAAGCTGGGAATAACGTCGGCGTCCATGACCACCTTGATTGACCGTCTGGTGGAGTCCGGCCACATCCGCCGTGAACCCCATCCCACCGATCGTCGCGCGCTGATCCTGAAGGCCACCCCGGGATCGGACCAGGAAGTCCGGCACACCCTGGGCGGAATGCACCGCCGGATGTTGGACGCAGCGTCTGCGCTGAGCCCGGACGAGTCACGGGTCGTGGTGGATTTCCTGCAGCATATGCGGGAGGCGTTGGACACCATCGACGAAGAGCCCGGAGAACCGTCCGGGTCATGACGTCAGGCTCCACTGCAGGATGAAGATCAGGGTCACCAGGAATCCTGAACCGTAGTTGAGCCAGATAAACCGCCGCCATGCCACATTGGTGCGTGCCGCCGTCGTATCCGTGACGTTCCAGTACGGTGCGCAATTAACGATGTACGGGACGGCGATGATCGCCGCCAGCGGCCCGGGCCACGGCGTGGCCAGCATCGCCAGTCCCGCAACAAACCACAGGACGACGGCGAGCCGCACCGTCCGGCGGGCACCGATGACCGTTGCGATGGAGCCGATGCCGGCCTGCCGGTCGGGCTCGATGTCCTGTACGGCACCGAAGGCGTGGGCGGCCATGCCCCAGAGGAAGAACGCGGCCAGCAGAAGGAGGAGACCGGGCGTCACGTCGGCGCCGGCGAGGGCCAAACCGACGACGGCGGGACTCACGAAGTGCGTACTCGACGTCAGCGAGTCCAGGACGGGGCGTTCCTTGAAGCGGAGTCCCGCCACGGAGTAGGCCACCACGGCGAAGGCACTCACGGCCAGGCTCAGCCACACTGCCGGTCCGCCGGCGAAGGCGAGGACCAGCAGGAACGGCACGTTGGTGATGGCGGCGAGCCACAGCATTGGCCGGTGCAGCTGCGGCCGGAGGAGCGCGCCTTCGATGCCGCCCTTGCGCGGATTCTTGAGGTCCGATTCGTAATCAAAGACGTCGTTGATGCCGTACATGGCCAGGTTGTAGGGGATCAGGAAGTAGAACGTGCCCACGATCAGGACCCAGTCGATTTCGCGGGTGGTCAGGAGCATGGCCGCGGCAAAGGGATACGCGGTGTTGATCCAACTGACCGGCCGGGACGCCAGTATTGCCTGCGGAACCAGGCCTGTGAGGTCGGATTTTCCTCCGGCACTCCGACGGCGGGTCAGCCACATCCACAGCCCGGGAAGCACCACGACGCCTGCCAGCGGATAGGCGAAATCCTCGATGGGTGCCAGCCCGGCCTTCAAGCCAAGAATGTGCGAGGCGTCGTAGTGGAAAAGCTCCATGCCGATCATCACGGAGTCGAACACCGCGGTCAGCACAGCCAGGGCAGCGAACGCCAGCCCCACGGCTTTCCAATGCCTGGAGGTCTCGCCCTGCCGGGTACCCCGGCGGGCGAAGATCACGCCGGCGACGGCTGCCGCGGCGATGAATGCAAGTGCGAGCCACAGGTACGTCATGCGTTCTCCCGCTCCCGCTCCGCTTGCCTCGCGGGAGACCGTTCCAGCAACCGCCGGGCGCCCGTGTACAGGACCATGGTGCACAGGGTCAGGAAGAGCAGGAACACGGGCTCCTCAATGGGCAGTTCGGGAGCGATCAACAGGCCCGTGGCTATGGTTCCTTCGCCGCGGAGGAAAATCCCCAGTCCGATTCCGGCCGCGTCCCAGCCGAGGAAGAACAAAACCCCGACGGCGGTCACGATCGCCGCTGCCTTCGCGTCATGCCAGAAAAACAGGCGGAATCTGTGATCCAGCAGCAGCATGCAGGTGATGCCGAGCAGCAACGAGGCCAAGTAGAGGACTCCCATCAGCCAATCCTGCTGGCTACGGGCCTCACGGTGACAGGGCCGGTGCTGTGATCGCCGCGGATCCTTTTCAGGACCAGCTCGGCGCTGATCAGGCACATGGGCACCCCCACGCCAGGGGCCGTTGTGGCGCCGGCGTAGTAGAGGCCCTGCACGCGCTTGGAGGCATTCTGGGGCCGGAACATGGCGCTTTGTCCCAGTGTGTGGGCCGGTCCCAACATGCCTCCGCGCCACGAGTTGTAGTCCCGGGCGAAGTCCGCTGGTCCTGTTGTCTGCCGGACCACGATCCTCTCGCGAAGGTCCGGGATGCCTGCCCATTGGGCGATCTGGTCGATCGCCGCGTCGGCGGTTCGTTCTATGAGCACATCTCCCGCCCCGTCCGGCCCGCCGGCTCCCAGTGCGGGATCGGCCGGGATGGGAACCAGGACGAAGAGGTTCTCGTGGTCTGTGGGCGCTACGGCGGGATCGGTTGCGCTGGGTTTGCAGACATAGATTGACGCCGGGTCCGGAATGGCCGGGTTTTCACCGAAGATGGAGGCGAAGTTTGCCTCCCAATCACGGGTGAAGAACAAAGAGTGGTGCGGCAATTCAGGGAGCTTGCCCTTGACTCCCAGCATCACCAGGACTGCTCCCGGACCGCTGGTACGCCGCTGCCACCAGGAACCGGGGTAGCTGCGGTCCCGCACGCCCAGCAGTTGGGTTTCGGTGTGGTGCAGATCGGCGCCGGAGACCACGAGGTCCGCCACGCTGTAGTGCTCGTTCCCGGAGGTGTCACGCCAGGTCACGCCGGTGACTTCACGGCTGTCCCTGCCGGTCAAGGCGGCCGGAAGCTTGACGCCGTCGAACCGTCCCACCTTCTTGGTCCTGCTGACGGCGCGGGTGGTGATCTTGAGGGCCTCGGCGCCGGTGTGGATCCGAACCCCTGCCTGGACTGCCAGATCCTCAAGCCGGCCCACGAGCTCCCAGAAGCCGCCCATTGGGTATTGCACCCCGTCGCCGAGGTCCAGCGCACTCATCAAGTGGTACATGGCAGGAGCATCGGAAGGGCTGGTGCCCAGGAAGACGGCCGGATAACCCAGGACCTGCCGCAGCACAGGATGCTGGAAACGCCGGGCAACGTATTTGTCCAGGGGCGTCAGCAGAAGCTGCGCAAGCTTGGGCAGGCTGCGCAGCACCTCGGGTTGGAGCAGTCCTTGCAACCTGGTGAAGGGGTTGTAGAGGAAGAAGCGCTCCGCCATGTCGGTGGTGTGCCGCGCCGATGCCAGATAGGTGGCCAGCTTCCTGGCGCTGCCGGGTTCCACGTCCTCGAACGTTTCCAAAACCTGTTCGCTGCCCAAGGGAACGGTCAGCGTGTCCGGCCGGACGCCGTCGAGGTTTGGTTCGCTGAACACGCGGTACGCGGGACTGAGCGTGCGGAGATCCAACTGTTCCGCGGTGCTGGTGCCCAGAAGCTCGAAAAAATGGTCGAAGACGCCGGGCATCAGGTACCAGGAGGGGCCCGTATCAAAGCGGAAGCCGTCGCGCTCAAGGCTGCCGGCGCGCCCGCCAACGCGGTCACGCTGCTCAAGGAGTTGGACTTCGTGTCCTTCGTGGGCGAGGAGGGCGGCGGTGGCAAGCCCAGCGATGCCACCGCCGATCACTACTGTCCGGGTCATCGGTGCAGCTCCATCCAGGTTGAGGTGACTGCCCGCGCGGCAAGGCCGGCCTTCACGGCATCCGGGACGCGTACTCGTGAACGGTAGAGCTCGTCCACGGTGGTCTGCTCGATCCTGTCCGTCAGGGCTGTGAAGAGGGAAAGGGCGCTGCGGACAGCGGCCCGGGCATCGCGCGGCAGCAAGGGGATGACGGCGTCGGCGTCGGCCAACTGGGCGCGGATGGTGCGTACCCATTCCACGCGGTCGCGGTCCTCAAGGTGCTCGGAGGTGCCCAGGTAATTGCGTCCCAGACGGGTGGTGTCATCGGCCAGGTCGCGCAGGAAATTGATGTTCTGGAAAGCAGCCCCCAGCCGGCTGGCGCCGTGCTGCAAAGCCGCGGCGTCGCCGTCGTCGATGTTTTCATCCCGCATGAAAACGCGCAGGCACATCAGCCCTACAACCTCGGCGGAGCCGTGGACGTAACCCTGGTGGGCGTCGGCGTCGAAACGCAGGGGGGTCTCCGGGGTCCCGGTGCGCTCGCCGAGGTCCGTGCGCATGGAGTCGAAGAACGGATCAATGAGCGACTCGTCAATCCGGGCCGCGCGGGCAGTCTGCGCGAAAGCATGGATGATGAGGTCGCTGCTGTAGCCCAGCTTGACGGCCCGGTGGGTCTCGTCGATGAAGTGGGCCAGGGCATCGCACTGTTCCTGGTAGCTGAGGCCGGCCTCCGCGGTGACGCCATCCACGAGTTCGTCCGCGACGCGCACCAAGGCGTAGATGTTCCGGACATGTTGGCGGTGCCGCCGCCCGAGCAGCCTGCACGCCAGCCCGAACGAGGTGGAATACGCGGCGATCACCTGGTTGGCGGCCCGCTCGGCCGTCCGGGTGAAATGGGTGAATGAGGTGTCCGTGGCGAGGCTCATGACTGCCGTCCTTCCAATTGCCCGGCAAGGTCCAGCAACACATTGCACACGCCCTGCGGGATGGTGCTGGTCAGCAGCTCGTTGAAGGCTCGCATCTGCTCCTCGATGAGTCCGTTGACGAACGTTTCCGCCCCGCAATCGGCCAAGTGCCGGCGAACGTATTCGCATTCCGAGCCGTTCAGCTCCGGCCTGCCGAAGAAAGGCTCAATGTCCGGCCATGCCGCCGTGGTTCGTGCATGGGCGATGATGGCCGTTTCTTTTCCCTCCCGCAGATCCGAAAAGGGATCCTTGCCGTGCCGGCGGGGGTCCCCGAACGTTGACAGGAGGTCGTCCTGGAGTTGGAAGGCGAGGCCCAGATGGCGGCCGGCCGTGGCGAGCGCATTTTCGACGGCGAAGTCCGCGCCTGCCAGCGCGGCTGCGGCCCGCAGGGGAAGTTCGAAGGTGTAGGTGGCGGTTTTGTAGCCGCACATCACCAGGATGGTCTCGAGGTGGGGGTCGATGATGCCGTCCCCGAGGCCCACGTCCAGCTGCTCACCGGCCACTGTTTCGTTGATGGTGTGTTCCAGGAGATCCAGGAGCCGCAGCCTCAGTGCATGCGGGAGGTCTGCCCTGGCGAAAGCCTGGTGGGTGGCGGCGAGGAGCATGTCCCCCATGAGGATGCCGCCGGTTTGGGCCCAGTGGAGGTCGCTGCCTTCCCGGGCGCCTTCACCACTGTTGGTCCGGGGAAGTGACTGGGTTTCTGAAAGCGACTTTGCTTCTGCGAGGAGGGAGCCGATGAGGTTCGGGTGCCCGCGCCGGACCAGGTCTCCGTCGATCACGTCATCGTGGAGCAGGAAAGAGTAGTGGAGGAGTTCGATCGCGGCCGCAATGCTGATGGCCGTTTCGCGGTGGCCCGTGTCCGGCGGGCTGGCTTGGGGCTGGTTGGTGCGGGGCTGGCTTGTCCCGTGCTGGCTTGTCCCGTGCGGGGTTGTCCCGTCCGTGCCGCGCCCCCTGAGGGCATCGTAGGTCTCCATGAGCAGCAAGGGACGCACGAACTTTCCACCCAGGACGTTGTGGCCGGCCAGTTCCCAGAGCCTGGTGAAATGCGGCCCATACGTTGTTGCGGCGGCGGCCCGCTTGCCGATGAGCCCGCTGAGCTCGTTCTCAATCGCCGCGCAAAGGTCGGTGCGGCTGCGTAAAGCACCGGAGGTGACGGTCATGCTTTGGCTCCGGTCCCGAGGGGGAGTACCCGCGCTTCAAGCAGCTGGGGGAACTGGAGTCCCAACCACGGGCTGAAGGCGGAGGGGGTGCGCTCCAGGGAGTTGGCCAGCAGGGCCGGTGACATCCAGGCCCAGTCCGCTACCTCTGAAGGATTGGGGTTTAGATCGCCGGCGATCCTGGCGACGTAGACCGGGCAGATTTCGTTTTCCACAATTCCTGTGGGGTCCACGGCCCTGTACCGGAAGTGGGGGAGCGCCATTTCAACCTGGTTGGCATCCACCCCGAGTTCGAACTGCGCCCGGCGGGCTACTGCGTCCAAGGGGTCCTCGCCGGGTGCCGGGTGTCCGCAAAAGCTGTTGGTCCACACTCCGGGCCAGGTTTTCTTCTCCGGCGAGCGGCGGGTCAGGAGGACCTCGCCGTCATCGTTGAGGAGGTAGCAGGAGAATGCGAGGTGGAGGGGCGTTTCCTGTGTGTGGACCCCTGCTTTGGGGGCTTCGCCTATGGGTGTGCCGGCGTCGTCAAGGAGGACAACCATCTCTGTAGCGTTCATACTGCGCCTTCCTCCTGCAACCTGAGTCTTTACAGCAGCCCGAATATTGCTAGACAAGCTAGAAGAAAGGCTACCATGTAGGAAGTTAGGTGTAACATACTCAGCATGTCCAGTCTTGAAGAACTGCCTGAAGAAGCCGGGTTCCCGGTCTCATCCGGCCTCTATCATCTGGACGCCAACGATCCCCATCAACAGTTGATTGACCGCTCCCGGTTCTCCGAAGCCGACATCGTACAGATCAGCGAACTCATGGCAGCGCTCGGGAGGCTCCGCGACGCCGAACAGCGCTTGGCGGAGGCCTCACTCCGATATATGAAACTGAACCAATCGGACATGCGGGCGCTGCATTACCTGATCGTCTGTGCCAACCATGGCGTCATAGCCACGCCCGGAGCCATAGCTTCCCACCTGAACATCTCGACGGCGTCAACCACCAAATTGCTGGACCGGCTGGAACGTGCCGGCCACGTCACCCGGCAGGCGCACCCCTCCGACCGTCGGGCCCTCGCGATCGCCATTACCCCGGAAACGCACGAAGCCGCTATGCGTACTGTGGGCAAGCAACAGGCGAAGCGGTTCCTGGCGGCCGCACGCCTCACTCCCGACGAGCGCGTGGCCGTGATGCGGTTCCTCGATGACATGGCGCGGGAGATCGAAGTGGCGGACGAGCCGTGGGCTGCGGCTCCACGCTAAAAGCTTCCTGTGATTCGAGTGATAAGTGTGAGCCAAGTGACACTTTTCTCTGTAAGATTCGAGGCAAGGCCCTCATGCGGCGGGCCGGCAGTTGTCTGGCCTGGCCAGCGGGGGATACACAAAGGAATAATTGATGGCTCAAGAAGCGGGCTCTCTATCACCGGGTAACGACGCGGACAGCAGCAACCATGACGGCGCAGGGGACACACCGTTCGCGGATGAAGAGACCATGCGGGCACAGGTCCTGGACATCATCGAGTCCATTCTTGAGGACGCTGAACCGCGCAGTGAAGGGGCCAGGAACAAGCTCCGTGAGCTTCTTGACGCGCGGCCGGACGACCCCGAGGGTGCATTGCTGAAGCACCTGCTCCTCACCCGGAAAACATCACAGCCGGCATCCAACGTGCCTGTTCACTTGGAACACGCCAGCCTGCATCTGGAATCGTCCGACGCGTCACGAACCGTGCTGGTCCCTGTCAGCCACGACGTCCGCGCCGGCATCCAATCGATCCTGGCCGACAAGCTTCTCCTGACGGCGTTCCAGCCGATCCACTCCCTTCCCAAGGGCGACCCGATCGGCGTCGAGGCCCTGACAAGGTTCATCGGTGAGGACGGTGCGGGCGCCGACGTGTGGTTCAGTGAAGCTGCTGCTGCCGGTCTGGGAACTGAGCTGGAGATTGCAGCCCTGCATTGCGCCCTGATGGCTGCGCACGACGTCCCGGAAAACATGTTTGTCACTCTGAATCTCACCCCGGCCACCTCGCACGATCCCCGGGTGCGGAACCTTTTGGCCGCTGCCGCCTTGGCCCCCGAGAGGATCATCGTTGAGCTGACGGGCAGCCTGGAATCCATGGCGGCCCAGCCGGCCGGCGAAGGCCTCGAACAACTGCGGGCCTTGGGGTTGCGGGTGGCGATCAGCGCCTCGGGTGCCGCATTGGTCTCGCTGGACAGAATCGAGCAATTGCGCCCCGATATCATCAAATTGGACCGCCACCTGATTGAAGGAATCGCCGGAAACGACGGCCAGAAGCTCCGTGCCAAGGCCATCGTTGAGCTGGCCCGTGAGATCGGGGCAGATGTCCACGCGCAAGGCATCGAAACGGCCGAAGAACTGCACGAAGTCACTGCCTTGAAGGTCACCGCTGCGCAGGGATACCTTTTGGGCCGTCCCTCGGTGCACCCGCTTGATTGGTCGGCCTGGAGCGTCCGGGCGCAAACGGAACCGCAGCCTGCCAGCTGACCGTCGTTGAATCGACGACGCCGGTCCACGCCCGGGGTGCCAGACGGCAGGCCGCGTGGCCGGTCAGTTGTTCGGCGGCCGGTCAGTCAGTTGGTCAGTCCGTCATACGGCGGGGATCGTTCCCGACATAGCTGCCTGGCGGCATCGCCGCACCGAAAACCGGCCCGGGTTGTGGACGCTTGGGGTGCCGACCGCCGTCGGCGTTCCGCTGCGTCAACCTCCGCACAACCCAAGGAAAAAGGTGCTCCCGGGCCCACACGATGTCATCCGCGCGGGCCTCGCGCCAACGGCGCTCGGGAAGCGGCCGCGGAGCCAGCGGTTCAAGGGAATGCGGGACGTTCAATGACTCCAGGACCATGATGGCGATGATGTGCTGGCCGAGCGGAGAGAAATGAAGCCGGTCCGGATCCCACATCCGGGGATCGGTGAGTTGGCGCAAAGCCCAGAGATCGGCAATCACGGCATCATGACGGGCGGCCACCACGCGGATGTTCTCGTTGAAAACAGCCACTTTGCCGCGGGTCCTGCCAAGCACCGGGGTCGCGCCCCAGTCCGGGCCGGTGAAGAGGACGATGGTGGCGCCCGTTGAGGCCAGCGTTTCCACGCCACGATCCAGTTCCAGTGCCAGCTTGTCGGGGTCGCTCCTATGAAAGAGCAGGTCGTTGCCGCCGGCGTTGAGAGTAATGAGATCGGGTTTGAGGTCCAATGCCGGACCCACTTGCTCCTCCAGGATCTGATGGAGGAGCTTCCCGCTGATCGCCAGGTTGGCATAGGCGAAATCGTGGTGGTCCGTACTCAACTCTTCAGCAACACGGTCCGCCCATCCTCGGAGTCCGCCCGGGCTGCGGGGTTCGGGGTCGCCCAGACCCTCCGTGAACGAGTCCCCCAATGCCACATAACGGCTCCACGGGTGCAGTCCAGCCCGGAAGCTACCGGAACCGTCCTGCGCCAAACCGCCGGCATCAGGAGCGTCCATCCCTCCATAGTGCGCCACATCCTGAAAATGTGTGCTGAAACGGGAATTCTTTTATTCAGCTGCGGAACCTCGGTCCGCCGTCCATTTCGTGCGCTGTTGGGTACGGTAAGCCTATGGCTGCCTCACGAAAGCGATCGGACTCCAGCTCCACCCTGCTGACCGTCGTCATCGCTTTCGCGGCGAACGCCCTGGTTGCAGCGGCCAAATCAGTGGCCGCGGCGCTCACCGGGTCGGCGTCCATGACTGCTGAGGCGGCGCACTCCTGGGCCGACACCGGCAACCAGGTGTTCCTGTTCCTGGCCGAACGCCGCTCTCAACGTCCGCGCGATACGGGACATCCCATGGGTTATGGCCGCGAAGCGTACGTCTGGTCCATGTTTGCCGCTTTCGGGCTGTTCACTGCCGGCGCTGTGGTTTCCATCATGCACGGGATCCAGCAGATCATTGAGCCGGAGCCTGCGTCCGACTTCCTGATTGCGTATGTGGTTCTGGCAGTGGCCTTTGTCCTGGAAGGGTTTTCCTTCGTCCAGGCCTTCCGCCAGACCCGAAAGGCGGCCAGGAAGCTGGAACGGCGGACCTTGGAACAGGTTCTTGTCAGCTCGGATCCCACGCTGCGTGCCGTCTTTGCGGAGGATGCCGCAGCCCTGGTTGGGCTGGTGCTCGCATTCACTGGCGTCTTCCTCCATCAGGTCACGGGTTCGCCCTTGCCCGATGCTGTCGGATCGATTGTCGTCGGTGTCCTGTTGGCGGTTGTTGCCGTCGTTCTGATCGACCGCAACCGCCGGTTCCTGGTAGGGCAGGGGGTCACGCCGGACATAGAACGGTCCATGGGGCGGCAGCTCCTGGAACACCGGGACATTGCACGGCTGACGTACCTCCACCTGGAATTCGTGGGCCCCCGCAAGCTCTATCTTGTAGCGGCCGTGGACTTGCAAGGCGACCACCCGGAACACGAGGTTGCCGTGGTGCTGCGCAGGATCGAGAGGGAGCTGGAGGACCACGAGACTGTGGAGGAAGCAGTGCTGACGCTTGCCACCCCGGACGAATCGTCCCTGCAGTTGTAGGAACGCCGGGTTACGACCGCCCGGTCTCCAGCAGCCGCTCCATCTGCTCACCGGCGTCACTGCCTGGTGCCGGGGTGTAAACCACAATGTGCAGGTCCGGCCGGTCCGACGGCGATACCTGGTGGTGCTCCAGCTGCAGCACTCCCACTGCGGGATGGTGGAAAAGGCGCTCGCGGGACTCAAAGCCAAGGATGTCGTAGCGGTCCCAGCTTTCCTGGAATTCCGGGCTGGCCTCCTTGAGTCGTTCCACCTGATAGGCGACATCCGGATCACCCAGCCGCTGACCCGTCTCTGCACGAAATTCGGCGAGGAACCTCTTGCTGGTGACGTCCCAGTCCGGGAGCAGGTCCCGGACGTAGGGGTCGGTGAAGACGAGCCACAAAAGGTTCCTGTCGGCGGCGTCGAAAGTTCCAATGTTCGGGTACAGCGCCTCGTAGGCGCGGTTCCACCCGGCCACGCCCCAGTCCGGTGAAAGCGCATACGAGGGATTGGGATCCAAGGCGTCCAACAGGCGCTGGACATGCGCCGGTGCATCGGCGGCAACCGGACCCTTGGGAATGGCGGAGGCGTATCCGCCCAGGGAGAGCACGTAGCCGAGCCCGGTATCCGAAAGGTGCAGGGCCCGTGCGATGGACTCAAGGACCTGCCGGGAAGGGCTGATGTCCCGGCCTTGTTCGAGCCAGGTGTACCAGGTGACGCTCACCCCGGACAGGAACGCGATCTCCTCCCGGCGCAGTCCGCGCTCGCGGGACCGCCCCACCGGTGGCAGTCCGTAGTCGGAGCGCAGGGCCTGGTTGCGGCGGGTCCTAAGGTAAAGCCCCAGTTCCTTGCGCCTCTCATCTTTCACACTGACAACACTATTACTCTGGTACTTTCACTACTAGTAGCAGCACCGTCTTCCGGGGGTAACAAAACCCCAGCAGGATGGTACTTATGCCTGCACTACGCTCACGAACAGTCACCCACGGCCGCAATATGGCCGGCGCCCGCGCACTGCTGCGCGCCTCCGGCGTCGCCAACACGGACATCGGCAAGCCGATCATTGCCGTGGCAAACTCCTTCACCGAGTTCGTCCCCGGTCACACCCACCTTGCCCCCGTGGGCCGGATCGTCTCGGACGCGATCCTCGCCGCCGGCGCAGTACCGCGCGAATTCAACACCATCGCCGTCGACGACGGCATCGCCATGGGCCACTCCGGGATGCTCTACTCCCTGCCGTCCCGCGACCTGATCGCCGACTCCGTTGAGTACATGGTCAACGCACACTGCGCGGACGCCCTCGTGTGCATCTCCAACTGCGACAAGATCACTCCGGGCATGCTCATGGCAGCGCTGCGCCTGAACATCCCGGTGGTCTTCGTCTCCGGCGGTCCCATGGAGGCCGGCCGCGTGACTCTGACCGACGGTTCCGTGCGTTCCCTGGACCTGGTGAACGCCATCGCCGACGCCGTGGACGAATCCATCTCCGACGAGGACATCAACCTCATCGAAGAGAACGCCTGCCCCACCTGCGGTTCATGCTCGGGTATGTTCACGGCCAACTCCATGAACTGCCTCGCCGAGGCCATCGGCCTGGCCCTGCCGGGCAACGGCTCGGTCCTCGCGACCCACACCGCCCGCAAGGCGCTGTACGAGAAGGCCGGTGCCACCGTCGTCGAGCTCGTGAAGCGCTATTACGACGGCGACGACGACTCCGTGTTGCCGCGGTCCATCGCCACCGCTGAGGCCTTTGACAACGCCATGGCCCTGGACATCTCCATGGGCGGCTCCACCAACACCATCCTGCACCTGCTGGCTGCGGCCCAGGAAGCCGGCGTGGAGTACGGACTGGCCGAAATGGACGCCAAGTCCCGCCAGGTGCCCTGCCTGGCCAAGGTGGCCCCGAACGTCGCCGGAAACAAGACCTACTACATGGAAGACGTGCACCGCGCCGGTGGCATCCCCGCCTTGCTGGGTGAGCTGAACCGCGGCGGCCTCCTGCACAAGAACGTCCACTCAGTGCACTCCGCCGACCTCGACGGCTGGCTTGACGACTGGGACATCCGCGGCGGCAAGGCCAGCGAGGAGGCACGGGCGCTGTGGCACGCGGCCCCCGGTGGCGTCCGTTCCTCAACAGCGTTCTCGCAATCGAATGAGTGGACCTCCCTGGACACCGACGCCGAGGGTGGCTGCATCCGTTCCGTGGAGCACGCGTTCTCCAAGGACGGCGGCCTCGCTGTGCTGCGCGGCAACGTGGCGGTGGACGGTGCCGTGGTGAAGACCGCAGGCGTGGACGAGTCCATCTGGACCTTCGAGGGCCCTGCCGTTGTGTGCGAGTCGCAGGACGAAGCCGTGGAAATGATCCTGAACAAAACCATCAAGGAAGGCGACGTGGTGGTCATCCGCTACGAAGGCCCCCGCGGTGGCCCGGGCATGCAGGAAATGCTCTACCCGACGTCGTTCCTTAAGGGCCGGGGATTGGGCAAGAAGTGTGCCCTCATCACCGACGGTCGCTTCTCCGGCGGCACCTCCGGGCTGTCGATCGGGCACATTTCCCCGGAAGCTGCCTCCGGCGGCGCCATCGCCTTGGTGGAGAACGGTGACATCATCAGCATCGATATCACCCAGCGCTCGCTCCAGTTGCAGGTTTCCGACGAGATCCTCGCCGAACGCCGCGAGAAGCTCGAAGTCAACGGCGGGTATAAGCCCAAGAACCGCGACCGCCAGGTGTCGCCGGCTCTCCGCGCCTACGCGGCCATGGCACTCTCCGCTGACAAGGGCGCCGTCCGGGACGTCTCGCTGGTGGAAAACCTCTAAGGCCTAGCGCCGCGCCTTCTGCGCCCGGGCCGCCTGCCGCCGTCGTGCTTTTACAACGCACGACGGCGGCAGGCGGCCTTTTTCTGCTTAACTGCGGTTGATGCGTTATCCACATACGCAGATTGGCGTGGTTACTGGGGCTGGGGGCCGTGACAGGCTTGCTTTATGGGGATCGGAGGGCAGGTGGCTGAAGGGCAGGCGGAGTCTTCATCGGACTCTGCGGTGGACTGTCTCGAAGACGGTGCTGATGCCCTGGATGGTGTGAGGGCGTCGATCCTTGCTCAAGCCTCGATGTTCGATTTCGGCGAGGCGAGCGCTTTCGCCGGCAGGGTCGAGGACATTGCCCGGACCGTGGAGTACCTTCAGCTCGTCGCAGCCCGGGCCGTGGAGCGAACCCGCAAGGAAGCCGGAACTGCCGCGGTGCTCGATGACGGGTACCGGAACGCTGCAGATTTCCTCCGTGCACGGCTGCGGATCACAGCCAAGGAAGCCCGGCGTCGCCTGGCCCTTGCGGACGCCGTCCTGCCCGGCGTCTGCATTGCCGGAGAGCCGGTCCCGCCGCAGCGCGAACAGCTGGCCTCCGCTGTGGCCGAGGCATTGGTATCCGGCGGCTCGGCCACCCTGATCAGCACAGCACTGGACCGCGTCCAGCTTCTGACCGATCAGGACACCATCACCAGGATGGAGAAGGACCTCACGTCCACAGCCATCCAGTCCGACACGGATTTCGTTTCCACGACGGCCCGCCGCTGGATGGATTTCATTGACCAAGACGGTGCCGAACCCACGGAAGAAGTGCTTCGGCAACTCCAAGGTGCGTTCATTCGAAAGCCACGCTTTGGCCTGAATCATCTCGAAATCTTCGCAACGGCCGAGCAATTCGAGACCCTCACCACCGTCATGAACGCCGCCACGAACCCCCGCCTCGTTGAGGGCGAGGTGCGCAATACTGGCAGTTCTGGCGGCCCGGGAGGGAGAAATGGCCCAAGCCGCACGGCTGTCCATACCACCCAGCGCGGCGCGGACACCAGGGGTCGGAGTTCAGCCGCTCAGGTCCGCACCCCAGAGGGCAGGGTAGCCGCCACCGTTCGCATGGAGCCCGCGAACGGGAGGAACCCGATTCCGGAACCGGGTCGCCGCTCCCGCGCCCAGAAACTCCTCGACGGTCTGGTCGGTGGCTGCGCGTTGGCCCTGAGAACCGGTCAGCTACCAGCCAATGGCGGCTTGAAACCCCAAGTCATGGTCACCATCGACTACCGGGATCTCTTTGACCAGCTCCAGAGCCACGCTGCCCATCACCAAACCGGCAACCCTGTGGGCGCCGGTGAAACCGACCCGGGCACAAAAGCGGCAGGCAACGGCACAACAGGCACGGGCGGCCTGCACCCCAGGCTCAGCAGCGCGGTATCAACCTTCCAAGGACCCATCCACCCGAACGTCATCCGGAAGATCGCCTGCGACGCCGATATCCTCCCGGTCCTGCTCGGCACCGAAGGCCAGGTCCTCGGAATTGGCCGGACCAGCCGGATCTTCCCGCCCCACATCCGCAAGGCCCTCCAGGCCCGCGACCAAGGATGTGCTTTCCCGGACTGCACCATGCCGGCGCCTTGGTGCGAAGCCCACCACATCACCTACTGGTCGCAAGGTGGCACCACCAACACCGACAACGGCGTGCTCTTGTGCTCACACCATCATCACGTCATCCACAAGGAACAGTGGATGATTGCGAGCAGAAATGGCATCCCGTGGTTCATCCCGCCGGCGCACGTCGATCCCAGCCAAGCCGCCCGACGCAACCATCACCACACACCGCTGCGGACATAGACCGCCAGCCTTCACGGCCATGGCGGGCGACTGTCAAAGGCGGCCTACCGATAGAGCTCGGCCAGCAATGCAACCACGGCCTGGTGATCCTGGGGCGGGTCGTTCTTCAGCCACGCCACGTACACCGGAACCATGGGTGCGTCACGCACCGGCCGGTAGGCGACTCCCCGGCGTCGATATTGATGTGCCGTGGAGGCTGCAGTGATACCCCGCGCGGCCCCGCTGCCGATCACGGTCAGCCAATCGTCGATGTCGTGGATAGGGATAACCTCCGGGGGCTTACCCTGCTCCGGCCATAGGTCCAGTGTTGTGCTGCCTGTGCGCAGGTCCATTGCCACGGGCAATGTGGCGATTTGCGCCAAAGACACTGACCTCCTTGGGGCCAGCGGATCGTCAGTGGACATGGCGCAGTAGCGCTTTTCCTCCCCGACGCGCACATGCTCGACGGCGGCGGCCTGCGGGAGTCGTCGAAGGATTGCGTAATCGGTGGTTCCATCCAGCAGGCCGCCGCTTGGGGTGTTGGAACGGGTGAGTTGAAGCCCGGTGTGCGGGAAGCGCAATTTCCAGCGGTGTTGGAATTCGGTTGTGTGCTCACCCAGAGCCGACCACGCGTAACCCATGCGGATCTGCCCCGTTCCGGCCCGGGCATCACGTTCAAGATCGGCCAGGAGCGCGATGATCCTGCGGGCCTTGCCCAGTGCGCGCTCACCGGCGGCTGTCAGCCCCACGCTGCGGGTGGTTCGCTCCACAACGCGTGTCCCCAGTGCTTGTTCAAGGGCTGCGATGCTTCGTGACACGGCGGCCTGGGACATTCGAAGCTCGATGGCGGCGTCGGTGAACGTGCCTTGCTCCACTACCGCGATAAGACAGCGCAATTGGCGCAGTTCCACGTCCATGTCCTCATCTTATTCATGCACGCAGCGCATAAATACGCCAATTCATGCATTTAGCGCCTGAACCCCCGGCGTGCAGAATCTCCTCATGGAACAGACCAACGCCGCAGCGGGCAAGGCCGGGGGAGCCGCAACCCTTGTCGCCAGTGCGCTCTCCAACCAACTGGGGGCCGCCAGCGGTTCGCTCGCTTTTCCTGCCATGGGACCTGTGGGCGTCGTTGCTGTTCGACAACTTGTGGCCGCGGCTGTCCTGCTTCCGGTCGTGCGGCCGAGGCTGCGCGAGTTGAGCTGGCACCAATGGTGGCCGGTGCTTCTCCTGGCCGTGTCGTTTGGGACCATGAACCTCGGGCTCTATGCATCCATTCAGCGCATTGGCCTGGGGCTGGCAGTGACGCTGGAGTTCCTGGGCCCGCTGGCCGTGGCCCTTGCGGGTTCCCGAGGGAAGGGAAGTGCCCTGTGCGCGCTCGCCGCCGCAGTGGGCGTTGTGGCGATCACCGGTCCGGAGGCGTCCACAGATCTTCCCGGCATCAGCCTTGGACTAATTGCCGCATGCAGTTGGGCTGCGTACATCCTCCTGAACCGGATAGTGGGCCAACGAATCCAAGGAATCCAGGGCACAGCGGCCGCCACGGGGGTGTCGGCGACCCTCTTCCTGCCGGTTGCCGTCGTAGTTTTCCTGACCCAACCCATCGATGGCTTTGCGGTGCTCTGTGCCGTGGGTGCCGGCATCATGGCTTCAGTGCTGCCATATGTGGCGGATCTGATCGCGCTGCGGAGGGTTCCGGCGAATCTGTTCGGCGTGCTGATGAGCATCAACCCCGTTTTCGCGGCCGTCATCGGAGCCCTCATTCTGCGTCAGGAACTTGCACCAGCTCAGTGGGCGGGAATCGTCCTGATCGTCGGAGCCAACGCAGGAGTGCTGTTGCTAGACCGAGTGAAACGGTAGCTACGACGGGGCATCCCCAGAGGACCCCCGCACCTGCAGCTGCGACGGAACCTGGTGCAGGCGGGCAGGAAGTTCCGGGGCTGTGAGCCGCTCAAGGATGAACTTCCCGGCTTCCACCCCCACGGCGAGATTGCCGTTGTCCACGGAGGTCAGCGACAGATGCCGGATCCTCGCGAGGTAGGTGTTGTCGTAGCCAACCAGCGAGAGATCCTCGGGCACGGACAGTCCAAGGTCGTCGGCCGCGGAGAGTGCCCCGATGCATGCGATGTCGTTGTAGGCGAAGATCGCGGTCGGCCGTTGGGGTCCGGCCAGGAGACGGCTCGCGGCAGCATAGGCACTCTCCTCGCTCACCCCGCCAGTTACCACCAAAGGTTCCAACCCGGCGTCGAGCATGGTCCGTTCGAACGATAACCGTCGCAACTTGCCGACTTCACCCGGGCCCTGGAGATGCGCAATGCGCTGGTGCCCCAGCGAGAGCAGGTGCCCGGTCGCTTGCCGCGCGCCGGCGTCGTCGTCATTGACCACGATGTCAACGCCGGGAAGTTCCGGTTCGCGCGTCCCGGCCAGGACCACAGGGATGTTTCGTGAGGCGTTTTCGATCGCAGCCGATTCCGTGGTGGTTCCTACCACTACCAGGCCGTCGATCCGCTGCTCCAGCAGGGTTTCCACGGAACTGCGGCCCACGCGGTTGTCGGTGTAGGAGTCAGCCAGGACCGGTGAGATGCCGGCCGCGTGCAGTGACGCGGTGAGCCCTTCCAGCAGTTCCACAAACCATGGGTTCCGGATGTCATTAAGCATCACCCCGATGGTGCCACTGCGCGGTCCGGAAAGGCGTTGGGCCAGCCGGTTGGGCCGGTAACCGAGCTGTTCCATCGCTTCGAGGACCGCGCGACGGCGACCGTCGCTGACGTTGGCAGAGCCCTGCAGGACCAGGGAGACCAAGGATTTCGAGACGCCCGCGGCGCTGGCGACATCGCGGATGGTGGGCTTGCTTCCGGGCAGGCTGGACGCGTCAGTCACGCATGTCTCCTTTCACTCCGGCAGATCCCATCCAAGCTTAGAGGGCTTGACGCCTTCGCCTCCCCACCGCCATTATGGACCGGTCCAAGTAAATTCCAAAGAGAGTCCTTGAGGATTTTTCATGAGTGAACCACATACCCGGCAACTGATAGCCGGCATGGTCGGAGGCGGCAAAGGCGCCGACATCGGCAAGACCCACCGCTTCGCCATGAGGCTTGACGGCCATTACGACCTCCAGGCCGGAATCTTCGGGCGGGATCCGAGCAGTTCCCGTGCCATCGGTGCCGCGCTCGGTGTGCCGGCGGACCGCAATTATGGGGACGTCCGCGAAATGGCTGAGGCCGAGGCCGTTCGCGAAGACGGTGTGGACGTCGTGGTGGTGGCGACGCCCAACGACAGCCACTTCGAGATCGCCCGCACGTTCCTCAGCAGCGGCATTTCTGTGGTCTGCGAGAAGCCGCTCACGCAGGACTCGGTTTCCGCCGCGGAACTCGTACGCATCGCCGCCGCCAATGACGCCATCCTTGCGGTGCCTCACTGCTATTCCGCCTACGCCATGGTTCGCCAGGCTGCCCGCATGGTCCGCAACGGGGAGCTGGGCGCCATACGCTTTGTCGACGTCGAACATGCTTCCGGGTGGGCGGCCACCCCGCTGGAAAACGAGGGCCACAAGCAGGCTTCGTGGCGCACCAATCCGGACATTGCGGGCTTCCCGAGCGTCGTGGGCGACCTCGGCACGCACGCCTTCCACCTGTTGCGCTACATCACGGGACTGGAAGCCCAGCGTCTCTCCGGCCGGCTGCAGACGTTGGTGCCAGGGCGCCGGGTCTTCGACAACGCCACCGTGGAACTCGAACTGACTGGCGATGTCCCGGCCCGCGTCTGGGCAAGCATGGCCGCCACTGGCCACAACCATGGACTCCGCATCCGCGTCTACGGGGAAAAGGGCAGCCTGGAGTGGCAGCATGAAGACCCTCATTACCTCAAGGTCCAGGATCCGGCAGGAGCCACTGCCGTCCTCACACAGGGGCTCAGCACCCTGCACGACGACGCGTCCCGGCTCACCCGCGTCGGCCTCGGCCATCCGGAGGGCTTCCTTGGGGCCTTCGCAAACTTTTATTCCGACCTCGCCGAGGTCCTCCGCGCACGCCGCGACTCCACGCCGCTCCCGGAACGCGGGCTGTCTTTCCCTACCGGGATCGATGGATTGATCGGCGTCCAGTTCGTGGAAGCAGTCGCAGCCTCGCACCACGACGATTCCGCATGGATAATCCCCGCATCAGCACACCAGAAAGCAGCAGCCTGACATGATCCGCTTCGCACTCATTGGTGCCGGTTTCATCGGCGCCGTCCACGCGGCAAACCTCGCCGCACATCCCGGGGTCGAGTTCCGGCTCGTTTACGACGTCGACCAGCGGCGCGCGCAAACCCTCGCCGCGGCCCACGGTGCTGCCGCCGCCGGGGTGTTGGAGGAGGTGTTCGACCCATCCCTGATCGACGCTGTCTTCATCGCCTCCTCCACCGATACACACGCCGGGCACTTGCAGCGCGCGGCCGCCGTCGGAATTGCAGCCCTGTGCGAGAAGCCGATCGACCTGGACCTGGACCGCGCCCGCGAAACCGCCACATTCGTGCAGGAATGCGGCGTCCCCGTGATGGTGGATTTCAACCGCCGGTTCGACCGCGACTACGCCGAACTCAAACGTGTGGTCGATTCCGGCGGGATCGGCACGGTGGAACTGATCCAACTCACCTCCCGTGGCCCATCCATGCCCCCGTTGTCCTACGTCGCCGTCTCCGGCGGCCAGATGCGCGACCAGACTGTCCACTTCTTCGACTTGGCCCGCTGGCTTTCCAACGTGGATCCGGTGGAGGTTTTCGCCACTGGATCAGCGTTGGCGGAACCCGGCGTGGCGGATCACGACGACGTCGACACCTCCGCCGTCACGCTGCGGCTCCCCGGAGGGGCGTTGGTCCAGATCGACAGTGTGCGCCGCACCGGTTACGGGTACGACGAACGCATCGAGGTCATGGGTTCCGAGGGAATGGTGGAAGCCAGACGACACCGGAACGGGGCAGTGTCCCGCTACTCCGGCACGTCAGTGGTGGACGACGGGCTGCACCCCGGCTGGTTCGAACGCGTGCAACCGACGTATGCCTCGGCCCTTTCGGCGTTCGTTTCCGCGCTGGAAAGCGGCGTGGCTCCCGCGCCGTCGCTGGAAGACGGGCTGAAGGCCCAAGCCATCGCCGAGGCTGCTGTGCTCTCCTTGCGCTCCGGCCGCATGGAGCCAGTCAAGTACTGACCCGGACGGGTAGCAACGGTGCAAGCAGCAGCGCGCGTTGTGGGCGGGCGGTTCCTGCGCCCATAACGCGCGCTGCTGGGACTCAGTTGGGAGAGAACGCGGCACGGAAGGCGGCCAGGGCGGCATCGCCCGCCTCTATTCCCTGGCCACCGATCGCACCGGCTTCCATGCCGACCACACCCGTATAGCCGGCCTCGTTGAGGGCCTTCGCGATCGCCGGATAGTTGATCTCGCCGGTTCCGGGTTCGAAGCGCCCGGGCACGTCGGCTACCTGGATCTCGCCGGTGAATGGCTGCGCCGCACGGACGAGCTCGATCAGGTTCCCCTCGCCGATTTGCGCGTGATACAGATCCAGCATCATCTTCACGTTGGGATGATTGACGGCCTGCACCAGGGCCAGGGTGTCCTTGGCCCTTGCCAGCGGAATGCCCGGGTGGTCCAGGATCGTGTTGAGGTTCTCCAAGGCGAACGTGATGCCGTGTTTTTCGCCCAGTTCGCCAAGTTTTTCCAGAGTCCGGAGCCCTGTCAGCCACATGTCGCCCCTTGAGCGGTGGGTGGGCCGCACGGCCCTTCCTCCCTCGCCGAGTTCGGCAGGATGGACCACCATGCGCTCCACGCCCAGTTCCAGCGCAGTGGGAACCAGCTTTTCTGCCGACGCAAGGACCTCGTGGGCATTGGCGGCGTCGATGACGCTGCCCCCGAAGTATCCGCTCATGGAGGAGAACGATGCCCCGGTGGCGGCCAAAGCCGGAATGTCCCGGCCTCGGGTGTCCCATAGCTCTACCTCGAAGCCTTGCTCGTGGATCCGACGAACCCGGTCAATCAGGGGCAGTTCGCCGTAGACCATTTCCGCGCAGACGGCCAGGCGGAAGCTCATGCGGGGACCCCGGCCGGGGCGGGCTCTGCGGCCTGCAGTTCCGCGATGTCCGAAATCTCCACGGGCAAGCCTGTTTCCGCGGACCTGAAGGCAGCCAGTGCTACGGCCAACGCGTTCCGTGCGTCTACCCCACCCGGAGCTGCCACGGGGGCCGGCGGGACGGCCGCCGTCGTGCGTTGCTCCGGGTATCCGCGGCGTGCAGCGACGTCGTCCGCGAAGGCCGCGAGCTCGGCGGTGTAGGCGTCGTGGAAGAGGTGGATGTTCAGGTGCGAAGTCGCCGTGACGATGCCTGCGGCGGTGTAGCTGGTGGCGTTGGTGGCCTGCGGTGTTCCGGCGGTGACCATGCCTGCGGAGCCGAACACTTCGCCGCGGACATCGTAGCCGTAGAGCGCATTGAAGTTCGCTTCGGCCACAGCGATGGCGCCATTGCTGTACGTGACGGTCACGACGGCGGTGTCCAGCAGGCCGCCCGACCTCGCCTCGGGCGCTACCAGGGCATCAGCGACCGCGTGGACTTTGACCGGGACGGCCCCGGGGTTGAGCCAGTTGAGGGTGTCGAAGTCGTGGATGAGGGTTTCCAGGAAGATCGTGCCTGGAGCAATGCGCTCCGGGTTGCTGATTCCGGCTTCGGTTCCGGGGTCCCGGGTAAGGGAGCGCAGCAGCTGCGGTGTGCCTACGGCGCCGTCGTCCACCAGCTTGCGGGCGGCTGCGAAATCGCTGGAGTAACGGCGGTTGAAGCCAAACCGGAGAACGACGCCGGCGCTCGCCGCGGCATCGATGGCGGCGTCGAGTTCATCGATGGTCCGCCCGCCGGGCTTTTCGCAGAAAACATCCTTGCCGGCTGACGCTGCGGCTGTGATCAGCCCGGCGTGGAAACGCATGGGAGAGGCGATGAGGACAGCATCAACGTCCGGGTCGGCCAGCACATCGGCGGCGTCCGTACTGATTTTGGCCACGCCAAGCTTGTTTGCGAGTTCTTCGACGGCGGGCAGGACGGGGTCGGCGATTGATTCCAGTCGTGCATTCGGAATGCGGCGGGCTATGGTCTCGGCGTGGAATTTGCCGATCCAGCCAGCGCCGATGACGGCGATGCGGACAGGCTGCTCTGCCTGGACCGGGTGCTGGAGATACGTCACTGGGGCTCCTCTTCAGGTTTCTAGATCGTTCTAGTCGCTCCCATGGTTGCATGCAGTGTGAGTGCGTGTCTAGATCGTTCTAGTGGGTTTCTTGGGAGGCCGTAAAGATGGCGTCGGATTCGGAGAGATGCCCAAAAAGAGGTCTAAGGGGTCCCGGACTTCAAACAAAAAACCTCTTCCCGGAAATAATCTTCGGAACTCCGCGTCATGTTTGAGGGACTCGGACTACATATCCAGTGCCCATGTCATTGACCGCGTTTCGCGCCGTTGCCCTTTTCGGCTGCGTCGCGTGTCATCGGCACAGTAGGCAGCGATGGGTGTGGCGGGTTCTGGGGCCCGCCCGGGGCGCCATCGTTGCATGAACGGGCTAGTGCGGTCGGTCGTCTGAGTCGCGACCGACCGCACGACTCGTTCGAAGCCCGGCGGTTGGATCGTTCTATAGACTGGCTCCCGAACAAAGGAGCGCCATGACGGGCAAACGGCCTACGTTGATGGACGTAGCGGAAGCAGCAGGTGTTTCACGCGCCCTCGTTTCCATCGTCATGCGGGATGTTCCAGGCGCATCGGACGCCACCCGGGCAAAAGTGCAGGAAGCTGCCAGGGCACTTGGCTACAGGCCGGACAGTCGTGCCCGCCTCCTCCGAAGCAGCCGCACGAGGCTCCTTGGGGTCAGTTTCTCCACTGCCCATGCTTTTCACGCCGAAATAGTTGATGCCGCCTACGCCGGAGCCACACTGCGGGGCTACGATATCGCGCTCAGTGCGGTGGCCAACGGACGGTCCGAAGAACGTGCGGCGGACTCGCTGCTGGATCTCGGATGCGAAGCCCTGATCATGATTTCCCCGACCCTCGAAGAACAGCAGTTGGCCGAATACGCGGTCCGGGTGCCTGTAGTCAGCCTGCTCCGGGACGACGTTGGGGACTCCGTGGACTCCGTGAGCAGCGACGACCGGGCCGGCATGCACCTCGCGATCGAGCACTTGACCTCGCTGGGCCACCGCAGCATAGCCCACGTTGACGGCGGTGAGGCCATCTCCGGTCCGCAGCGCAGGGCGGCCTTCCGGGAAGAAATGGAGCGCCGCGGACTGGACGGCCGCGTAGTACCGGGTGGCCCCACCGAAGAAGACGGTTTGCGCGCCGGACGGAAGCTGCAGGAGGAGCTGCCCACCGCCGTCGTGGCTTTCAACGACCGCTGCGCCCTGGGCGTCTGGGAGAGCTTCAGGGCTGCTGGCCTTCGCGTGCCGGAAGACGTGTCCGTCCTTGGCTACGACGACAGTCAATTTGCACGCCTCAGCTACGTCCAGCTGTCCTCCGTCAGCCAGGACGCACCGCTCCTTGCGCAGGCCGCAGTGGACCGCGCCGTCGACCGTTTGGAGGGGACGACGCCGGCCACCCACCTGGTGCGGACACCGCACCTGGTGGCGCGCCGCACCACGGGACCCGTGCCTGGGTAAGGCCTGCGGCAGGACCGGGCTACCACGCTAAACGGAGTCGGACTGCGAGTCCGCGGATTCGGAAACGGCCGGCGTCAAGGGATTGTCGATCTCGTCAGTCATCATGCGCGCTGCGAAGACGGCCACGAACGCCATGAACGGGCACACCAGTCCGGCCACCAGGAAGATCAGCCAGATGGGAACCACCTCGGCCACGGGACCGGCGAGGGCCATGGACACAGGCATCAGGGCCAGGGAGACAAAGAAGTCCAGGCTCGAAATCCGGCCCAGTAAATGCCGTGGGACCCTTCGCTGCAGGAGTGTGCCCCAGATGACCGTTCCCATGCCCTCGGTGACTCCGAAGATCAGCATGGCACCTCCGAGCAGCCACACGCTGTCCATGAAACCAATGGCTGCGACGGGCAGGCTTCCGAGGCCCCACGTCACTACCATCACTGTCAGGTAGCGGCGGGGGAGGGGGAAAGAAGCGGTGGCCAGCGCGGCGACGGCACTCCCCACGCCCATGACCGCCAGCAGGAAACCAAACATCCTTGAATCGCCACCGAGCTGGTCCCGGACGACGAAGGGCAGCAGGACCTCAATCGGCCCGATCAGGAACAAGACGGACAGGCACGCCCACAGCAGTGTCCACAGCAGCCAGGGGGTGCGGACGGTGTAGCTGAACCCTTCTCGGAGGTCCCCCAGGAAGGACCTCCCAGCCGACGCGTCGGAGAACGCCACGCCGGCATCGGGGCCGCCCAAAGTTCGTCTGTTGAGGAAGTTCAGGATCCCGAAGGCCAGGAAATGGCATGCAGCAACCCCGGCAACGGCGTGCGCCGGGGAAAATGCCGCCACCAGGATGCCCGCAATCGCCGGACCGGCCGCTTGCTGAAGGATCGGCCGGACGGTGCCTTCCATCCCGTTGGCCGCGAGGAGGTCCTCTGCCGGCAGGATGCGTGGAAGGATCGCCGAATATGCCGGAAAGAAAAAGGCCTGCCCCACGCCCAGGACGAACGCACCGAGGGCCAGATGCCAGAGCTGCAGGACATTGAGCATCGCCAGCAACGTCACCGTGGCGATCACAGCCAGATTGGCCCCCTCCACGCCGATGATGAGCAGCCGCTGGGGAAAGCGGTCGGCGGCGATACCACCTGCCAGCACAAATCCCACCAGTCCGATGCTGGCGGCAGTGGCCACCAACGACAATTCCAGCGGGCCGCCTCCCAGATGGATGACCTCGTAGACCATCGCCACGGCCCACATGCCGGATCCGAAAATGGAAATCGACAAAGCAGAGATCAACACCCGGAATTCCCGGTGTGCAAAGGGGCGCAGCGCTCTCAGGGCGGCCATTTCACCAGCCTAAACCTGTGTCGGGACGCTGCGTAAGGCGGTCCAGCCGCCGGCGTGGGGAGACGTCAGGTCAAGAAGCGCCCGACGGCGGGACGTCGTCGTCGATGTCCGGACCCTCCGCCGGCTCTTGGCTGTGCAGGCCGGTGTCGTGCGGAACCCAGCCTTCGGTTTCACCCTCTGCCGGGGCGTCGGTGTGGTGCCGGTCGAGGTGCTCGTTCTTGTCCGGGGCGGTCATGACGGATTCTCCCTGTCCTTCTTGGACTGCTTCCGTGAGTGAACTCAGTCTACGCCGCGGAAGGCTGAAAACGGGGTCCGCTCTGCGCGGAATAGTATCCACAAACGGCACAAAACGGCCCATGCGACATTGGAGTGTGGCATAGGCTGAAACCATCAGTTCCCTGAACAATCAGAGCTGCCAAGGAGAGGTGAACATGCCCAAGCGACCCAACCCGGCGGTGAAAATCGCCCAGGAGACAGCACACAACGCAGTCTTCGATGCCGAAGGCAACACCAAGCCAGGAGTGCACAACGTGCTCCTGAAGGCAGTGGAGGTCCAGCGTCCCCTGGTCCTGGCGAACCTTCGCAGGCTTCAGCGAAGGCACCCCAACGATTCCCCGGCGCAGCTTGCCGCCAAACTCGAGCGCCACTACCTGTTCGCCATTTCAGGTGGCGGTGCAGCGGTGGGCGCCACCGCCGTCGTGCCTGGGATTGGAACTGCAGCATCGCTGGGACTCTCAGCCCTGGCGACCGTGGGTTTCCTGGAAACCACCGCGCTGTACGCGTCGTCCTTGGCAGAACTCCATGGCATCCGGCTCACTGACCCTGTCCGGGCCCAGACCATGGTCATGGCCATCATGTTGGGTGAAGAAGGCACGTCCATGCTCGGCGCGCTCAGCGGGCATTCACTGGGACGGGGAATGGGCGTCACAAATGCCTGGGGGAAAACCCTGACCAAGAAGATCCCGGGCAGCGGCTTTGGAGTCGTCCGGGACGCCATCCAGCGGGCGTTCCTCAAGAACCTGATAAAGCGGCAAGGGTCTGCGTTCCTTGGCCGCGCACTGCCGTTTGGCATTGGCGCAGTGGTGGGCGGTGCCGGAAACATGATGATGGGGCGGGCCGTGGTGTCAACTGCCAAGGAAGCATTTGGCCCCTTGCCGGACACCATTCCAGGTGAACTGCTTCCCAACGCACCCAAAAACATTGCCGGGAAATCGACCCCTGCGGAGAACCCGATACTGGAAGGCGGCAATAGTGGATCTGAACGCTGATCTGGGGGAGTCTTTCGGCTCCTGGACCACGGGCGACGACGCCTCGATGTTCCGCATCGTGAGCAGCGCGAATGTCGCTTGCGGATTCCATGCCGGCGACCCCCTCACCATGCTGGACAGCTGCCGTGCGGCGTTTGAACTCGATGTTCGGGTAGGAGCGCACGTCGGATACCGGGACCTGGCAGGGTTCGGCCGGCGTTCCCTGGACATGACCTTCGACGAACTGTTCGGCGATGTGCTGTACCAGCTGGGAGCCCTGGACGGCATGGCCCACGCGGTAGGAGCCTCGGTGGACTACGTGAAGCCGCATGGCGCCCTGTACAACAGAATCGTCCGGGACGCCGAGCAGGCCGAGGCCGTGGTCGCGGCCGTCCACGCCTACGATCCCGGGCTTCCCGTATTGGGCCTGCCGGACTCGGCCTGGATCACCTTGGCCGAGGAAGCGGGACACCCTGTCTTCCGCGAAGCGTTCGTGGACCGGGCGTACTTGCCGGACGGAACGCTGGTTCCCCGCACGCAGGAAGGCGCCGTGTTGCACGACACCGCTGCAGTCGTGGCACAGGCCGTGCGGCTGGCAACACGTCGGGAAGTAGTGGCCATTGACGGCTCGGTTGTGCCTGTCCAAGCGGATTCGCTGTGCATCCACGGCGATACGCCGGGAGCGGTAACGATGGCGACCGCGGTTCGCGAGGGCCTTGAAAGCGCCGGCGTGGGCATTGAGGCGTTCGCCTGATTCTGGTTGGACGGCAGAATTCATGGGTTGGGAGGTTGCATGGGCGCAGTAGTGGTGGATCCCGGGTCCTCAAGCCTGGTGCTTGAGCCGGAGCACGTCCTGGACCGCGCGTCCATGAACCTTGCCAACGCCTTGTTGGGTAATGCAGCCACAGCGCCCGGTCTGGAGGTGCTGGTGGGTGGGCTCAAACTCCGCTTCGTGACAGGCTCCGCCGTTGCAGTGACTGGCGCCGAGGGCGTCGTGACCCTCAACGGCGAAGAGCTGCCGCTGAACAAGCCCGTCCGGGTGGCTCCCGGAGCAGTGCTGTCCTTCGGTCCGGCCAAGTTCGGAATCCGGTACTACGTTGCCGTGCAGGGCGGATTCACGGGCCGCGGGGCACTCCAAGCCGGCGCCGCACTGTCATTTGGCAAGGCACAGGGACATGGTTTCCCACACATCCACCAGACAGCCCGCCGCGCTTTGGATCCGGAACGGCCGGTGGTCGCCCGGATCAGCCGCGGACCCCGCGTCCCCAACTACGACGCCGGGTTGTGGCATCGCCTGACCACGGAACCGTGGATTCTCTCGCCTGAGTCGGACCGGGTCGGTGCGCGGCTGGCGGGCCGGCCACTCGAGGTGGCTTCGGCTCCGGCACCCGAGGCCCAACCGTTGACGGCAGGCTCGGTGGTGTTGCCGGCGTCGGGCCTTCCCGTCATCGCCCTCGCCGACCGTCCGGCCACGGCCAAGTCGCCGGTGATCGCGGTGGTGCGCGATGACGACCTCGACTTGATCGGGCAGGCCAGACCGGGGCAGATGGTGCATCTGCTGGGTTAGCGGATCGGGGCCCCGGTGACGAGACACCCAACAACGTGCCCGAGCGTCAGTCCTTCTTCACTTGCTGGGCCAGCATGACGAGGATGCCGCTGGGCCCACGGAGGTACGTCAATTTGTAGATGTCCTGGTAGTTGGCAACACCGCGTAAAGGGGTGCATCCGTGCTTGGCCGCGATTTCGAGGGAGGCATCGATGTCGTCAACGGAGAAGGCGACCCGGTGCATGCCGATCTCGTTGGGAAGGGTCGGGCTCGTTTCGATCGCATCCGGGTGGAGGTATTCGAAAAGCTCCAACTGGCCATGGCCGTCGGGGGTTTGGAGTACCGCGATCTTGGCGTGGTTGCCGTCGAGCCCCACGGCGGTGTCGGCCCATTCGCCGCTGACTGTGTCGCGGCCCAACACTGTGAGGCCAAGGTCGGTGAAGAACGCGATTGTTGCTTCAAGATCCCGGACGGCAATCCCGACGTTTTCAAGTTTGATAGGCATGCGTTGAACGTACCAAGGCACGCTGGATAGCTCCAGAGCCGGCCACTCACCCCGAAGGGTCTTTAGCCGAAGAGCAGATGGGCCACGGTGAAGATCGCCAGGCCTGCCAGCGCGCCCACAACGGTTCCATTGATGCGGATGTACTGAAGGTCCTTGCCCACTTGGAGTTCGATCTTCTGCGAGGTTTCCTCGGCATCCCACCGCGCCACGGTGTCCGAAATGACGCCTGCTATGTCTGAGCGGTACGTGTTCACCAGGTAGCCGGCGGCGTCGCCGATCCACGTGTTGACCTTGCCCGCCAGTTCGTCGTCGTTGACCAGGCGCGTACCGAAGTCGCGGACGGCGCTCTTGAAGCGCTGGCTCAGTTCGCTGTCGGGATCGTCGACGGCGTTGAGCAGTGCCGTCTTGACCGTCCCCCACGTGCGGGAGGCAAGTTCGCGGACCTCGGGGTCACCCAGGATCTGTGCCTTGATGCTCTCCGCCCGTTCTATCATTGCCGGATCATGCTGGAGATCCTGGGCAAGGTCGGTGAGGTACGCGTCGATCGACTGGCGGACCTGGTGATTCTGGTCGGCCTGGACTGCGCGGACAAACTTGGAAAGTTCCACGTGCACGCGGTCTCCCACCAGCCCGTCAACGAAGGTCGGCACCCACAGGGGCGAGCGGTCCGACACCAGCCGGTTCACAGTTGAATGGTTGGCATCAACCCAGTCTGCGGCGCGGTCAACCAGCAGGTCCACCAGCGTGTGGTGGTGTCCATCAGCGAAGATCCTTTCCGCCATCCGGCCCACGGGCGGCCCCCACGGGGGAGTGAGGAGGTGCTTGCGGACCATTCCTTCGATGACCGCCTGCACGTCGTCGTCGTTAAGGACCGTAAACGCGCCGCGGATCACCGCGCCGCCCTCTTTGGCCACGCGTTCGGCGCCGCCGGGAGCGGACAACCAGTGCCCGGCTTTACGGGCGATATCGATGCTCGCCAGTTTCTCCTGCACAACCTCCTGTGAAAGGAAGTTGCTCTCCACGAACTCACTGAGCGATTCGCCGATCTGGTCCTTGCGCCGCGGAATGATGGCCGTGTGCGGAATCCGCAGGCCCATTGGGTACTTGAAGAGCGCGGTCACGGCAAACCAGTCCGCCAAAGCACCCACCATGCCGCCTTCGGCCGCAGCACGCACATATTCCAGCCACGGATATTGCTTCTGGAACGCGAAAGCGACCGTGAAAATCACTGCCATGGCAATGAGGAGGGCCAGCGCCAAGCGCTTCATCCGCAGCAGCGCGGCTGCCTTTTCCCTTTCACCAGCGGAAAGATCGACGACGGCGGTACGTCCGCGCGTCGTCGTCGAACCTGGCTGCGTGGGCAGTGGGGCCGGGGTGGTGACGTCTTCAGTTGGGATTCGCTCAGAGTTCACCTGCATTAGCCCAGCGTAGCCCCCGTTGGGACGGCGGTGTGGGCTACCGTGTCTGCATGACTAGCGACGACTTCGCCCCGTTCCGCCCGAAGGTCTACGCCCACCGGGGTGCCAGTGCCGCGTTCGCCGAGCACACCCGTGCGGCGTACTTGAAGGCCATCGCCGACGGCGCCGACGGTGTGGAGTGCGACGTCCACCTGACCCGTGACCAACACGTGGTCCTCCTGCATGACGCCAACCTCGACCGCACCTCCACAGGCACGGGACCTGTCTCGGAACACACCCTGGAGGAGCTCAGGTCCTTGGACTTCTCTTCATGGAAAGGCGCGCGCATTCCGGACGCCTATGGGGGAGTGGCAGACCAGTTCCTTACCCTGCCGGAACTGCTGGACATCCTCCGGGGCGCGGGCAGGGAAATTGGTCTGGCAATCGAACTCAAGCATCCCAGTCCTTACGGGCTCAAGCTTGAGGAGCGGGTCATCGCAGTCCTGGAGCAGGAAGGCTGGTCCGCCGAAGAATCACGGCTGGAGAATATACAGATCTCGTTCATGAGCTTTGACTCCGACTCCGTGCAGCGGTTGCTCCAATCGGTTCCAGGGCGCCACATTTGCCAGTTGGTGGATGACTTCACAGTGCAGGAAATACGGCAGGAACTCGGGCTGGGCTTCCTTACCGGCGGTGCCGTGGCCAATGTCATGAAAGCAGCCCAGGAGGATGCCGAACGTGTCCTGGACGAAGGACAGGTGGGCATCGCCGGTCCGGGGATCGACTATGTGCGCGAGCACGCACGGAACGTTCAGCGCTGGTTGGAAGCCGGGCGCACGTTCAGGGTGTGGACTGTGGACTCCGAAAAGGATGTTGCCCTGTGCCAAGGCCTCGGCATCCAGGAGATCACCACCAACAAGCCGGCGCAGGTACTCGCCCAGTTGATGGTGTCCAACTAGACCGGCGTAGCTCTGGCTTTGGGGGCCACTCCGCTTGTGATTGAGTGGTCTCATGCCTTTTCGCTGGTCAGCCCAAGCAACCCGTACCACTTCCGCAGTCGCCCTGAGCGCCCTGCTCCTGACCAGCGCTGTGAAGCACTTCCGCACGCCTTCGTTCTACAAGCCTGTGGTGCCGGATTACTTGTGCCGCAAGGATGAGCCGGGGAGCCGCCCGAACGGTCCCTTGGCAGTTATGTCCCGCGAGGAGTGGATTGCGTCTTCCGGCCTGCTGGAGGCCGCAGTCGCCGTCGGACTGCTGGTCCCTGCCACGCGCAAGGTTGCTGCTGACGCGACTACCGCCATGTTCACTGCATTCCTTGCAGGACATATTGATGCCTTGCGTCGCGCCTACGGTCCGACTGGCACGAAGAAAGAGCGCCGTATCCACACACTCCGCCTGCCGCTGCAACTTCCCCTCATCCTTTGGTCGTGGAGTCTCCGGAAATGAGTGGCGGTTCCGCTCCCGCGAAGCTGAAGGAGTCACCGGCCTTCAAGATCGCGCTTTCCCTGAGCATTGCGACGGGCTTGTATGGCGTATCTTTCGGGGCCCTCTCCGTGGCATCAGGTTTTGATTTCTGGCAAACCATGGTCTTGAGCCTTCTGCTGTTCAGCGGTGGATCCCAGTTTGCGTTCATCGGCGTGGTGGCGGGTGGAGGCTCAGGTGTTGCCGCGATGACTGCCAGCGCCCTGCTGGGGTTGCGCAACGGAATCTACGGAATGCAGATCAACGCCATGCTGCGTCCAGGGGGCTGGAAGCGTTACGTCTCCGCCCACATCACCATTGACGAATCGACTGCCACAGCTTCCGGCCAGTCCGATCCCGGCGAACAAGCCCGCGGGTTCTGGACTGCGGGTATTGGCATATTCATCTTGTGGAATATCTTCACGGCGGTTGGAGCGTTGGCAGGCGATGCCATGGGCGACCCGAAGCAGTGGGGTTTGGATGGTGCTGCCGTTGCGGCCTTCCTGGCGCTGCTGTGGCCCCGGCTCAAAGGGCGCCAACCCTGGGCGATTGCCGCAGCGTGCGCCTTGGCTACAGTGCTGGCCGTGCCCTTCGTGCCTTCCGGCGTCCCGATTCTCGTTGCGGCCGTGGTGGCAGGCATGATCGGCTGGTTCAGCCACTCGCGTATGAACGAAGGGCTTGAGCCGGATCTGGATCCCTACGCGGAGACTCGCCGGCGAGATAAGAATCAGCACAGCAAAGATCATCACGGAAATGGGGGTGCGTAATGAACCTCTGGCTGTGGATCCTCATCGCCTGCGCCTTGGCTTATCTCACCAAACTGGTGGGCTACTTTGTGCCCGCCAAGCTGTTGGACAACCCCCGCATCATGCACGTGGCCGGAACCATGACCATCGGGCTGCTCGCCTCCCTCGCGGTGGTGAACGCTGTGGCGTCCGGCCAGGGCCTGGTTCTCGACGCGCGGATCGGCGCCCTGGTGGCTGCCGCCGTCGCACTACTGCTTCGTGCGCCGTTCCTGGTTGTTGTCATTTCGGGCGCAGCAGCCGCTGCATTGCTGCGGCTGCTGGGCTGGGGCTAGCGGTACTGCTGGTCCGTTGGGTGTTGTCCGGGATGACCCTGGACAGGCGGCTGTCCGTAACCCGGTACTTGGCCGTAGCCCTGCTGCTGGCCGTAAACCGGGGGATATGCCGGCGGGTACGCCATGAACTGCCGGCCGGCTGCCGGTCCGAGGTATTGAGCGGAGCCGTACGAAAGCATGGGCACGAAGACCACCGGAAGCAGGACAAGCCCCACCGTGTAGCCGGCGTCTTTCCCGAAGCTCTTGGCGAGGTCGTTCAGGGCCACGATGCTGAAGTAGATCCCGGCGAACGGGATGAGGAACAGCAAGTACCAGTACCAGGGGCGCCCGGCGATCTCGAGCAGTTTGATCCCGTTGTAGACAGGGACGAAGGCGGCCCAGGCCGGTCGGCCGGACTTGGTGAAGATTCCCATGTAGAGCACACCAACGATCGCGAAGATCACGGCGAAGTAGATCAGCATGAACAGCAGGGCGAGGCCGGCCGTGGCAGCGGATCCTGCTCCGCTGGAAGAGTATGAGCTCAGGGGAATATTCATACGGTAGACGATACGGGCACGTCTTCGGCTCCGCGATGGGCAGGACTCACCATGGGCCAAGGATCGGGCCGGGCCTTGGAAGCTGCGGAGGGGCTTCAGGCGCCTTCGGTGAGCGTCACTCCGGGGATGCCCGACTGTTCCGGCAGGGGACGCGAGGGGCGTTCTGTCCGGATAGCGTCCTCGATCAGGGCCACAGGACGCTTCCAGGCTTCGGATCCCGGTTCCATGGTGTCCACTGCCCCGATCAACATGGCCACCAGCCTGACCATGTCTTCGATAGTGATGTCCTTACGCAGTGATCCTTGGCCCTGGCCGCGTTCCAAGAGTGTGGCCATGGACCCGATGAGCCCACCGGTGATGCCCATGAGGAGCCCACGGCGGCCGGCGACGGCGTCAAGCAGATTGGCATCTTCGCTGGCAACCCGCATCACGGCGTCGATGACGTTGATGAGGCCTTCGGCGGCGTCCATGCCGTCCGCTGCCGCAGCGGCCACGGGGTCCACGTGCTGGCGCAATTGACGCGACAGTGCGGCGAGGACCAATTGCTCTTTGTCGGAGAAGTTGCGGAACAACGTTGCGGGGCCAACTCCAGCGGTGGCGGCAATGGTCTGCAGGGGCACGTCAGGGCCGAATTCACGGAAGCACTGCCGGGCGGCGGTAATGATCTTGTCTACGTTGCGTGCGGCGTCTGCCCTGAGGGGCTTGCGTTCAGAGGGCTGTTCCATGCTTGTCAGGGTAGCAACGCAGGCGTTCAGGCCTGTTGTTACGCGGGAGTAGGTTGTTATATGACAAACCGGCACATGAAACACTGGATTCATGTTGCTTGCATTCTCAGTTGCCCCTTCGGGCCAGCCCGCTTCCGCCGCCAATGGTGGACCCACCCCTGACGCCTCCGTGCACGACGCCGTTGCTGCCGCAGTGAAGATCGTCCGCGAGTCCGGGTTGCCCAACCAGACGGACTCCATGTTCACCACCATCGAAGGCGAATGGGACGAAGTTTTCGACGTCGTCAAACGGGCCACCGAGGCGGTCGGGCGCTATGGCAGCCGCGTCTCGCTGGTCATCAAGGCGGACATCCGCCCTGGTTACAGCGGCGAGCTGACCGGCAAGGTGGAGCGCCTGGAAGACGCCATCTCCGCTTCGGAGTAGATGCTTTCCCCGGCGGGCGGTCAGTGCCAGACTGGGGGCCATGATTGAACACGTGACCGAGCCCGGCTGGGTGGACGTCGAACGGTACCTGACGGACGTCGTCGTGCATCCCGAACCTGCCCACCAGCGCGCGGTGGCTTCCGCCATGGAGGCCGGGATGCCTGCCATCGAGGTAGCGCCAAACGCTGGCAAGCTGCTGAGGATGCTGGTGCAGATGTCGGGGGCCAGGCGCGTGCTGGAGATCGGAACGCTGGCTGGGTTCAGCAGTATGTGGATGGCCCAGGGACTGCCTGATGACGGCAGGATCGTTACGTGTGAATACCTCCGGAAGCACGCCGATGTTGCGCGCGCCAACCTGGATGCTGCCGGCGTTGGCCACAAGGTGGACATCCGGGTGGGTGCGGCCCTGGATACGCTTCCGACGCTTGCAGGCCAGGAGGCGTTCGACTTTGTGTTCATTGATGCGGACAAGGAAAACGACGCCACTTACCTCGACTGGGCCATCCGGCTGGGTCACCCCGGCACGGTGATCGTGATGGACAACGTGATCTGGGACGGTGCCATCCTGGAGCCCGGGCGGGACGAGACGAATGCGCCCGGAATCGTAAAGGCGCTGGAAATGTTGGGGCAGGATCCGCGTCTGGATGCCACGGCCATCCAGACGGTAGGGAGCAAGGGCTGGGACGGCTTCGCGATCGCACGGGTGCGGTAGGTGGACTTCACGCTTCGCCCTGCAACGGTGGACGATGCCCGCGCCATGGCCGTGATGCACCTCCAGTCATGGCGCGAGAGCTATGGACGGCTCCTGCCCGATGAGTTCTTTGCCAAACAGGAAGCAGGATTGCCCCAACGCATCGACAAGTACAGGGAGTCAATCGCCGCGGGCCATGCAAGGATGCTGGCTTTCGGTCCCGATGGCGACCTGGTGGGGCTCGGAGCAGCTGGTCAGGGCAACGACGAGGACCGCCTGTGTGATACGGAATTGTTCATGCTTTACACCTTGGAACGGATCCACGGGAGGGGAGTTGGACAGGCGCTGGTGGACGCCTTGATCGGGGACGCTCCGGCTTATTTGTGGGTCCTGGACGACAATCCGCGGGCCCAGGCTTTCTACCGCCGCAACGGGTTCGTCCCTGACGGCAAGCGCCAGTTGTGCGACCCATCGTGGTACTCGCTCCCGGAGCATCGGATGGTACGCCCCGGCGTCTGATCCTGAGTCAGCGCTCGCTCTCCTCGGGCTGGTCCATGTCCAGCGGCGAGTCGAGCAGGCCCGGCGGTTTGGGCACCCGCGCGAGCAGGAGGCAGACCACCGTCAGCCACGCCACTGCTGCCGTCAGTACCTCCGCCCATACCGATGCTCCAAGTTCCATGTAGCGATCATATGGCTCAGCGGAGCCAAATTGTAAGTATCCTTACTACTGATGTGACTGAATCGGGTAACACTGCACTCCACTAGGCTGGAACCATGGATCAGGCAGGGCGGCAATAGTGGCGAAACGCGGAAAAAGGTCGACGGCGGGAGTCGTCGAGGTGCCTTCCGGCACCCGTCCTGACGGCCCGGTGGCAGGCGTCTATTACATCGATACCGGCGACTGCGAATTGCTGCAGGACCAGGACAACTCCAACGGCTGGCTGCTGAAAATCAACGGCGTCATGAGCTCCCATATCGACCTCGCGGACCCCCTGCTCCTGGACTTCGAGTACATGCGGTGGATTGCGGCCCTGGTGGAATCCCGATGGCCCATGGAGTACAAGCCCAAGCTGCGTGCACTCCATCTGGGCGGTGGGGCGTGCTCCATGGCGCGGTACTTCCACTCGGCGTACCCCGAAGCGCGGCAGGTGGTTGTGGAGCTTGACGGCAAGCTGGCCGACTACGTCCGTGGCTGGTTCGATCTGCCCAAGGCGCCGTTGCTGAGGATCCGCGTGGGAGAAGCCCGGGAAGTCACAGAGTCCCTCACTCCGGATACCCGCGACCTCATCATCCGCGATGTTTTCGCGGGAGCCTTCACGCCACGTGCCCTGACCACTCGGGAGTTCACGGCCCATGCCGATGCTGTACTCGCCGCTGACGGACTGTATGTGGTCAACTCAGGGGATGCGCCGGACCTGAAGAATGCCCGGGCAGACGCCGCTACTATCGCCGACACCTTCGAGCACACCATGATCATTGCTGATCCGGCCATGCTCAAAGGGCGCCGGTACGGCAACATGATCATGGCCGGCAGCCACGTTCCTTTCGGCGATGACCCCACCCTGGCGCGCAGGTTGCTGGGCGGCGGCGTGCCGGCCCACATCTGGGACGATGCCAAGGTTCGGGCCTTCGCAGCCGGAACCCCGGTGCGGCACGATCCTCCTGCCGAGTGACGTTACCCCCGGCTCAAGGAGCTGTTCCAAGCCTCCCATAAGGTGGCATACCGGCCGCCGTGGGCCAACAATTCCTGGTGCGGACCGGACTCAACAAGCCTTCCGTGCTCCATCACCACCACCGTATCCGCGGAGGCGGCCTGCGACAGCCGGTGCGCGATCACCACGGACGTTCTGCCTGCCAGGGCAGCTTCCGCGGCCTGGTCAAGCATGGTTGCCGAACCCGTTCCTGCCTCCGCCGTCGCTTCGTCCAGAACGGCGATCGGCGGGTCCTTGAGCAGGAGCCGTGCAAGGGCTACTTGTTGCGCCTGCTCGGGGGTGAGCTGGTGGCCGCCGGCACCTACGGGAGTCTCCAGCCCGTCGTCGAGCGTTTCACTCCAAGTGGCCCCTACCGTGTGCAGGACCTGCTGCAGTTCCGCAGGGGAAGCATTCGGCTTGGCGAGCCTGAGGTCCTCGGCGAGGGTTCCGGAGAAGACATGCACTTCCTGGCTCACCATGGCAATGCGTTGATGCAGCTCCGCGGGGTGGGCGGTGGCGGAATTGAGGCCCCCCACCAGGGCGGTTCCGCGTTGGGGTTGTTCCAAGCCCATGATGACCTTGGCCAGTGTGGTCTTGCCTGCCCCTGACGTTCCCACGATGGCCACACGTTCGCCGGGTTTGATTGTGAGGGACACTCCGTTGAGCGCGGGACGCTGGCCGGGGTAGGCGAAGGAGACATCGTCCAAGACGATTCCGGCGTCCTTTTCCGGGGCGGTGCCGTCAGGCTTGGTCCGGTCCGGGGGAGCAGCCGGCCCCGCGGATTGCGTCAGCCCGAACATCCGGCCCAGGCCCGCGGCTGCCTTCTGGAGCTCGTCGAACTGCCCCAGGACCAGGCCAATCGGATCGAATAACCGGTAGAAATACAGTGCCGCTGCCGTCGCTGCCCCAATGGTTACCGCGCCCTCGGCGTGTAGCCAGAACCCCACCAGCAAAACGGCGGACAGCCCAATGAGCTCGGCCAGGTTGAGGCGGTTGTAGAAGCGGGTCAGGTAGCCAACCCCGCGCAACGAATGGCCGATGTTTTCCCGGGAGGCTGCCGCCACAAGATCGGCATGGCGTTCTGCCAGTCCCAGCGCCACGACAGACGCCGAACCGTGGACGGTCTCGATGATCTGCTCGGTCCGGTTGGCCTCGGTGATCCGGACCGTCCGATAGATGGGGGCGGTCCGTTTGAGGAACCAGCGCAACGTGATGACCTGCAAGGGTGCCGCAACCAGCACGGCGACGGCGAACCGCCAGTCGATCACGCCCAGGCCAAACAGTGTCACGGCAATGGTGAACGCTGCGCTGGTAAACGCGGGCAGCACGCGGGAGATGGCCTCGCTGACGGCCTCCACGTCGCCGGAAACCCGCGCAACGACGTCGCCAATCCCTGCCTTTTCCAGTTGTGCCAGCGGCTTGCGGACTGCTGCTGCAAACACGTCCTCGCGCAGTCCTGCCAACGCTTCCTCGCAGATCCGGGCCAGGAGATTCTGTCCCAGAATCCCCAGGAGTGCTCCCAAGCCACCGGCCACCAACAAGGAAACGGCCAGCCACAGCAAAGACAGGACGTCTCCACCCGTCGCCGCAATATTGACCATCATGCCCAGGATTGCCGGAGCCGCGAGCCCGCAGCAGGATGCTGCCAGCAAGACCAGGATGGTCAACGTGAGCCTGCCCGGACGCTGAGCCAACAGGCGCCACATGGCCTTCCGTGTTTCACGGGGAGAGGCTATGGGAAGAATTTCGATGCTCATGAACCCACCACTTCGCGGTAGCCGGCGGAGGTGGCAAGAAGCTCGCGGTGGGTGCCTGTTTCCGCCGGACCGCCCGCACCCGCCATGACTACGCGGTGGCACGCCGCCAGCAGCGTGGGACTGGTTGTTACCAGGACCAGCGCCTTGTCGGGGAAGTTCCGCAAGCCGTCGGCGATCACGGCTTCCGTGGCGGTATCGACGGCGGTGGTGGGGTCGTGCAGGACCAGTACCGGTTGCGGCTGGTGCAGTGAGCGCCCCAGTACCAGCCGTTGCCGCTGGCCGCCGGAGAGGCTCTGGCCATGACCGGTCAGGACGGTTTCGGTGCCGTCGGGCAGCCCGGACACAAAGTCCCCGACGGCGGCAGCGGCCATGGCGCGTTCCTCCAGCAGGGCGGTGGGTGCCGCGACGTTTTCGCGGACACTGCCCCGGAACAGGACACCATCGTGGTTGTCGGCAAAGACCTGCGAGCGGATGTGGCCGGGGTCGAGCCCTGCGGCATCCTGGCCATCAATGGAGATGAGGCCAGGCGGGGTGGGTACGCGGACGCCAAGGGTGTCCACCAACTGCCTCGCCTGCGTGCTGTCGGGGAGGACGATCCCCACGATTTCTCCGGCTGACGCCGTGAAGGCGGGCAAGGTGCTGTCTGCTGCGCCGCTGTGGATTTCGAGCAGCGGGGCGCTGGTCGCCGCGGACCGGGCGTCCGGCGTCGTGCGCTCTTTCGGCTCACGTGAGCCGGGCTGTTCGGGGGCCGGCACTGCGGCCGGTTCCTCCAATACGGCCGCGATCCGCGCCGCGGAGGCACGCTTTTGAGCCAGTTCCACACTCAGGAACCCGAGCCAGGTCATGGGTCCCTGGACGAATTGGGCCACGCCAACAACCGCCACCAATTGACCCACGGAGATTGTCCCTTGGAGGGCAAACCAGGCCGCGAAGAAGGCGATGCCGGCCAGGAACGCCGCAGAGAGGGCGGTGCCGGCGCCTGTGTAGGCGGACTTGGCGCGGATGGCTTTCAGCGCCGAAGCCAACGAGACCCGGCTCGCGGAGCGGTACCGGGTGATGGCTGCGTCCTCGGCGCCGAGGCCCTTCAAGGGGCGGGAACCGGTAATGAAGTCCGTCGCCAGGGCTCCTGCCCGCGCGGCCGTGGACTGTTCAGCGTCGCTGCGGTTTTCCAGCGGTTTGGTGAGGTGGTGCATGACGAGCAGCATCACCGGGGTCGCCAGGAGGACGGCAAGCCCCAAGGGCACGGAGATCAGCAGCAGCGTGACGGCGGAGGTGACCAGCCCGGCCACGGCAGCCAGGCCACCACTGATCAGCCAGGAAAGTCCTGCAACCCTGTCGGCGTCGGAGGATGCGATGGCGACGATTTCGCCGGGCGCTCGCCGGCTGGCCATGCCGCGGGGGTGAAGGTTTCGTTCCACGATGAGTTGGCGGAGGTCGTGGGAGCCGTAGTTGAAGGAGCGCTCAGTGGCCAGCGTCCCGAGCCGCCACGAGAGCGCCAGGACCACGAAGACCACGGCCAGGGCGCCCAGCCACCCAAGGAGGGCGGCGACGTCGTTCGGTTGGATGGAGTTGTCCACCGCTGCGCCAATGGTGGCCGGCACCAAAGCCTCGCTGACCTGGTGCAGCGCGAGCCCGGCACAGCCTCCCAGCAGCAACTTCCATCGGCCGTTCGCAAAAAGGGCGAACGTGAAGATCCGGGATACCTTCCACGGTGCTTGCTTGTTGCGCCCGGGCGGGCAGGACTGAAGAGCGGAACTGGAAGGCATGCTTACCATAGTAAGGCTCACCTAACTTCGAGAAGGCCAGATGACCCGCCAAGGTATATCGCAATCCGGACATACGCCGCCGGTGGAAGCAGGCGGCAGCCTTTCCACGCCGCATGTCCGTGGTGTCCATACGGGATACTTCGAGTGCGCGACGCCGGCTACCTGGACTGAACACGTCCACGAAACCCATGAACTGCTCTGGGGTGCCCGCGGCGTGCTCACGGTGGAAGCCGACGACGGGTTCTTCGCGGTCCCCTCGACGCTGGGCCTATGGATCCCGGCGGGCGTGGCGCACGCGGTGAAATCGACCCAAGGTACGGGCTTTTACTGCTCGCACATTGATGCGCAGGTGGCTCCCGCGCTGGCACATCGAACCGTGGCTGTCACGGTGCCCGCGGCCGCGCAGGAGTTGCTGCGCCACATGAGCACCTTTGACATGGACGATTCCATCCGGCGGAGATCCGAGCATGTTGTGGTGGGGCTGCTCGAGGTCGTTGATTCCCGGCCGATGCTGCTGCCCATGCCCACCGATCCGCGGCTGGAACTGATGGCCAGGGCACTTCTTGATGATCCGGCCCTGGATCGTTCGTTGGAGGAGTGGAGCGTTGTGGTTGCCGTCAGCGTGCGTAACTTGTCCCGGCTGTTCCATAAGGAAACCGGGATGACCTTTGCCCAGTGGCGGATCCATGCCCGGGTGCGCGTGGCGTTGGGTTTGCTGGCGGCCGGCTACCCGGTGTCGTCGGTCAGCAGGCGTGTGGGTTACAACAATCCGAGCGCGTTCGTGCAGGTGTTCCGAAAGGTTATGGGGCACACTCCTGGCTGGTACGTGGCATCGCTGAAGGCCGGAAATCATCAGCCTTTGGCCGGTTCCGAATAGAATCCGGCGGTCTCTTCGAGGAGTGCATTGTTAGGGTAGGTATACCTAACTTCGGCGGCCGGATGACAAAGCAGCGCCGCTACCGGGAGCTCTCCGCCTCCCCTGAGAATCAAGAGGACCGCAGTGATTTCACGCCCTAAAACCATGTCTGCCGCCGTTGCGGCACTGGCATCCGCAGCTTTGCTCCTGAGTGGTTGCGCCACCACCGATGCCAACGCCAGCGCGTCATCGGAGACCCGGACGGTCCAAAGCGAGGTCAAAGAAGTCGTCATGCCCGCCGAGCCCAGGAAGGCGCTGGGCATGTACACCACAGACTTGGACATGCTGATCACCCTCGGCATTCCGTTGGCCAGCCAGCAGCCCATCCGGGACAGCGGCTACAAGGGCTTCCCGTACTTCTTCGACCAGAAAGCGTTGGAGGGCATCACGCCGTTCACCAACTACCCGGAGTTCAATTTCGAGGCCATCCTCAAGGCCCAGCCCGACGTTATCCTGAACGGCCTGGGTTACGACAAGGAACTGGACGGGAAGCTCTCCGACATCGCGCCGACCTATACCTTCAACGGTTTCGACGGCAGCGACTGGCGCACCAAGTTCAAGACCGTAGCCGAAGCCTTCGGCAAGACGGCTCAGTACCAGGCTTGGATGGACAAGTACCAGGCCAAGGTTGACGACGTGAAGAAGCGTCTCGCTGCGGCCGGCAAGGACAACCTGGTGGTCGGCCCCGTGGACTACTACGAGGACCAGGTCTCCGTCAGCTGCTACGGAACGCCCTGCCTGGTGATCAAGGACCTGGGCCTGAAGATCTCACCCCTGGCTGATGGCGAGGGCAGCAAGTTGAGCGCCGAGCAGCTGGAGCAGCTCAAGGGAATCGATGTCGCCATCACCACCGAGGTTCCCGAAAAGGACGGTGCCAACCCGGACGCCTTCGCTCCGCTTGCCGGAAACAAGCTCTGGACCTCGCTGCCGTTCGTAGCCAACAAAGAGATCCATACGTACGACCTCGAAATGATTTACGGCTCACCCAGCGGCCAGTATGCGCTGCTTGAGAAGATCGAAAAGGCCCTCCTGCCATGATGCGGATCTACCGCGCCGAGGTAGTCGGAACCCGCTTTCTCACGCCCGGAATGATCCGGATTACCTTCGGCGGACCCGCCCTTGCCGGCTTTGACACCACAGGAATCGGCGACGAATACCTCCGCGTCTTCCTGCCCGAGCCGGGTGCCCGGGAAGCGCGGCTTCCCATCTCCACCGGCGACTCCTGGGACTGGGAGCCCGGCGTCGAGCCGTCCGCCATGCGGACCTACACAGTCCGGTCAGTGGATACTGCCGCCGGCACCGTCGACATTGATTTTGTAGTTCACGACGGCGGACTGGCAGCTTCCTGGGCGCAGCGCGCCCAGGTGGGGGACGTCGTCGGACTCAACTCTCCGACCGGTCTGTACGAACCGCCGGCAGGGCTGCAGTGGCAGATCCTGCTGGCAGACGCCACCGGACTTCCGGCCGTGGCCCGGCTTGTGGAGCAGACGCCGCCAGGCGTTCGAACGCGGGTGCTGATCGAGGTTGAGCATGCCACGCACCAGCAGGAGATCACCCTCGGCGCCGGGACCGAACTCGCTTGGATCCACGGCGGGAACGGCCACAGCCAATCCCGCCTGGAGGAGGTCCTGCGGTCGATGGAACTGCCCGGCGGTGTCGGCTACATCTGGGTGGCCGGCGAGACCAAGGTGCTGCGGGGGATCCGCAAGTATCTTCGACACGAGAAGAAGCTCACGCCCGAGTCCTACAAGCTGATGGGCTACTGGACGGACAAGAGCGAGGCTTGGGAACAGCGCTGGGAAAACCTCGACGCCGAAACCCGCCGCTGGTTCGACGAGCTCTGGTCCAACGGGAATCGTGACCACGAGGAAATCGCGGACCTGCAGGACGCCAGGTTCGAATTGCTGGGGCTCTAAGTGGCGGCCGGGACCATGGAGTTGCGATCAGCCCCCGCTGAAACCGCGCCGGTTTCAGCGGGCACGTTGCGGCCGGCGGCCTTGGCGGCTGTGAACAGGCATCGGCTCCTGGGGCTGCTTTCCGCAGTCGGTGCACTGGCGCTGGTCCTGTGGCTGAGCCTTGTGGTGGGATCCAAAGACGTGGACCCGGGGAGTCTATGGCCCGCCATCACCGCGTACGACGGCTCGCCGGAACACGTGATTATCCACGACCTTCGCCTGCCCCGGACGGTCACCGGCGTGCTGGTGGGCGTGGCCCTGGGCCTGTCCGGCGCGCTGATCCAGGCCCTGACGCGCAACCTGTTGGCGGACCCCGGCATCCTGGGCGTCAACGCGGGCGCCGGCTTCTTCGTGGTCCTCGGGGTGGCGCTCTTCGGCGTCACCAGCATCCAGCAGTACATCTGGTTCTCTTTCCTTGGCGCGGTCGTTGCCACGGTGGCCGTGTACTTCATCGGTTCGCGGGGAAGGGGTGGGACCACTCCGCTCCGCCTCACCCTTGCCGGGGTTGCCCTGGGCGCGGTCCTAGGAGGCATTTCGTCCGGCATCACGCTCCTGCGTCCGGCCGTGTTCGACAGTATGCGCAGTTGGAGTGCTGGAACGTTGAGCAATCGCACGTGGGAAGTATTGGCTTCCGTGGCGCCGTTCATCCTGCTGGGAACGCTGATAGCGCTGTGCATGGCCCGTCCCCTCAACGCTGTGTCCATGGGCGATGACACCGCCAGATCCCTCGGTGCCAACATCGTGCGCACCCGGATCTGGACCATCATCGCGGTCACGCTGCTCTGCGGAGCCGCCACCGCTGCCGCCGGACCTATCGGCTTCGTGGGGCTCATGGTGCCACACGTCGCCCGCTGGATCGTTGGTCCGGACCAACGCTGGATCCTGGCCTACACTTTGGTGCTCTCGCCCGTGCTGCTGCTGGTGTCCGACATTCTTGGCAGGCTGGTCCTCCGGCCCGGCGAAATGCAGGTGGGAATCATTACTGCTTTTGTGGGCGCTCCCGTCCTCATCTGGCTCATCCGGCGCCGGAAAGTGAGCACCCTGTGACATCCCTTGACCAGGCGTTTCCCCTTGAGAAGACGACGTCCGTCGACTTCGGCCGGCGGACCATCGCCATCCGCCGCTTTGGCGGACGCGTTTCCCTTCGCCTCGACGTCCGGACCTTGGTTGTCACCGCCGTCCTGCTTACCGCCGCCCTGGCGCTCGCCGTCGTCGCCCTTGGCCTGGGTGAGTTCAGCGTTGCGGTACCGGACGTTGTTTCGGCGCTGCTGGGCCAGTCCAGCGGCGCCGTGCACATGGTGGTGGTGGAGTGGAGATTGCCCCGTGTCCTCCTGGCCCTGTTATTGGGGGCGGCCATGGGGGTCAGCGGGGCAATCTTCCAGTCGCTGACCCGCAACGCGCTGGGAAGCCCCGATGTGATCGGCTTCAACACGGGCGCCTATACGGGCGCGCTGGTGGTCATCCTGCTGATGGGTGGCGGCTACTTTGCGGTGTCGGCCGGTGCTCTGGTGGGTGGTCTGGTGACTGCCGCGCTGGTGTACGTGTTCGCTTACAAGAAGGGCATCCAGGGGTTCCGACTCATCATCGCGGGCATCGCTGTGAGCGCCATGTTGGCCTCGGTAAATACCTGGCTCATTCTCAAAGCCTCGCTGGAGCATGCAATGTCGGCAGCCGTCTGGGGTGCAGGTTCCTTGAACAAGATCACCTGGGACCAGGTGTTGCCGGTGATGATCGTGTTCGGGGCGCTGCTGGTGGTGCTGTCTTTCTACGGCAGGCGGCTGGGCCTGTTGGAAATGGGCGACGACGCCGCCCGCGCCTTGGGTGTTCGGCTGGAAGGCTCGCGGCTGGTTCTGGCAGTGGTTGGCGTGGCTTTGACGGCGATGGTCACCGCCGCCGCGGGGCCAATCGCCTTTGTATCGCTGGCAGCACCGCAACTCGCGCGCCGTCTCACCCGCTCGGCCTCTGTGGGCCTGGTCCCGTCGGCTGCCATGGGCGCTTTCCTGTTGGTGGCCAGCGACATCGCGGCGCAGAACCTTTTTGCGCCCACGCAATTGCCGGTAGGCGTGGTGACTGTCAGCATCGGCGGCTGCTACCTCGTGTGGCTCCTTGCCCGTGAGGTGAAGCGGCAATGAGCGAAGAATTGAAGGAGTCTGTTGTGACTGATGTGTTGGTTGATCCCGTTTCTGGTTTTGCGCCGGGTGCCCGCCCCTTCGCTTCGCGCCTCAGCGCCGAGAGCGTGAGTCTCGGCTACGCGGGACGCCCGGTGTCCGAGGCGCTTGACGTGCGGATTCCGGACGGCGGGTTCACGGTGATCGTGGGCCCGAATGCCTGCGGTAAGTCGACGTTGCTGCGGGCGTTGTCCAGGCTGCTGGAGCCGACGTCCGGGTCGGTGCTTTTGGATGGCAAGAGCATCTCCTCCTATGGGGCCAAGGAAGTCGCGCGCCGCCTCGGTTTGTTGCCGCAGACCTCCATTGCGCCCGACGGAATCACCGTGGCGGACCTCGTAGCCCGTGGCCGGTACCCGCACCAGAAGCTGCTGCGCCAGTGGTCTGAGGCTGACGAGGCCGCGGTGGTTCAGGCGTTGGAAGCGACGAATGTTGAAGGACTGTCCGGGCGTTTGGTGGACGAACTCTCCGGCGGGCAGCGGCAACGCGTGTGGGTGGCCATGGTGTTGGCGCAGCAAACCCCGTTGCTCCTGCTGGACGAACCCACCACGTTCCTGGACATCGCGCACCAGATCGAGCTCCTGGAACTGTTCCGGCGGTTGAACGGGGAAGGCAACACCCTGGTAGCTGTCCTTCACGACCTCAATCACGCCTGCCGCTACGCCACGCACCTCATCGCCATGAAGGACGGCGCCGTGGTTGCCGAGGGCCGGCCCGCCGATGTAGTGACAGCCGAGCTGGTGGAGCACGTTTTCGGCCTGCCGTGCCTCGTGATCGACGACCCCGTGAGCCACACTCCGCTGGTGATCCCGCTTGGGTCCTGATTCCCCCGTTGATTCCCCCGCCCCCGACCCACGAAGTGGCACTTAATGACAGTGTTTTGCGGGCAAAGTCATAGGGTCGTTGCAACGCTCTGATTGATGGAGCGTTTTATGGTCAAGTTGTTCCCCAAGGCTGCGCGTACTGAGTTTCTTGATTTGGTGTGTGCGGGGATGCCTGTTCGTACTGCTGCCCGGCGTGTCGGGGCGGTGCACGCTACCGGGCACAATTGGTGGGTTCAGTCTGGCCTAATGATGACCGTGAACCGGGGTGCTACCGGAGGTCTTGCCGATCCTGCTCCTTCAGTCGGGGGCCCTGGCCGTGCGTTGGGTCTGGAAGAGCGAGGCATGATCCAGATGGGTGTGCGGATGGGCCTCAGTTACGCGAAGATCGGCGCATTGATCGGGCGGGATAAGTCCGTAGTTTGGCGGGAGGTCAAACGCCACACGAGCGCGGACGGGAAGTACTACGCCTCGGTCGCTCACGCCAAAGCGCATCAGGACAGGCGCCGTCCCAAACCCTTCAGGCTGGCCAAGGACGAGGGTTTGTGCCGGCTGATCGGCGTCTGGATGGATGACGGGTGGAGTCCGAAGCTGATCTCCTCGATGTTGGCGTATTACTTCGGTGACGATCAGACTATGCAGGTGAGCCACGAGACGATCTACCAGGCCCTTTACGTCCAAACCCGCGGGAACCTGCGGGCGGACCTGGCCGAAAAGCTCAGCCTGAAACGCAAACAACGCATCCCCCACGGCACTGACCGGCGCGCCAACAGCCCCTATAAAGAGGCCTTCAAGATCAGCCAACGTCCCGCCGAGGTCCAGGACCGGGCAGTGCCCGGGCATTGGGAAGGTGACCTCATCATCGGCGCCAACGGGACAGCGATCGGAACCTTGGTGGAACGCTCAACCCGGTTCACGATCCTGCTGCACCTGCCAGGGGACCACACCGCGGAAACCGTTGCCGCCGCGATGATCCGGGAGATGGCCTCCCTCCCGGATCACCTGCGCCGGTCGATCACCTGGGACCGCGGCACCGAACTGGCCGACTACGCAAAAATCCAGACCGCTCTCGATACGACGATGTACTTCTGCGACCCGCACTCGCCCTGGCAGCGCGGCACCAACGAAAACACCAACCGGCTCCTGCGGTTCTGGTTCGAGAAAGGCACTGACCTTTCAGTGCACACCCCCGAGGACATCCGCCTGGTCGCAGCGAAACTCAACCGCCGCCCCAGACCAACACTGAACCTCGAGACCCCAGCCAACCGGCTAAACCAGCTGCTACAAGCGGCCTAACCCCCAGCGTTGCTCCCACCAATTGACTTTGCCGCGAAAACATTGCCATTAACTGCCACCTCGGAGACTCATCCCGCCCCCAGCAGTTCCTCCCGCCGGCTCTCCGTCTCCTCCCGCAAAGCCTGCACGACGGCGGCTACCGCGGGGCGGCGCATGGAGTCCGGGCGGAGGACCATCCAGTAGGGGAGCAACTCCGCGAAGTCCGATGGCAGCAACCTGACCAGATCCTCGTGCCGGTCAGCCATGAAGCACGGCAGGAACCCCACCCCGGCGCCGGCCCTGGTTGCTTCGACGTGGACAAAGACGTTCGTTGAACTCAGCCCGTCGCGCATGGTCGGAACCAGCCTCCGGGGAGCGTCCAGGTCATCCACCTGAAGCATGGAATCCACGAAGTACACCAGCTGGTGTTGCGTCAGTTCCTCAATGCTCGAAGGCGTCCCGTTGTCTTTCAGATAGGCACGGGAGGCGTACATTCCCAGCCGGTACTCGCCAAGTCGGATCGCTTCAGCCCGGTGCACTTGCGGCGTCCCGACCACCACCTCGATGTCCAGGCCCGAGCGCTGCTGCAACGCCCGACGCGTCACCGTCACAATCTCCACGCTGAGACCAGGGTGCGAGCTCCGCAGACGGGCCACCGCTGGTGCCGCAATATAGGCGCTGAAGCCGTCCGTCGCGGTCATGCGTACGACGCCGGTAATGGGGTCGGGTGCGCGGTCGCTGGGGCCCAGCGCACCCACCGCAGCTTCGATCCGCTCCGCCACCAGAACCGCTTCGGCGCCCAACTCCGTCACCTCCCATCCACCGGCCGCACGCGCCAGGATCCTGCCGCCCAATGCCTTCTCCAGCGCCGCTATCCTGCGCGAAACGGTGGTGTGGTTCAGCCCCAAGGCTTGTGCCGCCGTCGTGAACTTCCCTGAACGTGAGACGGCAAGGAAGATGAGGAGGTCATCGGGGTTCGGCTTCATATCTGCAATTTTGCACACATGTGGTGCCTCTTTGGTCATTGAGGCATAACAAATCTGCGGCGATACTCAGTGGAGCATTTCGTGTTGTGGATCACATCACGTTCAAAAGGGTCAAAGAGGACACTGAGGAGATGGATATGAGCGTAGAGCAGCGCTCCGCATCAAGAGCAGGGAAAGACGCCGGCAAAGGCTCCGGCCTGAAGAAGATCGTCGCGGCCTCGATGGTGGGCACCGTCGTGGAATGGTACGAGTTCTTCCTGTACGCCACAGCCGCCACGCTGGTTTTCGGCAAGTACTTCTTCCCGAGCACAGGAAACGAACTGGACGGCATCATCCAGGCCTTCATCACCTATGCCGTGGGTTTCGTCGCGCGGCCGCTGGGTGGCATCGTGTTCGGCCAGATCGGCGACAGGCTCGGCCGCAAACCCACGCTGCAGCTGACCATCGTGATCGTGGGCGTCTCGACGTTCCTGATGGGCTGCCTCCCCGGCTTCATGGACATCGGGTACTGGGCGCCGGCCATGCTGGTGGCACTTCGCTTCATCCAGGGCTTCGCGCTCGGCGGCGAGTGGGGTGGCGCTGTGTTGCTGGTAGCTGAGCACAGCCCCAACAAGTCGCGTGGTTTCTGGTCCTCGTGGCCGCAGGCCGCAGTGCCGGTGGGCAACCTCCTGGCCACACTGGTCCTGTTCGTCATGTCCACCACCCTGAGCAGCGAAGCGTTCCTCGGCTGGGGCTGGCGCGTTGCATTCTGGCTCTCCGCGGTGATCGTGTTCGTTGGCTACTACATCCGAACCCACGTCACCGAAGCTCCGATTTTCCTCGAAGCCAAGGCACAGGTGGAAGAGTCCAAGGCCATCAGCTACGGCGTCGGCGAGGTCATCCGCAAGTACCCCAAGGGCATCCTGCAGGCCATGGGACTCCGTTTCGCGGAGAACATCATGTACTACCTCGTGGTGAGCTTCGCGATCGTCTACCTCAAGAGCGTCCACAAGTACGACACGTCCTCGCTCCTGCTGGCACTCCTGATCGCCCACGTCATCCACTTCCTGGTCATTCCGCAGGTCGGCCGGCTTGTTGATTCGTGGGGCCGCAAGCCCGTGTACCTCATCGGCGCCATCACCGGTGCAACCTGGCCGTTCTTCGCCTTCCCCATGTTCGACACCAAGAACGCCGTGATCATCGTGCTCGCCGTGACCATCGGCCTCTGCCTGCACGCCTTCATGTACGCCGGTCAGCCGGCCATCATGTCCGAGCTCTTCCCCACCCGCATGCGCTACTCCGGCGTCTCACTGGGCTCGCAGGTCACGTCCATCTTCGCCGGATCACTCGCTCCGCTGCTGGCAACCCAGTGGCTCAAGGACACCGGCTCATGGGTTCCCACAGCGATCTACCTCGTGGTCGCCTGCGCGATTACCGCCGTCGCGGTTATTTCACTCAAGGAAACCAAGGGCATCGCGCTCCAGGAGGTGGACGAGGCCGACGCAGTAAGGCACGGACTCACCACCGCACCCGCTACCTCGAAGGGCTGATCTGATGGACAACTCCTTGAACGGTCGCAAAGCGCTGATAACCGGAGGCGCGAGCGGTATCGGGGCTGCCTGTGCCCGTGCGCTCGCCGCACGCGGCGCGAAGGTAGTAGTGGCCGACGTCGATGCCTCCGGAGCTGCGGCCCTTGCCGACGAGCTGGGCGGCACGGCCTGGACGGTGGACTTGCTGGATACTGAGGCGTTGGCCGCACTGAGCCTTGACTGCGACATTCTGGTCAACAACGCCGGCATCCAAAAGGTCGCGCCGATCGAGGAGTTCGAACCAGCGGAGTTCCGACGGATCCTGGCCCTGATGCTGGAGGCGCCGTTCCTCCTGATCCGTGCCGCCCTCCCGCACATGTACGCCAACAACTTCGGCCGGATCATCAACATCTCCTCGGTCCACGGGCTCCGGGCCTCGGCCTACAAGAGCGCGTACGTCTCCGCAAAGCATGGGCTGGAGGGCCTCAGCAAGGTCACTGCCTTGGAGGGTGGCGAGCACGGGGTCACGTCCAACTGCATCAACCCCGGCTACGTCCGCACGCCCCTTGTTGAGAAGCAGATCGCGGACCAGGCCCGGCTCCATGGCATCCCCGAGGCCGAAGTCCTGGCCAAGGTGATGCTCACGGAGTCGGCGGTGAAGCGGTTGGTGGAGCCGGAGGAAGTTGCGTCGTTGGCAGCTTGGATGGCCTCCGACGACGCCGGTATGGTCACCGGCGCGAGCTACACCATGGACGGCGGGTGGTCGGCGAGGTAGGCCCCGCCCCATCCCCGCGAAGTGACAGTTAATGCCAATGTTCCGCGCGAACATTGGCATTAACTGTCTTACGGGCGGGGGAACCAACATGCGGACACTTAGAGTGTCCGCATGGCTAAAGTGAGGTCTTTGCGTTTCAAGCGGACAGCCGCGACGGTGATGAACCTTGCCGCCGTGACAGTGTTCACGGTGATGCTTGTGATCACTGGGGAGCCGCTGTACTGGGCAGTCGTCTCTGCTGTTGTTGGCGTCTTTGCTTCTTATGCCGTTCTGTACTTGGACGCTGTCTTCGCAGAGCTACGCTTCCATCGGTTGCTGCGACGCGGAAACTTGGAGTGTTGGATCCGCTGCCATGAGCCACAGCAAAACGGCCGAAGGATGGGCTGGGAGCGCGGGCTGGTGTCCTTCCGGACTCCGGCTGTGGACTTTGTCAGAACGGACCCGAACAATTCGTCGCAAGAAAAGCTCTTCACTTTCCTCGTCAGCGGGAGGGCCGAGCCCAATTTATGGGACCCATATCCGAATGATGCGCGCTGGCTTGGCCGGGGTGTCCGCTCGATCCAGCTGGACACAACACGGGGCACTATTGACGTCGCCGGCTTTCCCGAGGCCATGGAGCGGTTGGAAAAGGAGCTCTCCCTCGCACCCGCGAAGTGACAGTTAATGCCAATGTTCCGCGGGCAAAGTCAATTGGCATTAACTGTCATACGGGCGGGGAAAATCAGGCGGTTTCGTCCACCAATTCGGCCCGGCGCAGGCCACCACCGCGGACCCACAGTTTGTAGGCCACGAACAGGAGTACCAGCCAGGTTCCGCCAACGTACAACGCAACCCGGGTGTCCTCGAAGACTCCAAGGATCACGATGACCATCGCCATGAACGCCATGGTCAGGATGGACGCAGCAGGCCAGAGCGGCGAGCCGAATTCCGACGCCGGCAGGCCCTTGCGCTTGATCTCCCGCTTCATCGCGACGTGCGAAACCAGGATCATCACCCAGACCCACACGGTGGCGAAGGTGGCGATCGAGGCAATGAGCACGAACACGTCTTCGGGGATGACGGCGTTCAAAACGACGCCCACCAGCAGGATGCAACCCATCATCACCACGGTCATCCACGGAACGCCGTGGCGGGAAATCTTGCTGAAGCTCTTGGGCGCGTGGCCCTGCTGCGCCAGACCAAACAGGATGCGCCCGGCCCCGAAAATGTCGCTGTTGATCGCCGACAGCGCGGCGGTGATGACCACGGCGTTGAGGATGTGCGGAGCGGCCGGGATGCCCAGTCCGTCGAAGATCTGCACGAACGGGCTGCCGCTGCTGCCGATCTCGTTCCACGGGAAGATGCTCATCAGCACGCCCAAAGTCAGCACGTAGAACAGGAGCACGCGCACGGGCACGGTGTTGACGGCCTGCGGGATGACCTTTTTAGGGTCGGCGGCTTCGCCCGCGGTAATGCCAATCGTTTCGATCCCGCCAAAGGCAAACATCACGACGGCGAACGCTGCCAGGAGCCCTTCGAATCCGTTGGGGAACAAACCGCCGTGGTTCACGAGGTTCCCCAGCCCCGGTGCCACGCCACCGCCGTCGCCCGTTTGGAAACCGAACACGATGATCGCCGCACCGCCCACGATCATGGCGATAATCGCCACCACCTTGATCAGCGAGAACCAGAACTCAAGCTCACCAAACACCTTCACGCTGAGCAGGTTCATGGCGCCCAGGAACAGGATGATCGCCAGCACCCAGATCCATCTGTCCACCTGTGGGAACCAGAAGCCCATGTAGATACTGAAGGCCGTGACGTCGGCGATTGCCACGATCGCCATTTCGAACACGTAGGTCCACCCGGTTACGAAACCGGCGAAAGGCCCCAGGTAGCGGCTCGCGTATTGGCCGAACGAGCCGGACACGGGGTGTCGGACGGCCATTTCGCCGAGGGCGCGCATCACCATGAACACGGCCGCGCCGCCGATGATGTAGGCGAGCAGGACGGCCGGTCCGGCCTTTTGGATAGCGGATGCCGAGCCGTAGAACAGGCCGGTGCCGATCGCGGATCCGAGTGCCATGAAGCGGATGTGACGGACGTTGAGGCCTCGGCTGAGCGCCGTACCTGCGGCCTGGAGGACAGAGCTCTCCACAGCCAGCTTGGTTTGTTGCATAGTAAAACCTTCTCGTCTTTGGGAGGGGATCGCTATCCAGCAGATCACTTTTGACGGCCTTGTGATCGGACTCACGAGGGATTGGTGTCTTTGATCGCAGACACCATGCTGTGGGTCTCATCAGAGGGTGGTAAAAGTCATAGTTCCCGGTCGGATATGATGACCGCGGACAGCTCTTCAACACGGTCAGGCATCCCTCGCATTTCGCGTCGCCCCCTTTGAACTCTGTGCTGACTCTTGCATCTGTTACTTGGGGGACTCATGATTTCCGTAATCCGCGCTACCCGACGCCGTTGGGCAGCTGCCGCTGTTGCCGTAGTGGCCGGGGCATCCTTGCTCTTTGCCACACCCGCGCAGGCCTATGACGTGCCGAATTTTGAGGTTCCGAACGCCTCGCAAGCTCCCGTGCCTTTCGTGGAACGGGTGAGTGACGCCGCTGGCGTGGTTGAGCTCTGGAAGACCGGCGGTCCCGCAACTCGAACCGCCGCTGCTAAGGCCCTGGTGGGCGGCCCGGACTCTGTTCAGGCATTCCTCGACGGCGGGCAGGACGTCGCGCTGGCAGCTGACCGGAAGCAGCTGGTCACCGAGCTGACGACACGGGGGAGCGAGCATGTCAGGGAGAGCGCGGTCAGGATACTGGCCACTAACGACCCCAGCGTGATCACGAGCTTCCTGTCAAAGGGCTGGGCCGGCGCCTGGGATCTCGACCTGCGGATAACGGCCACTCGGTTCCTCAACTACTCGGGTCCCATCCGGATGGCTGCTTCCAAGAGCCTGGACAACGGCAGTGAGGCTGTCGAGAAGTTCGTTCTCGAAGGCTGGCAAAAGACCGCTCAGGGCCAGGATCGTGAGGCAGTAACCTACCTGACCAATTCGCCCATTGCCGGCGTCACTCGCGGAGCGCAGGCTGCTCTGGACACCTACGACCCTGAAGTCCTTGCTACATACCTGCGCTACGGTCAGTTCGTTGCCGCAGCGCAGGACCAAAAATTGACTACGGTCACCAAATCACTCGACGCTGTGAGGGCAGATATCGCAGCCAACCCTGCTGGCTCGGCAGCCGTGGCGGATCGCGCGAAGACTGCTCTGGAGAACGCGCGACACGCCGTTGATGGCCCCAAGAAGACCGACCTGAGGCGCTTGCTGGAAGAGCGGGACTATCGCTTCTCGCAGGCTTGGCCCAAGCAGGCCATAGACAAAGCCCGGCTCGCATCCCAAGAGCCCGCCAAGGCTGCGTTCAAAAAGGCCGCCGCCGAGCTTCCGGCTTTGCTGTCGACGCTAACGGCCCCTGGTGCTGATCTTGATCCTTTGATCATGGAAGCCCGCCAGGCCACACTGGACCTCGCATTGGTGGGTACGCCTGAAGTGCGGAAGGCAGCTGAGGCTGCTCTGCTGGGTGGGGACTCTGCCGTCAAGGACTTCATTGCCGATGGTCACGGTCTCGCGAGCGAACAGGACAGTGCAGCCTTTGTTAACGACAGGCAGCGTGCTTTCCAGCACATGGCCGCGGGCGGCGTGCACGTGGTCCAGGCTGCTAAGGACGCTGTTAAGTCCGTCAACCATGCAGATGTCCGGTACTTCCTCGAGTACGGACACTCCGACGCGCAGTACTTGGATAACTCGGAATTGGCCGACGGTCTCATAAGGCTCGATTCTCCGGAGCTCCAGACTGCTGCTGGCGTAGCGATGGCGGGCGGGCGAGCGGAACTTCAGGCATTTGCATCAAGCGAACAGTTCACTGCTGCCAAAAAGGACGCGGCGAATGCCCGGCATACCGCCGCCGTAAACACCGCTCTCGCAGAGCTGTCGCGGCTCACTGACCAGGCAATCCTCGACGCCGGTAGGGCGGCTGACGCTGCGAAGGCCGCTGAAGCCGCACGCCAAGCCGAGGCCGCGCGCCAGGCTGAAGCCGCACGCCAGGCCGAAGCCGCTGGTGGGCAGCTTGCGGCCGGCAGCGTTGATGCATCGCAGCAATCGGGAACAGGAGCAGCCCCGATCGTCATTCCGTGGCCGCGCGAGTACGCTCCCGCCGTCGGACTGGCTGAGACCGGAGCTGTCACGGAGTCCGTAGAAAAGCCCGCAGCAACGCCTTCGGCCGCACCGAGCATTACTGTGCCGCCGACAACCTCGGCAGCAAAGGGCTCCACATCGGTGGATTCCCAGTCACAGGAGGCGGCTGCTCCGATGGCTGCTTCTTCTGCGGGCATGAGTGGCTGGACCATCGGCCTCATCGTGGCACTGGTCCTGGCAGCAGCTGGAGCTATCACGTTCCTGTTGCGCCGCAAGGGTCCCTCCCCAGCCGAGGGATAGCCGGCAACGCCTCCGGGCAGTCGGAAAACGTCGTCAGAGTGTCCGGTATACCGGACACTCCCGGCGGCCCGGTGCTGGTCAATGCCTTGTGAAAGGTGCACGCTTGAGTACGGGATACCGGACAGTATGCTCCGGCGCCCCTCAAGATCACCCAGCAGCGAGGAACCATGACCACCACGCCCACCGCGCCCGGCAAGGCCACGTCCAAAGTCCCGGCTGCCGAAAACACCTTGCGCATCCTGAAACTGTTGGCTTCGCGGCGAGGGCCGATGGCGGCGTCGAATATCGCCACGGCACTGGGCCTGCCGCGGTCCAGTGTCTACCACCTGCTGGGCGTTATGGAGGCGAACGGCTTCGTCCTCCATCTGCATGAGGAGCAGCGCTACGGGCTCGGCATCAGTGCCTTCGAACTTAGCTCCGCCTATTCGCGGCAGGAGCCGTTGTCCCGGCTGGGTCGCCCCATGCTGGCGTCGCTGGTTGACGTCATCGGCGAGAGCGCACACCTGGCTGTGCTCCATGGCCGGGATGTCCTTTACATCGTGGAAGAACGTGCCAAGAACCGCCCAAGCCTGGTGACCGACGTCGGGGTTCGGCTTCCCAGCCACCTCACCGCGTCCGGTCGGGCAATCCTCGCCGCCTTGCCCAAGTCGCAGGTCCGCGCCCTCTACCCGAACGCTGCGGCCTTCACGTCCCGGCACGATGTCGAGTTTCCCATCATGAAGTACTCCGCCTTGTCGTCCCATTTGGACCAGGTGCGCCAGCGTGGCTACGCCACGGAAAACGGCGAAATCACTCCCGGGTTCGGCTCCATCGCCGTCGCCGTGACTGACCACGTTGGATGGCCGACGGCGGCAGTCGCCGTCACGTTCCTGGAGGACAAAGTGCCGGCTGAGCAATGGCCCGTACTGGCCGCGCGGATCAGGAAAGCCGCCGACGAACTGTCGGTCCGGATCCATGGTCGCCCGACGGCGGGCTGACGCTTAGTAAGCGCCGATGCACCCTAGCGGCTGCTCGGCCCGGGGGAGTCGCGTTCAACCATGGCGCGGAAAGCTTCCAGCTCGCCCCGGAAACTGCCCCGGTAGGATCCCGTGGCGAAGAGTCGTCCCACCACCGTGGACACCAGTCCGCGTGTTTCGAACAGCTGCTGGATGCGCGTGCCACCACTTTCCGGGGTGAACGTGACATCCGATTCCCCTTTGAGGATCGCGTTGCCGAAGCGGGTGCGGATGTGCCGCGGCCGTTCCGCAGCGATGACTTCCGTGGGACTCGCCATCCGGCCGAACCACACCGTATAGCTGCTGCCGGCCTGGTCGGTGGAGCCAACGAGATCGGTCACGCGTGTGACGCCGCCGATCCACTCAGTAAACCTGTCAGGATCCGTCCAGGTGTCGAAAACCCGCTCCGGCGGCGCGGCGACCAAGGTGGACACTCGATACGTTGCCATGGGTCCAGCATGCGCGCATCCGGGCGCGAAAGCGAGAGCATCTGCATGTCTGTAATCCCGGACAGCACCATCCGAAAAGCCGTTCCGGCCGCTTGGTAAAGGGGCTTTAGTAGAAGCAGAAGATCTTTCCACCACACACTTCCCACAGACGAAGGAGTCACCATGGCACCCGCCGATTTCTATACTGGTGCCCGTCCGGTCAAGGCCGCGCGGGGTACTGAGCTTACTGCCAAGTCGTGGCAGACCGAGGCGCCGTTGCGCATGCTGATGAACAACCTCGACCCCGAGGTCGCCGAGCGTCCGGACGACCTGGTCGTCTACGGTGGCACCGGACGCGCAGCGCGTTCCTGGGCTGCGTTTGATGCGATCACCCGGACTCTGGAAACCATGGAGAAGGACGAGACCCTACTGGTGCAGTCGGGTAAGCCGGTAGGTGTCTTCCGCACGAATGAGTGGGCGCCCCGTGTTCTCCTCGCCAACTCCAACCTCGTCGGTGATTGGGCTACGTGGCCTGAGTTCCGCCGGCTCGAGGCTGAGGGCCTGATGATGTACGGCCAGATGACGGCCGGGTCCTGGATCTACATCGGCACCCAGGGCATCCTGCAGGGCACCTACGAAACCTTTGCCGCCGTCGGAAATAAGCTCGCTGCGGAGGGCCGCCACCCCGCGCCTGCCGCTGAAGGTTCCACGGAAGGGCCGCTCGCCGGTACCTTGACCCTGACCGGTGGCTGCGGTGGCATGGGCGGTGCTCAGCCGCTGGCCGTGACGTTGAATGATGGCGCGTGCCTGATTGTTGATGTGGACGAGTCCCGGCTGCGTCGGCGGGTGGGTAAGCGGTACCTGGACGAGGTCGAAACCGATCTGGACACCGCGATCGCCAAAGTTCAGGCCGCCAAGGACGAGCGCCGTGGCTGGTCCGTCGGTTACGTGGGCAACGCCGCTGAAGTCTTCCCCGAATTGCTGCGTCGTCATAAGGCCGGCGAAGTCACTTTTGATGTGGTCACGGACCAGACCAGTGCGCATGACCCGTTGTCTTACCTGCCGGAGGGCATCACCGTGGCTGAGTGGCACACCGAAGCCGAGGCGGATCCGGAAGGGTTCACCAAGAAGGCCCAGGCTTCCATGGCCCGGCATGTGCAGGCGATGGTGGAGTTCCAGGACGCCGGAGCTGAGGTCTTTGATTACGGAAACTCGATCCGTGACGAGGCCCGTAAGGGCGGGTATGACCGGGCGTTCGAATTCCCCGGTTTCGTTCCGGCGTACATTCGTCCCTTGTTCTGTGAGGGTTTGGGCCCGTTCCGCTGGGTCGCGCTCTCGGGCGATCCGGAAGACATCCGCGTCACCGATGAAGCCATCAAGGAGTTGTTCCCGGAGAACAAGCACCTCCACAAGTGGATCGACGCTGCCGCGGAGCGGGTGGAGTTCGAGGGCCTGCCGGCACGTATTTGCTGGCTCGGGTACGGCGAACGCGCCAAGGCCGGGTTGTTGTTCAACCAGCTCGTCGCCGAGGGCAAGGTCAAGGCCCCGATCGTGATCGGCCGTGACCACCTGGATTCAGGGTCCGTGGCGTCCCCGTACCGTGAGACCGAGTCGATGAAGGATGGCTCGGACGCGGTCGCTGACTGGCCGCTGCTGAACGCACTGACTGCTGCATCCTCGGGCGCTACCTGGGTGTCCATCCACCACGGTGGTGGTGTCGGTATTGGCCGGTCCATCCACACTGGCCAGGTTTCCGTCGCTGACGGCACGGAACTGGCAGCCCAGAAACTGGAACGGCTCCTGACCAACGACCCCGGCATGGGCGTCATCCGCCACGTCGACGCCGGCTACGACCGCGCCATCGAGGTCGCCAACGAACGCGGCGTCCGCATCCCCATGAACGAGAAGTAGGCAACAAAAGTGACTATTACTACCCACGAACCCCTGACCGTCACCCTCGGCTCCAGCGGCGTGACCCCGGAAGACGTGGTCGCCGTCGCACGCCACGACGCCAAGGTGACCATCTCCCAGGAAGCCCTGGACAACGTCGCCAAGGTCCGCGCCCACATCGATGACCTCGCTACCAGCGATGTCCCCGCCTACGGCATTTCCACGGGCTTCGGCGCCCTGGCCAACCGCCACATCCCCAACGACCTCCGCACGCAGCTGCAAAAGTCGCTGATCCGCAGCCACGCCGCCGGCATGGGCCCGGCCGTTGAACGCGAAGTGGTCCGCGGCATCATGTTCCTCCGTGCCAAGACCCTGGCATCGGGCCGCACCGGCGTCCGTCCGGTGGTTCTGCAGACCATGGTGGACGTCCTCAATGCAGGCATCACCCCGCTGGTCCGCGAGTTCGGTTCGCTGGGTTGCTCCGGCGACCTCGCACCGCTGTCCCACTGCGCGCTGGTCCTCATGGGTGAAGGTGAAGCAACGGGCCCCGACGGCGAGCTCTACGGCGTTGCCGGAAAGGCGCCCGTTGCTGAGCTGCTCGCCCAGCACGGCATCGAGCCTGTCACGTTGGCTGAGAAGGAGGGCTTGGCCCTCGTCAACGGCACCGAAGGCATGCTTGGCATGCTGCTGATGGCCATCGCCGACATCCGCCTGTTGCTCGCGACGGCGGACGTCACCGCGGCGCTCAGCGTCGAGGCCCTGCTGGGCACCGATCAGGTGTTCCTGCCGGAACTCCATGCAGCCCTGCGTCCGCACCCGGGCCAGGCTGCCAGCGCCGACAACATGCTCCGTGTGCTGTCCAACTCGCCGATCGTTGCCTCCCACAGGATCAACGACACCAAGGTGCAGGACGCCTACTCGCTTCGTTGTGCCCCGCAGGTTGCCGGCGCCGTCCGCGACACCGTGGACCACGCCGCGCTGGTGGCGTCCCGCGAACTTGCTGCCGCCATCGACAACCCCGTGGTCCTGCCCGACGGCCGCGTCACCTCCAACGGCAACTTCCACGGCGCCCCCGTGGCGTACGTCCTGGACTTCCTGGCCATCGCCGTCGCGGACCTCAGCTCCATCGCCGAGCGCCGCACGGACCGCATGCTGGACCCGGCCCGCTCGCACGGACTCCCGGCCTTCCTCGCCGGAGACCCCGGAGTGGACTCCGGCCTGATGATCGCCCAGTACACGCAGGCAGGCCTGGTCTCGGACAACAAGCGCCTGGCCGTTCCGGCATCGGTGGACTCCATCCCGAGCTCCGCCATGCAGGAAGACCACGTGTCCATGGGCTGGCACGCAGCCCGGAAGCTTCGCAAGGCCGTGGAGAACCTTCGCCGCGTGCTCGCCGTCGAACTCGTCACCAGCGCACGCGCCATTGACATGCGTACGCAGATGTCCGACGGCGAACTCACCCCGGGTCCTGCCGGCACGGCAGTACTTGAGGTGCTTCGCGAAGTGGTGCAGGGACCGGGAACCGACCGGTTCCTGTCGCCCGAACTCGAAGCGGCTGACCGTTTGGTTGGCTCCGGCGCGGTCCGTGCGGCCGCCGAATCCGCCGTCGGGATTTTGGCCTGACGTCGAATAAAACGCTCATTTCATGGGCAGATTTGTCACGCCCCGGTCTTTGTTCGCAACGCAGGCACCGGGGCGTGGCAAATGTAGTAGAACTTATGGTGTACGTCACGTCCACGCCGAAGATGTCGTGGGCTTGACGGTCAACCGTTCACAACTCAATACACAACAGAGAACATCCACAAAGGGGTAGAAGTTCAATGAAGGCACGCGGAGCAGTCCTGTCCAGGCGAAACGCTCACTCGGCTACGGTTTCCGATTGGAAGACGCTGAAGGCCGGCGACACGGTGGAAGTGGTCAAGTACGCCCACGTCATCGCAGCCGGTCGGGTTGAGGAGGTTTCCAGCAGCGGAAACGTTGTGTGGCTTGAGCACTCAGGTCCCGGCGTCACCGAAGAGGGCAAGGAATTGTTCATGAAGTCCGACGGCGTCACTCTCCGCCGGGCGTAGCTTAAACAGAAACCGGGGCTCGTCCCCTTCCGCGGGTAGTAGATGCGGAAGGGGACGGGCCCCGGTTTTTGGCGTCGCTGCCAGTGGTGCCGTCAGGGGTGGCAATCAGGCAGCGAGTACTTCGTGGGTCTGACCGAAGGGAACGGATTCGTCCAGCGCCACGGTGTAGGTGCCGGGCTCGTGCCTGGTCACCAGAATGCCGCAGTTGGCGTCTGCCGCTGCGTTCTTGATCAATGCATCCACGGCCTGCTCGAGTCCGTCGTGGATTTCGTCCGCCCTGGAAAAGGACAGGCGGATTTCGCGTTCTGCAGTCATTGCAGGGGTCATTTGGGGGCCTCCTATTACTTGCCGCATGCGAGGGCGACCCATCAATCATAGTCGGAGCTTGCCCATTATTTGTAAGATGACTGGCAACGGAGTGACCCGGGTCTCAGGCGCGCCGAGGCGGCAGTTAATGCCAATGTTTGGACAAAACACCCGCATTAACTGCCAACTCGGCGGACGATCGCCGGGACCGATTGGACGTGGTGGCGGGATTCGAACCCGCGTACGCTGCTTTGCAGGCAGCTCCCTGGCCTCTTGGGTACACCACGTGCAGTCGACACTAGGTGCGTGGGCCAGGGGCTTACAACATTCGTTGCGCAGGCTTTCGAAGGGCTACGCGGGCTTTCGCGCGGCTACGCAGTATTGCCCTTGGTTGCCGTCAATGACACGCGTTTGAGTAGTCCTGTGACCCCGGCAGCAACCATGAGAGTCAGGATGGCTGCGGCCGTGTGCGTATAGAGCATGATGTGTGGCGAACCACCGCTGAAGCCAGCCGCTGCCGGCGGATCACCTGGACCTGGTGCGGCGCTGTGGAGGTGCTCCACCCATCCACTCCCGGGGTAGTAACCGCCGAATGCAGCGAACCCAAAGTGCAGCAGTTGCTGCGCCACACCTGACACCAGCAGCAGGATCAATGGCCCGTGGACCCAGCGGGCCAGGAGTTGGGCCCCCAGGCAGCACAGTGCGGCGAAGCCAAGCAGAACGGGAAGGGCCGGAGCGCTGCCGCCCGCCGTCAGGTGCGCCGCCAGTCCCAGGCCGACGGCCAGCAGCCCGGAGACCCAGGCCCACTTGTCCTGCACAGGAACTGCGCGCATCGCCATCCTTCCCTCCACACAGGCTAAGCGGCGAAGGCCGGAGGGAAAAGGGGGCGGGCGACTATCCCAGGAGCGTGTTCACCAAACGTGCTGCAACTTTCGCAGTCCGGGAATCAACGTCGAATTCCGGATTCAGTTCGGCGACATCAACGTGCAGCAACTTCCCGCTGGCGGCAACCTGCCGGCATACCGCGCTGATCACGGGCAGCGGGACGCCATAGGCCGCAGGAGCGCTCACCCCGGGTGCCACCGAGGCCGGCATCACGTCGAGGTCGATCGTGAGGTACAGGACATCCACGCCAGCCAGGAAATCCGCTACAAAAACCTCCACGGCTTCCGGTGAGCATTGCTCGTCCAGCAGATACTTCACGCCCAGGCGTTGAGCGGTGTCAAAAAGGGTCCGGGTGTTGTTGGGCTCGGAAATCCCGACGACGGCGTACTGCAGTTCGCGTCCGGCGGCGGACTCAGCCCGGGCCATCTGAAGGAACGGCGTGCCCGAGCTCGGTGTGGGCTCATCCCTCAGGTCAAAGTGGGCATCAAGGTTCAGCACACCCAGCCGCTTGCCCTGGACCACGTCCGAGCCGGCGACGCCCAAGTAGCTGGCAAACGCGGTCTCGTGGCCTCCGCCCAGCACCACGGTGAGGTTACCGGCGTCGAGCAATCCCGAAATGGCGCGGCCGGCGCGCTCCTGGCCCGCCTCCAGCGCGTCGCCTTCCACCACAACATCGCCGGCGTCGAACACGTCCCGTTCCAGGTGGTAAGCCAGCGGTCCCAGTGCCGAACGGATGGCGGCCGGCGCCGCGGCGGCACCCGTGCGGCCCTTGTTGCGTCGAACGCCGGCGTCACTGCAGAACCCAAGCACGACGGCGGGACGCGAGGCGGAGCTGACCGTTGCGGGCGTGTGCGGGGTGACGGCCTGCCACCAGCGGCGGTGCGCAACGCCGTCGCCGTCGAAACGGCCGGTCCACGGGGCGGGGCTGACATCTACAATTACGGCGCGTGTTTCCATGCTTTAAGCAGACCGGACCCGGACTGCCAATACCAGCAGTTCCGGGTCCGGGGTGTCTGAAATACCGGAATGCCTACTTGACGCCCAGGAGTTCCTCAACGGTTCCGATGCCGAAGAAGAGCAGGAACGCAGCGGCCACAGCCCACATCAAGGGGTGGACTTCGCGGGCGCGGCCCTGGAAGGTGCGGATCAGCACGAACGAGATGAACCCGGCACCCAGGCCGTTGGCGATGGAGTACGTGAACGGCATCAAGGCGATGGTCAGGAACGCGGGAATCCCGACTCCCCAGTCCTGCCAGTCGATCTTCCCCACCTGGGACACCATCATGAAGCCCACAACCACCAGCGCGGGGGCCACGGCTTCGAACGGCACCAGGTTGATCAGCGGTGTGAAGAACATGGCAATGAGGAAGAGAACGCCGGTCACGATCGAGGCCAGGCCGGTGCGGGCACCCTCGCCGATGCCCGCGCCGGATTCAACGAAGATCTGGTTGGAGGAAACCGAGGCCCCGCCGCCGACGATGGCACCAAGGGCGTCCACCTGCAGCACGCGGTCCACGTTCGGGATGTTGCCGTCCTTGTCCACCGTTCCGGCCTCATTGGCCAGGCCCACCATGGTGCCCATGGCGTCGAAGAAGATGCTCAGCAGGATCACGAATGCCAGCAGCGCCGCGGCGATGAAGCCGAGGTGTTCGAAGGCCCCGAAGGGGTTGGCCTTGCCGATCAGGGAGAGGTCCGGAGCGCCCCACTCCGACAAAGTGGGGGCCACCAGGGACCAGCCACGGGGGTTGACGTTTTTGCCATCGAAGCTGGGGCCGATGTGGAGCGTGAATTCGAGGATCGCAGCCAGAGCGGTGGAGACCACGATGCCGATCAGGATGGCGCCTCGGACCTTGCGGACCACCAGGGCGATAGTCAGGATCAAACCGACGGCAAACACCAGAGTGGGCCAGCCCATGAGCTTCCCGTCAACACCGAGTCCCAGCGGAACCGTCGTGCCCGCAGCGTCCGGGATGCGCCGGACGAAACCGGCGTTCACCAGGCCGATCAGGGCAATGAACAAGCCGATGCCCACCACGATCGCCGTCTTCAACGCCTCCGGCACAGCCTTGAATACCGCGGTGCGGAAGCCGGTAAGCACCAGGATGAGCATCGTGACGCCGGAGAGGACAACAAGGCCCATCATGTCCGGCCAGGTCAGCTGCGGGTGCGAGGCCACGGTAACCGCGACGAACGCATTCACGCCCAGCCCGGTGGCCACAGCGAAGGGGTGCTTGGCCCAGGCGCCCATGAGGATGGTCAGGATGCCGGCGACGAACGCCGTGGTGGCTGCGACCGCGGTGAAGCCCAGGGAAGCTCCGCTGGAGTCTGCCCCCGAGAGGATCAGCGGGTTCAGCACAACGATGTAGCTCATGGCGAAGAATGTCGCGAAGCCGCCACGGATTTCCCTTGAGTACGTGGAGCCACGTTCGGAAATCTTGAAATAGCGGTCCACTGCAGAACCTTGTTTAAGCATGAAGGTCTCCGGGTATTGGGGGGAGTGTGCTCTCAAATCCTATGCCGTTGAATGTGGGAGCTTCGGACCATTCCCCTAGTCTGTAAGGAAGCCAACACTAGGAGAAACCGCCCCATGCGTACCATCCGCCCGCTTCTGGCCGCCGTCGTCGCCGCCCTTGCCTTCGCGTCTGCCCTGCTGTTTTCCGCGGCTCCGGCGTCCGCGCACGATGTCGCGGAATCCACAGCGCCGGCGAACGGTGCAACCGTGGCTGAAGTGCCGGCGTCGGTCTCCATTACGTTCAACAACCGGCCGCTGGCCATCGGATCGGGCGTCTCCGTAACCTCCGGCGGCGAGAACTGGGCAGACGGGCCGGTCGAGATCATCGACAGCCAGGCCGTGCAGAAGCTCCGGGCCGGCGCGCCGGCGGGGGAGTACACGGTGGTGTGGCGCGTTGTCAGCTCCGATTCGCACCCCATCGAGGGCACCTTCAAGTTCACGGCCACAGCGGGAAGCACGACGGCGGCAAGCGGCTCGGCCGCCCCCTCGGCGTCCGCTTCGGCCACCTCGGGATCGGTGCCGTCCGCAGGTACGGCTCCTCCGGGAACAGTTGGCAGTTCGCCCGCCGCAGATGCGTCCCAGCCGTTCCCCTGGAGCATTGTTGTCATTGCGGTTGTTGCGGTTGCGCTCGTGATCTTCCTCGCCGTTACAGCCCGCAGGAAACTTGCCGGATCGGATGACGAAAACCGCCCGGAAGCCGCGGAATAGCGGGCTTTTCTACGTAGCTGCGAATATCTCGGTTCCGTTACCGCGACACGCCAAAGCCGCAGTCCTCGTTACTTAAATGTGACTTCGACGGGATCATCGCGTACGGTAGTACCTGTGCCTGTTCCACGTAGCGGGCACTTCCGGCCTGATTGCCTAGCTCTGCCGCAGTCCGGAATCCGTTCGCAGACAAACCTACGGCAGAGACGGGGAACCCATTTTGGGCCGCTTTCGAGCGTGCCTTGGGGTGAAGTCACGAAGCTTCCGCTGAACAGCGGGGGACAGTGGCCGGGTGACTCCCATCCGAATCCGACAGCTAACCTCGCAGGCATCGGGAGAGGCTCTTTCATGTCTTCACGCATTCTTCGCGGCCGTCGTAAGGCGGACAGCGTACGTCCTAATCCGTTCATCTCCATCTCCAAGGCAGTTGCCAGCAACGCTTCCGGCGCTGGCCGCCAGGCAGCTGTTATCGCAGCAGCTTCCGGACTCGTTCTGACCGGCTCTGTCGCTGCACACGCTGCAGAGGCTCCGGTCCAGCGCGATGCCAGCCCCGCCACGGTCGCCGAGACCGCTTCCGAGGCCCCCACCAAGGTTGTTACCGCTCTTTCTACGGCTACCATCAACTTCGAGCGTCCGGCTGTTGCTTCCGTTGCAGCTCCGGTCATCGAAAAGCCGGCTCCTGTAGTTGAAGCCCCCGCTGCCAAGCCGGCTGCCGTTACCGCTGCCGCAGCTGCGGCTCCCGTAGCTGCCCAGGCTGCAGTTGCAGCTCCGGCCGCTGTTGCACCTGCTGCTGCTCCTGTAGCTGCTGCTCCCGCTGCCGGCGGCGTCAACGCTGCCATGGTTGCCTCGGCTTACGCCCAGATCGGCATCATGCAGGACTGCACCGCCATGGTTGAGCGGGCCCTCGGTTCCGCCGGCATTCCGGTTGGCGACCTCGCCCCCATGCAGTTCATGAACTACGGCAAGGTTGTCAGCGACCCGCAGCCGGGCGACATGATCGTCCAGTCCGGCCACGTCGCCATCTACATCGGCAACGGCCAGGCAATCAGCGGTGGAATCAACGGCAACCAGACGGGCATCCACCCGATCAGCTGGTTGACCGCTACTGGTCCCATCACGTACGTACGCGCTGGCGCATAAGCCTCACGCTTCAACGCAAAGGCCGGTGTCTCCGAAGATCATCTTCGAGGACACCGGCCTTTGGCGTTTAAACTTCGTGTTGCGGCTGCCGTGAATGATGCCGGCTAGGCGATGGCGATACCCGGGCCGCCCGGGAGCGCCACTTTGGTGGAGATTGCCTGGCCCACTGCCTTGGCTTGCCGCAGGACTTCCTTGGGGCTGGGCGTAATGAGCTCGCCCACGCCCACCAAGTGCATTCCCACTGCCCGCATCGCGGAGACCAGGTTCTGCCCGACGGCGATTCCAAGTTCGGCCAGCATGCGGCGCAGCTGGCTCTGGGCGCAGCGTGTGACCACAATATGGTCTGCCAGGAGAACCCCGTTGGCGGTGTGGACTGCCCACTGTCGCGGGGCGGATTCGAGGGGGCCAGAGGCATGGAGACCGCTCCGGGTCATGCTTGCGGCGAGCCCGTACCCGATGTGCTGGGTTGGGTCCGCGCCCAGGAAATCCAGGCGGACGGCCCTGGTGGTGCTGCGTACGTCCAGATGGTGGCTGGCCGCGTAATTGCGTAAGTGGCGGAGGATTTCGTTGCGTTCCTGGATGGACGCGGGATCGGTGACCTCGCAGCGTTGAAGCATGCCTGTGTGGACCGCCGGGCCGGTGGCTGACAGGGCACCGAAACCATCCACCACTATGGAGCCCACGCCGTAGCGGCTGAGTTCACTGGCAACTGCCAGGCCGGACAAGCCGGTTCCTATGACCACGGTGGTTGTGCGTTCCGTGCCGGAATCAGGCGCGTGTGACACTGCTTGGTTCCTCCTTGACGTGTGTGCCTTGCGGCATCGCGTGGGATCGCGTCCGAGTTCCCCAAGCGGCCGCAAATAAATGGCCGGAGTGTGCTGTAGGACACGTTCGCCGGCCATTCGGTGACTCGAACACTACCGAACTTTTTCGCGCATGGATAGCCTTCCCTGACAGCGTGTTCCGCGTGTTCATCAGCAGCACAAAAACGGGGTCCGGAAACCGAGCCCCGACCGTTATACACATACAGCCGAGCCACCTTGATTCGGCCCTGCCGACCGAGAATAGTGGGCATTGGACAGGGAAATTCCGGATTTCCCTGCCCCTGGCCATTGACAATCGAGCCCTCGAGGAATCCGATGCGGAAAACCTCTGGCAGAATGGCCGGAACATCAAGCAGTAGGTGGAGAGGCGGGCCCCAAATGGACCAGCACGGCAGACACAGTGAAGAGCCACAGGACGGCGAGGGCCTGGCAGTGGCACCGGGCGGCATCGTCGTGGGAGTGGACGGCTCGGAACACGGGCAGTGCGCCCTGGTGTGGGCAGCACGTGAGGCCGAACGCAGGCAGCTTCCGCTGCACATCGTCACGGCGTACTCGGTTCCTATTTTCGCCGCCTCAGGACTCGACGGCGGATACGCCACCGTGGACGATTCGGTCATTCGCGAGGGCGCGGAGGCCATTGTCAAGCAGGCCATGGACAAGGTCGCCCGATACTCCATCGACGTTGATGCTTCCGTCGAAAACGGCGACGCAGCAGGCGTGCTGCTGGATCTTTCCGCTGAGGCAGCGCTCCTGGTTTTCGGAAGCCGTGGCCGCGGCGGTTTCGTAGGTCGTCTGCTGGGTTCAGTCAGCAGCGCCTTGCCCGCCCATGCCAAGTGCCCCACAGTAACTGTCCCGCTCTATTGTGCTGACCGCCTCGGCGAGAATACCGAGGACAAACACATCAAGGCCGAGCACGCCAAGGCCGGCCCCCGCATCGTGGAAAACGTTGTTGCAGTGGGCGTGGACGGCTCGGAGCAGGCGCGGGTCGCTGTGCTCGAAGCAGCTGAGCAGGCCCAACGCATGGGAGCCAAGCTCCGCGTCATTTGCGCTGTCCCGCAGTACAGCGGTTCCCTGGCCTGGGTTCCCGCTCCCTTGGACCGGGACGCCTTGTTTGCCGATATCAAGGTTCAGCTGGACGCGGGGGTTGCCTGGCTGCAGAGCCACTTCCCGCAACTGACCATCGAGACGGACCTCAGGGACGGCTCGCCTGTTGACGTTCTGGTGGAAACCAGCCGCAGCGTGGAATTGGTGGTTTTGGGCACCCGTGGCCGCGGTGGGTTTGCGGGCATGCTGTTGGGATCCACATCGGATGGCGTCCTGCACCATGCGAAAGGACCCGTGTTGGTTGTTCCGGACCGCGAGGATCCCCGTCTGGCAGACCGCGACAAGTTTGGTCCGATGCTCGGCGCGGTGTAGGAAAAGGCGCAGGAAAAGGGATACCGGTGTTCACGCTGCAGCTCACGGATATTCGTGGACCCATGCTTCCCGAGGTGGGTGGCAAAGCAGCGAACCTCGGCGAGCTTGCAGGCGCCGGCTTACCCGTGCCGCCAGGCTTTTGCCTGACCACGGATGCTTATCGGCGTGCGCTGTCATCGAGCGGCCTGGATGACATTTGTGCGGCCCTGGAATCGACAAGCACGGTTGACCTTACAGGGCTGAACCGGTTGGCCGGGCGGGCCCGTTCCCTGGTCCTCGACGCCGGGGTCCCGGCCGACGTCGCTGAAGCAGTGCGGTCCGCCTATGAAGTCCTGGGCAGCAACGTCCCTGTCGCGGTCAGGTCCTCGGCAACAGCCGAAGACCTTCCCTTCGCGAGTTTCGCCGGCCAACAGGACACTTTCCTGAACGTGGTGGGCGCGGACTCTGTCCTGGATGCCGTGAGCCGCTGCTGGGCTTCCTTGTGGACTGACAGGGCGGTGACGTACCGGGCTACCAACGGCATTGAGCATGCTGGTGCCGCCCTGGCTGTCGTTGTCCAGGAGATGGTCGATTCGACGGCTGCCGGTGTTATGTTCACGGCCAATCCCGTGACGGGCAAGAGGCACGAGACAGTGATCGACGCGAGCCCCGGTCTGGGGGACGCCGTGGTGTCCGGCGCCGTGAATCCGGATCAGTACGTTGTTGATATGGCCGGCGGTGCCATTGTGAAACGCACCCTGGGGGACCGGCGGGTGGAGATCCATGCCGTGCCGGGCGGCGGCACGCAACGGACCCAACGGTCACGCAACGAAAGTCCGGGGGACCCGGAAGGCGCCCGGGATGCAGCTGTTCAACCGTGTCTCAGTGACCGGCAGATCAAGGAGCTGGCCGAACTTGGCCGCTTGGTGGAGAGACACTATGGAGCTCCACAGGACACCGAGTGGGCCATGGATCCCAGCGGAAAACTGTGGCTGACCCAGGCCAGGCCCATCACCACCCTTTACCCGCAAACCACCCGCACCCCACAGGTCCCTGGCATCCACGCCTTTCTGAATTTCAGCCTCGCGCAGGGCCTCACACGGCCGCTGACGCCCATGGGTTTGGCCGGGATCCGCCTCATAGCCTCCTGTGTTGCCAAAACGGCGGGCTTTGCCGTCCCGGATCCCCGGTCAGGACCGTCGCCCTATTACGAGGCCGGCCAGCGCATCTTCTTTGATCTCACCCCGGTATTGCGGAGCCGGATCGGGCGGAAGATCGTGCCCCGGGTCTTCGATGTCATGGAAGCCCGGTCCGCCATGCTGATGCGGAGTTTGTTCGATGACGCCCGCTTTTCGGTGACCATCAAAACGCCGCTGAAACTCATCCGCCACGTGGCTCCAGTTGCTGCAAAATACCGCGTCCCCGAGTCGTTGCTCCGGGGTCTGTTCCGTCCGGAGGCGGCCTTGGAACGGGTAGAGCGCCACAGTTCTGAACTCCGCAAAGCCATAGCCGTCCCCGGGGAAGCCACCGCCCATCAACGGGTAGCCCACGTGCAAAGAATCCTGGGTTCGGAGCTCTTCGCCACGGTCCCGCAAATCCTGCCGTTGCCGGCGCTCGGCTTTGCCCTGCTGGCGCTCGTAGGCCGGATACTCGGCGACCAGGCATCCTACGCTGAACTGCAGACCGTGATCCGCGGGCTGCCCAACAACGTCACCACTGAAATGGACCTGGCCCTGTGGCAGCTCGCCTCGCAGATCAGGGAAGATGACGACGCCGCTGCCTCCATGGCTGGCCAAACGGCGGAAGCGCTGCTGGAACGGTACAGGGACGAGGGGTTGCCTGCCATTGCCCAATCCGGCCTCGATGGGTTCCTGCGCGCCTACGGGCACCGGGCCGTGGCTGAAATCGACCTTGGCATGCCCCGGTGGGGAGACGATCCCACCCACATTCTTGGCGTCCTGGCCAATTACCTGAGACTGCAGCCCGGTGCGGGGGCTCCCGACGAGCAGTTCCGCAGGGCAGCTGAAGAGGCCGAAGAACAGGTGGCGAAGTTCATCGCCCGGGCCCGGGCCATCAGTCCGCTCCACGCAGTGGTGGTCCGCGCAGCGCTGGACCGAACGCGCAGGTTCGCTGGTCTGCGCGAGTTGCCCAAATACAACCTCGTGCTGGGCCTCGCCGTGGCCCGGCAACAACTGCTTTTGGTGGGAAGCGAACTGGCAGCATCACATCGGATCGAGCGCCCGGAGGACATCTTCTTCCTGGATCTGGACGGGGTGGAAAATGCGCTTGCGGGGCAGGATTTCCGCGAGGCAATTGCACAACACAGGGCGGCCTACGAACACGAACTCCGGCGCAGGCACATTCCCCGGGTGCTGCTCTCCGACGGCACGGAGCCGGAAGCGACGGCTGCGGGCGACGCCGATCCGCGCCCGGGAACATTGTCCGGCAGCCCGGCGTCGACGGGTCTGGTGAGCGCGCCTGCGCGCGTCATCACGGACCCGGTCGGGGCACATCTGGAGCCGGGTGAGATCCTCGTGGCTCCGTCCACGGATCCCGGGTGGACTCCGCTGTTCCTCACAGCGGGAGGCCTGGTCATGGAGATGGGCGGCCCAAACTCGCACGGCGCCGTGGTGGCACGCGAGTACGGGATCCCTGCGGTCGTCGGCGTCCCGGACGCAACCATCCGGATACGTACGGGCCAGCGCATCACCGTGGACGGTGCAGCGGGGACAGTCAGTACGGAAGACCCGGACGGCTGAGCTTTTCAGGCGTGCTGGTGCGATTCGTGCTCGGAATGGCTGACGGGCTCCAGTTGGAACGTGCAGTGCTCGGTGTCGAAGTGCCGGCCAAGGCAGGAGCCCAGCTGGTCCAGGATGCTGTCCGCGCCAGTGGCATTGAGCACCTCGTCCTGCACCACCACGTGGGCGGAGAACACCGGTACGCCGGAAGTGATGGTCCAGATGTGGATGTCGTGTGCTTCCACCACACCGTCCACGGCCATGATGTGCTCGCGGATCATGTTCACGTCCACGCCCTTGGGGGTGGCTTCAAGAAGTACGTCCACCACGTCGCGGAGCAGATGCCATGCACGGGGAATGATCATCAGGGCGATGAGGACCGAGGCGATGGGGTCGGCAGCCGAGAATCCGGTGGTCATGATCACGATTGCTGCCACGATGACCGCGATGGAGCCCAGGAGGTCGCCCAGCACCTCAAGGTAGGCGCCGCGGACGTTGAGGCTTTCCTTTTGCGCTCCCTGCAGGATGAGGAGGGAAACCAGGTTGGCGACGGCGCCCAGGACTGCAGCCCACAGCATTACGCCGGTCTGGATTTCGGTGGCTTCGCCGAACCGACGGATCGCTTCGATCATGATCACTACGGCGATCACAATGAGGATCAGAGCGTTGGCCAAGGCAGCCAAAACCTCTGCGCGCTGGTATCCGTAGGTCCGCAGATCGCTGGCCGGGCGGGTGGCGATCCATGCGGCCATGAGCGCAATGAAGACACCTGCAGCGTCGGAGAGCATGTGCCCGGCATCCGCCAGCAGCGCCAGGGAACCGGAAACGACGGCGCCGACCACTTGGATGCCCACGACGCCCAAGGTGATGCCCAGGACGGCGATCAGGCGTTTGCGGTGCTTTCCGGTTGCGGTAACGCCGTGCGAGTGGTTGTGATCATGCCCCATGCATACAAGGCTAGCCCCAGCCGAGCTCGTGCAAGCGATCGTCATCTATCCCGAAGTGGTGTGCGATCTCGTGAACCACGGTGATGGCAACCTCATCGATGACTTCCTGGCGGCTGCCGCAGATATCCAGGATGGGCTGGCGGAAGATTGTGATGCGGTCCGGTAGGGAGCCCGCATCCCACCAGGAATCCCGTTCCGTCAGCGGCACGCCCTCGTACAGTCCCAACAACACTGTGTCCGGGTTTTCCCCCGGCTGCGGGGTGTAGTCGTCCTCAATGAAAATTGCCACGTTGTCCATGGCACGGGCGGCTTTGGCCGGAATCAGCTGCAGGGCGTCGCTGACGGCTTCTTCAAACTCCTCGGGGGACATTTGGAAGGGCGGCCTGTGCGGCGCGTTCCGCTCCGGCAGCGGCGAAGAGGGACGCTCGCCGTCGGGAACGATGGGAAGTCCGGGAGGAAGATTCGCGGGCATGACTCGACTTTAGTCCGCCACGGCTGTATTGGCGCCCCATGTCATGAGGGATACTGATCTCAGTCCCTTTCCGATAGACACAGGAACCGCATGACTTCCACCGCTTCCCCCATGTCTGAACCCCTCGACGTCGTCGTTGTGGGCGAGGCGCTGATCGACATCGTGCAGTCGCCCGACGGCCAGGCCGAATACCCCGGCGGTTCGCCGACCAACGTTGCTTACGGGTTGGGCCGGCTGGATGTGAAAGCCGGTCTTTTGACGGCGATCGGCCGGGACCCCCGGGGTGACGCCATCGCAGCGCACCTCCAGAGCGCGGGGGTGGTGCTGCTGCCCGGGTCCCAGTCCATGGGAAAGACCGCGACGGCGACAGCCAGGATCGCTGCCGACGGTTCGGCCGCTTACACCTTCGACATTGAGTGGGCGCTGGCCCCTTTGGCACTGCCGTATGCGCCGCGCATCCTGCACACCGGTTCCATTGCTACGTTCCTTGAGCCCGGCGCCGGAGTGGTCCGGAGCTTGTTGGAGCAGGCGCAGGGAGGCTGCATGGTCACCTACGATCCCAACATCCGCACCGATCTCCTGGGCAGCCATCACGAAGCACTTGCCCTCTTTGAGGAAATTGTGCCGCTGACGGATGTCGTGAGGATGAGTGCCTCGGACGCCCACTGGCTCTACCCGGGCAAGGCACTGGAGGATATCGCGAGCCATCTTCTGACGCTGGGTACCACCCTGGCGGTCATGACTGAGGGTGCGAAGGGCTCGTTGATGGCCACGCGCCACTTTCAGCTCCGGGTCCGCGCCGTGCCGTCCACCGTGGCGGACACCATTGGCGCGGGCGATTCCTACATGTCGGCGCTCATCATGGGCCTTTTGTTGCGTGGCAGCGACGGGCTGGCGCCAACCGTGCTGGAGCGGATCGGCAGCATCGCGTCGATGGCAGCCGCCATCACTGTCGGGCGTCCGGGGGCCAACCCGCCCACGCACCGTGAACTCCTGGCAGAGATGGCCCGCTAGCGGCAGGTTCAGCTGGTCCGACGCCGTGTGAGCCCAACGCCCACCAGGCACACCACTCCACCGATCAAACCCCAGATGGTTGGTACTTCCTGAAGGACGGCCCAAGAGATCAGGATCGTTGTTCCCGGCACCAGGTATGTCGTGGCAGCGAGTTTGCCGGCCGAGATCAGCGAGAGGGCGTACGCCCACGTGGTGAAGGCGATGGCGGTGGGGAAGATGCCCAAGTACACCAGGCCGAGCGTGGCCGGAAGAGGCGCTGCCTGGACTTCGGTCACCAACTGACCTGCCCACGGCAGGCAGCAAAGCGCTCCGACCATGATGCCGAACCACGTTGCCTGGCCTGCTGAGAATTTCCGGAGCACGGGCTTTTGCAGGATTGCGCTCACTGAGGCGAGCACAGCGGCGAGGAGGCACAACAGCACTCCGGCGACATCCGCCGTCGAACGTTGCCCCGAACCCAAGGCGATCATCGCCACACCGCAGAAAGCCACCCCGCTGCCGATCAGCAGCCACCGCGGGAAGCCCTCCTTGAGGAAGATTCCCGCCAGGATGGCGATGAGGATGGGCGAGACGTTGATCAGCATGGCGCTGGTGCCGGCGTCGAGCATGTGTTCCGCGGCGTTCAGGGCGACGTTGTAGCCGCCGAACCACATCACCCCGTAGGCCACGATCGGAAGCCACTCCCGGCCTTTCGGCCAGACCTTCAGCGTCGGCAGCACCACAATGCCAAGAACGACGGCGGCGACCGCCAAACGCCCGAGCGTCAACGACCCGGGGGAGAAGCTGGGGCCGACCGCCCGGATGCCCACGAACGCGGATGCCCACAGGACAACGGTAACGATGACCGCAGCGATGCCCAGTTTGCTGATGGCCGCTCCCGGCGCGGGGGTGGTGCGCGGGGGCAGGCTCGGGGATGGCTGGCCGGGTTCGGCCGGGGAAGTGGTTGTCATGTGCCAAATCTATCGGGGCATCGGCCGGGACGGCTGGCGGTTTTTGGACGCGTCAGGGCAAGATCCTGCCAATGTTCGCGGGCTTCCGTTCTCGGGTCCCGCGAGGGGTGACCTTTCGACTCTTAGGAAGCCCCCAAAGGGGTGGGATCCAACCCGTCGGCGCGCTCGCGAGCGGGGGCCCGGGATGGTCCTCCAACCTCGATTTGGGAATATCGGCATCTATGCTCTAAAGTTTTAGAGTCCAGTTCGGACGAGCGAGACACGGAAAGAACGCGTAAAGCGTCCCTTTTCTTTGCAAAATCCGAATTGAGTTCAGGCCCCCATCGTCTAGCGGCCTAGGACACCGCCCTTTCACGGCGGCGGCACGGGTTCGAATCCCGTTGGGGGTACGCAAGGAAGTGGTAAATCGGACTGAAAAAGTCTGGTAAGCTAGAAGCCTTGAAAAAAACGCGGTAGAGATACTGCAAACGCAAGGCCCTGTAGCGCAGTTGGTTAGCGCGCCGCCCTGTCACGGCGGAGGTCGCGGGTTCAAGTCCCGTCAGGGTCGCTCTGAGCGCCGAAGAAATTCGGTTCTCAAGGTGACATGTCACCTAGGCTCTGTAGCTCAGTTGGTAGAGCGTTCGACTGAAAATCGAAAGGTCACCGGATCGACGCCGGTCGGAGCCACCACTGGGAAGCATCAGTTCTTTGGAACTGGTGCTTTTCTTCTTTTAAGGCCCAGGATCTCCGTTGAAGACGCGGCTTCTCCGTCCCCGCGTACCGCCGCCACCCACTTTGACACTGTGAGGGATCCAATACACCGTGTTGGATGTGTTGCCGGGCTGTCCGCCCTCGAATTGGATGGTGGGGGTACAGGGGTTTCCGCAAGATTCGACGTCGGCACCTGGGTGGTGTGGCTTTGTGACCTTGTTTGAGGCCGTTGAGTGCGCTTTTCCCGCGGTTTCGAGCTGTTTCGGGTTCAAAACGGGTCAGGAAGCTACTGTTCCGAGGCCTTAATGCGTTGGTTCGGTGGTGGGGCAGCCCCAGGAGTTGGGGTTTTGTTGGCAGGTGTCGGCGACGAGTGCTCTTTGTGTTTTCCAGACGTGGATGGTTGTGGCTGGTGTGGTCAGGTCCAGGGTTCCGTTGATGGGTAGTGGTGGGCCGTTGTTGACGGAGTAGGTGCCGGTGAAGCTGGTGGTGATGGTGGCGGGGTAGTTGCCGGTTTGGGTGTAGCTGTGGCTGGTGCGGGTTTCGGTGGTGAGCCATTCGGCTTCGGGGATGGGGTAGCCGGCGGCGGGGGTGGGGCCCAGGGTGGTGCCGTCGCCGAAGGTGTAGGTGTGGTTGGCGGGGGTGGCGGTGAGGTGGATGGCTTGGCCGAGGATGGTGACGTCGAAGGTTTGTTCGGTGGCGGTGGTGTAGAAGTTGGTGGGTCCGCCTTTGAGGGTGTGGGGGAAGGGTTGGGCTTGTAGGTTTCCTGGGTTGATGGGGAGTTGGCGGAAGTCGTTGAGGATGCGGGCGGCGATGTCGGCCAGGACGTTTTTCGGCTCTGCGTCATAGAGGCAGGTGGGGCCGGTGATGGGGATCCAGTTGGTCCAGCCGGGGTTGGTGATGGCTTTGGGGGCTTCTTTCCAGATGACGGGGGTGCCTTCTGGGCCACCGGGTGTGGTGGCGGGGCAGTCGAGGGCGTCGCAGCCGGGGTCTTTGGTGTCGGGTCCGTCGGCACGGCAGTGGGTATCGGCCATGTACTGGTTGGGGTCCTCGGCGGTGGAGGAACTGGCGGGGCCGACATAAGGAATGAACTGGCCGGTAATCGGGTCTCGCGACCATTGAGTTCCCGTCAACTTCAAGCCGTTGTCAACATAGCCGATGTCAATTCTCGGGTCCTTCGCTACGGCTGATTGGCACGGGACGGCAAACAGGATGCAGCATGTTCCGGCGAGAAGTAGCGATATTCTCCCTAGCTTCGCCATGGGTTACCGGATCAAACCGAGATCGATCATGCTCCAGTGATTCTCCTCGAACCGAAGACTTGCCCGACTCGCTGAGTTCGTTGCCGCAGTAGGTTCTTGGTAGAGCGAACCGTCCGGCGTTCTTATCTCAATCGATTCTTGAATGACTTGAACTGCGGCTACCTGCGTGGACGCGGTTGAATTGAAGTCCGTTTCAACCGTTGCGGATCGGAGTGTTCCGCCTTTGATCCAGCGACCTTCTTGCCAACCTGCTTCGATGCCCTTCTCAAGAGAAGCGCAGAGAGTACACGCCGGGCTACTAAGGGACAGCAGTTGCTTAGTTTCGCCCGTCTCGTAGGCATAGCTCATCTGCGCGTACCAGTACCGAATAAACGCTTCCAGCCCCGCCTTGGAGTTCTCCTTCGCCAACTCGGGCATCACAGGCACCGGCACGTTCTGCGCCTTCCCGCTAGCATCCGCCGGCTTGTACGCACCCGACGAAGGCGGAGCAGCCGAAGCAACAGGCGACGAAACACTTGAGGTGGGCGACGCCGTCGTCGTGTGTGTTTCCGAGTTGCCCGCAGTGGGTGACCCGCCCTGGCAGCCGCTGAGAAGCACCGCTGCGACAACGACGATTGCCGCCGTTCGCGCACGGAGAGGCAACAAAGCGGCATACGTAAGGCGTGGCATGGCGAAGCTCCCCAGCAGCTGTTTCAGGTGATGTGTCGGCCAGTCTAGGCAGGGTTTCCAGTCGCCTCCCAGTCTGGAAACGGGCCTTGTGGATAACTCGTCTCTGGCCTCGGGGCGATGGCCGAAGTATTCTTGGCCTGCCAGCTTGTCATCGCACGCATCTTTTTGGGGGAATTCATGGTCGCCATCGAACGTTCACGCCTGTCCTTTTCCGGCCGCCTGGCAGCAGCTGCCGGTCTCGTCGCAATGCTGACGCTCAGCGCCTGCTCCTCACCATCGCCGGCAGCTCAAAACACCCCGGCGGCGGCGTCCGAAACCCCCGCCGCGGAAGTGGGTTCAAGCTCCGCTTCCGCCAGCGCGCCCAGCCCGGACGGCTCGGCAGGAACCGACGGTGTATACGGCCAATTCACCTCAATGTCAGAGGCTTGCCTGTCTGTCAGCGCCACCATGCTGAGCGTCACCATTCTCCCCCTGGCAGCCATGACCGGCGGAAATGCTGAGGACATCCAGAAGGCCAAGGATGAGTTGTCGAAAATGCAGGGCAAGGTGCCGGAAGAGCTGAAGCCGTCGTTCGAGAAACTGCGGGCCTTCACTGAGTCCGCGGGGTCGGATTTCAGCAAGTACGGCGATGGCCAGTTCGAGGAACTCATGAAGCCCATCCAGACGTGGACAGAGAAGAACTGCTCCTAGGGCACCGCCGCGCGCACCCCTTGTCTCCAAAGCGTCGTAGCTAGACGCTAGGGTGGTACTCAAGAGAAGGGGAGTGCTCCATGGAAGTCCAGAACGTGCAGCCGGATCCTGTGCCTGGGGGCGAGATTCCCGGTACCGGACGCACCATCATCTCCGAGGCCGCGGTGGCGAAGGTGGCAGGTATCGCTGCCCGCACAGTGCCCGGTGTCTACTCTCTTGGTTCAGGTCCTTCCCGCGCTCTTGGCGCGATCCGTGACGCTGTCGGCAGTTCAGACCACGCAGCGGGCGTCCGCGCCGAGGTGGGCGAAACCCAAGTGGCAGTGGACATCACCTTGGTTGCCCTCTACGGCCATCCTTTGCATGGCGTCGCCAATCAGGTCCGGGCGGCGGTGTACCGCGCTGTCGAAGAACTGGTTGGCCTTCAGGTAATCGAAGTAAACATAGAGATTACCGACGTTTTCATCGCGCCGCCGGCAAAACAGCCCGGGGCCAAGACCGTCGTGGTGGAAAGGGAGGCACTCCAGTGAGCATGACCGTAGTGGGAATCGCGATCGGAGCCTTCGTGGCGTTCATGTCGTTCTCGTTCGGGCTGTGGGGTTTCCTCATCTCACTGCTTTTCATGGGAATCGGAGCGTTGTTGGGGCGGGCCGCCGAAGGGAAACTGGATCTTAGAAGTGTCCTTGACGCCATTACGGGCCGGCGCTCTTCGTCATGAGCGTGGCTGAGGCTGTGGAGTACACCACCACCAGCCTGGCCGGCCATAACCGGATCAGTACCCAGGCTTTGACTTCCCTGGCCCGCGCCGCTGCCGCCGAGGCGCTCGGCGTTGAGGCCAGCGACATCCGCGCGGATTGGGCGGACGACGACGGCCTGCTGGCTTTGTCGATTGTCGCACCCATCAGCGTTCCGGCTTTGACGGAAGTACTCCGGGATCCCAGGCGTGTCCAGGGTTTCGGGGGCTCCATCTGGGATCGCACCGTAGCTGCCAAATCCAGAGTCCTCGAGACGGTGACCCGGCTCAGTGGTTCCCAGCTGAGCAGGGTGGATATCAGGATCAGTGGGGCCCAGGTCAGGGAGGGAGGCCGCGTTCAATGACACAGGACCAGGAAACCGGGAAGTTCATGGCCGTGGGCCTGGACAACGACGCCGCGCCGGTGGCGGGGGAGGACCCCGCGATGAGCCGTATCCTCCGTCGCGAGACCCATTCATCACGGGCCGGCGCCGCCGTCATTGCTGCGGTGCTCGTCATTATTCTCTGCGTATACGCGTTGCTGGAAGCCGGAGTCCGTGCGGTCGGCCAGCCTCCTTGGCTGGTTGATCCCACCACTGCTGCCGAACGCATCATCGCCCTACCTGAGGGCATTTCACCCCTCCTGCTGGGAGCGAGCGGTGCCGTGGTCGCCATGGTAGGGCTGTTCTTCCTGCTCCACGCAGTGCTGCCTGGCAGGCGGGCCCGCCATCTGCTCCGGGACCCGCGGACCGCCGTCGTGGTTGACGACGAAGTCCTGGCCTCCGCACTTGCCCGTCGTGCCCGGATGGCAGCGAATGTTACCCAGGAGCAGGTGATGGTGGTGGTTTCCAGACAGACAGTGGTGGTCAATGTGCGGCCAACATCCGGGAGCCGCGTGAGCCACGACGCCGTGCTCGCGGCTGTGCAGGCTGAACTTGAGGAGATGTCGCCGGTTCCCATGCCCACGGTCCGGGTCAACCTGGCGTCGTCGGGGGTGATTGGGGCGTGAACGGAACACCCCGGGCACTCAACCGCGTCTTGCTCTTCATCATCGGGATCAAACTCCTGGCGGTGGGTCTTCTGCTCCTGCTGCTGGCGACTGTCCCTGCAGTGGCCGCCTGGTGGCATGGATGGGCTGCCGGCGTCTGGGCCGGAGCTGAGAATGCCTTCCGGCAGACGCGGTTTCCCGGACGCGAAGAGAGCTGGCTGTGGATTGTGGCGGGTGTGGTCCTGGTGGCCCTCATCGTCGCCATGATTGCGTGGCTGTCACAGCAGGGCAAAGGACGGGCCAACCTCCTGGTCGCCAGTGATGATGACAGCAATGTCGACGGCGAAGTCAGGATTGGCGGTGGCGTCGCCGAACAGGCACTGAGGGCTGCGTTGACGGAAAGAACCGACCTTGCCGGGGTGTCAGTGGCAACCTATGAGTTCAAGGGTCAACCGGGTCTGCGGATACGCATCCAACCGCGCCAGGGCGTGGCACCCCACCTCCTGGCTGCGGAGGTCTCACAACTGGTCGAAGCACTGGACCTCGTCATCGGACAGAAGACACCGGTGCTGGTGCACATGGTTTCGGGGGCGCGCTCAAGATTCACGAAAGCCGAACGGGTGCGCTGACGTTGCGTAATTCCGCTGCTGCAAATAGTTTGAAGCCAGAGGGGAAACCTCCTTTGATGCGCAAAGCCACAACCCGACAGAGGAGTTCGTCATGACTGAGGAAAACACTGGAGCCGACGCCGTGAATGACGGGGCATCGAACGCGAAGAACGCTACAGGCGACGCACTTGAAAATGCCAAGGAATTTGCTGGTGACGCTGTGGAGAATGTCAAGGAATTCGCTGGTGAAGCCGCAGAGAACGTGAAGGAGTTCTTCTCCGGTGACGTTGGAGAGAATGCCAAGGAATTGGCCGGTGACGTCGCGGAGAAGTCAAAGGAAATTGCCGGGGACGTAGCCGAAAACGTGAAGGACCTCGGCGCTAAGATTGCCGGACTGTTCAAGGACGGCACGCAGCAGTAGTTTCTGCCATCGGAGGACAGGAGACAGCAGTGGCAGGATCAATGGCGCCCGAATCTTCCCTGGACGCGGTCCTGGCGGAGCTTGCCGCCTTGGAGGATCCCCGGGCCCGCGAGGTCAATGAGAAGCACGGCGACGATCACGGGGTGAATCTCAGCAAGCTTCGTGCTGTAGCCAAGAGGCTCAAAATCCAGCAGGATCTGTCCCGCGAACTGTGGTCCACGGGCGACACCGCTGCGCGTCTTCTGTCACTTCTGATCTGCCGTCCCAGGGACTTCGGAAAGAACGAACTCGACGCCATGCTCCGGGAAGCCAAGCGACCCAAAGTACATGACTGGTTCGTCAATTACGTCATCAAGAAAAGCCCGTTTGCTGAGGATTTGAGGGTGGCATGGTTTGCCGACCCTGATCCTGTGGTGTCCAGTGCTGGCTGGGCACTGACCGCCGAACGTGTGGTCAAACGCCCCGAAGGCCTGGACCTCGGAAAACTGCTGGACATTATCGAAGCAGAAATGAAGGACGCCCCGGACCGCCTGCAGTGGGCAATGAATAACTGTCTGGCGCAAATTGGGATTGAACACCCGGAGTACCGTCCGCGTGCCCTGTACATCGGCGAGCGGTTGGAAGTGCTGAAGGACTATCCAACGCCACCCAACTGCACTTCTCCGTTCGCCCCGGCCTGGATCAATGAAATGGTCAGGCGCCAAGCCGGAAACTAATGCCCGGGCAGCTTCGGGTGCCTATGCCGCGGATGTCTTGTCCCTGCGCTTTTGGGCGATGTAGAGGACAAGGGCGGCGACAACCAGGATCGCGGCAGCAATGCCTACGGCCAGGGGAGCGTTGTCATCGTTGGGTTTGACCTGTTCCGGTGTGGTTTCAGTCGCCGGGGCAGGGGTGCTGGACGGCGAAGTCGCTTCGGGCGTCGGCGATGGTGTCGCGGTGCGGGCTTGGGCAGGGTTTTGGACGGTGGTGGTCTCCTTGGCCGGAAACATCGCTTCCGCGGCGGCGTGTGCCTGCGCCGGAGCTGCGGCGACCGCAGGGGAAAGGACGACGGCGGCAATCACCAAGCGGATGCGCAGGAGTCGCGTTGTAAAGAGTTTCATCGAAGTGTTCTGCAATTCTGCTGGTTGGCCAGGGACAGGTAGGCGCCTAAGCCGCTCCCGGGCGTCTGCCCGGGGCAGTCCGGGGCAATGATAACGGGCCGCTTGGCGGGTGGTCAGCTATTTCACGGCATCGGCTACGAGCTGACGGAATTGTGCCTCGGTGTCCAGGGTGAGCATCTCACCGTTGAGGAAGAACGTCGGTGTTCCTTTCACTCCCAGGGTTGTACCGTCCGCGATGTCCTTCTTGATCCGTTCCTTGGTCTTGTCGTCCGCCACAGCAGCGTCGTAGGCACTCAGATCGAGGCCCAGTTCCCCGGCGAATGTGCGGAACAGGGGTGCTTGGGACTCCGTCTTCTCGCCCCACTGCGCCTGGGTTTCGAACATTTTTGCGTACATTTGCTCATATTTGCCCTGCTGGGCGGCTGCTTCTACAGCGAGGGCTGCCGTGGCCGAATTGCGGTGTGCCGGCAATGGGAAGTAGCGGTGGACGAAGGTGACGCGGTCTCCGAATTCCTTCTTCAGTTCCTCGACCACCGACTGCGCGGCGAGGCAGGCTTCGCACTCGAAGTCCAGGAACTCCACCAGTTGTGCCTTTTCGACAGCCGGGGAGGTGACTCGATGGCTGTCGTCACGGACCACTTGGGCTTCAGCAGCAGGCGTAGGTTCTGTCGGAGCGGGTTTGTTCAGCGTAAATACGGTGTACCAGATCACTCCAACGGCGACGAGGACAGCCAGCAGGACCCAGATGAATACCCGGACCTTCTTTGCCTTGTCCATGGGCTGGGGCAGTGTTTTGCTGTGCGTCATCAGTGGTGGATGCTTTCCTGGTCGCGGTGGGATGCTGGTTCGATCTGGAAGGTGGAATGTTCGACGCTGATGTCGAAGTCCTGGGCGAGGCATGCCTGCAGCTGAGCGAGGATGCCGGCCGCGTGGCCGTCGGTCATGCAGCTGTCTTCCACTGCAACGTGCGCCGAGAGCACCGGAGTTCCGGAGGCCACAAGCGAAGCATGAAGGTCGTGAACATCGATGACGTGCGGGAGAGCCAGGATGTGGTCGCGCACCTTGGCCAGGTCCAGTCCTTCGGGAGTGGATTCCATCAGCACGTTCACGGTGTCGCGGAGCAGCTTCAGGGTCCGCGGGATGATCAGGACGCCGATGATCAAGGACACGACGGCGTCGGCCTGAAGCCAGCCGGTGACGGCTATGACGATGGCCGCCGTGATGACCGCTACCGATCCGAGGGCGTCGTTGAGGACCTCAAGAAAGGCGGCCTTCATGTTGAAGTTGTGGTTCCGGCCGGAGGCCAGAATTACCAGGCCTACGGCGTTGCCGGCCAGGCCAATGATGCCGAACCAGAGCATCGTGGACCCGCCGATTTCAGGTGGTTCGAAGAGCCTGCGGACGCCCTCGACGATGACGAAGCCGCCGACGGCGAGCAGCAATGCCGCCTGTCCGGCCGCGGCGATGATCTCGGCGCGCTTATAGCCCCAGGTCCGTTTCAGCGTGGCGGGCTTCATGGCCAGCGACGCGGCGACGAGCGCTATCAACAGCCCGGCGGAATCGGTGAACATGTGCCCGGCATCGGCCAACAGCGCCAGGCTCCCGGTAAGTGCGGAGCCGATGATTTCGGCAATCATCACGGTGAAGGTGATGGCGAAGACCGTGATGAGTTTGCTGCGCCGAACCGATGCTTCGGAAGCGTGATCGTGCCCGCTCATGCGCGGGCCTGCCGGATGGCGGGCAGGACAGCAGCACCGTCCGCCATCACAGCCGTCACGCCCGACGCGATCAGGAACGGCAGTCCCGGGGAAATGGCCGGGCTGCCTCCTGCAAGTGCGGCTTTCAAAGTCACGATGGCTCCTAGGTGCTGATCCCCGGCCCGGCTCCCTCAGCCCTTGGCCGGGAGGTGCCAGGCATTCCGGCACCACTCCAGAATATATGTAGAGTTGTTCAGACGTTAATTCGTGGCCACGCCAAGCACGGCCGGACTCTGTGTCCGTCATCCTTTCGACGGCCGCCTTAGGGCAAGACAAATGCGACGCATTCGCAGGTAGGGGTAGTCTTGATGGATGACTGGAACAGCACGGGCACGGCAGGCGACGCCCCGTCGGGCCGGCAGCGATTGCGCAGTCCGTGTGGTCGACGCCGACCGGGTCGAGGAGGTCAGGGCGCGGATGCCTGCCGAGTCGGACGTGAACGATCTGGCCGTGATCTTCGGGCTGCTTTCGGACCCGGGCCGGGTGCGGATCCTCATTGCCCTCCTCGATGGGGAAATGTGCGTGTGCGATCTTGCTGCCACCACCGGGCTGAGCGAATCAGGAGTCTCCCATGCGCTGCGGCTGCTGCGCGGACCGCGTGTAGTGCAGGTCCGTCGGGCCGGCCGGATGGCGTATTACTCCCTGGCGGATTCGCATGTGCGGATGTTGCTCGACCTCGGGCTCACGCACGTCGGACACGCGGGCCAGGACAGGCTCCAAGCGGTCAGCAACGGCTAGACAGCACCCCGGTACACGGCGCGTTCACCAAGTGGGCGTGCTGAGATGGGCGAGCCTGGAATCGAGGGCCCCGTCTGGCTTCCCTCGCTGCCACCCTCGCTGGGTGAGTACCTCGCGCCGAACCTTCAGCCGGTTCCGCTGATTCCAGCCATGACACTGCTGGCGGCGGTGTTCTACCTCGCCGGTGCCATCAGCCTCTGGCGCAAGGGCCGGCACTGGTCGCCGGTCAGGACGGCGTCGTTCCTGCTCGGCTGCGTGGCCATTATGGTTGTGATGGGCGCCGGGATCGAGGGCTACGGACTGCGGATGTTCTCCGTCTTCATGTTCCAACAGCTGACCCTGATGATGGCCGTGCCTCCGCTGCTGGTCATCGGCTCTCCGGGCACCTTGCTGTTGCGGGCAACCCCTCATGGCCGCTTCGGCCGGCCCGTCTTGAGGATGGCCATGTGGGGGCTGCGTTCACGCTGGGGCAGATTGGCCATCCACCCGGCTTTCATGGTGCCCCTGTTCCTGCTGAGCTTCTACGGCGTCTATTTTTCCGGCCTCGCGGACCTGCTGCTGCCGAATTGGTACGGGCACGTGGGGCTGGAACTGCTGTTCCTCGCTGCGGGCGTCCTGTTCACCGTGCCGCTGATCTCGGCAGACCCGCTGCCCACGCGGCAGACGCACTTCGGTCGTATGCTCGACATCTTTGCCGAGATGCCGCTGCACGCCTTTTTCGGCGTGGTCATCATGATGGCAACGGCTCCGATGGTCAAATTCTTCGCCACCCCACCGGCAAGTTGGAGCCTCGACCCCATGGCGGACCAGGGCATGGCCGGAGGCTTGGCCTGGTCATACGGGGAACTGCCGGGAGTGCTGCTGCTCATGTTCATTCTGGTGCGCTGGCAGCGGGACGAGGCCCGGGGATGGGCTGCGGCCGCCCATAAGTCCGCCGTGGCCGGCGACCCTGAGCTGGACGCCTACAACGAATATCTGCAGCAACTGGCCAACCGTCCGATGCGCCGGAACTGAAGGAGCGCCGGCGAAGAACAGGGCATTCAGCCCCTGTTGCGGTGCATCATCCGGTAGGTGAGCTCTGCGAGGAGTTCCTCGTCGGAAAGATGTGAGGCCCGGGCGACGGGTGCCGCGGGAACGGCAATGCGGGGTGGTCCTTGCCGTGAGTCGTCCCCGGAGCGCATGTCGTCCGGCGTGATCATGTCCGGTGCGAAGTTCGATTTGCCCTTGAGGACTTCGGACACCGATCCTGCACGCCAACCCAGGGCATGCTCGAGTTTGCGTTGGTTGATTTCCTGCGTGCGTCGCGTGCCCGACTCCAGTGTCCGCACTGTCTTGATGGCGGTTCCTGCTTGTTTGGCCAGCTGCACCTGACTGAGACCTTGCGCGAGACGCTCTTCCTTGATGAGCCGTCCAATGGTCTGCAGTGCTTCGAGTTCATCCACGCTTCCCACTGTTCCATAGGCAATAGTGGGCAATCAAATCGACTCAAGGCCGCGACCATCCCAAAACGCATCCATGTCGGCAGAAAGAGTCCCCGCTTCCAGGGTGGTGGGCGTGAATAATCAGGCTACTTTGTATCGTTGTGGTCACGACGCGTGTAAGCGCTTGCATTTTGCTTCCTCCCGTGACTATTGTGAGCCTCACCACATCAACCGCACCGCGGAAAAACCTGGTCCACTCACCGAGGAGTTCCCAGCATGAAATCCAAAAAGTTCCTGCTTCCGGCAGCTGTAGCCGGAGTCCTGGCTCTGTCCCTGACCGCCTGTGGTGGCGGCGGGGGTGGCGGCGGCACCAGTTCCGGAGGTGCCAGCGGCGACGCAGCCAACAACCTTGACGGCCGCGGGCCGATCACCTACGTCCAGGGCAAGGACAACAGCAACGTTGTCCGGCCCCTCATCGAAAAGTGGAACGCCGCCCATCCGGACGAGAAAGTAACGTTCAAGGAGCAGTCGGACCAGGCCGACCAGCAGCACGATGACCTGGTCCAGAACTTCCAGGCCAAGAACGCCAACTACGACGTCATGAGCGTCGACCTCATCTGGGTTGCTGAGTTCGCTGCCAAGGGCTGGCTGCAGCCGCTCAAGGACAAGACCGCAATCTCCACGGACGGGATGCTCGAGTCCACCGTCAAGAGCGCCACCTACAACAACACCCTGTATGCAGCCCCCCAGAGCTCGGATGGCGGCATCCTCTACTACCGTGGTGACCTTGTTCCCAACCCGCCCAAGACCTGGGACGAGATGATGGGAATGTGCGAGATCGCCAAGCAGAACAACATCGGCTGCTACGCAGGCCAGTTCCAGAAGTATGAGGGCCTGACGGTCAACGCTGCTGAAGCCATCAACTCGGCAGGCGGCAAGATCGTTGATGATTCCGGCAAGGCTGCCGTGAACTCCAGCGAAGCCAAGGCCGGCCTCACCAACCTGGTGAACGCCTACAAGGATGGCAACATCCCCACCGAAGCAATCACCTTCCAGGAAGAGCAGGGACGTCAGGCCTTCGAAGCCGGCAAGCTGCTGTTCCACCGCAATTGGCCGTACGTGTACAACCTGGCCAAGACCGACGGTTCCTCCACTGTGAAGGACACGTTCAAGATGGCACCCCTCCCGGGCAAGGACGGCCCCGGCGCCTCCTCGCTTGGTGGCCACAACATCGCCATGAGCGTCTACTCCAAGAACAAGGCAACTGTTGCGGACTTCATCAAGTACATCACCAGCGAGGAAACCCAGCGCTTCTACGCTACCCAGGGTTCGCTGGCCCCGGTCCTGACCAAGCTGTATGACGATCAGGAACTCGTGACCAAGCTGCCGTACCTCCCTGTGCTGAAGACGTCCATCGAGAACGCGGTTCCGCGTCCCGTGACGCCGTTCTACCCCGCCGTCACCAAGGCTGTGCAGGACAATGCCTACGCTGCCCTCAAGGGAGAGAAGACCGTGGATGCGGCAATCTCCGACATGCAAGCGGCTATTGAGTCGGCCGGAGCTAAGTAACCACCCGGGCTACAGTCCGGCTGCCTGTCCCTGAGGGGCGGGCAGCCGGACTGCCGGCCACGGCCTTCTCCCTGACAGGAGTCTTGACATGTCAACAGAACTACAAAAACCAGACGCGACGGCGGCTTCCGGACACACGATGCCCAGTCGCGAAAGCGCCGACCGGAAGCAGCTTACGCAGGGCCGTTGGGCATACACCCTCCTGGCGCCGTCGCTCATCCTGCTGGCGATCGTCATCATCTACCCGGTGCTCAACGCCATCATCATGTCCTTCCAGAAGGACTCCGGCCTCGACCCGGCCACGGGGTTCTTCTCCGAGGGCGGCCCGGCCGGCTTTGAAAACTACACGCACTGGCTGCTGCAGCAATGCACGGCCCCCGGCGGCGGCTCGCTGGCCTGCCCTCCGGGCACACTCGGAGCCCAGTTCTGGGACTCCATGGGCACTACCTTCTTCTTCACGGTGGTTACCGTGGCCTTCGAGACCGTTCTTGGCTTCTGGATGGCAATCATCATGGCCCGCGCCTTCCGCGGACGCAGCCTGATCCGCGCAGCCGTCCTGGTTCCGTGGGCCATCCCAACGGCCGTTACCGCCAAGCTCTGGTTCTTCATCTTCGCCTTCGAAGGCATCGCCAACAAGCTGTTCGGTACCCAGATCCTGTGGACCGGCTCGGAATGGCCGGCCAAGTGGGCAATCATCATTGCCGACGTCTGGAAGACCACGCCGTTCATGGCCCTCCTGATCCTGGCGGGCCTGCAGCTGATTCCGGACGAAGTCTACGAAGCCGCCAAGGTTGACGGCGCGTCCACCTGGCAGCGGTTCCGCCTGATCACCCTGCCGCTGGTGAAGCCGGCGCTGATGGTGGCCATCCTGTTCCGTGTCCTCGACGCACTGCGCATGTACGATCTCCCCGCCATCATGACCCAGGGCGCGAACGGCACCACCACGCTGTCCATCCTTGTTGTCCAACAAATCAGGCAAGGGTTCAATACAGCGGCGGCGCTATCGACCATTACATTCCTGGTGATCTTCCTCGTGGCGTTTATCTTCGTCCGCTTCCTCGGGGCGAATGCCGTGGACGCGGCCACATCTTCCGGAAAGGCCAAGTGAGATGAGCACAGCCACAGCTTCGAAGACCTCCGCCGACTCCGTGGAACGGCCCAAACGGCCCTTCAACTGGGGGTCGCTGCGCACCTACATCAGCGCCGCCATCATCCTCGTCTGGTGCATGGCACCCTTCTACTGGATGCTGGTCACGGCCTTCCGCGACGTCGGATACACGTTCGACACCACGCCGTTCTTCACCCACTTCACGTGGGACAACTTCGCGACGGTGTTCGATGAGAGCCTTGGCAACCACTTCGGCCGCAACCTGTTGAACAGCCTGATCGTTGGCGCCGTGACGACAGTCGTAGCGTTGCTGGTCGGTGTGTTTGCGGCCTACGCCCTGGCCCGGTTGAATTTCCGGTTCAAGTTCGTGGTCCTCGGCTTCATCCTGGGCGCATCGATGTTCCCCGGCGTTGCCTTGGTTACCCCGCTGTTCCAGTTGTTCACCAACATCGGCTGGTTCGGCACCTACCAGGCGCTGATCATTCCGAACATTTCCTTCGTTCTCCCGCTCACGGTCTACACGCTGACCTCCTTCTTCCGCGAGATGCCGTGGGAGCTCGAAGAAGCCGCAAGGATCGATGGCTGCACGCAGGGACAGGCGTTCCGGAAAGTGATCCTTCCGCTGGCAGCCCCGGCAACGTTCACCACGGCGATCCTGGCGTTCATTGCCTCCTGGAACGAATTCCTCATCGCCAGCCAGTTGTCGAATGACGCCACCAAGACCGTCACGGTAGCCATCGCGTACTTTGCCGGTGCGCAGCCGCACCAGGAACCGTACACAGCCGTTATGGCCGCAGGTACCGTGGTGACCATTCCGCTGGTTGTCCTTGTGCTGATCTTCCAGCGCAAGATCGTGGCCGGCCTTACGGCAGGCGCTGTCAAGTGACAAGTTACGGAAATCGACGTCGGGAGTCCCCCGCAGCGAAGCCTGACCCGGGCACCAAACGGGTACGGTCCGCGGAGGACTTCGACATCATCATCGGGTTCCTCGCCTTCTGGGGCCTGGTGCTCCTGGTGGCCACCATCTCGATGGAGGTCACCGGCCAGCCCGCCCTCGGCTGGGCGTTGGGGCTCCTGGCCGTTGTCCTCGCCCTCTGGGGAATGCTCCGCTTGCGGCGCAAGCTACCGCGCCGGACGACACGGCGGATTGGTTGAGGCGGCCCATGGAGAACACCAGTACCTGACCGGCGTCGCAATAACTTGTGCGAAATCGGCGAACAGCAGGCAGGCGGAATAGGCTGGAAGGTGCCGTCCGGGAACGAGCCCTCGGCTTTCGGCATGCACCAAAAAAGGGGGCTTGAGTGGCAAAGACGAACGAGCGGTCCCAACGCGGCGGCCACACCGGCGTCAGCATCGAGGACGTTGCCGCAGCAGCGGGAGTCTCGACGGCGACCGTCTCCCGTGCAGTGCGGGGACTGCCGCGGGTGTCTCCCGCAACCCGCGAGAAGATCCTCGAAGTAGCAAGTTCATTGGGATATGTGGCGTCGTCGTCGGCCTCCGGGCTGGCGACGGGCCGCACCCGGACCATAGGCGTCCTGGCTCCTTTCGTCAGCCGGTGGTTCTTCTCGAAAGCCATCGAAGGCGCCGACCGTGAGCTGCACTCAAGGAAATACAACCTCTCCTTGTTCAACCTAGGCGGCCACGGCAGTAACCGTGAACGCCTCTTCAGTTCCACCATGGTGTACAAGCAGATCGACGCCCTGCTGGTGCTCTGCATGTCCTTGACTGAGGACGAACTGGAGCATCTTCACAAGATCGACATTCCGTTGGTGGTGGTGGGTGGCCACGTTGAGGACTGCCCCTACATCGGCATCAATGACTACGACGCCGCATCCACCGCCGTGAAGCACCTGCTGGATCTGGGACACAAGGACATTGCCCTGCTGCACGGCGATGACGAAACGGATCTGAACTTCGACGTCCCCCGGGTGCGGATCCAGGCGTTCCAGGAAGTCATGTCCGACGCCGGGCTGGAAGTCCGCCCTGAGTGGGACCAGTGGGGTGACTTCACCGTCGCCAGCGGGCAGCAGGCCTTCAACCGGCTGTGGAGCCAGCCCGGCCGGAAACCGACCGCGATCTTCTGTTCCTCCGATGAGATGGCGATGGGCGTGATTTTTGAAGCCGGCCGCCACGGGGTGCGGGTCCCGGAGGACCTCTCCGTGATCGGTATCGATGACCACGATTTCTCGTCCTCGCTGGGCCTGACCACTGTCGGCCAGCGCCCGGACAACCAAGCCGAACTTGCGACCAAGATGCTGTTGGACGAACTCGACGGCAACGTCGGAGCGGTGCACTCCGCCGTGGCTCCCCACCAGTTGATTGTCCGCGAGACTACAGCGCCGCCGAACGGGAAATTCACCAACAGCCCCAACTAAGGACGCAGGAGCCCGCACAAGCGGGAACCTGGAAACCGTGAAGCTACGAAGCGCGCGCCAACTGCCGGATGGGAATCCAGCGGGAAGCCAGGCGCCGGTACGCGGCCGCGGCGCCTGTCATGTCGCCTTCGGCCAGGCACTCGATGCCCAAGCGGACATCCATGGGGGAGTCGTCCGGGTACACCTTGTCTGCAACGGCGCCGTAATCGAGCTCCACCATCGACTGGACGTGGAACAGCTCAAGCCACTCAGTGAGCTGCGTCAGGTCATCCAGCATGTCCAGGTCCGGAGCGGCCAGCGCCAGATGGGCCACGGAAAACCGGGCCCTTTCCAAGGCTTCAGTCAGTGGGGTCCATACCCGCACCGTCAGGATGCGGCCGTCGGACTCGACGACGTCTTTGCGGTCCGATTCGGCAAACAGCGAGAACCAGCTGAACGGGATACCCCAGGTTGAGGCCCGGGTGTGGACGCGTTTGGCGTCTTCGCGGGCGTTGATCCGGTCGATCCGCATCTGGTGTTTGTCCCTTTGCGAAACCGGAATGAGCAGGTCGGCCAGCGGACTGTGGACTCCGTCCATGAGCGCGTTGGCCGCCAAGCCGGCCCGAATCACCAGTTGGCTGGGGCAGTAAAGCAGCCGTCCGGCGTCGTCCTCATCATTGCCGGGAGCGGCGTGCCGTCCCATGGGGACCCGCGTCATGCGGACCAGATCGGTGCGGCCGGTGGGGAACGGATCGCCGCCGGAGCGGGTGATGCGTCCCAGCGAGGCCTGGAGCTCCGCATTTTCGACGGCGGCCCGGGAACCTGCCTTGCTGCCCTCCGCCACAAGCTGGCGCTGCTGCTCGGGAGGGAACGCCTCAAGCGGCTCGTAAATGCGCAGCGACGAAGAGAACGGCAGTCCCGCCTGGCCCCGGTACAGACTACCCGCCATGTCCAGCCACCCCTTTCGTCAATGAGTCATCAGGTGCAGTGCTCAGTCGGTGAGCTCCACGATCACGGGAGCGTGATCCGAGGCGCCCTTCCCCTTGCGTTCCTCGCGGTCGATGGACGCACCCGTGACGCGGGAAGCCAGTGCCGGGGAGGCCAGACAGAAGTCGATCCGCATGCCCTCCTTCTTGGGGAACCGCAGCTGCGTGTAGTCCCAGTACGTGTAGACCCCGGCCCCGGCGTATAGGGACGTGCGACGTCGGTAAATCCGGCGGTTTCGAACGCGTGGAACGCTGCGCGCTCGGGTTCGCTGACGTGCGTGTAGTTGTTGTCGCGGAAAAGCTGGATGTCCCAGACGTCGTCGTCGAACGGGGCGATGTTCCAGTCACCCATGAGGGCGATCTGCGCGTTGGGGTCGGCCTTGACCCATTCGGCGGCCTGGTCCCGCAGGACTTCGAGCCACTTGATCTTGTAGGGCATGTGTTCGTCGTCCAGGGAGCGGCCGTTCGGAACGTAGAGGCTCCAAACGCGGATTCCGCCGCAGGTGGCAGCGATCGCGCGGGCTTCCTGGGCGGGGTCCTTGCCGGCTTTGCCGAAGGCAGGCTGGTCCACGAAGGTGCGCTCAACGTCTTCCAGGCCCACGCGGGAGGCAATGGCCACGCCGTTCCACTGGTTCACGCCGAAGTGCGCTACCTCGTATCCCATGCGTTCAAAGAGTTCCCCAGGGAAGTTCTCGTCCTTGCACTTGGTCTCCTGGATGGCCAGGACATCGCAGTCGCTGCGCTCAAGCCACGCTTCAACACGGTCGGCTCGGGCACGGAGGGAGTTCACATTCCAGGTAGCTATCTTCACAGCCACTAACTTACCGAACTTGGGGCTGAGCGCATCCCCCTACGGCTTTTTACCGCGCCGAAGCTAGTGGCCATACAGCGGCTGGGTGTTGGCCAGCTTGCGGAGACCGATGCCCGAAGCGATCAGGAGCAGGCCGGTCACAATGGCGAAAGCTGCGAGCATTCCCATCAGGCCGAGGAGCCCGATGCCCGGATTGACCAGGACCACTATTCCGAACACCGTGGTGATGAGGCCGGTGAGCAGCCATAGTCCCCAGCTGCGGATGAAGCTGCGGGCGGCAAGGGCCAGGATGATCTGCGAGATCCCCAGTACCAGGGCCCACAAGCCGATGATCACGCCAATGACGGCAGCGGTAATGCCGGGCCAGGCGATGGCCAGTATGCCGGCGGCGATGGAGATGAATCCACCCACAACGCTCCAGCGTGAGCGGCCGGCGGGGTCGTAGAAGTAGTGGGCCACACTGGTGATGCCGTCGATGATGGCGAAGAAGCCGAACACCACCACCACTGCAAACGCCGTGGCGCTGGGCAAGACCAGGACCAGCAGTCCGAAAACGATGGCGAGGGCTCCCCGGACCAACAAAGCTGTCCCTGGAGTTGTGAACATTCTGCGACCCGTTGTGTCCGACATATGGTCAGCGTAACCAACCGTGTGCCTTTACCGCATCCCCTCGCGCCGGATGGCTGTTGCGATGGCTGCTGCACGCGTCTCGACACCGAGTTTGGCGTAGATGTGTGCCAGGTGTGTTTTGACCGTGGCCTCGGAGATGAAGAGGCGTTTTCCGAGGTCCCGGTTGCTGAGTCCCTCGGTCAGCAGGCTGAGCAGCTCGGCTTCCCTCGGAGTAAGGATGTCGTCCGGATTCCGCATTTGCTGGAACAGCCGTGAGGCGACCGGTGCGCTCATCACGCTCTTGCCCTGCACAGCACCACGGACGGCTGCGAAGATTTCCTCCGGCGCGGCATCCTTGAGCAGGTACCCCATGGCTCCGGCGTCCACGGCGCGGACGATGTCGGCGTCGGAGTCGTAGGTGGTGAACACGATCACCGCTTGCTGCGGGTTGCGTTGCCGGAGCTGCTTGATGGCTTCGATGCCGTCCATCCCGGCTCCCATGGCCAGATCCATCAGCACAACCGCCGGCGAGTGCACCCGGGCCGCTTCCAGAGCGTCTTCGCCGGAGGAGGCTTCACCGACGACGGCGAAGTCCGCCTGGGTGCCCAACAGCGCCTTGAGTCCGCTCCGGACCACGGTGTGGTCGTCAACGAGCAGAACGGAAATGGCGGTCACAGGCCCTCCTTGGACGACCGGGCAGGCTGGCTGAGCGGCAGCTGCGCCGCGATGATGGTGCCTTCACCCGGCGAGCTCTCCACTGACAATTCTCCACCCAGCTGCTCAACCCGTTGCCGCATGGCCCGCAGGCCGTACCCTCCGGTTTCCGACGGCGCAGGTACCGCTGCGGGATCAAAGCCGCGTCCGTCGTCGTACACGTCCAAGGTGACCGACTCCGGGAGGTACCCAAGCGTCACGCTGGAGTGGTCCGCGTGCGCGTGGAGCTTGATGTTGGCCGCTGCGCTTTGGGTCACCCGGATCAGGGCATGGCGGACCTCTGCGGGGAGCGGCCGTTCATCGCCGGTGACGTGGACCTGGATGGTATCCACATATTGGCTCGCGGCGTGCTGCAGGGCTTCCGGAAGCGGGCCTGATTCGAGACCCGGCGCGGAAAGTTCGTGCACCAGGCTGCGGGTGTCGGCGAGGTTCCGCCTCAACAGGCCGGACGCCTTGGCAACGTCCCGCTGGGCCGAACCATCCGGCCAGGAGCGCTGCGCCGCCTCCAGCAGAAGCAGGCTGCTTGCCAGGCCTTGGGTCACGGTGTCGTGGATTTCCCGGGAGACGCGCTCGCGTTCGGTGGCGATCCCGGCCTGCCGTTCGGTTGCGGCCAACTGCTCCTGGTCGCGTTCGATCTTGTCGTAGATCAAGGTCAGGAGGGCACCCGCGGCGAGCGGGCCAAGCAGCATGGCAACGTCCGTCCAGCCGCTCATCCGGAAGAGCCCGACGGCGGTGGCCGCTGCGGTCACGCTGCTGGCCGCGTATCCGGCCCAGCCGCGGAAAGCCCTGCGCGCAAGGAAGAAGATGGCGAACGAGCACCACGCAAAGCTCGGAGCCACGATCACCAGGGCGGCCCACGCTGCCACAAGGGCGATCATCCACGGGATCCAGTGGCTGCCCCGGGCCGGGCGTCGATGTGCCAGGAGGGCGGTGATGGCGTAGAGCCCGCACACTGCCGCCGCCAAAGCCACCGTCCACAGGTTGTCCGCGGGGGAGTGCCGCATGACGTACCGGACCCCGGAGGCCACCATCAGCACGGCGAAGCCCACATGCACCACGGCATCGATGCGGCCGTCGAAGCGGCTGCTTGGCCCTGGCTGTGGAGGAGCAGTTGGCATGGATGGTTCCCGGTTCCGTTCCTGGCTGTGGCGGCTTCTTGCTGTGGTGGGCGATCTTTCCATGCTAGGTCCCGGGCGGTTATTGGTCTCTCCACCTTTTGGCTGATACAGCGTGCGGAAAGGATGAGCCCGGGGCCTGCTTCGGGCCGATGTGGCAACGGGGCCGTCCGGGAAGCATGGATGTGTACTCGGAATGTCCATGCAGTCCCGAAGGAGAACCCCCCGTGAAGAAGTCCAACAAGATGATTGCCGCCGCTGCTGCCGGAGCGCTGTTGCTCACCGGCGGAATCACGGCTGTGGCCAACGCCGTGGCACCTGTCGCGGCACCTGAGGCCGCGCCTGCAAAGGTTGCCGCGGATGTGCAGCCCGCCCCCGAGAACGTCGTGGCGCAGAACCGCATCACCGTGGGCGCTTCCAGCAAAGCCGTGAATGCCGCACTGGCCAAGTGCCAGGCGGACAAGCTGCCATTCGTTACCGTCGCTTTGGTGGACCGCTTCGGCACCGTCCAGGCAGTCCTCCGCGGTGACAACGCCGCCGAACACACCATCGAAGCTGCCAAGCAGAAGGCCTACACGGCTGCCGCGTTCGGTGCTCCCACCAGCGAGCTGGCCAAGCGCATCAACGGCAACGGTCCCTCGATCGCCGACCTCCCCGGCACACTGTTCCTGGCCGGTGGAGTTCCGCTGAAGGTCAACGGCGTTTCTGTTGCCGGCATCGGTGTTGGCGGCGCTCCCGACGGTGCCCTCGACGAGGCCTGCGCCACCGCCGGCGCAGAAGCCTTGGCCGCAGCGGCGAAGTAGCCTCGACCCATGACCACCCGCGCCCGAGTTTTTGTACACGTGATGCCCTTATGGGAGCCCCTTAAGGGCGATATCTGGACAAAAACTCGGGTGGTGGGGGCGGGGTTGGTGCTGGTCGGGCTCGTGGCCGGGTGCGCGCCGTCGTCGCCCGGGCCGTCAACTACACAGAGCTCGACGGCGGCCGCCTCACCTTCCGCCGCCTCACCTTCCGACCAAACGCCGACACAGGCAGCCCCCACTTCAGCCGAACCATCGGGCGCGGGTCCCGGCCCGACGTCGTCGGCTGCCGTGCCGCCCACCCTGACACCGGAGGCCCAAATGGAAACCGACCGACTCCTGATCCTCGCCGCGAAGGCCAACGACGTTGCCAGGGTCCGGGAGCTGATAGCGGCCGGCGGAAACGTGAACGCCAAGGACGACATCCAAGACTCCGCGTTCCTCTACGCCGGCGCGGAGGGCTTCAACGAGGTCCTGGAGCTGACCTTGGCAGCAGGGGCGGACGTGCGCAGCACCAACCGCTACGGCGGCACCGCCCTGATCCCCGCGAGCGAACACGGACACACGGAGACAGTGAGGATCCTTATCGCCGCTGGTGTGCCCGTGGACCACGTCAACAACCTGGGCTGGACCGCTATGCAGGAAGCCATCCTGCTCAACAACGGCGGCCCCAAGCAGCAGGACGTGGTCCGGCAACTCCTCGCGGCCGGAGCCAACCCGGACATCCGCGATCCACAAGGCCGAACCGCCCTGCAAAATGCAGAGCGGCTCGGGTTTACGGAGATCGCGGCACTGATCAGGTCCCGCTGACGTAGATGGACTAGACGGCTTCCAGCACGCTCACATAGTTGGCGATGCCCACGCCGCCCATGTTCTGGACGGCTCCGCGACGGGCTTTGGGCAACTGCATGTCGCCGGCGGTTCCGCTGAGCTGCATCGCGGCGATGACATGCTGCGACACACCGGTGGCGCCCACCGGATGGCCCTTCGCTTTCAGGCCGCCGGAGACGTTGATGGGGAGCTTGCCGTCCTTGTAGACCCAACCCTCCGTGACGGCCCGGGATCCTTCACCGCGGGGAGCCAGGCCCATGGCCTCGTACATGATGAGTTCGGCGATGGTGAAGCAGTCGTGAACCTCGGCGAAGTCCAGCCCCTCAATGCCGACCCCGGCCATGGCGAAGGCGCGCTCCCACGACGCCCGGGTGGCGGCGAATTCGGTGGGATCGCGGCGTTCTGCGGGGAAGAAATCGTTCGCGTGGCCGAAACCGGCCAGGCGCACGGGGCGGTTGCACCCACGGTCGCCGACGTTGACAGCACGACGGCGGCAGCTCCGTCCGAGACCGGCGAACAGTCGGTGCGGCGCAACGGTTCGGCCACCATGGGGTTCTTGTCCGAAATGGTCCGGCAGAATTCCTCGCCGAAGTCGCGGTGCATCTGGGCGTAAGGGTTGTCCATGCCGTTGCGGTGGTTCTTGGCGGCGATGGAACCCAGGACATCGCCGAGGCCTTGGACACCGGGACCGGTGATGCCTGCGCCGTAGCGCTTGTCATAATGCTTGGCGACCTCCGCGAAGAGGCCCGTGAATCCGGTGCTGGAGGCTTTACCAGCCATTTCGTAGGAAGCGCCGAGCAGCGCTGCCCCCACGACGTCGGCTCCGGCGTCGGTCATCTTTTCCGCACCGATCACCAGCACGTTCCGGGCAGTCCCGGCCAGCACGGCTTTGACGCCTTGCAGGAAGGCGGCGGACCCGGAAGCGCAGGCGTTCTCCGTCCGGGTCGCGGGGACGTTGGCCAGGTCCGCGGAGAGCTGGAGTGCCAGGGACGACGTGAAGCCCAGCGGCTGCATGCCGGAGTTGAACTGGCCGAGGTAGATCTCGTCGATGTCCTTGGGGTCCAGCCCGGAGTTGCTGATGGCCTCCCCGGCCACCTGGACGATCAGGGATTCCAGAGTCTCATCGGTCAGCTTCCCGAACTTGCTGTGGCCCCATCCCGTGAGCAGGATGTCTTTGCCGAACTGGTCTTTGAGGCTCATGCGTTGGCTCCTTCGAGGGTGTGTTCAACAGAGGCGAGCGCTACCGCGAACCCGGCCCCGGTCTTTTCGCGGAGCTCTTCCACGGTGACGCCCGGGGCGAGTCGGGTCAGCAGCAGGCGGGTGCCGCCGTCGTTCCCTTCCGTAACCGGCACGATGTCGAAAACGGCGAGGTCCGTGATGATCCGGTCCACGCAGCGGAGTCCCGTGAGGGGGAGGGTGCATTCGGTGACGATCTTGGCCGAACCGTCCTTGGCGTTGTGCTCGGTCAGGACCACGACGCGCGGTGTCCCGGCCACCAGGTCCATGGCACCGCCCATGCCCTTCACCATCTTGCCGGGGATGGTCCAGTTGGCGAGGTCGCCGCTGCCGGACACCTGCATGGCGCCAAGGATGGCTACCTTCACGTGCCCGCCACGGATCATGCCGAATGACGTTGCGGAGTCGAAGATGCTCCCGCCGGGGGTGATGGTGACTGTTTGCTTGCCTGCGTTGATAAGGTCGGCGTCTTCCTCGCCCTCATAAGGGAACGGACCCATGCCCAGTAGCCCGTTCTCGCTCTGGAGGACTACCCGCACGCCATCGGGCAGGTTGTTGGCCACCAGCGTGGGAATGCCGATGCCGAGGTTGACGTAGTCGCCGTCGTTCAGTTCTTCTGCCGCAATCGCGGCCATCTGGTCTCGTGTCCAAGCCATGGTTTGCTCCTTCTGCTTCAGACCGTGAGGGGTTCGGCGTGGTGCGCTTCAGCACGCTGGCGGACTGTGCGCTGTTCGATGTCCTTGACCCGGTTGCTTGCCTGGACAAGCCGTTGGACGTAGACGCCCGGGGTGACAATGTGGTTGGGGTCCAGCTCGCCCGGTTCCACGATGACCTCGGCCTCGGCAATGGTTACGGTGCCTGCCGTGGCCACCACCGGGTTGAAGTTCCGTGCGGTGTAGCGGTAAATCAGGTTGCCGTCCGTGTCCGCGGTGTGGGCGTGGACCAGTGCGACGTCGGCAGTGATGGCGCGCTCGCGGACGTACGTGACGCCGTCGAACTCTTCGAGCGGCTTGCCTTCGGCAACCAAGGTGCCCACGCCCGTCCGCGTGTAGAAAGCGGGAATGCCGGCGCCGCCGGCGCGAAGGCGCTCGGCCAGGGTGCCCTGCGGGGTGAACTCGACCTCCAGCTGGCCAGCCAAATACTGCTCAGCGAAGAGCTTGTTCTCGCCCACGTAGGAAGCAATGACCTTCCGGACCTGGCCCGCCTCGATCAGCACGCCCAGTCCCTTGCCGTCCACGCCCATGTTGTTGGAAACAATGGTCAGATCCGTGGCGCCCGACGCGCGAACGGCGTCGATCAGGTCGGCGGGGATGCCGCTGAGGCCAAAACCTCCGACGGCGATGGTCAGGCCGTCTGCCATCAGGTCATGGAGCGCTTGGGCTGCGCTCGCGTGGATCTTGGACATGGTGGACTCCTCGTTGAGTGATGTTGAGTGTTGCTGAGTGGCATCCACTTTGTGGACAATCCGGTCTTTCCTTGGAGCCTAGGTTTATTGGGGGGACGGGTCAATGCTCTCTCCCGTTGGCTACTCACCCTATGGACGCTATGGTGGAAGCTGTCCATATTGTGGATGAAATCTTCAGGAGGTCGTGGTGACGGTACAGGGAGCGCAAGTGGTGGGGCGCGTAGCGCTGCTGCTTCGGCTGGTGGGACGGAAACCCGAGGGCACCTCGTTGGCGGGTTTGGTTCGTGAATCCGGGCTGACTAGACCAACTGTGCACCGGCTACTGACCTCGCTGGCTGCGGAGGGCCTGCTGGAACACGATTCAAGCTCCGGTAAATGGGTGTTGGGGCCGGAAGTCTTTCTGTTGGGGTCGGTGGCGGCGGCCCGTTTTCCCATGGAAGACATTGCCCGCCCGTCATTGCGCCGCTTGGCAGCCGAAACCGGGGAGAGCGCGTTCTTCTCCATCCGCCGGGGCAATGAAACAGTGTGCGTGCTGCGTGAAGAAGGTTCGTTCCCTGTGAGGTCGTTCGTGCTGCACGAGGGCGTCCGCTTTCCTCTGGGCATCGCTTCGGCAGGAACGGCGATCATGGCTTTCCTGCCTCTTGAGGAGCAAGAGTCCCTGCTGGCGGATTGGCCGGCACATGCGGGAGACTTCGCTTCAGGACACCCCGCGGACGTGGTGCGGGACAACCTGGAGCAGACCCGTTTGACCGGCTACTCCGTGAATCCCGGACTGATTCTTGAAGGCAGCTGGGGCATGGGGGCTGCGGTGTTTGACCCGCAGGGCCGGCCGGCGTGGGCTTTGTCCCTGACGGGGATCGAGCCACGGTTCCGCCCTGACCGGCAGGAGTTCCTGGGCAAGCTGCTGCTCGAGGAAGCGCACCGGATGACGGCGCGGTTACACGGCGCCTAATTGGATGGTTTTCAGCGCAGGTCCAGGCGCATGAGCACCCGGGGGAAACCGTTGAGCACGGACGTCGTCTCGGCCACCTTCTTGAAGCCGGCCTTCTCGAAGAGCTTTCGCGTACCCACATAAGCCATGGTCAGGTCCACTTTGCCGCCCTGGTTGTCCACGGGATAGCCCTCAATGAACGGGGCGCCATGGCTCTTGGCGAATTCGATGGCTCCGCGCAGCAACTCGTGGGAGATGCCCTTGCCGCGATGCCCGGGCCGCACACGGATGCACCACACGGACCACACCTTGGCATCGTCCACCTGCGGGATCTTTCGGTTCGTCGCGAAACTGGTGTCCGCGCGCGGGTGCACCGCTGCCCACCCAACTACTTCGTCGCCGTCGTACGCCAACACCCCGGGAGGCGGGTCTTCGGCGACCAGCTTCTCGACGTACTTTCCGCGCTCCTGTCTTTGGAGGCTTTGGTTCAGCCTGGACGGGATCCTGTAACTCAGGCACCAGCACACGTTGGAATCGGGGCGCTTTGGACCGACCATGGTCTTCACGTCATCGAACACCGTCGCCGGTCTCACCTCGATAGCCATGCCGCCCATCCTGTCACCCGGGCCGGTGGTGGGCAACGGACGACGGCGGGTGGACGGGTTTTGGGGCGACGGCGGGAAATATGCCAGGACTGCCGCGACGCTCAGGTAGGCTTGCGGTCGTGATGACCGGATCGGGCTTCTGCCCTGCACGGATCGGCTACCCGGCCGACCTCTGACGCGCCAGCGTGCTCCGCCTTGTGGATCGATGACCCAGCAACCCATCGAAACGAACCCACATAAAAGGAGTCATGAATGCCAGCGCTTTTCAACCACACCATCATCGCGTCCCTTGACCGCGAAATTTCTGCCAGGTTCTACCGGTCCATCCTCGAAGCCGACGAAGCTCCCGGCTGGGGACCATTCTGCAACCTCACTTTGGCTGGAGGAGTGATGCTCCAGTTCGCTGAGCCGCCGGTGGAGATCCAGATGCAGCACTATGCGTTCCTCGTGGACGACGCACACTTCGACCGCGCCTATCAGCGGTTGCTGAGTGCCGGCGTCGAACATTGGGCCGATCCGCAGATGACCCGCCCGGGTGAGACGAACACCGAGCACGGCGGCCGGGGCGTCTACTTCAAAGACCCTTCGGGCCACGCGCTCGAACTCATCACGCGGCCGTACTTGTAAAAACGGGGTTCACTTATGGCCCGGCATGGCCTCACCGCGGGCCATAAGTGAACCCCGTTTCAAAGGGTTCGAAAAACTTTTTCAATCCGCACCCATCCACCCTGCCCCATCCTCCGAATAGTTGGTGAGACACAAACCGGAGGTACAGCAAAAGCGGTACCTGCAGCCCGTGTCCCACCACCCAATGGACCCAACGCCCTGGTTCCAAAAACAAGGAGAATGACATGTTGTCCACAAAGCGCCCCGCCCTCGCCTTCGTTGGCCTCACTGCAGCCACCCTTCTCGGGCTCACTGCCTGTGGTGGATCCAGCACCTCCAGCTCGCCCTCTTCTTCGTCACCCGCCCCGATGAGTTCCTCCGCGGCTCCGTCGTCGACGGCACCGTCGCCGTCGTCGTCCCCCATGAGCAGCGCCGCCATGGATCCCGCCGCCAACCTTGTAGGCCCCGGCTGCGCCGGCTACGCCGCACAGGTTCCGGACGGTGCCGGTTCGGTCTCAGGAATGGCCAAGGACCCGGTAGCAACCGCTGCTTCCAACAACCCGCTGCTCAAGACCCTCACCGCCGCCGTCTCGGGCAAGCTCAACCCCAAGGTTGACCTGGTCTCCACCCTGAACGGCAGCGAATTCACGGTCTTCGCACCGGTTGATGACGCTTTCGCCAAGATCGACCCGGCCACCATCGAAACGCTCAAGACCGATGACGCCCTGCTGAGCAAGATCCTCACCTACCACGTAGTCCCCGGCCAGCTGTCCCCGGACAAGATCGTAGGCACCCACAAGACTGTAGAGGGTGGCGAAGTGACTGTTGCAGGCACCAAGGACGCCCTCACCGTGAATGGCGCCAACGTCATCTGCGGTGGCGTCCAGACCGCCAACGCCACGGTGTACCTGGTTGACTCGGTGCTGATGCCCAAGTAGGCCCAGGCCCCACAGCAGTACAAACAGCCCCACAGCAGTACAAACAGCCAACAGCAGTACAAACAAAAGCAGGCGCCGGAAGAATCCGGCGCCTGCTTTAAGTTGCGGTGCTAGTTGTTCAAGTCGCTGTCGACGTAGGAACCGGGGCGGCTGTGTTCCGAGCCGCAGGGACAACGGTCAACCTCGATGCGCAGCGTCATGGGCTTGGAGGCGTCCAAGGTGAGGGTCACGTCGTTTGCCTGGTGGCTGAGCCGGAGGGTTCCGTCGGTGGTTGAGATGTAAGACATGCGGGCCCTAACTATGTGGGATGAACTGTGCAGGTAAAGAACTGTGCAGGTGAAGTGCTTGGGGCGGAGCCGGTCACTTGTCTTCGGAGTTCAGCTGGGGTTTGCCGACGAGCGGTATGGTCCCTGTGGCCGTTCCTCCGGGGCAATCGGACTCGTTACATTTCCCGGCGCACTCATGCTTGGTGACGAGGTCGAACTGGACGCCGCCGTGTTGCTCGACACCGGTCCGGATGGCTCGTTCAACCACCGAGGTGGCAAGTCGCTTATGCAGCGACAGGGGATCGCGCCGCAGGTCCTTGGTCAGGGCGAAACAGAGCAGCAGCATGACGATCACGAACGGCAGCGCCGCCACGATGGTGACTCTTTGCAATCCGGCCAGGGCTTCGGATGGTTCATCACCACCAGCCAGCAGCATGACCGCTGCAACAGCACCGGTGAGGCTTCCCCAGAAGATGACCACGGCACGGCGGGGGTGCTCAGCACCGTTGGAGCTGAGTGAGCCCATGACGATGGAGGCCGCGTCGGCACCGGTGATGAAGAAGATCGCCACGAGCACCATGGCCAGGACAATGACAGCGGCCGTGGCCCAGCCGGGCATTCCAAGGTTCTTGACGAGGTCGAAGAGTGCGCCGTCGAAGTTGACTGAAGGGACCCCGTTGGTCGTGGTCACCAGGCCGGGCGTACCGGCCTTGTCCGCTTCCTGCTGGACGTGGAATGCGGCTCCGCCGAAGATGCCGAACCAGATCACGCTGACAACGCTGGGGACCAGAAGCACGCCGGTAACGAATTGGCGGATGGTGCGGCCTCGGCTGATGCGCGCGATAAAGAGGCCAACGAAGGGCGTCCAGGAGATCCACCAGGCCCAGTAGAAGATGGTCCAGCTGGTCATCCAGCTGCGCAACGCGTCATCGCCCACGGCTTCTGTCCTGGACGACATCTCCGCGAGGTCGCGGGCGTAGTCGCCGATGGCCGAGGGGATCAGGTTGAGGATGAACAGGGTGGGGCCGGCAACGAAGACGATGAGTGCAAGCACCACGGCCAGGACCATGTTGATGTTGGACAGCCACTGGATTCCGCGGCTGATGCCGGAAACCGCTGATGCTACGAAGCAGAACGTCAGGACGGCCACGATGACCACCAGCACGGGAGTGCCGATCTCACCCACCCAGCCGTTGGACGTCATGCCGCTGCCGATTTGCAGGGCGCCGAGGCCCAGGGAAGCAGCGGTTCCGAAGAGGGTGGCAAAGATGGCAAGGATGTTGATGAACTTTCCGATCGGCCCTTCGACCATCCGGATGCCGAACAGCGAAGTGAACGCTGCGGAGACCAGCTGTTTGCGGCCGAGGCGGTAGGTCCCGTAGGCCATGGCGATGCCAACCACTGCGTACATGGCCCACGGGTGGAGGGTCCAGTGGAAGATCGAGGTGGCCATGGCGGTCTGGATGGCGGCGGGCGTGCGGCCGTCCACGGTTCCTGGCGGGGGCGAGATGTAGTGGTAGAGAGGCTCAGCCACGCCGTAGAACATGAGGCCGATGCCCATGCCCGCGGCGAACATCATGGCCACCCAGGAGACGGTGCGGAATTCGGGCTTCTCGCCGTCCTTGCCCAGCGGGATGTTGCCGAATTTGCCCAGGGCCAGCCACAGGACAAAGACGACGAACAAGGAGGCGAGGACCATGAAGAGCCAGCCTGTGTATTCCATGACCCAGTTCAGGGCCCCTTTGGATGTTTCCGAAAGGCTGTCGCGTCCGACAAAGCCCCAGACCACGAAGGCGACGGCGATGGCGCCCGTGATCCCGAAGGTGACTTTGTCGAGGGTAAGTTTCTGGTTCCGGCGGGCGGAGACGGCCTGCTCGGTCTTGGCGTTGCGCAGTTCCACCAGGATCTGATCGTATTCTTCAGAATCGGGGAGAGTCTCTGCGCCTCCATCCTCGTCGTTGAGGGCTGCCGGGTTTGTTGCATCGGGGGAGCTGCTGATGACTTCTTCAGGGAGCTCCACGTGGGCGGGTCGGGTTGCTGGACTGCCTGCCGGACGATCGTCGGCAGGCAACTCCTCAGGTGTTAACGGTTTTATGTCACTGTTTGTAGCCATGAGCGGGTCCTTTGCTCGGCGAGTCATGGGTTTTGCGTTGATACACGGCCTTGGGCTGTGCGTTCGGAGAAGGTTAGGAACGTTCCGCATGAATCAACAACATTCGCGCTAAGCAACAGAGTGCGCCCCGTCACACATCAAAGTCAAGGCTTTTCCCGTCTTTGACGGCCACTTGATATATCAATTGGCCTTGACGTGGGGTGTTGCCTATCATGATGACCGTTGCGCCAAGAGCGCCGCGGGGGAAGAGCTGGTTACGGGTCCGGACTAACGGGGCCTGTAGCCCATCCTGGCGCTGATACTCAGCCCGGCCTCGCGCAGTCCATCGATGAGGCCCGGCTGCTCTTCTGGCGAAAAACGGAACGCCGGACCGGAGATGCTCACGGCGGCAATGACACTGCCGGTGTGGTTGAAAATGGGCACAGCCACGGCGGTGAGGCCGATCTCAAACTCTTCGTGGACCGTGGCGTATCCGTTGCGGGCCACGTCCAGCAGTTGCTTCTCCAGCTCTCCGCGGTTCGTCACCGTGCGGGGCGTTCGTGCAGGCAGCCCGACCGCCTTGAAAACCTGGGTTCTTTCGTCTGCCGTCAGTGCTGCCAGGAGAACCTTGCCGCTCGACGTGGCATGCAACGGCGTCAGGCTCCCCACCCAGTCATAGGTGGCCAACGTCGACGGTCCCATCGCCTGGTCCACGTTGACCGCATAGTTGGACCTCAGGACAGCCAGATTGACCGTCTCCTTGTACTCGTGAGCCAGGGCCTCCAGCACTTCCCGTGCCTCGTGGACAACACTCAGCCTGCCGGGGATGGATGACGCCAGGCGGAGGATGCCGAAGCCCAACTGGTACTTGCCACGTTCGCTGTTTTGCCGGACGAGGTCGCGGCCAACCAGGGAGCCCACAAGCCGGGACACGGTGGATTTGTGGACGCCCATCTCCTCGGCGATTTCGCTCACTCCGGCGTCGCCTTCCCGGGCCAGGATTTCCAGGATCTGGAGGGCGCGGTCCACTGACTGGACGCCTCCGCCCTGGGCGTCCGCGTCCTTTTCGAAGTCCGGGTTGTTGCGTGCGGCCATGCTGCCTCGTGTCGTTGTCCAGGCAGGCGGCCCTGGGCCTGGTAGCCCTGAACGGCCTGCACCCTCGTCTTTCCTCATCCTAGACGGAGTTTTACACGGACTCTTTCACATCATGGGGCACTCGTAACTTATGCGCTGACGGCCACCTCCGGGACGTTGGCCCGTGAATCGATGAGTCGTTCCCTTCCTGCATAGACGTTCAGGCTGTGGCCACGGCTGAAGCCCACCAGGGTCAGGCCGGTCCCCACTGCAAGATCGGCCGCCAGGCTCGAGGGTGCGCTGACCGCTGACAAGACCGGTATTCCGGCCAGCGCGGCCTTCTGGACGAGTTCGAACGATGCCCTGCCGGAGACCTGCAGGACCAGGCCCGTCAGCGGCAACAGGTCCTGGCGGAGTGCCCACCCCACCACCTTGTCGACGGCGTTGTGGCGCCCCACGTCCTCGCGAAGGCACAGGAGCTCCGGCTCGGAACCATCCACCCTGAAGAGTCCCGCAGCATGGACACCGCCGGTCCTGTCGAAAACGGCCTGGGCCTCACGGAGGCGGTCCGGCAGCCCGGCCAGGAGATCAACGGGAACCCGCAGCCCATCCAGGGACGCATCGTAGTGGATGGTCTTGCGCACGGCGTCGATCGAGTCGGTTCCGCAGATGCCGCAAGAGCTGGACGTGTAGACGTGGCGTTTGGTGTCCGGCAGGGGCACGTCCGGGCGCAGCTGGGCGTCGACGACATTGAAGGTCTGTGTCCCGTCCTTTTCGCCGGCACAGAACCGCAGGGAGAGCAGTTCCGATGGGTTCCGGATGATGCCCTCGGACACCAGGAACCCGGCCACAAGATCGAAGTCGTCCCCGGGTGTCCGCATTGTCACTGCGAAGGAGGTCCCACCGATCCTGATTTCCAGTGGCTCCTCGGCAGCCAGGACGTCCTCTTTGTGACGAACAGGGTGCTCGCCGCCCGTCCCATCGAGCTGGAAACGGTGGATTTTCCTGCGCTGCGTCATGCGGGCCATACGGTGGGCCTTCCTGGCTGGTTCTGGCCCGGGTTACCGATGGGCGCTGTCCATGGCAGGGGCAGCACGGGAACCGGCTCGCCGGCCACTGCTCCTTCCGGAGGCACCGCCATATACGCGTCGGCCCACGCGAGCCCGCGCATCATCCCGGGACCAGCGTGGGCGGCCGGGAACACCAGCCCGCGGATGAGCCGGCAGGGTATGAGGCGCGTCTTTCCCTGAACGGGTTCGATGTCGGCGCCGGAAAGCAGCGGAGTGGCCTCCTGGAAGGGCGGTTTCCCAGGGCGGCGAGCAGGGGTTCGCCCAGGGTCATGAGGGCCAGCATGGCTGCCAGCGGATTGCCCGGCAGCCCGATGATGAAGTGACCGTCCGGCAGTTCGGCCATGACGGCGGGATGTCCGGGGCGCATGGCTACCCCGTCCAGCAGGAGCCGCCCGCCGAGCGCCCCAACGGCGGCACGGAAGTGGTCTGTACCGGATTTTCCGGTGCCTCCGGTGGTGATCGTCACCTCGGGACGCCGCCCGCCACCGGCGCCGTCCAGTGCCGCCAGCCACTCTCCGTACGAGTCGCCGATCCGTAGCTGCCCATCCGGCACTCCGCCCAATTGCGGGATGACGGCATTGAGCTGCGGACCAAAAGCATCGCGCACCTGTCCGGGCGCGGGGTCACCTGAGGTGACCACTTCAGAACCGGTCATGACGACGGCGACCCTCGGCTTGCGCTGTACCTGCAGCTGATCGTGGCCGGCCACCGCGGCCAGGGCAAGGTGTGCCGGATTGAGGAGGGTGCCGGCGGGTATGAGGACGTCGCCTGCGGTGGCTTCTTCGCCGGCCGGGCGGATGTGGCGGCCGGGAAGTGTTTCGCCCGGTTTCACCTCCGGCCCCAAGGTGAGGTGCCCGTCGTCGGACAGCTGTCCGCTTTCCTTGCGGAGCACGGTGGTGGCTCCGGCAGGAATAAGGCCTCCGGTGGCAATGACACTGGCTTCTCCGGCAGAAAGGCGCCGCCCGGGCCCGGTGAGTGCCCAGGGCCCTTCACCGCTGATGGCCCAGCCGTCCATGGCTGATGACGCGTAATGGGGAAGGTCCTGCCGGGCAACAACATCGCGGGCCAAAGTGCAGCCGATCGCCGCGTCGAGGTTTGTTGGTGCGGAGGGGAGGGGAGCTGCGCAGTGGTACGCCAGTTGCCGGGCTTCGGCCCACGTCATGGCATGGTTCCGCTGGAGGCCGGCTGTTAACTCCTCTTGTGCAAGCATGGATGTCCGTTTCCTGGGTGGTGCTTCCGGTGTGGAAGGCACCGGGGACTGCACGGCCTTCCCGTAATTACTGCCGCGCAGTCCCCGGTAGCTGTTGTCAGGCCTTCACGTAACCGTTGGGGTTCAGTACGAACTTGGTTGCGGCTCCGGCGTCGAATTCGGCGTAGCCGCGGGGGGCGTCTTCGAGCGGGATGGCCTGGGCGTTGACCGCCTTGGCGATCTGGACCTTGTCGTGGAGGATGGCCATCATCAATTGGCGGTTGTACTTCATCACGGGGCATTGACCGGTGGTGAAGGACAAGGACTTGGCCCAGCCCGTCCCCAACGACAGGGAGAGCGAACCGTGCTTGGCGGCGTCGTCGATTCCGCCCGGATCGCCGGTCACGTAGAGGCCCGGGATGCCCAGGGCGCCGCCGGCCGCGGTGATATCCATGAGTGAGTTCAGCACGGTGGCCGGGGCTTCGTGCGAGGCGTCCTTTCCGTGTCCCCGGGCTTCGAAGCCCACAGCGTCAACGCCGCAGTCCACTTCCGGAACGCCCAGGATCTGCTCGATCTGATCCTTGGGATCGCCTTGGGAGACGTTGACGGTTTCGCAGCCGAAGGATCGGGCCTGGGCCAGGCGGTCCTCGTACATGTCGCCCACAATCACGACGGCGGCCCCCAGCAGTTGGGCGCCGACCGCGGCAGCGATGCCCACGGGACCGGCACCGGCAACGTACACGGTGGACCCGACGCCGACACCGGCTGTGACTGCGCCGTGGAAGCCGGTGGGGAAAATGTCCGAGAGCATGGTCAGGTCCATGATCTTCTCCAGGGCCTGGTCCCGGTCCGGGAAGCGCAGGAGGTTCCAGTCCGCGTACGGGACCAGGACATACTCCGCCTGTCCGCCGACCCAGCCCCCCATGTCCACGTAGCCGTAGGCGCTGCCGGGGCGGTCGGGGTTGACGTTGAGGCAGATGCCGGTCTTCTGTTCCTTGCAGTTCCGGCAGCGGCCACAGGAGATGTTGAACGGAACCGAGACGATGTCACCTACCTTGATGAATTCGACGTCGGGTCCCACCTCCACCACTTCACCGGTGATTTCGTGGCCAAGGACAAGGTTCTGCGGTGCGGTGGTGCGTCCGCGACCATGTGCTGGTCCGAACCGCAGATGTTGGTGGTCACTGTCCGCAGGATGGCCCCATGCGGGACCTTCCTGCCGACGTTGGCCGGGTTGACGCCCGGTCCGTCCTTGAGTTCAAACGTTGGGTAGTCGGTGTCGATGATTTCGACGACACCGGGTTCCTTGTAGGCGACTGCTCTGTTTCCTGACATGGTTACTCCCTGTTCCTTGCTGTTGTTGAACTGAGCTGTCCAACGGTCCGAAAGCGGTGCTTCGATGAGGAATACCTCCCCAGGTTTCAGGCCACCGAAGCACCATTCACGGACAGTTGGACATATCGATAAACGGACAAATGGACAGTTGTGGTGCGGCTAGGCCTTTTCCAGCCGGATGATCACGGACTTCGAGGTCGGGGTGCCGCTGGTGTCGGCGACGGAATCCAGCGGCACCAGGACGTTGGTTTCGGGGTAGTACGCGGCGGCGCAGCCTTTCGGCGTCGAATAGGAAACGATGCGGAAGTTTTCGGCCCGTCGCTCTGTCCCGTGGAACTCTGAGACCAGGTGGACCATGTCCCCATCGGCAAAGCCGAGCTCGCTGATGTCCCCTGCGTTGATCAGCACCACCCGACGCCCGCCGTGGATGCCGCGGTACCGGTCGTCCTTGCCGTAAATGGTGGTGTTGTACTGGTCGTGGGAGCGCAGGGTTTGGAGGACCAGCTTGCCCGGCGGGACTTTGATGAACTCCAGTTCATTGCCCGTGAAGTGCGCTTTCCCGGAGGCTGTGTCGAACTTCCTGGCGTCGCGGGGCGGGTGGGGCAGCACGAAGCCGCCGGGATGCTGGATCCGGGCTTCGAAGTCTTCGAAACCGTCGAAGACCGCCTCGATGTGTTTCCTGATCAGGGTGTAGTCGTCCCTCATGGCGAGCCAGGAAGCCCTGGGGGCGTTGGGCAAGCGTTGGTACCCGTCGGTGAAAAGCTTTTCCGCGAGGTTGCAGACGATCGCGACTTCGGAGTGGAGGTGCTCGCTTGCAGGCTTCAGGCGGCCACGTGAGGCGTGGACAGCACTCATGGAATCTTCCACGGTGACCCGCTGGTCACCGGTTCGCTGGTGTCCTTTTCGGTGCGGCCGAGGGTCGGCAGGATCAGTGCCCGCCGGCCGGTGGACAGGTGCGAGTGGTTCAGCTTGGTGGAGATCTGGACGGTCAACCGGGTGTTGGCCAAGGCGTGCTCGGTGACCTCCGAGTCGGGGGCGGCCCGCACGAAATTGCCGCCCATTCCCATGAAGAAACGGACTTTCCCGTCCCGCATGGCACGGATGGCCGCAACAGTGTCATAGCCGTGGTCCCGGGGCGAACGGAATTCGAATTCCTGGTCCAGTCGGTCGTGGAATGCTTCCGGCATCTTCTCAAAGATGCCCATGGTGCGGTCGCCCTGGACATTCGAGTGGCCACGCACAGGGCAGACGCCGGCGCCGGGCTTGCCGATGTTTCCTTGGAGCAGCAAGACGTTCACAACGTCGCGGAGCGTGGGCACGGAGTGCTGTGCTGCGTGAGGCCCATGGCCCAGCA